>OZ244065.1:0-4800000 GCA_965215505.1 Capsulimonadaceae bacterium | reverse complement strand
CCATGCAGGTAGAGATTGGCGAGGGAGAGCCGGACCATATCGGGGGAAATGTCGTAGCCGGTCAGGTTCTTGGCCAGTCGGATGCGCTCGTCGGCGGTGAGCAGATCGCCGGGCCGGTCCTTCCCATTGGCCTGGAGGATATGCTTGTAGGAGGAGATCAGGAAGCCGGCCGTGCCGCAGGCGGGGTCGAGGACGGTATCTTCCTTCTGGGGGTCCACGACGGACACGATGAAGTCGATGATGTGGCGTGGGGTACGGAACTGGCCGGCATCGCCCTGGCTGCCCAGCACGGACAGCAGGTACTCGAAGGCATCGCCCAGCTTCTCGGAGTGTTCGTAGGTAAAGCCGTTGATCTCCTTGAGGAAGGCGCGCAGGGTTTCGGGGTCGCGGTACGGCAGGTAGGCGTTCTTGAAGATGTCGCGGAAGAGGGTCGGAACGCCGGGGTTCTGGGGCATCTTGGCGATGGCTTCGCTGTAAAGGGCGATCATGTCGAAGCCGCCGACGGCGGGGGAGAGCAGCTTGGCCCAGCCGTACTTGGCGAAGTCCCCGGCAAAAAAGGAGCGCCTGCCACCGAGTAGTTCCGACTCGGCATCCATGTCGTCCATGAACTTGTAGATGAGGGCGATGGTGATCTGTTCGACCTGGGATTTGGGATCGGGCACTTTGCCGACAAGAATATCCCGGCAGGAGTCAATGCGGCGTTTGGTGACGGAGTCTAGCATATAGTAGGACTTTCAAGGTGAAGCGGCGGCCACTGGGAAGCGGCGGCCACTGGGAGGAAAGCGGAAGGGAGTCCCCTCCCGTCTCGTTCCTCGCCACCCTCCCCACTGCGTGGAGAAGGTCAAGATAAGACGAGGATTCATGCGGCGCTGCCATGTGGGGTCGGCGTGTGGGTCGGCGCGTGGGGCCACGCCTACTCACCCGCGCACCCCCTCTTTCCTAACTTCCAACCCTCTCCACGGAGTGGGGAGGGTGGCGAGGAACGAGACGGGAGGGGACTCCGGCTTCCTATTCCGCGTCCTCCACATCCTCTGACATGTCCTCTGACGCACGGGCGGCGGCCAGGATGGCGGCGACGGCTTCGTCCGGCCGCCTGAGTACGACGTCGTTGGTCAGCCGCAGGAATCGGAAGCCGAAGTCGTGTTCCAGGGCCTGCTGCCGGTCGCGGTCCCGGCGGGCGACCTCCGGCTCTTGATGGATGCCGCCGTCTACCTCGATGACCAGCTTCTTGGCGGGGCAGTAGAAGTCGAGGCGGAACGGGCCGACGAGGGTCTGCCGCCGGATGCTCAGGCCACCGCAGCGGTGGGCGCGCACCCGCTCCCAGAGCGCCTTCTCAGCGGGAGTCGGCTCCCGTCGGGCCTCGCGGGCCAGCCTCCACTGCATCTGCCGGTTGTTTCGGGCCTCTTCGCGCCGCCGCGCTTCTTCGGGTGTCATAGGGCTCTCCTTGGCCTGGGCAGGGGAAAAGGAGTCCCCTCCCGTCTCGTCCCTCGCCACCCTCCCCACTCCGTGGAGAGGGTTAAGATGCCGGATGATTGGTGCCGGCAACGGAAATACCGCTTCTTTTTCCGACCGCGCCCCGTCGCCCCTGTGTTTCTTTGCTAACCCTCTCCACGGAGTGGGGAGGGTGGCGAGGGACGAGACGGGAGGGGACTCGGCTTGCGACTCCGTCACGACAGGAACGAGTTAAGCGAGACGTAGTCTTTGATGTACTCGGGGAGGCGCTTCCGCCATTCCTCCGGCACGGCTTTGAAGTCGGAAACCGTGAGCGTGGGGTTCGTGTTCAGTTTGGTCAACTCGCCGCTGTCGAGGATCTGGCGCAGGTGGCTGTCGGTGGCATACGCTTTGAAGAAGTAGCGCAGGGCGGCCATGTTCTCGACCTCGGTGACATGGTTGGTCAGGAGGAACTTGCCGAACTCCTCTTCCAGCAGCTCGTCTTTGGACTTGAAGCGGCTGATGCGCCCGAAGGCTTTTTCCAGGATCTCGCGCAGGCCGAGCCGCCGGTCTATGCCGGCGGCCTTGCGGAGCTTGTCCAGGGTGAAGTATTCGGCGGGCTTATCCAGCAGGTGTTCCACGACATAAGTGGCCGCCTGCTCCCAGCGGTCATCGTCCACCAGGGCCTGGACTGCGGCATCGCCGGTCACGGCCTTTTCAAACTTCTGGAACAGCATCCGGTCGATCTTCATGCCGTCCAGCCCGATCTGGGTTTCGGTGAAGGTCTGCACGTCGTCCGGGCCGGCGTACTCATAGCCGTACTGATACGCACCGCCTTGATCGCCGTCCGTGTTCTCCCTGATCTTCCGCGGGCTGCTGAGGCGCGGCAGCTTCAGGACCTCATTGTAGACGAACTTCTCCTCGAAGTATTCGCAGTTGGCGAAGAAGTCAAAGAGCTTATAGTGCAGCTTATCCGGGTGGGCCACGTCGGCTCTTGAGGCGGCATCGAACAGCTCATCGGTAAACCGGTGCTTGCGGGTGCCGCGTCCTTTGATCTGCACGAAGTCAGCGGGGGAGAAGATCGGACGCATCAGGGCGAGGTTGAGCAGGTCGGGGCAGTCGTAGCCCGTCGTCATCATGCCGACAGTAACGCAGACGCGGGCTTTGCTGGTCTTGTAGCTGTCCAGGAAGTTGCCTGAGCCGAGCAGGGTGTTGTTGGTGAAGTTGATCGTGAACTGCTGGGCATGGTCAACCTGGGACGTGACCTGCACGGCAAAATCAGACTGGTACTTGCCAGGGAACAGGGCATCCGCCATCTCGTTGAGGATCTGGGTCAGCTTCGCCGCGTGGTTCTGGCTGACGGCGAACACGAGGGTTTTGCCGATCTCGCCGCTGATCGGGTCCCGCAGCGCGTTCTTGAGGAACGTCTCGCAGAAGAGGCGGTTGGTCGGCTCGGAAAAGAACTTTTTCTCAAAGTCCTTGTGAACGAACGTCGCTTCCCCCTCGGGTTCCCCTTCCTCTTCCGAGGCCACGATCACCGCGTAGCCCTCTTCCGAGATCAACTCGGTCGTGACATCCGTGCGGGCATCCACCACAATCGGGTTGATGAGATACCCATCTTCAACGCCTTGCAGCAGCGTGTACCGGAAGGTCGGCTCGCCGGAGTCGCAGCCAAAGGTCTTGTAGGTGTCCAGCAGGTGCCGGCGCTCGATCTCGCGCGGGTCGCGTGTGGCAGGGGTGGCCTGGTGATTCTTCCGCAGGTAGTCTTTGGGCGTAGCCGTCAGGCCCAGCTTGTAGCCGACGAAATATTCAAAGACGGCGCGGGCGTCCCCGCTGATCGAGCGGTGGGCTTCATCGGAGATCACGAGGTCAAAGTCGGTCGGCGAGAAGAGAGATTTGAAGCGGTTGTTGTGAAGCAGAGACTGTACCGTGGTGACAACGATCTCCGCTTTGCGCCACTCGTCCCGCTTCTCCTTGTAGATCACGGAACTGAAATCATTCTTCAGCAGTGCCGTGAAGGCTTTGTCAGCCTGGTCTTCGAGTTCCAGGCGGTCCACCAGGAACAGGACCCGGCGGGCGTTGCCGCTCCGCAGGAAGAGCTTGATGACGGCCGCCGACGTGAGGGTCTTGCCGGTGCCGGTCGCCATCTCGAACAGGAACCGATCTTTGCCGGCCTGGACCGCCGCTTGCAGCTTATGAACGGCCTGCTCCTGATACCGGCGCAGCAGCCGCAGTTTGTTCTTCTCCAAAAACGCGGGCCGCTCGACCTCGTCTTTCCAGCCGACTTCCTGCGCGTAGCCCGGCATCTGGGTCAGCGCGATGTAATCCCGCCCCACCGGCTCGGCGACGAGATTGTCGGGGCTGGGCTGGAAGGTGGTGCGGGTTTGGATGGAGTCCGGCTGGGGGAAGTCGGTGATCTGGTGGGGGTTGCCGTGGAGCAAGTCCCAGAAATAATGCAGGTCGCCGTTGGAGAGGATCACAAAGCGGCAGTCCTGCGCTCTGGCGTACTTTCGGGCCTGCTCCTTGCCGATGAGTGGGTTTTTATCCTCCGCCTTGGCTTCGAGTACGGCGACGGGGAAACCATTGGCGTCCAGCAGCAGGAAATCAATGAAGCCGTTCATGGCGGTTTCGAAGTCCTGCCCGAGAGCATCCACTTTTGTCTGCGTGAGCTTGACGTTCGGCTCTAGGGCAATGTTTGCCGGGCCGTTCTCATCGTCGAAGAAGCGCCATCCGGCCTCTTCCAGCAGTTTATTGATCTTGATGCGCGCTTTGGCTTCTTTGGGCATGGGGACTTGCTTGCCTGGTGATTGACAGACTGGTCATTCGGCGGAGCGGGGCGAAATTCCTGCACGATCACAGTTCCAGGGTCTGGCCGTCGTAGGCGAGTTCGACGCCGGGGGGGAGTTCGAGGTTGGTCGGGGCGTAGTCGTAGTCGTGGGAGAGGTGGGTCAACAGCGTGCGCTTGGGCTGGAGCAGGGCGATGGTTTCTAAAGCGGCGTCGAGGTGGAAATGGGTTTCGTGCGGGTCGCGGCGGACGGCGTCAAGCATCAGCACGTCGAGGCCTTCGAGGTGCGGCCAGGTTTCGGGCGGGATGACGCTGACGTCGGTGACGTAGGCGAAGCGCGGGCCGAACTTGTAGGCGAGTATGGGCAGGCGGCCGTGGCAGACGCGCAGGGGCAGGATGTCCAGGCCGTGCAGGGCCATAGCCACGCCCGGCCCGGTTTCAAGCAGCTCCACCTGGGGCTTGCCGCCGCCGACCTGGGTGGGCTGGAAGATGTAGGCGTAGATGCGCCGGATGTCGGTCAGCACGTTCGGCTCGGCGTAGACCGGCATGGCGGCCCCGCTGCGGTAGTTGAAGGTGCGGACGTCGTCCAGCCCGAAGATGTGGTCGGCGTGGGAGTGCGTGTAGAGGATGGCATCGAGCCGCCGGACGTGGTTTTCCAGGAAGGCGATCCGCATCTCGGGCGGCGTGTCCACCAGGACGTTCGCGCCGTCGTCGGCGGTGACCAGGATGGAGGGGCGCAGGCGTCGGTTGCGCGGGTCGGGGGAGGTGCAGACCGCGCAGTCGCAGCCGATCATGGGGACGCCGTGGGAGGTGCCGCAGCCGAGGACGGTGACTTTCATGGCCTCCATTGTACCCGATTAGGGGGTGCGGCATGAGGTACAATGGCGGCATGGACATCCGCCGCCAACTCGCCTACGCCGAGAACGCCCGCCGCCTTTTGCATGAGACTTTGACCGCGCACCCGGAGACGCTGGGCGTGCCGTTCGAGACGACGGCGGCCTACAAGACGGTCGGGCAGCTCGTCGCGCACCTCGTCGGCGCGGAGCGGCGCTGGACCCTGGGGCGGCTCTACGGGGAAGGCCCGCCGCCCCGCTATGAGGACGCACCGGCAGGGACGCTGGAAGGACTGTTCGCCGATTGGGACCGGATTCGCGCCCGCACTTTGGAGTTCGCCGCCCGCGCTGATGCCGAGGCGTTGAGCCGCGTCATCACGACCGACCTGCCGCAGTGGGGCCGGACGGTGCGGCTGACGGCGGAAGAGGTCCTGCTGCACTTATGCAATCACCAGACGTGGCACACGGGGCAGATCTCGATGGCCTTGCAGCGGATGGGGATTGCCCCGCCGAATTTCGACTATGTGTTTCTGCTCCAAGGCGCGGAGGAGAGTCAAAGGGGCGGGGGTGAACCCCGCCCCTCCGTTTAAGGTGCCGCCGCCCCTGGCGCTCCCGCGTTAGGGGCGGCGGGCGACCCGCTCGACGCGCCGCCGGTCCGCGTCCCTGCCGAGCCGGGCCTTCCGTTCCCATCTGCGGCCCGGTCGCAGCGTCGGCGGGCTGGCCGGCCTTGCCGGAACTCGTGCCGCCGTGGTTATGCATCAGAACAAGCATTGTCACGAACACGAGCGCCACGATCCCCATCAGAAGCACGAACATCAGCTTCTTGGGGATGCTCTGGGTTTTGTCACCGCCCGCACCGGGACCAGGATAGTCAGTCGCCATGGGTGTTCTCCTTCGCCTGCTTCCTCCCGCCGGAAAGCGGGTACAGGCCCGTTAACCGCCGCCGCCTGCACCACCGGCCCCACCGCCACTGGCACCCGCGCCGCCGCCGCTAGAGCCGCCCGCCGACGAGCTGCCGGCAGCGGTCCCGCCGACGCCGCTCGCGCCCGCTCCGGCTGCGCCCGCCGTGCCTCCGGCACCCGCACCTGCTCCGGTCGCGCCCGCCGCACCAGTCGTGCCGGTTCCGCCCGCGCCGGGCGCACCGGAGGATGCCGCCGCCGGGGCATTACCGCCGGTCATGCCCGCGCCGGCCGGACCGGGCGTAGCGCCGCCGCCTGCGCCCGCTGTAGCCCCACCGCCCGCCCCGCCGCTCGCGCCGGCCGCGCCAGAGCCGGAGGCTCCGCCGCTCGTCGCGCCCGTGCCCGGCGTCGTGCCGCTGGAGCTGTTACCGCCGCTGCTGCCGGTCGCGCCGCTGCCGGTCGCCGTGCTGCTCGTGGACGAATTCCCGCCGCTCGTCGTGGTGCCCGCCGCGCCGCCGCTTGTCGCGCCGGACGACCCGCCGACGGTGCCGGGAGCGCCGCCGCCGGTCGCACCCGCCCCGGATGTCCCGCCGCCTCCGGCGCTGCTGCCCGATGCGCCACCGCCGGACGCGCCCGCTGTGGAGACGTTGCCATCCGGGCCGCCCCGGCTGGCATCCGTGCTGGCCCGGTAGTGGCTGGTCGCAAGCCAGGCGATCAGGGCGATTGCAATGACTCCCGCGATGACGAACGGGAGGAGGTTCTTGGCCTTTACCTTCTCCTGGATCACTTCCTGGGTCTGCTGCTCGTTCTTCTGCCGCTCCGGGCTGGGATAACTGTCTGCCATGTTCTTACCTTCCTACAAAATCCGTGTCTCACAGACGATTTTCCCACCATTAAATCGGGCAAAACCGGGGCGGCGTAGTATCATCCTCTCACGCGGAGCCGCCAACAGCGCGCAGGAATGTGGGTATACTATTCCCTAGTACCTTACTAGGAAAAGACCATGCCCACCCCGTCCGCCCATCGCCTGGAAGACCTCGTCGGGAACACGCCCCTCGTCCGCCTGTGCCGCATCGAGCGGGACGCGCCCGGCGTCGAGCTGTACGGCAAGGCCGAATTCTTCAACCCCGGCGGCTCGGTCAAGGACCGGCCCGCGCTCAACATGATCCTGGAGGGCGAGAAGGCCGGGCTGCTGCATCCCGGCAAGGTCATCCTGGACGCGACCTCGGGCAATACGGGCATCGCCTATGCCATGATCGGCGCGGCGCGGGGCTACAAGGTGCGCCTGTGCCTGCCCAAGAACGTCTCGCCGGAGCGTAAGAAGATCTTGCAGGCCTATGGCGCGGAGATCGTCTACACGCCGCCCGCCGAGCAGTCGGATGGGGCCATTCGGATGGTCAAGAAGCTGTACGCCGAGGACCCGGACCTCTACTTCTACCCCGACCAGTACGGCAACGACAACAACTGGCGGGCGCACTACAAGGGGACCGGGCCGGAGATCTGGCAGCAGACGGAGGGCCGCATCACCCACTTCCTCGCCGGCCTGGGAACGACCGGGACCATGATGGGGACGGGGCGCTACCTCAAAGAGGTGCATCCCGGCATCAAGCTGATCTCCATGCAGCCCGACTCGCCCTTTAACGGCCTGGAAGGCTTGAAGCACCTGGAGACGGCCATCGTGCCTCCCATCTATGACCCGACCGTGGCCGACGAGAACGTCGAGTGCCGCACCGAGGACGCCTACGTCATGGTCAAGCGCCTGGCCCGCGAGGAGGGCCTGCTTGTCGGCATCTCGGCGGGCGGCAACGTCCACAGCGCCCTGCAAGTGGCGAAGACCGCGCCGCCCGGCAGCGTCATCGTGACCATTCTGTGTGACAGCGCGGACCGGTATCTATCCGAGCGGTTCTGGACAGAGGGCGAGGAAGAGCCGCACCCGCAGATTTAGCACGTCAAAGGCGAAAGGCGGCGGCCGTCAGCATGGACCCTTTTGTCATCATCCTCGTCGGCTTTCTGCTCTTAGTTGTCGTTGCACTTGCGGCGATCTTCTGGGAGTCGCGACGGTCCAGCAGGATGATTTCCGACTGGGCTGAGGAACTTGGGTACACCGTTCTCGCGAAGAAGCAGCCGCTGGTCAACCTCGGGCCTTTCCGCTGGGAGAACCCCCATGGCAGGACCTTCTACCATGTCACGGTGCGCGACAGTCTGGGCCAGGAACACGGCGGATGGGTCTGCTGCGGCGCGGAGTGGCTAGGGCTGTTCTCGAACAGAGTAGAAGTGCGCTGGGATAATGGCGAGCCGCAAGCTGCCCCCCGTCCCAATCAAGTGGATGAAGGGGTTTGGCCGCCCCCGCCTGTAAAGTGAACACATCATGCCTTTAGTTATCACAGCCGAACACGACGCTGCCATGCGCGCGCACGGGGCGCGGGATTACCCGCACGAGTGCTGCGGGTTCCTCGTAGGCAGAGCAGACGGGGACGCGGTGACGGTGGCCCGGACCGTCCCCGCCGCGAACACGCGGGAGGACTCGCCGCGCAACCGCTTCGAGATTGACCCCGGCGAGCTAGTCAGGACCGACCGGGCGGCGCGGGCGGAAGGACTGGGCGTGGTCGGGTTCTACCACTCACACCCGGACGCACCCGCGCAGCCGTCAAACTTCGACCGGGAACACGCCTGGCCGGGGTACTGTTACGTCATCGTGTCGGTCCGGCAGGGCGTCCCGCAGGAGATGCGGAACTGGCTGCTGCGTGAGGACCGGGGTGGCTTCGACGAAGACGCCGTTACTTTGGTAGAATGATCCCGAGGAGATGAGACCATGTCCGTGAAGATAGTCGTACCGACCCCGATGCAGCGGTACACGATGAACAAGGAAGAGGTGGAGGTGGGCGGTGCGACCGTGGACCACGCCTTGCAGCACCTCGCCGAGAACTACCCCGACATCCGCAAGCACCTGTTCAACGACGACGGAACGCTGCGGGCCTTTGTCAACGTCTACGTCAACGACGAGGACAGCCGGTACTTGCAGGCGGGGGCGACGCCGGTGAAGGACGGCGACACCTTGACCATCGTGCCGAGCATCGCGGGCGGCCTGGACGCGGTCGGCTCGGGCGGGTCGCCTTCGTTCCACCTGGCGCAGAATCCTGACCTGATCGACCTCTCCAACGATGAGGTGATGCGGTACTCGCGGCACCTCATCATGCCGGAAGTGACGATGGAGGGCCAGAAGCGGCTCAAGGCGGCAAAGGTGCTGTGCGTCGGCACGGGCGGCCTGGGCGCACCCCTGACCATGTACCTGGCGGCGGCGGGCGTCGGCACCATCGGCCTGGTGGACTTTGACACCGTGGACGTGACCAACTTGCAGCGGCAGATCGTCCACCGGGAAAGCTCCATCGGGATGCCGAAGATCGACAGCGCCGAACAGACGCTCAAAGAGATCAACCCGTATGTCAACATCGTCAAGCACGAGGTCATGCTGACCTCGGAGAACGCGATGGACATCCTGAAGGACTACGACGTCATCGCGGACGGCACGGACAATTTCCAGACTCGCTACCTCGTCAACGACGCCTGCGTGCTGCTGGGCAAGCCGAACGTCTACGGCTCCATCTTCCGGTTCGAGGGTCAGGCCAGCGTCTTCTACGCCCAGGACGGCCCCTGCTACCGCTGCCTGTACCCGGAGCCTCCCCCGCCCGGCCTGGTCCCCTCGTGCGCCGAGGGCGGCGTGCTGGGCGTCCTGCCCGGCATCATCGGGGTCATCCAGGCCATCGAGGTCGTCAAGCTGATCCTGAGCGAAGGCCAGCCGCTCGTCGGGCGCTTGATGCTGTTCAACGCCTTGAAGATGTCCTTCCGCGAGCTGAAGCTGCGTAAAGACCCAAACTGCCCGGTCTGCGGCCAGAACCCCACGATCACGCACTTGATCGACTACGACGAGTTCTGCGGCGTCGGGCGCGGGAACGAAGGCCCGGCACTGACGGACGGCGAGGAGATCACGGCCCTCGCGCTGAAGGCGCGGCAGGAACGGGGCGACAAGTTCACCCTGCTTGACGTGCGCGAGCCGTATGAGTACGCCATCGGCCACATTCCCGGCTCCAAGCTGGTGCCACTGGGGACAGTCAAAGAGCGCCTGCACGAGTTCGACACGGCGGATGACATCGTCCTGCATTGCAAGAGCGGCAAGCGGTCCTCCGAGGCTTTGCAGATCTTCAAGGAGGCGGGGTTCAAGAAGCTGCACAACCTGACTGGCGGCATCCTGGCCTGGTCGGACGACGTAGACCCGAGTGTTCCGAAGTATTAATCGGGCAGGGGGGCGCACTGCCGGTGCGTCCCCTTTCGTGTCACTGGCCTCTTGACACCTCCCCCGCCTGCCGGGTATATTGCCCGAACACAGGATGCTTTGTCCTGTAAATCGCTAGACAATGTAAACAAAGGCTTAACAGCCGGTCAGGCCGGGTCATTCACCATGAGCATCACATCCCCCGACAGTTCGCAGTCCGTCCGGCTAAACCTGACATTCCCGGTCGAGCGCGTGGACCAGCCGCTTTTGGCGCAGGCGATCCGGAACTTCGGTGTCATCGCCGACATCCGGCGGGCGCAGGTCGAGCCGCAGACGGGCGGCTATATCATGCTGGAGCTGACCGGCACCGAAAAACAGATCGACGAGAGCATCGCATTCTGGAAGGCGTTCGGCGTCGGCGTCGGCTTCATCGGCGCGGAAGAAGTGCAGGCGTATTAAGTCGCCCGAAGGGGCAGAGGAGAACACCAACGATGGCAGACGGAAGCAATTACGCGCACCCGGAGGTCCTTGTCGAGACCGATTGGGTGGCGCAGCATCTGGACTCCGGCGAGTTCAAGCTGATTGAAATTGATGTGGACACCGAGGCCTACGCCCAGGGCCACATCGCGGGCGCGATTGGCTTCAACTGGCAGACGGAGCTTGAAGACACCCTGCGGCGCGACGTGCCGGACAAGGGCCAGTGGGAGAGACTGTTGAGCCGCGCGGGGATCGGTAACGGCGACACCCTGGTGCTTTACGGCGACAACAACAACTGGTTCGCGACCTTCGGCTACTGGCTGTTCCTGATCTACGGCCATGACCGGAGCAAGCTGAAGCTGGTCAACGGCGGCCGAAAAAAGTGGGTGGCCGAGGGCCGCGAACTGACGACCGAGGCCCCCTCCCCCACCCCGGCGCAGTACCAGGCTTCGGAGCCGAACTGGGAACTGCGGGCCTACCGCGACCAGGTCCTCCAGAAGCTGAACGACCCCAATCTGACCCTGATTGACGTCCGTTCACCCGATGAGTTCACCGGCAAGGTGATTGCACCTCCGGGCATGAGCGAGACGGCGCAGCGCGGCGGCCACATCCCCGGCGCGCAGTCGGCCCCGTGGCTGAACGCGGTGAAGGACGACGGCACATTCAAATCCGCCGAGGACCTGAAGGCGTTCTACGCGGGCAAGGGCGTCAGCGAGGGTAAGGACGTAATCGCGTACTGCCGAATCGGCGAGCGGTCGTCGCACACCTGGTTCGTGCTGTACAACCTGCTGGGCTACGAGAACGCCAAGAATTATGACGGCTCGTGGACCGAATGGGGGTCCATCATCGGTGCCCCTATCGAGCGCGAAGTACCGACTGTGGCCGGAACGGACGGCGGCGGCAAAGTCTGCCCCCCGTAACAGCCACTAGACGAAGGGCGCACCCGTGGGTGCGCCCTCTTTTGTTCCTTTTCCCCGCCTTCATTCACCTCTATGCGACTCACTACTAAGAGCCAGTACGGCCTGCGCGTACTGGGCGACCTCATCCGCAACTGGCGGGCGGGCAACGGCTACCTGCAAGTCGGGGAGCTGGCTTCGCGCTGCGACACGTCCCAGAAGTACCTGGAGCAGGTTCTGCTGCCGTTGTCCCATGCGGGCATTTTGGAGAGCAAGCGCGGGCAGCACGGCGGCTACCGGCTGAACCGGGAGCCGAGCGACGTGTCGCTGGCGGAGGCCCTGCGTCACCTGGAGGGCCTGCTGATGCCGATCCCGAAGTGGGCGGACGACAACGCGGATTCGTCGGAATTGGCCCGCGTCCTGCGCCGGGTCCGGGACAGCATCAGGGACATCCTGGAGAACACGTCCATCGAGGTGCTGGCGGAGGACGGGGCGGCCAGCCCGGCGCGGACGGGTGAGGCGGTCGAGGCGCTGATGTACTATATTTAGGGCTGGATTCCGCAGAGGATAAAGGGCGGGGATGAGGAGGGCGGGGGGACCCCGCCCCTACGAGATGCGGCGTAGGGGCAGGGTTTCCCTGCCCTCTTTTTGTCTGCCCTCTTCTGGCCTATAGCCACTGTCCCCCGACGGCCATCAGGTAGATCCCCACATACAGGGCGGCGGTGCCGCGCAGGGAGACGGCGATCAGGCGGGGGCGGCGCGGGCGGTAGTAAGCGGCGAAGGCGAGCAGGGGCAGGAAGCTGACCATCTTGGCGGCGCAGAAGGCGAGGTCGCCGTGGTGCAGGCAGAAGGCCATCCAGGGGTTCGCCTCCGAGGCCGCCCCGGCATGCACCCAGTACAGAGTCGAACACATGTCGGCGGTGCAGATCAGGAAGAGGAGCAGGCTGTCCCAGGCGAGCCAGGCACGGCCCCATGTCATCGTCCCCCCGTCGTTCTGCTTGCGAGCGTTCTGCTTGCGAGCGTTCTGCTGTTCCAAAGCGACCATTGCGCGTTCCCCTCCCCCATCACGGCCTTCTATTGCGGACTTACACCTACCTCTTATCCACAAACCGGGCCAAGTCCCCGCCGGGGGCCTGTGGGGGATACCGGGATTCGCGCGGGGGGCGGCGAAACCGGTATTTTTGCGGATACAGGTCTAGTCTAGCTGGACCTTCGGCTCGACCAGTTTGACCAAGCCGATGGAGGCGAAGAAGAGCAGGGTGAGCGGGATGGCGAGTGCCAGCATGGTGCCGGGGTCATTGGAGGGGGCGACGACCATCGCCAGGGTGAAGAGGGCGACGGCGATCTGACGCCAGTACTGGATCATCAGGGCGGAGTTGATGATGCCGATCTTGCCGAGGAACATGAGGACGACGGGCAGCTCGAAGAGCAGGCCGAAGACGAGCAGGAGCTTGACGACGAAGACGATGTAGGTCAGCGGGTTCTGCATCAGGACCGCGCCGGGCGGGATGTAACTCAGGAACCAATGGACGGCCATGGGCAGGATGAGGTAGGCGCAGGACAGGCCCATGAGGAACAGGACGACGGACATGGGGGCGATGAAGTAGACGCCCTTCTTCTCGTGCGTCGTCAGGGCGGGGGCGATGAAGCCCCAGAGTTCCAGGATCACGAACGGCAGGGCGACGATCAGGCCGCCCACGGTGGCGATCTGGAGAGTCAGGAAGAAGCCGTCGGTGAAGGAGTGGAAGGCAAAGGGCGGGAGCTGCGTCTGCCCGTCCACGACCTTGCGGGCGTTGATGACCTTGTTGATCGGGGCCATCAGCGTCGTCTCGATCTGACTGCTGAGGAGGTAAACGGCGACCATGCCGAAGAGGACGTAGAGGCAGGCGCGGATGAGGCGCGTCCGCAGCTCGGCCAGGTGTTCGGTCAGCTCGGCCTTCCGTTCTTCGTCGCGCTTCGGGTCCTGTTCCGGGCCGCTGAGTTGGAGTTTGGTGGACATGGTTCAATTATGCCGTCGGGGGCGGGGGTTGAAACCCGCCCCGCCGTCGCTGCCTAGATGATGACGCTAGATGATCACGGTGGTTTCGGTGTAGACGAGCTTGGTGGGCGAATTGGGATTGCCCGCGCCGCCGGTGAACCCGCCGCCGAAGCCGCCGCCCGCGCCGGGATAGCCGCCGCCGCCGGGGAAGCCCCCGCCGCCGGGGAAGCCCCCGCCGCCGGCCCCAGGGTAGCCGCCGCCGAAGCCGCCTTGTGGCCGCCCTTCTTCATTGGCGGCACCGCCGAAGCCGCCGCCGGCCCCAGGGTAGCCGCCGCCGGGGAAACCGCCTGCGCCGGGGAATCCGCCGCCACCCGCACCGGGGTAGCCGCCGCCGGGGAAGCCCCCGCCGAAGCCCCCGCCGCCCGAGAGGAGGCCCGGCGTGGTCGTGGTCACGGACAGTGTCGTCTGCGTGCGGACGACCCGGCCGGCATTGTAGGCGAAGTAGATGACGCGCTCGAACTTGATGTCTTGGGCCGCGAGCGGCGGCAGGGGCGAGCCGGGGGCGGGCCGGAAGAGGGCGGGGCCGACATAGGTTTCGCGGATCTTGGCGGTCGGGTAGCGGTCCTGCCACTCGAAGTCTTCGAGCGTGCTGGTGGCCGTCACGGACGCGGGCGTGGGCGAGGTCCAGTCCAGGGTGAGCTTGACCGGGGTTTCCCAGTGCGCGCCGACGGAGACGCGGCGCGGGGGCAGCACGGGGATGGAGAAGCCGACGGCGTCGCCCCGGTTCTGGGAGGGCAGGTCGGACAGGACGCGCCCGCGCGCGTCCACGGTGCGGTACAGGGCGCGGACCGTGCCGAGCGGGGCGACGCTGCCGCGCGTGGAGACGTAGGAGACGAACGGCTTGGGCCGCGCGGCGTGGTCCACGGGGATGATCTCATCGCGGATGAGATACTCGCCGCCTTCGGCGTTCTCGACGCTGCGGGTGAAGCGCAGGCGCGACTCCTGGATGGGCGGCGGCGCGGTGGTGGGGGCGGCATCGGTCGCGGCGGCGGTCAGGTCGGTGCGCCGCTGGTAGCGCAGGTCGCGGCTGGTCTTCCAGGGGTAGGTCATGGTGATGCCCTGGCCGGAGGGCAGGTTGATCTTGTTGGCGAGCTGGACGGAGACGGTGTCCTGGCCGATGAGGCGGCTCCCGCGCAGGCCCTCATAGACGGCCAGGGTGAGGGCGTGCGGGCCGTCATTGTAGGTGCGGAGCGTGTCGGGCGAGTCGGTCGGGGCATACGGGGCCTTGGTGTCCCAGATGTAGACGGGTTCGCGCGGGTTGTCGGGGAGGGCCTGGGCGGTGACGAACCGGCCATCAATGCTGATGGAGACGTAGCCGCCTTTGGGGAACTCGCGCAGGCGGATCGGGACGGACTCGCGGACGATGGCCTTGTTG
The DNA here is from genome assembly GCA_965215505.1 of Capsulimonadaceae bacterium. GTDB lineage: Bacteria > Armatimonadota > Armatimonadia > Armatimonadales > Capsulimonadaceae > JANXMY01. The sequence goes on along the minus strand of OZ244065.1, from coordinate 4,784,996 downwards.
AACGGCAGCGCGATCTGGATGGGGCCGGCGGGGGCCAGGGCGGCGGGTGCGGTCGTGGCGGTCTGTGCCAGGATGGCCCCGGTCGCCAGCGTGCCGGTCAGGGCGAGAAGGGCGATCGTTGTTGCCGATGGGTTACGCATGATGATGGACCTCGGTTACGGATTATCTGTCAAAGTCTGGCTGTCGGTCAGAGTCTGGCTGTCGGTCAAAGTCTGGCTGTCGGTCAGAGTCTGGTCGTCGGCCTGGGCGGAGGCGGTGGCCTCGGCGATGGCGGCGCGGGCCTGGTCGGCCAGGCGGGCGGGGACGAGGATGTCGGCCCAGCGGGTCTCGCCGGCCTGGAAGACGTTCCCCAGCATGGGGGCGGGCAGGCCGTCGAAGGTGGCCGGGATGCCGGCGGCTTCGAGCAGGCCGCGCACGATGTTCGCCTCCATCTCGCTCCCGGCGGCGAGGACGGCGACCAGCGGCTCCGTCTCGGCGTCGGGGTTCAGGGCGATATTGTCGGGCACGCCTTCGAGCGGGTCGGTCGGGATCTGCCAGTCGTTTAGAGCCTGCTCGGCCTCGGGCAGCGAGTCCGGGTCGGTTTCGGCGACGTAGGCGTCGATGTCGGCGACGAGCATGTCCGCCTCCTGCTCCTCGTGCCGGGTGGCGGCTTCGAGCGGGGTTTCGGCGATGGCCGTCTCGGCGGCCTCCGGGTCCGCGCTGTCACTCTTTAGATACGGGTTTTCGGGCATCGGTTGGTTCCAGAAGCGGGTTCAGGGCGCGCGCATGAGCTTGGCCGCGCCGGTGGCTACGACCAGGCCGGCCTCGGTCCGGATGTCGCCTTCGCAGACGATCAGGCGCGGGCGGACGGCGACGATAGAGGCTCGCGCGCGCAGCGGGTGGCCGACGGGGGCGGGGCGCTTCAGGCGCATCGTCAGTTCGGCCGTCACCCAATGCAGGCCGTGGCGCTCCAGGGCGGCTCGCGACAAGACTTCGTCCAGCACGAGGGCCAGCAGGCCGCCGTGGACCCGGTCGGCCCAGCCCTGATGCTCGGGCCGGGGCGTCCAAGAGGTGACGCAGGAGTCGCCTTCCCAGGCGAAGGTCAGCTTCAGGCCGGTGTCGTTATGGGGACCACACCCGAAGCACAGGCCGTCATCGGTAAGACGCGCGTCGCTCATTCAGGCACGTCCGCCCAGAGCCGGTCGCTGTGATAGTCACACTCACTACGAACCGGACAGGCATCACAGGCCGGGTTCCGGGCATGGCAGACGCGGCGGCCGTGTTCAACAAAATGGACGTGATACGAGTAGATCTGGTCGTCGTCGAGCAGCCCCGGCAGCAGGTCGTGGGCCTGGTCGGCGTTGGCGGCCGGCCCGATGAGGCCGAGCCGCTGCGAGACGCGGTGGACATGGGTGTCCACGGGCAGGACGGGGCGGCCCAGGTTGAACATCAGGACGCAGGCGGCGGTCTTCGCGCCGACGCCGTGGAAGGAGCGTAAATAGTCCCGAATGGTCGCGTCATCCCACTCCCGGATGTGGTCAAGGTCGGTGCGCCCGCTGCGCTCGTACACGTCCGACAGGATGGCCTGGATGCGCGGGGCTTTGATGTTGGCTAGTCCGCCCGCCCGGATGGCGTCGGCCACAGCCGTGACGCTTGCGGTGCGGACATCGTCCCAGCCGCCGGGGAAGGCCATTTTTAGGGACGCATAGGCGCGGCCCGAGTTCAGGTCGCTGGTGTTCTGGGACAGGACGGTCGCGACGAGTGCGCCCAAAACGTCGTCAAGGTGGTTCTCCGCGCGCCAGACGCGCGGGCCGTAGGCTTCGGTCATGACGGCCTCGATGCGGGCGGCTTTGGCCCGGAGTTCGTTTTGGCGAAATTCGTTGATGTTCCGACGATCGCCCTTCAGGGGTGACTTGCCCCCCGCCGTTGCCGCCGATGTTGACTTGCGCGCCACTGACACGCGCAATTATAGCATATCGCCTTGCGGTTGGCAAGGGCAGGAGCAAGGCAGAAGCAAGGGCGGGCGGATCGCGGGCGGGAACCGCGTCCGAGCGGACCATGCGCGAGCGCGAACCATGCGCGAGCGCGGACCATGCGCGAGCGCAGACCGTGTTCGAGAGCGGGCCATGCCATAAATGGCACGGCTATACGGCGCAGACGCCGGGAAGTACCGCTTCGCGGCACTGGGAATGGGCATTTCTTGGCCGCAGGCGGTCAGCGCAGCGAGAGCGAGACGCGCAGGACCTGCGGGCCGGAGGCGAAGTTGAGGCCCCAATCGGTCTGGTCGCCGTTCCACAAGCGGCTTGCGCGGAACACGCCGTTTTCGTAGCGGCCTTCCTCCACATGGAGGTACTGCCAGGGCCGGTCGGCGTCCGCACCGGCAGGTCGGAACCGGACGCGGCAGAAAAAGCCGGTGACGAGGAACTGGTCTTCGGCAAGCCGGGCGATGAGAGCGCGCCCGACGGGCTGGGGGTTGCCGCGCGGGACCACGCCGTCGCCGAAGGAGGGGAGGCCGTAGGCGACCGTCGCCTCCCACGCGCCCAATGCGAGAGTCCGGAGCGGCACGTCCGGCTGCGCCACGTCGTCCTGCTCAACATCGGCATAAACACTGCCCTCGAAATTCAGCCGCGCGATCTCGCGCATCATCGGGCCTATCGCCCGGTAGTTCAAGGCGAACGGCGCGAGCGTCTCTTCCGTGACCGGGGGCGCGCCCAGGGGGGCGTCGGCGTACCCGGTGTAGTCCAGCCCGAAGGGCGCGAACCCGATGGCACCACGCCCGAGCGCGGCGTGGAAGTAGCGGGCGTACTCGGGGGAGCGCCCGATCTCCGGGACGAACAGGGCGTTGTCGGGCCGGGCGTACAGGTCGAGGGCGCGCAGGCAGCGGGGGCTGCCGCTGAGGTAGATGTCGGGGGCCAGCAGGTCCAGGGCGGGGGCGGCGGCCTTCCAGATGTCCAGCACGTTGTCGGTCGGGCCGCCGCTTTCGTAGGACGGCGGGCGGGTCGGCTTCAGGGGGTCGCGCAGGGCGGCATTGGCATACAGCGGCAGCGGGTACACCGCCTTCCCAGCGGCGGCCACCTGCCCGATGAAGTGGGCGACCGACCAGGCGTGAAAGAACTCGTCGGCGTCCTCCCCGAAGGCCGCGCTCCAGTTCGCCCCCGTCGCCCCTCTGCCGAGCGCGCTGAGGAGTGTGTCAGGCACCGGCCCGTCAAAGAGGTGCTGGGCGGCGGGGGAGAAGTCGCGGACACTGCCCCAGGCCCCCGGCTCGTTCTCCACCTGCACCATGAGGACGGTGCGCTGCGGGTCGGATGCTTTCAGGTGTGCCATCAGGGCCGTGAACGCCTTGATGTCGGCTTCGAGCGTGGCGGGGGCGTGCGGCGAAGGCGAGTCCACGAACTTGCCGTCCGCGCCGACGATGTTGGGGTAGAGGTCAGGCCGGAGTTTCATCCATTCCGGCATGTAGTGGGCGCTGCCGTTCTTCCAGGTCCCGAACCAGAGCAGGACCAGGCGCATCTCGTGTTCACGGGCCTGGGCGAGCAGGGTGTCCACGAGCGAGAAGTCGAACCGCCCCGGCTCGGGTTCCATCTGCTCCCAGTAGAGGGGAATCTCGACGGTGTTGGCCCCCAGAAAGTCCATCGCGGGCCAGACTTTGGGCAGTTCGCTGGGCCAGGCGCTGGAATTGTTGACCTGTGCGCCGAGCATGAGGTACGGGGCGTCGTCCACGAACAGGGCGTGGCGGCCGTCTCTCTGGATCAGGCGCGGCAGTGGGTTTTCGGTGTCCATTTGTTCTCCTCGGTTGACGGCGGCGGGCAGTGCGCGGCGGGCAGTGCGCGGCGGGCAGTGTGCGGCGGGCACGGTCATGTTACCACAGTTCGACGATTCGCAGGGCTTTGGGACCCCCACCCCCCGCCCCTGCCCCTGCAAGCGGGAGAGGGGGGTCAGATTAGTCAGATTAGGATGAGGGCGGGAGGGGAGGCAGGACGAGACAGGACGAGTGATTGAAATCACTCGCTGCCGCCGGACCTGTCCAGGGGACAGAAGACCGGCCAAAGACCCCGCACTCCAAAGACCCCGCCCTCCAAAGACCCCGCACTCCAAAGACCCCGCCCTCCAAAGACCCCGCACTCCAAAGACCCCGCACTCAGCGATCAGTCTCTGGAAGCCTGCTCCCTTGTCCCTGGGACAAATCCGAATGGAGCGAGTGATTTTGATCACTCGTCCTGACTGGCGTGGGCACTATAGCGGACCATGCCTAACGTCAGTTAGTCAGAATAGGATGAGGGCGGGGGACCCCGCCCCTACGCGGGGGCCTCCATGGGGAGGGCGGCTTCGGCGGCGCGGAGGGCGCGGGCGGCGGCCTGGTCTTTGAGGAAGTCTTCGCGGTCGGAGGCGGCGTACCGGGCGGCTTCTTCGGGGCGACCCATTTCGTGCCGGCGCTGCATGGTCGCCCAGGTGTTTTCGTCCACATAGACGGGGCGGCCGTCGGGGAGGATTTCGGAGATGTCGTGATCCAGGGTCGCCAGGAGACGCGCCCGCTCGCGCCCGGCGGCCTCCTGACGCGCCGCCAGCCAGGGCGGGGGTTCGTTTTGTCGTTTTTCTTCGCTGATGCGGTCTTCCTCGTCCTGGGCGGTCGGGGCGGTGTCCAGCAGGGCGGTGTCGAGGGCGGGCGCGGCGGTGAGGGGCTGCAAGAGGCGGCGGGCCTCGACAGTCACTTCCAGGTCGGCCTCCAGGTCGGCGCGGCACTCGGCCTCGAACTTCTGGGTGTTGAGGAGTGCCCGGCGTCGGGCGCGGCTCTGGTGGAGGTCGGGGACTTCCCGGTTGAGCATCCTTACCGCTGTGTCTATTTGCCGATGCAGGCGGCTCTCATGGCGGAGGACCTTGTCGAGCTTGTCCAGGCGCTCGTCCTCGGTGAGCGCGCGGTCCTCGAAGAGCTGGGCCTGCCAGCGGTGGAGGCGGCGCAGACGCCAGGAGGCGGCGGCGATCTTCTCGACGTAGTGCTGTTCGAGGAGGTTTTCGGGCTGGAGCTGTGCGGCGAGTTCGTCGGCGACCTGCCGGTAGCCTTCGGGGTCTTCGCCGAGGGCGGGCAGGACGATGTCGCGGGCGAAGAGGCCGTGGGTGGTGGCATTGCGGGCGGCGACGGCCTTGCCGGCGGGCGTGCGGGGGCCGGTGGCGGCGGTGTGGGATGTGGCGGCAGCGTGAGGACCGGGCAGAGTGGCGGCGGACATGGTGTGGCCTTGTCGCGATCGGGATTTAGATGAATACCAACGATGGGAGACACGCTTGTTCCTAGAAACATGTGCCCAAAACGGTCTCGCAATCTTATTCACTTGGTAACGAGGGTCAGCGGTCTAACATTGCGCTGCACCGGACGCCACCTGTCCCTTGGCTCTGCGAGTTCATTTGGCTTTGCAGTTCAGGTGCCGCCGGTGAGCGCCACCGTTGGGCCGCTGGACGAAGGCAGTGCAGGGACGAAAGGAGAGAACAAGATGAATCAGCATCAACAGGCATTTTTTATTCCCTTTGGCTTGTGGATGTTACTTGGCGTGGTACTCATCGTGCGAGTATTTCTTATCACACTCAAAGCAGGACAATCAGGCGATTCAATAACCCGCGCCAAAGAAGTTCAAAAGCGATTTACAACTGTTGGATTGATTTTGTTGGGGACATTGCCCGTCGCTTATGCCGCCTACTATTTGCTTGGGGGCCAAAGATAGGGTGTCACCGCTAACTTGAAACGATATCGGAATAATTGACATGAACCCTACCGCAGAGTCACAACTTAAAAAACACAATTTGCCAGCAACCCAACAAAATATACGTCAGTATACTCTTGGTTATGCCATGATTCTTCCGTCACTTTTCCTGACAATTTGGTGTCTTTTTCCGCTCAAGCATTTGGTAAGACTAACGGGTATCCCTTATGTCGCTGACCTCATCGTATTTCCTATGGTTTTTGTGCTGCCGGGTATTCTTTGTCTATTGTTTTTGCATAAGCTACCTGCCTTCTCGCGGGGCTTACGGGATGTAATGGTTCTGATGGTTACAATTCTGCCGATAGCCGTGTTAGGACTTGGCTTGAAGAAATTATTGATACTGGTTGGTAGGCATTAGCGGTTGCATCGCGTGAGACTTGGGACAATACCTTAACAGCCAGACGGCCCAACAAGGCGCTGCACCGGACGCCACCTGTCCCTTGTCTCTGCGAGGTCGGTTGGCTGTGCAGTCAGGTGTCGCCGGTGAGCACCCCCGTTAGGCCGCTGACAAAGCCTTGCCGTCAGGCCGCTGACAAAGCCTTGCCGTCAGGCCGCTGACAAAGCCTTGCCGTCAGGCCGCTGACAAAGCCTTGCCGTCAGCGGCTTCCATGTCCGTGTAGCTCAGACCGGTTGAGAGCGCCGGATAAGCGTCGCTCGCCACGGCGCGGAGTCGCTGGCGGTGGCTCCGTCAGCGGCGGCCCGGAGGTCGCGGGTTCAACCCCCGTCACGGACACGTTACTAACAGCGGCCTAACACCCGCTGCAGCCGACGCCACCGCTGCCGTATGCTGTGCAAGTTCGTTCGGCTCTGCTTGCGGTGTCGCGGCTGAGCTTAGCCGTTAGGTGGCAGGAGCAGGCGTCTCCTGGGACATAAGGCAAGAAGAAATGGCTTTCGCAACACCAGAGCAAGACACTATCGAGCAAGACAATCCCGCTGTTTACTTATTCTGGCTGAAGTTCTGGCGAATGCTGATTGCCTCCATTCAAGTTATGGGAGGTGCGGCAGGCATCTATTTTGCTGTTACCGACGCCAGCGGATCGAGTTTCCTCGTCACTGCCGCAGCTTTCAGTCTCTTTCTGCTGGCGCTCGTGGCTGGCGTTCTGCTCGTGGCGAATAAGAACGCGGGCATCATTCTCTCGCTCATCGTTCAAGCATTGCAACTGTTCCAGATCAGTACAGCGGGCGTCATTTACTCGTTTGTCTGTGGGCCGAAGTTGGTGGTGGGCTATTATACTGGCGAAGATGGGAACAATCTGGGTTTCAGCTGGGGCTTGTTGGCTTCGTTACGGGCGTCTTGGAATACGCCTTCGACGTTGGTTTCAGATGCGGGAGCTGTTGTGGTCGCCTTACCAGCGGTAGCAGTTACGGGTCTTAATGTTGTAGCTTTGGGCGCCTTGATTTGTCTTCTCCTCATATGGAGTGTGAACCGAAGCCGCCGTGGCGCAAGGCTAGTTAAGCCTGCCACCTAACAAGGCGCTGCACCGGACGCCACCGCTGCCTTGTCCCGTTCTGGGTCGGTTGGCTATGCAGGTGGTGCCGCCGGTGAGCTTGGCCGTTGGGCCGCTGGGCGGGATGCTTCACTGTTGCAGAACGCAACTTATAGGAAACAGATGGGAAGCGGGAACCCTGCCTCTCCGTTTCGGGTGGCTGTGGCCTGATTTATTGCTAGAAAAAGTGATTATGTCTCATTCTGTGTCTGAAGCCTCTGCGCCTCCATGGGAGTGCGTTGCCTTAATAGTTATAGGAATCGCCGTGCTGCTTTTAACTCCCGTGATTGTCCGGCTTAATCTCCGGTTCCAAGAGGCGATCTTACGGTGGCAAATGAAGGTCTTTGGTTTGGAGAAGACGGGGGAAGGGGCATTGGTGGACAGCCCGAAACTGGTGCGTTGGCAAACCTTCTCCTACTGGGCTTGGTGTCTCCTTCTGGGAGCTATGCTCGTGGCTGTCGGCGTCGGCATGCTTCTCACTCAGCCTTCTAGGACGATGCAGGGCATCGGTCGAAATCATGCCGCTGCCGACGTGGATCACCACTAGCACAGTCCATTGTAGCCGATGCCGTATCGCCATCGGTTCTAAAGATTGCATAAGGTCCGTTATCGGGAGTAGCGCTTCCAGACGGCCCAACACCGCGCTGCACCGGACGCCACCTGTCGGGATTGCTTTGCAAGTTCGGTTGGCTGTGCAGTTCAGGTGCCGCCGGTGAGCGCAGCCGTTGGGCCGTTTGCGGCGATGGCAAAGGCAAGTCCACGTACCGCTCGAAATCAACAGCAGTATGGATTGAGCAGGGGTTGATTATGGAATGGTCCCAAAAATTGGCGATTTGGCTTGCGGTCTGTATACCAATGCTTCTCTTCCGCATCTGGATTCAAAGGCGGCTCGGCAGCATTGATGGTAGCCAGCGCTCTGTCATCCTGTCGTCTCTCGCCGGTGCGTGCTTCGCCGGTATATTCGCCGTTATGAACTGTATGCCACACTCGTTCCCTCTTTATTTGCGTGTTGGCATTGCAGTAACTTTTTTTATTGTCGCTCAGGTCTTACAGGGGATCACGCCAAGATCGAGTGGCGAACCGACCCCTAAATCTACAGGGCAATCGGCCTAACATTGCACTGCACCTGACGCCACCTGTCCTTTGGCTCTGCGGGGTCGGTTGGCTGTGCAATTCAGGTGTCGCCGGTGAGCGCCCCCGTTAGGCCGCTGGGCTGAAGGCTCTTTTGAGGCGGTCACAGGAATAAATATGGGCTGGGAAGCATACTTAACAAAAGATGGGCAATCACTGGAAAAGAACCAGGGGCAAATAGCCGATCCCAATTTGCGGCAGATATTTTTGGAGGCGGCTGCCGAGGTCAAACAATTGGCGGGTTGGTGTGGTTGCTGTATCGCGGAAGGTAGCTTGGATGGTTTTTCCTGTCAACTTGTATTGGCGAAGGCAACCGGGGTGGTATGCTTCGACGAAAAGAATGTGATAGGAGAGATAGTTTGGTCACCAGCATACATTCAACATCTTCAACTTAAAGCGAGTTGGGATTTCCCGATGGAGGCAGAGACAGATATATCTGATCCCAATTGGTATGATGTCACTGACTACTGGGGACACGAATATTCTTCCAGACGTGTAGGGTCCACAATCTCGGAATGCTCTTGACATGGTAGCGAAACAACCAGCGGCCTAACACTGCGCTGCACCGGACGCCACCGCTGCCGGTGTCGTGGCTAGTATCGCAAATCGAGTGCGGCGGTGTCGCCGGTGAGCGCCCCCGTTAGGCCGCAGAGCGAACGGCTCTCTTGAGGCGAAAACAGAATGCAAGGCGAAAAGCACCCGCAAAGCGTAGCAGGCAAATATTGGATTGATTGTGAAGGCTGCTTGGCCCATGGCATTTGTGCCGACCTTGCACCAAACAACTTTCGTTACAATGAAGAGGGCGGGTTTCGTTACAATGAAGAGGGCGGGGTTTCCTGGAGCTATTTCATTTACAAGCAACCAGAAACAGAAGAGGAAGAGCGTCAGTGTCACGAAGCCCTGATTGCCTGTCCAATGGCTGTGATACACGATGACGGTGACCAGTCTGCGGCCTAACACAGCGCTGCACCGGACGCCACCTGTCCTTGTGTTCTGCGGGGTCGAGCGGCTGTGCAATCAGGCGTCGCCGGTGAGCGCAGCCGTTAGACCGCTGGGTGAAAGGCTATTCTTGCACGGAGACAAATCACTATGAACGGCAAGTTTTGGCAAGATGGCAAGTTCTGGGCTGTTTTGGTAGCGACCTATGTGACTACACGGCTACTAGAACGGTTAGCGGGCTTTCATTACAATATCCTTTCCGGCCCGTTGAATGTCGGTGAGCTAGGGCTGGATTTCGGTTTATGGGCCGTGACTTTTTGCGGGTATCATACGGCACTCCGAAAAATCCTTCAGCGGCGTAAGCCTGACAAGCCAGCAGCCTAACACGGCGCTGCACCGGACGCCACCTGTCCTTTTGCTCTGTGGGATCGGTTGGCTGTGCGGGCCGGTGTCGCCGGAGGGCGCGGCCGTCAGGCCGCTGCTCATGATCCGGGAGTGTTCCGGGAGTGTTGACGATGGCTAAGATCATACTCCGGGGATGGATGCCCGGCAGTGAACGGCCCCTGCTCCTTCTCGTCAAGGCCCTGCGGGAACACCTCTCCTGCTCAATCCGGGAGGCCGTGGACATGGCGGCGGACTGCACGGATGCGGGCAGAACGGTGATCCGGGAGGGTGTCCCGCTTGCATCGGCCCACCGACTCTCGGAGGAGCTTCGGGCGCAGGCGTTTGACGTGGGCGTTGAGGAGTAAGCCTTCCGGGTGTCGGCCTAACATCGCGCTGCGCCGGACGCCACTGCTGCCGTTGTTCCTGCGGGTCCGCGCGGCTGTACAGACGGTGTTGCCGGGTGGTTCGCTGTGAGGCCGCAGGGCGAGGCATCGGGTTTGCCTGGAGTCCGGCGTTCTAAAGCCTTCCGAGTTTCCAGTGGGGACCCGGTGGCTCGTCTTCATCGCTCCGTGCCGGGGCAAGCCCCCGGCCCATGCAGGCGAACGGAAACCGCTTCCTTTGGTTCACGCGGGCGCGCAATGTGAAGATGGGCGGCTGTCATCGTGAGGGGGATTGATGCACAAGGTGGTCAAGACGATGGTGGCGCTGACCGTTTGGGGGTTATCGTCTCACGCCGCTTCAGGCGGCGTCGGCAGCGTCAGAGAACAGATCCAGGCCGCTGTTCATCGGGGCGAGCAGAGGATGGTCCACAGGGACGTCAAGGGGTACATGGCAGGCTACGCGGACGACTTCCAGGGCCGCGACATCTCGGGAGGCGTCTACGACAAGCGGCAGGCACAGCAAAACCTCGGGAGGTCGCTCTCCTACTCCCAGTCCATGGAAAGCGAGCCGACGATCCTCACGGTCCAGGCCACATCGAAGGGCGCGGTCGTTCTGTCGCGTGAGCATACGGTTTTACATATCATCGGCCGCCGCACCCACAAGACGCACGCCCTGATTTTCGACGGGCTTTGGCGGAGCGTCTGGGTGAAAAGCGGGCCGACGTGGCTTGTTTGGCGGGAGACGCAGTTGTCGCAGACGATCACGACGGACGGGAAGGCCCGCGTCGTCAAGCCTGGCGCGAAGCCGGCCTGACCCCTCCCCGCGCGTGGTCCTCGGAGCAAGAGATGCATCCATACGAAGTCGGCGACCATATTTTGGTCGAAGTCTGCGATGACCGGGGCGGCCCTGCCGGGTGGCAGGAGGTCGTGATCGTCAGAGTCGGGCCGCGGGCAACGCGGTACAGTCTGCCGCTGCCATCCGGCGAGCCAAGCGGCAGGATTTACGGTGCGATGCTCAACGAGGTATTGTCGCAGATGTCTCGCCCCGCCGCGCCCTGATGATGTTCTGAGTCCAGGAGGCTTCACGGTGACAAACGAGGACATGAGGAGCGGGGACGAGGTAGCGATCCCTTTTGACCGGGGAAACCTGCGACTGATGTTCCTCCACGCGGTCATCCTGTCGGCGGGCGGGCTGGCAATCCTGGACGTCCTCGGCAACGGCGTCCTGTCCGGCACTCTGCACAAGGGGCTGGTGCTGCACGGTCAGTCCGGGCTGGTGGTGCGGGGCATACTCGCCGTGGTCCTGGTCTTCTACTGCCCGTGCGTCCTGTGCATCGTGCGGTGGGCGCTGTCGCTGGGCCGCTGCCTGCGGGACGACCTGCCCGCCGTGGTATTCCGGCGCGACGGCCTCGTGGACAACGCCTCCTTCTACCAGGTCGGCCTCATCCCCTGGCCGGACCTCGCCCGCGCCTACCCGTGGGACACGCCCGGCCTGATCCGGTGCGGCGCGGTGCCGCGCCCGGTGTTCCTCATGCTCCGGGACGTCACGGGGTTCCTGCCGCGCCTGCCCTGGCTGAAGGCCGCCGCCCTGCGCCTGGAGTGGGTGCGGGGGCGGCTGATCATCTACGACGGGCTGATGGCGGTGACGTCGGATGAGTTCGTGGGGCGCTTGAACGACTACCGCGAGGCACACGTCCGGCGGGAGGGCCTGCCGTAGAGCCTGCCGGGCGGAGGGCGCGGACGGGAGAAGAGGGCGCGATGAATTGCGCCCCTACGGGCGAGCGGTGAGCGGCCCGGCCTTTTGGGGCCGGGCCGCTGTGTTTGTCAGCCCAGCCAGGCGGGGTTCTGGGCGGTGCTGTCGAAGTGGGGCGAGGTCTTGAACAGTTCGGTCGTGCCTTCGAGGGCGGCGACCTGGGTGTGGCCGAGGAGGGAGGCCATGCGCTCCTGGCTCATGGGGGTGAAGGTCTTGGCGGCGTTCAATGCCTGGTCCAGAATCTCCATGCGGTCAATGCCGGTGATGACGACGGCGACGGGCATGGTCATGGAATAGTGCAGCATCTCGGTGGGGGTGGCGATCTTCTCGGCAAGGACGCGGTCCAGGATGAAGTGGTCGCCGAAGGTCTTCATGGCGAGGACGGCGATGTTCTTCTGGACGGCCAGCGGCAGGACCTGATGGGTGAACGAGCGGAAGTGGGCGTCCATGACGTTGACGGGCATCTGGACGGTGTCGAACTGGAAGCCGTGCTTGTCGGCCACTTCCAGCATGCGTCGGTGGACGAGCGGGTCCTTGTGGCCGGTGAACCCGATGTGGCGGACCTTGCCGGCCTGACGGGCGGCGACGGCGGCTTCGAGCGCGCCGCCTTTGGCGAAGATGCGGTCGGGGTCCTCCATGCGGATGACCTCGTGGAACTGGACCAGGTCCACATGGTCGGTCTGGAGGCGGGTCAAAGACTGCTCTAACTGGCTGTTGAACGAGGCCGCCGTGCGGCCGTCTATCTTGGTCATTAGGAACACTTTTTGGCGGTAGCCCCCTTGGGCCAGCGCCTTGCCCATGCGGACCTCGCTGTTGCCGTTGTTGTAGTCCCAGGAGTTGTCCATGAAGTTGATGCCCCGGTCGATGCCGGAGTGGATCAGCTTGATGCCCTCGGCGTCCATGTCCGGCTTGCCGATGTGGAAGCCGCCCATGCCGACGATGGAGACCTCCGCGCCGGTGCGCCCCAGGGTGCGGTAGGGCATGTCGCCCTTGCGGGTGCTGGGGGGAGTCGGCGGCATGGCGGGGGCGGCGGTTTCGGGCGCAACGTCCGTCTGTGCGCCCTGGGCGAGCGCGCCGCCGGCGAGGGCAAGGCCCGCCGCCGTGCCGGCGATTGCGGCCCCGGTCTTCAACAAGTCTCGTCGTGTCGTGTCCATGGATTAGCCTCGTTCCTGTCTGTCTCTGGTATTTTCTACCCAATGTTTCCGCCCCCGAACCGCCGGGTAAGACATGGGGGGAAATCCCAAAGAATAGAAAGTCTGCGATGCCTGAGACGACGGAAGGGATGCCGGAGCGGGATGCTCCGGCGGGGGAGGAACGGCAAGGACCGTCCGCGATGATCTCGCGGCGCGGGTTCCTGGGGGCGGGGTCGGCGGCGCTTGCGGCGGCGGCCCTGGCGGGGGGGCGGGTCGGGGCGCAGACGCCCTCCGCCGCCGAGGTTTCGCAGGCCGAGCGGGACCGGAGCGCGAGCGACGCCGGGCCGGAGAACGCGCCGGTGGCCGCGCAGAACCCTTCTTCCGTCATGCCTCCCCCCACCGACCACGGGGACGTTCCGACCTTCTGGTACTCGTTCGCGCTGGCCCACCGGCGCATCCAGGAGGGCGGGTGGGCGCGGCAGGTGAACGTCAAGGACCTGCCGATCTCTAAAGACATCGCGGGCGTCAACATGCGTCTGATAGCGGGCGGGGTGCGCGAGCTGCACTGGCATCAGGCCGGGGAGTGGTCCCTCATGTTGTCGGGGAGCGCCCGGCTGACGGCGGTTGACGCGGACGGCCGCTCGTATGTCAACGACGTGGTGAAGAACGACCTGTGGTACTTCCCGGCGGGCATCCCGCACTCGATTCAGGGCCTGGGGCCGGACGGGTGCGAGTTCCTGCTGGTCTTCGACGACGGCGAGTTCTCCGAGTTCGACACGACCCTGCTCTCGGAATGGGCGGCGCACACGCCCAAAGAGGTGCTGGCGAAGAACTGGGGCGTCCCCGAGCGCGCCCTGGCGAACATGCCGAAGGCGGAACGGTACATCTTCCCTGCCGCGCTTCCCGGCCCGCTGGCCGAGGACAGGCGGGCGGTGTCGGGGTCGCGGGGGCCGTCCCCGGCGTCGTTTGATTTCCCGATGCACGCGATGGCGGCGACCAAGACGACGGGGGGCGGTGAGGTCCGCATCATCGATTCGCGCAACTTCCCCGTTTCTACGACTATCGCCGCCGCCCATGTCGTCGTCAAGCCGGGCGCGCTGCGCGAATTGCACTGGCACCCGAATGCCGACGAGTGGCAGTACTACATTCAGGGCAAGGGCCGGATGACGCTGTTCATGACGGGGGCGAAGGCGCGGACGATGAACTTCAATGCCGGGGATGTCGGGTACGCGCCGAAGACGATGGGCCATTATATCGAGAACACCGGCGACACGGACCTGATCTACTTGGAGATGTTCAAGAGCGACCGCTATCAGGACATCGCGCTCTCGGAGTGGCTGTCGCACACGCCGCCCGCTCTGGTGATGCAGCATCTGGACCTGAGCCGCGAAACACTGGCGGCGATTCCGAAAGAGAAAGAGATCGTGGTTCCGGGCTGACGTAGACGCGAACAGAAGGAAGTTTTATGACCAAGACAATGGGCTACGCCGCGCAGAACGCGACGGGGCAAGTGGGGCCGTTCGAATTCGAGCGGCGCGAGCTGGGGGCGGACGACATCCGCATCGAGATCCTGTTCTGCGGGGTCTGCCACTCGGACATCCATCAGGTGCGCGACGAGTGGGGCGGGTCCATCTACCCGATGGTTCCGGGCCACGAAATCGTCGGGCAGGTCGCACAGGTGGGTGCGGGTGTCACGAAGTTCGCGGTCGGCGACCTGGCCGGGGTCGGGTGCATGGTGGATAGCTGCCGGGAGTGCGAGAGCTGTCAGGCCGGCCTGGAGCAGTACTGCGACCGCAGCAAAACCGTTTTCACCTATAACAGCCGCTTCCCGGACGGGACGCCGACGTATGGAGGCTATTCGGACAATATCGTCGTCAGTGAAGCCTTTGCGCTGAAGATCTCGCCCAAGCTGGACCTGGCCGCGACCGCGCCGCTGCTGTGCGCGGGGATCACGACCTACTCCCCGATGAAGCATTGGAACATCCAGCCGGGCCAGAAGGTCGGCGTCGTCGGCCTGGGCGGGCTGGGGCACATGGCCCTGAAGTTCGCCCACTCGTTCGGCGCACAGGTCACGCAGTTCACGACCTCGCCGGGCAAGGAAGAAGACGCGCGGCGGCTGGGGGCAGACGAGGTAGTGCTGACGCGGGACCCGGAGGCGCTGAAGGCGCTGGCGGGCACGTTCCACTTTATCCTGGACACGGTTTCGGCCCCGCACGACCTGAACATGTACCTTTCGCTGCTCCGGCGCGACGGCAGCATGGTCCTGGTGGGCCTGCCGGAGAACCCGGCCCAGGTTTCGGCCTTCCCGCTGGCGGGCAAGCGGCGCTCGCTGGCCGGCTCGAACATCGGCGGCATCCAGGAGACGCAGGAGATGCTGGACTACTGCGCCGAACACGGGATCGTCAGCGACATCGAGATGACGCCCATCAGCAAGATAAACGAGGCGTATGAGCGGATGCTCAAGAACGACGTCAAGTACCGATTCGTCATTGACATGGCCTCGCTGGGGGAGTAGAGCCGGGCGGAGAAGAGGGCCGGGCGGAGAAGAGGGCGCGATGAATCGCGCCCCTACACGATAGAGCATCCATGCAAACACTTTCACGATTTCTGCCCGTCAACGCCGAACTAGGCCCTGAGACGCCGACGCTGGAAGAGAAATATGAGGCCCTGCGCGAAAACCTGCGGTCGCTGGGGGCGGTCGTGATCGGCTTCTCGGGTGGGGCGGACAGTGCCCTGCTTGCCAGGGTCGCCCACGACGTGCTGGGGGACAAGGCATTGGCCGTGATCGCCCTGTCGGAGTCCTATCCGAAGCGCGAGCGCGACGACGCCCTGGCTCTGGCGGCGGCCATCGGCGTGCCGGTGCTGACGGTGGAGGCGCGCGAATTGGAAGACGAAAACTACGCTTCCAACCCGACCAACCGCTGCTACTACTGCAAGGCCGAGCTGTTCACGCATCTGGCGCGGGTGGCGGAGGAGCGCGGCATCCGCTGGATCGCCTACGGGGCGAACCACGACGACCTGGGGGACTATAGGCCCGGCCAGACGGCGGCGCAGGAGTTCGGGGCGCGCGCCCCGCTGCTGGAAGTCGGGATGACCAAGGCGGAGATACGCCACCTGTCCAAAGTGCTGGGACTGGCGACCTGGGACAAGCCCGCGCTGGCCTGCCTGTCGTCGCGGTTCCCTTACGGGACGCGCATCACGGCGGAGCTTCTGGCGCGGCTGGACGCCGCCGAAGACTATTTGCGGCATGACCTGGGCTTTCGGCAGGTGCGCGTCCGGCACCATGACAGCATAGCAAGGCTGGAAGTGGACCCTGCCGAGATGAACCGGCTGCTCGACCCGAACCTGCGCGGGCAGGTCAGCGAGCGGCTGAAGGCGCTGGGGTACACCTATGTCGCTGTCGAGCTGGGCGGGTACAAGAGCGGCAGCCTGAACGCCGCCCTGGGAGAAACGCATGGACATTGATCGCCTGGCCGCGCTGCTGGGGGGTGTCCAGAGCGGTGAGGTCGCCGTCGCGGACGCTTTGGAGCGGCTGCGGTCGCTGCCGTTTGACAGCGTCGGGGACTTCGCACAGCTCGACACGCACCGCGCCGTGCGGACGGGAGCGCCCGAAGTGGTGTATTGCCCCGGCAAGTCCGAGGAGCAGGTGGCGGCGATCATGCACCGACTGACCGAACACTCGGACCGGGTGCTGGCGACGCGGGCGACGGCGGCGCAGTACGCGGCGGTCAAAGACGTGCTGCCGCAGGCGGTGTACCATACCCTCCCCCGGCTGATCACAGTGGGTGAGCCGCCCAAGCCAGCCAACCCCGAACGCTACGTTGCGGTGCTGACGGCGGGGACGGCGGACACGCCGGTCGGCGAGGAGGCGGCCCTGACGTTGGAGTGGCACGGGAGCCGTATTGAGCGGCTGTACGATGTCGGGGTTGCCGGCCTGCACCGGATTCTGGGTCGCCTGGACACCGTTCAGAATGCTCACGCGCTGGTGGTCTGTGCGGGCATGGAGGGGGCACTGGCGAGCGTGGTGGCGGGGCTGGTGTCCCGGCCCGTCGTCGCCGTGCCGACGAGCGTTGGCTATGGGACGTCTTTCGGGGGCGTTTCGGCTCTGCTGACGATGCTGAATTCCTGCGCGGGCGGGGTGGCCGTGGTCAACATTGACAACGGGTTCGGGGCGGCGGTGTACGCGCATCGGATCAACAGCGGCGTACTCTAGTTCTCCGTTTCGCCGGGGTAAACTCTGTTACCTTCACAACATCGCTCAAGTCCAGCCGCTCGAAACAAGCCTGGATGGTGTTCGTGTCCCGCAGGTCGTCCACGTCAAAGATTCGGTCCCAACTGGCGGCCATTCGTGACTGCCAGGGTTCAGGAAGCATACTGTCCCGGTAGGGGTCAAGGCCCTCGGCTTCTAACTCTGCGTCCCAAGCGTCCTGTTCACGTTCGTATCCCTCTTCATCTACGGCATAGGGCAGGTGAAAGCGGTTGAGTACGCAGTGCCAAGCCCCATAGGCGGAGAGCAGCACCCGCTCCGATGGAACAGCCAACTCCATAAGCACCTGACGGCCCCCATACACCTGATGCCGGAACGAGCGCAGGTCTAGCCTGTAATCATACGCCCACCACGGGTAATGGCCCTCGTATTCGGGCAGACGGCGGCGCATCTGTTGGCACATCTAGTCGTACTCCTCTTGAAGTATTCGGGAGAATCCCTCATCCGTAGGATCAACCCAGAGCGTCCCTTGTTGGCGTAGCTTCTCCCATACATGAAGCGGCTGGATGGTCCACAGCCGCACCGTTCCCGGACACGCTTTCGCGACCCTATAGGTGGCAGCTTTTGTGGGGGGTAGAACGGAGTCGTTGGTCGTCATGGGGTTGCACGAGTTTCAACATATCCGCCCGGAATCCCTGCATTCGCCCCGTGACCAGAGGTTTCATGGCCCCACGTTTAGCAAGGAAGTCGCCGTCCGCCCGCATGCTCGCCGTTCTCCTCCTGGTGGCGCTGCTTGTGTCGGTGGCTGTACTCCTGGTCAGGACGCTCGGCAGGCAAACTGCTGCGCTGACCCGGCGCGCGGCCAGTCGCCCCGTCATCGTGTCGCCTGTCAAGGCGGTCGTTGCGAAGGTCAACCCAGGCATATTCGACCGGAGGGCGGCGACCCGAGGGGCTTTGCACTGCCTGGAAGCCCTCTGTGACACCGGCGCATCGCGGGCCGCTCTCGGCGAGACGCGCGGCCTTTTGGCACGGCTTGACGCCACCCCTACCCCCTTCGCGGAAAGACTTTCTGCCATGCTGGGGGGCGTCCTTTCGCCTCAGTCGGCGGCATCCATGCCACGACTTCCCGGCATCCCCCGAAACCTGATTGACCTTGCCGCCGCCGCCTGCGACGCCAGAAACCGCAGGAAGCGGGGGGAGGTGGTGCTGTCCTTTGCCGGCGACTGCACGTTCGGCACGGTCAACGGGGACGACAGCGCGGCCCGCTTTCCCTCGGTGTACCGGCGGGCCGGGCGGTTGGATTACCCTTTCGCTCTGGTGAGGCCCTGGTTCCTGAACGACGATCTTACCGTTGTCAACTTCGAATGCACACTCACGGACGCCGCCCGGACCGCCGACAAGCAGTGGAAGTTCAAGGGGGCGGCTCGGTACGCCGCGATCTTCCCGGCCGGGTCGGTGGAGGCCGTCGGCCTGTCCAACAACCACTCGGGCGATTACCTCCAGGCGGGGTTCAGCGACACCGTCGCCAACTTCAGAAAGGCGCACGTCCCGGCCTTCTACCAGGACACGCCCTATGTCACGACGCTTCAAGGCGTGCAAACGGTCATCATCGGGGACTGCACGGTGGTCGGCGAGAACACCACGATGATTGGCGGGGTGCCGGAACGAGTCCTCCGCCAGATCAGGCGTTACAAGCGGCCCGGCAACATCGTGATCGTGGTGATGCATTGGGGCAGTGAACTCGACCCGACCCCCAGGCCGTGGCAGCAGGCGATGGGGCGGAGGTTCATAGACGCCGGGGCGGATGCGGTGGTCGGCCATCACCCCCATGTCGTGCAGGGCGTCGAGCTTTACAGGGGCAGGTACATCGCCTACAGCCTGGGCAACTTCGCGTTCGGCGGGAACTCGCTGGCCCGCTCCCCCGACACCTTTATTCTGAGGCTGCGTTTCCGGGCGCGGGGCGGGAAAGTGGGAACGGTGGGGGCTTCGGTCGTCCCGTGCTGGATCACGTCCAGCCGGGTGAGGAACGGTGGGAGCGTGCTGAGGAACGACTACCAGCCGGAGCCGGTTTTCGGCGCGACTGCGGACCGGACGGCGGCTTTGGTGCTTGCCCGGAGCGCGGGGCTGAAGTACGGGGTGAAGAGGCTGGATTATTTCAGAGGCGCGTCCCGGCGTTAAACCGCGTAGAGAGGGTGCGGCAAGCGGCGCCCCTACGATGTCCGGAGGGCGTCAGTCGCGTCGCGGTATCCGAAACCCTGGAGGGGCAGCCTTTCCGTGCAGGTCGGGCGGATGCCTCCGCGCCCCTACGAGGCACGGGAGGAAAAGAGTGTCCCCGGCCCGAATCCTGTCCGCATCCCTCATCACCAAGGATCAATATGCCCCATGTCCACGAATCCGACTCCCAATGACTGGGAAAACCCTGGTCTGCTCCACCGAAACCGCCTGCCCGCCCGCGCGACTTCGATCCCCTATGCGGACGCGGAGACGGCGCTGGTCGGGGAGCGGGGCGCTTCGCCGTTCTTCCGACTGCTCAATGGCCAGTGGCGGTTCCAGTACCTCCCGTCGCCCGAAGATGTCCCGGCCGGGTTCTTTGAGGAGAGTTTTAATGCCTCCCAATGGGACAGTTTGCAGGTCCCCAGCAGTTGGCAGATGCACGGGTATGGTCGCCCCCAATACACCAACGTCAACTACCCCTACCCCGTGGACCCGCCATATGTCCCGAGCGAGAACCCGGTCGGCCTGTACCAGCGCGAATTTGACCTGCCGGCGGGGTGGGACAGGAAACAAGTGTTCCTGCATTTTGATGGCGTTGACCCGGCGTTCACTGTCTGGCTCAACGGGCAGCCTGTCGGCTACAGCCAGGTCAGCCACATGCCGTCCGAGTTCGACCTGACGCCGTTTGTGCGGCCCGGCGGCAACACGCTGGCCATCCAAGTGTTCCAGTGGTCGGACGGCAGTTATCTGGAGGACCAGGACCAGTGGCGTCTGAGCGGCATCTTTCGGGACGTTTCGCTGATCGCGCGCCCGGCGGTTTATGCGCGTGACGTGCGGATACGGACGTCCTCGGACGGTATCTTAGACCTGTGCGTCGAGATGAGCGGCGAGGCGGGGGGCGCACTGACGGCAACGCTGTTTGACGGCGAGGCGGCCCTTGCGACGCAGGCGGTGGAGGGCGACGGGACGCGGACGGCGCGCATGGATGTTTCCGGGCCGCGCCTGTGGTCTGCCGAGGAGCCGAACCTTTACACGCTGCTGCTGACATTGGCAGACGGCGAGGGGCGGACGCTGACCGTCGAGCGGTTCCGGGTGGGCTTCCGGCAAATAGAGATCGCGCGGGGGCGGCTGCTGATTAATGGGGTCCCGGTGACGCTCAAAGGGGTCAACCGGCATGACACACACCCGGACCTCGGCCACGTCACGCCGCGCGAACACATGCGGCAAGACATCACGCTGATGAAGCAGCACAACATCAACACCGTCCGCACCTCGCACTACCCCAACGACCCGTTCTGGCTGGACCTGTGCGACGAGTACGGCCTGTATGTCATTGACGAGGCCGACCTGGAAACGCACGGCTGCCATGTGGCGGGCGACACCGCCCTGCTTTCTAAAGACCCGGCCTGGCGCGCGGCCTATGTGGACCGGGCGGAGCGGATGGTGCAGCGGGACAAGAACCACCCGTCCATCATCCTGTGGTCGCTGGGAAATGAGTCGAGCTACGGGCCAAACCATGCCGCCATGACGGAGACGATCCGCGCCCTGGACCCGACCCGCCCGATCCACTATGAGTCGGCCTATGACGCCCCCGACGAGGCGGCGGCGGTGGACCTGATCAGCCGGATGTACACGGACGTTCCCGGCCTGATCGCGCAGGGGCAGAAGACGGAGGACCCGTACCCGTTTTTCCTGTGCGAGTACGCCCACGCCATGGGCAACGGGCCGGGCAGCCTCAAGGAATACTGGGAGACGATCTACAAGTACCCCCGGCTTTTAGGCGGCTGCGTCTGGGAGTGGGCGGACCACGGGATACGCCAGAAGACGGAGGGCGGCGTGGAATGGTTCGCCTACGGCGGCGATTTTGGGGACACGCCTAACGACGGCAATTTCTGCATTGACGGGCTGACGTCGCCCGACCGCATCCCCCACCCCGGCCTTCTGGAACTCAGGAAGGTCATTGCGCCGGTCTGGGCCGAAGCGAAAGACCTGCGGGCGGGCGTAGTCACCGTCCATAACCGCCACGACTTCTCTACGACGGCACATCTGGAAGCGCATTGGAGCGTACAGCGGGACGGCGTGACGGTCCAGGAGGGACTGCTGCCCCGGATGGACATCCCGGCGGGCATTGCTGAGGATGTGAGCCTTCCCTACACCCTGCCCGTCTCCGGCGACGCCTGGCTGAACGTGACCTGGACCCTGGCCGGAGACACGCTCTGGGCGGCGCGCGGCCATGAGGTGGCCTGGGCGCAGTTTGTCCTGCCGGTCACTGCCGCTGCCGCCGCTCCCGTTTCGCTCTCTTCCCTGCCTGTCCTAAACGTCATGGAAGTCGGGCGGGACCTGCGAATCAGCGGCGACGGCTTTGCGCTGACGTTTGACGCGCGGCGCGGCCTGCTCACCGATTGGGTCTACCAGGGGGTGCCGCTGCTGACGCGCGGGCCGCAGCTTAATGTCTGGCGCGCGCCGACGGACAATGACGTGTCCCTGGCCCGGAAATGGCGGGAGGCGGGGCTGGACCGGCTCGTTCCCCGCGCCACGTCTGTAACCTGGGAGCAGCCCGCGCCTCAGAGCGTCCGGGTCATGGTGGCGGCGACTCTGGCCGCCGATGCTCTGGCACCCGCCTTCGCTGTTACCTACTCCTACACGGTCTATGGCAGCGGCGACGTCCTGCTGGAAACTCAGGTGTCGCCGCATGAGAAGCTGCCGCCGCTGCCCCGGCTGGGTTTGCAGCTCCGCCTGCCAGCGGGGTTTGACCGCTTCGCCTGGTACGGGCTGGGGCCGCATGAGAGCTACCCGGATCGCCGCGAAAGCGTTAGGCTCGGAGTTTTCAGCGGCACGGTCCAGGATCAATTCGAGACGTATGTCCGCCCCCAGGAGAACGGCAACAAGTCCGATGTCCGCTGGGCGTCCGTCACGAACGCCCACGGGCTGGGCCTGCTCGCGACCGCAAGGCCCCTGCTGAACGTCAGCGTCCACCACTACACCCCGGAAGACCTCACGCAAGCGCGTCACACGTTCGACCTGGCCCCGCGCGCCGAAACGATCTGGCATCTGGACCACGCGCAGGGCGGTTTGGGCAGCCAGTCCTGCGGCCCCGGCCCATTGCCGGAGTACCTGCTCCAGCCGGTGGAGACGCGCTTTTCGGTGCGCCTGACGCCGTTCTCGTCCGAGATGGTGCCGCCGATGGTGTTGAGCCGGCGGGAGGTCGGGGAGTAGGGGGAAGCCCCCACCCCCGGCGCGGACGCCGGACGCGACGCCCTGGCGGTCGCGCGGGGCGGACCCCATCAGGGCGCTGTTGTTGGGGGACAGGAAGAGGCCGACGCCCAGGCCCGCCAGGGCGAGTTCCCAGGCGAGGGTGTGCAGGCTTGACTCAGGGCCGAGGCGGGTCAGCAGCAGTGTCGCGGCGGCGAGGAGGGCCATGCCGGTTGTCGCGGGCAGGGCGGCCCCCACACGGTCGGAGAGCCAGCCGGAAGCGGGGGCGACGGCGGCCATGGCGAGCGGCAGGGCACAGATGAAGAAACCGGCGCGGGCGGCGGACAGGCCCCGACCTTCGATAAGATAGAAGGGCAGTAGGAACAGGAGGCCGCTCAGGCAGACGAAATTGAGCAGGGCGCTGACGCCCGCGGCGGAAAAGCTGCGGTCGCGGAACAGGCCCAGGTCGAGCATCGGGGTGGCCGTGCGCCGCTCCCACGCGACGAACCCGGCCAGGGAAACGGCGGCGAGCAGGAGAAGGCCGAGAGTGGGCAGCGAGGCCCAGCCCCAGGCGTGGCCCTGGTTCAAGGCCAGCAGCAGGGCGACCAGGCCGGCGGCGAACAGGGCGGAGCCGGGGATGTCGAAGGCGGCCGAGGTCGAGCGCGGATGGTCGCGCGGGACGAAGCGCTGGCTCAGGCCGAGTGCGAGCAGGCCGATGGGGACGTTGAGGAAGAAGACGGAGCGCCAGCCGAGGTGAGAGGTCAGCCAGCCGCCGAGCAGCGGCCCGGCCGTGATGCCGAGATAGGTTAGGGTCGCCTGCAAGCCCAAGGCCTGCCCGCGCCGCTTGGCGGGGAAGTTCAGGGTGACGATGGCCGGGGAGGAGGCGAAGAGGCAGGTCGCGCCGAGTGCCTGCAAGCCGCGCATGACGACCAGCAGGGGGAGGGTCGTCGCCAGGCCGCAGAGGGCCGACCCGAGGATGAAGACGACGAACCCCACCAGGTACATCGGCTTGTGGCCGTGCAGGTCGCCCCAGCGCCCGGCACTGAGCAGCAGGGCGCTGGTGACGAGCAGGTAGACGGTGACGACCCACTCCGCATTGGCGATGCTGCCGTGCAGGGCGTGGGTTAGGACCGGCAGGACGGTGTTGGCGACACTGCCGTCGAGGGCCGACATGAACGTGCCCGTGCCGACTGCGATCAGCACGGGCCAGTTCATCCGGTCTGTTTCAGGAGAGGCAGCGGTCACATTGGGAGTTCTTCCAGCGACGGGTAGTTGTGCTGGGAGCGGCCCACGTTGGCGTCGTACTTCTTGGTACTCTTGTAGAGTTCCAGGTGCCCGTCCCCGGCCAACGCCTGGCAGCGCCGGGCCAGGGCGGTCATCTCGTCCGCCGTCATGGGCTGGAAGTCGCGGGCGACGGCGAGGTTTTGGCGCAGGACTTGAAGCGAGTCAATGCCGCTGATCGTCGTCGCGACCGGCAGGCTCATGGCGTAGCGCAGGGCCTCGCGGGCGGTCACCGCGCCCTGCTGGACGGGTTCGCCCGCTCCACCGAGGCTCTTCATGCCCAGGACGCCCATGCCGCGCCGGTTGGCTTCCGGCAGAACGTACTGCTGGAAACTCCGGTAAGTGGCGTCAAAGGCGTTCAGCGGCATCTGGACGGTGTCGAATTTCATGTTGTGCTGGTCGGCCATCGCCATCATCCGCAGGTGGATTTGGGGCGTCTTGTGGCCCGTAAAGCCGATGAAGCGGACCTTGCCCTGCTTCTTGGCCTCCAGCATGGCCTCCCAGACGCCGCCAGGGGCGAAGTGCAGGTCGGGGTCGTCGTAGTAGACGCACTCGTGGATCTGCCACAGGTCCAAATGATCCGTGCGGAGGCGGGTCAGGGACTCCTCAAGCTGCTGCATGGCGACTTTCTTGTCGCGCCCGTGGGTGCAACACTTGGTCATCAGGAAGACGCGGTCGCGGCGGCCTTGCAGGGCGCGGCCCATCCAGTCCTCGCTCCGGTGGTTGTTGTATTCCCAGGCGTTGTCCATGAAGTTGACGCCCGCGTCTATGGCCTCGTGGGCGATCTGCACGGCCTCTTCCAAGGAGCTGGCGTCGCCCAAGCTGGACCCGCCAAGGCCGATGATGCTGACGTGTTCGCCGGTCCGGCCCAGCGGCTTTTTGGGGATCTGGCCCGGTCCGGTGTTTGTCATCGGCAGGGGCGCGGGTGGCGGCACGAGCGGGGACGGCAGGTAGGCCTGTGCCATCGCGACGGGCGTTGCGGTCCCCAGGCCGCCCGCCGCACCGGGGCGCTGTAGGACGGGTGGCTTCGGGTCGGCGTCGTGCGCGACGGCGTTGCCGCCGGTGCTGTGGTTCTGGACGCCCTCCGGCCCCTTGTCCACCTGCTCGTCGGCGGGTGTGGGCATCATGTCAGGCGCCTGTGGGTCGGGCGTCGTGTTGCTCTGCGGCATGGTTCGTTCCTCTCGCGAGTCGCTTACAGGGACAGGTTGAGTCCGGCGTTGCCGGGGCGGGCGATGCCGGTCTCCATCATGTCTATGACTTCCTTATTCATGGGGTCATCCGGGAACCCGTGCGGCTGGCGCGTCATCGGGTTGTCGTAGCGGATGCTGACCTTGTACGGCTCGTACCGCCCGTCGGCGGCGGTCGGGGCGCAGCGGGCGCGCAGCTCGGCGGTCTCGGCGGGCGACAGAGGCTTGAAGCCTCGGGCGATGCGGAGGTTCTGGTGCAGCACGTCCAGCGAGTCCATGCCGGCGATAGTCACGGCGACGGGCAGGCCCATGGCGTAGCGCAACATTTCTTCCGCCGTGATCAGGCCGTGCTTGATGGCTTCGCCGCCGCCGTTCATGCTCTTCATGCCCAGCGGCGCGATGCCCTTCTGGTTCAGGACGGGCAGGACCTGCTGTTCAAAGCTGAAGAAGCCCGCATCGAAGGGGTTCAGGGGGAGCTGGCAGGTGTCGAACGGGTATCCCATCTGGATCATCTTCAGGTGCAGGCCGGGGTCCTTGTGGCCGGTGAAGCCGACCGCGCGCACCTTCCCCTGCTGCTTCGCCTCGGTCATCGCTTCCAGAACGCCGCCGGTGGCGTAGGCCAATTCGGGGTCGTTGTCGTAGGTGATGGCGTGGATCTGCCAGACGTCCAGGTGGTCGGTCTGGAGCCGCCGCAGGGACTCCTCCAGCATCTTCATCGCCAGCGCCTTGGTCCGGCCGTGCGTACACACCTTGGTCATCAGGACGACCTTATCGCGCCGCCCGCCGTCCAGCGCACGGCCCAGCCAGTCCTCGCTCTTGCCGTTGTGATACTCCCAGCAGTTGTCGAAGAAGGTGATGCCGGTGTCAATGGCCTCGTGGACGATGTTCATGGCCTCGTTCACGCTGTCGGCGTCGCCGAGGTGGTGCCCACCCAGGCCAAGCGCGGAGACGGTCATGCCGGTCTTGCCTAGCGGACGGCGCGGGATCTCGCCCTCGCCGGTCGGGGAGCCGTCGAGGACGCCCTTCGGGGCCGAGGAGCCTTTGCTCTGGCTGCCGAGTGCGCCCGTCGTCCGGCGCGAGGACCGTGTGGGGCCGTTGTCCTGGGTCCCTGACGGGGGGGTCTGGGACTGGCCGCCGGACTGACCGCCCCCTTGGCCGCCGGACTGCTGGCCTGACGCCGCCGTGTCGCCGGCCTGGGGGCTGCCGCTGTTGTTGCCGCCCCCCTGGGCGGCGGCGCGTCCGGTCAGGGCGATGCCCGCACCGAGAAGGCCGGCAGTGCGGAGGAACTGGCGGCGGCTCAGTTCGGAGTCGGAAGTGTGTGGGTCGGCGTCTGTAGGGGTGTCTGAAGGTCGGGGGGAGTGGTCGTCTCGTTCCATGCGGTCGCTCCTGATCGTGCTACGAGGATTGCGTGAAGCCTAGAATTGCGTGAAGTCTTTTCTGTTACCGACTTACCATCAGGGGATTGTTTGTAAACCGGGCAGGCGGGTATTGCCACGGGTTGAAACCCGAGGCTCCGAAAAGCCCAGCGTCCAGGGGACGCGAGAGGGAAGAGGATAAGGCGGCGAGAGATCACGATTGCCGCAGGGCGGCTTCGTAGACGCGGCGGAGGGGGATGCCGTGGGCGAGGGCGGCGCGCTTGCAGTCCTCGTATTCGGGGGCGACCGTGACTTCCTCCCCTTGCCAGGCCCCGGCCTTGAGGCGGATGTCACCAAACTCAGTGGCGACGGTGCGCCAGGAGCGGGCCAAGGTGTAGCGGCGCTGCTCACGGGCGCGGATGCCGAAGGTGCCGGTTTCGCGGAACAGCAGGGCAGCCAAAGCATCGGCCTTGTCGGGCGGGCAGAGGACGGAAAGAAGCGTAGCGGGGCGGTTCTTCTTCATCTGGATGGGCGCGAAGAAGACGTCCAGAGCGCCCGCCGCGAAGGCGCGTTCCATGAGCAGGTCGAAGCCCTCGGGGTTCTGGTCGTCCAGATTCGTTTCCAGCACGGCGACGGTCTGCGGCGTTTTGTCCCGCCCCGCCTCGGCCTCTTCGGTCTCGCCGAGGATGACGCGCAGGAGGTTCGGCATGTCCGGCTTGAACTGCTTCTTGCCCGCCCCGAAGCCGCTGGTCAGGACGCGCATGGCGGGCATCCTGCCTGCCGATTGGGGATCAGCCAGTGTCGTCAGGAGGGCAGCCCCGGTCGGCGTGACCAGTTCGCCCTTGATGTCTACCGAGTGGACGGGAAATCCTTGCAATAGCTCCATCGTGGCCGGGGCGGGGACGGGCATGATGCCGTGCTGGCACTGGATGGTGCCGTAGCCGCAGGGGATGGAGGACATCACGACGCGCTCGACGCCCAGCATGTCCAGCAGCAGGCAGGAGCCGACGATGTCCACGATGGCGTCCACAGCCCCGACCTCATGGAAATGGATCTGCTCGCGGGTCGTGCCGTGGATCTTCGCCTCGGCGTCGGCCAGGCGGGTGAAGACGGCGAGGGCGTTCTGCCGGACACGCGGCGGCAGGGGGCTGGAGTCCAGGATGGCGGCGATGTCCGAGAGGTGCCGCCCGTGGCCTTGCTCGGTTTCGATCAGTTTCACGTCAACGTCGGTGGCCGTGATGCCCTCGCGCGTGATGCGCTGAACGCGCAGTTCATAGCCGGGGACGTTGAGGGCGGCAAGGCGGTCGCGGAAGGCGGCTTCGTCCGCGCCACAGGCCAGCAGGGCGGCGAGGGTCATGTCTCCGCTCACGCCGGAGAAGCAGTCGAAGTAGGCGATTTTCATGGGTGGTTATGTTTACCCATGTGGCGGCGTGGCGGAACGTGGGGCCCCCCCGCCCCGCCCCCGCAAGCGGGAGAGGGGGGCATGAAGGAGAATTCATGCCGGGACGGCCGCTACCATAGTCATATTTTGACTCCCCTCTCCCGCTTGCGGGGGCAGGGGCGGGGGGTAGGGGTCCGTCCCCCTCAGAATACGGCAAGACCGCCGTCGGGGGCGATGTTCGCGCCGGTGACGAAGCCGGCCAGCGGGGAGGCGTAGAACAGGACGACGTTCGCTACGTCTTCAGGCGTCGCCAGGCGGCGCAGGGGGGTCAGGCCGCTGACGCGCGCCTTCACGTCGTCCGGGAGGCTCTGGGAGTAGTCGGTCAGGGTCATGCCCGGCGAAACCATGTTGACCGTGATGCCGTGCGGGCCGAGGTCGCGTGCCAGGGTCCGCGTCAGGCCGATGAGGGCGCTCTTGGCGGTCGTGTGAACGACATACTCGGCGGCGGGCCGCTGCACAAGGGTGGCGACGAAGTTGACGATGCGCCCCTCCCCCTGCGAGATCATCACGGGCGCGACGGCTTTGGTCGGGTTGACCGTCGCCCCCACCACCCCCTCGAACTCGGTTCGGAAGTCGTCCCAGGTGGCCGAGGCAAACGTGAGGTCGGCGGCGAAGGAGGCGGCGTTGTTCACCAGGACGTCAATGCGCCCGAAGTGCGAGAGGGCGTCCGCCACCATCGCCTCGGTCGCGAGGGCGTCCGTCAGGTCCGCCTGAAGCGCGATGCCGCTGATCTCCTGGGCCAGCGCCTCGGCAGGTTCGCGGCTGCCCCGATAGTGGACGACGACGCGCGCGCCCTCTTCGGCGAACCGGCGGGCGACGACCGCGCCGATGCCCCGGCCCGCGCCGGTGACGAGGGCGATTTTGTTTTCGAGCAGCATTGTGTTCCTGTTAGCAGTTGGTTAGAAGTCGCAAAAGTCTTTGGCCCCTGTCAGCTGCGACCAGCGGGCCGAAAGAAGACGCGCGTAGAGGAGGGGAGGAAGGCCGTAAGCGCCCAGGGCAAAGCCGTCATTGACTTCGACCATAAGTGTGCGGCCCTGCGCGTCAAGTCCGAAGTCAAGCGCGCACCCGCGCGGCTTCTCCTGCCAACTCCCAACCGCTTCTTCGATGACCCGCGCGTCGAAGTGGCTGCGCCAGTTCCCTTTGTAGGGCCTGACATCAAGGATTCTCCCGTAGCGCACAAAGCAGCGCCATTCGCTGATGAAGTTCACGGGTTGGGAACACCAGACAGGCGTGTCGTGGGACGGGTCACCACAGCCTACAAGGTCGCCCGTCCCCCTGACAAGCACCCCCGTGAACTTCTTTGAATCGTCGCGCGGCTTGACGAAGACGGGCCAGAGTTCCGGCGCGGAGGCGATCCTGTCAATGGTCGAGGTCCACAGCTTTCTTCCCAAATACTGGTGCAGCACTTCGGGATAAGTGGGAACGGGAGCAGGTTTAATGCCGAGGCGATTCAGCGCCTCCCGCGACTCATCAACGAAATCTACGACCACGTCTTCCAGGCTGAGTTCGGGCAGTATGGATGCGACATCCTGATAGCCGATCAACTCCCATCCCATCTCCTTGAAACCTTGAGCGGCGACGGCAAAGTTCACGGACTGGTACTCGTTGTCGGTGCCCCGGTGGAGAAAAGCGCGCATGACGAAGCCTCTTAGCATCAGCCGAAGACACGACAAACAGTACCGTGTTGTAGGGCAAGGGGCGGGGAGTGGTGCCGGCTGCAATGCGACAGGACCAACGAAATTACCAGGCAACCACAGACAGGCCAGCAATTTCGTTGAAGTGGGCGTCCCGTGTGACTAGAACCAAGCCATGCTGTAACGCCAGGGCAGCGATCCAGATGTCATTCTCGGGCAGCGGCTTCCCTTTAGCGCGCAGCCGGTTTTTGATCTGCCCGTAGTGCTGCGCGGTTTCGGCGTCACAGGCCAGGACCGCGCTTCGGCCCGCTAGTTCACTTACCCGCAGGACGTTCGTGGCGGCGTTCGCGGACTTCTCCGCCCCATAGTACAGTTCGCCCAGGACGATGCTCGGGACGAAGACCTCAAGGGCCTGGCTCAACTGCTGTAACACGGCGGCCTCTTGAGCGAAGAGCGCGATGACGATGTTAGTATCCAGCAGGAAGCGGAGGGAAGTGGCACTCAGCATGGGATTACCAGCCTTCTGAGTTTATCTGTTCGCAGTCTTCCTTGATGGCCTGGGAGATGACGGCCAAATCAGGCGCATCTATGGTGCCGGCCAAGGATAACAGGCTCTGCCCTGGAACGCCGCGCGGTCGGGCGAGGGCCAAAGCGCGGGCGAAGTCAAGGACCTGGCGCTGTTGACTGGTGGGTAGGACTTCGAGTTGTTGGTAGATTTCTTGCTCGACAAGCGGACTCAGCATCTTGGTTTCCCCCTCTACAGTGTTTAACCGCACAAACTGTGGGCGCGGCCTTCAACTTCCCATCTTCGCCATCCGCAGCAGTTTCATCTCGCGGGGCGGGGTGAAGGCGACGTCTTCGTCGCGCACCTTGATCTCCTCGACGGCGGAGACGCCCCGCGCGGCGAGTTCGTCCAGGACGCCTTGGACGCGGTCTTCGGGGGCGCTGGCGCCGCTGGTGACGCCGACGGTCTGGGCGTCAACCAGCATGTCGGCGGTGATGTCTTCGCGGCCTCCGATGAGGTAGGCGCGGGCACCGAGGGTTTCGGCGACCTGGCGCAGGGACTTGGTGTTGGAGGAGGTCTGCGACCCGATGACAAGCACCACGTCGGAGCGGGGGGCGATGACCTTGATGGCGTCCTGGCGGTTCTGGGTGGCATAGCAGATGTCGCCGGTGGGCGGGTCTTCCAGGCGCGGGAAGCGGGCGCGGAGGGCGGCCACGATGTCGCTGGTCTCGTCAATGGAGAGGGTGGTCTGGGTCAGGTAGATCAATCTCGCTTCGGACGGCTCGGGCAGGCCGGCGACCTCGGAGACTTCGGTGACGAGGTGGAGGCGGCCCGGCGCTTCGCCCAGGGTGCCTTCGGTCTCGACGTGGCCTTTATGTCCGATGTAGAAGATGCCGTAGCCGCGCTTGAGGAACTTATGGACTTCCAGATGAATCTTGGTGACGAGGGGGCAGGTGGCGTCAATGACCTTCAGGCCGCGCGCCGTCGCCTCGGTCCGCACGGCGGGGGAGACGCCGTGGGCGGAGAAGATGAGCACGCTGCCTTCGGGGACGTCGGCGAGGTCGTCGGTGAAGACCGCGCCCCGGCGGCGCAGGCGCTCCACGACGTGTTCGTTGTGGACGATCTCGTGGCGGACGTAGACGGGGGCACCGAAGATCTCCAGGCATTCTTCGACGACATCAATGGCCCGGTCTACCCCGGCGCAGAAGCCGCGCGGGCTGGCGAGGAGTGCTTTCATCGGGCGGTCTTGTGATGTGGTGTTGACAGTGATCGGCAGAACCATGGAAGCATTATACCTGATACGGCCCTTGTGGGGCGAACAAATCCCGGCGGGGGGGCGTATAACAGGCGGAGGAACAGCACTGATGATAAGATTTCGCATGACACGACGCATGACACGCAGCGGCAAGACAGTGGCCGCCGCGCTCCTGGCGGGCACGGCGCTCACCACGGCGGCGTGGGCACAGTTCGGCGGGGGCGGGCCGATGGTGCCGCCCGCGCCGACGGGCGTGCCGACGACGGGGATGCCGATGGGGGGCGGGCCGAACGGGGTGCCGATGAGCGGCAGGCCGAACATGACCGGGGGCAATCCCTTCGGCATGGGGCGGCTGCCGTTCGCGAACGGCACGGTCACGGCGGTGGACGCAGCGGCGGGGACGGTCACGCTGGCCCCCATGTTCAACGGGGGGACGCCGCAGACGGTGCGGGTGACGGGCGAGACGAAGATCACGGCGACGCGGGAGGGGACGGTCGGGGACCTGAAGGTCGGGGACACGATCCAGGTGCGGGGCGTACCGACGGGCATCACCGCCTCGCAGATCACGGCGGGGGACAGCGCCGACATGGGCGGGGGCGGCATGGGGATGATGCCGGGCATGATGCCGATGGGGCCTCGGCCCGGAGCGGGGCAGCCGGGCGGGGCGCAGGCGGCCTCGGCGCAGGCGACGGGCACGATCACGGGCCTCAGCCCGCTGACGGTCTCGGTCGCGGACGGCGTCCTGGTGACGCTGAAGGTCGGGCCGACGGTGAAGGTGAGCCGGAACGTCTCGGAGAAGCTGGGCGACCTGAAGGCGGGGGACCGGGTGATGGCGAACGGCAAGGCGGGCGACGACGGCGTGCTGGCCGCTACCCGTATCCGCATCAACGCCGACTACGGCATGGGCTTCGGCATGGGGCCGCGGTAGGACCTCCCCAGAGCGCTCCCACAAGAAAGACCGCCGACAGAGCTTGTCGGCGGCCTTTCGGGCAAGCAAGGAAAGGGCCGTCAGTAGGCCCCGTGCGCGGTCAGGACGGCGGGCACGGTGCGGGCGATCAGGACGACGTTCAGGGCGAAGGACTGGCGGCGGATGTATTCCAGGTCCAGGTCCATCGCCTGCTCGAAGGTGAGGTTCGCGCGGCCCGAAACCTGCCACAAGCCGGTCAGGCCGGGCGTCACCGAGAGCCGCAGGTGCTGCTCGGGGGAATACAGGGCGACCTCGCGGGGGAGGGCGGGGCGTGGCCCAACCAGGGACATCTCGCCGCGCAGGATGTTGATGAGCTGGGGCAGCTCGTCGAAGGAACACTTCCGCAGGATGCGGCCGACGCGGGTGACGCGCGGGTCCTGGCGCATCTTGAAGACCGGGCCGTTCCGCTCGTTCGCGCCCAGCAGGATGTCGAGGCGCTGCTCGGCGTCGGTGAACATGGAGCGGAACTTGAAGACGGGGAACTCGCGCCCGTCCTTGCCGACGCGGCGCTGGATGAACAGGACGGGGCCGTGGCTGTCGAGGCGGATCGCCAGGGCGATCAGGGCGAAGAGCGGCAGCAGCAGCAGCAGGGCGATGGCGGAAACCGCCAGATCCAGGGCGCGTCGCGCCGCCGCGTCGGCGCGCGAAGTCCCCGTTTGAGGGAGCGCATATCGGATCGCCGCGTGGGCCGACGCCTGTGACGAGGATTGGCTTGAAGATTGGCTTGAGACTCGGGTCGAGACTGGAACGCTCATGATTTTTTCCTCGGCTCAGTAGTTTTCCAGTATTTATCTAGTGCATAAATCATGCCAATCCATCGGATTAGGCGCTTCGGCAAAGAAGTTCTTTGGGAGCGTCGCTGTTTTAACGCTGACTTAACATTGGGATGTGCTATGGCTTACATCATGTGACGCCAGCCGGAAGGGTCGCCTCGGGAGTGGATGGGATATGCCGCTCTCTCTTTCCCATTCGCTCCCCCCATGAACCTTCTTTTCCAAGGCGAGGCGGCTCCAGACGGGGCGGACCCACGGAACCCTAAGAAGTGTCCGCCCCCGAACACACTTCCGCCGCCTCCCGAGCAGGCAGATAGGTCCCGCTCCATTCCGTGATGGCTTCCAAGACGGGGCGGAGCGCCTGCCCGGCCTCGGTCAGCTCGTAGCTCGTCCGGGGCGGCATGGTTGAATGGACCGTCCTGACGAGTACCCCCGCCTGTTCCAGGAGGTTGAGCCGCTGGGTGAGTGTCGTCGTGTTGATGCCGCCCCGGCGCATCAGCTCGCTGAAGCCGACCGCCCCGCCCCCCAGACTATAGACGATCATCAGGACCCATTTTTCCTGGAGCAGCAGGGCACCCCGGATGAAGGCCGAGGCGGGGCAGTGTGGCACCGCACTGTCAGCCTCATGGTTCTCAAATTCCCTGTGGTCCTTAACCTCATCTTGAACTCTCATCCTCAGCCACTCGCTCTCTGATTCCGGGAGGAACGCCTACTCACTCTGCCCCCATTGTACCTCACCCCATCAGGACATGAATATACTTTGTGTGTTATTTTATAATGCGCTTGACAAATTAAAGTATTGGGAACATAATCAATACACCGGAGCCGCGCGGTTCCGGAATACACGCATCGCACTGTTCGTGAAAGGGTCCCCATGAAAATCGTCATGCTCATCGCGCGCAACCTGCTCGGCCTGATGTTTCTGGTCTTCGGGCTGAACGGGTTTTTCCATTTCCTCCCCCAGCCGCCGCCCCCGCCCGAGGGCTTGAAGTTCCTTTCGGCCTTGGGCAGCTCGCACTTCATGGTGCCGGTGTTCCTGCTCCAGACGATCGGCGGCGCGCTGCTTCTTGCCAACCGCTTCGTCCCCATCGCGCTGGTGCTGCTCGGGCCGGTCATCGTGAGCATCCTGCTGTATCACACCCTGCTGGACCCGAAGGGCCTGCCGCCCGGCCTGGTGACGCTGATCCTCTGGGGGATCGTCTTCTACAGCGTGCGGTCCGCCTTCGCGGGCGTCTTCGCCATGCGGGTGGACAGCCCGGAGACGGTGCGCGCGGGGAACTACAATGCAGTTCGGGATTGACAGCTTCGCGGCGGCGTTCTTCGACGAAGCCACCGGCACCCAGGCCAGCGCGCCCGAAGCGATGGGCCGGCTGCTTGAGCGGGTCGAACACGCCGACGCGGTGGGCCTGGACGTGTTCGGGATCGGGGAACACCACCGCCCGGAGTTCCTCGACTCGGCCCCCGCCGTCATCCTGGCGGCGGCGGCGGCGCGCACCAGGCGCATCCGGCTGACCAGCGCGGTGACGGTGCTGAGTGCGGCCGACCCTGTGCGGGTCTTCCAGCAGTTCGCCACGCTCGACCTGATCTCGGAGGGCCGGGCGGAGATGGTGGTCGGGCGCGGC
The DNA here is from genome assembly GCA_965215505.1 of Capsulimonadaceae bacterium. Taxonomy (GTDB): domain Bacteria; phylum Armatimonadota; class Armatimonadia; order Armatimonadales; family Capsulimonadaceae; genus JANXMY01. The sequence continues at coordinate 4,750,427 of OZ244065.1, read as the reverse complement.
TCGTTCACCGAGTCGTTCCCGCTGTTCGGCCTGAAGCTGAACGACTATGACTCGCTCTTCACGGAGAAGCTGGATCTGCTGCTCAACATCAGGGCGAACGAACACGTCCACTGGTCCGGCCGGCACCGCGCGCCTCTGACGGGCCAGGGCATCTACCCGCGCCCCGTGCAGGACCCGCTGCCGATCTGGCTGGGCGTGGGCGGGACGCCCGAATCGTTCGTCCGGGCGGGGACTCTGGGGCTGCCGCTGATGGTGGCGATCATCGGCGGGGAGACGCACCGGTTCGGCCCGCTGGTCGAGTTGTACCGGGAGGCGGGCAGGAGGGCGGGCCACGCACCCGATCAGCTCAAGGTCGGCCTGCACTCCTTGGGCTATGTGGGGGAGACGACGCGGGAGGCCGCCGACGAGTTCTTCCCCGGCTACGCCCACACCTTCACGAAGATCGGCAAGGAGCGCGGCTGGCCGCCGGTGACGCGCGCCCAGTTCGACGCGCAGGCGGGGCCGAAGGGGGCCTTGCTGGTCGGCGGCCCGGAAGAAGTTGCCGAGAAGATTCTGCGGCACAGCGCGGCCCTGGGCGGGGTCTCGCGCGTCTCGTTCCAGATGGACAACGCTTCGCTCCCTCATGAAAAGCTGATGCGCGCGATCGAGCTGATCGGCAGCCGCGTCGCGCCTCTCGTGAGGCAGTCCCCCCTTTTCGACAAGCCACGAACCGCTGAAAGGACAGATCACGCCAATGGCTGACAAGACAGCCCGCAACGTCGCCCTGCTCGCCGGGGCGGCCGTCGGGGGCTATTTCCTCTGGAGGTACGCCCGGAAGGACACCGCCGCGCCGCCCGCGACGATGGAAACGATCAAAGAGGCACCCAGTAAAGAGACACCGAAGGGAACGACGATGACACACATCCTGCACCTTGACTCCAGCGCCCGCGGCAGCGCTTCCCACTCCCGGACGATCTCCGGCGAGCTTGTCCAGGCGATGAAGGACGCCGACCCGACCGCGACCGTAACCTACCGAGACCTCGGCCACCAGGAGATTCCCTACGTCTCCGAGCCGTTCATCTACGCCATGTACACGCCCGCCGAGGCCCGCACCCCCGAGCAGAAGGCCGTGCTGGCGCTCTCCGACGAGCTGATCGCCGAGCTGAAGGCAGCCGACGTCTATGTCATCGGCATCCCCATGTACAACTTCAGCGTCCCTGGCGTCTTCAAGTCCTACATTGACCAGGTCGCGCGGGCGGGCGAGACGTTCAACCCGGCCACCTATGAGGGTCTGCTGAAGAACAAGAAGGCCATCGTCGTGACCGCGCGCGGCGGCGGGGGTTACGGGCCGGGCGAGGCGCGCGAGGCCTACAACGTGCAGGACCCCACCGTCAAAAACGTCTTCGGCTTCATGGGAGTCACGGACCTGGAGTTCATTCACGTCAACAACACAGCGGGGGGCGACGACGTGACGAACGGCGCGCTCGCGGAGGCGCGGGCGAAGATCGCCGCACTGGTGTCGGCGAAGTAGGTTGAGGCAGGGCGAGACGGCCCCCGGCACTTGAAGTGCCGGGGGCCGTTTGTCGGTGGGGGAGGCACGGGGCTGAACCCCCGTACTTTAGCCTTGCAACTCCCCACCTTTCACTCCGCTATGGAGCGCAGCGACTAGGAGGCGCGAGCAGAAGAAGTCTAGTGGATGGCGTAACCTTCGGCGTGATGCTCTTCAACCCCGGCCCGGAAGGGCAGGGGACACCCACAGGCACTCAAGCAGATCGGGGCTGTTCCAAGAGGGCAATGATCTGGCTGTCGGAGGCCAGTGACAAAGCACTCCGGCCTGCATGGTCGCGGGCTTCTGGAACGGTGGCAACGGTCGCCCGGATGTCGGCCCCGGCCTCTATCAGTAGGCTGACGATCTCCGCATGACCGTCGCGCGCCGCAATCATCAGCGGGGATAATCCGATATGACTTGCGGCGTTGACGTCCGCGCCATGCCTGAGCAAGCATCTGACAGCCCCCGATTGCCCGCTGGCGGCGGCGAAGTGGAGCGCAGACAGGGAGGCGCTGTTTCGCCCTTCCACGTCAGATCCCTCCGCCAATAGCTGCTCCACGAGCGGCACGTCCCCCGCCTGAGCCGCCCGGAACAGGCGCAGTTGCCGACGACTGGCTATCAGGTTGTCACCGCTGCTCATTGCCTCAATCCCCGGTGATAGCAGACACCCCCGCTCTAAGAACCCGACTTCTTCCACTCCCGCCAGTCGCGCTCGGTGGCCTCGGACATGGCTTCGGCGGCGGCCCGGAGCCAACCGGCGGGGCGGCTTTTTAGGTCTTTCAGGACGGCTTTGATGGCGTCGGGGCTGCCGAGGTGGATATTGGCCGTCTCCCAGCCCATCGCGCGCAGGAGGCGCAGCTCGTCGTCCTCGGTGCCGAGACCCTCCAGTGGAACGCGGGTGCAGTCGGGGGCCAGCCGGCGCAGTATCCACTGGCCACGCAGCTCGACGAACGGGTCGGGGCAGCGGACGGCGCGGGTGAGGAGTGCTTGGTAGAGGATTTCGAGCGGGCCTTGATGGTTCTCGGCCCACAGCCAGGCGGAGGGGACGAGGGCCTTGGCCTCGCGGGCGACCTGTCCGCCCGCGCGCTCGGCCAGGCCGACGAAGCGCATGTGGCCCAGGCTGCCCAGGCCGGCCCGGCGGCGGGCGACGCGGTAGGGAGGGCGGGGCTTGGGCAGGAGGTGTTCCAGGCCCTCGCGGGCGCTGGCGGGGAGGCCGTCATCCACGGAGGGCAGGCCGCCCATCTTCTTCCAGAACTGCACGGGGTCGCCGAGGTGCTGCACGGCGACGGTGCGGAGCCAGGCGTGGTCCTCGGCCAGCACGAACGGCTTGCCGCCGGCCTTCAGGCCGGCCGAGTAGCCGTCGAGGATCGCGCCTGCGGCGGCCTCGGCCCGGCAGCGCAGGCCGTCGGCGAGGTGGGCGGAGGCGGCCAGCCGGACGAGGTCGAGGGTGTAGGGCATCTCGTGCGCCTCGTCGAAGTCGTTGACGCCCCAGATCAGGCGGCCCTCGGCGTCCCGCCAGGTCCCGAAGTTCTCGATGTGCAGGTCGCCGACGGCGAGCAGGACGGGTGCCTTGACGAGTTCGGGGCAGGCCTTGGGGAAGACCTGCGCCCAGCGATAGAAGGTGGAGCGGAGGAAGGGGAACGCGCCCTCGGCCATCTGCTCGTGCTTGAAGGCGAGGTCGGATGGCACCAGGGTGGTGTGCTGGGCGAGCCAGGCCTCGTAAGCCTGGGTGGACTTCTGGATGTTCATGGCTACTCGCGATTCCAGCCCGGCGTGTGGGCCGGGCTGGAACGAGTATACCATCTATTTTGCCGGTACCTTGCTACTTGGCCGCCACCTTGATGTCGGCGGGCTGGATGTCTTTGGGGATGAAGTCGAGGTCCATCAGGTCGGCGACGTTGCAAGGCTTGGTCAGGACCTTCTGGTCCAGGGCGGCGTCGGCGATGGCCTGCAAGTCCTCTTTGCTCGGCGTCAGCATGGAGTAGCTGACGCGGTCTTTGGGCTGGGTCAGGACGAACTCTAATAACTTCTGGTTCTGGTGGTACATGGGGGCGACGATCTTGGCGGCCTCCAAGCGGTGGGCGTCGGCCCACGCGCCCGAGCGGGCGATGCCGGTGACAAGGTCGCGCACCTGGTCGGGGTGGTCCCGGATCAGGTCCTCATGGACGACGAGGGCGCAGGAGATGAAGTGCGGCCAGACGTCCTTGGCGTAGTAGAGGACGCGGCCCGTGCCGTCCATCTCGGCCTTGCCGCAGAACGGCTCGCCGACGAAGTAGCCGTCGATCTTGCCGCTGGCGAGGGCGGTGGGCATCTGGGCGGGCGGGAGCGGGATGCAGTTGATGTCGGTGGGGGACATCCCTTGCTTGTGCATCAGCTCGTGCAGGACCAGGTTCTGGTTGCTGTAGGGGCTGGGGATGGCGAAGGTCTTGCCGATCATGTCGCGCAGGCTCTTGGCGGGGCTGTTCTTGGCGACGACGATCTCCGACCCGTCGCGGTGGCCCAGGTAGCAGATCTTGACGGGGACGCCCTGTTCGCGCAGTTTCATGGCGAGCGGGACGATCATGAACGTCGCCTGAAGTTTTTTGGCCTTGACGGCGGCGGCGACGGTGGGGAAGTCGGTGAACCTTTGCGAGTTGAAATTCGTCCCGGTCGTACTCTGGTGCGAGGCGTAATCGGTGACCGGGCAGGTCAGGTGGCAGGTGACGGGCAGGAAGCCGACGGTCAGCTCCTGCCGGGCGGCGGTGTTGGGGCCGGAGTGGACGGTGTTGTCTGCTGCGTTCTGGGCGTGGTGCCAGGGCTGGAAGCGGAGCAGGGCCAGCAGGACGATGGCGGCGACGACGCCGAGACCGATTTTGGGTGATGAGGACATGTGGCTTTCTCCTTTGATGTGATCTGATCCTACCCCCGGCACAAGTGCCGACCCCTCCCTCGGAGGGAAGGGTGGGTGAATGAAGGTTTATCCGTATTGCCGAGAGGCCACCCGGTCACGGGAAGCCGCATGACCAGACGCGCCCTGGCCTCCGCCACCCACCCTTCCCTCCGAGGGAGGGGTCGGTCGGGTGCAGTTGCTCCGCGCTCGCGCCGGGGGTAGGATCACTCCGCCTCGTCCAGCCCGAGTTCATGGATGATCCGCTTCGTCGCCTGGACGACGTCGGGCTGGGTCAGGTCGCGCGGGCGCGGGGTGGTCAGCCGAAGCTCGGTGCGGATGCGGGCGGGCCGCTCGGTCAGGACCAGGACGCGGTCGGCGAGTTGGGCGGCTTCTTCGATGTCGTGGGTCACGAAGACGACGGTGCGCGGGCGCTGGGCGAGCAGGCGGGCCAGCTCGCGGCGCAGGCGCAGGCGGGTCTGGTAGTCGAGGGCCGAGAACGGCTCATCCAGCAGCAGGATGTCGGAGCGGCCGGCGAGGGCGCGGGCGAGTTCGACGCGCTGGCGCATCCCGCCGGAGAGCTGATGCGGATAGTGACCGGCAAACTCGGCCAAGCGGATGAGCGCCATCAGCTCGTCCAGCTCGCGCGCCTTTTCCGGCCCGTCGGGCAGGGTCCGCAGGCCCAGGGCGATGTTGTCCCGGACGGTCAGCCAGGGGAACAGGCCGTCCTGCTGGTAGACGGTCCGCAGGATGCCGTCCGCCGCCACGGCCCCCGAGGTGGGGGGCAGCGCGCCGGAAAGCACGTTCAGCAGGGTACTCTTGCCGCACCCGGACGGGCCGACGAGGACGACGAACTCGCCCTTCGCGACGGTCAGCGAGAGGTCTTCCAGAACGGAGACGGCCCCGAACGAGCGCGAAACGCGGTCCAGGCGCAGGGCCACTTGCGGGTCGGTCATGCTAACACCCGTGTTCTAACGCTCGTAGCCCCAGCGGACGGAGGGCAGGCGGGTGAGCTGCGCCAGCACGCGGTCCAGGGTGACGCCCAGAGCGCCGATGAGGAGCATGTACAGCACGACCAGATCGAGCCGCAGGGCGTTGTTGGCGTCGGACACGCCGTAGCCCAGGCCGTCCTTGCAGCCGACCATCTCGGCGGCCACGATGACCACCCAGGCGACGCCTGCGGTCACGCGCAGGGCGGTGATGACCTGGGGCAGGATGGCCGGCAGGGTCACATGGGTCAGCAGCTCGCGGCCCCGGAAGCCGTAGTCGCGGGCGACCCGGAAATGCACGGCGGGGATGTTCGCCACGGCGGCCATGGTAGTCAGGGCCAGCGGGAAGAACGAGGCCATGAAGATCAAGAAGATCGCCGGGGCGTCCCCGACGCCGAACCAGAGGATGGCGAAGGGGAACCAGGCCAGCGGCGACAGGCACCGGAAGAAGTTGACGCCGGGCAGGAAGGCGGCGCGGGCGAGCGGCTGCCCGCCCATCCACAAACCGAGTGGGATGCCGAGGACGACGGCCAGGCCGAACCCGACTCCGACCCGGAACAGGGACGCGACAGTGTCCGAGAACAGCCGCCCCGAGTGCAGCTCGTCCGGGACGCCCTGTGCGACGGCGAGCGGCGAGGGCGTCCCGTAGGTCGGGACCAGGAGCTGCCCGTGGACGCGCAGGCTGGTGATGCCGGCCCAGAGGGCGAGCGCGCCCAGCAGGACGGCCAGGGGCAGGACGAGGGCGGCGATGTCCCGGCGGGTCTGCGTCGGTGCGGATTTAGCCGCCGGGGCGTCGGTCGCCGGGGCGGGCGCGTTTGTGAGTGTTGACACGCTGTAATGATAGCACAGAACGGGGGCGCTTCGCCACGAGGCGGTGCCGGAGCCGGAGACAGAGGCCCCGGCCCGATGGGCAGAGGCACCGGCCCTGAAGGGCCGGTCTACTCCCGGCTGCGCCGGTGGGCCGCCCCTTCGGGGCTTCGGGCCAGATCCCGGACTGGCCGGGGTCGGCCATTATTTGGCGAGGATCTTCTCCTGGTTGGCGATGATCGTCTTCTGGTTGTCCTTGATCTCCTCCTGGTTGCTCAGGATGCTGTCGAGCTTGTCCTGGTTAGACTTGATCTGCTCCTGGTTCGCCTTGATGTCGTGCTGGTTGGCTTCGATGGTCTTCTGGTTCGCCAGGATCGTCTTCTGGTTGTCCAGAAGCAGTTGGTCGTTGGTCGTGTCTGCCATGTTCTAGGATGCTCCTTTGCGTTGTCTGGGTGTGTTCGCCTTCGCGGCGCGCTGGTATTCCAGCAGGAATGCCGACCGGAACGAGGGGTGTTCGGCGGGCAGGTGGACGGCGAGGCTGCCGAGGAGGCGCTGCATCGTCTGCCGACACTTCCGGGCCTCTTCCTGCCGGGCGCTTGCCTGTGAGTGCTGCCGTGTCGTCGCCATGGGTCTGCTCCTTGTCGGTTCGTTCTACTGGGCGCCGCGCCCGTAGCCGTGGCGGGCCAGGGCGACGCCCATGCGGTCGTAGTCGGCGGGGTCGGTGGGCGTCGGCGTCGCCAGGCCGTCCACATAGCGGTTGTACATGCAGAAGGCGGCGGCGATGAGGACGGTGTCGTGGACGGCCTTGTCGTCGGCCCCGGCTGCCCTGGCCCGTGCCACGTCCCCATCGGAGACAGTGCGCCCGCCCTGCTGGACTCTCCCGGCGATGGCCAGCAGCGCCTTCAGCTTCTCGCTGACGGGGGCGCATTCGAAGTCGGCTTTTACCGAGTCCACGATGTGGGCCTCGTCCCCGAGCAGGGCGCGGGCCGCCGCGCCGTGGGAGTCCCTACAGAAGTTGCAGCCGTTCTGGGACGAGACGTAGGTGGCGATGACCTCTCGCTCGGCCTCCGTCAGTGACGACGGCCCGCGCAGGAGGGCCTGCGCCAGCCCCAGGAGGTGCTGGGCCGTCTCGGGGTACTGTCTCAGCGGCCCGCCGATGCCGGGGACGCCTTCGGGGAGTGTGATGTGTGCCATGACGATTTCCTTGATGCTGTAGTTTAGCACGGGTCCGCCCGCCGCGCCAGGGGTGGGCGCGGCGGCCGTCAGAGTCCTTAGAGGCACGAGAGCGGCCCGTACAGAAGGGGCGTCCGGTATGTTTGCTGACGCCAGGTGAACGAAATCGGACGCGAAGTGAAAATCATCGGGCCGCCGAGGCGAGTGCCGGGGCCGGCTGCGTGACGAACGTCATCTTCCGGTCGAAACTCGTGTAGGGCGCTCCGTCTACCTCCACATAGGCGCGAATGAACAGGTTGACCGGCGGCCCGTCCTGCTTCGGTGCCAGGGTCAGGTCACGGCCGCGCGAGAACAGGACGCGGCGGGAGTCCAGGCCGCCGAAATAGAAGTCCTTCTTCTCCGGGGCGAGGTTCGCGGCGGCGAGATCGGCGGGGGTCCAGCCGTAGCCGGGGACGAAGAACAGCACCCAGCAGCGGTAGCCGGGGTCGGTCTCCTTGCCCTCGTTCTGCGCCTTCAGCAGTGACCCGAAGCAGATCCGGGTGGGGATGCCCCGCGCGCGGGCCAGCGCGCCGAACAGGGAGTGCAGGTCGGTACAGGCCCCGCCGCCGCTCGCCAGGCAGTATTCCGCGTCGCCCAGGTTGGACGACTTGGGCGCGGTGGCGCTCTTGGAGTAGTGCTGGGTGTTGTCCACCACATAGTCGTACAGCAGCCGCGCCTGGCGGACGACGTTGGTCTCGGAGCCGCACAGACGGTCGGCCAGCGCCCTCATTTTGGCGTCCACGACCATGTGCGGGACGTCCGTCCGCAGATCGTCGGCGAAGGCCGCCCGGTGCCGGTCGGTCAGCGGCCCGGCCCGTTGGGGGTCCAGCGCGGTCGCCGTCACGCGCCGGCAGAGGGTGAAGTCGGTGGAGACGGCGATCGCGGCGGCCTGCGGCCGGTCAACTTCGGCGTAAAGGTAGGTCGTCCCCGTCGCGGGGTCTACTTCCGTGCGGAAGCCGGCCGGCGCCTGGGCGACGGTGAAGTCCAGCACCTTCTGCGCCTCGTCTTCCTGGGGCAGCCAGAACCAGAGGCGCACCTTTTTTGTCCCCGCCGGGATGTCCCGGACGGTGAGCGTGTGGTGGATGCGGTAGGTCGCTTCCGGGGCGGTCGGGGCGGGGGCCTGCGCGGCGGTGCGCGGCGCGGGCAGGAGCGCGGCGGCGCACAGCAGACCGAGGAGCGGCAGAGGGGGGAGCGGTAGGCGATACATGGGTTCATCTCCTGATACTTCGGCGTGTCCCGCATCATATCACGAAATGCGCGCCGGGAGTCCCGCGCCGGAGGCCACGCCTTGAACTCCTTGACGGGCCGCCGCGCCCGTTGCTCGTGTAGTCAGGGTGCAGCCGCCGGACATCAGGTGAACGGGGGCGGATGTGAGGTGAAAAGTCCTACACCCGGCAAAGTGGCTTGTTGACGAAAACGGGGGGTTATGTTATCATCAGGTTATGGATAGAGAACTGCTGCATGCCGTATGGCAGATCGCCGACGAGTTCCTGCGGCCCTGCGCCGCCGAGGCCGACCGGGGCGGCGTGGCCGGGCCGGTCGCGGACAATGTCCGGCGGCTGGGCGCGGCGGGAATGTTCGGGCTGGGAATCCCTACTGAGTACGGCGGCCTGGGGGCGGACGCGGTGACGCGGCACGAGTACGCCGAGATTTTGGCTTCGGCTTGCGGAGTGACGGCGTTCACCCAGCAGCAGATCCAGACGGGGACCAGGCTCATCGCGGAGGGCGAGAACGAGGCCCTGAAGCGCGAACTGCTGCCCGCGCTGGCCTCGGGGCGAGGGCGCTGCGGGGTCGCGCTGTCCCACCTGCGCCGTCACGGGCCGCCGGTCGTGCGGGCGGCGGAGGTCGCGGGCGGCTACAGGGTGGACGGCCTCATCCCGTGGATCACCGGCTGGGGGCTGGTGGACGGGTTCGCGCTGGGGGCCACTCTGGAGGGCGGCGACCATCTGTTTACCTATGTGGATAAGAAACAGGACGGGGCGGCGCTCTCGGCGAGCGCCCCACTGGCGCTGATCGTCATGGCGGCCTCGGACACCGTTGAAGTGGAGGTGCGCGACTTATTCATCCCTGATGAGCGCGTGCTGGCCGTTCGGCCCGCCGAGGCGCTGAAGGTGGCCGATGATAAGGCCATCACGACCCACGCCGCGCTGCCGCTTGGCAACGCGCGGGGCTGCGCGCGCTATCTGCGCGAGCTGGCGGCCCGGCCTGGGCGCGAGACGCTGGGCCAGACGGCGTTCGCGCTGACCTTGGAGATCGACGGCTGCCGGCGCGAGGCGCTGACCTGGTGCGACTGCGCGGCCCATCCCGATTACAAGACTCACGCGCTGCGGGCGCGGGCCACGGCGAACGTCCTGGCCCTGCGGGCGGCCCACGCGACCGTGATCGCGACGGGGGGCAGCGCGCACCTGGTCACGTCCGCCCCGCAGCGGCTTCTGCGCGAGGCGCAGTTCTACGGCACGGCGGTGCTGACGCCGGAGGTCCAGGCCAGCACGCTGGACCAGTTGATCTCGCCGTTCTTCGGGCTATGAACGCGCTTTCTGCCACCGAAGGGGCCGCCGAGGCGCTGCTGAGGCAGCTCCAGGCCGCCCTGGGCGGCGCATCGGGCGGCGGCAGCCCTTCGCGCGCCGACCTGCGGACGGCGGAGCGCGAACACGGCGCGACGGCGACGCGGGCGGGCCGCCTGCTGAGTGACCTGGTGGCGGGGAGCCGCGCCTGGGATCTGTGGGAGGGTCCGCCGGGGCGGCAGGCGCGGGGGCAGGACGGGCGTCTGCCACGCCTGCACGAGCTTTGCGTCTGCGAGCCGGTGCTGCGGCTCATGCGCGAGAGCGGCGAATTGGCCGAGCGCGAGCATCTGCTGCGGGAGCGCGACGCCGCCCTGGCCGCCGCTTGGGGGCACGCGGGGGCGAGTGACGAGGAACGCTGGCTGGAGTCCGAGGCGATCCGGGACGGCTATTTCGAGGCCGTCGGGCGGGTGACGGCCTCCTATCAGGCTCACTACGAGGCGCTGCGGGGGGCGGCGACCGGCTCCCCCACCCCGCTGGCGGCCCCGCGCGTCCGCAGCCGCCTCCTCTTGCAGCCGCCCCTGATGGCCTTGCTGTTCGCCGCCTGTCATCAGGATTCGGAGATGCAGGGCCGCGAAGCGGCGGAGTGCATCCGGGGCGGGAACGCGCTGGCCTGGTCGGGTGGCGAGCCGCTCCTGGATGCGATGACCTGGGACGTGGCGGCCCTGGCGGTCAGCGCCTTCTATGTCCGCACCGGCGGGGACGACTTTGATGCGGCCTTTCCGGTGCTGGTGGAGGACTACTTCGCGTGGCGCGGGACCGACCCGCGCAAACGCTCGCGCGAGCTGCGGGAGCAGGTGGCGGCCCGTCTGGAATTCCTCTGCTCGGGCCGGATGCAGACCCGCAGCGCGGCCGACCTGTGGCTGACGGACCCGGACACGGGACGTCGCCGGAAGACGGCGATGGTGGCGGAAGGGCCTCTGCTGGTTCGGCGGTCCCGCTTCTTCCGGCCCACGGCGGGCGCGGGCGAGTCGGAGCCGGAGACGGCGGGGTATCTGCTGTCGCTGGGCGAGTGGGCGCGGCCCCTGGTGGCCGAACGGGCGATGCTGGGCGTCTCGCTGAAGCGCCTGGCCGAGTACGACTTGCAGCGGCAGGGGTGGGAGCGGCGGATCGGCTGGTATCTGGTCTTCCAGATGAACAACCAGGCTTCTAAAATGACATTCCAGGACGTGACCAAGGACGGCAAGACGCGCACGCTGGTCACGCCGCAGCACCCGCTCAAGATGCGGACGGTCCTGAGCGGCGGGCAGGTAGCGTGGGAGGAGACGGCGCGGACGAACCCCGGCAAGGTGATCAAGCAGTGGGGGGATGCTTTGGAAGCGCTGCGCCGTGACGGCATCCTCGGCCCGAGTCCGTGCCTGGACGGGGCCGCCGACGGGAGCGACCTGCCCGCGCGGGGGCGGCTGGCGGCGATGCTGGAGCGCCGGTATCAGTTCGTACCGGGCCGCGACCTGCTGCCGCACCTGCGGGCGAAGCGGGGGGCGGCGGAGCGGCGGCGGACGGGGTAGTGTCGCGGCAGAGCAGGGAGGTAGGCCACGGGGCTGGAACTGCGGGCGAGCCGGGGGAGTATGCTATAATGGTGTTACGCCCGCAAAGAGCCACGGGTTGAAACCCGAGGCTGCCAAGTTCCCAGCGTCCAGGGGACGCGAGACAAGTCCAGGCAAGGAAACGGATAAGACGGGAGGGCGGGGGGACCCCGCCCCTACGCGCGTATTTCCTGTCTCTTGCGTCCCCTGGAGGCGGGGCTTTTCGGTGCCTCGGGTTCCAACCCGTGGCAAGTCTTGTCGCCGCTCTGGTGATGGATGCCTCCATGAACAACTTGTGCCTGGTCTGCGGATATGATTTCGGCGAGCAGGTCCAAGACAGCATGATCTGTGTCTGCTGCGGCACCCAGTTCGGCCACCACGACAGTCTGTTCAGCCATACCGAGTTGAGGAACAGGTGGCTCGATGGAGGGGCGAAGTGGCATAGCCGCCGTATTCTGCCGCCTGCGGGGTGGTCCCCAGCGGGTCAACTCCGTGCCATCGGATCGGAACACACCGTCGCCGGCTTGCAGGAAGCAGGCCCGCGCGAAACAGTGCCCTCTTGACGCGGGCAGCCTTTTCCACCGCGCCGCGCGCCGCACCCGGCGCTTAGAACAGATTCATGCAAAGCCGCATACCACAACCGCTCCTAGCCGTCATCCTCGTCGCCCTGCTCGTGTCAGTCGCCGCGCTGAACCGCCGCGTGGTCCCGCCGGATATTGGCGGGCCGGGGCTGGTGGCAAGCCCTGATGCGATCAGGAACTACGGGTTCACGCTGCAAGAAGTTGCCCACAAGAGCGGGATTGACTTCACGCATGAGGCCCCCACGCTCGATTCCAAGCTGGCCCACATCATGCCGCAGGTGGCTTCGATGGGGGCCTCGGTCACGGTCGCCGACTTCGACAAGGACGGCTGGCCGGACATCTACGTCACCAACAGCGCCGAGGGCAGCCAGAACCGTCTGTACCACAACAACCACGACGGCACGTTCACCGATGTCGCCGAGAAGATGGGCGTGGCCGACCTGAACAAGCCGGACACGGGGGCATGCATGGGCGCGGTCTGGGGCGACTACGACAACGACGGCTACCCGGACCTGCTGGTCTACAAGTGGGGTCGGCCCGAGCTGTTCCACAACGACGGCGGCAAGGGATTCACGCGCGTCACCGGCTCGGCGGGCCTGCCCCGTTGGGTGAATGCCAACAGCGCGACCTGGGTGGATTACGACAACGACGGCAAACTGGATTTGCTGATCTGCGGCTACTACCCGGAGGACGTGGATTTATGGCACCTGAAGAATACGCGCATGATGCCGTCGTCCTTCGAGTTCGCAAACAACGGGGGCCACAAATACCTGCTGCATAATGTCGGGGGCGGGAGGTTTGAAGACGTGACCCGGAAGATGGGCCTGGGCGGGGACCAGCGCTGGACACTGGCCTGCGGGACGGCGGACCTGCGCGGGACCGGCTTCCAGGACATCGTGCTGGCGAACGACTACGGCGCGGCCGAGATCTACGCGAACGACGGGGGCAGAAGCTTCCGGGAGATCGGCAACAGCGCGAACGTCGGCTACCAGGCCAAGAGCGGCATGAGCCTGTCCTTCGGCGACGTCCAGAACTCGGGCCGGTTCGCCCTCTACATCACCAACATCAGCGCACCGGGCAATCTGGTCCAGGGCAACAACCTGTGGATGCCGTCGGGTCCTCCGTCCCGGCTGCACTACGACAACATCGCCACCGTGGCGAAGGTCGAGATGGGCGGGTGGAGCTTCGGGGCGCAGTTCGGGGACCTGAACAACGACGGCACTCTGGACCTGTTCCTGACCAACGGCTACGTCTCGGCCAGCCCCGACAAGAGCTACTGGTACGACTACGGCAAAATCGCGGGCGCGAACGGCGGTGTCATTTCAGATGCTCAGAACTGGCCGCCGATGCACGACATGAGCCTGTCCGGGTACGAGCGCAAACACGTCTGGCTGAACGACGGCTACGGCACCTTCAAGGACGTGGCCGGCGCGGTCGGGGTCGGCGACACGCACGACGGGCGGGCGGTGGCCGAGGCGGACCTGTGGAACACGGGCGCTCTGGACATCCTGGTGGCGACACAGCGCGGGCCGCTGCTGCTCTACAAGAACACGGTCGCGCCGGGCCGGCAGTGGGCCGGGTTCGAGCTTGTCGGGACGCACGCCAACCGCGACGCCGTGGGCGCGTCGGTGCGGCTCTATTGGAAGGACGACAAGGGCGGGGAGGTGTCGCAGCTCCAGCAGGTCACGGCGGCCAGCGGCTTCTGCGCCCAGAACGACCACCGCCTGCATTTCGGCCTGGGCAAGAACGCGCAGCTTGAAAAGGCCGTCATCCGCTGGCCCGACGGCCGGGCCGCGCAGACCCTCCCCGCTTCGGCGCTACAGACAGACAAACTGCGTGTCGTCCAGGAGCCTTAGCCGGCTCCTTCCTCTGCTCCTCCTGCTCCTGGCGGGCTGCGGGCCGGAGGAAGAGGCCGCCACCCCGCACCACCTCGGCCCCCCCCGGCCCGGCTCCTGGCTCGCGACCCACAAGACGCCGCCGAGCGCCCCGACCGGGGCGGCGGCCGTCGGCAGCGTTGGCGAGGCGAAGGCGCTCTTCGTAGATGTGGCGGCCAATGCGGGCCTGCGCTACCGCTGGGCCATCCCCGGACCCCGCCCCCTCGACATCCTCCAGACCATCGGCAACGGCTGCGCCCTCCTCGACTACGACAACTCCGGCCACCTCTCCGTCCTGCTGATCGGGGCGGACCGCCTCGCCCTCTTCAAGGGCGACGGGCGCGGCCACTTCGCCGACGTGTCCCGTCAGGCCGGACTGGACCGGCTGCGCGGGCACTTCCTGGGGTGCGCGGTCGGCGACTACGACAACGACGGCTACGAGGACGTGTACGTCAGCGGCTACCGGACCGGTCTGCTGCTGCACAACGAGCGGGCGGCGGGCGGGGGCAGGCGCTTCACGGACGTGACGGCGCGGTCGGGCCTGAAGTCCCAGCCCTGGGGGACGTCGGCGGCCTTCGCCGAGACGACGCCCGGCTCCGGGCGGCTGGACCTGTATGTCGGCGATTACATCAAGTTCGACCCCAAGACGAGTCGGCGGCTCTGCCCGAAGGACGCGCAGCAGGTCGCCTGCTCGCCCACCGAGTATGGGGCGGAGCATGGGGCCTTCTACCGGAACGAGGGCGGGGGCAGGTTCCGGGACGCGACGCGCGAGTGGGACCTCCAGGGTGGCGCGGGCAAGACGCTGGGCGTCGCGTTCGCCGACTTCGACGGCTCCGGGCGGCCCTCCCTCTACCTCGCCGACGATGAGGAGCCGGGGGACCTGTTCCAGAACCGTGGGGAGACGTTCCGCAGCCGGGGCGGCGCATCCGGGACGGCGTATGACGGCCGGTTCCGGATGCACGCGGGGATGGGCACGGACTGGGGCGATTATGACAACGACGGCCGGCTGGACCTCTTCGCGGCGGCCTTCCAGGGGGAGCCGAAGTCCGCCTTCCACAACGAGGGCGGCGGGCTGTTCCAGGACCGGTCGGCGGGCCTGCTGCTGGCATCGGCCACCGCGCCATATGTCGCCTTCGGCGCGAAGTGGCTGGACTACGACAACGACGGCTGGCTCGACCTGATGATCACGAACGGTCACGTCTATGACAACATCGCCCTGGTGGACAAGACTACGACCTACCGCCAGCCGACCCAGCTTTTCCGCAACGACAAGGGGCGGCTGCTGGTGGACATGAGCGGGCGGGCGGGGCCGGACCTGCCGCGCCCTCTGGTCGGGCGCGGCCTCGCCGTCGGCGACTTCGACAACGACGGGCGCGTGGACGCCTTGGTCGTGGACAGCGAGGGGACGCCCCTGCTGCTCCGCAACGAGTGCCGCCCCGTCGGCCACTGGCTCTCGCTCACGCTGGTCGGCACAAAGAGCAACCGCGACGGCATCGGCGCGCTGGTCACGGCCACGGCGGGCGGCCTGACGCAGACGCGGCTGTGCCACACGGACGGCTCGTACCTGTCGGCTTCAGACGTGCGCGTCCACCTGGGCTTGGGCAAGGCGGGCTATGCGGAGACGGTCAGCATCCGGTGGCCCGGCGGGCGGGTGGATTCCCTGCGCCATGTCAAGGCGGACCGGTTTTTGACCGTCCACGAGGGGGGCCGGGCGGCGGAGGCGCGAGTCCCAAAACTCTAGCAAAAAAAACATTGACATCATTACCGGTGCTGTGTCACAGTGTGTACAGTAGTGCCGTATAGGATTCAAGGAGAACACGCTTTATGTCCCACCCCGCTAAGCCCCGGTCGGGTTTCACCCTGATCGAGCTGCTCGTCGTCATCGCGATCATAGCGATTCTCGCGGCGATCCTGTTCCCGGTCTTCCAGAAGGTCCGCGAGAACGCCCGCCGCGCCTCGTGTGAGTCCAACGAGAAGCAGCTCGCGCTGGCGTTCGTCCAGTACACCCAGGATTCCGACGAGAGAATGCCGTGTGGCAATGCCCCCGGCGGCGCGGGCCGGGGCTGGGGGGGCGAGATCTACAGTTTCGTCAAGAGCAGCGGCGTCTTCACCTGCCCGGACGACTCGACCAGCGGCGACAACGTGGGGCCGGGGGCAACGCTCGGGAATCAGGGCGCTGCGCGGACGCCGGTCTCCTACGCGATGAACGAGAATCTCGGCTCGAACATGGCGGGCGGCAGCCTGTCGCAGCAGTCCGCCCCGTCCAGCACGGTCCTGCTGATGGAGATCGCCGGCGACCCCGCGACACTCAGCTACCCGCAGGAGACCGCGACGGTCTCGGCCCTGGGCTATGACCAGTACGGGGCCGGCTGGATCGACGGCGGCGACAACAACGGCACGACGAAGTATGCCACCGGCTACCTCGGCAGCCCGAACACCCTGGCGGCGAATAACTACAAGGGCCGCTACCTGGCCCCGACCGGGCGGCATGCGGACGGCTCCAACTTCGCCCTGGTGGATGGCCACGTCAAGTGGCTGCGCCCCAGCCAGGTTTCGGCCGGGACCGCGAACAACAATGCCTCCTGCCCGCAGGACCAGAACGGAAGCCCCTGTGCCCCCTCAAGCCCTGCCGGAGTGGCAGCCGGAACAGGTGCCTCCGGCTTCGCGGCCACGATGAGTCCGATCTAAGCACGTCACTGTTCAGCCGGCCTGCCGCACTTGTCGGCAGTCGTATAAGACCGTCGCAGGGAAAATCCCCTGCGGCGGTTTTCGTTTGCCCCATGCCGCCCGTGTGTGGTATAATAGTCGCAATCAGCCTCATCCCGCATTAGAAATGGTAAGACGCCATGATCAAGGAACGCCTTTCTTCCCCGGTGTCCGCCCCCGCCCTGTCGGAGCGGATGCCGCCCGCCGCGCCGCCGAAGCCGCAGTTCGACAGCCGCTACGTCGCGCCCCTCGTCATCACGCTGATTCTCATCATCGGGCAGGTCTCCTACGGCATCCTGGAGAGCTACCCGAAGACATTTCTCGCCATCGGGTGCAGCATCGCGACCGAGATCGTCCTGAGCTACCTCGTCTACCGCAAGTTCCCGCACCTGGCGAGCGCCTATGTGTCGGGGATCAGCTGCGGCATCCTGGTCCGGTCGCCCTTGATCTGGCCATTCGTGTTCGTGTCGGTGATCTCGATCCTGTCCAAGTACGTCCTGCGCCTGCACGGGCGGCATCTGTGGAACCCTTCCAACTTTGGCATCTCGGCGATGCTGTTTTTGGCACCGGTGGCGGTGGCGAGCCTGACGCAGCAGTTCAGCAACTCGATCTGGCCGATGGTGACGATCTGGACATTAGGCTCGGTCATCCTGTGGCGCTTGAAGCGGCTGCACATCTGCGCCGCCTACGTCGGGGCGTTCGTCGCATTCGCCGCCCTGCGCGCTGCCCTGCCGGGGCATCACGACATGGGCCTGTGGCGTGCCTTCGTGGATGAAGTCGCGCCGATCACGGGGCCGGTCTACCAGCTCTTCATCTTCTTCATGATCACGGACCCCAAAAGCACGGTGAAGGGCGTCGGCCCGCAGATGGCGGTGGCCGCCTCGGTGGCGGCCGTGGAATGCGTCCTGCGCCTGACGGGCAACGTCCACGCGCCGTACTTCGCGCTGTTCCTGGTCGGCCCGTCGGCGAACCTGATGGAGATATTGGGCACCAAGCGGCCCGCCGCGCCGAAGTCGGGGGCAGGAATGGTGGGCGCGGCGGCGTGAGCGGAACCGGCCATGAATGGCCGGCCTACTCGCGAATGGAAGTCGCTCCGCGACTGGGGACAAGGCAGGAGGGCGCGGCAAGCGGCGCCCCTACGGTCTTCAACCCCGCAGGGGTTTTCACTCAAAAGTAGGCCGGCCATTCATGGCCGGTTTTTTCGTTAGGATCAACAGAATGCCTCATAAACGCCGCCCCCTTTTCGCCTTTGCCCCGTTTGCTTTCGCCCTCCTCGCCCTCAGCCTCCTTCCTCTGACAGCCCGCGCCGACGCGCCCGCGAACTTTGCCTGGGTGGAGGGCGAAGCGCCGACGTCCGTCACGCCTGCCTCGGTCAAGCCGACTATCGAAGACGTGGGCCGACCGCAGTACCTTGCGGGCGGCAAGTGGCTCCATGTTAACATCGAGGCCGGGGACGTGGCGAAGACGGTCCCGGCGGAAGGGATCGTGCTGACGTATGGCATCGCGGCACCGGCGGCGGGCGATTATGGCGTCTGGGACCGGGTTGGGTACGAGCGCGTCCGCTCCTCCTTTGAGTGGCGCATGGACGGCGGCGCGTGGGCGACGGTGAGGCCGGACGCGGACACCCTAGACGTGGAGGAACTCCAGACCTGGAACCCCGTCGCCTGGCTGCCGCTGGGGCGGCAAACACTCACGGCAGGGCCGCACACGCTGCAAATCCGCTTGTCCCGGACGAAAGACGACAAGGGCAAGGACGCGAAGATCGTCTACGCCTCCGACGCCCTGTGCCTGACGACGGCCCCGTTTCATCCCGACGGGCCGAACAAGCCGGGCGACCTAGCCGCGCTCTCGGACGCCGACAAAGCGGCGGCGACGCACGTCTTCACGCTGGCTGTCCCGGACGGCGCGGCACAGACGGCCACGCCGCTCCGAGGCGACTGGCAGGCGGCGGCCGACGACGAGGCGGTGACGGACGACCGGCTGGGGCCGATCAAGGCCGCGCCCGCCGCAGGCGACCTGAGCTGGCACGCCCTTTCGGTGCCCGGCGACCGGAACGCGGCCCGGCCCGAGCTGACCTATGTGCATCGGTACTGGCTGCGGACGCGGGTAAACGTGCCGTCAGGCGCGGCGGGACGGGCGTTCTATTTGCACGTCCCCTCCGAGAACATGATTGCCACCGTCTTCGTCAACGGGCGGCAATGCGGCTGGACGAAGGCCCCCTATGCGGCCTGGGACTGCGACATCACGCAGGCGGTCGATCCGGGGCAGGTCAACGAGGTCTGGGTGGGCGTCAAAGACGCCTTCTACGGCCTGGCAAATGCCGAGAACGCGCGTCACCCGCAGTACACCCCTTACGATTTCTGGCACTATAACACGACCAACCAGCTCGACATGCCCGTCCTATCGCACTACGAGACGGGGCTGCTACTGACGCCCTCCCTCATTGTGGCGGGACGGGCCTACACGTCCGACGTGTTTGCCGTTCCCTCGGTCAAGAAGAAAACCCTGGGGCTGGAAGTGACGGTGCATAACCCGACGGAGCAAGCGATGACCGTAACTGTCGCGAACAAGGTCGTGCCGCTGGCGGGCGGGCCGGTCGCCAAGACGTTCGCACCGCAGGACGTGTCCGTCCCCGCCGGACAGGGCGCGGTCGTTCGGCTGTCCGAGGGCTGGGCCGACCCCAAGCTGTGGTGGCCGGACGCCCCGGCGCAGTACAACGTCGTCACGACCTTGAGCATCGGCGGGCGGCCCGTTGACGAGCGTACCACCAAGTTCGGCTTCCGCGAGTGGGGCTGGTCGGGTCCGCAGTTCACCCTGAACGGCGTGCCGTGGCACGGGCGGGCGGACCTGGCGGGTTACGGACGGGCGGACCTCGAAGCGGTTTCCCTGTGGCTTAAACACGGGCAGACCATGCAGCGCGTCTGGGCGGAGGGCGTCTACGGCGGGAAGGAGATGCCGGACGCTTTAGACTTCTTCGACGCGCAAGGCGTCCCCGTCCGCCGCACCGGCATTTTCGACGGGGAAGGCGCGAACGGGTTTTACGACATCACCCGGCCCGCCCTCTATGAAAACTGGCGTCAGCAGCTCGCCGCCTGGGTCAAGGGCCAGCGCAACCACCCGTCCATCTTCATCTGGAGCATGGAGAACGAGATCACCTTCATCAACGCCCATGTCTTCGGGCAGGACAAGGTGACGACGCGGGAGATGAAGCGGGCCGCCGACATGCTGGCCGCGCTGGACCCGACCCGCCCGCAGATGACCGACGGCGGCAACGCCCTTTTAGACGAGTCGCTGCCCGTCTACGGCGGCCACTATCTACAGCCCAGCCTGGACACGCTGCCTGAGGGCGCGTATGACCGCGCGGCTCTCGCGCACCGGCAGATCTGGCCGATCACACAGGCCAAGCCGATCCTGCTGGGCGAGGACTTCTTCGCCAACGGCGTTGACCCGGCGGAGTTGGCGACGGTCGGCGGCGAGAGCGCATTTGTCGGCAAGGCCGAGTCGCACCCGGCCGTCGGGCTGGCCGCGCGGATGCTATCGGAGGGCTACCGCTGGAACGGCATCAACTTCCACTTCTGGTTCGGCGGCGAAACCGACCTCCAGTATCCGGCCTGGCAGCCGGTCGCCGTGCTGTGCCGGCAGTGGGACTGGACGTTCGGAGGCGGCCAAAAGGTGACGCGGACGCTGGGCATTTTTAACGACACGCACGATGCATCCCCGATCACGCTGACCTGTGTGCTGACGGTCGGCGGCAGGCAGATCGCGCGCACGAGCAAGGCCTGCGCCGTCCCGGCGGGCGGTGACCGAAAGTTCGACGTGACGCTGCCGATGCCCGCTGCCGCCGACCGTCAGGAGGGGACGTGGACGCTGACGCTGACGCGCGCTGGCAAGGAGGTGTACCGGGACGTGAAGGCGGTTTCCGTCCTGCCGGTAGGCATCAGGACCGCCCGCCACTTCCACCGCGCCGGAGCGCGGGTGCAGGCGATACAGCCGCTGCCGGGAACCGGATCGCTCGCCGTCTATGACCCGGCGGGAACCGTCGCGGCCCTCCTGAACGCTCAAAGGCTGCCGTTCACAAGGCTTGCAAGCCTGAACGTGCTGCCCGCTGGGGCTAAGGTCCTTATCATCGGCCCCGACGCGCTGACGGCGGCCCAAAGCACGTCGAGTGCGCTGGCCGCCTATGCGTCGGGCGGGCACACGGTCATCGTGCTGGAACAGAAGAACCCGCTCCGCTTCCAGGCCTTGCCCGGCGACATGGCCCCGGACACCAACCGGGGCGGCATCGCCTTCGCCGAAGACCTGGACCATCCGGTCCTGCGCGGGCTGGCACAAAAAGACTTCTTCACCTGGGGCCAGGACGGGACCGTCTACCGTGACGCCTACGTCAAGCCCACGACGGGCGGCAAGTCGCTGGTCCAGTGCGGCCCGCGCCTGCAAGACACCGCCCTGGCCGAGATGACGGCGGGCAGGGGCGAGATGCTGATCAGCCAGCTCGTCATCGGGCAGAAGCTAACCACAAACCCGGTCGCGCAAAAGCTCCTGCTGAACATGGTCTTCTACGGCCTGGCCTACAGGCAGGTGTTCCATCCGGTGACGGCGGCCGTCGGCGACGACGCGCCGCTGCTGAAGGCGATGGAGGCGGTCGGCCTGGACTACGGCAAAGCGGCCGACCCCCTGGCCGCGCTGGGCAAGCCGGGCGGCATCGCGGTCGTCCGCGCGACGCCCGCCGCCCTGCACGCCCTGGCCCGGAACAAGGCCCGCGTAGAAGCCTTCACGCGCGGCGGTGGGTGGCTGGTGCTGAACGATGTGACGCCTGAGGGCCTGGCCGATTATAACGCGCTGGTCGGCGTAGATCACCTGATCCGGCCTTTCGGGCAGGAGAAAGTCACCTGGCCCGCCGTCCGCAACCCGCTGACGGCGGGGCTTGCGACCTCGGCCATCGTCATGGGGTCCGGCAAGCAGATCTTCGGCTACTCGGCGGGCCAGTATCCGGACGCCGACGCCTACAGCTACGTTCTGGATTATGACGACGTGGCCCCGTTCGGCAAGTCGCCGTTTTTCGCCTGGGACAAGATCACCAACAACTACACGCAGGCGGACGGCTTCTGGCCACTCATCATCAACTTCCCCGGCCCCGAGCCGGGCAAGACGACCGGCATCCCGATCACGCTGCCCCGGAGTGAAAAGATCACGCAGTTCACCTATGTGCAGGACCTGAACTACAACCCGACGACCAAGATCGCGCTCGTTTTCAACGGCACGGACCGGGTCCCGCTGGACGTCCAGCCGAACGGCGACCCGCAGACGTTCACCCTCAGCCCGCCGCGCATGGCGAAAGAGATCACCTTGCAGGTCGTGGACTATGCCCGGAAGCCGGGCAGCACGAACATCGGCCTGGACAACATCTACTTGAAAGCGGCCCGTCCCGCCTCCTTCTACCGGAGCGTCAGGCCGCTGCTGAACATCGGCGCGATGCTTGAGTACCCGCGCGGGGCGGGCGGCATCCTTTTGTGCAACGTCAAGTTCAAGGAGGCGGAGACGAACCCGGAGAACGCGGGCAAGAAGCAGGCCATCCTGGCGACACTCCTCCGTAATCTCCACGCGCCGTTTTCGGGCGGCAAGACGGTGATCGCGGGGGCCGCCGACCTGACCTACACGCCGCTCGACCTGTCCAGGCAGGCGAACCAGTACCTCACCGACCGGGGCTGGTTCGGCGACAAGGCGTATACGTTCGCCGACCTGCCGCGTGGGCGTCAGCATTTCGCCGGGGTGCCCTACACCCTTTACGACTTCGCCACCTCGCCGGTGCCCTCCGTCGTCATGCTCGGCGGCAATGGAGTACCGGGCGGCCTGCCCGACCATGTTGTCGGCATCCCGGTCAATCGTAAAGCCGACGCCCTGTTCTTCCTGCAAGCCGCCCGCCTGGACAGCCGCCGCAATGCGGACGAGGTCAAGCAGGGCAAGCGGTACGAGATGGCCGACTACGTCGTTCATTACGCCGACGGCACGGCCGCTAAAGTCCCGGTCTACGCCGAGATCAGCGTGGACGACTATCGGCAGACGGTCCCCACCGCCCTGCCGGGCGCGCAGACCGCCTGGGCGAAGCCGTTTGCCGGGACGCCCTATTCCGCGGTGGCCTACTCCCAGCAGTGGAATAACCCGTTCCCGGCCAAGGTGATCGGAACGGTTGACCTGGTGTACGGCCCGGACCGGCGCGGCGTCCCCGCCCTGCTGGCGCTGACGGCGGCCAGTGCCCGGTAGCAAGTCCTGCGAAGTTTCCTCTGGGGGGCGGGGGGCAACAGTGGTACAATCCCCCCGCAATGCAAAAACATGACACGCGCGGGGCGTGGAAACGCCTCGCCCTGACGGCCCTCTCCGGCCTGCTGCTGGCCGCCGCCCTCCCCCGCCTGGACTGCGGCTGGCTCGCCTGGGCCGGCCTGGTCCCCTTCCTCACACTGTTCCCCTTCCGCTCCAAGCGCGCCGCCTTCGCCCACGGGCTGCTCCTCGGTGCTTGCTTCCTCGGCACCATGTCCACCTGGATCATCGTCTTCGCGGGCCACATCATCGGACCCGCCCTCAGCACGCTGGGCTGGGTCTTGGTCACTGCCTATCAAGCCTTCTACCTCGGCGTCTGGGCTTTGGGCGCGCAGTGGCTCCGCACCAGGCCCTCCCCGTGGGCCTTCCGGCTCGGCGTCCCGGCCTTGTGGTCAGTCGTCGAGTGGTGGCGGCAGTCGGGGACGCTGGCGCTGGGCTGGGGGGACCTGGCCTACACGCAGCACCTCGCCCTACCGCTCTTGCAGGTGACGAAGCTGACGGGCATCTGGGGGCTGGCGTTCCTGCTCGTGCTGGTGAACGTCGCGCTGGCGGAGGCGTGGCGGGAGCGGCGGGCGGGGGCATTCGCGGGAGCGGCGGCGGGCCTGGTCGCCGCCGCACTGGTGTACGGGGGGGTGACGCTGCGGACGGAGCATCTGCGGCCCACGTTCGTGGCGGCGGCCTTGCAGGGGGACATCGTCCAGGACGTGCCGCAAGGTCCGGCCTACGCGGCGCGGGTGATGCAGACGTTCGGGGGGCAGAGCCAGGAGGCGGCGGCGCACGGGGCGGCCCTGGTCGTGTGGCCGGAAACGGCCTTCCCAGGGTATCTGCTGAACGACGAGGAGACGCGGCGGCGCGTACAGAGGCAGGCCTACCGGGCGCATCAGGCCATGGTCATCGGCGGCGGGGAGTATGACGCCGCCCTGCACAAGAGCGCCAACAGCCTGTTCCTGCTGGACGCGCACGGCAACATCACCGGCAGCTACCGGAAGCGGCAGCTCGTGCCGTTCGGGGAGTTCGTGCCGGGCGTCGCGCGGTTCCCGTTCCTGGAAGCGCTCCACGTCACGCACTCCGACATGAAGCCGGGCGAAGACGAGCAGCTGCTGCTGGACGGCGGGCCGGATGTCGGCCCCCTCGGGGCGGCCATTTGCTTCGAGTCGTCCTACCCCCGCTTCCTCCGAGAACAAGTGGCACGCGGCGCGGGCCTGCTCGTCGTGTCCACTGACGACGCCTGGTTCGGGCGCACGGCCGCGGCACGGCAGCACTCCGCCATCGCCGCCGTCCGCGCCGCCGAAACCGACCGCTACCTCGTCCGCAGTGCGGCCACCGGCGTCTCGCAGGTGATTGACCCGTCGGGCCGGGTGATCGCAGAGGCGGGCCTGTTCCAGCCCGCCGTGGTGTGGGGGCGGGTCGAGTCGCGCCAGACGGTGACGCCGTATGTGCGGTGGGGGGACTGGTTCGTCGGCTTCTGCGCCCTGCTGCTGGCGGGCGTTACCCTGCTGCCGGGGAAGGCGGGGCTGGGACGTGAAGAGGCCCCCGCCTCCGAGGAGACGAGGGCTGAAGGAGTCCTGGCCGAAGCGGGAGACGCTTAGGCGACGCGCTTCTTGCGGGCTGCGACGGCGACGCCGCCCAGGCCGAGGGCCAGCAGCAGGCCCAGGCTGACCGTGGTGGAGGACTCCGGCACGGGGGCGGGGCCGGGGGCCGTGAGCGAGTATCCGGCGCTGCCGGACCCGGTCCCGGCGGCGATGAAGGTGCCGCCGTTCGGTGCATCCGGCGAGGTGAAGGAGATCGTCTCCGAGGAGCCGGCGGGCAGGAAGGCCCCGGCCGCGCCGAAGTTGATGAAGCTGCCCGGCGTGGTCTGGTTGACGGTGTTCAGAGGCCCGGTGACGCTGCTGAAGCTGACGTTCGGGTCCGAGAAGGTGAACGCGAACTGGCTGGCGTTGAAGCTGGGGGTGACGGCATAGGAGTAGGTGTACGGGCTACTCCCGCCGCCGGTGACGGGCGCGGCGGCGACGGTGACTCCCATGGCGCTTGCCGGGGTGGTCTGCCCCAGGGCACCGAGGACAACAAGCGCCAGGCCGGCTTTGTAAAAAATGGACATGCGGGTTTTCTTTTCTCTGCGGGGGCGAAGGCTGATAGGAAGGCACGATCGCCTGCGGCGCGTCCCCAGTGGTCTGCCGCATTGTTCTACAATTGCAGGAATCATGCCGACCGGGCCGGATCAGGAAAAACCGGCAACAATAGGGGCGCGCTGAGAAGAGGCGTTTTACGGCAGCAGGAGAATCAGGCGGGAGTGTCGAAATGGGGCCTTCACATCACCTGACACGTTCACTGCCCCTCAGCGCCGAGGGTTGAGCTTCGCAACGAAAGGAAAGACCGTTGGCAACACTCACCCTCGACCGCGAGACCGCCGCGCCGCCCGGCGAGCGCGCCGCCTTCCTGCGCCTCATCCTGCTGATGGCCGCGACGATGGTCGTCAGCACCCTCGTCGGCACGTTCTCCGGGGAGAAGCTCCTGTTCCTCTACAAAGAGCAGCTCCACCTCTCGGCGGGCGGGCTGGCGACCCTCGCCATCCTGGTGGCGATCCCTAACTATCTGCGGCCCCTGATCGGGGCCGGGTCCGACCTCTTCCCTCTGCTGGGCTACCACCGCCGCTCCTACTACGCGCTGGCCGCGCTGACGGCCGCGCTGGGATTTTTCTGCCTGTCCCTCGTTTCCCACTACGCCTATCTGACTACGCTCCTACTCGTGATAATCGCGTTCGCGGGCGGTGTCACCGTGCTGATCATGGCGGACGCGATCATGGTGACGGTCGGCAACCGGACCGGGACCGTGGGGCGTGTTCAGGCGGTCCAGATGTTCACCCCCTACCTGCTGACGCTGGTCTTCACGGCCCGTCTGGGCGGCTATGTGACCCAGAACTGGTCTTACGCCTCCTGCTTCCGCACGGCGGCCCTGATCTCCCTTCTCGCCCTGCCGCTGGCCTTGCTGATCGATGAGAAGCGCGTCATCGCGGGGCAGAGCGCACGGGAGACGCCCGCCGAACACGCCGAGCGCCTGGAAGCGAAGCGGGCCGAGCGCGCCCAGACGACCGACGCACTGCGGCGGGCGGCCCGGTCCCCCGGCCTGTGGGCCGTCGTCGCCTATGTCTTCTACCTGATCTTCACGCCGGGCACCAATACCGCCCAGCTCTACTACACCGTGGACAGTCTGCACTTCTCCAAGCAGTTCATCGGCGGCCTGGGCCAGTTCAGCGCGGCGGGCGTCCTACTCGGCATCCTCACCTTCGGCGTGGTCTCGCGAAAGATGCCCGTCGTGGCCGTGACCGTGGGGGCGTGGGCGTGTGACTGCTCCCTGTACCTGATCAACTTCGGACTGCACGACCAGTTCTCCGCCAGGGTCGTGGCGGTCATCGGCGGATTCGCCGGCATCCTGTACACGCTCTGCCTGTACACGCTGGCCGCACGCGCCTGCCCGCCGCACATCGAGGGGACCGTCTACGGCCTGGTCCTCTCCTCCATCGCCCTGGCCGGCGCGCTGGGAGAGAAGGTCGGCGGCACCCTGTACGACTTCTGCGGGCCGCAGAGCGGCCACAGCGCCACCTATGCCTGGCACGCGACCAACGGGTGGGGTCTGGCCCTGACGGTCCCCGCCGGGCTGCTCATCCTGCTGCTGCCCGCCTGGACGAAGAGCCGGGTGCCGCTGTCGGAAAAGCCTGAAGCGGCCTGAGCGGGTACAATGGACCCATGAACACAGCCGCGATCATCACCCTCGTCTACGCCGTCCTGGTCATCCTGGGGGGCGTCCTCGGCTTCGTCAAGGCCGGCAGCCGCCCTTCGCTGATCGGCGGCCTCGGCGGCGGCCTGGGCCTGCTGGCGGCGGCGTGGGGAGTCGGCCACAGCCAGGCCTGGGGCCTGCCGGCGGCGCTGGCTCTGACGCTCGCCCTGCTCGTCTTCTTCACCGTCCGCTACGTCCGTACCCGCGCCTTCATGCCGGGCGGCCTGATGGCGATCCTGAGCCTGGCGGCCCTCGTCGGCCTCGGACTGGCGGCGCACGGGCGCTGACAACGAAAGAACTACTGCATGACGACGCTCCGATTTCCCTTTTTCCTCTCCGCCCCTTTCGCGGCCACGCTGCTTCTTTTTGCCGGCGCGGCGGGCGCGGCCCCGCCGGATAAAGACGCCGGGGTGCAGGCCGTCGTCGGCGGCGTCTCGGCGGCGCGGCTGGAAAACACGGTGCGGACGCTGGCGTCGTTCCCGACGCGCCACACGCTCTCGCCGACCGGCAGCGCACTCGCGGTGAACTGGATCGCGGCGCAGTTTCAGGCGGTCTCGGCGGCTAACGGCGGGCGGCTCCGAGTCGAGCGGGACACCTGGACGCAGCCTGCGGGGGAGCGTCTGCCCGCGCCCGTCTCGCTGACGGACGTTGTGGCGACGCTGCCGGGCGACGAGACGCCGGAGCGGGTCATCATCATCAGCGGGCACTACGACTCGCGCGTCACGGACGTGATGAACGCCTCGGCGACCGCGCCGGGGGCGAACGACGACGCCTCGGGGGTGGCCGTCGCGCTGGAACTGGCCCGGCTGATGGCGGGCCACCACTATGCGGCAACGGTCAAGTTCGTCGCCGTGACGGGGGAGGAGCAGGGGCTGTACGGCTCGACGCACCTGGCGCAGGAGATGACTGACGGCAAGGTTGACGTGGAGGCGATGATCACGAACGACATCGTCGGCAACTCGCACGGGCAAGGCGGCATCCACGACGACTCGCACGTCCGGGTGTTCGCCTCGGGCGCGGACCCGACGGAGACGGCGGCCCAGACCGCCCGCAGGCGGTCGGCGGGGACGGACGCCGACACGCCCGCCCGGACACTGGCGCGGTCCGTCCTGGACGCGGGCCGTCGCTATGTGCCCGGCTTCGGCGTCGCGCTCGTCTACCGCCTGGACCGCTATCTGCGCGGC
Source organism: Capsulimonadaceae bacterium (assembly GCA_965215505.1). GTDB lineage: Bacteria > Armatimonadota > Armatimonadia > Armatimonadales > Capsulimonadaceae > JANXMY01. Next base: position 4,722,504 of record OZ244065.1, on the reverse strand, counting down.
GGGGACCACGCCCCGTTCGTCCAGCGCGGCTTTCCCGCCGTGCGCTTCACCGAGATGAACGAGGACTGGCGGCACCAGCACCAGGACGTGCGCGTGGAAAAAGGCGTCCAGTACGGCGACCTGCCGCAGTTCGTGGACTACGAGTATCTGGCGCGCGTCGCCCGCGTGAACGCCGCGACTGTCGCCTCGCTTGCCTCCGCCCCCGCCCCGCCGCCGAGTGTCCTGCTGAAAGCCGACCTCAGCCCGGAGACGAAACTCTCCTGGGGGCGTGTGCCGAACGCGGCGGCTTACGAGGTGTTATGGCGTCCGACGGACGCGCCCGACTGGACCGGCTTTAAACGGGTCGAGGGGGCGGAGACAGTCACGCTCCCCCTGTCCAAAGACGACTACCTGTTTGCCGTCCGGTCGGTGTCTGCGGACGGCGCGCGCGGCCTGCCCTCCGTCCCCTCCCCCGCGCCGTGACAGGCCTGACGATGCGCGGATGCGGTGTGTTCGGTTTTATGTGGTCATGGCTCTGCGGCACAGGTAGGTCGCGTTCATTGCAGATGCGGCGGGCCGGGAGCCGCGTTCTCGTCTCCTGCTCAACGCCCTCAGCCGGATGGCTTCACCGGGGATGCCCGACGCCATCAAGCAGACCATCTTCGCCACCTCCACCGACGAGACCCGCGCCATCCTCACCGGCGTCCTGGTCGTCTTCCAGGGCGACAGCCTGCGCCTGGTCGCCACCGACACCCACCGCCTGGCCGTCCGCGACTGCCCCGTCAAGGAGGGGTCGGGCAGCGCCAGCGCCATCGTGCCGTCGCGCGCCATGAACGAGCTTCTCCGCATCATCGGCAACGAGGACGGCGAGGTGGTCGTCACCCTGTCCGGCAACCAGATCCAGTTCCAGATCGAGAACGGCGGCGGCAAGGGGGAAGGCGATAAGAGTGACGGGCAGGGCAGCAAGACGACCCTGATCTCGCGCCTGATCGACGGCCAGTTCCCAAACTACGAGCGCGTCATCCCCGCCCAGGCCACCAAGACCCTGACCGTCGAGCGCGCGCCCCTGGCCGCCGCCGTCAAGCGCGCCTCCATCGTCGCCCGCGACTCGGCCAGCCGGGTCGTCCTGCGGACGACCGAGGACGGCGACCGGCTGACCATCACGGCGGAGAGCGGGAGCGTCGGCAACGCCTACGAGGAGGTGGAGGTGGCCCGCGCGGGCGACGCCAGCCTGGTGGAGATCGCCTTCAACGCCAAGTACCTGGCCGACGTGCTGAACGTGCTGGACACCGAGGGCCTGCACATCGAGCTGACCGAGCCGCTGCACCCCGGCGTCATCCGCCCCACCGACGACGCCGACTACCTGTGCGTCCTGATGCCGATGCAGGTGGTATAAAGGGTTGATACCCCGTCGCCCTCCCCGGCGTCCCCGAACACGCCGGGGAGAAACACGACTTCAGCCCCGTCTTTGTGGCAGATCACCTTCTCTACCAGTGTCAGCAGCAGATCGCGTTTGACGTGCCCCTCGACCCCTTCACTGGTCAGAACGCGCCACGCCTCCTCCATCGCCAGGCAGGCCATCTTCAGATCAACATTGGTGCTCTTCCGCCCTGCCCGGCCCGGCTTCCCCGTTTCGTCCGCCGCACCGCTCATGGCCGCCGGTTGCTGTTGCGCCAGTAACGCCTTTCGCCGGGCGGCGATGTCAGCGAAGAGGGGCGCGAAAGCGTCTGGTGATGCACCCGCGCGGATGGCTGCGACCTGGGCCTGTGCGGTCGCCTGCTCTTCCACCTTCAGGTCGTCCAAGGCCTTCCGGGTTTCGGCGTCTTCGCCCGTCCGCTTGTTGAGCGGCATCGGCTCGGTGTAGACGTGCAGGGCCGCCTGGACTGCGGCGGGCTTCTGCCAAGCATCCCGAAGGGACTGCAACACGGCCTGTTCTACTGTCTCCACCGGATACAGCTCGCCCCGGCACGGAGAACCTTCGTGTCCGCGCCGCGCCTGTTTGTGCTGGTTGCAGGTGAAGTAGCGGTATCTCTTCCCGTTCGCCTTCTGGTACTTGATGCCGGCTTTGCCGCCGCAGTAGGGGCAGACCGTGTGGCCCGACAGCATCCTCACCTGACGCGGGCTGCCGCCACCCTCGCCGCTCATGCGGGTCAGGCGCGACTGCACGGCCTCCCAAACCTCGGCGTCAACCAGAGGTGGGGCGGAGAGCGTCAGGAGGTCATCAGGAGGGGCCAGGGTGCGCGTGTACGGAGTGCGGATGGGGCGGCCCGTCAGCTTGTGCCGTTGCCCGATGCGGCTCTCGTCGGTGACGCACTTCTGCCGCCCGCTGACGGGTTCGCCCTTATAAACGGGGTTCATCAGGATGACCCGCAGTGTGGCCTCCTGCCAGGCTCTCCCGTGGCCGGGCGTCGCAACCCCCTCACGGTTCAGCGCGAGGCACAGCGCGGACAGGCTGAACGCCCCGGAGTGATAATCGGCGAAGATGCGCCGCACCATACCGGCCATCGGTTCCAGAACGAGGTAGCGCCCGCGCAGGTGGGCAGGGTGCAGCCCGGCGGCCACTTCGGCGTTGGTGACGATGTGATAGCCGTAGGGGGACCGGCTGCGCTGCGGTTGCTGCCCCTCCTCCGCGCGCTTCCTCTTGCCCCGCATGGTCCTCTGGCGAATCACTTTGCGCTCATACTCGGCGAAAGTCCCCATCACGCCGAATGCGAGATCCCCCTCCGGCGTGTCATCAAACGCCATGTCGCAGAATACGAGATGGCCGCCCGCCGCTTTGACGGCCTTCTTGATCGCCTGCTGATGTTCGGTGTCACGGCTGTAGCGGCTGATGTTGGCGCAGATGAGCGTGTCAGCCCGCCCGGCCTGGATGTCGGCAAGGGCCGCCTGCATCCCCGCGCGGGTCAGCAGGAAGCCGCCTGATATGCCGCCGTCATGATACTGTGCGACGACGGGCAGGCCCTCAGCGAGCGCCCTAGCCCGACAGGCGGAAAGCTGCGTCTCCGGGCTTGTCCCGTTTTTGTCCTGGTCGCCGGTGCTGACGCGGGTGTAGAGGACCGCGCCTTTTGACTTGTTGAAGTCTGGGGTTGTCATGATGCTTCTCCTATGCATTGCTATGGCAGCCGCGCCCCTACCTGGACCCGACTACTTGATGAAAAAACCTCTCAGGCGGACTGCAAAGGGCCGAGCGGTAAGCCTCCCCAATTGCCACGAGACTCCCCACGCCTCCGTCCAAACGGAAACGTGGGAAGGCGCAAGCAGGATCAGTATGAGCCGAACGGGGCCAGCTTATCGAAGCCGCAGGAACTGGTACAAGTTGTCTAGGGGAAGTTGCCGGCAACAACCCCAGCCTCATGCTGCGAGCCTCGTAGCCGTCTTCCCAAAGTACCGCACGGCTTTTGATGCTGGGCCGCGCCCGCGCCTCGGTGTGGGCGGCGCTGTCTCCGTGAAGCAGGGCGAACAGCCTAGCGGCTAGTGTGACGACGCTCATTCAGGCGGTCAGGGCCGCATTATAAGTATACTGTTTTGTACATTAAATATCAAGTGGCCTAGATATTCCTCCTAAATATTGAAAGGAGAACAGTTTGGACTTCCAGCGTTCTTTGTGTCATAATGTATTCACTGTTAGACAACAAGCAGGAACTGCCACGGCAAACGAGCATCAGGAGACACATGGACGAGTACCTTACGCCGAAGAAGGCCGCCGAGATTAAGGGCGTCTCGCTGCCCACCATTTATAAGGCAATCGAGCGGGGCCTGCTGCCTTCCGTGCGCGTCCTGGATCGGATTGCACTGCGCGCGGCTGACCTCGATGCTTACCAGCCGGGCAGTTACAACGGCATCAAGCGTACCATCAAGCCGCGCGGGCCGGGGCGCGGGCGAAAGCGCGATGTGGCGTCGTTGCAGGAGACATCCTCCGCTGCACTCGCCGTGGCCGGGAAACGCACAGGCAGCTAAAACCGTCCTGCTGCCAGTGCGCTCCCCAAGGTTGTGGCGGCGGCTGGAATTGAAGTCAAGGGGCCGCGAGGCGGCTCCGATTGACCGCGCTGGTCTGTCATGCCTTCACGGATGCTCCGCCTTCGCCGCTGGCTCTGCCTCACTCCTGGTAGCCGTGGCGGGGATACGGTTCAGCCTCGACCGCCCGTGCGCCAGCATCTGCGTGATAAGCTGCTCACCTATCCCACTGTCATATACTCGCGCGAACGCCGGTGCGACACTGCGGATCAGCCAACGGTAAGTCTTCTCCAGGCTCACGTTCCGGGGCGCGACTTCTAGCCGGCGGCGTCGCGTCGTGCCCAGGAAGGTTGTCCACCAGCTTTCCGTTTTCCAGCGGCACCGCCTCTTGTCTCGCCCTTGCACCTTGAAATTGAGGTAGCTGAGTAGAATGGGGGGCACGACTTGTGCCCCGCGCTTGGCGATCGCCTCTGCCAGTGCTTGTGCCCTTTCTTTGCGCGTCTCTAGCTCCACTCTGATCCAGTGCCCAGGGACGGCCTGCTGTAACTCCTTGTCATAGATGCGAACGTAGCTCTCCGATCCGCGTGTGCCGAACGTGACACCCCGCCCGATGATCTGGCCGGTGGTCCCGTCCAGCTTGGGGCGGAAGTCCACGCTCTTGTAGGCTGACACGACGCGCCCCTCTTCACAGGCGGTGATGATGTGGTCGAGATTGAGGAGGCCGATTTGATCGTCAATGGCGAAGTCAAAGCGCGTGAACCTTGCTCCGTCATTCAGCAGGCTCCTCAGAAACGTCGGCCAATGGGCTACCGTGCCCGCCGCTTCCAGTTCGCGGCAGCCGTCACCTGTCACTTCGACACGCGCCTCCGCGTTCGGGTTGGCGGGCACGGAGATTGAGACGCCGCCGCAACGTCTCACCTCTTCATAAGTGCTTGACGGGGAGCGCTTGCTCATGTAGGGGCTGGTCAGGCTGCCTAGTAGCCACTCTGCCACGGGCAGGGGCACGCTGAACGTGAGGTAGTCTGGGAACATCAGGCTTTTCCCCTCTCCCACTCCGTGACGCCCGCCGGTGGCGTTTGCGCCCCGGTAATACTCGTTTGCCCCAGGCCAGGTAAGGGCAAGTCGAGAAAGAGACGGGGCGGCAGAACGGGGCGGCGCGGGCCGGGGCTGCCTGTGGGGCGATTGAATGGAACACTGTTCATTGTGATCTCCTTGTGATCTCGATCTAAAGCTGGTCGCCCTGAGCCTGCTCGGCTTCGAGGCGGCGTAACTCATCCGCTGCGGCTCGAACTTTTTGCCAGAACATGACCCAATGCGGGTTAGGCGTGGGTTGGCTGTGCGGTGTCGTAGGCTTCATGCGTTACCTCCTCTGTAGGTTGTTCGTTCCGGTGGCAGATTGGACTCAAAGGCTGATTGTGGCCCCTCTTAGCTCCGCGTCCCGTTGACGACATGTACTATTATCCACAAGACATTTAGAGAGGCTTATATGTCTGACTTTGAAGATATGGACAGGGCAATGGAAGAGGATGAGGAGCAACTGATTTCTTCACTTGACTGGCTCAGGGAAAGATTAAATTTGGTCGAGTTTACGACAGCGACTTTGTATTTTCTTGTACGATTATCGGCAGATTACGATATTGGAGGGGTCCACGATGGCCTAGATGAACGCGAAAAAGCGGAAATAGTTGAACGAGTGAAGGGACAACTAACGAGGGAGAAAAGGGAAGAAGCCAGGCAATGGGAGAGTTTTGAATCAGCTCTTCAAGGGGTTGCAAAAAACGACCTCGAAAGGAAAATAGCAAGAGACTTGTGTTCTAAGGCTCCTCGGTCACTGCCACAACAAAGTTCCCGTCAACAGGCTGAGAGTGTTGAGCTTTCTAAGGAGCCTCTTCAGCAAGAGAAGATCCCTGTTGGTCTAGAAGTGTTCAGCCCCCAAGAGCGGGAAGGCATAGAAGCAATTTCAATGCATCGGGGTGTGCTTTGCGGGTTCTTACCGCAGGTGCAAGTGTTTCGAGAGAAATACCTGCCTTCAGGCCTTTTGTCCACAGCCCAGGCGCGGGCTTTTCTCTCCTCCCCCGCTCTCCGGTATCTTTCTTTCACAGACATCGAGGGGTTAGGTGCCTCTGTCACGGATCATAAGGCGAAGGTACTAAATCAAGCCGTAGAAGTGGTTACGCCTGAACAGAGGAAGCGGCTGAAGGGTCAGACAGTTACTTATCCTTCAACCGTTGTTCATTATGGTTCTTTGGGGAAGGTACATCGTTGGTACAAGTATACGGTCAGCATTGAAGTAACCTCGGGCAGCACGGGGGCTACAGGAAGCAGAAGTTGCATCATTGAGAAGACACTGGTGTCGGACCATAAACCCGTAAAACTGCTCCGTGACCCTTTTTTCTGGGAAGCAGATCTCGAAGGGAGTGAAAATGAAAACACGCCGGGCAGGTTTACCCGCTTCTTTACGAGCTCAGTGGTGGAGGAGCTTTATGACCTTCTCATCTCGCGGATCGTCATGAACGCGATCCCAGGTGGACGCCGGGAGCAAGCTATGTTCGTCCTGACCGACAAGGCGGATTATAGACCGGTGAGTGTCCGCACTTCCAAAAGCATTGTGGTGAATATGGACGCTTCGGATGCAGCCAGTGTGGCCGCTGAGTGCCTGATGAACGGGAAGGCTTCGCATGACAGCATCACGATTGAGGCTGACTCCTGGGTCACGGCAGATACCATCAGGGAGATCTATCTTAGGGAACAAGCATCGCTTATGAGGAAAGCGCATGGAGCTACCAGGTACAAAATCTCCAACCAAGACAGCCTCCGGCTGGTGAGGGACGTCTTACACATTTACATCAAGCAAAAAAGCTGGCCCTCTTACCAAGGCGCTTACAAGTTCCTACAAGAGTCAGGAAAGATAGAGAGCAAAGCCGACAATTTCAGGAAGAGATACCAAAGGGCTTGCAAAATCCTGAATCTGCCCTTCAACATAGCGGATGTGGTTGAAGAACTGCGTAAGCGTCATTAACCCCTTTTGGTGCCGCAGTCCGGCGTTCTGTTAGGACGGAATGTGGCGGATACTGACCGGGAGGCCGCGCGTGGGCTTTGCCAAGAGTTATAAGCCTCACCCACACCTCTCAGCCTCACGATATGCAACCAGTTCTGTTTGACCGTGGGCCTCTGACTAGTCCTGTCCGCATATTCCTGGCTGGGACTTAGCCCATCGCTTGCTCGCGCGAACAAACCCCTTCCAGTTGTTCCCGGCTTATAATGGTCAGACCTTTGCACGGGTTACGAGGGACTCAGAAGGATCGCGCCGCGTCAACCCACGTCCGACCGCACCAGCGGACGTTGTGACACAACGGACAGGGTCCAGGGAGCAACGGATCGCCGTACCAGATCCTTTCCTGATCTTCCTTGCTGTCCAAGAACGGTTCCGTCTGGGCGGAACCACTCTCCCCGCAAGATTATAACCCACGCCACACGTCCGGGTAAGGCATCAAAGCAGTAAATGCCCTCCGCAAAAATCGGCAGGCTGGAAAGCCAACTATGGATAACCCTGTGGAAAAACCGCTGGTGATCAGAGGTCGTGGCTGGGTCCGGGCGACGGACGTCCCCTCGCGGCAATGGGCAGGGGAAGCAAAGACCGAGGCAACGGACGATTGAATGGCACTTACGTTCTCCGTTCCTTGACACAGACAGGAAAAAGCCGGGCCTCTATGGAACAGAGAGCAAGAAACCGCCTTTACGGCTTTTCACGGCATGGAGCGAGTGTCCCTTGTCTCAGATCGAACGCCTTTACTGGATCGACAGCCAGATCCGCAGCCGGCACTACCCCAACGCCGAGGCCGTCTGCCAACAGTTCGGCGTCTCCCGCCGCACGGCCTTCGCCGACCACCGCCACCTGACGGACAACCTCGGCGCACCCCTCGTCTACGACCGGCGGCGCGGCGGGTGGGCCTACACCGACCCGACCTACCTGCTCCCGTTCCTCGCCCTCACCGAGCGGGAGGCCGCCACCCTGCGCCGGTCCCTCCTGGCCGCCCGCGAGTACCTGGCCGCGCCGGACGCCGGGCCGGTCAGCGCCTTGGCCCAGCGCCTCCAGCCCTTCCTGTCATCTTTAGCAGAGACGGCGGCGGAGAGCATGGGCGGTGCCATCCAGGCCCAGAGCGCCGTGGGCGCGTCCCCGGCTCTGCTGGACGACTGCCGCCGGGGGCTGGAGGAGCGGCGGCGTCTCCAACTCCTCTACTACAGCGCCCACCGCGACGACGTGAACGAGCGGGTCGTGCAGCCGTACCACCTGCACCACTGGCGCGGCGAGCCGTACCTGATCGCCTGGTGCGAGTGGCGGCAGGGCTTCCGCGACTTCTTCCTGGGGCGCGTCCGCGAGTGGGCGCTGCTCCCGCCCGGAGATGCCTTCGCGCGTGACGCCGATTTCGACGTGGAAGCCTACCTGAGTCACGGCTTCGCGCTGCATCACGGGGAAGCGCTGGTGACGGTGCGGGTGCGCTTCTCGCCCTACCAGGCCCGCTGGATACGCGAGCGGCGCTACCACCCCAGCCAGCAGTGCGCGGAAGCGGCGGACGGCAGCCTGGAGATGACGCTGGCCCTGGCAGGGACGGCGGAGGTGAAGCGCTGGCTGCTGGGTTACGGGGCCGAAGTCGAGGTCCTGGAGCCGCCTGCCCTGCGCCGGGAGCTGGCGGCGGAGGCGAAAAAACTCCGCGAGATTTACGCCGCGTCGTGAGAATGCAGCTATGCTGCACTGTGGGATGCCATACTTGTAGATGAAGGACCGAGAAGAGGACTGAGAGAGGACTGAGGGGAAGCGATGCGCCTGCGCGTTTGTCTAGACAACTCAACGGGGACCCGGCTGCCGATCAACTACCAAGAGTGGTTGACTGCTGCCGTCTACGGACTCCTGGCGGCCTCGGACGCCGACTACGCCCGCTTCCTGCACGACGACGGTTACGCGGATGAGGACGGGCGGCGCTTCAAGCTGTTCACGTTCTCCTGGCTGCGGGGCACGCGGCGCACCGTGGACGGCGACATGCTGCGCTTCGCGCCCGGCCCGCTGGAATGGCTGATCGCCTCGCCGGTGGAGCCGTTCCTGACGAACCTCGCCACGGGCCTGCTGGCGGCGGGGGCGCTCCGGGTCGGCCCGGCGACACTCCCCATCACGCAGATCGAGACGCTGGCCGCCCCCATCCTGTCCGAGACGACCGCCTTCACCTGCCTGTCGCCGGTTGTCGCCGCCCTGCCGCTGCCGGACGGAGGGACGCGCTACCTGCGGCCCAGTGACGGGGAGGCTTTCTCCGAGGCCGTGCGCCGCAACCTGCTCCGCAAGCACCGCCTGGTTTATGGGGACCTGCCCGACGACGACCGCTTCGCGCTGGCCTTCGGCCCCGCCTACCTGGCCCGGACGGGCGGCGGGACCAAGCTGACGACATTCAAGAACATCCGAATCGTCGGTGCCTTCTGCCCGTTCACCGTTTCCGGTTCCGTGGACCTGATGCGAGTGGGATACGAAACCGGCTTCGGCGAGAAGAACGCGGCGGGATTCGGCATGGTGGACATCAAAGGTCACCAAATAAGGGAAACAGGGTAGCCGGCAAAAACATGATCCATGCTGGCTAAGGACATGCCTTCCACCTGCGCCTGCGCGATCAGAAGACGGTCGAACGGGTCTTTATGATGGTGTGGCAGAGCGTCCAGCGCGAGGAGATGGTCGAGGGTGATCGGCAGCAGTCGCATCCCATTCTTTTGCTGATGGTCCGCCACAAGCGCTCGTAGCGGCAGGCGCAAAGACAGTTTGCCCAGGCCGCTCTTGATCTGAAGCTCCCAGAGACTGACCAGGCTCAGATACAGAATCACGGTCGGGTCGTTGCAGAGCGCAAGCACGCGGGGCGAGAGATTGACGGAACCGTTGTCCCACCAAAGAAATGTGTGGGTGTCCAGGAGGAGGTTCATTCTTCACCTAGCCAGAAACTATCGGGCAGAGGCGCATCAAAATCGTCACTAACCCAGGTTTGGCCGAAGTGAAGGTCCGGCATCCGTTTGGGCGTGGGCACCGACGCGGGTTCTAATTGCGCGAGAGCCGTATCCAGCACCTCGTGTAAGAGACGGTCGGCATCCAGACCCCGCGCCTGGGCCGCTTGCGTCAGTTTTTGTTCCTGTTCCGTTGTTAAAGACAGCAAGACCGTCATGGCGGTGTTCCTCCAGGGTCAGGTGAATTATACCCCCTGTGGAACACAAAAGAATGGCAGATAAGCGCGCGGGAAAGGGCAACTCCGATGAATCGAGAACAACGGAACAATGCGGATTCTTTAGGGCATACCGCGAGGACAAACGTCCCTGCACTCCGAAAAGTCGCGTTCGCGGCCTGCTCCCGCCTCGCGCGGGAGATAGGATCGCAGGTCGTCCCTTCGCCCCACCCGCGCTCCTGTTCTTTGGGGTATACTGCGCCTGTAAATGTCCCTGCGGCTCGAACGGTCGCTTCACGTCTTTCTTCGGTCACACGGCGTTACAACGTCTGGCCCAGGGCCTCGCTGAAGATAGGGCCGCAGGTCGCCCTCTCCCTTTGCTGTTTCCCTGCTTCCTGTGCTATAATTCTCCCAAATGTTCCTGCGGCCCGAATGGTCGCCAAACGACCTGCTTCGGCTACATGGTGTTGTGGACAGATAGCAACGCCTGGCACTTGTGCCTCGCCGGAGATTAGGGCCGCAGGTCACAATCTCTCATCTTCACTGAGCACTTCTGCTTCTTCCGTTCTATGACGAGCGCATCGCAAGAATGCGGTAACAGGAAATGCCATGTTAGAAACGCTTTTGAAGATCGGCGAAACTTTCCGCAATGTAAAAGGCCCTGGTGGTCTCAAGCATCATCGGTATGTTAAGCAAGCACCACAAACCACTGAGAAACAGCCAATCAGCTACTACTCCATTCCTGTACGGCCTGATTTTACGTTCGACCTCAACAACAGGGTGCCTCTGACAGACGAGGATTTCATCAAGAACCGTCTGTTTTATCTCAACTATAAGACCTCTGATGCGGACTCGATGAAGAAGTATATCTTTGGCGACATATGCTATCAAACGGTCACGAATAACAAAACGGGCGACATCAGCATCACTGAAACGAACTTCGTTCTTGGTGATCCATCCGTGGCGGCAAAGGGCTTCCAAGTCAATTCTTTCGTGCGCGGCCAACAAGATGCCGCCGCGTTTGCAGATTCTCATATTGAAAAGTTTCGCAGTTCGCTAAAGGCCAACATTGAAGCTTTGGAGGCGCTTCTTCACGACAAGCCTAGCATCTTTTTGCACTTTGATTTTGATGGCAAAAGTTGGTATGAGTTTGAAGGCGAGATGAAGCTCATCAATGAAAAACTGCTTGATGAGTTCGTCGAGTATTCAGAGATCGCGAACGGTTATGTTCTCAAAAAGGCTCTTTATAAAACGCTTGCTTCGGGAAAGAATAATGCTCCTGGGTTTGATAGCAAGAGCCAGTATAAGAGTCGCATCTTTCGCTCATTTGACGATGTTTTGAATCTGCTTTATGCTATCGATTACTCGCAGAGAGCTGTCATTCGCGAACGGGACGTCAAGATCATCGTCCTGCCCCGTGGCAATGAACAAGACAGCACCAGCCGCCTAACAGCGAAGCAGATTGAGACGTTTTTCGAGCGGAAGTCGTTGAGCCGAGCGGAGCAAAGCGAGGAAAATCTTGCGGCTCCCTCACCTGAGATTTCTGGTGATGAAACAAACCTAGATAAGCTCTTTGCAGCCGTCATGGATGATGTTGATGATAACATCGTTCAGTTTGACTTTATCTTCAGCAAGGCAGGAAGTGGTCCTTCTACGCCGGATTCAGATTTGCTCGAAATCTCCGGCCTGGAAAAAAGTCGGCTCACTGATCTCAGTAAGAAAGTACGTCATATCCGCAACAAGTTGAATCAAGAAAGACAGCTTCTATTCAAGAAGGATCTTGCTCCGCTAGATATTACTCGTTCATTCCTAAACATACTAGGAGACATGACGCGGGCGAAAAAGAAGTACCAGAACCATCTGTTTAAAGTCTTGCCGCAAATTTATAGCGAAACCTATTACGACGATCCTGTTCTGCTGCCTGCGCTTATCGAAAAAACACAGTTCAATATTCGCAACGGTGGAACTGGTTTTAACCTGTTCAAATACGATTTCTACTTTCTGATACTGTTGCAAAATTACGAAGGGGACCGCCTCATGGACATACAGGGTTCTCAAAGCTATCAAGTTGGCTCACTTCTTGGCAAGATGGGCCGCCAATTCGCTGGACCTAAAAGCCCCATCAAATCTTTCGAGAAGAACTACGTTGGGCTGCTGTCCCGTCGCATCTCGACATTGCCTGATGTAGTCAAATTGCACAACGAGATCAACCAAAAACTCGTGATGCATGATCGTACTAAGTTCACATTCCGCACTTCAAGTGAATTAGCAGAAAAAATTCTCAGCTTCGATGAGAGCGTCGAAAAGTACGACAGCGACTTTTGCGCTTTCGGGTTCTTTGAGAGCTATTTCCAACCATATCAGAAAGCTGATGACGGTTCTAAAGCGCCAGACCTGACCGCCGCAGAAGGCCAAGACGAAGAATAATCCTGGGAGGGAGCAAACACCAATGAACAATATGCAAAATCTGCCTGTCGATAAGTCAGAAATCCTCTTCTTGTACGAAAGTACCTACTCGATCCCAAACGGCGACCCATTCACGGGTGAGCAGCGCTACGATGAGGAAACTAAAAAGGCCCTCGTCAGTGATGTTCGTATCAAGCGCTTCATCCGTGACTACATTGCCGACATGGACCGCAACTCTGTCTATGTCCTCAATGATCGGAGCAGTGTCGAAAAGAACGCAAAAGGTGATGCAGAGTCGGGGGCCGCTGCCCGCTTCAATGCGCTCAAAAAGATCGCGGAGGATAAGGACACTCTAGCAATCCTAAAATCCCTCACTGATGTACGTCTATTCGGAGGAATTCTTACACAAGAAAAAAATGCCGTCAATCTCACCGGGCCGGTCCAGTTCGCCCTGCTAAACCCCTCTCTTAACGCAGTCGAATTACGCATGCACCAAAACACTTCCGTCTTTGCATCTAGCACAGACAAAGAACGTGGTGCGATAGGCACGACAACTGTGGTGCCATACGTCGTAAATCAAATTCATGGGTGGATCAATCCTTTTTCTGCCCGTCATACCGGCCTCACTGAAGACGACATTCGACTGATGTTTCAGGCTCTGTGGGAGAGCATCAACAACGCGAATACTCGCACCAAGTCAAATCAAAACTCTTTGTTGCTGCTGCAAATCGTTTACAGTGGCGCGACAAAAAAGCTCTATGGCGTAGATCGCTCTATCGCCCTCAAATCGGACAAGAGAGATGAGCAATTGCGCTCTTTCGACGACTACGCTCTGGACTTTTCACGGTTTCTGGAACTTACTCAATCGCCTGTTGTGAAGGCAGTCAACTTCTATACAGAAGTTCCCAGCCTTTCTGAACAACTCGTGGCGATGCCCAAATTCAACACGATGACGTTCTTGGAAGCCGAGGGATAAAAATGAAAGGGCTGACGTTGCGCCTACGCGGTAGGTGGGCACACTTTAAAAAGCCGGAAACTAACAACAATCCGCTGACACATGACTTTATCACGAAAACCGCTTTTATAGGGTTGATCGGAGCGGTCACAGGTCAAGAGCGGGAGGCCATGCGTTCCTTATTTCCAGTACTAAGTGAGGATTTACTTTACGGAGTCCAGGTAAGCGGAACTGTGCGAAAAGAGTCGTGGGCATTTACTCTGCGTCGTGCGGAAAATCTGTTTGAGAAGGCTCCAAAGCAGATGGAGTTTCTGAAGAACCCAGACTTTACTGTCGCACTTGCGCTCGCGAATGAACGGTCAGAAGGACTATTTCAGGAGTTCACTCAACTCATACAGAATAGTGAGTCGTATTACACACCGGTTTTCGGTCTTCACAATTGCCCTGCGGAAATTATTCCACTGGAACAGGGTGAGTTCAGCCATTCAGAAGGAAGCTTTAGCACACAAGGCTTTGTGCCTCGGCGATTTAAGCTGGACCGGGAGCGGGTTGACCTTAGCAACTTCCGCGTTGGATTTGAGCGCATTCCGACCTATCAGAACAACGACTTCTGGAATTTGCCGGAACGATATGTTGACGTCATCTATCCAACTGCAAATCAAGAAATAGCAGTGACCGGCGAACATTACCGTTTTTCAGGAGGAAGTGCATGGAGTTTGATCTAGAAGCCTTTCGTTCCCACCCGCACAAGTTGCTTCACATCCATACTCAGGGGGTCATAGACGGCACAAAGCTACGCACGAATCTTTGGATTGCAGAAGTTGCCGCCATATTTCACGATGTAGGCAAGCTCAACCCGTTCTTTCAGGAGAAGCTTGGCAATATGCCGCCAACTGCGGGTGCGTACTCAAATCATGCTTGTCTCTCTGCCTATGCTTTCCTTTGCTTCCTTGCAAAGAACAGGGACAATCCGCTTGGGCTAACTGCTTCTCAGATTTTCAGCATTATCGCTTTAACGGCACGCCATCATGGAAACCTCACTAACTTCACTGAAAGTATCATCGGTATCAATGAGCGTGACCGAATGGTAGAGTTTCTTAAAACGCAGCCCTATTTACCGGCATCAGATTTTTTGCGAGCATCGCAATCACTGCAAAGCCTAACCAATCATAAGCCATTTGATCTTTTTGAAAAGCCCACTATAAATCTGTTAAAAGATTTTAGCAAGTGCAGCGAAAGCGTTATTGCGACTGCCCCACTTGATTTCGTATTGGAAACACAATTCGCTTTCTCCTGTCTCATTGAGTCTGACAAGCGGGATGCTGGCGACAACAAAGAGTTCAGGAGAGCATTCTACACCGACTCTTTCGCAGCCCGCGTTGACACCGCACTCACAAAAACCCTAGCATCCTTCACGATGGATAGCGAACTTAATAAAGTGCGTACTCAAATTCGGGAAGAGGCTGTCACATCTCTCAAATCGGCGCTTGATAAAGACCAGCGAGTATTCTCATTGACTTCGCCGACGGGATCTGGCAAGACAATGATGCTGTTAGCACTTGCCAATGAAATTCTTCAGAAGAACAACAATCTCGGCATTATTTATGGCCTTCCTTTTCTCTCGATCACAGAACAAGTAGAAAGGGTTTGTCGGGATATTCTGAATACTGACAATCCTGAAGAAGATGTTGTTCTACGGATCGACTCAAAGGCGCACAATGAGCGCATGGAGAAGTTGCAGGAAGAACTGGATAACGATCCAGCAAAGATCGATGCGCTGTTGCAAGAGAGTTTTGCCCAAGACACATTTGATGCCCCTTTCATCATTACGACATTCGTGCAACTATTCGAGACGTTTATGAGCAACCGTAACGCAACTTTGTTGCGATTGCCCAATTTTTCCAACACTATTTTCCTCGTTGATGAAATACAAGCGTTACCCCCGCGTTTGTATGTCTTTTTTACGGCATTTCTTGATGCCTTTTGTCGCAAATTCAACTCTTACGCTATTATTTCTACAGCTACTATGCCAGCTCTGGAGATAGCTTCAAAAGCAACACGCGATCCCCAGGAATGTCCTGAGAGGCTTTTCACTTCTTATGTCAAGCCCCAAGAACTTGTAAATGCATCTGTGTACTATGGCAGTCCAGTTTTTGACCGTTACAAAATTCAACGCATGCTTGATACCGAGTTTTCTCTTGAAAAACTAGCAGAAAAGGTTAGCGAACAAAAATCGTCATGTCTTATTATCTTGAACACAATTGACGACACCAAAAATCTCTTTGATATTCTCAGTACTACCGAAGAAGATGAGTGTATCATGCTGTTGAGCACACTTTTCACACCACACGACCGCCGCAGGAAAATAGCGAGAGCTAAACAGGTACTTGATAAGGGCGAAAGGATTGTTCTGATTACAACACAACTGATCGAAGCGGGCGTAGATATTGATTTTCCAGTTGTCTTTCGAGACCTGTGTCCTTTACCGAATCTTATCCAAGCCGCAGGGCGTTGTAATCGTAACGGATTGCTACAGGATCACGATGGCAATAGCAAACAAGGCATCGTGTTTGTCTTTGAATTAAAGAATGAGAACAAAAAATCACGCGCTGCATTGATTTATCAGAAAAGTGAGCCAGCCTGGTATTTAGATTTCTCCCGTACTAATCTGCCGGAAATCGTTCGCGAGCGGGATTTGCTAGGTATTCAGCAAGCCTTTTTTGAACTGGTCAATAACAACCTTTCTATCGGTGAGCATCCAAAAGTTGGCAAAGATTATGACAAAGGAAATCTTATACGCTGTATTAACGAAGCAGCGTTTGAGAACATGGGTCGGTTCCGTCTCATTGATGAACAAGACTTTGGCAAGCAATTTCGCTATTACATCCCACAAGGACCAGCAGATACAGACTTTGAACAGTTAGAAATACTGGCACAGTCATTGACAGAGGCAAAACGTAAACGTGGCAACTACAAAGACTTTAAGAAGCTAAAGGTCGCTGTAGAAGCACATTTACGCAGCATGGCTGAACACATTGTACAATTGCGGATCAAAGAAGAAGACGTCGCTCCCGCCTTTTGGAATGAGATTTTTGGCATTCGCAAGTTGGGTAACGAGTGCGACTATACGTTCACGCGCGGAATTGGTATCGCTCCCGGTTCAAATTTCATCTGAGGAAATACCATGTCGGTCGAGCAAGATCAAGACTCCCTTCAGGCCCTCCGCATCGGCGGGACGGAGGTCCACTACTTCGTCCTCTGCCCGCGCAAGCTGTGGTGGTTCTCGCACGGCATGGAGCAGGAGCATGTCACCGGCGGCGTCGGGGCCGAGAACGTCGCCCTGGGGCAGCTCGTGCATAGCGAGAGCTATCAGGACAAGAGCCGCAAGGATGTCCTCATTGACGGCCTCCTACGCCTGGACTTCACCGACAGCGGGGCCGTCCACGAGGTCAAGAAGAGCCAGGGCGGGCAGCGCGCCACCCTCTTCCAGCTCCTCTACTACCTGTATTACCTCAAGCACGAGAAGGGCATCGAGACGACGGGCGTCATTGACTACCCCAAGCAGCGCCGCCGCGAGGACGTGACCCTGACGCCCGACCTGGAGGCCGAGGTGGAACGGGTCATCGAAGGGGTGCGCGCGACGCGGGAGCGGCCCGCGCCGCCGGTCGTGCCCAAGCCGATGGCGGTCTGCAAGAAGTGTTCGTATCAGGACCTCTGCTGGGGGTAAGGCAGGGGGAGCGCGCCATGAAGAGAATGTCATGAAGAACTACTATGTGCTGTCCAACGGGCGCGTCAAGCGCGAGGCCAACACGCTCTACATCGAGAACGAGGCCGGCCAGAAGCGGCCCGTGCCGGTCGAGGACGTGGAGAGCCTGTACCTCTACGGCGAGGTGGACCTGAACACCAAGCTACTCAACTTCCTGTCGCAAAAGAAGATCCCCCTGCACGTCTTCAACTACTACGGCTTCTACGCCGGCTCCTACTATCCGCGCGAATACCTGCACTCCGGCTACCTGCTCGTCCACCAGGTCAGCCACTACGCGGACATGGATCGGCGCCTGATGCTCGCGCGTGAACTGGTGCGCGGGGCCGCCCATTCGCTCCTCCGCAACATCGCCTACTACGAGAAGCGCAAGGGCGGCGCGGGCGACGAGCGCGAGCCGGCGGGGGAGATCGGGGCGGAAGAGGCCCCCAGCAGCGAGGGCGGGGCGAGCAGCGGGGTTCCCACGGACCCGGACGCCGAGGCGGCCGTAGACGCTGTCGCCGCCGCGCCTGCGCCGCCCCAAGAGGCCGTGTCACCCGAAGGCGAAGCGCCGGAGGACGGAGAGGCGGACCCGCTTGTCGGCGCGGTCGTCTGGGACGAGGCGGCCAGCCCACTCGGCACCCTGCGCGACGTCATCGGCGGCCTGTCCGACCTGATCGGGGCGCAGGCCGAGATCAACATGTTGCGCGGCATCGAGGGCAAGATGCGCGAGCGTTACTACCAGGCGTGGCGGCACATCCTCAGCGAAGGATGGACGTTCGAGCGGCGCGTCCGCCGCCCGCCCGACAACGAGGTCAACGCGCTGATCTCCTTCGGCAACTCACACCTCTACACCGTTTGCCTGGGCGAGATCTACCGCACGCAGCTTACGCCCACCATCTCCTACCTGCACGAGCCGGGCGCGCGCCGCTTCTCGCTGGCTCTGGACCTGTCGGAGATCTTCAAGCCTCTGATCGTGGACCGGGCCATCTTCCGCCTGATCAACACGGGCCAGCTCAAGGACAGCCACTTCGACCGCAGCCTCGACGGCTGCTTCCTGACCGACGCGGGCAAGAAGCTGTTCCTGGGCGCTCTGGAGGACCGCCTGGCGACCACCATCAAGCACCGTCGCCTGGGGCGTTCGGTCTCGTACCGGCACCTGATCCGCCTGGAGTGCTACAAGCTGATCCGGCACCTGACCGGCGCGGAAACTTACCGCGCCTTCCGCGCCTGGTGGTGACGGCTCGCCGGCAGCGCATCCTTCCTGGCAGCACATCTGGAGGACTTCATCATGTACGTCATCGTCGTCTACGACGTGGGGGAAGAGCGGGTCGGCAAGGTCTGCAAGTTCATGCGGCGCTTCCTGCCGCGCGTCCAGAACTCGGTCTTCGAGGGCGACCTGCCGGAGTCCAAACTGGAATCCATGAAGGTTGGCCTGAAGAAACTCCTCACGGGGGAGCGCGACTCGGTCCTCCTCTGGGTCCTGCGCGACGCCAAGTGGGTAGACCGCCAGGTGTTCGGCTGCGAGAAGCTCCCCGTCAGCAACTTCCTCTAACCCGATCCTCACCCAATCCGTTCGCTCGTTTTGGCCTCCATCCGCGTGTCGTCGGCCCCCGGTAGCCCTCTGCTACAGAGAAGGCCGACGACTCTTTCCCCCAAAAAGCGGGTGAAAAATCCCATTCCTGTGACATAATGGCTGTGTCAGCGTTTCGCCTTCACAGACCTAGTACGGCAATGACCGACCACTACCAGATGTGGTCTTCTAATAGAACCAAGCTGGAATTGAAACATAGATGTAGAACGCCACATAGACGTTGAGCAGGCCCACTTCTAATAGAACCAAGCTGGAATTGAAACAGAGGCCCTGGGAGATGTTGATCAGGGGCGGCCCCAGCCTTCTAATAGAACCAAGCTGGAATTGAAACGAGGACCGGGACGCGCGGCGCGTGGTGGCGCACTCGCCTTCTAATAGAACCAAGCTGGAATTGAAACACGCCGAACCGGGACGTTTTCAGTACGTTGGCAAACTTCTAATAGAACCAAGCTGGAATTGAAACTCGTGATTGAACAGGTGGCGCTCCACGACCGTTCCGTCCTTCTAATAGAACCAAGCTGGAATTGAAACATGCTCTCGCCCACTGGAAACGGAGCATAGACCCCGCTTCTAATAGAACCAAGCTGGAATTGAAACTTCTCAACCTGTTGCTTCTGCTGATTGATCCACCACTTCTAATAGAACCAAGCTGGAATTGAAACGCATGAGAGACTGACGGATTGTGTTGTCATCGTTGATCGGCTTCTAATAGAACCAAGCTGGAATTGAAACTATAATGGGCGTCATGGTTACAGACACGATTGATGCTCCTTCTAATAGAACCAAGCTGGAATTGAAACTGAGGGGGAGGCCGCCCGCGCGCCCGAAGGCGACGGAGACTTCTAATAGAACCAAGCTGGAATTGAAACTCTGAGAAAAGGACACGGGCGCGGGTCACGGGGAAACTTCTAATAGAACCAAGCTGGAATTGAAACGAGCAGGTACGAGGACAGTGCGGCGACCTTCTGCGCCGTCTTCTAATAGAACCAAGCTGGAATTGAAACGCGGCTAAACGCGGCGGGCGTGCCGACCTACCTCACCCCTTCTAATAGAACCAAGCTGGAATTGAAACCGAGATGCTAGACGTGCGGCCCGACACGGGCGACCTCTACTTCTAATAGAACCAAGCTGGAATTGAAACCAACAAGCCAATGATCCTAGTCAAGCCGCGCACGTTGCCTTCTAATAGAACCAAGCTGGAATTGAAACAAATAAACCTTGAAAGGTCTTGACAAGAACTTATGAGCTTCTAATAGAACCAAGCTGGAATTGAAACATACATCTAGGCCAACAAGTGGTAAAGCACCACGTTCTTCTAATAGAACCAAGCTGGAATTGAAACTGAAGTTGCTGCCCTCAGTTGCTTTACAGATCACGAGCTTCTAATAGAACCAAGCTGGAATTGAAACAGATGCAGCGGGCGCGGAGCATCTCGGCGGTGTGCTTCTTCTAATAGAACCAAGCTGGAATTGAAACTTGCGGGGGGTGTTCATTGGGGCCGCTCCCCGTGCCGCTTCTAATAGAACCAAGCTGGAATTGAAACATGAGCGTCCGGGGGAGGGAGTTGGACGGGTGGGAGGCTTCTAATAGAACCAAGCTGGAATTGAAACACGCTGAGGCTGCCCGCGCCGGTCAGCGGGCCGAAGCCTTCTAATAGAACCAAGCTGGAATTGAAACGTGGAGGACCTGGAGCAGTGAACCAACCGGTGTTCTGCCAGCTTCTAATAGAACCAAGCTGGAATTGAAACCTGCCCTCGTGTGTAGACCACGCACAGCACTACGGGCAAGCTTCTAATAGAACCAAGCTGGAATTGAAACGACACGGACGCCTGGGACCCCGGCACGGCGACCGGGACGCTTCTAATAGAACCAAGCTGGAATTGAAACAGCAGCTTGCCGCCCAGGTCCGTGGTCGCCCCCTTGACTTCTAATAGAACCAAGCTGGAATTGAAACTTCGGGTGACGGTGCCAGCCTTTATGCACTTCGATTCTTCTAATAGAACCAAGCTGGAATTGAAACACGTTCCTGTGGAAAGTCTGCTACGCCAACCCGCGCGACGCTTCTAATAGAACCAAGCTGGAATTGAAACAGCTGTGGCGGCCTCCGGGGTGGCAGATCAATCCCCCTTCTAATAGAACCAAGCTGGAATTGAAACCTACATCCCGGCTCATATTGTCAAGGGCCTGACCGTCAACTTCTAATAGAACCAAGCTGGAATTGAAACAACTTCCACATCGTCGGGGACGGGGTGTACCTGCTCCTTCTAATAGAACCAAGCTGGAATTGAAACTAGGCATCCAGCGGGCTGCCGAGTACTTCCGCCCGCTGCTTCTAATAGAACCAAGCTGGAATTGAAACCGGCAGGGCGTCGATGGTTTCGGCCTCCAGCGCGCCTTCTAATAGAACCAAGCTGGAATTGAAACAAGTCGAGGCGGCGATGTGCGAGGCCAGCGTCGCACGGCGGCTTCTAATAGAACCAAGCTGGAATTGAAACAAGGATATGCGGCCTACAGTCCTGACCCTGCGCCGACTTCTAATAGAACCAAGCTGGAATTGAAACCGTGCGATCCTGCGCGTCTACAACTCGGACGTGGACTTCTAATAGAACCAAGCTGGAATTGAAACAAAGACTAGCGCGCTATGAACATCCTGCAACTGATGGCTTCTAATAGAACCAAGCTGGAATTGAAACCCGCGTCATGCTCGGGAAGTAAGGGGGCCACGATGTCTTCTAATAGAACCAAGCTGGAATTGAAACTCGTAACGACCGTGACGGCCAGGACGCGCCCGCCGTGCTTCTAATAGAACCAAGCTGGAATTGAAACCAGCCCGTGCCAGCCGCCCCGCCCGAGGTCCCAGAACCTTCTAATAGAACCAAGCTGGAATTGAAACAATGTATTCCGACTCGCCTTGGGGCTGGGAGGCGGCGACTTCTAATAGAACCAAGCTGGAATTGAAACTGGTACAGGCAGCGGTCGCCGGCCGCGACCACCAGCAGCCTTCTAATAGAACCAAGCTGGAATTGAAACTAGGGGAGGACGTACAGGTGGCGCGCACCGGTCAGCTTCTAATAGAACCAAGCTGGAATTGAAACTCGTGGGGGGCGGGATGGGTCGCCTGAGTCTCCATGCTTCTAATAGAACCAAGCTGGAATTGAAACTCTCCTGCTGGGGCGTTACCACCGCTATTATGCCCCGTCTTCTAATAGAACCAAGCTGGAATTGAAACAGGTCCTTCTGCTCCGCGCCCTCGTCCACGCGGATGCGGCTTCTAATAGAACCAAGCTGGAATTGAAACGGCAATGAGGCGTTCCTGAGCGTCGAGCTGCCGATCCTTCTAATAGAACCAAGCTGGAATTGAAACGCTGGATACCCTCATCTACCACGATGAAGTATCGACTTCTAATAGAACCAAGCTGGAATTGAAACTATTGATGGCGATGTGTTGCTCGGGTGTCAGCGTCCCCATCTTCTAATAGAACCAAGCTGGAATTGAAACAGGTTGATTCCCATGATGCCGAGGCGTTAGGGACCACTTCTAATAGAACCAAGCTGGAATTGAAACGAAGCTTGCTTTCTCGGACATTGGCAACGTCCTGGACCCGCTTCTAATAGAACCAAGCTGGAATTGAAACTCGTATGCCTCCAACGTGCGCGTCGTGCCGGCCCCTTCTAATAGAACCAAGCTGGAATTGAAACTAGTGTCCGTGCTGACGGCGGCGGACGGGCCGGTAACTTCTAATAGAACCAAGCTGGAATTGAAACAAGGGTTGCGAGTGCGACCCTGCCGGGTGCGACCCCATGCTTCTAATAGAACCAAGCTGGAATTGAAACAATGTATTACGGCGCAATTAACAAGCGCGTCTACTGCCTCTTCTAATAGAACCAAGCTGGAATTGAAACTAGAAGACCACATCTACGAGTGGATCGGGCTGCTCCAGGAGTGGTTCGGCTACTGCTTCTAATAGAACCAAGCTGGAATTGAAACAAAGGTGAACCAATGGAAAACAAACCCGCACCGGCTGACGACCTTCTAATAGAACCAAGCTGGAATTGAAACACGCTCAACTTTGACACGGGCGGCGTGTTCACGACCTCCTTCTAATAGAACCAAGCTGGAATTGAAACGGAGATACAGCGCCGCGTCGTCGGGAACGTCCGGCACGGCTTCTAATAGAACCAAGCTGGAATTGAAACCGTCAACCTGGCCCCCGGCTTTTTCGCGGACATCATCTTCTAATAGAACCAAGCTGGAATTGAAACGGGTTGCCCGCGAACGAGGGCGTGGGCGGGTGAGCCAGCTTCTAATAGAACCAAGCTGGAATTGAAACAGGTCGACCTGCGCTGGGCGCGGCTGGTCTACGAGCTTCTAATAGAACCAAGCTGGAATTGAAACTCAGTTACTCCCGCTGTCTGTTTTAGACATTTTCGGGGTGCTTCTAATAGAACCAAGCTGGAATTGAAACCCGTTCCACGCGCCCACACTTGCGACAGGCCTTCGGTCTTCTAATAGAACCAAGCTGGAATTGAAACGATGAATGGAAAGCGCCCATTTTCGAGGCTGTCTGGGCCTTCTAATAGAACCAAGCTGGAATTGAAACCTGGGACTCAAAGGCGATGGCTCAACCAAATATCCTTCTAATAGAACCAAGCTGGAATTGAAACCGACGACGTTGCGCCCGGAGACGCGGACGTTTACTACTCTTCTAATAGAACCAAGCTGGAATTGAAACCGATCAGCCGGTCCACGTCCGCGCCCTGGAAGACGGCTTCTAATAGAACCAAGCTGGAATTGAAACCGCTCCTGCAAGGCTTGGGCGAAGGTGAGGGCGGCCCTTCTAATAGAACCAAGCTGGAATTGAAACCAGCTCGTCGGCCGTGGGCGGGAGCCGTCGCCCGAGTCTTCTAATAGAACCAAGCTGGAATTGAAACCCGTCCGTGGAGGTCACCCCGAGCGCCCCCACCGGGTCTTCTAATAGAACCAAGCTGGAATTGAAACGAAACTGGACCTTGACGATGCTCTATAACCAGAAGCGCCTTCTAATAGAACCAAGCTGGAATTGAAACTCGCGACGGCGTGTGGATATGGCTCCGGCCTGACGGCCTTCTAATAGAACCAAGCTGGAATTGAAACGTGGATGGAGTCGGTGGTCCACGCCGGGCTGCGGGAGGCTTCTAATAGAACCAAGCTGGAATTGAAACGCGGGGCAGTCCGGCGCGGGCGTCGGCCTCAGCGTCAAGCTTCTAATAGAACCAAGCTGGAATTGAAACACGGCGTAGAGGCTCATGCCCGCTTGCCCCCGCTCCGCTTCTAATAGAACCAAGCTGGAATTGAAACATGAATGTACGCCTTTGCCTCCGCGTCGGAGACAGGCCGGCTTCTAATAGAACCAAGCTGGAATTGAAACCTGTGACTCATGTAGTCGTCCCCAAGATAGAAGCTGCCGCTTCTAATAGAACCAAGCTGGAATTGAAACGTGGGAGCGGCAGGCCGCCCTGCTCGGCGCGAAGATGAAGCTTCTAATAGAACCAAGCTGGAATTGAAACTCGGGGACGCCCCGGCGCTCCTGTCCGCCTCCCTGCCGCCGGCTTCTAATAGAACCAAGCTGGAATTGAAACTAGCCAATGCTCCCGGCCCCCTGCGGC
The DNA here is from genome assembly GCA_965215505.1 of Capsulimonadaceae bacterium. Classification (GTDB taxonomy): domain Bacteria; phylum Armatimonadota; class Armatimonadia; order Armatimonadales; family Capsulimonadaceae; genus JANXMY01. The sequence goes on along the minus strand of OZ244065.1, from coordinate 4,698,037 downwards.
CCGGTGCCGTCTTCTAATAGAACCAAGCTGGAATTGAAACGATTCTATGCCCTCTAGGAGCCTGTCACAGCCGGGCGGCCTTCTAATAGAACCAGGCTGGAATTGAAACATAGGTTCGTCAAAACGGATCGTGTCGGCCTTGCGTTTCTTCTAATTAGAACCAGGCTGGGATTGAAACTAGACCGGCTGCTCCTGCTCGCGGATCTGCGCCACCAGCTTCTAATAGAACCAGGCTGGAATTGAAACACTTGAACCGCTCGAATAGCGGGACGCACCCGAGTGTTCCCTTCAAGACCATCGTGCGGATCACCATCTGGAAGCACTCCGCCAGAAGGTCTCTGATCCCGTTGCTTTCCCCCAGCACCGAGAGCGGCTCGAATCGGGACACGATCCAGGGCGTCAGTGCGATCTGCGTCTTCCAGTTCGTCCCCTGCTACCGCTGCAAGAACACCATCGCACTGGCCATATCATCGCATCAACAATAGCAACCATCGTGAGGTCCAGCATCCCCCGTAGTCCAAGCCTGTCGTACCAAATCTGCTAGCATTGTCCTCTACTACCTTGCTGTTTCTTTATGATCTCAGCCACAACGGAATGAGCCGAACAGCATCCGTCAGATGCAGGGATTACGTCGCCCTCTCGTTAATCTCATTGCGCTTACCGCAGTATATTTTAGGCTCCCTGCCCGCCGCATCTCGTTCGGCTCCTCTCCACTCAACAGGCACGCGGCAAATCATTCAGCGGGAGGTGGCGATTACTCAGAAAATCAAGTAAGTGGACATTTAGATGGATGCGGCGTGCTCGTTAGTACCTGATTTTTTCAGTGGCGCTTATGGCTCAACCTCATTGAGTAGCCATCCCACTTTTACCAACAGAGCCTCCCCAATCGCCTTTAGCTCAAAATCCAGCACGACCCGCTCCCCACCCTCAATCTTGCTGATGCCAGCACGGTCAATGCGGACGCCCATTTCCTGAAGTGTAGTAGATAGATCTGCCTGCGTCATACGCGGCTGGAAACGCCGACGCGCCTCCCGTACCCGTTTGGCGATGATGTTCTTCGGGCGGGCATCTTCTTTATCTGTTCTAAGACGAAACACTGCCTTGATCTTATTGCAAGCAGTGTGCTATAATGTTCTATCATAGAACATTACGAGCAAGTCGAGAGAAATACTTCACATCAATCTGGTGCAGACGCTTTCCGCCTTACCAGAACAGCTGCGAGAGGATAGACGACATGAAACTGAGGCACTCGTTCATACTCCTGTTACTCGCCATGGTCGTTGCGGTGCCAGCATCTGAAGCATCCACTTCACACCAATGGTCTCTTAGTAAAGGCGCGAATTTAGCGGAAATTAGTGCCACTGGCCTTCACCTAGATCAGTCCGATCCAACCGACACGACCTCTTATGCGACAGCAACAGCAAAACTGCATTTTGCAGCAGCACCCATGTGGCGCGTGGCCTTTAGCATTCGCTTCGGCCACCTGCGGTCTGCTGGCGCTGCCGTGCGTCTTTACAGCGGGCCGACCGTCATCGCTTGGGTGGGAGCGGACGGTTGGTACAAGGGTATAGGAGCTTTTATAGGAAACACCAACAAGTTTGGACAACCCGCTGATATGCGCTGGCACCAAGTTGTCTGTGCCAGTGACGGACGGGCACTAACGATATGGTTGGATAGTGTACAGGTGGCTACAGAAGCTTCCACAATCACTCCTGACGCGATCACGATTGGTTCCTGGTGGGACGGTAAAAGCCCACCAGGACAACAGACAGAGGTTTGGATCAGGAACGTACAGGAACAAGCCGTCACTAACCCAATGGCAACGCCCCCCGTCATCACGCCAAGCATCGTTCCGTCTTATTCGACGCCGACACAGGACTTCCGGGGCGTACCGCTCGACAGACTTGTGCAGGACTATAACGATAATTTAACCCGTGCCCAGGAAGCCAATAGGGCTGTTCGGAACTCCTGCAATAATACGAACGGCTATCTAGACCTAATGGCGAAGGCGTATACCGACGAAGATCTCGCGACAGATAAGAAAGAAGCGGATTATTGTATGGAGCAGGAGAAGAGAGACATGGCGGACCAAAAGCGGTATCTGCGGCTTGCGTTAGCAATGCATCAGGCAATCCAGAACGCCCCGAGTTTTTCACGTTTCTACCACGAAACACACCAATGCCTCCCACCCGAAGAAGTCACCTTAGACATGCGAGAGGCAAGGGAACTGCGGTTCATCGAGAAGAGATAGACGGTAGGCCACTCTGTAACTAAAAGCGAGTCCGAGGATGACCTACTTTGTGAGGCTGACCCGAGTCGCTGACCAACCGACTACACTTCTGCGATTTTCAACCGGCACCTCGTGGAGAATCATGGCTTCACTAGCGCGAGAGAACAAAAGCCCTAACCCGGTTTGTACAAAGAGAAGCTATTGGGCCGGTTTGATACAGGTCGGTACAATATGAGCCGAACGCCTCTCTGTTCTTAGCTCCTCCTGACGAGTTTCCATAAGGCGGCACAGGCTAGGGAGAGTCGGAGTGACGCACGGTGCGGGAACTAGCTCATACGCTGGCGAAATTGCACTGGCTGCCCGGACAACGGCCCGCGCCGCTTAGTCACCCAGGCGGTCATGGCGCATCCCTGCGTTTTGCCAGCCGGGGGCTTCTCTATGACGTGGGCGATGGGTTTTGCAAGGAGAGCGGTTCCGCCCGAACGGAACTGCTGTTGAACAGAATTGCGGCTCCGTGTGGCAACCAAGGTGACACCATACCAGCTTGACAAGTTAGGGCCATTTGCCCTTCATAATCCGTCCTCAGTGCCTCGGCCCCAATTGAGGCATCAGGGAGACAGCCCACCTCCTCGGAGGGAGCGGCTCCCCCCACTCCTCCATGTACGCAGAACTGCCCTGCACATAGGCGTTCACGAGGTTGTGCGCCCGACGCCGGGAGCTATCCCAGATGTCGTAGTGCATCCCCTTCGGGCGATCCGGGAAGTCCTCCCCCAACGACCCGCTCCCTCCCAGCCGCCGCCGGATCTTCTGCGCCCGCAGCAGTGGCCGCTCCCATGACGGCATATGGTCGCTCTTGTAGCCCAGGGCCGCACACTCGCGGCACAGAAAGGAGCCGCCCCACGAAAAATTACAACTTCGTCACCCGCCGCTCGCAAGGCACCCCATCATCCAACGCCGGGCAGAGGAACCAGGGCCGCTTCCCGCCGAAGTGACAGTCCGACCAGGCGAGCCTGACCGTCGCCTCGGCCACCTGCGGCTGTCCCTGCGCGCCCAAATACACCGCGACGATGACGAGCGCCTGATCCAGCACGGCTCGGACGCTGACCTGCCTCAGCAGCCCCCGGCGGTCTCACTTTTGCCTCTCAGCAGCTACGCTGACACCCGCAAACTTTGGACCGTAAACTGCGCCTCCCACGGCAGGGGCGGGAAGCCGGTTTGCCAGAGGTGAAGACGCCGCTCTCCCGCAGCGGCGTCACGCTGATGCTGGTGCCGCCTTCCACCGCCTTCTTGCGCGTGGGTACGATGCCCCCGAATTGGCCCGATCCGACTCCGCCCATACCGACCCCTTTCTTCCCAGGAACCAGCCATTTCTCCGGGAATCATTAGGCGGGTTGGGGAATCCATAAGCAAACCTTCAACTTGGGCAAGTTATGAACTCCCCTCCCCCTTGAACTCCCCTGCCTCATGCTCCCAGCGGTCTGGCCGGCAGCAACGTCACTGACAAAGCTATCATGACGTCACTAATGACTGTTAGGGGTATTATCGGCACATCCCACGGGGCCATTCAGTTTGCTCTCCCTGGCAAATATTCTGCTCGGAGAGGACCGTCGGCGGCAGACGGGGCGCTGCACACGCGGCTGGCGGGGGCATCGCCCTCCCCACTGGAGTCCCTGCTGGCGGAGCGGACCGTCACCTGCTGGCTACACCTGCACTCCTACAAGGCGCTGGTCGCACAGAGCCTGAAGGAGCAGAGCCTGCGCCCGTCGGAGGCGCACGGGAAGCGGATCGAGCAGGCACCCCGGCGCTACCTGTCGGCGATCAAGGGGGTTGGCGCAGGTGCGGCGTCTGGAGCTGCCCGCCGTGCAGGTCAACATCGGGCAGCATCAGAACATCGGGCAGACCCAGAACATCGCTGACAAGCAGGTGGTCACGCGGACGGCAGCAGCACGTTGTTAAGGCGGATACTTGCGGGCATCCCGTAATGGGCCGACCTCGTAGCGGCTTACATCAGAACGCTGGCCCAGCCATTGCTCAACCATTTGCCGATGTTCTTCCGTTGCAGAACCACGCCCAATCCAGTTAAGGAAGTGGACCGCCCATCGCCCCTCTCCCCATCCCCATAAATAGAGCTTCATGCCTACAATTAAGGCCTCAAATTCGTAATCAATCGGCTGGATTTCGTCATAAACATCGCGACCACTATAGGTTTGCGGCAGAAGTTGCCACTTAGCCTCAAATCCGAGTTCCACGAACTCACCGACACCCAATTTCTTGCGAAGGCGCTTTTTCATAAGGCATTTTCATTCCGATAAACACATCGCTATGCAGTGTCCGGGGCAGTGCCGCGCTTGGTTTCTCACTTCTCGGCTTGGTTTCCTGCTTTGTTTCCACCAGGCGCAGCCCGTCGCATAATGTCCATTATCACGCGCGCTGCTGGAGATCGCCGCCGGCAGGTGTTTTCACAGGTGTTTTCAGCGGTCGTCGCGCCGCCCGAGGGTAGTCCACAGCACAAGCCCTACCAGCAGCGCACCGTAGACCAGGAACAGCGGGGCGGGCCGGGTCGTCTGCGCGCCGGCCAGGGTGCTCGTGTGCGGGTAGGCCGGCAGGTAAGAGACGGTGATCGAGCCGCCGAACTCCAGGGCCTCGTAGGCCGAGGCGCTCAGCGACGCCCGGCCGTCAAAGGTGTGGTCCCCGACTTGGTAGGTATAGGACGCAGAGTAGCCCTTCCCGTGGCGCAGGCTCGTCACCGTCCCCGCCGTCGTCTGCCCCTGGCTGTCCAGGGCGCGGGCGACCAGCAGCGGGGGGAGGCCGTTGAGCAGGAGGAAGGACAGGAGCGGGACCAGCACCAGGAGGCTTTGCGCCCGCTTCCGGGCGCGTTCGGGCGCGGGCACTCGTTCTTCCCAGGCCACCCCGAGCCGCCGGGCCAGATCCTGGGCCTCCTGCCGCAAACGGCCCGCATCCCGTGAGGTGCTGAGCGCCACGGGCCGGCGGCTGGCGACGGCCCCATCCCCAAGGCTCCAGGGGGTGGCCTGCGTGTTCTTCCAGTCCAGCAGCACTTGAGACGAGGACCCGGATTTGCTGCCGCTGGATTTGCTGCTGAGGGTTTTCACGCGCAGACCCGCAATATGGTCCAGTGGCCCTTCCTTCCAGGAGGCCAGCAGTGGGAAGCCGCGCCGGAACCGGTAGGTGCGGCGGACGGTGTCCAGGATCAGGTCTTCGGGTCCGGCGAGGTAGAGGAAGTAGAGGGTGGGGAAGCAGAGGCCGACCAGGGGCACACCGACGGTCGGGGCGAGCCGGCTGAGGATGTCGGCGGGCGAGCGCTGCGCCAGGGTCGCCGGGGCCGGCCAGATCCAGACGAGCAGGGCCAGGCACAGGACACCGAAGACGCCGCCGGCGACGCCCATCCCGATCCGCAGGCCGACGGGCCGCCGGCAGGAGACCCGTGTGTCCGTAACTTCCACCATATTCATCGCTGGGTCGCTCCTCCTTTGCCTTACCTTTTTATGGGTAGGACTGTCTTTCTCCTCCCTACCCTCGGGTGCGCGCAAAGTTTATGATGGCACAGTGAAGAGGCCGCCGCAGTCAGGACTGCTTTCCGAGTAGCCAGGCCAAGTTTATCATAAACTTTGTTCACACCCCCTACCCTCGCCCAGTCAGTTGAAATGGTATCGCAAAGGAGGGAGCCATTGAAAAGAGACCTCCGCCGCTTGGCGAGGTCTCTGTCTCTTTGGGTCTCGGTTTGTCTTTGGCCGAGTCAGTTAGCCTCTACTTCGATGGGGCTGCGCCCTTCATCGGCGGGACGGGCCAGCGGCCGGTGGGAAGCCTAGCAGGGGAAAAGCCCTGGCAGGGACGAAGGCTTTGGCAGTGTGCGGGGTTGTTCCAATGCTATTTGGGCGGAGGCTGTTTAAACAACAGATGAAGAGAAGGGATGTTTGTTGTCGGGATGAAGTTTCCCCCTTCTAAATACCCGACCCAAACCTTTGAATCCGACACTTTTCCCATGTTGGATAACATATAGTCTGAACTTAATGCAACGGCTTTATCACCGCATGCAACCACATGCACGAAACGGTCCACATTGCCCTGTGCTACCAACTGATCACCTAGACTCAGAGATGCAACTACCTTATTGAGAGCTTCCAAATCCATAGTGGCCACGGGTTCTACGCCGACGGCAACTGCTTCTAAGCCGCGAGTTAAAAAAATGTTAGGCTTGTCCCGTTGAAGTGTAAGATTTGCCGTGGGATACATCGCCTGTAGCGTCCTAGATACCGCAGCTATTGTAGCCTGTGCCTTGACTCCTAGTTCATCAATAATGTCGCGCAGTTCCCCAAGATTTGCCTGGATATTTGCTTCGGGCACAATAAATCCCGTGCCATGTATGAGTGTGTTCTTAAACCGTCTTAGCCAATGGAGGCGGTTGTGGTGTTTGTCTGAGATTTCTCCCTGGGCACGCAGAGTATCCAAAGCCTGAGAAGAATTGACGTTTCTGTTGTCGTTACCGGATTCTGCTAACAACGCGGCTAGGTGGCTTTCAATCATCAGCCAATCTAATATAAAGTCTCCGTATAGGCTACTTCTAGTCTGTTTCGATTCAGCTTCGTTGACGTTCAGTTTTGCGGCTTCCTCACTTTCTACCCGAATCGCATCGGACAAAGCGTTGACAGAGAATGAGGCCCCGAGGTACTTCGTGGCTGCTTCCATGAACTGGGGCAGAGTGTGCATGAAGAAGGGTACTTTTGCCTTCTGGTACATTTCCTGAACCAATTCCTTCCGTGCTCTTTTACCCTGCGCCCACGGCTCAACCCAATCCGTTTTCTGCTCGTTATTGACCATGAGAAGAGGCCTGTTTGCCTGCTTTGCCTTCTCTATAGTTTGCTTCCAGACGAGTAGGTCACCATAGATTTCGTTCCCCTTCTTATGCTTGTCATCTGAGTAACCGTCAGTTTTTCAAGTGTAGACGGCTATCTCGCACCGGAGGGGCAGTCCACAGGTATGCTGTTGCTGCACAAAACGCCAGCCGATCTGGAAGTAGCTCAGTTGGCGGGTTGTGTGCCGGTCAACCTTTCGCCGCAGGCCGCGCTTGCTGACCCAGACGCCCGCGTTCATCAACCAGATATGCGCGATGCAGACACACAGAAGCAGGCGCGAAACACGCTCCGGGTCCCGCAGGTGTGTTGTTTCCAGCCGAAATCCATGCTCCTTGAAGTCGCGGAACATCTCCTCAATGTGGAAGCGGACATTATAGAGTGCCAGCACCTGATGAAACGTCTGCGGGTCAGCGGGCAGATCGCTGAGGATATACCAGGGTTCATCGTCCTTGTTGTCCCGGCTCCACCCACAGCACAGGTTCAACCGGTGTTCCGGCAGGGCCGGGAGCCGGATGCCTCCGACGAAGAGGCGTCCGCCGGGTGCCAGCGGCAGGGAGCCGATCTGCTCCCGGCGGCCATCGGCGTGCATGAACCAGCGGTTCTTCTTCAGGCGCAGGCCGAAGTGCCAGCCGTGTGACAGGCACCAGCGCGTGATGGCCACACTGCCGTACTCACGGTCGGCCAGCAGTGTGACCTCGGTGCCGGGCGGCACCAAAGCAGCGACCTGAGACAGCAGCGCCTTCTGCTCACGGAACTCGCTGCACCCCATCGCTGGGAGCATCCGCCAGGCCAGGGGCAAAGCGCGGCCCCGGTAGGCGACGGCCACAAACAACACGGGCAGGCGCCCGCCTAAGTCGGTGGCATCCAGGATCAGGCGGACGCTGCCGCCGGAGAAAGCCGCCAGCAGGAAGCGGGCCACCGGCGGGTAGAGCGTGCTTGGCTCGATGGCGCGGTTCATGAGCAGGCGGCGCAGTCGCTGTGTGAGACTGGCGGCTCCCACAAGCAACGGCAGTTTGACGGCGATGCGCGGCAGTTGGCAGTTGCCGGCGGCGAACAAGCCGAACGTCATCAGGCTCAGGTTCTCCAGTTGAGGCTTGGACAGGCCCGTCAGCAGAGAGCGCAGACGCTGACGGACGGTAGAGACGGTATAATAGGCAGGGCAGCGGAAAGGCATGGGTTCCTCGCAGGCTAAAGTGTTGGGTGACACTTTCATTTTACCTGCAATGGACACTGCCTTTCTGGCTGCTCTACTCAGACAAGACTTTACTCGCAAGAAACTGACGGTTACTCAGGCTTGTCATTTTGGTCCATGTATCCCGGAGGGGTTTGGGGATCGGCAGCATACCGCTCTGCACCTTCTTTATATATTTCTTTCAGTGCTGCCTCGTCATACGCGTCACCCACGTTATCGGCTAGTAAAGCCGCGAGACGGTCGAGGATAGGGTCAGTTCCGATAAGAGCCGCCTGTTTGTCACGCTCGGCCTCTAACAATGCGATAAGTTGGCCGATGTCCCCGGTTAGAGGCTCTACACTTTCACTAATCCGCGACCGCAGCGTCTCGAAATTAGAGGAGACGTTCAAGGCGACTTTCTTGATGGCCTCCGGTAGATTAGGATCAGCTAGCTCTTTTTGGGCCTCTTCCGCATTGATTTTCATGCTTGGAATCAATTTCTCAAGCCGTCCGATGACCGCCTTATACTTCCCGACCTGTTGCTCGATGACCTTGATTCGATTCTTGCTAAATTCAAAGGCAGCCTGATGCGGCACCCAAACCCGATCCTTAATAGAAGCAGACTCTAGGAAGGCGAACAGTTCCCCTCGCGTTTCATCCTGAAGCCCGTAAAGATCAAGGAGAGTATTCGCATCGAACGCGAAAAGGGCCGTATTCCACCATTGGGAAAAATCGGCCTCCGTTGGAGGATAATAACAGAAGAACAATTCTTTAAGCTTCATTGTCAACGACGTGTCCCCCGATACTATCCTGTTTGTTCCTACCACCTCGTGGCCTGCTCCTCAGCTTGTCCCCGTTTGGCCTCGTCCGCTGCCTGTAGGCGTCCAGACCAGCGCGGCGGGCGGCTTCACCGTTGTGGGCACATATGGAGTTAATTCCGCGTCCGGCGGCTTAGTTCCTCCCACCAAGAAGAGTCCTCAGCATTCTAGCTGGGTCTCTTTATCTTTCTCTCTTTAAGACACTGGCGGGGGCATGAGGAAGTCCGCTGCGTCTTTACCCCAATTCTTTGTTTTCTGTAGTCTGCATCTGGCTCTCGGCGGGCTTAGGGACGACCTACGGCTTTGGGCCGGATGCAACGGGGGCAATACCGAGTACCTCTGCCTGCTGGGTGTCTTGCAGTTGCGGAGGACAGTTCTCGTTCTCAAACTTCCAGATACGCTTCAACTCTTCCTTCATCAAAGCAGTCATTGAAGTGGCTTTATCGAAGTAAGTTGCGGAGACCTGAGAGGCCGTGAGGTTACAAGCGCCTTTGAGTTTGCAACCAGACAGATTTGCCTTAGCTAGTCGTGTCGCTCTAAAATCTACACCGCTGAGATCAAGTCCCTGCAATTGAGCCCAGTCTAAAGACGCGTTTACGAAAGACGCTTCTTCAAGAGCTGCGCCTACAAAGTTCACCCCGTTCAGGTTTGAGTTATCAAAAGACAGCCCTTCGAGAAACGCGGTTTGAAGGTTGAGGTCGTGTAAATCAAGCCCTCTGAAGTCTAAGCCATGACCATCAATTTCATGCACCCAAGCCCGCCGACCGATCACGGTGAAAATGGCCTGGACCTCGTTGTCGGCAGGATCATCTTTGGCCTCGGCTGTACTCTCGCTGATGCGTCTGTGAGAGCGAACGTAATTCGAGAGGGTTTCCATGACCGCCCGATGATGCCGCTCGGAGTCATGGGCGATGCTCTCTAAAGAAGAGATGCCACCGAGACGGACCGGCAGTATCTCGCTTCCAAGCTGCTCAACAGCCCGTGTGAATCGCTCGTTGATCTGCCCTTCTTGGGAAACTTTGATATTCTTCTCTACCGCTTTCACATTGCGGTAAGCGATGTAAGAACCGATCAAAACAGCTATCCCGCCGAGAAGCTGAACCAGCGTCGTCCGCACGTTACCTTCAAAGTCCAGAAGGTCTTTCGGCGTGAGTTTGAGGGGGATATGGGTTTGATGGTAGCTCACCGCCCAGAGAGGGGCATACCAAACAAGCGCCAGGAGAAGGGGCAAAGCCGCAACCATAAGGACTGGCAGAGAGGTTTCTACTAAATCGCGCAGGCTCTCCGTTATGAACTCAGTCCCCCGAAAAAAGCGAAGGATGCGTTTTATTCTTTTGGCTCTGGTTTTCAAAGGCTCTCACCTCAGATAAAATGGATGCGACATAAGAAAGCGTCTCTTCGTCACTCTTTATGACACCTTCAGGTCAAAAAAGTTACATCACCATCCACTGAAAAGAAACCTACCGTGCTGTTGACCACGACCACGCGACGGGGCAGTTCGCGGCCTCCTGTGTGCTCCCTGCAACCAGGGCCTCGGTCATTTCGGGGACGATCCCGACCGGCTGCTCACCGCCGCAAAATCTCTGGCGCAGAATCTCTGGCAAAGCGGTTTCCGTAAGGGCGCACCTTCAAACGAATGTATGGGGCGGAAAATGAACGTACACAGTTGCTCAGCTCAAAGGTTTGAAGGCAGTTTGAGAAGGTAGGCGTGAGGCTGGCCGTTGTGGGTGCCCGCTCCCGTGACATACCCTGTATCCGAGATGCTGTGGGCATCCGTCAGCGTCCACCCCGACGTTGGTTCAATCAGGGAGTTGAGGTTGATTATCCTCTTCCCGGAACAGCAGAACGCATACTGAGGCTGATCCGCATCCCCACGGTCTTTTCCGTTCTCTTCCAGGTCGTTCGAATTCGTGCCCCCTACCATCAGCCCAGTGCCGTTGATGGCGTAGACCACTGTGTCTTGCCCCGCGAGCTGCCCCAAGTCGGTCATCTTGCCGCGCTGCCATACGCAGGCATGGAGGATCGGATAGGGGCTGAACGAGGCCGTACCCGCAACCTCGCCGCCGTCGTTGATGGCGTTCGCCTGACTGATTTCCGTGCCCGGAAGACCTAACTCCAACGCCTTTGGTCGTCCCCACAGGACGGCGTGATCGCAGTAATAGATGCCGTCCGCCTGTAAATCCTTGAAGGGCCGCCCCGGCTCCCGGAACGTGCCGACCATCTGACCCTGACTATTGATGCCGCCGGCCTCACTGCTCCCTGCGCCGGAATCCTCCAGCGTGTTCACCTTCCCGCCCAACCAGAAACACGCGCGCGAAAGCCCCAGCCAGCCGCGGCTTATTCTGCCGACGACCTGCCCGGCTCCGTTGATTGCCAGCCCGTCGCTGGTATCTGCCTTTGACGTGCCGAGTTCGCTCATCTTGCCGTTCTGCCACAGGAAGGCATGGCGCACGAAGTCATGGCGCTTGTCCTTGTCCTTGGTGTCGGCGTTGCCTGTCACTTGTCCGGCGTCGTTGAGCGCATGGGCCTCGCTCTGGTCACCCCCGAGGGTTCCCAGGTCCATTATCTTGCCATCGGAGTAGAAGAACGCGTGGATGGTTTTGTCTCCCGGCATCCGCGATGTTCCTGTCACTTGTCCTTTGTTGTTGACGCCGTAGCCCGTGCTGCCCGATCCGCCGAGCGTCCCGAGGTCAGTCACAGGGACAGCAGGGAGGGGAACAGCAGCAGGGAGGGGAACAGCCGCGGACGGCGGGCCGGTGGCTGCGTCAACACCTATGAGTGAAGGGGAAAGAGTGAGGCACAAGGCTATGACACGCGAGAGGGCGTTCATGATAAGGCAGACCTTTCCAAACGGGGAATTGATGTATGAGGAAGATAGGCTGGAATACGGGGAGAACAGCGCTGCATGTTACCGGCGCATCAGACGGCCGGCGGCTGGCTATCCGCGATGACCCGGCGGGAATTTACTCCGTAAAATGTCCGTTATCAGGAGTATTGACGGGCGGCGGATTATACGCCATACTCGAGGCAGGAGATCGTGATGATGGCGTTCCGTATGATGGCGTTCCGTGTTCCGGCTGAGAGTCCCCCGCGCCGCGCCTTGCCTGTGTTCGTTGTGCTGGCCCTCGCTGCGGGCGTCCTCGGCCCCGCCCCAGACGCCAGCGCCGACACCCCGGCTCAGGCGCGGCAGGCGATTCAGGCGGCCTGCGACCGTGCCGCCACGGCCTACGGGGCGCGGGATCTGGCGGGCTACATGGCGATGCGGTCGCCCACCCTCGCGCTGAGGGACGTCCAGGGCCGGAAGGGGAACTTCCGGGGGGAACAGACGGGCGTCGCGGGCCTCTTCGCCAGAAACAATTACACCGCCGCCGCGCGCTGCGCGGTCTCCCAGGTGGCGCTCCAGGGCAACCAGGCCCGTGCCGTCCTGCGCTGGCGCTACGTCACCCATTTTTCGCGCTCGGCATCCACGCCGGCGTATACGATCGTGCGGACTTACGAGGAGCAGACAACCTGGGCGAAACTGCCCGGAGGCTGGCGGGAAGTGGCGGGGGACATCACCCACGACACCCTGGATTATAAGCGATGAATGGGTCGGAAGCGACGACCGGTGCGCTCGTGCCACCCAGTGACATGGCAGCAAAACTGCCCCCGCTCGGCTCTGATCCCGTCGCCCTGCTGTTGGCCGACAAGCGCTCCCCGGCCACGCGCCTACGCCTCCGACCTGGCCGCCTTCTTCGGCGCTCCCGAACAGGCCCTCGGCCCCGCCGACGTGCGGGCGTTCCTTTCCCTCGCCGCCCCCGAGGTTGCCCTGCGCCTGGCGACGTACAAGGGCCGGACGCTGGCCGAGGGGCTGGCCGAGGCCACCGTCAGCCGCCGTCTGGCCGCCGTCCCCTCCCTGCTGAAGTTCGCGCACCGCCTGGGGATGGCGCAGACGGACGGGGGGCCTGGTGGACTCGGAGAAGATCAGGGCCTACCGAGACACGCGCGGCCCCGACCTCAAAGCCCTGCGCTGGCTGCTGGCCCTGCCCGCCGAAATGCACGGGGCGGGGACGCTGCGGACCCTGCGCGACGCCGCCCTGCTGCGCCTGCTGGCCGAGAACGCCCTGCGCCGGGCGGAAGTCTGCGCCCTGAACGTCGGCGACTTCTCCCTGACCGAGCGGCGGCGGCTGATCACGGGGAAGGGCCGGGGGACGCAGAAGGCCCCGGTCACGCTGTCCTCGAAGTGCGCGGAGGCCGTCGCCGCCTACCTCGTCGCGGCGGGCCACGCGGGGGACGGGGCCGCCCCCCTGTTCCACAGCCTCGCCCGGCGGCACACAGTCGCGGCCCCCGAGCGCGTGGGCGGGCGGCTGGCCCCGGACGGCCTGCACGACCTGATCCAGACCTACGGCGAGAAGATGGGGCTGAAGCTTTCGCCCCACAAGATCCGCCACAGCAGCATCACGGCGGCCCTGGATGCCTCCGGCGGGGACGTGCGGAAGGTGCAGAAGCTCTCGCATCACGCGGACCTGCGGACGCTGACCATTTACGATGACAACCGGGCCGACGCCCAGGGCGAGATGACCGGCCTGCTGAGTGGGCTGCTGTGAAAGACTAGGAGGAGCCGACATGACGGAAACGGAGATCGGGGAGACGCGGGCACGGACGGGGCTGCGGCCCGGCGCGCGGCGCAAGAAGGCCAGGCTCACGCAGACACCCGTGATGCTAGACCTAGCCGAGCGGCAGGCGCTGGACGCCATCGCGGACGAGCGGGGGCAGAGCCGCAGCGCCCTGATCCGGGAGGCCGTGCAGCGCGTGTGGCTGAAGAAGCACAAGACCCCCGGGGCATAGGACCCGCGTTTGATCCCCGCCCAACTGACCGCCAAATGGCAGGCGGCCCGGCTCACCGGGCGGGCCGCCGCGCATTCGCACTTCCTGGCCCTCTGCCGCGTCCTTGCCTAGCCCGAACCTGTCAGCGAGAACTGCCATATTGGTTCGAGATTAGGCCGCGGCGCGTTGCTCAGAGGGAAGACGCCGCGTTTCATAGCTACTCACATGGTTCTCAACCCTGCACACGATGCAGGTGGTATAATCTAGATGGAAGCGGTGTCAGGGTTTGGCCTCCTGCGCCCTGACACTGCCCACCGCTTGGTTCCCGTGCCATAGGCCGGAGTAGGACTGAAATGCCGTTCCGCGATACCATTCAGGACTACAAGCGCAGCGCAGCCCGGCGGTTAGGGGATGCAAGAGAACTGCTGGAACCTCCGACGCTTGACCCGCAGCGTTCCGACGCCGGCCGTCGCCATCTGCGCGGCGCGATGTATCTCGCTGGTTATGCGGCGGAGTGTCTGGTGAAGGCATATCTGATCCAGCACATGAACACGCAGACTTTGGCGTCCGCAGTGGATAAGCTCAACGAACAGCGGAAGCGGCGGGGGTTGGAGCCGGTGGAAAACATCGCGCGGTCAGCGGCAGGCCACAAAATCTTGTACCTGCTCCAGCTCACCGATTTGCCGCAGGACCTTGCCTACGACCGAAGATTATGGGGCCGTGTCGCCCAATGGCGCTCTTCATGGCGATACGAGTCAGACGCCGTGCCTCGTGCGGAGGCGACAGAATTTTTGGACGACGTGCAAACGGTGGTGGACTGGCTTTCACCGAAGATCGGCGGAGGATGAATCAATGGCTACCTTCTCTCACAACTACCCACAGGCAAGCGCCAGAGTACGCGAGACGTTGCAAAAGGCGTTCGGCCCAAACGCGGCGGTCCGCACCGACGAGGGCGACGACGGCTCGATCTATGTCCGCCTCGTCTCCGACCGTTTTGATGGTCTGGGTGAGCGCACGAAGCAGGACATGATCTGGGACGCGCTGCAAAAAGAGATGAGGGAAGAGGCCAAGGCCGTCGCGCTGGTGCTGGCTTTTGGCACGGACCAGATTTAGTCAACATTTAGTCAACAAGTTCGAACCGGCGTCCTGAACGTCCTAGACACCGAGGGCCTGCACATCGAGCTGACCGAGCCGCTGCGCCCCGGCGTCATCCGCCCCACCGACGACGCCGACTACCTCTACGCCTTGATGCCCCGTCCTCTTTCCCAGCATTCCCGAACACGCCGGGGAGGAACACGACCTTCATCCTATCATCTGTCTCATCTCCGCCCCGTCTTTGTAGCACACTACTTCCTCCACCAGAGTCAGCAGCAGGTCGCGTCTGGCGTGTGAACGAATGTTCTCCTAAACGCCCTCTGAGAACAGGAACATGTTGCCTCTTGTTAGGACGCCTGAGCCTTTAAACGGAGCAGCAGAGGCGGAACTACCCCAAATTCTCATCAGGTGAGACAACTCCGGGATCGCTCCTGCATGTCTACCAAAATAGCCACAAGAACGCCGTGGAAGTGTCATAATCAAGAGGAAGAAACGGAAGGCGGGAAGAGACCTGAGGAGGCATACCATGCGACACGCTCTTTACGGGAACAGTGTTCTTACCCTAGTCCATCTGGACGAGGCGACCGTTCCGGCGAAGCCAAAGCCGGGCGGGGGATTTGTGCAATGGCTCGCCCATCGGTGGGACGTGGTGGGGATGGTGGCCCTTATGGGATCAAGCGCAGCCTATGGAGTGTATGCGCTAGCGCATCTGGGCCTCTAAACCGATGGACCCTCACCCAGAGACGCAGAAGGGAGCCGCAGGCATCATGCCTGCGGCCCCCTTTTTTTGCCCACGTCTCGGACCCGGCAGAACATCCTGGCGACGCCGCCGTTCAGTCTTCAGCGCGAACCGTCAACCGGCGGGGCGTAGAAGTAGAACTGATCCAGGAACCGGTAGCGGTCCCGGTGCGCGTCGAAGCCCACATGGGTGTTCACGTCCAGGTGCATGACCGGCTCCGAGCCGCCACGGTTGGCGGCGGGCCAGGAGGGCAGGGCCGCGCCGTTCGGGTCGCCGGTCTTGATGAAGTTCGCGAAGTAGCTCTGCATGGTTTCGGATACCTTGTAGTCGTCCGGCGTCCAGGCATAGGTCGTGTTGGTGGCGAGGTTGCCCAGGGCGTACTCGATCTCGCCGGAATGCACCGCGCCCGATCCGCCCGGACGGGGGCGGGAGAAGAGGTAGCGGAAGACGGGTTTGCCCCCGGTGCGGCTCTGGAGGTCGTACCACTTCCAGGTGCTGAAGGCGATGAACCGGTCGCTGGCGAGGGCCGTCGCGGATTGGCGGGCTTCCTCGTCCGTGGAGGCGGGGAATACTTTCGCGGCATCGTCCGCGTGGTCCCCGAAGACGGTCCGCAAAGCCTTGGCGAAGTTCTCCGGGGTCGGGGGGTCCTTCCCCAGAACGCCCCCGGCGTCCGACTCCTGCGAGTTCCACCCGACCAGCAGGGGCACGTGCGCCTGGTCCCCGGCGGCGTAGATCTCGGCGGGCGGACGGGGCAGGAAGTCGCCGTCCACGATGGCCCCGAAGCGCGGGGCGGTGCGCGGGGCGGTTGCGGCGAGGATTTGATCGGCGGGCAGGGCGCGCAGGGCGGCAAGCGAGGTCGCCCCCAGGCCGGCCGCGAACGTCGTGCCTCGGCGCTCGGCATCTGCCAAAAAGGGCGTGGGGTGCGTGCCCATCAGCGAGCCACTTTCCCCGATGGCCCCGGTGATGAGGCCCTTGGACCAGGGGGAGGCCATCTGGGCGCTGACCGAGTACGACCCCGCCGACTCGCCGGCGATGGTGACGCGCCTGGGGTCGCCGCCGAAGGCCGCGATGTTCTTCTGCACCCAGCGCAGGGCGGCACTCTGGTCCATCAGGCCGTAGTCGCCGGAGGCGTGATGTGGGGACTCGCGCGTCAGCTCGGGGTGGGCGAGGAAGCCGAACACGCCCAGGCGGAAGGTGACGGTGACGGCCACGATGCCGCGCCGCGCCATGGCCGCCCCGTCATAGCGCGGCTCGGAGCCGTCGCCGCCCACGAAGCCGCCGCCGAAGAAGTAGACCAGCACCGGCCGGCGCTGCTTGTCGGCGGTGGCAGGTTCCCAGACGTTGAGGTACAGGCAGTCCTCGCTCATGCCGTTGGAGCGGAAGACCATGTCGCTGAAGAGGGGGAGCTGCATGGCGCGCGGCCCGAAGGCGGCCGCCGGACGCACGCCCGACCAGTCCTTGGCGGGCAGGGGCGCTTTCCACCGCAGGTCCCCGACGGGCGGCTGGGCGTAGGGGATGCCTTTGAAGGCCGTGACCCCGGTGGCGGAGTCCACAGTCCCTTCCAGGACGCCGTTGGCGGTCTTGACGTCGGCGGTCTTGGCGAGGTCGGCCGCACGGGCGCTCCCCGCGAACGTGAGCGCGCACAGGATGAGGGCGGCGTGAAAGATGCTGCGGAGGAATGGCTTCATGGGAGGAAGTTCGCCGGTGCTGCCATTTATTCCTGCTGCTGGAAAGTCACTGGCACTGAAGTGCCGGTGACTGCTTTCCCAGACAGGATTCCCCACGGTGGACGGCGAATTGGGCACTATGCCGGAAGAACAACAGATACACGTCAACGGAGCCGGTTGCACCGTCACCGGAAGCCCGGAGCGGAGCCTGCTTGGCGTTCTGCGGGACGAGATGGGCCTGACGGGGGCGAAGTACGGCTGCGGCGAGGCGCAGTGCGGGGCCTGCGTCGTGCTGCTGGGCGGGAAACCGGTGCCGACGTGCATCACGCCGATCGGTGCGGTCGGGTCGGGGGCGGTCCTCACCATCGAGGGACTCGAACGGGAGGGGCGGCTTCACCCGGTCCAGGAAGCATTCTTGGAGGCCGACGCGCTCCAATGCGGGTACTGCACGCCTGGGATGATACTGGCGACCGTGGCCCTGCTGGCGGAGAACGGCGACCCGACTGAGGCGGAGATCATCGGGGCGCTCCAGAAGCACGTCTGCCGGTGCGGGGTCTACCGGCGCATCCTGGCGGCGGTCCGGCTGGCGGCGCGAAGCATGGAAAGGGGAGCGCGATGAACACGGAAACACTGGCCGAGGGGGTGGACGCCCCGGAGCGGTACGAGCTGGAGGCCGAGCCGTTCCCCCACCCCCTGCCTATCCGGGCCGACCTTTTCGGCCTTTATGGGGCGGGGATCGTGGCCCTGGTTGCCGCCTCCGCGCCATATCCCGGTACTCGGGATGTAGAAGTCTGGCTTCATCTGGGGGCAGAGGGCCGCGTCACGGTCGGGACGGGCAAGGCGGAGGTCGGCCAGAACATCCGGACGTCGCTGGCACAGGCCGTCGCCGATGAGCTGCTGGTTTCCATGGACGCCATCCGGATCGTGCTGGGTGACACCGACCTGTCGCCGTTTGACATGGGGACGTTCGGCAGCCGGACCACGCCGTTCATGGCCCCGCAGGTGCGCCGGGCCGCCGCCACGGCCCGCGAGTTGCTGACCGGGCTGGCGGCAGAACAGTGGCGGGTAGACCCCGCCGCGCTTACTGTCGAAGAAGGCGGGGTCTGTCATGCGCCAACGGGGCGGGCGCTGGGCTTCGGGCAGATCGTTCAGGGGCGGAGGCTCGCACGGACCGTCGGCCCGGATGTCGCCGTGACGCCCGCCGGTGAGTGGAAGGTCGCGGGAACGTCGGCCCCGAAGGTGGACGGGCGGGCGTTCGTGACGGGCCGCCACCACTACACCTCCGACTGCGCGGCGGACGGGATGCTCTGGGGCCGCGTCCTGCGTCCCCCCGTCTTCGGGGCCGTTCTCAAGACGGTGGCCCTACACGGCGCGGAGGCACTGCCCGGCGTTGTCGCCGTCCATGACGGCGGGTTCGCCGGCGTCGCCGCCCCGACGGCGGCAGCGGCGGAGCGCGCGCTGAGGGCGGTCAAAGCCGAATGGGACCTGCCGCCCGTCGCGGCGGGGTCCGACCTGGTCGCCTTGCTGCGCCCGGACTCTGCCCCCATCCCGGCCATTCAGGGAGACGGCGGGGGGCACCGGCTTCAGGCGACCTATACTCTCGCCTACCTCGCGCATGTGCCGCTGGAGCCGCGCGCTGCGCTGGCAGTGTGGGAGGACGGGCGGCTGACCGTCTGGACGGGGACGCAGCGGCCTTTCGGGGTGCGGGAAGAGCTGGCGGTCGCCCTGGACGTGCCCGAAGACCAGGTCCGCGTCATCGTGCCGGATACCGGCTCGGGCTACGGCGGCAAGCACACCGGGGAGGCGGCGGTCGAGGCCGCCAGGCTCGCCCGCGCCGCCGGCAGGCCCGTGAAGATGGTCTGGACCCGCGAGGAGGAGTTCACGGCGGCCTACCTCCGGCCAGCCGGGGTCATCGAGGTCAACGCCGCCACGGACGCGGACGGGACGCTGACGCGGTGGGAGTGCCACAACTACAACTCGGGGTCGGCGGGCATTCAGTCGCCGTACCGAGTCCCGGAGCAGGTGGCAGAGTTCCACGAAGCCTCGTCGCCGCTCCGACAGGGTTCCTACCGGGCCTTGGCGGCGACCGGCAATCACTTCGCCCGCGAGTGCCACATAGACGACCTGGCCCATGCCCACGGCTGGGACCCGCTGGCCTTCCGCCTGCATAACCTGGGCGATGACCGGATGCGCGCGGTGCTGACGGCGGCGGCGGAGCGATTCGGGTGGCAGGGGCGCAAAGCGCCTCCTAATCACGGCTTCGGGATCGCCTGTGGGACCGAGAAGGGCAGTTTCATCGCTAACTGCGTCGAGGTCGCCGTCACGCCCGAAACCGGCGCGGTGCGCGTGGTCCGCATCGTGGCGGCCTACGAATGCGGGGCCGTCATCAACCCCCGGCACCTGGAAAGCCAGGTGGAGGGAGCGGTCGTCATGGGTCTGGGGGGCGCGCTGTTCGAGGCCGTCCAATTCGACGGGGGGCGCATCCTGAACCCGTGTTTGTCCGCCTACCGTGTCCCGCGCTTCGGCGACGTGCCGCCCATCGACGTTGTGCTGCTGGACCGGACGGACCTGCCCTCGGTGGGCGCGGGCGAGACGCCCATCATCGCCATCGCCCCGGCGCTCGGCAGCGCGATCTTCGAGGCGGCCGGAGTCCGGCTCCGTGCGCTGCCGCTTGTCGCGAATGGACTGAAGCCATGACTCCGTATTTTTGCGGGGCCAAAAGAAGGAAAAACGGCAACGGTTGCAAAACAAAGAAGTGCAGTAGTCCGAAACAGAACGGCTCTTTGCCCCACAGGGGCGGAAAGGCAACGAAATGAAACGGCAGCGGAGCATGGTACTGGCGGCGGTGGCGCTCTTCGCGCTCACGTCCGGCACGGCGATGGCGCAGTTCGGCGGCGGCGGGCGCGGCGGCAGGTGGGGCCAGAACAACGGCGGGGGCCTGCAAATGCTGCGCCTCCCGGAAGTGCAGAAGGAGCTGAAGCTGACGCCAGAGCAGATCAGCATGATTGACGTCAAGCAGCAGGAAGTGCGCGACGCCATGACGGCGCTTTATCCCAATGGCCCCGGCCAGATGACGCCCGAGGAGCGCCAGCAGCGGATGGCGAAGACGCAGGAGCTTCAGGACAAGGCTGTCTTCGAGATCATCGGGATGCGCTTCCGCCAGCTCGAATTGCAGCAGCAGGGGCCGGTCGCCATCACGCGCAAGAGCGTGGCCGACCAGCTCAAGCTGACCGACGACCAGCAGAAGCAGGTGGCCGACCTCCAGACCCAGGCCAATGCGGACCGGCGGGCGGCCATGCAGGGCATTGACTACCAGAACATGACCGACGCGGACCGCCAGGCCCTGGCGACCAAGATGACCGACATGCAGAAGGCCGAGGGCGACAAGATCCTCGCCCTGCTGACCGACACGCAGAAGACGCAGTGGAAGGCCATGCAGGGCACCCCGTTCACGTTCCCCGCGCCCGCAGCCCCCGGCGCAGCCCCGGCCGCTGCCCCGACCACCGCGCCCGCGACGAAGGTCTGACGATGACGACGTCGGCATCAGGCCCCGCCGGGACTCCGGCGGGGCCTTTGCTCATCGGCACGGCGGGGATGGGCGGCTACGCCGGGGTCATCTGCCGCCTGCTGCTGGAACAGAGCCGGGGCGCGGGCGGCGCGGGGCCGCTCGTCCGGCTGGCCGCCATCTGTGAGCCGGACCCGGACGCGCACCCCGCGCTGTCCGCCGAACTGGAAGCGGCGGGCGTCCCCGTACTGGCGCGCTGGGAAGACCTGCTGGCCCGTCCCGCCGAGGCGGTCTGGCTGCCGCTTCCCATCCCGCTCCACCGCCCCTACACCGAGCAGGCCCTGGCGGCGGGCCTCGCCGTGATGTGCGAAAAGCCAGCCGCCGGTTGTGTTCAAGACCTGGACGCCATGCAGGAGGCCCAAAACCGGGCGGGGCTGCCCGTGGCGATAGGCTTCCAGGACATCCATGAGCCGGCGACACTCGCGCTCAAGCGGGCGCTGCTGGCCGGGGAAATCGGCGCGGTCCGGTCCGTCACCCTGACGGCCTGCTGGCCGCGCGACAGCCGCTACTACGCCCGCTCCGCCTGGGCCGGACGCCGGCGGCAAGGCGGCGCGTGGGTGATGGACAGCCCAGCGAGCAACGCGCTGGCCCACTACCTCAACCTCGCCCTGTTCCTGCTGGGCGACTCCCTCGGAGACTCCGCCGTCCCTGCGGGTGTCGAAGCCGAGTTGTACCGCGCAAACCCCATCGAAACCTATGACACCTGCGGCCTGCGGCTCGTCACCGCGTCGGGCGTACCGCTTCTTGCCCTGCTGACTCACGCCTGCCGCGAGACACGCCCGCCCCGCATCGTCATGGAGGGTACGTCCGGCAGCCTCCACTATGAGGCGGGCGCACAGGCCGAGATACGGACGCCGCGCGGGGCGCAGACGTTCTCGCTGCGGGAGGCGTCCCGGACGCACATGCTGCGCCGGTTCGCCTCGCTCGTGCGCGGCGTCCCCGACGAACAGCCGGTCGCGACGCTGGTCGTGGCGCGCGCACACCTGATCGCCGTCAACGGGGCGTCCGAGGCCGCGCCAGTGCATGCCATCCCACCGCAGTTCTTCAACGTGCTGCCCTCGGGGGAGGGCGGACGCCTGACGGCGATTTCGGGCATCGAAGACCTCTTCCAAGCCTGCGCCGAGCGCCATTGCCTGCCGCACGAGACGGGCCTGACCGGCTGGACCGCGCCGGGCGGGGCGCGTGACCTGCGCGGCTACTCGTTCTTCGCCGGGCCGGCGGAAGAAGAAAGCTGACCCCATGCGCCTTGCCTTCATCGGCGGACACGGACACCATTATCTGCGCGCCGCTCTGAGCGATTCCGGTTTGTCCGTGGAGCGGCCCGTTCCCGTGGCGGGTGACGGGGTAGATGACGAGAAAGCAGAGGCGTTCGCCGCGACACTAGGCGACACCCTCTGGTTCGACGACGCGCGGGTCATGCTGGAGGCCGCCCGGCCCGACGTTGTCAGCGTCGGGGCCGTCTACGCCCTGAACGGCGAATGGGCCGCCGCCGCTTTGGAGCGCGAGGTCGCCGTGGTCAGCGACAAGCCGGTCGCCGCCTCCTGGGAGATGCTGGCGCGTCTGCGGGCACTGACCGACGGTACGCGACGCCTCCTGCTGACCGAGTTCCCCTTCCGCGCCCTGCCGGAGTTCCGGGCCGCCCGCGCCGCCGTCGCCGACGGCCTGATCGGCGAGGTCGTGCTGGCGACCGCCCAGAAGAGCTACAGGTTCGGCACGCGGCCCCCCTGGTACGACGACCGCAGCCTCTACGGCGGCACCCTGCTCTGGATCGCCAGCCACGGCATTGACGTCCTCCGCTTCACGACCGGCCAAAGCCTCCGGCCCCTGTGGGGGCGGCAGGGCAACCTCTCCCGGCCCGCCTACCCGACGATGGAGGACCACGTCGCCTGCGCGTTCGCCCTCGAAAACGGCGGCAGCGGCCTGGTCCACGCCGACTTCCTGCGCCCCGCCTCGGCCAAAACGCACGGCGACGACCGCCTCCGCCTGGCGGGCAGCAAGGGGATGGTCGAGGTGCGGGACGGGCGCTGCCTCCTCACCACCGAGGGCCGGCCCGAGGCGGACATCACCGACACCGTGCCGACCGTCCCCGTCCATCAGGCGCTCCTCGCGGCCCTAACGTGTGGCGGGGACGAGTACTACAGCACGGCGGCGTCGCTGGAGATGGCCGAACTCCTCCTGCAAGCGCGCGACGTGGCCGACCGCAAATGAAGTGCCCCGTGGCAATCGCATATAAACCCGACCGTGCGTTGAAACGCACGGCTACGCGGCGAGGACGCCAGGAAGTACCGCTTCGCGGCACTGAGGAAAAACTCCTAGCCCCGCGCCCTCCGGGTAGCCAGTGCTGACCAGTGCAGAAGCGGGGTTTGTAGCGTCCTCGCCGCGTAGCCGTACCAGGAGTAGTCGTGCCATTCATGGCATGGTCGGGTCATGGCACGGAAGTAACGTCGATATGCAATCGCCCTGGAAGTGCCCCCAACGGCATTGACAGCGACAATGGTTTAGGATAAACTATGGCTCTAGTTACTGTTTTAAGATAAACGACATGGTTTTGCGACAATGAGCCGCCCCCAGAACAATTCCTACACACCGGCGGGCCAGTACGCTTTGCACCAGAGGCTTGAGATGCGACGCCCGCTGCCCGCCGTGCGTAGCTTTGTCGGGGCTGGCGCGCGCCGCACGAAAGAACTTCCGGGGGCGGCGGAAGAGTTTTATCCCCCCCAATATCTGCCGGCAGACACTTTAATCGGGCACCTGACTTTCGCCCTGAAGAACGAGCCGCTTGATCTAGGCATCGTCCATGAGGCAATGGCAGGCATCGGGCGGCACGCGCTGGAAGAGTGGGTGCGCTCCAAGCCGACGAGCGGTTTCAGCCGGCGGGCCTGGTTCCTGTATGAGACGCTGGGCGGGCAGACCCTGGACCTGGAAGCGGCGCGCGCCGGCATCTATGTCGATGCACTGGATGAGCGGCGTCATTACGGCGCACGCCCGCAAGTCTCAGCGCGGCACCGTGTCCGTGACAACCTGCTGGGCGGCGGCGGTTTCTGCCCGGTTTTGCGCCGGACGCCCCGGCTGGAGGCACTGTGCAAAGCCCGCCTTGACCTGGAGGCCGCGCGCCTGGCGAAGCAGTACGCGCCGGAAACGCTGGCACGGGCCGTCAATTTCCTGTATACGAAGGAGACGCGCTCCTCCTTCGCGATTGAAGGGGAGAAGCCAAGCCGCCTCCGCGAAGAACGGTTCTGGCAGACCCTGCACGGGGTGGGAGACTTTCACCATTCAAAGGAAGAACTCGTCCGCTTGCAGGCGAGCATCGTGGACCCGCGTTATGCCGCGAACGACTGGCGTGACGTGCAGAACTTCGTCGGCCAGACGACGCACGATTTTCAAGAGCAGGTCCACTTCATCTGTCCACGCCCGCAGGATGTCCCCTCTCTCATGCAGGGCTGGATGGCAATGACGGAGCGCGTTTCTTCCAGCGACTTAGATGCCGTACTGGCGGCGGCGGTCAGCGCCTTCGCGTTCGTCTTCGTGCATCCGTTCGAGGACGGCAACGGGCGCATCCACCGCTTCCTCATTCACGCGATGCTGGCGCGGCGGGGTTTCAGCCCCCCCGGCGTGATCCTGCCGGTGAGCGCTGCCATACTCCGCCAGAGGCATCTATACGACCAGGCATTAGAAGCTTTCTCCCGCCCGCTCCTACCGTACATTGACTGGAAGTGGACGGAGGATCGTATGATCGAAGTCCTCAACACCACAGACCAATTATATCGCCACTTCGACGCGACGGCACAGGCAGAGTATCTTTATGAGAGGGTCGCCGACACCATCCAGCAGGATTTCAAGAAAGAGCTGGATTTTCTGAGTCTCTATGACGCCTGCTTCGAGGCGGTGCGTGATGTCGTGGACATGCCTGACCGTCGCGCCTCTCTGCTGGTACAATTGTGCCTACAAAACCGGGGGCATCTAGCGAAGGGAAAAAGGGATCGGTTCGCAGAGTTGTCGGACGAAGAAGTGGCCGAGATCCAAGCGGCGATTCAAGGACGGATGAGTTCGGCTCTCGGAGAGATAGAGGGCTGAGAGTCCGCCGCCGGGCGTCATTTCGGTGCAGACTGGGGCGGTGCCTCTCCCCGCAAAGCCTCGGCGATGTTGGGGTGGAAGACTTCGTACCTCGCGTTCGTGGCGGCGGCCATGTCCATCATCGCCTTGTAGGCGTCCGGCGGGGGCGGGCCGCCGTCCTGGAGGTAGTGTCGGATAGTGTCCCAGCCCGGAATCCAGGGGACAGTGACGAGGTCGCCGGCCTCGTTTCCGGGCTTCTTGTAGGTCCAGTAAAAGACCCCCGCCGCCACGCCATCCTTGCCGGTTTTCCAGAGACGAACCATGCGCCGGAGCCAGTCGTCGCTGTTCTCGCCGAACTCGCCGACGAGCAGAGGGACGTGGTTCTCAGCCGCGTATTGCCAGTTCAGGTACTTGCGTCCGTTGTGGTGGTTGGCGTCGGTCGGGAGGTCGGCGTCAATGCTGCCCGGCACCGCCCCGCCGTAGAAGTGGGGGGCGACCGCCATGTCGGCGTCAATGGGTGCGCCCAGGGACCAGTGGCCCGGCGTGCCAAGGTCGGAGAAGATGTTCGGCTCGACCACGATGATGTGGTGTGTGTCCACGGCGCGGATGGCGTTCCGGATCTGGAGGTAGGTCGGGCGGAGGCGGTCGTCGTGGTAGCCGGGCGGCTCGTTGAGCAGGTCATAGCCGAGGATGTTGGGGTTGTCGCGGTAATGCAGCGCGACCGTCGCCCAGGCGGCCTTGACCGTGTCGAGGGCGAGGTCGGCCTCGGTTTCGGAGCGGACGAATACGGTGCCTTTGCCCAAAGTGTCCGGGTAGACGTGCATGTCCGGCAGGACGTAGACGCCCTCCGCCCGGCACCAGGCCAGAAGAGGGTCGAGCGAGCGGAAGCCGACGGACGAATCGCCGCTTCCGAAGTCGCGCCAGTCGAGGGGGACGCGGACGGTGTTGAAGCCGAGCGACTTGATGCGGCGGATGTCGGGCCTGGTGATATAGTTGTCGCGCCAGGCGGCTCGCCATGCCTGATAGTTCGCCTCGCTCCCGGCGGCGGATCGGAGCGCCAGTCGGATCTGCTCGTTGGAGTGGCCGCCGCCCATCATGTAAGGCTCCGGCACCAGCCAGTTGCCCAGGTTGACGCCTCGGGGCTGGAACGGAGTCTTGCCGAGCATCATCCGCGTCCCCTGGCTGCGGACGAAGGTGGGGGCACAGCGGGCGGGGTTTCGGCAGCCGCAGATGATGGTCAAGGCGGCGAGGGCACAGGCGAGGCCAAATGTTCTAGGCCGCATCATCGGCCCCCGTGAAGTGGAACCGGGCGTGGACCGTCACGGCCTCGCCTTCGGGTAGATGCAGGGTGCAGCCCTGCTTGCGGACGCCCTGCATTGTCGCGGGGCGAACCGTGCCGTCCACGGTCAGGCTGTCTATCGTCGCGTCGGGCGGCAGCACGAGGGCCAGCGTCTGGGCCGCGTCCGAGGTCAGGACGGCGGAGAGGGTGCCGGCCTTCATGTCCCAGGTCACATGGTTGACGAGGAGAGCGCCGCGCGCCCGCGTGCCGCTCAGAGTGCCCTTCGGCAGTGCAGCGGGGAGGGCGGGCAGGAGTTCCAGGCGGCCCATTTTCGACTGGACGATCATGCGGTTGACGATCTCCGGCGTCGTGCCGTTGCCGTCGTCGCAGAGCGTGCGCGGGCCGCCGAAGTGGGCGGCCACTAGGCTCGGGTAGACCGAGCGGTGCTTCGCCAGCAGCTCGACGCGGGCGAAGGCGAGGTCGCCCAGGCCCAGGCCGACCGCCGCAAGGCCCGTGTGCATGAAGCCGTGGGTGGCGTCTTCGGTGCTTGCCTCCACGCGGTTGTGCAGGGCGACTCGGGCGGCCTCGAACAATGTTGGGTCGGCCTCCTCGCCGAACTGCCCGCTCTCGAACGCGCCGTAGAGGTGCATCAGGTGGCGGTGATCGTTCTTCTCGCCCTGGGTCGGGTTCGCCCACTCCTTGAGCTGCCCCTCCTCGTTGATCAGCAGCGGCGGCAGCTTCGCCAGCAGCGCCTTCCAGCGCGCGACGCCCTCTGGGTTGACGTGCAACGTCTCGCACCCGGCGATGAGGTTTGTCAGAAGCTCGTGCGCGATCTCGATGTCCTGGGCGGCATTGTCCCCCCAGCCGTTCTCGGCGGAGAAGGAGGGGCGGAAGGTGTAGTGGCCGCTGTCATCCTCGGTCCCCATCAGGAAGTCTTCATAGAAGAGCGCGCACTGCTCCATCCAGGGCAGGGCGCGGTCACGCAGGAAGGCTTTGTCACCCGTATACAAATAGTGGTCGTAGTACCAGTGCGCGATCCAGGGGGCACCGGGCGTCCACAGGTTGCCGGGCCAGCTATCGTCCCAGTGCAGGGCCAGGCCGTTGTTCGAGGCGCGGCTGCCGGTCAGGATGCCCCGGCAGCCGTAGAGGTCGCGTGCGTTCCTCTGGAAGTCGGGGACGTAGCTGTCCCAGAGGTTGAAATAGCCGTCCATGCACTCGGCCAGGTTGGCGCTGTAGGCAAGCTCCGTGTCCAGTTGCAAGTTAGTGTCGGTCGTGTAGTCGCCCGACCAGGCCGGGTGCCATGTCCCGGTCCAGATGCCGAACAGGTTGGGCGGCGTCTCCGGCCCCGCCGAGCAGAGGAAGACGTAGCGGCCCGCGTCGTACATCCGCTCCAGGAGGGCGGGCGGCAGCCGCTGCTCCTTCTGGGCCAGGTCCAGCAGGCCCTCGGAAGACATGCTGCGCTCGGCGGGCGTCCCGCCCAGGTCAACCGAGACGCGACCGAACAGCACGCCCCAAGCGGCGGCATGGGGCTTCAGTAGGGCATCGTAGCCGGACGGCAGCGCGTTCAGGTCGCGCGTCAGGGCCTCCATCCACTGAGGGTCGTAGGCTGTGCCGGCGGCCTGAACTGTATTCCGCGTGGGAGGCGCGGCGCGGGTGAAGTCCGGGTTGTCGGGCGAGTTGGGCCACGCCTGGCTGCCCGACAGGGGCGTTTTCCAGGGCATGATATGCAGGAGGAGCGTCACCGAGTCGGCACCCGTGACGGAGACGGAGTGGCCGTCGCTGATCTGTACGCCGCCCTCGGCGACAACCCGAATGGCCCCATCGTAGCCGCCCTTGCCGTGGACATAGACGCTGTGGCAGGTGATCAAGCCGACCTCGTGGACGGCCATTGACTTGATCAGGGCATTGTCCACTTCCTGCATCACCGCGCTCAGGGACACCTTGCCTTTCGGGCCGGTCGTCGTGACGACGATGACGTTATCGGTCTTGGAGACGAACAGGCGGCGCGTAAAATTGCCCGCCTCGGTGTGCCAGCGCGCCCAGACCTCGCCGGTCGCGAAGTCCTCGACGCGGGCATACTCCGTGATCGCGCCCGGCTCGGGCTGGTCTATTCGGAGGAAGAAGCCGGGGTGGAAGGCATCCGTCCAGACCAGGCTGCCGCCCCAGCCCTGTTCGCGGGCGGTCTTCAGGAAGAACTTCTGCCCGGCGTCGTACCCCTGTTCGCCGATGATACGCCGCATCTCGGGCAGGACCGGTCCCATGTCGGGCAGGACCTCGCGCGACCCAGCGGGCAGCCAAAGTCGGCAGTGGTCGGCGATGAGCGTGTCACGGCGCGGGTCCCCGTAGAGCAGCGCGCCCATCGTGCCGT
Source organism: Capsulimonadaceae bacterium (assembly GCA_965215505.1). Taxonomy (GTDB): domain Bacteria; phylum Armatimonadota; class Armatimonadia; order Armatimonadales; family Capsulimonadaceae; genus JANXMY01. The sequence continues at coordinate 4,669,375 of OZ244065.1, read as the reverse complement.
TCCCGGCGGCCAGGGCGTCTTCCCAATTATCGGCAGGCTTGATGCTGACGGTCCCGTGGCGGGGCATCAGGGCGGCCGTGTCGGCGGCGGGCGTGAGGTTAGGGGTGGGCATGGGTTTTTCCGTCGGGCGTATGCCGGGGCTGCGAGGAGCCGGGGCACCGCGATTGGTACGGAACTCTAGCACAGCCGGCCCCGTTTGTCAATGCCCGGCGTCCGGTCAGCATCGTCGCAGATGAACGGCAGGCACGGAGCAAGGAAGGGCAGGCACGGGGGCCTGCCCCTACGGTGACCGCGTGACTGACCGGTAGGGGCAACCCCCTGTGGTTGCCCTGGCATTCGGTTCCTGTATGGCATGGGCGAACACAAGGTTCGCCCCTACGGAGGAGGTCAGTGTCCGGTTCTTTTGCCGCAGAGGTATACTAACGCTGATGAATACGCGCCCGCTCCTTTATCTTCTTCCGTTGCTCTTCCTCGCTCCTTGTGCCCACGCCGCTCCTCCTGCTGCCGTTCCTTATGTCTGGAAGAACGTCGCCATCGGCGGCGGGGGGTATGTGACGGACATCTACTGCCATCCGAAGCAGAAAGATTTGGTCTACATCCGCACCGATGTCGGCGGGTTCTACCGCTGGGACGCCCCGACCTCGCACTGGGTCCCACTCATGGACTGGGTGCGGCGCGATCAGAGCAACTACTACGGCGGCGAGGGGCTGGCACTCGACCCGAGCGACCCCGACGTCGTCTATATCGCGGCGGGCGAGTACGAGTGGGCGACGCCGGGGACGATCTTCAAGTCGGGCGACAGGGGGCGGACATGGAAGAAGCTCCCGATAAACCTTAAAATGGGCGGCAACGAGGACCACCGCTTTGGCGGGCCGCGCCTGGTCGTCTCGCCGTTCCACCCGTCCGTCCTCCTCTTCGGCTCGCGCCACGACGGCCTGTGGCGGAGCGCGGACGCCGGGGCCTCCTGGGCGCGCGTCCCCACCCCCGGCGCGGGGAAGGAGGGCGTGGGCATTTCGGCAGTCGCATTCGGGGCGAGAAAACCCGGTGCGGCCTATGCCGCTGCGTTCGGAGAGGGCGTGTACGAGTCCGGCGATGACGGCCTGACCTGGCACAAGACGGTGGGCGGCCCCGCCGAAGTGGAGAGGCTGGCGGCCTCGCCGGACGGGGCGCTGTATGCGACCCACGCGCACGGGGTTGGTAAGTACGACGGCGCGGCGTGGGCGGACGTGACCCCGCCCGGCGTCGCCGTGGCCTTTGGCGGCGTTTCCGTAGACCCGCAGGACCCGCATGATCTGCTGGCGACGACGCAGACCGATCACCTACGCCTGTTCCGCTCGCGCGACGGCGGGGCGACCTGGGCCGAGAAGAAGACGGTGACGCGAAGCTCCGTGCCGTGGTACGCGGACGGCATGAAGCGTATCCAGTATGTCGCCGGGGTGGCTTTCAGTCCCGCCGCGAAGGGCCGCGTTTGGCTCACCGACTGGTACGCCACCTACCGCACCGAGGACGTTAATGCCGACCCCATTGTCCTGACGAACCACGAGCGCGGGCACGAGGAGCTTGTCGTGTTCACCCTGGCCTGCCCGCCCGGCGGCCCGCCCCTGCTATCGGGGACGGCGGACGTGGACGGGTTCGTCCATGATGCCCTGGACACGTTCCCCACGCACGGGTTCGGCGGCTACTTCGGCGGCAAGGGGCCGACGTTCGGGTATACGGAAGGCATCGCCTGGTGCGCCTCCCAGCCGGGCCGCGTCGCGCGGGCGGGCGTGGTGCCGTGGAACAAGACGGGGGGCGGCGCGCTCTCGCGTGACGGCGGGCGGACCTGGGAAAGCTTCCCGGCCTGGGACGCGAAGATACTGGCGGCGCGCGTCGCCGTCTCGGCCACTGACCCGGACATCATGGTCGTCCTGCGCGTCGGGGCAGGCCCAGCCCTGGTGACTCGCGACGGCGGCCACTCCTGGCAGAACGTGGCGGGCCTGCCGGATGGCCTGATCGGCGGCGTCTGGAACTGGCAGACGCCGCTGGCCGCCGACGGGGCCTTGGCGGACGTCTTCTATGTCTATCACAATGGCAAGGTCTACAAGAGCGTGGACGGCGGCGCGTCTTTCACCGTCACCGCTTCGGACCTGCCGAACGGCGGCCAGGCCCTTGTGACCGTGCCAGGGCAGGCGGGCGACGTGTGGCTGGCCTTCGGCGATGCGGGCCTGTCCCACTCAGCCGACGGCGGCCTGACGTTCCATTCAATGCCCGCCGTCAAACAGGCATCTTTGTTCGCCGTCGGCAAGGCCGCGCCGGGGCACACGGGCGCGGCGCTGTATTTGGACGGCGCGCTGGCCGACGGGCGGCAGGGCCTCTTCCGGTCGCTGGACGGCGGGGTCTCCTGGGAGGGGATCAACGATCCTCGCGAGCCGGTCGGCGATGCGCCGAACGCGATGGCGGCGAGTTTTGACACGTTCGGGCTGGTCTTCGTGGGCACGAACGGGCGCGGGGTTTATTACGGGAGACAGACATCGCCATGACGACCACAATGCGTAGGGGCGGGGTTCCCCCGCCCGCTTTTCGTTCCCCTGCCCTGCTGCTGGCGGGAGCGCTCTTCACCCTAGGCGCGGCGGGCCGCGCCCAGCAGGCCGCGCCTGCGCCCACTCCCGCCGCCGGGGACGCCGCGCCGCTGGCCTACGCCGTCGCGCCCACCGACCCGCGCATCCGGTATGAAGGCCGCTTCGACCTGCGCGACATTGACGGGCCGCGCTGTGCCTGGCCCGCCAGCGCGGTGACGCTGCGACTTACGGGAACGGGGCTGAACGTCAGGCTGGCAGACACGAACAACGACGAGTACGAGGTCACCGTGGACGGCAAGCCGTCCGCCGTGCTGGTGACGAGGGGTGGAGCGCACCTTTACGGCGTTTACCACAGCACCGACGACGCCCCGCACACGGTCACGCTGGTCAAGCGCACCGAGGCGTTCTTCGGGACGACGCAGTTTTTAGGCTTCCAGGTCGCGCGGGGCGGCAGGCTGCTTCCACCTCCGCCCAGGCCCAAGCACAGATTGGAGGTGATCGGCGACTCGATCAGCTGCGGCTACGGCAACGAGGCCAAAGACCAGCACGAGAAGTTCACGGCCGCGACCGAGAACGCCTTCCTCAGCTACGGGGCCGTCGCCGCCCGCGCGCTGAATGCGGACTACGCCTGCCTCGCCTGGTCGGGGCGGACCATGTGGCCGAAGAACACGATGGGCGAGATCTACGACCTGGCCCTGCCGCTCGATCCGGGCAGCCGGTGGGACTTCGCGCGCTGGACGCCGGATGCCGTCGTCATCACCCTCAGCACGAACGACTTCAACGGCGGCACTCCCGACCGCAAAGGCTGGACGGGCGGGTACGAGGCGTTCCTGACGCGCGTCCGCGCGAACTACCCGCGCGCGGCCGTTTATTGCGCTACCAGCCCCATGATGGGGGGCGAGGCTGGGGCCATCGCTAAGTCATATCTCTCGCAGGTCGTGGCGGACGAGAACGCGGCGGGGGACAAGAATGTTCGGCTGCTCGTCTTCGAGACGCAGGACGGCGGGAAGAACGGCTTCGGGGCGGACTGGCACCCGAGCGTCAAAACGGACGCACTGATGGCGGAGAAGCTGGAAGCGGCGCTGGCTACGGATCTGGGCTGGAAGCCGTGACGGCATCGCACCAGGCCAGCCGGCGCGGCGTGTCGGCGTCCAGCGAATGCAGGGTGGCGAGGGCGTGTGAGACCGCCCCGTTTGCGGTCGCCAGCTCGTCGGGCGGCGTCCGGGCGGCGCGCAGGGAGCGTTGCAGGTTGAAGTCGAGCCAGACCAGCCACTTGTCCAGCACGGCGACGGCGGCGTGTCTCAGGGCATCCGGGTCCAGGGGGGCGGCAACGCGGTAGCCGTCAAGGAAGGCCGCGAACGCCTGGGCGTCAGGCGGTCCTGCCGACTGACCGGCCCAGTTGAGGGCGGTCCCCATGACCTCCAGGGCGGAAGGCATCGCCCCGGCCTCCTCCCAGTCCAGCAGGTGGGGCGTGTGCGGGTCGCTCCACAGGATGTTCTTCTGGTCCATATCCCGGTGCGTCGCCGTCCAACCCGGCCCCAGGGCCTCCCGCGCATGGCGGACCGCCGCGCTCCAGCACTTCAGCTCCGGCAGGGCGTCCCCGACCGGGTCGGCCCAGATCACGCCGTCCTCCCGACCCTGCCGGACCAGCCTCGCCCAGTAGGCGTCGGAGAAGTGCAGCGACGGGGGAGGCTCCAGGCCGGGGACGTCCGGTGCCAGGGAGTGCAGCCGCCCCAGCAGGACGCCCATCTGCCGGGCCGCCTCGGGGGAGGCGGGGCCGGGAGGCAGGATGGTCCCCGAGAGCCAGGGGAACACCATGACCGTGTCGGGGCCGACCCTCTGCACCGGCCCGTCGGGGCCGGGCAGGGCACAGACGGCGGGCAGGCCCGCCCGCGCCGCCTCCTGCGCGATCTGTTCCGCCCGCTTGTAGCGCGCGAGCCGGCCCATCCCTCGCAAAAGGCGCGGGTTAAGCACCTTGACGGCGTACTCGCCCCGCGCCGTTCGGGCGTGGTAGAGCCGGTGCTTCAGGCCTCCCGTGACGGCGCGGGGCGGTTCGTCCCACGCCCCGAGGTCGTAGGCGGCGGCGATGTTTTTCCAGAGCGTCCCGTTCAGCAGTGTCGCGTTCAGCGTCTCGTGCATGGGGAGGAGTATACCCCGATGCAGACGCTCCTACGACCGCCGCTCGAAGGGCGGCGGGCCTCCCGGTGGGCCGCCGAAACCGCCGCCGCGCGGGCCGCCGGGTTCGCCGAAGGCGGGGCGCGGGTGGGCGGCTTTGTACTTGTCCACGATTGCCCGCTGGGTCGGCGTCAGCACGGCGGCGGCCTGGGCCGCCAGGCGGTCACGCCCCGCCCGCATCGCCGAGCGGGGGTCGCCGCCTGCGGGCGGGGCGGCCATCGCCTGGCGCGTGGCCTGCTGCAAGGCCTGGGCCATGCCGGTGATGCGCGCGGTCTGGGCCGTGGTCAGGTGCAGCGCGCCATAGGTGGCGGGAGGAATGCCGGCCGTCCGCAGGTCGTCCAGAGTCCGGAGCAGGCCCGGCAGGGCGGCGCGCTGTTGGGCGGTCAGGACAGCCTGGACACTGGCGTCGGCGCTCTGCTCCATTGCACGCATCCGGTCGAAGGCCGCGCCCATGGCCCTGAAGTCGGGCGGCGGGCCGCCGGGCGGGGGCGGCGGGGGCATCATGCTCCGGCGCTGGCCGCTGAACGTGGATTGAATCCGGGCGATCTTCGCCTGCTGTTCCGCTGTCAGTCTCAGGCCCGCGGTCAGCGCGGGTAGAGGAGCGGTGGCGGCGGTGGATGCGCGCGGGCCGCGCATCCCGCGCCCCGGCCCGCCACCACCGGGACTGCCGCCCCTGGGGCCGCCGAACCGCGGGCCTCCGGGTGGGGGCGGTCCCCCGAACTGTGCCAGGGCGGCGGTGCCGAGCATCACGCCAATGAGCGCCGTCAGCGCCGCCGTGCGTGCGGTGCGTGTTCCCGTCAGTCTGTCATTTGGTCTTCGGTGCATTGTGTTCTCCTCTGCTGCGCCTCGGGTGCGCTGGAAACAGTATCAGGCAAGCACATGAAAACCGCATGAAAGCGGCCCCGTCGAAACGGCCGCAAAACGGCTTTCATGTTCCTTTCATCTTGCCCAGGCACAATCACGCCATGAAAATCCTGCTGATCGAGGACGAGCCGGGCATCGCGCGCCTGATCCGCCGGGGCCTGGAAGACGCCGGCTATTCGGTGGAGGCGACGGCGAACGGGCGTCAGGGCCTGGAGATGGCTCAGGAGAAGACCTACAACCTCCTGCTCCTGGACCTGATGGTGCCCGGCCTGGACGGCTGGCAGGTGTGCGAGGCTCTGCGGGCGCAGGGCAGTCAGATCCCCATCCTGATGCTGACGGCGCGCGACTCGGTGCCCGATAGGGTCCGGGGCCTGGACCTGGGGGCGGACGACTATCTGCCCAAGCCGTTCGAGTTCCCCGAGCTGCTGGCGCGAGTCCGCGCCCTGCTGCGGCGGGACCGGGTGCATCGCGCGCGCGTCATCCAGGTGGACGACCTGGTGATTGACACCGGTCAGCGGCTGGTGACGCGGGCGGGCGTCGAGGTCGGCCTGAGCCACCGGGAGTACGAGCTTCTGGAGGCATTGGCCGCCCACGAAAGCCAGGTGCTGACCCGCGAGGTCATCCAGGAGCGCATCTGGATGGACGAGGACTCGTACTCCAACACCGTGGACGTCTACATCGGGATGCTCCGCAAGAAGATAGACGCCGGGCACGCGCGCAAGCTGATCCAGACGGTGCGCGGCCTGGGCTACACCCTGCGCGTGCCGGACGTGGAGGCGGGGCAGTGACAGCCGTACCCCATCCCACAGTCATGCCGCGCCGGCGGCAGTCCGTCCGCACCCAGCTCGTCTGGTGGAACATCGTCGCCCTGGCCCTGCTCCTCGGGGCGCTGGGCGTCGTCGTCCGCACCCTCGTCCGCTCCACCATCATGGCCTCCGTGGACCGCGAACTGGAGGCGCGCACGCGCCCGATGATGGACCGGGGGCGCGGGGGCCAGCCCCCCGGACCGCCCCCCCGCCCGTCGGGGGAGCGGTCCGACCAACGCCCCCCCCAGGAAGGGCGCGGGGGAGGGCCGCACGAGAACCGCGCCCCGCGCTTCGACAACAACCCCTACCGACCGCGCCGGTTCGACTTGACCGGGCGCTCCCTGAACCCCGATCAGTCGGAGGAACCGCTCTGGGACCCGCCCGCCTTCCTCGCCGCCGCAGGGGGGAAGATGAACTACTCTACGGTTGTTTTGAATGGCGACCCGGTTCGAATTCTGTCCCGCCCGTTCCCCCGGCAAGGGCCGGCCGAGGGCGTCATCCAGGTCCCCTACCCGCTGGCCGACGTGGGCCGCGCCCTGCGCGGGCTGGACCGCGCCCTGCTCCTGCTGCTGCCCGTCGCCCTCCTGTGTGCGGGCCTGGTCGGTGCCCTGCTGACCGACCGCGTGCTGCTGCGGGTGCGGCGGCTGACGCAGGCGGCGGGGAAGATCGGGGCGCGCGACCTGTCCGAGCGGCTGCCGGTGACGGGCAGTGACGAGTTCTCGGAGCTTGCCGACACCTTCAACGGCCTGCTGGGGCGGCTCGAAACCGCCTTCGGGCGGCAGCAGCGCCTGATCGAGCAGCAGCGGCGTTTCACCGCCGACGCCTCCCATGAGCTGAAGACGCCGCTGACGATCATCCAGGGCAACACCAGCCTCGCCCTCTCGGGCCACCCCGACCTGTCCGAGTATCATTCCGCCATGGGGGAGATCGGGATGGCGGCGGAGACGATGTCGCGGCTGGTGCGGGACCTGATCCTGCTGGCGCAGTCGGACGCGGGGCGGCTCGGCCAGGGCCGGATCGAATTGCTGCTGCGCGAGGTGCTGGAGCGGGCCGTCGCCCGCGTCCCGCGCCCCGAGGCCGCCGTCTGCCTCTCGCTCCAAGACGAGGCGCTGTCCGTTCCGGGGAACGAGGAAGAGCTGGTGCGCCTGTTCACGAACCTGCTGACGAATGCGGCCCGGCACACGCCCGCCGGGGGGCGGATCAGCCTGAGCGCCCGGCGCGACGGCGAGCAGATCGTCGTCGCGGTCGCGGACACCGGGGACGGCATCGCGCCCGAACACCTGCCGCACCTGGGCGAGCGGTTCTACCGCGTGGACAGCGCCCGCGCCCGGCTCGACGGCGGGACGGGCCTGGGCCTGTCCATCGCCCGGAGCATCGCCGAGGCGCACGGGGGGACGATAGCGTTCGCCAGCGCCCTGGGCGCAGGCACGACCGTGACGGTGACACTGCCGGGGGCGGAGTGATGTTGCCGGGGCGGAGTGATGTTGCCGGAGCGGAGTGACGCCAAGAGGAGAAACCGGGCGTACACCGTGGGAAAAGGGCGAACACAAGGTTCGCCCCTACACCCGCCCATCTGTCCTGTCCGCCTGCCCCGTAGGGGCGAACCTTGTGTTCGCCCTCATCTGTTCCCGTTTGTTCTGCTCATCCCACCGGCTTTTTATCCCTCCGGGCCTTCTCTGTCTGTGCCGCTCAGGGCCGCCAGCGCAGGGACTTCGCCTGCTGCGCGGAGACGGCTCTGACATGGCCGTCCGCGAACCCAACCACCGCGACATTGCCGCCCGTGTGTTCGTGGCGGAAGTCGAGCGTCCGGTTGCTGCCCTCATAGATCGCGACGGTGTTCGCCGGGTCGGAGAGCTTCGCCAGGCTGACGCCCTGGAGGCTTGGGTTGAGCGAGTAGTCCGAGGCACCCCCCGTGACAGTGTCGGCGGGGCAGTGGAACAGCGACTCGCTCTTGGTATATGGCATGATGGCCGCCTTGTAGTCGCCCGCCGGGAACTTGTTGTTGTTGTCGTAGGCATACTGGATCAGGCCAAGCTCGATCTGCTTGACGTTGGACTCGCAGGAGGTCAGCCGGGCGTTGCCGCGCACCTTCTGGAAGACCGGGAAGAGGATCGCGGCGAGGATGGCGACGACGAAGATGCCGCCCCCAAAGATGGACGCAATCACGATAATGACCACGGTCGCCGTGTTGTTCTTCTTGGGCGGGGGATACCCATAGCCGGGCGGGGGGACATAGCCGGGGGGCGGAGCGCCGTAGCCCGGAGGCGGTGTGGACATCTGAGAAAATCCGTGGTTCATGGCGGGCAGATCCCTTCGGAACACGAGACTGTTGCCATTGTATCACGAAAGCCAGCTCGCCACAAGGGGCAGGACGAGCAGCAGGGAGGTCATCGGACGGCGGCCGTCGAAAGAGCATTGTGGCTGCGGAAACGGTAGTTTAGCGGAAAAACGCCCCCCACTTCATGGGGGAGATGCGGGTTCGAGTCCCGCCCGTTTCCAGCAAGCCTCTTTTCCCTCGTGGGGGCCGTAGCTCAAAGGAAGAGCGCGGGACTGCAAATCCCGAGGATGAAGGTTCGATTCCTTCCGGCCCCCATTTACCCCCGATGAGGCGGAACCATGAGCATCGCGCCCGACGAGATGGAGGCGTGCCTGCGCGTCTTGCAGCGAGTCTCCGAGGACCCGGACCTGATCCGCGACCATGACCGGATGAAGGGCCTGATCGCCAAAATCCACAGGGGCGGCAAGAAGGGCGCACGCCGGGCCGCGCAGGAGGACGGGCGGGCCGAAGACCGGCGGCTCAAGGCGGGCACGGCCATGGTGCAGGCGCATCAGGACGCACAAGTCCTGCCCGCCCTGACGGATGGGGCCGTGACGACGCTGGGGACGCTGAACACTCCGGCGCGGTGCTACGTCTGCAAGGCGGCCTACTCCGCCGTTCACCCGTTCTACCACCTGCTGTGTCCGGCGTGCGCCGCGCTGAACGCCCGCAAGCGGCTCCAAACGGCGGACCTGACGGGCCACGTCGCCCTGGTCACGGGCGGCAGGATCAAGATCGGCTATCAGGTCGCCCTGCGCCTGCTGCGCGACGGGGCGCGGGTCATCGTCACGACGCGGTTCCCGGCCGACGCCGCCCGGCGCTTCGAGGCCGAATCTGACCGGCCGCAGTGGCAGGACCGGCTCCGGTTGGAAGGGCTGGACCTGCGCCGCCTGCCCGCCGTCGAGGAGTTCACCCGCGATCTGCTCGCCTCGGAGCCGGCCCTGGACATCCTGATCAACAACGCCGCCCAGACCATCCGGCGACCGCCCGCCTTCTACCGGCATCTGCTGGCAGAGGAGCGGGCACTGCCGCAGCTAGAGGCGGGGCCGGAGGCGGCGGGCGCGGGGCTGGAACTGATGGACCACTTCCCGCCGGGCCGCTATGACCGGGACGGCCAGCAGGTTGACACGCGGCCCACGAATAGCTGGCGTCTGCGCCTGGATGAGATCGAGACGGTCGAGATGCTGGAAGTCCAGGTCGTCAACGCCGTCGCGCCGTTCCTCTTGAACGCCCGCCTGAAACCGCTGCTGCTGCGGTCCCCATTCGCGCGCCGGTTCATCGTCAACGTGTCCGCGATGGAAGGCCAGTTCGGGCGCGAAAGCAAGACGGTCTTCCACCCGCACACGAACATGGCGAAGGCCGCTCTGAACATGATGACGCGCACCTCGGCCGCCGACTACGCGCGGGACGGCATCTACATGAACAGCGTGGACACGGGCTGGGTGACGGACGAGAACCCGCACCCGCGCAGGACGCACCTCCAGGAGAAACGGGGGGTCTGGACGCCGCTCGACAGCACGGACGGCATGGCGCGCATCTACGACCCCATCGTGCGGGGCCTGACCGAAGAAGCCACGCCCCCGTTCGGACACTTCCTCAAAGACTACGCGCCCCACCCTTGGTAAGACTATCGATAAGGCTATGACACACGACGCCCCGCACTGCCCCCTTTATACCGTGGCCGATATCGTCCCGTGCGACCCCGCCGAACTGTGGCCCCTCGTAGACCATTTGCGGGGCGGTGCGCGCTCGGACGCGCCGATCACGTTCCCGCGCGGCACCCTGACGCTGGACGGTCGGCTGGACCTATGCAAGCAGTCCTTGGGACCCGCCGGGTGCCGGACGATCGTCGCCGCCCTGGCCGGGAACACATCGGTGGTCAGCCTGATGCTGGGCACGGACGGCATCGGCGACGCGGGCGCGGCGGACGTCGCCGGGCTGGTCGGGCAGAACGCCGCCCTGGAAACGCTCTACCTCGGTTGCAACAAGATCGGACCCGACGGGGCCTTCGCACTGGCCCGGCCCCTGTCCGCCGATGCGGCCGTTCGCGGGCTGTGGCTCAAGCGCAACCCCCTCGGCGCGGAGGGTGCCCGGATGCTGGCCGACATGCTGCGGCGTAACCGGACCCTGCGGACGCTGGACCTTGTCAACACGCAGATCGGGCCGGACGGGGCCGCCGCCCTGCTGGACGCTTTGACGGAGGGGAACCGGACGGTGGAGCGCCTGTACCTGGGCGGGAACGGGCTGGGGCCGGGCGACGCGCCCCGGCTGGTGGCCCTCCTGCGGGCCAACCAGAGCATTAAAGCACTGCTGCTGAATGTCGGTCATCTGGGGGATGAAGGCGCGGCGTTGATCGCTGGAGCCTTGCGGGAGAACGCGGGGCTGGAGGAGCTAGGGCTGGCGAGCAACGGGCTGACGGCTCGGTCTGGGGAAGTCCTCGCGCAAGTGATCGGCGTACACCCCACGCTCACTACACTTGACCTGGGACATAGCCCTTCAACCCGCGTCTTGGGGGCATCGCCAAACAATCTGGGCGATGCGGGCGCGGCGGCGCTGGCGTCCGCGCTGGCGCGGAACCCAAGGCTCCAATCATTGGACCTGCGCGGCAACGGCATCTCGGACAAGGGCCAGGAAACTCTGGCCGACGCGCTGGCGGCCAACACGCACCTGTGCCGTCTTCTTCTGGAAGGCAGGATGCGTCCCGCCCTCGCCGCCATCCTGCGTCGTAACCAGGGGCTTACACCGGATGCGCGACCGGCCTTGCCCCGAGACGTTGCCCTGACGCGCAGCGTCTATCGTTGACGTTCCCACTACTGGTCTTGGTCGGTCTTCTGGTTCAGCCCCTCCGCCGCCGCCCGGCCCAGGACGGTCGCCGCTTCAAACAGCGGGCGGGCGGGGACGTCCGGGTCTACATCCTCGCCTTTGGAAGTCGCGAAGCCTTCCGGCTCCTCGGTGGGCGCGGGCAGGGCGAGGTTGTTTATCAATGTCAGCAGGCCGCCCGTATTCGCGGGGGCCAGGCCGTGCAGGCGGGCCAAAAGGTTCGCGGGTATGGACAGGATGCGCTCCGCTTCGCCGCGCCGGGTCGCCGTGACGATCTCGCACGCCGCGCGTGCGGCGGAGATGGAGCCGCCGGGCAGGTTGTCGCCGAGGCTGAACCAGGCGTACTCGCCGGCCTTCTTCCCCTTGAACAGGGCGTTCCCATAGGAGCCGGTCCGCAGCAGGCCGGGGACAATGGTCGTGACGGTGATGCCGTCGCGCTTCAGCTCGGCGTGCAGGCCCTCGGACAGACCCGTGGCGGCGAACTTGGCGGCGACATACGGCAGCAAGTGCGGGAAGGCGACCTTACCGCCGATGGAGGTGATGTTGACGATACGGCCGCTTCTTCGTGCCCGCATCTGCGGCAGGACGGCCAGGATGGGGTCCAGAACACCCCAGAAGTCCACGGCCAGGGCGTCTTCAAAATCCGACCGGGCCATGTTCTGCACCGGCCCCACCTCAATTATGCCAGCGTTGTTGACCAGTATGTCAATGCGCTCGTAGTAGGCCGTCACGTCCGAAATGAGCCGCCCCACCTGGGCCGTGTCGGTCAGGTCGCAGACGACGGTGTAGGCGTCTATCCCCTCCCCCGCCAGCTTCCCCTTCGCGCGCTGGAGTTCCCCGGCATCGCGGGCACAGAGGGCGAGTTTCGCGCCCTTCCGCCCGAACTCGGCGGCGAGGGCCAGGCCCAGGCCGCGCGAGCCGCCCGTGATGAGTACGACCTGATCGGTCAGGTCCGCCTCGCGGCTCTTCTGGAGCAGGGCGCGGGCGGCAAGGGCGAGGCCGGAGAGGAGCAGGATGTTTCGGGTGGTTTTGTTCATGGGTGGCGGACCTCTCCCCGCCGCAAGTGGCGACCCTTCCCTGTTAGGGAAGGGTGAAGAAGGCGCAAACGAACGCTTCCCTTTTTACCCTCCCTTAACAGGGGAGGGTCGCCGCTTGCGGCGGGGAGAGGTCACGGCGTCAGCACCACCTTGATGCAGTCGTCCTTCTTCTCTTTGAAGATCTTGTACCCTTCCGGCGCATCGTCCAGCTTCATGCGGTGCGTGATGACGAAGGTCGGGTCGATCTCCCCCTTCTCGATGCGGGCCAGCAGCGGCTTCAGATACCGCTGGGTGTGGGTCTGGCCCATCTTGAAGGTCAGGCCCTTGGCGAAGGCCGCGCCCATCGGGAACTTGTCCAGGAAGCCGCCGTAGACGCCCGGCAGCGAGACGGTCCCGCCCTTGCCGCAGCACTGGATTGCCTGACGCAGCACGTTGGAGCGGTCCGAGGCGAGCCGTGCCAGTTCCTTGGTCTTGTCGTAGATGTTGCCCAGGCCGGTGCCGTGCGCTTCCAGGCCGACGGCGTCAATGCAGTGGTCGGGGCCGCGCCCGCCGGTCATCTCTTTGAGCGTTTCAAACAGATTGTCCTGCTCCTCATAGTTCACCACATCCGCCTTGCTCTTGTCGCGGGCCATCGCCAGACGCTCGGGGATGTGGTCCATGGCGATGACGCGGTCCGCGCCGAGCAGGTAGGCGCTCTGGATGGCGAACTGGCCGACCGGCCCGCAGCCCCAGACGGCGACGGTGTCGCCGGGCGTGATGCCGCAGTTCTCCGCCGCCATGTAGCCAGTCGGGAAGATGTCGGTCAGGAACAGCACCTGCTCGTCGGTCAGCCCTTCGGGCACCTTGATCGGGCCGACATCGGCGAAGGGCACGCGGACGTACTCGGCCTGCCCGCCGGCATAGCCGCCGTACAGGTGCGAGTAGCCGTAGAGGGCGGCGGGCGAGTAGCCGTACAGCTCCTCGGCCATGAGCGAGTTGGGGTTGGAGTTGTCGCAGAGCGAGAACCGGTCGGTCTGGCAGTAGTGGCAGTTGCCGCAGGCGATGTCGAAAGGGACGACAACGCGGTCGCCGATCTGGAGGTTCTTGACCTCGGCCCCCAACTCGACGACGATGCCCATGAACTCGTGTCCCAGGATGTCGCCCTTTTCCATCGAGGGGATGAAACCGTTATAGAGGTGCAGGTCCGAGCCGCAGATGGCGGTGGAGGTGACCTTGATGATGGCGTCGCGCGGGTTCAGGATCTTGGGGTCGGGGACCTGACTGACCTGCACGTCGTTTTTGCCGTACCAGCAGAGCGCTTTCATAGTGTGTCTTTCTTTTGGGTGCCCCGGTTCGGATCAGGGGCGCGGTTCGGATCAGGGGCGCGTTTCGGACAAAGGGCGCGTTTGGAATGGAGGGCGCGTTTCGGATAAAGGGCGCGATGAATCGCGCCCCTACTTTACCTGGTCTTTGTCCGGGCCGCGTCCGGAGGGCTGGCCTTCGGTCGTGGGCCGCTCGCCGGTCTCCATGAGGTTCTTGAAGTGGCGCAGGTCGTCGTCGAGCTGCTTCTTCGGCTCTTCGCCGAACAGCTTGGCGACCGTCGCGCCGACCTTGCCCGCCGGGGGGGCATAGGAGATTTCGACGCGCAGTTCGGTCCCGCGCCCGCCCGGAGCAGGCAGGAACTGGACACTGCCGGCGTTGTCCACGTCGCCGCCGGGGAGGGACTGCCAGGCGATCAGCTCGCCCGGAACCTCGTTGATGATCTCGGCGTCCCAGGCCACGGTCTTGCCCAGAGGCGCTTTAGCCACCCAGTGCGACTTGCCGCCGTCGTGGACCGTCACGGCTTCGAGGTGGTCCATTATGCGCGGCAGATTAGAAAAGTCGCGCCAGAAGGCGTACAGGTCGGCGGCGGGCTTCAGGATCGTGACCGAGTGGACGACCTTGATGCCCACGTCGCCCAGCTTCTCGCGGATTCCCTGCTGGCTGTCGGTGGATTTGGCCGGGTTGACGCCTGCGGCGGCGTAGGCAGGGCAGTAGCCGGTCGAGCCTCGGTAGATCATGTAAAGCCCCGCCGCGCCCAGGGCGAGGCCCGCCGGGGTGCGGGTCAGCGCGCCGTAGGTCGCCAGGCCGCCGCCGAGGATGGCGGTACTCCAGCGCTCCGAGCTGCTGACGTTGGTTGTCGTGTCGTCTGCCATGATGGTTTTCTTCTCCCGAATGTTAGGTTATTTCAGCGAAACCGGCTTCGCGCCCACCTTCACCCGGTACAGGCGGTAGGGCTTGACCCGCAGGTCCTTGCCGTTGTGGTAGGAGGGCTGCCGGTGCAGTTCGTTGGCGGTGAAGTAGAGATACCCATCGTCCCCCACCGACATCGTATCCATCCAGTAGATGCGTGGCACCTGTGCCAGCGTCTTGTACGGGCCGCCGGGCGGGCCGACCAGGACGCGGGCGTTCTCGTAGTCGGTCGCGTATAGGCGTCCTTTGGCGTCCATTTCCAGGCCATCCGAGGCACCCTTGACGCCCAGGTCCTTAACCGTGGCGTCCACGTCGGCCTCGCTCTTGGTCCGGTCCAGCATGGTGTCAACGTCCACGCTGTAGAGCTTGCGGCTGATAAGCGGGCAGTAGTAGAGCGTCTTGCCGTCCGCGCTGAGGGCGATGCCGTCCGAGCCGAGCTTGGGCTTCTGCGGGGACAGGCCGTGCTTGCGCTCGAACAGGGGCTGCCCTTCCGGGTGCATCGTCAGGCTGAGGTCGGCCTTAACGGAAGGATGCCCGCCGAGCCGCCGGAAGCTGTCGCCGGTCGCGAGGTCCACGATGATGATGCCGTTCGGGGCCTTCGCGCCCGAGTCGGTGATGTAGGCCATGCCCGCCTTGCCGCGCCGCAGATCAAAGCGCACGTCGTTGAGGTAGGTGGCGGGCGGGACGACCGAGCGCGGGAAGAAGATCGTCCGCGTCACGGTGTTGGTCTTCAGGTCGATGCAGACCATCTTAGGCCCTTTGGCGACATTCGGGCCGAGCTTGACGCTGCCCGTGTCCAAAGCCCACAGGCGGTCCTTGGGGTCCACGACGACGCTCTGCACCGAGTACAGGCAGGCACCGGGGTCGGCCTTGTTGATCCGGTTGATCTTAGCGTTCGGGTAGGCGACCGCCTTGCCGTTCTTGATCTCGGCCACCGTGAAGGGCACCTGATCGCCCCAATGCGGGTAGTTCACGAAGATGCGGCCCGACTTGGAGGTGGTGACGCCGGTAAGCATCGGCCCATTAAAAGTCGCGACCTGCTCCACGCGCTGCGCGCAGGCGGGGAGGGCGGTGAGCGCCAGCAGGGCGAGGGTGGATGATAGTTTCAGCGATAGCACGTTTCTACTCCGATAGGTTTCAGGCGACTAAGCCGCCGGGGCGCTCCGCATGGTCAGGAGGTCGATCACCATCGGGGAGGCCAGGAGCGGCTTAAGAATCTCGCCGAGGTTCTTGAAGTGCGGCGTCTCCATGTGTTCATCCAGGGCGGGCTTGCCGGTCCAGTTCTCATAGGTGAAGAGAATTGTCGGGTCGTCATTGGACTGATAAATGTCGTAGTTCAGGCAGCCCTCTTCGGCGCGGGAGGGCGCGGTCATGCCCAAGAGGGCGTGCCGGACTTCATCTTCCGAACCAGGCTTGGCCTGGAACTTGGCGATCACGGTGAGTGGCATTGTGTTGGTTCTTTCACGGCACGAGGGGGCGGGCGCTCTGCGCCCGCCCGGATGTCGGAGGTCAGCGGATGCTCGCGGCGAAGCTCTCGATTGCCCGGTCACAGGCGGCAGGCTTCTCGATGATGGCGGCATGGGCCGCGCCGGGGATGATCGCCATGCGGGAGCCGTAGGCCAGCTTCTGCATCATCTTCTGCATCTCGACGGCGTAGATCGGGTCATCCATGCCCACCAGGAGCAGGACCGGCACCTTGATGTGGGCCAGCGTGGGCTGCGAGTCGGGCCGGGTGGCGAGGGTCTCGCCGCCACCCACGGCGGCTTTCGTGGACCCTTTCTTGACGATGCCGCCGATGAACGTCACCAGGGCGGGGTCGGCCATGCGCGTCTTCGTGGTCAGCATCTGCGGCATGAGGATGGGAATCATGGCCGCCGTCCCCTTCTGGGCGGCGAGCTGGCCGAAGCCGGGCCACTGCCCCTTCTCGGGCGGGGAGGCCGGCGCGGCGACCGAGTCGATCAGGATCATGCCGCGGAACCGCTGCGGGGCCTCACGGTACATCTCCAGGACGACGGGGCCACCCATGGACATGCCGCCGATGATCGCCTTCTTGACGTGCAGGTGGTCCATGACGGCCAGCATGTCCTTGGCATACAGCTCGACGCCGCCCTTGGTGTCCGGCGTGGTGCTGCTGCCGAAGCCGCGAAGGTCTGGGGTGACGACCGTGTAGCGGTGCGACAAAACGGCCCGGTTCTTGGCGAACAGCTCACCCGACAGCGGGTAGCCGTGAATCAGCATCATGGCCGGGCCGTGGCCCTGGACGCGGTAGGCGATAGTCGCGCCGCCGGACTTGACGGAGCCGGACTGCGGACCCTGCGCGTGCGCGGCGAGGGGCAGGGCGAGTCCGGCGGCAGCCGCCAGGGTCCGCCAGGCGGATGAGGAAGTCAGTTTCAAAGGTTTTCCTTCTGCCGCCTTTTCATGATGGGTGCGGGGGCCGCGACAGGCTACGGCCCCCGCCGGGTGCAAGTCTAGGCCGCCATCGCCTGCGGCTCCAGCTCGACCTTGATCCAGCCCGGCTTGCGCTCGTCGAACGACTTGTAGGCGTCAATCGCCGAGGCCATCGGCTCCTGCTGGGTCAGGATCATAGTCGGGTCAATGACGCCGCTGCGGACCAGGTCCACGAGGAGCGGGATGTACTTGCGGTGCGGGCAGTTGCCCATCCGCAGGGTCAAGTTCTTGTTCATGGCCGCGCCGATGGGGAACGAGTTCATGGTCAGCGGGTAGACGCCGATGATCGAGATAGTACCGGCCTTTGCCACCGACTCGACCTCCCACTGCAAAGCCTGCGAGGGGGCGTCGCCGGGAATCCAGTCGCTGCCCTGCGGGTTGTAGCCCGCCGGGTTGTTCTGCTCCATCTCCTGCTTGAACTGCCCCTCCTGCGCCTTCTCCAGCTTGGCGGCGGGGCCTTGATGGGCGTGATAGGAGTCCACGCCGACCGCGTCAATGATACAGTCTACGCCCGCCCCATCGGTCAGCCGCATCAGGGTTTCGACGGGATGCTCCTCGTTGAAGTTGACGACCTCGGCCCCCTGCGCCCGCGCCATGTCCAGGCGGGACGGCACGGCGTCCACGGCGAAGACGCGGCCCGCGCCCATCAGCTTGGCGCTGGCGATGACGAACTGGCCGACCGGCCCGCAGCCGAACACGGCGACGGTGTGGCCCGGCTTGATGTCGGCGATGTCCGCGCCGAAATAGGCGGTGGGGAAGATGTCCGAGATCAGGATCGCCTGGGCGTCGCTCACCTCGTCGGGCAGCTTGACCAGGGTGGTGTGGGCGAACGGAACGCGGGCGTACTCCGCCTGCAAGCCGTCAAAGCCGCCTGCCGGGACCGGGCCGCCGAAGAAGGCCGTGCCCGCCGCAGGACCGTTCGGGTTGGCCTTGTCGCACTGAGAATAATCGCCCTTGCGGCAGAAGGGGCAAGTCCCGCAGGCCAGTGTGGAGCCGATGACGACCCGGTCGCCGATATTGAAGTTGCGGACGTCTTTGCCCACCTCCTCCACCACGCCGACGCCCTCGTGGCCCAAAATCGTGCCGGGCTTCATGCCGGCGAACGTGCCGCGGATGAAATGCAGGTCGGTCCCGCAGATCGCGCTGGCTGTCAGCCGGATGATGGCGTCCGAGGGGTCTTTAATCGTGGGTTTGGGCACTTCATCCAGGCGGATGTCGCCGATGCCGTGCCAGACAACTGCTTTCATGTGGTCTTCCTTCTTAGCTGCTCTCACCGTCGCCGTCCGATGTGCCCACCTGAGCCGCCTCGGGGCTGTGGTCGTTCGTCTCCTGGTCGGTGTCTTCCTGCTCTTCTTCCGTCGTCTCGTCGTCTGCCATTTCTTGTCTCCTCGTAGCTTTACGGGGCCGTTTATCCGCCTCAGTGTTACCTTGTCGTACAAGATGCTAAACATCAGCCGACGATTAACTGATGCGCTTAACTGCTAACGTATTGCTTTAACTAGTTAAATATGTATGACAAGACGATGATGCGTGTGTTTGTCTTGTGCGCCACGTCGGGTAAACCCCGGTTGAGCCAAACGCCGGGCGGCAGCACGTCCGGCACATGGGTTTATCACGGAAAGGCATTGAACCGATGACAATGACAGCACCCAAGCCCAGCAAGGGCAACGGCGTCACCGCAGACGGCAGCCCGGCCCAGAGCCGGTCGGAGGGCTTCCCGAAGACCTACCCCGCCGCGCCCCAGCTTTCCACCCCGACGGACCTGACGCCGGAGCAGGCCAAGGCCGTCACCGATGCAGTCAACCCGCTCATCGCCGACTCCCTCGCGCTGTACGCCAAGACCAAGAATTTCCACTGGCATCTGTCCGGCCCGCGCTTCCGTGACCTGCACCTGTTGTTCGATGAGCATGCAGCGCAGATACTGGAGGGGATCGACCCGATGGTGGAGCGCATCCGCAAGATCGGCGGCACCTCCATCCGCTCACTGTCTCACGCGGGCAAGCTCCAGACCCTACATGATGACAACGACGAGTTTGTCGCCCCGCAGGAAATGGTCCGGCGGCTTTTGCTGGACAACCGCCACGTCGCCCAGCAGATCCGCGCGGCTGCTGAGGTCGCCGACGACAACAAGGACCTCGCCACGAGCGATCTGCTGGAGTCACTGCTGGACGACGCCGAGCGGCGCACCTGGTTCCTCTTCGAGATCGCCCAGGACTCGGAAGCCGTCCACTAGACGTGACTGTACGCGCCGATCCCTACGGCGGCTGAGGGCCAAAGGCTCTCAGCCGCCGCTTGTCGTCTGCACTCCTTCTATGAAACGGCTTCTGCAAATCACGCTGGGGGTATTGACCAGCATCGGCGGCTTCCTGGATGTCGGGGCCATCGCGACCTCGGCGCAGGCCGGGGCCGAGTACCGTTTCCGGCTGCTTTGGGCGGTGGCACTGGGAACCCTCTGCGTGATCTTCCTGGTGGAGATGGCGGGCCGACTGGCCGCCGTCAGCCGACACACCATCGTGGACGCCATGCGCGCCAAGCTGGGCTTCCGGTTCTACGTCTGGCCGCTGGCCGCCGAGCTGATCGTGGACTTCCTGACGCTGGCCGCCGAGATCGGCGGCGTCAGCATCGCCCTCCAACTCGTGACCGGGATCAGGGCCGCCGTCTGGGCCATGCCGGTCGCCTTCTGCGTCTGGCTGCTGCTCTGGAAGGGGACCTTCGGCCTGATCGAGAACGGCGTGTCCCTGCTGGGCCTGGTGACACTGGTCTTCGTCTACGCCGCCCTGCACCTGCACCCGCATTGGGGCGAGGTCGGGCGCTGCCTGCTGCCCACTCTCCCCCACGAGAAGCCGTATCACTATTTGTTCATCGTCGTCGGCATCGTCGGCGCGATCATCAGCCCCTACTTGCTCTACTTCTACTCTTCGGGCGCGGTGGAGGAGCAATGGGACGAGAGCTACATCGGCTCGAACAGAGTGACGGCGACCCTGGGCATGGGGTTCGGCAGTGTTATCTCGGTGGGTGTGCTGGTCGTCGCCGCGCTAGTCCTGAACCCCCAGCACGTTAAAGTGGACCACTACCCGCAGGCGGCGGCGATGCTGACCCCGGTTCTTGGCCGCTGGGGCGTCCCCGCCTTCGCGGCAGCCTTGGGCGTCGCCTGCTTCGGTGCGGCTTTGGAGGTCAGCTCTGAGGTTTCCTACACCGTCGCGCAGGCGTTCGGCTGGCGCTGGGGTGTCAGCGCACCACCGCGCGAGAATGCCCGGTTCAGCCTGGTCTACACGCTGTACCTGCTGTTCGCCGGGCTGATGATGACCACGGGCATTGACCCCTTGCAGCTCACGATCTACACGCTGGCCCTGACCACGCTGCTTCTGCCGGTCGTCATCGGGCCGTTCCTGCTGCTGATGAACGACCCGCAGTACGTTGGCAAGCACCGCAACGGCTGGATAAGCAACACGGTCCTGCTCCTGACATTGGTTCTGGCCTGCATCCTGGCGATGGTCGCGATCCCGCTGCAAATACTCGGAGGGGGCTGAGGAGGAATAAGGTGGAAAATAAACTCGCGCTGGTGCGCGAAGTCCTGGACAACCAAGTCGTGGACCGCTGGGGCAGCAAGATGGGAAAGGTGGACGGGCTGGCGGCGGAACTCCGCGAGGGGCAGCCGCCGCGCCTGGCGTTCGTCGAGATGGGTGCGCCCGTCCTGGCCCGCCGCCTCTCGCGCCGCCTGGGCGACCGGCTGACCGCGTGGCGTCACCGTCGCGGCGTCCGCCCGAGCGGGCCGTACCGCGTGGCCTGGGCGGACGTGGAGGAGGTCGGCATCACGGTCCAGGTGCGGGCCGAGGCGGATGCGACGCCGATGATGGACTGGGAGCTGTGGCTGCGCCGACACGTCATCGGGCGCATCCCCGGCTCGGGAGTCAAGCCGTGACGCAAGCCGTGACGGAGGTCAACCTGGAGCTGCTGCTGGGCCGCAGGGTGCTGGGACAGGACGGCAAAAACGCCGGGCACATCCACGAGATGCAGGCGGAACGTCGGGGGGACGAGTGGGTCATCACCGAGTTCCACATCGGGCCGACTGCCCTGCTGTCGCGCCTGTCGGCCTTCCACATCGCCGCCCCGCTGTTCCGCCTGCTCGGGGCCGACAAAGATCTGGGCCACCGTGTGCCGTGGGACAAGCTGGACCTGAGCGACCCGGACAAGCCCCGGCTGTTGTGCGCTGTAGGGGATCTACCGAGGCTGTCGGCGGGCGGCTGAAGAGGGCGGACGGGACAGAAGGAAGGGCGGACGGAGGGCAGAAAGGCGGACGGAGGGCGGAAGGGCGGACGGAGGGCGGAAGGGCGGACGGAGGGCAGAAGGGCGAACACAAGGTTCGCCCCTACGGGGAAGGCAGCCCGATACATGAACGTAGGGCGCGAACCTTGTGTTCGCCCTTCCTTCTGTCCCGTCCGCCCTCCCTCTTCCCTCCGCCTACCCCTCGCTGGCCGGCTCCGACCCACGGAAGTAATCCGGCTTGACCATATGCGGCAGGCTCACCGGCTTGCCGGTGCGGGCGGACTCGTAGATGGCCTCCATGATGCGCTGGTCCTGCAAACCCTCCTCGCCGGGCGTCCACGGCGTTTTGTCCTGCATAACGCACTGGGCCATGTGGTCCATCTCCAGCGCGAACTGGTTCTTCTGGCCCAAGAGGGGCGTCTCGCAGTGTTCGATCTTGCCCTGGGTGTAGGACAGCTCGGGCCGCAGGCCGCTATAGGAAAAGGCCGGGTCCAGGCCGAACCAGCCGGTCGCGGCGTGTACGCGGTAGCGGCGGTCCTCGTGGAAGCCGTAGGAAGTGACGTTGTTGGACTGGATGCCGCTGGGGAAGCGCATCTGCCAGGTGACTGTCTCCTCGACCTCCTTGAAGCGCGGGTCGCCCGGCGTGCTGTAGGTAGTCGCGATCACCTCGGTCGGCTCCTCGCCGGTCAGGAACCGGGTCGTGTTCAGGCAGTACAGGCCCACATCCGGCAGCGCGCCGCCCCCGGCCAGGGCCTTCTTCTGACGCCACTGGTCCGGGTCGCCCTGGTTCTGCCCGTTGACGGCCTCAATCACCTTGACCGGGCCGTACTGCTGCGCTTGGACCATCTGCCGCATCAGGCGGTTGTTCGGCTCGTACTGGATTCGGTAGGCGATCATCAGCTTTTTGCCCGCCGTGCGGCAGGCCTCGATCATCTGCCTGCATTCCGCCGAGGAGGTCGCCATCGGCTTCTCGCAGAGGATGTGCTTGCCGGCCCGCGCGCCGCGCACGGTGTACTCGGCGTGCATCGAGTTTGGCAGGACGATGTAGATGATGTCCACATCCGGGTTGTCCCGGATTGTGTCATAACTGGCATACGAGTAGACGCTGCGGGCGGGAATGCCGTGCTGGGCGGCGACCTCGGCCGCCTTGTCCGGCGTTCCGCTGACCAGGGCGGTCAACTTGCAGTATTTGGTTTCGCCGAAGGCGGGGATGATCTGGGCCAAGGCGAGATTCCCGAGGCCGACCACGGCGACGCCGAGCCGCCGGCCGGGCGGCAGGGGCGTCGGGGCCGGGTCCGGCGGCCTCTCAGTGGCGGCGCTGGTGGGCGGCAGGGGGATGGGCCGAGTTTCGGGCGTATTGGGCGGCGTCACCGGGGGTGCCTGGGCCATCGCCTTCGCCCCCGCCCCGCCGAGCAGGCCGGCGGCGACAAGGCCCGTCCCCGCCGTTCTCAGGAAGGCGCGGCGCGAAACTTGGTCGTCATTTTGAGTCTCTTCCGACATTTCGTTCTCTTTCTCTTGCATGTTCCATCGCGTCATTCAGACGTCCGTCTTGAGCCGGGCCGGGGCGTCGTTGACGGCCAGCAGCTCGGCGTGCGGCACGAGGGCCATCTGGCCGAACTCTTCTAACAACTGCCGGTACGCGCCCGCCACGGGGCGCGGGCGGCGGTCCAGGTCGTACAGGCCGCAGGGGTTCACCGTGCCCTTCTTCTCGGCAAGCTCGATGTCCCAGTCCATCTGGTCAATCAGGCTGTACCAGGTGAAGCCCAGCACGGGGATGCCGGCCCCGCGCATCCGCAGGAGGTTGCGGAACTGCTTCCAGAGCCACGTCGGGGCGGCCTCGGCGTCCATGACGTTGGTCTCGGTGTGCATGATGGGCTTGAAATAGCGCTGGTAGTAGAGCAGAGTCAGCCCGTACCAGCCCATGACGTCCTCGGCCTCCAGCATCCTGCCGTCCGGCAGCAGCAGGTGTTCATTGCGCCCGTAATAATCATTCCCCATGACCTGATAGCCGGGCGGCTTGCCGGCCATGAACCACTCGTACTGCGCCCGCGTCAGCCCGTTGTCCATCATGTACAGCCCGACATCGGCGTTGGGGCGGACGGCGTACAGCAGGTCCAGCGACAGGAAACGCAGGTCGTTCTTCAGCGTGACCTCCTGGTCCGGGACGGCCTTCATCTGGTGGATATATTCCGCCGACTCGCTCTGCACGATGATGACGTCGGGCCGGCGGCGGGCGATGCGCTGGCCCGCGAGGATGGAGGCCGCGCACAGGTGCTTGAGGGCGGTGATGAAGCCGGAGTCGGTCCTGAGCTGCTCGTTCCAGATCCCCTGCTTGGCGCTGGCCTTGGCCGTGACGTAGATCTCGTTGACGGGGGTGTAGAAGCGCACCCAAGGGTAGCGCGCGCAGACGGCGTCGGCGTAATCGGCGAAGTGGCCCGGCAGCTCCGGATTCTGGAAGTCGCCCAGCCAGTCCGGGACGCCGAAGTGCAGCAGGTCCAGGATGGGCGCGATCCCCAGCCGATGCATCTCCGCCATCGCGAGGTCGGCGAACTCCCAGTCATAGCGCCCCGGTCCCAGGTGAATTTTGTGGTAGGGCAGGCCGTAGCGCAGGAAGCGCAGGCCTAAATCTTTGACCAGATGCAGGTCCTCACGCCACTTCTCGTAGTGGCCGCACTCCGCCAGCAGGTCCCGCCGCGTCTTCCCGGCGTCAATCGTCGGGTAGGAACACTCGATTCCGGTTGCGAACCAGAAATTGTTTGGCAGCGCGGTCGGCAGGCCGCCGCCCGAACCCGAGGCCGCCCCGCCGAACTCGTCGCCCGCGTTCCCACCGTCGTCGCCACGGCTTTTCAGGATCTCCAGGAAGTCTCCCGGCATGACTTGGCTGCTTTCTACAGGGCTTCAGCTTTTTACAGGGGCTTCAGCCCTCGTCACGTCCATGCACCTGCGCGGGCGGGTGCGTAGCCTCGACGGCGCTGAACGGCTCCAGTATCTTGTAGGTGTGCGAGGCACCGTGCGGCACGACCCACGAATCGCCGGGGGCCAGAACGACCATCTGGCTTTCCTCCAGATGAAGCTCCGCGCGGCCTGCGATGACGTAGCCGACCGTCTCATAGTCCCGCGCGGTCATCGGCTTGGGGTCCCCGACCGGCGTCTCCTCCCACAGCCGCATGGCGACGCTCTTGCCCGAGGCGAGGTACTTCTGCCCCATCTCGCCGCGCGGCGAGTGGGCCGAATCTACTTTTGTCACTGTCGTGTCACTCATTATTGTGTCCTTCACGGTGTCCATTGCGTGGTGGTCCTTTACCGCCGGGCACGCGAAGCTAAACCGGGCGGGCGGCGGCCTAGGATTCGCGGCCCTAGAGATTTGCCGGGGCGTGCCCGATATTGAGAGCAGACTGTAGCCCAAATGATGCCACGACCTTTCCCCTATCATGCCCCACTCCGTCCTGGGCGGCTCTCCTGGCGCCGCATGCTGCCCCTGTCGGCGGGTGCCCTACTGACACAGGCCGGCCCCGCGCTGGCCGCACCGGGGGCCGCACCGGCCGGGCGCGGCGCGTCGTGGGCCGTCGCGCTCGGTCTGGGCGTCCTGCTCGCGCTGGCCCTGGCTTGGGCCGCCCGCATGGCCTGGGCTTCGCGCCGGGCCGAGGCCACCAACCGGGCGCTGCGGGAGGAGGCCGCGCGGCGCGCGCGGGCGGACGGCGAGCGGGCGGCACAGCAGCAGGAGGTGGAGGAGGGGGCGCGGAGCCTTTCCCAGATGAACGCCCTGCTGGCCGAGGCTTCAGGCCGCTTCCAGGAGCTTTTCCAGGGCCTGCCCGTGGCCTGCGTCTCCTGCGACCGCGAGGGCCGCGTCATGGAGTGGAACCGCGCCTGGGCGCGGCTGCACGGGCTGGAAAACCCGCTGGGGGAAAGAGTCGTGCAAGCACTGGGCGGCCCGGAAGGGGTGCCCGAATTGGCCGAGGCGATGGAGGCCGCGCGGGGCGGCGAGGCGCGCGCGGGGGTGGAATGGACTCACCACCGCGCGGGCGGGGCGCCGGTGCATGTCCACTCCAGCCTTTTCCCGCTGCGAGGGCCGGACGGCGCGGTCTCCGGGGTGCTGGAGGCGGACGTGGACGTCAGCGCGCAGCGGGAAGCGGAGGACGCCCGGCGCGAGAGCGAGGAGCGTCTGCACGCGCTTTATAACACGACTTCGCAGCAGGACCTGTCGTTCGAGGAAAAGACGGCGGCTCTGCTGGAGATGGGGTGCGCGCAGTTCGGCCTGGAGATCGGCATCCTGGCGCGCGCCGAGACGGACCGCTGCCGGGTAGTGCAGGCGCGGTCCCCAGAGGACATCGTCCCGTGCGGCGTGACGTTCGAGGCCTGTGAGGCTTACTGCGCCCAGGCGGTGGAGCGGGCCGGCGGCCCCCACACGGGGGGCTACCTCGGCACCCCGATCCGCGTGGACGGCGCGGTCTGGGGGACTCTCTGCTTCGCGTGCGGGCGGCCCCGGTCGGGGATGTTCACCAGTGGTGACCGCGAGCTGGTCCGGCTGATGGCGCAGTGGATCGGCGGAGAGATCGCCCGCACGCAGGCCGAGGAGGCGGTGCAGGCCAGCGAGGCCCGGTTCCGCACCGCCATCGAGTCCATGTCCGAGGGCCTGCTGCTGATGGACGCGGACGGCGTGGTCCGCGTCTGCAACGGGAGTGCCGAGCGCATCCTGGGCGTGACGCAGAGCCAGATCGAGGCGTGGCGCCCGCTCAACCCGGAATACGTCGCGCACCGCGAGGACGGGACGCCGTTCCCGCAGGGCAGCTACCCGCTCGTCGTTTCGCTGCGCCAGGGCCGGCCGCAGCGCGACATCGTCGCGGGCCTGCCGCGCGTGGGCGGCGGCCTGCTGTGGGTCTCCATCAACTCCACGCCCCTCTTCCGGCCCGGCGAGGACACGCCCCACGGGGCGGTGGCGACCTTCGCGGACATCAGCGGACGGCGGCGTCAGGAGGACCTGATCGCCGAGCAGATGATCCAGATCCGCGAACACGCCGCCGTCCTGGAGGCCCAGAAGCGCGAGCTGGTGGCCGTCAATGCCGAGTTGGAGACGCTGGCCCTGCGCGACGGGCTGACCGGCCTGAGCAACCGCCGCGCCTTCGGGCAGCGCCTCGCCCTGGAGATGAACCGGGCCGTTCGCTACGGCACGCCCCTGTCGCTGCTGCTGCTGGACGTGGACCACTTCAAAGAGTACAACGACACCTTCGGGCACGTCGCCGGCGACGAGGTCCTCCGCACCCTCGCGCGGCTCCTGACCGGCAAGGGCCGCGAGACCGACTTCTTCGCCCGCTACGGCGGCGAGGAGTTCGTCGCAATCCTGCCGCACACCGACGCCGAGGGCGCGCGCACGCTCGCCGAACGCCTGCGGGCGACGATCTCGGCCGCCCCCTGGCCGGCCCGCGCCGTCACGGCAAGCATCGGCGCGGCCACGCTCCTGCCCGGCATGTCCACCGAGGACGCCCTGGTCTCGGCCGCCGACCGCGCCCTCTACGCGGCCAAAACGGCGGGCCGCGACCGCGTCACCCACGCCGCCTCGCTGGTCGCCGCCCCGAACTCTCCCCTCCAGGCTGCCTTTTGACGCGAATCGAAGCGAAGCCGTGTTCCGCCCCTGCGCCGGATGCCGCAGCCATATTTCGCGTCCATGTTTCGTGATTGTTTCCGGCCCTGGGTTTCGTTCCGTTGACAAATCGGGAATGCTTGGTCTATAATACGACTTGCCGCCTGCCTTCCCAGGTGGCATCGCCGCGTCAGTGTCGTCCGGCGTCCGCCTCCCGTAAAATCCGATTCTCGGCGGTCATTGTTCAGTTGTTATCAGGAACGCCGTTGTTCTCATTTAAAGGCTCCCAGCGGACCGCACGAAGTTGTGCCGGTCACGGCGCGGGAGTCTTTTCGCATTCCGTTTTCTCAGCTGTAAAGGAGCGAAAGATAAGACCATGTTCAGCCCGTTGAAATTCATCCATGACGGTGGCCCCGTCATGTGGCCGCTGTTGTTCTGCGCGATCTTTTCCGTCGCCGTCATGATCGAGCGGTTCATCGCCATCTACAAGGCGTCCGCCGACAACGAGGTGCTTTCCGAGCAGGTGCGGGAACACCTGGTCGCGGGCCGCGTGAACGAGGCCCTGACCGTCTGCGACGAACACCCCGGCCCCGTCTCGGGCCTGCTCGCCAACGGCATCCGCAACCGCAACCTCGACTCGGACTCGATTGAGCGGGCGATGGAAGAGTTGGCCCTCCGTGAGACCCCGCTGCTCTACCGCCGCCTGGGTGTCCTGGACACTATTATCACCATCGCCCCGCTGCTCGGCCTGCTCGGCACGGTCACGGGCATGATCAAGTCGTTCCACGTCGTCGGCTCCTCGACGGGCCTGAACAACCCGAACGCCATCACCGGCGGCGTCGCCGAGGCTTTGCTCGCGACCGCGACCGGGCTTGCCATCGCCATCGTCACCCTGGTCGGCTACAACTTTCTGACCGAGAAGGTCAAGGAGATCATCGCCGACATGGAGATCCGCGCCACCCAGCTCATGAACATCCTGGCCGGGCTGCGCGGCAAGGAGGGACTGCGCGGTGAAGTTGCAGCGAGCCGAGCTTAAGAAGGCGCGGATCGAGATCATCCCGATGATCGACACGATCTTCTTCCTGCTGGTCTATTTCATGATCACCAGCCTCTCCATGGTCCAGATGTCTGCCAAGAAGGTCGCGCTGCCCACCAGCACGACCGCCCAGAGCAAACCTCTGAACAAGGTCGTGCTGACCGTGGACGACAAAGGTGAGTTCTATATAGACCGGGGCCACATCGACAGCTACAAGGACGTTCTGCCCGCCCTCCAGGACCGTGTGACGCGGGACCCGAGCGTGGTGATCGTCATCAACTGCGATAAGACCGAACGCGTGGAGCAGTTCCAGTACGCGCTCGACATCGCCAAGCGCGCGAACCCCGCCGCCCTGATGATCGCGACGACGCCCAAGTCCGCTTCGGACCTCTAGCCCGAAGAAGACCGAAAGTAAATTGAAGTAACCCATGAGAAACCGGGTCAATATCCAAAAGCCACAGCTCAAGAAGGCGCGGATCGAGATCATCCCGATGATCGACACGATCTTCTTCCTGCTGGTCTTCTTCATGTTCACAAGCCTCTCAATGGTCAAGATGCATGGCCTGGACGTCAGCCTGCCCAAAGACAGCAACAACCCGGACCAGAAGCCGCCGCCCCAGGTGGTCATCACCGTGGACAACGCTGGTGCCTACTTCCTGGACCGAACGCAGGTCACGGCGGCCGACCTCGCGCCGCAGATGCAGACCCGGCTGGACGCAAAGCCCGACACGGTCTTCATCGTCAACGTGGACAAGCAGCGCCCGACCCAGGACATCATCACAGTCATGGACGCCGTCAACACGGTCAAGATACCGGGCCACCCCGACGACCCCGTGGGCGTCATGATCGCGACCGAAGCGGTCAGCCAGGATGGCCCGCCCGCCGCCACTCCGGCACCCTAGTTTTTTCGTCGGTAGGCCCTTCTATGAACGAAACTCAAACGCCCACACCCCGGACGCCTGAGACTCAGGCGTCCGATATACAATCGCCCGAAACCCGGTCCCTCGCCAAGCAGAGGTCGCTGGCGGACCGCATCCTCGCGTACTCCGTCGTTGGCTCCGTCTTCATCAACATCGGCTGGCTGCTCTGGGTCGGCAACAGCGACCTGTTCGGCGGCGCGGCCTCACTTTCGGACCTGAAGCCACAGCTCATCAAGATCGTCAAGCCGCCGATCCCGCAGAAGCCCAAGCCCAAGAAGAAGGAGCCGCCGCCCCCGCCGCCCAAGCACCAGCCGCCGCCCCCCAAGCAGAGGCCGCTCAAGCCGCCGCCCCCGCGCCCCCATCCGACGCCGCCCCGGCCGCAGCGGACGCCCACGCCGGTCCACCGGGTGGCCGTGGCGACGACGCACAACACGAACGCGGTAAGCCCGATCGCGGTCCCGGACACGGCTCCCAACACGGACCAGAAGCCGACTGCGTCCGGTGAGAGCGCGCTGCCGACGCCGCCCGCGCCAACGCCGGAGCCACCCGCGCCGCCGCCGCCCAAGCCCGAGCCGCCGGCCCCGCCGCCGCCCGCGCCGGTGGTCCATGTCGCGCCGCCTCCGCCGCCGCCCCCACCGCCGCCGCCAAAGCCGAAGATACCGGATCGGGACGAACCGGAGATCAGGGGCAGTTTCAGCGACATCTCGCTGCCGGAGTTCGATCCCAGCACGCTGAACACGACCAGCGTGACCGTGACGTGGGAGGTAGACGAGCGCGGGCATCCGAGCAACATCAAGTTCCGTCCGACCGGCAACTCGGACGTAGACAGCGCGATCCGCAATGCCGTCCAGGGTTTCCGCTTCAAACCGGCCGTTCATAACGGCGTGGCGGAGACGGCGCAGATGTCACACACGTTCGCCCTCGGCAGTTGATCTGCCTCTACCCAGCACCGCCCCAGCCTCCCGATACCGGGGGGCTGGTTCTTTTTTCGCCCATCGCCCTTTGCATACATTTTTCACCTAATTTTCATACCCCCTGGTTTTTTTTCAAAACCTGTTGTATAATGCCATGAACCCACGTTCCTTGCCGGGCATTCCTCCAACCGCCCGGCAGCCAGCCCTGGCGATGCTGCCACCGGTAATCATCCAAAAAAGTCTCAACAGCCTGGGTTAGACGCGCCTGCACCTCCGCGCCACCCGTTTCCTGCTGTCCCAAGACATTCACGGCACCGCTTTACGCTCAGAAAGGGAGAGCATGTACACACACCACTCACGCCGACCTCGGTCCGCCCGTTCCCGGACGGTTTCCTCCACGGCGCTGTCCGCCCTCGTCGCCCTGATGCTCGCGCCGATGGCTTTCGGCGCGGCCACCACGGGCACCATCCAGGGGACCGTCACCAACGCCGCCGGCCAGCCGGTCGTCGGGGCGACCGTCACCCTGGAAAGCACCGGGGCCAGCGTCAAGACCGACAGCAGCGGTAATTATACTTTCACCGGCGTTGATCCCGCCGCCCAGGCAATCCGGATCTCCGGCCCGACTTATAAGTCTACCGAGACCACGGTCAATGTTTCCCAGGATGTCACCAGCCGGGCTGACGTCACCCTCCAGCTCAACACCATCAACACGGGCACTTCGGTCATCCGCGGTCAAGTCGTCCGTCGCAGCGGTACGGACACCGTCTACGGCATCAGCGCCGCCGTCGAGCAGCAGACCAAGTCCCAGCCGAACAACCTGTACCAGTTCCCCGGCCTCGTCTTCGGCCAGCCCGGCATCACGCCAGACCCGTCCGGCTACGTCCACATCCGCGGCTCGGACTTCAACCAGGTCGGCTTCGACGTGGACGGCATCCAGATCACCGAGCCGATGACGAACTCCTTCGCCACCAACCTCGTCACGGTCGGCCTGAAGAGCGCGAACCTCTATACCGGCGGCGCGGACGCCTCCTACGGCAACGCGACGGGCGGCTTCATCAACGAAGTCACCAACAACGGGCGCGACCTGAAGGGCGGCATCATCGAGGGGACGTTCGGCCCGGATCACGGCTGGAACTACCGCGGTACGAACAGCCAGTACGGCAACGTCATCGGCCCCAAGCTGGACTACTACGTCTCGACGATCCAGTTCGCCAATAATTTCCCTCAGAACACCCAGATTCAGCGGCTGGGCGCCTCCTTCGACGGCGTCGCCAAGGTCAACTACTACGCCGACCCGAACAACCAGGTGACCGCCTTCGTCAGCCACGGCTTCGAACAGTACGACAACTACCAGCAGTTCGCTGCCGGGCAGACATTGAAGTTCGACCCAAGCATCGCAAATTCGGTCAACACCGGCTCCTACCAGCAGGACCACAGCGACCAGCAGTACGACTTCAACTACCTCGGCTACAAGCACAACTTCAGCGCGAAGTCGTTCCTGAACTTCCGGTCCTACCAGTTGAAGAACGACGTGACCTTCCACAATGAGAACACGGCGGGCCTCTTTGAGAGTCGGCATTCCACCACGTTCGGCAACCAGGTGGACTACACGAACCAGCTCACAGACGCCTACCAGCTCAAGGCCGGCGTCGCTTACCTGCCGAGCAACACCTTCTACCACCTGATCCAGAGTGGGGCGGCGACCCTGGCGCCTTACACGACCGCGCGCGGCTACATCGGGGACCGCATCAGTACCGCGAAGCCGGACCAGACCGTTCTTTACCTGTCCAATCAGCTCAAGACACTGAACGACCTGGTGACGATCACGGCGGGCCTGCGCTACGCCAACATGCACTACGGCTTGCAGTCCCTCTCGCAAGTGGCGAACGGCGACGGCAGCGGCGGCCTCACCGACATCAATTCCTACAACGACCACTATCTGGACCCGCGCCTTGGCATCACCTACTCGCCCGTCCGGGACCTCGCCATCCGCTCGTCCTATGCGGTCGAGTCGCAATTCCCGGATTCGCGCCTGCCGGAAATCCTCTTCCCGCAGAACACCGGCACTGCCGCGACCGCGACCAACTCCGCAACGCAGCTCGCCGGTTTGCAGGGCCGCTACGCCCAGTACAATCACCTGGGCGCCTCCCACGCGAACAACTTCGACCTGGGCGTCGAGAAGGGGCTGACCGCAAGCGGACTGGGCTTCCTGAACGGCACCTACTCCGCCTCGCTGACCGGCTACAAGCGCAACCAGTTCGACCTGATCCAGCTCACCCGCGTCAGCTACGCGCCCCTTGCGGGCGTCCGCGGTTATGACAACAGCGGCCACGGACACGCCAGCGGCCTGGAGTTCAAGCTGGCAAAAACCCCGAGCGCGCGCGACCCCTATGCGATCAACGGCTTCGTGTCTTACACGAACCAGGTCGTGCGGGCCACCAGCAGCGACTTTGACACCGGCTACAACCCGTACTTCTACAATGCCTTCGCCGGCTCGGGCATCAGTGACGCCGCCATCCGCTTCGGCGACAATCAAGAGTTCGCGACCTCCTACGACCAGCGGCATACCATCGGCGCGGACCTGACCAAGCGGTTCAACAAACTGTTCGAGACGTCGGTCATTCTGGACGCCGGCAGCGGATTCCCCTTCTCGGGCGGTGCCGGAGGGCTTGTCGGCGGGCAGGGCGCGGACTCGCAGCACACGGTCGTGGGCAACTTCTCGGAGGTGCCGGTGACGCTGTTCGACAGGACGGCCCTCCAGCCGCTCAACCCGACGGCGGGCCGGTCCGGCTGGCACTACAAGATCAGCCTCAACAGCAACTTCTACCTGACGCCGACCACGTCGCTGTTCTTCGACGTGGACAACGTGTTCGACAAGCAGACGGTGCTGAACTACGCGACCACCACGCAGTCGGGGACCCCGTACTATGAAGGCCCGTCGGCGGCGTTCCCGCAGGGGCGCATCTACTACGGCGCGTCCACCATCATCACGCCGATCTTCGCCACGTTCGGCTTCCGCACGAAGTTCTGAGCGGCACGCAGGCGGCAGGGGCGCTGACGAAGCGCTCCCTGCCGCTGCACGCTCACGAAAGGATTTTTTCTTCTTGATGTTTCAGAATAAAAACCAAGGCCGCGTCGGCCTTCTAGCGGCCCTCGGCGCTTCCGCCGCCATCCTCCTGAGCGGCTGTGGCGGGGCGACCAACAACCAAGGCCCCGCGCCCGCCGCTACCCCGACCATCTACGGCGTCAATCCCACCACAGGGGCGACCGGCAGTGGCCTACAGTTCCCAGCGACCACTACCGATGCGACAGGTAAGACTACCACCACTAACACGGGCGCACTCACGGGTGCCCTTTCCAGCACGGCCAAGCCGCTGGAAGGGGCTATTCCGCTTGGCTTTCCCGCCGGTGGATTTGAGGCGGACGGCGCGACGGCGTCAGTGGCCGTTCCCGTGGGTCAGGCGAACGTCACCTTCCGCGCCCTCGTCGCCAACGGCAACGCGGGCAACGGCATCAGCGCCATCGTCCCTTCCAGCGTCGTCTTAACCTCACCGGAGGTGACGGGGTTTTCTCAGGCGTTGACATTCGACAGCTCGGGCGTCGCGAACGTCCCAAATGACGGTCAGTATGCCTCGGCCGCATTCACGCTGCCGTTCACTACGTCGGGCATCCACCAGTTCACCGCCGCCGTCTCCGACGCCAGCGGGCAGAGTACGACGACAACCCTAGGCGTAGTCGTGGCCCAGCCGACCGATGTAACACTGTTCCTCCAGAGCTTCGACACCGGTACTAAGAACACCAAAACGCCCCCCGCAGAAATCTTCAACGCGATCGCACCGGGTGACACGGTGACGGTTGACGGCGGAGCGGGGACGGGCGCTTTCTACCCTGCTGGCTATGTCGCCACTACGGCGGACGCGCAGGGCACAGTGGTCTTATTCACGACGCCGGGCACACACACGGTCACTGAAACGAAGGGCACGACGGTCGTTCAGACGGCCACGTTCACCCTCCCCACCACAGCCGCCGGCACAACCATCTATGCAGTGCCTGCGCCTGCCGCGACGACGACGGCCAGCGTTTCCAAGCCCCATCCGATGGTCAAGCATCGCTAGTCGAAAGCCTCGGGTGAGAGACACGCGATGGACAAAGGAAGACCGCCCCGGCCAGTGGCCGGGGCGGTTCTTGATTCACAGAGGGCGAACCGAGAGAGGAAGGGCGAACCGAGAGAGGAAGGGCGAACCGAGAGAGGAAGGGCGAACCGAGAGAGGAAGGGCGAACCGAGAGAGGAAGGGCGAACCGAGAGAGGAAGGGCGAACACAAGGTTCGCCCCTACGGGGAGGAACTGGCGAGAGCGCCAAGAAACATGGAGGTCCGTGGAATGCCGACGTACCGGGAGTGGCACCGAAGCAGCCAGCGCCTTGAAGGATACGATTACGCGCAAGAAGGCGTTTACTTCATCACCATCTGTTTGCACCAACGCCAATGTCTGTTCGGCGAGATCTATGATGGTCAGATGCGGCTGAACGCGGCAGGCGGCATGGTACAGGAAAATTGGGAACATCTATCGGACCGCTTCCCTTTTCTTGCGACAGATGCCTTCATTATGATGCCTAATCATTTGCATGGCATCATCTGTCTTACCGGCGAGGACACGGCCACCGCTCCTGCCACACCCGGTAGGGGCGAACCTTGTGTTCGCCCTTCCTCTCCCCGTTCGCCTTCTCCCCCCTGCCCTTCGCTACCCATCCGCTAAAAAGACCGCCCCGGCCAATGGCCGGGGCGGTCTTTCTCTGTCTAATCGCGCCCTGTCTTTTCCCTCTCGCCTACTTCCCCGCCTTCGTCGCGCGGCGGCGCAGGTCGGGGTTCAGCTCGCGCTTCCGCATGCGGATGTTTTTGGGGGTCACTTCCACGAGTTCGTCGGGGCCGATGTACTCGATGGCCCGGTCCAGGGACATGACGGTCGGCGGGGCCAGTCGCATGAATGTTTCTTTGTTGGACTCGCGCATGGAGGTCAGGTGCTTCTTGCGGCAGACATTGACTTCCAGGTCCGTATCGCGGGCGTTCTTGCCGATGATCATGCCTTCGTAGACTTCGATGTTGTGCGGGACGAACAGGATGCCACGCTCCTCGGCGGCGGCCAGGCCGAAGGTCGTCGTGATCCCCGACTCGCTTGCCAGCAGGCTGCCGTTGCGCTCGGTCGTCATGTCACCGGTGTAGGCGATGTAGCCCGCGAACAAGGAGTTCAAGACGCCCGTACCGCGCGTCTCGGTAAGGAACTGGTTGCGGAAGCCGAGCAGGCCGCGCGTCGGCACCTTGAAACGCATGTAGACGTGACCGTCACCGGGCGATCTCATGTCCAGCATGTCGCCGCGCCGCCGCCCTAGCTGCTCGATGACCACGCCGCTGTATTCCTCGGCGACATCAATCTCGACTTCTTCCAGCGGCTCCATGCGCTGTCCGTCCTCCTCGTGGAAGATGACCTCAGGCTGCGAGACCTGAAGCTCATAGCCCTCGCGCCGCATGGTCTCGATCAGGACGGCCAGGTGAAGCTCGCCCCGGCCCGAGACGCTGAACTGGTCCGCCGAGTCCGTGTCCTCGACGCGCAGGGCGACGTTGGTCTGGAGTTCCTTCATCAGCCGCTCGCGCAGCTTGCGGGACGTGGACCACTGGCCCTCGCGCCCGGTCAGCGGGGAGGTGTTGACGCCGAAGGTCATCCGCAGGGTCGGCTCGTCCACCTGCATGATGGGCAGGGCGACCGGGCTTTCGCGCGAGGCGATGGTCTCGCCGATGTTGACATCGGGCAGGCCGGAAATGGCGACGATCTCGCCTGCCTCGGCCTGTTCGACCTCGACTCGGTTCAGGCCCTGGTAGATGAAGACTTGGGCTAGCTTGCCGGGAATGTTGATCCCTTCGCGGTTGATGACCGTGATGTTCTG
This sequence comes from Capsulimonadaceae bacterium, assembly GCA_965215505.1. Classification (GTDB taxonomy): domain Bacteria; phylum Armatimonadota; class Armatimonadia; order Armatimonadales; family Capsulimonadaceae; genus JANXMY01. The sequence continues at coordinate 4,633,486 of OZ244065.1, read as the reverse complement.
GGCGCTCTTGACCGTGCCGGAATTGACGCGCCCGATGGCGATGCGGCCCTTGTAGTCGTCATAATCCAGCGTCGTCGCCCGGAGCTGCAAGGGGGCGTTGGGGTCGCCCGTGGGGGGCGGGATGTGGCTGACGATGGTTTTAAACAGCGGCAGGAGGTCCACGCCGGGCGTCTCCGGGTCCAGTGTCGCGGTGCCTTGCAGGGCGATGGTGTAGACGATGGGGAAGTCGAGCTGCTCCTCGGTCGCGCCTAGGGCGGCGAAGAGGTCGAAGGTCTGGTCCACCACATAGTCCAGCCGCGCCATCGGGCGGTCTATCTTGTTGACGACGACGACGGCCTTGTGTCCGGCCTGGAGGGCCTTGGACAGCACGAACCGGGTCTGCGGCATGGGGCCTTCGACGGCATCAATCAGCAGCAGGACGCCGTCCACAAGGCTCATCACGCGCTCGACCTCGCCGCCGAAGTCAGCATGGCCGGGCGTGTCCACGATATTGATCTTGATGTCTTCGTAGGTGATCGCGGTGTGCTTGGAGACGATGGTGATGCCGCGCTCGCGCTCCAGGTCCATCTTGTCCATGACGCGGTCGGCGACGGCCTGATTGGCGCGGAAGACGCCGCCCTGCTTCAGCATCCCGTCCACGAGGGTGGTCTTGCCGTGGTCAACGTGCGCGATGATCGCGATATTCCGGAGGTGGTCTTGTGTTACAGTTTGAGACATATCGCCCTATTATACCTCAAACCGCCCGATTTTTGGCTACGGCTTGCTCGGGGCGACGTGGTTCCCGACGCCCGTCCCGATGAGCGTAGGTTCATTGCCCTGGGTGTAGACGACCGAGTTGTTGTCACCGGTGGCGATGACCCGCCCGACGGTGCCGACGATACGGATGTGGTTATCATCCCCCGTGATTATCAGCGTCGGGCAGTCCCCCCGCAAAGTGACTGTATCCTTGCCGCCGGCCACTTCCACGTTCTTGCCCTGCGTGCTGAAGGTCAGCGTCCGGTTGTACCCGGTGATTACCCCCGGAGTGTTTGCGGGAGTATGGATACGCACCTGACTCCCGTGGACCCCGGCGTAGATCAGCAGGCCGATCCCGAGAGGTGCCCACCACCGCCCACGGCGTTTCGGGCGCGCATACACCTGTGCGCCGGCCTGCGCCGACTGGGCGGCGGACCGGGCGGCGGCGACGGCCTGGGCGGCAGCCGCCTGCGCGGCGGCGACGGCCTGGGCCGCGTTCGCCTGCTCCTTCTGCGTGGCGTTCGCCTGCTCCTTCTGGATCGCGGCGGCCTGCGCGGCGGCCTCGTCCGCCGCCTTGCGGGCGCGCTGGCGCTGCACCTGCGCCCAGATCTCCTCGGGCGTCGCTTCCAGCTTGAGTTCCTTCACCACCTCGCCGATGGGGACCGTCCCGGCCAGATGGCGGGCGGCCTCATCCCTACTGGCTTCCAGGGCGTTGATCGCCTGGGCCAGCTCCTCCGACGTGACGCGGATCTGGGCGGCGGGGGTCTGGGCGGCGGGCGTTTCAGAGGACTGTTCTTGTTCGTGTTGCAGCATGGCGGGTTGATCCTTGCGCGTTTGGCCTTCTGTATTATAGCATGGATTATAGACTGGCATTAGGAGAGGGCGCGATGATGACCAAGGGCGCGATGAATCGCGCCCCTACCCGTCCCCTCTTCGGACACAGTCCTCAACTCCGGTTCCGGCTTGACAACTCCCCCGCTTGTATGCTACACTGCTCTGTTCCGGTTTCCTGTAAGCACTCTCGCCGCGAATGTACTTCCCTTTCTGTTTTTGTTCGTTCTTTTGCTCTTCGTTCCTGGTCGCCGCCGAAGCGGGCCGCGCAAAGGAGACCTGATGGGTGTGATCCTGATTCTGGGCCGGACGGAAGACCTCTGCTGCCAGGGGACACTCGAACGGCTGGCGCGGGGCGGGCGGGAGACGCTGTTCCTGCCCGAAGACAAGCTCCTGCCGCAGATGGAGTTCGCCTGGACCCCCGCCGACGGCGCGGGCCGCATCTGTTTTGAAGGGCGGGACGTATCGTTCTCCGAGATAGACGGCGTCCTGTACCGGTTCTACGGCATCCCCCTCCCCGCCGAGGACTTCGGGACGGCGGACGGGCGGTATGTCTGCTCCGAGTGGAACGCACTGTGGATGGCCTGGCTGAACAGCCCCGGCCGGACCTCGGCCTGCCCCGTCATCAACCGCCTCCGGCCCGACCTGTGGTACAAGACCTCCCTCAACGCCCCCGCGCTGGCCGCCCTCGTGCCCGACCTGCCCTTCGCACGTCCCCGAACGCTGGTGACGACATCGCCGGACGCGGCGCGCAGCTTCCGACGAAGGGTGTCCGGGACCGTCACCTATACCGCCCTGAGCGGATCCTCCCCCTACCCTATCCAGGGTGAAGAAGAATTCGAGAAGCTGCTCGCCCTGAACGGTGCCCTGCCGCTGCATCTGACCGAGGAGGTCGCTGGTCGGCGGTGTGAGGCGTTCGTCGTCGGCGGACGGGTCACGCTGGTCGGCCCGGACGGCGCGGTGTGCGGGACGCCGCCCTCCGGCCTGGCCGACCGCTGCGTCCGGGTCGGGACGCGCCTGGGGCTGGCCTTCTTCCGGCTCTCATTGGCGGTCGGAGCAGGGGACGAGTGGCACTGCCTGGGCCTGGACCGCGTCCCGCAGCTTTATGCCTGCGGCCCGGCGGCCCAGGCGGAGATCGTCGAGCGCCTGGCCGCGCTTCTCACAGGCCCGGATGGGCAGGAAAGGGGCTGTGCATGATTCTCATCTGCGGCGTCTTGGCAGACGCCATGACCGAGCTGATGTGTTCCCGCCTGGACGACATGGGCTACCCCTACCTGTTTCTCGACCAGGCCCAGTATCCGGGCCGCTACGACCTCACCTGGGAGCTCGGGGCGGGCGGCGTCCGGGGCAGCATCACATCCCCGGCAGGCACCCTGGACCTGTCGGAACTGACCGGGGTTTATGCCCGCTATGTCAGCTTCAAGGGCGGGGCGGAGCGGCCGGAGTTCTCCGAGATGGAGAAGCAGATGGCGGAGGCCGAGTACCAGCTCTCGCTGATGCAGCTTCTGGAAATCCTGCCCTGCACCGTCGTCAACCGGGCGGGAACCTCGGTCAGCAACGACTCCAAGATCTACCAGGGGTTCCTCGCCGAGCAGTTCGGCCTGCTCACGCCCCGGACATTGGCGACGACCGACCCCGAGGCGGCCCGCGCCTTCTACGAGGCGCGGGGCGGGGACGTCATCTACAAGTCGCTTTCCGGAGTCCGATCCATCGTGCATCGCCTGACCGATGAGGATCTGGGGGAGCGCCTGGAGCGCGTCCGCAACTGCCCGACCCAGTTCCAGGAGCGCGTCGAGGGCGTGGACATCCGGGTCCACACCGTCGGCGACCGCGTCTTCCCCACGGAGATACACTCCGAGGCCAATGACTACCGCTACGCGCGCCGCGAGGGCGCGGCGATCACCTTGGAGGAGACCGAGATTCCCGAAGCGGTGGCGCAGGCGTGTGTAGGGATGGCGCGCGCCCTGGGCCTGCACCTTTCGGGCGTAGACCTGCGGCGGACCCCGGATGGGCGCTACTACTGCTTCGAGGTCAACCCGTCCCCCGGCTTCATCTTCTACGAGAGCAACACGGGCCAGCCCATCAGCGAGGCGGTGGCCCACCTACTGCGCGGCAGCCTGGAGGGGGCTGACGGAAAGACGCACGACCGGTAATCGGGCCGGTCCGACCGGCCTTCTGCCGGTCTCCCCAAGCACGACCCACTCACAGCGCCGGCGATGACCGCCGGCAGGAGAAAACCACGATGGCAGACGAGCCTTTCATCGGCGGCGAGAGCCGCCCCGACCTGACCGTTGACATGAACGCCAAAGTCGGCGATATGACCGTGCGCCAGCTTTCCGACATCCTGGGCAGCAGCGCGCCCCGGAAGGCCAAAGAAGTCCAAGAGAAGCAGGTGTTCGAGAAGCAGATCATCAAGGAGCAGGCCAAGGAGAGCATCAAGGAGCCGGTCAAAGAGTTCGTTAAGGATCACAAGGACGGCAAGGACAACAAAGACCACAAGGACACCAAGGACACCAAAGACACCAAGGACAACAAGGAACACAAAGAACAAAAAGACGGCAAGGACGGCAAGGACAACAAAGAGCACAAAGACCTTAAGGACCACATCAAGGATGGCCATAAGGACCACAAGGACACAATCAAGGACGGCATCAAGGACAACATCAAGGATCGCGTCCAGGACAAAAATCAGCTCATCGAGCAGAAGGCGATCGCGTCCGAAGTCCTCAAAAACGAGAAGGAGCTGGCCGAGGGTAACATCCCCACCGATCCGGGCGACCCCGCGCAGGGCATTGACCAGCTCATCCAGCGCGTCACCGGCCTGGAGCAGCAGGTCGCCGCCCTCCAGCAAGGTGGCGGCCAGGGCGGAGGAAGCTGATGCACCGCCGGGCGGCCATCCTTCCCCGTAAGGGATAGGATGGCCGCCAGGATCTCCGAGAAAGGACAATCCCTCATGGCGCGCAAACGGAAAGCAGACCCAGAGCCTGACACGGTGGCCGCCGCCCCGCCCGGCCCCCCACAGCCCGAACCCACCCCACTTCAGTCCCGCGCCTCCCTAGCCTTGCCGGCAGGGATAGACGCCGAGACCAGGGTCGTGGACCTCACGGCGCGTGACCTGCTCAGGCTGCTCGCCGCCTTCCGCGCCTGAGAGCCGGCGACGGTCGCAACCGGCACTGGAAGTGCCGGCCCACTCTGGAATGAAAGTCGCTCCGCGACCACAGACAAGCCACCTGCCGTTAGTCTTCACACTTGTCTTCAACCCGTAGGGGTTTTCACACAAGAGTAGACCGGCACTTCCAGTGCCGGTTCATGCCTTGCCCGCCGCCCGGCTGCGCGCGTCGCGGGCGGTCCGCTTGGCCTCGTTCCAGGGGAAGGAGCGGGCCTCGGCGCGCGGCGTCGCGGGCCGGCCGAAGCCGATGATGTAGGCGCGGCGCGGGACGGCGGAGCGGTTCGCGCCGGTGAAGTGCATCGTGCGCGCGTCGTGGAAGGTCGCGCCGCCCGGCGGCAGGGGGCAGGCGACGGCCTCCGCCTCGTTCACGGCGTCCAGCATCTCCAGCCCGTGGACGCGCGGGTCGCCACCGATACTGTGATGCGGCGTGATCTCCTGCTTGTGGCTGCCCGGCAGGAAGACCATGCAGCCGTTTTCCAGTGTCGCCTCCTGCAAAGGCATCCAGACACTCAGGGAGTGGTAGTCTAGGTTGGGGTCCCAATACGCCTCGTCCTGATGCCACGGCGTCGGGGCACCCACCCCGGCGGGTTTGAAGATAGCGTGGTCGCCCGTGAACGCGAGGCCCGGCCCCAAGAGCTGCTCCGAGATGGCGCGGGCGTTCGCCTCGTACACCGTCTCGGCGAGTTCCGGCGCGTACTTGCGCGGGCCGAGGATCTGCGGCAGGGCGGCTGGCTTTCCCTCCTCGTCCGTCCCGGCCAGGTCGAACTGGTTGCCCTCGGCGCGTCCGGCCCGCTGCTCGAACAGGCGGTCGTAGACGCCGCGCAGGCGCTCGATCTCTTCGGAGGTCGTGATGGAGTCGATGGCGAGGAAGCCGTTCGCGTGGTAGAACGCGATCTGCTCCTCGGTGAGCGTGATTGTCGGCTGGAGTGTCATGGTCGGAGTCCTTTATTCGCAAGCCTTATGGGTAGAGCGTCGGGCAGATGTTCGGGTCGGTGTAGTCGGGGATGCCGTCCGCCTTGCGGCACAGGTCGTCGTTGTCGTGGTGGCCCAGGCGACCGTCGGGGAAGTGGTATTCCTGCCAGTGGTTCGGCCTGTCCTGCAAGTGGACGGCGATGGCGCGGCGCGGGTCCGGGCGGCGGTTGGGGCCGCTGCCGTGGATCGTCAGGCAGTGATGAAAACTGACCTGGCCCTTCGTCATGTTCATCGGCACCTTGACGACCGGCTTACCGCCCGTGTCGAACCGCTTTTCCAGGCCCTCCAGGTCACTGCTGAAGAAGTTCAGGGTCTGGGTGTTGTCCGGCCAATGCTGGCTGCCCTCGATCATGGTGATCGTGCCGTGTTCCTCGTCGCAGTCGTGGAACGGTATCCAGGCGGTCAGCATGTTCGGCGAGGAGCAGGTCTTCCAGTAGCCCCGGTCGGTGTGCCAGCCGACGTTTGCCTTCTTGTCGGGGTTGTCGGTGGGCTTGTAAAGGAGCTGGTCATGCCACAGCCGCACCTCGGGAGTATCGGCCAGCCGGGCGGCGACGGCGGCGAGCAGGGGGTGGTGGATTAGGGCGCTCAGGCCGTGGCTGAAGAACGAGGCGTAGTCGTGCTTCCGCAGGCCGTCCCCGTACTCGCCGGTGGGCCGCCACCGGTCCGGCATCGCGAAGGGGGGGTCGTCCAGGTCGCGGGCGTAGAACCGCTCGCTGCCGTTTTTGGCAACGTCAATCTCCTCCTCGGTGAAGAGGGGGCGGGACAGGTAAAAGCCGCGCTCGCGGTAGAGGCGGACTTCGTCGTCGGTGGGCAGCAGCGCCGCCTGGTCTGGGGTGAGTGTCATGCCCTCATTGTACGCGCTGGGCGGGCGAACGCGATTGCAGGAGTTTCGGGCGAATGTATGGAATCTTCGGCAGATGCCCACAAATCCACTCACCCATTATGGGCACCCGCCCGATGTGCTGGCAGGCTTCCACGCGGACCGGCCGGACGCCGACGTGCCCGAACTGGCGCACATCGGCGAGCAGTGGGCCTCGCGGCGGCTGTTCATCCCTAGCCACAGCCACGCCGTCTGGGAGTTCTACCTCCAAATCAGCGGCGAGAGCCGCTGGGACGCTCCGGGCGAAACCTACACGCTGACGCCCGGCGCGTTCTTCGCCGCCCCGCCCCACGTCCCGCACCGGATGCACGACCGGCCCGACGACAAGCACCACTTCTTCTTCGCCGCTGTTGATCTCGCCGCCGTCTGCGCGCGTCTGCCCGCACTCGCCTCCGCCTGGCAACGGGACACCCCTATCTTCCGTCCACGCGGCGAGGCCCTGACGGCCCCCTTCCGGCAGCTCATCCGGGAGGTCTCCCTGGCCCTGCCCCACCGCACTTCGGGCATCCGGCTCGCCCTGGACGCCGTCGTCCTGGAAGCCGCCCGGCTGGCGGAGACGCCCGCGCCGGGCGAAACTCATTCGCTGACCCTGCGCCACCCCGCCGTCCGACGGGCCAAAGAGCTATTGGACCATCAGCCCGAGCGCCCCTGGCGGCTGCCCGACCTGGCCCGTCTGGCGGGCGTATCGGCGCACCACCTGGTCGAGTGCTTCACCCGCGAAGTGGGCGTCTCCCCCCACCGTTACCTGCTCGCCGTGCGCGTCCGTCTGGCCCAGGGGATGCTGACCGGCAGCGACATCGCCGTCACCGACCTGGCCCTGGAACTCGGGTTCTCGTCGTCCCAGCATTTCGCCGCGACGTTCAGGCGGCTCACCGGCGAGACGGCGCAGGGGTATCGGGGGCGGCAGCATGGCGTCTCTGAGAAAGCATAGCATGAGTTATCTCATGCATCATAGCGCTGAAGCCATCCATCTCACCATATATCTTTGCCCCCAGAGGCGGGGACCAGTCGAACACGCCCGGCGGGGGCGTCTGGTTATAGTGAAAGTTATTTCGTGTGAGGACCATTTCGTCTGGCCCCGTCTTACCCCCGCCGTCAGGGCTATGTGCCTCTATGCGGACGACACGATGGGTGATCGGGTCCGCCCAGACTTTTATGTGGAAGTAGGAATGATTTTCAGACTTGTCCCGAGACACTGAGATCATATCCTGGTCACGGGTGAATAAGATCCGATCCTGACCGTCGAGGGTAACATGCCGCTGCCGCGTTGGTGAAAATTCGACGCGGTCGGCACCGGCACCTAAGAGGCCGTGGCCGATCGGCGGCTGGGCGTTCTGCGGCTGGGTGATCTCTCGGATATGTGCTTCTACTTTCGTCGCGATGCTGCCGTCCCTACGGTCGCGCAACTTAAAGACCACATAGCGGCCCGGCGCGATCCGGGTGAGATCGCCCCTTGCATCCTCTACGTCTTGGAACCGCACGTCTTGGAACCCACCGTTCGACGCTAGAGCGGGCGGGTTCCGTCGCAGCCACTTGGTCCAACGAGAGGCACTGCGCTCCACTGGATGACCGGCCCGATAGAACATCATCGTCTCATCCCAGGAGACGGTTTGTACCTGCTCCATGGCCTGCTCCACGTCGGCAAAGGCCATAGTCGGTCGTCCAGGCTGACCCGGTGTGAGCCAGAAGAAGGCAGCCCCGGCGGCGGCCATGCCCACCAGCCCAACGGCAACGCGGCGGGCCGTGACCGGGCGGCGGCGGGGCGCAGAAACAGGCGGGGCGGAGGGCAGCGCGGCGGCGATGCGGCTTTGCAGATGGGCCGGGGCGGGCACGTCGCGCCAGGCGCGGACGCGGCTGTCAAGGCGGTGGATTTCGGCGAGTTCCGCCGTGCAGGCGGGGCAGGCGGCGAGGTGGCGGCGGACGCGCCAGGCCGTCCCCCACCCCAGTTCATGGGCGGTGAAGGCGTCTAGAAGCGGCTGTATTTGGTCACAGGTCATGGTCAGTCTCTTTCCTCGGTCAGCAGGACACGCAGGCGGCAGGCGGCGGTGTGTACCCGGAACTGCACGGTCCCCAGCGGGGCGTCAAGGATTTGCGCCGCCTCGCGGTGGGTCAGGCCCTCCGCCTTGACCAGCAGGAAGGCTTCGCGCAGGTCGGGCGGCAGGGCGGCCAGCGCACAGGTCAGGGAGGCGGCGTCGGTCACGGACTGTTCCAAGCCCGGCCCCGCGTGGGCCGCGTCTTCCAAAGGTGTCGTGTCCAGGCGGGGCGCGCGGCGCGTCTGCCGCCAGCAGTTCAGGGCGATGCGGTAGAGCCAGGTTTGGACGGAGGCCCGGCCTTCGAACCGGCCCGCGCCCTGGAAGGCGGCCAGGAAGACCTCTTGCGTCAGGTCTTCCGCATCGGAGGCGCTGCCGGACAGCCGGTAGCAGAACCGGTAGATTTGGTCGCCATGCTGTCGGTAGAAGGCCGGGAAGTCGGCGCGCGGGTCTGGTTTCAAGCACTGCTCCTCATGGCGCTGGCCTTCATGTTGCTGGCCTTCACAGTGATAGTGGCAGAAACGGGGGCGTTTGTTGGCGGGGTGCGGGGTTATTTTGCAGGAGGCGGCGGGGGCATGGTGTTCCCGGATTGAAATCTGGGGGGGACTGAGCATCAAGAAGGACTCCCCGGCTCTTTTCAGCAATAGACACCCATGCTTACAATCACCGGCGACATCGTGACGGCGGGTGGCGTCCTGCCCGGCGGGGCAGTCACCCTGGACGACGCGGGCGACATCGCCGAGGTCGGAGCGCGGCGCACGTCGCCGCCCCGGAGCGGGGACATAAACGCCTCGGGGCTGCTCGTCCTGCCCGGCTTCCTAGACATGCACGTCCACGGCGGGGGCGGGGCGGACTTCATGCACGGGACGGTTGAGGCGGCACGGCAGGTCGCCCGCACCCATGCCCGGTTCGGCACGACGGGGCTGCTGGCGACGACGCTGACGGCCTCACGGGAGGATACCGACCGGGCGATTGCGGCGGCGCGGGAGGTTCAGGAGGCAGGGCCGGGCGAGGGCGAGGCGCGCATCCTCGGCATTCACCTCGAAGGGCCGTACATCTGTGCATCCAAGCGGGGCGCGCAGCCGCTCGCGTTTGTCCGCCCGCCGGACGCGGAGGAACTGGCGCACTGGATCGCGCTGTCGGGGCGGACTGTCCGGCAGATCACGCTGGCACCGGAAGTGCCGGGGGCGGAGGGGGTCATCCGGCTGGCGCGGGCTGAGGGCGTCATCGTATCCCTCGGCCACACGGACGCGACGGCGGCGGACGTGCTGACGGCCATCGGGGGGGGGGCGGCGCAGGCGACGCACACCTTCAACGCCATGCGCGGGCTGCACCACCGGGAGCCGGGGACGGTCGGCGCGGTCCTGGCCCAGCCGGAGGTCGTCTGCGAGATCATCGCGGACGGCGTTCATTTGGACCCGCTTATCGTCAAGCTGATCGTCGCCGCCAAGGGCGCGTCCGGGGCGGTCCTGATTACGGATGCCATTGAAGGCGCGGCCATGCCGGACGGCGAGTACGCCCTGGGCGGCCAGCCGATCTTCGTCCGGGACGGCACGGCGGCCTTCGCCGACGGGACATTGGCGGGCAGCGTGCTGACCATGAACCGGGCGTTCGCCAACGTCAGGCGCTTCGCCGGGGTCAGCCTGCCAGACGCGGCGCGGCTGTCAAGCGGCAATGCGGCCCGGCAGTTGGGGCTGGGTGGTCGGTTTGGCGAGATCGCGCTGGGGAAGGCGGGGGATTTAGTCATCTTGGACCCGGCGACGGGGGCGGTGGCGTGGACTCTGGTCGGGGGGCGGGTGGCGTGGGGATGATCCTCTCCCGTCTCACAAGTTCGCCACCCTCCCCTCGGAGGGAAGGGGCTCAGAAAGCCTCAGTCACACGCGGAAGCCTAAACATGCGGCAAGAGGCAGCGGCTTTCTTGTCTTCCGGAACCCTTCCCTCCGAGGGGAGGGTGGCGAACTTGTGAGACGGGAGAGGATCAGACCAGCCGCCCCTTCTCCTTCAAATACCCCTCCGCCGCCGCGCGGCTGATGACGCCGTCGGCGTAGTGGCGCAGAAGCGCATCGTCCATCGTCTGCATCCCGTCCTGGGCGGATGCCTCCATCGCCAGGGCCAGCAGGGATGGGTCGGTCTGGCCATCGGCGATCATCCGGCGGACGCGCGGGGTCGCGATCAGGATCTCATTGGCGGCGACGCGGCCCGTGGGGGCGGCGCGGGGCAGCAGGTTCTGGGCGATGACCGCCTGGACAGTCCGGGCCAGCAGGCGCCGCGCCTGGTCGGCCGGCTCGCCGAGCAGCGTCAGCAGGCGGGCCAGGGCGTCGGCGACCGTCTCCGCCGTCATCTGCGAGAAGATCAGGTGGCCTGAATTTGCCAGTTCCAGCGCGAGCCGGGCCGTTTCGGGCGTCCGCAGCTCGCCGATCAGGATGACGTCCGGGTCGGCGTCCATGACCGACAGAAGCCCGCGCTCGTAGGTTTCCACGTCCTCGCCGACGACGCGCTGCGTGACCAGGCTCAGGCGGCTGGGCAGGACATACAGCATCGGGTCCTCGACGGTGTAGATGCGCTCCGCCCGTGTCCGGTTGATGTGGTCCACCATGGAAAGCAGGGTCGTTGACTTGCCGCTCCCGGTCGGGCCGGACAGCAGGATCAGGCCGCGCCTGCACTGCGTCAGCGTCTCGAAGACCGGCGGCAGGTGCAGGTCGTCGAGCGTCGGGATGTTGTCCGGGATGATGCGGACGGCGGCGGCGAGGTTGCCGCGCTCGCGGAAGACCCGGCACCGGAAGGTGTGTCCATCGTGGCGCAGGGTGGCGGAAAAGTCATTGCCGAGACGCGCCCCGGCCAGTTTATCTTCCGGCAGGGCGGTTTGCAGCAAGGCGTTTACGGCTTCCGGTGTCAGCGGAGGCAGGGGGGCCGGCAGGAGTTCGCCTGCGACGCGGAAGACGGGGGGCTGACCGGCGGCCAGGTGCAGGTCGGAGGCACCGCGTTCGGTCACTTCGGCTAAGAGCGTGTCGAGTTCCATGGGTCATTCTCCATTCGTGCATAGTCCGGCCGGGCCGGTGGCGTCCACGCGGGCGGGCCGGGGCGTCGCCCAAGCTGTCCACGCAAGGCAGCCACTTCAGCGCGCAAGTCCTGCATCTCGGCCCGCAGGAGGCGCATCTCGTCGAGCAGGAGGGCTTTGTCGTCGGACACGACGGCCCGCAGGACGCGGCCGGCGATGTCGGGCGCGGCGATGGTCCAGGCGTCGGCCATCTTCCCGGTCGCCGCGAGTCCGGCCCGGAGTTCGGCACATTCGGGGCAGGAGGCCAGGTGATACTCGGCCTCGGCAGCCATCTCGGGGGTAAGCTCGCTGTCCAGCAGGGCCGTGAGCTGGGGCTGTAGCATGTCACAAGTCATGGGGGTCCTTCCAGGGCGCGAGTCTGCGCCGCAAGGTTTCGGTCGCCTGGTGCTTGCGGGAGGCGACCGTGCCGAGGGGGCAGTCCAGCGCCTCGGCGATCTCGGCGTAGGAAAGCCCCTCGTAGTGGCTGAGGAGGAAGACGGCACGCTGCGGCTCAGGCAGGGACAGCACCGCCCGGCGGACGGCATCGGCCAGGCCGCGCTCTTGGGCCAGGGCGGCAGGGTCGGGGGCGGCCGTGTCAACGCCCTCGTCCAGCGCCTCCCAGGGGCGGGCGGCGCGGACGCGGTCGAGGCAGACGGTTCGTACCGTCCGCAGGAGGTAGGCTTGCAGGCAGCCGCGCGGCTGGTAGCGGGACCGCAGACGCCACAGGCGCAGGAACGCCTCCTGGGCCGCATCCTGGGCCGCCTCGGCGTCGCCGAGCAGGCGGGCGGCGAAGCGCACCAGGCGGCCCTGGTGCGCCCGCACGATCAGGCCGAACGCCTGCGCGTCCCCGTCCGCCGCCCGCCGCATCAGGGCGTCATCATCCAGGACATCATCCACGCGCTGTCACCTCCACTGAGATAAACGGCGGCGGGCGGCGTTTGCTTCGGTCTATTTTGGAAGGGTGATCTTCGGCAGGTTAAGCTTAGGCACTGTGAGCTTCGGCAGGGTGAACGTGGGTGGGAAGATCTGCGGCGAGAAGGGGCGCGCGTTGAACGGCCCCATCTGGATCTGCGCGTTGGAGGGCACGGGGATGACCGCCCCACTACGGTCGGTGAAGGCCATGCCGCCCGGCCCGGTCCGCAGGCCGTAGACCATGTAGGAGTGCGGCATCACGTCGCCGGGCACACTCAACGGCGGCGCTTTAGGAATGACCATGCGTGGAAGCGGCAAAGCGCGCGGCTTGGGGGCGGGGAGGCGCAGTGTCGGCGGCTGCACAAATGCCGCCGGCAGCCGCGTGTCGCCCTGCCCAAGACCGCCAGCCAGGGCGAGGCCGACGCTGAGGGTGGAAACTGAATAAACTGCTGTGAGTTTCATGGTGTCTCCTCTGTGCCCGCTCCCGCCCTCTTGGGAGGGGACAGGCCGTTGTCATATAGGTATTATACGCCAAACGGAGGGCGAACACAAGGGCCGCCTCTCCGAAGGCAGGGCAATCGCATATACCCCAACCATGCGTTGAAACGCACGGCTACGCGGCGAGGGCGCCAAGAAGTACCGCTTCGCGGCACTCAGATTCGCGGCACTCCGAGAGGGGCCTCCCCTAGCCCCACGCCCTCCGGGTCTGCCCTCCGAGTAGCCAGTTCTGACCAGTGCAGAAGCGGGGGTTTGCAGCGTCTTCGCGGAATAGCCCTACCATTCATGGCATGGTCGGGTTATGGCACGGAAGCAACGTCGATACGCCATCGCTCTGTCTCCGAAGGCTGCAATGGAGGAAATCAGGCCGTCCCTAGCGAACAAGCATGGATGGGGCTTCCGCCATTCGCGGCGGCTTCCACTTACGGCTACAGTGCCGCGTCAGGGGAAAACATGGACACCGCTCTCATCCGACTCGTCCGGCCAATGCTCTGTGCGGGGACACTCCTGCTGTCCGGCGTCACCCTCGCCGAGCCGCCAGCGGGCCGCCCCGCCCCGGCGGCCCCGGCGCCAGGAAAAACGCCGTTCGATGCCAACGTCAAGGTGACGTCGGACAGAGACGACATGATCGTGGAGAGCGACGGCATCCCGAACCACCCGCACGGCGACTTTCCGAACGCCGACAACCCGAACCCGATCCTGAAGCAGCACTACCGCTTCCTCATCCCCCGCCACCCGCGCCTGGCCGCGAAGGTCACGCCGACCCCCTTCGGCCCGATCGGGGTCGCGGTCAACGGCATTCCGTTCTATAACCAGTACAACGGCGAGGGGGAGGACGCCGTGAAACTGGAGACCTTCGACTCCTGCTGCGGCCACCCTGACCCCCAGGGCCGCTACCACTATCACAAGTACCCAGTGTGCCTGCATTCACCGTTCAAGGACGCGAAGGGCAAGCATTCCGCGCTCATCGGCTACGCCTTCGACGGCTTCCCCATCTACGGCCCGAACGGGGAGAACGGCCAGCCGCCGAAAGACTTGGACTCCTGTAATGGGCATCAGGACAAGGTTCGAGGCTACCACTATCATGTGACGGCGGGCTACCCGTACATCCTCGGCGGCTATCACGGGGTCGTGGAGGTCAAGAACTTCGACCACCCGGATGGGCCGGGCGGGCCGGATGGCTTCGGCCCGCCGTTCGGGCCGCCCCCGCCCTTTGGCCCTTCCCCATCGTTCGGCCCCCCGCCGCCCTTCGGACCGCCCCCGTAACGGCATGTCACCCGTTCTGCGCGCCCCGCCGCCCCGCCACTGCGCCCGGCAGCGGCATGGTTTCGATCTCGGCGACGGCCCGCAGCAGCAATTCGCGGGCGCGGGCCTTGGCGTCGGAGGGCTTCCAGGCCGCGTCGGGGGTGGAGTCGAGGGCGTCCAGGAGGATCTGGCGGGCCTCATCGATGCCGTTCTTCTTGCCGGTCCCGTACTGGCGGCGGAAGGCAGCGTAGTCCTCGGCGGGGCGGATCAGCTCCGGCTCCCAGCGGCGGTACAGGACCAGGGCCAGGACAGTCCGGCGCAGGGCCTCGTCCCAGGTCCGCGTCCGGGCCGTGGTGTAGATCGTGTGCATGCGGTCGGTGGAGCCGAAGGCGGCACGGGCCAGTGGTCCCCAGGCAGCGATGTCGTCCAGGCGGCCCACGACCTCGGAGAGTGGGGCGGGATGCCACTCGGCCCGCTCCTGTTTGGGGCGGTCGGCGAGGTACATCACCGGCTCGCGCGTCGCGGCGTCAACGCCCGCCTCAGGCTGGCGCATGGCGTCCAGGAACTGCCGCTGGCGGCCGTCCAGCCAGTCGCGCAGGCCGGACAGGGCCAGGGCACGCTGCCGGTAGCCTTCCGCCAGCCGCGCGCCGATGGCGCTGATCTCGGAAAGCGGGCGCGTGTCCAGCGCGCGGGTGGCATCGCCCAATGTCGGGCCGAACGACTCCAAGCCGGCGCGCAGGTAGAACAGGACCCGGCCCGCCGCCCGCTGCATGTCGGCGGTGGCGAACGAGGCGGTGGCGACGATCTCGTCGCGCAGCAGGACCTTGAGCTGGTCTTCGAGTACGGCCTTGCGCGCCGCGCCCAGGCCAGCCGTGGCGAGGGCGAACACGGGGTCGCCGCCCTCGGGGATCAGGTCGGCGAGCGGCGAGACGGGTGCCTCCGGGTCGCGCGCCCCGACGCCCAGCGGGGATGCACCGCTGCCGGCGAGTTCGGGGATGCCGAACGGCATGGTGGTGATGTCTTCCAGCTCGTCCGTATGCTCGTCCATGCGGGCGGCCCGGTCGCGGGCGAGGTTGACCACCTCCAGGTAAAGCTCGGGGACGTAGTCCAGCAGGGACAGAAGGACGTCCCGGACGGCCTTGTTCTTGATCTGGGCTTTTCGGAGCAGCTCGTCGGTGTCGGCCATCAGCAGCTCGTCAATGTTCTTGTGCCACTCGTTGGTGGTCAGGAGCTGACGCCACCGCTCGGCCCGCTCGAAATTGAGCAGCCGGGGCAGGGCGCGGCGGACGCTGGGGTCGGTGATGAGCATGTCGGCGAGGTCGGATGCGGTCATCAGGGAGGGCAGGATCGTCCCGGCCAGTGTCCCTGATCCGACCGCGCGCTCCAGCCAGGACCGCCCTTGGGCGGGCGTGCCGAGGTTGATGACCTGCCGGTACTTCTCGGCGGGGAGGTTCGCGATCAGGGCCGTGTTCTGCTCGGGGTCGCCTTCGATCAGGGCGGCGACGACCGGTGCGGGCAGGGCGGCCAGCGTCTGGTGCCGGGCCTCGGGGGACAGGGCGCGCAGCAGGCTCCCCTTCTCGGCCAGCGTCGGGGCCGCCTCGATGCGGGCGACGCTGGAAGTCAAGTCGTGGACGGGTTCGACCGGGACGAGGTCTTGGATTTCGGTCCGTGTCTGGGGCTGGGTTTCGTGTTCGTTGCTCATGCGTCCTCCTGGAAAGCGCGCAGTGATGCACAAGAAGTGCAAATAAAAGCGCCTTATTATACCCGATTCCGCCCCGCTCCGAGTGTAATAGCGTTATAATAGAGGCAGGAGACACGACCCATGCAGCACGAAGACATCCCGGCGGGGGCCGCCGCGCCGGTCGAAGTCAACACGATCGTCGAGGTCCCGAAAGGCTCCTCCAACAAGTACAAGTACACCCCGGACTCCAACGTCTTCCGCTACGACCACACCTTGTTTTCGCCTCTGCATTACCCCTGCGACTACGGCTGGGTTTGCGGGACGAAAGGCAAAGGCCAGCGCAAGCCTTTGAACGTCATGGTGATGTCGTCCAACCCCACCTTCTGCGGCTGCCTCGTCGTCGCCCGCCCCATCGGTGCCCTGCTGATGAACGACCACCGGGGGGAAGACCACAAGGTCCTCTCGGTCGCGGTCGCCGACCCGCGCTTCGACCACATCCACTCCCTGAACGACCTGTCCGCCCACACGCTCTTGGAAATACAGCACTTCTTCGAGATCTACCAGGTGCTGGAGCAGCACGAGGTCAAGATACTGGGATGGGAGGACGTGGCCGCGACGCAGGCGCGGATAAAGGCGGCGATTGAGGGGTGATGGCGGGGCGCGTTGGTTCCATTATGGGTTCACGCAACAGGCTATTGCGTGATTGGACCTCTCGCACGGAATCGTCCCGGCGCTGAACCGCCGGTCTACTCGGATGGGCCGCCCCTACGGGGCTTCGGATGATGCCTGCCGGGGGATCGTAGGGGCGCTGTTTGCCGCGCCCTCTTTTCCTCTCTGCGTTTTTCTTCCGAAGCCCCGAAGGGGCGGCCCATCCGAGTAGGCCTTGCCTAAAGGCCAGGCGAGGCTCAGGCGAAGGGCCTGACGGCTTGCACCCGATTAGTGCAGCCGCCTGCTGCACTAAAGGGAGCAGGGCAGCGTCCCACGCAGGGTAGGCCCATATTGGTGCAAGCACCGCTTGCACCATGGTGCAAGCACCGCTTGCACCAATACCAACCGTCGCTGGGGATAATCCCAGATGCCATGCGCCTAGTATAGCAGAGAAAAAGCGGGCGGCCTCCCGAGATTGGGGGGCCGCCTTCTTTTTTATATGCTACTTTTTTATATGCTACTTCGCGTCCGGGTCCGCGACAGGCACCGGCACATTTGCCGTTGGGGCCTTCAGCTTGGACAGGTCGGGCGAGCCGGCGCGCTGCCAGGCGGTAAGCCAGACGCTGCCCAGGTGCGTGGCGGAGGCGTTCAGGCGGGCCAGCGCGATGGGGCGGGCGATGGCGCTGAAGGTCTTCCAGTAGACGGGGTTGTCCGTGTAGTAATCGGGGGCGGGGCTGCCGTCTTTGGGAAGCGGGCGGCGCGCACCGGCGTTTGCGGCCGGCAGTGGGCCGGCGTCGGGGACGGCTTTACCGGCCATCGCCGCCTGGACGCGGGCCTCGATGTCGGCCTGCAAGACCGTCGGCACGAGGTCCACGCTCTGGCCGGACCAGAGGCGGGCCGCGCCGAGGATGTCCGTGATCGGCTGGGCCGGGGCAGGGGTCAAGTCGGAAAGCTTGATGGTGTTCTCGACCATCTGCGACTCGAAGCGGGCGTGGATGCCCTGCTGACCGGATTGCTGCCCGTCATAGTTGACCGAGGCGTGGAAGGGGACGTGGGAGTCGGCGACATAGTGGCCCAGTACGGCGGCGTCGGCCAGGATCAGGTCGGGGTCGGTGCCCTTCATGGCGTCGGCCAGGCGGCTGGTCCACAGTTCAATGGTCCAGTCCACCGTGCCCTTGCTCTCCACCAGGTCGTGTCCGAACTTGGCGTCGGCGTCCGCCCGCTTGACGGGCAGGTTGAGCAGGGCGAAGTCGGAGGGTGTGCCGTAGGCGTCCAGGTCAATGAAGTGGTGTGGGCCTTCGCCCGCGACTTGCAGTTTCCCGCGCCAGTCGTCGGGGTCGCTGCTGTGGGCGGCGAGGAAGGCCTGGTTCGCGCCGAAGAACTTGGCGAGCGAGGTGTCCGGCGGCAGCGTCCCGACGGCGGCGCTGTTGGCGTAGACGTGCCCGGTCTTCCCCCACGCCGAAGCGCGGGTGGAGAATCCGGCGGATAGGAAGAGGGCCGCCACGGCGGCGGCGATGATGGTCTTGGTCATTCTGGGTCCTTTCTCGGAAAAGCGGAGCGAGTGAAAGAGGCCCATCCCCCTCGGAGCGCCGGCTTCAGTGCCGGTCTTGTTCATTCCACATCCATTATGACACGAACGCCCCCACATTTACCAGGGGTGGAGACTTTAAGTTATCTTTGTCGCAATCACAACAAAACATTGTTTTTCGGGTACAGTAGTGTCATCGCCATTAAAGGGAGGTTGTTCGAGCGTCCGAAAATCCCGTCGTGTTGTCGCCGCCCCCACGGGCCGGCTCCAGACTGCTGCGGAGGATGAGATGCACGTTCACCGGCTTTCAGAGTTCCATTACGATGCCCCGCTCCCGGAGCGCGGGCCGCCTCAGCCCTGAGATGACCGCCCTGGAATCGCCCCAGGGTTTCCGACCGGCCTGGCCCCAGTCCCTTGCCGCTGCCGTCCGCGCACCATCCAAGGCGTGAGGCCCACCGGCACCGAGTTTAACGCGGGACGTAATCAAGCGTCTCGGGGACGGGCCGCGTAGGAAACGTCCTTTTGTTCCCTCGGCCCTTTTCGCAACTGAATACCCTTCCGTGAGGCGGCCCGTCAGCAAGACTGACGGGCCGCTTTTTGCCCTTCAGAGACGTGTTCTACACCACCGTCTGCTTCCAGCGCCCCCACTTGAACAGGGCGAGGGCGGCCAGTCCGCTGAGGGCCGTGGAGAGGGACATCGCCCACCACGCGCCGACGGCACCGTAGCCCAGGGTATAGATGGCGAGCCAGGCGACCGGCAGGCGGACCACCCACATGGTCACGATGCCGGCCAGCGCGGGGGCTTTGGTGTCGCCCGCCCCGTTGAGCGCGCCGGTCAGGATCATGCCCAGGGCAAGGAACGGCTCGGACAGGGCGGCGATGCGGAGGTAGGCGACGGCGAGCGGGACCACCTTGGGGTCATGGGTGAAGATGTGCGCGAAGGGCGTCGCGAACGTGAAGAAGACCGCGCCCATGAAGACCATCACGACCAGCCCTTGCAGCAGGGCGGCCCAGGCCGCCCGCTCGGCCCGGTCCGGCTTGCCCGCGCCCAGGTTCTGGCCGGTCAGCGTGGAGGCGGCCATGGAGAAGGCGAAGCCGGGCATGAAGGCGATGCTTTCGGATGTCAGCCCGATGGTCAGGGCGGCCACGGCCGCCGTCGCTTGCGGGGAGCGGGCCAGAACGCCGGTGAAGATCATCATGGACAGGACGCGCGAAAGGTTCTGACCGGCGGCGGGCAGGCCAATGTTCAGGATGCGCCGCGCCCACTCCATGTCCAGGCGCTTCAGCCGGGTCATCAGCCCGCGCACCGGCGAGTCGCGCAGGAACCAGAGGTAGAGCAGCGCGCCGATGACCTGCGAGGCGATCAGGGCGGTCGCGCCGCCAACCAGGCCCATCCGGGGGAAGCCCCAATTGCCGAAGATCAGGAGCCAGTCGCCGCCGAGGTGGATGATGTTGACCCCGATCATGACGCGCAGAGGCGTCACCGTGTCGCCCAGGCCACGGAAGACGCTGCTCAGGATCAGCATCAGGAACAGAGCGGGAATGCCGAGGAGTGTGACGGTGAGGTACTGGACGCACAGGCCCGCCGCGTGGGAGTTGACTCCCATCCAGCCGACGACCAGATGCCGCAGCGGCCAGACCAGCGCCATGCAGACGAAGGCGGACAGCAGGGCGATCCAGACGGACTGATTGGCCGCCAGGGTCGCCTGGTCGGCTTCCTTCGCGCCGGTGAACCGGGCGACGAGGGCGGACGTGCCGACCGAGATAGACATGCCGACCGAGAACAGCAGGAACATGAACTGCCCGCCGACGCCCACGGCGGCCAGGGCGTCCGAGCCGAGGTGGCCGACGAAGAAGCGATCCGTGAAGGAGTTGAGCGTTTGGAGCAGCATGGTCAGCACGGAGGGCCAGGCCAGCATCCACACCGCCCGGTGCAGGCTCCGGCCCGTTTCTTCCGGCTCCGTCACGCCGGGCAGCGGCCCGATCCCGTCTTCCGAATGCTCCTGTGAATGCTCCGACGCGCCCCCGCGCCGCGTCCCGACCACGCTGTCTAGTGCCAAAGTGCCTGCTTTCCATGCGCCGCGTCAATGCGGGCAATACTTGCTCCATTGTACCCGGCGAACGGGTCAAGGGAACACAGAGAGAACACGCGAGGCTGGGGGAAAGTTCGGGTGGCAGGAGAAGGCCCGGCGGCAGCAGAAGGCGCGGCAGGAAAAGTGGGCGCGATGAATCGTGCCCCTAAAGTCCGAAGCCGCGAAGCGGGCGGCCCATCCGTGTAGATCGGCGGTTCAGCGCCGGTTCTCTCCCCTACTCCTTCGGCGCGGGCGCGTCTTCCGGCACGTCAGACCTCTCGACGCGGCTGAACACCAGGGGCGAGGAGGAGGCCAGCAGGGGGTAGCAGGGGGCCGAGGTCGGGCCGTAGGCGACCGGCGAAAGCATCAGGCTGTCGCCGGTTCCGTGGACGGTGTAGGTGACGGTGTCGTGGAACCAGGGCGACTTGGCGTAGGGGGTCATAGGCACGGAATGGCCGTCGAGGTTCAGGCCCGTGCAGCGGATCGTCAGGCGGCCGTTCTTCAGCGTGTAGGTCCCCGCCCCGCCGATCGCCCCGGTCGGGAAGGTGATCACCGTCCCCGCCACGCCGCCGGGCAGGAAGAAGAGGGCGGTGTGCATGGTCTTGTTGTAGGCCCGGCCTGAGGCGGAGGTCCAGGCGATGTCGGCGCTCCACTTGCCGCCCAGCACGTCCGCGCTCTTCACCCGCCGGTCGAAGCCGCCGGCGAGGGCGGCGGCCAGCAGGGCGGCGACGCAGAAGACGACGCCCGTCAGGGCGCGGCCGTGCCGAACCAGGTAAGGTTTCAAGAAAGGTTTGTTCTCCACGGATACTCTATCGGTTATTCGCTCGGGACTTTGTACAATCATTCTTTCGCCTTTTCGGACCAATCCTTCCAATCGCCGACGTAAAGCACTTCTTCTTCCAGGGTCACGCCGAACCGCTCCGACACGGCCGCCCGGACCCGGCCCGCCAGTGTCCGCAGATCCGAGGCGGTCGCGCCATTGGCGTTGACGAGGAAGTTCGCGTGCTTCTCCGACACCTGCGCGCCGCCGACGGTCAGCCCCTTCAGGCCGCAGGCTTCGCTGAGGAAGCCCGCCGGGACGACTCCCGCCGCCTTCATGCCCGCAGGCAGGTGCGGCAGGCTCTCGGCCAGGGCGTGGTCAATGACGTTCTTGAAGAAGGACCCCGCCGAGGGCGCGTAGGGCTGCTTCGCCCGCCGCTGGGCCTGGTATTCCTTGGCGTGCGCCAAAATCGCGTCCGGGTCGCCCCGCTCGGACAGGTGCAGCAGGCAGGAGAGTATGACGGCGCTGCCGACGCCCTCCCGGCGCAGGCGGCTGTCGCGGTAGGAAAACTCCATCCACTCGGGGCCGACCGTCTGGTCCTCCCCGTCCGCGAAGACCCGCACCGAGCGCACGAGCGGCCCGATGTTGCCCCGGTACGCCCCGGCATTGCTGACCAGAGCGCCGCCCACCGTGCCGGGGATGCCGATGGCCCACTCCAG
The DNA here is from genome assembly GCA_965215505.1 of Capsulimonadaceae bacterium. GTDB lineage: Bacteria > Armatimonadota > Armatimonadia > Armatimonadales > Capsulimonadaceae > JANXMY01. The sequence goes on along the minus strand of OZ244065.1, from coordinate 4,611,769 downwards.
GCCCCGGAACCCGGCCCGCGCGGTCTGCAAAAACAGCGACCCGAAGGAGACGCCGCTCTCGGCCCGCGTCTCCTCGCCGACCTCGCACCCCTTGCAGCGGTTCTGGATGACCAGGCCGTCGTACCCGGCATCGCTCATCAGCAGGTTGGACCCGTGCCCGATGAACAGGTACGGGATGCAGTGCCGGGCGCAGACGCCCAGGACACGCGCCAGCGCCTCGACGTCCGTAGCCCCCCAGAACCAGCGGGCCGGGCCGCCGACTTTCAGGGTCGTGTGCCGCGCCATCGGCTCGCCGCATTTGAGCGCGTCGCCCAGCGCGTCCCGCAGGACGCGCTCTGCTTCTTCCCCGGTCGTGTTCATAGACAATCCATAGTGTAACACAAGAGGGGGCAGATTAGCAAGGCGCGGGCGGCTCGATCAGGTCAACGGGTAGCCGCCGCGGCCGGCACCGACGGTGCCTTCTGCGCGGCGGACGCCTTGAACCAGGCCACCGTCGCCGGGATGGCCTCGGCCAGCGGCGTCGCCTTCCAGCCGAAGGCGGCCTCGAACCGGCTGGAGTCAACGATCTGCGGCTCGGTGTATTGGTACAGCATCTCGACGAACTCGCGCGCCTGCGGGTCGAACAGCCCCATCGCCTGAATGACGAACTTCGGGACGACCTGTACGCGGGCCGGGCACCCGGCGGCCTCCCCGATCAGGCGCATCATCTCGCGCGTCGAAACGGCGGGGGCGACCGGCAGCAGCCAGTCGCGCCCCAGGGCCTCGGGGCGCTCGCCCAATGTCGCCAGGCCGCGCGCCACGTCCTTCATGTAGCTGAAGGAGTGCGGCAGGCCCGGATCGCCGACCACCTGGGCCGCCTTCCCGGCCAGCGCGGGCGGGAAAACGCGGTCGCCGAGCGACGAGTTGAATACGCGCGGGCCGAAGAAGTCGGCGGCCCGGCCCAGCGCGACTTTCACCTGGCCTTCTTGGTGCGCCCGGAGGTAGTCGGCGGCGACCTGGCCGCGCATCCTCCCCTTGCGCGTCGTCCCGGCGTGGGGGGTGTCCTCGGTGATGACTTTGCCGTGCGTCTCGCCGTACATGTACAGGGTGTCTGTGATGACGAGGATGGCCCCCGCCGCGCCGGCCCCCGCGATCATGGCCCGCTGCATCCGGGGGATGACCTCGTACTGCTGGGCATAGGGGACGTTCATGCAGTGATAGGCGACGGCCGCGCCCCGGCAGAGTTCCGTCACGGCGTCGGGGTCGGTGGCGTCGGCGGCCCGCACCTCGGCACCGGCAGGGGTGGCAGCCTTGCCGCTGCGACTGACGATGCGGACCTTTTTGCCCCGCGCCAGCAGTTCATCGGCCAATGTCAGGCCGACCGGCCCGGTGCCGAAAATGACGTGCAGTTCGCTTCGGTGATTGTTGAGGGTGTCCATGTGCTTCTCCTTCTGATTGAAGTAATAAAATCTAACGCTGTTAATATAGGCGCAAATAAAAAGAGGCTACCGGCTGCCTCTGCTGCGCCAGGCGAATAGCAGATCCTGGAGCGCCTGCACTGCCAGGCCCTCCGCCCGCTCCGGGCCTCCGCCCACCCGGTCCAACATCCCCACCGTAATCAGGCCGTGCAGCAGCGCCCACAGCGTCTCGACCGCCCCCTGGGGGTCGTGCAGGGTGACTCCCTCCGCCCGCGCCCAGTCTTCCAGGGCCTCATATACGACGGCGGCCGACTTGCGCGCTCCGGCAAGCGTTCGCTCCATCGGCACGGCCGTGCTGTCCCAGCCGTGCATGACCTGAAAAAGTTCGGGGGACTCGTGGGCGAACCGCCAGTAGGCTCGGCCCATCTGCGCCATGCGCTCGGCCGGGTCGGCAACCCCATTCCCTGACGCGCGCATCGCGTCTGCCAGCAGGTCGAAGCCGATCCGCTGAACGTCGCCCAAAAGAGCATCTTTACTCGCGAAGTATTCATAGATGATCGGGGGGCTGTATTCGATCATCTCGGCCACGCGGCGGATGGTGACCGCCCCCCATCCGCTCTCGCGGGCGACTTTGCGCGCGGCGGCGAGGATGCCTTCGCGCGTTTCTTGTTTCTGCCTTTCCCGCCGTTCTTTGACGCCCAACTCTTAACCTCGGTTTATTTTCTAACAGCGTTAAAATATAGTAGCACGTTCGTACATGCGCTGTCAACGGTTTCTCGGAATTCTTTCTGGTACAATCTTCTCGTGATCGAACTCGAACTGCTCCACGACGAAATCCGCGCCTGCCGCCGTTGCGAGGCGGACGGCTTTCCCATCTCGCCGCCGCCGCTCGCCTGGGGACAGGCCCCCGCCCCCTTCCTGCTCGTCGGCCAGGCACCCGGCCTGAGCGACCTGCGCGGGGACCGGATGTACCTCGGCCCGGCGGCCCGCAAGCTGATCGGCTGGCTGTGCGAGGCCGGGTTCACGCCCGAAGACATCGGCACGACGGTCTACATGACGGCCCTGACCAAGTGCTTTCCGGGCCGCCTGCCGGGCAAGAGTACGGACCGCGCTCCCTCCCCGAAGGAGCGCGCGAACTGCCGCCCATGGCTGGACGCGCAGTGGAAACTCGTCCGGCCCCGCGTCGTGATCCTGTTCGGCAAGATGTCCGTTGACACGTTCCTGCCGCGCATGTCGCTGGAACAGGCCGTCGGCCACACGTTCGACCTGTACGGCACGACCTACATCCCCCTGCCCCACTCGTCGGGGGCCAGCACCTGGCTCAACGACGCCGGCCACCGCGCCCTGCTGGCCGAGGCCATCGAGCGGGTCCGGGAACAGCGGTCGCGGGTGTTGGGCGGGTGACGTTTGATGTGGAGGGGGGTTGCTGTGTTCGTGGGCCAGGAGGGGAACTCGGCCAGTCTCAGGGGTGGATGCCTCTGCCAGTGTCGTCAGAGCAGGTGGGCGCGTAGCAAGTTCATCGTCAGCAGTGGCCCCATCGGGTATAATCTGAGTATGAAGCCGCTGTCTGAGACTAACCCTTACCTGCGCGACCCACAGGTGCGCCGCCGCCTGCTGGAGCGCAATGCGCGTGACTCTTCCGCCTTTGAGGGGGCACGGGGGATCAAGCCGTCGGGGGTTCAGGGACCGGAGGCACCGACGCGCAAGGCGGCCTCGAAAAAGGCAGCCAGTTCTTCATAGCGCATTTTGTAGCCGGCCTTGACAGCAGCCAAATATCGTGCTTTCTGCATCCGGCTACCACGCCCTCGAAACCGGTATTCGGGCGGCGACATCCCCGCTTGGGCGGCCATCAGATCGGCCAGCCACCGTGCCAATCGTCCATTGCCCTCCCGGAATGGGTGGATGAGCAGGAGGTCGGCGTGGACCTGCGCGATGCCGAGCGGGATGGTCGGCAGCTCATCAGGGCGGCAGGGCGTCCATCGGTTGAGCATCCCCGCCTCGAAGGTCGCCATGTTGTCCGCCACCCGAACTAGGAGGTTTGTGGGTCATTCGTTTCTGTCACCGCCTGCTCCTGTACGGCCGTCGGCAGCCCGGCGAAGGCTCCGCGGAACCGCGCCGTGGTGCGGGAGGTCACAGCCGCTCCGGGTCAAGAGGCTGGGTCAAGCCCGCCCGATGCTCCGCCAATGCTTCCTCGGCCAGCCACGTTAATGCCTGCGGGGACTGAGCGAATGACCGTTGCCAGTGCCGCTCGTCCTCCACTTCCTCCAAGATCAGGGCCGCAATCGCGTCCTGATCCGGCTCCGCGAGCTGTTCCACTTCTGCGTGTGCGCGTTCTAACAGTTGAGTCATAACAAACCTCTCGGAAAGGGAAGCATAGACGGACGCTAACCTAACCAACTCCCGCCGATAGCCCCCGAACTCACACTCCCTCAGCCAACCAAAACATCCGCCTGACCCCTTTCCCGCACCCCCTGCTTGCTATCGCCACAGAACAGTGAAAAGCCCTGGTTAGAACGAGATGCCGAACATGAAATCAACCTTCTTGCTGCGGCAGAACTTGATGAAGTCCTGAAGACCCGGTTCGGAGGCACTGCCGACCTTCATTGTCGGATCGGGGCCGGGGAGCATCACGGGGGAGTGGAGAATGCGTGAACCCTTCGGCAGGTGAGAAACGAAATCGCGGAGAGTAGGCGAGTTGAGGGACCGAAACGCTGTTTCGTTCGGCTCAATCGGCCCGTTCACGCCAGCGGCAGCCTGTTTTTGCAGTATCCAGATGTTTTCGGCAGGCTTAGTGTCACCGATCTGTAGAAGGCGCAGTGTGTAGACTGAGACGGGGCCTCGTGTGGGTCTTGACTCCTCAAGTCTTATGGGGCCGCGTGGCTGGGCGTTCTGTGTCTGCCCACTCTTTGTCGCCGCCAAGCAGCAGGTGCAGAGAAGCACCACGATCAGTAGTCGTTTCATGCATCGCCTCCATCCGCAATGAGCGTAGCCGAGAGGCCAGTGGTTCGCGCCTCCCTCACGCCAACATTCCGCACCGCACCGCCGCTTTCCTGCCCGCCGCGCGACGATTCCCCGCCCCCTCTTGCCCCGATACGGTATACTGTCAGTATCTCCCACGCACTCGGCCCGTCAAGACCATCACGAACCAAGAACCCATCATGCAAGCCACGCTCGACGCCATCACCGAAGACCTGCACGCGCACCGCACCGCCGCCCTCGTCCCCAAGCTCGAAGCCGGGCTGAACGAGGAGCAGCGGCAGGCGTTCTACCATGACGATGGGCCGGCCCTGGTTCTGGCAGGGGCGGGGTCTGGGAAGACGACGATCTTGACGCGGCGGGTGGCCCGGCTGCTCGCCAAAGGGGTGGACCCGCAGCGGCTGTTCGTGGCGACGTTTACCAAGAAGAGCGCCGACGAGATGGGCCTGCGGCTGGCGGCCCTGCTGGGTGAGGGCGGCGAGGCGACCGTCGAGAAGATGTGGATCGGGACGTTCCACGCGCACTGTCTGCGGATACTCAAGCACGAGTGGGCGCACCTGTACGGCAAGGCGGGGTACTTCCAGCTCGCCGACGAGAACTGGCAGGTGCGGGTGGCGAAGGCGATCCTGGGCGACGCGAACTGGATGGCGCGCGGGCTTCCCTCGCCGCCGTTCGGGCTGAACACCGCTTACGACCCCAAGGGGGCGCTGTCGGCGGTGTCGGCGGTCAAGAACCGGGGCTTCCGGGTGGAGGAGGCCGAGAAGGCGTTCCGGGAGCACGAGCCGAACTGGGCGGACCCGACGATCCAGACCTTGTCCAAGTTCTGGCGGTGTTATGAGCAGGCCAAGCAGGCCAAGTTCGATGTGCTAGCGAAGAAGCCGTCGCGGCGGCTGGACTTCGACGACCTGCTGATTGAGGCGTTGATACTGCTCCAGGAGCAGCCCGCCATCCGGGACAAGTACCAGCAGTTCTTCCAGTATTTGTGCATTGACGAGACGCAGGACACGAGCGCGGTGCAGTGGGAGATCGCGCGGCTGCTGGCCGCCCGGACCGGCAACATCTTCATCGTCGGGGACGTGGGGCAGGCCATCTACAGCTTCCGCGGCTGTTCGCCCGAGGCGACAGTGGGGCAGTTCGGGGCAGCATACCCGAACGGGACGATCATCCGGCTGCCGGCCAACTATCGGTCTTCGGCGACCATCGTGCGGGTGGCGAATGAGCTGATCGGGCGGTCCGGGATTGACGCTAAGTATCGCTTAGAAATGGCGGCCATCCATCCGGAAGGCGAGGACCTGTCCCAGCACGAACATGAGCACGCCGAGGCCGAAGCGCAGTTCGTGGCGGAGACATTGAAAGAATTGCAGGCGGCGGGGACACAGCTCCGGGACTGCGCCGTCCTGTTCCGCACCAACGCCTACTCGCGTGCCCTGGAAGAAGCGTTCGTCAAGGGCGGCGTACCGTATGTCCTGCAAGGGGCGATGGGGTTCTATTCGCGGCGCGAGGTGCGCGACCTGTGCGCCTTCTTGCAGCTCTCGGTCGAGCGGGACACGGCGGCGGCGGATGAGGCGGTGAAGCGGGTCATCAACATCCCTTCCAGCTCATTCGGCAAGCCGACCCACTTTCTGGGGCAGGCGTTTCTGGCCGAGGTCGAGACGCAGGCCGGGCGCAAGGGCCACTCGCTGTACCGGGCGCTTGCCTTGGGTCAGTTCAAGACGACGAACCAGGGGCTTGCCGTGAAGGACTTCCGGGACTATGTGAAGGGCGTCGCCGAAGCCGGCGATTCGGTGGAAGCGCGTCTGCGGAAGGCCCGCGAACTGGGCTATGACGACTGGCTGCTGCGCGAGGAGGGGCACGTCGAGGACGAGGGCAACTCGCGCCTAGACAACCTGGAAGAATTGTGCGTGGCGTCAGGCGCGTTCCCGTCCCCGGCGGACTTCCTGGCCTTTGTCGCCGCCCAGAACAAGCCTAAGGAGGAGTCGGAGATCGGGGACGCGGTGGAGATGATGACGATCCACCGGGCGAAGGGCCTGGAGTGGCCGGTCGTCTTCGTGGTGGGCTTCGCCTTCGGGATGCTGCCGCATCACCGGTCCCTGCGGTGGCTGGACGAGGAGAAGACGCAGCTTGCCTCGGACAGCATCGAGGAGGAGCGGCGGCTGGCTTATGTCGCCATCACGCGGGCCAAGCGGCGCGTATTTTTGTCCTGGCCCTTGCAGCACCAGACGCGCGCCCTGACGCGCTCGCCGTTTTTGGGGGAGATGCCGTCGCTGGGAGAGCTGGCGGTGAAGGGGACTGATGAAGACGGGTAGGACGAGTGAATGAATTCACTCGCTGACGCAGGATTTGTCCACGGGACAAGCAGGGGAATGGACAGGCGCGTACTGCTCTTCTGTCCCCTGGACAGGTCCCCTCTAGCGAGTGAATTCATTCACTCGTCCTACCCGTCTTACGGCTCTGCCGCCGACACACAAACGCCCCAGCCTCCCCTGAAAATCAGCGAAAGGCCAGGGCGTTTATCCATCGCATCGCGCCTCTACGGGGTGCGGCGGTCCACGACGATGGGGGCGCTGTCGTCCACGACGGTGTCGCCGTGCTTGGGGGTGACGCCGTCACCCAGACCCGTCACGGTGTTGTCGTTGTCCACTTTGTCCACGGCGGCCACGCCCGCGCCGCTGGCGACGCCGCCCGCGACCGCGCCGATGACGGCCCCGAGGGGTCCGCCGGCCAGCGCGCCGACGACGGCCCCGCCCACCGCGCCGCCGATGGCGCCCTTCTTGGCGTCGTTGTTCGGGTTGTCGTCGATGCCGTGCTGGATGCCGTCGCCGTGCGTGTCCCCTGTGGTGTCAATGATGTCGGCCATGGTGTGATTTCTCCCTTGGTGTCCCGTTCTCCGGGGACTTGCAGTGTTGTTCCCCAACCCTGCCCGCCTGACACTTATTTTTTTAGACGCTCAGGCGGGCGGGCGGTTCGGCGGGATGGGCTGCAAGATGCGGCGGCGCTCGGGCGTCAGCCGGTCCAGCAGGGCTGGGGAATACTCGTAGCCGAAGCGGGTCTGCGCCCACTTCGGGCCGTAGCGGTAGATGGTGACCCGCCGCTCGCCGCCCTCGGTCGTCCGGCTGCTCCCGCCGTGCATCAGGCCGTCCACGAACAGCACGGCGTCGCCGCGCTTCAGGTAGACGGGGATCGCGCCTTCCAGGTCGTCCATGCGCTCGCCCAGGGTGTACTCGGCGGCCTGGGGGTGCAGGAAGTTGGACTTGTGGCTGCCGGGGATCACCATCGTCGGCCCGTCCCCCTCGCCGATGTCGGTCAGGGCGAGGATGACGTTGCACTGGCCGCAGCGGAACACGCCGTTCTCGTAGCCGTAGGTGCAGCGCAGGGGGACCTGGTAATTGCCCGAGTGGACCTGATGAAAGCCGCCTGACCGGCGGATGGAGGCGATGGCCTCGTCAATGAACAGGCCCTCGACATAAGATTTGTCTTCGCCGCAGTAACGCCGGGCGTAGTTGATCCAGCCGGGGCAGTCAATTAGCGACTCGAACGGCTTGCCGGCCTCGACACAGTTGTGCAGCTCGAACCCGGTGTCTTCGGTGTAGTCGCGCCGCTGGGCGTTCCCCCACCACTCCAGTGGCGCGAGCTTCGGGAAGTTGTCGAAGGCATTGTTGAGGTCGTCGAGCAGGGCCGGCTCGACGGCGTTCTCGATGATGATGTAGCCGCGCAGGTCGAACAGGAAGTCGTCTAAAGCGGTCGGGACGCGCGGCTCGGTGGCCTGGACAGGTGCGGTCAGGGTCATGGTGTTTCTCCTCGCGGGGCGCTTAGAGGCGGGCGACGTTCCGGCCATCCTGGAGGAACGGCTCTGCCAGGTGGCGAACGCCCGTCCCGTCGTCGGTGGTGATCGGGGCCTCGGAATACTGGACGAGGTAGGCGCGGCGCATCTTGTCAGTGCGGTTGAAGCCGCTTCGGTGGAAGCAGGTGCTGGAGAAGACGGCGATGCTGCCGGCGGGCGCGATCACGGGGATGCCGGGTGAATCGCCGAAATAGCCCACCATGTCGTTGGTCGCCTCGTCCCGAACGTGGGTGACTTTGCTCCGCGTCCCCGCCTGGGCGTAGGGCAGGTTGTAGACGGTGCCGTTCGCCTCGGAAACGTCGTCGAGGGCGCACCAGCAGCCGACGTAGGGCGGGTTCGGGTAGGGGATGTAGCCCTCATCCTGGTGCCAGGAGAAGCTCATGCCCTTCTCGGCGGCCTTGACGACGTACTGGTCCAGGAACAAGAAGGCGTCGGGGCCGACCGTCGCGCGGCAGATGTCGGCCATCAGGTCGCTGAAGATGAACCGGCGGACGTCCGGGTTCTCCTGGGACAGAAACGGCAGGAAGTAGCGGCTGCCCTTGTGGTTGATGCCCAGCTTGTCCACACCCAGCGCCTCCATCTCGGCGTCCTTCTTGTCCATCTCTTGTTGGCAGGCCCCGCGCATCGCCTCCAGGTGGGCGGGCGGGATGACGTTCTCCAGCACGAAAAAGCCCTGCTCCTGGTACTGCTGCTTCTGCGCGTCGGTGATGACGAGGCGGTCCGTGGCGGCGGGCCGGGTGGGGAGTTCTGAAACGGTCATGGCTGCTGTTCTCCTTGCGATTGATGCTCAAATATGCTATCATTATGACCATCTTGAGCGGCCCTGTCCTCTCGTAATAAGCCGTTATGTTATCAGTTTCCGCCGCCCCGGATGATCTTCACCTCCCCCGCGCCTCCGCCGGCCGCCTGTGGCTGCACCGGTACACGCCGCAGAGGCGCGCGCCGCACCGCCACGCGGAGATCGAGCTGAACCTGGTGACATCGGGGCGGGCGGCCTACCTGCTGGGCGACCGGCGGTACGACCTGACGCGCGGCTCACTGGTCTGGCTGTTCCCCGATCAGGACCACATCCTGCTCGACGAGTCCGCCGACCATGCCATGTGGATCGGGGTCTTCACGCCCGCCCTGCTGGCACGCGCCTGCGTCACGCCCGAGGCGGCGGCGCTGTGCGCCTCGGACCCGCCGGGGCAGTGGTGCCGCCGCCTGGCCGTGGAACCGAGCGCGCGCCTGCAATCCTTGTTCGGGGAGATCGCCGGGGTGCCGGAGGACACGGCGCGCTACAGCGCCGGCCTGGGCTACGCCCTGCTGTCGGCGTGGGCGGCGTACTCGGGGGCGGAGGAGCCGGCGGCGGGGCCGGACGTCCACCCGGCAGTGGAGCAGGCGGCCCGCCTGCTGCGGGACGAGGCGGACCCGTTCTCGGTGGAGGAGATCGCCGCCCGCGTCGGCCTGAGCGCGTCGCGCCTGAGCCGCCTGTTCCACCAGCAGACGGGGGTTGCCCTGGTGGACTTCCGCAACCGGCAGCGCATCCAGAGGTTCCTGCGCCTCTACGGGAAGGGCCGGGCGGTGTCGGTATCGGAGGCCGCGCTGGACGCGGGGTTCGGGAGCTACCCGCAGTTCTACCGGGTCTTCCAGCAGCAGATGGGGTGCAGCCCCGCCGAGTACCGGCGGCGGATGCAGGGGGAGAAATGATGAAGGAAGTACCACGGGTTGAAACCCGAGGCTCGGAAAAGCTCACTGTCCAAGGGACAGAAGAGGGAAAACACTGGAGCGCCCGGCACGTTCCTGATCTTGCGTCCCCTGGACGCTGGGCTTTTCCGAGCCTCGAGTTTCAACCCGTGGCTCTCCTCGCCCTGCTGCTCGCCCTATTCCCGGCCGCACGCGCGCAAGCCGCCGCCCTGCCGGCGTCCCCCTCCGGCGTCGCCGTCTCGGTAGACGAGGCGAGCGGCGCATACAAGGTCGCCACCCGCAGCCCGGCCTGGACCTTTACGGGGACGGTGGGGGCGCGGCTTTCCGATGTGACCACGACGCGGGGCCGGGACCGCATCGGCGCGTACCAGGAACTCGCCTTCCACTGGTCGGCGGGCGTCCCCTACGGCGGCGCGATCCGGCGCTACCAGGACAAGGCCGCCGTGCTGTTCTCACTGACCGTGCGGCAGCCTGCCGCCCATGTGATGCAAGACTTCCCGCGCTTCACCGGGTTCCCTCAAAACTTGCACCCGATGAGCTTTGAAGACAGCGCGTTCAGCCCGCATGCCTTCCGGCTGGCCCACAACGCGACACCCTGGGTGCTGTTCGACGACAAGGCGCAGACCGCCGTCTTGTCCCCGGCCTCGGACTTCATCGTCTCGCAGATGCACGGGGACGGCCGGGCGGAACTCGCCAGCGGCCTGAACCCGGAGCTGTCCGGCATCCCGGCGGGGTGGACGCACCGGAGTTTGCTGGTCGTCGGCGGCGGCATCGGGCGCACCATGCAGGCCTGGGGGCAGGCTCTCACCGACTGGACCGGCAAGGCGCGGCCAGGCAATCAGGCCGACCTTACTTTGAAGTACTTCGGGTACTGGACGGACAACGGCGCGACCTATTACTACAACTACGACCCGAAACTGGGCTATACGGGGACGCTGCTGGCACTGCGGCGGCGCTACCAGCAGGAACACATCCCCATCCGCTACCTCCAGCTCGATAGCTGGTGGTATCAGAAGACGCGCACGTCCCCGGCGGGCAAGCAGGAGGGTCCCAAGAACGCGCGCCTGCCGGAAGGGACGTGGAACGCCTACGGCGGGACTTTGGACTACTCGGCCTCGCCCGCCCTGTTCCCGCAGGGCTTGGCGGCCTTCCAGAAGCAGCTCGGATTGCCCCTGGTCGTCCACGCGCGCTGGATCGACCCGGCCAGCCCCTACCACAAGACCTATCAAATCTCCGGCATCGCGCCGACCGACCCACGCTGGTGGGACGACCGGGCCGCGTACCTCGCGGGCGGCGGCGTGGCCTGTTACGAGCAGGACTGGCTCTCCGAGATCTACCCGCACTCCCCCGAGATGGCACGGAGCCTCGCGCCCGGCGCGGCCTTCGCCGACAACATGGCGCGCGCCACGCACCAGCGCGGGCAGACGATGCAGTACTGCATGGCGACCCCGCGCTTCTTCCTGCAAGGGGCGAAGTACGGCAGCCTGACGACGATCCGCACCAGCGGCGACCGGTTCGAGCGCAGGAAGTGGAACGACTTTATCTACACCTCGCAACTGGCGCAGGCCCTCGGCCTGTGGCCCTGGGCGGACGTGTTTATGAGTTCGGAAACAGACAACATGCTGCTCGCCGCACTGTCGGCGGGGCCGGTCGGGACGGGCGACGGGATCGGGCGCGAGTCCCGCGCGAACATCCTGCTGGCCGTGCGCGGCGACGGCATGATCGTCAAGCCGGACGCGCCGCTGGTGCCGACGGACGCCAGCATTCTGGCCGATGCCCGGCAGGCACATCTGCCCTTGGTCGCCGCGACCTACACCGGCGTTGGGACGGGGCGCACGGCTTACGTCTTCGCCTGCACACGCACCGGGGACAGTTCGGCCGTGTCGTTCTCGCCCAAATCGCTCGGCGTGCCTGGCCCGGTGTACGTCTACGACTACTTCGCCAAGACCGCCCGGCGGCTCGGGGCGGGCGGGACGTACCAGGACACACTTGGGCCGACGGGGCGGGCCTTCTACGTCGTCGCCCCCGTCGGCGCGTCCGGCATCGCGCTGTTGGGGGACGAAGGCAAGTTCGTCGGCATGGGCCATCAGCGGCTCGCGGCCGTCCAGGACACGCCGGGCGGACTGACGGCGACCGTCCTGCTTGCCGCCGGCGAGGCGGCGGTGACGCTGCACGGCTACGCGGCCTCCGCGCCCAAAGCGGCGGCGGCGGGCGGGAGGGTCGGGCCGGTGGCCTATGACCCGGCGAATGGGCACTTCGCGGTCACGGTTTCAGCCGGTGCGGCCCGCCGGGTGACGGTCGTTTTGAGGACACGCTAAAGGGGGAAGGGATTAGCAGACGCGACGCCGAACCTGACCGGACGACATCACTTCAAAGAAGGACGTGAAAGAAATGCCGAAGCTACCCATTGCCTTGCAGATGTACACCCTGCGCGACGACACCGCCCAGGACTTCGCCGGGACCATTCAGAAAGTCGCCGCCATCGGCTACGCCGCCGTCGAGTTGGCCGGGCGGGGCAGCCTGTCCGTGCAGGAGCTTTCCGGTCTACTGGCCGACAACCACCTGAGCGTCGCGGGCAGCCACATCGGGCTGGACGACCTGGAGGCCGACCTGCCCAAAGTCATCCAGGAGAACCTGGCCCTGGGCAACCGCTACATCGTGGTCCCCTACCTCGCCGAAGAGCGCCGCCGGACGGCGGACGACTACAAGCGCCTGGCGGGGACCCTGAACGAGATGGGCGAAACCCTGCGGTCCAGCGGTCTGACCCTGTGCTACCACAACCACGACTTCGAGTTCAAGCCGCTGGACAACGGGCAGATGGGCGAGGACATCCTGCTGGAGAATACCGACCCCACGCTGGTCAAAGCCGAGGTGGACACATACTGGGTGCTGAAGGCCGGGCATGACCCGGTCGCGTTCATCAACAAGCATTCGGGCCGCGTCCCCCTGATTCACCTCAAGGACATGGACCCTACCGACGACTCGTTCGCTCCCGTCGGCACGGGGCGCCTTCCCCTGGATGAACTGGTCGCCGCCGCGCCCATCGTCGGTGCGGAGTACCTGATCGTCGAGCAGGACGTGTGCAAAGGCCCCGCCATCGAGGCGGTGACGCTGTCCTACAACAACCTGAAGGCGAAGGGATACGCCTAGCCTTCGCGCGGCAGCGCAGGAAGAAGGGCGAACACGTCCAAGAAGGGCGAACACGTCCAAGAAGGGCGAACACAAGGTTCGCCCCTACACCTTCCGTCCACCCCGTAGGGGCGAACCTTGTGTTCGCCCTCTTTTTCATTCGGGGACCTTAGAAAGCCGCCCCATGCCCCGCGCCGCCTTCGTCTACACCGACGACTACGTCCGCTACCACCTCTCCGACAGCCACCCCTTGCAGCAGAAGCGGCTCCTGATGACGCACCGCCTGCTGGACGCCTACGGGGCCTTCGGCGGCCCTGACTCTGACCTCATCTCCCCCACCCCGGCCACCGAAGCGGACCTGCTGCGGGTGCATTCCTCCGACTATCTCGACGCCCTCTGGGCACTGAGCGAAGGCCACACTGTCCCGGACAAGAAGCGGTTCGGCTTCGGCGGCCTGGACAACCCGCCGTTCCCCGGCATGTGGGAAGCTTCCCTGCTGTACGCGGGCGGGTCGCTTGACTGCGCCCGGCTGGTCTCACAAGGGGGTTATGATGCCGCCTTTAACACGTCGGGCGGCCTGCACCATGCCCGTCTGGACCGGGCGGCGGGCTTTTGCACCGTCAACGACTGCGCGCTCGTGGCCCACTATTTGCTCGACCACGGGGCGCAGCGAGTCGCCTATGTGGACATTGACGCGCACCACGGCGACGGCACGCAGGCCCTCTTTTACGACGACCCGCGCGTGCTGACGCTGTCCATCCACGAGACGCCGGAAACCCTGTTCCCGCGCGTCACGGGCTACGCGGACGAGGTGGGGGAAGGGGCAGGACTCGGCTATAACGCCAACCTGCCGCTGGCACCGGGCAGCGGGGACACTATCGCCGCCGAGGCGTTCGGAGCGGCTTTCCTGCCCCTGCTGCGCGCCTTCGACCCCGATTACATCCTCTTGCAGGTGGGCGCGGACGCCCATTTTCAGGACCCGCTGGCTCACCTGTGCCTGACGACGCAGGGCTGGTTGGGGCTGGCGTCGTCGGTGCTGACTTTGGGGAAGCCGACGGTCGCGCTGGGCGGGGGCGGCTACAACCTGAAGACGGTGGCCCGGCAGTGGACGCTGCTCTACGGGGCCTTGTCCGGGCAGACGTTCCCCCAAGCAGTGCCGTCAGCCTACGCGGAAGAATGGGGCATCACGGCCCTGCATGACGCAGCAGGGCCGAGCGAAGACGAGAAGCAGTTGGTCTTTGACCAAGTGTACCGGCGGCGTCACCCGGACTCCGGCATCACGGACGCGCGGGAGTACGCGCGGCGGAGTGTAGCGACGGTGCAGGCGCAGGTATTCCCGGTGCATGGGCTGGCGGCGGTGCGGGCGAGCTGATACTAGGCAGGAGAGAAGCTATTCCGGTGGATATGCCAGGCTGAGAATAGATGTGTCCCGTAAAGACAATATCGCCGGACATTTGAATTGTACCGATAGACTGATGGGGATCACCGCGCTCACACGTCCAGGCGTTGTAGCGGTCACACAGGCTTTGGCCCAGCACGTCCAGCAGATAAGAGGGTGGGTGCGGGTCACTGGTTTTCGCCGCGATCATCAAACCGCCGGTGGTGACAGTGGTAATGACCTGCCCACCGGTATGTCGTATCTGTACGGTGCGGGCCTGACCGGGCGCAGGCGGGCCGAGTGTCATGACGCCGGAAGGCCGGAACACCAGGGCCGCGCCGGAGCCTGCGGGGACAGACGGCGCGGCCAGTTGGTCGCGGTAGCGGGCGTACCAAGCAGCGGGAAGCAGCAGAAGCAGGGCAAGCAGGAGGGAGGTGGCCCAGACGCCCGCCCGCGCCGCCCCCGGCTTCTTGGGACCGTGAATGCTCGCCATGACGCGCCTCCATTACTTCACCGTCATCGCCGCCGGGGCTTTACCCGTGGACAAGATCGTCGGCGTGACGAACAGGAGTTGGTTGGCGTCGCTCTTGCCGAAAGGCTCGGAGTAGACCACTTGGACCATCGTGTCGCCGCTCTTGACGGTCCGCAGGGTCTTGAGGGACAGCGCCTTGACCGCAGGCGCACCGGGAGGACTCTGCGAGAACGACGGGTGCAGGGAAAGGGTGACGGTATCGTCGCTGTTGACGCGGGGCATGGCGGCGAACGTGACGGACGAAACCACTTGCGAATGGACCGTGGTAGTCAGGCTGAGGCTCGCGTCCACATTGTTCGAGGTCGAGATGACCGGCGACTGCGTGACGCTGCCCTTGGCGGTGAGCGTTTGCAGGAAGCGAGCCACGGCGCTGCCCGTCGCGTACCCCAGGATCGGCGACTCGTGCGGTCCCGTCCCTGCCTCCAGGGCGAAGTTGATGCCCGAAGCGTCTAGTTCGGCGGCGGTGGCGTTCGCCAGGGCGAACTTGATCTGTACCTGGCGCGGCGCGATGTCCAGGATTCGGACAAGGGTCCGTACTTTAGCGAAACCATCAGGCGTGGCGACGATGGACAGGGAGTTTGTCGCCGGCAGGGCACTGATCTGGGTGACGCCCTCAACGCGGACCGGCGCGGCGCTGTCAAACTTCTGGGCGTTCTGGTCCCAGTGCAGAGCCTTGAGGATGTCTTTGGGAACAGTATTCTGCAAGGCCAGCGTCTTCGCCTGCGCCATCGGGGCGGCAGGCACGACGGGCGTATCGGCGAAGATAGGCGGCGCGCAGAGCAGCGCCCCCAAAGTCAGGCAGGCGGGCAGGAACGCGCGGCGTGTGGTCGGCAGAGACATGGCGGTTCTCCTTTTCGGGCGACGCGCGTAAGATACGCCGCGCGGCACGGCTTCTCCTGCTATTCCAGGCCGCCGGGGGCGTCGTCTTCCATCTCGCCGCTCTCGGCGGCGTCCATGTACTCGTCGAAGTCGTCCCCCAGGTCCTCGCCCATCTCCTTGCCCATCTCCTTGGCCCAGCGGCGCATCGCCTTGGGGTCGTCCATGTCGCCGATCTTGTCGGGGTCCGCGAGGTCGTCCATCAAGTCGTCGTCGCCGCGCCCGCGCGCGAAGCGGGTGACGCGCTTGGTGGCCTGGTCGCCGCCGCAGTGCGGGCAGACGTTGCTGTCTCCGGCGGCGGTCATGCCGACGAGGACGGTGTAGCGCTTGTGACAGTGGTTGCAGGTGTATTCATAGAGGGGCATGGGTTTATTATAGCATGGCCCGGTTACAGCGCGACTTTGAGCGTCGTGCCGGGCCGGACGAGCGCGGCCTTGACGGTCTTCGTGCGGCCCGCGTGCGAAATGGTGACGGCGTAGTCGCCCAGGAAGCCGCGCGTCTTGTAGAGACCCGTCGGCCCGGTTTTACCCGAGGCGTTGGTCCACCACTTGTGCAGGACGAGGTCTTCATAGGCCCGGCCGCTGGGCTTGATTGTCCAGTCTTTGCGCCAGGAGGCGGCATTCGGAATCCAGTGGTCGCTCTCCCAAAAGCCGAACATCACGAAGCCGCTGACGGCGGGGTGCGAGAACGTCGCAGTCATATAGTCGCGGGTGTAGTCGGCCTGCACCTGCTCGTCGGTGCCGTTGATGTCGAACTCGGTGGTTTCGATGGGCAGGCCGAACCGTCCAAAGCGGTCCAGGAACCGGAGTAGCGTGTCGGGCGGGGTCAGGACGCTGCTGTAGTGGCCTTCCATGCCGATGCCGCCCAGGGGGGCGTGGTTGTCAAGCAAATACTGGATGGTCTTCTCATAAGCGACGGCGTGGGCGGCGTCCTCGCCGTCGCTCTCCATGATGCCGTTGTCGTTGACGAACAGCCGCGCCTGCGGGTCCAAGGCATGCGCCTGCCGGAACCAGTCCACCATCTCGTGCTGGCCTAGCGCGTCCATGAGGTCGTGGTTCGAGTACGGCTCGTTGACGACGTCCCACTCGGCGTACAGCCCCTTCAGGGCGGTCATCTCCTCGGCGATGTGGCTGTGGATGCGCCGGCGGAGCGCGGCGGGGTCGTTCTTCATCGCTTCCAGGTCTTTGGGCAGGTAGCCCCAGGAGGGCCAGAGGAGGTTCTGGCCGCGCGCGGCGATCCCATGAGCGCGCAGAGTGCGGACGAAGGCGATCGTGTCGGCGGGGCGGAACTGATACCAGGTGCCGGTCACCCCGTTGAAGCCAGCGGCCGTGCCCTCCCACTCCGGCCACTTGACGCCGTTCCCGGTGACCTTGTTGTACAGGCGGTAGATGCGGCGTCGGTAGTCCTGGGCGGCGGGGGTGTCCGGGTGCGGCAGGAAGACGTCGGTGGAGACGGCGGTGGCGAAGCCGAAGGCGTGACGGGTCATGCGGGCCGAGACGGCGGCACCGGGGATGGGCCTGCCCCGGCGGTCCGTCACGACCACGCGCAGGTCTCCCTTGCGGATGCGCTCGATGCGGGCATCGGCGGCCTTGCGCCAGGGGGCGTCGGGTTCGCGGCCCGCGTAGGTGATGCGGGTCGTCGGCAGGCCGCTGACCGAGACGGACGTGCCGTAGTCCGTCACGCGGATGTCCGCGACCTCGATGGTCTGGGCGGTGAAGCCGACGCCGAATCCGAGGAAGCCCCGGCCCGCCGGTTCGTCCTGAACCGCCGCGAACGGGACCTGGATGTGCTTCCAGCCAGACGTGGCCGAGGCGGAGTAGTAGATGGATTTGTTGTAGGTGGCCGCATCCTGGAAGTAGACGTCGGCCCGCCCGTAGCCGGTCTGGGTCCGAACCGTCCGCATCCAGAAGTCAGCCAGCAGGGTGTCACCTTTTTTGACGGGCGCGGAGGTGCGGATGCCGTACTGGACACTCCACGGGGCGGGCGGGTTGGGCTGGCTGGTGGTGATCCGCAGGGCGCGCGTGAACGGCCGCCCGGCGACGGGGACGATTCCGATGTTGTCGTCCTTATAGGATGGCAGGAAGCCGGGAAGGCTGTCGGCGGGCAGGGCGGCGACGCCGCCGGGCGGGGCCGGCGGCTCCTGCTGAGCGCGCGCCGGGCCGGGGCAGAGAAGGACCGCCGCAAGGACCGCCCAGAGGAGAGGCGGCAGGAACAAGGTGTTCATCGGTCAAGCGCCCCTATCTCGTACCACAGCGTCTTGAACTGCGGGCCGACGGTGAACGTAAGCGTCCCATCCGCGAAGGTCGCGGGCACGTCCCTCACCCGCTTTCCCACTCCGTCCAGCGCCCAGACGTGGCGGGCGACGGTCGTTTTGAGCGTCACGGTCGCGGGGATGCCCTCGGCGACGGTCGGGCCGTGGCCCCACTTGTCGCCGACGCTGGTGCGGCCCGCGTTCCAGCCCATGTCCTGGTTCTCCACCTTGCCCACGAGTGTCAGCAAGAGGCGGCGGGACTGCGCGAGGGGCTTCCGGTCCATCGCCGTCAGCGTCGCGGCGGCGAAGTCGTTGCCGAAGTCGTTGCCGAAGGCAGGGAAGGCCAGCGTGTTCCGCCCCAGTGTCACGGTCTGGCCGCCGACAAAGCCGACGACGGACTGGGCGGACGGGCTGACGGCCAGGTAGCGCCCGCCGGCGGCGGTCTTTCCCACGGAAACGGAGCGCGGCACCGCTGGCCCCGAGTGTGGGTCTTTAATGGCGAGGAAGATGCCCGCCGTACCTGGGGAGCGGTCCTGTAAGACGGCGAGACGGTGGGAGAAGATCGGGGGATCATCAGGACCCGCCGCCCTCCAGGCCGGCCCGGCGCTGAGAAGCCCACCAGCGACCGGGTTGATCAGGCGCAGTCGCTCACCCTCCAGGGCGGGGGCGATCTCGCCTGCCCGGAAGATCATGGCCGCCGCAGGCAGGAACGCCGTTTTGGCCGGGTCGCTGGTGATGCCAAAGTAGCCGTTGATCTTGTCGTTCTGGACCCCCGTGCCATAGTCGCCGTAGTCGAACAGGTAGATCATGTCCCAACCCTGGAAGGCAGCGAAGGTCGCCAGTTCCGGCAGGGTCTCGGCCCGGTAGTCGTTGGGTGCGGGGTGGTTGTACTCCGAAACGCTGTAGGGCTTGCCGGCCACGCGGTACTCGGCCAGCGACTGCAATGTGCCGCCCTTGCCATCCGCGAGGTCGGACACCATGGCGGTGTTGGGCATGGTCCAGTCGTTCGCGTCCCACGCCTTGTGCGGGAAGGACGGGTGCTGCCAGTAGGCGTGGTTGTCGGCGAAGTCCATGTTCGCCTCCCGGCTGATGCCGGTCAGGCCGCCCCACGAGATCTGGGAGCAGAGGACGTTCGCCCGGACGTGAAGGCCGTTCTTCAGGTAGAGGCGCATCTCCTCGGCGTACCCGCGCTCCGTGTCGGCCAGGAAAGCGACCCAGTCGTCGTGCGAAGCTCTGAGGGCCGTCGTCGGGATGTCCACGGTCCTGGTCAGCAGCGACTCGCCGGGTGCAAGCCCTGCGCCGTCCGCGCCGGGGTGGATTTGCAGATCGGAGATCCAGACGGTCCCAGTCTGCCCGCCCAAGGTGAAGGCGATACGGTTGTGGTTCGGGGCGGTGTCATGGGCGGTGAAGACGTAACGGAAGGTCTTCCAGTCGGCCGTCAGGGCGGCATTCGCGGTCAGGCCGATGTTGTGCCAGTCGGCTTGGTCGAGGCTGGCTCCGAGGGGCATGGGCCGAGGCTTGTCGGCTTTGGCGCGGAACGAGACGGTGTAAGTGGTGCCGTCGGTCAGGTTCAGCCCGGTCTGATGCGCCTGGACGTGCCAGTCCGTGCCGTCAACCCCGGTGACATCTGCCTCGATGTTTTGGGCGCGCAGACCACGGCGACGATCCTGCCCCGTTTCCATGACCGTACCGGCCACCGCCTGTGATGTCCCCTGATGCTCGGTGGACCAGTTCATAGTCTGGGTCAGCAGGCCGGGGCCGGTGGGCGTCAGGCCCGCCGTCCAGGCGGCCTGGACTTTGGCGTCCGTGCCGTACTTTTTGGTCAGCCAGGCGTTCCAGAAGCCGACCAGTTCGCCTCGGAACGGCTCCGGCAGGGTTCCCAGGTCGTTCCCATAAGTGCCGGCCCACCCGTCGCCGACCAGCGAGTTCTCGTTGTTGATCTCGACGACGGCGACGGCGGGGTCCTGGGCATAAGACAGGCCCGTATAGGGGTTGACGTGGGTGAGCAGGGCGCGGGCGTAGTCCTTCTGGAGCTTTATCATGCGCCGGTCGAACTCGTCCACGCGCTTGTCGAAGTCGAACGGGATGGCGCTGACGCTGGCCGGGAAGCCGTCGTCGGGGGAGAACTGGCGCGAGACGTGCAGGTTGATGTTGGAGTAGACGCCGTTCTTCTTGAACTGGGCGACCAGAAAATCCAGCCTGTCGAGCTGGGCGGGGTCAATGTGCTGCCGGTCCTTGACGGACATGTCCCAAATGCTCGCCCCCGCCCCCCAGCCGTCGTTGTCCATGTGGTGCAGGCGGACCAGGTTGATGCCCAGTTTGGCGATGCGGGCGGCCACCTTCACGGCGTCGGCGTGGGAGGGGAAGGCGCATTTGGCGGCGAAGTTGGTGCCGAGGAACCGGACGCGCTTCCCCGTCTTGCTCTCGACGAAGTGGTCGTCCTTCGGCGTGATATAGCCGTTGACGCCGGCAGGCCTGGCGTTCAGGAAAGACATGTCGGTGATCGTGCCGGGCGCGGCGTCATCCCAGGGCAGGACGAACGGGAACATCGCGGGCGGGACGGTGTTTGGGGCGGCGGGCATCTGTGCCCAGGCCGCGCCGGCCAGGGACAACAGCGCCCCGGCGAGAGGGAGAAGAGCCTTGTTCATGGAAGAATGCCTTCGGAGACGGATTGCGAGTATTGCGTTACCCCATTATAGCATACCCCTCGGAATTGCAGAAGCAGAAGGTCACTTGCAGCGGCGACAGGGTACAATGACATCAGAATTTTCCCAGCGAAAGACACCTTCATGGCAACTCCCACCACCACACCGCCGAGCGGCAAGCCTCGGCAGCCGGCGGAGGCGAAGACGACCGGCCCGACAGCGGGAGGCCCGAGCGCCCTGCCCGCGCCCCACAAGTACGACAGCGCCCTGGGGCGGCTGCGGCGCATCGTCTTCGGGCGCGCACTGCCCACTTCGGGGGCAGGCCATCAGAAGCTGCCGGTCTTCCTGGCCCTGCCGATCTTCTCCTCCGACGCGCTCTCCTCCAACGCCTACGCGACCGAGGCCATCCTGTCCGTCCTGCTCGGGTCGGCCATCCTGACCGGCAACCTGCACTTCGCCCTGCCCATCGGGTTCGGCATCTGCGCCCTGCTGGCCGTCGTCGTACTGTCCTACCGGCAGGTCATCTTCGCCTACCCCGGTGGGGGCGGGGCGTATCCCGTCTCGCGCGACAACCTGGGGACGGTGCCCTCCCTGGTGGCGGCGGCCTCCCTCCTGGTGGACTATGTCCTGACCGTGGCGACCTCGGTGGCGGCGGGCGTGGCGGCGATCATCACCGCCGTGCCCTCCCTGCATGAACACCTCGTCCTGATGTGCATCCTGGGTGTGCTGATCGTGGCGATCCTGAACCTGCGCGGCGTCCGCGAGGCCGGGTGGGCGTTCGCCGGGCCGGCCTACCTGTTCATCTTCTCCATCCTGGCAACGGTGGCGGCGGGCCTGATCGGCCTGGCGATCCACGCCCCGCACATCGCCGAAGCGCAGCGGCTGGGGGACAGCTACGCCGCCTCGAAGGCCGGGCTGAAGGCCGTGGGCCTGTATCTGGTCCTGCGCGGCTTCTCGCAGGGATGTACGGCGCTCACCGGCGTCGAGGCCATCTCCAACACCACCCCGCTGTTCAAAGAGCCGAGCGACAAGAACGCCGCGCTCACGACGGTCTGGATGGGCGTTTTGGCCGTGATGATGTTCCTCGGCCTGACCTACCTGACGGTCCGGTTCGGCATCCACGACCACCTGGACGCGACGCAGCCCGACTACCAGAGCGTGGTCGGCCAGGTGGCGAACACGGCCTGGCCGCCCGCCCTGCACTTCATGTTCTATGTCGTGCAGTACTCCACCGCCGTCATCCTGGTGATCGCCGCCAACGCCGCCTTCGCGGGTTTCCCGCAGCTCGCCTCCATGCTGGCGCGGGACAGCTTCCTGCCCCGGCAGCTCGCAAACATCGGCGACCGGCTCTCGTATTCCAACGGCATCATCCTGCTGTCCGTCGCGGCCATCTTCCTGATCGTGATCTTCAAGGGAATCGTGGACGCCCTATTATCGCTGTATGCCATCGGCGTCTTCACCTCGTTCACCCTGGCCCAGATCGGCATGGTGCGCCACTGGCTGCGCGAGCGGCATCCGGGCTGGCAGGTCTCGCTCGGCTTCAACGCCCTGGGCGCGGTGGCGACCGGCGCTGTAACTCTCATCATCGCCGTTTCCAAGTTCGCCGACGGCGACGTCATCAGCCAGGCCATCCACTTCGGCAAGTACTATCCACATTACGGCGCGTGGCTTGTCATCGTGCTGGTGCCGCTGATGGTGATGTTCTTCCTGCGGATTCACTGGCACTACGACGAGATGCGCGACGAGCTGGCCCTGGACAATGCGCCCGCCGCCGTGCCCACCCACAACACGGTTTTGGTGCTGGTCTCGCGCCTGCACCGGGGCATCCTGGACGCCCTGAACTACGCGCGCCTGACGAGCGAGGACGTCCGGGCGGTCTACATCGAGACGGACCCCGAGAAGACGGCGGCGATGAAGGAGTCGTGGAACGCGCACGTCCCGGACATCCCGCTGATCATCATGGAGTCCCCCTACCGCTCCCTCGTCGGCCCGCTCCTGCGCTACATCGACGCCGTCCAGAAGGAGCGCGGCGACGACGTGGTCACCATCGTCATCCCGGAATTGGTCTCGCGCAAGCTCTGGCACCACCTGCTGCACAACCAGGCCGGGCCACTCTTGAAGCTGGCCCTGCTGAACCGCCGCGACGTGATCGTGACGAACGTCCGCTATTTCCTGGAGCATTAGAGGGCACAGGATGGCGGCGAAAGGCAGGCGCAAACGAACAGGGGCGGCGAGGGCTTCCGATGGGGTCTGGCCCCCGCCGCCGACCTATGAAACGCCGAAGCAAGCACCGCAGCGGCGTTTGCTCCTGCCCCTGTACATGGCACTGCCTCGGATGCCGGGGGGCTTTGGTCTGCCGAAATGGGCGAAGACAGCTTCGTTCAACATCATGTTGGTTCTCGCGGTGTTCTGGCTGGAGCGTGATGCGCCGCTCGTCGGCAAAATCATGGTCGGCTTTTTCAGCGTTCTCATTTTCATATGTCTCTTCGCCCTACTTTATTGGGCCTCCGCAGCCGCCCTGCTTTTTGTGTCCCGAAGCCTCGGCAGACCCGCAGAGTCGTTGCCGTCAGAGTGGCTGAAGGATAGCTTCATTCCGGCCATGGGTGGGCGGATGGGTCTGGTCCCGAACGCCATGTTCCTGATTTGGGGGCTGTCCTACCTGGACATCTACCACATCCACCGTATCAACCTTGTCGCGCTGATCGTCTGGGGGAGTTGGTTTCTGTTAGGCTGCATCGTGGCGGTCGTGAACGGGGTCGGGCAATGGTTGCGGGAGCGGCGCATAGTGTCGGGAACAGGTGATGAGAGCGCCACGGGTTGAAACCCGAGGCACTGAAAAGCTTATCGTCCAGGGAACGTAGAGGACACAGGACAGGAAGCAGAGGGCGGGGGGACCCCGCCCCTACGATCCTATGCCGTCTCATGCGTCCCTGGGGCGCCGGGAACTCCGGTGCCTTGGGTTTCAACCCGTGGCACTCTTCGGCACCCTCATGGGGAGACCGGCCATGGGCGGCAGGGCCCCAGCATTGACACCGCGCCCGCTATCTGCCATACTGAAACCGCCTCCAGCGCCGAAGGCAATCCCTCACAAGAAAGCATTACCTTTGGCCGTCTACACCCCCCTTCAGTCCCCCACCCTCTCCGTGAGCCGGGACGCGCTCTGGCGGACCGCCCTGCTGATCGCGGCGGCGGCGGCGCTCGGCGGTGTCCTGGGCGCGGTGACCGCCAACAAGCAGACCTTTCTGTACAAAGACACGCTGCACCTGAGCGCCAGCGGGGTCGGCACCCTGCTGCTCCTCATCAACCTCCCCGCCTACTTGCAGCCCTTCATGGGCGGCCTGTCCGACCTGTACCCACTGGGCGGGTGGCACCGCCGCTCGTACTTCGCGCTGGCCGCCGTCGTACAGGCAGCCGGGTATGCGGGCCTGATGACGCTCCATGCGTATCACTACGCCGCCCTCGCCTGCCTGCTGATCGTGGCGGGGACGGGCGCGGCGATGGCCGGGGTGCTGATCAACGCCGTCATGGTTTCGGTGGGCAACCGGACGGGGAGGTTCGGCGTCTTGCAGGCGCTCTTCCAGATGACGCCGCTGCTCCTCAGCCTCGCCTACACGGCGAGACTCGACGGCGAGGTGACGCAGTCCTGGTCGTACCACCACACGTTCCTGGTGGCCGCGCTGCTGTCGCTGGCCTTCCTGCCGCTGACGTTCCTGATCGAAGACCGGCGGGTCACGGGCCGGCGGCGGGCGACGGCGGAGCAGGCGGAGGCGAAGCGGGCCGAGCGGGCGCGGACGGCTGCGGCCCTGCGCGAAGCGGCGGCGACGCCCGGCATGTGGGTGATGACCGCATTCCTGTTCTACCTCTACGTCACGCCCCTGCTGCTGACCGCCTCAGTGTACTACGAGACGGACGTGCTGCATCTCTCCAAGGGCTTCATCGGGCGGCTGGATAGTTGGACGTCGGCGGGTTCCATCGCGGGGCTGGTCGCCTTCGGCACCTTCTCCCGGCGGCTGCCCATCCGGGCGGTCGTCTGGGGCGCGATCGGGGCGGACGCCGCCATTTACCTCGTCGCGATGACGATGCACGACGCGCCCTCGGTGCGGTACGCGCAGTTCGGGTGGAGCTTCCTCGCGATCTTCCTCGCCGTCTGCCTGAACACTCTGGCCGCCCGCGCCTGCCCTCCCCAGATCGAGGGGACTGTCTATGGGCTGATGCAGGCCGCCCTGAGCCTCAGCATCGTCCTGTGCGACAAGTTCGGCAGCGCGCTCTACGACTGGTTCGGGCCGGCGAGCGGCCACTCCATCGCGCACGGCTGGTTCTGCGCCCTGTGGTTCGGCTTCGGGTTCACCCTGCTGGCCGTCTTCTTCGTCCCGTTCCTCCCCGCCTGGGCCAAAAGCGGGCGGAACGAAAATATCCTGGAAGACGGGAATTAAAATCGTCAAAACATGGTATATTAGAGTATCACATTCAAAAGGAGGTATCAACAATTGGATCATAGTTTACAGGGCGGTGGCGAAGGTTAGTCCTTTTAACCTTCGGGGCGGCTCAAACCTACGGGTGATGTTCACTCGCGGGTCATGAATGGCTACCTTTGCCACCAGCCCACCCCAGAAGCCTGAGAGAAGTCTTCGGACATCTTTTGGAAATCAAGAGAAGCAGCGCGGTGTTCCGCAGCCCGTCGTGAGACGGCCTGCGTACAGCCGCGCTGCTTTTTTGTGTGCCCTACCTCTTTTTTGTCTGCCCTACCTAGCGAGGGGCGGCGTTTGACAAACCTCGCGCCCCCGGCGTACAATGCTGTATGCCGTACTCCACCTTCCTCTGCCCCATCGCGGAGTTCGAGATCACCTACACCGTCATCTGCGGCCAGACCTTCCGCTGGCGGCGGGACAAGGCGGGCTGGTGGGCCTGCCTGCTGCCCATCACCGACCCGGCGACGGGCCGGACGGCGCACCAGCTCGTCCGGCTTTGGCAGGACGACGAGATGGTCTACTACGAGACCGGTCCGTGCCCCGATGACATGGCCCTGGTGCGGGACTACTTCCGGCTGGACGTGGACCTGCCGGCCCTGACGGCCGGTTTCGCCGCCCACGACCCGAACATCCGGGACGCGGTGCGCGAGTTCGCCGGCTTGCGCGTCATCCGGCAGGACCCCGTGGAATGCCTGTTCTCCTTCCTCTGCACGCCAGCCGCCCCTTTGTACCGCATCCGGAGGACCATCGCCGCCCTGTGCCGCGAGTATGGGGACGACTACCCCGGCGGCGAGGTGGCGGGGCTGGTCCATCACGCCTTCCCGCCCATCCACCGGCTGGCCGAGGCCTCCATCCCGCACCTGACCAACACCGGCCTCGCCTACCGCGCGCGCTCCATCAAGGAGACGGCGCAGAAGGTCATGGCGAACGGCGGGGCGGCCTGGCTGTTCGGCCTGCGCGCGCTCCCCTACCCCGAGGCGAAGGCGGCCCTGATGACCCTGCCGGGCGTCGGCGAGAAGATCGCCGACTGCGTCTGCCTGTTCTCGCTGGACCAGGATGGGGCCATCCCCGTGGACACCCACATCCGCCGTATCGCCCAGCGGACGTACCTCAAAAATACCCCCGCCGCCAAGACGCTGACTAAAGCCGGCTATGCCCAGATCGGCGACCACCTGCGGAAGCAGTTCGGGCCGATGGCCGGCTGGGCGCAGCAGTACCTATTCTTCCACGACCTCTACCTTAAAAATCAGTGGTCTGCGTACACCGCTTTGTACCAGCCGTTCGTCGAACCGGTCCAGCCCCTCAAGAAAGACCCGAGGAAGTTTAGTTAGTCCTGATTTAGCGCACCCTAAGTAGTTCTGCATAAGACGGGTCCTTACGACCGCGCTCACTGCTCCGCCATCGAAGCGTTTGTGGGTTAGCCCTCGTCCTCCACCGGGTAGACTACGCGAATGACAAGTAAAAGGCGAACGGTCAGCAACCGTGCCCAGACATGACATCATCGTGATTGGAGCCTCCGCGGGCGGCGTGACGGCACTGACAGAGTTGGTCGGCGGCCTCCCGCCCGATCTGTCCGCCGCCGTCTGCGTGGCCGTCCACATCCCCGCAGACAGCCGCAGTGTACTCCCAGACATCCTGAGCAGGAGCGGCCCGCTCCCCGCCACGCACGCACAGGACGGCGAGGCCATCCGGTCGGGCCACATCTACGTTGCGCCCCCAGGCCATCATCTCCTCGTCGAGCAGGCGGTGCTGCGCCTGTCCCTGGCCGCACGGGAACACCACACGCGCCCCGCCGTCGATCCATTGTTCCGCTCGGCGGCACGGGCTTACGGGAGCCGCGTCGTCGGGGTGGTCCTGTCCGGGGTGCTCGACGACGGCACAGCTGGCCTGATCGAGATCAACAGGCACGGCGGGGCCAGCATCGCGCAGGAACCCGCCGACGCCCTCTTCCCCGCCATGCCCCGCAACGCCATCGCCCGCGCCCGCGTGCAGTATGTCCTGCCTCCCACGGACATC
Organism: Capsulimonadaceae bacterium; assembly: GCA_965215505.1. Classification (GTDB taxonomy): domain Bacteria; phylum Armatimonadota; class Armatimonadia; order Armatimonadales; family Capsulimonadaceae; genus JANXMY01. Next base: position 4,584,573 of record OZ244065.1, on the reverse strand, counting down.
GCCGCCGTCCTGACCGAACTCGCCTGTGCCCCGTGATGTCAGTGATCGCCGCCTCCCAAGCCCCCGTCATTCCTCGTCCCGTACCTCGCCCTTGCCGAACGGAGTGATTCGTGTTACAATCACTCGGGCTTGGCTGCTTGCGCCTTTTCACACGGGCGCGGTGTGGGTGCCGCGGGAAGCGCGGCTTCGGTGCGCGGCCTGGACGGAACGGAAGTCAGGAACAAGAGTAGGCATGAGACAAGAAGACCAACTCCCGTTCGAGCCATTCGCCCGTCAGTTTGCCGCCATCCGGGAGCGGGTCGTGGGACTCACCGAACGGGCCAGTGCGGGCGGCGAGTCGGGCAGACTGCTGGACCAGGCGTTCGCGGAACTCGGCACCACCATCGAGGAGTTGCTCGTCACCGAGGAGGAACTGCGCGTTCAGAACGAGGCGCTGCTCGCCTCACGCCTCGCCCTGGAGGACGAGCGGCGGCGGTACCAGGACCTGTTCGAGTCCGCCCCGGACGCCTACTTCGTTACCGACATGGGCGGCATCATCGGGGAGGTGAACGAGGCCGCCGTGTCGCTCCTGGGTTTCCGAAGGCGGCCAGCCCTGATCGGCAAGCCACTGGCCGTCTACGTCTCGGAAGAGGCGCGGGCAGCGTTCTATCGCGACCTCACCGTCCTCGCCCAGGCAGGGCCTCTTTTGAGCGGCAATCAGCCACCCTCGGTCGCCACGGAGCGGGACCTGCGGCTACGGCCCCGGAGCGGTGCGCCCGTTGACGCCGCCGTGACCGTCACCGTCGTGCGCGACCGGGGCGGCCAGCCCGCGGGCCTGCGCTGGCTGGTTCGCGACGCCGCCCCGCGCCGCCAGGCCGAGGAGGAGCGGTACCGCCTGCTGGCCGACACCATGCCCCAGATCGCCTGGACGACAGGACCGGGCGGCGGCATCGACTACTACAACAAGGTCTGGTACGAGTTCAGCGGCTTGACCTTCGAGCAGACGCGGGATTGGGGCTGGCAGCCCGTGATCCACCCCGACGACGTCGCACGGGCGACTTCCGTCTGGCGGGCCGCTCTTGAGGCGGGGGTGCCATCCGAGGTCGAGTACCGCCTGCGCCGCGCCGACGGCGTCTACCGGTGGCACCTGGGCCGCTCGGTGCCCGTCAAAGACGGGGCGGGCCGTGTCCTCCGGTGGGTGGGGACCGCGACGGACATCACCGAGCGGTGGGAACTGGAGCAGGAGCGGGAACAGCTTCTCATCGAGGCCGAGGCGCGGGCCGAGCGGGAGGCCGTCATCAACCGGGTCGGGTTGGCGGCCCGCGCCTCGGCGAACCTGCGTGTCGTGCAGGCGACCGCTCTCGCCGTGTTGGGGGAGCACCTGGCTGCGGACCGGTGCTTCTACGTTCTCTACGACGTACCCCAGGACCGCTGCACGGTGGAGGAGGACTGGCACCGCCCGCACCTCCCGCCGCTTGCGGGCGAGTACCGCCTCTCGGAGATGGGTCTGGCCGTCGAGGAGGTGTTTCGGGGAGGGCAGACGGTGGTCATCGAGGATGTCCGCAGGGGGCCGCTCTCTTCGGAGACGGCGGCGGCCTTCGAGCGGATCGGCGAGCGGTCGCTGGTCGGCGTGCCGTTCTACGACCGGGGTCGCCCCACCGCGGCTTTCGTAGTGGCGATGGCGGACCAGCCGAGGAAGTGGACGGCGGACGAGGTAGAAACGGTGGAGGCGGTGGCCGCCCAGGTGCGTGCGGCAGTGGAAACGGCCCGCGCCAACCAGCGGGAGCGCGCCATCGCCGCGCAACTCCAGGACGCGCTACGTCCTACGAACTCCGCAGACATTCCGGGCCTGGCCGTGGTCGGGCACTACCAGGCGGCCTTGACCGAAGCCGAGATCGGCGGGGACTTCTACGACGTGTTCCCCGTGGAGAACGGGTGCCACGCCCTGGTCGTGGGCGACGTCAGCGGGAAAGGGCTGGCGGCGGCCTCGCAACTGGCGACCCTGCGGAATATGCTGCGCGCCTTCCTGTACACGCTGCCGACGCTGGCCGAGGCCGTCACCGCGCTCAACCGGACGCTGGCGGAGAACGGCCTGCTGACCGGTTTCGCCACCCTGTTCGTCGGGGCCTACGACAGCGGGGCGCGGACGCTCAACTACGTCAATGCGGGTCAGGAACCTGGCCTGCTGTGGCGCGCCGCGACCGGGGCGGTGGAGCAGCTTCTCCCGACGGGTCCGATCCTGGGATCAATCTCGGGTGCCACCTTCCGGGAGGAGCGGATTTCACTGGCCCCGTCGGACTGCCTCGCCCTGTTTACGGACGGCCTGACGGACGCGGGGCCGACGCGCCGCGAGATGCTGGGGGTGGAGGGCGTTGAGGCCCTGCTTCTGGCCTGTGCACCGAGCGCGGGTGAAACCGCGCAGGAAGTGGCGGAGTGCGTGGCGGGGCGTCTGATCGCGGGCATGGAGGCCCACGCGCAGGGCGTCGTCGGCGACGACGTGTGCCTGCTGATTGGAGCCGTGGGCGACTGAACGGAATTTTCGCACCTTGAGGGTTACGGTTCTACGATACGACCACAGGCTGGGTATAGTAAAGCATTTAGTCACCAGTCGCGCACCCGCGGGGGGGCAGAAAGACAAGGGCCATGAAGACCGCCCTCGCGCTCGACCTGCCCGAAGACCACGCGTTCGTGCCCATCATCCGCCATATGGCTCGGCTGCTCCTGGAACGCCACGGCGTGGCCGCCGACGACATCACGGACGTCGAGGTCATCCTGGGTGAACTCGCCTCGAACGCCACACTGCACGCCCGCTCCTCTGCTGGCTATTTCCAGGTGCGGTTCGAATACCACGTTGACCGGGTGACGTTGAGCGTGGCCGACTACGGTCCGGGGTTGGACACGGCTTCGTTGCCTCCGGTCGGGTCAGCCCGCGCAGACGTGGATGGAACGGAGAGGTTCGGCGGATTCGGTCTGCACCTCGTCAGGAGCCTCGCCGATAACGTGGAGTTCCGCACGTCACACCCGACGGGTACGACGGTCGTCGCGGAAAAACGCCTCAAGTCGAGGGTGTAGCGTCGGAGCGGCGCAGCATCAGACCGCGAGTGTTGCCCACCCTGCCACTCCCCGAGTTCAGTCCAGTGAGGCACATGGCTCGTGGGGGGCACGCAGTCAGGCGGGACGAATCAGCCAGCGCAGGGCGGGCGGGACGTCCTTGGCGGCAGGCACGGGCGTGACGGTGACGAAGGCGAAGAAGGCCACGCCGAGCCGCGGCTTGATCCACAGGTCACCCTCCCAGGCGGCCCCGCCCCCGGTGGCCCGCACTGCCCCGAGCAGGGCCACCCGCCTGTCATGCGTGAAGAACCGGGCGATGGGCTTGCCAGCGCGGAGACGCCGAGACCCCGACAGCAGGCGGGCAGCGGCGGGGCTTGCCTCCAGGATCAGGCCGTCCACGTCGGTGACCAGGAGCGCGTCGGACACATACGCCAACAGGTCCAGGTATCGACGCCGCTCGGCGTGGCGGGCCATACGGTACTCCTTCAGGACCCCATTCTGCGCCCGGATGACTCCCTCGGCCACCCGCAGGGCTTCGAGGCAGGCTTCCAATTCCACCAAGGCTTTGTCCAGCAGCGACAACGGTGGGGGCGTCGTCCGTGCCCGAGTGGAGGGGTGTTCCTGCATGGAAGGCGTGGGGTCCGGGGCCTCTGGAGAAGGGCCGACTGGCCCCCCAGTCGGCGCGAGCATCTCATCCCCCATTGCGCTTGTCTCCCGACGCTGCCGTCTCCTGAGTACCTGACTCCAACGAAGCCATGATTTAACGGACACCCGACGCCAAAATCTTCCCGCACTCGCCCGCGACGGTTGAAGCCCCGCGTTACACGGGGCGACTTCCGTCACAGGCGTCGCGCCATCACCAGGCACACATCATCCCGGAACCTGCCGCCCCCAAACTCCCGCGCCCCCGCCAAAATGGACTGCGCCGTCTGTTCCAGGTTCCCCCGCAGCGGGGCCTCCCGCACCAGACGCATCAGGCCCGCCGTGTCCAAGAACTCCTTGCCCCGCCGCGCCTCCGTGATCCCGTCCGTCGTCAGCAGGAGCGTGTCCCCGTGTTCCAGGCGGAACGGAACCGCCTGGTACTCCTGGTCCGCCTCGACCCCCAGCAGCAGACCCGACACCGCCACTTGATCGATCCCCGTGCCCGCCCGGATCAGCAGTGGCGGCTCCATCCCAGCCGACGCCACCACGCCCTCCCCCGACGCGGCGTGGATCACCGCCAAGGCCAGGCACACGGGGGCCTCGTCCCCCTCATCATTCAGCCCCTCCCGGAACAGGCGGTGGCTCTCGCACAGGTAGGCGTTTAGGTTGTTCAGGACAAAACCGGGCCGCTCGTGTTCCCGCAGGAAGGCCCGCAGGATGAACCTGATCTCCGCCGTGAACACCGCCGCCGTCAGCCCATGGCCCATGACGTCCCCGATCACCAGGGCAACGTGGCCGTTGTCGTAGGCGAACATATCCCAGAAGTCGCCGCCCACCAGGGCCTCCTCGGAGGCCGCCTCGTGCAGCATCTTGACCTCCAGCCCTGGGAAGGCGTCCTCCGGGGGCATGAACAGCAGGGCGCGCTGGAGGGTGGAGGCGATCCGTCTGTCGCGCTGCTGGGCGGCGGCGAGCCGCGTCTCGGTCCGCTTGCGCTCGGTGATGTCCTCGATGTCGAGGACGAGCAGGACGGTGCGGTTGCCTGGACGGTACAGCTTGCGGGCGTTCAGCAGCATGGTCCGCTGGCCGATGCAGGGGAAGTCGTGCGTCACTTCGAAGTCGTCGAAGTGGCCCTTGGTGGGGAGGATGTCGCGCAGCAGGGCCAGCAGCGGGGGCAGGTCCCACTGGCCGTTGCCGAGTTCGCTGATCAGGCAGTCCTCCGTGTCCTCGGGCGAGGTCTGGAACGTCTTATAGAACGACCGGTTCGCGGACTTGACGCGCAGGTCCCTGTCGAGGATGACCAGGGGGTCTCGGACGGTATCGCCTATATTTTGAGCGTAGGTCTCGATCTCCTGGAGCAGCAGTTTCGCACGGGCCATGGTTGTCTCAGTTCTGAATGATTTTCCTCAATCATTCCTCCGAATACTTTCCCTCTCAGGAAGGGGACGTTCCGCGGGTCGGCGGCCCTGCGGCTTCGGCCCCGAGAGCCAGCCAGTACGATGTGATAACGTCACTTTGCACCCGTAAAGCCTCCTCCGCCACCCCCAACGCCCCCGAACAGGCCGCAAGTTCTGCGACCGCCTCCTCCAGGAGGCCAGGGGAAGTCGGCGTCGCCTGCGCCCGCTTCAGCAGACCTGCGACGCGGTTCCGCCTCACCCGCGCCCTCTCATTGACCCTGTCACACTCGAAACGCCCCGCCCGGTTCCCATTCTCATGGACCTCGGTCTCGTCTTCGCTGGGGCGTTCTCTTTCAGTGGCAGACTGCCCCCCCGGACCCGTTAGAGCCATCAGAGCGGCGGCGATGTCGGACAACGGCAGCACATGGTCCACGTCCCCCGTCGCGGCGGCGTTTCGAGGCATACTGGGTTGCTGGCTGCTGGACAGGTCTTGGGCGATGGTGACACCGCCCGCTGCCTTGATTGCCTGGATGCCCGCCGCACCGTCCCCGTCGCCGCCCGTCAGGATCACGCCGACCGCCCGGACCCCGAAACTGGCCGCCACGGAGGTGAGCAGCACGTCGGCGGACGGGCGGCAGTGGTGCACTTTGTGGGTGAGGGTCAGCGCGAGGCTCCCGTCGGCACAGGCCAACAGGTGCTTTCCGGGTGGGGCGACGTACACCCAGCCCGCCCGGAGGCGGTCGCCCTGGGCGGCCTGCTTGACGTGCAGGGCCGTGTGGCGTCCCAGGAGGCGGGCGAGTTGGCTGGGGAAGTCGGGGGACAGGTGCTGGACGACAAGGACGGGCGCGGGGAAGTGGGCAGGCAGGGCGGCCAGGATTAGGCCGAGGGCCTGTAGCCCGCCCGCCGAGGCACCGACGGCGACAACGCGGGCGTGATCCGGGACCGGAAAGGAAAGGTCAACAGGGCCGTGCGGCTGTTCGGTCTGGTGATAGGCCATGATGGTTCATGCGCTGCTTCCTCGCCGCGGGGCGGTTCGACGGGAAAATGTCGGCGAGGGTTTTGCAAGAACCTGACCCAATCAATCTTGGGATACAATTACTATACCACGGAATGTGATCTTTCAAGCGGGCGGGCGGGAATCGCTTCCGGTTGCCTGACACAATGGTGCGGAGCGGATGGGATGTCCGGGCGCGGGACTCTTCGCCCCTTCTGAGTCATACAGCGTCATCCCGGACTACGGCCCGGACTCCGGTGAAATCTTCCTTGTGGATCGGCGCGAGGTATGCCCCGCCCGTCTTCATCACGACCCTGACCGCCCGGTAGACCCGTCGCTTGCCCTGGAGCGAGTGCGGGAACGTCGCCGACGCCACCAGCGCACGGATCATGAGTTTCTTCGCGACCTGCTCGTCCTGCTCGCGCCGCATCGCCAAGTCTAAGTTCCGCTGGCTTTGCTGGTCCTCCATCTCGCTCATCACCTTAGACCGCTCCGCATCCAGTTCCTGCATCCGTTTGGCGAAGAGCCAATCCGGTATCTCGTCCTTTTGCTTGAGCAGTTTCATCGCGTCTTTCTCGATGTCACCCGTGGTTCGAACTTTGGCCTTCGCCTTCGGCTTGCGCTCTTCCATGGCCTTCTCGACATCGGGCACGTCCATCCCGTGGGTGACGACTCTCAATACGGCCTCGTCCAGGTTCTCCTTGTCCACCTGGATGGTTTTGTTCCCTTTCACCCAAGCCCCATCCTCGTCGTGGAGGGCTGCCTCGTGAAGCGGATGTCCGTTGGCCCCCTGCTTGCAGCAGTAGGTGTCGTACTCCCCACCCCTCGTGTGCCCGTGTCCAGCGTTCAAGGATTCCCCGCATATGGAACACCGGACTATCCCGGAAAGCAAAAACCGGTTACGGGCGTAGTTCGTCCGCTGGTTCTTGACACACGGCACACTGGCTGTTTTTATCGGCGCGAGCAACCGTAGTTGAGCCGCCTCCTCTTCCGAGATGAGCGCAGGCCACGCTCCGTGGATTCTGATCGGCCTCCCCTCTTTGTCCAGGAGATCATCACAGACGGCGGTGCCAAGCAACTTCGGGATGTTCTCGACTCTGAGGATGCCCGAGACCTGGGCAGCGGTCCACAATTTCCCGCGCTTCGTCGGGAAACCCTCGGTGTTCAGCCGACGGGAGATTGCGCTGTATGAGTGTCCCTCCAGCCCCAAGACGATCAAACGCCGATAGGTCTTCCAACCCTGCTCCTGGATTGTGTACGCCCCGTTGGTCTTTTGGAGCCAGCCGTGCGTGACACCGTGCGGAATGCCTTTTTTCCACTTGAGGGCGATGGTATCGGATATGAATTGGCCCGTGTTCTCGGACTCTGCTCGCGCCTGATTCAAAAACCAGAAAAGAAAAGTCTGCCCTACAGCGGTATTCACATCGGGCAGTTTATCTTTTATGAAGTGAACCCGGACTCCAGCCGCGATGAAATCGAGGACAAGTTGGATTCCATCTGTAGGTGACCGCGCCATGCGCGACACTTTGTAAAAGGCGATGTCAGTGAATTTCTTGTTCTTGGCATCCTCAAGATGCTGTTGAATGCCTTCGCGTGCCAGAACCGATCCATCTTTACTGGCGCGGCGGTCGATGTCCTGCAAGTCCAATGATGTCTTGGCATCGTACCATATGCCCAGACGGGCATACAATTCTGAAGCGGCCTCCGACTGAACCTCTGGCGAATAAAAGCCGCGCTCGATTTCTCCTTGATCGTTCATCTTCCCACGGTCACCTTGTTCGCTTACACGAATCGCAACCCGACCTGTCCGATCCGCTGCATCATCAACGACTTGATTCGAGATGACCACGTTCCTTTTTAAGTTCTTTGTCATGTTCTGCCCGTCCACCGGAAGTATTCTTGCGATCTTCAAACCCTGCTCATTTTACCGGGTCTCAAAAAAATTATCAACTATTTTCCGTTCGCAGGCCATCCACGGCACTATCATGCACCACACGAGGCCGCTGTCATTCCACCACGCTCTTTCGGGTCGGGTGGGACAGCGAAGTCGTGACATAGCGTTATGAGAGGCAGAAAATGGTTACCGAAACCGCGCCGTCAGCAGTGCCTGTGACGGCGGGCGAGATAAAGAAAACCCCGGACGGTACGGGAGAGTACGAGGGGCTGGAGTGGGTTAGAGCGCACCCCGGAGTCGTTCGGACGGTACTCGCGGCCTACCGACACCGAGGCAAGACGGTGCTGATGAGCCGCGACGAGTTCAGAGGGGCGGCAACACAATATCATGGATGAGATTCAACACCCTACCCCGCAGACTCCCGCCGAGGACTGGGACGACTCCATCCGCGAAGCCCTGGACCTCTACGACGCGAGCCTGAACGTGTTCCCGGTCATCCGGGCCAGCAAGGAGCCGTATGGCTCCCATAGCATCCTGACGACCACGCGCCTGCACAGGCCCAGCCTCCCCGCGTTGGTGCGGGGCAGCAACATCGCCGTCATGACGGGCAGATTGTCCGGGAACCTGTTCGTCCTGGACTGCGACTCCGAAGGGTCCTTCCAGCGAATCGGCCACGGCCTGGCGACCCTCAGCATCGCGGCCTGGCCCCGGAACGGCGTGGACGGCGGGCAATACTGGCTCCGGTGCCAGGATGGGGAAGTCGCGAACGCGAAGGTAGGCGACGTGGACGTCCTCGGCAACCGCAAGTACACCGTCGCCCCGCCCAGCCTTCATCCGTCGGGCATGGTCTACGAGTGGCTGCACCGCGCAGGCCCGCAGCCGCCGCTGGTGTCCCTGGACACGCTCGGCGTGCTCGGACTGGGCCTGGAGACGGTGGGCCGCCGCAGGGCCAGGGGGAAGATGCACGAACTGCCCGTGGTCGCGGACCGGGTGCTCGTCGAGCAGGACACCTCGGCCTACCACTCGGACAGCGAGGCCGAGTTCGCGGTCTGCCTGTCGCTGATCGGCGTCGGCTATGGTGACGCCGACATCATGTACCTCCTCTCGCTCTTCCCGCCGCCGCACTACGCCAAGGTGGGCGAGACGCACTTCAAGCGGTCGGTGCTCGATCAGGCCCGCATGAAGCAGAGGCCGCCCGACCGGGCCTCATCCCGCAGGCCAGGCGATCCTCACTCCTCGGCCTTCATGCGCTGGGCCGAAGCCCGCCCGTGGCCCGGAAGGACGGGCAACACCGACCGGGCCGTGTACCTGGCCCTGTGCCAGCGGATGCGGATGGACGGCGGGATACCGTTCCGGGGGTCGGTGCGCGAGGTGGCGGAGTTGGCAGGGGTCAACAAGGAGACGGCGTGCGCGGCTCTGTCTCGGCTGGTGAAAGCGGGCTTGGTCCACTTGGAGGGTCAGGATGGGGCGGCGCGCAGTGCCCGCTACTCCCTGGCCGTCCACGTCCTCTCGGAGTACGTTCCTGTCGCCCAGGAACCGGTCTGCCCTCCCCCCGCCAGCGGGGAGAACCAATCCCAAACCCGTACAGTAGGCGAAGCCTACGCCCTTGTAGGGGTTAGTGTACGGAACTCGGAGGCCCACGACGTCTGGCACAGCCTTGCGCTGGGTAAGTCGGCCCTGGCCTGCTGGACAACGTTACAGGCGGCTCCGGGGCTGACGGAGGCGGAGATCGTGGCGCGCACGGGCAAGACGCGGCCCACGGTCAGGCTCGCCCTCGGGAAGCTGGACGGTCATGGCCTTGCCCATGCCGATGACGGACACTGGCGTGCGGTGGACGTGTCCGTCGCGGTGTTGGACCAGATCGCGCAGGAGCAGGGGACGCTGGGCAGGGCGGAGGGGCGCGTCCAACGCCATCGGGAGGAGCGCGAGCGGCACGCGACGGCGATCATCGAGGCGCAGAAGCGGAATTGGCTGGCGCGGCAGTAGACGGACGCATCGGCCAGGACCGGGTGGTCCTGGCCGATGCGAGTTTGGGGTAGAATGTTCTGGGAGGCTCTATGCCGAACATCACCAGCATGGACGCCATGAATGAGCAGACAGGGTAGAACCACATGAGCATCTTCACCGAGAATCCGACACGCGATGACTACCTCCACCTGGCCCGACTTATTCAGGCCGCGCCCGAGGACCAATGCCACCCCGACCTACACCGGAACCGGGACCTTGTAGCCCGCAACCTCTCGGCCATGGCCGAAAAGGGGGGCGAGGAGCGGCACGTGCGGGCCTTCCATGGCCTACGGCTGTTCCTCTACGCTCGTGAAGCCGAGTAGCCACTCCTCCACCGTCGGCAGCAGACACGTCCGGTTGCGGACCCGTCCTGCGGGCAGGATCAGCGGGATGAGCGGCATGACCGTGCGCGTCGAGTTGTTCAGCCGCACCTCCAGGAACTGCTGGCCGTCGACCTTCCTCAGTTGAAACTTCTCGAAGAGCAGCAACAGGATCGTGTTCTTCTCGGTGTTGCTCAGGCCGTTCCAGCAGCGGACCCGCTCCTCAATCGTCAGGAACTTATCCGCGGGTACAAGGCCGTTCAGCTTCAGGCGCAGCTTCGTCAGGGTGTCCTCGATGTGCTGGGCGTGCTCGTTCTTGTCCACGAGGAACGCCCTCGTCAGCGTGTCCACCGTCGCCGAGAACATGGGGTTGCTGTCGTCGATGTTGGAGAGGGCCAGTTGCTCGACCGCCCGGTTCCTGGCCGCCTCGTGCGCCATACGCTGCTGGACCTTCAGTTCCGCCGCCTGATGCTCCAGGTGCTTGATCTGCGCCTTCAGTTCGGTGTACTTGGCGTCGTTCTTGAATGACCCCAACACGACGAGCGGGTGTGCGGACATCAGGCCGTTGATGAAGTCGTTCAGCGAGTCGTGGTAGATCGCGCCGTGGTGGGACGCCCCGCTCTCGTTCTTTCGCCGACAGCGGTAGAGATGGACGCGCCTGCCTGTCACGGCGTGGACGACGGCTGTCCCGCAGTGGCACCTGACCATGGATGTCATCAGGTAGCCGTCCTTCTCCTTGACGCTGTTGTTGGAGTACCGGTAACTGCGCCTGCGCGTCACCTTGATCTGGATTAACTCAAACTGCTCCGGGGTCACCAAGGCGGGGTAAATGTGCCAGGAGATGCCGAAGTTCTTCTGCACGCCCATGAGGGCGGGGTTCTTCAGGAGGTGATAGATGGTGTGAGTACCGTACTCGCGGCCCGAAGGCATCTTCACGCCGCGTTCGCGCAGCGAGTTGCGGATCACGTTGGCCGACACGTCGTCCGAGGAGAGGTACATCTCCACGATCTCCTTGACGGTTTCGGCGGGTCCGGGCTTCAGGACGGCCTTGCCGTTCTCGTTCTTGGTAATCCAGTGCGGTGGCGTGCCGTGGGGCCTACCCGACTCCAGCATCGCGTATAGGCCGCGCAGGGAGTGCAGACACACCTCCTGAAGTTTCTGCTCCGCCAGCATGGACAGGACGACCTTGGCGATCTCGTCGCCGAACTCGGTGCTGTTGAAGAACTTGATCGTCTCGACGAGGCCCTCCAGCTTGACCTTGTGCTCGATGAACTGTTCAGCCAGTTCCGCCGCCAGGACCTGGGAGCGGCACAGGCGCGACAGGTCCGTGACGGCCACCGTGTGAATTTCGTCCAGCGACTGCATCAGCAGGGTCAGCCCCGGTCGGTAGTCGAGCGTGATCCGGGGCCGCCCCCGGAGAACCAGCTTCTCGGTTTCGGCCTCCGGGTCCTCAGGCTCGACCGGTTCTTCCTCGACGCCCAGCTTGCCCGCGAGGATTTTCTTGACGCGGGCGTCCCGGTATCCCTTGAGTTCGAGCAACTGCAGCTTCGTGAACTTCTCGGCAGCGAACTCGGACAGGAAGACCTTGTCGAAGATGCGCCCGTACATGACGGCCTTCTTGGTCCACATTTTCTTCATCAGGTACGGGTCGTTGGGCGGGAGGCTGCCGCTCAGTCCGCAGTCGGTGAAGATGCGGAAACTCTGGCGCAGGGCCACGAAGTGGTTGATGATGCGCCTGACCTGGTCGCTCTCGCTGAATCCGTCCGGGTTGGCCTCTTTGCCCGTGCGCTGGCGTTTGGTGGAGACACGCACCTTGCCCGCGCCGTAGCGACCACCGACGAGAGACAGTTCGATGACCTCGCCATCGATCAGGATGCGGTCGATGAGGGGCGTCGAACATCTGCGCGGGTCAATGCTCCCCGTCACATCCACGGCATGGGCAGGCGTCATCGTTTCGAGTTCCCGGACGAGGGCGTCGGGGGTCCATATTTTATCCATTGTGTTGGCTTCCTTTATCAGGGATGATCTCGGATCATCCTACATAGAGGTGCTTCGGGATAAAAGTGGTCCCCACCTGCACCGCGTTCATGATACCCCGGAACCACACCATTTTTTAGACATACGTCTATCATTCATGTGGTTACAACTCGCACTCAGAAGTCGCCATCTCGACCGGGGCATCTCTGTGTTCCTGTCTCCCCTCGGTCTCTGGAAGCGTCAAGTTGGAGGAGTGGCTTACCGTCATCCTCGTCATCGGCATTCTGGCGGAAGGTATTTGCGGTGTCTGGCACCGTCATGCTCCAGGCTACCCGGTGGTGCGCCCGCCGTCCGGTTTCGGTGCGCCCCCGGTTTGTCTCGTCCATATGCCTCAGGACCGCGCAGAACACCCCCAGGACGCATTTCCAGGCGTCGTGATGACCGGACACCGTCAACGTCTTCGAGGAGGCTTGTAGCGCGTGCAGGAGTGCCTGCCGCCAATCGCGCTATCAGGCTTTGGGATAATCGTGCAGGAGTTCAAGGCCGCTTTGTGGAATTTCTCGGTGCATCCCGCGCACGAGAAACGGACCCCATGCCTGAAGTCATCAAAAACCCCATCATCAACAGCCCATATCACGAACCAAAGCAGCATCACGAGTTTGATGGCGAGGGCATCACCAACCGCGTCGTTCCCGAACGGCGGGTGAGTTCGTACTTCTCACCCATCCCGAAGGTCAAGTCCAGGAAGGCGCAGATGGCCGTCCTGCCTGGCATGGACGAACCGGTCCCGGAGAAGGTCGAGGAGAACCGGTACATCAACGAACTGCGCGCCTACGTCAAGGTCTGGCGTTCGGGCGAGCGACGGTACGAGGGCGTGACACGCACGACGCGGCTCCTGCTGGACTACTGGCAGGACGAGGGACGGTTTCGGCGGCTGTTCTTCGCGCAGATTGAGGCGGCAGAGACGGCGATCTTTCTCACTGAAGTCGTCCCCAATATCCCGCAGTATCGTCACTTCGCGGTGACACTGAGCGCGGCCAATGAGACGGCCAGTTCTACGCTTCAGCGCACGGCGTTCAAATTATGCACCGGAGGCGGCAAGACGGCGGTGATGGGGATGCTGATCGCGTGGCACACGCTGAACAAGCTGGCAAACCCGCAGAACCCGAAATTCGCCGACGCCTTCCTGCTGGTCGCGCCTGGCATCACCATCCGTGACCGCCTGCGGGTGCTGCTGCCGTCCGACCCGAACAACTACTACGCCGATCTGGAACTCGTGCCGCCCCACCTGCGCGACGACATGAACCGTGCCAAGATCGCCCTCGTGAACTTTCATGCCTTCCGCCTGCGCGACACAGGCGACGCGGCGGCCCTGACCAAGAAACTGCTGACGGGCAAGGATGTCAGTCCGTTCCTGGAGACGCCCGCGCAGATGGTGGCGCGGGTCTGCCGCGACTTGGGAACGAAGAAAAACGTCGTCGTCTTGAACGATGAGGGGCACCACTGCTGGACGCGCAAGCCCGACACCGACGCGGCGGCGGCGATGACTGCGCTGACGGCGGAGGAGAAGCGGGCCTTGCAGAAGGAGTCGAAGGCCGCCCACCTGTGGCATACGGGTCTGGAACACGTCAAGGCCAAACTCGGCGTCCGCGCCATCTACGACCTTTCGGCGACCCCGTTCTTCCTGAAAGGGTCGGGCTACCCCGAAGGCGCACTGTTCCCCTGGGTCGCATCGGACTTCTCGTTGATCGACGGCATCGAGTCCGGGATCGTCAAGGTGCCGCGGGTCCCCGTCTCCGATGACACGATGGCGAGCGAGGGGCCGAAGTTCCGCAACCTCTGGGTGAACATCAAGCACGGTCTGCCGAAGGCGGGCCGTGGCAAGACGGCGGAGCGGGCCAGCGAAGACCCGAACTTACCGAAGGAGTTGGAGGCCGCACTGGACGCCCTATACACCAACTACCGCAAGTTCTACGAGCGGTGGGAGGGTAGCCCCGCCGCCCGCGCCGCGACCACGCCTCCCGTTTTCATCGTCGTCTGTCAAAACACGCAGATTTCCAAACTGGTCTACGATTACGTCGCGGGGTACGAGATCACTCTGAACGACGGCAAGACAAAGAAATTGAAGCGGGGCGAGTTCGACTTGTTCTCCAACGTCAGCGAGGACGCCCAGTGGCTGCACCGCCCGAACACGATCCTGGTGGACTCGGAGCAACTGGACTCGGGTGAGGGCCTGACCGACGACTTCAAGAAGATCGCCGCCCGCGAGATCGAGGAGTTCAAGTCCGAGTACCGTATTCGCTACCCAGGCCGTGACTCCGACGACCTGGACGACGAAGACATTCTGCGCGAGGTGATGAATACAGTCGGCAAGCGCGGCAAACTCGGCGAGGGCGTCCGCTGCGTCGTCTCCGTGTCCATGCTGACCGAGGGCTGGGACGCCAACACGGTAACGCACGTCCTGGGCGTCTGCGCCTTCGGGACGCAGCTTCTGTGCGAGCAGGTGGTGGGCCGCGCCCTGCGCCGCATGAGTTACGCGCCGAACGAACATGGAATGCTGGAACCGGAATACGCCGAGGTGTTCGGGGTGCCGTTCTCGTTCATCCCATCGGCTGGGACGCCGACCGACCCGCAGCCAGGCCCGATCCCGACGCGGGTGCGTGCCCTGGAAGAACGGCGGGAGGCTTGCGAGATTCGCTTCCCCCGCGTCCTCGGCTACCGCTTCGACCTGCCGACGGAGCGGCTGACGGCGGACTTCCAACTCGACCACCACTACTCCTTGTCCACCAAAGACATTCCGATGGACACTGAAAACGCGCCTATTATCGGGGAGTCCGTAACTATTTCTGTCGAGGAGGCAAGGCATCGGCGAGTGCAGGAGGTGGAGTTCTACCTGGCGCACCTGATTCTGAAGCGGTACTTCCCGACTGGGTCTGGCAACGACAAGTCCTGGTTGTTTCCACAGGTCCTCTCCATAACGAAACGCTGGATGAAGGACTGCCTCCATTGCGGTGACAGGACGTTCCCCCAGTTGTTACGGTTCCGAGAGCCTGCGGACGAGGCAGCGGAGAAAATCTATGGGGGCATTGTCAACGGGGGGCAAGATACCCCCGTCAAGCGACTCCTGCCGATCCTGCGCCCTTACGAGTACGTCGGCACGACGCGCCATGTAGATTACCTGACCACGCGCCCGACGTATGTCACCCGCGCCGACAAGTGCCACATCTCGCACGTCGTCTGCGACACGGACTCGTGGGAACAGAAGATGGCGCAGGTATTGGAAGAGATGGACGAAGTGCGGTGCTACGTCAAGAACCACAACATCGGCTTCACGATTCCGTATACGCTGGCGGGCAAGGAGCGGCAGTATTTCCCCGACTTCATCGCCCATGTGGACGACGGCTACGGTAAAAATGATCCGCTGCAACTCATTATCGAGGTGACGGGCCTGCGGAAGAACGATAAGCAGCAGAAGGCGATGACGGCGAAAGGTTTCTGGGTTCCCGCCGTGAACAACTACGGCGCGACCAATTACCAGACGTTTGGCCGCTGGTCCTACATCGAGATCGCCGACCCGTGGGAGGCGGCGAGCGTCATTCGCGGCCACATCGCCAACGACCCGTTCGCGCACTGGTTCCCGACGCGCAAGGAAGAGAACTGACGATGCCTGAGACGAAGATCGACACCATCAAGCACGACGACACCCGCCCGAACATCCTCACGTCGGAACTTTCCGACTTTGACGCGGAGCGGGAGGCCAGCCCGAAGCCGAAACTCTACCCCCGCGACCCGTCGCTCGACCCGCAACTGGTCTGGCAGGGCAAGGACGAACTGGACTCGGAGGATTTGGCCGTCCCGGTCGTGCCGCTCTACATCCAGGAGGAGATCAACCCCCAGGACATCATCAAGGCGGTGCAGTACGACGCGGAGCGGGCGAAGGCGGCGAAGGAGGGCGGCGTCGTGCGGGAGCAGCCCGCGCTGTTCTCCGTCGAAGATTTCCTGCCTCTGGAGAAGAAGATCGAATACAGCCAGCACCAGGAGAAGTGGCGGAACCGCCTGATCCTGGGCGACTCGCTCCTGGTGATGAACGCGCTGGCCGAGGGCGAGACACCGAGCCTGAAGGGGCAGATACAGTGCATCATCATGGACCCACCCTACGGCATCAAGTTCGGCTCCAACTGGCAGGCCACAACGCGGAGCCGCACCGTCACGGATGGGAAAATTGCGGATTTATCTCGCGAACCCGAAGTCATTCGCGCCTTCCGCGATACCTGGGAGAAGGGCATTCACACCTACCTGACGTACTGGCGCGACCGCCTGACAGTCGCCCGCGAACTTCTGACCGAGAGTGGCAGTGCTTTCGTACAGATTGGGGACGCTAATGTTCACCGCGTCCGCTCTCTCATGGATGAAGTGTTCGGGGACAGAAACTTTATATCTCAAATCACCATCCGAAAAACAACAGGTGAAACCAGCGACTTTTTGGGGGCGACCTGCGACTACCTTCTGTGGTATGGTAGGGACAAGAACCATACAAAATGGCATCCCATCGTGGTTGAGAAATCTGACGACGCAGAACGCCGATACAATCAGACAACTCCCGACGACTCTGGTAGGTATTTTCGGCTGGATGACGTGACAAGTACCCGTGCACCGGGTGCAGGCGACGCATCTTCGTTTCGTCTTTACGGAGTTCCGTATTCATCAGGCAATAGGACATTTCGAACAGACCAAGTTGGCCTCAAACGCTTGTCTGAGGCTGGTCGTCTACTTGGTAATGGAAGAACGCTTTCTTACATTCATTTCTTGGACGACTTCAAATTAACAACTAAGGGGAATTTGTGGTCCGACATAAGCGGTTCTGTTCAGAGCCGATCCGACCCAAAGATATACGTCGTTCAAACTTCCACAGAAGCCTTCAAGCGGTGTATCCTGATGACCACTGACCCAGGCGACATCGTTCTTGACCCAACCTGCGGGAGCGGCACAACCGCCACCGTTGCCGAGCAGTGGGGCCGCCGCTGGGTCACGATTGACAGTAGCCGCGTCGCTCTGGCCCTCGCCCGCACCCGCCTGATGGCCGCGAAGTACCCCGCCTTCCTGCTGGCCGACAGCCCCGAAGGACGCGCAAGAGAACAGATCGTCAGCGGCAAAGTGCAGCCCGATGCGCCGACCATGAACGACGTTCGGAAGGGCTTCGTCTATGAACGCGTCCCCCGTGTGACGCTGAAGTCCATCGCCAACAACGATGAAATCGATGGCATCCACGAACGCTGGGAGGCGAAACTGGAACCGGTTCGCGCCGCCCTGAACGCTCAACTCGGTCACGCCTTGGAACCCTGGCAGATACCCCGCATCGCGAGCGAAGACTGGCCCGCCGCCGCGACGATACTGCTCGCCGACTACTGGAAGAACTGGATCGAGCGCAAGAAGGAGATGGACGCCAGCATCGCCCGCCGCGCTGAAACCGTTTACCTCTACGACAGGCCCTACGAGAACAACAAGGCCGTGCGCGTCTGCGGCCCCTTCACCGTGGAAAGCATCTCGCCGCACCGCGTCGTCGCCCCCGACGAAGAAGCCGAGCGGCCCGCGACGGAGAAGCGCGCCACCGCCGAGGCGGACGGCGAGTACGAGCAGAGCATTATCGAGAACCTGAAGCGGGCGGGTGTCGGCAATACGAAGAAGGGCGAGAAGATCGAGTTCGAGCAGTTGGAACCGTTCAGCAGCGTGTATATCCAAGCCGAGGGCGTCCAGCGCGGCACGGGGAACCGTATCGCCGTCTCGCTCGGCCCGCAGTTCGGCACCGTGTCGGCGGAACAGGTGCGCGAGGCCGTCAAGGAGGCACGGAAGCACTTCGACACCCTGGTGATCTGCGGGTTCGCCTTCGACCCCGCCGTGTACGAGGAGGCGAAGGAGCAGACCGAGGACACCTACCTCATCAAGAAGTTCGGACCGCTGACGGTGATGATGGCCCGCATCAACCAGGACTTGATGATCGGCGGGAATCTGCTGAAGAAGACGGGCGCGGGCAACCTCTTCATGGTGTTCGGTGAACCGGACATCGAGATTCGGAAGAAGGCCGAGCAACTCGAAGTCGAAATCTTCGGCCTGGACATTTACGACCCGACTACGGGCGAGATCAAGCCGTCCAGCACCAACGACCTGGCCTGCTGGTTCGTGGACACCGCCTACAACGGCGAGGCGTTCATCGTGCGCCACGCCTACTTCACGGGCGACGGCGACCCGTACAAGAAGCTGCGGGACACGCTGCGCGCCGACATAGACGAGTCCGCGTGGTCGGCCTTGTATTCCACCGTCAGCCGCCCGTTCGACACCCCCGACACGGGCAAGATCGCCGTCAAGGTCATCAACCACTACGGCGACGAGGTTCTGCGCGTCTACGACCTCGCCAAGATGAGCATCACATGAACAGCTTCAGGGAGGAGGCTTGATTATCGCGGGGCTGTGCAGGCCGCTGGTTTCAGTCTCCATGGCGGAGGCGTAGAAGTCGAGGCGTTTCTGAACGGAGATCGCCTCATGAATCCGGGCCGCCATGGAGTATGTCTCCGGGAAGCGGCGACCACGCAGGGGAGTTCGCGAGCGGTGTTCGAGCCACTCCCGAGCCAGAGCGAGTTGCTCCCGCTTCTCGATGGAGTGTGGTTCCACAGCGGCGATGAACGCCAGGCAGTCCTGCATTGAGCCGATGCGCCACCGATATTGACTTTTTCGCTTGTGGCCCGGTGGCGAAGCCATCGTCACGGTGCCTCCGAAGCGGGCTTTCAGTGCCAAAAGGCACGGCAGATTTGCACTTTTCACAGCGATGCGGATGCGGGGAATAACGTTCCCGCCGCGTGTGTAAAGGCCGACGCAACCCTCGCCGTCAAAGTAGCCCGCGGCATAGGCATCAGTTGGGCCATTCGCAGCGTCAGGTGCGAGATCGGATATTTCCTCGGCCAATTCAGAACACCTCATCCCCTTCTCTCATCTCGACGGCTGGCAGCTTCTGACACTGGGCGCGGAGATGGCAAAAAGTGCATCGCTCCGAGGGGCAGGCGTCCCACTGCTTCTCGTGGATGACCTTCACGGCGGCCCGGAAGATGACCGGGTGCAGGCCGCGCAACTCTCGCCCCTCGATAGTGTCCGTCGAGACGGTGCCGTCGTCGGCGATCCAGTCGATCTCCATGGCGTAGGTTTCGTAGTCCGGGTAGGCGCGGCGGGCGGCAAAAAGCGCAACGAAAATTTCTTGAAGGTCGATCTTCGGCCTGGTGGTTTTGTACTCTTTGACGATTAAACGGGTCGGCTGGTCCGGTCGCACCAGGACCCGGTCGAGGGTGGCCGAGATCATGCAGAGCGGCCTGTTTTCCCATGAGAAAGGGAACTCGATCTGGTCCTCGCACCGGATCGTGCCCACGACATCATCAGGGGCCTGGGACCGAGCGTAGCCGCAGACGGCCTCCATGACCCGTTCGACAGCACGCTCCCGCTCAAAGCCTTTCGGGTAGCGGCCCTTATAGACTGCCGCCCGCGAGAGTGCCCCCAAGTTTGTGAGGTTGACCTGGTCATTCTGTCGGTCGTGGAACACGTCACGGAGCACGGCGTGGACGGCAGTCCCATGAGCGACGCTCTCCGGGAAGTCGCGGTTGTTGCTGCCCCAGTTCTTCAGGATGCGTGTCTCCGCGAATCGCTTGCCGCATCCGGTGAGGTCGCCAACACTGCTTGGGGTGATGCGGGGCAGGTCGGTCCATACACGATCGGTCATAGTTGACTCCTTTCGTCGGTGGACGGTCACCGACTTCGCCTGGTGGTCGGCATGGCTTTCGAGTGTTCAGCAGGGCGATCAATGTTGCACCATTACTGCACTATTATAAAAATAGCTTAACATAAACTTGCATCTTCTGTCAAGGGGAATCCGGGGCGAGATAGAAGTTTTTTAGATGGTGCCATGGTAACATGGTTTGAGGTGATGTCCGGGGCCAAGCACCAGGTCTCGGTTTTAGGATGCAGGATTGGAAGCAAACGACGAGACAACCGAGGGACAGGGGGCTAAAAGGCCAGGACGCCCGCCTGGAAAGCGGCGGGAGAAATATCCGGGGCGGATGATTTACGTCCCGGACGATTTATGGAGCATCGCACTTGAAGAGGATGGCGGAGCGAGCGTCTTAATCCGCCGCCTCTTACGCGAGTTCCGGGATCGTCGGCAAGAGGGTGAAGAACGGGCCGAGGAGAAAGAGTCAGGCGGATGATGTAGCCGTTCCGCGCCCAGCGATTTCGACGTTGCCCAGTGATTTCGACGTTCGCAAGCGTGTAGTTTTCAATGTTCCACGACCTTTATCAGAAAGGTGCGTGGGAGGCGTACACGGCCTTGTACCAGCCGTTGACCGAGCCGATCCGCCCCTTGAAGAAATGAGGCCCTGCGATGCCCGCCGCGCCGCCCACCGGCACCGTGACGTTCCTCTTCACCGACATTGAGGGCAGTTCCCGCCTCTGGGAGCAGCAGCCCGACGCCATGCGCCCCGCCCTCGCCCGCCACGACGCGCTCATTCGTTCCTCCGTGGAACAGCATCACGGCTACGTCGTCAAGACCACGGGCGACGGCATCCATGCCGCCTTTGCCACCGCTCCCCAGGCTCTCGCCGCCGTCCTCAGTGCCCAGCGCGCGCTCTGGGACGAGCCATGGGGTCCGCAAATTCCGATCTCGGTACGGATGGGACTGCACACCGGCAGCGCGGAGGGGCGTGACGGCGACTACTACGGCGGCGCGCTCAACCGCGCCGCGCGGCTAATGGCAGCCGGGCACGGCGGCCAGGTACTCCTGTCCGCCGCGACGCAGGAGTTGGCGCGTGACCATCTGCCGGACGGGGCGAGTCTGCGCGATCTGGGTGAACACCGTTTCAAGGATTTAGGCCGCTCGGAGCAGGTGTTTCAGCTCCTCCATCCCGCCCTCCCCGCCGAGTTCCCGCCCCTCAAGTCCCTGGACAACCCCGCCCTGCCCAACAACCTGCCCCAGCAGACTACCTCCTTCATCGGCCGGGAGAAGCAGGTCGAGGAAGTCAAAGACTTGCTGGGCAGGACGCGCCTGCTGACGCTGACAGGGGCGGGCGGCAGCGGCAAAACGCGGCTGTCCTTGCAAGCGGCCGCCGACCTCTTGGACGGCGAAGGGGACGGCGTGTGGCTCGTTGAACTGGCCGCCCTGGCCGATCCTGCCTTAGTCCCGCAGGCCGTCGCCGACGTGCTGGGCGTCAAGGAGCAGTCGGGGAAGGCCATCCAGGCAAGCCTGGTAGAGTGGCTGAGGCCCAAGCGCCTCCTGCTGATCCTCGACAATTGCGAACACCTGGTTTCGGCCTGCGCGTCCCTCGCCGCCGGCCTGCTGCGCGCCTGCCCGGACGTTCACCTGCTGGCCTCCTCGCGCGAGGCGCTGAACGTGTCGGGAGAGCAGGCCTACCGCGTCCCGTCGCTGTCGCTGCCGGACCCGAAGCAGACGCAGACGGCGGAGAGCCTGTCGCGGTATGAGGCGGTGCGGCTGTTCACCGCGCGTGCGAAGGCGGTACGGCCTGCGTTCATCGTGACGGACGCCAATGCGCCCGCCGTAGCCGGGATCTGCCGGCGGCTCGACGGCATCCCGCTCGCGATCGAGATGGCGGCGGCGCGGGTGCGGGCGCTGTCTGTCGAGGAGATCAACGTCCGGATGGACCGCCAGTTTCACCTGCTGACGGGCGGCACTCGCACGGCGCTCCCCCGCCAGCAGACGCTGCGGGCGCTCATTGATTGGTCCTACGACCTGCTGACCGGAAACGAAAAGGCTCTACTGCGCCGGCTGTCGGTGTTCGCAGGCGGGTGGACGCTCTCAGCGGCGGAAAGGGTCTGCTCCGGCGAAGGGGTCGAGGACTCTGAGGTGCTGGACTTGCTGACGGGGCTGGTGGATAAGTCTCTAGTAGTGTATGAAGAGGGGGATGACGACGTAGGCCGCTACCGTCTTCTGGAGACGGTCCGGCAATACGCTCGGGATCGCCTGAAAGAGAGCGGGGAGACGGAAGCCGTGTGCAGCCGGTCGGCGTCATGGTTCCTGGGTCTGGCGGAAGAAGCAGAGCCGCATCTGACCGGCGCGGAGCAGGCATCGTGGCTGAGACGGCTGGAGACGGAACACGATAATCTGCGGGCGAGTCTGTCCTGGCACGAGCAGACCTCTGAACAGTCAGCGGGGGACGCCGAGGATGGCCTCCGTTTTGCGGGGGCGCTGTGGCGGTTCTGGTGGGTGCGTGGTCACTATTCCGAGGGGCGTCAGTGGCTGGGCCAGGCTCTAGCAAGGGCAACGACAGAAGCAGGAGGTCGGGACGGCGCAACAGGAAGGGAGGCATCATCGGGACGGGCCAAGGCACTCAACGGGGCAGGATATCTAGCCTCTCAGCAGGGCGACGCTGCGGCGGCACGGGCCTTGCTGGAGGAGAGTCTGACACTTCATCGGCGGCTGGGGGATCAGTGGGGCATCGCCTTCTCGATCAACACCCTGGGGGACATAGCCATTGGACAAGGCGACCATGTGGGGGGACGGGCCTTGCTGGAGAAAGGGCTAACTCTCCGTCGGCAGGTGGGGGACCGGTGGGGCATCGCCTACTCGCTCAGCATCTTAGGGGACGTGGCCACCTTCCAGGGCGACTTGGCGCGGGCGCGCGCTTTGTATGAGGAGAGCCTGGCCATTCGGAGGCAGATGGGGCACCAGACCGGCATCGCCTACGCGCTCTTCGGCCTGGGGCGTGTGGCCCGGATTCAGGACGACTTGGCGGGGGCGCGGACTCTGTATGAGGAGGGCCTGACACTCTGGCGACAGGTAGGGCATCAGAGTGGCATCGCCGACTCACTCATCAGCCTAGGGGATGTGGCCATCAGACAAGGCGACTTGGCGAGGGCACAGGCTTTGTACGAGGAAAGCTTGGAATTCTTTCGGCAGGTCGGGGATCGGGGAAGTGTTGCCTTTTCGCTCACCCGCCTGGGTGATTTGGCCTCCCTGAAAGGCGACTACGCTGCGGCGTGGACCTTGCTGGCGGAGGGCCTGACACTTCATCGGCAGTTGGGGGACCAGCAGGGCATCGCCGAGTGTTTAGACGGCATGGCGGGGGTAGCGCGGGGACAGAGCCAGCAGTCACGGGCGGCGCGGCTGGAGGGAGCCTCCTCTGCCCTGCGCGAGAGCATCGGCAGCTTTCGGCCCCCGTTAGACCAAGAGAACATGGAGAAGACTATGGCTTCCGTGCGTGAGGCGCTGGGGGAGGAAGCTTTTGCCGCCGCCTGGGAGGCGGGCCGGGCGATGACCTGGGAGCAGGCGGTGGAGTACGCGCTGTCAACGGCGGGAGGCGATCCGGCGTAGACTGGGCGGAGTCTTGGCGAACATTTGGCATGGATTATGCAGGGGAAGACACTAGTGACTGGATGGGGCAAAAAAGATGAACCAGGCTCAAATCGTGTCCGCGTTGAAAGTCGTCCCGCTGTTCCAAGAACTGGACGAGCCGGCCTTGCGGGAAATGGCATCCCTCACGCGGCACCGGACCTATCCGCCACATACCGCGCTGTTCCATGCCGGTGAGCCGGGACACATGCTGTATGTCATCGTGGCCGGGCAGGTGCGAATCGAAAAAGTCAGCGCGTCCGGCGAAATGATCCATCTGGCGTATCGCGGGCGGGGCGACCATTTCGGGGAACTCGCGCTGCTGGACGGCAAGCCGCGCATGGCCTCCGCCGTGACCGTCTCGGAGTGCGTCTGTCTGACCATCGAGCGGGCGGCATTCCAGCACTGCCTCCGTGATGCCCCCTCCGTGGCTTCTCAGATCATGGCGACTCTGGCCGAGCGCCTGCGCGAAGCCGCCGACGCCCTGGAAAGTGCCCAGGAGCTTGATGTCCTGGGGCGGCTCTGCAAAGCACTCCTGGAACTGGCACCCGATCGCGGCCCGAACGCTGACAGAGGTCCAGCCGAGATCACACTGCGGATCACGCATCAGGAACTCGCCGACCGCATCGGTGCGACGCGGGAAAGTGTCACCCGCGCCTTGTCGGGCCTCCGCAAGACGGGCCTCATCCACACCAGCGGCAGCAGCCTGACTCTGCTTGACCCCCAAGCACTGCGCCACCGCTGCGCGACATGATCCCCCTGTGATACTTGATTCCCTGTGATACTTATCACAAATCGCTGTGACTCGTCGCACCGCCCTCCCCCCGTCGGGGTGCCATAATGGCCCCATCAAAAGCACGGGAGGACAGACACGATGGCGATCAGCACAGCAAAAGTAGTAGAAAGCAGCGCGGCTCTCTCGGAGTTCGCGGGAAGCCCCACGGCCCCGGTGCGCCCGGCGCGGGTGCCGGCACGGGTCCTGCCCAGCCGGCGGGTCAGAACCGGACCCGCCGTGACGGCGAAGCGGCGGCGGGTGCGCGTCGACTGGTATCTGCTCTGCGTCATCCTGCTCATCCTGACCTCCGCCTCTGTCTGCATCTACCGTCTGGCCTGGGCCACGCAGCCCTGACGCCGGAGTTCCGACGCCGGTGTTGACCGAGCCGAGCCGCTCGCTGAAGAAATGAGGCCCCGCCCCGAGTCTGCGGGTATAATGCCTTATCGTTCAAGCAAGGCTGGACTTGATTCAATGGCGTCCGACCCCTTCACCGACCCAGGCCCAACCCGAGAAACGGCAGTGTCCGACGCCGCGCCCGATGCCACACCCGCACCGGTCGGCGAGACGAGCGCCCTCCTTCACGCCCGCGCCGCCCACATCCTGGACAGCATCACCGATGCCTTCTTCGCTCTTGACCTCCAGTGGCGTTTTACCCATGTCAACGCCCAGGCGGAGCGCCTGCTCTCCCGCACGCGCGCGGCCCTGCTGGGCAAGGGCATCTGGGACGAGTTCCCGGAGGCGGTCGGCTCGACGTTTGAACATGAATACCGCCGCGCCGCCGGCGAGCAGGTCGCGGTGGCCTTCGACGAGTTCTTCCCGCCGCTCTCCTGCTGGTTCGAGGTCCGCGTCTTCCCGTCCAGCGAGGGGCTGGCCGTCTTCTTCCAGGACGCGACCGAGCGGGTCGAGCGCGGGCGGCGCGAGCGGTTCCTGGCGGACCTCGCCGAGCGGGCGCGTCGGCTGACCGACCCGGATGCCGTCATCGCCGACGCCGTAAACTCGGTGGGCGAGTTCCTCGCTGTCTCCCGTTGCGTCTTCGCCGACATAGACATCGTCGCCGACACCTGCGTAATCCCCCATGACTACTGCGCCGACGACTCGGTGCCGAGCATCGTGGGCGTTTTCTCGATCTCCTCCTTCGGCCCGTTCGTCGTCTCCGAGTACGCGGCGGGGCGGGAGGTCGCGGTGGATGACGTTCGCGCCGACACCATGCGGGTCCCCGAGGGCAACATCGCCGCGTATGAGGCCATCGGCATCCGCGCCCACGTCACCGTGCCCGTGGTGCATTCCGCGCGCCTCGTCTCCTGCATCGCGGTCCACAGCGGCGAGCCGAGGCGCTGGAAGCCCGAGGAGGTGGGACTGCTCCGGACGGCCGTCGAACACACCTGGCTGACCGTCGAGGTCACCCGCCAGGAGCGCGCCCTGGCGCGCGAAGCCGAGGCCACGGCGCGCATCCTCGGGAGCATCACCGACGCGTTCTTCACACTCGACCGGGACTGGAACGTCACCCGCGTCAACGATCAGGCCGAGCGGCTGATGACCAAGAAGCGCGGCCAGATCCTCGGGCGCAACTTCTGGGAGGTCTACCCGAGGCTGCTCGGCTCGACGTTCGAGCGCGAGTACCGCCGCGCGATGGCCGAGGACACCGCCGTCACGTTCGAGGAGTTCTACCGGCCCCTGGACGCCTGGCTTGAGGTCCGCGCCTTCCCCTCTGCGGACGGCCTCTCGGTGTTCTACCAGGATGTCAGCGCCCGCAAGCGCAGTGAACAGGCCTTGCGCGAGAGCGAGGAGCGATACCGGCAGCTCCTGGAGTCCACGGGCGAGGGAGTCTACGGCATCGACCTGGAGGGCCGCTTCACCTTCGTCAACCAGGCGGCGGCACGGATGCTCGGCCTCGTGCGGTCTCAGGTCATTGGGCGGAGCGACCATGCGCTGATCCACCATTCGCGGCCCGACGGCACCCCCTACCCCGAGGCCGAGTGCCCGATCTGCCGCGCCCTCCGCAGCGGCGAGAGTGTTCATGCGGAAGGCGACGTGTTCTGGCGCGCGGACGGCGTCCCCTTCCCCGTCGCCTACAGCGCCGCGCCGATCCTCGAGCATGGGACGGTCAGCGGCGCCGTGGTGACGTTCTCGGACATCAGCGAGCGCAGGGCGCTGGACGAGGAGCGGGAGCGCCTGGCGGAGCGGGAACGCAACATCGCCCGGCAGCTCCAGTCGGCCCTGACGCCCGCCGTTCCGGGACACATCCCCGGCATGGCGCTGACGCACTACTTCCGGGCCGCGCTGGACGAGGCGGGAGTGGGCGGAGACTTCTACGACGTGTTCCCCATGGAGGAGGGCTGCACCGCCCTCGTGGTCGGCGACCTCTCCGGGAAGGGCCTGGCGGCGGCGACGCAGGTGGCGACGGTGCGGAACATGCTCCGCTACGCCCTGTACCGCGCCCGGACGCTGGCGGGGGCGCTCGGGGGGCTGAACGCGCTCCTCGCCACGCAGGGCCTCCTGTCGGGCTTTTGTACGATGTTCGTCGGGGCCTATGACAGCGCGGCGGGCACGCTGACTTATGTGAACTGCGGGCAGGAGCCGGCCCTCGTGCGGCGGAAGGCGGGGATGGTCGAGCCTCTTGCCCCGACAGGCCCGGTCCTGGGATCGTTCGAGGGAGGGGTCTTCGAGGAGCGGACGGTCGCCCTCGGGTCCGGGGACGCGCTGGCGGTGTTCACGGACGGGCTGACGGAGGTGGGCAGGTCGCGCGCGGAGCTGCTGGGGATCGGGGGCGTCGCCGACCTCCTGGGGCGGAGTGTCGCCTGCGCGCAGACCGGCGATGCCGGGTCGGTGGCCGAACACATGACCCGGAACCTGATCGCTGGGGTGGATGCGGCGGCGGCGGGCGGCTTCACGCGTGACGACGTCTGCCTTCTGGTCGGAGTGGTCGAATGACCCCCCGCCCCCAGGCCCGGCGGTTTGTTCCTGCTGGTCTCCGGGCCGCTGGGAATCTTGTCCCCGGCAGCCCGGCATGAAACGAGGTCTCCCATGCCCGCCGCCATGCCCACAGATACGGTCACAGACACGGCCACAGACACGGTCACATTTCTGTTCACAGACGTCGAGGGGAGTACCGGCCTCTGGGAAGCGCACCCCGACGCCATGCGCCCGGCCCTGGCGCGGCACGACGTCCTGCTCCGCCGCGCCGTCGAGCGGAGCGGCGGCCATGTCTTCAAGACCGTCGGCGATGCCTTCTACGCGGCCTTCGCCGTCGCCGGGGCTGCTCTGGAAGCGGCACTAGCCGCCCAGACCTCCCTGTGCGCCGAGCCGTGGGGCCTGCCGACGCCGCTCCTGGTGCGGATGGCCCTGCACACCGGGGCCTGCGAGGAGCGCGGCGGGGACTACTTCGGCCCGCCCCTCAACCGCGTCTCCCGCCTCGTGGCGGCGGGGCACGGCGGCCAGATACTGCTCTCGGAGGCGACGCAGGCGCTGGTTCGGGACTCCCTGCCGCCCGGCGCGGCGCTCCAGGACCTGGGCGAGCGCCGCCTCAAAGACCTGAAAGGCCCGCAGCGGGTTTTCCAACTCCTCCACCCTGCCCTGCCCACCGACTTCGCGCCCCTGCGCTCACTGGACGGCCCGGCCCCGCCCAACAACCTGCCCCAGCAGACGACCAGTTTCATCGGCAGGGGGGGTGAGGTCGCGGAGATCAAGGCGCTGATGCGGAAGTCGCGCCTGGTGACGCTCGTAGGCTCCGGCGGCGCGGGGAAGACGCGCCTGTCGCTTCGGGTGGCCGCCGACCTGCTCGCCGAGGGGAACGACGGCGTGTGGCTCGCCGAACTCGCCTCGCTCTCCGACCCCTCCCTGCTGCCCCAGATCGTCGCCCAGATGCTGGGCATCAAGGAGCAGGGAGGCCGGCCGATCGCGGACACGCTGACGGACGCGCTGAAAACGAGTCACCTCCTCCTGATCCTGGACAACTGCGAACACATGCTGCCCGCCTGCGCCGCACTGGCGTCGGATCTGCTGCGCGCCTGTCCCCACGTCCGCCTCCTGGCCTCGTCGCGCGAGGCCCTGAACGTGGCGGGTGAGCAGACCTGCCGCATCCCCGGCCTGTCGCTGCCCGACCCGAAGCAGGCGCAGACGGCTGGGGCCGTGTCACGGTTTGAGGCCGTCCTCCTGTTCGCCGAGCGCGCCCAGGCCGTCCAGCCGTCGTTCGCGGTGACGGACTCCAACGCCGCCGCCATGGCGCAGATCTGCCGGCAACTGGACGGCATCCCCCTGGCGATCGAGCTGGCGGCGGCGCGCGTCCGGGCCATGCCCGTCGAGCAGGTCATGGCGCGTCTGGAGGACCGGTTCCGCCTGCTGACGGGCGGCTCCCGCACCGCCCTCCCCCGGCAGCAGACGTTGCGGGCACTGATCGACTGGTCGTATGACCTGCTGACGAATCGGGAGAAGATTCTGCTGCGGCGGCTGTCGGTGTTCACAGGTGGCTGGACCATGGAGGCGGCGGAACACGTCTGCTCCGGGGGGAATGTGGAGAGCGCCGAGGTGCTGGATCTCCTGATGGGGCAGGTGGACAAGAGTCTGGTCGTCTACGAGGAACAGGCGGGCGGCACGGCCCGCTACCGCCTGCTGGAGACCATGCGCCAGTACGCCCGCGACCGGCTGGAAGAGAGCGGCGAGGCGGAAACCGTGCGCGGCCGCCACGCGGCCTGGTTCCTGGCGCTGGCGGAAGAGGCGGAGAAGGAGGCGCGGGGGCCGGAGGAGGCGGCGTGGCTGAGGCGGCTGGAGGCGGAACACGACAACCTACGGTCGAGCCTCTTCTGGTACATGCGTCCGGCGGAGCGGTCGGTGGCGGGTGCGGCGGAGGGCCTGCGGCTTGCGGCAGCGCTCTGGTGGCTCTGGTCGGTGCGCGGCAATCATTCCGAGGGGCGTCAGTGGCTGGACCGGGCACTCGCGAAGGCGGCGGGGCTGAACGGGGCGGCGGGCGCGGCACCGGTGCGGGCGAGGGCGCTCTACGGGGCGGGCATCCTGGCCTCCGAGCAGGGCGACAGCGGTGCGGCGCGTGTCCTGTTCGAGGAGAGCCTGACGATCGCGCGGGAAGTCGGGAACCGGAACGGCGTCGCCTACTCGCTGCTCGGGCTGGGGCTTGTGGCCTTCCGGCTGGGCGACCACACGCAGGCGCGGGCCTTGCTTGAAGAGTGCCTGGCGGTCCTGCGGGCGCAGAAAGACCAGACCGGCATCACCGTCTCACTCAACATCCTGGGGGTCGTGGCCGAACGGCAGGGCGACCCCGCCCTCGCGCGGGCCTTGCACGAGGAGAGTCTGGCGATCGCGCGGCGCCTCGGGAACGAAAATGGGATTGCCGCCGCGCTCAGCAACCTCGGGAATGTGGCCTTCCGGCAGGGCAACCTGGCGGCGGCACGGGCCTTGCTTGAGGAGTGCCTGACGATCCTGCGACGCCTGGGCGGCAGGCTGGACACCGCCGACAGCCTGGAGGGCCTGGCGGGGGTGGCACACGCGCAGGGGAGGTCATCGCGGGCCGCCCGGCTTCTAGGGGCCGCTACCTGCCTGCGCGAGACCATAGGGAACCCTCCGACTTCCGCGGAGCAGGAGGAACTCGCCGGCCGCGTCGCCTCCGTGCGCGAGGCACTGGGCACGGAAGCCTTCCGCAGCGCCTGGGCCACGGGGCAGGGAATGGACTGGGAGCAGACGGTGGATTACGCGCTGGCACAAGATGAAGGGTCTGCGTGATGAAGGGTCTGCGGACGACTCCTACCCCTAGAGGGGCCGGCTTCTTGGGAAACGCATAGCCTACTGGCAGCCTACTGGCCTACGTTGGCTCCCAAAGGCGGTGTCCCCGCCCTGCACAAAGCCGTACCACGGCAAAGTATGTTCTTGGCCGCGTTGAAGTCGCGGTCAGCCTGAAAGCCACTGAACGCACCTGTGTTGCCTGCAAGAAAGTGGAACGAGTGTCAGTGGCAACGGTTAGGTCTAGCATAACAGCAGGCAGCCTATCGGGAACTTGCCAGCCTTGTTCATTCAAGATTTCCAAGCCTCAACCCCGTGGCGAAAGTAATCTCAACTGGAAAGGCGGCAAGCGTACCAACAGACGGGGGTACGTTCAAGTCCGTAATCCCGAACATCCTAATGCCAGAAACGGCTATGTGTTTCAACACCGCCTTGTGATGGAGGCGCACTTAGGCAGATATTTACAGCCAACGGAAACCGTACACCACAAGAACGGAGAGAAAACCGACAACTGTTTAGAAAACTTAGAGTTGTGGCGCGGGAACAACGGCAACGGCAGGCGATATAAAGACATGAGCATTGAAGACCTTGAAAGCGAGATCGAGTTTATGCAACAACTCCTTGCCGACAAGAAGCGACTCCCATGTTTGAGCGGGTTCACTCCGACCACGAGGACAGCGTCGCTTTCAGCCTTCTGCCTCAGAACGGAGAGAAGCTGCGACCACCCTGGGTCGTGCGTGGATTTGGCAAGCCCAGGAAGTTTAGAGCGGGCAATGCCTTTCGCGTTCAGGTCTTCGTGGGCGACCAACCCGTACCGCTGAACCAGCGACAGGGCCGTTTTGTGCTGCCAGTCCTTGCGCTGGCAGGCAACGTGCTGATGAACACGCGCCAAGTGCTGAACGGCCTTGCGGCGGTTCGTGCCGCCCTTCCTTTTGCGGGACACGGTCCGCTGGACGCGGCGAAGTTTCTTTTGCGCCTTGCGGTAGAACTTCGGCGGCTTCACTTCCGCGCCGTCACTGGTCACGAAGAAGGACTTCAAGCCGAGGTCAATCCCCACGGCAGGGTTCTCGGACTGTTCGGCGTCAGTGTCGGCAACGTCGCACACGAACACGGCGTACCAGCGGCCTGCCTGTCGGCAGAACGTGACGGTCTTGATTTTGCCCTCCACGGGGCGGTGCATCTTGACCTTGACGTTGCCGACGCTCTGGAAGTAGGCGCGGCCATCGGCAGTCAGTCTGGCCCCGTCGCCCTGCGTGAACTCCACGCTGTCAAAGCGGCCATAGCCACAAAAGCGCGGGTAGCCAGGCGTTCTCTCAATCTTTCTGTCACCGTTCTTGGACTGATCTCTGATGCGGCGGAAGAAGGCGGCGAATGCTCGGTCAAGCCGCTTCAATGTGCGCTGGCAGGACGAGAAGTTTGCCAGAGCCAGGTACGGGTTCTCCTTGCGGGTGGTTTTCAGGTGCGCCGACTGGTCCTGATAACCCACGGTACGTTTCTCCGCCTCGTAGGCCGACTTGCGTTCTGCCAGAGCCGAGTTGTAGAGATGCCGATGCGTGTTCAGGAGGATTGTCATGGCCTCGGACTGTTCGCGGTTCGGGTACAGCGGTTCGGGTACAGGAGATAACGGAAAGCCTTGTTCAACTGCCCCCTGCCTCTCGGAAGAACCGCGTCGCGCGTGTTCTGCGCTTCAATGTACCGCTGAACGACCGCTGCCGGGACATCGCCCGCCGAACCGCAATAGTAACTTCTGCTCCAGAGCGCAGGCAGACGGCTTTTCAGGTGCGGGAGTTCCTGCCGCAGAACGCGGGACGTGTGACCCTTGAACTGGTTCGCGTAGTGCTGGGGCGCATCGGTAGGCGGTGCGCTGACAGACAGGTGAACGTAGCCGGGCATGACCTCCAACTGTGCGACCGTCAAGTCCAGCACGGCGGCGCGTTCGTGAAGCAGTCCTTTGAGCCGAGTCTCCACGTCGCCGACCAGCAAAGGCTTTCGGTACTTGACGCACC
This sequence comes from Capsulimonadaceae bacterium, assembly GCA_965215505.1. Classification (GTDB taxonomy): domain Bacteria; phylum Armatimonadota; class Armatimonadia; order Armatimonadales; family Capsulimonadaceae; genus JANXMY01. The sequence continues at coordinate 4,552,430 of OZ244065.1, read as the reverse complement.
AGACAAAGTGGTAGCCGAGGTTGAAAACGCCTCCCGCTGTCTTCCTGTAGCTCTCTTGCGGCATAGCCCCATATATGGGACGCGTTACACAAATGTCAAACACTCAACGAAAACTGAAAGGAAGTCGCAGGGCGGGGATACGCCTTCGGCAGACAGGAAGGCATTCCCCAGACGCCTAAAGGCGACAGTCCCCTGCCTTGATTTTTTATGGAACTTTCCGGAGTACCGCTTTGTAGAAGGGGGACATGACACAAGAACCGCCGGGAAAAGAAGCGCGGACGCGCCGGGCCGCCTTCGCGGATCTGGCGCGGCGGCATGAGGCGGCCCTGATGGGCGCGGCCCTGCGCCTGTGCCGGGGCGACCACGACTGGGCACAGGATCTGGTGCAGGATGCCCTGGTGCGCGCCTATGTCGCCTACCTGGAAGGCCGCTTCCGCGAGGGCACGGACGCCAGACCCTGGCTGCTGCGTATCCTGACCAACCTCTTCATCAACGAGTACCACCGGCGGCGCAAGTTCGAGTCCGGGCCGGACCTGGACACGCTGACCTCGTTGGGTGAAGCCGGCCCGGCCCAGACTCACGCCGCCCCCTCAGACGTCCCCGGCGTCGCCCTGCTGGCGGGGACTCTGGACGAGGAGCTGGAAAAAGCTCTGGCGATGCTGCCCGAGGTCCTGCGGCTGTGCGTACTGCTGGTGGACGTGGAGGGCCTGGAATACGCCGAGGCGGCCCTGGCTTTAAACGTCCCCATCGGCACGGTCCGCTCGCGCCTGGCGCGGGGGCGGATGAAGCTCCACGACCTGCTGCAAGGGTTTGCCCGCCGCCGGGGCATTCTGCCGCGAACTGCCACCCCCTGAAAGTGAAGGACCATGAAGAAACAAGACCCCGCCGACCTGAAGCCCTGCCCGCACATGCGGACCCTGGTCTCCGCCTGGACGGACGAGAGGCTGACGGGTCTGGCCCGCTGGTACACGGAGCAGCACGTCAAAGGCTGCCCGCAGTGCCAGTCCTCGCTCCCTTTTCTGCGCGGGATGCACGCGCGCCTTCAGGGCCTGTCCAAGCCTCTCCCAGCGGTCACGCTGGAGCCAGAGCGCTGGGCCGAAGTCGAGGCCGAGTGGGAGCAGGCGGAGCGCGACCTGACGCCGCCCCGCAGTTAGCGGAACGCAGACGCGCGGAACGCAGATGGGCGGAAACTTCCGTTTCAATTCGGGCGCTTACGGGCATGACAGGGGACATCACCCCGATCCAAAAACCGACACAAGGAGAGAAACGTGATCCGCATCAACCTGCGCGGCACTGCCGCCGTCCTCGCGTGTGTCCTAGGGACCGCGCTCGTGGTCCCCATGGCACAGGCCAAGCACGACAGCAACACGCTGCACCGTTTGGGCAAAGCCATCGAGTACCCCATCCGCAAGACCTCGGAGAATGCCAGCATCGCCGCCCACCGGACGGTGGGCGCGAAGTCCGTCGTCCACCGGCGCAACGGCAACCGCACCTATCGGTCAGTTGTCACCTCCAGCGGCCGCATCCATCGCAAGTACCGAGTTGGACACAAGCACTGACGGGTGAGTCAAAAAGAGGGGGCGGGCCGCTGGCCCGCCCCCTCTTTTTCTTCGTGTCGTGCTACACCGGCCACATCTCGGGCAGGGCCTCGGGGCGGACGCCCGGACTCTCCAGGAGGTAATGCTTGCCCGACTGCGAGGCGTCCAGAAACCCGTGCATGGCGTCGAGGACGTGGAAGGTCAGGTCGCCGCTCGCCCGGTGCGGGCGGCCCTCCTGGATGGCGTAGGCCATGTCGGCGACGCCGATACCCCGGCTGTTCTCGGCGTAGCCGTGCGTCAGCGGGACCTCTTCCCACTTGCCGTCGCGGTACAGCTTTACGACCCCATCGAAATAGTTCGGGTCCGGGATGGACAGCGACCCCTCCGAGCCGTGGATCTCGATGGGGGGCAGGTTGTGCGCCCAGACATCGAACGAGGTGATGATGGTCCCGACCGCACCGCCCGCGAAGTCCATGACGCCCGCGATGTGGGTGGGCGTCTCGACGAGGATGGTCTGGCCGGACAGGGGCTGGCTGGTGATCTGCCGCTCCGGGAACGACATCTGTGCCGAGCCGGTGACGCGCTTCAGCGGCCCGAGGAGCGAGATCAGGGCGGTGAGGTAGTAGGGACCCATGTCGAACATCGGGCCGCCGCCGGCTTTGAAGAAGAACTCGGGGTTCGGGTGCCAGGTTTCGACGCCCCGCGCGAGCATGAAGGCGGTGGCGGCGATGGGCTGGCCGATGGCCCCGTCGTCGATCAGCTTGCGGCAGGTCTGGAGGGCCGCCCCCAGGAAGGTGTCCGGGGCGCCGCCGACGCGCAGGCCCTTCGCCTGGGCCGTCTCGAGCAGGTCGCGCCCCTGCGCGCGGGTCAGCGAGAGCGGCTTTTCCACATAGGCGTGCTTGCCGGATTCCAGCGTGGCCTTGCAGACGTCGTAGTGCGCGCCCGGCACGGTCAGGTTGACGACGATCTCGATCTCGGGGTCGGCCAGCAGCTCGTCCACATAGACGGCCTTCGCGATGCCGTGTTCCTCGGCCTTGGCCTGGGCGCGCGCCAGGTCCAGGTCGGACACGGCGACGATGTCCAAGATGTCAAACTTCTTGCCCGCTCCGAGGTAGATGTTGCTGATGTTTCCGCAGCCGACGATTCCGATTTTCATGGGTGTGGTCATGCGAGTTTCCTGTCTTCAACGAGAGGGTCTTCGATGAGGTGGCTGTAAGGCCGTTCGGCACCGGGTCGGCGTTTTCCTTCCTTGTTTAAGTGGGGTCTTCTTCTTCCGAGGCCAGCGTCTGCCCGCCGCGCAGCCGCCGCAGCAGGAAGATGACCGATTCGGCAGTCTCCGGCGGCTCATCGGCGGCGGGCGGCAAGATGGTGAAGAGGATGCGGACGGGGGTCCCGCTGCGCTTGCGCGTCGGCCCGTAGTAGAGCAGGCGGCGGACCTCGCGGCCGTAGAAGTCCGAGGCGTCTTCGTCCCGAGCATGGGGCAGCGGGCCGGGGAAGCCGGTCAGGGCGTTGATCGCCTGAGCCAAATCCTTGTACCACAGAGTCGCCCGCTCCGGACCTTGCCTGCTGTTGAAGCCGAGAACGGCCCTGTCGCGGTCGTCGGCAAAGCGGTCACTTTCAACGACGACATACCGGATCGGCCCGTCTTGTTCGTTGTTCATGCGGGTGCCAGCCGGTCCGCATCAACGCTTTTTCGGGTGGCGCGGCATCCATCAGCGCGTCCCACCGCTCCTCGATCTCCTCGCGCGACAGGTGCGACAGGTCGGGCCAGCCATACTTCTCGCAGTATGACCGGTAAGTCCCTTCCGCGTCGAACCGGTGGCGCGGGCCGTCGAGCATGGCCTGCATCTCGGCGCGGCCCGCCGCCTGGTACTCGCGGCGCGCAAGAGCTTTGAGCGCTGCGGCGGCGACGAAGGCGGCGAAATCCTCGCCGGGTTCAGCGATGGCTAGAAAGCCGTTGTACGTTTCTTCATCTATCTCAATGGTGGCAGTCATTGGGAAGGCTCTCCTCTCGCGCGGGTGATCCTTCCTCAGTATACCACCTTCGCGGGCGGGGGCGGCATGGGCTGCCATGTGCTATAATAACCCCATGACACCCCTGGTTTTGCACAACACGCTCACGCGCTCGAAAGAAGTCTTCACGCCCGCCGACGGCCGCACGGTCAGGATGTACTGCTGCGGGCCTACGGTCTACAACTACGCCCACATCGGCAACCTGCGGACCTACATCTTCGAGGACCTGCTGCACCGGACCCTGGCCCTGCACGGCTGGGCGGTCGAGCATGTGATGAACGTCACCGACGTCGGCCACATGACCTCGGACTCGGACGCGGGCGAGGACAAGATGGCGACGGCGGCGGAGCGCGAAAAGAAGTCCCCCTGGGACATCGCCAAATTCTATGAGGAAGCCTTCTTCCGCGATTCGGCCCGGCTGAACGTCATCAAGCCAAACGTCGCCCCGCGCGCCACCGATCATGTCGCCGAGATGATCGCCCTGATTGAGCGGCTGGAAGCGCAGGGGTATGTTTACAAGACGGAAGAGGGCGTCTACTTCGACACCGCCAAGGACGCCGACTACGGCAAGCTGGCCGGACTGAACCTGGGCGCGCAACGCGAGGGGGCGCGCGAGGAGGTCAATGTGGACGCGGGCAAGCGTCACCCCGCCGACTTCATCCTGTGGTTCACCAACAAGCCGACCCACATCATGAAGTGGCCGTCGCCGTGGGGCGAGGGCTACCCCGGCTGGCACATCGAGTGTTCGGCCATGAGCATGAAGTATCTGGGCGAGACTCTGGACATCCATTGCGGCGGCATTGACCACATCCCCGTCCACCACACCAACGAGATCGCCCAGTCGGAGTGCGCGACGGGGCACCCGTTCGTCCGGTTCTGGCTCCACGGCGCGTTCCTGAACGTCGTCACGCCCTCGGCGGACGCCAGAGGCATCAAGATGTCGAAGTCCGGCGAGAACTTCCTGACCGTCCAGCGATTGATGGACAAGGGCTACGACCCGCTCGCCTACCGCTACCTGTGCCTGACCGCCCACTACCGCTCGGAACTGGCCTTCAACGTGGAAACCTGGGAGTCGCTGGCGGCGGCGACCAAAGCCTTGGGCAAGGTTTACGAGCTGAAGGCGCGCATCGGCGAGGACGACGGCCTTTCCGACGAGGAATACGCGCGGGCTTATCAGACGGTCTTTGATGCCATCTCCGACGACCTGAACCTGCCGCGCGCCGTCGCCGCCCTGCACGAGGCCAAGTCCTACCGCCTGTGGCGCGAGTTCGACTCCGTCCTGGGCCTGGACATCGAGGCACGCTCCCGCGCCGCCCTCCCGACGGCGCAGAACGACGCAGACGGCCTGCCCGAAAGCATCATCGCCCTGAAAGGCCAGCGGGACGAGGCGCGCAAGGCCAGAGACTTCGCCCGCTCGGACGCCCTGCGGGCGGAGATCGAGGGGCAGGGCTACACGGTCGGCGACTCGCCGTTAGGAACGGTGGTCAAGAAGAACCTGCTCTGACATGATCCACGAGAACGTCGAGCTTTACAATGTCCGCGAGCTGCTGCCGCGCGCCATTGGGGGGTGGCAGATGAGCCGCCTGCCGTCACGGGTGCGGGAGACGCTGGGGGAGTTCGGGCAAGAAATGGCGGTGACACCGTCAGGCGGGGAGATCCGTTTCAACGTCGGGGCGGGACCGGTGACGGTGACACTTGCCTCGCGCGGGCCGTTCCTGAACGTGGCGGAGGTGTGGCGCGGCCCGTTCCCCGAGAGCGCCCATGCCGTCGGGGCCGATCCGACCGAGATCACGGTCGGGCCGTCCGCCGAACTGGAACGGATGACCCGGCTGGCGTCGGCGCAGGGCCTCCCGTTCGACCCTGCCCTGGTCCGCATCCTGCTGCCGCACGGGTGGCCGACGGAACTCCTCGGCCTAACCGGCACCCCTACCCCGCCTCAGCCCGGACAGGTCCCGGCACGCCGCCTGCTGACCTACGGCTCGTCCATCACGCAGGGGGGCAATGCGGCAACGCCGAGCGGGACATACGCAATGCGGACGGCGCAGCTACTCGGCATGGACCTCGTCGGCCTGGGCACATCGGGCAGCGCGCGGATGGACGAGAGCGTCGCGGACTTCATCGCCGACAATGAGGAATGGCACGTCGCCTCCCTGGAACTAGGGATCAATGTGCTGGGCTGGACGCCGGACGAGTTCGCGCGCAAAGTCGGCTATTTCGCCGGGCGCATCGCTGGAAGCAATACGGACAGACGAGTCTTCTGCACCGAAATCTTCACGCATGGTGGGGACTGGGATGATTTTCCAAAGGTTGAGGAGTTCCGGGAGGTCGTGCGGGCACAGGTGGAAGCCCTGGCCCTGCCCAATCTGTTTCATCTGCCGGGACGGAGCCTGCTGGCGTCCGTCGGCGGCCTCACCACGGACTTGGTCCACCCCTCCCTGCTGGGCCACGAGGAGATCGCCCGGAACCTCGCGCAGAAGATCGCAGGCTCGTCTCTTTGAGGTCCTGCCCTCCCTCTTCTGGTATAATGGCCCCAAGCCCCGGCCGGTTCAGGAGCGAGCCGCCATCAGGTGTCTCTGCCGCCCCTTCCACACGCGGTTGAGTGATGCTATCTGAACGCTCGTCCTCCCCATCGGTCCGGCTACGGGGCTTGCTTTTTCGGTTTTTGGCATGAACGACATCATCATCAAAGACACGCACCGGGGGCTGTGGTACGAGGACGGCGTCCTGACGCGGATATTGGAGGCGGGGCGCTACGTCTTCCCCAAGCCGCGCCTGCTCCCTTCCCTCTTCGGGCGCGTGCCGAAAGTCGAGGTCGTGCTGGTGGACGTGCGCGAGCGGGACCTGACGATCAAGGGGCAGGAAATCCTGACGGCGGACAAGGTGGCGATTCGGGTCAGCATCATCGTCCAGTTCCGCGTGACCGACCCGCGCGCCGCCCTGCATGAAGTGGAGAAGTACGAGGACCGGCTGTACAGCGACGTGCAGCTCGCCGCCCGCCGGTCGCTGGCCTCCATGCCTTTGGAGGAGATCCTGACGAACCGCAACCAGCTCTCCGAAGACATCCTGCGGGACGTCAAGGAGATCGCGGCCACCTACGGCGTCGCCATCTTCCGGGCGGACGTCAAGGACCTGATCTTCCCCGGCAATTTGCAGGAGATCATGAACAAGGTGCTGGCCGCCGAGCGCATGAGCGAGGCGCAGCTCGTGGAGGCGCGGACCAAGGCGGACGTGCAGAGGATCGAGATGCAGGCCAAGACCGAGACCCAGCGGCTCCAGGCCGACGCACTGGCCGGGGCGCAGCGGCTGGCGGCCACGGTAGAGGCCGAAACGCAGGCGATTCGGACACAGGCCGAGGTGGACTCCCTGCGCGCCCAAGATCAGGCCGCGCAGGCCTACACCACCCACCCCGCCCTGCTGCGCCTGCGCGAACTGGAGGCGCTGCGGGAACTGGCGAAGTCCGCCCAGGCGCGCATCTACATCGGCTTCGACAAGCACGGACGGCCCGCCGAGGACGCCGACTAGCCGCGATCCCGACTAGCGCACCATCCCGCCGCCGCGCAGGGACTTCAGGACCACGTCTTCAAAGGGCAAGCCCGTGGAGGCCCGGACGTAGTCCATGCTATAGCGGTTCGCCAGCGCCTGCAAGCCCGCGCAGAACGACTGGAGCTGCGCCTCGTACTGTGCCAGCAGGTGCGGCGAGATGCTGACCTCCCGGATCGCCCCCGTCTCTGAGTCCACCAGCCGCAGGTCGCCGGTCAGGGTCGGGTGCAGCTCTTCCTCGTCCAAGACATGCAGCAGGACCACTTGGAAGCGCCGCGACAGCAGGGCCTTGATGCCCTGGACGTGCGTCTCGTCGAAGAAGTCGGAGACGACCACGGCGATGCCCACGTTCTTCGCCCGCAGCGCGTACTGCGTCAGGGCCTCCCCGAACTTCGTCCCGCCCCCCGCCGGCATCCGCGTCTCCAAGAACTTGAAGAACGGGAAGATGCCCGGCTTGCCGCGCATCGGCGGCATCATCTCCCCCAATCCGCCGCTGAACGAGGCCAGCAGGACGCGGTCGTACTCGGACAGCGCGATGTACCCCAGGGCGGCGGCCAGGCGGCGCGCATATATCGCCTTGGAGACGGGGCTGCCGAACTCCATGCTCTGACTCGTATCCACCAGGAGGTGGATGCTCAGGTCCTCCTCCTCCACGAACAGCTTCAGGAACAGCTTCTCCAGCCGTCCATACGCCTTCCAATCCACATAGCGCAGGTCGTCGCCCAACGTGTACTCGCGGAAGTCGGCGAACTCGATGGACGAGCCGCGCTTGGTGGAGCGCCGCTCGCCCTTGGTCTGCCCGGCGAAGACGCGCTTGGAGACGAGGCTGAGGGCTTCGAGCTTCTTGAGGAAGGCGGGGTCGAGCAGTGTTTGGGCGGCGGGCATGGAGTCTCCTAGACCGGCAGGTACGTCTTCAAGATGACCGCGTCTTTGCTGCCCGCCTCGATCGTGTACTCGCCGACGGAAGCGGGCAGGACGTAGGAGCGGCCCTGCGATAGCGTCTTGCCCCCGATGGTGGGCGTACCGGAGTGAACGAACAGGTGGTGGAAGCCGTCAGCGAGAGACTGCGGCAGGGTCGCGCCCGCCGTGACAGTCAGCCGGTCCGTGTTGAAGTGCGCCGTGCGGAACAGGGACTCGGTCTTGGAACCGTTCGCTTCCTCCACGACCTCGGGCTTGCGGACGTGGCGGGACAACTCGTTGTGGGCGGGGTCCGGCACGATGGTCGCCAGATAGTCCGCCACATGGGTGGGGCGCAGGCCGCCGTCGTCCAGGAACTTGCCCTTGTCGAAGCCGCGCATGGAACACTTGTCGTCGGGGACATCCACCTGTACTTCGTACACCAGGTTGCCGTCCGGGAAGCGCGCGTCGTCCTGCTCCCAGGAGTGGTGGATGCCGCCCGCCGTCAGGTCGATCACGTCGTCCGTCTGCGCCTCGACCGTGTTCACATAGGCGAACGGGTCCAAAGTCTGGATCCGCTGTTGCGCCTGCGCCCGCGCCTCCTCCACGGAGAACCGGCCCGACTTGACCTCGCGGCTCAGGCGGCCCATGTCGTCGTCGAGGGTGTGCAGGACGCGCGAGTACGCCTCAAAGTCCGTGCCCGCCTTCAGGCCGAACGTGTACAGGCCCGGCGCGAGGTAGAACCAGGCTTCTGGCTTGGGCACCCAATGGCCGAGCGACCTGCCTTCCGGGAGGTGGACCTGGAACGAGTTGCCCTTGGCCTGGGTCAGCTTGATGAGCAGCGACAGGTCCGGCCCGTGTCGGTCCAGCACTTTTTGCCCCAGGAAGCCCGCCGGGCCCGCCTCGATCAGATCGGCCAGCGGCGTCACCGCCCCGCCGTCGGGGTCAATCAGCTTCGACGCCTTCGCCATTTCATAGGACTGCCCGACCTTCTTACCCTTCCACTGCGGGTCGTCGGCCAGCCCTTTCAGGTCAATGATATATTGCCCGCCCCAACTCGGCTGCTCGATGAGTTCATCCTGCACCTGCCAGGGGCCCTTGGTGATGTCGGTCATACTTTGTGTTCTCCCAGTGCAGTTGTACCCACATCGGCTTTCGCCTTCTTCTCAGCCCGCTTGAGAAGGAACAGCAAAACAAGGCCGATAAAGACGACCGGCAGCGCAACCAAGTTAATTAGGTCCGTCCGATGCGAGTCTTGATGCGGCCAGTCGAAAGATTGAGAGAGGTGCGTGGCCGCCAGAGCAGTGAAGAGTACGGCCGACACCAAAAGTTGCTGAACATCGGGAGGTAAGGACTTGCTCTTGAAGCACTCGTAAGAACTCCCGAAGAGGATGAATAGCCCGCCGCTTCCTATCACTATCCCGAAAACAAGCTGAAACGTCTGGTGCACTTGCATGACTGTTCCTCCGATGCTTTGTTCACTCGAACAGGTCGTCCACCGGCATCGTCCAGCCGGGCACGGCGGGCCGGGCCTCGGCAGTTTCGCCCCGGCGGTAGACGGTCGGGCTGTCGGGGTCGTCCGCGCGGTAGACGCGCACCACGTCTTCACCAAGCAGATCCACGTCCCAGACGACCTGGCAGCCGGCGGCAAAGTAGTCGGCGCGCTTGGCGGCCATGTCTTGCTCGGCTTTCGGCCCATAGTCGTTCTCGCTGCGGACCTCGGCGGCGAAGACCGGTGGGTCAGGGAAGAATTTCATGCCGGGCAGCGGCCCCAGATAGAATGCCGCATCTGGGCTGAAAGACTTGCGGTTTGGGAGATGGGTCAGGAAGCCCTTGTTGTCACTCACGGCCCGCCCAAACCGCGTCATCCGCACATAGTCACGGAGGCTGGCGAATATCTCGTCCCCGGCGTAGCCCGGCGTAGCTCCAGTAGGACTCATCAGCACCAGTTCTCCGTTCACGAGTTCCGCCTTACCTGGCGTGGCGTAGAGGTCATCGAGCGTTGCGCGTGTCTTGGTGATCATCGGGTTCCCTCACCTAGAGTCTACGGGTGCGCGTTGGGGTCGTCGGTCGCAAGACCCTCGGCGGCAGCGGCGGCGTTGAGGTCATTGTCGGCGGAGACGAAGATCGGAGCGGGAATGCCGAGCGCGGCACACCCGGCTTTTACTTGCAGAGCGGAGGCCAGTTGGACGGCGTCATAGCCGCGCAACGGATGACGCTGGACCAACTCAATCGCCAGTTGCACCAGGCCGTCGGTAATGTAAACGGGCGTGTAGCCGCTGCGAAGATGATTTTGCAGATCGGAAACGGCAGTGACAGCATCCGCAACGGAAACCTCACCCCGGCGAGCGCGGCGCATGACGGCGGCGGCTTCCGCCCCTGTCACATGGGCCGTGTAAATGTCGTTACCCACGGCAGGGTCACAAACCCGCTTGATCCATGTCGTGCCGGTTTCAGTGACGTACCGCTTGACGATGCCGCTGCTGTCCAGGAAGTAGACCGCCATCTATCGTGGCCCCCGGTCTTCCAGAAGGGTTTCTGAAACGGGGCGGCCTCTCACCACGATGGGCGGATGCCGGTCAGCGCCATCTTCAGGATCATAACCCTCACGATAGCGGGCGGGAAGATTCTCAATCATCCCCTCCGCGAAAAGATGCTCCGCCAGCCGACGCTGCTGTTCCGGCGTCGTTTCCGCTGGCGTCTCAGTCGGCGTTTCCACCTGCCACGAGTCTATCATCGCGCGGAGCTGCAACTGCTCCTGCGGCGTGAGTGCCTTGACGATCTCGGCGGCTCGGTCCAGCGTCACGTTCTCCATGCCCCGTCTCCCTCTGCGGCCATTATACCAGTATTCACCCGGCCGTCAGCTTGCGCTGTAGCTCGTACAGCTTGGTCAAGGACTCGATGGGCGAGAGCGTGCCCAGGTCGAGCGACTCCAGCTCGTCCAGCACGGGGTGGCGCTCGGCCTCGAAGAGCGTGGCCTGGAGGCGCTGGGTCTGTGCCGACAGGCGCTCCCCGGCGTCGGTGCCGCCGACGGCCCCCTCACCCTTGCCCATGGACTCCAGGGTCTTCAGGACCTCGCGGGCGCGGCGCAGGACGGGGTCGGGGACGCCGGCCAGCTTCGCCACCTGGATGCCGTAGCTCTTGTCGGTGCCGCCGGGCATGATCTTGCGGAGCCAGACGATGTGGTCGCCCTGCTCCTTGACGGCCACGCGGTAGTTCTTGACGCCCGCCAAGGTCTTTTCGAGTTCGTTCAGGTGGTGGTAGTGGGTGGCGAACAGCGTCTTGACGCCGACCGCGTGCAGATACTCGGTGATCGCCCAGGCCAGGGCCAGGCCGTCATAGGTGCTGGTCCCGCGCCCCACTTCGTCCAAAATGACCAGCGACCGGGGCGTGGCGTTATTAAGGATGTTGGCCGTCTCGTTCATCTCCACCATGAACGTGGACTGGCCGCTCGCCAGGTCGTCGTGCGCGCCGACTCGGGTGAAGATGCGGTCCACCAGCCCGATGGAGGCGGCGTCGGCGGGGACGAACGACCCGATCTGGGCCAGAAGCACGATCAGGGCGACCTGACGGAGATAGGTACTCTTGCCCGCCGAGTTCGGGCCGGTGATGATGTGCAGCCGGGCCGCCTCGCCGTCGAGGTAGGTGTCGTTCGGGACGAACAACGTCCCGCTTTGCAGGCTTTCCACGACCGGGTGGCGGCCCGCCGTGATCGAGAGGGTGTCGCCCGCATGGACCTCGGGGCAGACGAAGCGGCCCGACAGGGCGACCTCGGCCAGCCCGCCGAACACGTCCAGCCGTGCTAGGGTCTTCGCCAGCTTCAAAATCTGGCCGGTGTACTTGTCCGCGATCTCGTCCCGGACCTGGATGAACAGCCGGTACTCCAACTCGAAGATCTTTTCCTCGGCCCCCAAGACCTGCGCCTCGTACTCTTTGAGGGCGGGCGTGATGTACCGCTCGGCGTTCGCCGTGGTCTGCTTGCGCTGGTAGTCAGCAGGGATGGAAGCCCCGCCGCCGCCGGCCTTGCTGACCTCGATGTAGTAGCCGAAGACGTTGTTGAAGCCGACTTTGAGGCCCTTGATGCCGGTCCGCTCGCGCTCCGTTTCCTCGATCTTGGCGATAAACGCCTTGCCGCCGGACCGAAGCTCGCGCAGGGCGTCCAGTTCCTCGCTGTAGCCGTCCCGGATCAGGCCGCCCTCGCGGAGCAGCACGGGCGGCTCGGGCTGGATGGTCGTCTCCAGCAGTTCCAGCAGGGCGGGCGGGGCGTCGGCGATCACCGCCCGCATGGGGGCGAGCGCGCCGCCTTCGGGGGCGCGGGCCAGGGCGGTTTCTACTTCGGGCAAGGCCTGGAGCGACTGTTTGAGCGAGATCAGGTCGCGGGCGTTGGCCGCCCCGGAGCAGATGCGGGCGGTCAGCCGCTCCAGGTCGGCGATGCGCCGCAGGGCGTCGCGCAGGTCCCCGCGCAGCAGGGCGTCGGCGTGGCACTCGCCGACGGCGGCCTGCCGGTTGTGAATCTTGTCCAGCGCCAGCAAGGGCTGGTCGAACCACTTCCGCAGCAGCCGCCCGCCAAGCGGGGTGACGGTGCGGTCCAGGATGGAAACGAGGCTCTTGCTCTTGGCCCCGTCCGCCAGGGAGTGCGTCAGCTCCAGGTTGCGCCGGGCGGCGGCATCCAGCACCATGTAGTTCTCGGTGGAGTAGGTCGCGAGGCTCCGGATGTGCGTCGCCGCCCCCTGCTGAGTCTGCTTGACATAGTCCAGAAGCAGGGCGGCGGCGTCCAGGCCGGACGTCATCTGCTCGGCCCCGTAGCCGCGAAGCGAAGGCGTCCCGAAGTGGTCCAAAAGCACCTGCCGGGAGGACCGGCGCGTCTCGGCGGGTTGGTGGAAGGTCACGACGGTCTTGGAGGCCGCCTTGATCTGGTCGCCCAGCTCTTCCATGCCCGGCAGCAGCAGGCACTCGGCGGGTTGGAGGCGCATGATCTCCTCCACCACCTTCTCCGGCCCCGCATCACAGGGCATCTCGGTCGCCAGGAACTCGCCCGTGGATACGTCTACGACCCCGACGCCCGAAGGCACCTTCGCGCCGGTGATCGCCGCGACCAGGTAGTTGTTGGTCTTGGCGTCGAGCATGGCGTCCTCGACGATGGTGCCGGGCGTCATCACGCGCGTCACCTTGCGCTTGACCAGGCCCTTGGACAATTTGGGGTCTTCCACCTGGTCGCAGACGGCGACCTTGTACCCCTTGCCGATGAGCCGGGCCACATACCGCTCCATCGCGTGGTGTGGGACGCCCGCCATGGGGATGCGCGCGCCGGCCTGCTTGTCCTCGCGGCCCGTCAGCGTGATCTCCAGCTCCCGCGCGATGATCTCGGCGTCCTCCCCGTAAGCCTCGTAGAAGTCCCCGACGCGCATTAGCAGGACGACATCGGGCCGCTCGGCTTTGAAGTCGAAGTACTGCCGCAGCATGGGGGAGAGGCTGGTAGAGTTGAGGCTGGAGAGTGAGAAGGCCATTTTTATCGTACACCCGTTCGGTATCGGTGCCCAAGAAACAAAAAGAACCCGCCCCGGCGCGCTTTCGGTGGCCGCGCAGCGGCGGGATGGGTCAGGAGGTCGTCGGACGAGGCTCAGGCCACTGCTGCGGCCTGACGAGGAACCAATCGGGCTTCCACCCGCTGATCCAGGCAACGTGCGATACGGGCCAGCATGTCCAATATATTCCCGTCGTAATCCGCGTCTTCCAGACGGGCGATGACCCAGGGCCGCGTACCGACACGCGTTGCAAGCTCTCCCTGTGTCAAGCCTGCTGCAATACGGGCATCATAAATCATCCGGGCGACGCGCGATTTTTCCTGCTCTTCTTCGAGCATGACCCGCATCTCGCGATCATCACCTACCATCCGGTCCAATATTTCTACGGCATCACTGGTCGTCTTCATTATCGTCCTCCGCGACCGGCTCCCGATAAGTGTGCCTGTCCGGGCCTGCCTGGAACTTCTGCATTCGCTCGATGGCGCGATCTATTTCACGACCGGGCACGGCGGCCTCTTTCGTCATTGCGTGTACCAACACAGCAGCGGTTTGACCGTGATAAAAATAGAGGAGGCGGTAGTTGACAGTACCGAGGCGTGTCCGCAATTCATGGATGCCGTCCCGCAAGAAGTCAGACTCAGGAGGCCGTATCTCATGGCCGACTTCTGCCAGTCGGGCGATACGCACCTCGCATTTGGCATACGCACGAGGCTGTCTGCGCCGTAGTGCCGTGAGCCGGTCTCGCACAGGGACGGTGTCATCAACATCCTTTATAAAAAACGACCTCTATCGCAGGCATGAGGCAGTCTTCCCATCACACGGCCTCTTGATTATAGCAGATACGGAATGCGAATGGCAAGGCGAGGGCGGGATGAGGGAGGGCGGGGAAACCTCGCCCCTACAAAGGGAACCAGCGGGCGACCTCGTCCGGGGGGAGGGGGCGGCCGTATTCGCTCACTTCGAACGCCTCGGCACACCGCACGGCCCGGCCTTCCGCCTCGCCGTAGCGGGCGACGAGATGGCCGCGGAAGCGGTCGGCGACTTCGCCATCGTACTCTTCCCGGCGCTCGCGCATCCAGGCGAGGCGGGCCGCGTCACCGTCGGGGAGATGGTCGGCGTAGCCGCCGATCCAGGGCAGCCACTCGTAGAACTGCGACTCGTGGCAGTGGAGCATCCGGACCTTGTCGTCCAGCACGTCGTCAATGGCGACGACGACATCGGGCGAGAACGGGATGGGCTTCTGGAAGCCGTCCTGGAGGTGCAGGATGACCGGGCTGTAGCTCAGGTGGGGGGCGAGGGGGCAGACGTTGGGGACGCGGATCAGGTAGGAGGCGTCCTGGACGAGGATGCCGGTGCGCCGGTGGTCGGGGTGGTAGTCGTTGGTCCGGTGGGTGAAGATCAGGTCAGGCTTGGAGGCACGGATCAGGCTGATGACCTGGGCGCGGGCGGCGAGATCGGCCTCTAATTTGCCGTCGTCATTGTCCAGGATCTCGTACTCGATCCCGGTCAGGGCGGAGACGCGGCGCGTCTCCTCCAAGCGCCGCCGGGCGAGCGGCCCGCCGCCCATCTCGTGATGCCCGGCATTGCCGTTGGTCACGGACACGAATTTGACTGTGTGGCCCAGGGCGCGGTACTTGGCGGCAAGCCCGCCGGCCAGATATTCGCAGTCGTCGGGATGCGCCCCGATCATCAAAGCGCGGATCGGGGTCTGCTGCACACTGGCCCCCTTGCCCCAGCGGGCGTGGCTAGTTCGCGCTCGCCGGCGTACCGCTCCCCATGCGCGGCGATGGGAGGAGGCCGTTGGCGACGGCGGTTTTGTAGGCGGAGGCGTAGTCCTGGCCCAGCGTCACGGTCACGGTGGGCGGGGGTGTCCAGCCGAGTTTGTTGGGCTTGAGCGGGTGGCGCGAGGCCACGGGCGCGCTGATGCCCAGCAGGTTTGCGACGTCCTGGGGGGCGGCGGCGTCGGCGACGCCCGTGTCGAGCAGGGTGGTCCGGGGGACTTCCGCCTTGCCGGAGGGTTTCACCGAGGCCATCTGGAGGCGGGGCCGGTCGGCGTTGCCGCCGTTCTGGACGTCCGTGTAGCCCATCGCCCGGAGCTGCTCCACGGCGCGCTGGGCCAGGCCCGGCGTCAGGGTGCCGTTCTTGACGACCACCGTGACCAGCCGGCGGGGGGCAGTCGGGTCGCCCTTGACCAGCCAGTCGGCGTAGGCGTGGGCGATCTCGGGCTTGATCCGGTAGAGCCACGCACCGTCCTCGCCCCGGAAGTCATCGCCGGGGATGGAGGCGGTCTGGATGTCGTTCTGCTGGACGCCCTTGAAGATCGCGGCCAGGTCGAAGAGCTGCTGGCGAGTCAGGTCGGTGCGGATGGACCCCATGGCGACGTCCACCAGGTGCGGGGCCTGCGCGACGTTCGCGAAGGTCTTGCCCCTGTCCACCATCGCGCGCAGCAGGAGGTGCTGGCGGTACATGCGGCGCTCGTCGCCGTCCTCGGGCGTGATCTTTTTGCCCGCGTCCGGGTGGCGGTAGCGGGCAAACCCGACTGCGTCGTCGCCCATCAGGTGCTGCTCGCCGGGGTGGAGGTCAATGCTGAGGTGGCCCCACTTGTCGTGGTAGTGCATCTCGTGTTCGACGTTCACGTCCACGCCGCCGATGGCGTCTACCATCTTTTTGGTGGCGTCAATGTTCAGCACCATGTAGTGGTCGGCGCTGGTCCCCAGGAACTCGTTCACGGTGGCGACGGTGCGGAGCGGCCCGCCCGTAGTGTAGGCGGCGTTGATCTTGAAGTGCCAGTCGTTCTTGGTGCCGACGATGTGGGCGTAGGTGTCGCGCGGGATAGAAAGCATCGTCGCCTTCTTGTTCTTCAGGTCGAGCGTCAGGACAAACAGGGTGTCGGTGCGGGCGTTGGCCGTGTAGACGACATCGTTGTTGGTCCAGTTGTCGTCGATCCCCATGCAGACGATGGTGAGCTTGTCCTGACCTGGGAAGCCCTCTTTGGGGTGCAGTGTCTCCCCGATGCCTCTGATGGTCCGGCCGATGCCTTTAAAGCCGCCGCCCGCGTGGATCATCTTGCCGTAAGTCCGCAGCAACGCGGTCGCCCCGAATGCGACCAGGAAAAGAACGGTCAGGGTAGACCACAGCGCGATCTTTTTGCCTTTGCTCATAGATGAAACCCTACTCCGCCATCGTAAGCGTCAGCCCGCGCCCCGTGCGCGCGGGCAGCATCTCGCCCGTGAAGCCCCATAGGTGCGACTTGACGGCTTTCACGCGGACTAGCTGGCCTTCCAGGTCGCGCGAAGCGGGGAAGTTGATCGTCTTGCCCTGCCGGTTCAGCCCGGTCCACTTCAGGGGGTCCTTGGGGCTGCGCCGCTCGACCAGCACCTCATAGACGTTCCCCACCTGCTCCGCGTTCATTTGCAGGGTGATCCGATTTTGCAGTTCTATCAATTCGTTCAGCCGGGCCATCTTGACGGCCTCGGGGATCTGGTCGTCCAGGACGGCCGCTTTCGTCCCCTCGCGCGGCGAGTAGGCGAACATGAAGGCGGCGTCGTAGCGCGTCTCGGCCACGAACCGCAAGGTGTTTTCGAACTGCTCGTGCGTCTCGCCGGGAAAGCCGAGCATCAGGTCCGTCGTCAGCCCCACGTCCGGGACGGCGGCCCGGAGGCGGGCCACGATGTCTTTGTACTGGTCGAGAGTGTACCCACGGTGCATCCGTTTCAGCAGAACGTCGTCGCCCACTTGCACGGGCATATGCACCTGCTCACAGACTTTAGGAAGCCCGGCGATGGCGTCAATGACGTCCTGATGGAAGTCCTTGGGGTATGGCGAGGTGTAGCGTATCCGCTCGATGCCCTCGATGGCGTTCAGACGCTCCAATAGATGCGCGAAGGAACACGGCTCGTCCAGAAACTTGCCGTAGGAGTTCACGGTCTGCCCCAGCAGTGTCACCTGCTTGGTGCCGAGCGAGGCCAGCCTCTCCACTTCCAGAACAATGTCATCGGCGGGCCGGGACCGCTCCTTGCCGCGCGTGATGGGGACGATGCAGAACTCGCAGAACTTGTCGCATCCATAGGAGATGGACACGAACGACTTCAGCTTGGGGGCGGTCCCGCGCGGCACGCCCACGACGCGGAGCGGCGTGAACTTATCATTACGGTCCCGGCGCGAGGGCAGTTCGGTGGCGATGATTGCCGACCGCTCGGCCCGGACCCGCTCCACGAGGGCCGGGACGCGGTCTATCTGGCCCGTCCCGACGACGAGGTCCACATAGGGGGCGCGGCGCCGGATCTCGGGCGCTTCCTTCTGCGCCATGCAGCCGCAGACGCCGATCACGAGGTCGGGGTTCAGCGCCTTCAGCTCGCGCAGCTCGCCCAACTTGCTGTAGGCCTTGCGCTCGGGCTTTGCGCGGACGGAGCAGGTGTTGAGCAGGATGACCGAGGCGTCCTCGATCCGCTCGGCGGGGACGTACCCCTGCCCTTCGAGCATGGCGGCCATTTGGGCCGAGTCGTCCTCGTTCATCTGGCAGCCCCAGGTCAAGACGGTGTAGCCGCCCCGCCCGGTGCCCGGCAGTTCTATGGAGTTCAGGCCCGACGGGGGCACTTCGCTTACAATTGTCATCAGGATATTATATCGTAAGTCAGGCAGGAAATGCAACCTACCGTATCTCGTACACCGTGAACGAGCCGTTCTTGTAGACTTCTCTCAGGTACGGCGGAGGCGCCTTGGTCAGTTCCACCCAATGATGCGGCCCGTCGCGGCGCTTGAACGTGTCGGTCGGGGTGATCTCGTTGGGATAGAACAGGTACTGCGCCTTGGTGTCCAGCAGGAACTGATGGCGTCCATAGTCCGAGGCGACGCGGTCGAAGGCGTCGGCGAACTCGGCGTCCTTGCGGCCGTAGTGCGGCGTCTCGGCCCAGTGGCCGGCCCAGACGACGCGGCCCGCCTCGCCGGGGAGGTAGGTGCAGTAGCCGGGCGGCCCGACCACGGCCGCCTCGGCGGGCGTCTCCGCCCGGAGCCAGCGGTACACGTCCACGAGGTCTGCGGGCAGGAAGGGGAACAGGTGCGTCTCGCTGTGGTCGGTCGTGAGGTGATGCATGTCGCGGAGCAGGAACAGGGCGTTGGAGGGGGCGGAGGCCAGCACGAGCAGGGCGAGGACAAGCACCTGAACACGGGGCGCATGGCGACGCGCCAGCCAGGCCGCGCCGACCCCGGCCAGCAGGCACAGGGGGATGTGTTCGCCCATCAGCATCTTGCGCTGGAAGGCGAAGGGCAGGTAGCAGACCAGCAAGCCGCCGACGGCCCAGCAGAGGGCGAAGACGAGGGGGAGGGAGGCCCCCACCCCCCGCCCCTCCCCCGCAAGCGGGAGAGGGGAGTCAGATTTGGATTCAGAAGGGGAATGGAGACTACCCGCACCTTCTCTATCCAGACCTTCTCCATCCGGCTCCCCTCTCCCGCTTGCGGGGGAGGGGCGGGGGGTGGGGGCTGACCGGATCATCTTCACTGCCGCCACGACCGCCAGCAGGAAGACAAGCCCGTAGGCCAGGAAGTAGTGCCAGACGGCGGGGGACAGAGTCGGCACGTTCGCGCGGGCTTTGAAGACCGCCTCGGCGTTGAAAACGTGATACATGTAGAGCGTCGTCGGCAGGGTCAAGCCGAGGGCGACGAGGGCGCGCGCCCAGCTCGGGGCGACGCCTCGGCCGCGTTTGAAGATGGTCCAGACGACGAGGAACAGGCCCCAGGCCGCCGACAGGTGCAGGACGTCGTAGGAGTGCATGTTGCCCAGGATGCCGCCGCACAGCCCCGCATAGACCGCGTAGCGCATTTTGCCGGTCTGCTCGCCGCGCAGGAGCGCATACAGCGCGCCCACGATGAAGACGGTGCTGACGGTCATCAGGGCCGACGTGTAGACGCTGAGGAAGGTGTACGCCTCCGGCTGCCAGGCGTCCACGGGTGCGCCGGGGAGGTTCTTGTCGCGCCAGTGCGACCACTGCACCCAGCCGAACCCGCTGGACAGGCAGGCGAAGCCGAAGGCGGTCAGACGGGCGTTCCGGTCGGCGGGGAGGCAGTGCCGGTAGAAGCGATAGACGAGCCGCAGCAGCACGCCGCCGCCGGCCAGCCGCGCCCCTTGCAGAACGGCCTGGGGGGAGCAGTGGGTGAGGGCCATAACGCGCCCCAGCACCCAGAAGAAGACGTTGAACTCCAGGTCGTTCTGGGCGTCCGTCGTGAACATGTTGTGCAGGAAGAACCGGCCGTCGGCCATCTGCCGCAGCCAGGACAGGTAGTTGCAGTAGTCGTCAATATTGTAGGGGGTGCCGATGAAGGTGGTCCCCTGCGGCCCGATCACGGGCGCGAGGAAGTACCCCAGGGCATACGGCAGGGTGGAGGCGAGCAGGGTGAAGGCGAGCAGGGCGGCGACGACACGGCGCTCGGCCCTGTCGGCAGTGGGGGCCTCGCTCATTCCGTCTCACCTTTTCTCAATACGCAGGGCATCATACGCAGGGCATCTCAGACGGCAGTCATCTGTTCGTACTCGTTCGGCGTGTAGGTGAACAGGTGTGCGATGCCCTGCGCTTCCGCCCCGAACTCGCGGCGCAGCACACGGTGCAAGGAGTTCTGACGCCAGAGGAAGTCGTGTCCGGAGAAGCCCTCCCAGAGTACATACCCATTGACTTTTTCTGCCCCATCGTCTTGCCGCAGGTAGACCTGCGCGCCCACGAAATTCCGTTGCAGTGCTTCTTTTATTCGTTCTTCCACTTCAGCACCCCCAAGCCTACGGTTTCTTCCGCGAGGTTGTACATCCGCTTGCTGTTGTACTTCATCCGGTCCCCACGGGCCCGCCAGTCCAGCCGGGTGTTGTTCAGATAAGATAGCAACTGGCTTTCGGTCATGTAACGCTGGTTGCTCCGCCCGCGCAGGTTGATCTCGTTCAGCTTCGCGTCATACTCGATCTGCTTCCCGCCACGCGCCAGGCTGAAGAAGTTGCCCTGCGCCGCGAGCTGGCTCAGGTCGTGTCTGCCCGTGAACGTGTCATCCGCCTGACGCGCGTGTGCCCGCAGGATGCACTCCACGGCAAGCCCGGCGATGTAGTGCGCCAGGAAGAACGAGGCGGCCTCATGCAGACGGCGGGAGGCGGAGAGGTGTTCTTGAGCCGCCGCCAGATAGCTCTGCGCCGTGAACTTGACTTCAGGCATTCGGGTGACGGCTCATTCCGCCCCGTCTTCCCCCTCTTCCGGCTCGACCGAGGTCCGCAGCAGGGCGGCGGCGTTCTCGGACAGGATGCGGTTCCTGTCGGACCGCGTCAGGGTCGACGCGCTCTCGACCAGGGCGCGCGTCAGGTGCGGGCTGCCGTGGGGCAGGCCGCTGCCGTAGAGCAGCTTGCGGGCGGTCACGACGGAGGAGGCCTGGGCCACCTTGTCGGCGTCCAGGCTGCCCGAAACCTCTAGATAGACGTTCAGGTGCTGCTTCGCCACGGCGACGGCGGTGCGCCAGTCCTCGCCGCCCATGCCCAGGAAGACGAAGCGCATGGCGGGGAACTCGGCAGCGATCAGCCGGGCGGCGTGGACCGCGTCGGCGTCGGGGACCGAGATCGCGACGGGCTTGGCGTAGCGCCGCTGGGCGTTCAATATCTCGCGGGCGTCGGTCAGGGTCACGGGCCGCCCCGGCGTCCCGAACAGGGCCGCGCCGACCATGCCGCGCCGGTTCATGTGCCGCCGCTGCTCCTCCTGCGACTCGACCGGGTAGCCCGCGTTCAGAGTCACCCACCCGAACAGGCCGTCCTCGGACGAGACGGCCTCGCGGAGCTGCCGGTTGCCGGCCACGAAGTCGCAGTCGGCGGCAAGCCCGGAGATGAGTACGGCCCCGTCGAGGCCGTCCCGCCGCAGGGTCGCCAGCAGCGAGTCGCGGGTCGCCATGTCGGACGAGAAGGGCGTCGCGCCGTAGTAGGCGTGGACATCAAGAGTCGGCATAATCTATTCTCCCCCGCCGTGCCAGACCCGCTGGGCGTTGCCCGACAGGACCGCGTCCTGGTCCGCCGGGGACAGCCCGGAGGCCCGCACATAGCCGAGCGCGGCGGCCAGCGAGCGCCCCGGCGCGTCGGACCCGAACAGGACGCGCCCGATGCCCGCCGCGTCCCGCAGCAGGGGCAGGGCGTGGGGCGCGAGTAGGGCGCTGGTCTCGACGTACAGGTTCTCATGCACCCGCATCAGCGAGACGGCCTCGGTCAAGGTCGCGGGCGAGACGCCCGCCAGGATGACCGGGTGCGGGAAGTCGTCCAGCAGGCGCAGGAGCTGGGTCGCCTCGCCGCGCGCCTCGACGCTCACCATGATGGGCGTCCGCGCGGACCGGCCCAGGACGGAGAGTATCCGCATGAAGGGCGCGAATTCGAGCGGCCAGCCCTGGAGGTGCGGGAAGAACCGGAACATTTCGAAGGCCCCCTCGGCGATGCCCTCGATCATGCCTTCCTGGCCCCAGTAGTGGCAGGGGTTGACCGTGGCGACGGGGATCAGGTGGTCGTGCGCCTGGCAGGCCCGCATGGTTTCCGCGTTGCCCGCTTCCGCTGAGTGGAACAGGCCCCAGGTGGAGAGGGCGAGGCACCAGTCCACGCCCTGCGCGCGCATCACCTCGACCAGCGACTCGGGGCTGCTGTCGGCGTGCTGGGCGGGGTAGGCCCCGAACAGCGTGTTGACGTCCGTGATTTCCATAAGAACCTAACCCCGGCGCGAGCGCCGACCCTTCCCTGTTAGGGAAGCGTGAAAAATAAGTAGTGACCGATTGCTTGGCGGAGCGGGCAGATGGGTGACATGTTTATGGCTTCCTTTGCCACTCGTGCCCGCAGGTTTCACAGAGCCGAAGGAAGGCGGTTCGGCCCGCGTTCTCAACCTGAGCGCCGATGATCCATTCGGTCATCTTTAGAGTAACGTCCTCCGAATCGCAGTCAGGGCATACGCCGGGACGGTTCCCGAACCTCCGAAAAGATCGACGTATCCGCCGCAGCAGTTCCATATCAGGCCCCCACCATCCCCAGCGCCCGGTCCAGACGGCGCAGGCAGCGTTCGCGGCCCAGAACGGCGATCATCTCGAACAGGCCAGGCCCGGTCGTCCGGCCTGAGAGGGCGACGCGGACGGGGTGGATGACCTCGCCGCCCTTGACCTCGAACTCCGTGATGGTGTCCCGGACGACCTGCTCGGTCGCCGCCTCGTCGAACACTTCCACGTCTGCGAAGCCCGCGCGGACGCGGCGCAGACGGTCGCCGATGCCGGGACTCGTGAA
Source organism: Capsulimonadaceae bacterium (assembly GCA_965215505.1). Lineage (GTDB taxonomy): Bacteria > Armatimonadota > Armatimonadia > Armatimonadales > Capsulimonadaceae > JANXMY01. Next base: position 4,529,652 of record OZ244065.1, on the reverse strand, counting down.
CCATTTGGCGACGGCCTTGTCGTCGAACAGATACTCGTCGTCGCCTAGCAGGAAGAAGTCGGCCAGGGCGGGCGCTTCGGCCAGGGTCTTCATCCGCTCCTGCTCCAAGGCCAGGACGCGGCCGATGTAGTCCAGCGTTTGGGCGTCCGAATCGGCACCGACCAGGCCCGCTTCGCGCAGGAACGGCAGGGTCTGGGCGGCGAGGTCCGGCAGCGTTAATTGCCGGATGTACTGGCCATTGAACCAGAGCAACTTCTCGGGGTCGCTGATCGGCGAGCGGTTCAGGATGCCGTCAAGGTCGAACCGCTCCACTAGCTCGGGCACCGTGAACAGGTCGCGCTCCTCCTTGGGCGACCAGCCCTGCATGGCGAGGAAGTTCAGCGAGGCCGCCCGCAAATAGCCCTGCTTGGGATACTCCAACGCCCCAAGTGCCCCGTTGCGCTTGCCGAACTTCTTCTTGTCCGGCCCCATCATCACGGGCAGGTGGGCGTAGATCGGCGGCTCCCAGCCTAAAGCCCGGTGAATCAGGATGTGCATGGGCGCGGAGGGCAGCCACTCCTCGCCGCGCAGCACATGCGAGATCTCCATCAGGTGGTCGTCTACTTGCGCGGCCAGATGATAAGTCGGGTAGCCGTCGGACTTCAGCAGGATGGCGTCTTCCAGGATGCGGTTCTCGACCGTGATCTCCCCGTAGACGGCATCTTCAAACGTCGTCTTGCCCTCCAGGGGCACGGCGAAGCGGACGGTGGCAAACTCGCCGCGCGTCCTCTCATAGTCGGCCCGCTCGGCGTCGTTTAAATGCCGATGGCGGCGGTCATAGCCGGGCGGCAGGCCGCGCTTCTGCTGGTTCTCGCGCATCCGGGCCAGCTCCTCGGGCGTGTCGTAGGCCCGGTAGGCTTTGCCCTCGGCGATGAGCTGTTCGGCGTACTTGTGGTAGAGGGGGAGCCGCTGCGACTGGATGTAGGGCGCGTGCGGCCCGCCCTTCTCCGGCCCCTCGTCGTAGTCCAGCCCGTACTCGCGCAGCGAGTCGAGGATGACCTGGACGCCGTCCGCCGTCTCGCGGTTCTTGTCGGTGTCCTCGATCCGCAGGACGAAGGTCCCGCCGGTGTGCCGGGCATACAGCCAGTCCCAGAAGGCGGTGCGGATGCCGCCGATGTGCAGCGCCCCGGTCGGGGACGGCGCGAAGCGCACGCGAACATTGGTCATAATAAACAGATACCTGACATCCCCAGGGCTGAACCCCTGGGCTTTAGAAAAGCAACTCCCCGCCTTTCACTCCGCTATGGAGCGGAGCGACTAGGAGGCGCGGGCATCGGAGCGTTTGGAATCTTCGCCCGCGGAGGCGGGGGCTTGCACTACCGAGGCACGGGGGTTCAGCCCCGTGGGACACCGGCCAAAAACTCTTCCACCTCAAACCGGGACGGCAGGGACGGCTGCGCGCCGGATTTCGTCACACTCAGCGCGGCGGCGGCGTTGGCGAAGGCCGCCGCCTCTTCCAAAGGTCTCCCCTCGCCCAAGGCCACGGCCAGGGCACCGGTGAAGCAGTCGCCCGCCGCCGTCGTGTCCACGGCCTGCGCCACGGCCCGGCCCGGAATGCGCGCCTCGCCGTCCGAGGTCACCAGCAGGACGCCCGCCGCGCCCAGCGTCACCGCGACTTGTCCGACACCCCGCGCCAGCAGCATCTTTGCCGCAGACTCGGGCGACAGGGAAGCATCCCCCGCCAGCAAAGCATCTTCGGTTTCGTTCGGCGTCAGGACGGACACCAGCGCCAGCAGTGCGTCGGACAGGGACTGCGCCGGAGCGGGGTTGAGGATCGTCGTCTTCCCCGCCGCCCGCGCCAGCTTCAACGCCGCCGTGACCGTCTCCAGCGGCGATTCGAGCTGGCAGACCAGCACGTCGGCGTCGCGGATGGCATCTTGGGCCATGTCTATCAGCCCGACGCTCAGCTTGGCGTTCGCCCCCGAGGCCACGACGATCACGTTCTCGCCGGTCGCCTCGTCCACGGTGATGAGCGCGACGCCCGTCGGCGCGTCCGGGTCGCGGACGACGTAACGGGTGTTGATGCCCTCGGCCTCCAGGCCCAGCACCATGTCGTCGCCCAGCCCGTCTGCGCCGACGCAGGCGATGAAGGTCACGGACGCGCCCAGCCGGGCCGCCGCCACGGCTTGATTCGCGCCCTTGCCGCCCGGCAGGCTCTCGAAGCCGGTGCCCAGAACCGTTTCGCCCGGCCCAGGCAGGCGCGCGACGCGCGCCGTCATGTCCGTGTTCGCGCTGCCGACCACGACCACATGTGTTCTCCTCGGAGGCGGGCCGGCGGGTGGGCCTGTGGCGGCATCGCTCATGGGTAGAGGGTAGCATTTTTGGGGCGGGTTGTCAAGACCCGGCGGGGGCGGGCCTTGCACCGAGGCTGCTATGGCAGTTCGGACCATGCGTTGAAACGCACGGCTACGCGGCGAGGACGCCAGGAAGTAGCGCTTCGCGGCACTCGGGAAAGGATGTTAGCCCCGCGAAGCGGCGCTTCCGGGCCGCAGGCCGTCTAGCCGTGCGTTTCAACGCATGGTCTGGGCCTCGCGCCGCAGCCCGGCTTGCACCAGGGCCGCAGTTGCAGTATAATGGCGCGAGGATACTAGACGATGCCAAACGATGACAGACTCTCGCGCCGCGCTCTGCTTCAGCTCGCGGCAGGCGCATCGGCGGCGACGCTGGCGGGCCGCTTCCCGGCGGCGTGGGGGGAGATCGCCCCAAGAGCCACGCCGCCGAGTTCCAAAACCCGCTGTTCGCCGGCGACTTCGCCGACCCCACGATCCTGCGCGTGGGCGGTGATTTTTACTTCACCCACACTTCCTACCGCTACGCGCCGGGGTTGGTGGTCTGGCACTCGCGCGATATGGTCAACTGGACGCCGATCTCGCACGCGCTGGCCGACATGTGGGGCACGCGCGCAGAGGTCTGGGCACCCGAGATGGTCGAGCATGGGGGCGCTACTTCATCTATTTCCCGATGGGGGGCATTTTTGTCGTCCATGCCGACCACCCGGGCGGACCCTGGAGCGCCCCGATCAGCCTGAAGGTTGACGACATTGATCCCGGCCATGTGGTCGGCCCGGACGGGAAACGCTACCTCTACACCGCCGGGGGCCACGCCGTTGAACTAAGCCCCGACGGCCTGGCGACGGTCGGGGAGCGGACGAAAATCTATGACGGCTGGCAGTTCCCCTCGGAGTGGAAGACTGAAGGGTTCTGGCTGGAAAGCCCGAAGCTGACGAAGCGCGGCGAATACTACTACCTCATCTGCGCGGAGGGCGGCACCGCCGGTCCCCCGACCAGCCACATGGCGGTCGTGGCGCGGTCAAAATCGCCGCTCGGCCCGTGGGAGAACTCGCCGCACAACCCGCTCATCCACACCTACAGCGCGGACGAGGCTTGGTGGTCGGTCGGGCACGGCACACTGGTTTCGACGCCCGACGACCGCTGGTATTTCGTCTACCACGGCTACCGGAACGGGCTGCAAACGCTGGGCCGTCACACGCTGATGGAGCCGGTCGAGTGGACGCCGGACGGCTGGCCGCGCGCGCCGCTTGGCGCACGGCGCGGCGAGCCGATGCCCGCGCCCATGGGCGTCGCGCAGCGCCCGATGATTGGGCTGTCGGATGATTTCCGCGCGCCCAGCCTCCGGGCGACCTGGGGCGCGTGGGACGAGACCGACATGAGCCGTTTCCAGGTGGGACATGGCGCGCTGACGGTGCGGGCCAAGGGCGACGCGCCCGGCCATAGCTCGCCGCTCACCGTCATGGCGCGCGATGCGAGCTACCAGGTGCAGGTCGCGGCGACGCCGCAGGACGGCTGCGGCGCGGCGATTGGCCTGTTTTACAGCCCCGAACACTGGCTGTTCGCCGAACTCAAAGGCGGCCAAGTGCGCGTTTTCGGGGCGAAAGAAACGCTGGCGAGCCGCCCATGGAAGGCGGGCGCGGCGCATTTGAGGGTCCAGAACCGCCACAACCGCGTCGATTTTTCAGCCAGCGAGAACGGGCGCGACTGGCAAAACCTGGCCGCCGATGTTGATGCGTCGGGCTTCAACAATAACGCCTTGCACGGATTTCAATCTCTCCGCCCGGCGCTTGCGGCGAGCGGCACGGGCGGCGCACGCTTCGCCGATTTCCGTTACCGTCCATTATGAAGCAGTCCTGACGCGAGCGTTCTGCCCAGCGCTGAAAAGCGGCCAGCCGCCTCAGTCTGGCCGCCGGGACTACAAAAAGCCCCGGCGGTGGCGCAGATCGTCAAGGGGCGAAACAGAGAATGGGCTTGGGGGCTGCGGACGCCGCGCACGTCGGGGCGGGCGCGAACGGTGCGTCGAACGAAAGCAAGGGAGGATTCGAGGGAATCCAGGTGGTATGTTCTCCTGACCTGTCCCGGCGAGGGGCTAAGTCATATCCGTGGATGATTGTGCGGTAATTGCGCCGGTGTCTCCTCGCTAGGTTTGAGAGAAACCGGGGAGGCGTGTTCTGCCGCAATAGTGCGGCTGAATACTAGTTAGGCCGCACTGGCGGAAGCCCTGCCAGCCGTCAGGAGGCAACTATGACCAAACTTGATTATGGTGATATAGTCCGTCTCAGACATGATCCCGACGAGGATGATTTACGAGAAGGTGACTGTGGAATTATTTGGTGCATTGACAATTGCCCTCCTTTCACCTACTATGAAGCTTCATTCATCAATCGTCACGAGCAGGATGTAGACTTAGTGTTGACCCAAGACGAAGTCGAATTGGTGCAGGATTTTGAGGAAACTCCCTTTCCAGAGCCTCTGCGAAGATTACAGCGGATATTGACACGTTCGGCATCATGAGCCGGGCGGAGGCGGACAAGCAGTTCAGCCTAACAATGCGCTGCACCTGACGCCACCTGTCCCTTGTCTCTGCAAGGTCAGTGTGCTGTGCGGGTCGGTGTCGCAGGTGAGCTTTGCCGTTGGGCCGCAGTATAGAGGCTTATATCATGGCGCAAACCAATGTTAGTATCTCCGACACCTTGGACGATATTCTTGAAGCTCTTAGCCTGGTCGGCTTGAGTTTTTCAGTGATTGAACCGGACGGTATTGCTCATGGGTGGATGACAACAGAAAGAAACGTCAATGCCGATGGTTTGGAGAGCCTATGGTTCGGCCTGAAACGCGAGGGAGACGGCTTCCGGTTTGATGTTTCTGATGGTCAGCTATTTGATGTTTATCAGGGCGAACATCGGATGCTCCGTCTTGACACCGAAACCGAGGTCAAAGCGTTCTTGTTGGGAAACCTGCTGGGCTTTACGGGCTTGGATGTTCGCCAGACAAAAGAGGCAGTACAGGCATTGGCGGAGGATGATCCCTACAGGCGCGGTGTCGAGTTGCACAAGTCCGGGTGGTGTCCGATTTGGAACGATTGGCAACACTATTTTACGGAGCGTCGATAACTGAGCCTCCAACAGCCTGACGGCCCAACACTGCGCTGCACCGGACGCCACCTGTCGGGGCATCTCTGCAAAGTCGTCTGGCTGTGCAGTCAGGTGCCGCCGGTGAGCGCCACCGTTGGGCCGCACAAAGTAGCCGTTCCTAATAGCCGACGCTTTCAGAGACAGAAGTATTTGGAAACACGAATGGGCAACTTTTTCATCGACCTTGGCATAACAGCCTCGCTTTTCTTCCCGTTGTTCTTGTTTACCTTTTCTGTCCTTTGGCGGCTGAGGTACAAGGGGTCTTACACCGTTCTGCTCGGCTTCTTTTTCGAAGCCGTTCTTCTGCGCCTTGGGTTTGCTATTGCGCCTCAAGCATTGAACTATCATCATAGTGTGGGGATGTCCCCGGTGGAAACGGGTATCGCGATGGGTTGCGGTATGCCGATGGTATTTATGGCGGTTTACCATTTGGCCGAGAGGAAGAAGCGCAGTCAGGCGGCCAAAGAGCCTTTGTCCGAAGCCTGAGTCGTGTGCGGCCCAACAACGCGCTGCACCGGACGCCCCCTGTCCTTTGTCTCTGCCAGGTCGGTTGGCTGTGCAGGCGGTGTCGCCGGTGAGCGCCACCGTTGGACACCATACCGGGGACTAAGCAGAGAGGCAACAGAGAGTCGAGCACTCTACGCCCGCGAGACAAAGGTGGAGCATGACAGCAAGGGAAATGCCAAAAACCGCAGCGAGTAATGGCCGCCTTTGGGGAACGCACGCCCAAGATTGGGCGGAGGTGCAGGAAGGCCAATTTCGTGCGGCCTATGAAGCTGTATTCAACGGCCTTGATCTCACGCAGGCGACTTCCTACTGTGATTTGGGCTGTGGAGCGGGCATGGCGGCACTGATCGCCTCACAACGGGGCGCACACGTCTCCGGCCTCGACGCGGCAGACGCTCTCCTCAGTCTCGCCCGCGCAAGAGTGCCGAGGGCGGACTTGCGATTAGGGGAACTAGAGGAACTTCCGTTTTCAGACGGTGTGTTTGATGTTGTCACCGGCTTCAATTCCTTCCAATACGCGGCAAGTCCAGTCATCGCACTTGCAGAAGCAAAGCGAATCACGAAGCCGACCGGGCGCGTCGTCGTGATGACCTGGGGCAGCCCGGAAGGGATGGAGGCGGCTTCCTTGGTGAGCGCGCTGCGGCCTCTGCTGCCGCCGCCTCCGCCGGGCGCACCGGGGCCGTTCGCGTTGTCCGATGCGGCGGCGCTGACAACCTTTGCCACGGCAGCGGGCCTCAAGCCGTTGGAAGTCAGGGATGTTGCGTGTGTGTGGCAGTACCCGGACTTGGAAATTGCCTTGCGAGGCCTCGGCTCCTCCGGTGTCGCCGTCCGCGCGGCGGAGAACTCAAGCGAGGAGGCGGTCAACCAGGCACATGCCGCCGCATTGGCACCGTTTTGTCGTGAGGATGGCAGCTACCAAATCGGAGCAGCCTTCCGATGGCTCGTGGCGGCCCCGTAAGTCATGGCTCTCCGGCGCAGTCGACGGGCACGCCGGGGCAGGTTGACACCCACCCCCCCTTTGGGTATCATCAGGCCAAAGAAGGAACCCAAATCCCATGAAGGTATATGAGCGTATCACCGATCTGGTCGGCTTCACGCCGCTGGTCAAGCTGAACCGCGTCACCGACGGCGCACCGGCCACGGTCCTCGCCAAGCTGGAGTTTTTCAACCCGGCCTCCTCGGTCAAGGACCGCATCGCCGTCGCCATGCTCGACGACGCCGAGAAGCGCGGCATCCTCACGGCCGACTCGGTCGTGGTCGAGCCGACCTCGGGCAACACGGGCATCGGCATGGCCTTCGCCTGCGCGGCCAAGGGCTACCGCTGCATCCTGACCATGCCGGACACCATGAGCATGGAGCGCCGCCTGCTGCTGCGCGGCTACGGGGCCGAGCTTGTCCTGACGCCGGGCACCGAAGGGATGCGCGGGGCCATCGCCGAGGCCGAGCGAATCGCCGCCCGGACGCCGTATTCGTTCGTCCCGCAGCAGTTCACGAACCCCGCCAACCCCGCCATCCACCGCACCACGACGGCGGAGGAGATTTGGAACGACACGGACGGCACGGCGGACATCTTGGTGGCGGGCGTCGGCACCGGCGGCACCATCAGCGGCACCGCCGAGGTGCTGAAGGCGCGCAAGCCGTCCTTCCGGGCCATCGCGGTCGAGCCGCGCGACTCGCCGATCATCACCCAGACCCGCGAGGGGCAGCCTCTGAAGCCCGGCCCGCACAAACTGCAAGGCATCGGCGCGGGGTTCATCCCGGCCAACCTGGACATGAGCATCATTGACGAGGTCATCCAGGTGACGACCGAGGACTCGGTCCACTGGGCGCGACGCACGGCCTTCGAGGAAGGCATCCTGATCGGCCTGTCCTCTGGCTCCGCCATGTGCGCCGCCATGCAGGTGGCCCACCGGCCCGAGAACGCCGGGAAGACGATCGTCGTCATCATCCCCTCCAACGGCGAGCGCTACCTGTCCACCATCCTGTTCGCGGACCTGCGCGACGACCAGTGAGGTCACGCTGCACATGGCCGCAGGGGCTGACGGCGTGGGCCGCCGTGGTGGTCGCGTTCCTCCTGTCCGCCGGGCCGGGCCGCGCCCTGCCCCCGGTTGCCGTGGCGGTGCAGGAAAAAGTCATCCTGGACACGGACATCGCGGATGACATTGATGACGCCTATGCGCTTGCCCTGCTGGCCTCCGCGCCCAATGTGAAGCTGCTGGGGGTGACGACCGCCTTCGGCGAGACCGGGAAGCGGGCGCAGGTCGCCGCCAAACTGTTGGCGGCCCTGGGGCGGAGCGATGTCCCGGTCTACGCGGGCCGCAAAGGCGCCTCGGTGATCGGTCGTCAGTCCGAGTGGGCGCGCGGCTTCCGGTCCCCCACCCTTCGGTTGGGAGACGCGGTCCTGTTCTTGAAGGCCCAGATAGAGGCCGCGCCTGGGCAGGTCACGCTGATCGGCATCGGCCCGCTGATGAACCTGGGGGACCTGCTGGCCCGCTACCCCGAGGTCAAGCCGAAGATACGACGCATCGTGCTGATGGGCGGGGCGGTCTACACCGGCTACAACGGCCAGGCCCCAACCGGGCCGGAGTGGAACATCAGCCGCGACCCGGCCGCCGCCCGCGTCGTCTTCACGAGCGGGGTGCCGCTGGTAATGGCGGGCTTGGAGGTCACGACGATGCTCCACCTGGACGCCGAGCGGCAGAAGCGCCTCTTCGCCGATGGGACGCCGGGGACGGATGCCCTGGCCGCCCTGACAAACCTGTGGGGCGGGATCACCCCGACGCTCTACGATGTGGCGGCGGTGGCTTATAGCCTCGGCCATAGCTTCTGCGACGAGGAGCGGGACCACGTCGTGGTGGATGACAATGGCCTGACGCGGATCACCGACGGCCCGCCGAACGTCACGGTCCTCGTCCATCCACACGCGGACCTGTTTATGGACTGGTACGTCTCCACCCTGCGGAAACAGATTCCCGCCAAGGCCTGACGGAATCCGTACCTCCTAAGCGCCGCCCCGCCCGCTCGGCTCCCCAAACTCGACTGTATTGCCGTCGGGGTCCGTGACCGTAAAGTCCACCTCTCCCCAGGGGTGCTTCGTCGGCGGCGTCTTCGGCTCGATCCCCGCCGCCCGGAGGCGCGTATACATCGCCTCTAAGTCCTCCGTCTCGATCTCCAGGTGAAAGCCCAATTTCTGCCCGCGCGCCAGCAGCCCCAGCCGGGTCTTGCCGATCTGGAGCATCGCGAACACGCCGGGGCGGTGGTCCACGACGCACGCCCCCGGTATCTTGCCGTAGAACTCCAAGGAGCGGTCCAGGTCGGCGACGTGCAGCGTCAGCCCTTCCAGCGAAGCGTTTCCCATAGTGTCCTCCCTTGATGATGGCTTTGTGCAAGGCTGTTACGCCCGCGCGGGCGGCGGCTCACACCTGCTACTTCCCCGAAGGCTTTACCAGCTCGTAATAGTAGTCGTCGGCCTGCGCGTTCCCTGTGTAAGAACCTTTCAGGATGTCGCCGATGTTTAGCGCCTGATGTTGTGCGTCCGGGCCGACCGGCCTCCGGGCCTTGACATGGCCGTCGAGCCACAGGACGTTCGCCATCCCCGAATGCAGCCCGTGAACGGCAGGCTCGTGATCGGAGGGCAGGAAAATATATTTAGCCCATGTCGCCGCCCCCGAAGAGGCGGCGGCGCTGTCGGCGACGAGGATGGTTTCTGAAGGAGCCGCGACTTGGGCGAGGGATGTAGGGTGTCCCTGGCTGATCTCCACCCGCACATACGCGATGTTAAGGCCGTAAGCGGGGGGCACAGCCGTGTAATAGTCTGCGGCCTTCACTCCCGACGCGGACGGACACTGCCAGATGCTCGCGCTCTTGAGGAAAGGACCCAATGGGCCGCAGGAGGCGTCAACCCTAACCTCGGGCGTGCCCGGCGTCTGCTCGGAACAGAAACTCCAATGCGTGACGCCGCCGGCATCAGCGTGAGGCAGCGCATTAAACAGTACGCCGTCGCTGTCGCCCGCGTACTGCATCGTCGCGATCCCGATCTGCCGCAGGTTGGAGGCGCACGTCGCCTGCCACGCCCGTTCGCGCACATGGACGAAGACGGGAAACAGGATCGCCATGATGACGGCGAGGATCGCCAGGACGACGAGCAGATCGATCAGCGTAAAGCCGGGGCGGCGTGTGGGTGTCATGGCTGTGATAACGGGGCCCGGGGGCAAAAGGGTTCGCGGGCGGACTTCCGGGCCGGAAGGGTGTGGGACAAGAATGTGGGACAAAGATGTGGGCCGAGTGATTGAAATCACTCGCTGACGCCGGACCTGTCCAGGGGACAGAAGAGGGAGTACAGTAGTCGGGGGCAGCCTCCCTCTGTCCGATTGTCCCCTGGACAAATCCTAACGTAGCGAGTGATTTCAATCACTCGGCCTGTTCTCGTCCTGCTCTTGGCCGCCTGCACGCCAGGCAGGAGAACCAGGCCACGGCGCGGAAAGACTGCCCCCATGACCTACACCCACCGCGCCCGTGCCGCGCTCCTCCGAATGGCGATTTTCTTCCTGATCCTGGCCCTGACTGCCCTCCCCAACCCCGCCCATGCCGCGCGGACGGGGGACCAGAGCGGGGGCCGGACATCACGTTTCCTGAGACGCTGCTGCGGCAGAACGGCGGCACGCTCGAAGTCTTGGGCGGCTACTGCAACCAGACAAACCGGCCCCCGCTGGACCAGCAGCATCCGATCCTCTTCAACGACGGCGGGCGGGCCTCGGCCACGCTGCTCGCAGACCTCGGCGGCCCGTTCGTGAAGGCGGTCGCCGAGACGCGCGGCCCGCGCTCAAGCATCCCTTCCAGCCCCTTCCTTGACGGGGAAGGGTCGGCCCTTGGGCCGGGGTTAGGTCCGTGTCGGGTATACTCACCCCATGCGCGTCCCGGCCCTGCTGCTCTCCGTTCTCCTTCTCCTCACCAGCCTCCTTACGTCTCACCCCGCCCGTGCGGACGAGAGGCCGCCGGCCTTTGCCCCGTTCACGCAGGTGGAGACGCACCGCATCCGCATCGTCAACAGCATTGACGGCGCGATCCAGGTTTCAAGCGATACCGGCAAGACCTGGCACCTCGTCGGGCGCGTCACCGCGCCCGCGACGGAGAGCCTGATGGGCTACTCGGCCAGCGGCTACGCCCAGCCCGGCACGGTCGCCGCCGTTGCCGTCCACGGCCTGCGGATACGGGTGGGCGATCTGGACGCGCCCGACCCGCTGCTCATCAACATTTTGCCGCGCGAGTTCGCCCAGACGCCCAACCTGTTCGGCGGGCACGTCTCGGGCCTGTCCGGCATCTACACCAACATTCCCGTCGGCACCGGCATCTTCCGCGACCTCAGCCCCTTCGTCGGCAACCCCGTGTCGCTGGAGAACAAAGTGGGTGGGGACTCGATGCCGCTCCCGCTCAACTACATACCGCACGAAGGCGACGTTCTTCTCATCCGCGCCCTCGCCCCGGCCAACCCGCTCAAAGAGGTGTTTTTCGACAACGTGGCGGGCGGAGAGGTGCGGGCGACCTTCGCCGACCGGACGACGAAACTGCTGACGCACGTCGTCAAGCCCGTCGTCGGCGTGGGCCGCTACGACGGCTGCTCGTATACGGGCGTCGGGGCGCTGAACACGAACCACGACGGCGTGCTGACGGTCTCGACGGCCCCGGTCACGACCTCGCCGCTGTTCGAGGGAATCGGCCCGGAGCGGCGCGGTGGCTTCCAGATCCAGCCCGCCTACCATAACGCCCAGGGGGACGGTGCGGGCGCACCCTCCGTTCTTGTCATCGGGTCCCGCAAGAAGCCGCCCGCGCCCGAAATGGAAGGGACGCCGCCGCTCTTCTACGGCTACTTCGACCTGGCCTGGAGCCGGGACCAGCCCGGCCACTCCTGGCGGGCCGAGGTTCAGCGCCGCCACGGCCCATGGCAGGCGATGCCCACCGTCATCGGCGACCACACGCTGGGCTTGGCCGACGTCACCGCCCTGCGCCTGGTTCGGGACGAGCCGGGCGATGCGGCCTGGCGCAAGGGGGAGATCGCCGTCGCCGAGCGCGACTACGCCGCCACCGCCCTGGCCGCCGCCCGCGCGGGCAAGACGATGGTGACGCGCGGCCTGATCACCCTCACCGCCGCCACTCCCGACCGCCGCACCGCCTACGTCGCTTTCTATGTGGACGGCCAGTTGCGGGGCGTCACCAACTCGGCCCCTTACGTCTTCTCCTGGAACACGCGCTCCGTCCCCGACGGCGAGTACGTTATCGAGGCGCTGGCCCAGGACGCGGGCGACCAGACATTGCCCCCCCCCACCCACACCCGCATCTGGGTGGACAACGGGCGGCAGGCGGCGCGGCAATGACGCTCTACGCCGGCCTCATGTCGGGCACCAGCCTCGACGGCATGGACACCGCGTTCGCCGACATCGCCGTCTTGGGCGCTGACCCGGCCCGCCCGCGCTTCGCCATCGCCCTGCGCGGAACCGCCTTTGCCCCTTATCCCGATGCCTTACGCGCCCGCCTTCAGGCCGTCCGGGCGGGCCAACCCGTCCCCGTCGGCGAGATCGCCGCACTGCATTACGAACTCGGCGAAGTCTACGCCAACGCCGTCCTCCGAGCCGCTTTGGAGGCAGGCATCAAGACTGCCCAACTCGCCGCGCTGGGCCTGCACGGGCAGACCGTGTGGCACGCCCCGCCCTCGTCGGGCGCTCCCGTCCCGAATACGCTCCAGCTCGGCCAGCCCGCCATGCTTGCCGAACGTCTCGGCTGCCCCGTCGTCTCCGACTTCCGCGCCCGCGACATGGCGGCGGGCGGCGAGGGCGCACCGCTCGTGCCGTTCGCCGACTACGCGCTGCTGCATTCGCCGACGGAAACCCGCGTCGCCCTGAACCTGGGCGGCATCGCAAACGTCGCCTTCCTGCCCGCAGGCGGCGCGCTGGCCGACACGCTGGCCTTCGACACCGGCCCCGGCAACCTCATCCTGGACGGCCTTGCCATCGCCCTCACCGGGCAGCCGTATGACAAAGAGGGCGCGCTGGCCGCCTCGGGCCGTCCCGACCCCGCCCTGCTCGCGCGCCTTTTGCAGCACCCCTATTACACCCTGCCGCCGCCCAAAAGCACCGGCGCGGAACTGTTCAGCCCCGCCTATGTCGCCGATCTCCTGCGCCTAGCCGCCCACTTGTCCCCCGCCAACTCCCTCGCCACGGCGACTCGGCTCACTGTGGACAGCATCGCCCACGCCCTGCGCGCCTTCCTCCCCCGCCTCCCCGACCGCCTGATCGCGGGGGGCGGCGGGACGCATAACCGCGCCCTGATGGACGGCCTCCGTTCCGCCCTGCCGGCCGTCACCGTCGAGACCCACGACACCTTCCCCACCAGTGCAGGCGTCATCCCCGCCGGGGCGAAGGAAAGCCTCGCCTTCGCCCTGCTCGCCGCCGCCCGGATGCACGGCATCCCCGCCAACGTCTCCGCCGCCACCGGCGCGCGCGGCCCGCGCCTGCTGGGCGTGGTGACACTGCCGTAGGGAGCAGGAGATCGGCTGCCGGAGCGCGAACAAGCGATCATGGCAATGCGCCCGCTACTTCGTTCCCTATGGCAGCGCCCGTTGCGGCGATTCGCCCTGATCACGCTCCTGATAGCGAGTGCGGCAGCCTGGTACGTCACAGCGCGCGGCGGCTGGGTCAACGTCCTGCACCTGCCGCCGGTTTTGGACGCCTCCACGCCGCGCACACAGAACGGCTTCACCCTGAAAGAAATCAAGACTCCGGGCAACAATGACGGGCCATGGGGCGATGACAGAGAGGACGCCGCAGTTCTCCTCATCCGCCCGCCCGCCTTCCCGCGCCTCACCGCCCAATCCCAAAGTTCTGATGGCACTTCTTACTATGGCGACAACTACGACAGCAGAATGCCTCCCATGCAAGCCTCGGCCCAGACCTCAAATGGCGATGTCACGCCGCTGAACTGGAAGATCGTCGGCACTCAGTCGGGGCCACAGTTTTACCGCGTTGAAGTCCCCGGCGGCTATTCCAGCGAGTGCCGGTACATGAACGTGACGCTCGTCCCCAGCACTGGCCCCTTCCCCCGCTGGCGCATCAAGCGCCTGCCGAACATGCGCCATGCGATCCCTGATGCGCCCCAGATCGCGGACAGCGTGACAAAAGACGGCATCACTACCACGGCGCGCGCCTGGCGAGGTCGGCATCAGATATTCACTCAGATACGTCCGATTCTGCCGAACGACTCCCATCAATGGGAACTCGCGACCAACGATCAGTGGTCGGAGTGGGAAAAGTTTGATCGGCCCCGACCGGACGGTGCCACCACCTGGCCGCCGATTTTGGGACGCGGGGGCATCTTTATGAAGCAGGACGACGTGTACTCCAGTGGCCATGCCGCCCGCTTCCCTGCTCCCTACCGCTCTGCAAGCCGGTATGTGCAGGTAGACTGCGAGCTGCACCAGTTTGAAACCTACGATGAGCAGGTGACGTTCCACAACCTGGCCGTCAAGGGAGACACGGGCAACCCTAGGGACTGGCCTTTGAGGACCTACACCTTTGTACTCGCGCGCCCTGTGACTCTCACGACGCCGAGCGGCGTCGTCGTGACGCTTCCAGCGCAGAGTCGTGATACAAGTGCCGTGATGGGTGAGAGGATCAACCTTAAGATCACGGCCCGACATACCGCTGCACCGAGCGATCTCCCCCAGTCCCCGCTCGTGCGCCAGTTCGGGAAGCCAGTCGAAGTCAGCGTCAAGTTCGCACCGCCTTATGATGCGGACGGCTACATCGACGCTCCTGGAGACACGCGGACGTACAGCATGTGGCCTCCGAAGAACCCGGCATGGCACTACCCCCAGCCGAAGGGCGCTCCCCGTGTCCCTCTGTTTCTTGACCCGCCGCCGGTCCTTAAAGACTTCACCGTCATCATCCACCAGCGCGTGGACCTTCAGACGATCCCGATGACCTTCACCGTGCCGGTCTCGGACACGCCGCCCCCGGATATCCATTAACCTACCATGACACTCCACGATAAAATCGGCCAGATGCTCCTGTTCGGCTGGTCCGGCGACACGCCGGAAGGGAGCCGCACCGTCAACGCCCATGCCGCCGCATTGGTGGACGAGTTCGCCGTGGGCGGCATCGTCCTGATGGGCCGCAATGTCGGGCCGCCTGACCAGACTCGGGCGACAATCGCGGAGATTCAGGCGCGGGCGAAGGCGAACGGCCTGCCGCCGCTGTTCGTGGCCGTGGACCAGGAGGGGGGGCGCGTCCAGCGGCTCGGCCCGCCGTACTATCCCGCCCACCCCGCCGCCCGCGTGGTCGGCGACACGCAGGACCCAGAGCAGGCACGGGCGGCGGCACGGCAAATCGGCGAGGGGCTGCGGGCGGTGGGGTTCAACTGGGACTTCGCGCCGGTCTTGGACGTGAACAACAACCCGAAGAACCCGGTCATCGGGGACCGGGCGTATGGCTCCGACCCTGCCCTCGTTGCCGCGATGGGGGCGGCGGCCGTGCGCGGGTTCCAGGAGGACGCGGGCATCCTGGCCTGCGGCAAGCACTTCCCCGGACACGGCGACACGGACACGGATTCGCACCACGCTTTGCCGCGCATTGGGATTGGCCGGGCGCGGCTGGAGGCGGTGGAACTGGTCCCCTTTCGGGCGGCGTTGGCGGCGGGGCTTTCGGCCGTGATGACCTCGCACATCCTGTTCCCGGCCCTCGACGCCCACCTGCCCGCGACACTGTCCCCGGCCATCCTGACGGGGCTGCTGCGCGGGGAGCTAGGGTTTGAGGGCCTGGTCATCACGGACGATCTGGAAATGAAGGGCGTGGCCGACGGCTGGGGGGCTGCCGAGGCTGCCGTGCTGGCGGTGCTTGCCGGGGCGGATGTCCTGCTCTGCTGCCACACCTGGGAGACGCAGCGGCAGATTCAGCGGGCGCTGGTTGGGGCCGTCGAGACGGGGCGGCTGTCCGAGTCGCGGGTTGACGAGTCGGTGGCGCGCGTCGCGGCGGCTAAGGCGTGGTGGGTGGTGTAGGCGACGGGGAAAAAGGCGGGAAATTGGGCGCGGAGGGAAAGGGCGGCCACGGGGGGCCGCCCCTACCGCCCACGAAACGTAGGGGCAGGCCCCCGTGCCTGCCCTTCACGCCGACGCCCGCCCCCAGGCGATACAGCCGCCGCGCTCTGGAACCGCACCCGCCGGAACGCGGCGTTGCAGTTGTGGGCGCGGACGCCGATCTGGCCACGAAGGAAAAAGCTGTCCGAGACGCGCAGGGTGGGCGTCTTGCTGTCGCCCACATACACGGCGAGGGTAGCCCCGCGCAGGACGATTCTCACATGCTGCCAGGTGTTGAGCGGCACGTCCAGGGGGGCGCGCGCAAGTTCGGTATAATTATTCACCGAGCGGCTGAGGAAGACGCTGCCGGTCGAGTCCAGGCCGACGTAGTACCCGGAGAACGAGTCCGGGCCGGAGAGGTCGGCGTTCGTCGTGCGGAACATCAGGCCTGCGTTCCCCGCCGAGGTCAGCATCACGTCGGCCTCCAAGGTCCCGTCGTGCCAGGCGGGATCGCCCGTCAGCGACTTGCCGGTCGTGCCGGCGTTGTTCAGGAGGTAAGCCCCGCCGGCGAACCCGGTGTGGCCGCCGTACCGGGTCCAGCCATCGTCATCCCCCGCCGCGAAATCCGAGGTGAAGAGGGCGGGCCAGGGTTTGACGGGGATGATCTTCCCCCACCGGATGTTGACGCCGTGATAGGTGTTCATCGCGGCCAGCGTGTCCGGGGCGGTCTGGTAGAGGGCGGGCCAGGTGAGGACGTGGCCGATGGGCCAGGCGGGTGGGGTCGCCAGGAGCCAGGTCGCCCCGTCGTCGTCGCTGGTGGAGATCTGGTTCTCGCAGGAAGTGACGACCACGCGGCCACTCGTCAGCGTCGTCACCCACGGCCCCGCGTGCTGGCAGGGAATACGGACGCCGATGCCGGGCGGCCAGGTGACGCCGTCGCGCGAGGTCTTGAAGTAGACGTCGGCGTCCCCCACCCCGACGACTTCATACACGGCCATGTACTGGCCGTTCGACAGGCGGGTCAAGACGGGCATTCCGGGCCGCTGCCCGCCGCCGCCGACCTGGGCGGCCAGGACGATCTCCGGCCCCCACGTCTTCCCTTCGTCCGGCGACACCTTTTCCGAGACGATCTGGCTGTAGGCGGGCGTGGCGACCGCGGGTTTCTCGTTGGCATAGGCACAGGCGAGTTTGCCGTCAGGAAGAAAAAAGAAGTGCGGCTCCCACAGCCCGACCGAGGGGTGCCGCGCTTGGGCCGGCGGCGGCTCCGAGGTGTCTATCTGGCTCTGGAAGGTCCAGGTCTTGCCGCCGTCCGCACTTCGGTAGACCGGCAGGTGGTACGAGCGGGGCCGGCCCGGCCCGTCCACGACCGACCGGCCCGTCAGCAGCAGGTCGCCATTGGGCAGTTGGATGACCTCGCCGTTGTCCAGGTTGCGCCCCGGCTCGGCGACGGTGGCAAGGGGCGTCCAGGTCCGCGCCTTGTCGGCGCTGATCTCCAGTTGCAGGATACTGTTGGGATGGGGATAGAGCGCGTTGACGCCCAGCCAGCGGCCGTCTTTGAGCGGCGTCATGCGCCCCCAGCCGGCGTCTGCCATGTGCGTGGTTTCGCCCCAGGTGAACGGGCCGGAGGGGTCCGCGTTGGCGCGCGGGGCCACACAGAGGCCGATGATCGCCAGCAGCGGCGTCAGGAAAAGACTTGCCTTCATGCCCACCATCATAACAGAACGGGCCGGCAAATTCAAGCCGCCGGGCCGTGGCTCGACGCCAAAAATAGCCGACGCTCTCGGTCCAAAAATAAATCGCGGATTTAACATTTTCTTAACATCAAAACTCGAAATTGTGCTGTATAATGTCTCTGACATCCTCCCTCCCTCTGACATCCTCCCTCCCTCTGACATCCTCCCTCCCTCTGACATCCTCCCTCCCAAGAGATGCCGGACGAAATGCGAGGGTCGCCACCCAAACCACCGCGCGAGGAGCGCCCATGCGTATCGAAGACCGTGACGAGTTCGTTGACCTCGTTGCCCAGGCCGTCATCGACAAGATGGAAGAGCGCGACCGGATTGAAGGTCTGGTCGGACTGGTCGTGGCCCGCGTCTTGGCCTTGCAAGAGATACAGGCGCAGGCAAAAGCCGTGTTAGGCGAAGCACTCATCGAAGCATCAGAGGGATCATCTGAGGAGAACACACATGCCGGACAATGAGCAAACGAAGGCGGATTAACCTGCCAAAACCAAGGCAATGGACGCCGACACCGCGCGGCGGGTGGAGCGCGAGAAGATGACGCGCCGAGCGGCCCTCCGGAAACTGGGCTTTGGGGCGGGCATCGCCGCGCTGTCCATGTTCAGCGTGGACGATCTTGCACGTCTCGTCGGCCAACGCATGGAGCGCATGGCGGGTGACAACAGGGTGGCTCAGGCGATCGCTAAGGAGTTCCAGCAGGCGGGAATCGCGTTCGCGAATCCGGTCTGCGACGCCGATGGATGTTCCGACGCACAATTAGGCTTCAACTGCTCAGGATGCCCAGCACAACCGGGAGGACCTCGTACACATCCAATCGAAGGTGGAACCTGCGATCAGTGTGTAATAAATGCCTGCGGCAGATGTTTTGGAACAACTCCAGATGGCAATCTCACTCAAGCTGGCCTACTATGCCAAGCCAGAGTGGGGGACAATTACTGTGGGGGAGGAGTTTCTCCTACTGGCTAATGCCATATGGGTGGCTGATGTCACACAGGCTTTCCATTCGGGCCGGAGTCCATATCTACTTCATCAGTCCGTGCAGGCGGACGGTTGCTTCGTTGAAGACGCAGATTTCAGTCTGAATGGAAAGCCCGTGTGACATCAGTTTCATGACTGCCTGGGCGTCGAGGACTTTTGCATTGAAAATTTCAAGGCCGGCAATTCTACTAATTGGTTTTATCGCCCTCTGTGTCGTGTTTGGCCTGCTTACCCTCCGCAGTAACCATGTCTCAGTGCAATCTCTACATCGCCACCCAGTCAATTTTTCGGATATGCCTCCTGCTGAACAAGCCAAGATCAACGAGAGTGAAGGGGTGATGTATAAAGATGACTACGTTAAGAGGGGACATATTCTAGAAAGCGCGAAGAACGGCACTATCTCTGACACAGATTTGAACTGGCTCATTCAGATGTTGAAAAGCCCAGGACCCAGCCAAGATGTTACTGTCTCATCCATCAGGCGGGCAAATTTCTTTGAGGCGTTGCAGGAAGTCAAGAGCTATACACCCTCTCAAAAAGAAGTGGTATTTCAGACCATGGCAACGTTCATAATGCATTCAAACAGAACAGACAAATTACGGTCTATGGGAGTTTTCAACCAGTTGAAGGATACACGAGCGCTCCCATACCTGACGCCTTTATTGAACGATACTGACGTTGTGGTTCGCCGCAGGGCCGCGAGCGCGATCAAGCATATCAGTTCGCAATGAGTCTTTCAGTGGAGAGCGGTTTTGGCTTTGCAAGTTGGTACATCAATTCCTTCACTGGAAGGAGCAACGGAGTGGCTGAATCGTAGTGTGGCGAGTCAAGACCTAATTGAGCGCCCGACACTGTTTCAGTTTTGGGCTATCTCTTGCCCGATCTGCAAAATGAACATGCCTCGGCTCAAAGAACTATTGGCGGCATACCGGGAGCAAGGATTGTATTTGGTTTCGATACATCAGCCCCGTTCCCCAGAGGACACAGAGATAGCGAAGGTGAAAGTGGTCGCGGAAGAGCTAGGGATTAATGGTCCCTGCGCCATAGACAATGATCACACGATTGGGGACCGCTTCCAAACATCAGGGCTTTGGCCGAGCTATTTTCTCTTTGATGCCGCCGGAAAACTGCGTAGCCGAGCCGCAGGCGGGCTTGGCTTGAAGACGGCGGAGAACTCGTTGAAAAGACTGATGCAACAGGATTAAGGTCATGAAACGAAAAGGGTTCACTCTTGTCGAGTTGCTGATAGTAATAGGGATCGTCTCTATTCTAGCCGCAATGATTTTCCCGGTGTTTCAGTCCGTCAGAGAAGCAGGGCGGCGCACGGCTTGCCTATCGAACCTCCGGAACCTGGGGATGGCTTGCAGCCTGTATTCCCAAGACAATGACGACTTTTACCCCCTTGGTGGCGATCCGTTTGATCTAAAAACAAACTACTGGCAGACCGTGGGCGGGGAAGACTGGCTTCTCGTCTCTCAGATGAAGCCAATCAACGTCGTATTGCAGCCGTATGTCAACTCTCCGAATGCTTGGAGATGTCCGTCAGACGCGGGATTTTCGAGTTTCGATCTGTTTTCTTATTATCCGCTGGATGCAAGGAACAGTTCTTTTGAGACTTTCGGCACCAGCTACTACTACACAACAAAAATTGTTTTAGCACACGCCACGGTGTCGAGTCTAACAGCCTACAACCTTTATGACATCGCGGCGGAACACTACCCGGAATATGGGCCGTCCGAGATTCCGCTATTTTACGATGGCTGTGGTGCCTGGCATGGGGAAAAGGAGTCTCCTTACCGCCGTTACAATGTCTTGATGGCGGATGGACATGTGAAGAGCCTTTCGGGGTCTTCATTTGATTTGACGGGGCTGTTCTCCTATGAAGCGCCTGAGTACCCGTAGTGGCTGTTGTTGATACGTCACCACGTCTGAGAGGAAGCCACATTACCATGACCAGCCTTCAAGTCGGTCAGCCCGCCGCTCCTTTCACGGCGCAAGCCTACGACCCTACCCTTCCCCCACTTGCGCCGTTCCGCTCCATCAGCCTCAGCGACTATGTGGGCCGGTGGCTGGTGCTGTTCTGGTATCCCTCGGACTTCACGCACATCTGCCCCACGGAGATCACGGCGCTCTCGGACCGGGCTGACGAGTTCCTGGAACTGGACTGTGATATCCTTGGGGCCAGTACCGACAGTGAGCATTGTCACAAAGCATGGGTAGCAATCCCACGCGAGGCGAACGGCATTTCCGGCCTCCGCTTTCCGCTCCTGGCTGACCGAACACACCAAGTCGCGGCGGACTACGGGGTTCTGGTTGAAAATGCGGGGCTGACTCTGCGCGGCTTGTTCATCGTGGACCCTGAGGGCATCGTTCAACACGCAACGATCAACAACCTTAATGTTGGGCGCAGTGTGGAGGAGACGTTGCGCGTCCTGCAAGCCGTTCAATCAGGCGGACTTTGCCCCTCCGACTGGAAACCGGGACGCGAGACGCTGAAGCCCTGACATCAAGGGCAGTTCTGTGACGCCGGGCGGGGTACAATAGGCCCATGCCCGCCAAAGTCTGCCCGCGCTGCGGCGCGCAGTACCCGAACCTCAAATCCACCACCTGCCCGGAGTGCTTCGCCGTCCTGGTCACCGTGGACGACGCCACGGCGGAGGAGCTGACCGCCGCCCGCGCGGAGGTGGAGCGATCGCCGGAGTTCCAGCAGGTGAAGGCCGCCGACGATGAGCGGTTCAAAGAGCAGTCCTTCGGCGCGTGCCTTGCCGTTGTGGGGATCACCCTCGTCACGCTGATCCTGGGGATCGTCCTGATCGTCAGCGGCGCCCGTAGCCGTCACCGCCACGCCGCGCCTGCCGCCATCACCCACGCCGCGCCTGCGGTCCCCCCGGCCGCCGCGCTGACGACCCTGCCGGTCGCCGCCGCCACGCTCGATGACGTTTTCCCGCCAACGCTCGGCCCCTACCGGCGGCTCGCGCGTGACCGGAAGACCGTCCTACCCTCCACGCTCACGACCCTGTTCCACGCCACTTACGCGCTCCCCGGCGGCAGGCCGCTGGACGTCTACGCCATGCCTGCGGGCCGCCCGACCGCCGAGGGGAACGAGTTCCGTCTGGGCCTCGCCGTCGCCGCCCAGACCGGCGGCGACCGCCCGCTGCTCTTCTTCGCGACCGAATACTGGCGCTTCGCCGCGTTGGGGGCGGCGGGGGACGGGGCGGGGCCGGGGGCGTTCCGGGACGCTCTGGCGGGGCATTTTGGAACCCACCCCGGCGCAAGCGCCGCGCTTGCGCCGGGGTGGGTTCTTGGGTATACTAGCCCCATCACAACGCGCGAGGTCCCCACCCGATGAACAAGACCCTCAAGACGCTGCTCTGGGCCGGCGCGGGGGCGACCGCCCTGGCCGCCGCCAACAACGCCGTCTTTGGCCGGGCCAAGGCGCTCGGCAACCCGCTCGGCGGCGAAGGCCGCTTCTGGCCCGGCCCGTATGGCGACATCTTCTACACGCGCCAGGGGAAACCCGCCGAGGGCGGCCGCCCTGTCGTCCTGCTGCACGGCATCTATGCGGGCGCGTCCGGCTACGAGTGGCGCAAGAACTTCGACGCGCTCTCGGAACACGGCCTGGTCTACGCCCCCGACTGGCTGGGCTTTGGGCTGTCGGACAAGCCGCGCGTCCGTTACACCGCCGCCCAGTATGTCGAGCAGCTCGGCCAGTTCCTGCGTGAAGTGGTCAAGGAGCCGTGCGACATCGTCGCCTCCTCGCTCGCCTGCGCCTATGCCGTCCAGGTGGCCGCCGACCTCCCCGACGCCGTTCACAGCCTGGTACTGGTCTGCCCGACCGGCTTCCGGCACCTCGCCAAAGCGCCCGACGCGCGCACGGCGGCGGTCTACGCGCTCACCCATGCACCCCTGCTGGGGACAACGATCCATAACGCGATCACGTCACTGCCGGGCCTGCGCCACTATTTGATGAACGAGACGTATTTTGACCCGTCCCATGTGGACGACGCCCTGCTCGACCACTACTCGACGGCGACCCACCAGTACGGCTCGCAGAACGCGCCGCCGTCCTTCTTCAGCGGCCTGCTGAACCTGAGCGTGGCGGAGACGTTCCCCAAACTGACGCAGAAGGCCGTGCGGATCATCTGGGGCCGGGAGGCGCGGCTGACGCCGCTCTCCGACGCCGAGGCGTTTCTCGCCGCCAACGCCCGCGCCGAGCTGACCGTCTTCGACAAGAGCGGACTGCTCCCGCACGACGAGCAGGCGCAGGCCTTCAACCGCCTGGTCGTCGAGACGCTGACGGGCGGGGCGGTAGGAAAACCACTGACCCCGCGCGCGTCCCGCACGGCGACGACCGACCCGGACACCCCCCTGGGTGCCGAATAACGAACCACACACAAGGAGTGACGCGACCGATGGCAGGCACCAAGAACGGCGGCAACAAGAACGGCGGCAGCAACGGGGGCGGGGGCAAAGGCGGCGAGCGCAAGCCGCTCGTTCCGCTCACCCTGGTAGACCAGAGCGACGAGATCGAGGAGGACGAAGAGACTTACATCGTGGTCGGCGAGGCGGGCGAGGACGTCGCCTTTGAGGTCTGCGAGGACCTGGAGATCGCGCTGGGCGTCCGCGAGGCCATGATGGAAGACGGCTTCGCCGTCAAGATGTACCAGGCCGTCGAGATCGAGGTCGTCGCCGATGATGACGAACCCGGCGCAGGCGGCAGCGCGGCCTGAAGCATTCCGAGTTTGCTTACGCCGCCCGCAGTTGTTTGGTGAAATACAGGACTAGGTCGTCGTCAACACGGACGCTTTCACCCTCAACAACGGGCCGCTCGTGGGTCCTCAGCCCGCGCCCGTCGGGGACGTAGCCGCGCTTGACGTACAGCCTTTGCGCCGGGCCGTAGCCCGCCGCCATGCCCACGCCGACCCCCGCGATCGGGGAGCGCGTCGCAATCACCAGTTCCGCTTCGTCCATGAGGGCCGTCCCGATGCCGCGCCGCCGGGCTGAGGGCATCACGTTGAAGTCGTTGATCTCGGGAATGTGGGCGTCGGCGAACGGCGGGTAGTTTGAGCGCCACAGCACGTTCAGGTAGCCCGCGAACACGCCGCCGACGAACGCGAAGCGTGTCACCCGCATTCCGGCCTCGTGTTCTGCCAGATACCTCGCGTACTGCGCCTCCAACTTCCCGCCCCAGCCGAGGGCGGCGAATGCGGCGGCGACTTCGGCGATGTCTTCGGGTCGCAGCGGGCGCAGCACGAGCGTCATGGCACTCCCTCCAGGCTCCTACGACCCGAACTGGGCGGCGTGGAGGCGCTGGTAGACCCCGGCGAAGGCGAGCAGGTCGTCGTGGCGGCCCTGCTCGGCGACCCCGCTCTCGTCCACGACGACGATGCGGTCGGCGTTCTGGATGGTCGCCAGGCGGTGCGCGATGACCAGGGTCGTGCGGCCCACGGCGAGTTCGGCCAGGGAAGCCTGGATCGCCCGCTCGGTTTCGGTGTCCAGGGCGGACGTGGCTTCGTCGAGGATCAGGATGGGGGGGTTCTTCAGGAACATGCGCGCGATGGCCATGCGCTGCTTCTGCCCGCCGGACAGCTTCACGCCGCGCTCGCCGGTCAGGGTGTCCAGACCGTCCGGGAGGCCCTGGATCATCTCGCCCAGCCGCGCCCGCCGGGCCGCCTCCCAGATGTCGGCGTCGCTCGCGCCCAGGCGGCCGTAGGCGATGTTCTCCCGGACCGTGCCCGCGAACAGGAACACGTCCTGCTGGACGATGCCGATGTTGCGCCGCAGGGAGGCCAGTGTCATGTGCCGGATGTCCACGCCGTCAATCGTGATCCGCCCCGAGTCCAGGTCATAGAAGCGCGGCAGGAGGGAGCAGAGGGTCGTCTTGCCCGCGCCGCTCGGGCCGACGAAGGCGATCGTCTCGCCGGGGCGGATGGACAGGTCGATGTCGCGCAGCACGGTCTTGTGGCGGTCGTAGCCGAAGGTCACGCCCTCGAACCGGATCGCGCCGCGCAGGTGCCCGACGTCCACGGCATCGGGCGCGTCGGCGATGTCCGGCTCGGTGTCCAGAAGCTCCGTGTAGCGTTTGAAGCCCGCGATCCCCTTGGGGTACGACTCCAGCACGGCGTTGATCTTCTCGACGGGCCGGAAGAAGACGTTCACCAGGAGCAGGAAACCCATGAACCCGCCCACGGAGAGAGCGTGGTGCAGGACGAAGTAGGCACCCGCGAGCATCACGAACATCGTCACGATCCGCATGGTCATGTAGCTCAGGGACATGCTCTTGGACATGAGCAGGTAGGCGTTCAGCTTGGTTTCGCGGTACTTCCCGTTGTCCACCGCGAACAGGGCGCGCTCGTGGTCCTCATTGGCGAACGCCTGGACCACGCGGATGCCGCCGACGTTCTCCTCGATCCGGGCGTTGAAGTCCCCGACGCGCCCGAACAGCGTCCGCATGGTCTGCGTCATCGCCCGCCCGTAGCGGGTCGAGATCCACATCATGGGCGGCACGACCAGCCCGGTGATCAGGGCGAGCTTGAGGTTCAGCGAAACCATCAGCCCGAACGAGCCGAGGAAGGTCATCACGGCGACGAAGGCGTCCTCCGGCCCGTGGTGGGCCACCTCGCCCACTTCCTCCAGGTCTTTCGTGACGCGGGCGACCAGCCGGCCCGTCTTCTGGTTGTCGTAGAACCGGAACGAGAGCTTCTGCATGTGGTCGAAGATCTTGCGCCGCATCTCCGTTTCAATCGAGATGCCCAGGACGTGCCCCCAGTAGTTGACGATGTACTGCAAGCCCGTGTTCAGGAAATAGATCCCGAGCAGGCCCGCCGTCGCACCAAGGATCAGCCCCCAGTTCTGGCCCGGCAGCAGCTTGTCCACGAACATTTTGACGGCGAGCGGGAAGGCAAGCTCCAGCAGGCCGGACACGACCGCACAGCAGAAATCGAGCAGGAACAGCCCCCGGTGGGGCCGGTAGTAGGAGAGAAAGCGGGATAGCATGGGTGGGTGATACCGTTCTAGTTCGCTAGAGTCCCTTAAAGATACCCCAATCGGGGCGGAATCGGATACGGAGGCGGTTCCAACCGCCCGCAAAAAAGAGGTATGATTACGGCATGAAGCAGGTGGTGAGCGTCAGCCTCGGGTCGGCGGGCGGGGATTTCGTCCGCGAGGTCACGCTGGCGGGTCAGACGGTGCGGCTCTCGCGCGAGGGGACCGGCGGGGACATGGCCCGCGCCCGCGCCCGCATCCAGGAGATGGACGGCCAGGTGGACGCGCTGGGGCTGGGCGGCATTGACATGTACCTCTCGGTCAACGGGGAGCGGTTCGTCATCGGCGACGGCCTGCGGCTGGCCGAGGCGGCGACCCGGACGCCGGTCGTGGACGGCAGCGGGCTGAAGAACACTCTGGAGCGGGACGTGGTGCGCACTCTGGCCTCGCGCGGGCTGGTCACCCCCGCGACGAAGGTGCTGATGGTCAGCGCCCTGGACCGCTTCGGCATGGCCGAGGCGTTCGTCGGGATGGGCTGCCCCTGCGTCTTCGGGGACCTGATCTTCAACATCGGCCTGGACTTCCCCTTGACGACACTCGCCGAGATCGAAGACCTCGCCCGGAAGTACCGCTCGCGCCTGCTCACGACGCCTTTCCACCAGCTCTACCCGACCGGAGCGGCCCAGGACGCGCCCGAGGCGGACCCGCGTTATGCCAAGTATTACGAGGCGGCGGACGTGATCGCAGGCGACGGCCATCTTATTTTGCGTCACCTGCCCCCGGCAGTGGCGGGCAAGGGGATCGTCACCAACACGACCCGGCCGCAGAGCATGGCGCGCTTCCGGGCGGCCGGCATCCGCTGGGTCGCGACCACGACGCCCGAGATGGACGGCCTTTCGGGCGGCACCAATCTGATGGAGGCCGCCCTGGTCGCTCTCATGGAGAAACCGCTGGCCGAGATCACGCCCCAGGATTACGAAGACTGGACCGAGCGCCTGGGCTGGCACGGCGCGGTCCATTTATTTGACGAGAACGAGGAATCGAAGGAGACGGACGCGCGATGACACCCGCCGAAGAGATGTACGACAGCCTCGAATCGTTCGCCCGGAGCTGCAACGAGAACGCGCGCCTGATGGCGATGATCAAGGACTGGAACCGGACCATGCACATCCACGCCGCCGACATCGGCGTGGAAGGGACGCTGACCACGCGGGACGGCGTGATGACCGCGCAGCGGGGGGCACCTACGTCCGCTGACCTGGCCCTCCAGTCCACGGCGGGGATCCTGTCCCAGATCTTCTACGGCGAGGTGTCCCCCAACGACCCGTACAACGCCGGGACGCTGCGTATCCAGGGGCCGGAGGCGGACATCGTCCGGCTCGACTTCGTGACGGCGATGCTATGGGAGTGATCTCATGGCAGTAACCGGGCCGCAGCTCAAGCGGAGCATCGGCCTGGCGACCGTCGTCTCGACCAGCGCCGGCCTGACCTTCGCCTCCTCCACGTTCCTCGTCGTCGTCCAGGTAGCCTGTTACCTCGCCGGGGACGCCGCCTGGATCGCGATCCTCCTGGCGGGGGGGCTGTGTACGCTGGCGGCGGCGGCCTTCTCCGAGCTGAACGGGATGTGGCCGAGCGTCAACGGCATCCGGCTTTATATCCTCCGCGCCTTCGGCGAAAAGCTCTCCCTCGTGGTCGCGCTGACCTACATGTCGGGCGTGACACTCGTGGTCGGCACGGAAGCGTATGTCCTTTCGCACGTCCTGAGCGCCGCCCTGCCCGCCGTCTCCCCGCCCTGGTGGATATTCCTGATGCTCTCCCTGGCAACGCTCTTCAACTACGGCGGGCTGAGGATCGCCGGGACCTTCCAGAACGTCGTCACCTACTCGGTCGTGGCCTCCATCGTGACGATGAGTATTTTGGCGCTTTCCCACGCCCATTTCGTGGTCCCGCAGCCGCTGCACACGGGGGGCGTCGGGCCGGTCTTCCAGGCGGTCGGGGTCGCCATCTTCCTGTTCGTCGGGTTTGAGTGGGTGACGCCGCTGGCCGACGAGGTCAAGTCGGCGCGGGCCATCCCCGTCGGCATGTTCATCGCAGTCGTCCTGCTGGTCCTGGTCTACGCGCTGCTCTCGACGGCCATGTTCGCCGCCCTGCCCCATGAAGGCCGCCCAGCTTTGTTCGGGACGCCAAGCGCCCGAGTCCCGGTCCCGCACCTCGTCTTCGCCCTTGCCGCGCTCGGCCCCGCCGGGCGCTGGTGCATGATCGGGACGAGCCTGTGCATGTCCTTGACGACCTTCAACGCGGGCCTGATGAGCATCAGCCGGTTCCTCTACGGCATGGCACGCGACCAGGTGCTGCCGAAGGGGCTGGCGAACATCTCCCAGCGGTTCAGCACGCCGGACCGGGCGGTTCTGGTGGTCTATGGGATCGCGCTGCTGGTCTCGGCCCTCGTCTACTGGACGCAGAAGTTCATCCTGCTGGTCAATTTGGCGGCGGGGACCGAGGCGTTCATCTATGCCTTCGCTGCGGCCTGCGTCATCGCGCTGCGCCTCAAAGACCGTGACCGGGCGCGGCCCTTTCGCATGACGGGCGGCCTGGCCTTGCCCGGCCTGACCGCCCTGATTTTCGTCGCGATGGGTGTTGGGGTGTTCGCCCAGCCCGGCGTCGAGTTCTGGGGCGCGGGCTTGCTGTTGGGGGGGATCGGCGTGGCCTGGTGGGTCTATGTGCAGTTCTTCGCCCTGCCGCGCCTGACAAAGATGCGCGCCGAGGCGGCGGCCCGGCCCTCGCGCCGCCCGTCACGCCGCCCGCCTCCAGAATAATCCGAAGCCCCGAAGGGGCGGCCCTCCGGCGGAGCCGGGAGTAGACCGGCCCTTCAGGGCCGGGTTCATGCGCGCCGGGTCTTTCGGGCCGGGTCCCCGTCCCCTGCCTCTACATGGACCACGGGGCCGCATGCCGGTCGTGTTCGTCGGCCCAGCGCCGCTGTAAGGCCTCGATCTCCGCTACCACGTCAGCCGGCAGCGGCTCCACAGCCTCCACCGCCGCCGTGAACTCGCGCAGGTTCTCCACCCGCGAGGTCGCCCCCACCGTCGCCGCCACGTTGGAATACCCCAGAGCAAAACGCGCGCAGAACTCCGGCCACGACCCGCAGCCCGAACGCGCGTAGACGGGGGCCATCTGTGCCGCCCGCGTCCGCAGGTACTCCGGGCCATTCTCCTTCAGCCGGTCCAGCGACCCGCCCGCGACGGTCCGCATGGCAACGATCGTCTCCCCACGCTCTTGGAGCAGGTCCCACAGGGCGTCCGAAACGAAGCGCTGCAAGGGATTCAGGTAGAAGATGTAGCCGTCAATCAGGCCCTCGGCGTGGCCGCCGCGGAGGGCGTCCACAGGCACATCGGAACTCCAGGGCCAGGTTTCCAGCACGAAGCGCCCGACCAAGCCCTCTTCCTTCAGCCCGCGCAGCTCGGCGCAGGCGGGGCCACCGGTGCGGAACTGTTCGGCCAGCGGGCCGCCCAGGCAGAGCTGGCCGACGGCCATGTGGTCCAGGGCCAGCGGTTCGAGGTTCTGCTGGATGACCTCGCGGATCTGCGCGACCGAGTCCCAGCCGATCTTGTAGATCATGGTGGGGATGGTGGAGCGGTCCTGATCCAGAGCCGCCCGCAGGACTTGCAGGGCGTCCCCGTAGGAGTGGCTGGTGTGCAGGGACACGCCCGCATCAATGGCGGCGCGGGCGACGGCGACGCGCGCCTCGAAGGGCAGGGAGCCGTCGCCGAGCCGCGTGGTGCCGTAGACGTAGCGGGTCAGGCCCGGCAGCCGCGCTGAGGTTCCGACCAAGCCCGTAGGGGTGATAACAGTCATTTTCTATTTCCTTTCGATTGCAGCAAGACTATCGCTTCGCCACGGCCCGGCCCGGCGCGACCGCGCGCAGGGTGAAGGCCCCGGTGATCGGCTTGCCCGGAGCGGCGACGATGTCATGGTCAGCCACCCAAGTCCCGCTGAACTCCTTGGACACGGCGACTTCGCGGCTGGCGAACAGGGCTGTGGCCCCGTCTGTGGGCTGGGCGCGGCCCACGAGCGGCGAGCCGTCTTCCAGGAGGGCGAGGCCTGCGCCCGATGCATCCGTGAGCGTCAACCAGTGCAGGCCGCGCTTGGAGGCGCGGAACAGGGTGCTGCCGGCGACGGCGGTTCCGGTCGGCTCGCCCAGGTGCCCGGCGGGGTAGACGGTGAAGAACGAGTCGCGCAGCCAGTTCAGGCGGGTGTCGGCGGCGGGGGCGGCGAGCTTCATGCCGACCTCCCACAGATTGGTCTGGGGGGCAGTCCAGTTGAGTGTCCAGTGGACGGCGACCTCGCCCGTAGGCCGGATGTCGTAGGTGCGGTCGAGAGTGCCAAGGGCTTGACCTCCAACGCTCGCCAAGACGGGGCCGGTGACGGCGACGCGGACGGAGCCGTCCGGCTGAGTCTGGGAGGTGACGGTCGCGCCGCCCGTGACGGGCGGTGTGGCAGACCGGTAATAGCCTCTCGTGTTGCCGCCGCGCGACTCGCCCAGGGTGAGCGCGGGGCCGGACGCCAGCATGTCGCGCCCAGCGACGTGCCAGGACCGGATGGACCCGTCGGCCTTATCAAAGGTGATGGCCTGCGCGGCGCTGCTGACCGTCAGCGCGTCCGCGCCGTCCTGAACGGCCAGCGGCCCGCCGGTGGCAACGGCAGCGGGCGGCATCGGGGCCGGGGCACCCGTCACATCCAGCCGCGCGAGGGCAAGCGCGACTCCATCGGCCCGGACGAACTCCAGGCGCAGCGCGGTCATGTTGGCCGGGGCCGGGAAGTGAGCCGTCGCCGACCCGCCAGGGGCGCAGGGGATGCGGCTGACGCCGCTCTTCAGGACGGCCGCGCCGCTGAGGGCGGTCCAGCGGCAGGGGAGTTCGCTGAGGTCGGTGAAGGAGTAGCGGTTCGTGAGTGCGACCGCACAGGAGCCGCCCACCGGGGAAACCGTGCGCGCGCCGATGCCGACCGGGCTGTAGGCCATCTTAACGATCCAATACTCGGGCTTGGGGTTGCGGTAGGCGTCCACGACGCCCTTGTTGTTCTCCTGGCGCAGATAGTCTCTGCCGTAGTAGAAGTCGCGCGTCTTGTCGGGGTTCGGGTCCGCGATGCCCTGGTTCTGCCACTCCCAGATGAACGAGCCGAGGATCGTCGGCGCGACCCGGATCTTGTCCCAGGTCCGCGTCAGGGTTTCGGACCAGAGATCGGAGGCGCCGGGGTCGAAGTCCTGCGCCTCTTTCTGGTAGAAGATGTGCGGCTGCTCGGAGAACTGGGCGGGCAGCCTGCCCGAGTCCCGAGCGACGTAGTTGTCCACGTCGGCGGGCGTCGGGTAGTGCATGTCCTGGAAGGACTGCCCCTTCGGTCCCCAATAGCCGCCCTGCGAGATGAAGGAGGGGCGCGTCGGGTCCTGCGCCTTGACGAAATCGATCACGGTCTGGGAGTTCTTCCCGACCCCGTTCTCGTTGCCCAGGCTCCAGGAGAGAACGCAGGGCCGGTTCTTGTCGCGGCCCAGGGTGTCGGCGGCGCGGCGCAGCAGGGCGGGCGCGAAGGCGGGGTCATTATTCTTCTCATTGATCCAGCAGAAGGGCACTTCGTCCAGGATATAGACGCCCTGCTCCTCGCACAGTTCCAGGAACCGGGCGGCATGGTTGTAGTGGGAGGTGCGGATGGCGTTGATGTTGGCGGCCTTCATCATGCTCAAATCTTTGCGCCACTGCACATCGGTCAGCGCGAAGCCCTTGTCGGCCCACTCGTCGTGCCGGCAGACGCCGGTGCATTTGATGGGCTTGCCGTTCCACAAAACTACGTTGTTTCGGATCTCGACCTGGTGGAACCCGAACCGCTGCTCCACCCGTTCGACCGGTTTGCCGGCGCGCGTTAACTGCAAGACGAGGTAGTACAGGTTCGGCTTCTCCGCCGACCACAGCCTGGGGGCGGCGACGGGGCTGCTCAGGGCGACCGTGACCGTCCCGTCCGCGCCGACGCGGCCAGACCCGGCCAGCCGGACCGGCGTCTGCCGCCCGTCTGACCCGACCAGGGTTCCGGCCAGGCCGACCGCCTCGCCCGGCGTCCCCATCACCTGCACGTCGGCGGCGAGGGTGGCGTCCTGGTGGTTGGCGGCCAGGGGGGTCCGCACGGTCAGGTCGTGGACGTGTGTGGCGGGGACGGAGATCAAAGACGTCTCCCGGTAGATGCCTCCCATGCACTGGAAGTCCCCGGTCTCGCAGTCCGAAGAGGGCGTCGTTTTGGAGACGCGCACGGCGAACAGGTTGCGCTGGCCTGGCTTGACCAGGCCGGTCACGTCCACATCGAAGGCCGTATAGCCGCTCTCGTGGTAGCCCGCCGACTGTCCGTTGACGAAGACCTCCGCGCCGACCAATGCCCCGTCGAAGCGCCAGAAGATGTGCCGGCCCGTCCACGTCTTGGGGATGGTGACATAGCGCCGGTATTGGCCCACGGTGTCATCCACGGAGTTGTAGGTCGGGACGGAGTAGCCCGCCATCTCCCAGTTGGAGGGGACGGCGAGATTGTCCCAGTCCTGGTCCGCCGTGGCGGGCTGGGCGAAGTCGGTGTCGGAGGCCGGGACGGTCACAGGCTCCGGGGCGGGCGGCTGCCAGGCGACCTCCTTGCCGTCCTCAACGAACTGAATCCGGCACTCGCGGAGGGACGCCCAGTTGCCCGATGCGCCGCCCAGGACGACGACGCGGACGTAGCGGACGTCGGCGGGCGTGAGCGTCACTGGCCCGTCGCCGAGGCCGGGCGCGGCGGACGCATCCGCCAGCGTCGTCCAGCGCCGCCCGTCCGCGCCGCCCTCCACGCGGCACTGGAACCGCTCGTCGGGCTTCTCCCAAGTCAGGGTGAGGCCGGAGACGCGCCGGGTCCGCCCCAGGTCGGCCTGGAGACGCTGCGGGAAGGTCGGGCCGTCGGCGCACCAGCGCGTGTTGGGGTCACCGTCGAAGGCGTTTCGGGGCGGGTTGCCGTTCTCGCTGCTGGAGGCGGTCACGAACCGGTCTCCGGGCGGCCCCGTCTGGAAATGGCCGTCTATGATTCGCCCGTGGGTCAGCTTGAAACGCCACAGGCCGGTCATTGGCAGGTTCCACGGGTTTTCGGCCCGCAGCCGGTCCGGAGGCAGCGCGGACATGCCGGGCAGCGGCAGGGGCAGTGAGGCGGGGGACACGCCCGGCGTGGCCGACGGCATGATCTGGGACATGGCCGGCGTCACAGATACCGGCGCAAGGAGGGCAAAGAAGCAGAGAAAAAGTTTTGTTTTCATCGGGTTAGTTCGGGGGGCCGGCGGAGCCGGCGCATTGCGGGGTCGTCAGGTTATGCTTTGATTATAGCGGCGAATGGGAGCCGAGTCAAGAGACTCTACTTGTGCAAACGGCGACTTCGCAGTATAATAGCGCCATGAAATTTACCGATGGCAACTGGCTGATGCGTCAGGGCGTGCGCGCTTCCTACCCGGCGCAGGCACACGAAGTAGACGCGACCGACGAGACGCTGACGGTCTACGCCCCAGCCCAGCCGATCCGGCACCGGGGCGATACGCTCACTGGGCCGCTGCTGACCCTGAGGCTCTCTTCCCCGATGCCGGACGTGATCCGGGTGCGCCTGACGCACTACGAGGGCGGCCTCGATTCCGGCCCGCACTTCCCCGTCTACCCGCAGGAGGGGCACGAGGTCACGGTGCAGGACGGCGAGCAGTACGCCTCCCTGACCAGCGGGAGCCTGACGGCGCGCGTCAGCCGGTCGGGCTTTAGCCTGGACTTCGTAGACGCCGAGGGCAAAATCGTCACCCGGAGTGGGGACCGCAGCATGGGCCTGGCCGAGCTTGGCGCGGGGGCCGAAGGTGACCCGCTCGGGCCGTACATGATGACGCGGCTCGGGCTTGGCGTCGGCGAGAACGTCTACGGCCTAGGCGAGCGGTTCACGGCCTTTGCCAAGAACGGCCAGGTCGTGGAGATGTGGAACAAGGACGGCGGCACCGGCAGCGACCAGGCCTACAAAAACGTGCCGTTCTATTTGACCAATCGGGGCTACGGCGTCTTCGTCAACCACCCCGAGAACGTCTCGTTTGAAGTGGCCTCGGAGAAGGTCTCGCGCGTCCAGTTCAGCGTTCCGGGCCGAGCATTGGAATACTTCGTCATCTACGGGCCTTCGCCCAAAGAGGTGCTGGCAAAGTATACGGCCCTGACCGGGCGGCCCGCGCTGCCGCCGCCGTGGTCGTTCGGGCTGTGGCTGACGACCTCGTTCACGACGAGCTACGATGAGGACACGGTCACGGGGTTCATCCAGGGCATGGCCGACCGAGACCTGCCGCTGCACGTCTTCCACTTCGACTGCTTCTGGATGCGCGAGTTCCGCTGGTGCGACTTCGAGTGGGACGCGCGCGTCTTCCCGGACCCGGCGGGGATGCTCGCGCGGCTCAAGGAGCGCGGCCTGCACATCTGCGTCTGGATCAACCCGTACATCGGCCAGCGGTCGCCGCTGTTCAAGGAGGGCGAGGCAAATGGCTACCTGCTGAAGCGGGCCGACGGGTCCGTCTGGCAGACCGACCAGTGGCAGCCGGGCATGGGCATCGTGGACTTCACCAACCCCGAGGCCGCTGCGTGGTACGCGGGCAAGCTACGGGCACTGCTCCATCAGGGCGTGGATTGCTTCAAGACGGACTTCGGGGAGCGCATCCCGACCGATGTCGCCTACTTTGACGGGTCGGACCCGGCGGGGATGCACAACTACTACTCGTACCTCTACAACAAAGTGGTCTTCGACCTGCTGCGTCAGGAGCGCGGGGAGGGAGAGGCGGTCCTGTTCGCGCGGTCGGGGTCAGCGGGGAGCCAGCAGTTCCCGGTCCACTGGGGCGGCGACTGTGCCTCGGAGTTCGAGTCCATGGCCGAGAGCCTGCGTGGCGGCCTGTCGCTGTGCCTGTCCGGGTTCGGGTTCTGGAGCCACGACATCGGCGGCTTCGAGGGGACGCCGCCCGCCGCCGTCTACAAACGCTGGGTGGCCTTCGGCCTGCTGTCCCCGCACAGCCGCCTGCACGGAAGCTCGTCGTACCGGGTGCCCTGGGTGTATGACGATGAAGCCGTGGACGTGCTGCGCTTCTTCACCAAGCTCAAGTGCCGGCTCATGCCGTATCTGTTCGGCGCGGCCACTGAGGCGCACCAGACGGGTGCCCCGATGATGCGCGCCATGCTCTTGGAGTTCCCGGACGACCCGGCCTCCGACTATTTGGACCGCCAGTACATGCTCGGCCCGTCCCTGCTGGTCGCCCCCGTCTTTTCAAATGACCGCGTGAGCTACTATGTGCCCGAAGGCCGCTGGACCGACTTCCTGACGGGCCGGGTCATTGTCGGCCCGCGCTGGGTCAACGAAACGCACGGCTTCCTGAGCCTGCCCCTGCTGGTGCGGCCCGGCTCGGTCATCCCCGTCGGCGACACCGACGACCGCCCGGACTATGACTACGCAAGCGGCGTCACGTTCCAGGTCTATGAGGCATCGGAAGGCGCGACGATGAGCGCCGTGGTCCCGACCCGCGAGGGCGGCGAGGCTTTGGTGATCGAAGTCAAGCGGCGGGGCCGGACGCTCACGGCGGACGTGCGCGGCGAAGGCGACTGGCGGGTGCTGCTGGTGGGCATCGCGGGCGTTGAGGCGGTGCAGGGCGGCGCGGCGGAGACGACTGAGGGCGGTGTTCTGATTCGGCCAACGGCGGGCGCGGGTTCGGTGGTCATCACGCTGGCAAGCGATTAGATCAATAGCCGAGAGAGGCCGAGTGGTTGGAAACCACTCGCTAGAAAAGGCGTCCTGCGGACGGCAGAGGAATACGGAACTGTGCGGCCATGCGCGAAGATGCCCGTATCCCTCGGCCGGGCTGGTTCTCGTCCGAAGGACGCTGCTCCTAGCGAGTGGTTTCCAACCACTCGTACCCCCTCGCTAGGAGGCCATCACTTGTAAACCAACGCCCATCGTGAAGACTCAGACCCCTGCCGGCTTGTCCTCCTGTCCTCAGTCGCGGAGCGACTTTCACTCCTCAGTAGACCGGCACTGGGAGTGCCGGTGGCTTGTCATAATCCTTGAGCGCCCCCCGTGTCACAGTGGCGGGCAGGAAATCCCGGCGTACCCGTGGAACTGTTACCGCCGTCCCTCGTCCTGCGACACGTCCTGCGACACATCGAGGAGGACCACCATGCCTCTCCCGCCTACCGGCACCGTCACGTTCCTGTTCACCGACATCGAGGGCAGCACGAAGCTCTGGGAGCAGCGCCCCGAGGCCATGCGCCAAGCCCTCGCCCGCCACGAAGACCTCCTTCGCAGCAATATCGAGGACCATGAAGGCTACGTCTTCAAGACCGTCGGCGATGCCTTCTGCGCCGCCTTCCCCACCGCAAACGATGCGCTGGAGGCCACCCTCGCCGCCCAACTCGCACTCGCCGCCGAGCCGTGGGAGATGCCCACGCCACTTTCCGTGCGGATGGCCCTGCACACCGGGGCCGCCGAAGAGCGCGGCGGCGACTACTTCGGACCGCCCCTCAACCGCGTCGCCCGGCTGATGGCGGCGGGGCATGGCGGCCAGGTGCTGCTCTCCACGGCCACACGCGAACTGGTCCAGGACGCGCTACCGCCGGGTGCCACCCTGCGCGACCTGAACCAGCACCGGCTCAAGGACCTCGGACGCCCCGAACAGGTCTTCCAGCTTCTCCACCCCGCGCTCGCCGCCGATTTCCCGCCCCTGCGCTCGCTGGACAACCCGGACCTGCCCAACAACCTGCCCCAGCAGCCCACGAGTTTCATCGGGCGCGAGAAACAGGTGGAGGAGGTCGAGGCGCTGCTGGGCCGGACGCGCCTGCTGACTCTGGTAGGGCCGGGCGGGGCGGGCAAGACGCGGCTGTCGCTGCAAGTGGCCGCCGACCTGCTGACGGGCGACGGCGACGGCGTCTGGCTCGTCGAGCTGGCTGCACTCTCCGACCCCGCCCTCGTCCCCCAGGCCGTCGCCGACGTGCTGGGCGTCCAGGAGCAGGCCGGAAAGCCGATCCAGCAGACGCTCGTGAATGCCTTGAAGGCCAAGCGCCTCCTGCTCGTCCTGGATAACTGCGAGCATCTGGTCGCCGCCTGTGCCTCCCTGACCGCCGACCTGCTGCGCGCTTGCCCAGACGTTCACCTGCTGGCCTCCTCGCGCGAGCCGCTGAACGTGGCGGGCGAGCAGGTCTACCGCGTCCCGTCATTGTCCATGCCGGACCCCAAGCGGGCGCAGACGCTCGAGTCGCTGTCTCAGTTCGAGGCGGTGCGCCTGTTCATCGAGCGCGCCCAGGCCGTGCGGCCGTCGTTCGCGGTGACAAACGGGAACGCGCCCGCCGTGGCGCGGGTGTGTTTCCGCCTGGACGGCATCCCGCTGGCCCTGGAACTGGCGGCGGCGCGGGTGCGGTCTTTGTCGGTGGAGGAGATCAACACGCGGCTGGGCCAGAGGTTCCGGCTGCTGACGGGCGGTGCGAGGAACACGCTCCCCCGGCAGCAGACGCTGCGGGCTTTGATTGACTGGTCGTATGACCTGCTGACTGCGGCGGAGAAGACCTTGCTCTGCCGGCTGTCGGTCTTCGCGGGGGGTTGGACTCTGGCGGCGGCAGAGGGGGTCTGTTCGGGCGATGGCGTCGAGGGGTGGGAGGTGCTGGACCTGCTGACGGGGTTAGCAGACAAGTCGCTGGCGGTGTATGAAGAAGGGGTAGACGGGGATGTGGGGCGCTACCGACTGCTGGAGACAGTGCGGCAGTACGCGGGGGACCGTCTGGGGGAGAGCGGGGAGGCGGCGGCGGTGCAGGGTCGGTCGGCGTCTTGGTTCCTGGGTCTGGCGGAGGAGGCGGAGAGCCAGTTGCGGGGTCCTGAGCAGGCGTCGTGGCTTGGGCGTCTGGAGCGGGAGCACGACAACCTGCGGGCGAGCCTTGCTTGGGAGGAGCAGTCGGCGGACGGTCGGGAGGATGGCCTGCGCCTGGCGGGGCCGCTGTGGCGGTTCTGGTGGGTGCGCGGCCACTTTACGGAGGGTCGTCAATGGCTGGGCCGGGCGTTGGCGCGGATAAAGCCGGAGGGCGCAGGGAGAGAGGGCGTGGGAGTCCGGGAGGGATCGGCGGCACGGGCCAAGGCGCTCAACGGAGCAGGCGCTCTGGCCTGGGCGCAGGGCGACTTTGCGGGGGCGCGGGCCTTGTTCGAGGAGAGCCTGACGATCCGGCGGCAGTTGGGGGACCAGCAGGGCATCGCCGGCTCGCTCGGCAACCTGGGGGTTGTGGCCTCTGGTCAGAGCGACTTTGCGGGGGCGCGGGCCTTGTACGAGGAGGGCCTGAGCCTCTTTCGGCAGTTGGGGGACCAGCAGGGCGTCGCCAACGCGCTGAACAACCTGGGAAATGTGGCCTACCAGCAAGGCGACTTGGCGGATGCTCGGGCCTTGCAGGAGGAGGGCCTGACCCTCTCTCGGCAGTTGGGGGACCAGAACGGCATCGCCGAATCGCTCATAAACCTGGGGGTTGTGGCCTTTGAACAGGGTGACTTCGTAGGGGCGCGGGCCTTGCACGAGGAGAGCCTGACCCTCTATCGTCAGCTAGGGGACCAGCGGGGCATCGCCTGTAATTTGGAAGGCATGTCTGCCGTGGCCTGTGGGCAGAGCCAGGCGTCACGAGCGGCGCGGTTGGGGGCCGCCGCCTCCGCCCTGCGCGCGAGCATCGGCAGCCCTTTTCCCCCGGCGGCACAAGGGAAGATCGACGCGCAGGTGGCTGCCGTGCGCGCGGCGCTGGGGGAGGCCGCCTTCGTCGCCGCCTGGGACGCGGGGCGGGCGATGACGATGGAGCAGGCAATGGAATACGCGCTGGCTGACGGGGAGCCGCAGCGGTGACAGGCCCGGCAGGCCGAGGAAGCCGGGCGGCAGTCCCGGACACTCAGAAAGAACACACCATGAAGACACGGACATTGGGGAAAGACCTGGTCGTCTCGGAGATCGGGCTGGGCTGCATGGGCATGAGCGAGTTCTACGGGCCGGGGGACGAGGCGGAGTCGCTGCGGACCATCGCGCTGGCCCTGGAACTCGGCGTCTCCTTCCTGGACACGGCGGACATGTACGGCCCGTTCACGAACGAGAAACTGGTCGGCAAGGCCATCGCGGGCGTCCGGGACAGGGTGGTCCTCGCCACCAAGTTCGGCAACGAGCGGCTGGCCGACGGTACGCGCGTCGGCATCAACGGGACGCCGGACTATGTGCGGCGGGCCTGCGACGCCAGCCTGGAGCGGCTGGGTGTGGACCATATTGACCTCTACTATCAGCACCGGGTAGACAAGAAAGTCCCCGTCGAAGATACCGTGGGCGCGATGGCCGAGTTGGTGCAGGCCGGCAAGGTGCGGCATTTGGGTTTGTCCGAGGCTTCGGTCGCCACCATCCGGCGGGCACACGCCGTCCACCCGATCACCGCCCTGCAAAGCGAGTATTCGCTGTGGTCGCGCGACCCCGAGGGGGAGACTCTGGACACGCTGCGGGAACTCGGCATCGGCTTCGTGCCCTACAGCCCGCTGGGCCGGGGCTTCCTGACGGGGCAGTTCCAGAGTCCCGCCGACATCCCCGAAGGCGACTTCCGGCGCAATAACCCGCGCTTCCAGGGGGAGAACTTCGTCAAAAACCTTCAACTGGTGGACGAGGTGAAAAAGATCGCCGAGGAAAAGGGCATGACAGCGGGGCAGCTCGCGCTGGCCTGGGTGCTGAGTCAGGGGGCGGACTTCGTGCCCATCCCCGGCACCAAGCGGACTTCTTACCTGCGGGAGAACGTCGGCGCGGCGGACGTCACGCTGTCGGACGACGACCTGCGGCGGCTGGATGCCATCGCGCCGAAGGGCGCGACGGCGGGCGAGCGCTACCCGGACATGTCCTCGATTGATCGGTAGCTCAATCGTCCGAGAGGAGCAGGATCATGACTGAAAGAGCATATCGCGTCGGGATCGCCGGGCCGGTCGGGAGCGGCAAAACGGCGCTTGTGGATTGCCTGAGCCGCCGGCTCTCGGCGAAGTATAGCCTCGCCGTTGTCACCAACGACATCTACACCAAAGAAGACGCCGAGTTTTTGCTGCGGCAGGGGACGCTGCCCCTGGAGCGCATCCGGGGCGTCGAGACCGGCGGCTGCCCCCACGCCGCTATCCGCGAGGACGCCTCCATGAACCTGGAGGCCATTGCCGACCTGGAAGACGCCCTGCCGGGGCTGGAACTGATCTTCGTCGAGAGCGGCGGCGACAACCTCTCCGCCGCGTTCAGCCCCGAACTGGTGGACGTCTGGGTCTACGTCATTGACGTGGCGGGCGGCGACAAGGTCCCGCGCAAGGGCGGTCCGGGCGTCCAGCGCTCGGACCTGCTGGTCATCAACAAGACGGACCTGGCCGAGATGGTCGGCGCGTCGCTTGCCGTCATGGACCGCGACGCGCGGCTCATGCGTATTGACCGGCCCTTCCTGTTCACGAACCTCAAAGACGGCGAGGGGCTGGACGCCGTGGTCGGCTGGCTGGAGGGGAAGCTGGCCGTGCCCTCGGGCGAGCGCCGGTCCATCATTGACGCCCACGCGCCCTACGTCGGCATCCCGCACAGCCACGCGCACACCCACTGAGTCCGGCACGGCGCGAAAAAATAGTGCCTTTCCCCTTGACAGGCATCTGAATAACCGCTATACTGGCAGCAACCTCACTGTTGAGCACACCCAAGCAGCCACCGGCATTGACGCCTCCCGTCCGCTCCCACGCCTGCCACTCTTTGGCATCCCTCACCCGCCGCTCTTCGGCCTTCCGCCCCGTCAAACGCAGACGTTTGTCCCATTCATGCACTCTCGCATGAGTCCCGTGCAGGACGCACCACCCGAGAACGGCACGGCCCTGAGCCGTGTAGACTTCACCGGAGGACAGGACAAACATGCCCCACCGCTCCCACAGGCGTCCTCACGCCCCAAGGCGTCTCCACGCCCTCGCCTTCGCCGCCTTGACCTGGCCGGCACTGGCCGCAGTCCCCGCATGCGCCCAGGACGCGCCCGCAGTCCCCACGGTCACCACGCCGGCCCCGGCTCCGGCCGCGCCAGGGACGCCCCCGACTCCCACGACCACGACGCCCACGCCTTCCTCGCCGTCGGCGGCTGCGCCCCCGCCCAAGCAGACGCCGGTCGCCCCCGCCCCGAACATCGTGACGACGGGAGAGATTGACGGCTACTACCAGTACCAGGCGACCAGCCCGACCAAAGGCCAGCCGCTCAACGGCCGCATCTACGCCTTCCGCCACAACACGCCCGCCCTCCGCCTCGCCTGGCTGGATGTTTACCACACCGCCCCCCCGGCCGGCGGGTTCGGCTTCAAGGCCAGCCTCGCGACGGGTGACGCCGCCGACCGGGACGTCCCGGATGCCGGATCGGGCGTCGGCGAGTCGCGGTTCAAGAACGTGGCGCAGCTCTTCGGCACCTACACCACGTCAGGCGGCTTCACCGTGGATTTCGGGAAGTTCCTTTCGCCCTACGGCTACGACACCACCGAGGCGACGCTGAACTACAACTACACGCTCACCCTGGCGACTTATCTTGTCCCGAACTACCTGGCCGGGGCGCGCGCCACCTACCCGATCAAGAACCTCAACCTCGCCGTCTCCGCCTTCGTGGTCAACTCGCTGGAAGAGACGCCCACCGCGGGCGTCCAGGACGACAACGGCCGCAAGGACTACATCCTGCGGCTCAACTACACCACGCCCGACGGCCGGTTCAACTACATCCCCGCCTACGGCGTCGGCAGCGACAAGCTCTCCGCCAGCGGCAACGAGGACATCACCCTCTTTGACAACTGGCTCACCTTCCATGCCACCAAGGCCATCACCCTGGCCGGCGAGTACGTCTACCGCAAGGACCACGACAAGGGCGGCGGCTACAACCTGCGCGGCGACGGCTACGGCGCGTACCTCCGCCAGCAGCTCAACCCGCGCAACGCCTACGCCCTGCGCGTCTCGCGGCTGACCAAACATGTGGAGACTTTGGGCACGCCGAACGCCACGACCAGCTTCGGAGCCAACGAGGTCACGGCGACCTACGAGTACAAGGTCGCCGCGAACTTCACCACGCGCTTCGAGTACCGGCACGACAACAGCAATAATGCCGCCCTCTTCGGCTTCACGAAGAGTGATCGCCCGGACCCCACTTCGGACCAGAACGCGGTCCTCGTCGCCGGCCTGTTCTCATTCTAGGCCTGTCAATAAGGAGAAACACTATGCGTAAGAATTCCTGGCTCGGCCTGGCGGCCTCCGCCGCGCTGGGCGTGGCCGCCCTGAGCGGCTGCGGCCAAAAGGACGCCGCCGCGCCCGGCGGCACGACGGCCTCGGCGGCCCCCGCCGACGACGCGAACACCATCAAGGTCGGCATCCTGCACTCCCTCAGCGGCACGATGGCGATCAGTGAGGTGAGCGTCAAGGACGCCGAGATGATGGCGATTGACGAGATCAACAAGGGCGGCGGCGTCCTGGGCAAGCAGATCGTCCCGGTGACCGAGGACGGCGCGAGCGACTGGCCCACCTTCGCCGAGAAGACCAAGAAGCTGCTCCAGCAGGACAAGGTCGCCGTGATCTTCGGCTGCTGGACCAGCGCCAGCCGCAAGGCCGTCCTGCCGGTGGTCGAGAGCCAGCACGGCCTGCTGTTCTACCCGGTCCAGTATGAGGGGCTGGAAACGTCGCCGGACATCTACTACACCGGGGCGGAGCCGACCGAGCAGATCGTGCCGGGCGTGAACTATCTGCTCAAGATCGGCAAGAAGAAGATCTTCCTGCTCGGCTCGGACTACGTCTTCCCGCGCACCGCCAACAAGATCATCAAGGCGCAGCTCGCCGCCCAGGGCGGGATTCTGGCGGGCGAGGAGTACACGCCGCTGGGGGCGACCGAGTACAGCACGGTCATCAGCAAGATCAAGGCCGCCCGCCCGGACGCCGTCTTCAACACCCTGAACGGCGACAGCAACGTCGCCTTCTTCAAGCAGCTCAAGGAGGCGGGCATCACGGCGGCCCAGATGCCGGTCCTCTCGGTGAGCGTCGCCGAAGAGGAGGCGCGCGGCATCGGCCCGGCCAACATCGCCGGCCACCTGTGCGCCTGGAACTATTTCCAGACCACCAAGACGCCGGAGAACACCAAGTTCGTCGCCGCCTACAAGGCGAAGTACGGGGCGGACCGCGTGACTGATGACCCCATCGAGGCGGGCTACTTCGGGGTCTACCTGTGGAAAGCGGCCGTCGAGAAGGCGAAGTCCACGGACGTGGACGCCGTGAAGGCGGCGGCGGACGGCGTCACGTTCGCCGCGCCGGAGGGGATGGTCAAGATAGACGGCGGCAACCACCACACCTGGAAGACGGCCCGCATCGGCAAGTTCCGCGCGGACGGCCTGATCGA
This sequence comes from Capsulimonadaceae bacterium, assembly GCA_965215505.1. Taxonomy (GTDB): domain Bacteria; phylum Armatimonadota; class Armatimonadia; order Armatimonadales; family Capsulimonadaceae; genus JANXMY01. The sequence goes on along the minus strand of OZ244065.1, from coordinate 4,486,470 downwards.
CGAGGTTTCCAGCTCAGGCAAGCCGGTCGAGCCGGACCCGTACCTGACCAAGCTTGCCTGGGCCAAGGGGCTTGCCCAGGGCAAACCGACGGTGGTGGCCGAGATGGAGAAGTAGCGACTCACAAGGTCCCCGCCCGCCACTGCACCGGGCGGGGAAGGAGTTTCCCATGGACATGATCCTGTCCCAGCTCTTCAATGGCCTCAGCCTCAGCTCGATCCTGCTGCTCATTTCGCTGGGGCTGGTCTTCTCGTTCGGCCTGATGAACGTCATCAACATGGCCCACGGCGAGTTCATCATGGTCGGCGCTTATGTCGCCTACGAGTTCCAGAAGACCCTGGCCGCCCCGCTCGGCGGGGTGGAGCGGGGCGTCTGGTTTGTTCTGGCCCTGCCCGCCGCCTTCCTCGTGGCTGCCCTATTGGGCGCACTGCTTGAGGTCTGCCTGATCCGCTTCCTGTACGGGCGGCCCCTGGACACATTGCTGGCGACCTGGGGCGTGGGGCTGATCTTGCAGCAGGCCGCCCGGTCCATTTTCGGCGCGCAGAACGTCCAGGTGGACAGCCCCGCCTGGCTCGGCGGCGCGGTCCATCTCGGCCCGGACCTGGTGCTGCCGTTCAGCCGCCTGTTCATCATCGGGCTGGCCGGCGTCTGCATCGGGGCGATCTATGTGTTCCTGTTCCGCACGTCCGGCGGCCGGCGGCTGCGGGCGACCATGCAGAACCGGCAGATGGCCGCCTGCCTCGGGGTCGCCTCGCGGCGGGTGGACGCGGGCACGTTCGCCCTGGGCGCGGGGCTTGCCGGCGTGGCCGGGGCCGCGCTGACCCTGCTCGGCCCCATCGGGCCGTCGCTGGGGACGCACTACATCGTGGACGCCTTCATCGTGGTCGTGCTGGGCGGCGTGGGCCGCCTGCCGGGCGTGATCCTGGCGGCCCTCATTATCGGCGTCGGCAACACGTTCCTGGAGCTTGGGACGACGGCCTCGCTGGGCAAGGTGCTGATCCTGGGCCTGGTGATCGCCTTCTTGCAGTGGAAGCCCGCCGGCCTGGCGGCGGTGCGGGGACGTTAGGGGGAAGCCATGTTCTTTGTCAATCGCCACCGCAGCGGCCTCGGGTTCTGGCTCTCCTTCACGGCGGCTATGCTGCTGATGACGGTCATCGTGCCACACTTCTTGGGCGACTTCGGCCTGAACCTGCTCGGCAAGTTCCTGACCTACGCCATCATCGCCGTCGGCCTGGACCTGATCTGGGGCTACGGCGGGATGCTCAGTCTGGGTCAGGGGCTGTTCTTCGGGGTGGGCGGCTATGCGTTCGCCATGTACCTGAAGCTGGAAGCGTCGGGCACGCACATTCCGGACTTCATGGATTACAACGGCATGACGGTCCTGCCCGCCTTCTGGCGGCCCTTCCACTCGCCCGTCTTCGCCCTGCTGGTCGCGGTCCTGGTGCCGGCGGCTTTGGCCGGCGTGATCGGCTTCCTGATCTTCCGCAGCCGCATCCAGGGGGTTTACTTCTCCATCATCACGCAGGCCCTGACGCTTATGGCGAGCATTTTGTTTATCGGCCAGCAGGGGGTCACGGGGGGCACCAACGGCATCACCAACCTGTCCACGATCTTCGGCCGCTCCTTGAACGATTCGGGGACGCAGAAGGCGCTCTACCTCGCCACGGTGGTGTCTTTGGCCGGTGTCTACCTGCTGGCGCGCGCCCTGACCCGGTCGCGCTTCGGGCGGCTGCTGGTGGCGACCCGCGACGACGAGAACCGGGTGCGGTTCCTCGGCTATAACCCGGTGACGATCAAGACGCTGACCTTCGCCCTGTCGGCGGGCATGGCCGGGCTGGCCGGGGCGCTGTTCGTGCCGCAGGTCGGCATCATCTCCCCCGCCTCCATGGACGTCGTGCCCTCCATCGAGATGGTGATCTGGGTGGCCGTCGGCGGGCGCGCGACTTTGCTCGGCCCCATCCTGGGGGCGCTGCTGGTCAACTGGGGCAAGAGCAGCTTCAACGACTCGTTCCCGGACAAGTGGCAGTACTTCATGGGCGCGCTGTTCATCGGGACCGTCCTGCTGTTCCCGCAGGGGATGGCCGGGTACGCCCGGAACGCCGTCCGCTGGCTGGGCCGCTTCCGGCGGCCCGTCCTCGCCCCGGCACCCGCCCTCGCCGCCGAGCGCGAAGACGGACTGGAGGTGCTCTTATGACTCATCCCGCCGTCATAGACGTGCAGGACGTGACCGTCAGCTTCGACGGGTTCAAGGCACTGGACGGCCTGAACTTCTCCATGCAGCCGGGCGAGCTTCGCTTCCTGATCGGGCCGAACGGGGCGGGCAAGACAACTCTGCTGGACATCATCACGGGCAAGACGCGCCCCCTGAGCGGACGGGTGCTTTATGACGGCGGGGCGGACATCCGGCGCTGGCCCGAGTACCGGCGCGTCCAGAAGGGCATCGGGCGCAAGTTCCAGACGCCGGCCGTCTTCGGCAGCCTGACGGTCTGGGAGAACCTGGAAGCCGCCGTGGGCCTGCACGACGGCACGGCCAGCCTGCTGCGCCCCCTCCCCTCGGGCCACCAGGAGCGCATCGCCGCCACGCTGGACGAGGTCGGGCTGACCGCGCGGGCAGGGGAACCGGCCGGGACTCTGGCGCACGGCCAGAAGCAGTGGCTGGAGATCGGGATGCTGCTGGTGCAGGAGCCGAAGCTGCTGCTGCTGGACGAGCCGATCGCGGGCATGACCCGGCCCGAGCGCGACCACACGGGCGAGCTGCTGCACCGCATGGCCGCGCGCCGCTCGGTCCTGGTCGTGGAGCACGACATGGACTTCATGCGCCGCTATGCCCGGACCGTCACCGTCCTCCACATGGGCAAGTGGCTGTGCGAGGGTTCGGTGGCGGACGTCCAGAGCGATCCGCGCGTTATCGAGGTCTACCTGGGCCGCGCCCGCGAGGAAAAACACTGAGGAGAAACACCGATGCTGCAAGTCCAGGACGTCAACGTCTACTACGGCGAGAGCCAGATCCTGCACTCGATCGGGCTGGAAGTGCCCCCCGATCAGGTCGTCTGCCTCATGGGCCGCAACGGGGTCGGCAAGACGACACTGCTCAAGACGATCATGGGCGTCCTGCGCCCGCGCGGGGGCAGCATCAGGTTCGGCGGGGAGGACGTGACGCGCCGCCCGCCCAACCAGCGCGCACAGGCCGGGATCGGCTATGTGCCGCAGGGGCGGGGCATCTTCCCGTACCTGTCCATCTACGAGAACCTGCTGATGGGCCTGGAAGCCGCGCCGCGCGGGATGGACGCTGCGGCCTCGCTGGACGAAGTGTACACGACCTTCCCGGTACTCAAACAGATGTACAAGCGGATGGCCGGGACGCTCTCCGGGGGCCAGCAGCAGCAACTCGCCATCGGCCGCGCCCTGATCCGCCGCCCGACCCTGCTGGTGCTGGATGAGCCGACGGAGGGGGTCCAGCCGAACATCGTCCAGGAGATCGAGCAGGTCATCCTGTCGCTGCGCGAGCGCGGCGGCCTGTCCATCCTGCTCGTGGACCAGTTCCTGGATTTCGCCCTGCGCGTCGCCGACCGCTACTACGTCATGGAGAACGGCGTCATCGTCGTGCAGGGGCAGGTTTCGGAGTTCGACGAGGCGGCGGTCAAGGGCTACCTGGCGGTCTGAGAGGAATTCGCGCGCCCAGCGTAGAATCCGGCACACGATGGAACACCGCGCCCTACTTCAGCTCTTGCAGCTCGCCGACAGCCAGGTCCCCATCGGCTCCGCCGCGCACTCGTTCGGCCTGGAAACGCTGACGGCGGACGGGTCCGTGACGGTGGACGATCTGGGGCAGTTCTTGGAGGGCTATTTGAGCGAAGCGGGGGTGCGCGATGCCGCTTATTGCCGCGCCGCGCACCGACTGGCGGACACGTCTGCCGGACGGTTCGAGGCCGCCTGGCTGACGCTCAACCAGCAGATGAGCGCCTTGCAGCCCGCGCGCGAGAGCCGGGCGGCGAGCGCGACGCTGGGACGGCGCTTCTTGCAGCTCGCCGCGAGCCTGACGGAGCAGAAGCAGCTGGCGGACGCGCTTCAGGCGGCGAAGGCGGCGGGAACCGACGTTCATCACGCCACGGCATTCGGCCTGGTCGGGGGGATGTTAAGACTGTCCGAAGACGAGGCGGCGCTGGCATTTTTGCAGCAGGCCCTCACGGCGCTGGTCTCCGCCGGCCAGCGCCTCCTGCCGCTCGGCCAGGCGCGGGCGGGCGCTCTGCTCTGGCACCTGCACGGGCACGTCGCGCGGGCCGCCTCCTCGACGGACACCGAGGCCGTTTCCAGTTTCCTGCCGATGCTGGACAGCGCCGCCATGCGTCACCCGACGCTCGCGACGCGGCTGTTCATCAGTTGACACCAGGCACGACACCAGGCCGGGCACATGGAAGACTGCGCCTGTGCTTCGGGGCGGACGCCGAAGGCAGGACGCATCTGACCGAGCGCGCCCAGGAGCCGCCGCTCCAGATCGTCCGCGCGTTCGATCTGCCCGATGGGGCCGCGCTTGTCCACCTGCACAACATCTCGGGCGGCATCCTGGGCGGCGACCGGATGGAGACGGTGGTCGAGGTCGGGCCGGGGGCGCAGGCACAGCTCACGACCACCGGGGCGACGCGGGTCTATCGCCCGCGCGGGGCGGACGCGCCGGCGATCCAGACGACGGACGTTTTCGTGGCCGCGGGCGGCCTGCTGGAATACCTGCCCGACCCGCTCATCCCCTTCGCCGGGGCGCGTTTCCGGCAGGAGACGCGGATCACCCTCGCACCCGGCGCGGGCCTGTTCTGGTGGGAGACGGTCGCGCCGGGCCGGGTCGCGCACGGTGAATCATTCGCCTATGAATGCCTCGAACTGGCCTTAGACTTGCAGGCCGAGGGCCGGCTGATTGCGCGGGAACGGGCGCGGCTGGAGCCGCACCTACGGCCCCTACAGACGCCGGCCCGGCTGGGGCCTTACGGACACTTCTGCACCCTTTACGTCTGCCGTGTCGGCGAGCCGCCCGCCCGGTGGTCGGCGCTGGAAGCGGAATTGGGCGCACTGGCGCGCGACATGAACCGGCCCGGCGAGTCCCTCTGGGGGGCCAGCACCCTGCCCATGCACGGGCTGACCGTGCGCGGCCTGAGCCGCACGGGCCGCGACCTGCCGGCGGGCCTGCGGACGTTCTGGCAGGCCGCCAAGCGGGTGCTGTACGGGCGGGACGCGCTGCCGCCGCGCAAGGTTTACTGAAAGCTCCTTTGGGGACCACATGCACCTGACACCACGCGAGCAGGAAAAACTGCTTCTCTTTACCGCCTCCGAACTGGCCCGCAAGAGGCAGGCGCGGGGGCTGAAGCTCAACTACCCGGAGGCGATGGCGATCCTGGCCGCCGAGATCATGGAGTGGGCGCGCGACGGTCGGAGCGTCGCCGAGATCATGACGCTGGGCGGCGGTGTCCTGACACGCGCGGACGTCATGGACGGCATCGCCGAGATGATCCATGAGGTCCAGGTCGAGGCGACCTTCCCCGATGGGACGAAGCTGGTGACGGTGCATGAGCCGATCAAGTAGGGGGAAGCGATGAAGCCGGGCGAATACTTGCTGGAAGCCGATGATATCGTTGCCAACGCGGGCCGCCCGACGGTCACGGTCCTGGTCGCGCATACGGGCGACCGGCCCATCCAGGTCGGCAGCCATTACCACTTCTTTGAGGTCAACCGCGCCCTGCGCTTCGACCGGGAGGCGGCCTACGGGGCGCGGCTGAACATCGCGGCGGGGACGGCGGTCCGCTTCGAGCCGGGCGAGGAGAAGGAAGTGGAACTGACGCCGCTGGCCGGGGAGCGCGTGATGCACGGCCACAACGGACTGGTCGGCGGCGCTCTGGATGACGCCGGTGTCAGGCAGGCCGCGCTGGACCGGGTGAGGGAGTGGGCAGCCGCATGAGTCTGAGCATCCCACGGCGGACCTACGCCGACCTGTACGGCCCGACGACGGGGGACCGGGTGCGGCTGGCCGACACCGACCTGATCATCGAGGTCGAGCGCGACTTCACCACCTATGGCGATGAGATCACGTTCGGCGGTGGCAAGGTCATCCGGGACGGCATGGGGCAGAGCAGCCGGGCCACGCGGGAAGGACCTGACGGGGCGCTCGATCTGGTCATCACGAACGCGCTCATCCTAGACCATTGGGGCATCGTCAAGGGCGACATCGGTGTCAAAGACGGGCGCATCGTCAAGGTCGGCAAGGCGGGCAACCCGGACACGATGGCGGGCGTGGACCCCCAACTGGTCGTCGGCGCGGGGACGGAGGTCATCGCGGGCGAGAACCTGATCGTCACGCCCGGCGCGATGGACAGCCACATCCACTTTATCTGCCCGCAACAGATTCACGAGGCGCTGTCGGGCGGCACGACCACGATGCTGGGCGGCGGGACCGGGCCGGCGACGGGGACGGCGGCCACTACATGCACACCGGGCGCGTTCCACCTGGCGCGGATGCTCCAGGCCGCAGACGCCTGGCCGATGAACTTCGGGTTCACCGGCAAAGGCAACGCGGCCACCTCGGAGCCGCTGGCCGAGCAGGTCCGGGCGGGGGCCTGCGGGCTGAAGCTGCATGAGGACTGGGGGACGACCCCGGCGGCGATCAACGCCTGCCTCGCGGTCGCCGACGAGTACGACGTACAGGTGGCGATCCACACGGACACCATCAACGAGGCCGGTTTCCTGGAGGACACCGTCGCCGCCATCGCCGGGCGGACGATTCACACCTACCACACCGAGGGCGCGGGCGGCGGGCACGCGCCGGACATCCTGCGGATCGCGTCCTTCCCGAACGTCCTGCCCTCCTCCACCAACCCGACGCGGCCCTTCACGGTCAACACCATCGCCGAGCATCTGGACATGCTGATGGTCTGCCACCACCTGAACCCGCAGGTCCCCGAGGATGTCGCCTTCGCCGAGAGCCGCATCCGCGCCGAGACCATCGCCGCCGAGGACATCCTGCACGACATGGGCGTCCTCAGCATGATCTCCAGCGACTCGCAGGCCATGGGCCGCGTCGGCGAGGTCGTGACGCGGACCTGGCAGACCGCGCACAAGATGAAGACGCAGCGCGGGCCGCTGCCGGAAGACTCCGCGCGGAACGACAACGCCCGCGTCAAGCGCTACCTCGCCAAGTACACGATCAACCCCGCCATCACCCATGGCGTCGCCCATGAGATCGGCTCAATCGAGCCGGGCAAGCTGGCCGACCTGGTCCTGTGGAGGCCCGCCTTCTTCGGCGTCAAGCCCGAGATGGTGGTTAAGGGCGGGTTCATCGCGTGGGCCGCCATGGGCGACCCGAACGCCTCCATCCCCACCCCGCAGCCGGTCTTGTACCGCCCGATGTTCGGCGCGTTCGGCGGGGCGGTCGGCCCGACGAGCCTGACGTTCGTCTCCCAGGCCGCCCTCGAAAGCGGACTGCCCGAGACATTGGGCCTCCAGAAGAAGGCCGCCGCCGTCAAGGACTGCCGATGCATCGGTAAAGCCGACATGAAACACAACGCGGCCATGCCGGTCCTCGAAGTGGACCCGGAGACCTACGAGGTGCGCGCCGACGGCGTGCTGCTCACCTGCAAGCCCGCCGAAAGCCTGCCGATGGCGCAGCGCTACTTCCTGTTCTGATACCCCGTCCTGACGTGCTTAAAGACGTGCTATAATAGCCCCATGTCCGACCATCCCGGCGCGGAGGACACCCGCGCCTTCCTCCAGTCCTCCCTCGAGCGCGGCGTCAAGGCCTCGCCGCTCTGCGTCGCCGTCATCGGCTGGCTGGCCGGCGTGCGGACGGACCCTTTCATCGCCGACATCCGGCGCTCCCCCGACGGGCAGGTGCTGCTGCGTCTGTCTGGCGAGCGGTCCGCCGAGCCGGTCTGCTCTTTTCTGGAGTTCCTGGACCAGATCCGCATCATCGGCGAATCGCTCGGGCTGCCCCAGCCGCAGACCATGCAGCTCGTCGCCTGGGCGCGGCAGTGGCTCGGGTAAGTGTCCGTTCTGTCCCCCGAGGATCATGCCGCCCTGTCGTCGTGGCGGCTTGGCCCCATCTTGAACGCGACCATGCCTGCGACGGGCACCGTCAACCGGACGGTCATCGTCCAAACGGCGGGCGGCGCTTGCGCCCTGCGCGCCTACCGCCGCCCCGACGCGGCGCGCGCCGAATGGGAACACACGGCTATCGGCTGGGCCTCGGCGCGCGGCATACCCGTCTGCCCCCCTCTCCCCCTGCCGGACGGCGGAACGGTGGCCTGTCTGGACGGGCGCTTGTTCGCCCTGTTCCCTCTGGCGGCCGGGCGGCAGGTGGCGCGCGCCGACTTACAGGAGGCGGAGGTCGCGGCGGCGGGCCGCTGCCTGGCGCGCATCCACCTCGCCTTCGCCGACTTCCCAATTGCTCAGGCACGGCCCAAGGCGTTCACCTTCGACACGGCGGGAGCTTTGGAAAACCTCGCACGGATTCAGGCGGCGGTCGCGGCCCGCGCCGTTCAGACGGACGCCGACCGGACCGCCCTGCATCACCTGGCGGGCCGCCGGGAATGGCTGCAAGGGCGGGCGTCCCTCGACGGATCCATGCGCCGCCGCTTCGGCGCCCTGCCCCTCCAAGTCGTACACGGCGACTTCCAGGAGACGAACCTGTTCTTCGACGGGGGCGAGGTCAGCGCCGTCATAGACTGGGACCAGTGCGGCGTCGCCCCGCGCGCCTGGGAGGTGCTGCGCGCCCTCCACCTGATGCTGGACCTGTCCCCCGGTTCATGCCGCGTCTTCCTGACCGCCTACCGTGACTTCTGCCCGCTCCCGGAGGCGGAACTGCAAGAGGCCGCCGAGGGTTACGGCGTCCTGGCCGACCAGAACCTCTGGGTCTACGAAGCTCTTTATCTGGAGGGCAACGAGCGGGTGCGGCCCTTCCTCACGCCGGGCGCGTTCGTGCCGTTCGCCGCGCGGTGGCACGAGATGAGAGGCAGGAAAACCGTTTAATGACAGTTTAATGACGTTTTAACAGCGCAAGGACGCCCCGGTCTGAGGACCAGGGCTTTAGAAGTGTCATTATTTGCCTGCGCGGACACGGGAGATCAAGATGCGGCAAGAGAAGAGGGCGCGGCAAGCAGCACCCCTACGCACTCTGTCCGTACAGGCGGACATTCGCCTCACCGAATGCCCGGATCTCAATCCGGGGGCAGTGACTACTCATATCATGGAATACCCCTACCCCATCCTCGAATTTGATCCGGCGCGGACGGCCCTGATCGAGCCGAAGCACCTGAACGCGGACGTGGACATGCCGGAGCGGGCGGTCGTCTGCTTCTTTCAGGATGTCGTCGCCACGCTGCTCCGGGACCACGAGGCGCGGCTGCTGTATAACCTCGCCAGCGAGATCGGACTGCACCCGATCTACGAGGTGACGCTGCGGGGGACGCGGCTGGCCGTCTTCCACCCCGGCGTCGGTGCCCCGCTGGCGGCGGGGCTTTTGGAGGAGGCCATCGCGCTGGGCGGGCGCAAGTTCATCGCCTGCGGCGGCTGCGGCGTCCTGGACAGCGCCATCGCCCTGGGCCACGTCCTGGTGCCCCACGCCGCCGTGCGCGACGAGGGCACGTCGTACCACTATCTGCCCCCGGCCCGCGAGGTGGAGGCGACTGCCCGCGCCGTCGCCGCCATCGAGGAGACGCTGACGGCGGCGGGCACGGAGTACCTGAAGACGAAGACCTGGACGACGGACGCTTTGTACCGCGAGACGCCGGACAGGGTGAAGCGCCGCCGGGCGGAGGGCTGCCTGACGGTGGAGATGGAGGCGGCGGCCTTCTTCGCCGTGGCCGAGTTTCGCGGTGTGGAGTTCGGGCAGCTTTTGTACGGCGGCGATGACGTGGGCGGCGGGGTGTGGGACGCGCGGGGCTGGCAGCGGCAGGGGGCGGCGCGCGAGAAGCTGTTCTGGCTGGCGGCGGAGTCCTGCCTGCGGCTGTGATTCGGGTAGAATGCCCCCATGATGAGAAACCAAGCAATGCGCCACGGGGCAGCCCTCGGCCTCTCCCTCTCCGCGCTGGCAAGCCTGGCACTCGCCGCATCCGCCCAGAGTGCGCCGGCGGCCCGCGCCGTCGTCCCGAACCCGGTCCGTGTGAAGTCCAAGCTGCCGCAGAACACGGCCCGCCGCCGGGAGGTGGCCCCGAACATGCTCCCCGCTTCGGAGGCGCTGGCGCTGGTGGAGGGCGAGCGGGACAAGTACTGGCTCAACGCCAAGCATGAGGTCTACAAGAGCGGCCTGGAGCTGATCGCCCAGCACCAGACCATGCTGCTGCGCGGTCTGCGTGCCAACGACATCCTGCGCGGCGATCCAGGCCGGCGCGAGATCGCGCTGACCATTGACGACGGGCCGCACCCGGTCTACACGCAAAGGCTGCTGCAAATCCTGAAGCAGAGCGGCATCCATGCCACCTTCTTCGTGGTCGGCGAACAGGCCGAACGCTACCCGGCCCTCATCCGCGCCGAGGTCGCCGGGGGGCACGAGGTCGGCAACCACACCTACGACCACGTCAGCCTCATCAAGATCCCGCCGGAGTATGTGGATACCGAGATCAAGGCCTGCGGCGAGGTGCTGACGCGCATCACGGGCCGTCCGCCGCACCTGTTCCGCCCGCCCGGCGGCGAGTACAACCGGGGCGTCGCCGAGTCGGTGGAGGCCCTGGGCTACAAGATGATCCTCTACAGCGACGACCCCGGCGACTACGCCGACCCCGGCACGGGCGTGATCGAGACGCGGACGCTGGACACGATCAGCGACGGCGGGATCATCCTGCTACACGACGGCAGCGCGCAGACGCTGCTGATCCTGCCGCAGATCATCCAGCGCTTGAAGGCGCGCGGCTTCCGGTTCGTCACCGTGGATCAATTGCTGGGTCCCGGCGGGTGAGGCGAAGAAGCGGACGGGGCTGTGGAAAGCCCCCCCTGAGCATGGCCTACCTGCACGAGCGCAGGGACCCCAAAGAGGACGAAGCCGCCGAGGGTGACGAGAAGAACGAGAGGTGAGCCGTGACCAACCTGGAAGGATTAGAAACGCGGGACCCGGAGACGGGGCAGGTGAACGCGGTCATCGAGTCGCCCAAAGGCGGCCGGAACAAGTTCACCTATGAGCCAAAGCGGGGCCTGTTCCGTCTGAGCAAGGTGCTGCCGGCGGGGGCGGTCTTCCCCTTCGACATGGGCTTCCTGCCGTCTACGCGCGGCGAGGACGGCGACCCGCTGGACGTGCTGGTGCTGATGGATGAGCCGGTCTTCCCCGGCTGCCTGGTCGAAGCGCGGCTGATCGGCGTCATCGAGGCCGAGCAGACCGAGCGGGACGGGGAAACGATGCGGAATGACCGGCTCATCGCGGTCGCGGTCGTCGCGCAGTCTCACCGAAGCATCGAGGCGCTGGACCACCTGGAAGACAGCACCGTGGTCGAGATCGAGCAGTTCTTCGTGTCCTACAACACGCTGGCGGGCAAGGAGTTCAAGCCGACCGGGCGCGGCGGGCCGGAGAGGGCCAAAGAACTGCTGGAAGACGGGGCGCGGCGGTATTCGGGGGCGTAGGGGCGAACCTTGTGTTCGCCCTTCTTGAACAACGACCCCGCGCCCCGGACGCCCCGCGCCCCCACCGTGGCCTAGAGGGAAGGGCGAACACAAGGTTCGCCCCTACGGCGCAGCGGACGCACTAGATGGCCTGCTTGTGCGGGCGGATCTGGAGCTGGATGATGTCGCAGCGGGCCGGCTGGGTCAGGACGAAGTGGACGGCGGCGGCGATGTCTTCGGCCAGCAGCATCTCGCCCTCGGCCTGCTGCGCGGGCTGCTCCTCCGGCGTGGAGTTCGGGAAGTCCGCGCCGACCTTGCCCGGCTCGATCAGCGAGATCTTGATGCCCATTTCGTTCACCTGCTTCCGCAGGGCCTCAGAAAAGCCCTCGATGGCGCTTTTCGTGGCGACATACACGTCGCTGCCCGCGTCCCGCAGCTTGGCGCTGAGGGAGCCGATGTTGACGATGTGGCCGCTGCCCTTGGGCTTCATCCGGTCAACGGCGTGGCGGGCGCAGGCCATGTACCCCAGCAGGTTGGCCTGGACCACATATTCCCACTCGGCATACTCCGTGTCCAGGATGCTCTGGGCGGCTTCGGCGGCGTTGCTGACTAAAATATCCACGCCGCCCAGCTTCGAGTCGGCCGTCGCGAAGACGCGCTCGATGTCGGCGGGCTTCGTCGTGTCCGCCGTCAGGCCGAAGACCTGCCCCTCGGGCATGTCGGCAAGCGCCTCGTTCAGCTCCTTCTCGTGCCGCCCGAAGATGAGCACCTTGGCCCCCTCCGAGGCCAGAAGCTCCGCCGTCGCGCGCCCGATTCCGGTTGTCCCCCCGGTGACGATGACCGCCTTGCCTTGCAGGCTGGTCCCGATGATCTTTTTCAGCATGAGAGTGTCCCTTCCATCAAATCTGAGGCGGATATACCCAGGCGTTTTTTGGGAACAAACGGGGCAGGCATAAGCAGCATCGATTTTAGGCAACATTGATTTGAGGTGGCAGCAATGGCAGACGTGATGGACAAAGACGTGATCCCCGACGACGAGCTGACGGGGGTTGACCCGTGGACGGCGGCGGTGCGGGACGAGCTGGCGGCAAGCCGCTCCCTGCTCCCGACGCCCTGGGAGTGTGGGCCGGTGACGGTGGACGTGCGGGCGGGCCGCGAGTCGCTGTGGATCGTCGCCCGGAGCGGCAAGGGCGGCACCGCCTTCCGGACGACCTATGCGCCGGGGGCACCGCTGACGGTGGACGAGGCGGAGGCCGGGGACGACGCGGCCCGGTTCGCCCTGACCACCTCGCTGGGTCGCTACAAGGTGGAAGTGGAGCGGGTCGAAGACGGCCTGCTCCGGTGGCGGAGCAGCCTGACGCCGGGCGACGAACTGCGCCTGCCCTTCTGGCCGCGCGACATCTACCCGCTGGGGCGGGGCGATGACCCGCGCGATGCGCGTGGCACGGCCCACGCGGGGCAGCCGAACTCGGGGGCGGCCGTGCTGTTCTGGACCGGGACCGCACCTGCCTCCGGCACGATGCTCTACCTGCAAAACCTGACGGCCTTGAATCCCCTCCTGGCCGCCCTGGAAGCCAAGCCGAGCGGGCTGGTCGGCGGGCAGTGGCCGCAGCTCGGCTACGCCCCGCCGCCCTCCGAGACGCCGCTAAAAGCGGGCGTCGAGGTCACGGTTTCGGACGCCCTCGTCGTCTTCAGCCCCCAAGTGCCCGCCGATGAGCGGCAGGCGGCGCGGCTGTTCCTGGACGGTCTGGCGCGGCTCTACCCACACATCGCCCAGACGGAGACTCGGTGGCACGACTGGCCGCGCAAGGCGCGGGAGTCGGCGCACGATCTGGCCCACGCGGACGGTTGCCTGGTGGTCCAAGACGGCCACACCTACGCCCGGCCCTACCTGGACGCCGAGGAGCCGGACAGCATGGTCCAACTCGCCCTGCTGTTGCCGCTGCGCGAATTCGAGGGATGGACCGGCGAACCCATCCCGCTGGCGGACGCACTGAGGAGGGGCGTCCCGGCCTTCTACGATGCTAAATTGAAGACGATGCGGCGCTACCTGCCCTCCGTGGGCGAGGAGAAAGACGCGGACGAGGTGGACTCGTGGTACTTGTACCACCCTCTGCTCGACCTGGCGCGGCTGGCCGGGACGGGGGACAGCGAGGCGAGGCGTCTATTCCTGGACTCCCTGGAACACGGCATCAAGGCGGCGCATCACTTCCAATACCGCTGGCCGGTGCAGTTCAACGTCGAGACGTTCGAGGTGATCACCGGGGACCGAAAGCCGGGCGAGCCGGGGCAGTCGGACGTCGGCGGGCTGTACGCCGACGTCTGCCTCCACGCCTGGGGACTGACCGGAAAAGACCGCTATCTGGAGGAGGCGAAAAAAGCTGCCCGCGCCTTGTCCGGCTACCGGTTCGCGACGGGCTACCAGTACAACATCACGGCCATCGGGGCGGCGGCCTGCCTCCGCCTGTGGCGCGAAACCGGCGACGACTTCTTCCGGGACCAGGCTTTCGTCCTGCTGGCCTCGTTCTTCCATCACACCACGCTGTTCGAGTCCGACCTGGGCGCTGCCAAGTTCTTCCCCACATTCCTCGCCGTCCTGTGCCTGCACGACGCCGAATACACCGCCATCTTCGAGGCGTTCGAGTCGCTGGCCGCTTTCCATGAGATACTGAGCCTCACGGGCGACGACCTGCCTCCGTCGGTCACGCTGCTGCTGACAGAATACTGCCGACACCTACTGGACCGGGCCTGGTACTACTATCCGGGCGAGATGCCCGAGGAGGCACTGGCGACCGAAATTCGCAACGGCCATCTGGACCGGGCATTGGCCCTCCCGGTGGAGGACCTGTACGCGAACGGCGACCCGGCAGGGGCGGTCGGCCAGGAGGTGTACGGCGCGGGCGCGGCCTTCGCCTTCGTCACGCGCGCCTTCCACCGGCTGCCGCGCGTCCCGTTCCTGCTCTACTGCGACTACCCGCTGGCCGAGATGCGCCATGCCGAAGGGTGCGTCGGCCTCCGGCTCCCCGGTGTTCCCCGAGCCGCCTGCCGCCTGCGCCTGATCCCGGATGACGGCAGGATGCCCGACACCGTGGTCCGGCTCGGCGGCACAGAACTGGTCGGTGAGACGACACCGGAGGGGCACCGGGAATACGCCATCCCTGGCGGCGGCGAGGTGGAGATTCGCTGGGAGGAGTATGTGCCCGGTTGACGCCCTGCTCCACCGGGTAGACTTCAGCATACCCTCCCACTCCCTAGAAAGGGCAAACCCTCATGGCATCCCATTCCGCCCATTATGTTCTGGTCGGCGGCGGCCTCGCCTCGGCGACGGCGGCCGAGAACATCCGCAAGCATGACCCGGACGGCGCGATCCTCCTCATCGGTTCGGAGCCTCACGCGCCGTACAACCGCCCGCCGCTGTCCAAGGAGTACCTGCGAGGCGAAGCGGAGGCCGACGCCGTCCTGCCGGTCCAGCCGCCGTCTTGGTATACAGACAACAAAGTCACCCTGCTGACGGGCGTGAAAGCGAAGAATGCGGACACGTCGGCCAAGACGGTCACGCTGGACGGCGGCGATACGGTGACATACGAAAAGCTGCTGATCGCCACCGGGTCATCACCCAAAGCGCTGGACATCCCCGGCGCGGAAGGGCCGAACGTGCGGATGCTGCGGACGCGCGAGGACAGCGAGGCCATCCGGGCACACCTGGGCCAGAAGATCATCCTCGTCGGCGGCGGCTACATCGGCGTCGAGGTGGCTGCCGACTTCGTGACCAAGGGGGGCCGGGCGACGATCATCGAGCCGACCGGCCACCTGTGGAGCAAGTTCGCCTCGCCCGAGTACGGCGCGTTCCTGAGGAAGAAGCTGGAAGCGGCGGGGGCCGAGGTCATCCTGGGCGATGAGGTGACGGAGATCACGGCGGGGGGCGTCAAGACGAAGGCGGGCAAAGTGATAGACGGCGACTACGTCCTGGTCGGCGTCGGCGTCAAGCCGAACCTGGAGTTCGCGCTGGCGTCGGGGCTGGACGTGGACGAGAAAAAGAACGGCATCCTGGTGAACGAGTTCCTGGAGACCAGCGCCCCCGACGTCTGGGCGGCGGGCGACGTGGCGGGCTTTCAGGACCCCGTGCTGGGCAAACAGTGGCGCGTCGAACATTGGAACAACGCTTTCTGGCACGGGGAGATCGCCGGGGCGAACATGGCCGGGCAACGTGTTGCCTACGACCACGTCGCGAACTTCTTCTCCGATGAGCTGGACATCCACTTCGAGCTGTTCGGGGACCCGCAGGGGGGCAAGGGCGGCCTGTTCCACGGCGACCCGGACTCCAACCGCTTCGACGAGCTGTATGTGGACGAGAACAACGAGGTCGTGATGGTGATCTCGGTCAACCCGCCCGAAGAGCTTTACGAGACTCTAGAAAAGATCGCGCGGACCAAGCCGCCGGTGGACGGCCTGGAGGACGAAATCCGCAAAGCCGATTTCGACCTGGACATGCTGTTGGCTTTGGATTAGAACGTCTGCCGGGCGCACACCCGGAGGGACAGGCATGATGCGCTCATGGAACACTATGATGAAGAGCCACTGGGCGGCGGCAACATCAACCCGACCGTTGCGCGGGTGGGTGACACGGTTCGCCGTGCCGTGGGCACCCACAGCCAGACAGTTCAAAGCCTGCTGCGGCATCTGGAGGCACAGGGATTCTCGGGCTGTCCCCGGTTCCTGGGCATGGATGCTCAGGGGCGGGAGGCGCTGACATTCTTGCCGGGCGAGGTCGGCTTCATGCCCTACCTGTGGGATGACGTCGCGCCGCTCGTGGCGGCAGCCCGCCTGCTCCGTGACTACCATGACGCGACGGCCGGCTTCGCCCCCGGCCCCGACGCCCGCTGGGGGTTTGTCTACCCGGATGCGCGGCGGCACGAGGTCATCTGTCACAACGATTTCGCGCCATATAACCTGGTCTGCATGAGGGGCGTCCCCTATGCGATGATTGACTTCGACATGGCCGGGCCGGGGCCGCGCCTGCGGGATGTGGCGTATGCGGCCTTCTGGCTCGCGCCGCTCTGGTCGCAAGGCGAATTAAGCGAGCGGGCACGGGCGGACAGGGAAGAGGGGAGCCGCAGACTGTGCCTATTCTGTCATGCTTACGGCATCGCCGCGACACCGGGACTGCTGGACATGGTGGAGTCGGTCCTTCAATTTCTAGGCGACTGGCTCGAAGAGCAGGCGGCGAGGGGCAGCGACGCCTGCCAGAGAATAGTCGCCGAGGGCGGTTTGGCGGGCTGGCGGCGCGAGTCGGAAGGGTTTCGGAGCGTCCGCCCGATGCTGGAATATAACCTGATGAGTCACATCGCGGAGACCACGATGACGCACCCCACCCTTCGGGGTGGAGTCACTTCCCCAGAAACCGATCCGCCGTTCCCAGGCTCACCGCCATGATCGTCAGGGCCGGGTTGACGGCCAGGGCGCTGGGGAAGACCGAGCCGTCGGCGATGTAGAGGCCGGGAACGTCGTGGGCCTGCCCGTCCGGGCCGACGACGGACGTGTCCGGGTCGGTCCCCATGCGGCAGGTCCCCAGGGTATGCGGGTGGCGGTCTAACGCCCAGACGTCGTGCGCCCCAGCCTCGGCCCAGATCGCGCGCATGAGGGCTTCGGCGTGGGCGGTCAGTTTCCTCTCGTTCTCGCCCGCCGTGTAGTGGACGCGCGGCTTGGGCAGCCCGCGCGCGTCCTTCTCGTCCGAGAGTTCCAGGAAGTTGCCGGCGTGGGGCAGGCCCTCGCCGCAGATATTGATGCCGGCGACGTGGTTGTAGCCGCGCATGTGGGCGCGCAGCGGTTCCCCCCACAGGCCCGGCCCCCGTGCAAGTTGAGAGGCATAAGTGACGGGCATGACGCCGAGGCTTTGCAGTAGGTAGCCGCCCGCGAAGTCGGCGTCCTTTGGCCGGTGCGTGTCCTCGGAGATCAGGCCGCCGGGGATGCCCTTGTACGGCCGGATGTCCGCCTCGAACTGCCCCCAGACCTGCACCCCGGTGTGGGCCATGAAGTTCCGCCCGACCAGTCCGCTGCCGTTCGCCAGGCCGTTCAGCAGGAGCAGGCGCGGGGTCTCGACGGCCCCGGCGCAGAGGAAGACGTTCCGGCAGGGCTGCCGCCGCTCGACGCCATTCTGGGTGTAGACGACGCCGGAGACGCGGCCCGTTTTGTCCCGCTCGATCTGCGTCACGAAGCACTCCGAGCGGACCTCGGCCCCGGCCTGCAAGGCGACAGGAATAAACGTCACGTCCATGCTGGCCTTTGCCCCGACGCTGCACCCGGCCTGGCAGAAGCCCCGGTTGGTGCAGGCGCGACGCCACCCGACGCCGGGCTTGTAGTAGGGGCCGGACAGAGCGGCATTGGGCGCGGGCGAGGTCCGAATGCCCAGGGCGGCACACGCGCGCTGCATCAGTTGTGCCGCGCCGTTCAGCGGCAGGGGCGGCAGGGGATAGGGCTGCCCGTGCGGGTCCCACGGGTACGGTGACGGGCCGGAGACGCCCAAGAACTGCTCCAACTCATCGTAGTAAGGTTCCAGGTCGGTGTAGCCGAGCGGCCAGTCCGCGCCGATGCCGAACTCCGTGTGCAGCCGAAAATCGTCTGTATGGGCGCGCGGCGTGTAGGCGGTGTAGTGGAGGGTCGAGCCGCCGACGCCGATGCCGGAGTTGTTGGACCCGAAGGGCAGCGGGTCGCCGCCCGCACTCAGGCGCTCGTCGTTCCAGAATAGTTTGGCCTGGGCGCGCTCGTCAGTGGCGAAGTCGCGGGCGGGGTCCCAGAAGCGGCCCGCTTCCAGGGCGACGACTTTCAGCCCGGCTTGGGCGAGCCGGGCCAGCAGGGGTGCCCCGCCCGCGCCCGTCCCAATGATGACGGCGTCCAGCGTTTCGGTGAGGGCGAACTGCCTGCCTGGTTCCGGGTCGGTGGGGGCGTGGCTTGCCGCGCCCTCGGGCGAAGCAGAGGGCGCGATGAGTCGCGCCCCTACGAGGCCGGAACCCACGACGGGCAGCGGCTCCCACGGCTCGCGTTCGTTCATGGCAATCCGCGTCCAGCCGCGCGCATCGGCCATGCCGACGTAGCCGATCTCTTCCTGAGCCAGCGGGTGGCTGTAGTACGCTTCCGTCGCCTCGGCCAGCAGCTCTTCAAAGAAGCGGGCGGCGGACAGCGTCTGCCAGACTTCGCCGGGCGGGTTGCCCTTCTGGACGGCGGCCAGTACGGCCTCTTGACGGGCCGCGTCGAGGGCGACGAAGCCGCTGCCGTGGAGCGCCTGGGCCGTCTGGTCCAGCCCGCGCGGGCCGCGCCGGGCGGCCTCGCCATCGGGCGGCAGGGCGTCGTAGCGCCAGCCGTCGGATTTGCCGTCCGCCAGGCGCGCATCTATGCACAGGGCCAGAGTACGGGCGGTGGGTGCCTCGGGATCGGCGAAAAGCCGCGCCAGGGCCGCTTGCAGCAGGTCTAGCTCGGGCGCGGCGAAGAAACGCGGGTCGGGGGTTTCTCCCGACAAGCGCCCCTGCAAAACGTCCCGCGTGGCGGGCGTCACCAGGTCAGTCGGGAGCAGGGCGCGGACGGTGCCGGCGGGGTAGGTGTCGGGAGTCAAGCGGATCTTTTCTAAGCGCCCGTCGGCGCGGCGTATGACAAGAATAGTATCGCCGTTTGGGGCCAAGGCTAAACCAGCCATAAATAGAGGCAGGACTTTCCGCGCCGCGCGGCGGATAGTGAGGAGTAACATTCTTGAAGGGATGAACCTCCATGACCACAGTCGCCTTTGCCGGGTGCGCGCACATCCACACGCCCGGCTTTATCAACACCATCAAGGGCCGTCCCGATGTCCAGTGCAAGAGCGTCTGGGATCACGACCCGGCGCGGGCCGCCAAACGGGCCGCCGAATTGGGGGCCGCCGTCGCCGCCGACATGGGCGCGCTGCTGGCCGACCCGGAGATCGAGGCCCTGATCGTCTGCACCGAGACGAACCTGCATGAACAGGTCGTCCTGCCCGCAGCAGCGGCGGGGAAGCATCTGTTTGTCGAGAAGCCGCTCGGCTTCGGCTCCGAGGACGCCTACCGCATGGCGGACGCCATCGAGAAGGCGGGCGTGCTGTACCAGACCGGCTATTTCCAGCGCGGGGACGCCAAAAACATCTATTTGAAAGAGCAGATCGCACAGGGCGCGTTCGGCAAGATCACGCGCGTCCGGGGTTCCAACTGCCACAGCGGGGCCTTGGGGCGGTGGTTCGACACGGAGTGGCGCTGGATGGCGGACCCGAAGATCGCGGGCGTGGGCGCGTTCGGCGACCTGGGGACGCACTCGCTGGACATCCTGCTTTGGCTCCTGGGGGACGTGACGACCGTGACCGCCCAGCTCGACGCGGGCACGGACGCCTATGACGGCTGCGACGAGACTGGCGAGGGGCTGATGCGGTTCGTGAATGGGACCATCGGGACGCTGGCCGCCGCCTGGGACGACGTGGCGGACCCGGTCAGCCTGCTGGTCAGCGGGACGGAAGGCCACGCGATGGTGCTGAACGGGCAGCTCTATTTCCGCAGCAAGCACGTTCCGGGCGCGGACGGCAAGCAGCCCTGGACGGACCTGCCGCCCAATATCCCGGCGGGCCTGGACTCGTTCCTGAACGCGCTGGGCGGCCAAAAGGATGCGGCCCTGGTCGGCGTCCGCGAGGCGGCCTACCGGAGCGCGGTGATGGAGGCGATGTACGAGGGGGCGAAACAAGAGGCGTGGGTGACGCCGAAAGCGGGTTAGATGTAACCGGCTGCCGGAGGGGGAAACAATGTTCCTGTGGCTTGCCGATCTCGTCGCCGTCACGCACGGGCTGCTCGTGGCTGTAGTGGCCCTAGGCGCACTCGCGGCGATGCTGGGGCTTCTGCGCCGTCGCCCGCGCTGGGAACGGGCCTACTATGCGCTGCTGGCCGTCGTGATCGCCGCCAACGTCCTGTGGGGCGAGTGTCCGCTGACGCGCTGGGAGCAGGGCCTGCGGAACTGGGACGCGCCCGGCTCGGCCTACTGCGACTCCTTCATCGGCCATTATTTGCCGCTGCCGCACTCGGTCCTGGCCTGGCTCGGCCCGAGCCTGATGGCGGGTGCTTTCTTGGCTGCCCCGCTCTGGCGCTGGGCGGACCGACGCCGACGCCTGCCGGGCGGGACGGGAACAACCTAATGAACTACTTCACGCTTCCAGGCATCAAGCAGCCCCTCTCCGTCCTCTGTCTCGGCACGGCGAACTACGGGTCGGCTTACACGCGCGATGAGTCGTTTGCCTTGCTGGACGCCTTCGCCGAGGCGGGCGGCAGTTTCCTGGACACCGCCCACGTCTACGCCGACTGGCTGCCAAACGGACATGGGGCGAGTGAGCGGACCGTGGGCGAGTGGCTGCGGACGCGCGGCGTCCGGAACGAATTCGCGATGGCGACGAAGGGCGGTCACCCCCGTTTGGAGACGATGGAGCGGTCACGCCTGCGGCCCGAGGATCTGAGCCGTGACATCTCGGAGAGCTTGGAGCGGCTGGGGACGAGTCACACAGACCTCTACTGGCTGCACCGGGATGACCCCGCCGTGCCGGTCGGCGAGATACTAGAGGCGCTGAACGAACACCAAGCGGCAGGCCGGATCCATGCCCCCGGCGCATCCAACTGGCAGCCTGCGCGCCTCCAAGCGGCGGCGGAGTATGCCGAAGCGCACCGACTGAGCGGCTTTGTCGCCAGCCAGATCGGCTGGAGCCTGGCCGTCCCGAACGTGGTGCAGGGACAATGGTACGACTCACTGCACATGGACGCCGAGGCACTAAAGTATTACTGCGCGGCGCGTCTGAAAGTGATCCCCTTCTCGCCACAGGCGGGCGGCTTCTTCGCGCACCCGTATGACCCCGCCGATGGCAAATACGCGCTGTACCACAGCGAGGTCAACGCGAGCCGCTGGGAGCGCGTCCGGCAGATGGCCGAGGAGCGTGGGGTTTCGGCTAACGCCGTCGCGCTGGCGTATCTCCTGAACCATCCCTGCGGCGGCGCGGCGGTGGTCGGCCCGCGCACCGTGGAGCAGCTACAGGACAGCGTGATGGCGGTCGGGCTGGAGATGAGCGAGGCAGAGCGGGAGAGTCTGGAGGCGGGGCGAAGCGAAGGAAGATAAGGGCAGGGAAAGGAAAGACGGGAGGGGAAAGAAGGGCGAACACAAGGTTCGCCCCTACACGATGCGGTGTGATTATTTCCCCGTTCGGAACGGCGGGGCGGGCAGGCCGGCC
The DNA here is from genome assembly GCA_965215505.1 of Capsulimonadaceae bacterium. Taxonomy (GTDB): domain Bacteria; phylum Armatimonadota; class Armatimonadia; order Armatimonadales; family Capsulimonadaceae; genus JANXMY01. Next base: position 4,464,652 of record OZ244065.1, on the reverse strand, counting down.
TTGTTGTAGAGGTTGCAGACCGGGCTATCTGCCCAGCCGTAGCGGACGTCCGTCGGCTGCGGCACGGTCGGTGAGGAGACGACGACGGTGTCGCCGTCCACGCGGGCGTCCGCCCAGACGAATGCGCCGTCCGCGCCCGCCACGGCGAAGCCGAGCAGCTTCTCGGTAGCCTTCTCCGGGGCCTTTTCGGGCGTCTTCTCGGCGGGACTTTTCGCGGTGACGTTGGCCGCCTCGGCGGCCTTCACGGCTTTTGCCGCGCCCACGGCCTCGGCGGTCTTGGCGGCCTGGACGGGGGCGGGGACGGCGTCCTTAGCCGCCTCGGCGTTCTTGACCAGGGGTGCGCCGAGGTCCAGGGGCTTGGCGACCAGGCCGCCGCCGAGGTGCGTGAACTTCAGGCGGACCTTGCCGCCCTCGACGGTCATGCTCTGGTAAAGCGGCCCGCCGTACTCGACCGGCTTGTCGTAGGCGATGGCCTCGGCGGCGAGGGCCAGGCGGTGGCCCACCTCCTGCTTGTTCTTCGGGTGGATGTCGCCCGCGTCGCCGATGTCGTCGGTGACGGCCAGCCCTACCCTCGTCAGGTGTTCCGCCGTCAGGAGCTGCGCCTCGCGCACTTCGGCCCATCCGGACTCGCCGGGCTGGGTGTGGTCGGCGAGGTGGGGGTCATAGTTCGCGAGCTGGACGACGAGGAACGGGAAGTCGCCCGACCCGAATCGCTTGCGCCAGTCGCCGATCAGGGCGGGCAGGAGGGCCTGGTACTGCTTGCCGCGACCCGCGTTCGACTCGCCCTGATACCAGATCGCGCCCTTGATGCCGAAGGGGATCAGCGGGTTCACCATGCCGTTGTAGAGGATCGTGGGCGTGTTCTGGTCGCTGCCCGGCACGACCGGGGCGGGGTCGTCGGCGGGGATCGGTGCCCCGACCTTGACCAGCCACGGCCCTGCCAATGAGACGGCGGGCGTCGGGTCGCCCACGGCCTCGACCCGGAGCGCGTCGGCCTTGCCGGTCAGCCCGCCGGTGTCGTTCGCGCCGCCGGTGTCCAGGACGCGGACGGCGAGGACGTTCCGGCCCGGCTTCAGCAGGGCGGCGGGGACCTTGTAATCGCGCGGCGCGGCCGGGTCGTTCAGGCCGCCGACGGCGGTCCCGTTGATGTAGGTGGTGTCGCGGTCGTCTATGGGGCCTAGGTGGAGCGTCAGGTCCTTGCCGGCCCAGGCGACGGGCAGGTCGAACTCGCGGCGCAGCCAGACGACGTCGTTGGTGCCGGAAAGCTCGGCGATGCCGGACTTCTGGAACGCGACCGGCTCCGTGATCGGCTGCCAGTCCGTCGTGCTGAGGTCGGCGTCGGCCCATGTTTTGTCTTTGGAGCCGGGGTCGTGCTTGGCGTACCAGGCGTCGGTCGTCTTGCCGAACCCGTTGGGGTCCTGCCGCGCCTGCTGCAAGGCGGTGACGACCGGGGCGAAGTCCGGCAGGGGTGCCAGGGCTTCCGCGCTGGTCCAGGCCTCGGCGGGCGTGCCGCCCCAGGAGGTGTGGATCAGGCCGATGGGGACGTGCAGGTCCTTCTCCAGTCCGCGCCCGAAGAAGTAGCCGACGGCGCTGAAGCCGTTCCACTGGCCCTCGGTGATGGTCTTCGGCCCGCAGACCTGCCACCGGCCCACGGGCAGCGCGAGCGGCGTCTGCGAGGTGGCGCGGGCGACGGTGAACAGTCGGATGTCGGGGTGGTTCGAGCCGGCGATCTCTTCCCTCGCGTTCGTGAGGTTGCCCACGCCGAACTCCATGTTGGATTGGCCCGAGCAGAGCCACACGTCGCCAATCAGAATGTTTTTCAGAGTGACCGACTGCGGCCCCTTGACGGTCAGGGTGTACGGGCCGCCCGCTTTGAACGGGCCGATCTTCGCCACCCATTTGCCGTCCGGCCCCGCGATGACGCGCGTCGCCTGGCCATTCAGGGAGACGTTGACGGGGTTGCCGGGCGTGGTCCAGCCCCAGATGGGGTCGGCGACGCCCCGCTGCAAGACCATGTCGTCGGTGAAAAGCGGGTGCAGGAAGGGTTTCGCCTCGTCGGCGCGGGCGGCGATTGAGCCTCCCAGTGCGAGGGCGGCCAGCAGCGGGACCAGACGCCCTGCCCGGCGCGCTGCCCGGCATGTTGGTAACAAAGACACGTTTCGATTTCCTTTCAGTCGCACGACTCTTATGATACCCCACTGCATACATCGTGCCACGAAGATCGTGCCATGTCAGCGCCCGGCGCGCAGGGGCGGCGTCCAGCGGTACAGCAGCACTTTGGCGTCCAGGTCTTCCTCCACGAAGATCAGGTACTCGCCGTTCGAGCGCCGGGCGGCACGGATGCCGTAGGGGGTGTCCACCCAGCCGCTGCTCCTGCCGACCGTCTCGTCCGGCTGCATCGTTCCCTGGAGAGTGCCGGTACGCGCGTCATAGACAAACACGCGCTCCGGGTCGCGGCTCTCGGCGGCGAACACATAATCCCCGGCCACGCACATGGCCTTGATGTAGACCTGCGCGTCTTTTTTGCCGTCGTAGGGCAGCGCGATCCGCAATGCGGGCTGGGACCCGCCCCGGCTCCAATGGTCATAGCGGACCACTTCGGTTCCCACCGTACCCCACTCGCCGCCCTTGTGCGGGCGCTCGGTCGTGTAGCCGCTCAGGAACATCGTGTCGGTTTCGGGGGCGTACTCGGCCCGGCACAGCTCGACGAACGGCGCGGGCATCGGGGCCGTCTTCAGGGAGGCATAGGAATAAAGCGGGACGCCGTGCGCGTCCAGGCCGAGGCAGGGGAACTCGCGCAGGCCGTCCCGGTCCGAGGCCTGCCAGACGTCGCCCCGGCTGTCCACGCTCCACCCCCACCCGCTCGGCGCGTCCTTGCCCGTGCCGGGCTGCGCGAACTCGCCCGCCGACATCTTCCCGTCGCCGTCCGCGTCACGCCAGAGCCATTCGCCTTTCTCCGGCTGGGCGGCGGGCCAGACCGACTTGTCCTCGGGCGCATAATGGCCCTTGGCGAACATCGCCGCGGGGACCGCTGTTTCGCCGTCCGTGCCGGGCTGGAACCGGAACACGGACAGTTCAGCCGAATACATGTCCGTCGTGAACAGGAAGGGCTTGCCCGCGATGCGCCGGACGAACACCGAGGTCGCCCCGGTGTGCAGGCGCGGGTCGTCGGGGTACTTGAAGCGGTTGACGGTGTAGCCTTGGTACGTCCACTGATGACCGGCGGGCCGGGCGTAGTCCGTGACGAAATGCTCTTCCTTGGTGTAGACGTCGGTCTCGGAGGCCGGGTCCGGCTCGGCGCAGTCAATGAACTCCAGGCCGAGCAGCCGCCACCGGAGTCCCCCGCCCGGCGTGTAGCCCTCCAGGACGGTCCCGCCGCCCGCGACCGAGCCGTTCGAGGCGACGTAGATGTCACCCAGGGAGTCGCAGCCGACCCCGGTGAGGTGGTTGAAGCGCAGCGGGCCGTCGCGACCGACCTGCTCCGCCTGCCCCCCGAGTATGCCGCCGGGCGAGCCGAGCGCCCCCAGGAAATGCGGCCGGGGACCATGAACATCGTAGAAGCGGACCTGCTGGGCGGGACCACCGTCCGCCACCAGAAGCCGCCCACGCCTGTCGAAGCAGAGGGCCGCAGGCTCGGCGATGCCGGTGACCGCCCCAGGCAGCAGCGCCCCTTGACGGGTGACATGGACGACGCGCGGCTTGTCGGCCGCCGCGCCATGCTGGATGATCCACAGAGTCCCGTCGGCGGCCAGCGCGATCCGTCCGGTCCGGGGCAGCGGCCACCCGCCGGTCTTCGCCATGGTGTTGGGGTCATAGACCTCGACACGGCCTGCTGCCGGGTCGCTGACGTAGAGGTGCGTCTCGTCCGCCGCCAGGCCGCCGACACCCGCGTTCGTCCCGTCCGGCGCTTCTTCGAGGAGGAGGAAACCTTGCTTCAGGGTATCGCCCGCCCCGCCCTTGCCGCCGGAGAACGGTGCCGGGCGGCCGTCGCGCGTGCGGCGCGCGATCCCATACCAGACTTTGCCCTTAGCGGGCCAGGTGCCCGCGTCCTTCAGGCCGCCGCCTTCGCTGCCTACGGTCTGGGCGAAGAAGAGGTAGCGGCCGTTCGCGGTGACTTCCGTACCCCCGCCGTAGCCCCAGCCGTGGGTGTGGCCCGCGCTGCCCAGCACATCGCCGTCTTTGTAGAAGGCGACCTCCGCGCCGTCCTCGTCCCAGAACGTGTTCGTGTAGCAGGTGCCGTCGGGCGCGACGAACAGCGCGTCCGTCGCCAGCGACACATGCTTTCGTGGCTGGCCAGGCGTCCGGTTCCCGCCGAACGTGTTGCCGATCCAGGACGTGCTGTAGGTCAGCGATTGGGCCAGGCTCGGCAGAGGCATCAGGGCCATCACCAGGGCGGCGCAGAGGGCAAAGGTTTTTTTGGACATGGTTTTGTTTGGCTGTGTCACAGTGTCACAGAGGTTGTGACACAAGGGGCGCGTTCGGTTGACAGGGCGCCCGCGCCGTGTTATCATGGCTACTGCATTGTAGTCATTGTATCACACGCGAGATAGGATTGGAACCCATGCCGACTGCCTCTTATCGCCTAGCCGGCCTGCTCTGCGCCCTGATGCTGCTGCTTCCCGCACTGCCGGGCCGGGGGCAGATGGTGACGGGGGCGGCCATGCCCGGCTACGCCGAGACCTTTGGGCTGACCGGTCGCCCCGCCTACACGGTGCAGATCATCGGGGGCAGTGCGCCGGGCAACATTCTGTGGCCCGGCGACAGGCCGACCTGGACCTTCCAGATCGTCAACGACGGCGACCACGTTATCAACGGGGCGGGTCGGGTCGAGGTCATCGCCTACGGGACGCGCGGGGCACCGGGCGACGTCTGGACGCCGCACGTCTTCAAGATCGCTCAGGCCGGCTCGGTCCCAGTGGCGGCGGAGGTCCCCGCACACGGCTACGCGGACGTCACGGTCAGCCCGACCATCCCAACCCGCCTCGGCGGCTATGCGCTGGTCGTGGACCTGGGGCCGGCAGGGCGGCGGTTCTTGACCTCGTGCGTCCGCACCTTCGCCGCGACGCCCCGGCGGGTGCAGTACCCGAAGTTCTGCCTGGACGCCCTGCCGCTGCCGGTACTGAAGCGGCTCGACGTCCACGCGATCCGCTGGGGCGTCGGCTACAAGCCGACCACGGACCCCGATTTCGCCGAGTGGTACGCCGACAAGGGGCGCGAGTTGAAGGGGTATCAGGAGGCCGACATCGCCGTGCTGCTGATGGCTGGGGGCGGGGAGTTCTTCAGTCCGACCCAGCCCCTCGGACGTCCACGCCCGTGGCTGGACGACAAGGGCGTGATGCTGGACACGAAGTTCGACCTGGCCTGGCTGCCGTCCTATGACGATGATTTTCAGCAATGGACGTATCAGTTCGCCCGCGATTTCGGCTGGCCCAAAGGCCCCATCAACGCCGTCTCGCTCTGGAACGAACCCTGGGAGGGCATCTCGATCTCCGGCTGGGGCGCGGACATGCTGCGCTACCGGGAGATGTACACGCACATGTACCGGGGGGTCGCCGAGGCCCGCCGGCATGACGGCGCGCGCGTTCTGGTCGGCGGCTGCGACTCCAGCTCGAACGCGATGGACAAGCTGTTCTCGGACGGCACGAACGCGATGCTGCCGCTATTCGACTTCCTCTCGATCCACTATCAAGGCCTGACCTCGATGGCGACGGTCAAGGATTGGGTGAACCGGAAGAGTCCGAATGGCCGGGTCAAGATCTGGGACACGGAGAGCTGGGTCGCCAACACCGACGACCGCGTGGCCGCGCTGGTGGCGGGCGACCGGGCGGCGGGCTACGACCGCGCGATGGGGGTGTTCGGGGGCAACATCTGCGACAGCGGCGACGCCGACATGCGCCTGCCAGGCGGCAAGACGAAGCGCGTCCCGTTCGTCCACGCCTGGTCCACGGCGGCCTCGGTCGGCGCGAGCCAGCACTTCCTCGGCGAGCGCCCGTTTTCCAGGCTGCTCTTCCAGAACGGCCTGCCCTGGGTGATGCTGTTCGGCGGCTTGAACCGGAACCCTGACGACGGCACGGCCGTGATCGTCGGCGATCTGGGGGAAGAGTTCGGCGCGGACAACCTGCCCTTCCGCACGGCGCGGGGCTTCGCCGAGCGGGCGCACAAGGCCGCCCCACGGGCGCGGCTCGTGGGGCAAACTGCCGCCGACCGGGCGAAGATCCGGACGCAGATAGACACGCCGGAGACCCTGAGCGGCGCGACTTTGACGCTGGCCGACGGCGGCGGGCGGTTCCACCTGTATGACTTCTACGGCAACCTCGTCCCGTCGCGCGGCGGCAAGATCACCGTGCCACTTGATGGGCGCGGCTTCTTCCTGCGGGCGGACGGCTCCCCCGGCTCGTTCGCCGCCCTGACGCGCGCCCTCCGGGCGGGGCACACCTTCGGCATCGAGCCGCTGGCCCTGGCCGCCCACGACCTGCTCGCGCCCGTCGGGACACATCCCGCCCTGCGCCTGACGCTGACCAACGTGCTGAACCGGGCCGTCACGGGCCGGCTGAGGCTGACATTGGGCGGCCTGTCCGTCCGCGCGCCTGGCCCGCTGACGCTGGGGCCGAACGAGACGCGTGAGGTGTCGCTGCCCGTTCTCGGGGGCCGAGCGACCGCCGACAACACCTACCCGTTCGTCGCGACGTTTGAGGCGGGGGCGGACGGCCGGGCGCAGCTCGCCGAGGACATCCACGTCAACCTCATCGCCCTCCGGACGATCACCGTGGACGGCAATTTGGACGACTGGAAGGGCGTCCTTCCGCAGACGGTCACGGCGGGCAAGGCCGCCCGCAGCCTGACCGAGGCGGCCTGGTTCCCGTTCAAGTCGTTCGACCCGTCGGTGGGCGCAGGCTTCGCGACGGGGTACCTGGCGTATGACGACAAAAACTTCTACTTCGCCGCCAAGGTCGCCGACGCGACGCCCGACGCCGGGACCGTCCGCTTCGCCACGCGCGACGATGACGAGTATTTCTACCCCGCGACCAGCGACGTCGTCCGCCTGCAAAGGCCCCAGACCGCCCCCGTCAAGCCCGGAGACACGGACGCGCCCCAGGCGCTGGCCTGGCCCGCCGCGGTCCGCCGCTACTCCTATCGCAAGGACCCGGAGCTGCCGGCGGGCAATGCGCCCGCCCACGACAACGTCCAGATCGCCTTTAACGTCCTGCCGGCAAGTGAGAAACCCTGGTACAGCCACCCGCCCGGTGTCATGGCGGGCTTCACCAACTATAAAGACACGGACTACGAGTATGCGCTCAACCTTGTCGCGCCGCAGTACGGGGGCGGGACGGAGATATGGCGGCTGTCCTACCCCGGAATGCCTCAGAAGCACTTCTACCCCCGCCAGCCGACTTCTCCCTTAGACGGCCCCGTCAGAGGCGGCAGGCTGGTGATGACGCGCGACGCCACCACGCGAATCGTCGAGTGCAGCATCCCTTGGTCGGAGATGCCCGCCGTCAAGAAGCGCCTGGACGCGGGCCAGCCGGTCAAGTTCAGCTTCCGTGTCAACGACAACAAGGGCGAGGGGACGATGGAGCTGTCGCGCGGGCGCAGCGTCGCCAAGCGTAACGGCTCATTCCATGTGGATTGGCTGGAACACTGGGCGAACGAGCTGGAGTTTGGCTGGGGGAAATGAGCGGCGGCTCAGGGCAGGACGGGCTGCTGGAACTTCAGGAACAGCCACCGCACGAGCGGACCGCCGTTCGCGGCGTCGTAATAAAAGGCGATCGCGCCGTCCTGGTTCTCACCCCCGTTCCTATGAACGTCATGCAGCCCTCTGCCGTTGGTATAGGACATCCCGAAGACGGAGATGCGGTCACAGTTGGAGGCATATTCCTGCACCAGATGATGCAGGTCGTCCTCTTCCGCCAGGGTGAAATCGCTCTCATGCAGCCCCAGACCGACGAAGGAAAGCCGGGCGCGCGTGTTGACCCCGATGGGGGGCCACCCGCTCTCCTGAACGGCCTCCACCGCCAGGTGGTACTTCACCTCTTCGGGGTCGGCCTCCCCGCTGCCGGGCCGGTTGGAGTGGACATCTATGGCGGCCTCATACTTGCCCTGATAGGTCCCGGTCGTCACGTTGACCCAGAGGAAGACGTGCCGCTCGTCCGGCCTCCCGGTGGCGCTGGAAAGCGGCGAGATGTGGTCGAATTCGCCGGTGATCGACAGGTAGGTGCTGACGGGGAGCGGCCCGGCGTCGGGCACCGGAACGCGGTCGAGCGGCGTCGTATGGTTTTGAAAATAGTGGCTCATGGTGTCATCACTTGTATTGGACCAGTGTGTCAGACCAATGGATAGGTCCGGGTGTCGGCGTCGCTGACGGTGCCGCCCGCCGACATCGTCCTGACGGTGACGGTGATCTGGGACGCGGTCACCTGGACGATCAAATACCCGTAGGCTTCTTTGCCCAGCGCATAAGTGATCGTGCCGCCCAACGTGCCCTGGGTCGTGGTGCCGGTCGGCTCGGCCACCGCCTGGAGTCCGAAGCCGAGCGTCCCGCAGACGTAGTACGGGACGGTCAGGGCGGCACCGCCGAACGTGAAGCGCCGCGAGTAGATCTGGTCGTTGTGCGCGTGTCCGCTCAGGACCAGGTCCGGGTAGACGCCCGCCGTGGAACAGGAGGCATCGATCTGACTTAGCAGCAGCGTGCTCCCGGCGTGCCCGCTGCTGCTGAAGGGCGGGTGGTGGGTCGCCAGCACCAAGGCCTTGCGCGGCCCGGCGGCCCGCCGGGCGGCGATGCCGGCGAGGGCGGCACCGAGGAAATCCTTCTGGCTCTGGTCGCCGTGCCCGTCCTCAAGTGTGCCGCCGTTCTCGCCGGAGTTCGTGTACAGGCCGATGATGTCGGCCAGGGGCGAGGTCATCTGCCAGTAGACGCCGGGCTGAGTCATCGTGGTGCGGGTGATGCCCGTCTGCGCGACGTCGCCCGGCACGGCGGCGGCGGCGGCACAGAAGTTGGCCCAGAACGCCCGCAGGCTCGACGGGTCCGTTCCCGAACGTACCTCCCCGTCGTGGTTGCCCGGAATCGCGACGATCGGGTGGGGATAGCCCGCGTAGGCCCGGTAGAACCGGTCCAAATACTCGGCATCCTTGCCGGCACCGTACATGACGTCGCCGAGGTGCAGCAGGAACGCCGGGCTTTGGCCGAGCGGCGCGTCCGTCGCCATGGCTGCGGCGAGTTTTTCCTGGGTCTGCTGGTTCGTGCCACCCGAGTCGCCGCCCGCGTGGAACACGAGATGCTGCGTGGCGACGGCGGGGGAGATGTCCGCCAGCGTGAAGGCGGGCGGGCTTTTTCGGGGCACCGGAATCGGGTTGAGCGTGCCGAGGTTGGCGGCGGCGCTGCCGGTGACGTCCGAGGCGAGGCCCGTGCTTGGGTTGGATCGAAGCTGCGGCATGGATTTTGTTCCTGAATGGCCCCGCCCCCGCTGTCGGTGGGGGCAGGGGGCCGTCGGCTAGACGACGCTCGACTTGACCAGGGTGGCGACGGAGACGTGCGGCCAGGTGAGACCGGCGAAGTTCAGATAGACAGTCTGCGTGTACTGGAGTTGGAGGAAAGTGCCCGCGCCGAGCGGGTTCTGCACCTCCTCGATCCAGAAGGTGGCGAAGAGTTCCGCGGCATTGGCGTTGGGGAGGTTATGGGGCGCAACAGGGACCGGTGGGGTGCCTGCGGCCGAGTTCAGGAAGGCGATGTTCTCGACACCTCCCTCGCCATTGGGGGTGACCACGGGGGCCGGTTTGTTCGCGACGGTGAAGGAGGGGATGCTGGCCGAGGTCGCGACCGTGATCACCGTCGTGTTGAGGATCTTCTGGCCCGCGATGGCGTTAGACAGCATCAGGTTCGGGTTATGCACCACATTCTGAAAAACCGCCGGGGCCATCGCCGGGGGCAGCCCAGGAGGTGGGGGTATGGGACTGCTGCGGAAGGAAGTGGGGACCGCCAGGTTTAGCTCAGGGAAAAGCGGGAGGATCTGCGGTCCCCCGCCGATGGGGAAGGGGTTGACGTTGGCGGGCGTGAAGACGGGTCCGCCGGGGAAGTTGGCGGCCTCGCCCTGTGCGACCAGGGCGTTGCCGTGCGGGATGGTGGAGAGTCGGGCGACGGCGGGCGCGACTTTGGGCTGCGTCGTCGGGTCGGTCATGTTGACCCAGATGCCCGGCTCGATGTGGAGCGCCCCGCGCGTGACGAGGTCACTGACCTGCTGCAAGTAGTGGAGGCCGAACAGGGTCTGGTCCGGCTGCGCCAGCCCACGGTTCGGGATCGGTGCCCCGATGAAGTCGAGTTTCGTGATCTCCTGGGTCAAGTTGAGTTCCAGGAAATGGTCGCTGGGTACCCCGCCGATGGGCGCGAAGTTGGGCCGCCAGATCAGGTTGAAGCCGGTGCCGATCCATTCCCCCTGGAGACTCTGGAGCAGGCCGAGGGAGGCAGCGAGTTGGGCGATGGGCAGCCTCAAGCGCAGGCCGGAAAGAGGTGCCTCGAATGGAATTTTAGGAATGAGCGGCTCCAGGGGGAGTCCAGGGACGGGCAGACTTACGGGAGGTTCAGCGACGGGCATGGTCATTCTCCTTTGTTTGTCGTGCGTGCATGATGGTCGCCGTGGTGCTGACAAGGCGGACAGGCGGTGCCGCAGCGTCGCCCAAGGCAGTGCGTGCCGGCACATGAGGCAGACGCCGGGCCGCCGGACGCGCCGGTTGCCGGCAGATCGGTTAGAAAGAAAGTACAGGAAAAACAATGCGGCAGGTGGTGCTTTGGAAAGCCGCAAGAATAGTATAGCAGACAAGCAGCAGAAAGTCAACACTTTTGAGTGTCAGACCACAATTTTCTAATCCTCGCGCCGGCCGTAAAGAGAATCAAACCTATGACAGACCTCATCGCCCTCGACATCGCGCCCGAAGAGGTCCGATCGGGCCGCCTCACGCTCGCCCACCTGGCCGAGGCCACGCGCGCCCTGCGGGATGACGGCATCGTCGTCCTGAACGGCGTCGTTGACCTCGGCCACATCGCCGCCCTGCGCGAGAAGATGCTGGCCGATCTGCCCGCATACCTGGCCCGGACGGACGCGCCGTTCAACTTCAACACGGGCAATGTTCAGCAGGAGCCGCCGCCGTTCGCGCCCTACCTGTACAGAGACGTCCTGCTGAACGACATCGTGATCTCGGTCACGCACGGCCTGCTTGGGGGCGGCCTGCACAACGGCTTTTACAGCGGCAACACCGCCGTCGGCGGCAGCGGCCAGCGCCAGCCGGTCCACGCCGACAGCGGGCAGTTGTGGCCCGACCTGAAAGCCGCCACTCCCCCGTATGGCCTGGTTGTCAACATCCCCGTCGTGGATGTGAGCGCCGAGAATGGCAGCACGGAGGTCTGGCCCGGCACCCATTTGGACACGACGATCTACGTCCAGGCGGGCGACATCAAGCTGCCCTCGGATGTGGTGGAAGCCCGCCGGGCCGTGCGCCCGCCGCTCCAGCCGTCCGTCCGGGCGGGCGGTGTTGTCATCCGCGACCTGCGGCTCTGGCACGCCGGGATGCCGAACCTGACGGACCAGGCCCGGCCCATGATCGCCATGATCCACTGGGTAAGCTGGTGGCCGGCCCAGCCGGTCCAGTTCCCCCGGAGCGCGGAAGCGTTCTTCCGGCACCCCGTCTTGAAGACGGACGCCGAGTTTGTAGACGGCCCGATCAACTACATCGCGCACGGCGGGGCGTATGACTTCCAGAGGTAGTACAGGGCCGCCGTACATGTCATCTAAAACGCCTACTGCTGTCAGTTGATTATGACTCCGCGCCTTCCTCCCCCACCGCTGCGCGGCCCGAGTTGTCGAAGAGTTGTACGGGGCCGTGCTGTCCGCCCCACTCGGCCTGGCGCTCCTCGAACTCGCCGCGCGTGTACCGGCGGATGACCTTGCGCCAGAAGGCGGAGGAGCCTGGGTGGGAGGCAACCTGCGCGACCCCCCATTTCCCAGGCCAGAGGTCGAAGACGCGGGTGGCGGCGAATTCGCCGACGCCTCGCCCCCGGTACTTCCGCATCACGAAGAACTCGGCGAGTGACCGGCGATCCTCGCCGCTGACGGCGTGGCGGTTGACGAGGGCGAAGCCCGCGAGGCGGCTGTCCACGCGGATAAGATAGGGGTGGCGGTCAGGCTCCGTCCAGTAGTGGTCCAAATAGCGGTATCCGTAAACGCCGTGCGGCCCGACGTCCGTCCCCTCGAACTCGCTGAAGTCGTACTGGTACAGCTCCAGAAGTTGGCGCAGGATCGGCTTGTCGTCAATGGCCGCTTCCACGATCTCAATGCCGGCTCTGAGGGACATGGCTGTCGTCGTCACTTGGCCGCCTCCGGTGTCTCGGCGGGCATCCGGGCGCGCAACCGCTGCTCCGCCTCGGCGCTCCAGTATTTGCAGTCGAGCTGGAAGAAAACAGAGGTGTAGGGGATCGTCATGTCCGTCTTCACGATGAGGATGCGGAACGTCTGCCCCGCCTCGTCCAGCCTTTGGATGATCTGTTCGTGGATCAGGCCGGTCGCGGCGTTGTCCCCCAGGACCGCCGCGAGCTGCCGGCGGTAGGCGGTGACGCCGGGGGCGTCGTCTTCGTCTACAAAGGCCAGTTCGGCGTCGGTGTAGACGACGGGGCGCACATGCCGGGAGGCGGACAGCGCTTGCAGCACGGCCCCCACGACCTCGGCCTGGTCGGCGTCGGCAACGATGGTTTCGATGCCGCCCTGGGACTGGGCGGGGTAGGCGGAGTCCACGACGGCGATCCAGTTGCGGTGGCCGTAGAGCGGGGTGCGCTCTGCGACGGTCTTGCGCCAGTCGGGGGGCGCGGGGCTGATGTTAATTTCCATTGGGTTTCCTTTCATTCAGCTCCCCGGTCCGAATGGCGTCAATCTGCGCGGCGGAGACGCCGCCCACCAGAGTCAAGTTGACCATGGGGTGGTCATCGTGGGTGGGGCCGAAGTCGGAGTCAGGGTGCCAGGCGATGACGTCCAGGCTCGCCTCGGTCGTGAAGAAGGAGTGTTCACACCCGGCGGGGATGCGCCAGCCCATGCCGGGGGCCAGCGCGAAGGTGCCGTCCGGTGTGCGGCACTCGCCCGCGCCGCGCAGGATGACGCCGATGCGCTCCGAGGGGTGCGTGTGCGCGGACTGGCTGGTGCGGGGCGGGATGTGCAGGTGGTTGAGGCAAGGCTCGCCCTTCTGGGGCGGGCAGACGAGGAGGGTGTCGGAGCAGCCGTCAATGTAGCGCAGGCGGCCCTGCGCCTCCACCGGCCCGCCCCACTGGGTCAGACCAGTGTAGCCGAGCCGCGAGACGACCAGGCCCCGGCTGCCCGCCCCGGAGAGTGTTGCCTGGGCGGGGAGGACGAAGTACATGCCGGGCCGCAGGCGGAAGTGGCCGCCGTCGAAGGTCAGTCCAGCCTCCCCCTCCGTGACCATGCCGTAGTGGGTCGCGCCGGGCGGCAGGTCCAGAACGCCGTCAGTCCAGCCGAAGACCTGCGTGGGGTGGGCACCGTCGGTGAGGTCCAGCAGGAGGCCGTTTTGGAGGGGGAGCGGGAGGAAGGTCATTGGGTGGTTGTCTTTCACAGCGACATATCAGGACCAGAGGGCGGGGGAACCCCGCCCCTACGAAGGTAGGAAGGTCATTCCGCCTCATTCGCCCGCAGCCATAGCTCAAGCGTCAGCAGGAGCCACAGCTTGACGCCCGCGCGGGGGCGCAGGTGGGGGCGGCCTTGCAGCCACTCGCGCACCAGGGTCTGGTCCAGGTATGGGCGGATGCGGGAGCGCCGGCTGAGGAGCAGGGAGCGGGCCATCGGGCGCAGATCGCGGGCGAACCAGGCCTGCACCGGCACCAGCATTCCGCTCTTAGGGCGGGTCAAAATGATTTCCGGCAGGAGGTCGGCCACGGCGCGTTTCAGCACGGCCTTTTCGCTGGCCCCGGACAGCTTGAATTCGGGCGGGATGGCGAAGCTCGCCCCGACGACGCGGCGGTCAAACAGTGGGGAGCGCCCCAGCAGGCCGCACACCGAGGTCAGGTTGCTCACCTTGGTCAGAATGTGGTCGGCCCCCTTGAAGCGCGTGTTGACGTACATCAGGCGGTTCAGATAGTGTGCCGAAGCCTCATCGTCCAGCAGCGGGGTGAGTAACGCCTCGGGCGGCGAGGCGCGCAGTGCCGTCCGGACATCCGGCAGGAGCAGGCGCGGCAGGTCGTCATAGCACTTCTGGAAGGCGCGCAGGTAGGCCCCCGCACGGCCCGTCTGTTCACTGTCAGGCCCCCCCCCGTAAAGCTCGTGCAGGAGCATGGGCAGGTTCTTGGGGCCGCCGAAGCAGGGGTCGCCGCCCTCGCCGTTCAGGACCACGCCGGTCTCGGCGGCGGCCGCCCGGCCCAGGATGAGGTTCGGCGTGGTCAAAGGGTCCCCGATGGGGTCGTCCAGGGCGGCCATCGTCTCGGGCAGCGCCTCGCGGATCTTTTTGGCGGGCAGGGCGATGACGTGGTGATGCGTCCCGCAGTGCCGCGCGACCAGGTCCGAGTATTCCAGCTCGTGCGGGTACTCCGGCCCGAAGTGGATGGCGAACGTGTGCAGCGGTCCGGGCACGTCACGGGCGGCAAGGGCCGCGACCAGGCTGCTGTCCAGTCCACCCGAGAGGAAGACGCCGGTCGGACCCGTGGCGGGGAGGCAGTCGCGCACGGCCTCTTCCAGCAGAACGCGCAGGCGTGCGGCGTGTGTCTCCATCGGGGCGGCCCAGTCCGAGGCGTCCTCCGCCGGCTCCCAGTGGGAGTGCGTGGCACCGCCGGGCCAGACCCGCGCCGTGCCGGGCCGCAGCTCGGACACGTCCCGCCACAGTGTCTGCGCGCCGGGCACGAAGGCACAGGTGAGGTAGTCGCGGAGGGCGGGCAGTGAGAGGGCGTCGGACACGGCGGGGCAGCGGCGGAGGGCGCGCAGGCGCGCCCCGAACCAGCAGGCACGGCCCGAAGAGGCATAGTAGAGCGTCCGCGCCCCCACCCCGTCACGCAGGAGGGTCAAAGTCTTCTCGCGCGTGTTCCACAGGGCGACGGCGAACATGCCGCGCGCGTATTTGCCGGCCTGGTCACCGTGGCACAGGGCGAGTTCGGCCAGCAGCGCCCCCGGCTCGGCTTGGGGTCGGTCGAGCATTCGGCGCAACTCCTCGGCGTTGTCGAGTATCAGCTCGCCGCAGGCGATGACCGTCCCGGACGAGTCCGCCCAGACCGGGGCACCGCCGAAGGCCACGTCCGCATCGCTCCAAGCCGGCGTGATGCCCAGGGACCGCAGGGCGCGGGCCGGGTCGGGGACGCCGTAAACACCGAAAAAGTCGTTCATGCCTGACTTCTAACCATAAATGTTTTCTAGCCGAAACTGTCCGCCGCCTGGATGTCCGCGCCGCCGTCGTATCCCCAAATAATGATGCCGTCTCCGCCCATGTCACCGCCGCCGACGGAACCGGCCTGGTCGGCGCGGGCGAAGCCCTGATAGATCGAGCGCATGAGCTTGGCCGGGCGGACGACCTCCAGGCCCACGCTGGTTCCCCCTTCCAGCCAGGCCGCCTCCTCGGGCGCGAGCGTGGCGCGCAGGGCGGGCGGCAGAGTGCGCGACCCGCCCGGCAACGAGATCGGGCGCATCTTCAGGACGTGGCTCGGCCGCAGGCCCAGGTCGAAGACCTGGACGGATGGGTCCGGGAACCAGCCTTCCCGCCGCAGTTCCAGCGGCAGCCCGCAGCCGGCCTCCGAAGCGTCATGCACGGCGAAGACGCGCAGGCGCGGGTTGCGCCGCAGCATGGTCATCAGAGTGGCCCCGACGTGCTGCGGGTAGCCGTCCGCGCTCAGGATGGCACAGTTGTTCTCGAAGTGGAAGTTGTTGGCGACCAGCATGGCGGCGACGGCGGCGTGGTCCGTGACCAGGGCGCGGTCGAAGCTGAACGCGGAGATGTCCGAGGGCGGCGCGGCGGGCGCGGGCTGGGAAACGACGGGCGGCAGGAGCTTCGGGATCGGGCCATGTACCGCGCTCCAACGGGTCAGGTACTTGGCATGAAACCCGCCCGTCGAGATCAGGGGGTGCGGGAGCATGTTGGCGCGCTTGGCGCGGGCGCGCAGCAAGGCCCCGCCGATGACGCCGGGGACGGTGATGAACGCGAGCGGCCAGAAGGTGTGGGCGGCGAGGGCGACGACGACCCCGCCGGCACCACTGACACCGATCAGGACCGAGCCGGACGAGACGGGGACCTTTTTGCGGAGCAGGCGGCGGTTGAACTCATACCACAACTGGCCCTCGGTGAAGAAGACGGCCCTGTCGCCGGACACGTCCTTGACCGCCCTTTGGAACAGACCGTCGGCGACGCCGAGCGCGTCGGTCTTCGGCTCGAAGGCGAACGGGTGCTGACAAGAGCGGCAGCGGCCCCCGTTGCCGCGCCGCACCGGGTAGGTGGTGTCCGTGTTACAGTGGATGCATTTCATGGGTGTGTTTCGCGCCAGACGTGGAGCATCAGCAAGGCCCAAAGCTTTTCGCCCACGCGGCGACGCCGGAACTCGCCTCCCTGGTCCTCGCCGCGCCGGAGACGGGCAACGGCATCGGGTTCAAACAGGCCGTCCCGCTTCAGCCGTCGCGGCGAAAGCCAGTGTGCGACTTCTCGGCCCAGTGGCCCCAGGCACCACTCGGTGGCCGGGACGCCCATGCCGCGCTTCTCGCGCCAGACGATCTCGAACGGCAGAAATGCCTCGGCGGCTCGCTTCAGCCCGTACTTCTCGCACGCGCCGCGCAGGAACCACTCGGAGGGCAGGCCGAAGGTCCACTCCGTCAGCGCCCGGTCGAAGAGCGGCATCTGGACACGCAGGCCGTGCGCCGCGCCCAGTTGGACGGCGCGCGGCGCGATGTTCTGCGCCCCTTTCAGCCGCAGGTTGGCGGCCCGCAGGCGGTGCAGCAGGCTGGGGCTGGGAGAGCCGTCGGCACTGAGGGCCGGACGCACCCAAGCCCCGGCGTCCAGCCCAGTAATAGCCTCCCGCGCCTGCGGCGTGTAAAACTGATCGGTGAGGCCCCAGAAGCGGTGGTAAGTCGCGAGGTAGGCGGCCTCGCGGTCGGCCTCCAAGTCTCCCCCTGTCGGGCGGTATAGCTCGGCGGCGATCATCGGCTTGTTGGCCCAGCCGCCGAAAAGCTGGTCGCCGCCCTCGCCGTTGAAAGCGGTAGTCAGGCCGTGCGCCCGCGCCGCCTGTCCCAGCAGGTACAAGGGAACGGCGACGCCGTCGCCGAGGGGCTGCTGCATCGCCGCCCCGGTCGCCTCCAGCGCGCCGCGTATCTGGGCGGGCCGGGCCGGGACGACGTGCAATGGCCGTTTCAGGTGCGCGGCCACCTGATGCGCGCAGGCCAGTTCGGCGTCGAACGGCGGGCCGAAGTCCAGCGTGAACAGGTGAACGCGCGCCCCGGCCTCCGCCAGCAGGGCGGCGATGAGGCTGCTGTCCAGGCCGCCTGAGAGGAAGACGGCGACGTCCAAATCGTTCCCCAGGCGGCGGGCGACGGCGGCCCGGAGCAGGCCGCGCAGTTCCCCGGCGAGGGCGTCTTCGTCAAGCGGCGTCGGCTCCCGCTCGCGCCAGGCCGGGCCATGTTCTTCCTGTACATGCCCCGCCGTGACCATCAGCCGGTGCCCGGCGGGAAGGGCCGAGACGCCCGCCGTCATGGTCAACGGCGTCGGCACATGGGAGAAACACAGATAGCCGTGCAGCGCATCGGGCGACAGGCCACCCGAAGCGCCGGGCAGATTTCGGAGGAGGCACGGGTCGGATGCGGCCCAGAATGTGCCGCCGATCCGGGTATAAAAGACGCCGTGCAGGCCGAACGGGTCACAGGCCAGCGTCAGAGTGCCGCCATCCGGGGCGATTGTGGCGGAACACCCGGCTTCTTCGTCCGTGCCAATTTGCGCCCGGATCAGCCCGCCGGGCGCGCACATCAGTCGCGCCGGTTCCGCTACCCCGCCGTGCGCTCCGAGGCCCCAGACTGCGCCGTTCTGCGCCCCTGCGCCAGGGCCAATCAGACGGCTCAGAAGCGCCGCATCGCCGCCCGGTCCGCGGTAGGCGGCCCAGGCACCCGGCCTACTGGAACCGTAAGTCACTGACCTGGACATCCCCATGCGCGTCCGCGTTGTTAACGTAGTAGCCGACTTTAAAGGACAACTGCTCGACGTGGCCCGGCGCGCTCGCCCCCACCTTCTGCCACTTGCCCGTAGACACATCGCGGGTCTGGTGGTCGAACTGGCGGAGGTCAAGCCGGAACACCTGCCCGCCGGTCGGCACCGCGAGGTTGGCGGAGCGCCATCGCTCGTCGCCGTTCTCCAGGTAGAGACGGAGATGGGCCAGCCCGAGGCTCCTGGCGCGGAAGCTGACGGTGCGGTAGCCTACAAGCGTTTTAGGCACGTCTTTGGTGTTGAGGTTGACGAAAAACTGGTCAGCCCCGGCGGACGTCCCGAAGTGGTCAACGTGGATGGTGGCGGCCCCGTCCGCGGAGGTCACGGCGGCTTTGGAGGCGGGGTCGGTTTCCAGGTTCCACTGCCCCGTCTGGAAGCTGTAAACCACGGGGGCGGCGGGCTGGGGGTGGGTCACGAACCAACCGCCCCCGAGCGCGACGGCAACGCCGATGCCGGCGAACAGGCCGGCCCGGCGGCGGCGCTGCCTGCCGATCTGCTCCACCCGGCGGGCGTGGACAAGCTCGGCGGCCCGGTCCAGGTACTCTTTCGGCAGGCCCATCTCGGCGGCGGCGGCGACGGTGGCGCGTCGCTCCTGGGCCTGTGCCTTCTCAGCGTCGTAGAGTTCGCCCGCCACCCGCACGACCTCCGCCATCTGGTCCGGCGGCACGTCTTTCATCCGCAGCATGATCGTCTCGCCTCCATTGCGCCCCGGTTCGGAAGGCGCACGGTATCAGTATAGCCCAACTCGTTCCTTTACCGGCTCACCGGCGGGATCAAAGGCGGGGGCGGCGGAGCGCAGTATCACCTCCGACCAGCGCAGGCGGCCCGACCGCCAGGAGAACAGCAGTACCTTGAACAACTCCTCGACGCCGCGCGCCGCGAAGATGCCCCACACCCCGAAGTGCAGCGGGAACGCGAGCAGGTAGGCGAGCGGCAGGCCGACCACGAATGCCCCCAGGCCGTCCCCGATGACCACGGTGCGCGCGTCGCCCGCGCTCGGGAGGACGCCGCCGCCCAGGATGATGTTCCGCACCCGGACCGCCTGGAAGGCGGCGCTGATGACGATGCCCCAGGCGGCGACGTGCAGCACACCGGCGGCGAGATGCCGGTAGAAGACCGGCAGGAGCAGGGCGGTCCCGAGGTAGAGTGCCCCAAACCCCCACCCGGTCACGGCCCCGGCCCGCAACAGGGCGCGGACGCGCGAGCGCACGAGGTCCGCATCCCCTTTGCCGACCGCCTGGCCGATCAAGGTGGTCGCGGCGACCATCAGCCCGATGGAGGCCAGCAGGAAGACGTTCTCCAGCGTGGAGACGATCTGGCTGGCCGCCAGCGCCCCCGTCCCCAGCCGCTGGAAGAGCAGGGCGTAGAAGAACAGGCCCAGCGACCACGAAACGTCTTTGGCCCCGAGCGGCACGGACAGACGGAACAGTTCCCTGCCCGTCTCGCGCCACTCCGCCAGGGAGGAAGGCAGATCCCAGCGCTCGGCCGTGCGGCCCCCGTAGAGCGACCGGAAGACGAGCGCGGCCCGGACGGTCTGGGCGGCCAGTGTCGCCCAGGCCGCCCCCGCCAGCCCCAGCCGGGGGAAGGGACCCGCGCCCAGCACCAGGGCGTACCCGAGCGCGGTGTTGAGCGCGACCGCGACCAGGGTGGCGGCCAGCGGGGCACGCGCCCGGCCGAGCGAGCGCAGCGTCGCGCTCGCGACCGACCCGCTGACGGCGGCGGGCAGGGTCAGGAGCACGATCTGGAAGAAGGGGCGGGCAGCGGCGGCGACATCCGGGGCGGCACCGACTGCCTTCAGGAATGGCCCGACGAGGGGCAGGAATGGGAGGGCCACGAGCAGAGACAGAGCGGCGGCCAGGACCACCGCCGCGCTGGAAACGCGCGCCGTTTCGCCGGCCCGCCCGCCGCCGTGCGCCCGCGAAACCAGGATGCCGGCCCCTGCCCCGAGCGAGGCGAGCGAGATGCCCAGGACGCCGAGGAAGCTGTTGGACAGGCCGACGGCGGCGATCGCCACCGCCCCCAATGTGCCGACGATGACCTGGTCAATCAGCCCCAGGAGGAGCTGGACCACCATCTCCAGTCCGACGGGGACGGCGATGCGGGCGATCTCCCCACGGACATCTGCGTCGGGCGCGGGCTGCTGCTCCATGGGCGTGAGTTCGCCGCGCCCCCCGGCGTCTCCTGCCGGGCACCAAAAAGAATCGCCCGTGCCGCCCGGCGCTTGACAAAGCCGCCCCGTTCGTGCTATAGTAGCCTTCAGACACCGGACAGGGGCGCGACCCCTGTTCATTTTTTTGCCTGTCCTCACAGGCGAAGGCGGTACACCATGGCGGAAACCTATAAAACCCCGGACCCGAAGCCGACCGGCCCCAAGAAGGGGACGCCCGCCGGCAAGCCCGCCGCGCCGGCCCGGACCGGCATCACGGCCGAGGCGCAGCGGCGCGCGCAGTCCATGGCGAAGGCGCAGCCAGCCAGCCCGCAGCAGTTCTTCCAGGAGGCCTGGGTGGAGCTGAAGAAGACGTCCTGGCCGAACCGGGACGTGCTGACCAAGTCCACCTCGGTGGTTTTGGCCTTCGTCCTGGCCGTCGCCATCTGGGTCGGGGGCATCGACGCCCTGCTGACTCATCTCGCCGCGCCGCTGTTCAACGGCGGGCGCCACTAAAAAGACGATCTAAAAACTATGCAGAAGCATTGGTACGCGGTCCACACCTATTCGGGCCACGAGAAGAAAGTCAAGACGAACGTCGAGCGCCGGGCGGAGACGATGGGGCTGAAGAACAAAGTGTTCGACATCCTCGTTCCGACCGAGAAGGAATCGCGCGTCCGTCAGGGCAAGAAGAGCGAAATAGACCGCAAGGTCTTCCCAGGGTATGTCTTCGTCGAGATGGTACTCGACGACAACACCTGGTACTTGGTCAAGAGTACGACCGGCGTGATCGGGTTCGTCGGCGACGCCAAGCCGACCATCGTCAAGGATTCGGAGATCCGCGAGATCCGCAAGGCCATCGAGGAGTCCGACACCAAGCCGTACATCCGCCCCAAGTGGGAAGTCGGCCAGGCGGTGCGCGTCAACTCCGGCCCGTTCGGGGACTTCACGGGCAGCATTCAGGAGATCAACGCGCCCAAGGACAAGGTCAAGGTGCTTATCTCCATCTTCGGGCGTGACACGCCGGTCGAGCTGGAGTTCAGCCAGATCGAGAAGATTTCGTAACCTACCCCCGGCGCAAGCGCCGACCCCTCCCTGTTAAGGAAGGGTGAAGACAAAACAGCACAGGCAGACGCCTCACTTCTCACCCTCCCTTAACAGGGGAGGGTCGCCGCTTGCGGCGGGGAGAGGTCATTAAGGACATCACAGACACATGGCAAAGAAAATCACCGGAGTCGTCAAGCTCCAGATCAACGCCGGCAAGGCGACCCCCGCGCCGCCCGTCGGCCCCGCGCTGGGCGGCTACGGCATCAATATGATGGAGTTCATCAAGGGCTATAACGAGCGGACGGCCGCGATGATCGGCTCCATCGTCCCCGTCGAGATCACCATCTACGAGGACCGGTCGTTCACGTTCGTCACCAAGACCCCGCCCGCCGCCGACCTTCTGAAGAAGGCCGCCGGCATCCCGAGCGGGTCGGGGACGCCCAACAAGACCAAGGTCGCCAAGATCACCCCCGAACAGCTCCGCTCCATCGCCGAGACGAAGGCCCCGGACCTGAACGCCAACGACACCGAGGCGGCGATGAAGATCATCGCCGGCACGGCCCGCTCGATGGGCATTGACATCGGGTAATGACGTTGCTGAAGATCCTGCTGTCGCCGAATACACCGCTATGGGTCAAACTCATCGTGGTCGCACTTCTCATTGGCGCGGCCATCGCCTGGTGGACGCGGGACTACTGGCAGGATCTGCACACGCCCGATAAGACCTCAAACAAGCGCAAGGCGAGACCGCCGTTCTAACGGCGTCTGTGGGAGGGCCTCGAACGCCCGTCAGCACCACAAGGAGACAGAAGATGCGAAAGCAAGACCGCGTGAAGACAATCGGCAAGCGCTACCAGGCGCTCGCCAAGCAGACCGACCCCGAGAAGCTGCTCGACCCCATGCCCGCGATGGAGCTGGCGAAGAGCCTCGCCAATGCCAAGTTCGATGAGACCGTCAACGTCGCCTTCAACCTGGGCGTGGACCCGCGCCACGGCGACCAGATGGTGCGCGGCGTCACCACCCTGCCCCACGGGACCGGCAAGAGCCGCAAGGTGCTGGTCTTCGCCAAAGGCCCGAAGGCCGCCGACGCCGAGGCGGCGGGCGCGGACCTAGTAGGTGCCGAGGACATCATCGAGCAGGTGCAGAAGGGGACGCTCGACTGGAAGCAGTACGACCTGATCCTCGCGACGCCCGACATGATGGGCCAGGTGGGGCGTCTGGGCGCGACCTTCAAGCAGAAGATGCCGAACCCGAAGGCGGGCACCGTCTCGCCGAACATCGGGCAGGCCGTCAACGACATCAAGAAGGCCACCCGCGTCGAGTACCGCGTCGAGAAGGCGGGCATCGTCCACGCCCCCATCGGCAAAGCCTCGTTCACGCCGGACCAGCTTATGGAGAACTTCAACGCCCTGCTGGACGCCTTGCAGAAGGCCCGGCCGACGGCGGCGAAGGGCCGGTACTTCAAGAAGATCGCCATCAACACGACGATGGGGCCGACCGTGCGGGTTGACCCCCTCCGTGCCGTCTCGGTGGCGGCGGGCAAGGGATAGGGTAGGACCCCCACCCCCCGCCCCTCTCCCGCTTGCGTGGGAGGGGCGGGGGGTGGGGGTTCTCTGACAACCACATAAGATTTCGCCGTAGACAGCCGGCCCCGCGAACATAAACGCGGGTTAATGGGCACACGCCCGCCAGCCGAGGTAACAGGAACGTCCAGGACACCCCAAAAGGTGTCCCGATGCGCCCTGCGACTTGCCCTCTTCGTCTACGGCAGTCGCAGGGCGCATTTTTGTTCGGAAGATTATTTCGGAAGAACATTCGGGGGAGGTGAACATCATAGCAATCGAATACACGATCGAACCCGCCGGGGCCAAAGTCGAACTCGTCGGCGAGCTGCGCGAACTGGTCGGCCTGACCAAAGCCGCGATCCTGACCGACTACCGGGGCCTGTCCGTGGCGGAGATGACCGAGCTTCGCAAGAAGCTGCGCGGCGTGGACGCCGAGTACCGAGTCGTCAAGAACACCCTGTTCAAGCTGGCTGCGGGCGACTCCATGCCCGTTGCCGACATGGGCGAGTTCCTCGCCGGACCCACTGCCATCGGCTTCGCCAAGGGCGACCCCGTGGCCGTCGCCAAGATCCTGCTGGACTATGCCCGCGACCACAAGGCGATGTCCGTCAAGGCAGGCGTCATGGACGGCCGCGTCCTGAGCGCCGCTCAGGTGGATGCGCTTTCCAAGACCCCGCCGCGCGAGGTCCTGCTGTCGCAGATGATCGGGTCGCTCCAGTCGCCCATCTCGGGCTTCGTGGGCACTTTGAACGGCATCATCTCGAACTTCGTCTTCACGCTGCAAGCCATCGCCGACAAGCAGGGCGCGGGCGAGGCGGCGACCGAAGCCGCGTAGGGACGCATTGAAGCGTCCTCACGCACGTCATTTAGTACACGCATTACAAGGAGAATTAGACCCATGGCCGATACCGCCGCAATGATGGAATCCATCAAGAGCATGACCGTTCTGGAACTCAGCGACTTCGTCAAGCAGCTCCAGGAAGAATTCGGCGTCACCGCCGCCGCCCCCGCCGGCCCTGCCGCACCCGCAGCAGAAGTCGCCGCCGCCCCCGAGGCCCCGACCTCGTTCAACGTGGTCCTGACCGCCGCAGGCGACAAGAAGATCAGCGTCATCAAGGTCGTCCGCGAGATCACCGCGCTGGGCCTGAAGGAAGCCAAGGAACTCGTGGACAGCGCCCCCAAGGCAGTCAAGGAAGGCCTAAACGCCGAGGACGCCGCCGCCATGAAGGCCAAGCTGGAAGCCGAGGGCGCGACCATCGAGATCAAGCCCGCTTAAGTGCCTGGCTGATCGAGTGCGTAGCCGACACGCGCAGAACAAAACTCGCCCGCTTCTCGTCAAGAGAGGCGGGCGGGTTTTTGTCGGGGTACGCCTTCATCATTGACAAGGATCGCGCTGAGGTGGAATAATAGCTTTATGATGCCGTGGAAGACATTCCTACCGAGGCCAAGCGGGTGCTGGGCCGCGATGATTTTGGCGGGTATTGTTGGCCTTGCGAGTCTTGCGTCGGTCGCCCGCGCCTGCGAGCTGAAGATCACCTGGAAGGCGGCACTGACGCCCGGTTTGAAGGGAAACCCGTCCGTGCCGATGCCCGCCACGGGAACGGCGGCCATTGATTTTGACCTTGCCCACCCCGGCGCGACGGTCGAAGTAAATACCAAGGGCCTCCAGGACGTGCGGGCCGTCGAGCTGCACGTCGCCCGATCCTACACCGACCACACCGGTCCCGCCGTGCTGACGCTCTACTCGGCTTCGGACGGTCCGCTGCCTGCCGCGCTGACAAAACATGTCGGGGAAACTGACCTCCATCGGCAGACGGCCCCCAGAGTCGCCGCTTTCGCCGACCTCGTCGGTGCCGTCCTGAACGGCCAGGCGTATGTGGTCGTCGTCACCAAAGCCCACCCGGAAGGCAACCTGTCCGGCTTCATCCGCATGCACAAGGAAGAAGTCTACAGCGACAGCGCCTCCGACTCGGCGCACGACGCCGCGCTGCACCACGCGGCACAGTCACCCCCTGTGGCTGCCTCTTCCACTTCAACCAGCCCCGCTACTCCTTGACATCCACCGTGAACGGCACCGTCAGCCACTTGTTCTGTCGCTGGAACTGCGCCCACAGCCTGTAGCGGCCCGGCCTGGGCGGGGTCAGCTTGAAGGTGAAGCGCGGGCCGTTTTCCGTCACCATGTCCGGCGTGATAGGCACGACTTCCGGCTGCCCCGCCTGCATCATCGCCAGCATCGCCGCGCCGTAGGAGCCGGGCTGGACGCCGTGCAGGGCGTGCGTGTGGACGAGGGTCTGCGTGTCGCCTCGCAGAGCGATCAAGTGGCCCATGACGCCCAAGATCGGCTGCATGTCGGCCCTGCCCTTGCCTGACAAATCTGTCAGCGTGTAGGTCAACAGGGATTGCTTCCCCGCCCGCAGCGCGCCGGGCCGGACGGCGAGTGTGATGCGGGTATCGCCAACGGTCTTGACCTGCTCCGTGTCGGGGACGAGGCGCGGCGGCAGGGGGGCCGGAGGGGCCGGGCCGACGTCCAAAGCCGCCCGCAATATTTGGTTGTCGCCGTCGGCGGGCGTGAAGTCGGCGAACAGGAAGTACCGGCCGGCGCGGGGGAAGGTCCAGACCAGCCGGAACCGCCCGTCGGGGCCAAGGGTTGGGTGCTGATGCTCGAAGTAGGCGAGGTCGGCGCTGACCATGAGGAAGTGCAGTGGCTTGGTGTGGACGACCTCGAAGTCCTGCACGACCCGGCCCGTAGGTGCCTCGCGGATGACGAACGAGAGGGGGACGGGACGGCCGGGGGCGGGGTGCGGCGGGGCGTCTAAGTCGAGGCGGTAGGTGCGGACACGCCCGGCCGCCAGACCCGCGTTCAGCGTGACGTAAGCGGCAGGCGACTTGTCGAACTTGGCTTTGCAGCCGTCCGAGCAGAAGTAGTAGGTCTTGCCGTTGACGGCCTCCCGGTACGGCGTCGTGTCCGTGTCCGTCATCATGCGGCACACGGGGTCTTTGACATCGTGCGCGAGGGCCGGGCCGGAAGCCAGCAGGAGCAGGGCCAGCGCCGTACTAAACCTACTTCGCACCGTCGGGGTAGCCCTTCACGATGCCCTCACGGCGCAACGTCTCGACCGCCTTCGCCGCCCAATGGTCCGGCGGCACGTCCCGGAAGCCGCCCGGCGTCCCCTGAGTTGCCGGAGCAGGGCGGTTAATGGCGACGGGCGCGGGCTTCGGCGTTTGCTTCTTGTGCGCTGGGTGCTTCGGCGCGGCGGACGCGCTCAGACTCGCCCCCAGGACGAGAAGTGCGGACAGGATTAGAGGGTACTTCATGCCTGATTCTACGCGAAATGAGGTAGGAAGTTCCCGCCGAAAATAGTTTGCAACAACCACTTGACACCACAATCTTTTGGTGATATAATTAACCCGTGACGCTGAACGTGAGCGTCCTTCGGTCATCGCTTCGCCTTGCTGTTACGCTTCGTCGTTCTCACACTTCGTCGCTTCTCTGCTCTGCCGTCGCCGTTCTTGATTGGAGGATCGTCATGCGCTCGCTCGCGCTCCTGGGCCACTCGCGCTCCTGGGCCACTCGCGCTCCTGGGCCACTCGCGCTCCTGGGCCACTCGCGCTCCTGGGCCACTCGCGCTCCTGGGCCACTCGCGCTCCTGGGCCACTCGCGCTCCTGGGCCACTCGCGCTCCTGGGCCACTCGCGCTCCTGGGCCACTCGCGCTCCTGGGCCACTCGCGCTCCTGGGCCACTCGCGCTCCTGGGCCACTCGCGCTCCTGGGCCACTCGCGCTCCTGGGCCACTCGCGCTCCTGGGCCACTCGCGCTCCTGGGCCACTCGCGCTCCTGGGCCACTCGCGCTCCTGGGCCACTCGCGCTCCTGGGCCACTCGCGCTCCTGGGCCATCCTCTGGCTCTTCAGTCTCCTGATTAATGGCCTGACGCTTTCCTTCGTCTGTCCCGCTCACGCACAGGAGGATGGCTCCGGCTCTTCGGGCTACACCGTCTCCTACAGCGTTGACCCCGTAGTCCAGGGAAAGGACTTTCAGAGCCAGGACACTATAACCAATACTGTCACCGCTACTCTGACTTGGCACGGGGACGATCCGGCTCCTGCTGTCATCGTGGAGGAGGATGCGGGGGCATCGTGGTTCATCGACGGTGCGGGTACAGGCACTTGCAGTTGCGGCCTGCCCAATCCGACTCACATCGAGTATCTGCAAGACGCCTCCGACTACGCCACACAGTATACGATCTACCCCGCCCCCGCTGCTGGCACGACTACGATTACTCTGCCTCCTGTCACGACTTCGGGCAGCACGACATTAGCATACGACTGGGAAGAAACTGACAATTTCGTCAACCTCTTTTACAGCGTCACCCCCAATCCGGTCATCCTCACCCTATCAGGCACAACCAAAGACAGCAACAAGAAAGACAACATCCTCATCGGCCAGGGATGCTCCGGCACCCTCACTGCCGGAGCAGCCACGCTGTCTGACTTCCAGTGGACCATACCCGGTCAGACATACGCTAGCTTTGAGGTGGTAGAAACATCCGCTTCCCACTATGGCCACGTCCATCCAGTTGATCCGTCTGAGTATCAGAAGCCGTCTCCACACTGGTACTGGAGTAGAGGGGACGATTCGGGCCTTCTACAGACAGTTTCTTGTACCGCACAAGCCAGCATCAACAATGTGTCTATTGGCACTGTAACCGGCAAGCGAGATGTTTTAGTTTGGAGGCCCTACTTCAAGTTCAATGCCACTCCAAAAGGGGTCAACATCGTCGGCACTCCTGGTGTCCCTGGTGTCGAAGTCATAGGGAACATCGACTGGAACGGGGCTGTCGGAACACCCGACTTGTTCCGCTCCTACTGGGGCAGTGCGGGCATCTGGCAGGTTACGCAACTCTGCAACCTGTATCGGTACGCACCGCCTCCATACTACCTACTCACAAACACCGGCGGCCCTGTCTTGGATGCAGAATTCAACTACGCCAGTAAAGAAGGAGCACCCTGGCCTGCTGACAGTACTGACACAACACCGGATCAACAAGGATCAGGCGATGCTCCAACAGAGGGTCTTTTCGCCCATGACAACATGACCATCAACGATAGTTTTCAGACGTACATGATGTACCAGCCGCCAGGAAATGACATTCAATGGGCACCGCTCAACAAGATGGACTGGACATGGCAGTGCAACTTGAACTATGTGAGTACGTTCGGCCAGCCCAGCTATTACAATCCTAACCCGCCTGGAACTGTCACTGTCCTCGACAATGCGGCGACATACAACTTCCCGACATGGGAAGACTACTACCCGGATACGTCTGGCAGCTAGATGAGAAAGGATCAGGCAATGAAACGGCACATAGTTCTCGGATGCGCCGCCGTGATCGCTTGCATGATGGTTTGGCTTTCCTCACCACATCTGCAAGCGAAGAGTCAGGCCCGCCATGCGCTGTCGCCTGAGGTACAGGCGAGCGTCGGTCGCGCTAATCGCTTGCTGAAGGAAGGGCAGCAAGCACGCCGAGCAGGAGACCTGGAAACCGCCGAAGCGGATCTTCAGGAGTGCGTAAAAGAACACACTTCTGCGGGGGCGTTTGCCCTAGAGGAACTCGCGCGCCTCTATGAAACCGAGGGACGTACAAATGAGGCGATCCATGCCTATCATGACATGATCTACCCTCCTGATGGCGTCCCACCAGGCACCTTCGGTAGCGCCTCCAACATCATTCACTACGCAACGTTGCTAAATGATGCGGGGCACTGGTCTGAGGCGGTACAGGCATACAAAGACATCCTCAAGAGTCCTGATATGCCATATAACCAGGAACCTCCGGCCGCTGATGAGCCAGGACTAGACACACATTTCAATTCTGCTGTTCCTCAGCCGCGAGCAATGCGCGCCATGCTGCATGTTGTACTGGGACGGCGCTACGGGCGAAACTACAGGGAAGCATTGCCCCAATTTGACCAAGCTGTGGCGATTGATCCCAATCTAGCAATCGCCCACTATTACAGAGGCTACGCCTTGCATGGGCTGGGGCATCTCACAGAAGCGCAGAACGCATTTGCCATAACCGCAAAGATAGGGAAAGGTCCTGTTCGGTCGGCTGCTACAGCCCAGCTTCGGACTGCACGATGACGCGGAAGGCCAGTGCAGGCGCACCGGAGGTAGCAGCACGGTGGAAGACAGGAAGGAAGGCCGGGGCATTTGCCCCGGCCTTCTTTGCATGCCCTCTGCGCCGCGGCTACACGAAATCGAGGTGGGCGAAGTTCCCGTCCAGGACGGGCGAGGAGGGGGTCTGGAGCCACTTGTCGAGCAGGGTGGCGTAGACGGAGCGGAAGTCGGTGTGCATCCGCAGGTCGCCGTCGTCCAGATCGGTCAGGCTGGGGTATTCGCCGTAGACGCCGCCCTTGATGGACCCGCCCGCGAGGAACATGACGCTGGCCGCGCCGTGGTCGGTGCCCGAGGAGCCGTTCTCCTTGACGCGCCGACCGAACTCGGAAAAGGTCATGGTGATGACGTCATTGGCGCGGCCCTGGGCGGTCAGGTCGGCGTAGAAGGCGGTCAGGCCGTCGGCCAGCTCGCCCAGGAGGTTTGCGTGGGAGCGGGGCTGGTTGGCGTGGGTGTCGAAGCCGCCCATGCCGAGGTAGTAGACGCGGGTGCCGACCCCGCCGGTGATGAGCTTGGAGATGGTCTGGAGTCCGTTGGCCAGCCCGCTCTGCGGGTAAGGGGCGGCGTGGGTGGCCTTGACGTCGTAGTCTTTGAAGGCGCGCTTCATTTCCAGGCTGCTGCTGTAGGCCTCGCTGCCGACGTTGCGGACGAACTCGGCGTTTGTGCCGGCGACGGTGCCCTGAGCGTAGAGGGCGCGCAGGGTTTCGCTCTGCTGCTTCTTGTCGGGGGCCTGGCTGGTGAACCCGAAGTCCTGCCCCCCGCCGCCGATGACCGAGGCGGGAACGCTGTCGGAGAACATGGCGAGCGGCAGGGCCGAGCCGAGGGTGATGCCGGACAGGGGGTTGCCGTTGAAGTGGCCGTCCTTGTCGAAGTAGCGGGCGAGCCAGCCGGTCCGCTCGCGGACGTCCACGGCGGGGTTGCCGGTCTGCCAGACGTCCATTGACTGGAAGTGGCTGCGGTTCGGATTGGGATAGCCGACGCCGGTGATGACGGCGAGCTGGCCCCGGTCATAGAGCGGCTTCAAGGCCCGCATGTTCGGGTGCAGGCCGACCTTGGGAGCGATCTTGACGACATCGCTGGTGGAGACTCCGATGGTGGGGCGCGCTTTGAGGTAGCCCAGGTCGGTGTAGGGGATGGCGGTGTTGAGGCCATCGTTGCCGCCGGACATCTCGATGACCACCAAAATCTTCCCGGCGGGAATGGCCGGCAGGGGCGCGGCCAAGGGATCGGCGGCCTGGGCCTGGGCGGCGCGCATCAGGAAGGTGGGCATGGCGAGGCCAAGCCCGACGAAGGTCAGGCCGTTCTGCAAGAACTGGCGGCGCGTGGTCGGGTCGTAAATGGACATGGTTTGTTGCTCCGCATGGCCCCGGTCTCAGGGCTTGGGCTTCCTAGGCCAATTGATATTCGGGCGCGGACAGGATCAGGGACACCAGGCCGGGGGCTTTGGCGTCGAAGTTGACCTGAGCCGGGTGGCCGCCGTCGCGGGCGAAGGCGACGAGGGCGTCGCGGGTCGGCGCGCTGGGCGGGTGGCCGGGCAGCATCAGGCCCCAGACGGCGTCCACCAGGTGTTCCGGAGTCGCCAGGCCGCTAGGCGCGGTGCCGTAGGCGGCGATGGCGTGGCGCAGGCGCGGGCCGAGCAGCCCGTGGCGGTTCATTTCGTAGGTCAGGCCGCTGGCGAAGTTGACGCGGGTGATCAGGGTCATGGTGTTCATCCACGTCTTGCCGCCCGGCCAGCCCTTGACGTTGGGCGGGCTGAACAGCTCCTGGCCCATCGTGCGGGTTGACGAGAGCAGGCTGTTGTTGGCGGCGGAGAACGGGGCGTCCAATGTCCGCAGGGCGGTGACGACGTACTCGGTGGGGTTCTTGATCTTGGCGTGGTAGGCGGCGTCGGAGTAGAACGCGGGCGAGTTCAGGATGGAGGCGACGACGGCCCGGATGTCATAGCCGCTGTTGAAGTAGACCTTGGAGAGCGGCGCGATGTCGGCAGGCATCGGCGTCTCGTGGACGAAGTAGCGGAACAGCTTGCCGCAGACGAAGTTGGCCGTAGACGGGTGCTTGACGAGGATGTCAATGATGTCGTCGCCGTTGAAGGCCCCGGTCTGGCCTAGAAACGTCTTGACGCCGTCGTCATGGCGGTCGGCGTCGAAGACGAAGACGCCTTTGTCCCGGTCGAAGTGCCAGCCGGTGAAGGCGCGGGCGGCTTCTTTGACATCGGCTTCGGTGTAGCCGTTGCCGACGCCCATGGTAAAGAGTTCCAGCAGTTCGCGGCCGTAGTTCTCGTTGGGCCGGCCCTTGCGGTTCTCGGCCCCGTCGAGCCAGACCAGCATGGCGGGGTCGCGCGAGACGGCCTGGAGCATGGTGCGGAAGTTGCCGAGCGCGTGGGTGCGGAAGAGCTGGTTCTGCGTCCACATCCAGCGCGGGTTGTCCACCTTGTAGTTTGCGGTCGCGAAGTGGTTGTGCCAGAACAGGGTCAGCTTTTCTTCCAGGGGCCGGGGCGTGTGGGACATGCGGTACATCCACCACTTGCGGGTGCTGCCGATGTCGTCGAAGTCCACATAGTCGCCCTGGATGCCCGCGAGGACGGCCTCGAACGGGTCCGGGACGGCCTCGGGGTGGAGCAGGCGGCTCGTGGTCCCGGCAACGCCCAGCTTGCTGTACTCGGTCCATTCCGAGGGGCGTGCGCCGAAGCCCGCGCGCCGCAGCAGGTGGGCGAGGCGGCGGGTGTCAGTGGTGGTCAGTGTCATCGGTAAGCCTCCAAAGGGGCGGGTAGAACGCGGGCGGTGACGGGACGCGGGCCGGGAGAAAGCGGCAGTGATATGGTAGGGACGCTCTATTATACCAAAGGTTCACTGATTCTTGCAAAGGGACTTTGGAACGGGAGTGGGGAGAAAGAAAAGCCGGGGCGGCGCGGGTTGTCCCGGTCGCCCCGGCGGGGGGAGTGGCAGAGCAGATCAAAGCAGGCGGGTCAGACGATGGGGTCGCCGCCGGTGACGCCGTAGATCATGCCGGTGATGTAGCTGGCCTCCTGGGAGGCGAGCAGGACATAGACGGGGGCAAGCTCGGAGGGCTGGGCGGGGCGCTCCAGCAGGGTGTCCTTGCCGAAGGTCTTCACCTGGTCGGGCGGCATGGTGGAGGGGATCAGGGGGGTCCAGACGGGGCCGGGGGCGACGCTGTTGACGCGGACGCCGGTCTTGATGGCCTCCTGGGCGAGCCCCTTGGTGAAGTTGACGATGGCGGCTTTGGTGGCGGCATAGGCCAGCAGCATGGAGTCGGGCTGGATCGCCTCGATGGAGCTGGTGTTGATGATGGACCCGCCGGCGGGCATCACCGCCAACGCGGCTTTGCACAGGTAGAACATGGCGTAGATGTTCGTCTTGAAGGTGTGGTCCCATTCCTCCGACGGCACCTCCTGGATGCTCTCGTGGGTCCGCTGGAAGGCGGCGTTGTTGACGAGGATGTCCAGGTGGCCGAACTCGTCCATGGCCCGCTTCACGAGAAGCTGGCAGTGCGCCTCCTCGGAGATGTCGCCGGGCACGAGGACGGCCTTGCGGCCCGACTCGGTGACCAGCCGGGCGGTCTCCTGGGCGTCCTCGCCCTCGTCGAGGAATGAGATCAGTATGTCCGCGCCCTCGCGGGCGAAGGCCAGCGCGACGGCGCGGCCGATGCCGGAGTCCCCGCCGGTGATGAGGGCGACGCGGTCCCGCAGCTTTTCGCTGCCGACGTAGGCGTCCTCGCCGTAGTTCGGCTTGATGCTCATCTCGCTCTCGTGGCCGGGCGGCGCGATCGGCTCGGCGTCCGAGGGCGGCCCCTGCTCCTGGGTCTTCGGGTCCTGCTGCTGCAATAGTGTCATGGTTGTTCCTCCTTACGTCGTGTATGCGTCGGCCCCTTGCCGGGCGGTTTCCGGTCGGGCCGCCGGCTCTCAGCCCGAGGTCTTGCCGGTGATCGCCTGGACGGCTTCCTTGAGGACTCCGCCCGCGCCGCCCATGCCGGTGCCGTCGGCCCGGAAGCCGTCGCTCTGCGTCGGGGGCAGGTCGTACAGGCGCACGTCGGGGGCGGGCAGGACGGGGACCGGCTCGGCACCCAGCGGCTGCGGGTCGGCGAGGTAGACGAACCGGCCCTTGCCGTCGGGCCGGGGGCCGCTCGCCCAGCGGCCAGCCTGGCTGTCCGTGCCTTCCGACAGGTTCCAGAACTGGTTCTGGGCGTCCGCGTGGACGCCGTCCTTGACGAACAGGCCGGGCACGGGGTACTGGTCTATGCCGTCCGCCTCCAGCTCCTGGATCGCGGCGATCCACTGGTTCTGGTGCATGGTGTCGCGGGCGATCATGTAGGCGAAGGTGTCCCGGATGCCGGGGTCGTCGGTCATCTCGTACAGGCGGCAGACCTGCAAGCGCCCGCTGACCTCGGCGTTCAGGTTGGCATGGAAGTCGGCCATCATGTTGCCGCTGGCGGTGACGTAGCCGCCATTCCACGGGTTGCCGACGCTGTCGGTGGGGCGCGGGCCGCCCCCGGATACGAGGGCGTGCTGCGGGTTCATGCCGCCCATGATGGCGGCCAGCATCGGGTTCGCCGCGACGGCGGCCTCCTGCTCACTAAGCGGGGCACCTTCGAGCAGCCGGGCGATCATGGTGCAGAGCATCTCGACGTGCCCGATCTCCTCGGTGCCGATGTCGAGCAGCATGTCCTTGTACTTGGCCGGGCCGCGGCAGCTCCAGCCCTGGAACAGATACTGGACCATGACGGTCATCTCGCCGTACTGGCCGCCCAGGACTTCCTGGACCTTTTTGGCGAACAGCGCGTTCGGCTGCTCGACTTTGACGTCGTATTGCAGTCGTTTGGTGTGAAAAAACATGGAAACAGCCTTTCTTGATCCGGTAATGTGGTCGGCATCCGCGACGGCCGTTTTGCGGCGCGTCAGACCCGGCTCACGCCGGGGGAGTCGCTCTGTTGCACCTTCTGGAACGCCCCTTCCATCCGGCGGTGGATGTGCTGGAGCCAGGCGGGGGAGCGGGTCAGACAGCTCACCGGGGGTCGGGTGATCAGGCACCGGAGCGCGAGCCGGGTCCGGGGGCTGCCGGGGGGCGTCTCGCGCTCCAGCGTCATCATCTCGTGCGGCGTGTTCCAGACCGTCTTCCTAGGGCCACACGGCAGGAAGGTCGCGTCGAATTCAAACTGGTAGTTCAGGAAGAGCGTCTGGACCCGGTGCGGCTGGGCCGCGTCCTGGTAGGCGGCCAGGGCGCGCGTGATGCAGCCGGCGTGCGCCTTGACGTCCGTATGCGCCTCGCCCTCCCCCGTCGGGCCGCTCAGGACCGCCAGGTAGTTCGGCTCGAACCACAGGAATGGCTCGGAGACGCCGGTGACATCCGGAAAGGCGTCCGCCAGATGGGCCTCCATCCGCCGCTCAGTGTGTTCCTGCCAGTCGGCCCCTGCCTCGAACCAGATCTCGCATTCGGCTTTGGTCAGGCGGGGGTGGAAAGACGCTCTGGTCATAGGTGAAGTCCTTGGAAGGCGCGGGAGGTTTCGCCCCCCGCGCCCGTCAGTCAGTGGCAATGTTAAGGAGTCGTGGTGCCAGCCCCGCCGCCCGCGCCAGCCCCCGTGCCGCCTGCGCCGGTCGTGCCCGCGCCGCCGGTGGTGTTGCCTGCCCCTGCGCCGCCCGTGCCGCCACGTCGCCGGCTGCTGGAACCCGCCGCGCCGCTGCCGGACATGGAGCCGCCCATGCCGGACCGGCTACCAGTTCCCGAACCCATCCCCGAAGAACCCACCCCCGAAGTGGAGGACGAGTGAGATCCGGTGCGGGACGACTTTCGGGAACTGGTGCGGCGGTGCGAACTGCTCCGGCGTCGCCCGCTCGTGCTGCTCCCGGACGCGCCGCTCCGGGAAGCGCCGCCGGCCCCAGTGTTCGACCCAGTGCCCATGCTGCCGCCGGAGCCAGCGCCGGCACCTGAAGAGCTGCCCGTCGTTCCAGTGCCGCCCGCGCCGCCTGCGCCGGTCTGGGCGAGCGAGACTCCGCCGGTCCCCAGCAGGAGACTCGCCGCAAGCAGTGCGGCGGCCTTGATCTGGTTGGTCATCGTTGTTTCTCCTTCTGGCAGTTTCCGCCCGGCTGATAAAGATGCGTGGTGTACGCCGTAGGCGGCTCACGCTGCCATGCTCCTGTTACCACACCGGCAGAAGGAGTTAAACCAGGGGAGCGTCAATAATTGTTTTTAGCTATTTCTTGTCATACTTAGCTGTCTATAATGTGTATGACAAGAAACGCAAAAAGGCGGCGCGGACTGAACAGTCCGCGCCGCCCCTTTGGAAAAAGTCTCTCAACGCTTACGCCTTCTTCACGAACTTCATCGCGACCGAGTTCATGCAGTAACGCAGGCCCGTCGGCTTGGGGCCGTCGTTGAAGACGTGGCCCAGATGGGAGCCGCAGCGGTTGCAGACGACCTCGTCGCGGGTCATGCCCAGGCTGTCATCGGTCCGGGTGAAAACGCTGGTCTTGGAAAGGGGCTGCCAGAAGCTCGGCCAGCCCGTGCCCGAGTCGAACTGCGTGTCCGTGCTGAACAGCGGATTGTGGCACGCGGCGCACTCATAGATGCCCTTCCCCTTCGCCTCATACTGGCCGGAGAAGGCCGGCTCCGTGCCCTGCTCGCGCAGGACGTGGTACTGGACGGGGGTCAGGAGCTTCTTCCATTCGGCGTCGGTCTTGACGACGGCATAATGGCGGGGGTCGGCGGGCTTGGCGTCGGCGACGCCCATCAGGCCGGAGCGGCTGAGGAGCAATGCGCCGCCGACGGCGGCGGTGCCGAGGAGGGAGTTGCGCAGGAAATCGCGGCGTGATGTCTTCATGGGTTAGTTACCTCTTACCCTTTATATAACAGAAAAGGCGGGCGAAAAGTTTCATCTTTCATCGCTTCCCGGCAATCCTACCTGGGCCAAGTAGGACCGGCAGAACTCCAGGAACTCGGCGGGCATGGCGATGGGGCGGCCCGTAGAGCGGCGGACGAAGCAGCCGCTCTGCTCGGCGCGGGCGTATTCCAGACCCGTCTCCGGGTGGAGGAAGCGCAGGGCCAGCGACAGGGCGGACCGGCCGACGTGCGTCACCCAGACCCGGAGCGTGACGGGGTCGGACAGGCGGATGGGCTTTTTGTAGACGATCTCGGTGCGGGTCAGGGCGGCGGCGATGTCGGCGGCATAGAGCCGGTCCGGCGGCCAGGCA
Organism: Capsulimonadaceae bacterium; assembly: GCA_965215505.1. GTDB lineage: Bacteria > Armatimonadota > Armatimonadia > Armatimonadales > Capsulimonadaceae > JANXMY01. The sequence continues at coordinate 4,428,317 of OZ244065.1, read as the reverse complement.
CTTGCGCTCTGGAAGGCCAGCCGGCCGTCTTCTAGCCAGCGGATGTAGACGACGTTGTGCGCGATGCCGGACGGGTCGAAGTCGTAATACTGCGGGTTCAACCGCAGCTCGAAGACGCCGCCGTGTGAAATGTCACCCACGGTTCCCCTCCCCTAAAACCTCCGTCAGAGTCGCCGCGAGCAGCGCGGCCAGGTTCGGGACGGCGTTCCGGTGCATGATCTCGTGGCCGTGCGAGTTCTCCGCGCCGAAGGCCAGCGTGATGGGGCGGGCGACCAGGCCGCGCGAGGCCCCGCAGGAGGCGTCACTGCCGCCCCGCGAGAGGGCCTGGAAGTGGGGCGTTAGCCCGATCCGCCGGGCGGCGCGCGCCACCAGGTCAATGTCGCGGGCCTGCATGGCGCTGTAGCCGTCGTTGACCCAGACGGTCGGCTGGTCATCTAGGACGAACGGACTTTCCGGCACGCGCGGCCCGATCTCCAGCGCGATCCCGACGGCGGCGGGGCGCTGGTTCAGCAGCCAGAGCGCCCCATGGCAGCCCACCTCCTCGGCGGCAGTCGCGGCGAACAGAACGCGGGCAGGGTCCATGCCCTTCACGTCGTCTCTTTCTAAAGCCAGCAGCAGGGCGGCGACATCCGCCCGGTCGTCCAGGAAGGGCGCGGAGACGAACTCGCCCACTTCGGTCAGGGTCCGCTGGGACGGGTGCAGGACGACGCGCGTCCCCGCCCGGACGCCGCGCCCGGCCAGTTCCTCCACGGTCAGGCCGGTCCAGACCCGCGCATCGCCCCAGGTCAAGGCCCGCTCCCGCGCCTGGGCCGCCGTGCTGCCGCCGTCGTTGGTGTGGATGCTCCCGAAGGACAGGATGCCGGTCAGCGGCCCACCCGAAGCCAAAATCTGAACAGGCCCTTCGCCCCACTTCCACGGGTACGCGCCGCCCAAACTGGTGATCGCCAGCCGCCCGTCCGCCTCGGCCCCGACGACGAGCATGGCGATCTCGTCCAGGTGCGCCATCACCACGATGTCGGGATGGGCGGGGATATTGCCCGCGCCGGGCAGGGACAGGAGCAGGTTCCCCCGCGCGTCGGTTTCGTGGGCGCACCCCAGCCGGTCGGCATGGGCGGCGACGGTGGTGCGTACCAAGTCCTCCTGCCCCGGCGGGCCGGGGAGGGCGATGAGTTCACGGACAAGGGCTAGGGCGTCGGTCATACAAAAAGCCTCCGACAGATTATACTGTCTTGATGCCGATTTTGGAACGCTTGCGTTTCCACACCGTAATTAGTATAATCACGATTATACTAATTATGATTATACTATTCAGGGGACTACTATGCAGTTTTATGACCGAGAGCAGGAACGCGCCATGCTGGGAGGGGTGCTTTCCTCACCGCGCTCTGAGTTGATCATCGTGTACGGCCGGCGGGGCGTCGGGAAAAGCGCCCTGCTGGAGCAGGCTTTGCAGGAGGCAGCCTTCCCTTACATCTTTTACCGGGCGACACGCCGCACTCTGCCGCTTCAGCTAGCGGCACTCACCGGGGCCGCCCGAGAGGCCTACCCGGAGACGTTTTTGGGGCAGCCTTTCGCCTCGGTCCCCGTTTTCCTGGACTTCCTTGTTCATCAAGCCGCCGAACGCGAGGCGGTCGGTAATCCCGTTCCAGTCGTCGTCGTGATTGATGAACTGCCCTACCTCGCGGATGTGGACGCCGGCCTGCTGACCACCCTCCAGCACTGGTGGGACGCCAACAAGCGCCGTCCCAACCTGAAGGTCTTCCTCGCCGGCTCCTATGTCGCCTTTATGGAGCGGCAAGTGTTGGATAGCAATGCCCCGCTTTATAATCGCCGCACCGGGGCGCTCAAATTGGAGCCGATGGACTATGCCGACGCCGGCCTGTTCTTCCCCAGCTATTCTCCGCGCGAGAGGATGGAGGCGTATGCGATTCTCGGCGGGATGCCCTCCTACCTGGAACAATTCGACCCCGGCATCGGTATCGCGGGGAACCTGATGGCGACGGTACTCCGGCGCAACACCTATCTTTCCGAAGAACCGAACTGGCTGCTGCTGGAAGACCTGCGGCGCGATGTCACCTACGGCTCCATCCTCCGGGCTGTGGCACAGGGCGACCGCCGCCCGTCCGAGATCGCCAAGACGATCGGCAAGGGGGCGGCGCAGGACGTGGCCCCGCAGCTCACGACCTTGCAGGAGATGGGCCTGCTGGTACGCGAGGTGCCGATCACGGAGCGCGGCCAGGCCCGCTCACGCAACTCGCTGTATTTCCTCGCCGACAACTATTTGGACTTCTGGTATCGCTATGTGGACCCCGCGCGCAGCCTGATCGTTCGCGGCCTGGGGGCACGGCTCTGGGAGCAGACCATCGCGCCCTCCCTGAGCCAGTACGTCTCCCGTCCCGCATTCGAGCGCGCCTGTCGCCAGTTCCTCTGGCGCGTCCTTGCCTCGGAGGCGCGCCCCGCGTCGGTCGCGCCCCTGGCCGAAACGGGGTTCACCGAGGTCGGGACGTGGTGGGGCGTTGGGGACCGCGAGATAGACGTGATGGCGACGGACATGCGCGGCCAGGTGGTCCTGGCCGGCTCCTGCAAGTGGACCGAGGCGGCGGTGGATGTCCGCGAGTACGCCGCCTTGCAGCGCGACCTGACACTCGCCGGCCTCGACGGCTCCGACCCCGTCCTGGTCCTGTTCTCCCGCTCCGGGTTCACGCCGCGTCTGACGGAGATCGCGGCGGCCCAGGAGCCAAAGAGACTTGTGCTGGTGGATTTGGAGACGATGTATTCGGTGTGAACACCGTTCTTCATGATTACCGACGGATTGAAGCCCCTCGGTGTGGGGCGGGTCTAATGGCCCAAGAAGCCCGCTTCGCAAGGAGAACCGTGATGCCGCTCATCCCTACCCGCTCGATGCTGATGGTCGCCCTACCCCTGGTGGTCGGGGCCGGGGCGCTGTACGCCGCCCGCCCTACATCCCCCGTTCATGCCCAGGTGCGGCAAGAAGTCAGGCCGCGCCCACATCCGCCGGTTTGGCCGAGTCCGCCCGATTGGGCACCCCCGCCGGTCTGGCGGCCGGCCTTCCAGCAGGTGCTGACGATTGATGCGGTCCACATCCGCACGGCGATGGCGGGGGGAGTCGCGCAGACGGAGGTGGAGCAGATCTGGCGCAACGACACGGACATGGCGCAGGAAGGCTCGTACCTGTTCCCGCTGCCGGAGGGCGCGACCGTCTCGGATTTCGCGCTGTATGACGGGGACAAGCAGATGACCGGGCGGCTGCTGGACAAGGACCAGGCCGCCGATACCTACGAGGGCATCGTCCGGCGTCAGCGCGACCCGGCCCTGCTGCGCTATGTCGGGCGCGGGGCCTATGAGGTCAAGCTGTACCCGGTCCCGCCCCACGCGACGCGCCGGGTGACTCTGAAGTACGCGGAAGCCCTGCCGCCCGAGGGCGGGGACGCCCGCAAGTACGTCTACTCGTTCCTCGGCGGGACGCTGGGCGGCGGCGCGGCGGGCGGGCCGCTGCCGCGCGAGACGACGGTGCAGGTAACATTGCAGGACGGCGAGGCGCTCGCCAACATCTACTCCCCGACGCACGACGTCAGCATCCGCCGGACGGGTGACACGGCGGCGACCGTCACCTGGGAGGCGAAGGACGCGCGGGTCAAGGACGACTTCATCCTTTACTACAGCACCGTGCGGAAGGACCCGGTGGGCCTGGGGCTGCTGGCCTACAACGTCTCCCTGGCGGGCGCGCGGACGGCGGCCTTCACGCCGGGCGCGGAGGGCAAGCGCGACTCGGGCTACTTCCTCTTGATGGCCTCGCCCAAGATGGCCCTGCCGGACGCCCCCGCCCTGCCCAAGCGCGTCGTGCTGGTGCTGGACCGGTCCGGCTCGATGGCCGGGCCGAAGATCGAGCAGGCCCGGAGCGCGCTAGCCTATGTCCTGCAAGCCCTGCGGCCGGGCGACGAGTTCAACGTGATGACGTTCAACGAGTCGAACGATATCCTCAGCCCCGGCGGCCTGCTGCGGGCCACCCCGGACAACGTCAAGCGCGGCCTGGCCTTCGTCCGGGGGATCGAGGCGGAGGGCGGGACGAACATCCATGACGCCCTGGACGCCGCCCTGAAGATGTTCCCGGCCGAGGCGGGCGGGGACGGCGGCAGCCAGAACATGACGATCTTCCTGACCGACGGCCTGCCGACGGTGGGCGAGACGGACGACGCGAAGATCACGGCGGGGGCGCGCGCCCTGAGCCGGGCGCGTCACGTCCGCCTGTTCGACTTCGGCGTCGGGTACGACGTGGACGTCCACTTTTTGGACCGTCTGGCCCAGGCGAACCGGGGCGACTCGGACTACGTCCGGCCCGAGGAGGACATCGAGGCCAAGGTCTCGCGCTTCTACAAGAAGGTCGCCTCGCCGGTGCTGACGGATGTGCATGTCGAGATCGGCGGCGCGCAGACGGCGGAGCTGTACCCGAACCCGTCCGAGCTGCCCGACCTGTTCACCGGCTCGCAGTTGTTGATTGCCGGCCGCTACACGGGCAGCGGCCCGGTCACCGCCCGCTTGACGGGGAACGTCGGCGGCAGGCCGGTTTCCTGTTCCCTGGCGACGACGCTGCCCGCCGTGGCGGACACGAACGACTTCCTGCCGCGCCTGTGGGCGACGCGCAAGATCGGTTACCTTCTGGACGCGATCCGCCTGCGCCAGACGGACACGACCGGCGGCAGCGGCAGCGCGGACGACCCGGAACTGGTGGCTGAGGTCGTGCGCCTGTCCAAAGAGTATGGGGTCGTCACCCCCTACACCTCATTCCTGGTGACGGACGGCAGCGAGGAGAACGCGCCGTTCGGCGGCCCCCTGCACGGCATCCGGCGCGGAGTCCCGGTGCCCGCCCCGCCGCCGTTCGTCGGCGGGGGCGGTTTCGGTGGAGGAGGCGGCTTCGGCGGACCGATCCTGAAATCTCCTTCCCCTGCCCCGCCCCAGGCGTATGCCGCCCTGAGCGGGCCGGTCGCCACGACCCAGAGCCAGGCATTGCGCGCCACGAAAAGCGCCTCGGTCGCCAGCGGCCTGGCCGGCTATGACGCGGACCAGGCCAAGGCCGTCGGCGACCGGGTCCGCACGGTGGGCACGAAGACCTTCACCCTGCAAGGCGGCGTCTGGACCGACAGCGCCTACGACGCGGCCAAGCAGAAGGACGTGCTGACCGTGCAGGCCTTCAGCGACGCCCATTTCGCCCTGCTGAAGAAGTACCCGAGCTTGGCGGCTTACACCAGCCTGGGCGACAATGTGCTGGTGGTGCTGGATGACGGGAGGGCGGTGCGGGTGAAGGGGTGAACCTCTCCCGGCGCAGCACTGGCTACCCGGAGGGCAACTACCGAGGAGAGGATCGGAAGGGGAGAGGATGACTTGACTGATGTTACGCAGGCATAGCCGCGTGCCGAGCCGAGTGCCGAGTGGTTGAAAACCACTCGCTAGGAGAAGTGTCCTGCGGACACAGGAGATGGCCCCGAAATGGCCCCTTGGGGGCGGAGACATCCGGCATCCGTATTCCCGTTCGCAGAACGCTTCTCCTAGCGAGTGGTTTTCAACCACTCGGCCCGCTCCCAGCCCGCTCGCTCCGCCGGGGTAGCGTACTAGGGAGAGGCGGCAGACAGTGCGTAACATCAGTGACTTGAGTCGGAGAGCGCCTTCATCCGTTAACCACGCAGAGCTTACAGGGTTTCACGGGGGGGAGCGGCGAGCCGAGTAACACTTCTCAGAAAGGCTCAAATGGTGGCTTAGGGTATGCCCTGATGGTATAGGTGCCGTCCTGTAGATAGCCATCGGCCCAGTATTGCAGACGTATCTTCATATATCGTGGCGACCCAACAGGCCAAGGATGCGGTATCCAGAAAGAAGTCTTGGCGATCTGGCTGGACAGATTTCTGCCGCTCTTGAGGGGCCGAATGGTCCCAAGATACACCGGCGGAACACCAGAGATCGAGGCTCGGACACCGGTCATGGTTGCGGGTCCAAAATCCGCGACTTCGATGATGTTCGGGTCATACAGGTTAATGGCGATGCTCGGCGGCGGGACGCGGTTTGGCGTCCCGAACTGGTAGCCAAGGAAGCTGTTCGGCGGTAAGGGTCGCATGCCGAGGAGGCCCCTCAGCGTCCCGAGCCGCTGGCAGATGAAGCCGAAGAAGAGCAGGACCAGCAATGTGATCCCTAACCACCAGATCCAGGGGGCTTGCGCGTGTTCATGTTATTCCATTCATTCCTGCCGTGTATCTTTCCCCCTCGCGACAGCAGGCCGCATCCGGCAAGACAGAGAGAAGATCATCCCATTTCGTACATCTCCCGGTGCCTCTGCATCAGCCGTTGGTAGGTGGGGTCGGCCTTGGCTTCTTCCCACTTAGCCCGAAAGATGGCGGCCGATTCGGCCTTGATTGGGTCGGTGGTGTAGGGCAGGACGGCCCGGCCGTGTGCGCCGCTCTGGCCGCGCTTGTCTTCGGGGACGGGGCCGTCGTATTTGTGGCCGCCTTTGTGGTTCGCGTAGCGGCGGGCGCGGGTCATTCCCATCTGTAAGAACTTCCTGGCGAGATCCATTCCCACGAAGTCGTTTTGACGGCCGTAGTCCTGGAACATCGCCCAGATGGCTTCGGAGGACTCGCGGGCGGCGTCGGGGGTGGCGAAGCGCCAGTGGGGCAGGATCTCGCTCTTGTACGGCTCGACCAGGAGGACGCCCTGCTCCCCCACCCCGATGCGGTACAGCTCGGGGTGGGCGCGCAGGTCCAGGGTCTTGTAGTCGAGGGTGTAGTCGAACTTCATGGGCGGGGCTTTCAGTGGGCCTAGCGGGCGGGTTCATGGGAGAGGCATTAGGAGAGCGCGGCAGGCTGGACAGGGCATAGAGAATACGGAGGGCATAGAGAATACAGAGGGCGCGGCAAGCGGCACCCCTACACGGACCGCTCCGAAGCCCGGAGGGCCGGTGACTTCATGGAGTCGCCTCCATCGTCAGGGTCGCAAGCGCCTCTTCCAGCACCTTGCGGAAGCGCAGGGTGACGGCGTCGGCGCTGGAGTATTCGGCCTTGCTGGCGGAGAAGGTCTGGGAGTCGCCCATCTCCAGGATGGCGCGCAGGGGGGGGATTGCCTCGGCCATGCCGAGGTCTGCGGCGGTCTTGGCGGCGACGAGCTGGAGCCAGCGGTCGTTCGCGGTCAGCAGGCGCAGGAGGGCGCGGCGCAGGGTGGCCTGCTGGGGGGGGGCGATCTTGGCGTAGAGGGCGGCGATCTGCTCGTTCAGGCCCCAGAACTCCTCGGCCCAGGCCTGGCGGTTGAGGTGGGCCAGGGTGTCCCGCACCTCGGCCAAGAGGTCGGCGTCGTCGCCGTCGCGCGGGCGGGGCTGGAAGACGGCTTCCAGGAGAGCACCGTCGAACAGGGGCGTCGTCATGGCTGCCTTCTGCCGTTTGGAGCCGCGCCACTGGCCGACGATGCGCGCCAGGAAGAGCGCGCCGACGACGGGGCCGACGCGCACCAGCCAGTCTGCGTTCATGGTTTGCCTTCTATGACGGAAGTGGGGAAGAACGAGTCCTGGACAAACGCCAATTCTTATGATACAATGCGATAGGCTGCGGGAGAGGTTGTCAAAGAGGACTTCGTGAAAGCTTCACGGGATTAGTGAAAGCATCGTGAAAAGGGGTGGCTCCCTGAGTAGGACTTGAACCTACAACATTTCAGTTAACAGCCGAACGCTCTGCCAATTGAGCTATCAGGGAATAAAGCCAGCGATATTATAGACTCTTCCCGAGGAAATGTCAAGAGTCTGGACCGGCAAAAAGCACGGGAAATACCTTGAAAGTCACCGAAATCGTTTTTCACGACAGCGGGCGCGCGACCCTGGTGGTCGAGATGCCGGACACGGGTCCCTACACGACGGAGGAGCGCCCGCACATCCCGCGCATCCTGTTCAAGCTGCTGCCGCAGATGGCCGCGCAGCACTGCTTCAACGACGAGGGACTTTCCTTCGGCCGGGAGGCGCAGGCGACCGAGATTCCCCACCTGTTCGAACACCTGATCATGGAGATCCAGAACCAGGTACGGCGCGGCGTCGGCATCCCCCTGTCCGGCGAGACGCGCTGGAACTGGACCGTGGACCCGCGCGGGCGATTCTATGTGACGGTGGATTACGACCATGAGGTGGTCGCGCTGGGCGCGATCCGCCTGGCCGAGTGCCTGATTAACTCATTGGACCGGCGCGACATCGCGCACGTTGACATGAACCGCGAGATCGGCCGCCTGCGCGAGATCGCCAAGCTCTGCCGCCGCCTGAACGCGCCTTATGCCTCGCACCGCCATGCCGCCCATCCCCACCCGCCGGAGCCGGAAAAGACCGACCCGGCGGAGACGGCTCAGAACAAGTAAGTCCCCCGCCCCCTTTTATAGGGGCGGGGGGCTTTTCCATTTCGGGCCTGCTTTTTCCGCATCAGCAGCGCAGGCCTAGTGGTGCAGGACGCTGAAGACGGCGATCAGAATACCGAGGGCCTGGAGGGGGTCAACGCGCGAGGGGGCGCCGCCCTGGCCGATGGTGATGTTGTCGCCGGGCTGGATCAGCGTGCTGCCCTGGACGGTGGGGTCCTTGGCATCGAGCTTGATCGTCTGCGAGGCCCCTGACTTGGGGTTGGAGCGGATGATCTGTACCTCGTTGATCTTGGCGCGGTCGGACAGGCCGCCCGCCTTGCCGATGGCGGCGGCGAGGGAGATCGGCACGCCGTTGGGCAGCGGGTACTCGGCGGGGTTGCGGATGCCCGCCCCGGTCAGGGTGTAGGTGGCGAGGACCGGCGCGGCGGCGACGATGATCGTGTCGCCGTCCAGCAGGACCGGGTTGAGGGCGGCATCGGTGGGGTTTTGGCCGGCCTGGGCGTACTGGAAGGGGATGGTGTCGGTCGTGCCGAAGTGCTTGATGACGATCCCCGCCGTGTTGGCGGCGAGTGTCGGGCCGCCCGCCGCCTGGAGGGCGCTGTAGGCGGTCGTGGTGGGGGGCACCTGGAACCGGCCAGGCTTCGCGACCTGGCCCTGGATGTTGATGGAGATGGGCTGCGGGTCGCGGTTGCTGATGACGATGACGTCGCCGCTGCGGAGCAGCGGGTTGCCCGCTTCGTCCCTGCTGTCGAGGTAGGCGCGGTAGTTGAACGTCTCCTTGGCCTTGGTATCGCCGCGCGTGACCTCGACCTTGCTCAGATCGGCGTTGAGCGCGGGGACGGCCTGCTGCATGACGTCGTCCAGGCGGGCGTTGGAGCGGACGGTGTAGTGGCGCGGCGCGCTGACCAGCCCGGCCACGTCCACGCCGATGCCGCCGACGTCGGTGATAGTGACCACGACCTGCGGGCTGACGTAGAACTGGGACAGGCCGGTGGCGGGCTTGCCGCCGGAGGCGGCATTGCCCCGGATGAGGGCGGCGGCCTGGGCGGGGGTCAGCCCCTGGACGCGGACCTGGTTGATGTAGAGGAGCGTGATGTTGCCGTCGGCGTCCACGGTGTAGTCGCCGGAGAGCTGGGCCTCGTTGGCGACCGTGATGTGCAGCCGCGCGCCGGCGTCAATCACGTTGACGAGGCTGGCAGCACCCTGGGCGGTGGCGGGCCGGCAGGAGACGGCGACGCAGAGGAGCATCAGGGCAGCCCAAACGGCGACCCGCAGACGGACTCCCTGATTTGGACGGGTGACATGGTTCATGGTGGTGATGTTTCTTTCCGGGACTGTTCCGGGGCCGTCGCGCCCGTCAGTGCGGACGCGCCCCTGACTTAAGGTAAATGCAAGAACCATGCCAAAGCACCGCCGGCCGCTCAAACCTGGCCGGCGTGTCAGACCTGGCCGACGTGCGGGACGACCTTCTCGGCCTGCGGGCCTTTGGGGCCTTCGCCCACCTCGTACTCGACTTCCTGGCCCTCGCGCAGCGACTTGTAGCCGTTCTGCTGGATGGCCGAGAAGTGGACGAACAGGTCTTTGGCTTCACCGGTGTCGATGAACCCGTAGCCCTTGGCGTCGCTGAACCATTTGATCTTACCGACTGGCATGGTGTGTGCTCCTTACTTTCGCAGCAGCCGCCTCGCACCGGATCGCCTGCCGTTGGGTCGGCGGGAACGGTGTGGCCGCTTGCGTTTGCTGATGCGCTCGGGCGGGCGGGCCGCCCCGATGCAGGGTAACACATAAAGGCGAATTTGTCAAGGCTTGCGCCGCGAATCACGGCCCGAAGACGAGCAGCGTGAAGGTGCCGGGGACATAGGCGCGGCGCCACGGCGGGGTGCCGGGGGCGGCGGGGGCGGGCCTGGCGGTGACCAGGAAGACCCGGTGGGTCTTGGTGTCCACGGCCATGGTCCGCGCCCCGGCCTGGGTCGGGACGCTCTCGAGGACGCGGTAGGAGTCCGGCGCGGCTTCGCGGATGACGGTCAGGGTGCCGTCCTCGCCGTTGGAGCTGAAGGCAAGGGCCGCGCCGGGGTCGAAGGCGGCGGCGTCCGGGCCGTCGCCAATGGCGGGCGAGGCGACGACTCGGCCGGTGTCGGCACTGACGACGGCCATCTTCCGGCCGTCGCAGACCGCAAACAGGCGGCGGCTCCTGGGGTCCATCGCCAGCCCGGACGGCGAGGCCAGCGGGGCGACCGGCCAGCGGTGTGTGATGGCCAGCGTCCGGGCGTTGATGGCGACGATCTCGTTCTTGTCCTCAATGTTGTCGTAGACCATCCCCGCCCCGTCCGTGGCGGCGAACTCGGGGCGTCCGCCCAAGGGGATCGTGGCAAGGACCTTGCCGGTGACCGCGTCCACGGCGGTGGCGCTGTTTCCGCCGCCGTTGAAGGTGAACACGCGCCGGGTGGCGGGTTCGTAGAGGATGGCGTCGGGCCGGTCGCCGGTCTTGGCGGTCCCCAGGGCCTTCAGCGTCTTGAGGTCGAAGGTCGTGACCGTGTTGGCCTGGCCGTTGGAGGTGAAGCCGCGCCCGAGGCTGGGGGCGAGGGCGATGCCGTGGACCCCGTTGGTGTTCGGGATGTCGCCGACGACCCTGTAAGTGTCGGCGTTGACGACCATGACGTGCGTTCCCCGGCTGATGTACAGCCGCCGGGAGGCGGCGTCGAGCGTGAGATAGTCCCAGCCCCCCTCCCCGCCCAATATGACCTTCTTGATCAGATGGTAGGCTGGCGGAGCGGCGGGCGCGGGGAAAGATGCCAGAGCGGCGAAGGCAGCGAGCGGCAGGAGGAGACGGGTGTTCATAGGGGGATTATACCACGCCGCCCCTGTGTCTTGGCCCACATCCTGACAGCGAACCGGCGGCGCACGGTTGACAGCGGGCGGGCTGCCGTGTTACCCTGGGGCATGGGACCGCCCCGCCTCAGCACCAGCCTTTTCCGTGCCGGCCTTTTCCGTGCCACCTTCGCTTCCGCCGCCGAGGGCCGTCGGAACAACTTCGACTTCCTGCGGTTCGTGCTGGCCTCGCTGGTGCTGCTGTACCACTGCTTCGCGCTGCTCCCGCCGGGCGGGCCGGGGCGGGGCGGGACGGCGGAGCGGGCGGCGACGCTGGCGGGCGGGGCCGGCGTTGACTTCTTTTTCGTCATCAGCGGGTTCCTGGTGACGATGAGCCGGCAGCGCAGTCCGGGGGTCTGGCCGTTCCTGCGGAGACGCGCGCTGCGGATCTACCCCGGCTTCTTCCTGGCCTCGGCCGCCTGCGCCCTGCTCGTCGGGCCGCTGGGCGCGGACTCGGCCTCTCTTTATTGGCACCACTTCCGGCTGCTGAAATTCGCCCTGTACCTGTTCCTGCTGCCCGCCGACGTGGTGGGGCCGGACGTGGCCCACGTCTTCACGCGCCTGCCCTACCCGAAAGTGATGGACGGCTCGTTCTGGACGCTGCGCTATGAGTTCGAGATGTACCTGCTGACGGCGGCCCTCGGCGCGGCCGGCCTGCTGCGGCGCGGGCGGGAGGTGTGGGTCGGGGCGCTGTTCGTGCTGCTGTACTGCCTGCTCGCCGTGTCGCAGGTGACTTCTCTTATGCCCGTCCCGGCCGCCGAGCTTCCCTGGGTCGGCAGCCCGTCCGCGTGGCTCCGGCTCTCGGCCTGCTACCTTTCGGGCGCGGCGTTCTGCCTGTACCGGGACCGCGTCCCCTCCTCGCCCGTGTTGCTCGGCTTGTCCGTCCTGGTCCTGCTGGCGGCGGCACGGCGGGACGAGTGGTTCAGCGCCGCCCTGCCGCTCTTCGGCTCCTACGCCCTATTTTCGTTCGCGTTCCAGCCGCGCGTCCGGCTCCAGGGCTTGGCCCGGTGGGGCGATTTTTCCTACGGGATGTACCTGTACGCCTTCCCCATCCAGCAGCTCTTGATCCAGTCTGCCGGGGCGCACCTGACTCCCGCCCTGCTGTTCGCGGCGGCCTTCCCGCCGACGCTGGCGTGTGCGGCGGTGAGCTGGCATCTGGTGGAGCGGCCTTGCCTGGGGATGAGGGGGAAATAAGAGGAGGAAGACGGGGCGAGACAAGACGAGTGATTGAAATCACTCGCTACGGCAGGATTTGTCCAGAGGACAAGGGAGCAGAGCGATATGGCCTTCCCTCTTCTGTCCCCTGGACAGGTCCCAATCAGCGAGTGATTCTAATCACTCGTCTTTCTTTCCTCACTGCCCGTCGCGAGCTGCGCCAAATCCTCCGGCGTATTGACGTTGAGGAGCTGGGCCGCGACCCAGTCCGGAGCCTCCACGGCGGCGAAGTCTCCCGCCTCGATCAGCCCGTGCAGGGACCGGCGACCTTCGGCCAGACGTGACCCGATCAGCGGCAGGCAGGCGGGGTCGTAGACGGAGAACAGCGGCTCCCAAAGCCCCACGCGGGTGACGGCCAGACCGTGCCGGCCCGCCCCGGTCGCCGCCGAGTCCCGGAGCCAGAGCAGGGTCTCGGGGGTCAGCAGCGGCATGTCGCAGGCCAGGGCGAGGACGGGCGTCCCGGCGCGGCGCAGGGCCGTCTCCAGGCCGCCCAGCGGGCCGAGGCCCGGCGCGGCGTCCGGGGCGAACTCCACGGCGGGGAGCGGCCAGCCGGGGGGGTGGTCCCGGCCCGCGACGAGGACCGGCAGGCCCGCCGCGAGGGCGGCGCGGGCGGCCAGCTCCAGCAGCGGGACCCCGCCGAAGGTGAGCGCGGCCTTGTCCGCCCCCATGCGACGGCTTTCGCCGCCGGCCAGGATCGCCGCCGTCATCTGCAAGATTTTTATCCCCAAAACTCAGCCGAAACACTGCCGAAACATTGGGAGTGTATAATAGGACTTGTCAAGCCGAACGCACCGACGCGCCGGCTTCTCCCCCTCATGTCCCTTCCGTTGGTTCGCCACACCGCCCTGTGGCTCCTCCCGGCGACGCCGCCTTTTCTGAACTTCTTGAAAAGAAAGCGATTCCCGGTGATAAGCGATTCCAACCCTTTCCTTGATGCCGACACACAGACCACGACGACCGAGACGCGCCAGCAGCGGCTGACGCGGATGGGCCAGGCTACGCCGCGCTTCTTGCAGGGGGTCTTCCCTTTTGCCGGGCGGGGGTTTTTCGACCTCGGCCCGCTGAATGACGCCCTGTGTTACCATGTCCCGCCCGGCACGACCGCCGAGGTGATCTACTTCCGGGCCGGCAACTTGTCCGACGACCTGCTTTATCTCGCGCTGTCGGTCAACGGCAAGCCGATCCGTTACTTCCCCGTCGGCCCCAAGGCCGACTTCCATGTGCCGCTTTCCATCATCGAGACGCACGCCGCCGGCTCGCGCATCGAGGTCGGCTATGCCGCGCCGCGCGGGCTGACCGGGGCGGTCGTCGTGGATGTCGGAATCCTGGAGGAACACGAGTCCGCATGAGCGCTCCCACGACAACCGATGCCGCCACTAGTGCCGCCGCTAGTGCTGCCACCGCCACGCACTGCCCGTACTGCGCCTTGCAGTGCGGCATGAACCTGGTGCCGGACGCCCAGGGCCTCCTGCAAGTGCAGCCGCGCAAGGACTTCCCGACCAACAAGGGGGGCCTGTGCCAGAAGGGCTGGACGGCCACGGACCTGCTCGGGCACCCGGACCGGCTGCGGACGCCGCTCGCCCGGGCCTCCAAGGGGGGACCCCTGCGGCCCGCGACATGGGACGAGGCGCTGGACCGGGTGGCGGCAGGGGTCAAAGCCGCCCAGGCGGTCTACGGCCGCGACTCGGTCGGCATCTTCGGCGGGGGCGGGCTGACCAACGAGAAGGCGTACTGGCTGGGCAAGTTCGCCCGCGTCGCGCTGCGGACGCCGCACATAGATTACAACGGCCGGTTCTGCATGGCCTCCGAAGCCGTCGCGGGCATCCGGGCCTTCGGGATAGACCGGGGCCTGCCATTCCCTCTGGAGGACATCCCCGGCGCGGAGGCCGTCCTGCTGATCGGCGCGAACCCCGCCGAGACCATGCCGCCGGTCATGCAGTACTTCGAGCGTCAGCGCGAGAACGGCGGCGCGCTGATCGTCGCCGACCCGCGCCGGACGGCCACGGCGGAGCAGGCGACGCTGCACCTCCAGCTCACGCCCGGCACGGACACGGCCCTGGCGAACGGGCTTTTGCACATCGCCGCCGCCGACGGGCTGCTGGACCACGACTTCATCTCATCCCGGACGACCGGCTGGGAAAGCGTCCGGCGCATCATCGCCTCGTTCTGGCCGGACCGGGTGGAGCGCATCACCGGCGTCCCGACCGCCCAGCTCGTCAAGGCGGCCCACCTTTTGGGCGAGGCGGGCACGGGCATGGTGCTGACGGCGCGGGGCGCGGGGCAGCAGTCGAAGGGCGTTGATAACGCCTTGGCGTTCATCAACCTCGCGCTGGCGTTGGGCAAGGCGGGCCGGCCGCACTGCGGCTACGGCTGCATCACCGGCCAGGGGAACGGGCAGGGCGGGCGCGAACACGGCCAGAAGGCGGACCAGTTGCCGGGCTACCGCAAGATAGACAACCCCGAACACCGCGCCCATGTGGCCGGGGTCTGGGGCGTGGACCCGGACAGCCTGCCGGGGCCGGGCCGCTCGGCCTACGAGCTGCTGGACAGCATGGGGCAGGAGGGGGGCGTCCGCGCCATGCTGGTCATGGCCTGCAACCTCGCCGTCTCCGCACCCCGCGCTTTGCACGTCGAGCAGCGGCTGCGCGCGCTGGACTTCCTGTGCGTCTCGGACATCTTCGTCTCCGAGACGGCGCTGCTGGCCGACGTGGTGCTGCCCATCGCGCAGTGGGCTGAAGAGGGCGGCACGATGACGAACCTTGAAGGGCGGGTCATCCACCGGCAGCAGGCCAAGATGCGCCCCGAGGGCGTCTGGACCGACGCGCAGATCGTCACGGCCCTGGCGGCGCGGCTGGGGGCGGGCCAGTACTTCCCGACCGACGACCAGGCGGAGATCTTCGAGGAGCTGCGCCGGGCCAGCGCGGGCGGCATCGCCGACTACTCGGGCATCACCTACGACCGCATCGACGCTGAGAAGGGCGTCTTCTGGCCGTGCCCTTCTGAGGACCATCCGGGCACTCCCCGGATGTTCCAGGAGGCGTTCGGGCACCCCGACGGGCGGGCGAAGTTCCACCCGGTCCACCACCGGGGGGCGGCGGAGGAGCCGGACGACGAGTACCCGCTGTACCTGACGACGGGCCGCGTCATGGCGCAGTACCAGAGCGGGACGCAGACCCGGCGCGTCGAGGCGTTGGGGCGCATCTCGCCGGAGGCGTTCGTCGAGATGCACCCCGCCTTGGCCCGCCGGTTCGGCATCGAGGACGGCGACCGGGTGGCCCTGACCACGCGGCGCGGCTCGATCCACGTCGCGGCGCGGCTGACGCCGAACATCCGTCAGGACACGGTGTTCGTCCCGTTCCACTGGGGCGGGGACGCCTGCGCGAACCGGCTGACCAACCCCGCGTTGGACCCGTCCTCGAAGATGCCGGAGTTCAAGGTCTGCGCGGTGCGGGTGGAGAAGGCACCGAGCCTTTAAGCCGTAGGGCCTTTAGAGTTTCTCAACGCAGCGTCGCGTCTCCCCTTTATGTTAGCAATCTGTACCGATCTTACGAGGAGACATCATGAAAATCAGTGACCTGAAAACCAGCGGTCACGCGCCCTCACTGTTCAGCGCGTTCCTGCACTTCGACATCTCGTTCATGGTCTGGGTCATCCTGGGTGCTTTGATGCCGTTCATCGCCACCGACCCGGCCCTGACGGGCGCGAACCTGCGGATCACGCCCTCGGCGATGATCACCAAGGAGACGCCCTACACCCTGATCATGAAAGGCCCCGACGCGACCAAGTCGGAGGCCAAGACGGTCAACCACCTGCTCCTCAAGCCGGGCGTGCCTAAAGACGCCACCCGGAACAGCGTCAAGCCCGCCGAGAAGTACATCCTGGACAGCACCAGCCCCGAAACAATCGCGGCGGGCCTGGCGGCGATCAACGCCAAGTCCAAGCTGATCCAGGTGGCGGCGGCCCCGACCGCGCACGGCGTCCCGTATGACAACGTCATCCCGCTCAAGCCGATGGCCGCGCTGGCGAAGGACGGCAAGGCGTTCCAGCCGCTCGCCAACGGCTACCCCGCCGGGGTCAAGCTGTTCCTGGTCGGCCTGCCCCTGCTGGCGGCGGGCTTCTGGCGCATCTTCCTCGGCGTCCTGGTGGACCGGTTCGCCTCCAAGCGGGTCGGCATGGTTTCGCTGGCCGTGACGCTGCTGCCGCTGATCGTCGGCTGGAAGTTCGGCACCGACTACAACTCGCTGGTCTTCATCGCCTTCTTCCTGGGCCTGGCGGGGGCCTCGTTCGCGATCTCGCTGCCGCTGGCCTCGCGCTGGTATCCGCCTCATTTGCAGGGCCTAGCGATGGGAATCGCCGGGGCGGGCAACTCGGGGACGATCCTTGCGACCATCTTCGCGCCGCTCCTGGTCCCGGTCGTCGGGTGGCACGGCGTCTTCGGCCTGCTGATGATCCCGATCGTCCTCACGCTGGCGGTCTTCAGCCTGATGGCGAAGGACGCGCCGGGCCACGCGCCCGCCGTCAAGCTCTCGGACTATACCAGCATCCTCAAGACCGGCGACGCCTGGACCTTCTGCCTGCTGTACTTCGTGACCTTCGGCGGCTTCGTCGGCATGTCGTCGTTCATCAACACGTTCTTCGTGGACCAGTACGACTACCCGAAGGTCGCGGTCGGCCTGTTCACCTGGCCGTTCATCATCTCCGGCTCGTTCCTGCGGCCCGTCGGCGGCCTGCTGGCCGACCGGATCGGCGGCATCCGGATGCTGTCCGTGCTGTACGCCACGGCGATCCTGACCGCCGCCGTGATCGGCTTCACGATCACGAGCAAGGCCATCACCTTCCCGCTGCTGTTCATCCTGATGGGCGCGATGGGCATGGGCAACGGCTCGGTCTTCCAGCTCATCCCGCAGCGGTTCCGCAAGCAGATCGGCGTGATGACCGGGCTGGTCGGCGCGGCGGGCGGCGTCGGCGGCTATTATCTGGCGCAGGAGATGGGGTCGCTGCACGACATCTTCCACACCTACGGCGCGGGCTTCTTCGCCTTCGCGGGCATCGCGGTGATCGCCCTGATCACGCTGCGGGCCGTCACCCCGGTCTGGGAGCGGACCTGGCTCGGCGCGGGCGGCGTGGCGAAGGCCCATGCCGAGCCGGAGCGCGTCCTGGTCGGCGCGGGCGGCGTGGAGATGAACCCGGCGTAGCACCCCTCAGCCGCCCGGCCCCAGCACGGGGCCGGGCGGCTGACAGACTTCCCCGAGCTGACAGACTTCCCTGATACGAGCCTCAAATCTAAGGAGAAACAAATACTTATGTACTCGAAACCCCAACTGCTGCAAGGCGTCTTCCCGTTCGAGGGGCGCGGCCTGCATAACCCCGTCCCGCTCTCGGCCGAGCTGACCTATACCGTCCCGGTCGGCAAGCGGACCCAGTTCGTCTATTTCCGGGCGGGCAACTCGTCCGCCGAACTCATCTACGTCACCCTGATGCGTGACGGCCGGCCCATGCGGCTCTTCCCCATCGGGGCGCGCGGCGACGTTCATGTCGCCCTGGCCGTGGTCGAGGATCTGATGTCCGGGACCAAGCTGGAAGCCACCGTGGCCGCCCCCGAGGGGGTGTCCGGGACCCTGGTACTGGACGTCGGGCTGCTGGAGGTGTAGGGTTTGAAGAACCCCCACCCCCGGCCCCTCCCCCGCAAGCGGGAGAGGGGGGCGAAAGAGACGGATCATTTCCTCTGCGCCTTCACTCTTAGCCTTTGTCCTCTCTGACTCCCCTCTCCCGCTTGCGGGAGAGGGGTCGGGGGGCAGTGTCTCCGAAACACGGCGGAAACATTTGTGATTCATACTGTTTGCAGAGTTGACCACGATGCTGTGGCCTCCACGCTCCCCTCTGCACCGACGCTCTTCCCCGGCAGTGCTGCCTTTTCCTGATGCTACCCGTTCTCTCGGGAAACCTCGTGTCTCCGAAAGGCAGCAAAATGGCAGATATTCAGACTTTAACTCAGACTCCAGATAAGCAGAAGTTGGTCGTGATCGGCAACGGCATGGCCGGCGCGCGCACGGTCGAAGAGATACTGGCGCGCGGCGGCGGCGAGCAGTTCGAGATCACCATGTTCGGCGACGAGCCGTATGGCAATTACAACCGCATCCTCCTGTCCAACGTCCTCAACGGGTCGCAGGACCCTTCCGACATTTTCCTCAACCCGATGGAGTGGTACGCCGAGAACGACGTGAAGCTCCACGCCCCGGCCCGCGTGACGCACATCGACCGGGCGCGCAAAGAGGTCCACAGCGACGACGGCCAGGTCACGCCCTACGACAAGCTGATGATCGCCACGGGCAGCCGGCCCTTCGTCCCGCCGATGGATGGCCTGCAAACGCCCGACGGGGCGGACAAGCACGGCGTCTTCGTGTTCCGCACCCTGGACGACTGCCACAAGATCGCCGGCTACGCCAACAAGTGCCGCAAGGCGGCCGTCATCGGCGGCGGACTGCTGGGCCTGGAGGCGGCGCGCGGGCTGATCAACTACGGCGTCGAGGTGCATGTCATCCACATCAGCGGGCACCTGATGAACCAGCAGCTCGACCCGGCGGCGGGCAAGATTCTGGGCGGCATCATGGAGAAGATGGGCGTCCACGTCCACACCATGAAGAACACCGCCCGCGTGCTGGGCGAGGACAGCGTGACGGGCCTTGAGTTCAAGGACGGCACGACACTGGACTGCGACATGGTGGTCATCTCGACCGGCATCAAGCCGAACGCCGAGATCGGGCACGCCTGCGGCCTGACCGTCGAGCGCGCCATCGTCACCGACAACCAGATGCGGTCGGTGGACGACCCGGACATCTACGTCGTCGGCGAGTGCGCCCAGCACCGGGGGCGGGTCTACGGCCTGGTCGCGCCGCTGTGGGAGATGGGGCAGGTGCTGGCCGACCACATCACGGGGCGCAACCTGGATGCCGCCTACCACGGGTCCAAGATCGCCACCAAGCTGAAGGTCATGGGCGTCGAGCTTGCCTCGATGGGCGTGACCGAGCCGATGGACGACCGGGACGAAGTGGTCATGTTCTCCGAGCCGAAGCGCGGGACCTACAAGAAGCTGATCATCCGGGACGGCATGCTGATCGGGGCGATGATGCTGGGCGACCTGAACAAAGTCGCCTATCTGATGCAGGCCTTTGACCGGGGGACGCCGCTGCCCGAGGAGCGGCTGTCGCTGCTGTTCGACATCGGGGCACCGTCCACCGAGACGACGATGCTGGAGATGCCGGACAGCGCCCAGATCTGCAACTGCAACGGCGTCTCGAAGGGCCAGATCAGGAAGTGCGTCGAGGGCGGCAAGCGGTCCCTGAAGATGGTGATGGAGGCGACGCGGGCGGGCGCGGGCTGCGGGTCGTGCAAGAAGCTGGTGCAGGAGGTGGTCGAGTGGGCCGCCGAGGGCCAGGTGGAGGAGGACCCGAGCATCCACTACTATGTGCCGGGCGTGCCGCTGCCGAAGCCCGCCTTGGTGCAGGCAATCATGGACCGGCAGCTAAAGTCCGTCTCGTCCGTTTTCGAGGCGCTTGCGGGGGGCCAGGAAGAGGTCACCAGCAAGATGGGCCTGGCCTCGCTGCTGAAGTCGCTCTGGGGCGCGGAGTACGAGGACGAGCGGGACGCCCGCTACATCAACGACCGCGTCCACGCCAACATCCAGAAGGACAAGACGTTCTCGGTCATCCCGCGCATCTACGGCGGGGTCACGTCGGCGGCCGAGCTGCGGCGCATCGCGGACGTCGCCGACAAGTACGACGTGCCGATGGTCAAGATCACCGGCGGCCAGCGCATTGACCTCCTGGGGATCACCAAGGAAAACCTGCCGAACGTCTGGAAGGACCTGGACATGCCCTCGGGCCACGCCTACGCGAAGTCCTTCCGCACCTGCAAGACCTGCGTCGGGACCGAGTTCTGCCGCTACGGGGTCGGGGACAGCACGGGCCTGGGCATCAAGATCGAGCGCCGCTTCCAGGGGGTCGAAAGCCCCGGCAAGATGAAGCTGGCGACGGCGGGCTGCCCGCGCAACTGCTCTGAGGCGATGGTCAAGGACCTGGGCGCGGTGGCCGTCGAGGGCGGGCGCTGGGAGATCTTCATCGGCGGCGCGGCGGGCGCGCACATCCGCAAGGGGGACGTGCTGTGCAGCGTCGGCTCCCACGAGGAGGTGCTCCTGATCATGGGCCGGTTCATGCAGTACTACATCGAGAACGCCAAGTATTTGGAGCGGACCTACGGCTTCGTGGAGCGGGTCGGGCTGGAGAAGATCAAGGCCGTCGTCGTGGAGGACGGCGAGGGGATCGCCGCCCGGCTGGACGCGACGATGCAGGCGACCGTGGACGCCTACGTTGACCCCTGGCTGGAAGCCTACACCCCGGCCACGGCCAACCAGTTCGTCTCGACCCTCCCGGTGGTGAACGCATGATGACAATCGAAAGGGCTGAATTGGAAAGGGCTGAATTGGAAAGAACCGAAGTCTCCCTCGGTCCTGTGGACCAGATCCCTATGGGCGAGGGGCGCGTCTTCCCGGTGCGCGGCCTGGAAGTCGCCGTGTTCCACACCCGCGCCGGGGCGGTCTACGCCACCCAGGCGGAGTGCCCGCACCGGAACGGCCCGCTGGCCGACGGCCTGGTCGGGGGCACGATCCTCATGTGCCCGTTCCACTCGCGCAAGTTCGACCTGACGACGGGGGTCGGGCTGATGGGCGACTGCGACATCCAGACCTACCCGGTCCGTCTGTCCGAGGGCGGGGAGATGTGGCTGACGGTGTGATTCTCTCCGGCGCGGGGGCCGGCACTGGAAGTGCCGGCCCCCGCAACCCTTGACACCGGCCCCCTTCCCGTGCCACAATAGAATCACCCCATTGACGCGGACTCCTTTAGACACCTCTCAAGAAACCTCTCACCCGCAGCGGCGCGGCTGATCCCCGCACGAACGACCCGTGCTTTAAACGATCCGTGCCGCCATGCTGAACGTCCTCGTCCTGGCCCCCAATGAAAAAGGCGGACCCGCCGCCGCCCTCGTCGGCGCCCTCAAGCTGGCCGGCTATGCCGTGCAGCGGACAGCCCTGGACGACGGGGCGGCGGCGATGGACGCGCTCTGCCGCGCCTTCGAGGGCCGGCCCCCGGACGTCCTGCTGGCGGACCTCTCCACCGCCCCCGACTGCCTGCCCCTGCGCCACGCCGGGCGGCTGCTCCTGCACGCCTGGGGGGAGGAGCTGCCCGCGCCCGCCCGGCTGGCCCTGCTGACGTCCAGGCACCTGGAACAGCCGGACTGGCCCGCCTATACCGACGACTTCCTGCTTCCCCCCTATGCGCCCGCCGAGGTGCTGGCCCGCCTGTCCCTGCTGGGCTTCCGCAAGCGCCACATCCAGTCCGGCGACACGCTGACCGTCGCCGACGTGGTCCTCGACCTGGCCGCGGGCTGCGCGCGCTCCGCGTCCGGCTTCATCCTCCCGCTGACGCCGCGCGAGTACGATCTGCTGCGCTTCCTGACGCTGCACCGGGGCAAGTTCTTCGCCCGCGACCGCCTGCTGGACATGGTTTGGGGCGTGGACTTCGAGGGCGGCGAGAGGACTGTGGACATCCACATCCGTCGGCTGCGCGCCAAGATACCGGTGCAGGCCGGCGACCTGCTCGAGACGCGGCGCGGGGTCGGCTACGGGCTGCGTTCCTGACTCCTGACGGGCCGCGTTCCTGATGGTCGCCTGCCTCACCGCGCCGTTGTGAATCTTGACACTTTCCCCCTGACACCGACCCTGTGTGATATACCTGTTTCCTCGCTCGCCCCCCATTTTCCTTATTGTTGGCACTGAATCTGCACTTTACGTTCATCAGGGCGTCCCGTCTTCAAGATAGGGGCGCAGGGGATGGACACTTGGCGATCATTGAAAAGTCACTCTCGAACAGCGAAAAGTCACTCTCACAGTCCGAGGGAACCGGGCTGACGACGGGCAAATCGGCCTTCATCGAGGGTGCCCAGTTGGCGGGGCGGCGGTTCATCCATCAGCCTTACGAGTTGTACTCCGAAGAGAATCACGCCGCCTGGCGGCGGCTGTATGCGGGGATGGAGTCGCGCTGGGTACGGCACGCGAACGCGCCGTTCCTGCGCGGGCTGGCCTCGCTGCGGCTCGACCCGGACCGGGTGCCGCGCCTGGAGGACGTCAACCGCTTCCTCGCGCCCCTGACCGGCTTCCGGGCGATCGGCGTCAGCGGCTACTTGCCCGCCTTCCTCTTTTTCGACTGCCTGCGCCGCCGCGAGTTCCCGACGACGGTGACGATGCGGGATGCGGCGCAGTCATTCTCCCCCTGGCCGGACATCTTCCACGACATCACCGGTCACGTCCCGATGCACACCGACCCGGCCTTCGCCGACGTGCTGGTGCAGTTCGGCCGGTGCGCGCACACGGCGGTCGAGCTGGTCTCGGGGGTGGCCGACGAGGAGGAGAAGATACGGCGACTGACGAGCATGATCCGGGCGATGGCGCGCTTCTTCTGGTTCACGATCGAGACGGGCCTGATGCGCGCGCCGGGCGGGGGGGACGGGGTGAAGGTCTACGGCAGCGCACTCCTCAGCTCCCGGAGCGAGATAGACCGCGCCGCCGACCCGAGACAGGTCCAGAGGTATTCGCTCCAGCTCGAATGGGTGGTCAACCAGGGATTCCTGCCGAACTTCTACCAGCCGCTGCTGTTCGTCGTGGACTCGTTCGACCACCTGTTCAGCCTGGTGGAACAGCTCGAAGGGTGGATGCGTCAGGGCAAGCTGGACCACGTCGCGCCCGGCGAGCCGGAGATCACGTCCGAGGACGTCGCGAGCTTCCTGGGGAGCGCACTGTGACCGCGCGAGCTGCCCTGGCCGCGCGAGCCGCCCTGGCCGCGCGCCGCGCCGATCCGGCCCGCACGGAAGAATGCCTGCACCGGATGGTGGAGGCGCAGGCCGCACGCACGCCGGACGCCCCCGCGGTCGTCTTTGACGGCGGCCGCCTGACCTACGGGGACCTGAACCGGCGCGCGAACCGGCTGGCCCGCCTCCTGCGGGTAAACGGGGCCGGCCCGGACGCCGTCGTAGGCGTCTGCGCGGACGGCGGGCCGGAGACGATCGTCGCGCTGCTGGCCGTCCTGAAGGCCGGCGGGGCGTACCTGCCGCTCGACCCCGCCTACCCGCCCGAGCGGCTGGCCTTCCTGCTGGAAGACGCCCGGCCCACCCTGACCCTGGCGCAGCCGCGCCTGCGGGGCCTCCTCCCCGCCGGAGCGCGCGTCATTCCCCTGGGCGCGGGCCTGGAGGACGGCGAGCAGGGCGGAGACCTGGCGGGCGGGTCCGGGCCGGACGACCTGGCCTATGTCATCTACACCTCCGGCTCGACCGGGCAGCCGAAGGGCGTCCTGCTGGCGCACCGGGGGGCCTGTAACAACCTGCACTGGCGTCAGGGGTGCTTCCCGCTGACAGCGGGCGACCGGATGCTCCAGTCGTACTCGTTCAGCTTCGACCCGTCCGTCTGGGCCATCTTCTGGCCGCTGACGGTGGGGGCGACTTTGGTCCTGATGCGCCCCGGCGGGACGGTGGACGCCGGTTATGTCGTCCGGACGCTGGCCGAGCGGCGGATCACCGTGGCCGGCTTCGGCCCGGCCCAGCTCCGGGTCCTGCTGGCGCACCCGGACATCGTGCGGTGCCGGGACCTGCGGCACCTGTTCTGCGGCGGCGAGGCGATGCCGCCGGACCTGCCGCGCCTCGTCCACGCGAAGCTCGTGGCCGACCTCCACAACGTCTACGGGCCGACCGAGGCGACCATTGACGCGGCCTGCTGGACGGTTCCGCGCGGCTTGGACGGCGACCCGCTGCCCGATTCCATCCCCATCGGCTGTCCGATAGCCGGCACCGAGCTGTTCCTGCTGGACGAAAACATGCGCCCGGTTTCCGGGGGCGAGACGGGCGAGATTTACATCGCCGGGGCCGGGCTGGCGCGCGGCTACCTGCGCCGGCCCGTGCTGACCGCCGAGCGCTTCCTACCCCACCCCTTCGACCGGACGCCGGGCGCGCGGCTGTACCGGACGGGCGACCTGGCCCGGCAAGGGGCCGGGGGGGAGCTTTACTATCTCGGCCGTGCGGACACGCAGGTGAAGATGCGTGGATACCGGATCGAGCTGGGCGAGATCGAGGCGGCCCTCCTGGGCCATCCGGACATCCTGGACGCCGTCGCCGCCCTGCGCGAAGACCGGCCGGGTGAGAAACGGCTGGCGGCCTATGTCGTCCTGCGGGCCGGGACCTCGCCGACCGGGACAGCCCTGCGCGACTTCCTGGCGCGGACTCTGCCCGCGCACATGGTCCCCGCCGTCGTCGCCCCCCTGCGCGCGCTGCCGCTGACGCCCAGCGGCAAGCGGGACCGGGCGGCCCTGCCGCCGCCCGCCGGGGAGTTGCGGGAGCGCGGCCCGGACTTTATCGCGCCCCGGAACCCCCTGGAGCAGCAGCTCGCGCAGGTCTGGGAGGACCTGCTGGACATCCGGCCCGTCGGCATCCGGGACGATTTCCTGGAACTGGGCGGGCATTCCCTGCTGGCAGCCCGGCTGCTGGACCGGATCGCGCAGACCTGCGGCCGTTCCGTGCCGGTGTCCGCGCTGTACGAGGGCGGGACGGTGGAGGCCCTGGCTGCCCTCCTGCGCCGGGACGAGGCACCCGCCCCGATGCCGCCGCCGACGCCGCTCGCGGGCGGCTCACGTCGGCCCTTCTTCTATCTGCACGGCTACTACCCGCTGGGAGGGTTTTACGCGCACCACCTGGCCCGCCGCCTGCACGCGGACCAGCCGATGCTCCTCCTCCACGCCCCCACCGAGCGGGGGCGCGGGCCGCTGACGATCGAGAGCCTGGCCGCCGAATATGTCGCGGTCGTGCGCGCGGCCCAGCCGCACGGCCCCTACCGGCTCGGCGGCTTCTGCGGGTCCGGCCTGATCGGCTACGAGATGGCGCGGATGCTGACCGCCTCGGGCGAGACGGTCGAGTTTTTGGCGCTGATCGAGGTCCACGCCATCAACCCCCGGCTCCGGCTGGCCCTGCGCCGCCTGGCGGGCAGCGCGCAGCGCTTCCTCGCCTGGCAGCAGGCCTTGCTGCCGGCCTGGGCTTTGGTGCAGAGCTGGGGCCGGCGGGCGAAGGGGCGCGGCGGGGCGGGTCTGATCGAGGACTGCGACCGGGCGGCGGCGGCCTATGTCGCGCGCCCCTATGCCGGCCCGGTCCACCTGCTGCGCGCCGCCGACGACCCCGAGACGTTCCCCGGCGACCCGTTCGCCCTGTGGCGCGAGGTCGCGCCGGCCCTGACCGTGTGCGACGTGCCGGGGACGCACGTCACCTGCCTGCTGGGAGACGTCGGCGCGCTGGGAGACCGGCTGGGGGCCTGCCTTGATGCGCTTGACGCCGGTTGAGGTCTTGACGCCGGGCATCGGGGTTTGGCGCGCGGATCTGGACCTGCCGCCGGGGGAGCGGGACGCACTGGCACTCTCCCTCTCCTCGGACGAGCGCGCACGGGCGGCCCGCTTCCACCGCCCGCTCGACGCGGACCGGTTCGAAGCCGCCCGCGGCCTGCTGCGCGGGCTGCTCGGCGAGGCCCTGGGCTGCCCGCCTGCCTCGCTCCGTTTCCACTATACCGAGCATGGCAAGCCTTTCCTGGAAGGGGACGGCGCGGCCCTGGGCTTCAACCTGTCTCACTGCGGTGGCGTGGCCCTGTTCGCGCTGGCCTGGGACCGCACGGTCGGCATAGACATCGAGCGCGTCTGCCCCGACCTCGCCGCCGTGTCGCTGGCCGGACGGTATCTGCCCGCCGGGGAGGCGGCGCGGCTGTCCTCGCTGCCGCCCGCCGACCGGCCCGCCGCCTTCACGCGGGCCTGGGTCCGGCACGAGGCTTTCTTGAAAGCTTTGGGCGTGGGACTCTCCTCGGCGGCGACGCCGACGGCGGATGCGCGGTGGACCTGCCACGACCTGGATGTCGGTGCGGGGTATCGCGCCGCCCTGGTGGGGCAGGCGGACCCGTAGCAGGAAAAAGCCCTCCCCGCGTCTAATCCATCCTCCAAGCCACCCCGCCCGCACGGGTGCCGCGCGGCGGCTTGAGGAGACTCATGGCGACTCATTTCTGGCTGCTGCCCTGGCTGGCCCTGGTGATCGGCATGGCGACCCTGGCCCTCGGCGCGGGGGCCGGCCGCGCCGCGCGCCGACTCGCGCCCCCAACCCTTCCACGTTCGTTTTACGCCGTCTGGCTGGCGGCGACATTGCTGCTCGGCCTGGCGATGGTCCGGCTGGGCGCGTCGGGCGCGGACTTCATGGCGGCGCGCGGCATCGCCCTGGGCGCATCGGGCGGCTGGGCGCTCTGCGCCCTGGCACGGCGTCGGTCCGGGGCGGCTTCCGCTGCTCCCATGTTCGGGCTGGGGACGGCCGTCGTCGCGGCGGGGCGGCTGTGGCTGACGCACGGGGAGGTGACCGGGCTGACCGCGCTGATGATCGGGGCGGCCCTGGCCGTGCTGTGCCTCGGAGTCGCCCCGGCCCTGCTGGACCCCGACGCGGAAGGCGGCGGGGGCGGCGCGGTGGTCGGGCTGCTTTATTTGGTGTGCCTGGCGGGGGCGGTCCTGATCGGGTTCGGGCGGGCCTCGGCGCGGAACCAGGAATTCTGGGCGGACGTCCCCCTGCTGCTGGGCGCGGCGGGCGCGCTGGCCTCGGCATTCGCCGGGCGGACGCGGCGGCCCTCGGCCCTCGGCCCCCTGGCGGCGGCCATCCTCCTGGTCCTGCTGCCGCTGTCGCGGGTCGCGCCCTCCTGGCGGCCCTTGGAGTTGTTGACGCTGGGGGCCGTCGTGTTCGGCCTGCTGGTCCGGACGGGGCGCGGCGCGGGGGACGACCGACAATCCTCCTCGGCGGGGCTGGTCCTGCTGGCATCGGGCAGCGCCCTGGCCTTCGCCCTGTGGTCCGGCTACGGTCTGGCCCTGCTCATTCTGGGCGGCTGGCTGGTGTCCGGGCCTGCCCTACTTTCCGAGGACGGCGGGCGGGCCGGGCGCGTCGGCATGGGTTTCGCCGCCGTCCTACTGGTCTACCGGCTGGCGACCTTGCAGAACGGCGCGGCGGTCCACGCCAGCGGGCCGGGCGACATCTGGGACCTGTTCGCGGTCAGCCTGGGCGCGCTGCTGCCGCTGCTTGCGTCGGAGTGGGCGGCCAATGGGGACGGCCCGCGCGGCGCGCGCTGGCCGGTCCTGCTCCAATGGGTCGTCGTCCTGACACTGCCCGCCCTGCTGCTGGATTACATCTGGCAGCCGCGCTCGGTGGCGGGCGTTTTGCTGGGCGTGGCAGTCGGGCTGCTGCTTTCGGGGGCGGGCGGGCTGGCGCGGCTGCGTCAGGAGGCGGTCATCGTCAGCGGCGTTCTGCTCGGCCTGATGTTGTTCCAGTTCCTGCCGCTCATCGGGCACGTCGCGGAGCCGACACGCGCCGTGCGCGTCGCCCTCATCCTGCTGGGGGCGTCGGCGCTGATCCTGCGCCTGACGGTGACGGGCAGCCCGGCGCGGAAGGAGGACGCGGATGTCACGTCCCGCCCTCGTGCCTGACGACCGGCGGCGACGCCTGCTGCTCACCCTCCTGATCGCCCTGACCGCCTTGATCTGCGCGGCCCTGGCCTGGTCCCAGCCGCCGACCGGAACGGTCCGGGGCGTCTGCGTGGACTCTGTTTCGGGCCTGCCGCTGGCCGATGCCGACGTGTCCCTGTCGCTGAAAGATGATACCAAGAGCGGCGAAGACGCCGTCCAGGACGTGGAAACCTCCATGCAGGCCGTGGCGGAGCCGCCGCTCGGCTGGACGCAGGACAGCAAAGATGACGCCGAGGTCGGCCCGTCCGGCGGCTCCGCTGCGCCCCGGACGGAGTGGCGCACCCACACGGACGCCCAGGGGCGGTTTGAGCTGGCCCACGTCCGGGTCGGCGAGTACGCGGTCAGCGCCTCCACCAGCCTGCACTCGTCCGACGACACCCACACGGTGGTCGTGCTGGAGGAGCAGGCCGCGCAGATCACGATCCCGTTGAAGCGGCAGGAGTCCACGCTGAACTTCACCGCGACGACGCTGGACTGGACGCCCGCCGAGACTCCCCTGCTGCCCCTGCAAGGCGCTCTGCTGACGCGCGTCCTGCACCTGCGCTTGGACAGGCTGGACGTCGGCGGCGCGCTGGGCCACAAGCCCTCCCTGCTGGCCCGCTCCGTCCACGACAACGCCGAGGGCCCGGGGCCGCTCTGGCGCGGCGAGTTCACCCCCCTGCGGCACTGGACCTACACCGTCGGCGACGCAGACAAGGAGGGATCGTTCTACGAGCGCGTCCCGCTCGGGCCGCTCTCGCCCGGCCTGTACCGGGTGACGGCGACGGCGGACGAGGACGCCAAGACGGTCACGGCGACCGGCTGGGTGCGCGTGACGAACCTGGCCCTGATCCGCAAGACCTTCGGGACGCGGACGTTGGCGTTCGTCACCGATCTGGCGACGGGCCGCCCCGTCCCCCACGCGCGTCTGAGGCTGTTCGCCGAGGCCGGCACGAGCCGCCTTATGGGCGAAGCGACGACCGGCGCGGACGGCCTGGCCCGGCTCTCGGCGGCGGGCGCATCGGCGGAGAGCGAAGGCATTCTGGTGGCGCAGGCGGGCGGCTCGACGGTCGCGCTGTCTTTCGGCCTGAACACGCCTGGCAGGAACGGGGCGTCGGACGATGCAGACGCCGAAGGCGGCGACCAGGCAGACCCGGCCGCCTCGGCGAGCATCGCGGGCCGGTCCCTGCGCGCCTTCCTCTACACCGACCGGCCCGTCTACCGGCCCGGCCAGGCCGTCAATCTGGAGGGCATCAGCCGGTGGTTCGACCAGGGCCGGGGCTTCGCGGTGCCAGCGGCCCGGCCCGTGACCCTGGACATCCGGGACCCGCAGGACAACCTCGTCAGCCACCAGGACACGGCGACGGACGCGCTGGGGTCGTGGAACACCGTCCTGAGCCTCTCGCCCGAGGCCCTGACGGGCGAATACACGGTGAAGGCCTTCATTGACGGCCACCGGGAGTCGGCGACGTTCAGCGTCGCCGCCTACCACAAGCCCGAGTATCAGGCGACGGTGACGTTCTCCGCCCCCCGCTATGTGCATGGCGACACCGTAGACGCCACGGTCACGGCGGCCTACTACTACGGCTCGCCGGTGAGCGGGGCGAAGGTGATCCTGCGCGGCTTCAGCAGCGGCGGCAGTGAGAACACGGGCGACAGCCCCGACACGGGCGGCGAGCCGACGGTCGAGAAGGATGTCACGCTGGACGGAAACGGCCAGGCCTTCCTGCGGCTGCCGACCAGGAGCGGCGAGCCGGGCGGGGACGAAGAATACACGGTAGACGCCGACGTGGACGACGCTTCCGGCCACACGGTCAGCGCGGAGGGCAAGGTGACGGTCGCGCAGGGCGAGTTCTCGCTGAAGGCGACGCCGGACGTCTACGCCTGCCACAAGGGCGACGCGGTGACGGTCACGGTTTCAGCCCGGAACGCCTCGGACGCGCCTTTGCCGGGTCAGGATGTCGAGGTCAGCGCGGGCTATGAGGCGGACACGCCGGACGGCAAAGGGGCGGCCACGACCGTCAAGGACGTCCACGTCACGACCGGGGCCGACGGTTCGGCGACGGCGACCGTCACGGCCACGCAGAACGGCCTCCTGACGGTGCATGCCGGCGGGACGGACCGGCGCGGCAATAAGGTCACGGCGGACACCGACGTCTGGGTCCCCGGCGACACCGCCGACGCGGACCGCGCCCTGCCCGCCCGGCTGTCCGACCTATCCGTCGTGCTGGACCGGGCAAAATACACGCCAGGGCAGACCGCGCACCTGCTGGTCAACACGGCCCACCCAGGCCCAACTGCGCTGGTCACTCTGGAAGGGACGACGCTTTACCGCGCCTTCACCGTGGCACTGACCCGGCACTCGAACGCCGTGGACCTCCCGGTGACACTGGACGACGCGCCTTCGGTCCGGGTCAAGGTCTGCGCGGTCAACGGCAAGCAGTTCGAGAGCAGTGAGGCGACTCTGACGGTAGACGACGACCGGCGCGGCCTGCTGGTCAGCCTCAGCACGGACAAGACGGCGTACCATCCGGGCGACTCGGCCACGATCCTCGTGCATACGCGGGACGCGCAAGGCAGCCCCGTCCCCGCCGAAGTCTCGCTGGGCGTGGTGGACGGTGCCGTCTACGCCATCAAGCCGGAGCCGCCCGGCACCATCGGCGACGCCTTCCAGCCAGCCCAAGAAGACGCCGTCGAAACCGACTACTCCTGCAAGGTCGAGACATTGGGCGACGTGGACAAGGGCGGGACCAGCATTGACATCCGGCGCAAATTCCCCGACACCGCCCTCTGGAAGCCCGCCCTCCTGACCGGCCCGGACGGGAACATTGCGGTGCATTTCACGCTGCCGGACACGCTGACGACGTGGCGCATCACGAGCTACGGGCACTCGTCGGACACGCGCGTCGGCAAGGCCGTCGCCGCCGTCACGGTCGGGAAGGACCTGCTGGTCCGGCTGGAAACGCCGCTTTTCCTGGTGGCCGGGGACACCGGGCGATTGATCGGCCTGGTCCACAACAACACCGCCGGGACGATCCACGCCACGATCCGCCTGTCCGCGCCGGGGCTGGGCGTGTCGGGTGACGCGGCCCGGACCGTGGATGTGGAGCCGGGCCGCCCGGCCCGGCTGACCTGGACTGTGACCGCACCCGACGCCGTCGCGGCAAACGGCACGCCGCCCGTCCCCGTCCAGATGACGGCGTCCGGCGGGGGTCTGTCCGACGGCGTGGAGGAGCCGGTGCCGCTGCTGCCGCACGGCGTCATGCAGAACGTCTGGCACTCGGGGACGCTGCTGCACGACGTTTCGCAGTCGGTCACGCTCGACCCGTCGGCCATTCAAGGCGCGAGTCGGCTGACGGTCCGGCTCGCGCCCTCCATCAGCACGACGCTGCTTCCCGCCACGGTCTGGATTTCGGGCTACCCCTATGAAAGCACGGACGCGACGGGTTCGGCCCTGCTCTGCGACGCCGCCGCGCTGGGGGCACCCGGCCTGGTGACGGACGCGGGCACGCGGGCGCGGCTGCAAAACGTCGCCCGGCGCTCCGCCTTGCGACTGGTCCGCCTGCAAGGCGACGGCGGGGGGTGGGGCTGGTTCTCCACCAGCAAGCCCGACGTCTGGATGACCGCCTGGGCGGCTTGGGCGCTGACGCAGGCCCGCTCCGGCGGGTTGCCGGTCCCGGCAAAGGTCCAGAAGGCCGCGAACGAGACGCTGGCCTCGCTCGCCAACGCCGAGCGCGGACACGGGCACCCGGACGAGGCGAATGTCTCGCTGGCCGCGCTGGCACTGGCGGCGGGGGGCGATGTGAAAGACGCCCGAGCGAACCTGCACTGGCTCCAAAGGCGCTGGCGCGGCCCGGACGCCTTGCCCCGCCCTGCCGATCTGGCGCGGGCCGCCCTGGCCGAGCAGGCCTTGGGCGGCGAAGAGGCCGGCGAGGCGCGGACGCTGATGCGCCGTTTGTGGGAGGTCGGGCGGCAGACCGGCAGCCTCGTCTCGTGGGCAGGGGGCGGGCACCGGACGGCGGAGGGGGCGGGGGCCGAGATGCCCGACGCCGAGGCGACGGCCTGGGCTTTGCTGGCGGCCGAGGCAGTCACTCCCGATGATGCGCGCATTGACGGCGCGGCCCGCTGGCTGATGACCGCCCGCAGCGGCGACCACTGGGTCGGCCCGGTCCCGACCGCCGTGGCGGTGCGCGCCCTGGCGATCTACGCGGCGCGGGGCGGCGAGTCGTCGCCGAACTTCCAGGCCTACGTCCTGGTCAACGGGCATGAGGTCCGCGCCGTTCGCTTCACGCCGGACTCCGCGGACCGGCCCGAGGTCTCGCTGGACGTGCCTGGGACGGCCTTGCAGATTGGCGAGAACACGGTCTCGCTCCGGAAGGTCGGGACGGGCCGCCTGTACTACTCGCTGGAACTGCGGCAGTGCCTCACGCAGCCCGCGCCCGACCCGCCGACGCCGCTCTTGGCGCGCGTCTGGAACGCCGTGTTTCGCCCCGGCGGGGCGCCCCTGCCGCCCGCCCCATCCGGGTATCGGATCAGGCGGACCTACATGCGGACGACGAGCCGCCGCAACTGGCTCTGGGAGGACACCGTGCCTACCCCGGACACGCATCTGAACGCGGGCGAGGGCGTCCTCGTCCGGCTCATTATTAATGCCACTCGGCCCGCCTCGCGCGTGGTCGTCGAGGAACCGCTGCCGGCGGGGTTCCGGGTCGCCGAGGCGTCCGGGGACGACACAGCGGACTGGTCCAACTGGTGGGACTATACGGACGTGCGTGACGACAAGGTCGTCTTTTTTATCTCGGACCTGACGCCCGGCCAGCACGAGATCGATTACCACTTGCAGGCCGCCACGCCGGGCGACTACGACGTCATGCCGCCGCAGATGGGCAGCGCGGTTGACCCCGCCCTGTCCGTGCTGGGCAAGACGGCGCACCTGACGGTAGACGGGAAAGACTGAGCCATGCCTGCATCAAAACTCCCGCCGCTACTCGGCCTGCTCCTGGCCGCCCTCTGGCTGCCCGGCGGGCCGACGCCCTGCCTCGCCGCGCCTCAGCCCGCCGGGTCACTCCACGTCGGTACCCTGCGCTGCGGGTATGTCGCGGACCCCCTGGGCGTTGACACTCCCGCCCCCCGGCTGTCCTGGACGCTGGAAGGCACGGGCCGAGGACTGCGTCAGACCGCCTACCGCATCCTGGTCGCCTCCGCGCCCGGCCTGCTGGCGCGGGGCGCGGGTGACCTGTGGGACTCGGGAGCCGTGGCCTCGGACCGAACCAACCAGATCGCCTACGCCGGGAAGCCGCTGCGCTCCGGCGGCCGGTGCTGGTGGAAGGTGCGGGTCGTGGATCAGGCCGGGCGGCCCTCGGCGTGGAGCGCGCCCGCCCGCTGGACCATGGGCATCCTCCGCCCCGCCGATTGGCAGGGGGGTGAATGGATCGGTAGGGATGCCGCCGTCGGCAACGCCGCGCTGATCGGCTACCACGCCTCGGAGGCGCAGCGGCAGGACGACGTGAAGTGGGTGCAGATCGACCTGGGCCGGGCGGTCGCGCTCTCCGCCGTGCGTCTGCTCCCCATGCAGCACGCCGGGCGGGACGGCTTCGGCTTTCCCCTGCGCTTCCGGGTGGAGGCCGCCAATGAGGCGGCATTCCAGCACCCCGAGACGGTCACGGACCAGTCATCGGCGGACTACCCCAATCCCGGCGTCGGGCCGGTCGCGTTCGCCGCCCATGCCGTCACCGCGCGCTATGTGCGCGTCACGGCGACGAAGCTCTGGCTGCGGGACGCGGCGATCACCGGGACGGCGGCCTACGCCTTCGCGCTGCGCGGCGTTCAGGCGATCTCGGCGGGGAAAGAGGCCGCCGTCGCGGGCGTCGCGGCGGAAGACAGCGTGGAGTCCAGCGAGTGGGGCAGGGCCGCGCTGATGACCTCCGGGGGCTTGGGCGCGCGGACCGACTCGGTCCTGCTGCGGCGCGGCTTCACCGTCAGGCCCGGCCTGACGCGGGCCGTGGCGTTCGTGTGCGGCCTGGGCCAGTACGAGATGTCGGTCAACGGCGCACGGGTCGGCGACGCAGTCCTGTCGCCCGGATGGACACAGTACAACAAGACGTGCCTGTACGACACCTACGACATCACGGCCGCCCTGCGCCCCGGCGCGAACGCCGTCGGCCTGTTCCTGGGCAACGGCATGTACAACATCCATCCGGGCCGCTACACGAAGATCACCGGGTCGTTCGGCCCGCAGCGGGCATTCGGGCTGCTCCGGCTGGAATACGCCGACGGGACGGCGCAGGACGTCGTCACGGACGGGCATTGGAAGGTCGGCGCGGGGCCGATCACCTTCTCGTCCATCTACGGCGGGGAGGACTACGACGCCCGGCTCGCCCCGGCGGGGTGGGACCGACCCGGCTTCGACGACGGCCGGTGGGCGAGTCCCGTCATCACAGCCGGCCCCGGCGGGGTCCTGCGCGGGCTTTCCTGCGCCGGGCCGCCGATCCGACGGTTCGGCGCGCTCCTGCCCATCAGCCGCCGGCAGATCAGCCCGACGGCGGCCGTCTACGACCTGGGCCGGAACGCCTCGCTCCTGCTCCGCCTGCGGGTCCGGGGGGCGCGGGGGGCGTCGGTCCGGGTCACGCCGTCGGAGCTTGTCAAAGAAAACGGGGACATCGACGACCAGATGTGCGGGGGCGACTCCTACTGGACCTACACCCTGAGCGGCGGGGGCGACGAGTCCTATGCGTCCCGGTTCTATTACCGGGGCGGGCGCTACCTTAAAGTGGAGACGCGGCCCGCGCCGGGCGGCGCATCGCTCCCGGTGGTCGAGGTCGTGGAGGGGGACGTCATCCACGCCGACGCCCCCGCCGTCGGCCATTTCGCCTGTTCGAGTGAGAGGTATAATAAGACGGCGAGCCTGATTCGCCAGGCGCAGCTCAACAACATGGTCAGCATCCTGACCGACTGCCCCACGCGCGAGAAGCTGGGCTGGCTGGAAGAGGACCACCTGAACGGGCCGGCCCTCCGTTACAACTTTGACATGGCAACGCTCATGTCCAAGATGGTGAACGACATGGCGGACGCCCAGCGGCCCAATGGCCTGGTCCCCTCAACCTGCCCGGACTACCCGCACTGGGATGAGGGCGCGTTCACGAACCCGCCGGAGTGGGGCAGCGCCTGCATCGCGGTGCCGTGGCAGCAGTACGAGTTCGACGGCGACCTTACGCCGCTGCGGGCGCACTACGACACCATGCGACGCTATGTGGACTATCTGAGCGCGCGGGCACAGGGCCATGTCGTCGGCTTCGGCCTGGGCGACTGGTACGACGCCCACGGCGACGGGGCTTCCAAGCTCACCCCCATCGGCATCACGGCGACCGCTTTCTACTTTTACGACTCCCAGACGCTGGCCCGCGTGGCGGCGCTCCTGGGCAGGCCGGACGATGCGGCTCATTACAGCCGGCAAGCGCAGGAGATACTGGCCGCCTACAACCAGAAGTTCTTCGATGCCGCGACGGACAGCTATGCGACCGGCTCGCAGGCCTCCAATGCCTTCCCCCTGGCGATGGGGATGGTGGAGCCGGCCCATCGCCCCGCCGTGCTGGATGCTTTGGCGCGGGACCTGCAAAGCAAGGGGCCGACGGCGGGGGAAGTGAGCCTGCGGTTCGTCCTGGAAAGCCTGGCCGACGGGGGCCGGTCGGACCTGATCGACACGACGTTCGACACGGACACGCAGGGCTACGGGCTTCAGGTGAAGCTCGGCAAGACCAGCCTGACCGAAGGGTGGAACGGCGGCTCGTCGCAGGACCACTTCATGTTCGGGCAGATCAACGAGTGGTTTTACCGTTCGCTGGCCGGAATCCGGGACGACCCGGACGGGCCGGGCTTCCGCAAGATCATCATCCGCCCCGCCGCCGTCCCTGGCCTGACCTGGGCCGGAGCCGCCTACGACTCGCGCGCCGGGCGGATCGTCAGCGGCTGGAAGCGCGAGGGCGGACGTCTGACCCTGCGCGTCAGCATCCCGGCCAACACGACCGCGACGGTCTATGTGCCGGCGCACGACCCGCGCTCCGTCCTGGAAGGCGGCCTGCCGGTTTCGCCGGGGCGCGGGGTCGAGTTTCTGAGGAGCGAGGACGGGGCAAGCGTTTACCACGTCGGCTCCGGGGACTACGTTTTCACGAGCCGCTGACGGGCGAAGGGGAGAGGGCGGGTGAAGGGGAGAGGGCGGCGGAGAGGACGAGTGATTGAAATCACTCGCTGCCAGCAGAAGCGTCCAGGGGACGCGAGAACAGGGTGTTGCCCCCTGCTCTTTCCCCCTCCTGTCCCTCTTCTGTCCCCTGGACAGGTCCGGCGGCAGCGAGTGATTTCAATCGCTCGTCCTTTTCAGCAACGCCACACAGCGACGCCACAAACGCGATAAACACGAGACAAAGGAGCGACCATGTCAATCTCACGACGCAGGCTCATCACTGGGGGGGCCGCCGCCGCAGCCGGCCTCGCCCTCGGGCGGCTGGGGCTGAGGGCCGATGCTGCCCTCCCCACGCCCGCCACCGGCGGACCGTTCCAGCCGACCTGGGACTCGCTGTCGCAGTACCAGACCCCCGACTGGTTCCGGGACGCCAAGTTCGGCATGTGGGCGCACTGGGGGCCGCAGTGCCAGCCGGGCCAGGGGGACTGGTATGCGCGCCAGATGTACCAGGAAGGCAACCGCGACTACAACTATCAGGTCGCCCACTACGGTCACCCGTCCAAGGCCGGGTTCAAAGACGTGATCCACCAGTGGAAGGCGGAGGAGTGGGACCCGGAGCATCTGATCGGCCTTTACAAAGGTGCCGGGGCGAAATACTTCATGTGCCTCGCCAACCACCACGACAACCTGGACAACTACAACAGCAAGTACCAGACCTGGAACTCGGTCGCCGTCGGCCCCAAGAAGGACATCGTGGGCGGCTGGGAGAAGGCCGTGCGGGCTGCCGGGCTGCGCTTCGCGGTTTCGGTCCACGCCGCCCATGCCTGGTCGTGGTACGAGACTTCGCAGGGCGCGGACAAGACCGGACCGCTTGCGGGCGTCCCGTATGACGGCCATCTGACCAAGGCGGACGGCAAGGGCCTGTGGTGGGAGGGCTTGGACCCGCAGGAGCTTTACGCCCAGAACCACGCGCCGATGGGCCTGGAATGGGAGTGGAACAACCGGGGGCGCGGCGACCTGCCGAGCGCCGCCTACACCGAGAAGTTCTACAACCGCATCATGGACCTGATCGACACCTACCACCCGGACCAGGTCTACTTTGATGACACCGTCCTACCCCTCTACCCCATCACCGATGTCGGCCTGCGGATCGCGGCGAACTTCTACAACCGGAACATGAAGCGGCACGGCGGGCGGCTGGAAGCAGTCGTCAACGGGAAGATCCTCAGCGAGCAGCAGCGCAAGTGCCTGGTCTGGGACCTGGAGCGCGGCTACAGCGACCGGATCGAGCCGCTGCCGTGGCAGACCGACACCTGCATCGGCGACTGGCACTACTCGCTGCCGCTGTTCGAGCGGCACGGCTACAAGAAGCCGGACCAGGTGGCGCACATGCTGGTGGACATCGTCAGCAAGAACGGCAACCTGATGCTCAACATCCCGCTGCCCGGCAGCGGCAAGCCTGATACGGACGAATTGGCCTTCCTTGCCGACTTCAAGAAGTGGATGGACGTGAGCGGCGAGGGCATCTACGCCACCCGCCCCTGGCACGTCTTCGGCGAGGGTCCCGCAGGCGGCGGCCCGGCGACGCGCGCGCAGGGCTTCAACGAGGGCAACCGGAAGTACACGCCGCAGGACTTCCGGTTCACCCAGAAGGGCGACACCACATACGCCTTCGCCATGGCCTGGCCCGAGGACGGCAAGCTGCTGGTTCGGTCCTTGGCCCAGGGCGCGGGGAAGGTGCAGGACGTGAGCCTGCTCGGCCACCGGGGGAAATTGGCCTGGACGCAGACGGCAAGCGGCCTGGCCCTGACCCTGCCGGCCCAAAAGCCGTGCGACTATGTGTACGGCCTGCGTATCGCCGGGCGCGGCCTGACGCCGGTGGCACTGCCCGCCGCCCCCATCGTACTCGCTCCTGTCGCCGTCATCGTCCAGCCGCAGGCAAGCGGCGTGGTCGTCCTGACCGCGACAACTGCCACGCTTCATGGGTCCTCACCACAGGTGGAGAACAAGGGCGGCATTGACGACATCGGCTACTGGGGGACGGCGAGCGATTCGGTTTCGTGGGAGTTCACCGTCCCCGCGCCGGGCACCTATACGGTCACCGCCTCCTACTCCTGCGACACTCCCGCTGCGGGCGCATCCTTCCGGGTGGAGGCGGGCGGGCAGTCCATGACGGGAAAGACCATTTCCACCGGCTCGTGGGACACCTTCGCCTCCCAGCCGCTCGGGCCCCTGACGCTGGCGCAGAGCGGCCGGCAGACCCTCTCGTTCAAGCCGCAGGCCACGCCCGCCTGGATCGGGATCGCCCTGCGCTCCGTGACGCTGACGCCGGTGGCGGCAACGACGACGGCGTAGGCAGGTGCAAGCCCCGGCCCTCGCGGGCAAGGATTAGGAAACAAGAGAAGGAGGGCGCAGCAAGCAGCGCCCCTACAGCCCCGCCGTTCAGGGCGGGGTCAATCGCAGGGAAGCCGCGACATGACCAGTATTCGGATCGCACTCGCGGCCCTTGCCGCCTGCCTGGCCGGGGGGTTGTTCCTCCCGGCTTCGGCCCAAACCATGACAACGACACCCGCCGCAAGCGCCTATGTCCCGCTCCCCAACGCCGACGTTCCCACGCACGGGGAATGGGGCGACCGGGGCGACGGCACCTATGCCAACCCCGTCCTGCCTGCCGACTTCAGCGACCTGGACGCCATCCGGGTCGGGGCGGACTACTACGCCATCTCCTCCACGTTCCAGTATTCGCCCGGCGTGGTCGTGCTGCACTCAAACGACCTCGTCAACTGGACGATCATTGGCCACGCCGTGGGCGATCTGACTCTCATCGGCCCCGACCTCAACTGGGACAGGATGGACCGCTATAGGAAAGGCGTCTGGGCCGGCTCCCTCCGCTACCATGCCGGCAAGTTCTGGGTCTACTTCAACACGCCCGACGAGGGTTTTTTCATGACGACCGCCCCCAGCCCCGCCGGGCCGTGGACGCCCGTCCACTGCCTGTGGCGCACCAGAGGGTGGGACGATCCCTGTCCCTTCTGGGATGACGACGGACAGGGCTACCTCGTCACCTCCCACTACGCCGACGGCTACAAAATCCACCTGTTTAAGATGAGCGCCGACGGGAGATCGCTGCTGATGGACTCGGACCGGGTCATCCACCAGTCGCGCGGCAGCGAGGCGAACAAGCTTTACAAGATTGATGGCCTGTACTACCACTTCTTCAGCGAGGTCCACGGCGAGGGCCGGGCCGTGATGATGGGACGCGCCAAAAGTCTGGACGGGCCGTGGGAGACGCATCAGCTCAACCACGTCAACGGGGCGGTGGATAAGGAGCCGAACCAGGGCGGCCTGATCGAGCTGCCGGAGGGCCGGTGGCAGTTCGTCACGCACCAGGGGCGCGGCGATTGGGAGGGCCGGGCGATGTGCCTCTTGCCGGTCACCTGGGCGGACGGCTGGCCGCTCCTCGGCAAGGTCGGGGCGGACGGCATCGGCGGCATGGTCTGGCGGGCCAAGAAGCCCATTCAAGGCTCCCCGCTTACGGGCATCCAGGCAAGCGACGAGTTCAGCGCCAAGACGCTCAGGCCGCAGTGGGAGTGGAACTACCAGCCTAGAAGTGAGAAGTGGTCGCTGGCGGAGCGGCCCGGATTCCTGCGCCTCCACGCCTTCCCGCCGCTCGCGCCCGGTGACTTCAAGAAGGCGGGCAACACGCTCACCCAGCGGGCGATGCGGACCAGCCGGAACGAGGTGACGGTCAGATTGGACCTCGCGGGCATGGCGGACGGCCAGCAGGCCGGGATCGCTCATTACTCCGCCGCCTGGTGCCTCTTCGGCGTGGTCCAGACCGGCGGGGTACGGACGCTGACGGTGAACGACGGCGGCCACGCTGTCCCCGGACCCCGCATCACGCAGAACGCCCTGTGGCTGCGCTCGGCGTGGGGCTATGACGGGCAGAGCCGATTTTCCTACAGCCTGGACGGCAAGACGTTCCTAAATCTTGGCGATCCGTACCAGTTAAAGTGGGGCAACTACCGGGGTGACCGCATCGGCATCTACTCATTCAACGACCTGGGCGAGCGCGGGTATGTAGACGTAGACTGGTTCCACTATGTGGTCGGGCGGGGCGCTGCCGCCTAGTGTCATCCCGGCCTTGAAACTTCTCAGCCCTCCTCTCGTAGTATCGCTGAATGCGCCGGGGATGGAGGGGAACAGCCGATGTCGGATCAGGCCAACGCTCGTTTTTTCGGACCGCGCCGGAAGGCGCTCCTGCCGGCCCTGGCACTCCTACTTCTCGGCGCGTCGCTGGCCGCCGTGGGAACGGGCCGGATCGTACCGGGCTTCCACCCGTTCACTCGCATGGCACTGATCCCACCGTCACCCGACGCACCGGACGGCCTGCCCTACACCGGATTCCACGACCCGCAGCGCGTGACGATCCGGGGCTACGCCGGGGACGCGATGGAGCCGTTCGTGACCAGAGACGGGAAATGGCTCCTGTTCAACAACTCGAACGACCCCGCCGTGAACACCAACCTCCACTATGCCGCCCGCGTGGACGGCTTGACGTTCGCCTACTGGGGGGAGATCGCCGGGGTCAACACGCCCGCGCTGGAAGGCGTCCCGAGCATGGACCGGGACGGCAATTTGTACTTCGTCTCCACGCGCTCCTACGCCGCCACTTTCTCGACCATTTATCGGGGCCGGTCCCAGGACGGCAAGGTTTCCTCGGTGGCGCTCGTGCCGGGCGTCTCGCTGCGCCGGCCCGGCATCGTCAACTTCGACGCCGAGGTCAGCGCCGACGGCAACACGCTCTACATCGTGGACGGAGACTTTTCGAGGGTCCCGCGCCCCTCGGCGGCCCGGATCGTGATCGCGACGCGCACGGGCGGCGGGTTCCGGCGCGATCCGAGCAGCGCGGCGCTCCTGCGGAACGTCAACACGAACGGCCTGGTCTATGCGCCCTCGGTTTCTGCGGACGGCCTGGAACTGTTCTTCACGCGCGTTCCGAGTCTCACCGCGGGCGTCCCGCCGACGATCTACCGGGCCGCGCGCAAGAGCCTGAGCGCGCCATTCGGGCCTCCGCAGCAAGTGGCGTCGATCACCGGCTTCGCGGAAGGGCCGACGCTGGATGCCGACGGCCATGCCCTGTACTACCACAAGAAGGAGAATGGCCGGTTCGTCATTTACCGGGTCACGCGCCCATAGACGATGTGGCAAACCGCCGCTGCGAGTGGTACAATCCGGGAGGGAGGTGAACGATGGACACGACCACAGAACAGGACACATGGATGAGCCTCCGCATGAGCCGCGAGAGTAAGACACGGATCGAACGTGCCGCCGCCATCTCCGGGCAGAGCGTGAGCGATTTCGCGGCCTCCACCCTCAGCCGGGCGTCGGATGACATCTTAATGCGTCACAGCACCATAGTTTTGGGGGACGAAGATCGGGACTTCTTTCTGGCCCTTCTTGACGAGGATGAGGAACCCTCGGAGAAAGCGAAGGCCGCCGCCGCCCGCTACAAGCAAGGGACTCGTAAAGGTGACGAGTACCATTGGTAGCTGCTCACATACCTTCTTGACCAGTGTTACGCACTGGCTGGGCCGAGCGGGCTGGAACGAGTGATTGAAATCACTCGCTACTTCCCGACCTGTCCAGGGGACAGAAGAGAGGAAGAGCCAGGGTGGCATCACCCTGTTTCCGCGTCCCTTGGACGCTTCCACCCGGAGCGAGTGATTTCAATCACTCGTCATTTTCTCGTCAGCCGTTTATGGAAACAGGCGCGGACGACATAGGCCGATACCGCCGGAACGGGTTTCTTTTGCCAGCGCCACCCTCCCTCTTCACAGCCACAAGCCTTTCCCGCCTCCGCCCCCTCGGCGGCCTGGCCGCGCTGGGCGCGGCCCTGCTGCTGGCCGCCGGCCTCCTGCGCCTGCACCCGGCCACGGACGGGACGCGGACGCTGGCGGCGTATGCGACGGACCTATCCCAGCGGACGCCACATCAACGGTTCAACGCGCGGCGGGCGGCGGCGGCGCTGGACGGCGTGACGGTGGCCCCCGGCAGGGTCTTCTCGTTCAACCGGGCGGTGCGCGGGTGGAGCGCGGACCAGGGGTTCCTGAGAGCGCCAGTCTCTTACGACGGCGTCCTGGTGGACGACTACGGCGGCGGGGTCTGTGAGACCTCAACGACGGTCTACAACGCCGCGCTGCGGGCGGGCCTGCCCATCCTGGAGCGCCA
Organism: Capsulimonadaceae bacterium; assembly: GCA_965215505.1. Taxonomy (GTDB): domain Bacteria; phylum Armatimonadota; class Armatimonadia; order Armatimonadales; family Capsulimonadaceae; genus JANXMY01. The sequence continues at coordinate 4,385,834 of OZ244065.1, read as the reverse complement.
CGCCCACACCTTCGCGCCCGGCTACGCGCCGCCGGGCCGTGATGCGGCAGTCGCCTATGCGGGCGTGGACCTGCGCTTCCGCAACCCCTACCCTCAGCCGCTCACCCTGCGTGTCCGGCCCGAAGGGCACCGGCTGGTCTGCCGCATTGAGGCAGCGCGCGCCCCGGACGCGGGCGGGGCGCGCGTCATCGTCCGCAGCGAGACTTTGGACCGGTTCGCCGCCACCTCCGCCCCGGTCCCTCCCGGCGCGGGCGCGCGCCGTTCGCGCTGGCACCTGCTGGGGCGGGACGGGGTGCGGGTTGCCGTCTACCGGGACTTCTATGAAGGCGACAAGTGCGTCCGCCGCGAGGCGGTTTCGGACGACACCTACCGGCCCATCTCGCGGGCCGAGTGGACGACGCCCTAGACACGCTTCACAGTTGACCGCGCTTCACAGCCCGTGTTCCTCGCGGATCGCCTTCAGCAGCCCCTCCGAGGCCTGGTTCACCAGGTCGTACACGCCCTCGAAGCCGCCGACGAGGTAGGGGTCGGGCACCTCGCGGACGCCGCTGCCCGGCGCGTATGCCAGGAAGGGGCGGACGACGGCGCGGCCCGCGCCGATCTCCTGCACGTCGCGCAGATTCTGGTCGTCCATCGTCAGGACGTAGTCGAACGTGTCCAGGTCGGCCTCCGCGATCCGCCGCGCCTGGTGCGCGTACTCGATGCCGTTCCGGGCCAGCACCGCGCGGGTGCCGTGATGGGGCGGGCTGCCGACGTGCCAGTGGCCCGTCCCCGCCGAGTCGGCCTCGATCTCGTCCTCCAGCCCCGCCGCGCGGACCTTGTGCATGAAGACCCCTTCGGCCATGGGCGAGCGGCAGATGTTTCCCAGACAGACGAACAAAACGCGAACCATTTCTTTCTCCCATTCCGTTTCTCTTATTGTACTAGAGGAAAGGCAGGCAGCATGAACGGACAGATGTTCAGAAGTATCCGAATGGCGGGCGCGCGGCGCAACGCTGTCGCGGCGGCTATGTTCCCCCTTCTGCTCTGCGCCGGCAGGGGACAGTCACAATCACCGCCGCCCCACTATAGGGTGGTCGAATTCACCACATTTTTAGGCCGGCACCATGATGAGAATGTCACCGCCTCGATGAACAGGCGGGGGCAGGTCGCGGGTTGCCTGGAGTACATGGACCAAAAAACGGCCCGCCTCATGGACCGCGCGCTCCTCTGGCGGGACGGCAAGGTGACTTGGCTGTCCCCGCCGCCGGGCTTCCTCCATGGCATCGCCCTCGCCCAGAACGAGAGCGGCCTGGTCGTAGGACAAGTCCGCAACGATGGGTCTGCGGGGGGCGGCAAAAAGGCTGCCTGCGAATGGGCCGGCGGCAAGCCGCGCCTCCTGCCGACACCTCACCCCGGCGACAGCATTGCAATGGCGGTCAGCGCGCGGGGGGACGTAGTGGGGGGCTACAGCGCCTCATCCCCGCGCGGCCAGGCTGACCACGCCTGCCTCTGGAAACACGGCGGCGGCTTCCTTGACCTGGGGCCGGTGTCGGGCCTACCGGCGGGTAGGCGGGGCACGGGTTGGGTCGCCACTAACATCAATGATCAGGGCCAGGTCTGGGGCCACGTCGTTGGGGCGAACTACAACCAGGCCGGGCCGACGCAGGTATTCTGGGAGAGAGGGGGCGCGCGGCCCTCCACGCCGCAGGATGGGCGGCGGATTTTTGAGATCACGAACCGCAGGGGTCAGGTGTTGCGCGGCTCGACGCTGTTATCCGGCGGCAGGGCGATCCCGTTGCTCTGGCAGGGACGGGACGCCTATGGCTCCGACCTCAACGACTTGGGCGACGTAGTGGGAGGCATGCCCGCCGTTAAACTAAACCTGTCGCCAATGATACAGCGCTCCAACTATGACAGTCACGCCTACCTCTACCGAGCGGGGCGGATGTATGACCTGAACGGCCTTGTGGTCCAGCGCGCGGGCGAGGTGCTTACCGAAGCCGTCAACATTGACAACGCGGGGCGCATCCTTGTTTGGGGCAGGAATAGGCTGGTTCTGCTTCTCCCCGACCGGGCGGGACTCAGGCGGATGGGTGGACCGAAGAAGGGACCGGCTTCGGGTACACTCCCGTAAGAGACACGCATGGCAACGCCCCCGCCCGAAAACTCGTTCCGCTCCTTTTCCAGCCGCAAGCATACGCCCCTCACGCTGAACACGCACTTCCCGCCAATGAGCGGGTTCACGCCGACCAAGGACATCCGCTATCATCCCATCTTTCAGGGGATTTTGTTCCCCTGGGTGTGGCGCGTCTACACGCAGCGGCTGACGCGCGTGGGACACTACTTCCTGGCGGCGACGTTCGTTTCGCTGGCCTTCGCGTCGCTGTCGCTGGATCAGCAGTGGTATGTGGCCTCCGCCTATGCCTTCGGGCTGTGGGCGGCGGCCTTTGTCGGCATGTACCGGCAGCGGCCCCACGCAAGGCTGCGGGCGACGCACGCCGGGCGCATCGGGGCGGGCGAGACGCTGGCCGTCGAGATCACCGTGGAAGCCTTGGGCCGGCGCGGCATCGGCTGGACCGTCCTGCCGGACCGGCTGCCGCCCGCCGTGGACTCGGTGCCGCCGGAGGGCATCGGGCTGGCGGTGCTGGCATCGGGCGAGACGGCGCACGTCAAGTTGGGGCTGCTGTGCCGCCGGCGCGGGGCGTACCGGCTGCGCGGCTTCCGGGTAGAGACGGCCTATCCGCTGGGCCTGATGATGGCACAGCAGGTCTTCCCCGGAACCGAGTCGCTGCTGGTCTACCCGCAGTTCGCGCCGCTGGCGCGGCTGGAGGTGCCGGCCAGCCGCCGCTACCAGCCGGGCGAGGTGGCACTGGCCTCGCACCTGGGCGACTCGCTGGAGTTCATCGGCAACCGCGACTACCGCGAGGGCGACCCGATCCGCAGCATTGACTGGCGGGCGACGGCGCGGCTGAGCCGTCCCGTGGTGCGCGAGTATCGGGAGGAATACATGCTGCGGGCGGCGGTGATCCTGGACACCCATGCGCCCCCGCCCGCGCCGGGCCTGCCCCCGCCGCCCGCCTTCGAGCGGGCCGTCTCGACGGCGGCGGCCGTCTCCGACTACATGGCCCGGTCGGAGTATCTGGTGGACCTGTTCGCGGCGGGGCCGGATTTGCACCGACTCACGACGGGACATGGAACGGCATTTCTGGACGACATCCTGGACCTGCTGGCCTGCGTGGATGCGAGCGATGCCGAGGACTTTGAGACTCTGGAGCAGGCGCTACTGGAGTTCCTGTCGCAGATCACGCTAGTCGTCTGCGTCCTGCTGGACTGGGACGCGGTCCGGGAGGGCTTCGTCGAGCGGCTGCGGGAGCAGGGGGCGGGCGTCAAGGTGGTCATCGTCCGCGACCGGCCCTGCACGTTGCCGCCGCCGGAGGGCCGGGACGTGACGGTCCTAACGTCGGCACAGGTGGATGGCGGGGTGGAGACGATCTAGCATGGGGGAAAAGGCCGAGTACCAGAACCCGCCGTGGCCGGCCGCCGTGGCCGCCCTGCTGGCATTTACCGCGCTGGCCCTGAGCAGCGGCGCGGTCGTGCCGCTGGCGGGGCTGGGCCTCGGATTGGCGGCGTCTTACGCCTTCAAGGCGCGCTTTGAAAACTTCGCGCTGACCAAGTGGACGCTGCGGATCGTCGTCATCGGGCTGGCCGTGTTCGGGTATCTGCTGAACGCGGTGAAGGACGACAACGCCTTCTTCGACATGCGCTACCCGTTCTCGTTCGTCCTAGCGGCGGCTTCTGAATTGGTCCTGCAATTCTGGCGGCGGGAGCCGACGGGCGGGCCGCGCGCGCCGCTGACCGTGCTGCTGTCTGCTTTGGTGTTCGTCCTGGGCTGCACCACGACCGATGACCGCCACTTCCTGTGGGTGCTTGCGCCGGCCTATTTCCTGTTCTTCACCCTGGCCCTGCCCGCCTTCCGCCCGCGCGCCGCAGTCCCGCTCGGGCTGACCTTGCTGCCCGCACTGCTGGCCCTCGGCCTGGGCGGGGCGACTCACGCGGGCCTCTACAACTACAAAAGCGTGCTGAACACGCTCGGCCCGCAGAACCTCTCCGGGCGGCACGTCTCGGTCAGCATGGGCATGAGCGGGCAGCCGCTGCTCGGCTCGTCGTTCACCCTGCGTGACTCGCTCACCCGCGTGCTGCGTATCAGGGACATGGGCACGGACCCGTATCTCGTCGGGATGACATTCGACACCTATTCGGGCCGCACCTGGGGGCCGGCTTTGGAGGGGCGGACGTTCCTGATGTACCGGCCCGCGCCGGGCAAGGCTGCGGGGGCGGCGGTCCATGTCGTCCGGCTGGACGACGAGGTCCCGCTGCTGTTCCTGCCGCTGCATTCCGGGTCCGTCCGCACCGAAGACGAACACCCGGTGGACTGGGCGGCGCACACGGACGGCCCGCTGCGAACGCTCAACGGGGACGCGGCGGCACTGGCCTATGACATCGTTCCGCGCCGAGGGGACACGCCCCCCGACCTGCTCGACAAGCCGCCGACGCCTGACGAGGTGGCGCGCGACCTGGTGATGCCGCGCGAGATAGACCCGCGCGTCATCAAAGAGGCGCATCGGTTCGGCGGCGGCCTGACGGACCCACAGGAGAAGATCCGAGCGGTGATGCTGTTCCTGAGCCGCAACAACCGCTACAGTCTGACGGTCAACCCCGGCGCGGGCGACCCGATCTCGAACTTCATCCTGGAGCGCAAGAGCGCCCACTGCGAGTATTTCGCCTCCGCCGCCGTGGTCCTGCTGCGCGCCCTGGGCGTCCCGACACGGTACGCCAGCGGGTACTTCGCCTATGAGTCGGACGGCAGGGGCTGGACGCTGGTCCGGCAGCGGGACGCCCACGCCTGGGCCGAGAGTTGGGTGAAGGGCCGGGGCTGGGTGACGGTGGACGCGACGCCGGGTGATGGCCGGCCGGACGCGCAGGCCGGGCCGATCCCGGTGTGGTGGCGGGCTTGGGAGTGGATGCAGGACGCCTTGGGCCTCATCCGCCGGTGGGTGGTGGCGGCGAGCTGGCCCGAGCGGGGGGCCGTCTTCGGGCTGCTGATTCTGGGCCTTCTGGTCCCGCAGGCATACCGGTACTGGCAGCGCCGGCGGCAGGCGGCAGCGGGCTTCCACTACTCGCGGCCCGACGCCGCCCTGGCCGCACTGGCCGTGCGCTTCGAGTCGCTGCTGGCGCGGAACGGTCTGCCCTGCCCCGAAGGCCGGACCTGGCGCGAACACCTGCGGGCGGTTGAGGCAGCGCCGGGGAGTGGGGTGTCGGAGGGGAGCGGCCTCTCTGCGCTCTGGGAGGCGTTCGTGGCGGGTTACGGGCGGGCGCGCTTCGGCGCGTCGCCCGCCCCGGCCGAGATCACCCGGCTCAGGGCCGCGCTGCGGGCGCTGGAAGCCGGGTTCGAGAGGAGGTCCAATGATGCGAAACTTCTATGAGTTCGAGGCCGCCGTGAGCGAGGAGCGGGAGAACGCCCTGACGGAAGCCTTGATTGGGTACAACGGGGCACATTCCCCGCTTTGGGAGCAGAATCAGGACGGGCGGTTTCAGCCGATGCCGCTGCAATTCTTCGTCCTGGACGGCGGCGGGGCGCTCGTCGGCGGCCTGACGGGGCGGACGCACGGCCTGCGGGCGTGGCTGGAGATCAGTGTCCTCTGGGTGGAGGAAGTCCACCGGGGACGGGGCCTCGGCAGAGAACTGGTGGGACGCGCGGAGGAGGAGGCATACCAGCGCGGATGCCTCTACGCCCGGCTCGCCACCAGCACGTTTCAGGCACCCGGCTTCTACGAGAAGCTGGGCTACACCCTCTACGGCAAGCTGGAAGACTGTCCGCCCGGCGACACGGCTTTGTACTACCGCAAGAACCTGCATCCAAAGGAAACCGCATGACCGTCTTCACGGAGTTCACCGAGGCTGAGACTTTCACCCGCACGGTCGAGAAGATCGAGGCCAACCTGTCGTCGGTCATCCGGGGCAAGCCGGACTCCATCCGCCTGCTGCTGCTGGCCCTTTTGGCGGGCGGCCATGCCCTGCTCGAAGACGTGCCGGGGACGGGCAAGACGACGCTGGCGAAGTCGCTGGCGCGCTCGATGGACGGCGTGTTCCGGCGCATCCAGTTCACGCCGGACCTGCTGCCCGCCGACATCACCGGGAGTTCATTCTACAACCCCGCCGATGGCTCGTTCACGTTCCGGGAGGGGCCGGTCTTCGCCAACGTCGTGCTGGCCGACGAGATCAACCGGACCTCGCCGCGCACGCAGTCCGCCCTGCTGGAAGTGATGAGCGAGGGGCAGGTGACGGTGGACGGGAAGCGGCGGGACCTGCCGCGCCCGTTCTTCGTGGTCGCCACGCAGAACCCGACCGACTTCCACGGGACCTACCCGCTGCCCGAGGCGCAATTGGACCGCTTCGCCGTCCGCATCACGCTGGGCTACCCGGACCTGTCGCACGAACTCGAAATCCTCTACGGGCAGAGCCGGGAACACCCCTTCGACTCGCTCCAGCCGGTCATCTCCGGCGCGGACGTGCTGCGCCTCCAGGGGCAGGTCCGGGAGGTGCGCGTGGACCGCGCCCTTGCCGAGTACATCCTGCGGCTGGTGGACTGGACGCGGGCCGACCCGCGCGTCCGGCTGGCCGTCTCGCCGCGCGGGTCGCTGACCCTGTTCCGCACCGCCCAAGCCCGCGCCCTGACGGAAGGCCGCGACTACGTCCTGCCCGACGACATCCACGCCCTGGCCGCCCCGGTCCTGGCCCACCGGATGATGCTGGACACGAAAGCCAAGTACGGCGGCGTCTCGGGCGTCCAGCTCATCGAGGAGGCCCTGGGCAAGATCCCCGTCCCGCGCTGAAGTCTGCGCCGAGGGCCGGGTATACTCCTCTCAGGAGAACGCGCCATGAAGACACTGAACCCGATCCGCGCCGACATCATCGCCCTGGACGCCCAGGACCGGCCCGTCCTGCTCATCGAGGTGAAGGGGCGTCCGAAGGAAAACATCTACGACCGGCAGCAGCTCACGGACGACCTCCGCGAAGCCGGGACCGTTCTCCCCTACGCCATGCTGGTGACGCTGGAGGACATCCGCATTTTCCGGTGGGACGGCGCGGCGCTGTCCGAGCTGCTGCACCTGCCGACGGCGGACGCACTCTCGTTTTATGATCCCGAGTTCATCGGGAAACGGGTCTATGGGGATTATCTCACAGCTTTGGTTGAGACTTGGCTGCGTGACGTCGCCTATCGGTGGAAATCGGAGACGCCGCCATTCCTCGACAGGTTAGGCAAAATCGGTCTGGCGGAACGTCTCGACGGGGGCACGACGGAAAACATACGTCACGAGGAGGCCACCTCACGCGGGGGCTTATGATCCTCTACATCGAAACCAATTTCATCATGGCGACTGCGACGGGCCGTGACGCAAACGCCGACGCTTTGCTGCATCTCGCATCGTCGGACCTACGCATTGCTGTTCCGGCTATCTGCCTGATGGAAGCCTGGTCTTCATTCGAGGATGAGCGGAAGCGAAGGAACTTCTTTCGCCAGACTCTGGACATGCAGATCAGTCAACTGCTCCGTGACGTTACCTCCACCCACGCCAAGGCTCTCGTTCAGCATCTCCAGCAAGCAAGGACGGAAAACTTTGATCTGCTCAACGACATCAGGGATCGCCTGGGTGATGTTCAAAGGAAATTGGCCGGTCTCCAGGCGGGTTATTTCGCCGCTGAGATACTGCCGCTGACCCTGGCGACTCTTGCCGCCGACCTCGCTGCCGGGCCGACCAAGGACCCGACAGACAACCTGATCCTCACCGTCATTCAGGAACACGCGCTCCAGAACCCGGACGAGGAAAAAGCCTTCCTGAGCGGCAACACGCGCGACTTCGACACGCCGGAAATCCGGGCGCTGCTGGCCTCAGCCGACATCGCGGACTACTTCGCGCGGACGGACGCCTTTCTGGGCTGGTTTCAAGCACAGGGCCGGCCCGCACTCGGACCGGCCCCTCCCCTCTCCTAGTTTCTTCTCTTAGTCTTCTCTTCCCCTACTTCGCGGGCGCAGCCGGCGTCTTGGCGCGCTGGGCGGTGATCTCGGCGGCGCGCGCCTTCGCCTGGGCGATGACCGGGCCGACGACCGAGCCGGGCACGACGAAAAGGCCGGGGCGGTTGCCGCCGCCCCCGCCGCCGAAGAGGCGCATCATCATCCGCATGCTCGTCGCCTCGTTCGACTCGCCGCTTGCGACGCCCGCCGCGACGTTGGTCAGGACGCCGACGGGGGCACCGGACAGGGTGAAGATGGGCAGGCCCAGCTCCGAGATCCCGCCGTCCAGCATCAGGGCGGCGCGCGGCTTGGCGATGGACCCGCTGACGCGCGCGCTCTCGTAGAACAGGGCGTAGTCGTAGCCTTTGCTGAGGCGTGACAGGGCGAAAACGGGGTCGCCGAGGGCGGGCGCGGGGGCGTCGGCGAACGTGACGGGCGTGACCACGCGCCCGGCCAGATCGGTGATCTGGATGAAGGTCAGGCCCAGTGTGGTGTCGGTGGCGGCGAGGAAGGCGGGGTACTCCTTCTCGTCGCGCTCGAAGACGACCTTGAAGTCGGTGGGCGTGATCTTGGGGCTGTCCGAGGTGGAGTCCTTCGGCATGCCCATCATCTCCATCAGCTTTTCGGGGGAGAACGGGACGCTGGACACCATGATGAGGCCGGACGGGTCCACGACCACGCCCTGCATCTCGGTCCGGGACTCGCTGCTCTGGGAGGCACCGCCGCCCGTCGCCTGCATCTTGAGGACGGCCTTGACGGTCACGATGGCGGCGGACTGTTTGGCGACGAGGCTCTGGATCTGGGCGGGAACGTCGTCGGCGCGGGCGGCGACGGCGGGCAGGGCGAGGGACGCGGCGAGCGCGCTTGCGATAATGCAAACCTTTATACGGCGGTTCATAAACAGGGCCTTTCTTGGAAGCAACACGGTCAGAGGACTGCTATTCGGACGCGGCCAGACGGGACCAGTCCGGCTCGATGAAGACGAAGTGGGTCAGGGCGTCGCGGCGGACGAACACAGTGACGACCTTCGGGTGCGTGTGCGCGAGTGCCGACAGGACGCGCTCGAACGAGGGGATGTCTTCCACCTTGCGGCCGTTCAAGGACAGGATCAGGTCGCCGGTGTGCAGGCCGCCGATGCTGGCCCAGCCGCCCGTCGTCACCTCGGTCACCAGGACGCCCTGCTGGCTTTCGGGCCAGTGGTTGTCCGCCTTGTCCATCAGCGTGATGCTGCGTGTGGTGAACTCAAGCTCCTTGGAGCGGGAGGTCTTCGCCTGCACCGCCGAGTCCGGCGTCCGCTCCAGGGTGACGGCGAGGGTGCTCTTGACGGCCCCGCGCCGGAGGCCGAGCTGCGCCTTGTCCCCGACGGCCAATGCCTCGACCCCGTGGGTCAGGTCCTCGGCGTCCTGGGCGTGGGAAGCCTCCAGGGCGGTGCCGTTGAGCGAGGTGATGATGTCGCCCGGCTTCAGCCCGGCCCGGCTCGCCTCGGTGTAGGGGTAGACCTCGGTGACGCGGAACCCGGTCTGGCCGGTCATGCCGAGCGCGTCCGCGACTTCCGGCGTCAGCACCTGCGTCTTGACGCCGAGCCAGGCTTTGGGCAGCTCGCCGCCGTCGTCGGGCGTCTTGTCCGTGTCGGCCTTGACGATCACCATCAGGTTCTCGTCCTTGCGGCGCAGGGCCACGGGGAAGCCGCTGCGGCCCACGGCACTCTTCTCGATGGCGTCCACGGCCGTGCGGAAGGCGGCGAGGGTCGGGGTGGAATGGCCGTTCACGGCGAGGATGACGTCCTCCGCCGCGACCGGCGGCTGGGCCGCCTCGAAGGGCTGGCCGGGCCGCACGCCGGTCACCAGGACGCCCCGGTCGTCCGGCAGGTGACGCGCCAGCGCCATGGCGGGGGTGAGGGCCTGGAGCGTGACGCCCATCCCCCGGAACTCCTGTTCCGCGCCCAGCGACGGCTCCAGCGTCGCCACCGACACGACGACCTTGCGCGGCTGGCCGTCCCGCAGGAAGCGGAGGCTGGCAGAGTGGCCGACGGGGAGCCGGGCGACGCGCTGATAGAACAGGGGGACCTCCTCGAAGAAGCGGACGGTGACCGGGGAGTCGTCGAGCGCAAGCAGGATGTCGCCCGGCTGCACGCCCGCGCGGGCGGCGGGCGAGGCCGGGGTGACGGACGAAACCAGCGCGCCGGTCGTCCGCCCCATCTTGTCCACGGGCATGACGCTCAGGCCCAGCCAGCCGCGCCGCACCCGGCCGGAGTGCATGACGTCCTGGAAGACCTGCCGGGCGAGGTTGGAGGGGATGGCGAAGCCGACGCCGTCGCCGCCCAATTCGTTGATGCCGACCACCTCGCCGGCGAGGTTCACCAGCGGCCCGCCCGAGTTACCGGGCAGGATCAGTGCGTCGTGCTGTATCCAGCGGGTGAACGTGCCGGTCTTCTCGCCGCCGTCCAGTTCCACGTCCTGCATCTCGGTGCCGGTAAAGTCCGTGAAGACGCGCTTGGTGTTGGAGACGATGCCCAGGGTCATGGACGACGACAGCATCAGCGGGTTGCCCATCGCCAGCACGGCGTCCCCGACCTGCAATCTGTCCGAGTCGCCCAGGGCGGCGTAGGGCAGCGGCCCATGGCCGGCCCGGACCAGCTTCAGCACGCTGAGGTCGGAGAGGGGGTCGTCGGCCACCACATGGGCCTCCAGAGCCTCACCGTCCGCCAGGGTGCAGGTGATGTGGGTCGTGTGGCCCGCGACATGGAAGTTGGTCAGCACATAGCCGTCCGGGCTGATGATGACGCCGCTGCCGCCCGCCGGGGCGCGCTGCGTCCGCCCGTTGCTGTAGTAGCGGAAGACGACGGCGATGTTGACGAGGGCCGGGTAGACCTTGTGCCGGGCCGCATCCAGCACGGAGGCCGGCGGCGCGGGGGCCGCGAAAGAGGGTGTGAGCAGGGAAAAACCGAGGGCAAAAATGGTCAGAAGGCGCATTGCGGGTCCTTACTAATCGGGGTCCTTTCATTGTACCACAGGAAAGAGCGGCGGCGCGACGGGACACCCCGCCGCGCGGTATAATGGGGACAGTGAGAAGCAGACAGGAGGACACCCATGGCCGCTGCTGGGGCACTACGAAAGACAACCACGGAAGGGCGAATCACGGATGAGGACCTGATACGCCTGCCCCGCGACGGGCGCAAATGGGAGCTAGTGGGCGGGAGAATCAAGGAAGTGCCGACAAGCTACAAGCATGACCAGATCGTGATCTGGTTGGGGCGTGTCATCGGCCCGTATGCCGACGACCACGGTATTCTGACAACTTCGCAAGGGAGATTGACCTGAACGATCTGCTGCCGGGCTTCCACAGCCAGGTGGCTGACTTGTTCGGGAAGAAGAGATGAGCCGCCGCGTATGGATTTATTCATGGCCTCAGCGTTGATGGAGACACTCACCGGGCCAAGAGTCCAGCTCCGACCGCTTCTGGCGTCGGACGGTTCCACATTGGTAGAGGCCGCCGCCGACGGCGAACTCTGGAACCTGCCGTTTACGGTCGTCCCTTCTGCCGAAACCGTGGAGGGCTATATCCGCGCGGCGCTCGAAGGTCGGGCGAGCGGGACCGTGATCCCCTTCGTCGTCAGAGTCATCGAAGCTGACCGCATCGTGGGCGCGACACGCTTCTGGAAGATCGACCGGCAGAACAGGAAACTGGAGATCGGCCACACCTGGCTCTCCGCCTCGTGGCAGCGGACGTTCGTGAACACCGAGGCCAAGTTCCTGATGCTGAGTTACGCCTTCGAGGAGCTTAACTGTGTGCGCGTGCAGTTCACGACGGACGAGATCAATGAGAAGTCGCGCCGCGCCATCCTCCGTCTCGGGGCGAAAGAGGAAGGCATCATCCGGCACGAGCGCATCATGCCGGACGGGCGCAAGAGGAACTCCGTCCGGTTCAGCATCATTGACGACGAATGGCCGGGCGTCCGGCGGGCACTTGAAGAGAGGCTGAACGTATCCTGATGATGATGCCGCCGGACGATGAAGTCCTCGCACAGTTCGGCGTCCGCCTCGTCGCCCCGTTCGGCGGTACGCGCAACCGGCACTGGCTCGTCGAGTCGCGGCGGCAGTGGGTGCTGCGCCGGTGGTGGCAGTCGGGGGACACGATTGATTGGGCCTTAATCAACTACGAAGTGCGCCTGGTGGCGAGTCTCGCTGCCCTGGGGTGGCCCGTCGCGCCTACGGTCGCCGGGCCGACGGAGCTGGCCGGGCATGTCTGGAGCCTCGCCCCGTTCCTCCCCGGCGACCTCCCCCCGGCGACTGACCCGCACGGCGGTCGGGAAGAGCAGCGAGCGCGGGGCCGCCTCCTGGCACAGTTCCACGCCGGTCTGGCACAGATCCCCGAGATGGGCCAGCGGGCGGGGTGGCGGCGCTGTGAGAAAATCCTGGCTGACCCGGCTCTGGATGCTGCCCTGGCCAGGAATGAGCCGGCATACCCGGAAGATGTGCGCGTTCTCCGGTGGCACCTGGGACGCGCCCGCGAGCGCGTTGCGGGCCTTCAGCTCCCGGCCCGGCCCGGCCTCGTCGTCCACGGTGACTTCACCCCCTGGAACCTCCGCTTCGCCGACGGCCGCTTGAGCGGCATCCTCGACTTCGAACTCAGCCATTGGGACCACCGCGTCGGCGACTTCGCCCTCTCCTGGCGGGGCAAGTATGACGAGGTCATCCACGGGTATGCCGAGGTGTCGCCCCTGGAGCCGGAGGAGTGGGAGATGATCACGCCGCTCTGGTGGGCACAGCTCATCGAGGGGGCCTGCCGCGACATGGAGAACGGAACCCAAGACGACGGGTGGACGATCAAGAAGCTGCTGCAACGGTCCGCGCTGATGGGGCCGGATGCCGCAGAGTTCCGGTAGCGGCGGAGGCCGCACCCATCCCCGGAAACATGGACGGTCAAGTTCATTCATCCGCCTTCAGAGGCCCAATAGGACACATCATGGCTAGCGATACCGAAGCTCAGATCAGATCGTTCGTATCCTCGTTAGCTTGGGAGCAGTGGCTTTCAGGTCACTCTCATACCAAGCAAGGGGTCTGGCTACAGATCGCGAAAAAAGCTTCTGGTATTGCAACTGTCACCTACGATGAAGCGCTTGATGTGGCGCTCTGTTATGGCTGGATTGATGGACAGCGGAAGAGCTACAATGAAGACTATTTTCTGCAAAAATTTACACCACGGCGGCCTAAAAGCTTGTGGTCTAAACGGAACGTCGCGAAGGTGGCGCATCTGATCGACTCGGCAAGGATGCAGCCGGCCGGCTTTGCTGAAGTCGAAGATGCACAACAAGATGGTCGCTGGCAGGCGGCCTACGACTCGTCGAAGGACATGGTTATCCCGGACGATTTCTTATTAGCCGTGCGGCAGAATGAGAAGACCGAGGCGTTCTTTGCGACACTCGACAGAACAAATGTGTACGCAATTGCCTGGCGATTACAGACCGCAAGAAAACCAGAAATAAGAACACGGCGCTTCACCGTCTTGCTCGAAATGCTGGAAAAGGGCGGAAAGCTCCATTAACACTGGTGGACGAAGGGCTATAGGAGCAGAAGCGTTGAGACGCCCTAGAAGATCGCCCCGGCCAGGAGGCAGACAAGGCCCACAAGGGACGAGGCCACTCGGACAACGTGGAACGCCCCCCATCGGTCGCGGCGCTGCCGCCAGTCGCCCGGCAGCGTGGGGACCGTCCACGCCTCCATCTGCTTGACGATGGGGACCTCGACGAGCATGGTCACGGCCAGGGCGGTGATGAAGAGGGCGAGGCCCGCCAGGGTCAGAAAGAAGGTCATCGAATGCCCGTTGTACGAGAGGAGCAGGACCGGGACTGTTGACAGCAGGGCAACCGGCATCAGGACGGTCATCAGGGGTGCCAGATTCTGGCTCATCCGGCGCACGATGGCGAGGAAGACGTCCGGCTCGAAGGTGGCGTTGGACCGGGTCAGGCCCGCCCAGGGTCCCCAGAAGACCCCGGCGACCAGGGCCGAGAGGATGATGCAGATGAGCTCACATATTTTCAAGGTCATGGCCCCCTCCGTCACCGTGATGCCCGGCCATATGCTCCATGAAGCCGAGAACGTGGGTCAGGCCGTCTTCGGAGAAGACTTCATTGATCCCCTCCGCCGCCCCCACCGCGGCCTCCTCCGCGCGGGCAAACATCACGGTCTCGTAGCCCCGGATTGCCGCCCGCCAGTCCCCCTCCCCCGTCAGGGCGCAGGCGAGGTCGGCCGCGTCCCGCAGGGCGAGGTTTGCGCCCTCGCCGGAGAACGGGGACATCAGATGGGCCGCATCGCCCAGCAGTGTGACGCCGGGCCGGTGTTCCCAGCGGTGGCCGATCGGCAGGGCATAGATGGGCCGGGGCGTGATGTCGTCATCGCAGTCATGGATGAAGCGCAGCAGGTCGCCAGACCAGCCACCAAAGTGGGCCGCCAGGCCGGCCCGCATCGCGCTACTTGACGACATATCAAGGCCGCCGGTCTTGGCCCAGTCTTCCGGTACGCGCAGTCCCGCGTAGATGCCGATGTGTGCGTTCGCGTTCCGGTGGCCGGTCAAGGCTCTGCCGTCCCCGAGGGCAAACATCATGCCATGCCCGACGAGGCGCGCGAGGTGGGGGTGGCGCGCGTCGGCGTCGTCAATGCCGAGGGCGACCATGGTGACGCCGCTGTAAATGGGCCGCGCGTCCGAGACGAGAGGCCGCACGCGCGACCACGCACCGTCCGCCCCGACGACCAGGTCGAACCGCCCGCGCGTCCCGTTCTGGAAGACAAGTTCAAAGGCCCCATCGTCCTGGGGCCGGACTTCGCTGAGTTTATGGTCCCACAGGATGACGCTTGGCGGGAGCGAGTCCAGAAGCATCTGCCGGAGCTGTTCGCGGTCCACCTCGGGGCGGTCTTTCTCCGAAACGTCCGTGTCGGCGAGCCGCAACGTGCCGTGCTTGTCGTAGACCCGCATCTCCTGATCTTCATAGCGCGCGATGCGCTTGAACTCGGCGGTCAGGCCGGCGCACTCGATGGCATACTGTCCGGCCTCCGGGTGCATGTCGAGCGACCAGCCCTGGGGCCGGGCCGAGGAAAACGCCTCGCCTTCAAAGACCGTCGCTTGGAGGCCGTGGAGGTGCAGGATGCAGGCGAGCGTCAAACCGCCGGGACCGGCCCCGACGATGGCGATGCTCGGCTTGTTCCTGTGCGCGTCTGTTGCGTGGATGACCATGTAAATAGCATACCATACTAACTATCGTTTTGGAGTAGAATCATTAGGTGTTGTGCTAAAATAATTCCGCGCCTCAGCTTCCAGGCGTTGCGGCCACATCCCCGCTCAGGAGACTTGCTTGGACTCAGAGACACATCGGCCACCGGGTTACTTCATCGCCCGGTCGGCCCGCCTGATGACCCGCTGGGGGGAGGAACGCTTCCACGCGCTGGGCCTCGCCATCGCCCAGATGCCAGTGCTGGTCGCGCTAAAAGACGGCTCCTCGCTGACTCAGAAGGAGCTAGCCGAACTGGCCCAGGTCGAGCAGCCGACCATGACGCACCTGCTGGCCCGGATGGAACGGGACGGGCTGATCCGGCGCACCCCCAACCCGCACGACAAACGCAGCAGCCTGATCTCCCTGACGCCTTCCGCCCTAGAGAAGCTCCCCGACGCGCGGGCGGTCTTGCTGGAGGGGAACGCGGTCGCGCTGCAAGGGTTCACAGCCGAAGAGGTCGCAACCCTGAGTCGACTGCTGCGCCGGGTCATGCAGAACCTTGATCCGGCGACGGCTGGGGATGAGGCCGAGCGGGGCCGGTGAGGACGCTGTGACTGGTGCCATTTGCTTATCATAGCGGGTCCCAGCAGTCGGCTTCCTAGCCCACATGGTCGCATGGCCTTGAATCTAGTGCGTGTACCCTACTAATCCCCTTTGGCTGGCAGGAAGGCGATGAAGTGGGCACCTTTTCCGAACGCGCCGACCTCGACGATGTTACCACGATGGGCCTCCAGTATCCCCTTGACGATGCTCAGGCCCAGGCCCAGGCCCCGTGCGCGGGAAGTGAAGAAGGGGGTGAAGATGCGCGGCTTGAGGTCGGCGGGGACGCCGGGGCCGGTGTCCTGGAACTCGACCTGGAGGTAGACGCGGCCGCGCGGGAGCGCGGCCAGGGCGTGGGCCTGGACGGGGTCGGCGCGGCGGGTGCGGATGAGGAGGGTGCCGCCGTCGGGCTGGAAGGAGAGGGAGTTCTCGATCAGCTCGGAGAAGGCGCGCTTCAGGCGGGAGGCGTCGGCGAGGATCGGGGGCAGGTCCGGGGCAAGCTCCAGGGTCAGCGTGATCGGGCCGCGCTTGGGGAAACTCTCGTCAACGCACTGCCGGATGAGGTCGTTGAGCTGGTACTCGGCCAGGGCGATCTGGGTGGCGCGGACGAAGTCGCGGAACTCCTGCAAGATCTCTTCGAGGCGGAAGATGCCGTGCCGGATGCCCTCGGCCAGCTTGCGGTACTCGGGCCGCCGGTCCTCGGGATCGGACAGGCGGTATTCCAGCTCGTTGAGGTCGCCCTTGATGGCGAAGGTCCGGTTGCCGATCATGTGCGCGGCCTTGGCGGACAGCTCGCCCCAGGCGGCCATACGCTCCGTGTTGACCAGGCGGTCTAATATGCGCCCGTTCTCGATGGCGGTGCCGAGCTGGGAGGCGATGGTCAGCAGGACGCTCTCGTCGTCCTCGGTGAACTCGCGGCGGAACCAGGGCGCGACGCTCTTGCGGCGCAGGACGCGCAGGACGCCCAGGACGCCGCTGCGCCCGAAGACGGGGACGGCGAGGAACGCGCCGACGTCGGAGATGGGGAACTCCTCGAAGCGACCCTTCCAGCGCGGGTCGTCGCGCGGGTTGCCGACGCGGATCGGCTCGCCGTGTTCGGCCACCCAGCCGGTCAGGCCCTCGCCGACGGGGTAGGTCGCCGTGCCGATGCGTCCGGCCAGGCCGCCGCGCGCGGCCTGCAAGACGAGGAGCTGCTTGTCCTTGTCCAGCACGAAGAGCGAGCAGTCTTCAAAGCGGAGCTGGGCCGAGGCGACGTCCACGACGCGGCGCATGAGCTGCTCGGTGTCGCCGATGGCGGACAGGTCCTTGCCGATCTCCACCAGGGCGGCCTCGCGGGCGCGCGAGCCGTCCATCAGGAGGCGCAGGACGGCGATGTCGGCGAGGGACTGGACCAGGCGCAGGTGGGCGTCGGTGAAGTGGTCGGGCCGGAAGCTCTCGATGTTGATGACGCCCCGCGTGTGCCCGTTGCCGTCCAGCAGGGGCACGGCGATCTCGCTGCACACGTCATCGAAGAAGGCGTAGTAGTACGGGTCGGCGTCCACGTCGCCGGTGATGTACGGACGGCCGGTGGCGGCGACGTGGGAGGTGATGCCGCTGCGCGTCTCCCCCGCCCGCCCGCCGGGTGGACGTCCGCTGCGGCCCGTCTCGTCAATCCGCAGGCGCATGGCGCGGAAGTCGTCGGTCCAGCCGGAGCCGGCCGTCGCGACCAGGGCCAGTTCGCCGGTCGCGTCGTGGGCCAGGGCGATGAAGGCACGGTCCGCACCGACGGCCTCCATGGCGGCCAGGTTCATCTCGTCGAGCAGCGCCTGCGCCTCGTCGGCCTCGATGGCGCGGCGAGAGAGGTGGTGAATCAGGGCTGCCGGGTCGTTCGTCGCCCCTGTTTGAGCTTCGGTCATGGCTCCATTGTACCCGGCGCACAAAAAAGCGGGCGCACAAAAAAGAAGGGCCTCCCTAATGGGAGGCCCTTCCGCGTAGCCGACTCGCTCAGAACGCTTACGGCTGGCCGAAGGGCATCTGGCCGAACGGCGACTGCTGCTGGTCCTGCTGGTTCGGGTCCTGCTGCTGCTGCTCCAGGCCGAAGGTGGCGGGCCGCTCGCGCAGGGCGACGGCGACGGTGCGCGGCTGGCCGTCGCGCAGGATGCGGAGGGTCAGGGTGCTTGCGACGCCCTGCATCTGGATGATGTTGTTCAGCGAGTCCTGGTCGGTGATGGCCTGGCCGTTCGCCTGCGTGATGACATCGTATCGGTGCAGGCCAGCCTGGGCGGCCGGGGAACCGGGATACACGTTGCCGATCACGACTCCCTGGTCGAGCGTGGCGGGGATGCCCGTCTGCGCGCGGTCATCGGCGGAAACAGAAGCGACCGCCGCGTAGGAGACGCCGAGGTACGGGTGGGCGACCTTGCCGTTCTTGATGAGTTGGGCGGCGATTTGCTTGGCCCGGTTGATCGGGATGGCGAAGCCGATGCCGGAGTTCGTCCCGCTCGGCGACAGGATGGCCTCGTTGATGCCGATCACCTGGCCGTTGATGTTGGCGAGCGCACCGCCGGAGTTGCCGGGGTTGATGGCGGCATCGGTCTGGATGGCGGGCAGGATCGCCTGCCCCTCGGCGCTCTGGCCGGAGCGGTTGAGGGCGCTGATGATGCCCAGGGTGACGGTCGTCCCGACATCGAGCGGGTTGCCGACGGCAATGGCCCAATCGCCGATGCGGACGTCGTCGGAGTTGCCGAGTTGGGCGACCGGGAGCTTGACGCCCGCCGTGTCGATCTTGACGACGGCGATGTCGGTGATGGGGTCGGTGCCGATCACACGGGCGGTGTAAGCCTTGGCGGTGTTGCCGACGTTGACGGTCAGCTTGGCCGTGTCCTTGACGACGTGGTCATTGGTGATGATGTAGCCGTCAGGGCTGATGATGATGCCCGACCCGGCCCCCTTCGGGGTGACGGGGCCGCCCCCGCCGAAGCCGAAGCGGCGCATGATGGGGTCGTTCCCAAACGCGCCGGCCTGACCGACGGGCTTGCCCTCGGTATGGACGGTGACGACGGCGGCATCCACCTTGGCGGCGGCATCGGCCACGACCGAGTCGCCGACGGCCCGGTGCATAGGGGGCGTGGTGGTCAGGGAGGCGAGGACGGCCTGCTTGGAGGCGCTGCCGCCCAGGTAAGAGACGGGGTCGCCGAAGGTCTTGAGGCCGACGGCACAGGCCGCCGCACCGACCGTGAAGGCGACGGCGTAGGAGCTTGCTTTCTTCATTTGTTCTACAAACCTCATCAGAATTCTATTTCTCGGAATGTGTCTCGGTGACACGTTCTTATACGCGGATTTCACGCAGTAAGTTCGCCATCTCGATGGCGGCGGCGGCAACGTCCGCGCCCTTGTTGCCGGCCTTGGTCCCGGCCCGTTCCAGGGCCTGCTCGATGGTGTCGGTCGTCAGGACGCCGAACAGAACCGGCACGCCGGTCTGGACGGCGATACTCGCCAGCCCGGACGCCAGCGGGCCGGCGACGTAATCGAAGTGCGCGGTCGCGCCCCGAATCACAGCACCTAAACAGATCACGGCGTCAAAAGTTCCGGCCTTCGCCAGCTCAGAGGCGGCCAGGGGTATCTCGAACGCGCCGGGCACGCGGGCCAGCGTGATGTCGTCGTCCGAGGCCCCGTGCCGCCTGAGCGTGTCCAGCGCGCCCTCCAAAAGCCGGTCCCCGATCAGCGAGTTGAACCGGCTCAGGACGACGGCGAAGCGCAGGCCGGAAGCGGTCATCATTCCCTCGTGTGTCACCATGTTATACGACAATTCTCCCCAAAATGTTCACAAGAAATCGCCCCGCGGCCCCCAATTCTGGGGGAGTCGGAGGGGAACGGAGCAGGCAGATCACAGGGCGCACACGGAGCCAGAAGGGCGCACACGCAGGTACGCCCCTACGCAGTGGCCGTATGCCCGTAGGGGCCGACCTGTGTGTCGGCCCTTCCTCTAAGCCGCCTCCGGGCCGTCCTGCTCGTCCAGCGGGGCGGGCAGGTCCTCGGCGAGCAGGTGGCCCATCTTCGTCCGCTTGGTTTCCATGTAGCGGCGGTTGGAGGCGTTCGGGGGCGAGTGGAGCGGGATGCGGTCCACGATCTCCAGGCCGTAGCCCTCCAGACCGGCAAGCTTGGCCGGGTTGTTGGTCATGTAGAGCAGCCGCTTGACCCCGAGGTCCACAAGCACCTGCGCGCCGATGCCGTAGTCACGCAGGTCCGGCTTAAAGCCGAGGGCGACGTTCGCCTCGACCGTGTCCGCGCCCGCGTCCTGCAAGGCGTAAGCCTTGATCTTGTTGGTGATGCCGATGCCGCGCCCCTCCTGCTCGATGTAGAGCAGGACGCCGCGCCCGGCCTCGGCGATCTTCTCCAAAGCGAGGTGGAGCTGATCGCCGCAGTCGCACTTGAGCGAGCCTAGCAGGTCCCCGGTGACGCAGGAGGAGTGAATCCGCACTAGAACGTCTTTGCCGTCGGCGATGTCGCCCATAGTGAAAGCCGTATAGGGCGCGGGGTCCACGTCGCTCTCGTAGGCGTGGGCGATGAACTCGCCGTAGCGGGTCGGCAACTTGGCGGAGGCGACCTTATGGATCAGCTTCTCGCGCCGCCGCCGGTACTTGATCAGCTCGGCGATGGTGATGAACTTCAGGTCGAACTGACGCGCCAGTTCGGCAAGCTCAGGGACACGGGCCATGTCGCCGCCGTCGCCCATGATCTCGCAGATGACGCCCACCGGCTGAAGCCCGGCCATCCGCATGAGATCCACGGCGGCCTCGGTGTGGCCCGCCCGTTTCAGGACGCCGCCGTTGCGGGCCATGAGCGGGTTGACGTGGCCGGGCCGGTTGAAGTCGGAGGGCCTCGCCTGCGGGTCGGCCAGGCGGCGAATGGTCAGGGCGCGGTCGGCGGCGCTGCTGCCGGTCGTCGTGCCCTCTTTGGCGTCCACGGTGATCGTGAAGGCGGTCCGCATGGACTCGCTGTTCTCGCGCACCATCAGCTCCAGGTTGAGGGCCAGCAGCCGCTCCTCGGGCATGGGGACGGTGATGATGCCCGAGGCGCGGCGGGTCATCAGCGTGATCGCCTCCGCCGTGATGTGTTCGGCGGCCATGACGAAGTCGCCCTCGTTCTCGCGGTCTTCGTCGTCCACGAGGACGATCATCTTGCCCGCGCGCAGGTCGGCGATGGCCTCTTCGACTGTGTTAAACGGGTTGTCCGGCATCTGCGCCTCTGTTCTACGTCTAGTTCGATGCGCCATGAATGGCACCCACATCACCTCAGTTGCCTGAGCAGCCCGTCATACTCGGCATGGGAGCCGACCCAGAACCACACGATCTCATTGCCGGTCTTCACCCCATGGCCCGCCAGTGCAGCCCGATCCTAACGGAGTAGTAGGGCTTGTTCCGATGCACCTGCTTAAACTGCAAGCTGCTGTGCCAGGGGTCTTGTCGCCATGCCGGTAGGCTTGTCGCGCCAAGATGCGGACATCGTCAGGAAGAGTCTCAAAGCGCTTGCGGAAGCTCTCCTTGGTTTTGGAGTTCACAAAAGCTCTTCCAAAGGCCGTGTTTTGCCTTCAGCATGTTCCTGTAAAGCTTCCGCTGCCATTTGGTCGAGAACATCGAGGGAGCCGGCGAGGCTGTCAGTCCACTTCTGTTCTTCAGCGGTCTCTTCCATGATGCGCCAAGCGATGTAGTTCTGATCCTCAACGGAAAGTTTAGCCGCTGCCGCGACCGCTGAGGCGAGTGCCTCCGTCATCTCCATCTGCGCGGCAGGGGTAGGTATCTGCAAAAGGTGCGTCATATTGACTACTACCGGTAGGCGGTCATCGGGCCGGAACGGGCCGGCTCGCTGCGCTCCAGGTCGGCGATGCGGAGGGGGGTCGTCTCGGCGCGGAGGTAGTCGCCGCCGACCAGCTTCTCGATGTATTTGCCAACGATGTCGGTTTCGAGGTTGATCTGGTCGCCCGCACGGCGGATGTGGAGGTTGGTGTGGTCCCAGGTGTGGGGGATGATGGCGACGGAGAATGTCTTGTCGTCGGCATCCACGACGGTGAGCGAGATGCCGTCTATCGCGATGCTGCCCTTGCGGACGATATAGCGGAGGAGGGTCGGGGAGGCGGTGATGTAGATGTAATAGGAGTTATCCACCTCGCGGATGGAGGCGATGGTGCCGACGCCGTCCACATGGCCCTGGACGATGTGACCGTCGAAGCGGCCATTAGCGGCGAGGCTCGGCTCCAGGTTGATCTCATCGCCGATGGCGAGCGCGCCCAGGGCGGTCTTCTGCAAGGTCTCATAGATGGCATCAAAAGCGACGGTGCCCAGCTCGGACTGGACCACGGTGAGGCACGCGCCGTTGACGGCGATGCTGTCGCCGAGCTTCACGCCGTCTAAAGTATGCCCGGCGCGGATGGTGAATCGGGCGGACTGCTCGCCGCGCTCGATGGCCTCGACTCGGCCGACTTCTTGGATGATTCCTGTAAACATGGCGCGGTCTCCTCACCTCCCGAAATGATCTGGTATGGGCATTCTACCCAAAGCGGGCGTCTATCACGATGTCCGGCCCGCAGCGGCGCACCCGCCGGAACGAGGCGGCGCGGGCGTCGCGCATGAGCGCAGTGCCCAGGTCGCCGACCGGTCCGGGCGCGGCCCGTCCGCCCACCACTTTGGGGGCGATGAAGCAGAGCCAGCGCCCTACTAGGCTTGCAGACAGCAAGCCCGCCGCCAGCGCCCCGCCACTCTCTACAAGAACACCGATGATGTCCCCTCGGGTTCCCAGGCGGCGCATCAGGTCGGGCAGCGAGACGCGGCCCGCGTCGTCGCCACAGACGAGGACCTGGCAGCCCGAGGAGAGCAGCAGGTCCCGCCGTGCCGGGTCGGCCAAGGCGGTCGTCGCGAAGATCGTCTTCCCGTCGCCCGCCGCCTGCCGGACCACCTGCGCGTCAAGCGGCGTCCGCAGGCGGCTGTCCACGACGATGCGCCACGGGTCACGGCCCTGTCGGTGCATCAGCCGGGTCGTCAGAGCGGGGTCGTCGGCCAGAACGGTCCCCACCCCGGTCAGGATGGCGTCGCACCGGTCCCGCAATTGTCGGTGGACGGCACGGCGGGCGACAGGGGAGGTGATCCACTTCGAGTCGCCCGTCTCGGTCGCGATCTTGCCGTCCAAAGTCATGGCCGTTTTCAGCACGACCCAGGGCAGGCCGGTCGTGCGGTGCTTGAGGTAGGCCGCGTTCAGCGCCCGCGCCGCCGCCTCCCCCACCCCGACGGACACCTCTACCCCGCCCGCTCGGAGCCGTTCCAGCCCCTGCCCGCCGACGCGCGGGTCCGGGTCGGTCATGGCGGCGACCACGCGCCGGACGCCCGCCGCAAGCAGAGCGTCCGCGCAGGGCGGCGTCCGCCCATGATGCGCGCAGGGTTCCAGGGTCACGAAGGCGGTCGCCCCCCGCGCCAGGACACCGGCATCGCGCAGGGCGAAGACCTCGGCGTGCGGCTGTCCCGGCTGCGGGTGCCAGCCCTCGCCGACGATCCGGCCCGCGTCATTGACGAGGACGCACCCGACCATCGGGTTCGGGCTTGCGTGGCGTCCGAGGGCGGCGAGCCGCAGGGCGCGGCGCATGTAGTAGTGGTCTTCGTGCATCTAGGGCACGACCTCGAACGGCTTGTTCTCCTCGGTCCGGTACACGAGGAAGTCGCCATCGGTCGTGAAGACGCGGCGAATGCCCAGCGCGTTCGCCACCACGACCAGGGAGGCATCCGCTAGGTCCATCGGCCGGTCCTTGTACTTCGTCATCAGGAGACGCATTTCCAGCCTCTGCTCCGGCGTGATCTCATAGAAGTCCAGGAATCCGCTCCCCGCCCATTCCCAGAGTTGATCCTGTCCCTGGTGGCCGGTGGTCCTGCCCAGCAGGTACATGGCTTCGGTGAAGCACGGCCATGCCGTCCGCATCGGCGGGGAGAGGCGCGGCAGGAAAGCGCGGCACGGGACATGCCGGATGTCGTTCTTGTCCAAAAGTGCCACCAGCGGCCCGGCGTCAGTCAGTGTCATCACGTTCCTCTACTGGCGGGCGTGTTCTTCGTGCAACATCTCCCCGAATGCTTTCCCGGTCCGAGTGGACAAGTCGGAGGGCTGTCCGCCGAAGTGTTCCGCGCTATCCACCGTCCCGACGCTCTCGCCCAGCACATCAGCCAGAGACTTACCCGCGAAGACATTCTCCGCGGGTTCCGGCGGATTATCCAGGCCGGCCACTCGCTTGAGGAAGTCAGCCGGGGCAAGCCCCAACGCCTCAGCCTGATCTCGCAGTCGGGCCTCCTGGGTCGGGTCAAGTTCCAGCATGATCGTCATTAGAGATGGCCTCCTGATCTATTATGGCAAAGTGAATAGGTCGGCAAGAAAACCAGGCGCAGGGCGCGGTGCCTCTGGCAATTGGCTCCGTGCCGCCCGTTCCTCACCCCCTCTTACCTTCCCGTGATGGTTAGGTCATTCGTTTGGGCTACTTGGTCCAGCGCCGCCCGGAGCGTCACCGTCTTGGTCGTGTGGCTGCGGAACGTGTTGATCGCGAACGTCGCGCTGCTGGCCCCCGCCGGGATGACCACAGACTGCGAGACGCGCACGACGGATGGGTCGCTGCTGGACAGGCCGACGACGGTATCAGAAAGGGCGGCGCTGCTGAGTGTCACGGTGGCGGTCAGGACGGTGCCGCAGGGGACCGGGGAGGGAAACGTCAGGGAAGTCAGCACAGGCGATAGTGTTCCGAACAACACATAATCACTGACGGCATTGCCCAGGCCACCCGGATTGCTCTTGGCATTGTAGGGGCCGGTGGGATCACCCCAGAAGTTGCCCCGCGCATCCACGACATTGGTGCTGTTGTTCTGGACTGCTATTCGGTTCTGCGTAAAGGAGCAGTTCCGGTAGGTGCCGCCGCCGTTGTTGACTAAAACACCAGTGCTGTTCTGCGTGAAGGTGCAGTTGTTCAGGTTAGCAGTATCAGCGGTCAGTCCTACAAGAGCGTGTTTAATAGTAATGGCACTGAGGTTTGCGGTCAGTCCGGCGGCGTAAGCGACCCCCGGCCAGTCGGAGTTGCCCGCGCTGTCCGTTCCGCCGTAGGGGCTGGCATCGCCGAGTGCAGTCAGGATAGCGGGGCTGCCGGAGGTCGGCCCGCGTAGGTCACCGGCAACATAGGAGCTGGAATAGACATAATTCTGGATGACCAAACCGCTACCCAAGTTGAGTATAGCGCCTGCCATAACGAATAGGCCGTAGTTGATCAAGTGAACGCCCGGCTGCGGGGTCCAGGCATTGATCTTGGACAGGGACAGGCCGGAGGAGTTTGCGACGCCCAGGTTGAATGGGACCGGGTTGCCGTCGCCGCTGGTGTTGCCGCTCATCGTGAGTACGCCCAGGCTGTAGGAGAACGTGGCGCTGCTGCCGCTGCCGAAGCTGTTGCCACTCACGCTCACGTCCCGGCTGCCCGCCTGGCTGTTGCTGTTGAGGATGCTCAGGCCACTGCCACTGAACACGTTCCCGCTTACGGTCAGCGCTACCGGCGAGTTCGTGGAGACGCGGCTGCTCAGGAACGTGTTGCCGCTGAGGGTCAGGGGGATAGTGCGCGGCGTCCCCTGATAGTAGTCGGTAGAGGTGCGGTCCACGCCAATCGCCTGGTCGCATCGGTCGAAGGTGCCGCCGGTGATGATGGTCGGCAACCCTTGAACCCCATAGCCGGCGTGGCGGATGACAATCCCTTGAAGGTTTGCCGTCAGTCCGGCGGCGTAAGCGACCCCCGACCAGTCTGAGTTGCCCGCGCTGTCCGTTCCGCCGTAGGGGCTGGCATCGCCGAGTGCAGTCAGGATAGCGGGGCTGCCGGAGGTCGGCCCGCGCAGGTCGCCGGCAACATAGGAGCTGGAATAGACGTAATTCTGGATGACCAGGCCGCTGCCCAGGTTGAGTGTAGCGCCTGCCATAACGAATAGGCCGTAGTTGATCAAGTGAACGCCCGGCTGCGGGGTCCAGGTGTTGGCCCCGGACAAGGACAGGCTGGAAGAGTTTGCAAGGCCCAAGTTGAACGGGACGGGAACGCCGTCGCCGCTGGTGTTGCCGCTCATCGTGAGTACGCCCAGGCTGTAGGAGAACGTGGCGCTGCTGCCGCTGCCGAAGCTGTTGCCACTCACGCTCACGTCGCGGCTGCCCGCCTGGCTGTTGCTGTTGAGGATGCTCAGGCCGCTGGCGTTGAACACGTTCCCGCTCACCGTCAACGCTATCGGTGAATTAGTGGAAACGGGGCTTCGATCAAAAATCGCGCCTGCGATGACTGGTATATCCCCGGCGGCACCATTAAGGGCCTCACGAATCACGCAGGCTGTCAATGTGCCGAAAGAGCCTGGGAAGAACGTAAGTCCTTGCCAGTCGCCGGACTGCCCGGCATCCGTTCCCGGTGAAGGCAGGGAAGGAGGCGAGTTATCACGGTAAGAAGTCAGGTAGACGCGCTGTTTAGGAGAAGACTGCCCGTTGGAAATGAGTTTGCCGTAGACATTAATTCCAGCCCTGTTGTCAAATTGTAGAACGACGCCTGGTTCCAGTGTCAGGCGCACTCCCACAGGGATCGTCAATGTCCCATGAATGCGGTAGGGGCTGCCGCTGATGCCCCAATCTTCGCTGTTGGTCAGCGCGTAGCTGTAGACATCCGTTGGGTTTGGGGTGAAGTTGACGCTGGTTGTGCCGGTGACAGTAGTGTCTACAAACGTCGCTTCCGTCAGAGTCACCGTGTAAACTTGGCCGCTGGGGAAGGTGTGGGGAACCGGGGTGCTGGTGCTGCTGACCACCGGCGCACTCCCGTCGCCGAAGTTCCAGGTGCAGCCGTTGGGGTTGTTGACCAGGCTGTTCGCCGGGGTCGTGACGGTCGCGGTGAGATGATCGGGGTCGAAGTTCGTGACTTGAATCGGCGGCGGGCCGACGTTGATGGTGTCTTTGCCAGTGATCTGTGTCCCGGTGCTGTCGGTGACGGTGCATTGGACAGTGTGCTGCCCGACCGCAAAGTAAGCTCCGGTGTAGGTCGAAGAAGTGCTGACCTGGGAGCCGTCTACGGTCCACTGGTAGCTGGTAATGCTGCTGCCGAATGTTCCCGTCGAGCCGGAGGCGTTCATATTCACTTGAACCGGGGCGTGCAGCGCATACGCATCGGGCGTGTAGGTGATCTTGACGCCGCCAACGAGCAGGGCCTTGACATCACTCGTGTATTGGTCGAGGTCAGGCTGGATCACGCCCAGCTTCTGCTTCAGCGCGTAGGCATAGCGGCAGTCCAGGTGAATGCGGTCTAGATCGTCCCGAACCAAAGAGTTCCCCGCTTCGACTTCGGCGACAAGCCAGGCGTTGGCATCGCTCTCATCGTCGGTGCCGAAACAGTTCCTCATGTAGACCGCCAGCATGTTGTTGACGGTGACTTGTCGGAAAGCTTCCAGCGTGTCGTAGAGGGCGTAAATGCCATCGGTGGCAGCGCCGAACTTGCCATAGATGTCGGAGCCAAGTTCCCCATAAGTCTCGGTCACAGTCTGTGTGGTGGTGTATTGATTGCCGACCGCGTTGAAGATGTCAAGACTACTGTCTTCTAAATTCTGCGTCAGTTGACTCTTGAAGGTTGAGCCGTGACTCGCGATGAAGTCGTAAACATCGGTGGCAGAGAGCCAGGTTTCAATGCCGAACAAGCCCAGCCAGGCGCTCAAGTCTTCCACGAGGAGGCGGTCGAAGTCTATCGTGTATTCGCTGTAGTTTCCGCTGTCGAACTTCTGCTTCTGGTCCATGTAATTGGACAGGAGGAGGCCCGCATCTAGATAGGTCACCGTGTAGTTCGTGCTGGTGGAGGCGTTTGGCAGGGGCGTTTTCAGAACAGTTGTCAAGACGTCGTGGCTGATCGCACTGCCGTCGAGATTTGTGAAGTGGAAGTGTGCTTGGACGACATCCACTTTGCCATCGTCGGTCAATTGGGCTTTGGCACAAGGCACGAAGAGGAGCAGAAGGCCGCAGAGCAGGAACAGAGTGTGAACAGCTTGCTTCCAGGTTTTCATGTTGCTCCCGAATCTTGAGGCACATAGAGGGCTACCATATTATACAGCAAGAACTGTCCATATTGCCGAGCGAGCTTGCTCACCTCACGCCTCTGGGAGCGTTTCTCCATCCACAGCACATTTTCAAGCGTTATCTCTGGCCCATGGCGTTCTCCCTAACCCGCCGCCTGACTCTCCAAGAACTCCGCGAGCTGCGCCAGCGTCGGGCTGGCGGCGTGGCGGACGTAGTAGCCGGACGTGCCTACTGCGGCGGTGGCGGCCTCGTCGTCGGCAAGGCCGAGCAGCTTGCCGAGGGAGAAGCCGGCGTTGAAGTGGTCGCCCGCGCCGGTGGAGATGACGGGGTTCTCAATGAACGGGCCGTCCACGTCGGCGGTGATCTCGCCGTGCGCGCCGACGACGGCGTAGGCGCGGGGGTGGACGACGACGGCCTCGACGGGCAGTTTGGCGCTGACGAAGGCGGTGACGGCGCGGACTTCGGTCCGCCCATGGTGGCCGCCCTCGTAGCCCAGGGCCGCGCCGACGCGGAAGGCCTCCTTCTCGTTCAGGCCGAGGATGGTGGGGCCGAACTCCTGGAACCGGGACAGCAGGCGGCAGGCGGCGGCGACCTTGGCGTCGTTGTGCTTCTCGGGGTCGGCCAGGTCGAAGAAGAAGCGGCGGGGGGCGACGGGCTGGGCGGCGAGCAGGGCCAGCAGGTCCTCCCAGATCGCGGACATGGCGGGGATCATGGTCCAGTTCACCAGGGCGACGAGGTCGGCCTGGGCGAACAGCCGGGCCGGGCCGCCCTCCCCCGCCCGCTCCGTGACGCGCGCCCAGGTGACATCATTCAGCGGCTCCAGCTTGCCGAGCATGACCTTGCCGTCTTCAAACTCCAGGGCATCGGTGTGGCCGGGAGCGCCGAGCGAGATCAAGGTGGCGCGCTCGGCCATCTCGGCGAAGGCCGGGTGGACCTGGCCCTCGCCCAGCGGCCCGAGGCAGGTCACCTGCGGGCCGAGCGCGGCCAGGGCGTTCGCCATGATGGGTCCATTGCCGCCGAGCTTGACGCGCTCGACGACAAGCTCCAGGTTGGTACTCTGTCCCGCCGCGCCGATGATGCGGGTGCCAAGCTCGCTGATCTGCTCGATGGTGGTGAACTCGGTGTCGGACGCGCGCCGGTCCACGACGCGGATGATCTCGTCCACGAAGGCGTCGAGGCCGACAGTGACGGTCTTGGCGGCGGCCCCCCCGGCGACGGATTTAAGGCGTGCGGCGGCACGGGCGGTCAGTTCTTTGTGCATGCGTAGCTCCTTGAACGGTTATGACAAAAACGGTTATGGTAAAGCAAACGCCCGCCGGTTGGGCGGGCGTGTCTGGGTCAGGCGGGCGTGTCTGGGGGCGCTCCGGCGTCCCCCCCGGCGCGGGCGGCGAGGGCATCCTGGATGAGCGACTGGCGGAGCGCGGCGAGCTGGCGGCTGGACTCGGCCAGGTGCCGCAGGTTCTCGCGCCGGTCCAGCAGGGCCAGGGGGATCAGGGGCAGGGAGGCGGAGACGGTCAGCATCCAGTACTGCACCCAGCCGATGAGCGCCTTGGGCGTGTGCGGGGTGGGCAGGAAGGTCCCGCCCAGCCACAGGCCCAGGACGGAAAGCAGGAAGAACAGGCCCCAGAGCCGCAGGAGCCGCTGCTTGTGCGAGATCGAGTCGCGGCCCTCGGGCGTGAACCAGCGGCGCACTTCCCAGACGCCGAAGCCGGCGGCGGCGAGCAGGGCGAGGGCGAGGGCGGCGCGGAGGGCCATCTCAGCGGCCCCCGTTCCGGACGGGGGCGGGCGCGGCGGCCTCGGTCGCCAGCCGGCGCAGCTCGGCGACGGCGTCGGCCAGCCCTTCGGGGTGGTGGAACACGGCGCTGCCGGCGATCAGGGTGTCGGCCCCGGCGCGGGCGGCGAGCGGGGCGGTGTCGGGGTTGACGCCGCCGTCCACGCCGATCTCGAAGCGGAGGCCGTGGGCGGCCCGCAGCTCGGACAGGGCGCGGATCTTTTGCAGCATCTCGGGCAGGAAGGCCTGCCCGCCGAAGCCGGGGTTGACGGTCATCACCAGGACGCGGTCCAGGTCGCCCAGCACCCATTCGAGGGCGCTGACGGGGGTGGCGGGGTTCAGGGCGACGCCCGCCTTGGCCCCGGCGTCCTTGATCTGGTGCAGGACGCGGTTGAGGTGGAAGGTCGTCTCCGGGTGGATGGTGACGATGTTGGAGCCGGCCTTGGCAAACTCGGCGACGTACTGCTCGGGATGCTCGATCATCAGGTGCGTGTCGAAGGGCACGGCCGTGACGGGGCGCAGGGCGCGCACGAGCTGGGCACCGAAGGTGATGACCGGCACGAAATGGCCATCCATAACGTCAATGTGGATGTAGTCGGCCTGGGCCGCCGTCAACTCCTCGACGGCCTCGGCGAAAGCGCCAAAGTCGGCGGACAGGATGGACGGCGCGATCTTGATGGGCATAACATTCCCCGTGGTTGTGCCGCCCGCGTAGGGGCGCGACGAGTCGCGCCCTTACAGCGTCTGCTGCTTGACGAGTTTCCCGTTGATCAGGATGCTGAACTTGACCCGGTTGCCGAAGCCCTGGAGCGGGACGCTGATCTTCTCGCCCGGCTCCTGGTTCTCGTCATAGACCAGGTTCGTCCCGGTGACGTCCTGGAGGTCTATCTGGACGTTCTGGGTGTGGCGCGGGCGGCGCGGGACCCGGAACTCGACGGTGAACTGGCGCAGGCGGCCCGTCTTCGGTGCGGCGGGGTCGCCCCCGACCACGGCGGACCCGCCGGCGTCCGGCGTCGTCCCGGCGTCCGGGGCGGGCGTCACGACCGCGTCCGGGGGCATGACGAGCGGCACGTCGGGCTTGGCCTGGGTGGTCACCAGGACCGAGTCGCTCGGCCCGGACGGGCCCGCCGCGTTGACGGCGCTGACCGTGTAGGCGTAGGTCGTGTCGGGCTTGAGGTCGGTGTCGGTGAAGTGGGTGTCGGTCAGGCCGCGGGCGACCGTCTTGGTGTCGCCGTCGAGGGAGCGCACGACGGTGTAGGACTCGGCGCGGGCGGCGGCGTGCCAGTGCAGGTCCGCCTTGTCCGGCCCGTTCGGGTCCCCGGCGGCGGCGGCGGGCGCGTCCGGCGGCTGTTTGCCTCGGGAGACGGTGAAGTTGACGGCCGTATTGCGGGCGACCTTGCTGCCCGCCTCGGGCGACTGGCGGGTGACGATGCCGGCGGCGACGCGCTCGCTGTATTCCTGGGCGATGTCCCCCTGGGGCAGACTGGCGTTCTGGAGGGCGTGGGTGGCGTAGTCCTGGGTCGTGCCGACGAGCGGAGGGATGGTCAGGAGGCGCGGGCCGAGGCTGCGGTAGACGGTGACTTCCTTTTCGGCCTTGATGGTGCGGCCGGGGGGCGGGTCCTGCCGGTAGATCTGGTTCTCCGGCATGGAGTCGCTGTAGTCGCTGGCCTGGCTCTCGACGAGGGTGAAGTGCTGCTGGCTCGCCGTGCGCTTGGCGTCATCAAAGGTCTTGCCGATCAGGTTGGGGACCTGGATGTCGTCGGGCACGGCGGCGAACTCTTTGACGAAGTAGAGGGACAGGCCGATGATGGCGAGGACGAAGAGGACGATCACGGCCGCCGTCAGTCGGCCCAGGGCGGAGGAGGGTTCACGCTCGCGTCGTTCCCGCATGGGTTGTCTTTTGTCCCCTTTTCTTTTTTCCTGTCGTGTTTCTTCTTCCCATGCCTCTTCCCCCCGCGCCTCTTCTTCCAGGTCGAGCGCGGCGGCGGAGATGGCCCCGACGGGGGCGGGGGCCACGGCGGCGGCTTCCTCGCGCGGGACGAGCGGCGGGACTTCGGCGGCGGGCGGGCGGGGGGCGCGCTTCTCGGGCTTCTTTTCGGCCTTCGGCTCCCCGGCCCGGTCGCCGGGCTTCTCCGCCTGGGGCGACCAGGCCAGCGACTTGCCGGTCCGCAGGGCGTCCCGAATGGCCTGCAAGTCGGACAGCAGGGAACTCGCCGACCGGTAGCGGGCGTTCGGGTCGGCGGCCAAAGCCTTCCGCACAAGGCCGTCGAGGGCCTGGGGGACGCCGGGGTTGACGTCACGGGGGGAGGAGACGCGGGTCGTGCCGGCGAGCGGTGGCACGCCGGTCAGCATCTCGTAGAGGATCGCGCCCAGGGCGTAGAGGTCGCCGGCGCAGGAGGAGGCACCCCCGGTCAGCTCGGGCGCGAGGTAGGCCGTGCGGCCCGATGCGTCGGCGCGGGCGGCGACGACGGCCCCATAGGCGAAGTCGGCGGTCTTGATCTGGCCCTCGGGGCTGAGGAGGACGTGGGCGGGCCGCAGGTCGCCGTGGGCGACCCCGTCCCGGTGGGCGGCGACGAGGGCCTCGGCGACGGCCTGGGCGATGTCGGCGGCGACGGCGAGGGTGAAAGGGGCGATGCGCCGGATGCGCTCCTGGAGCGTGATGCCGCGCAGAAGCTCGCGGACGACATACAGGTCGCCGCCCTCGGCCACCCCCTGCCCGAAGACGCGCAGGATGCCGGGGTGGTCGAGGGTCTGGGCCTCGCGCACGGCGGCCTGGAACTCCTGCCTCGCGCGGGCGTCCCGGTCGAAGACGGGCGCGGGCACCATTTGCAGGACGACGACGCGCCCCTCCTCCCGGTCGCGGGCCTTAGCGAACTGGTACGGCGGCGTCTCGGGGCCGGCGGCGTTCTCTAGTATCTCATAGCGCGGATCGCTCACCTGGACAGACAAGAAAGTAATACTCCTCGGAGGACCGGGCTACGAGGCCCAGTGGAACAGCGACCACGAGCCGTTCGTATCCGGCAGGTGCCATTTCAGGCCCAGGGCCGGGTCGTGCAGGTCGTTGGTGAGGCTGCGGCCGACGGTCCAGCGGGGACCCTCGACGAAGCCGACGCCGTCCACCAGAATGGCCGACCCGTTGCGGCTTTTGACAGCCTCCGTCTCGCCTTCGAAGAGGCCGGGCACGACCGTCTTGTAGCCGCGCGCGGTCTTGGTGAACCGGATCGGCACGCTCCTGACGGGCCGGCCCGCGCCGGGCCATTCGCCGTGGGCTTGCAGCAGGGCGAGCAGGGCGGACCTTTGGGCTGGGGTCGCACGGGCATCAAGGTAGACGACGCCTGCGGGCACGTTCGTTTTCGCAGTTTGCGCCGTGTTTCTCGGCGCGCAGCAGGCCGCGCCCTTATGGGCGTCCACGGCCCCGTCGATCGAGATCATCGAGAGGCCGCTGACGTCCACGCCGCCGAAGGCGGCCTTGTCCAGATGGTAGACGGCGGCCAGGGCGCAGTTGTCGGGGCCGTTCTCGAACATGCACGGGCAGGCATAGGCGCAGGAACACTGGTGCAGCACCACGCCGTCGGCCTGATAGGTGGCCGCGGCGGCCCCGGCCCGCGCCAGGAAGAGCGGCGCGAGGGCCGCGAGTGTCAAAATCGTTCGCATTCGCATCGAGATCTGGTTCTTTCTAATCTTCGTGCGCGTGTCCTTTGTGTCGGTTCGTTTTGCCATTTTTTGCGCCGTCTCGGTTCGCGGCGCTTCTCGTGTTTTTACTTTTCGCGTCGGCCCGGTGCAGATAGTTCCAGGCCAGCGTCCCCGCCGCGACCAGCAGCATCAGGGCATAGAATACGGCCCCGAGCGGCGTGTAGATGCCGATCTGTGCGGGCAGGAAGTAGCCGCCGAAGTAGAAGACGGCGACGACGATCACCCAAAAGGTCAGCAACAGGTCGGCCCAGAGCGGCGGCTTTTTGGTCATCTGGTTGCAGGTCGTCGCGGTGGTGCGTAGGACGAGTGAATGAATTCACTCGCTGACAACAGATTTGTCCAGGGGACAACGGAACGGGATAAAATTGCGTGCCTGCCTTTCGTTCCTATTCTTGTCTTCTGTCCCCTGGACAGGTCCCCCTCAGCGAGTGAATTCATTCACTCGTCCGGGTGCGTCCTTTTCCCCGCCACGTCACCCCTACAAACTTCGCTGCCGCTCCAGTGCCCGGCGGATGGCGGATTCGGGGACCCGGTGGCCGAGCGTCGCCCGCCCGATCTCCTCCATCAGCACGAAGCGGGCCGACCCGCCGACGCTCTTCTTGTCCCAGGCCAGGAGCCGCGTGATCTCGTCCACCGAATGCGCCGGGTCCAGGCGGACGGCGAAGCCCGAGGCGCGCAGGAGGGCGGTCAGGGCAGCGGTATCGTCCGGCTTGGTCACGCCGACTTCCTCGCCGATCAGCGAAGCTGAGACCATGCCTAATGCGATGGCCTCGCCGTGCGTGTAGACCCGGTAGCGCGTCAGCGACTCCAGGGCGTGGCCGACGGTGTGGCCGAAGTTCAGGATGGCGCGCAGGCCGCCCTCGTGTTCGTCCTGCTCCACGACGCGGGCTTTGAGCGCGCAGGAGTGGGCCAGGACGTGTTCCAGGTGGGGCGAAGAGAGGTCGAGCAGGCCCGCCGACTCGCGCTCCAGGAGCGTAAAGAAATCTTTGTCGCCTATTATACCATATTTGATGACTTCGGCGAGGCCGGAGCGCCGTTCCCGGAGAGGAAGGGTGCCCAGCGTGTCCGGGTCAATAATGACGAGGCGGGGCTGGTGGAACGCGCCGATCAGGTTCTTGGCCGAGTTCTGGGCCGACCCGAAGTTCACGCCGGTCTTGCCGCCGACGCTGCTGTCCACCTGGGCGAGCAGGGTGGTCGGCACCTGCACGAAGTCCAGACCGCGCGTGTAGGTGGCGGCGACGAAGCCCGCCATGTCGCCGATGACGCCCCCGCCCAATGCGACGACGACGGTGCGCCGGTCGGCGGCCTGGTCATACAGGGCGGCGTACAGGCGACTGACCGAGGCCAATGTCTTGGCCCGCTCCCCGGCGGGGATGAGGGCGGTGTGGACCCGGAACCCCGCCGCTTCCAGGCTTTCGCGGGCGGACGCGCCGTAGCGGTTAGCGATGGCCGCGCTGCTGAGGATGAAGGCCGACCGGCCCGCCGCCTTGCCGCCCGCCACGCGGGCGGCGGTTTCCTCTCCTAGACGGGCAAGCAGGCCGCGCCCGACCAGGATGTCATAGGAGCGGTCGCTGAGGCTGACGCGGACGGTCTGTGTGGTATTTGTCATGAGGGAGATGTGTCAAAATCGGGTGCGAGCAGGCGTCCCAGCCGGTCGGCGGCTTCTTCCGAGTTCGCGCAGTCCGAGGTGTCCAGGGTGTAGTCGGCCAGGGCGGCATAACGCGGCGCGCGGTCGGCAAGGAGGGCCTCGATGCGCCCCAAGGGATTGTCCCGATGCCCGGCCAGCAGGGGCCGCTCGTGCAGGCTGCGCTGGACGCGGGCGAGGATGGCCGGGGGCGCGACCTGGAGCCAGACGACGGTGCCGATCCGTTTCAGCAAGGCGGCGTTCTCGGGGCGCAGGGGCGTCCCGCCGCCGGTGGAGAGGATGAGAGAGGCCCCCCCCGCCCCCACCCCACTAAAACCTAATTCTGGGGGAGCCAGAGAGGAGAGGAGAAGGGCCTCGCGGGCGCGAAAGGCGGGTTCGCCTTCTTCGGTGAATATCTCCGGGATGGTCCGGCCCGCCGCCCTTTCGATCTCGGCGTCGGTGTCCAGGTGATGCCAGCCCGTCCGCCGGGCGAGGACGCGGCCCACAGCGCTTTTGCCCGTTCCCATGAAGCCGATGAGGACTATGTTCCGTATTACCGTCAAAGGTCGAGCCTCAGTTGATACTTGCTCGGCGCTTCTGTGTGTGTCTCCGGCAGGGGCGCAATGATGCCAAAGTCAGTCGCAAGGCAAAGGGCATCGCCATCTGCGTCGTAGCCGAAATAAGAAGGATAAGTCCCGTCCCCCTCGCCGGACGAAAAGGTGATGATGTTGGTGGGCGGTTCAACGTCCAGGTTATAGTCAAACCAGTCTGAGCGAGACTTAGTCACCGCGTCTCTGAACCGCTCATATGGCTCCTGGAGACTTATCAACTCCCGCATCGCGTCAAGGTCAGCGAAGCATCCGTCCCCGGTGTCTACTCCATAGCCGACAATCTCACCCTTCCGGTCAGGAACCTCGCTCTGACCGGCGACCGTCGCAAGTTTCCAGGTGCGCGGCATCTCGTCTTTGAAGCGCAGCATGGCACAGGCAATGATGGGCCACCCTTTGTCGCCGCTGACCAGGCACAAGACGACAGGGTAGGAGCCAGGGGTGACTGTTTGCGTGAACGGCTCGTCGCTCGGAATCAGGCCATCACAGGCAACGATCTTGCCCGAGGTCAGAGTGAGTGTGCCCACCTCGCGGACTTCAACGGAGACGCTACGACCGCCCCATGTTTGCAGAGCCTCTTGCGCGTAGAACCAGAACGCGCCCGAGAAGTCAGGCATAGTCAAGGATGTATGCCTCCGCTCATGCGGCGGTTTCGGCTTCTTGCTGCCGCTTACGCGCCTCACGCTTTGCCACGACCTCAGATTGGTAGTCCGCTAGCAGCATCCCCTTATCGCCTGCGAGCCGGTCTGCTATTCGTTCTCTGACGATGTCCCTCTCCCTCTCAGATAAAGATAAGTCACGATAGAGACTTAATACGGTCAAGGTCAACAGATAGTCGGCAACGGACTGGCCGCACTTTCCCGCACGCTCGCGCAGGTCTGCCTCGGTTTCGGGGGAAAGTTCCAGCGTCACAGTCATGTCGGTTCTCCTCTCAGCTCTTCGTTTCCCCTACTTGCTCATGCGCCCTGAAACGGTGTGCTGGTAGGCGTCGTAGTTGGCGCGCATCTCGGCGAGGCTGTCGCCGCCGAATTTGAGGCACATCTCCTGGGCAAGCACGAGGGCGACCATCGCCTCGCCGACGACCGCGGCGGCGGGGACGGCGCAGACGTCGGACCGCTCGGCGAAGGCGGGGACGCCCTCTTTGGTTTCGAGGTTGACCGAGGGGAGCTGCTTCATCAGGGTGGCGATGGGCTTCATCACGGCCCGGATGACGAGTGGTTCGCCGTTGGTGATACCGCCCTCCGTCCCGCCGGCGTTGTTGGAGCCGCGCCGGAAGCGGGCGTCCGAGCCGCCCTCAGCGTCGTCATAGAAGAAGGGATCATGGACCTGGGAGCCAGGGACGTCGGCGGCCCCGAAGCCGATGCCGATCTCGACGCCCTTGATGGCCTGGATCGCCATGAGCGCCTGGGCCAGCTTGCCGTCGATGCGCGTGTCCCACTGCGAGTAGGAGCCTAGCCCGACGGGGAGGCCCAGCGTGACGACCTCGAAGGTGCCGCCCAGGGTGTCGCCCCGGTACTTGGCCTCATCAATGGCGGCGATGATGCGCGCCTCGGCCTCGGGGTCGGCGACACGGACGGGGCTGTCTTCTGCCAGCGCGGCGACCTGGCGCAGATCAATGTGGTCGGCGTTGACCCGGACGCCGCCGATGTTGACGACATGGGAGGCGACCGAGACGCCGAACTCGGCCAGCAGGGCGCGGGCGACCGCGCCGACGGCGACGAGGGTGGCGGTGTTGCGGGCGGAGGAGCGCTCCAGGGTGTTCCGCAGGTCGTCATGGCCATACTTCATCATGCCGGTGTAGTCGGCGTGGCCGGGGCGCGGGACGGTGATGGGGGGCGGGGCCTGGCCTTCGGGGAGGGGTTCGGCGGACATCTTTACGGTCCAGTTGGCCCAGTCTCGGTTGCGGACGACGAGGGTGAGGGGACTGCCGAGGGCCAGCCCGAAGCGGACGCCGGACAGGATCTCGACTGTGTCCGACTCGATCTTCTGGCGCGCGCCGCGCCCGTAGCCGCCCTGGCGGCGCTTGAGCTGGGCGTTGATCGGCCCGGCGAGGACCGGCAGCCCGGCGGGGACGCCCTCGATGACGGCGGTGAGGGCGGGGCCGTGGGACTCGCCGGCGGTAAGAAATCGGAACACGGTGGACTCCTGGACTAAGGACTGGACCAAACGATGATGAGAGACTCTGGGGGTGATTATACCCGATGCGGCCTAGGGACAGAAAAAAGAGGGCGGGGCAAAGCCCCGCCCTCTCGCGTTTATTCGCCGGCCTTACGGCGTGACGGTAACGCTCTGGCCGCCGTTGGCATTGGCGGTCGCGCTGTCGTTGCTGTCGCCGATGATGGTCGGCGTGACGAAGATCAGCAGCTCGGTGTCGTTGATCTGCTTGTTGCGGGTGCGGAAGATGCCGCCCAAGACCGGGATGTCGGCGAGGATCGGGATGCGCTGGGTCGAGGTCGTTTCCTGCTTGCGGACCAGGCCGCCGAGGACCATGGTGTCGCCGCTGCGGACGGTGCGGAGGGTGGTGATGCTCTGGGTGACGGTCGGCGGGATGCCGCCGACGGCGGGCTGGCCGGTGACGTCAGTGATCGTCGGCGAGAGGTTCATCGTGACCGAGTCGTCGCTGTTGATGCGCGGCGCAATCGTCAGGCCCGTGTTGAGGGTGATGAAGTTGGCCTGCGTGTTGTTAACCGTGTTGTTGTTCAGACCGCCCGTGACCACGCTGGAGGAGGTGAAGAACGGGATCTGGGTGAACACGTTGATGCTGGCCGCCACGTTGTTCGTCGTCGTGATGATCGGCGCCTGGACCACCTTGCCGCGCGTGCGGGTGAGCGTCTGGAAAAGCTGGGCGACGATGTTGCCGGTGGCGTATTGCAGGAAGGTCGGCGCGGCCGTCGTGCTGATGGCGCTGCTGCCCTGGTTCGTGGCGAGTTCCAGACCCGGATAGGGCACGAGGTCGAAGTTGACGCCGAGGTTATCCACGTCCACGACGCTGGCGGTGACGAACTCGACCTTGATCTGGACCTGGCGCGGGGCGATGTCGAGGATGCGGACCAGGTTTTTGACCGTGTTGTATCCATCCACGGTCGCCTGGACCAGCAGGGAGTTGTTGCTTTGCAGGGCGAAGATGCGCGTCACACCGTCGGGAAGCTGGGCCCGTCCGCCCGCCCCGCCCGGCCCACCCTGGCCGCCGAACTGGCCGCCGCCGAACTGGCCGCCGCCACCCCCGAACTGACCGCCGCCGCCGAACTGACCGCCGCCGCCGAACTGGCCGCCGCCACCCCCGAACTGGCCGCCGCCGCCGAACTGGCCGCCGCCACCCCCGAACTGGCCGCCGCCGAAGCCGCCGCCGAAGCCGCCGCCGGGGAACTGGTTGGCCTGGCCGGGGGAGCCGGGTTCAGCGCTGCGGTGGGCGGAGTTCGCGTAGTTCGCGCCGGCGGGACCACCATTGCCGGTGCCGAGCGGCACGGACGGGTTGCCGCCATTCTGGTAGCCGCCGTTGTTATAGCCACCGTTCTGGTAGCCGCCGTTATTGTAGTTGTTGTTCGGGAAGCCGTTGCCGCCGAGACCGGCGAGGCTGGACGGGAGAATCGTGTTCGCGCCGAATGAGGACACGTTGGGGCGCTGCTGGGGGGCCTCGACGGGCTTGAAGGGGTCGAGTTCGACGAGGTCCTGGTCCCAGTGCATGATCCTCAGGATGTCATTCGGGACGGCATGCTGGAGGACGATGGACTGCCAGTGCAGCGACCCAGACGGGTAGCGCGCCTCGGGGCGGTTGTCGGCGGGTTGCTGCGGCGCGGCGGGGGCCTGGACGGCGGGTGCAGGGCTTGCCGGGGCGGCCGGACTGTCGGCGGTGAGAGGCTCGAAGACGTAGACCCCGTCCTCATTCTTGCTGACTTTCGCGCCCGCACTGGCCGCGATGGTCCTCAGCGCTTTCGGCAGGGACGCCTCATCCAGATGGAGATTGATGGGCTTGAACGGCTTGTCGCCATCATGGACGAGGGCATCCACATGGGCCTGCTGCTCCAGCATGTGGACGACTGTGTGCATGTCGGCACCGGCCACGTCCATGCTGATCCCACGGCCGTTCGCCGTGGGGGGGGCGTCCTCGGCGCTCCGGGCCGGGGCGGCGGCGGACGCCAGCCCCGCCAGAGCCAGCAGGCCGCACGCGGCGGTTAAGCCCGATCGTCTTCGATATAAACCCATGAGATGTCCTCCTGAACGGAAAATGGAAGCGTTGCGAAGTCGCGAGAAGTCGGTTGCCCCGACTTGAGTGGGGGGTCAGACAGGGAGATGAGTGCAGAATGGAGCGCTTCGTCGTCGCCGCGCAACGCGGGCCTGATTAAATGATTGGTAGGGTCCCCCCGCCAAGACGGGTGGGGGGACCGGGGTCCGATTAGTTCGTGCCCTGGGGGGGCGTGCCCTGCGGGCTTGTGTTCTGCGAACCGGCGGGGTTGATGATGGCAAAGCCGCCGAAGCCGCCGCCGCCGCCGCCGACGCTGCCGCGGGCACCGCCGCCGCTGCCGAAGCCGCCGCCGCCACCGCCGTAGCCGCCACCGCCGCCGAAGCCGCCGCCGCGACCGCCCTGGCCACCGACCGAGGTGATGCCGCCGGCGGGGCCGCCCTGACCGCCCTGGCCCTGCCCGGTGGCCTGGCTGAACTGGGAGGGCAGGATGCCGTTGACGTCAACGCGGACGAGGCCCTGCGAGCCGAGCAGGAGGGCAAGGTAGTAGGCGTCGTACTTGTTGACCGGAATCGGGTAGAAGCGCTTGGGCTGATCCGCCGTGCTGGCCGTCGAGTCCTGGCTGCCGCCCACGATCGTGTTCCCGTTCGGCTGCGGGGTGACGACCACGGGGGGTGCCGGCGTGGGCCGCTTGATGGCGACGTTGTAGCTGCCGTTCTCGACGGTGAAGGCCGCGCCGACCGAGTTCAGCAGGTTAGTCAGGGCGATCGTAAAGGGAACATTGGCGCTGTTAATGTTGGCGGTCCCCTGTACGTCCGAAGCGATGGTGTAGTTGTGGATGCCCGCAGCGTTGAACAGCAGCTTCAGGGCGGTCTGGATGGGGACGTTCTGGAGGTTCAGCGTGATGGGCTTGTCGGACGCCGCGCTGGCGTCCTGCGCCCGTGCGGGGGTGGCCACGACCGAGCCGCCGAGCAGGGCCAGGGCACCAAGGGCGAGGGCCGCATGACGTCGCGTGTATCGGATTTTCATGGGTTTTTCCTTTTTCTTTCGATAAAGCCGTCGAAGAGAGCCTTTAATAGACTGGCGTGTACCCGCCGGAGAGCAGGCGCTCGTCGGTCAGGTTTTCGTAGCCCTGGGCGGTGGCCTCGACCACCAGAGAGTTGTCACTCGCGAGGATGAAGATGCGCTTGACGCCGGGCGGCAGGACGTTCGCGCCGGTCGCCGTGCCGTTCTGAAGCCCGCCGCCGTTTGGAGCCGCCGGGGGCTGGCCGGCCGCCGCGCCCACCGTCGTTATGTTCGGGCCGGTCGGCCCACCCGCCACGCTCGCGCTCGACGGAATGACGAAGTTCGGCGGCAGCTGGATGATGCCTCCGCGGCGGGTCAGGGCGTCCGCAATCATGCCCGCATCATAGTGCCTGATGCGAATCTTGTAGATGTTGTTCTGTCCGGCATCGGCCGGGGGAAAACCAGCCTGCGGCCCAAAGTCCGGCGGCGCGGACGCACTAGTTCGGACGTGGTAAATGCCGTCCTGGAGTTCGGCGACCAAGGGCGGGCTGACCGCCCCCAGGACCTGCTTGAGCGCGACCGAGAACGGAACGCCGCTCAGGCTGATCGAGCCGACGAGTGCCGTGCGCGGGACGTCCGCGTCTATCACGAAGCTGCGGACGCCAGCGCCGTTGAAAAGCGTCTTCAGGACCGTCTGTATGGGGACCTGCGAGACGTTGAGCGTGACCGGCTTGGAATCTGCCCCGGTCTGTGCCCGTGCCGCCAGGCCGCCCCCAGCCAGAAGGACGGGAACGAGGAGAGAGAAAATAGACCTGTTCATCGTGTTCCTCTCTCTACTCGGGCGCACCCGCTCCCCCACCGCCGCCGGGGTAACCGCCGCCACCGCCGCCGAAGCCGCCACCACCGGGGTAGCCGCCACCGCCGCCGAAGCCACCGCCGCCGCCGAAGCCGCCGGCACCCGGATACCCGCCGCCGCCGAAGCCGCCACCACCGGGGTAGCCGCCACCACCGCCGAAGCCGCCGGCACCCGGATACCCGCCACCATAGCCGCCGGCACCGGGATATCCACCGCCATAGCCGCCGCCCCCGAAGCCGCCGCCGTAACCGGGCTGCGGGTTCTGCTGGGGCGGACCGTTAGACAGGGGCACGGTAATCGTGTTCCCCTCGGGCGTGTGCAGGGTAACGCCGGTGGACTGAATCGAGGCGACTTTGCTGCCGCCGGGCAGAGAGTCACCCGGCTTGACGGTCTGTGAGCTTCCATTGACGTCAAGTACGGCGAAGATGCCGTCGGCGGCGGTCACGATGCCGGAAACGCGGGTCCCGGCCAGCGTCTCGTCCCCCCCATTGGGGAGGGTCAGGCTGCTCGCAACCTGCGGGGTCGGCGGGCGCAGCGTGAACAGGTTGAGGGGCGGCAGGGTGTCCCGCAGGGGGGGCCGCATGCCGGCGACGTTCGGGCCACCAGCCGAAGCGACGGCCTTGTGCGGGCCGGGGAGGGCGAACGGGTCCGCGCTGGTCATCGGGTTGACAGGCCCCTTCACGGCGGTGACCACCGCGCCGGGGGTGGCCGGACGGGACGCCTTTGCGGCGGCGGCTGCCGCGCCACGGGTGGGACGGCCCGCCGGGCGCGCACCTGGGTAGCCACCCGCACCGAGAGAGGCGGCAGGACCGGGGGCGGCGGCAGGACCACCCGGATAGCCCGCGCCGCTGGGCGGGGCGGAGGCCGTGGGCGTCGCCGCGCCGCCGTTGAACAGGCCGAGTTCCATGGCGATCAGGCCGCCCGCCCCCAGGAACACGACGACGGCCAGAGCCACCACGATCGGCAGGTTTTTCTTATCTTTGAACCAGTCCATGCAGACAATTCCCTCGCTTTCCGTTGGTCATACCCGTTCTGAGTGTTCCCAACGGGAAAGCCTTCAATGCAGGCGCGTTAAACTTTAGCGTAAGACTTAACGCGCCGAACTCCATTCTTCTCAGTGGCCGCCGGGGTAGGCTCCGGGGCCACCGCCGCCGGGGTAGCCGCCAGGGCCTCCAGCACCGGGGGGGGGGCCTCCGCCGCCGGGATAGCTGCCGCCGCCGCCGCCGCCGGGATAGCTGCCGCCGCCACCGGGTGCGCCGGCTCCGCCGGCCCCGCCCGCTTTGGCGAGGGGCGGCTCGGGATTGGTGTCACCCTGTGGGAAGATGTACAGCGTCGCGGTGTAGCTCCCCTGCATGTACGGGCTGTTGCCCGTCAAGGTCAGGCCGTCTACTTTGACCAGGCGGTTGAAATACTGCCAGTCGTTGAAGTTCGCCAGGATGTGCCGGAAGTCGCCGTTGACGGTGACCGTGCCGAGCGGGATCTCGATCACGCCGGGCCGGATCATCGGGTCGTTCGGACTGGTGGGCGGCGGCGGCAGTGCGAACCTCGTGGACGAGGTGACGCCCCCGGCCGTGAGCTGCTTCTGTAGATCGGGCGCGAGGTTGTGCGTCAGCTCATAGGTGAGCTGCCGGAACGCTTTGCGGCGGTTGCTCACGTCGAACGGAGGCATGATTGCGGCTTCGACCTGTGCCCACTGCATCTGCGTTTTCTGCACATTGACCTTGGCCTGGGCGAGTTTGGCCTGGGCCGTCTTCTTGTTCCGGGCAAGCCCTGCTTCCCGATCTTCCGGGTCGGTGCCGGGGGCGGCGGCGTCAAGACGTGCCTGCTGGGTCACGGTGTCGTCCTGCGTCGGCTTGATCATCAGGAAGAAGATCAGGGCGATCGCCAGGAGGGATAGTACAGTGCCGACGGCGGCGACGACGACGGGACTGAGGCGCGCTGTTTTCATTGGGTCTCCTTGAGCGTCAGCCTGACGCCGCGCCTCCGGGATAGCCGCCGGGGGCACCCCCACCGGGGTAGCCGCCGGGCGCACCGCCGCCGCCGGGGTAAGCGCCTGCACCGCCGCCGAAGCCGCCCGGCGCACCGCCCGCCGCCGGTCCGCCGCCGGGGGGCGTCGGTGCGGTCAGCGGGGCGTAAGGCTTGTTGATGCCCGCCGTCACGGTGACGTTGAAGCCCTTGGGGATGGTCACCATGTGGACCTGACGCATCTTGTTCCTCAGAATGCGCGCGATCACGTCAGGGGTGGCGAAGGGGCTGACGCCGGCCAGGGCGATTCGCAGGAAGTTCGGGCTGTAGCCGCCGCCACCGGCCTGCGCTCCGCC
Organism: Capsulimonadaceae bacterium; assembly: GCA_965215505.1. GTDB lineage: Bacteria > Armatimonadota > Armatimonadia > Armatimonadales > Capsulimonadaceae > JANXMY01. The sequence continues at coordinate 4,341,847 of OZ244065.1, read as the reverse complement.
CCCACCGCCGGGGTAACCGCCGCCACCGCCGCTGCCGGGATAGCCGCCGCTTGCGGCACCGCCGCCCGTGGCGAGGCCGCCGATCAGCTCAGGCGGGGGCGGGCCGACGCCGGGCGGGATATTGTTGGGTCCGTTCAGAGCGAGGCTGGCTGCATTGAAGCCGCCCGCCGTGGCGGTGGCAGCGCCGCCGCCGCCACCGGGATAGCCGCCGGCGGCGGCACCGCCGCCGGACGCCGAAGCGCCGTCGGCGAACACCATGTACTGAGGCTTGATCGGGCCGAGATACCACCGGTGCTGGACATTGTCGGGGTAGCCGGGGATCTTGTCCACGGCGACCGAGGTGAAGGCGGGCTGCTGGTACATCGCCTCGAGGTAGCGGCCGGCTTCCTCGACGCTGGGCGAGTAGGCGTTGATGGTCATGGTCGAGTAGCCCGCGCCGGGGGCCATGCCGCTGTAGATGAAGCTCTTCTTGGGGCTTTGGTTCGCGACGGCGACGAGCGTGGTGACCTGGTCACGGTTGTACTTGTGGACCCCGTCAACGAAGTTCACTTTGTCCAGGATGGGCTGCACTTTCGCCGTCGTGCTGGCGGCTTGGGCATCCAGGGCGTCATTGGCGGCCTTGGCCGTCTCGTCCGCCTCCGCCTGCTGCGTTATGTCGTTCAGGTGCGCCTTCATGTTGGCATACAGGAAGAGGGGCAGAGCGATGCACGCCAGCAGCAGCAGGGCGAACACCGGTATGAGGCGCTTGGTAAGACGCCTCTGCGTCACATAGGGGGGCAGCAGGTTGATTCGGAGCATTGTGATCTCTCGGGTGTCTCTCGGGCGGGTGTCTCTCGGACGGGTCGGTTTCGGGACGGCCCTTTAGGAAGCCGGGGGGGCCGTGACCGATCCGGCAGCCACTTTGGCCGCCTTGACCGGCTTGGGCTTCTTGGGCATCGGGTTCGCGCCGAAGACGACGTCCCGCGCGGCCAGGCCGACGGCGATGGTGAAGGCGGGTCCGATGGTCGGCAGGTAGGACGGGTCGAAGTGCTTGGACGTGACCGGGAGGGCGGTGAGCGCGCTGGCGACGGCGACCGGCGCTTGCAGCTCGTTCTGGAGGAAGGCGGCGAGGTTCGCCAGGCCAGCACTGCCGCCGGTCAGCAGCACACGGTCAATGGACACCTGCGCGCCCCGGCTGCGGTAGTAGTCGAAGGAGCGCCGGATCTCGGAGGCCAGCTCGCCCAGGACGGGCGCGATGGCTTCGAAGATGTCGTCACGCAGCTTGGACTCGTCCGGGCCGCCGCCCGCACCCGCCATCCCAAACCCGGCATCGTCGGTGGGCGGCATGAAGGCGGGGGGCGCGTCGGAGGTCGCGGGCCGGGCGAGATTGAGCGTGCGCCGCTCGATGGGCTGAGTCCGCTCCTGGTCGTCGAAGGCAGGACCGCCGCCGAAGGCGGTGCCGCCGAGGGGCGCATCGGAGGCTCCGCCGAAGGGGGTGCCGAAGGCGTTGCCGAATTCGGCGCTCTGCCCGCCGAGGTCGAACGGGTTGTCGTCGCCGAGATTGAAGTTGTCCTCATCCTGGAACTGCGGCGTCTCGTAGCCCTCCTCGTAGGCGGTGCCGGTGTAAACGGCCATGCGGTCGAGCTGGACGACGGCGTAGTCGCGCTTGACGCGCTCGGCCTGTTCCATGGTGTACTGCATCGCCTCGGCGATGGCGCGCGTCAGGCTGTCCCCGGCGAGGGGCAGGGAGCGGGGGAAGGTGAGCTGGCCGCCCTGGAAGATGGCGATGTCGGTGTTGGCCGCACCGATGTTGACGATGGCGACCGTCTCTTCGGGGCCGTCGGCGAAGGCCGGCTCACCGAACGGCACCTGGGGCCGGGCGACGGGGACGCCGTTCTGGAGGTCCAGGATGGCCCGCGAGATCGCCAGCGGCTCGATGTCAATGGCGACGGGGTCGAGGCCCGCCGCGAACAGGGTGTCAATGTAGTTGGAAACGGCGTCCTGCTGTGCGACGGCGAGCAGCACCTCCATGTTGGGGCCACTGGCGGCCTCAGCCGTGCGCGGGACGAGCGGCTGGTAGTCCAGGACGGTCTCGGAGGGCGCGAACGGGACGTGCCGCTCGACCTCCCACTTCATGGTTTCTTTCAGCTCGGCGTCGGTCATACGCGGGACTTCGATGATGCGGATGACGACGGCGTTCTGGCCGGTGATGCAGCCGACGGCGCGCTTGATGGTGATGCCGCTCTCGCGCATGAGGCTCTTGATGGCGGCCCCCATGGCGGCGGGGTCGGTGATGATGCTGTTCTGGACGACGCCGGCCGGAGTCGGCCCGAGGCCGAGGGCGGTGACGGTCAGCCCGGTCTTGCCGGGGCGCAACTCGGCGATCTTGATCTGCTGCGACCCGATATCAATTCCGATCAGTGGCCCGGCGGGCATAAGCTACCTCGATCTCGCTTTGGTCTTGCGCTCGTTTTCATCATAAAATTCGTTTATGTCGCGTGGGGCGCGTTGGGAAAGTGCTGGTCCCTGGGTGCGCGGACTGAAAAAAGAGGACGTGGATTCCTCCACGCCCCCTATTCTAACACGTCTCTCCCCGCTTGTCAAGGAGTCTTTCGGAAGGATTTTCGGTTGGCCGCCTTCGGATCAGTAGGCGTTCACGTCCGCCGCGCCGTACTTGGACAGGACGCCCTCGGCCGTCGCCTGGTCAACGTCGCCCGAGGGGACGTTGACCGAGAGAACCGCACCGCCGCCAGCCACCGTGCCGTGGTAGCGCTCGGCCGCCTCGTGCGGGACGCCCTGGTCCTTGAGGTAGCCGGTCGCGCCACCCGCGATGGCCCCCGCGCCCGCCGTCAGGGCCGTCGCGCCCAGGGCAGCGGCGAGAGCGCCGCCGCCAAGGACCAGGCCGATGCCGGGCACAGTCAGGGCCGCCAGGCTGGCCAGGATTCCGACCCCAAGGCCGATGCCCGTCCCTTTGACCGCGCCTTCGCCCGCGTCCTCGGGAGTCGTCGTGCTGATGCCGTGCTTGGCCGCCGTAGCAGCATCGCCCTGGCTCATGGCCGAGTCCGGGCCGCCGTGGTCCAGCGGGTTGAGGTCCCCGGCAACGGCCGTCGTCGGGGTGCCGGTGCTGTAGACGCCCGCGTTACCGATGGTCCCGACCGTCCCGACGCCCACGTTGCCCGCGCGCTCCGCCGCCGCCGTCTCGTAACCGGCCGCCGCGCCTTCCGCGCCGAACGCGCCCGTGACCGACCCGGCGAGCCGGTCGCCGGTCTGCGCCAGTCGATCGCCGATGCCCCCGACGCCCGCCTCGGCGGCTGCCGTACCGTACTGGGGGTTCACGCCGTGGGTGGTATAAGCCTCGCGCGTCTGGCCATACTGGTCGTTCGCGACCAGGCTGAGGTCTTCCTGGCGGACCCCATGATCGAGCAGGGCGCCTGCCGCCTTTTCCGCCAGCGAGGCGTCCGCGAATGAAGCATACAGATGTGCCATGGTGAGATTTCTCCTTTGAAGAGCGACTGCGAAACGGTTTGTGCTTGACTCTACCCGGCAGGCAGGCGGGACAAACTTCAGGCAGGCGAGACAAACTTGCCAGGGCAATCGCATCCAACCCCGACCGTGCGTTGAAACGCACGGCTACGCGGCGAGGACGCCAGGAAGTACCGCTTCGCGGCACTCAAATCTGCGGCACTCAGCAGGGATAGCCGTGCCATTCCTGGCATCGGCGGGTCATGGCACGGAAACAACGTCGGTATGCGGTCGCCCTGACCCACAGCCGCCTCCGCTTGCGCTCGGCCGCCAAGTGCGGTACAATGGGGGCATGCGTAACGAGGCCATGCGTATCATCTCCGTCCGCGCCCGGCCCTGGACGCTGCCGCTCGTCGCGCCGTTCGTCATCGCCGCGCGCAGCGCGCACGACGCACGCAACGTGCGTGTCCATGTCGCGACGGAAACGGGCGAGGCCGGGGTCGGAGCGAGCTGCCCGGTCGGCTATGTGACTGGCGAGAGCGTCGAGTCGGTGGAAACGGCCCTGGCTGCGGTCGGCCCGCGTCTCGAGGGGATGCCGACCGACCGGCTCCAGCCGCTCCTCGCTCTGGCCAATGACCTGCTGCACGACGCGCCCGCCGCGCGGGCGGGGCTGGAGATGGCGCTGTACGACGTCTGGGCACGTCACCGGGGCCTGCCGCTTTGGCAGCACTTCGGGGGGGCATCGGCGCGGGTGACGACGGACCTGACGATTCCGCTGGTCCCCCTGGACGAAGCCGCCGCCCTCGCCGGGGCCGCTTGGGCTGAGGGGTTCCGGTCGCTCAAAATCAAGGTCGGTGACCCGGAAGGGCCTGCCGCCGACCTCGCCCGCATCGGGGAGATCGTCCGGGCCGTGCCCGGCGTCCGCCTGCGGATAGACGCCAACCAGGCCTTCGCGCCGGACGAGGCGGTCGCGTTCGCCCGCGCTTTGGCCGCGACGGGGGCGGCGATAGACCTGCTGGAACAGCCCGTGGCGGCTGGGGATGTGGCGGGCCTGAGATACGTCCGCGAACGGGCCGGAATGCCGGTGTTCGCCGATGAGGCCGCGCGCACCCCCTCCGAGGTCCAGCGCCTGCTGGGTGAGGACGCGGTGGACGGGGTAAACGTCAAGCTGATGAAGTCGGGAATCGTCGGCGCATTGCAGATCATCGCGCTCTGCCGGGCGTCCGGCAAGAAGCTGATGCTGGGCTGCATGCTGGAAACGGGGCTGGGCATCGCCGCCGCCGCCCAGGTCGCGGCGGGCACGGGCGCGTTCGACTACCTGGACTTAGACTCGCACCGCCTCCTGCGCCCGATACCGGGCCTTTCCGGCGGGTTCACGGCGGAAGGCGAGGAGATCGTCATGGCTGAAGATGCCGGGGCGGGCTGGGGAGTGACGCTGCCGGATTTGTGAGCGGTGAGCAGAGTTAGCGGGAACATTTTGCGTCGTTTTGGCGACTAAACAGTGTCCGAGGAGGATGAACGACCATGAAACAGAAGAACACGCGCGGGTGGCTGATCGCACTGGCCGGCCTGACGCTGGGCAGCGCGCTGGCCGCGCCGCAGGCCGCATTCGCGGGCGATAAGAAGGGGAAGGACGGCAAAATCCCCATCGTGATCGGCCCGATCACTAAGACGCCTGACCCACCGAAGACGCCGAAGAAGTAGACCCGGCTTGGGGGGCGGGTCATGTCCTGTCAGGCGGCGCCGCCGAAACGCTGGCGCAGGGTGAGCCAGGCGAATTCCGGCAGGGTCATCACTTTGGCGAATTTCCGGGGGTTCTTGTACAGGCGGTACAGCCACTCGAAGCCGTGCTGCTGCATGAAGGGCGGCGCGCGACGGACGCGGCCCGAAAAGACGTCGAAGGAGCCGCCGACGCCGACGAGGACGGAGGCCCCGAGTACGCCTTTGTAGCGGGTGATCCACTTCTCCTGTTTGGGGATGCCCAGGGCGACCAGGACGATGTCGGGGCGGGCGGCCTGGATCTGCGCCACGACCTCCGGCTCCTGCGCGGGCGTGAAGAAGCCGTCGCGCGTCCCGACGATCTGGGTGCCCGGATACTCGGCGCGCATCTTGACGGCGGCCTCCTCGGCCACCCCCGGCCCGGCCCCGAAGAAGAAGATGCGGTAGCCCTTCGTCGGCGACAGACGGCACAACTCCCCGACCAGATCCACGCCCGAGACTTTGTACGGGACCGGCGTCCGCACCTGGCGCGAGGCCCACAGGATGCCGAAGCCGTCCGGGGTCACAAGGTCCGCCCCCTCGATGATGGCCCGCAGCGCGGGGTCGTGCCGGGCCGTGATCACCATGGAGGCGTCGGCAGTGACGATGTGGTGGGGAGTCCGCGCGGCGACGAAGCGGTCTATCTCGGCCAGAGTCTCGGCGGGGGAGATGCAGTCCACCCGGACGCCCAGGATCGTGACCCCTTCAAACGGCCTGGGACGGGCCGGAGGCCCCCCTTGCGTTTCCGAGGGCGCGCTGTTTTTTGGTGCTGCGTTTTTCATGGCCGCCGTCCGAGACGATAAAACCTGCGGTGCGTGAAGCCGCCTGCGGCGGACACGGTTTCGTACATCAATCTACCCGCCAGCGGGCCAGGCTGTCAAGATGCCGCCGCACGGGAGAGGGTCTGACGGGGTCGGGTATAATCAGGGCATGTCCCGTACCGCCCTGCGCCCATCCCGATACGCTCGCCTCGGCCCGCTGGCCCTCGGCTTCCTGCTGCTCGGCCCCGCCCCGTTTTTCGCCCTGCTGTGCCGGGGCCACTCCCCCTCACGGTTCGAGACGGTCAACCTCCCCGTCTGGGAGCGCCGTCCCCCGCCGCCCGCCGCGCCGTCTCCCTTCTTCCGGCTCCCGCCCGCCCCGCCGGGGGCAGTCCGCATCCCCGGCAACCCGTGGGTGGCCGCGCTGCTGCGGGCCGACGAGGATCGCCTGCTGGCGGGACTCGAACGCCCCGGCAGAGGCGACGCGGGGGCGGCCGGGGCCTGGCTGGAAGCGGCCTGTGCCTGGGGCCGCGAGCCGGACTCCCTGACGGCCAAGCAGGACCGGGTGGCGAACCGCCTGCTGGCGACTCAGGCGGAGGACGGGACATTCGGGCCGGGCGGTTCGGCCCCAAGCGCGGCCCGTCGGCCCTGGTCGCCCGCCGAGGCGGCGGCGCAGCGGTCGTGCCTGCGCGGTCTCCTGGCCTACTACGCGGCGGCGGGGCGGCCGGCGGCGATCCAGGCCGCGCTTTCGGCGGGCGGACGGATGGCCGCTGCCGCCCAGAGCCGGCCGGACCCGGCCTGGATCTACCCGCTGGCGCGGCTGTTCCAGGAGACCGACGACCCGCGCTTCCTCACCGCCGCCCGCCGGCAGGCCGCCCTGAGCGACGGGTCAGACAATGGCGACGGCCTGGGCCTGTGCGCGCTTTATGAGGCAACGGGGCAGCCGGCCTTGCTGGCACGGGCGCGGCAGGAATGGGCGCGCGGGCCGCACTCCCAGGCCCTGACCGCCGAGATGCTGCTGCTGACCGGCCGGCCCGGCTATGCCGCCGCCCTGGAGCGCCTGCCGCCGGACGGGCCGGAGATGGCGCGGGCGGCCTGGACGCGCGCCCCGCTGGGGCTGGCGGTGAACACGCGCCGCGACTCGGCCGCCGTCTTCCACGGCCTCCGCCTGGAGCAGAAGACGGCCGGGGGCGTCCGGGCGATCACCGTGGGCACGGCAACGCCTCGGGCGGCCTGGCTGCGCGTCTTCCTGCCGCCCGGACAGCCCGCCAGGATATGGATCAACGGCGTCGCGCAGGCGACGCCGGCACCTGCGGGCGGCTACGCACTTCTGGCGCGGCGCTGGCGGGAAGGGGACCGGATCGAGGTCGGCTACGTCGTCTCGAAGTCACAGGTTCCGAAGGGTTTGACCGCCCCGTCGCGGAAAAAACCTCTGCACGGCTAGTGGAGATAGGGCTAACGGGGGCGCGGCGAACCGCGCCCCCTTGACCTATTCGTGAGCGGGACGGTTTACGTCCCTTCCTGCCAGGAGGCGAGGTAGCGTGCCTGCTCCTCGGTCAGCGTGTCGATCTGGACGCCGAGCGCCTCCAGCTTCAGGCGGGCGATTTCGGTGTCGATCTCCTGCGGGACGCCGTAGACGCTCTTTTCCAGGGTCTTGGCGTTCTTGTTCATGTACTCCGCCGAGAGGGCCTGGTTGGCGAAGGACATGTCCATGACGCTGGCCGGGTGGCCTTCCGCCGAGGTGAGGTTGATCAGGCGGCCTTCGCCGAGGATGAAGACCTTGCGGCCGTCGGGCATCTCGTACTCGTCCACGAAGTCGCGGACCTCGCGCTTGCCGCGCGCCATCTTCGCCAGGGCGGGGATGTCGATCTCGACATTGAAGTGGCCGGAGTTGGAGACGATCGCGCCGTCCTTCATGGCGGCGAAATGCTCCTCGCGGATGACGTCCTTGTCGCCGGTCACGGTGCAGAAGAAGTCGCCGACCTTGGCGGCGTCCGCCATCGGCATGACGTGGAAGCCGTCCATCGTCGCTTCCAGGGCGCGCAGCGGGTCGATCTCGGTCACGATGACCTGGCAGCCCATGCCCCGCGCGCGCATCGCCAGGCCCTTGCCGCACCAGCCGTAGCCGGAGACGACGAAGAACTTGCCGGCGAGCAGGACATTCGTGGCCCGGATGATGCCGTCGATGGTACTCTGGCCCGTCCCATAGCGGTTGTCAAAGAAGTGCTTGGTCTGGGCATCGTTGACGGCCACGATGGGGTAGGCCAGGACGCCGTCCTTCGCCATGGCGCGCAGGCGGATGACGCCGGTCGTCGTCTCCTCGGTGCCGCCGATGATGTTCTCGATCAGCTCGCGCTTCTCGGTGTGGATGATGCCCACGGTGTCCGCGCCGTCGTCCATGGTGAAGTTCGGCTTGTATTCCAGGGCGCTGAGGATGTGCTGGTAGTAGGTGTCGTTGTCCTCGCCCTTGATGGCGAAGGTGGCGACGCCGTAGTGCTGGACCAGCGCGGCGGCGACATCGTCCTGGGTGGACAGGGGGTTGGAGGCGCACAGGACGACGTTCATGCCGCCGGCCTTCAGGGTCCGCATGAGGTTCGCGGTCTCGGCCGTGACATGCAGGCAGGCGACGGCGGTCAGCCCGGCGAGCGGCTTCTCCTTCTCGAAGCGCTCGCGGATGGAGCGCAGCACGGGCATCTCGCGCTCGGCCCACTCGATGCGCCGCCTGCCGGCGTCGGCGAGGCTGAGGTCTTTCACATCATAGGCGGGGGGCGCGACGGGCATCGGCTCCAGGGTCGCGGCCGGGGCGGCGGTCATAGTCATAGGGTGGCCTTTCCAGGGTTCAGGATTTCGCGGCAGAGTTTCGCGGAAAATGGTTTCACGGCAAACGCCCCTATTATACACTATTTTCCGCCGGTTGCCCGCCGCCGCGCGATCACGTTGGCAAAACCGGCAATGACACCGGGGGAAGGGCGGACGAAGAGGGGAAGGGCGCACACGCAGGTGCGCCCCTACGGGCGGGTGCCGGGATGTATGGGGGCGGGGCGTGTCCCCAGCATCGTTTCCCGTTGGACCGGCACGCCGATGAACCCGGCGATGAGTGCCGCCACTTCCTCGGCGTGGGCTTCGTGCCGGAGGGCACCCAAGAAGCATTTATTCCCCGACGTATCAATCAGCGCTTTCTGCCAGCGCCGCGTCGGGTCCTCACTGCCCCATTGCAAACTTACAACGTGCTGGATGCCGAAAAGGGCGTTCGGCGTGGGCCTGATCTCAATAGCTTTGATCCTGCTCACCGGGCGCGCTCGTCTGCCGCCCGCCTTGACCGACCGGTCATGCCTGTCTAACGTGGCACCTCCCATATTGGCAAAGAATGTGAAGACCCACCAAAATAGGGCTACTGGGAAGAGCATAAACAAGAACATTCCGCAGATGAAGCGGTAGTCGGAGATCACAAAAGCCAGCAAGCTGGGCAGGGTGGCATGATGCAACGGACTCGTCCAGAAGCTAATCACGGGCGAGAGGAGAGAAAGCGATAATATACAGACTTGAAAGAGGAATACGCGGCGGATGGAGAGGTTGAGGACGACCAGGCGGTCCCCGCTCCGGGTGAGCTGCATCCCTTCCAAGCGGAGGAACAGCGGCGGCGGGTCGTCGCGCAGCGGGGCGGGCGGCCAGACGCCCTCGGTTTGTGGCGTCGGGCCTTGTTGCTGCTTGTCCATGACTGGGAGTGTACCAGAACGGAAGGCGGATTGCCACGGGCTGAAACCCGAGGCGCAGAAAAGCCCGCCGTCGAAGCGACGTTAGGACAAAGCAAGAATCAGGATAGGAGGGCGGGGGGACCCCGCCCCTACGCGGCAACATCTTCCCTTCTTGCGTCCCCTGGACGCTGGGAACTTCGGTGCCTCGGGTTTCAACCCGTGGCAGGCGCCGGGAACTCCCCGGCCCCTAATTCCTGTTGAAGCGGCATGACCGAATCTGCCGAATCGCTCGGGGGCCTGCTGGCGCAGCGCTACGGCCCCGACGCCCCCACTCTGCCGCCCGGCGCGTTCGCCGACAACCCCGTCCTGGAGACGCTGCTGGCGCACAAGTCCGTCCGCCGCTACAGCCCCGAGCCGCTGCCGCCGGGGACGCTGGAACTGCTGGGCGCGGCGGCGCAGAGCGCGGCGTCTTCGTCCAACTTGCAGGTGTGGAGCGCCGTCGCCATCCAGGACCCCGCCCGCAAGGCCGAGGCGGCGGCGCTGTCCGGGGACCAGGACTTCATCCGGCAGGCACCTCTATTCCTGGTTTTCTGTGCCGACCTGGCCCGCTTGACGGCCGCCTCCGCCCGCGAAGGGATGCCGGGTGGGGCATTGGGCTATCTGGAAATGTTCCTGACGGCAGTTGTTGATGCTTCGCTTGCCGCACAGAACGCCGCGACCGCCGCCGAGGGCATGGGATTGGGCATCTGCTATGTGGGCGGGGCGCGCAACCACCCGCGCGAGTTGGCTGCCCTACTGAACCTGCCCCCGCGCGTCATCGCCCTGTTCGGCCTGGCGGTAGGCTACCCTGCCGCCGGGGACATGTCCGCCGTGAAGCCGCGCCTCCCCCAGCCCGGCCTGATTCACCACGAGACCTATGACGCCCAGGCGCGCGACGAGTCCGTCACGGCCTACGGCCAGACGATGCGCGGATTCTACGAGGCGCAGAACATGAACGTACCGGGGACCTGGGCCAACCACTCCGCCAAGCGCGTGGCCGGACCGGAATCGCTGTCAGGCCGCGACATCTGGCGGCAGGTCTTGCAGGAGCGCGGGTTCGAGCTGAAGTAGAGGAGAAACACACATGACGGAAGTAACGCGGCGCGAGTTCGTCGCCACGACGATGAAGACGAGTCTGGCGGTGGGCTTCGCCCTGGCCGTGCAGCCGGTCTCGGCGCAGACGATCCACACGGACGCGGCGGGGCTGACGGCGGGGGAGATCCAGATCCCAACCTCGGAGGGGACGATCCCCGGCTATCACTCTATGCCCGCCAAGGGCAAGGCATTCCCGGTGATATTGGTCGTACAGGAGATCTTCGGCGTCCACGAACACATCAAGGATGTCTGCCGAAGGTTCGCCAAGCAGGGCTACCTCGCCATCGCGCCCGAGCTATATGCGCGCCAGGGAGACGTGTCCAAGGCCGCCGACATCGGCCAGATCATGCCCATCGTCTCCAAGGTGCCTGACGAGCAGGTGATGACGGACCTGGATGCGGCCGTCATCTGGGCCGAGAACAGCGGGCACGGGGACGTGTCCAAGCTGGGCATCACGGGCTTCTGCTGGGGCGGGCGGATCGTCTGGCTGTACGCGGCACACAACCCGACCCTAAAGGCGGGCATCGCCTGGTACGGGCATTTGGACGGTCAGGGGGACGTGCTGCGCCCGCAGAGTCCGACGGAGCTTGCCGCCCAGATCAAGGCCCCCGTGCTGGGGCTGTACGGCGGGCAGGACCAGGGCATCTCGCAGGAGAGCATCGCGGCGATGCGGGCCGCCCTGAAGGCGGCGGGCGGCACGGCGGCCACCTCGCAGATCACCGTCTACCCGGACGCGGGCCACGGCTTTCACGCCGACTACCGTCCCTCCTACAACGCCAAAGACGCCGCCGACGGCGACCAGAAGATGTACGCCTGGCTCAAGAGCCATGGCGTCGCCCCCCAAGGCTAAAGGCCCCGGATCAATTCAGAGGAGAAAAGAAACAGATGGCAGTTCGCAACGCAGACGCCCAATGGTCGGGTGGTTTGATGACCGGCAAGGGCACGATGAAGCTGGGCAGCGGTGCCTTCGAAGGCCCGTTCTCGTTCAAGTCGCGCATGGAAGAGGGCACAGGGACGAACCCCGAAGAGCTGATCGGGGCGGCCCATGCGGGCTGCTTCTCGATGCAGTTCTCGGCCATGCTGGAACACGCGGGCTTCCCGCCGGACCGCATCCACACGTCGGCCAAGGTCCACTTCGGCCCCGACGGGCCGGGCTTCTCGATTAGCAAGATCGAGCTGACCACCGAAGGGGCGGTGCCGGGCATTGACGAGGCCAGGTTCCAGGAGCTTGCGGCGGGCGCGAAAGCAGGATGCCCCGTCTCCAAGGCGCTGGCCGGGACGGAGATCGTGCTGGACGCGAAGCTGGTGTAGGAGCCGCAGAACGAGACGCCCTCCTGCCGATGGCAGAAGGGCGTCTTGCGTTCAGACCATCACCTCCTGCGGCTCGCCGGGATGGAGCCACAGAAGGCGCTCGGATAAGCCCGACGCCGCGAATGCTTGTTCCACCTGGGCGCGTCCCTCGCGGAAATGCTGCCAGCCTTCATAATGGACAGGGATGACCTTCTGCGGGTTCAGTGCGCGGGTCGCCAGCACGGCCTCCGCACCGTCCATCGTCAGGAGCGGCCCGCCCTGCGCCACTCGCGCCCCACCGAGGAACAGGACTGCCGCGCCGACGCGCGGGAACCGGTGGGCGATCTCAGCGACCCCCTCATACCAGACCGTGTCGCCGGAGAGATAGAGGACGCTGTCGCCCCATTCGAGCACGAAGCCCGTGACCTCCCCGAGCATCGCCTCGATGCCTTCGGGTCCGTGTCGCGCCGGAACGCCGGTCACCCGCAGCGTTGAGCCTTCAGTCCCGGCGAGGGCGAGTTCTACGCTCTGCCACTGCCCCAGCCCTACGCTATTCGGCAGCGCGAGGCGCGCGGCCCCGGAAACAGTGGTGAGCACGTTGCCGGCAGACGGCAGGAGGTCACGTCCCGCCGTGTCTAGGTTGTCGAAGTGCTGGTCATGCGACAGCAGCACCACGTCAATGCGGCCCAGCGTTTCAGGTGCCTGCCCCGGTCCGGCCGTTTTGTGTAGCACGACACCTCTGGCGGTATGATACTCGCCGCCGGCCGGGTCAAAGGTCGGGTCCGTCAGCAGGCGGAGGCCGCCGATCTCCAGGAGCAGTGTTGGGCCGCCGATCAGCGTCAGGCGTGTTCCCGATAGGGGCATGGTAGGGTTCCTTTCACGCCGCCCGATGTTTTGCGGCGGCAGTCCAGTGTACCGCTTGGCGTTTTCAGAAACAAGAACGCATTTTTCCCCGGCATACTCTGGAAGAACTGACTGAGGAGTGGAGTGAGAACATGGGGCGGCCCAAGAAAACCAAACTCTGTTCGGTCGAGGCCACCCTTTCCGTCATCGGCGGCAAATGGAAGCCGTTGATCTTACACGAGTTGCTTCATGGGGAGCGTCGTTTCGGAGAGTTGGGGCGCGCGATCCCTTGTGCGAGCCAGCAGATGCTCACCCAGCAACTGCGCGAACTGGAAATGCATGGCATTGTGCATCGGCAGGTGTACGCGCAGATACCGCCCAAGGTGGAGTACTCGCTCACCGATTACGGGCGGACACTGCGCCCGGTGCTGATGGCGATGCAGGAGTGGGGGGAGCGATTCCTGGAGCGGGCGGGCGAGGCGGCTCAGACCGATTAGGCCGGCTGGAAGCGCGGCCCATCGGTGCGCGGGAATTATGGCCGCTCCGGACGGCAGAAAGCCCCGGCCCGAATGGGCCGAGGCTTTCTGTGTTTAGGCAGTCGGCGGGACACGCAGATGAGCGGTGCGGTACGCACCGGGGGCAGAACCGTAGCAGCGGTGAAAAGCATTGCTGAACGCGGCCTCGCTGCCGTAGCCGACACGGGCGGCGACCGCAGCCAGATTACCCTGGCCCTGACGGAGCAGGCTGGCGGCGACGCCCATCCGGTGCAGGTATAGGAACTTCATCGGCGGCTCCCCCATGATGCGGGTGAACTGCCGAATGAACGTGGCGCGGGACATCGCCGCCTCCGCCGCCAGACCCTCCACCGTCCAGGGGACGTGCGGCTGGCCCTGGATCGCGCCCAACGCCCGCGCCATCTGCGGGTCCCGAATGGCGGCCAGCCATCCCGTCGCGTTCTGGTGGGTGGCCTGGGAGAGATAGGTGCGGAACGCCAGCAGGAACACGACCTCCCACAGACGGGCCAGCAGCAGCTCCGAGGCGGGTCCGCCGGTGGCGGACTCCCAGACCAGACTCTGCAAGTGGGTGTCCAGATGGGGGCAGTCCGCCCGCTCCCCGGCCCTCAGAATCAGCAGCGACGGCAGCGCCGAGATGAACGGGCAGTCGCCGCCGATCTCCGCCTGAATCGTCGCATGGAGGAAATGACTCCTCCCCGCCCCCTCGGGCAGTGCCGGGCCGTCACGGACGACATGCTTCTCCCCGCGCGGCACGAAAATCAGGTCGCCCGCTTCGAGGCGGTGCGCCCCCTGCCCGTCCAGGGCGATCTCCCCCCGCCCCCGCAGGAAGTAGTACGCGGCCGGGAGCCGGTCGCCCCCTTCCATCTGCCAGGGCGCGCAGACCTCCGAGTGGCCCACGGCGTCCGCCGTCACCTTCATCTTCTCCAACGCCGCGCCGATAAAGTCCATTGTGATACGCTCGCTTAAGATTATGCCGCTTTTAATTATAGACCCATGCTATGAGGCGGCGGTACAATAATACCGCACAATGCAAAAAAACACAAGGAGAAACCCATGGCGACACTCGAAGCCCAGATCACCGCGTTCAAAACGAACTTCTTCAAGCAGGCACCCCCAGCCGCAGTCAAAACGATCCAGGAATGGATCGGCGAACTTTCCCATTCCGGCATCGCCGAGCGGAGCCTCTCGGTCGGGCAGGATGCGCCCGACTTCGCCCTCCCGGACGCACACGGGCGGACCGTGCGGATGGCCGATCTGCGCGCGCGCGGCCCCGTCGTGGTGATGTTCTACCGGGGCGCGTGGTGCCCGTTCTGCAACATGGCCGTGCGCGCCTACCAGGAGGTCCTGCCGGAGATCAAGGCGCTGGGAGCGACTCTGGTGGCGATCTCGCCGCAGACCCCGGACGCGACACTGTCCTTTGCGGAAACGGCGGAACTAGGTTACGACGTTCTCAGCGACCAGGGGAATTCCGTCGCGCGGCAGTTCGGCGTCGTTTACAAGCTAGGCGATCCGATCCATCAGTTGCAGGGACAGTTCGGCGTGGACTTGCCGAAGGCTAACGGCGACGACTCGCGCGAGCTGCCGCTGCCGGGAACATTCGTCATTGACCGGGGCGGCACCATTCAGTTCGCTCAGGTTTTTGCCGACCACTCGCAGCGGGCCGAGCCGTCGGCGGTCCTGGATGCTCTGCGCCGCCTGGCACCAGCCTAGCCCAGACGGCAGGAAGCCCGCTAGACGGCAGGAAGCCCCGGCCTGAACAGGCCGAGACGTTTTTGCGTTCCATCAATCCTCGACGTCCAAAACATGTCAAAGGGGCTGAAACTTTTCGGCCCACTTCCCTCCTCTTGTCAATGCAGGCCAATCATTACGGAGAGGAGAAATCGGAAGAATGATCTACGCAAAGAATGTCCCCGCGGCCGAGCGCGCGGTTCGCGTCCTCGCGGGGTTCGCCCTGGTCGCCTTCGGACTGGTCGGGATGAGGGGGACGCCCCTCGGGTATGTCCTGGCGGCTTCCGGGGCGGTCGCGGTGCTGACGGGCTTCTTCGGCTTCTGCCCCATGTGCGCCCTGGCCGGGCGGCGCATCCAGCAGAACCTCAAGAAGCAGCGCGCGGAGAAGACACCTTGACGGCTGGGCAGCACGACAAGCGGCTCCTGGAGGCCGCGCGGCAGGGGGATGCGGCGGCGCTCGAAAGCCTGCTCATCCTCTGCCGCCCGAATCTGCGCCGCTACGCCGCCCTGACCTGTTTGACGACCGCCGACGCCGAGGACGCCGTGCAGGAGGCGCTGATCATCGTCTACCGCAAGGTGTCCGCGCTGCGCTCGGTCGGGACCTTCTCCCAGTGGATATTCCAGATCGTCCGCCGCGAGTGCCTGCGGCTGATGCGGCCGGGCCACGCCGACCTGGAGGCGGTCCAGGAGGAGGCATACCTGTCCGCCCATTCCGACATAGAACTGCGGATGGACATCACGCTGGCCGTCCAGTCCTTGCCCGCCATCTACCGGGACGTGATCCTCCTGCGCGACTTCGAGGAGATGACCGTCCGCGAGATCGCCGAGCGGCTGGGGCTGGTGCCGGAGACGGTCAAGACGCGCCTCTACCGGGGGCGGCAACTGGTGCGTGAACACCTGCTGGCATGAGAGGAGGTCAGTATGTTTGGGAGCAATTCGTTGGGTGTGCATCTGCTCAGGGGCGCCGCCGCAGGCGCGCTCTTCGCCGGCTCGTATGTCGCTGGGTCGCCCCACATTCTGCTCGCGCTCGCTCTAGGTGTGGGCGGGCTGGTCGCGCTGCGGGGCTGCCCCCTGTGCTGGGTGATGGGCCTCATCGAGAGGCTGGGAGACTGAAAAGGAAGGAGCGTCGGCAGGATCACGGCGAAAATGACCGAGGCCGAGATGAAAGCCGCTTTCGAGAGGGCACTGGCGCAGAACGGCCGGGGACAACAGGTGCCCCAGCCATGACTCCGTCCCAGTTCATGACCCGGCCTCCTGGATGATCTCTGCGAGTGACTTTTCCAAGGCTTCCATGCGCTCCTGACCGAGAATCGCCAGATACTCGGCCTGCATCTCCTTCTTGATCTCGTGGGCGTCACGCAGAAAGCGCCAGCCTTCCTCCGTGAAGGTGACGAGCGTCGCCCGCCGGTCACTGGGATCGTCAGCCCGCGTGACGTAGCCTTTGGCTTCCAGGTCAAGCACCAGTTGCCGCATGGATTGTTTGGTCATCCCCGCCCGTTCCGCCAGCACTGTGACCGTGGTGCCTTCGAGATCGAGGTGAGGGAGGAGGGCGGTGTGGGCCAGGGTGAGGTGGTCATGCCCCCGCTCCCGGAGTTTGCCGATGCTCCGTTTGGCGAAGGCGCGGTGCGCTTGCAGGAACAAGCGCCCGATGTGGTTGTCCCGGAGCTCTTGAAGCTGCCGGTGGTCCGTGCCGGCTGGGGAGGATGTTTCTCTGTTCATGGTAATCACGCGAAGAAGCGCATCAGGGTTGACAGCGCCCACTTAGACAGGTACACTAACTACATAGTAAGCCTGACTTACTAAGCGCCATTCGCAGGCTTGGCGCACGCACGAAAAGGAGGACTCACACTATGGCAGTTGTACGCGGCGCGGATGCGCCGACATTCAGTGTACCCGGCTTCGAGTTCACGGGGCAGACGGCGCCAAGCCGGGGGGCGACGGAACTTTCTTCCTGGCGCGTGACGGCGCTGCCGGGCGCGGTCAGTGCGCCGCATCACCTGGACCATGAGGAAGTTTTTCTCGTGCTGGGAGGTTCGGTCGTCTTCACCATCGCCGGCGAACCCGTGGAAGTGAGTGGCGGGGATGCTGTCTCGGTCCCGGCCCACACGCCGCTCCAGTTAAGCAACCCCGGCGCTGAGGCGGCTCATCTGATCGCCTGCCTTTCCGCAGAGGGGCGGGCGACGATGGCTGATGGAACGGAGGTCGGGGCACCGCCCTGGGCACGGTGAAGGGTGGATGTCCAAGGCTTGGAAGAGGCGGACACTTCCAAACACCGAACGGCAGAGTAACACCGAACTCCTTGCGCCGCCTGTAGTGACCGTAGCTCAGGCGGCAGAAAGCCCCGGCCCGCATGGGCCGGGGCTTTCCCGTCAGCGGAAACAGCCGGAGCTGACTGATGATTGGACGGCAGCATGAGACATCGCAACCGGCACCTCATGCGCCCAGGGCGTGAAGGAGAGTGGCACGGTCTGCGGTGCCCGGAGGGCCGCCTGCGGTTGGGTCAGCGGCAGAGAGCGCAGGGCGGCGAGATGGACGCGCACGCCTGCGAGGGGATCGGCAGGCGCGGGCTTCGGCGCAGGCGCGGGCTTCGGCGCAGGAGCGGGCTTCGGCGCAGGAGCGACCACGGGCGCAGGGACCGTCGTCGGCGCGGGCTTCTTCGGCGTCTGTGCCTGGGCCGCCGGGGCCACAGCGGTTAAAACGAGGGGCATGGTCAGCAGGAGCAGGCGGTTCATTCGGGCCTCCAAACGAAGACGCCCCGGCCTGTTCAGGCCGGGGCGTTTCGACTAATCCTTGACGAAGGGCAGCAGGGCGATCTCGCGGGCGCGCTTGATGGAGACGGCGATCATGCGCTGCTCCTTGGCGGTCGCGCCGGAGCGGCGGCGGGGGATGATCTTGCCGCGCTCGTCGGTGAACGTCCTCAAGAGGGTGACGTTCTTGTAGTCCACCGTCTTGATCTTGTTGATGGTCAGCGAACTGACCTTGCGCCGCTTGAAGCGCCGGTTCTTGTTGCGGTCGGGTCCGCCCGGACCGCCGGGGCGCGCGCCGCGCGGGCCTCCGCTTGGGGCACCGTAAGCCATGGTGAAATCCTCTCGTTGCGATCCTCACCGCCCCGTTCTCGGCGAAGAGAGAGGCGGTGCGACTTGCGGGTGTGTGATTTTCGTGAAGACGAATGCCCGTGAGTATAGCACACGGCGGGGCGGGAAGTCAAGAACGGGAGTCAAGAACGGCCCGGCGTTTCCAGCCCGCGTGTAGGCAAACGGGCGCGGAATCTGGTACAATAGCGCATCTTATCCGCCGTATCCGCCCGATCTCCCACCACTCAAGAGGATTGCCCCCAGGATGCCCATGATTACAGCGCCGTATGTCGAGACAATGCAGGTCGTGACCGGCTTCATGTACCAGCTCAACATCGCCGAGGAGGCGAACGGGCCGGGGATCACGCGGCTCGACATCGGACCCTATTTTTTCGGCGGCGCTCCGGGCCGCGTCCCCTACCCCGAGGCGGTGACGAACGAGATGACCCCGCCGGGCTGGCAGGCGATCCACTGGTTCACCGACGAGGCCGGCGCGAGCTGGCTGCGCTGGGAGGGGGGCCGGATAGACGCCGAGGACGGCGAGGCGCTGTTCCAGGTGACCTCGAACTACCCGCCGAGCAACACCGACGCCGCCCTGCACGTCTGGCGCGGCAGCCGCGCGCCCGCGCGGTACGCGATCTCCGCGCCCGATTACTCGTCCAAGCCGCCCGCGAACAACCCCCGCCATGACGTCAAGGGGCAGGTGGAGTTCGCCCAGGGGAAGGGCTGCGCTCCGGTGCTTGTTATGGCCTTTCTGGCGATAGGCACGGCAGTGGCGGCGCGGTGGCTGGATTAGACCCCGCCCCGCGACAAGTGCTGGGGTGGGTTCGCTCAGGATTAACACCGGATGACCCTCAAAGCGCCGCCACAACTGACTTCACAGGAACAGGCCGCTCCTCAGATGGCGGCTCCTCAGATGGCGGCTCCTCAGATGGCGGCTCCTCAGATGGCGGCTCCTAAAACGGCGGACCCCAAGCGCCCGTCCGGCACGCGCCTGGTTTCGCTGGACGCTTTCCGGGGCCTGACCACGGCGGGGATGCTGCTGGTCAACAACATCGCGCTGGACGAACGGACGCCCGCGCAGCTCATGCACGCGCCCTGGAACGGCGGGCTGAGATTTGCCGACCTGATCTTCCCGTGGTTCCTGCTGATCGTCGGGGTCGCCCTGCCGTTCTCGGCGGCGGGTGCGCGCCGGAAGGGGGCAGGGGGCTGGCGGTACGGCCTGCGCGCCCTGGGCCGGGTCCTGGCGCTGGTCTTCCTGGGCTGCCTGATCGACTCAAGTCTCCTGAAGCGGCCGGTGTTCGACCTGAACGTCTTGCAGCTTATCGGGCTGGCTTACGGGGCCGGGGCTTTGCTCTCGGTCCTGCCGGTGTGGCTGCGGCTGCCGGTCGCGCTGGGGCTTCTGTCCGGGCACGCCGCCGTCCTCCAGCACTTCCCGGTGCCGGGCCTGGGGCGCGGGGCGTTCCGCGAGGAAGCCAACGCCATCTGGTATCTGAACCGGACGTACCTTGACAGACTGCACCTCTCCGGCCTGGTTTCGGTCGTGCCGACGGCGGCGCTGGTGCTGATCGGGACAGTCTTCGGAGACATCCTGCGGCGCGAGCGGTGGAAGCCTGTGGAGAAGGTCATCGTCCTGCTGGCTTTCAGCGGCCTGCTGGCGGCCGGCGGCTGGGCCTGGCATTTCAGCCTGCCTTACAACAAGCCGGTCTGGACCGCCTCCTACATCTTGCTGACAGCGGGGCTGGGCGGGGGCGTGTTGACGCTTCTTTATGCCCTGATCGACGCGAGCGGCTGGAAGTGGCCGGCGTGGCTGGCCTTCCCGTTCGTGGTGTACGGCTCCAACGCCATCGCGGCCTATGTCGGGCCGATCTTGATCAAGGTGTTCATCCTGCGCGTCTGGACCTGGCCCATGCCTAATGGGACGCGCGAAACCTTGGAGCAGGCCTGGCTGCACCTGGCGATCATGCATTACGGGCCGTACCGGGGCGGCTGGGCCTACACGCTGGGCTACCTCTTCGTCGTCTGGCTGGCGCTGCTGGAGATGCGCCGCCGGAAACTTTTCCTACGGGTGTGACTCTATGACCTCGATTGTGGAACAAATTCGCTGGGACAGGGCCGAAGGCGGCCTGGTCCCCGCCGTCGTGCAGGACGCGGACACCAAAGACGTCCTGATGCTCGGCTTCATGAACCGCGCCGCTCTAGAAAAGACGCTGCGGGCGGGCAAGGTGACGTTCTGGACGCGCTCCCGGCAGAAGCTCTGGACCAAAGGGGAAACCAGCGGGAATACCCTGGACTTCGTCTCGCTGCGGGTCAACTGCAACGACGACTCGCTGCTGGTCCTGGCCCGGCCCGTCGGCGCGACCTGCCATACGGGGCACCCCACCTGCTACTACCGCGAAGTGGCGGATGAGGGCGAGGAGTGGCGGACGATCACCGCGCCCCAGTTCGACCCGGAACAAGTCTACGCCAAGAGCGCGTAGTTAAGAACGGGATGAGAGCCAGCCATCAGGACGAGTGATTGAAATCACTCGTCCCTCGTCCCGCCTTGTCAACACATAGCATCAGCGACTAAACGATCTCTAGCCTCAGCCCGCGACAAAAACATACGGCAAGAAATACCCTACTCTATGAAGCAACTCCCTCGTTTCGCTCTCGGCACCGCGCTGGCCGCCTTCCTGCTGGCTGCCGGGAGTGCCGACGCCCGGCCACCCGTGCCCGTCACCCACCCCGCGCCGAGCCAGCGGCTTCAGTGGGACTCGAAGAAGTTCATGCACGTCAGTGAGCTGCGCCCCGGCATGAAGGGCTACGCGCTGACCGTCTTTAAAGGCACCAAGATCACCCGCTTCGGGGTCGAGATACTGGGCGTCGTCTCCAAGTTCAACGAGGGCAAGGACTATATCGCCTTCCGCGTGCTGGACGGGCCGGTCGTCGCCCGGCACATGGAGATCGCGCACGGCATGAGCGGCAGCCCCATCTATATCGGCGGGCGGCTCGTGGGCGCGATCTCGCTGGGCAACCAATTCGCCAAGGACCCCATCGGGTACGCGACGCCCATTGAGTACATGTTCGACGCCTGGAGTCCCGACCTGCCCGCCAAGCCTTCTTCCCTCAGCGCCAGGCCGCCTACGGCGATGGGTGCGGGTCTGAACGGGAACATGAGCGCGGGGGTGGCGTTGCCGAACTTTTCCGGCGGCGACCTGCCGCTGATGGCGAGCGGGTTCAGCGCGCAGAACATCAGCCGGCTGAACCAGTCTTTGTCGCCGTTCCACTTCAACGTCATGGCAGGCGGCGGGGCGGGCGGGGACACGGACACGAACCCCTTGGCAAAGGGGGCGACCCTCGTTCCCGGCTCCGCCGTGGGCGTCTCGCTGGTGCAGGGCGACATGGACCTGACGGCGACCGGGACCGTGACCTACCGCGACGGCAACCGGCTCCTGCTGTTCGGGCACCCCTTCACCAGCCTGGGGCCGATTGATGCCGCCCTGACCACGGCCTATGTGGTGGACGTCTTCCCCTCCTATCAGGACTCCACCAAGATCGGTGCCCCGATCAAGACGGTGGGGCGCATCTTCCAGGACCGGCCGTTCTCGGTCGGTGGCGTGATCGGGCCGATGCCGGAGATGGTGCCCATGACCATCTCGATCAACGACGAGTCCATCAAGCGCCGCAAGGACTTCCACATGCGGATCATCAACCACCCGCTGCTGACCGGCCAGCTCGTCTCGCAGATGGCCGACGCCGCCATCGCGCAGGTGCATGGGCAGCCGGGCGACTCGGTCGCACAGGTGAGCTTTGATGTGGACGTGGAGGAGATCGGGCACGTCAAGCGCACCAACACCTTCTACGACGCCCTGAGCATTGACCAGACGGCCATCGAGGACCTGGACAGCCTGATGCACCTGTTGTCGTCCAACTCCTTCTACCCGCTGGCCGTCAAGAGCGTCCGCATGGACGTGACGATCCAGAACCGGCACGACACGGCGGAGATAGACCACCTGTTCGTCAAGCAGTCCCACTTCGCCCCCGGCGACACCGTGGACGTCGGCGTCGTGCTGAAGCCCTACAAGCGGCCTCTGTACACGCGGATGGTGTCGGTCAAGATTCCCCAGGCGACGGCGGACGGCCCGCTCTCCCTGAGCGTGCGCGGGGGCGGGTCGGACGGCGGGGTGACGAGCCTGCTGGGCGGCCTGCTCCAGATCCGCTCGGCGGAGCCGCTGGGTCCCGCCGCGAATGTCGGCCAGCTCGTCAAGGCGTTCTCGGAGAAGCCGCGCAACAATGAACTGGTCGCGCACCTGCTGCTGCCGACGGCGGCCGTGACGGTCAAAGGGGAGAAGCTGTCCGGCCTGCCGCCGACATTCGCCTCCGTCATGCAGTCCGCGCGGACGACGGGCCTGCGGACCGAGCGCGACGAGGTTAAGGTGTCGCAGACCGTCCCCTACGTCGTGACGGGCGGGCAGACCCTGAACATCATGGTCCGGCGAAAGGATGTAGCCGAAAGCGCTCGGCCCTCGGCCTCTTCCGGCGGCAGCGCCGCGCCCGCCGGGGCGGACCCCGCCCCGACCGCCGACAGCGGCCCCCTCCCGATGTCCTCGCTGACCGGGGACGGCCCAGGCGACTTCGTCCTGATGCTCTCGCCGGACGCCCTGGCGACGAAGGCCGCCCCACGCGCTCGGGGTGGTGCCACGGCCTCGGACCAGACTTCGGCGGCGGTCGCGGGAACGCCAGCCGACTCGGCCCCGGCAAAGGCAACGGATGCGACCGCGCCCGCTTCGGATGACTCCTCCGCCCCGGCAACCATCAAGCCGGTCGGGCGGCTGCCGTCGGTCTGGCGTCAGGACACCATGGGCGAGTTCGCGGCGGGCGTATTGAAAAATGTCGCCGTGACCAGCCTGGGCGACGTGCGCCTGGCCCCCTCCTTGCAGAAGGTGGCGGACACCTCGGAGAGCTACATCTGGTCCATTCTGCCGGACGGCAAGGGAAACGTCTATCTGGGCACCGGCGACGGCGGCGTCATCTACAAGATGGACGCGGCGGGCAAGGCGACCCCG
This sequence comes from Capsulimonadaceae bacterium, assembly GCA_965215505.1. Classification (GTDB taxonomy): domain Bacteria; phylum Armatimonadota; class Armatimonadia; order Armatimonadales; family Capsulimonadaceae; genus JANXMY01. Next base: position 4,318,563 of record OZ244065.1, on the reverse strand, counting down.
TTCTTCCAGACCAAAGAGCTGGAAGTGACCTCGCTGGTCCTGGACAACGCGGGCAACCTGTACGCAGGCACCCTGCCGAACGGCATCGTGTTCAAGGTCGGGCAGGACGGCAAGGGTGCGAAGGCGTTCACGGTGCAGGAGAAGTACGTCACGGCCCTAGCCTATAATCAGGCTCAGGATGAGGTTTTTGTGGCTACGGGCGGTGGGACAGGCCGCGTCTACAGCATGGGCGGGAGGCGTGTCAGGGCGATGTCCCCTATGAGCGTGCTAACAGCGGCAGACAGCACGCGCCGTCCTGACAGCACAGGGCGGCGCGTCAAGGTGAATGGGATGGCGGGCGGCATCTCTGTGGCTCAGGGGTTACGCCGACCCGGCATGACCTTCGTTACGCCGGCCGGCGTTCCTGTCGCGGCGACTGATGCCGCAGCAATCACCCCCGCTGCTATCGGCGCAGCCCAGCCCTTGTTCACCTCGCCCGAGGCCAACATCCTCTCCATCGCCACCGACAAGGGCGGCAACGTCTATGCGGGGAGCGGGCCGGACGGCATCGTCTACAAGATCACGCCGGACGGCAAGAGCAGCGTGCTGTATGACGCGGCGGAGCCGAACGTCAGCGCCCTGGCGACTGACTCGTTGGGCAATGTCTACGCGGGGACCTCCGCGACCGGCACCGTCTACCGCATCGCGCCGGACGGGACGGCCAAGCGGCTGCTGGGGCGCTCCACTCCGGGCATCCAGAGCCTCAAGACGGATGCCAGCGACGCCGTGTACGCCGTCTCGGGCAGCACGGTCTACAAGATCAACCCGGATGACAGCGTGCAGTCGTATGTGGCCGACTCGGACGAGCAGTTCCTGAGCCTCGCCCTGGACACGGCGGGCAACGCGGTCTATGCCGGGACGGCGACCGTGGGCAGCGTCTACAAGATCGGCGTTTCGGGCGGGAGCGGCCTGCAAGGGGTCTTCCAGTCCACCGTCCACGACGCGGGCAGCCGGTCGCGCTGGGGCACCATCGCCTGGTCGGCGGACACGCCCGCCGGGGCCGCTGTCACCCTCCAGACACGCTCGGGGAACATCGAGCGGCCGGACGCCTCATGGAGCGCCTGGTCGGCCCCCTACACCAGCGCGCACGGGCAGGCCGTCACCTCGCCTCCCGCCCGCTTCCTCCAGTACCAGGCCCTCCTGAGCGGCGACGCCGTCGGGGTGGCCCCCAAGCTGCGCGACGTGAGCGTCTACTATCTGCCGCACAACCATGCGCCTGTCGTCAGCATCACCAAGCCTGCGGGCGGCGACGCCGTCTCCAAGTCCGCCCTGCTCCAGTGGACGGGCAGCGACCCGGACAAGGACACTCTGGTCTATGACGCCGCTTACTCCGGAGACGGCGGCAAGACCTGGACGCCGATCACCAAGCACGCGACGCCGGACGGGTCGAAACCCAAGAGTGCGGCGGCGACTCTGGCCGCTTCGCAGGCGAACCTGGACAAGCAGACCAACATCCCGCCCGCCGTCCGCGCGAAGATTCAGGCGCAGATAAAGGCCACCGCGACTGCGGACGCGGCGCAGGACGCCAAGGCGGTGGCGGGGGCCACGGGCCTGAAAGACACCTCCTTCTCGTGGGACACCTCGGAAGTGCCGGACGGGACTTATCAGCTCCGCGTCACGGCCAGCGACAAGCCGAGCAACCCGGCTGACTCCTTGACCGCCAAGGCCGTTTCGGCCCCCTTCCTGGTCGCGAACGCCTCTCCGACGCTGACGGCGGGAACGCCGGTGGTCGCCGCCGACAAGACGGTGACTCTGCGTGGGACGGTGACGACGGGCCTGGCCTTCATCAAGGCGGTCCAAGCCAAGGTGGACAGCGGCGACCCGGTGGCGGCGGCGGCAGACGACGGCCTGTTCGACTCGTCTTCGGAATCGTTCACGCTGTCCCTGCCCGCGCTCACGTCCGGCAAGCACACGGTGGAGGTGCAGGCAGTGGACATGGCAGGCAATTCGGCCACGCAGACGGTGACGGTGACGGTGCCGTAGCGCGCGTTAAAGTACCAGAAGCAGAAAGCGCCCCGGTCTTGAGTAGACCGGGGCGCTTTTTCGTTGCCGGCGTGAAAGGCGTCCCGGCGGTCAGCCCCGGCGTGTGCATATCCCGGCCCGTCGGTCCCGGCCCTGAAGGGTCGGTCTACTCCCGGCTCCGCCGGTGGGCCGCCCCTTTGGGGCTTCGGAGGGACACAGCGACGTAGGGCCGGGGTTTCCCCCTGTCCTCTTGCCATGCCGCGCATTCCGCAGCGAAGAGCAGGAGAAGAGTAGGACAGGAGAAGAGGGTAGGGACAAGCCCTACCCCTACGGGTGCTGCCCCATGTCCCTCCGAAGAGATGCCTCCGAAGCCCCGAAGCGGGCGGCCCGTCCGTGTAGACCGGCGGTTTAGCGCCGGGCTATGCTTATGCGGGAGGTCTGGTACGAAAAAAGACCCCCCAGGCTTTCGCCTGGGGGGTCGCTCGTCGGGTCCCGGAGGGGACTCTAGAACTTGAGCTGGAACTGGCCGAGCGCGACGTTGCCGTCCGTCTTGCCGCCGCCCGCCGTCGGGTCGAAGCCGGTGCCCTTGTCGTCGTAGTGGACGATCTGGTACAGCAGCTTGACGCTGGCGTTCGGGCTGATCGTGTGGCCGATGCCGATGTTGACGTAGTTCTCGTCAGGCTTACCGGCGGCGGCGAGCGAGCCGCCGTTGTTCCGCAGGTCGTAGCGGACGTCCTCGTAGCCGAGGTCAACGCCGTAGGCGCTGGTCAGGCCGTAGCCCAGGCCGACCTGGTAGCGGCTGACGTGGTCGTTCTGGTGCAGCGGCGAGTTGATCGGCGTACCGTTGCTGTTGGACCCGTAGGCGGCCTTGTAGAACTCGCCGTCGGCGTTCAGGCTGAGTTTGCGGGTGAGCGCATACTTGGCGGACACGACCGGGCCACGGACGTTCGTCGGATTGCTCCAGGCGCCGAGCCGACCCCAGTAGCCGGGAGCCGAGTACTCGGGTCCGACGTACTGGTAGCCGCCCTTGATCTGGACTCCGGCGACGGAGAAGCCGATCTGGTCGTCGGTGGACTGGTAGCGGTAGCCCGAGCCGATATTGGCGAAGCCGTGGCCGAGGCCCTCAGCGGAGACGTTATAGTTGGCATCGATCAGGATGCCGCCCTTCTTGACGCCGGGGAGGCCGAACGGCAGGGCACCGTTGAAGTCCGCGCCGTACACCGACAGGCGGTTGTACTGGCCGTTGCCCTGGCCCAGCCCGGTGAGCTGGGTGGACTTGTTCGGGTCGGTCACGCCGTCAAGGGCGCTCAGGCCGTTGTTGGTGCGGTTGCTGAGGCCGAAGTACTCGACGGTCGCGCCCAGGACCGCGCCCTCGGGGGCGCCGAAGGTCACGCGGCCGCCGACCCCTTCATCCAGGGTGGCCGCATGGTTGGCGGCAATCAGGCCGCCGGGCCGCGTCTGGGTGTTGGAGAAGAAGGCGGGCGTTCCCACCGCGAACGGGTTGCCGGGCGTGGCGGGCACGGCGGCGTTGAACTGCGTCCCCTGGGAGCCGCCGTACAGCTCGGAGAACTGGATGGCAGTGTCCTTGATCGCGAAGGCGTTCACATGGGCCGGGCCGAGCTTGAAGTTGACCGCAGCGCCGTCGCCGATGATGTCACCGGAGTCGGTCTGGATCAGGTTGGTGTAGATGTCGGCGTCCACCTGCTTCAAGGTGTAGCGGGTGTACTGGTTGCCGAAGCGGCCCACGAGCAGTTCGGCACCGCCCAGAGGTCCGAGCTTGACGGCGGCATCCAGGTAGGCCTTGTAGACGTTGGCGTACTGGTTGGCGGCGGTCAGGCTGCCGGGCGACAGGACGGACGGGGCGGCCCCGCCGGCGGAGTAGCCGGGGAAGGCGGCCGTGTTGCCGACCTGGCTCAGATAGTTGCCGAAGTCCAGGTCAACATTCGCGGTGGCGGTGTCCGAGAGCTTGCCGCGGATGTTGAGCAGGATGTCGTGGTAGACGTCCGAGGACTGGAGGAGCGCCTTGGAGCCGGTCCGGCCCTGGACGACGCCGTTCTCGTCGGTGAAGGCCTTGCCATTGCGGCGCGTATTTTCGGCCAGCGCGATGAGGGTCACCGTACCATTGACCTTGACGCGGCGCTGCTCATCCACGACCGAGCCGAGGATGCCCTCATCCTTGTTCAGCCGGTCATTGAGCGCGTTGACGCGGGCCTCCAGGCCGTCCAGGCGGGCGTTGATGGCGGCGACGTCCTGGCCGAGCCGGGTCAGCTCGGGGGCGAAGCCGTTCACCAGGGTCCGCAGGGCGTCGATGGCGGCGGCGTTGGCGCTGATCCGCGCGTCCAGTCCCGACAGGTCGGGGGCGGGGGCGGCGGCGGGCTGCCGGGCCAGCAGGCGGGCGATGGCGACGGCGAACTCGTAGCGGGTCATGGGCCGGCGGCCACCGTAGGTGCCGTCGGGGTAGCCGATCACGATGCCGGCCTTCTGGAGGGTGTCCACCGACTGGTAGGCCCAGTGGTCGGTGGGGACGTCAGCGAACGGGCCGCTGGCCGCCTGAGCATGGGACACGGCGGGCAGGCCAAGGAAGGCCATGCTGGCACCGGCGAGAAGCACTAAAGACTTCTTCATGGAGCGTTTCTCCTTGCGATGAACATTCGCACCCCGGCACAAGCCTCGACGCCAGAAGGAACGGTCAGCGCGGATTGGCAGAGCGCGATAGGCTAACGGTCGGTCCTCGCCGTCCTTTCGTCCGCAAGTATCCATGTTGCCTTGCAGATCCGGGGCAGAGATTTCCAGATCGCCTCGCGTGTCGCGGTGCCGCCTCGCGCGGGTCGGTCCCGCTGTTGTGCGTTCGAGGGCATCACCGGATGCGTGCCGCCTCACCATCATTGGGAGCGCGGCGGGGGGTTTGCAGCGTTCGGGGCTGTTCCCAAACCGTGAGACAAGCGCCGGTGGCGTTTGTTTCACGATTTTGCGTTATGTCCCCGTTTTTTTCGCAAAATAATCCTCCGCAAGCATAATTGCGGCGTAATCGTCGTAAGGGACTTCCGGGGAACGGAGGCCGGACGGCAGCAGGCGACGCCATCCGGGGGCGGGATTCTCCTGGACGAACCGCTGCCGGGCGCGGGCGGACGTGTTGTGTTCGTCCACCGTCTGGAGGGGGAGTTGGGGGAAAGCCGCTTCCAATGCGCGGCGGAGGGTCGCGCTGTTGGTGCCGCCGCCGATGAGGATTTTGCCGACCTCGGGCCGCCGCCGCAGGATGTCGGCCACGGCCAGAGTCAGCCGCTCGGTAGCGACGACGGCCCGCTCCAGACAGCGCGGGGCTTGGCCTTCTTGTGCAGGGCCGGTGACGACGGCCAGGCCGCACTTGGCGCGTCCGGGGTCCACGGCGAGGAGGGTTTCGGGCGGGGAGAGCGTTCCGGGCGTGGAGGGGTCGGTCATGGGATGCCACGCCACAGGCGCGCGTCTACGAAGCGGCTCAGATGGCCGACGTTCGTGGTGGCGATGACCACGGGAGCGCCGGGCTGGCCCCATTCGGTCGGGTCCAGCGTCGCCGCCTGTGCCGCGAGGATGACATCGGCGTCCAGGGCGAAGCGGTCCGCCGTCGGGATGCCCTGCCGACGCGCGGTGGCCCATGGAGATGCCGCGCGTAGATAAGCCTCTTCGCTGACGGGAACATACGCCCCGACTGCTTTGATGCCATCCAGACGCATGATTGCTTGCGTGAGGCCCGCCAGCGGCTCACGGCGATGCTCGTAGTCAATGATCTCCGGAACCGGGGCAATGTGGCCCGACGGAGCGAGTGTCTGTAACCACGCTTTGCATGCCTGCGCCTCAGTGCCGCCACGCGGGTTCGTTATCAGCCCCAGCGGGCCGCTATCCAAAAGGATGATCATGCTTGTCAGCCGATCTCATCCGGCGGCGGCATGGGGTTAATGCCCTCACCGAATATGCTGCGCTGACCGGGACGGTCCCGGTCTATGGCGACCTTCAGGTACTCCAGTGTTGTGCGCTGCTCTTCAGGATCGCCCTCATCGAAAGACTCGATTAAAGCCGCGAGCGCGGCGGGGTCGTAGGCGCGCACGGGGCGGCCGGCGAAGCGCTGTTTCAAGAAGCCGCGCACCACTCCGGGTACGTCCTTGCCCTGGCGGTCGGCTTCGGTGGATAACCGGGCCGCCATGTCCGGCGGCACGTCAATCGTGATCGTCATTCGGGTGGCTCCTTCTTTTTACTGCCTTAGTGCCTTGTTATTTCTGCGCCGTGTCGGGCTTGGGCGGGGCGGGCGTGACGCGCAGGTCCAGGCGCAGCAGGTCGGCGCTGTAGGTGTCGGCGGCGGCGGCGGCGGTGACGCGGGCGTCCGGCCCGGCCTGCTGGATCTGCCGGACCAGGGCGAGCGCGGTCGGGGTGTCGATGGGCTGGCCGACGCGCGGGTCGCCGGATTGCGGGTCGGGGACCGGGATGATGCCGCGCCGGCGGGCGGCCACGCGGACCTGGTCGGTCAGGAAGGACTGCAAGAGGCCGAGGATGACGGTCTGGGACTGCTCCCCGTTGATCGCGCGGCTTGCGATGACAGTGCCCCTCGGGAACACCAGATCATTGGCATAGGGCTTCAGGTCCAGCTTGACCGGCTCGCCGTTGAACGTGTTGTAGCGGGCGTCGGCGACCACGACGACGCTGGGCTGGCCGCCCTGGGCGGCGATGCTCTCCGAAAGGGCGTCCAGGACCGCCTCCCGCGTCTCGGCGGCGGCCTCCGCGCCCTCGACCGGCGCGGGGGCGGCGAGGACGACGGCGGGCGAGTTGTCCAGGCCGCCCGCGCCGCGCTGGCGGGCGGTCAGCTCGACCTGGTCCAGGAAAACGGCAAGCTCCCGCCGCACCGAGGGGACCGGCTGGCCGGTCGAGACGACGGTCCGGCCCAGCTCCTCCGCCCGGCGGAAGACCAGCGAGCGGCCCTGCGAGGTCAGCAGGAGGGCCTGCTGGGCCTGGCTCCGGCGGGCGAGCGCCTTGTTCTCGGCGGTGAGCGTGTTCTGCTCGATTCGGAGCGCGTCCTCCTTGATCCCCAGCGTCAGCACGTCCCGGCTGGCGCGCACGGCCTGGGCGTCGGCGAGCTGCGCCTGCCGCCGCGCCTCGCGGACGCCGAGCCGGGCCTGGTGGACGCTGTCCTCCGCCCGCCGGAGTTCCGCGTGCGTCGTGTCCAGCCCCCGCCGGGCGTCCGCCAGCCGCCGCTGCGCCCCGTCCAGCTCGGCCTGCCGCTGTGCCAGGGTCTGGCGGCTGCGCGCCAGGGTGTTCTGCGCCCGCCCCAGCACGGCGGCGACCTGGGCCAGTCCTTTCCGCGCCTGCGCCGCCTGCGCCTGGGCCTGGCTCGCCCGCGCGTCGTCCTCCCGCGCCCGGCGCTCGGTGGCGACGTTGTGCCGGGCCAGGGCCAGGTTCTGGTGCTGCAACGTGCCGTTCGTCTCCAGGAGCTGCGGGCCGCGCACCAGGGCGGTGCTGAAGGTCCGGTTCAGGGCCAGGAACAGCAGCAGGGTCCCGACGGCGATGACGCCGCCCGAAACGACCGTCCACAGCATGGCGGTGTGCCGGGGGCGCAGGCCGAACGTCGAGTGCCGTTTTTTGCCGATGTAGCTGCCCAGCCGGTCGCCCATGTAGGCGGTGACGCCGCCCATGACGAACAGGATGAAGGCGAAAAAGACTACGGCACCCATCTTAAACTCTCAAGCTCCATTCCTTCACATCCGCCCCCTTCAGCGCGACGCCTTCCAGATCAGGCCAGCCCCGACGCACAGGCCGATGATGTTGGGCAGCCAGGCCGCCAGGATCGGCGGGACGGCCCCGCCGGCGGCGGCATTGCTCATGGTCATGTAAATGACGTAATACCCGAGCATGATCGGCAAAGCCCAGACCAGCCCGCTGACCTTGCCCGAGCGGGATGAGCGCACCCCGAGGGGTGCGCCGACCATGCCGAAGATGAGGCACGAGAAGGGCAGGGAGACTTTGAACCACAGCCCCACCTCGGCGTTGCGGACGTCGCTGACATTGCCGCCGCCAGCCTTCAGCTCGTTGATCTGGCGCTGCAAGTCCCGAAAATTCAGCGTCTCGGGGTCACGCTGTAAGAAACTCATGTTCTCCGGCGTCTTGTTGATCTCATTCGTTTGCATTCTTGAAAAGGGCGTGCTGAAGGGGGCCCCCTGCCAGTTGACGCCATAGCCGTCGTACAGTGTCCACGTTTTGAAGCCATTACCCCGCGCGATGGCGCGGTCGGCGTAGATGATCTTGCTCGGGCGGCCGTCCGGGTCGTAAACCGTGATCGTCACCTGACGCAGCGCCTTCGCGACGACGTCATAGCCCTTCTCCACATGCACGGTCACTTGCAGCTTGCCGTCCGCGCGGTTCGCGAGGTCCAGCGGGTGCGTCGTCTCGCCGAGGATGTCCTGCCGGTGGCTGTTGAAGTCGGCGACGCGCTCGGTGGCGTAGGTGGCGATCCGGTCGTTGAAAGTGTAGTTGACCAGGCTGACCAGCAGCCCCAGGGCGAGGACGGGCGCGATGATGCGCGGGAACGAGATGCTGCCCGCAAACAGGGCGATGATCTCGCTGTCGCGCGAGAGCCGGTCGAAGCCCAGAAGGGCGGCCAGCAGCATCCCCATCGGGAAGGTGTACCGGACGAATTCGAGGAAGTCCCAGCCGAAGAACTGCGCGATGACCCACCATGGGAAGCCCAGCGCCTGGAAGCGGGAGGCGGCGATCAGCGGCCCGGTGATCAGGAAGATGGTCGAGAAGGCGGCGATGGAGGCCAGCAGCTTCGGCAGCAGGTCCAGCAGGACAAGCCGGTCCAGCAGCCTTATGTGGAGCGTGTTCGCGAGCGTGTTCATCCGATGAGCGTCCCCCCCGCACCGCGCCGCATCATCAGCGTCATGTTCTGGCCCAGATAGTACTTCTGGGCGATGGGGTCCTGGATGAGTTCTTCCGCCGTCCCCGAGGTCTTGATCTCGCCCTCGGAGATGATGTAGGCACGGTCCGTGATCGCCAGAGTCGCGTGGACGTTGTGGTCCGTGATGAGGACGCCGATGCCGCGCGTCTTGAGTTCGTCAATGATCTTTTGCAGGTCTTCGATGGCGATGGGGTCCACGCCCGTGAACGGCTCATCCAGCAGGATGAACGAGGGACGGGTGGCGAGGACGCGGGCGATCTCGATGCGCCGCCGCTCGCCGCCCGAGAGCTGCCGGGCCAGCGTGTGGCGGCGGGCGGCCATGTCCAGGCTGTCCAACAGGTCTTCCAGCCGCGCCTTGCGCTCCTGGGAGGTCAGGCCGGGCAGCATCTCCAGGACCAGCATGATGTTCTGCTCGGCCGTCAGTCCCCGGAAGGCGCTCGGCTCCTGGGCCAAGTAGCCGATGCCGGCGTGCGCGCGCCGGTACATGGGCAGGCGCGTGATGTCCTTGTCGTCGAGCAGGACGCGCCCGCCGTCGGGCTTGACCAGGCCGACCATCATGTAGAACGACGTGGTCTTGCCGGCCCCGTTCGGCCCGAGCAGGCCGACGATCTCGCCGGGGTTGATCTCGACCGAGACGCCGTTGACGACCTTGCGGCCTTTGTAAGTTTTTTGTAGATTCTCAGCGCGTAGGATCGGCATGGTGTTGGTTCCCTAATTACTGCGCGGGAGTCGCGACGATGTGGCCCGGCCCGGTCTGGATCTGCGGGTAATCGTCCCCCCGCCCCAGCAGGACCGTGACCGGGCCGTTCCCGAAGTCTGCGGGGGCCGGCCCCGCCAGGAAGCCCGACCGGGAGACGACCGTGACGTGGCCCGTGAAGTCTATCCTGCCGCCGTCGGTGCGTTCATACTCCGGGACATAGACGGCGTGGTCGGCGGAGATCTGGAACTCTTCCCCTTGCAGGGGCTGCTTGACGTGGGCGACCACCTGCGTCTTTTTGGCGAGGCTCCCCGCCGCCGTCGCCCCCGTCAGGCCGCTGTGCCCGCTCTTGGGCGGTGCCTGCGTGGCCGTGACGTCTTCCGCCGCCAGATCGTATTGGGCGGAAGTCATCCGGACGCCCTCCGAGAAATGCCCCCGGTTCCCTATCAACAGGAATCCCCCAAAGCTGATGTTCACCGTCCCGATTTTGCGGCTGTGGGCCGTCCCGCCTGCCTTCTGAGTGTCCACCTTCTGTGCGGACAGCGAAAGCGGGACGAGGCCTGACAGAGCGCCCGTCAGGACAGCCACGGCGAAAACACGATTTTTAGTCAAGAAGTCCTCATCGGCCCCGCTGGTTCGAGCGAGGCCCCTAAAACTTGCCGAACGCGCGGCCTTTTGCGCCGCTCACCGAGTGGAGCTGGGTGTCTGCGGTCATCGTCGGGGCCAGAACGTCCCAGCCCGATTTGCCGTTATGGTAAACGACGTGGCCTGTCGCCACGATCCTGTTGAGGCCGGCATACCAGGTGACGATGTCTGCCGTGAGCCGCGTCCCCGGCTCGATCAGTGACTTGATGACGACCCCGCCGGTGCCGACGGCCACGACGTTTTTCGTGGCGTTGTTCTGACTGATGTGCGCGACGGGCGCGTCGAAGGTGGCGGCCTGCCTGCCCTTCTGGTAGAGGAGCGCGTGGACCTGCGTCATGGTCCCGAGTTCCCCGCCGCCTCCGGGGCCGACCCCCAGCACGTTCCCCTTCACGACGGCCAGCAGCTTGCCAGGCAGCTTCGGGTCGCCGATCTGGATGGTCGGACTTTCGATGCTCCCGCTCAGGTTGAGCGGCGCGGACGGCTTCTTGGCCACGCCCTTTTTCGCGCCGGGCGCGGCCACACCCGGCGGGCAGAAGGCGGCGCAGGCGAGCAGGACCAGCGCGAGGGCGGCGCGGCGGGCAGAGGAGGCAGTGAGAGACATCATATATGTTACCATACGTCGTAAGGGGCCTTTGAAGTTTAACACGGATTCGATGTCTTTGGCAAGCAGACTGGGGGCGGCCCGGCCCGCCTCGCACGGCTGTCAGACGGCTCTTAGACAGCCGGGGCGGGCCGCATGTTTCAGATTTAACGCTCCCTTGACCCCTTCTTCCTTGACATCGGCCCGTTTCTCCCCTATAATAGGGTGGGGCAAGGCCCCTCGGAATTGGGAGGCAGAATGGCGCGTGCAGTGGTGACCGGCGGTGCCGGCTTTTTAGGATCGCATCTGTCCGACCGCCTCCTGGCGGAAGGCTACGACGTGGTGGCCGTGGACAACCTGGTCACGGGCAGCGAGGAGAACGTCGCGCACCTGCGGGGTAATCCGCGCTTCGAGTACGTCCGGCAGGACATCATCCAGCCCTATACGGTGGACGGGCCGGTGGACATGGTCTACCACTTCGCCTCCCCGGCAAGCCCGGTGGACTATCTGGAGCTGCCCCTGGAGACGCTGCTGGTCGGCTCGGTCGGCACGCACCACACCCTGGATCTGGCGCGGGACAAGGGCGCGCGGTTCCTGATGGCCTCCACCTCCGAGGTCTACGGCGACCCGGCCATCCACCCGCAGCCGGAGGAGTATTTCGGCAACGTCAACCCGCACGGCACCCGCGCCGTCTACGACGAGGCTAAGCGCTACGCCGAGGCGGTGACGTTCGCCTACCGCCGCAAGTTCGGGATGGACGCCAAGATCGTACGGATTTTCAACAGCATTCTGGCGCACGAGACGGTTGCCGTTTTCGACGGGGACGAGATGCATCTGACGGCGGTCGAGGAGTTCTCGGACCGCATGGAGCATGAGCTGATCCGCCGCCCCCATTCGCTCCGGGTGCCGGCCTTCGACCCGGCCACCGGGTGCGTCGCCTTGCGCGAGGCCAGCGCGCTCATCAAGCACCCGCCGTCCCGGAAAGACGCCTTCGTGTTGAGGACGCGCTACGGGCGGCAGATCCATGTGACCGGCGACCACAGCGTGTTCCGCCGTGACAAGCAGGGGAAGCCCGAAGCGATCCCCGTCCGCGAGATCCAGGTCGGCGACCATGTGGCCATCGCCGGCAAAATGCCCGTGGTGGAGAAAGACCGGCCCACCGTACACATCGGCGAGGAGTGGATCGCCCGCGCCGCCACGCCGGCCGCGCTCTGGGAACTCCTGCTGGTCGCGCCGGAGATGAAGCAGATCATCGCCGACAACCGCGACCAGATCTGGACGATCTTCCGCGAGAGCGGGCGCTTCGACGGCAGCGCCTCCCCGCACAACTCGGCGGGCTGCGCGTTGCGGAAGTGTGAGCAGGCGGGGACGCTGCCCCTATTCATCTGGCACCGCCTCCGGGCGCAGCTCTCGCTGACCTGGCCCACCGGTGCCCGGCTCCGCCCCTACAACTGCGGCAACAAAGTCTCGCTGCCGTGCGAGGTGGCGGTCACGGACGACCTGCTCTGGTTCCTGGGCTTCTTCCTGGCGGAAGGCATCGTCGCCCACTACGCCGACAAGTCCATCCACTTCCTGACGCTCTGCTCCCACGAAGCGGCCCTAGAACGGGCCGCAGGCATCCTACGGGACACCTTCGGAGTCCACGTCGGTTCCACCGTCCGCACGGCCAAGCGCGGGGCCAGCATCTACACGCACGGCAAGCACCTGTGCTGGCTCATGGCCGAGGTACTTGGTCTTGGAGGACTGTCCTCCAGCAAGCGCATCCCGGCCTGGGTCATGCAGCTCCCGCTGCCGCGCTTCAAGCACTTCCTGGAGGGCTACCGTGAGGGCGACGGTACGCACAGCGGCGCGAATGTCGGCAGCAAGCTGAACTTCGTGACGACCAGCCGCCTGCTGGCGCAGGACCTGACCTACGGCCTGCTCCGCTTCGGGCTGGTCGCCTCGGTGGGCAAATACCAGTCCCGCCTGGGCCGCAAGAGCGAGGCCAACACGAGGGAGTACCCGTTCTACAGTCTCACGCTCTGCCGCCTTTCCTCGTTCGACATCCTCACCTGGGATGCGGGCGTTGAACAGACATTGAACGCGGGGCGCTTCGGCGACCTCGTCTGGGCCAGGGTGAACGCCGTCGAGCCGACGGAGACGACGCCCTACGTTTATGACTTCTCCGTGCCGGAGTGCGAGAACTTCGTCGCCGGAACGGGCGTGTTCGCCCACAACACCTACGGACCCCGCATGCGGATAAACGATGGCCGCGTCGTGCCGGCCTTCGTCAGCCAGGCGCTCCGGGGGGAGCCGCTGACGGTCTTCGGCGACGGCCGGCAGACGCGCTCCTTTTGCTACGTCTCGGACCTGATCGACGGCATCTTCAAGCTGTCCGTTTCTGAACAATCCGGGCCGATCAACGTCGGGAACCCGGTGGAGCGCACGATGCTCGAGTTCGCCCAGGTGATCCTGGAGGCGACGGGCAGCGACAGCCCGATCATCCACGTCCCGCTGCCGACGGCGGACGACCCCAAGCAGCGCCGCCCGGACATCACCAAGGCGCGCACCCTGCTGGGCTGGGAGCCGCGCATCCCGCTGGAAGTGGGCATCCTGGACACCATCGCGTACTTCAAAACGAAACTGTAAACGAAACTGTTGTGGCTGATCGAGTGTGCTGCCGGTCACAGACCTGGGCCGCGCGTTCGGGTAAAAGACACTCACGAAAGAATCCTCTGGCCTGCGGGAACATTCCGGCGGGGGGATTCGTCAGAGCGACGAATCCTGAAGGGCGCGGCGCATCGCGCCCCTACACGCGCACCGCCGTTCTGCCGACAATGGAGGCAGAAGAGCGGCGACTCTGTCGAGCCACAAGACCGCGAGAGGCAACCCGGATCGTGCAGTTACGTCAGGAGAACATACAGCGTCAGGCCCAGGTGCAGAAGCTTGCGCCCCATCTGATTCAGGCCAACAGCTTGCTCCAATGTTCCACCATGGAACTACAGCAGGCCATCGAGCAGGAGCAGCAGGAGAACCCCGCTCTGGAACTCTTGAGCGACGGCCCGGAGGCGGGCGAGGGCGGCTGCCGCCTGTGTCCGGGCAGCCGGATCGGGTCCTGCGCGCACTGCCCGTTCAGCCGCGACTCGCACCCGCTCTCCGACGCGAGCCTCTCCGAGCGGGGCCGGGAAGACGAGTCAACTCCCTCGCTTGCCGAGAGCCTGGCCGTGCTGGCCGCGCGGGGCGAGGAGACGGCGGAGGACGAGCGGCTGGCCGCGCGGGCCGAGAACGAGTTCGGGCCGGGCGCGGACGAGGGCGAGGGCGAGTTCGACCCGCTGATGCTTGCCCGCACGCAGACCTCGCTGGCGGAGCAGCTCCTGATGCACCTGCGCGCCACCTCGCGGACGCCCGAAGAGATCCGGATCGCCGAGTACCTGGTGGACAGCCTGAATGAGCGCGGCTGGCTCCAGGTCAACGTGGACGAGGCGTGCGCCGTGCTGCGTGTCCCGTGCAGCCAGATCACGCAGGGCATCGAGCGGCTCCAGGCCTGCGACCCGCCGGGTGTCGGCGCGCGCGACCTGCGCGAGTGCCTCCTGCTCCAGATGCGCCATCTGCGCGAGGAGGGCGACGACCGCTCGTTCGACCCGGTCGCCCTGGCCTTGCTCACACACCACTGGGATGCCTTCGTCCAGCGCCGGTTCGCGGCCCTCGCCCGCAAGATGAACCTCCCCGTCAAACGGGTCGAGGCCGCCTCGGAGTTCATCACCAAGAAACTCAAGCCGAACCCGGCGGCCGGCTTCCGCATGCCCTGGGACCACCAGAACGGTCAGAGCCGGGGCATCCGCCCGGACGTCATTATCAAGCGCGGTGTCACCGGCTTCACGGTCGAGGTGCTGGGCTTCGACAACACGACGTTGCAGATCAACCCCTACTACCGGGGCCTGTATGACGCCATCCGGGCCAGCCGCCACAGCGGCGAGCCGGCGCGCGATGGGTCGGTGCGACTGTCCGCCGACCACCAGAAGCACGTCATCGCCTACGTCGAGCGGGCGACCATGTTCCTGAAGAACTTGCAGCAGCGTCGGCGCACGATCCAGAAGATCACGATGGCCGTGATCGAGTGCCAGCAGGGCTTTTTGGAGACCGGCCAGCGCGCCTTCCTGCGCCCCTTGACCCGCACACAGCTGGCGAAGATGGTGGGCATGCACGAGTCCACGGTCAGCCGCGCCCTGCTCTACAAATACGTCCAGCTCCCCTCTCAGGACGTCGTCTCCTTCGACATCTTCTTCGAGAACGCCGTCACCCTGAAGGGCATCATCGCCGCCCTCGTCTCCGAGGAAGAGCCGGGCCTGCCCCTGAACGATCAGGCCATCGTGGACGCCCTCCAGGAGCGCGGCTTCACCGTCGCCCGCCGGACCGTCGTCAAGTACCGCGAGGAGATGCGGATCTCCGCCTCGTACCTGCGGCGGCGTCGGTAGGGATGGCCCGGCGTTAAACCGCCGGTCTACTCGGATGGGCCGCCTCTTCGGGGCTACGGACAACACCCTCCGGACATCGTAGGGGCGCTGCTTGCCGCGCCCTCCCCTCCTGCTCGCGCCCATCGAAAGAGGGCGCACACAGGGGTACGCCTCTACCATCTTCCCGAAGCCCCGAAACGGGCGGCCCATCCGAGTAGGCCCGGCCTTCAGGCCGGGTCAGGCTTGTTCCTAGGCAATAATTTATTCCGCGTGTGACAAGAAATCCCATTCTCGTGGTATAATACTCCTGAAACCGGGTCTCCCCCGGCAACCTTCCTTTGACGCATCAGTCTGATGCCTTCCTCTGCGATCTCCTCGGCTCCTTCGGCTCCATTCCGACGTGTTCCTCGATTTCTTCAGTGATGGCCTCATGCACCGCGCGGGGAATCTCGCACCTGAAAGGAGCCATTCACTGATGGCAACCAAACTTTACGTCGGCAACCTGAGCTATCAGACCACCGACCAGCAGCTCCATGACCTGTTCTCCGAGGCCGGCAACGTCTCCAGCGCCCAGGTGGTCACCGACCGCTACACCGGCCAGGCCCGCGGCTTCGGCTTCGTCGAGATGGCGAGCGAAGACGAGGCCCAGCAGGCCATCGCGGCCATCAACGGCCGCAACGTGGACGGGCGCGCCCTGGTCGTCAACGAGTCCCGCCCGCGTGAGGGCGGCGGTGGCGGCGGCAGCCGCGGCGGCAGCGGTGGTGGCGGCGGCTACGGCGGCGGCGGTGGTGGCCGCAGCAGCGGCGGCGGTGGCTACGGCGGTGGCGGCAGCAGCCGGTACTAGTTCGCAGTCTAGCTTGTAAAAAAGCGGGGCAGGTCCTACGGGGCCTGTCCCGCTTCTTTGTGTTCGGCCCCCGGCGCTCGGTAGCCCCGGAGCAGCGGGGCGCGGGCCGCCACCAAGGCAACCGTCAGCAGGCAGCCCAGGCCGCCGACGATGACCGACCACGGGGAACCCAGCCAGGTGGCCGCCAGGCCCGCCTCCAGCTCGCCGAGCTGCGGCCCGCCCATGAAGAAGATCATGTTCACTGACGTCATGCGCCCGCGCAGACGGTCCGGCGTGACGAGCTGCCGGATCGTCTGCCGCAGGACCGTGCTGACCGAGTCCGCCACGCCCACGGCGGCCAGCGCGAGCCAGGACAGCCAGAACAGGCGCGAGGCACCGAACACGACTGTCGCCAGCCCGTAGGCGACGACCGCCCATAGCACGACCTTCCCCTGACGCACGATGGGCCGGCCCAGGGACAGCACGAGGCCGGCCCCTAGTGCGCCGACGGCCTCGGCGGCCGCAAGGACGCCATAGCCCCGCGCCCCGGCGTGCAGGATGTCCCGCGCGAAGATGGGCATCAGGGCGTTCGCCGAGGAGAAGAAGGTCGCCAGGAAGTCCAGCGAGAGCGTCCAGACCAGGATCGGCGTCTGCCAGACGAAGCGCAGGCCCTCCGTCAGCGCCTCCACACTCACCCGCGCCTTCTCCGGCTCCGGCCCGGCGTCCGCCTCGGTCGGGGACGCCCCCGCCGGCATCCGCATCAGCAGCAGGGCGGCGATGACGGCCAGGAACGAGGCGGCGTTGATCCAGTAGGTGTCCCCCAGCCCGCCCCGCGCGATCAGCAGGCCCGCCGCCATCGGGCCGGCGATGGTCGCCGTGCGGAAGACGATGGAGTTCAGGGCGATGGCACTGGCGAAGTCCGCGCGCGGCACGAGGCTGGGGATGAGGGCCTGCCGGGCAGGGTTGTCGAAGGCCATCGCCGCCGCCCCGATGACGGTCAGCAGATAGATGTGGGCCGCCGTCATCTGGTGCGTCACGGTCAGCAGTCCCAGGGCCGCCGCGACCAGGGCCAATGTCGTCTGCGTCGCCAGCATCACCTTCCGCCGGTCCCAGGCGTCCGCGACCGTCCCGCCGATGAGCGAGAACAGGATGATGGGCACGACCCGGAACAGCCCGATCAGGCCGAGTGCCAGCGCGTGGTGGGTCAGGGCGTAGAGCTGCCAGTTGATCGCCCACACCTGCATCGTGGAGCCGACGCCGGAGACGCCCTGCCCCAGCCAGAGCAAGCGGTAGTTGCGGGAGCGCAGGGCGGGGAAGCGCGTATAGAGGGGCGCGTCGGCGTGGCCCGGCTGTAGTACGTTATCGGCCATGCGCCCCGTGCATTTTGAGTGTTCTGTTCATCAATCGCGAGATGGCTTTCATCACAAGTACCACAATCACCATTGGGATGAGCATAAACATGTAGGCGGCCAGCAGGACATACCAAGTGATGTCGTTGGTGAGCAGCCAGGGCCGCAGCGGTGCCATCGCTTCGCGGTGACGAACGGCATCTAATAGTTTAGAGAAGGCCGTACTGTCCGTTTCTTCTATCCCAGAATAGGATCGCTTTGCCAACAGGCTGAAGCCGCTCTTGTAAACATAAGGCGATGCCTCGGTCCACTGCCGCCGTAGAAAACGCCCAATGACGACAAAGGAGAAGGCATTCAGCAAGACAGCGCCCGTCTCAACCACGAAAACAATCCTGCCCGGCGCAGGACAGTAGCACCATAATAAAGTTGACGGGAGAAGGCCAAGGATTGTAATGGGCACTAGCTCTTGGATAGTAAAAGACAGCATCATCTGCCAAAACTGCTTCATCTGCCAAAACTGCTTCATCGTAGTTCCTTACCGCCAGCAGTCAAGCCCGGCCTTCAGGGCCGGGCCTTTATTTCACACCGCGAGTTGTTTCAGGATGTGGCCTTGCCTGTCCGCGATAGTCACTTTGCCGCCTTGACCAGCCTCGCGGCTGATGACAATGTAGGTCGCCACCGCCCGGCGGATGATCTCCGCCTTCGGCAGCGACTTGTCTTTGGCGACCTGGTTAAGTTGCTGCTCGAACTCCGTGCCGAGGTCTAAGGTGTATTTTGCCATAGTCGTATTCCCTTATTCTGATGTACCCACATCGCCACCCAGCAAATAGGCCTGCATGAACTGGATGGTGGCGTAGAACTGGAACTCGACGTTTTTCTTCTTGACGAACCCGTGGCCCTCGTCGTCGGCCATCAGGAACCAGACGGGGACGGCGTTGCCGCGCAGGGTCTCGGCCATCTGCAAGGCTTCGGAGGCGGGGACACGCGGGTCGTTCTTGCCCTGGACGATGAAGAGCGGCTTGCGGATGTCCTCCACATGGGCGATGGGCGCGATGCGCTCCAGGAAGGCGCGCATCTCGGGGTCGCGCTCGTCGCCGTATTCCACGCGCCGCAGGTCGCGGCGGTAGCCTTCCGTGTTCTCCAGGAACGTAACCAGGCTGGACATGCCGACGATGTCGAGGGAGCAGGCGATGCGGTCGCTGTAGAGGTACGAGACGGCCAGCGTCATGTGGCCGCCGTAAGACCCACCGCTGACCATGACTCGGTCGGCGTCAAGGTCCGGCTGGGTCGCGATCCAGTCCAGCAATGCGCCGATGTCCTGGTAGGAGCCTTCGCGCAGGAAGCCGTTGTCCAGGTCCAGGAACGTCTTGCCGTAGCCGTCCGACCCGCGCACGTTGGGGTACAGGAGGGCGACGCCCAGCTCGTTCAGGTGGTAGTTGCTCTGGCCCAGGAAGCCGGGCCGCGCCTGCCCCTCGGGTCCGCCGTGGATGACGATGTTGACGGGGCGCTTCCCCGTGAACTTCGCGGCGGGCCGGTAGAGGAAGCCCGAAATGGAGCGGCCGTCGAAGGAAGGCCAGCGGACAAGTTCCGGCTCCGAGAAGCGGTCCGTGTTCAGGCCACCGGTTTCGCTCCGGGTCCAGCGGTCCAGTACACCGGTATCGGCGTTCAGGGAGTAGACGTCGGACGGCGACCGGGCGGACAGCAGGGCGAGGGCCAGGTCCTGGCCGTTCGGGTGCCAGCGCAGGCCGCCGATGACGCCGACCGGGATGCCGGGCGGGACGGTCAATCCACCCGTCCGGGTGTCCAGCAGGCGCAGGACGCTGACGCCGTCCTCGTTGGTGACGAGGGCGATCCGGCTGCCGTCCGCGCAGACGTCCATGGCCTCCACGCCCCAGCCCAGGTCGGGCGTCAGAACTGCCAATTCGCCGGTTGCGATGTCGAGCGAGGCCAGGCGCTGGAACTCCGAGTCCTTGTCGGTCAAGACGTACAGGCTTTTGCCGTCGGCGGCGAACCTCGCGTTCGCGTAGGCCGTCTTCGGGCCGCCTTTAGGCGTCAGCAGGGTCTTCTCGCCCGTCTCGGCGCTCATCAGCCACAGGTAGCTCTCGTTGACCGAGACGTACTCGGCGACCAGGATCAGCCCGGCCTCGTCGGTCGGGGACCAGTCCAGGGGGAACCAGCCGCCGCCTTCCAGCGCGGCCACCATCCGGTCGCTCGCGGGGTCGGCGGGGCGGACGGTGTACAGGTCCGTGTCGCGGCCCGTGCGCCGGGTGGAGGTGTAGGCCATGGTGTCATTACGGGGCCACCAGACGCCGTGGCTGTTCTTGGAGGCTCCGTCGGTCAGCCGCGTGATGCCGCCGTCTTCGAAGTCATAGCGGTAGTTCTGCGAGAACTCGTCGCCGCCGGTGTCCTTGCTGAAGACGAAGCAGTCGCCGGTCGTCGGCTGATAAGAGGCCGCGCCGACCGTGTCCGGGAAGAAGGTCATCTGCCGCCGGTCGCCGCCGGGGAAAAGGACCTGATGCACCTGCAACGTGTCGGCGAAGCGGGTGCGGATCAGCATCTCGCGCCGGGCCGGGTGCCAGTCCGCGAAGGCGGCGGCGCGGAACTCGGTGTAGCGGCGCAGGCCGTCGGCGAGCGACTTGGGGATCGGCGGGACGCCTTCCACGGTCAGATTGTCGCCGGGAACGATGGTGTCATTGGGGGCGGGCATGAGAAATCCTTTGGGGGTGAACGTGCGGCTATGATACCCGCAGCCGGCGCACGGAGTCAAAGCGGGTAGACTCGGGACATGACACAGGCAAAATCAGACGGAAAAATGATCTCGGTCTTCGGCGGGTCGCAGTGCCGGCCCGGCGACCGGGAATATGAGGAAGCGCACGAGGTCGGGCGGCTACTGGCCGGGGCGGGGTACGTCGTCTGCACCGGCGGCTACCAGGGGACGATGGCAACGGCCTCACAAGGTGCGTTCGAGGCGGGCGGGTCGGTGGTCGGCGTCACGATGGCGCAGCTCACCTCGCGCGTCAATGACTATCTGACGGAGACGCGCCCAACGCAGGACTTCTACCAGCGGTTACAGGCACTGATTGTAGACTCGGCGGGGTTCATTGTCCTGCGCGGCGGCATCGGGACGGTGGTGGAGCTGGCCCTGGTCTGGAACAAGCTGACGACGAACATCCTCTCGCCGCGCCCGCTCGTCCTGGTCGGGCGGGACACCTGGGGGCCGTGGCTAGATGCCTGCGCGGCGACACTGGCCGTCGAGCCGAGGCATCTGGAGTATCTGACGCTGGTGGAGACGCCCGCCGAGGCCGTGGCGGCGGTCACCGCGAAAACCCCGTAAAGATGACGGTACGGGAGCGGCCCCCGGACGCCGAAACTAGGAGTGCAGAGTTGCTTCTGTCATCGTGTTTCTCTAGTTCGCCCCGCCGCGCAAGTGGCGGGGCACTTTTTTGTTTACGCCAGCATCACATACGCCCGCAGGACCTCGGCGACGCTCCAGGCCTGGGCGGGGCAGCCGTTGGGCGCGTGGGGGGCGTCGCCGTCGGCGATCTCGGAGAGGCTGCCGACGCCGTACTGGGACAGGCCCGGCCCCAGGAGGGCGCTCAGGAGGGCGCGGGCCTTCGGCTTGTCGCCGTAGACTTTCAGGTGGGCGTCGCAGAAGGCCCCGAGCAGCCAGGGCCAGACGGTGCCCTGGTGGTAGGCCCCGTCGCGGGCGGCCGGGTCGCCCGGCGCGTACTGCGCGTGGTAATCGGGCGAGCCGGGGGCGAGTGTCCGCAGGCCGAACGGGGTCAGCAGGGACTCGGCGACGGCGTCCACGACGGTCTTGGCCTGGTCGCCCGCGACCACCGGGAAGGGCAGGCTGACGGCGAAGATCTGGTTGGGCCGGAGCGAGGCGTCGGGCCGACCGTCCGGGCCGATGACGTCGAACAGGGAGTGCGTGGCGGGGTTCCAGAAGGCGTCGGCGAACGATGCCTTGGCCTGGGCGGCGCGCTTGGCGCAGTCGGCAGCGAGGTCCGCCTGCCCGGCGCGCTCGGCGAGGTCCGCTGTCACACAAAGGGCGTTGTGCCAGAGCGCGTTGATCTCGACCGGCTTGCCGGTGCGCGGCGTCACCACCCAGTCGCCGACCTTGGCGTCCATCCAGGTGAGTTGTACGCCCGGATGGCCGGCGTGGAGCAGGCCGTCGGCGGGGTCCACGCCGATGTCGTAGTCGGTGCCCTTGATGTGGGCATCCAGGATGGTGTGCAGGACGGGCAGCATCTCGCTCTGCGCGAACTCCCAATCCCCCGACGCCTGCGCGTAGGCATGGACGGCGTGGAAGAACCACAGGCTGGCATCCACGGTGTTGTACTCGGCCCCCCCCCCGCCGTCCGAGAAGCGGTTGGGCAGGAGGCCGTTCTGGACCGCGCCCGCGAACGAGGTCAGTATCTCGCGGGCGACGCCGTGCCGCCCCGTGGTCAGGCACAGGCCGGGCAGTGCGATCATGGTGTCCCGGCCCCAGTCGGTGAACCAGGGGTATCCGGCCATGACCGTCGAGCGGGCGACGCGGGGGGATTTCTCGATGAGGAACTGGTCGGCGGCCAGGGTCAGCGCCTCGCGGGCGTCGTCGCCAGGCGGGACACCGGCCTGGGCCAGAAGCCCCTTCTGGCGGGCGATCTCGGCGGCCAATGCCTCCTCCGGCGCGTCGGGCGGCTCGGCCTCGACGGTCGCGGTCAGCGTGACGGTTTCGCCCGGCGCGAGGACGCCGCCAAAGCGGCCGGGGCAGTACAGGTCCTCGGTGAAGTCCAGCCCGCGCTCCTGCTCGCGCGGGTGTTCGAAGTTATAGAACCAGCCCTTGTGGTCATCAAAGGCGAAAGGCGGCTTCACCTGGAGGAAGAGCGGGTTGGCCGTCGGGAAGGCGACGCACTGGAGCCGGCCGTCCGGCTCGAAGGTCAGGTCGCAGGTGAAGCCGTCCCACCGATGCTGCTCCGTGTGGTAATCCTTGTAGGCCAGGAGGGGCACCAATCCCAGCCGGACGGGTTCGGGGGCCTTCACCAAGGTGTACTGGACGTAGACGGTGTTCCGGCCGTGCGCCATCCAGACGCGCTTTTCCAGCACGACGGTTTCTTCGTGGAAGATGAAGGTGAAGGTCGGGACGGGGCGCGTCCCGAAGTAGGTCAGATGCCGGAAGCCCTGGGGCTGGACGACGCTGGGGTATTTATTGGCCGCGAGCTGATAAAGCTGGTCCTCGACCCGCACCTCCTCTTCCACCTTGGAAAGCAGGACGGCGCGGCCGAGCGGCGGCGAGAAGGCGGGAACGAGCAGGCCGTGATAGCGGCGCGTGTTGGCCCCGGCGAGGCTGCCCATCGCGTAGCCGCCGATGCCGTTGGTGACGAGCCACTCGCGCCGCGAGGCTTCGTCCCAGGATTGGAGAATGTCGCCCGAAATCTGTGTCATGCTGCCTTCTTCTCCCCATCTGAAGGAGGCCAAACATCAGCCCCGCCCGAGTGCTTCATGGATGCTTTAGAGGTCAAGCCCGCCCCGGCTTTTGGTGAACGCTTCGAGCCGTCGGACGGTGTCCACGGCCCCCCGGCGTCGCTCGACGGCCTGCGCCACTTTGAGGCACAGCAGCTCGAAGACGTCCACGCCGGGCATGTTCTTCTCGACGTAGTCGAAGGCGCCGCGCTTCATGCACTCGACGGCGTTGGCGACATTGCCGTAGGCGGTCAGCACGATGACCTCGGTGAAGACGTCGCGCGAGACGGCGTTCTCCAGGATGCGTATGCCGGACCCCGAATCCTCCATGCTCATGTCGGTGATGACGATGTCATAGGCCCGCTCGGCGTGGTGCATCTTCTCAATCCCCGCCGCCTCACCCGGCGCGGTCTCGACGCGGTATCCCTCGCGGACGAGCCGCCGCTGCACGGCCTCGCGCACTTCCTCTTCATCATCCACAACGAGTATTCGGCACATGGGGTCCCCTTGATGCGGCTATTATACCAGACACAAAACCGTTATTGCCGGGCGATCTTGTCAGCCTGGCGGTATAATGCCTCGAAGGTCAGACAGGCCAATGCACCCTCTCACACGCCGCCCCTCTGCACGCTCCAACTCCCATCATAGTGCGCTCAATGGGCGATCACCATAGCATTGTAGTGACGCGAGTAGATAAACAAGAACAGAAACACTAAGAGCGCGAATGCAGGCCACAGTATTCGGGGCAGCAGGTACAATCGCCCCTTCTTCCGCAGGATACGATCAAGCACGGCACCGACTATCATCACGATAGGAACAGCCGTCCACAATGCCAGCCCGTAGGCCAAACTGGACGCACCAGAACCAGCCCCTAATCTCATCAAGATGCCTCCCGCCTCCGCACAATAGGTACATATTGATTAAACGCCCTCCTTCCAGAACATCACTGGCGTTCCTGAAACGCCGCAGGGAAGGCAACAGAGTCACTACTCCCCCGAGTTGACTTTAAGCAGACGTTCCAGTTCCAGCAAATGCCCGTAATCTTTGGGCCGACCGGCGGCGCGCTTCATCGCGATCAAAGCCTCCACAGAGGCCACCCGGACTTGAACGCCCTGACGCTCTATAACCGTCGCCCCTTCCCAGAGGTCCTCGAAGGAGACGACGCCGTCAGGCTCGCCTACGAGGTCCACGGAACCGGCGTCCGTTTCCAAAGTCATGTTGACCGATGTCTGGAGGGTCCGCAGGTCCCAGAAGAACGGCAGCCCGGCGGGCGCACCGCGCAGGCGCGGGTGGTAGGGCGCGAGGGCGCTCACCAAGGCTCCCAGGCTTTGCGGGTCGCGGGCGAACGCGAAATCGATGTCGTCCGTGATGTGCGATGCCCCTTGCAGGCGCATGGCGATCCCGCCGATGATCACGAACCGCAGGCCGCTGGCGTCCAGCGCCACGATGATCCGCTGAAAGTCGTTATCCGGTCTCATAGTGTCCTCCTTGAAAAACGCGAGTTCGCGCTCCATCTTTTCCAGCCGCTCCCAGGGCGAGAGGCGCAGGTTCCGGCGCAACAGGGAGACGTCCACGCCATTCTCATCCTGCTCCCCGAAGCCGCGCGTGTAAGCCTGCCACTGCGCCCACTGCTCCTCGGTCATGCCGAGCCGATCCGACGGCTGCACGGGCTGTGCCTGTATGCTCATGGGATGATTGTACCCTGCCGGTAGGGTGTTGAGAGTCGCCACGGGTTGAAACCCGAGGCACCGAAAAGCCCACCGTCAAAGCGACGTTAGGATGAGGACATGGCGGGGATAGGGCGGCAAGGAATACAGGAGGGCAAGGAATATAGGAGGGCGGGGGGACCCCGCCCCTACACGACATCGTTCTGAATCCTATAGTCTTGCGTCCCCTGGACGCTGGGGACTTCGGTGCCTCGGGTTTCAACCCGTGGCGACCTCAACCCGCGTTCTCCGGCGCGAACACGTCGGCTGCGAAGCCGAGCGCGGCCAGCAGCGCGTTCCAGCGGGCGATGGGCAGGCTGCCGCCCGAGGCCTGGTCGTGGCCCTGGCCGAAATTGCCTTCGCCGGGCGGGAGCGGGACGGAGCGCAGGAACTCCAAGACGTTCACACCCCGAGCGGCGCGGGCGGAGAAGTTGACGCGGCCCGGCAGGTAGGCGTCGTTCGCGGCGAGGACGATGAACTTGGGCAGGCGTGTCCGCCAGATCTGGGCGACGAGCGGGTGGATCTGGCAGGGGGACGAGGCGCGGATGAGTGCCACTTGCCCGCTGAAGACGGGCGCGGCTTTCTTAGCTTCTTCCATGGCCGCCTTGACCTCCTCACGGGCCGCGCGCAGTGCCTGCACGTCGGCGCTCAACGAACTGACCAGTTCGCGCGGGTCGGCATGGGCGAGCAGGGCACGGGCCGCCGCCTCGGGGTCGTAGCGGGCGGCCCGGCGGGCGGCGTTGAGCAGGGCGACGGCCTCTTTCAGATACTTGGCGGTGTAGCGCTTCTTGGCCTCGGCCAGCATCGGGAACGGGGCCGCATCGCCGAGGTCCCCCATCAGCCCGATGGCGGCGACCCAGTCCAGGTCGGCCACGTCGGTCAGTCCGGCCAGCAGCTCCCAGGTCAACAGCGCGGTGGTCGGGATGGGGTCCCAAGCGTAGGCGCTGACCAGGGTGTCGCCGTCAGGGACGCCGCCGGGCCGGTGGTGGTCCACGAAGCAGGTCAGGACGCCGGGCAGGACCGGCTCGGGCTGGCTGCCCAGGTCCAGGACGAACAGCCGGTCCGGGTTTGCAGCCTTGATTGTCTCGCGGTTGCCCTCGCTCCACGCGCTGCGCTGGCGGTCCGGCAGGAGGCGGTGGATGTTCGAGAAGCCCAGCCGTTCCAGGCCGCGCTGCCAGAGGACGCCCGCCGCCAGCCCGTCGGCGTCCGAGTCGTGCAGGGCGGCGACGGCGGCGTCGCGCGGGATCGGCTCGACGAAGGCCTGGAAAGCCGCGCGGGCGGTTGACAGATCGGGTGTCGGGTCGGGAATGGGGTCAAGCGTCATCGGCCGTGCCTCCTTCGGCCTCGGCCAGCCGCCGGACCGTTTCCAGTGTGTCTACCTCGGCGGCGGGCTTGTCGGGGCGGCGGCGTAGGATGCGCGGGAAGCGCAGGGCGTAGCCGCTCTTGTGACGGGCGGACGCCTGGACGCGGTCGAAGGTGATCTCCAGCACGACCAAAGGCTCAACGGTCCGCACCTTGCCGTGGGCGAACTCCTGCAAGGTGTGGGCGCGGCACCAGTCGGAAAGCTCCTGCGTCTCCACATCGGTCAGGCCCGAGTAGGCCTTGCCGACGTTCAGCAGAGTCGGGTCGGTTTCGCTCGCGCGGACGGCGAAGGTGTAATCCGACAGGAACCTGCTGCGCCGTCCTTCGCCCACCTGAGCCGCCGTGATGACCACGTCCAGCGTCGCCAAGGCGCGTTTTATTTTGAGCCAGTCCCGCCCGCGCCGGCCCGGCTTGTAAGGCGAGGCGGGGTCTTTGACCATCAGGCCCTCGTTGCCGCGCGCGCGGGCGGCGTCAAAGGCAGCGTCCAGCGCGGCAGTCTCGGTGAACAGCTCGGAGCCGGCCCGGCGTACCCCGATGCCGTCGGCGGGCAGCGTTTCCAGGATGGCCCGGCGGGCGGAAAACGGCTCCTCGATCAGCACCCGACCTTCGGCATACAGCACGTCATAGGGGACGAAGGCGACGGGCACCTCGGCCCGAAGGGCGTCGGTCAGCGTCTTGCGGCCCAGGCGCTTTTGGAGTTGAAGGAAGGGCAGGGTCAGGTCGCCCAAGACGGGGATGATCTCGCCGTCGAGGATGAGGCCCGAGGCGGAAGCCGAGTCGGGGAGCAGGGCGGCCAGCGGCGCGACCAGGTCGGGGAAGCTCTCGGTGATCTCGTCCAAAGTCCGCGAGAAGAGGGCGACGCGGCGGCCTTCGTGGGCGACGCCGTGCAGGATGCCGTCGCCCTGGATGTGCGGGGCGATGTGGGCCTGGGCGCGGATGCCGTCGAACTTGTCTTCCACGACGAAAGGGATCGGCATCTGCCGGGCGACATCGGCGAGGTCTGCGGCGGGCGTCGCCAGCATGAACTTCAGGGGGTGGAACAGGCGCATCCGTGCCTCACCCAGCCGCCCCTGCCGGGCCAGCAGGGCCGTCTCGCCGATGTCGCCTTCCAGCATATTGACCCACTGGACTTGGCCGACGGTGACGGCGGCGAGGCGGGCAACGGCGTCCTCCACCGCGCCCTCTTTCAGCCCGATCCGCAGGTCGCCGCCCAGCAACTTGACGACGTATTTGGCCTCCAAGGGGGAGGCCTCGCGCAGCAGGCCCGTCACTAGTTCCACCTTGCGCTTCGTACCCGCCGTCGCCGACAGTGTCTCCAGGAACGCGGCGATCTGGGGGATGGTCAGGACAGGGACAAGGGCGACCTGTGGCGAGGCGGCGAAGGCTTCATGCGCCACGTCGCCCGCATCGCCTAAGGCGACCAGGCGCTCGCGGACGTGCGTTTCGTCCGCGCCCGTGACGGCGATGATCGCGGCAAGCAGGGCCGCGCCGCCGACGTTCGTGGTCCGCTGGTCGCGCAGCGGGAAGGTGTACCCGGCGAAGTAGCGGGCGGCATGGCGCAGGTCGTCATCGGGGAGGGCGGCGAAGTAGAGGCCCAGGATGGCGGCCTTTTCGAGCCGCTTGGTGGTCGCGCCGACCGACTCCGCAGTCTCGGCAAAGTGGAGGAAAGCGGAAGGGTTCATGCCGGGGCCTCCGCCTTCTTCTTGGCCTTGAAGGGCGACAGCGGCACACTGGTTCCCTGGCAGACGGGGCAGAAGTAGGTGATGCGTTCCTTCTCGCCGTCCTCGTCCTGCCGCGTCATCTGCCGCTTCTGGCGGATCGGCCCGCCGCAGACAAGGCACGGGAGGTTCGTCCGGCGGAAGACCCAGTGCCGCGTCCCCCACTCGCTGTCCGGGTTGTAGGTCAGGCCCGGCTCGGCCCGCATCCGCGCCTGGGCTTCGTCGGGGACGGTGACGCCTCCGGTCGAGTAGGCGCGGGCAACGACGGCGGGGATGGTCCCGCTCAGGCAGTCCAGGTCATCGGGTGTCAGGTCCCCGACCAGACGCCAGGGGTCCATGCGGCAGGCGAACAGGATCTCAGCCCGGAGGTAGTTGCCAATGCCCGCCAAAATGGTCTGGTCGAGCAGGGCCGCCCCGATCGTCCGCGACCGGTGCGACGGCATCAGCAGGCGGGCCTGAAAGCAGGCGGCGTCAAAAGCGCCCTCGCCGGGATAGGGCAGCGTGTCCGGCCCCAAAAGGCGCAGGAACTCGACTTCCTGCATGGGGTCGCCCTCCCCGACCTCGAACACGGGGGCGGAGAGCAGCACGGCGGCGGCCTCGGGGACGACGATCCGGGCGCGCTCCCGGCGGTCGGCTTCGGGGGCGGCGTCGCCCGCGAAGACGTGCCAGTGGCCCCACATCATCAGGTGCGAGTAGAAGTAGTAGCCGCCCTCGATCCGCCCGACCAGGTTCTTGCCGCGCGACCGGACGCTTTCAATGCGCCGGCCTTCCAGCAGGCCGGGGCGCTCGGCCAGCCAGGCGCGGGCGGCCTTGGTGCGGGCGGTGAGGGAGACGAGTGGATGGGGGGTCAATGCCGCCGCCAGGGCGTCGGCGTGGCGTCGGACTTCGGGACCTTCGGGCATGAGAACCAGCTTTCTATGCCGAGGTTATACCCGCATCATCCTGGTCCCCTACCCCCTTGCGTCCAGCCTGACGCGCCCGACGCGCGCCTGCCCGAACGGGCAGAGGTCGAGAACGACGCAGCGCCCGCAGGCGGGGTTTTGGAAGAAGCAGCAGCGCTGGCCGTGCAGCATCAGGGCTTCGTGGTTGTCGTAGACCTGCTGCGCGGTCCATCCGGGGGGGAGTTGTTCTTCGAGGAGGGCGTGGGACGGGCCGACGTCCACCTTCGGCCCGATCAGGCCGAGCCGGGCGGCGACGCGGTGGTGGTGGCTGTCCACGGGCAGGGCGCGGCCCCGGAGGCGGCTGAAGGCCAGGACGGCGGCGCTGGTCTTGGGGCCGACGCCGGGCAGGCGCTCCATCCAGGCGCGGGCCTCGGGCACGGGCAGGCTTTCCAGGAAGTCCAGCGACAGTTCGCCGCGCTCGTCCGCGATCCGCCGCAGGATTTCCTGGACGCGCGGCGCCTTCTGCTCCGGCCAGGTACAGGGGGCCAGGGCGGCCTCCACGGCCTCGGTCGGCGCGTCCCGCACGGCGGCCCAGTCGGGGAACTGCGCTCGGAGGTTCTGGAAGGCGCGATGCGAATCCGCGTTCTTGGTGCGGTGCGAGAGCAGGGACGAAACCAGCTCGCTCAGGGGGTCCAGGTCGTGGAAGTAGGCGATGGGGCAGCCGTACTCGGCGCACAGCCGGTCGTGAACGAGTAGGGCTTTTTGGATGAGTTCGGGGCTGGGGGCTATGGGCTTGGCGGGCATGGAGTCATGCTACCACCGGAGGGGGGAACCTAACCCCGGCGCGAGCGCGGAGCAACTGCGCCCGACCGACCCTTCCCTGTTGGGGAAGGGTCGGCGCTCGGGCCGGGATTAGGTCACGCCGCCAGCGCCAGGACGACGGATTCGTCGCGGTTCATCGCCGCCACCAGTTCCTTCAGGGTTTCTTCGGCCTCCTCGTGGGGGACCTGACAGGTGCCGGCGGCCTCGTGGCCGCCGCCGCCGAAGCGGCGCATGAGGGAACCGATGTGGGTGCGGGAGGTGCGGTTCAGGATGGAGTGGCCACAGGCGAAGACGCAGTTCTTCCCCTGGAAGCCGTTGACGATCCAGACGGAGGTGTTCGCCTCGGGGAAGGTGGCGTAGACCAGGAAGCGGTTGCCGCAGGGGATCGTCTCGACTCCGCGCAGGTCCGTGACGACCACATTGCCCTGCGTCCACGAGTGGTCGGCGAGCATTCTTCGGAACAGGGCGTCCTGCTCGAAGTAGCGGACGACGCGCTCCCGGACATCGGGCAGGGCCAGGATTTCGGTGATGGTCATGGTCTGACACGCATCAATGAGGTCGTACATCAGTTGGTAGTTGGAGATGCGGTAGTCACGGAAACGGCCCAGGCCCGTCCGGGCGTCCATCAGGAACGACAGCAGGGGCCAGCCCTGGGGGTGCAGGATGTCGTCGGCGCTGAACTGCGCCGAGTCGGCCTTGTCCACCTCGGCCATCATCTCCTCGATGCCGGGGAAGCGGGCCGCCCCGCCGTAGTAGTCGTAGACCACGCGGGCGGCGCTCGGGGCGACCCGGCAGTCCCCGCCCCGGAAGTCTATCTTGCCGACCACGCGCTCGACCTCGGTGGCGTGGTGGTCGAACCACAGGCCGCAGCCGGGGACGTAGGGGACGTTGGTCAGGATGTCGTCCTCGGTCACCTCAAACTTGCCGTCCTGCAAGTCTTTCGGGTGGACGAACTGGATCGTGTCAATCGTCTCGACCTGCTTCAACAGGACCGCACAGATCAGGCCATCAAAATCGGACCGTGTCACAAGGCGCATCGGTTTCTCCTCCGCAATTCTGGTACTGATTGTCGGCCCGGCGCGGCAAAAACCACAGGGGAAAGAATGTTAAAGTATGTTGATGCCCCCTGCGTTTGTGCCGATTTTTGCCACGGTATTTTAGAGGAGAGGCGGAAAACATCGGTTTTTTCTTCCGCCTCGGGCGCACCCTAGAAAGAAGCAACACGATGAGAAATACCACCACAACTCTGCTGGCGGCGGCGGCCCTGGCGGGTCTCGCGCTGCCGGGCTTCGCGCAGGACACCACGGGCACGGCAGCGGCCGGCACGGCGGGAACGATGAGCAGCACGGGCGGGACTCTGAGCGCGGCGGACAAGCTGTTCGTCGTCCGGGCCGCCGACGGCAACATGGCCGAGGTGATGACCAGCCAGATGGCACTCAAGAAGGCCGGCAACGGCGAGGTCAAGCAGGTCGCGCAGCGGATGATTCAGGAACACGGACAGGCCCAGACCGATCTGACGCAGCTCGCGCAGCAGAAGGGCGTGACACTGCCGCCGACCGTCGGCCCGACCCACCAGGTCGTCAGCGCGGCACTCGCCAAGACGTCCGGCACCAAGTTCGACCAGATGTACATGGGCGCGCAGGTGGATGACCACGAGAACACGATCGCCCTGTTCCAGCAGGAGATCGCGTCCGGGCAGGACCCGGACGTGAAGGCCTACGCGACCAAGTACCTGCCGAGCATCGTGGGCCACACGGCCATGATCTACGGCGCGGCCTCGGGCGTCGGCGTGATGGCGATGAAGTTCCGCCCGTCCACCCCGCCGATGGCGGGCATGGCCATGTCGCCGGACGCCTCGATGGGCGGGGCGGCCACGACCGGCGGCACCACGACCGGCGGCACCACAACCGGCGGCACCGCGACCGGCACGGCCGGCGGGGCGGCGACGGGTACGGGGATGGGTGCCGGGACGACGCCCGCCCCGACGCCGGCCCAGTAACTCCTTCCATTTCAGCCGGCGGCAGGGAATCTGCCGCCGGCTGTTTTTGTGTCTGCCATGTTTAACCGGGGGCCGGAAACGGTAAAATTCACGGTAGAAAACACAAGACAACACTTAGGAAGGTCAGGGTTCATAACCGTGATTAACAAGAAGATGGCGGCTCTTGCCGCCGCAGGAATGGCGCTGGCGGGTGCCGCCTCGGCGCAGACGACCACGAAGAAAGATCCCGCCCCGGCGGGCATGGACAAGCTGTTCTCCATGAAGGCTGCCCAGGGCGGCATTTTTGAGGTCAAGTCCAGTTCAATGGCTTTGAACAAGACCCAGAACAAGCAGGTGATGATGGTCGCCAAGCGCATGGTCAAGGAGCATTCGGCGGCTAATGCCGAGTTGAAGACCGTCGCCCAGGACAAGGGCATTGCGTTGCCCTCGGACACCGACCCCAAGCACAAGGCAATTATTGCCAAGCTGTCGGGCCTCTCCGGCAAGGCCTTCGACAAGGCCTACATGGCGTCGCAGGAGGCGGCCCACGCCGACACCGTGAAGCTGTTCCAGACGGAGATCGCCACCGGACAGGACAAGGACGTGACCGCGTTCGCCGCCAAGAACCTGCCGAACATCGAGGACCACACCAAGATGATCTTTCAGGTCGGCTCCAACCTCGGCGTCCACTCGACCATGATGCCCAAGCTCAAGCCTGCCCTCATGCCCACCGATATGAGCGGCAAGAACATGTAGTGACGGGACGGAGGAGGCCCCACGGCGTTGCCGTGGGGCTTTTTCTTAGAAGGACGAACGACGATGGCGGACGATCTGAAGAAAGGCGACCACGTCAAGTGGGACACGCCGCAGGGCGAAACCGAGGGCATGGTCGAGAAGAAGCTGACCGCCCCGACGCAGATCAAGAGTCACGAAGTCAAAGCCTCGGAAGAAAACCCGGAGTACCTGGTCAAGTCGGACAAGTCTGGCAAAGAGGCCGCGCACAAGCCGGACGAGCTGAAGAAGGAAGGCAAATGATGGCGGAACAAGGTAATGAGGCCGTCATCAAGGACTTCCACGAGGCGGTGAACATGACGGCGGCCCAGATCGAGAAGTGGCTGGAAACCGAGGAGTCAAAAGAAGTCGGCCAGAAGGAAGACGGCAAGGGCGAATCCACCGGGCATCAATCGGGCCGGCACATCATCGAGATCCTGCACAAGAAGAAGGCCGACTATTCGGAAGAAGACACCGCGCACATGCACAAGGTGGTCAGCTACGTCCACCGGCACCTCGCCCAGCGCCCGGCGGGCGACGTCAAGGAAACGCACTGGCGCTACTCGCTGATGAACTGGGGCCACGACCCCTTGAAAGAGTAAGACGATGGAGAGCCACAGCAAGATTTTCGGGCACCCCGCCCACACCATTTTGATTACCTTCCCGCTAGGCCTGCTGTCCACGGCAGTCATTTTTGACACGCTGCACCTGCTGACCAAGAACCCGAAGCAGGGGGAGGTGGGTCTGGCGATGACCGGGGCGGGCGTCGTCGGCGGGCTGGTCGCCGCGCCCTTCGGGACGTGGGACTGGCTGTTCATCCCGAAGGGAACGCGGGCACGCAGCGTGGGACAGGTGCATGGCCTGGGCAATGCCGCCGTCCTGGGCCTGTTCGGCGCGAGCTGGGCTTTGCGGAGGTCCGATCCGGCCAAGCCGGGCGGCCTGCCGTTCGCGCTGTCGCTTTTGGGCTTCGGCCTTGCCGGCGTCACCGGCTGGCTCGGCGGCGAGATGGTGGACCGGCTGGGCGTCGGCGTGGACGACGGCGCGAACCTGGACGCCCCGAACTCGCTGACGGGGCTGCCCGCCGACGCCGACAAGGCTTAGAACGGACAGCGAGTTGGCAAAGCCATTGAGGGAGTTGAAGGAGCAGGTGGTCGTCATCACCGGCGCGTCGTCGGGCATCGGGCGCGAGGCGGCCTTGCGGTTTGGGGCGGAGGGCGCATCGGTCGTCCTGGCCGCCCGCAACGGGGAGGCCCTGGAAGAAGTCGCCGGACAGGTGCGGGCGCGAGGCGGGGCGGCGCTGGTCGTCGTGACCGATGTCGCGCTCTGGGAGCAGGTGGCGCACCTGGCCTCTGCGGCGGTCGCGCGGTTCGGACGCATAGACACCTGGGTCAACAACGCCGGCATCAGCGAGTACGCGACCCTGGAAGACCTGCCCGTGGCGGACATGGAGCGCATCATCCAGGTCAACCTGCTCGGCACCATGTACGGAGTCAAGGCCGCCCTGCCGGTCATGAAGCGGCAGGGGGTGGGAACGATCATCAACGTCGGGTCAGGGCTTGGCGTCCGGTCCATTCCTTTGCAAGGGACCTACTGCACCTCCAAGGCGGGCGTCAAAGGCTTCACCGAGGCCTTACGGATGGAGCTGAAGCACGACTACCCGGACATCCATGCGACTTTGATCCTGCCCGCCGCCATCAACACGCCGTTCTATGACAACGCCCGGTCGCGTATGGGTGTCCGCCCCAGGGCCATGCCGCCGGTCTATGAGGCCGGGGCGGTGGCCGAAGCCATCGTGTTCGCCGCCGCGCACCCCCGTCGGGACATCTACGTCGGCAGTGCGAGCAAGGCCCTGGCGGTTTTGGAAAGCATCGCCCCCGACATCACCGACCGGCTCATGGCACGGACGCTCTACAAAATGCAGCAGAAGTGGGACGAGCCGGGCGACAACGCGCCGGACAACATGGACGGTCCGGTCCCCGGTCCGGGGAAGGTGGCGGGCAGCTACGGCAAGCAGTCGAGGTCGGTCAGCCTCTATACCAGGGCCTTCGGCCTGCACCCGAGCCGGGCGCGTCTGCTGGGCGTCCTAGCCCTGGGGGCGGCGCTCTGGGCGGCGTCGCGGCGCGCGCGTGCATAAAACCGTGCCCATCTGGGTAACTTGATGCTAACGTACTAAAGACCTTTTCCCGAAAGGAAACGCAGAACAATGGCGGAATATACGCACACCGCGGCCGTGACGATCAATGCCTCGCCCACCCAGGTCTACCACCTTTTTTCCCACTTCAACGACTTCCCGAAGTTCATGTCCTATATTAAGGAAGTGACCTATAAGGACAGCCAGACCAGCCACTGGGTCGCCGACGTGGTCGGGACGCACGAATGGGACGCCGTGAACGAGAACTGGATCGAGGGCAAGCAGATCGGCTGGCGCTCGACCAGCGGCATGACGAACCATGGTGTCGTGACGTTCGAGCCGGTCGGTGATAGCCAGACCAAGGTGAACGTCAGCCTCAGCTACGACCCGCCAGCGGGCGTCCTGGGTGACGCGGGCGAAAAGCTGGGCGCGGGCAAGCACTTCGAGCAGAAGCTCCAGCACGACCTGGACCATTTCGCCCAGCTCGTCGCGCAGACGCCGAGCGGCGCGCTCGATCCCGAGTCGTCTAACTACCTGTTCCACGACGACAGCGCAGCGGCAAAGGGCGCGACGACCACCTCGCAGGACGCGACGATGAGCGACAACACCTGACTCATGTGCGGCAGCAAGACGGCCCGGCGGTCATCCGCCGGGCCGTCTTTGTGTCGGCCTTATTCGGCGACGGTGACCCGGTTACGGCCCTCGTGCTTGGAGCGGTACAAGGCCTTGTCGGCGGCGGCGATCAGGGCGGCAGGGTCGGGGCAGGACGGGGAAAGCGCGGCGACGCCGAGGCTCGCCGTGACCGGACGGGCGGGCCAGGCGGCGGCCTCGATGGCCTTCCGGCAGCGCGCGGCGACGACGAGCGCGTCGGCGGCCTGGGTGTGCGGGAGGATCAGGGCGAACTCCTCGCCGCCGTAGCGGGCCGCCTGGTCCGCCTCGCGGATGCTGGCCTGGAGGCAGGCCGCCACGGTTCGCAGGACGGCGTCCCCGGCGGGGTGGCCGTAGGCGTCGTTGTACAGCTTGAACCGGTCCACGTCCAGCAGGACGACGGACAGCGGGAGTCCGTAGCGCCGCGCCCGCTCGGCCTCCATCGCCAGCCGCTCCTGGAAGGCGCGGTGGTTCTTCAGGCCCGTCAGCCCGTCCTCGGTGGCGAGCGCCTCCAGCCGCCGGTTGGCCTCCTCCAGCGCCTGTTTCTGGAACTCCAGCACGACGGCATGGTCCCGGACCATCTCCTCCACCCGCCGCCGCTCGGTGACGTCCGTGACCGACCCGGCCACGCGCACCAAGGTGCCGCCGCGGTCCCAGAGCGCCTGCCCTCGGTCCAGCACCCACCGGCAGGAGCCGTCCGGGAGGCAGAGGCGGTGTTCCGAGTTGTAGAAGGCCGCCCGCCCCTCCAGGTGCGCCTCGAACGCCTCCCACGCGCCCTGCCGGTCTTCCCCATGTATCCGCCCGAACCAAGCCCTTTGGAAGCCCGCCGGCTCCCTCCCGTCGGGCAGATCTTCGCCGCCGGTCGCACCCCCCGCGCCGGTCGGCGGGCAGGCTTCCGCCGCCTCGGCCCCAAAGATCTGGCGGCAGCGGGCCGACACGAAGAGCTGGCCGTCGCGCGCGTTCCAGTCCCAAATGCCGTCGTTGTTGCCCCGCAGGGCGAGCTGCCAGCGCTCCTCGTTCTCCCAGAGCGCCTGCTCCGCCCGCGCCCGCTCCGAGATGTCCACACAGACGGTGACGCCGCCGGTGATCGCCCCCGCCCGGTCGCGCATCGGGAAGGCGTTGCACAGCAGGTGCCGGGGCGGGCCGCCGCCCGGCGCGGGCTGTTCCCAGTCGAAACCCTCGTAGGCCGCGCCGCCGATCACGCTGCGGAGGATCGCCCGCGATATCTCGGCGTCTTCGGGACGCCCGACCACCTCCCAGACGGGCGCGAGGAATGCCGACGCGGCGGGGCGGCCGAAGAGCGCCTCGCTGCCCCGGTTCCACTCCATGATTCGCCCCTCGGCGTCGTAGCAGAAGCAGGAGACCGGCAGGCCCTGGAAGAGCTGCTCGAAGCGCTGGGCGGCCTGTTCCATCAGCGAGTCGGACTCCGCCGGGGGGAACGGCGGGTCCGGCGCGGCCCCCTCCCCGTCGGTCACGGACCCCTGCCGGTGCCGCACCGCGCGCGTCTTCCTCGCCCCGTTCTCGGTGGATGCCACTCTCATGGCTGTATTGTCGGCAGAAAGTGCGGTTCCGGTGAGTCTGCGGGGAAAGATGGTAGGAATGGCGAGTGCGGCCCGCGACGAGTGGTTGAAAACTACTCGCTAGGAAAGGTGTCCTGTGGACAGAGGACCTGATTGCCACGCGGGCCGGGCTTGGGAGCTGTATTCCCGTCCGCAGGACGCTTCTATTAGCGAGTGGTTTTCAACCACTCGTCACGGGCCGCGCTCGTCAGGGGCCGCGCCTTGCCGGCAGCGGTGCAGGCTCTGCCGAAGACGCAGGCAGGGAGTAGTCTTTAAGAATCCTGTTGGAGCCGCGCGACGATGTCCTTGCGTCCAGCGGCACGCGCCGACAGGGTGATCGTCAGGCGGCTTTCTGGACTGACCGATGCGCCTCTGTCCAGCAGCAGGCGCACGAGATCGAAATGGCGCGCGGAGGCCGCCGCTTCCAGAACGGTGCGGCCCTGCTCGTCTTTCGCGTTGATGTCTCCCCGTGACGCAAGAAGCGAAAGCAGTTGGGCCGCGTCGCCTTCTTCAGCCGCATCAAACAGGCTGTCTTCCTTCGGGCCGGCCTCCCTCAGCAGGGCCACGACTTCCGGGTGGGTGTGCGCCGCCGCCAGGGCCGTCAGCCCGGAGGCGTCCCGGCGGGAGGCGTCCGCGCCGTGCCTCAGCAGGACGCGCACGGCCTCCAGACTGCCGAAAGCGGCGGCGGCGATGAGCGGCGTCTGGCCGCGCGCGTTCAGGGCATTGATGTCTGCGCCCGCTTCCAGCAGGACGGGGATGACCTGGGCGTCGCCCCGACGCGCCGCCAGAACGGCATCATGCAGGGCGGTCCAGCCGCGCTTGTCGCGGCCCTCCACGTTCGCGCCACGCGCGATCAGCAGACGGACCATCTCGGCGTCGTTGGCCCGTACCGCCGCCTTGAGGGCCGCGCCGCCCTCGTCGCTCTGGGCATTGACGTCCGCGCCGTGCGTCAGGAGGAGGCCCACGAGGTCGGCACGGCCCTTGTTGATCGCCCAGGTCAGCGCGGACCGACCCAGGGTATCAAAGCGGTTCGGGTCCGCGCCCCGTTCCAGCAGCAGCCGCAGGGCGGGGCCGTCCTCGCGCGCCGTCGCCGCCATGAGCGCGGTCAGGCCGCTCCTGGTGGTCGTGTTGATGTCCGTGCCTTCGCCCAGGAGGAACAGCACGGAGTCCAGATCGCCGAGCAGCATGGCCTCGACGAAGCGCACCTCCGCGCCGGCCTCGACCAGCAGCGCGACGACCTCTTCCTTGCCCCCCAGGGCGGCGCGTTCCAGGGCGGTGTGTCCCCAGCGTCCTGAGATGTTGACGTCCGCACCGTGTCCCAGCAGCAGGCGGACGGCCCCGACCTGGCCCTTGATGGAGGCGCGGATCAGGGCCGTGAAGCCGAGCCGGTCCAGGACATTGACGGCGGCGTGGTGGTCCAGCAGGAGCGTGAGGCATTCGGCCTGCCCTTCCTCAGACGCCACCATCAGGGCCGTCCGCCCGTCGTCGTCTTTGGCGTCCACGTCCGCCCCGCCGGAGAGCAGAGCGGCCACGGCGGGCAGGTCGCCCGCCTTCGCAGCGTCGTGCAGGTTCGTCCCGGCGGCGGCCTTGATGAGCGATAGGATCTCGGGCTTTTTCTGGGCCAGCAGGGCAACCGAAAAAGGACGGTCTTTGTACCTGGTGTCCGCTCCTGATTCAAGCAGCAAGGCGACTATTTCAGCGTTGCCCTTGGACACTGCTGACGCAAGCGCGGTGAGGCCGAACTCGCCCGCCGTGTTCGGGTCGGCCCCGGCTTGAAGCAGGACAGAAACCGTCTCGCCATGCCCGCGCATCACGGCACCCATCAGTGCGCTCGTGCCGCGATCGTCGGCAGTGTTGACCTCGGCACCGGCGGCAATAAGCCGCCGCACGATCCCACACATGCCGCCTTGGGCGGCCAAGCGCAGAGCCGTATAACCGGCATGGTTGCGGGCATCGAGATCCGCCCCGGCCTCAAGCAGCGCCTCAGCAATGGCGGCGTTCTTTTCAGTCAGCGTCCACTGGGTCAGCGCAGTCAGCAACGCACTTTGGCCCATCTGGTTTCGGATGTTGACCTCAGCGCCGTGTGCCAACAGCAGGCGGACAAGGTTGAGGTCGCCCACCCTTGCGGCGATCATCAGGCCCGTGCCGCCGCGCTCGGTCCGGGCGTTGACGTCCGCGCCTTGTTCCAGCAGGCTTTCCACGGCGGGAACGTCGCCCGCCTTGACTGCCGCCACAAACACGTCATCCGCGATTGCCATGCTGGTCTCCTACGGAGGGCGCGATGAATCGCGCCCCTACAAGATTCGGTAGAGGTGGACCGCGTATGGGCCGAAGGCGTCGCTGAACTTGCCGCCTTTTACCGTGATCGTCCGGGCCTCGCCGATGACTTCGGCACGGGCCGTCTTGGGCAGGCCCTGAACGGTGAACGCCCCCGACGCCGCGCTGTTCCGCATGCCGACTGCGAACAGGTAGGTCGCCTTTCCCTGCCGCTTCACCATCAGGTCAATGGGGGTCTGCTCCGAGGAGGAATGCACCGTGGCGGCCTGAGCAAGAGTGGGGCTGTTCAGAACGGAGGCGAGCGCCTGGACCTGCTGGTTGATCTTAGTGACGGCGGCGAGCATGGGGGCGTCGTCCAGCAGGGCGTGTTCGTTGAACTTCGGCTGGAACTCATGGACGAGGTAGAGCAGCCCGTGCGAGCCGTGGATGAGCGCCATCCAGACCTCGGACCGCACCTGATCGGGGGTAGGCTTTCGGTCGCTGCCGATGTGCGTACACTCGATGTAGTTCCAGACCGTCTCCCGGCCCGCTGTCCACCCGGCCAGGCGGGTGACGCCTTTGGCGACATACCACAGGTAGTTCTCGCCGTTGGGCTTGCCCAAGCCTGCCACCGGGTAGACATCAAACGAGATGATGTCGGCTCCTTTGATGTACTGAGGGTAGTCCGCCAGGGACGCGCCGACCCCGCGCCCGATCCACTCGTCGTTCGCCACCCCCTCCCCCAGATTCAGCAGGATGGGGCGCGTGGGGTCGGCGGCGCGCAGGCGGGCGTAATCGGCGACGATGCGGGCGGGCGGAACGCAGGGGCCATAGCCCTGTTTGCCCGTCGCGGGGTCCGTTACGAGCTGGGCATTGTCCGGCTCGTCCTGGTGCATCCAGCCGACGATGGCGGGGTCGGCCAGGTGCTTCAGGCCGACGGCGTTCTGTTCACAGATGACCGGCATGTCGGCGGCCTTCAGCGCGGCCAGTTGTTCCTCGGTCGGCCCCTGCCATAGTCCGACGTAGAGGTTGATGCCCGCCGCCCGGTACTTCGCCGCATTGCTCGGGCTTTGCAGCCAGACGCCGATGGGGAAATAGTCGGCGTGGGTTGAAGGCCCCCGCCTCCACCCCGCCGGGGGTGGAGGCGTCTGGGGAGTGGCCGGAGCGCCACGCGACACCGGCGCGGTTATGAACGCCGCCGCTGCAAGGAGCGTCACGCATACAGACCTGTCACGGCCAGCCATCTTTCCCTCTTTGTCTCACCGCCCCCGCGTGTACGTCCCCCGCCGCCTTGCCGACACTTGGTTGCTGACCAGGTTGCGGGCCTTGGCGTCCTCGCCCGACGGCTCCGGCGGCTTCTTGGTGGCGGGCGCGGGCTTCGGCTTGGGTTTGGACGGTGTCCCGTCCTTGTCGTGCCCGTTCTTTGCTGTCCCATTCGTCTCCCGCTGGCCGAGCATCGGCGGGTGCGGGGCGCGGGCCGGCTCGACGCGCGGGGGGAGGACTTTCGCCAGGACTTCGACCATCTCTTCGACCACGGTCAGCATCCGGGCGGGGGCTTCGGGGGCGGCGAGGAACACGATGTCGGGCAGGAACTGGTGCTGCATGTAGGTCCGGGACAGGCGGCGGATGCTGTCGGGCTGGAGGTGCGTCCCGGTGAAGCGGACGGCGACGCGGCGCTTCTCGGCGATGACCGAGGAGATGCCGACCTCGTGGCAGCGCAGGCGCAGGCGCAGCAGGGCGAGCAGGTTCCAGACGGGGCGCGGCGGGTCGCCATAGCGGTCCTCGAATTCATCCTGGATACGCTGGACGTCGTCTGTCTTGCGAACCGCCGTCAGCTTCTTGTACATTAATATCCGCTCGGCCTCGGACGGGATGTAGACGCTGGGGATGAGGGCGTCGAGCGGCAGGGCGACGTTGGGCAGCTCGAACTCCATTTCCACCCCCTCGCCCTTCATCTCGTTGATGGCCTGCGAGAGAAGCTGCGTGTACAGGTCGAAGCCGATGGTGGAAACGGTCCCGGACTGGGCCGCGCCGAGCAGGTTGCCCGCGCCGCGTATCTCCAGGTCGCGCAGGGCGACCTTGTAGCCGCTGCCCAGGTCCTGGAACTCGCGCAGGGCGCTCAGGCGCTTCTCGGCGACTTCGCTCAACTGCTTGTCCTTGCGGTACAAGAGGTAGGCGTAGCCCTGGCGGCGCGAGCGGCCCACCCGTCCCCGGAGCTGGTAGAGCTGGGCCAGTCCCAGCTTGTCGGCGTTGTCCACGATCATGGTGTTGACATTGGAAATGTCCAGGCCGCTCTCGACGATGGTGGTGCAGACCAGCACGTCGAACTCGTGGTGGGCGAAGCGGAGCATGACGTCTTCCAGGTCGTCCTCGTGCATCTGGCCGTGGGCGATCTCGACGCGGGCGGTGGGGGCCAGCCGCCGGATCTTCTCGGCGACGTGCGAGATACTCTCGATCCGGTTGTGCAAAAAGTAAATCTGTCCGCCCCGATCCAGCTCGCGCAGGGTGACTTCGCGGACCAGCTCGTCGTCGTACTCCTTGACGAACGTCTTGATCGCCATGCGGCCCTCCGGCGGGTCGTCGATCAAGGACATGTCTCGTATCCCCGACAGGGACATATGGAGGGTGCGCGGGATGGGGGTCGCCGTCAGGGTCAGCACGTCCACGTTGCGCTTCATCTGCTTGATGCGCTCCTTGTGGGCGACGCCGAAACGCTGCTCTTCGTCCACCACCAGGAGGCCCAGCTTGTGGAAGTTGACGTCCTTGGACAGAATCTTGTGCGTCCCGACCACGATGTCTACCGTGCCCTCGGCCAGCCCCTTTAACGTCTGGGTCGCCTCGGCCTTGGAGACGAAGCGGGACAGCATCTCGATCTTGACCGGGTAGGCGGCCAGCCGCTCCCGGAACGTGCCCAAGTGCTGCTGGGCGAGGATCGTGGTCGGGCAGAGGATGGCGACCTGGCGGCCCGAGTTGACGACCTTGAAGGCGGCCCGGATGGCGACCTCGGTCTTGCCGTAGCCGACGTCGCCGCAGATCAGCCGGTCCATCGGCTTGTCGTCTTCCAGGTCCTTCTTGACGTCCTCTATCGCCGCGAGCTGGTCCGGCGTCTCCTGGTACGGGAAGGCGTCCTCCATCTCCTGCTGCCAGGGGGTGTCCGGCGGCATGGCGTGACCAGTGGCGGCCTTGCGGGCGGCATACAGCTTGATCAGGTCGGCGGCCATCTCCTGGACCTGCTTCTTGGCCTTCTTGGTGGCCCGCGCCCAGTCGCCGCTGTTCAGGCGGGTGACGGTGGGGGGCGAGTCGGCGGACCCGATGTACTTCTGGACGCGGTCTACTTGATCGGTCGGGACGTAGACCTTGTCGCCGCCGTCATATTCCAGCAGCAGGTAGTCGCGCTCGGCCCCATCCGTCCCTTTGAGCTTGGTGATGCCGCCGTACCGCCCGATGCCGTGGAGGATGTGGACGACGAAGTCCCCCTCGCGCAGCTCCAGGTACGAGGTGATCTTCAGCCCCTCTTTGAAGGCCCGCTTGGGCGGCTTCTGGTGGGCGCGGTGTCCGAAGATGTCGGTGTCCGTGGCGAGCATCAGGTTCGCCTCGGGCAGCTTGAAGCCGCCCAGGACAGAGCCTTCGATGACGAACACGCCCGCCTCGCCGCCGTTCTCCAGCCGGTCCAGAGGGGAAGCGGCGATCTTGTGGTCGGCCAATATCTGCCGCAGGCGCTCCGACTGCTCGGTGACGAGGACGCACCGGAAGCGCGCGCCGAGCCAGCCGTCGAGCGCCTCAAAAAAGGCGGGCAGGCGGGCCGCGAAGTTCTCCATCGCCCCGGCCTGGGTCGGGATGGAGTTCGTTTTGTCAATTTTAATGCCGTCCAGCCCGCGCCCGAGCAGGGCCAGCAGGACCGTCGCGGACGCTTTCGGGAGGGCAGAAATGACCGTCTCGAAGCCGCAGGCGTGCGGCATGTCCGGGGTCAGGTACTCGCCCCGCGCGGCCCGCGCCGCCATGATCTCGGCGATCTCGGTCTCGCGCTGCTCCCAGCGCGCCTTGGCCTGCGTCGGCTCATCTAGAATAATCAGGGCGTCGTCGGGGATATAATCCAGGGCGCAGACGGCGTCGGGGTAGAGGTACGGGAGGTAATACTCCATCGAGTCGAAGTAGGCGTGGGACTGGAGCTGCGCGATGTCGCCCTCGGCCCGCTCCTCCAGCCGCTCGGCGTGTTCCGCGCCCCGGTCATCCAGGTTGGCTTTCTTGAGGGCCGTCATCCGGCCCAGCAGCTCGCGCTTGACGCGCGAGATGGCCTCGGCCACGGCGGCGTCCTCATAGGGCACCTCGCGCACGGCGGCGACGAGGAGGGTTTCGGC
Organism: Capsulimonadaceae bacterium; assembly: GCA_965215505.1. Lineage (GTDB taxonomy): Bacteria > Armatimonadota > Armatimonadia > Armatimonadales > Capsulimonadaceae > JANXMY01. Next base: position 4,275,481 of record OZ244065.1, on the reverse strand, counting down.
CTTGCCGACCGAGCGCTGGGTTTCCACGTCGAAGGGCCGGATGCTCTCGATGTCGTCGCCGAAGAAGTCCACGCGGAACGGCAGGGCGGCGTCGCCGGGGAAGATGTCTAAAATCCCGCCGCGCCGGGTCCACTGCCCGGCCGCCTCGACGGCCTCGACGCGCTCGTAGCCGAAGCCGACCAGTGACCGTTCAAAGTCCCCGATGTCCACGGCTCCGCCGACGGTCAGCGTGATGCGCCGGTCCTGGATCAGCTCGGGCCTGACCGCCCGCTGGAGCCAGGCCCCGATGGAGCCGACCGTGACGCGCGCCGTCCCGCGCGCCATCTGCTGCAAGGCGGCGACGCGCTTGCCCGTCTGGGCGAGGTCCGGGGCACCCTCGGCGAAGATCAGGGTTTCGGTGGACGACACCAGGCTCGTCAGGGCGTCCGCCTCCACCCCGTACCGGGCGAGGTCTGCGGCCAGGCGGGCGGCCTGCTCGGCGTTGTAGGAGAGGACGACGACGGGGCGGTCGGTGTCCCGCTGGAGCTGCGCCAGCAGCCAGCCCTTGGCGGGCACGGGCAGGCCTTCGAGCTGGGTGACGCCGCCGCGCGCCACGGCCTTTCGGAGTTGCTGATACGCGGGATAGTCTTCGGCCAGGCCGGGCAGTTCACGCAGGTCCATTCGCCAGTGCTTCCTTCCAAGATCGCCAACTAAAATCACCGGGAGGCGTGACGCACGAAAAAGGCTCCGGCGGGGTTCACCCGCCCAAGCCTGCGCCACATCTTTTGCCGGTTTATTATACCCGTTTAGTCCCGCCGCTCATGCCGCCGGGTGGTGACACGAAAAAGCCCGCCGCCTGCGCCTCCACGGGTGGGAAGCGATGCAGGCGGCGGGCATGGAAGCCGGCCGGGTCACTCGCCGTTGATGACGACCGAGGAGAGATCCACGGCGTCGGTGCTGCTGCCCCAGGTGGCCCGGTCGCCCCACACGCTGCTGCCCCAGGTGGCCCGGTCCATGACCAGCGCGGCGCTGCCCCAGGTCGCGCGGTCCGCGCTGACCGAGCTGCCCCAGGTGGCCCGCAGGTCGGTGATGCCGGTCCCCCACAGGCTGGAGCCCCAGGTGGCCCGGTCCATGACGAGGGAGGCGGTGCCGTCATTGTTGAGCGTCAACGCGGGGCTGAGGGCGGGCAGGCTCGCCGTCGCGGTGCTTGCGATGGCGGCGGGGATGTCGAGGTAGCCCGCCCCGTAGGTGAGGGGGTCGCCGGTGCCGTCGGGGGCGGCCCACTTGTCGGCGGAGATCATCAGGCGGGCCTTGACGGTGTCGGGCGACAGGTTCGGGCTGGCCTGGAGCAGCAGGGCCGCCGCCCCCGCCACGACGGGCGCGGCCATGGAAGTGCCCGACAGACGGAAGTAGTCGGTGGAATAGCCGTTCCAGGCCGTCTTCGAGTAGGTCTGTATCGGCAGGCTGTTGTTGTTCGCGACGTTGTAGTTGAAAAGCATGCTCCCGTAGGAGTACGTCGAGATGACCTGGTTGCCGGGCGCGATGATGTCGGGCTTCAGCACCAGGTCCAGGCGGCTCGGCCCCCGGCTGGAGTAGGTAGCGACCCTGTCGTCCCAGCGGTTCCCGTCCACGCTCTTGGTCGCGCCGACGGTGATGACGTAGGGGTCGTTGCCCGGAGACTGGATGGAGCCGTAGGCCGTCCCCCACCCCTCGTTGGCCGCGCCCGCTGTGTTGGTGGCACCGGCCCGCCCGGCGTTGCCGGCGGCGCAGACGACGACGATGCCGGCCTTCCAGGCGGCCTCGACGGCCTGGCAGAGCGGGTCGGTGGTGTAGCTCTCGCCGACCGGGTGCCCCAGCGACAGGTTCAGGACGCGGACGCCGTATTTCGCCTTGTTAGCGACGACCCACCCGATGCCAGCCACTACCGTGCTGACGCTGCCCGCGCCGTTCTTGTCCAGCACGCGTGCGCTCACCAGATTGGCCTGCCGGGCGATGCCGTAGTAGGTGTGGGTGTACTGGCTGCCCGTAGAGGCCGCGCCGTTGCCGGCGACGATGCCGGCGATGTGGGTGCCGTGCCCGCAGGCGTCGTCCGTGCTGGTGTCGCCGGGGATGAAGCTCTGCGAGGCGAGGAGCTGCGGCTTCCCGGACCCCGGCGTCCGCAGGTCGGCGTTGCTGCGGACGCCGCTGTCCACGACGGCGACGGTGACGCCCTGCCCGGTCAGCCCGTACTGCTGGTAGGCCGCCCCCGCCCCGCTCGCGGCGACCGTGAACTCGTCGCACTTGTGGACCTGGCCGTCCACGGACAGGTGCGACACGAACGGCAGGGCGGCCAGCCGGTCCAGATTGCGGTCCGGCACGGTGACGGCGACCGAGCCGATGAAGCCCAGGTGGCGCGTCACGCCCGCCCCGAGCCGGGCGAGCGCGGCCTGCCGGGCGGGCGTCAGACCCCCCGGCGCGAGCTTCACGATGACGGGGGCGCGGGCCGCTGTCGGCCCGGCGGCCAGGAGCCGGGCGGTGTCGGCCTTCGCGGCGGGCGCGTCCGCTTGAGCCGCCGGGCCGGTCAGTAAGGCACTGACCAGGCCAAGGGAGAGTGCGGCAAGGATGGGCGCTTCCGGGCGCATTGTTGTCGATTTTTTTGGTTCAGCATGGCTTCTTCCTGGTGGTCGTCTCGGAGACGACTTCCTCATGGCTAATTGTCGGCGTCCCGCAAAGGGGCGTCACTGAAAGAAGTGCGGGAAAAGGAGGAGTGCGGGAAAAGGAGGGGCGGGACACGAGAAAGCCCGCCGCCTGCGCCTCCACGGGTGGAAGACTATGCAGGGGGCGGGCGCGGGGCTTTGCCGGTTAATTCGCGCTTGCCGGCGCGGGGCAGGCATTCGCCTGGAAGGCCTGGACGGCGGCCCCCTCGCCGTAGAGGGCGGAAGCGGAGAGGTCCGCAGCGCCGGTGCTGAACGCCCAGGTGGTGGTGTTGGTGAAAACGCTGGTCCCCCAGATGACGTGCGAGGCCGCCAGTGTGCTGCTGCCCGAAATGGCGCTGGTCCCCCAAATGACGTGCAGGTCGTTGACGGCGCTGGTGCCCCAGATGACGTGCGAGGCCGAAGTCATGCTCGAAGCGACGATACTCACGTTGCCTTTGGCGTCGTAGGTCAGCGTGGGGCTGAGGGCGGGCGCGGACGCCGTCACCGTGCTGGCGAGGGCGGCGGGGATGTTGAGGTAGCCCGCCCCGTAGGTGCATGGGTCGGCCAGGCCGGTCGGCGTACCGCTGGCGGCGGGGGCGGCCCACTTGTCGGCGGCGACCATCAGGCGAGCCTTGACGGTGTCGGGCGTCAGGTTCGGGCTAGCCTGGAGCAGCAGGGCCGCCGCCCCCGCCACGACGGGCGCGGCCATGGAAGTGCCCGACAAACGGAAGTAGTTCCACGAAGTCATGGGCATGGGAAACCGGGAGTAGGTAGACATGGGGATGTCATTGGTGCCGCCCGCATAGGTGTCGAGGGTGCTGCCGTTGGAGCAGACGGAGATGACCTTGTTGCCGGGCGCGATGATGTCGGGCTTCAGCACCAGGTCCAGGCGGCTCGGCCCCCGGCTGGAATAGGTGGCGATGGTGTCATGGACGCGGACGCCGTCGTTGCTCTTGGTCGCACCCACCGTGATGACATAGGGGTCGTTGCCGGGCGAGTTGATGGAGCCGTAGGCCGTCCCCCACCCCTCATTAGCCGCGCCCGCTGTGTTCCAGAGGCTCGCCCGCCCGCCGTTGCCTGCGGCGCAGACGACGACGATGCCCGCCCGGTAGGCGGCCTCGACGGCCTGGCAGAGCGGGTCGGTCTTGTAGCTCTCGCCCACAGGATGCCCCAGAGACAGGTTCAAGACCCGGATCGGCGCGTTCGCGTTATCGTTCTTGTGGGCCACCACCCACTGGATGCCCGCCAGCACCGTGCTGACGCTGCCCATGCCGTACTGGTCCAGCACGCGCACGTTCACCAGGCTGGCATTCCGCGCCGCGCCGTAGTAGGTGTGCGAATATCCGAAGCCCGAAGAGTTGGAGCCGTTCCCGGCGATGATGCCGGCGACATGGGAGCCGTGCCCGCAGGCGTCGTCCGTGCTGGAGTCGCCCGGAACGAAGCTGACCGCCCCCTGAAGGCGACCGTTCCGGGAGTTGCCGCCCGCATTCCAGGAGTTGCCGTTCAAATCCCTTGAAGAAGTGATGCCGCTGTCCACGACGGCGACGGTGACGCCCGCCCCGGTCAGCCCGTACTGCTGGTAGGCGGTGTCGGCCCCACTGGAGGCGCAGGTGAACTCGTCGCACTTGTGGACCTGGCCGTCCACGGACAGGTGCGACACGAACGGCAGGGCGGCCAGCCGGTCCAGATTGCGGTCCGGCACGGTGACGGCGACCGAGCCGATGAAGCCCAGGTGGCGCGTCACGCCCGCCCCGAGCCGGGCGAGCGCGGCCTGCCGGGCGGGCGTCAGACCCCCCAGCGCGAGCTTCACGATGACGGGGGCGCGGCCCGACGCGGGCCTGTCGGCCAGGGTCTGGACAAAGAAGGAGTCGGCTTCGGCGCGGAGGTGCGGTGCAGGGGGCGTACCCGCATGTGCTGGTGTGACGGTCCCGAGAGCGCCGGCCAATCCGAGGCAGAAGGCGGCTACTGCGGGTGCCTTTCGGGATGTTTCTCGGGATGTTTCTCGGGACGTTTTTCGGTGTTTCATTGGTTGTTCCCTCGTAATCTCGCCGCTCGGTAGCTCGGCGGCCATTCCCCGATACTGCTGAAGAAGAAGGCCCGTGGCTTTGCGCCCCCGGCTTTCGCCGGGTATGCTCTTGTCGCTCGCGAAGGATGCGGTCAGGTGGTCCCGTGGCCCGAAGGAGTGTGTCGCCCGTTCGGCGGCCCGGCCGCCTCCGCGTGTTGAGATTTGCGGAGGCCCGTGGCTTTGCGTCCCGGCCTCGCGGCCGGTTTGCCCGGATCGGGGGCGGAAACCATCTACGCTTGATTATGCCGTCTGGAGCAGGGCGGCCACTGAGAGAAGTGCGGGAAAAGAAACGAAGTGCGGGAAAAGGGGGGCGGGAAAAGGGAAAGCCCGCCGCCTGCGCCTCCATGGGTGAAGGATTGTGCATGCGGCGGGCCGATGGGCGTGTCAGATGACCGCGTGAGTTGAGCGTGTTACTCGCCGTTGATGGCGACCGAGGAGAGGTCCACGGCACTGGTGCTGGTGCCCCAGATGACGTGGTCGGAGAAGACGCTGCTGCCCCAGATGACGTGCGAGGCCGACAGCGCGCTGCTGCCCGAGATCGCATTCGTCCCCCAGATGACGTGCAGATCATTGACACCGGTGCTGCCCCAGATGACGTGCGAGGCGGACATGATGCCCGAGGCGTTGATGGCGACGTTGCCGCTGCCGTCCTCCGTCAGCGTGGGGCTGAGGGCGGACTGGCCGGCGAAGACGCTGCTCTGGATCGCGGCGGGGATGTTCAGATACCCAGCCCCGTAGGTGCAGGGGTCCGCCTGCCCTGTCGGGTTCCCCCGCCAGTCGGGTGCGCCCCATTTGTCGGCGGAGACCATCAGGCGGGCCTTCACCGTGTCCGGCGAGAGCCGCGGGTTCGCCTGGAGCAGCAGGGCCGCCGCCCCTGCCACGACGGGCGCGGCCATGGAAGTGCCCGACAGGCGGAAGTAGGCGTCGGACATCCCCGCTCCCGCCCGGTTGGCGGCCCCCAGCGTGCCGGCAGCCCCGGACGCCGCCGCCGTGGTGTAGGCGCTGTAGGGGAGCATGTTGGTGCCCCCATAGGCGGCGTTGAGCGTGGCCCAGTCCACGTCCAGCGAGATGACCTGGTTGCCCGGCGCGATGATGTCGGGCTTCAGCACCAGGTCCAGGCGGCTCGGCCCCCGGCTGGAATAGGTGGCGACCCTGTCGTGCCAGCGGCTGCCGTCCACGCTCTTGGTCGCGCCGACGGTGATGACGTAGGGGTCGTTGCCCGGAGACTGGATGGAGCCGTAGGCTGTGCCGTAGCCCTCGTTGGACTGGCCCGCGGCCACGGTGTTGGAGACGCGGCCGGCGTTGCCGGCGGCGCAGACGACGACGATGCCGGCCTTCCAGGCGGCCTCGACGGCCTGGCAGAGCGGGTCGGTGGTGTAGCTCTCGCCGACGGGGTGCCCCAGCGACAGGTTCAGCACGCGGATCGGCGCTCTCCGGTTGTCGTTCTTGTGGGCCACCACCCACTGGATGCCGGCGAGGACGGTGCTGACGCTGCCCGCGCCGTTCTGGTCCAGCACGCGCACGTTGACGAGGCTGGCGTTGCGGGCGATGCCGTAGTAGGTGTGGGTACACTGGCTGCCGGTGGAGGCCGCGCCGTTGCCGGCGATGATGCCGGCGACGTGCGAGCCGTGGCCGCAATAGTCGGAGTAAAGCTTGGGGCCATTCGTACTCGGGACAAAATCCGCGTAGCCGATTACCCGCGAGTTGCCGTCCCCGTTGGCATCCAGCAGATCCCAGTGGTTGCACTGGACGCCGCTGTCCACGACGGCGACGGTGACGCCCTGCCCGGTCAGCCCGTACTGCTGGTAGGCCGCCCCCGCCCCGCTCGCGGCGACCGTGAACTCGTCGCACTTGTGGACCTGGCCGTCACAGGAGACGTGCGTGACGAACGGCAGGGCGGCGACGCGGGCCAGGTTCCGGCTCGGGACGGTGACGGCGACCGAGCCGATGAAGCCCAGGTGGCGCGTCACGCCCGCCCCGAGCCGGGCGAGCGCGGCCTGCCGGGCGGGCGTCAGACCCCCCGGCGCGAGTTTCAGGATGACGGGCGTGGAGGCCGCCGGGCGGGAGGCCGCGCGCGCCCCCCCGGAGGGGTGGTGTGCTGTGTTCGGGGCCGGGGAGGCGTGGGCGGCGGCCAGGCCCACGGACAGGGCGGCCAGCGCCGGCGCCCTCCAAGAAGTCCGGTTGATCACGTTTCGGTTGATCTTGTTAAGCATAAGAAGGTCCCTCGGAATCGTCGCTGCTCGGTGGCCCGGCGGCCATTCTTCGGTACTGTTCCTAGGGACGGCTGAAGAATAAGGCCCGTGGCTTTGCGTCCCACGCTTTCGCGCGGTTTGCTCTTGTCGCCTGCGAAGGATGGTGTCAGACGGCCCCGGCCCGAGGAAGCGTGTCGCCCGTTCGGCGGCCCGGCCATCTGCGCGTGTTGGGATTTACACAGACCCGAAGGCTTTGCGTCCCGGCCTCGCGGCCGGTTTGCCCTGTTCGGGGGCGGGGATCGTCTACGCTTGATTATTGGGGGGGCAGCAGGCGAGCATCACTGAAAGAAGTGCGGGAAAAGAAGAAGTGCGGGAAAAAGGGGCGCGGCCTGAGCGGAGGGGGAGGCGCTAGGCCGCGTCCACGAGCCTCAGCAGGGGCACGTCCGGGTCGGCCGGGCCGTCCCGCCTCGGCTCGGCCCGCGCGCCCAGCTTGCGCTGGGTCTTCTCGCGGTACATCCGGGCGTCGGCGGCGGCCAGCAGGGCGGTGCAGTCCCGGCCGTCGGCGGGGGCGCAGCCCCACCCGATGGAGACGCCCACCCGGAGGCGGCCCAACGTCGGGTGCGCCAGGCCGGGGTCGTAGGCGGAGACGGCTTCCAGCAGGCGCTGGGACATCGCCTGCGCCTCGGCCGCGCCCGCCCCGCGCAGGACGACCAGGAACTCGTCGCCGCCGTAGCGCGCGACGATGTCCGAGTCGCGGACCGCCCCGCAGAAGATCTCGGCCAGGTCGCACAGCACCTGGTCGCCCTTCTGGTGGCCGAAGTTGTCGTTGATCGGCTTGAAGCTGTCCAGGTCCAGGCAGAGCAGGGCCAGCGGCTCGGCCCCGAGGCAGAGCGCGTCCACCTGCTGAGTCAGGTAGCGCAGGTTGTACAGGCCCGTCAGCCCGTCGGTGTTCGCGTGCGACCGGGTCCGGTCGAACAGCAGGCCGTTGTAGAGGGCCAGCGCGGCCCGCTCGGCGATGGTCTCCAGGAGCTGCTGGTCGTGCGGCCCGAAGGCGTCCGCGTCCGGGTGGTAGAGGTTGACCGTGCCCAGTACCTCGCCCGCATGGACGATGGGGACGATCAGGGCGGCCCGCAGCGGCTCCCACGAGCCCGCAAGCGTGTCCGGCAGGCAGAGGTCATCCGCGTCGTAGGGGCCACGATAGGTCTCGCGGCCGGTCGCGGCCTGGAGGGAGCGGCTCGCCAGCCCGTTCGCCCGCGCGCCGCGCAGCCGGTCGCCGTTCAGTCCGACGGCCACGCGCGCCACCAGGGCGTCCTCGGCCCCCTCGCGCAGCAGAAAGAGGCAGGCGGTGCCCGGCAGGATGGCTTCGAGCTTGCGGCCTAAAATTTCCAGAGTCTCTTGCAGGCCGAGACTGGATGACAGCGTCTGCGCGACCTCGTAGAGCGCCCAAAGTTCCGAGGAGGCCCGCTGGATCTGGCGGACCGCGTCCCCGGAGCTTACGATTCCGCCCCCCGGCGCGGCGGCCTCGGGCGGAGCGGCCTCGGGCGCTTCTTCGGCCAGGCCGCCGATCACGGCGGTGAAGGCGGCGACGACGGCGGGGTCGAAGTGGGCGCCCGCCTGGCGCTGGATCTCCGCCAATGCCCCCTCGCGGCTCCAGGCCCCCCGGTGGGCGCGCGAGGAGGTCAGGGCGTCGTAGACGTCGGCGACGGCCAGTATCCGCGCCGTCAGCGGGATCTGCTCGCCCTTCAACCCGTCCGGGTAGCCGGTCCCGTCCCACCGCTCGTGGTGCGACCGGACGACCGGCAGGACCGGCCAGGGGAAGACGACCCCTTCGAGGATGGCCGCGCCGACCTCGGGGTGCTTCCGGATCTTGGCGAACTCTTCGCCGGTCAGCTCGCCCGTTTTCAGCAGGACGTAGTCCGGGACGCCCAGCTTGCCGATGTCCTTGAGCAGCGTGCCCGTGTTGACCGCTTCCACCAGATCTGCGCTCAGGCCCATGTGCCGGGCGGTGGCGACGGCCGACCGCTGGACGCGGACGATGTGCTGGTGGGAGCGCTGGTCCTTGGCGTCGATAGCGACGGCGAGGCTGCGGATGGTGCCCAGGTACAGGTCGGCCAGGCTCTCGATGTGGCTCTGCCGCTCCGCCGCCCGGCCGGCGTAGACGGCATAGGCCGAGTAGGTCAGGTAGGCCACGGGGGTCAGCACCAGCAGCAGCGGCCAGTCGCCGCTGCCGCAGGCCAGCGCCCCGACCGTCCCGATGGCCCCCCCGGCGAAGTAGCCGGGCGCGGTCCACAGGAAACTCTCGCGCCAGACCGTGACCACCCTCTGGCCGGTGCAGAGCGCGATCACGGCGGCCGTCGCGACGTTGTTGACCGCGTAGTAGAGGAGGCTCGCGGCGGCGGCGGCGAGCAGGGTCCGGCGCAGGCCGAAAGTCAGGCCGCCGTTCAGGGCGAGGAAGGTCAGGCCCGACAGCCAGGTGGCGACGGCGGCGACCGAGACGTTGAAGGCGAACTGGTATCCCGGCTGGCGGCGGGGATGCAGGCACGCCGACAGGCAGCCCAGGGTGCCGACGACCAGGGCACCCTGCGGGCCGAAGCGCAGCAGGGCGGCGAAGGTGATGGCGAAGCCGAGCGACAGCGAGCCGGCGTCCTTGTCGCCCGTGTGCCGGAGCAGGGTGATCTTCTTGCCGTAGGCGAGGATCGCCAGGGCCAGGAACAGGGCCACCTCCCAGCCGCGCGCGTGGGCCTCCGGCGGGGGCGTGACGGCGGCCCACCCGGCCGTGAGCAGGGCGGCGAAATAGGTGGCGAGGAGATAGAGTTGTGCGCCGGCCGGCAGTGTCCGCATGAAAACGTAAAGCCTCTCCGGTGATTGTCGGCAGGCGGGGGCGGGGGGGTTAGGGGGAAAGCAGGGGAGGGCAGGCCCTGAAGTGAACCCCTCCGCCATCGGTAGGGGCAGCCCCCTGTGGTTGCCCCTCTTCTCGGGGGTGGCCCTGGTGTCTGAGGCGAACTGCTTGACAAGCAAGCGGGGGCGTGCTACGATGGAAGCACTTCCTGCTCTACTCGTCACTGGTGAAGGCCCAGGGCAAACACAACAGTCCGGCTACAAAACATGACGAGAAAAGTCCCAACGGCCATACTGACGCGCATCCAAGCCATTAACTGGTTCGCAAGATGTGAGGAGCCGATGGAGATGAAGATTGCTTACCCCGCGCGCCGCGTCCTCAACTGGCGGCGCGCGGAAGTGCATTGGAACAAACGAAGATGGGAAGACACACATGCGGATGCAAAAAATATAGTAACTATCCATCTCAGCATGAACCACCCGCAGGATTACGCCTTCTGGAACGACTTGGTGGATTCCGCGAAGGAACACATGAAGGACATCTTTTATCCTGCCGTCGAAGCCTTTGCCCAGCAACACGACCTCGCCCGGCGCTTCATCGCGAATGTTGAATGGGACGTATTGCTGGCAATCATGGAAGCGGCCTACGCAGACTGTGACCTGCCCACGACGTTTTACCTGGAACCACTCAAGGTGTACGAGGCGGGGCACATGCCTTGCGGCTGGGAACACGGCGAGTGGCCTACAGGCACACTGATCGTCCACTAAGGCGTTCGCGATGCTCTGACCTTTCGGCTCGTACTTCGCACCTTGACAACTTCATAGGGCCAGCCGGAACCTGACTGGAAGCCCCCACTCGGCGCAACCACCTACTACCTTTACGACGACGCCGGCCATGTCCTGTGCGAGATGGACAGCAGCGGCGGCCTGGTCAACACCTACGGGCCGGGCGGACTGCTGGAGCGGTTCCGGCACACCTTCATCAACTCCCCTTACCTGTTCGACCCCAGCGGCAACACCGTCCACCGCGTCCGCTCCAACGACCCCGACACAAGCAGCGACCACGCTGAGTTCGTCCAGGACACCGCCCTCTACGACGCCCAGGGCCTGCTCCACGCCGACATCGACACCCTCACCGGCGGCTACAACGTCCTCAACCTGGACGCGGTCGGCTTCCAGGGCCAGACCGGCAGCTACACCGACATCGAGACGATCCACGCGGTGGCCGGGCTGTACACCGCCCTGTCCGGGCCGGGGGCCATCTACTACGACCCCCTCACCGCCCAGGGCATGGCACGGAGCCGGGAAGACGCCCTCAACACCTACGACCAACTGCTCCACCCCTTCGACGGCTGGACCTTCGGCGCCTGGACCTTCGGCGCCTATGCCCACGAGGCCGGACAGTTCGGCATCGGCGAAGGCAAGGGGCGGGCAGTAGAACGGCACACAGGACAAGAGGGGCGCGGGTGATTATCACCCGCGCCCCTCTCTTGTCGTGTCTTACTGCTGGCGCGCTACCAGATGTTCACCGTCTGCGCGGAGGCCACCTTCGCCTCCCCGGCGGGGCAGGGAAAGGCCTGGGCGAACTCAGGCAGGTTGGCGAGTGGGCCGAGGACGCGGAACCGGGCGGGCGCGTGCGGATCGGTCGCGACGCGCAGGCGGGCGGCTTCGGGGCGCGTGTTGGTGCGCCACACCTGGGCGAAGGCCAGGAAGAAGCGCTGCTCGGGGGTGAAGCCGCCGATGCGGACGCGCGGCTTGCCGGCCTGCGCCTTCTCGAAGGCGAGGTAGGCGATCTTCAGGCCGCCGAGGTCCGCGATGTCCTCGCCCAGAGTGAGGTGCCCGTTGACGTGCAGGTCGTCCACGGCCACGAAGTCGTCGAACTGGTGGGCGACGAGGTCGGCGCGCGACTGGAAGTTTTTCTTGTCGGCGGCCGTCCACCAGTCCTTCAGGTTGCCGTCGGCGTCGAACTGCCGCCCCTGGTCGTCGAAGCCGTGCGTCATCTCGTGCCCGATGACCGCGCCGATGGAGCCGTAGTTGGAGGCGTCGTCGGCCTGGGCGTCGAAGAAGGGCGGCTGGAGGATGCCGGCGGGGAAGACGATCTCGTTCACGGAGGGGTTGTAGTAGGCGTTGACGGTCGGGGCGGACATGCCCCACTCGGTCCGGTCCACGGGGTGGCCGAGCTTCTTCAGGTTGCGGGCCACCTCAAACCGGCGCGCGGCCAGGGCGTTCGTGACGAAGTCCGGGCTGTCGATGGCGAGGGCGGTGTAGTCGCGCGGGTGGTCCGGGTAGCCGATCTTGATGATCATCTTGTCGAGCTTGTGCAGGGCCTGCTTGCGCGTGTCGTCGCCGATCCAGTCCAGCGACTGGAGCCGGTCGTGCAGGGCGGACTTCAGGTTCAGGACCAGGGTCAGGGCGCGCTTCTTGGCCTCGGGCGAGAAGGAGCGGGCGACATACAGGCTGCCCAGCCCCTCGCCGAGCGAGCCGTCGGTCTGGGCCAGGACGCGCTTCCATCGGGGGAGCTGGGCCGGGGAGCCGTTGAGCGTTTTACCGGTGAAGGCGAACTGCTCGTTGCCAAAGGCGTCGCTCAGGTCGTCCGCCGTGGCGTTGATGAGGTGCCAGCGCAGGTAGGTCTTCCAGTCGGCGATCGGGACCGAGTTCAGCATGCCGCCCACGACCGTGAAGAACTGCGGCTGGCCGACGAGCAGCGGGCCGGGGTCGGTGTCGCCGACGGCGGCGAGGTAGGGCTGCCAGGACAGGCCGGGGGAGAGGGCGTCGAGCTGGGCCAATGTCAGCTTGTGGTAGGTGGCGTTCGGGTCGCGCTGCTCCAGGCGGGTCATGGAGGCGGAGGCCAGCCGAGTTTCGATGCCCATGACCGTCTGCGACTCGGCATCGGCGCGGTCCGGGGCGTCGCCGAGCAGGACGAACATCCGGGCGACGTGGGCGACGTAGGCGGCGCGCAGGGCGACGGATTTGGGGTCGGTCTTGGTGTAGTAGTCCCGGTCGGGCAGGCCCAGCCCGCCCTGTCTGAGCTGCCCGATGGTGTGGATGCTGTCCTTGGTGTCCGCGCTGACGCCGAAGCCCCAGGCGGCGCGGATGCCGTACTGGTGCAGGTGGGCGATCTCGGCCAGCAGGCCGGGCGTGTCGCTGACCTGATCAATGCGGGCGAACTCGGGGGCCAGCGGCTGGACGCCTTCGCGCTCGATGCGGGCGGTGTCCATGCCGCTGCGGTAGAAGTCGGCGACCTTGCGCTCGACGCTGCCCGCCGGGGCGGGCGGGCCGGTGACCGCCCGGTCCAGGATGGAGTGCAGGACGGCGCTGTTGCGCTCCCCCATCTCGCTCATCTCGCCCCAGGTGGAGCGGTCGGCGGGGACGGGGTTCGCGGCCAGCCATTTGCCGTTCGCGTACTGGTAGAAGTCGCGGCAGGGCAGGACGGACGTATCAATGGTGCTGAGATCCACGCCGTGCAGGGCGGGCGCGGTGTTCATGGGCGCGGGCGGCGTCTGGGCCGGGAGTCGAGCGGCGGAGAGGCCGAGGCCGACCAGGAGCGGCAGGAGCCGGGCGGGCCGGAGGCGGCGGGGGGCGTGCGTAGGCATGGGCGAGTCTTGCTTCTTTCTTGCGTGTTTCGCGGGATGTTCTGTTGCAGGAGACGGCCCATGGGCCGTGCGGCAGCGCTGCCGTGTGTCTGTTTCAGCCGCCGACCGCCGCATGGGCGCGGGCGCTGAGGATGTCCGTAAGGAGCGGCGAGGTGCCGATGTAGCGTCCCATCTGGAACTGGACGTGCGGGTGGCGCTCCCGCGCTTCTTCCAGCAGCGTCGGCAGGTCGTCGGCGACGTGGGTCCCGGTGTGCAGGAAATACGGGACGGCGACGACGCGCTCCGCGCCGGACGCGGCGCAGGCGTCCACGGCGTCGGGGATGGTCGGCTCGTTGCACTCCATGAAGCCGACGGCGACGTGGTCGAAGACGGCGCGGGCCTTGACTTCCTCCACGACGCGGAACATGTCGCCGTTTGCGACGGGCCGGGGCGAGCCGTGGACCATGACGAGCAGGGCGGTTTTCATCGAAGGGTTGCTTCCTAAGTCTACTCCACGAACGGCCGCGCGGGCGTGTCCGGGGCGGGGACGCGCGGGCAGTTCGGCGTCGCATACAGCGGGCAGTCCGGGAGGGCGCGGCAGCCGCGCGCGGCGGCGGCGAGGTCGTCACGCCACTCGTCCGGCCCGAGCGGGTCCTGGGCGCTGGCGATGAGCGCGTCGGCAAGCCCGGCGTCGAAGCCGATGGCGTCGGCGACGGTGAACTCCAAGGCCGGATGGGCGGCCTGCGCCGCCTCCACCTGTTCCGGCAAAGATTTTGTGACGAAATAGCCCGAAACGAGGAAGAAGGGCAGGACGAGGATGCGCGTCGCCCCCGCCTCCGCGCACTCGGCCACGGACTGGGCGAAGGTCGGCTCCGAGTAGTTCATGTACCCGACCGCGACCCGGTCCCATTCGCCCGTCCGGCGCAGGCGGCCCGCGTGGGCGTCCAGCGCCTCGCCCGCGCCGCAGAGGAGGGAGCCGTGGGAAAACAGGATCAGCGCGTTCATGGGGGGATTGTACCTGAAACGCGGCGGCGAAGGGAAGGGCAGGGCGCGGAAGACCCGCCGGAGTTCCAGCCCGTCTTAACACGGCCTTAACATTTTCCCGCTATTTTCGTCGGAGGGGCACGAATCCGCATTGTTGGCATGACAATTGCATTGGTAGTATTGCATATGAATACCGCAGAAAATCGCGAATCTTTTCAGGATTTTTGAGATTCTGGTGTTATAATGAGTGTGGTACAAGGCCCAGCAGGACACAGCGGATGTGAACACCCCCGTACCAGGCTGTGTTCCGGACTTTCCTTCGTCTTGCCCGATCCCTTTCACCCGCCCCTCGAAAGCCGCCTTCGGGCCGACGGATGGCATTTTCCGTGACCGCCGCTTGCAGGGATAACCGTCCTGCCGTACACCCTTCGCCAGTCCATGTGGTCACTTGAAAATCAGAACTAACCTATTCAGGAATAAGCGAGCGCCCGCCGCGTCAGGTCGCCTCAGCGCCGCCGGGCATGACGGAGGTTTTCCGCGCCCGTCCGTGGCGGCCTCCTGCGAGGTCGCCGAGCGGGCTGCCTTTCCGGGGAGCGTCGCGGGCAACTTCCGCTACCAGCAGTCGCCCGCCGTGCCGGTCTTCCCCGCCGCGCCGTCGTCCCCGCTGACGGCGGCGCACGCCTGGCCCGGACCGGCGCAGGCGACCGCCCTCGTCCACGACTATCTGGCGCAGTCGGGCGGCGCGGAGCGCGTGGTCGCCGCCCTGCACGCCCTGTTCCCGTCCGCGCCGGTCTACACCTCGGTCTACGACCCGAAGGCGACGCTGCCCTGCTTCTCCGCGATGGACGTGCGGACCTCCTTCTTGCAGCGCTCGGTCCTGTCCTCGCGAAGATTCCACAAACTGGCCCTGGGGCTGTACGCGCTGGCCTTCGAGCAGTTCGACCTCAACGCCTACGGCCTGGTCATCAGCAGCTCCAGCTCGTTCGCCAAGGGCGTGATCACAAGCCCCGAGACGTGCCACATCTGCTACTGCCACACGCCCGCCCGGTTCGCCTGGCGGCAGCACGACTATCTGATGCAGAGCCGGCTGACGCGGCTTCTGGAGCCGTGGATGCGCGGGATGATCAGCGGCCTGCGCCGGCGCGACTTTGACAGTGCCCAGCGCGTGGACTTCTTCGTCGCAAACTCCCACAACATCGCCGGGCGCATCCGCAAGTACTACCGCCGGGAGGTGGACGCCGTCATCTACCCGCCGGTCGAGACCGCGCGCTTCACGCCCGCCCCCGCCGGCGAGATCGGGGGCCACTTCCTGGTCGTCTCGCGGCTCGTCGGGTACAAGCGCATTGACCTGGCGGTCGAGGCCTGCAACCGGCTCCAGGCCCCCCTGCGGATTATCGGGACGGGGCCGGAGTGCCGCGCGCTGCGCCGAATGGCCGGCCCCACCATCACGTTCCTCGGCGGGCTGACGGACGCCCAGGTGGCCCACGAGTACGCCCGGTGCCGCGCCCTGATCTTCCCCGGCGAGGAGGACTTCGGCCTGACGCCCGTGGAGTGCATGGCGAGCGGCCGGCCCGTCGTCGCCTTCGGGCGCGGCGGGGCGCTGGAGACGGTGACGGCGGGCAAGACCGGGGTATTTTTCGACGAGCAGACGCCCGAAGCATTGATCGAGGCGCTCCAGGCGGTCGCGGCCCTGCGGGTGGCCCCGGAGGAGCTTCAAGCCGAGGCCTCCCGCTTCGACAGCGCCGTCTTCGCCGAGCGGATGAGCGCCTTCGTCAGTCAGGCCCTGGAAACGCACCGGGCGATCTACCAGAGGCAGACGGGCGAGGCGGGGTTTGGCACGGTTCCTGCATTAGAGGATTAGCAGTAAGGGGAAGTTGACGAGCGATGGAACCGGAAGAAAATATTTCTGCGGGCTTCTCGTTGCAGGAGTATCTGGCGATCCTCCGGCGGAGGCGCTGGATCATCCTGCAAGCCTTCGTGCTGATCGCCGTGATCGGCGTCGCCCAGGCCTTGATGGCGAAGAACGTCTACCAGTCGAGCGCCAAGATGCTCGTCGAGGGGCCGTCCTACAACCTGAACACGGTGGACTCCAGCAACCCGCTGTCGTCGCTGTTCCAGCTCAGTCAGCAGCAGACCGTCGATACCCAGGTGGAGGTGCTGCAAGCCGCCCCCCTGCTGGACCAGGTCGAGAAGCAGGTCGGCCCGGCCTCGCTTTCCGTCGCCAACGTCAAGGACACCAACGTCATCGAGGTGACGGGCGAGTCGAACGACCCGAAGATGGCGGCGGCGGCCCCGAACGCCTTGCTGAAGCTCTACATCGACCAGGACCTCAACCAGAGCCTCGGCGAGATGGAGAACGCCCGCCAGTTCGTCGTCAAGCAGGGCAAGGCCGCCCACGACCGGCTGACGGCGACCGAGACGGCCCTGCGGAACTTCAAAGAGAAGAATCATGTGGCCGAACTGACCCGCAACCGCGACGACCAGATCGCCCGCGTCACCGCCCTGACCAACGAGTCTCAGGCGGAGCAGACCGCCCTCGCCACCCTGCGCGCCCAGATCGCGGCAAACCGGTCTTTGCTGGCCCACGAGCCGGCCACCAGCACCGTCCATACTCAGACCACGAACGGCGTCATCGCCAGCCTCCAGGACGACGTCCGCAAGCTCGAGAACGTCCGCGTCGGCCTGATCCAGCCGGGAGGCCTGACCCCGAACGCCCCACAGGTGAAGGCGATAGACGCCCAGATCGCCGACCTCAAGCAGCGCCTCGCCGAGCAGCCGACACTCGCGGCCAGCCAGACCACCGGCCCGGACGCCCTGCGCGAGACCCTGCGCGCCAAGATCGTGGACCTCACCGCCCAAGTCGCGCCGCTCCAAACGCAGAGCGCGCTCACAGCACGGCGGCTCGCCGAGGCCAAGAGGAACATCGGCCAGTACGCCGGCCTGGAGCTGACCCTGGACCGCCTGACCCGCGAACACGACTCGGCCCAGCAGCAGGATAAGAACTTCACCGACCAGCTCGGCGACCTCAACCTGCGCGAGAAGGCCCACCACGCCGCCGCCCGCGTCATCGAGAGCGCCGCCGTCCCGCTCTCCCCCGTCCGGCCCCACCGGATGCAGAGCATCCTCTTCGCCTGCTTGATCGGCCTGTTCGTCGGCGTCTGCCTCGCCTTGATGCAGGAGTTCTTAGACGACCGCCTGAACTCGGTGGACGAGGCCACCCGCGTGCTGGGCCTGCCCGCCCTCGGCTCCGTCCCCGCCCTCACCGCCGCCGACGCCCACCTGCTGCCGCAGATGCAGGGCCTCGACCCCGCCTCGGAGAGCTACCGCGTCCTGCGGACCAACATCCACTTCGCCACCGTGGACGCGCCGGCCCGCACCCTGATGGTCACCTCGGCCAGCCCCGGCGAGGGCAAGAGTACGACCGCCGCCAACCTCGCCTTCGCCATGGCGATGGACGGCAAGAAGGTCCTCCTCGTGGACACCGACCTGCGCCGCCCCTCCCAGCACAAGCTGCTCGACCTGCCCCCCGTGCCGGGCCTCACCGACGTCCTGCTCGGGCACACCCCGCTGGCCCCGCACGAGATCATGCCCGGCCTGTCCGTCCTGACCGCAGGCTCCACGCCGCCGAACCCCGGCGAGCTGCTGAACTCGCGCAAGTTCCGAAACCTCGTGGACGACCTGATGGCGCTCGCCGACATCGTCATCTTCGACAGCCCGCCCGTCCTGGCCGCCGCCGACGCCGTCATCCTGGCCTCCCAGATGGACGGGACGATCATGGTGGTCGAGACCGGCGCGACCAAGAAGGGCGCGGCCCGGCGCACCATGCAGCTCTTGAAGCAGGCCCGCGCCACCATGCTCGGCGTCGCCTACAACAAGATGCGCGCCCACGACGGCGAGGGCTACTACTACTACAACTACCAGTACACCAGCCCCGCCCTTGAGGGCAAGAGCGACGGCGAGCGCGGCAAGGGCCGCGCCCTGCTGCCCTCGGGCCCCGACGGCGAGGAGGACGACAAGTGACACGCCACCTTAGTAGCTCCGTTGCGGCCCTGCTGCTCCTCTCCGCCCTGCCGGGCCGGGCACAAACGCCCGCACCTGCCTCCCCAATGATGACCGCGCCGGCGAACGCCGCGACGACGAACGCCACCCCGCTGGCCTACGTCCTGTCGCCCGACGACCAGCTCGACATCTCCGTGCGCGGCCACGACGACTTCAAGGCCAGCGTCACCGTCCTGCCCGACGGCACCTTCAACTACCCGGTCGTCGGCAAGGTCCACGCGGCGGGCCTGACCGTGGACGGCCTCAGCCGCGCCCTGACGCGCGGCCTGTCCGACCAGCTCAACCAGCCCGAGGTCACCGTCACGCTGCGCCAGGGCCAGGCGCGCAAGGTCAGCATCCTCGGCGCGGGCGCGAAGGCGGCGGGGCAGTACGAGTACCGCCAGGGCATGCACCTGCTGGATCTGCTGGCCCAGAGCGGCGGCCCGCTGGCAGCCCCCGACATGACCCAGGCGATGCTTGTCACCGGCGGCGGCAAAGACAGCGTCCCCATCAACCTGCCCCGCCTGCTCTCGGGCGCGGACACATCCCAGAACCTCCCGCTCGCGCCGGGCGACATCCTGTTCCTCACCCCGCGCGACGCCGTCGCCCAGGTGCAGGTGATCGGCGAGGTCGCCCACCCCGGTGCCTATGACGTCAAGGCGGACGGCGCTTCCCTGCTCTCCGTCATCACCCAGGCCGGCCCCACGCCCAAGGCCGCCTTGACCCAGGTGCAGCTCAAGCACGGCGGCGCGGTGACGGTCTACAACCTGCGCCCCCTACTGACCAGCGACCTGAACGCCCCCGCCGGTAAGATCCGGCTCGCGCCCGGCGATGTGCTGTTGGTCCCCACCAACGAAGCCCACATCCTCGCGCTGGGGGAGGTGGGGACCAAGGGCGTCATCCCCATTCCGGACGGCGCGACCCTGCCCCTGACCGTCGCCTTGGCTCAGGTCGGCGGCGTCACCTCCGAGGGTGACAAGAAGAACGTGGACATCGTCCGCCGCACGGCCGACGGCAAGGCGACAGTCCTCGTGGTCAACACGGACGACCTGCTGAAAGGCAAGAACAACGTCGTCGACCTGAACCTGCAAAACGGCGACATCCTGTACGTCCAGCAGCGCGGCCACCCCCAGGGCATCGGCTCCGTCCTGTCCTCCCTGGGCGCGCTGTCCGTCCTGGGCACGCTCTCGCACCTGTAACCGGCCCCCGGCCCGCGCCCGCCGACCTATGGTATAATGTCACCGTATGCCCAGCACGCTTGAAAACCGCATCCCCGAAACGGCAGCGCCCGCGCGGCCCTACCTCACCATCCAGCCCACGGCGGGGTGGCAGGCCATCAACCTGCGCGAGCTGTGGCAGTTCCGCGACCTGCTGACCACCCTCGCCCAGCGCGACGTCAAGCTGCGCTACCGGCAGACAGCACTCGGCGCGCTCTGGGTGCTGCTCCAGCCCCTCCTGGCGGCGGGCATCTTCTCGTTCGTCTTCGGCAAGGTCGCCAAGCTCCCGTCCGACGGCCTCCCGTACTTCGTCTTCTCCTTCGCCGGGCTGCTGGCCTGGAACGCCTTCTCCTCGACCCTCACCAAGACGAGCGGCTGCCTGGTGGCGAACGCAAACCTCGTCTCCAAGGTCTACTTCCCGCGCCTGGTCCTGCCGCTGTCCACCGTCTTCTCGACCCTCATTGACTTCGCCGTCGCCCTTGCGATGATGGTGGTCCTGATGGTCGCCTACCACGTCGTGCCGGGCCTGGGCCTGCTGCTGCTGCCGGTCTGGCTCGCACTCATCATCCTGCTGTCCGTCGGCGTCGGCCTCTACACCAGCGCCCTGACCGTCACCTACCGCGACGTCCAGTACGTCCTGCCGGTCCTGACTCAGTTCCTCCTGTACGCCTCGCCCATCGCCTACGCCGTGTCCGCCGTGCCGCCCCACCTGCGCTTCGTCTACTTCCTCAACCCGCTCTCCGGGCTGCTGGAGGCGTTCCGCTGGTCCCTGCTCGGCACGGGCCACCTCGACATCGCCCAGGTCGGCTACTCGGCGGGCGTGACCGCCCTCGTCTTCCTCGGCGGCGCGTTCTCGTTCAAGAAGATGGAAAGGAGGTTCGCCGATGTCATCTGAACTTCCAACCCTCCCATCAACAGCGGCAACCCTGCCTCGGCATGAGCATCTAGACGTTCCTGTCTCCGTCGCCGTGCCTGGAACGAAGCCGCGCATCCGTGCGGTGGATGGGATGCGTGCGCTCGCCATGTTCATGGTGTTCAGCTACCACACCTGGGAGTTCGGGAACTCGCCGAGGTTCGACGCTCACGTCCTCGGGCGGCATTTTAGTCTTGGGGCAGTATTCGCGGGCTTCCCGGCGGGCGTTGATCTCTTCATGGTACTCAGCGGCTTCTGCCTGTTCTGGCCGCTCTGCATCAAGCCCGCGTCGGTCACGGGCTGGTCCTGGGAGGATTACGCCAGGCGGCGGATACACCGCATCGTCCCCCCCTACTATGCGGCCATCGTCTATTGCACGCTGCTCCCCATCGTGTTGGTCTGCGTTTATCGTCTGCTGCACCAGCCCGCCAAGTGGCAGCATATGCCTTCGCTCTGGCAGTACGTCACCCACCTGCTGTTCATCCATACTCTGTTCGCAGACACATGGGCGGGCATCCAAGGGGCCTTCTGGTCCCTGGGCCTGGAAGCACAGTTTTATGTGGCCTTCCCGCTGGTCGTCCTCGCGTACCGGAGGTATGGCATCAAGGTCGCGGCGGGCATGACCCTGATCTCGATCATCTACCGGGTGGTCGCGGGCGTTCTGACGGCGCACTCCCCATGGATCATGCAGTTCCTGCCCTCCGTGTTCTTCCTGGGCCGCTGGATGCAGTTCGCCGCCGGGATGACAGCCGCTTGGATCGTTGCCCGCACCATCCACGCCGATGCGCCCTATAGTGCCCGGACCGGGTCGGCAATGCTGGCGGTGGGCCTCGTGGTCTATGCCGTTGCCCTGGCTGACATGCCAAAATCGCTTGCTTTTTTACCTATCCGTGATCTGCTGCTTGCGGTGGCTTTCGCTGGCGCACTTGTCGCTCTGTGTGGCTCCCTGACGCCCCTGAAGAAACCTTTCGAGAGCACGGGGGTGGTCTGGCTCGGCACGATCTCGTACAGCATCTTTCTGATCCATCAGAACACGATCTTTTATGTCAGCGAACTGCTGAAAAAGGTGCTGCATATTGCGGGGCCGGCCCGGTTCCTGATCCTGGATACCTTCGGCTTTGCTTTCATCGTCGGCATCGCGTTTTTGTTCTTTAACCTCTTTGAAGCCCCGTTTATGAACCGTGTGCCCAAGTCGCAGTGGAGGTTTGCCGGACCTGGAAAGGAGAGCCGCCTTGCCCTCTAATGATGTCGCCGTCTCCGTGCGCGGCCTGTCCAAGTCCTACTCCATCGCGAAGAACGCCGCCAAGCACACGACGGCGGGCGAGGCCCTGATGCACCGCCTGCGCCACCCGTTCGCCCGCGAGGAGCGCGAGACGTTCTGGGCGCTGAACGACGTCTCCTTCGACATCCAGAAGGGCGACGTGGTGGGCATCATCGGGCGCAACGGCGCGGGCAAGAGCACCCTGCTCAAGATCCTCTCGCGCATCACCGAGCCGACCTCGGGCCGCATCGACCTCTACGGCCGCGTCGGCAGCCTGCTGGAAGTCGGGACCGGGTTCCACGCCGAGCTGACCGGCCGCGAGAACATCTTCCTCAACGGCGCGATCCTCGGCATGAGCCGGGCCGAGATCGCCCGGCAGTTCGACGCCATCGTGGACTTCTCCGGGGTCGAGCAGTTCCTGGACACCCCGGTCAAGCGCTACTCGTCGGGCATGTACGTCCGTCTAGCCTTCGCCGTGGCCGCCCACCTGAACCCCGAGATCCTGATCGTGGACGAGGTGCTGGCGGTGGGGGACGCCGAGTTCCAGAAGAAGTGCCTGGGGAAGATGCAGGACGTGGCGCAGAGCGGGCGAACTGTGCTGTTCGTGAGCCACAATATGGCGGCAGTACGTCAACTGTGTAACAAGAGCCTAGTACTGAGGTTTGGCAAAGTAGTTCATAGTGGCTCAGTAGAACAAGGTGTAAATGAGTACCTTAGCGCATCATCAAGCCAATCATCGATTGCTCTTCATGCCACCACAGTACACGAAGATGTAAAAATTGATTCAATCCTTGTCAATAATTCCAGCAGTGATCGCACTAATCTTAGGGCGGGACAACAAACACTCAGTATTGTAATACATGGTGAACTTGCTCAACCAATGCGGATTGAAATGGAGGCGCGTATCACTGATTTGTTTGGAGCACAATTAGGACTCTTTAGCCCTGGTCATGACAGAGGATTTACGCCCGTTCATGCCGCAGGACCGTTTTGTCTCGCCAGAACAGTTGAATTGCCGAGTAGATTAAATAGAGGAGAATATCACCTTCATCTTGCTGTGACTGATCCCGGTATCACCGGTTGGGCAGATATTCCACATGCAGTTCGCATCCTTGCTGAAGGCACTCCAACAGATACCGGACAAACAATAGATTACTATAGTGGAGCAGGCTGGTTGTTCTTGGGTGAGGCATATATGTCTGATGACATAACTGAGCCGACACAGGCGGAATATAACGCAGACTCAATGTACGCACAAAGCTCATCATTCGTCGCTACAGAATAAGTTTTCATTTCTTTGTCAAAAAGGCTTTTTAATGTTTGGCGTCGCTATAAATCATTTTCAAAGGCCGGAGCATCCTCTTTCAGTCAGACAGTCAACAAGACTAGCTATTGCATTGCTCAAAAATTGTGTTGAAATAACTTCAATAGTTGTCGTGGATAGTTCGGCGGAATACGATGCGGATTTGCATAAGTTCTGTAGCGATATTGATGTCACTTATAAGCATTATGGGAGACTCCTATCATTCTCAGAGGCATACAACAATGGCGTAGCCTGCCTAGCGGAAGATTGGGTAGTCACTATGGCGTCAGATATTTATGTTTGCCCCGACACCTTCACCTTATTTAAGAGATTCATAGAGAACAATCCTGATCTGCCAATTGGTTGCTTGATCCCTTACCTTTCATCGTGTGATTATATAGCACAAGAGGCATCGTGTAATGCCGTGAGGCATAACTGTTACCCTGGCATGATGACATATAATCTTAATGTGTTCCCACGAACGGTTTTCGAGAAAATAGGTGGTCTATCCAGCAAATACAGCGGATGCTTCAATGATATAGAGTCGAGCCTTAACCTCAAGAACTTTGGATTGGAAGTTATCCTTGTAGATAGCTTCGCGCATCATTATGGTAGGCTTACCCTTCAGTATGGCACTGATGTTAATTTTGGCACAGATTGGGATAGATTTTATAAGGATCATCCTGAACTACTGGACCCTAAAGAATCATATCAAGTACGACTAGATCAACTCTATAGTCACCCCCTTTTAAGGGTAGCTTATAAACTCTCCGCAAACATTAGGCCACGGCGTTTTAGAAGGCATATAGAGCGCTGGGTTTTTCATAATCTTCCTGTCTTTCAACGTGTAAAAGGTTGAAAACATATTATGGATATAGCCCTTCATAACAATGCCGCATGTGATTTCTTTCTGCAACAATGCTAGTACGGATTCTTAAATATTGGAAATACCCGGATCTTTTTCGCCAGACGCCAGGCGGCAAAGGTATATGGAACGGCATTCGCTTCATCATTGATGAACCCGGTGAAGCAGATTATGTGGTTGTTCATGGTCATGTAAAAAAGCCATCATGGGTCAGGTGTCCCAAAGGGCATATTTGGCTTGTGATGGGCGAGGCTCCACATGAACTCGCTGAACCTTGGCATAAAATTTGGGGAAACATTGATCGGGCTTACATGACCGATTCGGGAAGAGTGAGTGATAAGCACATCCTGAGTTACTCATACCTACCGTGGTGGGTTGATCAAGACTACGATTATCTCAGCACCTGCCCCCCCTGCGAAAAAACCCATCCCCTTTCCTGGGTGACAAGTAACAATTCACTATTCACTGGACATAAATACCGTTTGACTTTCCTAGACAAAGTTCGGGGAATGGCTGAACTGGACCTTTATGGCCGTGGATATACCCCGATAGCTGGCAAATGGGAGGGGTTAGCACCATACCGCTATTCCATTGCCTTTGAGAACTACTCCAATAGTCACTATTGGAGTGAAAAGGTCATGGATTGCTTCCTTGCTTGGACAATGCCTATCTATTATGGCTGTACTGAATTAGATCGCTTCTTTCCAAAGAATTCCTACATACAGCTAGACCCTGAAACATCCAACCCGACTGCTTTTTTGCGTGGTGTTATCAACAGTGATTTACGAGAGCGTAACATGGATGCCATCGCTGAAGCAAGGCGGCGCGTGCTGAACGATCATAACTTGTTCAACATGATTTCGCGCGAAATAGAAGCGAATGAAGAAAAATACCAGGCACAGAGACCAAGAAAACGAGCGCGTCTTATATTAGATCATACAACAGGCCGGTCTCAGGTTCTTCCAAAATGGGCAAGGCCCGCTTGCCAAGCAATGAAACCGATTTTGACTGGAAAAAGATGAACCGTGATTGTCTCAATCATTCTCTGCACCTGTAATCGCGCTAATGACCTACAGCAGACGCTGGCGGCGATTGCCCAACTCCATGTTCCAAAGCAAATGCCCACCGAACTGTTGGTAGTGGATAATGCTTCCACCGACGCGACTGCCGAAGTTGTCGCGTCCTGTCATCTGCCGAATATGTCGGTACGCTACATCCATGAACCCCGGCAGGGCAAGGGCTATGCGTACAACGCAGGGATGGCGGCGGCCCAGGGCGAGGTGTTTCTGTTCACCGATGACGATGTGCGGCCTCCGAAGAATTGGATCGAGGGAATGTGCGGGCCAATTTTGCGGGATGAGGCGGAGGCTATGGCAGGCGGGGTAAGGCTCGCAACGCACTTAGAGCGCCCGTGGATGAAGACACTTCATCGGAACTGGTTAGCAAGTACCGAAGGCCTAGATGCGGACAAACCCAATCGTATGGTGGGTGCAAATATGGCGTTCTCGCGGAAAGTGTTGACTAAAGTACCCCAGTTCAATGTTGAATTGGGACCAGGAGCGATGGGCTTTGGCGATGAAACATTGTTTACCTGGGAGCTGTTTGATGCAGGATATAGACTCAGAGCTGCGCTAGAAACCGTGGTCGTGCATCATTGCGATGCGTCGAGATTGTCGCGTGCAGGGTTTATTACCACCGCAGAGAAGTTCGGAAGAGTAAGCGCCTATGTCGCTCATCATTATTATCACTCCCATAATTCTTTTTGCTATGTGCGCCTGCTCAAACATATCATTCAGTTAGTCTTTTTGCGTGCTGTAAAGGCGCAAGAATGTTCAAGAGAAGGGATGCCTCTGTGGGAAATGGAACTGGTACAAGAAATTAATTTTCACAAACAGTGGCTCATTGAGAGAAGGCGACCAAGATATTATCAGAAGGCTGATCTAATCAAAAGTAAGAGTAGTTAGAATTATTCTTGTTCTCAACATACTATCGAGTACGACGATGTTTATTCCTTCAAAGGTCAGCGTCATTATTCCCTGCTACAACGCCGAAGCCTACTTATCTCAGGCTATAGAGAGTGTTCTTGCACAGACTTACTCTAACGTAGAGATTATAGTCGTAGATGATGGCTCAACTGATGCCTCTTGTACCGTCGCCGAGCGCTACGGCATTCGAATCACCTTCATCCGTCAGAAAAACAGTGGAGTCTCAGCCGCCCGTAATGCAGCAATTGCCGCTTCGACAGGTGAATACCTTGCGTTCCTAGACGCTGACGATTATTGGCTGCCAAACAAATTGGAACGCCAAATCCCAGCCTTCACAAATCCAAAGGTAGGCTTAGTTCACTCCTATCATGTCTGGGTAGATAGTGACGGCAACCTACAAGAAAAGCGCTTTCATACAGAAGGCTACGTCTTTCATAGCCTTCTTGAACACTGCACTGTTGGCACACTCACTGCTGTGGTTCGCCGGAATGCCTTGCCTAAAGTCAGCCCTTTTGACACCCAATTGCGGACCGGGGAAGATTGGGATTTGTGGCTGCGAATTTCGCTGCACAACGAAGTGGCTGTTATCCCTGAAGTACTTTCCTGCTATCGTGTGCATGACAGCAGTTTGACAAGCCGCAACCATCTCCGCATCGCGAGGGAATTATTTCAGGTACTTCAAAAACATTCCCACAGCCACAAGGACTGTTTGCAATGCCGAATCAGTATTGCCAAAAGTAAGCAGCACATTCGCCAAGTTTATAGCTCCCGTATCGTCTATGAACGCCTGAATCAAGCACGACGGGGGTTGCAAGGCAATGGGAAGTTCTTAGACGCCATTCGCCTCAATCCAAGACTAATTCTGAACATCAATTTCTACAAAATCTTGTCTAAAATAGGGCTATACAACGCTTTGCCAAGTACGCGAAACTTTTTGATATAGAATGCGCTCCAGTCTCCTTGTTCTTAATTACAACGGCCTACGCCTGCTGGAAGGGTGCTTCAGCACCTTGGGAGCCGCAACCCGATACGGCCACGACCATGACGTGTACCTGATTGACAACGGCAGCACGGATGACAGCATCGCCTACACCGAGCATCAGTTCCCGTGGGTTAGGAACGTCCGCGCTCCGCGCAACGCCTTCCTGTTCACCTACAACGACATCGTGCCGACCCTGGACACCGAGGCGGTCCTGCTGCTCAACAACGACATCCTGGTCGAGCCGGATTTCCTGCCGCCGCTGCTGGAACACCTGCACACGCCGGACGTGTTCGCCGTCAACACGCGCGTCCTGACCGGCGACCGCGTGACGCCGCAGGGGTCGCGCACCTCGGGCGGCTTCCACCGGGGCCTGTGGTGGTACAACCAGCTCCCCGACATTGGATGCACCTCCACTTGCTTCTTCGCGCTCGGCGGTCAGGCGGCGTTCTCGCGGTCCAAGTACCTCGAACTCGGCGGCTTTGATGAGTTATTCTGGCCGCTTTACCACGAGGATATTGATTTATCCTACCGCGCCTGGCGGCGCGGCTGGCGCATCCTCTATGAGCCGCGCAGCGTGCTGTACCACCTGGGGGGGCAGACGTCCGGCGCGGCCTACAAGAAGAAGCAGCTTAGAGCCATCGTGGACCAGAACACGTTCCTGCTCCAGTGGAAGAACATCGACGACCCGCAGATGCGGCGCGAGCACCTGGCCTGGCTGCCGTTCCGCCTGGCGCGGGCGGCGGCAAAGGGAGACGCGCCGTTCCTGAAAGGGTTCGCAGCCGCCTGGGGGCGGAGGCACCAGATGCAGACACGGCGCGCGGCGGAAAGGCCCTTACGTCAGATCAGTGACAGGGAAGCATTCGCGCGCATCATGGCGGGGATTGACGGCGTCCAGGAGGCCGTCCTGACGTGAAGGTGCTCCTCACAACCGCAGGGAACTTCCCGCTCGAATGGACGCCACTGGCCGACTTCCAGAGCCTGGCGGCGCGTGACCGCTTCGGCGTCCATACGCTGACCGAAAGCGCGGCGGAGGCCGACGTCATCCTGTTCGTGGACGCGCACATGCCGCATGATTGGACGCTGGCCGCCATTCGGCATCACCCACTTGTCCGGCGCTTCCCTGAGAAGACGCTGATCTACGACGACCGCGACCGGCCCTGGTGCGCCCTGCCGGGGCTGTACGTCAGCATGCCGAAGTCTGGCTTCGACCCGCGCCGCCAGATCGCCGTGCCTTATTACAAGAACCACAACGAGCATGTGGCCCCGGAAGAGGCCGCCGAGCCGGACCTGCTGTTTAGCTTCATGGGCGGGCGTCGGCACAAAGTACGCGACCGTCTCCTAGACCTGACGCACCCGCGCGCCCACATCGAGGACACGTCGCACACTGACTTTTTTGATCTGTCTGACGGCCGTGACGAGCAGCGCATCCAGGCGCAGAAGTGCCGCTATCGGGAGGTCCTGCGGCGGTCCAAGTTCGTGCTCTGTCCGCGTGGAACCGGCGCGTCGTCCTTCCGGTTGCAGGAAACACTCACGGTGGGTCGTGTCCCTGTGATTATCAGCGACGAGTGGGTTCCACCCGTCGGCATAGACTGGGAAGGCTGCGCGATCCGGGTGCGGGAATCGGAAGTCGGCACGATCCCGGCGCTGCTGGAGTCGCGGGAAGCTGACTTTCCCGTCCTGTCCGCCCGCGCTCGTCAGGCATATCAAGACTGGCTTGCGCCTGACGTGTTCTTTCACCGCACCGTGGAACACTGTCGCACCTTGCTGGAAAGCGGTGCCTGTGTTCGCAGGCGGCCCCTGCTGGACAGGCAGTATTTACGCCTCGCCGCGTCCAACAAGCGGAGCGAAGCGCGGAAGTGGCTGGGCGCGGCGGAGCGGCAGATGGGGAGGGGTGGAGCGTGAACATCGCCCTCTTTGCCAGCGCCTTCCACCCCCACGTCGGCGGCGTCGAGGAGTTGGTACGACAGCTCGCCCACGCCTACCACCGTAAAGGACACGGGGCGATTGTCGTCACCAACCGCTGGCCGCCGGAGTTGCCGGAGTTCGAGGAGTACGAGGGCATCCCCGTCTACCGCTTCGCCATGCGGACGCCGGGGGGCAGCCTGCGGGAACGGGCCAAGTACCGGCTCACTCATGGGGCCAGCGTGCGCCGGATGCTGGACGTGCTGAGGCGGCATAAGATAGACCTGCTGCATGTCCAGTGCGTCAGCTCCAACGGCTACTACGCCCAGGTCGCCCGGCGGGCGCTGCGTCTGCCCCTCGTCGTCACCGCCCAGGGGGAGCGGACGATGGACGCCGAGCGCATCTACCAGCGGTCGGCGTACATGAACCGGATGCTCTGCGCCCTGCTGGCCGAGGCCGACCACATCACCGCCTGCTCCCGGCACACCCTGGACGACCTGGAAGGGTGGTTCGGGTCGCCGTTCGGCCCGCGCGCTGAGGTGGTCTACAACGGCATTGACCTGAGCAGCTTCGCCGCCCCGGTGCCCTACCCGCACCCGCGCCCCTACATCCTGGGCATCGGCCGCCACGTCCCCCAGAAGGGCTTCGACGTACTTTTACAGGCGTTCGCCCGAGCCGGTCAGACCTCACACGACTTGCTCCTGGCGGGTGACGGCCCGGAGCGCCCCGCCCTGGAACGTCTGGCCGATGCCCTGGGCTTAGGCGACCAGGTACGGTTCGTCGGACGCGCCGACCGCCCCACGGCCGTCTCGCTGTTCGCGGGCTGTTCGTTCTTCGTGCTGCCCTCCCGCCAGGAGCCGCAGGGCATCGTCAACCTGGAAGCCATGGCGGCGGGCAAGGCCGTCCTCGCCAGCCGCGTCGGCGGCGTCCCCGAGATCGTCCAGGACGGCGAGACGGGCCTGCTCGTCCCCCCCGAGGACGCCTGCGCCCTGGCGCAAGCCATTGATCGCCTCACCGACGACAACCCCCTGCGGCAGAGGCTGGGCGCGGCGGGCCGGGAGCGGGCTAAAGTGTTTGATTGGGAGGCCATCGCCGATCAGTACCTCGGCATCTATGACACGGTGAAACCATCCCCATGACCTCTTCCCCGAACTCTCTGATCATGGGCGTCGCGGCCGGCTACACGAACAGCCTCATCATGCCGTTCCTTAAATCTCTGAGGGCGACAAGCTACGCCGGCAAAGTCTCCCTGTTCGTTGGCGGCATCAGCGAGGATGCGGCCACGGAACTGAGAACCCTTGCCGATGATGTCATCGTCTTGGACAGCATCTACGGGGCCGAGATCGAGAAGCACCACCTACGGGCCTATGCCCGGTGGCTCGCGAAAGTAAGAGTAATGCGGCGGGTGCGGCGTCTCTACCCAAGTTTGTTCCGGGCCGCCCTGCGCCGCGCCAAAGGCGACCGACGCATAAAGCTGAGGCTCGATTTGGAGCAATATCTGGAAGGATTCCAATCGCTCCGCTACTGGCACTACCGGGATTATCTTGATAACCATGCACCGGATGTCGACTTCGTAATGCTGTCCGACGTCCGCGATGTCGTCTTCCAAGGCGACCCCTTCAGCCACACTTTTGACACTGACTTGGAAGTTTTCCTTGAAGCCCCCCACCTGACGCTTGGGGACGAACCGTTCAACAGCCGCTGGATAAATGACCTGTACGGGCCGGATGCCGTGCGCGCCCTAGAGGGCCTGGTCATTTCCTGCTCCGGGACCACGATGGGGACACGGACCGGCATCCGGCGTTATCTGACACAGATGATTGGTGAGATCGCGCGCCACGACTGGCCCCTCGGGAGCCACGACCAGGGTATTCACAACTACCTATTGCGCCAAGGCCGCCTCGATCCCGTCACCATTCATAAGAACGGGGCAGGCCCGGTACTGACGATGAGCATCGGGACTGATGTATCTCAGGACGCAGCGGGCCTCTTTCTCAATCATGATGGACAGGCCCCGGCAGTCGTGCATCAGTACGATCGGCACCCGAAGTTAGCGGAACAGGTCTGGCAGAGGTACGCTTGATGCAGGCTCCCTCCATCAGTATCATCATGCCGGCCTACAACTGCGAGCGGTTCCTGCCGGCGACTTTAGACAGCATTCTCAGCCAGACGGTGACTGACTGGGAATGCGTCATCGTTGACGATGGCTCGAAGGACGGCACGGCCGCAGTCGCAGAGGCCTATGTCAATCGCGACCCGCGTATCCGCCTGTTTCGACAGCCCAATGGAGGCCCTTCCGCAGCCCGTAATCATGGATTTCGAGAACGTCATCCCTCATCAAAGTATGTCACCTTTATGGACAGCGATGATGTCTACCTGCCGGACGCCCTCAGCACCCTCAGAACAGAACTAGAAAACAATCCGCAGTTCATCGGGGCGCATGGCCTGGCGGACTACATAGATGAGAACGGGCGGCCGGTCAATCCGGGCGAGTACGCCGACCGGGGCAGGCAGCGTCTGGGCTTCGACGGCAAAAGGCTTGTCGAATGGGACCTAGCACAGCCGACAAGTTTTGACGTGCTGGTGAACGGCAACGTGCTGTTCCCGCCCGGCCTGATCCTGACCCGCAAAGAGTTCTACGAGAAGGCCGGGCCGTTTGATGAAACATTCCGTGGCCCGGAAGATTGGGACATGCTGATTCGCCTGAGCCGGTTCGGCGACTTGCAGTTCATCAACCGGGTCATAATGCTCTACAGACGCCATTCGTCCAACCTCGGCGCGATGCCCGGAATTGCGGAACAAGCCTGGCGGGTGCGTTGTAAAGCCTTTTTCTCACCCGAAAACTCTAAAGAGCACCAGCAGAAAGCCAGAGGCGGATGGAAAGCCTATCAAATGTACATGATCAGCCAGCGGTTACTGACAGCCAAAAAAGATGCTGCTAACCGGCGCTACCGCGCAGCCGTAAGCGGCTGCGCCCGAATACCCGTGCATCTTTACCGTTATGCGCGTGGACACCCAACGCCAATTGTTCGGTGATAAGGACTACACAGTGAGACGAAAAATAGCTCATATCACGGGAAAAATCGTGCCATCATGGGCTAAGGATGTTCTTTTCCGCGCGTCCCTGTCCGCGATGTCTGCTTCACACAAGGACGATATCTGTGTTCGATATGAAATGGCGTCCGTCGAGGTCAGTTTGCGCCGGCTCCGCGCCCTCGGTTTCCGGCCAGCCAATATCGTAGATGTGGGTGCTTTTCAAGGAACTTGGACTCAAATGGTCAAAGGAATATTCCCGGACGCTGCTGTCCTCATGATTGAGGCCCAGCCGGCGAAGGAGCAAATCCTGGAGACAGTATCGGCTCAATACAACGGTGAAGTTGATTATAAA
The DNA here is from genome assembly GCA_965215505.1 of Capsulimonadaceae bacterium. Taxonomy (GTDB): domain Bacteria; phylum Armatimonadota; class Armatimonadia; order Armatimonadales; family Capsulimonadaceae; genus JANXMY01. The sequence goes on along the minus strand of OZ244065.1, from coordinate 4,243,322 downwards.
ATCAGCCTTTTGGGACCTGAAGCACGAGACGATGTTCCTTTCTTTGAGCTTCAAACCGGCTCTTCGATACTGCCGGAACAAAGCAGCATTCAACGTGAAGTCAAGCGCTATGCTATGCGAACCCTGGACGAGATTGTTGCAGAGCGTATCCCAAGCAAGGTTGATTTCCTCAAGCTTGACGTTCAAGGATACGAACTAGAGATCCTTAGAGGCAGCCAAAACACCTTGCAAGGTGTCGAGGTGATACTGATGGAAGTGGCTCTCCTTGAAGTCAATCGAGGTGCTCCATTAGTAGATGAAGTCCTAAACTTCATGAAACAACGCGGCTTTGTCGTGTATGATATTTGCTCCTTTATTCGCAGACCGCTGGACGATGCATTGTGGCAATCTGACTTTTTATTCGTTCATGAAGGCTCTTCGTTTAGGCAAAAGAAAACTTTCGACTGAGTCGCGCCTCTCGGACCGGCAGAGGGTTGACGTTAGAGGATCAAGAACAACTTCTAGTGCAAGCATTACCGGACATCATTTTCGTCTCCCCGGAAGACTGGGATGAGGTCTGGCGGCGCGACCAGTTCCTCTGCGCGGGGCTGGCCCGGCGCTTCTCGTAATTTGTTTTTTGTGATAGTCAAGGCCTTGGAACATGAAGACAACTAAGCTGACCGTTGTGTACATCGGCATTCTCTTAAGTATCGTCTTCGGCTTCCTGTTGCCTGGCGTTCACACCCGCACCCATGACATCCGGCCACTCTACAGCGATGGTCAACAACTTTACGTCGGGTCCCGGCTGTTTCGTGTAGGCCAAAATCCTTATGACCATACATCGCTGGCAAAAGGATATGCACACTTTATAACCACAAGACAAGCCTCTCCATCCCCTCAGATTCATTTACCCGCAACGTTGGTCCTTTTGTCCCCATGGAGCTTACTGCCGTGGCCGGTCTTTTGCTGGTGCCAGATTATTACGGGCGCGTTCTGCATCCCGTTCATCGCTTGTCTTTGCCTGAAATACGTCTACGCCGAGCCTCCGCTATGGCTGCTCTGGGTTAGTTCGCTGTGTATCGCTGTTCTGCCGGGGACTTGGCAAACATTCTCTTTGGGGCAGATCGTTTTACCTATCATCGCGCTGACTTTGCTGACAGCGAGATTGTTGCAGTCCGACAGGCCGCATCTCAGCCCACTCACATCGCTACTCGCTCTCATCAAATTTACGCTCTGCCTGCCTTTGTTTTTGTATCTGTTCATCAAGGGCACAAAACAGACCAAGGTTCTGATAGCGTCCGGCGTACTGCTGTATGTAGGCGTCAACATCATCGGTGCCGCCCTGATCGGGCCTCGGCAGTTTCTATCAAGTTATCAGCGAAACAACAAGGCGTCGTTTTCCTCTGGAACGCAAAATGATGTTCATGGCACGGGACGCAGAGAGCGTGTTGATGTTGAATGCTTGATTGCAGACATAGGCAATCCTGTTGTCGCTGAGATAGTAAAAACAGCCATCTGCGTTGTTCTCATCCTCGGCTTTCTGTGGCGTTGGCAGCAGAGTCAATTTGGTTTGGCCGATATCAGCGCCTTGTCGCTCTTGGCGCTGCTCGTATTCTATCATCGGACGTATGACACGGTTTTACTTGCGCCCAGCATGGTCCTCGTTTTGAGTTTCCTGGCGAGGCGTCAGTTGACAGGGTATAGGATATTGTTCGCCATTTTCCTGGTAGTCACCCTGGCTTCGATCGGCAGCAACACCCACAACGTCGTTGACCTTGTCCTGCATCATTTTGGTAGGCTCCACCCCCCCTACTTCAAAGCGCTGTGTTTACTGCTCGACTACATCCTGCTGACGGTTGGCGTTCTATTGCCGAGCCGACGAACGGGAAGCCCAAGCCCTGTCGGTCTTGATCCTGTTTTGGCGTCAACTGTATGATGTTTAACCTGATTTTCGTCTCCCTGGAAGATTGGGATGAGGTCTGGCGGCGCAACCAGTTCCTCTGCGCGGGGCTGGCCCGGCGACACCCTGACCACAAGATACTGTTCGTCGGGCTGGCGCGCGACGTCTCCCACGGCCTGCGGCGCGGGCGTTTGGGGGCGCTGCGGGCCGCGCCGCTGGTGGCCGTGCCGGAGTACCCGAACGTCACACTCTTGCGCCCGCTGAAGGTGTTCCCCAACACGCTCGCCTGGGGGCGGCGGGCCAACGAAGCGCTGATGCGGCATCAGGTGCGGCAGGCGGCACGGGCGCTGGGGATCACGCGGCCCCTGCTCTGGCTCAACCCGCATTCCGCCGTCCACATGGCCGGGCGGATGGGCGAGCGGGCGGTCGTCTACGACATCACCGACGACTGGATCAGCCTGACGCAGAAGGACTGGCTGCGGCGTCTGACCGCCGCCCAGGACGAAGCCTTGTGCCGCCGGGCGGATGCGGTCATCGTCTGCTCCCAGAAGCTCTACGACATGAAGCGGGGCCTGACGCCCAATCTATACTTGATCCCGAACGGCGTGGACGCCGCACACTATGAGCGCGTTCAGGATGCCGCGCTGCCGCTGCCGCCGACCGCCGCGCATTGGGCCAAACCCGTGCTGGGTTATACCGGCACCATCCACCCCGACCGCGTGGACGTGGGGCTTATCGAGGCACTGGCCCGGAGGTTCGCGCGCGGCACGGTCGCCCTGGTGGGGCCGAACCATCTGCCCGCCGCCGATGAGGCCCGGCTGAGGGCGGTTGGGAACGTCCAGATCACCGGCCCCGTCCCCTATGCCGAAGTGCCGGACTACATGCGCGCCTTCGACGTCTGCATCACCCCGCACCGGATGACGCCGTTCACCGAGAGCCTGAACCCGATCAAGCTCTGGGAGTACCTGGCCGGGGGCAAACCCATCGTCAGCACGGACGTCGCCGGCTTCCGCGACTACCCGCAGTTCGTCCGCCTTGCTGCCACCAGCGAGACGTTCCTGGCGGCGTGTGAGGCGGCGCTTGCCGCAGGACAGACCGGACAAGAGGACCGGCGGGCGGAGGCGCAGCGGCACTCCTGGGGGTCACGGATGGATGCCGTCGAGGCGGTGATGCAGGAGTGTCTCAGTGCCGTGGGGCAGGAGTGTCTCAGTGCCGTGGGGCAGACAAATTGCCATCTTTAGCCGCGCTCATGCGTGAAGACATTCGCGGCATGGTGATGAACCGGGGCGGGGGCAAGCTCGGCTATGGCCTCGCCGTGCTGCTGAAACTGCTGCTGTACCCGCGCCTTCAGGCCGTCCTGCTGTTCCGAGTCGCACACGCGCTCTACCGGCTGCGGCTGACGCCCTTCGCCTACTACTTGCAGGCCGTCATCCTGAGTCGGTCGGGGGCGGAGATACACCCCGCCGCACAGATCGGGCCGGGCTTCTGCCTCGTCCACAGCAGCGGCGTCGTCATCGGCGACCGCGTCGTGATCGGGGCGCACTTCCTCTGCTTCCACGGCGTCACCGTCGGCGACTCGGGCAAGGGCGACGGCCAGCCCGTCTTGGGCGACTGGGTCACCGCCTCGGCGGGGGCGAAGATTCTGGGCGGCATCACCGTCGGCGACCGGGCCGTGATCGGGGCTAATTCGGTCGTCCTGTCCGACATCCCCGCCCACGCCGTCGCCGTCGGCAGCCCCGCCCGCGTCGCGAAGTTCCGCGATTAGTCTCTCGGCTTGCTTTGGCATGGATTGTGCAATACTAAACAGGTATATGGTCGAGGTTTCCGTCATCATCGTCAGCTACAACACGCGCGGGTATCTGCGCGACTGCCTCACGTCGCTCTGGGAAGACCCGGACGCGCCGACGCACGAGGTCATCGTCGTGGACAACGGCAGCGGCGACGGCAGCGTTGCGATGGTGCGGGCGGAGTTCCCCGATGTTCTAGTCATTGAGGCGGGGGAGAACCTGGGCTTTGCCAGGGCCAACAACCTCGGCCTGCGCCGGATGCGGGGGCGGACGGCCCTGCTGCTCAACAGCGACACCCTCGTCAGGCCGGGCGCATTGGCCGGGATGCTTCGGGCGCTCGACGCCCGCCCCGAGGCCGCCGCCGTCGGGCCGCGCCTCGTCAACCCCGATGGCTCGCTCCAGCGCTCCTGCTACCGCTTCCCCGTGCCCGCCCGCGCCTTCCGCGACCAGCTCTTCCTCACCAGCCTCCTGGCCGACCACCCGCGCTGGGGCGACTACCGCCGCTGGGCACACGACCGGGCGCGGGCCGTGGACTTCGTCATCGGCGCGGCCCTGCTCGTCCGCGCCGACGTCCTGCCCGCCGTCGGCCTGCTCGACGAGGACTTCTTCATGTACGCCGAGGAAACCGACTGGTGCCGCCGGATGCGCGACGCGGGCTACCAAGTGTGGTTCACGCCCGACGCCGAGGTGGTCCACCACGGCGGCGGCTCCGGCAAGGCGCAGGCAGACCGCGTCTTCGCCGAGTTCAGCGCGGGCCAGCGCCGCTTCTACCGCAAGCACCACGGCGCGTCCGGCGCACTGGCTTTGCGTGTAAGCCTGATACTGGGCGCGTTCCTGCGTGTCCCCCTGTTCGCCGCCCTGGCCGCCGTCAGCCCCGCGCGCCGCCTCAAAGCCTGGGCCCTGGTGCGTTTGTGGGTCAACATCCTGCGCTGGAACCTCGGCCTGTGGCACACGCCCGGCCTGGCCCCGACGCCCGCCGTGGGGACGCCCGCCCATGCTTGACACGCCCCAGCAGTCCCGCTCCGCCGCGGGCGGCCCGAACGCGGGCATTTTCGTCCCCGCCGCCCTGCTGGCCCTGTGTGCCGCGCTGTACTTCGTCAGCCCCATGCTGGCCGTCGCCGCCGCCGCCGGGTCCTTGATCTTCCTGCTGGCCTACCGCAAGCCGACCCAGTGGCTCGCCGTCGCGTTCGCGGCGGGAATCCTGCCGCAGTCGCTGCTCGGGGACAGCTCCAGCGTCTTCGTCTGCTTCTCCGACGTCATGGCCGCCCTCATGGTCGTCGTCCTGCTGGTCTACGCGGTCCAGGGGCGACTCCGCCCGACACTCGGCCCGCTCCGGCTGCCGCTGCTGGTGTTCCTGGCCGTCATCCTCCTCGCCAGCGCCGGAAACTGGCGCGGTCAGGATGCCGTCGTGTCCCTGGGCCGCTACGTCGAATTCACGCTCTGCACGACCCTTATCTTCGCCGCCTTCATCAAGACGCCCACCGAAATGGAGCGCTGCTTCCTCCTGCTGCTCGTGACCGAGGCCCTGCTGGGTCTCGCCGCCGTCATCGGGTTCGCGGCCGGCGCGAAGAACGGGCTGTACATCCTGGGCATGCACAAGAACGCCATCGGCCCCTCCCTCGCCTGCGGCGTCGTCGTCGGCCTGGTCTACCTGCGCTCCTCGGACATCGCCGCCCGCTTCCGCCCCTGGATCATCGCCGCCTTCGTCCTGTCCCTCATGGGCACCATCCTGAGCCTGTCGCGCGGCGCGTGGACCGCCACCGTAGTCGCCTGCCTCCTCGTCCTGGCCCTGCGGCGCGACCTGCGCGGCGTCGCCGTCATGGCCGCGCTCGCCGTCCCCATCTTCGCCGTCTGCTGGTCCATGCTTCCCAGCGACTCCGCCGAATACGCCGGCAACCTGTCCCTGCACGCCAACACCATGCAGGTCCGGCTGGACCACCAGGCCGCCGCCCTGGACTTGTGGAAGGCGCACCCCTTCCTGGGCACCGGCATCGGCCTCCGCAAAGAGGCCGACCCCGAAAACGTCTACGTCCTGACCCTGGCCGAAATGGGCGTCGTCGGCATGGCCGCCTTCCTCTTCCTGCTCGGCTCCGTCTATTCCCTGCTCCTGCGGCTCTGCCGGTCCCTCCCCCAGCGCGCCCTCCGCTCCAGCCAGACCGGGCGAATCCTCCTCTGCTGTGCCGGAGTCTTCACCGTCCCGACCGTCCACGGCGCGGTGGACGCTTACTGGCGGCGCGGCGTCGTCTTCCTCGCCTGGGCTGCCGCCGGCCTGTGCGTCTCCCTCTTCCTCTACCTGAAACGCCAGAAGACCGCACCCGAACCGCCGGTGAAAGGCCTCGCCACCCGTGCCGCCTAAAGTCCTGCACTACCTCGATACTGAAGGCTACGCCGGGACGGAGTCACACGTCCTCACCCTCCTGCGCGCTCTCGACCCGTCCCGACACGCCCCTGCCCTCCTCTGCCGTCCGGGCACCCTCCTCCACGACCGCGCCCACACGGCGGGCATCCCCTGCCACCCGGCAGGCGGCGTACCCGCCCTCGTGCGGCTGCTGCGCCGGGAGCGCTTCGCCCTGATCCACGCGCACGACGGCAATTCCAAGTTCCGCGCCGTGTCCGCCGCCCGCCTGGCCCGGACGGGGACACGCGTCGTCGCCACCCAGCACTTCGTCGAGCCAGCTTACACACAGCGCGGCGGGCTGAAGGGCCGTGCCGCCGCCCTAGCCCACCGCGCCGTCAACCAAATGGTCGCCGCCCACATCGCCGTCTCCCGCGCGGTCCTTGAGGCCGCCCTGGAACGCCGCGAGATGCCCGCCGCGCGGGCCACCGTCATCGCGAACGGGATCCTCGCCCCCGACATGCCCTGCCCGGACGGGCCGGCCCGACTCGCCGGCCTCGGCATCCCCGCCGACGCCCCCGTCATCGCCACGGTCGCCCGCCTCGCGCCCGAGAAAGGCATCGAGTACCTCCTGCGCGCCCTCGCCGGACTCCGCGACCGCACCCCGACGCCGCACCTCCTGGTGATCGGCGAAGGCGGCCTGCGCGCCCCGCTCGAAGCCGAGGCGGACGCCCTCGGCCTGGCCGCCTCCGTCCACTTCCTGGGCTTCCGCCCCGACGTGCCTGACTGGGTCGCGGGCGCGGACGTCTTCGTCCTGCCAAGCCCCGCCGAGCCGTTCGGCATCGCCCTCGTGGAAGCCATGACGCTGGGCAAGCCCGCCGTCGCCGCCCGCGCCGGCGGGCCTTTGGAGATCATCGAAGACGGCGTCACCGGCCTTCTCGTCGCCCCCGCAGACCCCGCCGCTCTCGCCCAAGCCCTGCGCTGCCTCCTCGACCATCCTGCCCAGGCCCGCGCCATGGGACAGGCCGGACGGCAGCGGGCCGCCGAACACTTCTCCGCCGCCGCCATGGCCCGCCGGACCGAGGCCGTCTACCGCCGCTGCCTTTCGACGGAGGCCGGCGGGTGAAAGTCCTCCTCGTCTCCCACACCTGCATGTCGCGGACCGCAGGGCAGCCCAAAGCGCACTGCCTGGCCGCCTTCCCCGGCCTCGACCTGACCGTGCTTGTCCCCGACCGCATGCGGACCTACGGCCAGTGGCAGGCCGCCGAGACGCCGGAGGACCCGGACTTCCGCTACGTCGTCGGCCGCACCCGCTGGCGCAGCATCCTGAACCAGTGGTACTTGCAGCACTATACCGATGCCCTGCCCCGCCTCCTGCGCGAAACCCAGCCCGACATCGTGGACATCTGGGAGGAGCCGTGGGGCCTGACCTGCGCCCAGGCCGTCCGCCTGACCCGGCGGTTCTGCCCGCGCGCGAGGATCCTCATCGAGACCGAGCAGAACATCTACAAGCGCCTCCCGCCCCCCTTCCGTCTGTTCCAGGACTACACCCTCCGCCGCGCGGACTTCCTCGTCGCCCGCAGCACCGAGGCCCTCGCCGTCGCCCGCCGGAAAGGCTACAAAGGCCCCGCCGAAATCGTCCCCAACGCCGTAGACTGCGCCCTCTTCCGCCCCCGCCCCGTCCCCCACGACGGCTTCGTCATCGGCTACGTCGGCCGCCTCGTCCCCGAAAAAGGGCTGGCCGACCTCCTCAACGCCCTGGCCCTTCTCCCCCCCCAGGCCCGCCTCCTCCTCGTCGGCGAAGGCCCCTTCCGCCCCGCCCTCGAAGCCCTCGCCCGCTCCCTGAAAGTCGCCCCCCGCGTCCACTTCGCCGGCCCCGTCCCCCTCACCGACCTCCCCGCGCACATGAACGCCATGGACACCCTTGTCCTCCCCTCACGCACCCATGTCACCTGGAAAGAGCAGTTCGGCAGGGTCCTGATCGAAGCGGGTGCGTGCGGCCTGCCGGTCGTCGGCTCGGACTCGGGTGCCATCCCCGAGGTCATTGGGGGGGCGGGGCTGACGTTCCCGGAGGGGGACGCCGCCGCCCTGGCGGGCCGGCTCCGGACGCTGCTGGATCACCCGGAGCGGCGGGCGGAGTACGGGCGACTCGGGCAGGCGCGCGCGAGCGGCCTGTACAGTTGGCAGAAGGTCGCGGATCAGATGCACACGCTCTATGGGGGATTATGTGAGCAGTCGGCGGTGCCCTTGGCGGGAGGGTGCAAACGGTGAACATCGCCATCAACGCTTCTCTGCTCAATCACGGCGACACTTACCGGGCGACCGGGCTTTCCAACTACATCTCCCACCTGCTGCACGGGCTGGGCCAGGTGGATCAGTCCAACTGCTATACGGTCTACACCGGGGCCTGGGCGCGTGACCCCGAGGCGCGGCAGCGGCTGGCCCTCAGCCCCAACTTCCGCCTGGCCACGACGCTCGCGCCGACTCATTACCCCCCGACCCGGTTCCTGTGGGAGCAGACGACCCACGCGCTGGCGACCCGGAAGATGGACGTGATCCACAGCCCGGTCAACGTCATCCCCCTGCTGGCCCGCCGGCCGCGCATCGTCACCATCCACGACCTGGCCTTCCTGCTCTTCCGGGACCGCCACCTGCCCGCAAAGCGCGAGTACCTGCGGCTGATGACCCGGCTCTCGGTCCGGTCCGCCGACGCCATCCTGGCGGTGTCGGAGAACACCCGTCAGGACGTGATCCGGCTGCTCGGGGCCGACCCGGCGCGGGTGGTCACGGTGCCGCTGGCCGCCGACAGGGAGTATCGGTGGCTCGGGGGGACGTCGGACGGGGAGCGCGCCGTGGAAGCTTTCCGGGCGCGGCGCGGCCTGCCGGAGCGGTATTTTTTGTACCTGGGTACACTGGAGCCGCGCAAGAACATCCCGCACCTCCTGCGGGCCTATGCCGCCCTGCACGGACGCGGGGCCATGGCGGGGGTGCCGAAGCTGATCTTGGCCGGCCCGAAGGGGTGGATGTACCAGGGGATTTTCGATCAGGTCCAGAGCCTGGGCCTGCGGGAACACGTCCTCTTTCCGGGTTTTATCCCGCGCGAGGAGGTCGTCTGGTGGTACAACGCCGCGCTGGCGTTCGTCTACCTCAGCGCCTACGAAGGGTTCGGGCTGCCGCCCCTCCAGGCGATGGCCTGCGGCGTCCCCGTCATCATCAATAACGCCTCCGCACTGCCCGAGGTCGCCGGATCCGCCGGCCGCCTGGTATCCGCCGAGGAGACCGGAACCGTGACTCGGGCGCTCGGCGAGGTCGCGGAGTCGTCGGCGCTGCGCCACTCCCTCCGGGAGAAAGGGCTGGCGCGCGCCGCCGAGTTCTCCTGGGAGCGGACGGCCGAACAGACGCTGGCCGTCTACGAGGCCGTCCACCAGGGCAGGCTCCGACGGTGAGCGGGAAGTCAAATGGGCGAGTGATATTCCAATCTGTACCGGGAACCAAGACCATCCTTTTTCTGGACCACACAGCGAAAATGGGTGGCGGCGAAATCGCCCTGCTCGGCCTCATCGGCGCGCTCGACCGGTCGCGCTTCACACCCATCGTCGCCCTGGCCTCGGCGGGACCGCTCGCCGAGAAGCTGCGGGGGGCCGGGGTAGAGACCCATGTGCTGCCGCTGGACAGGTCCATCGTCGAGGCGCGCAAAGACAGCCTGGGGTTCCAGTCCCTATTCAGGCTGCGGCAGGCCGGCCTCTGCATCGCTTACGCGGTGCGCCTGGCTCGGTTCGCGCGTCGGCATGGGGTTGACCTGATCCACACGAACTCTCTCAAGGCGGACGTGTACGGGGGGCTTGCGGGCCGTCTCGCGCACATCCCGGTACTCTGGCACGTCCGGGACATCATCGGGGACGGCTATCTGCCCGGCTCCCTGACCACGCTCTTCCGCATCCTCATCAAGATCCTCCCGCGTCAGGTGATCGCCAATTCTGAGAACACGCGGCGGCACCTGCGGCCGACCCACGCCGACTCGGTGCCGGTGGTCTACAGCGGCGTGGGCGGCGAGCAGTTGGACGAGCGCGTTCCGCCCGCCGAACCGGCGTCCGCCCAGGGCCGCCCGCAGACCGTCGCCCTGGTCGGGCGCATCGCCGGGTGGAAGGGGCAGCACGTTTTCCTTCAGGCCGCCGCCCTGCTCCAGGACCGGTTCCCGCAGGCCCGGTTCCAGATCATCGGGGCACCCCTGTTCGGCGAACACGAGTACGAGCGGTCCCTGCACCGGATGGCCCGCGACCTAGAGATGGGGGACCGGGTCGAGTTTCTGGGGTTCCGGGAGGACGTGCCTGCACTGCTGGCCGGGGTGGACCTCGTGGTCCACGCCAGTACCTTGGGGGAGCCGTTCGGGCAGGTGGTCGTCGAGGGGATGGCGGCGGGGAAGCCGATCATCGCCACTAACGGCGGTGCGCTGCCGGAGATCGTGATCCCCGGCGTGACCGGCCTGCTGGTGCCGATGGGGGACGCCCCCGCGATGGCGGAGGCGATGGCGGCCCTGCTGTCCGACCCGGCCCGCGCGGCGGCGATGGGTGCGGCGGGGCGGGAGCGCGTGCGGGAGCGGTTCACGCTGGCGCAGACGGCCCGCAAACTGGAAGGCATTTATGAGTATCTGTTGGGGTAGTCAGGCCGGGGAAGAAGGAGAAACGGCTTCCTAGTCCTCTAGAATTGGGGAAAGGAAACGGGGGATGGCATTGAGGCATCTGATGTCAAAACAGCCTTCGGCCTTTATGACCGAAGGCTGCATCGTAGTTGGCAAATGTTTAGAGGAACAACACCTACGCACCGACCGTGATCGAGGCCTTATAAGTGTTACTGCCACTTGTGTAGCTACTCGTGAAGGTCGAACTTCCGGTGTTTGCTCCATTCTGCGCTATGTTCTCCGAAGCAGAACTGTTACTGACTGAGCCGGTTGCTGCCACTGTTGCACCATTGATGATGAGTGAGCCAGTGTTCACAACAATCGAGCTAGTGGTCGGTGTCACCGAGCTATAGGCGCTGGTAGAGTCAGGGGAGAAATAGAAATTGAATGTGGTGCCTTGTGTGGACACTGTGTAATTGGCGGTAACAGTCGTTGAATCAGTTGCAGGTGCGCTGTTAGAGATGGCAAAGCGGCCTGGCGTACCCGTGAAGCAGCCGTTTGGGTCAGCGGACGCAGCGCCATTCTGCTGTGGCAGAGCGGCGGCGACGGAACCCAGCAGGATGAAGACCAGCCCGGCGCGTGTGAGTCTTTGTGAAAGCGTCATGATTTGCCTCGTGGCCGTCGAAACAGGGGAAGATGCGATCTCCCCGATGCGTCCATGCCGATACGACTAGCAGGTATGCGTATTATACACGATTCTTACGGATTTGCAACAGGGTTTTTGACAGTTTTGACGGCCACAGGCAAAGAAACTTGGTAGGGGCGGCTGAACTGGTCCCAGTAGTACGCCGTTACTGTCACCCGGCTCACACCGGGGGCGATGTTGCCCTGCCAGCCGGAGCGCTGGGGTTCCCGGTTCAGGAACAGGAAGGTCGGGCTGGTCTTCGTCAGGCCGCCTTCCGTGACCTTCCAGACGGTGCCTGGCGCGGTCGGGCGGGCCGTGCCGTCGGGGGCATGGTAGGTGGCGGTCCACAGGACACGCGTTCCGGGCGCGACCGGGCCGGGCGGCTGGGCGGTCACGGTCAGGGTCCCGCGCGGGGCCGCCCGCCCGTCCGCGCGGAGCCTGTCGCCGATGCCCACAACGGCCAGGGCGGCGGCGAGTCCAGCGCTCAGGGGAATCAGCCAGTCGAAACGGCGCGTCGCCCGCGCCCCGCCGGGTCCGGGCAGCAGGGCGACGCCCAGGCCCAGCGTGACCCAGAACAGGGAGGAGACGCCGGGGAAGGTGTAGGAGGGGGCACCGGCCATGTCCACGCCGCCCGCTGCGGCGGCGGCGAGGCAGCCTAGGAGCAAAGTCCGCCGCTCCCGGTCCAGTCGGGGCAGCGCGCGCAGGCCCGCCAGCAGGAAAGCGGCCAGGACGCCGAGATGGAGGGCCAGGCCGACCCCGCCCGTCTCGGCGGCCCACTGCGCCCAGAAGTTGTGGGCGAGGTTGGAATGGCCCGTACCCGCCCCCAGCACCTCGCTGACGTCGTCGCCCTGGTGCGTCCAGCGCCCCTGCATGACCGGCCACGCGCCCAGGCCCCAGCCGGTGACCGGCTTTTCGGAGGCCATCCGGCAGGCCGACCGCCAGCGGTGCAGGCGGTCGGCGAGGGAAGTGTCATCGCCCGCGTGCGCCAGGGTCGCTGCCCGGTGCGAGACGAGCGGGGCGAGTTCGCCGAAGACGAGCAGGCCCGTGAAGGCCAGCACCAGAATCAGCGCCGGGCCGATGACGAGGGCGCGGTTGCTGCGGGTCAGCCGGATGGACGAATAGCGCAATGTCAGGAAGGCCAGCAGGACAAGCCCGGCCGTCGCCCCGAGCCAGGCGGAGCGGGTGCGCGCCAGCAGCAGGGCCGCGCCGATGACCAGGGCCGCGCCCTGCGCGAACAGCAGGCGCTTCTTTAACCCCTCGCTGCGGTCCAGGGCGAGCGCCAGCCCGAGCGGCAGCAGGAGGACGAGGAACGATCCGAGCTGCTCGTGGTTGCCGAAGACGCTGTGGATCGCCCCGGTGCCGAAGTTGCCTTCCGCCCCGAATTCAATCAGGCCGTACAGGCCGACGGCCGCGCCCAGGCCGAGCAGGAAGAGGGGGAGGAGCCGCGCCTCGTGGGGCCGCAGGACGTGGGCCGCCACGAAGTAGACGCCCGCGCCCAGGGCGAGCCGCAGCAGCTCGGAGGCGGCAAAGGCGGGGTACGGCGCGAGGGCGGCGCTCAGGCCGCTCCAGGCCAGCAGCCCGAGCAGCCAGAGGGAGGGGCCGCGCAGGGAGTCACGGGTCACCCGGCCCGAGGCGGGGCCTGCGGCGGCGATCAGGGTATAGATCAGGACAACGGCAGCTTGCAGCAGGTGGGACCGCAGGGGCCGGGACAGCCAGGGCATCTCGGCCAGGAAGGCGAGGACGAGGAGGCCGGAGAGGCAGACGAGGAGGGCATGATCGGCGAGCCAGCTCCCCGCAGAGGACCCTCCGCCCGCCGAGCGTCGCCGCTGCCCAGTTCGCCGGGCCTCCGTGGGTGTTCGCGTGTGGGGATAAGGCTGTCTAGGCATATCAAATCAGTATACCTAATCCGCTGCCAGACCGGCGACCATTTACCTTCGCCTCGCCCAAAGGGGACGTTCATCGGGGACGAAAAAATATTTCTAAGAAAACTCTCCCGATTAGCCTGTTTCCCTCACTTTGGCATTCTTTGTGCAGTGAAGAGTAAAGGAAACCCATCGCCGGACGCGCCTTCCGGAGCCTTACCCTCTGTGCCTGCACTCGCGGCATCGGGGCGAGTGGCGTTCGGAACTGTAGCGCGCCTTGCGGAAAACGCACCGTCGGAATGGGTAAGATGCGGGGATAAAGAAGTCCGTGACGGTCGAGCAAAGAGATGGGGCGCGGCTGCCGACGCTGGAACAGCCGCCCGACGCTTCCTCCCCCTGCTGGAAGGCTCTGGAGAGGTTCCGCTGGGCGGCCGGGCTGGCCTTCGTCAGTCACGGTGCCCGGATCGGCGTCCGCGCCACGGACGCCGCGCTGCTCGATCGTCTGACGGATCACCTGCCGCCCGGCGCGGAGCCTGCCCCCACACCGACCGTGGACGGCCTGTTCTCGCTGGCCGTGGTGGAGAGCCGGTCGCGGGCGCATCCCGAGCCGCACTATTTTTTGTACCGGGGGACCTGCCGGGTGGCGCACACGCGCAGGGCGGACGAGGCCATCCAGGCGCTGACCTCCGGCCTGCACGGGCAGGTGGCGGAGCAGGCGCGGGACCGTCTCTTCGTCCACGCCGGCGTCGTCGGGTGGGGCGGGAAAGCCGTGGTCATTCCGGGGCGTACCTTCAGCGGGAAGAGTAGCCTGGTGGCGGCCCTGGCGGCGGCGGGGGCGACATACTTCTCCGACGAGTATGCGGTCTTCGACGAGGGCGGCCATGTCCACCCTTACGCCCGGCCCCTGTCACTCCGGGACGCGGAAGGCGGGCCGGGCGAGACGGTCCCCGTCGAGGCATTGGGCGGGCGGGCCGCGACCGGGCCGCTGCCGGTCGGGATGATCCTCGCGGCCCGGTACGAGGCGGGCGCGCGCTGGCGGCCCCGGCCCCAATCGCCGGGCCGGGCGATGCTGACACTGCTGGACAACACCGTCCAGGTCCGCCGGCAGCCGCAGGCGGCGATGCAGATTCTTCAGAGAGCGGCCCTCGGTGCCGAGGCGTTCCAGAGCAAGCGGGGCGAGGCCGACCGGGTTGTCGCCTGGCTGCGGGAACGCTTATGTGGGGAAGAGGCCGGCGGGGACGGGCCAGAGCGCTAAAGAATTTTGCCCACGTTCGGGGACATCCCGCGACGCCGCGCAACGAAACCTGTGAAGAAGGCTTCCCAAGCGATAACAGTTTTCGGGCGCTGCCCGTTTTCTCACCCGTGCAGCCGATGGTGCATGGGTTTACCCGCAGCCACTCGCGCCCCTGGAGGCGTGGGCGTAGACCATAAAGACTTTTGAAAGAAACTACCATGCACAAATACGATCACAGCAAGCAACTCGCCGCCGCCGTCACGCTCTGCGCCCTCACAGCCCTAGGCGGACGGGCGGCCCAGGCACAACTGGCGACCCAGCTCACGATGCCATCCCAGCTGGGGCCGGGGGCGAGCATGACGCCGCAGTTTGACACCACCAACGGGACGCTCCCTTCTGGCTACTTGCTGAATTCTCCCGGAACGGGGGTGACGTTCACATCGCAGACTGAGCCGGCGAGTGCCACCGCCTTCGACACCTTCGTCAACCAACCCAACCCGATCACGAACCTGCCGGCGCTCGACACGAATGCTTTTCCTTACGCGACACATCTGATCGAAACCTTCGACTTTAACACGTCTAAAGCGACCGCGCCTCCGACTGGGCCTCTCCAGATTGACTTCAGCAATGGCGTCAATGAATTCGGCCTTTTCGGACAGTCCGCTGGTACAGACACATACCACTTCAACTTTTCCGTCTTTGGCGGCCCCAACGGCACCATCCCACTCGGCAGTTTCTCTACTCTGGACGTACTCAACACGTCCGGTTCCGGGCCGACTCAAGGGGGCAACGCGACGTTCGTCGGCGCCCAAGCCCTGGCGGGGAACCTGATCACCAGGGTCGTCCTGACGGACATGTCCAACACCACCGCGACAGGCGACTTCTACTTCGGCCCCATCAGCTACCAGTTCACGGCTCCAGTCCCGGAGGCTTCGACCGTCGTGGGCTTCGGCATGGGAACGCTGCTGTTCGCCGGCGTCGTCCTTTCCGCGCGCCGGCGTAAGGTGAACGCCGGCCGACAGTCCGCGCAGAAGGCCGCCGGCTAGCCGACATTTGGAAAGTGCTGAGATAGGAAAGCAATGAAACCACAAGCACGAGCGGACCGCCTTGTCGTCCAGGAGATCGGTGATGAAACCATCATTTATGATGAGCAGCGTGACCATGTTCACCGTCTGAACCGGACCGCTGCGATGGTCTGGCGTCACTGCGATGGCCGGCATACGGTGGCCGCTCTTGTGGAAACCCTGCAAGGCGAGATGGCAACACCGGTGACCGAGGACATGGTCTGGCTTGCGCTGGACCGTTTGGGAAAAGAACACCTGCTGCAAATCCCGCTGGTACGAGCGGAAGAGGCCAGACGAGTCACGCGAAGACAGGTACTTCAGAAGGCGGCCTTGGTCGGCGGTGTGTCCCTCCTCTTGCCGGTGGTCCAGAGCATGGTCGCCCCGACGCCCGCGATGGCGGCGTCTACTAGATGTGCTGGACACGGGCAGACCTTTGACTACACCGGCCTGGCAACAGGCACCATACGTCCCTGCTGCTCAGGATATTCCCCCGGACCACGCGGCAAATGTGTTGACCGGACTGGACGCTGACCCCAAGCATACTCCCGAGCCATGTAAGCATACTCCCGAGGCATATCTGCCGGGGGCGGTTTTACGGGATGCCGCCCCGGCTTTTCAAGTTCTGACGGCCTGTTGCATTTGCCCTGCCTCCGGGAGCAAGCGGCAGGCCGCCTCTGGTTACTACTCCGTCACCTGCCTGCATGACGCATTCCTCCTGATTTAGTTTTCCTCCTGACTCAATCTTCCTCCGGATTCAGTCTTCCTCCGTCTGGCTGGGTCCGCCGCGTAGTGAAAGAAAAATCGCGAACGAATCGGGTACAATGGCAGGAAAGTTATGAAGTCCTGATTGGGCAGCGAGACAACGGCGGGGTGGAAGCCCGGCACTGAAACGAGACGAAGGAGCTTGAGTGGAGGCAACAGCACTGGCTCGAAAGGATTACCATGAACAACCATCACAAAAACCGCCTCAACAGCTCCTTATGGACTGCGCTCGCGCTCTGCACCTTCGCGACCCTGGGCTGGCGTGCGGTACAGGGGCAGGCCACGATAGTGACCAGCCCAAGCCAATTGTTCAGCCCTGTCCAGACGGCCCCCTACCCCACTACCTCCGGGAGCGGCGCGAGCGGACCGTCCTCGTTCACAGTGACAGCGGGCACCAACACCCTGACCTATTCGGCAACGAACGGTACACCGGGCGGCGGGTTTCAGAGCTACACCTCTGACTTGACGGTCGGCCCGCAGTTCGGGTCGGGGAACGTGTTGGAAGAACTCTTCAACGGCTCCGTCAGCCCCACGGCCACGGGGCCTCTCCAGATCAGCTTCCAGAACGGTGTCACCGGGTTCGGGCTATTCGCCCAGGACTTCAATGCGGACACGGAAACCTTCACGCTGACCGTCTTCAACGGGAACACCTCGCTAGGCAGTTTCACCTTCGGGCCGACGGACAACACCTCATCCGCCGGGACCGCAGTTTTTGTCGGGGCGCAGACGAACGTGAACAACCTAATCACGCGGGCCACCATCAGCAGCACTTCTTCACCGGCGACGGGGATCAACAGCAACGATTTCTATGTCGGTCCGGCGAGTGTGTCCCTCCCCTGTGCCGCGCATGGGCAGACCTACAATTACATCAACAACTCGCTCCCCTGCTGCGCCGGCTTCCTCCCAGGCCCGCGCGGCAAATGCGTGGATCGGACCGGCAGGTAGAGGACAGGGCTGAAGTGGTTCGCGGGAACCAGGCTTTTGCACTCACCTAAGGAGCGCAAATCGGCGGCCTGCCGACTTTCCTCATCTTTCGGGGAAGGTCGGCGGGCCTTCTCGGGTTTTTATGTTTCTCACCCTTGATGCAAGCCAAACAGGAACGGAGTTTCCCTTCGCCCAGCGCCTCCCCGAAGGAGAGGCGCTGGAGGAAGTCGCGGCCCTCGTCCAGTTCGCTTTCTTCCGCCCGCACCTGGCCGCTCTGCTGAGTCTCTGCACCGAGGCAAAACTGGACCTGCTCGTCCTCAAGGGGGCGGCGCTGGCCGAGACGGTCTACCCGCGCCCCAGCCTGCGCCGGTTCGGAGACCTGGACGTGCTGGTGCGCCCAGAAGACGCCGCCCGCGCCCGGACGCTGCTGGATTCGCTGGGGTATGTCGTTGATCCCCTGCAATGGGAGGAGGTCATCCGGGGCCGCGACTGTCAGGCCAACTTTTTCAACCACACGGAGCGTGGCCCTATAGTGGTCGAGCTGCACACCGAGCTGATCAATAACGACCTCTTCTTCGGCAAGTTCCACGTTGATGACGCGGGCCTGTGGGACCGCGCCCGGCCGGCGCGTCTGGCGGGAACGGACGGGCGGGTACTCGGGACGGAAGACCAGATACTTCACCTCTGCCTGCACCTAGCGGGGCACTCCCTGGCCGCCTCGCAGTCCTTGCGCGACATCGCACAGGTCTGCTCGGTCAGCACAGTGGACTGGCCGCTGTTCGTCCGCATCGCCGGATCGGCGGGGGCATCCACGGCCTGCTTCGCCGCCCTGTTCGCGGCGGCGCGGCTGTTGGGAACGCCCGTCCCGCTCGAAGTTCTGGATTCGCTCGCGCCACGCGCCGGGCGCGCTCGCCTGGAGCGGATCAGCGAGGCGCGCGCCGCCGACAGCATCGAGGACGTCGCCGCCGCCCGGACCGAGCGCCTGCGTCTCCCGCTGCTCTGGCACCTGCTCGGAAGCCCCCAGGCCCGCGCCCATGCCCTGTGGCGCATCGTCTTCCCGTCGCGCCAATGGCTCATCAGCCATCACTACTTTGACCGGTTCGACCCGCCGGAAGTCCCACGCCCGACACAGTGGACGCCGGGCCAGCCCCGCCCGACGGCCGGCAACGCCGCGCACTATGCGCTGACGTTCCTCACCCTTTACGGCGTCCATTGGGCGTCGCTGCTGCGAAGGATCGTGAAACCTTGATTGCCATCCGTGCCTCCCGCAAGGCGGTGAAGGTCAGCAGCCCGGCGCACTCTCTAGAGACATTGGTGCTGAAGGGGTAGGCTAGGCCGGCGGTGCGGCCTCCTCGCGAGTCGGCCTGCCCAGCCGGTAGAACAGCAGGCCCAGAAGCACGAACAGGCCCAGCGGCACGTTCTGGATCAGCTCGTAGGCCAGACGCTGGTGCGCGAAGCCGCCCGGCAGGGCGTCGTCCCCCCGGCCTGCCGTGCCGAACCAGCCGATGCCGAAGCCGGGCCAGATCAGGCCGACCGTCGCCAGCCCCGCCCACGCCGTGGTCAGCCCGCCGCAGACCCAGGCACCCGCCAGGCCGCCCGGCACGCGGTAGGGACGGCGCGCGCCGCCCTGAACGTAGCGCAGCCGGAGGAAGGCGGGGAAGATGGCGAGGTAGGCCAGCGTCTCGGTCGAGATCGCAAGAGCGATGGCGGCGGAGAAATACTGCTCCGCGCTGCCGTGCGAGAACCGGAACGCCAGCAGCATCGTCAGCGTGGACACGGCCCCCGAGATCAGGTTGACCGTCAGGGGCGTCCCGAAGCGGGCCGAGAACCGGCCCAGGGCGCGCGGCCCCGCCCCGTCATAGGCGGCCACGGCCAGGATGCGGTCCGCTCCCATCAGCCACGCGCTCCCGCTCGACAGCGTCGCCAGCAGGAAGGCAAGCATGGCGACCTCGCCCGCCGCCTTCCCCCACCCCGTCAGCGTCACCGCTCCCCCCGCCCCGACCGTCCCGCCGTAGACGGTGAAGACCGCCTTCACCGCGTCCAGGAACCCGCCCAAGCCCGTCACCTCGCCGGCCGGCAGGACGAGCAGGACGGCCAGGATGGGCAGGCCGTACAGCAGCAGCGTCCACCCCGCCGACCAGGCCACCATCGCAGGTACGTCCCGCTGCGGGTGCCGCATCTCCTCCCCCGCCGCGTTGGGCAGTTCGAAGCCGGTGTAGTTGAAGACCAGCACGGGTACGGCGGCGATGAAGACGGCATAAGTCGGGGAGAAGTCGTGTCCGTGGAACCCGTGGACCCCGTGCCGGGCGGCGTAAAGCCCGACGGTAAAGGTGAAGAAGGACAGGACGGCGATCCGCGCCCAGGCCCCCGCCGTCGGGAGCCACTTGCCGACTCTCAGCGAGACGACGGCGGAGCCGACGGACAGCCAGATGAAGGCCAGCGCGAAGGCGTACTTGGCGGCCCCGTGCAGGGGCGTGACGAAGTCCCCGAAGGCGGTGACGGCGGTGATGCACAGTGACCCGCCCACCCAGATCGGGTTTGACACCCAGTAGAGTACGGCGGTGATCGCCCCAGCCAGCCGCCCGAAGGCCAGCCGCGTCCAGACATACGGCCCGCCCTCGGCGGTGAAGGCGGCCCCCAGCTCGGCGGTCAGCAAGCCGTAGGGCAGGAAGAAGAAGACGCCTAAAAATGCGAGCCAGGTGAACCCCTGCGCGCCGTTCTTGGCGACCGCGCCGATGGTATCCATCCCGACGAGGGTGCAGATGAGGTAGAAGAGGATGTCGCGCCGCCCGAAATGGCTTCGCAGCTTCCCCCGCTCCTCCTGCGCCGCCTGTGTCGTGGTTTCGTTCAGGCCATCTTGTGCGCTTTCTTGTTGCTGCGTTCGCGGCATTCAGGCACCCTTCCGTCTGAGCAGGGCTGGGGAATCCTACCGCCCCGCCGTCACCACCGGCCGCCGCAGCACTTCGCCGGGGTGTGCGCCGGTGAACGCGCCGTTGTCCAGCACCAATGCGCCGTTCACGAAGACGTCCGGCAGGCCGACCGGTGGGGCAGCGGGGTCGGCCGTGGTCGCCTTGTCCAAAACGGTCAAAGGGTCGAACAGGACGAGGTCAGCCTGGAAGCCGGGCGCGACCTGGCCCCGGTGGGCGAACCCGAAGCGCCGAGCGGGCAGGTCGGTCATCTTGTGGATCGCCGCCTCTAATGTCAGGGCGTGCATCTGACGCACATAGCGGCCCAGGACGCGCGGGAACGAGCCTGCCCCGCGCGGGTGGCTCGGGTGCAGGTTGCCGTCGGTGCAGAACATGATTCGGGGCGAGGAGACGAACCTTTTGACGTCGTCCTCGGTCATCGCCGTCACCACCACGCTCTCGCCCGCGCCGGGCTTGGCCTGAGGCCCGTGCGTGTGGGCGACGATGGCCTGGACGACCGAGACGGCGTCCTGGTGGGTCATGTCGGCGATCTGCGCGATGGTCTTCCCCTGCCAGGCGGGGTCCGCCGAGTCGCTGGTCAGCAGGATGTGGGAGGCCCCGCCGACCTCGGCCAGCCCCTTCGTCCAGGCCGCCCGGTCGGTCCAGTCGCGCGTCGGGATGATGACGGTGATGGTGGACTGCCAGAAGGTGTAGGGGTAGACGTCCGCGCTCACGTCCTGCCCGCGCTTCGCGGCGTCGTCCATCAGCCCGAGCGCGTCCCCGGCCTTGCCCCACACGGGGCTGGTGTCCAGCTTGATATGCGAAATTTGCGCCGGCATGTGGCCGTCCTTGCCGATGGCGATCAGCTCGCGGAACGAGTCGAAGACCTTGTCACCCTCGTCGCGGACGTGGCTGATGTACAGCCCGCCGTGCCGCCCGGCCACCTCAGACAGCGCCTCCAGCTCGCCCGTCGTGGAGTAGAAGCCCGGATCGTATTCCAGGCCCGAAGACAGCCCCAGCCCGCCGGAGTCCATTTCCTGGGCTACCAACGCCTGCATCTTTGCCGTCTCTTCGGGCGTCGAGGCCCGCTTGTAATCCTTGCCCATCACCTGCTGCCGCATCGTCCCGTGCCCGACGAAGGAGGCGATGTTCAGGGCGACGTGCGCGCTTTCGAGTTGGGCGAAATAGTCTTTGAGCGGGAAGTGCGAGCCGCCGTCCTGGCCGACCACGGAGGTCGTGATGCCCTGCCGGATCATCGTGTCGGCGTTCGGGTCTTGCAGCAACCCGCCGTCCGCGTGGGAGTGGGCGTCGATGAAGCCGGGCGCGACGACCAGCCCGTGCGCGTCTATGACCCGCTCGCCGGGCACCGGCCGGAGCCGCCCGACGGCCGAGATGCGCTCCCCCACCACGCGCACGTCTTCCACGCGGCCCTTCGCCCCCGTGCCGTCAATGACTGTCCCGCCCTGAATCAGCGTGGAGGCCGGCGCAGGTGCCGCCGGGGCGGGCGGCACCTGTCCCCAAGCCATGCCCGCCGCCAGCGTTCCCAGCCCGCAGACCATCCCCAGCCCTGCCAATCGCTCCAGCACGCGCATGATGAGTAGTTCCTTGTCGCCGAATGTTTCCCACAGTATACAGAAGAGGGCAGGGGCTGTCAAGGCGCGGGGAGGAAGATCGCTCCCGGCCCCCAATTTGGGGGGAGTCAAACTGTAGGGTCGCGATTCATCACGCCCTCTTCTCCGGCCGCGCCCTCCCGGCGAAGTAGGCCGCCCGGAGTGGAACGCGGCCACTCCCGTTTGTGTTTAAACAGGTAACGAACACCGTGGAAAGGGAGACACCGATGAGCGAGACAGGCACGACGGGAAACACAGTGGAAAAGATCGTCAAGACGGAGCAGGAGTGGCGGGAGCAGCTCACGCCCGCCCAGTACCATGTCCTGCGCGAGAAGGGGACGGAGCGGCCCTTCACGGGCAAGTATGTGGACACGAAGGACGGCGGGACCTATGTCTGCGCGGCCTGCGGGCAGGAGCTGTTCGAGTCGGGCACCAAGTTCGACTCGCACTGCGGCTGGCCGAGCTTCTACGACGCCAAGCCCGGCACGGTGGACATGCACGAGGACCACTCCTTCGGGATGCGCCGCGTTGAAGTCACCTGCGCCCGCTGCGGCAGCCATTTGGGCCACGTCTTCGACGACGGCCCGGTGCCGACGGGGCAGCGCTACTGCATCAACTCGGTGAGCATCGAGTTAGCAAATGGCGACGCGGCGGGGAAGGCATCCGGCAGGTATTAGACGTCGGCCCCGTCCGGCCGGCACACGACCCGGGCGATGATGCGGCCGACGAGGTCGCGCTTCTCCCGTCCGGGCACGGCGTCGGACGAGAGGACGCGGGCCATGTCCCGGAGGGCCTGTTGGGCCAGTCCGGCATCGTCCCGGCGGGCTGATATCGTCAGCCCGCCTTTTTTCTGGCTTTGGGTTCCCAGGCTCCGCGCGACAGTCCTGCGCCGGTCTTCCAGGCCTTTGCGGCGGGCGGCGAGGCCGGCGAACACGGCGGCGTAAGCGTCCGGGCTGGCTCCGGCCTAAATCCCGGAGATCTGCGCCTGCACGGCGGCGGCCTCTTCCTGCTTGATCTGGGCGGCGGCGGCGTCCATGGCGGCGAGTTCCCGGCGCAGGTCGGCGGCGTCCGCGTTGTTTTGCGTGCCGGCTTCCGGCTACTGATAGGCCTGCACGGCGGCGGCGATGGCTTCGGGATGTTCGGCGGCGTTCTGGAGGGAGCGGATGACGCTCTGCTCCGTCCGGGGCAGGGAATAGGTGGCGGCGCTGCAAGCCGAGGTCCCGCGCAAGAACCGGCTCTGCTGTTCGGCGAAGCATTGGTAGGCTTTCTTGCCCCGGCCGCCGACGATGGCGGCGCGGTGGCCGCAGGGGCATTCCACCCGGCCGGTGAGCATCCGTGCCTGTTTGAGGCTGCCGACGAGCCGCCCCCGGTTTTCGGCGAGCCGGGCCTGCGCCGCTTCCCACAGCTCCGCCGAAACGAGCGGGGGAGCCGACAGGGCGACGGGCTGCTTGCCCGGCGTTTCGACGGCGCGGGGGCGCAGCAGGGGCCGCCCGGTCAGCTGGTTGCGGTCGTCCGGCCCCGGCTCGCCGAGGGCGCGGGCGACGCGCCCGTAGGCGGGCTGTCCTTTGTAGACGGGGTTCCGGAGGATGATGGACACGCAGACGGGGTGCCGGAGGCCGCCCCGTGAGGCGGGGACGCGCCGGGCGTTCAGCCGCTGGGCGAGCGGCGCGCATCCGACGCCCCCGGCGGCGTAGGCGGCGAACAGCTCCCGCACGACCGCGGCCTCCTCTTCAATGACGACGTAACGCCCCCGCATCTCGGGCGGGTAGAGGCCGCATTCCACCTGGGCGTTGGTGACGATGTGGTAGCCGTAGGCCGGGGTGCTGTGCTGGGGCTGCTGCCCCTCCTCCGCCCGCTTGCGCTTGCCCTTCATGGTCCGGTCCTTGATGACGGCCCTCTCGTACTGCGCGAAGCCGCCCATGATGCCGAGGGCCAGGTTCCCTTCGGGCGTGTCGTCGAAGTCCATGTCGCAGAAGACGATGCGGCCTCCGGCGGCACGGACGGCCTTCTTGATGGCCTGCTGGTGTTCCACGTCGCGGCTGTAGCGGCTGATGTTGGCACAGATGAGCGTGTCGGCCCGCCCCGCCAGGATGTCGGCGAGGGCGGTCTGCATCCCGGGGCGCGTCAGCAGGTAGCCCCCACTGATGCCGCCGTCGTGATACTCAGCGATAATGGGCAGGCTCAGGGTCAGGGCCTTGTCCCGGCAAGAGGCGAGCTGAGTCTCCGGGCTCGTCCCGTTCTTGTCTTGGTCGCCGGTACTCACACGGGTGTAGAGGATCGCGCCTTTGATCTTCATGGGTTCGACTTTCATCTGTTTCTCCTGCGCGTTGCTGCGGCGGTCGCGCCCCTGCCTGAATACGGTTCCCTCGGTCCATGCTCCCTTGGCCCATGATCCCCTGGTCTATAACTGCGGCTGACCTCGGGCTGCGGCTAGTCTGACCGCTTCTACATGACGCTCTCATGCCGAACGCTCTCATGCCGAACGCTCTCATGCCGAAAACATTCCGGCGGGCTGAAGGGAAGCAAGTGGAAGGGAAGCAAGTGGAAGGGGATTGCCATGGACGCGCCCTCCCTTGAGTCCCTACATCCTCATGTCCTTGCTGTCCAGCACCTCCAACCGACCGCCTCTTCCATGCAGCACCTCGGCAGCACGGATGTCATGTTCTCGCGGACGATTAAATTATACTATAAAAACTATTAATTATATCTTTATATGCTAGAATAGTCTGTCTAAGGGTCCTGGGGATTTTAACTGGTTGCTGCCAGACAAGCTAGACTAAGGAAGCTGGAGTAAGCAGGCAAAATAGAGCAGGCAAAATGAAAAAGCGTTTGCTGAAACCATGGATGGCGGCGGACAGAGCGAGCCGGTCGGAAACAGTAGAGTTGAGCAAATTTGATCGTAAGTACGAGCGTGACCGTAAGTACCAAACGCGGACGAAGCGGCGGGAGGTAACGAATGTCAGACACTGACGCGCCTGGTAAGCCTGGTGAGAAGACGACTGAGGCCGAGCAGCCAGAAAAAGCAAAGCGGCGGGGGCGACCCTCTCATCCGGTCCCTCTGGGGCAGCACCCCGTGTCCATGCCGGACGATCTGTGGCACTGGGCGCTCTCGCAGCCCGAGGGGGCAAGCGCGCTCGTACGCACGCTCCTGGAAAGCGAGCGGCGGCGGCGGGCCGGCACCTTCTATGACGTGTCGCTGGCCGGCGGCCACCAGAGCATGGAAGTCGAGACGCCGCAGGGCTACGTTATCGCGGTGGAGGTGCCGAATACCGGCGTTGTACTATTCCGTGACGATGAGCGGCACCACCGCTTCAGCTACCTGGCCGACGCAAGCGGCTGGCGCTTCGACTTCGGTGAGGACGACATCCGCGAGGTCTTGCGCGGCCGCGAGCGATCTGCCCGCGCAGAGAGCCTGCGCCGTGCGGGAGGCTCTTCCGATTCCGAGCGAAACACCGAGGCCGAGCAAGACACCGAGGCCTGAAGGCCGGAACGCCGTTTCCAACCATCCTGAAGGCCGGGATGCTCACCCTCTCGAAAGCTTGGGATGCCTCTATGTTTGGATGCCTCTATATTTGGGGGCCTCTATGTTTGGGGGCCTCTATGTTTGGGGCCTCTATGCTTGTGGACTTGGTCGCCGGATAAACGTCGCCCTATAAACCGAAGCTCCACCGGCGAAAGCCTCATAAGCTCCATCGGCGAAAGCCTCATGGGTCCAACAAGAACAGTGTTCAGGTCAACGGTCGTGAGGCTTCTCAAGGCTATTGAGGTTTCTTAACGGCCTTGAGGCTGTCCCCCATCATGAAGGGGTCTTCCGGTAGCAGTGCCTCCGCCTTCAGCGTGCCCGCTTCTAGGCTGTCCGCTTCCAGGGTGTCCAGATCCTGGGCCATGCGACGCACTTTGGTCCAGAATGCCAGCCAGGAAGGGTTGACCGGGGGTGCCCCCCCCCGCCATCTTTGGCACCGGAACTGATTGGTCTGAAGGTTGATTCTCTGCGGACTGAGCCTTCGAAGACTGAGAGCCTGAAGGGAGAAATGCCTTTGGGGTGGGAAATGGCCCTTCGGCCAAGCCTCGTTTGCGGCGCGTGTTCATACCCCACTCATCCGGCGAGGCCTGTCCGGGGGACACGCAGGCAAAACAAACTGTGAAAACAAGGACGACCGGAATAAGCCGGAAAAGACGGCAGGAAAGCTCCAAATTTTATGAAGAACGAGGCCGAATGGCTTGCTGATCCGGGCGCACCGCCTGGGACGGGCAATGACGCTCCAAGCAATGACGCCCCGGTATGTGATACCCCGACAGCGAAAGGGGGCGCGGTGATACTGGAGGGGGACGTGCCGACGGCTGACAGCGACGGCCGCACGGCCGGGGGAGGCGACCGCACGGCTGAAGGGATTTAACTCCCGCCCGGACTCACCAACCTCTTGTTCCCCGAGGGGATGATCGGCACCGATCAGGATAACGGCTTCAAACTCGCCGACCTCTTGCGGCAGGACCCGCTTAGTCAGGTCAAGATCGATCAGGGCCGGATGGAGCTGATGTGCGGCATCCGGCTCGGCGGGGAAGTGCGCGTTCAGGTCTGGCAGCGGGGGGCGGGGGGCGTCATAGGCAAGCCGGCGGCCATGGGAGATGGTCGCTCGTCAGAAAAGAAGTTGTCAGGGCAGGACCTGTCGGAAGCAAAGCGCCTGAAGCACCTGCACGACTTTGCGCGGGAGAGCAAGGAGCGGCTTCAGCAGTCTGAGCCGAAACACTCTGAGCCGGCCTGAGACTTTGCTGCGGCCTGAGACTTTGCTGCGGCCTGAGACTCTGCCTCAGCCTCACCGTCAGGGCCAGAAGGCGCCGCATGATAAAGAGCCGACTGAAGAAGAGCAACTTGGTGGACACCAGGCAGTAACCGCCGGCCCCACCAAATCATCTGCGGAGGTCCTGTTGTCTGCGGAGGTCCTGTTGTCTGCGGAGGTCCTGTTGTCTGCGGAGGTCCTGTTGTCTGCGGAGCGGGCGGTCAGGCGGCACATCGAGAAGGTCGTCGCCGAAGAGCGGCAGGCAGAGGCCGCGTTTTGGGAACTGCTCCCCGGCCTACGCACCCCGCCGAACACCGTGTTTGTGCCCTGGCTGGACACCAAGATGTTCAAGATCGGCAAGGCCGAATAAAACGGTCTCGGCCGGGAGCCCAATGAGATCGGCAATGTTCCACAGGCTCAAGCCGAGGCAATGCCCAGCCGCTCCTGCACCTGCTCCAGCGGGACGCCCTTGGTCTCGACCACCATCGTCTTGACCCAGAGGAGCTGGAGCACCATCATGCCGCAGAAGAACAGGAACACGTCGCCTGGCGGGAACGCCGTGACCATCCTCGGGAAGAAGGTCGTGAGCAGGGCCGCAAAGATCCAGTGCGTCGAGCTGCCCAGCGTCTGGCCCTGCGCACGGTACCGGTTCGGGAAGATCTCCGAAATGTACACCCAGATCACCGCGCCCTGGCCAACCGCGTGCGCGGCGATGAACGCGAAGACGCAGACAGGGACGATTGCCACGTGGTGCGTGAAGAACGCCCCCGCGACCGCGCCTAGTGAGAGGATGTAGCCGAACGAGCCGATGAACAGCAATGTCCGCCGGCCCAGGCGGTCAATGAGCCACAAACCCACGAACGTGAAGACCAGGTTTGTGACGCCGATGCCGACGGACTGGAGCAGCGCGGCCTTTTCGCCCAGGCCGGTCAGCTCGAAGATGCGGGGCGCGAAGTACAGGATCGCGTTGATCCCCGACATCTGATTGAAGAACGCGATCAGGAAGGCGAGCAGGATGGGGCGGCGCAGGCGCTCGCTCCAGAAACCGCCGGAAGGCTGCCCTGTCGAAGGCACTGACATGGGCGAGGCCGCCGTGATGC
Source organism: Capsulimonadaceae bacterium (assembly GCA_965215505.1). Classification (GTDB taxonomy): domain Bacteria; phylum Armatimonadota; class Armatimonadia; order Armatimonadales; family Capsulimonadaceae; genus JANXMY01. Next base: position 4,215,778 of record OZ244065.1, on the reverse strand, counting down.
GGTCCGCCTCTTGGGCGATCTCCGCGTCGGTCGCCGCGGGCTGGATCTTTCGCAGGACGGCCAAGCCCGCCGCCCGGTCTCCCTTGCGCGTCAGGAGCCAGCGTGGGCTTTCGGGCAGGCCGAGGCAGAAGACGGTGTACAGCAGGGAGGGGAATGCCGCCACGCCGAGCATCCAGCGCCAGGCTGACTCGCCGGTCCCGGCCAGCAGCGCGTTGGAGGCGTACGCGACGATGATTCCGAACACGATGTTGAACTGGAACATGCCGGTCAACCGCCCCCGGAACTTGGGCGGCGAGATCTCGGCAATGTACGGCGGCGCGACCACGGTGGAGATGCCGATGCCCAGCCCACCCAGGAGCCGCGCGATGACGAACGACGTCACGTCCGGCGCGAGGGCCGACCAGACGGCGGAAACCAAGTACAGGGCACCAATGCACAGCAGCGTCGGCTTCCGCCCGAAGCGGTCGCTCGGCCAGCCGCCGATCAGCGCCCCCAGCACGGTGCCGTACAGGGCCGAGGCCATGGCGAACCCATGGACGGTGGGGGACAGCCTCCACAGGGCCTGGATCGTCCGCTCGGCGCCCGAGATGACCACGGTGTCGAAGCCAAACAGGAAGCCAGCCAGGGCGGAGGTCAGGGCCCAGAAGAAGAGGCGGCCCGTCATCCGTTCGGTCTGATGCTCGTTCCGTCCAGCGGGGTGCGGGCCCGGCGCGGGGTCGCTGGCCGGGCTATTGACGATTTCCATAGTTGTTTACCATTTTTCAAAGTTGTTTACCACGAGGCTTACTGTGAGGCATTGATTTATGCACTGGCGCCGCCGGAACGAATTCCAGGCCTTTGGGAGAGCGGCTGTTCCCCTGCTGGCGCCCCTTTCACCAATGCCTACACGAACGACCGCAAGCAGAAGCGAGACTCTGCGGATGATGCGCTAATGGATCATTTCGTCAACTCAATCTTCACCGTGCTCAGGGTCCGGGGGACCGCGATCGGGCCGGTCTGCCGCTTGCCGTTCACCCGCACTTTGGTCCAGCCGGGGCGGACGGTGACGTTGAAGCGCGTCCCCGCCAGTTCCACGTCATGGAGCGCGAAGCCGATGGTCTTGAAGGGCTTCAGGTAGAAGTTCTGCGCGTCCATCTTGAGGCCCAGAATGCACACGAGATACTCCCAGCCCGATTTGTATCGCGGGTAGGGCGGGAAGCGCGGGGTGTCCTTGGCCGGCTCTTCGGGCAGGGTGCGGCTCAGGCCGTCGGGGCCGACGGACTTGTTCCACTCGCCCACGAACAGGTCGTTGTTGTGCAGACTCGACTCCAGGGAGTTGAAGACGTCCAGCGACTTGGTCTCATCGCCGGCGTCCGCCAGCAGGGACGCCAGGTCTTCCTGCGGGCCGAACCAGCAGGTGCGGGAGTGGTAGCCGGCCTGCATCTCCGGCTGGTGGCCGGGCCGCATCCCGTTGGCCCAGCCCCGGAACGACTGGGCCGGATCGTCCACGAGGTTGTTCGTGTAGACCGTCAGCAGCGCGTCATGGACCTGGTCCGCGGGCAGGACGCTCTCAGCCTGCGGGTCGATCAGGGTGAGCCATTTGCCGAACAATTGGTCGGAGAAGGTGTCCTGCCCGTCCGTGCGCCGCAGGGCGTCGGCATCTTCGGGCCGGTCGGTCGGGACATAGAACGTGTTCCAGTAATGCCCGTCCTTGTTCCAGAGCAGATCGTTGAGGCTGCCGCGCGCTTTCGAAAGCAGGTCCGCCGCCGGCATCCCGGCAACGACGCTGGGCTGGTGCAGGGTCCGGGACATCTGACTGAGGCTGTACAGCCCGTAGACCCACGTCAGGCTGACGTAGGAGTTGACGCCGGGCATCTTCCAGATGTCATACGACTGGTTGCCGACGCGGTTGTGCAGCAGGGAACGGTAGTTGTCCGCGTTGTAGGTGTGATTCGCGGCCAGGGTCGCCAGCGAGAAGCCTTTGGCCGTCCAGGCCGGGTCGTTGAACCAGAGGGAGTCGCGGTAGACGCGCCCGATGAAGGTCGGCTCCTCGGCGTAGCTCGAGCTGTCGTCCCACAACGAGTGCCACACGAAGCCGGCATTGTCGCCGGTCTTCGGGATGCTCTCGTAATACTGGTCCATGTCCATCCGCTCGATCTCGGGCCAGTTGACCATGTACAGCCAGTTATGATAGACGCTGACGTCCATGGTGTTGTCCCAGCCGTGGGGAACTTCCTGTTCAAAGAAGAAGGGATCATCGGTGAGGATCGTCGAGGTGCTGACGGAGCAGAGCGCCGAGAACCAGAGCCGCTTGAAGGCGGGCGGAACGTCATACGCGGCGTGCCAGCGGTCAATGGCGGCGGACCACTGATTGGCGGACTTCGTCGCGAGACCTATCACCTGCTCCGCGTTCTGGAACCGCTTGGTGTAAAACCGCCGGTAGGCCTGGTGGATCGCCGAGGAAGTGGGCCGGACGGAGGGATAATCCCAGGCGATGTAAAAGCGGACCGTGCGGCGTTTTCCCGGCGCGAGTTTCAGGGACGCGCCTACGCCGTGGGTGTCGGCGGCGCCGCCGTCACAGCCGAACGCCGTCTCCCCATTGGGAGTGACGAGTACGGCCTTGCCGTCCCGCACCGTCAATGCGTCGCGGTGCAGGAGCGCCAGCACGAAGGAGCGCGTCGTGTCCGCCTTGTTTTCCAGGGTGACGTCGAAGACTTGCACCGGGATGGTGGAGCTGGTCAGATCGTGGGGGACCATGGGCGAAAACCCGGTCATCACGAGGCCGAGCCGCGAGCCTGCCTTCTTGAAGACGAAATGCCCTTTGGGCAGATCGGCGTAGGCCTGCACCTTATCCACCGGCTGTGCGTCCGCCAGCCAGTCCACCGGCGTCTCCTGGAGGACGGTGCTTTTGCCGCCTTCGGTGAGCTGCAAGGCGAACGCCGGCTTGTCCGTCGGCGGCCGGTCAATCCTCCAGTCGCTGCCGTTCAGATGGCGGCCGTCGAAATAGACGTCCACGAACCCGTACTTGCCGAACACCGAGAAGCCGGTGCCGATGCCGCCGAACGGGATGCCGAGGCCGTGGGTGACGTCCACCATTCCCGGCGCGGGGGCCGCGAAGACTGCGGGCTGCGCGTTCCTGGCGGCGACCGACGGCGTCGTGCCGATCCCGGCCAAGGACAGGCTCATCATCCCCATCAGGGAGAACTTCCAGACGTCATGCAATCTTGTCATCGTGTTCCTTTGTGTCTCTAAACTTCAGCCGGCGGTTAAAATCGCCGGCCTAATCTGCCTGGCTTCAAGACGCATCAGGTCGTTCGCCAGAACGGGTCGCCGGACGGGATAAACTCCACAGGCACTTCGGGAATGAATGTGCGGAGCCATTTTGCACAGTTCTCCATCCCCGACTCTTCGGCCCGGTTGTGGGAAATAAAAACGAACCCTTTTTCCTGGCCCGAAAGCGCCGCATCCCGGCACCACTCTACCAGATCGTTCTCGCGGTCGGCCTCCATGATGACGAAGGCGTCCGCGCTAGGAAGAAGGGCGACGCTCCCGGACAGCTTGTTGGAGCCTCGGCGGACCGTGTTTACTGGCAGCCGGGGGTTCCCGACGACGCGGACGCTGTCGCTTTGCAGCCGGTCTTTGACGCCCCGCGCGAAGGCTTCCAGCGTCACGGTCCGGGGGAGTTCAAACACGCCGCGAGACTCGTCAAACGGGTATTGATCCCAGCCAAGCTCCCGGTGGAATCCCTCCCAGATGCCGTCCGGCCGGCGGGCGTGCCAGTGGTCGTGAAACCTCCAGACGACCAGAGCGTGATCACGGATGAAGTCGCGTTTATGGCGATACAAAGCATCCTCCGTCAGCCCGTCGTCCCGGTCCAAATTGTTCCAAAACGTCGGCTCGTGCGTGACGACGAAGTTCCCGCCCGCTTGGGCAGTCTTCTGGAGGACGTCCAGCGTTGCCAGGAACGTCGTCGCGATCCCCGTGACGACGGTGTCGGCGCTGCCACCTTTGATCGTATCCACGGTCGGCTCCCGCCAGGGGACGCCGACCGCGTTCTGGATCCGCGCGATTATTTCCCCGGCGGCGATCCGGCCGCGCTCTGAACGTCCGCGTTCTGAAGTGGTCATGGTCAGGGTATCCAAAAGGGTTCTCCGGCGGGGATCCACTCGATGGCGACTTCGGGTAGGAAGGTCCGCAGCCAAGACGCGGCCTCGCGGTAGCCGGGGTCTTCCGAAGCTTCCCGTCCTAGAAGGATCATGGCTTTGTCTGCCCCGCGCCACGTCAGCAAGTCGCGGAAATACTCGCAGCTTTCCCACTCGATGGCCTCCGCGATCACGATCAAGGTGACGTCCGGGTCTTTCAGGATTTCCCGCAGTTCGGAGAACTGGAACATCCCGTGCGACAAAGACGCCTTGCTGATTTTTGTCTGCGGGTCGCCGATCACCCGAAGCGCCCGAACGCCCAGCCTGTCCTTGATTTCGGTGACCCACTCGCCGAGAGACCGTTCCGGGAGGCGGAAACAGCGATGCTCCCTGTCCGCGCCGGGGTCGCGCCCGGCGGAGGCGTCCCAGCCGAGCGCGTGGGCCAGCCCACGCGCCTGGCCGTTCCCTTTCCTGGCGTTCCAGTTGTCGCGGAACCGCCAGAGGACCAGGGCGTTTTTGTCAATAAAGTCCCGCTTGACGAGATAGGCCGGGTCGTTCTTGAGACAGTCCCGGTCCTCCTGATAGAACCCCGGCTGCTGGGTGATGACCATGTTCTTTCCGGCGACCACGGCTCGCCTCAGCACTTCCAGCGAGGGAGTGTAGGACGTGACGATGCCGGTGACGGGCGTCTCCGGCAGACCGGCGCTGAAGCCGTCGCGGGACGCCTCCTGCCAGTCCGCGCCGAACTGATCTTTGATGCGATCAACAATCTGCTGTGCCGTCATGATCACCACTTGATGTTGAGGGCCAGGCGGGGCTGGGAACTGGTGTTGCTGCTGCCGGCGTGGGCGCAGAGGTAGTGGTAGAGCAGCACGTCGCCGCAGCGGGGCGTGAGCTCCACCGGCTCGCCCAGGTCCACGCGGCCCAGGTCCTTGTTGAGCGCCCACATCATCTCGTAACGCTCCGGGTCGCTGCGGGCCAAGTCCGCCAACTTCCGGTGGGAGCCGGGCCAGAGGACCGTCCCCGCGCCGTGCGGCGGGACGTCGTTGAGGAACGTCATCCCGGCGACCCGGAAGGCCCGTGGGAAGACGTGATAGCCGTCTGCGCGGATCGCGTGGTCGATGTGCGGGTGCGGCCACTCCCAGACGGCGCCGGGCCGGGGGAAGACGTTGATCGTGTAGGCTCTGTCAGGAACCGTGATCGTTTCGACGGGGTCGTCGGCGATTTCGGCGGCGGCGGCGAGCAGGGCGGGCGTGTAGCAGGCCAGCAGCGCCGGGTCGGGGTAGGTCTGGTGCGCCCCGGAGATGGCGGCCCAGGTGTCGGGCCGGGCCGGGTCGGCGTCCAGCAGCCGCCACAGAGCGGCGGCGGCCTCCTGCGCGAGCGGTTCGGGAACCAGGCCGGAGACCAGGACATAGCCCTGTTCTTCGTAATGGCGCATCTGTTCATTGGTCAGTGTCGTCATTGGAGTGCCCTCGATGACAGAATTGCAGGATTTGTTCGCCGTGTCCGCCCCAGACCCCTGCCCGTCCGCGGTGTCCGTACTTCAGCCGTGCTGGCGGCGTCGCCGAGATGCCGCCGGGATCGGGCTGCCGTTGACCACGCTACCGGGCGGTAATGTCCAGTTCCTTCCCCCACAGCAGTTCGTGATGCGAGATGAAATAACCGTCCACTTTTCGGTGGTCATAGGTGATCTGCGTGATTTTATCGCCGGGATGCTTCCTGACAATCGTGCAAGTGACCTTGTCGCCGAGAGAGAGCTGCACTCTGTCGAAAAGCGGCACGGAGAGGATGTAATCCTCGTCCGCCGGGGAGAACGGATAGAGGCCGATGGCATTGAACACATACCAGGAGGACATCTCGCCCGCATCGTCCATGCCGGCGTAGGCCAGCTTGTCTTTGCCCATGTCATAAAAGCGGTCCATGATGGTGTCCAGCAGAGCCTGGGACTTTTCCTGCTTGCCGACGAAGTAGTACATGAAGGGGACGCTGTGGTCGGGCTGATTCCCCTGACAGTATTGGCCGATGAAGCCCGTCAGGTTGTCGGCCTCGACGCCGTTCCAGGGGATCGTGAAGAACTGGTCCAGTTTGTTCTCGAAATCGTCCCGGCTCTTGTACAGGCCGATCAAGCCCAGGACGTCGTGCGGGGCGAAGAACGAAGACTGCCAGGCGTTGGCCTCGCGGTACATGTATTCGTAGAAAGGCTGCTCGGGGTCGAAGTTCTTGACCCACGACCCGTCCGCCAGGCGCCCCCGCATGAACTCGGTGGAGGGATCGAACACGTTTTTGTAGTTGCTCGTCCTCTTCATCAGCATTGCGTAGCTGTCCGTGTCGCCCAGCGCCTTGGCCAGCCGGGCGACGGCGTAATCGTCGTAAGCGTATTCGAGCGTCTTCGTCACCGCGGCCTTGGCCTTCGTTTCCAGGACAGGATGCGCCAGATCGGGTTCGGAGATGTAGCCCTTCTGCGCGTATTCGGTGATGTAGGGCCGGGTCCCGCCCTCGACGGTCGCGTTCCGGAGGAGCAGGCGGTAAGCGCTGTTGACGTCGTAGCCCCGGATCCCTCTGAGATACGTCCCGGCGATGTAGGGCGCGGCGTGGTCGCCGTGGAAAAAAGGTGGGGATGAAGCCGCTGATGTCGCCCCTGTCAATCAGGGACTTGATCACGTCCACGCTGACGGATGGCGACAGCATCCCCAGCAAGACCAGTTTGTTGCGGTAGTCGTCCCACAGGGAAGGGAGCGTGTAATAGCGGAACCCCTTGTTGACGACTTTCCCGCTGTCATCCACGAAGTCGCCGTTCTGGTCGCTCCGCAGGGCGGGCCAGAGGAACGAACGGTACAGGCAGGAATAGAAGATCCCCCGCTGGCGGTCCGTGCCGCCCGAGACCTTGATCTTCGACAACAACGCTTGCCAGGTCTGCGCCGCCTCGTTCCGCACCTGGGAGAAGCTCTTCCCCAGCATCTCTTTCGTCAGGTTGTCTTTTGCATTGGCGACGCTGACGAACGAGAAGCCGATCTGCAACTCCAGGGGCTTCGGAGAGGCCGCAAAACTGACGACGGAGATTTCTTTGGTGCCCCTCTTCAGCCTCTCTATGCCCTGGATTTGCTGGTTGGAGACGGCATAGAAGTACATGGTCTCGCCGGTTTGCTGGAAGCCGCTGAAGACATTCGCGCCGTCCTGGTGGATGTCCCAGCGCCTCACCCTTTCGTTGGACGTGGCAAGGTCGGCGATCAGCTTCTCGTCCTGCCCGGTCTTGAACGTGTATTTATGGAACCCGCAGCGTAAGGTGGAGGTGAGTTCGGCGTTGGTGCCGTACCGCTCCAGGTAGACCTGGTAATAGCCCGGATGGGCGGTCTCGTTTTTGTGACTGAAGGCAGAGCTGAAGTCGTCCGGCGTGATGGTCCCGGTCGCCGGCATCAGGGGGATGTTGCACAGGTTCCAGTGTCCCTTGCTGGTGTGGGCGAAGCCCTGGATGACCTTATCTTCATACTGATAGCCGGAGCCGCTGTGAAACTTCGTCACCGGGGTGAGTTGTACCATCGCGTTGGGGAGCGACGAGCCGGGGAAGACCTCCGCGCCCCAGGCCCGGCGCGTCGGCGTGTAGCCTAAGTCCGCCTTGTCCCACAACGTGGCTGTGCCCAGGAGCGGATTGACGTAGTCCATGGGTTGCCTTTCCGCGTGCGACGGCGTGCGCGCTTGGGCCACGCCGGGCAGACTGACGAGCAGCGACATCGCCGGCATCGGGCAACGTTTTCCGGCCGGGACGTTGAACCGTGTCACCGTTCTTGTCGCCTCCCTTGGTGGCGAAAGTATCTGAAAGGCCGAAGCCTGGATCGCGCCCGACTCACTTCGGCGTCTCAGCCAAGAGGGCTTTGACCGCGGCGGCGGAGAGGGCGGAGTTCCAGATCGCAAAGCCGGAGATCTTGCCCATGAAGCGATTGGAATTCCAGGGACCGGGCATGCCGATTCGGACTTGGCCGTCGGCGTCGTCGAGCGAGATGGAGGCAGTCTTGATGACCTCGCCGTTTTTGTAGAGCGTCAGCGTTCTGCCGTCGAACGCCAGCGTAATCATCTGCCACGTGTTCAGATCAAACGGTATGCCGCTCGCGACATCAACGTGGCTCCCCCAGAAACTGATGCCGTCTTTGTATTTGATCAGGAACCGCTCCTGACCCGCCTCATCCGCCCCATCCCCCAAGCCGCTGATGGCCGTCAGTTCTTCCGGCTGCTTGTCCAAATACACGAATTGGTTGATCGTCCACGGGCTGTCCCCTTGGGAGGGGATGCCGGCGAGATTGTTCTTGACGAGGCCAGGCTGCGTGCCGTCAAACGTCTGTATGCCAGGCACCTGGAAGACCACCGTGCCGGGGGCGAGATGTGCGACGGTAGGCGCAGGGGTGCGCGGCACGATGGGAGGAAATGCGTCGGGTTCGTAGAGGACACCGGCGGGCCGGATAGCATCCACACCGTCTCGGACAACAGTCATTGCCATGACGCGGATGTTCGGATTGCTCGGCAGCGTCACGCTCATTGCTCCGGCGGGAAGGTCAACCGTGTACTGGAACAGGTAGCAGAAGCAGTAGGGCAGATCCCCTTCCGGCGTATGCCGGTGGGTGCCGATCCAGGCCACCGGGTCGCGCTTGATGAAGCCAGGGGTCATCTTTTCAATATTGTGGACCCGGCCACCCCTGATGTTTTTCACTGCCATGTTCGCCAACACCAGATCCCCGCTCCAGTTCGGGTTCGGGTAACCGGTGCCTGGTCCAAACTGGGCCGTATCGGCAGGATCATTGGAGATCACACGGCTGTACCACTGGCCGACGAGCGCCTGCCAGTCCTGCACTTGGAGGGCTGTTTTGTACGCTGTGCCCGCCCCGGCCTCGACCGTGAAGACGCCGTCCTGGTCGCCGTGGGCCGATGCCGCCAACAGATACAACCGTTTGCCATCTCCGTCCGGCAGCGCGATTGTCTGACCCGAGCATTCGACCATATTTTTGGCGCCCGGCGCAACGCCGCCCAATTTGAAGTCTTTGCCGTCGGACGACACTGTCTCCGGCCACAGTTCCGCGGGGTAGCTTCCCCCCGCGCTGTCGAACGCGCCGCCGGCAAGATCGGCGTGGGACGAGACGCCTGCCAGATTGAAGGGCAGCGCCACTGGTGTGCTGACAGGGGGTGCGATCTTGTGCGGGGCGGCAGCCAATGTGACCGCGAAGGAGCGCGGCTGGTAAGCCGTCAGATCCACGACCAGCTCCCCGTGATGAGCCGAGAAAGGTCCGACCGCTTCCTCGGCGGCGTTGATCTCACGGACGCTGACGATGGGGGCCGCGAATGCGACCGATGCGCCTCGTATATCCTGCCCGTGCAATTCCTGCAGGCGAACGACCCATTCCGTGCTATCTTCGGCTTTTTTCAGCGCACGCACCGCAATCTGATCCGTGCTGACACGCAGCAGCGAAAACTCATGCCCCCCGGCCCCATTGTGTTTCACTGTTTGGAAACACTGCAGAGGCTGATTGAAGCGGGCCGCAGACTGGACGACCTTTCCCTTCCGCCAGTCCCCGGCATGACCAGCGAGGGCGTACTCGAAGTGGTGTCGTCCGATGTCATTGGTGTTCTGCCACGGGTAGCCGCTGCCACTCCCGTCAGGAGTCCGAATCAGCGAGAGGCGCAGGATGTTGTCCGTCGGCTTATCCCATCCGTACTTGTACCTGGTGAGTACGGCCATCCCGTGACGGCCCCCGGTGTCGGTCAGGTCCGCCCACTGCTGGGCATTGACCTCGTATCGGTGCGGCTCGGCATTGGGCCGCTCGATGGTGCCCAGGCCCAGATCATAAGTCGCCGTGGGGTTTTTGGCCGTCATCGGGAATGTCGCTTTGACCAGTGTGCCCGGCGTCTGCCAGTCAACATCGTTTTTCACTTCCACCCAGTCGCCCTCCGGTGTCAGGCGGATGTGCTGGATCCAGGTTGTCTCGCCGGAAGTGCGCGTCACTTCCAGCGCGACCCGGGCGGGACCATGCTCCGTGATGCGGATATTCGGGTCCCCTTCGACAACGCCGAGCGGCGGGTTATGCACGGTCTCCCACAAGATCTCCCAGGCGGGCCAGTCCCGTGAGCGGTCGTGGAACTGCTCGAGTCGGCTGGGGCCGCTGAGAAGCTCCGTCTTCGCCTCCTTGTCGTACACGCTGCTGATATCGCCTGTGGGATTGACAGCGACTTTGTAGCGGCGGCTTTCCAGCGTCTGCGCGGCCGCGCTGAGGCCGGTCTTCAGGCGACAAGGGACCGGCGAAGGACGCACCTCGTAAACGCGGCAGCCGACCGCCGGCGCATGAGCAATGAAGACGATTTTGACGCTCAAACCATCACGAGATAGAATTTGGCTCGGGACCTCGTCCTTCGTAGCCGTATCAAAAACGCGGATATTGGGAGCCGCCCCAGCCAGTGTCACGGTCGCCTCGACGGCATCCGTGCGCGGCTGGTCAAGCGGGTTGTAGATAACCAGCGGAACGCCCTCGACCTGTGTCTCCAAATGCTGCGCGACGGCTCCCACTCCCGTCGTCACGATCTGGGACAGTTGATTGAGGCTCAGCAGGTCGTCGTTCCAGACAAACGTGTAAGCCTGCGGGACACATGTCCCCGGCAGTTCATCGTGGAACTGATGCCAGAGCGTTCGGATCCAAACCGTGTTCAGTGTTTCCTGCGGGTAAGCCGGCCCGCCGAGCCAGGCCGCCGCAAGCGAGGCGCGCTCAGCGGCATCGGCCATCTGCTCATTCATTCGGTTCCACTTTTTGTGGGCGGCCTGCGAAGTGTAGCCGCCTACCCCGTGCCGCGTCATGGTCAACTCGCCCTTGTAGCGGGGCAGGGCGGCGGCCTGGGCGGGCGTCAGGTCCTTCGCGAGTTGGTCCGCACTGGTGCTGACGACGCGCACCGGGGCGGTGGCATCATCCACCGACTTCTGCAGCCAAGAAACCGACTCCTCGCCCGGCGTCCCCCCCTGGTCGCCGGTGCCGAAGTAGCGCATGTTGACTTTTTTGCCGCCCGCATCCGCCATGTCGCCATTCCAGGCAGGGTCCAGGGCGACGTCCGAGCGGAGTCGGGCGCCGTAGCCGCCGGGGCGCAGGGCAGTCACAAGTTCGGCCCCGTCCGGTCCCTCCCAGCGTCCCACGGAGAACGGGGCGGGGAACCAACCGCCCCAGAGGGCGAACTTTTGGGTGGAAAATGATTGCAGTCCCGAATGGCGTCCTATGGAAGGCAGCGAATAGGGAAAACCGAAACAATCCGGCAGGTAGATGTCGCGGCTGACGCGGCCGAACTCTCGCCGAAAGAACTGCTGGCCGTAGAGTGCCTGCCGGAACAAGGACTCGGGGCTTGGAACAATGACATCCACAGCGTTGATCCACGACCCGGACAGTTTCCAGCGTCCTTTTTTGACCCAACTTTGAAGCTCGGCCCAGTCTTCGGGGTGATATTCTTTGAACCACATGTAGTGGATCACGCCTTCATAATTAAAGGTGTAGGCTGGATACTTCTCGAATAATCGCCAGTTAGGCCGCATCGTGTCTGGAATGCAGTGGGCGATGGTATGCTGAACCGTCCAGTTCCACTGCGTGTCGTTGTGCGCCGTGGCAATCATGTACAGCGTCGGCTTTTCCGTGCTGCCGGTAATGTCTGCCTGTGCTTCTGCACCGGGCAGCCGAAACGGCGTCAATCCCAGCCCGGCTCCGCTCGCAACGACCAGCGCGCCCTTAACAAAAGCCCGCCGCGTCAGTTTTTTCTCAGCAGCAGGCACTGCTGGAATTTTCTCTGGGGTTTCTAATTCTTGCATAGATTTCACGAGGAACAACCTTTTCAAAGTGGAGACTGCGAAAGTGCAGGACTGGTGACACTTCACGCCGATCACTCGGGGGTGGATGTTACAGAAAAGTCCCTAGACGGCCCCTGTGCGTCCTGTAAGACGGGGGTCTCTGCATGACATCGTTTACTTCAGTGCGGCGGCAGTCACACCGGACGCACTGAAGGCGCGCAGGATGAAGGCGCCGGAAACGGACTTTCCTTTGACGGCATGGATCGCGTGGTCGGCCACCCATTGGCGACTGAGGCCCGCGCCGCCGTCCGAAAGCGCAAGCCAGTGCAAGCCGCGCTTCGAATGCGATTTGGTGTGTCACTTAGGGCACGGTCGGGTCTAGAAGCGTCACAAAGGTTGGTTTTTGACTGGCGCCTCCGGGTCCTGACATGCAGCGTATGCAGCGGGGGCGACCGTTCACCATACCGGTATGGGCATTTGCAGTGTACCCCTCACCTTTCTCTTTGTCAACATTGCGCCGGGCTTTTTCGGCGCATCATTTTTCGGAGAATCAGGCGAGCAGCGACTGCCTGACCACCAATGCCCCCTGGAAAGACGCTCCCTGATGCGGCGAACCGGGATGAGCCATTCGCTGTCGCAGAAACTGCCACGCCTGGGCGCACATCTCTTCCATCGGCTGCACAATTGTACTCAACGGCGGGTCGAAATACCTCATGTGCAACTGCCCGTCGCACCCCACCAAGAGCAAATCCTCCGGCACGCTGTAACCTAGATCCTTGAGCGCTCGAAAGGCGCACATCGCCGTCTGATCGTTTTGACAGAGCAATCCGTCGGGACACCCCTTCTGAACCAGGTAGGCTTTAAATTTCTCTTCGGTTGACTCAAGATCATCGGTATTGACATTGATGATTTCAGGGGCCTGATTGGCCTTCCTCATCGTGGACAGATAGGCGCCCGCCCGGACTTCCGTCTCGTCCGCCAAATGGCCGGAAGAGACGAGGTAGGCGATCCGCCGGCGCCCGGCGGCCAGCATGAGATGGAGGGCCTCCGTCACGCCGGTCGTCAGGTCAACGATAACATAGTCCACGAACGAACGCTTGAACGTGCCGATTGCAACGCAGGGAATGGTGGGATGTGACCGAAACTCGTCCACGAGGCCCGACATATCAACGGCAATCGCGCCGTCGACCGCAACGTCCCCCGTGGCGCAAACCAAATCATGGACTTCGCTAGGCGTGCGCATCAACATCAAATGAAATCCATCGGCGTTGATGTGCCTTTCCAGCAGATGAACCATGGTCGCATAGTAGGGCTCATTCATGGGACCGCTGATGATGGCGATGATTCCCGTCCGCCCCTTGGAAAGAGCTCTCGCCGCAAAGTTTGGGATGTAATTCAACTCTTTCGCAATGTGCTGAATTTTTTCACGAGTTGTCGGTGCGACGCTCCGTGTGCCGTTCAACGCGTCCGACACCGTCATCTTGTTGACGCCCGCGACTTTGGCGATGTCTTCCATAGTCACCCTTCGCGGACGTTTCATATTCGGAGATTCGTTCTTATTGCGCGGCATAGTAATTGACCGAGGTATGACTCTTTTGGAGGTAAATTCATCGAGCGAGAGCCCCGCAGGATAGCGGATGCCAATCCGCATTCAAGGAGCTTCACCTGATGGCGAGAGATAATTTTATCATCCGTGTTTACCCAGGGTTGCTGCTTTACCGAGGTTCTCGTAAAGTTCTAAAGGTAGCCTGCCTGCTGGAAGCAGGCCCGGATAATCTCCGGTTTCTGGCGCAGCCGTTGCTGGGCAGCTGTCAGTCCTCCCGCAGATGTGGAAGGTCTCGGCAGCACATATTGCCCAACTTCAATCGCGTTCGAGCAGGCTGGTCAGGCAGCCTTACCAAGGACAGTGTAGTCCCTGGGTCGGGCAGAACAGACAATTCGCTCAGGAAGGCAAGGCCCTTGTTCCTGAGAGAAAATACGCCACCTACTGCCGAAGATTATACGCCAAATAATGGTTCTTCCGCGATTTTGGTGAAAACGGCAGAATCAACACTTTTCGTCGTCAAGGGAAGCTTAAAGTTAAGCGACGTTTGTTTTCGTTGACAGACATTGCTTCGTTCTCGGAGCGAGACGGCGTTCTTTTCACCAAATGTGCGGAAGAACCGATTCATTGTGTTTCGTGAGCAGTACCCTGTTTCTTGCCCCCCTTGCGTCTCACATTCGTTTTAATGCGCGACGGCCAATTTCGGCGGTAGACTGACTGGCGGCGTCACCTTGATTGTGACTGTCGCCGGAGCCAGACCGGGGGACGTCGCGGTGACAGATACTGTGCCCGCCGTGCCGGTCAGGCGCACGACTGCCAGCGCCAGACCATGGAAAGCCGGACGCGAGGATGCTTGATACGAATCGTGATTGGCGGGGGCGCCATTGTCGACGCCGATCAATCTGGCGGGGCCGCTGACGACGAAGGAAACCCGGTTAGCCGCCTCCGGGACCACAGTCCCCTGAGCATCAACGACCTTCACGGTCACTTCCGCCACGGTGTCGGGATCGGCGGTGAGGGTGTCGCCGTCAACGGCCAGGGCGAGCGCCGCGGCCGGCCCCGCCGTGGCGATCGTCCCCTCGCAGACGGGTTTGCCGTTGCGGTATCCTACGGCTTTCAGGATACCGGGCTCATAGGGCACGTCCCAGGACAGGTGCAGATCCGCAGTCGATGGCCGAACAGGCGGCTGTGCGTAGGTATTCCACCCCCCCGACGTTCCCGAGCGTGGAAACGCCAGCGACTTCGCTCCGAAACTCTTCCCATTGAGAAAAAGCTCGACGCTGCTGCAGTTGCTATAGCAGAGGACCGGAATGACCTGCCCCTCGCGCCCGGCCCAGTTCCAGTGCGGGAACACATAGACCATGGGCGCCGCCGTCCACTGGCTCTGCCAGAAGTAGTAGGTGTCTTTCGGGAATGCACATGTGTCGAGCGCCCCGCTCGTGTTGAGCTTATTCGGCCACTGGGCCTCGCCCAGGTAATCGATGCCCGTCCAGATGAAATCGCCGATCACATAGTCGTGCGTGCGCACGAACTTCCAGAGCTGCTCGGTGTCGATCATCGACGCGGTGTAGCCCCCCCGCACCAGGCCGTCACTCCCCGTCGGCACGAAATTGTATTCGCCACGAACCTGCCGGATATTCGAGTCCTCCGTTCCGATGAATTTGCGTTCCGGAAACTGGCGGCGATCGTCGGCGTAGTACGTCTCCCGGCGCGTGCCCCAGCGGTCCACATAATTGTAGCCGACGATATCGAGCAGGTTCAGGAAGCCGAGGGTGGCGCCGCCGCGGTCCGTATAGACACTGTCGCATGCCGCAGTCACCGGGCGCGTCGGGTCTTCCCTGTGAACGGTCTCGACGAGGGGACGCAGGACGTCCGCTCCGTTGGCCGCCGTCTGCTCGCCGATCTCATTCCCCAAGCTCCACAGGACGACGCTCGGATGGTTGCGATCCCGATGAAGCATGTCGGTCAGATCGCGAATGCCCCACTCCTGGAAGTAGCTCGCGTACCCATGCGCCACCTTATGGCCCGTCCACTCGTCGAAGGACTCATCCATCACCAGGAACCCCATGCGGTCACACAGGTCCAGGAACTCCGGGGCCGGCGGATTATGGCTCGTCCGGATCGCGTTGCAGCCCATCGCCTTCAGGAGGCGAAGGCGGCGCTCCCACACTTGAATCGGGACGGCGGCCCCGACACACCCGCCGTCCTGGTGCAGGCACATTCCGTGCATCTTCACCGGCTGCCCGTTCAGCAAGAAGCCCTTATCCACGTCATAAGCCATTGTGCGAATGCCGAACGGCGTGTCGTACTCGTCGACGATCTTGCCGCCAACCGTCACGACGGTGTGAGCGTGATACAGTGCCGGCGCGTCGGGCGACCAGAGATGAGGCTTCGGCACCGCGACCGACTGGTCCAGGACGCACTGCCCTCCGGGGGCGATGTCGATTGACTCCGCGGGCGTCCGAGGGAAGGGACGGATGCCCTCTGGGCGCGGCGCGGCCGGACGCGCAGGCGCTGCCCCTGCCGGCCCGGTCACATTGGTGACAACTGTCGCCCCGGCGATACTAACGCCGTCGTTCGTCACGCTGGTCCTGATGCGGACGGTCGCCGATTCGGGCGTCACATCCGGCGTGGTAATATACGTCCCCCACGGTGCCACATGAACCGGATTGGTGACCGTGAGCCAGACGTGACGGTAAATTCCCGTTCCGGAGTACCATCGAGTGTCGGGCTGCAGGGAGTTGTCGACCCGGACCGCGAGAACGTTGCGGCCGCCGAAGTGCAGGTGCGGCGTGAGGTCGTACTCGAACGAGATGTAGCCGTAAGGCCGGTGGCCGAGCAGGACGCCGTTGATCCAGACGTCGCTGTTCATATAGACGCCATCAAAGTTGATGTGGACCCGTTTCCCGCGCCAGGCAGGGGGGGCGTCAAAGACGCGGCGGTACCAGCCGACGCCGGTGGGGAGGTAACCGCCGCGGCCCGTCGTGGGGGCATTCTCAGAATAAGGCCCCTCAATGCTCCAGTCGTGCGGGAGGTCGACATGGCGCCAGCCGGCATCATCGAAACGTGGATCTTCGGCCCCCTTCGGATCGCCGAGTGTGAAATGCCAGCTGTGATCGGCCAGCAAACGGAGACGGCCGGATGTCGCGGCGTCGAGAGGAGTGTTGGATCCGGTGAGCATGATTACCATCACAAGAGCGAAAAAGAGTAGCAGCTTCATTGTGGCCCCTCAGACTGTACATATGCCGCTCGCCGCCATCACGCGATGCTCCAGGCAAGGCGTCGCTGCCGACGCTTCCAGCGTCATGCCGCCGCGTCCGGGGAAGCCCGTCAAGCGGGGGAGACCCGGCGCGGGGCGCGTGTCTGCCCTGTCACAGACCGGCGAGCGGGTGGACCGTGAAGGGCTTCAGACGCAGATGGGAGTCGGCGGTCAGTTCGTCGTAGGCGATCTGCTCCATCGCGGCGGCCTGGTCGCCGGAAATGCCCAGGGCGTCCGCGCAGGATTCGCCGCGCCCCAGGGAGCGCGGGTCGAGGCCGGTGAGGTCGCCGAAGGTCGTGAGCGCGTCCAAATAATAACCGTACATCGAGGCGTGGTAGTTGTCGTAGGACCAGAGGTCGATCTTTCCGGCATCAATGCCGTCGTATGGGTCGGCGTCGGCAAACTTCGTCTCGATAGCCCGGTTCCACGCCTGACCGACCGGGATCACGTCCTTCACCGACGGGCAGGCGGCGGCCGCCCGGTCGTAGCCCGCCCGGATGTCCTTTTCCATCGCGTCTACCGGCTTGCCGGACCAGTGGCCGTCAGGCCGGTAAGTCAGGTCGGCGCGGGTCCAGGTCGCCAGCAGGTGGATTTGGACTTTTGGATTGCTCCGGGTCAGCAGCGCGGCGATGTCCTGCGTCGCCTGGATGAGAACACCGGGGTCGCCGGGATGGGCTTGGTCGAGCGTGCTGTAGCTCTGGAGGACCACCGTATCCCAGGGCTGTCGGAAGACATCGGCCTTGTTCTTCCGGTGCCAGTCCAGTCCCTGACCGCCCGCTGTTTCCAGGCTCACGGTGTCGCTGCGCCCTGCTTCCGCCGAGAACGCTTTAAAGAGGGCGGGCACTCCGCCGACGCCGCTGCCGTTGATGTCGGTGACGCTTTCGTTCCGAAAGAATCGGACGGGCGAGTTGGCGGCGTAGGTGAAGCTGTTGCCGACGAACAGTACGCTGTCGGCGCAGGCTGGGAGAGACGGCAGGGCGAGCAGGGCTGCCGTGAGCGGGAGCAGGGCCGCTGCGCGGGGGAGACGCCGGAGCGTCACAATTAGAGATTGTAGTATCATAAAAGTTATCTCTTGAGATCACGATATTGCCGGTCGTTCCCAGACTGCTTAAACCCCGAATGGGGACGGCCCCTGCGGTGTCTGCCAACGGAAGCGTATCTCCTGTCCATTCAATCGCCAGTGTTCGGGGCAGGAGGTCGTCAGCCAGTCAAGCGGTTCGCCCGGCGTCTGCGGCTGGGCGGCGTGGACAAACGCCGCTTGGAGCGCCTTTTCTTGCTCCGGCCCGACGGCGTCCGGCTGCAAGGCAACGAACAGCACCGCGCCGCTGCGGGCGACTAGGTCCAGCCACTGCCGGGTCAATTCCCAGGGGACATCATGCGTTACGGCGGCGATGTCTGGATCGGTCGCGTAGAACGCGCCGTCCTGTGCGGCCCGGAAGGCGAGGCAGTTGATTCCCATCTTGCGGGTCCGGTCCCAATTGCGCCCGCTGGTGTCATCGCCGATGCGCTGGGCCTCGAAAATGCCAGCAGACAGGTGGCTGAACGTATTGCAGCCCAGCACGGCGGCGCTTCCTGCGCCCTCGCGAATCGCCTGGTAAAGACTCAGCACGATTTCCGCAGTCGTCCGGCCTGACCCTTCGGCGAACGTCCATTTATCGTCGGTCAGGGTCGCCCCCATCCCGCTGCCCCAGCGCCCCATCAAGTCAATCGAGGTGAAATCATGCTTGATGAGTTCGTAGCCCCAGCCCTCAATGCGTGCCATGTCGGATTTGATCTGGTGCAGCACCTCCGGCACGGTCGGGTCCACTGTTCCCTGATCGCGGGACAGCCGCCAGGACGACGGCAAGGCATTCCACGCCGTCGTCGGCCGGATCCACAAACCGGGCCGCCCCCCGGCTTTTTTAACCTCCGCCGCCAAGCCGGCCATGTCGGGGAACTTGCTGTTCGAGCCGTCCCAGGGACCGGCATGCCCCGGCCCCGCCGGTTCCCAACCGTCATCAATGACGATGTACGGCCGGTTCGGGCCGGGCGGCGCGAGGGCGACGATCCGGTGCGTCACATCCAGCGTCGAGGCCGCCGAGTTGCTGCCGTAGGCATAGTTCCAGTCGTTGTGTCCGTAGATCGGGTGCGAAAGCAGGCGCGGCTTGGGACACATCTGCCGGCAAAAACTGTGCAGCGCCGCAAACGGCGATTCGCCCGGCTGCCCGGCCCGCGAAACCACGGTACAGACATCCAGCACACGCGGCCCCAGCTTCACTCCCACTCCGCCGCTGCGAACGTCGGCCCATAGGCTGATGCCGTCTGCGTCGGTCTGCCAGAAGCAGAAAGCGTGGGGGCCGGTCCGAACGCCGTACCCGTGCGTGTGCGTCCCGTCCCAGGCGGCGAAGTACCAGGGCAGGGGGCGCTCTGGGACAAGCCCCTGCCAGGCAAGATCGCCGTAGGCCCGCTCCCAGGTGTCGCCGAGTACCAGGCGACACGAGTCTTGGCGTCCGTGCCAGCGCAAGTGCAGCCTTTTCGCGGCGGACTTCGGCGCGGACAGCGACACTGCCACTCCGTCCGGCCGGACGGCGGTCACGACTTCTATATCCGTTCCTGTCCAGCGCCCGCCGCGCTCAGGACTGAGAGTTTGGTCGCCGTCCTCGGTGAAGACCCGAACAACATCCGGGGGGCGGTGCAGATCAAGGAAAGTGTTTATCGGAAATCTCCTCCGGTCAGGCTTTGCGTCCGCGTGGGCGTTCGCAAAGAATGTCGCCCCAGCCGCCGCTGCGGTCTGCTGAACGAACTGGCGTCTTGTTGTTGCTTTTTCCATAGAATAGTGAATATAAGTACATGGACGAAATTAGGTTTACATTATCACGAGAGCAAAAATTCGCCTTTTTGGAAGAAACGTGTTCAACAGGCGGGACTTTCTAAATATAACCTATTTCAGCCCTACTACTTATTTCTTGAAATTATAGGTTTAGGGCCGGCTCCTTCGGAGAATGGGCGCGGCACCGACCCTGCCGAAAATTCTTACGGGGCCGGGAAGATTTTGACTGTCAGCGTGTCGGTCTTTGAGTTGTCGCCGTAGCCGCCTTTGACGTCGTAGAAAAAGAAATGGATAGGACGACCGGTCCCGGCAAAGAGCATATAATAGGTGTGATCCTTGCGCCACAGCCCCCACTTGTGCAGGCGCGGCGAAACGCTTTGATCGGCCTCATCCACACCGAGACCGTAGTCGGTGTGAAAGTCGCCGACATCCACCTGGCCCGTGCCGTCGGCATTGTAGTCCATGAATTCGGCATCGCCCTGACCCAGCCCGCCGCCGCCGACTCGGCCGGAGCCGGATGCCTGGAGCAGGTACACGTCCGTCGGGCGTGTCGTCATCGCGGTCGGCACGATCCTGTCCAGAACGGGGACGGACAGGCTTTCCAGCGGTTCGGGGAGCGCGGGCGGGGCGGGAGACAGCCGGAACACGGAGACGGTGATCCCGCCGCCCTGCGTCCGGCCGCCATTCGAGAGGAGGTGGAGCGTCAGCGGGTGCCCCGTGCCGCTGACGATCATGTCATATGTGTGGTCCGGGCGGTAGCTGCCGAACCAGTGTCTTCGCTCCGGCATGGCGCCCGCCGGGACGTTCCGGCTGGTAATCCCTACATCCACGCCCACGTCCGTGCCGCGCACCACATCCTGGCCGGGCGTCCCGGCATTGAAGCCGCCGTACTCGGCGTCAATGGTGTCGCCGCCGACTTTGACGCTGCCGATGGCTTTGAGCAGGAACAATTCCCCCGAGTCAAGCGAGATCTTGAAGCTGACGGCGCGGCCATCACCAGGGACGCGCAAGGACTCCAGCGCCTTCGCACGCCCCTGGGCAAAGGCAGGAACAGAAATCGCGGTCAAAGCGGCAGCGACTGCCAGGACAGTCAGCGATTTAACAGTCAGCGATTTTCCCGTGACAGATGCCGGGTGCGGGCGGTTCGGGGCGAATGGCGCCAAGAAAACAGAAGACATAACATTCTCTAAGGTATCGGAAACGGGTTACTTTGCTGCCGTTCCCGCTCGCTCCGTAGGCAGTGATTGATACACGAAATCGGTGAAGCGGACTGTCCCCGCGCCGGTCGCCGCCAGCGCCGGGCGCAGAGCCTCAAACCCGCCCAGTGAACTTGTGACGTATCCCGACGTGTCGACATTGGCAGCCAGGCTCTTCCATGTGTGCCCGTCCTCACTGGCCAAGAATTCGACTCGATTGTGGCGGTTGACAATCCTCAAGTGCGCTGTGTTTCCCTTCCACGGGCTGCTCGCCAGAGTTTGCTTGTCCCCATAGACGCGGATTCCGCTGCTGCCGATCTCGGAGAACAGCCAGTGGTTCGGGCTGTAAAACAGGCCGATCGCCGCGCTGCTTCCGGGGTCCGCCGTCGCCACGACCTGCACCAGATAGTTCGCGTCACGCGCCATCACGGTCAGGGGCGAACTGTGGCCGGGCACGTCGGCTTTGGCGCGCATCACAAGCGCGCCGTGTCCCACCTGGAAACGGCTCAAGTCGGCTTCGTCCCACGCGCCCCAGGTCGGCTTGAGATTCGGCGCGCGGAAATCGTCCGACAGGGGGATCATCGGGCGCTGCGCCACGCCCATCGGCGCGGGCATCGGATCGCCGCGTTTTGCGCCGAGCGGGGCGCGCGGCCAGCCGTCGGGCGTCCACTCGATCGGCTCCATCAGCGTGTTTCGTCCCAGCGTTTGCAGCCCGTTCCGGTAGCCGTGGTAGACGAAATACCAGCGGTCATCGGGCGTGGAGACCAGGGTGCCGTGCCCCACGGACCACCAAGCCTCGTCCGCGCTGTAGGTGTGAATCAGCGGGTTATGCGGGGAGTTCTCCCACGGACCCAGCGGCGACGTCGAGCGCGCCACGACGGACATGTGGCTGGTCGGCGGGCCCGCAGTGCCGCCTTGCGCGCAGATCAGATAGTAAAAATCGCCGCGCTTCGTCAGTTTTGGGCTTTCCAGCCAGAACCCTTCGGTCTTCCAGTCGCTGGGGAACTGCCAGCCCTGGTAGACCTGCTTCCGCTCTCCGACCGCCGACAAGCCGTCCGCCGAGAGCTGAGTGACGTGTCCGCCGGCCGTGTACAGGTAGCGTGTGCCGTCCGGCCCCACGACATGGCCGGGGTCAATGTCATTGATCCCCACGGCAATCGCCTTGCTCCAGGGGCCGCTCGGATGCTCGGCATGGACGACATAGATGCCCCCCATCGGGAAGTAGATGTAGTAGCGCCCCTCATGGTAGGCAAAGTCGGGCGACCAGACTTCTCCGGGGGTGTTATGGGAGTCATTCAGCACATGGGAGATCGGCGTCCAGTTCACCAGATCGCGCGAGTGCCAGACCACGAGGGCGGGCGCGTAGCGGTAGAAGTTGTGGGTAAAGTAGAAATCTTCGCCCACACGCAAGATCGTCGGGTCGGAGAAATCGCCGGCGAACAGCGGGTTCTGGAACGTGGCAGCCCGGCCTTTCGGGGCTTTCCCCCACGCCGCCGGAAGGCGGCTTGCCAGAGCCGCGGCGGACGCGCCTGCCGTCCATTGCAGCAAGGTGCGGCGAGAAATGGAAGTGTCTAGTTTGCTCATTTGTTACCTCAAATGCGAAAGTTTTGTTTCGTTTGCTGCCATCGTGGTCACGGTGCGGCTGGCGGGGGCCTCGACGGTGAGAGTGACGCCGTCCGGGCGCCTGCCGTCCTCGTCGAAGATGACGATCGTGTTCCGGCCGGGCCGGAGCCAGCATTCGGGCAGGTACAGGCCGTTGACCGGGACCTTCTCCGGGTAGCGGCCGAGGTTATGGCCGTTGAGCCAGACGAAGCCGGCGGAGAGCGGGCCGGTGACCACGCGCAGGATCGGGTGCGGGCCGACCGCCGGGAGCGGCGCGGCGGTGAAGGTCGCGCGGAAGAAGCGCGGGGCGCCGTCCAGGGTCCCCGCCGGGAGCGGCTTCCAGGCCGTCGCGGACAGGCCCGGCTCGATGCCGCCGCGCATCTTCCAGCCGGTCGCGGGCGCGTCGGAGCGGTACGAGAGCAGCGTCACCGGCTTGTCCAGTCCTCCGGCGTTGTCCAGGTTGTTCACCAGCACCGAAACGATGACCGGCTGCGCGCCCGCGAGCGCGGCGTCAATGGGGGCGTCAAACGCCTCGTTCCAGCCTTCGTGGCGGGCGACCTGTTTGCCGTTGACGAAGATCGTGCCGACGTCGTCCACGCTCTCGAAGTGCAGGACAAAGCGCGCCATCCCGCTCTTGAGCCGGTTCGCCGGGAGGGTCGTCTGGAACCAGGCGACGCCTTTGCTGCCGTGGAACGGGTCGTCGCCGATCTTGACGGCGGCCCAGCCGGGCGCGTCAGGGGCGGGAGGCGTCGTTTGGTTCTCGTTTGGGGCCATGACCACACGCCAATCAGTGAGCGCGACGCCGGGGCCGTCGGTGACGCCGAGCCGGGCTGGGCCGACCAGGCCCTTGATGTCAATGGCGTCGAGCGCACCGGTGTAGCCGAACAGTTTGGCCCGCCCGTAGTGGGCCGCCAGGATCGCGACCGTATGATCGCCGGGAGTCAGCGGCAGGGTGACGACGCTGTGATGCAGGCCGGGGTTGGGGAGGCGGACGCCGTCCAGGAACGGGATGACGCGGTCATTCGCGCCTGCGAACGACAGCGCGTAGTCGCCGGCATCGGCGGCGTGGATCGCGACGCGATACCAGGCGTAGGCGCTCGCATCGCCGTCCGCGCCCATCGGCAGCGGGTCCTGGGTCGCGAGCCAGCGCGTGTCGGCGTACTCCGGCGCGGCTTCGGTGACGGACTGCGTCGCCCACCCGGTCAGTGCGGGAGCCGTGGCTGGAGCCGGCGGCGTTCGGGCGGTCAGCGCCGCGCCGTCCCTGCCCAGGCCGTAGACCAGCGCGGGCGACGCTGCGGCATATGGGTACGGCGAAAGGCCGTTTGCGGCGCTCAGGCCCAGTTCGCTCGTCAGGCGCAGACTGCCGCCGACGGCCGAAACGTCGCCGACATACGCGGGGCCGCAGACGATGGCTGTTTGTGCGCCGACGGGAACAAGCCAGGTGTGGTCGGCGAGCGTGTCGCTCATCGCCAGGACCCGCAGCGTCTCCCCGCCGGTCTTCAGCGTGTATTCCGCCGGGCGGTCTGCCGGGTAAGACAGCGCCAGATCATAGACGCCGTGATCAAGACCCAGATCGCCAGGGGCGGGCTTCCACGCGCCTGCCGCGCCCTGCGTCTGTGCGCCCGCCGGGGCCGAAAGCCGCAGCTGGCCCGGATCGCCCGGCAGCCCGTAGACGATCAGCGTCGTGGTCGCGCCCTCGGTCGTCGTCCCCAAAATCCGAGTCGCGCCCAAAGTCAGTGTGATGTGCGGGGTGAGCGCCGCGCCTTCCACGACCGGCACGATCTGGCCGGGCGGCAGCGTCATCGGCCCGGACGCTGGGAAAAGCTGGCCGCCGGGGCCTTTGATCTGCGTTTTGACGCTCGCCGCGCCGGGGTTGTCCAGGAAGACGGCATCGCCGCCGGGACTGCGCCGGGCGGTGACATGGATCGCCGGATCGGTGGCGACATTCGCAAAGTCTTGGTCGGCGTTGACGCTGTCTTCCATGATCTCCGGGAAGGACAGGACGAACCTGTTGATGCGCTTGTAGCGGTAATACGTCGGGCGCAAATCGCCCGCCTGGCCGATCGCCGAGCCGTAGTCGTAGGAGGCGGCGTTCTCATCGTTGTTGGTGTAGCCGAAATTCGTGCCGCCGTGCGCCATGTAGTCGTTGTAGCCGTTGCCGCCGAAGGCGAAGATCTTCCACGTCCGGCGCTCGTAGGTGTCCGCGTCCTTCGGGCCTGCGCCGTAGCGGTCGAAGTTGACGCTCCAGAACTCGGTCGTCATCCACGGGTTGGTGCGCCCCACGCTGTCCCAGGACCGATTCCCGGCGGGGTCGCCGCCGTGGTGCAGGCCGCTGAAAAAGTAGGGCACCTCGATCCCCAGCCTAAGGGCTTTCGCCTGGAGGTGCTTGAAGTAGGCGTTGGGCAGGTCGCGCCCGCCGCCGGCCAGGTGTTCGTTCTCCAACTGGACCAGGACGACCGCGCCCCCGTGATTGATCTGGTTGGCGGCCACGATGGGCAGGAGCTTGTCGAAGAACGGGTCCATGGCGGCCAGAAACTTCGGGTCGTCCGTGCGGACGTGCGCGCCGGGCTTGAAGCGCAGCCACACAGGGTAGCCGCCGCCGTCCCACTCGGCGCAGTAGTACGGCCCGACGCGGCAGATGGCGTACATCCCCATTCCATGGACGAGCTTCAGGTAAGCGTCCAGGTCCAGGTCGCCGGAGAAGTCGAACTTGCCTTCCTGCGGCTCGTGCGCGTTCCAGAACGTGTACATCTCGACGCAGTTGAACCCGGCGCGCTTGAGTCTCAACAAGCGGTCGCGCCAGAGGGCGCGGGGGACGCGGGCGTACTCCATGCCCGCCGAGAGGATCGGCGTGCGCTTGCCACGGATCAGGAAGCCGCGCCCATCAAAATCAATGGCAGGTTTGGCGGCGGGCGCGGGCGGAAAGATGCCGTCGTCGGCGCGGGCGCTGCGCGGAGCGCCGGTCAATAGCAGCGCTCCGAGCAGAAGCAGGGCGGCCAGGGTTCTTATCATGGTTACTCTAGATTTCGCGGCAATGCAGGATTTCGCGGCAACGCGGATCACCGTCACCTTCCATCCTCAAAAGCTTTCGTGGAGCCGGGGAGCGGGACCTCGTGCTACTCCTTCATCGTGATCGTTAACGTGTGGGGGCCTGTCCATGTCGCCGGGACGAACGCGCGCTTGTCGGATTTCCCATCAATCATGATGCGAGCGATCCGGGTGCCTTTGCCCTCAAGAGCGAGGTCAAGCGTCGCGCCCCGATAGTGTACCCCCTGAAGCCCGACCGCCCCCCAACCCGCAGGCAGCTTCGGCGCGAAGCGGAGACCGTCCGGCTGGAAGTCCATTCCGAACAGGCCCTGATACATCATACGCAGATAAGCCGTGGCGGACCACGTTTGATCGGCTAGGGGTCCCCAATGTCCTCCCTGCCAGCCGCCATCGGGCTTGCCGCTGAGGAAATTGTAGATCTCGTAAAAGTGGTTGTCGCTGCCCTCGGCGAGCCGCGCCAGATTCTCGGCCTCGTCTCCGAACAGGGCGACATCACCCGACTGGGCCGCCGCGCAGGCCCACATCCCGTTGACGAGGGGCCAGACGGAGACGTTGTGGCGGCCCGGCTGCGCGTCCGAAAACCGGGCGAAGTGCGGCCACTGCGTCGTGATCCCGTGCGGGCTGCGATGCGCCGTCAGGAGGACGCTCCGGGCTTGTTTTGCGTCGGCCACGCCGAACAAGAGGGCGAAAGACAGCCCGATGCCTTCCTGGGTCTCGTCGCGCTTTCCGACGAGTGGCCCCGCGCCGTGGATGAAGTAGCCGTAGGTCCCGCTTTGGGGATTCCACAGTCGCCGATTGATGGCGTCCCTGAGCGCGTCCGCCGCCTTGTTGTAGTCTTGTGCTTCCGTCGCCGGTCGCCCCAGTTGCTGCGCCATCTGCGCGGCGCAGCGGTAGGCGCTGACATACACGCAGTTGGTACTGAGCGCCATCAGGTCCTTGGTGTACGGGTGGTCCAGGACGAAATTGCTGTGGACCTGCGGGTCATATTCCGGCACGGGATACCCGGCGATGCCGTCGGCAAAGAAGGCCGGCCCCTGGAACAAGCCATAGGCGCCGCTGTAGTGCTCGCGGCGCATCAGGGCCAGCTCATCCTGGGCCACTCCATAGGAGGTGGCGAGGAACCTCCGGTCGCCCGTGACTTTGTAGTGGTTCCAGGCCGCTGTGATCCAAATCACTTTGTCCCACCACTGAGTGTCCCGCTGCAACACGATGCGCCCGTCGTCGGTTTTCTGACACACGGCCCACAAGGTGTTTTGAGCCACCACAGGCTCCAGCAGTGACGCGGCGTTCCAACTGTTGAGCGACGCATCGCGAGTCCACGGCTCGGCATAGCCGCCACCCGCCCGAACGAAAGTGCCCGGAGGAGTGACCATCAGACCGGCCTTGTCGTGCTCATGTTTAGTGTCCGGGACGGTATTGATGTGCAGCAAGTTGTCGAGTGCTGCGTCATAAGCCTTGCCCAAAGTGCCCTGGAGCGCCCGGTCTTCAAAGCGCAGTCGGGGCGCATCTGGAGACGCCGCCGGCGCGGCAACGGTCTCGTTCTGCGCTGCGGCCGGTCGCGCACTTCCAACGGAAAGCGTCAGGGGCAGCGAGGCCATGTACATGCAAAGCGTCAGAGTCTTGAAAGTTCGTTTTGTCATTTTTGCTGATCCCGTTGTCATTTTTGCTGATCCAGGCACCGGACGCCCTCCATCGCCGCCAGGGCCATGATCTGCGGCTTGACGATGGCCGTGAACACTTTGTAGCCTTCCGTGTTGAAGTGCAGCCCGTCCGACCGCAGCAAGCCGGGCTGCGGATGGCCGTCGGCGGTCAGCAGCCGTGAGTGCGTGTCAATGAAGCTGAGACTCTCGGTCGCCGAGTTATTCTTGAAGATGAATTCCTGAATCAGATGGTTCGCTTCCAGGATGTTGGCCTCGTTGTTCCAGCGCGCCACGGTGGGGCTGATCGAGATGAAGGCGATGCGCGTGTCCGGCAGCGCCGCGTGGATCTTCGCCACGAAGTTCTGATAGTCCTGGAGGACCTGCTGCGGACTCTTGTTGCCGTAGGCCAGGTCGTTGGTGCCGGCGAACATGATAATCAGCTTCGGCCTGTACGGGACGGCGATGCGGTCGGCGTACTGCGTGCTGTCCTGAATGAGCGAGCCGCCGAAGCCACGGTTGATGACGGGGATCTCCGAAAAGTCCTGCGCCAGAGTCGCCCACAGTTTGACGCTGGAACTGCCCATAAAGAGCACGGCGCCGCTGGGCGGCCTTTGCTTCTTATCGGCCTCCCAGAACGCGTTCATCTCCGGGGCCGCGTTTGCGTTCGCCGGCACGGGGGCGGCCGGCAGGGGGGAGGCCGGCAGGGGGGAGGCCGTGTCCGCGCTGGCCTGCGCCAGTGCCGGGCGGCTGCCGCCGGGGCCGAGCGTCAGTGCCCCGACCATCAGGGCGTTCACCGCCACGGCGAGGGCCAAAAGTGAACGTGGCACTGCGTTGAGTTGTTTCATGAGTTTTCCTCCGGGGCTGACGGTCTGCTACTTCAGTGCGGCGGCCCTGCCGGGCGCAGAGATGGCGCGCAACGCGAAGGCACCGGAAAGGGACCGGCCCTTGACGGCGCGGATGGTATGGTCGTCCACCCACTGGCGGCTGAGGCCGTAGTCGCCGGAGGCTTCGCGGCTGGCGAACAGCGTCACGCCGCCCGATGCCGGGTCGGCGCGGCCCAGCAAAGGCGTGTCCGCCGCCAGCAGCGCGAGGCCCGCGCCGCTGCCGTCCGAGAGCGTCAGCCAGTGCAGGCCGCGCTTTGAGGCACGGAACAGGGTCTCCCCGGCCCGCGCCGCCCCCGACGGCTCGCCCAGATGCCCAGCGGGATAATCGGTGAAGAACGAGTCGCGCTGCCAGGCCATCCGGGTCATCCCCGCCGGGAGCGTGACCTTCAGGCCATCTTCCCACAGGCGGACGTCGGCAGCGGTCCAGTTCAGGGTCCAGTGGACGGTCAGCTGCGCGTCCGGCGTGATGTCGTAAGTGGTCGCGAGCGTTCCCAGGGGCGCCCCGCCCGCCGCGAGGACGGCGCTCGTCACGGCGACGCGCATGGCCCCGCCCGCGCCCGGCGTCGCCGACACCTGGGCGTCGGTCGTGACGGGCGGCCCATCGGCGCGGTAAATGCCGTTGTCGTCGCCGCCCTTGTTCTTGCCTTTCCCTTCGCCCAGGTTGAGCGTCGGGCCGCCGGTCAGCACGTCCCGGCCGCCGACGCGCCAGGACTGAACGGCCCCGGTGTGCTTGTCAAAGGCGATTTGCTGAAGCGCACTGCGGACGGAAAGAACACTCGGGCCGTCCTGCGCGGCCAGAGCGCCGCCCCCTGCCGGCGCCGGGGGCGCGGCGGGCAGCGGAGCGCCGTCCACGGCCAGGTTATACGCGATGACCGAGCTGCCGTCCGGGTGCAGGAACTCCAGGCGCAGCGCCGTCATGCCGGCGGGGGCCGGGAGCGAGGCGGTTGTGGACTGCATCGGCCCGCAGGCCAGATGCAAACCGCCGCTTTCCAGCGTGGCACTGCCGTTCAGCGCGGTCCAGCGGCAGGTCAGCTCTCGAAGATCAGTGAACGA
Source organism: Capsulimonadaceae bacterium (assembly GCA_965215505.1). Classification (GTDB taxonomy): domain Bacteria; phylum Armatimonadota; class Armatimonadia; order Armatimonadales; family Capsulimonadaceae; genus JANXMY01. Next base: position 4,186,825 of record OZ244065.1, on the reverse strand, counting down.
GTAGTGGTTCGTGACCGGCACGGCGCAGGCCCCGTTGGCCGGACTGACGGTGCGGGCAGTGACGACGACCGGGCTGTAGACGCTCTTGACGATCCACCACTCGGGCTTCGGCACCCGGTAAGCGGACACGATGCCTTTGTTGTTCTCCTGGCGCATGTGGTCAACGCCGTAGTAGAAGTCAACCGTCCTGTCGGCGTTCTTGTCGGCGACGCCCTGGTTCTGCCACTCCCAGATGAACGAGCCGAGGATGGTCGGGTCCTGCCACAGTTTGTCCCAGGTCTTGATGAGCGCTTCCGACCAGAGATCGGACATTCCGGGGTCGTATTCCTGCACTTCCTTCTCATAAAAGGTGTGCGGATGCTCCGAGATGTTCGCGCCCCAGTTCGGGTCCTGGGCCAGACGGTCTACGTTGCCCGGATCGGGATAGTGACTGTCGTTCCAGGCCTGGCCTTTGATGCTGTTAGGACCTTGCTCTGAGACGAAGGCTGGTCGGGTCGGGTCGGCCCGCTTCACCAGGTCCACGACTTCCTGGGAGTCCACGCCGCCGGGGTTCTCGTTGCCCAGGCTCCAGGCAAGGACGCAGGGGCGGTTCTTGTCCCGCGCCAGCGTCTCCTGCGCGCGCTGCAACAGGAATGGGGCGTACCGGGGGTCCTTGACCTTGTCGCCGATCCAGCAGTAAGGGACTTCGTCGAGGATGTACATCCCGCGTTCTTCACACAGTTCCAGAAACCGCTGGGAATGGTTGTAGTGGCTGGTGCGGATGGCGTTGATGTTGGCCGCCTTCATCAGCGTCAGGTCCTTGACCCAGTTGGCCTCGGCCAAGGCAAAGCCCCGGTCAGCCCATTCATCGTGACGGCAGACGCCGGTGCATTTGATCGGCATCCCGTTCCACAGCACGATCTTGTTCTTGATCTCGATCTGCTTGAAGCCGAACCGCTGCTCCACGGTCTCGACGGGTTTGCCGTTCTCCGCCAGCGAGAAGACGACGTAGTACAGGTTCGGCTTCTCCGCCGACCAGAGCTTGGGCACTTTCACCGGGGCGCTCATCGCGATCTGCGCCGTCCCATCCGTCCCCACGCGGCCCTGGCCGGTGAGCTTCACGCCGGCGGGCTGCCCGCTGCTGTGCATCAGCCGCCCCACGACCGCGACCGTCTGGCCCGGCGTCCCCGTGACGCCCAGTTGCGTGAACAGGGTCGCGTCTTTGTCGTTCGCGGCCAGCGGCGTCCGCACCGTGATGTCGCTGACGTGCGTCTGCGGGACGGCGATCAGGGACGTGTCCCGGTAGATGCCGCCCATGCACTGGTAGTCGCCGGTCTCGGCGTCATCGGACGGCGTAGTCTTGGAGACGCGCACGGCGAACAGGTTGCGCCGGCCCGGCTTGACCAGGCCCGTCAGGTTGATGTCCCAGGCCGTGTATCCGCTCTCGTGGTAGCCGGCCTTGTGCCCGTTCACCCAGACCTCCGCGCCGTCCAATGCGCCGTCGAAGTGCCAGAAGATGCGCCGCCCCGCCCACGAAGCCGGGACGGTGACGTAGCGCCGGTACAGGCCGACGGTATCATCCACGCTGTCGTAGGTCGGCAGGGAGTAGCCGAGCATCTCCCAGTTGGAGGGGACGGAGATGGCGTCCCACTTGGCGTCGTTGAAGCCGGGCGCGGCGAAGGCGTCCCGGACCGCCGGAAGGTTTTCCTTCGGGACCGGCGGCTTCCAGGCGGCCTGCTGTCCGTTCTCGGTGGTTTGGATGCCGAACTCCCGCAGCGAGGCCCAGTGCGGGCCGGAGTTGCTGAGGACCGTGATGCGGACTTCGCGGACATCGGCGGGCGTCAGTGCGACGGGGCCGTCGCCAACCCCCGGCGCGGCGGACTCGTCGGCCAGGGTCTTCCACGCCCCACCCTCGTTGCGCCCTTCAATGCGGCACTCATAGCGGTCGTCCGCGTTTTCCCAAAGGAGAGTCACGCCGTTGACATGGCGCGTTTTGCCCAGATCTGCCTGGAGCCACTGCGGGAAAGTGCCGCCGCTGGCGCACCAGCGCGTGTCCGCGCTGCCGTCGAAGGCGTTTTCCGGCGGATTGCCGGTCTCGCTGCTGGACGCTGTTAGGCCGGCCAACGCCGAGGCGGATGGATGGAACTGCCCGGCGACGATCTGCCCGTGTGTCAGCTGGAACCGCCATGTCCCGGTCATCGCCAGGTTCCATGGGTTGCGGGCGCGCAGCTGGTCCGGCGGCATCGGCGCGGCGGCCGGCAGCGGCAGCGGGAGCGACGCGGGCGAAACCGGCCCGGCATCCTGCGCGTTTGCGGGGAAGGCGAGCGCGGCGAGGAGCGGCGACAAGAGAGCGGCGAGAGGTTGGATTTTCATAGATTGCCTTGGGTACGGCGTGGAAACCGCGTGGACAGCCGAACGACAGCGACGGCAGCGTCGCGCCCGACGATGGCATAGCCGGCGTCGGTCAGGTGCGTGAAGTCGCGGCTGTTGAAATAGACGGGGTTGCGCTCCGCTCCCGGAGCGCCCAATCGGGGATCGGCCTGAACGTCCACAATTCCGTCGGCGAACCCTCGCCAGTTCCGGCGAATCAGGGCGCCGTACTGCACCATCTGGGCGTCAAAGTCGGCGGGATAAACGCCGGGATAGGCGGCCACCGGCGGCGTAACGACGAGGATGCGCCACGGGTGCGCAGCCTTCCGCGCCCGGCAATAGGCTACCAATCTGTTGAAGGTCGTTTCGGCGCTCCTATGCGCGCCGCCGAGATCGTTGGTGCCGCCGAAGAGGATCAGCACGTTCTGGGCCACGCGCGGGTCGAACAGGGGGTCTATCTTGGTGGGGGCTTCACCGGTCAGCGGGTCAAAGTTCCATCCACCCGTCCCCAGACTGCGGACGCGCCAGGCGGGGCCGAGCGTTCTGGCAAGCACCGCCGGGTAGGTCGTGTCGGTGAGTGCCCCCTGATTGGGGGAAGCATCGGCGCCGAAACGGGCGCCGGTCGCCTGCTCCCGGAGCACGCCGGGCGTCCCCAGGCCCGCCGAGGCGTTGGCGCCCCAGGTCAGGCTGTCGCCGTGGCAGACAACCTGCCCCGTGGCTGGGGCCGTCTGTGCGCGGGCCGCTCCGAGCGCCCCGGCGAGAAGCGTCATCGCCGGTATCAGAACCTGAATTAAAAGTCGTGTGACTGTCATCAATGATGCCTTAATGATGCCCTGCGAAATGGCGTTCAATACGAAGCGTACTGTCCATCCCTTTTGGGCGGGTCTGCTTTTGCTGCGTTTGGCCGGTCCCACCGGAGACGTTCTGCGCGATCAGAGTGAACCTCTGCGCCGGTGAGCCGTCGGCGAACCCCTGATCCATCGGAGTCCCCGGCGCGGCGGCGCCGTTGGGGTCTTCCAGAGCCTGAAGGCTGTTGAGGTTGTAGAACGAGTACGTTCCGTCCGCATTCTGGATCGGCTGCCACTCATCGCTGCCGGGGTGGAACCCCTGGGCGGGCCGCTGGACGATCTTCGCCCCGGACTGCACCGAGTCAGCCGCGACACCGGCGACCAGGCCGCTTTTCACGTTTTTGATCTGACAGTAGCCGCCTCCGGTCGGCACGAAGGTCCACAGCACGCCCGCGCCGCCCTGAGATTTGCCCTGCGCCACCGGGGCGCCGGCGGCGAGGGAGGACCCGGCGACCTTCAGCGGCAGACGGCTGGCGGCGTTGACGACCTCGTAGCGGCCCGAAGGGACCAGCGGGCGCGGCGGCGGCAGCCACTGCCAGACGGCGACGGCGCTGGAGGTTTCATTGGCGTCGATCTTCGGGTCGTCGGTCGGCTTGGTCCAGTCGTTCCAGGTGAGGCCGCTGCTGTCCCGCGCGTTCCAGGCGGCCTGGGCGTTGCGGAGCATCCACGGGAGGTACTGCGGCCAGAGATGGTTTTCCGTGGCGAACTCGCTCAGCCCCTTGACGAACCGATAGGCCCACTGGGTCTGATACCGGCCGCCGTCATGGAGGACGAGCATGTGGTCAACGATATGGTTTGCTGCCAGCCGCGCATCCTGATAATACTGCGCCTTGCCGGTCACGCGGAAAAGGGTGTCGGCGGCTTCCAGGAAGGAACCGCTGTTGTAGACGTTGTCGGAGTTCTCCAGGAAGCCGCCGGTGGGGTTGCCGATGGGCCATTTCACGCCCTCGTTGACCTGGCCGGTCGTGGTGCTGAAGAGGTTGGCGCGCACCCAGGCGTAGATGGCTTCGGACTTGGTCAGGTAGGCCGCGTCCCCGGTGATCTGATACAGCGCCACGCCTGCCGTGACGAACGGATTGTTGCTGAGAGAACATTTGTCGGCCCTCCCGTCGCCGTGGACAAAGTTGTCCATGTTCTCCCAGATCCCGCCGCCGCCGTATTTGGTGTCCCACCCCCGGTCGTAGGCGATATTCCACGCGGAAACTGCTTTCTTCAGGAACGTCGCGTTGCCCGTGATCTGATAGCCGTGCAGCATCGCCAGGGTCATCCACGCGAGGTCGTCGTTCCAGGTGTCCTGGGACCAGACGAAGTCGTTCTGGGCGAGAAAAGTCCTCAGCAGCGCGTTGAGCAGCTGCATCTGGGCCGGAGTGCGCGTCCGCAAGCACACATCCTCCGCCATCTCGACATCCAGCGCTCCCACCCAGGTCCCTTCCGGGACGGAGCCGTGCCGCGTGGTCGTGTAATACGCCGTGCCGTCCGACTGCGCCAGGAACGCCTCGTTCCAGGCGTTATACACTGCCTCCACCTGATCTTTCGCCGGCCCCTGAGTCTGGACGTAGTCCTGATCCGTGCGGAAGGGCGAAGCCGGAAGCCCGGCGGCGTTGTAGACCGAGGCGCGCGGGTTGTCGGACCAGCCGAAGCGCGCATAAAGTGGTGCGGGGACGGCGGCGCTGCGGAGCGTCACCACGCGGCCCGCGATCTGCGGCGTTGCCCATTGGAACTTCTTGTCGGCACCCGCCACGACGAAGACGTGGCCGACGTCCCCTTTCAGGTTCAGCCCCGGCGCGTGGTCGAACGTCAGTCGGATCACGCCGGCCGCCGCTTTGGCGCTCTTGAGGGTCGGGCCGCTGCTTTCCACCGGGACGCCATAGGTGTGGTTGAGCGCGCTCAGCTCCAGGCGGCGGCCCAGCTCCTGCTTGTTGTGGAAGTGGACGTTGTCGACTTCGCCGAGGTCGGAGGTGACGACCAGCGGCGCGTCGGGGAGACGCTGCGAGGTCTGCAATTGCGCCTCACGCATCAAGGGCCACACGTCACTGCTCATCGGCTGGTCCTGGGGCTTTCGGAAGTTCGCCAGCTGCACGATGTAAAAGGGCAGGTGCGCCCCGAAATGGGCGCGCCAGTCGTTGATCAGAAGCGGCAGCAGCGTCCGGTATTGGACGGCTTGCTCAGAATGGTCGGCGTTGGATTCGCCTTGATACCAGATCACGCCCTTTATCTGGGCGGGGACCAGAGGCGCAATCTTGCCGTTGAACAGCGACGTGGGCGTGTCGGGGTCGGTCAACTGCTGCGGGACTGGGGGCAGGCTGTGCAGCGCCGGCCCCGGATGCGCTTTCCACGCGCCGCCGAGCGAGACTGTCTCGGTCCCGCTTTTCATGGACAGCGCGGGGCCGAGGAGTCCTCCTCCGCCGCCGGTGTCCAGCACGCGCACCGCGAGGACGTTGCGCCCCGCCTTCACCTGCGCCCCCGGCACGGTGTAGTGGCGCTCCTGCTGAACAGCGTCAGTGGCGCCGACGAGCGCGCCGTTCCAATAGGTGGCGTCCTGGTCGTCCACGTTGCCCAGGTCCAGACGCAGATCGCGTCCGGCCCATCCCGCCGGCACATCTACGGTCCGCCGGAACCACATCACACCGTCAAAATTGGGGAAACCCTTGTCTTCCCAAGCGCCCGGCAGGGTCATGGCCTGCCAGGCGGCGTCATTAAATTCAGGCGCTTCCTGATGCGCGACCGTGCCGGGGTCGTGCCGCCACCACACGAGCTTCTGCTCGGCATAAGTTCCCGGCGTGGATGCGCTGAAGGAAAGGGATTCTACTGCGGGTTTGAAGTCGGTCATCGTCGCCAGCGCCGGGCCGCTCACCCACGCCTGGCCCACAGTCCCGGCCCAAGTCGAATCGATTAGGCCGATGGGGACCTTGAGGGCGTGCTGGAGGTCGCGCCCGAAGTAGTAGCCGACCGCCGAGAACTCCAGGATCGTCTGCGGCGAGCAGACGTGCCAGACGGCGCCGTCAAAGCTCTCCCGCGGGGCGGCGATGATGGCGTTCGGCACCCGAAGCAGGCGGATGTCCGGGTGATCGGCAGCGGCCCGCTCGGCGTCCGCATTGTTGGTGCCTCGGATGTCGAACGCCATGTTGGACTGCCCGCCGCACAGCCAGACATCGCCGAACGCGAGGTTGCTGCGCGTGGCCGAGTCGCCGGTCTCCGGGTCCGACACGCTGAGGGAGTGGGGGCCGCCGGCCGGGTGTGGCGCGAGCGTCACGGTCCAGCGGCCATCCGCCGCCGCCACCGCGGTCTGCTTGCGGCTGTCGTCCAGTGTGACGGCGACCGTTGTCCCCGGCTTTGTCCAGCCCCAGACGGGCAGCGGCCGGTCACGCTGCAGGACGGCATTGTCGGAGAACAACGGATGCAAAAAAGGATTTCCCGCCGTGTGGGCCGGCCCCTGCGCCTTTGCGCTCACATCAGCCCATAGAACGGCAGAACACAGGGCGCCCCATAGCGCCGCCCTCAGCAGGCTTCGAAGAATCACCACAGTCCGTTATACTCCTTCAAGACGACTGATATTCCACGGCGACCAGCGTCCGCGGCGAAAGGTTTTGAATCGTCACGCTCTTGCCGCTCAGGGAAACATCCGCCGTGCCCCCGTCTTCCGGCAGGATCAGCGCGGTGCGGATCGTGGAGACGTGCAGCAGACCGAGGGTGACATCCACGGCGGCGTCATTGATGTTCTCCACGACGAAATGGCTGTCCCCGAAGAGATACAACTCTACTTTGTTGGGCGCGTCGAACGTCAGGCCCAGCGGCGCCAGCAGTTTCTCCCGGAGGGGCTTGAGTTCCTCGCGGGTGATTTGTAATAGCACTCGGGGGTTCTCCTGAACATTCAGGACGGTCAGTTTCTCATTCTGAAACAGGTCCGGGTGCGCGGTCAGTCGTTTGGCAAGCCCGTCCGTGATCACGATGGGCGTGCCTTGAGAGAGCATTCGGCGAAGCATGCCGAGGAAGTTCGGCTCTTTCAGCGCCTGCACCGGGAAGACCGCGGACGCGGCCTGGGCATCGATCTTGCTGGCCGGCACGAATGGGATCCCTAGATTGCCCAGGAAGCTGCACACCCACTCTTCCTCAAACGGCTCACTGTTGCCCGGTTTCAGCAGGTGAACGCCGTGGATCGGCTTGCCCTGGACGATTCCCGCGAGTTTGGCCAGTCCGGGAAGTTCCTTGGCCAGCGCCTTGACATTGGCGGCGGGGGTCGCTTTAATCGCGCCCGTGCCGGTCGTTTCCTGCTGCAAGTGACTGTAGCACCACAGGATCATTTCCCGGCCGCCGCCGAGGACGGTATGCCGGGCCTGCTCGACGAAGGTCTGTTCCGTCGTTCGGCCGGAATCGAACCAGCCGCCGCCGACATGGCCCAGACTGCCGAGCCACCGCATGTTGAAGTAAGCGTTGTAGCCGATCTCGTAACCCACGGTGGTGTCCTCATCGAAGTTGCGCGCCTCGGTGCCGGCCCAGACGCCGTCAAAGATTTCCGGCTGACGGACCACTTCGTACCCGCGCATGTGAAACTGGTCATACCACTGGGGGTATTTGATGATGACTTTCACATTCGGGTTGACGGCGTGGGCCGGCTGCATGACACGTTCCCGGCTCATGCGGACCATCAGATCGCCGTAATATTTGGCCCAGGTATAATCCCCACGGGCGGCGAGACATTCCGCGCATTTGCAATTTGTGAAATACCAATCGTCTATAATGATCTCATCGAACAGGGAAGCAGCGTACTAAAAGATCCGCTGGAGCCCTTGCTGTGTCCCGGGATCGGTGTAGCATTGGGCTTTCCACTCATCACCGAAATCGTCTTTCCCGAACTTGGTGGTTGTGACGCCGCTCGAGACCGGAAAGCCTTCGTCCAGAAACCTGTTTTTCGCCTCCCGGAGCGCCTCGCGGTCGGCATACAGGCCCCGCCCGAAGGCTTCCAGGTAGACTTTCGTGACGCCGAGGCGTTGACACCAGGTGACGGCGCTCTGGAGACCGGTCGTGTCTGCGAGCAGGTTGTTCACGTCCTGGGCCGTAAACCACACGGAAAGCGTGAAACCACCGCTGTTGGTGTTCGTCATGAAGGTTTCTCCGGAAATCGGTGTCAACTGCACAGCCCCTATCCTGTTAGAGTGTCCCATGCGGGACAGATTAGAGTGTCCCATGCGGGACAGACGCCGCTTGTTTGTCGGGTACGCCGACCGACTGGCTGACGGTCAGCCCGGTCACGCCGGTCATTGCGAAAGTCGGCGCGACTGCCGCACGCTGCGCGTCAATGCCGGAGAGGTTGACCCCGGCCACATCGTCGAGCGCGAACGGGGGCCGCTGGTCATCGGTCAGCGTGTGCAGATGAATGCCGCGCATGGTGATTCCGGAGACGTGCCGCAGAAAGAAGCCGTAGGACGGCATCTCGCTCAGCATGTCCGGCTCCGGATAGCCGTTAGCCTGCTCCGGCGGCACCCGCGCGGCCTCGGCGGCCGTGCCTCCGCCCCGGTACCACATCTCGATGTCGCTGAACGTGACGTTTCGGATCGGGTAATTCGGGGCCCCGCTCACGATCGCATAGGAGCGGGGATCGGCGTCATACATGACCATGTGGCTATGCTGACGCGGGCGACGTCGCCGACCACAATCCCGGACGGTCCGCGCAGGCGGCTCCCCAGGCGCACATAGATCGGCGAGTTGAAGACGTTCGGCATCGTGATGTTGCTGATCGCGACATCTTCCAGCTTGCCGCCGTCCACTTCTTCGAGCGCCAGACCTCGGCAGTAAGCAAAGGTGCAACTCGAGACGGTGATGTTCTCAAAGCCGCCGTTCGACTCGGTGCCGAATTTGATTCGCCCGATCTGCGACTGGATTGTGTGCTGGAGAGTGCCGTCCAGCAGCGTGCCCTCATCGTAGCCGCTGACCTGGCAGTTGGTGATCGTGACGTTCTCCGTCGCCCGCGCGAACCCCAGCCCGTAGGAGCTTTTGGGGCAGATGCCGTCGTCGGAAGGCGAGTTGACGGTGCAGTCGGAGACATGGACGTTGCGGCAGCAGGCGATGCCCATGCCGTCGCGGTTGGTGTCGATCTTGAGATCATTGATCGTCAGATTGTCCACGCCCGTCGCCAGGATCCCAAACCAGCCGCCATGCTGGATCGTGTAGTCCCGCAGGGTGACGTTGCCGCACGCTTTCAGCGAAATGCTCTTGTTGCCGCGTCCGGCGGCACCGTTTTCATCCCGACCCAGACCGCGGCCGAAGATGCGGCCGACACAGAGGCCGGCATTCAGGATGGCGCGAACCGTCTCCGCGTCGGCATTTTCGGGGGCCAGGGCTGCCGCTAGCCGCGTCAGCGCCTTCCATGACGGCGTCTTCTTCCCCATCTCGATCTTACGGATGTACGTCGGGTCCAGATCCGCCGCGTCGGCCAGGGCGTCCTGGGTGAGCCTCCGCGCCCGCCGGGCGACCGACATCCAGTATCCTAAGGCGTTTGAACCCGAACCTCAGTAATCCCGCTCGACATCCCGCCCTCCTCTCGGCGAACTCCCACCTTTCGGTACTGATGTTACCATATCACTATCCAAAATAGTGCCAAAATAGGCGAGAAATATCTGGAACATCTATGGAGCATCGGACGACACAGAATTCTCTTTTTCTCGGTCCAGAGACTGAATGGGATTATTTTGGAGGAATGCCGAGGCGGCCCGGAGCAGCCGATCGGGAGGACGAATGCCAGGGAAAGGTTCAGGATTGAGGATCAGGCGACGGGGCCCTGCTGCTCTCACGCACCACGAGGCCAGCGGGCAATTCGATCACGGCCACGGGGGCGGACGGATCTTTCATGCGGCGCAGGAGGAGGTCCACGGCCGTCTTGCCGATCTCTTCGTAAGGCTGTGCAATCGTAGTCAGTCCGACGCCGTTAGGCAGGACCGGGATAATGTCGTCCAGGCCCGCGAGCGCCACGTCCCCGGGCACTGAGAGGCCAAGCTTTTCGAGGTGGTACATCAGACCGACGGCGGAGTAGTCGTTGAAGACGGCAGCGGCCGTCGGGCGCTCTCCGGCCGGCAGGCGGAAAACCGCATCCGTGACCGTCCCGACGCCAGAGCGGTGCCGGGACGGGATCGTCAGGACGATCTCGGGGAGGCCGGCCTCCCGGACGGCGTCCACATAGCCCTGCACGCGGTCCTGGACGGGACGGATCTGCTCGCTCTTCGTGACGTAGGCGATGCGGCGGTGCCCCTGCGCGACCAGGTGCATGGTCGTGTCGAACGTCGCCTGGCGGTTGTCGATGCCGACGAAGTCCGTCTCCAGCGACGTGATCCGCCGGTCGATCGTGACGAGCGGGATCTTGCGGCCCACCTCCTCCACGAGGGCCCGGTTGCTCCGGTAGGCATAGGGGTAAAGGATGATGCCTCCGAAGCCGCGCTCCAGGGCGTAGCGCAGGTGCGCGGCCTCGCCCGCCGCATTCTCTTCCTCGCTGCCGATCTGCCCCAGGCTTAGGAAGACCGCATGGTAGCCAGCCTCCGCAAGCGCCTGGTTCATGCCCCAGAAGATCCGCTCCTGTGACGTCCGGAAGCGTTCCAGCGCGCCGCCGCCAGGCCACATGATGAGCGCCACGAAGCCTGAGGACTCGGAGACCGGTGCCTTCTGCTCCGCGCCCAGTGCGGCGGACGCACGCGGCAGTGGCCCGACGATCGGGCGGCAGTGCGGACGGCGGTTGACCAGCCCGTCGCTCACGAGATCGTTGATCGCCGCCCGTACCACGCGCCGGTCGACGTGCAGGTCTTGGGCCAGAATGCGCTCGGTCGGAAGCCAGTCGCCGGCCTGGTAGTGCCCGGACCGGATTCGGTCCCGCAGCAGATTGGCAACCGTGTTGTTCGCCCGTTTTGTGGACGCCGAAGTGCGTGACGCTGTTGCCATGGTGAGTTCCATTATGGCACAATTTTCATGGCGTGGGCCAATTTCGCACTTCTGGGACAATCCTGCTCTTCTGCTGCCCGGAACAATCACGATCCACTGCAGGCAGCAGTTGGTACATCGTCCCAGTGGGAAGAATGTTGCAGGCACCAAAAACGCCCCTTTTCGGCGGCTTCCGACCAGTGTAGGTGACGGCGACAGAAACGGCAACAATTACTCTTACCGAAGAGACCCTGTTTCGACTGAAATCAGTGCCAATAACAAAGTCCCAAAACTCCGTCAACCGAGGTTCGTCAAAGACTGGGCGTATAAACACCCTGATGTGTTGACTTCCGGACCGACACGACTTGTGATTGCTCATGTTTCGCTACATTATCTGCCGGAACACTGCGCTTATAATGTTGCCAGGCCCCAATTCACCTTTTCCAGTACCTCTTCCTAGTGCTTAGTTAACAGGACCGAGGTTAGTGTAAAATGATTTCTGTAAAAGTGACGGCCTGAAATAGTAGGTCAGGGAGTATCCTTGGAGTTACCACACAACAAGGGAACTACCCATGACCTACCACGACGATTCTACTCTGTCTGCGCCGCTTTTGGAGCAGCTTACGACGCAAGGGCTGGACGCCCTGCCCGATCTGTTCCGCGTCCTGCTCAATGCTGCCATGCAGATCGAGCGCCAGAACCACCTGGGCGCGGCTCTGCACGAGCGCACCGAAGGGCGCACGGGCCACGCCAACGGCTACAAAGACAAGACGCTGGCAACGCGCCTGGGGCAGATCACCGTCGCCGTCCCCCAGGTGCGGGAGGGCGGGTTCTACCCGCAGAGCCTGGAGAAAGGCGCCCGCTCCGAGCGTGCCTTGAAGCTGGCGCTGGCCGAGATGTACGTCCAAGGCGTCTCCACCCGCAAGGTCGCGGCCATCACCGAACAGCTCTGCGGCTTTTCGGTCAGCAGCGGCCAGGTCAGCCAGGCGGCAAAGGAACTCGACGCCACTCTGGAGGCGTGGCGTCAGCGCCCTCTGGCCGCGTGCCCTTACCTGCTGCTGGACGCCCGCTACGAGAAGGTGCGCCAGGGCGGGCTGGTGCAGGACGCCGCCGTGCTGATCGCCGTTGGTGTGGACGCGCAGGGCAAGCGCTCTGTCTTGGGCCTCTCGGTGGCGCTGTCCGAACGAGAGGTTCACTGGCGCGCGTTCCTGCAAAGCCTGGTCTCGCGCGGGCTGTGCGGCGTGTGTCTGGTCGTCAGCGACGCCCACGAGGGGCTGAAGGCGGCGCGCTTGGCGGTGCTGGGCGGCGTGCCGTGGCAGCGCTGCCAGTTCCACCTCCAGCAGAACGCCTCGGCCTATGTGCCACGTCAGGACATCAAAGCACAGGTCGCCGCAGACATCCGCGCCGTCTTCAACGCCCAGGACAGAGCCGAAGCCGACGCGCTGCTGAAGCGGGCGGTGCAGAAGTACGAGCAGACGGCTCCCAGGCTTGCGGCCTGGCTGGAAGAGAACCTGCCCGAAGGCTTGACGGTGTTCGCGTTTCCTGAGCCGCACCGCCGCCTGCTGCGGACCACCAACGGCGTGGAGCGCCTTAACCGTGAGGTGAAACGTCGGACACGGGTGGCGAGCCTCTTCCCGAACGAGGCGTCGTGCCTGCGGCTGGTGAGCGCCGTGCTGATGGAGATCAGCGACGACTGGCAGGCAGGCAAAGCCTACCTGACCTTCACAGAACAGGCGACCACGATCCCATAGCCCAGCAAGGATGCTCCCAGCTTTTACAGAAACAACTTGACACTATCTATGGAGTTTATGCGCTGGCGCATCTGGGCCTCTGAGCCTGACACCTTTAGACCGGAAACGCAGACGGGGCCGCAGGCAATGGTGCCTGCGGCCCCTTCTTCTTTGCTCACAAGGCAGCCGCCTGGTCCAAGAATCATGGCCCCACGATTATACTTAGCAGGATTTGTGCAGTGTAACGGGGTATTACGCCGGCATACCTTCTTATCAACAGGAGATCACCCCATGAATCGATACCTTCACCAGCCCACGCAGTGTGAGGCCTTCCGTGCGGCAGCCATCGCCTGCGCGTCCCTACTGGTCGCGGGGGCCGGCCTCGCCTCAGTCCCCTCCCCTCATGGACGTCCCGCCGCCGTAGTGCGGCCCCTGGTGAGCCAAAGCACCACGATGACCCCGCAGCAGGCCGCCCGGTTCCGCGCCACGATGAACAAAATCCCTCGCCTCAACCGGCTCTCGGGCCGCGCCCAGGTTCAGGCGTTCGTCGCCTACTTCAAAGCGCGAGGATTCCAGCCGACCGTTTACACCGCGAAGTATCTCCCGTCGGGGCGGATCGAGACGCTAGAGTATCACGCTTCGCGCGGCAGCCGGTTCAGCAACAAGGTGGACGTTTCGTTCAGCAAGCGCGGCACCTCGACCGCAATCTCGATGGACTCACTCGACAAACCGGCTCGGTAGGCCGGCATGATGAACCGAGGCCGTCCGCGCGGGGTGCAACTATTCGGCGCGGGCCGTGTCTCAGGATATGTTGAGAACTGCGGAGGGCTGGGGGAGGATCGTGGGATGAGTCAGAGGGTGCAGTGGGGCTTGATACTGGTCGTCGCGGGGCTGGGGATCATGGCGCTCACGTTCCATTGGGCGCACGGGACACACGGGGACGCTCTTCAAGGCTTTCTCGTCGGCTTCTTAGGCGTCATCCTGTTCGGGGTGTTAAGCGGGCGGCTGGGAGGGGGACGGTGGCGCCTGAGGGTCTGGATGTGGGGCAGGCGGTTCTTCGGACCCCGCTGAACGGTGTCGGAATTCTGTGGCGCTCAGAGGCAGTCAAGGTCATAGCCGACGATCTGCTCCTTGCTCCTGCCGCATTTCGTGCATTTCCCGCTGAGATAGATGTGCCTGCGCTTCCCCTCTTCTTTTCGCGCGGGGGGCCTCGGCTCACGCGGGCGGGAGAGGAACTCCGGTTCCTGCCGTATCGGGGGGGTGGCTTCCGCCTCCTGCCGCATCCGTGAAGGGCCGTGTCTCCGGTCGCGCGGGGCCGCTCCTTGTTCCTGGCGCTCTTTCTCCTGGGCGAGCCACGCGCGCAGGCGGTCGGCTTCCGCTCGCTGCTGTTCACGCAGGCGGGCGGCCTCCGCCTGCACCCGCGCGAAGTCCGCTTTCCATTTCCGCTGCTGTGCCTCCTGTTCCCGGCGCTCGTTCGCCTCCCGCTCGGCCGTCCTCTTCCGCCGCTCTTCCGCCTCCGCTTCCCACGGTTTCTTCGCTGGCGGTGCCGGCGGGGGAGTGTCGGCCTGGGTTCCGTGCATCGGTGACGGCCCGACGGGCGTACCGGAGAGGAAGGCCTTCAAGAAGTCGAAGGCATTGTTGATGTCCTTCATCCTGTCTTCCAGGTCTGCCTTGCGCTCGGGGTCGGTCTCCTTGTCGGGGTGCCACTGCTGGGCTAGTCTGCCACGCCTTTCCCGGACCTGGGCGAGTGTCGCCCCCGGCTTGAGGCCCAAGACTTCGTAGCAGTGTTTGGCATTCAGCTTCGCCATGGGACCTAACCGTTTCCTCCAAATCCGGCCGGGTGTCTTCCGGCAACGGCATTATACCAAAAATGCTGCCGAGACGGATACGGGAGCGGCGGGCCAGCCGCAGGGGGCTGAGATTCGCGGGTTTGGCGGGCCGTTCCTGGGTATGGTGATGCCATGGAAGACAAGCAAACCAGCAGCGCACGGCGGGACGCTCCCGACCGGCGGGACGCGCCGGAGATGTTCGTTCACTACCGCCTCCTGCGCGAGATGGACCGCAGCGCCCTGTCCACCGTCTGGGAGGCCGTGGACGCGCAGGTGGGGCGCAGGGTCGCCATCAAGGTCCTCGCCGTGCCGGAGACGATGGGGATGCGGGAGCGGGCGGCGCGGATGGAGCGGGAGGCGCGGGTGGTTTCCCGGCTCGCGCACCCGAATCTCGTCACGATCCACGAGGTCGGGCGCGAGGAGGGGCGGCCCTACCTGGTGATGGAGTTCCTGACGGGCCGGACATTGCGGGAGCGGCTGCAAAAGGGGCCGCTCCCGCTGGACGAGGCCGCGCACGTTCTGGGCCAGGCGGCGGCGGGCCTGGACGCCGTCCACGCGGCGGGCGTCATCCACCGGGACATCAAGCCGGGCAGTTTCATGCTCCAACTGGACGGGACGGTCAAGCTGATGGACTTCGGCCTCGCCCGCCAGGAGGACGACACGGTCGTGACGCAGGCGGACATGATGGTCGGCTCACCCACCTACATGGCTCCGGAGCAGATCAACGGCGAGGAGGTCGGGCCGGCGGGCGACGTCTGGGCGCTGGGCGTGGTCCTCTACGAGATGCTGGCGGGCCGCCCGCCGTTCGGCGGCAGCCGGATCGCGGCGGTCCTGGAACAGATCACGACGGCGGACCCGCCCCCTTTGAGGGCCTTGCCGTCCGCTGTCCAGGCGGTCCTGGGCCGCGCCCTGGCGAAAGACCCGGCCCGGCGCTATCCCTCCGCGGGCGCACTGGCAGAACATTTCCGCGCGGCCCTCGGTGACTCGCCTGGCCCGCCCCCTGACATGCCAGCCGCCCCGCCCGCCCGCGTGACGCCGAGGGACCGCTCGTTCCCCTTGCGCCGCGTCCTGATCGCGCTGGCTGTTTTGGCATTGCTGGCGCTGCTGGTCCTGGCGTTCCGCTGAGGCCGGGAACCGGCGGGGGATTTCAGTCGTCTCCAAGAACGGGACGGACGCCGTTCCGGGAGAAAGACGCAGAGATGTACCTTCAGGAAAAAAGCGCAGGGCAGGATGCGGAGAACATTGTCGCCGCCGGGGGGGGCAGCGGCATCCCCAATTTCGGCCACTACCGGCTGGGACGGGAACTCGGACGGGGCTGTTCCTCCGTCGTCTACGCCGCCTACGACGGCCGCCGCCACCGCGAGGTCGCGCTGAAGGTCTTCCTCCCGCAGACCCCGGACGAGGGGCGTAGGCGCGATCTGGAAGAGCGGTTCCGCCGGGAAGCGCAGGCGGTTTCCACCCTCTCGCACCCGAACATCGTCGCCATCTACGATGTCGGCCTGGGGGAAGACGGCCGGCAGTTCATCGCCATGGAACACCTTCCGGGCGAGACGTTGCGCCGCCGGCTGCGCCGGGAAGCCGTCCTTTCCACCCCGGTCGCGGTCGCCATCGGGGTGCGGGTGGCCGAGGCGCTGCACTACGCGCATGGCCGGGGCATCGTCCACCGGGACGTCAAGCCGGACAACATCTTTCTGGCGGGCGACGGCGTGGAGGAGGCGACGCCGAAGCTGATGGACTTCGGGGTCGCCCATATGGCATCGGACCGGGCCTTGACCCAGGACGGCATGATCATCGGGTCGCCGGCCTATCTGTCCCCGGAGCAGATCCACGGCCTGCCGCCGGACGCGCGGACCGACGTCTTCGCCCTGGCCGTCACGCTGGCCGAGATGGTGACCGGCGTGAAGCCGTTCGAGGCGGAGACGCTCCCCGCCCTGATGCAGAAGATTCTCCATCAGGACCCGGACCTGCGCGCCGTCGCCGACCGGCGGCTGCGGCGCGTTCTGACGAAGGCATTAGCAAAGAACCCCGGCGCGCGCTACCCGGACGCCGGGGCGTTCGCCCAGGCCCTGCGGAAGCTGACGTCGTTCGCGGTGCCCGCCCCGAGCATCGCAACCCAGCGCCTGGCGCGGGCGTCGCTCGGCGTGGCGGCCTTCCGTCCGCGCCGCCGCCTGTCTCGGCTGGGCGCGGTCGGCCTCGGCGGGCTGGCGCTCGCCTCGCTCGCGGCCCTCCCCTTTCTCATCGGACGCGCGCCGCAGGCATCGCCTCGGACGGCTGCCGCCCGTCAGGCGGAGAGGTCGCCCCTGCCTTCCCACCCTGTCCGGCGCGTTGATGCGGGCGGGGTCGTCCGGGGTGCGAAGCGGCAGGCACACGCCCCCGTCCGGGCTGCGGCGTCTGCCTCTGCGCTCCGCCGCAAAGAAGGCGATGGCCTGTTCGTGCGGATCGTGGAGGGGAGGCCGGGCACGAGCGCGTTTCCTCATCCGCTCCGTTCCGCCCTGCTCACGCGCGCCTCACGGTCCCCGCAGATCCAGGCCGCGCGCCTGACTGCGCCCGCACCGGTCCCTCCGGCGCGGCCGGTCATCCGTGTCGCCGCCGGCCGGGAGGAACGGGAGCCGGACGAGCAGGGGCGGGGACCGGACGAGACGGACTCCCCGGCAGCCCAAGCTCCCATGGACGCGCCGCCCAAGCCGCTTTCGCGCCCCATGCCGCTCCCCGTGGACGACCTGGACCGGACCGACACGACGGTCCGCGTCCGCCTGAGCGTGGACGAGCGCGGCGAGGTGACCGAGGCCGACATCCTGCACTCGTCGGGCAGCCGCGCGCTGGACGACGCGGCGCTCGATGCGGTCGGGCGCTGGCGGTACGCCCCCGCCGTCCGGGACGGGCAGCCGGCCCCCGGCGTCGCCGTTGAAGACGTGGAGTTCGCGCCCTGAGCGGATGAACACCCCCGAGCAGCACACAGCCACCCCGCAGGGGGTGGCTGATGTCCGTTTAATGCTCGTCTAATGTTAGCCTGCTATAATGGGTCCATCATGGGTGAACCGGGCGAGACAAACCAGCACCAGAACTCCACCCCCGACGAGATCCGCCGGAAGGTGGCGGCCCATCAGGTCTATAGGAGGGAGGCGCGGCGGCGGCGCGGCTACCTCCGGGCCGCCCTCCTCCTCGTAGCCCTGGCTCTGGCCGCGCCGGTGCTGATCCAGCACGGGCACGGCCCGGCCCACGGCTGCCGCTCCTGGCTGACCCACGCGCACCGGGGGCACCGCCACCATCACACCCTCCGGGGCTAGTCCGAGACGCTGAACTTCTGGAGGTGGCTGGCGGTCCCGTCGCTGTAGGAAACCCAGACGTCACCGGTCAGCGGGTCCAGGGCCAGCGTGTGCGCGCCCTTGGGGGAGGGCACGTCGCCCAGGGACCGGACGCCGCCCCCCGCCGTCTCCTGGACCACCGACACGAAGCCGCGCGAGGCGCAGTAGATGCGACGCCGCTTGGGGTCGAACGCGATCTGGTCGGTGTTCGGCGCGATCGCCACCGAGGCGACGACTTTCCCCGTCTTCAGGCTGAGGACGGCCAGATAGCCGTTCCAGCCCGCCGAGAAGAGGCGGTTGGTGGCATCGTCTATGACCAGCCCGTGCGGCTCCTTCGCCGGGAGGGTGGGCCAGGTGGCGACGACCTTGTTGGTCGCGGGGTCGATCACGTCCATGCAGTCGGCGGGCTTGATGTTCTGGTAGAGCAGGCGCGTCCCGGCATCGTAGGCGAACGCCTCGGGGGCACCGGGGACGGGGATGGTCGCGACGATCTTTTTCGCCCTGGCATCGATGGCCCAGTCGTCCGCGCCGTCATCGTGGGCGGCATAGACCAGGCCATTCCTGGGGTCGTACCGGATGTCGTCTATGGGGCCGGGGACGGCGACCTCGCCGGTCTTTTCCAGTGTCTTGTCGTCCAGGATGACGAGCTTCTGGTCGGCCCCGCCCGTAAACACCCGGCCGCCCGCAGTGTCCACGGCGATGCCGGAAACCGCCCCGGCGTTGACATTCCGCACGGCCCCCGTGTTCAGGTCCAGGACCGTCAGCGTCTTGGTGCCGCCGTGGGTGGCGTAGAGCCGGTTCTGGGCGCGGTCCACGAGCATCCAGTCGAAGCCGCCCGGCCCGCCGGGGACAGTAATCGGGGCGTGGGCGATGAGCGGCGGCCCCGCGAATGCCGTGACTGATGCCAGGCCGAGGGCGGCGGACAGAAGCGTCCGCGTCAGGAGTGGGCTGAGTGTCATGTTTGAAGGGGTCCCTTGTTTTCCAGGATGATTGCCGTACCACCCCATTATGACACCGGCGGATTAGCGCCGCATGAGAATTGCAGGGGGAACCGTTGATCTTTGCACCGATGCTTAGGGTCATCTAGTTTTTCTGCCCGGCGACTGGATGACCCCGCACCGATGGCAGCCACAGCAGGAGTCAGGACGGCCCACGGCGAAGAGGCGGCAATGACTGAAACGACTGAAACGAGTGGACCGAAGCGCGTCATTCTCTACACCGACGGGGCCTGTTCGGGGAATCCGGGGCCGGGCGGCTACGGCCTCATCCTCACATCGGGCGGGAAGCGGAAGGAGATGTCGGCGGGATTCCGGCAGACGACCAACAACCGCATGGAGCTGATGGCCGTGATCGCGGGGCTGGAGGCGCTGCGCTTCCGGTGTTCCGTCGTCGTTTACACCGACTCGCAGTACGTCGCCGGGAGCATCACCCAGGGCTGGGCGGAGCGGTGGCGGGCGAACGGCTGGCGTCGGAACAAGAAGGACAAGGCCATCAACACGGACCTGTGGGGCCGGCTGCTCGACCTGTGCGCCCAGCATGAGGTCGCGTTCGAATGGGTGAAGGGGCACGCCGGTCATCCGGAGAATGAGCGCTGCGACGTGCTGGCCGTCCGCGCCTCCCAGGCCGACGACCTCCCCGCCGATGAAGGCTACCGGCCCGAAACCTGACGGCGGCGGGCGAGGAGACGCCCGGAGATTTGGCTTACTTGGGGGGCTTCCCGCACCCGTTCAGGCCGGGGGGCCGCCCCCGGCGTCTTTGCTTCTTTGGCTTGGGCGCGTCGGCTCAGCCGGCGACAGGCCAGCACGATTCCGAGGCCGCAGAGGAGGGCGCGGATCAAGTCTGACATCTCCCCTCCAAAGGTCTACCGCCCGTCCTCGGGTTGATCCGGCAGGCGGGGTCGCGCGGCGCTCGTGCTGGGGGTTGGGGGCCAGACCTGTCCCCCCTCCGCCGCAGGGGCGGGGGGCGGCGGGGCGGGACGTCGGGACCGCTGCACGGCCCAGCCGAGGAGCGCACCAAGGGCGGCACCGGGGAGGGCGACGATGGCGCTGAACCCCAGCGCGAAGAACGCCCACAAGCCGTATGCGAGCACGGCCCCGACTATGTCCCGAGGCGACAGTTCCCCCAGGCTGCTGCCGAAGCCGCCCCGCACCACCTGAACGCAGACGACGGCGAAGACGACGGCGGTCACGCCGCGCCACCCCCAGAAGGCGTAAGTCTTGATGGTCTTCATGGCCTTGCTCTGCCTTACTTTCCCCGCAGCGCTCACCCCAACGGGGGCCGCCCCTGCTCCGAGCGCCAGCGTTCGAGGTTCGCCTGAACCTCCGCCCGCTCCCGGTCGCGCTCGGCCCGCTCTTCCGGGTCGTCCGGCACGGCCCCCGGCATCAGGGTTGAGGCAGGGGGCGGCGTCAGCCGGGCGATGAGGCCGCGCAGGACGGCCTCGATGTCCGTCCCCTCCGCTTCGGCGCGGCGGCGGAGGATGGCGTGTTCTTCGGGCGTCAGGTCCAGGGTGATGGTCATGAGGGAGCGTCCGGCTGAAGGACTTGCGCCCCATGCAGCAGGCGCAGCAAGAAGACTACGGATTCCGCCGTCTCGGGCGGCTCGGCGGGGTCGGGGGACAGCACCACGAAGAGGAGGCGGACGGGCGTCCCGGAACGGCGGCGGGTCGGGCCGTAGTACAGCAGGCGACGCACCTCCCGGCCGTAGAATGCCGACGCCACCTCGTCTCGGGCGTGGGAGAGCGGGCCGGGGAAGCCGGGCAGGGCACTCAAGATCCGCGACAGGCCCGAGGCCCATTCCCCCGCCGCCTTTGGGCCGAGGAGGCGGCTGACGGACAGGATCGCCCGGTCCCGGTCTGCTTCAAAGGGGTCGCTTTCCACGACCACGAGCTGGGGCGGCTCCGGCTCCTCGCTGTCCGGGACTCTCATGCCAGGCCCAGGCGGCGCGCTTCCGCGACCTTCTCCGGGGGGAGGCCCGCCAGGGTGGCTTCCGCCTGATCGGCCAGCGCGTCGTCGGTCAGGTGGGACAGGTCGGGGAGGCCGTACTTGCGCCGGACCCGGTCGTCGGCCTCGGCGGGCGTGTGGCGCGGCCCGTCCAGCAAGGCCCGCATCTCGGCCCGGCCCGCCGCCTCCCACTCCCAGCGGCGCACCGTCTCCGCGATGGCTTCCGCCACCGCCCGGTCGAAGTCCTCGCCGCGCAGGGCGCGCAGGCGTCCGGCGAGTTCATCGTCAATGGTCACGGTCGTCATGTGAGGCTTCCTCCGGGGCGGCTTCCCTCGCGGCTTCCTGCCCCCCCGCATCGTGTCCCCATTATACCCTCACAGCCCGTACAGCGCGGCCACCCGCGCGTCGATCTCCGCCTCCCACGCCCCGCAGTCCACCCCCTTGGCGTCCAGGCACTTCTGCACGAGGGCGGCGACGGCGGCCCGGTCGGCGTCTGAGGCTTGAGGGATAGGGAAAGCCTCTAAGCCCTTAGGTTGGACCTCATACCATCCATTCAGCTTCTCGACAAACACTTCTTTCGCGTAGGCGAGGAAAGTACTTGAGTTGAGAACACCTAAAACATAGTTTGCATCTTTGACGACAGGAAAGCAATATGAGGTGTTGCCCAGATAATGTCCTGTGAAATCTAGGCAGAACGTGGGACGTAGAGATACCTTCGTGGACACAATCTTGGGACCATCGAAGACCTTGTAGTAGGCGCTTTCATCCTGTATCTCGTACCACTTATAATTTCCTGGCTTGCGGCCTACCCCATCAGCATTTACTTTAGGGGTCAGTTCGCTCTGCCAGCTTTCGAGATGTTCCCTGATTGCGGGGTAGGAAGTGATGTCAACGCCCCTTCGGGTAAAGATCAGCCATCTGTTCTGCCTATCTATGGTCCACCGCCTAATGTCGCGTCCAAGCGCAAGAGGTTTAATCAGGTCTTCACTCTTTTCGTCCTCATCGATCAAACGTGAGCGAGTTACCCCGTCTATGACAAAGGCGTTGTTAAAACCAGTCGTGACACCACGGTAGGTGCGTGAAGAAACATAGTCCCGAAGAGGAACACCAGCACGGATGAGACGGGGGATCAGGCCAGCTTGGGTGCCTACTGCGAACGACCATGTCTCCCCAAGCAAGGCACCTGATGGAAGTGCTTGCCCATTCTTCGCAATGACAGTAAGCAGATCAGGATAGGGTGGCTCTAACGATTTGACGATAGTGTATCTCACGACACCCTCTCCGCCCTCTCTCTGAGCGATGAAGATCATAGGATAGGTAGACGCGGCCTGGAAGACCGGCAGGTCCCCGAAGTCCGTGATGCTGTCCACGCGGCACGTCTCCGCCAGGTAGCGCCGCAGGTTCGCCCCATAGCCTGCCCGGAACCACTTGTTCGGCGAGATGAACGCCAGCATCCCGCCGGGCTTCAGGAGCTGCACGGCGCGGGCATAGAAGTAGGTATACAGGTCGGCGGTGCCGTTGTAGACGGCGGGGTAGGCGGCTTTCAGGGCGGGCTTCTGGGCGGTGATGAGTTCCTGCCGGACATAGGGCGGGTTCGCCAGCACGATGTCGAAGCCGCCCGGCGTCGGCGCTTCAGCCAGCGTCCCGCCGAAGTTCATGGCCCCGCCCACATCGGACAGGGGTTCCTCGGTCGTGAAGACCTCGGCGAACTCCACCTGCCAGTCGAAGCCCGCGATGGGGGCGGCCTCCTTGCCCTTGGACGGCGGGTGCGCCCAGGCGGCGAGTTCGCGCTTGAGTCCGGCGATCTGCTCCCTCAGCGCCTTGCGATCCCCGATGCAGTAGGGGGAGCCGTACTCGCGCTTGACGGCCTTGTACTCGTCGAGCTGTGCCTGCCGGAAGATGTCGCCGGTCAGGTCGCGCTGCGGGAGCGGGACGGCGAGGCTGTCGCCGACCTCCACTTTGAAGTCGAGGTTGGGCAGCGGCTCCGGGGTGTCCCCGGTATGCTCCACGGCGAGCGAGAGCCACAGCCGGAGCCGGGCGACGTTGACGGCGAAGGGGTCGAGGTCCACGCCGTAGAGGGCGTTCTGGATGATGCCCAGCTTTCGCTTGTACTGGTCCCGGGCGGAGAGCGGGTCGGCGCGCAGTTCCAGCAGGCCGGTCAGCGCGTACAACTCGTGCAGCATGCCGAGGAGGTACGCGCCGGACCCGCAGGCGGGGTCCACGACGCGGACGGCGGCCAGCCGGTGCAGCAGGGCGGCGGCGTCCTTGCGCGTCAGGGCATCGGCGCTGCGCCCGTCCACGAGGGCGGCGATGGGCGGGCCGCCACCCAGGTATCCTTTGAGTGCTTCGCGGCACATGAAGGCGACGACGGGGCGGGGGGTGTAGTAGGAGCCGGACTCGTGGCGGCCGGTGACAAGCTCCTCGAAGACCTTGCCCAGCATTTCGGGGTCCACGGCCACCTCCACGTCGTCGGGCGTGCTTTCGGTGATGGTGAACCGGTAGCGCCCGAAGAGGCTCAGGACGGCCTGGAGGGCCTCATCGGGGACGGCCAGCACGGCGTCATCGTCGTCGGCCTTTTCGAACAGGCCGCCGTTGAGGTACGGCACGTCCCCGATGAGGGCGTACAGGGTCGGGTTGTCTTCGCGCAGGCTGCGGACATGCTTGTTGTTCAGGGCCGTGAAGAACAGCGGGCGCAGGTGGGCACGGTAGAAGTTCTCGGCCCGGTCCCGGCCGTCCCAGAGGGCGCGCAAATAGTCCTTGCTGCCCCCAAAGCGCAGCCAGCCTTCCCGCTTCTGGGACAGAAAGTGGATGAACAGCAGCCGGTTGAAGAGCCGCTGCGTCCACAAGGTCCGGTCGCCGGTGAAATCGGGCGGGAGCGCGTCGCGGACGCCGCCGAAGACCTCCCGGTAGTCCTTGAAGAAGGCGCGGGTGACGGCTTCCACGTCCCAGGCGGCCAGCCACTGCCGGTAGCCCGATGTCCAGTCCGGCTCATCCAGGAGGTTCAGGGGCGGCATGGCGAGGGCGGGCAGGTTGACCTCGCGCAGTGTCCGGGTGGAGTCCAGGCGGTCGGCCTCCCAGCCGAAGGCTTCCAGCTTGGGCTGCCGTCCTTCGCGCTCTTCGAAGTGGGCGAACCAGACCGATCTGTACTCTTCGGCGGGGCAGACGAAAATGATCTCATCCAGGGCGCGGCCCCCATAGGCCCCTTCGCGGCGGATGCGGGCGCGGACGGCGCGCAGGACTTCACGCAATTCGCCCCGGCGCAGGGGAGTCTCCCACTCGGCCAGCAGGAGGAGGAACGGATCGCCCGCGCCGAACGGGACCAGGCGGCTGACGGTGACATGGGGCGTGGTGCCATCCAGCAGCGGCTCATCGTAGGTGAAGGTGTCGGCGGGGTCCAGGGGCCAGTCCAGGCGGTCACGGAGGAAGGCGAACAGGGTTTCGCGGCCCTGGACGCGCGCGAGGTCTTGCGGCGTGATCGCGATCATTTCGTTCTCCACTCCATCCAGCACACGAGGCGCGGCACGACGGACTTGGGCAGGTCAATGGCGGCGAACTGCTGGCGGACGGCATTGCGGAGTTTTTTCAGGCGCTCCCCCAATTCCTTCTCGCCCGAGGGCAGCCCGGACACCTGGCCTTTGACCGTGCCGCGCAGCAGGTCGAAGATCTCCCCCGCCGCCATCAGCGGCGGCAGGCCGGGCCGTTCCAGGGCGAGGAGGGGGCGGCCGATCTCCGCCCCGAAGCGGGCCTTGTCGGGCGCGGGGACCGCCTCATCCTTGACATTCCATTGCAGGGTGAACAGGGCGAACAGGCCGTCCTGCGGGGCACCCTTCCAGACGCCGAAGGCGCCCGGCGGCAGGGTGGCGAGCGCGCTGGCAAGGTCCGGGTCCGGCTGGGCCTTCTGGCGCAGCCAGTCGGCCAGGGCGCGGTCGGTGCCGGTCATCTCGCCCTCGTAGCGGCTGTTGAACTCGATCAGGTTCCCGGCGGGGTCGGTGCTTTTGAAGAACGAGGCGTCCAGCCCCAGCGTCCGGCTGATCCGCAGGGTGCGGTTCTCGACGACGCCGACGAGTTGGAGGATGCTGTCTATCTCGGCCGGCGGCAGGACGTTGTAGATGTCGAACGAGTGGGCGTGCGGCGTGATGTCCGGGTCCAAGCGCCGGTCCACGCGCCCGATGCGCTGGATGAGCCGGACGGGGTTCCAGTGGATGTCATAGTTCAGGATGGCCCCGGCCTCCTGCAAGTTGACCCCTTCCGAGAGGACGTCCGTCGAGACCAGCACGTCCACCCGGCGCGGCAGGGAGGCGGGCCAGGGGCCGGGCGGGCTTGGGTTATAGCCAGGGCAGAAGGCGTGGAGTAGGGCGGCCCGCGTGTCCTCCACGCGCGAGTCCACGCGGGCGACATGCGCGCCGGGGATTCTCAGCTCCCGTTCCAGATAGTCCGCCGTGCGTCGGCTCTGCGTGAAGACCAGGACGCGCCTGCCCTGGGCGACCTCAGCGGCGACGAGCGGCAGCACCTTTTCAAGCTTGGGGTCAGGCCTGCGCCTTGCTTCCAGGGCGGCGGCGTGGATCTCTTGCAGGTAGGACAGGTCGGCCCGGATGTCGGCCTGCCAGCGTTCCAGGTCATACCTGTCCCCAGTGAAGCCGGCCAGCTTGCGCGGCAACTGCCGCTCCCGCACGGCCTGGAAGAGCCAGTCGTCGGTGTCGGACCCGGACAGGTCCAGCGCCTCCGCATCGGCCATCTCAGCCTCCGGGTCTTCCTCCCCGTCCTCGGCCTTCTCGGCGGCGGGGCGGGGGAACAGGGGCGTCCGCACCCAGGCAAGGTGCGGCTCGATCAGCGGGCGGGCGGCGTCCCTGCCGAAGACGAATTCCAGCCGGGCGATCAGGCCTTCGCCCAGGCTTTGCAGGATGCCCTGGAAGGCGGGCGGGCTGCTTTCGAGCTGTTTGAGGGCGTTGGAGTAAACCAGGCCCGCCAGCCGCACCTCGTCCTGGTATCGCTTCCGCCCGCCCTCGGCCTCGTAGCGGTACTGTTCCAGCAGGAACGCGGCCAGCTTGATGCCCGGCAGTTTCTTCTTGATGTCCCTGACCGGGCGCGGCGCGCGCTCCTGGGCGTCCGCCTTGTCGGCCTCCTCCCGCATCTGCCTGTAGAGGGCGACGCCGGGGGCGAAGCGGCGCTCGGCGACGGCGATCATGGCGCGGAACTCGGGGAAGGCGTCCCCGAGGTCATAGCCGACCGTCTGAGGCGGGTTCCGGTGAGGGAACCGTAAATGTTTCCCCGC
Source organism: Capsulimonadaceae bacterium (assembly GCA_965215505.1). GTDB lineage: Bacteria > Armatimonadota > Armatimonadia > Armatimonadales > Capsulimonadaceae > JANXMY01. The sequence continues at coordinate 4,160,651 of OZ244065.1, read as the reverse complement.
CGCCTCGGCAAGCGCCTTGCAGGTCTTGCGGCTGCGCTGGATGAGGACCGCCTCCAGGACGCCGTTGAGGACCTGGCTGTCCGTCTCGCGCAACTCCAGACTGAGCTGGCCGGACGGCAGCACGTCGTCGGCCTTCTTCCTCTGCCGGATCTCGTTATCCAGCAGCAAGGCGGACCGGCGGACCTGGGCGATGCCGTAGCCGCCGACGGTCCCCTTGTCCTGGGTGATCAGAGCCACCTGGGCGCTGAGGTCGGCGTACTCGGTGTTGATCGGCGTCGCCGTCAGCAGGATGACCTTCTTGCGCTGCCCGCGCGCCTCCTGCACGATGCGGAACAGGTTCTGGTAGCGCGCGGCGGACGGCGTGCGGAAGTTATGCGCCTCGTCAATGACGATGACATCCGCCCGGTCCCACAGGTCATCGCGCAGGTGGCGCTTGTCCAGGAGGTCGCCGGCCGCCGGGGGGCCGTTCTTGGGGTCCTCCGCCGAAAACCCGAACTCGGTCATGGACATCTCCGTGATGTTGCCGAAAGGCTCGCGGTAGCGGCGCAGGTATCGGTCCAGATACCCGCGCCAACTGCTGTCCAGGATGTTCTTGGGCGCGATCAGGAGGACGTTGCGCCCCTCCCGGCAGAAGTGTTCCATGAGGGCCAGGCCGATGAAGCTCTTGCCCAGGCCGACTCCGTCGCACACCAGGACGCCCTGCTCCCGCGCGATGATGTTCAGGGCCTGCCCGAAGCCCTGCGCCTGGTGCGGGTCCAGGGGCAGGGTACTTTCCTCCTGCGCCCCGCCGAAAAACTCCCCCCAGACGGCGAGCGCCTTCTGGAACAGCACATACGGGTGGTACAGGGCGATCTGGGTCTGGAGGAGGGTCAGGATGTCCGGCGTCACCTCGTCGGCCTCGGCCTCGGCCCAGCGGTCGTCGAACCAGGTTTCCAGATGGGCGGACTGCTCGATGGTCAGGTGTACGTTCAGCTCGATGTTGCGGGTCATGCCCGACCGGGTGAAGTTGCCGCTGCCGAGGATGCCCTGCCGGGGGGCGAAGGCGGCATCGCGCCGGATGAGGTAGGCCTTGGCGTGGAACTTCTGCTTGGTGTAGCAGCGCGCCTCGATCTTGCCCTCCTGGAACAGCCTCTCCACGACCTGGAGGGGCGAGAGCAGGGCCGGCCCCTCCTCGCGCTGACGGAGCAAATCGGTTTCGGACTCCATCCGCGCCTTCTCCATCAGCTTCCGCCGCTGCGTGGCGTCGGCATCGCCCCCGAACAGCAGGCGGATTTTCGCGTAGCCGTCCAGGGTGTCGGCCAGCAGCAGCAGGGCGTCCAGGGTGAAGAAGGCGGAGGCGATGCACAGCTCCCGCCCGCTGTCCGTGACGGCCTGGAGGCTGGAAAGGAGGGTATTCCCCTCGCGGTTGTCAATGATGCTGGATTGTGTGTTCGGCATGATACTGGAAACACTCGCGTGGGGAGCGGGGAAGCGGAAAGGCAATGAGGACGTAAGACCGTTCGACGCCGGGGCGGCCCTTTCCTCCGTCCATTTAGCGCCCCAGGCGCGCGGCCAGGACGCAGACCGTGAGGCAGAGGGCGGCGGACAGCGCGGCGAAGGCGGCGGCGGTGTGGGCGTCGCCGGATTGGACGGCGTCGTAGATGGCAAGGGGCATGGTCTGCGTCTGGCCCGGCGTGTCCCCGGCCACCATCAGGGTCGCGCCGAAGTCGCCCAGGGCGCGGGCGAAGGCCAGGGTCGTGCCCGCGATCAGGCCGGGCCGGGCCAGGGGCAGCAGGATGAAGCGCAGCACCGGCCAGAAGCCGGCCCCGTCGGTGCGGGCGGCGGCGAGGACATCTGGGTCCACGGCGGAAAGTGCGACGCGGGCCTGGGTGACGAACAGGGGCGTGGAGGCGACGCAGGCGGCGAGGGCGGCCCCCTGCCAGGTGAAGACGAGGGGGTGGTGAACGCGGTCCAGCCAGGCCCCCAGTGCGCCGCGCCGGCCCAGGCCGACCAGCAGGGCATAGCCTAGTACGGTGGGCGGCAGGACGAGCGGCAGCAGGGCCACCCCTTCCAGCAGGCTGCGGCCCGGAAAGCGGACGCGGCCCAGGAGGTAGGCGAGCGGCAGGCCGAACAGGACGCTGCCCACGGTGGCCCAGCCGGCGACTTTGAGCGAGAGCCAGAGCGGCGACCAGTCCACAGGCTAGGCCCCGGCGGGGGTCGCAGGAAGGAGGGCGGGGGCGGCGGCAGCGGCACCGTCGGTGACGATGATCGCCCGGACGGCGTGGACCCAGCGCGCGGGCTTCTTGTCACCGGGCACCAGGAGCTGGACCGGGCCACCGTCACCGGTCAGCGGCTTGCCATCCTCGTCCAAAGCGACCCAGACCGCCCGGTCCCCGAAGTCCGGCGACAGCTCCCCCAGCGTGAAGTCCGAGGTGTAGCCGTCCTGCCCGCGCACGGCCACGATGAACTGCAACAGGTGGTGCTTGATCTGCGGGTTGAGGCGCGGCCCGGCGGCCTGGAGCAGTGTCCAGAGCGCGACGGCGTGGGCGGTGTGGCTCTGCCCCTTCAATGTGTAGGTCAGCGGGCGGATGTCGGTCGGCATCTGCTTCTTGATCTGCGCGACGCTCCAGGTGTGGGGCGCGGTCACGGCCCCGGCGATCTGGAAGGTGTCGGCGGGCACGGTCTGGGCGCGGGCGGACGGGCCGAACACTGCCACGCCGACCAGCAGGACGAGGCCGACCGGCGAGAGGCGGGTGTGGCTCATTTGGCCTCCTTCAGTGCCTTGGGCAGCTCGTAGCCGTAGCTCTTCCAGATCTTGGCGGCGTCTTTGCCGGTGAGGAAGTCAATGAACGCCATCGCCTGGGTCGTCTGCGTGGTCGTCCGGACCAGGCCGAGGCTCTGCGTGATGGGGTCGTGCAGGCCGTCCGGGACGATGACATAAGGGTCGGTCTTGTCCCCGATGACCAGGGACAGGGCGGTCAGGCAGACATCGGCGTTGCGGGACTGGGCGAACTGCAAGGCCTGGCCGATGTTCTCGGCCTGGACCACGCGCGGGGCGATGCGCGCCGCGATGCCGGAGCGGGTAAACGCCTGCTCGGCGGCCAGACCGTAGGGGGCGGTCTTGGGGTTCGCGATGGCGATCTTGGCGTAGGCCGGGTCGCCAAGGTCCTGGATGCTCTTCGGGTGGTGCGCGGCCCCAGCGCTGGACCACAGGACGAGCCGGCCGATGGCGTAGGGGTGGACGCTGGCGGGCACGACGGTCCCCCCGGCGGCGAGCTTCTGCACCGCAGCCGTGTCGGCGGAGACGAAGACGTCAATCGGTGCCCCGTTCTCGATCTGCGTGGCGAGCGCCCCAGTCGCCCCGAAAGTCGGCGTCACTGCCGTGCCGGTCTTCTTCGTGAAGGCGGGCAGCAGGGCCTCGGTGAACACTTTTTGCAGGTTGGCGGCGGCGGCCACGCGCAAAGGGTCGGCGTGGGCGGGCAATGCCAGCAGGACGGACAGGAGCAGGAAAGCAATCCTAAGTCTAACGCGCAAGGAGGACCTCCGTAGATTTGATGAGTGCCGTCGCCTCGACGCCGGGCCTCAGCCCGAGACGCTGGGCGGAGGAGCGCGTGATGACCGACACGACCTCCTGCCCGTTCCCGAGGTCCAGAGTCACCTCACACAGCACGCCGTCGCCCGTAATCTCGCGGACGATGCCGCGCAGGGCGTTCCGCGCGCTGATCTGCATGGGCCGGTTCGGCTCAGGGGCCGCGACCTCTTCCGCCGGCGCACCAAGCGCGGCGCGGACGGCGGCGACGGCGGCCTCATCGTAGAGACGCCACCCGCGCCAGTCCCGCTCGGGGACGGGGATGCGCCCGCTTTTCTCCCAGACGGCCAGCGTCTTGGGCGTGATCTGGAGCATCTGCGCGACCTGCGCGCGCGTCAGCTTGACGGATGTGGAGGTAGTAGACATGGCAGTAATAGGCAAGGCGGGTAAGTTATACCAGGTGCGGGCGGAGGAAGTCAAGAGGTCCTACCCCCGGCGCTACGCGCCGACCCTTCCCTCAAAGGGAAGGGTGTTTGGCGAGGGCCGGGGCGCTTCTTGTCCTGCGGCCTTCCAATTACGGCAAGACTTACGATAGGACCGCCCCGCTCTCTATTTACCCACCCTTCCCTCCGAGGGGAGGGTCGGCGCGTAGCGCCGGGGAGAGGATCAGCACCCGCGTCTCGCCGCGCGCAAGGTTCAAGGACAAGTGCGGCCCCTGCCCGATCACCCGACCGCTCAGGACATCCCGGACCGGGCCGGCCTTGCCGGTATCAATCTGGACCGGCCCAGGCTGGGCAGCGTGGACGACTAAAAATGGGCCATTCGCGCAGACATTGCAGTCCGTCTGTGTGTAAAGGTGGACGCCGCCCGCGCGGGCGGCCAGGCGCAGGAGTTCGGGAGTCAGGCCGGGTACACCGACGAATAGCGAGACGCCGTCCGCCGACCGGCGCAGGGCGACGGCGGGGGAGCCGTCCGGGTAGGTCGCCAGGATCTCACCGAGTTTGGCGTCAGCCGGGGTGAACAGCAATGGGAGGGAGCGGCCCAGGCCGAAGGGCCGCGTCAGACCAAGCGCCCGGCCGCGCGCCGTCGGCGTCGCCATCGCTTTTTGGGGAGCGGCGGGGCGGAGCGCGAACCCGGTCAGGGCGCGCATTGCAGCGGGCGAAAGGTAATCGTCATCGTAGAGGCCGGGCGTGTAGCACCAGACGCGGGTGCGGCCTCGCGTCGCCCGCGCGAGGGCGGTCCGCTGCTGTGCCGACAGGACCCAGGCGTTCAGGAAGACGTAGACTTGGGCCGGGACACGCCCCGCCGCTACGTCATCCAATAGGTATTGCCCATAAGATGCACCCATCAGGCCCAGGGGCCGGCGCGACTCGGAGACGGCGGGGCCGGTCACCAGGGCCGCGCCCTCGGCGAGCCGCAGCATGGTCCGCTCGTCCAGCACGGCGGCGACGGGAGGGTGATAGGGCGTCGGGTGCCTCAGCAGCGGCTGGTCGAGGGCGTTCAGGCGGGCCATCCGGTCCCACAGGCCGGCGTCGTTAAACCAGCCCGTCGCGCCCAGGTCCATCCACCAGGTCCCGAAGTTCCGCAAAGCCTCCTGCGCGACGTTGCGCGTCAGCTCCTCGTTCGTCTCGGCCCGCGTCCTCACCCGGACGTCCGCGCCGGGCGCGTCCCCCAGGCTCAAATAGGTAGCCGTGTCGTCCTCGTTCAGCTTCATCTTGCCTGCCAGCGCGACGCTTTCGGCCGTCGTCATCGTGGGGGCGCTGCCGTCCGGGCCACGGTCGTAGTAAGAGATCGGGGAGCAGAGGACATCAATGTCGGGGCAGTCCAGCACGCGGCGCAGGGAGTAATGCCCCGACGACCCCGGCCCGGTCGGGACGACGCTCAGTTCAAAGCCGTAGCCGTAGAAAAATAGAACCAGCTTTCGCCCGCCGCTCGCCACGCGGGCGACATGGGCCAGATCGCAGACGCAGTCGGCCATCATCTGCTGCTGGTACAGGTTGAAGTCAATGATGGCGCGCTCGCGCTGTGGGTCCCGGAACAGCCCGTTGGGCGCGGCATGACGGGCGGCGGGGGTAGGGACGGCGGCTGTCTCGGGCGTCACACCGGGGTCGTTCCAGGCGGCCTGGAGGGCGGCGCTGGTCCCGTAGTGCTGTTTCAGCCACAAACGCCAGGCCGTCAGGTCGGCGGGGGCATAGCCGTTCAGGGCGTGGCCCCAACTGTCCTGATAGAACCACTCGTCGGTGTTCTGCCCGGCCACATGGTAGCCGCCCATGTGGTCCCCGTACTTCCCTTCCACGTGGGCGATGAGCGCGGCAAGGCGTGCGCCCGCGTCCCGGCGGAAGGCAGGGGAGGCGGGGACGGCGACGGGCGGGTGGTCCCCGGCGGGCGAATCCTCCCAGCGCATCATCTCGCCCGCATGTGCCCTGCGCCACCAGTCGGGGGCGTTGACCGAGATGCGCGGCACGAGCAGGGCGCTCGGGTCGGCCCGCAGAACGGCGTCACAGGCATCGTCCGCTTCGGACCAGTCGGCAGGCTGCCCAGGAGCGGGCCAGGGGATCGGGCTGATCATGAACGAGACAAACGGCACTCCCGCCCGCGCCGCCATTTTGATCTGGGCCGAGAAAACGTCCGGCTGTGACACGCCGCCGAGGTAGACGAAGGGACTGCCAGGCCGGTAGAAGGCGACGGTCAATGAACGGGGTGCGTCCGCCCGTATCCAGAAGCTGACACGGTAGTGATGGCCTTTGGTGAGCGCCAAAGTCTCGCTGGAATGGACATGGAAGTCCGGCCACGCCCCATTCGCGGGTGCTTTGATGCTGATGTGCAGCCCCGCCGAGCCGCCCTCCCCGACGCCCGGCTCGACCCGTACCGTGCCGACCGTGTTGGCCGCGCCCTCCGGCCAGACCGCCCAGTCGCGGGCAAACTCCGCCGCCCCGCCCTCGAAGGTGCGCGTCGGCATCACGTCCTGATGCGTGTTCAGGTCGGTGACATGGATGTCATCCAGGTCAATCTCCCCCGGTGCCTGCCCGAAGCGGAAGTGCAGGGTCGCTTGGCCCGGCTCGGTCGCCCGCGCCGTGAAGTCGAACCTCAGGGTGTGCGCGCCGGCGGGGACGGGAAGGGGCGCGGGCGGAGGCAGACGGTAACTGCCGTAGCTGCCATAAAACATCCGGGCGCGAACGGGCCGACCGTTGACGACCAGGCGCGGCGCTCCCTGGGAAGCGTCCACGCGGACGGTCAGCGCAGCGCTGGCGCTGGTTTGGAAGGAGAGGAAGGCTAAGAGGAAAGTAAGGGTAAAGAGCAGAGGCGTAGGCTTCATGGCATTGCACATCATAACATGGAAGGTCTAACTTTTGCAAACGGTGGTTTGCACGGTCACACCAGTGATCCAATGAAAGGATTTTGATCCTCTTGATGGTTGCTACCCACGCACATTAAACTTAGACGTATCGCGAATGTCAACAATGTTTACAGATCGCAGTCCACAAATCTTATGGGCCTGATAGTGAAGTCAGGTCATATCCGCAAGTCCAAAAATGCAAAGAAAAGCAATTAGCCCGCGTCCGAATGATTTGTTTGCGGTTATTACTCTCTGAAATTTGTCATCAGTGGCCAATCAACATCTGCTCTGCACTTCTACCAGTAGGTCCGTCCGCTTCCATCATTCCTTCAAAGTCCGCATGGACCTTAGGAACTTCATAGTATATCGTTGCACTTTTACTTGGCCCTGTGTTCCAAGCTCCTCCTACCCCCGCAGGCAGATTGCCGCCCTTAAAGATGCCTCCACCAGTTGCATTAACGTCAATCCATTTAGCTGCATGGGCTGTGAGGGTAGAGTAGCTTGGGCCAAATATTGAGTTTATTCCGACCCAGCTTACAGGATCAATGGTAATAAGTAAGTTGATTGGTTTGCCACAACGAACTGCCATTATCGCAGCGGTATCACCGCCGTAACTATGCCCAATAAGGTTAATCACCGTATTAGTCGGAAGGCCCGCGATATACTGCCTAATCTCGCGTCTCGCATCGTAGCTGAAGTATATAGGATTTGAGAAATCAGATTTATGATTGTCAAAATACGATTTGACTGGTTTATATGTAGCATCAAAGAAACCACCAATAAAGATGTTTACAACTTTCGATGCAGAATTAACTTTTTCAAGATGAATCGTTCCAGACGAGCCATTTCGAGCAATCCACTGACCTGCCAAATGTGTCCCATTGGAAGAAAGCCAAAGGTCGCCTTGTTTCAAGCCAGCTCTGTTCATGGTGAGAGGCTCTATCTGGCCTGATTCTTGATAGCGAAGCTCATTCTTCCAGAAGGCCCCCACGAAATCACACATGCTGATTTTTTTACCGTCCTGCGTTGAGTAGGTTGAAGAGCCATTTACCGGATATGCGTTCGAGAAAGGTCCATCACCACCTGGATCTGACTCAGTATCCATTGTGCAATTCACTACCGTGCTTCCCTGGGTAACGGTCCCCGTCCATCTACCAGTTATCGGAAAGTCGGGAGCTTCGATCGGAATGGAAGGGTTGGGAGTCCCGGTGCTTGGGGTAAGTCGGCCTGGCCTCCGCACCCGCTGATTGAGACGGGGCGGGATGGTAAGATCGAGTCGGGGTGGGATACCAGCAGCCTGCCGTCTGCCCCGGCGGCCCGGTCGGTTTGCTTCCACCTTGGATGCTTTCGTCAGGCCATAGGTGAAAGCCTCAACCTTCATAGCGGAACCGTTCACCGAAGCACTTGCTAGACGAGCAGTGGGTCTGGCCGCCTGCTGTGCAGAACTGTTCCGACTGCTTAGGCCAAACAGCAGAAATAGGATGAGGCAAAAACGAACCGTCAGGGATGAGATTATGCGGCGGAACATGACGCGACCTCTTTCCGGACTCGGGACAACAGGGAAAGGCGCCAAGGAAGCGCAAGGCCGAAAATGGCTGCGTAGGTACAGTAGGACGCGGCCACAATGGAGGGAACGGCTAGCACTGACCGCTCGCTACAATATACCACACAACCTGCTCAAATTACGAGGCGGTGATAAATATCTTTGTGGTGGCCTTGTGAGTTGCGCCGAGGACAACGATGCCCCCGGCCCCCTCCGTGCCCGTTTCTTACACCAGTAGTCAGCCCGCGTCTTCCGCCGGGGGCGTGACCGTCGCCCAGCGCTCGGCGATCTTGCCGCCTTCCAGCCGCCACAGGACGAAGCCGTGGAACTCCATCGGCTTGCCGGTCTGGGCATCCGTCCAGCGCCAGACGTTGCGGCACATCACCTTGTCTCCCTCGGCGATGCTGTCCTCGACCGTGACCCGGAGGCCGGGCATCAGGGCGTACATGGCCTCCATCATCTTCTCGTCCCCGTCCGCGTCGGTCGGCCTGCCGCCGGGGCCGTCATGGTCGAAGAAGTCCGGCGTCATGTTCTGGTGGATGACGGCGGCGTTCCGGTTGTTGACGAAATCCTCGAAGTGCCGGCGGACGAAGGCTTTCATTTCGTCCGGGGTCTGCTCAGTGGTCATGGGAAATCTCCTGTCCGGTGGTGGCAGCCTCAGCCAATTCCGAGGACGACACCTTCAACAAGACAGACACGGCGGGAGGCCGGAAGGAACCTGGCGAGGGGCCCAGAGAAAAGCAAAACGCCCCGCCCGAAAGGGCGGGGCGCAGGGTTGTCAGTGCTTGAAGGTCCACAGGCGGTTTGCGAAGAAGTTCCAGAAGACGATGGCAGCGGTGGCGACGAGTTGGGCACCGTTGGTAGCGAGGTGCATCGCTTTCTCCGGGTGCATCAAGGGGCGGGCGAGAAGGAGCTGGTGTTCCAGCGGCACGGAAACCAGGCGGATGAAAAGCAGGTCAAGGCCCAGACCGACCAGGTTCACCAGTAGGAACTGCATGAACTGTGTGTGAACCGCTTTGGCCTGGGCCTCCCGGAAGGTCCAGCGTTTGTTCCAAAAGTAGCCGTTGACGACCGAGACTAGAAAGGCGATGGTCGCAGCCAGGTAGCGGTTCTGATGCAGCAAGATCAGACACAGGTTCAGCACGGCGAAATTGACCGCCGTGCTGCTGGCACCGACGATGCCGAACTTGACGAACTGGCGGACGCCGGGCCTCCGGGCGAGGGATTTCAGCGGGGGCGATTTCTCGGGAGCGATCATCAAACAGCTACGGTTTCCTTGGAAGTGGAATTGCGGGCCGGGAGGTCGGTCGGCGCTTTGTCGGTGTGCGTCTTGACCGCCGGCTTCATGGAGGCGCGGCCGATGGAGTGGTACTCGAAACCCAGCCGGCGCAGGCGCTCCGGGTCATACAGGTTGCGCCCGTCCAGGATCAGCGGGCGGGCCATCAGCGTGGACAGGCGCTCGAAGTTCAGGTTCTTGAACTCGTTCCACTCGGTCACGATGACCAGGGCGTCGGCCCCCGTGGCGACCTCGTAGGCGTTCGCGCCGTAGGTGATGTGCGGGAAGACGGGCTTGGTGTTCTCCATGGCGATGGGGTCGTAGGCCTTGACGGTCGCGCCCGAGGCCAGCAGGTCGGCGATGACGTCCAGCGACTTCGCCTCGCGCATATCGTCGGTGTTGGCCTTGAAAGCCAGGCCCAGGATGCCGACGGTCTTGCCCTTCAGGGACTCGCCTCCCAGGGCGTCGTGGATCTTGGCGATGAAGCGCTTCGGCTGCTGCTCGTTGGTCTCGATGGTGGCGGCGAGCAGCGGGAACTCGCAGCCGAAGGCCTGGGCGGTGTGCAGAAGGGAGCGGGTGTCCTTGGGGAAGCACGAGCCGCCGTAGCCAAGGCCCGCGTTCAGGAAGGCCTGGCCGATGCGCGCGTCCAGCCCCATGCCCTTGACGACCTGGGTGACGTCCGCGCCGGTCTCCTCGCAGATGTTGGCGATGGCGTTGGCGAACGAGATCTTGGTGGCGAGGAAGGCGTTGGAGGCGTACTTGATCATCTCGGCGCTCGCGACGTCCACGACGATCATGGGGCGCTCCAGCGGCGCGTACAGCTCCAGCAGGCGCATGGCGACGATCTTGGACGGGGCACCGATGACGATGCGGTCGGGGACCAGGGTGTCCGTGATGGCCGAGCCTTCGCGCAGGAATTCGGGGTTGGAGACGACATCAAAGTCCACCGCCCGGCGCTTGTTGGTTTCGATGACCTCGCGGACGAAGTCGCCCGTCCCGACGGGCACGGTACTCTTGTTGACGATGACCTTGTAGCGATTCAGGGCGCGCGCGATGCCCTTGGCGGCGTCCTCCACATAGGACAGGTCGGTCGAGCCGTCCGCCTTGGGGGGGGTGCCGACGGCGATGAAGACGATCTCCGCTTTCTGCACGGCGGCGTCGAGGTCCGTCGTGAACTCCAGACGGCCGTCGGCGACGTTGCGGCCCACCATCTCCTCCAGGCCCGGCTCGTAGATGGGCATGACGCCCTGGTTCAAGCCGTCCACTTTGGCCGCGATCTTGTCCACGCAGACCACGTCGTTGCCCATGTCGGCGAAGACGACGCCCGTGACCAGCCCGACATACCCTGTTCCGATGACGCAAATGTTCATGCTGAAAACTACTCCTTTAGCTGAGGCCCGGCGCGCGATTTTCTTCTGTGACGCCGCCCTCTGTCTGATACCACTGCAAAGTCCGTGCCAATCCGTCGCGCAGGCTCACGGAGGGCGTGAATTGCAGAAGCCCGGCGGCGGCGGCGATGTCCGCACGGGAGTGCCTGATGTCGCCGGGCCGGGCCGGCAGGCGGTCGGCCTCGATGCCGTGCCCCACGATCTGGCCCAGCGTTTGCAGGACCTGTTTCAGCGACGCGCTCTGGCCGCTGCCGACGTTGACCGCCCGGCCCCCCACCCCGCGCGTCGCCGCCACCGCCCGCAGGTTGGCCTCGACCACGTCGTCCACATGGATGAAGTCCCGCGACTGCTCGCCGTCGCCGTACAGGACCGGCGGCTCGCCCCGCACCAGGGCGAGGACGAACTTTGGTATCACCGAGGCGTAGTCGCCGGCGGGGTCCTGGCCCGGCCCGTAGACGTTGAAGTAGCGCAGCGAGATCGTTTGCAGCCCGTGCAGCCGGAAAAAGTTGCGGCAGAAGTACTCGGCGGACAGCTTCGAGGAGGCATAGGGCGAGAGCGGGTCGGTCAGCGAGGCCTCGTGCTTCGCCGCGCCGGGCGCATCGCCGTAGACGGCGCAGGAGGAGGCGAAGACGAACCGCTTGACGGTCCCGGCCGCCCGCGCGGCTTCCAGCAGGTTAATCGTGCCGCCGATGTTGACGGCGGCGCAGCCCGCCGTATCGTCCAGCGAACCCTGCACCGAAGCCTCACCCGCGTGGTGGAGCACATAGTCCACGCCCTCCGAAATCCGCCGACAGGCATCCGGGTCGCGGATGTCGCCCTGCACGATCTCGACGTGGGGGACGGAGGCCAGGGCGTGGGCGCGGCGGCGCGAGGCCGCGCCCGCCAGGCTGTCCAGTACGCGCACCTCATGGCCCGCCCGCCCGAGCCGGGTCGCCAGATGTGACCCGATGAATCCGGCCCCGCCCGTCACGACGTAGATACTCAAAATCCTCAGACTCCCCTTCGAGACGCCCCGAGGCGGCCCAAGTCGCTCTATTATACCATGTTAGCCCCACCGGGGGACGATAACTTACGATAACAGTTGTCGGAATTCTGCTATAATATCTTTAATCATGGCGACCACACCTAAAGAGAAAGACAAAGAAGAAAAGAAGCGTAACCCAACCATGCTCAACCGCAAGGCGCGGCACGAGTACGCCCTGGAGGAGACTTATGTGGCGGGGATCGCGCTGACTGGGACGGAGATCAAGTCGGTCCGTCTGGGCCTGGCGAATTTGCAGGACTCGTTCTGCCGGGTGCAGAACGGGGAGGTGTGGGTCTACAACCTCTACATCGCGCCCTACGAGCAGGGCAACCGCTATAACGTCGAGTCGCGCCGCCAGCGCAAGCTGCTGCTGCACAAGTGGCAGATCACCAAGATCACGACTCGGGTCAACGAGCGCGGCCTGTCGGTGATCCCGACGAAGATGTTCTTCGAGAACGGCTTCGCCAAATTGGAGATCGGCCTGGGGCGCGGCAAGAAGCTGTGGGACAAGCGCGAGAGCATCGCCGACCGCGACCGCGAGCGCGACCAGCGGCGCGAGGTGTTCGGGCGGGACGCGGGCAAGTCAGGAGAGGACACATGAGGCAGGAGACACGGACTCGGAAGAAGTACGCGGCGGGCCGGAAGTCGCGGACGCGGATGCAGCGGCAGGCCGAGTCGTCAGAGAACGGAGCCGGCCCAGAGATGACGCCGGCGGAATGGGTCGCCGACCAGGAGCGCCGGAAAGCCGTCCTCGCCGTCCTCATCGCGGAAGCGCAAGCGCGGGTTCCAGGCCCGGCGGACTCAGCGGCGCGGCAGGCTTACCGTGACTCTCCCATAGATGGGATCATCGTGGAGAAGTTCCGCCGACAGGGTTTCGACCTGTGGACCGGGCTTCGACAAAAGGACCGGACGGAACCCTGACGGACACCGGCCCCCTGTTTGCTTTGGTGGACCCGCAGGGCCAGCCCGCGCAGTTCACACGCTGCACTGCCCTTTTTGCAGTTCTCGCCATGCCTATGGTGACGACATGGCCCTGTCTCGCCGAGGCCATGTACTTGACGGGGCGGGAGGACGGCTGGGACATGCAACGGCTCGTTGCACGATACATCGCGACCGACACGCTGAGGCTGCATACACCGACTCGGCAAGAGACGACGCGCATTTTGGAACTCATGGAGCAATACGCGGACCGTCCGATGGACCTCGCGGATGCGTCCCTGGTCGCGCTGGCCGAGGCGGAAGGGTACACGCGCGTCTTCAGCATTGACGAAGACTTCTACATCTACCGTCTGGCGGACGGCATTGCGCTGGAAGTCCTGCCGGGGCCGATGGCGACACAGCGCGGGCGGCGGTGAACCGATGAAAACCAAGAAAATCCTTGTCAAGTTACGGCACCCCTTTTTCAGCCTTGTTTTTTCCGACTTGGCACTACACGCCTTCCATGCCAAGGCACCCTATGAACTTGCTCTGTATTCCGCCGCCGCCATTGCGAGCGTCTTCCTGTGGGTGTTGGAACTGATCGGCTGGGGTGCCGAAAAACCAAAGCAAGTAGAAGAGACAGAAGTGCCACGGCATCACTGACGCAAGCGAATCAGCGGTGAGTTCCTCACGTGGCTTGACGCTTTGTGAAAGGTTGAGTTCCCATGTCCAACATCCCCATCGGCTTGCAGCTTTATTCGGTGCGCGACGACTGCGCGCGGGACCTGCCCGGCGTCCTCAAGGCCGTCGCCGGCATGGGCTACGGGGGGGTCGAGTTCGCGGGCTATTACGGGCGCACGGCCGAGGAGCTGCGCTTGATGCTGGACGACAACGGGCTGGCCTGCTGCGGGACGCACACCGCTTTAGAAACAGTGCTGGGGGATGAACTGGAGCGGACGGCGGACTTTAACAAGACTTTAGGAAATCTGTTCCTCATCGTCCCCAGCCTGCCCCGCGCGCGGACCGGCTCCTCGGAGGCCTGGCTGGAGACGGCGCGGGTGTTCGACGGGGCCTCGGAGCGGGCGGAGGCGCTGGGGATGCACGTCGGCTACCACAACCACTCCGAGGAGTTCCAGGCCCTTCCCGGCGGCGCGCTGCCCTGGGACCTCTTTTTCGGCCACACGCGGCGCGAGGTGGTCATGCAGGTGGACACGGGGAACATGATGCACGGCGGGGCCGCCCCCGCGCCGTTCCTTTCGCGCTATCCGGGGCGCGCGCTGACGGTCCACCTGAAAGAATACTCGGCGGCCGACCCGGACGCGCTGGTCGGCGCGGGCGACGTGCCGTGGGGCGAGATATTCCGCCTGTGCGAGAGCGTGGGCGGGACGCGGTGGTACATCGTGGAGCAGGAGACCTACGCCCACCCGCCTCTGGAATGCGCCGCCCGCTGCCTGGAAGCACTGCGCGGCATGGGGAAGTGACGAGCGGTTTAGCGGCAACGCCGGCCAGGCGGGATGGACGCGGTTGAAAGAGCGAAACCTATGATGTCTATGGAGCAGGACCATTATGGGGTCCTGGAACTAGAGCCGGGCAGCCCGATGGAGGACGTCAAGAGCCAGTACCGGCGGCTCGCGAAGCTCTGCCACCCCGACCTGCACGGCGACGACGCTCGGTGCGCGGAGCAGTTCCGGCGCGTCAATGCCGCCTACACCTTCCTCTCGGACGCCCCACGCAAGGCGGCCTATGACGCCGTCCTCCAGGCCGCGCGCCGGGCAGGGGCACCGCCGCTGAGACCCATGCCGCTGAAATCCCCGCCTTCGCCTGCGTCCAGGAGTCACCAGGCGTCCGTGACGCCGGCCGGCTTCCAAGGCGGCCCCCCGGAGGAAGCGCACGAGGGGTCGGCGGACAGTATCCGGATGACGCGCTCCGCCTGGCTGGGGGCCACGGCGGGCGCGGTCGTGGTGCTGGTGGTGGTGGGGCTTTCCCTGGACGGCTCCAGCCCCCGGCGACCCGCGAACTTCGGCGTCTCGCCGTCCATCCCCGTCGGGGGTGCGGCCGGCATCCCCCCGGAGGAGCGACGCGGGGACGGGTTGACACCGAGCGGGAACGCCGATCCGGCTGCGGACTCCACTGCGGCGGACTCCACTGCGGCGGACTCCACTGCGGCGGACTCCACTGCGGCGGACGCCGACCCGGCGGCCCCGCCCGTTGCCGTCCCTGTCGCGGCCCCGGCTCCGCGCCTCCGTGTCCCCACCCCCTTCACAACCCCGGCGCATCCCGGTATCGTGGGAAGCGCCTGGGCGGTGCCGCGCGCCGTCCCCGCAGCCCCAGCCGGGGCAGTCCCGTCCGGGGCGGTTTCAGCGGACGCGGACCCGACCGACGCGCTGAGGCGTCGGCTTCTGGCGCGGTATCGGGCCGCGCTGCCGCGTGCGGACCGGCTTCTGGCGCGTGGCAGCGCCGCCCGCGCGGAGGCGGGGGACGGGCCGCGCCGCCTCCTGCGGGAGCAGTTGGCGACGGACCTGGCGGGCCTGAGCGCGGCGCGCGAGCGCCTGCGCCCGGCCCTCGCCCGGCTCTCCGAGCGGGACGCGCCCGATCAGGTCCGCCAGGAGGCCGGGCCGTTCCTGACGGACCTGGACCGTTTGGAGGAGGCCGGGCGTCCGGTCCGGAGTGACATCAAGGCTCTGGCGGCGGTCACCCCCGACCCCCGGCCCCCGCGCGTCGCGTTCCACTTCAGGCCGCTCGTCCCGCTGCGCCCGGAGGTGGCCCCGCCCGCTCCCTCGCCCGTTCCCGTGCCTGCCGTGGCCTCGACCGCTCCGCCCCAGCCCAGGCCGCCCGACAGCCCGGCTCCGGAGCCGGCGGCCAAGCCGAAGACGCCGGCCGACTCGGGCCATGAGTTCATCATGTGGGGCAGCAAGTGACGTGCGGGGGAGGCCGAACGAGGAGACACGAATGGCAAAGACGCTCGGGCTGCCCGCGCTGGGCAACAGCATGGAAGAAGGCACGATCACACAGTGGTTCAAATCCGAAGGGGAAACCGTCGCCAAGGGTGAGGCGCTTTATGAGGTGATGACGGACAAGGTCAACATGGAGGTCGAGGCCCCCGAGGCGGGCGTCCTGCGGAAGATACTGGCCGCCGTGGACGCGACGGTCCCGGTCAACGCCCCCGTGGCGATCCTGGGGGCGGCGGACGAAGACATCTCGGGCCTGCTCGGCGAGGAACCCGGTGCCGCCCCGATCGAGCTGCCGGCGACCGCCTGCGCCATAGCAGACAAGCCGGGCGGCGTGTCCCCGGTCACGGAGCGACTTCCACTCCAGGGCGGCCCGGCACTGGAAGTGCCGGGGGACCGCGTCTTCGCCAGCCCGCGCGCCCGCCGGTACGCCGACGAGAATAGCGTGGACCTCACGCGGCTGGCTGGGTGTGGCACCGGCGTAGACGGCCGGGTCGTCGAGGCGGACGTGGTCGCCTTCCAGGAGGAAGAGCAGGCCCGCCGGAAGGAGGCCGAGCGGGCTGCGCCGCGCGTCTCGCCCCTCGCCCAGCGTGTCGCCTCCGAACACGGCGTCTCGGTCGAGGCGGTGCAGGGGACGGGCCACGGCGGCAAGGTGACGCAGGAGGACGTCAAGCGCAGCGTCGCCCCGCCGGCCCGCCCCGACGCCCCCCCTGCTGCCGGGGGGCGAGTCGTCACCCTGCGCGGGATGCGGAAGATGGTGGCCGAGGCGGTGAGCCGGAGCGCCCGGACCGCGCCGCACGTCACGCTGACCTTGCCGGTGGATATGTCCGAGGCGACCCGGTTCCGGGCGCAGGTCCTGCCCGCCATCGAGAAGACGCTGGGCGTCCGCGTCTCGTTCACCGACATCATCGCCAAGGCTGCGGCGCGGGCTTTGCTGGACCACCCTTACCTCAACAGCACCCTGGCCGGGGACGACATCACGCTGCACCCCGCCGTGCATCTGGGCGTCGCCGTCTCCTTGGGCGCGGACGGCCTGATCGTGCCGGTCGTCAAGGACGCCCAGGGGAAGTCGCTGGGCGAGTTCAGCCGTGCCTTGAAGGACCTCGCCGCACGGGCCAAGAGCGGCGGCCTCGCGCCGGACGAGGTGACGGGCGGGACCTTCTCGCTCTCAAACCTGGGCACGTTCGGCGTCACGCAGTTTGACCCCATCATCGTCCCGCCCCAGACCGCCATCCTGGGCGTCTGCGCCATCTGCGACACGGTCGTCGCCGTGGACGGATTGCCCGCCGTGCGCCCGATGATGAACCTCTGCCTGTCCTTCGACCACCGCGTCGTGGACGGTGCCCCCGCCGCCGCGTTCCTGGCGCAGCTCAAGGAGACATTGGAACAGCCGTACCTGATGTTTGCGTAATCTGTCCACGGGAGTGGGATGATGTCATCTGCTGAACTGACAAACGAGCGATGGGCCGAGATCGTCCAACGCTACCAAGAAATACATCCCGCTCATCGTCAGGAGCCGATGACGGCTTTGGTCACGGCGGTCGCTGAGGCGGGGATCAGAAATGGCGTCTGGCCCGTCAGTTCACATTTTGCGCTCTACATCTTCGCCAATAAGACAGCACACCAGATTTATCCTCTTGACGGAGTCTCCCTTTGCGCCCAGTATTGGCATGAAGTGGATAAGTTTCAACTCCGCTACTATAACATTCAGGGGATCGCGTATGATGAGAAGGGGTGCAAATTGCCCGAGGCACAAGCAACATTGCGGCATACGTTTCGGCAAATGCGTGAGGCTGATTTAGCAACGCCCTGACTAGGCTATGTCATGGTCCGCCGTCATTACCTTGATGGCTCTCTTTACACCCCACGGAGATAGACCATGTCTTACGCACAAAGAATATATCCGAAAAATCCTGTTTATGAGGCGTTCTCCCATCGCATCGCGGAAGAGATCAAGAATCCGCAGGAGGGCATGGCGGAGCCAGTCATCGTGCTGGAAGCCCAGGGGCAACAGGCACCCACACATCTGTATGTAATCTGGAGCGAGTGGGGTCAACTCACGCAACTGGAGCGCTCTGAAATCACATTGGAAGCCTACCGTGAGGCAAAAGGGAGCGCATCCGCATCCAACCTGCGTGTCGCGCTCGGCCTGACGGCGGCGGAAGCGGAGCGCATGGGTATTGGGTACGCGCCGCTGGAACCAGCCGCTTGAGAGGCCCGATAAGCTGAACGCGCCCGACATCTACCACTACCCAGGCGAGGAAGACGCGGCGACTTACGACCTAGAGAACGCCATTGCCGACCCTGAGCAGGCATCGAGCGGTTCATGGAAGGCGTCGCGCCGCTAGCGGGTGCGTGGTTGGCCGACATCGGTGCGGGCGGCGGCTGCCACGCCTGCCGCTTCGCGGAACGCGCCGCCCACGTCTTCGCCGTCGAGCCTGCACCCAAGATGCTCCGCCAGCTTTATGGCCGTGTCGCGGGCGGGGTTAGGATCAACATCAGCGTCCTGGCGGCGCGGGCCGAGGACGTGCCGCTGCGCGACGGCTGCCTGGACATGATCCACTCGCGCTTCGCCTACTTCTTCGGCCCGGCGCGCGGGGCGGGGCGCTCCTGCGAGCCGGGCGTCAAAGAGGGCCTGCGCCTGCTGCGGCCCGGCGGCCATTTCTTCATCGTTGACAACGCCCTCACCTCGGGGCAGTTCGCCGGCTTCCTTGCCCGCTTCGCCTACTCTCAGGGACAGGCCGCCCGGATGCAGCAGGAGAACAACGAGTTTTATGGCGGCCTCGGATTCGCACACGCGACGGTCGAGTCCACTTGGACAGCCCCCGACCGGGAGACGCTGCGGCGTGTCGTGGCGATGGAGTTCCCCACCGGGGCGGTGGAAACCATCATGTCCGAGGTGGATGGGGTGGAGATGAGCTACCACTACCGGATATACTATCGGACGAGGTGAAGCGGGCCGACGCCGGATGCGCGCCGCTGTAGCCAGCGGTTTAGGTGCCGGCGTTGGCGCAGAGGTCTTTATGCTTCTGGTAAAATTGGAGGAGACGCAGGGGTGCCGCTTCGTTTTCGGCTGGAACAGCAACAGGAAACCCTCTTCAGCTTTGAGAGGGCCGCTTCCGCCCGGTATCTGGAGGGACGCGAACTCATGTCCGGCGGCTATGGCGGGGCGGGGATGTACCTGATGGGCTACAGCGCGGAGATGCTGCTGAAGTCGGCCTACTTCCACTTCAGCGGGGCGCAGCCGACGGACCGCATCGCCGCCCTGTTGGGGCCGGCACAGCAGACCGCGCAGCGGTTGATACCAGGCATTCCCCGCGAAACCTTCCACAGCCTGCGCTTCTGGGCGCTTCTGCTGCGCGCAAAAAGGAGGCAGCAGAACAACCCGCTTCCTCCGGCCGTGGATGCCCCATTCATATCTCGAACCCGGCGCTTGTACCAAAACTGGTGGATCGGGATGCGTTACCGGCCGGACGCGGCGCAGCCGAGGGAAGCCCTGATATTGCTCGATGATATGGATTGGCTGCGCGCCAATTACGGAAAGTTGTGGAGGTAGCGATGCCAGTCAGAAGATTTGAACCCAACGTGCTTGAACCGGACGCGCCGCTTCTGGAGGCGCGGCTGGTCCAAGAATGGGCGCAGCCCCAGGAAGACGCGGCGGAGCCTGTCATCGTCGAGCAGAGGCGCGAGGAGCATGAGTACCCCTCTCACCTCTACGTCATCTGGGATGCGTGGGCCGGGACAGACCCGTTCGAACGCTCGGTCATGATCATGCGCGCCTACGAAGCGACCCATGACCCTGACAGCATCCTGTATGTGACGGCGGCGGAGGGCCTGACCTTCGACGAAGCCAACCGACTCGGCATACGGTACG
Organism: Capsulimonadaceae bacterium; assembly: GCA_965215505.1. Classification (GTDB taxonomy): domain Bacteria; phylum Armatimonadota; class Armatimonadia; order Armatimonadales; family Capsulimonadaceae; genus JANXMY01. The sequence goes on along the minus strand of OZ244065.1, from coordinate 4,140,835 downwards.
AGTAAAAGTACCACCCCATGCCCGTCCTCGACACAACCGAATTCGATTTCTCGCAGGAGCACGCGCTGGGCACCGACAAGGTCGCCCGGCGCGTCGCCGTCGTCCGCAACGAGAACGCGCAGGCCGTCCTGCATGTGGGCGTCCGCTCGGCCGTGCCGTGGCTGGACCTGTACCCGTCCGAGTTCGCGCTGGCCCCCGCTGAGGCGCAGACGGTCGTGGCGGAGTTGAGGCCGGAGCGGGCCGGGAATGCGGCCCTGGCCCTGACGCGGGTCACGCTGTTTGGGCAGTACCTCGCCGTGCAGGCGGCGGACGCCGCCGCGCTGCCCGCCGACGTGGAACTCGCCATCGCCGTCGTCCCGCCGCTGTCCAACTGCCCGCACTGCGCCGCCGATCTGCCCGAGGGTGCGACCGAGTGCCGCCGGTGCGGGGAGCGCATCCGCCTGTGCCCGGTCTGCGGGACGCCGAACACCTGGCTGGCGCGCGGGTGCCGCCTGAACCCGGCCCACGTCCTGCGGACCCAGGCGGACTGGCGCATGGCACCGGGCGGGGACGCCAGCCACGCCCTGGCGTCCGAAACCCCTTTGGGCGCACACCTGGCCCGACGCTGGTCCTTCCCGACGTCAGCGCCGACGCGGGCCGCCGACGCTCTGGAGTGGAGCGCGCCGCTGGCCGCCTTCGGCATGGTGATCGCCTCGGCCATTGACTCCGAGGCGGGACGCGCCTCGATCTACGCCTTCGCCCTGGCGAACGGAGCGGCCCTCTGGGACTTCGACCTGCCGGACGGTAGCGGGCTGTATCCCGACCGGGGCGCGATGGCGCTCTCCCCTGACGGGATGCTGTACGCGGCGACATTGGGCGGGTCGGTCCTGGCGATGGACGTGATTCGTGGGACGCGCCGCTGGGAGTCAAAAGTCGCCGGGGCTGTCTACGGGGGCGTCACGGTGTCCGGCGACCTCCTGCTGGTGCCGTCCGGCACGGACCTCGCCATTCTGGACCGCGATGACGGGCGGTTGGTGCGGACGCTCCCGGTCGGCGGGCAGCTCGACACGGCCCCGGCGGCTTGGGGCGGCGGGGCCTTTGTGGGCAGCGACGACGGCCACCTGCGCGCCTTCGACCTGGCGACGGGGGCACAGGTCTGGGCGACCGAGACGGACGGGCCGTTCGACGCCGCGCCGCTCGTCCGCGACGGCGTCGTGTATGCCGCCACCATGACCGGCACAGTCTGGGCCGTGGAGTCGGCGACCGGCACGGTCCGCTGGAAGACCAATGTGTCGTCCCGCCCCGTCTCCGTATCGCCCGCGCTGTCCTTCGATGGCCTGCTTTATGTCGGGAGCGACGACGGGTTCCTGCACATCGTCGCCGTCAATACCGGCAACCTGATCCGCTCGCGCCGGGTCAGCGCGTCCCCCCTGCGGTGTGCCCCCGCCTGCGGGGGTCATACAGTTTTCGCGGGCGCGGACGACGGCAACATTTATTCATTGGATGCCGAGTATAACGTGCTGCGCGCCTACGAGACGACGCCCGGCACGCGCCTGGCGACGGCGGGGCTGGCGCTGTACGGCGACTACCTCGTCTGCGCCGCGACGAACGGCGTCCTGTACGTCTTGCAGGCGACGGCCTAGCGATGGTGCCGGCGTCGCCGGCACGGAGCAGAGAGTGACCATCCGCCTGACCCTGACCGCAATCGCCCTGCTTCTTTCCCCTCTGGTGGCGCGTGCCGCCGCGCCCTCCGACGCCACGGTCTATGTAGACACCGACACGGCCGTGGTCAAGAGCTACACGGGCGCGGGGGTGCAGTGGGACCCCAGCGACTTCGCCTACACCGACGCGCAGTGGGGCCGGATATCCCAGCGCGTGGACGTGCTGAGGCCGCAGTTCATCCGCTGCTGCCTGACCTCTGATTTCTACTGTACCGGGTTCGACGCGCAGGGCCGGCCGGGCTACGACTGGGACACGGCGCGGATGGGGCGGCTCTACAGGATACTGGACTACTGCCAGTCGCATCATGTGGAGGTGCTGCTGGGTGAGTGGGGGCCGTCCTTCGGCATGGCCGCCGACGACCCGCGCTGGTCGCGGCTCATCGCGGACTGCCTGGAACACCTGGTCCGGGCGAAGGGGTATTCCTGCATCCGGTACTACAACAAGCAGAACGAGCCGACGGGCGATCAGGCCGCATTCGAGCGCTGGAAAACTTCTCAGGAAAGCCTGGCCGCCGAGTTGCACAAACGCGGCCTGGACCGGCAAATCGCCTTGGTCGGGCCGGACACCTCGGGCACCGACTTGCTGTGGTGGGCGAACAGTGCGGCCGGTGAAATGCCGCAGACGTTAGGCGCTTACGAGGTCCACTGGTACGCGCAGGATGACGAGATCACCGGCGGCCTCATCGAGAAGACGCTGACGCGCAGACGAAGTTTCGCCGCCGCGCACGACCCGGCGGGGCGGGCAAAGCCGTTCCTGATCGCCGAAGCCGGGACCAGCGACACCCTGGCGGCCCAAACCGGCGATTGGAAGAGCGGCGACAGCAACACGAAAATCCGGGACTTCGGCTACGGCGTCTACATGGCCGACTATCTGCTCCAGACCATGCGGGCGGGCGTCGGCGGCGTCTCCGCCTGGGACCTGGACGACTCGATGCACACGCAGGCGAAGATCGCGCCGACGGCGGCGAACCCGAATGCCTACAGCCTGAAAGTCTGGGGCTTTTGGAACACGTTCGGCGGCGCGATGGGCAGGCCGGAGGACGAGAACCTGCGCCCCTGGTTCTATCCGTGGTCCCTGCTGTGCCATGCGTTCCCGCGCGGCATGAAGGTCGTCAGCGCCAGCAGCACGGCACTTCCCGGCGTCCGGGCGGCGGCGGCGACGCGGATGAACGGGGGCAAGGACGACCTCAGCCTGGCCGTCGTCAACGACTCAGACACTCCCCGGACGGTGCGCGTCATCGTTCCGAACGCAGCGGGGCGGGCGATCCTGCGCGAGTACCACTACTTTGACGCCGACCGGCCCACCAACGCTGGCGGCTTCCCCGTAGTCAGACGGGTCCTGCCCGGCATCAGCCTGGCGACCGGCCTGACCGTCTCGCTGCCGTCGCGCGGGCTGGTTCTCCTGACCACACTGGATGGCGGCTCCCCGGTGGCGCTCGCGTCGGGCCGCGCGGTGCCGGTTTCCGCCGTCACCGTCCGCCCCGCACAGGTCATGCGGGGCGAGACGCTGCCGATGGAGGCTGCCGTCACCCCAGACAATGGGGCGGTGCGGTGGTCGGTCAGCGGTCCCGACGGCAGGCCGACCGCCCTGGCGATCATCACGCCGTCCGGCCTGCTGACGGCGCGCAGGCTGGGCCGGGTGCGTGTCACGGCGACGGCGAAGGACGGCGCGGGCCGAGACATCAGGGCGTCCGCGCCCGTCTCGATCACGAATGACAAAGTGGTCGTGGACGACATGCTGGACTGGAGCAAGACGGACAGCCACGCCGGGGGCTGGTTCTTCGAGACGATCCACCCGGACATGTTCGAAGGGGCTGCCTCACATCTGAAGCGGGTCAGCGACGCGCCCGAGAGCCTGACCTACCATCTTTACCACTTGACCGACTTCACGGCGCGCGTCTATTTCACGGACGCGCTGGCCGGCAAGGTCCGGTTCTACGCCTCGCCCGACGGCGGGCGCTGGACGCCGCTTGAAGTCAAGAACGACGCCCCCGTTCCGACCAGCGGGGAGTTTTCCCGCACGAACTTCCGCCCCGTCCGGGTGCCGGAGGGGACGAACTATGTCAGGATCGAGTTCGCCAACGACGCCAAGGTCTATTCGCCTCAGCTCGGGCGAGTCCGGCTGCTGTCTTCGGTGGCGGGGCGAGTCGTGAGGCCGTAAACAAGTCGAGTGGTTGAAAACCACTCGCTAGGAAAAGCGTCCTGCGGACGGGAACATGGATGCAGGCCGTGCCCCGTCTCTGGGGGGCCATATCCTGTGTCCGTCCCTGTGTCCGAAGGACACCTCTCCTAGCGAGTGGTTTTCAACCACTCGACTCGATGCCACAGAGGCTGATTAGCGCCAGCAAAGGACCATTTTAAGGAGTATCAATACCATGCCCGAGACATTGCCACGGCGACAAGACGTGCCGGACGAGAAGAAATGGAGCGTCGAGAGCGTCTTCCCGAACGAGGAGGCGTGGGAGGCGGAGTACGCCCGCGTGGGCGGCCTGCTCGAAAGCTTCGCCCCCTACCAGGGGCGGCTCGGCGAGTCGGCCGATGTGCTGGCCGAGACGCTGGCGCATCAGGAGGCGGTCGGGATGGCGGCCCGCAAGGTCGCCCTCTACGCCTCCATGCTTCGGGCGGGCGACACCGGCGACCAGGCCGCCGCCGCGCTGGCGAGCCGGGCGGGAGGTTTGTACGCCCGCTTCGCGGCGGCGTCGGCGTTCTACGAGCCGGAGATGCTGCAAATCCCCGCCGAGCGGCTGACGCAGTGGCAGTCGGAGAACGCCGCGCTGGCCGTCTACGCGCACTACTTCGACCGGCTGAACCGAAGGCGGGCGCATGTGCGGTCGGAAGAGGTCGAGTCGCTGCTGGCGCAGGTGTCGGAGCCTTTGGGGGCCTTGGGAACGGCGGCCAGCGTATTGACCAACGCAGACCTGAAGTTCTCGCCCTTGCCGGGCAAAGCCGGGGAGCCATTAGAAGTGGCGCAGGGGACGATCAGCGACTTGGTCAGGGACCCCGACCAGGCCCTGCGCCGGCAGGCGTGGGAGTCCTACGCCGACGGGTATCTGGGCGTCAAGAACACGTTGGCTGCGTGCCTCAGCGGGCGGATCAAGCAGAGCGTGTTCTCGTCCCGCGTCCGGCACTACCCGTCGGCGCTGGAGTCGTCGCTCGCGCCCAACGCCATCCCGCGCGAGGTCTTCGATACGCTCCTGAGTACGTTCCAAGACAACCTGCCGATCTGGCACCGCTACTGGGGCCTGTTAAAGAAGGGCCTTGGCGTCGAAACGCTGTCCTGCGCCGACCTGCCCACCTATGCCGTGCCGGCCCCGATGCCGAAGACGGAGCGGACGATCTCGTATGCCGAGGCAACCGAAACGCTCTGCGCGGGGATGGGGGCCTTGGGCAAGGACTACGTCGCCGCCATGCGCCAGGGCCTGGTAGAAGACCGCTGGGTGGACGGTGCGCCGAACCAGGGTAAGGGCAGCGGCGCGTTTTCGTCGGGCATGAAGGGGACGCGCCCGTTCATCATGATGAACTACCGGGACGACCTGTTCTCGGTCAGCACTCTGGCGCACGAATTGGGCCACTCGATGCACTCCTACCTGACCTGGGAGAACCAGCCGCCGGTCTACTCCAACTACTCCCTGTTCGTCGCCGAGGTCGCCTCGAACTTCAACCAGGCGCTCGTCCGGGGCAAGCTGCTGGACGAGAGTACGGACCGCGACGGGACACTGACGATCATCGAGGAAGCCATCTCCAATTTCCACCGCTACCTGTTCGTCATGCCGACCTTGGCGCGGTTCGAGCTGGACTGCCATGAGAAAATCGAGCGCGGCGAGGCTCTGACGGCGGACGGTATGACGCGGACGCTGGCCGGATTCTTCGCCGAGGGCTACGGCGGGCAGGTGGAAATAGACGAGGCGCGGCTGGGCATCACCTGGGCGCAGTTCGGGCACTTGTACTCGCCGTTCTACGTCTACCAGTACGCGACGGGCATCGCCGCCGCGAACGCATTGGCCGAAGACGTCCGCACGGAGGGCGCACCTGCTGCCGAGCGGTATCTGAGCTTCCTGAAGGCGGGCGGCTCGCTGTACCCGCTGGACGCTTTGAAGCTGGCGGGGATCGACATGACCTCGCCCGCCCCGATTCAGCGCGCTTTCGGCGTGCTGTCCCGGATGGTGGACCGGCTGGAAGAAATCGTCGGCGCGGCATGAGCGATGCCATGAATGATGATGCAGGCTACGACGTCTTCTCGCCCGAGGCGATTGCGGACCCCTACCCCGCCTACCGCCGGCTCCGGGCGGAGTCGCCGCGCCTGTGGAATGCGGAGCGCGGCATCTGGGTCTTTACGCGCCATGCCGACGTTGCCGCCCTGCTCGCACACCCGAGCCTGAGCGCACAGAAGTTCAGCGCGGCGGGGCTTGCACCCGAACTCCGGTCGGAGTTCGGGCCGCTCTACGAAATGCTGTCGCGGCAGATGCTGTTCCAGGACCCGCCCCACCAGACGCGCCTGCGGACGCTGGCGGCGAAGGCGTTCACGCCGCGTGTCATCGAGCGCCTGCGGTCCCGGATACAGGATTGGACGGATGATTTCCTCGACACGGCCCTCGCCGCCGGGCCGCTGGACGTCATCCGCGCCCTCGCCAATCCGCTGCCCGCGACCGTGATTGCCGAGATGCTGGGCGTCCCGCCCGAAGACCGCGACCGCTTCAAGCACTGGTCGGACGACTTCGCCGACTTCCTGGGGACGGACGGCAATGATTGGGAGGCCACGCGCCCCCTCCTGCCGGGCATCTACCGGCTGATGGACTATCTGCACGGGGTCGTAGACCGGATACGGGCGAAGCCGGGCGACAATCTCCTGAGCGCCCTGGTTGAAGTCGAGGAGCAGGGCGACAGGCTGACCGAAGAGGAGCTGATCGCCAACTGCCTCTTGCTGCTGGTCGCGGGGCATGAGACGACGACAAACCTGATCGGCAACGGCCTGCTGGCGCTCCTCACCCACCCCGAGCAGGCCGCCCGTCTGCGGCAGGACCCGGCCCTGCTCCCCACGGCCATTGAGGAGCTATTGCGCTATGAAAGCCCGGTCCAATGGACCTCGCGTATCCCGAAAGAGGCGGTTACGCTAGACGGCTTGCGGATCGAGGCGGGGCAGTTCGTGATGCTGGGCCTGGGCGCAGCCAACCGTGACCCCGCCCAGTTCACCGACCCGGACCGGCTGGACATCACGCGCCGGGAGGGGCGTCATCTGGCCTTCGGCTGGGGCGTCCATTACTGCCTGGGCGCGGCCCTGGCCCGTATGGAGGGGCAGATCGTGTTGGGGACCCTGCTGCGCCGCTTCCCGAAACTGCGGCTGGCGGGGGACGAGCCGCTGCGGTGGCGTCCCAACTTCATCTTCCGGGGGCTGGAGGGGCTGAGGGTGGCCTGATCCTCTCCCGTCTCGCAAGCTCGCCACCCTCCCCTCGGAGGGAAGGGGTTTCGGAATGGAAGAAAGCCCCTGCTTGTGGTCAAGCGGCAAAAGCCTTTGCGTCTGTCCAGAACTCTTCCCTCTGTCCGGAACCCTTCCTTCCGAGGGGAGGGTGGCGAGCTTGCGAGACGGGAGAGGATCATTTGATCGCGAACGTCTCCACATACGCCCCCTGCGGCAACGTCTTCGCGCTGACGGCCTGGGGGCCACCTGATACCTTCTCCGGCGTCAGGAACTTGACATGACCATCTGCGGCGAGGAAGTTCAGGCCATAAGGGAACGAGGACGAGTCATGGCGTTTGCTGTCCTGCGGCGCGCTCAGGCCAGTCGCGCTGACGGTTTCGGCAGTCGCAGGGTCGCAGTTCAGCGTTGTAGCCTCGTAGAGCGCGACCGTGCCAAAGAGGTTAGTCAGGTCATTCAAGGAGCGCCCGACGAGGTTGCGATTCTCCGTGTAGGAGACGTATGGGACGTCCTGGAGATCGTTGGGGCAGTGGTAAACGCCTGTGGCCTTCACGAACGGGTAGGTCTGCCCGGCCCAGCCGTTGCCCGCCGGGGTAGTCCCTGGCGGAAACTCGCCGTCGGCGTCCTGTTCATACTGAATCATGGCGAGGCCAAGCTGCTTCATGTTGGAGGCACAACTACCGTGATGGGGATAGTCATGGACCTTCTGAAACATTGGGAACAACACGGCGGCCACGAAGGCAATGATGGCGAGAACGACGACCACCTGTACAACAGTAACGCCGGCGCGGGAACGTGGGGGCATGACGCGGCTCCTCCTCTATCGCGATAGACACACTATACCACACTCAGCCTGGACACGAATTGGAAGGAAAACACCATGGCCGCAATCACCGCCGCACCTGTACTAGACCCCGTGCCGCTGTCCCGCAGGCAGAACCGGCGGCTGATGCTCGTCATCGGCCTGAGCCTCCTGCTCTCCAACAGCATGGGGCTGGCCGCGCTACCGCTGACATATCTGCTGAAAAACCACATGCACCTGGGCGCGACGGCGATCGCCGGGTTCTTCGCGCTGGCGGGGGCGGCGTGGTACGCGAAGCCTCTGGCGGGGATGCTCTCGGACAGCGTGCCGCTGTGGGGGACGCGGCGGCGCTTCTACCTGATATGCAGCAGCGCAGTGGCCGTCGCACTGTGGGGACTGCTGGACATCCTGCCGCGCCGCTACGGGCCGATCCTGTGGACGATGGCGGGGGTGAACGCCATGTGCGTCATCCTCAGCAGCGTCGCGGGCGGGATGATTGTGGAGGCGGGGCAGCGGAGCGGGCTCACCGGCCGCCTCAGCGTCCTGCGGACGCTGGTCCTGGGCGCGGCGGCACTCGCGGCGGGGCCGGTCGGCGGGTTTTTGGGGGGGCGGGCCTTCGGCTGGACCTGCGCGACCGAGGCGATGCTGCTCCTGGCGCTGATCCCCATCGTAGCCTGGCTGCTGCCGGAACCCCGCGCGGCACGGCGGGAAAGCACCATCGGGGCAGACCTGCGGAAGCAGTTCGGGGCGATGCGGCGGTGCCGCCCGCTCTGGATCGCGGTCGCGTTCCTCTTCCTGGACCAGCTCTCGCCGGGCTTCGGGACGCCGCTGTTCTTTTATCAAAACGACACGCTGAAGTTCACGAGCCAGTTCATCGGGAACCTCGGCTTGGTGGCCGGCATCGGCGGGGTGGCGGGGGTCGTTCTCTACGGCATACTCTGCGGGCGCATCCCGCTGAACCGGATGCTGGCGGCCGGCATCGTCTTCAGCGCCTCCGGCTCTCTGCTTTTCTTAGGCTACCATTCGCACCGTGCGGCCATCGGCATCGAAGCCGCGAACGCCTTCCTGAGCGCAGGCGTTGGGATCGCGCTACTGGATTTGGCTGCCCGCGCGACCCCGCGCGGCAGCGAGGCGCTGTGCTACTCGCTGCTGATGAGCGCGTCCAACCTCGGCGTGTCGCTCGCCAACGTCTTCGGCTCGTGGCTGTACGAGAAGCAGCACATCCCCCTGCCGGACCTGATCTGGATCAACGCGATCACGTCCGCCCTGCCCCTGCTGGCCCTCCCGCTGATCCCCCGCACGCTGATGGCGAAGCCGGACGGGGCGGTCACTCAGTCGGCCTGAGAGGCGAGTTCTTTGGCCGGGGGCGTCTCTTTTTCCGCCGAAACCTTGCAGAAACTTTCAAGGCAGGCGGTGTGGCCGTCTTCACGCCAGACATTCACCACGGTCGCCTCCACTTCATCCCCTAGATGAATTTCTGCGGAGAGCCGCCGGAGCAGGTCCGGGTCAAGCATGGGGAACATAAAGGTGAAGTGGCGCACCGCACCGCCGGCACCGGTCGCGCGCTTACGCACCATGAGAGCAGGGGGGATTTTGTCCGTCACCCCCACGAATGTTGCCCTGGTGACCACCCGATTAATCGTTTCCATTATGCTCTACTAATCTTCTGGTATCAGTCCTAGACTGATAACTGGTCAACCCAGCCCGGTACTGCTCGAAAGAGACGGGCGCGGCTAACCAGGATTGATCGCATGGCATCCTGCACATCTTCAGAACTATGGATATAACATGTGTCACCCGGAAGCCCATAGAGGGACAGCAACGAAAAGACTTGCGGTACATGAACCGGTCCAACTGAACTCTGCAACGTCATCGGCATCAACCCCGATGACTTACTATCATTGCGGACTAATCGGTGGTAGCAACGGATTTCGGTGCCCCAAGTGCCGCCGAAATCAAGTTCCATAAAGAACCGCCAATCGCCAACAGGCGTGGCATAAAACCATTGCAGGCTTGCAAGCTTCTGGGGCTTCTCACCGAACGCAGAGGAAAGAACCGGCAATACGGTTTTAGCGACGTCCGCTCGCTTCACGGCGAAAGTCTTCGTAGCAGGACTGTTAGAGATAGCAGGTAAGACAATGCTTCTTATTCCTGCTCTGTATGCGTTCAACCTCGCCTCATCCTCTTTGGTGAGCGATTCTCCCAACAACGTCAGGGCCGGTAGGTGCGAGCTTGCCACAAGTAGCCGCGCTAATTCTAATTGCTCTGAGGGGGGCAGTTGCTCCACACAACCCAGGAACTGCCGTACATGTGGATGAGACAGGGTTCTCAGGAACATGTACCCGTCTTCGACTTCGCGAAGAAAATCTTCCCGTGCCCACTGGTATTTGCGTAGGCACAACTCTATTTCCGCCGCGTCTATGTTCATCTGCGTCGCCTACTCGAACAGCGCCTCGACGAAGGTGCGGGGGTTGAAGTATTCCATGTCGCCGGGCTTCTCGCCCGTCCCGATGAGCTTGATGGGGACGCCGAGTTCGTCCTTGATTGTGATGACGATGCCGCCGCGCGCCGTGCCGTCGAGCTTCGCCAGGATGAGGCCCGTGACGCTGACGGCATTCTTGAACTCGCGGGCCTGGTTGACGGCGTTCTGGCCGGTCGTCGCGTCCAGCACAAGGAGGGTCTCGTCGGCGGAGCGGCCCCCCAATTCGCGCATGACGACGCGGTTGATCTTCTTGAGTTCTTCCATGAGGTTCGCCTTGTTGTGCAGGCGGCCCGCCGTGTCAATGATGAGGTAATCGGCCGACCGCGCCTTGGCGGCCTGGATGGCATCGAAGACGACGGCGGCGGGGTCGGCCCCGTCGCGGCCCTTGACGACCTCGACGCCGATGCGCTCGCCCCAGAGCGCGAGCTGGTCCACGGCAGCGGCGCGGAAGGTGTCGGCGGCGGCCAGCACGACTTTTTTGCGCTCGCCCTTCAGCTTGTGGGCCAGCTTGGCGATGCTGGTCGTCTTGCCGACGCCGTTGACGCCGACGACGAGGTAGACGGTCGGGGCCTCGGCGGAGACGTTCAGGGCGGGGTTCTTGGCGTCGTCGGAGACCAAGGTCTCCCACAGGAAGCGCCGGAGGTAGTTGGTGACATCGCCGGCATTATGGAGCTGGTTGTCGCGGACCATGCCGCGCAGGGCGTCCATGGCGCGCATCGTGGTGTGGACATTGAGGTCGGCCCCGATGAGCGACTCTTCGAGTTCTTCGAAGAGTTCTTCGTCTATCTTGCCCCGCCCGGTGACCATCTGGTCAACCTTCTGGAAGATGCTTTTAAAGAGGCCGCGTTTGAGCATGGAGAAGTCCTACCCGAACCGATGGGTCGTGGTCGGGATGAAATAGGTCACAAGGGCGGCACACAGGCCGCCGAGGAGCAAGTAATTGGCCCGCGGGCCGCGCCACTGGGCCAGGACGTGCAGGGCCAGATAGACGCCGTAGACCAGCCAGGTCACGACCGAGGTCAGCACCATCGGGTCCGCGCCCCAGCGCCCGCCGAAGCCACCGGCCAACGCCTCCACGACGCCCGCCGCAAGGCCGACCGTCAGCAGTGGGAAGGCGAAGGCGACCAGGGCGAAGGCGAGGTGGTCCAGGCTGGCGAGCGGCGGCAGGAGGCCGAACAGGCCACTCTTGAGCCGCTTTCGCTTGAGCATCCGGTGCTGGGCCAGGTACAAAGCGGCGCAGCCGAAGGCCAAGACCAGCAGGCCGAAGGCGAACAGGATCGCCAGGATGTGCAGGCTGACCAGGCGCGAGTTCAGCAGCGGCGTCGCCACCGTCAGCGCGGCGGGCTGGGCCGAATGCAGGAAGGCCCCGGCGAACAGGCACAGGAAGGCGGCGGGCAGGGCGACCGCGCCCAGGGCGGTCGGGCGGGGCTTCATCAAAAGCTCCAAAGCAAGATATGCGATGGCGACGGCCCAGGCGGACGCCGACAGCGTCTCGGCGGGCGTCGTGAACGGCGTCTGATGCGTCCGCGCGCAGTGGACCCCGATGGCGACGGTGTGCAGGCCGACGGCCAAAATCGTGGCGAGCCGCCCCGACAGGGCCAGGGCAGGCAGACGGAGGAACAGGAACGCGCCGTAGGCGACGGAGGCAAGCAGATAGAGCGCGGCGGCGGCGATGAGGAAGGCGGCTTCAGTCATGTGTTCCCCTCCCCTGCTTCTTCCACTCCGAAAGCGCGGCGGATGGCATCCGTTGCCGCCGTGCCGTCCTCCGCCTCCGAAGCGGCCTTGATGGCGACGGTGGCGGGGTGAGCGATCTTGTTGGTCAAGGCCCCCATGGCGGCCTCGACCGCGCGCCAGTCCTTGTCGGACAGGCCGGGCAGGCGGGTCCGCAGGCGATCCAGCTCCCCCTGTTTGACGTCGTCCAACTTCCGGCGGACGGCGACGACGAGCGGGGCGGCGTCCAAAGAGCGTTCCCAGCGGCCGTATTCGGCGACCGAAGCCTCGATGATCTCCCGCGCCCGCGCCATCTCGCCGGCCCGCGACTGACGCGCCCCGGCCACCAACTCCTGCAAATCATCGATGTTATACAGATAGGCGTTTTCCAGTTCGCCCACGCCCGCCTCCACGTCGCGCGGGACGGCGATGTCCACGAGGTACAGGGGGCGGCCCCGGCGGGCGCGCATGACGTCCTGCATCAAGGCGCGCGTGACGATGGGGTGCGGGGCGGCCGTGGAGCAGACCACGATGTCGGCGGTCTGCAAAAGAAGCGGCAGGTCGTCGAAGCGCCGGGCGGTCCCGCCGAACTGCCCGGCCAGCGCCTCGGCCTTTTCGAATGTGCGGTTCGCGACCAGCACGGCGGGCGCACCCGCCGCCTGGAGGTGCCGGGCGGTGACCTCGCTCATCTTGCCCGCGCCCAGCACCAGAACGGTGTGGCCGGACAACGACGCGCCGAAGATCTGGGTCGCAAGCTCCACGGCCGCCGCGCCGACGGAGAACGTCCCGCGCGCGATGCCGGTCTCGGTCCGGGCGCGCTTGCCGGCGACCAGAGCCTCCTGGAACAGCCTGTTCAGCCGGGTCCCGATGCTCTGGGCGGCCTGGGCGGCTTCCAGCGCCGTCTTGACCTGGCGCTGGATGTCCGGCTCGCCCAATATCATCGAGTCCAAGCCCGAGGCGACCGAGAACAGGTGGTTCGCCGCCGCCCCCGCGCGGTAGCAGTAGAGGTGGCCGTCGAACTCGCGCCGGGACAGGCCGTGCCAGCCCGCCAGGAACTCGGCTAGGGCGTCTTCGGGAGGCCCGGCGTGGGCTGCGGCGACTGCATACGCCTCGGTCCGGTTGCAGGTGGACAGCAGGGCGCCCTCGCGCACGTCGGGCAGGCGTGTCAGAGCCCGGAGCGCGCGCGGCAGCTCGCGGTCGCCGATCGCCAGCTTCTCGCGCACCTCGATGGGCGCGCTGGTGTGGTTTATTCCGAGGACGAGGAGAGACATCTTCGTATCCGCGTCTCCGCTTCTAATCGTTCGCCTGCGCGCAGCAGATCGCGGACGGTCGCGTCGTCCAGGACGCGCCGGACGGCGGCCTTGCGCGCGGCCTCGCCGGGGTTCGTTTTGACAGTTTCGCGCATCGCGCCGATGACCTCAGCCATTTCCGCCCATTCCGGCCCGAACTCGGCTTCCAAACGCTCACGCAGGACGGCGGCCAAGGTCGGCCCGGCCCCGCCGGTGGAAACCGTCAGCAGCAGGTCGCCGCGCCGGACCGTGGCCGGGGAAACGAAACTGCCCGCGCTCGGGTCATCGGCGCACAGCACCAGCAGATTACGCGCCGATGCCTCGCGCGTCACGGCGGCATTGACGGCGCGGTCGTCGGTGCAGGCCATGACTAGAAACACGCCGTCGAGGTGCCCGGTTCCGTAGACCTCCCGCCGCCACTCGACCTCGCCAGCTTGGGCCATCGCTTCCAGGGCGGGCGCGGCGGCGGGCGAGACGAGGACGATCTCGGCCCCCGCCGCCACGAGGCCCGCCGCTTTGCGGGCGGCGACCGCCCCGCCGCCGACGAGGAGGCAGCGCCGCCCTCGCAGGTTGAGGTGGATCGGGTACAGGTCCATGTGTAGGCTTATTGTACCCGATTGGGACCCGAGGCGTGGTGCCGCCACTGCCTCTTCTCGACGGCGCGAACGTCCGGCTGCCTTTCCAAGAAGCTGAGGTAGGACTCCAACTGCGATAGCTCCGCGTCCTCTTCCGCACCGTAGTAAGGCGCGACCCGGACCAGGTTGCCGTAGCTCTGCCGCCACTTCGCCGGGCTGTCGTCTGCGGCGATGACTGACCCCAGGGGATAGCCGCGGCCCTTGATCTTTTTCAGGTTCTTCTGGGCGCAGTGTTCGCCCGTCTCCGGGTCATAGGCCGGCGTACAGCGGTCACTCGCCCAGACGAAGACGAGGCGGGACGGGTCGGGGAAGATGGCCCCGACGACCTCCTCGGCGTAGAGCGGCGAGGAGGATGTCCAGACGGCGACATCGAACAACTCAAAGCACACGTCCAGGAAACCGGCCAGGCCGGGGCGCTTGTAGACGTGGTACGGCCCCACAAGGAAGTCCGCCGCCCGCGCCAGGGGGCGCTCGGCGGCGAAGACCAGAGTCTCGTCCAGGTCTAGAATCAGCAGCTTTTTGGGAGTCATCCTCGGCTAGACCAGACCCCACGCCTTCAGCACGTCCAGCAGCGGCGGCAGGGGTGTTTGCCAGAGCCAGTCTACTTGCAGCCACAAGCCCGCCATGACGGCACTGTAGTAGCGGCCCTGCGCGTCGGGTGCGACGGGGAAGTAGAAACCGTTCGCGCCGCGCTGGCAGAACTCGGCCTGCTCGCGCACCGGGTCAATCAGCCAGTATTCAGGGACGCCGCCCTGCTCGTACTCGTAGAACTTGTCGCCCCGGTCCCGCGCCCGGCTTTCCGGGCTGATGATCTCCACGGCTAGGTCGGCGGGGCCGTCCAAATACATCTCTCAGGCGTGAGGGGCACGCACGACCGATAGACAGGAGGTCAGGAGAACGCCCCGGCAGATCGGGGGCCATCTTCATCTGGAATGGCCGGGTGCGAACCACGCCCGGCACACGCTCTTCCGAATACGTCCGCAGTAGTATCAACAGGAAGCAGGCGATGTTTTGATGCCGTTCGGTGACTGGACCGAGAGAAACGACCTCCCCCTCGACCCACTCGACGTGTTGGTCTTCGTCGGCCCATTCCAGAAACTCTTCGTAACTGGTTTTCGTCTGTGTCGCGACTGTCATGGCTGGCCTCCTACAGTAGTATGGGCCGCGCGCTTTGCCGTTGTCAAGCCGGTGGTACAATGGGCTATCTCTGAGGCGAAAGGCGGCATGAACGATGGCAGACTATTACGAGGAGAAGGACCTAAACCGGTTCGGCGAGGTGGGGCGGGAGCGGCCCGACCTGTTCGCCAAATTCATGGATTGGTACGGGGCGACATTGGCGGAGGGGGAGCTGTCCCGGCGGGAGAAGGCGCTGATCGGGCTGGCGGTGGCCCACGCCTTGCAGTGCCCCTACTGCATCGACTCGTTCGCGCAGCAGTGCCTGGAGTCGGGGTCGAACGCGGGGCAGATGACCGAGGCCCTGCACGTCGCCGCCAGCGTCCGGGGCGGGGCAGCCCTCGTGCATGGGGTGCAGATGATCAACTCACTGGACAAGGTGAGCATGTAGGGGCGGGCGATGGCCTGAGAGCGAGGCTAGGCCCTTGTTTGGCGTCTCACTGCGCCGCGTCTCACTCGGGCGCGGCTCCTCCGGCAGCGGGCCGGAGCGCCTGGCAGATGGTCACCTCCCCGAACCGCGAGAGGGCGTAGACGTAAGGCGACAGCGCCTGGAAGAATATCCGCTCACAGTCGCCGTCGTGCAGCTCGATCACGATGCTGCGCGTCCGGTTCAGCCAGGCTTCGTAGTTGTGGGAGAACACTTCGGTTTCGGAGCGCTCGATGTCCACTTTGAGCAGGTCTATGGCATCAAAGCCGGACCGTTGGAGGATCGTCTGGAGGTCCATCGCCTGGATGTCGGCGGTTTCGCCGGCGCGACACTCCCGGACTTGCGTGGACCATTCCTTTTGGTCGCCGTGCTGGCCCTTGCTGACGACCAGACCCGTGGTGTGCGACCAGACGCCGGTCGGATAGATCGTAGTGCGGTTTCCATACGGCTGCAAGTTACGGCGCAGCATCTCCACATTGCGGTCGTCAGGCTCGACGGCGATCACATGTGCCTGCGGATAGCGGTTCAGGAAGTAAGTAGACGCGAAGCCGGCATTCGCCCCGCAGTCTACGATCAGTTTCACGTCGTCCAGGCCATCCAGAGCGCCATACTCATGATCCATGTAGATCATGCGGAACGCGTTGCCGTCGCTGCTGTTCGCGCGGAGGTGGACCGGCCACTGGTCGCCTCTGACATGGAGCGAGTAGGTCTTGCCCGGCGCGGAAAGGCCCAGCCTGGACAGCAGTCCGTACCAGGGGTCGGCGAATTTGTATGTCAGCGCGTCCCGCAGCCCCAGATTTTTCAGCACATGGAGTTGATGAGGTGTTTTCATGATATTCCTAGCCGGCGGCGTTTCTCATGGGACCTCTACGGGCCTTTAATGGAACACCGCCACCGTCACCGCACCCTCGGAGGCGGAGGTCACGGAGGCGGCGTACTTCGCCATGACGCCGGTCGTATAGTGCGGCGCGGGCGCGGTCCAGCCTTCGCGGCGTCGGGCCAGTTCTTCGTCGGACACGTCGGCGTGGAGGAGGCCCCTCTCGACGTCCAGCGTCACCGTGTCGCCTTCCAGCAAGAGGGCGATGGGGCCGCCGACGCTGGCCTCGGGGGCGACATGGCCGACCATCAGGCCCCGCGTCGCGCCCGAGAAGCGGCCGTCGGTCAGCAGGGCAACGTCGCCGCCCAGGCCCTGCCCGACGAGGGCGGCGGTAACGCCCAGCATCTCGCGCATCCCCGGCCCGCCCTTGGGGCCTTCGTAGCGGATGATGACGACATCGCCCGGCTGGACGCGGCGGGCCTTGACGGCCTCCATGGCGTCCTCCTCGCGGTCGAAGACGCGGGCGGGGCCGGTGAACCGCGTCTTCTCGGTCCCAGCCAGCTTGATGACCGCGCCCTCGGGTGCGAGATTGCCGTGCAGGATGACGATGCCCCCACGCGGCTTGAAGGCGTTCGCGACCGTGGAGATGACCTTCTGGCCGGGTGCCTCCTCGGCCCCGGCGGCTTCCTCGGCCAGCGTCCGGCCCGAGGGCGTGGGCCGGTCACCGTGCAGCAGGCCCGCCGCCAGGAGGTTCTTGGCGACGAGCCGCGTCCCGCCCGCGTAGTGCATGTCGGTGGCGACATAATGGCCGCCGGGCGTCAGGTCCGTGATGACCGGGGTGCGGGCGGAGACACGGTTGAAGTCGTCCATGGAGAGGGGGATGTTCGCCTCGCGGGCCAAAGCGAGCAGGTGCAGGACGGAGTTCGTCGAGCCACCCGTCGCCGCCGCCGCCGCGATGGCATTTTCGAATGCCTCTTTGGTCAGGATGTCGCTTGTCTTGACGCCGCTCTTCAGGAGGCTGACGATCATGTGGCCGGCCTGGACGCCGATGTCATCCTTGCGCGGGTCCACGGCGGGGACGCCCGCCGAGCCGAGGGCGGCCAGCCCCAGGAACTCCATAACGATCGCCATGGTATTTGCGGTGAACTGGCCGCCGCACGAACCCGCGCCGGGACAGGCGGCGTCCTCCAGCTCACGCAGGTCGTCATCGGTGATCTTGCCGGCGTGGGCCGCGCCGACCCCTTCGAAGACGTCCTGGATGGTGATGTCGCGGCCCTTGTAGCGGCCTGGCGCGATGGAGCCGCCGTAGAGCAGCATTCCGGGAATGTCCAGCCGGGCCAGAGCCATGGCCGCGCCGGGCGCGGTCTTGTCGCAGCCGACCAGGGCGATCACGGCGTCGAACATATGCCCCCGCGCGACCAGCTCGATGGAGTCGGCGATGACCTCACGGCTGATGAGCGACGTCTTCATGCCCTCGGTCCCCATCGTGATGCCGTCGCTGATGGCGATGGTGTTGAACTCTTGCGGGGTCGCGCCCGCCTCCCGGATGCCCTGCATGACTTTTTGGGCTAGCGCGCGCAGGTTGAGGTTGCACGGCATGGTGCCGATCCAAGTGGAGGCGACGCCGATGATCGGCTTCTTGATGTCGTCGTCGGACAGCCCGGTGGCTTTGAGGTAGGAGCGGGCGGCGGCGCGGTCGCGCCCCTCGGTGATGACGCGGCTTCGCGCTTTGGGGTCATAGGACATGGGGGAGTCTCCGATTGAATCCGATTGACTGCGGCTTTAGGGAGAGTATACCTGTGGGGGCGCGGGATTGGCTACGGGGCAGCAGCGGGCGGTTCACACAGACCAGTCTTCGACGCGGAGGTCAGGGACCTTTCCGAAATCAACCATGTTGCGGGTCAAGAGAGTGGCGTTGATGGCGAGGGTGATGGCGGCAATCTTAAGGTCCATCGTCCCGACCCGGATTTTCGTGGCACGGAGCCGTTGGAACTCGGCGGCAGCCCCTGCATCAAAATCTTGAACGGCGATATTGCAGTAGTCGTGAAGTAGTTTTTTGAGTTCGCTGTAGTCGAATGTCTGCCGCTCCAGGCTGTTCAGCCCTGCAAGGCGGCCGAGCCAGCCGCTCGTTTGTTCCTCATAACTGACGATGGTGGTGGCGATATCATCCAGTGGGAGAGCGCGTAATCGTAGCCGGATACGGCGTCCTTCCGCGCCTCCGCGCTGCAACAGACTTATGTGATCAGTGTCGAGAATGACCATCATGTCGCTTCTTTGTCATCTGCCCTGTTTTGCGCTTCACGGTATTCGCGCCCAAGCCGAGTCGCCTCCTCGAACCCTTCGCTGTTGGCGAAACTGCCGAAGATCTTTTCCCACCCGGTTACGGCAGTCTGTGGTCTTTCTGCGGCGAGCTGTTGCTTGATCTGTGCGAGTTCGTTTTCCAACGTCGCCAGGCGGTCTTCCAATGTTTGCGTCGCCATCTCATGTATCCTTTCACTGTAGCTGCGTCCTGAAAAGGTGCCTCGATTATACCCGGCCGGTCATAGCTTTGTTGTGACCGGGGCATAGGGGAGCGGGCCATGGCCGGGGCCTCCTGAAGAGCGCACCGCGTTTTGCCCATTATACGGTGGGGAACCATCATAAAGCAGACGAGCAGGGGAACTGAATGGCCCATGCGACTGTTAGACAGTGGCGAATGCTTTTGGAAGACGTGTATGGCATCTATGAAGAAAATCGGACTGATGGGATGCGGCATGATCGCGGAGTATGGACACATCCCGGCCATGCTCGCGACGGAGGGCCTGGAGGTATGGGCCGTTTATGACCCGGACCCGGAGCGGGCTTACGGTTTGCAGCACAAGTTCGGCATCCCGCACGGCTACGCGGTCAGTGACATGTTCTTCGAGTCGGGCCTGGACGCCGTCGTCGTGACCTCGGCCGCGCCCGCGCACCGGCAGAACGTGGCGGAGGCCGCCCGGCACGGGCTGCCCGTCCTGTGCGAGAAGCCGCTGGCGATGACCGACGGGGACGCCGAGTTCATGATCCAGACGATGGACGCGGCAGGTTTGCTGCTGGCGACCGGCTTCTGCTATCGGTTTAGTCCGGTGGCCCAGAACATCAAGCGGCTGGTCCAGGACGGTGCCATCGGGTCGGTGCGGTCGCTGCGCCTGGTCTACATTTGGAGCCTGCACGGGCGCGACCGGGTGACGCCGATGGGGCAGAGCGAGCCAAATCCGTATTGGCAGGGGCGTATGGAGGAGGGCGGACCGATGGTGGACTGCGGCGTCCACCAGATAGACCTGGCGCGGTGGTGGCTGGACTCGGACGTGGCGCATTATCAGGCGGCAGGGGCCTGGGTGGAGGACTACGAGGCACCCGACCACATGTGGCTGCACCTGGATCATGAGAACGGGGCGCACACGATGGCCGAGATGAGCTTCTCCTATGGTCACACGGCGCGAAACCCGCTGGCCCACTTCTCCTATCATGTGATCGGCACGGAAGGCGTGATACGCTATGACCGGGACGGCTGGATGTTCGAGCTGCGGAACCGCTACGGGACACACAACCTGCCGGGCGCGAGCGAGAAGAACTTTGAAGGGATGTATGCGGCTTTCGCGCATGCCCTGGAAACAGGCGATCCGGGCGAGCTGCCGACCGGATATGACGGCCTTCGGGCCACGCAGATTGCGCGCGAGGCGACGGAGACGGTGATCGCCCAGCGCGGGCTTTACCCGCCTATAAGGGGGAAGGTGGCAGGAAAGAACGGGCTGATGGCGTACCGGGAGAAGTAGGGTGGCAAAGGGGAGGGGCCGACACTTTCAGTGTCGGCCCTTTTTGTCGTGTCGGCCTACCGCCGGAACGAGAACGGCGAGGCGAGCGGCTTCAAGTCGCCCAGATCATCGTCGTCATCGTCCCTGTAGAGTGCGGCCGGCAGGGGCGGCGCGGAGGGGGGAGGCGGATCGCCGTTCATCATGGTCGGCGTCCCAAGCCGCAGCGAGTTGAGCAGGGCGGGGTCCAGCCCCTTGGCGACGGCGTTGTCCGGCGTGATCTTGCCTTTGATCACCAGTTCCTGCAAGGCCTGTCCCAACGTCTGCATCCCGACATTGGAGCCGGTCTCGATAATAGACGGCAGTTGGAATGTCTTGCCCTCGCGGATCAGGTTCTTGACGGCGGCCGTCGTCTTCATGATCTCCAGAGCCGCCACCCGGCCCCCGCCGACCTTCGCGACGAGTGTCTGAGCGATGACCCCTTGCAGCGACTCGGAGAGTTGGGTGCGGATCTGGGACTGCTGATGGGGCGGGAAGACGTCAATGATGCGGTCCACCGTCTGGGCGGCGGACGACGTGTGCAGCGTCCCAAAAACGAGGTGGCCCGTCTCGGCGGCTGAGACGGCCAGGGAGATCGTCTCCAGGTCGCGCATCTCCCCGACGAGGATGACGTCGGGGTCTTCGCGCAGGGCGGCGCGCAGGGCGGAGGCGAACGACTCGGTATGCACCTTCACTTCGCGCTGGTTGACCAGGCACTTCTTGTGCGGGTGGACAAACTCGATGGGGTCTTCCACGGTCAGGATGTGCGCGGCCCGCTCATTGTTGATGAGGTCCACCATGGCAGCTAGGGTGGTGGACTTTCCCGAGCCGGTCGGCCCGGTCACCAGCACCAGCCCGCGCTCCTCACGCGCGAACTCGGCCAGGACGGGCGGCAGGCCCAGGTCGGTGAATGACTTGATCTCGGTCGGGATGACCCGGAAGACCGCCGACTCGCCGCGCCGGCCCACGAAGAAGTTCGCACGGAACCGGGCGAGGCCGGGGATCTCGATGCTGAAGTCCAGGTCGCGCTTACCCTCAAACACGTTCTGCTGCTCGCCGGTCAGGATGCCGATCATCATCATCCGCAGCATGTCGCGGGTCAGCTCGGGGTACGGGAGTTTCCGCATCTCCCCGTGCAGGCGGACCGTAGGCGGTGCCCCAACGGTAAGGTGCAGGTCGGAGGCCTGGCTGTGTACGGTTTTGCGGAGCAGTTCTTCGATGTCCATAAAGAGATTAACCTCTCGGAAGCAAGGGCAAAAATGAGCGAACACTCTATTGTCGGCAGGACGCGCCGCTTTCTGCACTCCGCTCTGCACCGTCATTATACTGTATGGGGCGGCATCAATGAGTGTCAATGCAGGAACGTGAGCATCAGAGGCAGGCTGACGAGGCACAGTGTCGTCGTCAGGAAGACGACGCCGACGGCCAGCGGGCCTTCCATGTCGTTGTGCGCGCACAGCACCGAGGCCAGTACGCTGGTCGGCATGGAGGCTTGCAGCACGCCGACGCGCAGCATTTCCCCATGAAGCCCCAGCAGGTGACAGGCCCCCCACATGGAGACGGGGCAGACGACCAGCTTGAGCAGGCACGGCAGCAGGGACGCATGGGGCGCATCCAGGGCGGCGCGCGGCTGGAGGGACACCCCTACGGACAGCAGGATGAGGGGAGTTGTTCCCTGGGCTAAGTAGGAGAGGCAGTGGGAGAACACCGACCCGGCGGCGGCTGCACCCGGCAGGGCCGTGATCGCGTGCGGCCACGGCATGAGGCGAACGGCGAGCGCAGCAACCACTGACACAAAGAGGGGAGAGCGGGCGAACCGCAGCATCGCTGCGCGCCAGTCGCCGCCCTGGGAGCCGAAGGCACCGCCGATAAGCGCACCGCTGACATACAGGGGGAGGACGCAGCCGAATTCGTCAAGCAGGACGGTCTGGGGGAAGTGGCCCGGCAGGAGCGACAGCGTGACGGGGTAGCCGAGGAAGGCCGTGTTGCCGAAGACGCCCACGATCAGGAGCGCGCCGAGGGCAAGGCGCGGCAGCCGTGCGAGCCGGCCTAGAGCATAGCCGAGCGCCATAGTCACCGCCTCGGCCAGCCAGAAGGCAACCGGCAGGCGGGCATCAGAGGCGGGCAGGGCGGGCGCGCGCGTCAGGGCCAGGAAGATCAGAGCTGGCAACGTCACCTGAACGACCAGCCCGTTCAGGACGGGGACGTGGGCCGTGTGCAGGACGCGCGACCGCCGCAGGAGACTGCCCAGGACGATCAGCAGGAACAGAGGTGTGAGCGCACGCAGGACGACGGCGAAGAGGGTCATGGGGGAACCTACCACAAACAAAGAAGCCGCCACGCTCCGGGGAGCGCGGCGGCTTCTTGACAATAATCTGGCAGTGACCTATTTTCCCGGACAATTGCTCGTCAAGTATCTTCGGCGCTGGAGGGCTTAACTTCCGTGTTCGGAATGGGAACGGGTGGACCCCTCCGCGATAACCACCAGAAATCGTTAGGACATCCCCCGAAGGGGCTGTCCTTGGACAACTGCATATCAAAAAACAAACGGTTCACAGCGATTATTGCTGAGTTTTTGTGATCAAGCCCTCGACCGATTAGTACTGCTACGCTGAACACGTTGCCGTGCTTACACCTGCAGCCTATCAACCCGGTAGTCTTCCGGGGGTCTTACCAGCTTCTGCTGTGGGAAATCTTATCTTCAGGTCTGCTTCGTACTTAGATGCTTTCAGCACTTATCAGAACCAGACATAGCTACCCAGCGTGTGCTCCTGGCGGAACAACTGGTACACCAGAGGTCTGTCCATCCCGGTCCTCTCGTACTAGGGACAGCTCCCGTCAAATTTCCTACGCCCGCAACGGATAGAGACCGAACTGTCTCACGACGTTCTGAACCCAGCTCGCGTACCGCTTTAATGGGCGAACAGCCCAACCCTTGGGACCTAATCCAGCCCCAGGATGCGACGAGCCGACATCGAGGTGCCAAACCTTGCCGTCGCTGTGAGCGCTTGGGCAAGATAAGCCTGTTATCCCCGGGGTAGCTTTTATCCGATAAGCCTTGGCACGCCCACGCGTTACCAAAGGGTCACTAGAGCCCACTTTCGTGCCTGCTCGACCTGTTTGTCTCACAGTCAATTTCCCTTATGCTCTTACACTCTACAGCTGATTTCCAACCAGCCTGAGGGAAACTTGGCGCGCCTCCGTTACATTTTGGGAGGCGACCGCCCCAGTCAAACTACCCGCCTGCTACGGTTCCTTTGCCGGATAACGGCGAAGGTTAGTGCTTCAATATAGCCAGGGTGGTGTTCCATTGTCGCCTTGCGGCTCCCACCTACGCTCTACAAACTATATCAAAACACAATAGCAGGGTGTAGTAAAGCTCCACGGGGTCTTTTCGTCCAGTTGCGGGTAACCGGCATCTTCACCGGTACTACAATTTCACCGAGTCTCTCGTTGAGACAGTCATCAAGTCGTTACACCTTTCGTGCAGGCCGGAACTTACCCGGCTAGGAATTTCGCTACCTTAGGACGGTTATAGTTACCGCCGCCATTCACCAGGGCTTCGATTCAGAGCTTTGGCTTGCGCCGAACCCCTCCTGTTAACCTTCTGGCATTGGGCAGGTGTCAGCCCCTATACCTAGGGTTTCCCCTTAGCAGAGACCTGTGTTTTTGTTAAACAGTCGCTCGATGCTTGTCACTGCGACCACCTTGCGGTGGTACCCCTTCTCCCTAAGTTACGGGGTCAATTTGCCTAGTTCCTTAACGAGAGTTCTCTCGAACACCTTGGTATTCTCTACCTGCCTACCTGTGTCGGTTTGCGGTACGGACAGTATGCCCATAAGTTTAGAAGATTTTCTCGGCGATCCGCCCCCCCACTTCGCTTCACCCGAAGGATCCACTCGTTCACTCTCTCAGATCATGTCCGCGTATTTTACTATCGGACCTCCGTAAGAGTTTCACGCGCACTACCAACAGTCGCGCTGAGGACTGGGACCGCGTCCCTCCATCACTGAACACACTGGTACAGGAATATCAACCTGTTGTCCATCGGCTACGCCGTTCGGCCTCGCCTTAGGCCCGACTAAACTTCAGAGGACGAGCCTTCCTGAAGAACCCTTAGGCTTTCGGTGGACAGGATTCTCACCTGTCTTAGCGCTACTTATGTCCGCATCCTCACTTGCCGCCAGTCCACCACTGCTTCCGCTATGGCTTCGTTCCGACGGCAACGCTCCTCTACCACTAGTCTTACGACTAGTCCGACGCTTCGGTGGCTGGCTTGAGCCCCCATACATTATCGGCGCAGAACGCCATTCGACCAGTAAGCTGTTACGCACTCTTTAAATGGTGGCTGCTTCTAAGCCAACATCCTGGTTGTCTATGGAATTCCACATCCTTTTACACTTAGCCAGCACTTGGGGACCTTAGCGGTCGGTCTGGGCTGTTTCCCTTTTGACTATGAAGCTTATCCCCCACAGTCTCACTGCTACGCTCTGATCTGTCGCCATTCGGAGTTTGGTAAGGTTCAGTAACCCGGTAAGGCCCCTAGCCTTTCCAGTGCTCTACCTGCGACAGAGAACGCGTAACGCTGCACCTAAATGCATTTCGAGGAGAACCAGCTATCTCCGTGTTCGATTGGCATTTCACCCCTACCCACAGCTCATCCGAGCATTCTTCAACATACACCGGTTCGGTCCTCCACTCGGTCTTACCCGAGCTTCAACCTGGCCATGGGTAGATCACACGGTTTCGGGTCTAATCCCGGCAACTAAGGCGCTCTATTCGAACTCGCTTTCGCTACGCCTGCGTGTCTGAGACACTTAAGCTAACGCTGCCGAAATTAACTCGCGGACTCATTCTGCAAAAGGCACGCAGTCACACGATAAATCGTGCTCCCACTGCTTGTAGGCGGCATGGTTTCAGGTTCTATTTCACTCCCCTCCCGGGGTTCTTTTCGCCTTTCCCTCACGGTACTAGTTCACTATCGGTGGCAAGAAGTATTTAGCCTTAGGAGGTGGTTCTCCCAGATTCCCGCAGAATTCCTCGTGCTCCGCGGTACTTGGGTGCTGACAGGTAAGTCTCGATCCTTTCGTCTACGGGGCTTTCACCCTCTATGGCCGCCTTTTCCAAAGACGTTCGACTAGAAACGAGATTTGTAACTTACCGGGCCTTCTGCCGTTAGCCCTAGTCAGTCCCGCGACACCGAATACGCAACGCCGGCAGGCTATATTCACGTATTTGGTTTAGGCTGACCCGCTTTCGCTCGCCGCTACTTACGGGATCACTTTTGTTTTCTCTTCCTTCGGGTACTTAGATGTTTCAGTTCTCCGAGTGCCCTCCTCGTACCCTATGTATTCAGGTACGGGTGACGTGCATCGCACGCCGGGTTTCCCCATTCGGATATCTCCGGGTCATAGGTTGCTTGCACCTCACCGAAGCGTTTCGCCGCTTGCTGCGTCCTTCGTCGGCTCCTTGCCCCAAGGCATCCACCATGCGCCCTTTGTAGCTTGATCACTCAAAGGTTTTTCTCTTCACTGACAGACATATTGCTACGCTGACAGCATCGATGAAATTGTAATGCTGTTTACCCGTTTGTTTTTCTTTATGCAGTTGTCAAAGGACAGTTGAAGAGGAGCATTTGCTTCTCTCCGGCACCGCTCCCTAACGATGAGGGCTGGTCGGTGATTTCTTCGCGGCAATTATGTTACCGCAAACCTTACGAGTTTGTCAAGCCTTGGTGCGTGAAACTTTGTTACGCGGCGACAGAACTCAAATCTTAATGTGCAGGATGCGAAAGCATCAGTGGAGAATAGCGGGTTCGAACCGCTGACATCTACTTTGCAAAAGTAGCGCTCTACCAACTGAGCTAATTCCCCAGGCGATAACCTTGTGAAAGGGGTTGGTGGGCCCAAGAGGACTCGAACCTCTGACCTCTCGGTTATCAGCCGAGTGCTCTAACCAACTGAGCTATAGGCCCCCAGGTCGGCAACGCAAAAGGGAAGGCAACCGTGCCTTCCCTTGTGAGGAGTGCGAAACGATTGTTCCGTATCTTATGCGGTTGCCTGAATGAGAATGGTCATAAACTCTCGCTGGCTGCTGTGTTGTCAAAACGATGACAATGCACATTGAAAACTAAATAGGGTCTCGTGAAATGAACAATTGAGCAGTAACAAAAAAGTAGTTCCAAGAAAGATCGACCTGTGATCGGCGCTTTGCGCTCCTACCGAGGTAGGAGACGACTAGCAGCCAAGATCCTTAGAAAGGAGGTGATCCAGCCGCACCTTCCGATACGGCTACCTTGTTACGACTTAGTCCCTCTCGCTCCCCACAGCTTAGTAAGCTCCCTCCCTTGCGGGTTAAGCCACCTACTTCGGCTGCAGACAACTCAAGTGACTTGACGGGCAGTGTGTACAAGGCCCGGGAACGTATTCACCGCAGTTTAGCTGACCTGCGGTTACTAGCGATTCCGACTTCATGCAGGCGAGTTGCAGCCTGCAATCCGAACTGAGACCGTATTTTTGCGATTGGCTCCACCTCGCGGTCTTGCGTCGCTCTGTTTAACGGCCATTGTAGCATGTGTCAAGCCCAGGATGTAAGGGCCATGCCGATTTGACGTCATCCCCACCTTCCTCCCGCTTACACGGGCAGTTTCCAAAGAGTTCCCGACTTTACGCTGGCAACATTGGATGAGGGTTGCGCTCGTTGCGGGACTTAACCCAACATCTCACGACACGAGCTGACGACAACCATGCAACACCTGTCTTTCCGTCCCCTTGCGGGGAAAGCCCACTTTCATGGGATGTCGGAAGATGTCAAACCCTGGTAAGGTTCTTCGGTTAGTGACGAATTAATGCACATGCTCCACCGCTTGTGCGGGCCCCCGTCAATTCCTTTGAGTTTCAACCTTGCGGCCGTACTCCCCAGGCGGAATACTTATTGCGTTAGCTGCGGCACCAGGGGGGTCGATACCCCTGACACCTAGTATTCATCGTTTACGGCGTGGACTACCAGGGTATCTAATCCTGTTTGCTCCCCACGCTTTCGCGCCTCAGCGTCAGTTACAGGCCAGCGAGCTGCCTTCGCCATGGGTGTTCCGATCGATATCTACGCATTTCACCGCTACACCGACCATTCCACTCGCCTCTCCCGCACTCAAGGTCCCCAGTATGAAAGGCAGTTCCGGGGTTGAGCCCCGGAATTTCACCCCTCACTTAAGAACCCGCCTACGCGCTCTTTACGCCCAGTAACTTCGGACAACGCTCGCCCCCTACGTATTACCGCGGCTGCTGGCACGTAGTTAGCCGGGGCTTATTCACCGAGTACCGTCATTATTCTTCCTCGGTAAAAGAAGTTTACATCCCGAAAGATTTCATCCTTCACGCGACGTCGCTGCGTCAGGCTTTCGCCCATTGCGCAAGATTCCTAATTGCTGCCCCCCGTAGGAGTCTGGGCCGTATCTCAGTCCCAATCCGGCTGATCGTCCTCTCAGACCAGCTACCCGTCGAAGCCTTGGTGGGCCGTTACCTCACCAACTAGCTGATAGGCCGCGGGCCCATCCTGAAGTGCCTTGCGGCTTTGAATACGCCTTGATGCCAAGGCAATTCACATGCGGTATTAGCAACTCTTTCGAGTTGTTGTCCCCCGCTTCAGGGCAGGTTGCCCACGTGTTACGCGACCGTTCGCCACTAACCAGCATTGCTGCTGATCCGTTCGACTTGCATTTCTTAGGCACGTCGCAAGCGTTCGTCCTGAGCCAGGATCAAACTCTCCATAAATGTATTGTTAAACCCCGAAGGGTAGAGCAAACTTGGATTGTCTGAGATACCGTGTCCGGCTAGGTACACGGTTCCAGTTTTGAGGACTTCTCTTTGCAGAGAGCCTCGTTAAAACTTCCTTGGCTTCTTTGTTACTTTTTAGTTTCCTGCATGTCTGCAATCCGAAGATCACAGCACGCAAGGTCTAATTGCTCAAAGGTTCATTTCACGATTCCACTATTTAGTTTTCAATGTGCATCGCCGACCAGGCTTTTACCTGTTTGGATAGAGCAATAAAAAACCACGCTATCGCTTGGATAGTCCGTTTGGCTAGGTGAAGATAATTGATGGCGCGGACGCTTTTCAATTCGTCTGTCACCCCCACTCGGTTACCCTTGCAGCGCGGAGGTCGTTGCTCTTCGGCTTAGTGACGAGGGATAGTATACACCAACCGTTTCCGGTTTGTCAAGCCCTTCGTCAAAGTTTTTCAATTCTTTTTTCGCTTCGCTTTTCAGCGTCGCTTTGTCGCTGGCTCTGTGGCCCGGCGACAAGATTTAGTATATCAGAACCGCGTCCCTTTTGTCAAGGGGTTTGGAAAGTATTTTTTCAGGATGCTTTCCGGCGGTTCCCGCTGTCCAGCGCTCTGGCCGGGCAACGAGGGATATTATGGCACCGCGTTTTCGGTTTGTCAAGGGGTTCGGAAAACTTTCTTTTGGATTGTTTTCGGTCGCCGTCTTGCCGTCCAGGGCGCGGTCCGTGTCGCTGGTGCTTTGACCGGGCAACGAGGAGTATTATGGCTCCTGCCGCCACGAGAGTCAAGGGGTTCTGGAAACTATTTTTTGTCGTCTTTCACGGCCTGGGCGGTGCGCGCCTTTGCCGCCTGGTCTTTCAGACTGCCCTCCTGCGGGTCATAGGTGAAGTTGATTGAGCTGCCGGTTGAGCCGTCAAAGACACTCGCGCCTTTGTCGAGGTAAGTCTCCATGTCGAAAGCGGGGGTTTCCAGCGCCGTCGCACGCGCCTCCACTAGCTGATACTCCGCCTCGGACGTGGGCGTACCGGCCTCGTAGGTCGTCATCCGCATTCCGGACCCGAGCCAGTGATCCTGCACCAGCCGGGAGGCTGTGATGCGCCACGACTGCTCCGGTGCCGCCGGCGGCCCGACAGTGAGCGAGACGACTTTGAGACGCCCTTGGAACAGCACCGCTTCCAGCACGCCGGCCCTGTAGGGCGTGTCGCCGTCTATCAGGTTGAGGCGCGGCACCCGCCCCGTGAAGCGGACGTGCCCGTCCGCGGCACCGCCTGCCCGCACAGGGGACTGGATCAAATCCACGCCGGGCAGGCCCACACCCGGCAGGGGGCAGAAGGCAAGCCGATCCACGTTCTCACTCCGGTAGACGGGCGCACTCCGCCACCCGTCATCGTTGATCATCGCTGACGTCTTGCCGTTCGCCTCGTACTCCTTGTCGGCGTCCAGAAGGATCGCCTGACGTGTCACCTGCTTTCCAGGCGTTGCGCCGCGCGTACTCAGGTACAGGAGCTGGCCGTCACGGGCAGAGAGGGTGATGGTGAACCGTTCCTCGGGTCGTGGCCTGCCCAGGGCCTCGTTCTGCACCTCATAGTAGTCGGCCATCTGCTTCGGCAGCCGTCCCGCCGCCAGCGCCTCGCCGGTCGCTTGTCTTGCCTCCGCCATCTCCTTGGCGCGCAGGTCCGGGGGCCGGAGATCCCGCGCCGTCACCTGGTAGACCAATGTGAACCCGTCGCCCAGACGCAGCCGCGAGAGCTGCGCCGCCGTCGGCAGGGGCGGGCCGGCGGATGTGGCGCGGGTCATGGCGGGCATCAGTGGGACCGCGAGCATCAGTGCCGCGAGGCCCGCAAAAGCGCGTGTTTTCATTCCAAGCCTCCGTCCCCTGCGATCATCGGCGCTTTGACCGCGCAGCGAGGAACAGGATAATCCCGACCGCGCCGACAGCCAGGAGGGCGAGCCGCTTTTTCTGTGTACTGTTACCCCCGCCCCTCTCCGCCGGCTGGTCCTCTGCCACCCCATCCCCGGCCGGCGCTTCCAGGATCGTGACCGGGCCGGTCATCAGGGCGGCGATCATCCGCGTGGTCGCCTCCCCGATGATCGTCAGGGCGTCCTTGTCCGGATCGGCGTTCGCCGCCAGCATCTCCGCCGCCGTGACGGGTTTACCGATGGTGGCCGTGACGTGGGCGCGGTGCAGCCGCTTGGCGTGCTTCGGGTGGACGAGGTCCGTCCCTTCCAGGGCGACGGCCACGATGGGGATGCCGGTCTGCTTGGCGATCAGGGCGAAGCCACGCTCGGCGGGCAGCAATGTCCCTGGATCGGCCCGCGTCCCCTCGGGGAAGATGCCCAGGACGTGCCCGGCCTTCAGCTCGTCCATCGCCTGCCGGATCGCCCCCCGGTCCGCCGCGCCGCGCTTGACCGGGAAAGCGCCCAAGGCACGGATGTACGGGCCGAAGACGGGGATCTCAAACAGCGGCTCCTTCGCCATCAGGTGGAGCTGCCGCCCGGTGACCATCGAGAGGTACGGCGGGTCCATGTAGGAGCGGTGGTTGATCGCCAGCAGGACGGGGCCGCGCGGCGGGATGTTCTCCCCGCCGCGCACCGTGATCCCGCCGAGGATCGGCATCAGCAGGCGTACAAAGACGCGCGTGATCGCGTAGGCGCGCGAGTGCGTGTCGGGCGGGAAGTCCTCGGGGGTCATTCCGGCAAGCTTCTTGTCAGCCATTTTTTGCCTCCGCTCCGGCGCACAGGGCAAGTATCTTGTCCACGACCGCGTCGATGTCGAGGCCGTCGCTGTCCAGGGTCACGGCGTCGCGGGCGGCCACCATCGGCGCGACATCGCGGGCGGCATCGCGGGCGTCCCGCGCGGCGATGTCCCGTGCCAGCTCCTTGGGAGGCGGCGCGCTGCCGGACAGGGCCAGCTCCTCCCCCCGCCGCCGTACCCGCTCGGCCAGCGAGGCGACCAGGAAGACCTTGACCTCGGCGTCCGGCAGGACGACGGTCCCGATGTCCCGGCCCTCCATCACCACGCCGCCGCGCCGGGCCATCGCCTGCTGCAAGGCGACCATCCGGGTCCGCACGCAGGGCAGGGCGGAGAGCGGCGAGGTCAGGTTGCTGATCTCGGGCGTCCGAATCTCCCCGGCCACGTCCCGCCCGTCCACCAGTACGCGCCCGCCCGGCTCCAGGTGGACGTCCAGCCGGGCGGCCAGCGCGCAGACCGCGTCGGCGTCGCCGGGCGGGACGTGGGCATCAAGCACGGCCCAGGCCAGGGCGCGGTACATCGCGCCGGTGTCCACATAGGTGTAGCCCAGGCGGGCCGCGACCCGACGGGCGACCGTGCTTTTGCCCGCGCCCGCCGGCCCGTCAATGGCGACGCGCAGGGTTCTCGGCACGGTTTCAGGTGGTTCCATGAGGGAAAGAGGTTCGGCAGCAATCATGGCCCATTGTAACCCGGCGGCGTCCCCGTTGTCAACGCGGGTATACTTGATCCCGTATGCCGTAGCTTTAGGAGGCCGCTCATGTCCCAAGTCATGCTCGAAAACGCCGACAGCCAGCTCGCTCACCTCGTGGAGCAAGTCCGCCGGGGCGAAGAGGTCATCATCCTGCGCGACAGCACCCCCGTCGCCAAGCTCATCCCGCTGCCAGAAGAGAAGTCAACAGCAGCAGTCTCGCATTTCGGCAATGCCAGAGATGATCTGATCTACATGGCCGATGATTTTGACGCACCCATGGAAGACTTTAAGGATTATATGTGATGCGCCTGATTCTGGACACACAGAGCATCCTGTGGTACGCCTTCGGCGACCCGGCGCTGGACGCCTGCGGTGTCAGCCGCCTCTGGTAATTCTATAACAACATAACAACAACATGAACGCATACCCTGAACTGAAAGACAAAGTGACCCTGGCGAGTCTGGCGCAGAAGAAGCGGCGCGGCCAGAAAGTCACCGCCCTGACCGCCTACGACTACCCGACCGCCCTCCTGGTGGACGGGTCCGGCGTGGACATCGTCCTCGTGGGCGACTCGCTCGGCATGGAAGAATTAGGCTACGACACCACCGTCCCGGTGACGATGGAAGTCATGCTGCACCATACCAAGGCCGTCCGGCGCGGGACGCGGCGCGCACTGCTGCTGGCCGACATGCCGTTCCTCTCCTATCAGGTGAACGCCGACGAGGCCGTCCGCAACGCGGGGCGCTTGATGCAGGAGGGGGAGGCCGGGGCGGTCAAGCTGGAGGGCGGCGTCACCGTCGCCCCGACGATCCGGCGGCTGGTCCAGGCGGGCATCCCCGTCATGGCCCACATCGGGTTCACGCCCCAGAGCGTCCACCAGATCGGCCTGCGGAAGCAGGGCAAGGATGAGGCGGGGGCGAAACAAGTCATGGAAGACGCCCTAGCCGTGCAGGAGGCGGGCGCGTTCGCCGTCGTCCTGGAGCTGATCCCGGACGCACTGGCCGCCCAGATCACCGCCGCCCTCCTGATCCCGACGGTCGGCATCGGGGCCGGGGCGGGGTGCGACGGCCAGGTGCTGGTGACGTCGGACCTCCTCGGCCTGCGCCCGGACCGCCCGGCATTGCGGCATGTCCGGCAGTACGCCCAGGTCGGCGCGGAGATCGCGCGCGCCCTTAACGCCTATCGAGAGGAGGTGGAGTCCGGTCAGTTCCCGTAGCCGTTCTCTGTAAGTCGCTTTTCTAAAGTTCTGTAAAGTTGAAGGAGTGACATCACATGAGCATACCGACCCCCGAAAGCAGCATCCCGCCCTACAACGCGCCGGGTATTTCCCAGGACGACAAGACCATGGCGATGCTGTCCTACATCCTGGGCGTCTTTACCGGTTTCGTCGGTCCCCTCGTCCTCTGGCTGATCAAGAAAGACCAGTCGAAATTCGTCGCCTACCATGCACTCCAGGCGCTGCTTCTCCACGCCGCCGTCACGATCGGCTACATCCTGTCCAGCGTCTTGGTCGTCTTCCTCATCGGGTTCATCACAGGCCCCGCGTTCTGGATACTCGGCCTGGTCTTCAGCATCCTCGCCGGCATGGCCGCCAACAACGGCGACTGGTACGAGATCCCCATCATCGGCAAGATCGCCCGTCAATCCGCTGGCCTCTGACCTCCCGTGCCCATCGGGCCGCAGGGATCGTCCCTGCGGCCTTTTTTCACGCCTGGGGTATACTGCCCCAAGCGAAATCACCCAAGGAGCCTGCCCCAACATGCCCAACCTGATCTTAGTGCGACACGGCGAGTCGCAGTGGAACCTCGAGAACCGCTTCACCGGCTGGGTGGACGTGCCGCTGACCCCGCGCGGCGAGGGCGAGGCCCGCATCGCGGGCGAACACCTGCGCGACCTGCCCATTGACAAGGTCTACACCAGCGTCTTGCAGCGCGCCATCAACACCTCCAAGATCGCCCTGGAAGCCGCCGGCAAGCCCGCCGACCTGCCCACGGAGCGTGACCAGGCCCTGAACGAGCGCCACTACGGCGACCTGCAAGGGCTGAACAAGGCCGAGACGGCGGCCCAATACGGGGACGCCCAGGTCAAGATCTGGCGGCGCTCCTACGATGTCCCCCCGCCCGGCGAGAAGGGCGAGTCGCTGAAGGACACGGCGGCCCGCACCCTGCCCTACTTCCAGGCCCACATCCTGCCCGACATCCAGGCCGGCCTGAACGTCCTGGTCGTCGCCCATGGCAACTCCCTCCGCTCCATCGTCATGGAACTGGATCACCTGACACGCGAGCAGGTGCTGGAGCTGAACATCCCGACTGGCATCCCCCTGGTGTATGACTTCGACGCCTCGGGCGAGATCACCGGCCACCGCTACCTGTTCACCCGTGAGGACGAGAAGAAGTAGCGGCGGGCGTCCGCCAGGAAGCGTACTGCGAGGTTGGAAGGCTCCCCCGATAGCCCAATAGCGCGGTGGGTTCGCCTAGTTTGGGGTGTCTAAACCGGCACAGCCCATCGCCACATAGGAGGCCGCACACGCTCATGCAGACCATCAGCGAGATCAGTGCCCTGCGCGCCGCCCTTCGGGACGCGCGCCGGCAGGGAAAGACCGTCGGGCTGGTGCCGACGATGGGGGCCTTCCACGAGGGCCATCTGTCCCTGATGCACCGGGCGAAGGCCGACAACGACCTCTGCGTGGTGACCCTGTTCGTCAACCCGACGCAGTTCAACGACCGGGAGGACTTCGCACGCTACCCGCGCGACACCGACCGTGACGCCCGGATGGCCGAGGGCGAAGGCGTAGATATTCTGTTCAGCCCGACGCCCGAGGCGATTTACCCTCAGGGCTTCGACACCACCGTCACCGTCAATACCCTGTCGGGCCTACTCGAGGGCGCATCGCGGCCCGGCCACTTCGCGGGCGTCGCGACCGTCGTCGCCAAGCTGCTGAACATCGCCCAGGCGGACCGCGCCTATTTCGGCGAGAAGGACTGGCAGCAGCTCCAGATCGTCAAGGCGCTGGCCCGCGACCTAGACATCCCCACGGAGATCATCGGCCTTCCCATTGTCCGCGAGCCGGACGGCCTGGCCCTGTCCTCGCGCAATGTCCGGCTGACGCCCGAGCAGCGTTCGGCGGCCCTCGTGCTTGCCTGTGCGCTCGACGGCGCTCAGGCGCTCGATGAGGCGGGTGTGCGGGATGCTGAGGAGATCATGGAGGGGATGCGGCGGACCATCGAGGCGGAGCCTCTTGCCGCGCTGGACTATGCCGTTGTGACGGCCCCGGACACGTTGCAGGAGGTGGAAACGGTCGCGGGCGGCGCGATTGCGCTGGTGGCGGCCACGTTCGGCAAGGTGCGGCTGATTGATAACCGGGTGCTGGCATTATCTGCATAGCAAAGAGAACGAGAAGAGGGCAGGGAAACCCTGCCCCTACGTTGTCGTACATGACGTAGGGGCGGGGTCCCCCGCCCTCCTAATCTTCTCCGCCCTCTCCTACTTCGCCGCCCCCAGTGCATAAACCAGCGTCACGTCCGCCGTCACGGTGATGTCTTGGGCGGCGATCGGCGTCGTCGGTGCCTGAGCCGCATCACCCATCAACATCACGTTCTGCATCCGGGGCATGAAGATCGGCTGGATGGGGGCCGGCTCGCCGTCGCTGAGTGAGAGCAGGCTCCCGAGCGGCACACCCGCCGCGTCGGCCATTGAAGTGGCCCGCCGCCGGGCATCGCGGACCGCCGCGGAAAGTGCCTGGTCCTGGGCGGCGGCCCGGTCGGACAGGTCATAGGAGACGCCGTCGAGCTGATTGACTCCTACCCGTGTCATAGTGTCGATCAGCGCGCCCACCTGCATGAAGTCCCGCAGAGTCACCTGCACGGAGTTTGTCACTTCGTATCCTGTCAGATGCTGCCGGCCATTGCTGTAGTCGTACTGCGGGTTGACGGTGTAGTTCTGCGTCTGGATGTCCTTGTCAGCGACGCCGAGGCCCTTGATGGCTGCCGCCAAGTCTGTCATGCGGCGGGCATTGTCCTGCACCGCCTGGGCCTGGCGTTTGTCATGCGTCAGCACCTCCGCCGTCAGCCGTGCGATGTCCGGCTTGGCCTTGACTTCCCCATGTCCGTGCGCCGTCATTCCCAGCGAGACGGTGTAGACTGCGGCGGGTGGGCGGAGGATCTCCGCCTGGCTCCAGGCCGGTCCCGCCGTTATCATCAGCGCGGCGAGTGCGCCGCAGATCGTCGTTATCTTCATTTCGTACCTCCGTGTCCTTTGACG
Source organism: Capsulimonadaceae bacterium (assembly GCA_965215505.1). GTDB lineage: Bacteria > Armatimonadota > Armatimonadia > Armatimonadales > Capsulimonadaceae > JANXMY01. The sequence goes on along the minus strand of OZ244065.1, from coordinate 4,105,093 downwards.
CTCCCCCGTCCCGCCGCCTTCAATCTTCTGGTCTTCAAGCGTCACCAATACTGCCACTGGCCCGTGTGCAGGATGTAGACCCCCAGCAGCAGGTTCGTCACCCCATGCGCCAGGATGCAGGCGAACAGGTTCTTCGTCCACCGCAGCAGCAGGCACAGGGCGAGCGCGAAGACCGCCGCCGCCAGCCACTCCGGGTGCGAGAGCGCGAACAGGGCGACGCTTACGCCCAGCGCCAGGGCGGAGAACGTCCCCACCGGCACGCGCCGGAAGTCGTCCATGTCCGTGACGAACCGGAGCAGGAAGCCCCGGTAGAAAAGCTCCTCGATGATCGGGGCAATGACGACAAGCCCCAGGAACCGGACAAAGAGGAAGAAGACGATCCCCGCAGGCGTCGCGATCTCGCGGTTCGGGTTGAAGCCGGTCCGTGCCCCCAGAAAGGCGAAGTGGGGGGTGTGCTTGTCAATGGCGATCCACAGGAAGAACAGGACCAGCCCCAGGGCCGTCGCCGCCGCCCAGCCGCCCCCGCCGGGCCGCGCCTCGGGGAAATAGCCGCGCAGCGCGATCAGCAGCCCGCCCACCAGCGCGATCTTGACCGCGTAGGTGAAGGGGAATGTTGAGGGCGGTAAGTGGAGCGCCCCTTCCAGCGTCGTCAGCACGAGGAACAGGGCGAACGGGGCCACATAGGGCAGCCAGGGCGGGAGGGATTTCAGGGTCATGCGCCTAGTATAAGGGAAGAAGGGAGGCGGCGTCAAGAGGCGCGCTCAGACGCCAAGCCCACCCACCGGGTACAATGGCTCCATGAACGCCATCGGCTGCTATGTCCACATCCCCTTCTGCGTCCGCAAGTGCGCCTACTGCGACTTCAACTCGTACTCGGGCTACACCGACGGCTCCGTCGCCCGCTACGTCCAGGCCTTGACGCGGGAGATAAGGTCAGCCCCCCCCGCCCCCAATTCTGGCGCAACTGCACCCGACGGGGGAGCCGGAGTAGACACGATCTTTTTCGGCGGCGGCACACCCACCGCGATTCCGGCGACCGACGAAGCCGCCCTGCTGCGGGCCGTCCTGGAGACGCTGCCGGTCACGCCGGGGGCCGAGATCACGACCGAAGCGAACCCCGGCACGATGGACGTGCGGCACCTGGAAGTGCTGCGCGCGGCGGGCTTCAACCGCATCTCCTTCGGTGTGCAGAGTTTTGACGGCGACCTGCTGAAGACCCTGGACCGCATCCACTCCGCCGAGGAGGCCCGAAACGCCGTCAAGGCCGCACGCGCGGCGGGCTTCGAGAACGTCTCCCTGGACCTGATGTTCGCCCTGCCGCGCCAGACCTTGAAGCAGTGGCGAGACACGCTGGACCAGGCGCTGGCCCTGGACACCGACCATCTCTCGCTCTACTCGCTCATCGTTGAGGAAGGCACCGGCTTTTACACCTTGCAGCAGAAGGGCCGCCTGCCCCTGCCCAGCGATGACCTCGCCGCCGACATGTTCGCCCTGGCCCGCGAGACCGCCCAGGGGGCTGGCTATGCCCAGTATGAGATCGCGAACTTCGCCCGGCCGGGCCGCGAGAGCCGCCACAATCTGCACTACTGGCGCAACGACTCGTATTATGGATTCGGGTGCGGGGCCGTCGCGTACCTAGACGGCGCGCGCCGGATGAACGTCAAATCCCCCGCCAAATACGCCGAGGCTGTTGAGAATGGGGAAGACCTGATGCTGTCTGTCGAGACATTGACAGTGGAGGAGACGATGGCCGAGACGATGATGCTCGGCCTGCGCCTGACCCAAGAAGGTGTGGACTGCCGCCGCTTCCGGGAGCGCTTCGGCATAGACCCGCGCGTCAAGTTCGCCGCCGAGGTCGAAACCTTCACCAAGCGCGGCCTGCTCGAAGTCGCGGGGAATGCCCTGCGCCTGACTCCGCAGGGCATCTTTTTGGCAAGCGAGGTCATGGTCGCGTTTGTCTGATGTAGGGGCGCGATTCATCGCGCCCTCCTATCCTGCCTGCCTTCCCGACAGCAAGAAGGGCGCGATGAATCGCGCCCCTACGCACCCAACCCCATCCTCAGAGCCGCCCCTTCAGCCGCCGTGCCCGGCAGCGCGGCGTCGAGTTCCGTGCGGGCGTCGGCCACCGAGACGGACTCCTCGGCGACGGTGCGGACGGCGTCCGCCAGTGAGGCCAAGCTGCTCACATCGCCGCTCGCCGTCTCGAAGCCGACCAGGCCCAGGCGCAGCGACTCGATCTGGGCCAGCATCTCCCCGCGCAGGGCGGCGGCGCGGCGCATCAGAGTCTGGGACCGCTGGGCGGCGGACGCGGACCGTTCCAGGGCCTCCGCCCGGCGCTCGTGCGAGGCCGCGACCACCGCATCCGTTTCGGCCCGCGCCTCCGCCTGCGCCTGGGCGGCCTCAGTACGCAGGGCATCCACGCCGGCGCGCGGCAGGGCGACGGCGGGCAGCAGGTCGATGGCGTCCCCGACCGCCCGCAGGGCCGCCCGCACCCGGCCCGCCGCGTCGGGCGCGACGCCTTGCTTCATGGCGTCCATGACGAGCCGCAGGTAGGCCAGTTCCAGTTCGTCCGTTGTAGAATCGCGCAGCGCCTCGACCTCGGCGGCGGATACCGGCGGGCGGCAGACGCGCCGCAGCCAATAGCCCGGCACCCACAGGCCGGTCCCACTCATCACTGCCCCAAGGCCGGCTATCACCGCTCCGAACGCATACTCTCCAGAGGTGATGAGGCCGACGGCAGTTACCCCACCGTACAGAGACCCCACGACCATACTGCCGATGACAAAGCCTCGGGCCGGTCTGCGGACCAAGTCCAGGAATGCCGCCGCGACTTCGGGCGGAGTATCCGCGCCCCGCGCCCAGAACCGGCCCAACCGGCCGAGTGGGGGGACTTTCCTCGCCGCCGCTGCCTGCGTGGTCGCGAGCGCGATCCCGGCGGACTGCTGCCCCGTGGGAAGGGTTCCCAGCGATAGATACCGCCGTTGCAGCAGCACCGCCTGCCGCCGATGCCCTAAGTCTTGTAAGTAGATGTCCACGAGTCACCCTCCCCGCTTCATTATGACACGGCGGGGGCCGAAAGGTTGCTGGCTTCCGCCTTGACGCCCCCGCCGTTCCGTGCTATGATTGTCGCGCCACGCTGTCAAAAAGACGGCGCAGCGATCGTCACCGGAGTAAGACAATGCAAGCCGCCAAAATAGCCCCCCTTTTCCTCGGAGCCGCCGGGCTCCTTCTCGGCATCACGCCTCAGACCCAGGCTGCGAAGACGAAGGCGCATACGGCCAAAGCCGCGAAGACGAAGCCGGCGGTCAAAACGCCTGCCGCCAAGGTGCCGGAAACCATCGGCGGCGGGACCGTCGCCGACCCCGCCACCGGGCCTGGCCCGTCCTTCGGGATCGGCGGGCCGGGCATGGTGCTGGTCAAGAACTGGCACTTCGGCGCGGACGGCACGGTCAAGAACTATGCCGACATGAGCGCGAACTTCTTCTACCACGACCAGTTCGGCACCATCGGCAACGGCACCAACTATGGGGCGGTCACGGTCGCCCCCGACGCCGCCGACGCGCTCTTCCACCAGCCGGTCGAGGGGGTCAACAGCCCGCCCGTGCGTCAGTTCACGGCAGACTCGCTGAAGACCTTCCTCACCCCTTTAAACGGGGCGACGACCGTGGACCCGAAACTGCACAACGCCGGCGACGGCTCGTTCATGGCGAAGTGGAATCTGGCGCGCGCCGGGTCCCTGCTGGGCCGGGATGTCGTCTGGGAGACGCGCGTCCGCTACAGTCCCCCGCCTTACTTCTGGTTCGCCATCTGGACGGCGGGCAACAAGTGGGCCTGGGACAAGGGGGCGCAGGGGGCCGAGCAGGACCTCGTCGAGAGCTTCGGCTACGACAACGGCGGCGGGAACACGAACTACGACGGCCGCTTCTGGCACTCAAACTCCGTCGCCACCCCGGCCAAAGACGCCGTGGAGTACGGCGACTGGGGCAAGACGATGGCCGCCCAGGGCGTCAAGCCTTTTGACGCCTCCCAGTACCACGTCTGGACCTGGCTGTATAAGAAAGACGACACCTTCGCCATGTATGTGGACGGGGTGCTTGTCCAGCACGGCGCGAACTACTTCTGGACCTACGGCAACAAGGCCGGGGACGAACCCATTGACCTGGTCTTCCTGTTCGACGGCGGCTGGGGCCACACCCAGGTCGGCAGCGTCAACCACACTTTGCCCGCCTCGGCCTTCGACGGCAAATTCTACGAGTGGAACTACAGCCGCGTCTATCTGAGCCGCGATGGGGCGGGCGGGGCGACAGCAATGCATTAATGCATTAGAGGGGCGGAAAAGGCGAGAAAGGCGAACACGTTACGAAAGGCGAACACAAGGTTCGCCCCTACGGCGTAGGGGCACGATTCATCGCGCCCTTTCCAAATTCATCGCGTCCTCTTCTTTTGTCATGTACGGTGGGTTGATTAAAATCAGAATAACAGCCGATGATACGCTACCGCATCTGTCGCCGGGCTATTGACAATCGGGCGCTCAGGTGTCAAACTAGCTGTGTCACGCTGCGTGACATACAGCAAACACTTTGCTGCTGTGGATGTAGGGCTGGCCCTCCCCGCATCTCACACAGCAAAAAGAGGGAACCGCCTGGCAGCGATCCCCTTCTTCTCACCGGAGACTAGAAGCCGGGGCTTTTAGCGGTCCGAAGAATCGCAGCGATAATCGAGAATATCGCCGCGATAACCTGCGCGATGGGTCGGACCCGTAGATCGGACCCGTAGAATGGCCTGTCGCACATTTCTGGACATTGGAGATGCACCTCCTTCCTGTCCAAGTTGGAAGAGACAGCCCCTCAGCAGGCTGTCTCTTTCTGCTGTAGCACTTTCCCCATAGGTGACGCAAGAGATCTACGGGTTGAAACCCGTGGTATTCCTTCTGCCCATCCCCGCCCCGTCGCAACTTTCCACCGCCCCGCGTGTCAATCATCCCATGCCGACCGACGCGCCCGACGCTTTCAATCCCGCTGGAACTGTTTCCTGCCGCCCTGCCGCCGAGTGGTGGCTAATGGTCGGCATGGCCGTGCTTTTTGCCATCATGGCTGGGCTGGGCGCGACCCTCCCTTCCAACCCGCCACCCCTGCACCCGGTTTTGGAAGCAGCCTTCTTCGGCACCACCTCTCTCGGCTCCTTCCTCACGGCGGCGTGGCTGACGTGGTGGACGCTGAACGCCCGCATTGAAGCGGATGTGCGCGGCCTGCGCTGGCACGGGGGGTTCGGCTGGAAGGCGGCGCCCTGGGAGGAGGTCCAGGACTATTACGACCGCCTTCCGGTGCAGGCGGGACGGGACTCGCTGCGGGCAGTCATTAGAACGCCATCCGGGGCAGTCTCATTCAGCAGGCAGTGGACGCAGGTAGACTCGCTCCGGGAGCAAGTCACGCGCCGTGCGACGGGTGCCGCCGTCAGCCGATGGGACTTGCTCGGCACGCGCCCCTGTGATGCATGGCCGCGCGTCTTCCGGTATGACACCTGGCAGAACGTCTGGACGCCGCGCATCCTCTTGAAGCTGGTTTTGACCGGCTTCATCTACGTCTTTGCCAAGCCGTTGCAGCAGGCGGCGGGGCTGGGCGGGTTTGTGGGCTGGCCGATGAAGCTGGCCCTCTTCGCGCCCTACCTGATCATCCCTTTCCTGTACGCAGGGCCGCTCCTGGTGGTGTTCGCCCAGTACCGCGCGGCGGCGCGGCGCAAGGCGGAGCGCATCACGGCGGACACAAACCAGATAGTCTTTGAAGACGGGGCGCGGCGGGTGGAGGCGGCATGGTCAGATGTAACCGGCTACCAGGTCGTTCGCGGGCCGGGCGCGCTGACCATCCGCTACGTTGTGGAAACGCGGCAGGGCAGGTTTGACTTTCTCGCTGTCTTGAGCGGCGCGACGCTCCTGAAGGCAGTCATCCAGCGCTACGCCGCGAACGCTGAGGATAAGGAATGGCGGGCGGATGTTGACCCGGAGGTATTGGGCGGCGAGGCGGCGCGCTGGAGTGGCGGGCGGGTCGGGGAAGGGGCGCGCGTGTACCATTACCGGACACGCATGCACCGGGCGCTGCTGGGGCTGCCGCTCGGCATCTGCCTGACGATTATTTTCGGCTGTTGGGCGACGTGGCAGGGGCTGATACCAGGAACGCAGATAACGGGGCAGGCCTGCGCGGCGTTTTTCTTCGGGCTGGTGTACCTCGCCTGCTTGCACACCTACCGCGTCTGCCGCATTGAAACGGATGAGAACGGCCTGACCCGCATCACGCCGCTGGGCCGGCGTCGGTTATCCTGGGCACAGGTGGAAGACTACTTCCTGACATCGGAAGGCGGCGGGGTCGTCGTGGGGCGCGGCGAGCGGCTCGGTTTCGGCAGCGGCATCGTCGGCGGGGACGAGCTGAAAGCAGAGATCGCCCGATGCTCCGTGAACTGCGGCGGCAAGGCGTGGGAGCGCGCGCCTACCAAGACCTCACCAGATGCCCGGCGACGCGAAAGGAAAGCGCGAGGATCGTCAGGACGGGGTTGAAGCCGCCGTTCGTGACGTGCAGGGAGCCGTCGGCGATGTAGAGGTTGTCGTGGCCGTGGACGCGGCCATGCTTGTCGGTGACTGACGTTTGCGGGTCGTCGCCCATGCGGCAGGTCCCCGCCTGGTGCTGGCCGCCGCTCAGGGTGAGGGCGTTGGCGTGGCTCCGGGTGTCCTCGGCCCCGCAGGCGCGCGCCCACTCCTCGGCGCGCAGCCGCATGAAGTCGTAGGTGCGGAGGGTTTCCGGGTGGGTCGTGCCGGACATCCGGGCGACGGGCAGGCCCCAGCGGTCGCACACGTCCGGGTCCACGGACACGCGGCCTTCGGGGCTGGGGATCTCCTGGACGGGGCCGGTGATGAGCAGCATCCGCGTGTAGTGACGGCGCATCCACTCCTTGTGGGCCAGGCCCCAGCGCGGGACCTCGACGGGGACGCGGCCCTTCAGGACGCTGAGGGGCAGGCAGATGAAGTCGTCGGCCAGCATCCCGCCACCGATGATCCGCTCGCCCTTTTCGTCCACGTTGTCGTGGCTCCACTCGATGGTGGCCGTGGTCGCGCCCGGCCCGATGCCGTCCCAGATCGGGTCCGGCATCCAGCCCACCGCCCCGGCGTAGTAGTGCCCCTGCAAACTGCGCCCGACCTGGTCGTGCGCGTTGCCCAGGCCGTCGGGGTGGACGGAAGACTTGGAGTTGAGCAGCAGCCGGGCCGATTCGACCGCGCCGCCCGAGACGACGACGACCTCGCTCGTGGCCGTGACGTGCAGGCCCTCCTTGGTCCAGTAAGTGACGCCGGCGACGCGGCCCGCCCCATCGGTGTCAATGCGCTCGGCCATCGCCTCGGTTTCCAGGGTGCAGTTGCCCGAGGCCAGGGCGCGCGGGATCATCGTGTTCTGGGTGCCGTTCTTGGCGTCGGTCGGGCAGGCGAAGCCGACGCAGTGCTGGCAGTGGACGCAGGCGTCCCGGCCCAGATTGGGGACGCTGTTGATGAGAAGGGGCACGCGCTCGGTCCCCCACCCCAGCGCCGCCGCGCCCGCCCGCAAGGCCCGCCCCTGCATGTTCATCGGCAGAGGCGGCATGGGGTAGGGCCGGTGGCGCGGGCGACCCTTGCCCGCCGTCGCCTCGTCGCCCGAGACGCCCATCTCCCACTCGGCGCGCTCGTAGTCCGGCGCGAGGTCTTCGTAAGTGATCGGCCAGTCGGCCAGGCTGCTGCCGGGGGGGACGCCGTACTTGGAGGCCATGCGGAAGTCGTCCGGCAGGAACCGCCAAGCCTGCGACCCATAGACCCGCGTCCCGCTGCCGACGCAGGCGGCGTTCGCCTGATACCCGCCGTCAATCGGGTTGACGGTAAAAGCTTCCCCCTCGGAGGAGACGACAACGCGCGGGTTGCCGAGCGGGTCCGGCCCGGCATTGAACCCGTACTGCGGCAGGCGCTGGTTCCGCAGGTGGTCGCGGCCCACCTCGGCGAACGAGAGCCGGCGGCCCCGCTCCAGGAGCAGGACGCGCTTGCCGGCCTCGGCCAGCAGCCCGGCGGCGACGCCGCCGCCCGCCCCGGCCCCGATGATGATGGCGTCGTAGTGTGGTTGTGTCATGGAGTTACATCCTGTACGCGACTGAGGGGCCGGGCCGGAACGAGTGATTGAAATCACTCGCTGAAGGGGACCTGTCCAGGGGACAGAAGAAGGCAGGCCAGGGACAGACGAATGTTCGGCATCATTCCGCTCCCTTGTCCCCTGGACAAATCCGGCGGCAGCGAGTGATTTCAATCACTCGTTCCGGCCCGGCTTCCCTCTGATGCCTCACGCCGTCACCCGGAAGCCGATCATCTTCCACGACGCTTCCCCTCTGTTGCCGCCGTTGCCGGGGTCGGCGTAGTAGCCCTCCATCGCCTGGGAAACCAGGCGGCGGAAGAAGTCGGCGGCGGGCAGGGGCCAGGCCGCCCGCACGTCCCCGGCCTCGACGCGCGCCAGCAGGGCGTCCTGGGCGTCCGGCGCGAGGGCGGCGAACGGGGAGCCTTCGGTCGCCAGCGCCTCGGCGTCCAGCGCGTCCAGTCCCTGACGGGTGGGGAACAAAAACCGGGGTTCGCGCGATAGAAGGAGTGCGAAGTAGTCGCCCACCCCCGCCTCCCAGCCGCCCGGCGCGGCGTCGGCGGGCAGAATGCGGTCCACGGCGGCGCGCAGGGTTCCGGTCTGGGGTTCGTTCAGGGGGAGTGTTGCCGACATAGTGACACAGCCTTTCGGCGTCCTGACGGGAAAATCCTGCCGGCCACGCGCCGGACGCGGGCGGATTCGCGCAAAAATGATGTATACTGGTGTCATTGCCGTCTTCTGACCCCGTCACCGGCCCCAACTCCCTCGCAGGACCTATCTCAGAACTCATCTTAGGACCAACCATGCAGCACTCTCGCTTCCTCTCGCCCCGTTCCCTGCTCGCCGCCTCCGCCTTCCTCGCCGTCTCCAGCGTAGGCCTCGGCCTGCCCCAGCGCGGCGCGGCCCAGGACGACATGACGCGGCGGCCCGCCCCGGCCGATTCGGCGGGCGGCGCGAGTTCGGGCGGCGTGGGGGACACGGGCAGCGCGCCGGGCGGCTTCGGCGACCAGAACACCGGCAATGGGGGCGATGACGGCAGCGGCGGGTATGGCGGGGCGAATGGCTCGGCGTCCCCCGGCCCCCCGGTCGGCGTGGACAACGGCGGCGCGGCGGGCGCGGTCGGGACACGCTCCGGCCGGACGAACCGGCCGCGGCTGCCCGTGACGCCCCCCAACCCCCTGCTCCTGACCACCCCGACGCGCGGGACCGGGCCGGGGGCGACCGGCGGGTCGCCCGGCAACCGGATCACCCCGCTCATCCCCCCGCGCGCGCCGGGCGTCTACACCCTCCCGACGGACCCGTTCCAGCCGCGGCAGGGGGCGGGCGTCCGGCCGCTCCCGCTCTTCGGGTACGACTTCTTCCAGCCCGCGCGCCAGATCATCATCGCCCGCCGCCGCGCCCTGCTGCCGCGCCCTGCCCCGGTTCAGACGGGGACGCGCAGCCGCTCGACCGTGACTCAGGGCGGCGGGAACGCGGCAGGCACCGGGTTCGGCGCAAACGGCTCAGGCGACACGAACGGCTTCGATGCCAATGGCCTGAACTCGAATGGCCCGAATACCAACAGCCAGGACACGAACGGCCAGGACACGAACGGCGGCGCGGACGGGTCGGGCCAGAGCGCGGCGGCGCGGCGGCGCGCGGCGGCTGCCGGCGTGGCCGGGGGCAATATGAATGATCCCAACGCCGCTCTCTTGAACGATCCCAATGCGCCGGACACGCGCAGCACGGGCGATAACGGCCAAACATATAACGGCCAGGCCTACAACAATGGGTACGGCGGTCAGGACGGCACGGGGAGCGGCGACGTGAGCGGGCAGACGACGCCCCGCCGCCGGACCCCGGATGACGCTTACACCGGCGGTGCTTTTGCCGGCGACACGGCCGCTCCTGGCAGCGACATCCAGTTCCCCGGCGATGACGCCCTGCTGCAAAGCGGCGGCCAAAACAACGGTCAGAACGGCGGGGCGGGCGCGACGGACGCCGTCGGGGGCCAACTCGCCGACCCGATCTCCTCGCTGTACCGCAACGTCCTCACCTCCCTGCCGCCGAACTACCAGCTCCAGCCGGGCGACTCGCTGACGGTCCGCTACAGCGCCCTGACCCTGACCCCGCGCGAGTTCAATGCGACTGTAGACGCGCAGGGCGGCATCAGCGTCGAGGGCGCGGGCCGCCTCAGCGTTGCCGGGAGGACGGCCGCTCAGGCCGAGGCGACCCTGATCCAGCGCCTGTCCCGGCTGTACCGGAAACCGGAAGTCTCCATCAGCCTGCGTCAGCTCCGCACCATCCAGGTGACGGTCAGCGGGAACTCCTTCGAGCCGGGCACCTACCAGGTCCCGGCCAGCACGACCGCCTTCAGCGTCCTCCAGGCGACCGGCGGGCCGACGGCAAACGGCTCCCTGCGCGACATCCGCGTCCTGCGCGGCGGGCGGCCCGTGGGCGTCCTGGACATCTACCCGCTGATCAGCGCGGGCACGGGCCGCCCGAGCGCGCGTCAGGGCGACGTCAACCTCCAGTCCGGCGACAACATCTACATCCCCGCCCCTGTCTCGCGCGTCTCGGTACGCGGCGAGGTGCGCCAGCAGGCCGTCTACGAGCTGAACCCGGCCGAGACTCTCCTGGACGCCCTGAACTACGCGGGCGGCGTCAAACCCTCGGGCGTGGACCAGAACGTCCACATAGACACCGTGAACAACGGGACGGGCCGCATCATCGTGGACGTCAACCTGAGCGACCGCGCCAGGGCCGCCCGGACGCCTCTGTACGACGGCGACAGCGTGGAAGTGTCCTCGGTGCGCGCCATCCTGACCAACCGGGTCACGGTTGTCGGCGAGGTGGACCAGCCAGGCGACTACGCCCTGACGCCGGGGATGCGCGTCGCCGACCTGCTGCGTCGGGCGCGGCAGCCGTTGTATGACGCCTACTTGGGGCGGGCGGAGCTGACGCGGCTGAACGCCGACAATACGACCGCCGTCGTGTCGGTCAACGTCGCGGCGGCGCTCGACGGCGACCCGGCCCAGAACCTGCCCTTGAAGACATTCGACACCCTGCGGGTCTTTTCGCGCCAGGACGTGGCCTACCTGGGGCGGCGCTCCGTCGAGGTGCGCGGGGACGTCCAGCGGCCCGGCCTCTACACGCAGTCCGACAACATGAAGGTCAGCGACCTGCTGCTCGACACCGGCGGGCCGCTCCCCGACGCCTATTTAAACCGGGCGGTCCTGCTGCACCAGCGCGGCGACGGCACGTTCGCCTATGACTACGTCAACCTGCGCGCCCTGCTGGCGGGGGACGCGGCGGAGGACGCCTCGGTCCAGGATAACGACGTGCTGGCCGTCTTCCGCATCGGCGAGGCGCACTTCACGCCGGACCACACCGTCAAGATATTGGGCGACGTGGTCGCGCCGGGCCTGTACGCGCGCGGCGAGGGCATGAAGATCAGCGACCTGGTCAAGCTGTCCGGGGCCTACAAGCCCGGCGGCGGCACGGTGGTCATGGTCTCCCACGCCCGGCAGCCGAACACGTCCACGTCTCCGGCCGTGACGCCGCCGATCGTCGTCGCCTACCAGGGGCCGGGCGTGCTGGCCCCGAGCGGCGACACCGTCCTCCAGGACGGCGACGTGGTGACGGTGCAGGGTAACGGCACCATCAAGGACCACCCGCCCATCGTGACCGTGACCGGGGCCGTCGCCCACCCCGGCCCGTTCCCGATAGACAGCACGACGCGCCTGAGCGACGCCGTTCGCAAGGCGGGCGGCCTGCTGCCCGAGGCGTTCCCGCAGGGGGCCGAGTTCACGCGCACTTCGGACACCCTGCTGACGACCGGGCAGATGGACCTCGCCCAGACCATCAGCAAGATGAGCGACATGCTGAACTTGAGCCAGTACCAGCGCGAGCGGGCCAAGGCCAGCCTCGCCCTGATCGAAGCGGCGGGCAGCGCGGCCAGCGGGGCGTCGAGCAGCGGCATCGCCATCCCCGGCATCACGCCGAGCAGCGGCAGCGCCGCTAACCCCAATGTCGGGGGGCTGGTGGACAACCTGCGGACCATCAACCCGGTTTCGCAGGGGCGGCTGCTGACCCCGAGCCAGCTCCAGCCGAACGGCAACGTCGCCATCCGGCTGCGGGACGCCTTGAGACGCCCCGGCGGCTCCGAGGACTTCCTGCTCAAAGACGGCGACACCATCGTCGTCCCCGAGACGCCCACGACCGTCCAGGTCGTCGGGGCGGTCTACGCCGGGCGCGGGGTCGTCTTCAAGCCGGGCCAGTCCGTGGACTATTACATCAAGTACGCCGGCGATTTCACCCCGGACGCCGCCAAGGACCGGATCGAGGTCATCCACGCCGGGGGCGGCCTGATCCCCGCCGCCGCCGCGGGCGCGATCCAGCCGGGCGACCTGATCCTGGTACCGACCAAGGTGCTGGCCGAGAACGTGAGCCGGAGCGGGAACAGCTTCAGCACCTTCTTCCAGGGCCTGCTCGGCTCGGCCATCACTCTGAAAATCCTGGGGGGTCTGCTGTAAGGCCCCGCCCGGATTTGACAAACGGCCGCTTTTGGGCTATACTCAAAATCCCGCAAAAGCGTCAACAGAGACATCGACACGCACTCCACCGGGCGCATGGCCCGGCCGCCGAAACCGTCCGCCGCAAACAACGCCGCTAACAAATTGGAACAAGACGAAATCATTATAGACGGGCCGGCCCTGGCACGCGCATTCCGGCGGCAGGCCGGGGGCTGGCTCTGGAAGGGGCCGCTGCTCTTCGCCGTCCTGCTGACGGCGGCCCTGCTCCTGGTCCCCCGCTCCTACACCGCCTCCGTCTCCGTCGCCATGCAGCAGCCGGCCGCGAGCGGCGGGCTGGCCGGCCTGCTCGGCGGCGGCGGGGGCGGCGGGAACAAGCACTACATCGGCGTCCTGAAGAGCCGCGAAATGGCGACGCAGGTGGAGCATCAGGTCAAACTCACCCGGATCTACGGCGCGAAGACGCTGCCCTCGGAGGCCGCCGCCGCAGGCCTGCTGGCGAAAGGGGTCAAGCCCGAGGACAACCCCGACGGCCTGCTCTACATCAGCGTCACCCTGCCCGGCTCCCCGCGCCTCAGCCTGACGCACGCTCCCCGGCCTGCACAGGTCGAGGACGCCGCCGCCCAGGCCGCCAACGCCTACGCCGCCGCCCTGAAGTACTACTTCATCAACAGCGACAGCGACCAGGGCACCGCCCTCCTGCACGGGGCGGACGCCCAGGTGCGGCAGGCGACGGCCGACTACAACCAGTCTTTGAAGCGGCTGCGCGACTTCAGCCGCGAGGTGGCGCGCGCCAACCCGCGCTCGGCGGGCGGCGGCCGCTCCGGCACGTCGGCGGCCGAGGGCGCGACGCCCGGCGCGGACACGGACGCCGCCTCCGCCTCGGCCGCACTGAACACGCTCAACAGCCAGTACGACGTGGTGCAGACCGACCTGCGCGCCGCCCAGGCCGCCCGGCTGGCGCGGGAGAAGGGGATCACCGCCCAGCTCCGCGACCTGTCCCGCCTCCCGACGGACGACCCGCAGTTGTCCGACATCCGCACCCGCGTCACCAACGACCGGATCGCCTACACCACGGCCGCAAACCTTTACGGCCCGGAGAACACCGCCGTCATCACGGCGCAAACGCGGCTGGATGCCGACCAGAAGCAGCTCGACCTCCAGACCCAGGGCGTCAAAGAGCGCCTGACGACTCCGGACCTGAACAACGACCAGCTCATCAACTCGCTCTACGCCCGGCAAGCGACCCTCTTCGACAAGATCGCGAAGGCCGAGCGCCGCCTGGGCGTCAGCCGGGACCTGTCGTTCGAGCTGGACCGCCTCCAGGCCGAGCGCGGCTTCCAGGCGGACATCCTGCGCGAAACCTTGACGCAGGCGCAGAGCATCAAGATCAACAACGCCTCGGCCCAGAGCCGGATGTCGATCATCGACAGCGCCCTCCCGCCCACGACCGGCGAGCCGGGCATGACGCGCCTCGGCCTGTTCTGCCTGCTGCCGGTCGTGCTGGCCTTCCTCCTTGCCGTCGCGGTGGACTACGCCCGCGCGCCGCGCGCCGGGGACAGGGCGACCGGGCCGGGCGCATCCCTGCCGAAGCCCGCCAACGGCAGCGGCGCGCGGCCACCGGCGGAGGTTGGGGACGCACCGCCGCTCGTCAAGAAGCGGTAGGAAGAAGTCGTTAGAGAACAGGTGAGTGGGCGAAGACCGGAGCAGGACGAGTGAGTGAAATCACTCGCTGAAGGGGACCTGTCCAGGGGACAGAAGAGGAGGGATCGCTCCCTATACTCCGCTCCCTTGTCCCCTGGACAAATCCGGCGGCAGCGAGTGATTTCAATCGCTCGTTCATCCAAAGGCTCATCAGAATGGGAACAGCATGAAAGTCGTCGTACTGGCGGGAGGCTTGGGGACGCGCCTGGCCGAAGAAACCGAGATCAAGCCCAAGCCCATGGTGGAGGTCGGCGAACACCCCATCGTCTGGCACATCATGCGCTCCTACGCCCACTACGGGTTCAAGGACTTCTTCCTGGCTTTGGGGTACAAGGGCGAGGTCATCAAGCGCTTCTTCCTGGACCACTACAGCCTCGGCGGCTCCCTGCGCGTGGACCTCGCGAGCGGCACGGTAGAAGACCTGGAGAAAGACACCGAGGACTGGAACGTCCACCTGATGGACACGGGCCAGAGTACGCAGACCGGCGGCCGGGTGAAGCGGCTGGAGCGATGGCTCAAAGACGGGGCCTTCATGGTCACCTACGGCGACGGCGTCTGCGACGTGGACCTCGGCAAAGTCCTGGAGTTCCACCGCGCCCACGGCAAGCTCGCCACCATCACCGCCGTGCGCCCCCCGTCTCGCTTTGGCGGGCTGGTCTTTGAGGGCGACCTGGTGCGCGAGTTCAGCGAGAAGCCGCAGATCGGCGAGGGCTGGATCAACGGCGGCTTCATGGTCCTGGAGCCGCAGGTCTTTGATTATCTGGAGGGCGACGCGAGCAGCCTGGAGGTGGACGGCCTGGAGCGCCTGGCCGCCGACAACCAGCTCGCCGCCTTCCGGCACGAAGGCTTCTGGCAGTGCATGGATACGCTGCGCGAGAAGAAGATTTTAGAGAACCTGTGGCAGTCGGGCCGCGCGCCCTGGAAAGTCTGATGATACAAACGGATAAAGACAAAGTAGATAAAGATTTTTGGCGGGACCGCCCGACCTTCGTGACCGGCGCGACCGGGCTGGTCGGCGGGTGGCTGGTGAAGTCGCTGGTGGCATCGGGCGCGGACGTCGTCTGCCTCGTCCGGGACTGGATACCCGACTGCGAGTTGGTCCGGTCGGGCCATCTGGACAAGGTGAAGATCGTCCGGGGCGACATCACCGACCAGGAGATGATGGAGCGCGCGTTGGGCGAACACGAGATAGACACCGTCATCCACCTGGCCGCCCAGACCATCGTCGGCATCGCCAACCGCAACCCGGTTTCCACCTTCGAGGCGAACATCGCCGGGACGTGGCGGCTGCTGGAAGCCTGCCGGAGGTCCCCGCGCGTCAAGCAGATCGTCATCGCCTCCTCGGACAAGGCCTACGGCGACCAGGAGGTCCTGCCGTATGATGAAACCACGCCCCTGCAAGGCCAGCACCCCTACGACGTGTCCAAGTCCTGCGCCGACCTGATCTCCTACACCTACGCCAAGTCTTACGACCTGCCGGTGACGATCACCCGCTGCGGCAACTTCTACGGCGGGGGGGACCTCAACTGGAACCGGATCGTGCCCGGCACCGTCCGCTCCATCCTGCGCGGCCAGGCCCCGGTCATCCGCTCCGACGGCTCGTTCATCCGCGACTACTTCTACGTCGAGGACGGTGCGGCGGCCTACATGCTGCTGGCCGAGAGCATGGCGAAGGACCCGAGCCTGCGCGGCGAGGCCTTCAACTTCTCCAACGAGCTTCAGGTGACCGTGCTGGACCTGACCCACAAGATCTTGGAGCTGATGGGGTCGGACCTGACGCCGGAAGTCCGCAACGAGGCCTCCAACGAGATCAAGCACCAGTACCTGAGCGCCGCCAAGGCCCGCCGGATGCTGGACTGGGAGCCGCTTTTTACACTCAACGGGGGCTTGGAAAAGACGATCCGGTGGTATACTGAGTTTTTGACGCCCTGACCCCCACCGCCGGGGGCGGACCTTAGAAGGATTCCCAATGACGGACAAAGCCGACGCGCTCCGGGCGCAGATCGCAGACCTGGTGGTCCAGTACCACGACGAGGCATTTGCCGCCCGCGAGTTCGTGCCGGGCGTCAGCGCAGTGCCCGTCTCGGGCCGCGTTTTCGACGCCGCAGACATGCAGAGCCTGATGGACTCAACCCTGGACTTCTGGCTGACCACGGGCCGCTTCGCCACCCAATTCGAGCGCGAGTTCGCCCGCTTCTGCGGCGTCCGCAAGGCCCTGCTGGTCAACTCCGGCTCCTCCGCCGATCTGGTTGCCCTGACCACGCTCACTTCACCTACCTTGGGCGACCGGCGGCTGAAACCCGGCGATGAGGTCATCACGGTCGCGGCGGGCTTCCCCACGACGGTCAACCCGATCATCCAGAACGGCCTGGTCCCGGTCTTCCTTGACGTGACTATCCCCGACTATAACCTGGACATCCGGCAGCTCGAAGAGGCATTGTCTCCCAAGACGCGCGCCCTGATGTTCGCGCACACCCTGGGCAACCCCGGCAACATGACGGCCATCTCCGAGTTCGTCAAGAAGCACGACCTGTACCTCGTCGAAGACTGCTGCGACGCCATCGGAGGGAGCTACAACGGCCAGAAGGTCGGGACGTTCGGCGACATCGCCACGGCCTCCTTCTACCCCGCCCACCACATCACGATGGGCGAGGGCGGGGCCGTCTTCATGAACAACGTCAAGCTCAAAGTCATCGCCGAGTCATACCGCGACTGGGGGCGGGCATGCTGGTGCGAGCCGGGCAAGGACAACACTTGCGGCAAGCGGTACGAGTGGCAACTGGGCGACCTGCCCTGCGGGTATGACCACAAGTACACCTATTCGCACATCGGCTACAACCTGAAGGTGACGGACATGCAGGCGGCCGTGGGCGTCTCGCAGCTCAAGAAGCTACCCGAGTTCATCGCGGCCCGGCGGCGCAATTTTACCTACCTGCATGAAGGCTTGCAGGACTTGCAGGAGCATCTGATCCTGCCGCAGGCGACGCCGAACTCCGACCCGTCCTGGTTTGGGTTCCCCATCGCCGTCCGCGAGGATGCGCCGTTCACGCGCGACCAGCTAGTGCGGCACCTGGACACCAAGAAGATCGGGACGCGGCTGCTGTTCGCGGGCAACCTGCTCAAACAGCCCGCTTATGCCGGCATCGCCCACCGCAAGATCGGCGACCTCCACAACACGGACTTCGTGATGAACAACGTGTTTTGGGTGGGCGTCTATCCGGGCCTGAGCGACGCGCACAAAGACTACATGCTCTCGGTCCTGCACGACTTCGTGCGCGCGTCGCACGAGTGAACGTCAACCCGCTGGCCGCAGACCTGGACCACGTCCTGACCCACACCGCGAAACTCTGGGAGGGGCTGCGCGGTCGGCGGCTGTTCATCACCGGCGGGACGGGGTTCTTCGGCTGCTGGCTTCTGGAAAGCTTCGCCTGGGCCAATGATGCGCTCGGTTTGGGGGCCGAAGCGCTGATACTGACGCGCAACCCGTCCGCCTTCGCGGCCAAGCACCCACGCCTGGCCGCGCACCCGGCCATCGGGTTCCATCAGGGTGATATCCGCTCCTTCCCGTTTCCGCCGGGGGAGTTTTCCCATGTCGTCCATGGCGCGACCGAGGCGAAAGCCTCCTTGAACCGCGATGACCCGCTGGGCATGATCGAGACGATCACCGAGGGGACGCGGCGCACCCTGGAATTCGCGCGGCAGTGCGGTGCGGGCCGGTTCCTGCTGACCTCGTCGGGCGCGGTCTATGGGGCGCAGCCGCCGGACATCAGCCACGTCCCCGAGGAATATGTCGGGGCGCCGGACTGCGCGCAGGCAAGCGCGGCCTACGGGGAAGGTAAGCGGCTGGCGGAACTCTTCTGCGCCGTTTACGCCGAGAAGCACGGGCTGGACGTCGGCATCGCCCGCGGCTTCGCCTTCGTCGGCCCGTTCCTGCCGCTGGACTCGCACTTCGCGGTCGGCAACTTCATCCGCGACGGGCTTGCGGGCGGCCCGGTCCGGGTCGGCGGGGACGGGACGCCGTTCCGGTCTTACCTTTATGCCGCAGACCTTGCCGTCTGGCTGTGGACGATCCTGCTGCGCGGCCTGCCTGGCCGTGCCTACAACGTCGGCTCCGAGGAGGCGATGACGATCGGGGAAACGGCCTCGGCAGTCGCTTCGCGGTTCACGCCCGCCCCGCCGGTGCTGATCGGCAAGGAGGCGGTCGCCGGGACGCCCGCCTCGCGCTATGTGCCCTCGACGGAGCGCGCCCGGACCGAGCTAGGGCTTGAGGTGCGTGTGGGGCTGGACGAGGCGCTGCGGCGCACCATCGAGTGGAACAGAGTAGTTTCGGGATAGACTAGCATCGGGATAGAACGGTTTATGATTAAAGTCTCAGATTACATCGCGCAGACCCTGGTGCGGCACGGCATTGAACACATCTTCCTCGTGACCGGCGGCGGCGCCATGCACCTCAATGACGCCGTCGGGCGATGCGAGGGCTTGAAGTACGTCTGCTGCCATCACGAGCAGGCCTGCGCTATGGCCGCCGAGAGCTACTACCGGCTGACGAACCGGCTGGCCGCCGTCAATGTCACGACCGGGCCGGGCGGGACGAACGCCATCACGGGCGTCTGGGGGGCCTGGACCGACTCCATCGGCATGATCGTCATCTCCGGCCAGGTCAAGTGGGAGACGGTCGTCCGGAGCACCGACCTGCCCCTGCGGCAATTGGGCGACCAGGAGCTTGACATCGTCCGAGTCGTCGCGCCGATGACCAAGTACGCCGAGATGGTGACCGACCCGCAGAGCATCCGCTACCATCTGGAAAAAGCATTGTACCTCGCGAAAGCGGGGCGGCCCGGCCCGGTCTGGCTGGACATCCCAATGAACGTCCAGGGCGCGAGTGTTGACCCCGACACTCTGCCCGGCTTCGACCCCGCCGAGCTAGGCCCCGTATCGGACGACACGGCCCGGCTGCCCCAGATCTGCGAGCAGATCGCGCGCATGTGCGGCGAGGCCAAGCGGCCCGTCATCATGGCCGGGTCCGGCGTCCGCCTGGCGGGCGCGCAGGCCGAACTGCTGGCATTGGCCGACCGCTGGGGCGTTCCCATCGTCACCGCCTGGAACGCCCACGATCTGGTTCCGAACTCCCACCCCGGCTACAGCGGGCGGCCCGGCTCCATCGGGGACCGGGCGGGCAATTTCGCCGTCCAGAACGCCGACTTCCTGCTCGTGCTGGGCAGCCGGCTGAACGTCCGGCAGATCAGCTACAACTGGGAGAACTTCGCCCACCGCGCCTATAAAGTGGTCGTGGACATTGACGCCGCCGAACTCCGAAAGCCGACGCTGTCCCCGGACCTGCCGATCCAGGCGAACGTCGCCGACGTTTTGCACACGCTCCTCGGTCAGCCCGTCCGGCCCGTCCCCGCGATGCACTCCGAGTGGCTGGCCTGGTGCCGGGAGCGCGTACACAAATACCCGGTTACGCTGCCGGAGTATTGGGAAAGCAAGAACGGCATCAACCCGTACTGCTTCATGGACGCCCTGTTCAGCCAGTTGCCCGAGGACCAGATTGTCGTGACCGGGGACGGGACGGCCTGCGTCACCTCCTTCCAGGCCGCGAACATCAAGCCCGGCCAGCGGCTCTACACGAACTCCGGCTGCGCCTCGATGGGCTACGACCTGCCCGCCGCCGTCGGCGCGGCCTTCGGGAGCGGCGGCAAGCGGATCGTCTGCCTGGCCGGCGACGGCTCCATCCAGATGAACCTGGCGGAACTCCAGACGATTGCCCTGCACAGGCTGCCGATCAAGCTTTTCGTCCTGAACAACCAGGGGTATCATTCCATCCGTCAGACCCAGCAGAACTACTTCCCCGACAACCTGATCGGCTGCGGCCCCGACAGCGGGCTGTTTTTCGCCCCCTTCGACAAACTGGCCGACGCCTGTGGATTCGGCTACCACGCCGCCCGGACGGCGGCTGACCTGGAAGACGCCCTGCGCGAAACGCTGGCGGGTGACGGGCCGCAGATGTGCGAGGTCTTCCTGGACCTGGGCCAGCAGTTCGCGCCCAAAGTCTCGTCGCGGAAGCTGGATGATGGGCGGATGGTGTCGGCTCCCCTGGAAGACATGGCGCCTTTCCTGAGCCGCGAAGAGTTAGCAAGCAACCTCATTACCGAATAGGGATGAGCAAAGGAGAATAATCGTGAACGCCCTGGAAAAGAAAATGGTCGCGCTCCTCACCGAGATGCGCGAGAGCCACAACGTGGTGGGTGTCAAGGCCGAGTTCGAGGCCGAAGGGACACGCCTGGAAGAAGCGATGCGTCTCAAAGAGGTCAGCCTGAAGGCGGGCCTGGGCCTGAGCCTGAAGATCGGCGGCTGCGAGGCCATCAAGGACATGATCGAGGCGGCAAGCCTTGGCACCGAGCATCTGGTCGCGCCGATGGTGGAGACGCCCTACGCCCTCAAGAAGTACTTGCAGGCCGTCAAGCTGGTCTTCCCCGACGACCAGCGTGAGGACATGGACTATTTGATTAACCTCGAAACGATCACAGCCATCGAGAACTTCGACAAGATGCTGGAAATCCCCGAGATCGGCAGCCTCAGCGGGATCGTCCTGGGCCGCGTGGACCTGACCGGCTCGATGGGGCTGGACCGCACCTCGGTCAACAACGACGGTATCCTCAAGATCTGTATAGACGTCGCCGCCAAGGCCAAGGCCAAGGGCCTGCACGTCGTGGTCGGCGGCGGCGTGTCCGTCCTGTCCCTGCCCTTCTTCCAGGCCTTCCCGCCCGGCCACATCGACCGCTACGAGACGCGCAAGGTCGTCTTCGGCTGCCCCGCCGCGCTGGAGAACCGGCAGGAGGCGTTCCTGAAGGCGGTCGAGTTCGAGATCATGTGGCTCCAGAACAAGAAGGACTACTACGGCTCGATCCACCGCGAGGACGACACGCGCCTGGCGATGATGCAGGAGCGCTACTCCAAGTCCATCGCCGCCGTCCACGGGCAGGGCTAGAACCATGCCCCAGCGCATCGCCCTGGTGACCGGCGCGGCCCGAGGCATCGGCGCGGCCATCGCCGATGCCCTGCGCGCGCAGGACGTGTCCGTCCTGGATGCGGGCCGGGCGAGGCTGGACCTGTCCGACCCGGCCTCCATCGCCGCCTGGCTTGGCGAACACGGCGAGGCGGTGGATATCTTAGTCAACAATGCCGGCATCAACGTCCTGAACGACCTAGAAGCCATTACGCCCGAGGGCTGGTCGGAGATGGTGCAGGTGGACCTAACCGCCCCACTCCAGCTTCTTCAAGGCGTTGCGCCCGGCATGAAGGCGCGGGGCTGGGGCCGCGTCGTCAACATCAGCTCCATTTTCGGAGTCGTGACGAAGGAGCGGCGCGGGGCTTACAGCATGGTCAAGGCGGGCCTGAACGGGCTGACCCGGACGGCGGCCGTGGAACTCGCCCCCTTCGGCGTCCTGGTCAACTCGGTCTGCCCCGGCTATGTGGCGACGGACCTGACGCGGCAGAACAACTCGCCCGCCGACCTGGAGAAGATCGAGGCGACGATCCCCGCCGGGCGGCTGGCCGAGCCGGCCGAGATTGCCCGCTTCGTGGCCTGGCTGTGCGGCGACTCGAACACCTACCTGACGGGGCAGACGATTTTAGTAGACGGCGGCTTCACCTGCCGCTGACCCCACCCTATGATGCAGATCCAGAGCAAATCCCACCCTTACGATGTCACCGAAGCGCCGGGACTGCGCGAAGCCATCCAGGCCGCCGCCCAGGGGCGGCGCACCTTCGCCCTCGTGGACGCCCAAGTCCACAGGCTGTACCCGGAAGCCTTTGCGGACACCCTGCCGCCCGAGAACGTCCGGCTGATCGAGGCGACCGAGGGCGCGAAGAGCCTGGATGCCCTGGCCCCGCACATCGAGTGGCTGCTGGGCGCGGGCTTCCGGCGGGACTGCCTGCTGCTGGTCGTCGGCGGCGGCGTCATGCAGGACTTGAGCTGCTTCATCGCCTCCACCCTCTTCCGGGGCGTCCGCTGGAGCCTGGTTCCCACCACCCTGCTCGCCCAGTGCGATAGCTGCATCGGCAGCAAAAGCTCCATCAATGTCGGGCATTACAAGAACCAGCTCGGCACCTTCTACCCGCCGCATCAGGTCCTGCTGGCCTTCGACGTGTTAGGCTCACTGCCTTATGACGAGATCCGGAGCGGGCTGGGCGAGGCGATCAAGCTGCACCTGATCGCGGGCGAGGAGGCGGTCACTCGCCTGCGTCCCAAGCTAACCGGTGGGGAGGCCCGCCCCGAGTCGCTGCGCGAGATCGTCTGGGACTCTCTTGCGATCAAGCAGAAGTTCATCGAGGAAGACGAGTTCGATAAAGGCGTCCGCAACCTGCTGAACTACGGACACACCTTCGGCCACGCCTACGAGTCGGCGACCGACTACGGCATCCCGCACGGCATCTCGGTGACACTGGGCGTCCTGACGGCGACCTTCTTCTCCGTTAAGCTCGGCTGGGTGTCCGAGGACTACTTTCACGACCTCCAGGAATGGCTGGTGCCCTACTACGCGCCGTACCAGGATGTCCTGACGGGGGCGGACCCGGAGCGGATTCTGGCGGCCATGCGGCTGGACAAGAAGAACACCGGCGACACCCTCGGCTGCATCCTGACGCGCGGGGCGGGGCGGATGGAGAAGACCAAGCTGTCGTTTGACTCCCAGGCCCGGCCCCTGCTTGCCGACTGGCTTTTGCACATAGGCAAGAGTGACATGGGCCGGGCGCGATGATGCGCCACCCAATCGTCACCGAAGACCTGGAAGCGATCACGTCCGCGCCGCTGCCCTGGGATGACCTGGCGGGGAAGACCGTCCTGGTCACGGGCGCATCGGGCTTCCTGCCCGCCTACATCGTCGAAACCTTACTTTTCCTCAATGAGCGGCGGCCCGGACAGAATACGCGTGTTTTGGGCTTGGTGCGCCACGAGGGCCGGGCGCGGGAGCGGTTCGCCGCCTACGAGGGCCGTTCAGATCTGCGGTTGGTCGTCGGGGACGTGTCCCAGCCGCTCGACATCGGCGGGCGCGTGGATTACATCATCCACGCCGCCTCCCAGGCCAGCCCGAAGTATTACAAGTCCGATCCCGTGGGGACGCTGTCCGCCAACGTCTTCGGCACGCACCACCTGCTGGAGCTGGCCCGCGCGTCGGGCGTCTCGGGCTTCCTGTTTTTCAGCAGCGGCGAGGTCTACGGCCAGATCACCGACGCCCAGGTGCCGACGCGCGAGACGGATTACGCCTCCGTGGACCCGACGGAGGTGCGCTCCTGCTATGCCGAGAGCAAGCGGATGGGCGAAACCATGTGCGTCGCCTGGCACGCCCAATACGGCGTCCCCGCAAATGTCGCCCGGCCGTTCCACACCTATGGACCGGGCATGTCGCTGACGGACGGGCGCGTCTTCGCCGATTTCGTCGCCGACATCGTCGCGGGCCGGGACATCGTGATGAAGAGCGACGGGCGCGCGACGCGGGCCTTCTGCTACCTCGCGGACGCCACTGCGGGCTTCTTCACCGTGCTGCTGATGGGCGAGAGCGGGCAGGCCTATAACGTCGGCAATGACAAGGCGGAGGTCAGCATCTTAGACCTCGCCCACCGCCTGGTCGCCTTGTTCCCCGAGAAGAACCTGCGTGTCGTCCGGCAGCCGGTCCCGACCGACGGTTATCTACAGAGCAAGATCACGCGCGGCTGCCCCGAGATCGGCAAGGTTCGCGCCTTGGGTTGGGAGCCGGGGACGACGGTCGAGGACGGCTTCCGCCGCACCGTCCTGAGCTTCGGGCCTCCATGAGCATCAGACCTTTATGAGAACACCGGGCATCATCGGAAAGCTGGGCCGCCTGGCCGGCGTTGACCGTGCGGTCGGCTTCGCGATACTTTCGCGCGGCTGGGGTGCCCTGGGGGGCATCGTCACGCTGGCCCTGCTGGTGCGGTCCCTGAACAAGTACGAGCAGGGGTACTACGCCGCGTTCGGCAGCATCATGGGCCTCCAGATCTTCTTCGAGCTGGGCATTGGGCTGGTCCTGATGCAGTTCGCCTCCCACGAGCGGGCCGGGCTGGAGTGGACATCGCGGCGGACGCTGGAGGGGGACCCGGTCGCCAAGGCGCGGCTGGCCTCGCTGCTGCGGCGCGGCCTGCGGTGGTACGGCATCATGGCGGTACTGGTCCTGGCCGTCGTGTACCCCGTGGGCGTGGTCTTCTTCCGCACCTTCCACCGCCTCCCGCCCGGCGTGCCGCCCATCGCCTGGGAGGGGCCGTGGCTGTTCCTGTCGGCGGGCCTTGCGATGGGCCTGATGTTCACGCCGCTCTGGTCCATCCTGGAAGGCTGCGGGCTGGTGGCGGAGGTCGTCAAGGCGCAGTTCGTCGGGGCCGTCCTGAGCAGCCTGCTGTTCTGGACGATGCTGCTGCTGCACTGGGGGCTGTATGCCGCCTCCATCGGCGGCATCGCCAGCTCGACCTGGGTGATCGGGTGGCTCCTGGTCCGGCAGCGCGTGTTCCTGGGCGACCTGCTCCGGGCGGCGAGGCCGGACATCCAGGTGGACTGGCGGCACGAGATCTGGCCGTTCCAGTGGAAGATCGCCGTCTCCTGGCTTTCCGGGTATTTCATCACGCAGACGTTCGTCCCGCTCCTGTTCATATTCCAGGGGCCGGTCTGGGCGGGGAAGATGGGACTGAGCCTGAGCATCACGTCCGCGATCGCCGCCATCTCGCTGGCCTGGGTCTCGACCAAAGCGGCCCCCTTCGGCAGCCTCGTCGCCCGCCGCGATTGGGCACAAATGGACCGCATGTTCTTCCCGGCCCTGTGGCGCTCCACGCTGGCCCTGGTCGTCGGGGAGTGCGGGTTCTGGCTGCTCACCGTTGTCCTCCACGGCCAGCCGTTCGCGCACCGGCTGAGCGTTCGCCTGCTCGACCCCGCTCCGCTGGGGCTGCTGATGGGGGCGGTCGTCTGCGCCCACATCGTCGGGGCCGAATCCATCTACCTGCGGGCACACAAGCAGGAGCCGTTCCTGCCTCTGTCACTGACGGTCGGCGGCCTGACTGCGCTCGGCAGCCTACTCCTCGGGAGGCCATTCGGCGCGACCGGGATGATGGCCTGGTATCTCGCCGTCAGCCTCGGGGTCGGGCTGGGGCTGGGCAACCGGATATTCATCCAGAAGCGCCGACAGTGGCACGCGGACCCGCCCTCCCATCCGCCCGTCTCGGCATCGCCGACGGACCGGCCGCCGGTGCCGGAGCCTTCCCTCCGATGACAGGCTCAACGCCGCTTCAACCACAAACGCCCTCGGTCCCGACGCTCTCCTTGTGCATTCCGACCTACAAGCGCGCCGCCCTGCTCGGCCAGGCGCTCCGGGCCGTGCTGTCGCAGCTCACGCCCGACGCGGCTGCCCGCGTGGAGGTCCTCGTGCTGGACAACGCCTCCCCGGACCAGACGCCCGCCGTCGTCGCCAAGGCCCAGGCCGACTTCCCCCACGTTGCCCTGCGCTACGTCCGCCGCCCCCAGAACATCGGGCCGGACCGCAACTTCACCGACGCCTTGACGCAGGCGCGCGGCGAGTTCCTGTACCTGCTCTCCGACGACGACGTGCTGCTCCCCGGCGCGATCGCCAAGCTGCTCTCGCTCATCGCCGAGCATCCCACATTCGACGCCTTCGCGCTTAACGTCCGCATGTTCCGGGAGGACCCTTCTGAGGAAGGCGGCTCCCAGCCGTTCACTCTGAAGGAAGACATGGTGACGCACAGCCCGGACGCGGCGCTCGAGCTTCTGAGTACGCACCTCGTGTTCCTCTCGTGCATGGCCTTCCGCCGGGCGAACGTGCTGGGGAAAGACTACGCGGACAAGGTCGGGACCGTTTTGATCCAGGCCTTCTTCTTCGTGGACGCATTGGCGCCGGGGCGCGGCTTCTACGCCACACGCCAGCCCCTCCTGGCCCAGCGGGCGGAGAACGCGGGCGGGTACAATTTCTTCCGTGTCTTCGTCACGAACTTCGACCTTGTCCTGCGCTATGCCCACCGGGCGGGTTTTTCGGGGCAGGCACTTGACGCCGCGCTCCGCGCGCATCTGAGGTTTATTTACCATTACGCTTTGATCTTTAAAGACCGCGGCCACTATGACGAGCTGCGCCCGAACTACCCTGACGCCGTGGTGCGCGTGCTGCGGGCCTACCGCTTCAACCCGTTCTCCCTGCGCTTCATCGTCCCGCGCCTCCTGCTGCCGGCCGGCTTCTATCGGCTGACACAGCGCCGGACCGGACGTGCACCCAAAACGCAGGAGGCGGGATAAACAATGCCTATGATGCCCACGCTCTCCCTGTGCGTTCCGACCTACAACCGCGCCGCCCTGCTCGACCAGTCCCTCCGCGCCATCCTGGCCCAGGTCACGCCCGCCCTCGCCGGACAGGTCGAGGTCGTCGTCATCGACAACCACTCCCCCGACGACACCCCCGCCGCCGTCGCCCGCGCCCAGGCCGACTTCCCCCGCGTCACGCTCCGCTCCGTCCGCCGCCCCCAGAACATCGGGTGCGACGCCAACTTCTGCGACGCCCCCAACCAGGCGCGCGGGGCCTGGGTGTACCTGCTCTCCGACGACGACGTGCTGCTGCCCGGCGCGGTCGCCCGGCTGCTGGGCCTCATCGCGGACCACCCCGACGTGGACGCCTTCGCACTCAACGTCCGCGAGTTCCGGCGCGCGCCGGATGAGCCGGAGGCGGAGGTCCTGCACCAGGGGGTATTGGAAAAGCCGCGCGCCTTCAAGCTGGACGGTCCGGAGCGGCTGTTCGCCGACGCCGACCAGGCCCTCGCCTTTCTGCGGACTCACATCGCGTTCCTCTCGTGCATCGCCTTCCGCCGGGAGGCAGTGGCGGGGCGCGACTACACCGCCCGCTATGCGACCAATCTGGCCCAGGCTTATATGTTCCTGGACGCCCTCGCGCCGGGGCGCGGCCTGTACGCCGTCGCGGAGCCTTACCTGTCGCGCCGCACCGACAACAACGAGGGGTTCGACTTCTTCCGCGTCTTCGTCACCAACTACCACGCCCTGATCCGCCACGCCCAGGCCATCGGCTACTCCGAACAGACCGCCCGCGCGATGTCGGCCCACCAGATCAACTTCGTCTACCATTTCGTCCTCGTGTTCAAGACCGAGGGCGGGTACGGTAAGCTGCGGGCCAGCTACCTGGGGTGCCTGAAGGCGGCATTCCGGCTGCTGCGCGCCTACGGAACCGACCGGCGCGTACTGTCCCAGGTCGTCCCCCTGCTCCTCGTCCCGGCGTCCGCCTTCACGGCCATTCAGGGGCTTTATCGAGCCGTCCGCAGGCGGGGCCGCCGGACGTCGGGCGAAGGGCGCGTTTCGGAGGCTCCCCGGTGACAGAAACGCCCACGCAAGATCCGCCCCTGCTCTCGCTTTGCGTACCGACCTACAACCGCGCCGCCCTGCTGCCGCAGGCGCTCCGGGCTATCCTCACCCAGATCACGCCGGACATGGCTGGGCGGGTGGAAGTGGTCATCCTGGACAACGCCTCCCCGGATGATACGCCGGACGTTGTTCGCGAGGTCCAGGCCGAGTTCCCCCACGCCGCCCTGCGTTCCGTCCGCCGCCCCGAGAACATCGGGCCAGACGCCAACATGTGTGACGCGCCCAACCAGGCGCACGGCACGTTCGTGTACCTGCTCTCCGACGACGACGTGCTGCTGCCCGGTGCGGTCGCCACCCTGCTGCGGCTTATTGGCGAACACCCCGACGTGGACGCCTTCGCACTCAATGTCCGCGAGTTCCTTCACAGCCCGGACGAAGACATGCCGGGCCTGTTCGTCCTCCCCGAAGACAGCCTGCTGGGGACATGCGACGAGGCGCTGACGTTCCTGCGCTTCCATATCACGTTCCTCTCCTGCATTGCGTTCCGCCGGGCCAACGTGGCGGGGCGCGACTATTCCCGCTTCTCCGGCACCATCATCGGCCAGGCCTACATGTTCCTGGACGCGCTCGCGCCGGGGTGCGGCCTGTACGTCGCCGTGGCTCCTTTCCTCGCACGCCGGGCCGATAACAGCCAGGGATTCGGCTTCTTTCAGGTCTTCGTGACGCAGTTCCAGCACCTCCTCCAGTATGCGCGGGAGGTCGGCTACTCCGATGCGGCCGTCCGGGAGACGTTCGCCCGCCACCGCGAGTTCCTGTACCAGTGCGTACTCGACTTCAAGACGCGCGGCGGGTGCGGCACCCTGGACCTCAGCTACCGGGCCTATCTGGAGGCCGCCGTGCTGATCCTGCGGGCCTACGGGCCGGACCGCTTTGTGACGCTCATGATCGTCCCCCGGATGCTGGTCCCGAGCGGCCTCTTCGCGCCCATGCAGCGCCTATATACCGGACTGAAGGCGCGCGTGACCGGGAAGCCGCCGGCGGGCCGGGCGGGCGGCAAGCCCCGCCGGGCATGAACCGGGTATACAGGAACCGGGTATAATCGAGCCACCATGCCACCCCTGCTCTCCCTGTGCGTTCCGACCTACAACCGCGCCGCCCTGCTCGACCAGTCCCTCCGCGCCATCCTGGCCCAGGTCACGCCCGCCCTCGCCGGACAGGTCGAGGTCGTCGTCATCGACAACCACTCCCCCGACGACACCCCCGCCGCCGTCGCCCGCGCCCAGGCCGACTTCCCCCGCGTCACGCTCCGCTCCGTCCGCCGCCCCCAGAACATCGGGTGCGACGCCAACTTCTGCGACGCCCCCAACCAGGCGCGCGGGGCCTGGGTGTACCTGCTCTCCGACGACGACGTGCTGCTGCCCGGCGCGATCGCCCGGCTGCTGGGCCTCATCGCGGACCACCCCGACGTGGACGCCTTCGCACTCAACGTCCGTCAGTTCTGGGAACACCCCGAGGAGGAGGGCGAGGGCGCTTACACCATAGAAGGCGACCGCCTGCTGGGGACGGGCGACGAGGCGCTGGTCTTCCTGGGGACGCACATCGCGTTTCTCTCGTGCATCGCCTTCCGCCGGGAGGCAGTGGCGGGGCGCGACTACAGCGCCCGCTACGCGACCAATCTGGCCCAGGCTTATATGTTCCTGGACGCCCTCGCGCCGGGGCGCGGCCTGTACGCCGTCCGCGAGTGTTTCCTGGCCCAGCGGGCGGGTAACAACGAGGGGTTCGACTTCTTCCGCGTCTTCGTCACCAACTTCAACGCCCTCATCCGCCACGCGGGGACGTTGGGATACTCCGCGCCGTGCGTCCGGCAGGTCATGGCCCGGCATCTGCGTCTGATCGGCGCGTATGTGCGCGTCTTCAAGGACAAGGGCGCACTCGGCACGGTCCGGCCCGATTACCGCGACGGCATCACCCGGCTGTGGCGGGTCTACGGACCCGACCCCTTCCTGCTGCTGGTCGTCCTCCCGATGATCCTGCTCCCCCGACCGCTTTTCACGCTGCTTTTCATGCGCGCGCATGCCCTTTACCGCCTCGCTAAAGGTGTCCGGCCCAAGCCCGCATCGGCGGCGGGCCTCAATCCGCCCGCGCGGGGGGTACAATAGAGGCCGTGATGCCTTCCCCGCCCCCCCGCCTGTCGCTGTGCATTCCGACCTACAAGCGCGCCGCCCTGCTCGGCCAGGCGCTCCGGGCCGTGCTGTCGCAGCTCACGCCCGACGCGGCTGCCCGCGTGGAGGTCCTCGTGCTGGACAACGCCTCCCCGGACCAGACGCCCGCCGTCGTCGCCAAGGCCCAGGCCGACTTCCCCCACGTTGCCCTGCGCTACGTCCGCCGCCCCCAGAACATCGGGCCGGACCGCAACTTCACCGACGCCTTGACGCAGGCACGCGGCGAGTTCCTGTACCTGCTCTCCGACGACGACGTGCTGCTCCCCGGCGCGGTCGCCCGGCTGCTTGAACTCATCGGGCAACACCCGGACTTTGACGCCTTCAGCCTGAACACGCGCCCCTTCACGCACTCACCGGACGAGGAGACGGCGGGCGTCTTCCGGCTGGAAGCGGACCGCCTGCTGGGGACGCGCGACGAGGCGCTGGTCTTCCTGGGGACGCACATCACGTTCCTCTCGTGCATCGCCTTCCGCCGGGCGAACGTCCTGGGGAAAGACTACGCGGACAAGGTCGGGACGGTCGTCATTCAGGCCTTTTTCTTCGTGGACGCGCTCGCACCGGGGCGCGGCTTTTACGCCACGCAGCAACCGTTCCTGGCCCAGCGGGCCGACAACAACCAGGGCTTCAATTTCTTCGAGGTCTTCGTCACGAACTTCGACCTCGTCCTGCGCTATGCCCGCCGGAACGGGTATTCCGAGGCCGCCGTCCGGCAGGTCCGGGCGAAGGTCCTGCGTTTCGTCTGCTACGTCATCGGCGTCTTCAAATCGAAGGGGGCCATCGGGACGGTCCGGCCCGACTACCGCGACGGGCTGCGCCGCCTGTGGCGCGTCTACGGGCCGCACCCCGTCCTGCTGCTGGTGATCGTCCCGATGGTGCTGACGCCCCGCGCGGTGTACGCGCTGCTCTTCGAGCGGGCCTACGCGATGCTCCGGCGCGTCCGCACCGGAAGCGCGGTGAGACAAGCCTCATGACTCTCATTGCCGCCCTGTTTTTCCTGAACATCCTGGTCCCGGTCTGGCTGGCCCGGCGCTCCTGCGTCCGGGCGGGCGGCCTGGAAGTCAATCACGTCCTGATGTTCACCGTCGGCTTCCTTTTCTACTGGGTTTTCCCGATAGGAGTCGGCATCTTCCGGGTGGAGGCGGATGAGCCGACCTTTCGCCTCTGGTATCTGCTCTTTGACAACATCCCCCCCCCAAACCTGACCCTCTATTTCCTGGTCACATTAGCCTCCTACCTGTGCTTCTGGGGCGGGAGCGAGTGGGTGCGGCGGCGGCTGCCGGAGCCGCAACGGCCCAACCCCCGCTATCGTCGGCTGTTTTTTTACAAGAACACCCTGAACGTGCCTCTGGCGATCGGTGCCGTCCTGGCCGCAGCCTATGCGTTCCTGCTGCGCGGTGAGTTGTTCATGGGCTATACCAGCCCCCTGGTCACGCCGGTGCCGACGCCCGAGCGCTCGGCGTTTACGGGTATCAGCGTCTCCATCCTGTCCGTCGCCATCACCTACGCCGCCAAATTAGACGAGCGGAGCGCAGGACTAGGGCGGTTCCGCTCCCTGCTGCGGAACCACTTCTTCGTGATCTATTTCATCGTCGCCATACTCGTTCTGTCGTTGGGTGGCCGCTTGTACTTCATCTCCACTTTGGTCATGCTGCTGGTCTATCGGACCGTCTACTTCCGGCGCATCCCGGTGCGGCGGATGCTCCTCTTCAGCCTGGCGGTAGCCGCCTTCGCCGGGGGAGCCGGCTTGCTGCGTCAAGGACAATCCTTGAAGGCCGGTCAAGGCTTGATTAATCTGCTCACCGAACCGCTTTTCGTTAATCTGCCGATGCTGCATTTCCTGGAGGTCAACGGCTTTGAAGTCATCAAATTTCCTGTGTTCCTCATCGGCAGCTTTATCAACCTGATCCCGACTGCCTTCTTCCCAGGCAAGGCCGCTTACCTGATCGACCCGGCGCAATACGGCTATGAGATATTTTCGCCTGCGGGTGGCCTCTCCTCGTTCTTCTCCTTCATGGTAAATTTCGGCGTCCTGGGGACACTCGCGGCGTTGTTCCTGACGGGCTGCGGCCTGAG
This sequence comes from Capsulimonadaceae bacterium, assembly GCA_965215505.1. Taxonomy (GTDB): domain Bacteria; phylum Armatimonadota; class Armatimonadia; order Armatimonadales; family Capsulimonadaceae; genus JANXMY01. Next base: position 4,073,079 of record OZ244065.1, on the reverse strand, counting down.
CTACCTGCGCGGTCGGGACCGGACGCTGCTGTATCGCGTGATGTACGTCATGCTCACCGGATGGCTCGGCTTCACGTTCTTCCGGGACCCGTTCTCCATCTCCATCGTGAAATCCATGTTCGAGTTCTCCATCGCCCAGCCGACTCTGCTGGTACTCGGGCTTCAAGTGCTGTCCACGATCATCGCGGCGGCCCGCGCACCGCAGGAAGCCCCGCTGGCCGAGCCGGGGTCCGCCCTCCCATGACGACTAGGTTGAAAGGCCTGACCCTGCGCGATGTCACGCGGCTGCTGTGGTGGCTGGTCGTCCTCCTGCCGGTGGACACCGCCGCCCGGTGTGTGCGGAAGGGCCGGGGCGCGGGCAAGGTCCTGGTCCTCCGCATGGACGCCCTGGGCGACTTCGTGGTCTGGCAGGACGCGGCCCCGGCCCTGCGCGCGCTGTACCCCGGTGCCGAGATCACCCTGGTCGGCAACAAGACCTGGCAGGAATTGGCCGCGCAGGTGCCCGCGTTCGACCGAGTCTGGGGCATGGACCGGAAGAAGTTCGTGACCGACCCTTTGTACCGCTTCCGCTTCCTCGCCCGCGTCCGGCACGAGGGCTTCGGGACGCTGATCAACCCGATCTTCTCGCGCGACTTCCTGTGGAGCGACACGCTGGCGCGGGCGAGCGGGGCGTCGGAGCGCGTCTGCCATTCCGGCGACTTCTCGATCATCACGCCGCCCCTGATGCGCCTGGTGGACTCGTGGTACACGCGGGTCATCCGCTCCCACCCCGAGCCGCGCCAGGAGCTGGAACGCAACGCCGACTTCGTGCGCGCGCTCGGCGCGGCGGACTTCCGGGCGGACCTGCCGGTCCTGCCCCGGACGCCGGGGCTGCCGGAGGGTTTCCCCACGGGCGACTACTATGTGCTGGTCCCCGGCGCGGGCAAGGCGTACCGGCAGTGGCCGCTGGAGAACTACGCGCGGCTCGCGCGGCGTCTGCACGAGCGGACGGGCTGGACCGGGATCGTCGTCGGGGCCGGCCAGGACCGGCCCCTGGGGGAGCGGCTCGCGGCAGACGAGGGCGCGGCGATTGAAGACTGGACCGGGCGGACGTCGCTCCCCGACCTCATCCGGGTCATCGCGGGTGCGCGGCTGGTGGTCGGCTCGGAGACGAGCGGGCTGCACATGGCGGCGGCGCTGGCGACGCCCTCGGTCTGCATCATCGGGGGGGGGCACTACGGGCGCTATGTCCCCTACCGGACCGAGCGGCCCACGGCGCGGCCGCTCCCGATGGCCGCCTCCCACCCGATGCCCTGTTTCGGCTGCGACTGGGCCTGCATCTACAAGGTGCCGCCGGACCAGCCGAAGCCGTGCGTCGCCGGCATCACGCTCGAAGCGGTCTGGCAGGCGGTCGAGGCGCAGACGCCGCGCTGATGCGCCCCCGCTTCGGGGTTTGGGACAGATTCATGAAACATTCCGCGCGGGAACGCCTCTGTGAATAGAGGTACGGGGGACGGCGATGAGTAGGCAAAAGAAATGAGTGTTGCAGTCATAACGGGATCGGCGGGCCTGATCGGGTCCGAGGCGACGCGCTACTTCGGCGCGATGGGCATGGACGTGGTCGGCGTGGATAACGACATGCGGCGCGTCTTCTTCGGCGCGGAGGCCAGCACCGCCCACAACGTCAAGGACCTCCAGGCGGAGCTTGGCGGCCGGTACGCGCACCACGGCCTGGACATCCGGGACCGGGCCGCCGTGGACGCGCTGCTGGCGCGCTACGGCCGGGAAGTCAGCCTGGTCATCCACACGGCGGCCCAGCCGTCCCACGACTGGGCCGCCCGCGAGCCGTTCACCGACTTCGACGTCAACGCCGTCGGCACCCTGAACGTCCTCGAAGCCGTCCGGCACCGCTGCCCCGAGGCCGTGTTCATTTTCACCTCCACCAACAAGGTCTACGGCGACACGCCCAACCGCCTGCCCCTAGTGGAGCAGGAGACGCGCTACGAGATCGCGCCGGGCCACACTTATGAGCCTGGGATTCGGGAGGACATGTCCATTGACCAGTGCCTGCACTCCCTGTTCGGGGCCTCCAAAGTGGCCGCCGACGTGCTGGTGCAGGAATACGGGCGCTACTTCGGCCTGCGGACCGCCTGCTTCCGGGGCGGCACCCTGACCGGGCCGCAGCACGCCGCCACGCAGCTCCACGGGTTCCTGGCCTACCTGATGCGCTGCATCATGACCGAGACGCCGTACACGGTTTTCGGGTATAAAGGGAAGCAGGTCCGCGACGCCATCCACTCCAATGACCTGATCCGCGCCTTTGATGCCTTCTTCAAGGCCCCGCGCATCGCCGAGGTCTACAACATCGGCGGCGGGCGCTTCTCCCACTGCTCCATGCTGGAGGGAATCGAGGCGGGGCAGAGGATCGCCGGGAAGGCGCTCCAGTACACTTACCAGGAGCAGAACCGGACCGGCGACCACATCTGGTGGGTCGGCGACAACGGGAAGTTTCAGTCTCAGTATCCCGAGTGGAAACAAGAGTACGACATTCACGCGATCTTGCAGGAGATCTACCAGGCCAATGAGAACCGGTGGCGACCTTCCCCCAGCGGAAGCGCGCCGACCAGCGCGGACTGAGCCGGCGCGGACTGAGGCGGAACGGGGCGGATGGGTTCATGCGGATTCTTTTTCTGACGATGTATTACAAGCCGGACAACGCGGCCACCGGCATCCTCATGGCGGAGCTTGCCGAGGAGCTGGCCGAGCAGGGGCACGATGTCCGGGTCGTCACCAGCATGCCGCACTACTCGACCAACTCCATCTGGAAAGAGTACAGGGGCAAGGCGTGGATGCGCGAGCGGCAGGGCAAGATCCTGGTCCAGCGCGTCTGGTCGTATGTCCCCGTCAACAAAGACAGGCTGCTGCCGCGCTTCTTTTCCTACCTTTCGTTCACCCTGCTCTCCGCCCTGGCCGGCCAGCTCATGCCGCGCCCGGACATCATCGTCACGCCCTCCCCCTCGCCGCCGCTGACCAACGGCGCGTCGGCCTACCTGCTGGGGCGGCTGCGCGGCGTCCCGTTCATCTCCAACATCCAGGACATCTACCCGGACGTCGCTATCCGCATGGGCGTCATGAAGAACCCCGCCGTCATCGCCGTCTACAAGAAGCTGGAAAAGTTCGTTTACGCCCACTCGGCGGCGATCACGGTGATCTCCGAGGGCTTCAAGGAAAACCTGGCCGCCAAGGGCGTGCCGACCGAGAAGATCGAGGTCATCCCGAACTTCATTGACGCCGCCTTCGTCGCGCCCCACCCGCGCCGCAACGAGTTCAGCCGGGAGCAGGGCTGGGACGACAAATTCGTCGCCCTATTCGCCGGCAACGTCGGCATGTCCCAGGGGCTGGACACGGTCCTTGAGGCCGCCCACCTGCTGCGGCACATCCCAGACCTGCTATTCGCCGTCGTCGGCAACGGGGCGTCCAAGCCTGCTCTGATGGCGCAGGCCGAGGCGCTGGGGCTGACCAACGTCGAGTTCCTGCCGTACCAGTCTTACGACCGCGTGCCACTCCTGTATTCCGCCGCCGATGTCGGCCTGATCCCGCTCCGGCGTGGCTTCACTAACGACTCGGTGCCGAGCAAGCTGTTCACGATCATGGGCGTCGCCCGCCCGATGATCGCGGGCGTGGACGCCCACAGCGAGACCTCCAAGGTGATCGCCGACTCGGGCTGCGGCCTGTGCGTCCCGCCCGAAGACGCCCGCGCGCTGGCCGACGCCGTGCAGTCGCTTTATGACGACCGGACGCGGTGCGCGGAGCTTGGCCGCCGTGGCCGGCTGCACGTCGAGGCGCACTACACCCGCGTCAGTGTCGCGCGCCAGTACGAGGCCATTTTCGAGCGGCTGATGCCCGGCAGCGGGGCCTCGCCGTCCGTCGGCAAACCGGGCGCGGTGCCGCTATGAAAACATTTGGAAAGACGGGCGAACAGAACAGGAAGGGCGAACACAAGGTTCGCCCCTACGGACTAGGAAAACAGGTCGTAGGGGCGAACCTTGTGTTCGCCCTGTGTTCTGTGCCGGCCCTAGGCTCCACGCTTCTGCTCCGCGCTGCCCTCCCGCTCGCCCTGATACTGTCCTTCGCCCTGTCCCCCGCCCGCGCTACGTCGCCCGAGGACCTGGTCCCCGCCGGGTCCGGCCTGTATGACGCCGTCGCCCTGCTCACGGCCAAGCACCTGACGCCGCCCGGCTCGCCGGACGCGACACGGCTTCTGGGCGTCACGGCCCGGCTCTACACCCGCCGCGAGATGGCAGACATCATCCGGCCCATCACGGACGTTCCCGCTGATGCGCGCGCCGCCGCTGCCCTGGCCTACTGCCGGAACATCCTCGCGCCCGAACTCGGAAAGCCCGACGAGCCGTTCCCCTCCGGGGGCACCTCCACGCCGGTCGTCACCGGCTTCGTCGAGGCCACGGCGGGTGGCAGGGATGACGAGGGAACGAACCTCCACAGCCACGGCGAGCTGCTCGGGCGCGCGCGCCTGCTGGGGAACCTGGGGCGCGACGGGGCTTACACGGTCAGCCTGACCAACATCTACCGCCAGACCCGGCTGAACTCCTCGGTCAGCACCCGCAATGACGGCCACAGCGGCGGGGACGAGCCGGACCTGCTGAACGGCATAGACGAGGCCTACGTGACCGCCGTCAGCAGTCGCGGCCTGCGCGTGACCGTCGGCGAGCTGCGCCAGCGCTGGGGCAGCGGATACCGGGGGGACCTGCTCCTGGACGACAACGCGCCCGCCCGCCCGACCTTCCAACTGGAGCTGCCGTTCTCGCTCGGACACCTCTTGGGGGATTACCGTCTGACCCAGCTCCTGTCGCGTTACAGCAACGCCGGCCGGACCATCTACAGCGGCGGGCGGCGGCTGGAACACCCCATCGGCGACCGGACTATGCTATCGGTCGAGGAGACGTACACCTCCACGGAGTTCGGCAAAGGTCCCTTGCAGGTGCTGCCGTATTACCTCTACCAAAAGACGTATCTGGGCAACAGCCGCGAGCCTTACGTCTTCAACTACAACCTCAACATCGGCTTCGCCGTCACCCCGCGCGGGCCGGGCACTCCGCGGCGGCTCTACACCCAGTTCTACGTTGACGACCTCCAGGCCCCGAACGGCCTGGGCCTGGGCAACAAGACGCCGCGCAAGATCGCCTACCTGCTGGGCTACGCGGACGCCTTTGCCCGGTCCGGGACGGATGTCGTCTTGGAGTTCACCCACGCCGACCGCGAACTTTACACCCGTGTCCCGCCCGCCATCCCGACACTGGCGTCTTTTCGGGACGGCCTGCCGCTCGGCGACCCTATCGGGCCCAACGGCAACGAGGTGTATCTGCGACTGGGCCAGCGACTCGCCCCGCGCCTGGACCTCAGCGCTGAAGGCCGCGACCGCCGCCGCGCCTCCGCCGACTTCCCCGCCGTCCGCGCCTCCGCCCTAGACGTCTCCCTCGCCTACCACCTCAGCGCGGCCCGGTCCGTCGGGTTGTCTTACGACTTCTACCGCGAAGACCCCTACCCCGGCCTGGTCCTCGCCCCCGGCAGCGGCACGGGCGGCGCGGACTACGGCGAGACTTTGCGCCGCCACATCGTCAGCGTCAGCTTTTTGCAGGGGTTTTAGGGGAAGTTTAGGCGGGAACGGCGTAGGCGTGCAGGTGACGCCGGACGATCTGGAAGCCGAGTGTCCGGTTGATCGCGCACATCCTGCGGTTTATCTGAAGGTTACTCGTCTCGACCCAGCCGTAGCCCTGCCGGTTGGCCCAGAGCAGTGCATGGGCCTTGAGCGCCTTCGCGATGCCCCTCCCGCTCCACGCGGGCAGCGTCCCCGTGAACCCACTCCCCAATGCCTCCGGATTCCCGACGACCCGTTCCAAAAGGCATACGCCAACGTATTCTGCACTAGATTTAGCGATGAAGTAGGCGTCCGGCAAGGCTTCAGGGCCAGTCACGACGCTCTCCTGCCACTGCTCAAACGGGATCGGCTCCCGCCGCAAGACCGTCGGCGGCTGCCGCAAGCGACACGTCATGTGACATTGGTAGGCCCGTCCCACGGCCTCCGGGTCTGCCTCCGCCTCCTGTTTGAGCGTTGACGATGGCCCCAAATGCCGCTGTGTCTACGGATGACAGATCGAGGCGCATTTCCATCATGTAGTGTTTTGGCATGCATGAACCGGCCACTCATGGCCGGGTCCCTCCCCTACCCCCGCCTTCGCGCCAGATACACCAGGAACGAATACAGCCCGGCGAACTTGTAGCCTGGGTCCACATACTTCTCGATGACATAGAACATGAAGTAGTACAGGCGGCAGAACGACCAGATGGCGATCCCCAGCAGGAACGCCGTCCGCAGCGTCGGGCTGTCCAGCAGGAGCGCGGTCAGGGCGAGCAGGCCCGTCACCAGGAACAGGAACCCCTTCAGGTAGATCAGCCGCGCGCTCTGGAGGTCCCCGGTCAGTTTCATGCCTCCGCCCCCGCCCCTTCCAGCCCCGCCCCTTCCAGCCCCGCCACGGGCCGGTTCTGGGAGCAGTTCCAGCAGGCGGTGAACTGGCCTTCGTTGTCCTCCCCGCACCGGGGGCACACCCAGTCGGCGGCGACGGGCGCGGGCGTGCTGAGGAGCAGCCGGGCCGCGTCGGCGTCGGCTTCGCGCAGGACCCAGATCTCCGGCCAGTTGTCCGTGAAGGGGATTTCTCCGTTCGCGATGTTGGAATGCTGGTTCCGCACGATGCAGGGAATAGCCTCCCCCTCCAGAATGCCTTGCAGCATTTCGGCTTCCGCCAGGTTCGGCGACGTGAACACTTTGATCATGGCTCTTCTCCTTTGACAAGCACCTGAACTTTTACGAGATCGGTCCGAGCGCGGCTGAGTGGTCGTGCCTGCGGCCCAAGCGGCGTTCAGCGCGCGCCCCAATGACGCGCCCGGAGATTGCGCCGCCGACTTGATGGGCCATCCGCTTTAAGCCGCTTCAGCCTTTGGCACGGCCTCTTTCCCTGGCGCTTCAGACGGTCCGAGGAGATGATAGCACTCCGCCAGCCCGGCATGAAGCCGTCAGGTGTCACTAGATCAACCCCGGCGTAGTCCGCGATCCGCTCCGCCATGCGCCGCATCTCCGGCAGAGTACCTCCCGGAAGGCCCTCACGCGTGATCTCGATCTGCACCCGATTTTTTGTCCGCAAAAACAGGATGTTGGCCTGGGAGTCGCGGTAGGAAACACGCTCCAGATAGACGCTTTGGAGTTCCGCCATCGCCTGGACGGGCCACCCGTTGAAGGACACCTGGCCCTGGGCGCGGTCGAAGACGAACGTCCGGCGGCGGCACGAGTCAGCCATTGCCCAGCCGAAGATGGTAAAGACCGGCATCAGGCAGGCCGTCAGATCAAGACGGACCCAGACGGGCGGCCCGTGGCGGATCGGGAGCCACAAAAGTCCGAGCGTCAGGGCCGCTGCCAGGGCGAAGCAGGCGAAGGTTAGAGCATCCATTTTCCTGTTGCGCTCGACGACCAGTACGCCGTCGGCCTCGGTCACCAAAAATCTTGCCACGCGCTGTAATCCTCGATTCAAGAGGGCCGTGGGTTGAAACCCAAGGCACCGAAGTTCCCACCGTCGAAACGACGTTAGGATGAGGAAGGGCGGAGACAGGAGAGCAGGGATTGAAAGAGGGCGGGGGGACCCCGCCCCTACAGGGCCATACCCTATTTCTTGCGTCTGCTCCTGTCTCTCGCGTCCCCTGGACGGCGGGCTTTTCGGTGCCTCGGGTTTCAACCCGTGGTCTTCCGCCATTGGGCTGCCTTCACCAGAATGACGCCGGCCAGAAAGCTGCCCAGCCTGCACAGGTAGAGTTCTGGGCTGTGCCGTGGCATGTCCGGATAGAACAACTCGCGGGCCGCGTCCATCACGCTAACGCCAAGTATCACTTGTGACGCCATCTGCACAGACGGCATCACGGCCTGCGTGACCGACCTGATCCGGCTCTTCTGCACAGTAGGTATTGTCGTTGCCATTTGCCTCCTCCTCATGTATCGCCTGCCTGCTGGTTCCCCATGGGCAGGCTTTATTCCTGCATCGGGAAGATCGCTTCCAGGGCTGAGGGGCACAAGGGAAACAAGGGAGGGGATAGAGGAGGGCGGGGGGACCCCGCCCCTACGAGAACAGGCCGGAACAGGCCGGAACAGGCCGTAGGGGCAGGGTCGCCCTGCCCCCCGGTTCTTTCCAGCCCCCCAGGATGGGGCGCGATGAATCGCGCCCTTACGCGGGTTCCAACACGCCCTGCTGCTGGGAGACGAGGCGGGCGTAGCGGCCACCCTGGCGCATCAGGGCGTCATGCGTGCCCTGCTCGGCGAGGCGGCCGTGGTCCAGGACGAAGATGACGTCGGCGTGGCGGACGGTGGACAGGCGGTGGGCGGCGAGGATGGTCGTCCGGCCCCGCATCAGGCGGGCCAGGGCGTCCTGGATGACGCGCTCCGAGTCCGGCTCGACGGCGCTGGTGGCCTCGTCCAAGAGGAGGATGGCCGGGTCGGCGAGGAAGGCGCGGGCGACCGAGAGCCGCTGCCGCTGGCCGCCGGAGAGCTTGACGCCGCGCTCGCCGACAAGCGTGTCGTAGCCGTCGGGCAGGGCGGTGATGAAGTCGTGGGCGTTGGCGGCGCGGGCGGCTTCCTCCACCTCGGAGTCTTCGGCGTCCGGGCGGGCGTAGCGGATGTTCTCTTTGACGCTGGCCCCGAACAGGAACGTCTCCTGCTGCACTGAGGCGATCTGGCGGCGCAACGACTCCTGGGTGACGTCGCGCAGGTCATGGCCGTCTACAAGGACGCGGCCCGCGTCGGGGTCCCAGAAGCGGGACACGAGGGCGAACAGGGTGCTTTTGCCCGCACCCGAGTCGCCGACCAGGGCGGCTGTCTGGCCCGGCTGGATGCGGAGCGTGAGCCGGTCCAGGATGGGCGGGGTATCCGTGCGGTAGCGGAACTCCACCTGGTCGAAGACGATGCCGCCGCGCACGGGCGGCAGGGTGACCGCGCCGGGCGCGTCCGTGACCGTGACGGGGGCGTCCAGAACGGTGAAGATGCGGTTGCCCGCCGCGACGGCCCGCTGGATGGTGTCGTTGATCTGGGTCAGGTCGTCAATCGGCCCGAAGAAGTACCGCCCGTAACCCCGGTAGGCCACCAGGCCGCCGACGGTGAACTGCCCGTGCAAAATCAGCCACGCGCCGTAGCCGATGGTGATGGTGTTGCCGAAGGAGGCGATCCAGCGGACGAACGGGAAGAACGTCGCACGCAGCTTGATTGCCTCGATGTTGTCCTTCAGATAGCGATGGTTGACGCGCTCGAACGCCTCCGCCTCGGCCCGCTCGCGGGCGAACGCCTTGATGACCCGGATGCCTGAGAGGTTGTCTTGCAGCTTGGCATTGACCAGGCCCAGCTTCTCGCGGGCGGCTTTGTAAACGCCTTTGACGCGCTTGTTGAACAGTTTCAGGAAGACGCCGACCAGCAGGATGGGCAGAAGGGTGGCAAGCCCGAGTTTCAGGTTCAGGGCACAGAAGATGACCGCGACCCCGGCCAGCCGCAGGAAGTTCGCGATGATCGAGTCGGTGCCACGGATGACCACCTCCTGCACGGCGTCCACGTCGGACGATGCCCGGCTCATCAGGTCGCCCGTCCGGGCCTCATTGAAGTAGGCCAGCGACTGATGGGAGAGCTTGTCATAAAGCGTGTTCCGCAGGTCATAGACGAATCGCTGGCCGACCGATTCCAGAATCCGGGTGCGGACGGCGGACAGGACGGCGCTGCCGCCGGCGATCAGGGTCAGGGCCACCACGGCGGGCCAGAGTTTCTGGACGTGGCGGCGGACGACCACGTCATCCACGACGACGCCCCAGACCAGCGGCGGGGCGAGTTCGAGGGCAACCGACCCGATGAGGCAGAGGAAGCCGAAAACGAGTGGGGGGGTATAAGGGCGCAGCAGGGAAAGGATGCGGAGGAAGGTAGGCACGATGGGGACATTGTACCCGAAAGCGGCGCAGGCGGCGGGCACCCCTATGGCAGCACCGCCAGGCGCGCGCCCAGCCGGTAGCGGCGCGGGGACTGGCCGAAGCGGGCGCGGAACAGGCGGTAGAAGTAGGACAGGTTCTCAAAGCCACAGTCGGCGGCGACTTCGCTGATCTCCTGCGTCGTCGTCGCCAGCAGTACGGCGGCGTGTTCCAGTCGCAGGGCGTTGACAAACTCGGTCGGCGTCCGGCCCTGGCTCGCCTTCAGCGTCCGGGCGAGGTGGGCGGGGCTGACCCCGCACAGTTCGACCAGGCGCGGGACGCCCGCCCGCAGGGCGTCCTCGGAGTGCAGAGAGAGGCAGGCGCGGGCCAGCCAGGCGGGGCCGACCGGCGGGGGCGCGTCGGGCGACGGCAGGGCGGGCGGCGGCGCGAGCAGCGACAGGAGTTCTCCCCAGAAACGGCACAAGGCCAGGCGCGTGGGGCGGGCATGGAACAGCAGCAGCATGTCCTGGAAGAGCCGGGCGCTTTCAGACCGGCGCGCGGGCGGGACGTGGACGGCGGGCGGGGCGGGCGCGGCCTCCCAGTCGGTTGGGCCGGGCGCATCCAGGGCCAGGCGGCGGAAGTCGGCCCACAGTCCCTGCCGGAACGCGATGTTGATGAAGTGCATCTTTTGACCGGGACGCACATAAAAGCCGTGACGGTCCTGGGGGCGTATCCACAGCAGGTCACCCGCGCGCAGGACGTGATCCGCGCCGTTCAGGGCGTGCGTCCCGGCCCCATCCAGGACATACATCGCCTCGGAAAAGTCGTGGGTGTGCAGCACGAGGTCCGCCCGGCGGGGGAAGTCGGGGGCGAGGGCGGCATGGAAGTCGCGGCCAGGCGCGACCCGGTCGAAATGCAGGTGCTGGGGTGCCATGTCGCTAGGATACAATAAATGGTTGTCCCAGCGCAAGACCTTTCATGGCCGTTGCCGTATAATGGTCGCATCACACACCACCGGAGGCCACGCCGATGACGACACTCACTTCCCCCCGCCTGACGCCCGAACAGGCCGCGCAGTACCAGCGAGACGGCTACACGCTGGTCAAGCAGCCGCTGTTCGCGCCGGACAAGTTCGCCAAGCTGCGGGCGATCTTTGAAGAGAACCTGGCCCGCGAGGGGTCCGGCGGCATGGACATGATTCACACGCGCGACGCACGTCTGTTGGAGTTCCTGCTGTCCGCCGAGGTCCTGGACCTGATCGAGCCGCTGGTCGGGCCGAACATCGGGCTGTGGGCCAGCCACTTCATCTCCAAGGACCCCAAGATGGGTAAGGCCACACCGTGGCACGAGGACTCGTCCTACTGGAACGGGCGGACCTCCACGATGGCGGGCATCTGCACGGTCTGGCTGGCGATTGACGAGGCGACGAAGGAGAACGGCTGCATGGCGGTCATCCCCGGCAGCCAGCACGGCGGCTTCTCGGAGTATGAGGCCGTGGCGGACGAGTCGGCCAACATCTTCCAGTCGCAGATCAAGGCGGACCTGATAGACGAGTCTCAGGCGGTCTATTTCGAGCTGAAGCCGGACGAGTGCAGCCTGCACGAAGCGCGGATCATGCACGGTGCGCGGGCGAACACCTCGGACAAGCGCCGGGCGGGCTATACCATGCGCTACTTCCCGACGACCACGATGGTCTATCCGGAGAGGAACGTCGGCCACCCGATCTGGCTGGCGCGCGGCGTGGATGTGGCGGGGAACGTGTACGAGAATGCCTGAGAAGTGGGCCAGGATAGAAGAGGGCAGGGGGACCCCGCCCCTACGCGATCTCCACATAGCCCTCCAAGACGGCCCGCCCGATCTTGCCCTCGCGGAGCAGGCGGGCGGGCCGCGTCGTCAGGTCCAGGACGCTGCTGGGGGTCCGGTCCGCCGTCTCGCCGCCGTCCAGAACGAGGTCTATCCGGCCGTCCAGGTCGTCCAGCACGTCACGGGCGGACATGGGGGCGCGGCGGCCCGTGAGGTTTGCCGAGGGGCAGACGACCGGGGCACCGAAGGCGCGCAGGACGCCCAGGGCGATCGGGTGGTCGGGCATCCGCAGCCCGATGGTGTTGCCGCCGCCGGTCACGGTGAGCGAGACGGAGGGCAGCCGCCACAGCACCAAAGTCAGCGGTCCGGGGAAAAAGTCGACGACCAGCCGCTTGGCCTCGGCGGACACGTCACGCGCCAGCGTCTCGACCTCTTCCGGCGCGGCGATCTGCACCGGCAGGGCCTGGCCGAACGGCCGCTGCTTGGCATCAAAGACGCGCGCGACGCTGTCCACGACGAAGGCGCTTGCGGCCAGGCCGTAGACGGTTTCGGTCGGATAGGCGACCAGCCCGCCCATTCGCAGGACGTCCCCGGCGTGGGCCAGGATGGCCGGATCGGGGTCGGCGGGGTTGATTTGGAGGAGTTCGGTCATAGTCTTATGGCACCACCATCAGCCGGCTGTCCAGCCGCTTCACGCCGGGCACGGCGCGGGCGATCTGCTCGGCGCGCGCCTTGCGCCCCGCGTCGGGGACGCTGCCGATGAGGATCACCACGCCGCCCTCGCCGCTGGCCGAGAGGTACTGTGTCGGGACCGAGCCGTCCGCGCTCAGGGCGCTCAGGACGGCTTTGGCAGCCGGGTCATCCACTTCAAAGCGGCGCTGGGAGGCGATGGCCTTCAGGTGAACGGGCTTGCCGCCGTAGACGCCCGGCTGGGTGTTGAGCGGGGCGGTGTCCAGCTCCCAGGAGTTGACCGACGACCGGTTGGTGGGCGTGCCGATGTGATAGACCGGCGTCTCGGTGACGGGGTCTCGGGCCGAGCATCCGGCCAACAAGCCCGAGCATCCGGCGGCGAGCATGGCGGCGACGAGGGCGAGGGGCCACCGCCCCCCCACGATCCGCCCGATGCCCGCCATGTCTTTTCGGATCATCACGTCTTCATACCCAGAATCACGGGCGGCCTGCGCCACCGATTCGAACTGCCCCTGCCCTACTTCCATCAGGAGCCGGCCCCCCGGTTTCAGATGCGGCGGAGCCTCGGCCAGCAGGCGGCGGTGCAGGGCGGTCCCGTCCGACCCCGCCGCGCCCGGCTCGCCGGAGAGGGCGACGACCGGCTCGTAGTCCCGCACCTCGGGCTGGAGGCCCGGCAGGTCGGCTTCAAGCACATACGGCGGGTTGCTGACGATGACATCAAAGCGCAGGCCCGTTGGCAACGGGCCGAGCAGGTCGCCGTGGAGCAGGGTCACGCGCCCTTGCAGGTCATAGCGGGCGACGTTCTTGCGGGCCAGCTTCAGGGCGTCGGCGGACAGGTCGGTGGCCCAGCCCGACGCGCCGGGGTGTTCCAGGGCCAAAGTCACGGCCAAGCACCCGCTGCCGGTGCCGATGTCTGCTAATAAGGGCGCGGGTTCGTTCCGGCAGATTTCCAGCGCCGCGAGCGCCAGGTCTTCCGTCTCCGGGCGCGGGATCAGGACGGCCCGGTTGATCTTGAAGGGACGCCCGTAAAACCAGGCCTCCCCGGTGATATACGGCAGGGGCCGGCGCAGCGTTCGCAGGGAGACGGCCTTTTCGTAGATCACCCGCTCGCGGCCCGTCAGCAGGCGGTCCGGGTCCCGTGCCAGGTCCTCACGGCTGGCCTTGAGTGTCCAGGCCAGCAGCAACTGCGCGTCCAGGCGCGGTGTGTCTACGCCCGCCGCGGCAAGGGCGGGAATGGCGGAAGCAAGGGCGGCGGCGACATTCACTTCAGGAACAGCTCGATCACCGGCACCGTCACGGGCGGCTTCTTGACCGGCAGGCGCAGGACCAGCGCGCCCGCCCCCGCCCCGCCGCCGGGCTGGCCCGCCCCCCACTCGTCCTGGCCCATCAGGATTTCGGAGGCGTCGTTTAATAGCTGGGCGTAGGCGACCCGGCCCGCCAGACCTTCTACCTGGATTTCGCCGAAGGGCCAGGCGAACAGGTGGACGTACAGGCGGTTCGTCTGCGGGTTGTAGGTCAGGCGGCAGTCCTGGGGCGTCTTGAACTCGTCCGGGGCCTGCGTGCAGCCCTTGATGGACCGGGAATGGCGCTTCATCCACTCGCCCATGCCCGCCAGCCGGTCCAGGGCGCGGGCGTCGAACTCGCCCCGGCCCGTCGGGCCGACGTTCAGGAGCAGGTTTCCGCCCTTGGAAACGCTGTCAATGAGCATCTGGACGAGGGTGTCCACGCTCTTCCACGACTCCTCATCGCGCGCATAGCCCCAGGACCCGCTGAAGGTCTGGCAGGCCTCCCAGACCACCGGCTTGTCGTCCACCCGCACCCATTCGCGCGGCTGGTACTGCTCGGGGGTCTTGATGTCCCAGCCCACTTGCAGGCGGTCGTTCAGGACGACGTCCGGCTGCATCCGCCGTATCTCCGCGATCAGCTCCTCGCTCCGCCACTGCTCCTTCCCCATGCCTCCGTAGGAGAAATCATACCACAGGATATCCACTTTGCCGAACTGCGTCAGCAGCTCGCGCGACTGCCCGTGCAGATAGTCCACATAGCGGGCCAGGTCACGGCCCGCGTTTGAGGCGCGGGAGGGGGCGTCGTCGCGCATCGGGTGCAGGTCGTCTATAGGGTAGTCGGGGTGGTGCCAGTCAAGCAGCGAGTGGTAAAAGCCGACGCGCAGCCCCTTCGCCCTGAACGCATCCACCATCGGGTGCAGGAGGTCCCTACCGTAAGGGGTGTTCGTGGCCTTGTAGTCGGTGAGGGCCGAGTCCCACAGGCAGAAGCCCTCGTGGTGCTTGGTGGTGACCACGAAGTACCCCATGCCCGCGTTCGCCGCTGCGTCCGCCCACACGGCCGGGTCATACAGGTCGGGGTCGAAGTGCTTGAAATACTTCTCGTAGTCGGCGTCCGAGACCTTCTCCCGGTTCTTGACCCACTCGTGGCGGGCGGGCAGGGCGTACAGCCCCCAGTGGATGAAAAGCCCGAAGCGGGCCTGGGTGAACCAGGACGTGTCCCCCGGCGTCGGGTCCGGCTGCAAGGTCATGGCGTGGGTGTCTCCTGTGACTCTTTCCTGTGACGGGCGGGCGCTGCGGGGCTTGTTCGGCGCGATGTGCGTGCATTCCTCCCTCTTCGGCTTCCCGGTGTCGGCCTAAATATATTCATAAAACAAGTAATTATGCTGATGGCCCGACGCCCGTCTGGCACGGATGTTGCATTACTTTGTTGTGCGACCCGCAATCTTTACAGACAGAAAGAAGACAACCATGACCCTGACTCTCAAATCCCTGACCGGCCTCGCCGCCGCGACAGGGATGGCGCTGCTGGCCGGTGCCGCCTCCGCCCAGATGACCATCACCAAGTACGGCCCTGGAACCGACACCGGCTCCAGCATCACCTTCACCGGCAAGGCCCTCGCCACGTTCACCGAAGCGGACGGCTTCTTCAAAACGACGCAGGACACGATCGCCGACTTCAACTCGGGCACGAACTTTTCGGGCAACGCCTTCAGCCTGGAAATCAAGGGGGGCTTCACGCTCAACAAGGCGGGGAGTTACACGTTCACGCAGGCCTCGGACGACGGCAGCTACTCCTTCCTGACCGGCCCCGGCTACAGCAACACGCCCCTGATCAGCGTCCAAGGCCCGACCGTCCTCTCGTCGGGGAACGGACCCAAGACCCTGAACCTGGGGGCGGGCACCTACAGCTACGAGGTCCAGTATTCGGAGTCCAACGGCGCACCCGGCACCCTCCGGTTCAACGGCGTCCCGGCCGCCCCCGCCGCCGTGCCCGAGCCGTCCTCCGTCGCCAGCATGGGCCTGGGCGGCGTCGGCCTGCTCGGCCTGCTGCTGCGCGCCCGCAAGGCAAAGCGCGCCGTCTGAGCCGCACACGGGCACCGCCCCGGCGCACGTCCGGGGGCGGAACATCGGCCCGCTGCCTCTATCGTGAGAGGCGGCGGGCCGTTCTGCCGTCTGCCTTTGTTCTGCCGTCTGCCTTCCAGTGCGGGTGCCCTTCCCCACCCACAACGCCGTCCCCTGTGCTATACTCTTCCTAGTGTGCCGCGCGGACGAGGACGTGCCTGCGGGGGGTTGGCGGGAGCGGAAAGGCGGCGGGCGCTTGGCGGAAGAAAAAAAGGGCGAAGACAAGAGGGCCGAGGAGAGGACGGAGGAGCAGAAGCGGCTGGACGAGTCGCGCCGGCGGACGGCCCACTGGAAGCGGTGGGGTCCCTACCTCAGCGAGAGGTCGTGGGGGACCGTCCGCGAGGACTACTCGCCGGACGGGTCCGCCTGGGACTATCTGCCCCACGACGCCGCCCGGTCCAAGGCCTACCGATGGGACGAGGACGGGCTGGCCGGAATCTCCGACCGGCACCAACTGGTCTGCTTCGCCCTCGCCCTGTGGAACGGCCAGGACGCGATCCTGAAGGAGCGGCTGTTCGGGCTGTCCGGGTCCGAGGGCAACCACGGCGAGGACGTCAAGGAGCAGTATTTCTACCTGGACAGCACCCCGACGCACTCCTACATGAAGTTCCTGTACAAGTACCCGCAGGCGGCCTTCCCCTATGAGCAGCTCGTCCGGGAGAACAAGGAGCGCGGGCGGGCGGCGGGCGAGTTCGAGATCCTGGACACCGGCGTCTTCGACGGAGGGCGGTACTTCGACGTGTTCGTCGAGTACGCCAAGGCCGGGCAGGACGACGTCTGCATCCAGATCACCGCCGTCAACCGTGGGCCCGAGGCGGCCCCGCTGCACATCCTGCCGACGCTCTGGTTCCGCAACACCTGGGCCTGGGGGTACGAGAGCCCGCGCCCCCGGCTGGCCCGCGCCACCCGCCAGCGGATGCAGACGGACCCCCTGGCCGACCCGGCAGATTGGGTCGCGGACGGGCACTATGCCGCCCAGGTGGAGGCCGTCCACCCCTACTACGGGCCGCGCTGGCTGACCTGCGAGGGCCTGCCGCCCCTCCTGTTCACCGAGAACGAGACGAATGCCGAGCGGCTCTACGGCAGCCCGAACCCCACGCCCCATGTGAAAGACGGCATCGGCGAGTGCGTCGTGCGGGGACGCCGCGAGGCGGTCAATCCCGAGGAGGACGGCACCAAAGTGGCCGCCCACTACGCCTTCGTCCTGGGTCCCGGCGAGACGGCCACGGTCCGCCTGCGGCTCTCCGATTCGGAACCCCTGCCGCTGAACGCCGTCGCCTTCGCCGACTTCGACGCCGTCCTCGCCAAGCGCCGGGCCGAGGCGGACGAGTTCTACGCCCCAATCATTCCCGCCCATCTTTCCGCCGACGACAAGGCCGTCATGCGGCAGGCGTTCGCGGGCCTGCTCTGGTCCAAGCAGTTCTACCACTACGTCCAGGAGCAGTGGCTGACCGGCGACCCAGCCCAGCCGCCGCCTCCCGACCGGAGGCAGGGGCGCAACGGCGAGTGGGCGCACCTGTTCAACGCGGATGTGCTTTCCATGCCGGACAAATGGGAGTACCCCTGGTATGCGGCCTGGGACCTCGCCTTCCACTGCCTGCCGCTCGCGCTGGTTGACTCGGACTTCGCCAAAGACCAGCTCGTCCTGATGCTGCGCGAGTGGTACATGCACCCGAACGGACAGCTCCCGGCCTACGAGTGGGAGTTCAGCGACGTCAACCCGCCCGTCCACGCCTGGGCGGCCTGGCGGGTCTACAAGATCGAGAAAAAGCGGGCCGGGCCGGACCGGGCGTTTCTGGAGCGCGTCTTCCACAAGCTGCTGATGAACTTCACCTGGTGGGTCAACCGCAAGGACGCCGAGGGGCGGAACGTCTTCCAGGGCGGCTTCCTGGGCCTGGACAACATCGGCGTCTTTGACCGCAGCGCGCCGCTGCCGACCGGCGGCCACATCCAGCAGGCAGACGGGACGAGCTGGATGGGGATGTACTGCCTGAACCTGATGACCATCGCCTTAGAGTTAGCCCGCGACAACCCGGCCTATGAGGACGTCGCCTCCAAGTTCTTCGAGCATTTCGTCCGCATCGCCTACGCCATGAACGATACCGGGCAAAGCACGGGGTACGGCGGGACGCACCTCTGGGACGAGGAAGACGGCTTCTACTACGACGTCTTGCAGCGGCCCGACGGCACCTCGGAGCCTTTAAAGGTCCGCTCGATGGTCGGACTGATCCCCCTGTTCGCCGTGGAGACTTTGGAGCCGAAGATCCTGAACAAGCTGGCCCACTTCACGCGGCGTCTGGACTGGTTCGTGGACTACCGCCCTGACCTGACCGCCGACCTGCCCTCCATGACTGTGCCGGGCAAGGGCCAGCGCCGCCTGCTGGCGATCGTCAGCCCCGACCGCCTGCGCCGCGTCCTGCGGATCATGCTGGACGAGGCCGAGTTCCTGTCCCCCTACGGCATCCGCGCCCTGTCCGCCCGGCACCGGGACCATCCCTATGTGCTGTCCGTCGAGGGCCGCGACTACACGGTGGGGTACGAGCCGGCCGAGTCGCAGACGGAGGTCTTCGGCGGCAACTCCAACTGGCGCGGCCCGGTCTGGTTCCCGGTCAACTATCTGCTCATCGAATCGCTCCAGAAGTTCCACCACTATTTGGGCGACGACTACAAGGTGGAGTGCCCGACCGGCAGCGGGGTCTGGATGACCTTGTGGGAGGTGGCCGCCGACCTGTCCGCCCGGCTCGGGCGGCTGTTCGTGCCCGGCGAGTCCGGACACCGCCCGGCCCACGGCGGGGCGGACGTCTTCGCGGACGACCCGCACTGGCGCGACTTGATCCTGTTCTACGAATACTTCCACGGCGACACCGGCGCGGGCCTGGGGGCCACCCACCAGACGGGGTGGACGGGGCTGATCGCGAAGATCTTGCAGCAGAGCGGGGGGAAAGATTGAGCGGAGCGATCAAGCGTCCCCGCCCATGGAATTGCTGGCCTGGTGTGGAATAATCGGGTGTCGGCGTCCTCCTCTTGTCATACGCTTACAGGAGCAGTTCCATAGGCCCTGAAGATGACCGGTGGAAAGGCCGATACTCAGAAGGAGAGTCGTCCGGCTAAAGAAAGTGCTACGCCGATGCCCGCCCCCACCCGTCCCACCCGTGCCCGTCCCTTTATGACCCGGAAGCCGTCATGCTGATCCGAACCCGTCTGATGCTGATGGGCTTCGGCAGCACCCTCCTGACGACCGCCGCCCTGACCGCCGTGGGCGTCTGGCAGACCAACGTCTTCCACGCGCGGGCGCGGGAGGAAGTGGACCGCCTGGTTTCGGCAGACCTGACCCAGACCACGCGCGGCACCTACGACCTGATCCAGTCCCAGGACCAGTCCATCAGCCGCCAGGTGGACGACGACCTCCGCACGGCCCGGCACGTCCTGGCGCAGCACGGGGCGGTGCGCCTCGCGCCCGCGCGCGTGTCATGGACGGCGACCAACCAGTTCACGCAGGCGAAGCGGGGCGTCGTCCTGCCGAAGATGCTGATCGGCAAGACCTGGCTCGGGCAGAACGCCACGTTCACTCGGGCGACGCCCATCGTGGACGAGGTCAGCGCGATGGGCGGGGCGACGGTCACGATCTTCCAGCGGATGGACGCGCGCGGGGACCTGCTGCGCGTCGGCACGAACGTCCGCACGCGGGCGGGCCGGCGCGCGATCGGCACCTTCATCCCCGCCGTCAACCCCGACGGCCGGCCGAACCCGGTCGCGGCGACCGTGCTGGCGGGCCGCACCTACCACGGTAACGCTTACGTCGTCAACGCCTGGTACGTCTCCGACTATCAGCCGCTCCTGGGCGAAGGCGGCCGGGTAATCGGAGCGCTTTTCACCGGGCGGCGGCAGGAGAGCGCCCCGGCCCTGCGCCGAGCCATCCAGCACACGCGCGTCGGCAAGACCGGGGCGATCACCATCCTCGGCGGTGAGGGGGCGGAGCGCGGGCGCTGCCGCATCTCGCCCGGCGGCGGTCTGGACGGGCAGGACTTGTGGGACGAACAGGACGCCAACGGCGGCCTGTACGTCCAGCGGATCGTGGCGGCGGCGCGTGGAGCAGTGCCCGGCGGGTCGGCGACGGTCCGCTACCGCCTGGGGCGGCCCGGCGGGCCTTCCTCCGCGCGGGTCGCGCAGGCGGCCTACTACGCCCCCTGGGACTGGGTGATCGTCGCCGACACGGACGCCGCCGACTTCAGGGGCTTCCAGACGCGGCTGAACGAGGGCCAGACGCGCATGATCTTTACGCTCCTGCTCCTCGGCTTCGTCATCGCGGGGGGCGTCGGCGTGGTCCTCTACCGGGAGACGCGCCAGATCGCCGGCGCGGCGGACAAGCTGGCCGCCCTGGCGACCGCCGACCCGATCACCGGCCTGCCCAACCACCGGGCGGTCGTCAGCGCCGTGGACCGTGAGCTGGAGCGGTCCGCCCGCTTCGGCCGCCCCTGCGCGCTGCTGTTCCTGGACATTGACCACTTCAAGGCGCTCAACGACGGCTGCGGCCATGTCGCCGGGGACGCCGCGCTGGCCGAGTTCGGGGCGGTCGTGTCGGGCTGCCTGCGCGGGATGGACACCGTGGGGCGCTGGGGCGGCGAGGAGTTCGTCGCCCTGCTGCCGGAGACGGACCGCGCATCGGCTTTGGCCCTGGCCGAAACCGTGCGGACCGCCGTCGCCTCCTACGGCTTCCGGGCGGGCGGGGGAGGCCGGCTGACCTGCTCCCTGGGGGTGGCCGTTTTCCCCGACGACGCCGAGGACCGCTCCGAGATGGTGGAGGCTGCGGACCGGGCGATGTACGCCGCCAAGCGCCTGGGGCGCAACCAGGCGCGCTCCATCACCGACCCCGCCGTGTCGGCCCTGGGCGCGGGCGACCAGGTCGGCTCGCGCGAGGAGAACGCCCTGCGCGGCGAGGTGGCGGGCCTGGCCGCCCTGGTGGCGGCCCGCGACAACTACACGGGCCGGCACACGGACGAGGTGGCCGCCCTCTCGATCCGCCTGGCCCTGGCCCTGGGCATGGACACGCAGGAGGCGCGGATCGTCGGCCTGGTCGGGCAGCTCCACGATGTGGGCAAGGTGGCGGTCCCCGACGCCGTGCTGCAAAAGCCGGGCCGTCTGACCGAGGAAGAGTGGGTGCTGATGCGCCGGCACCCGGTCGTCGGCGCGGACGTGGTCAGCCGGATGCCCTCCCTGCGCGTCATCGCGCCGTCCGTCCGCGCCCACCACGAGCGATGGGACGGCGGCGGCTACCCGGACGGCCTGGCCGGCGAGGCGATTCCCCTGGCCGCCCGCATCGTGGCCGTCGCGGACGCCTACGGAGCGATGACCACCGACCGCCCCTACCGCCGGGGGAGACCCATCGCCCAGGCATTGGAGGAGATGCACCGGTGCGCCGGCACCCAATTCGACGCCGCCGTCGTGGATGCCTTGGCGCGAACGCTGCGAGAGGAAGCGGAGGGCGGGAAGAATTCTGAGGCTGGGGACGAAGAGAAGGACCCGGCCCTGCGCCTAGCGGCGTAGAGTCGGGACCGGTCAAGAGTAGGCCGGCACTTCCAGTGCCGGTGGCGCTTCTCGCCAGGGAGCCGTCAATGCCTGTGGGCCGCAGCCACCAGGAGAGCCGCCACCACCCAGAGCGGGCTGGCGACGGCGAGCCACACGCCGACCTTCCCCTCCCACGAGTTCCAGCCGAAAAAGCCGGTGAAGAGGCCGGCGAAGGCGCCATCCACGGCACCGGACTGGAGCGTTTCCCACAGGCTGAACCAGTGGCCGCGCGGGTCGATCATGCCGGACAGCGCGCAGGCCAGCGCGCAGAGTGACCCGAGGCCGGACAGCCCGAGTGCCGCCCGCCCGAGGGCGCGGTCGGTGAGACGCGGCGCGGTCGGCTCTTCCCAGGTCCCCGGCTCTTCCCGCGCCGGCGGCGGGGGCCAAACCCTGCCTTCGTCTGTCCCAAACTCGTTCATCCCAGCGACAGCCGCAGCGCATCGCCCTCGGCCAGCGCATCGCCGATGGCGGCCGGGGTCCCGTTGCGGTGGACGCGCAGGATGGAGCGCAGCTCGCCGTCGCAGTTGAACATCCGGAACTTGGGGTGCGCCTTGGCGACCTGGATGAGCGCGCCGTGAACGCTCGTCGCGCTGACGGAGAGGCCGCCCGCGCCGCCCGCCAGCTCGGTCAAGCGGTCGTCAAACTCGATGGGGATGGTCATGGGATTGTTTCCTCGGTGCCGAACGGAAGCGGCAGGCGGCGCAAGATTTCGTCGCACGTCTCGGCGGGCGTCTTGCCCTCGGTGTAGACGGTCAGCGTCGCCAAACGACGGTTGGACGGGTGGTTGACGAAGTGCTCCTGAAAGTCGAAGCCGCCCGCCACACCGTCCCAAACCCGCTCTTTCAGGACGCGCAGCGACTCGGCGGGGTCCTGGGAGGGCAGGACGAGTACGACATTCGCGTAGTCAGCCAGCGCCGCCTGGACGCGGACGAAGTCGGCCTCGTCCTCGTAGACAGACTGGCTCGCCCCGAAGTCAATGACGCAGCCCCGGTGTTCCTCCAGCAGCCGCTCGACCATGTGCGCCTCGAACTGTTTCCAGTAGGCGAACACGTTCCCCCAGTGCCGGTCCCGCTTCCTGATCCCGTCCGCGACAGCTGGGTCATACCCCACCTCCTGCATATAGGGCCAGCGCTCCTCGTCCATGCAACAGCGCGGCACGCCCAGCCGTCCGGCCAGCAGGGCGGCTAGGGTACTCTTGCCCGCGCCGATCGGGCCGATCAGGATGATGTCGGAGATCATGGCGGCACCTGTCTTCGCTCCTGCTGTCCGCGTTTCCAGTCCCAGGCCTGGCAGAGCGTCGGGTACAATGATACCATGAATTTGCAGCAACCCGACACGCCGCCGTCTCAGTCAGCCCAGCAGAAACTCGTCTTCGCGCCGCTGGGCGCGGACATGTTCGGCGACGACATCCTGCTCTTCGAACACGGCATCCTGTTCGCGCTCGAAACCGCTGTCGAGGCGGCGGGCGGCTTTGCCTATGCCGATGTCCACGACGCCTTGGGGGGAACGGACAAGAAAGACCGGCCCTCCCCGCCGCTGACCGAGGGCGAGGTCTTCGCGCTGGCCGCAAAAGCGCAGTGTGACGCGCTGGTGGACGGGATGCTCTCCTGCGAGCGACACCCCGAAACGGGGGCCTTGGCCCGGATCACCGTCTCGCTGCGCGTCTTCCTGCCCGCGACCGGCGAGTTCTTCGCGCCGGACAGCCTGACCCTGTCGGCCTTCGACCCGAACGCCAGGCCGGAAGTGCTGGCCTTAGATTATGACCTGTGGATTGCCCTGCAATACCGGCTGGGCGTGGCGCTGCTGGACACATTGGGCGCGAACGTACCCTGGGGCTTCACGACGGACGTCTTGCAGCCGACGGCCTCCTGGCCCGCCTATGTGGCCTTCCTGAAGGGCAAGCGGCTGGCGCGGACGCCGGAGACGAAACTCGGCTATTACGAGCAGGCCATCGGGCAGGACCCCGACTTTTTCCTCGCGCTCTACAACAGCGCCATGCTCTACAAGACGCAGACCGACTACGCGATGACGCGCAAGCGCCTATCCCGCGCGGCATCCGTCACCACTGACCCCGCGGACCTGGGCGACGTTTACTTTGAACTGGGCCTGGCCTCCATCTACCTCGGGGACCCCAAGACCGCCCGCAACTTCTGGGAGAAGGCGCAGGACTATGCGCCGGACAACCCCGCCCTCTACGTCAATATGGCGGGGACTTACGAGCAGGAGGAGAACTGGAACGAGGCGATCCGGCTGAACGAGATCGCCCTGCAAAAAGCCCCGGACTACCACAAGGCGGTCGTCAGCCTGGGCCGCCTCCACGCCATGTTCGGGCGCTTGGACCAGGCCATTCCGCTTTACGAGCGCGCGCTGGCCCTCCAGCCGGACGACGCCCTGCGCCGGTCGGTGCTGGGCGGCTGCTACCTCGCGGACGGGCGGACGGAAGAGGCGCGGGCGGAATTCCAGAGGGCGGTGGCGCTGGACGCGGCGGGGGAGCCGGGGCTATATGCCGCGCAGGAGTTGGCGAAGATGGGGCCGGAGCCGGGCGGGTCGGACGCCAGCCAGGATGGCCCGAAGAAGAAGCGGTGGGGGCTTTTCTGAACCCACCCCGCGACAAGTCGCTGCCCCTCCCGGAGCGGGAAGGGCGGGAGGGTGGTCGTCGGGTTTTGTCTTCTTGACGCGGCCTCTTTAACCGCCCAGCCACCCAATCATCCCGCTAAACCTCTCAACAACCTTCCCAGTCCACCCTCCCGCTCCGGGAGGGTCGCTGCTTGCAGCGGGGTGGGTTCACCGCCGTGCCTGCTCGCCGTCCTTCTGCCCCGTCTTCCGCACCCGCTGCGCGCGGTTCTTCTCCTTCGCCCGCGCCAGGGGCGAGTTGGAGGGGGCATCGGGGATGGCGACGGCGGTGGCGCGGGACACCCGCTTCAGCCGCGTGGCGGCGCTCCCCTCGACGTCATCCGCGTAGACCGCCGAAACCTCCGCCCCAAGCAGCAGGATCATCATCGAGTAGTAGACCCACAGGACGAAGGCGATGAGGTTGCCCAGCTCGCCGTACAAAGACTTGTTCGGCTTGAGCAGGTAGACGGACAGGCCCTTCTTGACCACCTCAAAAGCGATGGCGGCCACCGCACCACCGACGAGGGCGGAGCGCCATGAGACCTTGGCCGAGGGCGACGGCAGGAACTTGTAGGTGACGGCGTACATCAGGCCGCTGACGATGACCGCGCCGAGTTCGAGCGCACCGGCCTCGATGGCCCCCGCGAATGGGACGTCGTGCGCGAAGGGGCTGTCGGAGACGTAGGTGGAGAAGGCGGTCACGACCAGGGACAGCACCAGCAGGACGCCGACCCCCACCAGCAGGGCCAGCGCGACCCCGCGCAGGGCGAACCAGTTGCGCTTCTCCTGCGTCTGCCAGGCCGCGTTCATCGCCGTCGAGCCGTTGATGAAGATCTGGATCGCCGCCCAGACGATGCCAAGCAAGCCAACGATGCCCGCAACCCCGTGGCCCTGGAGGATGTGCAGGAGAGTGGGGCCGGCATTCCCCTGAGCGTCGGCGATGTTCGCCCGCTCCATCAGGTGCTTCACCTCGTCGCCCGCCGCTCCCGGCAATATCTGGGTGGACAGCAAGTGCTGGATCTGCGCCACCGCCTCGTTGGGCTTGTCCGCATAGACCAGCCCCAAGGCCCACAGGCCGACCAGCAGCAGGGGCACGAAGGCGAGAACCAGGAAGAAGGACAGGCCGGCGGCTAGCAGGCCGCCGTTGTCCTTACCGAATCGCTCGAAAACGTCGAAGACGAACTTGATCAGGAAGATGCGCTTCAGGCGCATCAGTAGTGCGTTCATGGGGAATCCTTAACCGGGCCGGACCGTGACCTTGGCGCTCTCCGAGACGGGGTTGCCGGCCGCATCCAGCTCGGTGGCGGTGATGGTGAAGACCGTGTCGCGCGTGCCCCCAAACAGCAGGCTGCGGACTCGGAGCGACAGGGCCTCCGCCGTCCACTCCCCACCCTTGTTCGCGGTCACGTCCTTGGTGGCGCTCTGGCCGCTCACCGGCAGGATGCCGCCCAGCACCTTGCTCTCATAGGACACGACCAGGCGGACCGTGCTGCCCGGCGCGGCGCGGCCCCGGACGGTCAGCGGCAGGTTCGCGTCCACATACTCCGCGTCTATCGGGCTGAGGATTCGCGGCGCGGGCGGCGGACCCGCCGTGACCGTCAGGCCGGTCGCGAGGCTTGCATTTACGACGGTGCCGTCCCGCGCCTCGTAGCGCGCCGTCACGGGCGAGTTCGAGACGCTGTCCCCGGCCTTGATGGTGTACTCGCCGACGTAGACGCCCGGATCGGTTTCGCCCAGCGGGATCGTCTTCGCCAGGCCGCCCACGGTGGCGGTCGCCTTGCCGCCCGGCAAAGCCCGCAAGGTGAACACGATGGTCGCACCCGCCCCGATGGCGCGGCCCGACGGCTCGTTGGTGGTGAACGACTGGATGACGCGGCTGGTGGAGACTTTGAAGCCCCAGCTCTGGGTGGCGACGTTGCCCGCCCGGTCGGCCACCGTGACCGAAACGGTATGCCCGCCGCCCGCCAGTGCGGCGGCGGGCCGGAAGGTGAACAGCGAGGCCGTCACGGCGGCCTCGCCGGTCACGTTCCGACCGTCCAGGAGGATGCTGGTCGCGCCGGTGTCCACCTCAGCGCCGGCGGGGTGCGAGAAGGTGGCGTAGATCAGCGGGTGGTCGCTTTCGACGGTGGCATCACGGGCCGGCCCGAAGTCGGTGACTCGGGGCGGCTGGGTGGCCAGCGTCACGGTCCCCGGCGCCTGGATCAGCGCGCTCGT
This sequence comes from Capsulimonadaceae bacterium, assembly GCA_965215505.1. GTDB lineage: Bacteria > Armatimonadota > Armatimonadia > Armatimonadales > Capsulimonadaceae > JANXMY01. Next base: position 4,046,809 of record OZ244065.1, on the reverse strand, counting down.
CACGCCCCGCGCCACCAGCTTGCCCAGGACCGAGGCGCGGGGGGCATTCGTGCCCCGCGTGACCGTGTAGCTCCCCGAGTAGACGCCGGGCGAGGTTTCGCGCATGGGGATGTCCTCGGCCACGCCGGGGATCGAGAAGGTCGCCTTGCCGCCCGGAGTCCCGGCCAGGGTCGCCGTCAGCGTCCCACCCGCCCGTAGGGGCCGGGAAGCGTCCGTCGTGAACGAGGTCACCTCGACCGAGGGTGCCGCCAGGGGGAACGGGTTCGCCGGGGCGGGGGGTTCGCCGGGCGGCGTCGGGTTGGGCGTCGGGTCGGTCGCCACGGCCACGCCGTAGCCCAGGCTGTTCTGGGGGTTGGTGCGGATGACGACCTTCTCCGCCCGCTTCAGGTCGCCCAAGGCGACCGGCAGGCCGTCGAACGTGACGGGCGCGTCCGGGGTCAGTTCCACGACGCGCCCGCTGTCCAGGGTGATGGCCGCACTGCCGCTCGCGAGCTTGCCGATGCTGACGATCGTCCCCCCCACCTCGCCGAACGTCGCCGTCACGATGGTCGCCACGCCGTCGTCGCCGCGCTGCACCGTCACCTGGTCGCCCGCCTTGATCGCGCTCAGGGGGGACTCGACGGCGGGCCGGTCCGTCGTGGAACGCAGGATGATCGTGCTGGGGGCCAGCGGTACGACTGTGTTTTTGCCGCCGACCCGCAAGGTAAGCTGGCTGGGCGTCGTGTTCGTGTAGATGCCCGTCACCTGCCCTGTCACGACGCCCGCCTGGGACGGCGCGGGCAGGGTGGCGAGGTGCGGGTCAATCGTCTGGATCGTCACCGTGCTGGTGGACGGGTCCCAGCCGACCGACGCGCCGAGCGACTCCGAGATGAAGCGCAGGGGAACCAGCGTCGTCCCGGCGACAAGCTGGGCAGGCTCCGGCAGTGTCTGCGGCTGGCCGTTGACGGTCGCCGTCAAAGCCCCCAGCGGCAGGATGATCGCCGTCGCGCCCTTCTGGCCGTAGACGGTCTGCGAAGCCTTGTCGAACTTGACGGTCGCGCCCAGGGCCTCGAAGATGTCGCGCATTGGCACCAGGGTCGAGCCTTTGATCTGCATCGCCGGCGTATGCGCGAAGGCCAGCGGCGTCCCGTTGAGGACCACGCGGATGGGGCCTGCCGCCCGCGCGCCAGTCCCGGCGATGGAGAGGGCGGCGGTGGCGGCGAGGAGGGTAAGAGTCGTTCGTATTTGCATTGGAAGGGTGACGCTCCTTTGGCGTGAGGCACAAGTGGCGTTCTCTTTACTTTATCCGAACGGCTGGTTTCCGAAACACGGAACCCACCACGCCGCGCTTCGGGTACAATCCCGCCATGCGACCCGCTCTCTCATGCCGCCGCTTCTGCCCGCTCGCCCTCGCCGCCTGCCTCGCCGCCGTCCGGGCGCAGGCCGCACCGCCTCCCATGCTCGTCCCCACCCCGGTCACCATCACCGTCCAGCCCGGCGCGCGGCAGACGTTCGCGGGCTTCGGCGCGAGCGGCCTGAACTTCGGGCATGAGTACCAGAAGTTGACGCCCGCGCAGCGGCAGACGCTCTCGGGGCGGCTCTGGCGCGGCCTGAACTTCAAGACTCTGCGGCTCTGGTTCAACACGGACCAGTATGCACCGACACCGGGCGCGCACGACCTGTCGCAGTTCCGGGGCTGCTATGTGGACTCGGGGATGATCGCCGACGCGCGCAGAAACGGCGTAAACACCCTCCTGCTGGCCCCCGACGGCCTGCCACCGTTTATGGCGGAGAAGAGCAAAGAAGGCAGTTCCGATACCGGCATGGCGCTGAAGGAAGCCGACGCGGAGCCTTACGCCGACCTCCTGGCGGACTTCCTCATGCGCTTGAAGCGCGAAACCGGCGTCGTGCCGGACGTCACCGGCGTGCAGAACGAGCCGAACGACCGGGAGCGGTTCACCCCCGCCGAGATCGCCCGCGTCGTCAAGCGCCTACGCGCGGACCTGGACGCGCAGGGCATGGCGCGGGTGAAGATCATCGCGCCCGAGAACGCCAGCGCCGACGGCTCGCTGTACGCGCAGCTCGACGCCCTGCGCGCCGACCCGTCGGCCTGGGCGGGCCTTGCCGGCATCGCCTCGCACTCCTACAACATGGCGGCGACCGAGGAGGCGGCGCGGCGGGTCGAAGGCACCGGCAAATCGTACTGGATGACCGAAGCCAGCGACAACGGCCCCGAAGCACCGGGCGACGGCCTGCGGGCGGCCTCGCTCGCCTCGCGCTTCCTCAGCGACATGAACCACCGGGTCACGGACTGGATACACTTCGTCGGCTTCGAAGTCCCCGACCCGCACGACAACGCGACCCGCATTTTGGCCTATACGCCCGCGCCGTTCGTGATCACCACATTCCAGAAGTATTACTACTACAAGCAGTTGTCGGAGGCGTTCGACGTGGGCGCGGTCTTTCGGGCCAGCCGGAGCGACGTGGACGGCGACATGACCTACACCTACGGCAAGAAGCCCAGGCTGACGGCGGCGGCGGCCCGCAACCCGGACGGGACCTGGGGCATCGGACTGTCTAATTTCACCGCCTCCACTTTCACGGACGTAGGCGACGAGAAGGACTTCGCCGTCCACAACGGCGGCCACGCCGCCCGGACGTTCGCCGTAGCGGTGCGCGTCCCGGAACTCGCCCGCGTGGAAGTGTTAAAGTTCGCCGTCCGACGCAGCGGCAGTGGCGTGAACGACGCGCCAGCAGGAGCCGTCGTCATGCATGACGGCGTCGTCCTCGTCCCCGCCATCGGGCCGCTTGACCTGGTGACACTGCGCTCACTCCCGATACGAAAGGACTCCGCCCGATGACACCCCCCCTCACCTTAGACCTAACCGGTCACGTCGCCGTCGTGACCGGGGCGACCGGCCAGCTCGGCCGCGTCATGGCGCGGACGCTCGCCCAGTGCGGCGCGGACGTCGCGGTCAACTATCTGAAGAGCGCGGACATGGCCGCGCAGCTCTGCGCCGAGATCGAGGCGATGGGCCGCCGCGCCCTCGCCGTCCAGGCGGACGTCACCGACAAAGACGCCGTTTTGGCGATGCGCGACGCCGTGACGGCGGGACTGGGCGCGGCGGACATCATCGTCAACAATGCCGTCATCCAGTACGGCTGGACCTCGGTTCTGGAGCAGGCCCCGGAGGACTATGAAGGCCAGTTCCGGTCCTGCGTCCTGCACAACGTCCTGATGGCCCAGGCCTTCGTGCCGGGCATGATTGCGGGCGGGAAGGGCGGGCGCGTCATCGGCATCAACACCGAATGCGCCATGCAGGTCTTCGCCTCGCAGTCCGCCTACGTCTCCGGCAAGCGCGGCATGGACGGCGTCCTGCGCGTGCTCGCCAAGGAGGTCGGCGCGCACGGCATCACGGTCAACCAGGTCGCGCCCGGCTGGACCATCAGCGACCGGGACCGGGCGGCGGGCACGGAAGTAAACGAGGGCTACTCCAAATCCGTGCCCCTGGGGCGGCGCGGGACCGACCAGGAGATCGCAAACGTCGTCGCCTTCCTGGCCTCGGACCTCGCGAGTTACGTCACCGGCGTCTACGTCCCCGTCTGCGGCGGCAACGTCATGCCGACGATCTAGGGGGCAGGGAGAAGGGGACGCGAAAGGAAACTTGGGAAGGAGGGTAGGGACAAGCCCTACCCCTACGTTCCGAGGGCCATCCGCGTAGGGGCGGGGCTTGTCCCCGCCCTCCTTCCCCATCTTGATCTTCCGTATCTGCCCTTGCCCACGCCGAAGGAAGTTGACGCTCATCCCGACATCTGGTATAGTGTCGTCATGCAATCAGGTGGCGGGGAAGGTGAAACCGATGAGCAACGGAGAGAACGGCTCATCAGCATGATACTGTCAGCGAAGACGCTGGCGGAGGTCACCCAAACGAGGCAGATGCTCCAAGAGTGGCTGGCGGCACATCCCGATGACTCAGGCATCACGGACGGTTTCGACCACCTAGCCATGTCGCGCTCCCTTGCCGAGAGTCGGGAAGCCATGCAAAGGCAGGCCGCGTAAGCCCTCCCCTGTCACCATGAAAAAGCCGTGGAGGTGGGTCATCGCCGGGTCGGCCCTGCTGGTCGTGTTAGTAATGGCCTCTACAGCCATCCCTCTACAACTGCGGTTTCACGCCAGAGACGAGGCGGCGGCGACTGCCACCCGCTTTTTGTCCGCTCTGGACGGGCACGACTACGCGGGCGCACACGCGCTGCTGGACGCCTCGCAGCAGGAGGCCGTCACTCTCAGCGCCATGCGGAAGGCCGAGGAAGAGATCGAGAAGAAGCACGGCAGGGCGGTCGGAAAGCCCGCCGTGGACGAGTATCACCCCAGCCAAGATTTGACGCGCGTTAGCCTTTCCTGTGACAATGCCTATCAGAGAGGCGGCGGGCCTATCCGGGTCGTCATGGCAAGGACGCCAGGCGGCTGGCGCGTGTCGGAGTACCGCTACGACTTCAGCCCCGCCTGAATGGCCTTCACGGGGCTGAACCCCCGTGCTTTAGAAGTGCAAGCCCCCGAGGGTAAGGGCGAAGATTTCCAGATTTTCCGATTCCGTTCTCTCCCATGCCCGCGCAGGCGGGGATTTGCTCTCCCGAAGTACGGGGGTTCAGCCCCGTGGCATCCATCGGGGTACAATAGACCTCCTGCGTAAGTCTCAGGTCGGCCGCCCCAGGTTGTAGAGGGCGGCAATCAGGTTGAAGCGCAGGCCAAAGCGCTTGCGCCGGTTACGGTAGCGCTCCGCCAGGATGCGGAAGATCTTGACGCTGCGGATGATATGCTCGATCACGAACCGTTCCCGCGAGAGTTGCCGGTTGTCTCGCTTCTGCTCCCGCGTCAGCGGGTGCAGTTTGCTCTTCTTGGCCGGCAGGCGGCTGTTGGCGTGGCGCTTCTTCAGCCCCAGATAGCCGCTGTCTGCCAGGCACGCGGTCTTCCGGTGGAGCGCCACGCGGCTGCGCGGGAACAGCTTGAAGTCGTGCAGCCTGCCCGCGCTGAACGCCGTGGCTAGGATGCGCCCGGTCCTCGGGTCCGCGACGACCTGCGCTTTCTGAGTGTGCCGCTCCTTCTTGCCGCTGTAGGAGCGTCTCTGCTTTTTTTCGGACGCTCCACCGGGCACTCGGTGGCATCCACGACGACGACCTCGAACTGGATGTCGCTCCGGGTCAGGGCTTTCCTGCCGGGCAGGGTGAACGCGCCGGAGCGGAGCAGGGCGTTCTCGACGGCGTGGACGGTGCGGCAGACGGCGGACTCGCTCAGGCCGTAGGTGTGGGCGATATGGGCGTAAGTGCGGTACTCGCGCCAGTACATCAAGGTCATCAGGAGCCGGTCTTCCCGGCAGTGCCTGGCCCGGCAGTGCCTGGCCCGGCAGTGCCTGGCCCGGCAGTGCCTGGCCCGGCAGTGCCTGGCCCGGCAGTGCCTGGCCCGGCAGTGCCTGGCCCGGCGTCCGCCGGTGGGCAGATGCTCAGCGAGGGCCGCCCTCATGGCTTGGAACGTGTCCGGCGGGACGCCGGTCAGTCGCTTGAACACGGGCGGCTTCAACAAACGGGCATCGGCGTAAAACATACACGCAGGATACCCGACTTACGCAAGAGGTCTAATGATCCCATGCTGACTGTGCAATGGCCGACCATCATCGCGGCCTTCCTGGCCTCCCTCGTCGAATTCGTGGAGGCCCTGACCAGCGTGCTGGCCGTCGGGGCGGTGCGGGCATTAATCGTCCTCCCTGTCTTGCTGAGGCTTCCTGCCGCTTCCTATCCTTCCGACAGCGCAACACGAAAAATAAACGTCAAAAATTTTTGCGCCCTATTGTATTTTTGCAACATTGCTGTATAATGGCTTCAGCAGACCAGAGGCGAAGCGGCATTCTTAGAGTACGTTGAGAAAGTCTGCGTCATGCCTTTCTGGGCTTGGGTTTGAGCCTACGGACCATCAGGTGACACATCGCCAGGCGGATCATCGCCTCGCTGCTCTCGGTCAGGAACTCGTAGTCGCGCACCAGGCGGCGGTACTTGCACAGCCACGCGAACGTGCGCTCCACGATCCAGCGGTGCGGCTGAACCGCGAAGCCCTTGACGTCCTTTTGGTCTTCGGACTTCCTGACGATCTCCAGCGTCCAGCCGTAGGACGATCTCCAGCGTCCAGCCGTAGGACGATCTCCAGCGTCCAGCCGTAGGACGATCTCCAGCGTCCAGCCGTAGCAGGAGGCGACCCAGTCCACCAACTCGCCCCCGTAGGCGGCGTCCGCCCACACCACAGACAGGCGCGGGTAGGTGCCCTTGCAGTAGGAGAGCACTTCTTTGGCCCCGTCACGGTCCTGCACATCGCCCGCCTGGACGGAGACGGCCAGCAGGAAGCCCTGCGTGTCCACCATCAGGTGCCGCCTGCGGCCCTTGATCTTCTTGTTGGCATCATAGCCGAGGGTGCCAGGCGGCCCCCTTTTTCGCCCGCCTTGACCGTCTGGCTGTCCAGGACGGCGGCGGACGGGCTGGCCTCGCGGCCCTGCTGCTTGCGGGCCTGGTCGCGCAGGTTGTCGTGCAGGCACTCGATGGTGCCGTCGTCGCGCCATCTGCGGAACTGGTCATAGACCGTGGCCCAGGGCGGCAGATCGTGGGGCAGATCGCGCCAGGGGCAGCCCGTCCGCAGTTGGTAGAACAGGCCGTTGACGACTTCGCGCAGCGGGTGCTTGCGGCGTCGGCCCGTGCGCCCGTTGCGGGCTTTGGGCAGGCACTCTTGTAGCTTCTGCCACTGGTCGTCGGTCAGGTCGGTAGAATAGGCTCGGCGTTCCATAACTACAGTGTACTTGAACGACCAAGACTTTTTCAACATACTCTTAGGATTGCCCGCACAGGCGCAGCCTGAGAGACAGGCCGCAAGAGCCACATTCCTGCCCCGGAGCGGCTGAGACCCCGCTCCACTCCTGACACCGGAGACGTTTCCACTCCTGACACCGGAGACGTTTCCACTCCTGATGCATTTCTGATGCAAAGGAGACGTTCACATGAAACTTCGGTGTTCTCTGTTCAAGCGGACCCTTGTTCCGCTCCTTGCGGCTATCGCCGCGATCCCCTTCTGCGCTCCCACGCACGCCGCTTCGGCTATTTTGACTTCCTACGGAAGCGCCGGCCCTGGCAGTGGCCGCATCAATGAGACGGTTCAGTGTACCGTAGAGTCTGCTGGCAGCACATGGTATCAAGCAGTGTTCCACGCGCAGCAGCTTGCTGACAATGGCGTCAATGGCTATTCGCCAACCATATACGTCAACTATGCGGGGCCGGGCACCTCCAGCGCCTATGGGTACATCACCTACCTTCCTTCCGGCACATACAACTGCTGGTGCATTTGCAGCGGCTATGGCCCTAACTATAGACCCTGGAGTGTGTCTACTGGCGGGGGCGGCCCTTTTATAAACTTGCAATAGGCAAGATGTGTCGGGCCATGGTGACGCCGCACAGGTATTTCTTGTGCGGCGGTAATTTCTTGCTTCCGGTTCTGCTTCCCCCTATCAGGAGGTTTCCAATGAACAATGCGTCGCTTCCCAGCGCTGTTCGCCGCTGCTTGACGGCGGCCTTGTTTCTCCTGCCGGCCGCTTTGCCCGCCCCCAGCCTCGCCCAGAAATCCGCCGCTCCCAAGCCTGCCGCCTCGCCTCCGGCTTCCGCAGCATCACTTGGCCTTAGTCCCCAAGAAGCCCTCCGCCAGAAACAGATGCTCGCTGACGACAAGCGTCTAGACCGCTTCATCTCTCTAGACGTGATCAGTGTCCCCCTGGACGAAGTGCTGCAACAGGTCAGCATCAAACCGGCCACAGAGAAAAGCAAAGACGCCAAGCCAAGTGCAGACACCAAGCCCACTACTGATGCCAAGCCAAGCGCAGACACCAAGCCCAGTGCCGCCGAAAAGACAAACTCGGACAAGATTCTTCTGACTGCCTCCCACAACACGGCTGACCTGAAGCTGCAAATCCGCCTGAACCAGCGTCCTCTGCGGGTGCTGATGCAAGCCTTGTCCGACCTGCTGCCGGGCAAGTGGACCAAGACGGACGACGGCTACAACCTGTCCTTGACGGACAAAGCCGCCGTTGCCCGCGCCGAGTGGTGGCGGCTATTCCTGGGCGAGCGCGACAAGGCGCTGGCCTTGCAGCGTCAGGCGATGCTTTCGGCCATGCAGACCAAAGCCCGACGACGCCAGGCAAACGACCCGGAGCCGGAGCCATCCGACCATGCCATTGAAGAGGAGGAGGCGAACCAGCACGACTTCTTTACCACGCTGCCCCAGGCGCTCAAAGAGCAGATCGTCGCTACCCTGGACGACAGCGCCTTTTATGAGATCGAAAATGTGAGATTCAGTAACACTGGGGAGCGCTTCGGCACAATCGGCTGGTTGTCACAGATGCCGCCGGAGACGCAGGAAAAGTTCAAGGCGGCGATGCAGGACAACATCACCAACCATCTGGCCGGGGCACCTCCTGCCTTCCAGAAGTATGCTCAACAGGCGCAAAGCGGCCTGACGGCGCTGGATTCCAGCAAGGTCTACTTCCTGTTCCAGAATTGGGGAGTTTGGGTGGCGGCCACGCCCTTCAACGGGCCGCCCTCCAGCAGTACGTTAGACCTAAGTATTCCTCCCACCGTGAACACGATGCCCCTGCTGGCGGACCAAAAGGGGCTGGCGCAAGTCGTCTACGGCGGGGCTGACATGCCGCCTTCCTGGAAGCGCCAGATCGCCGAATTGCGTCAGACAGGCACCTCTCTGCCGCCTTTCTTGCAGATGCAGGTTTATCAGGTGTACGGCATGGGGGACGCCGCGCCCCCGGCCTGGAAGCAGCTGGCCGACTACCAGCGCGGGCGTATCTGGCCCAACACGCTGCCTAAGCTGCCGCGCGATAACGGCGAAATGCCGCTGATCGTCGTCAGCCGCGCGGCGCAGACCGACTGGTTGGGAGAGCGCAGCGGCATAGAATATGTCTGTGACTACTACTCGAAGGGCGGCTACTCCATGCCCCCGGAGCAAAGAAAGCAGCCGCTGCGCCGTCCCCTGGCGACTGAGCTGGACGAGATGGCCGCTAAACGTGACATCAGCTGGAGGCGCAATGCCGACGGCCTGGTCTTGATCCGCAGCAACCGCTGGTATCGGGACGACGATCTGGAAGCGCCGCAGCCCTTGCTGCGCCGCTGGTTCGCGATGCTGCTCCAGTCCCGGCAGCAGGAGGCGGCAGCGCAGGCGGCCACTCCTCTTGTGGTGCAGACGCCGGAGGAGCGGGCAGGGGCAATCAAGCAGACATGGGACTGGGCGGCGGAGGTGTCCTCTACGCTGACGCCCTGGCAGATATACAACGGTCTGACGCTGTTCCAGCCGGAGGAGAAAGACCTCATGGCCCAGAATGACGCTTCGGCATCCAGGCTGTTTGAGCCGTTGAAGCACCGTCCCCTACCGCTGGGGGAGGCGATGCCCCCCGGATTTAACCCCTTTACGGCGGCGACGCGGCAGGCCCCTTTTGGGCTGGCGACCGATCTGTTGAAAGGTTTTTCACACACGGTTCACCTGTACGGGAGTTTGGACGATGCGGGGCGGACGGCGCTGCTGGGGGGACGTCTTCCTGCCGATGCGCTCAACGAAGCGCAGTTGGCGGGAGCAGCCTCCCTGACGCCCACTCTGCCCCAGGCCCTCCAAAACTCACCGGCAGCGTCGGTGCTGCTGGGCTTGGTTGGCCGCTGGACACCTTCCGCCCGTGTCTCCTTCGGAGCAACGCCGCCGATGGACCTGAAGGTTGTGACGCCGCCTGCACCGTAGAAAATGCCGCCGACTTGAGCCGATCCGAAGGCCAACATCGCTTTTTCATTCCCTGCCTGTCGGCAAAGGTCCCCCTTTGCCGGCAGAAGGTTTCCATCCCTCACTGTCACTGCATCATCACCCCTCGGCGTTCTTCCCGTTGATGCTCGGGTACAATACTCCCATGCTGACAATCCCGTGGCCCACCATCATCGCGGCCTTCCTGGCCTCGCTCGTAGAATTCGTCGAGGCGCTGACCATCGTGCTGGCCGTCGGGGCGGTGCGGGGGTGGCGGCCCGCCCTCGTCGGGGCGGCGGGGGCGGCGGGCCTGCTGGCCGTGCTGGTGCTGGCCTTCGGGCCGCGCCTGGCGAGCCTGGACGCGCACCTGTTCCAGCTCATCGTCGGCCTACTGCTGCTGCTGTTCGGCCTGCGCTGGCTGCGGAAGGCCATCCTGCGGGCGGCGGGCGTCATCGCGCTGCACAACGAGGAGAAGGAGTATGCCGAGACGGAGACCGCCCTGCGCGGGAGCAGCGCGGGGGCGGGCTTCGACACCGGCGCGGCGCTGACCTCCTTTAACGGCGTCTTCATCGAGGGCATCGAAGTCATTTTCCTGGTCATCTCCATGGGCGCGGCCTCCCACCACCTGGCGGCGGCCTCGGCGGGCGCGGCGGCGGCGGCTGTCCTGGTCATCCTCCTGGGCCTGGCCGCGCGGCGTCCACTATCGCAGATCCCGGAGAACGCGCTCAAGCTGGTCGTCGGCACCCTGGTTTCCGCCTTCGGGACATTGCTGGTCGGTGAGGGTTTGCAGATCGAGTGGACCTTCGGGGACGCCTGGACTCCGCTCGTCCTTTCGGCGGGCTGGCTCCTGGTCGCCGGCCTCGGCGTCGCGCTGGCGCGGGGCATGAGGCAGAAAAAGGCGGAAGGGGGGCTAACGGCATGAACTTCCTCCGAGGCGCCCTGGCCGAGATCGTCGGCCTGTTCGTGGACGACTGGGCCTTCGCCGGGCTGGCTTTGGCCTGGGTCGCCCTGTTCGCCCTGCCCGGCGTCCGCGCCCACGCCGCCCTCGCCGGCCCCGCCCTCTTCCTGGGACTGGCGGTTCTGACGCTCGTTTTCGTGGCGCGGAAGGCCCGCCGCTGAAAACGCCTCGCGAAAATTCCCGGCCGCCCGCGCCGGCCTCGGGCACATTTTCTTCCCGTCCTGTGGTATGCTAAGGTATACACCAGGCCCACCTAAGATTCCCCAAGACTTAACAAGCCGCAAAGAAAGCCTTCCGCATGCACATCCGCACGATTCAGCACGCCGTTCCCACCAAAAAAGTCACCAATGACGACATCCTGGAGACTTTTCGGCGGGAAAGCGAGGGACGTCTCCCCAAGGCGGAGATCGACAGGCTGGAGAAACAGGTCCGCGAAACGCTGTTCACGGCGGGGACACAGGTCCGCTACAAGCTGAACACGGGCGAGAAGGCCATTGACTTCGTGCTGGCGGCGGGCCGCTCGGCCATCGCCCAGGCGGGCATCACGGCCAAAGACGTGGACTTCCTCATTTACACCGGCGTCGGGCGCGGGTGGGTGGAGCCGGCGATGGCGAACGTCGTCCAGTCCGAGCTGAACATGCCGAATGCCACCTGTTTCGACATCCTGGACGCCTGCGCCTCCTGGCTGCGGGCCATGCAGGTGGCGCGCTCCTTGATCCAGGGGGGGACCTACAAGTGCGGCATGATCGTCAACTGCGAGAGCAGCCTGGTCCGCTCCTTCTGGTGTTCGGAGATCAAAGACGCCAACGACCTCAAGCACCGGGTCGCCCAGTTCACCATCGGCGAGGCGGCGACGGCGACCATCGTGACGGACGAGAATCCGGACGACGACTTCTACTTCAACTTCAAGAACTTCGGCGAACACTACAAGCTGTGCATGATCCCGCTGGAAAACCTCGGTGACTTCCTGCCCTCCGCCCCCGACCCGCGCTACGCGGCCATGCAGTTCTTCTCCCTCTCGCGCGAGCTTGTGGTCACGACGGTCAAGAAGATCGTCGAGGTCTACAACGCCGACTGCCACTTCAAGAACCGCGACTACGACATCGCCTTCGGCCACGAGGCCAGCCAGAAGGCCTCCGAGGTCCTGGTCAAGCACCTGGACATCCCCAAGGGCGTTTACTACAGCGTCCACCCCCGCTACGGCAACTGCGTCTCGGCCTCGGTCCCGCTGGGCATGAGCCTCGCCGCCCAGGAGGGCCGCCTGAACCGGGGCGACAAGACGCTCATCGTCGTCGGCAGCGCGGGTGTCTCGGTCGGCCTGGCGACGTTCACCTACTAAACTCCCCGACTATAGAGCGAACCGTTTCCGCCGCTCCTTGCGTTTAGGCCCTTATGAGGCCAAACGGAAGGAGCTTTTTCATGCCCCCACTCAGATACCGCCGCCCCCTCCAAGCGGCGGCCCTCGGCCTCGCCGTGGTCCTGACGCTCTTCCTGTCCGGCCTGCTCTCGCCGCGCCCCGCCCCGCGCTACACCGTCACCGACCTTGGGGTCCTGCCGGGCTATAAGGAAAGCGGCGCGGATGCCGTCAACAGCCGGGGCGAGGTGGCGGGGTCCGTGAGCGGGACGAGTACGCGGGCAGTGATCTTCCGGGACGGCCGGCTGACAGACCTCGGCGTCCTTCCAGGCGGCAGCTACAGCGGGGCGGGCGGCATGAACTCGGTGGGGGACGTCACGGGGGTCGTTTTCCTGCCAAATGGGGGGAAGCGCGCCTTCCTTTACAGCGGCGGCAGGATGCGGGACCTCGGCACCCTGCCCGGCTTCCACGACAGTGCCGGCGTGGGCATCAACGGCCGGGGCGAGGTCGCCATCAACGCCACGAGCGGCCCCATGCAGCCGGGGCCGCCCCAGGGCCGCGTCTTCCTCTACAGCGCGGGCCGGATGACGCAGATCAGGCTGCCCGCCGGCTGCTCCGAGATGCACGCGCTGGGCATCAACAACGCCGGGCAGATCGTCGGCGAATGCCACTGGAACACGCGCCATGTCGGCCCGATTGGCCCGTTCGTCTACGACAGCCGAGCGGGTACAATGAGGATTCTGCCCGTGCTGCCACCCTACCTGCGGGGCTTCGTGCGCCGTATCAACGACGCCGGGGAGGTCATCGGCGATGCCTCGCTGCCCGGCGGCTACTGTCATGCCACCATCTGGCGTGGGAACCGGATGACCGACCTGGGGGCACCGCCGGGCTACCCCATCAGCATCGGCGAGGACCTGAACAGCCGGGGCGAGGCGGTGGGCAACTGCTTCATTGATGCCAATTCCATCAAGGGGTTTTTGTCGATGCACGCGGGCGGCGACAACCCGTGGCGGCGGTATCTGGACCGCTCTTCCGAACACGCCTTCGTGTACCGAGGCGGCAGGATGCAGGATTTGAACGGCCTGATCCCGAAGGATGAGGACTGGATACTGGAAAGCGCGCGGGGCATCAACGACCGGGGCCAGATCGTGGGCAACGGCCTGCACCACGGGCAAGAACGGGGATTTGTGCTGACGCCAAAGTAAGCGAGCAGGAAGAGGGCGCGAGTAGGGCGTTCCTCAACCCCAGAGGGGTTTTCACTCAAGAGTAGGCCGGCATTTCCAATGCCGGTTCCCCCGGAATAGGATGCCGCCCATGTCGCCCCACAAGCGCCGCTTCACCGCCATGTCCCTCGGCCTCCTCGCCGCACTCGCCCTTGTCCTCGTCGTCTGGCTGTACCGGCCTGGCCCGCCGCGCTACACCGTTACCGACCTCGGCGTCCTGCCCGGCGCGGCCGTCAGCGGGGCGTCCGCGATTAACAACCGGGGCGACATCGTCGGCCTCAGCGGGGGGCAGAGGCTGGGCGCGCGGCACATCTTCCTGTGGCACGGCGGCGTGATGACGGACCTGGGGCCGGCCGGGCTGATCACCAGCCACGATGGGCCGGCAATCAGCGACGGCGGCCAGGTGACGGGCAGCCTGTGGGTGGCCACGCCCAGGAACGTCCGCGCATCCGGGCGGCAGTTCCATGCGTTCCTCTACGGCGCGGGCAGGATGCGCGACCTAGGCACGCCGCCGGGCTACTCCATGAGCATGGGGCAGGGTATCAACACCCAGGGTCAGGTCGTCTTTGAAGCATGGGGGACCAGAGGGCCGAACACATATCACGCCTTCCTCACCGGCGGCGGCAAAATGGTGGACATCGGCGTTCTGCCGGGGTTCCTGGGTGCCCTCCCCACTGGCATCAACGCGGCGGGGCAGGTCGTCGGCTACGATGAGCGGCAGATCGGGGCGGGCATGCAGGCCTTCCTCTATGACAGCCGGACACGAAGAACGACGGCCCTGGCAGCGCCGCCTGGCTCCCTGGACACCCTCGCGCTCGGAGTCAACCGCCGGGGCCAGATCATCGGCACCGCCATGCTGTCCGACCGGTATGCACGGGCCGCGCTCTGGGTCGGCAGCCGGGTCACGGTCCTGGGAACGCTCCCCGGCATGGAGAGCGGCGACGGCACAGCCATCAACGACCGCGGCGAGGCGGTCGGGACGGCCTGGTCCGGGCCGGGGCCGCTGTCGCGCTTCGTCAACGACCACCCGATCCGCTTGAGGCCGCTGATCTCGCTGTTCCGGCAGAACGAGACGCAGCGCGCCTGGGTCTACCGCGCAGGCCGCTTGACGGACCTGAATGCGCTCATCCCCGCCCGCTCCAGCTGGGTGCTTGAGTCGGCGCAGGGGATCAACGACCGGGGGCAGATCGTCGGCGAGGGCCTGCACGACGGGAAGCGTCGGGCGTTCCTGCTGACGCCGCGATGAACCCGCCCGGCTTGTCGCGGGGTGGGTTCTTGACATTCCCCCGCCCGTGCCTTATACTTTGCCAAGCATTCATGCCGGCAAAGGAATTCCCCGATGAAAGAAATCACGCTCATTGCCAGCGGCGACCTGCGCCTGTCCGCGAACCAGATGTGCCAGGAGGCGCAGGCGGCGATGGAGAAGCAGGTCGTCGCCGCCTTCCAGAGAGAAGGGGCCTCCGTCAAGCGCGGCCACCCCTATGACCCGGTCAAGAAGCACGGGTTCATTGACAGCCAGAAACATGGCATGGAGGTCTTCCGCAAGATAGACCCCGACGCCCCGCTCGTCGTCGCCGAGGCCGTCTGGCAGTATTCCCACCACGTCCTGCCCGGCCTGACCACGCACAAGGGGCCGATCCTGACGCTCGCCAACTGGAGCGGGACGTGGCCGGGGCTGGTCGGGCTGCTGAACCTCAACGGCTCGCTCACCAAGGCGGGCGTCCCCTACAGCACGCTCTGGAGCGAGGACTTTGAAGACGGGTTCTTTACGCGCGGCCTGCGCTGCTGGCTGCGGGACGGGAGGGTGCGGCACAACACCGGCCACGTCCACGCCTACGACGAGGAAGCCGCCCCCGCCGAGGCGGTCAAGATGGGGACGCAGTTCGCCCAGGCTTTGCGGCGCGACAAGGCGATCATCGGCATCTTCGACGAGGGCTGCATGGGCATGTTCAACGCCATCATCCCCGACGACCTGCTCCATAGAACGGGCGTCTTCAAAGAGCGCCTGAGCCAGTCCGGCTTGTACGCCAAGATGCAGACCGTCTCGGACGACGAGGCGCGGGTGGTCTATGAGTGGATACTTGCCAAGGGCATGACGTTCCAGCTCGGCCCCGACCATGACACCGACCTGACCGAAGCGCAGGTGCTTGGGCAGTGCAAGATGTACATCGCCGCCGTCCGCATCGCCGACGAGTTCGGGTGTGCGGCCATCGGCATCCAGTACCAGCAAGGGCTGAAAGACCTCGCGCCCGCCTCGGACCTGGTGGAAGGCCTGCTGAACAACGTCGAGCGGCCCCCCGTCGGGCACGAAACGACCGGCAAAGAGCTGTACGCCGGGAGTGCCCTACCGCACTTTAACGAGGTGGACGAGTGCGCCGGGCTGGACGCCCTGGTCACGAACCGCCTGTGGAAGCAGCTCGGCCTCGCCCCCGAGACCACCCTGCACGACCTGCGCTGGGGCCGGCAGTATACGGGCGACGACGCGGGCGGCGCGGCCCTGGACGAGTACGTCTGGCTCTTCGAGATCTCGGGGGCCGTCCCGCCCGCCCACTTCGCGGGCGGCTACCGGGGCGCGACCGGCGAGCGCCAGCCCCCCATGTACTTCGCCCAGGGCGGCAGCACGATCAAGGGCGTCAGCAAGCCCGGCTGGGTCGTCTGGAGCCGCGTCTTCGTCGAGGGCGGCGTCTTGAAGTTCGACACGGGCCTCGCTGAAGCCGTCGCGCTGCCCGAGGCCGAAACCCAGGAGCGGTGGGAGCTGACCACGCCGCAGTGGCCGGTCATGCACGCCGTGTTGAAGGGTATCACGCGCGACCAGATGATGGCCCGCCACAAGGCAAACCACATCCAGGTCGCCTACGCCCCCGACGAGGCCGCCGCCCGCCACGCCCTGTACGTCAAAGCCGCCGCCATGTCCGCGCTGGGGCTGGACGTGTCGCTGTGCGGGGAAGTGGCAAGCGCGCAAGGATAGCACGGGGCTGAACCCCCGTGCTGTAGAAGTGCAAGCCCCCGAGGGTAAGGGCGAAGAGTTCCGGATATCCGATGCCCGCGCAGGCGGGGAGTTGCTTGGTCGAAGCACGGGGGTTCAGCCCCGTGGCGGGCGGGTGCAGGATAAAGACGTGTCAGAGTACATATGGGCGAAGATCGAGATCGGAGGCGCGATTAGCCGCCCGGTTTTGGTGAACTTGGTGGAGAAGTTCGCTGTCGCTCCGCCTTTCTCGGAGGGGGGCGGGGCCGCATCACCCGGGGCATCCACTTACCTCGTGCTGGAAGACGACCAAGCCTCTGACGGGATGTTCGCGGAGTTGGAAACCTATCTGACGGAGCAGGCCGTTCCTTTTGATCGCGCGTCGGACGGTGGGTACGAACACGGCCCCGAGTTACGCAAATTTCGCCCGCGTGTCATTGACGGCGGTGGCGGCGTATTATGGGCAGAGATCGATCGCATATTTCTTTGCGACCACGACAGCCACCCGATGGTCGCGCTGGCGGACATTGACGCGGCCCTCGCCGAGACGCGGACGCGGGAGGAGCTAGCGGCGCGGCTGGCCGGATTGTGCGGGTCGGACATCCCCGGCCTGCCTCCAGTGTCCGTCATGGAAGCGCCCGGTTAGGCCCCTCACTCCTCAAACAGCCGGTCGCGCCGCCAGCGCCACTTGTGCAGGCGGTACTTCGCCGCCGTCCCCAGCACGCCCAGGCCGTAGGTGATGGAGCGGCGCAGCCCGATGGAGGAGGCTTCGGGGAAGTAGCGGGTGGGGCAGGAGATCTCGCCGATGCGGAACCCGAAGGCGACGGCCTGCACCAGCATCTCGTTATCAAAGACGAAGTCGTCCGAGTTGCGCTCGTAGGGCAGCGTCTCCAGGACCCGGCGCGAGAAGGCCCGGTAGCCGGTGTGGTACTCGGACAGCTTGATGCCGAGCAGCACGTTCTCGACCGCCGTGAGGGCGCGGTTGGCGACGTACTTGTAGTACGGCATCCCCCCCTTCAGCGCGCCCGTCCCCAGGATGCGCGACCCCAGCACCAGGTCGAATTCGTCCGAGGCCACCAGCCAGGCCATCGCCCCGATCAGCTTCGGGCTGTACTGGTAGTCCGGGTGGAGCATGATCACGATGTCCGCGCCCAGGCGCAGGGCCTCGGCGTAGCAGCTCTTCTGGTTGCCGCCGTAGCCCCGGTTCCGGGGGTGGATCAGGCAGGGGATTTGGAGGCGACGCGCCTCAGCCACGGTGTCATCCGAGGAGGCGTCGTCCACCAGCAGGAACTCGTCCACGACGCCCGGCGGCACGTCCCGCAGGGTCCGTTCCAGCGTCTTGGCGGCGTTATAAGCGGGCAGCACGACGACGACGCGGCGGCCGTTAATCATGGCTTTCGCCTCGGCGTCATAGCCGCTGCACTCCAGGCGGGCTGTGGTGCGTCCGGTAGAACTGCCGGACGCAGGCCACCGTGGAGGCGTCGAAGCCCAGCAGGACGGCGGCGAGCAGGAAGGCGGCGACCCGCGCGGCCCGGACGGAGGGGCGGATCAGGCCCGCACAGGCGGTCAGGAGCAGGAGGACGCTGGCGGGCATCGCCGCCGCCAGATAGCGGCCGGCGTAGTTCATCACCTGCCAGTCAACGAAGACGCACTGCTGGAACAGGACCAGGACGCAGAAGGCGACGGACGAGAAGGCCGCCCAGAGCAGCAGGCGGCCCTCCGGGTCGGACGGCTCGCCGGACGCCGCCCGGCGCCGCGCCGACCAGCCGTTCCGGGCCAGGGCCAGCAGGAGCAGGAGGTTCAGGAGCAGGAACGGCGCCTGCCAGAGTGGGGCCGCGTTCGGCCCCCCCGGCAGGCAGAACTGCACCAGCCAGAAGGGGCACCAGGCGGTCGAGGAGTCCCAGAGCGCCGTCAGCATCAGGTACGGGACGAAGAAGTGGCCGGACACGAACTGTGCGAACGTGTCGCCCCCGAGCAGGGGCCGGTGGTAGGAGCGGATCAGCGCGCTGCCGAACGTCGCCTGGTTGTGGACGAGCCACGGAACCAGCAGCAGCAGGAAGCAGGCCGCCGCAGCCAGCACGGGGGCCGCGGCAGCCAGCAGGGGCCTGGCCCGGCCCGGCGCGGGCGCGCGCCGGGCGCAGTGCCACAGGACGAGCGCCAGGGCGGGGAGCCAGAGGAGCGACGTGAGGCGCGTCAGCGCGGCCAGGCCGAGCGTGACTCCCAGGAGCGTGCCGGAGGCGACCGTGTAGGGGGCGTGTCCCCGCGCCAGGCGGACGAGCTGGAGCCAGACGGACGCCCCGAAGACCATGCCCAATGGCTCATTGGAAAGGTTCGCGTTCATGTACACGAACATCGGGAGGAAGGCGAGGCAAGGAGCGGCGGCCAGCGCGAAGAACGGGCGCTGCGGGAAGGAGAGGCGGGCCGCTTCCGCCGCCAGCAGGATGACGACCGCGCCGCAGACCGCGCACAGTGCGCGCAGCAGATACCACACGGCGGGGGGCGGCAGGCCGGACACGGCCTTGTAGACTAAAGCGGCCAGCGCGTAGAACAGCGGCGGGTGCTGCGCCTGGTAGGTGACGTACTGCCGGGGCGAAGTCCGGTGCGCCGGGTCGGGCATCGGCAGCGCCCCGCCCTCAGCCAGCGACAGGATGTACAAAAAGTGTTCGCCCTCGTCCGGGCCAAGCCCGACGAGGATGGTCTGCGACCGGCCCTGCGGCAGATTGTCGGGCAGGGTGACTCGCCGGAGCGGGGTGGCCGTGATGGTGAAGAACTGCACGCAGGCGTAGACCACGAGGACGGCGGCCAGCAGGAGACGCCGGGGCAGGGGGACGCCTCCTGAGGCGACCGGCGCGGTCAGTGCGGGGGCGGCGGGCAGGGACATGACTTGCCGGTTCGCCGCCGCCGCCCGGTTTTCCTCCTGAGACGCTCGCCGAGATGCCCGGCTTTCCTAAGCCGCCGACGCCTGCGCCATGCCCTCCGCGTACACGCGGACGGCGTTGCGGCCGGCCGCTTTGGCGGCGTAGAGGGCGATGTCGGCCCTCTTCACCAGGTCACGGGCGGTCTTGGCATCGCCGGGGAAGGTGACGCAGCCGAGGCTGACCGTGACGTGTGCCGTTTCCGCCCCGCGCCGGCCCTCCGGCCCTTCGGCGTTGGTGGGCAGGACGAACGGCGTGTCGGCGACGTTGCGGCGGATGCGCTCGGCGATCAGGCGGGCCTTCTCCGGCCCGGTCTCGGGGCAGATGATGACGAACTCTTCGCCGCCGTAGCGGGCGGGCCGGTCCACGTTCCGCAAGGAATTCCGCAGGACCACGCCGAGCTGCCCGAGCAGGGCGTCCCCGGCCTGGTGTCCCAGGGTGTCATTGAAGGACTTGAAGTGGTCAATGTCGAGCAGGATGACCGACAGGGGCCGGTCATAGCGCTCGGCGCGCGTCAACTCGTCGGCCAGCGTCGCCTCGAACCGCCGGAAGTTGTCCAGGCCGGTCATCGGGTCGCTGTAGGCGAGTGAGCGGAAGTCGTACTGGACCAGGACACGCTGGAGGGGGGAGGTGGCCTGGACAGCGAGCAGTTCCAGCCGCTGCACCCCCTCCGGGGTCAGCCCGTCCGGCTGCGAGTAGCCGACATACAGCATGCCCAGCAGGCCCTCGAGGCCGGCGAGCGGGAGGCAGGCGAACGAGCCGGCGGCGGGGTCTATCTCGAACAGACGCGAGGGGCTGGCCCGGTCGTCCGGGGCGCAGGAGGCCCATCTGTTCGGGGCGTAAAAGGCGCGGACGTCCTGATTGAAGTAGGCGGCATCGGTGACCGCCCAGCCCTCGGCGCGGGCGTCCTCGACGGCGAGGGTGGGCAGCAGCGGGGCCTGGTCGCGCGGGCCGCTGGCCGAGCGCAGGTCCAGAGTCTTCTGGTCCGGCCCGGTGAGGTAGACCGCGCAGACCTGGCACTTGCTGTGGTCATAGATGTTCAGCAGGAGCAGGTTCAGGGCCATGTCCGGGTCCAGGGCGGCCTCCATCATCCGGGACATGTCGAGCTGGGCGGACAGGTCCTTTTTCTCGCTGTCCAGCGCGCGCAGGCGGTCCTCCATCTGCACCCGCAGCGCGCCGCCGAACACGGCGACGACCGGGAAACTCAGCCCGATGGCGATCGCCCGGAGGGACGGGGCGGCGTGGGGCGGGGAGCCGTTCATCGCCAGCACGGCGGCGACGCCCACCATGAACGCGCTCGTCGCAAGGCCCAGGCGCATGCCGTAGCAGAGCGAGGCCAGCAGGACCGGCAGGTACAGCGTGCAGGGCATCGGCGAGCGCAGGCCGCCGGTGAGGGTGACGAACAGCACGGCGAGCGCGGCGAAGACAGCCGTGACGGCGCAGTCGCGCCCCCGCCCGCCGTCCGGCGAGGCCAGCAGCCAGCCCCAGCGCTCGGCGGTCAGGTAGAGGGCGGCGAAGGTCGCGCCCAGGGCCACCATGGGCAGGGCAGGCCCGCCGGCCAGGACGCCGACGGCGGCGGCCAGAAGCCCGAAGGCGACGGCATAACGCCGGTTCTGCCGCCCCTGCGTTTGTGGCCCCTGCCGCCCCTGTGGCCCCTGATTTTTTGCCTGTTTTTGCAAAAGCCTCTCTGATCTTCTAGGCGGCCCCTGTGCCGCCTTTCGCGGCCAGATGCCGCCGGGCGCGCTCGAGCTGCGCCTCGACCGCCCCGCGCCCGGTCCCGCCGTAAGCATCGCGAGCGTCGGCGCTGCCGCGCGGGCTGACCAGCGCGGCCGGGTCCGCGCCCGCGAACAGCGCGGAGGCGGCGAGGAGGTCGTCCCTCGTCAAATCTTCCAGGACGCGCCCGGTCCGGACGCAGTCGCCGACGATCTTCCCGATCACCTCATGCGCCTGCCGGAAGGGCAGGCCCTGCCGGACCAGATGGTCGGCGAGGTCCGTCGCCGTCGAAAAGTCGCCGCGCAGGGCGGCGGCCATGCGCTCCGCCCGGAACGTCGTGTTGACCAGCAGCGTGTCCATCACCGTCAGGCAGACGTGGGCGGTGTCCAGGGCGTCGAACAGGGCCTCCTTGTCCTCCTGCATGTCCTTGTTATACGCGAGCGGCAGGCCTTTCATCACCGTCAGCAGGCTCAACAGATCCCCGTAGACGCGCCCGGCCTTGCCGCGCACGAGTTCCGCCACGTCCGGATTCTTCTTCTGCGGCATGATCGAGCTGCCCGTGGTGACGTTGTCGCCCATCTCGACCCAGCCGAACTCGGGCGAGTTCCACAGGATCAATTCCTCGCACAGTCGCGACAGGTGCATCATCACGAGCGCCAGCGCCGAAACCGTCTCGATGGCAAAGTCCCGGTCCGAAACGGCGTCCAGGCTGTTATCGGCCACTCCCCCGAAGCCCAACAGGTCCGCGACCCGCTGCCGGTTGATCGGGAACGTCGTCCCCGCCAGCGCGCCCGCCCCCAGCGGCAGGATGTTCACCCGGACCCGCGCCTCGGCCAATCGTTCGTCGTCGCGCGCCAGCATCCAGAAGTAGGCCAGCAGGTGGTGGGCCAGCCGGACCGGCTGCGCGTGCTGCAAGTGCGTCATGCCCGGCAGCAATGTGTCTAAATGCTTTCCCGCTTGCCCTACAAGAGTAGTCTGCACGCCCGCGATGCGCCCCCTCAGCCCGTTGATCGCCTCCCGGACATACAGCCGCAGGTCGGTCGCCACCTGGTCGTTGCGCGACCTGGCCGTGTGCAGCTTCCCCGCCGCCGGCCCCAGCCGGGCCGTCAGCAGCGTCTCGACCGCCATGTGTACGTCCTCGGCGTCCGGGTCCAGGGCGGCGGTCCCAGAGTGCAGGTCGGCGGCTAGCGCCTCCAGCCCGTCCGCGATCGCCTGTGCGTCCTCTCCTGCGATTATTCCGCACTCCCCGAGCATTTTCACATGCGCGATGCTGCCCTGGATGTCATACGGCCACAGCCGCCGGTCGAAGCGCAGGGAGCCGTTGAACTGATGCACGAGCGCGTCGGTTTCCTGGGCAAACCGCCCGGCCCAGAGTTTGGGTGCTGATGAGGACATGGATGAGGACATGATGACCGCCTTAGATGAGAACAAAACGAAGATGGGTGAAAGCGTCGGCGATGTGCCATAATCAACGCATGGATACAGAAATCAAAGAGGCTGAAATCTCAGAAGCCGATCAGTACCCGTTTGTCAAAGGCATCGTGCCTGGGACGATGAGCGGCGCGGAGATGCTGGCCGATTGGGAAGAGAATGGGTGCTTCGACGTTTGGGCCGAGCAATACAAAGACATCGGCCCCGGCAAGAAGTATGCCGACAGCACCGAATACGTCAACGCGGTGCGCGAACAGACTGAGAAACGCCTCCAGGAATGAAACCGCAAACGGTACGCCTTCTGGACGCCGACGTGATGATAGACGTTCAGCGCCGACACCCTGCCGCCGTCGCCTGGTATGCCTCGCTGTCAACGGGCAGTATCGCCCTACCCGGCCATGTCCTCATGGAACTCTACCAGAGCGCGCAGAACCGACAGCACATAATCGCTGTTGATAGGCTCACCAGGTTTCTCCCCCTCATCTGGCCCACAGATGCCGAGTGCTTGCAGGCGGTCAAAAACTTTCGGCTCCTGCACCTCTCGCACAATTTGGGCTTGGTTGACGCCCTCATTGCTGCCACCGCCCTCAGCCTTAATGCCCCACTCTGCACCTTCAACGTCAAACACTTCCGCGCCGTCCCTGGCCTCATCATAGAGCAGCCCTACCAGCGTTAGCCGCCCGGCGCAGTCGGCGGCGGGGGCCAGATCTCAGCCGAGAGCGCGGCGGGTTGAGCCTGTGCCTGCGGATCGGCGAGTTTCTTTTTCCTGTTGTTCAGCAGCAGGAACGGATAGATGATCCCCGAGATCGCGCCGAGGTCCCCCAGGACATCAGCCAAAGGCTTACATTGGGGTATCACCCGCAAGGCATGACTCCCAGCAAGGCCGGCACCAAATACCATCCCGGCGGCATGGGCCGACGCCTCGGCGGTGGTCTGTTTGTCCAGGGTTGACAGCACCCGAGCGCCGCTGCCTATGAGGCTAAGACAGCCGCCTATGATGCAGAGCAGGGACGAGGGCGGGTACTGTCTCAGCCATTGGAACACCTGAGTCAGCCAGTGCAGTGTCATGGGGCTGTGTCCCCGCGCGGGGTCGGCGGCGGGGGCCAGACCGTGTCGGGAGAGGGCATCTGCCCCGGCACGTCTGCCTTGCGCCGCCGCGTAAGCTGTGCGGCGTAGAGCATGAGGGGCAGCATCCCGGCGTCCAGCAGGACGGCCCCCAGATGATGCCGCCGGGGGTCACTCTCCAGCAATGCCGTGGCCGCCCACAGCGCGCCACTCACGATCCCCAGGACGCTTCCCCCAACCGACACCCGCTTTCCCCCGCCCAGGGCACTCAGCAGGAACAGCAGGCCGCTCAGGGAGATGGCAACGCCCAGCGCCAGCAGCACGAGCTGGAACACGTTCTGGAACACGTTCTGGAACAGGGAGTGAACGAGCCACGGGATGGTCATGGGTTTGTGCCGCGCCGCCTACTTGCCGTGCTTCTCCTTCAAGGCCCAGTACATCCGCGACTGCATCCCGTGGGTCTGGACGTTGCCGACCGAGAGGCTTTGGTCGAAGGTCTTGGAGTCGAAGGAGGCCAGGTCCTCGTTGTACAAGGCCCACTCCGACGCGCGGCCCACGACGGTCAGGCTGCTCTTGAACAGGCGCAGGGTGACTGTCCCCGTCACCCGCTCCTGGACCTTGCCGATGAAGGCTTCCAGGTCCTCTTTCAGCGGGTCGAACCACAGGCCGTAGTAGGCCAGTTCGCCCCACTGCTGGTCCACCATTAGCTTGAACTTGCGCTCGGCGGCCGTCGCGACCAGGGACTCCAAAGCGTTATGCGCTTTAATCAGGACGGTGGAGGCGGGGCACTCGTAGTTCTCGCGGACTTTGAGGCCCAGCAGGCGATCCTCCATGATGTCCACGCGCCCCACCCCGTTGTCGCCGGCGATCTTGTTCAAGCGAGTCACGAGGGAAAGCCCGTCCATCGCCTCACCGTCGAGCGAGACGGGGATGCCGTTTTCAAAGCCGATGGTGAGCATCTGCGGGCCGGGGTTCGCGGCCTCGATGCCCTTGGTCCACTGGAAGATCTCCTCCGGCGGGGCGTAGTTCGGCTCTTCCAGGTGCCCGCCCTCGATGGAGCGGCCCCACAGGTTCTCGTCAATGGACCAGATCTTGTCGGCGCTCACCGAGATGGGGATGCCCTTCCGGTGGGCGTACTCGATCTCCTCGGTCCGCGTGTAGTTGTGTTCACGCATCGGGGCGATGATGGGCGTGTCGGGCATCAAGGCGCGCATGACGTACTCGATGCGGAACTGGTCGTTGCCCTTGCCGGTGCAGCCGTGGCAGAAGGCGTCCGCGCCGACCTGCCGAGCGACCTCGACGGCCTTCAGCCCTATCAGGGGCCGGGCGATGGCGGTGGACAGCGGGTAGCCCTGGTAGTCGCCGTTGGCGCGGACGGCGGGCCAGCAGTATTCCTCGACGAACTCTTTCTTGGCATCGGCGGTGTAGTGTTCGGTCCCCATGGCGCGGGCACGGTCCTCGGCGCTCCTGACGTCTTCGGCGGGCTGGCCGACGTCCACGGTGACGGTGACGATGCGCTCGAAGCCGTAGTCTTCGCGCATCATGGGGATGGCGACGGAGGTGTCGAGGCCGCCGGAGTAGACGAGGACGACTGTTTTAGGCATGATGGGTTGGTTCCTTTGTCAGATTACCCCGGATTGAAATCCGGGTCTTTAGTAAAGCGAGTGTCCGCCTGCGCGGACAAGGGAGTTTATCCCTCCTCGGTTTCCGTTTTCTCGCAGGAGGCCCAAAGGCCGCCCTCGGAGTGGTGCTGTTTCTGGCCCTCGACATAGCCACGGATCAGGCCGACATGCGACGGGCAGACGGTGATAACACCGTAGCGGCCTTGCCACTTGAAGCTCCATGTGGGCCGCCCGAAGCTCTCATTGAGCGCCCGCGACGAGGGACCTTTGACGGACTTGATAAAGTCGGCGACATTGAGCGTCGTCGGCAGACTCACCAACAGATGCACATGGTCCTCGACGCCGCCGAGCGCATGGACCTTGCAGACCTGCTCCGCGCATTGATGGCGGATCAGCGCATAAGCCCTCGCCTCGACCTCCCCGGTCAGCAGCGGCGTCCGGTCCCAGGTGGCCCAGACGAAGTGATAGAACAGCCGAGTGTAGTTGTGTGCCATCGCACCCTCCTTAGTAGTCCGTCCAGCGCCCTCCGTGGCGAGTTGTTCTTGGCGGCGCGGTCAGGCCCGGCGGTCAGGCCCGGCGCATCGTCCCCCGGATTGAAATCCGGGTCTTTAGTAGTGCGAATGTCCGCCTACGCGGACAGAGGAACAGTCCCCTGAGCTAATCTTATGTCCACGCAGGTGGACAACCGCTTTACCGAAGACCCGGATTTCAATCCGGGGGACGACCCGCTGGGCCTGACCGCGCCCCCGACACCACGCCGCGCCCCCGACACCACGCCGCGCCCCCGACACCACGCCGCGCCCCCGACACCACGCCGCGCCCCCGACACCACGCCGCGCCCCCGACACCACACGCACACGGAGAACGCCCTCATGCCCTTCCAGCCTCACAGCACCAGGCTCAATATCGCCTTCTGCGCGTGCAGGCGGTTCTCGGCCTGGTCGAACACGACCGACTGCGGGCCGTCCAGGACCTCGGCGCTGATCTCCTCGCCCCGGTGGGCGGGCAGGCAGTGCATCACCAGAGCGCCGGGCTTGGCGTGCGCCATCAGGGCGGCGTTGACCTGGAACGGGGCGAAGATGAGGGCGCGGGCGGCGGCCTCCTCCTCCTGGCCCATTGAGGCCCAGACGTCGGTGTAGACGGCGTCGGCGTCCCGGACGGCCTCGACGGGGTCGTGGGTCAGGGTGAGGACGGCCCCGGTTTCGGCGGCGAACCCGAGCGCCGCCTGCCACAGCTCGGGGTTGGGGTCATAGCCCTCGGGGCAGGTCAGGCGGAAATCGGTGCCGACCTTGGCGGCCAGCAGCATCAAGGAGTGGGCGACATTGTTGCCGTCCCCGACGTAGGCGAGGGTCTGCCCGGCCAGGCTGTGCAGCCCGCCCCCGCGCTCGGCCAGCGTCTGGAAATCGGCGAACGCCTGGCAGGGGTGTTCGCGGTCGGACAGGCCGTTGATGACCGGGATGCCGGCATATTCGGCCAGGTCCAGCACGGCCTGATGGTCAAAGGTCCGGGCCATGATGCCGTCTATCCAGCGGTCCAGGTTGCGGGCGACGTCCGGAACGGTTTCGCGGACGCCCAGCTTGCCCTCCAGATAGATGGCGTGACCGCCGAGCTGGGTCATACCCGCCTCAAAGGTGACGCGGGTCCGCAGCGACGGCTTTTCGAAAAGCATCGCCAACGTCTGCCCCTTGGCGAACTGCGTCTGGGTCGCGTCAAACTTGTTGGCTTTGAGGCGCGCGGCGACATCCAGGATCAGCAGGATCTCCTCCTGGGTCAGTGTCTCAATGCCCAAGATGTCCCGGCGACGCAGGCGCGGCTCTTCCAGAACGTCGGCAAGGGCCGACCGGCCTCGGGGCGGGGCCATGCGCTGGGACGGGCTGCCGGGCGCGGGCGGCTGTTTCGCCGCCGGTTCCGCCGATGTACCGGTTTCGCCGGCCTGCGGCCCGGTCTCCCTCGGAGGCCGGGGGTTGTAGTCGGCGACGAACGAGATCATGGCCTTCTTGAACTCGCGCAGGGCCTTGAACTCGCCCAGCGCGGTTTCCGGCACCGCAGCGGGGGCAGAATCATCGCCGGCCTTATCCTTAGCTTTTCCCTGCTGCAACTCGGCGACCTCGTGCCGGGTGCGGTCGAGGTCAACGCCAAGCATCGCCAGCACCTTGCCCGCCAGGCCCTCGCCCTCACGGATTAATCCCAGCAGGAGGTGTTCGGTCCCGATGTAGTTGTTGTCGAGGTTCCGCGCCTCATCATAGGCGAGGTCTATCACGCGCTTTGCGCGCGGCGTGAGCTGCATGTCCTGGCCCAGCCGTCCCTGGCCGTGCGCCACCTGCCGCTCGATCTCGGACCGGACGCGGCCCAGGCTGATGCCGAGCCGGTCCAGGATGCGGGCGGCCACGGTGTCATTCTCCCGGACCAGGCCGAGCAGCAGGTGTTCGGTGGAGACGTAGTTTTCGCCCAGCCGCCCGGCTTCTTCCTGGGCGTAAAAGACGACTTTTCGCGCGCGTTCGGTGAATCGCTGCCACATGGCGGGTTGCTCCTTTCGAGCGGACAGTGTCTGTTCGGGCGCTCCCCCGGCTCCCCAAAACCAGGGTTTCGATTCGGGGACGCGGTCCCACAGCCCCCTCGGGCCGGCTTGTAGACCATCGCCCCGCAGCCCGGCGATCTCGGCGCGCACCCGCTTGTTCGTGACGCCGAACTGTGTCAGGGTGCGTCCGGCCGGCCCCTCCTGATCCCGGAGGAGGCCGAGCAGGAGGTGTTCCGTTCCGATGGAGTTGTCGCGCAGGCCGTGTGCCTCTTCATAGCAGAGGTCAATGGCCTTCTTCGCACCCGGCGAGAAGGACTCGGGCGATGCCGGGGCGACAAGCGCCTCGGGCGCGGGCGCACGAAACTGCCGGTCTACCTCGGCTTGCAGCGCCGCCCGGTCCACGGCGAGCCGGTCAAGAATGCGGGCGGCTAGCGAACCGTTCTCCCGAAGCAAGGCCATCAGCAGGTGTTCGGCGGTGACGGCGACACCGGATCGCGCGGCCTCCTGTTGGGCGTTAGAAACGACCCTGCGCGCCTGCGCGTTGAAACGCTGCCACATGACGGATTGCTCCTTCAGACCCCTCCCCTGTTAACGGAGGGTGAAGAGGAAGAGCGTGGGGGTATGCTCTGTACTGTCTGCTCTTCACCCTTCCCTAACAGGGGGGGTCGGCACTTATGCCGGGGGTAGGTCACACCACCGCCGCCAGCACGTCTATGGCCTCGTCCACGTCGGACTGCGTGATGATGAGCGGCGGGACGAACCGCAGGACGTGGTCGCCGATGGCACTCATCAGCAGGCCCCGCCCCATCGCCTCGGTCATGACGCGCTTGGCGTCGGGGGCGGCAAGCTCGACGCCGACCATCAGGCCGACGGCGCGGATGTCGGCGATCTTGCCCGCGAAACGCTTCTCGTTCAGGCGGTGGACGAAGTACGCCCCCATCGCGTGAGCGTTGGCGAGCAGATGCTCCTCCTCAATCGTCTCCAAGACCGCCAGGGCCGTGGCGCAGGCCAGCGGGTTGCCGCCATAAGTGCTGCCGTGGTCGCCGGGGACGAGGGTCAAGGCAGCCTCGCCGCGCGCAAGGCAGGCCCCGATGGGGAAGCCGCCTCCTAGAGCCTTGGCGGAGGTCAGGACGTCGGGGACGACACCGTAATGCTCATAGGCAAACCATTTGCCGGTGCGCCCCACCCCCGTCTGGACCTCATCAAAGATGAGCAAGGCCTGGTGCTTGTCGCACAAAGCGCGGGCGGCTTCAAGGTAAGTCTTGTAGGCCGGGTAGACGCCGCCCTCGCCCTGGATCGGCTCCAGCAGGACGGCGCAGGTGTCATCAGTCACGGCGGCTTCAAGCGCGGCGATGTCGTTGTAGGGGACATGGGTGAATCCCTGCACGACCGGCGCAAACGGCTCCTGGTATTTGGGCTGGCCGGTCGCCGTGACGGTCGCCATGGTCCGCCCGTGGAAGGACTTCTTCGCGGTGACGATGCCGTACTTGTCCGGCCCACCGTGGGCCTTGGCGTACTTGCGGGCGATCTTGATGGCGCACTCATTGGCCTCCGCCCCCGAATTGCTGAAGAAGACGCGGTCCATGCCGCTGATGCCGACCAGCTTCTCGGCCAGTCTGGCGACCGGGGCGGTGTAATAGTACCCCGACGTGTGGATCAGGGTTTGGGCCTGCTCGGTGATGGCCCGGACCATCTTAGGGTGGCAATGTCCTAGGGCGTTGACGGCGATGCCGGCGAGGAAGTCCAAGTATTTCTTGCCGTCGGCATCCCAGACGTGGACTCCTTGACCGCGCACGAGGGTGACGGGCAGGCGGGCGTAGACGGGGAGCAGGTAGCCGTCGTCCAGGCGCTTGATCTCGGCGTCGTCCACGGCGGGCGAGATGTGGCCGGTGGCGCGGTCCAAGGTATACGATGCTTCAGGCGCGTGAGTGGTTTCGGGCGCGTAGGTGGTGGTCATGGTGTCACTCTCAGGGCGGAGGGGATAGCCCCCACCCGGCTCGTTCCTCGCCACCCTCCCCCGCAAGCGGGAGAGGGTCAGGACTATCTCTTTCTGACTCCCCTCTCCCGCTTGCGGGGGCAGGGGCGGGGGGTGGGGGTTCCGCTCCCTACCGAATCATCGTCCCGATGCCCTCGTGCGTGAACATCTCGATCAGCAGCGAATGCGGCAGCCGGCCGTCAATGATCGTGGTGCGTTCGACGCCGCCCTGGGCGGCGATGACGCAGGCTTCCACTTTGGGGATCATGCCCCGATCCACATGGCCGTCGGTGATGAGCTGGCGGGCGTCCTTGGCGGACATCTCGCGGATCAGGCTGTCCTTGTCGGCGAAGTCCTGGTAAATGCCCTCGACATCCGTCATCATCACCAGCTTGACCGCGCCTAAAGCGGCGGCAAGCTCCCCCGCGACCGTGTCGGCGTTGATGTTGTAGCTCTCCCCCCCCTTGCCGATGGCGACCGTGGAGATGACGGGGATGTAGCCCGCCGCGACCAGGGTGTGCAGCAAAGCCGGGTTGATCTGAGTCACACGCCCGACGAACCCGATGTCGCCCTTGGTGGTCTCGCGCTCGGCGACGATCAGGTTGGCGTCCTTGCCGGAGACGCCGACGGCCAGCGCCCCCTGCTGGTTCAGCAGCGCGACGATGCCCTTGTTGGTCTTGCCGGCCAGCACCATCTCGACGATCTCCATCGTCTCGGCGTCGGTGACGCGCAGGCCGCCGACGAAGTGCGGCTCCTTGCCCATGCGGTGCATGGCGTCGCTGATCTCCGGCCCACCGCCGTGGACGAGGATGGGGTTGATGCCGACGTAGCGCATCAGGACGATGTCCTGCATGACGGCGGCCTTGAGCGACTCGTCGAGCATCGCCGCGCCGCCGTACTTGACGACGACCGTCTTGCCCGCGTACTGCTTGATGTAGGGCAGGGCCTGGATGAGAACTTCCGCTTGTGTCATGGTCAGAGGACCCCTTTCAGTACGTCCGGCAGCGTCTGCGTCCGGCGGTCAATCAGAACGGCCTCCATGCCGACGGCCTGCGGCCCCACGATGTCCCAGCGCGGGTCATCGCCGACGAACATGCACTGCTCCGGCATCGCCCCCAGCCGCGCCAGGGTGTGGTCGAAGATCTGTCGGGCGGGCTTGCGCCAGCCGCAGTCCGGGCAGAACACGAGGACGTCTACGACATCCGCCATACCCAGCCGCGCCAGTTCCTCGCGCCACAGCGCGGCGGGGCTGCCCCAGGGCGTGTTGGAAATGATGGCCGTTTTGACATCGCGCGCCCGCAATGCGGCTAGTGTCGGCAGCACGTCGTCATAACGACGCGCGAGGGCAAAGATCGGTCTCATAAACCGGCGGCAAGCCTCGTCAGCCATCCCCTCGGACCAGGCGGCGTCCGGGAAGATGCGTCTCAGACGGCCTTCCAAGGGCCGAACCTGGAAGTCTTTCGCCTCAAAGTCCTCCGCCGCCACCCGCGCCCAATCTGCTTCCGTTCCGAAATAATCCTCGACGCCGCCGATAGCGGCCCGCAGGATCGGCGGGTAGTCCGGCAGGTCGTAATAGCTGACCAGGGTGTTGCCCAGGTCGAATAAGACAGTGTCCTTCATTTGACTCCGCCACGGGTTGAAACCCGAGGCACCGAAATGCCCAGCGTCCAAGGGACGCAAGATAAAGCCGAGATAAAGCCGAGATAGGACGAAGATAAGGACAAGACTACCGTGTCACTCTTCTGTCCCCTGGACAGTGGGAACTTCGGTGCCTCGGGTTTCAACCCGTGGCATCCTTCCGAGTCCTCTTTAGAGTACGCGCCCGCGCTCGCACCCCGTTACCGGGCTACTCGCGTGCGCCCCGCCGTCTAGGCTAATTCTTGCTCGCCCCCGTTGTCCATGACGATCGCCTCGGCCTCGATCTCCACCAGCATCTCGGGGGCGATCAGTGCGCGGACCTCGACCATGCTGGTGGCGGGCCGGATGGACCCGAAGACCTCGCCGTGCGCTCGGCCGACCTCTTCCCAGCGGCTGATGTCCGTGACATACACCCGTGTGCGGACCACGTCTTCCAGCCGTGCGCCCGCCGCGTGCAGGGCGGCCTCGATGTTTTCTAGTGCCTGCCGCGCCTGGGCGTAGGCATCGCCGATGCCAACAAGATTCCCGCCGGCGTCCGTCGCCGTCGTGCCCGAAACATGGACGACGCTGCCGACGCGCACCGCGCGGGAGTAGCCGACGACCGGCTCCCAGGGCGTCCCCGTGCTGACGTTCCGACGAGTCATGTCCGTGGCCCCTTCCCGCGCTCCGGCGCCTTGGCGAAGGCGGTCAGACCGACGCCCAGGACGATTAACAGCAGCGCGGCCATCCCCATCAGGCCGAGCCGTTCGCCCGCCAGCAGCGACCCTAACAAGACTGCGACGATCGGGTTCACATAGGCATAGCTCGTCGCCAGGGCGGGCCGGACGTGTGCCAGCAGGTAGGCATAAGCACTGTAGCCCGCCACGGCCCCGAAGACCAAGTACGCGAAGGCCAGCAGGGGCCGTGTCGGCGGCAGGCCGTGCAGGTGTTCCCCGGTCGCCGCCCCGATGCCCAGCAGCAGGACGCCGCCGCAGAGCATCTGCACGGCCGGGGCCATCGCGCCCGAAGGCAGGGGCAGCCGTCGGCTCCAGACCGACCCGAAGGACCAGCCTAATGCGGAGACGATGAGCGCGAGCGCGCCCCATGGGCTGGCCCGCAGGCCGCCTTCCAAATTCAGGCAGACGATGCCGACGAACCCGACCGCGATCCCCAGCCACTCGCGCTTGTAAGGCCATTCTCCCCACAGCCCGGCGAACAGGGCCGCCCACAGCGGCACGGTCGCGACGCCCAGAGCGGCAAGGCCGGACGTGACACCATTGTACTCGGCCAGCATGATCCCGCCATTGCCCAGCCCCAGCAGCAGGCAGCCCACCAGCGCCGCCCCGCGCCACTGCGCCGCCGTCGGGGCCGGCTCGCCGCGCCCGCGCAGGGCCAGCATCAGCCCGCCGCCCGCCAGGATAAAGCGAAGACCACCCATCAGGAACGGCGGAAATCCCTCCAGCCCGATCTTCATGCCGAGATAAGTGGACCCCCAGACGAGGTACACCCCCAACAGGGCCAGCCCGATCCCCAGCCGGTCCGCGCCGCCTCTTTGCTCCGTTGTCGCCGTCAGTGCGATGATGCTGCCTTTGTTTCTGTTCGAGAGGAGCAGTCGCCCCCACCCCCGGCCCCTCCCCCGCAAGCGGGAGAGGGGAGCATGAAGGAGGGAAGCCGAACGATCCCCGCTTCGCCCTGAATCCGAATCTGACCCCCCTCTCCCGCTTGCGGGGGAGGGGCCGGGGGTGGGGGCTTCCTACAGCCCCGTCGGCAGCCCCCGCGCGTACAGCACCAGGCAGTCTTCATGCGCCCCCAAGACCTGCGTGATCGCCGGGTGCGGGACGGCATGGTTTGTGCCGTAATCCACCTCGCCGCAGTCGGGGCGCACGGCGAACGCCAGCCTCTCTTCATCCAGCGAGAACTGCGCGTCCACGCCCGCCTTGTTGCCACGCGCGTCCAGCCGAATCCACCTCCGCCGCGACGCCACCCAGACCGTGTTGAGGGAATGGACGCAGTGGCCGCTTTCGGGCGTGTCCCCCAGCGTCAAGCGCTGGTAGCACAGCCCCGCCGGGACGCCCCGGCCCCGCAGCAGGGCGGTCAGCAGGTGCGACTTGGCGTAGCAGATGCCTTCCCGGTGCCGCAGGACCTCGGAGGCACGGCCCGTCACCCGGCGGCTCTGGATGTCCCAGGAGTGCGCCACCTGGTCCCGGACAAACTCGAAGTCATCGCGGATGATTTCCTCCTCAGGCCGGTCGCCGCGCGGATGTGCCGCCAGATGCACTTGAACATCCGGGTGCCCGAAGTCTATCCAGGGTGACGAGGTAAGGTAGTCCGCCAGTGGCGCGAGCGTGTGCAGTTCTATCGTCCGGCTCACGCCGCCGCCTCCCACTCCTTCAGCACCTCCCGCAGCGGCGGCAGGAAGGGACGCCAGAGCCAGCCGACGTTAATCCAGAAGCCCGGCAAGGCGGCGCTCTCGTAGCGGCCCTCGGCGTCCGGCGCGGCCCGCTGGTAGCGCTTCTCGGCGTCCAGCACGAAGAAGTCGGCCCGCTTCGCCTCGGGGTCCAGCACCCAGTATTCGCGGACGCCACTGGCCTCGTACTCGGCGTACTTCGTTCCCCGGTCGCCCAGGGCGCTTTCGGGCGAGGCGACCTCGATCACGCAGTCGGCGGGGCCATCCAGGAAGGACGGCTTGAGCTGCGTCAGGTGCGCCTTGGCGATGAACATCAGGTCCGGCGTCCGCCCGCGCCGGATGCGGGACAGCCGCATCTGGAACGGCGCGGCCAGCACCATTCCGCTCGTGTGCTGCTCGGCATACAGGCGCAGCAGTGCGCCCAGGAAGCCGACGATGTCTTGATGCTGCGCGCTCGGTGCGCTCATCGGCACGACCTCCCCGTCCACCCATTCGCCGAACGTGTTCTCGTCCAGCCATTCCAAGAACTGCTCATACGTCACCTTCTCCCCTGGCGGCGGCTTCGCGAGGGCATAGGAGTCTTCAACCAGGATCGCCATTGCTATTCACTCTTCCCGCAGCCTACGCCGACTTGCTCCGCAAAAACTCGCTGATGCATCGCAGTGTGCCATCATCCGTAGTCGGATCGTGCGCGATAAGATTGAGCCGCCCGAATAGGTCTGTGTAGCACATCACATAGCCGGAGAAGCATTCGAAGAAAGCCATCAAATGCTTCTCTTCGTTAGGTTGGGCAATCTGCACCTTGCTGCCGGCTAGCAAAACATGGGTCATGCTGCCGGAAGCATCATTGGGTTTGCTGGTTTCCTCCACATGGTCATGCCGATGCAACCCCAACACCCAATCACGCAAATCTTCATAGGAAAGCGCCAGATTGCGCGGAACCGGCATATGCTCCTGGTCTATCTCCGAGTTAAAGTACCGGAAGCGCGGGCGGCCTTCCGGCTCGTACAGCCATGTGAGTGCGTCCATCAGAGTCATACCGGCTTTAACGACAACCCGTCCATCACGCGGCAGCACATAAACCGCATCCGGGGTTCCAGTCTCGAAGATAACCCAATCCCCGTCAATGGAGGTGGCAACCAGATTCGCTTTGGCAAGCCTCTCTGCGTTTAGGCCAAACTCCGTGCCGTCCCACGACTGGCAGAATTCTGCCAGCGGCGGCTTTCCCCCAAGTTGATTATTGACAAGGGTCTGCGGCGGAAACACGTTGATATAGCCGCAGTATTCGCCCACGCCAAGCCTCGTCATGTAGTCCCGGTAATCCTCTGGAAACCGTGTCCCAAGCTGCGCTTCAGCGGCGTCCACTTCTGCTTCCGAATAGGTTGCTAGCTTCTCGGTCACGAGGTAGGTGTTCTCGAACATCAACGCACTCCATTCGGCCCAAAACTGTACCAGAGACAGCCCATTACGATAGCACCAGAAATGCCCCCAGCGGATCATCGTTGAACTGCCCGATTTGCGTTTGGTAGAAGCGGAGCATCTCTTCTATGTCTCGCGTCGAACAGTTGCCGCGCCTCAGCCAGATGACTTTCGGGGGAAAGCCAAACAGCAGGCTGCGGTGGTGAAAGTCTGCGTCCTTTGAGACGATGACCAGCCCGTTGTCCTGTGCATACTGCCAGACGAGGCCATCGTCGGCGCTCCGCAAGCCGACGTCCCTGACATGGACCGAGCCGGGGTAGATGTCCGCCAACAGCGGGACAAGGCGCGGCGGCAGGTTCTCGTCAAAGAGCAGCGTCATAAGGTTGTGGCGACAAGCTTGCGCTCACGGTCAGCCGCGAAGGCCAGGCAGGCGCGGATGTCTTCCGCCGTCAGGTCCGGGAAGTCTTGCAGAATTTCCGCCTGGGTCATGCCGGACGCGAGGTATTCCAGCACGTCATAGACGGTGATCCGCAGGCCACGGAGGCAGGGCTTGCCGCCGCGCTTGCCGGGTTCGATCGTGATGTAGTCTTGGTAATTCATGTGTGGTACTCGGCGTTGATCTTGACATAATCGTAGCTGAAGTCGCAGGTCCAGACGGTCGCCGTCTCGCCGTCGGGCTGGTGGAAGTCTACCAGGATCTGTAACTCTTTGGCCTTCATGGCTTCGGAAACGACGTAGCCGTTGAAGTCGGTGGGCATCCCGTTCCGGTAGACTGTCGTGCCGGCCAGGGCGATCTCGACGCGCTCGGGGTCGAAGGCGACGCCCGCCCGGCCGGTGGCGGCGAGGATGCGGCCCCAGTTGGGGTCGTTGCCGAACAGGGCGGTCTTGACGAGCGGGGAGTTCGCGATGGTCTTGGCAACCGCGCGGGGGAAGCCCGCCCGCTGCTCCGGGGTCAGTTCCAGGCCGTTCGCGGCATAAGTCTGGGCCAGCCGGTCGGGGACGGCGACGCCCTGCACGATGACCTCGACGAGCTTCGTGGCCCCCTCGCCGTCGCGGGCGATCTCTTTGGCGAGGTAAAGGCAGACGCTGTACAGGGCCTTTTCAAACGCGCGGGCGTCGGGGCTTTCGAGGCTATTGATGGGGGCATTGCCGGCCAGGCCGTTCGCGAGCGCCAGCACCATGTCGTTTGTACTCGTGTCACCGTCCACGGTGATTGAGTTGAAGGTGTACCAGCAGACCCGGCGCAGCATCTCCTGGAGGACGGGCTGCTCGATGGCAGCGTCAGTGGTCAGGAAGCCGAGCATGGTCGCCATGTTGGGGGCGATCATGCCCGACCCTTTGGCGATGGCCCCGAGCCGGGCGGTCTTGCCGCCTTCCAATTCAAACTCGACCGCGACCTGTTTCAGAAACGTGTCGGTGGTCGTGATGGCCTGGGCGGCGTCATCACAAGTGTCGCCGTGCAGCTTCGCGACCGCCTCGGGGATGCCCGCCGCGATCTTCTCGATGGGCATCTTGGTCCCGATGACGCCGGTGCTGGCGGACAGGACGCGCCGGGGCGGCAGGCCGAGTGCCTGGGCGGCATGGTTGACCATCGCCACAGCATCGGCCCAGCCCTGCTCGCCGTTGCAGGCGTTGGCGTTGCCCGAATTGACGACGATGGCACGGGCCACCCCGTCCTGCAAATGCGTCTGGTTGCTGACGATGCAGGGGGCCTGGACGATGTTGGTGGTGAAGACGCCCGCCGCCACGGCGTCCACATCCGAGACGATGAGGGCAAGGTCGTTGCGCTTGCGCTTGACGCCGCAGTAGACGCCCGCCGTCCTGAAGCCCTGGGGGGCGACGATGCCCCCGCCGATGATTTCCATGCCGCCGATGGTTTTTGCGCCGATAGTGTCCATAAATGCTGTTCTTGTCCTCGGGATGTCTTCCCGATCCTCTCCCCGGCGCAAGCGCCGACCCTCCCCTCAAAGGGAAGGGGGTGTGAAAGGGGGTTTAGCTGGTTTTGCTTTGGGCCTGCCGTGACCGTACTGCCTTATGAAAGTGGTGCCCTGGCTTCTATTTACCCACCCTTCCCTTTGAGGGAGGGGTCGCCGCTTGCGGCGGGGGTAGGATCACGGCCACACCGCGCTCATCGTCAGCCCCGCTGTCTCGTCGAAGCCGCACATCAGGTTCATGTTCTGGACCGCCTGCCCTGCCGCGCCTTTGACCAGATTGTCAATCGCCGACACGACGATGACCCGGTTCGTCCGCTTGTCCACGGCCAGGCCGATGTGGCAGAAGTTGGTCCCGTAGACGTGCTTGGTGGCCGGGAACTGGCCGGGTTCCAGGATGGTGACGAACGGTGCGTGCTGATAAAAGTCGCGATAAAGCGCCTGTAGACCCGCCCCCCCCGCCCCCAATTCTGGGGGAGCCAGAGTAGAGGAAGCCAGAGTTGCATACGATGTCGTCAGAATGCCGCGCGTGATGGGGGCAAGGTGTGGTGTAAACGTCAGCGTGATTGGGCCGCCTCTCAAATCGCCCACATCTGACAGCGTTTGTTCGATTTCGGGAGTGTGGCGATGAATGCCCCCTACGCCGTAGGGCCGCATACTCTCGTTGACCTCGCTGAAATGGTAGTCCAAGCCAAACTTTGAGCGGCCTGCACCCGAAACACCGGAATAGCTATCAGCAATAAGAGAGTTGTAGTGAACGGCATTTGATGCGAGGAGGGGCGCAAGTCCCAGAACTGCCGCCGTCACATGGCAGCCGGGGTTCGCGACAAGCCGCGCTTTTTCAATCGCGTCCTTTCCTGTGATTCCCGGCATCCCGTAGACCGCTTCTGCCAGCAGGTACGGCGCGGTATGCTCGGCCTTGTACCACTCCTTGTAGACGGCGGGGTCTTTCAGGCGGAAGTCCGCGCTCAGGTCAATGATCTTCTTCCCCGCTTCCAGCAGGCCGGGCGCGACTTTCATGGCGAGGCCTGCCTCGCCGGCCAGGAACACCAGGTCGCACTTGTCGGCACACGCGGCGGGGTCGAAGACCTCGCAGGTCAGGTCTGTGGGGGCGATGCCGGGCAGGGCGGCGCGCAACGGCTTCCCGGCGTAGGTGCCGGAGGTCACATAGGTCAGGGCGACCTGCGGGTGGGCGAGGAGCAGGCGGGCCAGCTCGCCGCCGCCGTAGCCGGACACGCCGACGATGCCGACTCTCACTTTTTGCGCGTTGTCTGTCATTTCTTATGCCCCACATAGACGTACAGCGTGATGCTGTAGAAGTATTCGTTTCGGGCGGCCTGGGCCGCGATGTCGGCCCGGAACCGCGCGTAATCGTCCGCCAGGACGAGGCCCCGCCGGGCCAGTGCGCCGAAAGCCTGCACCTGCTCGTAGCCGACCCAGCCCGGCGCATACACGGTGTTGGTCAGCGTGTAGGTCCCCACGCGGCCTTCGAACAGGCCGGACTGCTGGAACGCCGGCCACAGACGGCGGCCCATCCAGCCGTCACAGGCGGCCATCCACTCCTGCTGCCAGTCGCTGAATGCCGAGACGATGCGGCGGACCAGTGTCTTATCCGCGCCGTCTAAAGTCTGCGTGTCCCAGTCCCAATGCGCGCAGACGATCTGACCACCGGGGCGCAGGACGCGTGCCATCTCGCGCACCAGGGCGTCTCTGTCGGGGACGCATTCCAGCAGGTTCAGCGAGAACACGGCGTCAAACGCGCCGTCCGCGAACGGCAGGCCGGATGAGACGTCGGCCTCGTGCCAGGCGAAACGCGCATCGCCCGCCGTCGCGGCGCGGGCGGTGTCAATGGCCCTGGCCGACGAGTCTATGCCGGCGAGCCGGGCGGCACCGGGCGCAAGGGCGGCGATGCGCCGCAGGTCGCCGCCGTCCCCGCAGCCAATGTCTAAAATGGCGCTCGCCCAGTGCCATTCCGTCCGCCCGTACAGCCATTCCCGCAGTGCAAGACCGTCCGCTTCCACGCTTCTGCCTCCCCCGTAAATAGAAAAACGCCGCGCGTCCTCTTAAGTCAAGATGGGCGGGCGGCGTTTCTCCAAAGGGTGTTCCAGAAACAACACGAGCCGCGCACCATCGCTTCCTGTCCCCGGTCCGGGGAGGGAAGTGGGCCACGGCTCGTCGGTAAGCGATTACAAACGAGGCTGCGTCACGCTTTTGCGTGTCGCGGGCGCACTTCCCAAAGCACGCACGCGGCGACGCAGCGACGGAGTTGTCAGTGCGGTGAACATTGTTGCGGGCAGTATACCGGGTACGCGGCGGGCTTGTCAAGCCTTTTCTGGCCGCCAGAGGGGGAAGACCCCCACCCCCGGCGCAGACGCCGACCCCTGCCCCCGCAAGCGGGAGAGGGGTGCAGGAGTGAAGACACGAGGAAAGCGAGGGCCTGAGTCCTGATCTCCATCTTCTACCCCTCTCCCGCTTGCGGGGGCAGGGGTCGGCGTCTGCGCCGGGGGTGGGGGCATCATTCTACCGCCTGTCTCCAGCCCTGCTCAGGCATGCCCCCCCGGAAACTCGAACATCTTCCAGCCGGGGAAGTAGTGCGGCACCAGGACATTGACGATGTTGTAAGCGGAAGCGACGTTCATCGCCAGCAGCAGCACGAGCCAGGCGGGGAAGACGGCCCGCGAGACGCGCGGCCCGAACCTGG
Source organism: Capsulimonadaceae bacterium (assembly GCA_965215505.1). Classification (GTDB taxonomy): domain Bacteria; phylum Armatimonadota; class Armatimonadia; order Armatimonadales; family Capsulimonadaceae; genus JANXMY01. The sequence continues at coordinate 4,007,199 of OZ244065.1, read as the reverse complement.
CAACGCCGGAGAGCAGCAGGACGGCGATGGCGGGCAGGACGGCGAGCATGTAGCGGCCCCCGGCGTTCAGCTCCACGTCCACGGTCCAGAACGCGATCTGCTGGGACAGGAACACGAACAGCACCCAGACCAGGCAGAGCCGGAGGATAAAAGGGGGGGGGCCTACTTCTGCGTTTGGCAGGGGCGCGCGCCGGAGGAGGAAGCCGGCGAGGGCGAGCAGGACCATCAGGACCACGCCCGCGTTCAGCAGTGGCTCCAGGGTGTCGGGGAACCAGCCGCGCTGCGCCCAGGTGCTGAAAAACGTCTCGGTCAGGGTCAGCTTGGCTGCGTAGGCGTAGCCGGAGCGCGCGCCGAGGTCGAGGCCGGTGCCGAGTCGCCCGGCAGTGTGGATGAAGAACTGGCCATACAGGAGCCGGTTGCGGACGTACCACCACCCGCCCCCCAGCAGCGTCAGGCCCAGGATGACGGCGGCACGACGGACGCGCGCCGGGGCCGTCTCGTTCGGGCGCGCGGCCTGGGCCGCCAGCAGGACGGCGGCGACGGGTAGGACGGACAGCTTGGTCAGCGCAGCCAGGGCGGCGACAATTCCGGCGAAGTACGGCAGCCGGGGCGGCTCGCCGGGGTCGCTATAAATCTGCACGGCCAGCAGCAGGCCCAGGGCACTCAGAATCAGGCCGATGCCGTCGGGGTTCGCGTGGCACAGGTACAGCAGGGAGAGCGGCATGAGCTGGACCGTCGCCGCCAGGGTGAAGCGCGTTAAAGGGCTGTCCGGGAAGAGGCGTCGGCCCAGGCGGGCGGTGATCGGCAGGAGGCACAGGCCCAGCAGGACCATGAACCAGCGGACGACGTGCCACCGGATGGCGTCCGGCAGGCCGCCCGCGCCACGCCAGACGAGGGCCTGGAGCGTGTAGGCCAGGGCCGGGTGCTGGGTCTCGTAGCCGCCCGCGCCCTGTCCGGACGGCTCCCAAACCGGCAAGTGCCCCTGCGTGCCGAGGAACTGGACGTACTGCATGTTCGCGCCCTCGTCCGGCAGGGCGGTCGGCGGCTGGATGACGCTGTAGAGGAACCCGAAGAAGAGGGAGAAGACGCCCAGCAGCAGCCACGCGAGTTCCCAACGGTCGGTTGGCTTTTGTAAGGACATTGGGACTATCTGAACGTGAAGAAAGCCGCCCGTGAGGGCGGCTTTCCGGTCATCAGGCAGAAGGCTGACGGTCAGCGCTGGCTGTTCTCGCTGTCATCGGCGGCGACCGTCGAGGGCGCGGAGGCCGTCTGGGCGGACAGGTCGCTTTCCAGCTCGCGGGAGCGGCGGACGCAGACCAGATGCTCGGCGTAGTAGGCACCGTCCACGCGGTCGATGGCGACGGACTGGCCGTGGCCCATGGAGGAGTGGATGAAGCGGCCCTCGCCGATGTACATGCCGGTGTGGTCGATCTCGGCGTGGTGGCAGGCGAAATACATCCGGTCGCCGGGCACCCAGCGCGACCAGTCGGCCTTGGGGACATCGTAGCCGACCTGGGCTTGGTCACCGGAGTGGCGCGGCAGGGTGATCCCGTGGGCGGCGTAGACGGCCTTGACGAAGCCGGAGCAGTCAATGCCCGAGGCGGTGTTGCCGCCCCAGACGTAGGGGACGCCGAGGTAGCCGAAGGCGGTCTGGACGAGGGACAGCCCCAGGGGGCCGCCGGTCGCCGGGTCGGCCCCGTTCACCGGGTCGGCGTTCCCGTCCGGGGTGTTGGCGACGACCTGGGAGTCGAGGAGCTGGACGTCGGACTTCGCCACGAAGCCGAGCGAGTGGTCCACCATCAGCACGGCGTACTGCGTCGGCGTCTGGCCGCACAGCGCGAGGGGCTGGCCCTTGGGGCAGACGGAGAGGACGCGCCCCGCCGCCTCGCGCCCCGCGCTGATGACGGCCTTGTCGCTGATGACCACGCCGAGCCGCCCGACCGCGCTGCCCTGTGAGGCGTCGGCGGAACCCCCGCCGCGCGAGGGCAGGCTGCGGGCGGCGGAGTGCCGGGTGGCCTTGCGGCGATGATAGTGGCGGGTAGAATGGGAGACCGGCAGCGCTCCCTCGGAGGGGATGGCGGCGGAAGAAACATCAGCATCGGCGGGCGCGGCCTGGGAGGCCTCGCTGTCGGTATAGGCGGTCGGGGCGGAAGGAGCCTGGGAGGCGCGGCAGAGGGGCGCGGAGAAGACGGTGCAGGCCAGGGCGGTCGCCAGCAGGGCAGGTCGGCGTCGGATCAAATGACAATCCTCCTCACGGGTATCGTACTCACGGTCCGGGCATCACATACGGAAGATGCGCGGGGACACATGGGAAAGGTCTACGGGATGAGTATCGGTGGGAGCCGCCGGAATCCTCAGTGGGATTACGGGGGCGGCTTTTCGGCGGCGTGGTCTTCCCGGCACGGGCGGGAGCCAAACCTGATTTACACCAGTATAAGGCACAGTCTTTTGTTTGTCAAGCACAAACTATTGTTTGTTGCACGATTCTTTTCACGGGGAGGGGCGTCAGGAGGGAGGAAAGGGACACGCGCGAAGGGAACATTAGGCGCAAAGTCTTTCGCAGGGGGAACCATGAAGAGAACAGCAGTGGCGTGGCTCGGCATCGCGAGCGCCCTGGCCGTGCTGGGCCTGGCCGGGTGCGGCGGAGGCGGGGGTTCCAGTATCACGCCCCTGCCCCTGTCGCCGCGCGCGGTGTCGGCGACTCTGCCGGACGGCCTGACAGCGACGCTGGCGGAGGACAGGTCTACCGTTTCCGTGGGCGGCGTGGTCACCTACACGCTGACGCTCGCCAACGCCACCGCCCAGCCGATCAGCTACCACCCGGTCATCGGGGGTGCCACGCCCTCCGGCGGCGTCCCCGCCTCGCTCGTCGTCAAGGACGCCGGGGGCAGCACGGCGTTCCCGGTCGGGGCGATGCCTGCGGTCATCTTCATCGGCCCGAACACCACGCTCGCGCCGGGCCAGTCGGTGTCGGGCACACTGGCCGTCGGCGGCAATGACGCGGGCCGGTACTCCGCCGCCGGGCAGTATTCGGCCAGCGCGCTCTTCACCGTCCAGACGGGGACGGACAGTTCCTCGCAGACGACCACGACGGTGGGGCCGCTGCCCGTGGTCGCGCAGTAGGGGCAGGGCTTGTCCCTACCCTCTCCCCTTGATACGGCACGCCCTGTGCTACAATAGGCGGTGACACCCGAAACGCCGCCTCCCTCCTTCAGCCTCTTCCGCATCTGGCTGTCGCTCGGCCTGCAATCGTTCGGCGGCGGGGCGGCGACGCTGGCCCTGATCCGCCGGGCCGCCGTGGAGACGCACGGGTGGGTGACGGAGGCCGAGTTCGCCCGCTTCTGGTCCCTGGTCCAGATCGCGCCCGGCATCAACCTGGTGGCGCTGACGGTCCTCCTCGGGCGGCGGACCGGCGGGACCAGAGGCATAATCTTGGCGGTGGCCGGCCTGCTCCTGCCGAGCGCCGCCGTGACCGTGGCGCTGACGGCCTCCTACCAGAGCGTCCAGGACGCGCCCCTAGTGCGGGACGCCCTGCACGGCATCATCCCCGCCACCGTCGGCCTGGGGCTGCTGACGGCCTGGCAGATCGCCCGCCCGGCCCTCGTCCAGAGCCGCCGCGAAGGCCGGGGGAACCTCGCGGTCAGCCTCGCCCTGCTGCTCGCAAGCGCCGCCGTCATGCTGTGGGCACACCCGCCGGTGCTGGTCATCCTGCTCGGCGCGGGCGTCTTGGGCGCGGCCTGGGAGTGGGGACGCCGCCGGGTCCGGGGTACGTCCCGATGACCGACCCGATCTCCTGGCCCCTCTACTTCTGGCTCTTCCTGAAAGCCTCCCTCTTTTCCACGGGCGGCACGGGCAACCTGCCCTCCCTCCACGCCGACCTGCCCGCGCACGGCTGGGCCTCCGACCGGCAGTTCGGCGAGGCCCTGACCATCGGCCAGGTTTCGCCCGGCCCGACCGGGCTGTGGGTGATCAGCCTGGGGTACTTGACGGGCGGGGTGCGCGGCAGCCTGCTCGCGCTCCTCGCCGTCCTGCTGCCGCCCCTGCTGATCCTCGCCGTGGAGCGGCTGTACCGGCGCGTGCAGGACCACCCCGCCGTCGAGGGCTTCGTGCAGGCACTCGGATTAGCTGTCGTGGGCGTCTTCGCCGTCGCCCTGCACGGCATACTTCAGAGCGCAGGCGTCAGCCTCCGCAGCGTTCTGATCCTGCTGGCCGCCGTCGGCCTGGCCCTGACGCGCCGCGTGCCCGTCGTGGGGATCGTCGGCCTGGCGGGGCTGGCAGGCGTGCTGTGGCGCGGGTGAATTCTTAGCCGGATACGATCAGCCGGACACGATCTGGACGCCCTTCCAGAAGGCGACGCGGCCCTTCACCTGCTCGGCACCTGGCTTGGGGTCTGGATAATACCAGGCGGCGTCGGGGTTGGTCTTGCCGTCCGCCTCGACGGTGTAGTAGCTGGCGACGCCCTTCCACCCGCAGGTGGTGTGGGTGGCGCTCGGCTTCATCAACTCTTGCTTGACGCTCTCGGCGGGGAAGTAGTGGTTGCCTTCCACGACGACGGTCTGTTCGCTCTCGGCGAGGACCGTGTTGTTCCAGATTGCTTTCATGGGTGCTTCTTTCGTACTGGGTATTTCGTGATTGGTATGCTGCCGTTCCGAACCGTGGCCGAGGGCGGTGAGTTCCGCCGGCGGGCGGCGATTGTGGGTATGAGCCCGGCATGAAAACCATCGCGCTCGAAGAACACTTCACCACCCCGGAGATCGTCGGGGCCGCCGCCCGGCACGAGAAGGACGACCCTTCGGGGAATTTCAAGCCGCCGTTCCGCGACCAGCTCCTGGATCTGGGCGCGGCCCGGCTCGCCGACATGGACGCGGCGGGCATTGACCTCAAGGTACTGTCGCTGCCCGGCAGCGGCCTGGACAAGCTGGACCCGGACACGGCGACTGCTCTGGCGCGCGGCGCGAACGACCGGGCGGCGGCCACTGTGCGGGAATACCCGAACCGCTTCGCGGCGTTCGCCTCGCTCGACCTCCAAGACCCGGAGGCCGCCGCCATCGAGATGCGCCGGTGCATCGGCGAGATGGGCTTCAAGGGCGCGATGGTCCACGGCACCACGGGCGGCCTGTTCCTGGACCACCCCCGGTTCGCGCCCGTGTTCGCGGCGGCTCAGGCCCTGGGCGTGCCGATCTATCTGCACCCGGCCCCGCCACCAGAGCCTGTGCAAGAGGCGTACTTCGGTGGGCTTCCCTCTCCGTTCGGGCAGATGCTTTCCACGGCGGCCTGGGGATGGCACGCCGAAACGGGCCTGCACGCGCTGCGCCTGATGGCGGGGGGCGTCTTCGACCGATTCCCCGATGTCCAGATCATTTTGGGCCACATGGGGGAGGACCTGCCGTTCTCGGTCGCCCGCGCCGACTACCTCTTCGAGCGCGCCCCCGAGCCACTGGCCCGGCGTCCCTCCGAGATTCTGCGGTCGAACTTCCACCTGACGGTGAGCGGCTACTTCACCCTGCCGCCGCTCCGGTGCGCCCTGGAGATGGTGGGCGTGGACCGCGTGCTGTTCGCCGTGGACTTTCCCTACAGCAAGAACAGCGAGGGCAGGCAGTTCCTGGACTCGCTGCCGCTTGGGGACGAGGACAAGGCGAAGATCACCCACGGCAACGCCGAACGCCTACTGGGCCTTCAGGGTCCGGCGACCATGTAGATGGAGGCAGGGTTCCAGTCGGAGTCGGTCGCCAGCCGGATGAAGACGACTTGGCCGGTGTGGTAGCACTCCTCCCAGGCGCGGCGCGCGAGCAGGGTGCCGGCCTTGACGGACGCCCGGCCCAGGAACCAGTCGCCGCCGGGGATGACGATCTCGGCGTCCAGGGGCGTGTCGGCGTACTTCCGGCGCAGGCGGGCATAGTCCCGCTTGGCGGCGGCCTCGAACAGACGCTGCACCTCGGAAACGTCGGGGACGGGCCGCGCCAGAGCTTCCTCCAGCGCGGCCTTGTCCTCGTAAGTTTCCGAGAGGTGCAGCAGCGTCTCGCGGATCGAGCGGCAGGCGGGCGCGGGTTTCCAGTCCCACTGGTCGTCTCTCAGACCGTCCAGATGAGCCAGGAAGAACCGCAGCGCGCCGTGCATGTCGTCCACCAGGTCGTCAAGCTCGAACGCCACGGAGCGGCCCTCAGACGGCCTCGCCCTTGGCAGCCAGGATGGTGTCAATCTGCGCCAGGTCCTCGGGCGTCAGCTTGATGTCGGAGGCCTTGGCGTTCTCGCGCACCTGCTCGGGTCGGGTGGCCCCGATGATCGGCGCGGTCATGGTCGGCTGGTGCAGCAGCCAGGCCAGGGCGAGCTGCGAGAGGGTGGCATCGCGCTCGGCGGCGAAGGCGGCCAGCGCCTTCATGATGGGCAGGGATTCGGTCAGGCGCTTTTCGAAGTCGGCGTTGCCCGACCCCCGGCTGCCTTCGGGGGCCGCGCCGCTGAGGTACTTGTCGGACAGCAGGCCCTGTGCGAGCGGCGAGTAGGGAATCTGGCCGATGCCTTCCTCCTGGCAGCGCGGGATGATGGTCTCCTCGATGCCGCGCCCGAGCATGTTGTAGTAGTTCTGGAGCGAGATGGCCCGGCTGGCGTTCATCTCCTTGGCAATCTTTGCGCGCTCTTCAATCTGGGCGGCGTCGTGGTTGGACCAGCCGTAGTAGAGGATCTTGCCCGACCGGACCAGGTCGTCCATGGCGCGGACCGTCTCCTCGGCGGGCGTGTCGGCGTCGGGCCAGTGGAGCTGGTAGAGGTCAATGTAATCCGTTTGCAGCCGGCGCAGGCTGTCCTCGACGGCATTGAAGATGTGCTTGCGGCTGCCGGCGTCGCCGTTCGGCCCGTCCCACATGCGCCCCCGGCATTTGGTGGCGATGACCAGGGTGCGGCGGTCCTTGTCTTTCATCCAGCGCCCCATGACCTCCTCCGCCTTGCCGCCGGCGTAGACGTCGGCGGTGTCCAGGAAGTTGATGCCCTCCTCCACGGCGGCGTCGAGTACGGCGAAGGTCTCTTCGTCGGCGATGCGGCCCCCGAAGTTGATCCAGGCCCCCAGACAGATTTCGGAGACTTTCAGGCCCGAGCGGCCCACGGTGCGGTAGTTCACGGCGTTAGTCCTCTTTCGTGCTTCCACGTTCTTTTCGTCGCGGGAAGTGGTGTGGGCCTAGAGTTCGGCGGCGGGGGCGAAAATCCTGCATGGGGATAAGACCCTCACCCCGCAAACGAAAGCACCACCGCCTCGTTCCGCACCCACTCGAAACGGAACCGCGTCCCGTCGCCCATCTCCGTCCCCCGCCGCTCATCGCGGACCCTGTGAACGGGCCGGGCGAACTTCAGCGTGACCGGGACCATCCCCGTCTTCAGGCCGACGGCGTTTCCCCCACCCGCTTCGGTGCCGACGGTTTCGGGGTTCAGGCAGAGGAACAGGATGATCCGGCCGTCAGGCTTGCGGAAGTAGGTGATCTCCGCCCCGAACTCGGCATCGGCCCCGAACTCGGCATCGCCCGCGCCCTCGATCTGGACCCAGGGCTGGACGCCGCCCGCTCTGACGTGGCGCAGGAATGTCTCGCGGCGCTTGGCGGCCTCATGCCCGGCCACGCGGTAGGCGTTGTACCACTGCGGCGAGAGGTTCAAGAGGACGGCGGCTCCTTGGCCGATGCGGCGGACGTTCGCCGTGGGCATCGCGCGGACGGCTTTGTTGAAGCCGCTGGGGTCCTTCAGGCAGCCGCCCGCGTGGGACAGGAACTCGGCGTAGGTCTTCCATCCGTAGCCCGCGTCCTGGTCCACCTCGTACCACTTGCCGCCGAACACATCGGCCTGGGTCATGGCGGGGTCGTGGCGGACTCCGAAAAGGGAGTCCAGGACGCCGCCCGCCGCGCGCCCACGCCCGTGCTGGTCCCAGACGCCGGGCAGGTAATCGGCGATGACGGTGCCGCCCAGGCGGCAGAAGGCTTCAATGGCCGACGCCTCGGCATTTGACAGACAAAGGCAGGCGGGGAGGATCAGTACGCGGTACTCGGCGGGGATGCCGCCCCGGATGACGTCGGCGTAGGAGAGGAAGCTGTATTGTAGGCCGCCGTCGCGCAGCATGTTCTCCCAGGCCTGCCGGACCAGGTGCGAGGCCCCCAGGCGATGGTCGCCGTCGCGGTTCACCCAGGTCGCGCCGTGCGCCTGAGCGTCCAGCACCCAGCCGAGTTGGATGGAAGGGTGGCTGTAGAGAAGGGCGACGCCGTCGTGCCTCCATTCGGCATCTTGCATCAGGGGGCCGATCTTTCGGGCGGCCTCCTGGTAGTGCGGCGCGACGGCCTCGTGCCAAGGGCGCGGCGTGGTCCCGTCAAACCAGTTTTCCACCCACCCGATGTGGCCCCGGTTGCCGTGCGCCAGATAATACCAGGCCTGCCAGATGTCGTCCTCGGCGGACCGGTGGAACATGCTGGTGACGGTGGGGACGGCGTTCTTGGGGTTGAGCGAGCGGATGACGGCCTGCGACGACCCGAGGTTGTACGCCTCGATGTACTGGAGCTTCGGCATCAGCTTGGCGTAGTCGTAGCCGCCGAAGGCGTTCGGGGCCTGGCCGCCGACGATACCGCAGGGGGTGTCCGGGTCGAGCGCGTTGGCGTACCCCACCAGTTCACCCAGGAAATTGCACCAGTGCGAGTCGTTGAAGCTCCACTGGTTTAGGAGAGGGGAGGCGTCAAAGTCGCGCACGGACCAGGCGGGGAGATGGGGCCGGATGTCGTCGTATGTGACCCAGCGATCCCGTCCAGGGGCCGCGCCCGGCCCGTAGACCGAGGCCAGCCAGGCGGGGTAGGCGGCAGGGTCGTCGGTGACGCGCCACATGGCCGGGTGGACGAAGTGGCCCCACGAAACCTCGTCATCGAGGGCATAGGCGGCGCGGAAGGGGGAGGACTTCACCTGCGCGATGTTGTTCTTTATCCTGCCCTGGAGCTTCGTTCTGAGCGCGTCGTTGACCGGGACGGTGCGGACGCCGTTCCCATGCAGTTCGGCCAGGTGCGGCTTCTGCTGCCCGCCGTCCCACAGGTGCAGGTCATGCTTGCCCGCCGTGTGGTCCAGGTAGAAGCGCAGGCCGAAGCGGTTGATCCAGGCCAGCTTGCCGGGCGGCGAGTCGGGCGTCCCGCCGTTGCCGTCCAGGAACGCGCCGTTGTAGCCGTGCGCGCGGCTCCAGAGTCCGGACGCCTCGGTGTAGCCGATGGTCCATTGGTAGGCCCAGGGCATGTACAGCCAGCCGGGGAAGGCTTTCCGGCACCACGCCTTGTCCTTCTTGACGGGCTGGAAGTCCTGGGAGGTGCGAACGTAGCGCGCGTAGGGGTCAAGGGGCGGCGTGCCCGGCGCGGCCAGTGCGCGGGCCGCCCAGGGCAGGCCAGCCAGGACGCCGCACAGCCTGGCGAGGAAGACGCGCCGCCGCAGTGAGTCGGCTTCACGGCCTGTCGGTTGTTCCATAGGCGCTCATTATAGTGGGGCGCCGTGGGTTTTGCAAGCCCCCGCCAGCCAGGAGGGGGCGCGGGAGGCGCGGCTCTGTTCCAGCACCAGCGTGGTGCCGGTCGGCCCGGTCAGGAGCCAGACGCGGTCCAGGGTGTTGAGCATGAGCCAGAAGCCGTGGCCGAAGCTGCCCGCCGTGGAGTGGCCGCGCTTCAGGGTGGCCTGGGCCAGACACTCGACGGGGATGCCGCCGCCCTGGTCGCTGACCCAGACCTGCACGGTGTCCGCGTCCGCGTGGACGCGGCCACGCCCCGCCCCGCCGCCGTGCGCGACGGCGTTCATCGCCGCCTCGCCCACCGCCGTCACCAGGTCCATCCAGCGGCCGTCGGGGAACGCGCGGGCCTGGGCGGCGGCCTCGGCGCTGCGGCGCAGGTCGGACAGCCCCGCCCCGCGTGCCAGGCGGAAGGCGGCACCCGCGGGCGGGAGGGGGGCCGGCAGGTCGTCGGGGGACGCGCACAGGCGCAGCTTCCCCTCGGTCACACCCCCCAGCACGTCGCGGAGGAAGACGAATTGCTGGCAGGCCTGCCGCTTCTGGTCGTCAATGTCGGTGCCGGTGCCGACCCACAGGCACACCCGGCCCGCCTCGTCGCGCAGGGGCACTACGCGGCCGAGGTGCCAGCGGTAGATGCCGTCGTGACGCCGCAGGCGGTACTCGAACTCATACGGCTCGCCGTCGGCCCGGCCCGCCGCACCCAGCCGGGCAAGCAGAGGCTCGTCTTCGGGGTGCAGGGCGGCCCGCCAGCCCAGGTCCCCCGGCCCCGCGCCGTCCAGCCCCGTGTATTCGAACCAGCATCGGCTGTAGTAGTCCACGCCGACCCCGTCCCGGCTGATCCAGACGATCAGCGGCATGGCGTCGGCCAGGGACCGGTAGTGTGTGAAGCGCTCCGCCTCGTTCAGGGGAGGCGGCGGGGCCGGGGTGGTGAGCATCGGATTTGACCTATGCCTCCACCGGGTGGGGGACGACCGGCGCGGCGCACGCCGCCGTCACCCGGTTCCTGCCGCCCGTTTTGGAAAGATACATGGCCTCGTCGGCGCGGGCGATGAGCGCACCGCCGTCCTCGACGCCCGGACGCAGGCAGGCCACGCCCAGGGAGGCGGTGACGGCTCGGACCGGCCAGTCCGCCCCCTCGATCGCGGCGCGCAGGCGCTCGGCGAACAGGGCCGCGCCGGCGGCGTCGGTCTGGGGCAGGAGCAGGACGAATTCCTCGCCCCCGTAGCGGGCCACCAGGTCCGTCTCGCGGGCGCTCCCCTGGAGGATGCGCGCCACGGCCTTGAGGACGGTGTCGCCGGCCGGATGGCCGAAGGCATCGTTGAAGCCCTTGAAGTGGTCAATATCCAGGATCACGAGCGAGAGCGGCGTGTGGTAGCGGCCCGCCCGGTTCACCTCATCGGCGAGCTGTTCCTGGAAGGTGCGGTGGTTCTTCAGCCCCGTCATGCCGTCGGTCGTCGCCAGCGCCTCCAGCTCGGCGTTGGCCTCTTCCAAAGCCTGCTTCTGGAATTCCAGCACGACGGCGTGGTCCCGGACGGTCTCCTCGGCCCGCTTGCGCTCGGTCAGGTCGTGCAGGACGGCCAGCATGACGGGGCGATCCGCCAAGGTCACCGGCGTCAGGGCCACCTCCACGGGGAACTCCTCGCCGTCCCTCCGGTGATGGGTCCATTCGAAGCGGTGGAAGCCGGTCCGCCGCGCTATCTCCTCCATTTCCGGCCCCTTGTCGCGGGAGCGCCGGCCGTCCGGCTGGAATTCGGGCGACAGGACGGCCGGGTGCAGGGACAGGAGCTGGTCCTTGCCCTCACAGCGCAGCAGGGCGACGGCGGCGTTGTTGCAGTCAACGATGCCGCCTTCCCCGACGAGGAGGTGGGCGTCGGACGACCGTTCGAACAGCACGCGGAACCGCTCCTCGGAGGCCACCCGCTCCGTCACGTCGAAGCAGACGCCGATGATGCCGGCCAATGCGCCGTCCGCGTCCCGCAGGGGCCGCACCTCGGTGTGCAGGGAAAGGCCGTAGATGTGCGCGTCGTAGGAGAGCGCTTCGCCCGCCAGGGCGCGTCGCGTCCTCGCGTCGCTCTCGGCGTCCCCGTCACTGAAATCGAAGACGGAGCGCCCGACCGCCTCGCCCGGTTTGAGGCCCAGCGAGGCCAGGCCGGTCCCCTCGGACAGCGTCACCGTTCCGTCAGCGTCGGCGGCGTACAGGATGACGGGGGCGCTCTCCAGGACGGCGCGCAGGGCGGCCTCATTGCGGCGCAGTTGTTCCGCCTGCGCGCGCAGGCTCGCCTCCAGGGTCTTCTGGGCGGTGATGTCCTGGGCGTTTCCGAGGATGGTGCGCGGCCTGCCGTCCGCGCGGCGCTCGAAGACGACCTCGCGGTTCCAGATCCAGCGCCAGCCGCCGTCGGCGTGGAGCGCGCGGTACTCGAACTCGACCACCTGCTCATCCTGGGCGGCCTCGAATTCCTCCAGGTGAGCCAGGAGGCGCGGGAGGTCTTCGGGGTGGATCATGGCCGGCAGCAAATCCGCGCCCAGGGCGGCGACCTGTTCGGGCGCGTAGCCCAGGAACTCGCCAACGTCCCGGTTGGCGTAGACGTTGGCCTTGGTCTCCAGGTCGAAGACAAAAATGATGCTGGCCGAGTTCTCGGCGACGCTGCGGGCGAATCGCCGGCTCTCCTCCAGGGCGATGCTGTTCTCCCGCAGCGCCTCCTCCGCCTCCTTGCGGTCGGTGATATCCGCCAGAGTGCCCGTCAGCCGGACGATGCGGCCCTCCTCGTCCGCATGGGCGGTGCCGAGCGCATGATACCACCGCGTCCGGCCGTCGGGGAAGGCACCGGGGGCGCCCCGCAGGTCCAATTCGAAGCCGACCCCTTCGCGGGCCGACCGCGCCACCAGCGCGTCCAGAACGGGGGCGTCCTCGGGGTGGTACAGGGCGACGGCGGCCTCGTAGCCCGGCTGGCCCTCGGCGGAGTCCAGCCCGAACAGGCGGAACAGCTCGTCCGACCAGGCGACCTTGTCCGTGACCAGGTCGTACTCCCAGCTCCCGATCTTGGCGACGCGCTGGGCCTCGGCCAGCCGCGCCGCGCTCTCCTGGGCGGCGCGGTGACTGGCGCGCAGTTCCTCCTCCATCCCCTTGCGCTCGTGGATGTCCATCAGGGTGCCGAACAGGCGCAGCGGCCGGCCCGATGCGTCCCGCGCGCATTCGCCAGACACGTGCATCCAGCGGGTGTCGCCGTTCCGGCGCACGACGCGGATGTCGAACTCGTAGGATGTGCCGTCGCGCATACTCTGCTCGAAGATGGCCTTGTGCATCGGCACATCGTCGGGGTGGTAGCGGGCCAGGATCTGCTCCAGCGCCCGCGGCCCTTCGGCGGGGTCCATCTCGAAGAGGCGGTACATCTCCGCCGACAGCGTGATGGCGTCCGTGGTAAGGTCGTAGTGCCAGCTCCCGATGCCCGCCACGCGCTGCGCCTCGGCCAGCCGCGCCTCGCTGATCGCGCGGGCGGCGTGGCTGGCACCCAGCCTCTCCTCCATGGCCCGCTGCTCGCTGACGTCGCGCACGGCGGTGACGCGGGCGGCCCGCCCGCCGAGCTGGATCATCCGCCCGCGCATCTCGGCCTGGAACGCCGAGCCGTCCCGACGCCGCAGGGTCGCCTCGTAAGGCTCGTCGCCGTGTTCGGCGTCGTCCTGGAGTACGGAGGCGAGCGACGCGGGCGAGAGAAGCAGGGAGGCGGACAGGCCGGCCATCTCGGCGGGGTCCGCGTAGCCGAACAGGGCGGCGAAGGCGGGGCTGACGTCCACCAGCGCCCCGCCCTGGGTGACGGCGATGCCTTCAAAGGCGGCGTCCGTCAGACGCCGGAGCCGCGCCTCGCTCTCGGCGAGGGCGGCTTCGATCTCCTTGCGGGCCGTGATGTCGCGGGCGATGCAGGACAGCCCGACCACCTGTGCCGACGCATCGCGGATCGGGGAGAAGGTGAGCAGGGCGCAGAACCCGGTGCCGTCCCGGCGGACGCGCGCCACCTCCATCGGCTCCACCGTCTCGCCGCGCAGCAGGCGCGTGACGATGGCGGGGACCGGGCTTGGCGCACCGTCGGCGGCCAGGACCGTCGCGCTCCGGCCCACCATCTCGGCGGCGGCGTAGCCGTAGAGCCGTTCCGCGCCGCGGTTCCATCCGATGATGGTGCCGTCGAGCGTCGCCGCCACGATCGCGTCTTCGCAGGACTCGACGATGGCGGCCAGCCGGGCCAGCTCCCGCTCGGCCCGGCGGCGCTCGGTGATGTCGTGCATCGCCACCACCGCGCCCAGTTTCCGGCCCGACCCATCGCGGATGGCCTGGCCGCTGGCGAGCAGGGTGCGGGCGATGTCGGACCGGGGGGCGACCACCATTTCGGCGTCGCGCACGGTTTCGCCCTGGAAGGCCCGGAACAGGGGGATGTCGCGGGTCTGCATCGGGGTGACGCCGTCGGCGGCGTACAGGTCGAAGTGTTCCGCCCACTCCTCGGCGGGCAGCGGCTCGGCCGGCAGGCCGTGCAGGTCGCGGGCGGCGCGGTTGAAGAGGGTGAGCGTGCCCTGGGAGTCGCAGGCGACGATCCCCTCCTGGATGCTCTCCAGCAAGGCCTGGGTGAACTCGCGCTCGTGGTGCAGGGCCTCCTCGGCGCGCTTCCTTGCCGTGACGTCTTGGGCGATCATGGACACCCCGACGACGCGCCCCTGCGCGTCCGTGAGCGGCGAGGCGCGCAGGCACACGTTCAGGCGCGCGCCGGATTTCGTCAGGCGCACCGTCTCCAGCGGCACGCTCGCCATGCCCCACCCCACGGCGGCCAGCGCCTCGTCCAGCTCGGCCTGGAGGCCGGGCGGGACGAGTAGGGAGATGTTGCGCCCGATCATTTCAGCGGCGGCATAGCCGTAAAGCCGCTCCGCCGCCCGGTTCCAGCTCGTGATGCACCCCTCGGGCGTCATGCTGTAGATGGCGTCGTGGCTCGTCTCGATGATCGCCGCCAGCCGCAGGCGCTCCGCCTCGCTCTCCCGGCGCTCCGCCTCGGCCTTTTCCCGCTCGGCGGCCCGCCGGGACCTTTCGAGCTGGCTGGTGACCAGGCGGGCGAGGAGGCGCAGCTCCTCCTGCTGGTCCGCCGTGAGATGCCGGGGGGTGCGGTCTATGACGCAGAGGGAGCCGAGGGCCTGCCCGTCCTCGGTGATGAGGGGGGCGCCCGCGTAGAAGCGGATGCGGGGGTCGCCCGTCACCAGCGGGTTGTCCACGAACCGCAGGTCCGCCCGCGCGTCGGGGACGACCAGGACGTCGTCCCGCAGGATGGCGTGGGCGCAGAAGGCGCTGTCGCGCGGCGTTTCGGTGACGGGGAGGCCGACGATGCTCTTGAACCACTGGCGCTCGGCATCGACCAGGGAGACGGCGGCGATGGGGACGCCGCAGATGTGGGCGGCGAGCCGGGTGATCTCATCGAAGTCTTCTTCGGCGGGCGTGTCCAGGACGGCGCAGTCGTGCAGGGCGCGCAGCCGGGCGTCTTCGTTCTTGGGGAGTGGGGCGGTCATTCTGACAAACCTATCTTTGGCACGGGAGCGGTTCCGCTTGGTGGGCCTGCTATCATTGTTGGTAAAAAGCGGTTCCCCCTACCTGTTACCATTATGGGTAAACACGGGATTTTTTACAGGCCCCCGCTTTCCCCATCCCCTTTACTGCGGGTCCCGGATCGCGCCCGCGAACAGCAGGGTCCCCGTCAGGTCGTCGCGGATCGCGCAGAAGAACGGGCCGTCCACGCGCATCACCACCGGCGGGGCGGCGGGCACGGCCATAGGCCGCATGATTCTCCCGGTCGCGGCGGCGACCGTTCCCTCCTCGTCCACCGCCAGCACCGCCTTGTGGATCACCGCGCCGAGGCGGGAACGGCCCAGGCCCATCGGGCGGAAGTCGGCCCCCGCCCCGAACGCCTCCCCCATGCCGAGGGCGATCGGGGCGGAATTCAAGTTGGCCCGGTAGTCGGCCTTGAAGCGCGGCAGCAGCAGTGTCAGGCGCGTCGGACTCATCCCGGCCATCCAGCCGTCCCACGTTTTGGCGTCCAGCGTGTCCAGGAAAGAGTTCAGGCCCGCGCCCCGCTTCGGCAGGAAGACGTACAGGCGGACGCGGCCCGCGCCGTAGGGCAGGCCGACGGCCTGGAACTCCGAGGTTTCCAGGTACGGCAGGGCGTCCACCTGCTGCATCAGCGACACCGTCTTCCGCCGCCCGCCCGCCACCACGAACGGCGCGTCCTGGGTGGCGGCCTTGTCGAACGGCGTCCGCTATTGGCCGTGGAAGTAGACCGCGTCCGTCAGCACTGCCGACGCCGCCGCGATGTCGGGGTGGGAGACGAGCTGCGTGATCTTGCCGTGCGTGTTCCTGCTCACCCAGCCGTTGATGACGCCGGGAGCGGCGGGGGAGCCGAAGTCGAGGGAGGAAGCGCGGGCACCGTAGAAGGTCCGGCAGCGCCGCACGAAGTCGGCGTCGAACGTGGTGCGCCGGTCAGCCCAGAGCGCGCCGACGACCGAGAGCTGCACCTTCGGGTCGGTGCGGGAGAGCGCGGACAGGAGCAGCCCGGCGGCCCGGTCGGTCTGGCCCGGCGTCATCGCCCCCAGCGCGAGGGCCGAGGCCAGGACACGCTCGGTCTTCCCGCCCGCCCCGGCCAGCACCATCAGGAGGGCACTGGAAACGCTGAAGGGGGAGAAGAACACGTTGCCGCCTTCGCCCGGAGCGAGTCGCCGGAACAGCCGGAGTCCGAAGTCCGTCCCGGCCTCGGCGAGGCGGCGGGCCGATGGGTCGGCGGCGTCGCCCAGGGCCTTCCCACTCAGGGCGGCCACGCCGGCGATGAAGCAGGCGCGCAGGAGCGCCCGGCGCGTAAGAAAAACGGATTCGAGCATCTTGACACCTCACCGGCTTTGACCCCGGCCGCGCGCTGCATCTTCAATCCCCCCGTTTGCCGTGCCCCTGCGCGCTCAGGAACGCGGCGACGCAGGCGGGGTCCCACTGGGTCCCCGCGCCCGCCGCCAGGATGTCCAGCGCGACGGTCCGGTCCATGCCCTGCCGGTACGGGCGGTCCGTGGTCATCGCGCTGAAGGCGTCGGCGACGGCCATCAGGCGGGCGATCAGCGGCGTCGCCTCGCCCCGCAGGCCGGACGGGTAGCCTGCGCCGTCCCACCTCTCGTGGTGGTGGCGCACCGCGTCCAGAGTCTCCTCCAGCCCCGGAACCGCCTGCACCATGACCGCACCCATCATCGGGTGCTGCCTGACCGCCTCGAACTCGGCGTCGGAGAGCCGGCCCGGCTTGCGGAGGACGTGGTCGGGGACGCCGATCTTGCCCACGTCGTGCAGCAGGGCGGACACGGCCACGGCCCGCTGCTGGGCCTCGCCCATCCCCAGCGCGCGGGCGATCATCAGGCTGTACTCCATGACGTCCTCGGAGTGGCGGCGGGTGTAGCGGTCCTTGTTGTCCACGGCGGCCACCAAGGCGTCCAGCATCGAGAAGCCCTGGACGCGGTCCACGGCGTCGGCGCGGACGCGCCGCGCGTTCTCCTCGACGGTGCCGCCCGTCTTCGCCCAGTGCAGCCGCTCGTCGGCCCGCCGCAGCACCGCGTGCGAGTCCGTCGCACCGTCGGGGAACAGGGCCACGCCCAGGGACACGGAGACGGGGACGGCCTCCGCGCCCTCACCGGCGCGGCAGGACATCCCGCGCAGGGCCGCGCGCAGCCGCGCCTCGATCTCCTCCCCGGCCGCGCGGCCGACGGCGGGCAGGAGCAGGGCGAACTCGTCCCCGCCGAAGCGCGCCGGCGTGTCGTAGGGGCGGCAGGCCGCCCGCAGGCGGTCGGCGACGAGGCGCAGGACCTCATCGCCCGTCGCGTGGCCATACACGTCGTTGAAGAACTTGAACCCGTCGAGGTCCAGCATGACGACGGCGAGGGCGGTGCCCTCGCGCCGGGCGCGGGCGGCCTCGGCGTCCAGCCGGCTGTAGAAGGCGCGGTGGTTGAGCAGGCCGGTCAGCGGGTCGCGGTCCGCCTGCTCCCGCGCCTCGGCGAGCGACGCCTCCTTCTCCCGCTCGACGCGCCTGCGCTCGGTGATGTCGGTGAAGGTGACGACCGCGCCGATGACCCCGCCCGCGTCGCTCATCGGGAGGGAAGAGTAGGAGGCGGGGAAGCACGTCCCGTCCTGCCGCCAGAGGACTTCCGTCTCGACGTGACACGAGAGGTTTAGCCCGAAGGTCTTGTAGATCGGGCACTCTTGGATTGGGTAGTGCGAACCGTCGGCATGGCTGTGGTGGATCAGGGCATGCATGTCCCGGTCCTGGACTTCCTCCGCCGTGTACCCGAGGAGGAGCGCCGCCGCCCGGTTGATGAAGGTGCAGCGCCCCCACATGTCCATCCCATAGATGCCCTCGGCCGTCGATTCGAGGAGCAGCCGGTTGTATTCAGTCAGGCGCGCTTTCTCCTCCTCGGCCTCCCTGCGCTCGGTGATGTTCTCGTGCGAGACCACCACGCGCGCCGGGCCGTCGCCGGGGAAGGGGGTGGCGCGCAGGTGGAACCACCGCAGCCCGCGGGGCAGGCGGCACGGGTAGTCGAGCGTGAACACGTCTTGCCGGCCCGCGATCACGGCGCGGATGCCGGCCGCCGCCCGCTGCGCCTCTTCCGCCGCCTCCCCCGTCGCGGCGTCGCAGACGTGGAGGTAGTTCTCGCCTGCGGCGTCTCGATTGACTGAGGTCGCCTCCGGCGCGAACCGCCGCCACGCCTCGTTGACGGCGAGGATCGTTCCCGCACCGTCCAGGATCGCGATCTCCGCCGACAGGGCATCAAGTGTTGCCTGGGCGAAACGCTGCGAGGCCCGCAGCGCCTCCTCCACCCGGCGTCGCTCCCGCTCGGAGTTCTTGCGCTCCGTCACGTCCTGGAAGAAGACCGAGAGGCCCTCCGCACTCGGGTAGATACGGTTTTCAAACCAGCGATCGTAGGGGGGATAGTACTCCTCCACCTGGAGCGGAGTCTGTTCCGCGACCGCTTTGTAGTAGGCGTAGTAGAGCGGCTGTCCGATGCCCTCGGGAAACTCAGTCCAGATGTGCCTGCCGATCATGTCCTCCGGGCGGCGGCTGAAGGTCTGGGCGGCTTTCGGATTCACATAGGTGTAATGCCAATCATTGTCTAGGACGATGATGGCATCCGACATGCTTTCCAGGACATTCTCCAGACGACGGTGGCTCAGACGCATCACCGTCTCGGCGTTCTCCACAGCGGCAATGAAC
Organism: Capsulimonadaceae bacterium; assembly: GCA_965215505.1. Taxonomy (GTDB): domain Bacteria; phylum Armatimonadota; class Armatimonadia; order Armatimonadales; family Capsulimonadaceae; genus JANXMY01. The sequence continues at coordinate 3,988,443 of OZ244065.1, read as the reverse complement.
CGCCGCTGGATCGCCAGCAGCCGCGCCTTTTCCATCAGTTCCACCACCTGGTGGGCGAGTGCGGCGAGCGCCTCTTCCTGCTCCGTCGTGAGATTTCTCGGAACCCTGTCGAGGACGCATAGGGAGCCGAGGACGTACCCGCGCGCCGTGACCAGGGGGGCACCCGCGTAGAAGCGAATCCCGACGTCACCCGTGACGAGTGGGTTGTCGGCGAATCTCAGGTCGATGTGAGTGTCAGGGACGACGAGCAAACCCCTCTGGAGGATGGTATGAGCGCAGAAAGCGGTGTCGCGCGGCGTTTCGGTGACGGGGAGGCCGACGACGCTCTTGAACCACTGGCGCTCGGCATCGACCAGGGAGACGGCGGCGATGGGGACGCCGCAGATTTGGGCGGCGAGCCGCACGATATCATCGTAGGCATCTTCCGGATCAGTGTCCAGAAGGCGGTACTCGTCCAGGGCGGCGAGCCGCTCCTGGTCGCCATCGGGCGGGAGGGCGGTCATAGCGGTCCAACATTTCTCTACCGACACCGGGAGTGTTAGGGGGAGTCCTCCCTTTGGAGGGGGCGGGGGGCGTTCCCGTCACTCTGCGGCCGTGGCCCCGGATATTCAGCTACCTCACCAGACGAATATACCATAATGTCACGGGAGAATCGCCATCGGTGATCCCGAAGGGGCTTGCGGCGCTTGATCCTGACCGAGATAGTCGGTAATCTTCGTACATTCGGCTCGCATTTGGGTAGAATAGCGGCGGCGTAATGCCTGCCGGAATAGAATAGTGACTGGAAGCGAGTAGCGAACCGTGCCAGACCTGGACCCCATACCCCCGTCCCCCGTTGGCGGCACCCCGAGCCTCCCGCCGCCGGACGACCCCGGCGACTTGGCGCGGCTGCGGGGCATCGCCGACGCTCTGCCCGCCCTCATCGCCTACGTTGATGCCCAGGAGCGCTACCGCTTCAACAACCGCGCCTACGAGGAGTGGATCGGCATCCCGCGCGAGCAGATGACGGGCCGGACGATCCGGGAGGTGCTGGGGGAGGACTTCCACGCCCTGGTCGCGGACAACATCGCCGCCGCGCTGGCGGGCGAGACCGTCAGCTACGAGCGCGAACTCACCTGGCCCGACGGCACCAAGCGGGCGGTGCGCGCCACCTACGCGCCCCAGCGCGGGCCGGGCGGTGCGGTCGAGGGCTTCGCCATCCTGGTCGCCGACGACACCGAGGGCAGGCGCTCCGCGGAGGAGCGCCGGGCGGGGGCCGAGCGGCACGAGGCCCTGGTCGCCGCCCAGCAGGAGGTCGCCCGCGCCGGCCGGGACATGGACGCGGTGCTGGGCGTCGTCGCCCGCCACGTCCAGACTCTGACGGGGGCGGGCGGCGCGGCGGTCGAGATGGTCGAGGGCGGCGACGTGGTCTATCGCGCCGTCAGCGGCACCGCCGCCGGACACGTCGGCCTGCGCCTGGGGCGTGAGACGAGCCTGTCCGGACGGTGCATCACCGAGGGCCGCCTGCTCTCGTGCGAGGACGCCGAGACCGACCCGCGCGTGGACCGCGCCGCGTGCCGCCGCCTCGGAGTCCGCTCCATGGTCGTCGCGCCGCTGACGTTCCTGGGCCGCACGGTCGGCGTCCTTAAGGTCTACTCCGCTTCCCCCGCCGCCTTCCCAGCCGCCGTCCTGCCGCTGGTGGAGATGATGGTGAGCCTGGCCGTGGCCGCCTTGAGCGCCGCCTCGGAGGCTGAGGCGCGCACCGCCCTCACCGCCAGCGAGCAGCGGCTGCACGCGCTCATTACGAGCGTCCCCGTGATCCTGTTCGCCCTGGACGCGGACGGCGTCTTCACCCAGTCGGCGGGCAAGGGTCTGGAGGCGCTGGGCCTGATGCCTGGGGAGTTGGTGGGCCGGTCCTACCTGGAGGTGTACGCGGACGTGCCCGCCCTGCTGACGGGGGTCGCGCGGGGCCTGGCCGGCGAGCCGGGCCGGTGGCTGGCGGAGGTCGGCGGGCTGTTCTTCGAGACGCAGGCCCTGCCGCTCGCGGGCGCGGACGGGCGGCCTGCGGGCCTGATCGGGGTGGCCTTCGACGTGACGGAGCGGGTGCGGGCCGAGCGCGCGCTGCGGCAGTCCGCCGCACGCCAGCGGCAGTTCCTGCGGGACGTTCTGGCGTCGGTGACGGAGGGCCGCCTGATCCTGTGCCAGTCGGAGGACGAGCTGCCCGCGCCGCTGCCGGGCACCGGGTCCGGCCCGATCACGCTCTCGATGGAGGGCGGCCTGCGCGAGCTGCGCCGGGCGGCGGGGGCGGCCTGCCGGGCGGCGGGGCTGGCGGAGGAGCGCGAACACGACATGGTTACGGCGGTGAGTGAGGCGGGCATGAACTGCGTGGTGCATGTGGGCGAGGGCGTCGCGGAGGTGACGGTGGACACGGAGGGCGGGACGGTGCAGGCGCGGGTTGGCGACCACGGGCCGGGCATCTCGCTGGAGAACCTGCCGCACGCGACGCTGCGGAAGGGGTTCACGACGGCGGGGACGATGGGACATGGGATGAAAATGATGCTCCAGACGGCGGACCGCACGTTCCTCCTGACTGGGCCTACGGGGACGACGGTGGTCGTCGAGCAGGACCGCATCGCGCCGCCGCTGGCCTGGTGAGGACGCAAGCCGAGAAAAAAGCGCCGACGATCCACCTTGGACCGTCGGCGCTTTCAAGCGTCCTGAAACTGCTCTGGTTTCAATCTACATCATCAATCAGGTGAAGGACTGCCGAAGGCGAGACTCGAACTCGCACGCCCTTGCGAGCACTGCGACCTGAACACAGCGTGTATACCATTTCACCACTTCGGCACGGGCGTCCCGCGCGTTTCCGCCGGAACGAGTGCTATTCTACCCGCTCGTTCCGGCATTGTCAAGACGTTCGGGAGCTTGCGGGGCGGCAAATCAGCCCCGAAGCGCTTAATTTTTCGCCGCCGAGAACACATCGTGCCAGACGAACCCGACACTCCCCCGAACATCTTTGTCCCCGACGCGGACCGTTTCAACCGGCCCGCGCGCATCGTGACCCTGGGCCACGTCTACCCGCAGGGGCAAGGCCGGGCAGCCAAAGACGCCCTCCGCGTCGTCCGCGAGGGCGCAGCCGCCTATGACGCCGGGGATGCAGACCCACAGGCCGTGGCGCGGAACGCCGACTGGACGCGGCTCCTCACGGCCCTGAACGCGGGCCGTCAGTGGCCCTTGAAGCGCCTGTTCGAGCAGCTCGACCCCCTCTTGGAGCCGGGCATCGCCCTCGCCGCCGTGCCGCCCCACCGCGCCTATCAAGCCTTCTGGCCGACGCGCACCCTCGCCCAGCGCTTGGCTGCCCATGGGCGCGTGGACGCCACGGCCTGCCTGGTGCGCCACACGACCATCCGGCGCATCATCTTCGGCGGCCCCAGCACGCGCGCCCTGCACCACGCGACCGTCGTGGTAGAGGAGGCCCACTTGATCCAGGGTCGGCAGGTCCTGCTGCTGGACGACATCGCCAAGAGCGGGGCCTCCCTGGTCGCCTGCCGCGAGCTGCTGCTGGACGCGGGCGCGTCGTCCGTGCAGGCGCTGGCCCTGGGGCGGGTGATCGCCGGGCGCGGGGACGGCTGACGATGTGGGGGCGCGACTCATCGCGCTCCCTCCGCTGCCGTGCCTTTCTACTGCGCGTCCACTTCCAGCGGTCCCACCGTCACCGTCGCCAGCGGCGGGCTTTGCAGGGGGGAAACCTGCGCCGTCGTGACTGTGAACTTCACGTTGGCGGTGTACGGCCCGGCGGCGGAGAGCTGCCCCTGCGATTTGTCGCTGCCCACCACGACCGTGCCCGAGATGGAGTTTCCGGGGGTCAGCGTGGTGACCTTGCCGTAGACGAGGACTTCCAGCGCCCCCCCCTGCGGGAACGCGACGTTTGCCTTGACATCAGTGACGGTCAAATGGTCCCCGACGCCCCCCGCCGGGGAGGTGTCGGGCTGGACCGGCTGGAAGGTGATCGGCTGGGCCGTGTTGTTGGTCAGGGTCATCGTGTAAGTGACCGTGCCGCCCACGGGAACGCTCGTCCGGTCCTCCGCCACCGTCGCGGTCAGGCCGTCGGACAGGGCCGCCGACACGGAATGCGGCAGGGGGATCAGCGGCGTGACCGGGACATTCGGCGACGTGCCGGAGCCGCCGCCCCCACACCCGGAGAGCGCCGGCAGCGTCAGGACACCGGCCGCAAAAAGGAACAGCTTCGTCGGGCGCTTCATGGACTTTCTCCTCTGTCTCGCTGATGGGCGTCCCGCTCGCTTCCCTGGGCCGTCCTCCTCTATTATAGGGCATTCATATGAAACCGTCAAGCATCCTCCGGGTTGATGCAAGAGTATCTGACCACGGGCGACGGAACAGAAAGACCACACGACAGAGAGGCCCGGCGCAGACGCGCCGGGCCTCCCCCATGTTGCTCCCCTGCCAAACCCTTTCCCACTCCGCCTCCAGCAGATATTTACGCCTTCCGGCGCACAAAGACGTTCTTGAATGGGGTTCCTCCGGAGGACGTATCCCAGAGGATGGTGCTGCCTTGGTAGGAGAGTTTACCCGCCGTTGCTCCCACCTCTTGTGGCAGCACCGGGGAAGATTTTCCTTTAACCGTCACGGTTTCGGCCGTGATAGTCAGTAGATCGTTCTTGACGACGAAATGGCCGGTGCAGAAGGCGGTCCCCGCCGCGTTCAGGTCTTGCCGAAAGGTGCCGTCCCGGTTGAACCGGAGGACCTGCGTCTGCTTCGGATGTCCCTGAACGTAACTGGTCCAGGTGCCGAAAATCTTCTCGCTTTCAGGGGCTGCGTGTGCGGGCGGGGCGGGAGGCGAGGGCGGGACCGCCACAGGATGCGTGTTCTTCGCCAGCCCCGCGCCGGCCCCTAGCGTGATGCATGTGAAGACGACGGCCGCACCGGCGGCGAGGTTCTGTTTCAGTGTCATGGCTTGTGAGACTCCTCTTGTGAGATGCTGAAGGCGGGAGATGCCGGGAGTGGAAGCGCCGGACGGCACGAAGGTCGGCATCACTGAGGCGGAGGCTGGCGGTGGCTTGACCGCATTGGCGGCGATCAGGCCGCCGAGCGCGGCGGCGGAGAGAACCACGCCACGCGCGGACAGCGTCCGGCGCATCTTTTCCAGGGCACGGTTGACGCGGTGGCGGGCCGCGTCTTCCTTCTGCCCCAGCGCCAGCGCGACCTCGGCAAAACTCTGGTCCTCGAAGAAGCGCAGGAGTACGGCGAGGCGGTCCTTCTCGCTGAGTCGCGCCAGGCTTTCATGCAGCCAGGGGGAGACCTCCCGCCAGCCCGCCTCCTGCTCCTGCCCCGCGAGACTCATTGCCTCCGCCTCCACCCTCTCGTCGCGCACCCTGCGTCGGTTCTCACGCTTCAGCAGGTCCTTCGCCGTGAACCTAGCCGTCTGGAACAGCCACCCGCTCAGGACGACCTCACGCCGGAGCGATCGTGCCTTCCGAGCGAGGATGAGGAAAACGATCTGGGCGGCGTCTTCCGCCAGGCCACTGTCCCCGAGTTCCCGCCGACATGTGCTGTAGACGAGGTCCCGGTGGCGCTCCACCAGCCGGGCGAACGCCGCCTGGGAACCTTCCTCGACAAATCGCGCAAGTAGTCGCTGGTCTTCCACTTCGGCCTCCCACTGTATAATGGACACCCGAACAGGCAAACCGATCAAAAAGTGTGGCCCGGCCCTTCGGGATTTTCGAAAGGGCGCAGAGGGGAGAAGAGGGCGCGATACGAAGAGAGGACGCGATAAATCGCGCCCCTGCAATGCCCTCCGAACAATGCCCTCCGAAGCCCCGAAGGGGCGGCCCACCGGCGGAGCCGGGACTAGACCGGTCATCTATGGCCGGGACTGACCATCCTGCCTATGCACCGCGTCTCTCCTGCTCCTGCCACTCCTTGTACGGGATGCGCGCCAGGTCGAACAGGTCGGCAGTGCGGGCGTACCAGCCGCCGCCGTGCATCCGGCCGATCAGGTGCAGGGCCTCGGTGCGGACGCGCAGGGTGTCCCGGTCCATGAACTCGTCGCGGACGTGCAGGCGGACGACCTCGGCCAGCACGATCCGGTTGTCGCCGATGGGGACGACCGAGTGCAGGCGGCATTCCAGATGCACGTCGGACTCGGCCAGGCGCGGGACAGACACCGAGGCGGACGGCAGGGTCGTCAGCCGGGCGGCGGCAAGTTCGCTGACGCCTTCAGGGAAGTCAATGCCGCAGACGTTCATCGCGTCGGCCAGCGCCTCGCCGACGAGGTTGACCACGAACTCCCCCGTCCGCTCGATGTTGGCGCGGGTGTCCTTGGGCGTGTCCGCGTCCCGGTTCGCGATGCCGAGCGCGACGACGGGCGGGGAGGAGCCGAGCAGGTTGAAGAAGGAAAACGGGGCGGCGTTGACGGTGCCGTCAGCGCCCACTGTCGTGACCAGGGCGATGGGGCGCGGGACGACCACACTCGCCAGCAGACGGTAGGCCTGGGACTTGTCCACACCTTGTAGGTCGAACTGCATAAACATCACTCGGCTTTCTGGGAATAGAAGATCTCACGCAGATAGGCGAGATAGACATCATCGTGGCACATGGCCTTGCCGGGGCTGTCGCTGAGTTTGGCGACGGGGCGGCCGTTGCAGCGGACCATCTTGATGACGATGGACAGCGGCGCGAAGCCCATGTCGTTGGTCAAAAACGTCCCGATGCCAAACGACGACCGCAGCCGCCCCTCAAACCGCTCGGCCAGGGCGACGGCCTTCTCCACGTCCAAACTGTCGCTGAAGACGGCGGACTTGGTTTTCGGGTCAATCCCCATGCTTTCGTAGTGCTTGATCAGCTTCTCGCCCCACTCGTAGGGGTCGCCCGAGTCGTGGCGGCAGCCGTCGTAGGCCTTGCAGAACAGCTTATCGAAGTCGCGCAAAAAGGCATCCATACCCACCACGTCGGACAGCGCGATGCCCAGGTCGCCCCGATACTCCTGCATCCAGGTGTCGAAGGCGAAGCGCTGGAAGTCCGGCAGGGCGACGAGCGCCTGGCACGCCTGCAAGAACTCATGGGCCATCGTCCCGTGCGGCTTTAGGCCCAGCTCGCGGGCCAGGGCGACGTTGCTTGTGCCAAGAAACTGTTGCCCGAGCCGTTCTTTGAGGGTGGCGACAACGGTCCGGTGCCAGTCCCCCCGGTAGCGGCGGCGCGTGCCGAAGTCAATCAGCGGCACGGGCACGTCGGCCGATTGGAGCCGGGCGATCTTGGCCTCCAGCCGCCGCATTCCCTCCGCCCGGTTGGCGGCGTCGTCCGGCTGCGTGTGCCGGAAATAGACCTCGTTGATGATGGCGAGGAGCGGCACCTCAAACAGAATGGTCTGGAACCAGTTGCCCTTGATCTGCACCTGAAGCCGCTGCTCCGGCGGCGCATCGGGGCGGACAGTAATCGTGACATGGTCCGCACAGAGCCGCAGGTCGGCAAGCGCGTCAACGTAGCCGTGCTTGAGGAACCGGATGCCTTTCAGGTATTTCGCTTCGCCTTCGGTCAGTTGCAGGCCGCAGAAGGCGGCCAGCTCCGCGCGGATCTCGTCGGCATAGGGCGAAAGGTCCACGCCCTTCGTCCGGCATTGGAAGGCGTATTCGACCGGCACGTTCGGGAACTGGTTCCAGACGACGAGTTGCATCGTGTGCTTGTAAAGGTCGCTGTCTAGCAGGGATTGGATGATCATGGCGTTCCTTTGGAGGCAGTTTACCCGAAAGAGGCACTTGCCACGGGGCTGAACCCCCGTGCTTCGGTAAAGCAAATCTCCGCCTTCGCGGACATCCAGAATTCTTCGCCCTTACCCTCGGGGCTTGCACTTCTACAGCACGGGGGTTCAGCCCCGTGGCGAGGCCTACTTCATCGCAAACCCAAACAGCGCGCCGCCGCGCGCCAGCAATGCCTGTGGGCCGTCGTGGAGCAGCAGGCAGTCGCCGCCCAATGCGGGGTCGGCGATGACCTTCAGGCCCGCCGCACCTTTCCGGGCCGGGAAGATTTCCAGCTCGTCCCGGTCGTTCAGGTGCAGGCAGACGCCGTGGGCCAGCACGACGAAGTTCAGGCCGGTCACGGCGATGTCGGGGACGACGCGAACGTCATAAGAGGCGTAGTCGGCATCGAACCGGAAGATCAGCTTCTCGTAGCGGCCCGCGCGGGCCGCCGTCACCATCAGGACGCCGCCTTGAAGTTTGGCGTCCAAAACCTGTGCGCCGTCGAGTTCGGCCAGCCGCACTTGATGGCACCGGCCCGGCGCGGCCAGGAGCGAAGCGTACCAGGTCCCGAGCAGGCTTTGCAAAGCGACGCCCTCGAAGAGCTGCGTCGCGTTCTCCAAGACGGCCCCGACGGTCTTGACCTGGGGCAGAAGGCGGCCGGGCAACTCCAAGAAACCGATCTCGACCAGGGCCGCGCCATGCTTGACGTGCAGCCGGCCCTCAGCCGCCGTGAGCTGTTCGGCGGCGATGTCGCAGGGGATGGATTGGCTGCGCGTCAGGTCGAGCAGATGCACACGGCCATTCTCCAGCCGGGCGGCGACGGGCAGACCGCCGGGCGTCGTCAGGCCGATCTTCGTCCCCGGCGCGGCGTCCGCATGGCGGCGGCCATTGAGGTAGACGGCCTCCGTGGTCACGACGACGCCCGCTGTGAAGGAGATAATCGCGCCGTCGCAGTCCAGGCGATGCTCGATGCGGAACAGGCCACTGCCCGCCTGCCGGTTCACTCGCACGGGCAGCGCGATGACGGCGGCGACCAAGTCGCGTGGGGGCGGGAGGCGCTGGCCGCAGTCTAAAACGGCGTGATACCAGTCGCGCCAGCAATGCGGGATGACGTCGAAGGGCAGGCAGGCGGCGGGGACGGACACGTCCGGGTTCAGGACGGAGACGTTGTGCGCCATGCGCTCGTCCAGGGTCTTCAAAGTGGGATGCTTGCCCTTGTAGGGGTGGATGCCGACGAACATCTGGAACGAGACGACGGCGAACGAGAACCAGTCCGTGCCCTCGTTCCAGGCCGCCGCGTGCCGGTCCCGGACGCTCTCCATTAGGGCGGTGGCGGCGAAGCCGGGCGTCTGGTAGCTGTCCACATCCAGGAAGTAGACGCGCCCGAAGGCGGGGTCTACGAGGAAGTTCATCTCGTTCAGGTCCACGATGAGAATACCCTGCGCGTGGACGTGCGCGACGCCTTCTTGAAGCCGGCGCACCAGGCCGAGCGTAAGATCGGGCGTTAGACCTTCGCGCTGGCGGAACGTCTTGGGAAACGTCTGGCACAGCACGATTCCATCAGCCACGCTGGGCATGGTGTAGCCGATTGGGGCGCGGCGGGCGTCCAGGAGTACGTCCTGGGGCCGGATGATGTCCGGCAGGGTCAGCGCGGACAGGGCGGCGATCTTGGCGGACGGGATCATCTGGGCCGGGTCGGCGTAGATCTTGTAGGCGGTCTTGTCCTTGACGTAGACCGCGCCCTGCCCGCCCTGCGCCTTGAACTCGGCCTGGGTGAGCCGCACTTTTCTCCCTTGTACATACACGTCCATCGGGTTGTCTCCTGATCGCCGCTATTCTGTGTAGGGGGCGCGGCAAGCGGCGCCCCTACGAAGGTTCCAGCCACACCACGCCAAGCGAAAAGTCGTCGCCGTGCTGTCGGCGGCGCGCGGCGCAGTCTTTGAAGAAGGCCGTGACGCGGCGCTGGACGAACTGGCCCCGGCTGCCCTTGAAGGCGAGCAGGGAGGGCAGAGTTTCGGCCAGGGGGACGGAGCGCGGCGACCGGGAGGTGTCCGTCTCGCACGTCTCGGTGAAGGACTGGACGCCGTCGCTGAGGACGGCGGCGAAACGGTACTCGTCCGCGGTGCCCGCCCAAAGTTCGTAAGGGCGGTGGCTGAGGCAGGCGGTTTCTTCCGCCGCGCCGTCTTCGCCCAGCACCCAGCGCGTCACGCGCTTCTCGTTGCCCGGCTGCGCCTCCCACTGGCACTGCCGGGCCGTGTCCAGCCGGTAGGAGGGATAGCCGGGGTAGGAGGCCGCGTAGGAGACGGCATGGACCTCAAGCCGCCCGTCATGCCGCCCCAATGCGACCACGCCATCCCCATGACAGCAGGCCGCGAACGCGCCGCCCGCCGCCGTGAGGGTCAGCAGGGTCGCGTCCAGGCAGTCCGGGCGCAGGTCCAGGCTTTGAGCCGCCCCGGCGGCGCGGCGAACAGCCGCCTCGTGATAAGCGTCCCACTCGGCGGCAGTGGCGGACGGGCCGGGCCGGAGGCACTGAGCCGCCTTGACCAGCAGCCGCGCCCCGACGTCCGAGTCGGGCGAGGAGGAGCAGCCGTCGGCCAGGAGGACGAAGGCACTTCCGCCCCCAGCCCCCGTGCCGGCGACGGCATAGTCCTGGCACACGCGGTGGGTCCTGCCGATGGCGAACGCACAGTCGCTGTTCATGGCCCCGCTGCCTTCCCTAAAACGTCAGCGAGGCCGAGCCGCCGCCGGTGCCGAGGGACTTGCTCTGGGCGCTGATGCTGCGCGAGACGAAGTCGGCCAGCCTCGACAGCGTTTTGGCGTCGGCCTTGCCGATCTCGACGTACTGCGTGAAGCCGACGTCCGTCTTGAAGTCCTGCAAGTAGCCGCCGACCGCCCGGCCTGCGACGTTGACGCCAATCAGGACCGACAGGAAGGACTCCAGGGCCTCCTCGGCGACGGCCCGCCCCAGCGCCGCCTTGACGTTCCGCGCGGTCAGCGTGGAGGCGTTGTCCATGCCGTCGGTCAGGACGAACACGAGGGCGTTGGCGGCGAAGTCGCTCGCGCCGAGACGCCGGGCGTAGTCGGTCGTGGCGCTGACGGCATTCTCGGCGGCATCGTAGAGGGCGGTCGTGCCGCCGGCCCGCAGGACGCCGTCGTAGTCGGCGAGGTTACACCGTTCCAGCAGCTTGAACCCGTGCAGCTCCTTCAGGGTGTCGTCGAACGAAACCAGCCGCAGCAGGAGGTTGTCGGCGCGCGGGCTGAGGCGGCAGGCCTGGACGATGCTCTTCAAGGCCTGCTCCAGTTCGCCCCGGAAGGCGGCGACGCTGCCGCTGGCATCGCACACGATGGAGACGAGGGTGTACTCGGCGGCCCCCAGGTCGTCGAGCCGGGTGGCCGAGTAGCCGTACCCGCTGGTCGGCAGTGCCGCCTGGCGGAGACCGTCGGTGGTCATCAGGAGTGGCATGGTCTTGGTTCCTTTCGGGTGTGTGCCACGGGGCTGAACCCCCGTGCTTCGGGAAAGCAACTCCCCGCCTTCGCGGGCAGAAGAGGCAAAGAGGAATGTCTTCGCCCGCGAAGGCGAGGGCTTGCACTTCTACAGCATGGGGGTTCAGCCCCGTGCAGCCTGCCTCACGCCAAAAAATCCGTCGTCGTGGACAGCTTCATGCCGCGCCCGGTCATCTCGCGCAGGAAATCATCCTGGAACAACTCGAAGCCCGGCACGGGGCTGGTGGCGTCGGTCAGCAGGGTGATTTTGGAAACCAGGCTGTCGTCGCCGAAGTTGTTGGCGACATCGCGGACGGTGTTGGCGACGCAGTGGCTCCCGGCCTCGCCCGCCACGACGACCATGTCTGCCTTCATCAAGGTCTGGATCAGGGCCGTGTTGATCTGCGTGCTGGGGTCGGCGGGGTCGGGGACGTCCGCCTGGATGGCCGAGTAATGCTCGGTCCAGATGTTGCTGCCCTTGGTGACATAGTCCACGACCGCGAAGCGCTGCTCCCACTCGGCTAGGGCGGCGAACAGGTCCGGCATGACGGCGTGGCCCGCGCTGCCGATCAGGCAATGCGGCGGCCAGATGCAGAGCGGGTAGCGGCCGTGCTTTTCTAATGCCTGCACATAGGCCAGTGCGCGCTTGTACGCGCCGGGCTGCGTCGTGGTCCACCGGCCCGCCTCGACGTCCGGGGCGCTCAGGATGGTGAAGGGCGCGGGGTGGTTGCCCGCCGTGTCCTTCCAGAAGATCGGGTGCGCGATGTCCACGAAATGGTGCGAGTCCAGCGTGACGTGGATGTCGTCGAGCTTCGGGGCAAGCCGCCGGACCATGCGGGCGAGCCGGGCCGTGTCCCCTTCCGCGCCGGGGACGTAGAGCGCGCCTGACGGGTCGCAGAAGTCTATTTGTGGGTCAATGATGAGTAGTTCTACCTGCATTTGTTTTGCCTCCGCTTGATAGTGTTTTATTTACGTTAACACTATACCCGGAAAACCAAAGAAAACGTACTATTTACACTTTCCTCCGACAATCTTTTTCACCGCCCGTTCCGTGCTATAATGCCTCAGACGCGAACGAAAGAGACATCATGCCACAGACCGAGCGCCAGTCACTGGCGGAGAACCTGAGAGCGGCCTTGCGGAAGCCGCTGGGCGGCGGCGGCGACGTGCGCCTGACGGCGGCCCTAGCGGGGCGTCACCCCGCCGACATCGTCGAGGCGATGGATGCGATGTCTCCGCCCGAAGCCCTGGCCGTCTTCAACTGGCTGGACAATGAGCGGGCCGCCGAGGTGCTGGACGAGCTGGACGCGGAGACGGTGAAGTTCCTGACCAGCAACGCGCCCTCGGGCCGGATCGCGGAGCTGCTGGATCACCTGCCGATGGACGACGCCGCCGAGGTGGTCTCCGAGGCCGGGCCGGACCAGGCGGAGGCGCTGATGGCCGACCTGACGGCGCGCGCGCCCGAGGACGCCGCCGAGGTCCGCAAGCTGCTGTCCTATGCGGAGGGGTCGGCGGGCCGGCTGATGACCGACAAGTTCGCCGCCATCCCGCTCAGCGCGACGGCCAGCCAGACTCTGGAGTATCTGCGCCGGCATGCGGACGATCTGGAGACGATTAACGAGATCTACGCGCTGGACGAGGGCCGGCGGCTGTGCGGCGTCATCCCCCTCCGCCATGTCCTGACGGCGGCCCCGCTGACCCAGATTCGCGACCTGATGGCGGCCGAGCCGATCTCGGTCCGCCCCGAGACCGACCAGCAGGAGGCGGCCCTGCTGATCTCGCGTTACGACCGGCTGACACTGCCGGTCACGGACGCGGCGGGGCGGATGCTGGGGATCGTCACCGTGGACGACATCATGGACGTGCTGGTCGAGGAGTTCAACGAGGATTATCTGCGCTCGGTCGGGTCGGACGCCGAGGAGCTGGAGCGGAAGTCGCCCCTCCAGATCGCCAAGCTGCGCCTGCCCTGGATACTGGCGACGCTGTTCATCGAGCTGGGGGCGGGGGTGGTCATCCACGTTTTCGATGCGACGCTGACCAAGTTCATCCTGCTGGCGAGTTTCATGCCGATCATCTCGGCCATCAGCGGCAACACGGGCTTGCAGTCGGCGGCCATCATCATCCGCGGCCTGTCCAGCGGGCAGGTGCAGCTCTCCCACTGGCGTCACGCCGTGGGCCGGCAGATGACGACCACGCTGATTCTGGGCGGGGCGTGCGCCGCCACCATCGGCCTCATCGGCGGCATCTGGGACAAGCACTGGGCTTTCGGGCTGGTCGTGTTCCTGGGCATGTTCGCCTCGGTCAACATCGCGGGCGTCGTCGGGACGTGCGTCCCGCTCCTGTCCAAGCGGGCCGGCTTCGACCCGGCCCTGACGGCGGGGCCGTTCGAGACGGCCTTCCAGGACGTCATCGGCATCAGCATCTTCCTCAGCCTGGCCTCCGTCCTGCTGCACTGGCTGCGATAGCTGGCTGCGATAGCCGGGGCGCGTCATCCCTTGGGGAACAGGAAGGCCAGCATCGGCCCGACGCGGGCGGCCCAGGCGGCCTCGTTGTGCTGGGCGTTCGGCGCCTCGTAGTAGCTGAGGTCCGCGCCCGGCTTCCAGCCTTTCGCCGCCAGGGCGTCGCGCAGGTCCCGCACGGCGGCGACCGAGTCCGCGTCCTCCGCCGTCCCGATGTCCAGCCAGACCCGCCCCGGAGGCCGCGCGGGCAGCGCCCGGACCTGACGGACGATGGCCCGGTCGTCCCACCACGCCGACGTGGAGAGGCAGGCCAGCCGCCCGAACGTCTTGGGGTATTGGAGGCCGAGCCACAGGGATACCAGACCGCCCAGAGACGATCCGCCCAGGCCGGTGTGGGCGGCGTCCGTCCGCGTCCGGTAGTGGCGGTCAATGTAGGGCTTCAGTTCCTCGGTCAGCATCCGCCCGTAGGCGGCGGCCCCGCCGCCGCGCCCCCGAGCGACGCCGGCCCCGGCCTGCGTCGGCGTGTACTCCTCGATCCGGTCGTTCCCCACATTGTAGACCCCCACGATAATCAGCGGCTCGATGACGCCGCGGGCGATCAGGTCCGTGGCCGTCTCGTCCACGCGCCACTCCTGGCCGGGCAGGAAGCTCGTCGCGCCGTCGAAGAGGTTCTGCCCGTCCTGCAAATACAGGACGGGGTAGCGCCGCCTGCCGCCCGCCTCATAGCCGGGCGGCAGGAAGACGAGCACGTCACGGTCGGCCCGCAGGAACCGGGAGTGGAAACGCGGGTGCAGGCAGAAGTCGCCCGTCAGCGTGTGCGGGGGCGCGTCGGCGGGGCAACGCACCGCCAGGCAGAGCAGGAACGCCGCCAGCAGGGCGGGGACAGAGGCGGCAATGGGGAAGGGCGCGCGGCCCCCGGAGTGTGTCATGGAACCCCGGTTCGCTACGGCCGCGCCGAGTTCCTTCTGCCGGGAGGGGCGCAAGAATCTCACCACACGCGAATTCCACGAGATCGCCCGCGTCAGCCCTGCGCCGACGCATCCTCTCCCTGCTCCCCTGCGGTACACTCAGGCAGACAAGGAGACACACCCATGACGCCACCCACGGAAGCTATCCCTGACCCCCTGCCGAGCGCTCGCCTTTTCTACCGCGACGGCGGCTCCGACAAAGTCTATCATGCCAACATCAACGCCGTCGGCGACGGCTTCACCGTCACGTTCGCCTTCGGGCGGCGCGGGAGCGCGATGACGGCCGGGACGAAGACCACCACGCCGGTCGCCTGGGAGAAGGCGCAACAGATCTATGACAAGCTGCTGGCCGAGAAGACCGCCAAAGGCTACACGCCTGACGGCACCGGCGCATTGTTCGCCCTGACCGACTTGGAAGGCCGCCGGTCCGGCCTGCACCCGCAGCTCCTCAACTCCATCGGGGAGGAGGCCGCCGAAGCACTGCTGGCGGACCCGGCCTGGTGCCTCCAGGAGAAGTTCGATGGGCGGCGCATCATGGTCGCCGTCAGCGGCGGCGTCCCGGCCGGCTCCAACCGCAAGGGGCTGTGCGTCCCGCTAACCCAGGAGATCAGCGACGCGCTCGCCGCCCTGCCGGACGGCGAGCTGGACGGCGAACTGCTCGGCGATGCTTACGTCGTCTTCGACCTGCTGAAATCGGGCGAGACCGACTGCCGCACGCATCCCTACCGGGAGCGTTACGACGCCCTCCGCGCCGCCGTCCTCGCCTCCCCCACCCCGGCCCTCGTCGTCGCCGAGACCGCCTGGGACGCGGACGGCAAGCGGGCGCTCTACGACCGCATCGCGGCGTCGGGCGGCGAGGGGGTCGTGTTCAAAAAGGCGGACGGCCAATACATCGCCGGGCGGCCCGCCTCGGGCGGCTCCCAGGTCAAGTGCAAGTTCTACGCCACCTGCACCTGCCTTGTCACGGCCCAGAACGACCAGCGCAGCATCCGCCTGCACCTTTTGGACGACGCAGGGAAGCCTGTCAATGTGGGAAATGTCACCATCCCCCCGAACAAGGCCATCCCTGCCGCCGGTGCCCTCGTTGAAATCCGCTACCTGTACGCCTACAAAGGCGGCTCGCTCTACCAGGCGACGTATCTGACGGAGCGCGACGACATCGAGGCCGGCGACTGCGTGCTGGGGCAGCTCAAATACAAGGCGGAGGGCAGGGAGGGGGAGGAGTGACAGCGGGCTTCCTGCTCAACAAGGCCCCGGTCTGAAGACCGGGGCTGTAGTCAGAAAAGAGTCAGAAAAGAGGGCGCGGCAAGCAGCGCCCCTACATCTGGTGTCCACGCCCCTAGTCGCTCCGCTCCGTAGCGGGGTGAACAGGTGGACAATCGCTCTGCCGAAGACCCGGATTTCAATCCGGGGAAGGGCTAGGGGGTCTTGCCCGGCGCGGGGCTGACTCGCTTCCGAATCATCGGCTTCATCACGGATACTATTAGTCTCCGCTGCACCTCGGCGATGCGAGCATCAAGCGTAATAATGTCCGGGTTCTGGGGCGTTGCACCTCCGGTTTGGGGAGGCGCGGGACGAGGCTCAGCGGAACCATCGGCAGGAGGCTGGATAATCGTAGGCGTCACGAACAGCATCCGCTCCATGCTCTGCCCGACCTGCTTGGAACCTAGAATCGAGCTGCTTATCGATCTCGTTTCTCCATCCTTGAAGCTCACCATCGTTTGGTTAACACTGGACACCGCTCCGGCCGATTTGGCCGTCATGGTGCTGTGTTCCGTGATGTCCAGGGTCACCACCCCGCCCGGCTTCAGGTGGGCTAAAACGCTGATGGTTTCTTCGCCACCCACCCCGTCCCGCATGTGTCGGCTGCTGGCCTGAGTCGTGCGGCCCTCCTCGGCAATAATTGTCAGGACCTCCACGTTCTTGTCCGGGGCGGCGTTGGGGGTGCTTGCCGAGGAAACCCACTCGAACTTGATCTGCACTTGACGCGGGGTAGCAGGCACCGCCTCCTTGGCACCAGCCGCCGCGACGCGGGGCTGGATGTGGTAAACGCCGCCTCGAACAGTGTACTCCAGAGGCTGGGAGCTCGCCTTCAGGAGAGTGGTCAGGGCTACATCAAAAGGGACACCATTCAGATGCAGGCTCACGGTGCCGGAGACGCTCTGATCGATGATGTAGTCTAGATGTTCCTGCTTGAACATCGTTGCCAAAACATCCCGCATGGACGCTTGATTGACAGCGAGGCTGATTGGGAACGCACCGACACTGGGGGGCACAGATACAGCCAGTGGTGTGGAAGGGGCAGACGCAACAGGGGCAGACGCAACAGGGGCAGACGCAACAGGGGCAGACGCAGCGGGAACACTGGCCGGCAAGTTGGGCGACTGGGCCTTTGCGACGGGGAGTGCCAGGGTGGCGGCGAGCGCGGCCAAGGCGACGGCTTTGACGGGCGTGAGCGGCTTCATGGGCGGAACTCCTGTCGGTGTGGGTTTGGTGAGAAAGGGTGCGGGTGGGGCGGCGGGCGCGCTAAGGGGTACGGGAGAAGGCCGCACGGCCTCCGGCGGGGCGGGCAGAACGACGGGCACAAGCGTCAATGGCGCTGCAATCCGGCGCGCAGCGCGGGCGGCGGGGCGCAGGACGGCAAGCGGGATCAGGACACCGAGAGCCAAGACGAAGGCCACAACAGCAACGCGGCGGCTCGGGGCGAGGCGGGGGCGGGCGGTGAGCACGGCGCGCAGGCGCGATTCCAGCGGTCCAAGCCCGGCCATCGGGACGGCCAGGGGCAAGGGGCGGTCAGCCCCCGAGAGGGCGGCGGCGACGGCGAGCAGGTGCTGGGCGTAGTCGAGGGCGGGGATGCCGGATGAGAGGACCAGGTCGTCGCAGGCGCGCTCGGCCTCGGCCCGGAGCATCCGGGCGGCGGGCCAGACCAGGGGGTTATGCCAGAAGAGGGCGCATACTAGTCGGGCCGCCGTCTGCGTCGCCCAATCGCCGCGATGGATGTGGGCCAGCTCGTGCAGCAGGGCGACGCGCAGGCGCTCGGCGGGCCAGGACGCGGCCCCGTCCGGCAGCAGGATGACGGGGCGCACCAGCCCGAACGTCACGGGCACGGACACCGAAGGGCCGGAGCGGAGGGAGACGGGGCGGCGGAGGCCGAGTCGGCGTCCAGCCTCAGCGGCCAGGGCGAGCGTGGCCCGGTCGGTGATGGGGGAGCAGCGCCGCAGCCGCCGCGCGGCGAGTGTCCACCCGGCGGCCAGGGGAAGCACGGCCAGCGCGACGCCTAGCAGCCAGAGGCAGCAGAGGAGCGCGGGCAAGTCGGGCGGTGCCGGAGGCAGTGCGCGGATCGGCAAGGTACGGGCCGGGCGGATGCGGGCAGGCAGGGGCGGCGCAGGCCGCTGGTCGGGAACGATAGAGGCCGGGGCTTCAACGGCAGCGGGCGGCTCGGCAACGGACGGCATTGCGACCGGAGATGGAAGAACGACCGGCGCGGCGGGCGCGGGCAGGACGGCGATGGGACGGGCAGGCAGTGTCACGGACAGCAGGGGCAGGAGGAGCAGGCCGGCGAACGTCAGCAGCCAGGCCAGATGACGGGCGGCGGCGGGGGCCTGGCGCATCGCGAATGTCAGCGCCCAGGCGGCCAGCAGGAGAAATGCGCCCTTGACCGACAGGTCGCGCAGGAGGACGAGCCAGGCGACGAACACCGGGGCGCTCATGGCTGGTCCTCCTGACCGTCGCGGGCGCGCTGGATCATCTCGGAGAGCCGGTCCAGGTCATCGGGCGTCAGGCGGGACTCGCGGGCGGAGAGCAGGGCGGCGAAGGCCTGTTCCACCGAGTCCTCAAAGAAGGTGTGCAGGACGCCGTCTAAAGCCGACCGGGCGGCATTGGCACGGGGCAGGACCGGGAGGTAGACGAAGCGGCCTTCCTCCTCGACGTGCGTCAGGTGGCCCCGGCTTTCCAAGATGCGGAGGAGGGTGCGGACGGTGGAGTTGCTGGGCCGACCCGGCAGGAGTTCTTCCAAATCGGCGGCGGTGACGCGCCCGCGCCGGAAGGCGGCCTCCATGATCTGCTGTTCGCGTGGGTTGAGATAATCGCCGGGGGCGCGGGGCATTGCTTCCTCCAGATCGTTTGTGTTAACATATTAACACAAACGGCGGAGGTTGTCAAGGGGGGCGAGAAAATAGTTTCTACTGGCGTTGTCGCATGAACAGGAGGACCATGTGTTGAAAAGCAGGCCATGTGTTGAAACACACGGCTAGACGGCCTGCGGCCAAGAAGTACCGCTTCGCGGCACTCGGATAGACTTTTCTTAGCCCCGCGAAGCGGCGCTTGTTGGCGTCCGCGCCGTCTAGCCGTGTGTTTCAACACATGGCCTGCTTGTCGTAGCCTACTTGCCCGGCGACCGGTGCCGCAGGCGGTCCAGGGCGACGGCGGCGATGATGACGATGCCGATGATGATCTGCTGGACGTAGGCGGGCCAGCCCATCTGCTGCGAGCCGTTCCGCAGGAAGGCCATGATGAGCGCGCCTAAAATCGTGCCAAGCACGGACCCCTCGCCGCCCGAGAGGCTGCCGCCGCCGATGACGACGGCGGCGATGATGTCAAGCTCGCCGCCCACCTGCACCGTCGGGTCGCCCTGGCCCAGCCTGGCAAACTGCAAGGCCCCGCCCAGGCCGAAGAACAGGCCCGCGATGGCGTAGATGCCGATCTTCAGGCCGTCCACCCGCAGGCCGGACAGCCGGGACGTGGTCTCGTTGGACCCGATGGCGACGATGTAGCGGCCCAGCACGGTCGCGCGCAGCAGGACGGCCGTCACGAAGGCGAGGGCGAGGGTGATCCAGACGCCCGGCGAAACCAGCAGCCAGGTCGGCGTCGGGTAGGTGGCCGCCAGGTTGTTGATCCAGGTTTCGGGCGCGTTGACCGCCTGCTCATTCGCCAGCCAGCTCGCCACGCCCCGCGCAATGCCCAGTGTCCCCAGCGTGACGATGAAAGGCGTGACGCGCAGGGCGGTGATGAGGGAGCCGTTGACCGCCCCCGCCACGCTGCCGACCAGGACGGCGGCCAGGATGGCGAAGGCGGGCGCGACGTGGTGGTTCAGCAGCAGGGCGACGACCACGCTGGTCAGGGCCAGGACGGACCCGACGGAGAGGTCGATGCCGCCGCTGATGATGATGAGCGTCATGCCCAGCGCCCCCAGCCCGGTGATGACGGTCTGGGTGGCGACGCCTTTGAAGTTGTCCAGGCTGAGGAAGGTGGGCCGGATCTGGGCGGGGATCGAGAACAGCAGGATGACCAGAGCCAGCCCGATGAACGGGCCGAGCAAGGTCAAGAGTTGCCGCCCCGACCGGGGGGGGGCGGGGTTTTCCGTGTCGGCGCGCGGGCCGGCCGTCGTGCTTGCGCTCATGGCGATTCTTTCTTCCAGGGCCGGTTCATCGGTACCCGCCACGGGTTGAAACCCGAGGCTGGAAAAGGCCCGCCGTCCAGGGGACGTGAAGGCAGAAGAGCCATCCGTCACAGGCCATCTCCCTCTTGCGTTCCCTGGACAGCGGGCATTTCGGAGCCTCGGGTTTCAACCCGTGGCGAATGCCTGCGTCACTCGCCCAAAGCCCCTCTACTTCAGATACTTGTCGATCGGCGGGTGCAGGAAGTCCTGCATGTCCGGGGCACTCATCGTGTCGGCGGTGACGAGGGCGACGCCGGTGTCCACGGTCTTGGGGACCGTCTTGCCCTGGATCGAGTCCACCAGGGTCGTGACGCCGATCTCGCCCATCTTGAACGGGTTCTGCACGACCAGGCCCTGTAACTCGCCCGCTTTCAGCGCGTCCAAGAGGTCCGGAGCGGCGTCGAAGCCGACGAACTTCACCTTGCCCAGCAGCCCGTGATCTTTGAGGGCGAGCCGCATCCCGCGCGTGTTGGTTTCGTTGGAGGCGAAGATGCCGTTGACCTGCGCGCCGTAGCGGGCCAGCAGGTTGCCCGAGGTCTTCTGGGCGACCTCCGTCGTCGGGCCGCCGTACTGGTTGCTCGACAGGACGGTGATGCCTGGGGCCTTCTTGACGGCGTCCAGGAAGCCCTTCTCGCGCGCCTCCGTACTGGCCGAGCCGAGGGCGTAGGCCAGCACGAGGACGTTGCCCTTGCCGCCCAGCAGCTTCACCATCTGCTCGCCCGCCAGGGTCCCGCCCTTCTCATTGTCGGTAGCGCAGAAGGAGGTGTAGTCGCTGCCGTTCAGCGACGAGTCGATGATAACCACAGGGATTTTATGGTCGGCGGCATCATGGACGGGCGTCTTGAGGGCGTCTTTGTCCAGCGGGGCCAGCACCATGCCGCTGACCTTCTGGGTGATGAAGTTCTCGACGATGGTCACCTGGCCGTTGCGGTCGCCCTCGCTCTCGGTGCCCTTCCAGATGATGTTGACCGGCGTGCCCTTGGCCGCGAGGTCCTGCGAGGCCTTCATCGCCCCGGCGTGGATGGACTTCCAGTACTCGTGAGAGGTCCCCTTGGGGATGACGGCGATCTGGAGCGGCGCACCGCCCGCCGGGGTCCCGCCGCCCGTCGAGGCCGACCCGCCGCTCGTCGCCGTCCCGCCGCTGCCGTGGCCGCAGCCGGCCAACGCCGCCGTCAGCCCCAGCAGTGCGGCGGCCATGCCGAATTTCGTGCCGAGTCCCGTGCTTCTGCGCGTCATGTCCATGTGTCAGTCTCCTTTGAATTACTCCTCAGAGTTCGCGCCTCGCGCGTCATTCTCCTGCCCGCTTTGCGACTGGCCGATGTGTCGGCTTTTGCGGGCGGTTGAAACCGCGCCAACGAGTTCACGAAACCTGCATTCGCAGGTTCAAGTCGGAGTCCACAAAGGTGGACTTTGTGCCTTTGTTGGCGCGGTTTTAACCGCCCGCCGGGAGTGCCCGCCTTACGGCTGCTTAAAGATCTCGATGCCGCTGACCTTCGCGTTCTGGTCGGGGCTGGCCGCCGTGGCGGCGAACGACAGGGTGATGTCGCCGTCCTTGTCGGGCCGGATGCCGGGGAAGTCGCGCACGACGGCTTTGTTCAGGCCGCCCGCCGCCTTGAAGATCTCGAAGCCGGTCAGGACGCGCGCCCCGTTGATCGAGACGTCCTCAATCCGCATCCCCGGCCCGTCGTCGAACAGCTCGGCGAAGTGCAGCCGGACCGTGTACGGCCCGCCGGGCGGCACGGGGAGGGTGTAGACCAGAGGCGTCCCGTACCGCTCGCCCAAGTAGACGGCGGCAGGAGCGGCATTCGGGGTGCTGACGTCAATCGCCGCCGCGCCCTGGGCGCTCCCGCCGTCGGTGTAGGCCTCATCGGAGGTGAAACCGCCCCCGCCCGCCGCGCTCAGGCGGATGGGCAGGGTCAGCCGCGCGGGCGGGGAAGGCGGCAAGGCGGGCATCGGCAGGGCGGGGAGGGCCATCCCGGCGGGCATCCCCGACCGCGGGCGGTCGGCGAGTGCCGCGCCCCAATTCTTGTTCGGCTTCGGCCCCATCACCAGCCGCAGTTCGCCCCCACGCGCAAGGTCGGCGTGGGTGAACCAGGACCGCTTGAGCGGCATGCCGTTCAGCACGGCCGACTGGATGTACACGTTCCGGGCCGAGTTGTTCTGGGCGACGACGGTGAACGTGTGGCCTTTGGCGTTGGGGTAGTAGGCGGGGTCCAGGCGCAGGACGGCCCGGCTGACGAGCGGGCTGCCCAAGACGTAATCGCCGGACGCGGGGTTGGCGGGGAAGAAGCCCAGGGCGCTGAAGACGTACCAGGCGGACATCTGGCCGCAGTCGTCGTTGCCGCACTGGCCGGCCGGGGTGTCGTCGTAGAAGGCCTTCATCACCTGCCGGACCAGCGCCTGCGTCTTCCAGGCCGCGCCCGCGTAGCTCGGGAGGTAGGCGACGTGGTGGCACTGCTCGTCGCCGTGCGCGTACTGACCGATCATGCCGGTGATATCAGGGAGGTACGGGTGGAAGGCCGAATTGGCGGCCAGCATGGCGGCGAACTTATGCAGGAACCCGGCATCGCCGCCGTACAGCTTGATCAGGCCGGGAACGTCCTGCTGGACGGAAAACGCATACTGCCAGGCGTCCGCTTCGGTGTATTCGTCGTTGACCAGGCCGTTGGCCGCGAAGGGCGTCCGCCACGACCCATCGCTCTTGCGCCCGCGCATGAAGCCGCTCGCACCGTCGAACACGCGCCGGTAGTTCGCCGCCCGCCCGTAGAAGAGCCGGGCGTCGCCGGGGTGGCCCAGGGCGGCGGCCATGCGCCCGAGGCAGTAGTCATCGTAGGCATATTCCAAAGTCCAGGAGGTCGCCTGCCGGCCGGGGCGGGAGGCGACATAGCCCAAGGTCTTGTAGTCGGCCAGGCCGCTGCGGTCCTGCATGGCCGTGTCGCGCATGTCCTGATAGGCGGCCTCGGCGTCGAAGCCCTTGAAGCCTTTAAAGTAGGCGTCGGTGATGACCGGGACCGAGTGGTAGCCGATCATGCAATAGGTTTCGTTGCCCCAGAGCGGCCAGACCGGCAGCATGTGCCGGCCCAGCTCGCTGTGTTCGGCGGTCATGGTATGCACGATGTCACCCACGCGGGCCGGCTGAACGAGGGTCAGCAAGGGATTCTCGGACCGGAAGGTGTCCCAGAGCGACATCTCGGTGTAGTTCTGGAAGCCACCCCCGGCGTGGTTCTTGCGGTCCATCCCCCGGTACGTCCCGTCCGAGTCGTTGAACAGGGTCGGGGCCAGCGACGATTGGTAGAGGTTCGTGTAGAAGGTCGCGCGCAGGTGCGGGTCGGGCGTCTCGATGGCGATCTTGCCGAGCGCACGGTCCCACTGGGCGGCGGCCTGTCTGCGAACCCCGTCGAAGTCCCAGCCGGGGATCTCGGCATCCAGGTTCCTGCGCGCGCCGTCAATGCCGGTCCCGGAGATGCCGACCTTGACCAGCACGGCCTCTCCCGCCGTCGTCTTATAGTTCACGAACGCTTTGAGGTGCGCGCCCTTCGCCTCGCGCGCTCCGGGGGCCAGCCGGGTGCCGTCCTGTTCGATCCCCGCTGCGTCGAAGGGCCGCGAGAAGCGCATGACGAAGTAGACCGACCGGTCGCCGGCCCAGCCGTGCGTCTTGCGGTAGCCGGAAATCGTGTCGCCGCCCTCAACGGTCAGCCCGGCCTCGTAGACAGTGCAGCCGATGCCGTGGACGAGGTCCAGAACGACGTGGGCGCTGTCCGTGGCCGGGAAGGTATACCGGTGGAAGCCCGCGCGGGCCGTCGCCGTCAGCTCCGCCTTGACCTTCGGGTCCTCCAAAAAGACACTGTAATAGCCGGGGTGCGCCGTCTCGTTGGCGTGGGAGAAGCGCGAGACGTAGCCGTCGCCGGGCATGCCGACGTTCAAGTGTACGTCCCCGACCGTCGGCATCAGCAGGACATCGCCGAGGTCTGCCGCCCCCGTCCCGGTCAGATGCGTGTGGCTGAAGCCCTGGATGGTGGTGTCGTCGTAGTGGTAGCCCGAACAGCCGTCCCACCCTTCCGTGCGCGTGTCGGGACTGAGCTGCACCAGACCGAACGGGACCGTCGCGCCGGGGTAGGTGTGCCCGTGCCCCGCCGTCCCGACGAACGGGTTGACGCTGGCGGTCGGGGAGGCAGCGCCCGGCGCGGGCGCGGCGGCGCAGCTCGGGGCCGCATTCCAAGCCGATGCGGTCAGGGCGAGGGCGATGAGGAGGCGGGCGGGTGATGTCTGTTTCGTCATAGTTTCTTTCGTGCCGATGCTTACCCAGGGCTGAACCCCTGGGCTTTAATAGAGCAAATCCACGCCTGCGCGGGCATCAGAGGGACCGAAATCTTCGCCCTTACCCTCGCGGGCTTGCACTTATGAAGCACGGGGGTTCAGCCCCGTGTTTCTACCCAGCCAGTTGTGACCTCTGGCGTCTACAAACGATCCAAGCGATACTACTGGCTGCTACAAGGGCGCAGAAGACACATACCGCAACGGTGGTGAGAATGCCAGTACGGTGTGACTCTTGATGCCGCGGATCGAGCGCTTTGGAAAGATGGGCCGGGCCGTCTGACATGAACCACACGCTCAAAGTCAGGGAACGCCAGTCATCATAGCGGTTCCTGAACTGCTTGGTGATGATACGGTACAAGTCATGGCCGACACCCGGCAGGCCCAGCAGGGACATAAGCAGCCCCAGTACCAAATCAACCGGCTGGTAGACATGCATCGCCTTTGCTCCGCCCCCGCCGCTCGCCCTCACCCCGCCAGCGCCAGCGCCCCGACCTTTTCCTGCGTCGCCTCCGCCCGGTCCAGGGCACCGGCCACGCGGCCGTCGCGGACCACCACGATGCGGTCAGCCATGCCCAAGACCTCGGGCAGCTCGGAGGAGATCATCAAAATCGCGACGCCCCGCGCGGCCAGCTCGTTCATGATCTGGTAGATCTCGCGCTTCGCCCCCACATCAATGCCGCGCGTCGGCTCGTCCAGGATCAGCAGCTTCAGGGGGATCTGGAGCCACTTGGCGAGGATGACCTTCTGCTGGTTGCCCCCGGACAGGTTGCCGACCTTCTGCTCGACCGAGGGCGTCCGCACCCGCAGGCGCTGGACGCTCTCGCGCGCCTCGGCGTTTTCGGCCCCGCGCCGGACGAAGCCCAGCCTGGAAACCTTCGGCAGCGAAGCGAGCGAGACGTTCTCGCGGACGGTCAGGTTCAGGACGACCCCCTGCTCCTTGCGGTCCTCGGTGACGAACCCGATGCCCGCCGCGATGGCCTCATGCGGGGACCTGGGCACGAACCGGACGCCCTCCAAAAGCATCTCGCCCGCGCTCCACGCATCCGCCCCGAAGAGGCAGCGGGCGATCTCCGTCCGCCCCGCCCCGACCAGGCCGGCCAGGGCGACCACCTCCCCGGCGCGGACCGTGAAGCTGATGTTTTCCAACACACCGCGCCGGGACAGGCCCCGGACTTCCAGCACCGGTTTCCCGATGGGGGCGTGTTCCTTGGGGTAGGTCTCGTCCAGGTCGCGCCCGACCATCAGGCGCAGGACATCGTCGCGCCCGATCTGACCGATGGGGCTGCTGCCGACGATGCGGCCGTCACGCAGGATGGTCACGGCGTCGGCGATCTGGAACACCTCATCCATGCGGTGTGAGATGTAGATGATGCCGATGCCCTGCGATTTCAACTGCCGGATCAGCCGCCACAGGTTTTCGAGTTCGTGGGCGGTCAGGGTCGCCGACGGCTCATCCATCGCCAGGACGCGCGCCTTGCGGCTGGTGGCCTTGGCGATCTCCACCATCTGACGCTGCGCGATGGTCAGCCGGCCCACGAGGGTGCGGACGTCCAGGTTCATGCCCAGGTTCTGCATCAACGCCTGGGCCTCGCGGCGCATTTTGGCCCCGTCCACCCAGCCCGGCAGCAGGCGCGGCTCACGGCCCAGAAAGATGTTCTCGGCGATGGACAGGTGCGGGGCGAGGTTGAGTTCCTGGTAGATGATACCGATGCCGAGGTCCATGGCCTGCTGCGGCGTGGCGATGTGGACGGCCTTGCCGCCGAGCAGGATTCGTCCGTCGTCGGCCTGGAGCGCGCCCGCCAGGATCTTCATCAGGGTGGACTTGCCCGCGCCGTTCTCGCCCATCAGGGCGTGGACCTCGCCGGGCTTGACCGAGAGCGAAACGTCGTCAAGCACGCGGACGCCGGGGAAGGCTTTTCGAATCCCCGACATCTCCAGGATTGGCGCGGCATCGGGGGGGTGCGGGGTGGCTGTCTGTTCAATCATGGGCGTTCGTGATAGTTGTTCACGGGGGGGCGGTTTTCCTGCGCGCTTTCCGGTTCCGCGCGTTCCCCGCGAGTAGGACAGCAGCACGCCCCGACGGAACAGGAGAAACCGATGACAATCACCTCATTTGCCTGCCTCGCCACGACCGGCCACGGGGCCGAGCGACAGAGGCGGCGCGGCATCACCGACGACCAGCTCGACCTCACCCTGCGCTACGGGACCCGCCTGCACGTCACCGGCGCGGTGCTGTACTATCTGCGCCGCCGCGACATCCCGCTCTGGGTGGGCGCGGAGTACGCCGCCCGCGTCCACGGCACCGTCGCCGTCGTCTCCCAAGGGGGCGCTTTGGTGACGACCTACCGGAACCCGAAGATCCTGCACCGGCTGAAGAAGCGCCCCCGGCGGGCATTCAGGCGTCCTGTATGGTGAATCAGTCGTCCTGTATGGTGAAGCGGTACAGGATCTTGTCGCCGTTCCGCATGGTGTGGGTGGCGGCCAGGTACTCCAAAGAGACCGCCTTGGCGTGGCCGTCGCACCAGATCACGTCGGTCAGGCCGCCGTGGCGGGCGACGGCCCGCTGGCGGGCGGGGTCGGCGTTGTTTTGCAGGCGGCGCGGGTTGTCCGCCGTGATGACGGGCGTCTGCGACACGTCCCGCCAGGCGGTGTCGTAGATGGTCTGGTCGGCGTCCCCCTCCAGAATCCAGGCGGTGTCCGCCGGAACGCGGACGGCGGACTGGGGCACGGGCCGGTTGAAGTCGGAGAAGGGCGGCGTGTAGGAACTGGTGCGGTAGTAGGCGAAGTTGCTGCGGTAGGTGCCGTAGTTGTGGTCGCTGGGGGCCGGGAGGTTCCGGTAATAGATGTAGGGGTGCGCCC
This sequence comes from Capsulimonadaceae bacterium, assembly GCA_965215505.1. Lineage (GTDB taxonomy): Bacteria > Armatimonadota > Armatimonadia > Armatimonadales > Capsulimonadaceae > JANXMY01. Next base: position 3,961,187 of record OZ244065.1, on the reverse strand, counting down.
CGGCGGCGGGGTCGTCGGGGCAGGTGAAGACCTGTTCGCTGTGGACATAGGGGTAGGCGATGTCCATCCACTTGTACTTGCCCGCCGTGGGGTCGGAGGGGCCGTTGGAGATGGGCGGCCCGTACCAGGACCGGGGCATGACTTCGTCACTGTCGGTGACATACTGGACCAGGGCGATGCCGAGCTGCCTCATGTTGCTCTGGCAGGTCGCCCGATGCGCGTTGTCGCGCACATGCTGGAAGACGGGGTACAGGAACGCGGCGAGGACCGCGATGATGGCGATGACGATGAGCAGCTCCGTCAGGGTGAAGCCGGACGCGGGGCCGACGCCGCGCCGGCCCGAGTGGCCGCCTCTTTTTGGGTTCATGGTGACACCTCCCGCAGTGTGGTCCCTCTCACAACACTCATTCGCCGCCCGCGTCCCCGTTTCCTGCCGGCCACTGCGCCGGCCGGCGTCATTCCCCGGCGCGAAAAGACGGCCCGGACCTACAGTGTAGGTCCGGGCCGTCGTCGCGGTCATGCTCAGAGTGGCCCCGCCGGATGATCTTCAGACAGTCTTCGGATGATCCCCAGCGGGTAGTCCCCGGCGGGGGCGGGGCTAGTGCCCCTTCCCGGAGTTCTTGAGCTGGGCCTCGTAGGCGCCGATGTCAGCCTTGCCGTCGTTGTTGCCGGGGCGGGGAGCGCCGCGCTGGTCGGCGGCCTGGGCCGCCTTCGCTGGGACCTTGTCCAGTGCGGGGCTGCCGGCCATCAGGGCGATGGTCTGGGTCAGGCCGCCGTTGAACTGGAGGCCGTTCGGGTCGAGCTGGGGATTGATCGGGCGCGACGCCGTCCCCACCTGGTCGTTCTTGTTTGGGGCGGGGGCGTAGGTGACGCCGCCCACTCCGATCAGGTTGTAGCCGTTCGAGGTCACGACCGGCGCGTCCGGGTCGGTCGAGGAGAACGACGTGCTGACCGCGACGTCCGGGTCGGTGCCCGCCGTGTTCCTGGCGATCAGGTCGGCCTGGAGGGTGGCCGTGACCTGCTGGTAGGGCTGGTAATCCACATACAGGCCGCCGCCGCTGAACTTAGGGTCCGAGTTGCCGGTGAGGGTGCAGGCGGTCAGCGTCAGGAACCCGTCGTCGTAGAGGCCGCCGCCGCTGTCGCCCTGGGCCGCGTTGTTCGCGAGGGTGCAGTCGGCGACGAGGGTCTGGTCGGAGCAGTAGAGGCCACCGCCGCCCTCGCCGGCCGTGTTGCCGGAGAGGGTGGACCCGGTCAGGGTCAGGGGGCCGGAGAGGTAGAGGCCGCCGCCGTAGCTGGCCGTGGACGTGTTGCCGGACACGGTGCAGCCCGTCAGGCTCACCAGGGGCCCGGCGACGGGGGGGGCACCGAAGAAGCCGCCGGACGAAGCGCCGGCGCCGAAGAGGCCGCCGCCGGAGAAGAGGGACGTGTTGCCCGAGACGATGCAGCCCGTCAGGATCGCCGCGTCGCCGGTGTAGACGCCGCCGCCGACGCTGCTGGAGGTGTTGCCCAGCAGGGCGCTGTAGGGAGCCGTGAGCGCGCCGTTGGCGTAGAGGCCGCCCGCGTCGCGCGCGGCGGTGTTGCCCTGCACCAAGCTGTAGGCGAGGGTGACGGCCCCGAAGCCGTACAGCCCGCCGCCGTCCACCGAGGACGTGTTGCCCTGCACGGAGCAGGCGTTGACCGCCAGGGTGCCGGCCGCGTAGACGCCGCCGCCGATGCCGGAGGCGGTGTTCTTGGTGACGGCACAGGCGTTAAGCGTCACGGCGTCCGCGCCCTCGATCCCGCCGCCGTAGGAGCCGGTGTCGGCGGAGGTCGTGTTGCCCGCCACGGTGCAGCCGGTCAGGGTGATGGGGTTCGCGGCGTAGACGCCGCCGCCGCCGCCACTCGTGCTGCTGCCGTCTATGCTGGTGCCGCCCTTGCCGGTGTTGCCGGTGATGGAGCAGCCGCTGAGGGTCGCCGTGCCGCCTGCGAAGAGGCCGCCGCCATAGTTGGCGGTGTTGCCGATCAGGGTGCAGTCTGTCAGCGTCAGCGTACCCGCCTCCTGGTCAATGCCGCCCCCCACCCCGGTCGTCAGGCCGTTCTGGAAGGTCAGGCCCGAGATGCTGACCGTCCCGCCGGTGATGACGAGGACGGAGCCGTTCCGGTTGCCGTCAAGGGTCAGGCTCCCCGCGCCCGGCCCGAGGAGGGAAAGGTCGCCGCCGACCAGGGGGCCGTTCGTCAGCGTGATCGTGCCCGAGAGGTTAGGGAACGTGACCGAGGTGCCCGGCTGGGCGTTGTTGACGATCGAGCGGATCGAGCCGGGGTCGCTCGGGTTGTCCGACTTGTCGGTGACTTTAAGGGTCTTAGATGCGTACAGGATGTGCTCGGTCAGCGGCGCGGACTGGCTCGCCCGGAAGCGGGTATCGCCCGAGTAGGCGGCCGTGACGGCGTGGTAGCCGAGGCTCAGGGCGTTGGTCGTGAGGGCCGCCGTGCCCGAGGCGCTGACGGGGGCGGTGGCCGTCTGCCCGCCTGTGGCGAACTTGACGCTCCCGGTCGGCGTCCCGGTGAAGGTGTAGACGCGGGCGGTGAAAGTCACATTCTGCCCCTGGAGGGCCGGGTTGGCGTTCACGGTCAGGTCGGTGATGCTGTCGTTGGCCTGAGCCTCAAACGCGCCGCAGTCGCTCTTGCCGTCGCCGGAGACGTTCCGCAGTGCGCCGCGCTGGTCGGTGACGGGCGCGGCCTTCGCCGGGACCAGGTCCAGGGCGGGGCTGCCGGGCAGCAGGGCGACGGTCGGGGTCGGGCCGCCGTTCATCTTGAGGCCTTCGGGGTCGAGCCGGGGGTTGATCGGGTGCGCCGCGGTGCCCACGGAGTCATTGCCGGCATAGGCGGCGTCGCCGTTGGTGCCGCCGTCGTCAATGCCGATCAGGTTGCCGCCGCCCGAGGTGACGACGCCGTGGAAGGTCGGGCTGACGCTGTCCACGGTGATGTCGGGGCCGGGGGTGACCGCGCCGCCGTTGTTACCGGCCGTGTTGCCGGCGATGAGGCTGCCGACGAGGCTTGCGGCCGCGCCGTAGCTGACCTCCAGCCCGCCGCCCGTGCCTGCGGAAGTGTTGCCGGAGAGGGTGGACGAGGCGATGGCGCAGCCGCCGGCGTTGAAGTCCACATAGACGCCGCCGCCCGCCGTGGAGGCGGCGTTGCCGGCGACCGTGCAGTTCAGCAGCGAGACGGTCCCGTTGACGTAGACGCCGCCGCCGTCGGAGGCGGTGTTGCCGACGATCGCGCAGGCCTTGAGGGTCGCCGAGCAGCCGTAGTCCACATACAGGCCGCCGCCGCTCGCGTTGCTCGGGGCGGTGTTGCCGGAGAGGGTGCAGGCCGTCAGCGTCAGCGCGCCGCCGCCTTCCACGTCAACGGCACCGCCGCCGAGGGCGTAGTAGGGGGACATGCCGTTCTGGAGGGTCAGCCCGGAAATGGCGACCGCCCCGCCGGAGACGGCGAAGACCGTGGAGGCCGCGCCGCCGTCAACGGCGAGCGCGTTCGCGCCCGGCCCGCTGATGGTGATCGCGGTGCCGCCCGCAGGCGGGTTGAGCGTCAGGGAGCCGTTGGCCGGGGAGAGCGTGATGACGCCGGTGACGCTGGGCGCGAAGGTGATGGTGTCGCCGGGGAGGGCGGCATTGACCGCATGGCGGAGTGAGCCTGCGTCGGTGGCGACATCGCTGGTGTCGGTGACGAGCAGCGTGGCGGCCCGCGCGGGGGCGGCCCCGAGCAGCGCGGCGGCGGCCACGAGGCCCCCCAGCAGCGGGGGACTCACCCGGCGCGCGAGGCGGCGGACGAGGGTGGAACTAACGAGCATAAAGAAAAAGGCCTTTCCGAGTGTGAGACGTGTCGTGAAAATGGGACGTGAAGGTGCAGGATGAAGATGTAAGCCGTGGGTAATCAGGGCGGGGGCGCGGCCAGGCCAGAGGCCCGTCCCGCACATCATCAGCGGCCGGTAGGATGTCTGCCGGGTTTAGTATACAGCACTTTTCATAAAAACGCCAGGCCGGTCGCCTTACTTATCATCGGCAAGAATGCCGGCTTTCAGTAGGTCCGTGCGCTTTCAGGCACTTTTGCCGGCGTCCGCTAGGAGGCCCGGTTCACGACTTGTCGCCGTCGGAGTCCGGGCGGAGGCCGAACTCGGCCTTGCCCGCGCCCTCCCACTGGAAGGGGCCGCGCACGGACCCGTCGGGGTCGAGGACGCAGTAGGCGCAGTGGGCGGTATAGCCGGACCAGTCGCCGGAGTTGATGTAAAGCAGGCCGCCGGGGAAGACGTAGCGGTCCGGGTGGTGCGTGTGGCCCATCAGGAGGGTGCGGACGCGCACCGCCGCCTGGGGGTCGGCCTGCCGGCTGCGGAACTCGCGGAACAGACGGCGGGCGGCCTGACGGTAGCGCAGGCGGACGAGCGTGGACAGCAGGCCGGGCTGGTCGTCGGGGAAATGGTTCTGCGAGGTGCCCGGCGCGGGCGCGGGCGGCAGGACCTCGCCGCCCGATGTCTGCGCCCCCATGCCGGCCTTGCCCGCCCGCTGCATCCCTGACAGTAATTGCGCCTCCCGTCGGCGGTGCCCGGCGCGGAGGATGTCGAGCAGGGCGTAGCGCATGTACAGCCACAGCAGCGGGTCCCAGCGGTGGCCGTGTTCGATGTAGGTCCAGCGGGGAAGATCGTTGCCGTCGGCGTCGGTCTGGATCAGCAGGGAGGGGTTCCAGACGGCCTGGACGGGCGGCAGGAACGGGGGCAGTTCGGGGCGGACGTAGCGCAGGCCGCTAACGCCCACGTCGTGGTTTCCGGTCTGGAAGACCGCGCGCCGCACAGGGGCGGCCATCTCGGCGGGCGAGGCGGGGTCGGGCCGGGTCAGGTTTAGCAGTGCCCCGAGGATGGAGTCGTAGCGCGCCAGCAGGACGCCGCGCTCCTCGGCGAGCATCCCGCTCAGGCGCAGCATCTCCGGCTCGGGTGCATTGGCGTCCGGGTGGAGCGGGATGTCCATGAGATCGCCGTTGAGGTAGAAGCTGTTGACGTGCGGGTCGGCCTTGACGGCGGCCAGCAAACCGAGGAAGCGCGCCCGCCGGGCGTTCGGGGTGCCGTCATCGGCCAGCCCCCAGGTGTCTATGTGCAGGTCGGAGACGAGGACCCCCTGCGGCCCGTCCGGCGGCGGCGTCAGCACGGCAGCGGGCTGGGGCGGGTCCAGGAACCGCTCCTGGATCAACTCTTGTATCGGGCCGGCGAGGAAGACCCAGAGCGTCCCCGCCGCGACCGCCAGGGCGAAGCCGCAGAACAGGCCGAGGCCGAACGGCAGGCCGGCGAGGAGCGCCCTCAGCAGGGCGGCACCCTGCCGCCCGAGCAGGCTGAGGAGCAGGCCGCAGGCGGCGATGTAGACGAGCAGCGGCCCCCAGCGGTGGGCCGCCCGGCGCAGGGGGGTCATGGTGAAGGCCCTCTAGCCCCCCGTGATGTCGGTCTTGGCCTGGTCCAGCAGGCCGACGAGGGCGTTCAGGACCGACCCGCCGAAGACGACGCCCAGGCCGATGCCGAAGCCCCACACGGCCCCCTGCCGGAACCCGTGTGCGAACGTCTCGGCCCCCAGCGCGACGGCGGTCGCGAGCAGGGCGGCGACCGCGAGGCCGGCGAGGAAGGCGCGCAGGGCGGCGCGGCGGACCAGGCCGGAGACGGCGGGGTCCTGCGAAACATTCTGGGGAAGATCGGGGTCCAAAACGGTGCCTCCTAACAAGCCTCCTGTCAAGACACCGGATTATAGCACTGCACCATTGCCCTGTCAAGGGACCGCCGGGACACCGCGCGCGACGCCCAGGACGCGCCCGCGCACCCGGAAGCGTTCGGGGTCGGCGATGGGGATGGGGATGGCGGCGAACGCGGGGTTAGAGGACAGCAGGCGCAGGCCCCCGGACGCCGTCCGCTCCACGCGCTTGATCGTGACCGTGTCGTCGTCCAGCAGGCAGACGAGGACGGCGTCAGGCGCGTGGTGCTGCTGCGGGCGGACGACGATCAGGTCGCCGTCCGCGATGCCGTCGCCGGTCATGCTCTCGCCGTCCACTCGCAGCAGGAACAGGTCCGGGCCAGTGGGCAGGCCCTCAGCCGCCACATCAAGCTCCTCCTCCACACGGTCATCGGCCAGAACGGGCGGGCCGGCCGCCGTCCGCCCGCGCAGAGGCAGGCGGCGGGTTTCGAAGGCCGGCGCGGAGCCGCGTGAGGCCAGGCGGAAGACGGGGAGGAGGCGGGCCGGCTCGGGCCGCGAGAAGTCCGGCGCGAAGTCGAGCGACCCCGAATAAACGCGCCGGCCTCCGGTCTTGACGCGGCCCTCCAAAGCCGGGTGCCAGGCGGTGTCGCCCTCCGCGCCCGCGCGGGCCTCCATCATGTAGAAAAGCTGGACGTCCAGGGCGTCGGCCATGTGGACGATCTGCGCCTCCGGCATCTGGGGCGAAACGGGCGAGCCGTGTTCTTCTTTGCCGTGGTGGGACAGGATGCCGTGCAACAGGGCGTCGGTGAGGTCGGGAGGGAAGCCGGGGATGCCGAGGATCTTCTTGGAGACGATCTGGAAGCCGAGGATGATGTGCTGGTAGAGCTGCCCCCGGCGGGTGTAGCCATACTCGGGGCCGTCCCAGGTAAGCTCATAGACCTTGCCGATGTCGTGCAGCAGCGCGCCCCCGACCACCACGTCGCGCGAGACGGCGGGGTAGCCCCAGCGGCCCTGCACGTCGGCGATCGCGGCGGCGAGGTCGGTCACCTCCAGCGTGTGCTGCAACAGCCCGTGCATGCAGGCGTGGTGCAGGCCCATGGCGGCAGGGGCCTCGTCGAATCGGCGGCGGAACCTGGGGTCATGGAAGAAGGCCCGCAGCAGGGCGTTTAGAAATGGGTTCTGGATCGTATCCAGGTGCGAGTCGAGGCGGCGGCACAGCTCGGCGCGGGGCAGGGCGGCGGCCCGCGTGAAGTCCGAGAGGTCTTCCGGCTCGCCCATGTCTTCCGGGGCCGACGTGATCGTGACCTGCCGCCCGTCCTTGTACCGGCCGACGGTGCCCCGGACGCGGACATAGCGCGACGCCAGCGCGGCCCCGATCTGTCCCTCGGTGAGCGTCCAGGCGACGGCGGCCACCGTGCCGGTGCGGTCCTGGAGCTGGCCCCGCAGGAAGGCTTCGCCGTTCTTCCTCTTGCCGCGCTCGGCCCGGGAGAGGACGAACTCGCCGTCCACGGCATCGCCGGGCGTCAGGTCTTCGATGTACTGGGCTTTCATGGTAGTCTCCGTGTTCTTCGGGTGCGTTCAGCGGCGGGGAGCCACGGGTTGAAACCCGAGGCTCCGAAAAGCCCAGCGTCCAGGGGACGCAAGACATGAACCTAAGAGCATGACCGGGTAGGGGCGGGGTCCCCCCGCCCTCTTTGTTTCTCGCCCTCCGATCCTTGTCGCTCTTAACGTCGCTTCGACGGTGGGCACTTCCAAGCCTCGGGTTTCAACCCGTGGCGTCCTTACTCATTTGCCTCAACCCGCCCGCCTGTGTTATACTGTGCTGACACTTCCCCACTCGCGCCTTTCCGCGAGAAGCGGAAATCGTTTTCCGCTTTCAAGAAATCACCATGAGTAGAGACACAGAGGACGCCGAAGGCAGGGCCGAGTTCCTGCGCCCGCTGCAAGTGCGGACGCGCCCCGAGGGCGTCATCCGGGAGCTGTCCGAGGTGGCGCGGCTGTCCCGTGACGCGGCCCTGATGCGGGCGGGCGGGGACGGCTTGACCTGGGAAACGCTGGTCGCGATGGCCCGCGCTTACCAAAAGGCGGGGGACGCGGACGCCTCCCGGCGCGTCATGGACGCCCTGGTCCGGCGCGTCAGCCACAGCATCGCCAAGCGAGTCGCGGCGTGGTCCGGCCTGACACCCGAAGAGAAGACCGACGCCAAGCAGGAGACGATCATTGCGGTCGTGCAGGCTGCATTGGACCTGGGGCCAGGCAAGGAGCTATGGGAGTGCAACTTCACCGGCTGCTTCAACCGGTGCCTCATCAACACATGGAGGGCGGCGAGGCGGCGGCGCGAAGACGCGGTTTCGCTGGCGCGCATGGACGCGGACGGCGAGGAGCATGACGGCCTGGCACAGATCGCCGACCCTGTGAACGCCTTCACGGCGATAGAAGACGCCGCCTTCTGTCGGCGGCTGGCGCAGAGGCACCCGCGCGTCGCCGAGATGGTCCACCTGCGGCTGCACGGCTTCACGGATCGAGAGATCGGCACGCGGCTCGGCGTCACCGACCGCACCCTCCGCAACTGGGCGAAGACCGCCCAGGCATTCTGGAATGAAGACACGCGATGAACGAAAAAGCAGTCCCCGATGACCCCAGCCTGACCGAAGTGGAAGCGGACGACGTCCTGTTCGCCTACGCGCAGGCGTCCCAAGCTGCCCCCGGCGACCGGACTCTGCTGCGCGAGTGGGCGGCGCAGTACCCGGCCCACGCCGACGCGCTGGTGGAGGTCAGCCTCGCCGGGTTCGCGGCGGGCCTGTCGCTGACCGACCCGCTGGAAGGCGGCCCCGAGGACCCCGAAACCGTTGCCCTGGGCCGGGCTGCCCTGGACCGCCATTTCGCCCCGCCCAAGCCGCTGGTCAGCCTGGTGGACGAGGCCAAGGCGCGCGGCCTGACCGCCCGCGAGTTCGCCCAAGCACTGCGCCTGGACACGCTCGCCCTCTCCCGCCTGAACCAGAGGCTGCTGGACGCCGCCTCGCTCCCGCGCTCGCTGGCCAAGCGGGCCGCGCAGGCGTTGGGCCGCTCGGCGGACGAAGTAGAGGCGTACCTGCGGCTGCCCCCCCGGCTGGCATCGGGCGCGCAATATAAGTCCAGGCAGGCACCGGTCCTGCGCGAGTCGGGACCACGACAAAAGTTTGAGGATGTCCTCGGCGGTCTGCCACAGGCCGACCGGGACTATTGGCATGTGGAAATAGAAAGCGAGGGGACACTCGGAGATGAGTAGTGAAATACGGCGGCAGGCGCGGGCGCGGCGGCTGGAATTAGGACTGCTGGTAGAGGAAGCCCTGCCGGCGCAGTCGGTGGTGGAGGCGTGTCTCCATGCCACGGGCCTCGTGCGGCATTTCCTCACGCCGGATGATGCCCTGCTGGCGGGGGCCTCGGCGGTGCTGGACCACGAGATGTCGGCCATCTACCAGGACGGCTCCCGGCCCTTCGCCATGCAGGCGTTCGATGCCGTACACGAGTTCGCCCACTTCTGGCTCCACGCCGAGGCCATCTCCTGCACGGCCGGCGACCTCGACCTGTCCCAAACCGCCGAGGCCACGGCGGGCGCGATGAGCAAGGTGGAGGGCTACGCGCCCAAACAGAGGCGCGAGAACGAGGCGAACGTCTACGCCGCCGAAATGCTGTTGCCTAGCCCATTGGCCCGCAGCCTGTTCAGCGAGGAAGGGCAGTCGGCGGGGGCCATCGCCGAGGCACTAGGTCTGCCGACCGGCATGGTCCAGATGCAGCTCGCCGACGCCCTCCTGCTGCCGCACTGCGACGGGGTGACAGAGGCAGCGCCGACGCCCGCATCCGCCGACGTGACGCTTGACGAATCGCAGCAGGCGGCGGCGCAAATCTCCTGCGGCCCGCTGCTGCTCGGGGCCGGGCCGGGGACGGGCAAGACCAAGACGCTGGTGGGCCGCTGCCAATTCCTGACTCAGCGGTTGGGTGTTCCGGCCCCGCAGATATTGGCCCTCACCTTCTCCCGCAAGGCCGCCGGGGAGATGAAGGAGCGCCTGGTCGCGGCGGGCGTCGGGTCCGAGAAGGCCGGGCCGTGGGTGGGGACGTTCCACTCGTTCGGCCTGGAAGTGCTGCGCCGCTACGGGGGAAAGATCGGGCTGACCGGCGACATCAAGCTGCTGAACACTCTGGACGGCGTGACGCTGCTGGAAAACAATCTCGCCGAACTGAAGCTGGACGCGCTGGACAACCTCTATAACCCGGCCATCCACCTGGGCGGGATTTTAGGGCAGATCGGGCGGGCCAAGGACGAGCTTTGCCCGCCGGCGCGTTACGCCGAACTCTGCGCGGCGATGCAGGCCCCCGCCGACGCCGCGATGGCCGCCCTGGAAGCGCAGGTGCAGGCGGCGGGCAGCGACAAGGGCCTGAAAGGCAAGCTGGAAGACGCCGCCAAGAGGCAAGCGCAGGCCGCGAAGGCGGCCGAGGTCGCGCACTGCTACGCGGTCTACGAGCGCCTGCTGGCTGAGAGCGGCTTCCTGGACTTCGGCGGCCTGATCTCGCGGACGGTGGAGCTTTTGGAAAGCCACCCCGCCGTCCTGGCGGACCTGCAAGGCGAGTACCCACACGTCCTGGCAGACGAATACCAGGACGTCAACCGCGCCTGCGCCCGCCTGGTCCGCCTGCTGGCCGGGGAACAAGCCCAAGGCCTGTGGGCGGTCGGCGACCACCGGCAGAGCATCTACCAGTTCCAGGGGGCCTCCCCCGCCAACGTCGCCGCCTTCGAGCGGGACTACCCGACGGGGCGGCGGCTGGAACTTGGCGTCAACTACCGCTCGCGGGCACCCATCGTGGACCTGTTCGGCGCGGCGAGCGGGATGATGGAACCAGGCAAGGACGGGCAGGACAAAGAAGGGCGGGGGGACCCCGCCCCTACAGGGAATGGCGTAGGGGCGGGGTCCCCCCGCCCTCTTCTCCCGTCCTACCCTCCTGTCCTTCCCGATGTTTCCGTCTGGCGCGCGCACCGTGGCACGCACGAAAACCCGCCCCACCCCGCCGTCACATTGGCCGTCTCGCCCGACGATGTCGGGCAGGCGGAGGGCATCGCGCAGGCCGTCAAAGACCTGAAGGCCGCCGGCTGTGACCACCGCCACCAGGCCATCCTGTGCCGGTCACACGCCCAGGCGGAGGCGCTGGCGGGCCTGCTGGCGGCGCGCGACATCCCCGTCCTTTATCTGGGCGCGCTGCTGGAACGGCCCGAGATCAAGGACCTGCTCTGCCTGCTGGCCCTGTTCGCCGACCCCGACGGCTCCGCGCTGATCCGCGTGGCCGCGTTCCCCGAATACGCCGTCCCGCAGGCGGACGCGCTGGCCTTCCTGACGCAGATGGGCCGGGCCGAGACGCCGCTGCTGGAAGCGTTAAGCGAGCCTGGCCTGCACCCTGGTTTGGCGAAACTGGCGGCGCACCTGGCCGAACTGGAGACGATGGAGAACGACCCGGCCGCCCTGTTGCGGCACTATTTGTTCGGGCTGTCCGACTATCTGCGGCACCTGACGGCAGGTGAGCCTCGCGAGCTGGCGCGGCTGGCCCGCACCCTGGCGATCCATCAACTGCTGGGGATGGCCGCCGACGCGGGCAAGCGCCTGGTCGCGCCCCGGACGCCGCACGGGTCGCCGAACAGCGTCCGCGCGTTCCTGGCCCACCTGCGCCGGCTTCAGGCGTCCGGCGGCGCTCCGCGCGGGAGCCTGCCGCCCGAGGCCGAGGCGCTGGACGCCGTCCGCCTGCTGACGGCCCACGCCGCCAAGGGGCTGGAATACCCGGTCGTCTTCCTGCCGAACCTGGGCGCGGGTCAGTTCCCCACGCGGGGCCGGAGCGACGGCATCCCCACCCCGCCGGGCCTGGCGGACGCGGCGGGCGAGGAGCTGGACGAGGAGCATTGCCTGTTCTTCGTCGCCCTGTCCCGCGCCCGCGACCACATCGTCCTTTCGCGGGCCGAGAGGAACGCCGCCGACAAGGCCGTCGCGCCCTCCCCGCTGCTGGCCCTGATCCAGCCGCATTTGCAGGAGCGCGGCATCGCCGAGACGGCCTGGCCGGCAGGGCGTGCGCCCGCGCCCGAGGCGGACGACCTAATAACGCCGACGCCCGAGGCCCTGCCGGAGTACTCGTCGTCGGCCCTGGAGACGTATGGGCGCTGCCCGCGCCAGTACCACTACGGACAGAGCTTGAAGCTGCCCGGCGCGTTCGGCGGGGACGGCTACCCGCAGTTCCACGCCTGCGTCCGCCGGACCCTGCACTGGCTGGAAGACGCGCGCGAAGCGGGGCAGCCGCCCACGGCGGCGGAGGCCGAGGCGCGTTTGGAGGCCATCTGGGCGGAACACGGCCCGGTCGGGCATCTGCACGAGGCGAAGTACAAAGAAAGCGCGCTGGGGATGCTGCGCGCGGGCGGGGCATTGGGGGCCGAAACGGAGCAGCGGGCGGGGATCAAGTCGCTGCGCGCGACGCTGTCAAACTGCCACGTCCATGTGCGGCCCGATGTGATCCGCCGGGACACGGAGGACGGAACCCTGATCGTCGCCCGCCACCTCACCGGCCGGCCCGGCGACAGCGACCACACGGACAAGAAACTCGCCCTGTACCGCCGCGCGGCCACGCAGACCCACCCGGACACGCCGGTCCGCGTCGAGCTTCGTTACCTGTCCGACGGCACCATCAAGGCCATCGCGCCGCCGGAGAAGAAGCAGGAGTTGAAGTGGGAGGGCGACAGGCTGGCGAAATACGAGAAGGCCGCACGCGGCATCCAGCTCGGCCTGTTCCCGGCCCGGCCCGAGTCGGGCGACGAATGCCGTTCGTGCGCGTACAGCCTGATCTGCCCGCTGTGACCGGCTGGCCTGCACTCCGTCTGGCGTAGGGGCGCGATTCATCGCGCCCTCTTCTCCCGCCGCGCCCTCTTCCTCTGCCTTACGCGGGCCGCAACAGAAGGGCGCGATGAATCGCGCCCCTACAGGTTGCAGGAGCCGCCCCTAATCGTGCTTTGGCCCGATGTCGCCGGCCACGTCCGCGCCCAGGTCGCTGTCGTTGGTGCCGCCGCCGGTGTAATCCCCGCTCTCCCCCGCCCCGCCGCCATCCAAGGCCGTGCTGTCGGTCGTGAGCTGCCGGTCGCCGTCGGGCAGGCCGTCCATCGAGTCGTCGTCCGGCAGTTCCTCGTCGGGATCCTCGGTGAGCGCGTCCTGGTTGGTCGGGGCGAGATTTCCGCTGTCTTCGGGGTCCAGGCCCAGGCCCGGCGCGGGTGCCTGGCGCAGTTGTTCCATCGTCATAGTTGCTTACCTCTCCCGCCCTTTACCCGCGCGCGGTGCGGGAAAAACCACTACACTCCTCAGATGAAGCAGCCGATGGCCTCCGTCCGGGGCGCGGGGACGGCGTGCCCGGCCAGGACGGCGTCGAGGGCGTCCCGCAGGTCGTGACGGGTGGCGGCGTTGCGGCGCTTGCCGAAGCCGAGGTAGAGGTCGTCAATGCGGCCCCGGTAAAGCAGTCTGCCGCCCGGCGCGAACACGGCGGCCTCGGGCGTGACGGTCGCGCCGGCCCGGCGCACCAGTTTGTGGGCTGAGTCCAGAAGGAGGGGGCAGGTGTAGCCATAGTCCTTCGCGTGCTGCCGGGCGGCGGCGAGCGACGTGTCGGGGTCCGGGTAGACGAGCGTAAAGCCGACCTTCAGGGGCGTGTAGCGGGCGATGATGCGCTCGATCTCGGGCGCGTAGGAGTTCGAGACGGGGCAGTCGCGGGCGATGAACAGCAGCACGACGGCCTTCTTGCCGACGGCGCTCGGCAGCGGGCCGCCGCCCGCCTCCGCCCGCGAGCCAATCGCGAGCAGGCAGAGGAGGGTAATCAGGGCCGGGAGCAAACGTGACGGGCGAAGCGTGGATGGTTTCATCGGGCGGCGGCTTTCACGAGGGGGACGCGGCGGGGGAGCGCCCGGACGCCGATTCGAGGCAAGCGCAGGGCGCAGAGGCCCGCGCCGAGCGAGGCGACGAGTGCGGCGGGAGCGAGCAGCCAGCCGATGACGGGCAGCAGGAACAGCAGAGTGAGGAGAAGGCTGCCTTTCACCAGGACGGCGGGCGTCGGGTCCGGCCCGGCCTGCCGGAAGAAGCGGCGGCTCGCGCGACGCGCCAGCCCCCCGGACCCCGCCAGCAGGGCTGCCAGCGCACCGCCCCAGAGGGCCACGGCCAGTGCTTGGAGGAAGGCGCTGGGGGAAAACAGCAGAGGGGGCGTGATGAGACTCAGCGCAAGCAGCGCGAGCAGGCCGGCCCCGAGGCAGCGCCACGGCGAGGCCGCCAGCACCTCGGCGGCCCGCGACGACGCGCGCGGGAGAAGACGCGCCGGGACCGCAAGGCAGACCAGGCAGAGCGCCGCGCCGCCCGCAAGGCCTCCGCCGAGTGTCCCGCCCGGCGACCGGTCCAGGCTGATGAGGAAGTCAGTGACGCCGTTGATGCCGCCCGCGGCCAGCGTGTACCCGAGCGGGGTTGTCCTCTTCTTGCGGGCGCTGGTCCTCTTCTCAGGGGCGGGACGGGCGGGCGGGGCGACGCTTAACTGCCACAGGTGGCCGAGGTTGGCGATCCAGAGGATGCCGTTGTCCTTCTGGTCGGCGACATAGACGTTGATCAGCGCCCCGCCCATCTCGTTCGTGCTGTTCTCGCCGTTCGTGACCCGCTTCGGCGGCGTGTTGAACTGGTGCGGGTTGTCCGCCGTGTTGTCGTGCGTCCACTCGGCGTGGAGGACGGTGCCTCGGGGCAGGTGCAGGCGCCGCTTCAGGTGGTAGGTCGCCTGCCAGCTAAAGTCCCAGTCGTTGATCCGGATCAGCGGCCGGGTCGTGCCGTCGGGCAGCGCGGCCCACATCTTGCAGGTCTTGCCGAGCAGGTGCATGTGTTCGTAGACGGCCTCGACGTCCACGTCCACGGGCAGCGTGTAGGTGTCCTGTTCCAGATGCGCCTTCTCGCCCGGCTCGATGACCAGGTTCAGCGCCCCCATGGTGACGAGGGAGCCGACGCGCACCGGGGGCGTGTCGGTGAAATACAGGCCGATAGAGGACTGATCGGTTTCCAGTTTCCCGTCCGGATGGTAGTGCATCCCCATCACGACGTCCACGTCCTTGGGGAGAACGCCGGAGGCGTCGGCGGGGAAGACCTCGGCCCCCATGCCCGGCGCGTAGCCGGGCAGCCCGCCGGACGGAAGGAACCCCGGCCCGCCGAAGGAGACGTAGCCCGCGCCCGGCCCGCCCTGCCGCGCTTCCAGGGCCAATGCCTTGCCGCTGCTGTCCAGCATCGCCGTCCCGTGGTGGACGACGCGGCGGTTGCCGGGCCGGAACTCGGCCGCCCGGAGGTAGCGGCCCTTCGGCATGTGGACAGGGATGACGTAGCTGCGGTTGACGTCCTGCCCCTCGGCGGGGATCGTGACGGGCTTCAGCATGGAGAGGACCATGTCGGGCTTGCCGAGCTGCCAGCCGTCCGCGAAGCGCGGGGCGGGCGGCAGGTCGGCGGGCTTGCCCTCGGGAGCGCCCGCCTCCGCCCACCGCCGGAACAGGGCGATCTGTGCGTCCGTCAGCCGCCGCTCATGCTGGAATTCGCCGTAGCCGGGCACAGGCTTCCAGGGCGGCATGATGCGCTGGTCGGTGACGAGGGCGATCTGCCGCGCCCGCTTCCGCACGTCCCGGTAGGTCAGCAGGGAGAACGGCGCGACCTCACCCGCCCGGTGGCAGGAGGAACACTGCGCGAAGACGACCGGGGCGATGTCTCTGGTAAAGGTCGGGTGAAGGACCTGGGAGGAGTGCAGGACCTGGGAGGAGCGCTGGACCTGGGAGGAGCGCAGGATTTGGGAGGAGCGCACCACCTCGCGGGGCGGCGTCGGGGCGGCGAGAAGGGCGCAGGCCGACAAAACGACCAGCGCCAGCGCGTTGACTGCCCAGAGTTTGTTGTTCCAGAGTTTGTTGTTGCGGTGCATGGTTGTCGCTTTCTGGTTCCCGTTCAGCGGTTCTCGTTCAGCGGTTAACGCCTAGCGCGTCGGGCGCGCGGCGACCTTGCCTTTGCCCTGCGGGGCGTGTTCGGCGTCCACCGTGAAGAACAAAAAGGCGAGGCACATCTCGTCGGTGGTCTGCTCGCCCCACGTCACCAGTTTGGGCGGGTGGGTCGGGTTGCGCGGGTTCGCCGCCGAGTTGTCATAGGTCGCCGTCATGTGGATCTTCGTCCCCTTCGGCAGTTCGACCGGCCGCTTGTAGACGTAGGTGGACTGCCAGTTGAAGTCCCAGTCCGGGACATCGACCAGCGTTTGCGCGGCTGTCGCCCCCGGCGGGGTCGCCGTGACCGTCATCGTGCGCCCCAGCAGGTGCATGTGGGGCATCACCTCCAGCAGGGTGGCGTCGGCGGGAACAGTCAGGTCGGCGTGGGTGACATAGTGCGCGTCGCCCGGCGCAATCCAGAGCCAGGCCGGGAGCGGGAAGATGCGCAGCGGCTTGTCCACGGCCCCCTGGGCGAAGTAGAGGCCGAGCCGGGTCAGGTCGGTCTCCGGCTTGCCGTCCTTGTGGTAGTGGACCTGCAAGACGATGTCGGCATCCTTGGGCAGCCGGATGCCGACGCCGGGGGGCAGCCGGCGCGGGTCGTTGCCGGGGGCCCAGACGCCCAGCAGCTCCGAGCCGGTGAAGCCCGCCTGGCTGAAGCCGGGGTTGCCGTCGTGGGCCTGCGCCTCAAGCTGCCGCGCCTTGCTCGTGGTGTCCAGGTAGACCAGGGTGTGGTGGACAATCTTGGCATTGCCGGGCCGCAACTGCATCGCCGTCACCCAGCGGTCTTCCTTGTAGTGAGTGGGGATGACGAAGCAGCGGTAAACGTCGTTCCCGTCGGCGGCCAGCGTGTAGCTGCGGGCGGGCTGGAACTCGGCGTCGGGCGTTCCCAGCCGCCAGCCCGACGCGAAGTGCGGCGTGGGCGGCAGGGCGTGGGGGTCGCCCAACGGCGCCCCCTCGTCGCTCCACTTCCGGATGGCGGCGATCTGGGAATCGGTCAGCCGGCGCTCGTCCAGGAACTGGCCATGGGAGTCGGCCTTCCAGGGCGGCATGTAGCGGCTCCGAGTGACGGCGGCGAGGAAGGCGGCCCGCTTCCTGGCGTCGGCGTAGCTGGTCAGCGCGAACGGCGCGACCTCACCGGCACGGTGGCAGGTGACGCACTTCTCGTTTAGGATCGGCGCGATGTCTCGGGCGAACGTCACCGTCCCCGCCGGCGCGGCCGCGCGCGTCGCGACGGGGCGCGCCGCCGGGCCGCCGAGACAGGCCAGCCCCACCGCCGCCGACAGCAAGACCGCCGAAAACCAGACCGTCGCTCTCCAGACTTTCAACAAACTTTCTCCCCCGAAGACTTTTACACCCATACTGGTGAGTGTTCACTTACCATACGACTCGCGGAAAGAAATGTTTCAAGAGAACTCGCCGTCGGACGATTCTTTTTTTTCCTGAAGGCCGTCAAACAGGGTTTGAAGTAGGTGCGCGACGAACTGGCTACGGGCGGCGGCCCAGTCCTCGGGTTCCTCGCTCAGCGACCGCTGCAAAAAGCCGCTGGTGGAGGCGGAGATCACGTCGGTCGCCGCGACGGCGCTGTCGGGCCGCAGCTCGCCCCGTGCGGCCCGCTCCTGCAGCAGCGCGTGCAGGGACAGCGCCAGGGTCCAGAACTGCGCCCGCAATTCCTCAAGGGCGGCCCGGTCGCGGTCGGTCGCCATGAGCAGCATCCGCAGGAAGGCGCGGTTGGCCCAGAACGTGTCGAGGTACTGCGTGATGAACGTCTCCAGGGCCGCGCGGGCGGGGATTGTTTGGAGGGATGGAGGCGGCGGCGGGAACATCCGGCGCGGGCCGAACTCCGCCACGACGGCACGGAGCAGTTCCCGCTTGGTGCGGAAATGCTTGAACACCAAAGCCTCCGTCACCCCGACCCGCTGGGCGATCGCCCGAGTGGTCGTGCCGTCATAACCGTGCGTGGAGAAAAGCTCCAGTGCCGCCTGGAGCAGGGAGAGCCGCCGGCCTGCGGCCGTCTGTCGCGCCGTTTTCATGCCTCGATTGTAGCACGAGACCGGCGAATAAACGACAACTCAGCACCGTCGCCGGCCCGCGTGGAGACTTCTAACCGGGAGTACGGCGAACCCCGATTTATGTCGTTTCGTAAGCAGAACACCATCTCCTTGTAATCATGCTTGAGGTGTGGTGAGTGTTGCGAAATAACAGAGACTCTGCCTTTCCGCCCTTCGCGGACGAGGGGCTGGAGGTTTCATCAGAGTGACCACGCCGCTGGGGGGCGCGGAATGATAAAATACCGGCCATGAATGGGCGACCTACTCTCGAATGAAAGCCGCTCCGCGACTGAGGAAAGGACATAGGAAGCGCCATCGTCACAATCCCCAACCCCGGAGGGGTTTCCACTCAACAGTAGACCGGCCATTCATGGCCGGTGTCACTCCCCCACCTTCAGCGCGGTGCGGTCCAGGATGGCGAAGACGCCGCCGATGACCGGGCGGGCGCGGAAGCCTTGATACAGGACCGATACCGTGTCGTACCAGTCGCTGAAGGGGACGCGCGACGGGGACGTGTCGGCGAAGTTGTAGATGCCGTCCACGAAGCCCTGCCGCAAAGCGGCGTCGTCGGTGGAGGCCGCCGTCCACAGCTCCCAGTCCGCCTTGGTGTAGGAGTGCCGGATGTCCAGCGGGACGCCGAACGGCCCGAGCTTGGTCAGGTAGAACTTCGCCTCCTCCTGGAGTATGGACTTGGGAATGAGGTTCAGCCCCAGGACGCGGTCGGGGAAGGCGTTGTACTTCAGGCTCCAGGCGTTGTCCGGGTCCGCCGCGCCGGCCTCGATGGTCGCGTTGTCGCCGCCCGCCGTGTCGGCCACCGTCGTGCCCGTGCCCTCGTCGAATGTCCAATAGGACGCGGGGGCCGGGGCGGCCGGGGCGGCCCCGCCGGGCGAGGAGAGCGCCAGGACGGCGGCGGCGGGGAGGGCCGACTGGTAGAAGCGCACGTCGTCTATCGCCCCGCTGACGAAGTCCGTCCGGCCGCCGTTGTAGAAGCCGCGCCCGATGGCCGTGTGGCCGTCCGCGCGGAAGGCCGAGGTGTACGGGACGGTCTGCTGCAAGGCTCCGTTGACGTACAGGGAGAGCGTGTGCGCGTCGGCGTCGTAGACGCCCGCGAGGTGATACCAGGTGTCCACGGCGGGCGGGGCCAGGGCGACCGCCGAGACGCCCCCCGCCCCCTCGCTGCTGTCGCGGCCCAGGGCGCTCATGCTGAACTTGCCGGTGTCGCCCCGGAGCTGGAGGAAGAAGCCGCTGACGTGGGCGGCGTCAATGCTCACGAAGGTCTGGAAGCCCTCGATGCGGGCGACCTTGACCCAGGCCGAGACCGTGTAGCTCTTGGTCGTGTCCACGGCGGGCTTCGGCGCGTCCGCCCCGCCCACGCCGCTCAGGCTGAGGGCATGCGGGCCGACGACGCCCGCCGTCCAGCCGGCGGGCTTGGGCGTGTCCGCCTCGATGTACTGCATGGTCAGGTGCGGACCGGTCTTGGACTGTGCCCGCCGCGCCCACTCGGCGATGAGCGTTTTCGCCGCGCCGCCGTAATGAGCCGCGCCCGGCGCGTCGCCCGCGTAGCCTGCAATCTGGCCCATGGCCCCGACCCCCTCGATGCCTTTGAGGGCGAGGTTGACGCTGTGGGCGATGGAGCCGGTGAAGTCGTCGGTCTGGTTCTGGTAGAGCGGGTCCAGGGCGTTGGCCGCCGTGCCGCCCTTAGGCACCGAGAGCAGGTAGTCGGCCCACTGCTTGAGGGCGCGGTAGTGGGCGCGGGCATAGGGCGCGGCCTCGCTCTTGGGGACGTAGCGCATGTAGGCGGCGGCCATGATCAGCATGTTGGCGGACTCTTCGACGGGCATGTTCTCGCCGCCGCCGTCGTTGTGGCCGTCCGCGTTCGGGTAGGACGCGCCGATGTCGTGCGGGGCGAAGGGCTGCGGCCAGTGGCCCGCCTCCACATAGTCGAAGAGCGGGTCGAGTTGCATCCGCACCAGGCGCGGGTCGGCATACAGGAAGGCGGGGAAGGACGGGTACATGACGTCCACAGTGGAGATGTTGCCGTCGGAGCTGATCTCCTTCATGAACATCCACGGCTTGCCCAGGGTGCCGACCATCTCGGTCGCCCCGAAGGCCTGGCGCAAGGCCAGCGCGCACAGGGCGGCGTACTTCGCGCCGCCGGCTTTCGTCGCGTCGGACATGACCCGCTTGTCCATCCGGTCGGCGCGCGAACGCTCGGTGCCTGCGTCGGCGTAGAACGAGGCCATCATCTGGGTCCACTCCGGCCAGTAGGAGCGCCAGAGCGGCTGGATCGGCTTACCCTGATAGCTGACGGCGGGGTCGCGGACATCACCCAGGGCCAGAACGAGGGGCTTGGTTTCGGACTTGCCGACCTGGCCCAAGGCGAAGTCGAAGGCGAAGACCGGCGGACGGCTGTTGATGGCGCGCGGCTGGTCGGCGTCCACGGAGCCGCCCAGGACGCCGCTGCTGATCGCGGCGGTGCGGACAACCGTATCCTGGCCGGCCTGCGCCGTCAGGCCCGGCCGGTCGGCGGTCGCCAGGACGGCCGTCCCCCACAGGGGGTAGTCGTTCGTCTCGCCCAGCACCTTGGGAGCGGCGGGCGTCACCGCAAAGGCCGCGAGGGTCTGCCCAATGCCGGGGATGCTCCGGCGCTCCCAGGTGATGGGCGCGTTGTCGTCCCCGTGCGCCCACGCGCCGGTGATGTCGAAGTACAGGCTGACCGTGTGCGGCTTGCCGTCTGCGCTGCGGGCGGTGGCGAAGACGTAGCCGAAGGGCACGGACAGGCGCTGCAAGTCGGTCGGCTCGACCGGCGAGAGGAAGTCCAGCGAAACCGTGACGCCGCCGCCCGACATCTTGTAGAGCGACTGCGTGGGCGTGACGGAAAGGCTGGTCTGGGTCATCGGCGGGGCGAGCGGCTTGTCGTCGGCATCGCGCGGGTCGCCCAGGAAAACGTAGGACTGGCCATCCACGCGGGCGATGCCGGTGATCGGCTTGGCGCGTCCGGCCCAGAAGGCGGGCCGCGTCCCGGCCAGCGAGTCGGCGGTCTGCCAGGTGCTGACATAGGGCGACCGGACGATCAGCGGGGTGGCCGGGGGCCGGAGGGGGGTCATCTGCCCGCCCGCAGGCGATGCGGGCGGGGACGGGGTCTGGGCCGACGCCGCCAGGGCGAGGCAGGCCCCGGCGGGCACGGCCGCCGCGAGGAACAGTCTTTTCAGGAACAGTCTTTTCGGGGTCATTGTCACTCCATCGGACTTGATGATTTACGATGACATCATGTTACCCCGGAACGGACGGCTTTCGCGACGGTTCACCGCGAACTGGCGGTTTTCCCCTGCCTGGGGGCGTGTTCGGCGTCGATCGTGAAGCCGAGGTAGCACAGGCACATCTCGTCGGTCGTCTGCTCGCCCCAGGTGACGTCCTTGGGCGGACTGCTCGGGTTGCGCGGGTTGCCGGGCGAGTTGTCATAGTGCGCGACCAGATCAATGTGCGACCCGGCGGGCAGGCGGACCGGCTGCTTGTAGGCGTAGAACCCCTGCCAGTTGAAGTCCCAGTCGGGCACGTCCACAAGTGATCTGGTCGTGCCGTCGGGCAGGGTCGCCGTGACGGTCATCCGCCGCCCCAGGACGTGCATGTGCGGGAAAACCGTCAGCAGGGTGGCGTCAAAGACCACGGGAAGCGAGGCCCGAACCTCATAATCTTTGTCGCCGGCGGGGATGTGCAGGCGCGGGTTGGCGAGCGGGAAGAGGTGCATAGGCCGCGCGACGGTCCCCTTGTTGAAGTAGAGCGCCACCTGCGTCAGATCGGTTTCGGGCTTGCCGTCCGGGTGGTAATGCACCTCCAGCACGATGTCCGCGCCTTTCGGCAGGACGATCCCCGTGTCGGCGGGCAGCGGGTGGGGCATCGCGCCGGGCGCCCAGCCGCCGAGCATCCCGGCGGGCAGGAAGCCGATGCCGCCGTACTCCCGGTAGCCGGGGCCGCCGTCGCTCGACTTCGCGGCCAACCGGCGCGCGGCCCCGCCCGTGTCCACATAGGCGATGGCGTGATGCACCACGGCGCGGTTGCCGGGGCGGACATCGATGGTGGAGACGTAGCGGTCCTCGGCGAAGTCGGTGGGGATGACGTAGCAGCGGTAGACGTCCCGCCCCTCGGCGGGCGCGGTGTAGGGCGCGGAGGGCGCGACCAGCAGGTCCGGCTTGCCCAGCGCCCAGCCCGCCGCGAACTGCGGCGCGGGCGGCTCCTGCGCCTTGCTCCCTTCCGGGGCACCCGCATCCACCCAGCGCTTCACCAGCGCGATCTGCGCGGCCGTCAGCCGCCGCTCGTCCTGGAACTCCCCGTGCGAGTCGGCCTTCCACGGCGGCATCACGCGCTGGTCGGTGACGAGCGCGATCTGCCGGGCGCGCTTTTTGGCGTCCGCGTAGGAGGACAGGGTGAACGGCGCGACCTCGCCCGCCCGGTGACAGGTGGTGCAGTTCTGGTACAGAATCGGCGCGATGTCGTGGGCGTAAGTGACCGCCCTCGGTGCTACCGCACTGGCCTTCGGGTATGCCTTCGGTGCGGGCTTCGCCCCGCCGGTGGCAAAGGCGCAGGCCGCCAGGCCGACCAGGGCGAGGGTCGGGATCAGCCGGGCGTAGGAGTGAAAAGACTTCAGGAAAGACTTCAACCGCAGTTCCTTTCGACGAGAGCGCAGGCCCCAAAATCAGGTCCAGGCATGGGGCGCTGCTTCTCATACGTCAAAGGCGGCGGAAAGTTTCATGGGGGACGGGCGGCGCGAGTTCCAATTTGGTCGGCATCCAGATTGACTGCCCTATTTACCCCCATTTAACTCCTGCTCCAAAGTGGCGACACGGGTTTTCGCCGCTTCATAGAAGAACTCGTTGGGCTTTGCCAGGGTCAGGTATTCCTTCAGCGCCACGACCGCAGCCGCAGCGTCCTGGCGATGATGACCATTTACATAGTAACTCGTTATGTATTCTTCTGCGAGAATGGCGTGATATTGAGGGTACTTTGGGTCAGACTGGATCAACTCCTCCGAGAGTTGGATGCCCCTGCGTTTGACCTCCAAGGTGTACGGCTTCGAGCCAGGCGTTGTGTAATCCAGAGCGAGATGGGCTTTGACCTGCACATCCTGGTTATCCCGCTGTATCAACCTTTCACCTAGCGCCGTCAGGTCGCCGCTCTGATACGAGAGCAGATACCTTAAGCGGGCGTAGTTGTAGGTGTTAGGTGATTCGATCTTTGCCAGTGAATAGAAAGCGCCTGGTTTATTCGTCCCCTTTTCAGCCGATGTGGAAGTCGGCGTGAATGTTCTCCACAGGGCATAGCCCCAGCGGAATTGATCTAAAGGGGCCTTCGGGTTCTGGTCCGCTTGCGCTTCATACTGGCGCGCAAGATGCATGGGGGATGTGCCGGCAGCGACAGCAGCATCAATCTCCCGGCGCGCTTTCTGATAAGGGCCGTCGTCGCCGCCCCATGTCTCATGCCGCCAGGAGGATGCGTTCTCAGCGATGGTTTTCTCCCCTACGGGGTCACTGGGCGCATATTCCTGGTATCGCGCGGCAGCGAGTGGGTCGATGGCGGCTTCCGCCGCCATGGGCACGAGCGCCGTCAGCCAAGCCCGCTGCGTTGCGGCGGAATAGGTGACGATCATAGCCACTGCCGCCGCAAACGCGAGTGCCTTTTTTTGTTGATTCTCACCGGATCGGCCCTCATCATCGTTGGCCCCCTCACGATCCAGGCCCAAGGTAGGTGAAGACGCCGAAGGCATTTTGAGGTCCGACGTATTCTTCATCGTGCTGTAGTGTTTCCCTCTTTAACGAAGCGCAGGCCCCAAACATAGGGGGCCTGCTTCTCCCACGTCAAAGGCGGCGGAAAGTCTCAGTCCTACTAAGATAGGCAGAAGGGAGCAGAAAACTCGGTCAAGGGCGGCAGTGCCATCCCAGAGAAGGCGCAATGGAGAAGGCAGACAGCTTGTGCCTGTCCTTAATTGAAGATGGTCAGTACCTTGCTAGTCGCTCCTCAAACGGCTGGCTGAACTTGAAACGAGGCGTCATGTTTGGTAACAAGTACAGTTTCGCACCCAATCTTACTTTGACTGTTGCTGGCTCTGGATCATTTTGATGAAGGACTCTGCCTGCCTGCGCCAACTGTCATTAGCAGGCGCGAGGCGCAGATACTCTTGGAAGTACTTGATGGCGTTCCGGCCGTCGTTCTGGTTGCTTTTTTCCGCCCATGACATCAAGTAAACCCATCCAATAGTGGCGTGGTATCTCGGTTTTTGAGGGTCAGACCGCAGCATATCCTGCGCGTAAGAAAGCGCCTTTTGCTTGATCTTCGGCACAGTGGCATCGCTCGGTTTGGAAGCTAGCAAAAAAGCACCGTAGCAGTTAATCAGATTTGTCTTGACCTCCTTGTCATTGGGATCATGTGCCAACAACGTCTCCCCGAGCGGCCACATCCGCGAGTCAGAGCCTTCTACTAGGAAGCGGATGCGGGCGAAGTGGTATGCGCGTGGAAACGTGGCATGGGCTAATGCTTCTGGAACACCTTCCAGTATGTCCGCTTTATCGGATAGGGTAAAATCCGCAGGCAGAGCTTTCCAGGAAGCATAAGCCCAGGCAAACTGTGCTTGCGGGCTATCGGACTGTCGCTGTGCCTGGAGGCCGTATTGACTGCGGAGTGATTGCGGGGAAACCCCAGACCGGATCGCCTGGTCAATGTGTAACGCGATCTGAGCGTAAGGCGTATCATCGCCGTTGATCGGAAGTCTTGACCAAGCAAAGTTCTGACGGGCCTCTATTTCCGGCTGTGAGACAGGACGCGGAACAAACTGCTGGGAGGAGGCATGATGTAATCCACAGCCAGCCACGAACGCCAGAAGAATAAGACTGATGGCCGGTGTTCGCATCCAAGGCCTCCTCCGGTAGAAGTCAAGAAGTGGGAGGGTTCAGAGAGAAATCACCAGACCCGCGCAATCCCACTGAGCCTGATTGGTTGCATCTGGATTCGAAGTGCTGAGGGTCCTGTCCTGCAAAACCAGTGTAGCCGGAGTCATCGCCAGGCATGACATAATGATCCGAGCGTGTCCAAGTGCGGATGTAGTACCGCTGCACACGCGGCGTCATTTGCCAAAACGCCTTTTGGCTGTCTGCCGGTTTTACGCCACCTTGCCACGTCGCGCCATCTATGCTGGAGTTGTCCCATACATCATTGAATCCGACGCTCCAAGTTAGCGTCTCAGGCTTGAGGCTGTCGTCCGAAATGCCGGCAACCTTTAAGATACCTTGCAGCCATCCCGGCATTGCGTTAAAGCCGACCGTCCATAAGCTGCTGATTCCCAGCGCCCCGCCAGTGGTGGCAGGATTATCTTTTGCTGAGACGGTGACGGTCGGATTGAGATTGAAATTAGCTGTAGGAACCGGCGTATTCAGTTGCAGATCCTGCCAATAGTATTCATCAGCACGGAACTTGAAGGGATTTTCTTCCGTGTCATGCATGTTCATGTAATAGTTGGCTGTCGCGAAAGCGCCATCACCGCCAGAGTCCGAATAGGGGGCAGCATCTTCACAGGTAAGGTGAACATGGTCCGTGCCGGTTTTGCCCGGCACCGCCTGGGAGTAGAGGGGGGTCCCGTCATACGGGTCATAGCCGATTACTTGCGGATCGCTTGGTCTAACATAGGATACGACGAAGCCTGATTCGTCGAAGGAGTTAATGAGGGTGCCAACGGCTGAAGAACCCGTCAAGGCAGAATACCACCATTCCATGAGGCCGGAAACGTGCCAGCTACCGGAATAGTTGCCCTTGTAGGTAACATACAGGTAGGAGTCGGAGGGCGTTGGCACCATTACGCTCTGCGGTGAAGCCGCCAGACCCACATCCCCATGCCCTGTGCCATCCGCGTCGAGCTTGTTCTGGACAGGCTCGTAGAGGTCATTGCCCCACTGGTCTTGAACAGGATGTCCTACCCGATCCGCCACTCTGCCTTTTTTATAGGTTGGATCGATGTCTGAGGTAATCGTCACGTCCCGGCTGTCTACCATAGCGGTAGCCGAAACCGAGGCGTAGCTGCGGGCACCGGTCGGGTTACGCCCGCCGTAGATCTGATAGTAGGGATAGCTGAACCCCCCGTACTGGAGGTTGTTGGTCGCCGAGGCGCTCACGTTGCCGTTCAAAGACACCGCCGCCACCCCGCCTGACACTGGAACACGCAGCAGGTGGCGGCCACCCGCCTGCTCCCTACCTCCTGGGCCATCGGAACTCGCCGTCTCGTTGAACGGGTCCCCGTCCGAGGCTGTCGCCGTCGCGATCAGGTCCGTCTCCTCCGAGCCGTTCTCGTAGGACTTCGACGCCTGCACGTTCGTGGTCAGCAAGATGTCTAGGTGGTCCGGGGCCGCCCCGGACCCCGTCCAGTTCCAGTTCGCCCACAGCGTCCCTTTGGCCCTGCCGGTCACGTTGCCGATGATCGGCTCACAGTCACTCACATCCTTGTACGTCTGGTATGTGTAAAAGGGGTAGTCTTCGGGGTTGAAGGACCCATAGTAGCTGTTGTTGAAGGCGTAGTTGTGGGCGGTGGCGTTCAGCGCGATGAGGGTCGAGGGCGGGCCGGTGGTCCCGTCGTTGTAAAGGTAAGGGACGCCGAGCGGGTTGGGGTCGTAGGAGTGGGGGCCGCCGGAGGCAGCCTGGAGCCACTGGCTGTTGTCTACCCACCCGTATTCCAAGTCGTAGTAGGGCGCGAGTTTGGCGACGAAGGTCATATCTGCGGGGTAGGTGTTTTTGGCCTTGCCAGTGGCGGTGCCGGTGAGGGGGTAGCCGGCACCGGAGACTTGGAGGGTGCTGCCGTCTTTGTCGGTGACGTTCCAATCGTCTTGTGCCTGAGCGGAGCGGGCGCAGAGCAGGCCGAGGGTAAAAAGGGTGAGGCTCATCAGGGTCAGCCAGGATCGGAGCGCGCCGGTCTTTACTTAGTAAAGACCGGCAAGGCGGACGGGGCCGGAAATGGGGCAGGGGCGAATGTTCGTGCCTGTCGCGGTGCGTGTCATCGGATGGTTCTCCTTTGCAACGCGCGGCAGACACTTTGGTATTTCTGCTATGCTACAGTGTAGCGGAAGCCCCCATCGTTTGTCAAGCATTTCGTGAAAAAGTCAGCCCGGCGTTGAACCGTTGGTCTATGCGGCTGCGTCCCGGCCCATTGTCCCGGCGTTAAACCGTCGGTCTATCCCCGGCTTCGCCGGTGGGCCGCCCGCTTCGGGGCTTCGGATCGGGGCTTCGGAGGGACAAAGCCGAAAGGAAAGGAGGGGAACGAGGGTCGGGGAACCCGACCCCTACAGGGGCGGTGTAGGGGCACGGCATCCGGGGCGGCATCCGGGGCGGCATCCGGGGCGGCATCCGGGGCGGCATCCGGGGCGGCATCCGGGGCGGCATCCGGGGCGGCATCCGGGGCGGCATCCGGGGCGGCATCCGGGGCGGCATCCGGGGCGGCATCCTCCGGGCGTAGGGGCGCCGCTTGCCGCGCCCTCTTGTCCTGCCGCGCTTTGGGAGAAGAAGGGCGGGGAAAGCAGGAGGGCGGGGAAGGCAGGAGGGCGCGGCAAGCGGCGCCCCTACACCATCACATCATTCGGTGGCATCGTCCGTAGCCCCGAAGGGGCGGCCCACCGGCGAAGCCGGGAATAGACCGGCCATTCATGGCCGGGTTCGTTGCGGGCATGGCCGGGTTCGTTGCGGGTCGGGTGCATCGCGCGCCGGGACGCGCGCTTACGGCTGCCCTAGCCTCGCCCCACGGCGGCCGTCAGGCCACGGCGGGGGTCAGACGCCTTCGCCCAGGAACGCGGCGACGCAGGCGGGGTCCCACTGCGTCCCCGCGCCTTCGGCCAGGATGCGCCGCGCGCGGGCCGGGTCCATGCCCTTGCGGTAGGGGCGGTCGGTCGTCATCGCGCTGTAGGCGTCGGCGACGGCCATCAGGCGGGCGGTCAGGGGGATCTCCGCGCCGCGCAGGCCGAACGGGTAGCCCTCGCCGTCCCACCGCTCGTGGTG
The DNA here is from genome assembly GCA_965215505.1 of Capsulimonadaceae bacterium. Classification (GTDB taxonomy): domain Bacteria; phylum Armatimonadota; class Armatimonadia; order Armatimonadales; family Capsulimonadaceae; genus JANXMY01. The sequence goes on along the minus strand of OZ244065.1, from coordinate 3,933,387 downwards.
GTGGCGGACGGCATCCAGGGCCTCCTCGAAGCCCGGCACGGCCCCGACGATGACCGCGCCCATCATCGGGTGCTGCCGGACGGCGGCGAACTCCTCGTCGGTCAGCCGGCCCGGCTTGCGGAGGATCTCGTCCGGCACCCCGATCTTGCCCACGTCGTGCAGCAGGGCGGCGACCTGGACGGCGTGCTGGGCCGAGGCGCCCATGCCCAGGGCGCGGGCGATGCGGGCGCTGTACTCCATGACGTCCTCGGAGTGGCGGCGGGTGTAGCGGTCTTTATTGTCCACGGCGGCCACCAGGGCGTCCAGCATGGAGAAGCCTTCGACCGAGCGGGTCAGGCCCCGGCGCAGGCGCATCGCCTGGCCCTCATCGTCGCCCCCCGACTGGGCGACCCGCAGGCGGGCGTCGGCGGCCCCGAGCAGGGCGCCGCGGCCCGCGCCGTCTCCGGGGGCGGAGGCGGCCCCGACCGAAAGGCTGAGGGGGATGGCGGCGTCGTGGCCCGGCGGGCGATAGCCGACGCGGGCCACGGCAGCCCGCAGGGCGTCGGCGGCGCGGGCGGCCTCGGGCTGAGACGCGCCGGGCATCAGCAGGGCGAACTCGTCGCCGCCGAAGCGGGCCAGCGTGTCCCCCGGACGGCAGGCGGACCGCAGGGCGGCCGCCACCCGCCGCAGCACGTCGTCGCCGGCGAGGTGGCCATAGGCGTCGTTGAAGAACTTAAAGTCGCAAAGGTCCAGGAGCAGCAGGGACAGCGGCCTGCCCTCGCGGCCGGCCGCCTCGTCCTGCTCCTCCAGGCGCTTGTGGAAGGCGCGGTGGTTCATCAGCCCGGTCAGCGGGTCGTGGTCCGCCCGTTCCAGGGCGTCCGCCAGCAGCGCCTCGGTCTGGGACAGCAGCGCCTCGCGCTCGGCCTCCAGGGCCAGGCGCTCGGTGACATCCTCGACGACCGCGTAGATGCCGGTGACCGCCCCTTCCACCACGATCGGGACGGTGGTCAGGCAGGCCCCGACGCGCCGGCCCGTCTTGTGCAGGAGCGTCAGTTCGTGCCTCTGCGGGTGCCCCTGGAGCGTCAGCGCGTAGTGCCGGCGGGACTGCTCCAGGCACTCCGGCGCGACCACAGGGGCGAACGGCCGCCCGCAGACCTCCGACGCGGCATACCCGGTGAGCTGCTCGAAGGCGGCGTTCACGGTCAGGAAGCGGCCCTGCGTGTCAATGGAGCAGACGGTGTGGGGGTGGTAATCCACCAGCGACTTGTAGCGCTGGCGGCTCTCCCGGAGCTGCGCCTCGGCCCGCCTGCTCTCGGTCACGTCCTGCGCCAGGGCGGCGACCCCGATCACCCGCCCGTCGTCGTCCACCAGGGGCGTGTTGTACCACTCGCACAGGATGGTGCGGCCGTCCTTGGTTCGGTTGAGGTTGGTGCTGCGTGCGCCCCCCGTCCCCGAAAGCAGGGCGACGCGGACGGCCTCGATGGCGGCCTGCTCGGCGTCGGGCAGAATCAGGTCCGGCCCCCGGCGGCCATGGGCCTCGTCCTGGGTGTAGCCGAAGATCCTTTCGGCGGCGGGGTTCCAGGCGGTCACCTCGAAGTCCAGCCCCCATTCGATCGCCGCCAGGGGCGTGTGCCGGATGTGCAGGGCGCGTTTCCGCTCCGAGCGGCGCAGCCCCTGCTCCATGACTCGGCGCTCGGTGATGTCCCGGAAGAACCACACGCGCCCGTAGTATTCCCCCCCTTCGGACACCATCGGCCCGGAGTATCGGTCGAAGGCGCGCCCGTCCTTCAGCTCGATCTCCTCGTGGCTCCGCTCCGAGGGGTGTTCATAGAGGCACCGGACGCGCTGCGCGTACTCCTCAGGCCGCTCGACGAGCGAGAGGATGTGGCCGAGCAGCCCGTCGTACCGGGCCGCCCGGCGGACGACGTCGGGGATGCCCCACATCTCGCACAGGCGCTGGTTGTAGCTGATGACCCGGCGATGCTCGTCCACGACCAGGATGCCGTCCGGGGCGGCTTCCTGCTGGGCCTTCATCATCGTCAGGCTGCGGCGCAAGGCGTCCTCAGCCTGCACCCGCTCGGTGACATCGCTCGCGACCACCATGCGCGCCGCACGGCCTTCATAGTCAACCGCGTGGGCGGCGACCTCCGCCCAGATCAGCGCGCCGTCCTTTTTCCGGTGCCGCCGGAGGAGTTTGTCGCCGGGCCGCAGGGCGGGTTCGGCCTCGAACAGGGCGGGCACGTCTTCGGGCTGGCGGATGTCGGCGAGGGTCATCGCCAGGAACTCGGCGCGCGTGTATCCGTAGCAGGCGACGGCGGCCCCGTTCACGGCCAGGAAGCGCAGCGTCTTGTCGTCAAAGACCCACATGGGCTGCGGGCTGTCCTCGAACATCTGCCGGCCCAGCCGCTCACTCTCGGCCAGGGCGGACGACGCGCGCCGCAGCTCGATCTCGCTGACCACGCCGGCCGCGAGGTCGGCCAGGGCCGCGCGCTGCTCGGCGGGGAAGAGGCGCGGCTCGAAATCGAGAAGGCAGAGGGCACCGAGCGCGTGGCCTTCCCCGTCCAGCAGCGGGGCGCCGGCGTAGAAGCGGACACCCCTTTCGCCGGTGACGAAGGGGTTGTGGGCGGTACGCGGGTCCAGGCGGGTGTCCTCGAACACCAGCGGCTCGCCCGCGAAGACCGTGTGGGCGCAGAAGGAGAGGTCACGGCTCACTTCGCGGAAGCCGACGGAATCGCGGCCCTGCCCCTGGCAGGACTTGAGCCACAGGCGGTCGCGGTCGAGGAGGGTCACGAGGGCCAGCGGCACCCCGAACAGGCGGGCGGCGAGCGAGGCCGGCCGGTCGAAGGCGGCTTCCGGTGGCGTGTCTAGGAGCGCGCAGCGGCGCAGCGCGGCTAGCCGTTCCTCTTCGTTCGCGGGGAAAGGCGGCTGGTTTGCGGGGGCGGGTGGACACAAAACGGTTTTCACTTCTCCGCCGTGCCGCGCCGTTGTCGGCGGGTCCGGCAGCCGGTCTGTTCTACCATCGGCAGGGCACGGAGCGAATCTCAGGGCCTGCGGAAAGTACCGCCGTATTTTACCATAGTCGCGCGCCGGATTACAAAGGCGGTGCCGCCGAGATTGCCTTCTTTTTATGCATGTATGACAAGATGCGGCTAAAGTTCAGCCGGCGAATAGGCCAAGATAGAAGTGAATACGCCAAGGTGCGAGTGAGGACGGGGGCGGCGTCACGGCCCCGGCCCGTATCTGCCGAACATCCATGAGTAAACTACCGCGGAACGCACAACTATATCTGGTCCTGGTCTGCCTGCTGGGCGGCGCGGCGGCGGCCTGCGCCGCCGTCACGCCGGTCCCCAAGGAGGACGCTCCGTGGTGGGAACTGGGGCTTTACCTGCTCCTGACGGCGCTGGCGAGCAGCAAGAAGATCCGCCTGATGCGCCACCACAGCGCCGAGGACCACGTCTCGCTCTCCCTGGGCTATGTGCTGACTTGTACGGCCCTGCTGCGCTTCGGGCCGGCCGCGGCCGTTCTGGTGAGCGCCTTCGGCAGCCTCTGCCAGAGCCTGTTCCCGGCCTCGCGCCGCCAGCCCCTCCACCAGCTCCTGTTCAACGTGTCCACGGCCGTCGTGGAGGCCTGGGCGGCGGGGCTGGTCTTCCTGTGGCTGAACCACTCCTCCCTGGCCCTGCGGAGTCCCGGCACCTACCCCGCCGTGGCGGGTTTCAGCCTGGTCTACTTCCTGCTCAATACGGGCGGCGTCGCCGTCATCGTCGCCCTCTGCACCGGGCAGAAGCCGCTGACCCTGTGGCGCGAGACGTTCTTCTGGACGGCCCCCTCCTACTTCGCGGGCGGCTGCGTCAGCACGCTGGCGATCCTGCTGTTCTCCAGCCACGTCGGCTTCGTCCTGCTGCTGCTGGCCCCGCTGGGCTTGGTCGTGTTCCAGAACTACTCCACGACGGTCCGCGCGACCGAGGAGAAGCAGCAGCACATCGAGGAGATGCAGCTCAGTCAGGAGCATCTGGCCGAGCTGTACCTCGCGACCATCGGGAGCCTCGCCCTTGCCATCGACGCCAAGGACCAGTACACGCACCAGCACATCCTGCGGGTGCAGCGCTACGCCGTCGCCACGGCGAAACACATGGGGCTGGTCGGGACCGAGCTGAAGGCCATCGAGATGGGCGCGCTGCTGCACGACATCGGCAAGCTGGGCGTCCCCGAGTACGTCCTGCTGAAGCCGGGGCGGCTGACCGACGAGGAGTTCGCCAAGATCAAGGAACACCCGCAGATCGGGGCCGACATCCTCCACCCGGTCCAGTTCCCCTGGCCTGTCCTGCCCGTCGTCCGGTCGCACCACGAGAAGTGGGACGGGACCGGCTACCCGGACGGGCTGAAGGGCGAGGACATCCCGCGCACGGCGCGCATCCTGGCCGTCGCCGACGTTTACGACGCCCTGACGTCGTCGCGGTCCTACCGGAGCGCCTGGCCGCACGAGCGGGCCTGCGAGGTGATCCGCAAGGACCGGGGGACGCACTTCGACCCGGACGTCGCCGACGCCTTCCTGGGCGTGATCGAGGAGGTCGTCGTCCAGATGGCGGCCGAGGGCGACGGGCCGCTGGCCGCCGCCGCGCCCGGCGAGGCGCTCGCCCACCCCGCCGACCAGGCGGCGCGCGCCATCCACCGGGCCTCCTCGGAGCTGTGGGCCTTGTACGAGGTCGTGCAGACCCTGTCCTCGTCCCTGGGCCTCCAGGAGACTCTGGAGATCCTGAGCCGCAAATTGGAGACGATCCTGCCCGGCACGGCCGCCCTGTTCCTGCTGCGCGACGCGGCGGGGGTGGGTCTGGAAGGTGCCGGCATGAGCGTGCGCGCCGCCGTGGGCGTCAACCGCGAGTACTTCACCGGCGCGCGCACCCTGGGGCCGGCCAGCACGTCGCTCCGGGTCGCCTCGGACCGCCTGACCTACCTGGGGGGCTACGACGCCGACGACCTCCTGCTGACCGCCTCACGGTCCGCCCAGTGGACCGCGCTCCAGACGTCCCTGATCGTCCCGATCGTGCATCAGGGCGAGGTACTCGGCACGATCAACCTGTACCACCCCTACGCCGACGCCTTCAGCGCCCTGGACAAGCAGCTCCTGGAGACCATCGCCGAGCGGGCGGCGGCGGCCCTGTATGACGGCCTGCTCTTCGACCGGACGCGGTCGCACGCCCTGAGCGACCCGCTGACGGGCCTGCACAACATCCGCCACATCACGGGGCACGTCGAGGACCGCTGCCGGGACGGGAGGCCGTTCGCCCTGCTCTGCCTGGACCTGGACAGCTTCAAGCCGATCAACGACAACTTCGGCCACCAGAAGGGCGACCAGGTGCTGCGCGACCTGAGCGCGCTGTTCGTGGCCCAGATCCGCGCGGAGGACGTCGTGGCCCGGCACGGCGGCGACGAGTTCCTGGTCTACGTCCACGGCGGCGGTCCGGCCGAGGCCGCCGCCCTCGCCGCCCGCATCCGGGAGGCCGTCGAGTCCTACGAGCCGGGCCTGCTCCACCCCCGGCTGGGCGCGCTGCGCCTGGGCGTCTCCATCGGGACGGGCTGCTTCCCCGCCGACGGTCCTGACTTCACCAGCCTCATCACCGCCGCCGACGCCGCGCTGTACCGGGAGAAAACCGAGCGCAAGCTGGGCAAGCTGGCCGACCCCGACCGGCTGCACCTGGGGGCCGAGTTCGGCCTGCCCCGCGCGGCCTAGCGGCCCCCACGCACGCCCACTAGAGCTGCGTCCCCCCGCCGTCCACGGGCAGCTCGGCCCCCGTCGTGAACGTCGCGTCGAACGCCAGGAAGGCGACGGCCCGAGCGACCTCCTCGGCCTGCCCCCAGCGCTTCATGGGGACCATCTCGGACACCTGCGCCCCGAACTGGGCGACCATCTCCGGCGGCATCCCGGACTTGCCCAGGATCGGCGTCTCGATCGGGCCGGGGCTGACCGCGTTGACCCGGATGCCGCGCGGCAGCAGTTCCGCCGCCAGGGTGCGCGCGAACGAGCGGAGCGCGGCCTTGGCCGCCCCGTAGGCGCTAATCATCGGGATGCCCTTCTCGTTGGCGGACGAGGTGGTCAGGACGATCGCGCCGCCCTGGGACATCAGCGGTGCGAGTTTTTGGACCGTGAAGTACGGGCCTTTGGTGTTGAGGTCGAACATCTCGTCGTAGAGCGCCTCGCCGGTCTGCTCGAGCGGGGCGAACCGGGCCAGCCCCGCGTTGATGAACAGGACGTCGAGAGTGCCAAACGCTTCCTTCACCTTGGAGGCGAGCGTGTCAATGTCACTGAGCGAGCCGGCGTCACTTTTCAGCACGATCGCCCCCGCGCCGAGGTCCTCCCGCGCGGCGTCGAGCGTCTTGTCGGTGCGCCCGGTCACAAGCACCCGCGCGCCTCCGGCGAGCAGGAGCTTCGCCGTGGCGAGGCCGATCCCGCTCGTGCCCCCTGTGATCACCACGGTCTTGCCATCGTAGATTGCCATTCCTGTTTTCCTTCTCGGTAAGACGCCTGGGCGGCTTGCCTGTTTATGAACTATATGGTATTATAATGGGCAAGAGACCCTCGTGTCAAGCATTTATGAACTAAACGGTTAAAAATTATGCCTAGAACTTCACCCAGGCCGCGCGGGAGGCCGCGGAACTTCAGCGAGGACGAGGCACTGGACCGGGCGACGAAGGTCTTCTGGGCCAGGGGCTTCGATGGCGCGACGGTTGACGACCTCGTCGCCGGCATGGGTGTCGGCCGCCCGAGCCTTTACGCGACGTTCGGGGACAAGGAGGCGCTTTTCATGCGCTGCCTGGAACACTACGGCGAGACCGTCGGGGCGCTGGCGCTGCGGGCCTTGTTTGCGGCCCCGGACATACGGGGGGCGATCTCCGGCTTTCTGAGGCAGGGGGTCGAGAGTGGTACGGGCGACGGCTCGCCCGCCGGCTGTCTGATGGCCTGCGTCGTTCCGGCCGTCGGCGACGCGAAGGTCCGCGCGTTCTCGGCCCGCGCCATGGCGCAGGCGGAAGGGATGGTCGAGCAGCGATTCCAGGACGCGGTCGCGGCGGGCGAGCTGCCGCCTGATTTCCCCTGCGCCGCGCGCAGCCGGCAGCTCCTTGGCATGGCGATGGCCTCGGCCCTCCGGGCGCGGGCCGGCGTATCACGCGAGACTCTTCTTGTGGATGCCGATGAGGGAGTGGCCCTGATCCTTGGGTCAGGATAGCGGGTCGGATAACCTCACAGCACCAGATGCCCTCGGCTAGCCCACCCGCTCAAGCTCCTCATGTGATCCCCATTTTTGTATTGCCGTGTGGCTGCGGCTCGCCTTGCGCGGCGTTCGAGACGCTCCCCCCGCCTTCTAAGCGCTCACTAGCTCCGAATTGCGCTGAGACGGTTGAGCCACTCGGTCAGCAAGGAGCGTTCCCCATCTGAAAGCGATCGGACTTCAGGCAGAACGGCACGAAGGGCGACCGCCGCCGCCGCCGGTCCGGAACCCTCAAACGTGGGTCCGTCTGTGGTGATCGCAGCAATCGCCGCCTCGCGCGCGATTTCCGACAGGCTCCTATCCCGGTCTTCGTCGGCCTTGGCAAGGAGGGTCAGCACGGTCCCGCACCCGGCGGCATGAAAAAGTTGTGCCGCCCGTTCCTCGGAGAAGCGCAATCGCCCGGCAGCGGCAACCCGCCGTATGTGTTCTTTCAAGACGCGATACGAAGTTTCGGCCGCCGGAGACTTCACGCCGGGCCGGGGCTCGGCGTACATCAGCAGATAAATCGCCGGGTGAGACAACCCGAATGCGACGTGTAAATCCCATCCGATCCGCAGATCTTCTACGGGGTCTTGTCCAGGTCTCGGGATCATCTTCTCCGTCAAATAGGCTTTGAAACCGTATTCTGCGACCGCATCAAGGAGGGCATGCTTGTCGCCAAAGAGGCGATAGAGGGTCGGCACCTGAACACCGGCGGCGTCCGCAACGGCCCGCGTCGTCACGGCGTCCCGCCCGCCGGTGTTGAGGAGGACAATCGCGGACGCAACAATCCGCGCCCGCGTGTCTTCGCGGGAAGCGGCTGGTTCAGCGCCCATGTCGGCGTGGGCCTCAGTCATCATCTTGACGGTACTCCGATGCTCTTGATCACTGGTGTTATGCGCCTTCGGGGGCGAGAGCAGACGGGGAGTATGACGAGTGACTGAGATCACTCGTTTTGGCTCGCTCAGGCGCCGTGACAGCCGCTGCGTGACATCAGTTAATCAGTTTTCCTTTGACCATATTATCAATGATAGCATATTTGTGGTATCATTGCTAGAAGCGGACCCGAAGCCGTTGCATAGCAGAGTATAGCACAAGGAAAACACCATGATCATCGTCACAGGAGCCACCGGAAAACTCGGCCAGGCGGTCGCAGAGCGGCTGATCGGATTGATTCCCGCCGATCAGGTCGGCGTCAGCGTCCGTGACCCGGAAAAGGCGCGCGCCCTCCAGGAGAAGGGGGTGCGGGTACGGAAAGGAGATTTTGCGGACCCGGAGAGCCTGCCCCACGCCTTCGAAGGCGCGTCGCAGGTACTTGTCGTCTCGGTCAACAGCCTCGGCCCGTCCGCCGTGGAACAGCACGGCAACGCCATCGCAGCCGCGAAGGCGGCCGGTGCCGGCCGTGTCCTCTACACGAGCCACATGGCGGCCGACCCCCGTTCCGCCTTCAGCCCCGCGCGGGATCATGCCGCGACCGAGGAGCTGCTCCGGCGGTCCGGGATTCCGTTCACGTCGCTGCGGAACGGGTTCTATGCGGAGTCCGCTTTGTGGCAGCTCGGCCGTCTGAAGGAAACCCGCCGGATCGCCCTTCCGGCGGACGGCCCCGCGTCGTGGACGTCACGGTCCGACCTGGCGGAAGCCGCCGTGACTGCGCTGCTGGACCCTGAAAAGCTCCACGGGATCACGCCGCCTCTCACCCACCCGGAGGCGCTGGACTTCGCCGAGATCGCGCGCATGGCTTCAGAGATCCTCGGGATGCCGGTCGCACGGGAAATCCTGTCGGATGACGCATTCCGTCAGTCTCTGCTCGACTCCGGCCTGCCGGCGGCCATGGCGGACGGCCTCTTAGGATTGTTCGTCGCCGGCCGCCAGGGCGAATTCGCCGCCGTGGACCCCACCCTGGAGCGCCTGCTCGGCCGCGCCGCCACGCCGATGCGTAGCATCCTTGCCGACTTCCTGAGGGGGCCGGCCGGGACCGACTCGTAGCGCCCTGTCCAGCTGGCGATGCCCATCTATTTTCGCCGGCACACAGATCGTAGCACACGCCCCCGGCTCACTGGAACGGTGCAGGCGTACCTCATCGCGGTTCAGCTTCCGCGCTCTCCGGCGCACTCATCGGCGCGCTCACTTGCACTCGACCCGGCCCAGCGGATCAGGCTCCTCCATCAATGCGGCGCACGCGGCGGGCCAGGCGGGGTCTTCGGGGTAGAGCGCCGTGCGGAGGTAGGCCCACGTCAGCCGCTGGACGGCCGCCACACGCTCGAGGTCCTCGTCCGTCGTCTCCGCCACGTCGTACCCGGAGATCCCGCCAAGCCCGTGTTCCGCGCCGAACAAAGTCAGCAGGCACTTGGGGCCGGGACTCAGGGAGTACGGGTCGGCGTGCCAGTCCGCGCCCCGCGTCGTCAGATGCGGGGAGACATCCTTATCGCCCGCGACCACGAGGGCCGGCGTTGTCATCTCCCTGAAGATGGGGTGACGGAAGAAGGGGGCGTTCTCGGCCGCCCACGCGCTGAGGTCATTACCGCCGTGGCCGGGCGCGGCGAGCAAGACGCCCGCCTTGATCCGAGGCTCCGCTAGGCCGACTTCCGCTCCGTCTTCGGGGTCGGTCAGCCGCGCCCCCAGCAGCATCCCCGCCGTATGACCGCCCATGGAGTGCCCGACGACCGCGACACGGCCCCGGTCCAAGCGCCCCGCGATCTCGGGTACGGAAGACTCGATGACGTCGAGAGCGTCGAGGATGCGCGTCATGTCCTCGGCGCGGGACCGCCAGAACAGGGGCGCACCGGGGGTCTCGGGGTCGAGGCGGAGAGTCCTTGAACTCAGATGAGTCGGCTGGATCACGGCGAAGCCGTGGGCCGCCCAGAAGTTTGCGAGCGGACCGTAGCCGTTCAGGGAGGAAAGATGGTTCGACCTCCCCTGACCGTGCGACAAAAGGATGACGGGCAGGCCGTGCCCGGTCACGGGCGCGGAAACGCGCATCTGTAAGTCCACCGCACGTCCCGGAGCCGGCAGCACCACGGGGCTGACGGAGACGACCGGGGCGGGCGCGCTGACGGGTATGTTTTCGGCTCGATTGATCGGCTCACTCATGAAATATCTTCCTTTCTTGATTGCGCTGGAACGCTGTGATGGTTTATCTTTGCGGCTCGCCTCGTGCGGCGTTCGGGACCACATCACCAGGGGATCGTTGTGTTCTCCCAGCGCGTGAACGTGCCTGTCGGGCCGTCCGCGCCGAGCAGCGCGACGCGCACCACCTCGCGGGAGCCGTCCTCAACAGATTCGGTGCCCTCGTATCCATTGAGGCTGGTCTTGGTGAAGCCTGGGGAGACCAGGTTGACCTTGATCCCGGTCGATTCCAGCTCGACCATCATCGCCAGCGTCATCGCGTTGAGTGCCGTTTTGGACGCCGGATACACGGGTCCGAAGAACTTATGGTAGGGGAAAGCCGGGTCTGCGTTCGTCGCCAGTGAGCCGACGCTGCTCGACACGTTGACGATGCGGGCGTCAGGCGACAGGCGCAGGAGCGGCAGCATTGCCTGGTAAACGGCGAGGACGCCGAACACGTTGGTCTCCCAGACCGCGCGTATTTCATCGAGGGACGCGTTGCTCGCGAGCGACATCTGCGCGTAGTCCTGAAGGGACAAGCCGAGCTGCTGCTTTCTCGTGTTCGAGATCGCCGCGTTGTTGACGAGCAGGTCGAGGCGGCCAAACTCGCCGCGGATGCGCTCCGCCGCGGCGGCGATGGAAGCTCGATCCGTCACATCGAGCTGGAGCGCGACGGCACCCGGCCCGATCTCTTTGGCGGCGGCCTCACCGCGCTCGAGACTGCGCGAACCGACCAGCACGGCGAGGCCGTGTGCCACGAGTTCCTTTGCGACCTGAAGGCCGACTCCTTGATTGGCCCCGGTGACCAGGGCGATGCGTTTGTCTTGCATGGTATTCTCCTTCTTCACGCTGATTCACTTCTGCGGCTCGCCTTGCGCGGCGTTTGAGACGGCCGCCCATTCCTCCCAGGTGGCGAGGCGGTCGGCGTAGGCGGCGCGCACCATGGGCAGGCCGGTGCTGCCGAGGATCAGGCGCAGCGGAGGGTTCTCCGCATCCGCGACCTTGAGGACGGCTTCGGCGGTCACCGCCGGGTCGCCGCGTTCTTGGCTCCTGAGCTGCCCGAAAACCTGCTGCCGCAGCTCATTGTAGGTATCCATGCCCGGCGCGATCTTCAGCGACTCGGGGCTGCCGAACGACGTGGCGTAGGCACCGGGTTCGATCAGCGTCACCTTGATGCCGAACGCCTTGACCTCTTGCGCCAGACTCTCGTGGAGCGCCTCGAAGGCCCATTTGGAGGCGCAGTAGTGGCCGATGAGTGGGAATGCCACATGGCCGAGAGTGCTGGAGACGCCGAGGATGTGCCCGCCGCCCTGCTGCCGCAGCAGAGGGAGGGCGGCCTGAATGACCCGCAATGCGCCGAAGTAGTTCGTGTCGAACTCGGCGCGGACGTCCGCCTCGCCTGCCTCCTCAATCGTGCCGACCAGGCTGTAACCGGCGTTGTTGAGGACCACGTCCAGCCTGCCGAAATGCGCGTGCGCCTGCTGGACGCTCTGCCGCACCTGATCGGCGTCCGTGACGTCGAGCGCCAGCGGGAGGACGGCGTCCCCGAAGCGCTCCTTCAGATCGGCGATGTCTGCCGTTTTGCGGGCGGTCGCCGCGACCTTGTCGCCGCGCCCCAGCGCGGCTTCGGCCCAGACGCGGCCGAAACCGCGGGAGGTGCCGGTGATAAACCAGACTTTGCTGTCCATAAAATTCTCCTTCGATGCCGCGATGTGGTATTATGGCTGAAACGGAACCATATTCCCTATTATACGGAACAATGTTCCGTTTGTCAAGTGGAGGCGGAGTGAACGGCAAATTGGAAAATCAGGGGGATGGCTCGGAGCCTCGGGGCGGCGGGGATCGGCGCGTGCGCGCCGACGCGCGGCGGAACACGGACGCATTGCTGGAGGCGGCGCTGGCGGTGTTCGCGGCGTCCGGGGTGGACGCGCCGGTGCGGGAGATCGCCGCCAAGGCGGGCGTCGGCGTCGGCACGGTGTACCGCCATTTCCCGCAGCGCTCGGACCTCATCGCGGCCGTCTTCCAGCATGAGGTGGATGCCTGCGCGGACGCCGCGCCGGTCCTGGCGGCGGAACACGAGCCGGGGGAGGCGCTGGCGCGCTGGATGCAGCGGTATGCGGCCTTCATCGCGACCAAACGCGGGCTGGCCACGGCCCTGCATTCGGGGGACCCGGCCTTCGACGCCCTGCCCGCCTACTTCCAGAAGCGGCTCCAGCCGGCGCTTCGAACGCTGCTGGACGCGGCGGTCGCCGCGGGCGAGGTGCGCGCGGGCGTCGAGCCGGATGACCTGCTGGGGGCGGTGGGGAACCTTTCCATGGCCGCTCACGCCGGGGGACCTGACCATGCGCGGCGCATGGTCGCCCTGCTCGTTGACGGGCTGCGCTACGGCGCGGGTTCATCCTCGAACATATCTCCCTAGCACAAGACCAGCCCGCTCCTTCGGCCCGCCCCGCACTTTCCCGCATATCCTACAGTGAGCATGCCCCCTCCCAGACCCCATAATACCTTTGATGGTTCTTTCCGCCCCAGACTAGGGCACACCGGCTCGCACGGCCGGGACGCAAAGCCGACGGGTCTTCAGTCCCGCTGAAGACGGCCGGGCCGCCGCACGGGCGACATCCTCTCGTCGAACCGACCGAGCCACATCAACCAAGCCACATCAACCAAGCCACATCAACCAAGCCACGTCGAACGATCCTTCGCGATTAATCAAGAGCATGCCCGCCGAAAGGCGGCGACGCAAAGCCACGGGCCTAACCCCTACCCCGGCTCGACCGCGGCGGGGCACGGCCGCCGGGCCGCCGAACTGTGCGACTCCGAAGGAAAGAAAAGCAAATGATCCAAGATACCTCACGCCGCACCACGGCACGGCCGCGAACTACCCGTCAGGCCCCGGCCTTCCTGGCTTGCCTGACCGCCTCGCTGGTGGCTCCCATGCTGGCCGGTGCCGCCCAAGCCGCCCCCGCCGCGTCCGCCGATCAGGCGGTCGCCCGGACCTTGGCCGCCAAGACTGCGGCGGGATGGTCGTCCGTCATCCTCAAGACGGACGGCACTCTCACCCCCGCGCAGGAGGCCCGGCTCCACTCCCTGGGTGCCGACATCACCCGGCACCTGCCGCTCATCGGCTCGGTCGCGGTTCGGGTCCCCGCACGCGCCCTGGGCCGGGTGGCCGCCCTGCCGTTCATCACGCATTTGTCGCTCAACGGCCTGGTCCGGAAGAGCGACGAGTTCACCGTCGGCTCCAGCGAGGCCGCCCAGGCTCACGGCACGGACGGGCGCGGCGGCCAGTACCAGCTCACCGGGCTGGGCGTGACGGTCGCCGTGGTTGACAGCGGTGTCGCCCCCGTCCAGGACCTCTCCGACAGTGACCTCGGGCCGTTCAGCAAGACTCGCATCCGCGCGAGCGTCAACTTTGCGCCCGACCTCACCGGGAGCAGCAGTGCCTACGGCGGCGGGATCGGCGTCTCGCTCGATCTCAGCGGCGGCAGGGGCCAGGGCCTCAACATCATCGGCGTCGGGACCAGCCTCACCCTGCTGGGTCCCAGCAACAACGGCAGCCTCTACGACCCGTGCGGGCACGGCACCCATGTCGCCGGCATCATCGCCGGCGACGGGGCGAGGTCCAATCGGCTGTTCTGCTTCCGCACCTTTAACGGCATCGCGCCGCAAGCCGATATCGCCAACATCCGCGTCCTCGACGCGAACGGACAGGCCGATGTCGCGACCGTCATCGCCGGCCTCCAATGGGTCGTCGCCCACCAGGACGACAATCCGAAATCGCCGGTCCGCGTCGTCAACCTCTCGCTCGGCCACCCGGTCGGCGAGAGCTACGCCACCGACCCGCTCTGCCAGGCCGTCGAGAAGGTCTGGAAGGCCGGCATCGTCGTCGTCTGCGCGGCGGGCAACACTGGCCGCTTCGGGGCCGTCAATCTGGCCGGTGCCTCCAACGAGGGCTGGGGCACCGACTACGGCTCCATCCAGTCGCCCGGCAATGACCCCTCCATCATCACCGTCGGGGCCACCAAGAGCATGGACGGCGTGCGCGCCCACGACAAGATCGCGACCTATTCCAGCCGGGGGCCGTCCCGCGTGGACCTGATCCTCAAGCCCGACATCATCGCGCCCGGCAACAAGGTCATCTCGCTGTGTTCCGACAACAGCACCCTGGACACCTATGCGGGCGGCACCAATGACATCCCGCAGTCCAGCTACCGGAAGTACGGCTCGGACGGTTCCTCCTACGCCTACTTCCAGTTGTCGGGCACTTCGATGGCCGCCCCCGTCGTCGCCGGGGCCGCTGCCCTCATGCTCCAGGCCAACCCCGCACTCACCCCCGACGCCGTCAAGGCCCGCCTCATGGTCTCCGCCGACAAGTGGGCCGCCCCCGACGGGACCGGCGACGCCCTCACCTACGGCGCCGGCTACCTCGACATCCCCGCCGCGCTCGCCTCCACCGTCACCCCCACCCTCCCCGCCCTCAGCCCCGCCCTGCTGGAGAACGGCGACGGCACCCTCTCCCTGGTCCTCAACCAGCCGACCTGGAGCGGCGGCCTGTGGGGCACCGGGCTGACCGACCTGCGGGCCACCTGGGGAAGCTCCGTCGGGGCCGACCGGGCGACCTGGGGCAGCACGACCAACCCCGACGGCAGCACTTCGCTGTTCATGGACCGCGCGACCTGGGGCAGCACGGCGGCGGCCGCCGACCGGGCGACGTGGGGCAGTTCGCTGACGGACGCCGACCGGGCCACCTGGGGCAGCGCGCTGGCGGGCGCGGACCGGGCCACTTGGGGCAGCCGGGCGACGTGGGGCAGCAGCGGTCCCTCGGTGGACCTCACCTCCACCGCCATCAACGGCGAGTAGGAAGGGAGCGGCCGGACCGGCAGAGGTAGATTGACGGTATCGGGGGGAGCGCACCGCGCTCCCCCCGATACTCTTGTCGCAGGCCTGACCGAACTTCCCCCCGCTGCACATTTCCCGCACTTCCCACAGTGAACGCCCGTGCCTGCGGACGCCATAATCTCTCTTGATGGTTCTCTCCGCCCCCGACAAGGGCAAACCGGCCGCGAGGCCGGGACGCAAAGCCAGCGGGTCTCCCCCCTTATCGAGGAGACAGCCGAGCTGCCGCACGGGCGACACTCCCCAAGTGACACTCTCCTGTCGGGCCGACCGAGCCACAGCAAACGATCCTTCGCGATTGACAAGAGCAAACCGCGCGAAAGCGCGGGACGCAAAGCCACGGGCCTAACCCCCGCCCCATTCAGGGCAAGGCAGGGCCGCCGGGCCGCCGAACGACGCGATTCCGAGGGAGAAGAAGACGAATGATCCGAAACGACTCTTGCCGCCGGGGATGGACCCGGCTGGCACCGGCGCTCCTGGCCGGCCTGACCTCTTCCCTGGTGGCCTCCATGCTGGCGGGCGCGGCCCACGCCGCCCCGTCTGCCGATGCCCCCACTCCAGCCCCCTCCACAGCATCCAAAGCCGACCTGTTCGTCGCCCGGACCCTGGCCGTAAGGCCCGGCGCGGGATGGTCGTCCGTCATCCTCAAGACGGCGGATACACTGACGCCCGCTCAGGAAGCGTCCCTGCGGGCGCTGGGGGCGGACATCATCCGCCGCCTGCCCTTCATCCGGTCGGTGGCCGTGCGCGTGCCCTCGCGCAGCCTGGGCCGCGTGGCCGCGCTGCCGTTCGTCACCCACCTCTCGCTTGACGGGGTGGTCCGCAAGAGCGACGAGTTCACCGTCGGCTCCAGCGAGGCCGGCCTGGCCGTGGGGCTGGGCAAGAAGAACAAGCCCTACCAGCTCACCGGGCTGGGCGTGACCGTCGCCGTGGTTGACAGCGGCGTGATGCCCGTCGCGGACCTGAGCAGCCAGGCCGGCGACCTCTCCAACAAGGCCGCGTCCCGCGTGATCGGCAGCGCCAACTTCGCCAACGCCCTCTCCGGCGGCGCCGCATCCGGCGGCAACGGCGGCGGGAACGGCAAGGGGAAGAACAAAGGCGGCGATGACGCCGAGGGGGACACCGACACCAACCTCCTGCTGGGCAGCGCCCCCAGTTCCAACGGCTACGACCCCTGCGGACACGGCACCCACGTCGCCGGCATCATCGCCGGCAACGGCTCGCGCTCCCCCGCCGCCTACTGCTATCACACCTTCAACGGCATCGCGCCGCAGGCCAACATCGTCAACGTCCGCGTACTCGACCAGACCGGACAGGCCGACGTCAGCGCCGTCATCGCTGGCCTCCAGTGGATCGTCGCCCACCAGTACGACAACAAGAAGGCCCCGATCCGCGTCGTCAACCTCTCGCTCGGCCACCCGGTCGGAGACACTTACGTCAACGACCCGCTCTGCCAGGCCGTCGAGGCCGTTTACCGGGCGGGCATCGTCGTCGTCTGCGCGGCGGGCAACACTGGCCGCCTCGGCGCCCTGAACGTCCCCGGCGCTTCCAACGAGGGCTGGGGCACCGACTACGGCTCCATCCAGTCGCCCGCCAACGACCCCTACGTCATCACCGTCGGGGCCGCAAAGCGCGCCCTCAACCCGGACGGCACGCCGGACACGAACCGCACGGACGACAAGATCGCGACCTACTCCAGCCGGGGGCCGTCCCGCGTGGACCTGATCCTCAAGCCCGACATCGTCGCGGCGGGCAACAAGGTCATCTCGCTGGACGCCCAGGGCAGCGCGCTGGACTCCTACAACAGCGGTAGCAACCAGATCCCCTACACCTCCTATGTGACACCGGCGTCCCTCGCGAACCTCGGGGTCACGGGTTCCTCCGGGGACTACTTCCAGTTGTCGGGGACGAGCATGGCCTCCCCCGTCGTCGCCGGGGCCGCCGCCCTGATGCTCCAGGCCAACCCGAACCTGACGCCCGACACGATCAAGGCCCGCCTGATGGTCTCCGCCGACAAGTGGGCCGCCCCCGACGGGACCGGCGACGCCCTCACCTACGGCGCCGGCTACCTCGACATCCCCGCCGCGCTGGCCAGCACCGTCACGCCCACCCTCCCCGCCCTCAGCCCCGCCCTGCTGCTCAACAGTGACGGCACCCTCTCCCTGGTCCTCAACCAGGCGAGCTGGACCGCCGGCCTGTGGGGCACCGGGCTGACCGACCTGCGGGCCACCTGGGGCAGCTCCGTCGGGGCCGACCGGGCGACCTGGGGCAGCACGACCAACCCCGACGGCAGCACCTCGCTGTTCATGGACCGGGCGACCTGGGGCAGCACGGCGGCGGCCGCCGACCGGGCCACCTGGGGCAGTTCGCTGACGGACGCCGACCGGGCCACCTGGGGCAGCGCCCTGGCGGGTGCCGACCGGGCGACCTGGGGCAGCCGGGCGACCTGGGGCAGCAGCACGCCGGCCGTGGACCTCACCTCCACAGCCGTCGCGGGCGAATAGGGACGCAGACGGATCGGAAGGAGATGACCATGACGCCGAAGCCTGACAGGCGCAGCGTGCGCCCCCGGCCACACCCCCGGCCCCGCATCATCTGGGACGGATGAACAGGACAAGGCTGAACAGGAACCGGGCGAGGAAACTCGCCCGGTCTTTTCATGCCGCGCCTCCCGCCCCCGCCCCGCCTGCCATAGCCGCGCCCCGTTCCGGGTACAACAGGGCCGGAAAGCGAGGCACCGACCGTGTCCAATACGAAGCCTAATACGAAGTCTCGGATTGATCTGACGGATGACCAGCAGGAGATGCTGATGCGCGAGGCCCTGGCCGAAGCCGAGCGGGGCATGGCCGAGGGGGAGGCACCCATCGGCTGCGTCCTGGCGATGGGGTCCGGGCCGGACCTGCGCGTCGTCGCGCGCGGCCACAACCGTCTGAACGCGCTGGGGCGCAAGACGGCCCACGCCGAAATGGTGGCCTTCGAGAGCGCCGGCAGTCGGGGCGGCCAGCCGCCCGCCCTGCCGCTCGACGCCGAAGACGTCATCATGGTTTCGACCCTGGAGCCCTGCGTGATGTGCCTGGGCGCGGCCATGGAAGCGGGCGTGGCGCACGTCCTGTTCGGCCTGAACGCGCCCGCCGACAACGGGACGCGGCGGGTCAAGCCCCCGGAAAGCCCGGAAAGCAGCGCCCCCGAGGTCACCGGCGGCATCCTGCCCGCCGAGAGCCGCGCCCTGTTCGAGCGATGGCTGGAAGGCAAAAAAGGCACCGAGCAGGCGAAATTCGTGGAACAGCTCCTGGCTTTGACGGAGTAGGGGCGCGATTTATCGCGCCCTTACGGGGCAGGCAATCAGAACGCGAACGGCAGGTGCAGGCCGGCGAAGCCGCCGACCAGGGCGGCGATGCCGGCAAGGCCCGCCGCCAGGCCGAAGAACCAGACGCGGCGGCTCCGGGTCAGGGCGGCGATGGCGGACAGGGCGATGGCGATCTGGCACAGGCTCACCGAGAAGGCGAACATGTGGTGCTTCTCCATGATCTTCGCCGACTCCTCGTTGGCTTTCGCCGCCTTCTCCTCGGCCTCCCGCCCCTTGGCGTCGGCCTCGTCGGCCTGCTTCTTGATCTCGTCCTGCTTGTCCTTGTAATGCGCGGACTGCTTCAAGTCGTCTGCGGCGGCCGCCGAGTCGGGCGGCAAGGCCTGGGCGGCGGTCTGGTAGATCAGCGACTTCAGGCCCTCAGCCTGATAATAGTTGTAGCTGTCGCTCTTGTCCGTCAGGTGCTTGACCTGCTCGCTCTTCTGGAGCAGGGCGTCGTTCTTGGCGAGCAGCGCCTCATTGACGAGCAGGCCCGACTTCAGGGCACCGATGGCGGCGACCACGGCCAATATCGCCGTCGCGACCGCGATGAAGCGCGTCCAGCCGCTTTTGCCCTTCTCCTCGCCTTCCCCGTGATGCCCCTCATGCTCCTCGTGGGCCTTCTCGATGTGTTCCTGGGACTGTTCCAGGGGGACTTCGATCTCGTCGGGCATGGAGTTCTCCTAGCTGAGTGTGTTGATGGCGCGGGCCGCGACGACGGCGATGACAGTCAGGGAAATGACGGCCTGGACCATCATCAGCAGCTTGGCCCAGCGCGACAGGACGGCCGTGTCGGCGGGCGAGAGGGCAGTGCTGGAGTTGAAGGCCAGGAACAGATAGTCCATGAAGCCCGGCGACCAGTTCGCCTGCCCCGACTCGGCCAGCCGCTCCTCGCTCATGGTCATCTGCGGGAACAGGAACGACCCGTGGCAGTGGCCGGGCCGCTGGTCGCGCTGGTTGGGGCCGCCCGCGTCCAGGTGCCAGTACCACAAGGCGAACACCAGGACGTTTGTCAGCCAAAGCGCGCCCGCCGAGAGCAGCAGCCGCTCCGGGGACTCCTTGTGTAATGCCAGGTGCGGGTCCACCATCGTGCCGACCAGTTTGAAGAGCGAGGCGACCATGAAGAACGTCTCGACTCCGGCGACCAGGAGTCCCAGGATGCGGTTGACGTTATGGTGCCCGCGCAGGTGCGTCAGCAGCGTCGGCACTAGCAGGACGCCCACGATGACGGCGGGCAGCCAGCGCGGGCCGAAGGACAGGACTTTAGGCAGGACGCCGAACAGGCCGGCCCCGGCCACGAGGGCGATGATGGCCGGCCAGCGCGGCTCCGAATCGTCGCGGAAGTCCACGAATCGCTGCTGGACCTTCTCGCCCATGTACCTCGACCAGTGCTTCTTCGCAGGGGATTGACCCGCAGGCGCTTCGGCCGGCGAGTCGGCTTGTCCTATCTTCAGGGACATGGAACCTCCGATCGTTTCAGAGTTTGATGTGAAGCTGGCCCAGGAGCGTGTTCACGCCGAAGACCAGGCCGATGGCGATGACCGTGCGGCGGACGTTCGCCTGCCCGACGCGGCGGGCCAGGCCCGCGCCGCCCAAGCCGCCCAGGACGGCGGCGACGGCCATGAGCGCGGCCAGGGGCCAGTCCACCCGGCGGTACAGGATGAAGGTCAAGGCCCCCACCCCGTTGATGCAGACGGCGGCGAAGTTCTTCAGGCCGTTCATCCGGTGGATGTTGGTCTGGCCCAGGAAGCCCAGCGCGGCCAGCATCAGGATGCCGATCCCCGCCCCGAAGAAGCCGCCGTAGACGGCGACGAAGAACTGGAACAGCATCGCGCCGAGGGGCAGCCGGCCCGAGGGCGGGTCCAGGGCGTCCTGCTCCGGCGCACCCGGCTTGTTCAACCGCCGCCGCACCCAGTCCTGGATCAGAAACAGGAACGTCGCCAGGAAGATCAGCCAGGGGACGAGGCGGCTGAACAGGCCCGCGCTGACGTGGGTGGCAAGATACGCGCCGACAGCCCCGCCCAGCAGGCTCGGCACCGCCATAGTCCACAGCTCACGGCGCGCGCCGCGCATCTCCCCCCGGTAGCCCCAGAAGGCGCTGAGGGAGCCTGGCACGAGAGCGACGGTGCTGGTCCCATTGGCGATGATCGAGCCGTTCGGCACGCCCCCCAGAACGGCCAGCAGGGTCGGGAACGTCAGCAGGGTCCCGCCGCCCGCCACGGAGTTGATCGCGCCCGCGACGAAGGCGGCGGCGAAAAGGAGGAGCAAGTGCAGAGGGCTGACGGGCATGAAAACGGGCATGAAAATCGTGGTCGTCTCCGGCGGAACAGCGGCAGCGGCAGAGCTGCCCCCATCATTCTACCCGAAACGGGGCGGGGCGAGGCGGGTTTCCGGGCGGCATCAGGTAAAATGAGCCATTGCGACAGGGGCACCACAAGTGCCGCCACGCGCCAAAGGATGCCATGATAAACCGTACCGCACTTCGACTAACAACGGCACTCGGGTTCTTGAGCCTCGCCGCCGGCATCTCCCCCGCCTTCTCCGCCCCGGCGGCCCCCCAAGCCGCCGTTCCACAGGCAGCCGCCCCGGACGCCAAGCCGCGCGTCCTCGCGGACCTGGCCTACGGCGCGGACCCGGCGCAGAAGATGGACGTATACCTGCCCGCCGGCTTCGCCGGGCCGCGTCCGGCCGTGGAACTGATCCACGGCGGGGGCTGGCAGGGCGGCGACAAGGGCTTCTATGCCCCATTAGGCAGGGCGCTGGCCGCGCGCGGGTTCGTCGCCTTCTCGGTCAACTACCGGCTGACCCCGGCGGCCCGCTACCCGGCCCAGGCGGACGATGTCCAGCGGGCGGCCCGGTGGGTGCGCGCCCGCGCGGGGGAGTACCACCTTGACCCGGCCCGGCTCGGCGCGCTGGGCGACTCGGCGGGCGGGCACCTGGCTTTGATCCTGGGGACGCGCGACACGCGGGACAACGCCGACTCGGCCCTGGCATCCCAGAGCAGCCGCGCCCAGTGCGTCGTGGACTTCTACGGGCCGTCCGACCTGACGACCGCGACGCCCACCGTGCCACGGACCGGCGGCCAGAAATATGTCGCCCATGTGCTGAACGACCTGCTCGGCGGGCAGCCGCAGGACGTCCCGGCCCAGGCGCGGGCCGCCTCGCCGCTCTTCTCGGCGGATGCGAAGTCCGCCCCAACGCTCATCATCACCGGCACGGACGACCCCCTGGTCGCCCCCGACCAGTCGGAGCGGATGGCCGACGCCCTGCACGCGGCGGGTGTGGAGACGGAGCTGGCGGTGATGTACAAGCTGGGCCACGGCTTCCTGAACCCCGGCGACCCGCAGACCTATGGCGCGATGGCCCTTGAATGGCTCACCCGGCACTTGAAGCCATAGGCTCGGGGCCACGGACGAGAGGGGACGCAATGGCGCGAGCGGAAACGGAACTGATCGGGGAATCCTCGGGCGGAGCGCCCCGGCATGAGGCCGTCAAGGGCGGGCCGCGCGCCCGCGCCCTGCTCATCGGCGCGCTGGGCGCGGCTGCCACCGCTTTCCTGGTGACCTGGGCGGAGATGGTGCTGCAAACTATCAAGATCGGGTACTTGCAGTTCCCGCCTGCCGCCCTGGGCCTGATGCTGCTGGTCGTCGCCGTCAGCCGGGGCGTCGCGCGGCTGGCCCGGCGCTGGGACCTGACCTCCTCGGACCTGCTGGTCATCTACTGCATGTGCCTGGTGGGGGCCATGACCGCCTCGCACGGCCTGGTGGAGAAGATGGTCCCGGCCCTGGTCTACCCGCACGACGCCGCCGACAACACGAACGGCTGGCACGACACGTTCGAACGGTTCCTCCACCCCGGCCTCGTCCCCTACGACACCGGCGACGCCAGCCCGCAGCCGGTCGTGGACGGCTACTACAAGAAGCTGCACGTCGGCGAGGCCCTTCCGTGGGGGCCGTGGCTGTCCCCGGTCCTGAACTGGGGCCTGCTGTCCGGCCTGGTCCTGTTCGCCTTCCTCTGCCTGACCGCCATCCTCCGCAAGCAGTGGGTGGACTCGGAGAAGCTGGCCTTCCCGCTGGCCCAATTGCCTCTAGAGATCGCGGGCGACCAGGACCGGCCCGCCTTCTTCCGCAACCGGGTCATGTGGCTCGGCGTCCTGCTGCCCGTCGCCGTCTACACGGTCAAGTGGCTGCACCAGATCCAGCCGACCGTCCCGGACGTCCCGGTCCAGTGGAACATGAGCGACTATGTGACGGCTCCGCCCTGGAACCAGGTGGCGGGCGAGGTCTACTTCATCCTGTCGTTCGCCGCCGTCGGCTTCTTCTTCCTGCTGCCCGCCGACGTGCTGTTCTCGATCTGGTTCTTCTTCCTGGTCTCGCGCGTCGAGCAGATCGTGATGATCTCCTTCAACCAGCCGATGCCCGGCATGCCCGCCTACCCGCCGCCGCTGTTCATCGGCTACCAGACGGTCGGGGCCTACTTCGTCCTGACCGGGTACTTCTTCTGGGTCGCCCGCCCGCACCTGCGCCGGGTCTGGGCCGCCGCCCTGAGCCGCCCAGGCGGATACGACGGGGCCGACGACGCCGACGAGCTGCTGCCCTACCAGGTGGCGGTCTGGGGGCTGCTGGGCAGCATCCTCGCCTCGGCCGCCTGGCTCTGCGTCAACGGCATGTCGCTCTGGCTCGCCCTGTTCGAGCTGCTGGTCTGCATCTTCGTGGTCGCCGTGGTCATGGCGCGCTCGACGGCCGAAGCGGGGATGCTGATGACCGAGACGACCTTCCGGCCCATCGACCTGTACCGGATGGTGGCCCCGGTCCACGCCCTGGGCGGGTCCAACCTGACGATGCTGGCCTTCTTCGACAACCTGTTCCTGCGCGACCAGCGCGGCCTGCTGCTGACGGGGATGCTGGACGCCGCCCGCATCTCGGACGGGACGCGCGTCCGCCGCCGCGCCTTCGCCGGGGCTTTAGCGTTGGGCGTCGTGATCGCCTTCGCCGTGGCCGTCCCGCTGAACATCTATCTGCCGTACCACCTGGGCGCGAACGGCCACATGGACTACTGGATGGAGCAGGGCAGTCCGGGCCTGACCTTGATAGACTACGGCCAGTACTTCAAGGGGAACGCCCTGCTGCCCACCGGCGCGTCCTGGCAGATGCCGACGTTTTTCGGCGTCGGGCTGGCGATGACCGCCTTCCTGACCTTCATGCGGACCGCCTTCTTCTGGTGGCCCCTGCACCCGCTGGGCTACGCGCTGTCCGGCTCGTGGAGCACGATCGAGTTCTGGTTCCCCTGCCTGCTGGCCTGGGCCTTCAAGTCCGTCATCCTCCGCTACGGCGGCATGCGGGTCTACGGCTCGGCCCGCCCGTTCTTCCTGGGGCTTGTCCTGGGCGAGTTCGGCATCGCGGTCTTTTTCGTCCTGCTGAACGCGGTCTCGCACCAGATCTCGCCCGACCACACCATCCCCGCGCCGCCGTTCCCGTGGGGGTAGATAAGAAAAGACCCCCACCCCCTGCCCCCGCAAGCGGGAGAGGGGGGCATGAAGGGACAAGGTGGAGGGGGAAGGATAGAAAATGCGTCCTCATCCGCATCCTAACATCTGACTCCCCTCTCCCGCTTGCGGCCCCTCGTAGGAACGGAGCGGGGTGAAGGGAGGGGCGGGGGGTGGGGGTCCTCCCCTTCCTACTCCCCTTCCGACCCCGCCGTCCCCTGCGCGTCGTAAGGCGTGTCGCCGCCCCGGCTCTCGGGGCGGCCGTCGGATTCCAGGCTGCCCGCCGCGTCCGGGTCGCGGCTGCCGGGGACCCGGCCGGGGTCGCCCTGGCTGTTCCCCGCCGCGTCCATCACCGGCCCTGCCGCATCGAGCGAGCCGGGCGGGGGCGTCGCCCCGGCCTCGTGCATCTTCAGCGGCTCCTGCTCGCCGCGAATCTCGGCGTCCACGGTATCGTCGCCGACCTGGTCCACGTCCATTGGGTTCGTGCGGCTGTCCACCATCTGTGCGGCCTCCAATCATGCTGCCTGATCAAGTTGATGCTCTCCCCTTACCCGTTCCGGCGTCCGCGCGAACCGCGCGGGGGTTTGGCATCGGGCCGGGCGGCGGTACTCTGCAAGCAGCAGGCGAGGAGCGAAGAAACGGGGGAGAAGACATGGCACACGGAGACATCATCAAGGACGCGGATTTGGACAAAGACGAACACATACCGGGCCTGGGCGAGACGGAGGTTCTTCCTCACGGTGCCATCACCGAGGGGAACGCCATCCCGGAGATGCCGCCCGGCAGCGACATGAACGACGTGCGGGGCAGCGCCGCACCCGGCGGCGGTCTGACGGCGGACGACACCGCCCAGCCGACATCCACCGCCGACAAGACCGGCGACCGCGCCACGGGGCTGACGGCGCTGCGGGATTGAACTCCGGTGTAGGGGCGCGATTCATCGCGCCCCTACGGGACAGAAAGACGGCCCGGAGGCGATGCCTCCGGGCCGTCTCTGTGTCCGCCGCGTGCCGCCTCTACTGCGGGGCCGCGCCCGCGATGATCAGGACGCCCTGGTCGGGGTGCAGGTACTTCTGGACGGCGGCGTTCACCTGGGCGGGCGTGACGGCGTTGTAGTAGTCGGCGCGCTTCTGGATGTAGTCCAGGCCCAAGTCGTAGTCCTCGGCGGCGACGAGTTGGCTCGCCACGCCCGCGTTCGTCTCCAGGCGCAGGGGGTACTCGCCGGTCAAGTAGAGCTTGGCCTGGCTGACCTCGTCGGGCGTGATGCCGTACTGACGCACCTGGGAGAGAGTCTGGCGCAGCAGGGACAGGGCGCGCGTGGCGTTCTTGGGGTTCGCGCCGACGAACACCTGGAAGGGGCCGGCCCCGTGCTGGGCGTCGATGGACGAGTAGACCGAGTAGGCCAGGCCGTTCTGGTCGCGGATGATCTTGCCCAGGCGCGAGCCGAAGGTGTCGCCGCCGATGACGTAGTTCATGATCTGGGCGGCATAGAAGTCCGGCGCGTCCCGCTTCAGGCCGCCGTTATAGCCGAACAGCAGGCTCGTCTGCGGGGCGTCCGGCAGGACGATGATCTGCGGCTTGGGCGCGGCCGTGGGCGCGGGGACGTCCGGGATGGTCAGGGCCGGGGCGGGAGTCGCGGGCTTCTCCCAGTCGCCGAAGGCGGCCTGCATCTGGCGGACGACGTCGGCGGCGTTCACGTCGCCGACGACCACCAGCACGGTCGTGTCCGGGCGGTAGTAGGTCTGGTGGAAGGCCACCAGGTCGTCCCGCGTGATGGCCTTGGCCGCCGCCGCGCTCTGGTCCAGGCTCGGCGCCCAGTAGGGGTGGCCCTTGGGGTAGATGGCCTGGGCGAAGGCGATCTCCGCCTGGCTGCCCGCGCCGCCCGTCCCGCCCGTGTCCTGGCGGGCCTCCTCGATGCCCGAGAGCGTCTGCGCCCGCAGGCGCTCCAATTGGTCGGCGGGGAAGGTGGGCCGGCGCAGCTCGTCGGCTAATGTCGTGACCAGGAGCGGGAAGTCTTGGGACAGGCTGGTCCCCGAGATGTCGGCCGCCTCGGTGCTTGCCCCGACTCCGACGCCCGCGCCGACGGACTCCAGGGCCAAAGCGAGCTGCAAGGCGGTCTTGCCGCCCGCGCCGCGCCCGAGCATGGCCGCCGTGGTCCCGGCCAGGCCGTACTTGCCGTCGGGGTCGTACAGGGTGCCCGCCCGGACCAGGCCGTCCAGGGCGACCGTCTTGTTGGCGTGGTTTTCCTGGACGATCACGACCATGCCGTTCGGCAGAACGACGCGGGTGGGCTTGGCGGTCGGCGCGGCCTTCGAGGTCGCGGTCGGCCCGTTGAATGTCTTGTCCAGGGCGGCCAGAACCGCCTTCTGGCGCGGGTCGGTGACGGGCTTTGAAGACCCGAAGTTGTCCACGACCGGCGGCGGCGGGGGAGTCGCACCCGGCGGGAGCGGCTGCGGGTCGAAGGCGGCGACGGTGCGGTTGTCCACCGTCAGGTACTCTCTGGCGACCCGCTGGACGTCGGCGGGCGTCACCGCCTTGATCTTGTCCAGGTAGGTATCCAGGTAGCGTGGCTGGTTGATGGCGGCGTAGGTGCCGAGCTGCCCGGCCTGGGCGGTCACGCTGTCGTTGTTGTAGACGAAGGCGGCGCTGATCTGGCGCACGGCGCGGGCCAGCTCCTCGTCGGAAACCGGCGTCGTCTGGAGCCGGGTGACCTCGTCCTCCAGGGCCTTCTCGACATCCGCGACGGCCACCTTGGCGCTCGGCGTGGCGTCGAACTCGAACAGGGACGGGTCGCGCTGGTCGTTGTTGCCCGTGCCCGCCGACTGGGCCAGGCCCTTCTCCACCAAGTCCTGGTAGAGACGCGCGCTGCGCCCGCCGGACAGGATCTGCGAGACGACGTCAAAGGTCAGGTGGTCCGGGTCGCCGGTCGCGGGGACGTGGTAGCCGATCAGCAGTTGGGGCGTGGTGCCGGGGCGCTTGAGGATGACGCGCCGCTCGCCGCGCTGGGGCGGCTCGGGCGTGATGGTGCGCTTCTCCAGTGTCCCGGCGGGGTAGACGCCGAAGTATTTCTGGCAGATGGCGAGTGCCTTCTTGGTGTCGAAGTCGCCGACCATGACGACGACGGCGTTGTTGGGCAGATAGTGACGCTTATAGTAGCCGTAGATGATGTCGCGCCGGTTGGCGACGGCCTCGACGTCGGTGCGCCAGCCGATGACCGGCCAGTGGTAGGGGTGTGCGGTGAAGGCGGCCGGCTCGAAGACGTTGGAGTATAGATCGTAGCCGGGGCTGTTATTGTCGCCCTCGAGTTCGGAGCGGACGACGGTCATCTCGTGGGCCAGTTCGGTCGGATCAAACTTGGAGTCCTCCATCCGGTCGGCCTCGATGCGGGCGGCAAGCTCCAGCCGGTCGGCGGCGACCTCCTCGTGGTACTCGGTGAAGTCCGGCCCGGTCGAGGCGTTGATCTGGCCGCCGTTGGACTGGAACAGGTGGTCAATGGAGCCGGGCGGCAGGTCGCTGGTCCCCTTGAACATCATGTGTTCCAGGATATGCGAAAGCCCGGTCTGCCCGCTGACCTCGTTGCGCGAGCCGACCTTGTAGTAGACGCTGAAGTAGACGACCGGCGCGGCGTGTACCTCTTTGGAGAGGATCGTCAGCCCGTTCGCGAGATGCGTCTCGGTCGTCATCTGGGCCTTGTCAAAGGACTGGGAGACGACAGCGCCGTAGGCGGGCGTCGGGGCCGCCGCATGGGCGGCGGGCGGGGCGCAGGCCAGCATCAGGGCGATCAATATTTTGGGCAGGTGAGTCTTGGGCAGTTTAGGCAGGTGACGCATCAGAGTCGTGTTTCTCTTTCTGTGTGCGGGAGGTCATTGTGTCCTACGCGCAGCGGGCCGTGTCAGGTTCCGTTTTGACCCGCGTGGGCGCAGTTATACAAACACAAAAGCCCGCGCACATGTGTCACGGGCCTTGGAAGGAGTGCCGCCTTCGCTGCTACTCGGTCCTAGTGTACCACAACATGATGTGGGATGACATACCCGGCGGCTGGTGTCACGCGCCGATCTACGCCGGCAGGGACGAGTGATTGAAATCACTCGCTTCGGTGGGATTTGTCCAAGGGACAAAAGAGCAGGACCAGGACAGGATGAAGACGCTCGTGTTTCTTCTGTCCCCTGGACAGGTCCCCTTCAGCGAGTGAATTCATTCACTCGTCCTAGTTCAGCCCCGTTACGACCGGTGCCCTCACAGCGGGCGGCGGCAGTAGCGGCAGGAATGGGTGCCGGCGGGGTAGGACTCGTCGCAGGCGGAGCAGTACGGGCCGCTCTCGGCTGTGACAAGCCCCTCGTCCGGCTCCTCGCCGGGGGCGAGCCACCCCTCGTAGCGGGCGTCGCGCAGGCGGCGCAGATCATAGGGGGCGTTCCGCCGCCGCTCCCGCCAGGCCCAGACGGCGTAGAGGAGAGCCAGCCCAATCAGCAGGAGGGGGATCATCGCCTCGAAAGCCATGTAAAGGCGCAGTGCCATGCGGCAATGGTAGCACGTCGGCGGGGTCGGTGTCAAGCACGGAGGTCATCAGGCGGGGGGACGGAAGGGGGCACCTAGCCGCAGACGCGGTTGCGCCCGCCGCGCTTGGCCGCGTAGAGAGATGCGTCGGCCAGCGAGAGGAGCCGCTCGTGGTCGAGGGCGCTGAGGTCGTCCGAGAAGCCGAGGCTGACGGTCACGGCGAGGCCAGGGTGGATCTCGTGCCATGGGTGGGACTCGATCTCCAAGCGGACCCGCTCGCAGACGGCGGCGGCGTGGGCCGCGCCCGTCCCGGCAAGGGCCAGCAGGAACTCCTCGCCGCCGTAGCGGGCGGCGATGTCCGTCTCGCGGCAGGCCCGGCGCAGCAGGAGGGCGACCGTCATCAGCACCTCGTCGCCGGTCTGGTGGCCGTACCGGTCGTTGATGCCTTTGAAGTGGTCCACATCCGCCAGGGCGACGGCCAGGGGCCGGCCGCCGCGCTTGGCGTCGCCGAAGGCGCGGGTGAGCCAGCCCTCCAAATAACGCCGGTTGTACAGGCCGGTCAGGCCGTCCTGGCTGGCCTGGCGCTCAAGCTCGTCCGCCTGCGCCCGCAATTCCTCCACCAATTGTTCGTTGTTCTCGATGGCCTGCCGCAAGGCCTGATTGGTCTGGGCAAGCTCCACGGTCTTCAGGCGGTGCAGCTCGGCCTCCTGGCGGCTGAAGTCCGCCTCCTTCTGCGCCTTCTCCACGTCCATCTGGACCAGCATGGCCTGAAGGCGCTTGTCGGCGTTGTCGCCCAGGACCTCTTTCTCCAGCGCGTGGAACCGCTCGTGGTGGGCGAGGGCGGCCTGAAAGTCCCCCTCCGCCTTGCAGACGCGCGACAGCCCCAGATGGATGGGGAAGATGTGCTGTTTCAGGGAGAGTTCTTCGGCCATCTCGGCGGCCCGGCTCAGGGAGACGCGGGCATTCGACAGCGCGCCGGACTCGAGTGCGGACTCGCCCAGCAGGAGGTGAATCTGGCACTCGTTGATGGGGTCGGGAAGTGACCGCGCGACCGACAGCGCCTCCCGCAAGAGCGGGACGGCGAGCGCGACCCGCCCGGCGGCCTTGTGCGCGGCCCCCTGCGCCATCAGGGCGTAGCACTCGTCACTCCGGTAACCGTAGCGCAAGGCGATGGCGTGCGCCGCCCGGCTGTTCTCCAAGGCCTCGTCGGGACGCCCCAACGCGATGTGGATCTCGCTCAGGTTGGCCAGGCAGCGCGCCTCCAGGCGAGTCGCCCCGGTTTGGCGGCTGAGTTCCAGGCAGCGGCGGTAGTGATCCAGCGCCTGCGCGTTGTCTCCCAGGGCCGCGTAGACGTTGGCGATGTTGTTCAGGGAGCAGCCGACGCCCGTCTCGTCCCCCAGCGCCTCGCGCCGCTTGAGCGAGTCCAGGTAACACGGGAGCGCCCGGCCCAGGTCCTCCCGCCCCATGTGGGCGTTCCCCAGGCCGTTCAGCGTCTGGGCCTGCCCCGCCGGGTCGTCCAGGGCCTCATAAAGCCGCAGCGCCTCCAGGTAATAGGACACGGCCGCCGCATGCTCGGCCCGGAGCTTGGCGAGGACGCCCAGGCCGTGCAGGCAGTCCGCCTCCACGGCACGGTCTTCCACGGCACGGTCTTCCACGGCACGGTCTCCTTCCCGGCGGCTGACTTCCAGCGCCCGGCAGTAGAGTTCCCGCGCCTCCTCCCCCTCCCCCAGCCGGTAGTGGGCGTGTCCCTGCGTGTGCAGGCTGCGCGCCAAGCCCGGCCCGTAGCCGAGCGCGACGGCCAGCGAATGCGCCCGCGCGGCTAGAGGGCGCGCGCGTTCGGGGTCGTTGTCCACGACCTCGCGGGCCAGGGCGTTCAGGGCGTCCACCTTCTCCCGGTCCGAGACGGCGGCTTCGAGGGCTTCCTCCAGCGTGTTCAGTTGTGGCGTTGTGGTGGCAACCATTGCTCTGCCATAGTATCGGCATCCAAGCGCCCGCGCCGCAGGTCGGCCGCTGAACGCAACTTTATCGCCGCCGCCGTGTCTCAGGAACCATGAACCATCCGATGACACCGGAAGACGGGTATGCCGACGCGCGTGACGAGTGGACGGAGTGCCCGAAGTGCCGCGCGGTGATGCTGCCGCTCAGAGAATATGAGATCAACAGGAGCAGCGAGTTCCCCGCCGTGGAGGCCGAAGCCTGGGAGTTCTTCGTCTGGGGCTGGGGCATCTTCGTGTACAATTTCCTCCTGGCCCTGGCGACGTATGAGGGCCGGAGGAGGCGGCTGGAAGCCTTGAAGCGGGGCGCGCTGGCCCGGTTCCCGAACAGCCTGGTCTGCCCGCGCTGCCTGTCCATCGCCACGCGGACGTAAATGGGGCGGCATCCCACCGGCGGCAGGGCGGCATCCTAGTGGCGGATGTGGAGTTCGTCCTTCAGCGTCAGCCGGCGCTGGATGCGCCAGCCCTGCGGCGTACTGACCCACAGGTCGCGCACCCACAGGTCGTCGGTGAAGGTGCCGTGGAATTTGGCGAACAGGATGCGCTTCTCGCCCTGGCCGGTCGCGTGCAGCCGCATCTCCACCAGTGTCCCCCCCGGCGCGGGCGTGAGGCTCTGGATGACGTAGCGGCTCTGGATGGACTTCATCTCGCCGAGCTGGTCTTTGTATCCCCGGCGCGTCTGCTCTTTGGTGAGACGTGCGCCGTGTTCGTCGGTGTCAATGTAGTCGTCGGTGAAGTAGGACATGAAGCGGGGCAGGTCGTGCCGGCTGAAGGCGTCGCCCAGGCCGTCATAGGCGGCCTGGATGGCAGACTGAATGGCGGCCCGGTCGGCGGCCGGCGGGGCCGCCGGGGGCGCGGCGGCGACCGGCAGGGCTAAGGCAGCGCAGAGGAGGATGGGGAGACGTTTCACAGCGCCCTCTTTCCCGGAAGCAGGCATTCTCAAACCGGCGCGCTGCCCTTCTAGTTGCCGCCGTAGAGGTAGGCCGGGTAGCCGCTGCGCTGCAAGACCAGGACGGCGGCGCGCGCCTCCTCGGGGCGGCGATAGGCACCGGTCACGACCGCATAGACGGTCCGGCCGTGGTAGCCGATCATCCGCTTCGTCGTCGCCGGGCTGCCCTGAAGCCGGAAGGATTTGGCGAGGACCACCGCGCTCCGGGACAGAGGGAACTGGGCCGCGGCGACGTGGTAGAGGACGGCCGGTGCCGGGCGCGTGTCGGGGGGCGCGGCGCTCGGGATCACTACGCTCGGGGTCACGACGCCTGCGATCATCGTTTCCGGCACGGGGGGCGGGGCCTCTGTCCGGGGCTTCACCCGCCGGAGCCGTGGCAGTGGCGGCACGGAGGCGGATCGGCGGGCGGGCTGCGGCGGCGGCAGACGCACCGCCATGGGCGGCAGCGGCGTGATGGTCTCGGCGGGGAACGAGCGTGCCGCCTCGCCCCGTGCCATCATTTGGGGGATGGGCGCGTCCACGATGATCTCGACGGGGCGCGAGACGGCGGTCTGCCGGGGGCCGCCGAGGGCGGTCGCCGTGAACTCGTACCGGCCGGGGAGGGAGGGGGTCCAGGTCGTGCTGAGGAGGCCGCCCTCCGTAAACGAGTGGGTGGCCGCGCCCCTGAGTCCGCGCCGGTAGGAGAGCGTCAGGGACGCGCACCGGCCCTGGGCCAGCGCGATCAGAGTCACGTCCTCGCCGACCCTGACGTGACGCCTCTGGCCGGGGGATGTCAGGACGACGCGGAGCGGCACCGCCTTCCTGGGCAGCAGGGGCTTCTTCGCGGCGGAAGCGGCGGTGACAGTCGGGGCGATGATGGCCGGGGCGGGTGCCGCCGGTCCGGCGGCGTCAGGCGCGGGCCTGGCCGAGCGGGGTCCAGCCGAGCGGGGTCCAGCCGAGCGGGGTCCAGCCGAGCGGGGTCCAGCCGAGCGGGGTCCAGCCGAGCGGGGTCCAGCCGAGCGGGCGGCGCGGGGGGCAGGCCCGCGCTCGACGAGGAGGAACGCCGACACGCTGACCGCGAGCAGGAGGCCGACGGCGAGCGAGGCGGGCAGCCGCCACGGAGCCTGCCGCACCCGCGCGGGGTCCATGCCGTCGGGGGCGGGCGTGGGGGTCCATCCACAATCGCCGCAAATTTTGTTCCCTGCGGCCAGCGCGGCCCGGCAGCGGGGGCAGGTCAAAGGCATCGGTTTCACCCACAAGGTCTAGCCCGAGGCTTCCGGGCATTTTCCTATTCGCCCTCGGGTGTTTGGGTTCCTCTTTTTCCAAGCCCGATTACGAATCTTTTAGGACATCCTATACTTCCGACTGGCAGGCGGCGGAGGGCGGCACGGGGCGCGTTAGCGGCTGCCGAAGAAGTAGGCCGGGTAGCCGCTGCGCTGCAAGACCAGGGCGGCGGCGCGCGCCTCTCCGGGCCGCTTATAAGCGCCGGTGACGACCACATAAACGGTCTTGCCGTGCGCGTCGTCCATCCGCTCGGGCACGGCGGCGTAACCGCGGCGGCTGAGGGCGTCGGCGAGGACGGTGGCGTTGCGGAGGAACGGGAACTTGGCGGCGGCGACGTGGTAGGTCGTGGCCGCTCGGCGCTCCCCCTCGGGGACGGGGACGACAGGGATGGGGGCCACGCGAACCGGCTTGGCAGCCACAGGCGGCGGCGACTGTGCCGGCGCGGCCCGCGCCTCCACCGGCACGGCGGGCGCATCCACGGTGATCTCGACGTGGCGCGAGGCAGCGGACTGCTTGCGGTCGCCGAGGGCGGTCGCCGTGAACTCGTACCGGCCGGGGACGGCGGGCGTCCAGGTCGTGCTGCACAGGCTGCCCTCGACGAAGGTGAGCATGGCCTTCCCCGCGCGTCCGCGCCGGTAGAACAGCGTCAGGGTCGCACAGGGGCCGCGCGCCAGCGCGGTCAGCGTCACGTCCTCGCCGACCTTGACGTGCCGCCCCTCGCGCGTCGAGTCCAGCGTGACCGTCAGAGGAGTGGCCGCCGGGGGCACCGCCGGAACGGGCGGCTTCGCGGCTCCGGGCGCGGGGGTCCCCGCTCCCGGCGCGGGCGTCTCCGCCGCCGGGAGCGCGGGCGTGACCGGGGGCGGCACGGGGGCGGGAGCGGACGCCGGGGCCGGGTATGGGGGGGCGGCCCCCGGCGCGGGCGAGGCCGGGGCCGGCTGAGGAGCCGGTACGGAAAGGGCGGGGCGGCGGACCGACCCGCGCTGGGCGGCAAAGAAGGCCGTCGCGGTCAGGGCGAGCAGCAGGCCGAAGGCGATCCCGGCGGGCAGCCGCCACGAAGTCCGCCGCGCCAGGGGCACGTTCGCGGTCGCCGCTTCGGCGACGACATCTGGCACGGCGTCCGCCGGAGGCGCGATCGCCCTGGCGGGCGTCAGAGACTGGCCGCAGTTGATACAGGTTTCATTCCCTTCGGCCTGGACGATCTGGCAGTGAGGGCAGGTCAGGGGCATGGCGTCTTTTCTCTCGATCTTTCAGGTCCCCCGGTTTGCCCCCGAAGGGCGTGGTTCCTCTTTCCGTCTTGTTCCACAGTTACGCCGGTTTTTATCCTTCTCCCTGCAATACTCTTTTTTATACGTTTTCTGTCTTACAGACAAATATTTGTAACCACTCCGTAATTATTGTGCTGTAAATCCTGTATTACCACTACTGTTTCTGGTTATAATCTCCATATCATATTAATACGGTATTGCCCGAGGCCGCAAGACGCGCGGGCGCGCTCACTCGCCTGCCGCGCATCTCACGCGCCCAGCGCCCCTTTTCCGGGCAGTGGCCCGAAATTCACTTGCATCCAACGTGGGATGAGGAAGAGAAAAATCATGATCGTCGTCATGGCTGCGTCCGGCAGCGCCGCAGCGGTGCGCTCGCCCAGACAGGTCTGGTGTTTCTCGGCGGCCGACGCGCGCCGGGCGTCCGCCGCGTTGGTCGCCGAGTATGAGTCGGAAGACGCCGTGGACGTGTTCTCCGTGGACTTCCCGGAAGTGGGGGAGGACGCCTTACAAAGCGCCTCGTGGCACAAGACGGCGGAAGACTGCACGCGGATGGCGCTGGCGATGTACCTGAAGTACCAGCAGGGCGACCCCGAGCCGTTCGAGAGGCAAGAGGCGCCACCCGCCGTGCCGCTCCGGCGGGCGGCATGAGCCGCACCCGGCCCGAGGCGTCCCGGCGCGAGCGGCAGTAAGGGGCGGGTGACGGGGGCGCGGCAGGAGAAGAGGGCGCGGCAGGAGAAGAGGGCGCACACCCAGGTGCGCCCCTACGAGGCCCAGAGGCCGCTGTCGGCGGTGCGTTGTCCAAAGGCGGCCCACCGGCGAAGCCGGGAACAGACCGGCCATTTATGGCCGGGACCAACGGCCCCCCTGCTCCCCCGCACCGACCACCTTCTCTTCGGTCTGCTGTGGACTCTCACCCCGCCTTGAAATAGGCCAGCAGGCCCTCCTCCGCCGCCCAGATCTCCTCGAACAGCGCCTGCGTATCTTCCAGTGACAGCACGCTGCGGGTCAGCGGGTCCAGCAGACACGCCTGCAAGGCCAGGCGGCGGTCGCGCTCCAGGACGGCCCGGACGGCCAGCTCCTGCACGGCGATGTTGGAGAGGTTGAGGTGGGCGAGCTGCGGCGGCAAAGCCCCGACATGACAGGGATGAACGCCGGTCCGGTCGGTCAGGCACGGCACCTCGACGCAGCAGCCGTCCGGCAGGTTGTCAATCAGGCCGTCGTTCATCACGTTGCCGTTGAAGGCAAACGGCTTTCCCGTCGTCATCGCGTGGATGATCTCGGCGGCGTACTCGCCGGACAGCTCAAGCGTCGGCAGCGGGGCATCGTCGGGCGTCCACTCCCGCGCCCTCTCCTGTTCCGAGGCGATCCACTGTTCCAGGCCATAGCGTTCCCGGAGTTCTTCCGTGCGGCGGAAGTACGGGTGGTATTCGGAGCAGTGCTTGGTGGACTCGGTGACGAAGTAGTCGAAGAAGCGCATCATCTCGAACCGCACCCGATCCTTGTTCAGCGTCTCCGGGTCGTCCAGGCAGGCGCGTAGGCGCGGGTACAGGTCTTCTTTCCCCTGCCGCAGCTTCAAAAACCACGCCTGGTGGTTGATCCCCGCCACCGAGTACGTCAGCTCCTCATACGGCACGCCCAGATACCGGGCCAGCTCGCGCGACGTGCCCTGGACCGAATGGCACAGGCCGACGTTCGCCACTTTGGAGGAGGCCGAGTGCAGCCAGGTCAGCATCGCCATCGGGTTGGTGTAGTTGAGCAGCAGGGCGTCCGGGCAAAGCTCCTCCATGTCCTGGCAGATGCCCGCCTGCACCGGGGCCGTCCGCAGGAACCGGAAGACGCCCCCCACCCCGATGGTATCCGCGACCGACTGGCTCAGGCCGTACTTCTGGTACGGCAGGTTCAGCTCAGACGTGAACGGGAAGCCGGCGTAGGCCGGCCCGCCCACCGAGATGGAAGCGACAACAAAATCTGCCCCTTCCAGCAGCGCCCTTCGGTCCGTGGACGACTCGACGCGGGCGGGCAGGTTATGCCCGTCAATGATCCTCTGCACATAATGCGCCACGCGCGCCAGCTTCCCGGCGTCCGTGTCGCACAGAGCGATGACCGCCCCGTCCTGCAAGGCGGGGAAGGCCAAAATGTCTCGCGAGAGCTTCCCCCCGAACTGACTCCCCGCCCCGATGATGACGACTCTGGTCATGGCTGTGTGTCTTTCTTATCCCGAGGGCGCTTCCATCAGCCGGCTTTCAAAGCAGCGCGGATAGAAATAGTTGTTCTCGATGAGGTCGCTGACGGCGGCGGTGCGCGCGTCGTCCCCGCCGACCCGGTAGGCCTCCGCGACACGCCTCCGGTGCCGGTCGAGCGCCCCCAGGAAGGGGGCATCGGACAGGCGGAACAGGGCGTTCGTGCAGCGGACCAATTTCTCCTCGGCGACTTTGGACGACTGCGCCCACCACCGGCCGCCCGGCCGATCCGGGTGTCCTTTGGCGTCGCGGTCGAGGATCTCATAGAGGTGACTCGCGGAGAAACACTCGTGAGTCGCCGCGTACAGGCGCGCGCCGTAGTCGTCCAGGTCGTCCGAGTTGAGCGCGTCCTCGATGGCGGACATCCCGGCGCTGAGGTGGCCCTTCGCCTGGGACTCGACCAGGCCGCCGTACCCCTCGCGGGACATCTTCTCGACCAGGCCTGGGATCAGCCGGGGCGGGTCGGAGACGCCCTCGGAGTAGGGCGTGAGGAAGAAGCGCGTGAGCTGCATGGCGGTCTGCCACTCTTCCGCCCCCTCAGCCTTCATCCGGTCGGCGATGGCCGCGAGCAGGGCGGGGAACAGACTCAGCCGCGCCGTCAGGAAGACGTCCGCCGTGAAGAACGCGCGCATCCGCAGGACGCTCCGGCGCATCTGTTCCAGGGCGTCCAGTTTCTCGGCCAGAGTCACCTGGGGGCCTGCCTGCGGGGAGAACGCCGGCAGCAGCGTCTTGAGGCCGTCCGCCGTCATGCTGTCCGTGTACCCCTCCCGGCAGGCCCCGAGGACCATCCCCAGGCACTGACACAGCGCGGTCAGCCCCTGCCGCTCGTCCTGGGTGAACTCCTGGGCGGACGCCAGGGCGGCCTGGAGTCTGTCCCGGAAGGAGGCCACGGCGGCGGGGACGGTGTGCCGCGTCCGGTCTATCTCCAGCACGGGGAGGCCGGCGGGATCGATGCCGGCCTGCCGCAGCGCCTCCTCGGAGTCCATCCACGCCCCGGTGTGGTCGTCCCGGCGGCAGACGTACCCTTTCTGCCCCCGGTCCACGAGGCAGAACCAGAAGTCCGCTTGGCCGCGCGCCGCCCGCGCCTTCGCGGCGGGGTCGGCCTCCAGCTCGGCGGAAAACGCCTCGACCTGGAGGCTCTTTTCCGCCCCCTCCGGGCACAGGGCCATGATGCCCCGGCACGAAACCTGTCCGTCCGTCATCCACTCCTGGAACGCCGCTTCGCTGTTCGGGCCAGTCGTTTCCATAGGTGCCTCAGTCCGCGCTCAGGTTCGTCACGACGGTGGTCCGGTAGTCGTTCGCGATCCCGGCGGCGACTTCCTCGGGCATGAGCGCCTGGAGCCTTTCCTTCAGAGTGGCCGTGATCGTGTCCATCTTCCGGCTCAGTTCCTCGGCGCTCATCCCCTGCGAGGCGCGGTAGGCGGCGGCGGCGGCGGCCTCAAGTTCGCCGGGGGCGGGCCGTTCGGGCGGGGCCGCCGCGTGCGCGCCGCGCCCCTGGAAGTAGTGCAGCACCGAGGTGAAGAGCTGCTTCCCGCCTTCGGAGGCGATGGCCTTCAGGAACTCCACGAGCATCGGCTCCGCGATCATCGTGATCAGGAGGGTGCCCACCAGGTTCTTCTCGTCTTCCGGCGTGAACCAGTCTATGTTGTGCGTGATGGTGCGGTCGGCGTCGCGTTTCATCTGTTCCAGCGGCATCTTTTTTCTCCTCTGAGCGGTCCGCTCAGCTTCCCCCCCGCGCGGGCTTCTGTCCCGCCGGAAGAGGCCGGCGGAAAATCTGGCTGGTGCGGCGTTCGCAGCAGTGGTTCAAGGGGAGCCATTGCGATTTACTATAGCACGAGGCAGGCGCTCTGTCAACAAGGAATGCCGGCCCCCGGCCCGGCCCTTCAGCGCCAAAGCCTCTTTTCCCTTGCTTTTCGCGCCCGTCTTTGGTAAACTGTCGGCATGAACACGCCGGAGACGGGGACGCGCGAGGGGAAGTCTTGCCCGCGCTGCCGGACCATGACTTACCGGGACCGCGAGGTCTGCGAACACTGCGGGCACCGGTTCCGGACCGGCCTGGGCACCGGGCTGGAAACGACCCCGGCGGACGCGGTCATCACCGACGAGGCCGCGCTGAACCGGACGATGCAGTTCACGCTTCCGCCACTCACCCCGCGCCCCGCGCCCCACGCGGACCCGCCGATGCCCGCCCCTCCGACACCCCCGAGGCTGAGTCGCGGGCGGGTGGCATCCGCCCTGCTGGCGCTGGCCGCCCTCACCCTGGGGTACTTCCTGTACGCGCAGATCGCCCGCCCCGCACCCTCTTCCCCGGTGGGCGTCTGGGAGACGGCAAAGACCGGGCCCTCCGCACAAGGCGGTCGCCTGCGGCTGACCTTCCAGGCGGACGGGGGCGGCGAGTTCTTCTGGGACGGAGGGGGGGGTGCCCTGCCGGTCCCCGCCCCGCTGCGCTGGCGGCTCGACCCGAACGGCCAGATGATCCTGGACATCGGCCCCTCCCGGTCCGACCCCGACCCGGTCCCCGCCGCGCTGATCACGCTCTTCGACAGCCGTCCGTGGCTGTGGCGCGTGGACCGTCCCAAGCACCTCCTCATCATCGGCTCGCTGAGACTTATGGAGACGACATGACGCACAAGCACCGGCCCTGCCGGCTCCTCGGCTGGCTCCTCGCCGGCGCACTGCTGCCCCTGACGCCCGCCTTCGCCGCCGACGCGCCGGACCAGGGCGGGTCGAACGGCCCGGCCAAGGCCGCCCCCGCCGACTCGGGCGGCGCGCTGACCCCCGACCGGCCCGGCTTTACGAACGGCAGTGACACGGTCGCGCCCGGCCATGTCCAGATCGAACTGGGGACGACGCGCACCAAGTACAGCGCGGACAGCGGACAGGGGCAAGCCACGGACGCGCCGGAAACCCTGCTCCGGACGGGGCTGAACGACAAGACGGAGCTGCGCGTGGTCCTGCCGAACTATGTCTGGCCTTCAGGCGGCAAGGCCGGCTTCGGCGACGGCGCGGTCGGCGTTCGGTACAAGTTCTACCAGAGCAAGGACGGCAACACGAAACTCGCCTTCACCCCCTCCCTCTCCATCCCGGTCCGGTCCGCCGTCACGACCAGCGGCCATGTGGACCCCGTCCTGAGCCTGAACGGGCAGACGACTTCGGGGGCACGCTGGGGCCTCTCCTCCAACCTCATCCTCTCCTACCCCACCCAGAACGGGGGCCGTGTCACCGACTACACCGGCACCGGCCAGGTCACTTACGCCCTGACCGGCGTGCTTTCCGTCTACGGCGACTATTACTACGACGCCCCCGTCGGCGGCCCGCCCTCCCCCATCGCGGACGGGGGGTTGACCTACCGCGTCGGCCAGAACCTCCAGTTCGACCTCGGCACGGGGCGCGGCCTAGGCGGGAACGCCCCCGTCCAGTTCTACGGCGGCGGCGTGTCGCTGCGGTTTTAAGAGGAACCCGGCCCTGAAGGGCCGGCCTACTCCCGGCCTCGCCGGTGGGCCGCCCGCTTCGGGGCTTCGGATGGCATTGTTCGGATGGCATCGTAGGGGCGCGATTTATCGCGCCCTCTTGTCCTGCCGCGCCTCTCCTGCCGCGCCCCCCGCCATCGGCAACCAGCCCACCGACCACCGTCCACACCTCCGAAGCCCCGGAGGGGCGGCCCACCGGCGAAGCTGGGAACAGACCGGCCCTTCAGGGCCGGGGACTGGCGGGCCGGGCTAGGCTCGTGCAGGGTGCCTGATCCTTTAGCATCCTCTCCGCAACTTTTCCGGCCGCGCCGTGTCTTATTTCTTGGAGGCGAGACATGATTGAGACCCACGGGCTGTCCAAGACATTTCAGGATAAGAAACACGGCGCGGTCGCCGCCGTGGACGACGTCTCGCTGTCCTGCCGGCCCGGCGAGATCTTCGGGCTGCTCGGCCCGAACGGGGCCGGCAAGACCACCTTGCTGCGGATGCTGGCGACCATCCTCCAGCCGACTGGCGGCACGGCCACCGTGGCGGGCTTCGACGTCGCCCATCAGGCGTCGGACGTGCGCCGCTCCATCGGCTACATCTCCAGTTCGGCAGCCCTGTACGAGCGCCTGACGCCCCGCGAGGTGATCTCCTACTTCGGCGAGCTGCACGGCCTGGAGGCGGGCGAGGCCGAGCGGCGGCGGGAGCATCTGTTCACCGAGCTGGACATGCACGAGTTCGCCGACCGCCGCTGCGACAAGCTTTCCACCGGCCAGAAGCAGCGCGTCGCCATCGTCCGGACCCTGCTGCACGAGCCGCCCGTGCTGTTCTTCGACGAGCCGACGAACGGCCTGGACGTGCTGACCGCCCGTACCATCATCCGCTTCATCAAGCGCTGCCGGGACGAGGGGCGCACCGTCGTCTTCTCGACCCACATCATGAGCGAGGTCGAGGCCCTGTGCGAGCGCATCGCGATCATCTACAAGGGGCGGGCCGTTGCGGTCGGCACGCCGGAGGAGCTGCGCGCCCAATCCGGCGAGCGGGTCTTCGAGCGCGCCTTCCTGCGCCTGATCGGCGAGGACCCCGACGCCTGAGCGGGAACGAGTCCCACGGGGCTGAACCCCCGTGCTGTAAGAGTGCAAGCCCCCGAGGGTAAGGGCGAAGATTCTGTCCCCTCTGGCTCTTTCCCATGCCCGCGGAGGCGGGGAGTTGCTTTAACCGAAGCACGGGGGTTCAGCCCCGTGACCATCAGCCCTGCCCGGATCGGCGAGGAACCCATGACCGTCTCACAAATTCCACACCCCCCAGCCGCGCGCACCCAGACCGCGCGGCCCGCCGGCCTGATCGGCGTCATCTTCCGCAAGGAGTTCCGCGAAACCTTCCGCGAGCGCCGCACCGTCATGGCCGTCGTCCTCGGGCCGCTCCTGCTGACGCCCGCCCTGTTCGCCCTTATGGGAATCCTGTTCAGCGGCCAGGCCGCCAAGACGCAGGCCCACACCTACGCCGTCGGCGTCATCGGCCCGGCCTCCGCCCCCGCCCTCCTCCGGTCCGCGCCGCGCCTGCGCTTCGTCCCCACGACGCGGGCCGACGCCGAGCGTCAGATCGGGACGCACCGCCTGGACGCCGCCGTCGTGCTGCCGCCCGAGCTAGAGGCGCGGCTGGCGGCCGGGGACGCCGCGCCGGTCGAGATCCTGGAAGACGCCGGGGACACCGGCTCGCAGGCCGCCGCCGCCCGGCTGCGCGCCCTCTTCGCCGCCGTGAGCCAGGCGGTCGTCGCGCGGCGGGTCGCGGCGCGCGGCCTGCCCCCCGGCTTCGCCGCGCCGTTCCGCGTCACGGACACGCCGATCAAGTCGGGCGGCAGCGCGGGCCTGCTGGTCCTGTCCTCATTGCTGCCTTACCTGCTCATCATCTCGGCCTTCAGCGGGACCATCTACTCGGCCTTCGACCAGGTGGCCGGGGAGAAGGAGCGCGGGACATTGGAGACGCTGCTGGTCTCGCCCGCCTCGCGCCGGGACATCGTGCTGGGCAAGTTCGGCGTGGTCGTGGCCGTCTGCCTCATCAGCAGCATCCTGACCATCGCCGGTCTGGGCATCTCCTTCGGCAGCGGCCTGCACGCCTACGCCTGGCTGGCCTCAGGGGGAGTCCGGCTGGGCGGGGCGGCCATCGGCGTCATCGGGCTGGCCCTGCTGCCGCTGTCGGCCCTCTTCGCCGGGTTGCTGCTCGCCGTGTCCACCTACGCGCGCAACCAGAAGGAGGCGCAGACCCTGCTCGGGCCGCTCTTCAGCCTGATCATGGTCCCCGCCGTCATGTCCATGGCGATCAACTCGGACGTCCCGCGCACCCTGGCTTTGGTGCCCATCCTGAACGCCGCCCTGATCATCAAGCAGGCCCTGGGCGGCAGCTACGACGCCGGCTTCATCGCGCTGGCCTTCCTGGCCTCGCTGGTCTACGCCGCCGCCGCCCTGCTGCTCGCCACGCGCCTGTTCCAGAACGAGGCCGTGCTGACCAAGGCGTGACCG
Organism: Capsulimonadaceae bacterium; assembly: GCA_965215505.1. GTDB lineage: Bacteria > Armatimonadota > Armatimonadia > Armatimonadales > Capsulimonadaceae > JANXMY01. The sequence continues at coordinate 3,891,159 of OZ244065.1, read as the reverse complement.
GGCGACCAAAGTCGCGGCAACTAAGGCACGAAACCTGCCTCCGCAGGTTCGGAATCCGAGTCTGCGGAGGCAGGTTTCGTGCCCTTGTTGCTGCGGGTTCAACCGCCCAGTCGAGGTGCAAAGGGATTCCCAGGCGGCGCGGCGAATAGGACGGCAGGAGCCTCCCCGATGAACGTCCGCCGCATGAACGTCCGCCGCGCCGCCGCCTTCCTCTTCGCCGCCCTCTGCGTTGGCCTGAGCGCCTTCGTCCTGCGCGGGCAGATCGCGGCCCACCCGAAACCCCCTGCCTTCCGCCTCCCGGACTTCCCGGAGGTCGCGGGCGGGCCGACCGGGGCAGGCGGGCCGATCGGGGCGGACCGGCCGCCCGGCCCGAAGGCCTGGCGCGTCGCGACGGGGGCAGAGCGGCGGGCCGCCCTGGCGACGATCAACGACCAATTGGCCGCGATCCGGGCGGGCGACGGCGACCGCGCGTGGTTCTACCAGAGCCGGGGCCTGCGCGGCAACTTCGCCTCCGGGCAGGCCTTCGTCGCGATGATCGGCACACAGTACCCCGAGTTCGGCCACGCCGCGTCAGCCTCCTTCGGCCCCGTCCTGACGAACCCGGAGGGGAACCTCGCGGGCGTCCCCGTGACCGTGCGCGGCCAGAACGGCCGCCTGGCCCCCGCCTATTACATGCTCGTCAAGGAGGACGGCGGCTACAAAGTCGCGGGCGTGAGCGGCGGGCGGGCGGCCCGCTAGGAGGAGAGGGCAGGCCGGGGAAGGAGGGAGGGCAGGCCCGCCAAGAGCCGCGCCGACTCAACGCAGACAGTGACGACGCAGCGCATCAGCCGCACGATGTATTCCGGTTGCCGAGCCGGTACTCGAAAGCCCCCGGCGGGACCCCAGCCAGCGTCAACGCCTCGTTCACCACCACGGCCGTCTTCTCTTTATTGAGCCGCATCCGGGTGACCGCCAGGAGGAACAACGAGTGGCACCCGACGGGGGGTCAGACGTGTAGGGGCGCCGCTTGCCGCGCCCTCCTTTGTGAAGGGCGCGGGTGGGGATAAGAGGGCGCGGCAAGCGGCGCCCCTACGAGGCCAAACGGTTTCATCCGAAGCCCCGAAGGGGCAGCCCACCGGCGAAGCCGGGAGGAGACCGGCCCTTCAGGGCCGGGTTCCCGCCGGGCCGGGTTCCCGCCGGGGCGGCCCTTCGCGGCCTCAATCAACGCGCCGGGGACAACGCGCCGGTGGCGCTCAGATTTCATCGCCCACATTCCCCGTGTCAGCCGCCAGGAACGCCTCGACGCAGGCCGGGTCCCACTGCGTCCCCGCGCCTTCAGCCAGCCGCCGCCGGGCTTCCTGCGCCGTTAGGCCTTTGCGGTAGGGGCGGTCGGAGGTCATGGCCGAGTAGGCGTCGGCGACGGCAAGCAGTCGGGCGAACGGCGGGGTCTGCTCGGCGCGCAGGCCGTCGGGGTAGCCCATGCCGTCCCACCGCTCGTGGTGGTGGCGCACCGAGTCCAGGACGGCGGCGAGGCCGGGCACGGCGGCGACGATGGCCGCGCCCAGCGTCGGGTGCAGTTTGACCGCCTCGAACTCCTCGGCCGTCAGCCGCCCCGGCTTGCGGAGGATCTGGTCGGGGACGCCGATCTTGCCAACGTCGTGCAGCAGGGCGGCCACGGCCAGGGTGTGCCGGTCGGCCTCGGACAGCCCCAGGCGGGCGGCGATCTCCAGGCCGTGGGCCATCACGTCCTCGGAGTGGCGGCGGGTGTAGCGGTCCTTGGCGTCCACCGCCGTCACCAGGGCGTCCAGCATGGAAAAGCCCGCGACCGAGTCGCGCAGCGCGCCGCGCACCCGCTCGGCCCCGGCGCCCGCCCCCGCGCCGCTCTTGGCGCGCAGCAGGCGCTCGTCGGCGATCTGCATGACGGCGAGCCGGGTCGGGGCCTCGGCGGGGAACAGGGCGACGCCCGCCGACAGCCCGATGGGGATGGCGGCGTCCGCACCGCCGGGCCGGTAATGGACATCCGCGAGGCCGGCCGTCAGAGCCGCCAGCACCCCCTCCGCCGTGGCCTCCGGGCCGACATCGGGCAGCAGCAGGGCGAACTCATCGCCGCCGAAGCGCGCCAGGACATCACCAGCCCGGCAGGAGGCCCGCAGGACGGCGGCGACCCGGCGCAGCACCTCGTCGCCCACCGCGTGGCCGTAGGTGTCGTTGAAGAACTTGAAGTTGTCCAGGTCCAGGACGGCGATCCCGAGCGCCGTGCCCTCCTGACACGCCCGCTCGGCCTCCTCCTCCAAACGCCGGTGGAACGCGCGGTGGTTCAGCAGCCCGGTCAGCGGGTCCTGCTCGGCCTCCGCCCGCGCCTCGTCCAGCAGCCGCTTCTGCGCGCTGACATCGTGGTAGACGGAGAAGACGGCCTCCTCCCCCTGGTAGACCATGCGCTGGAACGCGCCGCTGACCCAGAACGGCGTGCCGTCCGCGCGGCGCACCCGGCACTCCCAGTCCTCGACGTGGCCATGCTCGGTGAGCGTCCCGACCAGCCTCTCGCGGTCCGCCGCCGAGAGGAAGAACTGGGCGGTGGAGCGGCCGACGACCTCCTGGTCCGGCGGCACCCCGAACAGGGCGCGGACGTGCCGGTTGGCGTAGATGACCATGCCGTCCGACCACCGCGTGATCGTCATGGGGACGGGGCCGGCCTCGGCGACCGCGCGCAGCCAGATCTCGCTCTCGCGCAGGGCGGCCTCATCCCGGTTCCGGGCGGTGACGTCCTTAGCGATACCGTAGACGCCGACGACCGCGCCGTTTACGACGATGGGCAGCTTGGCGATGCTGACCTCGACGCGCCGGCCGCCCTTGTGCCGGATGGCGATCTCCTCATGCTCCGACGCCCCCCGCACGACCTTCAGGAACAGCGCGTGCGTCCGCTCCCGGTCCTCGGGGACCACGAGCGGCAGGAAAGGGGTGCCGCGCAGCTCCGCCGGGCTGTACCCGGAGACCGTCTCGCAGGCGGGGTTCGCGTCCACGAACCGCCCCTCCAGGTCGAACGAGAACACGGCGTCCGCATTCTGCTCGAAGAGCGAACGGTAGCGCTGCTCGTTCTCCTCCAGCAGCCGCCGGGTCTCGCGGAGTTCGGTCACGTCCTGGAAGAAGACCGAAAGGCCGTCGGGCGCGGGATAGACCCGGCACTCGAACCAGCGGCCGTGGACGGCGGAGAAAGATTCGATCTGGAGCGGCCGCTGGGTCCGCGCCGCCTCGTGATAGGCGTCGTAGATCTCGGTCCCGACTCCCTCCGGGAACTCCTCCCAGACCGCCCTGCCGAACAGCTCCGCGCGCCGCCGCCCGAACACCTGCGCCGCCTTTTCGTTGATGTAGGTGATGCGCCAGCCCGCGTCGAGGGCGAGGAAGCCGTCGCTGACCCGCTCCAGGATGGCCGCCATGCCGCCGGGGGCGGGCGGGGGGGCATCCGGCAGACAATTCGGGTTGGGCGAGAGGCTATGGGAATGATCGTCAGTGGCAGGCATAGTCCCTCCTTTCCGCAGCGGCACGGGACACGGCGGCGGGCGATGATAGTGTATTCTACCATGCTTTCGCCGCTGGCGCGATGGGGCGGCGCAGGCACGGACACCGACAGGCGGGTGGAAGTCGTTTGTGCCGCCACTTGACAACATTGCACACCCATCTTATAATCCCTTTAAGCAGCCGACGTGAGTACGCTGCCGCACCCATGAGCGGAGTTTGACATGAGAATAAAACATGGCTTGGTCCTGCTGACGCTCGGCCTCTGCGCGCCGGGCATTCCGGGATACGAGAGGAGGGGATGCAAAAGGCGACAGAGGCAAATTGATGCGCGGGGCTGGCGTTTGGGTGTTCCCATCATTCCTCTGTCTGCGCGTCCCCTGGACGCCCGGCGCGCAGCACCTTCCAGCGAGCGATTTCAATCACTCGCCCCCTCTCGTCCCCCACCTGCCCGCTCGCGCTACTCCGCCCGCTCGCACTCCTCCACGGCCTCATCCACGCGGCCCTTCCCCCCACTTGATGATGTGCCACAGTGATCGCGGCAAGAAGCCTAGATCGGAGCAGGACCCCCGCGCTCAGTGGCGGGGGATTTTTCAGTCTCGATTCACCGCCTGCTGTTATTATGGTATACTGTAATCATGGAGGGTGGAAAGCGGGCATCCCGTGTGGCGAACAGAAAAGGAGCGCGAACGGAGCGCATTAGAGCGGCTGATGATGGCGGAGAGGGTGTGGGGGTGGCGTCCCCATCGGGCGCAGCGGGAAATGTTCTGCGCGGGCGCTTCGGTGCGGGTGGCGGCCTGCGGGCGGCGCTGGGGGAAGACGGAGTGCCTGAGCGTGGACATCGCGACGCTGGCCCTGGCGGAGCCGCCCTGCCGGCAGCTCCTCGTCGCGCCCACGGAGGCCCAGGCGCGGATTCTGGGCCAGGCGGTGCGGGACCGGCTGGAAACGGCCTTCGCCTCGGGGGACCCCGACGGGCGGGGCCGGACAGTGGCCGTCCGCGCCGCCCCGCACCTGACACTGACCATCACAGGGCCGGGTGAACTGGCCGCCTCCGAGGTGTTGTGCCGGACGGCGGGGCGGGACGGGCGCAACCTGCGGGGGCTGTGGGCACACCGGGTCATCGTGGACGAGGCGGCGTATGTGCCGGACCGCGTGCTGTGCGAGGTCCTGCCGCCGATGCTGGCCGACAAGGGCGGCGAGTTCCTGCTGGCCTCCTCCCCGAGTGGCCGCCGCTCGGCCTTTTACCGGCTGTATGCCCTGGGCGACGCGGGGCGCGGGGCCGACGCGGACGGTGACGGCGTCTCCTACCAGGCCTTCCAGTGCCCGACGGCGGACAACGGGCACCTGGACCGGGCGTGGCTGCAGTCGCAGCGGGATGAGATGGGCGAGCTGCTGTACGCGCAGGAGTTCGAGGCGAAGTTCATTGATGACTTCGGCATGGTCTTCCGCGAGGAGGACATCGAAGCCGCCACCGCCGACCTGCCCGATGTCCTGCTGGACCGGGGGCGCACGGCGGCCGAATCCGTCCCCGAGCCGGGCCGCTATTACGTCGCCGGCATAGACTGGGGCCGCAAATGGGACTACACCGTCGTCGCCGTGCTGGACGCCGAGCATCACCCGTTCCGGCTGGTCCACCTGAGCCGCTGGCGGGCGACCGGCTGGAACACGCAGGCCGCCGACGCCGCCCGGATCATCGTCAGGTTTCGGCCCCGGCGGGTCCTCGCCGACGGCAGCAGCCTCGGCGACCCGATCGCCGACATGCTGGACCGGGAGATCCGGGCGCAGTCGGGGGAGGGCGTTTCGCGCCCGCTCGTGGAGCGGTTCCTGTTCAGCGCGGAAAGCAAGCAGACCCTCATTGACGGGCTGAACGTCGCCCTATCCGCCCGGACGCTCCTCTTCCCGCCCCTCCCCGCCCTCGTCCACGAGCTGCGGAACTTCGAGTACGGGGCGGGCGGGCCGGGCCGCCTGACGATGGCCGCGCGGGGCGCGGGCCACGACGACTGCGTCATCGCCCTGGCCCTCGCCCTCCACGGCGCACCCGACCCCGGCGCACGGCGGGCGGGCCTGGGCGTCCTGCTCGGCTCGGCGCTTGGGCTGCGGGCGCGCGGGGAGTAACCGGAAGGAAGCCCCCACCCCCGAAACAATCCGGCAACAGAAGCCAGGTATTCTAGTGTTCCCCCGGCACCGTCGCCGTCCTTCTCAGCATTTCGCAGCGCATCCCGTGTCATCTGTCCATACTATTCACCTATATTATTTACCGGCAAAACTACAGAAAACGCTACGCAAATACGGGAACTTGTTGTATAATGGGCTTTAGTACGTCCGAACGCTTTTCATATTCACCGAGTGGCACAGCATCGAGTAGAGCATCGAATAAGGAGACATCGCATGACATCATTCCGTAACAAAGGCCGTACCGCCGGGGTCCTGATCCCCACGGTCGCCCTGCTGATCGGCAGCGGGCTGGCCGCAGGCATGGCCCCCCCCGCGCAGGCGCAGGCCGCGCCCTTCCTGGACACCCCCACCAACCACTGGGCCTACGAAGCCGTCCAGGACCTCGCCAAGAAGGGCATCATCATCGGCTACCCCGACGGCACCTTCGGCGGCAAGCGGCCCATGACCCGCTACGAGTTCGCCATCGCCCTCGACCGCGCCCTCCGCACCGTCGCCGACCTGGTCGCCGCCCAGCAGCCCGGCGCTCCTCCCGCCCCCGCCGGGACGCCCCCCGTGGGCACCGTCACCCAGGACGACCTCAACCGCATCCAGGCGCTCGTGGACCGCTTCCGGCCCGAGCTTGACACCATCCAGACCAACCTGAAGACGGCCCAGGACAACATAGATGCCCTGCGGGCGGACGTCCTGGACGCCAAGGCGCTCGCCAACAAGGCGCAGGCGACCGCAGACAACTCCTACGGCGTAGGGACGGACCGCAAGTTCCAGATCTCCGGCTACGTCCAGGCGCGCTACCAGGCCGCCTCGGCGGGCCAGGGCGCTCTGGCGCGGTTCCCGCAAGGCGTGGCCGGCGGCGCGGGCGCCTACAACGGCAACTACCTCTCGGGCAGCAGCCCCAGCACGTTCGACGTGCGGCGCGCGCGGCTGAAGTTCTCGGGGGCGGTGACCGGCAACACCAAGTACGCGATCCAGGTGGACACGTCCGGCGCGGTGACGAGCGGGGCGAACGCCAACCAGCAGGTGACGGTACGCGAGGGGTACGTCGCGTACACCCTGGGCAACGGCAACGCGGCCAAGAACCTGACGGCGACGGCGGGGCTGTTCGCCACGCCGTTCGGGTACATCCTGCCCGGCTCGATGGCGAACTCGGTCAGCCCGGAGCGTCCCCTGGCGTTCTCGGAGAGCGGGGCGGGGCTGTTCGCGACGCAGGACTACGACAAGGGCATCCAGCTCTCCTACAACACGCCCCAGCAGCTCGTCTTCCTGCCGGCGGGGATCAAGCTGACCGCCGCCCTGATCAACGGCACGGGCCGGACCAGCGACGACACGGACGCCTTCAAGGACCAGATCTACCGGGTGGCGTACCAGACGCCCAACAAGGTGGTATCGGTGGGCGGGTCCTACTACTACGGCCAGATCAACACGAGCGGCATCCCGGCCAACATCGCCGGGGGCGCGTTCGCCGGGACGGGGCCGAACTACACCGGGCGGAAGAAGGAGTTGTACGGGGCGGACGCGCAGATCGTGCTGCCGTCAGGTCCGTTCGTGAGTGCCGAGTATGTGGGGGGGCTGTACGAGCAGCGATCTTACTTCGCGACGCCGACGGCCCTTGCGACCTCGACGGTGTATGCCAAAGACAACCATGTGGACGGCTACTATGTGGTGGGCGGCTTCACCTTCGGCCAGACGGGGACGCACCCGCTGACCCTGGCGGGCCAGTACGACGTCCTGCGGCGCGGCGAGGGGAAGGCGAACGCCTTCAACCCCGGCGGCAACCGGACCTATACGGACGAGAACGTCGGGTACGGCGTGCTGTACAACCTGGACAAAGCCACCCGGCTGCGGGCGTGGTACGAGCGGGCGGACCTGGTGGCACACGCGCCCGGCACCGCGAAGCCGCCGGTCTACGGCCTGTTCACCGGCGAGATCCAGGTCAAGTTCTAGTCAAGCCCTAGTTCTTAGGTGGCACGAAGAGTTGGGGGGTGGGTCTTCAAGGCCTGCCCCCCTTTCTTCGATAGGCCCGTCTAAACGCCTCCGAGGCATGGGTGACGATCTGAGGAGCGTGCCCATCACCACATCGCAGGATGATTGACATGCTACATCTTAGATGGTACTATGCTCCTAGAGCGCAGTCCGGGGAACAGAATAATCGAACAAGCAAAGTCAGCTCAACACGGATTTGATGATTGCGATGATGACTGGCTTTACTTCATCCATGGAACTGCGACTTCTGCCCCGACGGATTTCGACACGATTGAGGACATTGGGCAGGGAGACTTCGGCAGAGGATTTTATACTTTTAGGCTCTGCGTAGATGATGGTGAGAGGGGGAAACAGAAAGCGATACAGCGTGCGGAGAACAAGGCCCAGCAGCGTGGCGGAACCGCCTGCCTTGTTTACGTCAAGATCGAACGGGGGGTTTACGACGGGTTGAGGCAGACCATCCTTAATCCTGAAGAAGCCACAGCCGTCTACAAAAAATATGCGCGTATGGGAGAGACTGGGTACGGAGTGGTTTGTGGGCCACTTCTGAGGAACAATGGTCAAGATGTACTCCCGCACTTCCCGCTTCAATATAAGTTTGAAGGCGCTGGAACCCGCGCTTTGGACGTCCACGAGATTGTCATGTTGACGCATGAGGAAAAGGATTGAGCGATGACGAACCACGATGCCCAAAAATATTACTACCTTAACAGTTGGAAGGTCTTTTTTCTCAATACCCTTGGTTGGTCAGAGCCGCGTGTCTTCGAATGGAAACGAACAACTGGTAAGAACTCCTTGCTGGATGATTACGACAGCTGGCTCTACCATGACCCGCCCGTGGTGTGGGCCGTTGAGGGCATGCTTTCGCACGTTCTGCCTGAACAGTCATCCAAAGCGATGATTGCGATGCGGAACGAAATACTGGCTGGGTTCGCAGAGGGGGGTTATCGAGTCTCGCTGAATAGTGACTGGCCTCTCCACCGGAAGAGGATCAATCAGGCTCTGAAAAAACATGGGATTCAGTTGCCACAGGTGGCTGCCCCTCCTCTAATCCAAAAGACATTTCCCCGCAGAGCCATGCGCCGGGGGGCGGGGTCATCATTCGCGCCCCACCCCAATATCCCGAGGGAAACTATGCAGTACCAGTTCGAGACGAAAAGGCCGGATTATGGTGCCATGCCGCCCAATGGCTTGAGTACACGCGAATTCTTGGGAGTTTAACCATGCCCCACCTCATGCTGTTTGCGGTGTGTTCCCGTGTGATTGAGGACAATTCCGACGGCAATTTGACGCTCGTGTCCTTGCTGGAAGGGGTCGCTGGCTATTATCCACTTGGCGAAAGCAAGCCGGGCGAAATGAGCGTTGATGTTCGCTGGTCTGCGGTGGCCGTGTGGTGGAAATTGCCGGAAGATGAAGGAAAAAGCTTCGAGCAGAGCGTAATCGTCATATCTCCCGATGGGGAGGAAATGGGGGGAGCCTTCCACTCACTCGAAATGAAGTTACGCAGTGGGCGTATCAGCGTCAACGGTCGCTCCTTTCCTACTAAGGGTGAAGGAGAACACATGGTTAGGCTGTCGCTCCGGGAGGCAAAGGAAGATGCCGAATGGAAAGCGGTAACAGAGTATCCGATCTTTGTCGTTTATCAGGAGAGGGATATCACAGACATCGATTAGAACTCCTTGATTGCCTTCACTTTGAACGCCAGATTACGTCCGCACTCTGGAAATTTCTAATCCACCACCCGTTTTCACCCGCCACGCGGATAAATAGCGGGCATCGTACTGACCCCGCACATTACCCCCACGAGAATCCGCCTCTTTAGCTCTAACAGGCCCGCCTAACTGACCTGCCTGATTGGGAAGACTCGGACATGGATGCCTCGGACGGCTTTGATTAGCGGGACATGGCCTTAGACACTTACCTGGCGCGGCGCTTGGATAGTAGGCGACTGCCAGGTGTCTGGCCCCAACGAAGTGCAGCCGGACGTTATGGGGGCAAGCCTAGAGGAAGCGGCGGGAGGATTGTGGGTATACCTCTCGCAGAGACACCCGAAAGGACCTACCGTGAGCGAAGACTATACCGAAGACCTGAAAGAGCGCCTGGTGCGCGAGCTGGCCGACGCCCCGCAGGGCATCAGCGACGCCGACATGCCGATGCCCGGCGACCCGAACCCGACCGGCCAGGTGGGACCCAGCCCGACGGCGGACAGCATCCCCGCCGGGGACCAGCTTACGGCGGACGCTTATGACCCCGACGAAACCGGCGAGGAGATGGACCCCGGCGTCGCCGACGCGGGCGGCGTGGACGCGCCCAACACCGACGGCAGCACGCGCACCGGCGTCGGGGAAGCGTAAAGAGACGGCAGCAAGAGAGGAAAGACGACGATGGCAGACAAGGCAGCGGAAGTGGCCGCGACCGGCGGCAGCCGCCCCGCCGCGACGGGGCCGGGCGCGACCGGCGGCGGCCCGACGAACGGCGGCGTGGCCGTCCCCAGCGCTGAGGTCCTGATGGGCGGCACCGGCAGCCTCGGCGACACGGGCAGCCTGGACGACGCGGGCGCAAACAGCGGCGACTCGCTGGAAGAGTCGGCGGGCGCGGTCGGCGGGCCGCAGTCGGCCATGCCGAACACCGAGAACGCGGCCGGCACGGCGGACGCCCCCGAGTCGGGCGACGCGCCCACCGGCGGCCTGTCCGGGACGCCCGTCCCCAGCACCGGCACGGTCGGCGGCTCTCCGACCGGCGCGTCGGGGTCGGGGATGGGGGACTGAAGTCCCGCCTGGCACGCGCGTTCCCGGCCGTGAAGGACCTGGCCGTGAAGGACCCGGCCCTTCAGGGCCGGGTTCGCCTCGTGCCTGCCCTCCCGCACCGGTTCCCTTGCGCCGGGACGCGGTTTGCCAGTATAATGTCCTCGTGACCCCTTTCCCCACCGACACTCCGCCCACTGACACCCCGCTCACCGACGAGCAGCGCGCCATCGTGGCCCACGACGGCGGGCCGGCCCTCGTCTTCGCCGTGGCCGGCGCGGGCAAGACCACCGCTATGACGCACCGCATCGAGCGGCTGGTGCGCGAAGGCGTCTTCCCCGCCCGGTCCATCCTCGCCACTTCTTTCAGCAAAGCCTCCGTCTCGGACATCAAGGCCGCCCTCGCCCGCTGGCCGCACTGCGCCCCCGTCCAGGTGCAGACATTGCACGCGGTCGGCTGGGGCCTGCTCCGGCTGGCGCAGCGGGCCGGGCACCTGCCGGAACTCGGCCTGTCGTCCGAGGAGGACAGCTCCGACTCGCAGCTTCTGGGCCGCGTTCTGTCCCGCGCCTGGCGGGAGAAGGTCGCCTACGCGCCCGAACTCGATGAGCTGGACCGGCCCGACTTCCTCACCTATGTCGGCGTCATGAAGGCGAACCTCTGGTACGCCGACCTGGAGGGCGCGGGCCTGCCCCCGACCGCCCGCGCCCTCGCCGCCCAGGCGCCCGCGCCGCCCGGCTTCCCCTGGTATCGGGACCTGTACGGGCTGTACGAGCGGGTCCGCGCCCAGGAGCGCGTCCTGACCTTCGACGACATGCTGCTGTCGGGGTGGGAGTGCCTGCACCGCTTCCCGGACGTGCTGGCCGAAGCAAGACGTCGGTTCCGGTGCGTGCTGGTGGACGAGTTCCAGGACGTGAACCGCGTCCAGTCCGAGATTTTAGATCTGCTGACCGGCCCGGACCGGAACTACATGGGGATCGGGGACGACGACCAGACCATCTACGAGTGGCGCGGGGCCGACCCCAGCCTGATCCTGTCGTTCGCCGGGCGCTACAACGCCGCCCGCTACTTCATCCGCGACAACTTCCGCTCCCACGCCGCCCCGCTCGCCCTGGCGAACCGCGTCATCGAGCGCAACCGGAAGCGCGAGCCGAAGCGCCTGTCGCTGACGCGCGGCTTCGACGGCGACTTGCAGGTCCACACCGAGGACTCGCCGGAGAAGCAGGGCCGGCACGTCGCCGCCCTGGTCCGGGAGGCTTTAGAGGCGGGACACCGGGCCGCTGAGGTCGCCGTCCTGGTCCGGCTGTACGCCCAGACGCCGTACTTGGAGCAGGCGTTTCTGGAGGCGGGCCTGCCCTACCGGGTCGTCGGCAGCAGCCCGTTCTACGCCCGCCCCGAGGTCCTGACCCTGCTGGACTATCTGCGGCTGGCCCAGATGGAGCGCGGGGACACGCCCCAGGACTGGGAGACGCGCTGGCACCGGATCGCCAACAAGCCCACCCGCTATTTCTCGCGCGTCGCCGCCGAGGCAATCGCCCAGACCGTCCGGCGCGGCGGGACACTGGCTGGGGCCTTGGCCGAGGCCGCCAAATCCGCCTCCGACCACCTGGGGTCGCGCCTGCTGGACCTGGCCGAGACACTGACATGGCTGGCGGGCGCATTGGACACCCTGCCCGCCGGGGCCGCCCTGACACTGCTGGACCGCAAGATCGGCTACACCGACTATCTGCGCCGGTCGAGCGGCTTCCCCGAGACGGGGGCCGCCCGCGCGGCCAATGTCGAGGCATTCCTGCGCTACGCCCAGGGCCTAAGCACCCCCGCCGCCCTGCTCGCCCACCTGGACGACCTGGCCGCGCGGGGCGTCGGCCAGGGCCGGACGTCGGCGGCGGACTCCGTCTCGCTGCTGACCGTCTTCCGGGCCAAAGGACTCCAGTGGCCAATCGTCTTCGTCCCCGACTGCAACCAGGGCATCTTCCCCTACGGCGGCCCGGACGAGGTCGAGGAGGAGCGGCGCTTGTTCTACGTCGCCCTCACCCGCACCCAGTCGCGGCTGCACCTGCACATGGTCCGCACCGAACCGCCCTCGCAGTTTTTGGCCGAGGCCGACTGGCGCGGCACCCTGGACGCCGTCCGTCAGGTCAAAACCCTGGTCGCCCGCGACCCCGCCTCGTGGCAGACCGCCGACGTCCTGGCCCTCGCCCGCCACACGTCCGCGCTGGGCCTGGAACGCTATTTCGGGACCTGGTGGGACATCGCGCCCGCCCAGGCCCAGGCCGCCGCCGCCCGCCTCCACGCCCTCCTTGATGCCGCCGCCCGCCAGAACCTCTCCGCGCCCCTGGGACTGACCGAGGCGCACCGGACGGCCTGGGCCGCCCTCCTGCCCGCCCCGCCGCCCGACCCGGACGCCTTCCCGGACCTCGCCGACCACGCCCCCAAGCCCCCCGAAGCCGCCCCCGCGCCGGGACGCACCGCCTTCCGCCCCGGCGGCGTCCACGTCGGGGGCCGCGTCCACCACCCCCAGCACGGCGTCGGCGTCATCCTCGCCGTCCGGGGCGACCGCCTCAGCCCCCGCCTCGAGATCCAGTTCACGCGCGGCAAGCCCGTTGTCCTCCCCGCCAAATTCGTCGAGCTAGTCGAGGCGTAGAAAGTCCCATCGGTGTGCGGCGGGTGCCGAAGGAGGAGACTTAGTGGCAGGTGGCTAATGGGTGTGCAGGGAGACGACCCATAGGGGAGTCTCAGGAGGACGGAAAATATGGGGGCAAGCAGGCAACGGTCGGCGGCAACGGTCGCCCGGCTCGGGGCGGTCGTGTTGAGCCACTTCGTGTTGTGTCCGGTGCCGCTATTGGCACTGCAAATTCTAAGTCCGGCTGCGGCGTCGGCGGCCCCAGCGGCTTCCACCGACCCGGCGACTCTGATGCATCAGGCCGCTGCGCTGGAGACCGACAAGCAGTGGCAGCAGGCCGCGCAGGTGTACGGCCGGGCCGCCAAGGCGTTCGGGGCGAAGGGGCAGTCGGCGGAGCAGGCGGAGGCCCTGAAGAAGTCGGCGTCCATGTACGAGAACTATGCAAACGCCCTGCTGGCAGGCCTGAAGACGCCACCCGCCGCGCCGGCCGACGCCCCAGCAGCGCCGGGGACGGCGGCCCAGAACCAGCCCGCCCCGGCATCGGCGGCACCGGCGGGCACGCCGCCCCCGCCGGGCACGCCGCCCCCGCCGCTCGACAGGTCGGCCCTCGTCCACGCCAACAAATACGGCGGCCTGGCGGTCGCCTCGGCGGGCGGCGTCCCCATTGACGGGGTCAAGATCTCAAAGCACGACACCAACATCCAGAGTCCGTCCATCGTCGTCGCGCCGGACGGAGTCATCCATGTCGCGTTCTTCGAGCAGCAGGCGCGCGGCATCGAATGTGACATCTACCACCGGTCGAGTTCGGACGGGGGCAGGACGTGGAGCGAGGCCAAAAACCTCTCCGAAGTCATGCCCGACCTGAAAGTCGGGAGCTGTCAGGTCGCCGCCGACCGCGCGGGACGGGTCTACGTCATCTGGCGCGTCGGCTCGGCCCAGTATAATCCCGCCGACATCGTCCCGCATGCGTCCAGCGGCTCCAACAACCTCGTGTACCGCGTCCTCAGCGGCGGGCAGTGGAGCGGCAGGGCGATCCCCATCCACCAGATGGCGACCAACACGAACCAGATGATCGGCTCGGCCTCCTATTTCGTCGCGACCGATCCCGCCGGGGCGGTTCACGTTTTCTGGAACGAGGACCCGGCCATCCTGCACCCCGAAGTGAAGTTCTCGCCGACCCAGAACTCGGCGGATGTTGGCATCGGCATGGTGATGGAGGCGACTCTGGACGGCACCACGCCCACCCCGCCGCGTCAGGTCTACCTTCCCCCTGTGACCTCGAACCAGATGGGACCCGTCTGCGACGGACTGGACATGCTCAATGGGTATGTGGACGCATCGGGGCAGCCGCACTTCGTCAGCCTCGTCGCACCCGCGCGCGGCGGGGAGGGGAACCATTTCCGGCTGATTGAGAACGGCGGGCAGACGCCTGGGGTTGATCTGCCGGGTTCCGTCTTTGAATACTGGTCCTATCCCCCCACCCTGCTGGTGGATGCCGAGGGTCGGAAACACATCATCACGCTGTATCCGCGCGGCGAGCAGCCGAACGTCCGCGACTACACGGTGGGCAGCGATTCTGAGCCGAAGACCATCCGCGCCGTGAAAGGAACGGGCGGCAAGCTGCTCGGCATGGAGGCGTTCCAGGGTCCCGCAGGCCGGATGGTGGCGATCATGCACATGAACGACACCGGCAAGAAGACAGACGAGGAGCTGTACGTCTCGATGAGCAGCGGCGGCCCGTGGAGTACGCCCGTCAACGTCACCAACAACACGGGGCGGCTGGCATTCCATTCCACGAACACCAGTTCCCGCTCGAACGTCGCAACGATGTCGTGGGGCTATCCCGGTGCTGCCGCCGGGACGTTCGACAAGTTTGGCCATCTGCTGCTGCTGTATGTCAGGAACAAGATGGAGATTTTCGGGAGCAACGCCTTCGGGGTGGAGCTAGCGGGCGGCTCGACGGCCACGCCGAACCTCATGTTCCTGCGGTTCTGACAGTCCCGGCGTTAAACCGCCGGTCCACACGGATGGAGAAGAAGGCGCGCGGAGAAGAGGGCGCGGCGAGCAGCGCCCCTACAATACGCAGGATGATGTTGTCCGAAGCCCCGAAGCGGGCGGCCCACCGGCGGAGCCGGGAATACCCCAATAAAACCTTAGACCGGCCCTTCAGGGCCGGGACGATCGCGCCGGGACGGGACACCCCAGACCGGGCCACGATCACCCAACCGGAACACCCCGCCTCAGTACCACGTCGGCGCGGGGGGCAGGCGGTCCTGCTCCATGACGACCGTGGTGCCCTCGGGGCTGGTCAGGAGCCACAGGCGGTCCGTGCTTTCCAGCATCATCTTCATGCCGTGGCCCAGGCTGCCGGCCGTGGTGTAGCCTTTGGCGAGGGCCGCACGGGGCAGGTTCTCCACGTCAATGCCCCGGCCGTGGTCGCGCACCCAGACCTGCACGGTTCCCGTTTCGCCCACGCAGACGCGGCCCTCCCCGCCCCCGGCGTGGACGGCGGCGTTCATGGCCGCCTCGCTGACCGCCGTGACCAGGTCCTGCCAGCGCTCGTCCGCGAAGCCCGAAGCCAGCGCGGCCCGCTTGGCCGCCTGGCGCAGCGCGTACAAGCCCTGCGTCCGGGACAGGGAGATAGAGTTGCCCACGGCGGGCAGCGGGGCGGGCAGGTCGGCCCGCGAGTCGCACAGGTTCAGGCGGCCCCCGGTGACGCTCGCCAGCACGTCGCGCAGGAAGACGCGCTGCTTGCGGTATTCGGCTTGCAGCTCGGCCTCCAGCCGGACGTGTTCTTCCAGGTGGCCTTGCACCTCGTACTGCCGCCGCCGCGCCCCCAGCGCGGCCTGGGCGGCATGGACCAGCGTCGCCACCCGCAGGGGCCGTTCCAGCAGGGTCGTGTTGCCCAGGGCGTCCAGCGCCTGGGCCAGACGCCCCTTGCCCGACGGCTCCCGGCCGCCCGACGTCAGGATGATGACCGGCAGGTCCGACCAGGGCGGCTGGAGGCCCAGCGTCGCCCGGAGCAGGAGCATGGACTCCGGAGTCAGCGCCTCGGTCGCGATCAGGGCGGCCCCCGCCCCCGCCGCCACCTCCCGGCAGAGGGCACCCATGTCGGCGCAGGCCTCGGCGCTGAGGCCCGCCCCCGCCAAAGCCTCGCAGGCCAGCGCGGCGTCGCGTCCGGTCGGTGCGAGGATCAGGACGCGCTTCCGCAGAGCGTCCCCGCCGTCCAGGGCCGGGACATCAATTTTCACCGAAGCGTCCCTCGTCCATGCCCGTCGGCAGCGCCTTGTCGTAGACGGGAACGCCGGTCAGGACGCCCCGGAAGGCCGTCAAAGGCTCCCCGACGCTGATGCCCTCCGCGCCGCCCAGGGCCAGGCCGCGGATCGCGTACTCGTGCGGCCCCGCCCGGCGCTTGAAGACGGAAACCGCCTTGCAGACCTCGCCGCCGAACTCGTAATACCGGAACAGCAGCACGTTGTCCGCGAGGTAGCTGACGTCCACGTCGCCCGTCACTGCGGCCCCCAGCATGCCGTGCTGCGTGATCGCCAGCAGCGTCGTGACCCCCTTCTGGCCCAGGTAGGTCAGGAGCTCGTGCAGGTGCAGCAGCAGGGAGTGGGTCTCGGGCATCGCGTGCGTGTACCCCGCCAGGCTGTCAATGATGACCAGGCGCACCCCCTCATTCTCGACCCCGTGCCGCACGGCCTGGGCGAATTCGCCGGGCGTCAGCTCGGCCACGTCAACGGGCTGGACCGAGACAAGCCCCGAGGAGACTGCCCCTTGCAGGTCCATCCCCAGCCCCTGGGAGCGGGCGAACAGGGTGGCCGGGCGCTCGTCGAAGATGTACATGGCCGTGCGCTCGCCCCGGCCGGCCGCCGCGACGGCGAAGCGGGTGGCGACGCTGGACTTGCCGGTCCCGGAAGGCCCCATCAGCAGCGTCGTCGTCCCCCGGTCCAGCCCGCCCTCGAACATGGCGTCCAGGGCGGGGACGCCGCTCTCGGCCTGATCCGTCAGGGACTGCTCCCGGTACTCGGCGGCGATCAGCCGGGGGTAGACCTGAAGCCCCCCCGTCTCGATGGCGTAGTCGTGCCAGCCCCCCCGGAACCGCAGCCCGCGCAGCTTGGTGACCCGCAGCCGCCGCCGCTCCGCCCCGTAATCGGGCGTCTTCCCTTCCAGGAGCAGGACCCCGTGGCACAGGCTCTGGAGCTGCGTGTCCCCGTCCTTCATGGTCCGGTCGTCCAGCAGGAGGACGGTGCAGTCGCGGTGCGCGAAGTAGTCCTTGAGCGCGAGGACCTCACGACGATAGCGCAACGGGTTCCCGGCCAGCAGCTGGAGTTCGGAGAGCGAGTCGAGGACCAGGCGCTTGGGCTGGGCGCGCTCGATGACCTGGAGCAGCGCGGTGACCGTCTCGGACAGGTCCACCTCGTCGGAATGGAACAGGGTGTGCTGCGCCTCGGGGGTGAGCTGAGTGGCCGGCAGGTGTTCGTGGATCTCGATGTCGTCCGGCCCCCAGCCGTGCGAGACCGCCGTGGCCCGCAGCTCCTCGGCGCTCTCGGCCAGTGTGATATACAGGCCCGCCTCGCCCGCCTGCTGCCCTTCGCGCAGGAACTGGAGCGCCAGCGTGGTCTTGCCGGTGCCGGGGTAGCCCTGGACGAGGTACAGCCGGCTGCACGGCAGGCCACCGCCCAGGATGTCGTCCAGGCCCGTGATCCCGGTCGCCGCCCGGTTGCCCTTCGTGTCCGGTCCGTCCGCGCGGTGCGGGGCCTCCGCGATGTCCGTCGAGGCGGCGTCAATCTTATGAAACATATCCCCTGTATCCCCGCCCTCTATGCTCACGGCTTCCCTCAGTCTGATATGTTCCCCCATCGGTTTCGTGTTTAATCCTGTCGGCCCGCCCTCAGTACGGGCCGACGAAGCGCACCTCCCCGGCGACCAGGACGCCCGGCGACATCCCCCCCGGCAGCAGGGTGACCGCCCCGACGACCGGCGGCGGGGCGGGGACGGGCGCACCGGGCCGGACGTCCGCGACGGCCGGCAGGCCGCCGAACCGGAAGCGGCCCAGGCTGTGCCACATCCCGCCGCCCCGGCGCTGGTCCACCCGGAACGTCTTGCCCGAAACGGCATAAGTGGCCCGGTCGGTCCGCCCCGGCCCCGTCGGCCAGCGGACGGACACGTCCCACGAGCCTGCCACCGGCAGGACGGCCTGCCACTGCACCGGGCGGGGCGATGCCGGGCTTGGCGCGGCGCTCCCGCGCCAGAGCGCCCGCGAACCGCCTGGAAGTGTCTTCGCTGCCCACCCAGGCGGCGCGGCGGGCGGGTCGGCCCGGACCTCCCACGGCACGACGCGGGCCGAAACGGTCAGGACCGGGCCGAACGGGACCGGCAGGCGCGGGGCGGGCGGCACTTTGTACAGCCGGAACGTCTCGGAAACCGGGCCGAAGACGGCGGGCGGCGCGTGGAGCATCACGACGAACCGGCCCGACGTTCCCGGCGCGGTGTCGCCTCCGGCGGGCGAGGCGGCAAAGCGCGGGCTGACCCAGTCCGGCCCGGAGAACGCGCTGCCGCCGCCCCAGACCGTCTCGCCCGTGCCCGGCTCCCACCGGCCCAGGTAGACCGGCCCCGCGCTCCGCAGGGCCGCGGCCGAGGCCGCGTCGGGGTCGGCGGGCCAGGCGTCGTCGCCCGTGTTGGACAGGACGAACGACGCCGGGACCGCCTCGCCCGGATGCAGGATGATGGGCGCGGCGGGGACACCGCCCTGGGCCAAAGCCGCGTCGTCGCGGACCAGGGCCATGAAGTAGTCCCAGTCCCAGTATGGGCCGGGGTCGGTGTGGCCGTTGCGCCCCCCGAAATGGCCGGGGTGGGCCGTGTCCGGCACTTCGAAGTGCCCGATGATATGGGTGCGGTCGCGCGGGATGCCGTAGCGCAGGGCGATGGCGCGGACCAGGTGGGCCGACGCCTCGTATTCGAGCGGGTTGAAGAAGCCGGGCCGGTAGGCGAAGCCCTCGTGTTCGATCCCGATGGAGCGGAAGTTGGTGACGTGGTCCCCGGCGTGCCAGGCGATGTCGCGCTCGCGCACCATCTGGGTGACCTGCCCGGTGTGGCCGTCCACGACGTAGTGCGAGGACACCTGCGCTTGGGGGTTGCGGAACCAGCGGATCGCCTCGCCCGACGTGCCTTCGATGTCGTGGATGACGATGCGGTCTATCGGGAGCGCAGCCGAGGGACGCTGAGACGGCTGGAAGTTGCCGGGCGCGGCCGGCACCCAGACCGCGCCTAGCGTGTCCGGAGTCTCCACTGCCGGCGCGGGGATCGGGGGCGGGACGGCAGGCGGCGGGTCGGCGCGGGCCGCCAGGGGCGTCAGGAAGGGGAAAAACAGCAGCAGGCCGAGGGCGGCGCGATGGGACAGGGGCATCATGCCGGTCGGTTCCACGCGGCGGCCTCCTCTTCCTGCCATCCCACCGAATTTTGTTCGTAACCTCACATTAATACGGCGGCCTATAGATTTCTCGGCCGGACGCCATAATTAGGAGTGCGTTGTCGGTGATGGCATTGCAAACAGCGAAGCGGAACAAGAGCAGGCCGGGGGTGGTATACCACCCCCGGCCCTTGCTCTGCCGGGTATCATAAAAGGTGACGGACGGCGGCGCGGCCATTCTGGTCCCGCCTTAAGGCTCCTGCACCCTCTTAGAAAGGCTCAAACCCATGCCGCAAACGACTGGCTTTTTCCACACCGTATTCTTCTGGCTGCATCCGGACGCCGGCCCCGAAGACGCCGCCCGGCTGGCCGAGGGCTGCACCGCCCACCTGGCCGGCATCCCCGGCGTCCTGCGGCTGACCGTCGGGTCCCCCGCCGGCACCGGGCGCGCGGTCGTGGACAACTCCTACGGCGTCGCACTCCTGGTCGAGTTCGCAGACGCCGCCGCGCACGACGTCTACCAGGACCACCCCGACCATCTGCGCTTCATCGCCGAGTGCGGCAAGTATTGGAGCCGCGTCCAGGTCTACGACACCCTGCCGACGCCGGGTTGAAGCGGGTTGAGGCGGGAGTCATGACGCCTCGCCGCGACGTCCGTCCGGCCCTTCAGGGCCGGGTTCGCAACGCACCACGACCAACGCGCCGCGACCAACGCGCCGGGTTATACCCATGGCGAAGACGCCGTATCGGGACCGGATCAGTCCCATCACAACAAAGGCCCAGGGCTGCATAAAAGCGGCCCTGAGCCTTTGTCTTTTCCATCTCTGTTTTTGGATAGCGGAGGAGGGACTTGAACCCACGACCTACGCGTTATGAGTGCGTCGCTCTAACCAGCTGAGCTACTCCGCCGCAACCTCGCACAGTATACCCCAAGGCAAAACCGCCCGTCAAGTCTTGCGTGCCTCCCCAGACCGGCAAGCCCCCCACAAAATCACGGCCCACAAAAAACCTAGTAAAAACCACAGCATCAATGGAATGATACACCGGAGCCGCCGGCCAACGCGCTGTGTCATAAGACAGGCCCGCAGCCGTCGGAGGGGCGCTCGGGGGAGCGCCCGCGTTCCAGGTTTTCGAGGAGAAGTAAGGAAATGACCCCTAAAGGGGCCAGCCTTGACGCTACCCGATCGCGGGTGCATCAATAGGCGCTCTTACAGCCGCCCGTACCCCGATGTTACTTGCGGCGTTCGCATCCGCGTTCATGTCGAGGCCACGACAGAGGCAGAAGAATCGAGCGGGCAGGTTACAGGTCGTGAGCAGGTAGAAGTTCCCGCCGTGAAAGGCCAGGTCACTCTCGCCCTGTTGGAAGGCGAGGAGTCTGCGCTGGTACTCACCGCAGACGAACGGCAGTTTCAGTCTGCCCCCGACCGCCCAGAGGGACACTTCGCCTCTTGCGGCGTACCAGCGCAGGATGCGGTCCAGGATGCGGTCGTCGTAGGCGATGGCCCCGTCGGGACGGAAAGCGCGTCGGGTCTTCTTGTCGAGTTTGTAGGCGTCCGCGACCTTGCCGTTACAGCGGACGACGACTTGGGCAGTCAACCCGGACGCCACACGCTCCACCGCATACCGTGCTTTGTGCAGGGCGTACTGGCCGAACGTCTGGTTCTCCCAGGCCCAGGCGGACAGACGGTTGCAGCAAGCGTTGGCCTGGGCCATCGTCTTTCGGAGGGCGTCCGCCTGGTCGGGCGTCACGACGAGTTTGACTTGTGCGGTGAGTTTCAAGGCACAAGTGTTTTACCCGCTAAGGCTTGACCTGTCACTACTTGACATGAAAGGAACAGGAAACAGGAGCCTTCGGCAGAGAGGAAGTCATTCCTCTGATGCCTGAAGGCACCAGTCTCCTGACTTGTTTCTCTATGATGGCCGTATCCCGCACCCCACCCCGCACCTCACCGACGTTTGGCGCTGCCGCCCTCGTGCTTCTGCTGCTCGGCGCGACCCTGACCGCCCCCGCCCCAGGCTGGGGTCAGGAGCCTAGCGTCGCGCCCGGCCAGGACAAGGATCAGGGCCGGACTCAGGAACAGGGGACGCCGCCAGCCCCCCGTAACCCGGTGGAGATGACGGGGCCATCCGGGACGGCCGCGCTGCCGCACTACGACTGGGACGGAACCCGCAGGCTCGCCGCCCCCGCCCCGCCCGCCCCCGCCGCCGGGAGCGAGGCCGCGCGGGCGGCGCGGAAGGCCGCACTGCCCCTCTTCGTTTATGACTACTTCGAGCCGTCCCGCCGCATCATCGAAGCGCGCCGGGCCGCCGCCCGTGCCCGCTACGCGCCGGGCCGTCCCGAGGCCCCCCGGACCAACAGCCGGACGGACGGCCGGACGGACGGCCGGACGGACGGCCGGACCGCATCGGCCCGCCCAGCCCCGATATCCGGGGACGGGTCCGAGCGGCCAATCAAAGCGGGGCAGACAGCCCAGGACGAGGCAGCGGGGCCGACCGTGCCGGACGCGCAGGGGCAGGACGCCCCGGCACAGGGGGCTTTCACGCCCGCCCCGTATCAGGCGGACCGGAACCAGGCGACGCCGCCGGTGCGGCCCGACGCCGACCCCGCCGGCCCGGAGCAGTCAGGGCGGACGCGGCGCGGCCCGGAGGATGGAGCCGTCCCGCAGGGCGGCAGTGACCAGACCGGCGGGAACGGCCAGGCCAGTGAAAACGGTCAGGCCGAGGCCGGCGGGCTTGACGGCGGGCGGGACGGGAACGCCGACGCGCTGGCGGGGGCCGTGGACCCGCTGACGCAGATCGGCTCCACACTCACCGCATCCATCCCGCCCTCCTATCAGCTCGCGCCGGGGGACGCGCTGACGGTCCGCTACTGGTCGGCCACCCACCCCGCCCACGAGTTCCGCGCGACGGTGGACGCGCAGGGGTCGCTCACGATGGAGCAGGGCCGGCGGCTGGTCGTGCGCGGCCTGACACTGACGCAGGCCGAGGCCGCCCTGCGGCATCAGCTCGCCCACCTGTACCGGAACGTGGACGTCTCGGTCACCCTGAAGGAGCTGCGCTCCATCTCCGTCACGGTCGGCGGGCAGGCGTTCTCGCCCGGCACCTATGTCGTGCCCTCGGTCGCGACCGCCTTCAACGTGCTGTACGCGGCCGGCGGGCCGACCGAGGCCGGGTCCCTGCGCCATGTCGAGGTGCGCCGCCGGGGCCGGCTGGTCGGCCTGCTGGACGTCTACAAATTCGTCACCGTCGGGGCCGAGGCCGGCGACCTGCCGCTCCAGCCGGGCGACCTGATCTACATCCCGCCGCACCTCGCGCGCGTCGCCATCGAGGGCGAGGTCGGCAGCCCGGCCCTGTTCGAGCTGACGGCGGTCGAGACCCTGCGCGACGGCCTCCACTTCGCGGGCGGCGTCAAGCCCTCCGCCGCCGCCCAGCACGTCCAGGTCAGCACCGTCCGGCCCGGCCTCGCCCGCGTCCTCAAAGACGTGGACCTGCACGACGACAGGCAGATCGCCGCCACCCCTTTGTATGACGGCGACTCGGTGGACGTCTTCTCCGTCCGCGACACCCTGGTCAACTCCGTCACCGTGGAGGGGGCCGTGGACCAGCCCGGCGAGTACGCGCTGGCCGGCGGGATGCGCGTCGCCGACCTGCTGGGCCGGGCGCGCGGCGCGCTCCCCGAAGCCTTCCCCGGACGGGCCGACCTGTACCGGTGGAACCCCGACAACACCCTCAGCCTGATCCCCGTGGACATTGACAAGGCGCTGGCGGGCGACTCGGCCGCCAACATCCCCCTGGAGCGCTGGGACCGGCTCAAAGTCTACACCCGCGAAGAAGTGGCCTGGACCGGCAAGCGCGAGGTGACGGTGCGCGGGGCCGTCCAGCGCCCCGGCGTCTACTACCGCAGCGGCAACCTGCGCGTCCGCGACCTGCTGCTGCTGGCGGGCGGCCCGACGCCCGAGGCTTCGCTCGACCGGGCCGTCCTGCTCCACCGGCGCGGCGACGGCACCTACGCCTACGAGTTCGTCCGGCTCGGCGCGGCCCTGCAAGGCGACACCGCCCAGGACGCGGCCGTCCAGGACAACGACGTGCTGGCCGTCTACCGCGTCGGCGAGGCGCAGTGGACCGCGCAGTCCGTCGTCTCCATCCAGGGGGCCGTGGTGACGCCCGGCGACTACCCGCGCGGCGAGGGCATGACCCTGGGCGACCTGTTCAAGCTGGCCGGCGGCCTGCTCCCCGGAGCCGGCAAGCGCGTCTCCATCGCCCACGCCCGGCACCCCAGCGCGGACGCCGCCACCACCGTCGTCAACTTCGTCCCCGACCGGGGCCGCCCCCTGGACCCGCGCGACGACGTCGCGCTGGCCGACGGCGACGTGGTCACCGTCCAGGGCACGGGCGGCTTCAAGGACCGCGCCGAGATCGTGACGATCCGGGGCGCGGTCAACAGCCCCGGCCCGGTCATCCTGCGGGGCGACCGGATGCGCCTGAGCGACGCCATCCGCGAGGCCGGCGGCCTGCGCCCCGAGGCCTATGCCGAGGGGGCCGAGTTCAGCCGGACCCCCTCCCTGATCGGGACGGCGGGCCAGCGCGGGCTGACGCGCATCATCAGCCGCCTGAGCGACATGATCAACCAGAGCGCCTACCAGCGCGAGCAGGCGAAGTCCGACGTCGAGCGCATCAAGGCCACCACCGGGGCCGCCGCGCCCGCCGGGCCGCTCCCCGCGTCCGGCACCCCCACCGCCGGGGCGGCCGTGGCCTCGCCGCTGGCCGCCCAGCTCGCCCGGCGCGACCTGGTCTCCGCGCCGCGCGTCCTGGGGGCCGACGACCTCGCGCCCTCGGGCAACGTCGCCGTCAACCTCGCCGACGCCCTGCACCGGCCCGGCGGCGAGGACGACATCACCCTGATGGACGGCGACACCGTCACCGTCCCGGTCATGCCCACCACGGTACAGGTACTCGGGGCCGTCATCAACTCGCGCGCCGTCCTGTTCCACGCCGGGGAGCGGGTGGACTACTATGTGTCCAACGCCGGGGGCTTCACGCCCGACGCCGCCCGCGACCGGATCGTCATCATCCACACCGGCGGCGGCCTGATCCCCGCCGACAAGGCCGGCCCGCTGCGGCCCGGCGACGTCATCGTGGTGCCCACCAAGGTGGTCGCGGCCAAACTCAGCGACGGCCATTCGAACGGGCTGGACGACATCTTCCGCTCGGTCACGAGCGCGGCCATCACGCTGCGCCTCGCCACCGTCCTGCTGGGGCTATAGACACGTCCATGAGCATGCAAGACCCGATGCAGGAACAGCAGAGACACGACCTGATGCCGGGCCACGGCACGGCACCCGGCACGGAGGCCGCCCTCGACTGGGGCCTGCTGGGCGAGATCCTGCGCCGCCGGGCCAGGCCAGGGGCCGTCCTCGGCCCGCTCCTGGCCGCCGCCCTGCTGCTGGCCCTCTTGCGGCTGGTGCCGCCGGCCTTCACCTCGACCGCCTCGCTGTCCATGCAGCAGGAGTCGGGCGGGGCCGGGGGCGCGCTGTCCGCGCTGTCGGGCCTGGCCGGCGGGGGCACCAAGTCCTACCTGGGCGTCATCCGCAGCCGCAAATTCGCCGCCGCCGCCGCCCGCCAGGCCGGCATCCGGCAGCTCTACGGCCTGCCCACGGCGGACGACGCCACGGACCTCATCCAGAAGTCGGTCACGCTGGAAGACCGCAGCGACGGCCTGCTCTACCTCGGCGTCACCCTCCTCGGCCCGCCCCGGCTGGCCCCGGACTCCAAAGCCCAGGAGGCGCGGGTGCGGACTGCCACCAAGCAGGCGACGGACGCCTACGTCCACTCCCTGGGCCGCTATCTGGAAACGAGCAACAGCGACCGCGGAGCGGCCCTGCTGCGCCAGGCCGGCAGACAGCTCTCCCAGGCGCGCACCGCCTACAACGACTCCGTGGGGCGTCTGACTGACCTCGCCGCCTCCGACGCCGCCGGCGCGGGTGCCGACTCCTCAGCCGCACCCGCCCCCGTCGGGGACGCGGGGGACGGCACTCCCCTCAAAGCCGCCGGGGGCGCGGACGCCGCCGGGCGCGGCGGCAGCCTCCAGCAGCTCTACATCAGCCGGGGCCAGCTCGCGGCGGAGATCCAGGCGGCCCAGGCCGAGCGCTCCGGAGCCTCGCGCCTGGCGGCCGGGCCGGTCTCGGACCTGTCCGCCCTGCCCGCCGAGGACCCCCTGCTGGCCGAAGCGCGCGCGCAGGTCCGCCGCGCCTCCGCCGACCTGGAGACCCTGCGGATTGACCTGGCCGACGACAACCCGGACGTGGTCGCCGCCCGCCGCCGTCTCGGCGAGGCGCAGGCGCGGCTGCTCCTCCAGAGCCGCGCCGTGCAGAGCGGCCGGACCTCCGCGTCCGTGCAGCTCGGCGCGCTGCAAGCGAAATACGCCGCCGTCACGCAGCAGATCGGCGCGGCGGAACACGACTTCAAAGCGGGCCGCCGGTTCGGAGCCGAGGTGGAGCGGCAGCGCAACGACGTCCTCCTGCACCTGGAGGTCTACAAGACGGCGGCGACCCAGTACGCCATCCTGTCCATGCAGACGGTGGCGGGCGGGAGCCTGATGGACGTGGTGGACGAGGGCCGCGTGCCCGTGGCCGGCAAGCCGGGCGTGGGGGTTCTGGCCGGCGTCAGCGTCGGTGCCGTCTTGTTCCTCCTGAACCTCTGGCTCTGCTTTGAGTACCTGGTGTGCGCGCGCCGTCAGCCGCCCCGCCGGGCGCCGAAACTGGACGCGCCGAAACTGGACGCGCTGAAACTGGACGCGCACAAGGCCGACGCGCAGAACGGCGCGGTGCCGCGATGAGCATTCTATTGAACACGGCGGCGAGCGGAGCGCGGCCCGGCGCGCGCCTGTTCCCGGTCCTGGCCTGGCTGGGGCTGGCGGCCGGCGGCGCGCTGCCCCTGCTGGCCGCCGCCTCCCCGCAGGACGCCGCCGGGTGGGCTTTGCTGCCGCTCACCTATGCGGTCCTGCTGGCCTTCCCGGAGTTCCGCAGGGACGGGCGGCTCGCCCTGGCCGGGGTCGTCGTCCTGACCGCCCACCACCTGGTCGCCATCGTGAACGCCTTCGTCGGCACGGTCGTCGGGGCGGACACCGACGCCGTCATGTTCCAGCAGCAGGCCGCCGCGCTGGCGCAGGGCTATGACGTGGTCAACCTGGCCGGGACCGGCACCGCCTTCTATGTGCATTCCCTGGCCGCCGCCTATCACCTGTTCGGCGTTTCCCAGTTCTTGGGGGAGGAACTCTCCGCCCTGGCCGTGGCCCTGTCCTGCGCCGTCCTCGTCCGGCTCTGCGGCCTGCTGGGCATGTCGCGCTTCTCGGCGGGCCTGGTCGTCCTGTTCGGGCTTGCGCCCTCGGTCCTGATCTTCCTGTCCGTCACGCTGCGCGAGTCCTGGCAGGTGCTTTTCGTGCTGCTGTCCACTTACTGGGCCTTGCGCGTCCGCAGCCGCCTCTCCTGGCTCACCGTCACCGCCCTGCTGCTGTCGGCGGCGGGCCTGAGTACGATGCACAACGGCCTGGCCCCGTATGCGCTCTTCCTGGTCGTGTTCAGCCTCTACTGGGGCGCGGGGACGGGACGCCCCACGAGCATCGTCTGGAAGCGCGCCCTCATCCTGGCCGCCGCCGCCGGGCTGCTGGCCGTGGCCGCGGCCTCGCTCCAGAAGCTCGGCGGGGCCGGAGCGGCCCTGGCCTCCGGGAAGGCTCTGGAGTACGCGCAGAGCTACCGCCTGCACAGCGTCCAGGATGCGCGCGCCGCCTACGGCGTCATGCTGGACATCTCGACGCCGGCGGGCTTCGCCGCCACCCTGCCCGCCGTGGTGATCCAGTACATGTTCGCGCCCTTCCCGTGGCAGATCGGCTCGCCGCTCGACATCGAGGCGATGCTGGAAGGCTGGGCGCGGCTGGCCCTGCTCTGGACCTCGTGGCGCGCGTGGCGGCTCTCCGTCGGGGAGGCGCGCAGCCGGGTCGGGTTCCTGTGCGTCCTGCTCCTGGCGATGGAGTTCCTGTGGGCGCTCGGCACCATCAACTGGGGGACGGCGGTCCGGCACCACGTCCTGGCCTACGGCCTGCTCGTGCTGACCGGCGGGCCGGGCCTGCTGCTGTTCCTGGACCGGAAGCGGTCGGCGCTCCTCTCGCCGCTCCTGCCGCCGTCGGCCCCCGAGGCATCGCACCAGGCATGAACATCTTTGACAGAATCCGGGCCTCGGACAAGCTGCGGATGCCCGTCCCGGCCGACACCCCGCTCGGCGCGCTCCAGACCTTCAGCACGCTCCAGACGCATGTGGGCCGGTGGCGCTCTTTGCAGAGGCGCGCGGCGGGGCGCGGGATAGTCGCGACGTTCCTGACCGTCGGCGGCCTGACGCTGCTGGTCAAGTTCCTGGCCGCCGGCAAGGAGATCGTCGTCGCCCGCCAGCTCGGGATCGGGGACGCCCTGGACACGTTCCTGATCGCCTACTCGCTGCCGGCCCTGACCATGCACATCGTCGCGACCTCGTTCGCCTGCGCCCTGGTCCCCACCTACGTCCAGCTCCGCGAGGGCGCGGGGGGGGACTCGGCCCGGCGGTTCCTGGCCGGCGCGCTGTTCTGGAGCCTGGGCCTTCTCCTGCTCGCAAGCGCCGCCCTGGCCCTGCTGTTCCCGGCCGTCCTGCCCCTGCTGGCCTCGGGCTTCGGCCCCGAAAAGACGGCCCTCACGCGCCTGCTGTTCTGGGCCTTGCTGCCCCTCGTCGCGGTCACCGGCCTGGGGTCCATCTGGGGCGCGGTCCTGAACGTGGAAGGGGAGTTCGCCGCCCCGGCCGCCGCCCCGGCCATCACCTCGGTCGTCGTGGCCGCCGTCCTCTTCTTCGGAGTCCGCGCCTGGGGCGCGTGGGGGCTGACCGGCGGGACGCTGGCCGGGGCGTGCCTGGAGGCCGCCCTGATCGGCATCTGCCTGCGGCGGCGCGGGGTCTCGCTGCGGCCCCGGTGGCACGGGATGGACCCCGACCTGCGGCAGGTGGTCCGCCAGCACGCGCCCCTGGCGGCGGCGACTCTGGTGTTCAGCGGCAGCGTGCTGACCGACCAGGCGATCGCGGCCCGGCTGGGGCCGGGCAGTGTCGCCGCCCTCAGCTACGGCAGCAAGGTCGTCCTCATGGTCATCGGCGTGACCTCGACCGCCGTGGGCACCTCCGTGCTGCCGCATTTCTCGCGCCTGGTGGCGGGCCGCGACTGGGACGGGCTGCGCCGGGACACCCGGAGGTACACCCTCCTGATCCTCCTCGCCCTGATCCCGGTGTCCCTGCTCCTGGCCGTTTTCTCGCTCTCGGTCGTGCGCGCCGGGTTCCAGCGGGGCGCGTTCACGGCCCAGGACACGCACCTCGTCGCCCAGGTGCAGGCCTGTCTCGCGTTCCAGATCCCGTTCTACACGATAGGCATGATGTACCTGCGGCTCCTTTCCGCGCTGAAGATGAACGGGCGGACCCTGGCGGTCTCCGCCATCGGCATCGTCCTCAACGTCATCCTGGACGTCGTCTTCGCCCGGTCCTTCGGCATCGCCGGGATCGCGCTTTCCACGACGGTCGTGGCCGTGGCCTCCGCCGCGGCCTTCTATTTCACCCTGCTCCGGGACATCTCCGGGGCGGGCCGGGACGCGCCCTAGCGGCGCAGGAGGGATCGGTCACACAATGGGCATCAGCGCGACTTGTGCGGAGTTCATACTCCAGGCACACGCGGGGGGCGTTTCCTTCCGCGAGACGGCGACACTGGGGCGGCAGAACCTGTCCGTCAACGACGACGTCCTGGGACGCCTCCTGAAACGCTACGGCGTCCCCGGCTTCGACGGGGCCGGCGGCGGCCCGCGCTACGCGGACCCCTTCTTCCGGGCGCTCGGGGCGGCGCGGACGGACAGCATTGATGCGAACACTTACGAGGGGTCCACCATCCTCCACGACATGAACCTGCCGGTCCCGGCGGACCTGCACAAGCGGTACGACTGCGTGGTTGACAGCGGCAGCCTCGAACACATCTTCGCCTTCCCGACCGCCATCCGGAACTGCATGGAGATGGTCAAGGTCGGCGGCCACCTGCTCGTGCTGACGCCCGCGAACAACTTCTTCGGGCACGGGTTCTACCAGTTCAGCCCGGAGCTGTTCTTCCGCGTCCTCTCGCCCGAGAACGGCTTCCGCGTGGAGCGCATGCTCGCGATCGAGGTGGAGACGATGAGCCACCTGACCCCGCAGGGGGTGCGCGCCTACGAGGAACACGGCCGCCCCCGCACCGTCCTGGACCCCGCCGTGACCGGCAGGCGGGGCATCCTGCGGAATCGCAAAAATGTCCTGCTGTTCATCCAGGCGGTGCGCGAGGCGGACGCCGTCCTCTTCGCCCGGACGCCGCAGCAGAGCGACTATGTGGCCCTCTGGGATGAGACCGGCCGCGCGCCGGGGTCCCGGCCGGCCGGCCGGGCCTTGCGGGAGCGCCTGAAGGCTCTCGTCCCGGCTTACCTGAAGATGCGCTATCACCACCGGGCGGCCTCCTTCGGCAACCGCAGCGCCTTCCGCTGAGGGCGGCACCCGACATAAAGGCAGACCCGAACAGAAACAACGACCAACGGAGACCATTCGCATGAACAACAGTTCTCAGGCACTCGCCGACCGTGCCGAAGTTTCGACCACGGACAGGCAGCAGGCAGACAGGCAGCAGGCAAACGGGCGGCAGCACGCCGCAGAGGTGGCGCAGGGGGAGCGGTTCGACTTCGGCCAGAACTGGACGACCTTCCTCTCCCTCCTCAGCGAGCAGCGCATCGCCGGGGCGGCGGACTCGCTCCAGGCCGCCCTGGAGACCACCGACCTGCGCGGCAGGCGCTTCCTCGATGTCGGCTCCGGCAGCGGACTGTTCAGCCTCGCCGCCCGCCGCCTCGGTGCCTCGGTCCACTCGGTGGATTACGACCCGAAGGCGGTCGCCTGCACGCAGGAACTCAAGCATCGCTTCTTCCCCGACGACGCCGACTGGCAGGTGGAGGAAGGCTCCGCCCTGGACGAAGCCTATTTGAAAACGCTCGGCCTCTTCGACGTCGTCTACTCCTGGGGCGTCCTGCACCACACCGGGGACGTGTGGCGGGCGCTGGGGAACATGATCCCCCTGGTCGCCCCCGGCGGGAAGCTCTTCCTCGCCGTGGGCAACGACCAGGGCCGGCCCAGCCTCCAGTGGGCCAGAGTCAAGCGGGCCTACAACCGCCTGCCGAAGCGCCTGAAGTTCCTGGTGCTGTGGCCCGCCTTCCTCCGGCTCTGGGGCCCGACCCTGCTCCGGGACACTCTGAAGGGGAAGCCGCTCGCGTCCTGGCGCGGCTACGGCGGCGTGCGCGGGATGTCGCCCTGGATTGACGTCGTGGATTTCGTGGGCGGCTACCCGTTCGAGGTCGCCACGCCCGAAGCCGTGTTCAGCTTCTTCCGCCAAAAAGGGCTGACCCTCACGCAGATGACGACGTGTGTCGGGGGGCACGGCTGCAACGAATTCGTATTCGTGAAGCAATAGCCGGCTAGGTCTTCCGATCAAGGAGCAACAGAAATCCGATGCCGACGCAAAGCACTCTGCCGACAAAAAATACGCTTCACGAGGACACGCTTCCTGAATACGTCCCTTATGAAGACGTGCATCACGAGGCTGACGGCGGTTCCTACCCGGCGTCTTCTTTGATCTGCCCGGTCTGCCACGGCGACCTGGAGGAAGGCGGCGACAGGCTGGTCTGCTCACGGGCCGGATGCCGTACCGAATTCCCGGTCGTGGACGGCATCCCGGTACTCATCAACGAGGCCCGGAGCCTGTTCTCCATCGCCGACTTCGTGAAACGCGATGATACCTTCTTTAAAGCCCCCGACGGCAGGGCCTTCGCGCTCGCGATGAAGGTCCTGGGCCGGCTGCCGAGCATCACCCGCAGTGTCGGCACGCGCGAGCGGTACGCGGCCATGGCCGAACTTCTCCTGAAGGAGACTCCGAACCCGGTCGTCCTGATCGTCGGCGGGAGCATCGCGGGGTATGGCATGGAGGAGTTCCTGGCAAACCCGGCGATCCGATTCGTCGAGACGGACATCGCCTTCGGGCCGCGCACCCGGATGATCTGCGACGGGCATGACCTCCCCTTCCGCGACGGCACCTTTGACGGCGTCGTCGCGCAGGCCGTCCTGGAGCATGTGGTTGACCCCTTCCGCTGCGTTGATGAGTTCCACCGCGTCCTGAAGGGGACGGGGATCGTGTACGCCGAGACGCCCTTCATGCAGCAGGTCCACGGCGGCAGGTACGACTTCCTGCGCTTTTCCCATCTCGCCCACCGCCGCCTGTTCCGGCGCTTCACCGAGATAGACAGCGGCGTCTCGTGCGGGCCGGGCATGGCCCTCGCGTGGTCGTGGACGTACTTCGCCCTGAGCCTGACGACGTCGCGCGTCGGCCGCGGCCTCGCCCACGCGGCCACCAGCCTCACCTCCTTCTGGCTGAAGAGCCTGGACAAATACCTGGTCAAGAATCCGGCGGCCTTCGACGCGGCTTCCGGCTACTACCTCATGGCGCGTCGCAGCGACCAGACCCTGTCCGACCGGGAACTCATCACCCTTTATAAAGGCGGACACCGCTAATGAGCGTGCAGGAAAGAATGGCGGCGGGGACGGTGCCGGACCGCACCCCCGGTCAACCGGACAGCATCCCGAGTCAGCCGGGCAGACGGGTCGCGTTCCTGCTGCCCTCGCTCGTGGGCGGGGGCGCGGAGCGGACCGTCGTGAAGATGCTGCGGGAGATGAGCGCCGCCGGGTTCGATCTCGACCTAGTGGTGGCCTCGGCGCACGGCCTGTATCTGGACCAGATCCCCCCGTCGGTGCGCCTCTTCGACCTCCGCGCCGGGCGCGTCTCGCAGGCCGTCCTCCCGCTGGGCCGCTACCTGCGCCGGGAGCGCCCGCCCGTCCTGATCTCCAACATGGCCCACCTCAACACCATCGCCTGCCTGGCGAAAGTGCTGACGCGCAGCAGGACGGCGGTCATCTGCGTGGAACACAACCACGTCGGGGCCGAGCGGGACGGCCGCGAGGACCGCGTCCAGCGCCTCGCCCGCCGCCTGTATCCCCACGCCGACGCCGTCGTCGCCGTCTCGCAGGGGGTGAAGGAGAGCGTGGAAGCCTCCCTGAAGCCGATGCGGGGCAAGGTCGGGGTGATCTTCCCGCCCGTCGTGGACGACGCCCTGCTGGCCGAGGCGCAGGCCCCCGTGGAACACCCGTGGCTCGGCCGGGCGACGCCCCTCTTCGTGGCGGTCGGACGCCTCACGCCGCAGAAGGATTTCGCCACCCTGCTGGACGCCTTCCACCGGCTGCGCCGGACCCGGCCTGCGCGCCTCCTGATTCTGGGGGAGGGGCCGTGCCGCGAAGCTCTGGAAGCGCAGGCCTCGGCCCTGGGCCTCTCGGAAGACGTCGCCATGCCCGGCTTCGCCGCCAACCCCTACGCCTACATGAGCCGCGCCAGCGCCTTCGTGCTGTCTTCGCGCCACGAGGGCATGCCCGCCGTGCTGATCGAGGCCATGGCCTGCGGCTGCCCGGTGATCGCGACGGACTGCCCGAGCGGCCCGCGCGAGGTCCTGGAAGGCGGGCGCTTCGGCGCGCTCGTCCCTGTGGGAGACGCCGGGGCGCTCGCCGCCGCCATGGGGGAGACGCTCGACGCGCCCCTGCCGGCCGAGACCCTGCGCCGCCACGCCATGCAGTATTCCACGGCGCGGGCCGCAAACGCCTTCCTCGATCTGGCGGCCCGGCTCACCGGGGCGGGAGGTCTGCGATGAAATCTGCGACAAGACCTGCAACCAACATCGTCCACGTCATCACCGGCCTGGAGGTCGGCGGGGCGGAGATGATGCTGTATCAGCTTCTGGCCCACATGGACCGCGCCGACTTCCCCTCCGAAGTGATCTCCCTGACCGACGTCGGCCCGGTCGGCGAGAAGATACGCGGGCTGGGAATCCCGGTGCGCGCCCTGGGCATGGGCCGGAGCGGCCCGCCCGACCCGCGGCTTCTGCTGCGCCTGGCCCGCTGGCTGCGGGCGGCCCGGCCCCAGGTCGTGCAGACCTGGATGTACCACGCCGACCTGCTCGGGGCGCTGGCCGCCCGCGCCGCCGGCAGCCCGCCCGTCGTCTGGAACATCCAGTACGGCGGATTCCACCCCGACCACGACAAGCGAAGCACCGTGCTGACCGCGCGCCTCTGCGCGCGCCTGTCGCGCCACCTGCCCAGGCGCATCGTCTCCTGCTCGGCCGCGGCCCGTGAGGAACACGGGAGGCTGGGCTACGACAGGGGCAAGATCACCGTCATCCCCAACGCCGCCGACACCGACGCCTTCCGGCCGGACAGGGAGGCGCGGCGGGCCGTCCGGGAGGAACTCGGCCTCTGCGACGACACCCCGCTGATCGGCATGGCTGGCCGTTTCAACCCGCAGAAGGACCACCGGAACTTCGTCCGGGCCGCCGTCCGGCTCCACCAGGACCGGCCCGACGCCCATTTCCTGCTGTGCGGGCTGGACGTCGCCTGGGACAACCCGGCCTTCAGCGAATGGGTGCCGCCCGCGATGCGCGGCCGATTCCGCCTGCTGGGACGGCGGCCGGACGTCGCGCGGCTCGCCGCCGCCCTGGACGTCGGCAGCCTCTCCTCCGCCTACGGCGAGGGCTTCCCCATGGCGCTCAACGAGCTGATGGCCTGCGGCGTCCCCTGCGCCGCCACCGACGTCGGCGACTGCGCCCTGCTGGTGGGAGACACGGGGCGCATCGTGCCGCCGCGCGACCCCGAAGCGCTTGCGGGGGCGTGGCGGGACCTGCTGGACATGGGCGGCGAGGGGCGGCGGCGGCTGGGCGCGCTGGCCCGGCGTCGCGTCGAGACGCACTTCGACATCCGGGTCATCGCGGCCCGCTACGGGCATCTCTACGCGGAAACGGCGGGCGGGCAGCGGGCGGCGAGCGGAGAAGGGGAGGCGAGCGTATGTGTGGCTTGACTGGATTCTGGGAGACGAGCGCGCGGCGGGCGGGGGCGGACCTGTGCCAGACGGTGCGGCGGATGGCCGGGACCCTGCACCACCGCGGCCCGGACGACGGCGGGGAGTGGGCGGAGGCGCGGGCCGGCGTCGCGTTCGGGTTCCGGCGGCTGGCGATCGTGGACCTCTCCCCGGCGGGGCACCAGCCGATGACGTCCGCCTCGGAGCGCTACGTCATCGCCTTCAACGGCGAGGTCTACAACTTTGAAGCCCTGCGCGCGGAACTGACGGGCCAGAACGCCGCCCCCGCCTTCCGGGGGCGCTCGGACACCGAGGTCATGCTGGCCGCCATCGAGGCGTGGGGGCTGGAGGCCGCCGTCCGGCGCTTCGTCGGCATGTTCGCCTTCGCCCTGTGGGACCGCCAGGAGCGCATCCTGCACCTAGTCCGCGACCGGCTCGGCATCAAGCCGCTGTACTACGGCTGGGCCGGGGACACCCTGCTGTTCGGCTCGGAACTCAAGGCGCTGCGGGCGCACCCCGCCTTCCGCCCCGAGATAGACCGGGACGTCCTGACGCTCTTGCTGCGCCACAACTACGTCCCCGCGCCCTACAGCATCTACAAAGGCATCCGGAAGCTGCCGCCCGGCACGATCCTGACCCTGCGCGGGGGCGGGGAGGCCACCCCGGTCCCCTACTGGTCCGCGCGCGACGCGGCGGCGGCGGGGCTGGCCGACCCGTTCTCCGGCTCCGAGGCGGAGGCGACGGACCGGCTGGACGCCCTGCTGCGCGAGGCGGTCGGGCTGCGGATGGTCGCCGACGTCCCCCTGGGGGCCTTCCTGTCCGGCGGCGTGGATTCGAGCGCGGTCGTGGCGCTGATGCAGGCCCAGAGCGCCCGCCCCGTCCAGACCTTCTCGGTCGGGTTCCGCGAGTCCGGCTACGACGAGGCCCCGTTCGCCCGCGAGGTGGCGGGCCACCTGGGCACGGACCACACCGAGCTTTACGTCTCACCCGAAGACGCCCAGGCGGTCATCCCCGCCCTGCCCGCCATGTACGACGAGCCGTTCGCGGACTCGTCGCAGATCCCGACGTTCCTGGTCTCCCAGCTCGCCCGCCGCTCGGTCACGGTCAGCCTGTCCGGGGACGGCGGCGACGAGCTGTTCGCCGGGTACAACCGCTACTTCGCCGGGCGCAGGCTGTGGGACCGGATGGACCGGATGCCCCCGGCCCTGCGCCGGGCGGCGGCCGGCGCGCTCACCGCCGTGCCGTCCCGGACCGTGGACGCATTGGCCCGGCAGATACACCCGCTCCTGCCGCGCGGCCTGCGCCACGGCGGCCTCAGCGGCAAGGTCGCCAAGACCGCCGACATCCTGCGCGCCGACTGCCCGGACGCCATGTACGGGACTCTGGTCTCGCACTGGACGGACCCCGCCGCCCTCGTCCTGGGTGAACACGTCGGCGAGCCGCCGACCGCCCTGACCGGCGAAGACCGGTGGGCGGGGCCGACGGACCTCACGCAAAGGATGATGTACAGGGACCAGATGAGCTATCTGCCCGACGACATCCTCACGAAGGTGG
This sequence comes from Capsulimonadaceae bacterium, assembly GCA_965215505.1. Taxonomy (GTDB): domain Bacteria; phylum Armatimonadota; class Armatimonadia; order Armatimonadales; family Capsulimonadaceae; genus JANXMY01. The sequence continues at coordinate 3,855,175 of OZ244065.1, read as the reverse complement.
ACCGGGCGAGCATGGCGGTGGGCCTGGAAGCCCGCGTCCCCCTGCTGGACCACCGGGTCGTCGAGTTCGCCTGGCGGCTCCCCCTGTCCCTGACCCTGCGCGACGGCCAGGGGAAGTGGCTGCTGCGGCAGGTGCTGTACCGGTACGTCCCGCGCGAGATGATCGAGCGGCCCAAGATGGGCTTCGGGGTGCCGCTGGACTCCTGGCTGCGCGGCCCCCTGCGGCCCTGGGCGGAGGCACTTCTAGACGAAAACCGCCTGCGGGACGAGGGCTTTTTCGACCCGGCCCCGATCCGGGCCAAGTGGGCCGAACACCTGTCCGGCCGGCGGAACTGGCAGTCCCACCTGTGGGGCGTCCTGATGTTCCAGGCGTGGCACGAGGCGAACCCCCTCTAAACCGGGGGGGACGCGCGCTCGGGCGGTGGCTCATCGCGTCCGTGACTATTTATCGCAATTATTGCAATATAGGGAGAGATCATTGGCAAACATTCTAGTGACCGGTGCCGCCGGATTCATCGGCTTCCACCTGAGCCGGCGCCTGCTGGCCGAGGGCCACCGCGTCATCGGCCTGGACAACCTGAACGACTACTACGACGTGACGCTGAAGCAGGCGCGGCTGGCCGAGCTTCGCGGCGAGCCGTGCTTCCGGTTCTACCACCAGGACCTGACCGACCGCGACTGCCTGGAGCGGCTGTTCGCCGAGGAGCGGCCCGAGACGGTCGTGAACCTCGCGGCCCAGGCCGGCGTGCGCTACTCCCTGGAGAACCCGCACGTCTATGTGCAGAGCAATCTGGTCGGGTTCGTCAACATCCTGGAGGCCTGCCGGCATCACGGCGTCGGGCACCTGATCTATGCCTCTTCCAGCTCGGTCTACGGCGCGAACACCAAAATGCCCTTCTCGGTCGGGGACCGCGTGGACCACCCGATCAGCCTGTACGCCGCGACTAAGAAAGCCAATGAGCTGATGGCACACACCTACAGCCACCTGTTCGGGCTGCCGACGACCGGGCTGCGGTTCTTCACGGTCTACGGGCCGTGGGGCCGACCCGACATGGCCCTGTTCCTGTTCACCAAGTCCATCCTGGAGGGGGAGCCGATCAACGTCTTCAACCACGGCCGGATGCGGCGCTCCTTCACCTATGTGGAGGACGTGGTCGAGGGAATCGTCCGCGTGATGCGCCGCCCCCCCGCGCCCGGACCGGACGGCGGATCAGACGGCGGAGCAGACGGCAGCCCCGAGGCGGGCGACAGCCCCGCGCCGTACCGGCTTTACAACACCGGCAGCAGCGAGACGGTCGAGCTGATGGACTTCATCCGGCTGATCGAGGAGCGGACCGGGCGGAAGGCGCTGATCAACTCGCTGCCCCTCCAGCCCGGCGACGTGCCGGAGACGTTCGCCGACGCGGAAGACCTCGTCCGCGCCACGGGGTATCGCCCCTGCACGCCGGTCGAGGTGGGCGTCTCGCGCTTCGTCGAATGGTATCGCGACTACTACGGCAAGTGAGTGGGACCACGTCCCAGCCTTGAAAGGCCAGGCTCAACAAAGTACGCAGCCCCGGAGGGGCTTCGTCCGGCGAAGCCGGAGGTAGCCCGGCCCTTCAGGGCCGGGGCGCGGGAAGCCAGCCGCAACAAAGGGGGCCGCACTGTCCCTGAAGGGCCGGGGCGCGGGAAGCCAGCCGCAACAAAGGGGGCCGCACTGTTGCGGCCCCCTTTCTCTGTTAGCCTATCTCTATCGACCTGCCGCCATAGACATCCAGGGGTGAACCCCTGTCCGCAGGGCTTCGGCAGCGGGGTGAACCCCTGGGCTTTAGACGTGCAAGCCCCCGCCTTTCACTCCGCTATGGAGCGCAGCGACTAGGAGGCGCGGGCGAAGATTTCGGCGCGGGCGAAGACATGACCGTGTAGGGGCGGGGTCCCCCCGCCCTCTTTAATCCCCCGCCCTCCCCTGCCCGCGAAGGCGGGGAGTTGCTTTCCCAAAGCACGGGGGTTCAGCCCCGTGTCGCCTCGGATCGCTTGTTACGCGGCCTTCTTGAGCGCCGGCTCCGGCACCCCGTCGAAGACGGGCATGGCGGGCAGCGCGCCCAGCTTCACATACACCTGGCCGGTCCGCCGCGCGACGTCCTCGCAGTCGAACTCCCGGACCATCTTCCGGCGGCCGTTCTCCCCCATCCGCGCCCGCAGCGCGGGGGCTTGGATCAGGGCCTCGATGGCGTCCGCCAGGGCCGGCGCATCGCCGCGCGGCACCAGGAGGCCGTTCTCGCCGTGGACGACGGCCTCGCGGCAGCCGGGCACGTCCGTCGCGATCAGCGGCTTGCCCATCGCCGCCGCTTCCAGCAGGACGCGCGGGACGCCCTCGCCGCCCCGCGTCGAGAGGACGACCAGGGCGGCGTGGGCGATCAGATCGTCCATCTCGGCCACATGGCCCAGCAGGTCCACCGCCCCCTCCCTGCGCCACGCCTCCAGCGTCTCCTCGCTGACGAACGACGGGTTGCCGGGGTCGGACGCGCCGGCCACCTGGAAGACCGCCTGAACACCCCGGCGCTTGAGCAGCCGGGCGGCCTCGACGAACTCCTCGATGCCCTTCTCGCGGATCAGGCGCGCGGCGAACAGTATGACCGGGGTCGGCGGCCCGCCGGGCCGGCCCGGCCGGGGGGAGAACCGCTGCAAGTCCACGCCCGACCCGCGGATGATGATGGTCCGGTCCGGGATGACCATGTGCAGGTCGGTGAAGGTCTGCAAGTCATCGGGGTTCTGGAAGACGACGCACACGCGCCGCGCCGTCATGACGTTGCGGTAGAACCAGCGCAGCAGCGGGCGCAGCGCGCGTGCCTTCCAGTCCGTGCCGATGAAGACCGGCCCCAGACCCGTCACGGCGTTGACGACGGCGCGGATGCCGCTGAGTTTCGCCGCGATGGTCCCGTACAGCATGCACTTGGCGGTGAAATGGTGCACCGCCGCCGGCCGCTCCGCCCGGTAGATGCGGACGAGGGCGGCGACGACGAGCATCTCGCGCAGCGGGTTACGGCTGCGGCGGTTCAAGGCGAACTCGACCCAGCGGAACCCCTCGGACTGGAGCCGCTCAACGTAGGCGTCGCGGGGCGACACCAGGACGGGTTCCACGCCCTGCGCGCGCAGGAGTCGCGCCAGCGGCAGGCGGAAATTGTAGAGATACCACCCCGTGTTGGCGACCAGCAAAATCTTTTTCACGAACATCTCCTCGCCGCAGTGCCCTGCTGCGGTCTTCGTTGACTGGAAAACCGGGAAGAGCCTGTGCGGTCTACCGGGGCGAACACATTGTTCCACTGCTTGCGCCTTGATTCCAATGATATTTGCCGGTGGTGGATTACGGTTTTTTTGTGGTCTTTGGGGGTGACACCGGGCTGGTGTATAATGCAGGCATGGACACTCTGCACATGGAAACACTGCTCCACATCTGCCCCGCCTCCGACTGGCGGGAGGCGCAGGAATCAGGCGAGTACCGCGCCGCCAGCCTGGCCTCCGAGGGCTTCATCCACTGCTCGACGCCCGCGCAGGTGGCGGCGACGGCGAACCGCTTCTACCGCGGGCAGCGTGGACTGGTCCTGCTGGTCATTGACGCGGGCCGGCTGGTGCCGGAGGTCCGGTACGAGGCCGCCGACGGCAGCCTGTTCCCCCACCTCTACGGCCCGCTCAATCTAGACGCCGTGGTGGAAGTGCAGGAATTCGAGCCGGAGGAGGATGGCGCTTTTTCGTGGGCGGGTTGACGGGGCATAGAAAGGCAATCGCGTAGGGGCGCTGCTTGCCGCGCCCTCTTTCCCGCCCGCGCCCTCTTCTCCCTTCCGTTCCACTCCGACATCTTCGCCCTTACCCTCGGGGGCTTGCACTTTTACAGCACGGGGGTTCAGCCCCGTGACCGCAGCCCCCCACCAACATCTTTTTCACCCAGGCCCGCGCGGGCTTGACAAACAGCCGGCCCAGCGGCTATACTCTTGCCGTTCCCGCCAGCCGGGTCCAACTTTAACGGAAGGAAGATCGCTCAGATGAAGATGCATCGCATGATCGCGCCCACCGGACTTGTCCTCAACGCCAATGGTGTGTCCCGCCTGAACGGCTTCGTTCCGGCCACCGACCGCACCGCCACGCCGGTCAACTTCAGAGCCTGCCCGTCGCCTTCCGGGAGGAGTCGCCGCTTCTAAAACGAGCCGCACACCCTCCATACTTCACCGAAGGCTTCGGGCTTCCGCAACGTTTTTCAAGACGTGACGGCGAGTTCGAGGTCTTTTTTGTGTCTGTGCCGCTTGCGGCCCATCCCGCCCCCTGCGCGCGCACCGGCAGCGAGGAGAAACCATGGCGACAGTCCAAGCGATGCCACCCGCGCATCAGCAGCAGAGTGAGAACGAGGGAGAGCTGATCCGGCTCCAGGCCGACTTCGGCCCGGACGGCGGGTTCGGCCACCGCGAACTGGTCGTGACCCGCGAGTCCGTCCGCATCGAGGAGGCGGGCGGCGCGACCGAGTTCCAGATGCCCATCAGCGAGATCCAGACCGCCCGCAACGAGCCTCTGGTCGGCGGCGGGCGGCTGGAGATCACGGCCAAAAACGGCGACATCGTGCCCGTCGTCACCTACTCCCAGACCGTCGCCGCCCGGTTCAGCGAGGCGGCACGCGGCATCGAGCAGCTCGCCAAGGGCGAGCCGTTCCAGATCAGTCTGAAGGAGGAGCGGACACGCTGCGCGAACTGCGGCCTGCTGCTGCCCGAGAAGGACGGCATCTGCCCGGCCTGCGTCAACCGCTCCAAGACGATGTGGCGCATCGCGGGCTTCTTGAAGCCCTACAAGAAGGAGGCCGCCATCCTGGCCTGCCTCGCCGCCTTGACGACCGCCCTGAGCCTCGCGCCCGGCCTGATCCAGCGCAGCCTGATCAACCGCGTCCTGTCGCCCCCGCCGGGGCACCACGCTCACGTCGGGACGCTGCTGCCGCTGATGGGAGTCTGGCTCGCCCTCCTCGTCGTCGGGTCCGCCGTGCAGATCTTCACGGGCCGCACCATCGCGTTCCTCGGCGGGAACATCGCCGCCGACCTGCGCGCCCGGCTCTACCGGTCCATCGAGTTCTTGCAGCTCGGCTACTTCGACAAGAAGCAGGTCGGCGCGATCACCAGCCGCGTCACCCAGGACACCGACCGGGTCTGGGGGTTCCTGACCGAAGGCGTCCCGTATTTTCTTATTAACGGCCTGCTGCTGGTCGGCATCGCCGGGTTCCTGATTTCGGTCAACTGGAAGCTGACCCTGTGCATCCTCGCGCCCATCCCGGTCGTCGTCGCCATCGGCGGCGTCTTCTGGAAGTCGGTCGCGCAGCTCTTCACGCGGGTCGGACAGAAGTGGGCGCGGTTCCACATCCACCTGAACGAGTCCCTGACCGGCATCCGGGTCGTCAAGGCCTTCGCCCAGGAGGACTACGAGAACGCCAAGTTCGCCGTCCGCAACGCCGAGCTGCGCGACGCCGGCATCGCCGGGGACACGCGCTGGAACACCATCTTCGGCGTCATGTCGCTGTTCGTCGGCATGGGCGGCCTTATCAACTGGGCCGTCGGCGGCTATATGGTCTACCGGGGACAGCTCACCCTGGGCGACTTCTGGCTGTTCAACAACTATCTCGCCCTCATCTACGGGCCTTTGCAGTGGTTCGCGCAGGTCAACAACTGGTTCAGCCGGGCCATGGCCGGGGCCGAGCGCATCTTCGAGGTGATGGACACCGAAAAAGAGAACTACGGCAAGCCGGCCGACGCGCCCCACGCCATCGAGGGGCTGGTCGAATTCGAAAACGTCCGATTCGGCTATGACAAGTCAAACCCCGTCCTGAAGGGCCTGACCTTCACGGCCAAACCCGGCGAGATGATCGGCCTGGTCGGCAAGAGCGGCGCGGGCAAAAGCACGACCATTAACCTGCTCTGCCGGTTCTATGAGCCGGACGCCGGAACGCTCAAGATAGACGGCGTGGACTACACCGAGATGAGCCTCCAGGCCATGCGCCGCCAGATCGGGATCGTCTTGCAGGAGCCGTTCCTGTTCAACGGCACCGTCGCCGACAACATCGCCTACGGCAAGCCCGGCGCGTCTTTAGAGGAGATCATGGAGGCGGCCAAGGCCGCCAACGCCCACGACTTCATCCTGGCGAAGCCGGACGGCTACGACACCATGGTGGGCGAGCGGGGCGCGAAGCTCTCCGGCGGCGAGCGCCAGCGCGTCTCCATCGCCCGCGCCATCCTGCACGACCCGCGCATCCTGATTCTGGACGAGGCGACCAGCGCCGTGGACGTGGAAACGGAGAAGCAGATACAAGAGGCCATCGGACGCTTGATCAAGGGCCGGACCACCTTCGCCATCGCCCACCGCCTGTCCACACTCAGGAACGCCGACCGCCTGATCGTTTTGGACGGCGGCAAGATCTCCGAGATGGGGACCCACGCCGAATTAATGGAGAAGAAGGGCGACTTCTTCAAGCTCGTCGAAACCCAGAGCCAGGTGACGCAGATCTTGGGGGCGGTGTAGAGTGTTTCGTCGCGCGCCGTGCAGAAAAATTGCAGCGATTGGGCTGCCACTTGTGGTAGACTGCGAATGAAGCAGTTCCGATGCAAGTTTTCTGCATGACCGTAAAGTCTGCCCAGGGAGACACCGTGATCATCCAATTCAAAGTCGCCAACTACCGCTCCATCGGCGCGGAACAGACCTTGAGCTTCGTGGCGGAGAGCGCGCGCCGCCACCCGAACAACCTGATTCCGCGTAATGGCTACAGATTGCTGAAAGCGGCGGCCCTGTTCGGTGCCAACGCCTCCGGCAAGAGCAACTTTGTCAAAGCGATCGGGGCGATGCAGGAGTTCGTGCGCGACTCGGCGACACGCATGAACGAGGGCGACCTGATTGCGGCAGCAGAGCCATTCCGCCTTGACCCATCACTGCGGACAGCGCCTTCGCGCTTCGAGATCACGTTCGTCACGGAGGGCATCGTCTATGTCTACGGCTTCGCCGTCAACCGGGAGCGCGTGGACTCGGAATGGCTGACGTCCACGCGCGAAGGCGCGTCAGCTATCGTGTGCGAGTTCCGGCGCACGTTCAGCAGCAAATCTGGTGAAGATGATTGGGAGTTCAACGGCTTTAAAGAGGCCGACGTAGATCAAATCAAGAGCCGGACGCTTGGGAACATGCTCGCCCTTTCCGTCGGGACACAGCAGAAGGTGGAGGCATTGCGGCCTGCTTACCGTTATATCCGTGACGGCATCCAGACGCTTGACCTGTCCAGCGAGATGAAGGCGTTGAGTATGCGGACTGCGCGGCTGTGTCAGGACTCGGAGGAGATGCGGTACGACCTTTCTTCGCTGCTCAATGGCGCGGATACCGGCATCGCAGACATACAGATCGAGGCTGCTGTACAGCGTATGCCCGAATCACATTCGAGTATGCCGGAGCAGTTCAATGAAGCTTTCCAAGCATTGAAGAAATTGACTATCACCGTTCCACTGCCGCGCATCGTGGCTTATCGACATGACGGCGGGGGGAACACAATTAGGTTCGACTTTGAGGATGACGAGTCACAAGGAACACAGCGGTTTTTTGCTGTCGCGGGGCCACTCCTTGACGCGCTGGAGAAGGGGGCATTCGTCGTGGTGGATGAGATGGATGCCAGTATGCACCCGCTGCTGACGCGGCGGTTGCTGGAGTTATTTCAGAGGCGCGACGCCTACAGCACTGGTGCCGTCAGCAGCGGCGCACAACTGCTGTTTACTACACATGACACGGCCTTATTAGATCAGGACCTGTTCCGGCGGGACCAGATCTGGCTGGCGGAGAAGTGCGACGGCGCTTCCACGTTCTTCTCGCTGGCCGACATCCGGCCACCCATCCGCAACACGGAGTCGTTCCTGCGGAACTACCTGACCGGGCGATACGGCGGCACACCACATCTTGGTCTTGCCTTTGACGATCTCGCGGCCAGGGCCAAGGCATGAGGACACAGCGCATTCCGAACCCGCGACCACGCAAGCGCAGCCTCTTGATTCAGTGCGAAGGGCAAAAGACGGAGCCGAATTACCTTGATGAACTCTGCAAAGCGTGCGGTGTGCGGCAGCGGTTGGCAGTGAAGGTGAGAGCCGGTAAAGGCCAGAACGCGGTCGTGACGGTCGAGGCAGCCATCGCGGAGGGCAGTCGCAAGCTGCTGGGCGAACGGATATACGATGACGTCTGGTGCGTGCTGGACGTGGAACACGCGGCGCATGAGGTCAAGTTGAATGAAGCCACTGCCCTTGCGCGGGATCACAACATCCGCCTGTTCCTGTCTAATCCATCGTTTGAGGTGTGGCTGATCGCCCACTTCGAGCGCGTCACGCGGGATTTCGCCGACGGCAGCGCGGCGGAAGCGTACCTGAACACGCACTGGCGGAAGCACATCGGCGGCGACTACGAGAAGGGCGACCCAAGATTGTACATCAAGCTGGCGGACCGAGTGAGTGCCGCATTAGACAACGCGCAGTGGGGGCTGGAAACCTTCCACGATAATGCGCCCTGCCGGGCCAGCAATGCCTCCACGGAGGTCTATCAACTGGTGCGGCACCTACTACAGCCCTGACCTCCTGGTTCCCGCTTCTTCGGAGCAGGAGGGGAGGGCAAGACGTCCTGAACCCGATACCTGCGAAGCGCCTGAAACCACACCATGAAAACCATAGAAGAAAGACAAGACCAACAACCACAGACACACGACCAGCCCGGCTCCCTCGCCGAGTCGGCCCGCCGCCACATCGCCTACGAGCGGCTGGCCCGGCAGGTCGCCGCCAGCGAGGCGGCGGCGCGGCTGGTCCTGGACGCCCTCGCGAGGCGCGGGCGACCGGCAGGCGAGGCCGCGCCGGAGGGAACGCCATGAACAAGGCCACCGAGACCGAAGCCTTGCTGCCCCTCGTCGAGCGGCTTGGCGGGCGGGATTGGACCGATGTCGGCGCGGCCTTCCGGGCGCTCGCCGAGGCGGGCGAGGCCGGGCGGGCGGCGGTGCGGTCGGGACTGGAACACCCACGCCCGCGCGTCCGGGCGGCCTGCGCCGACTTCTACGACCATCTTGGGCGCGAGGAAGACGTTCCCGCCCTCTGCAACTTGCTGGACGACCCCGTTCCGTCCGTGCGGCGTCAGGCGGTCCACTCGCTCGCCTGCCAGCGTTGCAAGCCCGCCCCGCTCCGAGCCGACTTGACCGAGACCCTGATCGGCCTAGCCCTGCACGACCCGACGCCGCGCGTCCGCCGTGAGGCGGTCTACGGCTTGGGGAACCGGCCCACCGACCCGCGTTCTGTCGCCGCCCTGGAACGGGTCGTGGCGGCCGACACGAACCTCAAGGTCGTGCGCGAGGCCTGGAGCGCCCTAGAGCGACTGAGTCCCACCCGCCGGCAGGCCGCCGTTGACGCCGCAAAGGCGCGGCAGAAGATGATAAGAGAGAACCATGACGTTGAGAACACTCACCCCACCAACCGTGCTGGTGATTGACGTAGAGGCGACCTGCTGGGAGACGACCCCGCCGCCGGGGCAGCAGGCCGAGATCATCGAAATCGGCTACGCGCTTCTGGACGTCCCCCTGGGAGAAGTCCGCCGGGAAGGCTCGCTCCTGGTCAGGCCGCAGCGGTCGCGCGTGAGCGCCTTCTGCACCGACCTGACGACGCTGACGCAGGCGCAAGTGGAGGAGGGCATCCCCTTCGGGGAAGCCTGCCGGTTCCTGGTGGAGGCGCTGGACTCGCGGGCAGGGGCCTGGGCCAGCTACGGCGACTACGACCGCAAGCAGTTCGTGCGGCAGTGCGCGTCATTCGAGGTCCCCTACCCGTTCGGCGAGGCGCACCTGAACGTCAAGAGCCTGTTCGCGCGGGCGCACGGCCTGCGCCGCGAGGTCGGCATGGCGGCGGCTTTAAGGATACTAGAGCGGCCCCTGGCTGGCACCCACCACCGGGGCGGCGATGATGCCCGCAACATCGCGGGCATCCTGGCGGACCTCCTCGGCCCGGCCATTGAGGACACGCAAGCCCGCCCCTATCGGCAGCGGCCTGTGGAGGCGACGCCATGGCGCTGACCCTCTCCAAGACTCCCGTGGGTGGAGCGTCGCCCGCCGGTTCGCTCCGGCGGAACCGCGATTTTTGGCGGCTGTGGGGCGGGCAGGCGGCCTCGGCCGTCGGCTCGCAGGTGTCGCAGCTCGCCCTGCCGCTGCTGATCCTGGCCCTGACCCACTCGCCCGCGAAGGCCGGCCTGCTGGCGGCCCTGCGCGGGGTGCCGTACTTCCTGCTGGTCCTGCCCGCCGGGGCACTCGTGGACCGCTGGGACCCGCGCCGGGTCATGATCGCCTGCGACACGGGCCGCGCCCTGGCCCTGGCGAGCGTCCCGGTCGCGCTGGCCCTGGGCCACCTCGCGCTGTGGATGCTGTTCGCGGTGACCTTCGTGGAGGGGACCCTGTTCGTGTTCTTCAACCAGGCCGAGTCGAACTGCCTGGTCCGGGTCGTCACCAAAGAGCAGCTCGGCGCGGCGGTGGCGCAGAACGAGGCCATCTACGGCGTCTCCGGCCTGATCGGGCCGTCGCTCGGTGGCCTGCTGTACGGGCTGGGCCGGGGCGTGCCGTTCCTCACCGACGCCGTCTCGTACCTGTTCTCCATCGTCGCCCTGCTGACGCTCCGCACGGACGTCCGGCCCGCGCCGCTCGCCGACGACCACGTCCCGAACCTGACCGCAGAGATCAAGGAGGGCCTGCGGTGGCTGCATGCCCACGCGGTCATCCGCTTCGTCGCCCTGCTGACCGGGGTTCTGATGATGTCCTGTGCGGGCTGGGCGCTCATCCTGATCGTGCAGGCGCAGCGGTTCGGGGCCGGGCCGGTCGCCGTCGGCCTGCTGCTGGCGACCGGCGGGGCGGGCGGCATCGTCGGCTCGCTGCTGGCGATCCCCTTGCAGAAGCGGTTCCGGTTCGGGCCGCTGCTGATCGGCGCGGCCTGGGTGTGGGCCGTGACCTGGCTCTGGTACGCCCTGGCCCCGTCTTTGATCGTGCTGGGCGTGGTCAACGCCCTCTCTTTCATCGTCGTGCCCGTCTTTTTGGGCACGCAGTACGCCTACCGCCTGGGACAGATCCCCGACGCCCTGCAGGGGCGCGTCAACAGCGTTTTTCGCCTCATCGCCTTCAGCAGCGGCCCGGTCGGGCTGGCCGTGACCGGGTGGCTGCTGCAAAGATACGGCCCCATCCCGGCCATTCTGATCACGTTCGTGCCCCAGGGCCTGCTATGCCTGGCGGCGACGTTCCACACCGCCCTGCGAAACGCGGGCAAGGAGACAACGCCATGACAGACATCATCGTTCGGCCCTTCCGGGACGAAGACCGCGCGGCCATCGTCGCGTTCCGCAACGCGCGCAGGCCGGCGCATCATCAGGAAACCGTCGCCGAGTGGGAGCGGGAGGACGCCCTGCGCTCCGCCGACGAGGTCTACCTGCGCCTGTGCGTCGGCGAGCCGGCCGTCGCCTACCTCAACGCCACCGACCGGGGCACGTCCCCGTGGTGCAAGCCCGGCGTCTGCGGGATCGGCCTATGGGTCGAGAAGGGCCATCAGCGCCGGGGCATCGGCGGCGCGCTCTACGAGAAAGCCCTGGAGTTCGCCCGCCAGCGCGGCCTGACGCGGGCCACGACCTATGTCAGCCTGTTCGAGCCGGACGAGCCGGCCGTCCGCTTCCTGGAGAAGCGCGGCTTCGCCGAAGTGGACCGGGAAGTGCCCGTCATGCTGGACCTGACGACCTTCGACCCGTCCGCCTTCGTCCCGCCCGCGCCCGAAGGAATCCGGCTGCTGTCTCTGGCCGAGGCGGGCGATTCGGAGCAGGACCGGCGCAAGGTCTGGGCGCTCGACGCCCAGGTCGTGCGGGACATCCCCACCCATGACGTCATGCCCGAACACCCCGCATTCGAAGAGTGGGTCAAGTATTCCGAAGGCCCCGAGTACGACCCGCGCGCCATCATCCTCGCCGAAGACATCGGCAGCGGCGAGTGGGTCGGCGTGAGCGCGCTGGCCTTCCAGGAGGCCACGAACATCGCCTGGACAAACATCACCGGCGTCCTGCCCGCCTACCGGGGCAGGGGCATCGCGCTCGCCCTGAAACTGCGGGCGATCGACGCCGCCCTGGCGCGCGGCTGCCCGCTCATCACGACCGAGAACCACGAGGACAACGCCCCGATGCGCGCCATCAACCGCAAGCTGGGGTTCGTCCCCGACGCCCCCGGCGTCAGCTATAGTAAAGACCTTTAGGAGACACCCATGCCCGAGTTCGATGCCAAGTTCGAGACACGCCCGTTCCGCCCCGAAGACCGCGAGGCCATCCTCGCCATCGGCAACCGCGACCGCCCCCCGCACCGGCAGGGCACCGTCGCCGCCTGGGCGCGGCGCGACAAGCAGCGCAAGCCCGAGCAGGTGGACATCCGGCTCGTCGTCCCCGACCCCGGAACCGACCAGGCCCTCGCCTACCTGGATGCCAGCGACCTGAACACGACCGGGTTCAAGATGAAGGACGTCTGCGACTTCTCGATCTCCGTCGCCCACGAGTCCCGTCGGCGAGGCATCGGCGGGATGCTCTACGAGAAGGCCGTGGACTTCGCCCGCCAGCGCGGCGCGAAGCGCATGGTGACCTCGTTCCGCGAGTGGACCCCCGAGGAGCCGGCCATCGCCTTCTTGCAGGCGCGCGGCTTCGCCGAGCAGGAGCGCGAGACGCCCTCCTTCCTGGACCTGACCCGCTGGGACCCCACCCCCTTCCTGCCGTCCGTCGCCCAGGCGGAAGCCTACGGCGCGCGCCTCTTCACGCTGGCCGAGGCGGGCGAGACGGAGGCGAACCTACGCCGCTACTACGACCTGGAGGTGCCGTTAATTTATGACATCCCGCGCCGCGACGAGCAGCCGTTCACGATGGAGCCGTTCGAGGACTGGCGCAAGTTCGTCGTCGAGCGCCCCGAGTGGAAGCCGGAACTGGTCCTGCTGGCCGAGGTCAACGGCGAGTGGGTGGGCGAGTGCCACGTCGCCCCCAAGGCCGAGACTCCCCACGTCGGCATGCAGTGGCTGACCGGCGTGGTCAAGGGGCACCGGGGCCACGGGCTGGCGACGGCCCTGAAGGTGGTCGCCTACGAGAAGGCCCGCGAGGCGGGCGTGACGATCATGACGACCGAGAACCACGAGGACAACGCCCCGATGCTCGCCATCAACCGCAAGTTCGGCTTCCAGCCCGAGCCGACGATGGTGAGCTACAACAAGGTGATGGACGCGGACGGGTGAAAGCGCACAACAGACGCAAAGTACCTGGGACTGAGGCGTCAAAGCCGAAGCATGAGCCGGAATCGAAAGGCCCGCCTCTGTTCCAGAGGCCGGAGCCGACTGTCGCCGAGATCAAAGCCATCAGTCAAGAACTGAATGCGGCCCACAGGCGTGTCACGGAAACACGGCCTTTGCGCTTTGACACGCCCCAAGGCTGGCAAGATTGGGTGGAGGCAGTCCGGCAGAAGTATACGCTCTACAAAGCGCATGTCACACTTCCCGCGCAGTACTTCTCGCGGGAGATCATCCCGGCAGAAGTGGCCCGGTATGATTGGGACTTCTGGCAGGGCATGGAGCTTTTGTGCGGTGGCGACCGGACATACTTGGAATCTGCGGTCGCTTTCTTGGAAGCAGACCCCATTTTTTATGGCTCTGGCTACGCCAAAGAGGATATCATTCCCGCCATCAACCGGCTCGACTTGCCTCCAAAGTTGGTCGGGCGTTTGCAGACCGTCGTTCTGAACATGGTGGACCAGCGCGACGGGCGCGAGTTCAGGGCTTATTGCCGACTGGCGCGCAAAGTGGACTCGCCCGAACTCCGGGAACAACTCAATCGGCGGCTGACACGGGCATGGCCCAGCGCCCGGTCCTTGAATGACGATCTGCCGGCTCTGATGCTGCTGGCGCGGGAGGACGGGGCCGTCCGGCGGCGGGCGCGGTGGGTACTGGAGGCGCTGGGGCAGAAAGATACCCAGGGCTGAACCCCTGGGCTTCGGTAGAGCAAATCCCCGCCTTCGCGGGCATCGGAAGGAACCGTAGGGGCACCGCTTGCCGCGCCCTCTTATGGGGCCGCGCCCTCCTGAATCCTCGCCCGCGCCTCCTAGTCGCTGCGCTCCGTAGCGGAGTGAAAGGCGGGGGCTTGCACTTCTACAGCACGGGGGTTCAGCCCAGTGCCATCCGTTCCGTCCAGGGATCAACCCATGAGACACATCAACCGCAAGGCCACCCCGAAAGTCGTCGGCGGCCAGGTCCAGAAGAAGAACAACCCGGAGACATCTCCCTCCTACTACGACACGCCCCCGCCCGCCCTGGTGATCGACCGCCAGCGGCCCGGCAAGGGCTACCGGCACCTCCTGATGCAGCGCGACATCGAAACCTTCATCGCCCTGCTGCCTGAATGGGGAGAGCTGTCGCGCGGCCTCAACGCCATCGTGCTGGCTCCGGGCGAGCGGACGACAAACGGCTGGCATGAACCCGGCGTCGTCCACATCTGCGCCTGGGAGGACGACCTGTGGGTGGACTATGCCACGAGCCATTACGAGGATCATAAGGCGCTCTTCGACCGCCTGGGAGTCCGCAGCCATCCCATCGAGAACGGCGTGATGTGCGAGTTCACCGAGCCGCAGGCGCGGGCCTACCAACTGCTCCACATCCTGCTGCACGAACTCGGCCACCACCACGACCGGATGACGACCAAATCCAAGGCCCGCGCCAGCCGGGGCGAATCCTATGCCGAGGCGTATGCCCTGCGCCATGAGGCGGCGATTTGGGAAAGATACCAGGAGGCGTTCGGGGTGCTTTGAACAGGATTGTCCCTTTCTTAGCCCCGCGGAGCGGTGCTTTCTGGCCGAAGGCCGTATAGCCGTGCCATTCATGGCATGGTTTCCGACACCGCGAAGACACTACTTGACAAGACCACCACGCGGCCCCGCGCCGCTTAGAACCGACAACCAAACGTGGCAACGACTTCGACTACTAACCAGACCACCGCCCTGATGTGGTTCCGGCGTGACCTGCGCCTGCAAGACAACACCGCCCTGTACCGCGCCCTGCGCGAGAACGCCCGCGTCATCGGCGTGTTCGTGCTGGACGACGCCATTTTGAAGGCCAGGGACATCGGCGCGGCCCGCGTCGCCTTCCTGTTCCGGTCGCTCGACGTGCTGGCCGAGGAGTTCCGCCGGCGCGGCGGCCAGCTCGTCCTGCGCCGGGGCGGGCCGCCCGAGCGGGAACTGCGGACGCTGGCCGCCGAGGCGGGCGCGTCGGCCCTGTACTTCAACCGCGATTATACGCCCTACAGCACGGAGCGCGACGAGCGCGTGACGGCGATGATGGAGGCCGCCGGGCTGTCCGTGCATGCCTTCGACGACGCCCTGCTGGCCGCGCCGCAGGGCATCGTGGACCCGCGCGACGGCGAGCCGTTCAAGACCTACACGTCCTTCAAACGGGTTTGGGAGACGCGCCTGCGCGTCGGCAAGCCCTTGGACATGGACGGAGTCGCGGCAAGCCTGCGCCTGGACGCCCCCCTGCCCTCGGCCACCCTGCCCCGGATGGAAGACTACGGGCTGCACCTGACGCAAGACATCCCCGCAGCGGGCGAGGGGGCGGCGCAGTCTTCCTTAGCGGAGTTCGCCCGGCGCAGCCTACACCTGTATGCGGACAACCGGGACGACACTTCCGACGCGGCCAGCACGTCCGCCCTGTCGGTGCATCTGAAATACGGCACGATCTCCGTCCGGGACTGCTGGCGCGCGGCGGACGACGTCGGCGGCGCGGGTGGGCGCAAGTGGCAGGACGAATTGGGCTGGCGGGACTTTTTCAATGCCATGCTCTGGCACCACCCGACCATGCTGAAGAAGGCCATCCAGCCCGCGTTGGCGGCCATGCGCTTCGACCAGAACGACGAGTACCTGGAGCGGTGGAAGAGCGGGACGACCGGCTACCCCTATGTGGACGCAGGCATCCGGCAGATGCTGGCGACGGGCTGGATGCACAACCGGACCCGGCAGGTGGCGGCCTCGTTCCTGTGCAAAGACCTCCTGCTCGACTGGCGGCTCGGGGCCGAGTACTACATGCAGGGGCTGGTGGACGGTGACTGGGCCGCGAACTACGGCGGCTGGCAGTGGGTGGCCGGGACCGCGCCCGACCCAAACGGCAACTTCCGGGTCTTCAGCCCCATCGCCCAGCAGCGGCGCTACGACCCCGACATGGCCTACTGCCGCCGCTGGATACCGGAACTGGACACCCCGAAGTACCCGCGCCCGATGGTGAACCACGCCCAGGCCAGCGAGGAGTTCATCCGCCGCTTCCAGAAGGCCTATGGCCCGCCGCCCGCCCGCCGCCCGGACCATCGCCCCCGGCGGTGAAAGCCGCCGCCATGTAGGGGCGCGATTCATCGCGCCCTTTCCATAGCCCCGAAGGGGCGGCCCACCGGCGGAGCCGGGAACAGACCAGCCCTTCACGGCCGGGACCGACGCGCCCGCATACGCGCCGGGTGCGCTACGGGCCTGCTCCCTCCGTCGGCTCCTACGCCTTCAGCGCCGCCGCCACCGCGTCCGCCAGCGTGGCGGTGGGCCGCCCGATCAGCTTGTGCAGATCGCCGGAGGCGTCGTCCAGCTCGCCCCGCGCCGCGCAGACCTCCGCGTCCACGAGGTAGGCGGCCATCATGGCGGGCAGACCGAAGCTTTCCAAGGCGGCCTGATAACCCTCCGGCGGCAGGTTGTTGTAAGCCACCGGCTTCCCGGCCTGCTTGGAAACCTCGGCCGCCAGCTCGGCCAGCGTGTACGGGAAGTCGCCGGCCAGCTCATAGGCTTTATTCTCGTGGCCCGGACTCGTCAGCACGGCGACCGCCGCCGCCGCGTAATCCGCGCGCGCTGCCGAGGCGAAGCGCCCTTCGCCCGCCGCCCCAAGGATGGCCCCGTGCTGCAAAGCGGGACCGAGCGCGCCGGTCTGGTTCTCGAAGTACCACCCGTTGCGGAGGAAGACGAAGGGCAGGCCGGAGGCCCGGATGTTCTCCTCGGTTTCTTTGTGTTTCTCGGAGAGCGTCAGCGCCGACGTGTCGGCGCGCAGGATACTGGTATAGGCCAGCAGTTTCGCCCCCACGCCTTTGGCGGCCTTGATGACGGCCCGGTGCTGGGGTCCCGTCCCGGTGAACTCGCTGGACGAGATGAGCAGCACCTTGTCCGCCCCGGCCAGGGCCGAGTGCAGTGTTTCGGGCTGCGAATAGTCCGCCTGCCGCACCTGCACCCCGAGGGAGGCGAGGTCTGCGGCCTTCTCGGGAGTCCGCACGGCTGCGACGATCCCTGAGGCCGGGACTATTTTCAGCAGCCCCGCGATGACAAGACGGCCAAGATTGCCTGTGGCTCCGGTGACGACGATCATTGTGTTGCCTCCATACTGTGGTTCAGGTCTCGATGTCATGCGGCCCCGGACGAGCGGTTGAAAACCGCTCGCTAGGAGAAGCGTCCTGCGGACGAGGAGAGATGGCTCGTGTCCGCTGCCCTCTGTCCGCCGCCTTTTGTCCGAAGGACACCTGGCCTAGCGAGTGGTTTTCAACCACTCGGCAGGGACCGCGTAGTGTCGAGTCAGTTCCTAACAAGAAGTTGGTAACTTCTTGTAACCATGGTACACTCTAGGCGAGTCGCCGTCAAGACGGCACTTTCAAGTCACAAGGTTACTTAGGAGTAACCGAAGGGAGCATTGCAAGTGATTACGACCAGCAAGAACCGGAAGATAATCCATTCGCTGCCCGTCCAGGCAGCCCCTTCTGCGCCCAAGACGCCGTCCGAGGGCGGCAAGGGGTGCCCCCTGCGGGACATCTTGGACCGGGTCGGCGACAAGTGGAGCGTGCTGGTGGTCGTCCTGCTCAAAGACGGCCGGATGCGTTTCAGCAACCTGCGCCGCTCCATCGAGGGCATCTCCCAGAGGATGCTGACGCACACTCTGCGGCAGCTAGAGCGCGACGGGCTGGTCGAGAGGACGGTCTACCCCTCCGTGCCGGTGCGCGTCGAGTATGAGCTGACCGCCCTAGGCCGGACCCTCATCGGGCCGCTGGCCGCCCTCGCCCAGTGGGCGGAAGATCATCGGGGATTGATCCTGTCCTCCCGCGCCGCCTACGACGGCCGGGCCGACATCATCTAGACAAGAAGGCACCCATGGACCCCAAATCGCTGAACCTGTTCTACCACCCCAAGGACCGCCTGCGGCTGACCGTCGGGGACGAGAAATCCTACCACACCGTCAAGCCGGCCTGGGCCGCGCCGCTGTCCCGGCCCGGCCAGTACCTCGCCCTGCTCGACGGCAAAGGGGCGGAGATCGTCACCCTCCCCGACCCCAACGTCCTGCCGCCCGCCTCTTTAGAGGCCGCCCAGGAGGAGCTGCGGCGGCGCTATTTGACCGCCGCCGTCCGGGCCATCGTGAGCGCCAAACAGGAGTTCGGGGCGACCTATTGGAGCGTCCAGACCGACCGGGGCGACCGGGAATTCGTGACCCAGAACCTCCAGGAGAACGCCGTCTGGCTCTCCCCCACCCACCTCCTGCTGCTGGACGTGGACGGCAACCGCTTCGAGATCACCGACACCGAGGCCCTGGACCCAGCCTCGCGGCGCTATGTGGCGACGATCCTGTAAGCCCCAGCAAGAAACCGGCCATGAATGGCCGGTCTAGGATTTTATTGGGGTACTCCCGGCTTCGCCGGTGGGCCACCCGCTTCGGGGCTTATGACGATTCCCTCCGGTCATCGTAGGGGCGCCGCTTGCCGCGCCCTCCTTCCTGATCCGCGCCCTCCTAATCCTGCCGCGCCCTCTTCCCGCCCTCCATCCTCCATCCCCCGACCCGCCCCCTTGCCACCCCCCCCGCCTTTCGGGTACACTGAGGGCGCTTTTGACGAACCTCCCCACGGCAGCGAGTTCAACGGCGAACACACAAACGCGAACGAGTTAGAAACGAGACCAGACAATGAGCCACCGCACCTACAACTTCAGCGCCGGGCCGGCCATCCTGCCCGAACCCGTCCTGGAAGAAGCCGCCGCAGGCGTCCGCGAGATCAACGGCTCGGGGATGTCTGTCCTGGAAGTCTCCCACCGGGGCAAGGACTACGAGGCCATCCACGCCGACGCCGAGGCCCGCCTGCTGCGCGTCCTGGGCCTGGACCCCGCCGAGTATGCCGCCCTGTTCATGTCCGGCGGCGCGAGCCAGCAGTTCGCCCAGGTGCCGCAGAACTTCCTCAAACCCGGCCTCAGCGCAGACTACGTCGTCTCCGGCGACTGGGGCGCGAAGGCCTTGAAGGAAGCCAAGTTCTACGGCGACGCCCGCGAGGCGGCCACCTCCAAGGGCGAGGGCTACGCCGAGATCCCCCGCACCTTCACCCGGACTCCCGGTGCGCGCTACGTCCACATCACCACCAACAACACCATCGAGGGCACCGAGTACTTCGACCTGCCCGACACCGGCGACACGCCGCTCGTCGCCGACATGTCCTCGGACTACCTCGCCCTGGAACGCGACTACACGAAGTTCGCCCTGATGTACGGCGGCGCGCAGAAGAATATCGGCCCCGCCGGCGTCACCCTCGTCGTCGCCCGCAAGTCGTTCCTGGCCGAAGCCAACCCCGACCTGCCCAAGATCTACTCCTACGGCACCTTCCTGGAAAGCCGCTCGCTCTACAACACGCCGCCCTGCTTCCCCATCTACGTCGTCGGCCTGGTTTTAAAGTGGATCGAGGGCGAGGGCGGACTGAAAGCCATCGAGGCCCGCAACCGCCACAAGGCCGCCCTCCTCTACAACACCCTGGACCTGCTGACCCCCTTCTTCCAGCCCACCGTCACCAGCAAGGGCGACCGGTCCCTGATGAACGTCACCTGGCGGCTGCGCGACGAGGCGCTAGAGCCGGACCTGCTGGCCGAGTTCAAGAAGGCCGGCATGACCAACCTGAAAGGCCACCGCAGCGTCGGCGGCTTCCGCGCCTCCATCTACAACGCCTTCCCCGAAGCGGGCGTCAAGGCCCTGACCGAACTGCTCAAGGACTTCGCCGACAAGAAGGGCTAACGATCATGACGGTCACGCTGACGCCCGACACCGAGATGCGCCTCCGCGCGTATGCCGAAAAACTGGCCCTCGACCCGGAGCAGCTTTCCAACGCCCTGCTGACCGCGACCTGGAAGAAGCCGAAGCCGAGCTTCAAGCCAAGATGGCGGGCCTGGACCAGAGTGTCAAGGATTACGACGCCGGACGGTGGATCACTGCCGAGGAGATGAGCCGACAGTTGAAAGCGCACGTCGCCGATCTATGCGGTTCCCCTGACAGACGCCGTGGCGGAACAAACCAGGGCAGTGTTCTTCTGGATCAACGATTGATGTTACGCGCCGGTTGAGGAGTAGGACGAGTAGGACGAGTGATTGAAATCACTCGCTGACGCCGGAATTGTCCAGGGGACAAGAGAACGGCAGAGGCCACCGTCACGGTCTTTTCGTCTTTCCCCTCTTCTGTCCCCTGGACAGGTCCGAGAGGAGCGAGTGATTTCAATCACTCGTCCGAACTCATCTGTACTCATCCGCCTGGCTCCAGCGCCGTGACAGCACTCGCGTAACATCAGTTAATGACCCGCAGCAGCGCGTCTGGCATCGGTTATGATCGTCAGGTGAAAGTATGGTTGTCCCGATTGTTTGCCGCGAACCCGGCTGTGCCGGTGCCGGTGAAACCGTCAATGAGGTGTCCGGCATCAACCCACAAGACCTGGATGACTTTTATGAGGCGTTCGGCAAGCCCGACCCGGAAGATCATTGCACCCTCTGTGGAAGATTGGGCATCGCCGAAGACCCCCGCTTCGAACACGAGTGGGAGCGCAAGTATTACGACCGGGGAACACTGGAAGCCTAACGTCTTGATCTTCTGTCTGTTATCGGGTACAATCACGGGATAAACAGTAGACATTTATATCTTAGAGGGCAGGGACGTTAGACCGAGACAACAAACAAATCTGCAAAAACGAACCCCGGAACGAGGGCGGAGGCCGACGCCGACGAAGCAGTGAAATTTGTCAAAACGAACTCCCACCCGCCGAAGACCGGATTTCATTCCGGGGAAGGCGTCACGCAAAAACGAGCATGCTTTTTTGCGGAAACGAACCCCATTCAACCCGGCCTCCTGCGCCGCATCGGAACGCTAGAATCAGAACAAGGGAGTTTATTCAATGCCGAAGGTACTGGTCGCCGACCCCATCGCCCCCGAGGGCATCGAGATACTGAAGACGGTCGCGGACGTGGACGTCAAGACCGGCCTGTCCAAAGACGAGCTGGCCGCCATCATCGGGGACTATGACGCCCTCGCCGTGCGGTCCGAAACCAAGGTGACGGCGGAGATCATCGCCAGGGCCACCAAGCTCAAGATCATCGGGCGGGCGGGCGTCGGCGTGGACAACATCGACGTCGAGGCGGCGACGAACCGGGGAATCCTCGTCGTCAACAGCCCCGAGGGCAACACCCTGGCCGCCGCCGAGCTGACCGTCGCCATGCTGCTGGCCCTGGCCCGCAACATCGCGCCCGCCGATCAGGCCCTGCGCGCAGGCAAGTGGGACCGCAAGAAGTACATGGGGTCCGAGGTCTACGGCAAGACCGTGGGCGTCATCGGCCTGGGCAAGATCGGCCGGGAGGTCGTCAGCCGCTTGCAGGCGTTCGGCATGAGCGTCCTGGGCTACGACCCCTTCCTCAAGCCCGAGCAGGCTGAGGCGCTGGGGATAAAACTGACGGACCTGGACACGCTCTACAAAGAGTCGGACTACATCACGGTCCACGTCCCCAAGACCAAAGAGACGACCGGGATGATCAACGCGGGCAAGATCGCCCTGATGAAGACCACCGTCCGGCTCATCAATGTCGCGCGCGGCGGCATCATGGACGAGGCCGCCGTCGCCGAGGCCGTCAAATCCGGGCGCATCGCGGGCGCGGCCATCGACGTCTACACCACCGAGCCGGCCCCCGCCGACAACCCATTGCTCGGCGTCGCGAACATCCTGACCACCCCTCACCTGGGGGCAAGCACCGAGGAGGCGCAGGTCAATGTCGCCCTGGACATCGCCGAGCAGATCGTCGAGGTCCTGAACGGCAAGCCCGCCCGCGCCGCCGTCAACATGCCCTCCGTCTCCGCCGACATGCTGGGCCGCTTGCAGCCCTACCTGACCCTGGCCGAGAAGATCGGCAGCCTCCACGCCCAGCTCACCTCCAGCCCCATCAGCGAGGTCGAGGTCGTCTACGCGGGCGACTTCGAGAGCCTGCCGACCGTGCATCTGACGCGGGCCGTATTGAAGGGCCTGCTGGAACCCGTGGTCATGGAAGGCGTCAACTACGTCAACGCCCCCGCGCTGGCCGCCGCGCGCGGCATCAAGATCACCGAAAGTCGGACCGCCGGGGCGGGCGAGGGCGGCGGGTGCGTCCTGACCGTCCGTAAGCGCGGCGGCAGCCACGACCGCGAGATCTGCGGCGCGGTGTTGAGCCGCGACAACATCCGCATCCTCACCATAGACGGCTACCGCGTGGACATCCGGCCCTCCGGCCCGATGCTCGTCACCCAGCACACCGACCGCCCCGGCGTCATCGGCAAGGTGGGGACACTGATCGGCGAGGCCAATATCAACATCGCCGGCATGCACGTCGGCCGCGAGAGCGAGGGCCAGGGGGCATTGATGGTCCTGAAACTGGACACGCCCACGCCCGAGGCTTTGCTGGAAGAGATTCGCAAGGTGGACGGCATGGAGACGGTCCGCCTGGTGCAGTTATGACCCATGCAGCCATGAGAAACCTGGTCCCCGTCCTCCTCCTGCTGGCGTCAGCAGTGCCGGCACACGCGCAGACGCCCAAACCCGTCAGCGTCAGCCTCGGCGTCTTCCTGCCGTCGTCGGGGGAGACGCGCGCCCGCGCCACGAGCAGCCTGCCGATCCTGGACGTCCGCTACGCGCTCCCCGCAAAGCCTGCGGCGGTTTCGCGCATCGTCCTGGGAGCCAGCGCCGCGCGCAGCAGCCGGGGCGAAGGCTCCACCCTGGTCAGCGGCACCGTCGGCCTGTCCT
The DNA here is from genome assembly GCA_965215505.1 of Capsulimonadaceae bacterium. Classification (GTDB taxonomy): domain Bacteria; phylum Armatimonadota; class Armatimonadia; order Armatimonadales; family Capsulimonadaceae; genus JANXMY01. Next base: position 3,832,079 of record OZ244065.1, on the reverse strand, counting down.
ACGGCCTGAGCGGGGGCCGCTCCCCGCTCGATGCCCAGTCCGGGTACGCGGGCTTCGGCGCGGGCGTCTACGGGTCCGACCTGAACGGCATCCACGCCTTCTTCCGGCCCGGCGCCTATGCCGAGGCCGGCTACAACCTCACCGGGACGGTCTTCGTCAACGCCCAATACCGCCTGACAGACCGGGCGGGCGGCGCGACATTGGCGCTCGGTGCCCGCTTCTGACTGCTCTGAACGTCTTGAACTGATCGCAAGGAGAATACCATGAACCTTCGACTGACCGGCGCATTCGCCGCCCTTACCACCACCCTCAGCCTCTCCGCGGGCGCAGCCCACGCCGCCCCCGGCCCGGCCCTGCCGATCCTGGGCAGCCCCAACGCCATCACGGCGGGCGTCTTCATCCCGTCCAGCGGCGCGGCCAAATCGGCGGGCGGCAACACCCAGCTCGACGTCGAGTTCCACTACGGCCTGCCCATCCCGAACCCCACCCCCCTGCGCGTCGTCCTGGGCGCGGGCGTCGAGACCGGCTCCAAGTCCGGCAGCCACTCGACCGTCGTCCCGCTGACGGCCGGCTTGCAGGTCGGCGTCGGCGCAGGCGTCTATGTCGGCGGGGGCGTCGGCTACTACTTCCTGAACCAGCACCGCAACAGCAGCGTCCTGGACCAGCTCTCCACAACTCAGAAGGTGGGTGCCTACGGCGAGCTGGGCTACAGCCTCCCCGGCGGCCTGCTGACCGTGAGCGCCAAGTACCAGGCCGTCCAGCGCGCCGACGGCTTCATCGTCACGGCGGGTCTGCATTTCTGATCCTCTCCCCGGCGCAAGCGCCGACCCTCCCCTCGGAGGGAAGGGTGGGTAAATAGAGGTCGGTCTGTAATGCCGGGTGGCCTCCGGTCACGGCAAGGCTTCCGTTAAGACCAACAAGCCGCCTTTCACCCACCCTTCCCTCCGAGGGGAGGGTCGGCGCTTGCGCCGGGGAGAGGATCATGCTCACCCTCTTCGAGAACAAGACCGCCCCCTTCCCCTGGGACCCGCGCCGCCTGGCCTCATTGGAGCGCCTGAACCGGGAGCGAGGCGACGATGTGTTGCGGGCCGTCCTTGACCGGACCGGTTCCCCCGCCGTGCAGGCGACTCAGTACGTCGGCGTCGTCCGGCTGGGGCGCGAGACGATCCAAATCCTGCCCAAAATCTACCGGCACGAGGAGTGCAGTGCCGATGAGGCCGCCCGGAACCTGCTCCACCTGCTGGCCGTCGCCGCCGACCTCCCCATCCGCGAACACGCCCTGGCCCCCCTGCTGCGCCGCCATGCCAACTGGTTCGAGGTCCTGACCCGCCTGTTCACGGCCCACCTCACCGACGTCTGGCAGCGCGGCATCGTCCGGGGCTACATCCCAATCGAAGACGACGACTCGCCCCTCCTGCGCGGCAAGTGGCGGCTGACCGCCCAGCTCCGCCGCCCCGCCCATCGGCACCGGTTCTGCGTCACCTACGATGAGTTCACGCCCGACAACCCCCTGAACCGCATCCTCCGCTTCGTCGTGGAGCGCCTGTGGACACTCACCCGCGACTCCGACAACCGCCGCGCTCTGTCCACCCTGCGCGCCTGGATGGACGGGGTGACTCTGCTCCCTAATGTCACCGCCGCCGAGGCGTCCGCCGTGTCCCTGACGCGCCTGCACCCCGCCTACGCCCCCCTGCTGACCCTGGCCCGGCTCTTCCTCGACGGCGGCTCCCTACAGCTTTCGGGCGGCGACCGGGACGCGTTCGCCTTCGTCTTCGACATGAATCGCCTGTTCGAGTCCTTCGTCTTCAACTTCCTCCGATGCCACCGCGCTGCCATACTGCCGCCCTCGCTGGCCGACTGCACCCTGCTCCCTCAATCGGCGGGGACCGCACTGCACCTCGCCCGCCGCGAAGGCCGCGCCGCCTTCCACCTGAAACCCGACCTCGCCCTGCGCGCCGCTGACGGCACTTTCCCGCTCCTGCTGGACACCAAGTACAAAGCCCTCGCCCCCGCCGAGCGCGGCGCATCAGGCATCACCCCCGCTGACATGTACCAGATGCACGCCTACGCCCGCCGCTACGCCTGCCCCCGCGTCCTGCTCCTCTACCCCCAGACCGCAGGCATGGCCGAACCCCTGCGCCTCCGATTCGACCTGGAAGGCGGCGGCACGGTCCAGGCCGCCACGCTGGGTTTGCGCGTCGAGCTAGGCAAACCGGAAGGTATCCGGCAGTTGATTGAGGAACTGAAAGATGTTTTTCAGGGGGTAATCTGACAGTGCCACAATCTACTGACTATAGTTTCACTTTTCCGAACCGTAAGGATATGGAGTTGCCCTTGCTCGAAGAGATCATACGCCAAGGTGGGCAGGCCAAACCATCCAATTTGTATCAGCCATTAGCAGATTTATTCAAACTGACACAGGAAGAACTCGTTGTTAAACAGGGCAGCCAGCGTGACAGCCGGTGGAAAAACGACGTGCAACTTGTTAGGCATGAACTAGTGAAGAAAGGTGAGTTGTACCCGACAAGCGTGTCAGGTCATGGCTTCTATAAGATCACCAAGCGAGGTGAAGCCCGCGTAGCAAAAGCTAATCCAACGCCCGCCGAAACGACCTGGGAACTTGGAGAGGACTATATGCCTCTACACCCCAAACAGGCAGAAGCGGCAAACATCTTGGTGAGTCAAGGTAATCAAGTACAATGCATGGTCGCTACCAGCGAGATCAAGTCATGGAATCGTGCTGTCTGGAAACCAGCGACTTATGTGGAATACGATGCTGACTACAGCACTTTGGTAACGAGGCTAGATCATAACAACGAGCTAATAAGCAGGCCCATGAGCGACCAAGCCGTTCGTGTACCTCGCTCGACTTACCACCACCTGAACTTGATGGGTTTAGAAGAAAAAGATGGGACCCAACATCCTAAAAGTGTCGCCCAGAAGCGCTTTGTACCGGAAGCCGTCAAGCCGCTGCTCCGAATGGCGGAGCGCACCAAGAACATCCTCCTCTACGGACCGCCCGGCACGGGCAAGACGTGGCTGGTGACGCAGTTCGCCAAGGCGTTCACCGACGCGGACAAGGTGGAAATGGTGACGTTTCATCAGTCATTCGCCTATGAGGAGTTCGTGGAAGGGGTCAAGCCGGTCATCCATGAGGGGCAGGTGAGCTACGCGGTCGTGGACGGCGTGTTCAAGCGGGCCTGCCGGACGGCGGAGGGGAACCCGGACAAGGAGTACCTGATCATCATTGACGAGATCAACCGGGCGAACATCGCGAAGGTGTTAGGGGAACTAATCACGCTGATCGAGGACGACAAGCGGCTGGGAATGCCGAACGAGGTGCGGGTGACGCTGCCGTACTCGGGGGAGCGGTTCGGCGTCCCCGCCAACCTGACGATCCTGGGCACGATGAATACGGCGGACCGCTCCATCGCCCTGCTGGACCTTGCCCTGCGGCGGCGGTTCACGTTCGTCGAGATGCCGCCAAAGCCGGAGTTGCTGTCTGAGGACGTAGCCGGGGTCAACTTGCAGGAGCTGCTGACGCGGCTGAACAGGCGCGTGGCGGCCCTGCTGGACCCGGATCACCGGATCGGGCACAGCTACCTGATGGGGGTCAGGACGGCGGACGACCTGCGTTTCGCCTGGTATCGGCGGGTCGTGCCGCTGTTGCAGGAGTATTTCCACCACGACGGCGCGCGGCTGCAAGCGGCGCTGGGAGCGGCGTTCGTCAAAGAAGTGACGCTTGGCCTGGAGACGACGCAGGCGCTGGGGCCGCTGGCCGAGGAGGGGGAGCGGTACGAGGTGCAGGAGTTGGAAGGGGAGGCGTTTTTGGAGGCATTGGGGGGCGGGCGGGTCAATGAAGGGGCGGGGCGATAAGAGGGCGGGGGACCCCGCCCCTACGCGGTCATGGCTCCCCTACCCATCCCAACGCACAACGGCCCGCCCCCATGCATTCATCATGCATCGGGAGGCGGGCCGCTCGTATCCGTCATATCACCTGCCGCCGCTAGTTCGCGACTTCCTGCTCCTTGCGGATGTCCACGTTCTCGCCGTCCAGCCAGAAGTGCTTGAAGGGGCTGCGGTCCAGGGTCATGGCGCGCAGGTCCACATGCTCCTGCAAGCCGAGCGAGGAGCGAAACTCCAAGGCGCTGTCGCCGTCGGAGAAACAGGCGAGGTAGTCGGTGCCCTCTTGCAGCAGGCAGATGTATTCGCCCGAGTCCAAATGCTGAAGCGCGAAAACGCGCTGGTTGATGTCTATTTCCGTTGAGGATTTCATGTTGAGTTGACCTTCTAAGACTCTGCCAGTCGTGCGCAGAAGGGTTTGTTGAGTCGGAAAGCTGCTCGCGCGGCTTCTGGTGCTGTATGTTCTACGGGTTCACTTTACCCGGCGGTTCCACGCCTGAACCCTGCCGCACGGGTCTAATGTTGACGCCGGGTGACAATTCGCCCGGCGCACTGCGTTTGACAAGTTTCCGCCCGATGTGCTACACTGGCGCGTGCCAAACATGCCTGCAATCCCCGCCGAAACGCTCTCGGCCGCTTCGGTTTACGTCTTCGACCTCGACGGGGTGCTGTACCTGGGCAGCACGCCCATCGCCCACTCCGCCGAGGCGGTCCGCCGCCTGCAAGACGCGGGCAAGTCAGTCTACTTCCTGACCAACAACTCGGCTCAGACACGCGCGGACTACCAGGCGAAGTTGCTCAAAGTGAACGGCCTGGAAGTGCCCGAGTCGGCCATCTTCACCTCGGCCTACGCCGCCGCCCTGTACCTCAGACAGCGCGGGGCGGCGGGAAGTTCCGTGTTCGTCATCGGCGAGCCGGGCCTGGCCGCCGAATTGCATGACTCGGCGGGGCTTTCCGTCGTCACCCAGCCCGATGCGGTGGATTATCACGACATCGACTACGTCGTGGTCGGCATTGACCGGAAGTTCACCTACGACAAACTCCACTTCGCCCACGCCGCCATCACGCGCGGCCACGCCCAGTTCATCGCCACCAACCGCGACTCGACCCTGCCCACCGAAGACGGTGAGGTGCCCGGCGGCGGCTCACTCGTCGCCGCCCTCGCCACCGCGACGGGCCGGGAGCCGGTCAACATCGGCAAGCCAGAGGCGCACGGTTACGAGGCCATCCTGGCGGTGGCCAATGTCAAGGCCTCCGAAAGCGTCATGATCGGCGACCGCCTGGACACCGATATCGCCGTCGGTCGCCGGGCGGGCGCGCATACGGTCCTAGTGCTGACCGGCGTGACCAGCCCGGCCCAAGCCCAGGCCGCGCCGCCGGAGTGGCGTCCTGAGAGAATTATCGGCGATCTTCGGGAATTAGGTTAGGGTCGGGGCGGCCTGAACCCGCGCAGCCGGAGCGCGTTGGTGACGACTGAGACGGACGACAGGGCCATGGCCGCCGAGGCGAGCATCGGCGAGAGCAGGCCGTGGCCGGTCACGGCGTACAGCAGGCCCGCCGCCAGCGGGATGCCCAGGGTGTTGTAGCCGAAGGCGAACATCAAGTTCTGCCGGACGTTGCCCAATGTCGCCCGCGACAGTGCGATGGCGGTCGCGACTCCCAAGAGGTCGCCGCCGAGCAGGGTGATGTCGGCGGCCTCGATGGCGGCGTCCGCTCCCGTTCCCAGCGCGATGCCGACGTCGGCCTGCGCCAGCGCGGGGGCGTCGTTGATGCCGTCGCCGACCATCGCCACCCCGCCCCCAAGCCCCTGCAAGCGCTTCACCTCGGCGGCCTTGTCCTCGGGGCGGACGTCCGCCCGCACCTCCTCCACTCCCGCCTCATCCGCGACGGCCCGCGCCGTGCGCGCGTTGTCCCCCGTCAGAATCACCACGGTCAGGCCCAAAGCTTTGAGGGACGCGACTGCCGCCCGCGAGGTCGGCTTCAGGGTGTCGGCGACGGCGACCAGCCCGGCCGCGTGGCCGTCCACGGCGACATACATCGGCGTCCGGCCCGCCTCGGCCAGTTCCAGGGCGCGCTGCGTCAGCGTTTCGGAGGCGATGCCGTATGCGGCCAGCAGTCCGGCGTTCCCGGCCAGGACCGAGTGGCCCTCCACGGTGGCCGCGATGCCCGACCCGGCGAGGCTGTCGAAGTGGGAAACCTCCGCGCCGCCAACGCCCTGCGCCAATGCCCCGGCGAGGATGGCCGAGGCCAGGGGGTGTTCGGAGCCGCGCTCGGCAGCCGCCGTCAGGCGCAGGATCTCCTGCGGGGCCATGCCGTTCGCCGGCACGATGTCGGTCAGGACAGGCTTGCCGGTCGTCAGCGTCCCGGTCTTATCTAAAACGACCGTTCGCACTGTCCCCGCCCGCTCCAGAGCCTCGGCGTCTTTAATCAAGATGCCGTACTCGGCCCCCTTCCCCACCCCGACCATCAACGAGGTCGGAGTTGCCAGGCCCAGGGCGCAGGGGCAGGCGATGATCAGCACGGCGATGAAGCAGGACAGGGCCAGGCCCGGCGCGTGGCCGACCGAAAACCACAGCGCAAAAGTTGCGGCGGCGATCATCAGCACGGCCGGGACGAAGACGGCCGTGATGCGGTCGGCCAGCTTCTGGATCGGGGCGCGCGAGCTTTGTGCCTGCCGGACCAGGGCGGCGATGCGGGCCAGGGCCGTCTCCGCCCCGATGCGGGTCACCTCGAAGACGAACGAACCGCGCGTGTTCACGGTCGCGCCGACGACCGACGCCCCCACGCCCTTCTCCACCGGCAGGCTCTCGCCCGTGATCATGCTCTCGTCAATGGCCGACGCGCCTTCCAGAATGCGCCCGTCTACCGGCACGCGCTCGCCGGGCCGGACGCGCACCCGGTCCCCCACCCTCACTTGCTCAATTGGGACGTCCCGCTCCAGTTCGCCTTCTACGACACGCGCGGTCTTGGGCTGCAAGCCGAGCAAGGTCTCGATGGCCGCGCCGGTCCGGCCCTTCGCCCGCGCTTCCAGCATCCTCCCCAGCAGCAGCAGGGTGATGATGACGTCGGCGGTTTCATAGTAGACGTGGTGCGGGGGAGCGAAAAGGCGCGGCAGGGCGGTCGCCGCCAGCGAATAGAGGTAGGCGGTGCCGGTCCCCAGCGCGATCAAAGTGTTCATGTCGCTGCCGCGCTGCCGGAGTGACAGCCAGGCCCCCCGGAAGAACGGCCCGCCCGCCCAGAACAGCACGGGGGTCGTCAGGAGGAGCTGCGTCCACGGCGAGACGAGCCAGGCGGGGAGCGGCAGGCGCATCATCTCGCCACCCATCGCGCCTATGACGACCGGCAGCGTCAGTGCCGCCGCCGTCCAGAAGCGACGCGCCAGCGCGCGGCTCGCCTCGGCATGGTCCGCCTTCGGGGTGCCTTGGGTCAGCGGCGCGGCCTCAAAGCCGATCTTCTCGATGGCGGCGGCGATGACGGGGGGCGACGTCAGGGCGGGGTCATAGGTGAACATGCCCCGGCTCGCCAGCAGGTTGACGGCCGCGTCGGCGACGCCCGGCACGCGCCGGGCGGCCTTCTCGACGCGCGAGACGCAGGCCGCACAGGTCATGCCCATGATGACGAGGTCGGTGCGCGCATCGCCGCTTTGGGGCGCGGCGACCGGCGGCGCGGCCCCCTTCGGCCCGAAGAAGAACCAGTACAGCAGGCCGATGACGCCGACGGCTCCGGCCAGCACGGTCAGTTCGACTCCGTTCATTGGGGCCGCCTAGTCTTCCTGCGGCGGGAAGCCGATGTCGGTCAAAGTCTCGGCGACCTGGGCGCGGCCCGTCCGGGCGTCGTCAAAGGCGACCGTCACCCGCCGGGTCGGCACGTCCACCGTCACGGCCTGGACGCCGTCCTGCCGCCCCAGAGCCTTCTGGATGCTGGCCGCGCATCCGGCGCATTCGATGTCCGGCGCGATGAATGTTGTTTCCATGGAAGATTCTCCTCGACATAGAGAACAACCCCCTGATGATGGTCACGGTTCCTGTCGCGACTCAGACATGCTTCCGGGCACTCTCCCGGAGTACGAAAGGCGGTTGCTCCTTCGCCACCTGGATCATGCCCTTCTTGTCGAACTCGATCCTGACCAGCCCCGGCTTCTCCCGCCAGGGTGCCTGAGTATCATTGCCGAAGAAGGCACACCACCAGCGGCCCTCCTTGTCCTTGAAGTAGTTCGTGCCCGCGCCGCAGGGGACTGCCTCTTGCAGCAGCGTGTAGGGGCCATAAATGCTGGGCGACTGCGCCACCATGCTGCTGTAGCGGCCCAAATAGGTGTCGGCCGCGCCCAGATAGTAGGTGCCGTTCGCCTTGAACAGCGACACCCCTTCGTGCCCGATGCGGCCCGGCGGGCGGCCCGCCCCGTCCGCCCCCAGCGCGTTCGGCCCTTGCAGCGTGACTCGCTGCCCGGCATCGGCGAACCCGCTCATGTCGTCCTTCATCAAGTGGATCGTGCCGCCGCCGCCATTAGAAAAGTAGACCTTGCCGTCGTCGTCCTGGAACAGAGTCGCGTCAATGCCGCCAACGAGCGGCTTGTCTTCGGCCAGGGCGGTAACATACGGCCCTTCCGGCTTGCCGGTCTTGCTCTTGTAGATGGCGACGCCGCCCGGTGCCATGGACAGGCAGAGGAAGTAGTTGCCCTTGACAAAGTGGATCTCGGGTGCCCAGACGTTGCGGGTCGGCTTGTCGTGCAGCAGCCGCCACCGCTTCTCCCAGGTGGCGTCCTTCTCGATGCTCCAAACGAGGCCCAGATAGTCCCACTTCTGGAGGTCCGCTGACCGCCACAGCTCTATGCCTTCGTTGCGGTCCCAGATGTTGTCGCCCGAGGAGCCGGTCATGTAGTAGTGGCCGTCGCCGCCCAGGATGACGACGGTGTCGCGCAGGTGCAGGTCCCAGATCGGCCTGATCGGCGGGATCAGCCCGGTTCTGACGGCGGAATCGTCGGTCAGCCCGGCCTTGATGACGGTCCAGCCCGGCTTGGGATCCGGCCCCTGATAGTGGACGCCGTCCGGGCCGCTCCGCCAGCCGCCAGTTCCGTCCCCGGCCACCGCCTTGCCCGGCCCGCTGATGCCGGAATAGACATCCGCGGGCGAGGTGAACGGTGGTGGCGGCACGAACAACGGCGATGTCACGTCCGGGGGCGGCGGGGCGGCCTTCAGCGCGGGAACGAGCGCCCCGGCGAGCGTCGCAGCACCCACCCCCTTTAGGAAATCCCTTCGGTCCATCGCCTTACTCCTTCCACTCTCATGGCGTGTCCAGGGCCCAATGCTGCGTGTCGTCCCCGGTGTAGGCTGCCAGCGCCAGCGAACCCCGCGCGCCCGCCGTCAGGGCCAGTTTGCCGGACTTCGACTCGATGCGGTAGCTGCCGTCGCTCACTTGGTCAATCTTCCAAAGCTGGCTGTCCGCCCCGCTGAACGCGGCGGCCGTCACCGAAGCGGGCGATGCCGTCAACGCCTTGCCGCCGGCCACGCCGACGATCTTATAAAATCCGCCGCCGGCCGCCGTGACCGTCCACTTCTGGTTGTCGTGGACCAGGTAGGCGGCAAGGCGGGCCGGACTCCCCTCGGCGGCGTCCGGCGGGACTTCAATATTCGTGCCAGTCTGTTGGGACCGCATCTGGTACGCCCCGTCCTTGATGTCGGTGCCCGGCAAGGGCCAGCCATCGGCCGTCCACAGCAGGGGCCGGATATCCAGGGTCGGACGCCCGCCACGGGTCGTGTCGGCTTCATAATGGCAGCTAAACTTCTCGACGCCGCCCTCGACCAGCAGGCCGAAGTGCCCCGGCCCGATCCGGCTCCCCGAGGCCGCCAGGAAGAGGGTGCCGCCGCCACGGGTCAAGTCCTCGCCGTGACGGTCCAGATAGGGGCCTGTGACCCGCTTGGACCGGCCCACGCGGATGTTGTAGGTGCTTCTGGCCCCCTGGCAGCAGCTCCCGTGGTTGACCAGGAGGTAGTAGTAGCCGTCGTGGAACACGATGTCCGACGCCTCGCTCTGGCGGGCGATGACCGAGACGCGCGAGTCCGGCGCGATGCGGAGGCCCGTCTTGGGGTCGAGTTCCACGAGCTGGATGCTGCCGTGGTAGGAGCCGTAGCAGATCCAGAGCGTGCCGTCGGGTGCATGGAACACGCCGGGGTCTATGGCGTTGAGGTCTTCCCCCTGGGCCGAGTGGACCACCATGCCCCGGTCGGTCCACTTGTACTTGGGGTCGGCGGGGTCCAGGGTCGGGCTGGTCATCAGGCCGACGGCGGACACGAACTCCCCCCAACTGGAGATGGCGTAGTAGAGGTAATAGCTGCCGTTCAGCTTGATGATGTCGGGTGCCCAGACGTTGACGCCGTCGTTCTTCGGCACGAACGACTTGACCGAGTCGGGGACGCGGGCGAAGACGCGCCCGGTGCGCTGCCAGGTGAAGCCGTCGGCGGACGACAAGATGGGGATGCCGCCCCCCGTGCCGAAGACGTAATAGTGGCCGTCACAGACGGCCACCGTCGAGGGGTCGTGGATAGTCAGAGTCCCGTCAAGGGCCAGGACCGGGGCGGCGGCCAGGATGAGCCAGGCGAGGCAGGGCAGGAGGCGGCGCAGCATCATTCGGTTTCCTTCGCTATTTGGGCGGTGCTGCTGAGGCCACCGAAGCACGCTTCAGGTCGCGGTCCAGGGATGCGCCGTCGAAGGGGATGACGATCACCTTGCTGCCGTGGGCGTCGCTCCCGTTCTCCTGGTCTTTCGGGACGTCAATGACCGCCAGAGTCATGGCGACCACATGGCCCTTCTCGATCAGCACGCTCGGGCGCTCCATCTTGTTCCAATGGTTGACCGCCCCGTTCGTGTAGCGCACGAAGTCCCTCGTCGGGTCATAGGCCAGGCCCCGATAGGTCCAGCCGGTGATGCCGTCCGCCGAGGTGAGATGGTACGCCTTGCGGTCGCTCCAGTTGTTGACCACGATGTGATACAGCCCCCCGCTGAACCACACCACCGGGTCTTCCAGGTTGCCCAGGTCGTGCTGCGGGAGGCCGGGGACGGTGGGGTAGACGCTCGGCCCCTGCACCGTGTAGGGTCCCAGGATGCCGGTCCGGCTGATCAGGATGGCCCCGGAGCGCGGCACGATCTGGAATCCGCCGTCGGGCCGGACCATGATGCTGACGTTGGACATGCGGCCCCCGCCGCTGAACTCGTTGGCGGCGACCTGTATCCGGCCCAGATACTCCCAGGGTCCGTCTAGAGACTTGGAGACGAACACGTCGCCGGGCCGGGTTTCGCTGACCACGACCGCATAGCGCCCGTCGGGCAGCACCAGGGCGGTGACGTTGTGCCCCTTGCCGCCCTCATTGTCCGGCCAGCAAAGCCCCTTGTCAATATACGGCCCGATGATTTTGTCGCTGACCGCGTGGACGGCCTGCGAGCCGAACCAGCCGTTGTGGCCCTTGGCCTGGTCCCAGCGGCTGGCGAACATGTGGTACTTGCCGTCCTTCGCCCGGATGATCTGGCCGTCCCAGTAGTCCCACTGCTTCATGGTCTGGTCTTCCAGCCCGTTCTTCGGGTCACGCGGCGAAACCGCCGCCGCGCCCCAGACGTCCGACGCAAGGGGACCCGTCATCGGCGTCGGCTTGAAGTAGTCAATGAAGGTCTTCGGGGCGGGGGTTTTGGGACTGGAAGGCGTCGCCTGCCCGAAGCAGGAGGCGGCCAGCGCCAGGCCGGCCGCCGTCAGCGCGACGCCGGGACCGAAGATAGTGGATACGCGCGAGTGATTAGATGACATGATAAAACTCCTGGTAATTTCCAGCGCCCATCGGACCATGCCATGAATGGCACGGCTAGGGTTTTAGTGGGGTATACGGCGCGGACGCCATAAACCCCCGCTTCGCGGGGCTAAGATTGGTTCTGAGTGCCGCGAAGCGGTACTTCGTGGCCGAAGGCCGTCTAGCCGTGCCATTCGTGGAGCAACTGCACCCGGCGGCATGGTCGGGACTTCGACCCCGGTCTTGACTTCTCCTCTTTCACGGCGGCCTGTTCACTTATTGCCGTAGTCGGCGGACATCTGCGGATAAAGCTTGATGAAGTCGTTGGTATCGTAACGCCCACCGTTCCAGGGACCGCGAGGCGGTCGCGGGGCCGGTGGCGTGACGGACACTGTCGGCGGCGCGGGGGTGGTCGGAATGGTGTTGGCGAAGCCGGGCCGCTCCTGGACCGGGGTTGCCCCGCCGCCCGCGTTCCTGCCGTCCTTGTCGAAGATCGCTTCCCGGTACTGGATCGGCTCCCAGAGGAAGGTGCCCAGCCCGCGCTTTCCGGGCGTGTTGTAGACCAGATCGTTCAGGAGGCGCTTGTGGCCGGTATACTCGGCGGCGACGATCAGCTTGTCGGGATACCGGGCGGAGACATCGTCAAAGGTGGTCTTCCAGTCCCCGTCATGCGCCTGGGCGTAGCAGGAGAGGCCCAGGACGTCGAACTGGACGCCTCGGGCGAGCATGTTGTCCACCCACGCCCGGACCACCAGGTCGCTGCGGCCCAGGTGGTGGTGGAGCATGATCTTGATGTTCGGGTCAACGTCCTTCACGCCGGAAATGCCGGCTTTGACCAGGGCCGCAAAATGGTCGAAATTAGACGCCCGCCCGTCCGGGAACAGCATCCCGTCCGTGACCTCGTTGCCGACCGCGACCATGTCCGGGGGCGTCCCCTGGTCTTTGAGTGCCCGGACCACGCTCCGCGTATAGGTGTGGACCGTCTCGGTCAGTTCGGGAAAGCTGAGGTCCTTCCAGGCCAGCGGCTTGAACTGCTTGCCCGGCGAGGCCCAGGTGTCCGAATAGTGGAAGTCCAGCAGGAACCCCATGCCGGCGGCCTTGACCCGCTTCGCCATGGCCTCCGTGTGCGCCAGATCGCAGAAGGCTTCGGGCCGACCAGCGGCATAGCCGCCGGGGGCCTGCGGGTTGACGAATATCCTCAGCCGGATGTAATTGAACTTGTACTTCTTGAGGATGGCGAAGATGTCCGTCTTGACGCCGTCGTCATAGTAGGTCGCCCCGGCGGCCTCCTCCTCGGGTATCCACGAGACGTCCGCGCCCAGGAGGAACGGCCCCTGGCGCGAGACGGGCTTGCCGGGCGGCGGCACGGCCTGTGCGAAGGCGGCGACGGCGGGAAATAGAACGCCGAGGATCATCAGCCCAAGGAAAGCGAGTCGTCTCATCTTTATCATACACGCCTCTTTCTCATCTGGTGACGGTGACGGTCGCCGAGGCGGGCGGCAGGCCGTCCGCAGACACGGTGAGCGTGACGGGGCCGACGGTGCCGGGGCGCGACCTCAGCACGGCGAGGGCAAGCCCGTGATAAGCTTTGTGCTGCGTCCCCTGGAACGGCTCATGGTTTGTCGCGTCGCCGTTGTCCAGCCCGGCGATCCGCGCCGATGTCCCTTGAAGGGCAAAGTGAAGCTCGGTGTCCGCGTCGGGGCAGACATTGCCGTCTTTGTCCAGGACCGTGACTTTGAGGAAAGAAAGGTCCAAGCCGTCGCCCGCGATCCGCGCACGGTCGGGGATCAGCGAAACCCACGCCGGCGGCCCGGCGGTATGAAGCTCATCCGTGGCGACCACCTTGCCGTTCTTCCTCGCCACCGCTTTCAGGACGCCGGGCGCGTAGGGGACATCCCATTCCAGGTGCAGTTGTTTCGCCTCGGTCGCGAAGGTCTTCACGCCCAGGGAGACGCCGTTCAGGGACAGCGCGACCGTGTCGGCGTTGGTGAAGACGCGGACCGGGATCGGCTTGCCCTCGAAACCGGGCCAGGTCCAGGATGACGGCAGGAGGTGGACGAGCGGTGCGTCGCTCCACTGGCTCTTGTAGAGGTAGTAGCGGTCCTTGGGGAAGCCGCACAGGTCCAGCAGGCCGAAATAGGAGGAGCGCGACGGCCACCGGAAGGGGGTCGGCTCGCCGAGGTAGTCGAACCCGGTCCAGACGAACTCGCCCGCGACCCAGGGCGCGTTCCTCAGTGCGAGCAAGTCGGTCTCGCCCGAAGAAGCCCACGGGGGCCGGGTAAGGTCGTAGCTGGAGACCTGGTTGTTTAGCCTCGCCGTGATCTGGACCGCGCCCTGGGCGTCGAGGCGCAGGCCGTACTCGCCCCGCGAGTCCACCTGGGAGGAGGTTTCGCTGCCGATCATCGGCAGCTCGCCGTGGTAGCCGGTGGGGTCGGTCGCAACGGTGCTGTCCCCGCCCGGCTTGTTCCGGTCGAAGTAAAAGGGTTCATCGTAGTTGACGCCGAAGACGTCGAGCGCCTTCCCCAGCCCGCTCTTCCAGGCATTGCTGGCGTTCGCGCCCGCCGAGGTCACGGGCCGCGTCGGGTCTTCCCGGTGGCAGATGGCCGCCAGACGCAAGGCCAGCGGCCCGGCGGTCGGGGTGCCTTCCCGCCCTTCCAGGATCTCGTTGCCGATGCTCCACAGGATGATGCTTGGGTGGTTGCGGTCCCGGTCCAGCATGCTCACCATGTCCGGCTCGCTCCATTTGTCGAAGAAGCGCCCGTAGCCATATTTGTTGTGGCTCTCCTGCCACTCGTCGAATGACTCGTCCATGACCAGGAAGCCCATTCGGTCGCACAAATCGAGCAGTTCCGGCGAGGGCGGGTTGTGGCTCATGCGGACGGCGTTGCAGCCCATCCCCTTCAGGATCTCAAGCTGGCGCTCGAACCCGCGACGCAGGGCGGCGGCACCGAGGCAGCCCAGGTCGTGGTGGTCGCAGACGCCCTTGATCTGCACGCGCCGGCCGTTCAGCAGGAACCCGTTGCCCTTGGTGAAGGCGATGGTGCGGATGCCGAACGGCGTGGCGGCCGAGTCGCTGAGTGCCGAGCCGACGCGCACCTCGCTCACCGCCCGGTACAGGACGGGCGTGTCGCACGACCAGAGCCGCGCGCTGCGGAGCGGGAGGGTCTGGTCGAACGCGGCGTGGCCGCCGGGGGCGATCTGCTTATTGGCGGCCTGCCGCGCGACTTCTTTCCCGGCCGGGTCGAAGAGCGTGGTGATGAGGGCCGCCCCGGCGGCCTGGGGGCCGTCGTTGTCCACCTGGGTCTGTACGCGCACCCGCGCGCCGGTGGGCGCGGCCTGCGGCGTCGTGACGTAGGTTCCCCACTGCGCCAGGTGGACGGGGGCTGTCACGATCAGATGGACGTGCCGGTAGAGGCCCGCCCCGGTGTAATAGCGGGAGGCGGGCTGCTGCGCGTTCAGCCGCACGGCGACCACGTTCTTGCCGAGGCTTAGGAAGGGCGTCAGGTCATACGAGAAGCTGGTGTAGCCGTAGGGGTGGTTGCCCAGGTGGTGCCCGTTGAGCCAGACATCGCTGTCCATGTAGGCACCGTCGAAGAGGAGCGCGAAACGCCGCCCTCCGAGCGCGGGCGGGGTGAACGTCTTGCGATACCACCCGACGCCGCCGTTCAGGTAGGCCGCGTTCGCCCCGGCGGGCGAAGACCGATCAAACGGCCCGTCCATCGGGGCCTGGTCCGGGCCGACCGGCCCCTCAATGCTCCAGTCGTGCGGCAGGTCAACGGGCCGCCAGGCCGCGTCGCCGAAACCCGGCTGGTCCGCACCGACAACATCGCCAAGATGAAACTGCCAGTCACGGTCGAAAGATAACTCTTGCCGTGGCGGCCTGGGCGTAGCGGCGGCGCTCGGCGGCGCGGCGGCGGCCATCACCAGCAGCCCGGTCAGCAAAGCGATCCATCTTCTTCCAGGATACCACATCAACCATTGTCCTTTCGGCAGCAGTGCCGTCGGGCCTAGCCGCCCGCGCCCCTGAACAGCAGCGGGGCGAACTCGTGCAGGCACCGCCGCCAGGTGAGCCATTCGTGCGCCGTGCCGGGCGACTCGTAGAAGATGTGCCTGATGCCCGCTTCTTCAAGGGCGTCGTGATAGTTCTTGGCGCTGTCATGCATCCTCTTCCCCTCCGCGCTGCCGATGCCGAGCCAGACGAGGAAAACCTTCTCGTTGAACGCCCTCGCATCGGCCATGACGCCGCCATGCGCCGTCTTCACGTCGAGCGTCTCCCCGCCGAAGCCTCCGCCCGCCCCGCTGAAGCCGCCGAGGAAGGCGAATGTGTCCAAGTGGCTGAGGCCGATCAGGAACGCCTGCATTCCGCCCAGGGAGAGGCCCGCCAGCGCGCGATGTTCGCGCTCGGGAACGGTGCGGTAGGTCGAGTCGATCATCGGGATGAGGTCCGCGATCATGACCTCCTCGAACGCGGCAAACATCCGGCGAAAATCAGGCGGTAGGGCGGACGCGGGCGGCGTGGACGGCGGACGCAGGGGGACCTCCGGCTCGCCGGGCTTCTTCGCGTATCCCTGCCCCATGACGACGAGCATCGGCTCCGCGTTTCCTTCGGCGATCAGGTTGTCCAGGATGAAGCTGAGACGCCCCTGATTCGGCCAGCCGCGCTCGTCCTCGCCGCCGCCATGCTGCAAGTAAAGCACGGGATAGTGCGCCGCCTGGTCCACGTCGTAGCCGGGCGGCGTGTAGACGAAGACGCGCCGCCAGGCCTCCGTGGTCTTCGACCAGTACCAGCGTTCGCGCACTTCGCCGTGCGGCACGTCCCTCAGGGAATAGAAGTCAACGCCGCTTTCCGGGATCTCGATGCCGCTGGACTGCTTGCCGACGCCATAAAATGTTTCCGAGGCGGGATCGTTCACCGGGACATCATCAATCACCAGCCAGTAGTAGTGGAAGCCGGGGACCTGCGGGTCGGTGGTGGCCGTCCAGAAGCCGTCATCGCCTTTCTCGGCAGGGTAGCGCCGACCGAGATCGAACTCGACCTTCCGGGCCTCCGGCGCTTCCAGGCGGAACACGACGCGCAGGTCAGGCAGGATGCGTGGATACTCGGCACCCCGAACGTTTGATGCCGCCGGAGCCGCCCCGTCTGTTCCCGCAGACTTACTCGGCGTCATTTGCGTGTCCTCTCAGCCGGCGGGAGCATGTGGATGTGCGTCGGGCTGTCCCGGTCGCAGGTGACCACGCCGTCCTTCAGCATCATCTCCACGACCTGGATCGAGGAGCGGCGTCCGAACTGCGTGAAATAGAACAGGAACGCCCGGTCGCCGCTCACGACGACATCGGCGTGGTCGCCCTTTACGCCGTCGTCGGCCCCCTGCCCCGCCCCGGCCAGCAGGTTTTCCGCCTGCCGGGTCCAGTGCATGGCGTCGTCCGAGCGGTAGACGGCCAGGCCCTGCCAGACGTCCACGATCAGCCAGTAGGACCCTTTCCAGCGGAAGGCGACGGGTCCCTCGCCGGACTTGTCGCTCACGACCTTGCCGCCGTCCTGCCAGGTCGAGAGGTCGGGGCTGTCGGCGTAGTAGGTGGATTTGTGGTCCCGCTCGTTGTTGTACCACATCCGCCATGTCCCGTTCGGCAGTTGCAGGACGCAGGGGTCAATCACCCGGTCGGAGGCCAGTTTCAGAGTGGACTGGTACTTCCAGTGCGTCAGGTCCGTGCTGGTCAGGTGGACGATGTCGCGCGGGTGGTTCCAGTCGGTGAACGTGCCCGGAACGACGGCGAGGAACATGTGATAGGTCCCATCGCGGTACACCACCTCCGGTGCCCAGAAGGTGTAGTCCGGCTTGCCGTACTCGATCTTGGCGGTCCCCCGGTACTTCCAGGTCGCGCCGCCGTCGGCGGACTCAGCGATGCCGATGGGCGTGCCGTGGACCCAGGACACGCCGGGCGTGTCCGGCACGTTGGCGCGGCGGTTGGTGTAGAACATCAGCCACT
Source organism: Capsulimonadaceae bacterium (assembly GCA_965215505.1). Classification (GTDB taxonomy): domain Bacteria; phylum Armatimonadota; class Armatimonadia; order Armatimonadales; family Capsulimonadaceae; genus JANXMY01. The sequence continues at coordinate 3,814,416 of OZ244065.1, read as the reverse complement.
TGCGCTCGGCCCGGTCCCAGACCAGAGTCGGGTCCGCCGCGCCGTCGTAGACGGGGTCGCGGAACAGCGGCTTGGGCGCGACGGGGCCGGGGCCTGCGTCGGCGGCCAGGGTACGCCCCGCGCCGATGACTGTCAGCAGGACGGGCAAGAGGAGGCAGAGGATAAAGCGATGAGCTGGTTTCATAGGGCTAAACTGTCCCCGTGGTCTTGAGGCCAGTGATCTTGAGGACGGAGGCGTACCGGTCCGGCGCTCCCGGCGGCATCTGGACCTTCAGGCCGTCCGCGTCCTGCGAGAACTTTAACTCGCCCGGCCGGCCCAGCAGGCGCACGCCCGACACCTTGCCCGATGCGCCCGTGGCGAGTGAGGGGATGACGGCGGGGACATCCGCCCCGACGGCCCCGATAGCGTAGAGCGCGCCGCTCCCCGTGGTGAAGTGGAACGGCCCGTCGGCAAAGCGCGTCCACGGGCGGGTGCCGTAGATCGCCTCGCCGTTCGTCTCCAGCCACTTGCCCACCGTCAGCAGGATCTGCTGCTGCTCGTCGGGGATGGTCCCGTCCGCCTTCGGGGAGATGTTCAGCAGCAGGTTCCCGCCTTTGCTGGAAGCGTCAATCAGCTCGCCGAGGATCGAGGCCGCGCTGCGGTACTTGATGTCGTTGATGTAGCCCCAGGAGTTGGTCGCGATCTGGTCGTCGATCTGCCACGCCCCGCCCAGGATGTCCTTGGGGCCGCGCCCCCCCTTTTCGAAGTCCAGGATGCTGCCGGCCAGGCGCGAGTCTTTGGTACTCAGCGAGACCTCCTTGCCCCACCCGGCCGCCCGGTTATAGTAGAAGGCGGCACAGCGCAGCAGGACGGCCCGGTACTCGGGGGCATCCACCCCAGCGTCAAACCAGAGCATCTGCGGCTGATACTTGTCAATCAGCTCCTGGCATCGGGCCAGCCAGTCGTCCTGGAACGCCGGTGAGGCCCCGCCGGCGTCCATCTGCTCCTGGATCGGCGGCCCGTAGAAGTCGGCGTAGGCGGGGTCGAACAGGTCCGTTTTGACCTTGGTGGTCGGGTACATGAAGCTGTGATGCTCCATGCGGTGGCTGGAGACGCCGAACACCAACCCCTGCTTCTTGATGGCTTTGGACAGGTCCCCGATCAGGTCCCGCTTCGGCCCCATCTTGCCGGCGCACCAACGGGTCAGGCTGCTGTCCCACAAGGCGAAGCCGTCGTGATGCTCGCCGCACGGGACGACATACCTAGCCCCGGACTTCTTGAAGAGCGTGGCCCAGGCGTCAGGGTCGAACCTCTCGGCCTTGAACAGCGGGATGAAGTCCTTGTAGCCGAACTTGTCCGGCGGCCCATAGTGGTCGGTCTGGTACTGGGCGAACGCGCCGTACATGTGGCGGGCATACCACTCGTTGTGGTAGGCGGGGACCGCATACAGCCCCCAGTGGATGAAGATGCCGAAGCGGGCGTCGCTGAACCACTGCGGCGGCTTGTAGTGCCGGCGGATCGAGTCCGAGTCCGGCTGGAAGAGGCCGGGCGGAATGGCGGCCGGGGTCGCGCCCCGGTGGATGTCGGGGCCTACTGTCCCCGCGCCGATCACGCGCGGCTCGCTGCCCGCCGTGGCGACGGCCTCCGCCCCGGCGGGGCCGGGGAGCCACAGCGGCGCGGCAAGCCCGGCGGCGGTGGCCGCCGCGCTCTGCATCAGGAATTGGCGTCGGGAGAGGCGCATGGCTGGTATTTCCTAGGAGACCGTATAAAAGCTCTGGACCGGCGGTTGAAACCGCTGCAACGAGTTCACGAAACCTGCCTTCGCAGGTTCGGAGTCTGAGTCCGCGCAGGCGGACTTCGTGCCTTTGTTGCCGCGACTTTAGTCGCCAGGTCTGCGTACAGTCTTTAAATCAGTTACCGTCCTGTCTCAGTTCTGGAAGAGAAGCGGGGCGAAGCCGTAGAGGCTTCGCCGCCACGTCTGCCACTCGTGGGCGGTGCCCGGCGACTCGTAATAGACGTTCTTGATCCCGGCGTCGTCAAGCTCTTTGTGGAAGGCCTTGTTCCCGTTCAGCCCGCGCCCCTCCTCCGTGCCCACACTCAGCCAGAACACCTTGACCTCCTTGTTGAACGCGGCGGGGTCTGCCATAGCACCCCCGTAGTCGGTCTTAAGGTCGGGGTAGATGCCGCCCGCCGCGCTGAAGCCGCCGATGTAGGCGAACTTGTCGAGGTGCCGCAGGGTGGTCTGGAAGGTCTGCATGCCGCCCAGGGAAAGCCCGGCCATCGCCCGGTGGTCGCGGTCGGGCCGCGTCCGGTAGCCGGCATCCACCATCGGGATCAGGTCGTCCAGCATGACGTTTTCGAATTCGCCGCCGAGGAACGGCCCCACGGGCGCTTTCGGCCCGCCCGGCGTACTGGGGCGGGGGGGCCTGCGCCCGGCGAGTCCGGCGGCGATCCCGCCGTTCGCCATGACGACGATCATGGGCTTCGCCTTGCCCGCCGCGAGCAGGTTGTCCAGGATGAAGTTCACCCGGCCCTGGACCGACCAGCCCCGCTCATCTTCGCCCATGCCGTGCTGGAGATAGAGGACGGGGTAGCGCGTCTTCGTGTTCACGTCATAGTCCGGGGGAGTATAGACGAAGCAGCGCTGCCAGCTTTTCGTCGTCTTCGAGTAGAACCACTTGGCGCGCACGTCGCCGTGGGGCACGTCTTTAGCGTCATAGAAGTCGGTGCCCTTCTCGGGGACCTCAATGCCGCTGGCCTGCCGGCTCATGCCGAAGAAGGTCTCGCTGGCCGGGTCCATGGTCCAGACGCCGTCAATGATGAGCGAGTAGTAGTGGAAGCCGGGGACCAGGGGCGTCGTCGTGACGGTCCAGACGCCGTCGTCGCCTTTGACCAGGTCGTAATGCTTGTCCACCTGCACCGCCACCTGTTTCGCGTCGGGCGCTTTGACCCGGAACGTCGCCTGCAATTGGGAGTCAATGCGCGGGTACGACTGGCCCGGCACGTTCGTCGTCGCCGGCAGTGCGTCGTCCGCCGCCGGGACCGGTGCGGCGGGGGCGGCAGTCGGGGCAGGAGCGGCAGTCGGGGCGGGGGCAGCCGCTCCGACCGCCTGTGTCTGACAGGACACGGCGGTCAGGAGCAGCATCGTGATTGCCGTCAGCGGCAGCAGAGTGGGTTTCATTAGGGTTTCCTCGCGGTCAGTGTCGGCTCGACCCGGTAAAGGCCCGCGCCGTGGAAAGCGATCTCCGGCGCGAAGTCCCCGGCGACGGTCCCGACAGACTCATGCTTCCACAGGTCCTCGACCTTGCAGGCTCCGGTGAAGCCTAGGTCGCTCAGTGAGACGCTCACCTTGGCGGTAGCGGCGTCCGTGCCGAGGGGCTTGTCGGCGGCATTGAAGATGGCCAGGTACTTCGCGCCCGAATCCGGCACGTCCGCCACCCAGGCCACCTCATCGCCGCGCCGGAAAAGCTGGTACCCGTTGCGGCTGTGCTGGTCCACGGCGATGACCTGCGGGTTGGTCAGGAGGGACAGGGTGAAGTCGTCCGTCTTCGGCAGATACCCGCCCATCATCAGCGGCGAGCGGAAGATGGACCAGAGGGTCATCAGGGTGTACTGCTCGTCTTTGGTGAAATGGGTCGGCTTATCAGCCGCCATGCGGATCGCGCCCAGCGGGAGCATGTCGGCGTCCGGATAGTGTCCCGCCCCGCTGACCTTGGACCAGTCGTTGCAGCGGGCGAACTGCGCTTTGAGGGCCTTCCAGTTGTCCCAGAAGTCGAAGCTGATCCGCCACATGTTGGCGTGGGAGGCGATGAAATCGGCGGCCTCGGGGCGCGTCCCGCCGGGCGAGATGCTGAGGACCATGGGCCGGCCCGTGCGGTCAATGGCCGTGCGGATCGCCGCGATCTCATCGGCGTGGCCGGCGAGGTCGTCCACCTTGACGAAGTCAACGCCCCACGAGGCGATCAGCCGGAGGACCGAATCGTAGTACTCCTGCGCGCCCGGCTTGGACATGTCCACGCCGTACATGTCGCCGTTCCAGCGGCAGACGTTCACCTTGTCGGCGATGTCGGCGGCGTGGTAGGCGGTGCCGAGAATCGGCGTGTTCGAGGTGACCGCCTGGCGCGGGATGCCGCGCAGGAGGTGGATGCCGAACTTCAGCTTCTTGGAATGGGCGTAGTCGGCCAGGGCTTTGAAGCCCCGGCCGTCGGCTGCGGACGGGAAGCGGTTAGGGGCGGGCAGGAGCCGCCCGTTGGGGTCGGTGACCAGCACGGCGTCTTTGCGGTAGTCGAAGCCCTGGGCGAGCGGCTCATACCACTGGATGTCCACGACGACATACTGCCAGCCAAACTTCGCCATTTTGTCCGCCATGAAGTCGGTGCTGGCGCGGGTCTGTTCCTCGTTGACGGCAGCGCCGTAGCAGTCCCAACTGTTCCAGCCCATGGGGGGCGTGGCCGCCCAGTCTAGGAACTTCGCCGAAGGCGGCACGGCCGGGGCGACCGACGTGGCCGGGGCGGGCGGCGTCTGCGCCGTAACGGCACCGCACGAACACCCGAGCAGCGCGGCGGCGATGGCCGCCAGAGATTTCACTGAGGACATGGGGCCTCTCCTTACTGGCTGACGTTACGCACTGGTGCCCACAGATGGCTGGCGAGAGGAAAACGAGTGATTAAAATCACTCGCTCCGGGCGGAAGCGTCCAGGGGACGCGAAAACAGGGTGATGCCACCCTGGCCCGTTCCCTCTTCTGTTTCCCTCGTATCCTTCTTCTGTCCCCTGGACAGGTCCCGATCAGCGAGTGATTTCAATCACTCGTTCCGGCTCACTCCTTGCCGGCCTACTCGTACCGGTACACGGTACACTTCTCGATGGCAGTCTGGAAGCTCGAGAACCGCCACCCGCTACCCTGGTCGGTCTCGTCGCCGTTGAGCCGCCGCCCCGGAACCCACGCGCCCTTCTGGAACGTGCCCTCCTGCACTGTGCCGATGCCGCCGTATTTGGGGCCGGGCGTCAGGGGGTGGAAGGCGACCCGGAAGCCGCTCCCGGCCCCCAGGAACTCGTTCGGCCCGGTCTGGATCACGATCCCGTAGCCGAGCGAGGCGGTGCGGCCGAAGACCGAGTCGAGCGAGACCTCCACGTCATAGTCGCCCATCCGGGTGGTGACGCGCGGGTGGTCGGTGTCAATGACGAAGCCCGTCGTCCGACCCAGCCCCTGGTTCTCCAGGAAATAGGGCGCGATCTGGCCCAGCACATCGTAGCTCTTGCTGAACGGCCCATCGCCGGGCGTGTGGTCGATCCCGAAGGGGGAGGTGCCGAGGGCATTGTACCGGCCGATCGCCAGGAAGATGTTATGCGCGCCGCCGGCGTCGCTGTTCATCTCGGGGACGAACAGGGTGTTGCCGCGCCGGGTGTAGAGGTCGCAGCGCTCCTGATAGTTGCCGGCATAGAGGTCAGGGGCGAGCATGTCGAGGTGCGGGGCACCGGCCTGCCAGACGTCTATCACATGGGACTCGGGGCATCCGCTGGGGTAGTTGCCGGGCTTGGAGTCCATGGGGTCGTTGAGCCAGGCGTTCGCGTAAAGCGGGATGGGGTAGGAAGCCTTGCCGGCAGCGGCCACATGGTCCACATAGCGCGCGTAGTTCCAGGCCATGAAGATCTCGTCCGTGTGCGGCCCGGCCCCGAAGATCTCCTCCCAGGTTCCGGAGGGCTTCTGGCCGGCCTTCACCCAGAGGGCGCGGAACTCCGGGACGAGGGCGGCGTCGTTTTTGGTGAGGTGCTGCATCAGGGCGGCGGGCACCTGACCCGCGAAGGCGGCGTTCGCGGCTTCGGAGCGGTCCCGCGAGTCCCCCAGCACGCCCACCTCGTTCTCGACCTGCACCATCAGCACGGTATGGTCGCGCTGGTCGAAGTCGCGCAGGTGGTGCATCAGGGCGGCGAAGGCGCTCCCGTCCGCCTTCCAGTTGTTTTCGGAGAGGGTGCTCCAGACCTGCATGGGGGAGCCGTCCGACCGGGCGGCGCGCGGGAACCGCTTGTAGTCCGCCTTGGCCCAGAGCGGCTGGTAGCTGGACATGCCGTTCTTCCAGCTCGCCAGCCAGAGCAGCACGAGGTGGAGGTCGTGCTTGCGGGCGTCCCGGATCAGGCCGTCCACGAGCGAGAAGTCGTAGACGCCTTCCTTCGGCTCGATCTGCTCCCACGAAACCGGGGTCAGCACGGTGTTCGCGTGCAGGTCGTTCATGTGGGTCCAGAGCTTCGTCATGTAGGGGAGGCTCGACGAGCTTGAGTTCAGCAGCTCGCCGCCGAGCATCAGGAACGGCTTCCCGTCCACGACCAGTTGGACGGCGTCGCCCTGCTTGCGGAGCGTCGGGGCACCCTGGAGGGATGCGCCCCGCCCGGCGTCGTCGGCCCGCGCCGCCGAGACGAGCGCGGCGGCGGTCCCGGCGACGGCCAGGCCGGTGACGGCGGCGAGGGCCGCCCTGAACAATCGAGAGGGTTTCAATTCGCTGACTCCTTCGTCGGTGGAAGAGCTGTTGTCGCTTTGTGATTATTATACAGGGGCCGATTTGTTCTGACAATATGCTATATAATCCTGGGAGGGTCTGTATGTGAGTCATTCTGCGCTGCGGCAGAGCCTGGAACGCCTGGCGGCGGCGCACCGCCCAGGGGTGCTGCTGTCGTCGTCCGGCCAATATCTGAGCGCGGGGCTTGAGGAGCGCCCGGCAGGCACGGCGTACCATTGGGACGGCCTGCGGCGACACATGGCCTCCCGCCCTTATGTCATCTTCCAGTACACCCTGGCGGGCTGGGGCGTCTATGAGGAGAACGGGGAGTCGCACCGCCTGACGCCGGGGGGGACGTTCGCCGCCCAGGTGCCTTCGGCGCACGTCTACCGCCTGCCGCCCGAATCGCCGGGCTGGACGTTCTTCTGGCTCATGTTCAACCACCCCCACGTCGTCGCGCGCCTGGAGCAGGTCAAGTCGGCGGGGAGTGCGGTGAGCGAGATGGACCCGGAGGGCCTGGTGGCAGCGCGATTGGTCCGGCTGTTCGAGGGTGCCTGTTTGGGGGGATTCCGCGACGAGTGGGCGCAGGAGCAGGCGTTGTTCGAGTTCCTGTGGGAGTATGAGCGGCACGAACACGGGCGGCGGTACGCGCTGCCAGCGCGGGAGCGGCTGCTGGAGGACGTGCGCCGGGAGGTGATGGGGACGCTGGACAATGCCCCCGATGTGGCGCATCTGGCACGGTCGCGGGGGATGAGCCGCAGCCACTTCAGCCACCATTTCCGGGCCGTGACCGGCCTGCCCCCGGCCCAGTTCGTCGCCCAGGTCCGTTTGGAGCAGGTCGCGCAGCGCCTGCTGGCGACGGACCACACGCTGGCGGTCATCGCCGCCGCGACCGGCTTCGCGGACGCCAACCATCTCTGCAAGGTGTTCCGGCGTCACTACCACCTCAGCCCCGGCGCTTTCCGCCGGCAGATGCAGTAAACCTCTTACGGTCCGAAGAACGTCCCGGCCATGAATGGCCGGTCTACTGTTGAGTGAAAACCGCTGCGCGGTTGAGGAAGGGTCAGGACGGAACGGGGATGGCGTAGGGGCGCGATTCATCGCGCCCTCTTCTCCTGCCGCGCCCTCAGCGGAGGGTGGAAGAGCGGAGGGATTGAAGAGGGCGGGGCCTCCCCGCCCCTCCGAGGACCCGGACGGGCCGGAACGCTTTGGGCTACTGCGTCCGCGCCACGAGCGGGGCAACCTCGGTGAGCGCGACTTCCGGCAGACCGCGCACGGTGAACATCGTGGTGATATAGGTCCCCTGAGGCGAGAAGTGCGGGTGCGGGTCGAGGTGGAGCGGGCTGCGCGGGAGGGACGGCTGGGGCATCGCCGACGCGACAGCCACCTCTTTGCCGGTGCGCGAGTTGAAGAACAGCACCTCACAGGGCCGCTCCTGCCACAGATAGGGCGACTGGTCCGCGCACCACAGCTCGCCCGAGGCGTCGCAGTGGGCGTGACACAGCGCGCGCTCCCAGATGTGTTCCACGGCGCGTGCCGACATCGCAGCGCATCGCGCCGGCCTGATAATCCACCCAGCACAGGCGGCCCTGCTTATCCCACCACTCGTGACAGGCCTGCGTGCCGTGGCCGAACCAGTCGCCGGGGCGCAGCGGCTCATAGCGCGTGTTCCGGGTGTCCATCAGCCAGATCCTTTGGTCGAAGGGGTAGGCCTGCCCGCTGACCGGGTCGTGCCACCAGTCCTGCGCGATGGAGAAGAGTTCCGGGTCGGTCGGCGAGAACTGGGCGTGGTTCATGTGCCGGGTCCACTCCTTCAGCACCCGCACCTCGCCGGTCGCCATGTCGCCCAGCGCGACGAACCACCGCCCCGATGCGAACGCGCCATCGAGCAGCATGCACCTCCCGTCGGCGGAGAGCGTGAGGTGGGTGGCGACGCGGGCCAGCGGCCTGTTTTTGAGTATCTCCGGCGGTATCTGCAAGACGGGCCGCACTTCGCCGGCGGTGTTCACCTCATAGACGCCCGTATCACAGGCGAAGTAGCAGGAGTCCCCGGCGGCGGAGACCAGCGGGGTTTCGGACTGAAACGTCGCCTCTTGGAAGACCCTGATGAACGGGTTATCCGAGTCGAGGCTCACAACCCCCAGCCGCTTGTACGGGCTGGGCGGGTAGCCGCAGCCGAACCAGAGCCACTTCTCGTCGGCGGAGACGGCGGGGTTGACGAAGTATATGACCATCTGAACCGGGGCGACGTGTTCGTTCAGGAGGAAGCTGCGGACGCCCGAGACGGGGTCGGTCCAGGGCACGAAATGTGGGTGGTTTCCGAGCATGTATGGCATGATGGTTCAGGACGAGTGAATGAATTCACTCGCTGCGACTGGAGGCGTCCAAGGGACGCGAGAACAAGACGACGCCGTCCTTCTCCCTCTCCTGTCCCCTGGACAGGTCCGGCGGCAGCGAGTGAATTCATTCACTCGTCCTGAAGCTCGTCCTGAAGCTGTGCCCGGAGCAGCAGACACACCTTTGACCCAGAGCTCGCCGCGTCCCGCACCGTCTCCTGCCCGCTTTTGTCCCGCCCAGGCGACACGGCGCAAGAATTCTGTCCCAATGGCCTCACCAGAAGCGTCGTATCGGGTAATATGTCCCTGTTGATGCCGTTATGAACCCTCCCGAAGAACAACCCGCCTTCTCGGCTGCGCCCCCCGTGGCCGAGATGCTGTACCAGCGCCTCTTGGACCTCTCCCTGGAGGGCTTGGTGCGCGTGGACGCCGACGACCGGATCACCTACGCCAACGCCCGGATGGCGGAGATGGTGGGCTGGGGGCTTGGCGAGCTGGAGGGGCGGCCCGTGTACGACCTGCTGTTCCCCGAGGACGCCGAACGGGGGCGCGAGCGGCGCGCGGCGCGGCGGCAGGGGGAGCGGGAACAGTATGAAGTCCGCCTGCGGCGCAAGGACGGCGGCGCGTGCTGGGTGATCGCCGCGGTCAGCATCATCAAGGAGGACGGGGTCTACGCGGGCACCTTCTCCCTGATGACCGACATCACCGAGCGGCGGCGGGCTGAGGAGGCCCTGCGCCGGAGCGAACAGGACTTGCAGCTCGCCCTGGGGGCCGCCCGCCTGGGGACGTTCTACTGTGAGTGGCCCTTCGATAAGATCCTGTGGAACCAGACGTGCAAGGAACACTTCTTCCTGCCGCCGAACGCTGAGGTGGATTTCACCCTCTTCTACTCCCTGCTGCACCCGGACGACCGGGAGCGGACGCGGGAGGCGGTCAACCGCGCCATCGAGGAGCGTACCGAGTACAACATCGAGTACCGCACCCAGGCACCCGACGGGAGGACGCGCTGGGTCAATGCCGTCGGCCGCGGCTACTACGACGACGTGGGCATCCCCGTCCGGTTCGACGGCATCACGATGGACATCACGGGCCGCAAGGAGGCCGAGCGCGAGCTGGCGGCCTCGTTCGAGCGCGAGCGGCTGGTCAACCGGATCAGCCAGGCGATCCGCGCCGCCGAGGAGCCGGCGGCGGTGCTGAGAATCGCCGTGGACGCCTTGGGCCGCGCCTTAGACGTAGACCACTGCTACTTCGTTACCTACGACCTGGCGGCCGGCAGCGGCGTCCTCCAGCCGGAGTGGCACCGGGAGGGCCGCCCCTCGCTAATGGGCGAGTACGACGCCTTCTCCTACAGCTACAACCGGGACCCGGCGTACCTGGCCGGGCACACCCACGTCATCGAGGACGTCGCCGCCCTGCCCGGCGGCGGGGCGGTCAACCCGGACGACCGGGGCCGTTTGCGCGCCCTCATCCGCGCACCGCTCTCCCCCGGCCTCACCATGACGGCCCTGGGCGTCGCGATGGTGGACGTGCCGCGCCGGTGGACATCGAACGAGGTCATGCTGGTGGAGGCCATCGCCTCGCAGGCACAGGCCGCCCTGGAAGCCGCCCGCGTCCGGCAGCGCGAGCGGCGCATCGCGGACGCCTTGCAGGCCGCCTTGCAGCCCGCCATCCCCGCCGAGGTCCCCGGCCTCGCCCTGGGGGCCTTTAGCAAGCCCGCCCTGGATGAAGCGCGGGTCGGGGGCGACTTCTACGACGTGTTCGCCCTGGACAAAGAGCTGTACGCGGTCGTCATCGGCGACGTTTCCGGCAAGGGCCTCGCCGCCGCCGCCCAGCTCGCGACGGTCCGCAACATGCTGCGCGGCGTGCTGTACCAGTACCGCGCGCCCGCCCCGGCCCTGACCGGCCTGAACACCATCGTCACCGCCCACGACCTCATCCAAGGCTTCGTCACCCTCTTCGCGGGCCTGTATGACGCCCGGACCGGCGAGATCGTCTACGCCTCCTGCGGCCACGAGCCGGGGCTGCTGCACCGGGCCGAAGGCGGGCAGGCCGACCGGCTGGAGCCGACCGGGCCGCCGCTCGGGGTCTGGGAGAACGCCGCCTACACCGAGGGCCGCGTCACGCTCGCGCCGGGCGACACGCTGCTGCTGCACACCGACGGGCTTTCCGAGGCCGGACCGACCCGGCTGGACCTGCTGGGGACGGAGGGCCTCCTCCGCTTCCTGCGCGCCCACGCGGGCGAGCCGGACGCCCAGGAAGCGGCGGCCCGGATCGTCGCCGAGGCGGACGCCCACGCGCAGGGCGTCTTCCGCGACGACGTCTGCGCCCTCCTGCTCCGCCGCCTCTGAGGCCCCAGCCGCCAGGATAGTATCCATGACCGTCTTCCTGGAAACCGACCGCCTCCTCCTTCGCCGCTTCACTGCGGATGATACGGACTTCCTGTACGCGCTGGACGGCGACCCCGACGTGATCCGGTTCACCAACCTGGACGGCCGCCGCATGCCGTATGCCTTCTACCGCGATGTCCTGATCCCCCGCAACCTCGCCTATCACGAGAGGTACGAAGGCTACGGCTACTGGGTGGCTACCCTAAAGGCGACCGGCGAAGACATCGGCTGGTTCCACTTCCGGCCCGCCAAAGGAAGCCCGGATGAGGTCGAGTTGGGCTACCGATTCAAAAAGTCCGCCTGGGGCAAGGGCTGCGCGACCGAGGGGTCGCGCGCACTCATCCGAAAGGGCTTCCTGGAGCCAGGCACGGCCCGAGTCACAGCGACCGCCCTGGCCGCGAACGTCGCCTCGGTCCGCGTCCTGGAGAAGAGCGGCCTGCGCTTCGAGCGCGGCTACACTTACGAGTTCACCGACCCGGAAACGGGAGAAGTGACGCGCCACCCCGCCGTCGAGTACGCGCTGGACCGACACGAGTTCGCGGCGTAGGCGGCCCGCGCGTGGGTTTGGTGAACGCCGGGTTACAACGCCGCATTGATCTCGGGTTACAGAGTCGGTCGCCCCCCTGAAGCGAGGCCGGCGAGGCGCGGGGGCCGTTCTGGCCTCGCTCCTCGCTGAACAGGCCAAAACCTCGCGGTGTCGGTGCTGCAAGCGGTTTGGATTGCCGACGGTGCCTCTTTCGCTCCCCCTTCGGCCTTATAACTGGTAGTCGCCGGCCTCCCGCATCGCGTTCCTCTCCCGCCCTTCATCCTGCTCCCGCCCCTCACCCCGCTCCCACAGGAAGACTTGGCATGGTCTGTGCATTAGAAGATAATACAACGTCCGATCGTAGCAAGCGACTGTATCAAGATAGAAAAGAGTGCCCGAAAGATGTGGGTCAAGATCTCGGAGAATAATTGCATCAACCTGGGCCTGGCCGCGCGCGTCGTCGTCCAGGAGTCCAGAGCCTCCGGCCCCGCCGCCGGCGGACGCGCCCCCGCCAAGGACGCGGTGCGGTTCGACGTGGAGGCACACTTCCCCGACGAGCGCAAGTATTCCCTGGCCTCGTTCCCGGTCCGCCCCGACTGTGGACACCACGAGGCGGAGGCCAAAGCAGGCGAAGTCTTCGCGCGGATCATGCGCGCGGCGGGTGACGGGCAGGCGCTCCTGGACCTGACTAAGCCGGTAGACTCCAGGCCCGGCGCGCCCGCCGCGAATCGAGGCGCGGCGGACGGCAGCCCCATCCGCTTCGCCCTGTGAAACCGTCTGAGAGGTGATTTATGTCTGCCTCTTTCAACAGTGTCGGCCAAGCCACCTTCGCCGACCTTCGCATAAGCGAGACGGGCAGATCCCCCATCGCCAGACGCCACGGACGTGTTCGCCAAATTTCAGAACCTCGCGCTTACCCCCAGAAGCAGCGTGACGCTCGACCTGAGCTTCGTGCCGCCCGCCGCCGTGCCGGAACCCTCCCCAGCCCTCACCTTCCGTCGCCGCCCCCTGGGTCGAGCCTGGGCACGGCTTGGGAGCCTGTCGGAAGGAGTCAAGCACAAGGAGGGATAAGGGGAGTGTGAGGTCCGCCGTCATCAGCGCCTCGCGAGGAGACCCCATGAAATCGTTGCTGCTTTGTTCCCTGCTGCCCTGGCAGCAGCGTGAGCAGATCGCCTTCATCCACTTCAACAGGAACACGCTCGCCGACCCGCGGACGGGAGAAGTGACGGGTCACCCCGCCGTCAGATACGCCCTGGACCGGCATGACTTTGCGGGAGCGTCCCTTTAGAGCGAGGGCGATAAGGCCCAGGGCGGAAATTTGGGGCGAGTCGTACTTTACAGCAGGGGCCGACGGCATGATGCCGTCGGCCCCTGTTTTTCCGGATATCCTTTCCATGCACAAATTCCCCGCGATTTAGTTACGCTTTGCATTACGCTCCGGGTGCTATTCTCTCCGTACAGACGAATCGCCGGAGGAGAACACGAACATGCAGAAGATCATCAAGCAGCCCTCGACTGGCCGCCTCTCGCTCGCGCGGACTACCGCTCGCGCGGCTTTGGGCGCACTCGCCCTCATGCCCGCGCTGGCCCCGGCGGCCCGAGCCCAGGCCGGGTTCCAGCCGGTCATGACGGGCCTGGACAACCCTTACGGCCTTGCCGTCAGCCCCGGCGGCGGCCTGTATGTCGCCGAGGGCGGGACGGGCAACCACAGCGCCGCGACCGGCCCCGGCTTCGTCAGCGGCGCAGGCGTCGCCACCTACTTCGGCGACACGGGCGCCGTCAGCCGCCTCCAGAACGGCATCCAGACGCGGGTCATCAGCGGCCTGCCCTCGCTCGGCCCCGCCGGGGGCGGCGAGACCACCGGACTCCAGGGCATCGCCTTCGACAGCAGCGGCCAGCTCTACGGAGCCTTCGGCCTGGGCGGCACCGAAGCGCAGCGCACCCAGCTCGTCACGGACGTCCTCGGCGCGACCGGCGCGGGCGCGACGAACGCCGCAGACCTGGGCCAGCTCGTCCGGCTCAACACCGGCTCCAACACCGTGACGCCGCTGTCCGACCTGGTGCCGTATGAGACCCAGAACTATGCCGCGAACAACCCGGACCGGTCCGTCCCCGAGGCGAACCCCTACGGCCTGGCGGCCCTCCCCGGCGGCGGGTTCGCCATATCCGACGGCGGCGGGAACGTCGTCCTCCAGGCCCCGGCGGGCGGCGGCGCTCCTTCCCTGCTGAGTGCGCTCCCCGCCGCCCCGAACACGACCGGCCGGGGCGGCCCGACCTTCCAGTCGGTGCCCACCGCCCTGGCCCTGGACGGCAAGGGCGGCCTGTACGCCGGCGAGTTCACCGGCTACCCCTTCCCCGCCGGGGGCGCGAGCGTGTTCCGCCTGGACCCGGCCTCCGGCAAGCCGTTCTCCTTCGCCGGCTCCGGCGGCTTCACGACGATCACCGGCCTGACGTTCGGCCCGAACGGGAACATGTATGTGCTGGATGAAACCACCAACGGCCTCGGCCCGAATCCGGGTGCCGCCCAGTTGTTCCAGGTGGACCCGTCCGGCGTACACACCCTCCTCGCCTCCCTCCCCGGCGGCATCGACTACACCGCCCTGATCGCCGGGCCGGGCAACGCCCTTTTCATCTCCAGCCAGGGCGTGATGAACAGCCAGGGCACGTTCGAGGGGAGCGGCGAGGTCCTGCGCTACTCCCTGAACTCCCCCGTCCCCGAGGCCGCCACCACCGTCTCCTTCGGCCTGTTGCTGGCCCTGGGCCTTGGCGGGCTGGTGGTCGCCGCCCGGCGCAAGAAGCGGAACGGGGAGGCGTCAGACTGACCCCCCGGAACCCCACGGGGAGACGGGCGGCGCGGGTGGGAAGTCCCACCCGCGCCTTTTTCGTCGCCGCTCCCTGGGCCAAGCCTCGGCACGACTTGAGGACCGTTTGGAAGGAATCAAGCACCCAGAGGGCTAAAAGGGGGGTGGGGGCTGCCGTCATCAGCGCCTCTTGAGGAGATTCCATGAAACCATTGCTGCTCTTCTGTTCCCTGCTGGCCTGCGCGGCGATGGCGGCGGGGAGCCGCGCGCCTGCCGACGTGCCGCCGGTCGCCTACGGGCCGGTGCCGACGCCGCAGCAACTGGCCTGGCAGCATCGCGAGCTGATCGCCTTCGTCCACTTCAACATGAACACGTTCACCGGCGCGGAATGGGGCGACGGGAAGGAAGACCCCAAGCTGTTCAACCCCACGCAGCTCGACTGTAATCAGTGGATCAGCGCGTTAAAAGCCGCCGGAATCACGCAAGCCATCCTGACGGCCAAGCACCACGATGGCTTCTGCCTCTGGCCGAGCGTCTGGACGGAGCATTCGGTCAGGAACAGCCCGTGGAAGGGCGGGCGGGGCGATGTGGTGCGGGAGTTCACGGACGCCTGCCGCGCGCAGAACGTCACGCCGGGCATCTACCTCTCGCCCTGGGACCGCAACTCGGCGCTCTACGGGCAGGGGGACACCTACAACGCCTACTACATGAATCAGATGACGGAGCTGCTGACGCACTACGGCGACATGGGCGAGGTCTGGCTGGACGGGGCCAACGGCGAGGGGCCGAACGGCAAAAAGCAGGTCTACGATTGGGCGCGCTTCTTCCCGCTCATCCAGAGACTGGCCCCGCACGCGGTCATCTTCGCGGACGGCTCCGGCAACACCGTGAACCCCGTCCACTGGGTCGGCAATGAGGACGGCTTCGCGCCCCCCACCGTCTGGAACAATCGGGACAGCCGCGACGGCTCCCCGTTCTGGGACCCGACCGAGGCAGACGTCTCGATCCGTCCGGGCTGGTACTACCATGTCGACCAGGACGGCAGCGTCAAGCCTCTGGCCGACCTGCTGAAAATCTACTACGCCTCGGTCGGACGCGGGACCGTCCTGCTGCTGAACGTCCCACCGGACCGACGGGGCCGGTTCGCCGACGCGGATGTCGCCCGGCTGAAGGAGTTCGGCCAGGCCGTTAAAGCGATCTTCGGGCATGACCTGGCAGCACACCGACCGGCCACGGCGACAAACGCGCGCGGCAGGACCTTTGCCGCCGCCAATGCCGTCGGCGGCGAGCCGGGCCGGTACTGGGCGGCGGGCGACGGCGTCCGGGCGGCCTCGCTGGAGGTGGACCTGGGGACGCCGACGGCCTTCAACAACGTCATGCTCCAGGAGTACCTGCCGCTCGGGCAGCGCATCGCGGCCTTCACCGTCGAGGCGGATGTGGACGGTTCCTGGCGGAAGGTCGCCGGGGGAACGACGGTCGGCTACAAGCGGCTGCTCTGGTTCCCCACCGTCACGGCCCGCAAGGTGCGCGTCACCATCACCGACTCCGAAGCCTGCCCGACGCTCGCGCGGGTCGGCATCTTCCACGGGCCGTATGAGGCCCCGGCCACGCCCCCATGAGGCCGCCCTACTCCTTCACGCGCGTCAGCGTCAGCGGTTCGCCGGTGCCGGGGCTGGTCAGGGTCAGGCGGTCGCCGTCCAGCGTGAACGGCGCAGACTTGGCTTGGCCGGGCGGGATGGGCATGGGCTGGCCGCGCAGGGTCATCGTCGTGAGGGTCTGGGTCAGGCTCGTGCCGCTGACGGTGTAGGTGCCGCCCGCCGTGATGTCCACCGTTGTCCCCCCGCCGGTCGCCTGGCTGGTGATCGTCTCCTTGCCGCCCTGGGTGAATTCGAACGTGCTGGTGATCGCCCCGCCCGGCTGCGTAAGTGTGCCCTGCCACTTGCCGACGATGGTGGGCTTGGGGGCGCAGCCGGCCAGCACAGCCGCCAGGAGGGGCAAAACCGCGAGGGAGGCGGGGCGCAGGGACAGGGAAGTTTTCTTCATCGGGGATTTTCTATTACCGCCCGTCACTGCTTCACGCGCGTCAGCGTCATCGTCTGCTTGCCGGTCGGGTCCGACAGCATCAGGTGATCGCCGTCCAGCGTGAACGGCCGGGGACTGCCGGAGGAAGCAGGCGCGGGCCTGGTTTGACTTCCCATCGTTATCGTCGTGAAGGTCTGGGTCATGTTCGCGCCGTTGATCGCGTAGGTGCCGTGGATGACGATGATCGTCGGCACGCCGACCGGCGTCACGGTGATCGTCTCCTTGTTGTCGGGCGTGAACTCGAATAGCGTGCTCATGTTACCGCCTGGCTGCGTGACCGTCCCCTGCCATTTGCCGACGACGGTGGGCTTGGGGGAGGCGCAGCCGGCCAAGGCGAAGGCCAGCAGAGACAGAGCGGCCAAAGGGGCGGGGCGGGACGGGCGGGCAATCTTCATCGTTGAAATCTCCTCCGCCGTCGGGCAGACCGGCGTTTCTCCCCTATTCGCCGCCCGCGCGCCCGCTTCCTGCCCCGGAGCCGAACTTTCCCATTCCCGCCTCGTTTAACTGGGTGTAGGGGCCGAGGAGACGACGATGCGAGAGGCCGAGCATTCGGACGGTGTGCCGACAAATCCCGTGCCGACAGATGCCACGCTGATGCGGCGGGCGGCGCAGGGGGACGCCCAGGCCTTCGACGCTCTGCTGGGGCGGCACGAGGCCGCCGTGTTCCACTATCTGACGCGGCTTGTGTCCGACCGGGACTTGGCCGAGGATCTGGCGCAGGAGTGCTGGCTGCGCGTCTGGCGGGCGCGGCACTCCTACCGGCCCGAAGTGGCGTTTCGGACGTGGCTGTTCACGGTCGCCCGGCGGCTAGTCTTAGACCACGCCAAATCGCCCAAACTGCCGGTCGGGCCGCTCACGGAGGGGATGACGGCGGCAATGCTGGGCGCGGCCGGCCCATGCGACCGAGCGATCATGGGCGCTTTGGAACGGGCGATCGGGGCGGCCCTGGACCGGCTAACGCTCGAGCAGCGCGAGGCGGTCGTCCTGCGCGACATGGAGGGGATGGCGTATGCCGACATCGCCCGCATCACCGGCTGCCCCCTGGGCACGGTCAAGTCGCGGATCAACGCCGGGCGGGCGCATCTCCGGGCCGTCGCCCGCGCCTGGCTGACCGAGGAGTAGGAAAGAAGACGCATGACCGAGCAAGACAGGATCGAACAGGAACTGGTTCAGGAGGCTCTAGCGGGCCTGCCCCGCCCCACCCCGCCGCCCCGCCTGCGCCGGGCGGTCATGGCCCGGGTCCGGCGTGAGGCTGACGCCCTCCAGGCACAAGCCCAGGTCTGGCGGCGGACGGACGCCGGAGGCTGGGCCGTGGAGTGGCGGCAGTACAATCCCGCCCCACCCCCGGCCCCTCCGCCCAGCCCGGCCGTCCCTCCGCGCGCCACCTTCACGCAGTGGCGGTACCGGGAGGGGACCCGCGTGACCGTCTACCAGACGACCCGGACGCACTGAGGAGGACACACCATGAGCGAACCCACTGTCACGGACATTCAGAACGACCTCGCGGCCCTGCGGCGGGAGGTGGACGGGCTGCGGGCGCGTCTGGACGCCGCCCCCGCCGGACAGGACGCGCCGGACGTCGGCCAGATCATGCGCCGCCAGCTCAGGCAAAGCATGACCGAGAAAGGCGCGGGGTCCGGTATCTCCATCGGCTGCGTAATCAACCAGATCCGGGCCGGCGGCAACGAGGGGACGGCGTTCGGATTGAACAATATCCATGGGGCCGCCGACCTGCCGACCGACGCCCAGATCACCGAGAAGATCGCCCAGCTCTCGGCCTTCGTCCGGAACCCGCTGACCCTGCGCGCCCTGCGCTGCCTGGTGGAGCCGCACTTCGAAGACCGGGAGATGCGCCGCACCAAGGCCGATCTGGCGGCCCGATTGGGAGTCACCGAGGCCGAGGTGGAGGCCGCATTGATTCCCATGCTGGACAAATATGAAGTGCGCTGGGGCAAGGCCGCCGATGGGCAGGAGTATTACACCTGGCCCGGCAACGGGTTCGCCATGCTGCTGCTCACTCAGGGCTAGGGGCCGGGATTATCGCGTCGGCTCCGCCGGTCGGCCGCCCCTTCGGGGCTTCGGAGGACGCTGCCGGACGGTGCCGTCCGGGCCGCGTAGGGTGGTGTCCCCCGCCCTCTTGCCGCGCGTTCCGTAGGGGGAGCAGGAGAAGAAGGTAAGGCAGGAGAAAGGGGTAGGGGCAAGCCCTACCCCTACGGGACGCCTTCTGCATGCCCCCCCCGAAGAGATCCCTCCGAAGCCCCGAAGCGGGCGGCCCATCCGTGTAGACCGGCCCTTCAGGGCTGGGACACTGCGGCCCTTAGCCCTGAGTGAGCAGCGGCGTGACCACGGTGTCTTCCGATGTGGGAGAAACGGCGGCCAGAAGCGTGTCTAAGGCGGACGCGCAGCGGTGAATATCGCCGATGGCGAGTATTCTCATTTCAGGCAGCCTTGTCCGCCTTCCAGCCGTAGGGGACGTAGCGCCAGTCGAAGTCGCCGTTTTCGTGGGCGGTGCAGACGGTGAAGCCCTCCGGGTGGACGCCGAGCCGCCAGCCCTTCCACCAGTCGCCGCAGACCGCGCCTGCCGAGACGTAGCGGGTGCCGAGGTAGGCGATCTCCTCGACGACGTGGGTATGGCCCTGCAAAACGGCCTTGACGTTGTAGGGCCGGATCAACTCGTGGACGGCCAGGCCGTTGGCGACGATCAGCTTGTCGGGGGTCGGCTCGGTCGTGCCTTTGGTGTACTGCGTGATGGCGCACAGGAGCGGCATGTGGACCATCAATACCGTGGGCGCCGTCCTGCCGGCTTTCTCCAGGTCAGCGGCGAGCCAGGCCATCTGGGCGTCGTCCACGAAGCCGCGCCAGGAGGACTCGGGGGTAATCTGGACGGTGTCTAACACGACGAAGTGCCAGCCGCCGTGGTCGAAGGAGTAGTAAGTCTTTGCCAGGCCGGTGCGCTGCTTGAAGAGCGCCTTGCCGGCGTGGGGGTCACCGGCGGCGGCCCCGCTCTTGACGGGGTCCAGGCCGAAGATGTCGTGGTTGCCGAGGCAGTGGTGGACGGGGACGCCCAGCCGCCCCTCCTGCTCCTGGTACAGATCGTAAAGCAGGGCCGCGCGGGAGTAAGGGACGGCGTTGGCGTCGAAGACGAGGTCGCCGCCGCAGAGGGCGAAGGCCGCGTCCGGGGCGGCGCGCTTCATCGAGTCCACGGCCTTGGAAAAGCCCTGGACCGCGTGCAGCTCCGGCTCGACGTGGATGTCGGTGTAGTGCAGGAAGGTAAAGGACCCCGCCCCGCCCTGCGCGGCGGCGGGCGCGGCCAGCGCGCCCGCCCCCATGACGCCGACGCCGAGTGCGACGCCGCGCCCGATCAGTTCTCGCCGCCCCATCGCGTCCGTCATGCGCCCTCCCTCTCGGAGACCTCGGCTAGACTTTGGCCGGCTCGGCGTTCTTCGCCTCGGTTTCGGTCTGGATGCTCTCGGCGACCTTCCGCTCGACATCGCGGGTGGCCTCGCCCATCGAGTTGGAGGCACCCTCGATCCTCTTCTCGCAGACGGGGCAGATGGCCCAGGCTTTCACCTTGGCGGGCTTCTTGACTCCGACCTGATTGGTCCCGCCCTGCTGGTAGTTGATGGTGACGGTGTATCCGGCGATCTTCGCATCATAGGATGCCATGCTGATAATCTCCCTAAAGATAAGTTCTCCCAATACTTTTCTGCGCCCGACAGGCGGAATCCTGCAAGGTTTTGGAAAAAAGAATATGGGCAAGAGGGAGGGGAAGAGGGGCAAGGAAAGAAGGGCGGGGGGACCCCGCCCCTACGGGACGCGCTGTAGGGGCGGGGTCCCCCGCCCTCTTATGGCTTCACCCTCCCTGGCCTCACCTTGTCGGTATCACACCGACACCGTCACCACGCGCATGACCTCCTCGATGGTCGTCAGGCCGGCGGCGGCCTTGCGGATGCCGTCGGCCAGCAGGGTCCGCATGCCGGCCTCGACGGCGATGTCGGTCAGCTCCTCCACCGGCGCGCGGCGCAGGACGGCCTCGGTCAGCGACTCCGACATGGGCAGGACCTCGTACAGACCCGTCCGGCCCCGATAGCCCCGGCCCCGGCACGACTCGCAGCCCGCGCCGCGCACGAACACCGCGTCGGTGGGGATCTCGTAGCCGCCCTCCCGCGCGAGTTGGGCGACGTAGCCCAGGCCTGGCTCGCCCGACAGGTCCACGGGCTGCTTGCAGTCGTCGCAGACGCGGCGGACCAGGCGGGTGGCGACGACGCCCGCGACGGTCGCCCCGGCGAGGTACGGCTCGACGCCCATGTCCAGCAGGCGCAGCAGGGCCGAGGGGGCGTCGCCGGTGTGCATGGACGTCAGCAGCAGGTGTCCGGTCAGGGAAACCTCGACGGCGATCAGCGCGGTTTCGAGGTCGCGCATCTCGCCGACCAGGATGACGTCCGGGTCCTGCCGCAGCAGCGAGCGCAGGACGGCGGGGAAGGTCAGCCCGGCCTTCTTGTTCACCTGGGTCTGCGTGGTGTAGGGTAGGACATACTCCACGGGGTCCTCGACGGTCATGGTCTTCTTCTCGACCCCGGCCACTTCCTGGAGACAGCTATAGAGCAGGGTCGTCTTGCCCGCCCCGGTCGGGCCGGTCGCGATGACGATGCCGTTCGGCTGCTGCATGAAGCCCCGGATCTGGTGCAGGTCCTCGGGCGCGATTCCCAGCCTGTCCAGGCCGAGGAGGACCGTGCTGCGGTCAAGAATCCGCAGGGTGACGGCCTCGCCGTACACGGACGGGACGACGGCGACGCGGAAATCGAAGTCCTTGTCCTCGTGCTTGACGGGGATGCGCCCGTCTTGCGGCAGCCGCTTCTCGTTGGTATCCATCTCGGCCATGATCTTGAAGCGGGCCGTCAGCGACTCTTTCGTGCTGGACGGCAGGCGTCGCGTTTCTTGCAGCACGCCGTCCACGCGCAGGCGCAGCAGGAAGTCGTCGGCGTTCGGCTCCAGGTGGATGTCGCTGGCCCGCGACTGGATGGCGAGCTTGAAGATGTCTTCAGCCAGCCGCACGGTCTTGGCTTCGGCGTCGCCGGTCAGGTCCGGCGCGGCCTGTCCGAGCAGGTCCGAGAAAAACGCGAGTTCCATGTCCAGATCCTCCTTCGGGGCGGCGGAGACGGCCACGGGGCCGCGCTCCATGTAGGCGGTCAGGTCGGCGCGGCGGAACCGCCACTGGCGGCCTACCTTGAGTCCTTTGATCTCGTCCTGTCCGAGCAGGCGGTACAGAGTCGGCTTGCTGGTGCCGAGGAATTTGACGGCTTCGTCCAGGCTCAGGAGGCCCTCTGCCGTCTTGGCCTGTTCTTCCAAGGCCCCCACATACGCCGCCATATCCTGAGATTTCTTGCGCGGTTGGGGCAGCTTCCCCAGCGTGAAACCCTTGGATTGCGTTTGTAGCAATTGGTTTCGAACGGCTTCAAGCGTGATGCCGAGCTTTGCCAGGGACTCCGGACCGATGCCATACGGCAGGCGCAGCACCCCCAGGAGCAGATGCTCGGCCCCGATGGCACTGCTCTTCAGGCGCTTCGCCTCCTCGTAGGCGTAGTCTATCACCTTTTTGGCCGACTCGGTGAGCTGCATGTCCTGCTCCGGTCCGCCTTCGCCCGGCTCCAGGTGTGACTGGACCTCCAGCCGCATGTCTTCCAGGCTCACGCCGAGCTGTTCGAGGACGGCCGCCCCGACACTGTCAGGGATGCGCGTGATGCCGAGCAGGACGTGTTCCGGGCTGACGGACCTTTCGCCCCATTTCCCGGCCTCTTCCTGCGCGTAGAACACGACCTGACGGGCGGCTTCCGTGAATCGCTGCCACATTTTTCTGTCTCCTTTCCCTTATCATTACACTATATTAACTATAATAACATGAAATGATAAAAGAGTCAAGGGGTGATTTGAAGCAGTTCCCGGCCCGTGTGGGACCCTGCCCTGAAGGGCCGGGGACGCCTCCGACCGCCCCGCCGCCCCTGACCGTTCCGACCGCCGCCCCCCGCGCGCCGCTCCCCCGCACCCGGCGCGCGCCTCCGTGGCAAACTCTCCCTTGCCAAACCCGCCCCCGATGTGCCATAATAGCCGGGCGCGCGGGCGATATGCTCCTTCCATCCGGCCTGCGCCGCGCTTCTCCCCCGCCGCGCCCCCATTTATTTCCGTCACCCTCCTCGGGGCGGTCTTTCAGGAGTCCTATGTCCACCAAGTACATTTTCGTCACCGGCGGCGTCGTCTCGTCCATCGGCAAGGGCATCACGACGGCGAGCCTCGGCCGCCTGCTGCGGAACCGGGGATTCGCCGTCACCATGACCAAGCTCGACCCGTACATCAACGTGGACGCGGGCACGATGAACCCCTACCAGCACGGCGAGGTGTTCGTCACCGACGACGGGGCCGAGACCGATCTGGATTTGGGGCACTACGAGCGGTTCGTGGACATCAACCTGACGCGCGACTCGACGGTCACGACCGGCGGGGTCTACTCCACGGTCATCGCCAAGGAGCGGCGCGGCGATTATCTGGGCGGGACGGTGCAGATGATTCCGCACATCACCAACGAGATCAAGGAGCGCGTCATCGCGCTGGGCCACAAGTCCGGCGCGGACGTCGTGATCGCCGAGATCGGCGGGACGGTGGGCGACATCGAGGGCCTGCCGTTTTTGGAGGCCATCCGCCAGCTCCGCAAAGACGTCGGGCATGAAAACGTGCTGTACGTCCATGTGACATTGATCCCCTATGTCGGCCCGTGGGGCGAGGTCAAGACCAAGCCGACCCAGCATTCGGTCATCAAGCTGCGTGAGATCGGCATCCAGCCGGACGTCCTCATCTGCCGCACCAAACTGGACCTGAACGACGACATGAAGGAGAAGATCAGCCTCTTCTGCGACGTGGACAAGGAAGCCGTGATCGAGGCCAAGGACTCGGAGACGATCTACGAGATCCCCATGGTCTTTGAAGAGGAGGGCCTGGCCGCCCTGGTCGTCAAGCGGCTCGGCATGCCGGACAGCCCCCCCAACATGGCCGAGTGGCACGACCTGGTGCGCCGCGTCAAGCAGCCCAGGCACGAGGTCAGCATCGCCGTGGTCGGCAAGTACACCCAGAACGGCGATGCCTACATCTCCATCGCCGAGGCCTTGAAGCACGGCGGCATCGCGGGTGACGCCCGCGTCCACATCGAGTGGATCGAGAGCGATTCTTTGGAGGAGCCGGGCCTGGACCTGGCCGCCCGGCTCGCGTCCGCCGACGGCCTGATCGTCGCACCCGGCTTCGGCGAGCGCGGCGTCGAGGGCAAGATCGGGGCCATCCGGCATGCCCGCGAAACCGGCCTGCCCTTCCTGGGCATCTGCTACGGCTTGCAGATGGCCGTCATCGAGTTCGCCCGCCACGCCTGCGGCCTGAAGGATGCGAACACCGAGGAGGTCAGCCCGCACACCCCCCACCCCGTCGTCCATATTTTGCCCGAGCAGAAGCACGTTGTGGACAAGGGCGCGTCCATGCGGCTCGGCGCGTACCCCTGCCGCCTGACCCAAGGCTCCGAGGCGGCCCGGCTCTACGGCGCGGGCAGCATCTCGGAGCGGCACCGGCACCGCTACGAGGTCAACAACGACTACCGCGAGCAGATGGCCGGGGCCGGCATGGTCTTCAGCGGCGTCTCGCCCGACTACCGGCTCGTCGAGATCATCGAGCTGCCGCCGTCCGCCCACCCGTACTTCATCGCCACCCAGTTCCACCCCGAGTTCAAGTCCCGCCCGAACCGCGCCCACCCGCTGTTCGCCGGCCTGATCGCGGCGGCTTTGGCGCGGCAGGCGTGCGCGGCGGGGGATGAAAAGGTGGCGGGGAGCATGGAGACGGCGGGGGGGGCGGCATGACGGAGCATGGGGGAGTGGCAGCGCATGGGGGAGTGGCGGCGGTCGTGCCGGAACTGCTGCCGCCGGGTGTTCACCCGCTCTGGTCGCCCTACGACGCTTACGAGGCTGCCGACGCCTTGATGAAGGCCCTGACCGCAGATTGTATGGAGCAGGGCCAGTGGAACCGGACGAGTGATTGAAATCACTCGCTGACGCAGGATTTGTCCAAGGGACAAGGGCACAGGCATGAGGTCACAGGCGTCCCCTTCCGTCTCCTCTGTCCCCTGGACAGGTCCGACGGCAGCGAGTGATTTCAATCACTCGTCCCCCCACCTTCACGTCCACCCGACGGCGGCTTGACGAGGCCTACCCCATGCCCGTAACCATCCGCGAAGTCGCCGACGAAGAATTGTTCGCGCTGCTGTGCCTGTACGCGCACCTCCACCCGGAAGACGAGATGCTGCCGCTGGACGAGGCGACACAACTCTGGAAGGCGCTGCGGCAGGACCCGAACCAGCAGTGCTGGGGTGCCTATTGGGAAGGCTCCCTGGCGGCGACCTGCACCCTGGTCGTGGTCCCGAACCTGACGCGCGGCGGGCACCCCTACGGGCTGATCGAGAACGTCGTGACCTACCCCGACTACCGGCGGCACGGGCTGGGGACGGCGGTCCTGAAGCACGCCCTCCAAGCCGCGTGGGAGCGCGGCTGCTACAAGGTGATGCTGCTGACGGGAAGCAAAAACGAGTCAACACTGCGGTTCTACGAAAAAGCCGGCTTCGAGCGCGGCGTCAAGACCGGCTTCGTCGCCCATCCAAGTGCCTAACAAGTTTGCCCCTCTTCGCCGCCATCCTCACCGCCCTCGCGCCGCCGTTCCTGCTGATCCTTCTTGGCTGGGGGCTGAAAAAGGCGCGCGTCCTGCACCCCGCCCATGTCCCCATCCTGAACGGGCTGGTCGTCCAGGTCACTCTGCCCGCCCTCGTCCTGCACGGGCTTTTGAACGCACCCCACCTGTCCGCCGCGCTGGCCCTGCCGGTGCTGGCGGGCGTGGGGGCGGAGGCATCCGCCGCCGCCGTCATTTACGCCGTCGGGCGGGCGATGCGGCTGACGCCGGGCGTGCTGGGGGCATTGCTGCTGGTCGGGGTCTACGGCAACACGGGCTTCATCGGCTACCCGCTGACCCTGGCCCTGGTGCCGGCACAGTTCCCCGTCACCATCCTGATAGACCAGTTCGGCATGAACATCCCGATGTACCTGTCGGCGGCCCTGCTCGGCGCGCAGATGGGCGGCGGCAAAGGGGCGGGCACTACGGGGACCGGCGGGCGGCGCGGGGCGGTCCTGCGGTTCCTGCGGTCGCCTTTGTTTCTGAGCGCGGTCCTGGGGATCGTCCTGCGGCTGGTCCCCGTCCCGCCCGCTCTGGGCGATGTCGCCGGGCTGCGCGCGGTGGCCGGGGTGTTGGGCAAGGGCCTGGAGTATCTCGGGCAGGGGACGACGCCGCTGGTCCTGCTGGCGCTGGGGGTCGCCCTGCGGCCCGGCGCGGCGGGGGGCCGGGTCGGGCCGATGGCGCTGGCCTGTGCGTGCAAGCTGCTGGTCAGCCCGCTCGCGATGTGGGGCCTGTGCCGCCTGCTGGGGCTGGGCGGGGAGGTGCGGATGGACGGCGTCCTGGAGATGGCGATGCCGGCCTCGGTCATGGGGTCGGTGCTGGCGGGCCAGAACGACATGGAGGGCGACTTCGCCGTCGGCGTCGTGTTCGTCTCGACGGTCCTGTCCGCCATCACGGTGCCGCTGCTGCTGACGTGGCTGCGGTAGGGGGAAGGGGCGGGGTCCCCCCGCCCTTCTTCCCTGTCCCCGCCCTACAGCAGCCACAGCGCCACGACTGCCGTGCCAGCGAGGCAGAACGCGAGCAGGATGACGTAGCCCAGGTTGAGCAGCACGAACTTGGTCAGCGTCTTGGGCCAGCCCTGCTTGTAGACCGCGCGCATGGCAAGGACAAAGTAGACGGGCAGGACCAGCCCGGCGAAGAGGCCACGCCAGACAAGGGGAGCCATCAGCAGCGGGGTCAGAAACAGGAACGCGAAGGCGTGGACGTGCAGCAGGAAAACCAGATGCTCCACATACAGCCGCTTGGTCCGAAGATACAGCAGCTTGAGCGTCATGGCGAACAGCGGCAGCAGGAAGAACATCATCTTGGGGATGTCAGCCAGGAGGGCCGAAACAAACGTCATCGGACTCTGCTTCGCCTTGAAGGAGTGGCGGATCAGGGTCGCCGTCAGCGGCGGGTCCCGCTCGGCCAATGGCTTGCGCCTTTGGTTGGCATCGTACTCCTCCAGCGTGCGCGACTTGGGCGCGGCCACTGTTCTGCCGCCGGCGCGGACGGTGACGCCGGTGGGGTTGATGACGACGTTGTGCTCGTTCAGCGGCGCTTTCCAGGACAGGGCGAGGAAGAACAGGACGCTGACGGTCAGGTACAGCTTCAGCGGCGACAGGTAGCCGACGCGCCGGCCCGCCGTGTACTCGCTGGTCAGGAAGCCCGGCCGGATGACCAGCGGGACCAGCGTCCGCATCAGCTTGGAGTCCCACGAGACGACCTCGGCCAGCAGGTCGGAGACGAGCGGGCGCAGGGCGACAGCGTGGTCCTTGTGTTCCTGGCCGCAGTGGGCGCAGAAGTTGCCCTCGGCGGCGTGCCCGCAGTTGAGGCAGTGGTCGGGCCGGGGGCGCGGCGGCCCCCTCTTCACGCGCGGGAGCGTGAAGCGGGACGATTTAACGGGCGTTCGCGGTTCCATAACCTCAGGCATCAGAGTCCACACTCCTTCAGGGTCGCCTCCACGAACTCGCGGGCGGCGCGCATCTCGGCCACGCTCGTCACCTGCTCGATGACGACCGGCACTTCGGGCAGGGATCGGGCGATGGCGCGCAGGTACTCGCCGTAGTCTAAAGCGCCCCCACCGGGCCGGAAGAAGCGCGGGCGGCCGTCCTCTCCCAGCGCGAAGTCTTTCAAGTGGATTAGGCCGACGGCGGGGGCCAGCGCGGAGACGATCTCGGAGACGCGCGGCGCGAACGGGGCCGGAGTGCGGGCGGGCAGGAGGTTCGGCGCATCCAGCACGACCCGCACCTCGCCGCCGGGGAACTTGCGGACCAGGCGGACGCACGCGGCGGCATCGCCGAGGACGTGGGCGGTGTACGGCTCCAGGAGGATCTGGACGGGCAGGCCGCGCGCCATCTCCAGCAGGCCGCTCAGGGCGATGAACAGGCTGTTGAAGGTCTGCGCCTCGCCGTTCAGCAGGGTCGGGGTGATCAGGGTCCGGCCCAGGGTCCCGCTCCAGCAGACCAGCCGCTCGGTACCGAGCATCCCCATGTTCTCGGCCCAGGTCCGCCAGTCCCCGGCATCCACGCCGTGCAGCGAGGCGTCATCGAGCCGCAGCGGGTTGATGTAGCAGCCCACGGCGTCCACCCGGAACCCGGTGTCGCGGGCGCAGAGGGCGATCCGGCGGACATCGCCCGCCGTGATCCCGTGCATAAAGGATGTGACCTGCCCGCGCCCGAACCCCGCCTCGGCGGCCTCCCGAAAGGCCGCGCCGATGTTAGTTTCCGGATACAAGTTGACCACGACGCCCAGGTCCACGACTCTCTCCTTTACGGTCTCCGCGCGGCGGGCGTCTGGCTGAAGAAGTCCACGACCGTGTCCAGCCGCGCCTCCTCGTCCGAACAGCCCCGTGCCAGCGCCTCGTACTGACGCTTGGCCTGCTCGACGACGGCCTGCCCCTTCTCGATCTCGCGCCGCAGCTCGGCGATGCGCGCCTCGGCGGCCGTCGTCAGGTCCGCCAGGGCGTCCCCACGCGCCTGCCGGAAGGCGGTCAAGGCGGCCTGTTTGCGCGTGGCGTCGGCGACGATGGCCTCGGGCGTCCCGCCGACGGAGCGGCCCAGGGCGGACAGGGTGACGTTGATGATCTGCTGGCGCGAGTCGTCGGAGACGCCCGGCGGCATGTTGCGGAGCATGTCCAAAGCCTGCTCCGCCGTGAACGGGACGACGGGCACCCCGGCCTGCTCGTACACCCGCTCGAAGGAAACCAGGCCGTCGGCGTCCACCGGACTCGCGTCATCCGGGGCCGGCGAGGACGGCGGCGCGGGCGTGAGCCGCTGCCGCGACTCGCGCCGCTCCTGGATCTTCAGGGCACCGTCCAGCTCGTCATAGGCGGCCTGCGGGACCGGCTCCGGCGGCGGGGGGGCTGGCGGGTCCTTGATCTCGACAACTGCCTTCAGGGCGCGTTTCCAGAGTGGGTCTAGCGGCATGGGGTTACGGGTGTCGTCACGAAAGAGGCCGTCACGAAAGAGGCTGTCACAAAAGAGGTCGTCACGAAACCGGCAGGATCAGGGCCTTGTCCACCCAGTAGCGCAGGTTCTTCCAGTCGCTGCTGAAGACGCCGAACTTGACGGTGTATGTCCCCGCCGAGGCCGGTTTCCAGGCCCAGCGGTACGCGCCGCCTTTGCCCTTCGCCAGCGCCTGCCCCGACCAGGTGTGCTGCGCGACCTTCTTGTTCTTCGCGTCGTAGACCTCCAGGTCCACGTTCGCGCCGGGGAAGGACGCGCCCTTGTTGACCAGGCTGACCGCGATGTTCGCGTCCTTCCCCACCCTGGCGTGGCCCGGCGTGGCCGTCACTTTGGAGGTGAAGCCAGGGGCCGCAGCCTTGGCGGGCGCGGGAGCCGGTTTGGGGGCCGCGCCGACGGCCGCCGGGAGGAGCAAAATTCCTGCTACGGCGCACGCGCCCGCATACCATGTCATCTTCATTCGGTTTCCTTTCATGTGGACCATCGCCCAATTTCGGCGGCGAACATGGCGGTGCGATCAGCGGAGGCGCGGACTTCGACCCCGACCAGGGACTCAAGTTCCGCCTCCTCTTCTGCCGGCAGCTCTCCCCCGGCCCATCGTAAGGCTTCCATGAGTTCTCTGAAGCGGCGCTGCTGCTGCACGTCAAAGAAGCGGCCAAGACGTAGGCTTTGGACGATCACTAGCAGGCCGTCCTGCGTCTCGGGCAACTGCGCCGTCAGGGCGTCGAGTGCCTTCCCCGCGGTGTCGCCTTCTGACCGCTTCTCGCCCGCCATGCCGCAATAAACGATACTACCGTCTCCGGTCACCACTGGCATAATCGCTATGGTCGTCATCGTTGTTTCCCCGCCCTGTTATTCTACCCCGCTCTCCTTGCGCTTCGCCTTGCCCGCCCTCGGCTTCGGCGCGGGCAGGGCCAGGACGTATTCGACGCTCCGCGCGAGCCACGGCGACAGGGCCGCCGGGTCGGCCTGCATGGGCGTCGGGACGACGACGTACTGCTTGCTCGGCGGCGCGTGCGGCTCGTACTGGAGCCGCTTCGCGCCTTCCACGGTCAGCAGCGCGGCCTGTTCCGCGGGCGGCAGTTTCAGGGCCAGCCCGATGTCCGACAGGGACGCGAACACGCGGCCCCCGACGTAGGCAGAAACCCCGCCGAACATCGGCTTGAAGGTCAGTTCCATGTCCAGCGCGTGCGCCTCGGCGGCCCGGCTGAGTTGGTCTTGCAGCGTGTCCAGGGAGGGTTCGGCCATGGGGTCATTTTACCTTGTGCGAGCGGGGGATTGGACGAGTGATCGAAATCACTCGCTCCGCGCAGACCTGTCCAGGGGACAGAGGAAAGAGAGGAAGGGCAGTATGGAACAGGAGACACCTCTTGTCCGCTCTGCCTTCGCTCTTCTGTCCCCTGGACAGGTCAGGCAGGAGCGAGTGATTTCAATCACTCGTCCGGCCACTCGCCCGGCCACTCGCCCGGCCACTCGCCCGATCAGTGGCCGTTCCGCCACCGCGCTAGATCCGCCGCTCCTCATGCACCGTATACTCGGTATGCACCTCGTTCGCGTCGAACGTGTAGGAGCGGTAGACAACCTGACCCCTGAACCCCAGCATGTCCCGCATCCGGTCGCGGATGGCGGGCCGGATGATGCGGGCCAACGCCTCACCCCGCTCCACCCAGGCGACCTCGGGACTCTCGGCGCTGGCCGTCAGCTCGCCCCCGACCAGCGCGCACAGGAAGTCGAACATAACGATGTGCGACTTGAGGTTGGAGTAGACGCCGACGAGCGCACCGACAGTAACCGTGACGCCCGTCTCCTCCATGACCTCGCGCCGCAGGGCGTCCGTCAGGCTCTCGCCCTCCTCCACCTGACCGCCGGGGAACTCCCAGTCGCGGCGAGGGCTGCGGAGCATCAGCACCCGGCCCCGCGCGTCCGAAACCAGCCCGGCGACCGCGACAATGTGTTTGGGCGTCGGCATAATCTGCTTCATCCCCCCTACTTCATCTGCATCTGCGTCCGCCACTGCGCGGCGGCCTCGTTCAAGGCGTCATAGGGCTGGAGGTCAATGGTCGGCGGCGAAACCTGGAACTGGGCGCGGGCGTCCGGGCCGAGGCGTTTGGCGAGCAGGCGGGCGTCGCCCTGGGCGGGCCGGAAGTAGTATTGGATGCCGTCGTCGCGCGCCTCGGGCTTGCTGAGGAAGTCTAAAAAGGCCTGGGCGGTCTTCTTCTGGCCCGCGCTCACCCACGGGGCGGACAGCAGGAACACGCCCTGGTCGGCGTTCGCGGTGGGCACGGGGTAGATGATCGCGAGTTTCGGGTCGCGGTCCACGGCGGCCAGGGCGGCGTTCTCGTAGGCGGTGATGAAGTCGCGCGCGCCCGGATCGGCGGCGAAGGCTTTCTCCAGGGCGCTCGACCCGGACGTGGCGGCATCGTGGACGTAGGCCCGGTCGAGCTGGCTCAGGTAGGCGGCGAAGGCCGGGCCGGAGACGGCGGCGGCCGGGTTGTCCGCGCCGCCGTGCGTGCGCGTGTACTCGGTGATGATCAGGGACATGGTCAGCATGCCGCTGCTGGCATTCAGCGGGTCGGCATAGGCGAAGTGGAACGCGCCCCCCGGCGACTTGCGCTGCCCCGACCCGAGATCCCGCACGGCGGCCCAGGGGGAGGCCCCGGACAGGAGCGGCTTCAAGGTGACCGCCTTGCGCTTGGTGGTCAGGAAGACGAGAGGGCTTTTGAAGAGGACCCGGTAGGACTGCGAATCGCCCGTGTCGCCGACCGACGCGCCGCCGTGCTGCTGGGGCCAGACTTCCGCCAGGCGCGAGGTCCAGACGGGGCTGGAGGGACTCCACAGGGCGGGCTGGAGTTTGCCGTCCAGGATGTCGTGCAGGGCCTGCCGGGACTCGGTGATGTTGAGCGTCACCTTGCCGCCCGACGACTGGCCGTTGAACTTGTCGATCTCCGTCTGGAGCCACGCCTGCTTGGTGCCGGTCGTCGAGATCAGGACGTCCCCGCTCCCGGCCTGCTGGGGCGTCAGGACAGCGGCCCCGCCCGTGCCGGTTCCCGCCGTTGCCGTCCCCTGGGAGTCGGTTCCAGATGTGCCGCCCCCAATGTCGCCCGCGCCCGCTGTCGTGGCGGGACGGCCAGCGAGTGAGTTCCGGCAGGAGCGGATGCCAAAGATGATGCCCGCGAGGACAAGGAGAATGATGACCCAGCCGCCGGGTTTGATGCGCGTGATCTGCACGGGGTTCCTCCTGAGCGAAGCGTCCGCGATTGGGAGCGCGTGTTCAGGTTCGGCGGCGGGCAGGCGTTTTCCTGCGTCCGTGCGGCGGCGCTGGGTTCGCGGGCGGTTGAAACCGCGCCAACAAAGGCACAAAGTCCGCCTGCGCGGAATCCGAACCTGCGAAGGCAGGTTTTGTGAACTCGTTGCCGCGACTTCAGTCGCCCGCAGACCAGGCAAGCCGGGCTTACGCCGGAGGCAGGAACGGGTTGTGCGGCGTCCTCGGGGCCTCCGGGGAGGGGACCCAGTAGAGGCCGGGCGTGGTCGGGGTCGGGACGGCGGCAAGCCCACGGTCCAGGGCGGCCCACACATCGTCCGGGTCGGCGGAGAGCCGGTCCAGGGCGCGCTGCACCGCGCCCGCGTCGTCGGTGACGCACTGGACGGCGATGGGCGAGAAGTCGCCCCAGTGGGGCCGCCGCCGGGAGCCGTGATACAGCGCGACCGTGGCGACGCGGTCGCCGACGCGCGGGCGCGCGCCGCGCGCCCGGCCCAGCGGCTGGGGCAGGACCTTGACGGCGGGCCAGGACTGGCCCGCCGTGTGCGAGAGGTCGGTATGGACGGCAATCAAGGGCGGGTCCAGTGAGACGACGCGGCCGGGGTTCAGGCAGCCATGCTGGAAATGCTCGCGGATCAGGCGGAACTTGAAGTCAAGCCGGCGGAGGAGCGCCGCCGCCCCCAGCCCGAACGGCCACAGGCCCATCGGCGAATGCGTCGCCAGCAGCAGGCCCGCCGCGCCGGCCAGGAGCAGCGCGAGCAGCAGGAGCTGCGGGACGGTCTTGGCGGGGAAGCAGCGCATCCAGACGGGGTATTGTACGGTCAGTTGTCCGGGCAGCGAGGCGAAGGTGTCGCCGCTGACGAGCTGCGGCGGCGCAGAAGGGCGCGGCGCGTGTTCCAGGTCCATATAGTTTGCTCCTATTGTGTCGGCATTGCCGAGCGCATCACGAGAACTGCCAGCCGGTGACGCCGGGGCGCACATCGCCGCCCTCCGGGGAGGCCGGGAGGGGACGCCACTCGATCTCCGTCCCCGACAGGTCCGCGCCGGGGCGCATGGCCGCATACACCTCGCCGACCAGCGCGGCGGCCTCGGCGGGCGAGGGCGCGGCCACGCGCAGGGACAGGCACCGCATCCCCGGCGCGGGGGAGGGCAGCGGGATCGCCGCCGCCCATTCGGAGCAGGCGCACGGCGGCGGGTTCAGCACGAGGAGGCCGCGCAGGATGTCTGCCAGCACGTCCAGCGGCCCGAGCGCGTGCGGCCCCGGCGCGCGCGTCATGGCCAGCGCGGACAGGAGCAGCGCCCGCGCCGCCCCGTCCTCGCCGCGACGATGGGCGGCACGGGCCAGCCCGATCGAGGCCTCCGGATAGAAGCCCTGCGCCTGCACGCGCCCCCGGAACCCCTCCGCCGCGTCCTCACGCCCGGCCCCGGCGTAGAGGTCCGCCAGCCGCAGCAGGGTCTTCGCCGAGGGGTGGGCGGCCTCGAAGGAGGCCGCGCGGCAGTCCGCCTCCTCCCCGTCGCCCAGCAGCAGGGCGGCCCGGACGCGGCCCGCCATCAGGTCCGGGTCACGCGGGAGGTCCGCTTCCAGCAGATCGAACTCGCGGGCGGCGTCGCGCGGCAGGCCCGAGGCCAGCAGGATGCGGGCCAGCAGCAGACGGTGGGCCGGCTCGGGCGGCGCGAGGGCGATGGCCTGCCGGACCGCCCCCGCCGCCTCGCGCGTCTTCCCCTGCTGCCACCGGCACAGGCCGCACAGCGACCGGAGCGCGGCGGTCTCGGGGGCAGACTCGATGGCGTCTTGCAGGGACGCCTCCGCGCGCGGCCACTCGCCGAGCATCAGGAGGCTCCATCCCAGGCCCCAGCTCAGGGAGCGAGTGGCTCCGTATTCCCGCACGGCCACGCCCAGGGACCCCGCAAAGCCGGGCGCGTCCCCGAAGTAGGCCGACGTCACGCCGCGCGCGGCCCGGCCCTCGACGGAGCGCGGGTCGGCCTCCAGGCACAGGGCGGACGC
Organism: Capsulimonadaceae bacterium; assembly: GCA_965215505.1. Lineage (GTDB taxonomy): Bacteria > Armatimonadota > Armatimonadia > Armatimonadales > Capsulimonadaceae > JANXMY01. The sequence goes on along the minus strand of OZ244065.1, from coordinate 3,780,356 downwards.
CGCCTCGGCCCGCACATAGTCGCACTGCGCGAGGGAGTCATAGGCCCGATGCGCCCAGAACCGTGCCCGCTCCGGCCGGCGCTTGAGGGCGGGCGGGGCCTGCGCCCGCAGCGCCCGCTCCGCCTCCTGCCGGGCGCACGTCTGCGCCGCCTGGGCGGGCGCACTCAGGTCACGGACCTCGAGGGACGCCATGAACAGGGCGAGCGGCGGGACCGGCAGGGCGATCCGGTCTTTGAACCGGAGCAGGCGCATCAGGGCGCCCCCGGCGGCCAGCATCAGGACGCCCGGCCCGACGAAGGTCAGCGACGAGGCGGCATCCTTCGCGGCCTGTCCGGGGGAAGACGGCAGCCAGAGGGCGATCCCCAGGCCCAGCAGCCCGAGGAAGGCCAGCGTCGCGCCGACGGCGGTGAGCGCCATCCCGGCCGCCTCGCCCGCCGTGTGGCGGGTGCGCGGCTTCCGGTCCTTGCGGGCCAGCCGGCGCAGGCGGCGGCCCGCCAGCCTTTCCTCCTCGGCGGCGACACGCTCAACGTGAGCGATCAGGTCGGCGGCCAGCGCGTCCGCATCGCCGAGCAGCGCTTGGGCGGGGAGGGAAGCGTCGGGCCGGTCGTCGCCTGCGGCGGGCGGCGGGGCCACGCTTTGGGAGGCCACGCTCTGGAGGGCCGCGAGCCGGTCGGCGAGCGAGGGGTGCGCCCGGAACTCGCCGCTCGGGGCCTCCCCGAGCGCCAGCGCCTCCAGAGCCTGCCGTTCGGCCTCGTCGGCGGGCAGGCGGAGTTCGCGCACCCAGGCGGCCAGGCTGACGCCGCGCTGGGAGGCGACCAGGCGGTCCCGCCAGTGGGGGCCTGCCTTCAGGCCGCTGACGTGGGACCGGCGCAGTGCGCGCGCGCCGACCGCGCTGCCGCACAGGGCGGCGGCGGCGCGGTCGGCGTCGAACTCATCCTGACGGCACAGGGCGGCGAAGTGGCGCGCGCCCGCCCCGGCCAGCCGTGCGGCGGCATTCGCCAGGATCTCGGCCAGGAAGAACCGGCCCCGCTCCGGGCCGGGTCGGGCCTCCTCCCGCAAGGCGTCCGCCATGCGGGCGGCGCGGGCGACGCCGTTGCCGAGCCAGCCCTTGAGGCCGCGCCCGACGAGCCGGGCGTGCGCCATCTCGTGGGCCAGCACGGCGGCGAGTTCTTCTTCGGTGAGGATCGCCAGCAGGTCGTAGCCCAGGCCGAGCGTGCAGTGGCCGCGCCCCCGGCGGTAGCCGCGCAGCCGGACCCAAGCGTTGTCGCTCATCTCCAGCACGACCCGGTCGGGCGTCCGCACTCCGGACGCGCGGGCGACCCGGTCCACCAGCGCGAACAGTCCGGGGGCCTGCTCCGCCCGCAGGGGCAGGGCGTAGTCCGCCTCGCGCTCCAGGCGCAGGCTCCGCGTGAGGCAGGAGAGGAGCCGCAGGAGGGCTTCCAGAGGCCCCTTCATGAAGCCGCCGATGCCGAACCGGGTCGCCCCGACGGCCAGGCCGAGGTCGAGCGCGAGGAGCGCCACTGTGAACAGGAGGGCGGCCAGGCAGCCCACATAGAACAGGGCCAGGACGCCCGCCGCCAGTACGGTCAGACGGAACACGCCCGCCGGGGCGAGCGGCTTTTCGGGCGTGAGTGGGTTTCGGTGTTGCGAGGCCACGTCGGCTCTCCCGGTCGCGGAAAAAGGCTGACTCTTCTATCGGCAGATTCGGCGGGCCGGTACAGGAGGCCAGACGAAAAATATATTTTGATTTTCGTAGTATATACTACCGAACTCGCCAAAATTTAACGCTGTGTTTACGATGGGGTGGTAAAGTAAGTCGTCAAGGTCAAGAACTTCGCGATGTATCCACCGGAGAGGACCATGTTGAACACGAGCAGTACACAGCCTAACGGCGCGCGGGCTTCCGGCGAAGTGCAGTCTTCTAACTCTTCCAACCGGGCGCAGTCTTTGTGGTCCTTCCCGCTCTCGGCGGGGGAGCGCGGCCTGCTCCTGGCTTTGATCTGGGGCGAGCCTCTGATTCAGGCGGAGCAGCGGCTGGAGATGCCGCCGGGCGAGGCGCATCAGGTCCTGTCGCGCCTCCAGCAGCGGGCGGGCGTCCCCACGCGCCGGGCGCTGATCGCCCGCGCCGTCGCCTACCGCTGGGCCGTCTAGGCTTGCCCCGTCCACCTTCTGTTCTCCAATTCCATCGCCCCCGCCGTCAGCCGACCGGCGGGGGATTTCATTTTGGCGGCTTATTTTTTGTGTGACCCCCGACTAAGTCCGAGTTTGTGGTAAAATGGAGGCAAGCCGGACCGGAAGGTGCCGACGCGGGGCGTCGGTGCCGCCTGCTTCGGGTCGCCCGTCGGCAGCTTTATCCGGCCGCATTTCCCCCATGCCCAATGGTCCTCGACAAGCCGTGGGAACATAATCCCATCTCAGAGGCTCTGTCTTAGGATACAGGCGCGCACGGGCGCGCAAAGGCTCGCGCGAAACGGCAAGGAACACCATGAACACCACGCTGCAAAAGACAAACGTCCAGGATAAGAAGACGGCCGCCCCGGACGCGGACAAGGCGGCCACTGCCACCCTCCGTTCGTACCAGTACGGCGGCTACGAAGTGGAGATGGAGATCAACGACACCGTCTTCCAGCCGACCCTGACCAGCCGGCTGCTGGCCCAGGCGGTCAAGATCCCCGAAGGCGCCCGCGTGCTGGACCTGGGCTGCGGGGCGGGCGTGCTGGCGATCATCGCCGCCCTGAAGGGGGCCTCCCATGTCCATGCCGTGGACGTCATGGAGCAGGCCAAGCCGCTGGTGGAGGCCAATGCCCGGCGCAACGGCGTCGCCGACCGCGTCGTGGTGTCCAGCGGCGACCTGTTCCAGCCGGTGGCGGGCCAGCGCTACGATGTGATCGTCAGCGACGTCTCGGGCGTCGTGGACGAGGTCTCGCGGCTCTCGCCCTGGTATCCCGACTCGATCCCGACCGGCGGGCACGACGGGGCCGACCAGATCGTCCGGATGCTGGACTCGGTGCGGCAGTATCTGAAGCCCAAGGGCGTTCTGTACTTCCCGACCGGCACGATCTCCAACGTCCCCCGGACCCTGGAAGCGGCTCGGCGGGCCTTCGGCGACAATGTGGAGCTGATGGAGCAGGTGGAGGTGCCCTTCTGCGCCGAGTTCAAGGAGAATATGGACGTCATGACGCGCCTCCGCACGGAGGGCCTGATCGACTTCTCCGCCCGGCGCTCCCGCCACGTCTGGACGCTGCAAGTCTACCGGGCGTGGGTGTAAACTGATGCCGATGAGCGAAACTTTGGCAGGCAAAATCGCGCTCGTGACGGGCGGTGGGACGGGCATCGGGCGGGCCATCGCGCTGGCCCTGGCCGCCCAGGGGGCGGCTGTGGCCGTCGTCTACCGGACTTCGGAGGAGGCGGCGGCGGAAGTGGTCGCCCAGATCGCCGCCGGGGGCGGGCGGGCGTCCGCCCTGCGCGGGGACGTCACCCAGAGTGACCAGGTGGACGCCCTGGTGGCGCGCGTCCTGGCGGACTGGGGGGCTTTGGACATCGTGGTCAACAACGCCGGCCTGACCCGCGACGGCCTGCTGCTGCGGATGTCCGAGGCGGATTGGGACGCCGTGCTGGACACGAACCTGAAGGGGGCGTTCCTGATGACGCGGGCCGCCCTGAAGCCGATGTTGAAGCAGAAGCGCGGCAAGATCGTCAACATCACCAGCGTCATCGGGCTGATCGCAAGCCCCGGCCAGGCGAACTACGCCGCCGCCAAGGCCGGCCTGATCGGTTTCACGCGGACGGTCGCTAAAGAGGTCGCCAGCCGCCACATCCAGGTGAACGCCGTCGCGCCGGGCTTCATCGAGACGGCCATGACCGTGGAGATCCCCCCGGAGCGCAAGGGCGAGCTGCTGCGGCAGATCCCTGCCGGCCGCTTCGGGCGGACCGACGAGATCGCGGGCATGGTGGCCTTCCTCTGCGGCCCGGCCAGCGACTACATCACCGGCCAGACCCTGGTCATGGACGGCGGACTGACGATCTAACCGCCTCCGTTGCCCGCCGCCTTCTCAAACCGGACGTGCCCCGGCTCCTCGGACGCTCCCCGCTCCACGAAGCCCAGCCGGCGCAGCAGCCGCACCGAGGGCGCGTTGTCCGACGCCGCGTTCGCGGTGACGCGCCTGACCCCCGGCTGTCCCAAGGACCATTCTGTGAGCGCCCCGGCCACCTCGCCCCCGTACCCTCTCCGCTGGAACTCGGGCAGGACCGAGTAGCCGATCTCGACGGTCCCCGCCTCCGGCGGCCCGAAGAACCCACCGCTCGCGACCAAAGTGCCCGCCCCACCGCCCTCCCCATCAGCCACGCCGTACCAGGCACCCCAGCCGACCCGGTCCGGGGCGGCCTCTAGCTGCCGGAGGAAGAAGGCCAGGGCGTCCCGCAGGATCTCCGGCGGCCAGGCGGCGGGGACGGCGGCACCGAGCAGGGCGGCAAAAGCGGGACGGTCCTCGATCTCTGCGCGGGCCAGGGCGACGGTCGCGGGCACGAGGGTCATGCGAGGAGTCTTGATTGTCATTGTGTCCATGAAGCGTTATCGCCCGGCACGGGGCGTCTGCTCAACAGCCTCTCTGGGCAAGAGAGGCCCGGAGCGCGACGCACCCGGCGCATCGGTCCCGGCCCTGAAGGGCCGGGTTGCCTATGCCGCCCCATACGCCGGGCCGGGTTCGTGGCGGGCCGGGACCGACACGCCTGTCAATGCGCCGCATCATTGGGAGGGAACATGGGAGGGAACAACGGAAGGGGGACGGGAAAGAAAAGTGGAGACACGGACGTCAACTGTGCCTGGGGGGGCACTCAGCAACATAACCCGTGTCCTGAGTGCTATTATAAGACAGGCGGGGACAGGAATCAATATCCTAAAAGGGTAAAAACACGGGTATTCCGGAACGCGGGGTAAAATAGGCGCGGACGCATTCCCGGATGCAGAGGAGGCAAGCGCGTGTATCTGGTCTATCGCCCCCTGGAGGCCGCCGATCTCGAACCGTGTCTCGCCCTGGCGGCGGAGGATTACGCGGGCGACCCGGAAGGCTTCCGACGCGCCCCGCAGGTCTGGCGGCGGCTGCTGGCGGCGGGCATGCTGAACGGTATGGTGCTGGAAGACTTGACCGGTGCGCCCGGCGAGCGGCTGGCCGCGTTCGGCATGAGCGTCTTCGCCGCGCCCGACTTCATGGCCGAGGCGCGGCGCGGCGGGACGCCGGGCTTGGCTGCCCTCGTCGCGCGGCGGCTCGGATCGGGGCGCGCGCCCGTACTCGCCCCCGACGCGGTCCGCCGGGCGAACTCGGGGCCGGGGCTGAACCTGATCGTGCTGCACTATGCGGAAGCGCCCGGCCCCCCCGAGCGGCTGCGGGGCGTCCGGGACAAGCAGGTGGAGACGTTCTTTTACGTCCACGGCGGCTACCGCTATGCCGAGGTGCTGGTGGAACACCGCAGCGAACACCTGCGCCAGTTCGCCATCGAGAGCGGCTTCCGCGTCCGCTCCGAGTACGGCGCGTACTACCGCACCCACGCGCGGCCCGCCGGCGAGTGCCCCACCCTGCTGGGGATCACGCGTGAGGAGACGCTGCCGCACCCTGGGCTTCACGTCTCGCGGCTCTTCGTCTACACCCCGCCCCGGTTCTACTTCAAGCCCCGCGAGCAGGACCTGCTCTGGCACGCCCTTCTTGACAAGACGGACGAGGAGATGGCCGCCGCCCTGGGCGTCACCGTGGCCGCCGTCAAGAAGCGCTGGGTGGGCATCTACGACCGCGTCGCCGGCACGGAGCCGGGCCTGTTCCCTGACGCACCCGAAGCCGGCCCCGCCCACCGGGGCTTGGAGAAGCGGCGTCACCTGATGCGCTACCTGCGCCTGCACCCCGAGGAGCTGCGTCCGGTGGAGCCGCCGGGGTAAGGCCTTAGTATCCCAGCGCCAGCCCGTCGTAGCGCGGGTCGGAGCCGCCGATCAAGGAACCCGTCGCCGGGTCCAGAGTGATGATCTGGGACGAACACAGGCCCGACCACGGCCCCCCGACCGTCAGGTGGTGGCCCCGGCGGCGCAGCTCGTAGCAGGTGTCGAGCGGCAGTCGGTCCTCGACGGCAAGCTCCGCGCCGTCCGGCGGGACGTGCCACTTGGGGCTTTCGATGGCCTCCTGCGGGCTGCGGCCCCAGTCCACCATCTGCGTGATCGTCTGCAAATTCGTCTGCACCTGCACATCCGCGCCGGGCGTCCCCCCCACCGCCCACAGGTCATCGTCTTTGAAGGCCATCCAGGTGTTGAGCGTGTGCATCGTCTTCTTGCCCGGCGCAAGCACGTTCGGGTTCTTCGGGTCCAGGCTGAAGCCGGTCATGCGGTTGTTCAGCAGGACGCCCGTGCCCGGCACGACCACGCCGCTGCCGTAGCCGTGGAAAACGCTCTGTATCCAGGACACGGCGTTGCCGCGCCCGTCCACGACGCACAGGTAGGTGGTGTCCGAGCCGCCGTTCACGGCCGGCAGACGGCCCGGCGAGTAGCGCGGCGCGGCCTCGGCCCCGATGCGCTTGCGCTGCTGGGCGGCGTAGTCCTTGGACAGCAAAGTCGCGAGCGGCGTGTCGGGCACGTCGCCCAGATAGGCCAGGCGGTCCGCAAAGGCCAGCTTCTTCGCCTCGGCCATCAGGTGCAGGGCCTCCGCCCCTTCGGGGTCCAGGCCGGCCAGGTCGAAGCCCTCCACGATGTTCAGCATTTGCAGCAGCAGGCAGCCCTGCGAAACCGGCGGCTGCTCCGTCACCGTGACGCCCCGGTACGTCGTGCGGATCGGCTCCAGGATTTGCGACCGGTGGGCGGCCAGATCTTCGCGCGTGAAGAACCCGCCGCTTGCTTCGGAATGGGCGACCATCCTCTCGGCGAACTCGCCCTCGTAGAAGGCCGCGCGCCCGCCGTCGGCGATCTGGCGCAGGGTCCGGGCGAGGACGGGCTGGTAGAGGGTGACGCCGGGCCGCAGGTCGTCGGGGACCAGCGCCGCGCCCGACTCGGGGAACTCCTCCCACAGCGCGTCATGGGAGCGCAGCAGCGCGGCCTGCCAGGCGGGCAGCGCGTAGCCGTCTTCGGCCAGGGCGGCGGCGGGGGCCAGGACCTCCGAGGCGGTCATCGTCCCCCAGGTTTCCAGCATCGTCATCCAGGCCGCCACCGCGCCGGGGACCGAGGCCGCCCGGATGCCGCGCAGGGGGATCTCGCCGCCCATCGCCGCAAGTGTCGCCCCGGCCGGGGCCGCGCCGCTGCCGTTGAGGGCGGAAAGCTTGCGCGCGGGCGCGTCCCACACCTGCGCGAAGGCGTCCCCGCCGAGGTGGGAGAGGTGCGGCTCCATGACGGCCATGGCCGCCCCCATCGCGACGGCCGCGTCGGCGGCGTTGCCGCCCGCGCGCAGGATCTCGACTCCGATCAGCGAGGCGAGCGGGTTCGCCGCCGCCACCATCCCCGTGCGCGCCGTGCGCCCCGGTGTCCGCGTGATGCTTCTCATGCCCGTGCTGCCCCCGTTCTGGGTAGACCGATACAGTATCACTGTATCAAATTGATGTTTTGTGGTATACTGCAACCAGCAGACGGGAGGGCGTTGCTCCAATAACGTCCCCCGCCGTCAGACTACTTCCTCGGTAGCTGATGGATCGCCGCGATTGCCGACGCAATCGCAGCAATAGTCTGTGCAATGGTCTTGAGTTTCAAGACCTTGCGCCAGTTGCCTTGTCGCATAGGACGCACCTCCTTTCGACAAGATTGAAGAGGCCGCCTTCGGGGGCGGCCTTTTCGTTTTCATTGTAGCAGATGCGCGGCCCGTTTACAGACGGGCCGGTCCGCGCCGGCAAGACTCAGAAGGCCGCCCCATCGGGGCGGCCTTCTTGTCTCCGGGCGGGCGGAGGAGTCGAGTCACAGGCCGCCCCGCGTCACCGGCCCGTGATGGTCAGCGGGACCGTCCGGACCGCCGAACCTAGCGTCGCCGTGATCGTCACCGCCTTGGTCGTGTGGCTGCGGAACGTGGCGATCAAGAACGTCGCGCCGCTCGACCCCGCCGGAATGACCAGCGCCGGGGGGACGCGCACCACGGAGGGGTCGCTGCTCGCCGTGCCGACCACGGTGTCCGACGTGCCGGCCGCGCTGAGGGTGACGGTGGCGGTCAGCACGGTGCCGCCGGGGACCGGAGAAACGAAGGCCAACGAGGACAGGGTGAGCACCTGAATGACGACCGTCGCGGACGCGCTGGTTTCAACGCCGTCGCTCGCCGAAAACGTGAGGCTGTCGGGGCCGGAGTAGCCTGCGGCGGGAGTATAGGTCAGGTTCGGTGCCGTGCCGGTCAGAGTCCCGTGCAGCGGCAGGACCGAGACGGCATACGTCAATGATAGCGGAGGGGAGTTCGTGTCGTTCCCGCTCAGGAGGACGGCGGCGGGGGCATCCTGTCCCGTGGTGACGCTCTGGCTGTAGGCGGTGGGGACGGGCGCGGACGGGCCGAATGCGATGAACGAAGGGCTGCTCAAGCCGCGCTCAACGACCGTGCCGGCCCCGAAGGTTTTCGTTGCGGGGTCGAAAGCGAATTCGGTGATGGTATTGCCGACGGTGTTTGCGACGAACAGATCACCCTCCGCATCCATGGCGATGCCGCGCGGATAGTTCAGGCCGCCCCCGGTGAACACGGTGCTCGTGCCCAGAGTGCCGGGCGTCGCCCCCGCCATGAACTCGCTGATGCTGTTCGTACCGGCGTTCGCGGCGAACAGGTCGCCCGCCGCATCGAAGGCCAGGCCCTGGACACGGTTCTGACCGTTCTCGGCGATCATGCCATAGGTAAAAACGTCCGACGTGGGGTTGTACTGGAACCTGGTGATGGTGTCGTTGATGGGGCTGACGGTGCCGACATAGCTCGCGGCGTACAGATTCCCCAGGGCGTCGAGGGCCAGACCTTCCGGACCATTCAGATAGCCGGGGGTGAGCGTGGTGGACGTGCCGAAGGTGCCGGGGGCCGCTCCCGCCCGGAGTTCGATGATGGTGTCGGAGCCGAAGTTCCCGACGAACAGGTCGCCCCGCGCGTCGAAGGCGATGCCCTGCGGCTGGCTGAGGCCGGTCCGGACGGTCGTCGCCCCGTCGAGCGCGCCGGGCGTTGTTCCGGCCGCGAATTCCGCGAGAGTGCCGTCCAGGTTGTTTGCCACGAAGAGGTCGCCCTGCCCGTCGAAGGCCAGCCCTTCCGGCTGGTTCAGGCCGCCGGAGATCACCGTCGGGTTGGTCGAAAATGTGCCGGGTCCGGTTCCGGCGAAGCGCGAGATCGTGCTGCCGTGCTGGTTCGCGACGAACAGGTCCTGCGTCTGGGCGTCGGCAGGCGCGGCGGTCAGGGATGAGGCTAGAGCAAGGCCCAGAGTCGTGAGCCTGGAGAGCGCAGGCAATCGCGGGTAGGCAGGAGGCATGAGGGGATCAACCTTTCGGAAGCGGGGCCGCAAAAAGCGTAACGGATTGAAAGGGCCAAATAACCGTCGTGTGGCCGCACAACGTGGCCACTGTTCCGCACAGCACAAACCATGCCAAACAAGCGCAGCGGGTAGAAAAACGGCAAGTATTTCCGCCGGGTCCGGGTCGCCTGCGGCAAGTATTGTCATTTCGGCCGAAACTCTGTCCCCGTCGGCCATAATAGGGTATGAAAAGCCGCACACTCTTCCCCGCCGTCACGCTCGCCCTCACCGCCGCCCTGGCGGGCTTCAGCCTCGCGCACGGACTGCGCCGGGGGGAGGCCCGCAAGGCGGTCGCGCTCCCGGACCTGCCCGACGGCAACGGGACGGGGACGCGGCTGCCCAACGGCTGGCACGTCACCCCGGCCGGGACGCCCATCGCGCTGCCGGGCGACCTGCCGCTGAAGATGGCGTTCAGCCCCGACGGCCGGTTCCTGCTCGCCCTCACCGGCGGCTGGCACGACCACGGCGTCAGCCTCATTGACCCGGCCACCAACCGGCTGGTGCAGAGCGTGGACGTGGAGAAGGACTGGGCGGGGATGTGCTTCGACCCGTCGGGCCGGACCATCTACGTCGCCGCCGGGCAGGGCGACACGCCCTCCTCTCTGGACAAGGCGGTCAAGGACGGGGCTTCGGCCCGGCGCGTCGCCTCCCTAAAGGAGACCGTGCTGCGGCTGGGCTACGCGGACGGACGGCTCACCCTGCAAGAGCCGCTGGCCGTGCCCTTCCTGGACGGCAAGGAGCGGTGGACGGCGGGGGTGGCGGCGGGCAAGGATGGGGCGCTGTATGTGGCGGAGGTCGAGGGCGACGTCGTCTACAAGCTCGCCGGCTCGCCCGCCGCCCTGCAAGCGACCGCCCACGTCGGCTACCGCCCCTACGCCGTCGCCCTGTCGCCGGACGGGGCGACGCTCGCCGTCTCCAACATGGGCGACGGCACGGTCAGCCTGCTGGACGCATCGAATCTGCAAGAACGAACCCGCGTCACGGCCGGCAGCCAGCCCAACGAGCTGGCCTGGGCCAACGATGGACGCCTGTTCGTCGCAAACGCAGGCAGCAACAGCGTCAGCGTCATCACGGGCGGCAAGGTGACGGAAACGGTCAAGACCTCGCTGTCTCCCACCGACCCCGTCGGGTCCACGCCGGACGCCCTCGCCCTCAGCCCCGACGGCGGGCGGCTCTACGTCGCAAACGCCGACAACAACGACGTGGCCGTCATAGACACCTCCCGCCCCCGCGCCTCCCGCGTCCTCGGCTTTATTCCGACCGGCTGGTATCCCAGCGCCCTGGCCCTCGCCCCCGACGGCCGGACGCTCTACGTCGGGACCGGCAAGGGCCTGAGCTTCCGCGCCAACGACAAGGCGACGACGCCCTGGACGCGGAACCAGCCCGTCTCGGGCCAGGCCTACGACTACATCGGCGGCGCCCTCAGCGGCGCGGTCTGCGCCGTGCGCCTGCCGGGCGCTGCGGGCCTGGCCGCCTACACCCGGCAGGTCTACGCCAACACGCCCGGCCTGAACGCGAGGACCGCACAGGCCGGGCCGGACATGAAGGCGACCCTGGGCAAGATCAAGCACGTCCTGTACATCATCCGGGAGAACCGTACTTATGACCAGGTGTTCGGGGACCTCACGGCGGGCAACGGCGACCCGAGCCTGACCATCTTCGGCGCGAGCGTCACGCCGAACGCGCACGCTTTGGCCTCGCACTACGTCCTGCTGGACAACCTGTACTGCAACGGCGAAGTCTCGGAGGACGGCCACAAGTGGTGCGACGCCGCCTACGCCACCGGCTTCGTGGAGAAGGTCTGGCCGAGCGCCTACAGCAGCCGGGGCGAACCCGACGCCGACTCGCGCCTGACCGACTCGCCCGCCGGCGAGATCTGGGACGACTGCGCGCGGCACGGGGTCTCCTACCGCTCCTACGGCGAGGAGGCCGATTTCACCGCCACCCCCAACGCGCCGCCGGTCTTCGCGGGGAGCAAGGGATTAGCCGGCCACGCCAGCGCGGAATACGCCGGCTTCGACTGGTTCAAGGGACCGCGCGACATCGGGCGGGCGGACATCTTCCTGAGTGACCTGGGCGCGGCGGAGAAGACCGGCGTGTGGCCGCAGTTCATGGTGATGTCACTGCCCGAGGACCACACGCAGGGGCTTGAGGCGGGCGCGTACACGCCCATCGCCAACGTCGCCGAGAACGACCAGGCCCTGGGCCGGATCGTGGAAGGCATCTCCAAGTCCCGCTTCTGGAAAGAGACCGCCATCTTCGTCATCGAGGACGACGCCCAGAACGGACCCGACCACATAGACGCCCACCGCACTGAGGGCCTCGTCATCTCCCCCTACGTCAAGCGCAGCGCCGTGGACAGCACGCAGTACACGACGGCCTCCATGGTCCGCACGATGGAGATGATCCTCCACCTGCCCCCCATGACCCAGTACGACCGGGCGGCCACGCCGATGCTCTCCTGCTTCACGGCCACGCCCGACCTGACCGCCTGGGCGAACATCGGCCCGCGCGTGGACCTGGAAGCCAGGAACCCGGCCAAGGGCGCGGGGGCGGTCGCCTCGGCGCGGCTGGACTTCTCGGCCCCCGACCGGGCGGACCCGGACGCCTTGAACGCGATCCTGTGGCACGCCTTGAAGCCGGGCGTGCCGGTCCCCGCGCCGGTCCGCAGCGCCCGCCGGGAGTGAGGCGGGGGGGACTCAGAGGCACCCGACCATGAATGGCCGGGCTACTCCTGAGTGAAAGCCCCTCCAGGGTTGGGGGCAGGCCACGATCGCGGGCTGTAGGGGCGACGCTTGCCGCGCCCTCCTTGTTCTTGCCGCGTTCTTACCGCGCTCTCCTCTGCCGTATCCTCTCTAAAGCCCCGAAGCGGGCGGCCTATCCGCCTGCCCGTCGCGGGCACCGTTTGACAGCCCGACGGGGGCGTGTTATAGTGGAGGTGCCCTCTTCACGAGCGGCCCATGATGACGACCCTGAAGCCGCAGGGAGGTCCTGCGGGGAGGCCCCCATGCCACGTCGAGTCCGCCTAGGTCGCGTCCGCACCGCGACGGCCGCAGCCCTGCTGCCGCTGCTTTTCCCGGCCTTCTCTCATGCCCAGGCCGCCCCCGATCCCCGCGTCCGGATCACCCCCGCCCAGGCGTCCACCTTCTTCTCCGCCTTCACCGCCCTCTCCGAGCAGGCCCATGTCGCCCTCGTCGCCGAGGACCAGCCCTTACACCCCGCCCTGACGTCTTCGGCAGGGCTGAAGCTGAACCCCGACGGCGAGCCGCTGTCCACCCTCCTGCCCAGACTGGCGGCGGCCTATGACTACGACGTACAGCCCTCCGGCGCTCTACCCTCCGGCACGGTGTTCCTGCTGAGGAAGCGGTACACCGACCCCGCCGATCTGCCCTCCGTCACCGTCCAGGAGTGCGCCCTGGCGCTGGAAGAGACCAACCGCTATGCCGAGAACTTCAACCCGCATCTCGTGCTGGGGCTGCCCGACCGAAGCCACGCCATCCACGATCTAGTCTACTTGCTGACGCCCGAACAGCTCGCGGCGATGAAGGACATCCACCGGGGGGTTCCAGTGACCTCACTGGCACCGGTCCAGCAGCAGGAGGTCCAGCAGTTCCTTCTGCACCTGTACGTGCAGACGGCGATCAACGACCTCCCGAGGACCCTCGCCGGCCTCCGCCGTATTTCCGCGACCGATCCCAAGTTCGGTTTGCGTACCTTTGCCCAGGTCGACCCCTGGCTCGCCCGCTTTGATCCCCAAGGCGACGTCCCCCTGTTCGGGTATGAAGCCACCCGCACCGATGGGAAGCCCGTCTTCATCACGATGAGCAAGCCCGACCAGATAAACGTACAACCTGACGGGCCGGTACGGATTACCCCAAGACCGGTGAGCGTGTCCGCGCCTGCGATACCGCAGGCGAACGAGAAGATCATGCCCGGCGACATAACCGACCCGCTCCCCGTCCTGCCTGATGCCCCCGCGCCCGCCCCGCCCGTCAGCGCCTCCCTGGGCGACATCCTCACGCAAGTGAACGTCAACGCCCGCAAGGGCGACGGCCTGAAAGTGACGATCCAGCCGTACCTCGCCCCCAAGCGCGCCACCGTCTTCGGTGCGGAGGCGATGACGCCCCGTCAGGAGGTGGCTGCGCTGGCAGACGTCTACAGCCTGCGCGTTTTGACCGAGGACAGGGAGCAGGGCCACGACCGCCTGCGCGTGACCCGGCGGGCACCGACGCCCGCGCTGGACGTGGCCGCCCTGCACGACGTCGTGGACCAGTTCCTGCCCGACCCGCTCGTCCGCGCCTACCGGATGCACCCCACCTATGGCGCTTTCGACCCTGAATCGCCCATCCATTCTGACCTCTCGCCACTGATGGTGTACGCCGTGCGGCAGATCCGGACGGCGGCGGAGCCGAAGATCCGGGCCTCCAAAGACGGGGAGGTGGCGCTGTCGGCCCTGTCGGAGCGGGAGGGGCGGGCCTTCGCGGTCGTCCTCATGGTGGACACGATGGACTCCTTGATTCGTTGGCTCACTGCCGACCCGCCCAGGGAAGTCACCCGGTTCAGCGAGCTGCGGCTGTCCGGCGGGCTGCACGAGGACAAGGACGGCAAAAAGAAGATGGACCTCTTGTTGGCACTTCCTAATCCCAATGACCCGTCCACCTTGCGGCAGGGCATGGGGGTCGGCGAGATTAACTACGATCCGGTCAACCACACGTTCTAGACCAGCCACACGTTCTAGCCGCGAGACGCCTGGTGCCTGGAACGGCGCGGCGCGGGGAACCGACGGGACGGGGTCGCCGGACAGGCGGACCTGGCTGCGGCCCAGCCTGGCGGCATGCAGTGCCCAGCCCGCCGCTTCCACCGGGGCGTCCCGGAAGCCCCCGCGTCGGGCAGGCCGCGCCCCCGTGGCGGCCCCGGCCGCGCCTCCATCCGCTCCACGGTTTCCGCCTGCCTCACGGCCCCCGCCATCACCGCTGACTTTCTGGCGCGCATGGCCACGCCCCCTCTCGCTCCCGCCCACATCTGCCGATGATTATCCCACGAAAACCCGCCTTTGTTCACGGGCCAACGCCCAGATGTTCACGGACCCACGCCCAGAGATTGACCCTGACAGAGATCGACCCGGAGCGCCCCATGCCTACAACCAAACAACTCAGCCCGCCGGAGCAGACCGTCCGGCAGATGCCGCTGGACCAGATCGTCACCAACGAGAACCAGCCGCGCAAGTCCTTCTACCAGGACACCCTAGAGGAGCTGGCCGCCTCCATCAAGGAGCGCGGCGTTTTGGAGCCGATCGTCGTCCGCCCGTTCAAGATGCCGGACGGCTCGGACAGGTTCCAGATCGTCATGGGCGAGCGCCGCTTCCGCGCCTCCAGGATCGCCGGCAACCTCACCATCCCGGCCATCGTCAAGGAGATGAGCGACGAGGACGCCCACGCCGACGCCCTGCTGGAGAACTTCCAGCGCGAGGACATGAACCCCATTGAGAAGGCGCGGGCCATCCAGGGCCTGCTGACCTTCATGTCCTGGGAGAAGTGCGGCAAGACACTGGGCGTCTCCGAAACCACCCTGCGCCGGTCCCTGGAGCTGCTGGAACTGCCCCCGTTCGTCCAGCAGGAACTGACCCTGCGCGCCCCCGCCGCGGGCCAGATCCTTCTGACGGAGGGCCACGCCCGCGCCCTCGCCGCGCTGGCCCACGATCCCGGCTCGCAGAAGCGGATGGTGGAGAAGATCAAGGCCGAGAAGCTGAACGTCGGCGACTCCGAGCGCATCATGGGGGCCATCGTCAAGCATCCCGAGAAGCGCGAGGCCTTCCTGCGCGTCCCGCTCGCCATCACCGAGCAGCTTTTGAAGACATTGGGGGCACGGGCGGAGAAGGCCAAGCCCTACCGCCCCGCGACCGCCGAGCAGCACATGAAGGCGATTGATAAGGTCGGCCAGCAGCTCTCGGAACTGCTGGACGAGCGCGTCATCGAGTATCTGAGCGCCGTGCAGATGAACCAGCTCCTCGCCACCTGCGCCGAGCTTTCGCGCGGCCTGGAGGAGTTCAACCGCAAGGTGCGCTTGGCCCTGAAGTCCAAAGAGTACGGCTTCCAGGAGACCTATATCCACTGCCCGCTGTGCGGCCGGGTGGAATTGGTCGGCTCAATGCGCTGCTCCGTCTGCTGGACCATCCTGCGCCGCTGCTACGACTGCGGCAACTACGACCGGACGCGCGAGAAGTGCGGCGTCAACTCCGCCCAGATCTACGTCGCCGAGGCCGAGAACCCCAAGGAGTATTCCAAGAGCTACAAGTGCCCCGACTACAAGCCCAAGTACGAGGCCCAGGCGGTCAAGGGGCTGAAGATGGCCGCGTAGGGCACGCGGGAGCAGGCGGGGGCCGGGCGCGACGCGCTGGCCCCCCAAACAGGCAGACTTTCAACAACGCGCCCCGAAATGCGCGTTTTTGTGTTAAGGTCTTGTGAGCCGCCTATGTCCTGACCGGGCGCACAGGCGTTCACAGCCATAGCCGTAGTCCTGGTATAATATCTGACAATCAGGCTCTTGGGAGCCAGACCATGAACGTGGCCGTGCTTGCATGCCGAGGACTCCGTCAAATATGCTCCATCCCCGTCTATCCTTCAACTTGTCTTGTTATACTGGCCTTGCTGTTCTTACATCCCTGGCCCTAAGCGGCTGTTCAGGTGGCGGCAACTCAGGCTCCCCCTCAACGCCCGTCGGCACGGGTACTGGGACCGGCACGGGTACTGGGACCGGCACGGGTACTGGGACCGGCACGGGTACTGGGACCGGCACGGGTACTGGGACCGGCACGGGTACTGGGACCGGCACGGGTACTGGGACCGGCACGGGTACTGGGACCGGCACGGGTACTGGGACCGGCACGGGTACTGGGACCGGCACGGGTACTGGGACCGGCACGGGTACTGGGACCGGCACGGGTACTGGGACCGGCACGGGTACTGGGACCGGCACGGGTACTGGGACCGGAGGCGGCAGCAGCCCTTCATACGTCTTCCAAAGCAAGTTCACGTTACCCAATGATGGCAGTCCGAACATCGCCCCGATAGCGATCACCTTGGACAGCAGCGGTAATGTCTACATTACGACCTCCTTCCGCGTGATGAAGTTTAATCCTGCCGGAACACTACTATTGGACTTCGGGGGGGCAGGCCCAGGGCAAGTCTCCGGCGCGTTGGGAATAGCGGTGGACGCCGCCGGAAACATCCTCGTCGTGGACTCCTCCAACACGCGCGTAGTGAAATTCGATGCCAACGGCAGCTATCTGAGCCAGTTCGGAACCAGCGGCAGTGGGAACGGCCAATTCCAAGGTCCCTCCGGCATTGCCGTTGACACATCCGGCGATGTCTTCGTCGCCGACACTTATTTTCCGGGTGGTAACGGTCCGTCAGGTCCCGGTAATCGCGTGGAGGAATTCGGGCCAGGGGGCAGCTACTTGAGCCTCTTCGGCGTCGGCCAGTTCATCGGCGGCAATGGGATCGCCTTAGATGCCTCGGGTTACTTCTATGTGACGGATGACGGCCGGGGCGGGGTCGCTAAGTTCAGTCCCACAGGTTCCTTGATCGCGAGGATCGGCGCAGTCGGGCCGCAAGCGGGGTACACGGGCGTACCGAGAGGCGTGGCGTTAGATGCGGGCGGGAACATCTATGTCACGGACAATGAGGAAAACTGCGTGAACAAATACAGCCCCAGCGGCGTTTTCCTAACCCAGATCGGGAGTGGCAGGACATCGGGAGCGGATGGGGACCTGGCCCGCCCGGAAGGTATCACGTTAGACAAGAGCGGGAACGTGTATGTCGCGGACTACGGCGATGCGCGGGTCGAGGTGTTTAGCCCCTCGCCCTGATGGGGCGTAGCGCGCGGAGGAATCGGCGCCCGCAGAGGAGGAAAACGCGGCAGGCAGACGGAATACCTGACGCAATGCTTTCCGCAATCTTGGCCTGGGTCTTTATCGCCCTCCAGCTCGCCTGTGGGGTCGCGATCCCGTGGTACTTGGACCTCTATACGCCCCACTCGGAGGGCTATCACCCGTGGGCCTACGGCGCTTTGCTGGTCGCGGGGTCGCTCGCCCAGGCGTGGGACAAGATCAGCGTGCTGGCGAGAAACCGGCATCAGGTGACGACTCTCGAAGCCGAGAAGGGGAACCTGGCGACTCAGGTGAAGACTCTGCGAGGCAACCTCGGCCAGCTCCAAGGGCAGGCCGGCGAGTACGCCTTCCTCAAAGACTACACCAAAACACTCTCCGGGGCGGTGGACCTCCTGCAAGACCTGAACGGCTATAACGCCCAGCAGGTCAAGTTCGCCCAGCGGCAGACGCTCAAGTACATCGCCTCGGTTGTGATCACTTACTTTCAGGAGAAGGTCGAGCTTGACGTCAACGCCAACCTGATGCAGCCCCGCCCGACGTCGGAGTTTGCGGCGGGCAAATACCTCGACGCCCGGCGGGTCCATTTCGCCGACCAGTCGCGCCCGCATGACGAGTATCGGGCCGTCCTTCTCCTCACGGCCTGGGCGCAGAACGCTTCGGGCGTCCCCCGAGACTTCGCGATCCCCGTGGATGCCGACGACGAGCGCCTGCTGTTCGGGGCCGCGCGGGCCTTCGCCGCCGGCGACGAAACAGTCATCCCGGATGTCAAAGACGCGGGCCGGCTGAATGCGCTCCTGGAAGGCCAGCCGCCCGCCGTCAAGCGGGAGGTGATCGAGTTCTTTTCCAAGCAGCAGTACGTCAGCTTCGTCAGCCTGCCGGTCGAGTTCGCCGGGGAGATCGTGGCCGTCCTCAACATCCAGTCCAACAAGCCCAACATCTTCGGCGAGAACGAGTTCTATGCCGCGGACATCAAGCGGTTCATCTCCCCGCTCCGCTCTATCCTGGGGATACTCCTGTGGCGCGAGGGCGTGATTATCGCGGGCGGACACAAGCCCGGAACCATTTCGACGAACTGACGGGTATAATCAGGAACCGCAGGCCAGACAGGAACCATTGCAGGCAGCATTGGCGGAAGGGGTCAAACAAGTCATGCCGGAAACGATCAACTCGAACGTCTCGCCGTCACAGAGAGGGGCCGAACCGCGCCCCGCCCCCAACGACGCCAAAGTCAACACGGATAACCTGTCCCCCGCCGCCGCCCGCCGCTTCGAGCGCTTCGCCGGTCTAGTAGACAGCTTCGAGCGGGCCGCCACCAGCGGCGCGATCTCGCCGCCGCAGCCCGAGTCGCGGAGCGAAGTTTAGGGCGAGCAACCTCCTTCACCCACAGTCGGATAGCAGAAGGCCGGGCGCGTTGCGCTCGGCCTTTCCCAATGGGGTTTGACTCCTGATGGAATCTGTGTTAAATTCGGTGTGATGCTGCGAGACGATCAACCGCCCGACGAAGCCGAGGAACGCACCGCCCTTCGGGAACTGATCTCGGTCGCGACGAGGCTTGACCCGATTCAAGTGGAGTTGCTGACCGAAGTCGCCCGGACGATGATGCGTCAGGTCGAGGAAACCGTCAACCCGGCCAGTGATTTTGCCACGCCCCGCTTCACGGCTGATTCTCGCAACCGCCTCCTCATCCATCACGCGACGAACGAAGCCCGGTTGAGCAAGAAGGCGTTTGAATACGCCTTCAGGGGAGCCTGTGCAGCCGATGGCAGGGCCGAGACGATCACTGTCAGTGACACCTTCTCCGGCATTGACGTGACCGTTGAAGGCGTCAAGCTCTCGCTGAAAACGGAAGCCTCTAAAGACATCCGCCCGGACAAGATCACCATCTCCAAGTTCACCGAGGCGCGTTGGATACAGCAGTTCTCCACGCTGGAAGACCTGGCTCGGGAAGCCGCGCGGCGGATACCAGCCCACCTCAGCCAGTACGACCGCATCCTCGTACTCCGCGCACGGGACGTGTCGGCGACCCGACTGCTCTGCGAGATCGTGGAGATACCGCGCGACGTTCTGGGGCGCGTTGCCGCCCTGACGTCCGCCGATTTCAGTCCCCGGACCTCCCAAGGCGGTAGCAGTGTGAAGGTCACCATTAGATGCTCCGTGAAATAGCCATGTCTTGCCGGGTGAGCTGGGCGGCGCAGCCGCCCTTCTGTTCCGGCTTGGCTTCATCCAGGCACAACACGGCTCAGATGAACCAGCCCCACCGTCGCCAGCGCGATCGTCGAGAACAGGCCCCGCGCCAGACGGTACTCGTCGCGCAGGATGCGCCACGCCTTCACCCGGCGTACCCCGTGCTCCACCGGGACACGCGCCGACGCCGCGTGCCGGTTCTCTTCCTGCTGCTCCGGCGTCAGCGGCAGGGCTTTCTCGCCTGCTTTGCCCCGCACCTTCTTGTGCGGCAGCAGCATCTCCGGCACGCCCACATACGCAAGGTCCGCCCGACGCGCCGCTTGCGGGTACTGATCTTTGGCCCGTTGCGGGTACTGATCTTTGGCCCGGCTTTGTTCGTAGAGCTTCTTATCGGACTTAGGGCCGGGGTGCCCCGGCTCAATGGCAAGCACCTCGCCCTGCTTGTTGGTAATGATCTGTGTCTTGGTCGTGTGGCGCTTCTTCTTGCCCGAGTAGAACTTGCGCTGCACGTCCGGCAGGCTCGACCGGCCGATGGGGGTCTCGAAGCTGTCCACCAGGATCAGGTCCAGCGTGTCGGGGTGCCACGACGGCTCCCTCTTGGTCCACTTCTTCTCGGCGCCCCAGCGGTCGGCGGGGCACACGTCGCGCAAGAGCCGGATGACCTCGTGGAAGCTGTTCTCGCTGATGTCGGCGCTGACGCCGAACATCTGGCCGCAGACGGCGTGGGAGACGGCGTGGGAGACGTTGTGGCGCAGGTAGACCAGGGTGATCAAAACCTCCTGGTACGGGAGCAGCTTGCGCCTGCGCCCGCCGCCGACGGCGCGCTGCCGGTTCCTCTTGGCCTCCTGTTGGGCGTGCCGCTTCCCCTTGGCCTCCTGTTAGGCGTGCCGCTTCCCCACAAGCGGGGGCAGGACGGCGGCCAGCAGTTGGCCGAGGGCGGCGGGGTCGAGGCCGAAGAGGGCACGGACACGGTCTTTGGGCAGGCGGTGCAGTTGGGTCAGGTTCATGCCACAATCTTCGGCAGGGACAACCCCTTTCTCTATTTCACGGAGTATCTATTGATGGGCGGCCTGCGTTCACACTGCGCCTGGACGGGAGCGACGGCAAGATCACCATCTCCGGCCTGCAAATAGAGTTCTGCGTTCGGCACGTCTCCTGGATCATCCCCACCGTCGCTCCCGCCCCGGAAGATACACCGCCCCCGCCGGAGCAGAACCTATTTAGTCCAGCCCAGCCGCCGCCGGGCGATTGAGGCGTATTCCTCGCTCAACTCCACCCCCAAGAACTTCCGATCCAGTCGGCAGGCCACCAGCCCGACCGTGCCGGAGCCGAGGAAGGGGTCAAGGACCGTGTCGCCCGGCTCCGACCCGGCCAGGATGCACGGCTCGACAAGTTTGGTAGGGAAGGTGGCGAAGTGCGCTTCGCGGAAGGCTTCGGTGTTGACACGGAACACGTCCGTTTTTGCCTGCGTATCAGCATCCTCGAAAAACTCTAGCAGGTCATCGGGTATCTCGTCCCGGCGCAAAGTGATGTTCATTGACGATTTTCCATTTAGAGCGTATGATAGAGCATGATCACCCTAACATGTGATGAATGCGGCTCACCGTACCAGGCAAAGCCCTACATGGCGGGGCTGTCCGTGAACCATTTCTGCGGATTGTCGTGCTACGGCAAATGGCAACAGGCTCATCGTAAAGGCGTAGGCTCCAAGAAAGTTTCGGTTCCTTGCTTCATGTGCGGCAGAACGATAGAGCGCAGCCCAAGTAGCCTCAAAGAACACAACTTCTGCGGCCGATCCTGCGCGGCCAAATGGCGGTCTTCTGGAATTATGAGCGGCCCAAACAACTCGACATGGCAGGGCGGCCATATGAGCTATCGTGGCGAAAACTGGAACCGCCAGAGAATCGCTGCCAGGAAGCGGGACAACGATACTTGTCAGCACTGTGGAATAATCGCCCGTGGATTGCCTGTGCATCATGTCACGCCGTTCCACCTGTTTACCGACTACCGCCATGCCAACAAGATTGAAAACCTTGTTACTCTCTGCCCCAAGTGTCACGGCAAAGCGGAGATAGCCTTCCTGCGGAACAATCCCGACATTGCTGACCTACGACGTTTTCCCTTTGTTGTCCCTTTGCGCCCATGTGCAAAGTGCGGGGTAGACTTCACGCCCCGCTCCCCTGCGTCTAAAGTTTGTGACGCCTGCTGTACTGCATCCTGCATCGCGTGTGGCAAGGTTTTCGTTTCTCGGAGAGCGACCTCCCGAACCTTGAAATATTGTTCTCGGTCGTGTCGATCTGTACACCTTAAACGAGATCCCCAAGCGTGTCAAGCTTGCGGCAAGGTGTTTACAGCAGACCGTCCTGGCGTTCTGTACTGTTCGCGCGGGTGCCATCTGACTAGAGCAAACCCTCGTCGGCAATTCTCCGCAAAACGTATGCTCGCTGCTCAGGAGTAAGGTCACTTCGAAGCCTCATCTGCGGTTCATTGACGGACCAGACGGAGCGGCGGTTTTTCAGGCCCGTCTCTTTCATGCCTGCCGTGGCCGTTGGCTCCTTGACGGCCTCGTGATCGTAGTGATACTTCTCCGACTTGGAGAACAGGAACAGGTATTCATGGGCGCGCGTCGGCCGGTCCTTGACGCTCTCCGGCTGGCAGTTGGGCTTGTGCCAGATGATGTCCGAGCGCAGATACCAGCCGTCGTCCTGCAAGGCGAACGCGAGCCGCCAGGGGACGCCAATGAGGTCCTTGGGGTTCAGCCCGTCTGGAGTAGGCGCGCGGTAATCCATCGCCCGGCCCTTGTTCTTCTTGTCCGCGTCGCGCCAGGTCCGCCCCCCGCTTGTGTAGCTGTCCCCAATGTTTAGCCAGAGCGTCCCGTCGTCCGTCAGCGTCCGACGGACCTCGGCGAAGACGGCGCGCACGTTGGCAATGTAATCTTCCAGCCTCGGCTCCGCCCCGACCTGGTGTTCAACATCATAATCGCGCAGGCCCCAGTACGGAGGGCTGGTGACGCAGCAGCGGAAGGTCCTATCGGGAACGGCGGCCAATGCCGTCAGGGCGTCGGCGCGCACCACGCGGCAGCCCGACGGCGGGGCCGTGAAGTCCTCGTTAATGTCCGCAAAGCTGGCTTGTCTCATGTCTTCAGTCCCCCGCGTGTCGTGTTAGAGTTATACCCCCTCTTCCTGTCCTCTGTCATGCCGATGCGCGGCTCTCCGTTAGGATGTCCAGCAGGGCGCGGTCCACTTTGTACCCGTGCAGCTCCTCGTAGACCGCGCCGGGGCGGCCGTGTTCGACGATGCCGAAGTCGCCGGCGAAGTTCCAGAGGGCGTAGCCCCAGCCGAACTCTTTGTACAGGCCGAACAGGTCCCCAAGCCAGCGCAGGACGATGTCGTTGGGGGTCTTGTTGTAGCAGCCGCACTCGCCGATGTGTACCCGCGCGCCGCCCGCCTCCACGTCCCGCCAGGGCTGGTAAAACTCGCGCAGCGAGTCGCGGTCCCACGTCCGGCCCTCCCACACCTGGCCGGGATACTCGGGCGCGGGGGCGGCCGCGTGGCCGTCCCACCAGCTTGCCTTGTGGTGGCTGACCGGCATGGGCTGGTAGCCACGTCCGCTGTGGACCACGCCAAGGTCGGCAAGCTCGGGCATGGCGAGGTGGCCGCCGCCCAGGCCGTCAATGACGATCTCGCGGGCGGGGTCAATCGCGCGGATGGCCTGAACGGCGCGGCGGATGACGGCGGCGTGGTTTTCGCGGGTCAGGCCGTACTGCCCGACATTCGGCGGCTCATTCAGGAGGTCGAAGGAGAGCGCGGAACTGGGGGTGCCGAGGAAGCGGCGGGTGAAGGTCTCCCACTGGAAGACGAACCCGTCCTGGGCGACCGGGTCGAGCCAGAGGTTGTCGCGCTCCAGGTCGTTGTTGTTGATGCAGTAGCCGGGCGCGCGGTGCAGGTTCAGGCTCAGATGCAGGCCGCGCGACCGGCAGGCGTCGAGGTAGCGGTCAATGTAGGAAAAGACGGCCTCGTCGGGGTGGAAATAGTCGAAGTCCTTGATCCAGGAGCGGTAGTTGGTCGGGACGCGCACGAAGTTGAAGCCGGTCCGGACCAGGAAGTCCAGCGCGCGCTCGTCGGGCGGGCGGGGCGTCTCTCCGTCCGAGACGTACATCCAGAGGAAGTTGAAACCGTAGTAGGGCGCAGGTGAGGATGGCATGAGGGTTCTCCTATGCCATTGTTCCCGGCATCGGAGCCGGTTTCCTTCCCGGTGCGCGGTTTGGGGGACGGGGACGGCCCGTGTGCTGGAACCAGCCGCGCAGGCCCCGCCGTGAACGGCAGGTCTGGAGGGCCTGCGGCCGGCCGGCCTGCGACCGGGAGAGCGGGTGATACGTCACCCCCACCCGCAGGGCGGTCGGCGCTTCGCCCCCCAGACCTGCCGTTCACGGCGGGGCCTGCGCCACGGCGGGGCCTGCGCCTTCCTATGCGGCCCCCCATTGTCGGGGGCGGGGAGGCTACGCCCGCCTCTTCCTCCGCCGGACGGCGACGATCAGGCCGCCAAGCCCCAGGGCTGCCGGGAGGCCGAAGGAGAGCGCGGTGGAGGCTTCAGGGACGGGGGCGGCTTCAAGCTGCTGGGCGATGAGGCCGTAGCCCAGGGCGGTCGGGTGGTCGTTGGGGAGGGGGCCGAAGGCGGTGGGGATCGTCTCGCCGGTCAGCACATAGCTGCCGTACTGGCTTCCCTGCGCGGCGAAGGCAGTATTCAGGTCCACGAACTGGTCGTGGTGCAGGGCGGCTTCCTGCGCGATCACGGTGTTAAGCCCCTGCTCCAGAGGGCCAGAGACGGCTTGGAGATAGATGTTGTTCTGGTTCGTCGGCGGCAGGAAGGCGTAGGGATTGTAGTAACCCATCGCCTGCACCTTCGCGCCCGGTGCCAGCGTGTTGATCTGGGTCAAGAGGGCATTGTAGTTGGCCCCGATGTGCGTCAGCGTGGCGTTCAGGAGCGCGTTGGCGGTGGCCGTATCGCCGTCCACGAAGGCATCCTGGAAGGCGGGGTTCGAGGCCAGGCCGAGGATGTCGTTGCCGCCGATCTGGACGGTGACGTTGCTGACGTTCGGGTTCAGGTCCGCCGAGAGCAGGGCGTACTGGGAGGTCGGGGCGGCAACGCTGTAGTTGCTGTTGAGGGCGCTGTTGCCGACCGAGTTGCCCAGCAGGGAGTCGGTGGTTTCGCCGACGATGCCAAGGTTGACGAGGCTCACCGTCTTGCCGGGACTGCTCAGGAAGGCGGCGTAGGGCTGGGCGTAGCCGGGATAGCCCGCCGTCCCGGTCGGGGTGGCATTGAAGTCCATGAAGCCGTAGGCGAGGCTGTCGCCGACGGCCACATAAGTGGTCTGGGCCTGCGACGCCTGGGGGGCGTTGGCCGCCAGGACCGGAATCAAAGCCAGGAAGGCGGCGCGGGAGGCCATCGAAATCTTAGGGGAATAATACACAGGGGCAGCCCTTTCTCGCGGCGAACAGCCGGTACAAATACCTAGTGCATAAACCGTGCCAAGTGGCGCGGAATGTTAGCCGAATTACTCCTTGACTCTCGGCGTTTTCTGTGCTATGATGGGACTCTTATGATACATATCCCCGGCACGGGGATGAATGGAGACGCTTCTCGTGTTTTCGCGCCGCCCGCAGGTTAGGCGGCAGAACAGGACACGGCAATGGCACGGTTGACTGACAGCAGCGGTGCGCTCCTCGGCGGTCTCGAAATGCCTCTCTCTCGGCTCCTGGCCTCGCTGAACGGCGGACAGGCGGCCCCGATCACTGTTCCCCATGCCCCGCCGCCCCCGGCCCCGGCGTATGGGCCTGGCGAGATCGTCTTCGCGCTCCACTGCGCGCACGGCTCGCTCCCGTCCCTCGGCTATTCCGCCCCCCCCCCGCTCAACCGGGGCCGGAAGTCGCCCCGCCTGTGGGGATGCGACACTCTCATCGAGGAGCCGGAGGAGCGGCACTACTGCCCCGCCTGCGGCGGCTACTACTGCCACGCGCATGCCGACACGGCGGCACACCAGTGCCGCTCGCTCCGGCGGTCGGGATGACAACAGACGCGGATGACACAGAGAGACGCCCGGCCTTCCTGAAACGGGGGCTGGGCGTCTTGCTATTTGGCAGATAGCAGCAGGCCAAGTGGGGACGAGTTAAGGCGAGTGAATGAATTCACTCGCTGACGCAGGAGTTGTCCAGGGGACACGGGAACAGAGCAGGGGGCAAGCGCCCCCGCGTGATCCCCTCGCCGCGTGACTTTTCTCTTCTGTCCCCTGGACAGGTCCGACGGCAGCGAGTGAATTCATTCACTCGCCTTAACTCGTCCCCGCTCGGCCCCACTCAGCCTGACCGCCCCCATGGAGGAACCCATGTCACCGGATGACGACGTACCCGAACACGACGAAGCGCCCCCATCGGGCGACACGCCCGTACAGGACACCCCGCCTGGCCCATCGCCAGCCACGACGCCCCCGGACGCCGCGCGGCGTCGCCTGCTGCGGCTGGCCCCGCTCCTGCCGCTCGGCTCGCTGCTCTGGTATGCCCTGGCCCGCCGCCCCGACCCGGACGCAGGGAAGCTGCGCGTCACGGCCATCGACGTCGGGCAGGGCGACAGCACCCTGATCCAGACGCCCTCGGGCCGGACCGTCCTCGTTGACGGCGGCGGGAACAGCGACGAGACCGACGCGGATGCGTCTGATGTCGGCGTCAGGGTCGTCGTGCCCTTCCTCAGCTACCTCGGCATCAACCGGCTGGATGTGCTGGTCCTGACCCACCCGCACGGCGACCACGTCGGCGGCCTGGCCGCCGTCCTGCGCGCCCAGGAGGTCGGGACGGTCTTGGACGGCACTACGCTCCCCTACCCTTCCCCCGCTTACGCCCAGTTCCTCGCCCAAGTGCATCGCAAGGGCGTCCCCTACGCCCGCGCCGTGCGCGGAATGAGGCTGGACATGGGCGACGGCGTCACCCTGCGCGTCCTGAACCCGCCGCCGACGCCCGCCTTCGGCACGTCCGCCGCGTTCGGCACGGGCACCGACGACGCCGCCATCAACAACTACTCGGCCTCCCTGCTGGTCCAGTACGGGCGGACCCGCTTCGTCCTGACCGGCGACGCCCAGAACGAGGCCGAGGCCGCCATGCTGGAGGCCTACCCGGACCTCGCCTGCGACGTGCTGAAGGCCGGCCACCACGGCTCCAAAAACGCGACCGGCGACGACTGGCTTGCGCGCCTCCGGCCCCGTCAGGCCGTCATCTCCTGCGGCCGACACAACCGCTTTGGGCATCCGGCCCCGGCGACACTGGCCCGGCTGGACGCCCACGGCGTCCAGACCTTCCGCACCGACCGTCAGGGAGCGGTCACGTTCGTCAGCGACGGCAAAAATGTCACGGCCCGCCCCTACCTGTCCTGACGCTCCCAGCACTAAACGGGGTATGGAGGTGTATGCCTCCCTCCGACCCCATACCCGGCTTCGCGCCCCACGCCGCCGATGCGCTCTTCGACGGCGCGGCCTATGCCGAGATGCCCGCCCTGCTGGGACGCGCCCGTCACACCATTTGCATGGCCTTCTACCTCTTTGGCGGCCCCGACGCCGACCGGATGATGGACATCCTGGCGGCCAAACAGAGAGGCGGCGTGATGGTGCGCGTCCTGCTCGACCGGTCGCTCGGCCTGCGGAACTTCCTGCCCGGCCTCATGGCCGACGGCCGGCGCGCATACGGGCGGCTGCGCGCCCTCGGCATCCCCGTCCGGCTCAGTGACACGCGCCCGCTGCCGGACTGGCCCCGAAAGCCGCCCCAGATGCACCGCAAGTTCATCACCATTGACGACCGGGAGGTCCTGGTCGGCGGCATGAACGTCGGCACCCTGTTCGCGCGCTACCACGACCTGATGCTGCAACTGCGCGGCCCCATCGCGGGGTCTCTGACGGCCCTGTTCGACGACGAGTGGCGGCAGGCCGGCGATGACGGCGACGCCGCGCCGCCTCCAGATGCGCCCACGCCCGCCGTGCCGGACGCGCCGGGGCAGACACAGGCGCGGCTGCTGGGCACGGGCGTGGGGCAGTCCCCCACCGACGCCGCCCTGCACGAGAACCTTTCGCGCGCCCAAGCCTCCGTCTGCGTCGCCCTATGCGAGATGGGCCGGACCAGCCTGGTGGGCGACCTCATCGCCTGCCACGAGCGCGGCGTCTCGGTGCGCGTCCTGCTCGACCCACTCGTGTCCTACCCCTGGCTGCCCGCCGCGCCCCTGAACGTCGGGGCAACGGCCGCCCTGCTCCGGGCCGGTGTCTCCGTCCACTTCTTCCGCCTGGGGCGGGACGTCCTGCGCCTGCACCTGAAAATGGCCCTCTTCGACGGCCAGACCGCCGTCGCAGGCTCGACCAATTGGACACGGGCCGGCTTCGGCTGGGTCCGTGAAACCGACATCGAATTGCACGGCGGCGCGGTCATCGCCCAAATGCAGGCCCAATTCGAGGCCGACTGGCTGCGCTCCGCCCCCGCCCCGATGCCCTCACGCCTCGCCCTCTGGCAGTACGCCGCTTATGAGCGACTGGCGCAGTGACCGTTTGACAAGGCCCTTAACCCGCGCCATAATGAGAACAGGCTCAAGGAGACGACCATGACTATCATGCTGGAACTGCCCCCGGACGCGGAAGCACGCCTGCGGCATCGGGCGACACGCGACGGGGAAGACGCACAGGCGGTCGCCCTGCGCCTCCTGACTGAACGGCTGGCTGAAGAAGAAACGGAAGACGAAGAAACGGAAGACGGGGAGAGTCCGCTGATGGGCCGAAGCATGGCCGACCTGTTTGCCGGCCGCGTCGGCCTCGTCGCCAGCTCCGGGGAAGCCCATTCCGAGGACGGCGGGCGCCGCTTCGCCGAAGCGCTGGCGCGGAAGCACGCGCGATGAGCCGACGCAAATCAAAACGCGAAACCGAAGTACTGACCGACGCCGGGCCGCTGACCGCGATGATAGACCGGAACGACCCCAACCACGCGCGCGTCCTGGCTGAGATGGCACTCCTGCCCGAAGTGCCGCTGCTCACGACCTGGCCCTGCTTGACCGAGGCGATGTACCTGCTCGGGGAGGCCGACGGCCCGCGCGGACAGGATGCTCTGTGGGGCTATGTGGAAGACGCTCTGGTCGTCCTGCATGACCTCAGCGCGGACGAGCGGGCGCGGATGCGCGCGCTGATGGCGCAGTACGCCGACACGCCGATGGACCTGGCCGACGCCTCCCTGGTCGTCACGGCGGAGACGCGCCTTCTGAGCCGGGTGCTGACCGTAGACGGAGACTTCTACGTCTACCGGCTGTCCGACGGCAGCGCATTGGAAGTGCTGGTCGGCCCTCGCCGCCGGTAGTTCCGGGCCGGAACGCCCTCCCCCGATGCCCTCACGCCTCGCCCTCTGGCAGTACGCCGCTTATGAGCGGCTGGCGCAGTAGCCCAAGCCGGTAGACCAGGGCGGTCAGGACCGCCATCGCCAGCGGGACGAGCAGCAAGGCTCCGCGCAGGCCCGCGCCCGTGTCCGCCAGCGCCCCGACTGCCCAGGGGACGACCGCCCCGCCGATGCCGCCCGCCGCGACGACCGCCCCGAAGGCCGTCCCGGCGAAGCGTGGGTAACGCTCCCCCGCCTCGGCCAGAATCAGGCCGAAGATGCCTGAGAAGCACAGCCCGGTGACCCCGACCAGGACCATCGTCGGCCCCGGCGCGGTCCAGGCCAGGGCGAGGGCGGCCCCCACCGTCCCGCCGACTGCCAGGAACAGGGTCAGGCGCAGGAGCGGCAGGCGCGTCACCAAAGCCCCCGTCACGAGGCGTCCCAACGTCATGGCGACCCAGAAGACGGAAACGACAGCCCCCGCCCAGGCCGCGCCGGGCAAATGGCGCAGGAAATAGGTCGGCATCCACGAGGCGAAGCCGACCTCCGCCCCGACATAGAGCGCCTGACACAGACACAGGGCCAGGAAGACCGGCTGCCGCAGGGCCGCGCGCAGGGCGGCGGGGTCGAGCGCCTCCCCCGCGTGCCGGGTGTCCGCGATGGGCTGCAAGGCGAGGGCAAAAAAGAGCAGGACGTTGGCGGCGGCCAATGCCAGCGGGAGCAGCCGCCAGTCCACACCCGCCGCCAGCAGCGGGTGGGCCAGGGCCGGGCCGAGGGCCGCGCCCGCGCCGAAGGCGACCTGGAGGGCGTTGATCAGGAACGCGCGCCGGTGGGGGAACAGGTCGGAGGCCAGGGCGCTCGCGACCGTCTCCATCGCCCCGCTGCCTGCCCCAATCAGGCCCGTCGCGAACAGGGCCAGCGGGAACGTCCCCGCCCGGCTGAACAGGGCCAGCCCCAGCGCATAGGCCGCCACCCCGCCCAGCAGGACGGCCTTGCGCCCCAGCCGGTCGGACAGCGCCCCGCAGAGCAGCACCCCGATGACGAACCCGCCGAAGTCGGCAGGAAAAAGCCGCCCCTGGGCCGCCGCCCCCAGCCTGAAGGAGACGCCGACGGCGGGCAGCAGGACGCCCAACGCACCGAGGTAGACGGCGTACAGGAAGAGGGCCGCGCAGCACAGGGCCGCGACCGCGACGCGCGGGGAGCGCCCAGCGTTGACTACAGGCAAATTAGAACGCCCCACCTGCGGTTATTAGGGCTTTGGCAGCCAGACTGCCGACGAAGGGCCGGTGGCGGTACGAACTGGCCGGGCTAAACCAGGAGCCGAGCGAATCCATCGAGGTTGAACACAAAAAAAGCATGACAGCAACGACTATCCGCCGAAGATGAACAGGGGCTTCAGGCAAAGCTTCTGTTCAGGTTGTTACATCCGATGAAGGACAATGTCACGGAGTAATTCGTTACCCGTGAAACGCCCGTTTCAATGGTTACAGTCTGGTACAAAAGCTAACTCAAAATGGTTTCTGAATTTTGATGGTTCCTTCCTAAATTAATGTGACGTTCTGTCCGTGGACAGAGCGTCTACAATTGATCCAGTAATCAATGATGAGAGAACATCAAAACAGCCTGAATACTTTAGGCGAGAAGATACGAGGTCAGCGTGAAAAGCTCCATCTATCTCAAGAAAGCCTAGCAGATCGCTGTGGCTTCGACCGCACATACATCAGCATGTTAGAACGTGGTCGGCGAAACCCTGCTTTCGTGAATCTAATTAAACTAGCAGAAGGTCTGGAAGTCTCTTTGTCAGACCTGATTGAAGGTATTTGATGGCTCTTACACCAGTCGATGAGATTCATGCTCTTCAAATTCAAGCCGGGATTTTAGGTAGGAAAGCCGGCCATAGCTTTGAAGGCAGGATCGCTCAAGAAATTAACTCGCTCACTTATCCTCGACGTCTTACTACCGTCGGACCAGGACATGTCTTCTCAGGAGATCCAGCCACCATTTTGATTGATTATGTTAGTCAACTCCTTGGCAAATCTGTGATTAGGCGAATACAGGCAATTTCAACTGGTGCTCTCGCAACTTCCGAAGAAGGCGTTCGTTGGCTAAACATCAACGGTGTTACTGTCAACAGATGTAAAAGCGATTTAGTAATCACTTTTGAATGGAGTGATAAAGATGTAAAGACAATCGGAGTTTCAACAAAGCAGTGTAATGGTCAGACTCCGACAAATGCCCAACTGTATTTTACAACAGCAGTAGGTTTCGCAAATCTATTGATACGCAATGGGCTTCCGGTTTCGCAAAATGCTATAAATAGCCTTAGACAATTTTGTGGCGACGTTGGTTTTCGCCCGAGCGATGATCCTGCTGGATTGAACGAAAGGTTGAGTGACCCAAGACGATGGTTTTGGGAGGAAATCAATGCAGCAGGGCGACAAGAGTGGGAATACATCTTGTCAGTAAAACAAGAGGAGGTTTCGCGACTTCTTTTTCAGAAAGCCTATTTGAACGATCCATTCGCACCTGATTTTCTGCTACACAAAACAAAATCTTCAACAAGTTGGGATGCTACTGAAGTAGCTGTTTATGGAATTGATGAGCTTATCAAATTATCTCGTGCTTACGGCGGTTTCTCCAAGAAAGGTTACTCGATCAGAAAGGGAAGTTACAGAGACCCACCTAGTGTTCAGCACGAAGCCCCACGATTCGGTATTATTCAGATGCAGAGAGGAGGACAAGCGCAGCACCCCACACAATTGCAATTTAACTTAGAGGCTGGCTATTTCCACAAGATTTAGAGCCACTGTTTTATGTGGCATCCTAAATGGTAAGCGAGAAGTGGCGGAACCGCGTTCCCAATCGAGGTTCTAACTGCGCCAAGTGTTCCCGAAAACTTATAAGTGTCAGGAAATGACTGAATCCGCGCAGCTTCGCGAACAGTTAATGCACGAGTTGCAAATGGATGAACATTTCGACAACCGGAAATCATGCCGAATGTGGTTTGGACGGTTGACGCTGGTTCGTTCCACATCTGCCGTTTATAGGTGGTATTATAACCAGACGGAGGCCGCATTGCTGGATCTTCATTTTCGTGAGCACTAGCACCCTGGCGGACATTCCAAAGCCACTCAATCACATGTCGCGGGTGATCGACAGCTTCATGGAGAGGGTCAATGCACGATTTTTGTCCAGATTCTAAAAATTCTAAGTCAGAACAAGCGTCGGCAAAGGTGCGGCAGGGTATTTTGTTATCAAATAGGTTTGAGTTTGAGGAATGCATTGGGTTAGGAATTGAAGGCACTACTGTTTGGTCCTTTCTTGTGGCTACAAACAAAATGCGTTCACGATGTTGAGGAACGCCAAATTCTTTGGCATTAACCTCGAAAGCTTGAACCGAATAGCCCAACCTTTGAAAACTTTTGCGAATTGCATCGGTAACGAGGCTGCCGTCAGGAAGCTTCATTGATGTTAATAGCCGCACATTTTCGAGAACTGCGACCCTTGGTTGTACAATTTCAACTACTCTAAGATAGTGTTCAAACAAAGTGTTTCGATAATCATCAGATTTGCGCTTGCCAGACAGACTGAAGCCCTGACATGGAGGGCCGCCGATTATCACGTCAACTTGGCCTAGTTTCTCTTTCCAGCTTTGGACTTGAAATTGAGAAACTTTGGTTATGTCAGTGGCAAGCTCTAGGGCAGCGGGAAAGTTTTCGCGGTAGATGCGTCGGAAGTCAGGGTTTATCTCTAAAAACCCTAGTATTTTGAAGCCAGCCCAACTGAAGCCAGTACTGAAGCCGCCACATCCCGAAAAGAGGGAAAGCGCAGTCGGCCCGGCCTGTAAGTTCTGGTTGGCTTGTTGTTGGAGCGTCGCTAGTAACTCTAAATAGTTGATGTTCTCTGGCGTCCTGCGCGCTAACAATGCACGCGACTGATCTCTCAACAGAGAACCAAATTCATGTTGGCGATAACGCTTCTTGCGGCTGACAACACGAAAAACATCTTCTTCCTTAGAAAGCAAGTCATTTAAGTGGTCTATTTCTCTAGAGGAAAGTGACGATTTGCCAAGCTCAAAGGCTGATAAGTCTGCTTGAGGTACGCCAGTAATCTCCGCTAATTTGACTTGTGAAAGGCCAAGTCGAATACGAATAGTTCGCAATTCACTTCCGTCAATTATGGAGAGTGCCATATGTGACATATTGTCCACAATTAGAGACAAGAAGTCAATAGCGAGAGTTATGGTTTATCTCATCTTTTTTACAAAGGGTGGTTTGCAGGGTTACACCGGAGAGTAGTTAGAACGCCTCGGCGCCCACAGTCAGCAGGGCCTCGGCGACCTGGCCGAAGGGGCGGCCGTCGGCCACCAATCCGACGGCGAAGGGCTGACGGCAGCGCGATATGGACGAGCTGAATCGGAAACTGAGCGAATTCATGGGCGAAGCCGTTAAGGTCAAGCGCAGAAAGAGTGTGATGATGGCAACGGCCGGGTCGCCGGAACCGGACTAAAGTTTCAGGTGAAGCCCCTGATGTGGTCATTGTATCCGATAGAGGACGTTATCACATAGTAAACCGGGAACGTCGCTTTAGTTTATAGATGTCCCTACTGAGGGCAGGTTTGTGGCTGCGCTCGTCTGACGCAATGACGTGATCCGTCAGATAATCCTTTCGAGAGCCGCGAAGCTCTCCCGCAGGTACTCCGCCAGAGGCCGCTGCCCTTCCTCCCGTCGCCATGCCTCCTTCGCAACGCGCATGGCACCCACCGAGACCATCGCGACGATCCGAAGCGAAGCCCTCCTTTCCGGCTGCGGCCACAACTCGCACAGTGTTTCAAAGACTAAATGCTCCGTCTCCACATAGTTCGCCTGCATCCGCGCCCTCAGCGCCTCGGTGGACCCCAATAAGGTGTCCACAACGATGGCTTCCTCCGTCTCAAACCAGGACATCAATTGCAAAAAGCTGTTACGAACCGCAGTCAGCGGTGCCTGATCCGTCGGCTGCGCGAGCAAGAGGGGTACGCTGGACCTCGCAAAGCCCCCATCCAGGTACGCCATGAGGATGGCCTCTTTGGACTTGAAGTAATAGAAGAACGTCCGCCGGGCGATGCCGGCCTCCGCCGCGATCTCGTCCAGCGTCGTGCCCTCATATCCGTTCTTCACAAAGAGTTTGAGGCTGGCCTCTGCGATGCGTTTGAGCGTTTCCCGCTTTTTTCGCTCGCGCAGCCCCTCCTTCCCTTCGGCCATCTCAACCTCGGAACTCTCAATCATTGTAAGCGGCTCCCTTTGACAACCGCTCTACATTCGCACACGGCGCAGTGCAGAGCGGTCGCGTATATACATCATATCACTGTCAGCGTCTAAAGGCGGGGGGGAAATTGCAGGAGGGCTTGCATAATTTCGCACTTGGTGTAATAATAATTCCATGATCGCACTCGGTGCGACTATACCGCCTGTTGCAAAAGATTAACTGGCCGTCCAGTTGAACGTGTCCAACAGCCTACGGAATTGTCTTAAGAGGCTCTCTTCGTGTCCTCCAGTATATTCCCCACGATGTCAGGAGTTGTTATGCCCGCATCATCTTCCCTACTGTCTTCCCCTCTCCGCATCGCTGTTTTAGGCGCAGGAAAGATCGGCAGCGCATTCGCCTTTCAACTGGCCCGCGTCGGCGGCCATGATGTCACCGTCATCGCGCGGCCCGACTCCCTCAGGCTGCAACAGCTTCAACGCGATGGTGCAGTTGTTGATGTCAAAGGCGAACGGGCAAGCGTCCGTGTTTCAAGCGCACTCGACGAGCGGACGCCGTATGATCTGGTAATCGTCACGCTTCTGGCGCATCAAACCGACACGCTGCTGCCGGCATTGACGCGCAGCGCCGCCAAGAGCATCCAGTTCATGTTCAACACCTTCCATCCCGAGCGCCTTCAAGAAGCGATTGGGGGCGAGCGGTGCTGCCTCGGTATGCCATTCGTGCAGGCCACTTTGGATGGCGACGGCAGGCTCAAAGCGACCATCGGGGCTGGCGGTCAAAAGACCATTATGAGCCGGCAGCGCTGGGTGGACGTGTTCAACGCCGCCGGGTTGCCGGCTGCACTGGAACCCGACATGCCTCTCTGGCTTCGCTGCCACGCCCCGATGTGTGTGGCGTTTGAAAGCGTGTCAGTGGCGGGCGAGCGGCGTGGGGGCGGTGCCTCGTGGAAAGAGGCTCTGATTCTGGCACGCGGCGTTCACGCGAGCTACAAGCTGATTACGCGGCTGGGGTATCCGGTCTATCCAAAAGCAAAGCAACGCATCAACGGCCGTCCGGCAGTGGCAGTGGCGGCCATGCTCTGGTCCATGTCACGAGTCCGGCCATTCCGCGAGCTGCTGGCGACGGGAAAATCCGAGTGCTGCGCTCTTGTTGACAGCATGGTAGTGGCTGCGTCGCTAGCAAAATTGCCCCGTGTTGTGTCTGATATTCGGGCAATGAAGCCGTCCTAACAGGCGTTCCGGCTTCGGGATCACGGGCTATGACATCGCTCTTTAGACGTGCGGCTCCTGCCATGCCGCCGACATCCCTTCCCGGCTGTAGCGGTCAGAACGCCTCGCCGCCGACCGTCAGCAGGGCCTCGGCGACCTGGCCGAAGGGGCGGCCGTCGGCGGTCAGCTCCACGGCGAAGGGCTGGCGGCGGCAGGGGCCGGTGGGCGTGATGGACAGCGTCGCCGAGACCTCAGCGCGCGGGGCGGCGTCCAGGACGGCGGACGTGCCTTCCCAGCCCTGGGGGCCGACCAGGGTCACGGTGAGCGAAGCCTGCCGGGGGAATGGGTTGCGGACGGTGACGCGCACATGGGCGGGGCCAGGCTCCGGCAGGAAGGTCCGGTACGGCCAGATCCAGCCGCCCCAACTGTCCAGGTCGAAGTGGGCCTCGTCGTCGCCCAGGACCATCGCGCGCCGGTGGATGTCCTTGTACTCGATGGACCACGCCGCGATGCGCTCGAAGAAGGCGTCGTCGGTGTGGAACGGGGCCTGATGGCCCTGGATAACGATGTCGGGCCGCCAGGCCAGCAGCCAGTCGCCGCTCCGGTCGTAGCCGTCCAGCAAAGCCCCGTTCCGGTACACATGGTTCTGGGCGAGGGGGTTCTCGGCGAACGGCGGCATCGGCCCGCCGCCCCAGCCCTGCTGGAAGAAATACTGGTCCCCCGTGTGCGCGAACTTCACGCCGTCGGCCTCGAAGCCGATCAGCGACGCGAACCGGGTGTGACCGCTCATGGGGTGCAGGCAGAAGGTGTATTCCTCCCAGGTGAACGTCTCGCCCAGGGGCAGGCGGCGGTCCACGCGCGTCGGGGCGGGCCAGTCGCAGGGGAAGCAGTGCGCGTGGGGCGACTCCATGAGGTCCGCGAAGTTCTCCGCCGCCCAGCACTGCGTCCCGAACAGGCGCTGGAGCAGGGGGATGCCGCAGACATGATCGTCGTGGAAGTGGCTCACCAATACGACATCAATGCGGTCAGCCCCGAACCTTCCCTTCAGAGCTTCCAGGCTGTGCAGCGAGGCGCGGCGGTTAGCCGGGCGCGGGTAGTTCGTACTTGTGAGGTTGTGGGCGTCGTAGCCGTAGTCAATGACAAGCACCTTGCCGGAGTCGCTCACGAGGAACCAGTTGACGCTGTGCGCGTGCGTCGTCTTCCAGACGTGGTCGGTGACGCGCTCCAAAGGGTCCGGTCCGAGATTGTCCAGCCGATCCGTCATGCCCGGACGGCCCGCGACCAGCAGCCGGAGCGAGGCTTGAAGCCGCGCCAGGGCGTCGTCCGTATTACTCAGCATCGGCTCGCCCAGGCTGGGCAGCAGGACGTCCGGCCTGTAGTCCCGCAGGCGGCGGGCGGACGTGAAGGCGTTCACCGCGCCGCCCAGGTCGTTGTAATTGTATTGAAGCGGCGCGATCCGGGCGAGCCGCCCCGGCGAGTGGATGGCCTCCCCGCAGCAGACGACCCGGCGCACCCCGCCGCCCGGCTGCGGCATCCCGAAGGCCAGCCCGATCTGCGTCAGCGTCACGCCCGGCAGCGGCAGGACCTCGATGTCCAGCCCGCCCAGCCGCACCGTCTCATAATCGCGCAGGATGCCCGCGACCGGCACGCCCTCGATGGGCGCGAACAGGTCCCACAGGTTGTCGTAAATGATGTACGTCTCGCGCTCCCGGAAGTGCTGGCCGGGGTCGCTCAGGATCGCCCGCTCCCCCTCCGGCACCCACACGGGGATGCCCGCCCGTGCCGCCGACGCCGCCCCCGCCGCGTGGTCCCGGAAGTAGTGGGTCAGCAGCAATGCGACCGGCGGCGCGGGCAGGGCCGCGAGGTGATCGAGCCACCGCCCCGTGCCCGCGTCCACGATCACGCTGCCCTCCGGCCCGGCCAGGGCGTAGACGTTGCAGCTCTCGGGGAACCGATACACCCCCGGCCCCACCTGTTCCCATTCCATGCTTTTCTCTGCCTCCCGCCTTCCGGCAAACGCCGTGATGCCCTATACGCTCCCCCCTCGCCTCATTCCTGCCCCGCGCGGCTGCGGGGGGGGCGGCCCACAGGGGATATACGAGCGGCAGGCGGCGGATTACGCGCTGGAAGAAGCCTGAATGAACCACATGCTCAACAATCAAAAGCCCATTCCACGCGGTATAATCGGCAAAAGGAACGTGAAGGCGTCTGACGGCAAGGCATAACAACGCAAGGCGCTTCAAACGCCCGTCGGATACGCGCGGGTTTCCACATGGCGGTGGGGCCGAGACGGTCCCATGTTGTTTTCACGCCCGCCGTGGCTAATCTCTTTGAGCATCCTCTTTGACTGAGTCCTGTGTGACTCACAGGCCGGGATGACGGAAGCCTTCAATGAATATTCAGTTCCCTTTAGATAACACCTACGCGCGGCTGCCCGAGCGCTTCTTCACGCGCACCGCGCCCACGCCGGTCGCCGCGCCCCGGCTGATCCGGCTCAACCGGCCCCTCGCACGGCACCTCCGCCTTGACCCGGACTGGCTCGCCAGCGCGGAGGGCGTGGAAGTCCTGGCCGGCAACCGTGTCCCCGAGGGCGCCGAGCCTCTCGCGGCGGCTTACGCGGGGCACCAGTTCGGCGGGTTCGTGCCGCAACTGGGGGACGGCCGTGCCATCCTGCTCGGCGAGGTCCTCGACCGGGGCGGGACCCGGCGCGACATCCAGCTCAAAGGCTCAGGCCCGACGCCCTTCTCGCGGCGCGGCGACGGCAGGGCCGCGCTGGGGCCGGTCCTGCGCGAATACGTCGTCAGCGAGGCGATGGCGGCCCTGGGCATTCCCACGACTCGCGCCCTCGCCGCGGTGACAACAGGGGAAAGCGTGAGGCGGGAAACGATGCTCCCCGGTGCCGTGCTGACGCGCGTCGCCTCCAGTCACGTCCGCGTCGGCACGTTCCAGTTCTTCGCGGGGCGGGGCGACGTGGAGGGGGTGCGTCTGCTCGCGGACCACGTCATCGCGCGCCACTACCCGGACGCGGGCCGCGCGGAGCGCCCGTACCGCGCGCTGCTGGACGCGGTGATCGGGGCGCAGGCGGGGCTGATCGCTCGGTGGCTGCTGGTCGGGTTCATCCATGGGGTGATGAACACGGATAACATGTCCGTCGCCGGCGAGACGATTGACTACGGCCCCTGCGCCTTCCTGGACCGGTACGACCCCGACGCCTTCTTCAGCGCGATTGACGTCCAGGGGCGCTACGCCTACGGGAACCAGCCCGCCATCGGCCGGTGGAACCTGACGCGGCTCGCTGAGTGTCTCCTGCCGCTCCTGTCCGAGGACGCCGCCGCAGCCGTCGCGGAGGCGCAGGAGGCGCTCGGGGCCTACGCGCCGTCCTTCGAGGAGGCTTACGAGGCGGGGCTGAGGCGCAAGCTGGGCCTTCTCACGGAGCGCGAGGGTGACGCGGCGCTCGGGAACGATCTGCTGACGGCGATGAGCGCGAACGGTGCCGACTTCACGCTCACGTTCCGCTTGCTGAGTGACGCCGCGCCCAGCCCTGAAGGCGACTCGGGTGTGCGGGTCCTCTTTGCCGACCCGTCCGCATTCGACGGGTGGGCCGCGCGCTGGCGGCAGCGTCTGGGCCAGGAGCCGACGGGCGTTGCGGCGTGCCAGGCGGCCATGCGGGCGGCGAACCCAGCCTTCATCCCGCGCAACCACCGGGTGGAGGCGGTCATCCGGGCGGCCGTCGAGGCGGACGATTTCGGCCCGTTCGAGGAGCTGCTGACTGTTCTGTCGAAGCCGTTTGACGACCAGCCGACCTTTGCGCCCTACGCGGAGCCGCCGCAGGACGATGAGCGGGTGTCCCAAACGTTCTGCGGGACCTAACGCTCTGCGAGAAACACCCAATTCATAAGTAGTTGTTCCGAAGTAGGTTAAACTATCTTCACCCGATGAAAGCGCAGCCCTGGGAGTAAAATGGCACTTACCACCCTATAACTATGTTCAGGTGGATGCGTGTCAAAGTGCTGGGGATGATCCATATATCGCAACTGGTATGGCAGATGCTTCCGGAAATGGCTGTATCATTTAGCCACCATGCCTGAAAGCATGGGGCACACACAAGGCATTCTGCCGTACCCACTAGGAGGTATATCGCCCGTCAGCCGTCGGAACCTAATGTGGTTCCGGCGGCTTTTGTCTGCGCCTCCATCATGTGAGAAGGACAGTCACACGCTGAGGAGCGTTTTGCCACGCGCACGCCGCTCGTCCGCGCCGGTCGTGACGACGGTGATTCGCACGTCGTTCCCCAAGACGTTCAGCCAGACCAGGAGGCGGTCATACGTCATCCGAGCCACCCGGCCGTTGCAGAGATTCTGAGATGCGGGCCTGACTGGTCCCGAGCAGCCTGGCGGCCTCCGTCTGCGTCAGCCCGCGCTCCTGAAGGGCTTGGCGGATGTGGAAGGCGAGGTCCGCCTTGACAAGATGCTCGTCGGCGTCCGGTATGTCGAAGTCGGCGAACACGTTCCCGCCCGACGCTTCAAAGGTCACTGAGTTTTTTGTCATTAGAGCTTGCCTTTCTGCATCGGCGCCGGCTCGGGCGTGGCTGCTCTAAGGCAGGGGAGCCTGGGCGACGGGGGAGCCGACAGGACGGGAAGGGCGAACACAAGGTTCGCGCCCTACATCCGTCCAAACGTCCTGTCCGTCTGCCCCGTAGGGGCGAACCTTGTGTTCGCCCTTCCTGTCCCGTTCGCCCTTCCTGTCCCGTTCGCCCTTCCTGTCCCGTTCGCCCTTCCTGTCCCGTTCGCCCTTCCTGTCCCGTTCGCCCTTCCTGTCCCGTTCGCCCTTCCTGTCCCGTTCGCCCTTCCCGTGTTCGCCCTTCCTACTCGCCTTTCCTCCCTTCTCTTCAAGTCCGGCGGAACCCACACCAACCCCCGTATTCTTCCCGATACGGCCCCCCCTCCCGCGCGCCGATAATCCAGGGTATCTGACCACCCTCTCCACACCCTGGAGTTTCCATACGTTGATGCGGGCGTGACCGCTCAATGAAGAAAACGCGAAAAGCAATACCATGAAGAACCCGTACCTGGAAAGCCTGCTGTCCCGCATCTCCGACGTGCCCACGCTGCCCGCAAGCGTCCTGCGCGTCATGCAGATGATCGAGGACCCGTTCTGCTCCGCCTCGGACCTCGCCCGCGTCATCCAGTCGGACCCGGCCATGGCCGCCAAGGTCCTCAAACTCGCCAACTCCTCCTACTACGGGTTCCGGCAGAAGATCGCCAACATCCCGCAGGCGGTCACGCTGCTCGGCTTCGCGACCCTCAAGAACGCGCTGCTGGCCGCCGCCGTCTTCGACATGTTCCGCATCCAGGGGACCGGCTTCGACCTGAACGCTTTGTGGAAGCACTCGGTCACGACCGCGACGGCCGCCAAGCTGATCGCCAAGCGCGCCCGCTACCCGCAGTCCGAGAAGGCCTTCACGGCGGCCCTGCTGCACGACCTCGGCAAGATCATCCTGGCCCGCTTCATCCCGCAGGGGCTGGGCGAGATCATGGGCGCGGTGCGCGGCGAGGGGCTGGCGATGTACGACGCCGAGAAGAAGGTCTTGGGGCTGTCCCACCCGGCCCTCGGCGCGTGGGTGCTGGGGAGGTGGGGACTGCCCGCCCCGGTCGTCGAGGCGGTCGAGTTCCACCACCACCCGACGCGGGCGCAGACCTCCTTCGACCTGGCCGCCATCGTCTACCTGGCGAACGTCCTGGCCCACCGCTCGAACATCGGCAGCGGCGGGGACTGCCTGATGCGCGAGATGGACCCGGTGATCTTGGAGTATTTCAGCCTGAACGAAGCGGCCCTGGCCGAGCTGCTGGAAGCCCTGGTCTTCAAGCGCCTGGAGATCGAGTCCTATGCCGCGGCGGCGGCGTAGGCGATCAGCCGCACAAGCGGGCAAAGGAATGATGAAGTAGGAGGGCGGGGGGACCCCGCCCCTACGCCGACAAATAATGCCCGTAGGGGCGGGGTCCCCCCGCCCTCCCGCACCGGTCGGGCATCATCAACACCATGACCGAAACCACACCCCCCGCCAAACCCATGACGACCGCCCTGCCCACCCCCGCCCTGCCCGGTCCCGACGCGCCCGTCCTCTACCGGCTGGGCCGGAAGAGCAGCCTGTGGGCCGCCTTCACCCTGGGCGGGAACGGCCTGCGCCCGACCTGGCAGCTCGCCGTCGCCGCCCGCAGCCGGGGCGGGGCAAAAGTCACCGCCCCCCTGCTCGAAACCGGCGTCCTGCGGCCCCTCGCCACCGTCACCGTCAAGGGCGAGGCCTACCCGCTGACCATCGACTGGCACGAGTCACGCCGGGGCGGGCAGCTCGGCCTGGGCGGCGAGCGGCGGCTGGGGGCGGACGGCGGCACCCTCGCCTGGGAGATGCGCTGGCTGCCCCAGCCCGGCGACGAGGGCGCGTTCCGGGTGGAGATGCGCGTGCGGACGACCCCGCGCCGGAGCGGGGCGCTGCGGATCGAGCTGGCCTCGCCGCTGTTCCGGCCCGAGTTGTGGACGCTCCCCGCCCCCCCCAATGTCAGTTCCCCCGATGCCGGGTACAGTGCAGGGAGCGCCTGGTCGGCCTACAGCGCGCACTGCCTCGGCCTGGTGACGGGGGGGGACGGCGCGGCCTCCTGGAGCGAGGCAGGCGGGTGGACGATAGACTATCCCGCCTTTCCGTTCGGCGGCGGCAAGCTGATCGCCTTCGGCCTGCGTTTCGGGGCGGCCAAATTGGCGGGCGAGGCGCGCGCCGCTCTGGTGAAGCAGTGCGCGGGCTGGGCGACCCTGC
Organism: Capsulimonadaceae bacterium; assembly: GCA_965215505.1. GTDB lineage: Bacteria > Armatimonadota > Armatimonadia > Armatimonadales > Capsulimonadaceae > JANXMY01. The sequence continues at coordinate 3,738,158 of OZ244065.1, read as the reverse complement.
ACCCCTTGGAGACGGTCACGCCGCTCGACCCGGCCGACGCCCTGATGCGGCTGACCGCGCCCGAGGCCTACGACGTGCAGGGCATGGAGCGGCTGTACCTCAAGCCGCCGGTGGCCGGTGAGGAGGGCAGCCACTTCGCGGGCTTCCCGCACGAGCCGGCGGGGGCTTTGAAAGCCTTCTGGGACTGGAACCGCCTGCACGACACGCCGGGCATCCCGCGCCTGGTCCGCTTCGGGTCGCGCGGCCTGTGCGCCGACTTCCAGGTGATGGGCCGGGGGGAGGAGGCGGAGCCGAATAAAGGAGCGTTCTGGGACAAACTGACGGCCGGAGTCGGCACCGACTTCGCGGACGGCCAGACGCACGGGCTTTCCTCCAATGCCCGCCTGGCCCGGTCCCTGTTCCTGCTGCACGAGGAGACCCGCGAGCCGCTGCTGCGTCAGTCTGCTTTAAACATCTGCCAGTGGCTCCTGCTGAAGCAGAACGAGGCGGGCTTCTACGACGGCGCGCGCTTCCGGGCGACGCGCGGGCTGGAAGGCGACGGCCGCGCCCTGCCGCAGCCCTGCGCTTTAGACGGGGCCGAGGCGATCCGCGCCTTCGTGCTGGCCTACCGGGCGACGCACGTCGAGGTCTGGATCAAGGCCGCCTGGAAGGCCGCTGACTTCCTGCTGGCCGGGCGGCTGCGCGAGTTCGACGCGCAGCCCCCCGCCGCCGTCGCGGGCGTCGTCCTGTCCCTGCTGGCCCTGGACGCCGAGGCCCCGAACCCGCGCCTGCGGGACGCCCTGGCCGAGTGGGGGGCGTGGCTGCGCCTGCTGCCGCTCCGCCCGGACCTCCCCTCCCTCAGCCCGGACGGCCTGCACGCCGGTCTGTACGACTGCGCCCAGGCGGCTTTCGGCCTGTTCGGGCTGACCCGCGACGTTTCCTACCTGCGCTGCGCCTTCGCCGCCTTGGGACAGGTGCCGCAAGCCTCACGCGCGGCGAACTGGCGGTCGATCGCCGCCCACCAGTCGGCCCTCGTCGCCCTGGCCGGGCTTGCGCCCGAGTCGAAGCTCGATTTCGACGCCCCCGCCGTGACGCTGGGCTGGCGCGTCTTCGCCCCCGACCCCGCCGCCGCGCCGGGCCTGCGCGTCCAGCCCGCCGGCGGGGACGCGCCGGGCGAGCGGTGGGCGGACTGGCTGCCGCTGGTCTGCCGGGCGACCGACCAGCTTTTGCTGCTGGTCCTTGCCCCGCCCGCCGTCGAGGCCGTGACGGTCTGGAAGAGCGGCAAGCGTCCCCTCCTGCGCGACCTGCGGACGGGCCTTTTGGACAGCGACGCGCCGCTCGCGCCCATCGGGAAAGAGGGCTGGGCGCGCGTCGGCCTGTTCACCGTGGACCCGTGAGGGCTATTTCCAGGCAGGAGAAGCCGACACAAACGGAAGGGCGCGGCAAGAGAAAAGGGCGCGGCAAGAGAAAAGGGCGCGGCAAGCGGCACCCCTACGCGGCCCGAATGATGCCGTCCCTGTAGGGGCCGGGTCCGCCAACCCTCCTTCCCCCCTCGCCCTCTTTTTCCTCGGCTTCGCCCCTCCGCAGCACTGATGGGCCGGCACACTCCTTCTTGACGGCAAACGCCCGGCCTTCCACAAGGCCGGGGCGTTCCCGTGTCGCATCCGTCTCCCGTCCGCTCAGTCTTTCGGCCGCCGCAGCAGGGCGAAGGCCAGTGCGCCGAGGGCGGTCACCAGGGCAGTGGTCGCGAGTGCGTTGAGCGCCTTCAGGCTCTTGTCCTCGGCGTCCGCCTGCCCCGGCGGGAGGGCGATGACGCCTTCGGCGCTGGCCGGGTAGGCGACCACCTCCAGATCGAACGTCGCGCCGGGGGCCAGCGGCAGCGTGTGCAGGACGACCTCGGCCTCCGTCACGCCGGGCGGGAAGGTGACGGTGCTGTGGCTGTTGATCTCCACCTGCGAGAACAGCCCCGAGTAGTCCAGGGACCCGTTGACGACGTAGAGCAGCGAGAGGACCACGACCTCGCTCAGTTTCAGCTTCGGGTCGAGCTTGATCTTGAAGGTCACCGGGACCACGGACAGCTTGCGGCGGCGGACATTGTCGGGGGCCGGAGTACCGACAATGATGTCGGCCCCCTCGACCGGCCAGTGCATCGTGACGCCGGGCGGCGGGTCTGTAGGGGGTGGGCCGGGGGCGGGCACTGTGGTAGGCTGCTGAGGGTCGGACATGATAATCTCCTTTGAAGTCTTACTGCGGTTGATGGGTGTTCGTGACTTGCAACGTACTTACCTGTCCTGGGTTGAGAGCAGTTCATTAACGATCTGCCTCAGTTTGGCTCCTTCCCCCTGCTTCCATGCGGTCCGAAACTTTTCCTCACCGAGTTTCGCCCGGACGGTGGCGATGTTCTCCTCAAAGGACGACTGATTACGCGGCGCAAGCGAGGAACCTGCGGATGCGCGTATTGCGGCGGCGGCTCCGAACAGCTTGGCTGCCTGTTCATACTGGCCCAGAGGCCATGCAGTATACCCGAGCGTCGTCAAGATTGAGGCGATACACTCTTTCTCACCGATCTTTTCTGCGATCTTAAGCCCCTCAAACAGATAAGCGCGGGCCGATGCATATTCCTTTTGATTGCAGGCGAGATCGCCTAGGTTCAGCAGCACAGAGGAAAGCGGACCGAGGTCCTGGCGTCTGCGGAAGATTTCAAGGCTTTCTTCATACAGAGAATGGGCCTCGGCATACTCCTGCCGATGAGTCGCCACGATGCCGACGTTCATCAGGAGAATCGCCGTCCGTTTCTCGTCCGCCTGGGCGCGGAAAACGACAAGGCTTTGCTCATAGTAGTCCTGCGCGCTCGCCCAATCTTCCTGAGACGAGGCGACATTGCCCAGGTTGGTCAGTATCGAGGCGACGCTCAATGTGTCTCCAAGACCTCTGTGGATGCCCAGGCCTTCCTCGTAGCTGGCAGTCGCCGCCGCGTAATCGCCCTGCGCTTCCGCGAGTATCCCCATTCGGCTTAACGCTTTGGCGCGGAGCGAGGGGGCACTATCCCCACGCAGTGCCAGCGCCCGCCCTAAATATGCCCGGCCTTCGCTGAAGTAGCCGCGCATCCACCAGAACTTCCACAAGGACCCCGCCAGGCGCAGGCCGGCCTCGACGCCGCCCGCGTCGTCATGGCTGAAGGCGAGGGCGGCGCGCAGGTTGTCGTGGTCCCGCTCCAGCCGGTCCAGCCACGACGCCTGCTCCGGCCCCGACAGGCGCGGCTCCGCCTCCTCCGCGAAGGCCAGGAACCAGTCGGCGTGACGCCCCGCCAGAGCGCCCCCCTCCCCCGTCTCCGCCAGCCGCTCGCGCGCATACGAGCGCAGGTTCTCAAGCAGCCGGTAGCGCACCCGCCCCGCCTCGGGGGGTTCCACCACCACCAGCGACTTCGCCACCAGGCGGGAGAGCAGGTCCAGGACCTCCCAGTCTTCCACATCTTCACCGACGCACACCGCCTCGGCGGCCTCCAAGGGCCAGCCCCCGGCGAACACGGACAGGCGGCGCAGCAGCGCCTGCTCGGGCGGCGGCAGCAGGTCATAGGACCAGTCAATCAGGGCGCGCAACGTCTGCTGGCGGGGCAGGGCGGTCCGCGATCCGCCCGCCAGCAGGCGGAAGCGGTCGTCGAGGCGGGCGGCGATCTGCTCGGGGGTCAGGACGCGCACGCGGGCGGCGGCCAGCTCCAGGGCCAGGGGGATGCCGTCGAGCCGGGCGCAGACCTGGGCCACGGCGGCGGCGTTGGCGTCGCTCAGGCGGAAGGCGGGCAGGGCCGCCGCCGCCCGGTCCACGAACAGCCGCACCGAGTCGCAGCCGGCCACGGCTTCGGCGGTGGCGGCCCGCCCGCCCGCCGAGGGGCCGGGCGGCAGGGCGAGCGAGGAGACGGCAAGGACGGACTCGCCGCCGACTTCCAGAGCCTCCCGGCTGGTCGCCAGCAGGCGCAGGCCGGGGCAGGCCCGCAGCAGGGTCTCCGCCAGACGCGCGCAGGCGAGGATCAGATGCTCGCAGTTGTCCCAAACCAGCAGCACCGACTTCGGGCGCAGGGCGTCCGTCAAGGTCTGCACCAGAGTCCGCTCCCCGCCCTCCTCACCGATTCCCAGAACCGAGGCCACAGCCTGGGGCAGGAGAGCGGGGTCGGTCAGCGGGGCCAGGTCTATGAGCCACACGCCGCCGGGGTACTCCTCGATCACCTCGGCGGCCACCTGCAAGGCCAGCCGCGTCTTGCCCGCCCCGCCCGTGCCGGTCAGCGTCAGCAGCCGCGTCCCCGCCAGCAGACGCCGGGCGTCGGCGACTTCCTGCGTGCGCCCGATGAAGCTGGAGAGCTGGGAGGGCAGGTTGTGGGTGAAGGATTCGAGCGAGCGCAGGGGCGGGAAGGCGTCGGGCAGATCGGGGTGGGTGAGCTGGAAGACCTCCTGCGGCTCGGCCAGGTCCTTCAGGCGGTGGTGGCCCAGCGAGCGCAGGGCGGCCTCCGGGGCCAGCGCCCCGTCCGCCTGGGCGGCCAGTGCCTGGGAGACGAGGGTCTGGCCGCCGTGCGCGGCATTCAGCAGGCGCACGGTGCGGCTGAGGGGGGCACCGAAATAGTCACCGCCGCGCTCCTCGGCGACGCCGACGTGCAGGGCGGCGCGGACGAGGAGCATCGCGCCTGGGGGCAGCGGCCAGGGTTCGGCGCGCAGGGCGGTCTGGGCGGCCAGCGCGGCGGCGAGTGCCGCGCGGGGCTGGGCGAAGGCGGCGTGGAAGGAGTCCCCGCCGGTCTTGAAGACGTGCCCGCCGTGCGCCTCGATGCTCTCCCGCAGCAGGGCATCGTGGCGGGCCAGTGCCAGCCGCATGGCCTCCGGGTGACGCTCCCACAGGCGCGTGCTGCCCTGAATGTCCGTAAACAGGAAGGTTCGGGTTTCGGTCGGCAAAGCGGGCATGAACTGTCTCCGTGCCGGTGCTGCTCGGGGGGCGGCGTCCACGCCGCCCCTCTATTCGGTATTATAGCACACGGGCATGGGCGAGATGCCCCGCCGTCGGCACGCGACGAGTGATTGAAATCACCCGTGTTCCCTCACAAACCGGGGGTTAGGATCAGGCTACTTGTTCGGCAGCGGCGGCAGGTCGGCACGGCGCATGGCCCAGTCCAGCACCCAGGGCCACTCGCCGTAGCCGTAGTACGGCGAGATGTGGCCGCCGCCGGGCAGCTTCTGGATGTCTATGCCCAGCCCGGCGGCGTAGGCCGATGCCTGGTCGAAGGTCGCATAGTCGTCGGTGTCCGAGGCGACCAGCACCGTCTGGTGCGCGAGGGAGGCGATGCCTGCTTTGGAAAGCGGCGGGGGGAAGAAGTCGGCCGCCCCGGTCGGCGCGTCGAGCGGCGGGATCTCGCGGATGACATAGGGCGGGGCGACCAGCAGGACGCGGTCCGCCCGAGGGCCGACGTGCGGCTCCGACGACTCCTCGGACATGGAGGCGTGGTGCATCCAGTTGATCGCCCCCAGCGAGTGCGCCAGGACGGTCAGGGTGGCGTCGCCGGGGATCGCTTCGAGGGCCGCGTGCAAGGCCTCCATCCATGCCCCCGGCTCCGGGTTCATCGGCTCAGGCATCTTCGGGTAGCGGACGTCCGCCCCGGCCTCGGTGAGCTTGGCGGCGAGGTGTTCCTGCCAGTGAGCGGGCTTGTTGCCGCCCCAGCCGTGCAGGAGGAGAAAGACTTCGGAAGAGAATTCAGACATGTGTGATGCTCCTATCGGTCAAGGAGGGCGGGGGGACCCCGCCCCTACGGGCGTCATTCAATCCCTTCCGCTCCCGCGCCTCCCGTTAAACCACGGCAACCCCTTCCGCCGCCGTGCGCTCGGCGAACAGGGCGCTGAGGCGGCCCGTCATCGGCCCAGCCTCCCCGCTGCCGATGGTGCGCCCGTCGAGATGCGTGACGGCGGCAAGCTCGCCCATCGTGCCGGTGCAGAACATCTCGTCAGCCCGGTAGAACTCGGCCAGCGAAAGGTCCGCCTCGGCCCAAGGGATGCCCTCGGCGGCGCAGATCTCCAGCACCGTCGCCCGCGTGATGCCCTCCGGGCAGGCGACGGCGTGGGGCGTCTGCACACGGCCCCGATGCACCAGAAAGACGTGCGTGGCGTTGGTCTCGGCGACGAAGCCGCGCCCGTCCAGCATCAAAGCGTCGTCCGCCCCGGCGTGGTTGGCCTCGATCTTGGCAAGGATGGAGGTCAGGAGATTGTTGTGGTGGATCTTCGGGTCCAGCGAGTCCGGCCCGGACCGGCGGACGCTGCTGGTGATGAGCGACAGCCCGGTCTTGTCGTAGACCGGCGGCTTGTGTTCGGCCAGGACGATCAGGGTCGGCCCGGACGTGTTCAGGCGCGGGTCCATGCCCGAGGTGGTCTTCACCCCCCGCGTCAGGGTCAGTCGGATGTGGACGCCGTCCGTCATGCCGTTGGCCGCCAGCGTCCTGCTGATTTCGGTGACTATGTCGCCCTGCGTCGGGATTTCACTAAAGGCCAGCGCCTGGGCCGAGTCGCGCAGCCGGTCCAGGTGTTCGTGAAGCTTGAAGATGCGCCCTTGATAGAGCCGCAGGCCCTCCCAGACGGCATCCCCGCCCTGGGCGACCGAGTCGAACGGGCTGACGCCCGCCGCGTCCCGGTGGACGAGACGCCCGTTGATGTTGACGATCAGGTCACGGTTCTTCTCGTTGAACTGCTGCTTCATCGGCCCACTTTCCCCTCCACCGGCGGCTGAATGCGGTACGGATACAGCCGCTCGTAAGCCTCCCGGCATTCTTCATAGACGCCGCGCAGGCGCTCGGGAACCACGTCCGGCTTGGCGCTGTAGGGGCGGAAGCCGGTGGAGGTTTGGACCTCCGGATACCAGTGCTTCGCCCACACGCCGTCCGTCGCGCGCAGGCCCGGTTCCCAGGACAGCATGGCGTCGGGCAGGAACGCGATGCCCAAAGTTTCGCACAGACGACGCAGCGTGAACGCCGGGGCGTCCAGCACGTCGCGGGCGTCCAGGACGGGCGGCGTCGCGCCGGTCTGCTGCCGCACCCAGTCGAAGATCTCCGCCTGCTGCGTGAAGCCCAAATCCTCCACGGTCGGGTCGTGGCTCTTCTTGATGTACGACGTGATGACCTCGCCCGGCTCGCGGATCAGGAAGCAATGCGCCAGGCCGGCCAGCCACTCCCGGCCCATGTCCGGCAGCAGGTGGTGGGTCATGTGCTTCTGGTAGAAAATGCTCCTGCCCTCGGGCACCGGCCCGGTCAGCCAGTCGGTCACACTGCGCCAGTCGGTCTCGCCCGCCGCGATGACTTCCTCGGCTCCGGGGTGGTCGCGTTCCGTCGCCTGCAAGTAGTGGGCGTAGAGCGGCTCGTCGCAGACGAACGTGTCGGGCCGCCCGCCCCAGGAGCGCATCATCGCCGTGGAGATGTTGCGCGGGCCGGACCACATGGCGAGTCGCACTGGGGGTGGTGTGTTCATGGGCTGTTTGATTGGCACCGGGGCATGCGTCCCGGCCATGAATGGCCGGGCTACTCCTGAGTGAAAACCGCTCTGCGGTTGAGGAACAGTCGGGGCGTGGGGGCACCGCTTACCGCGCCCTCCTTGGTTTTGCCGCGCCCCATCCCCAGTCGCGGAGCGACTTTCATGCAAGAGTAGACCGGCCATTCATGGCCGGGAACCCTGGGGCCGGGACCGATGGACCGGACTGCTCCCGCGCTGGGCAGCCATCTGCCACAACCCTGGCCCGACGCCGATGGCTCAAAGCGCGCCCCGGTGGCTCTCCCAATCCTCGCGCGTCAGACGCCACTGGACCTGCCGGAACCGGCCTCCGACATAAGGCACGTCGTCGTTGACCGCGATGATCTTCGCCCCGGAAATTTCCTTCAGCCGGTGCGACCCCTGGTTAGGCTCGGCGTTGTTCAGCGTCAGGTGCGGCATCCCAAGCACCTCAAAGGCGAAGTCATTGACGGCGGCCATCGCCTCCGTCATCAGCCCCTGACGATGATACCCTCTGCCGAGCCAGAAGCCTCGATTGTCCGCCCCCTCGGGGTACAGGCCGATGGACCCGATCAGCAGGTCGTCCCCGGCGGCCTTCAGCGTGATCGCCCAATCGTACTGCGTGCCCGCCTCAATCTTCGGCAGGACACTCTCAATGAACTGACGCGCACCGTCCTCGGGATAGGGCCACGGGATCGCCGCCGCCATGAACTCCAATACATCCCACTGTGGGAAAAGCTCCTGGATGCGCGGCGCGTCCGCGAGCCGCAGGGGCCGCAGGCGCAGGCGGGGCGTGTCCAGGATGGGGATCGGCGTCATGTCAGGCCTCCGCCGTCCGCCGCCGGACGAAGTCGGTCAGCAGGTCGGCGATTTCGGACAGCGGCAGCGAACTCGTGTCCAAACACAGGTGATAGCTCCGGGCGTCGTCCTCCTCCCGCCCGAGCATCTGGCGGATGAACCGCTCGCGCGTGCCGTCCGACTGGGCGATCATGGCGCGGGCAGCCGCCTCATCGGCAGCCCCATAATACTCCATCACGCGCGGGACGCGGAAGGAGAGCGGGGCGTGCAAAAAGACGTTGACCATGCCCGGATGTTTCGGCAGGACGTGAGCGGCGATGCGCCCGACGATCACGCAGTCCTCGCGGGCCGCGATCGTCTTCATCACCCCGGTTTCGGCCTCGAAGATCTCCCGGTCCGAAACCGACAGGACGGCCGGGGCGTGGTACAAAGCCTCGGGCGGGGAGGCGGTGATGCCGCGCAGCATCCGCTCCCAGAAGGGCGTCCCGCGCTCCTCACGGGCGGCCATCTCGGCCTCATCCACGGCGAGGTCGCGGGCGGCGTGGCTGACGATCTCCCGGTCCAGGCACCGGACCTGCAAGGCGTCGGCGACGTGCTGGCCCAGGTACGAGCCGCCGCAGCCGAACTGACGCGCCAGTGTGACGGTGATTCTCATCGCTTCCCCCTCTGCCCCCGGATTGCCCCTGAATTGTCAGCAATTCTACCTGAAAACGCGCGGGATTAAGGCAGCAGGCCCCGCGCCGCCCGAAGGCGCAGCGCCTCGGGGATGCCGGAAACGTCGTGCGCCCAATTGGGCAGGATCAGGGTCATCGCGAAGCCTTCCAGGTGCCCGGCGATGCCGACCGCGACCGCCGCCCACAGAAACCACCCGGCATAGGAGAAGCCGAGCAGGGCGACGCTCGCCGCGAACAGCGACAGGCCCCAGAGTTTCGAGGAGTAGGCGTGAAAGCTCAGAGCGCGATGGAACCTGAGCATTGCAGCGCCCCAGTTGACGCCCATTAGCCCAAGGACGATCAGCAGTGGAACGAGGAACGGCGCGAGCAGGGCGCGGTGCAAACCCCAGACGGCCAAGGCGACGCAGGCGTAAAAGAGGGTGTCCGCCCAGCTATCAGCCACCCGCAACCGGGCCGTCACCACCCGGAGCCGCCGCGCGATCACGCCGTCGAAGACGTCCGACAGGAAGACGTACACGAGGATGCCGACCAGCCAGAACCGGCCCGTTCCGGCCAAAGCCGCCCACAGCAGGACAGGCCCGGCGAGGAGGCGCGAGGCGACGAGCGCGGCGGGGATGTGGCGCAGGGTCATGGGCGTAAGGTCCGGCGGCGTCAGAGAGCCGAGGCGAAGGATTGGAGGATCGGACAGGATTGGACGAGTGATTGAAATCACTCGCTGCGATAGGAAGCGTCCAGGGGACGCGGAAACAGGGTGAGGCTACCCTAACTTCATCCCCTCCCCTCTTCTATTTCATCCCTCTTCTGTCCCCTGGACAGGTCCGACCGGAGCGAGTGATTTTAATCACTCGTCTCTGTCCATGACACCCTCACGGTGGTAGTCATGAATATCGTCCTCTATCGCCGACAGGGCGGTCAGCTCGCGCTGCTCCGGCGGCAGGACAAGGTCGGCCTCATACAGCGGCGCGGCATGGGCGGCGGCTGCCGCGAGGATGCGGCCCCGCTCCGCTTCCGGCATAGCAAGGAGCTGCCGCGCCGTGGGGTGCTGTGTGATTGTCATCGCGGGTTCCTCTTGTCCGCAGCCCTGTCAATCGGCGGAGGGGGCCAAACTCCTTGATCTCCTGCTGGAATCTTATCTGCCTGCCGTATCAACTCGGCTACGTTGACCTTGTGCCGCTCCCTCAGCTTGCGATACCCAGCGCCGACAGCCGCAGCCAGTAGGCAGCCCCAGAACGCACCAACCAGCCCATACAAGATGAAAACGTCCAGCCCGAAGTGTGGCCTGTCGCGCACTTGTGGAGCCTGGGTCGCATACCAGGTCATACCGAACTCGTAAGCGAAACCAAGGACCAACCCGGTGGCGACGAGGAGCTTCACGTTACGCCTCTAGGTGCGACTCCACCAGTCGCGCCAGTTCGCCCACCGTCTCGCGGTCGAAGGCCAGGCGCGCGCCGGCCTCGGCGTAGAGGTCCGGCAGGGGGCGCGTGTTGCCCAGGGCCAGGGCAGACCGGTAGCGGCGCACGGCGTCCGCCTGGTCGGCGAGGGCGTTGCGCCAGACCTGCAACGCGCCGAGCTGGGCCAGGCCGTACTCGACGTAGTAGAACGGGACCGTGAAGATGTGCAGCTTGCGGTGCCAGCCCGTCTGCCGCTCGGCTTCAAGGCCCGCCCAGTCCGTCCCGCCCATGAAGCGGGTCCAGAGCAGGTCCCAGCGCGCGTCCAGGTCTTTAGCCGTCACGTCGTCCGGCGCTTCGCTGTAGACCCAGTGCTGGAAGCCGTCCACGACCGCCATGTAGGGCAGGAACATGACGATGCGCTCGAGCTGCTCCTGCCGGGCGCGGGCGGCTTCTTCCGACGTGTAGAACCCGCCCTGCTCTTTCTCCAAATACGGCAGGGCCAGCAATTCCATCGCCATGGAGGCGACCTCGTTGAACTCCATCGGCGCACCCCGGTTCCACAGCAGGGGCTGGGTGGCGCTTGAGGCCAGCCCGTGGAAGGCGTGGCCGCCCTCGTGGAGCATGGTGCGGACGTCGCCTTCCGTCCCGACGGCGTTCATGAAGATGTAGGGGAGGCCGGTCTTGGGGAAGAACGAGCAGTAGCCGCCCGGCGCTTTGCCCTTGCGCGAGCCGAGGTCCAGGAACCCCTGGCGGAACTTTTCAAAGTCCGCGCCGAGGGCGGGGTCCACGTTGGCGAAGATGCGCGCGGTCCCCTCTTCGAGTTCGGCGACGTCGGCGAAGGGCCGGAGCGGGGCACGGTTCTCGGGGTCGGCGGCAAGGTCCCAGGGCCGCAGCGCGTCCACGCCCAAAGTCCGGCGGCGCGACTCCAGCAGCCGCTTCGCCAGCGGGACGACCTCGGCCTCGATGGCGTCCCCGAAGGCCAGGCTGTCTTCGGGCGTGTAGTCGAACCGCTTCATCGCCCGCCACATGTAGGCGCGGTAGTCGGGCAGCCCGGCGTTTTTGGCAAGCTCCCGCCGCAGCGGCAGCATCTTCAGGTACAGGGCGTCCAGCGGCTCCCTGGCCGCAAGCCACCGCTCCTGCACCGCCCGCCAGGCGGCCTCGCGGACGCCACGGTCCGTGTCGAGCAGCAGACCCTCCACCTGCGGCAAGGTCATCTCCTCGCCGTTCACGGTGGCCGTCATGGACCCGGTCAGCTTGTTGTACTCGTTGGCGAGTGTCTGGAGCTGGGCCTGGAGGGGGACGTTCTCCGCCCGGAACAGGTCGGCGTCGGAGCGCAGCCGGCGCAGGAACTGCCTGTGTTCGGTGTCAGGCTCGTAGCCGGGCACGGCCAGCAGCTTGGTCTTCAGCGCCTGGGCGGCCACTGTCCACTTGGGGATGATGTCCTGGACGAAGTGCAGGTAGGCGGTTTCGGCCTCCTGGTCCGCCGTGTTCTCGGACTTCGCCCGCCCGGCCCGCGCCCCGGCCTCGCCGAGTTCCTTCTCGACCTCGCTCCACCGCAGCAGCCAGTCGCCGACGCCTTGGGCCGTCAGGTCTTCGTCGGCGAGCGCCGCGAAGTGCGGCGCGACGGTGTCCCAATCCTGGGCATTAATCTTATTGGTGTTCATAGTCGTGATTGTACCCAAATGGCTCTGGTTGAGCGATATCCAGAAGCCATGTTCAGACGGGACGGTAATCGCGTTCCCCGGTTTCCGGGTTAAACCAGACCTCGGTCAGTACGCCGTAAACCGGGTCCGTGAACCGCTCGTCGGTGCGCTGCCAGCCTGGCCGCGTGCGCTGGACGTGGGGCCGGTAGGCGCTCCGCTCGAACAGAATGCCGCCGACAACGAGGACGCCGTAGAAGGCGAGATACAGAGCGATCCCGATCAGCGGCGGGCGGGTGAACAGGACCAGGGCGGCCAGGAGGAGCAGGCCGCCGGCGATCAGCACTATCCGGCGGAGCATGGACCTTCCTCCCGGTCAGACCGCCGGGGCGGTGACGACGGCCGTGCCATAGGCGACGATCTCGCTCATGGTGTCCCCGATCTCGGACGAGTCGAAGCGCATGGCGACGACGGCGTTCGCGCCCATCTCGGTCGCATTCCGGACCATCCGGTCCAGGGCGTGCCGCCGCGCCTCTTCCAGCATCTCCGTGTATTCGGTGATCTCGCCCCCGGCCAGCGAGCGCAGCCCCGCCATCAGGTTGCCGCCGATGCCCCGGCTGCGGACGACGACGCCGAACGCCTGTCCCAGAGTCCGCTCGATGCGCTGCCCGGCGATGTCGGGCGTGGTCGCGACGATCATGGTGTTTTCTCCTGTGTGCTTGTCATAAAACGGCGGCCTATGTCGGGTAGAAGCGTGTCAGGCTCCCGGCGGGTCAAGCGCCGGGCAGAGGCCGGGCCGTGACCCCCTCATGGGTCAGGACGACCGGCAGGATGTCGCCCGCGTCGTCGAAATGCATCCGGTCGATGCAGACCACCCGGTGGTGGCCGTTCGTCTCCTCAAGCGGGCGGCGGTGGTAGGCGATGTACCAGTCGTCGCTGCCGGGGTAACAGAGCGCCGAATGGTGCCCCGCGCCCAGGCCGACGGCAGGGTCGTTCTCCAGGATGCGACCCACGCGGGTGAACGGGCCGAGCGGCGAGGACGCTCTGGCATAGGCGACGGCGTAGCTCGAATCGGTCCAGCCGCCTTCCGACCACATGAAGTAGTAGACGCCCTGCCGTTTGAGCATGAACGGCCCTTCGACGTAGTTATCGGGCGTGATCTCCATAAACCCGCCGTCCAGCGAGACCATGTCCTCGTTCAAACGGGCGACCACGGCGTGTCTCCACCCGCCGAAGTAGAGGTACGCCTGCCCGTCGTCATCCAGGAAGGCGTGGGCGTCAATCGGCTGCGCGCCGTGCGGGTAGTCGGCCACCAGCGGCTTGCCCAGGGCATCGCGGAACGGGCCGGCGGGGCGGTCGGCGACGGCGACGCCCAGGCCCGCGCCGTCGCCCGCCGAGAAGTAGAAGAAGTACCGCCCGCCTCGCTCGATGGCGGACGGTGCCCAGGCGGCCCGGTTCGTACTCCACGGCACGTCGGCGAAGTCCAGTATCCGGCCTTCGCTGCGCCAATCAGTCAGGTCCGCAGACGAGAAAGCCTCAAAGAAGGTTTGCTTCTCGTACTCCGCCGAGTAGGTCGGGTAGAGGTAGTAGCGGCCCTCAAAGATGTGCAATTCTGGGTCGGCACACCAGCCGGGGAGGACCGGGTTCCCCGCGTGACGCTCCGCATGGGATGGTTTCTGCAACTAGGCCCTCCAGAGCGTGATGACCAGCCCGCCGCCGACGATGAGGCCGCCGCCGACGAGGATCGGCAGGGTCGGCTTCTGGCCGAAGCCGGCCCAGTTGATGATCTGGGCGACGACGAAGAACGCGGCAACGTAGACCCCGAGCAGCCGCCCGAAGTCCCAGCGCGGCAGGTTGACGAAGCAGCCGTAGGCGAACAGGACCAGCGCGCCCAGCGCCAGCAGCAGGGCGCGGCGCAGGGGGGTCGGGCCGAACAATCCCCCCCGGACGAGTGCGTCCCCGCCCGCCTCCAGGCCCGCCGCCGCGACCAGGAGGAGCAGGGCGATCGGTGTTTTCATGAGGGACCTCTGGGCCGGTTGTTCGCGGCGGGCGGGGGGATTTCCTTCTGCGGCGGGACGGGAGCGCGAGAATGGGCGCGGGATGGGGCAAGCGGATAGGACGAGTGATTGAAATCACTCGCTGATTGGGACCTGTCCAGGGGACAGAAGATAATAAAGACAGAAGAGGGGGACCGGCGGACAACCGGCATCATTTGGTTCCCCTTGTCCCCTGGACAAATTTTGCCGTAGCGAGTGATTTCAATCACTCGTCTTATCCGCTCGTCCTATCCTGCTGCCTCGCCTCCCCTCTCCCTATCCGACCGGCGCGAGCACCTGCGCGCTCCGGGAGGGCAGATAGATCTGGACGCTCCGCCCGCGCCCGTACATCGGGACGGGCTGGACCGGGTACACCGTGCCCTCGGCGACGCGCCCCCACCCGCCCAGCGGGGCGGCGTCGGTGTCCAGGACCACGCGGTAGTCGGCATCGTCGGGCACGGGGATACGCAGGCTGGCGTAGGACTGCGTGGGATGGAAGTTGAAGGCGAAGACAAGCGGCCCGCGCCGGTAGACGAGCTGCCGCGTGTCTTCGTGCAGGGCCAGTTGTTCGATCAGGGCGTCCGGCAGCAGGCCAAACTCGGTGTCTAGGGCCAGCATCGCCCGGTCGAAATCGTTCAGGAAGTGGTAGCGCAGGCGCGGGTCTTCGGCCAGCGACCACTGACGCCGGGCATAGTGGTAGGAGAACCCGTTGCCCTCGCGCGGGAAGTCCACCCACTCGGGGTGGCCGAACTCGTTGCCGATGAAGGACAGCCACGCTTCCCCGGCCAGGCTGAAGGTCAGCAGCCGGATCAGCTTCAGCAGGGCGAGGCCGCGCTCGACGACGACGCTCTCGCTCTCCACGCCCATGTTCCAGTACATCTCCTGGCCCATCAGCCGGAAGGCAAGGGTCTGGTCCCCCACCAAAGACTGGTCGTGGCTCTCGACGTAGCCGACGCGCTTCTCGCCGGGCCGTCGGTCCAAGAGTTCGTGGTAGACCGCGCCCAGCGGCCAGCCCTCGTCGGGCGTCTCCTTGATCAGCTTGGTCCAGTAGTCCGGGACGCCCATCGCCAGGCGGTAGTCGAAGCCCAGGCCGCCCTCCGCCACGGGGCGGGCCGCGCCCGGCATCCCGGAAACGTCCTCGGCGATGGTCACGACGGCCGGGCGGACGGCGCGGGCCAGGTCGTTCGCGGCCTGCAAGTAGGCGACGGCATCCCCGTCCACATTCCCACCGAAGTAGTCTTCGTAGCTGGTGAAGACCCGGTTCAGCCCGTGGTCGTGGTAGAGCATGGACGTCACGCCGTCGAAGCGCAGGCCGTCAAACTGGAACTCTTCCAGCCAGAAACGGACGTTACTGAGCAAAAATCGCTGGACTTCGTACTTGGCATAATCGAAAGTCAAAGAGTCCCAGGCCGGGTGCAGGCCGCGCGCCCCGGCGTGGAAGTACTGGAAATCCGTGCCGTCGAAGCGGTTCAGCCCTTCCAGGACGTTCTTGACCGCGTGGGAATGCACGATGTCGAGCAGGACGCGCAGGCCCAGCCCGTGGGCGGCGTCTATCAACTGCTTCAAATCTTCCGGCGTCCCGAAGCGCGAGGAGACGGCGAAGAACGACGAAACGTGGTAGCCGAAGGAGCCGTAGTAGGGGTGTTCCATGACCGCCATGAGCTGCACGGCGTTGTACCCCAGCCCGGCGATGCGCGGCAAAACGTCCCGCGCGAACTCCGCGAACGTCCCGACCCGCCCCTCCTCGCGCGCCATGCCGACGTGCGCCTCGTAGATCCGCAGCCCGCCCTTCGTCTCGGGGACCGCGTTCTGGAACTCGAACGGCGGCGGCAGCCAGACGACGGCGTTGAACTCCCCGCCCTCCCCCTCCTGCACCACGCGCCGGGCGTAGGCGGGGATGCGGTCCCGCCAGACCCCGCCCCCCACGACATGCGCCTTGACCCGACCCCCGTGCGCCAGTGCCCCGCCCACAGCGTCGTCCGGGAAGAACCGCTCCCAGACGCCCCACGGGTCGCGGGCCAGCGGGTGGCTGTCGCGGTCCCACCCGTTGAAGTCCCCGGTCAAAGAGACCGCGTCCGCCCCCGGTGCCCACTCCCGATACCACACGCCCGCTTTTCCGTCTTGTTCGCCGCGCGTGAACCCGAAGAAGTGGTGCCCCGCACTGATCGGCCCCAGCAGGCCCCCCGTGCCGTCAATGGCCGCGCGCAGCCGTCCGTAGTGCGCCTGCCGCTGCCGGAGCTGATAGGCATACGGCGCGAGCCAGGGGTCGAGGGCCAGAAGAGCCAGGGGTCGATCGGTGTCCATGAGAACATTGTACCTGCGGAATGGGCCGGACGTGACTATGAGGGCGCAGGTCTTGCCACGGCTTCAAACCCGTTGCGCTCTGAACGAACGGATGAGATTATGGTAACATGGGGGCAGGAGAGTTCAATGGCATTACACAAAAGCCTAGGCGGCTGTCAGCGATGTGGAAAGAAGACGGCACGGCCGCGCGCGGCAGACGCGAAGATTCAACGGGACAAGGTCGGCATTAAGTCGCGATGGGTGGAAGGCGGGCCGTCCTACTTGGATGGCATCAGGGCTTTTCAGGCGACGCTCACGGAGGAAGAAAAAGACGCAATCCACCTCTCCCTTCAAAGTCATGTCCTGGACCGTTGAGCGGCCCCCGTTTTCCGCCCCGTTTCAACACTGCCGACGTTGACAACGGAAGTCTGCACGCCCTGGCGGGTATCGCCGACGGCGTGCATTTCCACACCCTCACGAGTGGTCATCGCCCCGCGCGCGAGGCCGCGCTTGTCCAGCTCGTACATGATGGCCGATTGCATGTCGGGCGGCCCAACGGGAAAGCGTCGCCCCTGATAGTCCTGCGCGAGAACCAGCAAGACTTCGAGGCGGTCCGCATCCTCCGTGCCAGGCTCCGAGGCGAATAGGCGCTCGATTTCCTCAAGCGCAGCGTCGTAGTCCGCGTCGGACCTGATCGGTTTGATGCTCATAAATCTTCCTCCTCCTCTTCCGCCTGCGGCTTTGCCCGCTCCGTTCCAGACTTCGGCTGCGGCATGCCAACCGTCAGGGCGTCAATCTTGTCGTACTCGGCGTGCGTGCCGAAGAACTTGACGAGTACCACCTGGATGGGCACACGGCGCGAGTCAGAGGTCAAGGGCCAGAAGAGCCACGGTTGGTCGGTATCCACCGGTGAATTGTACCTGGTGAATGCGCGTCGCGTATCTACAAGGGGTTGATGTTCTAACGTCGGAGTGTGTCTCAAAGCCTGTATCCTGACCCATGCAAAATCGGATCAGATTCCGCCTGACTGATATGGTTTATGCTATACTAATGACATCAGAAAGGTATGGGCTGATTTCATTATGATAAACAACTTCTTCATTTCCACACTGGCTGGCGTATTGATTGTCGCTACCCTTGGCGCTATCTTAGGTGGGATTATCCTACAAAAATCCGCAGAGGCGCAAGGGCGGTTGAAGACCGTATTGACAAAATCTGGAACCGGCTACCTCATTTGGAGGACGGTAACTAACCTATTCTACTTGGGGTTCATCTCGTGGTATGTTTTTGCAGCGCTTGTCACGTACCGCTTGAAGGGGTTTCCGAACGGTGCTAATTTTGTTTTCGAGTGTTTCCTAGCTGCCTTCAACGTCAGCAGGCTTCTGGTCTATAACGGGGTTACTCTGGATACCATTTTTGACAAGATGGTAGCTAGCTGGACTGGTTTTACGAAGTGGATTTCTCCGAAACCTGAAGCGCAGATGGACTTGCTTGAAGCCATCAAGCATTTGGACAGTAAAATATTTTCCGACGCACGGACAGTGAAGCGCAAGTTAGCCGACATAGGGGGGCCTGCGGTAGAGCCTTTACTTGCGGCCTTAGATAATCCCGACACGGATATATGCACAAGCGCAGCAGAGGTACTTGGGTGGATCGGTGACACAAGAGCAATCGTCCCACTTGTCGCAAAGATAGGAGGTGACAGAGCCATAAGTATCTATGCCGCCGCTGCACTAGTAGTCTAACCTGGTAGGATAGTGGGGTAGAGCCGCTTCAGTTTGATGCGGGCGTCTTCCGTCGTGAACCGCCAGTCAATCTTGGCGGCACTCGCGTTGCGCCTACCTTGCCAAGCCGCCACTTGCCTTTGCAGGTTCTCTTGGTCGCCCAAGCGCTCAGACAAACACTGCCGCGCCAAGACGGACAACTCGATCTCGGCCATGTTCAGCCACGAGCCGTGCTTGGGCGTGTAATGCACCTCAAGTCTGTCGGCCAGCCGCTTGGCCTCCGCAGGCAGAAAGGCGCGGTATAAGCTGGCGGGCGTATGCGTGTTCAGGTTGTCCATGACCAGAACGATCTTCTCCGCGTCAGGATGCAGCACATCCACCAGATGCAGGATGACGCGGGCGAAGTCCTGGCAGGTGCGCTGGGCGGTCACATGGACGTGCCGCTTGCCCGCCAGCGGCTCAGAGACCATGAACAAACTGGCCGTCCCGTTCCGCACATATTCGCTGTCCTGGCGGGCGGGCTGCCCCGCCGTCATCGGGAGCGCAGGCCGCGCGTCAGACAAGAGCTGCTTGCTGGCCTCGTCCAGACAGACCAGGGGACGCTTCTCGTCCTGCGGCCTCTGGTAGACCGAGAGCACATCTTCCATGCGGAAGACGAACTCGGCATTCTGCTCGGGCGGGATGCACCAGCATTTCTTTAGCCACGGCTTGAGTTCATTTTTTTTAGCGCCTGGCGCACGGTCTCTTTGCCGATGGCGTCCACGATCTGCTGCTCGATGAGCGCGTCCCTCAGCAGGCGCAGGCTCCAGCGCTTGTGGCCCTCGGGCGGCGTACTGCATGTGGTGGCGACCAGAAAGGCTTCGGCTTCTCCGTCGAGGACGCGGGCTTTGCGCGTTTCTTGTTCTTTATGGGCCAGACCTTTGTGCAGGCCGCGCTCGGAGAAGCGTTGACGGACGCGGGTGACGGTGAGCGGGGCGACCTTGACCTGCTGGGCGATGGCGGCATCTTTGTCCGCGCCGCCTTCTTTGGCTTCGTCGGCCAGCAACAGGATGCGGGCGCGTTTGCGCTCGCGCTCGGAGTGGCGCTGGGACTTGCTCAGGCGCAGAAGCTCGGCGCGCTCGGCCTCGGCCAGAGACACATGATATTTCTTCGCGGACATCGGATAAGCCTCCTCAGACTCATCCATTCTACCAGGTTAGGCTACTAGCGGAGATGGGCGATGATGGGGTGCTGTTGCTAATCGAGGCAGCAAAGGGTGGTGACACGGACACAGCAGAGGCGGCTGTGTTCGGGCTAGGACACAGTAGAAACATCCTAGCCGTTGTCCCACTACAAGAGTTGTTGGAAAACCACATCCGATCCATCAAGGACATCGGAACGTCGATCATGGAAGATGCTTGCGAAGAGATAATCAAAAGCCCCCAATATAGTATTGCGGAGCGTATTGAGGTTTACAGTAGCCTGAAAAAACGCTGCCGCGATCACTCTAACGTAGAGGTTTGGTGGCTCCCTCGGAAGATCGGGAGCGCATTAGGCTCACTTGCTTCATCCTCCCTCAAGAAGAAGGTAGAACTCTAACTCAAAGCAGACAGCATCAGCCTTCAGCGGAAAAAAGCTGCGGGTGCTCCTCCTGCGGCGTGACCGCCTGCGCTTTTTTCAGGACTTCCAGGCTCATGGGGATCTCCAGGCGCTCCCCCCGCTCGACGATCTCCTGGACGGTCACGATCTGGATTTTGTCGTAGTTGCGGCCCATCAGGTCGTGATAGTAGGTGCCGACGCCTTTGGCTTCCGCCTTCATGGGGGCGGTGGGCTGCTCCAAGGTGAGGAAGACCGCCAGGGCCGCGCCTTCGCGCCGCATGTCGCCGTGCAGCTTGGCGATGTCGCCGCGCCCGACGCCGCCCGACTTGACCTGGAAGATGATCTTGGCGTTGTCCTCGTACCCCGTCTGGAAGTAGGCCACCCCGTCCACCCCGGCGTCCGCGCCCTTCTTCTGGTTGATGATGGCGCGGTTGTTGCTGTAGGTCAGGATGGCCCACTTCTCGAACTCTTTGCGGACCC
Source organism: Capsulimonadaceae bacterium (assembly GCA_965215505.1). GTDB lineage: Bacteria > Armatimonadota > Armatimonadia > Armatimonadales > Capsulimonadaceae > JANXMY01. The sequence continues at coordinate 3,718,073 of OZ244065.1, read as the reverse complement.
GGTCGTCCTTCTTGTTGGCGAGGGCGACGGCGGAGGCCATGTCGCGCGGGATGCCGCTGAGGGTGACGCTCTCCAAAGCGGCCTTCCCGAACTGCGCTTCCAGGCGTCGGAGGATGACCGAAATGGACTGGTAGGTGATGTCCATGCCGATCCAGGGGCGGCCCAATTTCTGGGCGACGGCGATGGTGGTCCCGCAGCCGCAGTAGGCGTCCAGCACGGTGTCCCCCTCGTTGGTGCTGGCGCGGATGATGCGCTCCAGGAGCGCCTCCGGCTTCTGCGTCGGGTAGCCCAGCTTTTCCGCCGTCGCGCCGCGCAGTTGGCTGATGTCCCCCCACACATCGCCCGCGACCGCCCCCGAACTCTCGTCCAGGTACTTCTTCCGCATGATGCGCCCGCCGGGAGTCGCGGGAAACAGCAGAAGCCCCTGCGCGTCCAACTCTTCCATCTTTTCGCGCGAGACGGCCCAGCCGTTATGATGCGGCTTGAAGCCTTTGTAGTCATAGGTCAGATTCGGGCGCGGGTTGGGGCTGCGTAGGTTATCCGTGTTGAAGCGCCGCGCGCCTTCCGGGACGACCTGCGTGTCTTTTTCCGACCTGCTCATGCGGCGCGTGGTGCCGTCGGGCAGCTCGACGTACTGATACCAGTCTTCCAAGGTCTTCGCTTGAAAGCCGTCGTGCTGCTTGTGGAAGGTGTAGGCGCTTCCCTTCGTGTAGAAGAAAACGCGGTCGCTGATGTAGCCGAATTGCCGCTTGGCGTCATTGTGGGCGTCGGCGCGCTTCCAAACGATCTCATTCCGGTAATCCCCACCCTGCGTGACAAACACCGTGTCCAGCACGAGTTTTAGGTAATGGCTCGCCGTCGGGTCGCAGTGCAGATAGAAGGAGCCGGTGGGCTTCAGGACGCGGTGAATCTCTGCGATGCACAGAGTCATACTCACGAGATAGGCCAGCAGGCTCCCTTTGCCCAGGACGGCGTGCAGGCCCTTGATGAGTTCAATCGTCTGTGCCGTGAGCCGCGCCCCGTCATTGGAAAGGATTTGCGAGAAACCCTCGACGGCGTGGTCGTCCCAGGTCCAGGTGTCCACGAACGCCTGCGCCTGCGCCCGGTCCTCCGTCCCGACGTTGTTGTAGATCTGATTGTAGTTGCGCTTGGAGTTGAAAGGGGATCGATGTAAACGAGGTCTACCGTTTCGTCCTTGATGTATTTCCGCAGGACTTCCAGGTTGTCTCCGTAGTAGAGGCTGTTCATGGGAAGGCTGTTCAACGGCCCCGAGGGATTGTCCTGCCTGCCGCGCCTTCCCTCTTTCCCCTCGCCTCCTTTCCCTCCACCTCCACTGCGGGCGCGGCCAGGGACAGGACAAAAAGGAGGGCGCGATGAATCGCGCCCCTACACGGGGCGGGCGGGAATGTGGGCCGAAGGTCGTGCGTCTCATCCCTCGTCGCGAAATCTGGGTACAACGGCAGCGGGGCGGCCTTCGCCGCCCGAGAGCATTTCGGCACTACCCTGACGACGAAGGACAAGCACCATGACCACCGTCCGCGACGAAACCTACCGGCTGCTGCGCGCCCTGGGCCTGACCACCATCTTCGGCAACCCCGGCTCGACCGAGGAGACGTTCCTCCAGGACTTCCCCGCCGACTTCACCTATGTGCTGGGCTTGCAGGAAGCCAGCGTTTTGGCGATGGCCGACGGCTACGCGCAGGCGACGGGCCGGCCCGCCCTCGTCAACCTGCACACCGCGCCGGGCGTCGGCAACGCCATGGGGGCCTTGATCGGGGCGTGGCACAACAAGACGCCTTTGATCGTCACGGCGGGCCAGCAGACGCGCGAGATGCTGCTGCTGGAGCCGTGGCTGACGAACATCGACGCGACCGAGCTGCCGAAGCCGTATGTCAAGTGGAGCTACGAGACGGCCCGCGCCGAGGACGCGCCCGGCGCGCTGATGCGCGCGTATGCCGCCGCCCTCCAGCCGCCGATGGGGCCGGTCTTTTTGTCGCTGCCGATGGACGACTGGGAGAAGCCCATTGAGCGAGAAACCGCCGTCCGCACGGTCAGCCGCCGGACCGCGCCCGACCCGGACGCCTTGAAAGACGCCGCCGCCCTGCTGTCGGGCGCTCGGAACCCGGCCCTCGTCTTCGGGCCGGGCGTGGACCGCAGCGGCGGCTGGGAGGCGGCAGTCACGCTGGCCGAGAAGCTGCGCGCGCCGGTCTACTCGCCGCCCGCCGCCGAACGGGCCGGGTTCCCCGAGGACCACCCGCAGTTCATGGGCACCCTGCCCTTCGCCATCGGGCCGCTGGGGGAGAAGCTGAAGGGCCATGACGTCGTCCTGGTCGTCGGTGCCCCCGTGTTCCGCTACTACCCCTATGTGCCGGGCGAGTTCCTGCCCAGCGGGACGCGGCTGATCCATTTCACCGACGACCCGAACGAGGCCGCCCGCGCTCCGGTCGGCGACGCCATTTTGGGCGACGCTGCCCTGGCCTGCGCGATGCTGGCCGACGCGGTCACGGCCTCGGACCGGCCCCTGCCGACCCCGCGCCCGGCCCAGTCAGCCCCCGAGCAGACGACCCCGATGACCGCCGACTTCCTGTTCCACGCCCTGGCCGGGGCCAGGCCCGAGGGTGCGGTTCTGGTGCAGGAGTCCCCCTCCAACATGAAGCCGATGCACATGCGTCTGCCCGCGACAAAGCCCAATTCCTATTACAGCATGGCGAGCGGCGGGCTGGGCTTCGGCCTGCCCGCTTCGGTCGGTATCGCCCTGGCCGAGCGGCAAACGGGCCGGAACCGGCCCGTGGTCGCGGTCATCGGCGACGGCTCCTTCCAGTACTCCATCCAGGCGCTCTACACCGCCGCCCAGCACCGGCTACCGATACTCGTTATCGTGCCCGACAACCGCGAGTACGCCATCCTGAAGTCGTTCGCCGAGGAGGAGAAGACGACCGGCATCCCCGGCCTGGACCTGCCGGGTCTGGACATCGTCACGCTGGCAAAGGGCTACGGCTGCGACGCCCGCCGCGTGGAGCAGCCGGGGGATTTGATGGAAGCTTTGCAGTCGGGGATGGCCGCGGCGGGGCCGACCGTGCTGGAAGTGGCGATCTCGCCCGAAGTCCCGCCGCTGCTGGGGTGAGGGGCGTCCCAGCCCTTCAGGGCTGGGACGCCCTCATATCGGCCCAACGTCATGTTTTTGGCTGTGCCAGCGGTCAAAACCTGACGGCGGGTGGCCGCTTGCGGTATAATCAGCCGATGAGTCCCTTGACGCAGCCGGGAGGCTACCATACCCTCGACTCGGCTAGCCAGTATCGCCACAAGAAGCCGCTGAATGTTGTGGAGTTTTTCTCCGGCATCGGCCTCATCCATGAGGCCCTGCGTCCGCTCGGCTGGCGGGTCGTGCTGGCGAATGACAACAGCGTGAAGAAGGCGGCTTCATACCGCGCCAACTTTCCCGACACACCCCTCAGCGGTGAAGATGTTCGCTTGCTGGATGTCTCTGGGGTTGGTCCTGTTCAAGTCGCCACAGCCTCTTTCCCGTGCATTGATCTGAGTCAAGCAGGGGGCAGAGAAGGGATTAATGGGGATGAGAGCGGCGTCGTTTGGGGTTTTCTAGACCGGATTGCTGATCTGCACCGGCTTGATAATGCGCCTGAGTTTCTGTTTCTGGAAAACGTACCGGGTCTTCTCTCGCTACACGAGGGGAAATCCATTGACCAGTTGTTGCACCGCATCGCTGACCTCGGCTACTGCTTTGATCTAGTACAGGTAGACGCCAGTCACTTCCTGCCGCAGACCCGTAATCGGGTCTTCATCATCGCTGTTCTGGGCCGTGACCGGTTCCCCCGCCCCCAAAACATTCCGATGGCTCACATCCGTCGCTACAAGGTGAGAGAAGTCTATCAGCGGAATCCGCATTTGCCTTGGGTGTTTTTCGACTTCCCGCCCCTTCCGGTTCGCAATATCGGCCTCCAAGACATCGTAGAGACGCTCCCACCGGATGACCCCCGTTGGTGGGATGAAACTAAGATGGAGTATTTCTGGCACCACTTGGAGACACACCACGGCCCGAAGCTGAAAACCCTGATGTGTTCGCCGGAGCGCAGACACATGACTGCCGTGCGCCGCCTCCGCCGGAGGGGGGTTCGGGAGCAGATCATCAACCTGCGCTTTGACAGCCTCGCGAGTTGCCTGCGAACGCCGAAAGGTGGCTCCTCCGCACAGTACATCGTGGAGACTGAGGGGGGCGCGGTGCGGGTACGCCGTATCCTCGGCGTGGAAGCGGCACGGCTTCAAGGTGTATGCCTACCAAGTTCTGCCCCGGACTTCCGACTAGTCGGCGGGGAGACTGAGCAGATGCACGGCTTTGGCGACGCTGTCTGCGTTCCTGCTGTTCGCTGGGTGTTCATGCACTCCATCGAAACACTGCGAGCCGGTGGCTCGCCGCCACCTCCAGTTTGTATATCCTATTCCATCCCTGAAACCCTGACGCTGGACCTTATGCTGGAGGCGGCTTGATGAATTTGCACGGCTTAATGCTTGGCTTTCCGGACTTTGATGACTCGCAGGCGCGGGACAAAATTCGAGAACTGGAGCGCCTGATGGACGTCAGCCTCTCGGCGACTCAGTACATCAACGCAAAAGAAGCGGCGCGATTGGTGGCCACGCTTATGCAAAGCTACCGCCGGAGCCTCGGGAGCGAGAAATGGACCAGCGACCTGTTTTTGATGCGGAGCGTCACAGAGGACCGCCGCTTCAATCTTGTTTGCGCGGCGGTCTTTGACCTCATCAGCAATATGGCTTATCTCCATGACCGCCTTGTCAACGCCCGCTGGATCTATTGTAGCCGGAGCGATCAAGCCTCGCCACGGAAATACTACTCTTTTTTGAAGCAGTGTCCCCGATGCTGTCTGGACAAAGGGCTTGAGTCACGGCTGACTGGTGCCCAGCACAAGCCATCCAGCCACCACATCGGTGAGATCACGGGCATTACGAGTGTTCTCATCCTGAAACTGCTCGGCGCGGCTCTTGACAACCCCTTATCCGTTGCGACAATTCAGAAGCAGTCTCACGACACCGATGCAATCGCATTCCGGTCCGACGTGCTGGTCTTGTTTGAAATCAAAGCGTCGCCGCTGGTCACCTTCCCCATCGCCGCCGAACTCGAGCGGCCGATGTATACGGAAGGGAATGATGGGGAGAGAACGGAATACAGGCAGCATTCCCTCGTGGATCACGAAACCCATAGCCGCCCGCTCTACCTGTTCATACCACACCGAGAGATGATGATCCCTTTAGGCACGGGAATAGGGCCTGACTGGCCTTTTACCGAAGCAGTGTCCTATTTCTCGGAGGCCGATAATTTTCTGGATTATCTGTCGGCGTGGCTTGAACTTTATTACGCCTACAGCATCCCTAAGACCCAGCGGATTGGACGTATCCAGCGCCTGACCTACCTCGTCAACGGATGGGGCGACGAAATAGACTCTAATAAGACAAAGCCAGGATTAGGACGCACTGACGACTTGAAGAAGGGGACGTACCAGATGCTAAAGTTCGGGGCGTACTACCGCGACACGGAAGCCGATCTTCAGGTTCGGTCGGCGCTTGTCGCAAACATCGACCCTGTGTTCCTGAAAGCGGAGTACCTAGACGGCCTCAAAGACGTGCGCTGGGGAAGGGGCCGAGATTTCTCAGAGACGGAACAAGGCTTCGCCATCAGAGCCGACGATCTGCGATACCTGTACGAAGCCGTTCTGGCCTTCAACGAGCCTTTGGTTAACGACCCGCTCATGCGCGAACTCTTTGACTTCCAGCGAACCGACCGTATACTATTAGACGGCGGCCTGGATATCCTCCTGGATGGGTGGATTGCAGCCCCATGACCGCAATTCTTTCCCCAACATGTGATAGAAGACAAAGCCGCGCGACCTGGCTTTAGCCAGGAAAAGGATCGGGGAACTGGAATCGTGATGCACATGACTACCGGGAGCAAAGAAGAAACGGAGGAGGCCCAGGCCGCGCGGGTGCGGGCGAAGGTCGGGAGGTCGCCGCGCGCCGCCGATCTGCTGGCGGGGAAGATGCAAGACCCGGCCTTCGCCGAACTGTACGAGGAGGACTTGACCGCGCTGCGGCTGGGCCTCGCGCTCTGCGAGGCGCGCGAACGTTTGGGGCTGACGCAGCACGAAATCGGGGCGCGGGCCGGTATCCCGCAGGAGACGCTCTCGCGCATCGAGCGCGGACGGATGCCGTCACTGGGGACCTTGCAGAAGATCGCCGACGCGCTGGGCGTCCAGGTCATCGTGCGTCCGGGGCGGGCCGTGACCGTGGAGCCGTTTTCGGAACAGAGAGCGGCCTGAGTACGGGCGAAGGTCAGAGCGGGCTGAAGGTCGCCGTGAAGTTCTTGGGGGACTGGCCCATGAAGCCGGTCCCCGCCGCGACGCCGCCGCTGCCGAAGGTGCCGTTCATGTTCTGGTCGCCGTTGACGACCGCCGCCTCGAAGCCGGGCGAGACGCGCTCGGGGCGCAGCCACTTCACATGGCCGTCCTCCATCGCGAAGTTCGAGCCGCCCGCGTGGAGGCCCTGCCACTGGTAGCCGTAGCCGCCGCCGTTCAGGCCGTCCCGCCAGGCCGGCTGCCCCATCGGGCCGGTGACCCAGTGGGCATCCGGGCCGCTGTAGTCAATAAACCCCGCCCCGCCGTCGTTGCCGTGCCCCGCGCCCGAATTGCCCTCGTTCGGGTCGCGCACGTCCGCCGTCACCCCCTGGCACTCGTTGAGGAGGACGGTGGAAGACGGGGCCGTGGAGGCGGACAATACCCCACCGCGCTGGTGTCCGTCCAGGTTGCCGTTGAAGCTGAACGAGACGGAAGGCCGCAATGTGCCGTCGTCGGGGCAGCGGAAGGCTTCGGCGCTGTTGACATAGGGATAGACCTCGCCCGCCCAGCCGCGCCCCCAGTAGCCCCATGGGGCGACGATGTTGCCGACCGGGTAGCGTTCCCCGTTGTCGTCGGCGTACTGCATCAGGGCCATGCTGATCTGCCGCAGGTTGGACGAACAGGCGGTCCGGCGGGCATTGTCGCGCACCTTGGCGAAGGTGGGGAAGAGCAGCGCGGCGAGGATCGCGATGATGGCGATGACGACGAGCAGCTCGATCAGCGTGAAGGCTCGGGTGAAGCCGGGCACGGGGCCGGGCGCGGCCTGCGCGGGCGCGGATGTGGGGGCGGAAGGTTTGCGGGTTTCCATAGTGGCTGATACGTTGGGGGGCATCAAAAGGGTTCGCGGCTGTTGCGATCCGTTCCGACGGGCCTTGTTCGGATAACGCCAACGGACAATGCCGGGGGTGTGGAAACCCCCGGCAGGGAATCGCCCTTCGGGCTGGGAGAAGGCCCCTGTTCCTCTTCTAATCCTCGTCCGAAGGACGCCTCTCTGCCGGGGGTTTCCACACCCCCGGCGCTCTCCGAAGCGGCGCTCTCCGAGGCCCCGAAGCGGACGGCTTTCCGTGTCACCTGCCGCGTCACCGGCTCACCGTGATCGCCTGCGGGGCGGAGACGGCGACGCGCTCGGGGTTGTAGTACGGGTACGCCTTGCTCTCGGGCGTCTGCGCGTGGATCGGGTACTTCGCCCGCAGGCCGTAGTTCAGTGTCACGGACTGGCCGGGGGCCAGCTTTTCCAGGTAGACGATGATCTGGCGGGCGGCGACCGTGTACTTGCTGATGGCCCCCGACGCCACGGCGGCCTCTAACTGTTCGGGCTGGACGGTGAAGCCCGGCGGGACGCCCAGGTCAATCAGCGGCATCTCCGCCGTTTTATCCGTGACGTTCTTGACCGTCGCCGTCACGGTCGCCACGTCGTCGGAGGCCAGCGTCGTCTTGTCATAAGCCACTCCGATGGTCAGCGGGCCGGTCTCGGCGGCGGGCCTCACGTCCTCGCGCGGCCAGGGCAGATACCAGCGGGCGGCGATCTGATACAGGGGTGCCCCGGTCCCGACCCATTCCAGGCGGACGGTGTTCGCGCCGGGCAGCAGGGAGGGCGTCAGGTCTATCTGCCGCATGACGTCGCTGTCGGCCTCGGTGACGGCAATCGTCTTGACGACCTGGCCCCCGGCGAGGACGGTCAGGGTTCCGCTCCCGCCGCCCGATGCACTGCGCGAGGCATACAAGAGGGACTTGAGGGACCAGACCGTCGCCTGCGTCGTCCCCCACGTCCCCGCGCTGTCCTTGCTCCCGACGAGCCGCGTCAGGACTTTGCCCACGAAGGCCGCATTCCGGCCCCAGCGGAGCAGGCCGTAGGCGGCCAGGCCGGTCGTCTCGCCGTCGGCCCCCGCGCCCGACGCGCCGGTGAAGGTTTCGCCTTCGCCCGCCCAGTAGGCGGCCTTGTCGGTCGTCTTCGCCAAGCCGATGAGCCGGGTGGCGACCTCGGCAGTCGCCTCGCCGCTTGCGTCGGTGCGGGCCAGCAGGTTCAGCAGGACGGCCAGCGTGTAGGGGTCTTTCGCCTCGGCTCGGTGCGCCCTGACATAGCCCACGCCGCGCGCAAGCTCGGGACCGTCATAGCCGCTCTCGGCCAAGGCCCAGGCGACATAGGCCGTCGTCCGCAGCGCGCCGGTCTGCCGGTTGATGATGCCCTCCGCGATGCCTCCACTGGTTTCGTTCCAGCTCCCGTCCTCGCGCTGCTTCCCGGCCAGCCAGTGCTGCGTCCGGGCGATGACGGCGGGGTCCACGCTGTGGACGCGGGCCATGTCCGAGAACTCCAAGAGGCCGTAGGCGGTCAAGACCTGGTGGGCCGGCTCATTGCCGAACCACGAGAAGCCGCCGCCCTTGCACTCGAAGGTCACGAGCCTTTGGTAGCCGACATTGATGTAGCCCTCGGCCTTCATCTGGAGGGCGGGGTTGATCTTTTTCGTCTGCTTCATGTAGTCTAAGGCCAGCACGTCCGGGTAGGTGGTCGAGCTGGTCTGCTCGAAGCAGCCCCCAGGCATTTGCAGCATCCCGTCCAGCCCCTCGACGACCTGGCTGAAGGCGCCGGGGTAGAGCTTGACGAACAGCCGACTCGCGCCCTCAACGGACCCGGCGGGGAGGGTGACGGTTTTCTCGACCGGCCCGTCCAGCTGCCCGTTGAGGGCGGTGTCAAACCGCTTGCCGTCGGGCAGGACGTCAATGGTGCGCCGCACGGCGTCGGAAAGCGTCGTGCCGCGCGCCGTCACCAGGAAATCGAAGCGACCTAAAGCCACCACGGTAATCGGGTAGTAGACGACCTTGACCTCGCCCGGCCCGACGGAGAGCGTCTGCACGGGCGGCCCGCGCAGGCTGAACCAGGGCTGCGGGGCGAGTGTCAGCGTGACGTCCTGCGCCGTGGGCAGATAGTTGTAGACGGTGACGGGGACCTCGACGCTGTCGTGCTGGGTCAGGGCGACCGGCAGGTCTAAATCTACGAAGAAGTCCTGGAAGACTCGGACCGGCGCGGTCGCGCTGCCCATCTGCCCGGCCAGGCCCCCGGCGAACATGGAGAGCCGCCAGGTCGTGATCGAGTCGGCCATCGGCAGGCGGACGGCGGCGTGGCCCGCGTCGTCGGTCAGCAGGGACGGGTTCCAGTACATCGTCTCGGGGAAGTACGAACGCACGCGCGGCGCGGCGGACGGCGCGGCGGGTTCGACCGAGAGCGAGTTGTTGTTCTGCAAGGCGAATATCCGTGCCACCCCGTTCGGCAGCGTGGCCCTCCCTGCCGCACGCATGGGGGCCGCCGCCACCATCCTCGGCGCGGGAACTGCCATGCCGCCGAACCGACCGCCCCCAAAGCCGCCCGCGCCGGGGAAGCCACCCCCACCGCCGCCGGGGAACCCGCCCTGGGCATAGACCGGCACGTCAAGGATGTCGTCAGCCGTCCCCCAGACGCCGTCCGGACCGGCGCTGTTCAGGGTGAAATAGCTGCCATAATCGCGGCTGCCGTGCAGGTTCACGTTGTACCAGTGCCCCCACGGGTCAATGAGCGCGGCCCGCGCCAAGTCCCCGCGCGTGACCAGGAACGTCAGCGACTGCTGCGCCGTCAGGGCCGTTTTCTCCTGGTTCCGGTACTTCACCAGCGCGGCGACGACCAACGCGGCGGCCTTCTGCATCTCTACGCGCGCCGCCGCCTGCGCCTTCGCCAGCTTGACCTGGTAGGTGTTCACGCGCCAGTCGAAGCCGTCCGTGGCCGGGGCGGAGGCCAGCAGCAGGGCCGCCGCGCGCTGCCTCGGTGCGTCCGTGCGGCCGTCCAGCATGAGGCTGGAGGGCGTCAGGCCGTGAATCTCGTAGCGCGGCTCCATCAGCTCTTTCTCTAGTGTGAAGTAGACTCTTTCCAGTCCCGGCTGAAGCTCGGACAGGGCGAAGACGCTCTCGTCCACCATCGCCAAGCCTAACGCGGCCTGCACGGGGGCACCTGACGGGCTGGTGACAGAAAACCGTAACGTGGCATCGCCGCCCGGCTTGTATTCAGGCTTGTCGGCGGCCACGCGGACGGTCAGGCCGTCGGCGGGCGAGATGATGACCGTCCGCGTGTCTTTGATGATGTCTTCGTTCGGCAGTATCTTGTAAGCGTGCAGCGCGACCGTGCCGACCATGTCATCCGTCACCGGCAGCGTCAGGCTGGCCGAGCCGCCGGGCATGTCTACGGCGCGGGTGAGGATGGTCTGCCCGTTGCGGATGACGTCCAGGTAGAGGGTGCCGCCCTTGACGCTGGACACCGCCGCCAGGGTCAAAGTGTCGCCGACTCGCGCCAGCGGCTTGTCCGCCCGCAGGATCAGGGCCTCCTCGGGCGCGGCGGCCTCCAAATCCAGGTGCGCCGTGGGGCGCGGGAACGCGAGCGGATCGGGGCTTTTCTGGGCCTCCACGACCACGGTCGAGTCGTGGAAATGAGGGACGAAGGAGAACGTCGCCAGCCCCAAAGCATCCGTCACCAGTCTCGTCGGCTGATAGAAGTCGGACGCCCCGGTCATCGTCGCCCGCTCGTGGACGAACAGGTACAGCCCCGAGATCGGCTGGCCGTCGGGCGTTGCGGCGGCGAGGAAGACGCGGTTCTCGACACCCGGCACCACGCCGCGATGCTCCGGGACGATGGCAAGAACGATCGGCTCCTTGACGACCGGCAGCGAGGCGCGCGCCGCCTGCGTCTGGTCGGCGGTGTCCTTCACCGAGGCCGCGAACTCGACGACCGCCTTGCCCTGCGCGAACGGCTGCCCGACGAACGAGGTGGGCAGGGTGTAATCAAACGTGTACTTACCGCCCGCGTCGGTCTTCCCCGCCCTCTCGCCCAGCCTGGAGACGCCGATGTCCAGGGTGCTGATGGTCACGATCACCGAGGCGTCCGCCACCGGCTTGCCGAAGAAGTAGTGCGCGTCCAGTGTCCCATGCACGGTTTCGCCGGGCAGATAGTACGGCTTGTCGGTCGTCACGGAGGCTTTGAACTTGGGCAGGACGTACCGCTCCACCCGCACCGTCTTTTCGGCCTGCCCGGACGCCAGGACCGCGCGCAGGGTGAAATCCCCCTGGTTGACCTCGTCGGCCAGGTCGAAGTCCGCAGAGGCTATGCCGTAGCGCGACAGAGCCACGCGCCTCTTGAAGACCTTGTTGCCCCGCGCGTCTTCCACTTCAAATGTCAGCGGCTGCCCCGCCAATGGCGACCGGGTCGCCGTGTCCAAAGCCAGCGCGCGCAGGTAGATCGTCTGCCCCGGCTGGTACACCGGCTTGTCGGAGGACAGCAGGGTCCGCACCGACTCGGCCAGTGTGAGCGGCTGCGTCACGACGTCTTCCCCGACCGCCGCGTCCACCTGAACGCGCAGTGTGTACGCGCCGGGCCTGACCCTGGGCGCTTTGAACGCGGCGTCCACGGTCCCCGCCGCGTCCGTCCGGCCCGCCCACAGGGGGTAGGCGGATGCCTTCGGCCCGGCCAGGGTCAGCCGGACCTGGGCCGGGACGGGCCGCCCCGTCCGGTGGTCAAGCACGATGACGCGCAGGGCCGCAGGGCCGCCGCGTTGCCAGGTGTTCTGCCCCAGCACGCGCGTCTCCAGCGGCGAGACGGTGAACCGGGCGGCCGGCTGGGCGTCGATGGGTGCGGCCAAAAGGGCAAGGCAGGCGGCGAGGAGGCAGAGGGCAGCAAGGCAGAGCAGGGCGCGGGCGTGTTTCATGGCGGGTCTCCGGGTTTCCCCTATAGGCTAGGGCGATTGCACACCCGACCATGCCATGAATGGCATGGTCGGGTTTATAGACCCCCCGGTTTGCGAACTCCTTCAATGTGTGTTATACTGAGTAATCAACGATGATTAGCTTGCTCAATAGTAGCCCGGCACACAGGAGCCTGGACATGATTACGGACATGATTACGGACATGACGCCCGAAACGATTTCGGACAAGACCTTGGAAACGACCGGCAGCCCGCGCGCCCGCGCGCGCCGCCTGCTGGCGCGGTTCGGCGCGGCCCCGCTGCTGTTCTTCGCCCTGCTCCCCGACAAGCGCTACCTGTTCGGCGAGGCGGGGGACCGGGAATGGGGCGTCGCCTACCGCGTCCTGGGCCGCCACGCGCTGGCCCTGGGGGACCCTTTGGGCGACGCTGAGGCGGTCCCCGCCGCCATCGCCGGCTTCCTGGACCTGTGCAGACAGCGTGGGTGGCGGCCCGCCTTTTATCAGGTGACGGCCAAGCACCTGGACGCCTACCGTGCCTCGGGCCTGCGGGCGGTCAAGGTCGGCGAGGACGCCCAGATGGGCCTGGCCGACTTCTCGCTGGCGGGCAAGCGGTTCAAGAACCTGCGGAACGACCTGCGGCGCATCGAGAAGGCGGGTGTCGCTTTAGAAGTCTACGGACCGGACGCCCCGCCCCCCGCCGACGTCACCGCCGCCATGGAGGCGATCTCCGAAAGCTGGCGGCGGGCGCACCGGGCGAGGGAAGGCAGCTTCGCGATGGGCGGCTTCGAGCCGGGCAGCGCCCTGTTCGAGTCGAGCCGCTACTTCGTCGCCCGCGACACCGGCAGCGGCAAGGTGCTGGCGTTCACGACCTTCGTCCCCGCCTACGGCGCAGGCGGCAAGGCCGGCTGGACTCTGGACCTGATGCGCCGCCGCCCGGACGCCCTGCACGGCGTCATGGATTTCCTTATCATCTCCGCCGCCGAAAGGTTCCGGGGGGAGGGCGCGGGCCTGGTCAGCCTGGGCCTGTCGCCGCTGGCCGGGGCGGGCGAGGCGGGCGAGGGCGTGGCCGTCTCCCAGGTCCGCCGGTTCCTGTTCACCCGGCTGGGCCGCGTCTACAACTTCCAGGGCCTGCACACGTTTAAATCCAAGTTCGCGACCGACTGGGAGGCGCGCTACCTCGTCTCCCGCCCCGGCCTGGGGCTGGCGGCAACGGCTGGGGCGGTCCTGAAGGCGCACACGACGCCCGCAGACGGGGGCGGGAGCGACCGGGGAACGGAAGACCGGCCCGTCATGCAGCCCCTGCGGATGGGGCGGGCGGGCCGCCGCCGGACGATGATGGCCGGGGCCCTGCTCCTGCTGGTGTTCACGCCGTTCGAAAAGACGCTGGCGAAGCGCGCCGCCGCCGTGCCGCAGCGGGTCGCGAAGTCCTGGGGCCAGCACTCCCCACACTGGCACTCGGGCCGCTGGGACACCCGCCACTGGGGCCGCGTCCTGCCCCACCTAGGCCACGTCCGGCGCGCGTCGCTGGGTGATGGGAACGCGCACACGGCGTAACGCGCACTCGTAGGGGCGCACCCCCGTGTGCGCCCTTCCGCAATCCGCGTGCCCCCTTTCCCCTCCTTATCCCCTTGTTTCCCCACCGCCGCCGAGGCAGGAGGTTCCCATGTCCCGTCTGCCCTCCCTCCTGCTCGCGCTGCTCCTCACCCTCGCCGGCGCCAACGCCCGTGCCGAAACGCTCCACGTCGCGCCCGGCGGCAGCGATGCCTGGTCGGGCCTGTCGGCCCGGCCCAATCCCGCGCACTCCGACGGACCGCTGGCCTCGCTCGCGGGCGCGCGGGACGCCCTGCGCCGCCTCCGCGCGACCGGCGGCGGGCGCGGGCCGGTCCATGTCGTCGTCGCGGGCGGCGCTTACAGCCTCCCCACCCCGCTCGTCCTGACGCCCGACGACGGCGGGACGCCCGGCGGCCCGGTCATCTATGGAGCCGCCCCGAACGCACACCCTGTCTTCAGCGCGGGCCGCGCAGTGACCGGGTTCAGGCGCAATCCGGGCGGCCTGTGGACCGTAAGGATTCCCGATGTCGCGGCGGGCAAGTGGTACTTCGAACAGCTCTGGGTGAACGGACGCCGCGCGGCCCGCGCGGGCACCCCCGCCCAAGCCTACCTCTACACGCGCGGCAAGGCCGGGGCGGACCTGTCCCGCCGGGCCTTCCTCGCCCGGCCCGAGGACATCAAGCCGCTGCTCGGCCTGACGCCCGCCGAGCTGCACGACGTCACCGTCACCGTCTACCATTCCTGGGAGGTGTCGCGGCTGCGGGCCGCCGCCGTGGACGCGAAGACGGGCCTCCTCACCCTGACCGGCACGTCCGTCTGGCCCTTCATGGACTGGAACCCCGCCCAGCGTTACCGACTGGAAAACTACCGGGCCGCCCTGGGCCGGCCCGGCGAGTGGTTCCTGGGCCGCGACGGCACGCTCTCCTACACGCCCCTGCCCGGCGAGGACATGCGGACGGCGTCGGTGATCGCACCCGTCGCCGAACAGTTCGTGCGCGTGGAGGGGACATCGGCGCGCAAGGTCACGGACCTGATGTTTCGGGGCCTGACCTTCCAGTACGGCGGCTATGCCCTGCCGGACGCGGGGCAGGGCGACGGCCAGGCCGCCTACAGCATCCCCGCCGTCTTCCAGGCCGACGAGGCGGCCCGCGTCTCGCTGAAAGACTGCGAGATCGCGCACACCGGCCTGTACGGCGTCTGGTTCCGGCGCGGGTGCGAAGGCTGCCGCGTGGAACACTGCTACCTGCACGACCTGGGCGCGGGCGGGGTGCGGATCGGCGAGGGCGACATCCTCCCGGAAGGGCCGGACCGGACGAGCCTGAACGTCGTGGATGACACCATCATCCGCGCCGACGGGCGCCTCTTCCCCGGCGCCATCGGCGTCTGGATCGGGCAGAGCGCGGGCAACCGGGTCACGCACAACGACATCAGCGACACCTACTATACTGGCGTCTCCGTGGGCTGGACGTGGGGCTACGGGCCGAGCCTGGCACAGCGCAACCACATCGACTTCAACCGCATCCACCACATCGGGCAGGGCGTCCTGAGCGACATGGGCGGCGTCTACACCTTGGGCACTTCGACCGGAACGACCGTCAGCGGCAACGTCATCCACGACGTCTACTCGTACAACAAGGGCGGGCCGGGCGGCTGGGGGCTGTACAACGACGAGGGCAGCAGCGACATCGTTCTGGAGAACAACCTGGTCTACGATGTCCAGACCGGCATGTACCACCAGCACTACGGCCAGAACAACCTGATCCAGAACAACATCCTCGCCTTCAGCCTGAACGGCCAGCTCCAGCGCACGCGGGTCGAGGAACGGCCCGCCTTCACGTTCCGCCGCAACATCGTCCTGTGGGACGGCGGGCCGCTGCTGCTCGGGTCGTGGCAGCCCAACACCACTTTGGACCACAACCTGTATTGGGACCTGGCGAAGTCGCCCGTGACGTTTGAAGGCAAGTCGCTGGCTCAGTGGCAGGCGAGCGGCAAGGACGGCGGCTCGCTCGTCGCCGACCCCGGCTTCGTCGCCCCGCAGAGGCGCGACTTCGCCTTCAAACCCGGCGCGCTGAAGCCCGGCTCGCCCGCCTCCCGGATCGGCTTCCAGCCCTTCGACCCGGCCCGCGCGGGCGTCTACGGCGACGCGGCCTGGCTGCATCTGGCCCAGGGCTACGCCTACCCGCCCCTCGTCCGCGCCCCAGACCCGCCGCCCGCCCCGCCGGTCACGTTCCACCAGGACTTCGAGGCCCTGGCCGTCGGCGCGGCCTGCCCCGACGCCCAGACCAACGGCGAAGGCGGCGGCGCTTCGATCCGCGTCACCGGCGAGGCCGCCGCGCCCGGTTCGGGGCACAGCCTCAAGTTCACCGACGCGCCGGGCCTTGCGAACCGCTGGGACCCGCACCTCGTCTTCCCCATCAACCACACGGCAGGAGTGACGACTTTGGACTTCGCCCTGCGCGCCGAACCTGGCGCGGAGATCATCCACGAGTGGCGCGACTGGCGCGGTCAGCCGTACAAGACCGGCCCGGAGTTCACGATCAAGGGCGGCGAGCTGTTCCACGGGAGCGACCCCCTGATGGCGATCCCCAGCGGCGTCTGGGTCCGCTACCACATCCGCGCGGCCATCGGCAAGGGCGCGGCAGGCAAATGGGACCTCCTCGTCACCCTACCCGGACAACCCCCGCGCCGGTTCGACGGCCTGGCGAACATCAACCCGGACTTCGACGCCCTGACCTGGATCGGGTTCATCAGCAACGCCACGGTGAAGACCGTCTTCTACCTCGATGACGTGGACTTGTCTCATGCGCCCTAGAAGCACCGGCCTTGAAAGGCCGGTGTGTCCATGAACATGATAAAAAACAAGGCACGGCGGCAAGCCGGACATGACACGACCAGGCGTTCCTGGGTGCGGTCCTGATGAGACTAACCATGACGGCGCGATGGCCTCTTGCTCTCCTGTTCGCCGTCCTGTGCGGCGGCCTCTGCCGCGAAGCACTGAGCCAGATACCGCCCCAGGAAAACCCGATCCGGGTCCCGATCACGACGGGTGAACGCGGCTTCATCATCGTTCCGGTGGTCATCAATCATGTCGTCCACGCCCGCTTCCTGCTGGACACGGGGACGAACACTTGTCTCATCACCGAGCGGTTCGCCGCGAAGATCAAAGCCAATCCCTTGACATCTTCGACCCATGCCGGGTGGTGCAATATCAACGGGGTCCGTGTCCGCACGGTCACAGTGGAGAGTATCCGGTTCGGCGGCCACGCGCTGGGAAATATCGTCTACCGTGGCCACAAGATCGGAAACCTGACCTATCTCGGCCAAAGGATGAGGGATGTTATAGTCGGCGGGTACGGGCTGAAGGGTGTGGAGTGCGGCGTCTTCAAGACGAGCCAGGTAGACCTGGACCAGATAAACCTGGACGTTGACGGCATCCTGGGCCTCAACGCTCTTTCCGACACGGCGATGGCAATCTTCCCAGGGCGGCATGTCATGAAGGTCTATCCCACCGGCAAAATAACTCCCGCTCGCCGGGCGGCGGCGGGGTTCGGGCCTGCCGCCGCCCGCCTCCCACTCTCTCAGGATAAGGACGACGGAATATATTTCTGCAAGGTCGGCTTTCCAGCGGCGGGAGAACGGACACCGCGCGCTTGGTGTTTGACACCGGCTGCGATACAACATACCTCCCGGCGAGTGTGGAGAAGTCCCTACGCTTACAGCCTTCCCATGAGGGGACACGCATCGCATTCAGCCGCCGGACGGTCTGCTATGATACGACCGTTCCCACAATGACCGTGGGCGATCTCAAACTGTCGAACCAGCCGGTGTCTTATTCGTTGGAGCCGCCCAAACAGAGGAAAGGGGACAACAGCCTGGGCATAGACGTGTTCAAGGGGTACTCCCTGCTGATTGACTTCCCCGCTTCGGTTGTGTACCTGTCGCCGATTCCGAATAACGCACCGGCCATGAGTGGCCGGCCTACTCATGAGTGAAAGTCGCTCCGCGACTGAGGACAAGCCAGGGAAGGGCGGAGAAGGAGGGCGCGGCAAGAGAAGAGGGCGCGGAAAGCGGCGCCCCTACGCGGCCCCGTCTTCAATCCTCAATCTTCAACCGTGCAGCGGTTTCCACTCAACAGTAGCCCGGCCATTCACGGCCTGTGCTTCTCATGTTTCGCTACCCACCCTTTCCGAGAATACTCTGCCTTGGAGAAACACCCCCATGCCTGACACCACATCGCCCGAGATCCACACCGAAACCGTTCAGCTTTCCGTCTCCGACGGGACCACCCTGCCCGCCTATGTCGCCCGCCCCGCCCAAGGCGGTAAGGCGGGCCTGCTCGTCTTGCAGGAGGCGTTCGGCGTCAACGCCCACATCCGCGACCTGACCGAGCGGTTCGCCCGCGAAGGCTACACCGCCATCGCCCCGGCCCTGTTCCACCGCACCGGCCCCGACTTCGAAGGCTCCTACACTGACTTCCCCGCCGTCATGCCGCACATGCAGGGCCTCACCGATGCCGGCCAGGGCGCGGACATCCAAGCCGCCTACGACTGGCTGAAGTCCGAGGCGGGCGGCGCGGCGTCCGCCGTCGGCTCGACCGGCTACTGCATGGGCGGGCGCGCGTCCTTCCTCGCCGATGCCCTCCTCCCCCTCCAGGCCTCCGTCTCCTATTACGGCGGCGGCATCACCGGCAGTCCCATGCCCATGTTCCCCGACCTGCTGGGCCATGCCCCCAGCCTGCACGCGCCCATCCTGCTGTTCTGGGGCGGCAAAGACGGCCACATAGGCTCGGAAATCGTGCGCGCCGTGGAGGACGCCCTGAAGGCCGCCGACAAGCCCTACGCCCAGGTCGTGTTCTCGCAGGCCGACCACGGCTTCTTCTGCGACGCCCGCGAGTCCTACAACCCCGAAGCCGCCGCCCAGGCCTGGCCGCTGACGCTTGCCTTCTTCGCCGCGCACCTCACGGCCTGAATCGTGACCGCATGGGGGCGCGATAAGCCGCGCCCCCTTTGTTTCGCCCTCTTGATGGTGATCGGCAACAGTGGTATAATCCAGGGATGGCCGGATATCAGCGACCGGAGGGCACAACCCGATGAAACCAACATTGCATCGCAAGACGAAACATACCCCCGCGCCCGTGAGGCAGAGCGCACCATGACGATCCAAACGCCCCCGCCCGGTGCAGAAGGGGTCAACCCACTCGCCCGCATCGCAGGCAGCTACGCCGATGATCCCAACTGGGAAGAGTTCCTGCTGGCACTGGAAGCGTCGCGGCGCGCACTGGACGGAGAGACAGAAGCGGCCGATTAGCCTGTGTATGTCTTGGACACGGACACGACGACCCATCACTTCAGTGGGAGCAAGCCGGCGATCAGGGCCAATGTCCTTTCCGTGCCCCCGTCGGTCATCTGGCTGCCCGTTATCGTGGCAGAGGAGCAGCTTAAAGGTCGGCTGAAGGTCATCGCGGGTCTGAACGCGGCGATTCCTAGGGATGCCCCCAGGTTCATCGCGGCCTACCAGTTTCTGATCAAGACAATCGAAGACCCGGCTGTGTTCCGGATCTTGCCCTACACCGAGGAAACCGACAGCTTGTTCCGTAGCTGGTCTGCTGCTCAGAGGCGGCCCGGAACCCGCGACTGCCGCATCGCGGCGATTGCGATGACGAACGGTTTCACGCTCGTGACCTGCAACGCAAGGCACTTCGAGTCCATCCCCGGCATCAAGATCGAGGATTGCAGCCTGGAGCGTGGGTAAGCATCATTCATGTTCAACGACTCCTCCACCGTGCTGCAAAACGAGCTGGCTCCGGGCGAGTCCCTGCTGTGGTCCGGTCAGCCGCGCCAGGGTGTTTTTCTGAGGCCGTCCGATGCCCTCCTGATCCCGTTCAGTCTCCTCTGGGGCGGCTTCGCCGTCTTCTGGGAGGCGAGCGTCATCGCCACGGGGGCACCGTTTTTCTTCAAGCTGTGGGGGATTCCCTTCGTCCTCGTCGGCCTGTACATCACGGTCGGGCGCTTCTTCTTCGAGGCACGTCAGCGCGCCGACACGCATTACGGGGTCACGACGGAGCGTATCCTGATCGTCACCCGCTGGCCGTCCACGGGTGTGAAGTCGCTGCCTTTGCGGACGCTCTCCGAGATGTCACTCGACCAGCAGGCGGCAGGAACAGGCACGATCACTTTTGGCCCGTCCAATCCCTTCCCGGCCTGGGGCGGCAGTGGGTCTTGGCCGGGGTCACGTTCCGCGCCGAGTTTCGAGAGGATCGCCGAGGCGAGGGCGGTTTATGAGATCATCCGCTCCGCACAGAAACCGTGAGCGTAGCCGGGGCGGGCAACCACAAGGGATTGCCCCTACGACTTCGGTCATTGTCGGGACAGGCCCCGTGCCGACCCTCCTGATTCCCGTGCCTCCCCCCTGACTCACCCGACGCCCAGCGCGTCTGCCGGACGGCCCGGCCGGGCGTCAGGAACTCGTGTGCCCAAGGCAGCCCGAATGCGCGTTTGACAAGGGACGAGGGGATGTGCTAAAGTCCGGGTATGTACCCGATAGTCAAAGAGGGGGCGGCACGCCTCCGTGTGACACAGGCCCGTGTCCGTGTTGCCGTCAAGAACGACCATGCCGGGCGGACGTACCCGCAAGCATGATCACACGCGCCGACCTGCGGAAGACCGCACGGGAGTATCTGGTCGCCGCCACTCTCCTCCGGGACAGCCGGAAAGACGATGTGGCCGTCTACCTCTGTGGGTATGCGGTGGAGATCGCCTTGAAGGACCGCATTTGCAGGACGCTCCGGTGGCAGGGGTTCCCGAACACGAAGAAAGAGTTCGAGGGTTTGAGCAGCTTCAAGACGCACAACCTGGGAATACTGCTTCAACTGTCGGGTGCCGACTCCCGGATTCACCCGGCGCTGGCTGTGGATTGGGCTACCCTCACGAAGTGGGACCCGGAGCAGCGATACAGCCCCCGAGGGACGAAGACGCGGGCCGACGCGGACGACATGATCGCGGCGGCGGAAAACATAATGAAGGTGATTCTATGATCAGCAGCCAGAGCCTCTTCGAGCGGTTCCGGACGGCGGAAGAGACGATCTCCAAAGGCGGCAGGGACTTCACGCTGTTCGGGCTTTTCCAGCGCGACGACCTCCCCACTAAATTCGATGTGGTCGTTTCCGCCTCCTGGCTGGTCAGTGACCGCAATTCGCTGAACCTTCTGATAGAACTCGTCCGCCAGGCCATCGGCGACGACGATTGGTGGCCCCGGATCGGGACGTTTGTCGTGCTGCCTCAGGAGGACCCGCTGGTGCAGGCCGTACTGAGCCGGATGCCCGGCGGGGCGACGCGGCACGAGGTAAGGCTGCTCCACAACGTGCCCTATGAAGACGAGTTCATCGAGAGCGCGGCCATCATCACCGCCGTGAGGCCCGCCGCCGAGGCCTGGAGGCCGGAGCCGGTCGCGGCTTAATCCAGGGGTGGGCCTTGTATTCGCCCCCCATCCTCTGGCCGGCGCTTCCTCTTCCATGATGACGATCATCTGACGACCGATGGGGGAATTCTCATCTGATGAGAATTTTGCAAAGTCGGAGAGCGACGGACGCCCTTCCTGCTGCCGCACTCGGCTCTGCCTGGTATGATGACCGCATCTGAGACATCAGAATCATCCAGGCGAGGTGTTCAACATGGAAAAAGTGACCGGCATCGGCGGCATATTCGTCAAGGCGGATGACCCGACCGAACTCCAGAAATGGTATCAGGACAAGCTCGGCGTTCCCATCGACGAGCATGGCTCCACGATGTTCCACTGGCGGGAAGCCGACGCGCCGGAGAAGCTGGGGGAAACCGTCTGGTCCCTGTTCCCACGGGAAACCACCTATTTTGCCCCCAGCCGCGCTTCCTGGATGGTCAACTACCGGGTGGAGAATTTGGAGCGGATGCTGGCGCAGCTACGCGCGGCGGGGGTGACGATCGAGGGGGAAGTCGCCGAAGAGTACGGGCGTTTCGCGTGGGTCCTGGACCCGGAAGGCAACAAAGTCGAACTCTGGGAGCCGCCCGCTGCGGCTTGATCTCGGCGGCTTTTCGGGCCTCCTGCCCCTGCCGTTCGGCTGACCGCTTGACTGAACCTGGAATGAATTCCAGGTCTTTAACAAAGCGGGTGTCCACCTGCGTGGACAGAGGAACCGGCCCCCCTTAAACGTCTTTTTGTCCACGCAGGTGGACATTCGCTCTACCGATTACCCGGATTTCAATCCGGGTACTCGGGTGCGTAACATCGGCTCCTAATTCGGTCCCCGCTTTTACCCCGCCGTCTCCTCTAATCCACCCGCCGCCCGCCCGCCGGGATGACTATGCCCCGCCGCAGCGTGTACGGCCTGTCGCCGAAGTTGACCGTGACGGTCACGCCCGAGGCCCAGCGCGTCTGCTGGACGGTGTGGGCGGGGGTCAGGAACTTGTGTGACAGCATCTCGTCGTAGCCGAGGCGGCGGACGAGGGGGCAGACGGTCCGGTAAGTTTGGGCGAAGTGGGCCTTGTTCTTCTCCCAGATGGCGTGGTCGAACAGGAACAGCGGGGGCGTGGCGTAGAGGCTGTTGAACAGGTCGCGCTTGTCCCACGCTTCGGGTTCTTTGTTGGTCGAGTCCCCCCAGTACCAGTCGGCGACGACGCAGTCGTGGTAGACCAGCTCCCACAGGGGGATGCGGTAGAAGGGGCCGACCTGAAACTTCAGGAAGTCCGGGGTCGGCGTCTTGTAGGCCATCATGGCGTAGCCCGAGTCAGGGAGCCGGTACGGGGCAAGGCTCATCATGCCCTCGTAATAGTCTACGAACGGGACGGACGGGTCTATCCCCGTCTCGGTGCCGACCACCAGTTTCTCCTGACCCGAGCAGAAGTCCAGCAGGGCCATCTTGTAGTGCCGGTCCAAGGAGCGCGTCAGGGGGTGGGCGGGGTTATAGTCCTCGCGCCACGGCGAGGCGGTCGTCGTGTCGATGAAGCGGCAGCCGTAGGGCGTCGTTTTGAGGTCGGCGGGGGTCGTCTGCTTGGCGCGCGCCAGGCCGCGCTCGGAGTTGATGACGCCGCCCTGGTAGACGACCTGCGTGCCGTCCGGCTTCTTCTGGATGTCCGCCCAGCCCTTCATCCAGTCGCCGTTCGGCAGCCAGACCAGGTCCTGCGGCCAGCCGGCCTTGTTGAGCCACTTCGGCGCGTCCGGCGGGTAGACGTCCTGGAAGATGTCGTAGCGGCTGCTCAGGTAGCCCAGGGCGTTGATCGCGGCCACTTCTTCGGGCGAACCGCCGCTGGACCACAGCACCCGCTCCATCCCCAGGGCCTTCATCTCGCGGCACAGGCCGACCTTGTCCATGTCCCAGTTCCAGACGTTGACCGCGCCGACCAGTTTGTCCACGTTCGGGTTCTCGCGCCGCTTCTGCGCCAGCGTCTTGAACAGGCCCGTGCTTTTGGCGTAGGCGCGATAGCGCTTCGCCTGGCCTACATAGCCGCCATTGGGCAGGAAGACGTAGAGGAGCGACCGGGCATAGCCGAACCGGCCCCGCGTCGCCTCCCACGCGGGCTGTGCGAACAGGCTCCCGCCCCCTCGCCGCGTGATCTCGACGTGGGCGTCGTCGGGCGTCCGCAGGACCGTCATGACGCCCGCGCCGGTTCTCGTGTCCATGACGCCCACCCAGGGCATGCACAGGCCGTGCCCGGAGTAGGTGACGAGGGAGATGGGCGGGACCGTCGCGTCATCCACGGGGTACAGGATGCCCTCGTTGAGCGGCACGACCAGGGCGGTCCCCGGCCCGGTGACGAACGGCATCGGGAAGGGCACTGCCTCCTGCACCACTCCGGTTTCGGGGCCTGTCAGCGTCACGGTCAGCTCGGGCGCTCCGGGGGCGAGCGCCAGGTCGGCGCGCAATGTCAGGTCGTTCCCGGCGTCCCACAGCGTCAGCCTGGCACCGTTCGCGCCCAGCGGCCGGGCGTCGCGGACGATCAGGCCCGCCCCGAACGGCTCCTGGTGCCACGTCCGGCCCGCGCGCTTGTCCGTGACGGTCAGCGTCCCCTCCCCCGATGCCAGCCGCACGTCCAGGAACGGGTTTGACAGCCGCAAAGTCTTCCCGCGCCCCACTGCGGGGATCGCGCCCTCTTTCACGAGTGATGCCTCACTCAGCCAGACCGTCCCCAGCCCCGAACCGATCATGCGGAACTGAACCGTGGCGCAGCCGGCGGGGATGACGAACCGGCGCGTCAGGGCCGACCAGTCGTGCGTCCCCGCCGTGCGGACGGGCGAATAGGACCAGTCCAGGACGCCGCCCCTGGCGTCCCGCGTCACCACACTCAGTTCGACGTTTGCGGCCTTGTCGCAGCGCACCCACCCGCTCAGGCGGTAGATGCCGCCGGGCGTCACCGGCAGCCGCGCTGCCTGCGCTGCGCTCCAGTCGTCCGCCCCGGCGTGAGTCACGCGCAGGGACGGGTGGCCGCCGTGCCCGACTGCCGGGTCCACCGCCATCGCCCCCGACCCGGCCTGCCGCGACCAGAACGGCTCCCAGCCCGAGGAGACGCCCGCCGCGAAGTCGCCGTTCGTCAGCAGGTTCGGCGGGGCCTCGGTCCGCCCCGGACGCGCCCCCAGCCACAGCGCCGCGATGAGGAGAAGGCCCAGGGGCCAGGTTCCATGCTTCATTTTCGCGCACCCTTCAGTTCCCAGGTATTAATACCGATATGGGAAACAACTGCGAACCACCACGCGGCCAGTCCAACCTGATCGGAGGCTCACCCATGAGCATCAGCAGCATCTTCACGAACGGCACGGTCCCAGCCGCCCCGGCACCCAGCCTCGGGCCTACCTTGAACGCCAAGGACCCCGTCACCGACCCGGTAATCGGCGACCCTTCCGCCACCTTTTCCGTCTCCGACCAGGCCAAACGGCTCTCGGGCCGCCATCACGGCGGGCATCACTTCGACGCCCCCACGGCGGTTTCCCCGGCCATCACCGCCTACCAGCAGGCGGCATCCGAAGCAGCCCTCTGAAGGGCGGCCTTCTGATTGGGGCGATGACGACCGCCCTGCGCGAGCGCCTATGCCCGATCACCCGGTAATCATCCGGCAGTCATCCGGCAGTCATCCGGTAACAGGGGCGCGTGCCGAACGACGCAGGGCTGAGGTTGACTGACCCGGACAGCCCCCGACGTTCAGCCCCCGACGTTCAGCCCGCGTCAGGCTCGGCTGCCATCCGGCAGGACCCGGCCATGAATGGCCGGTCTAGGGTTGTATTGGGGTACTCCCGGCTTCGCCGGTGGGCCGCCCCTTCGGGGCTTCGGACAATGCTATCGGACAATGCTATCGGATAAGCCCTTCGGGCCTCGTAGGGGCGCCGCTTGCCGCGCCCTCTTGTCCTGCCGCGCCCTCTTCTCCCTCCGCAGCTTCTTCTGTCCCCTGGACAGGTCCCGCATCAGCGAGTGATTTCAATCACTCGTTCCGGCTCGCTCCTGACTCGTTCCGGCTCTTGCCCCCGGCTCCCATCCCCTCGCCCGCCGGCCCGAACATCGGGCCGACGATCCGGGCGAGACGCGCCAGGGGCCGGGCCACCGGCGGCAGGCCCAGCACGGGGCGCAGGCGACCCAGCATCTCCTGTGCGAAGGACAGCAGCTCGCGCGTCCTCGCCTGGCCGTCGCTCTTGTCCTGGAGCCAGAACAAAATGATTAGCAGGTGGGCCGAGTAGAACAGCGTCGCCATCTGCTCCGCCTGGCCGCGCCGGGGCGCGTCGGACGCCCCCGTCACGACTAGTAAATACAGCCGCCAGACGCGGTCCCGAAGGCCCGACACCCCCTCCCCCAGCACGGCCACCGGCGAGTCCGGGGCAAGCCCCGCCGCGAACAGTGCCCCCATCGTCGCCCGGTGCGGCGTCAGACGCCGCAAATCCGCCTCCAGGGTCGCCACGAACCGCTTCGCCAGCGGCAGGGGCGGCAGGCCCGCCACCTCCTCCTCCAGTTCCGAGGCCAGCCGCTCATACAGGGCCAGCACCATCTCCTCCTTGCGCGCGAAGTAGCGGTACGCCAGGCCGAGCGAACAGCCGGCCTCGGAGGCGATGTCCCGCATGGTCGTTTCCGCGTAGCCCTTGCGCGCGAACAGCGCGAGCGCCGTCTCCAGGATGTGTTCGCGCGTCCGCTGCGCCTTCCCGATGGTCTTTGCCGACGCGGAAGTATGCGGCGGGGCGGTTTTGACGGTCATGGTCCACTCCAAAAATAATTTATGAACATGTTCATAAAACGCTTGACTTCCCCGTTCAATGTGGGTATCCTCTTATCAGTGAACAATGAACATGTTCATTATACCACGCCGAACAGAAAACGAGACAGAACGGAAGACAGAAAGAGGCCCGAAATGCAGACCGAGATCGTCACGACCTACGCCGCGTACTTAGTTCTCAGCATCGCCCTGACCGTCTGGGTGGCCCGGACGCTCTTCAAGAGCGGGCGGGTCTTCCTCGTGGACGTCTTCCGGGGCAACGAGGCCATCGCCGACTCGGTGAACCAGCTCCTGGTGGTCGGGTTCTACCTGATCAACCTGGGCTACATCAGCCTGATGCTGAAGATCAGCGACCCCGTCACCGACGCCCGCCAGGGCATCGAGGCCTTGGCCTCGAAGATGGGCCTGGTCCTGCTGGTGCTGGGGGCGATGCACTTCTTCAACCTGTTCCTGTTCAGCAGGATCCGCACGTCGGCCCTGAACAGCCGGAAGCCCATGCCCGTCGGCGAGGCCCCGACGCCGGGCTATGTGCCCTATCAGTGAGGACCGGTCAGAGAGGCCCAAGACTGGAGGCTTACCAATGAAAATCGCGATCACGGGCGGAACCGGATTCGTCGGGCGGCATCTCGCACGCGCCCTTGTGCAGAGCGGGCATCAGGTCGTCCTCATCGCACGGGGGGGTTGATGCCCGCGACACGGAGATACGCACTCTGGACAATGCGACCTTCGCGGAGATCGGCACGTCATCCGCGAAGAAACTGGCCGAGGCATTTGCCGGATGTGATGCGCTGGCCCACTGTGCGGGGATCAGCCGTGCCATCGGCGAACAAACCTATGAGCGCGTTCATGTCCAGGGGACACGGAATGTCGTGGACGCCGCACGCGCCGCCGGGGTGAGAAAGGTCTTGCTTCTCAGCTTCCTCCGGGCACGCCCCCACTGCCGTTCGCCGTACCATGAGTCGAAATGGGCGGCCGAGGAGATCGTGCGGGGTTCAGGACTGGACCACACGATCATCAAAGCGGGCATGATTTACGGCAAAGGCGATCACATGCTGGATCATCTTAGCCACACTCTCCACAGCCTGCCGTTCTTCCCCGCCGTCGGTTTTCGGGAGAAGGCGATCCAGCCGGTCGCCGTAGAAGACATCGTTCGCATCCTTCAAGCGGCTCTCACCGATAATCGCATGCCGGGTCAAACCGTGGCGGTCGTCGGCCCGCAAAGGATGCTGTTAAGCGATGCGGTAAAACAAGTGGCCCGCATTCTCGGCAGAAGCGTTGTGACGTTTCCATTTCCCATCTTTGCCCACCGGGTTCTGGCCTGGCTCTTCGAACACACGATGACCGTGCCGCTGATTTCTTCCGCACAGGTATTCATGCTGTCGGAAGGCATCACCGAGGCCATGCCTGCGTGTGCCCCTGTGCCGGCTGATCTGGTGCCACGGACACTCTTTGAGGATCAACAGATCCGTGAGCGTTTACCCGCAGCGCAGCCGTTCGGCTTCAAGGATTTCCGTTGCTGCGCCCGCCAGGCGGGATGATGAATCAAGACCCTCGCAACGCCGGCACAGCCATCAAGCACCTCCATGACTTTACGCGCAACCTGCGCGGCTGCCACCGGCTTCCGCGCCAAGCCATCAGCGGCTTTTCCCGCTGTCGGCAGGATACCAGGGGGGCCTCTGGAACGCAAGGGGATGATGCCCGATCGGAAGCCCCGAGGCGGGCGGCCCTCCGGCGCAGCCGGGACGCACGGGCTGCAGAAACCCGCACTTTGATTACGCTTTGCATTACGCCCCTGTGATATCCTCTCCGTGTAGACAACACACCCGAGGAGATCACGGCCATGCAGCAGAGCATCCGACAGACATACCGGCACATCGTCCAGCAGCACATCGTCCGGCAGGACTGCTTCCCCCGGAAGGCGTCACCCGGCGCGCGGGTCGGCGGGCAGATGCACATGGGGGGAATGGCAGCGAGGAAAGAGGGGATGGGCTGGGAGGCGGGCGGGGTGCTGGCCCTGACGGCTGCCGCCGCCTTCTGCGGTGTGCTGGTGCAAGTCCACCTGGGATGAGGCTCATCCGGGCTGCCGGCACGGCCAGTGAGGGTCATATGCCAGAGGCCCGGCAGAGGAGAGGGCCGCCGGAACATACCAGCGGCCCCTGCTTTGTGTTTGTCTTGATGCCTATTGGCGGCTGACTTGAGGGGCAGTCCCAGCACCGACCAGCAGCGTGCGGTTAGGCTACCTCCCCAGGATGTTAGGGTTTGGCTGTGCCGGTCACCGAGGTCACATTTGGAAGTTCTTCAGCCCCCACATCGGCACGACGGACGGTGTCTGAGACGGCTTCCACGCGGGCGGTCGCGGTCTTGCCAACGACGACTTCCTCAACCACACGGGCCTCCTTAGAAACCATCCCATCCCGCTCCATCAGGCGGCGCTCAATGATCACATGCTCCTCGTGTAGCGTCACACTCTCCTCGACGGGGTGTTCAATGACGTAGGTTTGGACGCGGGTGCCGCCGCGCTGGATTTGCCGCTTGCCTACGGTCAGATCCTCTTCGATGATCTGAAAACCCTGCTTATCGTCGTCACGATATAAGGGGCCGCGCTCCTCAACATCTACTGCACCATGCCTGTTCAGAATCTCTACAGCCCCCTCGGCTTGGTTGTCCGGCGCGTTCACTATCACCAGAGTTCCGCCCCGGCGAACGCCCTCAGCGTAAGACTCTGCGTGTTCCTTCGGGACGCCAGCATGGGTTAGTATACCAATCAGGTTGGTTACCTCACCCGTGAGACCAACACCTATACCACTTAGCCGGGCCTCGATCTCCCTGAGATCGGCCCCACGCAGGACGCTCTCACTGATCTGGTCACCCAGGAAGTCCAGCATCTTTGTGCGTGTGGCAGGGGACTCATCATCATCGCGAAGATGGAGGAGGTTGCGTGCCTCTGTGAGAACGCGGCGGCGGACATCAGAGTCAGCACTGGCGATGCGCTGCGATGTCGGGCTTGGCAACAGAGAAAGAGTGATGGCGGAAAGAAGCCCCTGCGCCTCCCGTTGCGTATATTCCTGCAAGCTACTTAACATAATCTCAAACCCTCTGAGTCACCACGGCCGCGACACGTCTTCGATAGCTATGGCTCAATCAGATCAAATTCCGACCGCGCCAGGTCGGGAATGATGAACTCATCCGCGAATGAAGCCCTTTTAGCGATTGGCACGACCTGCAATCGGCTTTCTACTAAGGAACGGGGAATGACGTAGATCAAGGGACGCCATAAGTGGGAGCCAGCCCTGTCCACCATAAAGATGATCTCTTGTTCCTGGTCTACGGTGATCTCCCCAGCCTGTTGCCACTTCACGGCCAACGCTTTGAAAGAGGTTTTCTGCTCCGATATCTTTGAGCTATGGAGATCGCCCCGTTCGACATCTCGCTTTAAATCCCGATAGATTTCAACAGGGTTGGAGCTTGGAGCGTTTAATGCACCCACCGTATAACCGGCCAGCTTCGTGCTGTCGAAGCAGTCACTGCACCACACATAATGTAGGTCACCGCGGTATCTTTCCTGAATTAACTGCTTCAGAAACACATTCGTTGAATACAGGAGTAGACTGCTCATTCGCCGTGCGGCCTCGTCCGCCGCTTGTAGGCGTCCGAGGCCGCACGGCGGATCAGCTTGCGCCCGTGGAGGGCGACGGACGGCAGGCGGTTCTGCTGGAACGCATTGTGGACTGTGCCGACATGAACGCCCAGTTCTGCGGCGGCTTCCCAAGCTGTCAACAGGATTTCGTCTGGCACGATGCGATAATACCAGATGAAGCACTGAAATACAAGCCAAACTGTGTGTGTCAGGCCGCTCTCAGCAGAACGCCGGCCTCTTCCATTCGCACTTCCGGACGCCGCACGGCGACGAAGAGCCGGGCCAAAGCGGGGTCAAACTGAGAGCCGGCACCGCGCTCGATCTCGGCCAGGGCGCTCTCCTCGGCCATGCCTTTGCGGTAGGGGCGGTCGGTCGTCATCGCGCTGTAGGCGTCGGCGACGGCCATCAGGCGGGCGATCAGCGGCGTCTCCTCACCGCGCAGGCCGAACGGGTAGCCCGCGCCGTCCCACCGCTCGTGGTGGTGGCGGACGGCTTCCAGCACGTCCTCGAAGCCGGGCACGGCCCCGACGAGGATGGCCCCCATGGTCGGGTGGTGCCGGATGGCGGTGTTCTCCTCGCCCGTCAGCCGGCCCGGCTTGCGGAGGATCTTGTCGGGGACGCCGATCTTGCCGACGTCGTGCAGCAGGGCGGCGACCGCGACCGTGTGCCGCGCCTCCTCGTCCATGCCTAATGCCCCGGCGATCTGGAGGCTGAAGGTCAGGACGTCCTCGGAGTGCTTGCCGGTGTAGCGGTCCTTATTGTCCACGGCGGCCACCAGGGCGTCCAGCATGGAGAAGCCCTCGACGGAGAGGGACAGGTCGGCGCGCAGGCGCTGGGCCGTGTCGTCGTCGCCCCCGCCCGTCTTGGCCCGGTACAGGCGGGCGTCGGCGAGGGCCAGCGCCTCCATGCGGCCCGCGCCCTCCTCGGGGAAGACGGCGGTCCCGACCGAGAGCCGCAGCGGGATGGCGACGTCGTGGTCCGGCGGGCGGTAGGCCAGCCCGTCCAGGCGGGCCTGGAGGCGAGCGGCCAGCCGCCCCGCCTCCTCCCGCCCCGCGCCCGGCAGCAGCAGGGCGAACTCGTCGCCGCCGAACCGGGCCAGCGTGTCCCCCGCCCGGCAGCAGGACAGCAGGGCGGCGGCGACCTGCCGCAGCACGTCGTCCCCGGCGAGGTGCCCGTAGGCGTCGTTGAAGAACTTGAAGTTGTCCAGGTCCACGAGCGCGACCGTCAGGGGCCGGCCCGAGCTTTGCGCCCGGCCCGCCTCCTCCTCCAGCCGCTTGTGGAAGACGCGGTGGTTCAGCAGGCCGGTCAGTCCATCCTGCTCGGCCAGGGCGGTCAGGTGGTGCCGCGCCGCCTCCGACTCGGCGATGCGCTCCCGGAGGTCTGCGATCAGGCGGCTGATGGCGACGGCCTGCCGCGTCACCACCAGGGCGACCAGCAGGGCCGCCCCGACGAAGACGCCGAGTTCCAGGGCCTCGTCGCCCCGGTGCATCCCGCCGCCCCGGTGCATCCGGGTATAGACCGAGAGGACGCCGACGGCGGGCACGAGCGCGTAGGGCAGCAGCGACCGCCAGAGCAGCGGCACGGCGGGGCGCTCGTCGCCCGCCCCGGCCCGCGCCCGGCGCGAGAGCCAGGCCCCCAGCCCGAGGGTCAGATAGGCCAGCGGCCCGCACACGCCCACCAGGCCGCCCGGAGTGTAGGTGCCCTTCAGCATCTGGTAGAGGAAAGTGGTGTCCGCCGTGATGATGCACAGCAGGCCGACGGAGAGAGCCGCCACGGCGGGCCGGGGGACGCTGTCGCGGCTCTGCGCCATGACCAGGAGCAGCGAAACCAGCAGGACCAGGTCGCCCACGGGGAAGGCCGCCGCCAGGAGCTTGTTGACCCCGGACTCCGTCCCGCCCAGGACGGTCGGCCCCAGGACGAAGTACCAGGAGAGGGTGACCAGGGCCGTCAACGTGATGAGGCTGTCCAGGACGACCCGCCAGCGCAGGGCCGGCGGCAGCCGCCGCGTCGGCAGGCGCAGGATGCCCAGCAGCAGCAGCGGGTACTGGGACAGGTAGCAGGCGTCGGCCCAGGAGGGGAACGGCATCACGCGGCGCAGCAGGGTCTCGTTGTAGGACCAGACGGCGTCGCCCAGCACGGAGGCGAACACGCCCAGGCCGAGCAGCGAGAGCGTCACCCGCCGCGCGAGTCCGGGCCGCCCGGCACCGTCCGGGCTTCGGGACAGGGCGGCGGCGAAGCACCACCACGCGCCCAGCAGGCCGAGCGCGATGTCGGCGAGGCTGCTCACCTCGTCGGTGACCTTGAGGCCGCCCGGCTTAAGAATCAGGCACAGGAGGAAGAGGCCGGTCGAGGCCGCGATCAGCAGCAGGCGGCGGCAGGTCTCCCGGTCGGACCGCGCCCAGCGGGCCGGACGGCGGAGCAGGACGAGCGCGCGGACCCGCCGGCGTGTGTCGCGTTTCATTGAAGGCATTCCACATGCCATTGTCGGCAGGACGGGGGCGATCTTTAGCGGCCACCGATCCTCCAACCTTGGTAAGACCAGGAGAAACACACCATGAAGATCGTCATCCCCGGCGGCACCGGGCAGACCGGGACGCTTTTGGCCCGCGCGTTCCACGCCGAGGGGCACGAAGTGGTCGTCCTGAGCCGGACGCCCCGGCCGGCTCCCTGGCGGGTCGCGGCCTGGGACGCCGAGACGGCGGGCGAATGGGCGAGCGAGGTGGACGGGGCGGACGCGGTGATCAACCTGGCCGGGCGCAGCGTCAACTGCCGGTACACGCCCGAGAACCGCAGGGTCATCATAGACTCGCGCGTCCTGTCAACGCGCGCCGTCGGGGCGGCCATCGCGGAGGCACCCAGCCCGCCGCGCGTCTGGCTCCAGGCGGGCACGGCGACGATCTACAGCCATCGTTATGACGCGCCCAACGACGACGTTTCGGGCGTCCTCGGCGGCGCGGAGCCGAATCTTCCGGACACCTGGCGGTTCAGCCTGGAGGTCGCCCGGCAGTGGGAGGCGGAGTTCGAGCGGGCCGCGACGCCCCATACGCGCAAGACGGCCCTGCGGACCTCCATCGTGATGAGCGCGGACAAGGGCGGGGCTTTCGACACCCTGCTGGGCCTGGTCCGGCGCGGGCTGGGCGGGACGGAAGGGGACGGGCGGCAGTTCGTCTCCTGGATGCACGGCGACGACTTCGTGCGCGCCGTCCGCTTCCTGATAGACGCCGACGGGCAGAAAGGCGACACTCTGGCCGGGCCGGTCATCCTCGCCGCCCCGAACCCTCTCCCGAACGCCGCCTTCCTGCGCGCCCTGCGGGACGCGGCCAATGTGTCGGCGGGCCTACCCGCGACGGCCTGGATGCTGGAGATCAGCGCGCGGGCTTTGGGGACCGAGACGGAGCTGATCCTGAAGAGCCGCTACGTCGTCCCGCGCCGCCTCCTCGAAGCAGGCTTCACCTTCGAGTTCCCGGCCTGGCCCGAGGCCGCGCGGGACCTGTGCCGCCGGGCGGAGGCGGACTAGAGGGGGCGAGCTAGGCAGGCCTGACGCCCTTCCTGCGCCGCGCCACGACCACCAGGCCGCCGAGGCCCAGGCCCGCCACGGCGAACGTGAGGGTCGGGGAGGGTTCGGGGACGGCGGCGGGCGCGAAGCTCAGGTTGAGCGTCACGTTCTGGCCTTGCCGGAAAGTGATGCCGTTGAAGTCGGCGAATACGTCCTTGGCGTCAAAGCTGATGTTGCTGGTGGTGAAGCCGGCCACCGTGGAAGCGGGGTCAAGCGTGACGCCGGAGATGGTGCTCGGGGAGGCGCCTTCCTCCGAGACGACGTTGCCGAAAAAGCCGATGCCGGAAAAGCCGGCGGAAAAGACGCCCGGTGCCGCGGAGAACTTAATCTGCGCCGGCGTGACGAAAGTAAAGACGCCGAAACCATTTGTGAACGTGTTGCCGGAGGTGATGATGGTCTGTGTGCCGGCACCACTGGGGACGGGCGTTTTCGAACTCTCAAGGGCCACATTGACGGGCTGGCCGTTGAGGTCCTGGGCGTGGGCGGGGGCGTGGAGGAGTGCGGCCAAGCCGGCGGCGAGGGCCAGAGCGATCAGTGTGGCGGGTCGCGGGGTTGTGTGGCGGGTCTTCTGCATGGTGTGTACCTTTCTGTGAAACGGTGAAAGAAGGATAAGAAATGGCCCGAGTGCCTGCCCTCCGGGTAGCCAGTGCGGCGGCGGGGGTCGTGCGGGACGCCGGTATTTTTTTGCCTGCATAAACAATACCAAGTATTCCTATCAGGCATAGAGATTCAAAACTCTGAGAGTCGGATCGCCCCCGCGCCAGGTACGGGCCGCTCCCAGAGACGCAAGACGGTGCGGAGGAGATCACTCACCCGCGCCTGTCGTGTCAGGCCACGGCCTTCTTGCGCTTGACGGCGATTACGAGGCCACCCATCCCCAGAGCCAGCAGGAGGCCGAAGGAGGCCGTCGTGGAGGCCTCGGGGACCGGGGCAGGCTGATCCAGTTTGATGTTGTCGAACTCGGGCGGGTTATTAGATCCCGCAGCCGTGGGAGCAAACACAAGTGAGGTCAGGTTCGTGAAGCCTGCGAAATTCGTAAAGGTCTGGTAGCCGGAGGTGATGGAAAGGGTGTCTGTCACTGTGACTATGGTGCTGTCTGCTTTGGTCCCGGTGAAGATCACCTGGGCGGTCGCCTTCCTGCCGGCGAAAATGGGGACGAGGCCCAGGTCAATGCCACTGAAGGTGAATGTCCCGCCTCCGTCCTTGGTCAGCGTGGTGGAGCCGTCGGTGTATAGGGAGGTCTCCCCGTCTCCATAGGTCGGGTCGCTACCGGCGAGTGCGTCGAATTGGTTTTTCCCGCCGATGGTGGCGGTTTTGGGGGTGAGGGTGAAGCCCTGACTGGAATAGGTCGGCCCGACGATCTCCAGGCCACCGCTAGCCAGTGCTCCTGCCGTGAGGCTGTCGAAATTGATCGTGGTCTGCGCCTGAGCCGGCCCGGCGGCAACTAGACAGAGGGCGGACAGGGCTGAGAGCGTCCAGAGTTGTAATCGATGATGCATAGAGTGATCCTTTCTGAAGGACGAGATATACAGGCTTGACTGCCTGCCCTCCGCGTCTCGGTCGGGTGCGGTTGCTCCGTTATTAGGACAGTAGCCAGTGCGGCGGCGGGGGTAGTGCGGGGCGCTTGCAGGGCTTCCGCTCTGTTTCGTGTCGTCCTTCTACTGCTTCTTGTACTCATCGAATTCCGTGAATGGGATGCCGGTTTCACTGATACCTCCCGGCGGAAAGATCGTTTGGCTGAAATCAAACTGGAGCACGCTGTTCTCAATGGTGACACTTCCCGAAGTGACATGTGCCGAGTTCGGTGATACTTCTGAGGCATCCAGTATCCCATTGCCATTCGTATCTGCACCGCCGGCTGTCACGTTGAGCGTCAACAGGCTGTCGCTGCTCTCGGCGGGGTCCGCGCTGGAAACAAAGGTGCCGCGTTCGATCTCGATGCTCTTGGAGCCGGCAGTGCGGTCCGCAAATTGATGAACGAAGGTCCCATCGCTGTTGAACTGGATGTTGTCGTTGCTGCCGCAGCTTGCCACGCCAAGAACGCTGCCGGGACAAGGGGAACTATCCTGCACGAAGGGACCCGAGCCGGCGATACTCGTTTGAATCCAGTGCCCCACGAGATCAGCAGCCGTGGGTGCCGCGATGGTGCCGTTGCTGCTGCCGCTGCTACTGCTGCTTCCCCCCCCGCCTCCGCAGCCGGCCGAAATCAGTGCCGCGCAGATCACTATCACCAGGAGACCTCCGAATGTGCATCGAAAGCGACTTGGCTGGTCGTCTCGCTGTTTTCTGCTGCCGAACATAAACTTTATTCTCCTCTCTGCACGAGCTGTGCTGCCGCTATTCAGATGCGTCAGCAACACCTCAGAAGCATGCCTTGATTATGAGTAGAACACGTCACGGCGCTCGCCGGCGCGTTAATCGACCCTCATGTCAATGCTGTCCGTGCCCGAACCAGCCGAACCCCGAAAGTATCCGTCGTCCGGCGTCAAAGCGACCGTGCCGCTGGCATTCGTCGAAAACCCAAAATCCCGGTCAGACGTGTAATTCAGGATGACCCGATAATCGCCCGACGGCAGGGACGTTGTCAGTTCCCCTTTGCCATCCGTAATGCTTCCGCTGCCTGCCACTGGGGTTCCGTCAGAGGCCGCCAGAGTGACAGTGCCGCTGGCTCCGCCCCCCTGCCATTGCAGGACGACTAAGACGGGCTGACCATCGCGGACCATGTTCAACGGCACGGTTTGATTGCCAAGGGCGCCTCCGCTGCCTGCCACGGTGCCGCTGGCGCTAAGCCCTCCGGCGGAGACCGCGCCGGTGAATGTGGTAACCTGGCCGGGGCCGGAAGCGTGAGGAAGTGTCTGAAATTGGAACGACGAACCGGTGCGCTTTCCGGACACTTCGAGGGACTCGATGGCGTGATTGAACAGAACGGAACCACTGACGTTGCCGTCCTTGTCTTCGGACAAGGACAGCTGGATACCGCCGGGTGGGTTGCCAACGGAGTTGTCGCCGTACCAGGCGACCCAGGTCCCTGCCAGGCTGTTCGCGTCAGTCACCGCGATGATGACCGGGGGGCTGGTCTTCTGCGATTCGGCGTCGGTATCCGTGTCCGTGACGATGATGCCGGCGGTCCCATTCGCTATTCCCGTTACAACGCCGCTGCCGTCCACCGTCGCCACGGAGGGCGTGTCCGAACTCCACTTGAACTTGGATGGCGAAACTAGGACGATGGCCCCGGAGGCATCGTAGGCGGTGACGGCAAGCTGCGTGGTGGCCCCGACGCTGACCGGCGCGGTGACCGGCGCGATGGAAAGGTGGTCTACGGTGCTGTCCATCGTCACCGTCAGCGTCGCCGTCTGCCCGGCCTGCGTCACTAGGGTGCCCACGCCGGTGGCCTGGGCGACGCCCGCAGCGGTGGCGTCGGGGTAGGCCGTGCAGATGACGGTGAGGCTGCCGACGGGTAGGGCGTCGAAGGTGTGGGATGGGCTGGGCGTGGCGATGACTGCGCTGGCGACCGGCGTCGCGCCATTCTTGATGTCGATCTTAATGGCATTGGAGGCGGCCGGGATCAGGCGGGATCGGACGGAGCCGGCGGTTTTAGGCTTCGGCCAGGTGATGTGGACGGTGGCGCGGGCCGAGCCTGTGATGGCCGGCGGGGCTGTCGTGCCGCCGGGGGCTGTCGTGCCGCTCGGGGCGGCCCCCGCCTTCCCCGTGGAGCCGGAGCTGTTGCCCGCACCGCCACAGCCGGCGAGCAGGCTGCCGGAGGCAAGGACGAACGCGCCGCCGGAGAGGGCGCGCAGAAACGCGCGCCGACTGATATTGCTTGCTTGATTTCGTGTGGTCATTGCTACGCATACTCCTGGGGATAGCGCGGGATAGTCAGCCGACCGTAATGGTGCCTTTGCTTAACGGCAATTCGACACTGGCGACCTGGGGTAAGAGCAGCCATTGCGCGACGGCTATAGAAAGGTTCGCGGCACTAAACGCCGCAGCGAGGACTCCCGCAAACAATGCGATAGCCCCAATAACCTCCGAGGCAACAAGTCCGACTGCGCCAAGCGCCTCGGCCTCGACAAGGACGCCGAGGATGGTGTCGAGCAGCCCGAGACAGCCAAGCCCCAGGTCCACTCCTGCTGCCACTGCGTCACCACGGTTGCCCTCGCTCAAGGCTGAAAGTAGACCCGCAGAATTCAGGGTGTTTCCGGCGACTCCCCAGACGACCCCTGTTCCATCGGCAGTAGCCTTTAGCAAGGTAACGCCCTTGGCAAAAATCCCCAATCCACCTACGACAATGTCTAAGAACGGAGACATAACGTAATACCAAAAGGTGTAAAAGCCCACTCTATTGGTTTCGAAGTACTGTGTGCTGGGGGCATCGGGATCGGAGAGCGACTGTCGGCCTGGACCGTATGCCCAATATTTTAGGGAGGCGACATGCGGGTTTGACAGATCAGCCTGTCCCGTATCTTTGCCGGGTGCGCCAGCGGTGGCAGTAAAGACCGATCCCCACGTCAGGGCGGTCGCACCGCCCAGGGTACTGTCACCGTGCGAAAGGGTAGCCTTAGACGTGTCCGGCGGGATTAGCAACACACTGGCCGGATCGAATTCCTGTCGAACGACGCTGACAAACCGCCAGGCGCCGTTGGTCAGAATAACGGGGGATGTATTGCCTGAGCCGAAGCCGGGGCCATAGGTCGCGTCGAAATGAGCTTGTGTGGCAGCGGTGTGTGGCTTCGTAGGACTGATGACAGAGGCATGTAACTGGCTGTTAACCCAGTCATTGATGCAGTTTGCCTTAAGACCATCCAGGATCGTGTTCTGGGCCAGATCTGAAAGTGCGGTACCCGACAGGTTCTGCTGAAGGAACGTCACGAGTGCGACGAAGGAAGACAGGGACCCGATCTCTGCTAACCGTGTTGCGGCCTCCCCAGGAGACGTGGATAGAATACCGGGGGTGAGGAAGACGAGGGCAAAGGCAGTGGATGCCGCGTCAATCTGCGTAGAATCAGTCGCTCTTGGATCAGCCGAGCCGGTTGCCTTTGGGCGTGCCGAGTTAGCCGTTCCGGCAGGGACCGCGATCATAAGCCCCCGAATTTTCCCAGCCCCATCAGCAACACTCAGCAGTTGCGCTCCTTGCTGCGAGGTTTTTGTTGTGAATGCACCAGAGGCAGATAGTGGGGATGCAGCCTGAAGACCCGACTGGATTACAAGCCCACTGCCGCCGATCTCTTGAGTATTGACTGTAGCGGACATGACGCGAGTGCTAACCGCCTGCCCTGTGCCCGAGGAGTTTCCCCCACCTCCACCCCCGCCGCAGCCGGCGAGCAGGCCACCGGCGGCGAAGACAAGCGCGCCGCCCGAGAGGGCGCGCAGGAACTCGCGGCGGCTCACATCCTGACGGACTAGCCGCGCAACGGCCTCGGCATATGTCGCTTCCGACTTTTCCTGGCGCATAAGAAACTCCTTTGGATCAGGTGATTGATCTAAGCTAACGATCATGCTTCGGGGCGGGCGATGAGATGCGTCGTCTTATGAGATCCATCGTCACAGTGGTAGACTGCCATTTTTGCCTGGAGCGTTACATCGCGCCGAATTTTGGTGTAGAATAGTCTCAGGCTGTTCATTCTCAGGAAAGGGCGTGTGTACGGGGCAGACATGGCGCATCAGGACCAAGGGCATTCGGGGAAGGACCGGGCCGGCGGGGAAAGGCAGGCAGACCAGAGGCGGGCGGTCATCGGCCGCGTGCTTGAGGAGCATCGGGGCTACGTCGAGGCCCTTTGCCGCCGCTTCCTCGACCCCGACGAGGCCGCCGACGCCGCCCAGGAGGCACTCCTGCGGGCCAGTTGCCGCCTCCACACGCTCCAGGACGCAGGCAAGATCCGCCCGTGGCTGGCCGTCATCGCCCGCCATGCCTGCGACGACCTGCTGCGGGCACGCCTGCGCGCCGGCCCCGCCGCCGTCAGCCTGGACGAGCTCGAGTGCGGGGGCGGGGTGGCCGCGCGCCCCAGCCCGGAGGCGGGGGCACTGGAGCAGGCGGGGATCGACGGCTTCTGGGCCGTCCTGCGGGAGACGCTCACGCCCGAGACTTGCTTCATCCTCTACTGCGCCTACACCCTGGAGATGACGGCGGAGGAGATCGGTAAGCAGCTCGGCATGGAGCCGGGCGCGGTGCGGGTCCGCAAGTCCCGCGCACTGCCCGCCGTCCGAGAGGCCGCCGCCCGGTGTCTCGGGCCGGCGGAAGGGGCGGGGCTGTAACGAATCGCAACATTGCGTCCGTCTTAGTTTTAGGATGACTGTCCCCCGCGCGAGAGGATCGCCGAGCGCATCGGGAAGGCTGTAATTCGGAAAGGCTGCAATGCAGAAACACACGCGGGCGCGCGGGGACGACCGGGAACCGCTTGGCCCAGCCATCGCGGAGGCCCTCGGCGGGGAGGGGGGCACATGTACGCCCGAATGCCCCGACCCCGTCGAAATGCTCGACTGGATCGAGCAGGGGTCAGGGCACCCACGGGCCGGGGGCATTCAGGCCCACGTCACGGCCTGCGCGTACTGCCGATCGGAGTACGGCCGGTGGCGGCAGACCTACCGGCTGGCCGGGCGGGTGCGGGCGGAGCGCCGGGACGGCGCTCGGGAAAGCCCCGAAGCGGGGCGGCCGCCGCAGGAAGCTCAGGAAGCTGGCGGCTGGCTGGAGGGACTGCGCGAGGCGCTGCGGATGCCGCTCGGGGCGCTCGCCCCACGGGCCGGGGCGTTCGCGTCCGGCGACGAGACCCGGACGGTGACGTTCCCCGTGGCCGGCTCCGACGGCCGTTTGACGGGCACGCTCTTACAGCGTCATGGGCGGGAGTACCACGCCAAGATCGAGACGGTCTCGCCGGCCGAGGCGGCCGAGTTCGCCGGGCGGCTGGTACACCTGACGATCACCGACCCCGCCGCGCCGCAGCCGCTGCTCCACAAGAACATCGGCGTCGGCGTCCTGACGCTCCTGGGAACTCTCGAGCGCGCGCACGCGCTGACGGATCAGAGCGCGCTGGCGGCCGAACTGCTGCCGGAGGCGGCCAGCCCGGCATCGCCGGACGGTCACGAGACGGGCTGACGGACGTGATCTGCATCCTCCCTAGTGATCTCGCTCTTCCCTAGCTCGATCTTCCCTGCACGGAGAGGCACGCGTGAACTGTTCGCTGGACGATCTATACACAAGCACGGAGAAACTGACCAACGAACCGGACCGCCTGACGCGCGTCCTGGAGTGGCGGGAGCGAATTCCGCCGCGGATGCCGGCGGCGTGCCGGAACGCGGTTCTGGCTAAAGCCCCGGCCGAGACGTTCGACAGATGGCTCTCCTGGCTGGACGGCCCGGCGGGTGAAGCGCTGGCGGAGAGCGGAAGCCCCGAGACCGCCGTCTGGCTCGCCTTCTGGCTGCGGACCCTGGTCACGGCCGCCGGCGCACTGGCGCGCGGCGCGGACGCCCTGCTGATCGCCGACGAGCTGCGCTGCGGCACCGCCGGCCCGTGGCCCTGGCTGCCGGACGCCTTCTGGCAGAGCCTGACCGCCTATTTGAGTACGCCGCCGCGTCTCGGGAGCGGCCGGACGGAAAGGGGCCGACGGTCGGCCCGCTTCCGGTTCCCTCTGATCCTCTCCGAGGCGGCGATCGTGGACGGCGAGGAAACAGATCAAGTGCTGGCCGAGTTCGTCCTGGAGGCGTGTCCGACGGCCTGCGGTCAGGTGTTCCCACATCCAGAGCAGCTGACGGTCCGCTGCCTGGACGCCGACTTCGGTGCCGTCTTCCGCCGGGCTGCCGCGGCCGTCCGGTCGCTCGTGGCGGCAAGTGACGGCCCCTCCCCTGACGTGAGCGTTCGCATCGAGCCGGTCCGGCCCGAACACGAAATCTTCCTGCGGGAGTTCGTCCTGCGGGGCGGCTCCGGGGCGGGCGCCCTGGCGCTGGGCCTATACCTCCTGCGGCACGGACCGGCCAGGGCGCTCTCCGCCGAGGGCGTGGCGGCCTCATTCGCGCTCGGCGCAGAAGGGGCACCGGACGATGGACGCTACGATGGACGCTGGCAATGCCTGCCGGTCGGGGACCTGGAGCGGAAGGTACGCTGCTGCGCCCAGGAGCGCATGCGGGAGATGATCGTCTCCGACCAGGACGCCGGGCCGGCGCTGACGGTCTTCGCAAGGCGCAGCGGGCTGGCCCTCGCCGCGGAACGCGACTTCGCCGACGCCGTCCGCCGGCTCGGCGGGCTGACCTCGTCGGCCCGCCCACCCGACGCCCGCCCGGCGCGCTCCTGGGGACTGCTGGCGGGCGGCCTGGGCCTTGCGCTGCTGGCCCCCGCTGTCCTGACCCCCCACCGGCGGTTCCTGCTCACCCGCTCTCTGCGCCACGCGAGCGGTCCCGAGGAGGTCCACGGCCTGGTCGCGGACTTCTCCATTTACGAGAACCCGAGCGGGGCGTGGGCCTACGGATCGATGGACCCAGGGCCGACGCCCATCCCGGAGACGTTCCGGCCGTTCCAGATCCACAGGCAGGGGTCGAACGGTCTCGTCTGCTGGCACGATCCGGCATGGACCGATCCGACTGTGCTAAAGAACATGAGCGGCGGACGCATCAGCCAGATCGGCCTGACCTGGCAGCCTAACCAGGTTTCCCTGCATCCAGGCCCTCGTGGGGAATACGCGGCCGTCTGCTGGACCGCCCCCGAGGCCGGAGGATACCGGATCGACGCGGAGTTTTCCGGGCTTGACGTGAACGGGCTGACGGCGACGGACGCACACCTCTTTCTGAACGGCGTGTCTCTGACGAGCCGCGACGTTTCTCCGTCCCGGCCACTCATCCTCTCCCGCCAGGTGCGTGTGGTGCGGGGGGACCGCCTCTATTTCGTCGTCGGCTGGGGACGCGCAGAGCGGTATGAGTGTCAGACCACCGGCCTGGATGTCCTGATCACCCGCAGGTGAGCCGCCCTCGCGTTGCCAGAGTGTCCGCCGCGAACTGGTTAGCATCCTAGCGGTGCCGAGGCCAGGCAAGACTTCAAACCGCCAAAAGCGTCCATTCTCGCGGTCGGCGGCTCCTCTGGCGTGAACGAGGGAATCAGATATGGGTCGGGCAGGGTGCCACGTTCCGGCGGCGGGGCGACAGTCCCTTCTTCAAGAGGAGGGCGCACACGGGTCAAGGAGGGCACACACGCAGGTGCGCCCCTACGGGGCGGGCGTGTTCTGCTGGCCTTCGGACCGGGGCAGGGTGGCGGGGATCGCCTAGATGGACAAGGCGCGGGCGGCTGTTCTCGCCCGCGCCTTCTGCTCGGCTGCCGTGGAGGCAGCTACAGGGAAGGGGCGCCCTTCCTGCGCCGCGCCGCGACCACCAGCCCGCCCGCGCCGAGGGCCAGCAGCAGTCCGAAGGAGACGGTTGTGGAGGCTTCCGGGACCGGTGGGAGAGACGAGAGCGGGATGCCGAGGGGATTCCCGACACCGCCGGTGCTTTGTCCCACACTGTAGACGACGTAATCCGCCGGGGCGATGAAGCCCACGAGTCCGCTATAATCCACACGGCTCGTGAGCGGACCGCTAGGCACCGCACCGTTGACAATGAGGTCCTCGGCCTGCGCCATCCACTGGTAGCTGACATCGAACTCTTCCCCCGGCTGCAAGGTCAAGGTGATGCCGCCTGTGTCGGAACTGGTGCCGTTTGGGCCGTCGAAAAGGTACTCGTGGTACGCATTCCCCTGATCCGAGAGGTTGAAGTTGCCGGAAAAGTCGCTGCTGGCGACGGAAGAGGGTGTGGAGCCGGAGTTAGACAGGTCCACGCTCACGGCTTCCCCGAGGGTAATCCGAGCGGGGCCTGGGTGCGGGTCGGCTCCCACATACCGGAGCTGCCAGATGTCCTGATAGGTGCCGTTGACACTGTCGCGCGACTCGGGGAACATGCTGGGAGGGGACAGATCCGCAGAGGCATTCCCGTTGAAGACCCCGATCTGGGTGATCCGGCTCAGGCCGGAGTCGGACTCGCCAGGGAAGCTCTCGCTGCCGGAGGCGCTGATCGCGGGCTGAGTCGGGTCCGTGCTTCTCTGCGAGGCGTTTCCAGCCGCCACGCTGACGGTTTCGGAGAACAGGTTGGTTTGGGCCTGTGCCGGAGCAGTCAGCACGAAAACGGCAGCAACCGATGCCGCAAACGGGCCGGATTTGGACGAGAGAGAACAGAAGGAGCGCATGACAGTGTTCCTTTCCGGGATCAGCTAAAGACGGCGGTATACAAAGAGAAACACGGGCAGGGAGGCTCGAATGCCGCTGGCGGGGGTACTGCGGGACGCCGGTAGTTTTACCTACTGCAAAAACCATGCCAAGTCGGAACGCTGGCTATTTTTGCCTTTGTTGATATGAAAGAGGGCGCGGCAGGGGAACAGGGCGCGGCAGGGGAACAGGGCGCGGCAGGAGAACAGGGGGCAACAGGAGAACAGGGGGCAACAGGAGAACAGGGGGCAACAGGAGAACAGGGCGCGATGAATCGCGTCCCTACGGGGCGGGCGTGTTCTGCTGGCCCTGCGACTTGGGCAGGGTGGCGGGGGCGGGCGGCTGGGCAGGTTTGGGCGCGAACACGTCCACGTTCCAGGTCAGCACGGCGTAGCCCCAGACCTTGTGGCCCTCGGCGTTGGAGACGTAGACGGCGGGGTTGAACTGGAGCTGGGGCGTAATGCTGTAGGTCAGGCCCGCCGTGGCGGAGTTGGCCGTGCCGCTCTGGTAGTCGAGCTGGAGCAGGACGCGCGGGTGGACGCGGTAGCCGTACCCGAGGATGGCCTGCGCCTGGTGGCTGTTCTGGACAAGGCCTGCCACGTCGGGGTGCTGGACGATGACGCTGGCGAGGCCGAGCATGAGCT
Source organism: Capsulimonadaceae bacterium (assembly GCA_965215505.1). Taxonomy (GTDB): domain Bacteria; phylum Armatimonadota; class Armatimonadia; order Armatimonadales; family Capsulimonadaceae; genus JANXMY01. The sequence continues at coordinate 3,674,115 of OZ244065.1, read as the reverse complement.
GGGTGTTGCCCTTGTAGTAGCCGCCCTCGGCGTAGGGCTGCGGGGCCGACCCTTTGGTCGTCCAGTTGAAGAAGCCGGCCGACAAGAGGTACGGCTGGTTCGGCCCGTTCTGGACGACGGCGTATTCGGCGTTGGCGACCTGCTCCGGCGGCGAGTGGCCCTGGAAGACGGCGACCTCAAAGCGGCGGGTGATGCCGATCTCCGCCTGGACCTCGTAGCGGTTGGCGATGTTGGGGTCCTGCTGCTGGAAGCTGACCGACAGGATGCCGAACGGCTGGACGTCCGGCGTGACGATCTGGTTCAGGCCCTTGGTCGTGGCAAAGGCAGGCGCGGCGGCCAGGGTGAAGGCCGCCAGGAGGGGGGCAATAAGTTTTCGAGGCATGGTCGCTCCTCGCCCCGCCGCGTGTCGCGGGGGCGCACCCGGTCAGTGCATATGATGGCCGAACGCACCCGCCAGCGTCAGGACGCGGTAGCCGACGGCCAGGCCGATCAGCACCAGATAGCCCTGCAAGGCGTACAGGGAAACCTTGACGCTCCCGCTCAGGGGCATCCGGCCCAGGCCCACCGGGCTGCATTTCTCTTCGGCGATGTCGTCCAGCGGGTGAACCACCTGCAAGTGTACGGTGTCGGTCATCAGTGCTGCCATCGTCGTCTCCGTTCTATCTGATGTTAAGGCGTCAGGACGCCGGGAAGAGGTTCGGCGCGACCACTTGCAGGGTCAGGATGAGCGAAAGCGCGAACAGGACGGCGATGATCGTCCAGTTCACCACGTTGTTCCAGGGCTTGTTCGCCCACTTGTCGCCAAGCAAAGCGCGGTCATTCAGCAAAAGCTGCAAGAAGACGATGGCCGAGGGCAGCATGACCCCGGCCAGCACCTGCACGCTGACGATGATGAGCTGCAAGGGCGCACGCGGGATCAGCACCAGGCCGGCGGCCAGGGCGACGCAGGCGACGTAGGTACCGTAGAAGCCCGGCGCTTCCTTGACCCCCTGCTGCAAGCCGTGGGACCAGCCGCGCACCTCGCCGTAGGCGTAGGCCGAGGACAGCGAGATCGTCGTCGCGCCCAAGATCGCCGCGTCCACCATCAGCAGCAGGATGCCGGTCTTGAACCACGGCCCGAAGAGGTGCCCCAGGGCGACCGCCATCTTGGCCGGGTCGAAGTCGCCGGCATTGAACGGCAGGTGGTGCCGGAAGGCGGCGTCCCCGATCAGCATCATGCAGCCCGCGACGGTGACGGTCAGGCAGGCCCCCAGGAACGTGTCCAGCCGGGCGAACTTCAGGTCCGAGAAGCGCAGCTTCTTGTCGGCGACCGTACTCTGCTGGAAGAAGAGCTGCCAGGGCGCGATGGTGGTCCCGACGATGGCGATGACCGTGAAGACCAGCCCAGAGGTCAGCCCGCCGTGCGGGATGTTCGGCACGGCCAGGTCGTGCAGCGCCTCCCCGCCGTGCGGGCGGCAGGCGACGGCCAGGACGATCCAGGCCAGGTTCAGCAGGCAGAGCGTGATGGTCATGCGCTCCCAGCGCCGGTAGCTGCCGGTCGTCACCAGCGCCATCAGGGCGGCGGCGGCCAGTGGAACCACCAGCAGCGGCGACAGCCCCAAGGGCGCGGCGGCCAGGGAGACGCCCGCGAACTCGGTCACGAGGGTCAGGAAGTTCAGGACCAGCAGGTCCACCAGTGAGAAAACGCCCCACGCCTTGCCGAAGCGCTGGTAGATCATGGCCGCGTGGCCCTGCCCCGTCGCGATGCCGAGTCGGGCGACCATCTCCTGGATGAAGTAGCAGGTCGGCAGCAGCAGGACCAGCAGCCAGAGCAGGTGCGTCCCGTACTGCGCCCCCGCCTGGGTGTAGGTGGAGACGGCCCCGGCATCGTTGTCGGCGGCCATGACGATCAGGCCCGGCCCGACGACCAGGAGGAAGGTGAGCAGGCTGCGCTGCCACGGCCGACGGACGGCGATGCCTTTGGGCGCCTGGGCTGCCGTCCCGCCCGGCGCGGGCTGCGTCTCGAAGTCGTTCGTCTCGACCGCATTCGTTTCGACCGTATTCATGGGCTGCTTCCTCCTTTACTGTGGGTTAGGGTCGGGTTCAGGCAGGTGCCGGGCCGAACTAAAACGAGTGATTGAAATCACTCGCTGATCGGGACCTGTCCAGGGGACAGAAGAGAAGGGAAGGACATCAGGGCAGCCGTGCGGCAGCGTCCCGTCCGCTTGTCCCCTGGACAAATCCTGCCGAAGCGAGTGATTTTAATCACTCGTCCGACTCATTGACGCGCACGGCGCCGGCACCTGTCCCCGCGTCAGGCGGACGGCGTCAGGCGGACGGCGTCAGGCGGCCTAGAGGGCGTCAGGCGGCCTAGAGGGCGTCAGGCGGCCTGGGCGGTGTCCCGGCTGGTCTTATGAGCCTGGTTCTGCCGAGCGAGCTGCTGGGCGGTCCGGGCGAGCTTGAGGGCGACGGCGGCCTCGCCTTGCAGGGGGACCAGGCCGGCCACCGACAGGCCGAAGCCGACGTAGTCCTTGCGGCGGAGCGAGAGCAGGCCGCTGACGATCTCGGCGGGGATGTTCAGGAGGGGGATCAGGCCCAGCACGTCGGCGGCGACCTGCACCTGGTCCTCCCAGGCGAGGACGGGCCGGGCGAGGACGGGCGCGGCCTTCGGTGACGGCTGAGTCACGAACTGGGTCTGCATGGGACGTCTCCTCTTCTCTGTGATGGCGCAGGCGCGGACGCGCCGGCAGCCGCAAGCCGTAAGGCTTGGAGTGTGCAGAGAGGTCAGGGGAGACAGGGTTTAGGGAGGGCGTGCCGGAAGGGGGTTCCAGGCGGGGGCCATCGCCGCTGTCTCGCTTCACCTCACGACCGGGGGCCGTGAGCGGAGCGAGCGGGGCGACAGCGGGGGACTCAGGAAGTCACGCTATCGAGCGATCGAGACACTACGGGCCGGTCAAAACTGATTGTCTAGGTCTGGATGTGCCGCCCGTACTGGGAGGCACCTGACTACTGCCGGGTTCCATGCTGTTCCTTTCGAGAACACTGAGCGAACGATTGACACTTTAGAGGAGGCGGTCGATGGCCTTTTTCAAGTCGCGGGCCGGGTCGTCGGCGTCGCCGCGCGCCAGGGCGTCGCGCATGGCGTGGTCCACATGCTGCTCCAGGATCGTCTTGCCGACCTGGTCCAGCGCGGCGCGCACGGCGGAGATCTGGGTGAGCATCTCGACACACTCGCGGTCTTCGTCCCAGAAGCGTTTCAGGCTGGCGGCGTGCCCGGCGATCCGGGCCAGACGCTTTGCCACGTCTTCACGGGCCAGGTCTTCACGCCTGGTGTCTTCCTGCGCGGGGTCTTCGCGGTCGGACATGCCATCGCTCCTGCGGCCATCCGCATACCCCCCTGGGGGGATATGAGTCCATTATAGGCAGGTTTTCATAAAAAGTCAAGGGTTGACGGGAAACCCGGTGATTTTTCTTGCGTCTTCCCCAGAAACAGCGCGCCGCCGGGCCGGGTCCCACCGGCGGGGGCGGGGTGGGCGGCATTTCACGGCGCGGGCGTGACGAACGACACACGCGCCGCCCGGCTCGCGCGCCATACTATTTCTACGGAGGCGCCGCAATGAAGCGGCCTTCGCAGGTGATCGCAGGAGACACACGATGACTCAGCTACTAGACAAATCATGGAGCGTCGGCAGCCTTAATGAGCGGGAGGTTTGCCCGCCGGTCGCGGGGCCGGGCCGGATCGAGAGGCCGACCCACCCGGCCATGCCCCGCCTCCAGACCGGGCGGCTGCATTTCGCGCCCGCCCCGGTGGAGGAGGCCGGCCGCCCTGCCGCCCCCGCGCCCCGGACGGACCGGCCCAAGGTGGATCGGCACAAGACGGACTGGATCGAGCGCGCCTTCGAGGCCGGGTGGGTCGGCCTGCTCGCGGCCTGCGCGGCGGAGTGCGCCTGGCGGCTGCTGTGAGTGGGCGGGGGGTTGAGGGCGGGCCGTAAGGGGGGACGCGGCCCCGGCGGGGTGGTCAGCGGAACCCGGCCATGAATGACCGGGACGCTTCGCCGGTCGGGGACAACGCGCGAACCGGATCACCCGCCCTCGCGCGCCCGCCGCGCTGCAAGCCGCGCCCTGACCCGCGCCCGAAGCGTCGCCAGCAGACGGCCGGGGCTGCGCCAGTAGGCCAGAATCGCCAGCGGCACCCGTGACAGCAGATCGGTCGGCTTGATTACGCCCCGGCTGCCCTGGATGAAGGAGGGCGAGAAGAACCGGCCCGCCGTCGTCCCGCCCTGCGTCCGGCTGAGGTGGCGGGCGGCCCGCACCAGGGGCACGAGCGCGAAGGGGTGTTTCTGCTGCCGCAGGCGCAAAGCCTCGGCCTCGGAGAGTCCGTAGAGCGCGGGGGCGTTGCGGGCGAAGCAGGCGGCGGCGGCGGGGACGACGAGGTTTGCCGCCGAGGCCCAGGTGGTCGCGCTGCCGGCATGGATGCGGTAGTGCAGTAAGGGTTCGGCCAGTGTCGCCAGCGTGTGGTGCCGGGCCAGACGCATCCACAGGTCGTAGTCCTCGACGAACGGGACGTGCCGGTGGTTGCCGGCCTCAAGGACCGCGCTGCGCCGGAACAGGACGGTGGGGCAGCCGAGCGGGCTTTCCATCAGCATCATGTGGACGATGCCATCGTGGTCCGTGTAGCGGTGGCCCGGCCCGCCCGGACCTACGACCGGGCGGCTCTCGCCGTCAATGACATCGTAGCGGCTGCCGACGAGGGCGACCTCGGGGTGGGCATTCAAAAAAGCCACCTGCCGCTCCAGCCGCTCAGGGGCGTTGACGTCGTCGGCGTGGATCAGGGCGCATAGCTCCGTGCGGGACTCGGCGATCATCGTTCCGACCGCCTCGCCGTAGTTGGAGGGCCGGTCGGCGACGACCCGGCCCGGCAGGCGCGAGGGTATCCAGCGCCGAAGCTCCTCCAGAGTGCCGTCGGAGGAGCCGTTGACCCACGCGAAGACCTCCCAGTCGGGGTAGGTCTGCGCCCCGATGGAGGCCAGAGTCTCGGTCAAGTAGGGCATCCCGTCCTTGACCGACAGTATCCAGGTCACCCGGCCGCCCGTGGGCAGTGGTTCGGTCATGGGCGTCCCCTGGGCGAGAGGCGCAGGACCCGGAGGGCCTTGCGGGCCGCCATCCCCAGCAGCCGCCCCCAGGCCAGCGGGGTGCCCTGCCGGACGAACAGGGCGTTGCCACTGCTGAGGGGGTCGATCTCGGCGGCTTCCAGCCGGAACCCCTGCCCCGCCATCCACTCGCAGACCTCGGGAAAGAGCGGGTTGCCCCGGTACAGCTCGACGGAGGCCACTTCCAGGTGGACGGCGTGGGCCGTGGCGAGCAGGCGCGGGGCGGCCTTCAGCATGGCAAGCTCCGCGCCCTGCATGTCCAGCCAGAGGAAGTCTATGCGCGCGCAGCCCTCGCGCCCGGCCCAGTCGTCCAGCGTCCAGGTCTCGACCGTGACCGTCTCGGGGAAGGTGACGTGCGGGTTGAGGGCCAGGTGTTCTTTGGGGGCCAGCAGCGAGCTGGAAGCGTCCCCGCCGTGGCTGACGTGCAGGACGCCTCTGCCGGTCTCGGCCGCCAGCGCGACGGGGTAGCACCGGACGTTCGGCAGGCCCCCGACGTTCGCGCGGAGCTGCGCGAAGACGTGAGGCACCGGCTCGAAGGCGTGGACGGTCCCGCCCGGCCACAGGCGGCTCATGGCGGCGGTGTCCCCGCCGACGTGCGCCCCGGCGTCCACGATGACGGGGTCCGGCGGCAGCAGCAGCCGGATGTAGCCCTTGGAGATCTCCTCCCCCCGGACGCCGCCCGCCCGTTGGAGGAGGCGGTACACGGCCCGGTTCAGCAGCGGAACTCTAACCATTCGGTTCAGCCATTCGGTTCAGCCATCCAGGCCCATCTCTTTGAAGGCCGTCCCCAGCCGCTTCTGCCAGGTGTGGTCGCGCAGGGAGCGCGCGTAGCCGGCCTGCCGGATCTTCTCGCGCTCCGCGTCGTGTGCGAGGTAGTACTTGATCTTGTCGGCGAGGTCCTGCCGGTCATTGTAGCAGACGACCTCCTTGCCGACCTCGAAGAACTCTTCCAACTCTTCCATGTATTCCACCATGTAGAAGCCGCCGCTCATCGGCACCTCGAAGTCCCGCAGGCGCACTTGCAGGATGCGCTCGCCGTTCAAATGCGTGCTGCCGCAGGTGGAGAAGCCGAGGTTGATCTTGGAGCGGCTGAACATCTGGATCATCTCGATGTCCCCGAGCGGTGCCCCCAGGATGTCGGGAGGGAACGTCAGGAAGGGAGGGCGCTTGATGCCCGCCGCCCTGCGCGCCAAGCGCCACAATTTGCGCGGCAGGGAGGGAGTCCGGTGCAGGTGCCAGTTGGCCCCCCACACGCGGACGTCGAGGCCGGCCGCGCGCAGGAACTTGAGGTAGTCGGGCCGGTCGCCGTAGGCCTGGCCGACGAAAGTGACGTCGTACTCGACCGGCAGCGCGTAGGGCTTGTCGAAGCCGGGGTTCGCCGCCTCCTGGCAGTAGAGGGGCCGTGCGCCCATCGCCCGGTAGTCGGCCAGGCGGAACTTCTCCGGGGCGAGGCACCAATCGTAGTGGGGGGCGATGGTGTGGACCAGGTCGAGTTGATAGGAGCCGTTGCAGAACCAGTTGGCGGTGACGATGCCCAGGTCTTTGATCGCGTCAATGGCTTCCGGCAGGACGATCCCGTCGTAGAAGTAGCTGAAGAACAGGTCGATCGGCTTTTCCCGGTGCGCCGCCGTGATCTGCCGGACGAGTTCCGCCGACACTTTGGGCCGGCTCTCGGCGATGTGGGCGGCGTGGAGCTTCTGGCTCGGGTCCAGCTTCTGGTAGGTGTCCCCCCAGGCGTACTGGAACTCGACGACCTCGTGCCCCATGTCGGCCAGGGCAGGCGGGAAATGGTTGTGCCAGCCGTCGGCGGTGTAGAATATTCTCATGCGTTCGTCCTGCGCGTTGTCTGCCGGTGATAAGGACGAGCATAGGACGAGCATAGGACGAGTGATTGAAATCACTCGCTGCCCCCGGATTTGTCCAGGGGACAAGAGATCGGAATGCCGCCGAACGCCCGCCCATCCCCTCTTGTTCCCGTCCTCTGTCCCCTGGACAGGTCCCAATCAGCGAGTGAATTTATTCACTCGTCCTATCCCCGTCTAGTTGGCATATCACATCACCCGTTCGTCATCCGCCGCCTCACCCAGCGCGCCGTCCGCCGGAGCAATGTGCCCGCTTGGGCGGCCTCGGACCGGAGGGTCAGCCGCCGCTTCGGCAGGGCCGCACCCTCGGCGGAGGTCATGGCGGCGATTGTTGGGAAGAGATTGTACCTGTTCAGTATCAAATCTTTGGCCTGCCTGCGCTCGGCGATAGTCGCCGCGAAGCGGTCTGAGGCGACGGCCTCCCGGATGACCGCCAGCGCGCGGTCCGGGTCCCCGATGTCGATGCCGCTATAGCCGCCGTCCGGGAAGTAGTCGGCGACGTTCGGGCAGCCGAAGTAGAACGGGTAGGCGTCAGCCAGGAAGGCGTCGGCCAGCTTCTCCGTCCAGTAGTCGCGGAAGGACGAGTTCTCGATCACGACCGTGTACTTGTAGTCCGCCAGGCCGTCCCACTTGCTCGGGATGCGCGGTTCCGGTCCGAAGTGGTCTACCGGCAGGCCCAGGCCCTCTTTCAGCCGCTCCACGAACTCGACGCGCCGCCGGTGCCCCTCGGTGAATGCCTTGTCGGAGGAGATCACGGACAGCAGCTTTGTCTTTTCCGGGCCGGGGCCGTGCGCCAGGTCATCGTAGCTCTTGTCCAGCAGGTGCCAGGGGAGGGCCTGCTGGGCGCGGACGACGTGGGGGTGCCGGAGCGCCTCGTGGCACGTCACGACCTGGGCGAACTGGGCCGTGAACCGGGCCGAGTAGGACCGGACGGTCGGCGGCTCCGCCGTGATCAGGATCGTGTTCTGCGGCGGGCACCGGGCCGTCTCGGTCTCGTACAGGCCGTCATAGACGACCCAGTAGTCGCACTCGGCATCGTCTCCCTCAGTGCCCTGGTTGACGACGAACCGGCAGTCGCCCCAGACCCCGTTCCCGCCGGGCGTCTGCCGGAGGAGGGGCCAGTGCCGGTTCTCGCCGCTGATCTTGACCGTTATCATGCCGTGCTTTACCTGCCGCTGCCATGCGCCGCCTCATGCCGGCCATGAGGGGTTAGGACGAGATTAGGACGAGGGCGCGGACGAGTGATTAGGACGAGGGCGCGGACGAGTGATTGAAATCACTCGCTGACCTCAGATTTGTCCAGGGGACAAGGGAAACAGGAATGGGAACGGGATACGCCGCCCGGTGCTTCTTGGTCCTTAACCCTCTTCTGTCCTTCTCTTCTGTCCTTCTCTTCTGTCCCCTGGACAGGTCCGCGCGCAGCGAGTGATTTCGATCACTCGTCCGCGCCCTCGTCCTAATCACTCGTCCGCGCCCTCGTCCTAATCACTCGTCCTGCTGGCGCGTAACATCGGCTACCACCCTGCCCGCCGCCGCCCCGCCCCTTGACACGCCGCCTGCCCCCGTGTTATCCTGTGCCGACCACAGGGAAAAGGATAGACGGAGAAAGACACAGGCAAAAGGACACAGGATGACGACCCCGCCCGAACCGAAACGCTTCTCGCCCGAATGGTACTCGCGCATCCCGCTCATGGCCCGCCGCAAGCTCCAGGCAGAGCAGCACCGGCGGCGCGTCGAGAAGGGAATCCCGAGCTTCTCCCAGAGCGGCGAGGACCTCATCGTCGCCCAACTGCTCCACATGGTCGGCATCGAGACGCCCTCCTACCTGGACATCGGGGCGAACGAGCCGATCCTGATGAACAACACCTATCACTTCTACCACCGGGGGTGCCGGGGCGTCTGCGTCGAGCCGGACCCGCGCATGTTCCGGCGGCTGCGCTGGGTCCGCCGCCGCGACACCTGCCTCCGCGCGGGCGTCTCCGACCGGACCGACGCCAAAGCCCGGTTCTACCGGATGTCGGAACACACTCTGGGCACGTTCTCGCGCGAGGAGGCCGCCGGGTACGAGCGCCTGGGCTACCGCATCGTGAAGGAGGTCCCGATCCCCCTTTTTACCCCCGCCGCCATCCTGGAGAAGCACTTCACGCGCTGCCCGGATTTCGTGTCCCTGGACGCCGAGGGGGTTGACCTCGCCATCCTGCGGGCCTGGGACTTCGCGCGCCACCGCCCCGCCGTGTTCTGCATCGAGACGGCTGACATCGCGGAAAGCCGGCGGGACATGGTGAAGGACCAGGATATCCTCCGGCACATGGAGGGCGCGGGCTACCTCCACTACGCCGACACCTTCATCAACTCGATCTTCGTGGACCTTAATCTCTGGTAGGAGCCTATGAGTCAAAGGACATTTGGACAGACGGTACGGCAGCTCTTGAAAAAAGTCATCAAGGCCAGCCCGCTTTACCCCGCCCATCTTGACCGGCTGAAGCGGCGCGAGATCGCGGACCTGATGCGCCGGGGCGAGTTCTCGCCGCCGCCCAGCGAGGAGGAGGGCCGCCGCCTCGTGGCCGAGTGGGACAAAGAAGGCCGCCCCGTCCCGCCGCCCCCCGCCTACAAGCACGGCACGGTGCGCGACTACGGCCGGCGCTTCGGCCTCCAGACCCTGGTCGAAACCGGCACCTACATGGGCGACACCGTGGCCGCCTGCCGGGATCAGTTCCGGCACATCTACTCGGTCGAGTTGAGCGTCCCCCTCGCGCGCCTGGCGGAGCGGCGGTTCCAGGATGACGCGCACGTCACGATCCTGCAAGGGGACAGCGAGCGGGTCCTGCCCGGCATCCTCTCGGAAGTCCGGGAACCCTGTCTGTTCTGGCTGGACGGGCACTACTCCAGCGGCATCACCGCACTGGGCAAGTCCGTCACGCCGGTCCTGAGCGAACTCGCGATGATCCTCGCGCACCCCGTCCAGGGCCACGTCATCCTGGTGGACGACGCCCGCGAGTTCCGGCGCGAGAACAACTACCCCGCCCTGGAAGAGCTGCGCGCGCTGGTCGCTGCCCGGCGTCCCGGCCTGAGCCTGGAAGTCCGCGACGACATCATCCGCGTGCATCGCCCGCCCGTTGATCCCCCGGCGCGGGCGGCTTCCTGAACCAGAAGCACCCGCAGCCGTAGGACTGGGCATCGGACTGCGCGGGGGTGGCGTCCTCGATCAGCCCCACCCGCGTGTCGTCCGGGACCAGGGCGAACCGGACCAGTTCCAGGTCCGCGAAATACTCCGTGATCTGCGCGTGCGCGTAGATGCGGTGGGCGTTGAACAGGATGCGCGGCCTGCCGACCGGCACGACGAAGAGCAGCGAGCCGCCGGGCGCGAGGACGCGCCGCAGCTCCCCGACCGCCTTCAAGTCGCCGTCCGGGTCCAGCGGGTCCCCGTAGCGGCCCAGGCCGACGTGTTCGACCGTGTGCATGCAGGAGAGGGACGCGATGCTGCCGTCGGCGAACGGCAGGGCGGTCAGGTCGGCCCGCCCCGACGCCAGCCCGGCCAGGGCGAGTTCGGCGGGCCGGTAGTCGTAGAACCGGACCGGGAGGAACGCCGACACGATGGTGCAGAAGTGCAGCGTGGAGGAGATGTCCACATGCTCCTCCGGCCGGGTCGCGCGCAGGACGCGCGCCGCCCAGGCCGGGTGGTAGACGTAGTGCCGGTCGAACTCGGTGCCCGCCGTGCCTTCATTGAGGCAGGGCAGGCGGTCCCCCCAGGCGATGGGGAACCTGTCCCCGCCCCGCGATGCCGCCTTGAACTCCTGGAACGCCCGGCGGAACCGGACCCGCCTGATCTGGTCGCCGACATACCGGCGGGCGGTCTGCGTGGGTGTCATGCTCCTATAGCCCCTCCTGCCCCGGCGTCCCCGACGTTCCCATTGCCCATGTCCGCCGCCAGACCTCCCGGAACAGCCTCACCTTGTCGCGGGCGGCGGGCTTGGCGGCGGCAAGCAGGCTCCAGCCGGTCAGGCGGATGGCCGCGCCCAGCAGGCAGTAGGCCCGCAGCCGGCGGCCCGCCGCAGGCCCCTCATAGCGGGCGAAGTAAAGGGCGCGGCTCTCGTTGTAGGCGGACACCATGCGGGCGCGCGTCCGCCAGTCCGCCCGGCTGCTCGCGCCCAGGTGGTGCCGGATGCGAACGTCGGGCAGGAAGACGACCCGCCAGCCCGCCCGGCGCAGGCGGACGTTCAGGTCCACGTCTTCATTATACATGAAGTAGGCCGGATCGAAGCCGCCGATCTGATGCCAGGCTTCGCGCCGGATCGCCATGAACGCGCCGCTGATCTGGTCCACGTCGCGGGGGGGAGAGGAGGCCCCCACCCCCCGCCCCTCCCCCGCAAGCGGGAGAGGGGAGTCGGATAAAGGACCAGCCGGAGGAGAGCCGGACAATTCCCCCTCCGAATCCAACTCTGACCGCCCTCTCCCGCTTGCAGCCCCTCGTAGGAACGGAGCGGGGTGAAGGGAGGGGCGGGGGGTGGGGGCATTCCCCCTCCACCCCCACGTCTGCTCCTGCCAGACGCCTGCCAGCGTCGGGTCGTTGCCCCAGGAGGTCTGCGCGCGCCCGTCCGGCCACAGCAGTTGTCCGCCGGCGAGGCCGACGTCGGGGTGCGCGTCGAGGAAGGCCAAGGCCCCGCGCAGCGCGCCGGGCAGGGCCTCGGCGTCGGAGTTCAGCAGGCAGAAGTGGCGGCCCCGCGCGTCCCGCAGGGCGAGGTTGTTGGCCCGCCCGAAGCCGACGTTGCCGCCGGTTTCGACGACGCGGACGCCGGGGAACTCGGCGCGTGCCATCTCCAGGCTGCCGTCGTCCGAGCCATTGTCGGCGACGATGATTTCCAGCCGCGCCTCCCCATCCGCTTCCCGGTCGCGCAGCGAGGCGAGGCAGGCGCGCAGCAGGTCCTTGGTGTTGTAGGAGACGACGGCCACGGACAGGTCGGGTCCTATCCCTGGCCCGTTCACATTCGTTCCGGGCCTGTCCCTTCCCTCGGGTCGGGTGCAGTTGCGCCAGGGAAGGGTGGCGGGCTTGCCCGCCGGGATAGGACTTTCCCCTGCTTCATCCGTCATGGCGGAAGGTCCCCCGGTACTCGGCCAGGACGTCCGCCACCGGGCCGTCGCGCCGTATCCTGCCGCCGTCCAGCCACAGAACGCGCTGGGCCAGGCGCTCGACGTGGTCCAGTTCGTGCGTCACCATCAGGATGGTCTTGCCCTGGGCGTGGAACTCCTCCATCTTGCGGAAACACTTCTCCTGGAAGCCCTCGTCGCCGACCGCCAGCCCCTCATCCACCAGCAGCAGGTCGGCCTCCAGATGCACGGCGATGGCGAAGCCGAGCCTGAGCTGCATCCCCGACGAGTACATCCGCACCGGCAGGTCCATCGCCTGCCGGTCAAGCTCGGCGAAGTCTAGAATGGCGTCGTAGCGGGCCGCCACCTGGTCCTCGTCCAGCCCCAGCACGACGCCGTTGAAGAAGACGTTCTGCGCCCCGGTCAGCTCGCTGTCGAAGCCCGCGCCCAGTTCCAGCAGGCTCATCATCCGCCCATTCAGCCGCGCCTCGCCCGCCGTCGGCAAATAGATCCGCGAGAGGATGGAGAGCAGGGTACTCTTGCCGGATCCGTTGCGCCCGATCAAGGCGACCGTCTCGCCGGGCGCGATTCGGAACGTGACGCCGTCCAGCGCGCGCCGTATCTCGTAGGCGGACGTGACCTCGCGGCGGATCAGGTTCTTCGCCAGGGCGGCGGCGTGGCTCTTGAGTGACCCGTAGGAGCGGTGGTAGACCCGGAACTCTTTCACCAGGCCGGTGATCTCGACGGCGGGGGGGGCGTTTTCTCTCACGGACGCTCCGTGAACCGCCACTTGCGGCCATTGAAGAAGGAGTAGCCCCCCAGGCAGAACGTGACGGAGAAGACGGCCGTGATGAGCAGATAGCGCCAGTCGAACGGCGCACTCAAAAGCACCGGGTCGCCGGGCTTCGCGATGTTCTGGACGCCGAAGAACATCTGCTTGAAGGCCGTGACGATCCAGGCCATCGGGTTCGCCAGATACAGGTGATAGGCCCACCAGCGGCCCGCCGCGCTGTGGAGGCGCGCGGCGTACTGGATGTTCTCGGCGAAGTAGATGATCGGCATCAGGTAGAACAGGAAGCCCATCGTCAGGGTCAGGATGAACTTCACGTCCTCGTAGAAGACGTTCAGGGTGGCGACGAAGAAGGCCGTCCCCAAAGTCAGCAGGAAGAGCAGCACGGTCACGACCGGCAGCCAGAGCAGGGCCAAGGGCGGCGCGACGCTGCCGCCGTGCAGCAGGGGGGTGAGGACGAAGCGGTACAAGACGAAGACGCCGAGCGAGATCAGGAACTGGACGAAGTTCTGGCAGACGGTCGCGATCAGGGGAATCTCGCGCGGGAAGTAGACCTTCTTCAGCAGGCCGAGCTTGGCGAGTACGGACGTGGACGAATCGAGGATGGCGGTCTGGAAGAAGGTCCAGGGGATGGTGGCGCAGAAGATGTAGGCGCTGAGATTGTGCGGCCCGGCCCCCAGGATGAAGCTGATGGCGACGGTCAGCACGAACACCTGCACCAGAGGGTTGACCATGGTCCAGGCGACGCCCAGCACGGAGTTCTTGTAGCGGACGCGCAAATCCCGCTCGACCAGGGTGCGGACGAGGTGCTTGTAGCGCCACAGCTCGCGCGCCTCCTCGGCCAGCCCCAGGCTGCCGGGCCTCGCCCGGATGACGACGGACGTGGCCCCCCCGACATCGCCGTTCATTCCGCGTCGTCTTCCTCGTCCGGCCCGGCCTCGGCGTCCAGGACGATGTCCTGGGCGCGTGCCGGCTCCAGCAGCTTCAGGAGCTCGGTGCGCTGGATGAGGACTTTGCGCTTGCCGGCGATGCGGAAGGCACTCAGCTTGCCCTGACGGATGTAAGAGCGGATGCTGGACTGACTGAGCTGCAAGTAGGCCGCCGCTTGTTCCACGGTCAGCAGGTCTCTGGATTCGGACTCCATCCGTGTCTGGTTCTCACTCTCGTCGCCGCTGTGTCTTGCCTCGGCGTGATCTCGATCATTTTGTGATTATTTTCTGATCCTATCCAGTATATCTTAATTGCCAGCCGTTGTCAACAAACGCTGAAAAATCTCTGCGGCCGGCTTTCAACTGCTCCATTGACAGAAGCGGCCGACCATGCTATGATGGCTCATGCGCCCGCAAGCTCTCATTCTCCTCCTAATGGGCCTCCTGCCGCCCGCCGGTCCCGGCGGGGCCGCCCCCACGCCCGCCCCGGCTACTGCCCCGGCGAGTCCTACGCTCCTGCGCGACGACCCGCTCTTGCAGCAGAAGATCACCCTGGAGGCCACCGACCGCCCGCTCGGCGAGGTGCTGAAAGACCTCTCGCCGATGCTTAAAGTAGACCTCTCCGCCTCCTCGCAGATCGCCGACCAGCGCGTGACGCTCCGCCTCACCGGCCAGCCGCTCTACCTGCTGCTGAACCGCCTGCCCCAGCTCCTCAGCCACCTGCCAGAGAAGCCGCACGGCTACTACTGGGAGAAGCTGGGACGGCCCGCGAATGCCCGCCCCGCCTTTAACCTGTGGCGCGACTTGCGCTCGCTCCAAGACGAGGAGTACGCGCGGGACTACCCGCGCCGGGAAGCCGCCAGAATGCTCCGCGACATGCGCGACGTCATCCCCCTGACGGCGGAACAGCGCCGGGAGTTCAAGAGCGACTACCCGCCCGCGCGCCTGCGCGGCGACCCCACCCCGCTCGACCGCGCCCTCCAAAACCTGTCGGACGCCCAGATCGAGGCGCTGGTGGACGGCGAGAAGATGCCCCTGGACCCCGCGATGTTCGCCGGAGAGATAGCCGCCTTCAAGCAGAAGCAGCGCGCGGACAGTCTCCGCACCTACGCGGAGGCGATCCGTGCAGGATACCCGCCTCCTGAGCCGCCGGATGTGCCGCCGGCGCTCTCCGTGGAGCGGATGGATAAAGACGGCACCTACCCGAACCAGGCCACCGAGTATGAGGTGAAGCTGGAAGGCGTCAACGATTACGGGAACGGTCTAGAGGTTTACGACACAAACACCGACCGCGCCCCAAACCGCGTGCCGCCGCCCATCGCCGGGCCGAAAGAGCCGGTCTTCGACCTGGCACCCCTGCTGACGGATAGGGCGGTCACGCCCGCCCAGCGCAAGGATGTCGGCTTCACCTTACAGGCGCTGGCGAAGGTCGCTCACGTCACTCTCTGTCAGGAAGACTTCATCAAAGCGGGGGCCACGGCGAAGTACGACACGCCCGGACCCACGCCACTGAAAGGGACGCTGCCGCAGCTCATCGCCGGCATCTGCCGGGAATGGGACCTGCACACCGAGAAGGTCGGCGATGATTATGTGTTCTGGAGCCGGACCTGGGCGCTGGACCGGGCGAACGACGTGCCGGACCGCCTGGTCGCCAGGTGGCGGGCGCGGCTCCAAAAACAGGGCACGCTGACTTTGGAAGACAACACGGAGATCGCGGCGACGCTGACCTGGCCGCAGGTGAAGCTCACCCTAGATGTCGCCCTGGCCGGGACCGGCCCGTGGTCTTCCGTCATGACTTACAAGACGCTGCGCCTGATCGGCCTGCTGCCGCCCCTCCAGCGGGAGGCCGCCTTTTCCGCCGACGGCCTGGCCTTGACGGACCTGTCCCCGTGGGTCCAGCAGGCGTTCGCCGCCGACTTCCGGCAGGACTTCGCCCGAGTCCCCGCCGACCAGCTCGATCGGGCCAGGCTGACGTTCCAGATGGACCGGGCGGGGTCGCCGGACGCGCCGACCGAGGTCGTCATCATGTATGTGCGCGCGGGCGGTCGCCCGCTCTTCGGGTCACGTCTGGCGATTGATCTCCCTGCGCCGCGCCCCAAGGCCATGCCATGAACGTCCTGCCGTTGTCCCGGCGTCCCGGCCAAATCGTCCCGGCGTTAAACCGCCGGTCTACACGGATGGGCCGCCCGCTTCGGGGCTTCGGATGGCATCGTTCGGACAACGTGATGCCCGCCGGGCCTCGTAGGGGTGCCGCTTGCCGCGCCCTCTTTCGTAATCCGCGCCCTCCTTCCCCATCCGCGCCCTCCGTCTTCCCCGGAAGGCGTGGCAGGACGAACAGGCAGGACAAAAAGGCGGGACGAAGAGGGCGGGGGGACCCCGCCCCTACAGGGATGGCGTAGGGGTTGGGTTCCCCAACCCTCCTGCGGCCTTGTCCCTCAGAAGCCCCGAAGGGGCGGCCCACCGGCGAAGCCGGGAATAGACCGGCCATTCATGGCCGGGTCACACCCGCGCCGGACGCCCCGGCGACGATGCGCGGATCGCCCCAGATTCCTTCCCCCCAACCTTGACACCCGCCGCCACCTGTGATAAGATACAGGCGTGTCCATTAAACCCTCTTCCCGAGTCTCCCCGGTGAGCCTCCCAACACTCGCGCTGTTCGCCCTCGCCCTGCTGTTTCTCGCGGGCCGGGCGGGAGCCGATCCTGCCTCGGCCTTCTTCGCGGCCCGCGCCCGGCTCTCCGGCCCGCTCCTGACCGGGGCGGCGGGGGTGGAGGCCGCGCGGCGTCCCGGCGGGTATGCGGGGCGGGCCGTGGAGATCAGCGTGATGGTCAGCGGGCTGGTGTCGTCGGGGGCTGAGCGGACCGCGCTGCTGATGGTCGGCGATGATTCGGTGTATGTGCCGCTCCCGGCCGGCCTGCGCGCCGCCTCGTGGCTTGACACCGGCCTGCGGGCGCGCGCGCTGCTGGTGGCGACGCCCGACGACGGCAGCCTGCCCTCCGGCCTGCGCCTGGTCGCGCTGGCCCCCGAGGGGGACGTGGCGGGCGCGGAGAAGACGGCGCTGCGGGCGGAGGCCATCCACCAGGCGGCCCTGGCCCGGTCGCTGCCGTTCGTCAGCGCCGACCAGCCCGCCGGGCGGTCCTCTTCTGCCGGGCGTTCTTACGCCTCCTCCGATTACACCGGCCACCCCGCCGGTGCCCTGTCGCCGCGCGCCCTGGCGATCTACGCCCCCTACCGGAGCCTGGTCCGGCACTGGAACCGGCGTCTGTCCGAGGCCGAAGTGGACAAGATCACGACGAGCGTGCTGTATTTCAGCGACATCAACAACGTGGACCCGCGCCTGGTCGTCTGCTGCATCATCGCCGAGTCCGACTTCGACATCTATTCCACCTCGCGGGCCGGCGCGATGGGCCTGGCCCAGATCATGCCCGAGGAGGCGCGCGGGCTGGGCGTCACCAACGCCTACGACCCCGTCCAGAACATCGGGGCCGCCGTGCATCTGCTGCGCGGGCATCTGGACAAGTACGGCGGTGCCCCGGCGAACGGCGGCGTCATCCCCTTCGACCAGATCGCGCTGACCATGGCCGCCTACAACGCCGGGCCGGGCGCGGTCCGCAAATACCACGGCGTCCCGCCCTACCGCGAGACGCGCCGCTACATCGCCCGCATCACCGCTTTGTACCGGAAGATGTGCGGGACGCCGCAGGTGTCCTCGCGGTAGGAGGGACGCTAGGGGGATCCGGCGCAGGCGTGTCCCGGCCATAAATGGCCGGCTACTCTTACATGAAAGTCGCTCCGCGACTGAGGCCGCGGCAGGATCAGGAGGCCGCGGCAGGATCAGGAGGCCGCGGCAAGCAGCGCCCCTACGGTCTTCAACCCCGGAGGGGTTTCCACTCAACAGTAGCCCGGCCATTCATGGCCGGGTCCCTCCGGGACCCCCCGCCCTCTCACCCGCGCCCCGCCACCCGCCGGATCTCGTCCAGCAGGCGCGGGGCCTGCCGCTCCGCCGTGAAATTGTCCAGGACGCGCCGCCGGGCCGCTTCCCCGAGGGCCACGCGCCGGGCGGGGTCTTCGGCCAGACCCACGACAGCCGCCGCCATGTCCGTCGGCGAGAACTCCCCGATCACGATGCCCGCCGCGCCCACGAACTCGGGCGGGCCGCCCGCGCCGGCGAAGCAGACGACGGCCTTCTGGAGCAGCATGTTTTCCAGGGCCGCCAGCGAGGCCGTCTCCTCCCACGAGGTCAGCGCGAAGACGTCGAAGCCCGCGTAATGGTCCAGCGGGCGGGACGTGAACGGCACCAGCGCGATGTCGTCCGTCAGATGGAGTTTGCGCGCCATCTCCCGGAAGCGCCAGCCCTCCTCGTCCTCCACCATGCCCACCCAGACGAACCGGACGCGGCCCGCGCCGAGCCGCTTCTTGACCTCGGCGGCCATCAGCAGCCAGAGCGGCACCCCCTTGACCCAGCTCATGACGCCCGCCCCGCCGACGACCAGCCGCCCGTCGCCGCTCGGAATCGGGGCCGGCAGCGGGAACGCCTCGACGAAGGCCGGGACGACGGCCACTTTGCTCGCCTCCACGCCGTAGCGCCCGGTCAGGGCGTCCGCGACGGCCTGCGAGACGGCGACGTAGCGGCCCGGCAGTTTCAGGAGGAGTTCGGGAGCGTCCCGTGCCATCGGGTGCAGGAAGCTGTCCAGCTCATGCACATGCAGCAGGACCGGCGCGGGCGGTAGGGAAAGGCGCTTGGCGGCCAGCAGGCCCGCGACGCTGTTGACATACACCACATCCGGCTTCCAGCGCCGGACCGCCTGCGACCAGGCGCGGGCCTTGCCGACGCTCAGGGAGCGGTGCCACAGGAACAGCAGCAGGGCGCGCGGGGTGGGGATGCCCCCCGGCCACTGGAAGCTCACCAATGTCTGCACCGGCCCCAGGGCGCGGATGCGGTCCCGCAACGGCCCGCCGTGGTAGGTGATCGTCCGCAGCTCCACCTGGTCGGTGAACCGCTCGAACGCCGACACGGCGAGCTTGGGTGCCCCGGTCGGCGACAGGTCGTGCAGCAGCAGGAGGACCTTGATCTTATCTTTGGTCTTGTCCGTGGTCTTGGGCATCGTGCAGGGATTATACCAGCCCGCGCGCCGGGCAGGGAAAGGGGAAGGCTCCGGCGCATTAATTAGGGCTGCGTGGGACCCGGCCATGAATGGCCGGGCTACTGTTGAGTGAAAACCCCGCCGGGGTTGCGGATTGAAGAGGGGCTGACCGTCGTAGGGGCGCTGCTTGCCGCGCCCTCTTGCCGCGCCCCCTCCTGCCTTGTCCTCGGTCGCGGAGCGACTTCCATTCCACAGTAGCCCGGCCATTCATGACCGGGTCCCACGCGGGCGAAAGGTCTACTGCGTCCTCCACTGCTGGTTGTAGCTGCCGCTGCTGCCCCACTGCTGGATCGGGGCCGTCCCGTTGCCGGTCAGGCCGCCCGTGTCCAGGCACTTGCCCGTCGCCCGGTTGGTGATCTTGAAATACCCCGAATCGGTCGTCGTGATCGTCCACTGCTGGTTATAGCTGCCGCTGCTGCTGTACTGCCCCACCGTGGAGCCGTCCGCCGTGTTGCCCAGCGTGTCCAGGCACTTGCCGCCGGTCCCGCAGGTGATCTTATAGTAGCCGCCGCTGTAGGTGAGCGTCCATTTCTGGTTGCTGCTGGTGCCTCCCGCCCACTGCGAGACCGAAGCGCCGTCGGCCGTCGCGCCCAGGTTGTCGAGCATCTCGCCGTCGGCGCGGTTCTGGAGCCGGTACGTCCCGTTCGCGATCGGGCCGCCCACACCGCCCCCACCCCCGCCGCCGGGGTTGAAGTTCTTGATGGTGGTACAGACCGGACGCCAGCTCCCGTTGGAGTTGAGCATGCTGTACTTGTCCGTGCTGCCCGCATACTGATAGGCCCAGATGCCCACCCCGGCGTACCCGCTCCGGGCGTTGCCGAGGATGTTCGCCATTTCGGTGTTCTGGAGGCTGTCGCTCCAGGAGTTGGTGAGCTGGCCTGTTTCGCCGACATAGATCGGCTTGTCCATGCCCAGGGACGACGCCGAGGGGATGTAGCCGTTGTCGGCGTAGAGGTGGAAGTCGTAGAAGTCCAGGCCCAGCCCCTTGAAGTAGCCGAGGTTGTTCCAGGAGTGCCAGCCCGTCGAGCAGGAGACGAGCCGGCCGGGGTCCACGCCGTGGACGGCCGAGACGATGCTCCGGATGTACGCCTGCGCCTGCGCCCAGCTAGGGCCCGTGCCGTAGTTGCCGTCGCTGCCGCCCACCACGCCATCAAGCTCGTTCATGGCGTCGATGGCGAAGACGCGCTCGTCGCCCTTGTAGCGCTGGACCATCGGCTTCAGGGCGTTGTTGATGTAGGCGCTCGCCATGGAAGGCGTGTAGAGGAAGTCGGACCGGCCGCCGTTCAAGGTGATATAGAGGGCGATGCCGTTGTTGCCGGCGAGCCGGACGGTGTCGTCAAGATTAGTCCAGAAGGTCGCCGTCACGCCGGTCGTGTTGCCGCTCCCGTCAATGGTGCAGCCCTGGTCGTTCGTGTTGACCCAGAGGCGGACGACGTTGATCCCCATGGCGTGCATGTCGGCGAGGTGCTGGTTCATGCTGGACGAGTTGTAGGCGACGCCGTAGGAGGGGTTGTGCGGGTCGATCCCCAGGTAGTACGAGTAGTGGCCGTCGAGCCAGGGCAGGTTCGCGCCCTTGATGAAGGCGTTGGCCCCGTAGACGGGCAGGAACTGGGCCTTCGCCGGGGTGCCTGCGGTGCCTAGAACAAATATCAGGGCTGCGATGCGGAGAATGAACTTCATGGTGTCCTCCATTGGAAACGCCCCCGGCCCTGAAGGGCCGGGGGCAGTGCTGGCCTTTTAGTAGGCGCTCATGTTCGCGCCGATCCACGCGCCGCCGTTGCCGCCCTCCACCTCCAGGCCCGCCTCGACGACGTCCAGGTACATGCTGTTGTTGAAGTGGCTGCCGCTCCGGTTGCTGGCGAGCCAGTTGAAGAAGACCTTCTGGTCCACGTTCACGCTGCCGCTCGTCGGCAGGCTCGCGCCGCCGCCGGTGTTGTGGGGGCAGAAGGTGTAGACGTAGTAGCCCGCCCCGCTGTTGTTGCCTTCCCACAGGTCGAACTCGATGCCGCCCGCGTTGAGGACGTTGGAGGCGGTCCGGGTCCCGATGGGGTAGGAGTTGTTGCCGCCCCAGACCATCACCTCGAGCTGCGGGCTGCTGGTCTGATTGTCGAAGCGCAGGAACATGTCGTAGGCGAAGTCGCCGTGCATGTTGGAGCCGTAGGAGGAATAGGAGAAGTTGCACGGGACGCCCTTGGTCTGGGAGAGCTGCTTGGGGAACGTGCGGTCGCCGGTCGGGTTGTAGCCGTAGTGCCAGCCCAGGCAGCAGGCCGGGTAGCCGTACAGGTTGCCGGTGCCGAGGTTGTAGTTGATGCTCTCGGTCGGCCAGGCATCATTGCCGAAGCTGGCATTGATGTGGCCGCCGTTGAAGTCGTTGTTCCAGGCCCACTGCTTGCCGAAGTTCTTCTCCTGGGCCTGCGCGGAGGGGGCCAGCGCGGCCAGCAGGCCCAGGCCGACCGTCACGGCCGCGGCGGTCGCGGCCAGGGAGCGGAGCCGCGTCGTCATCAGACTCCTCTTCATCGAGATGTTCCGTTTCATCGCGTGTTTCCTTTTTCCGCAAGTGGCGGCTTGCTGCGGGAGGGTGCGGGGGACGCCGCCATTGACCGCCCCCGCGTTCATCGGGGCCGTGCCCCGACATCTGTGCTGCAATCCTAGCAATAGCATGGGCGCGGCTGCGCCCACACGCTTGGCAGAACGGCTAGTAAGTGGGCCACCCGTTGGACCAGTAGAGGCCGCTCATGAACAGGATGGAGGCGTAGTTGTTGGACGAGTCCAGTTCGTGCCGGACAATCACATCGCCGCCGTAGATGGACTGGTTCCAGGTGCCCGCGCGGGCGGCGGGCGTGAGGAGGAGGCAGGCTAGGAAGGCAGGCAGCATCAGGTTCGCCGCCGTCCGGGCGAGTGACCGGGCGAATGAATGGAGTCGCGTCATCATCGAGCGTATCCTTCTCTTCGGGCGTCCCTCTTCAGGGCTTGCCCGGCGCAGTGTATGGCGATTGTAGCGATTAAATCCATAACGGTCCTACGCCGAACGTCTGCCCGGCGAAGGAGAAGTCTATGTTGCCTTTGTCGCGATTACTCTATAACTCCTCGGCTTGACCGATTGATAGAACCGTTCTATCAAGTCACACCCGTATCATATCACGGTTTGTCCAAGGTGTCAACAGGAATCCGTGTAATTCCGAAAACTATTTTTGGCTCCCGTTTGCCCTGCCTCTCCGCACGGAAAAGTAGGAACCCGGCTCTGAAGGGCCGGTCTAGGGTTTCATTGGGGTATTCCCGGCTTCGCCGGTGGGCCGCCCCTTCGGGGCTTCGGAGAGCATCGTTCGGATATTGCTGCCGGGCGGCGTCGTTCGGGCTTCGTAGGGGCGTCGCTTGCTACGCCCTCTGCCCTGCCATGTCCGAAGCCCCGAAGCGGGCGGCCCACCGGCGAAGCCGGGAGTACCCTAAAAAACCCTAGACCGGCCGTCCAATCCGGGGCTTGCATTAATGCAGTGTTTAGGACATACTAACGGTACAAAGGGAAATCAAGTGGAGACGGTCCGGTGAGTGCGGCGGAAGGAAAACTGATGGAATTGATGGAGCCGATGATCGCCTGCCCGCACTGCCGGCGGGCGGACCGGCAGGTCCGGGCCGGGATGAACGGGGACAGCCAGCGCTACAAGTGCGGCCACTGCGGGCGGCGCTACACCCCCGCCCCGCGCCCGCGCGGTTACCCCGACGACCTGCGGCTCCAGGCGCGGCGGCTGCGCGCGGAGGGGCTGACGGCCAAAGAGATCGGGATTCGCTTGGGCGTCCCGACCCGCAGCGTCGCCAACTGGGTGCGGCGTTCCCCGGAAACCGCGCAGGCCCCGGAGGCCGTGCCCGCCCCGCCGGCCATGCCCGCCTTGGACCGGCCCGCCCCACCGGCCGCGCCCGCCCGGCGTCGCCCGACGATCCACGACGTGGCGGAACGGGCCGGCGTGTCCACCTCCACGGTCTCGAACTTCCTCAACCAGCAGGGGCGCATGAGCGCGGCGACCGGCGAGCGCATCCGGGCGGCCATCGAGGCGCTGTCTTTCACCCCGAACTTCTTCGTCCGCGCCATCCGCCAGCGACGCACCGGCATCCTGGGCGTGCTGACCTTCGGGCTGGGCGACCTGGAGACCGACAGCTCCCTCTCCGCCCCGCTGCTCCAGGGGGTCAACGACGCCGCCGATGTCGCCGAACACGAGATCCTGCTCTACACGGGCTGGCCGGGGCGCGCGCACCGCT
The DNA here is from genome assembly GCA_965215505.1 of Capsulimonadaceae bacterium. Classification (GTDB taxonomy): domain Bacteria; phylum Armatimonadota; class Armatimonadia; order Armatimonadales; family Capsulimonadaceae; genus JANXMY01. Next base: position 3,650,926 of record OZ244065.1, on the reverse strand, counting down.
ACTCCGGGCTGAACTTCCTTAACGGCCATGTGGACGGCCTGCTCTGGGTGGCCCCGTGGATGCACGAGCCGATCCTGGAGCGGCTGGCCGCGGCGGGCCTGCCCGTGGTCGCGCTGCTGACGCGCCATGTCCCGCCGGGCATCGGCTGGGTCAACGCCGACAACCTCGGCGCGATGCATCTGCTCGTCGCCCACCTGACTGCCCTCGGCCACCGGCGCATCGGCTACCTCGGCCCCGCCCACACCTCGAACTACCGGGACCGGCGCGACGGCTTTCGCCAGGCCATGGCGGACGCGGGCCTGGCCGGCGAGGCTTTAGAGTACGCCGAAGCCGAAGCCGTCTGGGACTGGCCGGCCTACGAGGCCACGCTGGGGCGGTGGCTGGCCTTGCCCGAGCGGCCCACGGCCCTGATCGCCTCCGACGACGGCTACGCCGACTACGCCGCCCGGACCATCGCCCGTCACGGCCTGCGCGTGCCCGAGGACATCTCCGTGACCGGCTTCAACGACGCCGGCTTCGCCAAACGTGTCTGCGGCGGCCTGACCACGATCCGCCAGCCCTTCCGGCGGATCGCCCAGCTCGGCGGGGAACGCCTGATCGCGCTGATCGGCGGCGCGAGCGCCGCCGACTGCCGGCTGACCGTCCCCACCGAACTGGTCGTGCGGGCCAGCACCGGCCCCGCGTCGGCCTCGGAGCAGCCCCGCACTTAGAGAAAGACGCCCGTGGCCGACCTCAAGTTCACGCTCATCGTCCCCTCCTATAACGGCGGCGACTTCCTCAAGCAGTGCATCGCCAGCATCCAGGCACAGACCTACCGGGGCTTCGCCCTGGCCGTCCTGGACGACGGCAGCACGGACGGGTCTCTGGAGTGGCTGCGGGCATTGGGCGAGCCGCGCCTGATGCTCTTCCCGACGCCCGTCCACCTGGGCATTGAGGGGAACTGGGGGCGGGCGCTCACCCTGCCCAAGGGCGAGTTCATGACCATCATCGGCCAGGACGACCTGCTGGACCCGGACTACCTCGCCGTCATGGACGCCCTGACGCGGGCGCATCCCGACGCGGGCCTGTACCACACCCACTTCCGGTTCATCAACGCGCGCGGCAAGGCGACCCGCCCCTGCCGCCCGCTGCCCGCCCGCGAGACGGCCGCCGAGTACCTGGCCGCCCTGTTCACCGGCAAACGCGACACCTACGGCACGGGCTACCTAATGCCCTCCGCCCGCTACCGGGCGGTGGGGGGCATCCGGCCATTCGAAAAGCTGCTGTTCGCCGACGACGCCCTGTGGATGGCTCTGATGGAGGGTTCGTACAAGGCGACCGCGCCCGAACGCTGCTTCTCCTGCCGCCTGCACCCGGCCAGCGCGAGCGGCGGGACGGGCTGGCAGTCGTGGCTGACCGCCATGCCTCCGTATGCCGCCTTCCTGGAAGACCTCGCCGCCCGCGACCCGGACTTCGCCCAGGCCTATGCCGCCCATGCGCCCGCCTACTTCGACGGATGGCGGCGGTCACTCTGGACCCTGGCCCTGACGCGGGCGACCCGGCAGGACCGGCGCGTCGAGCCGGATGCCCTGGAAGCCATCGCGGCCGTCGCCGCCCGGATGCCGCCCGGCCTGGGGATGGACCGGGGGCAAGGGTTCGCGGCGGGGCGGGGGATGCGGGCGCGCGAATGGATCAACAAGCGCGGCTGGGCGCGCGCCGCCTACAACCTCTATGTGCGCGCGCGGTACGGGTGAACCCACCCCGCGACAAGTCGCGACCCTCCCGAAACGGGAGGGTGGACTGGGAGGGTGGTCGGGGGGTCTAGCGGGATGATTGGACAGTGGTACTGTTAATAGAGCGGCGGCACGGACAGGGCGGCGGCACGGACAGGGCGGCGGCACGGACAGGGCGGCGACAACGGCAAGGGCGGCGACAACGGCAAGGGCGGCGACAACGGCAAGGGCGGCGACAACGGCAAGGGCGGCGAACTTGACCCCCCGGCCCCCCACTCATCCCGGTAAACCGACCGACCACCTTCTCACCCGACCCTCCCGTTTCGGGAGGGTCGGCGCTCGCGCCGGGGTGGGTTCAGGACAACACCATGCGAATCGGCATTGACGCGCGCACCCTCTCGGGGCGCTTTACCGGCGACCGGACCTACTGGCGCGGGCTGATCGGGGGCCTTGCCGCCACAGACGCCGCGAACGAGTACGTCCTGTACACGCGGCTGCCCGTGGACGGCGACTCGCCGCCGGGCCTGGGACCGAACTTCTCCTGGCGGCAGCTCCCCGCCCCTTCCAGTGACGCCCTGTGGATGGTGGCGGGCTGGCCACGCGCCCTCAAAGCCGACGGGATCGATGTCGCGCACACCCAGTACAACATCCCCCTGCTGGGCGCCCCCTGCCCCGTCGTCACGACGGTGCATGACGTGTCGTTCCGTGTTCACCCCGACCTGTTCCTGCCCCGCGACCGGCGAATACTGCAAACCCTGGTCCCGCGCTCCATGCGGAAGGCCGCCCGCGTCATCGCCGTCTCGGAAAGCACCCGCCGGGACATCCTGCGCTTCTACCCGCAGGTGCCGAAGGGCAACGTCCGCGTGGTCCTGGAGGCCGCCGATGCCCGGTTCCGCCCCCCGGCGGGCGGGCAGGAAACGGCGCGGGCGGCGGCGAACAGGGCATTAGGCCTGGACGACCGCCCGTACCTGCTGGCCGTGGGCGTCTTGCAGCCGCGCAAGAACCTGGCCCTGCTGCTGGACGCCTTCGCCCTAGTCAAGCTGGGCCTGAAGATGAACGGCGAGCCGCCGCCGCACCGGCTGGTCATCGCGGGGAAGCGCGGCTGGCTGGACGACACCGACAGGCAGCTCGCCGCCCTGCCCTCCGAGGTCACGCGGGGTATCGTGCTGGCGGGCTACGTCGCCGACGACGACCTCCCCGCCCTCTACGGCGGCGCGGAGGCCCTGTGCTACCCGTCGCGCTACGAGGGCTTCGGCCTCCCGCCGCTGGAGGCCCTGGCCTGCGGCTGTCCCGTCCTGTGCAGCCGGTCGTCGTCCCTGCCCGAAGTGGTCGGCGATGCGGGGATACTGCTGCCCCCCGACGACTCGGACGCCTGGGCGCGCGCCCTGGGCAAGCTGCTGTCCGCGCCGCCGATCCTCGCCCGCTGGCGCGAGCGCGGCCCGGCCCGCGCCGCCCTGTTCTCGTGGGAGAAAGCCGCCCGCGAGACTCTGGAGATTTACGAGGAGTGTGTCAGGTGACGGTCGCTCAGGAAGGTGTCGGAAGCATTAGGGAAGCGGCTCAACGGCTGGCGGACGGCAACATACAGAACGCACCGGATTTGGAGGCGATCTACTGGTTCCCGGCGGAAGACATCATCCGGCTGGTCATGCTCGACCCGATCACACTTCCGAGTGAGAAGATGGCCGCTTTCTCTTTCGGGCCTTATCCACAGGGAGGCATCCCTTACCCTTACGCGGTGGTATTGATCCGGCCCGAGGAGAAGGAACACCTCGCGCCGCCCGGCTGGGGAACGTGGGAAGACGCGCGGCGGTTGTGGCCGGGAGAACAAATTAGGGAACAACATTCGGTGGCACAACATTCGGTGGTATGCGAGGAGTACATTAAGATGACAGTCGTTCAAGAAAGCATGACGAACACGGAGAGCATTTATGACGCCGCCCGGAAGCTCGCCGACTACAACATGGAGGTTTCGCCTGACCTGGTAGGCATCTATCTGTTCCCGGCGGAAGACACTATCCGGCTGGTGCTGCTCGATCCGGTCACGATTCCGAGTGAGGAGATGGTCCCCTACTATTTCAACGCTTTCCCGCAAGGCGGCGTTGCCTATCCCTCCGCGATTGTGGTGATGCGCCCGGAGGAAAAAGTCGTCCTGCCGCCGCCGCCCGACTGGGGATCGTGGGAAACGGCCGTACAACTCCGGCCAAAGGGATAAGGATACAACTGCCATGCCAATGGACTGGCGAGACGCCTTGCTCGTGCAGGCGCGTTCGGACTTCGAGATGCTGCAATTCCTGCGTAGCCACCAGGCACCCTTCTGTCACCAGTTGCACTTCTTGCAGATGGCGACAGAGAAACTCGGCAAGGGGTTTGCCACGGCACCGGGTGGGCCTCAGCCCCCAAAAGTGCATCGGGCATTTGTCGGGTTCCTGCGCTCGGTGCGGAGCAGCAATCAGTTGCGGCAGGCCTGTCATTGTGGCCCCAGTCAGGTCGACGCCTACATCGCCTCGCTTCTGCCGCAGGCGAGGCTCATCGAGGAAGCGCCATCCATCGCAAGTGACGGGCCGAACCCCGAGTATCCCTGGCAGGTGCCGGGGGGCGTGGTCGCGCCGGCTGACTATCAATTCCTCAATCTTCAGTTCGACGGGCGCGGCATGGTTAACATGCTGAAGTTCCTCGACCGCTGTTTCCAGATCATCTAAAGGACCATCCCCATGCCCCTCGACCCGAAGTTTTTAGCCGTCCTCGCCTGCCCCGCCGACGACGACCGCCCGCCGCTGCGGCAGGAGGGCGAAACCCTCGTCTGCGACCAGTGCGGGCGCGTCTACCCGATCCGCGACGGCATCCCGATCCTGCTGCCCGAGGAGGCGACGATTCCGGGCAGCAAGTGACAGATAGAAGATGACGAGTAGAAAGTGACACCCCCAAGCAGTAATGACCCTCCCGCACTGGAGACCACCGTGCAGCTCACCCGCACCGCCCTGATCCGCATCGCGCTGATCCACGGCCCCAACCTCAACATGCTCGGCGTCCGCGACCCGGACATCTACGGCAAGGACACGTTCGAATCGGTCAACAAGAAGATCGAGGCCCACGCGAAAGTATTAGGCGTGGAGGTCCGCATCCAACAGTCCAATTCGGAAGGCGCGATCGTTGACTTCGTGCAGGAGGCGATGGGCTGGGCGTCCGCCATCGTCATCAACCCCGGCGCGTACACCCACTACTCCTACGCCATCCGGGACGCCATCGCCGACTCGCGCCTGCCGACCATCGAGGTCCACCTGTCGAACGTCCACGCCCGCGAGGAGTTCCGCCGCCATTCCGTCGTCTCGCCGGTTTCCACGGGCCAGATCGTCGGGCTGGGGCCGTATGGGTATCTGCTGGCCCTGGACGCGGCGAAGAACCTGGTCCAGGAGAGCCACCGGTGAGTGCCCCGCCCGCGTTCGCCGTCCGTCCCGTCACCCTGGCCGGGCGTCACGTCCGGCTGGAGCCGCTGGCCGCCCGGCACCTGGGCGACCTGACCCCCTTCTGCGCCGACCGGAACCTCTGGCGGTACATGAGCTTCGGGGACATGGGGAGGCCGGACGCCCTGCGCCTCTGGCTGGAAGAGGCTTTGGAGGAGCAGGAGCGCGGGGAGGGGCTGGCCTTCGCCGTCGTGGAGGCGGCCACGGGCCGGGCCGCCGGCTCCACCAGCCTGTACGACATTTCGGCCCTGCACCGGCGGCTGGAGATCGGGCGCACCTGGCTGGGCCGGCCCTACCAGCGGACCGCGCTGAACACCGAGGCGAAGTTCCTGCTGCTGGGCCACTGCTTCGAGTCGCTGGGCTGCCACCGCGTCCAGATCAAGACCGACGCGCGCAACACGCGCTCCCAGGCCGCCATCGCGCGCATCGGGGCGCGGCGCGAGGGAGTCCTGCGCGCCCACATGGTCATGCCGGACGGCTTCGTCCGCGACACGGTGATGTACAGCGTCATCGCCCCCGAGTGGCCCGCCGTCCGGGCGCATCTGGAGGCTCTGATAGCACGATAGCACGGGGAGGGGGACGAGTGATTAAAATCACTCGCTGATGGGGACCTGTCCAGGGGACAGAAGAGGGGAAGGACGCAAGAGGGAGGACACAAGAGGGACGAGTCAGAGGAGGCCGGTCCTGTCCCTCTGCTCCGCTCCCTTGTCCCTTGGACAAATCCGGCGGCAGCGAGTGATTTCAATCACTCGTCCTATCCTCGGCCTGACTGTCGCCTCGGCCTATCCAGGCCCGGCCCTAGCCCCTACGGCACGCAGTTAATCGGCGACTGGTCGCCGCACGTCCCGTCCGGGGCGGGGTAGGTCGGCGAGCCGGGGGCACCCGCGCAGGCCGCCCCATAGGTGCAGCGCACGTCCCAGTTCTCGTCGCGGATCGTCCCGCGCTTGGCGTATTTGACGTGGCCGTCGGCATAGAGGAAGCTCGCACCGCCCGCGTGCCGCCAGGCCACCTGCTTGTTGTTGGCCCAGCCGACGCCGAGCCACGGGTGGTCCCATTCCTCGTTCGTATGGTCGCGGCTGTCGGCGGCGTGCGGGTAGGCCACCTCCATCGCCGAGCGCCCCAGGACCTGGCTGGTGTTCGCGTTGGCGTCGGTCAGCAGGATGATGGAACTCGGCGACGTGATCCGGGGCAGGCCGATGACGGTGTTGTAGAAGCCCAGGGCCGGCGTCTTATCCGATGTGTCCAGCAGGCCGACGATCTGGCCGTTCGTCGCGTAGGTCTGGCCGATCACCCCCGAGTCAGGACAGTTCAGCCCCCCGCTCAGGCCCCCAATGGCGTTCTTCCCGACGTAGCCGCCGATCTCATCCGGCCAGGTCACCATCTGCCCGCTGTCCACGCTGTAGGACCACGGGAACTGCTCGTCGGTGTCCTGGACGTACTGCATGATCGCCATCCCGATCTGACGCTGGTTCGAGGCGCAGGTCGCCCGCCGCGCGTTCTCTCGGACTTTAGAGAACGTCGGGAACAGCAGGGCGGCGAGGATCGCGATGATGGCGATGACGACGAGCAGCTCGATCAGCGTGAAGGCGCGCGAATGGTCGTCCGTTCGCTTCATTGGGGTCTCCATTCTCCGCCTCACTGGCAGGCCGCGCCCGGCACGCCGCCCGAGCGCAAGAACTGCGCGTCCAGGACGGCGGGCCGATACCACTTGACGTGGCCGTCCATGAAGGCGACGTCCGAGCCGCCGTTGTGGCGCGTCGAGAGGGCGTTGTCGGTGTCAACGTACCACAGGATGCCGTCATCCGTGGACGCGCCTGCGCCCAGCCCGGCGAGCGGGGAGCCGCCGGCGTAGGTCTCCTCGGCCAGCAGGGCGAACGAGGCGGGCGCATCAAAGGCGGCCAGCGCCCGGCCTGGATTGGGCTGCGCGCCGGTGTGCGTGTCGGTGACGCAGGAATTGATCGCATACGAGTCGCCCGCCGACTGTCCCGGCGAGTCGTCCGGGCAGACGTAGACCGCCTGGCTCTTGACGTAAGGGTAGACGGCCCCCTGGGCGGGGTCGAACGCGCCGGGCGCGGGCGGCGAGTCGAACGTCCCGAAGAACATCCAGCCGCCGTGAACGCCCGCGCCGCCGTTGCCGCCGTCGGTCGCGCCCGGCATCCGCTCGTCGCTGTCCTGCGTGTACTGGGTGAAGGCCAGGCCGAGCTGCTTCAGGTTGGACAGGCAGGCCGTCCGCCGGGCGTTCTCCCGGACCTTGGCGAAGGTCGGGAACAGGATGGCCGCGAGTATCCCGATGATGGCGATGACGACGAGCAATTCGATCAGCGTAAACGCCCGGTTTTTCCGCATGAGTCACTCCTCTGCCGCCCTCGCGGGCGGGACACTAATAGGGTACTGAGAGGTGATACGCGAACGCGTGCGGATTCGGTTCGCGGCGCGGGAACCGGCCCTCACCGCGCCGCCGCCTCCCGATCCCCCGCGTCGAAGATTTCCGTCCCGTCCCGCCGGGGCCGCGCGAAGGGTGCCCCGCAGTGTTCACAGGCCGCGTTGTCCACCGCCCTCTGCCTCCGGCAGTCCGGGCACGGGACGCGGGCGGGCCAGGCGCGCAGGGCCAGCAGCAGCAGGACGCCGTAGAGGCCCAGCCAGAAGGCCCCCAGCGCCCACGCGAGCTGCCCGCGCCGCCCGTCGCCCAGACGGCGGGAGATCAGCCAGGCTGTCAGGGCGGAGAGGAGGCCGGCCAGGGCCGAGAGGACCAGGACGGCGGGCAGGCCCGTCTCGTGGGCCAGCGGGTTCCAGTTCTCCTTCTGCCGGGTGTCCCCGAGCCAGCGGTCGCGGAGCGCGATGCCGAGGCCGTAGACGTCCCCCGCCGGGGGAGGGAGTGCGCCGAGCAGGGCGGGCATCGAGGAGCGCGGGGGTTGCGCCAGGGCGGGAAGCGTGACGGCCTCCACGACGCGCCCGCTTGTGGAAAGCGCCACAAGCTCAGAGTCGGTCCAGGACTGCGCCCCGAAGCCGTTCATGCTGTACCAGAAGAAGAACCGCGCCGGCGGCGGCATCATGCCCGGCGTCAGCGGGGCGGTGCCGACCTGGACGACAGGGTAGCGCGCGGCGTCGGCGGCATAAGGGGTGGCATAAGGGGTCGTCAGGACCAGATTACCCTCGGTGAAGAGGTGGAACCGGCCGTCGGCGGCGACCACGACGGTGTCCTCGGAGGTTTCCCCCGGACCTGGCTGCGTCACATGACACAGGCCGTCAATGCGGGCGGTCCCCGACGGCGGCCACAGGGGCTTGATCTCCGACCGGCCCGTGTTGAACCAGAGGACGGAGTGCGCGAAGTGCAGCAGGCTCACCTGGTTGCTGATGTGTTCGCTGCCGAGGAGCGGCTCCGGGAACCGCCCCGCGCCCTCCGGCGTGTCCGCGAAGCCGCGCGGCCCGAGGTAGCCGACGGCCCGGCGCGTCCGCAGGGAGTAGCCGACCGCCTGGCCCTGGGCGTAGGGGTAGTACCAGGCCGTGTCCTCGGAGTGGTACAGGAAGGTCTGCAAGGGGGCGACATACCGCTCGGGGGAGTTGTAGCCGTGGCCCAGGTGCGGGTCGCGTGCCGAGGGGTTGATGACCGGCACGAAATTCAGAGTCTGGATGCCGCTGTCCTCCCGCTTTGAGGCAGCAGAGGCGGACAGCGGCCGGCCCCGGACGTCCGAGTAGCGGACGTCATTGTCGGCATAGGCGGTCCGCAGGACCTGTCCGTCCGTGTCCACGGTGTACTGCGTCATGCTGAAGGGCGCGCGGGGCTGGGGGAACAGCGACAGGTACACCGTCGCCGACAGCGTGACGGCACCGACCACCAGGGCCGCGATTCCCGCAAGCAGGGACAGGCCCAGGCCCAGGCGGGCCGTGCGCGGCAGGCCGGCGTACTGGCCCGATGTCAGGAAGCTGCCCCAGGCCGCCGCCGCCAGGGCCGCCGTCAGCGGGAGGCAGACCAGGGCGGCCTGCCAGAACTCGGTCATGGCCCCAATCCCAAGCGGCGCGAGCAAGGCGGCGAAGATCGGCAGGGCGCGGCTGCCGTACCACCGGGCGGGCCGCAGGGCCGTCGTCAGCCCCGCGAAGTAGAGGGGCAGGCCAGCGAGGATCGCCGCCCAGCCGCCCAGCGTGAACCGCCAGTCGAAGGGCGCGGCCGAGCGGCCCGGCAGGCCGTCCCAGGCGGCCAGGGCCAGCAGCGGCAGGGTCGTCGCCGCGAGGTACAGGCAGACGCCGGGGAGGGCCTTGCCGAAGAACAGAGTCGTGCGCGAGGCGGGCCGGTGGACGAGGAACGCCCACTGGTCGCGGCGCAATTCGGGCAGGATCTGGAGCAGCCCCAAAAGGAGGCCGACGAGCGGTGCCCCGAGCGTGAACACCAGGGTGGCGTTCTCCCAGACATAGCCGAGCCGCAGGCCGTTGGCAGGGTCGGGGCTGGCGGCGGTGTTCGCCGCCGCCTCGTGGTACACGGCGTAGGCCAGGCTGAGGGTCAGGGCCAGGGCGGACAGGACGGCCCAGCGGGCGTTCTCGCGGCATTCTTTCCAGAACAAGGCTTTCAGGGGGGAGGTGTTCATTGCGTTCGCTCCTAAGATTCGGGAAGGGCCAAAGCCGGGAGAAGTGATGCAGGAAGGAGGGTCGGGGGACCCGGCCCCTACAGGGACGGCGACATTCGGGCCGCGTAGGGGCGGGGTCCCCCCGCCCTCTTCAATCCCCCGCCCGCCGGGCATCACGCTATCCGAAGCCCCGAAGCGGGCGGCCCATCCGTGTAGGCCCGGCGTTCAGGCCGGGCGGGAATCCGCCTCGTCGCTCTGCTCCACGTCTTCCAAAAAGTAGGACTTCTCGCCCCGGTCGCTGAGGTAGCTGACGAAGGCGTCTTCCAGGCCCAGCGGGACCGGCTCGACCCGGTCGGCCCCGAGCGCGGCCAGGCGGCGCTCCGTGCCGTCGTCGCAGGAGGCTAACGTCACCGTCACCTCCCGGCCCGCACGGAAGGTTTGCAGCAGGCCCGGCAGGGGCGGCAGGGCGGGCGGCGCGGACGGGAAAGTCAGGATGAACTGCCGGACCCGGCTGCGGAACGTGTCTAAAGAGCAGTCCGCCCGGAGCAGGGACCCGTCCAGGACGGCGATGCGGTCGGCGACGCGCTCGACGTCGGACAGCAGGTGCGAGGAGAAGAAGACGGTCTGGTCGGCCCGGCGCGTCAAATAGATCATGGACTGGAGCAGGCCGCGCCGGGCCACCGGGTCCAGGCCCAGGGCGGGGTCGTCCAGAATCAGCAGCTCCGGCTCCGGGGCCAGCGTCAGGGCGAGGCACAGCCCGGCCCGCTCGCCGCGCGACAGGTCCCCGGCGCGGGCGGTTCCCTTCAGGCCGAAGTGGGACAGGACCGACTGGAACACGCGGTCGTTCCAGCGGGGGAAGAAGGCGGACTGGAACCGGCCGCACTCGGCCGCGCTCATCCAGCCGTAGACGTGGTGCCCCTCGGCCAGATAGCCGATCCGAGCGCGCACATCCGGCGGCAGGGCGCGGCTGTCCGCCCCCAGCACGGACGCCGACCCGCGCGTCGGGGCCAGCAGGCCCAGCAGCATCCGTATCGTCGTGCTTTTGCCGGCCCCGTTGCGGCCCAGGAACCCGAAGATGCAGCCGCGCGGGACCGAAAGGTCCAGCGAGTCCACGACGCACCGCCCGCCGAAGTAGCGGGTCAGCCCGCGCGTCTCGATGACGTTGTCTCCCAACAGACCATCGCCCATCCTCGTCTCGCCCATCCTCGTCTCGCTCATGCGCCCACCCTTTCCGCTCCCGCCAACGGCATCGCCTCGGCCAGTTTGTCGGCCAGCCGCCTCCCGATCTCCTCGCGCCCGAAGCCCAGCAGGACCACCTCGCGGACGAACTCGTCCAGGGCGGCGTCGAGCCGCCGCCCGCGCTCCTCCTCCGAGAGTATCTGCCGGCGCGGGGCGACGGTCAGGGCGCGGCCCGGCTGAGTGACGACCCGCCCGTCCCGCGCAAGGTCCGCGTAGGCCCGCGCCACCGTGTTCGGGTTGACGACCAGCCGCTCCGCCACCGCCCGGACGCTGGGTAGCGGGTCGCCGGGCAGGAGCTGGCCCGCCGCGATCGCCAGGCACACCTGGTCGGTGATCTGCCGGTAGATCGGCACGCTGCTCCCAGTCGCGATTGAAAGTTCCAGGGCCAAGTCTCGCCTCGATTGATTCAACTAACTGTACTAAGTGACATAGTACAGTATAGTGGTAGTTTGGGGGATTGTCAAGTGGTGGGGAAAATATTCGGGGCCTGACCTACCCCCGCGACAAGTCGCGCCCCCTCCCTCGGAGGGAAGGGTGAGGGAATGGAGGCTGGTCTATACTGTCGGATGGCCCGCCGGTCATGGTGAGCCTACAAGACGAGGTGCCCCGCCCTCCATTGAACCTGCCCTTCCCTCCGAGGGAGGGGGCGCGACTTGTCGCGGGGGTAGGATCAGGACGCTACTTCCGGCGGTAGTTCTGGTTCTCGAAACAGGCGTCATACTTGCCGAACTCGTCGTCGGTCACTGTCGTGTGAATGGCGGAGAGGACATTAGCCGGCAAGAGCCACCTGACGTGCCCGTCCGTCATCAAATAATCCGCGCCGCCCGCGTGACGCCCACTGCGCTCCGGGAACTGGTTGCTGTTGCTGTCTCTGCTCGGATCACGCCCGCCCATCCAGCCGGTCGCATAGAGTGCCTGCCCCGTTCCGGCGTTGGGGGCTGAGATAAGAAGGCCGCCGTCGCCTGCCGCCGAGAACTCCCGTGCGCCCTGGGCGGCCCCTTCGTCGGGCTGCGTGATCTGGGCGGTGTTGCCGATGGTCTCGTACAGCAGGACGGTCCTAGGCGTGGAGAGGACGCGCCCCGGCACCGCCGAGACGTCCGCCGAGGCGAGCAGCCAGTTGTTGTAGCCGTAGGAAACCCTCTGAGCGGGCGGGGCGGGCGGGGTCGAGTCGTCCGGGCATCCGAAGACGCCCGCATTCTTGACGTAGGGGTAGATCTGCCCCGCCCAGCCTTCGCCGGACGGCGGCGTCTCCGAGGGCGGGTCCCAGCCGGTGCGTTTCACCGTGCCGTTGGGGTATCGCTCGTCGCTCTCCTGCTCGTATTGCAGGAACGCCATCCCGAGCTGCCGCTCGTTGGAGAGGCAGCTCGCCCGGCGGCCGTTGTCGCGCGAACGCGCGAAGGCCGAGAGCAGAAGCGCGGCCAAGACGCCGATGATGGCGGCGACGACTAGAAGCTCAATCAGGGTAAAGCCGCGCAGACCTCTTTCGTTCATGGGAACCCCTTCCGCAAGATGTGTTGGACGTAGTGTAGGGGCAGGGTCCCCCTGCCCTCCTCTCCTGCCTTCAGCGGTCACTCCTCCCCCGACGGCACCGCAATCTCCGTGTCCAGCGCCAGGGGCCGCCCGAAGTCCGGCAGGCCGTCCGCGCTCCAGCCGAACCGCTGCGCCCGCGCGGAGCGTTCTTGGTAGGTATAGCCGCCGTCGGTCTTGGCGTGGTAGACGATCCAGTCCTCTGACCCGTCGGGGGACTGGAAGAAGTTGTTGTGGCCCGGCCCGTAGACGCCGTGTTCGTCGCAGCGGGTGAAGACCGGGGCGGGGTGCTGTTTCCAGGCGGCGGGGTCCATCAGGTCCGCGTCGTCATCCGCGACCAGCAGCCCAAGCTTGTAGTCCGGCTTGCCGGTGTCGCAGGCCGAGTAGGTCAGGAAGACTCTGCCGCCGCGCTGGATCGTCACCGGCCCCTCACGGACCTCGTCGCAGCCGAAGCCCTCGGCGGGCAGATAGACGCGCGAGCCGGTCAGGGTCCACGGGTCGGCCATGCGGGAGATGTAGAGTCCCTGACCGGCGGGGCTGGGCCGGCCGCACCAGAGAAAGTACAAGCGGCCGTCGGGCAGGCGCAGGGCCGACCCGTCAATGGCGTAGAAGGCGTCGTCGGGGTCGGTTTGGAGCTTCGCCTTGAACGTGTACGGTCCGCGCGGGTCGTCGTCCGACCCCTCGCAGACGAACATCCGGTGGTGACCGTCCTCGCCGTCCGAGGCGGTGTAGTACAGATACCAGCGTCGTCCGTTGGGGCCGTCGAGCAGGAAGAACTCCTGCGCCCACATGTCCCGGAACCGGCCCGGCGCGTCGTCCCGCCAGATCACCTCATCGGGCGCGTCTTTGAGATCGCCGATACGCCGGGCGCGGCGCAGGCTGATGTCGGCCCCCGCCGTGGTGGACAAATAGTACCAGCCGTCAAAATAAGTCAGGAACGGGTCCGCGCCGTCCAGTTTCAGCGGGTTGCGGAACGTGGGTCGTGGTGTGGTCATGGCGTCGTGTCCTCGATGCCCCATTGTAACACGCGCGCGCGCTGGCGTCGAGCGGGCGGTTGAAACCGCGCCAACGAGATCACAAAACCTGCCTTCGCGGGTTCGGAGTCTGAGTCGCCGAAGGGTGACTTCGTGCCTTTGTTGCCGTGACTTCAGTCGCCGGGCTGAAAGATTTGCGAGCCGCCGCTTAGGTATAATAGCCGCACTACGCCGCGCAAAGACCGGCCCAAAAGGAATCCCCAATGCCAACACGCCTCGACAACGTCCGCCGCGCCTTCCAGGCACTCGACAACGCCCCCGACGCCCTGCTGCTGACCGACATCGGTAGCCTCGGCTACGTTTCCGGCTTCACCGGCTCCACGGCGCAGGCAGTGATCACGCCGGACGAGGCCCTGTTCATCACCGACTCGCGCTACACCCTGCGCGCCCTGGCCGAGTGCAAGGGCTTCGAGGTCGTCGAGACGCCGGCGGGCAGCGGCGGGTACGGGGAGGCCTTGCAGAACGTCCTCAAGGAGCGCCCCGCCGTGCATCGGCTGGGCTTCGAGGCGGGCCACGTCACGGTCGCGCAGTGGGAGGCGTTCAAGGCATTGATGCCCGAAACCGAGTGGGTGAACACCAAAGACGTCGTTTCAACCCTGCGGCTGGTCAAGGACGCGGGCGAGGTGGAGACGATCCGGCGGGCCATCGCCGTCGCCGAGGCCGCCTTCGAGTCGGTCAAGCATCTGCTCCGGCCCGGCACGCGCGAGCGGGACTTCGCCATCGAGCTGGAGTTCGCCATGCGCCGGGGCGGGGCGGAAGGCGTCGCCTTCGACACCATCGTCGCCTCGGGCACCCTGGGCGCGCACCCGCACCACCACGCCGGGGTGCGCCCGCTGGCACCCGGCGACTTCGTGACCATCGACTGGGGCGCGGCCGTGGACGGCTACAACTCGGACATCACCCGCACGGTCGCCATCGGGCAGGTCACGGACAAGCAGCGCGAGGTCTACGCCGTCGTCCTGGAAGCGCAGAAGCGGGCCATCGCCGCCGTTAAGCCCGGCAAGACCGGCAAGGAGATAGACGCCGTCGCCCGCGACTTCATCACGGAAAAGGGCTACGGCGAGGCCTTCGGCCACGGCCTGGGGCACTCCCTGGGCCGCTCGGTCCACGACGGCCCCGGCTTCTCCGCCCGCGCCGAGTCGCTGGTCCTCGCGCCCGGCATGGTGATGACGGTCGAGCCGGGCATCTACCTGGAGAACTGGGGCGGCGTCCGGGTGGAGGAAGACATCCTGGTGACGGAAGACGGCTGCGAGATATTGACGCACCTGCCGAACGGGTTGGAAGTGCTAGGATAGGCGCGATGAACTTGAGGCAGGCGTCTGAACTCTTCCGGCAGTATCGGGCTGAGGGTGATTATGCCTCGGCCTCCACCGTGATGCTGGATTGGGCACGGGAGGCCGGCAAGCCACACAATTTATGGCACGCAAACATGGTCCTGCTGCTGTTCGCCTTCGACTTGGGATTGCATGAGGAAGCCCTACTCCGCGCGGCGGAGCTGGAAAAGATTGATGCGGGCGACCCGCACCTATTGGTAATGACTGCCCGCATCTACGAAGCGCAGGGGCGACACAGCGAGGCAATCACCTGCGCCGAACAGGCCGTGGAGAGTGCGGAAGTGGAAGACCCATTGAACAGGGAGAACTATGCGGAGTATCTGAGACAACTGATACGAGGACGCGATGAAGAAACGCCGCATCGTCTACTACCCAGCCTGGCGGGAGGGGCCGATGACCTTTTGGGTGCATCTCCCCGCTGATGGCCGAGAATGGCGGGACGCGCAGGTCTTCGACCCGCCCGCGCCGCGCCCGGTCCCCGGCAAGGGCTTCCCGGCCTTCGTCGTCGAGTACGACAGCGCCGTCCTTTGGTTCGCCTCGCTGGCCGAGCTTCGGGTCTGCATTGACACGCTCTCCCAGCGCGTCCTGCCGTCCAACCTGAGACTCACGCGCAGGCGCGGCAGCGGCTACGGCCCCAGCAACCACTGGCTGAACCGCCTCCCCCTGCGGGCGATGACCTGGCCCTATCGGCAGAAGGTGGTGAAGTACCTCAAGGCCAGCCTTGCGGAGTTCGAGGCGGAAGTCAGCGATCACAGTCATTGACAGACCGTGCGGCGGAAGCCGCCTGACCAGACGGTCTAGCGCGCCGCCTGCTTGTCCAGCACCACCTCGCACGGGGCGCGGTCCAGGACGGTGCGGGCGGTGCGCGCCATCAGGGTGTCTGAGGGGTCGCCCGAGGGCAGGTAGGTCAGGACGATCAGGGACGCGCCCAGAGACGTGGCCTGGGCGACGATCTCCTCCCCGGCGTCGCGGGCGCGTGTGACGTGCGGCTCGACCGTCACGCCCGCGCCCGAGGCGCAGCGGGCCGCCGCCGCCAGGGTCCGGGCGGCCTCGGCCTCCTCTTCGGGCAGGGGCGCGGCCAGCGGCAGGTGGCGCGGCACTTCCAGGACGTAGACCAGGTGCAGGCGGGACTTGTGGGAGGGGTCAGCCCGCGCCAGCCGGCAGGCCAGGGCGGCGGCGGCCTGGGGGTCGTCCGGGCGCAGGAGCGGCACGAGGATGTTCTGCGGCGCGTCCCCCCCGGCCGTCGCCCGGCCCCCGCCGGGCTTGGAGAGGTTCAGCGAAGCGCGCGCCTCCTCGATGGTGGCCGCCACGGGCAGGCGCGAGCGAACGCCCGGCACGGCCCGGATGACCTCCATCACGCCATCGGGCAGGGCGGAGACGACGATATGCGCCCTGTAGCGCTCGATGTAGTCCATGGCGTCCCGGAAAGTCTTCGCGCCCTCGGCGGAGCAGCCGAGGAGGCCGCTGCCGTCCACGATGATGCCCTGCGGGTGGTGGCGCAGCAGCAGGTTCGCGGCGGCCTGGATGGTCGGCCACAGGTTCTTGTCCAGGGTGCCTTCGAGTTTCACGACGTCTTCACGCGCTTCGATGATCATCTACGATCCGTTCTGTTCCATCTGTGTTCCCCCGTCGTACAGCAGCGCGACGCTGAAGTCGTCCGGCAGGCTGCCGCCGCTGGCGTCCAGAGCCGCTTGGCGCAGGGCGGTAATCAGTTCCGGCCCCTGATGCCGAGCGGCCATGCGGGTGATCTGGTCCCAGCCGACGTACTTCCAGACGCCGTCCGACACCACCAGCAGCACCCAACCCGGCGCGAGCCGGGCGGAGAACGCCACAGGGCAGGAGACGCCCGATCCCACCGGCGGGTTTTTGCGCTGGTCGTCCGTCAGCAAGATGTCCCGGCCGCCGCTGAGGAGGAGCGCCCCGCCGTCGCCGCAGGACGCGCCCCAGACCCCCTGCCCCGAGAGGCACAGGCTGACCAGGCTGCAATACCCCGCCGCGTCGTCCTCGCGGACCGCATCATCCGCCGCGCCGCCCGCCTGCCCGCCCTGCCCGTCGGCGAGCGCACACAGCACGACATCGGCGTTGCCGGGGTGCGGGCGCACGGCGACGACATCCTCGTTGATGTGGCCGTCGCCCGGCTCGGAGTGGATGAGGCAGCGAACATCAAACATCAGCGCGGTCCTTGCTTTCGTGGGGTGACACAGCAGGCTGCATGGCTCGGAACAATCCGGCGCGGAAGGCAAGCGGGCGCAGCAAGCAGCGCCCCTACACAGACGCCATCTTCTGTCCCCTGGACAGGTCCGGCGGCAGCGAGTGATTTCAATCACTCGTCTTAACTGGTCCCATCCCCATCCTAACTCATCCCGCCGCCGCCCGCCGCACCGCCGCGGCGAGGTCCGCCACGTCCGTGACGGTCTCGTCGGCGATCATGGCCGGGTCTTCGGGGTTGAACAGAGTATACTGGATTCCGCGCTTGAATCGCACCGTCTTCATCCCCGCCGCCTTCGCCGGGCCGATGTCGTTGTCGGGGCGGTCGCCGACGAACACGGCCTCGGCTCCCGTAATGCCCGCCTGGTCCAGACCCGCGCGGAAGATGGCCGGGTCGGGCTTGAAGAGGTGGACGATCTCGCTGATGACCATGACCTCGAACAGCCCGCCGATGCCGTAAGCCTCGACGGCTTCTTTGACCGGCGGGTGCTGGTTGGCGATGATGCCCAGCTTGTAGTCCCGGCCCAGGTCCTCCAGCGCGGGCGTGATGCCGTCCAAGAGCTGCCCGTAGGGGCGCGGCTTCCGCATCTGCTGGTACAGGTCGCGCGCCTCGTGCCACAGGACCTCAGTTTCGGAGTCGTTGGCGCAGTAGAAGGCCAGGGTCCCCTTGATGGCCGCTTCGGGGTTCGGCCCGGCCGCCGTCAGCCGCTTGCGGGTGGCATCGAAGTCGTCCCACAGGACGTCCTTGCCGTGCCCGCGCAGGGTCAGCAACAGGTCGTGGAAGAGCCACTGGTGCTGGGCGCTCTCGTCGAACAGCACGTCGCCGATGTCAAAGAAGACGTATTTAACCATGGTACACCCCTATACGACGCCCGGCGCGCGTTCTCCTCTGACGGCGGGTATACTGCACCAAAGATCACATTGCTTGAAGGAGACACACCGATGACGATGGTTTCACAGACGACCGCTTCGCAGACCGAGCGCCCCGGCGCGATCACGATGCAGGGCAACCCCCTGACCCTGGTGGGTAAAGAGCTGAAGGTCGGCGACAGGGTCCCCGACTTCCAGGTCCAGACCGCCGACAAGCTCCAGACGGTCGGCTGGGACGATCTGAGCGAGGGCGGCACGAAGGCGGTCCTGATGATCCTGATCCCCTCCATAGACACCAGCGTCTGCGCCATGGAAACCGGGAAGTTCAACCGCCAGGTGGCAAACCTGCCCGCCGACAAGATCAAGGTCGTGACGATGAGCGCCGACACGCCGTTCGCCCAGGCCCGGTGGGCGAAGGCGGAGGGCGTGGACAACATCCAGATGCTCTCCGACCACAAGGACCGGACGGTCGGCGAGGCCTTCGGGGCGCAGATCAAGGAACTCGGCCTGCTGTCGCGCTCCATCTACCTCGCCGACAAGGACGGGGTCGTCCGCTACGTCCAGACCGTCCCCGAGATCGCCAGCGAGCCGGACTACGACGCCGTCCTGGCCGCCGCGCGCGCGGTGGCCGGGGCCTGAGACACGAGTGCCGGGGCCTTCCACAGCCCCGGCCCTCCTACGAGACTCTCGGCGGGGGCGGCCAGACGCCCTCGTCCAGGACGGCGGCCTGCACCGACCTCGCTGCGGCCTTCGGCCCCGAGACGATCCAGGTCAGGTTGTACAGGTTCTGCACGAAATATACCAGCGTCAGGACCAGCCCGATCAGACCCCACCAGCCCAAAACGAGCATCACGCCGTTGTAGCCCGCGCTGATCTTCCAGGCGCAAGGGGTACAGAAGTTGCCCTCCTTCCGGGCCGTGAACCGCCGGTAGAGCAGGCTGATGTTACGGTGGAAGACGCCGTAGCCGGTCAGCGCAACCTGAGAGCCGCAACCGGCGCAAGGAGTCCGGTCCGGCTCGGTCACGGAGTCCACGTCGAAGGACGTACACGCCGCCCCAACGCCCGAGAGCCACGCCGCCCCCGCCCGGCCCGCCGAGGCCCGGATCGCCTCGCCCGCTCGGGCGGCCTGGTCGGGCGGCAGGTCCATCGCCGACACCGCCTCGCCCGCCCGTCCCCCCACCCCGCCGCGCAGGAACGCGGATGCGACCTGTGCCGGCGACGCCTCCCCCGACGATAAAGCTTTGGCCCCCGCCGCGAAGACGGCGGCGCAGAAGCGGCCTGGGTCCACGACCTGGACCGTGCAGCGCCCTTAGGGAAGTGAGGCGGGCACCCCCACCGGCACCAGGAAGATGACGGCGGGCAGGGCCGCCCCGCCGGGGTCCTGCGCCGCCACGAAGCGCGGCTTGAGTTTCTGGGTCAGGCCCGGCAGCAGGGCGGGTTCGAGCAGATGGTCGTCGGGCGGCAGGACGTCCAGCGGCAGGATGTCCAGCGGCCTGCCGTCCTTGACGACGACCCCGGCATAGCCGGGCGGGACCGCCGGCCGGGAGCCGAGCGCCACCCCGCCCGCCGTCGCCTCGTGCAGCGCGATCAGCGCGCCGTCTTCGCGTGGGAAAGTGTCCATGGGGAGCATCATGGGCCATATTCCCGCAGGCGTCAAGCGCACGAGACCAAAGCAGGCGGGCGGAAAAATCGGCTTGCCGGGCGGCGGGATATGCGGTATAATGGACGGCGACGGGGCGGCGATTTCGGGATCGAAATGGCCGCCTCCTTCTATTGTCTTCCCACTCTTGTCTTCCCAGGAAACCCGTGAGCAGCCACCCGACACCCAGCGACGACGCCTCCGACCAGCCCCTCAAAGACCAGTCTTTCAAAGACCAGTCTTTTCGGGACCAGCAGCTGGAACTGGGCGAGGAGGAGGGCCTGACCGCGCTCCGCAAGGCCTGGGAGCGGACCCTGCGCGCCCTGGCCGGGTCGGCCACCCCCCAGACCATCGGCAACTGGCTCCGCCCGCTCAAGCCGCTCTCCTACAGCCCGCCCTCCGCCGGCAGCCTGCCGGTCGTCGTCCTGGGTGCCCCGTCGTCGTTCGCCCGGACCTTCGTCGAGGCCAAGTACGCCCAGACCCTGGCCCTGCACCTGGCGCAGTTCCTGGACATCCCCGCCGTCCAGGTCCGGTTCGTCATCTCGACGCCCGACGTCCAGCCGCTCCTCGGCGAACAGCCATTGCCGTTGCAGCAGGCCGCCGCGCCGCTGGCCCGGCCCGCCCCCTCGCCCGAGTCGCTCTTGCCGGTCCCCGCCGGGCAGTCCGAACTCGCCCTGGTCCCCGATGGGTCGGACGCGGGCGGCAGCGGCGGCAGCATCGGGCGCGGCGTCCGCAGCCAGCTCACCAATGAGCTGATCGCCTCGCCGCTCAACCCGCGCTACACCTTCGACAACTTCGTCGTCGGCAAGTCCAACCGGCTCGCCCAGGCCGGCGCGGTCGCCGTCGCGCAGTCGCCCGGCAAGACGTATAATCCACTGTTCTTGTACGGCAGCCCAGGTCTTGGAAAGACTCATTTAGCTCACGCCATCGGCCACCAGATCCGCCTGATGCTGCCGCAGGCGCGCGTGGCCTACGTCAGCGGGGAGACCTTCACGAACCACTATGTGGCCGCCCTGCGCGACAAGAAGATGGAGGACTTCCGGCGGGCCTACCGCAGCGTGGACGTGTGGCTGGTGGATGATGTCCAGATGCTGGCCTCCAAGGAGCAGACCAAAGAAGAGTTCTTCCACACCTTCAACGTCCTGCACCAGATGAACAAGCAGATCGTCCTGACCAGCGACCGCTCGCCGCGCGAGCTGAAGGCGATGGACGAGCGGCTCCAGTCGCGCTTCGAGTGCGGCCTGGTCGCCGACATCGCCCCGCCGGAACTCGAGATGCGGGAGGCGATCCTCCAGCGCAAAGCCATTCTGGAGAACCTGGCGATCCCCGACGACGTGATCACCTTCATGGCGAACCTCATCCAGAGCAACATCCGCTCCCTGGAGGGCGCCCTGATCAAGCTGATGGCCTACGCCTCGCTGGCCCGCAGCCCCGTCACCAAGCAGCTCGCCTCAGACGTCCTGAGCAGCTACTACGTCAAACAGATGCCGCCGCGCGAAGGGTTTGGACGCGAGTCGGCGTCTGCTCATCCCGAGGACCACGCGCCGCCGACCAATGGCGACTTCGTCCTGCCGCCGCGCCTGCCGATGAGCGCGGGCGGGCCGACGGTGGACCGGATCATTGACGCGGTCGCCTCGCAGATGGGCGTCTCGCGGGACCAGATCCTGGCCGGCGGCGGGCGCAGCAACCGGGCGACGCGCTTGCACGGCGACGCCGGGTTCGCGCGCCAGGTGGCGATGTACCTGACGAAAGAACTGGGCGGCGTGCCGCTGTCCGCACTTGCGGCGACGTTCGGCCTGAAGAGTCACACGGCCATCGTCCACGCCGCCGTGCGTCTCCAGAAGGAGATCGAGGAGGACCCGCAGATACTGTCCTTGATCGGCAGAATCCGGCAGGAGATCGAGCGGGGCGGGTAGTGTCACAGGCTGTGTCACACAAAAGCGCCTTGTGTCACAGGTGTGACAGAAGGTGTGACACTGTGACAGAACACGAGGCCGTGTCGTTTCGGCCCTAACCCCGGCGCGAGCGCCGGGGTTAGGGCCGAGAGCCTGTGACTCAACCTGTGACTCAGTGTGACATAGTGTGACTCAACGACCACCTTTTGTGACTTAACGAATCCGCGAGAGTCACAGAGTCACAAAATCCGGCCTTGAGTCACAGTTGAGTCACAGTTGAGTCACAGGCGACTGTGACTCAGCGTGACTCTCGGAATTAAGCGATTCCAGCCCCAGGTCGTCAAACCGCCTGGGGAGACTCGCGGGAATCTGGCAAAAACCGGGCGATCCGGGCACATCGGCCCCGCCGGGATTCGTTGAGTCACATGTGAGTCACACACCTACTACTATCACTACTAAGAATTTAGACTCTTATGCTAAGAATAGAAGAGTCACGCGCCATGCACGTCACATCGCTCAAACTGGACAACTTTCGGAATTACGGGACGCTCCGCATCGAGCCGGGGGAGGGCCTGAACATCTTTGTCGGGCGCAACGCCCAGGGCAAGAGCAACCTGCTGGAAAGCCTCTACATCCTGGCGACCAGCAAGTCGTCGCGGGCCGGCAAGGACGTCGAGCTGGTCCGATTCGGCACGCCCGCCGCCCGGATCACCGCCGACGTCGTCCGGGAGAAGACCAGCGACATCGAGGTCGAGATGACGCTGTCCCAGACCGAGAAGAAGGCCGCCCGGATCAACGGCGTCAAGCACACGCGGCTTTCGGAGGTCATCGGGCAGCTCAACGCCGTTCTCTTTGACAGCGGCGACCTGGAGATCATCCGGGGCGAGCCGGCGATCCGCCGCCGGTTCCTGGACCTGGAGATCGCCCAGACCTCCCCGCGCTACGTCCTCGCCCTCGGGTCCTACCGCAAGACTCTGGAGCAGCGCAACCGGCTCCTGCGCGACCTGCGCGACGGGCGCATCTCCGGCGCGGCCCGCGAGAGCCTGCCGGCCTGGAACGAGGGCCTGGCCCAGCACGGGGCGCGGCTGGTCGAGCGCCGCCGGCTGTTCCTGGAACGGCTGGCCCAGCTCGCCTCCGAGACGCACCGGACCCTGAGCGACCAGCGCGACGAGCTGCAAGTCACCTACCTGCCGTCGTTCCCGATTGACGGCCTGACCGAAGCGTCCGCCATCCAGGGCCGGTTCCTGGAAGAACTCGCCTCCGTCGCCGGGGAGGAGGCGGCGCGCGGCGTCACCGTGCGCGGGCCGCAGCGCGACGACATCGCCTTCCTGGTCAATGGCCAGGACTGCCGCCTGTTCGGGTCGCAGGGCCAGCAGCGGACCGTCGCCCTGTCCCTGAAACTCGCCGAGCGGCAACTGATAGAAGAGCTGGTCGGCGAGCCGCCCCTGCTGCTGCTGGACGACGTGCTTTCGGACCTCGACGACGCCCGGCGCGGCCTGCTGTTCGACCTGACCGCGCGGGCCGGGTCGCAGACCTTCCTCTCGTGTACCAACCTGCGCGCCTTCTCGCCCGCCGTTCTGGAGCGCGCCGCCGTCTACTCCGTCACCGACGGGGAGGTCACCAAGCAATGAGAGATCCGCAAGCCCCCCGGAGGACGCGCGGGATGGCACCGGCGTCAAGCGCCGTCAGCGGCTTCTTGCAGTCGCAGGAGATCGCGCAGATGCTCCGCCCCCACCTGGCGAAAGTCCACTGGGTCGGCGTCGTCGGCCCCCAGGTGGCGGGCGTCACCCAGGTCGAGTCGGTGCGCGACGGCGTCCTGTTCGTGCGCGTCAAGAACAGCGTGTGGGCCAACGAGCTGACTTTGCTCAAAGAGGACATGCTGCGCCGCCTGAACAGCAAGCTGGGCGGGCGCGTCCTGACCGACATCCACTTCAAGGCTTCCGGGCTGGCCCGCGACAAGAAGAAGCCGCCCGCCGCCGCCCCGGCAACCCCGACCGCCCAGGAGCTGGCCCGCATCACGCTCCCGAGGGAAGCGAGCCTGCGGATCGAAACGGCCCTCGCCGCCATCACCGAGGACTCCCTGCGCGGGCGCATCCGCGCCGTCATGCTCCACGCCGCCCGCGCCGACGAGTGGAAACGCCGCCGCGGCTGGTCCCCCTGCGCCCGCTGCGGCGCGCTGGCCGCCCCCGGCGGGTCTGAGGGCGCCGAGGCCGAAACGATGCCGCTGTGTGCCCTGTGCCGGGCGGGGGTGGGGTAAGGCAATTCGGCTGAAACGAGGTACAATCATTTCCAGATCGGGCAGCGTACCTCCGCGCCATCGGGAGGAGCTTCTGGATGAGAGTGATCGCTGTCCCACCCCTGCGCGCGTTACTGGAGCCGCCATGCCGACGCAGAGGAGCCGCTGCGGGCTTGGCTGGCGGATGCACAGAAGGCGGAGTGGAAGACGCCGCATGATGTCAAGACTGACTACGGCAATGCCAGCATCCTCGACAACAACCGCATCGTGTTCAGCGTCAAGGGTAACGACTACCGCCTGATCGTGGCGGTGTCTTACCGCGCCCAGATCATCCTCATCAAGTTCGTCGGCACCCACGCCGAGTATGACAGAGTGGATGCCGAAACCGTGGAACTGGGATGATGTTCCCAGGAAGGGCCGCCATGACCATCAAGCCTATCAAGACCGAAGAAGACTACAAAGCCGCCCTTTCGGAGATCAACCGCCTTTTCAACGCGCACGAAGGGACGGAGGACTTCGACCGGTTGGACGTCCTGGCGACACTCGTTGAGGCTTACGAAGCCAAGCACTGCCCCATCGCCCCGCCAAGCCCCCTCGCGGCCATCGAATACGAGATGGAAAAGCGCGGCCTCTCGCGCCGCGACCTGGAACCGATCCTCGGCCCCGCCGGGCGCGTCGGCGAAGTCTTGGACGGACGGCGGCCACTCACGATGACGATGATACGCCGGCTGCATTCCCACTTCAACCTGAGCGCCGACGTGCTGATCGCCCGCTACCCGCTGCAAAAGGTCAGGGCAAGTCGTTCGCTCCCTTCGCAATCCGCCCGCCCAAATCCCGTCATAAAGTAGGCCGCGCCCGGCCCCGCAAAAGTACCCGTTGTGGTTTCGGCCGCGAGGGAGGCATATCAATGGCAGTAGGCTTAGACGAAATCCTGGACAACTTCTACCGCTCCCAGCGGTCCTTCCGCGCCCACCTGAACGGGATGCGGGAGGAGCAGTGGGACTGGAAGCCGTTCCCCGCCTGCCGGTCCATCCGGGAGATACTGCTGCACTGGGCGGACCTGTTCTCCCCCGGCGAGACGCCGCTGCGGGCGGCACTGAAGACGGCCACGCCCGATGTCGCCGCCGTGCAGCGGCTGATGCAGGAGGCCGGCCAACGCTTCGGCGGCGGGTTCCGCGAGCAGTACGCGGACGCAGCGATGGACTCGCCGTTCCCGAACGGCCTCGCCCTGGGGAGCGTCCTGGCGGGCCTCTCCAGCGAGGACAGCTACCACGCCGGGCAGGTGGCCTTCATCCGCCTGGCGACGGACCCCGCGTGGGACTGGGTCAGGGCGGTCCACCAGACGCCGGAAGAGTCTGGTACGATAGTGCCATGAGCATCAAAGAATTAGAGGCTTCGTAGATAGCCACCGAAAGCGCAGGGCGCGGACGGACACGCGCGGTCAGGCCCCATGCCTTTGGCGTCTTGGGGGGTATGTATGAACCTGGGTAAGTCGCTGACAGTCGAAATCATCGCGGCACGGGAATTTACCCACAGCCCGAACCTGCCGGTGCCGACGCACGATGGCGGCTGGGTCCTCTCGTTTCAAGACCATCCGGAGGTCATCATCCTCGACTCCCGGCTGAATGAGGTCCAGCACCTCGACCTCCGGACACAGTCCGAGGACTACTGCTCGACGCAGGTTACGATGAGCCGGGACGGCGCGCTGCTTGCGCTGTCGGGCCGGACTGAGCTGCGTATCGCCGACCGGCGTGGGGCCATCCTGCATTACCTCCCGCACGACCCCTGGGAGTCGTTCACCGGCAGCGGCTGCTTCTTCGACGCGCAAGGCAGGCTCTGGTACGTCCGCCCCTATAAAGATACATGGACTGAAGCCATGCTGACGGTCCTGGACCCGGCCTCAGGCGCGGCGCTCTTCGAACAGGAGATCACAGGCGATGTCGGACACTACTACCTGTTCCCACTGCCGGACCAAGCCGGCGCGCTGATTGACGTCGCGTGCGGCCAGGATGGGAGCTTTCTCCACCTGGCGCGGCTGACGGGCGCGGGCTTGACGGTCGAGGGATATCCCCTCGACGACCGGACCATGCCCAGCCTCTCCCCCGGCGGCGGTGAGTTCGCGACCGGGGCGCATTCGGGCGACGCCGTGGAGGTCCACTCCTTTCCAGGCGGGCAGGTGGCCGCCTCCATTGAGGGCAGAGTGATTTTCGCGGCGGATGATCTCGGCGGCGAGTTCGGGGACGAGATCGGCTACCAAGCCATCTTTCTAGACGATGACCATCTGCTCGCCGACACGCGGTTTGGCCGTCTGTTGCTCATTGACCGTCGGACGATGCAGTTGATCGGGACCGTCTGGCCGCCCGGATACAGCCTGCGCGGGTACGACCAAAGGGGCAAGGAGACGGACGATCCGGGCAGCATCCTCGCCTATGAGGGCGGCCTGACATCGCTTCATTCGGCGGGGGCAGGTCGGGTTCTGATGGGATACAAAAGTGCCACCCTCTGGCTTCTCGATGTTTCGCCCCTGCTGACGACCGCGAGCAGCCGCAGGTGATGGAGTCGGTAGGGGGGAGCCTTCAAGGTAGAAGCCGTGTGGCGGCATCTGGTACAATAGCGCCATGGCCGAAATCCACCCGTGCCGTTCAGACCATGCCATGAATGGCACGGCTAGACGGCGAAGACGCCAGGAAGTACCGCTTCGCGGCACTCGGACAGAATCCTAGCCCCGCGAAGCGGTGCTTTCTAGCCGAAGGCTGAATAGCCGTGCCATTCATGGCATGGCCTGAACGGCATGGCCTGAACGGCATGGCCTGAACGGCATGGCCTGAACGGCATGGCCTGAACGGCATGGCCTGAACGGCATGGCCTGAACGGCATGGCCTGAACGGCATGGCCTGAACGGCATGGCCTGAACGGCATGGCCTGAACGGCATGGCCTGAACGGCATGGCCTGAACGGCATGGCCTGACTTGCGATCGCCCGGCGCAGGAAACGACGCCACGCGCGGGGGCTTTAGGAATGAACTTCCACGGAGGGCGCTTTTGGGGATACAGCACCGGCCGCTTCTGGCCTGGGCGGCGGCGTTCGCGACGGGCATCGGGATGGGGGCGTCGGGGTGGCTGCCGCTCGCCGCCGCGCTCTGCCTCGCGGCAATAGGATTGGCCGGGCTGGCGCTGGGGCGTCGCCCGGCCTTTTTCGTGTCCGGGCTGCTCCTGCTGGGGCTGGGCACGGGGGCCTTGCGGCTGGCCTCGTTCCAGACGGTGGCGGCCACGGGCGTGTCCCATTGGGCGGACCGGCCCGCACCGGTGACGGTCACCGGAACCGTGGTCAGCGACCCCGAGGCGCGGCGCGGGGGGCGGTGGACGTTCTTCCTGCGGGCGGAGGGCGTCAGGGCGTCGGGGCGGGAGTCAAGCGCGTCGGGCGAGGCGGCCGTGACTCTGGAGCCGGACGCGGCGCACGGGCTGGGCCTGGACTACGGCGACCGGGTGCGTCTGGAAGGGACGCTGGTGACGCCCGAAGGGGCGACGAACCCCGGCGCGTTCTCCTGGCGGGACTATCTGGCGCGGCAGGCGGTCTACTGCGAATTACGGGTGAAGCGGCCCGGCGCGGTCACCGATTTGGGGCCGACCCGGCTCAACCCGTTCCTGCACCTGGCCGTGGCCGTGCGGCGGCGCGTGCTGGATGCCCTGCACGACGGGCTGCCGCCGACCGAGGCGGCCGTGCTGTCAGGAATCCTGATTGGGCACCGGACCGAGCTGTCGCCGGACCTGCTGGCGGACTTCGTGCATACCGGCACCGTCCACATCCTGGCCTCGGCGGGGCTGCACGTCGGCATCCTGGCGTTCTGGCTGGAGAGGCTGGGCCGGAGGCTGACCCTGCCGCGCAAGCTCCAAGTGGTGATTCTGATCGGCTGCCTCGTTCTGTACGCCCTGGTCTGCGGGGGCCGGCCCGCCGTGGTGCGCGCGGTCCTCATGGCCTCGCTCTACTTCGGGGCGGTCCTGTTCGAGCGCGAGCCGGACGGGCCGACGACGGTAGGCGCGGCCTCCCTGCTCATCCTCCTGCTCCAGCCGACGGCCCTGCTCGAACCGGGCTTCCAACTGTCGTTCCTGACCATCCTCACCCTCTCACTGACGATGCCCCTGTGGGACGGCTTCTGGCGTCCGCGCGTCATGGCCCGCATTTCCTTCCCGCCCGCCGCAAAAGCCGTCCTGTGGGCCGTGGAGGGCATCGGGCTGGCCGGGCTGGCGCAGCTCGGGTCGCTCCCGGTCGTCGCCGCCTCCTACGATCAGGTCTCGCTCTCCGGGTGGCTCGCGAACCTGCTCGTCGTCCCGGCCCTGTTCGTCCTGATCCCTTTGGGCTTTGCGGGCGTCCTGCTGCTGGGCGTGTGGCACGCGGCGGGCCTGTGGCTGCTGGCGGGGGCGGGCTGGGGCATCGGGCGGGTCCTGGCCGTCGTCCGCGCCTTCGGCGCGTCGCCCTGGTCCTTCCGCGCCGTCCCGCCGCCGCCTGCCCCGCTGGTGGTGTGTTATTACGCTTTGATTGCGTGGGGGGCGGCGTTGGGGAGCGGAGAGGGCGCAGGAGGGAAAGAGGGCGGGGGGACCCCGCCCCTACACGGAACCGGCGGGATGCCGTAGGGGCGGGGTCCCCCCGCCCTCCTATCCCCCGCCCTCCTATTTTTGGGCCTTCTCCAGCCCCATCTTCGCGAACGGCACGGGCCGGAAGCCGGGTGCGAACGACACGGCGCCGCCCTGAAGCCGGTAGTTCCCGTGCGCGGCGTCCACGAAGACATGGTCTTTTTCCGTCAGGTCGCTCTGGATCGCGTTGAAGGTCGGGTTCTGATCGGTCAGGTTGTCCTTGATCGTGATGCCTGGCAGGGTGTCCGCTTTGTCCTGAATTTGCAGCCAGTCCGGGCAGTGGGCGGCGACGTTGTTCTGGATGACGTCGTATTTGGGCGCGGCCGGGTTGTCGCTCAGGAGGTTCGCCAGGTGCGGGTAGCGCGCGGCGTAGAGCGGGCCGTCATAAGGCACGGCGGCCAGCCGCTCCTGCATGGTCCAGCCGCCGCCGGGGACGAGGTACTTGGCCGCCCAGCCGGTGCCGCGCGCGTCCAGGGAGACGGCGGGGCGGCAGTCCACAAAGACGTTGTTCTGGACGGCGATGTCGCGCCCGCCGCCGATCTCGATGGCGTGGCCCGCCCGGACGAAGACGTTGCCGAAGACGGTCGTCCCCGCCGCCGTGTCGTCGAGGTAGACCGCCATGACGTCGTGAAACTCGCCCTTCACGCCGGTCTCGTTCCTCAAGTCGTGGAAGTAGTTGAAGCGGACGACGTTGCCGCGCATGGTCCAGTCGCGGCCCATGTAGAAGGCCCCCGAGTCGCCGGTCTGCTTGCAGACATCGTGGACCTCGTTGTACTCGATGACATGGTCGTTGCCGCCCAGCAGGATGGCGTTGTGCGGGGCGTCATAGATCAGGTCGTGGGCGATGCGGTTGCCGACGCCGTCGATGCCGA
Organism: Capsulimonadaceae bacterium; assembly: GCA_965215505.1. GTDB lineage: Bacteria > Armatimonadota > Armatimonadia > Armatimonadales > Capsulimonadaceae > JANXMY01. The sequence continues at coordinate 3,621,709 of OZ244065.1, read as the reverse complement.
CGCCGGGGCGGTACGTCCGCGCCCAGCGGCTGTAATCGTGGATGCGGCAGTTCTCAACAAAGTTGCGCCCCGGTGTCAGAGTTTTGCGGTCGCCGCCGTCGAGCGAAATGCCACCCTCGCCGGTGTGGACCACTTCGCCGCCGCGCACGCCGCTGTCGGTCGCGCCCGCAACCGTTGCGCCCCGGTCGCCCGCGTTGCGGAGGGTGCAGTCTTCGATCAGGTCGTGTGATCCGCCCTTGATCGTGACGGCGTCGCCCCGGCAGGCTTCCAGGGTCAGCCCGCGCAGGGTGACGTTCGACACGCCCTCCAGCCTAACCAGGTCACGGGTCAGGGAGACGGTCGGGTGGCCCCTACGGATGTCGGAGGGCGGCCAGAAGTAGAGCAGGCCGGTCCGCCGGTCCAGATACCACTCGCCCGGCGTGTCCAGCTCTTCCAGCAGGTTCAGGGCATACCAGCGGTGGCCGGGCGTGTAGGAGAGCAGGTCGGTGGCCGGGGCGGTCTGGATCTGATGGTGGGCGGCATCAGTGCCGGTGATCTTCGTGTAGCTGTCGGCCCAGTCGAACTGCCAGTAGCCGTAGACCCAGGCGTCTTCGGCCTGCGCCCAGCGTGCGGGCCGGTCGCCGTCATAGGTGAAGTGGCCGGCGGCCTGGTCCCCGGCCGCCCCGGCGATGTGCGCCCACTGGCCGGCATTGGGCCAGCGGGCCAGTGTCATGGGGGCGTCGGCGAAGAACAGTTCCAGCCCGGCGGGGGTGACCGGCTTGGTAAAGCCGCGCGGCGTGATCTGCCCGTAGTCGGTGATACCCAATGCCTTCAGGTCGGCCTGCAAGACGTGGCCGCGCGCGGCGGGGTCGAGCCGGGCTAAAATCGCCCCGTCCGTGACCGGCTTCCACCCGGCCACCTCCCGCCCGCCGGTCAGCCGGACCGTCCCAGTGGGGTAGGCCACGAGCGGTTCATAGGTGACGGGGGCTGGGGACAGGTCATCCTGGGCGGTCAGCGTGAATGTCTCCCTGAGTGGGTAGGTGCCGGGCAGCAGCAGGACATTCGCGCCCGCGCGCGGCACTTTGCCCGCCCGTTTGAGGCTGCGGAGCCGGTCCCGCGCCCCGGCCAATGTCGCCAGGGGGTCGTTCAGCCGGCCCGAGGCGGTGTCACGGCCCTTCGGGGAGACGAAAATCGCGAGCGGGGCAGCCGTGCTGGGCGCGGCTAGGGCGGCGATTTGGGACGCGGCGAGCAGGAGGGCGAGGGACGACAGCGTCGGCGGTTTCATTGGGGGCGTGACCTTTCGGCGGGTGACTGCCCGCACGGTTCGCCGCGCGGGGCCGATTGTCCTGCCGGCGGGGCGGTGTCCTTCGGGCTTTGTAGGGGCGCCGCTTGCCGCGCCCTCCTGCGGGTCCGCCGGCGGCAGGAGGGGACAGGAGGGCGCGGCAAGCGGCGCCCCTACGAAGCCCGGATAATGCCCTCCAAAGCCCCGAAGGGGCGGCCCACCGGCGAAGCCGGGAGTAGACCGGCCCTTTAGGGCCGGGTGCGCTGCGGGCCGCGACCCATCAAGGAGGGCGCGGCAAGCGGCGCCCCTACGTCATTCCGGCAGCGTGCCCTTCCGCCGGCGGGCGGCGACCGCGACGCCGCCCGCGCCCAGCAGGAGCAGCAGGCCGAAGGAGGCCGTGGTCGGGGCTTCCGGCACGGGCGCGTTCACCCGCACGGTCAGGGGCGTCCCGTTCAGGGTGAAGGGGTCCACGCCGCCGTTCTGGTGGAAGATCGCGAAGGGGGCGTTTGTCGGGTTGATCGCGGTCGTGCCCAGGCTCTGGATGAAGATCAGGCCGAACTGGGGGTCGTCGGGGTGGATGCCGATCAGGCCCGTCGAGAGGTCGAAATCGTGGCTGTCGTCGAAGGTCCAGCCGGACGGCAGGTACGACGAGGCGACGCCGACGACGCCGGGCTGCTTCTCCAGCGTGGAGTTGCTGAAGCTGAAGATGTCGTAGGCGCTGTTGCCGGCCCCGACGTTCGTGAACCCGGTGATGCTGAAGTCGTAGTAGTTGAAGTTGAACGGCGTGCCGGCGACGGAGACGACGCTGGTGTGGTTGAACGACGCGGTGATGACCGGCAGCCCGGCCTTCGGGTCCACGGGCTGCGTCTGCGCCTGGGAGGCGGCGGGCAGCAGCAGGAGGAGCGGCGTCAGGGCCAGCAGGCCCGCAGCGAGGCGGGCGGCAGTGAAGGTGCGAGGGGACATCGGGCGGTTTCCTTTCCAGAAGGGCGTAAAGATCATTCAAAAGATTAGTGGGCAGATGCGCGGCGGCGCATCTGGTAATCATTACAGCATAATTCGTGCCAACATGACGCCGCCCGCGCCGCCGCCGGGATTTGGCAGAAACGGCCGCCTTCAGCCGTCCGCCAAGGCACCCTCGGCGGCCTGCTCCCAGGTCAGCGCCGCCCCCTCCGCCCAGGCCGCGCCGAAGGCCGCCGCACCCAGCGAAGCCTCGGCGGCCCGGACGTCCCCCTCTAGGTCGGCCTGGGACGCGGCACCGTTCGGGGCGTTCAGCGCGAGCCGCGACCGGGACGCCGCCCCCAGCACGCGGGCGGCCTCGGCGGCCTGGCCCTGGGCGAGACACAGCTTCGCCCACGCTTCCAGGGCGTCCGTCCCGCTCCGGCCGTCGCCGATCTCCCGCGCCAGGGCCAGCCCCTCCCGCACCCGCGCCCGCGCCTCGCCGACGCGCCCCTGCCGCAGCGACACCATCCCCAGCAGGCGCAGGCTGCCGGCGAGGCTGCCGCTGCGCGCCCCGATTTGGTGGTATAGGGCCAGGGTTTCTTCCAGCCGCGCCCGCGCCCCGTCGTCGTCGCCCCGCGCGTGGGCGATCTCCCCCAGGCTGCTCAGTGCCCGCGCCGCGCCCTCCGCGTCCCCCTCCTTCTGGAAGAAGGCCAGGCTCTCCTCGCCCACCAGGGCCGCCCCCGCCAGGTCCCCCTGCGCCTGCATGACCACGCCCAGGTTGCCCAGGGCCTTCGCGACCCCCGCCAGCTCGCCGAACCGGCGGTAGAGCGGCAGCCCGCGCTCGTAATAGGCCCGCGCGCCGGCCAGGTCGTCCTGCATCAAGGCCACGTTCCCCAGCGTCAGCAGGACCCCCGCCCCGCCCCGCGCGTCTTCGGTGGATTCAAAAAGCGCCAATGCCTCCTCGGCCAGCGCGCGGGCGGCGGCGAGGTCCCCCTGCACCTGTTCCAGCCCGGACGCGAACCGCAGGGCGGAGGCCCGCTCCAACGGGTGTTCGCGCGCGCCGGGGTGCCCGGTCGCCGCCGCCAGCCTGCCCCGGCCTTCGGCCAGGTGGCCGCGCACGCGCCAGAACCGGTACAGGGCGCGCGCCAGGCGCAGGCCCGGCTCGGCACCCGCCTCGTCCTCCCGGCACCAGTCTAGGGCGGCCCGCAGGTTGTCGTGTTCGGACTCCAGGCGGTCCAGCCAGGCCGCCTGCTCCGGGCCGCGCGTGCCGGCGTCCGCCTCCTCGGCGAGCGCGAGGAAGTGGTCGCGGTGCCGGGCGCGCGCCTCCGGCCCCCCGCCGCCCTCCGCCAGCCGGTCGGCGGCGTACTGGCGGACGCTCTCCAGCAGGCGGTAACGCATCCGGTCGCCGCTCTGCTCCACCACGAGCAGGCTCTTGTCGGCGAGTGCCGTCACCAGGTCCAGCACCTCCCAGTCCTCGACATCGTCGCCGACGCACACCGCCTCGGCGGCTTCCAGGCTCCAGTCGCCCGCGAAGACGGACAGGCGGGCCAGGACCGCCTTCTCGGGGGGCTGGAGCAGGTCGTAAGACCAGTCTATCAGGGCGCGCAGGGTCTGCTGGCGCGGAAGGGCGGTCCGCGAGCCGCCCGTCAGCAGCCGGAACCGGCCCCCCAGGCGGTCATTGATCTCCTCGACCGAGAGCGCGCGGACGCGGGCCGCGGCCAGTTCCAGGGCCAGGGGGATGCCGTCCAGGCGGCGGCAGACGGCGGCGACGGCGGGGGCGTTCCGATCCGTGACGGCGAAGGAGGGCTGGACCGAGCGGGCGCGCTCGGTGAACAGGTGGACGGCCCCGCACCCGGCCATCTCCAGGGCGGTCTGCGCCTTCTTCTCGGGGACGGACAGGCTGGGGACGCGGAAGGTCTGCTCGCCCGCGATGCCCAGGGCCTCCCGGCTGGTGGCGAGGATGTGGACCTGCGGGCAGGCGCGCAGCAGGTCGGAGGCGAGCGCGGCGCAGGCGGCCAGGACGTGTTCGCAGTTGTCCAGCACCAGCAGCAGGCGCTTCTCTTTCAGAGCCTCGGTCAGAGTCCGGCTGAGGGGGGTGCCGGGCGACTCGCGGACTCCCAGAGCCGAGGCGACCGCCTGCGGGACCAGGGCGGGGTCGGCGAGCGGGGCAAGCTCGGCGAGCCAGACCCCGTCGCCCTCGCCGGTCAGGAGGTTCGCGGCGGCCTGGAGGGCGAGCCGGGTCTTGCCGGTTCCGCCCATGCCGGTCAGGGTCAAGAGCCGCGACCTACCCAGCAGGGCTTCGACGTGGGCGACCTCCTCGGCCCGCCCGATGAAGCTCGAGATCTGCTGGGGCAGGTTGTTCCGCAGGCCGGGGCTATTGAGGGACCGCAGGGGCGGGAAGTCGCGCGGCAGGCCGGGCGCGAGGAGCTGGAAGACGTGTTCGGGCCGGCCCAGGTCCTTGAGGATGTGTTCGCCCATGTCCCGCAGGCCGACGCCGGCCGGGAGGTTCCCATGGACAAGCTTCTGGGCGGTCGAGGAGACGAGGACCTGCCCGCCGTGGCCGGCCGCCAGGAGCCGGGCGACGCGGTTCAGGGGCTGGCCGAAGTAGTCGCCGTCCCGCTCCTCCGCCGCCCCGACGTACAAAGCCATCCGGACGCGCAGCGGCGTGTCCGTCTCCCACGGCTCCGCCTCCAGGACCGATTGGCACTCCCCCGCTGCTGCCAGGGCGTCCGGGGCGGCGGTGAAGGCGGCGCAGAAGGCGTCCCCGATGGTCTTGAAGACGTGGCCGCCGTGACGCCCGATGACCGCGCGCAGCAGGGCGTCGTGGCGGGCCAGGGCCGGACGCATGGCGTCCGGCTGATGCTCCCAGAGCTTGGTGCTGCCCTCGATGTCGGTGAACAGGAAGGCGATTGTCCCGGCCGGCAGTGTGTTCCCGGCCGGCGGTGCGGATGGCGGAGACAAGGAAGTCTTCTTTCCCTCGGCGGGGCGCGTCAAGTCTGTTCCGGCCTGTTCTGGAAGTCTGTCCCGGCGGCCCCGTCCCACCCTCTGTTATACCTGCTGGCGGCGGCATTCCCGCCCGGTTCGGGTAGAATGACCCCATGAAACCGTGCTTGATCCTGGCCCTCCTGTTCCTGCTCGCCCTGCCCGCCTCGGCGTGGGGGCTGCCGGCGGACGGTCCCGAGTCGGCCCCGCCCGGAACGCTCCTGATGGAGCCGGACGAGCGGCAGTTCTTCGCCCTGGGGGTGACGCTCGCGCGCGGCGCGTTCGCCTACGCCGAGCTGGCGAAGGCGGCGACCGAGGTGGCGCGGACGCGCAGCCGGCTCGCGCAGGTGGGGAAGCTGGCGAAGCTCGCGCCGCTCGCCGAGCGGAACCGGAAGGCGGCGGGGGAGACTGTCGCCCGCGCCCTGGCCCTGATGCGGGCGATGGACGCCCCGCCCGCCGCCCTGGCCCCGGTGGAGAAGGCGGCCCAACGCCTGGCCGGGCCGCTGCCGATCTCCGACGACGCCAAGCCGCTGCTGCTGTTCAACCGGGAGGCGGCCCGCGCGCTGTCGTCGCTGAACGAGTTCGAGGCGCTCTCGTCGCTGCCCGAAGACCCCGCCCTGCGGGCGTGGCTGGACACCCCCTCGCTCGCCCGGTCGGCGGCCGTCTGGTACGGCGAGGGCGAGATCGTCGCGCTGGCCCAGACGGCCGCCGCCCACGGGATGCCGAGCCTGCTGCCGCCCGCCCAGCAGGTCGCGACGGACCTGCGCGGCCTGCGCGACTGGCTCGCGCTGCGCCTCCCGGACGCGCCGACGCCCGAGCAGGCCGCCCTGCGCGACGCCCTGGCCTCGTTCCTGCGCGAGACAGCGCCCGCGCATCCGGGGGTCAGGTCGCCCAAACCCCTAACCCTGCCGCAGCTCCAGGCCCTGGGCGAGATCGGCCGCCGGCTCGAAGCGCAGGCGCTGGGGGGGTAGGACCCCCGCCCCCCGCCCCTCCCCCGCTAGCGGGAGAGGGGGGCATGAGAAGAGGGCGTGAGAAGAGGGCGGAGGCGAGGGGAATGCCCGCCGAATGCCCGTCTGTTCTCCTGTCCCACTGACTCCTGCCCCTCTAACTCCCCTCTCCCGCTTGCGGGGGCAGGGGCGGGGGGCGGGGGTCCTCACCCCCGCATGTCCATCCCCCCGTCCACCGTCATCGTCGTGCCGGTGATGAAGGCGGCCAGGTCACTCAGCAGGAAACAGGATGCGCCCGCCACGTCGCCGGGCAGCCCGATCCGGCCCAGGGGAAAGCGCGCCGCCACCGCGTCCCGGCCCAAAGCCTCCAGGCTGGGCGCGGCCATGTCCGTCTCGGTCCAGGCCGGGGCGATGCAGTTGACCCGGATTCTGTCCCCGGCAAGCTCCTGCGCCATCGAGCGCATGAAGACGATCTGCGCGCCCTTGGAGGTGGCATAGGCCGAGTAGTCCGCGCTGCCGCGCTGGCCCGCCGTACTCGTGTAGATGACGACGCTGCCGCCCTTGCCGCCCAGCCGGAAATGGCGGGCGGCGGCGCGGACGGCGAGGAACGTCCCGCGCAGGTTGATCGCCAGAGTCCGGTCCCAGAAGTCCGCCGTCATGTCCTGGAGCGCGGCCCCTTCGAAGACCCCCGCCGAGACGACCAGCCCGTTCAGCGGCCCGAGGCACTGGGCGGCGGCGTCCATCGCCTGGTCCAATGCGCCGTCCTCGGCCACGTCCGCGCGCACGGCGAAGGCCCTGCCGCCCGCCGCCTCGATTTGCGCCACCACCGCGCCCGCCGCCTCCCGTTCGTGCCGGTAGTTCACCGAGACGGACGCGCCCGCCGCCCCGGCCATCCGCGCCGTGGCCGCCCCGATGCCCCGGCTGCCGCCCGCGATGAAGACGTGTCTCCCGGTCAGATCAATCATGGGTTTACTCTCGGGTCTACTCTCGTTCGGTGCGGAAGACGCCGGGGAGCCACTGGTTCGTGCGGGCGTCCCCGATGGCCGCCACCCACTCCGCCGCCGCCCGGCCCCCGTCCGGGCGGCGCAGGGCCGCGAGCAGGACGTGTTCCCCGGCATCCAGCGCCAGGTTCGCCGCCTGCCCCGGCGGGACCCGGTGCAGGGAGGGGGCCATCAGGCCGCCCTCGCGCCCGAAGGCGTAGACGCCGTCCACCCAGACCCGGCAGGCCTCGCGCGTGTTGAACAGGACGCGCGCATTTTCGGCCTGGCCGAGAGTGAACGTGTAGCGCAGCAGCAGGACCTCCCCCCGGAACTTATCGGCGGGCAGCGTGGCGGACGTCCCCGGCAGGGTCAGCGGCGCGTGTCCCGGCGGCAGGTCGGGTGTGGGCGAGTCGGGTTCTGGCAGGGCCTCCGTCCAGCCCACCTGGACGACCAGGCCGGGCGGCGGCACCAGCCCCGGCCCGTCTTCCTCCGGCGGCTCCGGGGCGCGTCCATCCAGCCGCGCCCGCAGGCTGAGGATCAGGTCGGTCAGCCCGTCCAGGGTTGCGGGGGCGGTGATGCCGACGATCTCCGGGCTGAGGACCAGGTCGCGCCCGATGGGGGCCAGCCAGCGTTCGGGGATGCCGCCGGGGTCCAGAATGCCCAGCAGTGCCCCGACCGTCGCCGCCGTGCAGTCGGTGTCCTTGCCGCAGTTGTTGGCGATGCAAATGGATCGCCCGAAATCGCCCGCCCCGGCGAGCCAGCCCAGCACGGTGAAGGCGACGTTCATCACGATGTCGGTGAAGTTCTCGTGCCCGTGATACTTCAAGACCTTCTCGCGGACCGTGCGCCAGTCGTGCGACTCGCGCCACCAGCGCCGGGTGTTGCGGACGGCCCGCCGGACCTCACTGGTCGTGGGCAGGGCGTCCTCCGCCTGGTCCAGAAGCGCGGCCGGGTCGGACTCGGCGAAGGCGGCGCTTTGCAGGGCGGCGAAGAAGACCTCCGCCCAGATGCCCTCGCCCGCGTGGTCCACGCAGGCGTCTTCGTAGGCGTACTTGGCCGCCAGAGCCGGGTCACCGGGGGCGAGGCAGGCCCAGACCTCGGAGCGGATGGCCGCGCCCATGCCGCGCGTGAACCAGTTGTCGAACGAGCCGGAGAGCGGCGGGGCAAGCCCCTCGGCCAGGTTGCGCTTGGCGACCCCGTACTCGTCCCACGGGAAACCGCAGTTGTCGCGCCAGGCGCGGGCGAGGACGTGTCTGTCCACGCGCACCGGGTCCCGGCGGTCCAGGACGCAGGCCCACAGCACCTGCAAATCCAGGTCGTCGTTGGGCAGCATCTCGGTGGGAACGGGCGTGTAGAAGGCGACGTCTAGAGGCCCGTCCTGCCCCTCAAACGGCATCCCCAGGGTGCCGCCGACGGCCTTGCCCAGCCAGCAGCCCATGACGCGGGCGCGGTAGTCGGTGGCGGTGTCGGTCATTGGTAGCCTTTCGTCGGGATGATCCGTACCAGGATGGGGGAGCCGGTGACGTTGACGCTGACGCTCGGGCCACGGCCCGCCGCGATGGCGCTCACGCCCAGCAGCGGGTCATAGACCTGGTACGAGTAGACGCCGCCGAAGTCCACCGTCACCGCGTCGGCGGGCGGCGCGACGGTGCGGTTGCTCTTAGGGTCCCAGATCGGCGGCTCGTTCCAGACGACGAGGACCGTGCCGCCGCCTTTGCTGACCGCGAGGCAGTCGCCCGCCGCCCCCGGACTCGTGACGCCGCTGACGCGGTACGCCGGGACACGGGGCGCGGGGCGGGCGGACGTGTCGGCCAGCAGGGTCTTGACGTTCGCGAGCGCCAGTGCGGCGGGCTTCGGACGCCACTTGTAGTCGAACAGCCCGAAATGCGACTCGGAGCCGCCCGCGCCGGTCGGGTCGCCGTCCGGGGTGTCGTCCATGAGCTGATAGAAGTAGGCCCGGCTCGCGCCGACTGCCACCGCATCGAACATCTGGTTCAGGACGTACCGCGCCTGCGTCGCCTCGTCGCACCCGCCCTGTCCGGGCCGGCCCGCCGTCGTCTGCCCCCATTCGGTGAGCGCGAGGCTTTTCCCAGGTGTGGCCGATGCCCGGCACCAGCGGTAAATGGCCGCGAAATTGCCCCCGCCGAAGCCGGAAGGCTGGCGGCCGTTCCCGGCGTAGAAGTGGACGCTGCCGGCATCTACAAAGGGGGAAATGTCCGGCAGGGCGGCGTAGTCTTTGGGGTCGCCGCTGGCGATGGTCGGCCCGAACAGCCGGACTCCGGACAGGGCGGGAGTGCTTTTGCGCCAGTCATACAGCGCCCTGGCCCACGCCACGGAGTTGTCGGCGAAGCTTTCCGTCCGGTCGGAAAAGTCGCCCGGCCCGTGCGTCCCGTGCCCGACGGAGTAGTTGTTGATCTCGTTTGGCCCTTCCACGCTCTCGACCAGGCCGCCGAGCTGGGGGACGAGCGCTTCCTGGCCCGCCAATGTCACGCCGGGCGCGTTCAGGTAGCCGCCGATGAGGACGTCGGCCTTCAGCCCCGCCGGGAAATGGCGGCGCGCTCTGCCCGCCAGCGCCTTCCAGGCGGCGACCTCGGAGGCGCTGACGCAGCTCCCACGCACCCGCGAGAAGCCGATGAGGTTCATGGCGTCGGCGACGGCCTGCACGTCCCGGTAGCCGTTCTCGCCGAAGTGGACGTTGACGCCGAAGGTGTCGGCGAAGTCCCGCGCCGTGATGCTGCGCGGGATTGCGCTCAATAGTTGCGCCTGTGCCCGCGCGGACCCGCAGGAGGCCAGGAGGGCGGCGGCGAGGAGGAGCCAGTTCTTTCCATGCGTCATCGCCGTTTGGCCCTCGCGCGTTTGGCCTTCGGCGGCGCGGCTTTGACGACCGGCTTCTTGACCGGCGGCGCGTAGGAGGCCGCGCCGAACAGCGTCCGGTACAGGGCCGCGGACTTCGGGAACGTCGTCCCGTGGTGCCAGCCCCCGTTCCTGCCGCCCGGCCAGAGCTGGGAGACGCCGTCGGAGGGCGTCTCGAAGTAGACCTCCAGATAGACGTGGTTCCTGGGGTCCGCCATCCAGTCGTGCATCCGGCGGATGTAAGAGGGGTTGTCGCCGCCGCTCGGGTGGCTCTTGTCATTGAGCTGCCACAGGCCCCACTCGCCCACGACGACCGGCTTGTTGCCGTGCGCCCTGGAGAAGTCCGCGAAGCGGTTGATGCGGGGCAGCTCCATGTCCTTCCAGGCGGCGTCCTGCTGGGCCTGGGTGGGCTGCTCGGCGGTCACCTTGTAGTCGCCGTTGTAGCCGAAATCGTACTCGTCAAACCCGATGTAGTCCACAGAGTCGTCGCCCGGATAGTAGGCGAACTGGTCAATCTGGACATTCCCGTCGGTGGGGTTCCAGCAGAAGCCCTTGATGACGTGCTTGGGGTCGTTGGCGCGCATGGTCTTGACGATGTTGCGCCAGGCCTGGATGTAGTTGCCGGGCATCTTGGACATGGCGTTGAGGTTGCCGAAGGGGTTCCAGCCGCCGTCGAACTCGTAGCCCAGGCGGATGATGACGCTCCTGAACGCGCCGAAGCCGGTCGAGCCTTTGTCCAGCTCCTGGGCGTAGGTCGCGAAGTAGGCCATGGTCGCGGGGTCGCCGTCGGCCTCGAGCTGCCAGGTCTTGTCCTCCCAGGCCAGCTTCTTCTCCCACGGGTCATTGGCGTTCGGGTCCGAGGGCATCTGGGCGATGCCCAGCATGACGACCGGGAGGGCCGCCCCCTGCCGCTGCTGCATCGTCCCCCACGGGGCGTTCCAGTTGACGTGCTGCGAGCTATCGTACCAGTCGCCCGGCCCCCACCCCGCGTCGGACTCGACGGCCAGCGCGGGCACGCCGAGCCACGACTTGTAGGCGGCCCAGTCGCCGTTGCCCTGCCCCGCCGTCCCTTTGAGGTCGGCGTCATGGGCCTGCGTCCAGAGGTACGCGCCGGGGATGAACGGGTCCGCCGCCCGGCCCGGCCCCGCGCAGAGGCAGAGGGAGAACGCGGCCATCACGGCGGCGATGGCTGCTGGTTTGCGGAAAGAGGTCATTTGGTCTCCAATCGGCCTCAGCCGTAGCTCGATTCGGGGTGCTTACCTAGTAGACGCAGTTGCCGCTCGTTGGCGACCGCCAGGATCTCCGGGTTGTACTGGAACGGCCACGGCGAGAACTTCTGGCTGATGAAGCGGTGCGAGTAATGCACTTGCAGGAGGTAGCGCGTCGTGTCCGAGGTGTTTTTGCTGCCCGAATGCCAGATCTCGCTGCGGAAGAACAGCACGTCGCCCGCCTTCACCAAGACCGGCTCCAGCGTCTTGCCGTGCCAGGCCGGGTTCGGGTCCGCGCCCCACCCGATGCCCCGCCCCGACTTGTGGCTGCCGGGGATGACGTAGGTCGGGCTGTGGGCCTCGGTGGGGATGTCGCTGAGGTAGTAGTGGGCGGTGCAGACGTAGACCGGCAGCTCGAACGCGGGGTCGCCGAAGTTCGACTCGGGGAATGTCACCCAGACCTGGTCGGCGTGGGGTGCCCAGCCGTCATGGCCGGGCCGCGACCGCCAGGCGGTTTCGCCGATGATGTGGCACTGGTCGCCCATCGTCTTCTCGGCCAGATCCACGATGCCGGGCCGGTCGATCTGGTCCAGGAAGACCCGCTCGCGGTTGAAGACGCACTTGTAGTGGTCGCCCGCCGGGCTGCTGTGGTCCAGCCCGAAGGGCCGGAGCCGGTCGGTCGCCTCCCGCAGCGCGGCCACCTCCTCGGCGGACAGGACGCCGGGGACGAGCGCGAAGCCGTCTTCGCGGATAGCCCCGGCCATCTCGCCCACTTGGTCGAGGGCGAAGGTCTTTTGGAGGTAAGAGAACGGCGTCGTAGTCATCGGGTGGCCTCTTCGGTGTGCCGGGAACCCACCCCGGCGCGAGCGCCGACCCTCCCGCCCCTGCTCGCAGGGCCTCGGCAGCGGGTACAACGGGAGGGTGGACTGGGAGGGTGATCGGGGGGTGTGGTGGGACGAGTGGGGGGCTGCCCTGTCAAGGGTCCGCGAACACGGCCGAACAGCACCCTTAACCGTACTGCCCCCTAATCACCCCGCCAAACCTCTCAACTACCTTCTCACCCCACCTTCCCGTTGTACCCGCTGCCGAGGCCCTGCGAGCAGGGGCGGGAGGGTCGGCGCTTGCGCCGGGGTGGGTTCCATCTTCCCCGCCTCCATCACCGTCGGGAAGTGGTCGCCCACCAGTGTCTCGCCCGGCTTGACGTGGATGTGATGCTCCACCATGTGCGTCCGGTCCGACGGCTCATACCGGGTCCAGCCGGGCATGTAGTGGACGGCGATGGCCGGGCGCGGGTTGCCCGAGTGGTTGGCCGGAGCGCCGTGCCAGGTCCGGCAGTGGTGGAAAACGACCCCGCCCGCAGGCACCTCGCAGGACACCACCTCGACCGTCTCGCCCTCGGGGATGAAGGCGGGGTCGTGGGCGGGCGAATAGTCCGGGTTGATCCCCACCGTGCCGCCGTTGTACTGGCCCCACAGGTGGCTGCGGCGGACCATGCTCATCGCGCCGTTCTCCGCCGTGGCGTCCTCCAAAGCGACCCAGGCGCTGACGAGGTCGGCGGGCTGGATGACGGGCCAGTAGGGGTGGTCTTGGTGCCAGATCGTCGGCCCGCCGATGTGGGCGGGCTTGAGCTGCATCTGGTCGTGCCAGACGCGGACGGTGTCGGTGCCCATGAGCTGCGCGGCCATCGGCACGATGGTTTCGTTGTAGAGGTGGTCGCGGAAGGCGGGTTCGGCCTCCCACATGTTGACGACCTGGGTGACGACCGAGTCCGCGCCGCCGCCGATGTTGTTCATGGCCTCGGGCGATGCCTCGCTCTCGCCGGAGAGGACGCGGCCCAGCGACTCGCGCAGCGCCTGGAGCTGTTCGTCGGTCAGGACGCGCCCGTAGTTGAGGAAGCCGTTCTCGCGGAAGGACTGGACCTGTTCGTCGGTGAGCATGGCGGTCGGCATTGCTGGATTCTCCTTGCGGTCAGGGGTGCTGCGGTCTGCTAGGCACAGTGTATCATACTCGCGATAGGACTGTCTAGGGGAGGGCGACAAAAAGGACCTGCCGTGGGTCCCGGCGCGCGTGCGGGTCCCGGCCCGGCATGTCCCGGCACGCGCGGATTAGGTCCCGGCCCTGAAGGGCCGGACCGCTGCGCCGGGCTGGAACGAAACGCCGCTGCCCGTGTGCAGGAAAACCCGCCCCGGCGGGCGAACTGAACGCCATCCTACTGCCCGAAGGGAACCTGCCCCCATGACCACGACGCCCGCCGCACTGCCCGTCACCATCCGCCCGTTCGACCTGGCCGCCGCGAGCGACGCCGAGTACGCCGCCCTGAACCGCCACTTCAACCGCGCCCGCGCCGAGACGCTGCCGGACGACCCGCCCACGCCGCTGGAAGAAACCATGGCGCGGCTGCGGAACATCCCGCCGTTCGTCGCCGTGTACCCCTGGGCCGGGTGGAGCGCGGACGGCGCGGAGATGCTGGCGAGCCTGGTCGTCTCGTTCCTGAAGACCGAGGAGAACAGGCACCTGGCCCAGTTCGAGATCAGCGTGGACCCCGAATACCGCCGCCGGGGCGTCGGGCGCGAGCTGCTGCGGCTGGCCGTCGGCGCGGCGCGGGCCGAGGGGCGGCGGCTGATGATGACCGACACCAACGAGCGCGTCCCCGCCGGGGCGGCCTTCATGGAGCGCGTCGGGGCGGAGCGCGGGATGGAAGACCACACCAACCAGCTCGCGCTGGCCGACCTGGACCGGGGCCTGGTCGCGCGGTGGCAGGAGGCGGGGCAGGAGCGGGCATCGGGCTTCACCCTGGGCTTCTGGGACGGCCCGTACCCCGAGGACCAATTGGAGGCCATCGCCGCTTTGAACGAGGTGATGAACACGGCCCCGCGCGAGAAGCTGGATGTGGAGGACATGCACTTCACGGCGGAACACCTGCGGCAGATGGAGCAGGGGATGGTAGCGTCCGGGACCCAGCGCTGGAGCCTTTATGCCGCCGAGGCCGCGACGGGCCGGTTCGCGGGCTTCACCGAAGTCTTCTGGAACCCGAACCGGCCCCTCGTCGTGGGCCAGGGCGCGACGGGCGTTTTCCCCGACTTCCGGGGCCTGGGGCTTGGCCGGTGGCTGAAGGCGGCGATGCTGGACCGCGTCCTGCGGGAGCGGCCCGAGGCGCAGTTCGTCCGCACCAGCAATGCCGACTCGAACGCGGCGATGCTCGGCATCAACCACGCCCTGGGCTTCAAGCCGTACCTATCGCGGTGCATTTGGCAGGTGGACACCGAGAAGGCGGCGGCGTATCTGGGGGCCTAGTCCCCCGCCAGCTTACGCAGGTCGGCGGAGACGTTCAGCAGGGCGCGGCCCTGGTGGTACGCCTCCGTCCAGCCGTCGCTCTTGGCGCGGCCGGGGAAGGCCGCCCCCTCGCGCGTGACGGTGGCGTACCAGCCGCCCCGCGCGGCGTCTATCTGATGGTTCTGGATGAACGCCCACTGGCGATTAAACGCCGCCCAGTAGCGCGGCGTTTCTTTGCCGTAGCGCGCGTGCATCAGCAGCAGGGCGTTCAGGCCCTCCGCCTGCACCCACCAGATCTTGTCGGTCGTGTAGGGCGCGCTGCCGAAGACCGAGCCGGAGTCGTAGAAGCCGCCGCTATCCGCGTCGAAGCCGAAGTCCAGGGCGTGGTCCACGATGCCTCGGGCCAAGGCCCACGTCCGGGCATCCTCGGGCCGGCCCAAAACGGCGGAGGCTTCGGTCAGCAGATACGCGGTCTCGACATCGTGGCCGAACGAGTCGTGGTCCGGCAGCGGCTGCCACTCGGGCGTGAACTGGTAGTTCAGGCAGCCGACCGACTCGACGGCGACCTTGTCCCGGACCAGGGCGAACATCTCTTCCAGACGCGCCCGCAGGCCCGCATCCGGCCAGACCGCGTACAGGGCGGACAGCGACTCCAGCAGGTGGATGTGCGTGTTCATCGTCTTGAAGCCGTAGCGCGTCCCGATCTCGTCATTCGGCTGGGCGGCGTCGGTGATCGTCAGGACCGGCTTGCCCGCCCGCGTCAGGGCCTCGTAATAGCCGCCGTTCTTCGGGTCGTGCGCGTGCGAGTCCAGCCACCGGTAGGCGGTCTTGGCGAAATCCAGAGCCTTCGCGTCGTGCGTGGCCGAATACTCGCCGCAGGCGGCGTAGATGGCGAACGAGATGCCGTAGGCGTGCTTCTCGCCGCCCCGGACGGGTGCGCCCCTGTCATCCAGGCCCCAGTACAGCCCGCCGTCCTGTTTGTCGGTCATCGGACCGGCCAGGAAGTCCAGGCCGTGCCGGGCGTCCGCGCGGTAGGCCTCCGCCTGGGCCGGGTAGCGCAGGGCGGCCTGGGCCGCCACCCAGGTCAGGCGCGACTGGTAGACGATGGCCTTGTCGTTCGCGGCTCCGCGCGTCCAGTCCTCGCCGTAGTTCTGGTAGAAGCCGCCCGCCGGGTCCAGGGCGCGCGGGAACCACTGCGCCAGCACCTGCTTCTGGAGGTTGGTCTCCACCTCGCCCGCGACGCGCCGGTACGAGGCCGCATTGGCGGGCGGCGCGGGGCTGGCCGGCGTGTCGGCGGCGCGGGCGGCGGCGGCGGCAAGCGCGAAGGCACAGACGAGGAGGCGCGGCAGCGCGCCGTGGAGGATGTTCATGCGGTCATTATACCCGCGCGCGGCGAAAGCGGGGAGAATCGCCACCAGGAGGGTTCAGACAGGGAGGGTTCAGACATGAGCGGCAGACTCGCGGGCCGGATCGCCCTCGTGACCGGCTCGACGACCGGCATCGGCGAGGCGATGGCGGTGCGCTTCGCCTCGGAGGGTGCCAGGGTCATGGTCCACGGGCTGTCGGCGTCCGAAGCCGAGCCGGTGGTCCGGGCCATCACGGACCGGGGCGGCGAGGCCGCCTACACCATCGAAGACCTGTCCGACCCGGAGGGGTGTTCACGCCTGGTGGGGGCGGTTTTGGAGCGGTTCGGCGGGCTGGACATCCTGGTCAACAACGCCGCCCTGATGACGCGCAGCGACCTCGGCTCGACCACGGCGGACGTCTTCGACCGCACCCTGGCCGTCAACACGCGCGCGCCCCTGCTGCTGATCCAGGCCGCGCTGGAGTCCCTGAAACGGGGCCGGGGGGCGGTCCTGAACATCGGCAGCGTCAACGGCTACTGCGGCGAAAGGAACCAGCTCGCCTATGCGGTCAGCAAGGGCGCCCTGATGACCCTCTCCCGCAACCTAGCCGACGCCCTCGGGCCGGACGGCGTCCGGGTGAACCACTTCAACCTGGGCTGGGTGCTGACGAAAAGCGAGTACGCCCTGAAGCTCCGCGAGGGCCTGCCCGGCGACTGGCCGGAGCGCCTGCCGCCCTCGAGCGCCCCTTCGGGCCGCCTGCTGACGCCCGACGAGATCGCCCACTTCGCCCTGGCCTTCGTCGAGCCGGGCGGCGGCCCGGTCAGCGGCGCAGTGGTCGAGCTGGAGCAGTACCCGATGATCGGCCGCAACCCGCCGAAGGGGGTGGGCTAGGGCGCGGGGGAGGCGGCGGGCTGAAAGTCTACTCGCCCCCCAGCGCATGGGCGGTCGCCTGTTCCAAAGTCATGGCCCGGCCCTGCTCCCAGGCGGCGGCAAAGGCGTCCGCGCCCTGCGCCAGCCGGGCCTGACCCACCCCCCGGTCGTACTCCTCCTGCTCACCCAGAGGCAGGGGAGCGCCAATGCCCTCCCGCAGCGACCGGGCCGCCCCCCACAGGCGCACCGCCCGGTGTGTCTCCCCCTGCGCCAGCAGCACCGTCGCCATCCCCTCCAGCCCGCCTGCCAACCCTGCCCGGTCCCCCATCTCTTTGCACAGGAGGATCTCCTCCTCCTGGAACGCCCGTGCCAAGCCGTAGTCCCCTTGATCCCCCACGACGAGGGCCAGGGCGTTCAGCGTGCCGACGACGCTCTTCCTGTCCCCTAGCTCCCGGTAGAGGTCCAGGCTCTGCTCGTAGAGCGCCCGCGCCGCCCCGTGGTCGCCCTGATGATGGGCCAGGAAACCGAGGTTACCGACCTGTCTGGCGATGCCCTGCTTGGCTCCCAACTCCTGGTAGAAGTTTAGGCACTCCTCGTAGAACGCCCGTGCCGAGGCGTGGTCGCCTTGATGATAGGCGATTTCGCCCAAGTTGTTGAGTGCTATGACGATGCCTGTGGCGTCACGCATCTCCCGATAAAGGCCTAGGCACTCTTCATCGAATGCCCGCGCCGAGCCATAGTCGCCTTGATTGTACGCCAGGAGACCGAGGTGGGCCATCTCGTGTGCCATGCCCCTCTTGTCCCCCGACTCCCGGTAAAGGTCCAGGCGCTCCTCATAGAACGCGCGCGACTCTTGATAGAACGCCCGTGCCGCAGCCACGTCGCCTTGACGATGGGCCAGATCGTTCAGGTCGCCGAGGGCGCTGGCGATCCACTTCTTGTCCCCCAGCCGCCGGGCGATGTCCAGGCTCTGTTCGTGCAGCGCCCGCGCCGCCTCGTAATCGCCTTGACGGTCAGCGAGTTTGCCGGCCCATTTAAGGGCCCGGCTTCGCGCGGCGGTCGCCCGCTGAGCGCCCGGCCGGGCCAGCGCCCGGTGCAGATGCCCCCGCCCCTCGCTGAAGTCGCCGTGCGTGGACCAGAACAGCCACAGAGCGCCCGCTAGCCGCAACCCGGCCTCATCCTCCGCCCCCGGCGCGGCCTCCTCACACCAGGCCAGGGCGGCCCGCAGGTTATCGCGCTCGGCCTCCAGGTGCCGCAGCCACGCCCACTGGTCGGCCTCCCACAGGTGCGGCTCGGTCTCCTCCGCCAGTGCTAGGAAGAAGTCTCGGTGCCGGGCCTGGAGCCGGTCCGCCCCGCCGCCCTTCCCCAGCCGCCCGGCGGCGTACTGCCGTACCATCTCCAGCAGGCGATACCTTCCGCCGTCGGTCCCGTCCTTGAACCCATCCTTGAACCCATCCTTGAAGATGACCAGGGACTTGTCCACCAGTGATGTCAGCAGGTCCAGCACCTCGCGCGCCTTGATCCCCTCCCCGGAACAGACCGCCTCGGCCGCCCCTAAGGTCCAGCCGCCGGAGAAGACCGCCACGCGCTCCAGCAGGGCCTGCTCCGGCACGCTGAGGAGTCCATACGACCAGTCGAGCGTCGCCCGCAATGTCTGCTGGCGGGATTGGGCGGTCCGGTTCCCGCCTGTCAGCAGCGCCAGGTGATCGTCCAGCCGGGCCGCGATCTGCTCGACGGTCAGGGACCTGATGCGCGTGGCGGCCAGCTCGATTGCCAGCGGGATGCCTTCCAGGCGGGCGCACACCTGGGCCACCGGCAGCGCGTTTTCCCGCGTCAGGGCGAACAGCTTCTGCACGCCCTGTGCCCGCTCCACGAAGAGCCGCACGCCCTCGTACCCGGCCAGCACCCGGAGGAGGGTGGCCCCGCCCGTCGGCAGGTGGGCGGGGTCGGGGACAGTAAGGGGCGGCAAGGCCCAGGCCACCTCCCCGGTGATGCCCAGCGCCTCCCGGCTCGTCGCCAGAACGCGCAGCCCCGCACACTCCCGGAGCAAGTGGGCAGCCATCCCGGCGCTCGCTTCCAGCAGGTGCTCGCAGTTGTCCAGTACCAGCAGGAGCCGCCGGGCGCGCAAGTGGCCGGTCAGGGTGTCCCGCACCGTCCGGCCCGTTTCTTCCTTCACTCCCAGAACGCGAGCGATCTGGGCGGGCACCTGCGCGCCCTCGGAAAGAGCGTCCAGAGCCACGAGCCAGACCCCGTCGGCGAAGCCCGAGGCCGCCCCTTCAGCCACTGCCAGGGCGAGCCGCGTCTTACCGATGCCGCCTGGCCCGGTCAGAGTCACCAGCCGCGACCGGCGCAGCCGCTCGACGACCTCCTCGCGCTCGTCCTCGCGTCCGACCAGACCCGTGAGTGGATGGGGAAGATACCCGGTCACCGTAGGGACGGCTGCGTCCTCGAGGGCGATCACAACCGGGGCGGCGGCCCGCCGCCGCGCTTCGGCGCGCAGGCGGGCGTAGAGCGCGGTCGTCGCTTCGTCGGGAGCCGCCCTCGGGTCGTCTCTGTGCAGGAGGCGCACGAAGGCCTGATAGACGTCCAGGGCCGCATTGCCCTCCCCGCCTTGGGAGAGCGCCTCCATCAGCCCCCGCTGCGCGGCCTCCCGCCAGGGGTCCAGGGTGATCGCCCGCCGGTGGTGGCCGGCCGCCCCCCCCGGATCTCCCGCCCGGAGGGCGGTCTCCGCCAGGGCCTGGAGCGCTTGGAGGAAATCCTGCTCGCGGGCGGCACGTTCCTGGGCCACCCACTCCTCGGCACACCCCTCGAGCAACGGCCCGAGATACAGCGCCACCGCCTGCTCCGTCGCCACAGGCTTTTGACTCGCGACCGCGCGATCAAACGCCAGAACGTCCACCTCAGCCCCCACTAGGTCCAGGCAGAGGGTATGGCGGTTCGGGGATTGCAGCCGCCCCCCCTGACTTCCCATGGCCTGGCGCAGCGCGCTCAACACCGGACGCAGGCTGGCGAATGCCTGCACCGGGTCGGCGTCGGGCCAGAGCGTGCCGGCCAGCCACTCCCGCTCCACGGGCCGGCCATGGCGCAGCGTCAGGAGCGCGAGCAGCCAGAGCGCCTTGCGCGAGTGCATGTGGGGCAGCGGCCTGCCTTCCACGAGAACACGCATCGGCCCGAACAGGGTGATCGTGAACGGTGCAGCGGCCACCGGCACTGTATCCGGCGGAGTGTCTGGCGGGACCTTCGCAGCGGTCATAGCCATGGCGGTTCCCTTTCGATATGGGGCAGCTTTGATGCTCCTTTGATGCTCTGCTGATACTTGAATGTGTATCCCAAGAAAGAGTTCCGGGGCCGGGAACGCTTTTCCTCCTGCGATTAGAATGCTGCGGGAATGGAGGCCAGGGATAATCATCCCAGGCCGAACAAAAGGCACTCGACGGAAGAAGGAGACGGATCATGATGAACACGCTCACAAACAAGGTCGCACTCGTCACCGGAGCCTCCAAAGGCATCGGGGCGTCCATCGCCAAGCATTTGGCCGACGCCGGCGCTTCGGTAGTCGTCAACTACGCCACCAGTCAAGCTGGCGCGGACAAGGTCGTCAGCGAGATCTGCGCCGCCGGCGGCACGGCCACCGCCGTTCAGGGCGACTTCTCGAAGCCGGAAGACATCACCCGTGTCTTCGCCGCAGTCAAGCAGCAGCACAGGAAGCTCGACATCCTCGTCAACAATGCCGGGGTCTATGACTTCGGCCCGATCGAGGAAGTCACGCCCGCTGAGTTCCACCGCCAGTTCAACCTGAATGTCCTGGGCCTCCTGCTCTCCACCCAGGCCGCCCTGCCGCTCTTCGGCCCGGACGGCGGCTCGATCATCAACATCGGCTCCATCGTCGGCTCCATGCCGCCCGCCTACGGCTCGATCTACGCCGCCACCAAAGGCGCGGTGGACTCGATCACGGTTTCGCTCTCCAAAGAGCTGGGCGCGCGCCATATCCGCGTCAACGGCCTCAACCCCGGCATGGTCGAGACGGAAGGGACGCGGTCCCAGGGTGTCCTGGAGGGCGCGTTCTATGACGCTACGCTCAAGATCACCCCGCTGGGCCGCATCGGTCGGCCCGAGGACATCGCCCGCATCGCCGCCTTCCTCGCCTCGGACGACGCCTACTGGGTCAACGGCCAGCGGATCATCGCCGGCGGCGGAGCGACCATGTAACGGCGTGAGGGAAGGCCTTCGCGTCCTCGTCGGCTCCTCAGAGGCGCGGCAGGAGCGAACGCAGAGCACCGGCTCCGCCGTCCCCTCGGTACGCAGGAGAAAAGGAACACACCATGAAACTCAGCACGCTCACGACCAAAATCGGCATTCTCGCCGCCGTCGGCCCGCTCGCCGCAGGCGCGGTCGCCCTCGCCGATGCCCCGGCCAACACACCGGGCCACTCCATCAGGCCGGTCATCGTCCTCGTCCACGGCGCGTGGGCGGAGGCTTTCCGCTTTCCTTCTGTCTAGAGGACGCTGCGGAGAATGCCGGCCTGGGATGATAAGCACGACTTCAAGAAAAGGAGAACGGAGATGCAAATGAACACGGAGAAGCAAACGAAAGACCAGCAAGTCTGGCTCGTGACCGGGGCCGCCAAAGGCCTCGGCTTCGAGATCGCCAAAGCCGCCCTTGCGACGGGCCATCAGGTCGTCGCCACCGTCCGCAGCCGGCCCGAGGCGCTGCGGGCGGCCCTTCAAAACGACCCCTGCCTCTTCGTCGCCGTCATGGATGTCACCGACGAGGCGCAGGTCAAAGCCGCCGTGGCCCAGGCCCTCGCCCGGTTCGGGCGCATTGATGTCCTGGTCAACAACGCCGGCTACGGCCTGCTCGGCGGGGTCGAGGAGGCGTCGGACGCCGAAGTCCGGCGGCAGTACGACACCAACGTCTTCGGGCTGCTCAACGTCACCCGCGCCGTCCTGCCGCCCATGCGCTCCCGGCATGCGGGCCGTGTGATCAACGTCTCGTCCATGTACGGCCTGGGCAGTCAGGTCGGGTGGGGCATTTACTCCTCGACTAAGTTCGCCGTCGAGGGCATCACCGAGGCCCTGGCCGCCGAGATCGCCCCGCTGGGGCTGTTCGCCACCGCCGTCGAGCCGGGCCTGTTCCGCACCAACTTCCTGGGCGCAGACTCGTTCGCCGCTGCGGCCGGCTCCCTCCCGGACTACGCGGACACCGTCGGCCGGATGAGGGCGCGCGCCGGCGGCTTCCATGGCGCGCAGCCGGGGGACCCCGCCAAGCTGGCGCAGGCGCTGCTCCGGCTGGCGGCCTCGGACCGCCCGCCGGTCCACCTGCCGCTGGGGCCGGACAGCGTCGCCCAGTACCGCCGGAAGACGGACGGGATCGAGCAGGAGATCGCGGACTGGCAGCCCGTGACCGACGGCACGGACTTTTCCGCGACCAAGTGAAGGAAAGATCATGAACGACTTATTGAAAACGGCGGTCAACGCGCACGGCGGACTGGACCGCTGGAACGAGCTGACGACGGTGCGGGTGGAGGCGGCGATCACCGGGGCGATCTGGCACGTCAAGGGCAAGCCCGATGTCCTTAAAGACGTGGTCATGACCGTAGACACGAAGGCCGAGCGCCTGGTCACGGACTTCCCCGGCTTGGACAAGCGCTCGATCTTCCAGCCGGACCGCGTCGTGATGGAGCGGGCGGACGGGACACTGATTGAGGCCCGCGACGACCCGGAGAAGTCCTTCGAGTGGCAGCAGAGGGAGACTCCCTGGGACGACATCCACGTCGCCTACTTCCAGGGCGAGGCGCTGTGGACGTACCTCAACACCCCTTTCCTCTACACCCAGGTGGGGTTCCAGACCGAGGAGATCGCCCCGATCCGGGCCGACGGTGAGACGTGGCGGCGTCTGAAGGTCACCTTCCCGGACTGGGTGAAGAGCCACACCCGTGAACAGTTCTCCTGCTTCGGCCCCGACGGCCTGCTGCGCCGGCACGACTACACCGTGGACATCCTCGGCGGCGCGACCGGCCTCAACTACGCCTCGGAGTACCGCGACGTGCAGGGCATCATCGTCCCGACCCGGCGGCGGATCTACGCCTACGAGGACGATTACGTCAAGGTGCCGGATCCGGTGCTGGTCGCCATAGACATGGGCGAGATCACTTTCCGCTGAGGCCCACTGCTGAGGCCCACTGCTGAGGCCCACTGTTAGGCCCACTGTTGAGGCCCGACTGCGATGGACTGGAGGGACACTTTGCTTGCCGACACGCTCTCGGATACGCTTTTCACGCCCCTACGGCTCGGGGCGCTCGAACTCCCGCACCGCGTCCTCATGGCCCCGCTCACCCGGATGCGGGCGGGGCCGGGCGGGATACCCACGGCCTTGAACGCCGAATACTACGCCCAGCGCGCCTCGGCGGCGCTGCTCTTCACGGAAGACACGACGGTCAGCCGGCAGGGGCAGGGCTACCCCGATGTCCCCGGCGCGTTCACGCCCGCCCAGGTCGCAGGCTGGCGGGCCGTCACGGACGGGGTGCATGCGCGGGGCGGGCGGATCGTCATGCAGATCGCCCACAACGGCCGCAACTCGCACTCTTCGTACATGCCGGACGGCGAACTGCCCGTCGCCCCGTCCGCGATCCCGCCGACCGGGCAGGCCCACACGCCCGCCTTTGAGGCGGTCGCTTATGAGACGCCGCGCGCCCTGGAAACGTCCGAGCTTCCCGGCATCGTTGATTCCTTTCGCCGGGCGGCTGTGAATGCGATGGAGGCCGGGTTCGACGGGGCCTGCGTCCAGGGGGCCAACGGCCACCTGCTGGAGCAGTTCTTGGAGGACGGGACGAACAAGCGCACGGACGGCTACGGCGGCGGCATTGAGAACCGGGCGCGGCTGCTCCTGGAAGTGGTGGAGGCGGTCGGCGGGGCCATCGGCATGGACCGGCTCGGGGTGCGCCTGTCGCCGCACGGGCAGTTCGGGGGCATCTCCGACGGTGACCCCGTCGGCCTTTTCTCCTACGTCATCGCCCGGCTAAGTGAGCGCCGGATCGCGTATCTGCACCTGATCGAAGCCCTCGGCTCCGAGATCGGCCTGAGCGACGACCTCCACGCGCGGGCGGTGAACAACGCCGCCCTGTTCCGCCCCCTATTCGACGGGCCGCTGATCTCGGCGGCGGCCTACACGCCGGAAAGCGCGGCGGCGACAGTCAAATCGGGGGAGGCCGATGGCGTCGCCTTCGGGCGGCTGTTCCTCGCCAACCCCGACCTCCCCGAGCGCATCCGAAAGAGCGCACCGCTTAACGCGCCCGATCGTGCGACCTTCTACGGGGGCGGCGCGCACGGCTACACCGACTACCCATTCTACAACGAGAAATAAAAGGAGACCGGACACATGCAAATCAGCACTCAGGAACGCAACAAGGCGCTCGCCCAGCACAGCGCCAGCATCCCGTCGGGTCGGGAGGGCCTGTTCGCCCTGGTCCGGGCGCTCCCGCCCGCAGCGAAATACGAGCCGGGCCTGATCGCCGCAGAGGGCGACTTCGTGATGATGCATGGCCGATACTCCAGCCTCGGACTGCCGGCGGATTGGGTCGCGGTGGACATCATCCGCCTGAAGGACGGCGTCTTCGCCGATCACTGGGACGTCATCCGGGACGAGGTGACGCGGGAACGGTCCCGAAGCGGAATCCCGATGTTCGGCGACGTGTTCCCCGCAGGGAAGAAGCCGCAGCAAGACTGGAGGGCGCAGCAAGACTAGAGGGCGCAGCAAGCAGCGCCCCCTACAGGATTTGAATCGCAGGCAACAGACTCGGAGAAAGACAGAAGGAAAAACGACCATGACACTCAGCAGCACAAACCGACTCTCTCTCGTCGCCCTCTCCCTCGCGGCGGTGACCGGCTCCCTCGGGGCCGCCCGCGCCGCCGACCTGACGCCGACTGCCGCCCCGGCCGCCAAGCCCGTGATCGTGCTGGTCCACGGCGCGTTCGCCGACGGCACGGGCTGGCAGCACGTCATCCCCCTGCTGGAGAAGGACGGCTACACGGTCATCGCCGTGCAGAACTCGCTCGTCTCCCTGGACGCCGACGTCATCACCACCAAGCGCGTCATTGACGCCCAGAAAGGCCCCGTGGTCGTCGTCGGCCACTCCTACGGCGGCGCGGTCATCACGGGCGCGGCGGGCCAGCCGAACGTCAAGGCGCTGGTCTACCTGGCCGCCTTCGCCCCGGAAGCCGGGGAGCCGGTCGGCGCGTTCAACGACAAAATCCCGCTCGCCAAAGCGGTCGCGCCGGACGCGGCCGGCTTCCTGTACATTGACCGGGCCAAGTTCCACGCCGTCTTCTGCGCCGACGTGCCGGCGGCCGAGGCGAACATCATGGCGGTCACCCAGAAGCCGCTCGCCGGCGCGGTCTTCGGCCAGTCCGTGCCCGTCCCGGCCTGGAAGACGGTCCCATCCTGGTACTTGGTGTCCCAGGAGGATCAGGCCATCAATCCGGACCTGGAGCGCTTCTACGCCAAGCGCATGGGCGCACACACGAGCGAGATCAAGGCCAGCCATGTGGCCTTCATCTCCCACCCCCAGCAGATCGCCCGGCTGATCGAAGAAGCGGCAACGGCTCCGGTCCAGGAAGCGGCGGCAGCCAGGTGATCGGTGTCCAGGGCCGGCCTTTCCCTCCATTTATGGGGGGAGGCTGGCCCGCAGCGGCAGAAGGCAGGCGGCCCATGGAACCAAAGAACACCTCGGGCGCGGCCTTCCGCGCAGAAACCTTTCCCTTCGTGGACGCGGTCTACTCGGACGCCTTCTGCCTGACGGGCAGCCCGGAGGCCGCCGCCGACCTGGTCGTGGCGGCCTACGTCCGCGCCTCGCGGTCTTACGATCAGTTCCGGCGGCGGCGCACCCCCGAGTCTCTGCGGTCGCGCAGCACGCTCGCCTGGCTCTTCGGGAACCTGCACGCCGCCTTCAGCGCCCGCGTTCTCGCCCGCGCGGATGTCTCCGCGCACGCGGACCGCAGCGCGGCACCGATGGGGGAACGATCATGCTAGTCCGCCCGGACAAGGCCACGCTTGTGCCCTCAACAACCACCTCGCCCGCCGATCACGCGCGGGAACGCCGGGGCGTCGAACGCCCGCAGCGCGTCCGGTCGGCGCCGGCCCGGCCCCTTCCGCCTGCGCCGCCTGCCACGGGGGGCTTGAACCCGCACCGGTGGATCATCCTGGTGGCCGTCCTGACGGGCGCCTTCCTGGAACTGCTCGACACCACCAGCGTCAACGTCGCCCTGCGCCAGATCCAGGGGAACCTCGGCGCGACTTCGGACGAGGTCGCCTGGATCTCCACGGGATACATCCTTTCCAATGTCGTCATCCTGCCCATGACCGCCTGGCTGGCATCGGTCTTCGGCCGGCGGCGCTATCTCACCGCCTCCATCCTGCTGTTCACGTTCGCCTCGATCCTGTGCGGCCTGTCCGGCACCCTCGGTGCGCTGGTCTTCTGGCGCATCGTGCAGGGGGCGGGCGGGGCGGCCCTGCTCTCGACGGCCCAGGCCAGCCTGAGCGAAGTCTTCCCGAAGGAGCAGCAGGGCTTGATCCAGGCGCTCTTCATCGTCGTGGTCGTCGCAGGGCCGACGCTCGGCCCGGCGTTCGGCGGCTGGGTCACGGACAACTACTCGTGGCAGTGGATCTTCCTGGCGAAGTCGCCCCTCGGGCTGGGCGCGGCCGCCCTGATCTGGCGCTTCCTGGCGGACTCGCAGATCCGGGAGAAGCCGCGCGGGCTGGACTGGCAGGGGATCGGGCTGCTGGCCGTCGGGCTGGGGTCGCTGCAATACGTCCTGGAGGAGGGGGAGCGCTACGACTGGTTCGACGACCCCGCGATCACCCGCCTGGCCGTCCTCGCCGCCGGGACGCTCGCGGCCTTCGTCGCCTGGGAGCTCTCGCCCGCCAACACGCGGGCGGTCGTCAGCCTGCGCGTCCTGAGACACCGCGACCTGGCGGTGGGGTCGCTCCTGCTGATGGTCAGCGGCGTCGGCATCTACGGGGGCGTCTTCATCCTGCCGCTGTTCGTCCAGGGCGTCCTGGGCTTCTCGCCGACCGAGACCGGGCTGCTGTTCCTGCCGGCCGGCGTCGCCACCATCCTCGGCACGGTGGCGTGCGGGCTGCTGCTCAACGGCGCCCGCCCGCTGGTGAAGCCGCCGGCCCTGATCGCGGCGGGGTTCGGCCTGTTCGCGCTCTCGCAGTCGCTGCTCGGGCACCTGACTCCGCAGAGCGGGGCGGGCGACGTGCAGGCGGGCCTGATCCTGCGGGGGGCGGGCCTGGGGCTGTTGCTGACCCCGGTGACGGTGGCCGCGCTGTCGCCGCTGCGCGGGGCGGAGATCGCGCAGGGGGCGGGGCTGACCAACCTGTTCCGGCAGCTCGGCGGCTCGTTCGGCATCGCCCTCGTCAACACCTACGTCACCGGCCAGGCCGCCCGGCACCGCGCGGCCCTGGTCCTGCACCTGTACGCCGGCAACCCGATCCTGGACGCCCGCGTGTCCGGGACCGCGGCCCGCTTCCTGGCCGCCGGCCTCAGCCCGGCGGGCGCGCATGCCGCCGCGGTCGCCGTCCTCGACCGTCTGGTGCAGCGGCAGGCCGCGACGCTGGCTTATGACGACGCTTTCCTGCTGCTGGCGGCCGTCTCCGCCGTCTCCGTCCCCGTGGCCCTGCTGCTGGTCCACCGCAGAACTCGGTCGGCACCGGCGGTCCGCATCCGGCCTGGACACTAGCCGTGCTGAGTTTCCGGCACTGCCGGGAGTTCCCAGAGGACGGATGAAGTCGTCCCCGCCCCCGGACACATGGAAGAGGAGATCTATGGCCTTGCGAATGAACCCCGGACTGCTTTGGGGAGGCGCTCCGGGTGAGAACGGCTCTTTGGCCGAAAAGAGGGACAGGCCGGCTGCAAGCATATTCGCGGGCGGCATGGCAGGGAAGTACAGTGCAGAGCGGTGCAGTCAGGCGGCAGGCCGTCTTCTACAGGCGACCGAGCGGGAGATGAATGCCGCTCTGGCGCTGCGCCAAGTCCGCGCGGAGCTGTCCCTGCTCCTGGAGGCGATCTGGCCGCGTTCCGAGGATCAGAATGAAGCGGCTGATCCCGCCGGGGTCGGCGCGTTTCCCCTGCCGCCTGTGCTGCCGGCGACGCTGGACGAGCTGGAAGCCCGCTACCGCAACGCCCGCGCCGTCTGGAAGGAAGCGCAGCGCCGGAAAGGGAAAGCCGTCGAGGGGTTCCTACTCACGCGAGCAAAGCGCATGGGTTGATGGCCGCAGACGATGCGTGCGACGGGACCTGGACGGCCATGGAGAAAGACGACGGCCCCCGCGCCGATGGCGCGGGGGCTGTCTCATTGTCGCCGGGGGACCCGCCCTAGAAAGGGCGGACACGGGGGTCCGCCCCTACCTGCGGATGCTCTCGTCCTGGGCGGCTTCCATCGCTGCCACTGAATGCCAATCGCCTTTGGGCGGCACCCCGGCGTCCAGGGCCATCTGTCTGAGTTCGTGGAGCATCGCCTTCAGATAGGGGCAGCGGCTCACGACCATTTCCGTGTCAAGGCGCGGGAAGAAGTTTCGGGCCTTTGTGGTCTTGGGGTAGCGCACCTTTAGCTTTTGTAGGTACTGCTGTTGGAGCATCTTGCCGGGGGGCGTTTGGAAGTTGACGGCCTCCGGTGCCTTTGGCTGCTTCTCCAGGAACTGGCGGATTTCGTCGGGGAACAGGGAAGGCTGTGCCAGAAACCACGCTTCTGTCTCGTGGACGGCGAAGAAGTGCCGGTACTTCGCCGCGAGATCGTCCGAAAGCCCCTTGCCGTGGAAGTATTGCCGGACGCGGCCTTCCATGTACTCAGTGCCCCAGGCGTATCGCTCGCTCACCGTCACTGTGTCGGCGGGATAGAACGTCGGGCCGTATAGGTCCAGGAGCGAGACGACGGCGATGACGTCGGGGGAGCGGGCGTCGGTGAGAAAGCGCGCCGCCTTCTTGGGGGCGCTGTCGTGGAGGTCCGGCCAACCCTCAAACGTGTCGGGCTGAACGCCGACGCCCACGGCGAAGAACTGGTTCAGCCACCGGTTGAGGAAGCCGGGTACTCCCTTCTCCTCGGTGGCCCCTTCCAGGAGCAGGATGAACTTCATGGGCGGGCGGCCCCGGCTTCCGACAGGTTCTCCAGTGTCCGACTCTGGTAGAGCGACCCCAGCGAGTAGTCTTCGAGCCACCCGGCCAGTTCCTCCGCCTGGACCGTTTTTAGCGCACTCTGGCCGTCCGCCAGGGCTACCACGGTCGTCGTCGGGGGCGTCTCCTTGCTGAACCCGTCCAGGAAGGCGGCGGAGTGGGTGGTGAAAATCACCTGCGTTCGCAGTGCGGCATCCTCCGCTAGCTCCGCCACGATCCGCATCATCCGGGGGTGCAGGCCCGTCTCCGGCTCATCGAAGGCGATCAGGCCGGGCGGGTTCGGCTGGGCGAGCACGGCCAGCAGGCACAGAAACCGCAACGTGCCGTCGGACAGGCTGGCCGCCGACTGCGGGCGCTTGGGGGTGTTCCACTGGACCGCGAGTTGAATCTGCTGGTCGGCGGCGGGTGGGAAGGCCAGGCCCCGGTAGTCCTCGCCGAAGGCGGCCCGCATCGCCTCGTCCACGCGGTCTTTGAAGTCCATGTCGTTGGTGTAGTGGGTGTGCAGGACGGACGCGAGGTTCTGCCCGTCCGCATCCAGGCGCTCGTCGAAGCGGGAGGTGACGGCGCGGCGGATGGCCGTCCCGCTCTCGGTGTGGATGTCGTCGTAGATGGACCAGCCGCTAAGGAACTGCCGGAAGCTTTTGATCTCCGGCGACTGCGGGGTTAGCCCACTGATTTGTCCCAACAATGTTTCCGAAGCATTCAACTCCCGCGGGTCAAGAATAAAAGTACCATTGGGGTCATGGTAGTTTGCCTCGGTTTGTGTCCGTAGCATATACTCAGACCCTTCCTCAAAGTTCTCTCCTCGGCTATATAAGCTAACCAAAGCCTCCATGTCCACTACGAAACCAGCACTGGCCCCAAGGCGTCTCAGCGAAGAACCATATTGAAAGTCCTCCGCCTGCGTCAACTCTGGCTCACCAACAAGCAAGGCAAAGGAAATCTCTTCGCCTTTACCGCCCCACAGGATAGCCCCCATGCCGCCCTCACGCAGCACCAAATCATTAAGGCCCGCCCGCGCAGAGGCGCTGATGAGCCGCAGGAACTTCAGCAGGTTGGATTTGCCACTGGCGTTCGGGCCGATGACGATGTTCAGCGCGCCCGGCTGCCAGCGAACATCTTTCAAGGTCCGGTAGCCCTGGATGTGTAACTCCGTGACCCGCATGACGTTCTCCTTGGGGGGTGAAAAGACGACAGCCCCCGCACCGGGCGGTACGAGGGCTGCTTTGCCATAGGTGCCGGGGCTGTGGAAAGCCCCGGCAGTGTGCCGCCCTTCGGGCGAAGAGGGAGGGGGCCGAAGGAGAAATCCTGAATCCCCGGTCCGAAGGACATCCCCTGCCGGGGCTTTCCACAGCCCCGGCGGGCCGCCCCTACTTGTGGACGCTCTCGCCCTTGACGTCCTGGGCGGCTTCCATGATGGCCTCGGACAAGGTTGGGTGGGCGTGGATGGTGTGCATCAGCTCCTCAATGGTGGACTCTAATTTGATCGAGACGCAGGCCTCGTGGATCAGGTCGGTGGCGTGGGGGCCGACGATGTGGACGCCCAGAATCTCGCCGTACTTGCCGTCGGTGACGATCTTGACCAGGCCGACGTTCTCGTTGATCGCCATGGCCTTGCCGAGCGACTTGAAGGTGAACTTGCCGACCTTGACATCGTAGCCCGCTTCGCGCGCCTGCTGCTCGGTCAGGCCGGTGCAGGCCACCTCGGGTTCGGTGTAGACGCAGTTCGGGATCGCGCGCCAGTCCATCTTGGTCTGATGGCCCAAGGCGTTCTCGGCCGCCACCTCGCCCTCGCGGGTGGCGACGTGGGCCAGGCCGCCGCCGTAGGTCCCGTGGAAGGGCTGCTCATGGGCGGCCACGTCGCCGATGGCGTAGATGTGCGGGACATTGGTCCGCATGAAGTCGTCGGTGGCGACGGCGCGGCCATCGAACTGGACGCCTGCGGCTTCAAGGCCGACGCCGTCCACGAAGGCCTTGCGGCCCACGGCGACCAGCAGCTTGTCGAACTCTAGTTCCCCGTCGCCCTTCTCGCTGACATATTTCAGCTTGCGGCCCGGCACGTCCACGGCCACCACCTTAGTGCTGAGGAGGAACTTGACGCCCGCCTTGACCATGAGCTTCTGCAATTCGCCCGAAATCTCGGTGTCGAACGCGGGGGCGTCCCGAGGGCCGTGCAGGATGTTGGGCCGGAACTCGACCACGGTGACTTCGGCCCCCAAGCCCCGGTAAGTGTAGGCGAACTCGCAGCCGATGACGCCGCCGCCGATGACGGCCAGCCGCTTGGGGACTTCGCCCGCCGACACGGCCTCGTTCGAGGTCCACAAAGCGGTCGTGCCCAGCGTGCCCGCCGCCCGGCGCTTCTTCGCCTCGCGGTTGTCAATGAAGACGTCCGAGTCGGCCCCGCCGCCGTCCAGGCCCTGGATGGGGACGCGGGAGGGGACGCTGCCGGTGGCGATAATGATGTTGGCGGCAGTGACCGTCTCGGTCTTGCCGTCCTCTAAAGTCACCTCGACCGTGTGCGGGTCAATCAAGCGCCCCTTGCCCTTGATGAACCGGACGCCGCTCTTCTTGAACAGGAACTCGACGCCGCCCACCAGGGTCTTGACGATCTTGTCCTTGCGGGCCATGACCGCCCCGAAGTCGAAGCCGACCTCGCCCGTGATGGTCAGGCCGAAGTCGGCGGCGTGCCGGGCCGTCTC
Organism: Capsulimonadaceae bacterium; assembly: GCA_965215505.1. Lineage (GTDB taxonomy): Bacteria > Armatimonadota > Armatimonadia > Armatimonadales > Capsulimonadaceae > JANXMY01. Next base: position 3,590,182 of record OZ244065.1, on the reverse strand, counting down.
CAACGCGGCGACCGACCCGATCATCGTCTTTGTCGGGATGCAGCCCCAGTTGAGGCAGGTCCCGCCGGCATTGTCGAAGTCAATGCAGGCCACTTTCGCGCCCATCTTGGCCGCGTGGATGGCGGCGGGGTATCCGCCCGGCCCGCCGCCGATGACCATGAGGTCTACGTCATATTGCGCCATAAACTTTATCCTTCTGGTGCCAATTCTTCTTCGCGTGGCTGGCCCGGACCGCGACGCGGCCCCCGCCCTGTTTGCCCGCCCACTTGATCCAGCGCCGCATCGGCTCGGTCGCTCGCAGGGCCTCAATGGTGTTGTGTTCGCGCTCCAGCTCTTGCAGCGTGAACAGGGCGTGGATCTGCCGGTGGCAGTCCGCGCAAATCTCCACCGTGACGCGCCCGTCCTTCGATTTGGGGACGAGGTGATGTTTGGAGGGCATAAGAAATGCCCCCTCGCGCTCGCAGAGGGGACAATGGAACGTACCGCTCATGTCTTTACTAACACCGGACGGGCGCGGTTTGTGCCTGACGCTCGGGAATGAGTGAGGCCGGGTTAGGACGAGCCGGAAAGACGAGTGATTGAAATCACTCGCTGCCGCCGGACCTGTCCAGGGGACAGAAGAGGGAAGGGGAGCATGTTCGGCATCCTCCCGTCCGGTTGTCCCCTGGACAAATCCTGCCGAAGCGAGTGATTTCAATCACTCGTCTTTCCGGCTCGTCCTTCGGCCTCTCGTCAGCCGTCCGTAGAGGCCGCCGCGTCCCATCAACCAATGCCAAGGAAGGGACTCGAACCCTTATGAGGTCGCCCTCGGGGGATTTTACTTACCGCTACCGCTTTCGCGGCCTGCCTCTCCATGGAAAGGCCGTTTGTGGTCTGGACTGTCTCTTTATCCTGCCGCCGGGACAACAACCTGGCGGTTTAGATAGCTCCTGTACAGTCTCTACACTCGGCGCGCTGGGATGACCAGTGCGCCTAGCTCGGGATTGTCTTGCCCTGCTCGGTGCAGGGTTTAGAGTTCCCCGAATTAGGGAGCTGCTACGGCCGGGTTTCCCCGACCGCGACCCAATTCTCTAAGTCCCCTGTGTCTGCCATTCCACCACCTAGGCGTGAATCGCCAAGGAAGTATAGCCCCCGGCGGCGGCCTAAGTCAAGTGCCGGGTCAAGGCAGGAAGCGGGCCAGGGCGAAGCGGGAGAGGTAGGGCGGCGTCACGCCTGATGTCGCGGCCTCGGCGGCGAGCCTGCCGAGCAGGACGGTGAACTTGAAGCCGTGACCGGAGCAGCCGCTGACGAGCCAGACGTGGGGCATGTCGGGGGCGGCGTCCAGGATGAAGTCCTCATTGGGGGTGCTGGTGTAGAGGCAGGTCTGGGCGTGTGTCACCCTCCCGGTCAGGCCGACAAACCGGGCGGCGGCGTAGCCCGCCATCTGGGCCGCATAAGCCTCGTCCGGCGGGCGGCGGGCGGCGTCGGGGTCTGCGGGTTCGCCCAGGTCGTGCGAAGCCAGCTTGACGCCCGCGATGTGGCCGTCTGCGGGGAAGCCGTACAGGTTGGCGTCGGCGTCTATCCAGACCGGCAGGCGGTCCGCCTCGAAGTCCCGCGCCTTTTCCGGCTCAGGCTCCAGGTAGACGACCTGCTGGCGGGTGACGCGCAGGGGCAGGTTGAGGGAGGAAAATAGCCGGCCCATCCACGGGCCTGCCGTGACGATGACCCGGTCGGCCTCATGCTGCTCCCCGTCCCCTGCCGTGACGACGGCTTTGTCGCCGCGCTGGGTCACGGCGGAAACGGCGGTCTGCTCCCGGATGTCCGCGCCCAGCGAGCGCGCCAGCCGGACGTTCGCCAAGACGCAGGCCGTGGAGCGCAGGTAGCCCATATCCGGCTGATACAGGGCGGCCTCGGTGCCCGCCAGGCGCAGGGCGGGGAAGCGGCCCGACGCTTCGGCGGCGTCCAGCATCTCGTGGGCGACACCATTCCCCGCCAGCGCGGCCCGCGCCGACGCGAGGAGCGGGCCGGACTTGTCCCCGAAGAAGACGCCGCCGGTGCGCGCCAGCAGGCTTTCGCCCGCCTCCTCCTGCAAGGCCAGCCACAGGGGGTAAGCCGCGCCCATCATGCGGGTGTAGACCTCGTCCGGGTAGGTGTACCGGATGATGCGCGACTGGCCGTGCGAGCTGCCCAGGGCGTGCCCGACGGCGAACTGCTCGAAGGCGACCACTTCATGGCCTGCCCGCGCCAGGAAGCGCGCCGCCGCGCTGCCGGTCCCGCCGATGCCGACGACGATGACTTTCATAAGCTCGCTCGCTCAACAGGGAAGCCACGGGTTGAAGCCCAGGGCACCGGACAAGAACCATAGGGTGGGAGGGCAAGGGCGGGGGGACGCCGCCCTACCCCTGTCACCACGGTCGCGGAAGACCCGGCGTTAAACCGACGGCCTACACGGATGGGCCGCCTCTTTGAAGCTTCGGGGAGGCATTCGGTGCAGGGGCGCGATCCATCACGCCCTCTCTGATGAAGGTGCGGCAAGAACAAGGATGGGAAAGAGGGCGCGGCAAGCGGTGCCCCTACGGGCTGATTTTCAACCGCGCAGCGGTTTTCATTCCAGAGTAGACCGGCCCTTCAGGGCCGGGTCATATCCGTGGCAGACGCGACGGGCGGGACCGCCTCGCGTGCCGGGACGCCTTGGGGGGTGTGGAAGCCGCCGCGCCGCGTCAGGTCGGGATGCCCTGCTCCAAGCGGGTCAGCATACGCAGGACGCGCTCGGCTTCGCCGCGCGCCATCAGCTCGCGTGGGCTGCCGTCAAGTTGCGCTTGCGGTGCTTCCAGCCAGCGCCGCGCTTCTGCGGGAGGAAAAAGCGCCTCTAGCTTGCGCTGGACCTGCCCTTCCAGTGTTGGTGTCGAGACAGGCCGTGCCGAGGAAAGCGTTGTAGGAACTTCCATGACAGGATTATAGCACACGGAGGCAGGAAACAGGGCGGGCAAGCGGGAACTACACCCCATGCCGTCCCCCACCCCCGTCAGGCCGCGCGCCCTGCTGTCCTGGAGCAGCGGCAAGGACGCCGCCTGGGCGCTGCACACTTTGCGCCAGAGCGGGGCCGTTGAGGTCGCCGGGCTGCTGACGACCTTGAACGCGGCCTTCGACCGGGTCGCCATGCACGCCGTCCGGCGGGCGCTCTTGGAGGCCCAGGCGGAGGCGGCGGGCTTGCCGTTGCTGCAAGTCCCGCTGCCGTGGCCGTGTTCCAATGCCGAGTACGAGGCGGCTCTGGGGTTGGCGCTGGCCGAGGCGCGCGAGACGTGGGGCGTGACGCACATCGCGTTCGGGGACCTGTTTCTAGAGGAGGTCCGCGCCTACCGGGAGCGTCAGCTGGCCGGGACGGGGCTGACGCCGCTGTTCCCGCTGTGGGGCTTGCCGACCGATACGCTGGCGCGGGAGATGATCGCGGGCGGCCTGGAAGCGCGGCTGACCTGCGTGGACCCGAGGCGGCTGCCCACCTCGTTTGCGGGCCGCGCTTTTGATGCGGCCCTGCTCAGAGACCTGCCGCCGGACGTGGACCCCTGCGGCGAGGGCGGCGAGTTCCACACGTTCGCCCACGGAGGGCCGATGTTCTCACGCTCGATCCCAACCACGGCGGGCGAGGTCGTCACCCGCGACGGCTTCGTCTTCGCCGATCTACTGCCACGAGAAGGAGACTAGACCCATGCTGACCCGACGTGACGCCATCAAGACGGCCCTGTTCTCGGCGGCGGCCTTTGCCGCCGCCGCTCACCTCCCTGCCTGGGGCCAGGCGACGCCCGCCGCGCCCGCCGCCCCCATGGCAGCGGGGCCGTTCACGCTGCCGCCGCTGCCGTATGCGTTCGACGCCCTGGAGCCGTACATCGATGCCCAAACGATGATGCTCCACCACGACAGGCACCACGCCACCTATGTGAAGAACCTGAACGCGGTCGCCGCCAAGCTGCCGCCCGCCCTGACGGCGGGCGGCGACCCCGCCGCGCTCGTGCGCGGCCTGCTCCTCGCCGCCTCCTTCGGCATCACGGACCCGACCGACCCGACGTTCAAAGTCGTCCGCAACAACGGCGGCGGGCACTACAACCACTCCCTGTTCTGGCCCCTGATGAAGAAGGGCGGGGGCGGCAAGCCGACCGCGGACCTTGCCTCGGCGGTGGACAAGCAGTTCGGGTCCTACACGCAGTTCCAGGACCAGCTCACCAAGGCCGCCCTGGGCCAGTTCGGCAGCGGCTGGGCCTGGCTCTCGCTCGCGCCCGACGGCACGCTGAAGGTGGAGTCCACGGCCAACCAGGACAGCCCGCTGATGCTGGGCCGGACGCCCCTGCTGGGGATAGACGTCTGGGAACACGCCTACTACCTCAAGTACCAGAACCGGCGTGCGGACTACGTCGCCGCCTGGTACAACACGGTCAACTGGGACTTCGTCAACGACCGCTTCACGCAGGCGAAGAAAGCAGCCTAGCCACATGTTCAAACGCAAGCGCAAGGAACTCACGGCGGCGGACGCTCCGGACAGCATCGCCCCGTGGGAGATGCTGGACGAGGACGGCATCGAGTCGCAGACGGCCCGGCTGCGCGAGCGGCGTCCGGGCCGGAACCTGGTCGCCATCGCCCGGCGGACCGACACGGACGCCGTGGCCTGCTTCGACAAAGGCCCCGACGGGGCGGGCAAGGCCGTCCTGGTGTTCGAGGACCTGGAGGCGCAGGACGGCGGCGCGGCGCGGCACTACGCGGGCTTCGGGGAGTGGTTCGACGCCGCCCTCGCGGACGCGCAGGAGTACGAGTCGGAGTGAGGCCCGAGGCCGTTCAAGACCGGGCGGGGCAGGTGCGCGCCCTGGTGCGGGACGTTCTGGGCGAGGAACCCGTGACGGTCACGCACCAGGACTTCGGCCACCGGAGCCTGACCTTCGACGTGGCCCTGGCCGGGCGAAACGTCATCGTCCGCACCAATGATGACGCCCAGACCTTCGCCGGGACCGCGCACACCCTGGCGGCCCTGGCCGGGCTGGGCCTGCCGGTTTCGCGCGTCCTGGCCGCAGACCTTACGGCGGGCCGCTTCCCGTTCGGCTGGATGCTGCTGGAAAGGATACCGGGCTGCGACCTGCGGTACGAGCTGCCCGCCATGACCGAGGGGCAGATGACGCATCTGGCCGGGCAGATCGCCGGCTTCCATAAGCGCGTCATGGCCTTGCCGGCGGGGACCGGCTTCGGCTACGTCCCGCTCGGCGAGCCGGGGCCGTTCGCGTCGCTGTGGGACCTGCTCCGCGCCGAGGAGGCGGCCACGGCGGGCCTGTGGGAGCCGCGCCTCGCCGCGCTCCTCGCGTCGCGCGAGGGCTACTTCCGTCACCACCCGCCCACCTGTTTCCTGGACGACATCACGACCAAGAACGTCATCGTGTCGGGCGGCGAATTGCAGGGGCTGGTGGACTTCGACGCCGTCTGCTACGGCGACCCGCTGTTCTGGCTGGGCCTGACCGCGACGGCCGTGGTCTGTGATGTCGGCACGCGCGAACTGTTCTATGTGGACGAACTCTGCCGGCTGCTGGCCCTAACGGCGGACCAGCGGGCGCTGGTGGCCCTGTACGCCGCCTGGGTCTCGCTCGGCTTCGTGCAGCGGCTCGGCGCGGGCGAGACCGAAGCCTGGCGGACGCGCATGGGCGCGGCGCGGGAAGGGTGGCTGGCCGAGGCGGAGGGCGGTCCGCAACCGTAGGGGCGCGGACAGGGAACGAGGGCGCGATGAATCGCGCCCCTACAACACGGTCCTCAGCCCCGAAGGGGCGGCCCGCCGGCGAAGCCGGGAGGAGACCGGCCCTTCAGGGCCGGGACTGACTTCGGCGCACGCGCTAAGATCACCCCCGCATTAACCGCCCCCGCGCCCCCCGCCTCCGCCTTCCCCACGCCCGCCGGGACCGGCTGCCCGCCCAGGCCGATACGACCGCCGCCAGCATCCAGCCTGCTTGATCCCCGTAAAACAAGAAAGACCAGATCCCGCCACGCCCGATGCCGTCAACGGCGGCCCAGCCGACCCAATAGAGGGCCAGACCCAGACACGCGCCGCGCACGGCCCGCTTGGGGAACAGGCTGCCGGCAACTAACCCGGCCAGCCCGAAACTGGCGAGGAACATCCCGCGCGTGAGCGCCATCCCGTAAGCCTCATGTTTGCCGCAGTAAAGGAGGAACGCATGTGGCAGGAGGCGTTCCAGGGCGCTGTACAACACGCCGCAAAGGCCGCCGTCCCTGAGAAACGCCATGAGGCACAGAACCAGCGTGGTGGCGGCAGTGGCCCCGAAGAAGCTTTTCCTGTTGAGCATCTCCCCCCGCCGCCAGGCCCAGACGACGTTCTCCCCTAGGTCCCGCGCCGCCCCGAACTGTGCCACGGCGTTTGCCGCCGCTTCGTCCTCCGTCTGGCCTAGCTCGCGGCTGACGAGGGCGGCGTTCTCCAGATGCGCCCGCATCTCGCGCAGCTCTTCCGCGCGCCGCTTGGCCGGCAGTGCGCCCAGGTGCCCGGCGACTTCCGACAGGTACGCTTCAAGCAGGCTGTGCATAGTGCTTCCCCTTCAACCCCGCGCCAGTCGCGCCCGGCCCGTCCGTGCGTTCCGCCAACGACTGCCGGCCCAGGCCGCCAGAACAGCGGGCCAGCAGGCTTTGGTCGTCCAGAGGCTCCCCAGCAGAAGACCGAGGAAACCGCCGGGGATGCCGCGATTGATGCAGGAGGCGGCCCCTATGGCGAGCAGAACTACCATCCCGAGTGCCGTCCCCATAGCGGCGCGTTTCGGGAGAAGCCATCCGGTGATGGCCCCCGCGCAGACGATGGCCAGCGCATCGCCATAGGGGTACACCGCGACCCACAGCATACGGAGCGGTTCCATTTTAGGCTCCAAAAGCATCATCCCGGCGATGTAGGGGGCCATCAGGAGTACGGAGCAGCCCGCCGCGCGGAGGACGTCCTGCCGGCCGCCACAACTGCGCCGCCACGCGCGGGTCAGGCCGCCGGCGACCTCCACAGGCGGCCCGAACTGCCGCAGGGTTGACTCGATCGCCTCTTGTTCCGTCTCGCCTAACTCCTGGTACGCCTCGACACGACTGAGCAGGTGCCCGCGCATCTCACGCAGTTCTTCATTGCGCCGGACCGCCGGCAGCCCTTTCAGGCGCGCGGCGACCTCCGACAGATAGCTTTCAAGTCGGCTGTGCATGGCGGTTCTCCCTGGGCCGAGTCCTCACGCCAGGCGGCGGGCGCGGAGCATGGAGCAGCAGCCCACGACCGCGAAGCCGACGATGAGCAGGAACGGCACCGAGATGCAGGCGGCCAGGAGCGGCACATTAAAGGTCTCGACGCCGGTGCCGTTGCTGCCCGCCGACAGCACCTGGACGATCCCCTGCTGCACTTTGAGGCTCGCGCCTTCCGAGGCGTGGATGAGGATCTGGCCCTGCGGGCGGAGGACGCGGCCGATCATGGCCGCCACGAACACCAGCCAGGCCGCCCCGAGCGTCACCGCCGCCAGACTCGACCCGAAGATAATGCGTTCTTTCATCACGACCCTCTTTCTTTTGTTCTCACCGCGCCGCCACGCCCCCCATAAGCCGCGCGCGATCGCCTCCGACCCCCCGAACTGCTCCAGGACTGCCGATGCCGCCCCGGCCCCCGTCGCCCCGCCCTCCCGCAAGGCTGCGGACGCGCTCTCCAGGTGCGCCCGCATCTCCCGCAGCTCTTCCGCGCGCCGCTCGGTTGGCAGACTTCTCAGGTGGGAGGCGACTTCCGAAAGATAAGTTTCAAGCAGGCTGTGCATGGCCGGGTGCCCTCCGTTTCGGTGTCCCCTGTTCCACGCGGCCTAAGATGGTGTGCAGCAGGGTCGCGTAGTCGCGCAATGCCTGCGCCCGCTTCTTCCCCTCCCGGTGGCCCGCCTCGGTGAGCGCGTAGACCTTGCGGTCCGCGCCCTTCTCCTGCGCCTCCCAGGCCCCCGCGATCAGGCCGTCCTGTTCCAGCACGCGCAGGGCAGGGTACAGGGTGCCCTCGCGCAGGTGCAGCGCGCCGTCGCTCAGGCGCTCGACCTCGCGGGCGATGGCGTAGCCGTGGCGCGGCGTGGCCCCCAACACGGCGAGGATGAGCGCGGGCAGGTCGCCGTGGGCGAGTTCACGCCTCATAACCTACCTCCGATTTCTATGCTTTCGTCCATGCCCCTCAGTATACATAGATTCTGAGGGTATGTCAAGGGGCAAAGAAAAATCACACGCGGGCCTGCTGTTGAAGGGACCTGCCACGGGTTGAAACCCGAGGCTGGGAAGTGCCCACCGTCCAGGGGACGTAAGGGGGTGAGAAACAAGAAGGAGGGCGGGGTCCCCCCGCCCTCCTATCCCCCGCCCTCCTATCCCCGTCCTCTGCTCCTTATCCTGTGTCTTCGTCTTCACGTCCCCTGGACGGCGCGCCTTTCCCAGCCTCGGGTTTCAACCCGTGGCCCGTGGCGAACCGGGCTGCGTCCCATTCTCAACCCGCTGCCGTGGCGGCGGTCTGCCGTGGCGGCGGTCCGTGCGTCAGGAAAACCCCATCGCGAGCGCCCTGATGGCGAAGATGAAGATGCGGCCTGGGAACCGGCCTCGGGTGAAGGCGGAGTGCCTGCGGCTGCTGGCGAGCCTGAAGCTGGACCCAGCGGAGAGGCAGGAAACCATGGAGATGATGACGAGCTGGCAGCGAGAGGGGCGGGCACTGGGCATCGCCGAGGGCATCACGCTGGGCATCGCGGAGGGCAAGGAGGCCTTGCTGGACTTCAGCACGGCCGCCGACCTGGAGCAGTGGCTCGCGCATCAGGCCGCGTGACATTGACGGATTGAAGGCCGCCGGGCGATGCCCGGCGGCCTTGCTGCGACCTGTCTGCGCGGCGAGCCTTGCGGCCTGCGAGTAGACCGGGTAGGCCATCACTCCCGGCTCCAATCCTGCCAGACGAGGCCGGGGATGGTCGAGAAGTCCTTCTGGTTGCACGTCACCACGATCAATCCCGCGACAATGGCGCTTGCAGCGATGCGGCAGTCATTGGGGCCAACGCGCTTCTGCTTCGCGGGCCACGACTGATACAACTGCTCGGCCTCGTCTGAGTACGGCAATATCTGGAAAGCCGACAAGGCTATTGTTAATTCGGCCAGGAATTGAGAGGCACGCGTAAGTGGGCGGCGTTGCGAGCGCAGGGTGTTGAGGTGGTTGATCTGCTTGCCGACGACTTCTTCCAAAACAATGGTGCTGACCCGGAGGTCAACAGGATTGACAGCCCGCACGCGCCGAGCAATGTTCGGATTGGCCCGGAGGAGGTTGTTTACAGTGTCGGAATCAAGGGAGTACACGAGGCTATTCTTCCGCCTGTGCTTCTATCGCATACGCTTCTATCTCTGCCTGACGATCCCGGCGAATGCGCTCCATCAGCTCATCCATCAGAGGCTCGTCCTTGAAAATGCCGATGACCTTGTCCAATGGGTTGTCGGCGGGCGGCGGCGGTGTCAGCGCCGCGTCCGCCGCGCGCAGGAGCGCAGTGGCGGCGAAACCCTCCAAGCTCTGCCCGGCCATGAGCGCGGCCCGTTCCAGTCTCTCCTGCTGGTCCCGGTCCAGAGGGATGCTCAGGTGCCGCGTGATCTCCTGCTCTGCGATTGCCATTGACTTTCTCCCGGCCCCATTGTACCACAGAACGGAAGGAGGCCGCCGGGCATTGCCCGGCGGCCTCCTTGTGCCTGCCTCTGTCCGTCTACGTCCCTCTACCCGGCCAGCTTTGCGGCCTGGTCGGTCGCCTCCCAGGCGAACTCGGGATGCCCGAAGTGGCCGTTTTTGGCGGTCTGCGAGTAGACCGGGCGGGTCAGGTCCAGGAGCTGGATGATGCCGCGCGGGGTCAGGTCGAAGTTCGCGCTGACCCGGCGGCTGATCTCGTCCTCGGCGATGGCGTTGGTGCCGAAAGTTTCGACCAGGACCGAGACGGGCTGGGCGACGCCGATGGCGTAGGCCAATTGGATCTCGACCTTCTCGGCCAGGCCCGCCGCGACGATGTTCTTGGCGATGAAGCGGGCGGCGTAGGCGGCCGAGCGGTCCACCTTGGAGGGGTCCTTGCCGGAGAAGGCGCCGCCGCCGTGGCGGGCGTAGCCGCCGTAGGTGTCCACGATGATCTTGCGGCCCGTGACGCCGGTGTCGGCCTGCGGGCCGCCGATGACGAAGATGCCGGTGGGGTTGACGTGGTACTTGATGTCGTGGGTGATGTACTTCTCGTACTGCGCCAGGACGGGCCTGATGACGTGCTGCTGGACCAAGGCCTGGACGTCGGCCTGCTTCAGCTCGGGGTCGTGCTGGGCGGAGAAGACGATGGTGTCAATCGAGAGGGGCTTGTCGGTCGCGGGGTCGTAGGCGACCGTCACCTGGGACTTGGCATCGGGGCGCAGGCCCAGCGACCCGCCCTTGCGGACCTGGGCGTAGAGGGCGGTCAGCTCGTGGGCGATGGTGATGGGCAGGGGCATCAGCTCGGGCGTCTCGTTGACGGCGAAGCCGAACATCATGCCCTGGTCGCCCGCGCCCTGGGCCTTGTCGCCCTTCGCGCCGGCGTCCACGCCGACGCTGATGTCGGGGGACTGCTTCTGGAGGGCGATCAGGACGCCGGTCGTGTCGCCGTCGAAGCCGTACTCGACCTTGGTGTAGCCGGCGTCGTTGATCGCGGCCCGGACGACGTCGGGGATCTCGACGTAGCCCTGGGTGGTGACCTCGCCGGCGATGACGGCGAGGCCGCGCGTCAGCAGGGTTTCGACGGCGACGCGGCTCTTGGGGTCCTGGCGCAGCAGCTCGTCGAGGATGGCGTCGCTGATCTGGTCGGCGAGCTTGTCGGGGTGGCCCACGGAGACGGACTCCGAGGTGAACAGTTTAACGTCGGGCATGGGTGTGTTTGCTTCCTTCTTTGCAGTAATGCTTTGCAGTAAGAGCGGCAAGCAGAGGGTGGGGTCAGGAAGAGCAAATCAAGAACGTCCGGTAAGGGCGGTGCAAGCGGGGGTCAGAGAGTCGTCACGCTGGCATCTCAACTCTTGCGCGCTAGGCCCGTCATTGACGAATCAAAGACGGTGCTAGGGCGCCGGATTTAGCACCTGCCCCGGCGTTACCGCCAGGGTGGTTGTTGTGGCTTCGCAGGGCCGGTCCCTCCACCACTCTTGAGTTTCAATCCTCGCCTGCCTCAGACGGCAGGCGCTCCTCGTGCTACGCTATGAGGTTGTCGGGTCTATGATAGCACGGGGCGGGGCGGTTTGTCAACCGGTAAAAGTGCTGGGGAGGCCCGGCGCACGTTTTGCGCGGGCGTCAGACGTCAAAGATGTTGGAGCGCTTCCGGCCTTTGACCTCGCGCCCCTTCGCGTCAATCACGACGATGTCGCCGGTGATCTCGCCGTCGGCGAGCGCTTCGCGGAAGTCCGCGTCGAGGTCATCGGTCGTTTCGTTGGCGGCAGACTCGCGGGCCAGCCGCTCCCGAACGGCCTCCGCCGCCGCTTCTTCTTCGTGCGTCTCGGGCGCCTTGCGGAACAGGCCGCCGAATCCGAATGGTTTGCTCATAGGTGTTACGCGCCGATCTATGCCGGCCGGGATGAGGGCCGGCCGGACGAGAAATGACGAGTGATTGAAATCACTCGCTTCGGTAGGATTTGTCCAGGGGACAAGGGAACCGAGGGTGCCATCCTATCCTTCATCCTGTCCTTCATCCTGTCCTTCTTCTGTCCCCTGGACAGGTCCAAGGTCAGCGAGTGATTTCAATCACTCGTCTTCACTCGTCTTCACAGCCACCCCTGCCCCCGGAACAGGGCCTCGATCTCCGCCTGGATCGGCCGGAAGTCCACGTCGTCCCACTGCGACCCGTAATAGAGGCGGCGCGCGGGCCGGACGCGCAGGCGGTCGAGCTGCTCCCCGAGCAGGGGGTGGGCGCTCCGGGCGGCGATGAACTGGGCGTAGGAGCGCGCCCACAGCTCCTCGTTCTGGAGCAGGTACTCGATGTACCTGTGTTCCGCCGGGTATCTCACCACATCCCCGCCCGCCCGCGTCTCCGGCGGCCGGTCCGCCGTGAACCGTAAGAGCTGCCCCAGCCTTTGCACCGCGCCGCTGCCCCGGACGGCCGCGCGCCACGCGCCGAGCGCGTCGCCCGAAACCGAGCAGAACTCGCCGCCCGCCCCAAGCCCCGCGTAGTCCAGGAAGTGCCCGACCTCATGCACCGCCGTCAGGGCGGCGTGGCGGGCGGCGGGGTGGACGCCGATGTCGAGGGCCGGGCCGCCGGCGACGTGCCGGAAGTGCCCGTGCAGCCGGCGGCTCAGGACGACGCGCCGCATCGGGATGGTCGGCAGCCGCCCGTCCCGGTGGACCGCATCAATGGCGGCGAGCGCGTCCCGCAGCGGCCCGTCGGTCGGGCCGGCTTCCACGGCGAGCGCGCCGCTGACGGGGGCCGGCGGTGCGGGCGCGCATTCTGCGGGGGCAGGCTCCCTGCCGAGAAGGCGGAGCAGGGTCGCAAAGAAGTCGGGCATTTCGGCTGATCGTCGGGTCAGAGGTTCATCAGGATGCGTAGCCGGTCCCGGACGGCTTCGAGGGTCGCCGGGGCGGCGACCCCCATCCGGTGCAGTAAGCGCTGCTGGCTGACGGACCGCACCGCCTCGCAGAGGATGGCGCTCGGGCGCGTCAGGCCCCCTTCCGGCGGCGACACCAGGACGTGCCAGGGGATGCCCCGGAGCCGCGTGGTGATGGGCAGGATGACGACGAGGCCGGCGGGGCTTCGGTTGAAGGAGTCAACGGAGAGTATCAGGACGGGCCGCTCCCCGGCCTGCTTGCGCCCTACCGTGGGGTCAAGATCCCCGAACCAGATGTCGCCATAGATCGGACTAACCACAGGCACCACCCGCATCGGCAACGCTGCCCCTTTCGTTCCCGTTTTCCTCGGGTTCCAGCCCGTCCATCGAGGTCACTTCCCAGGCCGCCAGTTCTGCCTGATAGCCCGCCCAGGCTTCCGGGTCCCGCTGAAGCGCGGCGTAGGCCGCATCGCAGTCGGCCAGGAACTTCTGCCGCTGGTACTGTTCCAGGGCTTTATCCAGGACCGCCTGCATCGGCTCGCCGTCCTGCGCGGCCAGCTCCCGCAGCCGGAGGTGCGACTGCGCGCTGATGCGGACCGTCGCGGACTGCTTCGTGGTTCGTCCCGTTGTTGCTGCCAAGTCGCTCTCCCCCCGTGTCTACCTTGTTGTGTTACTCGCTAGTATACACCATCGCCCCTTTTTTGTCTACAGCAGTCCGCTAGGGCAAGGGGCGAGCACGGGGGAGGGAGAGCAGGCACGGGGAAGGGAGGGCAGCACGGGGAAGAGAGGGCAGGCACGGGGGCCTGCCCCTACGTTTTCGTGGTCGGTAGGGGCAACCCCCTGTGGTTGCCCGGCGGGTGCGATGGCCCTGGATCGGGGCCGACGCCGGGCCTCCTTGCTTCCCCGCGCGAATCGGCGTATAATGCCGGTATCTCGTGTGCGCGGGACTCGTGTGTGCAGAGGGGGGCGGGGCCATGACGCTTTCGGCGGGGTGCTATGCGCTGGGGTATCTGACCGGGGTGGCCGCGTTCGCCTGGATGGCGCACCGGCGGCACCTGGCGACGGCCGGGGTCATGGCGGTCATGGGCGCGGGGCTTCTGGGCGGGCTGGTCGGGGCGAACCTGACGCAGTGGGCCTACGCCCACCTGTTCGGGGGCGGCGAGGCGGGCAAGACGGTCCTGGGCGGCATCGCGGGCGGCTACCTGTCCGTCCTCCTCTTCAAACGCTGGCTGGGCCTGCGGCGTCCGACCGGGGACCTGTTCGCGGTCGCCGTCAGCGCGGGCGAGGCGGTGGGCCGCTGGGGGTGCTTCTTCGGCGGCTGCTGCTACGGCAAGGCCTGCGCCCTGCCGTGGGCCGTCAACCAGCACGGCGCGTGGCGGCACCCGGCGCAGCTCTATCTGTCGGCGGCCAGCGCCCTGATCCTGGTCGCCCTGTGGCGGTTCGACAAGACGCGCCCGCCCGAGAACGGCCTGTGGTATCTGCAAGGGGTACTCTACTGCCTGGCCCGGTTCCTCGTCGAGTTCTTCCGCGAAGGCCCCCCGCCCGTCTGGGGGCTGACCGGGGCGCAGTGGGCGTGCCTTGCGGGGCTGGCATTCTTCGGCGTCCGGCTCCTGCGCCTGCTGCGCCCGACCCGGCTCGCCGGCCCGAACGAGGCGGGGACCGGAGCGGTCCCCGCGAGGTGATCCAGGTCTGCGAGGTGATCCATGTCCGTCCCGCCCCCCCTCTGCCCGAACTGCGGGACGCCCTGGCCGCCGGGCGCAGCCGCCGTCTGCCCCAACTGCGGCTGCGTCCGCCCCGTCTGGCCGCCGCCCCCCGCCGGCTTCGTCGCCCCGCGATACGTCGGCAAGCCGGCGGCGGGGCCGCTGGCGGCGGGGCCACTGGTGACGGGGGCTGTCGGGGGCGACGTGACGCTGGGGCTTTCGATCAGCCTCGTGATCAGCCTCGCGTCGCTTTCGCTGATGACCGGCCACGGGTCACTCTTCCGTGGAAACGTGGGCTGGGGGCTGGGCCTGCTCGCGCCGCCCATTTTGTACCTCGTTCTGCGGCCCCGCTACCCCACCGTCGCGCGCGGGCTGGGCTGGGGGGTCCTGACCGGCTGTATCCTGCTGCCGTTCGCGGTGATCGCCGTGCTGGCGGCGCTGGCGCTCGGCATCCTGTCCCTGTGCAGCACGAACGGCCACCAGTGACGCCCATGCCCGATGAACCGCCACAGATAACGCCGCCACAGATAACGCCGTGCCCTAACTGCGGGACGCCCTGGCCGCCCGGCGCGGGCGTCTGCCCGAACTGCGGCTTTGTCCGCCCCGCCTGGTCCCCGCCGCCCGCCGGGCGGGTCGCGCCGGCCCCGCCCGTCCCCAGGCTGATCACGGGAAGGGCTTGGGGGGACCTGACGCTGGGGATCGGCCTCAGTTTCCTGTCCAACTTCCTCGCCGGGGCGGGGTTCCTCCTGATGCCGGTCCTGTACTTCACGCTGAAACGAAATTACCCGGTTTTTGCGCGCGGCATCGGCTATGGGATTCTGGCGGGTCTGGCCCTGCTGCTAGGCGCGTTTGCTTTTTGTCTGTACAGCCTCAGCGGAAGCGGCGGCTTATGACCTACCTGTTCACGGCGTCACCGGGGAGTGCGGTGCTCTGGCTGCTCGTCCTCGCGGGTTCGAAAGATGTCGCGTGTAGTGCCTCTTCGCCCCGTGATAGGAGCGGAGAATTCGCGGCGGCGGCGGGGGCGGCGGTTTACCCTTTGGCGGGCCTGTGCCGGCAGAACGGGGGGGCGTAAAATGATGACCCGAAGAGGAAGCAAAGGCACCGCCAAATGAGCAAAGTACGATACCGCCTGCCATGAACAGGAATGCAGGAGAAACTACAAAAGGCCTTTTCACGTTATCCCTTCCTCCTTTTTAACAGCCATATTGTAGCACTCGGAGACGCTAATGTCAAACCCGTACTCACGCGACCGCCTGCAACTTTGGAACGCGGTCTGGAACACCTATTACGAGGCTTATTACCAGGAAATGCTTATCGATTGGTATATTATTTTCTACCAAAGGTCCGACGCCTGGACCAAAGCGCTGGTGACGCTCACGGCCTCGGGTTCAGCCATATCGGGGTGGGCATTCTGGACGCAGCCCTATGCAAAACCAGTCTGGCTGACATTGGCAGGACTTGCCGCCGTTTTATCTATCGTGAACACCGTCTTGGGAATCCCCGAGCGTCTCAAAGGCTACGAGGAGAACAAACGGTTTTTTACGGGCTTGCGTACTGATATAGAGACACTGAGAGACCGGATGAAAATTGACAAAAACTTTCCAGTAGCTGCGTTCACCCAGGAGCATGTCGATCTGCGAAAACGCTACTCTCAAGGAATGCAGAGCGTGAAGAATGATCCTTTGGAAGCAAAACGGATCAGCCTCGCCGTTCAGAATCAACTCGATAACCGACTGAAGGAACAAAAGGGAAGTATCGAAGAGGCCGCCCCATGACAACCTCGTGGTCGGAAGAAACGCGCGGCCTGTGCCCGACCTGCCTGCGGGACGTGCCTGCGACGCTGCTTGAAGAGGCCGGGCGCATCTGGATACGGCAGCAGTGCCCGCGCCACGGCGCAAGCCGCGCCCTGCTGGCCTCGGACGCGGGCGAGTACCTGCGCCTCCGGCAGTACGTCCCCGACCGGAGCGGCGCGAACTGCTGCTGCGGGCCGGGCGAGACGTGCGGGCCGGACGGCACCCCCGGCGGCGCGGTCGGCCCGCCGGTCTGCGCCCTGCTGCTGGAGATCACGCAGGCCTGCAACCTGCGTTGCCCGACCTGCTACGCCGACGCCCAGGGGCACGACTTCATGACGGCGGACGAGGCCCGGCGGCGGCTGGACGTGTTCTTCCGCAAGCAGCCCCGGCTGGACATCCTGATGCTGTCCGGCGGCGAGCCGACCATCCACCCCCGCTTCGCCGAGATTTTAGACCTGGCCCTCTCCTACCCCGTGGACCGCGTCGTCATAAACACAAACGGCCTGCGGCTCGGCCAGAGCGCGGCCCTGGTGGAGACGCTGGCGGCCCACAAGGAGCGCGTCGAGCTGTACTTCTCGTTTTCGAGCTTCCGCGCGTCCGGCCACGAACACTTCTACGGGCGCGACCTGCGGCAGGAGAAGACGGACGCCCTGGAGAAAGCGCAGGCGGCGGGCCTGTTCACGACCCTCGTCCCCACCGTGGAGCGCGGGGTGAACGACGACGAGATCGGCGACCTGTACCGCTTCGCGCTGTCGCTGGGGACGGTCACCGGGCTGACCTTCCAGCCGGTCATGGACACGGGCCGCTACCAGCACGAGTACGCGGCTGCGGACCGGCTGACCCTGACGGACGTGCTGTACGCGCTGGAACGGCAGACCGGCGGCGCCCTGGTGCGCTCGGACTTCGTGGGCCTGCCCTGCTCGCACCCGGACTGCTGCGTCCTGACCTATGGCTTCCTGGACGCGAAGCGCGAGACGATCACGCCGCTGCCCCGGCACCTGGACGTGTCGCGCTACCTAGATTTGTTCACGGACCGCATCAGCTTCTCGGGGCTTGTCGGCGGGGCGGCCCGGCGGGTCTGGTCGGACGTCGCGCACCTGCGGGGCCGGCAGACTCTGCGCGACCTGGGCGTCCTGTTCGCGCGCGGCGGCCTGCGGGACGTCCTGCCGCTGATGCGCGACCCCGACGCCTTCGGCCGGCGCGTCTTCCGCGTCGTCGTCAAGCCCTTCATGGACGCGCACACCTACGACAAGAAGCGCATCGAGCAGTGCTGCACCAAGATTCTGACCGAGGACGGGACGGCCGTGTCGTTCTGCGAGTTCAACGTCTTCCGCCGGGGCCGCCGGAGCGGGGACAAAGGCCGCGCGGCGGTCGTGCCGCTGCGGATGCTGGGGTGAGGGCAGACGAGGGCGCGGCAGGAGACGAGGGCGCGGCAGGAGACGAGGGCGCGGCAGGAGACGAGGGCGCGGCAGGAGACGAGGGCGCGGCAGACCGATAAACCCGTAGGGGCAGGGTCCCCCTGCCCTCCTTCGTGGTCGCGGGCCGGGTTCGTCGCGCCGGGACCGAACCAGGAGAACCCATGCAAATCACCCACCGCCCGCTGACCCGCGCCGAGGCCGTCCGGCTGCACCAGGAGCTGAAGACGACGCCCAACATCCTCGGCTACACCGTTCGCGAGCTGGAGCGGCTGACCGACGTTCAGGTCGCCGAACAGGCCGCCGGACAGGCCGCCGGACAGGCGACCGAGGGGGACGGAGACGGGTTCGCGGGCGTCTGCTTCAGCGTGGACCTCGCCGCCGGGTGGACGGAGATCGCGGCCCTATATGTCCTGCCCGAGTTCCGGGGCCGGGGTCTGGGCGCGGACCTGTTCCGGGCGGCCTGGGAGCGCGCCCAGGGGCGCGGGCGGCACGTCTACGTCCTCAGCCGGAACCCGCAGGTGGTCGGGTGGATGCGCGAGTTGGGCATGGCCGTGGACGGAAAACTATGGCGCGCGCCCTTCGCCGTCCACTGGTACATGCAGTGCTACATGGCGAGCCGGCACCGCTTTGCAGAGAGCATCCGCAAGGGCGGGGCGATCCGCAAGTGCCCGCCGCTGCTGCAAGGAATCAAGAGGCATGAGGGGGCCGAGGGGCGCGACGGGGCCGAGAAACAGGTGGGGGCGGGATGAGCGAATACGACCGTCAGCGGCAGGGTCGGCGGTACGAGGGCTGGGCGTTCACCTTCTGCAAGGCGGCCTTCCTCGTGCTGCTCTTCCAGCGCTACGCCCTGCTGGCCTTGTCGGGCCTCGCGACCCTGTTCTACGTCCTGGCCGCGCTCCGGGGCGTCCGGGAGTGGCACTGCTGGGCCAAGCCGCCCTGGGTGACGCTGTTCTGGGGCGCGGTCTTCGCGTGGCAGGCGTGGGCTTTGGTGACGCATCACCCGCCGTGGCTGCTCTGAGACTGAGAGCCGCCACGGACGGCGAGCGAGGATGGGGACGAGTGATTGAAATCACTCGCTCCGGTCGGACCTGTCCAGGGGACAGAAGATTGCAGACAGGACGGGGCGGGGCGGGCGTCGGGCCTTATCCTATCCGCTTGTCCCCTGGACAAATCCGAATCAGCGAGTGATTTCAATCACTCGTCCGGCTCCGCGCGTCCGGCTCCGCGCGTCCGGCTCCGCGCGCCCGGCTCCGCGCGTCCGGCTCCGCGCGCCCGGCTCCGCGCGTCCGGCTCCATGGCCTACGGCCCGACCTCGGGCCGGGGCATCGGGGCCGGACGCCGGACGGGGGGCGGGATGATCGAGACGGGGATGCCGGTCGTCGGGATGACGAAGAGCGTGACGCTCTGCGGGGGCAGGCTGACCGAGAGCGCGGCGCTCTTGACCGGAACGTCGGCGATGCGGGTGATGGCGGCAGTCGCGCCGGTGAGCTGCCACGCCTGGGCGGTCGCGGCGGGCGTGAAGCCCGCCACCGAGACAGTCACCGGGGCGGTCGCGGACGGGTCCTTGTTGATCACCGTCACGGTCAGAGCGCCGTCGGAGGGGCGGATGGCGGCGAACGACGAGACCGTGTCGGGGCTGGGGGCGATGTCGGAGACGCTGGTGGTGCCGAAGCCGGACTTCTTGCCGTCATAGTTGCGGTACAGCTTCATCGCCTGGTACGTCGGCGAGTTAGTGGCCGGCATGGTCCAGCGGGTCGCCATGTCCAGGCCCTCGCGCCCGAAGATGCCGTAGATGTCCGCCTGGGTCGTCGCGCCGCTCATGCTGCCGTCCGCGCCCCAGTTATACTCGGTGATCGCGGTCTTGGTGCCGGGGTAGTAGGAGTTCACCCAGCCTTTGATCCGGGGGATCAGCATGACCTTGTCATTGATCCAGCTCTCGGAAACGTAGTTCGGATCCCAAAGCTGCCGCGTGGAGCGGTTCCGCAGCAGGACCGTCGCCGTGTCGGTGGCGTCGCTGAACTCGCCGCTCTGCGGGTAGAAGTGGACGCTGAAGACGTCCAGGGAGCGTTTCCCGGTGGCCTGGTCGTTCTTGGAGATCTGGCCGAGCATCCAGGGCAGATAGTCCATGCCGCCGTGGGCATTGCGGTCCGGGTAGCCCCCCTGGTAATTGTGGGCGGCCCCGTACTGCTGGTCGAAGCCGCTGTAGAAGAAGCCGGACCAGCCCCACTCCTCGGGCGCGACCACGCTCGCGGTCGGGTCGGCGGCCTTGACCTTGGCGCTGTAGGCCAGGATGTCGTTCGTGACCTCGTCCATGGTCGGCCCGACCGGGTGGACGTCCCGGTGGGTGCTGAACCAGAGGCTCGGCTCGTTGTCCATGATGTAGTACTGGAGGCCGCCCGCCGCCCCCGTCCCCCACTGCGAGACGAGGTGGCTCATCCAGCCCGCCTGGAAGGCGGGCGTCGAGGGCACGTCGGCGTCGTTCGGGTCGTTGCCGGTGACGTTCGCGCCGCTCGCAAGCACCCCGTTGCCGGCGTCGGGCAGGTACGGGTCGGTACTCTTCTGCGCGCCGTACTTGGCGACCGAGAACGACGGCAGCTTGGCGCGGTTCGGGCCGAGCTTCGCGACCCACCCGATGGTCGGGATGGTGAGCATCGCCGATGCGCCGCCGGACTTGGAGGCCGAAATGAAAGCGTCCCCGCGCCCGCCGGGCGTCGGGTCCGTGTCGCCGATGCTTTCAAAGAAGTAGTCGTTGGCCCGGTTGTCGGCGTTGAGCTGCCAGTTGTAGCGGGTGGTGTTGTTGCCGCCCTGCCGGTTCAAAGGCGCGTTCAGGTCGGCCAGGCTTGCGGCGTCCCCGTAGGCGACCCCGTAGACCAGCGGGCTGATCGCGTGGCGGTTCGCCGCGACGTCCACCTTGATCGTCGTGCCGGGCGCGGTCTGCACCGCCGAAACCAGGGCCATGTCGTCCACATAGAAGACGGGGACCGTCGCCGCGCCGCTGGCATCCTGTATCCAAATGCCGTCGAAAGTGGTCTGCCCCGCGACGCCCAGGGCGGACAGGGGGACGGTGACCTGCGTCCAGGTATTCGCCTGGGGCACGGGCAGGGCGTAGGCGGGCTGAGGATTGCCGTTCAGGGTGGCCTGCACCTGGAGGCGCTGGCCCCCCGTCGGGCCGCCGTTGATCCAGAAGGTCAGGGCCGTGAACGGCGCGGCGGCCTGGGCGGCGTGGTGCAGATAGAGGGCCTGGTACGGCCCGGACTGGACCGAGATCGAGTCGGCCCCGGTGTGGACGGGGCTGGTCGCGGTGAAGCTGACCGAGGCCCAGCTATAGTTGACCCAGCCGTTTTGCAGGGAATCGGTGTAGAGGGCCTGGTCGGCGCGGACCGGCCCGGCGAGGGAGGCGGCCACCAGGGCGCAGAGGGACCCGACGGAGAGCAGGACACGTCGCGGACTCATGAGCGTTACTCCTTAGTGTGCGTAAGACTTAGATCGCACGCCGACATTGTACCACGGATTACCGGCCTCGGAACGGTTTTCGCCCGCGCAACAGTGCGATTGTGGCGAAAGAAAAAAGCCGCACGGCTGGCCCCGGCCATGAATGGCCGGGCTACTCTTGAGTGAAAACCCCTCCGGGGTTGAGGATGGGTCAGGCCAGAACGGAGATAGCGTAGGGGCAAAGCCAGAGGGAAATGAGGGTCGCGGGACCCGACCCCTACAGGGGCGGCATCATCCGGGCGGCATCATCCGGGCGGCATCATCCGGGCGGCATCATCCGGTCCTCGTAGGGGCGGGGTCCCCCCGCCCTCTTCTCTTGCCCCGCCTTCCCTACGCCGGGCCTCACGCCCACGGCCCGCTCGGCGACCTGCTCGGCTGCCGCCGGGCTGCGGCGGGGACATTTCGCGCCGACCTCTCGCGGCGGCGGTACTCGCCGAACACGAGGAACGCCGCCATCCCCACGAGGCCGCTGGTGATGTCGCCGGACGCGCCCCGGTGCCACCAGTGCTGGACATTCGCGGCGGCGTAGTGCCAGAGGGAGGGGCCGAAGATGTGCGCGCCGAGGTAGACGCACAGGAAGACGGCCCCATTAATGAGATACCGCAGAAGACTGGTCAAGGTCGTGTTGAGACTGCCGGATTTCATGGATTCCTGCCGTTCGTGATCCCTCCCAGTATACCCGGCAAGCCGCTCCCGTCGTGCGGTCACGACGCCCCCAGAGTCCAGTCGGCGCGGACGAACGACGGGTAGGCGGCGGCATCCAGGGCAGCGAGGATGGAGTCGGAAGGGACGACAAGGGCGAGCAAGACGAGTGATTGAAATCACTCGCTGATTGGGACCTGTCCAGGGGACAGAAGAGGCAGATGGGGCGGGCGTTGGGCACTATCCTGTCCGCTTGTCCCCTGGACAAATCCTGCGTCAGCGAGTGATTTCAGTCACTCGTTCTGCCCGGAACCGTTTCCTGTCCCATTGTACCACGCCGCACCCCGTTCCCGGCAGGAGAACGCCCCCCCATTGCCGAACGGCATTCCCAGCATTCAGCCGACACCGGAGTCACCCCATGCCTACTAGTTCCTCCCTCCCGTCCGAGTCCACCCTGCCCCCCGACTACGAGGCGCGCGTCTATGCGGGCGTCCTCGGCAAGATCATCGGGGTCTACCTGGGCCGGCCCTTTGAAGGCTGGTCCAACGAGCGCATCGAGCGCGAACTGGGCGAGGTGGACTACTACGTCCACGACAGACTGAAGGCACCGCTCGTCGTCACCGACGACGACGTCTCGGGCACTTTCACGTTCGCCCGCGCCCTGGCCGAGAGCGGGAACGACCCGGACCTAACGGCGGCCCAGATCGGCGACTGGTGGCGGAACACCATCATTGAAGGCCGGACCATTCTGTGGTGGGGCGGCCTGGGCATGTCCACCGAGCATACGGCCTTCCTGCGGCTCAAGGCGGGGATCAAGGCCCCGGACAGCGGGAGCATCGCGACGAACGGGGCCATCGTCGCCGAGCAGATCGGGGCGCAGATCTTTGTTGACGGCTGGGGGATGGTCTGCCCCGGCGACCCCGCGAAGGCCGCCCACTTCGCGCGGCTGGCCGCCTCGGTGTCGCACGACGGCGAGGCGATCTACGGCGCGCAGGTCATCGCGGCGATGGAGGCGCTGGCCTTCGTCGAGCCTGATTTGAACGCCCTGCTGGACATGGGGGCGGGGCTGATCCCGAAGGAGAGCGTGATCTATCGGCTGATCGGCGACGTGCGCGGGTGGGCGGCAGACAGCGGCGACGACTGGCGGGCGACTCTGAAGCTGATCCAGGCCCACTACGGCTATGACAAATTCGGCGGCAACTGCCACATGGTCCCGAACCACGCCGTCATCCTGCTGGGCCTGCTGCACGGGCGCGGCGACTTCCAAAAGTCCCTGATGATCGCGAGTACGGCGGGCTGGGACACCGACTGCAACGCGGGCAATGTCGGCTGCCTGCTGGGCATCCAAAACGGCCTGGCCGGCATGGACGCCGGGCCGGACTGGCGCGGGCCGGTCGCCGACCGGCTGTACCTGCCCACGGCGGACGGCGGGCGGTGCATCACCGACGCCCTGCGCGAGACGTATGCCCTGGTCGATTCGGGCCGCGCGCTGGCCGGGCTGCCGCCGGTCGCCCCCAAGGGCGGCGCGCGGTTCCATTTCTCCTTGCCCGGCGCGGTGCAGGGGTTCCGGCCCGACGACGCGCCCGATTCGGCGGGTGTCCTGACGGTCGGCAATGAGGGCGGCAGGCTGGCCCTGCGCCTGGACGGGCTTGGGGCGGGCGGGACCGTCCGGGCGGGGCGCGAGACCTTCCCCGCGCCCTCGGCCTTCGCGGGGGGCGGCTACGACCTGGCGTGCAGCCCGACTCTCTACCCCGGTCAGACGGTCACGGCGACGGTGGAGGGCGGCCCGGACCTGTCCGGCCCGGTCACGGTGCGCCTGTATGTCGGGGCCTACGGGGCGGGGGACGTGCTGACGTTTACCGAGGGCGAGGCCGTGCCGCTCGCGCCCGGCGGGTCGGCCTCCCCCTCGCTGACCGTCCCCGAAACGGCGGGCCTGCCCATCGCCGTGGTCGGCCTGAAAGTCACGGCCTCGGACGGCGCGGCGTCCGGCACAGTACTCCTGGACCGGCTGACCTGGGGCGGCGTCCCCGCGTCGGTCACGCTTGGCCGGGCCGTGTCCGGGGACGGCTGGCGGCGGGCGTGGGTCAGCAGCGCCTCCGCCTTCGAGGCCGGCTCGGGGGCGGGCATGGCCTACCGGGTCATCCAGAACGAGGGCGTGGGGCTGGCGACGCAGGGCGAGTGGGAGTGGACGGATTACTCTGTTTCCGCCGTCATTCTCCCGCACCTGGCGAAGCGCCTGGGGCTTGCCGGGGCGGTGCGCGGCCTGCGCCGCTACGTCGCCCTCGTGCTGGACGAGGACCACCGAGTCCGCCTGATCGAGCAGCGCGATGACGTCACCCGTGTCCTGGCCGAGTCGGGGGCGACCTGGACGATGGAGGAGGCGCAGCCGGTTTCGCTGACCATCACCGCGTCGGGTATCACGGCCACTTACGGTCCCGTCTCCCTGACGGCCTCGGGGCCGGACCTGCCGACGCGCGGGGCCGTCGGCCTGCTGGCGGAGGCGGGCTACGGCGAGTTCGGCCCGGTGACGGTGGCGGCGGCGTGAGGGCGGGGAGATGGGACAGGAAGACAGGACAGGAAGACGGGACAGGAAGACGGGACAGGAAGACGGGACAGGAAGACGGGACAGGAAGACGGGACAGGAAGACGGGAACGGGGGCGTGGCGGGCCGGGTGCGCGCCGGGCCGGGTGCGGTGGTAGGACGAGTGATTGAAATCACTCGCTCCTGTCGGACCTGTCCAGGGGACAGAAGAGGCAGACGGGACGGGGCGGGCGCTGGGCACAATCCTATCCACTTGTCCCTTGGACAAATCCTGCGTCAGCGAGTGATTTCAATCACTCGTCCTACCACCGCACCCGGCCCGGCGCACCCGGCCCGGCGCGCACCCGGCCCTGAAAGGCCGGTCTACACGGATGGGCCGCCCGCTTCGGGGCTTTGGATAGCGCCGCCGGACGATGTCCGCCGAGCCTCGTAGGGGCGCAGTTCATCGCACCCCCTTTCTCTATCGCGCTCCCCTTCCCCCGCCGCGCTCCCCTTCCAACCCCGCCGCGTCGGCAGCGCGGCGGGCGGGCGCTCCCCAACCCAGCCGTGAGGCTGCCTGATTTGGTCTTTATTTTATAAATAGTAGACAAATAGTAGACAAACAGCCGTAAACCTGCCATACTGGACTCGCCTGCGCTTCAAGGAGGGTCCGCACCGTGTTCCAGCCCGCTCCCGCGTCTCAGCCCGCGCCCGTCCGCCCCACGCCCCAACGCCCGCTGCCCCCCGTGTCGCCCCACATCCCCCCGATGGAGGCCCACGCCTCCCCGCCCGTGGCCGCGCCCGAGGCGCTGCCGCCGGAGGCTTTGCGCGCCCTCGACGCCCTGTTCGGGTCGGGCCGCGTCGTCGCCCACCGCCCCTGCTTCGGGCGGCTGTTCGGCGGGGCGGCCTGCGGCCTCCTCCTGTCGCAGTTCTGGTTCTGGGCCGGGACGCCCACCGTCCAGGCGCGGACGAGCGGCTGGTTCTGGAAGGCGCAGCGCGAGATCACCGAGGAGACGGGGCTGTCGCGCGCCGAAACCGCGACGGCCCGGCGGCGGCTGTGCGCCCAGGGCGTGCTGGAGGAAAAGCGGTGCGGCATTCCCGCCACCCTGCACTTCCGGGTGGACATGGCCGCCGTGCTGCGGCTGGTGTGGGCGCACCTTCAGGCGCAAGCCCGGCCGCCGGATGCCTCTCCGGCTGCCGCAATGCCGCACTCTGGAGTGCGCGGAACACGAACACTTGTTTGCGCGATTCCTGCAAGCCAGTTTGCGGGGATCGCGCAAACTACTTCAGAGATCATCTCAGAGAGAACGCAGGAAATAACTCAGACGCGCGCGAGGCCCATTCTGCCTTCGGCTTTCGCGGACAGGAGGCCGGGAAGAGGCCCGGACAGGAGCGGCGGGAGGGGCGCGTTCCAGGCGCGGGGGGTGTTCCGGGACGTGCGGGTCGCGGAGGCGGTGGTCCGGGGGGCGGTGTCGCGGGCAGTGGCCGGGGGGGCGGCCCTCAGCACGGGGCAGCAGGCCGTCAACCGGGGCGGGGCGGCGCGGTTCAAGGCGGCCTTAGCGGCGGCCAGGCGTGGGGCGGCCCGGCCCGAGGCGGCGGCGGGCCGCGCGCCGCCCGATGGCGTGGGGTGAGGGGGAGGGCGGGAAGGGTGCGTGGGGCAGAGGCAGATCGTGTCGGGGGCGGGGTGAAGCCGGCGGGCGGCGAACCCGGCGCAGCGGTCCGGCCCTGAAGGGCCGGGTCACACGCGCGCCGGGTCACACGCCCGCCGGGTCCACCGCCCCGCGCCCGCCCCGGCCCGTCCTTGACACCGCCCCGGCCCGTCCTTGACACCGGCGGGGCGCAGTGTTATACTTGGGGCGCGGCCCGGCGAAGAGGGCGCGGCTCAGGAAAGAAGCACCGATGCCTACCCCACCCAAACGCGATGCGCGTACCCTGCTGTTCACCGGCGGGCTTCTGCTGGTCCCGCTCGCCGCCGTGTGGCTCCTCCTGAACCCGGCACACGACTCCCGCCATGGGGGAGGGCCGGGGGCGGGGGACGCCCGGATGGGCGGCCCCGCCGAGGGGGAGACGCCCGCCCCGCCCGGCCCGCCCGACACCCCCGCCTGGCCGCCGCCGCGCCTGGCCTCGGGCGCGGCGAGGCAGGCCGACTGGACCCTGCTGGCGCTCACCGTCCCCACCCGGAGCGGGTTCGAGACGCCGCCCGCCCCGCTCGCGCCGCCCGCAGGCGGGGAAGAGCCGACGACCGTCGCGCGTAACCCCTTCCTCCAGGCCTCGGCGGGCGCGGTGGGCCTGTGGATCGGCGTCCGGGGCGGGGTCGGCGTCAAGACGCTCGCCATCCCCCAGGACGGACGCCGCCACGACTACCCGTTCGGGCGCTTCACCCTGGTGGCCCAGCCCCAGACGACTCCCCCCACCGGCCCCGGTGCCGGCGGGTTCAGCGGAAGTCTTGGCGGCGGGTTCGGCGGCGTCATCATCAGCAGCCGGGCGGCCGGCATCTCGACGCTCCAGTGGACGACGACGCGCGCCGCACCCCCGCCCGAGGGCGGTCCGGGCCGGGTTTCGCGTTCACAGCCTCCCCATTCGGACGATCAGGTCCCTTACCAGATCGTGTCGGCCAATACCCCGCAGCCCGCCCAGGTCCAGTCCGGGCCGGCCCTGGTGACGCTGACCCCGACGCCGTTCTCGGCGGGCTTCCGGGTCACGGCCACCCCGCTGGGTGCGGACGGCAGGCCGACCGGGAAGGCGGTCGCCCTGCTCTGCCAGCCGGTCACGGCCGACGCCCTGTTCACGCAGATCCCCGCCGGCTACGACGCCGCCACCCGCCAGTTCCGCGTGACCGTCGCGCGGGCGAGCGGCCACGGGACGGCGGGCCAGGGGGACGGCGGGGGAGCCTCGTGGGTGATCACGCGCCTGCCGCCCGCCGCCGAGGACACGCGGCTGGAGACGCCCGCCCAGCGGGAGGCGGATGCGGACGGGCAGGACCCCACGCCCGCGAATGCCGCCACCGTCGGCCCGTTCACCCTGCGCGCCGTTGCCGCCGAGGCCGAGGACACCGGCGGTCGGCAGGACGAGGCCAACCCGCAGTCGGGGAGTGGGCTGGCCCCGGCGAATGAGGACGGCCACCAGCGGACGGGCCTGCCGACCCTCCGCTTCCTGCTGTTCGCCCGTGCCGCGTCGCCCGCGCCCCCCGGCCAGACCTGGCTGTTCCAGCTCGACCACGCCGCCCCGCAATGGGGCGTGCCGTCCCCGCCCGCCGCCCCGCGTCAGACGGGGCCGTCCGGGGTGGCGTCTGCCGGCGGGCGGAACGGCGGCGCGGCGGGCGTCCGGCCGGACGCCCGCATCGGCCTCGGGTCGCCGGCCTTCGGGACTCCGTTCCCTGGGATGCCGAACGCGGGCGAGCCGCTCGGCGTGTTCCCGCTCTCCCGCCCCCCGTCCGAGACGGACCCTGCCGGGACGCACTCCGCCGAGTGGCTGCTCCGGGACGGCGCGGTGGGCGGGGCCTGGCCCGGCCAGCAGCACCGGCTGACGCTGACGGGTTCGGTGATCCGTCAGGCCGCCCGGACCGAGACGGTGACGTTCCACAACGCCGAGGTGGTGCATGACGCGGCCTTCGGCGGGGACCGGATCGTCTGGCGGCACTCCGAGACCGAGACCACGCCGTCCGGCATCACCGTCACCGTCCTCAACGGCACCCCCGGACGGCGCGAGACCATCGCCCCTGCGTCCGGTGGGTCCTTCCATCCGGAGCAGGGCGGGGGCTACTACGCGGGGTCCGACGCGCGGCGGGACCGGGAAGGCTGGTGGTACGACCGGGGCAACGCCGAGCTTCTGCTGGCCTGGCGTCTGCCGCCCGGCTTTCAGGCCGCCGAGAGCGCCCCCCTGAACGCGCCCCGCGTCGCCTCCCCGGCGCGGTGGGCGGGGGGCAGGCCGCAGCCGGGCGTGCTCACCCTGTCCCTGGACGACACGCGCCCGGACCCCTACGTCGGGGCCGTCGCCCCGCCGAGTGGGCGGGACGCGCGCGTCCTGGCGCGGGCCGGCTACACCCCCCTGCGCCTGTCCGTGTGGGCCGCGCAGACCCCGAAACGCACCCCCGCGCCGCTCCCGCCGGTCCAGTCCGCCCCGCTGCCGCCTTACTCGTGGCGCGACGGCCCTTCCGTTGTGACGGCCACCCCGCTGCCGCGCCGCCTGGCCGCGCTCACCTTCCGCATCACGATCCGCGAGGAGCAGGACCGCCGCCCCGTCCGCCTGGTCGTGCCCGTGTCCGCCGCCCTCCCGCCCGGCGCGGACCCGCGCCCCGCCCTGCGGCTGGGGACGCCCGCGCGCCTCCCGCCGCCTCCCCCCGTCCGGCGTCGCCGGGGCTTGGGCGGGAGGATCGGCGGGTTCTCCTTCCCGATGTGAGAGCCGGCATTGAGATGCCGGTTCCCCTGCGTAGGGGCGCGATTCATCGCGCCCTCGTCTGCCGCCGCGCCCTTCCTGTCCCTACCGCTTCACGGTCCGTGCCAGGGCCGCCAGTTGGTCGGTGTCTGCTTCCAGCACCATGCCGTCCCAGCCGGGTTTCAGCGACGGGAGCATGTCCGTGTCTCCGGCGCGGAGGTCGGGGAACGACGCGGCCCAGGCGGGGAGCGCATACAGGTTGATCCGGCACTGGGAGCGGGCGGCCGGCGCGTAATCCCTCTCCGAGAGGGGCGGCGCGGGGTCCCGGCCTGGCAGGACGGCGGGCACCTGGGGCAGAGGAGCCTGTGGGTCCTCCCACAGCCCGTACCAGCCCGCCTCCGCCTGCCCCCGCTGCTGGACCAGGAACCGGAACCGACCCCCGCCCGCCTCCTGGGCCGCCGCCAGCAGGTGACGCAGCAGGTCGCGGCTCGCCGCGTCCCGCAGGCGGACCCAGTCCTGCGGGGCGCTGCCGGTCGCGTATGAGCTGCCGAAGTCAGGCAGGGTGAGGTCGGCCCCCGCCAGAGGGTAGTTCACATCCAAATCCAGCGGGTCCACATGGTCGCGGCGCAGGAAGGCGAGGCGTTGGGCGGGGACGTAGCCCAGCTCGGTGCCGTCGGTGATGGGCCGGGGCGGGTCGTTATAGCCCGGCGGGACCGTCCCGCGCAGGGCCAGCGTCGTGACGCCCGGCGTCGCGGCCAGATGCCGCACCAGGGCGGTCAGCGTCCCCTCCACAACCGGCGAGGCGGGGCAGGCCCAGACGACGGCGGGCGGCCTGTAGCCCACGTTCGAGGCGTTCATGACGGAATTGTAGTAGCGCGCCTCCCACGCCTCCGCCTGGCCGGATGTCTCCCCCAGCGTGGTCAAGTCGCGCGCCTCGGCGGGCGCATCCTTCCCCCAGCGGAGCGGGTCCAGGGTGGGAATGACGCTGATGCCCGTCCCCCTGGTCCGTGCCAAAGCCTCGGTCAAGAGGTCCAGGCGCGGGTGACCGCCCACGAACACCTCCAGCCAGAGCTGGTTCAGCCCCAGCGCCTTCATGCCGGAAAGCACGCGGTCCAGCTCGGCCGCCGTCCGGGGGGCGGCGAGGAACGCGCGGCGGGGGTAGGACCTCAGCAGGGACACCAGGCGGGGCGGCGCGGCGGGAGGGGGTGCGGCGGCGGGAGGGGGAGGCGCGGCGGGAGGGGGTGCGGCGGCGGGTCCCTTCTTCGCGGCTGCCACCGCCTGCCGCCTGATCTCCTCCATCTGGAAATTAATCGAGGGCTGGAGGAACTGGACGGGGTTGAGGTACTCAAGGAAGAAAGGCCCCGGCGCAGTCGGGGACAGCAGCAGCAGGTGCGGCGCTGTGCGGAGCATGAACCGCCCGCTCATGTCCAGCCGGTTGCTGCCGGCGGCGACCTGCCGGGCCTGATCCAGCACGAACTCCTGCTGCGCGGGTGTGAGCTGGGCGAAGGAGACGGTCATGGCACCCCACAGTGAATCGGTGAACTGGGGCAGCGCCTTCTGCGCCTCACTGAAGCCCAGCCCGCCCAGCCAGGGCATCCCGTCCATGCCGCCGCGCGCCGTCGCCAGGTCGTCCCCGGCCTTTTCCACGGCCGCGTGGCGCATGATCTCGGCCTGCTGCGCGAACCGGACCAGCCGCTGACGGCGGGTGGCCGTGCCCTCCAAGTCGTCGGTCAGGACGTAGGCCGGGCCGACCCGGCGGAACGTGCCGGTGACGCAGAACGCCGTCGCCCGCAAGAGGTCCACGGCGCGCGCCGTCCGCCGTCCGAGGAGCGTGACGGGGAGCGTCTCATAGCGCCGGTCGGCGTACAGCTCCAGCCCCGCCGCCCGCCCGACGCGGGCGACAAGGTCCCCGACCGTCAGGATGCCGTCCGCCCGGAGGCTCTGCTTCAAGGCCGGGGCTTCATAGTCCAGATCGGCGTCTTTGGGGCTGTTGGTCAGGGTTTCGCGCAGGACCGCCCCGTAGACCGTCTCCCGGTGGGCGACCGGCGCGAAGTTTGCGTCGTAACCGCTCTCGCCGGGGACGGAGAAGGGGCGGTAGCTCCCGCTCGTCCCCGCCTGCCCCACCACCGAGACATCCATCTCCATTTGCCGGCCCCAGCGCAGGCGCGCGCCGTCCATGTCCCGCGCGGTCAGCGTCACCGATTGCCAGGCGGGCGTGGGGATGAAGGAACGGCCCTGGGGGTATCCCTGCACATCCCCGGTCGGCAGGACCGCCCGGAACAGGCCGCGCTGGGCAGCGTCCAGGTCCGACAGGCCCAAACCGTTGGGACCGGTCAGCGCCGCCCACTGCACCGGGTTCAGGCCCGCCGCCAGCACCTTGAAGGCCTCCGCGGCGGGCATCCCGTCGTAAGGGTCGGGGACGCCGGGGCGGGTGTTCAGCACCGCCATCGGCGGCGGGGCCAGGGCCGTGACGCCGCCGAAGTCGCGGGCCATGCGCCCGTAAGCCTCGCCCACCGCGCCGGGCCGGTCGGAAGGGTCTGCGGGCGTGGCGTCCGGGGGGAGCGTGACCTTGTCCGCGCCGACGGTCAAAAAGAGGTCCTGTTTGGGCTGTTCGAGGGCGGCCAAAGCCCCCGCGAACGTGGGGCGCGGGGCGGCGAACGAGAACCCGTCCAGTCGGGACGGGAGCGTCTCCTGCTGGGACAGGAAGGAGGGCTGGCTCTTCTCCTGCGCCCCGCTCGCCCCGCCGAGGAGCGCGAGGGCCGGGAGGCAGAGGAGCAGGCGGCGGACACAGCGGCGGCGGGCAAGGCGGGGCGTGGGGCGCATCGAGCGTCTTCTTTTCTCTTCGTCCATCGCCTTCTCTACCCCCGTTCCCGCCGTTGTTGTTCCCCTACCGCTTCACGCCCCACCCATAGTACGCGAGCCAAGCCTCCTCCCAGGGGGCGGTCGCGTCCAGCACCAGGCCGTCCCAGCCCGCACTCAGCTTCTGGAGCGCGTCGGCTGGGGCATACGGATTCAAATCCCCGATGCCGGAGACGATCAGGTTGACCCGGCATTGGGAGTGCGCGACCGGCGCGTAATCCGTTTCCCAGGGCAGGCTCGGGACGCCGACTGCGGTGACGGGCACCTCGGGCAGAGGGGCCTGCGGACTTTCCCAGAGGCCGTACCAGGCGTACCGGCTCAGATCACACCGCTGCCGGACCAGGAACCGGAACCGCCTCCCGCCCGTGTCCTGGGCCGCCGCCAGCAGGTGACGCAGCAGGTCGCGGCTCGCCCCGTCCCGCAGGTGGCCCCAGTCCTGCTCCACCTGACCGAGCGCCGGGATGTTCACGGGGTCGTCGAACAGCGGCAGGGACGTGTCCGTACTGCCCCCGGTCGCGGTCGCCCAGTCCAGGTCCAGCGGGTCTAAATGGTCGCGGCGCAGGAGGGCCAGGCGCAGGGCGGGGACGTAGCCCAGGTCGGCCCCCCCGACGCCGGAGCCGGCCAGGTGGATGTAGCCGAAAGGAACCGTGTCACGCACGGCCAGGGTCGTGACGCCGGGCGTGGCCGCCAGACTCCGCACTAGGGCGAGCAGGATCGCCTCCGTGGCGGGGGCGGCGGGGTTGGCCCACACCTCGACGGGCGAGTCCTGGGGGGACGGCTTGACGGGCATCTCCGCGCTGGCCCTCGTGTAATCCTGACTCCAGGCCCGCTGCCAGGCCTGCTGCTCGCCGGAGGTCTCCCCCAGCACGGTTCGGTCGAGCGCCCCGGCGGGCGCGTCTTTGTCCCACCGGAGCAGGTCCAGGGTGGGGATGACGCTGATGCCCGTCCCCCTGGTCCGTGCCAAGGCCTCGGTCAAGATGTCCAGGCGCGGGTGGCCTCCTACGAACACCTCCAGCCAGAGTTGGTTGAATCCCGAAGTCCTCATCCCCGCGATGACGGCGTCCAGCGCGCGCGCCGTTTTGGGGGCGGCGAGGAGCGCGCGGCGCGGGATGGCGGCCGGGAAGTGCGCCAGGGGGGGCGGCGGCGGGGGGTTAAGGGGGGGCACATACTTCAGGGCGGATGCCCTCCTTCGCTGCCAGTCCGCCCTCATCCAGGACCCGATCGAAGGCCCGAACCACGGCGACAGGTAGCCGAGGACGACCGGCCCAGGGGCGGCGGGGGACAGCAGAACAACGTGCGTCCGCGCGTAGAGCTTGAACGGCTTGTTCCTGTCCACGCTGCCGAGGCCCAGCACGAGGTCCTGCTGGGCGGGCGTGAGCTGGGCGAACGTCACCAGCGCGTGCCCCCCCATCCCTCTGAGTCCGGGCAGCGCCCATTGCGCGTCGCTGAAGCCGGCCCCGCCAAGCCAGGGCAGCGCGTCCGTGCCGCCGTGCGCCGCCGCCAGGCTGTCTTGCGCCGCTCCCAGGCCGGCCTCGCCCTTGAGCCGGCCCTCCTGCAAGAACCGGCCAAGCCGCTGACGGCGTGTGGCCGTGCCCTCCAAGTCGTCGGTCAGGACGTAGGCCGGGCCGACCCGGCGGAACGTGCCCGTGACGCAGAACGCCGTCGCCCGCAGCAGGTCCACGGCGCGCGCCGTCCGGCGTCCGACCAGCGTCACGGGGCGCGTCTCGTAGCGCCGGTCGGCGTACAGCTCCAGCCCCACCGCCCGCCCGACGCGGGCGACCAGGTCCCCGACCGTCAGGAGGCCGTCCACCCGGAGGCTGTGTTTCAAGGCAGGGGCGTTATAATCCAGGTCGGCGTCCTTGGGGGTGTTAGTCAGGACGCGGCGCAGGACCGCCCCATAGATCGGGCCAGGAACGGTGCTGGGGGCAGGCTCGGCATCATAGGTGGCCCCGGCGGAGAGGGGCGGAATGATGTAGGTTCCGCCGCCGCCCCCCGGCCCCGCCAGCGGGACGTCAATCGTCACCTGCTGGCCCAGGCGCAGGCGCGCGGCGGTGTCCAAGTCCTGTGCGGCCAGCGTCACCGGCTCAAAATATGGGACATGGACGCGGGGATTATATTCGCGGGTCACCGTCAGGTCCTGAGACGGCAGGACGGCCCGGAACTGGCCGCGCTGGGCGTCGTCGGTCAGGTCCCCCATCCCCAAGCCGTTCTCCCCCGTGATCGCCGCCCACTGCACCGGGTTCAGGCCCGCCAGCAGCAGCGTGAGGGCGTCGCCGGGCGGCATCCCGTCGTAGGGATCGGGGATGCCGGGGCGGGTGTTCAGCACCGCCATCGTCGGCGGGGCCAGGGCCGTGACGCCGCCGAAGTCGCGGGCCAGCCGTCCGTAAGTCCCGCCCACCGCGCCGGGCCGGTCGGAGGGTTCGGCGGGCGGGGGGTCCGGGGGCAGTTCAATCTTGTCCGCGCCGACGGTGAGGAAGAGGTCTTGCTTGGGGGGTTCGAGGGCGGCCAAAGCCCGCGCGAGTGTCGGGCGCGGGGCGGGGGTAGCCTGCGCGCGGACGGGGCCGCCCCAAATGGTCAGGGCCAGAGCGCAGGTCAGCAGCAAGAACGAGCGGCGCATCGGGCTACCTTCTTTCTTCACCAACCGTCTTTGCTATCCTTGTTCCTCAGCCACGGGGGAGATTCCTGCTTCGGGACGGACCGGGGAAGAGGGACCCGGCGCCGGTCCCCTGACCGCCGGGTCTTCTTCCAGCGCCGGGTCTTCTTCCAGCGCCGGGTCTTCTTCCAGCGCCGGGTCTTCTTCCAGCGCCGGGTCTTCTTCCAGACTCCCCTTTCCCGTTCCCCTTCTCATTAATATTTCATCTTCTGGAGACACACTCGCTCTGTTGTGGACGTGACGCCGGGGGTTTGTTTACCGTGTGTTAATAATTCGCCCTGAAATTTGAACCATTCTTTGCCCTCCCCGTCTACCAGGGCAGGAAACGAAGCGTTGATTCTTGCTCGCATCCTGGCCTGCATCCTGGCCTGCATTCTTGCGACGACAGCCTAGAAAGACTTTCCGATGTATACTGAGATCAAACCGGCGGCTCCCCAAGACACTCTGCTGATCTTCCTGCACATCCCCAAGACGGCCGGGACCACCCTGGCTGGCATTCTTAGGGACCAGCATTTGACGCACGCCACGCTCCATGCGGACGGCTATTCGCGACTGGCCGGCTTGACCCCGCAGCAGCGTCGTGACGCGCGCCTGCTCCTGGGGCATTTGCCGTTCGGGGGCCACCAATACTTTTCTCAGCCGGCGACCTACATCACCCTCCTCCGCGACCCCGTCGAGCGGGTCCTGTCCCACTACTGCCATGTGCTTCGCGAACTCCAGGGCGGCGACCCTTCGTGCCATCCCTGGGCCTGGGAGGGGCCGGACTTGGCCCTGAGCGATTACCTCCGGCTGGGCTTCGGCGAGCGGGACAACTGGCAGACGCGGATGCTGGCGGGGGCAGCGGCGACCGACGCGGACGTCTGCAATCGCGCGGCCTTCGAGCAGGCCAAGCGCAACCTAACCGCGCGATTCGCGGTCGCCGGTCTGACGGAGCGTTTTGAGGAAACCGTGGTGCTGCTGCAACGGAGGTTCGGCTGGGGCTTGCCGTATTATGTGAAGGAGAACGTCGGCGCAAACCGCCTCGACCGGACCCAGGTGCCAGAGGACGTGATGGGAGTCATTCAGCGGCAGAACGAATGGGACCAGGAATTGTATGCCTTCGCCGCCGCCCGTTTTGAGGAGCAATGCGCCCGGGAGGGGGCTGGATTTACCGAGGCCGTGCGCCGGCTCCGACAAGCCAATGCCCGCTGCCGGACAATGAGCGCCCTCACCGACCGGTGGCCCCTGCGAGCGCTCAAGCGGCGCCTCCCGCGCGCCCAGAGAATCCGGCTGGGGGGGGCCGTCCGGTCCGCCCTCAACGGCACGACGTTTCAAGTGCGCTAGGCGCTTCTGCGCCCCCGCTCCGCGCAGGAACCCGCGCCCGCCGTCGCGAATAGCGACCCCATGACTACCCCCCCTGTGCCCGTGAGGCTCACCACCGACCTGCTGACGGTTGCGCCGGGCGCGACGCCGGACGTCCTCTGGGCCTACGGCGTCGCCGCCACGGGGGAGACCTTCGAGTTCGCCCCGCCCGTCTTCGAGATGGACGGCCGGGCGGTGACGGCGGCAGTGGAAGGGTTCCGGCCCGAGGGCGCGGCGCGGACCCTTACGAACGGGGTTGCCGAACACCGGTGGCGGGGGGCGGTCGCCGGCGAACCCGGCCTGACGCTGGCTGTCGTCTGGCAGGTGCCCCCGGACGGCCCGGTCGTGCGCTTCCGGTATGAGCTTGGCGGCGGGCAGGAACGGCGTCTGACCAAGACCGGCGGGGCGGACAGCCTGACCTATCTTCGGACCTCGTTCGGCGTCCTGCCCACTGTCACCGAGGTGCGGCTGGCGGAGTTCAACGAGCAGGTGCATTCCTACTGCCTGGCGGAGCGCGACATCGAACCCGCCCAGTTCGCCGAGGGCCTGACCGCGCTGGGGCCGATCCTCGTCGGGGCCTCGGACAGCCACGCATTGCTGCTGGCCTATGAACACGGGTCGCAGTCGCCCGACGCCTTCCTGCGCTACCATCTTGGCCCGGACAGGGCCGTCTCCCTGCGCGCGGTCAAAGGCAACTACTGTGACGGGGAGCCTGCCGATGGCTACCAAACGCTCTGGATGCACGTCGGGGCCGTCGCGGGGACCGAAGACGACCTGGCCCGCGCCTACCGGGATTTCCTGCTGCGCCATGTCACGCGGAACGCCGAGTCGCGCAAGCCCTACATCTTCTACAACACCTGGAACTTCCAGGAGCGGAACCGCTGGTGGCACGGCAACCCCTATTTAGAGTCCATGCGGCAGGACCACGTTGAAGCCGAGATCGAGGTGGCGCACCGCATGGGCATAGACGTCTTCGTCCTGGACACCGGCTGGTACGAGAAGACGGGCGACTGGCAGGTGAACCGCGCCCGGTTCCCCGACGGGCTGGCGGGCATCCGCAGGACGCTGGAAGGCCACGGCATGAAGCTGGGCCTGTGGTTCAACCCGACCGTCGCCGCCGTGTCCAGCAACATGCGGTCGGATCACGAAGACTGCCTGATGACGTCGCACGGCATGCCCCATGACCCCCACGAGGTTTGGGAGACCGAAGCCAGCCAGGGCCTGTGCCTGGTTTCCCGCTACTGGGAGGCCTTTGCCGATGAGCTGATCCGCCTGACTCGCGAGGTAGGCGTGACCTACTTCAAGTGGGACGCCGTCGGCCAGTACGGGTGCGATGCCCCCGGCCACTTCCACGGCACGGCCCAGAACACCGAGCGGGAGCGGGCGGACTCCTACGCCTTCCAGCAGGCCGGTTACATGGCCCGCGTCGTGGACAGGCTGTGCGCGGCCTGCCCCGAGGCGATTGTAGACTTTGACATCACCGAGGGGGGCCGCTCGGTCGGCCTGGGCTTCCTGTCGGCGGGCAAATACTTCCTGATTAACAACGGCCCGTACAACAACAATTACGACCTGAAGCCGCCCGCCGACGGCAACGTCAACCTGTTCTTCTTCCCCGGTCCCGCCCGCGCCTGGGTCTGCCGGACGCCCTTGCCCTACGACAAGTGGGTGCCTAGCGTCCTGTTCCTGACCCACTATCTGCCTGACGACCCGCAAAGCAGCCAGGAACTCAACATCGCCTCGCTCGTCCTGGGCCAGAACGGCCTCTGGGGCGACCTGCTGCGCGTTTCCGAGGATGGCATCGCCCGCTTCGGCGCGGCATTGGCGGCCTACAAGTCGGTCCGCGACGACATCACGCGGGCGACCCTCCGCCGGACGGGGATGGTCGGCGGCAGCCCCGAGGTGTACGAGAAGATAGACCCGGCCACCGGCAGAGGCGTCGTGTCCGTCTTCGCCGGGGCGCGCGGGACCTACACCTACCTGACGCACGTTCCCGCCGACCTCAAGACCTGGGCCATGCCCGGCGTCACGGTGCGGGCGGCCGCCGGGGGCCTGGCGCGGGTGGACGTGACGTTCGACGCGCCGGGCGGCAAGTGCGTGTTCTTCGGGGCGGGGTGAGCGGGCGACTACGCGCGGGTCACCACGGGCCGTGTAGGGGCGGGGTCCCCCCGCCCTCTGCTTCCTGCGCGCGGCGTGTCGGCCCCGGCGCGGCGGCCATTATGACCCGGCCCTTCAGGGCCGGGGTCACGCCGCGCACACCTCTCGCCCAACCTGCGTGACCTCACCGGCACCCCGCGCCCGGCCTACCGGGTACACTGTGAGCGAGAACTGTGAGCGAGACAAGACAGGAGAGCGCCCATGACCAAGAAGCAAACGGCGGACGTCGGCAGCACCCCCGAACCTTGGGAGGCGGAGTATCCCCCCACACGGCTTGACGAGAACTTCAACGAGATGCGGGAGATACTGACGCGCAATGGGGTGACCCTGGAGATGGCGATGCAGGCGCTCTACAAGATAAGGCAGGAGAATGAGTGACACAGACTGCCCTGACCCGGAGACGCCCGGCCTTGTCTGGCCGCCCGCGCCGCAGGTGGTTCCTCCCGTCAGGAGCGAGCCTGCCCGGTTTAGGACGCTGACGCCTTACGCCTGGCTGGACCTCAGCCTGGGCTTGGCGGCGGGCCTGATAGGCACATTCCTGGTGATCGTCGCCGTTGGTATTGTTGGCGACCTCGTTTCTCGGCCTTCGGGGAGTGTGCTGAAGGCGCGGTTTGAGTTCTGCGTGTACGCCGCGTTGAGCGCCGCCGCTTGTTTTGTCCTCGTGCGCCGTGCCCCACTCTTCGGGATCATGCTGACGACGGGGGCGCTGATCGTCTTGCTGGTTATGTCTCTGCTGGTGTGGCTTTAGCCGTGGTGTCGGCGTGTTCCCGAAAAGGGGTAAAAGCAAGCAGGATGAACGACGACCAGACAGACGCCAATCTTGCGCCGGGCGAACACAGCCCCGTCTGGCCGCCCCCGCCGCGCGTTTCCCCGCCCATGGGGCCATTGCCTCCCCTGACACCGCTCGAAGTATTCGGCCTCTCCCTCTACTGGCTCCTCGTGGTTGTGGGGGTGCTGTTCATGGGGGCGATGCTCATCGCGGTGGTCCTGGTGCTGGCGGCTCTTGTGGATCTGGTGAGGCACTGGTCCTGAAGTCGGTCCAGGCCATGAATGGCCGGGCTACTGTTGAGTGAAAACCCCTCCGGGGTTGAAGATATGCCACGCCCGCTCGCCGCGCCTTGTCCTATCGTCCTTCGTTGTCCTCAGCCGCGGAGCGGCTTTCATTCCCGAGTAGGCCGGCCATTCATGGCCGGGGCGCTTCGCTTGACGCCCCCCGCTTGACGCCCGCCGGCCCGCGTGATAGAATGGCGTATGAACACGCCCCGCCATCTGTGCGCCGCCGCCGCCCTCGCCTGCGCCCTGCTCGCCGCCCCCCTGTGCGCCCAGACGCCCCCCGCCGTTTCGCCTGCGTCCGCCTCCCCCGACCCCCACGCGGACGAGACCAAGGCCCAGCGGGACGCGCGCATGAAGTGGTGGCGCGAAGCCCGCTTCGGCATGTTCATCCATTGGGGGCTGTACGCCGTCCCCGCCGGGCGCTACCGGGGCAAGCCGGTCGGCGGCATCGGCGAGTGGATCATGCACGACGCCCACATCCCCGTCGCCGACTACGCCGCCTATGCCAAGCAGTTCGACCCGGAGAAGTTCAATGCCGACCAGTGGGTGGGCATCGCCAAAGCCGCCGGCATGAAATACATCGTCATGACCGCCAAGCACCACGAGGGGTTCGCCATGTTCCCCACGGCGGTTGACGACTACAACATCAACGCCCGCACCCCTTTCAAGCGCGACCCCGTCGGCGAGATGAGCGCGGCCTGCAAGAAGGCCGGGATCAAGTTCGGCGTCTACTACTCCCAGAACCTCGACTGGCATCACGCGGGCGGCGGCACGGCGGGACCCGCCTGGGACCCCGCCCAGAACGGCGATTTCGACGCCTATGTGAAGAAGGTCTCCGCGCCGCAGGTGACGGAGCTGATCACCCGCTATCATCCCGCCGTCCTGTGGTGGGACATCAACGGCCCGTTCACGCCCGACGAGGCGCGTCTGCTGACCGCCTCGTTCGGGCAGGACCCCGGGCTGATCACCAACAACCGCATGGGCGGCGGCGTGCCGGGCGACACTGAGACGCCCGAGCAGACCATCCCCGCGAACGGGTTCCCCGGCAAGGACTGGGAGACCTGCATGACGATCAACGACACCTGGGGCTACAAGACCGACGACACGAACTTCAAGAGTACGGCGACGCTGCTGCACAACCTCATAGACATCGCCTCCAAGGGCGGGAATTACCTGCTGAACGTCGGCCCGACTTCGGAGGGCATCATCCCCGCCCCCGAGGCCGAGCGGCTCCAGGCGGTCGGGAAGTGGATGAAGACGAACGGCGAGGCGGTCTACGGAACGTCGGCCACGCCGTTCAAGAAGCTGCCCTGGGGCCGCTGCACCCGGAAGAGGGACGGCCCGAACACGACCCTCTATCTGCACGTCTTCGACTGGCCCGCCGATGGCAGGCTGCGCGTGCCGGGGCTGCGGAACGCCGTTCGCTCCGCCTATTTGCTGGACGGCCGGCGGGCCGTGCCCGCCGCCCTCGACGCGGACGGCGTCACGCTGACGGTGCCGAGTGCCGCCCCGGACGCCGTCTCCTCAACTGTCGTCTTGAAGATCAGCGGGCCGCCGACCGTCACGCCGCCCCCGCCCGTCTACATCGGCCAGGATGCGAACGGCGTCCTGAGACTGGCCGCGCCCGACGCCGAGCTTCACGGCGGGGTACAGTACGAGCCGGGCGCGGGCCACGACAACCTGGGCTACTGGATCAATCCTGCCGACTGGGCCGAGTGGCCGGTCAAGATCACGCAGCCGGGCACGTTCACGGTGACGGCGGAGATCGCCGCGCTGGGCAGCGGGTCGTTCACGGTAGAGGCGTATGAGGCCAAGCAGTTGGCGACCGCGCTCCTGAGCCGCACGAAGCCCGCCCTGCCTTCCCAGCAATCCGTCGCCGGCACCGCGCCGAACACGGGCGACTACGGCAAGTACCGGACGGTGACGCTGGGGACTTTGACAGTTCCAGAAGCTGGGTCGGCCTCCGTGTCGGTGCATCCGGTGGCCGCCGGGTGGCAGCCGATGAACCTGCGGTCGCTGACGCTGACGCCGGTGCGGTGAGTCACGGGGCTGAACCCCCGTGCTGTAAAAGTGCAAGCCCCCGCCTGCGCGGGCGAGGAGGCTGGACATCCGTTTCCTGAGTCCGATGGCCGCGAAGGCGGGGAGTTGCTTTACCGAAGCACGGGGGTTCAGCCCCGTGGCGCACCTGCGCGAAGGACACACCATGAAACCCGTCGCCCTTGCCCTCCTGGCTCTCGCCACCCTGCCCACCTTTGCCCTGCCCGCCCACGCGCAGACGCCGCCCACGCTCGCCCAGGTCCAGGCCCTGCGGCTGCATGACGGCTTCACGCTGACCTACACCGCGACCGAGACCGACGTCCGCTCCCCGGCGCTGAAGGCGGCGCGGGCGGCGAACATCCGGGCGGACTACGCCCGCATGGTCGCCTCGGGCAGCTGCACCCAGGCGCAGGCCGACGGCATGGTGCGGATGATTGAGGGCAGCGAGCGCGCCCCCCACCCGCCCAAGCAGTACCGGGTCACGCTGTCCGGGTCGGCGGGCCGCCTGCTCTGCGTCAGCCGCCAGACGGCGGGCCGGGACTACGCCGCCGACCAGAAGGGCAAGGCCACCCCGCTGCCGCTGGACACCGAGGTCGTGCTGTATGACGGCCGCCGGACCTACGATTATTCCTCCCAGATGCAGCGCATGACCATGGACGACGGCTGGCGCGGGATGCCGTTCATCCTCCTGCCCGGCGTCGGCCTGCCAAGCCTGCCGCTCGTCAAGCCGCCGCGCGGAGACGCCCCGCAGACCCCTGCCGGGGCGCAGGCCGCGCAGGCGGGCGGCGGGCTGGCCTGCGACGTGCTGGAAACACGCCAGTTCATCCCCGGCCGCCCCGACCCGCTCTACCAGTGGGGATCGGTTTCCACGGACGGCACCGGCGACGGCCTCCGCGTGACGCGGGCGGCGACCGTGGACGGGGCAGGCCGCCCCTTCCAGCAGTGGGACTTCATGCAGCCCGCCCCGTTCCAGGGCGTCCAGCTCGCCCGGCGGGTGCATTCGGTGGAGGACGAGCTGCTGGCGGACGGGACGCCCGCCCCCGCCCGGACCGTGGATTTCCTAATCAGCGCGGCCACCGACGCCCCGCTGCCCGCCGCCGCGTTCGACATCCGTTCCCACCTGCCCGCCGGGGCGGCCATCTACGAGAACCAGGTGTACCACTACCGCTATGACCCGGCGGGGGGCGGCCTGGAAACCCAGCGCCGGGTGCAGGTCGCGCATCAGGAGGCGGACGCCCGCAAGAGGCGTCTCTTCGACGCCGAGATCAAGGCGGACCGGACTGACCACGGGGACGGCTCGGACGCAAACGCCCTGCTGGCCTCCGCCCTAGCGCGGGCGCGCGCCGAGGGCAAACTGGTCTTCCTGGACTTCCACGCCTCCTGGTGCGGTCCGTGCTTCCTGCTGCACCATTTCCTGAATGACCCCCAGGTCAGGCCGCTGATCGGGTCCCGGTTCGTCGTGGCGGAGGAGGACATCTGGGAACACGGCAAGAACGGCTGGGAGAACCCCGGCGGCCTGGCCCTGTTCCGCAAGTACGGGGGCCGGAACGCCATCCCCTTCTACGCCGTCCTGACGCCCCAAGGTAAGAAGCTGGGCGACTCGGTCTACGGGCCGGAGACGATGGGGATGCCCGGCACGGCGGCCGAGGAGAGGCTTTTCCTGCGCCTGCTCCAGAAGGGCGCTCCGCGCCTGACGGCCTCGGACCTGGCGACGATCAAGGCGGGCGTGGAGCGCAACACGGTTCTGCGGTAGGACGCCCACCACTGAAAGGATGCCCCCATGCCCCACGGACGGTCCCGCCGGCCCCTGCCGGCCTTATTCCTGCTCCTCTTCTCACTCGCCCGTGGCGGTTCACCCGCGCCCGCGCGGCCCCTGCCCGTCTCCGATCTGGCCGTCACTCTGCTGTCGGCAGGCCCGAACGCCCTCCAAGTCCAGGGCGCAGACGGCCGCGCGCTCACGGTCAAGCTCACGCGCGCCACCTGGGTCTTGCAGCGCGGGCTGGTCACCCTGCCGCGTGACCTGATGCCCGGCGAGACACTGCGGGTGCGGCTGGGGCGCGGCGCGGGCGGCGCGGCCCTGCTGGTCTGCGACGCCGAGACGGCCGATGCCCTTGCCGCCCGTGGCCGCCCGCTGTCCGGCACCCTGCTGGGCGTGGAGGGGAGGGTCTGGACGGTGCAGCCGGACGGCGGCGATGTCCCCCTGCCGGTCCTGATTTCGCCGCGCACCTCCTTCCGGGCGGGCGGCGCGGCGGTGTCGGCTTCCGCCTTCGGGCCGGGGGCATCCGTGACGGTCACGACGCGCGGCCTGGCGAACGGCCTCCTGGCGGCGGTGTCCGTCTCGGACGCGCTGCCGGACGCGCCCGCTCCGACGGGTGACGGCCCCGCCTCCCGGCCCGTCGCGCTGTCCGGCGTCATCACTGAGGCCCGGCCCGACCTCAGCCTGCTGACATTCCAGGACGCCTCGGGCCTGGCGCATACCGTCGCCATAGACGCGGCGACGCGCATCCGATCGGCGGGAAAGGCGGCGGCGCTGGCGGACCTCCAGCCGGGGATGCGCGTCCGCGTCCATCTGGGCGCGGGGGCGGACGCGCCGGGCAACCCGGTCGCGGCCAGCGTGTCGGCGTCAGCGGTGCGGGCGGCGTTGCAGGGGAAAGGGAGGAAGGGGCGGTGAGGAAGGGGCGTGCGGGGCGGATTGCGCGGGGCGATGCATTCGCCATGGATAAGACCCGGCGAAGCCGGGAATACCCTAATAAAACCTTAGACCGGCCCTCCAGGGCCGGGTCATGATGGCCGCCGCGCCGGGGCCGACACGCCGCGCCGGGGCCGACACGCCGCGCCGGGGCCGACACGCCGCGCCGGGGCCGACACGCCGCGCCCGGGCCGACACGCCGCGCCCGGTTCGCCCGCGCCGGGTTGCCCTCCGCGCGCCGTTCTGCTACAATGACCCATGCCCATCAAACTTCCCGCCTGCCTCCTGGCCCTCGCCGTCCCCTGCCTTGCCGCCCTCGCGCCCCTGCCGAGGGCGAGGGCCGACGCCCCCCTGCTCATCCCCCGCCCCAAGAGCGTCGTGTGGACCGGCCTGCGGCTGCGGATCAATGCCCACACGCGGCTCCTGCTCGCCCCTGAAGCGGGCCGGATGGACCGGATGGCGGCCTTGTCGGTGCAGGCCGAGCTGCACGCGCATTTCGGCCTGCCCCTGCTGCCCATCCGCACGGCAGGCGGCGACCCGTTGGTCGCGCCGGGCGGCCTGCGCGGCGGCCCGGTGATTGCGTTTGGGGAGTCGAGCGGTGGCCCGCCGGATCGGGCGGAGGGGTACGCACTGGCCGCCGGGCCGGGCGGGGCGGTCGTGGCCGGCCATGACCCCGCCGGGACCTTCTACGGGGCACAAACGCTCTGTCAGATGCTGGGGCGGGACGCGGGCGGGGTCTATGTCAGCGGCGCGCGCATCAGCGACTACCCCTCCCTGGGGTGGCGCGGGGCGCACCTGTTCGTCGGCGACCACGCCCTGCCGTTCCACGAGAAGCTGATCGCGCGGGTCTTCGCCCGGCTCAAGATGAACGCCCTGGTGCTTGAATGCGAGCAGGCCAAGTGGACGACATTGGGCAAGGCCGCGCCGTCCTGGGGCATGTCCAAGGCCGACCTCAAAACCGAGGTCGCCTTCGCCCGCCGCTACGGCCTGGCCGTGACGCCCCTGGTCAACTCGGTCGGCCACATGCCGTGGGCGTTCGAGGGCGGCGCGAACCTCGCCTTGGCCGAGGACCCGCAGACCCCCTACGCGGCCTATGTCGCCTCCCCCGCCACCGACAAGTTCCTGTTCAGGCTGTACGACGAGGTTTTGGACACCTTCGGGTCGTCCGCCCTGCACATCGGCGGGGACGAGGTGGCCCTGCGCGGGCGCTACCCGTACCGCAGCCGCGCCCAGTTCCCCACATTGGCGGACGCCTATGTCGCGCAGGTGACGCGCGCCCACGACCAC
This sequence comes from Capsulimonadaceae bacterium, assembly GCA_965215505.1. Lineage (GTDB taxonomy): Bacteria > Armatimonadota > Armatimonadia > Armatimonadales > Capsulimonadaceae > JANXMY01. Next base: position 3,545,623 of record OZ244065.1, on the reverse strand, counting down.
CTGAAGGCGCGGCACGTCCGCACCATGCTGTGGGGGGACATGCTGCTGGCCCAAGGGGAGGCCGCCGATGCCGTCTCCGCGCCGTCGGCCGAACAGGCGCGTCAGATGCGGACCCGCCTGCCGCACGACATCGTCCTGACCGACTGGCACTATAGGGGCAGCGGGCCGTTCGCAAGCCTCGGCGTGCTGCGCGGGGCGGGCTTCGGCCCGATCATCGGCGCGACCTGGTTCGAGGCCGGCAACATCCCGAGCTTCGGCTCGGCGCTTTCGGCGGGCCATGAGCGCGGCCTTCTGGAGACGACCTGGGCGGGCTTCAACTCGTCCGAGGCCAATTTCAGGCACGAGAAGGCCCAGTTCGTCGCCTTCGTCCAAGCCGCCGAATGCGCCTGGAACGGCGGGGCGGGAAACACCCCCCTGCCTTACGACCCCGCGCAGGTGTTCGACCGGCTGTACGGGGCATCGGGGCGGTAGGGGGGAAGCGGGAAAGCCCTCGCCCGTCCCTCTCCCGCTGTTATTCTTCGAGCAGTTCGGGCTTCGTGGCCGCCGTCGGGGTCGGGAGGGTTTCGTCAGTGACCGAGAGGAGGGTCGTGTAGAGGGCCTTATCAATCTTCTCCTGGAGGGTGGAGAGGATGACGGCAAGCTCTATCCTTGCTTCTGCGGCGTTGCCGAGGCTGGTCTGGACACCCGCACTGTCCGTGCTGATCCTTTTGGTGAGTTCCAGCTTGTAGCTTGCGCTCTGAGAACCTGTGTTCTGCTCCGTCAGCGAGCACGAGTGGAAGTGCATCGTGTCCCCGATCTTGGCAGGCCCGATGTGGTCGAAGGAAAAGCTTTTCACCATCTCATCAAGGAAATGGTCCTGGACTACGAGTACGAAGTGACGCCCCACATGCTCGAACGTCTCCACCTTGTGGTGGAGCTGGACGAGGATGGTTTTGCCGCTCATCTTCCAGTTCATGCCGTAGCTCTTGTCTTCCGGCGGCGCTCCCGCCAGGCCCAGCGAAGACAGGAACTGCTGCCGCGTCGGCCAGACCGTTCCGGTCGTGTCCACGGCCTGGAGTTCGATGCCCACGAAGTCGATCACCCTCCCCTTCCGCGTGGCGACAAGGCAGTAGTCCACGCTGCCGCCTGGAATAGTGACCTCCGAGACGACGTGATGCTCATCCCCCGGCTCGGTATGGGTGAGCAGGTGGAGGCAGTGCGTAAACACCTGCCGGCGCTCCAAGAAGCGGAACGGGCAGATGATGATGTTCTTGGGGTTCTTGGAGTTGTACCCGACGGTGCAAGTGCCGATGCTGACGTCCGGCTCCGTCTTGCGGCGCTTGGCGCAGCGTTTGCCGATGTAGCGGCAGTCCTGCTCCTGGATCGTTGCGGCCCAATCCACCCCCTGCCGGAGTGTCGGGAGGGTGTAAAGCTCCGTGATGCCGCGTCCGCTCCCTTTCGTCCTGCCCTCCTTCGCGCTCATGATGGCTGCCTCGCCCTTTCCCTGGCGTATGAGGTGTATTCGGCGGAAAGATCAATGCCGATGGACTTCCGCCCGAGGCGTCGCGCGACGGCGTTCGTCGTTCCCGTCCCGCAAAACATGTCCAGAGCGATGCCGTCCGGTGGGCAGGTGGCGAGGAGCGGGATGAGGCACAGTTCTTCCGGGTAGGGGGCGTAATGGGGTGACTTCCCGCCGAGACTTCTCCCCGGCGCATCCTCGGGCAGAATCGCCCAGAGGTCGGTCGGCTTCGTGCCTTTCGGGTCGTATTTCAGGAAGTAGAACCCCCTCTCCTGGAGTTCTTTCGCTCGGCCCGACACGCGCGCAGAGTCGGAGTGGGTCGTCCGGTGCTGGCCACGGATCACCATGCGGAAGTCGTTCAGCCTCCCGCCCCGCACGTCGTCCAGCACACCCGCCAGTGCCGCCAGTGCCGCCCCTTTTTCCGCTTCGCTCAGGGCGGTGGAGAGTTCGATCTGCCTCTTATACCGCTTCCCCGAAACCCCGGTCGCCGAGACGACCGCGCCGTTCACGACCTTCGACTTCCGGGGGTCGGCCTTGATCGCGTTCACATCATAGTAGAAGCCCTGGGCCTTTTTGGTGAAGTGAAACACGTCCTCATGCACATTCCGCAGCCTGTCGCCGGACTGGTCGAGGCCGCCCTTGATCTTGTCCCAGATGACGCTGTTCCTGAGTACCCAGCCCTGCTCGTCGATCATCGCCAGCGCGATGCGCCAGGGGAGGCCCAGCAGCCCCTTGCCCTGGTAGGTGTCGCCGATGTTCAGCCAGAACGAGCCGGTCGGCTTTAGTATCCGGTGGACCTGCGCGAAGATCGCGAGCAGATTCGCTTTATACTCGGCGGGCGTCTTCTCCTCGCCTACCCCACCGGAGGGATATTCACGCTGGCCCCAGTAGGGCGGCGAGGTCATGCAGAAGTCTATGGTGTCATCCGGGAGTTCCCTTAAAACCGCACAGGTTTCCCCCGTGATGAACAGGGGGTCCACCGTGGGGCCGTTTATGTAGCTCAGTGTCGTGGCGCGGTAGCTCATTTCCGGGTATGATTTCTTTCCGGGTATGATTTCTTTCCGGGTGTGATTTCGGCATCGGGCCGCTGTCTTCCTGCTTGATGTTCTACAATGTCGGCTTCGCGGAGTTGATCTACTCTCTGGAGCAGTTCAGCCGGGGGACGAGCCACCGGGTTTACAAGCACCCGCTGGTCCCGTGGCGGTCAACGTCCAGCCGCGCCGGGACGGCAAGGCGAAGTCCTACCAGGTCGCCCAGGTCCGGGACGCCCTGGCGCTGTACACAGGAGACGACAAAGTGTTAGGGATGGCTACGAGGTGAGAGTCTATCATAGTCCGAGTGACGGGTGCTATGTGGCCGAGATCGTCGAGTTCGTCGGCTGCGCCGCCGACGGGGACACGCCGGAGGAGGCGCTGAGAAACCTGCGCGAACTCAAAGGGGTCTGGATTCGGGCCGTCATCGAGAACGGCTACGCGGCCCCCGCGCCACCGGGGCGCGGGAGGGCCGTTTGGCCGCCGTCTAGGCGGTGCAGGCCGAACGAAGCCGGTGGGCGCGGTCCTCGAAGTGGGGGCCGCGCCCGTTTTCGTCCCCGGCGCGGGCGTGAAGCCAGTCTGACCCGGCCCTGAAGGGCCGGTCTCCTCCCGGCTCCGCCGGTGGGCCGCCCGCTTCGGGGCTTCGGAGAGTGGGGGCGCGGTGATAACAGGAGGGCGCGGCAAGCAGCGCCCCTACAAGGCCTGGACGGCGTTATCCCGCATCACGCTGTCCGAACAATGCCCTCCGAAGCCCCGAAGGGGCGGCCCACCGGCGGAGCCGGGAATACCCTAATAAAACCTTAGACCGGCCCTTCAGGGCCGGGACCGATGGCCCCGGCGTGGCCTGATGGCCCCCGACGAAAAAGGGCGCGGCCTCCTTCCCAGGAAGCCGCGCCCTTTGCCTGCCTATGTGCCTATGCCGCTCTGTGCCGCGCCGCGCCTACGGGGCTGCGGAGACGCCGACGGCGTACCATTTGTTGGCGCTGGGGTCGCCGCCGACGCTGTCGTCGGTGTAGGGGCCGTAGCCCGCCACGGTGAAGCTGAAGGCGGGGTCAACGTCCCACAGCATGACCCGGCTGTCCGTGTTGTCCCAGGCCAGGCGCGTCACGTTGTCGGGGCCGGTCGCGAGGGCCGCCGCGTACCACTTGTTGACGCTGGGGTCGCCGCCGACGCTGTCATCCGTGTACGGGCCGAAGCCGGCCAGGGTGAAGCCGTAGGAGCTGTCCACGTCCCACAGCATGACCCGGCTGTCCGTGTTGTCCCACAGCAGGTGCGTCGTGTTGTCCGCGCCGACCGAGACGCCGGCGGCGTACCACTTGTTCTGCGGGGCGTTGTCCGTGTACGGCCCGTAGCCGGCCAGGGTGAAGGTGAAGTCCGGGGCGACGTTCCACAGCATGACGCGGCCGTCGGTGTTGTCCCACAGCAGGCGGGTGACATTGTCCGGGCCGGTGGCGACCGCCGCCGCGACCCACTTGTTGACCGTGGGGTCGCCGCCGACGCTGTCGTCGGTGTAGGGGCCGTAGCCCGCCACGGTGAAGCTGAAGGCGGGGTCCACGTCCCACAGCATGACGCGGCCGTCGGTGTTGTCCCACAGCAGGTGCGTCACGTTGTCCGGGCCGACCGAGACGCCGACGGCGTGCCACTTGTTGACCGTGGGGTCATTGCCGACGCTGTCGTCGGTGTAGGGGCCGTAGCCGGCCAGGGTGAAGTTGCCCGCGTTGTCCACGGTCCAGAGCATGACGCGGCCGTCGGTGTTGTTCCACAGGACGTGGTTCATGCCGTCCGGCCCGGTCGCGAGGGCCGTCGCGACCCACTTGTTCTGCGGGGCACCGTCGGTGTACGGCCCGAAGCCGCTGAGGGTGACGCCGCCCGCCGCGTCCACGTTCCAGAGCATGGCCCGCCCGTCGGTGTTGTCCCACAGCAGGTGGGTGCGGACGGCCGGGGCGGGCGGGACGACCGGGGCGGGCGCGACATACTCGAAGGACCCGATGGTGCGGGACGCGCGGGCCGTCCCGCGCTGGTCGGCCGCCGTCGCGCCGCTGTGGTCGCCGCCGATGGCCGGGGACCCCGCGAAGACCGCGCAGGTCTGGGTCGGCCCGCCGTTCGCGGCCAAAGGCCCGAGCAGGGCGTTGGCGACGCCGGTCTGGTCGTAGTTCGTGCCGCCGACAAACCCGTTGCCGTCCGCGTCCCCGAGCAGGTTGGAGCCGCCCGAGGCCGCCGGGGTGCCGCTCGGGTCACTGTCGCCGCCCGCACTCCCCGCGAACAGGGAGGCCGTGACGGTCAGCGTGCCGTAGTTCGCGACCGCGCCGCCCGCCGTGCCCGCCGCATCGCCGGAGAAGGTGACGCCGGCGACGGCGACCGTGTCCAGGTTGCCAAGCGCGCCGCCGCTCACCCCCGCCGCGTCGCCGCTGAAGGTGCTGTCCGTGACGACCGCCGTGCCGCCGCCGTTGAACAGGCCGCCGCCGTAGCTGCCCGCCGTGTCGCCGGAGAAGGTACACCCGGCGACGCTGACCGTGCCGCCGTCGTTGTAAAGCCCGCCGCCGAAGTCCGCGCCGTCGCCGGTGAACGCGCAGGCGGTGACGGTCAGCGCCCCCTGGCTGTAGATGCCCCCGCCGTAGCCGCTGCCGACGCCGGAGACGTTCCCGTTCGCGAGGGTCAGGCCGGAAATGGCGACCGTGGCCGAGGCCGAGGTGATGTCGAAGACCCGGCCCGACCCGCCCGCGTCAATCGCCAGGACGTCCGCGCCCGGCCCCGCGATCGTCACGCTCTTGCCGATGGCAAGCTCCGCCCCGCCCGTCGGGATAGTGCCCGTGACGGTGGGGTCAAAGGTGATCGTGTCCGCGCTGTCGCTGTCCGCCGAGGCCGCCGCCAAAGCCGCCGCCAGCGACCCGGCCCCGCTGCTCGCCGTGTTCAGGACGACGTAGCCCGCCGCCGAGCAGGACCCCGCCGCGCCCAGCAGGGCCGCAAGCGCCGCCACGCCCGTCCGGCCCATGCGAGTAATATCAGCGCGAGTAAGCCCGGCCCGATTAAGATTAGCCATTAAGAAGTCTCCCATCCCCGTGTTCAAGCGTCCGCCGCGCACTGGGGCGGACGTGCAGACTCAGCAGGATAGTCGGCAGAGGGGGAGTAAATCTTGAGGGGGGAGGCGATGACGGGTGGGGAGGCGATGACGGGTGGGGAGGCGATGACGGGTGGGGAGGCGATGACGGGTGGGGAGGCGATGACGGCGTGGCCCGGCGCGTGTGCCCGCGTCAGCGCCGTCGGGCGATGTCCCCCCAGGCCATGTAGGGGCGGCTGCCCGCCCCTACGCAGACCGAAGGCTGCCGCCCGAATGATCCGAAACGAATGATCCGAAGCCCCGAAGCGGGCGGCCTCTCCGTGGAGACCGGCGGTTTAACGCCGGGCACTCCGGGGCGGGCACCCGCTGTCAGTCCTGACAATCCGGGCAGTGCTGCTGCTTCAGTTGGTGGCGGAGTGCGACGATGGCCCGCAGCAGCCCTATGCGGACGCGCGCGCGCTGGTTGGCCGGGAAATCCTCCAGGTTCTGGAGGGTGTCCATGTCGTTCTGGATCTCGCCGCACAACTCCTGGCAGGTCAGCGGGGCGATGAGGTGTGGGGCCACCGCGAGTTCGGCCTCGATCTCGGCGGCGGTGAAGTGTTTCCGGGGGCGTACTTCGTCGGCTACGGTGGACATGACGCTGTTCCTTTCGTGCGAAGGGTGAGGACAAAAAGTAGAACAAGGCACGATCGCCTGCGGCGGGGGTGGTTCGGGATGCCGGTATTAACACCGTACTGCATGAATCATGCCAAAAGCGATGATCGCAAGAAAAATAAGGATCGCAAGAAAAAGAGGCTCCCGGCCATGACTGGCCGGGGGCCTCTTGCTAGGCCGTCTTCCGGGGGCGCAGGGCCAATCCGAGCAGGCCCAGGCCGCCGCAGGCGAAGGCGAAGGCGGAGGACGGCTCCGGCACGGCGGGCACGTTCGGGGCGGGCGGCGGGCTGAAGGCCAGGCCGACCGGCGCGCTCGCTCCGGTTTCAACGGTCGTGCCCGTCCCGAACGTGCCCGCCCCCGTCGCGGCGAATTCAATGACGCTGCCCCCGGATGTGGTGAACAGGTCGCCGCCCGCGTCGAAGGCCAGGGCCGACGGCCCGTTCAGGCCGGTGGTGAAGGTCTGGCCCGGCCCGAAGGTGCCCGCGCCCGTCGAGACGAACTCCGTGATGCTGCCCTGGCCGCTGATGCCGTTGTCGAAGTCCGCGGTGAACAGGTCGCCTTTGGCGTCGAAGGCCAGACCGCTCGGGTCGTACTGGAGCGCGACGGTCTGGCCCGGCCCGAAGGTGCCCGCGCCCGTCGAGGCGAACTCCGTGATGGTGTTGTTGTTGAGGTTCGCGGTGAACAGGTCGCCTTTGGCGTCTAAGGCCAGGCTGTCCGGGTGGTTCTGGGTCACGACAGTCGTGCCCGGCCCGAGGGTGCCTGCCGGCGTGGCGGCGAACTCGGTGATGCCGCCGCTGTTAAGGTTTGCGGCGAACAGGTCGCCCTTGGCATCGAAGGCCAGGCCCTGTGGGTTGTCCAGGCTGGGGGCACTGAAGGTCGTGCCGGCCCCGAAGGTGCCCGCGCCCGTCGAGGCGAACTCCGTGATGGTGTTGTTGAGGTTTGCGGCGAACAGGTCGCCTTTGGCATCGAAGGCCAGGCCCCTCGGGTTGCTCAGGCCGGTGATGGCCGTGGCGGTCGTGCTGAACGCGCCCGGCCCGGTCCCGGCGAAGCGGCTGATGGTGTTGCTGTTCAAGTTGGACACGAACAGGTCCTGAGTCTGGGCGCGGGCGGGCGTGGGCGCAAGGGCGGCCAGGCCCAAGGCGGCGAGAGCGGCGAGGCCGCCGGGTCGATGGGGAGAAAAGTGCATGGCGCTGATCCTTTTCGGGTTTGGAGGGCGGCGCGCGCCGCAAGGGGGCGGCGGGGGTGGCACGAGTGCCGACGGCGGGGGCAACTTTCGGACGCCGTAAAGATTACCAGTGCAGGAACCGTGCCAACAGGGCCGGTCGGCGAAAAAAGAGGGAAACAAGGCGAAGATAAAGAAGGGGCGATGACCTTGCCGGCCGCGAGGCCGGCGATCAGGCGGCGACCGGGGCGCGGGCCGGGGTGCCCGCAACGACCGTCGTGGTCGTCTCCCCCAGGGCTTCCAGGACGCGCTGGGCGCGCTCCACCGTGATGCCGTGGTATTCGTTGCGCTCGTCACGCGAGACGGACGCCTCGGGGACGCCCAGCCGGGCCGCCAGCGCGCGCTGGGAGAGGCCGTTCGCCAGGCGCAGCGCGATCAAGAGCCGCCCGACCTGGGCGAGATTGGCGAGCGGCGCGATCTCGCGGCGGCAGGCCCTCTCGTACCAGTCCACGTCTTCGGCGATCTGGGCCTGGAAGGAGAGCGTCGCCTCCAACCCCCGGCCCACCTGTTCGGCGGTGTAGCCCCTGGCTTCCAGCTCGGCCCGCTGTTGGCGCGCGAAGGCGCGGCCCTCGGCCATCTGTTTCCGGGCCTCCTGATACTCTGCCTCGCTGCGAATCATGGGGTATCCTCGGCCTCGTCCGGGAGCAGTGCCTGCGCGCCGTGGAGCAGGCGCAGCAGGACGACCACCGACTCGGCGGTTTCGGGCGGCTCGTCGGGGGCGGGCGGCAGGACGGTGTACAGGATGCAGACGGGCGTCCCGGTGCGCTTGTTGGTCGGGCCGTAACAGAGCAGGACGGGAGCCGGACGAGCCGGACGAGTGATTGAAATCACTCGCTGCGCGAGGACCTGTCCAGGGGACAGAAGAAGGAGACAGGACGGGGGCAGGGCGGGCCGTAGGCGTCATTCCAATCCCTTGTCCCTTGGACAAATCCGGCGTCAGCGAGTGATTTCAATCACTCGTCCCAGCCCGGCCAGGACGGCGCGGCGGGTCCTCGGGCGGGGCCGGGTCGGGCCGCCTCACAATAAGCCTTTCCGCTCCATCGCCGCGATCTTCTCCGGCGGCAGCGCGGCCAGGATCGCCTCCGCCTCCGCCTCCAACTGTTCGGGCGGGCCGTCAGGCAGGTCGGCCCAGCCGTACTTCTCCTGATATTTGCGGTAGGTCGCCTCGGGGTCGTGCGGCCTGGTCGGGCCGTTCAGGATGGCCTGCGCTTCGGTGCGGGCGGCGGCCCACGCTGCGGCCCGGCGCTCGCGGCGGGCGATGAGGTCCTGGGCGGCGGCGATGAACGTCTGAAGGTCTTCTTCCGGGGCGGCGACGGCCCGGATGCGGGCCTGGAGCGCGTCGTCAAGGGTCACGGTGGTCATAGGGCGGCCTCTCCTGCGTCGGGCGTCACGCATCGGGTATCGAGTCTGTAGGCAATACACCCGATGCGGAGCAGAGGGGCCCCCCGGCCATGAATGGCCGGGCTACTCTTGAGTGAAAACCGCTCCGCGGTTGAAGAGAGGAAGAGAGAAAGACAGAGGAAGACAGATCGGGGATGGCTTATGGTAGGGGCGCTGATTGCCGTACCCTCTTCTCTTGCCGCGCCCCCCTGGTGTTCGCCCTCCTGTCCTGATCCCGTCCTCAGTGTCGGAGACACTTCCATTCACCAGTAGCCCGGCCCTTCAGGGCCGGGCCTCTCCGCTGGGACTCACGCCGTCCGCTTCTTCCGCGCCGCGATCATCAGCCCGCCCAGGCCCAGGGCCGCCACGGCGAAGGTCAGGGCCGGGGAGGGTTCCGGCACGGCGGTGGGCGCGGGGTTCAGGTCGAGCGTCACCTTGCTGCCGACGATGAAAACGTTAGTGAGGCCCTGGAAGTTGGCGTACACGTCCGTGGCGTCGAAGCTGATCCGGCTGGCGTCGAAGCCGGAGATGTTGCTGCTGGGGTCCAGCGTCACGCTCGTGATGGCGACGGGCGAGCTGCCCGTCTCGGCGATGCGGAAGCCGTTGAAGGAAGCCGGGCCGAAACCATTGAAGTTAGGATTAAAGGTGAAGACGATCTGGCTCGGAGTGACGGTCGTGAATCCGACAGCGGTCGTGAATGAGACGCCTGCGGACGTGACGGTCTGGGTGCCTGCGTCCAAGACAACGCTGCCCGTGTTGGGTTGGCGTTCCGTCACCTGAACGGGCTGCCCGTTGAGGCTCTGGGCGTGGGCCATGGTAGGGGCGAGGGCGGCGAGGCCCAGTGCGGCGGGAGCGGCGAGGCCGCCGGGGCGGCGGGAGGAGAAGTGCATGGCGCTGATCCTTTTCGGATTCGGGGGGCGGCGCGCGCCGGGTGGGGGCGCGGCGGGGGGTGGCATGAGTGCCTGGGGCGTGGGAGAGGCCGTAAAGAATACCTGTGCATAAACCGTGCCAAAGCGACCGAGTACAAGAAAAAGAAGGGCGAACACGAGGTTCGCCCCTACGCGGAGCCAGGGGAAGCGGTCAGGAGGGTCATTCGCCCGGCGCGGGCAGGCCCAGATACGCGCGTATCCACGGCTCGTCGGGGGCGATGACCTTGCCGGCCACGAGGTCGGCGATCAGGCGGCCCGCCGTCGCCAGTCGGCCGTCGTCCAATGTGCCTAACGTGAACCGGGGGCAGGGGACGTTGGGGCCGAAGTTATAGCGGACCAGCGGGGCGAGGAGCTGCGCGCCGATCACGGTCTCCTCCAAATCGCGCTGGATCTTGTGCAGGTAGAACAGCAGGATGTCCTGGTGGACGCTGCCCAGGGCGAAGGTCGCGCCGGACGCGCTGCCGTCGGTGGTGAGGGTCTGGCCTAAGATGCTCTTGGCGATGGCCCGGTCCTGGTACTCCACCGCCTCCAAAAAGCCCGCCGGGGCGGCCCGCGCGGTCTCCAGTAGGCCCAAATGCATGTCCGAGGGCAGGACGATGGCGCTCTCGTTATGCACCTGCGCGACCAGGGCCAGCAGCTCCCGCTGCTGGTCCACGCCGTAGCCGCGCTCGGCGTCGTAGGAGCCGGTGACGGTGGGCATCCCGAACTTCTCTAAATATTTGGTCCACCAGCGCAAAAGCTGCTGCTTGGCGAGCCAGGGCTTGTAGGCGGCCCGCAGGTCGCTCTGGCCGAGAGGGTTCTCGTAGCGGGGCATGTGGCTATAGCGCAGGAACTTGTCGGACGGATAAGATACCCCGAAGGGGCCGCGCAGGGCGGTGACGTTGCCGAAGTCGTCCGTTTCAAAGGTGAAGCCGTCGGGGTCCTTGGCCTTGAGCGCGAGGAGACCGACCAGGCCGGCGTAGGGGCCGCTTTCGTTCATCCGGTAGACGATCTCGACGAGTGAGACGCCCAGGGCCAGGGCGTCTAAAACGTCGTGCAATGCGTCCAGCAGGCCCCCGCGCACTGCCGTCAGGGTGTCCCGGAGGAAGTCGGCGACGGCGAGGTCTTCGGGCGACTCGGAGGCGGCGTGGAGGGTCCAGCCCTGAGACAGAACGGCGAACTTCTTGGTGTTCAGGCACGCCTTGACCTGCGGGTCGTTCTGCATCCTCCGGTAGACCGCGTACCCGCCCGGCAGGCCGTCATCGGGCAGGGCGAGGGAGGCGGTCATGCCGAGCAGGGACGCGCCGCTGACGGGGGCCAGCTCGCCGAGGGGCGGGGCGGGCGCGGAGGAGCCGTCCGGGGACGGACGGCGTTTGAGGAAGGGGAGGGAGGGGAGGGTAAAGTTCATGGTGGGTTTCCTTTTGATCCTCTCCCGTCTCGCAAGCTCGCCACCCTCCCCTCGGAGGGAAGGGTTCCGGACAAACTGGACAAGAGGGAAGGGTTCCGGACAGAAGGGAAAGCAGAAAAACGCAGCAGCCCGCGTACTCTCGGAAGCCCTCGCCTCTTATCCGGCTTATCCAAAACCCCTTCCCTCCGAGGGGAGGGTGGCGAGCTTGCGAGACGGGAGAGGAGACTTACATCCGCACCGCCAGCACATAGACGTCGGTCGTCTCGGCGCTCAGGACGTGCGTCGTGACCGGGCGGCTGCCCGGCCCGTGGCCGCCGAACGACTCCAGGGTCCTTCCGTTGCGCGCCAGATAAACGTGGCCGACGGGGTGGAAGCCGTTCGCGCGGATGAAGGCGATGCGCGTCAGGCCGTCCAGCAGGCGGCAGCCGCCGTAGTCGCTGCGCTTGAGGCCCGAGGCGGCGCACCAGTCGTTCTGGACGACCGAGCCGTCGGGCATGGTGACGCGGCCCTCGGTCGCGACCGCGACGGCGGCCCGGACCCAGCCGGAGCAGTCGATGTTGTGGTAGTCGGGCGGGATGGCTTCCAGGTCGGAGGCTTTCGCGCCGAGTTCGTAGCCGACGCCGTGGGCGAGGCAGGTCCCGAGGTAGCGCGAAAGCCGTTCGGGGTCCAGCGGCAGCGAGTGCCAGGGATAGCCCTCCGTCGGGGCCAGCAGGGCGCAGCGGTCGGCGGAATGGCTGGAAACGGGGTCGGCGGAAATACGGCCGGCGGTCAGGGTGGTCATGGTCTGGGTCCTTTCTAATCGTCTTGGCGTCTCGTCTAATCGCACAGCGCCAGGGTCAGGAGCGGCGTGTCGCCCAGGCGGAAGGACTGCGTCTTGCGGACGGTCCACAGGCGGCCGTCGCGGAAGAACACGTCGCCCGCCACGGGCGGGTCGGAGGAAGCGCCGTCGCCGTACAAGGACAGCGCGGGCCGCAGCAGGCCCACCGACTCGTTGGCGTCGAAGTAGGTCCCGGCCGTCTGGCCGTCCATCGGCGCGAACAGGCCCCGGTGGGGCCGGTTCTGGCCCGACCGGATCAGGATGAAGTCCTCGCCCGACCCGGCGAACAGGGCGGAGACGCGCCGGGCGCGGGCGGCGTCGGCGGGGATCATCAGGCTCATCGGTCGTCCTCCTCGATGTTCCCCTCGTCGTCCCACCCGGCCCACCCGACGCCGGCGGCCCCCCGGCCCGACGGGGCGGGCGTCGTTCGGGCGAGCGTCGTCTGCGCCAGAAGCGGCGCGCGGGAGGAGCCGTCGGGCGTCCCGCCGGGGATGCTGCCGATGGCGTCCGTTCCGACACTTTTCGGCGCGCGCCCGAACGGCGCGAGCCGCCTGCCGCCCTGCGCGGCCAGCCGGTCGCCCATCGGCGCGGGTCCGTCGGTCCGGGAGGCGCTGACGGACAGGGGGCCGAGGCGGAAGTCGTCCCCCGCGCCGGGCGCGCGGGCCTGCGCCCGCAGCCACTCGCCCGCCAGGCTCTCGGCCATGCCCAGCACGAGCGTCGCGCGCAGGCCCAGGTCGGCGTCGGTCGAGGATGCCGCCCGGAGGATGGCCGGGTCTAGCGCGTATTCCAGGGCCGGCTGCTGGGCGGCCAAAAGGCCGTCCAGGTCGGCGTCCTGGGAGGTGTCGGCGGCCTCGATGGCGCACAGGCGCTTGAGGTCGGCGTGGGTGAGAGGTAATAGGGACATGATGCGGGTTCCTTTCTGATCCTCTCCCGTCGCGCGAGCGCGCCACCCTCCCCTCGGAGGGAAGGGTTCCGGACAGGAGGGGAAGCGGAAAGAAGACGCAGCAGCGCGCGTCCTCCTGGAAGCCCCCTTCCCTCCGAGGGGAGGGTGGCGCGCTCGCGCGACGGGGGAGGATCACACCTGCGCCCCGAAGGCCGCGCGCCAGTCGCCGAAGCCCGCGTTGTACCTTGCCCGCACCCCGTACAGGAACTGGTCGCGCAGGAAGCCGTTCTCCGAGCTGCCCTCCAGCGACCCGAACTCGAACTCCTTCCGCATCTGCAAGACGACGGCGCGGATGACCCGCGAGGTGTCCAGCAGGAACCAGTCCGTGGGCGACGACAGGTACGGGGTCGCGAGCAGCGTCAGCATCCCGCGCAGCGGGTTCGCGGCAAGCTCCTGGGCGGCCGTCGTCACCGCGTCCGGGAACAGGGCGGACGTCAGCAGGACGGTCGCCTCCCAGTACAGCTCGGGCGGCACGACCAGGACGTTCGGCGTGGTCCCCGCCGGGCGGCCCTGGTCGTCGGTGAAGCGCATCATCGCCGTGATCGCGCTTTGCAGGGCGACCGCGCTCAGGGGGTCCGTCCCCTTGTTGGAGAGCGTCGCCCCCTGGTTGTGCGTCCCGAAGAACGGCACGCCGTCGTAGCCGGGCGCGCTAAACCCGGTCCCCAGCAGGCCGAAGACGATGGAGTCGAGGTGGGACTTGGCGACGCGCGCCATCTGCCGGATTCGCAGCGCGATCTGCCCGTACTGGTCGTCCTCCAAAGCCGCCCGGTCCACCGAGAGGGTGCTCTCCCACGTCTTGTTCTGGATGGCGTAGGCGTAAGGCTTGGGGTCGCCCGGCTGCCGCTCGTCGCGGAACTCGCGCATTCCGGGCAGCGCGCCAAGCCACGCATACTGCTCGGTGTCCCGCTCGGACGGGATGGTCGTCGCCACCTTGTCCCACTGCGCCGGGGACTCGCCGAAGGTCTGGAAGAAGGCCGTCTTCAGCCCGGCCGTCAGCAGCTCGGGGATGTCTGATTTCACCAGTGTCATTGGTCTGTGTCCTTTTGTGTCGTGTCCGGTCAGTTCGTTGCGGTCGGTTGGGCGGCGGTCTTCACCTGGCCCAAGACCTCGTCCACCTTGCGCTCGATGGCGTCTATCTGCGCCTGACGCTTGGGCGTGTGGAACAAGGCTTTCGCGCCCGCCGCCAGCAGGTGGACGGCGACGCCCACCAGGATCAGTGTCTGCGTCAGCGTTTGTGGGTCAATGTGCATCGCCCTCTCCGTTCTTTCCGTCCTTGTCCTCCTGCTCCGCGCGGAGCAGGGCGGCGACACGGGCGGGGTCCACGCCCAGCCGCTTTGATAGGAACGTATGTTCGTCGTGTGTGAACCCGTGTGCCGCCCGCCATTCGGTCGCCGCCGCCTCCCCGAAAGACACCACGGGCGGCTGCGCTTCCAGGAACCTGCGGAAGACACGCGCGACCGGCTCCGGGGCGGCGGAGAGCGTCACGGACGCCTCCCCACCCAAGGCCAGCAGGGCGCGGGCGTCCGCCTCCCCGGCGGGCACGAGCCGCCCCTGCGCTTTGAACGCGGCGATTTGCGCGTCCACGTCTCGCCGCGCCACTTCGGCCCGGAGGCGGACGATCTCGGGGTCCGATGCCCCCACCCCCCGCCCCTCCCCCGCAAGCGGGAGAGGGGGGCATGAAGGAGAGGGGCCGGACGAAGCAAGATCGGACACTTCCGAGTCATCGGCCTTCTCTGACTCCCCTCTCCCGCTTGCGGCCCCTAGTCGCAGGGCCTCCGTAGCGGGGTGAAGGGAGGGGCGGGGGGTGGGGGTAGTCCCCATCAGCACGGCCCCTGCGACGCGCGGGTGCAGCACCAGCGAGACTTCCCGCAGGGCCAGCGGCGTCCGCTGAAGCCCGACGGAGAGCTTCGCCGCCCCGCGCCGCCGCAGGAAGGCGGCGAGGTCGGCGGGGAAGGCCAGAGTCCCGAAGAGGGCCGCGCCCTCCCGCCAGACGCGCTTGACGTGCCCCAGCGGGTCCAGGGGCGAGTCCACATGCTCCACCTTGACGGGGACACCGGGCGAGTCGGCGGCGAACCGCGCGACGATCCCGTCCAGGTCGGCCTCGGTCAGCTTAAGCCCTTTGTCCGGGTAGTCGCCCGCCTCCAGCAGCCGCGCCACCCGCTCGGAGCGGCGCTCCTCCGCGCTTTCGCCGCCCGCGGTTGCCTCAGAAAAGGCGAGCGCGGCGGGCGCTTCCAGAGTGATGGCGGCCTCAGTTCCGGTCGTGTCGGATTCAGCGTTGTCGTCGGTCATGTTCGGTTTCCTTTCTGATCCTTTCTGATCCTCTCCCGCCGCGCGAGCGCGGCACCCTCCCCTCGGAGGGAAGGGTTTTCCGACAAGAGGGCCTTAAGATCGTTGAGGAAGGCCCTGCCTCTGGTCAAGCGGCGAGGGGATTTTCCTACTCTAAAACCCCTTCCCTCCGAGGGGAGGGTGCCGCGCCCGCGCGGCGGGAGAGGATCGGACGCGAGCGGCCTCACCCCGCCTTGCTGTCTATCCGCACCTGCACATGCGCGCCGCCTTCGGTGCCGACCACGATGCCGCAGGCCAGGCTGTCGGCGGTGGCCGCCGTGGACACGGTGGCGTCGTCCAGGACGAACGCGGGCCTGCCGACGTCCGTCTGGGCGGCCCCGGCCTTCGCCAGCGTGAAGACGCCGGTCTTCAGCACGCGCACGGACTTCGCGCCGGCCGCGCCGCCCGTGTTGTCGCTCTCCTCGTAGGCGACGCCCGCAAAGACCAGGCCGGGCGCGTCCCCGGCGGGCTGGATCAGCCCCGTCGCGGCGACGGCCAGCAGGGCGCTCTTGAAGACGTGGACACCCGCGCCCACGGGGCACGAGACCAGCGCGCCGTCCTTGCGGCGGGCGTCATAGGAAGCGGAAAGTGCGGTCATCAGCGTTGTCCTCTCTCCATTTTCCAGAATAGCAAAAAGTCAGAATTACCGGCATCGGAATCCCCGTCCCGTGGCCTGGAAGGCTTGGAGGACCGCCACGGGCCGGGGGTGAAGATAGTATACACTTGTTTTGTTCGCATGTCAAGCCTTTTAGCATAACTTTGTCTACCGTCTTTCGGAGGGCTGAGGGGACGCCTGCTTCCTGCCGACAATGGAAGCGGGCAAGGAGAATACCGAGATGGGTGAGAAGTGCCCGAGTGTGGAACAATCAGGAAGCAAGCCGCCTACACCCTCCCGGAAGCCCGCCGCCACGCCTGGAAAGCAAGACCATCTTCATGACTAAATCCGAAGCCCCATCCCCGCAGTGGGGGATGGGCAGGGTACTCGCGGCGAGCTTCTTCCTCGTCCTCCTCCTCGGCCTGGCGGGCGACGTCCTGACCGGGACGGCGATGAAGGAGAGCTTCGACCAGGCCTCCGTCACGGACGCGCGCGTCCGCGAGGGGGGGGCCGGGATCGCCGCAGTCACGCTGGCCGCGCGGGACGCCGCCTCCGACACCCAGGGCTACGTCTACACGGCCCAGGCCGAGAAGCGCGAGCGCAAGCGGGAGGCCGACGAGGACGTTCGGGCCGGGTTCGAGGCGCTCCAGGCCACCCTCCAAAGCCTGCCCGGCGACGCCGACCTGCGGGCGCAGTGTGCCGAGGCCGCGCGCCAGGAGCGGGCCGTCTGCGCCCCCCTGGAGGACCGTGCGATCCGCCTGTCCGGCGGGGGGCGGGGCGCCGAAGCGCGCGCCCTGTGGGAGTCGCAGGGGACGGCCGCCCGCCACGCCCTGGAGATCCGTCTCGACGCACTGGGCAAGGGCCTGGACGCCTACCGGGTCCGCAAGGGCGCGGCGGAGACGCGGATGCGGGCGCGCACCCTCCGGCTCGGCCAGGCCCGGCAGGGCGTCATCCTCCTCCTGTCGCTGGCCCTCGCCCTCGCCGTCACCCGCGCCGCCGGGGCCGGCTTCCGCGCCGCCCTGCGCGCCCAGGACGGCCTGCGCCAGAGCGAGGTGCGCTACCGCCTGCTGTTCGAGCGGAACCCGCTCCCGATGTGGGTCTACAACAAACAGACATTGGCCTTCCTGGCCGTCAACGAGGCCGCCGTGCGGCGCTACGGCTACAGCCGGGAGGAGTTCCTGGCGATGACCCTGCTGGACATCCGGCCCCCCGAGGACCGCGACGCCGTCCGCCGCAGCGTCGGCACCGCGCAGGCGGGCAGCGTCTGGCGGCACCTGACGAAGTCGGGCGAGCTGCTCTGGGCCGAGATCACCTCCCACCCGCTGGTCTGGGAGGTGCAGGACGCCGCCATGGGCATCGCCCAGGACATCACCGCCCGGCGTCGGGCCGAGGAGCTGCTGCGGCAGGCGCAGGACCGGCTCCAGACCGTGGTGGACAACGCCCCCCTCATCCTGTTCAGCCTGGACACCCAGGGCGTCTTCACCATGTCCGAGGGCAAGGGCCTGCGCCTGCTCGGGCTTGCGCCGGGGCAGGCGGTGGGCCGGTCCGTCTTTGACCTGCGCGCGGACGCGCCCGCCCTCCTCGCCGACATCCGGCGCGCGCTGGGCGGCGAGGCCGTCACCTACACCACCGAGGTGGGGGGCTACTCCTGGGAGACCCAGTGCCTCCCGCTGCTGGGCGAGGACGGCACGCCGCAGGGCGTGATCGGCGTCGCCCTCGACAGCACCCAGCGCCGCCGGGGGCAGGAGGGGCTGAACCGGCTGGCCGCCATCGTCCACTCCTCCCACGATGCCATCGTCTCCCGCACCCTCGACGGCACCGTCCTGACCTGGAACCCGAGCGCGGAGCGGCTGTACGGGTGGACGGCGGAGGAGATGATCGGGCAGAACGTCGCCCGCCTGTTCCCGCCGGCCCTGCACGCCGAGCGCGCCCGCATCGCCGCCGCCATCGAGGCGGGCGAGGCGCTGGAGATCGCCGACACCACCCGGCTCCGCAAGGACGGGTCCCCGATAGACATCTCCTTCCGCTCCTCCCCGCTCCGCAGCGACACCGGGGCGCTGATCGGCGCCTCGGTCATCTCCCGCGACATCACCGCCCAGAAGCGGGCCGAGGCCGAGCAGAAGAAGGCCGTCGCCCTGATCCGCTGGCAGGCCTACACCGACCCGCTCACCTCCCTGCCCAACCGCGCCCGATTCGGCGAGGCGCTGGACGACGCCATCGGCCGGGCCGAGCCGTTCGCGCTGCTGTTCATGGACCTCGACCTGTTCAAGCACGTCAACGACAGCCTCGGCCACGTCGCCGGCGACTACATGCTCCAGGAGGTCGCCAGCCGGTTCGCCGCCCGCCACGCCCAGCACGGCGGCCCCCAGGACGTCCTCGCCCGGATGGGCGGCGACGAGTTCACCCTGCTGCTGGTGCCCGAAGGCGGGCGCGCGGCGGGGGAGGACGCCGCCACCGCCGCCGCCGACCTGCTCGACAGCCTGGCCGCCCCCGTCACCATCGAGGGCCACGAGCTGCACGTCGCCGCCTCCATCGGCATCAGCCGGTTCCCCGAGGACGGCGCGGACGCCGAGACCCTGCTCAAGCACGCCGACCTCGCCATGTACCACGCGAAGTCCGAGGGGCGCGGGCGCTGGCGGCGCTTCACGCCCGCCATGACCGAGGCCGCCGAGGACCGGCTCCATGTGGAGAACAGTCTGCGGAAGGCCATCGAGGCACAAGGAAGCGGGGAGAGGGCGGAGGCGGACGGGCACGGCGAGATGGTCCTCTTCTATCAGCCGCAGGTCTCGTCCGCCACCGGCGAGATCGTCGGGGCCGAGGCCCTCGTCCGCTGGCGTCACCCCGAGTGGGGCATGGTCTCGCCGGGCCGCTTCATCCCGCTGGCCGAGGAGACCGGCCTGATCGTCCCGCTCGGCGACTGGGTGCTGCGGGAGGCCTGCCGCCAGGCCGCCGTCTGGGCGCGCGAGGGCCGCCCCCTGCGCGTCTCGGTCAACCTGTCCGCCCGCCAGCTCGGCGAGCGCGGCCTGGTCCCCTCCGTCCGGGCCGCCCTGGATGCGGCGGGGCTGGACCCGCGCCTGCTGGACCTGGAGCTGACCGAGAGCGCCCTAATCGAGAACCTGAACGGGAAGGGGATGGACGGCAGAGGAGCGGACGGCAGAGGAGCGGACGGCAGAGGAGCGGACGGCCTGGGCGAGACGGCGGCGGGCCGCCTGAACGCGCTGCGCGCCCTGGGCATCCGGCTGTCGGTGGACGACTTCGGGACGGGCTACTCGTCGCTGTCCTACCTGCGCCGCCTGCCGCTCGACGTCCTGAAGGTGGACCGCTCGTTCGTCCTCGGCCTGGCCGGGAACGCGGCCGGGGACGGCGCGGACCGTGGCGAGGGGAACGGCGAGGGGGGCGGGGATGAGGACGGCCTCCACGACGAGGCCGTCGTCCGGGCCGTCATTGACATGGCCCACGCCCTGTCGCTGGAGGTGATCGCCGAGGGGGTGGAGCGCGAGGGGCAGCGGCGGACCCTGGCGCGTCTCGGCTGCGACCAGATGCAGGGCTTCCTGTTCAGCCCGCCCGTCCCGCCCGAGCGCCTGGAAGCTTTGCTGCCCCCGGCGCGCGGCGCGGCTGGCCCCCCGGCCAACACCGGCGGCGGGGCGGGGGACGAGTGGCGGGAGGCGGGGCGGGAATTGGCGGCGGCGTAGGCGTCTCGATCCTCTCCCGCCGCGCGAGCGCGGCACCCCTCCCCTCGGAGGGAAGGGTTCCGGACAACGGGCGCGGTCACTGGCCCAGTGGCGGGAGACAAAGGCCGCTATCCGGGCTAGTTCTAAACCCCTTCCCTCCGAGGGGAGGGTGCCGCGCTCGCGCGGCGGGAGAGGGTGCAAGCCCCTAGTTGTCGTCCGCGTGCCGGTGCAGCAAGGTCTTGCCCCGGTACAGCGCGACCGCCTGCACCCGGTAGTCGTCCCCCGTCAGGTCGCCGCGGTACAGCGAGACGCGCACGCTCTGGTCCGGGTAGTCATAGGACAGCAGCAGGACGTGGGCGTCCGGCGAGCGGATCAGACGCCCCATGCCGCCCGCCGCCTGGTCCACGTCGTACAGCGACATCGCCATCTCCAGGCGCTCGTACAGGTCCTCCGCCCGGCCCGTGCGGCGGCCGTCCCCGTAGGAGGCCGCCAGCGGGGCACCCGCCGACACGCCCGACGCATTCCGGGCGGGCAGGTCGGACGGGCCGCGCGTCAGCGCCCAGGCCAGCCACGCCCCCACCCCCACCGAGGCCACCACGCAGAAGGAGCCGAGGAAGGCCAGCACGAACGGCGAGGCCCGCCGGCGCGAGCCAGCCGGGCGCGCGGCGGTCGGGCGCGGCAGCATGTGGGCGTCGAACGCCTCCGTGCGGTCCGTCGGCTCCTCAAAGTGCGTCCGGAACCGGTGCCCGCACTCCCCGCACGTCTCGGTGTGCAGACCCGTCACTTTCCCGCACTGCGGGCAGCGCTTGGCGCTGACGGACGTTTTCATGGTTTCATCCTCATCGCTTCATTCCCATTGACTCCAGTATACCCTACGGCCCCACCGCCAGGGCTACCGGCGTCCAGCCCACGAACGGTCCGCACTCCCGGTGGTCGCCCCCGTCCGATGCGCCCAGACGCCACACGGAGGCCAGCCCGCCGCCCTCGCGCCGCCACAGCACATGGGCGGCGTCGCCCGCGCCCCCCGCCACCGCCGCCGCAGTCCAGCCCGCGAACGGCCCATGCACCGCCTGCGGGCGCTCGTCGGGCGCGCGCTCGTCCCCGCCCTGCCCGACCCCGCCCTGCCCGACCCCGCCCTGCCCGACCCCTGCGGCCTGTACGTCCCAGAGCGAGGCGTAGCCGCCCGCGCCCCGCCAGAGCAGCCGGCTCCCGCCGCGCCCCGAGGCCGCCACGCCCACCGCGCTCCACCCGTCATACGGCCCGTGTTCGCTCGGCTGCGCCCGGCCGTCCGCCCCGACCGCCCACACGCTCGCCGCCCCGTCCCCGCGCGTCCACAACAGGTGCGCCCGGTTGTCCGGGCCGACCGCCAGGGCGCGCGCCTCCCAGCCCGCGAACGGCCCGCAGTCCAGCGAGTCCGGCACCCCGCCCGTCCCGAAACTCTGCTCCGGCAGGCTCCACAAAGCCGCCGCCCCGCCCGCCCCCGACCACAGCACCCGCAGCACACCGTCCGGGCCGACCGCCAGGGCACGCGCCTTCCACCCGCCGTAAGGCCCGTACTCCAGGTGCCGCGCCGCCCCCGCCTCCATGTCCACG
This sequence comes from Capsulimonadaceae bacterium, assembly GCA_965215505.1. Classification (GTDB taxonomy): domain Bacteria; phylum Armatimonadota; class Armatimonadia; order Armatimonadales; family Capsulimonadaceae; genus JANXMY01. The sequence continues at coordinate 3,524,520 of OZ244065.1, read as the reverse complement.
CTCCAGACCGAGGCCGACCGCCCCGGCCCCGTCCAGAGCAGGTACACCCGCTCGCTCGGCCCGACCGCCAGGGCGCGCGCCGCCCAGCCCGTGAACGGCCCGAACTGCTGCCGGTCCGACGCCTCCAGGCCCTCCGGCGCGGACTCCCCCGGCGCGGACTCCCCCGGCCCGGACCCCCCTGGCCCGGACTCGCCCAGACGCCACACCGCCGCCGTCCCGCCGCCGTTGTCCCACAGCAGGTGCGTCCGGCCCGGCCGGGGGGGCGGCTGGCCGAGGACGTATCCGCCTGTGCGTCCGCCTACGGGTTCTTGGCCCGGTGGTTCTTGGCCCGGTGGTTCTTGGCCCGGTGGTTCTTGGCCCGTGGGTCCGTGGTCGCCGTCCGTCATAAAAGATCCTCTTCTCCCGCACTCCCCGTGTCCCGGCACGGATCGCCCCAAAGCGCAGCCGGGGAGCCACTAGCGAGATTATAGCACGTCCGGCGCAAGAGGCGGCGGGCCGGAGCGTCCGGCCATAAGAGTCGGGCGAGAAAAAAGCCTGTCCCTCTGGTAAGGGACAGGCTTTCATGGCTGTGACCGATGCGAACACGGCCGACCACGGCGCGGCGTCAGTGGGTGCCGTGGGAGAAGGTCGTGATCAGGATGCCGACACGGACCACGATGATGATCGCGGCGAGGATGCCGCCGATGAGGCCGCAGATGCGTCCCGCGTTCACCTTGCCCCGTTCCATCGGGTCGGCCTCGCCCCGGTCGATCGCGGCCAGGGCGGAGTTGCCCTGGGTGTAGGCCATCGGGCCGAGGATGATGCCGAAGCAGAAGAAGCTCAGGATGCCCATGACCAGGATCTGAGTGCCCTTGACCTGGACCGGGTAGTAGCCGGGCTGCACGAACCCGCCGGGCTGCCCATACGCGCCCGGCTGTCCGTAGGCCCCGCCGGGCGGCGGCCAGGCGGGGGCCTGACCGGCCGGTGCCCCGTAGGGGGCGGCGGGGGGCGGGGTACTCGATGACGGGATCGGGTTGCCGGACAGGTCGTACTTCTGCTCGGCGGCCTGGCCGTACTGCTGCGCGCCGGGCTGTGCGCCGGGCGCGGGGCCGCCGAAGGAGGGGGGCGGAGGGGTATTGCCCGGCAGGGGCCGAGCGGGCGGTGCCCCGAAGGGCGACTGTCCGGGCGGCGGGACCGGGTTCCCGTTGATGTCGCGTTGCGGCTCGCCGGGGCTGTTCGGGTCTTCAGGCATGTCTCTGGCTCCTTGATCTTCGCGCGGTCTTTGCGCGCGCCTCTCGCGTGCGATTTCTGTGAACGGCTGCCTTCTATCTTCGCCGCGCGCGCTGCTTCTTCCTACCCGGTCTTGCGCCCGTCTACACGCGATGCACCGGCACCCGCTCCCGGCGGCTACTTACTGCCCCGCGCCCGGCGGTGCGGCCAGCCCGACCCGCCCTCCAGGTGGACCAGGCGCAGCTCCGAGGCGCTGGAAGGCAGGGGGATCGAGTCAAGGCGCGTCACGCACCGGCCCGGAGCGCGGACGGCGAGCCGCACCTCGCCCGGCGCGACCTCAACGACCATGACCTCCACGTCTTCACCGATCTCCAGCGTCTGGCGCGCGATGCAGGTAATGACCACCATGGCTAAGGCTTTCTACGGGAGCGGTCCCGCCTCGGAAAGAGCAATAGTCACGATTACCCGAAAAGAGCGAGAAGTAAGCATACGCACCAGAAAGCGGGACTTCGCACGAAAAAGCCCGCCTCCGTCTGGGGAGGCGGGCGCGGCTTCTCGCCGCCGGGGCTTCTCGCCGCCGGGCGCTACTTCTTGGGCGCGGCCGGCGGCCAGAGCGTGGTCAGCGTCCAGGCCCACGGGGAGACAGGCGCGGCGGCTGATATGGAAGGGGCGGTAGACGTAGGAGGGGCGGTAGACGTAGGAGGGGCGGTAGACGTGGAAGGGGCCGGGGGCGGCGGCCACGGTTGTCGTCACGGCCTTCCGCGCGGCCTTGCGGGCGGCCTTGGTGGGCGGAGAGAGGGCCTGGAGGCACTTGATGTCGGAGGCGGCCAGCGTCCCCGACCCGGCGAGGGCCTCGGGCGGGTTCACCCTGGAGCCGGCCGCCCCTTGCAGCAGATACCCGACGGCCTGGACGTCCGGGAGGGTGGTGGGTACGCGCGTCCGCACGGTACGCCGGTAGCGGCCCGTGCCGACGATCTGGGACACGGTCCGGGGCTGACCCACGAAGTGGAACGCCTGCACGGCGTAGTTGGTGTGGTCGCCCGAGAGGACCCGGCCGAGGAACATCGCCCCGCTCTTGGTCGTGATGCCGACGATCTGCGGCTTGCCGGCCAGGGCGTCCAGGGCGGCGGCGGCGCTGCCGGGCACGAGCGGCGCGAGTTTGACCTCGAACGACCCCGCCGGGGCCGTCGCGGCAGCCGGGGCCGTCGCGGTGGCCGGTGGGGCTGAGGCAGCCGGGGCGTCGGCGCGGACGCCCTGGCCGGCGGACAGGGCCAGCGCCAGCAGCGCCGCCGGGAGCAGTGTTTTTAGCGTTATCGTCACGGGCAGTTTTTCCATGGGAACGGGTCGCCTTTCAGTCGTTTTTCGTTCATCGGCCTTGATGGGGGTGTTTGCTTTATAGAACGCCTGCCGCCCCCATTTGTTCATTCCGACACCCCCGTGCAGACGGGTGACAGGAAAAAGCCCCCGGCGTGCGGCCCCAGCGCTCGCCATGGATATGACCCGGCCCATCGTCCCCGGCCCTGAAGGGCCGGTCTAAGGTTTCATTAGGGTATTCCCGGCTTCGCCGGTGGGCCGCCCACTTCGGGGCTTCGGACAACATCATTCTGCGTATTGTAGGGGCGCTGCTTGCTGCGCCCTCTCATTTCACCCGCGCCCTTTTTCCGAAGCCCCGAAGCGGGAGGCCCGTCCGTGTGGACCGGCGGTTTAACGCCGGGCACTCCGGGGCCGACTACCTCTTCACCACCACCCGCCGCACTGAGGGCGGCGCGTCCGCCGACCAGACCGGCACGTTGAACCCTGCCCCCGCCCCCGGCACCCCCGAAACCGTCAGCCGGTGCGGACCCGCTTCCAGGCCGTCCACCCGCAGGTCGCCCGCGCCGTCCGTCGCCAGCCCGTCCGGCCAGACAAATGCGGTCAGCGGCCCGGCGGGGCGTGCGACCGTCACCGCCCGGCCCGCCAGCGGCCTCCCCGCCCCGTCCACCAGGTGCAGCACGACGGCCGCGCCCGGCGGCGCGATGTCGAGCGTCAGGGCCGCGAGCGGACCCGCCCCCCACCGTCACCGTCCGGGCCTCGGACAGCCAGATCTCGTCCCGCACCGCCTGGACCCGGTAGACCCCCGGCGTCAGGCCCGCCAGCTCAAACGACCCGTCCGCCTGCGCCGTCGCCTCCACGCTCAACGCCTCGTTCAAAGCCCCCCGCCCCTGATACGCCGCCTTGACGCGGAAGCCCGACGGCAGGCCCGAAACGGGCAGCCCGCCCGCCGTCACCCGCCCGCGCAGGGAAACGGCGGGCGGCAGGACAAGCCGCGTATCCTGCCCCTGCACATACGGTGCGATGGCCGCCCCCGCCGTCCCCGGCAGCCAGGCGACGAGGACGGGACCCGGCGGGTTGCCCGGCGTCAGCTTCCAGGGCCATGTCGCGCCCTGCCACCGGTCGGAGAGCGTCAGGCGGCCCGCCGCGTCCGCCCGCACCAGGCGGAGCGGGAACTGCCGGTCGGAAGTGAAGACGCCCGCCCGCGCCCCCCAGGCCGGCGTTTTTCCGTCCGCCAGCAGCACCATCCCCGCAGGGGCGATGGACTCAAGCAGGAGGGACGGGCCGGGCGGGTCGCGCGGGACCAGGGCGGCGCGCGTCACCCGGCCCGCCTCCACCGTCACCGTCGCCGCGCCCGCCGGGACGGACTGCCAGGGCGGCCCAGGGAAGCTGTGGAACAGGCGGAAGGTCCGGCGTCCTGCCGGGAGCGGCCCGACCAGGAACTCGCCGGTGGCGGGGTCCTGCCGCGTATCGAGCGCCTCGACATACGGGTACAGACTCCCGTCGAAGTAGTAGCCCTTCGCCCGCTCCTTCGGGACGGCGAGGCGCAGGCGCAGATACCCGATCGGCTGCGGGCGGACCGTGACGGCGGTCTCCTCGCCCGGCTGGACGTGGACGCTCTGCGGCGAGGGCTGGCGCATCCGCGCCCGCAGGGCGGCGTCCGTCGGGAAAGGGCTGCCCGCGCCGCCCAAGGCGGTCGCACCCAGAGGCCCGGCGAGGCGGGCCGTGAGCGTGTAATACCCTGCCGGCATGTCCGCAAAGACGATCAGGCCGTGCGCGTCCGTCGAGGCCGCATAGCGCGCGGGCTGGAGATTGTCGCCCGCCGTCACCGTCCCGCGCGCCGGACGGCCCCGCGCGTCTTCCAGCCGGACGCGGAGGCTGGCCGGGCCATAGCGCCGGGTGGGGATGACGACCGGCCTCGTGATCGGCGTCGCGTCCGAAACCGCGACCAGGGCCGCGCCCTCGGAGTACGGCCCGACCGGGCTGCTCGGGTCAAAGGCGGGGAGGCCCGCGCTCTGGAGGTCCGCCGTCACCCGCACCAGGCCGGGCGCGGGGAGGGCGGCGCGCTCGTCCCCCGCGCCGTCGGTCGTGGCCGGGGCGCTGCTGTATCCCCAGAACGGCGCCGTCACCGCGCTCAGGGACACGGAGGAGCCGGCCGGGGCCAGCCCGTCCGGGGCCAGAACGCGCAGGACGGCCGGGCCGGGCGGCGGGCGGACGCTGACCGTGTAGGACAGGTCTTCGCCCGCCCGCACGATGAGGCCCGTACTCAGATTGAACGGGGTCGGGGGGGCCTGCCACAAGCCGTCGGGCCGGTTCACCGCCACGGCCCACAGGCCGGGCGTCAGGTCCGCGAAGTGGGCCACCCCGTCCGGCCCGGTCTGCGCGCGGGGGGCGAGCAGGGCGCGGAGGGCTTGCCCCGTCCTCCCCTGGCCCGTCGGGTCGTAGGCCAGGAGCGGAGGGGGGGACAGGGAGAAAAACTGGTCCCGGTTCCCCTGGTCCCGGAGGAGGCTCACCGGGACGTCCGCGAGCGGCCGGCCGCCTCGCAGCACGCGCACCGTCAGCCCGGCGTGCAGGGCCGGGAGGGTGAGGTCGGCGGACACGTCCGGCCACCGGCCCGAAGCCTGGTCCTTGTCGGCCCGCACGTCCCCGACGGCAGGGGGAAAGCCGGGCCGGTGCGCCACGAGACGGACATCCACCTGGGTCAGCTCTCGGCCACCGTTCAGGTCGGGGATGACATACCGGCCTTCCGCGTCCGACTGGGCGGCGAACACGCCCTGTGTGCCGCCGTTGATCCCGAAGTACGAGAAGTCGGCGTACACGTCCGCCCCCGCCACCGGCCGGCCTGCCGTGTCCGTGACCCGGCCCCGCGCCGTGGGCTTGTCCGGGGAAGAAAGCGCCGCCGCCGGAGCCACCGGGGGGACCGGCACCGACGGGCCGACCGTGAGGCCGCCGAGCCGTTCGCCGGGCGCGACCGTCACCGCCACCGGCTCGCTCGCGCCGCGCCCGCCTTCCAGGACCAGCCGGCAGCGTCCCGGCAGCACGTCCCCAAGCGTCCACCTCCCTCCGGCGTCCACGGCGGCACGCGGGTCGTACCAGATGGCCCCGCCGGCATTGTCTACCTCCCCGTGGACCACCGCGCCCGGCCCGGCCAGGGCGGCATCCATCCGCCCGGAGAGCCGGGCGAACGGCGCGAGCGGGGGCAGCGCGGGCGCGGCGGACCGGCCCGGCCGCAGGTCGAACGCGCCGGTCGCGCCGAAGCCGACGCTCGGGGCGACGACCTGGAAGCGCAACAGTCCGGGGAACAGCCGGAGGCGCAGCCGCCCCCCGGCGTCCGTCCGGCCCGTGTACACGATGGACCCATCATAGTCCGTCCGCTGCTGCTCCGCCGGGACCACCCGGACCGCCCGCCCGCGCACCGGCAGCCCGTCCGGCCCGCGCACGGTCAGTGTGACGCCGGCGGTGTCCGGCGCGACCACCGACAGGACGGGATGCGGCCCGCCCAACACCCATTTCGTGACGCAGGGCCGAACCGCCCGTTCCAGCAGGTCCCGCGCCGCCCGCGCCGTATTGGCCCCGTGCCAGTCCGACCGGACGGCCAGCCGGAACCGCGTGTCGCCCCGGTCGGCGGCCAGCGCATAGCAGGGGATCGGGCGGACGCCGACGTAGTCACTCAGCGGCGGCAGCGCAGCGGGGACCTGCCACACGAAGCGGCCCTTGCCGTCCGTGACCACCGTACTCTGGTCGCCCAATTTGATCCTGTCGGTCTCGCCCGGCGGCAGGCCGAACAGGTACAGAGTCGCGTGGGCCAGCGGCTTCCCCCCTGCCGAGACGGCGACCCCTTCCACCGTGCGCGCCGGAGGAACCGTGGGCATCGCCGCGCCTGCGCGGACCGGGGCCGCGCCCACTCCCGCCACAGTCACCGGGGCGGAGTGGAGTGGGCCGGGGCGGCTGAAAATGGCGGCGCAGACGGCGGCGAGGCAGGCGGCCGGGAGCAGCAGGCGGCCAAACGGGCGTGTTACTGACATGGCGGCACAGATCCTCTCAAAAAACACGCTTCTTGTGGAACAATCCGGGCATAGCGTTGTCTGTACATACGACAGTAAGTACGACAAACGACGCGCACCCGTTCGCACATCCATTTCGCGTGCCAAACGCCCGAGAATGACGCCCGGAAACGCCCCCCATGCCCAGCCCGACATTCCTGCTGCTCGTGCCCGCCCTGAGCCTCGCCGCCGTGGCCGCGCTGACGGCCGCCCTCCTCCGGGCGCGGCGCTCCCACGCGCGCGCGCTGGCCGAATGCCGGGCGGAGACGGCGCGCGCCCTGGCCTTCCACCGGCAGACTTTGGCGGCGGTGACCGGGGGCCGCCTGCGGCTCTGCGAACCCGCCGACGTCCCCGGCCTCCTGCGCGGCGAGCGCCTGTGGAGCCTGCCGCTGCTGGACGGCGCGGACGTCTCACAGTTCCGCCAGAACCTCCGCCTGATCGCCGCCCGCCGGGGCTTTTCTGATGGCCGCCTGGATGCCCTCTGCTCCTGCGTCTCCGAGGCCGCCGGCAACGCCGTCCGCCACTCCCAGGGCGGCATCGCCCAGGTCTGGGCCGCCGACGAGGGCGTCACCGTCCTCGTCTCCGACTGCGGGGCCGGCCTCGCCCCCGACGCCCTGCTGGGCGCGGGCGAAGGCCGCCCGGACGCGGGCCTTGGCATGGGCTTCCGCCTGATGCTGGCGTTGGCGGACAGCGTGGTCCTCTGCACCGGCCCGGAGGGGACGCAGCTCGTGCTGACCGTCCGCAACCGGGGGGCCGAGGGAGAAACGCGTGGGGAAGGAAACGGTCAAGAGGAAGAGGTCAAGGCGGGGAGGCTGGAGCGGGCGGCGTGATCTGAAGTCCTCTCCCGCCGCGCGAGCGCGGCGGGAGAGGATCAGAACGGCAGAGGATCAGAGGGGAGAGGACTACTCCACCTCCACCGAGTCCACCACGGCCTCGGTCGCCGCGTCGTTGCGGTGGCTGGTCACGCACAGGCCCAGCAGGATGTCCTCCCCGAGCGCCACCGTCGCCTTGCCGCGTGGCTGCCAGTGGCGGCCGTCCTGGGAGGCGTAGCCCGTCAGGGTGTCGCCCTTCCGCACCAGGCGCACCCAGAACGGGGCCGGCGAAGGCACCTGGTCGGTGGTCTGCGTCTCGCCCCCCGCCTCGGTCCGCCACTGCATCTCCGCCCCCTTGTCCGGCGTCACCAGAACGTCGGCGAACTTCGACCCCGCCGCGGCCGTGGCGCGCGCCATGACCCCGACCTTGGTCCACATGTCCCGGCGCTGGTAGCGGACCACGCGGGCCGTGATCCGGCCGTCGCCGTGCCAGGGCCGCCAGACGAAGTGGAACGAGTCGGCGGCCCCGAAAATGTCCTCGCCGGACCCCGCGACCGTCCACGTCCCCGCCGCCTCGCGGGCCGCGCCGCGCACCCCCACCTTGCCGATGTCCCCCTCCCGCCACGGGCCGGGGACCGCCCCGCTCGGCGAGGGCACGACGCGCGGGGCCGTGACTTTGGGGGCCGTGACTTTCGGCGCGGCGGGCGGCTTGGCCGGGGCGCACAGGGCCGGGGCCGTCAGCAGTGACGGCGTGAGGAGCGCGAAAAGTGTGTAGATTGCCTTCGTGTTCATGCCCCCTGTTTCGACGCGCACGGGCGCGATTCCTGCATCCGGGGCACCGGCCATGAATGGCCGGTCTACTCCTCGAGTGGAAACCCCTCCGGGGTTGGAGATTGCAGACGCACAGGTCGTAGGGGCGAACCTTGTGTTCGCCCTTCCTGTGTTCGCCCTTCCTGTGTTCGCCCTTCCTGTGTTCGCCCTTCCTGTGTTCGCCCTTCCTGTGTTCGCCCTTCCTGTGTTCGCCCTTCCTGTCCGCCCTGTCTTCAGTCGCGGAGCGACTTAGATGCAAGAGTAGGCCGGCCATTCATGGCCGGTGCCTCTCCAGCGCCCCGCCGGGGTATGATGACCCCATGACACGCCCCGCCCCGCTCTTCCTGCGCCTGTTCTCTCCTGCCCTGCTCCTGCTGCTCGCCGCCCCCGTGTTGGCGCAGAGCGCGTCCGAGGCGAAGGCCCCGCCCGACCCCTTCCTCGCCCACCTCCAGGCCGGGCAGACCGCCCTGCGCGCGGGCCTGCCGCTCGTCGCCGCCCGCGAGTACCGGGCCGCCGTCCGCCTCCGCCCCGCCGACGCCGCCGCGCACTCCGCCCTGGCCGGCGTCCTGGAGGCGGCGGGGCAGATGGGCGAAGCACTGGCCGAGTACCGGAGGACGGTCGCCCTGCGCCCAAACGACGCCCCCGCGCACAACGCCCTGGCGGGCCTGCTGGAAGACCGGGGCGAGAGCGCCTCCGCCCTCGCCGAGTACCGGCTGGCCCTCGCGCTCGACCCCGCCGACCCGCGCCTGCATTTCAACCTCGCCGGTGCCCTGGCCGACGCCGGCCGCCGACGCGAGGCCGCCGCCCAGTACCGCGAGGCCCTGCGCCTGAAGCCGGACTTCGCCGAAGCCGCCCAGGCCCTCCGCGCCCTGCCCGTCCCTGCCGTAGGGGCGCCGCTTGCCGCGCCCTCTTTGTCCCGCCATGCCCCTGTTCCCCCTGCGCCCTCCCCTCCCGCCGCGCCGGGGAATACGGAGGGCGCGGCAAGGGGGGAGGGCGCGGCAAGCGGCGCCCCTACGGCGACAGCCCTCGCCCTGGCCCGCGCGGGCCGCCTGCGCGAAGCGGTCGCCGCCTTCCGCGCCGTCCTCGCCCGTGACCCGAATGATGCCGCCGCGCGCCTGCACCTGGGCATCGCCCTCTACGCCGACGGCCAGAAGGCGGATGCGCGGCGCGAATGGTCGGAGGTCAGCGCGCATGGCGATGCGGCCACGGCGGCGCAGGCGCGGCGGCTGCTGGCCCGGTATCCCTAGAGGCCGGCAACGGAGGCCGGGAACAATCCTAATCGGCCTGCCGTCTTGCAGATAACACCGACTTCCCCCCGGTTCGCGGCGGGAGACACATAAGAAGGGCCTACTGAAATGACACGCACCACCAAATATACCACTCTGGGACTGCTCGCGACCCTGGCCGCCACCGTCTCCGCGCCCGTCCTGGCCGACCAGCAGGGCGACAAGAACAACCTGCGGAACCTCGCCATCGCCGGGGCCGCCGTGGCGGGCTACGGCCTGCTCACCCACAACAACACCGCCACCGTCCTGGGCGCGGCGGGCGCGGTCATCGCCGGCAGCCAGTACGAGAACGTCCGCCAGCGGCAGTCGTCGGACAACGGCTACTACAACGGCGGCTACTATGGCGGCGGCAACTACGACGGCCGCAACTACGACGGCCGCAACGGCGGCCAGCGTTACCACCGGACCTACGACAACGGCAATGGGGCCGGCTACTACAACGGTGGCGGCAGCTACAGCAGCGACGGCGGCCAGTGGCGCGGCGGCGACAGGTCTTATGAAAACCGCCCCCAGGACAACCGCGACCGGGGCCAGGGCGGCTGGAACGGCGACGCCCGCCGCGACGACCGGAACGGCGACGGCCAGCGCCACGACTGGAACAGCCGCCCGGACCAGCGCCGCGACCAGCGCCGCGACAGCCAGGACCACGCCGACCGCCGCTGACGCCGCCCGATGCCGAAGGACGACGACACGAAAGGGCCTGCCGCGCGGCAGGCCCTTTCCGCGTCTTGTTCCGGACGTAAAGCGGGCGGGATGTGGTATAGTAGCGGCAATGCGACCCGGCGTTAAGCCACCGGCCGGATCAGACCCGGCCCTGAAGGGCCGGTCTAAGGTTTCATTGGGGTATTCCCGGCTCCACCGGTGGGCCGCCCGCTTCGGGGCTTCGGATGGCATCATTCGGATCATTCGGACCGCGTAGGGGCGGTGTCCCCCCGCCCTCCTTCTTCCCCTTCCTCTCCTTGTCCGCCCCCCGTCGAGGGCGCGACAGGACAAAAAAGGCGAAGGACAAAGAGGGCGGGGGGACCCCGCCCCTACGAAGCCCGGCCAGCATTGTCCGGCAGCAACATCCGAAGCCCCGAAGGGGCGGCCCACCGGCGAAACCGGGAATACCCCAATGAAACCTTAGACCGGCCCTTCAGGGCCGGGACACGCCCGCGCCGGGACGCACGGGGCAACGCCTTGTGGAGACAGCATGGCAGCACAAACCGGCGACAAGGACACGGAGAATGATGTCGGGCGGCCCCCTCTACCGAGCCGCACCCGCTCGCCTCGGTCATGGGCAGTTTCCGCAATGATCTTGCCTTTCTGGACGCGGTCATGGCGGGCGTAGAGAAGTACCGGCAGCGGATGGAGGCGGAAGAAGACCCATCGCCTCAGAACACCACGGGCTGAAACCCGAGGCGCAAAAAGCCCGCCGCCTTCCAGGTCTGCCCTCCGGGCAGCCAGTCGGGTGCAGTCGCTCCGTTCTGCCCTGCGTCTCCGCTCTGCGTCTTTGTCTTAACGTCGCTTCGACAGTGGGCTTTTGTCAGCCTCGGGTTTCAACCCGTGGCGCTCCGATGCAGCCGCCGCACCGAGCATCAGGCGACATGACCGCGTCATGCCGCCCTTCACGCGAATCTCATTCCCCCGGAGACTTTCCCATGACACCGCCGTCCCGCCTGCCCGCCCACCGCCTTCTCAGCCTTCTCCTCCTGCTCCTCCCGTTCTTCTCCCGCACACTCCCCGCCTACGCCGCGCCCGCCGCCCCGCCCGCTTCGGGGGACCTGCTCGCGCCGGGCGAATGGTCCCTCAGCGCCCCCCGCCCCGGCGACGCCGCGCTCTCGACCGTCCCGCTCACCGACGGCGACCCGCCCCTGCTGCGCGTCACCGTCAAGACGCCGTCCGACCCGTTCTACCTCGTCCAGATCACCCGAGACATCCCCGCCGTCATCCCCGAAGGCCACCGCGTCCGCCTGACCTTCTGGGCGCGCTCGGCCACCCGCAACCCGCTGCGCGCCACCGTCGAGCGCAACGGCCCCCCCTATGACCCGGCCGCCGTGCAGACCTTCACCCTGACCCCGCAGTGGCAGACCTATTCCATCAGCGGCGTCGCCCCCGGCTACGGCCTGAACGCCCACCTCCAGATGGGCCAGTCGGCGGGGACCGTGGACCTGATGCAGATCAGTGTCACCGACGAGGGCCTGGACCCCGCCATCGCCGCCGCCCAGGCCGCCCTCCAGCCCGCCGCCATCAAGGCGCGCATCGAGAAGTACCGCAAGGGGACACTGACCGTCCGGGTCGTGGACGCCCAGGGGAAACCCGTGCCGGGCGTATCCATCCATCTGGCCCAGACGCGCCACGCCTTCCTGTTCGGCTGCAACTTCTTCGGCCTGGACCCCGCCGATGCCTCGCCGGCCCAGCGCGCGTACCAGGCCGAGTTCACCGGCCTGCTCAACTACGCCACCCTGCCCTTCTACTGGGGCGCGTTTGAAAGCGCCCAGGGCAAACCCGACTACGCCCGCCTGCAAACGCTGGCAACGTGGAGCGTCGCCCATGGCGTCGTCGTCAAGGGCCACCCGCTGGTCTGGCACGAGGTCTGGCCCGGCTGGGCACCGACCGACCCGGAGGCCGCCATCCCCCTGCTCCACGCCCGCGTTCTTGACCTGGTCCCCCGGTACAAAGACACCATCCACGTCTGGGACGTGCTGAATGAGGCCAACGGCGCGGCGGGCCACACGCCCCCGAACGGCGAGGCCAACTGGATCAAGCGCGACGGACCCGCCCCCGTCGTCGAAACCGCCCTGGGCTGGGCGCGCGACGCGGGGCGGGGCCTGCCGGAGACGTTCCTCTACAACGACTACGACACCGGCGAGAGCAACGTCGCCCTGCTCACCAAGCTCCAGAAGGACGGCAAGCTGCCCGACGTCGTCGGCCTCCAGTCGCACATGCACACCGGCGAGTGGCCGCTCACCAAGGTCTGGGCCGTCTGCCAGACCTTCGCCCAGTTCGGCCGCCCCCTCCACTTCACCGAAACCACCGTCCTCAGCGGCCCGCGCCGGGACAACCCGACCAACGCCACCCTGACCGGCTGGGACACGACGCCCGCAGGCGAGGCGAAGCAGGCCGACTATGTCGCGCAGTTCTACAGCGTCCTGTTCAGCCACCCGTCCGTCCGCGCGATCACCTGGTGGGACTTCAGCGACCGGAACGCCTGGCAGGGTGCCCCGGCGGGCCTGGTGCGGAAGGACATGACCCCCAAGCCCGCTTACACGCGCCTGCTGGGCCTGATCCACAAACAGTGGTGGACAGATGACACGGGGAAGGCCGACGCGCGCGGGTCCCTGACCTGCCGCGTCTTCTACGGCGACTACCGCGTCACCGTGACGGACGCGCGGGGCCGGACGGTGACGCGCACCCTCACCTTCCCCGCATCCGCCCCGCCAATGGTGGTCACGGTGCGGGTGCGGTGAGAGGGGAGGGGAATGAACCGGCAAGGGAATGAACGAGCAAGGGAACGAACGAGTGAATGAATTCACTCGCTGACGCAGGATTTGTCCAGGGGACAAGGGAATAGGTGGTCGGGGACGGGTCTTCTGTCCCCTGGACAGGTCCGCACATAGCGAGTGAATTCATTCACTCGTCCTGATGCCCGCCTGACATCGCTTGACCTGGCTTGACTCCTAAGGAGGGGGAACAAATGCCGCGAAGCAGGACGCAACTCTATTCACACTTCGTTTGGGCCACGAAGAGGCGTGAAGACGTATTAGTCCCGGAGTGGAAGCCGCTGGTTTACGGCTGCATCCATCACGAGTGCCGCCAGATGGGGTGTACCGTACTCGCCCTGGGCGGGATGCCCGACCATGTGCATCTGCTCCTGGAGATGCCGAGTACGCTCGCCCCGGCGCAGGCGGTGAAACAGGCCAAAGGCGTCTCCGCCCGCTATGCGAACGGCCTCCTCCCCGTGACGCTGTTCCTGAAGTGGCAGGAGGGCTACGACGGAACCACCGTCAGCCCTGCCGACGTCCCGCGCGTGCGGGCCTATGTCCAGAATCAGGAGAGCCACCATGCGGCGGGCGATCTGTGGAAGGAGTGGGAACCCTCGCCGGAGGACGACGAGAGGTGAGCAGCGGGTGAGGACGAGCGGGTAAGGACGAGCGGGTAAGGACGAGTGATTGAAATCACTCGCTCCTCTCGGACCTGTCCAGGGGACAGTGAAGCGGGTCAGGCAGGGGTGGGCTGCCGTTGCTTGTCCCCTCGCGCCTTCTTGTCCACTCTTTCCTCTGTCCCCTGGACAGGTCCGGCGGCAGCGAGTGAATTCATTCACTCGTCCTCACTCGTCCTCACCTCTCGTCGTCCTGCCCCCCCCCGCCGCCCTCGCTCATGCCCCCGCCGCCACCCCCCAAAACGCCCCGAAACTCCCGCTTGACAGGGCAAACATTTGTTTGCTATAATGGTGCCATGCCGGACACCCTGGACCAGACCCTAGCCTCAGACGCCTCCCGGCCGCCGGACGCCACCTGCGAGCTGCGCTTCGACGTCCCCCTCGCGGCGGGCCGGGGCAATGACCGGGCGCGGCTGTTCGAGCGGGCCTGGCGCGCGGAGCTTGCCGCCCAGAAGAAGACCGCCCTGGCGACGCCGCCCGCCCGCGCCGTCTCCGCCCGGTTCCGCGTCGTCGGGCCGGACGCGCCCGACCTGTGCCGGTATCTGCGGACGCGGCTGGCCGCCCTCCCCGGCGGCCCCGTCGTCACGGGGGATTCGGTCACGGCGGAGGCCGGGGCGGAAGCGTCCTACTCCCTGCGGCCCGAGTGGGCGGGGGTGCAGATCTGGCTGGCCTTCCCCGCCGCCGACCTGCCCGCCCTGCTGCGCGCGCCGAAAAATGCCAAAACGAACCCGAAGCCGAACGCGAATCGGCAAACCCGCTTCCGAGGACACCGCCCATGAGAAAGACGCCGCCCGCCAAGACGACCGCCGAGATCAAGACCGCCGAGATCAAGACCGCCGAGAGGCCCGCCGTCCTTGACCTCTTTTCCGACATGCCGGCCCCCGCGCCCGCCAAGCGCCCCGCCGCCGTCAAAGCGCCCGCCGCCGTCAAAGCGCCCGCCCCCGTGAAGGCGGCCCCGCCCGCCAAGCCGCCCGTGGCCGTCAAGCCGCCCGCGACGCCCAAGCCGCCCCTCAAGGCCCCGGCCAAGGCACCCGCCCCGGCCCGCGCCGTGGCCGAGACTCCTGCCGCCTACTTCACCGGCGAGGGCGGGCGGGCCTGGCGCATGAGCGGCAAGCACGCGGTCGCCTATGTGCGGGACGCGGGCCTTGCGGGGAACTGCTGGCGACCGAGCCGCGCCATGTGGCGAAGTCGGCGATGGCCGTCTATTACGACCGCAAGGGCCGGCCCTTCGCCTGGCAGGTGCGCTTCGATAGCGCCCGCTGGGAGGAAGTGCTGGGGCGGCTGGCGTGAACCCACCCCTTAACCGCCCCACCCCCCAATCATCTCACCAAACCCCCCAACCACCTTCCCACCCCACCCTCCCGTTGTACCCGCTGCCGAGGCCCTGCGAGCAGGGGCGGGAGGGTCGGCGCTTGCGCCGGGGTGGGTTCACGCCGGCCGCGTAGGCCCGCTTTCTTGACTTCATTTCCCCGAGCGGCTATAATGGCGGCATGACTACGCCGCCAAACACGCTTGGCACCGGGCCGGACGCCGGCATCGACCTCCACGCCCACACGACCGCCTCGGACGGCAGCCTCTCGCCGACCGAACTGGTGGAAAAGGCGCACGGCCTGGGCCTGACCGCCCTGGCCGTCACCGACCACGACACCTTGGGCGGCTTGGCCGAGGCGCGGGCGGCGGCGCGGGAAGTCGGCCTGGACCTCCTGCCGGGCGTCGAGCTGTCCGTGGAAGATGACGGCGGGCGCTTTCACCTGCTGGGCTACGGCTTCGACCCCGAAGACGCCGCGCTGGCCGACACCTTGATCGAGCTGCGCCGGAGCCGGGCCGCCCGCAACGCGCAGATGGCCGAAAAGATGTCCGAACTCGGCCTGCCCGTCACCATGGACGACGTCCGGGCCGAGGCCGGCGAGGACGCCCAGGTGATCGCCCGGCCCCACTTCGCCCGCGCCCTCATCAAGAAGGGCATCGTCGGGACCGTCGCCGAGGCATTCGAGAAGTATCTGTCCACCGGCAAGCCGCTCTATCTGCCCAAAGAGGTCCTGACCCCGCATGACGCCATTGCCCTCATCCATGCGGCTGGAGGCGTCGCCGTCATGGCCCACCCCGGCCTGGTCCCTCTGGACGAGGCTGCCCTGGCGGGCCGGGTGACGAGTCTCGCCCAAGGCGACGGGCTGGACGGCATCGAGGCGTACTACTCCCAGCACACCCCCGCCGACACCGAGCGCTTCCTGGCCCTCGCCGCCGGGCTGGGCCTGCTGGTGACCGGCGGCTCGGACTTCCACGGGATCGCCAAGCCCCACGTCCCCCTGGGCATCGTCTACGAAGGCCGCCCCGCCCCACCCGCCCTGCTGGACGCCCTGCGGGCGCGTCTCCCGCGCCACGCCGCCGCCACCACCCCAAACTGAGAGGTAATGCCATGTCGCACATGCTCGACGAGATCCGGCAGCAGCCCGAAGTCGTCCGGAACATCATCGGCGAACAGTTCCACCACGTCGAGGCCCTGGCCGCCGAGATCAAGCGCCGCCAGATCGCCTTCGCCTATGTCGCCGCGCGCGGGACCTCGGACAACGCCGCCCTCTACGGCAAGTACGTCCTGGAGATCCAGCACGGCATCCCGGTCGCCCTGGCCGCGCCCTCCGTCTTCACGCTCTACGGGGCTTTGCCGCGTCTGGGCGAGAACGCGCTGGTGCTGGGAATCTCGCAGTCGGGGGCCGCGCCGGACGTCCTGGAGGTGGTCAAAAGGGCGCGCGAGTCCGGCGCGCTGACCGCCTCCATCACCAACGACCCCAGCTCGGTTCTGGCCCAGGCCGCCGAGTTCCCGCTCTCCATCGGCACCGGCGAAGAGTTAAGCGTCGCCGCCACCAAGACCTACACCGGGTCGCTCGCCCTGCTGGCCCTGCTCTCGACGGCCCTGGACGAGTCCCACCCGGAGCGGCTGGAACACCTGCGCCGGGCCGCCGACTCGATGGAGCAGGCCCTGGGGTCCGACGACGCCATCCGGCACCTCGTGGACAAGTATGCCGACATGGACCAGTGCATCATCCTGGGCCGGGGCTACAACCACGCGACGGCCGCCGAGCTTGCCCTGAAGCTGACCGAGACCTGCGCCCTGTCCGCCCAGGCCTACTCCGCCGCCGACTTCCAGCACGGCCCGATCACCCAGGTCGTCTCCGGCTTCCCCTGCCTCCTGTTCGCCCCCGACGGCAAAGCCTTCGCCCCGATGGCGAAGCTGGCCGAGACCCTGCGCGCCCAGCATCCGGCCCTGATCTGCTTCGCCCACGACGCCGCCTTCCTCGCCGGCAGCGAGACCGCCGTCCGCATCCCCGCCGTCGCCGAGTGGGTCAGCCCGCTGGTCTACATCATCGCCGGCCAGCTCTTCACCTACTACCTGTCTCTGAAGAAGGGCCTGGACCCCGACAGCCCGCGCGGGCTGTCTAAGGTGACTTTGACGCGGTAGGGGCGCACCTGCGTGTGCGCCCTTCTTGCGTAGGGGCGCGATTCATCGCGCCCTGTTCTCCCCTCTGCGCCCTGTTCTCCCATGCCGGAAGGGGGGCAGAAAGAAGGGCGTGATTCATCACGCCCCTTCACCGTCAACCCGTAGGAGACGGTTCACCACCGCCCCGCCTCGTCGGCCAGTATCCCCTTCAGCCGGCACAGGGCGCGGGCCTGGAGGCGCGAGACGTGCATCTGCGACAGGCCCAGCTGCTCCGCCACCTGCGTCTGCGACTGGTCCTCCCAGAAGCGCAGGCGCAGGATCTCCTGCTCGCGCGGGTTCAGGCACGACACCGCCCGGACCAGGTCCGTGTACGCCTCCCAGGCGTGCATGTCCGAGTCCCACGACCCCACCTGGTCCATCAGGGTCAGCCCGTCCTCGCCCCCCTCCCCCTCCAGGGGCCGGTCCAGCGAGTCGGCGCGCGTCTTGCGGCCCGTCTCCATCGCCTCCAGGACGTCCTCCTCGGCCAGGTTCAGCTCCCCCGCGACCTCCGCCACCGTCGGCCTCCGGCCCAGGCGCGCGGTCAGCGCGGCGTCCGCCTTCCGGGCGGCCAGCAGGCGCTCCTGGAGCGAGCGCGGCACCTTCACCGACCAAGTCCGGTCCCGGAAGTGGTGCTTGATCTCCCCCAGGATCGACGGCGCGGCGTAGGCCGGGAACGGCAGGCCGCGCGCGGGGTCGTAGCGGTCCA
This sequence comes from Capsulimonadaceae bacterium, assembly GCA_965215505.1. GTDB lineage: Bacteria > Armatimonadota > Armatimonadia > Armatimonadales > Capsulimonadaceae > JANXMY01. The sequence continues at coordinate 3,506,727 of OZ244065.1, read as the reverse complement.
CCGCCCGGATCAGGCCGATGGAGCCGACCTGAACCAGATCGTCCAGCGACTCGGAGCGGGACAGGAAGCGCACGGCCAGCGACCGCACCAGCCCCTGGTAGTGGGCGATGATCGCCTCCCGGCTGCGCCCGCACCGCGTCTCGGCGTGGTGGCGGAGCAGGACGTGGATGTCGGTCTCACTCGTCATCGCGCCCGGCCGTTTGGCCTGGCGCGGGACAGGGGACGGGGGAGTCGGGGCGGGAGCATCCATGACCGGTGTGTCGCGCGTGTCCATCAAGTTGCACATTGATTTGTCCCTAAAATGGCGCAAGAACGCAAAAAATAGCGTTTATTCGGACAGTAAAGTTCCCGTCTCCCCACAACAGACGATAAAAATGTCAGTTATGTTCCCAAAAAAGTTTTCTGTTTTTCCGCGCCCCCCCCATTACACGCGGAAGGTCCTATTCACGCCGCCCCGCCAAAATGCCTGTTTGGCATGGTTTGTGCATGGGAGTATTGTGTGGCGTCCCGCACTCCCCCCGCCGCAGGCGATCCCGCCTTGACTCGGTTCCTCTTCGTCCGAAAGGAAATGTCAACATGTCCACTCTCCACAAGGCCGGCCTCGGGCTGGCACTGGCAGGCCTGGCCCTCGCCCTGTCCGCCCCAGCCGCCCTCGCCCAGACCACGGTGTTCAGCAACTTCGGGCCGGGTAACACGTTCGGCACCTCCGCCTATTTATCGTATGGCCCGACAAACCCTCTCGCCGCCTCTAACGGCACCGACAGCCAGGGCGAGGGCTTCACCGCCTCCGCCAGCGGCAATCTCAGCACCATCAACATCGCGCTCCAGCATTACAGCGGGACCAACGACGCCCATCTGTTCCTGGCGAATGCTTCCGGCGGGGTGCCGGGCGCGATTCTGGAAAGCTTTACGATCACAAACCTCCCGATATTCGGGGTGTCCTCCTCCAGTCTCCTCATCACCTCGACAAGCCATCCGCTGCTGACGGCCGGGGCCTCCTACTTTCTGTACGAGGTGGAGACGGGTAACGAGGCGGGCGCATGGAGCTTTAACTCCATCGGCGAGACGGGTCCGCACCTCAACAGTTTCAACAGCCAGCCCTACACCAACCAGACCGCCACTCAGGGCGCGTTCAGCGTTCAGGTGGGTGCCCCCGTCCCCGAGGCGTCCACGACGGTCTCTTTCTCCCTGCTCCTGGCCTTGGGCCTGGGGGGCGTGATCGCCGGCAGGCGGAAGAAGGCAGAAAAGTCCCGATGACCCGGCGTTGAACCGCCGGTCTACACGGATGGGCCGCCCCTTCGGGGCTTCGGACGGCATCGTTCAGGCCTCGTAGGGCGCCGCTTGCCGCGACCTCTTTCCCCCGCCGTGACCTCTTTTCTGCCCTCCTGTCCTCAGCCCCGAAGGGGCGGCCCACCGGCGGAGCCGGGAATACCCCAATGAAACCTTAGACCGGCCCTTCAGGGCCGGGTTCTTGCGGGCCTAATCAACGCGCCGGTCCCGTCGTGGTCCGGTCCCGTCGTGGTCCGGTCCCGTCGTGGTCCGGTCCCGTCGTGGGCACATGACGGGACACCCCAAAACTCCTGAAACTTTCCCACGCCCTTCTTGTCTCCATAGCCAACGCACCCGATTTCGTAGGACCGATTTCGTATGAATCGGGTACAGTAAGAGTGCTTCGCCGCCGAGAATGGGGAATGGCCCGGAAACCTATGGCTCTTTCAAGCAGGGGAAAAACCAGCAGCACCACGAAAACACCCCGACGGCTCGGGGTCGCCCTCGGCTGGCTCTGCCTGGCCGCCGCCCCCGCCCACGCGGACGGCCCCGCCGTCCCCCTGGCCCATAGCTTTACCACGGCCTCTGCCCCGACCGCCCCCCTTCTGCTCCCGGTGAACGTCCAGTTCGGCCACGGCAGCGGCGTCTCTTTCCTCTACAACCTCGCCGCCGCCTCGCCCGCCGCCGACACGAAGACGGCCGCCGCGCCCCGCGCCGCCACCTACGGCTTTTCCAACGCCCTCGCCTTCGGCCACGACGCCCTCCACCTGAACGGCCTGATGTACCTCGCGAACGGGCCGGGCGGCGACGGCAAAGCCAAAGCCTCCTCGGTCGTCTCGCAGGCTTTGGCGTTTGAAAACAAGGGCTGGAAGCTGGACGCCCACTACCAGTCCGTCGGCAAAGACTTCGGCGCGGCCGACGCGCTCAAAGGCGCGGCCCCCTCCCTGGGCCTGGCCTCAGACCTGACGGCCGCCGTGGCGGGGCAGCTCGCCGCCCTGCGCGGGCAGAACGATCTCGGCTTCGGGCTGACCCGCGCGGACGCCCACGGCACCCTCGGCGCGGCCTTCAAGGAGAACGACAACGCCGTCACCCACCTCAAAACCACCCAGCAGACCTTGTCCCTGGGCCGCACCTTCGGCCACGGATTCCAGTTCGAGGCCAGCCGGGACGCCCTGAACGCCAGACCGACCCAGGGCGACGCACAGGCCCTGACGACCACCACGGACCACCTGAAGCTCGGGATGGACGGCGGCAAGGGGCTGACACTTTCCGCCGAAGCCAGCCTGATCGGGGACACGAAGGGCCGGGCCGAGCAGCACCTCGCCTACGCCTTCGCCGACCAGATCAAAGGGACGCACGTCGCCGCACACTTCGGCTCGAACAGCCTCCTGGACGGCGGCGATAAAGCGGGCGCGAAGGCGACCGACCAGGCGATGGGCGTGGACATCGACCGGCAGGTGAAGGGTCTGGGGCTGAAAGCCTCGTTCCTCCAGGCCGGCGCGACCGCCAAGGACGGCAGCCGGACGGCCCGGACGACCGAGCATCTGGAGATGGACTGGCGCGCGTCGAAGGGCCTGACGCTGGCAGGGCACTGGGACGGCGTCAACGCCCAGAGCGCCGCCGCCGGGGCATCAAGCGGGGGAGCGGATCGGGGTGAGAAGCGGGACATGACGGCCACCCTGGACGCCCTGCGCCTGCGCGGCCTGCGGAATTCCAAGGCGGTCATCAGTCTCGCCCAGGCCGTGTCCCAGGGGAAGATGCAGAGCGACACGCGCGCCCTGTGTTTCGAGTCGGACCTGCCGGACGCCCACGTCACTTTGCAGTACGCCGGGGCGGAATCGGGCTGGGACAAGGCCCGCTCCACCCTCGTCAGCCGCGCCGTCCGCGTCGCCAGCATCGCGCCGGGCGACTGGCTGCACTACAGCCTTTATTACAAGTCCCGCACGCAGACATTAGGAGGCCGCCTCGCCGACGTCCGCGACTACACGGTCGGGATGCACCTGCATCACGTCACCCTGGGCTACCACTACCTCAACCAGTCGGAGCAGCCCGACGGCTCGGTCCATGACTCCGTCCTGTCGCACTACGAGGCCGACGGCGCTCTGACCCGCACCCTCGCCTGGAACCTCCAGTACGAACACACGGACGACCGCGCGGACCGTTCCGGCCTGGAACGCTGGCTGGCCGGCTTCAAAGGCGACATCACGCCCCACGAGAGCATCGCCCTGATGCTCGGCCGCCCCGAGCTGCGCGTGGACGGCACGACGGTCCCCGGCCAGACCTTCAAGATGACCTTCACCTGCAAAATGGACGACGCCGACTCGATCGCCTTCAACGGCGAGGTGACGAACTGGTCCCGCAAAACCAAGGACACGCCCAGCACCCTGACCGGCACCTTCCGCATGGACGTGAACAAAGGCTTCTGACCCTCCCCCGCTGCGGCTCCGGATGCATTGTCCAAGCCTCGTAGGGGCGCCGCTTGCCGCGCCCTCTTGTCTTGCCGCGCCCTCTTGTCTTGCCGCGCCCTCTTTCCTAGATCCGCGCCCTCTTTCCTAGATCCGCGCCCCCCTCTCCCCCGGCTCTCCCTCCTTCTCATGCACCCCCAGAATTGGGGGCGGGGGGGCCGTCCTGTCGCCGCCCTCCTTGCGCTTTTTCGGTGTCTGTGCTATAGTCGTGGTACTGGACATCGTCGTCCCCCGCCGCCTTCTTCGCCGCCCATGGGAGAGATCAGAGACACACCATGAAAATACAAACACTCTATGCGGCTCTGGCCTTCTGCCTGAGCGCCGCTCCCGCCGCCCTGGCCCAGCCTGCCAACCCCGTACAGATCACGCCCGAACGGCAGGCGTTCCTGGAGAAGACCGCACAAGTGGTTCACGATGCCGCCGCCTCGCTGCACGCGGGCCGTTACGCCCAGGCAGAGACGGAGGCACGGGAGGCGCTGTCCCGAGGTCACGACAGCGATGTGGGCGAAGAAGTGCTGGCGGCGGCGCTGGACGCGCAGGGGAAAAACCAGGAAGCTCTCCATGCCTACCGCGTGATGGTGGTGGATGAGCAGGCTCAATACCCGCGCGTTCTTTTCCCCTATGCCCTGCTGCTGCTCAAGTCGGGCCAATGGGGACAGGCCGCCACCGTCTACAACCAGGCGATAGCTCAATTCCCCGAGAAGGACCTCCTGCGGGCGAACAGCCACTTCGCGCCCGACACACCGGAGCCGGTCGCGCTGGCGGTGGCCCTCCACATCGCCCAGGGCGTGATGTACGACGCGGGGGACGATTGGGCGGGGGAGGGCCAATACAAGGAGATGATGGCCGAGTTCAGCAAGGCGCTGCGGCTCGCGCCGGACGCGGACCTGGCGAACTACTACTACGGCTTCGGCTGGGAGAAGCTGAACCCGAAGGAGCGCCTGGAGTTCGGCAGCGGGCAGCAGGCCAAAGCGTCGCTGAAGAAGGCGATCCTGATGGGCCGGGCGGATGTCAAGGAGGCCGCCCGGAAGACGCTGAACCGCCTCAACAAGCCGGCGTGACGGGCCGGGAGCGACTTCGTTTAGGAACCCAAGCCGATGAAACCAGCCATTCTTCTTCTCGCACTGACCATCACAGCCTCGCCGTGTGTGGCTCAAACGAACACAGCCCAAACAGGTACTGCTCAGGCAAGTCCGACACCAAGCACCCCTTCGCCGCAAGCATTGCGGGCGGCTCTAGATTACTTCTTCCGGGCCAGCCATGACATACACCGCTCCTCCCTCACGCCTGAGCAGAAGGCACACTCCGCCGCAGTCCTCGCGAAGATCAACGAACTGGAACACGCCGGGGCGAAGGCCCTCCGCGACGGCGACTACACCGCCGCCGAGGCCGCCTTCCGGGAGAGCCTTGACACCTGCCCGTCGCCAAGCACTTACTATGAACTCGCCGAGGCGCTGACCGGCCAGGGGCGGGGCGCGGAGGCCATCGCCGCCTACCGGGGCGGCATCTACGGGCCGCCCTTCACCACCCCCATCCAGAACGACATCCCCCTCCATGGGCAGTTCAACCCGGACATCCGCGTCTGCCCCGGCGGGGGGGCGGAGGTCGCCTGGATGAAGTACGCCCTGCTGCTCAGTCAGACCGGCCAGGGGGCGGAGGCCGCCGTCATCTACCGCAAGGCGGTGATCCGGGTGCCCGAGTCGGACCGCCCCGGCATGAGCCTCGCCCTGCCCCCCGGAACCCCTGCGGCGGACCTCCAGGCGGCGGCGCACGTCGCGCTGGGCCTGTGCGCCACCTTCTCCGGCTCACAGTACGACAAGGCGATGGGGGAGTTCGACGCGGCCCGGCGGCTATGCCCGGACTCGCCGCTGACGAACTACTACTACGGCTACGGCTGGCAGAACCTCGGCGCCAAGGCCCGCCTGAAGGTCGCCGACGCCCAGCAGGTGAAGGCGGCGTTTCAGCAGGCGGCGGCTTACGGGACCGACCCTGTGAAGAAAGCCGCCGGGGAAGCGTTGGCGCGGTTCAGATAGGACTCCACCCGGCCCCGTGGCAAGCGCACCGCCTCGCACCTGGACGCTTCCCACCGGGCGGACGGCCAAATATCCATTCCCATCGGGTATAATGGTAGACAACTGAAATGCCATCCGCGCACACGGCGGAAGAGGCCGTGCGATCACAACAACGAAATCTGCGAAAACGAACTGTCGGCAGGGGGAGCGGGAAGACCGCAGAAATCATGCGATGAAAAAATGTCAAAACGAACCCCCCGCGCCTCTCGCACCCGACGCCTCGCACTCGCCCTGGCCTGTACTCTCCTGATGCTCGGCCTGATGCTCGGCCTGCGGCCCGCCGTCGCCGCTCCGGCTCCTGTTCCGCCGCCCGTAGCAAAGCCCGTCTGGGGCCGCATCGCGAACCCCCTGCACCACGGCGAGCGCCTCCTGAGCGCCCTGTTCTTCGCGGGGCCGCCCAACCCCGGCTCTCTACACCCGGCACCCGGCGGCGGCGGTCAAGCCGCCGGCCGGGGACGGCGACATGGACGGGCAACTGGCGCTCCTGGCCTCGGCGGGGCTGAACACGGTCAAGCTCTCCTACTGGGGGCACGACGGCGAGACGGACTCCTCCGCGCCCGCCTGGCTCTTCTCCCGGACGCGCTGGCCGGGCGACACCAAACCCGGACCCTACGCCGAGGCGGAGCAGGTCGCGCTGGCCCGCCACTTCTTCGCCCTGGCGCGGGCGCACGGGCTGCTGGTCGCGCCCATGCTGGAGGTCGGCCCGCGCTTCCCGTTCTATGCCGACTTCCCCGCAAACCTTGACCCGCTGGCCCAGCGGGCCGGGTGGCTGCTCAAAAACTTCGGGGACGAGCCGAACTGGCTGCGCGTCACCGACCGGGACGGACGGCCCCGCCACGCCCTGTGGCTCCTCGAAACCATCCACGGCGGCGCAATCGCTCCCGAAACTTTCGCCCAGGGTTTCGGCACCGCCGCCGCCCGTCTGAAGCAGGAGACGGGGTATGATGTCGGCTTCCTCCTCGACCCGGTGCCCCTCTCCGCCTACGGCCCCGAGGCCGGGCCGGACCCCGAGGCGCTGCGGCATCAGGCCAGCGTCCTGGCGATCAACCCGTACAACATCACCGCCCAGGGTGTCACCTACAAGGCCGACCAGGGCGCGATCACCGAGGAGGAGCGCCGGCAGCACGCCGAGTCGGTCCTGCGGCACTGGGCCGACTCCGGCATCCCGCTGATCGCGCCGGTCCTGCCCGGCTATGACGCCCACCTCGTCTTCCCCGGCCTGCCCGTCTACGGCTTCAGTGCGTCCTGGCGGCAGCGTCAGGAGGCCCTCGCCCTGCGCTACCAGACCGATGGCCTGTCCATAGACACCTGGAACGGCTGGACGGAAGGCTACGCCATCCCGCCGAGCATCGAGCAGGGCGATGTGAACCTGGAATGGGTAAAAGAGGCGGTGAAGGCGATCAAAGCCGTGCCGTGAGAAGCGGCCTGGCAAGAGAAGACGTTTGGAGAAGACGTTTGGGGAAATCGCTCTGGCGACTGGCGGCGGCGACCGCGCTGTTTTTGGGAGGGCACAGCCTGCTGGCGTGCCGTCCGGCGAAGGAGGCCGCCGCCCGGCTGCTGGGGGAGCGTCGGCGGAACGGCCTGTACCGCCTGTTCTATCAGGCCTTCGCCCTGCTCTCCTTCGGCGCATTGGGGGCTTACGCGGCTCGGCTGCCCGACCGCGAGCTGTACCGCGCCTCCGGCCCGGTCGCGGGCCTGCTGCGGCTGGGGCAGGCGTTCGCCCTGGGGCAGATGGTGGGCGGCGTCCGGCAGATCGAGTTCCGCCGGTTCGCCGGCTTCCACAGCCTGGCCGCCCTGCTGCGGGGTGAGGCCGATGTCCCCGACGCGCCCGAAGCGCAGGGGCCGGGGGCGGACGACGCGGGCCGCTTGAAGACGGGCGGGCCGTTCCGCCAGAGCCGGCACGCCCTGAACTTCTGGATACTGCCCATCTTCTGGCTGATGCCCCGGATGACCGCCCGGCTGCTGCTGTTTAACGTCCTCATCACCCTCTACACCTGGCCCGCCTCCCGCCACGAGGCCACCCGCCTGCGCGAAAGGTATGGGGAGGAGTACGCGGCCTACGAGGCGAGCGGGACGCCGTTCCTGGTGCCGTGGGGGCGGTAGGACCCCCCACCCCCCGCCCCTCCCCCGCAAGCGGGAGAGGGGAGTCAGATTTGGAGGCAGAGGAGGAACGGGAATCGTTCGGCTTCTTTCCCTCATGCTTCCCTCTCCCGCTTGCGGCCCCTAGTCGCAGGGCCTCCGTAGCGGGGTGAAGGGCAGGGGCGGGGGGTGGGGGTCCTCCAGGAACGGGTATATCCTCTCCAGATGACCGCACGAAGATCAATCCGGCCACAGTCGCCCCGGCAGAGAACACAGTGGCGGACGGCGGGCCTGCTGGCCCTGAGCCTCCTGGTTACCGTCGGGGCCGCCTTCGGCCTCCGGGCCTTCCGCGCGGCCCGTGACCGGCAGCGGCTCCAGGCGCAGGAGGGGTTCGACCTGCCCGCGCCGCGCACCCTGGCAAACCCGGAGACGCTGTGGGCGACCTGGTACTGGACCCCGAGCTACCAGTCTGCGGCGGGCATCCCCCTCCTGGACACGGACGAAAAGCCGCTCGGGCCGAAGCCGAGCGGCCTGCATCTGCCGCCCGAGTCGTTCTGCCGGGCCGCCGTCGAGGGTGCCGTGCGGATGGACGGCAGGGTCTACACCTTCGCGGGCATCGGTCCGCACAAGCTGACCGACTGCAAGCCTTACTGGCCGACCATGACGCAGGCCCCCTACGTCCGCTTCGAGCCGTCCGACACCCCCTACGGCGAAGGCGTGGACGACTACGACCTGGTGCCCTACCGGACCATCGCCGTGGACGAGGCGCAGATCCCCATCGGCACCGTCCTCTACATCCCGAGCGCGCGGGGCTGCCTCTTGACCCTGCCGGACGGCAAGCGGGTCCGCCACGACGGGTACTTCTTCGCCGCCGATGACGGCTACGGGGTCCACGGCAACCACATAGACGTCTTCATCGGCATCTCCGACGTGTGCCCCTTCCCCTGGGTCGTCAGCCGCCCCTGGGGCACCTTCCCCGCCTACGTCGTCACCGACCCGGCCATCGTCAGCGCCCTGCGCCGCCGCCACCTGCCGCCGCGTTGACCTGACCCACCAAGACGGGCCGTGGTAGGCCGAGTGCGGGGGTGGGCCGAGTGATTGAAATCACTCGCTGCCGCCGGATTTGTCCAGGGGACAAGGGAGCGGAGCAGAGGGACAGGACCGGCCTCCTCTGCCTCGCCCCTCCTGCCCCCTCTTCTGTCCCCTGGACAGGTCCAGAGCGAAGCGAGTGATTTCAATCACTCGTCCCACCCCGTCCCGGCGGCCTCGACTGACGCGAACCGTCAGTGACTAATGCCCAATCTAATGCCCCGATTAATGCCCCGGAATCAGCGCGGGGGCGGGGACGGCCTTGAGGTTCGCCAGCACCTCGCCCTTCTTCTGGACGGACGGCACGGACGGCAGGGCGGGGAGCAGCTCGTCGGGGCGGCGCGTCGTGCCGTGGACGTTCTTGCCGCTGGTGGCGAAGACCGCCCCGTGGCAGGGGCAGACGAACTGGCTGGCGTCCTTGTTGTAGCCGACCTCGCAGCCCCGGTGGGTGCATTTGGCCGAGACGACGTCAAACGTGTCCGCCGTCAGCCGCGTCACATACAGCACGTCGCCGTTCGGCAGTTCCGTCCGCTGCGGCTGGCCCTTGACGAACAGCGTGGCCTTGCCGAGCGAAGTCCAGGTGGAGGTGTCCGGGGGAGCCGCCGGGGTGACCGGGGCCTTGGGGTCCGGGGTCGCGGGGGCCGCCGGGGTGGCCGGGGCTGCGGGGGCCGCAGGTGCTGCCGGGGCAGGTGCCGCCGGGTCGGCGTGGGCCGCCTCGCGGGCCATCGGCAGCAGCAGGAGCAGGCCCGCGCCCGCCGTCCGGGCCGCCGTCGTCAGCACCTGCCGGCGCGTCAGCGCGCCGTCTTCGGCCCTGATATTTTCGGCCTGGCCCGTGTCGCCCGCGATGATGTTCTGTATGCCGTCGCTGTTCATAGAAGCTCCTCTAAGGCGGGCGGCTCCCTGCCCGCCCGTCTGGTGATGGTTTTATTATATCACGGACGCTCCGAGAATGGAAAGGTTCCGGCAGGAGATTCGGGAGGGGAAGTGGAAGAGGGGACAAAGCCGGGGAAAGACAATGCCGGAAGGAGGGCCGGGAAACCCGGCCCCTACAGGGACGCTGTCATTGGCGGCATCATCCGGGCCGCGTAGGGGCGGGGTTCCCCCGCCCTCTTTAATCCCCCCTCCGGGCATCATGCTGTCCGAAGCCCCGAAGCGGGCGGCCCATCCGTATAGACCGGCGGTTTAGCGCCGGGCGGCTCTTTCTCGTCGGCATCCCATCCGCATCCCAAAGGAAACCACCATGCGAACCATGCCCGCCCTGCTGCTCCTCTCACTCTCCCTCGCCGTGCCCGCCCGCGCCCAGTTCCCGACTTCGCTGGGGCAGACCGGGGACGGGAAGCGAATGACCGCCGACCGTGCCGCCCCTTCCACCCCCCTGCCCATCCCCCTCCCGCCCGGTGCCGCCGTGCAGATGGAAATGGACGGTAAGGACTCGGACCTGCTCGGCATGGTCAAGGGCCTGCTGGCGGGCGCGGCCACGCCCAAAAAAGGGTCGGTGGCGGACGCGGTGGCCTCCAACCCGTTCCTCGCCCTCCTGGGCGACGGGCAGCTCACCGCGCTGCTCAGAGACATCCACCACCTGCACGTCGTCTCGTTCAAACCCGCCGCCGACGCGGCCGGGGCCGCGCCGACCGACTTCCTGGCCTTCTACGAGGCCCCGTTCGAGGCCGAGGGCGGCCACCGCCTGCTCTACATCACCCAGGGGAGTCAGGTCGTGACCGTCGGCTTTGACCAGCCGCGCGGCTTCGCCGCCGCCATCCACTCGGGGGACACGGTGTATGTGGTGCGGGCGGACGGCTACCCGGACATGGCCGTCGTCGGCAGCCTCCTGCGGACCTTCGGGGCCGCCGTCCCGTCCCTGAGCATGCCGACCCCCGCGCCCGCCCCGGTTCACCCCGCCCGCAAGCCCGCCCCGAAGCCCGCCCGCGCGAGGGCGCGCAAGGCATAGCGCGTCGCCAGTGGCAGGAGAAGGCACGGGAATGACCCGCACCGCAAAGCAGTACGCCGCCGCGTTCCTGATTATCGCCATCCTTGGCGTCGTCACCTGGCGGCTGTGGCCGGACGACGGGCGGGCGCGGCAGCGTGATAACGACCTGGTACACGCGGTGAAAACGAACGACCTCCCCGACGTCACGCGCCTCTTGGAGGAAGGCGCGGATCCGAACGCGCTACTCCCCGCCTTCGGCCTCTCGCAGAAGGCCCAGATCTACTACCTTGGCGTGACGCACAAGATCAAGACGCCGGACTGGGGGCACATGGATGACATGAACCCGCGCTGGTCCGTGCTGGAACTCGCCGTCCTGCGCGGCGACTCGGACATAGTCAGCGCGCTTCTGTCCAAAGGCGCGGACATCCGCTACCGCGACAAGCAAGGGAAAACGGTGGTAATGTGGGGGGCGATGCTGGAAGGCATGCCTGCGATGCCGCTCGGGACGAACCGCGACTACCCGCGCATCGCCGCGATGGTCAAAGCGGCGGCCGCGCGGCCCCGGCCTGCCGCCCATCCTTGAGGCGCTACCCCGCCCCGATCTTACCCAGCCACAGGCCGATGGCGAAGACGATGCCGCCGCCGACGATGACCTGGACGACGGTCTGGACCAGCGGGCTTTTCATGAAGTGGAAGCGGATGTAGGCGATGGCGAACAGCTCCACCACGACGACCCCGTAGGCCAGGTGCAGGGCGACGGCGAGGTGCAGGATCAAAAAAGGCAGCGTGTGCAGCATCCCGCCCAAGGTGGTCGCAAGGCCCGTGATCAGGCCGCGCGTGATCGGCTTGCCCCGGCCCGTCACCTCGCCGTCGTCCGACAGGGCTTCCGCCAGACCCATGCTGATCCCCGCGCCCACCGAGGCGGCCAGGCCGACGAAGAAGGCGCTGTGCGAGCTGTGCGTCAGGCCCGCCGCCGCGAAGATCGGGGCCAAGGTGGAAACCGAGCCGTCCATCAGGCCGAGCAGGCCGGGCTGGACTTTCTGGAGGATGAACTGCGATTCCGAGTCCGGTGCCTGGACCTGCGGGGGTTTTTCGGCGTCAAGTCTTTGTGTGTCGGTCCGGTCAACGGCCATTGAAGGGGTCCCTAACGTGCGTAAAACATCGGTCTTGTTCTTCCCCGGCGGGGCGCGGCACAAACGCCGCGCCCCCGGCCCGCTCCTGCTTTGCCTCTCCCTCCCGTGCCTGCTCCTGTTCACGTCGGCACTCAGGCCAGCGGCCGCGCAGACGCCGGGGCGGCTCGTCATCGCGCGCGCCCTGCGTGTGGACATCGGGCACACGGGCATCCACACCCACGCGAATTCCATCCTGTTCGACACCGGCGCGCACGACCTCGCGGCCATGCAGGCGGACCCCGTCCACTTCCCGCATCTGACTCTGTGGCCGCACTCGCGCCTGCCGACCGACCACGCCTCCCTGCCCCCCGGCCTCGCGATGCCGGACGACCCGCCCCTGCCGAACCCCTACGGCCCGATGGACGGCGGCCCGTCCCGTCCCGGCTGGGCCGTCTTCCCCGTACACCTGCCCGCACACCTGGCGGGGCGCGGCGGGGCCGTCATTAATGCCGCCCAGGTGCAGGTGCCGACCCGGTTCGCCAACTGGGTCGCCCTCCAGCCCGCCGCGCGGCGGAAGGCGTATTTTGACCCGCGCCGCTATTGGCTGGAGGTGCGGTGGGTTCCCCCCACCTTGGGTACAAAGCCTGCACTACCTATTCACGACGGGAGACACGCATGGAACGACGACCATTAGGAAAAACCGGGCTGGAGGTCAGCGCGCTCGGCTTCGGCGGGGCCGAGATCGGCTTTCAGAACGCCGCACTGGAGACGGTGGAGCGCCTGCTGGGGAGCGCCCTGGATGCCGGGCTGAACGTCATCGACACGGGGGAGTGCTACGCGGGCAGCGAGGAGCTGATCGGGCAAGCCGTTGGGCACCGCCGGGACGCCTTCCACCTGTTCACCAAGTGCGGCCACACCTCCGGCCTGCCCGGCGAGGATTGGGACCCGGACATGCTGCGGGCCAGCATCGACCGTAGCCTCCAGCGGCTGGGGACCGACCGCATCGACCTGATCCAGCTCCACTCATGCGATGAGGACAAGCTGCGGCAGGGGGACGTGATCGCCGTCTTGTTGGAGGCGCGGGACGCCGGCAAGACCCGCCTGATCGGCTACAGCGGGGACCGCGAGGCGGCCCGCTATGCGGTCGAGTGCGGAGCCTTCGACACGCTCCAGACCTCGGTGAACATCGCCGACCAGCAGACCATCACCCTGACCCTGCCGCTGGCCCTGGAGCGGGGCATGGGCGTCATCGCCAAGCGGCCCATCGCGAACGCCGCCTGGACCAAGGAGACCATGCCCGAGAGCGAGTACGCCTACCCGTACTTCAAGCGCCTCCAGTCCCTCGCCTACGACTTCCTGGGCGGGCCGGACGCCGTGGGAGTCGCCCTGCGCTTCACCCTGGCCCAGCCCGCCGTCGCGACGGCCATCGTCGGGACGCAGAACCCGGACCGCTGGGGCGCGAACGCCCGCCTGCTGGACGCCGGCCCGCTGCCGCCCGCCCAGGTGGAGGCCATCCGCGCCCGCTGGAACGAGGTCGTCCAGCCGGACTGGGTCGGCCAGCAGTAGGCCGCCCACCGTCCGGGCCGGTAGAGGGGAAGGGAAAGCAGACGAGTGATTGAAATCACTCGCTGCCGCCGGACCTGTCCAGGGGACAAGGGGAGCGACATGGACGGCAGCGCCCTCTCCTTCTTCTGTCCCCTGGACAGGTCCGACAGGAGCGAGTGATTTCAATCACTCGTCTTCACTCGTCTACGTCTCGTCCTGCCTCCCCTCTCTCTCCCCGCCCCTCACCGTTGCCGCCAGGTTTTCACGCACCCGCCGCGCCAGTTCCCGCGCCGCCTGGGCGTCTATCCGATGGTCCCCGAACTCGGCGGCGTGGAGCCAGGGGTTGTTGCGGTGGTCGGGCAGGCTCTCGTAGCGGGGGAACAGGTGCCAGTGGACGTGCGCCTCGGCGTTGCCGTAGCAGGCGTGGTTCATCTTCCAGGGGTTCCAGGTTTTGACGAGGGCGTTCGTCGCCGCCATGACCTCCTGGAACAAGGCGGACTGCACGGCGGGGGTCAGCTCGTGCAGCTCGCGGACGTGGTCTTTGAACAGGACGAGCGAGTCCCCAACCCCGGAGGGGTTTTCACTCAGGAGTAGGCCGGCCATTCATGGCCGGTGGCTCTCAGGCCGCGCCCGGCGGCTTGGGCGCGGGCGGCCAGACTCCTTCGGCGGGCGGGCGATCTTCTTCCGGTTTGACCCGCTTCTCCGGGCTGAACTGGCCGACGAACAGGCGGAAGACGCCGAACAGGCCCACGACCAGCGAGGCAAACACCAGCAGCCCCGTCAGCGGATAGGCGAGTGCCCAGGGCAGGGGGAGTTGCACGGAGCCGAGCATCTGCCCGGCCACGTTCATGGCGACGCCTGCGACGATGAGGAGCAGCCCGCTGTTCGTCTTTGACATCGGCCCGCTACTCCTCGTCCGCCTGAATGCCGGCGATCTTGCCCGCGCCGTCCGTCGTGACCAGGAGGAGCCAGGTGGCATCGGCGTAGCGCACCCGGTAGCGGTACTGGGGGCGGGCATCAGTGCCGGTGCGCCCGACCAGGGTGACGGAGCGCGCCGGGCCGAGGGCGCGGAAGAAGGCGCGGTCCTGCGCCCAGGTGGGCCGGAGGGCGGCGGCGAAGGCGGCGGTCAGGGGGGCGGCGTAGACGTCCGGGTCGGTGCGGTGGGCGTCCAGATCCTTGACGGCGGCGGTGACTTTCGGGTTGGCGTCGGGGATGGGCCGGTAGGCCAGGCCGGGGACGAAGGCGTCGGCGCAGAAGTCCAGGATCGGCGTCGGGCGGGCCGTGGACTGGTAGCCGTTGGTCAGGACCATGACGACCGCCCGGTCGTCCAGGAGCCAGAGCATGTCGCAGGTGAAGCCCGCCGTGCCGCCCGAGTGTTCCAGGGCGCGGTGTCCGTGCTTGGGGCTGACGAACCAGCCGAAGCCGTAGCCGCTCGGGGTGCCGTCGGCGAGCGGCGTGTCGGCCCACATTAGGTCGTAGTCCTTCTCGTGCAGCAGAGTGGGCGTCAGGATTTCGGCCCCCCATTTCGCCATGTCCCCTAGTGTGGAGACCAGCATGGCCGCGCCGCCGGTCGCCGTCGGCTGGATCGCGTCGCGGTTCTCCAGATGCCCGTCCTCGTAAGCGTACCCCGCCGCCCGCAATGGGATGATGTCGCGCGGCTCGCTGGACCGGGTGTGGGTCATGCCCAGCGGCGAGAGGATGCGGGCCTGGATGAACTGGATATAGGGCTGCTTTGTGATCTTTTCCAGTGCCAAAGTCAGCAGGAAGTAGCCCGTGTTGCTGTAGTTCCAGCGCGTGCCCGGCGCGAAGTCCATGGGCTTGCCGGCGGCCAGCGCGATGACCTGATCGGCGGTCATGATATTACGATAGGAGCTGTAGCCCATGATGGCTTCATAATCGGGGATGCCTGAGGTGTGGGACAGAAGCTGCCGGATCGTCACCGCCCGCCATGCTTCGGGCAGGCCGTCCCGGTAGCGGCTGATCTTGTCGTCCAGGCTGATCTTGCCCTGGTCCACCAGCATCATGATGGCCGTCGCGGTGAACTGCTTGGTGACGGAGCCGATCTCGAAGACCGTGTCCGTCGTGACCGGCACGTTCCGCTCGACATCGGCTTGCCCGTAGCCCTTCTCCTTGACGAACTTCCCTTTCACCACCACGCCGACGGCGACGCCGGGGACGTGCTGCTTCGCCATCTGGGCCTGGACGAAGTCGTCAATGGCGTCCGCACGGGCGTCGCGGGGCGTCAGCAGGGGCGCGGCGAGGCAGAGGGGCAGGGTGAGAAGTAGGGGCCATCGGGGGCGGGGTCTGGGTTGCATTTCAACGGCTCATTGGGTGAAGCTACGGGCCAGTGGTCGAGGCTGGCTGAAACGGACAGGCCAAGCGGGGCCGAGACAGGCCGAGTGATTGAAATCACTCGCTGCCGCCGGATTTGTCCAGGGGACAAGGGGAGCGACATGGACGGCAGCGCCCTCTCCTTCTTCTGTCCCCTGGACAGGTCCGACAGGAGCGAGTGATTTTAATCACTCGTCCCGATCTCATCTCAGCCCTCCGCCCTCTGGCATGGAGCCTGCCATCACCTGACCGATATGCTATAATGACGACGGCTACCCTTCCGGGCAACCGGCCCTCCTCGCAAGAGGAATTGTCCGACGCGCAAGCGGGGGGACGGGGGTAGCTTTCCTCAACGCCGAGCGGCAGAAGCCACGCATCTGCGCGTGCCTCATGCCTCCTGGGAGACGGTCACCAGCACTTTGCCTCTGGAACCGCCACGCTCCAATTGTGCCTGCGCCTCGCCGACCTGCTCCAGTGGGAAGCGCCCGGAGAGGGTGAGGCGGAGCTGACCGTCGTCCAGCATCTGGGCTACGCGCCCCAGGTCCTCGGGGGTTGACTGTGCCATGGCGAAGCGGGCGCGCTGGCCGGGGGAACGCGCCAGGGCGAGGTCCGGCATCCCCGCCGCCAGGACGAGCATCCCGTCCGGTTTCAGGGCGGCCCAGGAAGCCGCCTCGGTCTTGCCGAGTGCGAGGTCGAACACCAGGTCCATTTGGCCCGCAAGCTCTTCAAGCTGATCCGTGCCGTAGTCGATCGCCACGTCCGCCCCCAGCTCCCGCAGGAACTCCGTGTTCCGGCCCGAGGCGGTCGCGTACACGGTCGCGCCGAGTCGGTGCGCGAACTGGACGGCGAAATGGCCGACCCCGCCCGATCCCCCCTGGATCAGCACGCGCTGGCCGCGCTGCATCTCGCCCTGCGTCATCAGGCCGTGCCAGGCCGTCATCGCCGCCAGGGGGATCGCCCCCGCCTCGGCGAGCGGGATGGACCGGGGGGCGGCGGCGACTTCATCCGTGCGGAGGCAGACATACTCCGCGAAAGTGCCACGGCTGAACTGCATGGTGGTGCCGGGGTCCGCCCCAGGGAAGCCGTAGACCGCATCTCCGGGCCGCCAGTCCGTGACGCCCGCCCCCACCTCTTCCACGACGCCGCTCGCGTCGAAGCCGAGCAGCAGCGGCAGGCGCTCTGCCGGGAACATCGGCAGCAGTTCCCCGGCGCGGGCTTTGGCATCAACCGGGTTTACGCTCGTCCCGGCGATCCGGACGAGAACTTCGCCGGGTCCCGGCGCGGGCCGTGCGACGTCTTCCAGGCGGAACTGATCAAAGCCCCCGAACCGGGGCAGCATCATCGCCTTCATCGTCTTCGCTGCGTCTGTGATTACGTCCTGTGACATGGCCGAGTCTCCTTATTCTATAACAGCGTCACGCCCTTGGGGGCGGGGGCCAGCAGGGCGGACAGGATGGTCGCGGCCATCAGGCGGTTGCCCCAGTCGTTCATGTGGACGCCGTCCCCGGTCAGCAGGTTGTCGGTGTGGCCGGTGGTGCGGTACAGGTCGAGATACGTCTGGAAGGGGCCGCGCATGTCTATGAACAGGCACTTGTGGCGGCGGGCGATGTCCCGCAGGGCCGCGAGGTAGCCCGTCGCTAGGGCGTTGCGCGGGTCGTTCAGGTCCTCGCCGATGACGGTGGGGGACAGCAGGACGACCTCGATGCCCCGCGCCTGAGCCTCCGTCACCATCTTCTCGACGTTGGCGCGGTAGACGGGGAGCGCGACGCCGCCCGGCCCGCCGCCCTGCGGGGACTTGGAATTGAAGCCGTGCCAGACGTCGTTGACGCCGACGCTGACGGTGAGCAGGTCGGGCTTCTTTTGCAGCACGTCCCGGTCGAAGCGGCCCAGTTCGTCGTTCGAGGTGTTGCCCGAAACGCCCGCGTTGACGACCTCGAAGCCGTTCTGTGGGTACGCCTGAGCGAGATAAGCCCGCATCAGGCCGACGTAGCCGTTCGGGCCTTCGCCGAACTGCGTGATGCTGTCGCCGAGGCAGACGATCCGGTGGACATTCTGCAAGGGCGTCCCCGCCCCGACGCGGCCCGAGGCATCGGGAGCCAGGGCCGGGAAGTGGGCCGCCGGTTTGGTGGGGGGCGCGGCTGGGGCGTCGGCCCGCGCGGGCCGCAGGGGAGACAGGGCGAGCAGGAGGAGGGCGCTGGCGCAGACGGACCCGGCGCTGAACCGCCGGTCTACACGGATGGGCCGCCCGTTTGGGGCTTCGGAAAGTGTCATGGCGATAGGTTCGCCGTCGTCCGGCGGAGTTCCTGCGTGTGACAAAGTTCACAGGCGGCGTGTGACGCCCGGCGCACCCGCCCCCCGGTTCCCGGTCTATAATACCCCCATCAACGACATTGAAGCGGACGGGACACGGGGGACACGACCATGCAGCAGGCCATCTACAACAGCACCACCATCGGCGACATCACCATCAACGGCAACAGCATTGCCCTCCCGGCGGCGGGCACGGTCAAGACGACCCCGGCGGCCCGCCGGACGAGCCTGGCCCGGCGGTTCGCGCGGCGGTGGGACATGGTCGGGGTGGTGGCGCTGATGGGGTCGAGCGCGGCCTACGCCGTGTTCGCCATCGCGCATGCGTTCTAATCTGGAGAGGGTGCGGCAGGAAAGGGGGCGCGGTTCACCGCGCCCCCTTTCGTTTGTCGTGATGGCTTATTTGCGCCTAATCGTATTGAAGGGCGAACACAAGGTTCGCGCCCTACATCCGTCTATACATCCGGTCCTGCCCCGTAGGGGCGAACCTTGTGTTCGCCCTGCCTGTGCGCGTTCGCCCACAGGCGCTCTTGAGCTGCCGTTTGTCTTACTTGTCGGCGTCCAGCGGGATCTTCTGGTCCAAGTGGCCCTGCGCTTCCAGGTCGATGTCCCAGGTCTTGGCGGCGAGGCCGAGGCCGGGCGTCGGCTGGAGGGTGACGGTGTGCTTGCCGGCGGGCAGGGTGGCCCACTGGCCGAGCGCGAGGCCCAGGACGGACTGGCCGTCTACTTTCACCCACTGGGCGGACACGCGGGTCAGGTCCGGCTTGGCATCGGGCCGGGCGGCGGACGGGTTCTTGGCCCCCCAGCCGGAGACGGTGTACCAGCCCACGGCGCTGGACGAGTCCGCGGGCAGGGGGATCTGCTGCTCCAAGTGCCCCGCCGGGGCCAGCTCGATGTCCCAGGTCTTCGGCCCGACGCCAAGCCCGACGGCGGGCTGGAAGGTGACGGTGTGTTTGCCCGCCGTCAGGGTCGCCCATCCGCCCTGGGCCAGTTCGGGCACGGGCTGACCGTCCACCTTCACCCACGATGCGGGCGCGCGGACGACGGACGCCTTGCCGCCGTCATGCGCGGCAGCCGCGGCCCAGCCGGAGACAGTGTACCAGGCGGCGGGGGCGGGCGCTGTGGGCGGGACAGCGGCGACGATGACCGGGCGGGGGGCTGGGACGGCGACGGCCACTTGGGCGCGCGGGCGGGGCGCGGCGGGCAGCAGGATACGCCGCGTGACGTGCGCGCCGGGCGCGAGTGTCACCCACAGGCCGGGGTTCGCATTGAAACCGCTGCCGGGCTGGGGCACATAGGAGAGCAGGTGCCGCCCGGCGGGGAGGCTGGCCCAGCCGCCCGTCGTCAGGGCGGGCACGGGTTTCCCGTCCACGAGGACGGCCCGCGCGGGGACGGCGGTGCTGTTCTGGCTGGCATAGACAGAGAGCAGGGCCGGCGCGGGCGCGGCCAATTTCGGGACCACCTGCGCGGCGCGCGGCGCGGGCTTGGCGGGAGTCCGGGCCGGCGCGGGCGCGTCAGCACGGGCCACGACTTCCGGGTGCCGCCGGAACCGGGGCCGCTCGGTGACGGCCGCCTTGCGGGCCGGGCGCGCGGTGGCCTGTGCGGGGGCGGCGACGGACGGGGCGGCCTCGGGATGGCGCGGGGTGTGGCGCTCCTGGATCGAGTCCGCGACGGCGACCCGCACCGGCGCTGGCGTGCCCTTCGCGGCCACTTTCGGGGCTGGCTTGCTGCCCCGGACGGGCGGGGTCATCGTGTGCGGTGCGGCGGCGACAGTGCCGGAAGTGCCCAAAGTGGCCGGATGGGCGGACGAGCCGGACGGGTGCGGGGCGTGGCCGGGGGCGGTCCCCGCCTGTTCCGACTTCCAGGCAGCCAGGCCGCCGAGCAGCAGCAGGGCCGTCCCCGCCGCCGCGCCCGCTAGAGTCCCTGCCCGGCGCGAGGCGGCGGCCGTGGCCTGCGCCTCGGGCGCACCCAGGCCCGCCTCCACTGCCGAGCGCAGACCGGCGGCGAACTGGCCTGCCGAGGCCGGCCGGGCGTCCGGCTTCTTGGCAAGCCCGCGCAGCACGGCCGCCTCCACCTCAGCGGACAGGCCCGGCCGCTGGAGGGGCGGCGGGGGCGAGAACACCTGCCGGTGCATGACCGAGAGCTGCGCCTGCGTGCTGCTGTCGGTGGCAGGGAACGGGGGCGTCCCGGCCAGTGCGAAGTAGGCGACGGCGGCCAGCGAGTAGACGTCGCTGCGGGCATCGGGCGCGGTCTCGCCGTGGACCTGCTCGGGGCTGACGTACTCGATGGTGCCTAAGATATCCCCCACCACCGTCAGGGGAACGCCCTCTTCGGTGTGGGCGACGCCGAAGTCGGTCAGCTTGGCGGGGCCGCGCGGGGGCAGCAGGATGTTGGAGGGCTTGACGTCCCGGTGGACGATCCCTTCCAGGTGGATGCGGTCCAGGGCGGCGGCGACGCCTTCGATGATCCCCGCCGCCTTCCCGGCGTCCAGCGGGCCGTCGGCGGCCACCAGATCGGCCAGGGTGCGGCCCGGCACATACTCCATGATGAGCGCGGAGGGGTCGCCGTCGCGGAAGCGGTACAGGGCGACGATGTTGGGGTGGCGCAGGCGGGCCATGACGGCGGCCTCGCGCCGGAAGCGGTCAGCGGCGACGGTGTCGCCCGCCCCGCGCTGCGTCTTGACGACGACGGCACAGTGGTGGACGTTGTCCCAACCTTTGTAGACGGACCCGGCCGGGCCTCGGCTGAGCGGCGGCAGGGTCAGGCTGATGCCCGGCAGGTCCGGGAGCGGATCGGCTTCTCCATTCTGCCCCGATACGGGGCGGCTGTTCTGGTCGTCTGGCATGTCTGCTTCCTCTGGCCTTTATTGTACCAAAATAGGCGGACGGCTAAAAGTGGGGGGTATATGGAAGGTTACAGATGGCGGAAAAGGCCCGGCAGAGGATGATCCTCTTCCGGGCCGGGGCCGTCGAGATACGACAAATCAAGATGGGACGAGAAGGCCGAGACAAGGACGAGTGATTGAAATCACTCGCTGACTTGGGATTTGTCCAGGGGACAAGCCGGAAGGAAGGGGACAAGCCGGAAAGGCAAGGAGCGGGGCGCTCTTCTGTCCCCTGGACAGGTCCGACCGGAGCGAGTGATTTCAATCACTCGCTCCATCTCCGCCTGCTCCGCCTGCCTTCTACTGCACGTTCAGCGCGAAGTCGTCCACGACGAACGAGGTCTGGCGGGACGAGTTTTCCACCCCGACCAGGTACACCTGGATCGTCTGGCCCTTGTAGGCGGACACGTCGAAGGTCTTCAGGGTGTAGCCCGAAGCGGCGTTCAGATTGGAGTAGGTCGCCAGGGTCTTCAGCACCGTGCCCGACGAATTGCGGATCTGGACGTTGAGCGTGTCGCTGGCGGCCGTCTTGCTGGTCTCGGCGGTATCGATGTGCAGGTAGAAGCTCAGGCTGGCCGTCGTCAGGGCCGAGGGCAGCGTCACCGTCTGCGCCAGGGTGTCGGTGTGGGACGCGCCGTAGCCGTCCAGCCAGGCCTTCCACGCGCCGCCGTGGGATGGCTCGCTGGCCGAGTTGTCGATGACGCCCGCCGTGGTCGTCCAGGGCGCGGCGTTCGCGCCGTTCTCGAATCCGGGGTTGCCCAGGAGCTGCGTCGGAGCCACGACGGCGGTCGGCGTGGCGGTCGCCTCGGCGGACTTCGCGCTGGTCCCGACACTGTTGACGGCCGAAACCTGGTAGAAGTAAGCCGTGCCGTTGGTCAGGCCCGTGTCGGTGTAATTGGTCGCGGTCAGGCCGCTCTTCAGCAGGGTTTCGGTGCCACTGGTCGTGCTGCGGTAGAGGCTGTAGCTGGCCGCGCCTGCGCTGGCGTTCCAGGTCAGGGCGGCCTGGGCATTGCCCGCCGTCGCCTTCAGCCCGGTCGGGGCGGCGGGGGCGGTCGGGGTCACGGCCCCGCCGCTGAGGTCGGCCAGCAGGTTCGCGCCGTTGAAGGTGCCAAGCCCCGTGGCGTCGTCATAGCCGGTCACGGCGGGGTAGAACAGGTTGGTGCTGCCGTCGGCGATGTCGTGGAAGTCCAGGCCGTAGTTCGCGCCGGTCGCGACGGCGTAAAGGGGCGGGTTGGCAAAGCCCAATGTGGCTTGGCCGCCCGTCGCGCGCTGCTGGTTCACCAGGGCGGTGAAGGCCGCCCACAGCGGCGCGGCGCAGGAGGTGCCGCCGTAGATGGTCCAGCCGCCGCTGAAGTAGATGGCGTAGCCCGTGTTCGGGTCGGCGTCCAGCGAGACGTCGGGGACGTTCCGCATGGTCGTCGAGCCTTTGGAGGCCGCCGAGCCGGCCACGCCGGACTGATAGGACGGGATGGTCCAGACGGTGCTGATGCCGCCGCCGCCCGCGCCTTTCGAGACCGACCCGCCGTTCCAGGTCTTCTCCGAGGAGTACGCGCCGCCCGCGCCCGCCGTGGTCAGGGAGGTGCCGCCCACCCCGGTCATGTAGGGCTGGGAGGCGGGGTCGTCCACGCTCAAGGAGGAGCCGTTGTCGTCCGCGCCGCTGTCGCCGGCCGCGGCGAAGATGGACTGGCCCTGGGCGGCCATCTGCTGGAAGGCGCTGCTCTCGCTGTTGCGGATGCTGGCCCCCGCCGAGGCCTCGGCCTCGCCCCAGGACGTGCTGATCTGCTTGGCGAGGTTGTCGGTGGCGATCTTGTTGTAGGCGTCCACGACGCCCGCGCTGGAATTGGGCGCTTCGTACACGAGGATCTTGGCGGCGTTCGGTGCCAGCGCGGCTTGCAGCTCGATGTCCAGGGTCACTTCCGCCGCGCCGCTGCCCGAAGCGCCGGAGTAGCCGTCCACCAGGACGTTTTGAAGCGGCACGGAGGGCAGGCCGAAGTTCGACTCGTAGGCGGTGATGTCGCTGGCCTTGTAGCCGTCCAGCTCGAACAGGGCCAGGGTCTGGCCCGACCCGGTCAGCGAGACGCCGGTGAGGTTATAGGCCTTTTTGATGTCCGACGGGGCCAGGCCGCCGCCCGGCCCGGACCCGGTCTCCAAGGGCGAGGCGAAGGGGTCCAGCAGCGGCGAAACGAGGGGGGCCGGCTTGACGCGCAGGTGCGGGTGCCACTGGGCGGCGTTGTCCAGGCCGACGACGCCCGACAGGACGGTGGCAAGCCCGGCGGGGACGCGCGGCTCGGCGTCGGGCGCGTAGAAGAAGCGGCCGTCCGCCTGAGACCGGTAGACCAGCAGGTGCAGGCCGAAGGCGCGCTCGGCCTGAGCGGCGGGCGCGGCGACATCGATCACGGTCCGGTTCGGGTGCGTCGCGATGACGTTCAGCCCGACCGAGCGGGCATAGGCGACCGCCCGGTCGTAGTCGGCCTGGGTCGGGCTGAAGCGGTCGGCGAACTGCTGGGGCGTCAGGAACTGCCCGAAGCGCGGGTCGGCGGGGTCGTTCAGGCCGCGCAGCAGGTCGTCCAGTTCGGCCTGGTTCCGCAGCGGCAGGGTCAGAGCCAGCGCGAGCGGCCGGCTCGAGTCCAGGGCGGCGACGGGCCGGGCCTGGAGGACGGCGGGCGGGAGGTGGCCGGGCAGGGCCAGGAACGTCTGGCTCGCGGCCGGGGCCGGAGCAATTGGGGCCGGCGCGGGGTCGGCGGCGACACGGCCCGGCGTCCCGAACGCGAGGAGGCCGAGCAGGCCCAGGCCGAGGGCCGCGACGGCACGGGCGGCGGTCTTGGAAGAAACGGCCTTGGAAGAAACGGCCTTGGAAGAAACGGCCTTGGAAGAAACGGCCTTGGAAGAAACGGCCTTGGAAGAAACGGCTCTCGTGAAAACGGTGCGGGGGGGGACTTGCATGAGGGTACTACGGGTCCTTTCGATGTCTGCGCGCGGCGCAAGGGTGAGAGAAAGAGAGGCACATCGCGGAGCAGCCGGTACGGAGGTCGCCGGCCCGGCTTTCCTAACAGCATTATTCCACGGTTCGTTCCAGAACGCAACCCCTTTGTTCGTCCGGCCCCGCAAGCGCCCGCCCCATGCGGGCGAACGGGACGGCGACGCCGTCCGGTAGGACCGGCGCGACGTGTTCGATCACGGTGAACCCCGCCCTGCGGTACAGGGCCACGCCGGGCAGGGTCGCCATCAGCTCCAGGCGGTCGAACCCGGCCCCGCGGGCGGCCCCGATGCAGGCGTCCAGGAGGAGTGTGCCGACGCCGCGCCGCGCCCGATCCGGGTGGACGAAGAAGGCGCGGATGCGGGCGGGGTCGCGGGCCGGGTCGAGCAGGTCGTCCGCGCCCGGCTCCTGATCGGCGGCCTTGTTTTGGTCCCCGCCGTACAAAGTCCGCCGCCGGCTCCACCCGCCGCACCCGGCGACCTCGCCGTCCGCCTCGGCGACGAAGTAGGTCCCGTCGGCGATGAGCTGCGTATCTACCCCGAAGACGTAGCGCAGGGCGCTCTCCACCTGCCTTTCAGTGTAATAGCCCCGGCTGAGGGCACGTACCGACTGGGGAATCAGGATTTGCAGCGCGGGCAGGTCTCCAGGCGTGGCGCGGCGGAGGGAAATCATGGGCAGTGTTGACAGGTCCGGAATGTTCGTGTTATCATGTTCGCAAACCAATGTCCAGGGCCTTCCAGTCCCGGTGTCCAAGGACCTCCGGCCCCGGCGGGGCGGCGCTGATAGAAAGGAGACACGCCCCCGAACATCATTCCCTCCGCATAGCCGCGCCGCCCGGTCCGTGCCACGCACCGGCGGGCACAGCGCGCGAACGAAAAGAACACGAAGGACAAACAAACATGAACAACAAAGAGATCAACATGCCCGTGGCGCTCGCCATCGGCGGGGTCGTGCTGCTCCTCATCATCATCGTAGGCTACAAGCTCTTCCTTGCCCCCCCGCCGTCGGCCCCGCCGCTCCCCGTGTCGGCCCTACCCCCGAACCCGCCGACGGGGGGATACCCCGGCGCCAAGTATACCAAAAGGTTTTAGGCCTGCGGCTGCGCGACCTCCCCGCCTGAGACGGCCGGAAAGCCCCTGGGAACGAACCCCGAGTTCATCCCCAGGGGTTTTCTCTTGCCCTCCCTATTCCATGTCGCGCAGGAACATCTCCGTCACCCAGAAGCGGCCCTGGCTGTCACGGTACAGGCCGACGCCGACTTTGGTGAAGCGTTTTTCCAGGATGTTCGCGCGGTGGCCGGGGCTGTTCATCAGGCTGGCGTGGGCGTAGGAGGCGTTGTAGACGGCGTCGGTGGCGCTGGCGAAGAAGATGTTCTCGCCGACCAGGGCGGCCTCGGGCTTGCCCTCGCCCCACGCCCGCAGGCCGGCAAGATAGCGGTCCAGGGGAGTCTGACTGCCCGACGTGGGCGAGACGTGGTCGAAGTAGCCCAGGGAACACATCTCGCGCGAGTGGGTGCGGGCGGTGACGTTCAGCAGCGGGTCCTCGGCCAGCGGCCCGAGGCCGCGCCGGGTGCGCTCGTTGTTGATGGCCGCGATCAGGTCCGCCTCCTCCGTCTCCTCCAGCGCCCGCGTGTCCAGCCGCAGCGTGGCCGTCAGCGGCATCAGCCGCCGGGGCGGGGAAAGGTGGGCGTTCGGGGCGGTGGGCTGGCCGGCGTTCGGGGCCGGGTGGCCGAACTGGGAGGGCGGGGCGATCATCACAAACTGGATGTCGCCTTTCACCGCCGTCTCGACCCGCCGGGCTACCTTGTGGCGTCCGGCGTGGGCGGACAGCCGGTGGGAAGAAGGACTGGAGGAAGGGAGCCGGTGGGTGACCGGCTTGGAATGGGAGAAGAGGGCGAGGAACAGAGGGAGCAGCATCAGGAACTCCTCCCTTTTCCGGTGACGAACGGCCCGGTGACGAACGGCCCGGTGACGAACGGCGCGGCGGGCGTGGCCGCCTGGGGGAAACTGGAGGGGGGTACTGCCGATCGCATCTCTTGTCTAGCCTTTCTCGCAATAATCATACAAAATTGCCGCACCTCGGGCGTTGCCTGCCGGGAACACTCCGAAGGCGGCATGTGTAAAACGGCACTGGATTGGGGGAAGGACAACGGGGACGCCGGACCGGGCGTTTTCTTACCTGAGTACTTCACGGACAACCCATTATAACACGGATTTTTGCCCTGAGCCGGGCGCGGAAGGATGTATGACAAGTATTTTTGACGGCTACACAGCACGCGGCGTCACGCTGCGGAACCGCATTGGCGTCTCGCCCATGTGCGAGTACAGCTGCGAGGACGGGATGCCGACCGACTGGCACCTGGTCCACCTCGGCTCGCGGGCCTCGGGCGGGGCGGGCCTGGTGCTGACCGAGGCGGCGGCGGTCGAGCCGCGCGGGCGGATTACGCCGCAGGACGCCGGCCTCTGGTCGGACGCACACGCCGAGGCGTGGGCACCGATCACGCGGTTTATCAAGTCCCAGGGGGCGGTCGCGGGGGTCCAGCTCGCCCACGCGGGCCGCAAGGGCAGCACGGCCCGGCCCTGGGAGTCGGAACGGGGCCGCGAAGGCGTCGCGGACGCGGACGGCGGCTGGGAGCCGGTCGGGCCGAGCGCGCGGCCCTTCGACGCGGGCTACCGGACGCCCAAAGAGATGACGGCCGGGGAGATCGCCGCCGTCGTCCGGGCCTTCGCCGATGCGGCCCGGCGCGCGGACGCGGCGGGTTTCGAGGTGGCCGAGCTGCACGGGGCGCACGGCTATCTGATGCACGAGTTCCTGTCGCCGCTCTCCAACGCGCGGGCGGACGAGTACGGCGGCGGCTTCGAGAACCGCATCCGCTTCACCCTGGAAACGGCGCGGGCCGTGCGCGCGGCCTGGCCGGGGCGGAAGCCGCTCTGGGTGCGGCTTTCCTGCACGGACTGGACGGAGGGGGGCTGGACTTTGGAAGAGTCGGTCGAACTCTCGCGCCGCCTGAAGGTGGAGGGGGCGGACCTGATCGACTGCTCCACGGGCGGCAACGTCCCGCACGCGCCCATCCCGGTCGGCGCGGGCTACCAGGTGCCGTTCGCCGAGACGATCCGCCGCGAGGCGGGCATCGCGACGGCGGCGGTGGGGATGATCACCGCGCCCGCCCAGGCCGACGAGATCGTCCGCAACGGGCGGGCCGACCTGGTCCTGCTGGCGCGGGCCTCCCTGCGCGACCCGTACTGGCCCCTGCACGCGGCGCGGGAGCTGGGGCAGGCGGACAAGATGCCGCCGCCGGTGCAGTACGCGCGGGCGTTTTAACCCACCCCGCGACTTGTCGCGGGGTGGGTTCAGGAGAACACCAGGAGAAACACACATGGATCTGCAATTAACCGGTAAGACCGCACTCGTCACCGGCTCGACGGCGGGCATCGGCTACGCCATCGCCGAGCGGCTGGCGCGGGAAGGTGCCCGCGTCATCGTCAACGGCCGGACCGAAGCGCGCGTCGCGGACGCGGCGGCCCGCATTAGGGAGACTTTGAAAGACGAAGGCGGGGCGGACGTGTCCGGCGTCGCCGCCGATCTGGGCACGGCCTCGGGCGTGGCCCTGGTCGCGGCGGCCCACCCCGCCGTGGACATCCTGGTCAACAACCTGGGCATCTTCGAGCCGAAGGACTTCGGGGACATCGGCGACGAGGACTGGCTGCGCTTCTTCGAGACCAATGTCCTCAGCGGCGTCCGCTTGAGCCGACTCTATTTGCCGGCCATGCGCGCGCAGGACTGGGGGCGCATCCTGTTCATCTCCAGCGAGTCCGCCGTCAACATCCCCGCCGAGATGATCCACTACGGCGTCACCAAGACCGCCCAGGTGTCGCTGGCGCGCGGCCTGGCCGAGACGACGGCGGGGACAGGGATCACGGTCAACTCGGTCCTGCCCGGCCCGACCCGCTCCGAAGGCGTCGGGACCTTCGTCCAGCAGATGGCCCAGGCGCGGGGGATGGACGAGGCGGCGATGGAGGCCGAGTTCTTCCAGACCGCCCGCCCCTCCTCGCTGCTGAAACGGTTCGCCGAACCCGAGGAGGTGTCGCCGCTGGTCGCCTACCTGTGCAGCCCGCTGGCCTCCGCCACGAACGGGGCCGCCCTGCGGGTGGACGGCGGGGTTGTGCGGTCCATCTTCTGAGAGGACTGACGTCAGGCCGTTCCCGTCTGGGCGCAGGACCCGCCGGGGCGCAGGACCCGCCGGGGCTTCGGAGGGGCCAGGCCGAAGGGAAGGGTGATGTCGGAAGGAGGATCGGGGAAAGAGGGTCGGGGGACCCGACCCCTACAAGGGAGGCATCATTCGGGCCCCGTAGGGGCGGGGTCCCCCGCCCTCTTCAATCCCCCCGCCCTCTTCAATCCCCTGCCCCCCATTGGGAGCGCGGCAAGACAAAGAGGGCGCGGCAAGCGGTGCCTCTACGCGGCCCGGATAGCGTTATCCGGCGGCATCATCCGAAGTCCCGAAGCGGGCGACCTATCCGCGCCTTCATCCTTGCGCCGTACCCACAGCCACGCCAAAAAGGCCCCGCTTCTTCCGAAGCGGGGCCGATATGGTTTGGAGGCGTTCCCCCCGCAGGCGTATGCCCGTGCTTATGCCTTGGCGCTTGCCTTCTTGCGCTTGGCGGCTACGACCAGGCCGCCCATGCCCAGGGCAAGCATCAGGCCGAGGCTGACGGTCGTGGAGGCCTCGGGCGTGGGGGTCGGGGCCACGTCGCCGTAGACCCGCAGCGCCAGGCTCTGGTTGGTGAGACCTAACGACCGTATGCTTGAGGTGAAGTTGCCGTTGGTCTCCGAGTTGGCGTTCCGGTAGTAGCCGTTGAACACATTAGACCCCACCGTGGGAGCTGTCCCGGTAGTAATCAGTGGGCTCAGGCTGTTGATGGTAGCGTAGTTGATCCCATCGGTCGTGCCCTGGTAGGACATCGTCACTCCGATGGTGTTGCTGGCGAGCGCCAGTGGTGTCGCCAGAGTGATGCCTGGGGTGGGACCCGGCGAGCCACTCTGAAAGACTTCATAACTGCCATTAGTGAAAGTACCGCCCGTGCTGGTGAACGTGTAGCTTGCCAGAAGGTTGCTGAAGGCCGGGGTAGTCGCGCTGACGGTGCCTGTTGTGTTCACAGTGCCCCAGACGTAGATCGTGCCTTTCACGCCGGTCAAAGTGCTGCCCGTGAAGTTGACGGGAGCGACATCGAACCCGGTGATGTCCGTCGTCCCGCTGAGCAGGTTGTACCCATCACCCATGAATGTGTTTGGGGTCGAGGCAGTCGAAGTTCCAGTGGCACCCGTGACGCCGTTCTCGAAGTTCGAGAGATTGTCAAAGACGAGGGTTTGAGCGTGAGCCGCAGAGCCTGCGAGCAGGAGCAGAGCAGCGGCCGAGAGCACTTTCTTGAACATGTGACGTGTGATCTTTCTTGTGGGCAAGTCATCCTCGTCGGATGCCGGAAGCGGAGCGCTTCAAAGGTTGTTGGGCAGTGACAGTCTGAGAAAGGGTCAGCCTGCGGCGATGCAGGGCACCAGGGGTGCATGAGGAAGAGCGGCAGTGCCCATCACGCGGTCAGAAGATGATGGAGGGATTATAGCACAGAAGAAACGATTATTCCATGAAAAGTCGGTAGGGTCATATACTTTTCGTTTTTATTTTTTGGGACGGCCCCAAAGCAGCGGCACGCTTCCCAGGCGGTTGTGAGGGGGGGAACATACGGAGGCGGGCCGCCCCTGTGGGGTGGCCCGCCTCGTGCGCTTTTGTGCCGGCATCAACGGGTCAGTGCGGTGCCATCGCCCCCGCCTGGCCCGTGCCGCACGGGCCGCCGCCGGTCGCCAGGGGGATCTCCACCGCCTCGCCGCCGAAGGTGAGCGGCGACCTGTACCAATCCGAAAGCTCCTGGGAGTGGCGCGGGACGTAGTGGGCGATCAGGGAACACCGGAACCGGTCGGCGGACGTGTTGGGGGTCGAGCCGTGGATGAGCGACCCGTTGAAGAACAGCACGTCCCCCGCCTTCATGTCGCACGGCACGGCCTCCATGCCCTCGGGCACGGGCACATAGTCGGCGGTGAACGAGACGGCCGGGTCGGCCTGCTGCGGGCAGGCGACGGCCTCATGGTGCGAGCCGGGCACCACCTTCATGCCGCCGTTCCCGGCGTCCACGTCGTCCACGGCGAGCCAGGCAGCCAGGCAGGTGCCCGGCTTGACGCGCAGATAGAAGTTGTCCTGGTGCAATTCCTGGCCGCGCGCCCCGGCGGGCTTGAAGTAGAACATGGTCTGGACGCCCAGCGGCTCCTCGCCGAGCAGGGCGGTCAGGACGGGTTCGAGGCGCGGGTCGAGCAGGAAGCCGCGCGCCAGTGCGCCGACCTCGCGGGCGGGCTGGAGGTGCGGGTTCATCATGCGCGGGTAGAAGGCGAGCGGGTCGGACGGGCTGGCGACGCCCTCGCCGATGGCCGACAGGCCCGGCACGGGGCCGCCGGCGTTGGCCCGCATGAAGGCGTCGCGGAAGGCTGCGGCCTCGGCGGGCGAGAACAGGCCGCGCAGGACCAGGTAGCCGTCCCGCTCGAACTGCGCCTTCCGGCCGGGCGTCAGGCCGGCATTGGCGGGAGTGAGGGCGTCCGTTTCGGAAGCCGTCTCGGAAGCCGCTGCGGCGGCGGGTCGGTCCAGGACTGCGGGCATGGGTCGGGTTTCCTTTGCTCTTTGCTAGGCATATTATACACTAGACTTGCCGCAAAAGCCTAGCCCGGCGTGTGGGTCCCGGCCCACCAGATCCCGGCCCTGAAGGGCCGGGTGCGTCCTCGCGCCGGGGCGGACGGACTGGACGCTCCACATCTGGGTTTCCGCGCCCGCCCCGCGTTTACCCTCCACCCCCCGCCGGGAAGAAGGGGCTATCGTTCTCCCAATCCAAAACCTGTTCTCCCCGCCCTAGAAAGGCCCACCCCATGCCCGAATACGAACATTCCCTGACCGTTCTGGCCTCCCCCGAGGCCGTCTTCGCCTTCGTCTCCGATGTCGCGCGCCTGCCCGAGTACCTGCCCACCACCCACAAAGCCGAGGCCCTGCCCGGCGGGCGCGTCCGCGTCCAGGGGGAGGCGGGGGGCCACAAGTATGACTCCGACGGCTATTTCCGCACCGACGCGCCGAACGGGCGCGTGGAGTGGGGGTCGGATGGCGAGAACCGCTACGACGGCTGGCTGGAGATCGACGGCGTGGAGGACGAGTGCGAGGTGACGGTCCACCTGAACTTCCAGCCGAAGCCCGAGCAGTCCGAGCGCATGGACGCGCAGACCGGCGACCGCGACAAGACGATCCGGGAGGGCCTGATCGCCTCCCTGGAGTCTATCCGCAACACGGTGGAAGGGCGCGGCGGGAAGGTCGAGCCGACGGCGGCGACCTAGACCGGCCCCGCCGCCGGACACGCCGCTGAATACCCCGACGCAGGAATCCGCCCCCGGCCCGCCGAACGGGGGCGCATGACACACACCTCTAGCCTCCACGCCCGGCGCCCGTCCGCCCTGGCCTCGGCGGGCCTCGCCGCGCTGGCGCTCTCCGCCCTCACCTTCTCCGCGCCCGCGCGGGCCGAGTCGCCCGCCCGCAAGGCCTCCGACTTCGGCTCGGGGGCGGGCAACATCCTCTTCCTGGCGGCGGGCGTCGGCCTGCCCCTGCTCTCGGACGGCCACGACGGCAAAAACCACGCCCTGCGCGCCCTGGACGCCCTGGGCACGAGCGTCATCCTCTCCGAAGGGCTGAAGAACCTGGTCCGCGAGAAGCGGCCCGACTCCAACGCCCACGACAGCTTCCCCAGCGGCCACGCCACGGCCGCCTTCTCCGTCGCCACCGTCGAGGCCGGGCTGCACCCGCACCAGGCCCCGCTCTGGTATCTGGGCGCGGCCCTGATCTCCTACTCGCGCGTCCGCCTGCACCGGCACACCGTCGGCGACGTGGCGGCGGGGGCCGCCCTGGGCTTCGGCACGGCCCGCCTGGAGATGTCCCAGCCGCGCGGGCTGCTGCTCGCCCCGTTCATCACGCCCGACGGTCAGGGCATGGGCCTCCAGATGAGCCGGGGGCTGTGAGGCCGGGGGGGAGGATCACAGCGACGGCGGCCTCTCCCCCTTCCCCGCCCCCCAACCCTTGTCCGGCTCCGGCCCTAGCTGATAATGCAGCGTGCCGCCGCGCGCGATGTCGGCGTGCGTCAGCCACGGCTTCCCCCAGGCCTTGTCGCCGACGCGCAGGCCGCGCATGTAGAGGTTCGTGGCCGAGGCGTCTGGGGCTTCCACGGTGAACTGCCGAATCGGGTACGGCGCGTCCAGATGCACGACGGCGCGCGGGAACAGGGGCGCGCACAGCTCATAGGCGGGCCGGGCGGGGTCGGTCGGGTACAGGCCCAGGGCGGCGAAGACGTACCACGCGGACATGGTGCCGCAGTCGTCGTTGCCGGGGATGCCAGACGGCGTCGTGCCGTAGGCGTCGGCCAGCAATTCGCGGACTCGGGCCTGCGTCTTCCAGGGTGCGCCCGAGTAGTCGTAGAGGAACGGGGCCTGCAAGTCCGTCTCGTTATAGGGGTTATAGAACTGGCCGGTCCAGGTGGGGTGGGCGTAGGCGAAGAACTTGTCCAACTCGGCGTTAAACGGCCCGTCGCCGCCGAACAGGCCGATCAGGCCCGCCATGTCCTGCATCGCCAGCCAGCGGTAGTGCCAGCCCGTGCCCTCGACGTAGCCGTGTTCTTTGGCCGGGTCGAACGGACCATACCACGTCCCGTCGGCCAGCCTGGGGCGCAGGAACCTGGTTTCGGGGTCGAACAGGTTCCGGTAGAGTTTGGCGCGCTTGGCGAAAAAGGCGGCGTCCGCCGTCTTGCCCAGCGAGGCGGCGACGGAGGCCAAAGAAGCATACGCGAGGCAGTCTTCCTCGGTCTGCGAGACCGAGCCGTAGCCCTCCTTGTCGTCGGGGATGTAGCCCAACGTGTCCATGTACTGCACATTGGACTCCCCCTGATATGGTTTGCCGGGCGGCGCGGGCCGGGTGGCGTCGAGTACCATGCCGGGGTAAAGGGCGGCCATGTCGAAGCCGTGCAGGCCCGCGTTCCAGGCGGTCGCGGCCACGGTCGTCAGGGGGCTGCCGCACATGACGTTGGTGTAGACGTTCGCCTGCGGCCAGCGGTCTATCCACCCCCCTTGCTGGTACATCAGGCTGATGCTCTGGCACATGTCCTGCATCCGCTGCGGCTCGATGAGGGTCAGCAGCGGGGCCTCGGTCCGGTAGATGTCCCACCCGGAATAGTCGGCGTAGATGGGGTGTCCGGGCCTTGTCCTGTGGATAACATTGTCGAAGCCGAGATACCGGCCGTCGGTGTCGCTGAAGACGCTGGGCATCAGGAAGCAGTGGTACAGGCTGGTGTAGAAGACCGTCCGCTGGTCGGCCGTGCCGCCCGAAACCTCGATCTTATGGAGTTCCTTCTCCCATGAAGCCTCCGTCGCCTTTCTCACCTGGTCGAAGCCCTTGCTCCCCACCTCCTGCGCCAAGTTGCGCCGCGCGCCGTCCAGGTCCACATAGGAGATGCCGACGCGGGCGGTGACGGTGAACGGCTTTTCGGACGTGGGGAAGCTAAGATAAGCGCCGACGGCGGGCGCTTTCGGGCCGTCCTGGGCCGCACCCGTGCCGCCCGCCGCCGCCGCGTCGCCCGTGAACGTGCCGGACGCTTGGCAGGGCCGGTCCAGCTTCAGGACAAAATAGGTGGTGTAGAACTGGCCCGCGCCGCAGAAGGCCTGGCTCCGCACCGACCCTTCCACGGTGCCTGCGTCCACGACATGGATCTCCGCGCGCTCGGCCCGTGTCAGGGTGTGGCTGAGGGGGATCAAGATGTTGCCTGCCTGCCCGGCGGGGAAGGTGAAGCGGACCAGGCCGGTTCGCTCGGTCGCCGTCAGCTCGGCGTCCACGCCCCAGCGGCGCAAGTTGACCGCGTAGTACCCCGTCCCCGCCGACTCGCGCTTGTGGCTGAACGGGGACGAGTAATCCGCCACCTGCGTTTTCACCGGGCCGGTCGTGGCCGTCAGGAACACGTCCCCCTCGTCGTCGCACCCCACCCCGCTCATGTGTGTCAGGCTGAAGCCCTCGATCCGGTGATCCCCCCACCCATAGCCGACCGAGGGCGCGTGCGTGTCCGGGCTGAACAGGGTCATGCCGAAGGGTGCGCCCGCGCCGGGCAGCGTGTCCCCGCCGCCGTCGGTCCCGATGAACGGGTCCACATACGAGGCCAGCGTCTTGTGCGTCTTGGGCGCGGGGGGCGCGGGCGGGACGTATTTCGCCGTCGCGGGCCTGGCCTCGTAGGAAAAGTCACGGACGGTCTGCCGGGCCGTCGCCGCGCCGCTGGCCCCGGCGAAGCCGACCAGGGCGGTCGGGCCGCCGAGTGCCCCGGCCACGTCTA
Organism: Capsulimonadaceae bacterium; assembly: GCA_965215505.1. Taxonomy (GTDB): domain Bacteria; phylum Armatimonadota; class Armatimonadia; order Armatimonadales; family Capsulimonadaceae; genus JANXMY01. The sequence continues at coordinate 3,472,231 of OZ244065.1, read as the reverse complement.
CCTCGTCCTGCCCCGTGAACGTCTCGCCGGTCGTCAGGTCCTTCAGAGTCTCCGTCAGCGCCGCGCCGTCGTAGTCCAGGGTGACGCGGACCGGGTGCCCGGCCCGCAGGTCCACGGGCAGGGTGTCGCCGGGGGATTCTGCCGCGCCGTTCGTGCCGACGCTGATGCCGGACGCCCCGAAGAGGTTCAGCCGGAAGGCCACACTCCGGGTGACGGCGACTCCGCCGTCGCCCGCCGCGTAGCCCGCCCCGCCGCCCGCCCCGCCCAAAGCCTTGACGCCGCGCGGGTCATTGTGGAGGAGGAAGGCCATCCCGTCCGCCCCGCCCGGCGGCGTCCCGCCGAAGCGGTCGGCCTGGTAGGTGAAGGCGGCATGGAAGCCCGCGACCGGCTGGGGCAGGGCGGCGAAGGCGCTGGAGGCCTCGTCCGCGCCGCCGTCGGTGAGGGTGAGGACGGCCCCGTCGCCGCTCAGGCCCGCCGCCGGGGTGTGGCCGGCGGTGTTGACCGGCGCGAACGCGGCGAGGCCGGAAACGTCCGCCCGCGCAGACGCGGCGAGGCCCAAGGTGAGGGCGGCGGCAAACAGTCTTTTTGTGAGTATCATGCGGACAGTGTACCCGATTGCCGCTGCCGGACTGCTGGCGGGAGAGGCACCTCGCTGCGTTGGTCTGGGCGCGCGCAGTCCCCGACCCGCGCAGTCCCCGGCCCTGAAGGGCCGGTCTAGGGTTTCATTGGGGTACTCCTGGCTCCGCCGGTGGGCCGCCCCTTCGGGGCTATGGATGGCATCATCCAAGTTTGTAGGGGCACCGCTTGCCGCGCCCTCTTCGTCCTGCCGCGTTCTCTTTCCGAAGCCCCAAAGTGGGCGGCCCATCTGTGTAGGCCGGCGGTTTAGCGCCGGGGCTGCCGTAGGCCGGGGCCGATTGGCCTCCCCCACACGCGCCCGGCCCATACGCCGGGACGCAAACCTGCTCCCCGTTTCAGCCACGTCGTCGCCCGAAAATATATATTATTTTCCATATAAAAATACCTGCTTTGGCATGGATCATGCAGGAAACAAATGTACCAAAGCTACGATCTTCAGTCACCGAGGACGCCCCAGGGCATCGCTCCCGCCGTGCGACTGCGGCGTTCCGAGGAGGACGACATGACCCGTTCCACCGCCCCGAAGATGATCTCCACGATGAGCCGGGCCGCGCTCTGCGCCCTGCTCGGCCTGTGCCTGTGGGCCGGCCTCACCCCGAGGGCGCGCGCCGCCACCGCCTCCTCCTACGTCGTCACCCGCACCGCCGACGACACCGCCCCCGGCTCGCTGCGCGCGGCCATCGCCCAGGTGGCGGGGACGGGCGGGACGGTCACGTTCGCCATCCCCAACACAGACCCCGGCTACAGCAGCACGGCCAACACCGACACCATCACGCTGACGGCGGGCGAGCTGATGGTCACCGGCAGCCTGAACATCGTCGGGCCGGTCGCGCCCGCCGCCGCAGTCGTCGTGACGACCGCCTCCTCCCAGGCCACGAACACCTATTTCGGCGTGTTCATCGTCACGGTGGGCACGGTCGCCTTCAGCAACCTCACGATCACGAACGGCGAGTCCTTGACCGGCGGCGGGGGCATCATGAACAGCGCCAGCCTGACGCTCAACAACTGCGCGGTGGACAACAACTTCTCGTACACTCCGACCGGATTCGGCGGCGGCGGCCTCTCGAACAGCGCCGCCCTGACGCTCAACAACTGCACGCTGAACAACAACCTTTCCTACCAGAACGGCGGCGCGATCGCCAACACCGCCAGCCTGACGCTCAACAACTGCACCGCCTCCGCCAACGTGGCCTATTTCGCGAGCGGCGGCGGCATCGCGAACGCGGGGACGCTCACGGCCACAGGGAGTTCTCTGCTCAGCAACTCGGCCTCCGGGATCGGCGGCGGCCTGCTCAACACGGGCACGGCCACGCTGAACGGCTGCACCCTCGGGGGCAACGTCGCTGTCGGCGGCGGCGGGGCCTTCAACAGCGGGGCGGGCGCCCTCCTGACCCTCAACAGCACCCTGGTTAGCACCAACAGCGCCGACAACGGCGGCGGCCTCGACAACACCGACGGCAACCTCACCCTGAGCGCCTGTACCATCACGACCAACCGCGCGGGCGAAGGCTCCCGCACCGGCTCCGGCGGCGGCATCCTCAACACCAAAGCCGGGACGGCGCAGATCAGCGACTGCCTCGTCGTTGACAACTCCAGCTACGTCGTCGCGGGCATGTCCAACGCGGGCACGCTGACCATCATCAACTCCACCTTCACCGGCAACGACCTCTACTCCCCCTCCGCCAACCCGCCCGCCGTCACCGCGGGCGCCCTGCTGTCCGGCCCGGCGACGCTGGTCAACGACATCTTCTATTTTGACACCGCCAGCCCAAACGGCCTCGCGGTCTTCAGCGAGATCATCGCCGCCCCCGGCACGACCGGGCCGACCGTCACCTATACCGACGTGCTGCGCGGCTACCCAGGCGCCGGCAACATCAGCCTCGACCCCCAGTTCGCCCGCAACCCCGTCCCCGCCTTCTCCAATGTGGCGGCCGACCCCGGCGATGAACACCTGAAACTGACCTCCCCCGCCGTCAACGCCGGCACCAACGCGCCCGGCGTCCCCCTGACCGACATCGAGGGCAAGCCCCGGCCCGCCGCCCCCGCCACTCCCTCCATGGGCGCCTACGAGGTCCCCGGCGCGGCCGGCGGCTTCAGCGCCCAGGGCGGCTTCACGGTCACCGGCGGCTCGAACCAGAACACCGGCACCCAGGTCGTCGCCAAATTCTCCCCCGGAGGCACGCCGGGGGCGAGCTTCACCGCCGCCGTCAGCTTCGGCGACGGCACCGCCCCGGTCGCGGGGACGGTCATCCCCGACCCGGCCACGGCGGGCGTCTTCGACGTCACCGCCGGCCACACCTACGTCATCGCCGGCAGCTTCACCGTCACGGTCGTCATCAGCGGGCCGGGCGGCACCCCCACCGCCACCGTCACCAGCACGGCCGCCATCCAGCCCGCCGCGGACGTGACCTCCCAGGTCAGCATCCTCCGGGGCGGCCTGGTCTACAGCCGGGCCGTCCGGGGCTACATCCAACTGGTGACGCTCTACAACTACGGCCCCCCGATCGCCGGCCCGATCTCGCTGGTCATGGACGGCCTGACACCCGGTGCCGTCCTGGTCAACCCCGCCGGGACGACCCAGTACGCGCTCCCGGCGGGCAGCCCCTACCAGAACGTCGGCACCGCCGACTTCGGGACAGGCGTGACCCTCTACCTCAGCGTGCAGTTCACCTACGCCGGCACCGCCCGGTTCGGCTACACCCCCCGCGTCCTCGCCGGGCCGGGGGTGCGCTGAAGGAAGACAGAGAAGGAAGATAGAGAAGACAGAGAAGGAAGACAAGCATGACACCCCTGATACGCCGCGAGACGCGCCGCCGCACGCCGACCCGCCGCACGACGCCGTTCATGTCCGCCCTGATGCTGGGGGCTTTGGCCCTCAGCGCGCTGGGCAGCTTGACGCTGGGGACGGCGGCCCAAGCGCAACAGTATAAAATCACCCTGGACACCTCCTCGCTGGCCGGCACGGCGGGCAACCTCGACTTCGCGTTCGACCCCGGCGGGCCGGACTCCCAGAACGCCCTGCTCCAGGTCACCGGCTTCACCACGACCGGCACACTGGCCGGGACGGCCCAGGACACCGGCGGCGGCGCGGGCACGCTGCCGGGGACGCTGACCCTCGCCAACATCGGCAGCAACAACGATGTGTTCCAGGGCATCACCTTCGGCAGCACCCTCAGCTTCTTCACTACCTTCTCCGGCCCGGCGATCACCGCGCCCACGGGGAAGGGGGCGGGGAGTACGTTCGCCTTCTCGCTGTACGACGCCTCGGGGACGAAAACGCTGCTGGGTGTCAACCCGGACGGCTCCGTCCTGGACATCATGATCAACCCCGGCGGGAGTCAGACGCTCGTGTCCAGCTCGACGGCGCTGACGGTGACGATGCCGGGAGTGCCCGAAGCGTCCCCGGCCCTTTCTCTGGGCCTGCTGCTGGCCCTGGGCGGCGGGGCCGTGGCCCTGCGCCGCCTCCGCGCGGCGGACGCGCTAGAGTGTGTTTTCCAAATCGCTTCTGTGAGAGGCGGATTTTCTCGCAAAACTCGGAGGCTCTACAAGCCCCGGAGCGCCTTCGGAGGCATTGAGTCCCCGCGAAAACTCGCCGGAGCGCGCTGTGACCGTCACAGGAACCCGTTTTGGTGGGCAAGCATACTGTCAAGAGCGAGATTCACGAGGAAAATTCTCAGAATACTCTCGCATTTGGAAAACACACTCTAGGCGGCGGCCTCCCGGCTCTTCCCCGATCCCCGTCAGACATCCAGGCCGCAGGAGTGCGGCCACTACTCAGGAGGACGCCATGACCTACCCCACTGTTGCCGTCAGGACTGTCCCGACGACCTTCTTCACGACAGTCCCTACGATGGGCCGGGCCGCCCTGTGCGCCCTACTCGGCCTGTGCCTGTGGGCCGGCCTCACTTCCAGGGCGCGCGCCGCCACCGCCTCCTCCTACGTCGTCACCCGCACCGCCGACGACACCGCCCCCGGCTCGCTGCGCGCGGCCATCGCCCAGGTGGCGGGGACGGGCGGGACGGTCACGTTCGCCATCCCCAACACAGACCCCGGCTACAGCAGCACGGCCAACACCGACACCATCACGCTGACGGCGGGCGAGCTGATGGTCACCGGCAGCCTCACCATCGCCGGGCCGGCCGCGCCCGCCACCACGGTCGTCATCAGCGGCGCGCCCCCTGTCTCCGGCCAACAAAGCGCGAACGCCTCGCGCGTGTTCAGCGTCACGGGTGGGACGGTCGTCTTCAGCAACCTGACCGTAACGAACGGCTCTCCTAGCCCCTACTCCATCCCCTTCCCCGAACCTGGAGGCGGCGGCGACATCCTGAACACGGCCACCCTGACGCTCACCGGCTGCACCGTCACAGGCGGGGGCGGCCCCTTTATCACGGGCGACGGTGCAGGCATTAACAACGGGTCCGGTGCCAGCCTGACCATGATCGGTTGCACCGTTTCTGGGAACTCAGGCTCTTCCGCAAGCGGAGGCGGCATCGCCAACAGTGGGACGCTCACGGCCACGGGCTGCCTCATCAGCGGCAACAATGTCGGCGGCAACGGTAGTGTCAGCGGCGGCGGCCTCGTCAACAGCGGCACGGCCACCCTGAACTCCTGCACCCTCAGCGGCAACGGCGCGACAAGCTTTTTTGCCGGCACGGTATTCGGGGATGGGGGGGGCGCCTCCAATACCGGCAGCCTGACCCTCAACAACTCCCTCGTGGCCAACAACTTTTCCATCTACGGAGGCGGCCTGTCCAATAACACCGGCGGCACGCTGACCTTGAGCGCCTGCACCCTCAGCGGCAACTCGTCGGTGAATTACAGACCTTTCGGACGCAACGCTAACGCCGGATATGGCGGCGGCGTCATAAACTCCGGCACGGCGTCCATCACCGACTGCCTCGTCGTCGGCAACGGATCGGATAACGGCGGCGGGATGGATAACGGCGGCACCCTGACGCTGATCAACTCCACCTTCACCGGCAACGTGGGCGGCACGATATTCGGCGGCAGCCCCCCGCCAGTGTCCGAATGCCTCCTCTCCGGCCCGGCCAGACTGGTCAACGACATCTTCTACGGCGACGCCGGAGCTGAGATCAGCGCCGGGGGCACGGCCGGGCCGACCGTCACCTACAGCGACGTGCAGGGCGGCTACACCGGGGCAGGCAACATCAACATGGACCCGCAGTTCGTCCGAAACCCCGGCACGAACGGCAGCGGCGACCCCGGCGACGAACACCTGCGGCTCACCTCACCCGCCATCCACGTCGGCACCAACGGGCCGGGCGTCCCGCTGACCGACATCGAGGGCACGGTCCGGCCCGTGCTGCCCGCCCGGCCCTCCATGGGGGCCTACGAGATCCCCGGCACCGCCGGCGGCTTCAACATCCAAGGCCAGTTCCTTGTGGCGGGAACCCAGAACGTCAGCACCGGGACGCAGGTCGTCGCCAAGTTCCTGCCCGGCACGACGCCCGCCGCGAGCTTCGCCGCCAGCGTCAGCCTGGGCGACGGCTCGGTGGTCGTCGGCACCATCATCCCCGACCCCACCACGGCGGGCGTCTTCGACGTCACCGTCAGCCACACCTACATCGCCTACGGCATGTTCATCGTCACCACCACGGTCAGCGGTCCGAACAACACGCCCGCCGGCACCGTCACCAGCACGGCCAACATCCTGCCCGCCCAGGTGGCGACGGACGTGACGAGCCAGGTCAGCGTGTTCCGGGGGGGCTTCTACTACAACCGCTTCACCAAACGCTACTCGCAGACGGTCACAATCACCAACACCGGGGCCGCTGCCATCTCCGGCCCGCTCTCGCTGGCCCTGGACAACCTGACGGCGGTGGCCGCCGCTGTCGGGGCCGCCGGCACGACCCAGTACGCGCCCGGCCCGGCGGGTAGCCCCTACGTCACGGTACAAACGGGGAGCCTGGCGGCGGGCGCGACCACTTCCGTACTCCTGCAACTGACCAACACCGGCAGCTCGCAGATCGACTATACGCCGCGCATCCTCGCCGGCCCCGGCGCGCGCTGAAAGGAATGCACCATGCAGCAATCACGACATACGGCCGATAAGCCTGCGGCACGCCGCCGGACATCGGCGGCGGCGCTGGTGGCTTCGGCCCTCGGCGCGCTGGGTCTCCTGACCCTGGGGGCGGCGGCCCAGGCGCAGACGCGCTATTTGGTCACCCTGAACACCCGCACGCTGAACACCACGTCCGGCGGGCTGGACTTCCAGTTCAACCCCGGCGGCAGCGGCACGTCGACGGCGTCCGTGCAGGTCACGGGCTTCACCACGAACGGCACCCTGGTGGGGGCGTCCTCGGACAGCGGGAGCGCGACGGGGGCGCTGCCGGGGACCTTGGGGATCAGCAACAGCCCCGGCATCAACGAGGTTTTCCAGGGGGTCACGTTCGGCACAACCCTCAGCTTCGCCCTCACGTTCACCAGCCCCGACCCGACGCCGGTGGGCAGCCTGTTCGCCTTCACGCTGTTCGACAACTCCGGCAGCCAGCTCCTGAGCAACAACCCGGATGGCTCGGTCCTGGACATCTCGGTCAACCCGGACGGCAGCCTGACGCCGCAGCCCGCCCCGCCCGGCGCGAACGGCCTGACGGTGACGCCCGCCCCGGTTCCCGAGGCGTCCCCGGCCCTGTCGCTCGGCTTGCTGCTGGCCCTGGGCGGCGGGGCCATGGCGGTGCGGCGGCGGAAGGCCGCCGGTGCGCGCTGAACCGCTGACGCGAAGGAGTTGACGCGAAGGAGTAGCCCCCATGTCTTGCCCCGTCTGTGAGACCGAGCGCCGGGACGGGGCGGCGTTCTGCCGCCGGTGCGGCGAGCCGCTGACCCTCCCGGACCCGAACGTCCCCGCTCCGAACGTCTCGGACCCGCCCGCCGTCGAGGCGAAGGCCGCCAGGCGCCCGCCGCGCCGGCGGCTGTGGGCGGCCTTGGGGGCGCTGCTGCTGCTGGGCGTCCTCGGCGGGGCGTATGCCTGGTGGCACCAGTCGCCGCCGCTGGAGGCGCTGCTGCCCGCCGACACGGCCGCGATCGTCAGCGTGGACACGCCCTGGTGGTGGCGGACGAGCGCGAGCCTGCGCGCACAGCCGCCGGTCCGGGAGGCCATCGCGCGGGCCGAAAAGGAGGCCGGCCTCTCCTTTGAAGACGACGTCGCGCCCTGGGTCGGCCAGGTGGCGGTGGCCGTGCTGCGGGCGGACGCCCGCCGCCCGCAGATCGTGGTCTGCGCGCGGGTGCGCGACTACGCCGCCTTCGCGCGCTGCCTGTCGCGCCTGCGCTCCCGTGCGGCCTCCCAGGGGAAGGGCGGGGCGTGGACGGACAGCTCCCACGACGGCGTCTCGCTGCAAGGGACCACGACGCCCACCTCGGACGGCCCGGCCCTGACCATCAAGGGCGGCTTCGTGCGCGGCTGGATCGTCGTCGGGATCGGGGACGGGGCCGAGGAGAAGGCCCTGGATGCCTGGACGGGGCGGACGCCGTCCCTGGCCTCGAACCCCGCCTGGAAGAAGGCGCTGGGCCGGATGCCGGCCGCCCCCGTCCTGTGGTCGGGGGCCGACACCGGCGCGCTGGCCTCGTCCTCCCCCTTCGCGTCCTCCGAGGCCACGCGCGCCTGGGCGGACAAGCCCTACGCGCAGAACATCACGGTCAGCGCGCTCTCGGACAAAGGGGAGGGCCTGGAGCTTGACACCATCGCCTGCCCCACGACCGAGGCGGGGCGGGCCTTCTGGCGCAGGCTGAAGGGCGACTCGCAGCCGGTGACCGGCGCGGCCCTGGCGCGGCTGCCCGACTCGACCGGCGCGGCCCTGCTGGTCAACGACCCGAGCGGCTGGTGGGCGCGCGCGCGGGCGCTGGCGGAGGAGTCGCTGGACGCCGACCAGCGCGCGCAGTTCGAGCGGACTCTGGCGCAGGCGGGGCCGCTGCAAGACTCGCTGCGCCGCTTCACCGGCCAGTGCGGGGCGGGGGTGAGCTGGCAGCCCGGCCGGGGCTTCGGGGCGGTGGCCGCCGCCGAGGCGGACGGCCCCGATGCCCCCCAAAAGGCCGCCGCCGACCTGACCGGGTGGGTGCGTCGTCAGGGCGACCCGGTCCGCAAGGACGGCGGGCTGTTCCGGCTGGCGAAGGAGGAGACATATTCCCCCTCCCAGGGCTACTCCCTCTGCCCCTGCTGGGAGCCTGGCGCGCGGTGGCTCTCCTTCGGCTCGGACCCGGACTGGCTCCGCGCGCCCTCGGGGCACCCCGCCTTGCAGCTCCCGGCGGGCGCGCAGCAGGCGGACCTGGTCGCCCTCGGCGACTTCCGCGCCCTGTCCGCGCTGCTGGACGACCAGGGCAGGCGGGCGAGCGGCGACTCTGACACGCTCAAGGCGGTCCGCCGCCTGCGCCTGGGGGACGCCCAATGGACGGCCTGGCTGGCGATGGATCCGGACGGCGGCTGCCAGCGCGTCACCTTCACTCTCCAGGGCTGGAAGTGGCGCGCGGCGCTCGACGGCGCGGTCGGCCTGCTGGGTGCGCCCGAACGGGGCGACTGATTGCGGCTGGGGTACACTTACGATCATGCCCCCTGATCTCCTGCGCCGCCTCGGGTACGCCCTCCTGCTGGCCGCCTACATCGCCTATGCCGCCTTCGCCGCGCCGCACTCCGACCCGCCCGGCGTCACCTTCATGAGCCTGGCGATGGGCCGGGGTCCCGCCCGGAACCCGGCCGTCTGGGGCGTCTTCCAGCTCCTCGGCATCGTCCCATTGATGTACTGGGCCTTGATGGTGCCGGACGGGCGCGGGCAGCGGCCCGGCCCGGCGTGGCTGTGGGTGTGGCCCTTCGCGCTTGGGATGATGGCGCTGGGGTCATTCGCCCTGCTGCCGTACCTCATCCTGCGCCGCCCCTACCCCGACCCCCTCCCCGGCCCGCGTTCCCTCCTCGTCCGCTGGTTCGGCGGGCGGCCTTTCGCCGTGTCCGCCGCGCTGGTCCTGGCCGCCCTGCTGGCGCTCATCTTCGGCGCGGGCAGCCTGCCGGACTACGTCTACTGGTTCCGCCGCAGCGCCTTCGTCCACCTGATGACCGTGGATCTGCTGGTGCTGACGCTCCTCTTCCCCGCCCTGCTGCGCGACGACATGGCCCGGCGCGGCGTCCCCGCCGAGGACGGGATAGGCCGGGCGGCCCTCGCCGTGCCCCTGCTCGGCCCGGCCCTGTACCTGCTGCGGCGGCCTGGGGAGCGGGCATGATGCCCCCGTCCCCAACGACGCGGGGAGCCGGACGCGGACGAGTGATTGAAATCACTCGCTCCTGCCAGACCTGTCCAGGGAACAGAAGAGGGACACGCCGGTCCCATCCGGGTCCCTCCTCTTGTCCCTTGGACAAATCCTAACCGGAGCGAGTGATTTCAATCACTCGTCTTATCTCGGACTTTCATCTCGCCCTTAACCCCCATCATCCCCCGATCTCCAGCCCGTCCGCCTCGGCGCGCAGGGCTGTCCGGGCGGCGTCCGCCTCGGTGCGGAGGCGCTGGGCGCTAGACCGCAGGGCGTCAATCTGCGTCTCCTGGGCGTCGAGTTCGGCGACGTAGCGCTTGTAGAGGGCCGAGGTGCGGTCCAGGGCGGCCATGTTGCGGCGGATGCGGTCCTGCTCCCGGCCGAACCCGGCGACGCGGGCGTCGGCGGCGGCGGCCTGGCCGGAGAGGTTCTGCACATGGCGGCGCTCGGTGACGATCCGGGCCAGGGCCGTCCGGGTGGCGGCGGGGATGTCGGCCTGGTCGGCGTAGACGGCGATCTGGTCCAGGTCGCCGTCGAACAGGCCGACCGTGGACGCGACGGGCGTCTCGGTGACGACTTGCAGCGTGGCCGTCCTGCCGGCGGGGACCGGCACGGCGAAGCGGTAGACGGTCGCCGTCCGCTCGGCCGCCGTGGCCGGCTTGACCAGGACGGCCTGGGCGTCGAAGGGGTGTTCCACCAGGACCGTCTTGGACTGGTCGGACCGGCTCTTGAAGTTGTAGTTGGTCACGGACCGCTGGCGGACGGTGACGGTCAGGATGCCCGTATGGACTGCGATGGTCGTGAGCGTCTGGTTCTGGACGGTGTCCTGACGCTCGCCGACGATGGACTGGTCTACGGCATAGGAGATCAGGCGCGAGTCGCCGGGGGGGACGTCTTCAACGAGGGCGTCGCCCGCATAGGTGTCGCCGTCGAAGAGGGTGACGGGGCCGCCCTTCAGGTGCAGGCGCGTGGTGTTTTTGAGGCGCACGGCGTTGAGCGGGTAGCGCGGGTCGGTGTCGGCGTTGTAGAGCGAGACTTTGTCCGCCGTGATGCCCTGGGCGATGACCGGGATCATGGCCGCCTGCTGGCGCGGCAGGGTGACGGGCGTCGTGATGTTGTAGGCGAACAGCTCCCCGGCATTCGCGCCCTGCGCCTGGGCGGTGACGGACCGGGCGGCGGCGTTCGCGTCGAAGCGCGGGGCGGGGACCTGGGGGATGGCCCCGAGAGCGCCCACCGACCCTGAAACCTTCGCGCGCCGCTGCTCGTCCACCACGCTGCCAACCATGGGCATCGCCGGCGGTGGGGCGGGCGCGTCGGGGGGGGCGTTTGTCGGCAGGGCGTCCGCCGTCAGGCTGCCGTCGTGCGTCTGCGGCGTGGGCGAGGCGACGATGTCCGGCTGGACGACCGGGCGCGGCAGATAGAGGGGCTGGTAGAGGTCCTGGATGAATGAGACCGGGCGGCCCGAAACCAGCCCCAACCGGATGCCGTTCCAGTCCTCGTCGGTCGTGTTCTCCACCAAGGCCCACCCCTGGAGGTACGGCTTGGGGCCGAGGATCAGCCGGTAGGAGATCCGCCACAGCGGCGCTTCGGCGATGTAGCCGACGCGCACGTCCCGCCGCCCCGGCCCCGAAAAGCGCAGCGTCACCGACCGGTGCTGGTCGTCCGTGCCCGAGGCTAATGTCGTCAGGGCCTCGCGCAGCTCGCGGTCCAGCCGGGCGTCGCGCAGCCTGATGGCGGAAACGTCGTCCAGCCGGACCGATTGCAGTCCGTCCGCGCCGAGCAGGTTCAGCGTCTCGGTCGTCGTGGTGCCGGTCGGGCCGGTGACGCTTTTGGTCTCGACGCTCACCACCTGGCCTGTCAGCGGCCCCCTGGCGGTCGTCACGGTGACGTCAGCCCCGCGCAGGTGGTTCAGCAGCTCGGCCCGGCTCTGCGGCTGGGTGACATCAATGGCGAACGCCTGGAGTGTTCGCCCGATGGGGTCCCGCGCGCCGTAGACGACGGGCTGCACCTGGCCGTCGGCGTCGAGCAGGGTCAGGGACTTCAGGATGTCGTTGATCTGGGCCGTGCGGAAGGTCAGCGGCACGGTGGCGTCGCCGGTCACCGCGCCGCCGCGCTCGATGTAGGAGACGCCCGACGTGAACAGCGTCACCTGCCGGATGGGCAGGGGGCTTGGCGCGGGCGTCGGTGCCTGGGCGAAGGCGGAGGCGGCGAATGAAGAAAGAACTAGGGCGAGGAGCGCGGCGGGGGGCGGCGCGGCAAGGTGTGTTTTCATGGTTGGTTAGAGGCGGGGAGGGCGCGGGGGCTTCATTTGGAAGCAGGGGGGCCGGGGCTGTGGAAAGCCCCGGCAGAGAAGCGTCCTTCGGACGGGGAAGGGGACGGAAGGGAAGGTTCCGCTCGCCTACACCTCACGCCGCTCGAAGATGACGGCGGCGACGGTGAGCAGCAGCAGGGTGTAGACGATGGCGATGCCGATGTTGGAGCCGATGAAGTACGGCTCGTTGGTGATGCGGAGGCGCGGGTCCAGGATCGGGTTCTGGACGTTGTAGTTGGCGAAGTTCGGGATGACCGCGTGGATCACCTTGAAGACGAACAGGACGACCGGGTTCTTCGGGTGGGCCGGGTCGCTGCTCGGGTCGGCCAGGGCCTCGGTCACCGACGAGGCGCTGCCGAGCAGGTAGACGGCGAAGGTCAGGAAGAAGTTGACGAAGGGCGACAGGAAGACCGAGAAGAACATGGCGACGGCGTTGACCAGGGTGATGGCGAACACGATCAGCAGCAGGCCCTTGCAGACATCCGCCACCTCGTGGCTGAAGCCGCGCTCCTTGACCACCATCAGCAGCAGGAAGACGAAGGACATGACGGCGACGCTCGCCAGCACGGTCATCAGGCCGCCCAAAAACTTGCCGCAGACGAACTGGTAGCGGTGGACGGGCTTGGAGAGGATCGTGTAGACGGTCCGCCGCTCGATCTCGGTGGGCAGCAGGTTGATCCCCAGGATGACCGAGATGAAGACGCCGGTCAGCAGGATGACGCCCAGGCCCACGGTCTTGACGACCACGGTGTCCCGGCCGGGCTGGAAGGAGGCGTTGAGCGCCCCGGCGACGATGACGAAGGCGGCGACGAGCAGGAAGATGAGCAGCGTGCGGCGGCGGATCGCCTCGCCGAACGTGCCGTTGGCGATGAGCCAGGTGGTATGCATGGAAGAGTTCTCTTTTCCTTTCGCGGCAGTGCGCGCCTTCTATGATACCAAAAAGGGCGACGGAACGCAAGCGCCGACACGCGGGCGCTTCACCGGTCGCTCAGAGTCAAGGCCACCAGCGACTCCAACTGAGGCTCCGTCAGCCGCCCCCCGGCCGTGTCCTGGAGCAGAGCGGGCAGGAGCGGACGGACCCGCGCGTCCGCCAGCAGGCGGCGCGGGAGGGCGTCCCATTCAAGGTCGGCCAGCAGCAGCAGGTACTTCCAGTCGTCGCCCTCAGGCGCAAGCCCCAGCACCCCCCGGACCGGCTCCAGCTTCGCGTGGTCCTGCGGCGGGCGGACCAGGCCGCGCTCGATGCGGCTGTAGTTGCCCGCGTCAAGGCCCGCCCGCCGGCAGAACTTGTGGAGGCTCAGGCCGGCGGCGAGGCGCAGCGCGCGCAGGCGGGTCCCGAATGTTTCCACGGCCCCTCCGTCATCCTCTCCGTTATTTTACCCGTTACCCTATCGTCCGCTGGACCAGCCAGTAGCCGCCCGCGAAGACCACCCAGGCGGAGGCCAGGCGGATCATGGTCGGCCAGCCCAGGCCGCCGTACTTGGCCCGCCTCTCCACGTCCCTGCGCCACAGCATCAGGAGGGGGAAAACGCCGCAGCAGATGATGACCTGGGCGATCTCGACGCCCGCGTTGAACGACAGCAGGCACCAGGCCAGGCCCTGCTGCGGCAGGCCGACTTCGCGCAAAGTGTCCGAGAAGCCGAACCCGTGGATCAGGCCGAACGACGAGGCGATCCAGAAGCGGTGCCGCGCGATGTTGACGCCGCGCGGCGTCCCGTAGAACAGGTTCTCGACGCCGACGTAGATGATGGACAGGGCGATGAAGATGTCGCAGATGCGGTTCGGGATGACGACGATGGACAGGGCGGACAGGGCCAGCGTGACCGAGTGGGCGATGGTAAACCCCGTCAAGGTCTTGATCAGGCCGTGCAGCGAGGACGACACCATCAGGAGGCCGACGATGAACAGCATGTGGTCGGGGCCGGTGAAGATGTGGTTGATGCCCAGGAGGCAGAAGTCGAGGAGGTTGTGCAGCAGGTTGACGGTCAGGGCGGACGGGTCGATGGTGGTGGCCTCGCCGTGCATGAGCGTCTTCTGGATGCCGTTGATGGAGATGATCGCTTTGGAGTTTGGCAGATAGTCGAACAAGGTCGAGGTCAGCGTCAGGACGCCTTTGCCTTTGGCCTGCGCGGCGCTTTGGGCCTGCGCGGGCTTGTCGTAGCGCAGGGACAGATGATACCGAGACTTGGTCGGGTCCATCTGGGCCTGGTAGCTGAACTCGGTCAGCTTCCCCGCCAGCGGGACGCCATCCAGCGCCATCGTGAAGTGGCCGTTGATGTACTTCTCGACGCGCTGCTCGGCCGGCTTGGTGAAGGCGTCGCCCTGCCGCTCGGCGGGCGTGATGTCGCAGCCGACGGTGATGTCCTGGATGTTGCCGGTGATGATGGCCGAGAGGAACGTCTGCTGCGGGTGGATCGTGATGATGACCGGCTCGACCTGGAGCGGGTGGGCCTGGGCTGGCGCGGGCCGGAGGCAGGCGCAGAGCGCCAGGAGGAGCAGAAAAAGGCGGCGGGCCGGGAGTCGCGTTGACATGGTGGGTCCTTTCCCGAGGGGCCGCCGACGCTGTGCGCCGGCGGCCCTCTCGCCTACCGCGAGTGCGCGTGATAGGCGCGGTCCGAGGCGTGGGCCGCCCGGTCGGAGGCGTGCGCCGCCCGGTCCAGGGCATGGGCCGCCCGGTCCAGCCGGAGGCCGCTGGGCGTGTGATGCCCCGCCCGGTGGAAGGCGCGGTCGGCGGCGTGGAACCGGAGGTCGGCGGAATGGAACCGGCGGTCCGAGCGGTGGAACGTGCGGTCGCGCCGCGCCGCCGCCGAGTGGGCCGGGGCGGACTGAACGGCAGTCGCCCCCAGCAGGGCGAGCAGGACGGCGGAGGCCGTCACGATAAGAAGCCGAGTGCTAGAGAACCGAATGGTCGTCATGGTTATTAAGTCTTTCTCTTGATGGATCGCCGGGGACCCCGCCCTCCCCCGCTTGAAAGGGGAGCGCGGGAGGGAGAGGTCCCCGACGCCGGATGGCCGCCCTGTCCGCGGCCAGCCGTCTTGGGCCGGCGGCTTTTAGTCTCCTAAAAGCCGCCGGTCAAGGTCAGCAGGACGCGCCGCCCCTGCTCGAAGCGGGTGCCGCTGAAGCCCGAGTTGAAGTTGAACGGGCTGTGGCTGTCGAACAGGTTCTGCACGTCAAGCTCCAGGCCGCCCGCCCCCGCAAGGCGCGGGCCGCCCAAGCGCAGGTTGACCTCGGTGTGCGCCTGCCGGTGCCCGCCGTCCAGCACGGCCGACGAGGTCAAGGGGTAGTAATTCCCGATGATGCTGGACTGCGTGCCGCTGCTGTGGTAGACGTTCAGCCCCCCAAACGCGCCCCCCTTGAGCGTGTAATCGAAGCCCACGCTGAGCGAGTTCAGGGTGTCGTGGTCGTTGTAGGGCGGCACGGCTGCCCCCGTGTTCTGCAAGCCTTCCGGCTTGTCCACGCTGTTGGCGTAGGCGAGGTACGCGCCCAACCCCACCCCGCCGCGCGGGGCGAGGGCGTAAGACAGCTCGGTGCCGTGCGCGCTGCCCTTCTCGAAGTTGACCGAGGTGAAGACGCCGATCTGGGTGCCGGGGATCAGCAGGTTGGTGTCGATCTGGTTCCGCATGTTCTTGTAGTAGTAGGCCAGCTTGACGGTCTGGCCCCGCGCGACCTGGCGCTCGATGCTGGCGTTGTAGTCGTCATAGGTTTCGGGCAGGATGGGTGCGCCGACCACCGACCCCTGGGCGAGCGGGGGCTGGAGGAACAGCTTGTTGTAGGAGGCCCGGAAGACGGTGATCGGCGTCAGCGCGTAGGAGGCATTCAGGCGCGGCGACAGGAAGTTCTTCTTGACGGTCTGCGTGCTGTCAAAAATCCTCTCCTCCTGCTTGTAGAGGTCGTAGCGCAGGCCGTAGTTGACGGTGAACCGCGAGGTCGCGCGCCAGGTGTCCTGGGCGTAGAAGGCGTCATAATAGCCGGAGCGGTGGACGGGGACGTTCGGCGTGACCGCGCCGGGATTGGCCGTGTAGACCTGCTGGCCCAGCGCGTCCACGACCGGGCTGCCGCCGGCGTCCGTCTGGGCCGTGCCGGCGGGGGCGAGGTCGGGGTCGTTGGCGTACAGGGCGTCGAGTGCGAACTGGCTGCCGGGCTGGAGCAGGTAGGACTCGTCGCCGCTCTGCGCGTCCACGAGGAAGCCGCCCTTGTAGGTGTGGACGCCCGCCGACTGCGTCAGGCTGGCGGCGACCTGGGAGTCGCTGGACCGCTTCAGGATGTTCGGGCTGAACTCGACCGAGCTGTCTATCGGCAGGGCGGCGAGGTCCGGCGTGACGCGGTTCTTGTTGCGGATGTCCAGGCGCGAGCGGGTCGCGCCGTAGGAAACCAAGCCCGTCAGGCCGCCGCTGAAGTTGTGGCGGTAGTTGAGGACGCTGAACTGGTTCTCGTCGTTCTGGGTGATGTCCTGACCGGCGTCCTGCTGGCTCGCGAGGACGAGCGGGTCGCCGCCCAGGGGCGTCGTGCCGTCGGCATTGGGCGTGACGCCTGCGCCGATGCTGCCGTCGGGGTTGCGCGCGCCGCCGAAGCCGTAGCCCTGGCCGACCGAGGCGTACTTGCCCGGCAGGCCGGTCCGGTTGGCGATCTGGGTCTGGGCGGGGGCGTCTTCGAGGCTCAGGGTGAACTGGTCGTTGTTACTCAGGGCGTAGCCGAAGTTGCCGAAGAATGACTGCGATTTGCCTCCGTTGTGGGCGTCCTGGTTGTCCGGCTGGGGCGGCTCCAGGGCGTTCGTGGTGCTGCGCCCACTGACGTTGACGAAGTAGCCGAACTTCCGCGCCACCGGGCCGGTGCCGGACGGGTCGGCGACAAGGGGCGCCCCCCCCTGCCCGCCGAAGGAGAGCGACTGGTCGTAGGTAGAATACGATCCGCCGTCCACCGACAGCGACTGGAAGGGGGTGATGGTGCCCGCCCGCAGGTTGACGTTCAGGGCGGCGGCCGTCTCGCCGCCGTACTCGGGGGCGTAGCCGCCGGTCTGCACGTCCACGCTCTGGATGGTTTCGGGCACCAGCACCTGGCCGGCCCGCCCCTGGAAGGCGCTGGGCAGCTTGAAGCCGTTGAGGTAGATGGAGGTGGCGGAGTGTTCGCCGCGCGGGTGGGCCTGGTTGACGGAGTCCTGGACGAAGCCGGGGTTGGTGATGAGCAGGTTCCGCAGGCTCTGCGGGTTGCCGACGGTGGAGCCGAACTTCAGGCGGCTCTGGTCGATGCGGTTGACGACGGCGGTCTGGTTCCTGTTGGGCGCGTTGGTCCCGATGATGCTGGTGGTGCCCGTATTGATGATGCGGCGGGTCAGGCCCTCGCCGACGTCCGTGCTGGTGTCGGCGATGACGGCGACCAGGCGCGTGTCGGCCTCGAAGCCGGGGGCCTGGGTCGTCACCTGCCAGGCGCGGATCTCCAGGGGCGGGCTGAGGGCGACGCCCTGCGCGTCCGCCGTGACCGACAGGTCCGGGCGGACGCCGGCGGGGTCGTGGAAGACGACGGTCGCGCCGGGGAGCGGCCTGCCGGCCGAGTCACGGGCGACGACGCGGAGGCGTCCGAAGACGTCGGCGCGGGCGGCGGGTGCCGCGAGGAGGCAGAGGGAGGCGGCGGCCAGTAGGCAGCCCGCCGTGCGCCGCCGGGGGCGTGCGTGGGTGATCATGATATGGTTCTTCTCCAGTGTCTGGGGGAGTTCCCGGAAGCGCCAGGCACCTTTCGGGCGACTGAAGTCGCGGCAACGAGTTCACGAAACCTGCCTTCGCAGGTTCAGAATGGTCTGAGTCGCCGAAGGGCGACTTCGTGCCTTTGTTGCCGCGGTTTCAACCGCCCGCAGGGGAACGGGTGCTTCCGGGTAGGGCGTGTGGGGTAGACGAAAGGACGAAGACGTGATACAATCACCGTTGGCACTGGGCGTGACTCAGAAAGTCACTCGTGACGGGATCGCGCTCGCCGGGCGTGGGGGTGTTACCAGCACCTCCGCGCCTTTTTTTCGGCCCCAAACAGGGTCGTGTGATGAGATGAGACTCGGAACAAGGCCCGCAAAGCGGGTCGGGACGAGTCAGGAGAGGCGCGGGGGCGCGCGGGGGGACGTGTGAACGAACGGTGGCGGGGCGACGGAGGCGGAGAGCGTGGCCGGGAGCGGCATCAGGACGCATCGCGGGCGGACGGCGGGGACGGTGGGGATCTGCGGGTTGTAGGCCGAAGCCTCCCACTGGCAGGCCAGGCAGGAGTCGCCGGAGCCGACCGGGGAGGCGTGTGCCAGAACGGTGTGGCCCGCCTGGAACGTCCGCAGGGGGCCGAGGTCTTCCGTGTGGACGAGTGTCGTGCCGCCGCTGACCCCCAGGCAGATCAGCGCCAGGAGCAGCGCCGTCCTTCTGAGTGCCCGCGTCAGCCAGGTTGTCCGCGTTCGGTTCACGCGGGCATTGTACCACGCCTTCGCGCGGAACGCAAGAGCGCCCGTATGAATTATAGGCGTGTCGGCCCGCGCCGGCTGTCACAAGAACCAGGCCGCGAGCCGGAACCAGGCCGCGAGCCGGGGCGAGACGGGCGAGTGATTGAAATCACTCGCTACGACAGGCTTTGTCCAGGGGACAAGGGAAGGGACCTAGACGGCAGCGTTCTCTCCTTCTTCTGTCCCCTGGACAGGTCCTCGTCAGCGAGTGATTTCAATCACTCGTCCTGATCCCGTCCTGATCCGTCCTGATCCGTCCTGATCCCGCCGCGCCCATGACCACATCTCACACCATGACGTTTCCACCATGACGCTTCTTCTTCTGCGCGCGACCCTCGCCACCCTGATCGCCTTCGGCGGCGGCGCGCTCGGCATCTCTCTAGGCCGCCTCGCGCCGCGCCGCCTGAACGTGCTGGTCTATGCCGCCATGGGCGCGCTGCTGGCCGTCACGCTGTTCGACGTCCTGCCGGACGCCAAATCCCTGCTGTCCTGGCCCGCCTTTGGGCTGGCGGGCGCGAGCGGCTACGCCCTGTTCTGGGCCTTGGGGAAGTACGTCTACCATCTGTGCCCGGCCTGCTCGGTGGGGGCGTTCGACCGGGCGACGACGGAGAGGCTGGGGCAGACCGTCGTCCTCTTGATGCTGGCCCTGGGCGTCCACAGCGCGATGGACGGCGTGGCGGTCGTGGTGGGCGACGAGATCACGGGCCGCCCGAACCTGGCCGTGCTGCTGGCCGTGTCGTTCCACAAGTTCCCCGAAGGGTTGGCCCTGGCCCTGCTGCTGCTGGGGGCGGGCTACTCGCGGCGGACGGCCCTGCTGTGGACTCTGGGCATCGAGTCCACGACGGAACTGGGGGCATTTCTGGCCGTCTTCGCCTTGCGCGGCCTGCCCCTGTCGTCATTAGGGCTGCTGTTCGCGCACGTCGGCGGCGGCTTCGTGTACCTGGTCACCACCACGCTGGGCCTGTCCACGCGCCCGCGCGGAGCGAAGGCCGAGGGGCCGTCGGTCCCCTTCTTCGCCAGCGGCGGCCTGGCCTTCGCGGTGACGGCGGGGCTGATCTGGGGGCTGCACCGGTGGCTGCCGTAGGGAGCAGCCCGAGACGGAAACAGCCTGCCGACCGGGTCTGGCCGCAGGCTGCTTCTTCGGATAGGTATGGGCAAGTGAGGCCCTAGTCGGGCTTCTCGCCTTTCTCGTCGGCTTCCGGCTTGGCGGGGGCCTTGGCGGCGGCATGGCCCGTCATCTTCGCCTTCGCGGCGGCCTTCGCGTCGGCGGCGGCTTCGGTCTTCTCCGAGGCGGCCGAAGTCTTTTCCGTGCTCATCACCTTGCCCGTGGTCGAGTTGACTGCGACCTCGTACATCTGGCCGGCCTTGTTGACGATGGTAACGGCGTACTGCCAGTGCCCGTCCTCGAGTTCGTACACGGCCCCGGTCGCGTGGCCGGCGATCTTCTTGACGGCGGCCATTTTCGCCTGCGCCGGGGAGACCTTGGCCTTGGGCGGGGCGGCCTGGGCGGCGGCGATCACGGCGAAGGCCCCGAGGCTCATCAGCAGGACGGGCGAGAGTCTGATTCCGGTCATTCTGTTGCTTGTCATGGCGTTTGTCTTTCCTCCCTATGCGTCCCCCTCAGTATACGGGTCGGACATTAGAAGGACGTGAGACGCGGATTAGAAGACTCTTATCTCCGCGCGGCCTACTCCGGCGTCACCGCATCCACGCGCACGGCCCCCGTCTGTCGCCCGACGCGGTAGGTCACGCGCACGTTCTGGTGGAACTTGGGCACCCACTTGGAGGTCGGGGGGATGGCGTAGTAGCTCTGCCGATTGGCGAAGGCGACCGTGACGGCGTTGAACAGCCCGCCCCCGCCCTGGGTCACGGGCGAAATCTCGCAGATGGTCACGATGCCCGGCGCGGTCCGTGCCGATGTCCCCGCGAAGTCCGCCCGCTCCTGCCCGCGCAGCCAGGCCGGGAGGAGGACCAGCAGGCCGACCAGCATCAGGGCGCAGGTGGCGAAGGCCGCGATGGCTTTGGCATCGAAGTGGAGCAGGTTCCGCCAGGGGATCGGCCCCAGGTCGGGCACATCGTCTTGCATTGACTTTCTTTCGCTTCTTCCTTGCGACAGACGGAAACAGCCCCGGTCTCCTGAGAAACCGGGGCCGCCTCCTTGTCAGACATCCTAACGAGCGGGAAGGACAGGATTCGAACCTGCGATACGGGTTTACCCCGTATAACTCATTAGCAGTGAGCCGCTTTCGACCACTCAGCCACCTTCCCCCACGGGCCGGTGATGTTGACCTGGATATTTTACCATAAGTGTGGGAAAAGCGCAAGGGTTTTTTGCGGGGGCGCGTTTGGACCGGCCATGAATGGCCGGGGGCGCTTGCTTCCAGGTATAATCTCCCCATGCCCTCTTTTGACCCCAACGCGGAACCCGATTGGGACGCCGTCCCGCGCTCTGAACCCAACACGCCCGCCGGTAACCGGCCCGCCGACGCGCCCAACCTGAACTCGCCCCTCCTGGCCGGGCTGAACGAGCCGCAGCGGGCCGCCGTCCTGCACGAGAACGGGCCGGTCCTCATCTTCGCCGGGGCCGGGTCGGGCAAGACCAACGCCCTGACCAAGCGCATCGCGTACCTCATCCGGGAGCGGTACGTCCGCCCCTACAATATTCTGGCCGTTACCTTTACCAACAAGGCGGCGGCGGGGATGAAGGAGCGGATCGCAAACCTCGTGGGCGACCTCGCCATGCGGGATTTGTGGGCGGGGACGTTCCATTCGCTCTGCGCGCGCTGCCTGCGCGAGCGCGGAACCATGATCGGGCTGGACAAGAACTTCGTCATCTACGACGACGGCGATCAGCTTTCGCTGGTGAAAGAGGCCGTGCGCGAGCTGAACATGGACGACAAGCAGTTCGCCCCGCGCGCCATCCTGTCCCTCATTTCCAAGGCCAAGGAGACGTTGCAGACGCCCGAGGACATCCTGAACGACTTCTCGGCCTCGCCGTTCGAGCGGGCGGTGGGCAAGGCGTACCAGCTCTATCAGAGCAAGCTGACATTGTCGAACGCCCTGGACTTCGATGACCTCATCATGAAGACGGTGCAGCTTTTGCGCGAGTCGGAGAAGGCGCGGGAGCACTACCAGAACCGCTTCCATTTCGTCCACTGCGACGAGTTCCAGGACGTGAACGACAGCCAGTACCAGCTTCTGACGCTGTTCGCGGGCAAGTACAAGAACATCTGCGTCGTCGGCGACGACGACCAGTGCGTGGTCGAGGGCACGCCGATCCTGACGCCGTCCGGGTATGTGCCGGTGGAGCAGATTAAAGAGGGCGACACAGTTCTGGCGGCCTGCGGTGCGGCAGGTGTAGCGGCGGCAGTAGTTGAAAAAGTGATGGTCAATGACTACACCGGGCCGGTCCGTGACATCCGTACTGATCAAGGTGATTCGGTGTGCGTGACGCCCAATCATGTCATGTTCAGCTCAAAATCCGACCGTGACCCACGCAGCGGCTACAAAGATGCAGATGGGCATGACTCGATAGATGCGGACGGTCATTACTCGGTCTCGTATGACACGGGTAACGTGTTCCTCAAAAATGCCGTCGAGCTGACAATGTTCTCAGCAAATTGGTTGGGTTACGACGAGATCGATTATGGCAACAGAGAGCCAGCGTTCACGGTTGAAGCAGGAACATACAAAAAAAGCACGAAGGCCACTTTCAGCACTTTTGATGATGCTTGGGTCTTTGCCAAACGGCTTCAAGGGCAGTATGATTTCCCTGAAATCGTAACGAAAGCCTCGCTCGGCGGCTACAACCGAATAGCTTCAGCCGCCATGGAATTGACAGAGCATCGGATGCTGCCAGTCTTAGATAAAGCACTCGTGGACCGCCGTCACTCAATTCTGGCAAACTTGCGTGATGTTGTCCTCGAAAGTAAGATTGCATCCATCACCGACGAGCCGTACACCGGCAAGGTTTACGACCTGTCCGTCGCAAACCTCCGCAACTACGTCGCGGGCGGCATCGTCGTCCACAACTCCATCTACGCCTTCCGGGGCGCGAACGTCCAGATCATCCTGAACTTCGAGCGGGACTTTCCCGACGCCTCCATCATCAAATTGGAGCAGAACTACCGGAGCACCAAGAACATCCTGGACGCCGCCTACCACGTCGTCCGCAACAATCGGGGGCGGGCGGACAAGCGGCTGTGGACGGACAAGGTGGAGGGCGAGAGCATCACGCTCATCGAAGCGCCCAACGAAGTCGAGGAGGCCGCCGCCATCGTCGGCGTGGTCCGCGAGGAGAGCGTGACGGGCGACCGGCGCTACTCCGACTTCGCCGTGCTGTACCGCGCCAACTCGCAGTCGCGCGCCCTGGAAGAGCAGTTCATCAACTACCGCATCCCGTACAAGATCGTCGGCGGGGTCCGGTTCTACGAGCGGCGCGAGATCAAGGACCTGATCGCCTATTTGCGTGTCCTGCTGAACCCCTATGACGGCGTGAGCATGCGGCGCATCATCAATGTCCCCGCGCGGGCCATCGGGACGACCACGGTGGAGAAGGTCAACAGCTTCGCCTCCCGCTCCGAGATCGCCTTCTGGGACGCCTGCCGCCGGGTGCATGAGATAGAATTGCCCGCGCGGGCCAAGAACAGCATTCAAGGCTTCGTCAAGATCATCGAGTATCTGACGACCAAGCGGGACACGCAATCGGTGTCGGTGCTGCTCCAGAACGTCCTGGACACGACGGGGTACATCGAAGACTTAAAGCGAGACAAGACGCCCGAGGCCGAGTCGCGCGTTGAGAACGTCGGCGAGCTGCTGTCGGTCGCCAAGGAGTTCGAGGACCGGGCGGCCAAGGCGGAGGGCGAGGACGGCGACGCCTCTTTAGGCAAGTTCCTGGAGAACGTCTCGCTCGTCTCCGACGCGGACAGCCTGGAGGACGCGGCGAACTCGGTCACGATGATGACCCTGCACGCCGCCAAGGGGTTAGAATTCTCGGTCGTCTTCCTGACGGGGTTGGAGGAAGGCATCTTCCCGCACTTCCGGGCGATGGGCAACCAGGTCGAACTCGAAGAAGAGCGGCGCTTGTGCTATGTCGGCATCACGCGCGCCCAGGAAGAGTTGTTCATGTCCTATGCCGGGTCGCGGATGCTCTTCGGCAACGTGCAGCGCAACCCCGTCTCGCGCTTCGTCGGCGAGATCCCCATGAACCTGTTCCTCGCCAAGTCCTCCCGCCGTGGGACGGCCGAGACCTACACGCCGACACTGACCGAAGGCAGCCGCCGGCCCGAGTCGCAGTACGCGCCCAAGTGGGACGACCTGGCCCGCGCCTCCGCCCAGAAGGCCCCGCCCGCGCCCAAGGCCAGTGCCCTGCCCTTCGAGATGGGCACCAAGGTCAGCCACGCCGTCTTCGGCGTCGGCTTCGTGGTCGGCTACGAGAGCGACACCGTCGTCAAAGTCCAGTTCATGGGCGCGGTCGGCATGAAGAAGCTGGACTTGGGGTTCGCGAAGCTGGAGAAGGCATAAGCACCGAAAAGGAGAAGCAGATGTTAGAACTACCGGCGGACATTGAGGACGGCCTGCGCGAGAGAGCGGCCCGCCACGGGCAGGACGTGACTGACTATTTAAGGCAGATTCTTGGCGAGCCGGGTGGCAACGGCGAGCGACACGAGCCTGCGGGGGACACCGGGCGGCCCCGCGAGTCCGACCCCGCCTACCTGCTGTCCCTACCCCTGGAAGAAAGGCGGCGCATCATGGCAGCGCAGTTCGACGAGGCGGCGCCCCTTTATGCGGCGGACTTGGCGCTTCCCATGGAACAGCGAGAGCTGACCGCATTCACGGCCCTTGATGGCGATCCCGTCATGGAGGAGCACCACAGTGATCAACCCCGTTCGTGGTGAAATCTGGTGGGTGAACCTGGAACCGACGCGGGGCGCGGAACTGCAAAAAACGAGGCCAGCAGTTGTCCTTAATTCTGACGCCGCAGGCCGTATGCCGCTCCGCTTGATCGTGCCGCTGACCGGGTGGAGTGAAACCTACCGGCGCTATTTCTGGATGGCGCGCGTGGAAGCGACGCCTGCCAGCGGCCTGACCAAGCTCTCTGCCGCCGATGCGTTCCAGATGCGCGGCGCGTCCCTGGAGCGCTTCGGGAACAGGCTGGGCATTCTGTCGGAGGAAACGCTCGCACAGATTGCAAGGGCATTCGCGCTGACGGTGGAGTACCAGCCGTAACCAGCATGGGGATAGTACATGACTGAAATGACCGGCGTAATCGAGGAAGGGCAGCTAGTGTTGGTCCAGCAGGATGCGGCGTGTGACCTAGATGCCGCGCTGCCTCCCCTGGAAGATGAGGAGTGGACGGAGGAAGAAATGCGGTACGAACTCGAACAGGCCACCGGGCGATGACTTTATTCTGAGGTGGCTATTGACTGGTCAACAGAAGCGGGAGTAGCCTTGCAGGAAGGCCGGACGGTAGAGGTGAGGCCGCGCGGGCACTCGATGACCGGGCGCATCAGTGACGGCGACCTGGTCACGCTGACGCCGTGCCGGGCGGGAGAACTGACGGTGGGTGACATCGTGCTGGTCCGCATCCAGGGCAAGCGGTTCGCGCATGTCGTCCTGCATGGCATCCTCTCCGTGAAGGGCGAACGGTTCCTGATCGGCAGCCATCAGGGGCGCGTGGACGGTTGGGTTGACCGGAGCGACATCTACGGTGTTGTGACGGGAGTAGAGGCGCAAAAATGAACATCATCCTGACCTCGGTGGAAGACGCCCTGGCCGACGCCTGGGAGCGATTCTGCGGCGACCTGCCGTTTGTCACTGTGCATCGCGGCTCAGTCTTTGACCTTTCGTGTGACGCCGTGGTCAGCCCGGCCAATTCCTTCGGGTTCATGGACGGCGGGATCGACATGCTCTACACGCAGCACTTCGGCTGGGGCGTGCAGGAGCGTCTGCAAGAGGCCATCCGCGAGAGCCACCACGGGGAACTGCTGGTGGGGGCGGCGGAGATCGTCGAGACGGGCGACCCCGCCCTGCCGTTCCTTGTCGCCGCGCCGACCATGCGCGTCCCGACCATCCTGCGCGACAGCGTGAACCCGTACCTCGCCGCGCGGGCGGCCCTGCTGCTGGTGACGCACGGCACGTTTACGCGGGGGACCTACGCGGGAGAACGAATTGCGGACTTCGTGGACAGCCTCGCCTTCCCCGGCCTGGGCACGGGCGTCGGGCGGGTCGGCCCGAACACCTGCGCCCGGCAGATGCGGGCGGCGATCGACGCGGTCGTGCTGGGGCGCGAAACCTTCCCTGTCTCGTGGGTGGACGCGCAGCACCGGCACCAGGGATTGTACACAGGCCAGGTGCGGGACTTGCAGCAGGAGTAGGCGTTAGGAGCAACTCAAATGGTCGCAGAAGTGGAAAGCATACTCAAAGAAATGACCCGGCGGCTGGTGGCGGAGTTCCAGCCGCACCAGATATACTTGTTCGGCTCCTATGCGTGGGGGCAGCCGAATGAAAACAGCGACGTGGATTTGTTCATCATCCTCCCGCAAAGCCAACTGTCACGGGGGGAAAGGGACTTCCGGGCACGTCGCTGTCTACGCGACTTGAACATGCCCAAAGACGTTCTAGTAGAGACACAGGCGGAGGTGGACAGGGCCAGCCGTGTCTATGCCTCGCTGGAGAGCGAGATCTTGGAGCGAGGAGTGAGGATTTATGATGGACTATCAACAGCACTTTAGCCGAGACCCGAAAGTCTGCGGCGGCGAAGCAGTAATCAGGGGAACCCGTGTCACCCTGCGGACTGTCCTCGCGAGCCTGCGGGAAGGGGCGACGGTGGCGGAGATATTGGGGGACTTCCCGACGATTACGGAAGGAGACGTGCGTGCGGTAATCACCTTTGCGGCGGCCTCAGCACAGGAGGACATGCCGGTGCGCGCCCTGCCTGAGAACGAAAGGGCGAACACAAGGTTCGCGCCCTACAGCCCGGTGTCGTAGGGGCGAACCTTGTGTTCGCCCTTCCAGGGTGTTCGCCCTTTCCAGAAGAGGGCGAATGGAGAAGAGGGCGCGATGAATCGCGCCCCTACGGTTATGACCCCCGCGCGGGCGGGGGGCCAACATGAGGAGACACACATGGACTATCGGACTTTAGGGCGGACGGGGGTTCAGGTCAGCCCGCTCTGCCTGGGCTGCATGAACTTCGGGGACGGCGCGGACGAGCAGGAGTCGTTCGGCATCATTGACCAGGCGATGGCGGCGGGCGTCAACTTCCTGGACACCGCCGACGTCTACAGCCGGGGCGTCTCGGAAACCATCGTCGGAAAAGCCTTGGCGCGGGACGGGAAGCGGGATCAAGTGTTCCTCGCGACCAAGGGCTACAACAAGATGGACGACACTGACCCGAACGCCTGGGGCAGCCACCGGTTCCACTTGATTAAAGCCTGCGAGGACTCGCTGCGGCGGCTGGGGACGGACCACATAGACTTGTATCAGATCCACCGGCCCAAGTCGTCCATCCCGATTGACGAGACTTTGCGGGCGCTCGATGACCTGGTGAAGTCGGGCAAGGTGCGCTACATCGGGACCAGCACGTTCGCCGCGTGGCAGCTCGTGGAGTCGCTTTGGGCCTCCAAGGAGCTGCACCTGAACCGCTTCGTCTGCGAGCAGCCGCCGTACAACCTGCTGGACCGGCGCATCGAGCGCGAATTACTGCCGTTCTGCCGCACCTACGGCGTCGGCGTCATCCCCTGGGCACCCATCGCGGGCGGGCTGCTGTCCGGCAAGTACCGGCTGGGGCAGACGCGGCCTGCGGGGGCGCGGTACGAGAAGGGCGCGTTCAACAACCGGGACAACGACGCCGCTTTGGCCGCCGTTGAGCAGTATTTGCCTTTCTGCGAGGCGCGCGGTGTGACCCCGGTGCGGATGGCGTTGGCTTGGTGTTTGGCTCAGCCGGGCGTCACAAGCCCGATCATCGGGCCGCGCACGGCGGAGCAGATGGAGGACTATCTGAAAGCCATGGAGATCACGGTGACGGAGGAAGACAACAAGGCTCTGGATGCGATCTTCCCGCCCGGCACACACGTCAGCAACTACTATTCGGCGGACTTCGGGCCGAACGCGCGGTGGATATGAGCGCGGTGGATATGAGCATGACGCCCACGCCCCGGCCGCTCTGGCCGCAATCGGCCGCTTTCGGTGAGAACGTCACCCCGCAGACCCTGACCCGCTACGACCCGCTTGAGGGGAAGACGGGGGCCTCGGTGGTCGTCTGCCCCGGCGGGGGGTACGGGATGCACGCGGGCCATGAGGGGAAAGACGTCGCCGAGTGGCTGAACACATTAGGCATTACGGCGTTTGTGCTGCACTACCGGCTGGGGCCGCACTCGCGCCACCCGGCCATGCTCGACGACGCCGCCCGCGCCATCCGGACGGTCCGCGCCCTGGCCGACGGCCTGGACCCGGCCCGCATCGGCATCCTGGGCTTCTCGGCGGGCGGGCATTTGGCTTCCACGCTGGCGACGCACTTTGAGGCGGGCGACCCCCACGCGCCGGAGCCGCTGGGCCGTTTCTCGTCACGGCCCGATCTGGCTGTCCTGGTCTACCCGGTCATCAGCCTGCAAGAGCCGCACGGACATGGCGGGTCGCGCCACAACCTGCTCGGCGCGGACGCGACCGAAGAGCTGGCCGCCTCGCTGTCCAACCACCTGCACGTCACGCCGGACACGCCGCCGACCTTTCTGGTGCATACGGCTGACGACGCGGGCGTCCCCGCCGAGAACAGCCTGCTGCTGGCCCTTGCCCTGCGCGGCGCGGGTGTGCCGGTGGAGATGCACCTGTACGAGAGCGGCCCACATGGGTTTGGTCTCGCTCCAGGCGACCCCATACTTGGAACGTGGCCCGTACACTGCGCGGCGTGGCTGAGGCGGCACGGATTCTGAGGCGCGGCACGGATTCTGAGGCCATGCCTCAACTCATCTCTTTCTGCAAGGCATCCACGTCCTGCTCCAACAGATCGGGGATGGCCGCCACGGGCTGGTAGCCGGGGTAGAGACGCCCCATCTCCGCCACGATCTTCTGCTTGCCTTCGGCGGAAACCGAGCCGCCCCCGGTCCTGTTCTGCGCCACCAGCCTCTGGAACCGGCCCAGATACTCTCTCTGGAAGGCGAACAGCGCGCCGCCGGCACCGTGGACGCCGTGCCCCGGATAGACCACGGGGACGGAGCCGTATCTGCCGGCGACCGCCTCCACCTGCCGGAGCCAGGCTTCCGAGCGGCCTTCCAGGAGAAAGGCCGTCATCCCGTGCTGCACAACGTCGGCGCAGAACAGCGTCCCGGCTTCAGGCGCGTGCAGCATCATCATGCAGGGGGCCTCGCCCGGCCCGGCGTCTTCGACCCGCCACTCCACGGCCCCCACCCGCAGCTCGTCCCCGGAGGAGACGGCATGGTCGGGGACGGGGATGTCCTCGTCAAAGTCGTCGCCGAGTACCTGCTTCGAGAGGGTGATGTAGCCGCCCGCGTCCGACCGGATGCTGTCGCGGGTCGTCTGTAGGGCGTAAATCGGGGCCTGCGGATAGGCCCGCGCCACTGCGGGCAGGCCGCCGATGTGGTCGGGGTGCGGGTGGGTGATGAAGACGCCCAGGACGGGCTTCGCCGCCTCCTCCACCACCGCCAGCAGCTTCCGGGCCGAGGAAAGGGAGCGCTGGGTGTCAATGATGCATAAGCCTTCCCCGACGTCCACCACATAGGAGTTCACCGAGGCGAAGCCCGGCTCCGAATACACGCTGACGTTCATTTCTCCTCTTTCTGACCCGGCCGTGTCACGAGTCCAGGCCGGATGACTGCCGACCGCCCAGCCGCGCCGCCCCCTGGGGCTGCGGGAGCGGGTGGACCGAGAGCGCGGTGTACGCCCCCTGGCCCTGGCCGATCATCACGAACCGGATGAAGTCGCCCAGCCCTTCGATCAGCCGCGCATTCCGCAGCCCGCCGCAGTCCACCGGCACGAATCCGATCTGCTCCGCCAGCCCCATGACCGTCCGCCGCGCCGCCGCGTCGTCGCCCGCGACGAAGACGGAGACGTGCTGCCGGCGGAGCGGCTCCGGGGCCAGCTCGAAAGTCTCCTGGGACATGGTGTTGAACGCCTTGACCACACGGGCTGCGGGAATCTGCGCCTGCAAGGCCTCGGCCAGCGAGACGGTGATCGGCGCGTAGGCGAAGCCGTCCGGGATCGGGCCGTTGTTCGCGTCAATGACCGTTTTCCCGTCCAGGACGCGCACGTCGGTCAGCACCTCGGCGGGGTCTATGCCCCGCGCCGAGTAAAAGACGGCCTCGCCGAAGGAGGCCGCCTCGTCGTTCGTGCCGTGCCCCGCCCCGCGCCCGGCGAGATGCGCGGCGGCCTCAGCCTTGCCGGCGTCGCGCGCCCCGAAGAACACGTCATGCCCCTGTTCGGCCCAGAGGATGCCCAGGGAGCGGCCCATGTTGCCCGTCCCGATGATGCCGATCTTCATGGATTTTCCTCCCGTGCCGGATTGTGCGCCTCCATTATACTGGAACCGGCTTTGCAGCGTCTTGGACGTTCTGGCGGCCTTTGGGACGTTCTTACGCCCGCTCATGCTCCGACAGTAGGCGGCTGGGGGTGACGCCGGTGAGGCGCTTGAAGTGGCGGGTCAGGTGGCTCTGGTCGTAAAACCCGACCTGTGCCGCGACCTCGCCGATGGACAGCCCGCCGCCCAGGAGCAGGCTCCGCGCCCGCTCCACCCTTCGCTTGATGACGTACTGGTGGGGCGCGAGGCCCGTAGACTGCTTGAACCGGGCGGCAAGGGAGTTGGGGCTGATCTCGGCGGCCTGGGCGATTCCGGAGAGCGACAGGTCCAGGTCCAGGTTGTCGTTGATGTACTCGAGGGCGCGGCCCAGGCCGAGCTGGGGGAGGCCGCCGGCGGGCCGGGAGGGGACCTCGCCGGACGCGGAGTAGCGCCGGAGCACATGCACGGCCAGGACGTTGATCAGCGACTCGGCGTAGAGGCGTCCGCCTAGCCCCGCCGTCTGTGCCTCGTCGAGCAGCATTCGCCCGATCTGCTCCAGGCGGGGGTCCAGCGTCCCGAAGCTGTCCACCACCTCCGCCCGGTCGGGCGTCATCCCGACGGCTTCGGCGGTCCGGGCGATGAAGTCCGGCGACAGCAGCAGGTGGACCGCATTGACGGCACCCTCCGAGATCCAGTGACTCGGCTGGCCCGCCGGCATCACCAATATCTCGCCCGGCACGAGCTTCCCGCGCCGGGTCTGGCCGCCCCGTTCCTGAACCAAAGGGACCGCCCCTCCGAGCAGGAAGACGACGAGATGCTGGGAGAGCGGCGGCACCTCAAACTCACTCGGCGGCTGTTTCTGCTGTTCCAGGACGACGCCCGGCCAGCCTTGCGGCCGGCTGGAGAGGACCGCCGGGAGGCCGACGTCGGCCAGGAACTCTGAGTGATTCATGGTTTCCATACCCACCTCCGCGAGAAGATCACGATGGTTTCCTCTTACCCAAAGCAGAGCGCCCACGCCTTTCAGGGGCGCGGTTTCTTTTCGCCGTCCGGTATACTGATGCCATGTCCGGTTCCACGCCTTCCGATGCGATCACCCTGCGGCCCGCGACCCCTGACGACGCCCGCGAGGCCGCGCCGCTGATCCGCGAGGCGGGGCCGGCCCTGTTCGACCGCGTGTTCGGGCCGCGCCCTGCTGACGCCGTGCGCTTCTTCGAGCGGCTGTTCGCCCGGTCCGACGTGCCGTTCAGCTACCAGTCCGCCCTGGTGGCCGTTCAAGGGGGCGAAGTGGTCGGCCTGGCCCTGGCCGCGCCCGCCTGGGCACGCCGCCAGAATTCATGGCGGATGCTGTACCTGCTGCCGCGCTACCGGGGCCTGTGGGCGCCCCTGCGCCTGCTGCCGGTCGTCCGCGCCTTCTGGAGCGCGACGACGCCCCCGCCGCGCGAGGCTTACTACCTCAGCATCCTGGCCGTCCGCCCCGATAGGCGCGGGCGGGGCATCGGCAGCCGACTTCTCGCCGCGGTGGACCGGGACGCGGCGGGGGCGGGCTGCCCGATGGTGTGCCTCCACGCGGAACTCGACAACGCCGCCGCGCGCCGGTTTTATGCGCGGCACGGCTACCGCGTGACCTCGGAACACCGGACGCCGCGCGCCGCCGCCTGGGGCGTGGCGGGGTTCGCGGCGCTGCGGAAGGAAGGCGGGGCGTAGGTGCAGTCGGGCGTGAGGCGCGGCGGGGCGTGAGGCGTCCCGGCCCTGAAGGGCCAGTCTACTCCCGGCTTCGCCGGTGGGCCGCCCCTTCGGGGCTACAGATACAGATCAGGTTCCCATTCGGTCCCACGCCATCCGAAGCCCCGAAGCGGGCGGCCCATCCGTGTAGACCGGCGGTTTAACGCCGGGTCCGACGCCCCCGTTCGACGCGCCCCCGTTATCCTGGGTATACTCTCCCCAACACACCCCTTACGTTTCTTTAGGAGCCTCCCATGAAAGACCCCCGTGTCGCAAAGCTCGCCGACGTCCTCGTCGGCTACTCAACCCACGTCCAGCCCGGAGAGAAGGTGCTGGTGGAGGCTTATGATGTCCCCGATGAAGTCGTGACCGCCCTCGTGGAGCGCGTCGCCGAGGCGGGCGGGCTGCCGTTCGTCACCGTCAAGCGCAACAGCGTCCTGCGCGCGCTCTACAAGAACGCCTCCGAAGAGCAGATGCGGCTGACCGGCAAATTCGAGAAGGCGCGTATGGCCGAGATGGACGCCTACATCGGCGTGCGCGGGGCCGAGAACAGCACGGAACTGTCGGACGTGCCCGACGAGCGCATGAAGCTCCAGCGGTCGCTCTGGTGGAACCCCGTCCACTCCCAGACGCGCGTCCCGCACACGAAATGGGTGGTCCTGCGCTGGCCGACGCCCTCGATGGCGCAGCAGGCCGGGATGAGTACGGAGGCGTTTGAAGACTTCTACTTCGACGTCTGCACCTTCGACTACGCCAGCCTCGCCCCGGTCATCGCGCCCCTGAAGCAGCGCATGGACGCGGCGGACAAGGTGCGGCTGACCGGGCCGGGGACGGACCTGCGGTTCTCCATCAAGGACATCCCGACGATCCCCTGCACCGGCAACGCGAACATCCCCGACGGGGAGATCTTCACGGCCCCGGTCCGCGACTCGGTGAACGGCACCATCGCCTTCAACACGCCGACCATCTACCAGGGGACGGTCTTTGAGGGCGTCACGCTGCACTTCGAGCAGGGGAAGATCGTCCACGCCACATCATCGGGCGGGACCGAAACGATGCTGAACCAGATCTTGGACAGCGACGAGGGCGCGCGTTACATCGGCGAGTTCTCCTTGGGCTTCAACCCGTATGTGATGCAGCCGATGAAGGACATCCTGTTCGACGAGAAGATCGCCGGGTCGTTCCACTTCACGCCGGGCGGGGCCTATGACGAGGCCTTCAACGGCAACCGCTCGACGGTGCATTGGGACATGGTGTTCATCCAGCGGCCCGAGTTCGGCGGCGGGGAGGTCTACTTCGACGACGTGCTGGTCCGCCGAGACGGCCTGTTCGTGCCCGAGGACCTGCTGCCGCTGAACCCGGAGAACCTGAAGGCGCTCGGCTGAATAGAGGGGTGTGATGATGACGCCGGACCAGCCCGAACTGCGAACGAAGCGGCTTTTGCTCAGGCCGTTCACCCAAGCCGATGCCCCGGAGGTCCAGAGGCTGGCGGGGGCGGCGGAGGTGGCCGACACGACCCTGAACGTGCCGTACCCCTACGCGGACGGCATGGCCGAAGCGTGGATCGCCGGACACCCCGACCAGTTCCTCTACCGGACCGGCGTCGTCTACGCGGTCACGCGGCCCGAAGAGGACGGCCTGTGCGGCTGCGTGAGCCTGGGGATCATGTCCCCGCACAGCCGGGCGGAACTCGGCTACTGGCTGGGCGTCCCCTTCTGGGGCCAGGGCTATGCCACCGAGGCCGCCGCCGCCCTGGTGGATTACGGCTTCCGGGGCCTGAGCCTGCACAAGATCACGGCCTCGCACTTCGCCCGCAACCCCGCGTCAGGACGGGTCATGCAGAAGATCGGCATGACGCGGGAGGGCCTGCTGCGCGGGCACGTCCTCAAGGACGGCGCGTATGAAGACCTGGTGGTGTACGGGATGGTACGGGGCGACCGGGCGTGAGCCGGTCGCGGTGGCGAACATGACCGGCCCAAAGTGACCGGCCCAAAGTGACCGGCCCAAAGTGACCGGCCATAAACGGCCGGTCTGTTCCCGGCTTCGCCGGTGGGCCGCCCGCTTCGGGGCTTCGGATAATGCCATTGGACAGCGCGGTCCGGGCCGCGTAGGGGCGCAACTCATCGCGCCCTGTTCCCCGAGAGTTTTGCCTGGTACGGAAGCCACCGGAGCATTCCGGTGGGGAGGCTGACATGCCGAACAGAATGCATCGCGCCGCAATGGCGGCTCTACTGCCGCTGGTCTTTTGCTTCGCCTCTGCTGTTCCCGGTTTCGCCGGGGCGCAGTCTGCCGCTCCCGATCCCCGCGTCCAGATCACCCCTGCCCAAGCCGCCACCTTCTTCTCCGCATTCACCGCCCTCGCACAGCAAGCCCACGTCGCCCTCGTCGCGGAGGACCAGCCCTTGCACCCGGCTCTGATGCCGCAGGAGGCGGCGGGGCTGGAGCTGAACCCGAACGGCGAGCCGCTGTCCACCCTGCTGCCCAGGCTGGCCGCAGCCTACGACTACGACGTGCAGCCCTCCGGTAGAGTATTCCTGCTGAAGAAGCGTTATACGGATGCGGCGGACCTACCCAGCGTCACCGCCAAGGAATGTGCGCTCGGCCTGGAAGAAGCCGGCCGCTACGCCGAGAACTTCAACCCAAACTTCCCGAACGACGAGATTGATAACAGCCCCGCCATCAAAGACCTCGTCTACTCACTGACGCCGGAGCAGCTTGGCGCGATGGCGGATAACAAAGGGGGTGTGCCGGTAGCCTCGCTGGCACCGGTCCAGCAGCAGGAGGTGCAGCAGCTCGTCATGCACTTCTATGTGCAGCGGGCAATCAAGGATCTGCCGACTGTCCTTGGGACGATCAGCCGTGGCCCTGCGGACCCTCAGTTCGGGTGGCACTACTTCCCCCAGATGAGTGCCCGGCTATTCGGCTATGACGCCCCCCTCGCGTATCAGGGCTTTCAGATCCTGAGCAAGCCCAACCAGGTGGAGGTACATCCGGGGGGCGGTCTGGTGATCCACCCCGTGGCGGGGGAGGGGGAGCCGCCGCCGACGCCGGCCACGATGATGCAGCTCACCGCCGCGCCCGACGCGACCGACCCCGATCCCGTGCAGGCGAACGCCCTACAGCCTGCCCCGCCCGTCAGCTCTTCTTTGGCGGAACTTGTCACCCGGCTAAACGCCCGCGCCGACGACGGCCTGAAGGTGACCGTTGAACCGTACCTAGCCCCCAAGCGCGCCACCATCTTCGGCGCGGAGGCGGCAACGCCGAGGCAGGAGCTGGCAGCCCTGGCGGAGGTGTACGGCCTGCGGGTCTTCACCGGCGACAAGGAAGGGGGGCACGACCGCCTGCGCCTGACCCGGCGGACGGCGGGGGTCCCGCTGAACCTGATCGCCCTGCACGACTCGATCCTCCAGGCCCTGCCCGACCCGTTGGTCCGCGCCTACCGCCTGCACAACCGCTTCGCCCCTGCCGGCCCCGCCTCGCCGTTCCCGTCCGGCCTTTCCCCGCTTTTGGTGTCTGCCGTCAAGCAGATACGGACGGCGGCGGAGCCGAAAGTTAAGTCTCGGGACGGGCGCATAGCCCTGTCCGCCCTGTCGGAGCAGGAAGGGCGGGCATTCGCGGTGACACTGATGGTGGACGCCCTGGACGCACTCGGTAGCTGGGTGGAAGCGACTCCTCCTGAGACGATCACGCGGTTCAATGATCTGCGCTTGGGGGCGGGTTGTATGAGAGGGACGGCAAGAAGCAGATGGATCTGATGGTGGGATTCCCCAACCCCAACAACCCCAGCAACTTCGTCGCCAGAGCAGGTGTAGGCGAGATCAACTACGATCCGGTGAAGCACACGCTTTAAGAGGCTGTAGCAGGAGGGCGGGGGGACCCCGCCCCTACGGGTTCAGGATGTAGGGCGGGGGAGCAGGGCCAAGAGGGTCACCCGCCCGCAAGCGGTGCGTCCGCCGCCGGGGCGGGAGCGACAGGGGCGGGTATGACGGGCGCGGGCGGCGTCAGGACGGCACGCAGGTTTTTGGCCCAGGACTCGGCGAGCAGGGCAGGCCGGGCGACGTTGGCCGCCGCCGCGTCCTGGGCGGTGACGGAGAGCAATGTCGTCCCGGCGAGGGCGAGCGAGGCGTCCCCCGTGGGCGTCGAGGCCACCGTGACCGCGTCCGGGGCGGTGGCGGCGGCCTGGTTCGCCAGGTGTTGCAGCCGGGCCGTGAGCATGTCCGCCCGCTCGGCCGCCGTCAGGCCGCCCTGCTGCGGGCCGCGCACTCTCAGGATGACCTTACCGCGCAGCATCACGGCGGCATTGCCGCCGCCGACCATGGTGAAGTCGGTCGTCACGAGGAGCGGCGGGTGGGCGGGGATCTTCGGCTCGGGGGCATTGGAAGGCCGCCAGTTGACGCGCGGCAGGACCTGCTGGAGCCGCGCGGCCCACAGCGTCGCCACTTGCAGGGGCGTCCTGCCGCCCCCCGCCGCCTTGACCGTCGCGGGGTCCACGGTGATCAGCCGCCGCCCCAGGGCGTAGATGACCGGATAGCGGTTCGTGCGGCTCTTGGGCGGCGGCAGATAGACGACGACGTCGGAGGGCAGGATGACCGGGTCGCCGAGCAGGGGCGTCACCCGGCTCAGGATGACATTGATGCGCTGCTCGGGGGTCAGGCCGCCCGCCGCCCCGTGCAGGCGCAGGACCGGGTAGCCGCCCAGGTTCAGGTCGGCAGCGGTCGGGGCATCGGCAGGGGCATTCACGGGTGTATTCGCCGGGAGGGGCGGCGTCTGGGCGGCGAGGGGGCTGAGGCACAGCGAAAGCAGCAGGGCGGCGGGGACGAGATACGGGCGCATGGGTACTTCTCCTTGGGTCGCCGCGTCTCTGCGGCCTCTTCACTGACGTTCCCCGAGGCGCGCGGGTTCCCACGCGCTTCCGGTACGGGGTATAGTATGCCATGCCGAAAGCACTTTTTGCGCCGCTGTTTTTACTGGATCTGGCCGCGACCCTCTATATGTGGGGCGTCATTTGGACCGTCCAGCTCGTCCACTACCCCCTGTTCGCCCGCGTCGGCCCCCAACACTGGGCAGACTACCATGCGGGCCACACCCGCCTGATGACCCTGGTCGTCCTGCCCGCCATGGTGACGGAGCTTGGCACGTCCGGCCTGCTCGCCCTGACACGTCCCGCCTGGCTCGCGCCCGGCCTGCTCTGGGCCGGATTCGCGTTCGCCGTGCTGACCTGGGCCGTGACCTTTTTCGTCTCCGTCCCGCTCCACGATGCCCTCGGGCGCGGCTATGACGGGGCCGCCATCGCCCGCTTAGTTGCCACTAACTGGCTCCGCACGGCCTTCTGGACCGGCCATGCGCTCGTCCTGCTGGTGCAGGTGTGGCGGCTGCTTCCCAAAGAGTGAAAACAAAAACGCCCCCGCTTGATGTTTCAAGCGGGGGCGTTTTGTGAGCTGCCGGACTAGGACTCGAACCTAGGACCTACACATCCAGAGTGTGTCGTTCTGCCAACTGAACTATCCGGCACCATTATTTTGTATTCTTATTTACGTTCCTACCTGCGAAGTTGTCGGTCTGACAATGGCAGTGCGGGCAGATTAGCTGCAAGTTTTCCAGCCTATTGTCGGTCTTTACCCCATTGATGTGGTGCAGATGCATGGACAGCGGCTTGCCCATCCACTCCGTTATGCCACATCTCGCGCATTTCTCTTCAAGCACGCCATCCCCGATGAGACGCCACCGCACATGAGAACGGGGCGTGTTGCGCTCCGGCGACAGCAGCACATCCATCGGTATCCGGTAGTCCGCGCGGGCGATGAGTTTGCCGGACTTAACAGCATTATACCACACGGAGCGGCAAATACCGAAATGCCTGCGGCAGTCGTTAACACCATGCCCCACATCGTGATGCTTCTGCACCTCGGCCCAGTCGTGGACTTTGTAGTTCGGCGGTTCTTTCACGTTTTTGGCGTGATAGGCCACGGTGGACTTGGCGCAGCCGACTTCGGCCACGATCTGGCTGTACGTCTTGCCCTCGGCGAGCAGGGCGAGTATCCGCTGTCTCATGGCCCGTCCTTAGTGCGAGTCGCCCGGACTCCGTTCCGGACGCGCGGATTATACCCGCCCTGACGCGGCTTGTCAAGCCGCCCTCTATGCCCCCTTCGGGGCCTGGAGGTGCAGGAGCAGGGTCGGCTCGCCCTCCGCCTTGATCTCCAGCACCGTCTCGCCGTTAGGGCTGACGTGGGTTCGCAGGCTCTGGGGGGCGGCGATCAGGCGCTCCATGTGGTCCGACCCCTCCGCCCCGAGCATCAGGACGAGCGAGCCGGCGGCGCTGCCCTTGCTCTCCAGGGTCATGCCGACGAAGGGCAGGTTCTCGGCGGCGTACTGGTCGCCATCGTCCGCGCCGACCGACTCCAGGGAGGCGGTCGCCCCCTGGTGCCGCTTGCTGAAGTCTTCTGCGAAGGCGGCCCATTCGCCGCGCCCGATGTCTGATGTGTCGTTGCTCATGGGGTTCGTTCCTTTCGAGAGAAAGCGATGACACCTCTATACCCATAAACGGCGAGTCATCTGCATGAGGCAAGGTGTATGATAAGAGGCCCCCGCCCCTCCCCCGCAAGCGGGTGAGGGGCGGGGGGTGAGGGCCATCGCATCCTCACGGGACCCTGACACCGCGCGCGGCGGTCCAGAGCTTGTACCAGTCGGTGCGCGAGAGTTGGATCGCCGCTGCGCCTGCCGCCTCGTGGATGTGGGCGGGGTCGTTGGAGCCGACGAGGGGGATGATCTTCGCGGGGTGCGCTAGCAGCCAGGCGAGGGCGAGCTGGCCGGGCGTGGCGTCACCGTAGGCGGGGGCCATCTCGCGCAGGGCTTCCAGGGTGCGCTTGACGGCGGGGTTCGTGTCGGCGGCCGGCTCGCGCCGCCCGGACAGCCAGCCGCCGCCCAGGGGGCTGTAGGCCAGGGGCGTGATGTTTAGCTCCTCGCACTGGTCCAGGACGCCGTCGCCCGCATCACAGGTGGCGGCCTCGCTGGTCGCCTTGCCGCCCGCCGCGCCCTCGTAGATGGGGTCGAGCCGCAGGAGCGAGATGGCGATCTGGTTGGAAACGATGGGCGCCTTCAGGTACTTCTGCAAGGCCAGGGTCTGCTGCGGGTAGTAGTTGGAGACGCCGACGGTCTTGATCAGGCCCTGATCCACGAGTTCGTCCAAGGCGGCGGCGGTTTCGGAGGCGTGGGTGAGCGGATCGGGCCGGTGGAGCTGGTACAGGTCCACGGAGTCTATGCCCATGCGGCCGAGCGACCCGCGCAGGCTCTGGCGGATGTAGTCGGGCGAGTGGTCGTAGTAGCCCGACCGGATGCCGACCTTGGTGGCGATGAAGATCTTCTCGCGGCTACCGGGCACGGCGGCGAGGCAGTCTTTGAAGACCGACTCGCAGGCCGTGCCGCCGTAGATGTCGGCGTGGTCGTAGAAGGTGATGCCGGCTTCCAGGGCGGCCTCGAACGAGGCGATAGCCTTGCGGCGGTGTTCGGGTCCGACCTCGGCGGGGTTCCAGGTCCCCGCGAGGCCCATGCACCCGAGGGCGATGCGCGAGACGGGGGTGGCGTCGGGTCCGAACGGCTGTGTCGGGAGTGTGGTCATGGCAGGTCTCCTGTGAGCGGGTTCCAGTAAGTGGATAAGGGCGAACACAAGGTTCGCCCCTACGGGTCTGGATTCCTGCCTAGGAGAGACCGTCTACGCGGCCCATGCCATGCCGCCGGTCTTGCCCAGGCCGTCTATCTGCCTGCGGACGGAGTGCAGGCCGTAGAGGCACAGCTCGAACTCGTCGGAGAGCTTCCGCAGGGTCGGGGCCTGGTGGCGGTAGTCGCCGTAGTCGTGGGAGGCGGCGATGGCGTAGCTGTTCTTGCCCTGCTGGACATAATCGAGCAGGTGGTCGCGCCGGGTCTGCGCCTGCAAGCGGGGCAGGGCCTCGGGGTAGACGCCGGCCCAGAAGAGGGTGAAGTCGCCGATGTGCTTGTGGACCTCGCGCTCGCGGTTGAACGAGGTCGCTTCCAGCCG
The DNA here is from genome assembly GCA_965215505.1 of Capsulimonadaceae bacterium. Classification (GTDB taxonomy): domain Bacteria; phylum Armatimonadota; class Armatimonadia; order Armatimonadales; family Capsulimonadaceae; genus JANXMY01. The sequence goes on along the minus strand of OZ244065.1, from coordinate 3,432,306 downwards.
GACGTCGGCGTGGAGCAGCATGTCGGCGACCTCGTGGAGAGGTTTGCCGCTGAGGTCCTTGATCTTGTAGACCTGCTGCATGTGCGCGAAGTCGGCCAGGACGCCGGCGAGGTAGTCAGCGACGTGCGACTCGTAGACGCCCAAGGTCTGGATAAAGGCGCGCTCGACGAGTGCGCCGAACAGGCGGCGCAGGGTCGGATCGGGCGCGGAGGGCGTGCCGAAAGAGGATTCGGATGACATGGATATGGCTCCTTGTTGTTGCTGGATGACCGGCAGAAAGTACACTGGGTCAAGTCGTGCGACAGGGACAAAGGAAGCGCGTCATTGTGCTCAAGCTGCCGCGATGGTCGGCCCCGGCGCGGGGCGGGAGGCCCGGCGGAGGGATAACGGAAATCATCGGCAGATTTCGGCGGCGAAATCAGGGGAAAGTTCGGCGGGGAAGGTGAGGATTCCTGCGCGGGTTACGGCGCGAATATGCCGAGAAAAGGCGGGTATCAGGACGAGCTTAGGACGAGTGATTGAAATCACTCGCTCCGGTAAGATTTGTCCAAGGGACAAGCGAGCAGAGTAACAAGGCTGGTTCCTTTCCCTCTTCTGTCCCCTGGACAGGTCCGCGCGTAGCGAGTGATTTCAATCACTCGTTCTAGCTCGTCCTGGTGCCCGTCCTGGTGCCCGTCCTGGTGCCCGTCCTGGTGCCCGTCCTGGTGCCCGTCCTGGTGCCCGTCCTAATGCGACTGCGGCACCGCGATCCCCAGATGCACCAGCAGGATCAGGGCGACGCCCAGGGCGATCCGGTAGACGATGAACGGGAGGGTGGAGTTCTTCTCGTCGCTGAGGTAGCCCAGCAGCCAGCGGACGACGATGTAGGCGAAGACGCCCGCGACGGCGGCGGCGAAGACGTAGGGACCGGCCACCTCGCTCAGATGCGGGGTCGGCGGGGCATTCGGGGGAAGGGGGCCGATCCATTGATGCGCGCCCTCGCCGAAGGTCTGCGGGAAGAGGGTCTTGAGCAGCTTGTACAGGCCGGCCAGCGTGATGGCCGGGACGGACAACAGGAACGAGAAGCGGGCGGCTTCCTCGCGGTCCAGCCCGAGGAACAGGCCGGTCGTGATGGTGACGCCCGACCGCGACGTGCCGGGGATGACGGCCAATGCCTGCGCTACGCCGACTCCCAGGGCTTCGCCGAGTGTCAGGCTCTCCAAGCGCCGCGTCCGCTTGCCGGTCAGCTCGGCGGCCAGCAGGAGGAGAGCCAGGACGATCATCGCGCCCGCGATGAAGTACAGGTTGCGGTACTGGTTGTCAATGCGCTTCTCCAAAGCCAGGCCGCTGACGATGATGGGGACGGTGGCGAAGACGACGTACCAGGCGAGCCGCGCATCCTGGTCGCCCTTGGGGAAGAGCTGCCCCTTCTGGACGCTCCGGGCCAGCCCGGCGACGTAGCGGGCCAGGTCCTTGCGGAAGTAGGCGATGATGCCGACCATGGGGCCGAGCTGGGCGATGGCGGAGAAGGCCGCGCCGGTGTCATTGGGCCAGGAGGGGTAGTAGTGGTTGAGCAGCGCGGGCAGGATACGCATGTGGGCGGTGCTGGAGACGGGCAGGAACTCGGTGACGCCCTGGACAAGCCCCAGGATGAAAGCCTGGAGGTAGGTGATGTAGGGCGTGTAGTTGTCGGGCGTGGTCGGCGGCAAAAAGCGTGTCTCCTATGGATTGGCGTCTCTGTCCTTCATATCGGCTCGCTGCGTCTCAATCAGCAGTCTTAATCAGCAGTGGCGGCGCGTGGGCCACGGTGCGGGCGGCTTGGCGGCGCGGGCGGATGACGTAGTAGGCGATCAGGATGCGCCCGATGGCGGCCAATGGCGCGGCGAGGAACATGCCGAGCAGGCCGAAGAACTCGGCCCCGATGAGCAGGACGATGATGACGACGGCGGCGTGGAGGTGGATGCGGTGGCCGATGAACTTGGGCATTAGCAGTTTGCTCTCGAACAGGTGCAGGGCCGAAAAGAAGACCAGCACCTTCAGGGCCAGCGCGATGCCGCCGCCGTGTTCAGGGGGCAGCACGGCGGCCAGCAGGACGATGGGGATGCCGCCCAGGATCGGCCCGATGATCGGGATGGCGCGCGTGAAGCCCGCCAGCAGGCCCAGAACGAGGGCGTAGGGCATGTGTATGAGCGACAGGCCGGCGTACACGACGACGCCCGCGATGACGCACAGCCAGAGCTGGGCGATGATGTAGGTCCGCATGATGCCCGACGACTCGCGCATCAGCGACAGGGCCTCGCGCACCCGGCGCGGCGGGACGAGCGCCAGGAACTCATTGCGGAGCGCGCGGCCGTCCAGCACGAAGTAGAAGGCCAGCACAGGGATCAGGATGAAGTCCACGATGCGGGCCAGGCCGCTGACGGTCGCGAGCAGGGCGCTTTGCAGCCACGGGACGGGCGAGAAGCCTCCCCCCGCGCCTTGCCCCTCGGGCCGGCGCAGCAGGGCGCGGACGTCGGGCGGCAGGCCGTTGTAGAGCGCCTGCCCTTCGGCGGCGTACTGGGCGATCTTGCGCTGGTACAGGGGCAGGTTGTTAGCCAGGCCGTGGACCTGGTCGGCGAACGGCGAAACCATCAGCGCGCCCGCCACGAACAGGGCGTAGCCCAGGGCGAAGAAGACAAGCAGGGAGGCGATGAGCCGGTGCGTCCGCGCCCCGATCTTGGGGACGCGGAACCGGCAGAGCCAGTTGACCGGGCCGATGAGCGCGAAGGCCAGGATGGAGGCGACCAGGATGTCGGTCAGGATGGTGCGGACGCGCCAGGTGAAGTAGGCGGCGAAGGCGAGGACGGCCAGCCGGACCAGGAGTTTCCAGAACTGGCCGAACCAGGCTTCGGCGCTGCGGGAGGTGTCGCGCCGGGGCAGGGTGATCATGCGGGTTCCTCCGCGCCCAAAGCCTCGGCGATGCGCCGGGCGGCCTGCCCGTCGCCGTAGGGGGACACCGCGCGGGACTGGGCGGCGTAGGCGTCCGGGTCGGACAGAAGCCGCGCGGCCTCCGAGACGATCAGGTCCGTGTCGGTGCCGACGAGTTTGGCCGTGCCCGCCGCGACGCCTTCGGGCCGCTCGGTGGTCTCACGCAGGACCAGGACGGGCTTGCCGAGGCTGGGGGCCTCTTCCTGGACGCCGCCCGAGTCGGTGAGGATGATCGCGGCCTTCTGTTCCAGCTTGACGAACGGGACATAATCCTGCGGCTCGATCAAGCGGACGCGCGGGTGATCGCCGAGCAGGGGACGCAGGGCGTCGCGCACGATGGGGTTCCGGTGCCAGGGCACGACGGCGACGGCGTCGGGGAAGTCATCCACCAGCCGCAGCACGGCCCGCCCGATGCGGGCCATCGGCTCGCCCCAGTTCTCGCGCCGGTGGGTGGTGACGAGGATCATGCGGCGCGGGTCGTCCAAAATCTCGCGCAGGACGGGGTCGTCGGGCGTGTAGGGCTGGGCGGCGACCTGCAACAGGGCGTCAATGACGGTGTTGCCGGTCAGGACGATTCGGTCCTCCCCCACCCCATCGGTGCGCAGGTTCGCGGCGGCCTCGGGCGTCGGCGGGAAGTGGAGGGTGGCGAGCCGGGTGGTCAGCAGCCGGTTCATCTCCTCGGGGAACGGGTCGTACTTGTTGCCCGTCCGCAGGCCGGCCTCGACGTGGCCGAACTTGGCCCGGTGGTAGAAGGCGGCGAGGGCGGCGACGAAAGTGGTCGTGGTGTCCCCCTGGGCCAGCACCCAATTAGGCTCCTCCGAGGCCAGGATGGGGTCCAGGCCGCTGAGGGCGCGCGTCGTCACCTGCGCCAAGGTCTGCCCCTGCGTCATGATGTCCAGGTCGAAGTCGGGGGCGATGGCGAAGACGGACAGCACCTGGTCCAGCATCTCCCGGTGCTGCCCGGTGACGGCGACGTGGACGGTGAACTGGTCGGGACGCCGCTTCAGCTCCAAGACGACGGGGGCCATTTTGATGGCGTCGGGCCGGGTTCCAAACACGCAGAGGACTTTTTGCATAGGGCGATAATGGGAGGGTCAAGCCTCTGGTTTTGGCGTTGTCCTCAGTCTAAAAAGGTTGACAAGAGCCATAGCCATGACTAACATCATGGCGACCCTGTAACCGCGAGCGTGAGTGACAACCATCACCGCGAAACTGACGATGAACAAGGCGACCGCGACCTCGGCTCCAATACTCCTTCGCAGAGTCTCGCGCGAATGCTTTCGGTGATCCTTTGCGAGTTTCAGACCCGCAAGGAACCACATCACGGTCAAGCCCGCGAGCGGAAGATAGAGCAATAGGTACAGGTCCATCGGTCGGCGTTCCTGTGACTAAAATTTGCCACGGGTTGAAACCCGTGGCTCCGAAAATCCCACCGTCGAAGCGACGTGAGACTAGGACGGGAAGGTCAGAGGGCGGGGGGACCCCGCCCCTACACGATCATACCTTTTGGCCTTGCATCTGCCTGCTTGCGTCCCCAGGACGCTGGGCACTTCCCAGCCTCGGGTTTCAACCCGTGGCTCATCAGACCCCCGCCCGCGCGGGGCCGGAGAGCGGGCGCGAAGCACCGACATGCCCGCCGACCGGGGCGGCGGTGACGCGGCCGGACAGGCGGAACAGGAGGAAGGCGACGGCGCAGAGGCAGGCGGTCAGGGCGTAGATCATCCAGACGGCGCGGGGCTGGGAGCCGTTATACTTCCGCAGCAAGATGTGGTGGATGTGCGAGGTCTTGTCGGGCAGATAGGCCGGGGTGCGCGCGATGGTCCGCTGCGTGACGACCCGGATGCCGTCGAAGATGGGCACGCCCAGCACAAGCACCGGCAGGGCGACCGAGACGGTGGCGGCGATCTTGAAGGTGCCGATGATCGAGATGGCCGCTAAAGTGAACCCCAGGAACTGCGCCCCGACGGTCCCCATAATGATGGACGAGGGGTGCTTGTTGTAGCGCAGGAACCCCAAACAGACGCCGACCAGGGTGGCCGCGATGATCGTCACCTCGTACTGATGCACCTGGGCGGACATCAGGGCCAACGTCCCGGCACAGATGGCGCAGACGCCCGCCGCCAGTCCGTCCAGCCCGTCAATAAAGTCCACGGTCTTGGCGACGCCGAAGACCCACAGGACGGTGGCGAAGTCCGCGAAGGGCGGCCAGAAGGAGTAGAACTGGCCGGGCCGGTAGTGGGCGGCGGGCGGGCCATGGTAGAAGGGGTTCGTGATGCCCTCGATCCGCACGCCGAACAGGACCAGCACGACGCCCGCCGCGATCAGGGCCAGCGACTGGAAAATGGCCGAGACTTCGAACTTGTCGTCCAGCGTCCCGACTACGGCGACGAGCGTGGCCGCCAGCAGGACGCCGGTGAAGTGGTTCAACTCGGACGCCGACCAGGGAAAGACGTGCCGGTGCATGACGATGTAGAGGTAGATCGCCCCCAAAGTCAGCAGGAAGCCGCCGAACATCGCCAGCCCGCCCCAGCGCGGGAGCGGCTTGGAATGGACGTCCCGCTCGCGCGGCACGGCGACCGCTCCGAAGCGGACGGCCAGGCGGCTGACGAGGGGCGTCAGCAGGTAGCTCAGGGCCAGGGCCAGCCCGAAGGCGAGCCAGGGCAGTCTCCACGGCGGCATGATCCACTGGGGCATGGTGTTAAGGCGTCCTCAAAAACTCCGGCGCTCCGGCAAATCAGGACGGAACGAGATGGGACGAGTGATTTTAATCACTCGCTACGTCAGGATTTGTCCAGGGGACAAGGGAGCAGAGGGACAGGACCGGCCTCTTCTGCCTCGCCCCTCTTCTGTCCCCTGGACAGGTCCGGTGGCAGCGAGTGATTTCAATCGGCTTATCCTGCCCCCCGCCGCCCTCAGCCGGGGAAGCGGTCGCAGAGGGACTTGACATCCCGGCGCACCTGCTCGTAGGCTTCCCGGTCGCCGATGTGGGTCAGGGCGCGGGCGATGCAGGCGGCGACCTCGTCCATCTCCGGTTCGGTCAGGCCCCGGCTGGTCGTGGCGGGGGAGCCGAGCCGCAGGCCGCCCGTCACCCAGGGCTTCTCAGTGTCGTAGGGGATGGCGTTCTTGTTGGTGGTCAGGTTGACCTTGTCCAGTTCCACCTGGGCGGTCCGGCCCGTGATCCCCTGGGGGCGCAGGTCAACCAGCATCAGGTGGTTGTCGGTCCCGCCGGAGAAGAGGGTGAAGCCGCGGTCCATCAGGCCCCCCGCCAGGGCGCGGGCGTTCTTCTTGACCTGACGCTGGTAGGCGTTGAAGCCGGGCGAGAGCGCCTCGTGGAAGGCCACGGCCTTGGCGGCGATGACGTGCATCAGCGGCCCGCCCTGGGTGCCGGGGAAGACGGCGGAGTCAATCGCCTTGGCGTGTTCCTCGCCGCACAGGATGAGGCCGCCGCGCGGGCCGCGCAGGGTCTTGTGTGTGGTCGTCGTGACGATGTGGGCGTGGCCGACCGGGCTGGGGTGCTCGCCCGCCGCGACCAGGCCCGCGATGTGGGCGATGTCGGCCAGCAGCAGCGCGCCCACCTCGTCGGCGATGGCGCGCAGGCGCGGGAAGTCGATCTCGCGCGGGTAGGCGGAAGCCCCCGACGTGATCATCTTGGGCTTGACTTCGCGGGCGATCCGGGCGCACTCGTCGTAGTCAATCCGGCCCGTCTCTTTATCAACGCCATAAAAGTGGGCGTTATAAAACTTGCCGGAGAAGTTGACCGGCGAGCCGTGGGTGAGGTGCCCGCCCTGGTCGAGCCGCATGCCGAGGATCGAATCGCCGGGCTGCAAGAAGGCGGTGAAGACGGCAATATTGGCGGACGCGCCCGAGTGGGGCTGGACGTTGACGTGGTCCGCCCCGAACAGCTTCCTGGCGCGGTCGATGGCGAGCTGCTCCACGATGTCTACATACTCGCAGCCGCCGTAGTACCGCTTGCCGGGGTAGCCCTCGGCGTACTTGTTGGTCAGGACGGACCCCTGGGCCTCCATGACGGCGCGCGAGACGACGTTTTCTGAGGCGATCAGCTCCAGCTTGTCGTTCTGCCGGCCCTCCTCTTTGTGGATGGCGGCGTAGACCTCGGGGTCGGACTCGGACAGCGGCGCGTCGCGCCGGATCAGGAACTCGTTTTCGTTCTCGCCGCGCGTCAGTTCTTTCTCGATCAGTGCCAAGGGAGGCTCCTTTGTCTAATTTCCATGGTCTGGTGTCGCCTGTCGTTTATGATACTCGGGTTCGTTCTCGCAAAAAAGCAGCGCGAGCGGCAGGACGAGCGGCAGGACGAGCGGCAGGACGAGCGGCAGGACGAGCGGCAGGACGAGTGATTGACATCACTCGCTGCTCGGGACCTGTCCAGGGGACAGAAGAAGGACAGCATGGCCGGTTGGGGTCAACCCGTTCCCTCCGCTTGTCCCTTGGACAAATCCTGCCGAAGCGAGTGATTTCAATCACTCGTCCCACCACTGTCCGGCACTCGGTCTGTCCTGTTCCCGCCGTCCGCAGCTAGGACTACGGACGCAGGACGCGCGATGCCCCTATGATACTCTATTTTGGGCCAAGTTGCAAGGGAAGGGCGCGATTTGACTACGTTTGTAAGTAAATACAGGATGCGAGAACGGAACACTCCAGGCCACCAGGGGCGTGTCACCGGGCTTGGGGCGGCACGAGCCGGAAGACGGTGCCGGTGCCGTCCGGCCCGCCGCCGGCCGCGACGCCGTAGAGCGCGCCGTCGCGGCCCTGGATCAAGCCCGCGCGTGGGTACGCGCCGTCGGCGTTGTGGTAGGCGGCGTCTGGGGCGGCGAAGTCGTGCAGGACGACGAACTTTGCGCCGTCAGGACTGGCCCAATAGAGCGTCCCGACCCCGCCCGCGCCGCCGCGCCCGGTCAGCCCGTAGAGGCGGCCGTCGCGTCCGAGCAGGGGCGTCGCGGCGGGCAGGCGGCCGTCGCCGCCGTCGTCGTCCGGGCCGGGGAAGGCGCGCAGGAGGGTGAAGCCGGCCCCGTCCTGGCCGATGCGGAAGAGCGTGCCGCCGCCGCTTGCCCCGCCCAGGCCTGTGCTGCCGTAGAGGAAACCGTCGGGGGAGGCGGTCAAGGCCCCTTCCGGCAGGACGCCGCCTGCTTCGGCCTCGCCCTCGGCCCCGAGGCCCCGGCGCTGGAAGTGGTGCAGGACGGAGAACCGCGCGCCGTCGGGCGTCAAGCGGTAGAGGACCCCGCAGCCGATCCGGCCGCCGCCGGCCGTGGTGCCGTAGAGCGCGCCGTCGCGCCCGAACACGGGCGCGGCCACCGGATGCGCGCCGTCCTCGTTCGTGTCCGTGGCGTGGGCGACGCCCTGGAAGGCGTGCAGGACCTTGAAGTCCTTGCCGTCCTGGCCCAGCCGGAAGACCACGCCCCCGCCGTCCGCGCCCCCGAGGAGCGCGACCCCGTACAGCAGGCCGTCCATCCCGAGTGTCAGGGCGGCCGGCCCGGCCCCGCCGCCGTTGCGGCCCGTCACCGGCTCCCCCAGGCGTCCGAAGTTCTCGCCCAGGTGTCCGAAGTTGTGGATGACCCGGAACCCTGCCCCGTTGGGGCTGAGCTTGAAGACGACGCCGCCGCCCGCCGACCCGCCGAGGCCCGCCACCCCGTACAGCGTCCCGCCCGCCGCCTGCACGAGCGCGCCGCTGACGGCGGCCCCGCCTTCGTTGGTCAGGCCGGCTTCGTTGGTCAGGCCGGACAGGCTGAAGACCAGCGAGTCGAACGAGTGCAGGACGGCGAACCCGGTCCCGTCCGTGTTGATCCGGAAGACCGCCCCCTGCCCGTGCGCGCCCCCGTTCACGGAAGTGCCGTAGAGCGCGCCGTCCACCCCCTGGAGGAGGGCGGCCACCGGCCGCGCGCCGTTCAGGGCTGTGTGATCGCCGCGCCTGGGCCGGATGGGCCCACCGTCGCCGAACGTGTGCAGGACGGTGAGGGGGACGGCGCGGCAGGGGGCGGTGTTGGGCAGGAGGGCCGCGAAGGCGAGGGCGAGCAGGAGGAGCGGAAAGGGGCTGCGAGAAAGAGACATAGTTTTCCTCGGCGTCAGGCAGGCGTCGGCAGGCGGTGCAGGGCGAGCATGGCGACGTCGTCGCGGCGGACGTCGCCGGCGAAGGCGGAGACGCCGGCATAGACGGCGCGGATGCATTCGGCGGCGGAGACATCGGCGCGGGGCAGGAGGGCGGCCAGGCCTTCGAGTTCGAGGAAGGAGCCGTCCTCGGCGCGGGCTTCGGTCAGGCCGTCGGTGTACAGGAGCAGCAGATCGCCCGGCGCGAGGGCGGCGCGGCACTCCTCGTAGGTGACGCCGCCCAGGGCACCGAAGGCCAGCCCATCGCAGGAGGGAAGCGGGCGGACGGTGCCCGTGGCGGCTTCGCGCAGCAGGGGCGGCTCGTGGCCGGCGTTCGCGTAGGTCAGTGCGCCGGTCTGCGTGTCCAGGACGCCGTAGAAGAGGGTGACGAAGCCGTCGTGGCTGCTCATGGGGCTGCACAGAACGTCGTTGACGCGGGCGAGGACGCGGGCGGGGTCGTCGGGGGTCTCGAGGGCGAAGCCGCGCAGGGTGTACTTGAGCATAGCGGTCTGGACGGCGGCTTTCAGGCCCTTGCCGGACACGTCGGCCATGACCACGCCGCGCCGGTGTTCGCCCAGCGGGAACAGGTCGTAGAAGTCGCCCCCGATGAACGACTCGTCGAGCGCGGCCTGGTACTTCCAGGCGAACTCGACGGAGTCCTCGGCCCCGGCGGGGACGAGTGGGAGCAGGCTCTCCTGGAACTGCCCGGCGATCAGCCGCTCACGGTGGTAAGCAGCCTCCAGTTCGCGGAACAGGCGGGCGTTCTCCAGGGTGACGGCGGCCTGGGCGGCGAGGGCGCGGGCGAACCCGGCGGCGTCCGGCTGGCGCAGGTGCGGGGCGGCATCCAGGAGGCAGAGCAGGCCGATGCCGCGCCGGTCGCGCGCGCGCAGGACGAAGACGTAGCCGGGGCTGTTGAGGAAAGGCGCGTCTTTTACGTCCAGGCCCAGGGCCGTCGGGGCGTTCTGGACGTAGCGCGAAGGCAGGTCGCCGGTGTTGGAGCCGGCATTGGGGCCTGCGGCGGCGCCCGCCGGGGCGGCGGGCGGGGCGGTGAGCGCATCGGGCAGGGCGGCGAGGGCGAGGGGCAGGGGGTGGTCGTGGAAGGACTGGAGCAGGGCGCGGCTTTTGCCGGTTTCGTCGTGCCCGGCCCCGTCCTCGTGCGCGGCAAGGGGGTCAAACCGCGCGTGTTCCTCGGCGTAGGCGTAAACGGCAACGCGGCGGCAGCCGAGGATGCGGGCGGCGTCGTCGGCCAGGATCTGCATGAGCAGGGGGGCGTCGGAGGAGGCCGAGATGGCGTCCCCCGTCCGGGCGATGAGGCCGCGCAGGACCGCGTCGCGCTGGAGGGTCTTCTGATAAAGCTGGGCGTGCTGGACGGCGACGGAGATGGTCGCGCCGATGTCGCCGAGCAGGTTCTCGTCGTCCTCGGTGAAGCCGGACAGGGGCGAAAGGGACCCGCCCCGGTTGCCGACCTGGACCAAGCCCAGCACGGTCTCGCCCTGGGTGATCGGGACGACGATCTCGCTCCGCATCTTGAGGGCGGCGGCGGCGCGGTCGGTCTTCCAGGTCTCGTCCAGCCCGTGCCGCCGCTGGACGACTCCGGTGCGTCGGGTGAGGTCGGGGATGCCGGTGCCGAGCCGCTGGGTGAGGGCGATCTGCATGCCGGGCGTCAGGTTGTAGAAGGCGGAGGCGGCGGGTTTGGCCCAGCCGCCATTCTCGTCGAGCAGCCAGAGCGCGCCGAACTCGCCGTCCACGGACAGCGTGACCTCCTTGACGGCGACGCTGAGGATGGTCTGAAGCTCCAGGGTCCCGCTGATGGCGCGGTCGATGGCGTGGAGTGACCGCAGCTCGTTGTTCTGGCGCGTGACGCGCTGCTGCATCTGGTCCACGGTCCGCATGACGAAGGGGGCGATGACGATGGCGATGATCGTGGCGCAGACGTCCAGGATGACGGCGGCGCGGGTGGAGCGGGTGGGCAGGACGACGGTGAGCAGCAGGCTGACGAGTGAGAACAGCAGGATGCCGATGAGGGCGGGCAGGAGGGCCGGGCCGGCGGTCCGGCTCGCCGTGAACGGGTTGAGTGCGGGGAGGCTCATGGGGGACTGTTCGGCGCGGGATGGAGAGAGTCCTGCCGGGATGGGGGGAGGGTGACAGATGTGCGGGCGGGGACAAAGCGGGATTAAGACGAGTGATTGGAAATCACTCGCTCCCGCCGGACCTGTCCAGGGGACAGAAGAGGGGAACGGCCCGGCCGTGTTTGCCGTTTGCTGTGGCGCAAGCCTGTTTACTGTCCCCTGGACAGGTCCCCCTCAGCGAGTGATTTCCAATGACTCGTCCTACTTGTCCCAGCCGCCCTCACCCACGCAGCAACTCCAACGCGCGGCCCAGCACGCGGCGCAGGTCGGCGTCGCCCGACTCCGGCCCTTCCCCCTCCGGCCCCTCCCCCTCCGGTCCGTACCCGTCCTGTTCCCCCTCGCCCGGCGTCAGCTCCAGGGCGGCCAGCATCGGGAGGGCGGGGGTTTTGGAGAAGAGGCCGAAGCCGGGTGCGTGGTAGGGGCGGTACGAGGAGCCGGGCGCGGCGGCGCGGAAGTCCTGCGGGTGCAGGACGAAGATGCCCTGGACGGGGGACCGGCCGCCGCCGGCCGCACCGACGCCGTGCAGGTACTTCATCGTGATCTTGGACAGCTCGGAGCGCGACCCTTCGAAGTTCAGGGCGAGGTAGGGCGAGACGTATTTGGCGTCCAAGATCAGGTACGAGGGCGACCCAGGCCCGGACGGCTCGGACCCGGACGGCTCGAACTTGAGGACGAAGTCGGGCAGGAAGCCCGGCCCGCCCACCATCGTCCGGACCAGGCCCAGCGCACCGTTCAGAGTCCTTTCGATCTGCGGCTCATAGAAGAGCGTGATGCGCTCGCCCGCGCGGTTGGAGAAGACGTAGATGTCGTCGGGGCGCGCGTCCCAATCCAGGCCGGGGCGCGCGTGGGCGGCGGGGGGCCGCCTCTGCTGGCCCGCCGGCTCCCAGCCGGACTCGCGCAGGGTTTCGACCAGCCGGAACAGGCAGTAGAACTCGTACAGCCGGTCTATCGTCCGCAGGCCGTACAGGAACCGCTCGCCCGAGAGGTTCAGCCGGCCCAGCCCGTGCCAGTCCACGACCCGGCGGAAGGCCTGGTGGTAGTGGGGGGAGGCCAGGAAGCCGGGGGTGACGGTGGGCATTTCCCGGACCGTCCGCGTGACCGGGAGGTGCTTGCGCCAGAAGGCGGCCTGGTCGGCGGCCTCGCGCTGCAAGGCGTAGCACTCGGCCAGCAGCTTGCCGAAGCGCCTACGGCCCACCTTGCGCTTGATGTCGAAGATGCTGCCGTAGCCGGGCGGGACCTGGGCGATGAAGCCCTCGCTCTCCAGGGCCTGGAGCTGGCGGAGGCAGAACGTCTCGATGTCGGACAGGCGGGCGGCGATGCCCTCCAGGTAGCCCGCGATGACCTGGTTCTCGTAGACGTCCGTCACCTCGGAGAGCGCATAGGTTTCGATCTCGTCCAACTCGTAGAACCGGCCCCCGACGGCGATGCTGTGCGGCGTCGGGGCACCGACCGGCATCAGGGCGTCCAGGTGCGTCAAAGCCCAGTGGACCGAGTGTTCGGTGAGGTTCGCGGCCGACGACGCCTTGATGCGCGTCGGGGTCGGGGCGAGCCGGCAGCGCTTGCGGTAGCGGAACCGGGGTGCCTGGGCGGCGAAGGTTTCGAGGTGGCCGGCGATGGCCTGGAGCAAGGCGGAGGCGGGGATGTCGCCGCTCCGCAAGGCTTCGCCGTCCTGGCCCGCGACCGGGTGGGCGGCACCGGGATGAGTGGTAGCAAAGCAGGAGCGGCTGACGTCCTCCATGCGGCTTTCGAGGTAGTCCAGAATCCGTTCGGCCCGCTCGGCGTTGGGCTTGCGGGCGAAGACCTCCACGGCGGCATAGCAGAGGGACTCGGCCCGGTCGGGGCCGGCCTGGAACTCGACGGTCAGGATGCAGTAGCCGAAATGGTTGAGGAACCAGCCCGGCCCGCCGGGGTGCGGCTCCCACCAGTACTCGTAGGTGTCGCCGCGCATCTGCCGGAAGGGCGGGTCAAGCTCCACGTCCTGGACGTACAGGCGCGGCCGGACGTCCCCCGCGCAGCGCAGGACGAACTCGACGGGTTCGTCCTCGGTGACGCGGACGGCGGGCGGGTCGGTGTCCGGCACGTCGGCGAGGTCCAGCGGCTCGGCGGGGTCACGGCCGTCGGCGGAGCGGGCGCGGCGGACGAGCGATAATGTTAGTGACTCGGTCATTGTGGTCTGGTGTGCGGGTCGGTCGCTGTTGCCTGTCGCGCGGGTGGCCGTGCGTTCGGACGAGTGATTGAAATCACTCGCTGAGTAAGACCTGTCCAGGGGACAGAAGAAGGACAGGAATAGCCCGCAGCGACCCGTCCCCTCCGCTTGTCCCTTGGACAAATCTTGCCGAAGCGAGTGATTTCAATCACTCGTCCGCCTCTACTCTTCCCCTTCTAGCTGAAGTACCGGTAGAACTTCTGCTCGTCGTCGCCGGCCCGCAGGATGTAGTCGAGCAGGGAGCGCGAGCGGTCCAGGGGCCGGACGGCGGCGGCGAGGTCCTCCAGGCGGCGGCGGTACTTCTCGCCGTAGCCGTTGATGAGCGGCAGGATGTTCTGGCAGACGGCGTAGTCCAGGGCGGTGAGCGCGAAGCCGGACCCGTCCGCGCCGCGCATCAGGCGGCGGGCGGCGGCGCAGTATGACCGGATGGCTTTGGTCTTGCGGGGGCTGACGAGGGTCGGGATGCCCTTGGCCGGGTCGGGTCCGCCCAGGGCCTCTTTGATCTTCGCCAGGATGCGATGCTCCTCGTCCGACAAGTCGCCGGTCACGTCGCCGCCCTCGGCGGGCAGCAGGGCGGCGCGCAGGTCGCGGTAGGACAGCAGCGGCTCGGGGGCGGCCGGGGCGGGCGCGGGCATCGCCTCCATCTCGTCGGGCGGCTGGATGCCGATGATCGGGACGCGGTCGATCATGCGCGGGGAAAGCGGCTCGGTCGTGTTGTCGTAGTTGATCGTGGCGAGGAAGCGCATCGAGTCCGGAACGGCCAGGACCCCCGCGTGGCCCGGCTCGCCGGTCTTGATCTCGCGCGGCACCTCGGGGTCGCACATGCCCAGGAACGACGAGAAGTAGTGTTCCATCGGGCTGAGGTTGGCCTCGTCCAGCAACACCCAATAGGGAAAGGCGGCGTGGCCCGCGTCCTGATTCTCCCGTAAAACCTCATACAAGCCGGTCGCGGCGGGCTGGAACTTCTGCGACAGGGGGTTGTAAAAGCCGACCACGTCCCGCTGGGAGGTGAAGCCTCGGGCGGTCGGGATGAGCAAAAACCGGTCCTGCGCGCCCAGGCCCAGGACGGACGCGAGGCTGGTGACGAGGGAAGTCTTGCCGACGCCGGGCAGGCCGGCCAGGACGACGAGGAAGTTCTGGTCCACGCAGACCAGGAAGTTCGCGATGTCCTCAAAGCGGCAGGAGCGGCCGTAGCGGGCCAGGAGCTTGCAGCGGACCTCCTCGACCAGCCCGACCGCCGTGGGCAGGTCCTCGCGCTTTCGGACGGCCCTGAGTGCGGGCGGCGCGCTCTCTTCAAAGACCGGGGCGATGCCGTTCAGGAGGTCAAGATAGGGCTTGTTCTCTAAAGCGACTCGCAGGAGTGTCTCGCGGTGGGCCTCGTCACCGGCTTTGATCTCCTCAATCAGCTTCTCGCGGACTGCGCCGAGCCGGCGGCTGTCCTCGCGCTGGCGCTCGTTGGCTGAGGCCCAGCGCTCCTTTTCTTCTTTCAAGTCCTGGATCTCGGTGGCGATGCCCAGCGAGGCCAGGACGGCGGCGACCTCGCCCTTCTTGGCCGCCAGCAGGGCCTGCTGGGCCGCCAGTTCGGCTTGCAGGCCCGAAATGGCCTCGGTCAGCTCGGCCTCCTGCTTCTTCCGAAGCTCCTCGCGGGTCTTCTTGGCCTCGACTTCGAGGTCCCGGACGCTGGCTTCAAGGTGGAGTCGCTGCTCGCCCAGCCGGGCGATGTCGGCTTCCAGCCGCTGGCGCGGCTCCTTCAGCTCCTTCTGGGCAATCCGCTCGGCCATGCCCAGGAAGTCGGCCTCGTTGTCCATGATGTGCTGCTGGACCTTGGCCTGCCCTTCGGCGGTTTTGAGGAAGTCGTTGATCAGGCCGGAGCTTTGCGAGGTCCAGTAGTCCAGCCGATCCACCAGCCCGAGCAGGCGGTCGCGGCGGTGGCCGTCGAACTGGCTGTTGGTCTCGGTGAACTCGGCGAGGGCGGTGCGGAAGGCGAGGACCTGCTGCTTGTTCAGCTTTTTGTCTTCCTGGAGCAGTGTGTTCCCGATCTTCAGCAATTGCTCTTCGGGGATGTAGTCAACCGCCTGGTAGTCGCACTCTAAAATGTCTTTGACTTCCCCCAGCAGAAGGACCTGCTGACCGAACTCGATGGTGTTGAACTCGGAGGCGGGGAAGCGGAGGACGTGGTAATCGGGCACTCCCGAGCGGGCCAGGCCGCCGTAGGGCTTCAGGAAGACGTCATACGCCTCGCTCTCCGAGAGCAGCGGCGTGTCATAGTCGAACGGCCCGTACAGCGCGCCGTCGGCGTGGGACCGGAGGAGGATCAATCGCTCGGGCTTGTAGGGGAGGCTCAACAGGCGGTCGTTCACGTCAAACTCGGCGTCCACGACGTGCAGGTACTCGTACCGCTCCAACCCTTCGGCGTCGTCGGCGTGGGCGACCCACCCGCAGTAGTACCGGTGGCCGGTGTCCTGGCCCATCTGCGTGTTGACGCGGTAGGGGATGCGGAACAGGTCACTCTCGGAGAAGCGCTTGAGGGAGGTGTCGTAACCGCCGATCACAAAGATATCGCCGCTGTTGGGGAAGTCTTCGGGGTTCGCCTCCTCGACGCGCTCTACCGACTCAACGATCACGGGCCGGACGGTCCCGGCGTAGGGGCTGTTCGGCTTGGAGCCGGATTTATAGGCAACGGCGTAATACTCGGATTTGTTCATGTGTGAGCCTTCGGGAAGGTCAGGAAAGGGGCGGGAGAAATGAGATCGGGCATGAGGGCGGGGGGACCCCGCCCCTACGGGTGTCAATCAGAGGGCGCGTGGGCCTACACCTTGAACCGGATGTTCAGGATGTCGCCGTCCTTGACGGGGTAGTCCTTGCCTTCCAGGCGCGGCTTGCCGGCGGCCTTGGCCGCCTCCCAGGTCCCCGCCGCGATCAGGTCGGCGAAGGCGAGCACCTCGGCCCGGATGAAGCCGCGGGCGAGGTCCGAGTGGATGCGGCCCGCTGCCGTCAGCGCGGAGGCCCCAACGGGTACGGTCCAGGCGCGCACCTCGTCCTCGCCAACCGTGAAGAAGGACTGGACGCCCAGAGCCTCGTAGGCCGCCCGGATCAGCCGGTCGCGGGCGGGTTCCTGGATGCCCAGGTCGTCCAGGAACTCGCGCTGGTCGGCCTCGTCGAGCATGGCGACCTCCTCCTCGGCGGCGGCGCACAGGGGGATGAGCGCGACGCCCTCGTGCCCGCACTGCTCGCGCAGCGGCTGAAGCAGGGCCAAAGTGTCGGCCTGCGCGATGTCGCCTTCCCCCAGGTTCGCCACGGCGATCAGCGGCTTGCCGGTCAGGAAGTCGAAGTTCCGGACCATCTTGCGCTCGTCGTCGTCGAGGTCCACGCTGGAGACGGGTTTGAAGTCGTCCAGGACGGCTTTGATTTTGAGCAGCGTCTCGCGCTCGGCGACCTCGGGGCTGGGGACGCCCTGCTTGCGGGTCTTGAGCTGCTTCTCGATGCGCTCCAGCCGGGTCTCGATGACGGACAGGTCACCCAGCAGCAACTCCTCGGTGATCGCCTGGTACTCCTTCAGCGGGTCCAATCCCCCCGGCGGCGGGGGGAGGGAGGGCGTCTCGAAGGCGCGGACGACCAGGACGAGGGCGTCCACGGAGCGGATGCCGACGAAGAAGTCCGCGCCGAACTTCTGCGTGGACTTCCCCCCTTCGCCGGAGAGCTGGGCCGCGCCGTCGGTGAATTCGATGGTCGCCTGGGTGCGCTTCTTCGGGTGGAACAGGGCGACGGCGAAGTCATAGCGTGTGTCCGGAACGGGCACTACGCTGACGAGGGCGGACGAGCCGCCGCCTGCGGGGCTGGAATCGCCGCGCGTGAGGGCGTTAAACAGGGTGGTCTTGCCGGATTTGGGCAAGCCGATGAGGCCGACTTTCAACTAAAATACTCCCTATGTGTGCTTTGCGATGATCTGAGAAGAGCGATCGCCTCTATTCCGGCCATCTTCCGGCCACTCCCGGCCACTTTCCGGCTGGGTCCTCTGCGGCAACGCTGGACAAGCCGGGGTGAGAATTAGGACGAGTGATTGAAATCACTCGCTGACTCTGGACCTGTCCAGGGGACAGGAGAGGGGAAGGACAGAAGAGGGGAAGGACAGAAGACGGTCAGAGCGGCTTTGTCCTGTTCCCTTGTCCCCTGGACAAATCCG
Source organism: Capsulimonadaceae bacterium (assembly GCA_965215505.1). Taxonomy (GTDB): domain Bacteria; phylum Armatimonadota; class Armatimonadia; order Armatimonadales; family Capsulimonadaceae; genus JANXMY01. The sequence goes on along the minus strand of OZ244065.1, from coordinate 3,414,743 downwards.
AACGGAGCGAGTGATTTCAATCACTCGCTCCTGTGTTCCTGCGCGTCTCACGCGGCTGCCGGTGAAGAGCGTGCGGCGTCTTCCCAGTGGTACTCCGATGCAAGCTGGGCACGGTAATCTTCCATGCTGATCTCTCGCCCGGCGGCGTCCGCCATTCCGCGCCGTATGCCCGCCACGGCGGCGTCGAACTCATTCTTGTCGGCGAGTGACATTTTATCTATCATGCGCGTGGCGTATTCTTCCGGCTCCTGCCCGTGCAGGGTGGCCATCTCGTTCAGGCGGGCTTCCGCCTCCGGCGACAGGTTCAGCAGCAGGGCCATGGGTTCGCTCCTCGGCGGTCGTTTGGGAGTCATTGTACCTTGTTTTGAGGCATCGCGCGTCGGCGCGCGGTTGACGCCCGCGCGAGTCCGGCGTATACTTGGGGGAGTTTGGTATGTCCTTGGCAGCGAAGGGGGAACACGCAGATGGTCTTTACCGGGGCACAGGTCGCGCACTTCCAGGAACAGGGGTACGTCGCCGTGCCGGACTTCTGGACGGCGCGCGAGGCGGCGGCGATGCAGGCGGAGACGGAGCGGCTGAAGCGGGAGGGCCTGCTGCGGAACGTCGCGACGGAGGGGGACGGGAGGACGCAGGCGCGGTCGAGGGCGAACCTCCAGATCTGCCCGGTCTCTCCGAAGAGCGAGTTCTTCCGGGCCATGCCGTTCGCGCCCAAGGTGGTCGAGGCGGTCGGCCGGCTCATCGGCGACCCCGTCCTGCTGCGCCTGGACCAGATCTTCCTGAAGCCCGCCCGGCACGGCGCGGGGACGAACTGGCATCAGGACAACGCCTACTTCCAGATCCCCGACCCCATGCAGGGCGTCGCGCTCTGGACGGCGGTCCACGAGGCGACGGCGGCGAACGGCACGATGCGGGTCATCCCCGGCTCCTTCCGCACGCCCTATGAGCACGCGCGCGACGGGGACAGCGACCACCACATCCGCTGCTACCCGCCCGAGGAGGAGGCGGTCCTGGTGGAGCTTCCCGCAGGCGGCGCGCTGTTCTTCGCCTACGGGGTCGCCCACGCGACGGGGGCAAATGAAACCGACCGGGAGCGCGCGGGGATGGCCCTCCACTTCCTCACCGAGTCAGCGGCCGATGCGGCGCACGGGATGGAGGGCGGGACGCACCCGTACCTTTCCGGCCCGGAGGCGACCGGGGGCCTCCGGGAATACGGGGTGCGAGTCGCGGGGACGTGGGAAGCGGAAGTGGCCCGGCTGGCCTGAAACTCGGCCTGAGATCCGGCCTGAGATCATGGGCTGGCCGGCGCGGCGGGCGGTGCGGCCGGGGCGCGCGGGACGAGGGGGGTGGGCGTTTCGGCCCCGCCGCTGTCCCGGACCGCCGCGTCGGGACTGCCGGGAGCCGGGGCAGGTGTGCCGGCGGAGGTGTCGCCGGGGGCGGGACTGCCGGCGGCATTGTCCCCGGCGGGGGCCTGGGCGGCAGGGGCCTGGGCGGCGTCGGACGGGGCGACGGGCGCGTGCGGGACGAGCGGGGCGGCCTGCGTGGGTGGGACGACGACCGGGGCCGAGTTCTCCGCCGGGGCCTGAGTCTCCGGCGGCGGGGTGGCTACGGGCGCGGCCTGGGTGGGGGCGGGCGAATATGTCGGCGCGGATTGCCGTTCGGCGGGGGCATAGGAAGGGGCGGAATAGGTGGCGGGCGCGGGCACGTCCGAGGGCATGGCGGCGGCGGTCGGGGTGGGACCGGGCCGGCCCAGGGTGACGGCGGCGACCACGGCGAGCGACAGCAGGGCCACGGCGAGCAGGACGAGGAGGGCGGTCCGGCTGGTCCGCGCCTCGTCCTCCCATTGCAGTCGTTCCAGGCTTTCCGGCCCGTTTTCTTTCGATCCGTCGGCCGTTCTTTCCGTCATCGGCGTTCCTTCCGGCGGCCCGTGTCCGGCCTCATAAGCGTTCCAGCAGGGCGACCAGTTTCCCGGCGACATTGGTGACGATCAGGGCGGTGGTCAGCCCCCACAGGAGGATGTTGATCAGCATGGGCCGGTCTTCCAGCAGCACGGCGTCGGGCGACTCGCCCAGGGAGTGCCGGTGCATCAGGTAGAGGTAGCGGAAGATGCCATAGATGACGAACGGGATGGTCGCCATCAGGTAATGATGGGCCTGGGCGGCGGGCGAAGTGATGGTGTACAGGGCATACGACATCAGGCAGGCCGACGTGACGATGCCGATCATCTGGTCCAGCAGGGCGGGCGAATACTCCTCCAGGATGCGCCGCGTCCCGGTCGTGCCGGACTGCCGGACCGAGAGCAGCTCCGCCCGGCGCTTGGACAGGCCGAGGAACAGGGCCAGCAGGAGCGTACACAGGACCAGCCAACTGGAGATGCTGACGCCGACGGCGAACGCGCCCGCGACGGCCCGGAACACGAAGCCGGCCGCCAGCACGAGGACATCCACCAGGACGACGTGCTTGAGCCGGAACGAGTAGGCGAAGGTGAGCAGGAGGTAAGCCAGCGCGACCGCGCCGAAGCGCGGCCCGAGGGCGAACGCGCCGGCAAGCCCGACGACCGCCAGCACGGCGGCGGCGGTTAGAGCTAGGGCTGGGGACAGCTCGCCCGCCGCGATGGGCCGCCGGCACTTCTTGGGGTGCCGGCGGTCGCCCTCGCGGTCGGCCAGGTCGTTGACCAGGTAGACGACGCTGGACAGCAGCGCGAAGAACACGAAGCCCAGCGCGGCGTGCTGGAACTGCCGGGCGCTGTGGTGCTGGTCCAGGGTGAACAGCAGGCCCGCGAACAGCAGCACGTTCTTGGTCCACTGCTTGGGGCGCAACGAGACGAGGAGCGCCAGGACCGGCCCCCGCCGGCGCGGCCCTGGTGCGCCGGCGGGGGCCTCACTCGCGGGCGGCAATGCCGAGATTGCCATATTTACTCTTTCTCCAGCTTACTCGGCGGTCGTCCCGCCGGGCACTCCAGGCGGGGGCGGGGCGGGCTGTCGCCCACCAGGCCCGCCGGGGAATCCGCCCGGCCCGCCGCCGGGGAATCCACCAGGGAAGCCGCCGGGGCCGCCCGGCCCGCCGGGGAATCCGCCTGGCCCGCCAGGACCGGGGAAGCCGGGTACGGCGCCTTCTTTGACGTGGATGACCTTGGTGACGGTCACGGGCGCCCGGACGCCGTCCAGGTCGGTGACGGTGACGGTGACGGTGTGGTCCTGGCCGCCCTCATAGTAGCGGGCGGTGACGGTTTCGCCGGTCTGGTCGGAGGCGCCGCCTTCGTCCAGGTCCCACTCATACTTGTTGGCGCTGAACGGGCTGCCGCCCGACGCGGTCAGGGTGACGGCCTGGCCGGGGAGGACCGAGTCCAGGCCGGTGATGGTGACCGCCCCGGCGGCGGTGTCGGTGCCTACCTTGATGCGCCCGACGAAGAAGACGCCGTAGTGGTCGCTGCCGAGCGTGACGCTCTTCAGGGCCGGGGCCGTGCCCGGCCCGAGCTTGAGGGCGGTCACGGGGATGTTGATGCTGTACCAGCCCTGTCCGGCCACCGAGTCGGACTCGGTGGGGACGGGCCGCAGGATGTCCGCCTGGCGTCCGTCGGCGAAAGTGAAGTGCAGCCGCAGCGCGGTGATCGGCGGGATCAGCGGGGCATCCTGCCCGCCCCCGCCCCGGCCCTGCCGCCCGCCCCGGCGTCCGCCGCCGCGCGTCGCGCGTCCGCCGCCGAAGCCGCCTCCGCCAAAGCCGCCGCCTCCGCCAAAGCCGCCGCCGCCGCCGCCGCCGCCGAAGCCGCCGCCCCCGCCGCCGCCTCGGCCGCCGAAGCCGCCGCCTCGGCCGCCAAAGCCGCCTGTGGGGTCGGCCGGGGTGTCGCCGGGCGGCAGGGGGCTGGTCGTCCGGGGATCATAGTGCAGGGTGGCCCCGCCGCGCCGCAGGGTGATCTGGAAGACGCGGGCGTCGCCGGCCAGCGGGACGGGGGCGGGGAAGGTGATCCGCGCGCCCTGGTACATGTCCAGCATGGTCACTTTCAGGGAGTGGCCGCCGAACAGGTAGGTCTCGGTGCTGTCCACGCCGGTGCCGCCGCCCCAGTCGGAGACGCTGGGCGTGGCGGGGCCGGCGGCCTTGCCGTCATACAGCGTGATCTCGGGGGGCGCGGTCGCGGTCGCCACCAGGACGGCCGGGGCCGCATGGGCCGCCGTCCCGGCCAGCGCCAGGAGGAGCAGAGTGGATACTGTTTTTGTCATCGTGTTACCCCTTGGGTCTTGTGTCAATGAGTGTCCCGGACCTAATGGATGTCGCGGGCCTAATGGATGTCGCGGGCCTAATGGATGTCGCGGGCCTAATGGATGTCGCGGGCCTAATGGATGTCGCGGGCCTAATGGATGTCCCGGGCCTAATGGATGTCCCGGATCTGGACGCGCTCGATGTGGGTGGCGCGTCCGGTCTTCGCGTCCACGTCGGCGACGATGCCGCACAGCATGACGGGGCCGGGGGCCACCTCGAAGCGGTGCGGGAGCTGCGTCAGGAACTTCTGGACGCTCTCGTGCGAGTTCATCCCAAGGATCGAGACCTGCGGCCCGACCATGCCGACGTCCGTGATGTAAGCGGTGCCGCGCGGCAGCAGGCGCTCGTCGGCGGTCTGCACATGGGTGTGCGTGCCGACCACGACGCTGGCCCGGCCGTCGAGGTAGACGCCCATGGCGTTCTTCTCGGACGTCGCCTCGGCGTGGAAGTCGAAGAACGAGATCGGCGTCTGGCCCCGGAACGATTCCAGGATGGTGTCGGCGGACCGGAACGGGTCGTCGAGCGGGTCCATGAAGGCGCGGCCCATGAGGTTCACGACGCCCACCCGGCTCATGCTGCCCCGGCAGGCGAAGACGCCGTAGCCCTTGCCGGGCGTCCCCGCCGGGTAGTTGGCGGGGCGCAGCAGGCGCGGCTCCCGGTCCAGGTAGTCCACGACCTCACGCTTGCTCCAGGTGTGGTTGCCCAGCGTGATGACGTCCACGCCCGCTTCCAGCAGGCGGCGGGCGATGTCGGGGGTGATCCCGTGGCCCGCCGCCGCGTTCTCACCGTTGACGATGATGAAGTGCGGCGAGTACAGGTCGTGCAGCGTCGGCAGCATCGTGTGGACGGCGTCCCGGCCGCTTTTCCCGACGAGGTCGCCGAGCATCAGTATTCGCACGGTGTTTAGCCGCTCATTTCTAGTGCCGTCTGATTCGTATCGGCTGAGAGGGGAGGCCCCCACCCCCTGTTGATTACTGCCGTTCCTTGCCCGCCGACGGGATGCGCCGGTCGCCCACGGACGTGCCGGTCGCGGCCGGCAAAGACGACCGAGGGCGGGTCAGGACGAGTGATTTCAATCACTCATCCTAGCTCGTCCTAGCTTATACGTCTATTTCGCGTAATTTATCGCGCGCGTCTCGCGGATGACCGTCACCTTGATCTGACCCGGATAGTCCATCTCCTCTTCGATCTTTTTTGCGGCGTCGTGCGCCAGCTTGTGGGCGGCGGCGTCGTCCACGACCTCGGGGCGCACCATCAGGCGGATCTCGCGGCCGGCCTGGACGGCGTAGGTCTTCTCGACGCCGGGGAACGAGTCGGCCAGGGCTTCGAGCTTCTGGAGGCGCTTGATGTAGCTTTCCAGCATCTCGCGGCGCGCGCCGGGCCGGGCCGCCGAGATGGCGTCGGCGAGCTGGACGATGACGTCCTCGACCGTCTCCATCGGGATCTCCTCGTGATGGGACCCGGCGGCGTGGGCGGCGGCGGGACTCTCCCCCCAGCGCAGCATCAGCTCCTGCGAGAGCAGGGCGTGCGGCATGTCGGAGTCCGGGACCACTTTGCCCAGGTCGTGCAGCAGCGAGGCGCGCTTGGCGACGGTGACGTTCGCGCCGAGTTCGGCGGCGATGCTCGACCCGATGTGGCAGACCTCGATGGAGTGGTCCAGGAGGTTCTGGCCGTAGGAGGTCCGGTAGCGCATCCGGCCCAGCAGCTTGACGATCTCCGGGTGCAGGCCGGTGACGCCGGACTCCATGACGGCCCGCTCGCCGGCCAGCCTGAGCGACTGCTCGACCTCGTCCTGGGCCTTGGCGACGATCTCCTCGATCCGGCCCGGATGGATGCGGCCGTCCATGATGAGCGCGGTCAGGGCGAGCCGCGCCACCTCGCGCCGCACGGGGTCGAACGAGGACAGGACGACGGCCTCGGGCGTATCGTCAATGATGACGTCCACGCCGGTCAGGGTCTCGAAGGCGCGGATGTTGCGGCCCTCGCGGCCGATGATGCGGCCCTTGACGTCGTCGGACGGCAGCGGGACGACCGACACGGTCGTCTCGGAGACGTGGTCGGCGGCGATGCGCTGGATGGCGGTCGTGACGATGGCGCGGGCGCGCTTCTCGCCCTCGGCGCGCGCCTCGGCCTCGATCTGCATGACGAGCCGGGCGACGTCATGGCGGGCCTGGTCCTCGGCGTCCTTCATCACCAGGGCGCGGGCGTCGTCCGCGCTCAGGCCGGCGACGCGCCGGAGTTCCGCTTTCTGTTCTTCTTTGGTGTCCCAGGCCTCCTGCAAGTGCTTTTGGGCGGCGCGCTCCTGGAGGGCCAGGGCCTCGCGCTGATCGTCCAGGCTGGAGAGTTTCTCGTCCAGCGCTTCCTCTTTTTGTGCCAGTTTTCGCTCGACCCGTTGCAGTTCGTTGCGCTTGTCTTTGTGTTCCTGTTCGACCTCGCCCCGGAAGCGCAGTGCCTCCTCGCGGGCCTCGATCAGCAGTTCCTTGCGGCGCGTCTCGTCCGACGCCTTCAGTCGTTCCCGCTCGCCGTCCAAGACGGCGGCTTTCTCGCGCAGAACTTCGCGCTGCGGCTTTAAGTAAAAGAGCAGCGTCCCCCCCAGTGCGGCCCCGAGCAGGGCCGCGACGGCGAGGAGCGCCCAGGCGGTCATGGTCATCGTTCCCTCACCCCCAAAATTGTATTCTGCTTTGAGGTTGAGCGGACGGGTCTTCGTTCTCTAAGACAAATAAATCTGAATGATAAATCTTGATAACAGACGATACTGTCTCGTGCTACGTTCTCCGTCAAGTCACTGGCGCAATAGAGTCACTCTATTCTACAGCATGAACGGCCTTTCCTGCGCGGTTTCGGCGAAGAAAAGCGAAAATGGTGCCGCAGAGCCGGTAATCGGCAGGCTGGGCGGCATAAGGATGGGCTGGGGAGGGGTGCTGGCCCGCAAAGTGTGTGGGTGTCCGAGGTTCCCGGAGGAGGAATCCCCGGCCCTGAAGGGCCGGTCTAAGGTTTTATTGGGGTATTCCCGGCTTCGCCGGTGGGCCGCCCCTTCGGGGCTTCGGACAATTTGCTTCGGACCGTATTGTAGGGGCGCCGCTTGCCGCGCCCTCTTCTCCTGAATCTGTGCCCTCCTGAATCTGTGCCCTCCTGAATCTGTGCCCTCTTTCGTAAAGGCGCGGCAGGACAGGAGGGCGCGGCAAGCGGCGCCCCTACCGCGTGTACAGCGAGACGCGCAGCACCTGGGGGGCGGAGGAGAAGTTCAGCCCGTAATCGGTCTGGTCGCCGTTCCAGATGCGGAGCGGGTGGAACACGCCGTTCCGGTACTGGCCCTCCTCGACGCGGATGTACTGCCAGGTCTTGCCCGCGTTCGCCCCGGCGGGAGCAAACCGGACGTGGCAGAATGCCCCCGTCACCAGGAACTCGTCCGGGCCGAGCTGCCCGATCAGGGCGCGGCCAAGCGGCGGCGGGGGAGGGAGGGCCGGGTCGGCGGCGGGCGGGGGGCTGCCGCGACGCCCGCCGCCGTAAGTGACCGTGGCCTCCCAGTTGCCGAATTCCAGGGGCGGGGTGGGCGTGCCGGCCTGCTCGGCGACGGCCTGTAGCTTGCCTTCAAAGTTCAGCCGGGCCACCTCGCGCGCCATCGGGCCGACCGCCTCGTAGTCCAGGGCGAAGGCGGCCAGGACGTCGGGGGACAGTGCGGCGGAGCCGAGCGTGGCCGTGGCGCTGCTGCTGTAGTTAGTGAAGTCCAGCCCGAACGGCGCGAAGCCGATGGCCTGGTGGCCCAGGGCGGCGTAGAAGTACCGGGCGTTCTCGGCCCTGCTGCCGGTCTCGGGGACGAGCAGGGCGTTGTCGGGCCGGGCGTACAGGTCCAGGACCTTGCGGTAGCGAGCCTCATCATTCTGGTAGATGTCGGGGGCCAGCAAGTCCACGGCGGGGGCGGCGGCCTTCCAGATGCTCAGGACGTTGTCGGTCGCCCCCCCGCTCTCATACTGCGGCGGGTGCTGGGGCGCGGCCAGAGGGTCGCGCAGGGCGGCGTTCACATAGAGCGGAATTGGGTAGACCGCCTTGCCCGCCGCCGCGACCTGGCCGATGTAGCGGGCGATGGACCAGGCGTGGAAGTACTCGTCGGCGTCCTCCCCGAAGACCGCGCTCCAGTCCGCGCCGGGCGCGGCCGTCTTGCCCAGGGCTGTCAGCAGCGCGGCGGGGACGGGGGCGTTAAACAGCTTTTGGGCGGCCGGCGAAAAGTCCCGGACGCCGCCCCAGGTCCCCGGCTCGTTCTCCACCTGGACCATGAGGACCGTCCGCTGCGGGTCCGCGCCTTTGAGGTGCCCCATCAGGGCGCTGAACGCCCTGATGTCGGCGGCCAGGGTGGCGGGGGCGTGCGGGGAGGGCGAGTCCACCGGCTTGCCCTGGGCGTTGACGATGTTGGGGTAGAGGGCGGGCTGCCGCTTCATCCACTCGGGCAGATAGTGGGCGCTGCCGTTCTTCCAGGTGCCGAACCAGAGCAGGACGAGGTGGACGTGGTGCTGCCGGGCCTGGACCAGCAGGGTGTCCACGAGCGAGAAGTCGAAGCGTCCCGGCTCGGGTTCCATCTGTTCCCAGTAGACGGGGATCTCGACGGTGTTGACGTGGAGCGTCCTCATGGCGGGCCAGACCTTGGGCAGCTCGCCGGGCCAGGCGCTGGAGTTGTTGACCTGCGCGCCGAGCATGAGGTACGGGGCACCGTCCACGAGCAGGGCGTGGCGGCCGGCCTTTTCGACGAGTCGCGGCAGCGGGTGGCTCGGGGGCGCGGCGGCGGCAGCGGGCAGAATAGGCAGGGCGGCGAGGCAGGCCGCCGCCAGCCACCGACTTGTTGCGGCGCGGGGGCGTCGGCGGGCGAGGGATGTCTGTAGAGATGGCATGATATGATCCTGTTCGATCTGTGCGATCCCGGTGATGTTGTATCCCGGCGGTCATCATTCTATCAGCGGGCGTATCCAGGAGATTACACGCGGGCGCGGGGTCTTTGGCGGACACATGAGGACGAGTGATTGAAATCACTCGCTGACGCAGGATTTGTCCAGGGGACAAGGGAACAGCATTAAGACCGGGCATCTGCCTCTTATTCTTCATCCTCGTCTTCTGTCCCCTGGACAGGTCCGCGCGCAGCGAGTGATTTCAATCACTCGTCTTATCCCGTCTTCATACGCCCGCCGTGCAAAAAAGGGCAGCCGAAAAGCGTCTGTGGCTTGACGTACCGCCCTCATCCTGATATAATACCTTGTCTTTGGTGAACCCGGTCAATCAAATCCCCACAAGGGGGACCGGCCCGGCCTAGTATACAAGATTATCGCTCCCATTGCAATCCATAGTGCATCCCATGAGGACAACGTCAATGACGACACGGACGCGGATTTTGGCGCTGCTGCTCCTCGGCACGCTCCTCGGCTTCGGCGCGCGGGCGGGTCACGCCCAGGCCCCCGCCGCCCCATACCAGTACCCCTTCCAGGACCCGGACAAGCCCGCCGAGGAGCGGATCACCAACCTGATCTCGCTCCTGACGCTGGACGAGAAGATCGCCTGCCTCGCGACGCGCACCAGCGTCCCGCGCCTGGGGATCGCCGGGACCAACCACGCGGAGGGCCTGCACGGGCTGTCGCTGGCCGGGCCGCGCGTCGGCCAGGCCCAGCCGGGCGGCCCGCCGGTCGTGCCACGCCCCACCCCGCCGCCCGCCGCCGGAGCAGCAGGGGGCGGAGCGGGCGCGAACCGCCCGCGCCCGGCCCCGCTCCTGACCACGACGTTCCCGCAGGCCATCGGCATGGCGGAGACGTGGGACCCCGAGGCGGTCCGTAAAATGGGCGCGGCGGAGGGGAACGAGGCCCGCTACATCTCCCAGAGCGCCAAGTACGGCCGGCCCGACCTGATCGTCATGGCCCCGAACTCGGACCTGGGCCGCGACCCGCGCTGGGGTCGGACGGAGGAGTGCTACGGGGAAGACGCCTATTTCAACGGTACTCTGGTTTCTGCCATGGTACATGGGCTTCAGGGTGACGACCCGCACTACTGGCAGACGTCCGCCCTGCTCAAGCACTTTTTAGCCAATTCCAACGAGAACGACCGGGACAAGACCTCGTCGGACTTCGACGACCGGCTGCTGCGGGAGTATTACTCAGTGCCGTTCCGCATGGGCATCGAGGCCGGGGCGCGCGGCTACATGGCCGCTTACAACTCCCACAACGGCATCCCGATGGGGGTCAGCCCGATTTTAGAGGACATCACGGTCAAGGAGTGGGGCAACGACGGCATCATCTGCACCGACGGCGGCGCGATGGGGCAGCTCGTCACGTCGCACCACTACTACGCCGACCTGCCCCACGCCGTGGCGGGGACGCTGCACGCCGGGATCACCAAGTATCTGGAACGGGCGGGGCCGTCGGTGACGCTGGCCCTGGACCAGCATCTAATCACCGAGGCGGACATCGACCGCGCCATCCGGCCAAACTTCCGCATCCTCCTGCATCTGGGCCTGCTGGACCCGCCCGCCCGCGTCCCCTATGCCAGTGTCGGCACGGACGGCGGCCCGGAGCCGTGGCTGTCTCCCGCGCACCAGGCACTTGCCCGCGCGGTGACGCGCGAGTCCATCGTGCTTCTTAAGAACGGCGGCCTGCTGCCACTGAATAGGAGCACAGTGAAGTCCATCGCCGTCCTCGGGCCGCGCGCGGACCGGGTGCTGCTGGACTGGTACGGCGGTGCGCCCCCCTATGTCGTCACGCCGCTTGCGGGCATCCGGGCCAAAGTCGGGCCGGGCGTGACCGTCCGCTATTCCGACGGCAGTGACCCGGCGGAAGCCGCCCGGCTCGCCAAGTCGTCCGATGTCGCCCTCGTGTGCGTCGGCAACCACCCGACCGGCGGCGACAACCAGGGCTGGGCCAAGGTCAACTCGCCGGACGAGGGCCGCGAGGCCGTGGACCGCCAGAGCATCTCGCTGGAGTCGGGCCAGGAGGAGCTGATCAAGCAGGTCTACGCGGCCAACCCGCGCACGGTCGTGGCCTTGATTTCGAGCTTCCCCTATGCGATCAACTGGACGCAGGCGCATGTCCCGGCCATCGTCCACATGACGCAGTGCAGCCAGGAGGCGGGGAACGCCTTGGCCGACGTGCTGTTCGGCGACTACAACCCCGGCGGTCGGCTGGTGCAGACCTGGCCCGCCTCGCTGGACCAACTGCCGCCGATGATGGACTACGACATCCGGCACGGGCGCACCTACCAATACTTTAACGGCAAGCCGCTGTACCCGTTCGGGTACGGCCTCAGCTACACGACGTTCGCCTATTCCCATCTGAAGACGAGCGCGCCCGCGCTGTCCGCGAGCGGGCCGATGCAGGTCAGCGTGGACGTCAAGAACACGGGGCAACGGGCCGGCGATGAGGTCGTGCAGATGTACGTCACCCACCTCGGCTCCTCGGTCGCGCGGCCCCTGGAACAGCTCGCGGGCTTCCGGCGGGTCACTCTGAAGCCGGGCGAGACGCGCACCGTCACCCTCCCCCTGCGGGCGGACCAGACGGCGTACTGGGACGTCAAGGCGCACCGGTTCGATGTGGAGAACGACTGGATGCAGATCCGGGTCGGGCGCTCTGCGGAAGACATCAGACTGCGAAAGACTGTGCCGGTGACACTTTGAACCTACTTAATCCATCGCGTGAGTCACCCGGATTGAAATCCGGGTCTTTGGTAGAGCGATTGTCCACCTGCGTGGACATAAGAAACCCACGAAGTGGGCTGTCCGCGCAGGCGGACATTGGCAAGGCTAAAGACCCGGATTTCAATCCGGGGACACGCAGCGCCAGGATTTCGCTGTCTAAACTCATCCTAGCGGCGGCGATGACCGTCGCCCTCCTGCCGGCTTGCCCTGCCCAGGCGAAGACGGACGCTGTGGAGATGCAGGCGGACGGGATCGTCGTCGCCCAGGGCGGCGGCTTCCTCAGCCTGCAAGTGCGCGCGGACAACATCGTCCGCGTCGCCTATGCCAAGAAGCGCGCGTTCTTCCGCCACCCGAGCCTGATGGTGACGGCGGGCACCCCCGCGCCGGTCGCGTGGCACTTGGAGCAGGCACCGCATCAGGCGACACTCGTGACCAAAAGCCTCCAGGCCCGCGTGGACCTCCAGACGGGGGCCGTCTCGTTCCTGGACAGCGCCGGGAAACCCATCGCCGCCGAGAAGCCCGGTCGCCGCCTGGAACCAGCCCAAGTGCAGGGCGAGAACGCTTTCCATGTGCGTCAGGAATGGCAGCCGAACGCAGACGAATCGCTCTACGGCCTGGGGCAGCATCAGCTCGGATTGATGGACATCAAGGGCTACGACCTGGACCTCTGGCAGCACAACACGAATGTCATCGTGCCGTTCCTGGTGTCCAGCCGGGGCTACGGCATTTTGTGGGACAACGACTCGTTCACGCGCTTCGGCGACCTGCGCCTGCTCGCGCCGGTCCCGGCCGCCCTGCTGTCCGGGGCGGACGGCAAGCCTGGCGGGCTGACCGTCACCCGCTTTACTGACGCGGCGTTCACGCAGCCGGGCGAGTCCAGCGCCGGGTTGTTCCCGGACGGCTCGCGGCTGCCGGGCCTGGGGCGCGGCGACTCGGGCGTCCGCTGGGAGGGCGATGTCGCGCCGACGCAGACGGGGGTGTACACGTTCCAAGCCTACTCCAACGGCGGCATCAAGTTCTGGGTGGACGGCAAGATGCTGATGAACCACTGGCGTCAGAGCTGGCTGCCGAATGACGACGTGGCCCGCGTCCGCCTAATGGCAGGGCATCGCTATCACCTCCGTTTAGACTGGACCAAAGACCAGGGCGCGAACACGATGCGCCTGTTTTGGAAGACGCCCTCCTCGGACCCCGCCACGTCCTTGTGGTCGCAGGTGGGGGACGGCACCGACTACTACTTCGTCTACGGCCCGAAGCTTGACACGGTCGTGGCGGGCTACCGCCTGCTGACCGGCCCGGCCCGCCTGATGCCGCGCTGGGCTTACGGGCTGTGGCAGTCCCGGCAGCGGTACGAGACGCAGCAGCAGAGCCTGGACGTTGTAGACGGCTTCCGGTCGCGCGGCATCCCTTTTGACAACATCGTCCAGGACTGGTTCTACTGGCCGCGCGACGCCTGGGGGTCGCACCAATTCGACCCGGCGCGCTTCCCCGACCCGGCAGGCTGGGTGGCAGCCGCCCATGCCAAGCATTCCCACCTGATGATCTCGGTCTGGGGCAAGTTCTACCCCGGCACCAAGAACTTTGAGGCCATGCACTCGCGCGGCTTCCTGTATGAGCCGGACCTAACGGAAGGCGCGAAAGATTGGGTGGGCTTCCCGTTCACCTTCTATGACGCCTTTAACCCCTCGGCGCGGCAGCTCTTCTGGTCGCAGATCAACGACGCCCTGTTCCAGAAGCATGTGGATGCCTGGTGGATGGACGCTTCCGAGCCGGACCTGCTGGCGACGCCGGAGCTTGCCGGGACACTGACGCACATGACGCCGACGGCGGGGGGTACGCCCGCACGGGTGCTGAACGGCTGGGCGTTAGAAAACAGCCGGGGCATTTACGAAGGCCAGCGCGCCGCCGCCCCCAGGCAGCGCGTCTTCATCCTGACCCGCTCGGGCTACGCCGGGCAGCAGAGGTACGCCACGGCGACCTGGTCGGGCGACATCACTTCCACCTGGACGGCTTTGCAAAAGCAGATCGCGGCGGGGCTGGGCTTCAGCGTGTCGGGCGTCCCCTACTGGACCATGGACACGGGCGGCTTCTCGGTCCCGGCACGGTTCGCGGGCCGGAACGCGACGCCCGCAGACGTGGAAGAGTGGCGGGAGATGAACACGCGCTGGTTCGAGTTCGGGACGTTCGTCCCCCTGCTGCGCGTCCACGGTGAGGCCCCGTACCGCGAGATGTGGCAGTTCGGCGGCGACAACTCGCCCGCCTACAAGGCGGAACTCAAGTTCGACCGCCTGCGCTACCAAATGCTGCCCTACCTCTATTCGGCGGCAGGCACGGTGACGCGGGCGGGCGGGACTCTGATGCGCCCCCTCGTCATGGACTTCCAGGCTGACCCGAAGGCGCGGGCTGTCGCGGACCAGTACATGTTCGGCCCAGCCCTGCTAGTCAGCCCGATCACGGCCTACCGCGCCCGCTCCCGGCCCGTCTACCTGCCGCCGACGGTTGGCGGCTGGTACGACTTCTGGACGGGTGCTTCAATGATGGGCGGCCGGACGGTTAATGCCCCCGCCGCCTTCGACTCGCTGCCGCTGCATGTCCGCGCCGGGGCGATCCTCCCCTTCGGGCCGGAGCAGCAGTACGTCGGCGAGAAGAAGGCCGACCCGATCACCCTGACCGTTTATGCGGGCGCAAACGGCGTGTTCGCGCTCTATGAAGACGACGGCCTGACTTACGACTATGAGAAGGGGGCGTCCACGCGCATTCCCATCCGGTGGAACGATGCCACGAGAACGCTCTCGCTGGGCAAGCGGCTGGGGGCATTCCCCGGAATGCTGACCACGCGCACGTTCAAAATCGTGCTGGTGTCCAAAGACCGGCCCGCCGGGTTCTCGTTCGCGCCGCGCGCCGACCGGACCGTGGTTTACCGGGGGGCGGCGGAGACGGTGCGGCTGTGAGGGGCAGGCGAACAGGACGAGATAGAATCAGGCCGAGTGATTGAAATCACTCGCTGCCCCCGGACCTGTCCAGGGGACAGTATAACAGAGGAGTACGGTAAGACGGGACGCGGCGGGGGCAGGAACGTTCCCTTCTTCTGTCCCCTGGACAGGTCTGATAGGAGCGAGTGATTTCAATCACTCGGCCTGATTCTCGTCCGGCCCGGCATCCCGCCACACCGGAAAGCCTTTCGCAAGACCCAATTATGAACATCCCCCGCCCCTTCCGAAAACTCGCCGCCCTCACCGTCCTCCTGCTGGCCGCCGGGCCGCTGCGCGCCGACACGCCCCTGACGCCGCGCACTATAGGCACTCCCCTCTACCTCGACCGCACCCGGCCCGTCGAGGCGCGCGTCACGGACCTGCTGGGGCGCATGACGCTGGACGAGAAGATCGTCCTGGTGCATGGCGACTCGAAGTTCACCACGGCCGCCATCCCCCGGCTGGGCGTCCCTAGGCGCTGGATGTCCGACGGGCCGCACGGCGTCCGCGAGGACATTGGGCCGGACACCTGGGATGCGGCGGGGCGGACCGACGACTTCGCCACCTGGATGCCCGTCGGGGTCAACCTGGCCGCCACCTGGGACCCGGACATGGCGTGGGCCTACGGCACCGTCATCGGCCAGGAAGCCCTGGAGCGGGGCAAGCAGATCATGCTCGGGCCGGGCGTCAACATCATGCGGACGCCCCTGAATGGCCGCAACTATGAGTATTTCAGCGAAGACCCGTACCTCGCCGGGCGCATCGCGGTCGGCTATGTCCAGGGCGTCCAGGCGCAGGGGGTGGCCTCCTGCGTGAAGCATTTCGCGGGCAACAACCAGGAGCGGCAGCGCGGCTCCATTGACGTTGAGATGGACGACCGGACGATGCGCGAGATCTACCTGCCCGCCTTCAAAGCCGCCGTCCAGGAGGGCGGGGCGCTGGCGGTGATGACCGCCTACAACAAGTTCCGGGGCCAGTACTGCTCCCAGAACGACCTGCTGCTGAATACCATTTTGAAAGGCGAGTGGGGCTTCCAGGGCCTGGTCATGTCCGACTGGAGCGGCGTCCACGACACGCGCGGGGCGGTCCTGGGCGGCATGGATCTGGAGATGGGGACGGGGCGGCCGTATGACGACTTCTACCTCGCCCGCCCCTTCCGCGAGGGCATTCAGCAGGGGTACTACCCGGTCGCGCTGCTGGATGACAAGGTGCGCCGCAATCTGCGCGAAATGTTTGCGGTCGGCGCTTTTGACGGGCGCGGGGTGGGGTCGCTGAACACCGCCGACCATCAGGCCGCCGCCCGCCGCATCGCCGAGGCGGGGATCGTGCTGCTGAAAAACCAGGGGGATGCGCTGCCGCTGGACGCAACTAAGATCAAGTCAATCGCCGTGATTGGCGAGGACGCCGTGCAGCAGTTTGCGAGTGGCGGCCAGAGCGCGGGCGTCAAGGCGTTCTACGAGGTCACGCCGCTGGCGGGGCTGCTGAAGCGCGTCGGGCCGTCGGTGGATGTGACATTCTCCATGGGCTACCATCAGCCGCCGCGCCGCCCGCGTCGGCCCGGATACGGGCCGGGGGGCCGTCCCGCCGCTCCTCCTGTCCCCGGTGCCGCGCCTGCTCCCGGCGCTGCCACACCCGCCCCGGCCGCCGATGCGGCGGGGGTGCGGCGCGTGGACGTCCCGCCCGACGCCGGGCCGGACCCGACCCTGCTGGAACGGGCGGTGCAGGCCGCGCGGTCGTCGGACGTCGCCGTCATCATCGCCGGGCTGAACCACTCGTTCGACTCGGAGGGGAGCGACCGGCCGGATATGAAACTGCCCTACGGGCAGGATGAGCTGATCCGGCGCGTTGTGGAGGCAAACCCGCGCACGGTCGTCGTCCTGATGTCGGGCGGTCCCGTCGAGATGGACTCGTGGCTGGCCCAGGTCCCCGCCGTCGTCCAGGCCTGGTATCCGGGCATGGAGGGCGGCAACGCCCTGGCGGGCATCCTCTTCGGCGACGTGAATCCGTCCGGCAAGCTGCCCTGCACCTTCCCTCGCCAGCTCGCGGACTCGCCCGCCCACGCTTTGAACGCCTATCCAGGCGTGAACGGCGTCGAGCCGTACACGGAGGGGCTGCTGGTCGGCTACCGCTGGTTCGACACCAAGCAGATCGCCCCGCTGTTCCCCTTCGGGCACGGCCTGTCTTACACGCGCTTTGCCTATTCCGGGCTGCGGCTTGTGCCGGGAGCGGACGCCAAGGGGCCGGTCGTCACCGCCCGGTTCGAAGTCACGAATGTCGGAGCGCGGGCGGGCGGCGAGGTGGCCCAGCTTTATGTGCATCAGGCGAAACCGAGCCTGCCCCGGCCTTTCCAGGAGCTGAAGGGCTTCCGCAAGGTCTTCCTGGAGCCGGGCAAGACGCAGACGGTTTCCATCCCGCTTGACCGGAGCGCCTTCGCTTTCTTCGACCCGGCCAAGCAGGGGTGGCTGTCGGAGAAGGGGAGCTTCACGGTCCTCGTCGGCAGCTCCTCGCGCGATATCCGGCTGCAAGGGCCGTTCCGGCTGGCGAAGACGACGCTGGAGAGGCTGCCGGAGGCTCCGACGCCGTCATCCTCTGGGCCAGAGACGCCATAGCACAATAGCCTCTGCCGGGCCAAATCGAGTGGTTGAAAACCACTCGCTAGGAAAAGCGTCCTGCGGACGGGAATACGGCCGGCGCGTGGGCGAATCTCATGTCCGCAGGACACCTGGCCTAGCGAGTGGTTTTCAACCACTCGTCAGAGACACGACACCCTTTCTGAAAGGAAATAGATACATGAAATCCATCGAAGCGAAATTGGGCGCGGGCCTCGCGGCCTGCCTGCTAGGCGGCGGCGCGGCGTTCCTCCTGAGCGGCCTGCCGAAGACGGCCACGGCCCAGGCGGTGCCGACCACGGCACCGGCAGGCGTAACCAAAGCGACCCCGACCGAGGCCAGCCGGCCTTACGTCTGGCGCAACGTCCCCGTCATCGCGGGCGGGTTCGTGGACGGGCTGATCTTCAGCCCCGTCCGTGAGGGGCTGTACTTCGCCCGGACCGACATCGGCGGGGCCTACCGCTGGGACAAGGCTGCCGCACACTGGGTCCCGCTCAACGACTGGGCGGGGGGCCGCGACGGCAACCTGCTCGGCTGCGAGAGCATCGGCGTGGACCCGGTTGATGCGAACCGTTTCTACCTCGCCCTCGGCACCTACACCAACGGCGGCAGCAGCAACGGGGCCATCGTGCGGACATCGGACGGCGGGCGCACCTTCAAGCGCACCGATGTCCCGTTCAAGATGGGCGGCAACGAGGACGGCCGCTCGGCGGGCGAGCGACTGGCGGTAGACCCGAACAAGAACAGCGTCCTCTATATGGGGTCGCGCAACGACGGCCTGTGGCGGAGCGTGGACACCGGGGCGACCTGGGCCAAGGTGGACTCCTTCCCCGTGACGGGCCGCACTAATGGCATCGGAGTCATCTTCGAGCTGTTCGACCGCACTTCAAGCACGCGCGGGATGGCCAGCCGCGTCATCTACGCCGCCGTCTCGCAGGACGGGCCGGGCCTGTACCGCAGTGACGACGCCGGGGCGACCTGGGCACCCGTCGCGGGCCAGCCGACGGGCCTGCTGCCGCACCAGGGAGTTTTGGGCCGCGACGGGACCTTGTATGTGACGTATGGCAACGCGCCCGGCCCGAACGGGATGAGCGGCGGGGCGGTCTGGAAGTACGACACCAAGACGGCCGCCTGGACCGACATCTCGCCCCAAAAGGGCGGCTTCGGCTATGCCGGGCTGACCATTGACCTCCTGCACCCGCAGACGGTGATGGTGACGACGATGGACCGCTGGAACCCCGGCGACACCCTGTTCCGCAGCCTCGACGGCGGCAAGACCTGGGGGGACATCGCCGCAAAGTCCGTCCGCGACTGGTCCTTGACCCCGTACCTGACCTTCGGCGACAAAGCGCCGCGTCTGGGCTGGTGGATGGGGTCGCTGGCTCTGGACCCGTTCCACCCCGGCCACGTCCTATACGGGACCGGCGCGACGATCTTCGCCACCGAGGACATGACGGCCCTCGACGCCGGCCTGCCGACGCACTGGAAGGTGGGGGCGGCGGGCCTGGAAGAGACGGCGGTGATCACCCTGGTCAGCCCCCCGGCGGGCGCGCACCTGATCAGCGGCCTGGGCGACATCGGCGGGTTCCGGCATGAGTCGTTCGCCGCTTCGCCGTCCGGCGGCATGTTCACCAACCCGACCTTCAACAACACCGACAGCATCGACTTCGCCGAGAATGACCCGATGCTCGTGGTCCGGGTGGGCCGGGGCGGGCGCGGGACGGGCGGTGCGTACTCCACCGACAACGGCGTCACCTGGACGCCGTTCGTGAGCGCCCCGGCGGGCGGGCGCGGCTCGGGCAGCATCGCCGTTTCCGCCGACGGGGCATCCTTCGTGTGGGCAGCACAGGGGGCGGCCCCGGCCTTCTCGCGCGACAAGGGCGCGACCTGGCAGCCCTGCGCCGGGGTGACCGGCGGCAGGGCCTCGGTGGTTTCAGACCGCGTGACGGCGGGGACGTTCTACCTGAGATCGGGCGGCAGCCTGCTGGCCAGCACGGACGGCGGCGCGACCTTCACCGCTCGGGGGACACTGCCGAACGGGGCGCGCGAGGTTGGGGCGACGCCGGGCCACGCGGGCGACCTGTGGGTGACGGCGGGCGGTCGCGGCGTCTTCCACTCGACGGACGGCGGGGCGACCTTTTCTCATGTCGGGGACGCCGCCGACGCGCAGCGGCTGGGCTTCGGCAAGGCCGCGCCGGGCCATGACTACCCGGCCCTCTACCTGACCGGCGACACGCGCGGCGGTGCCTCGGGCTGCTTCCGCTCGGACGACGCCGGGCAGACGTGGCTCCGGATCAACGACGACGCCCACCAGTACGGCTACAGCGGCCAGGCGGTGACGGGCGACCCGCGCGTCTACGGCCGTGTCTACATGGGCAGTAACGGCCGGGGCATCTTCTACGCCGACCCCGCCCCGGCACGGGCGGCGGCGCGGTAGCCTCCCAGAGCGTAAGGCCGGATGCGGGGCGCGATTTATCGCGCCCTCTTCTCCTGCCGAACCGCAAGCGCCGGGTGGCCGCGCCAGAAGCCGCGCCGGGTGGCCGCGCCAGAAGCCGCGCCGGGTGGCCGCGCCAGAAGCCGCGCCGGGTGGCCGCGCCAGAAGCCGCGCCGGGTGGCCGCGCCAGAAGCCGCGCCGGGTGGCCGCGCCAGAAGCCGCGCCGGGTGGCCGCGCCAGAAGCCGCGCCGGGTGGCCGCGCCAGAAGCCGCGCCGAGTGGTTGAAAACCACTCGCTAGGCCAGGTGTCCTGCGGACACAAGACGGAGTCCGCGCGCCGCCTCTGCCCGTCCGCAGGACGCTTCTCCTAGCGAGTGGTTTTCAACCACTCGGCCACTCTCTCGCGTCTTCGCTGCACCAGTCACCAGAAAGAACCTATGGAACCAGAGACGACAGCCTTCGATTACCCCTTCCAGAACCCGGATCTGCCCGCCGAGGAGCGCATTGACAGCATCCTCGGCCTCCTGACACTGGAAGAAAAAGTGTTCTGCCTGGGCACCGACCCCAGCATCCCGCGCCTGGGCATCAAGGGGAGCGGCCATGTGGAGGGCCTGCACGGGCTGGCGATGGGCGAGCCGGGCGGATGGGGCAAGTTCGACGGCGACAAGCAGCCGGTCGCCACCACGACGTTCCCGCAGGAGATCGGGCTGGGCCAGACCTGGGACCCGATCGCCGTTCAGGAGGCCGCCGCCATTGAGGGCTACGAGGTCCGCTACATGGCGCAGAGCGACCGCTACAAGCGGGGCGGGCTGGTCGTCCGCGCCCCGAACGCGGACCTGGGCCGCGACCCGCGCTGGGGGCGGACGGAGGAGTGCTACGGCGAAGACCCGTTCCTCAACGGCACCTTGACCCAGGCCTTCGTGCGCGGTCTTCAGGGCGACCACCCGGTCTACTGGCAATCCGCGTCGCTGATGAAGCACTTTCTAGCCAACTCCAACGAGGACGGGCGCGAGAGTTCGTCGTCTGACTTCGACGAGAGGCTGTTCCGCGAGTATTATTCGGTCCCGTTCCGCATGGGGATCGAGGCCGGGTCGCGTGCCTACATGGCCGCGTATAACTCGTACAACGGCATCCCCTGTGCCGTCCACCCGATGCTCAAAGAGATCACGGTCGCCGAGTGGGGCAACGACGGCATCATCTGCACCGACGGCGGGGCGATGAAGCTATTGGTCACCGACCACAAAGCCTTCCCCGACCAGGCGCAGGCCTGCGCCGCCATCGTCAAGGCCGGCATCGGCCAGTTCCTCGATGACCACAGCGCGCCGACGACCGAGGCTTTGGAAACCGGCCTGCTGACCGAGGCGGAAGTGGATGCCGCCCTGCGCGGCGACTTCCGGGTTATGCTCCGGCTGGGCCTGCTGGACCCGCCGGGCCGTGTCCCCTACAGCAAGATCGGGGCGGACGGCGAGGCGGAACCCTGGCTGTCCGAGACGAGCCGGACCGCCGTCCGCTCGGTGACGCGGAAGTCGGCCGTGCTGCTGAAAAACAGCGGTGGCCTGCTGCCTCTGGACCGGGGCGCGGGGAGGTCGCTCGCCGTCCTCGGCCCGCGCGCCGACACGGTCCTGCTGGACTGGTACAGCGGCTCGCCGCCCTACGCGGTCACGCCATTGGCGGGCATCCGGGAGGCGGTCGGGGCGGGCGCGTCGGTGCAGTATGCCGACGGGGGCGATGCCGCAGCAGCCGTGGCGCTAGCCGCGTCGTCCGACGTCGCCATCGTCGTCGTCGGCAACAACCCGGTCGGCGCGGGCGGCTGGGCCAAGGTCAACTCGCCGGACGAGGGCCGCGAAGCCGTAGACCGCCAGAGCATTTCGCTTGAGCCGGGCCAGGAGGAGCTGATCAAACAAGTGTACGCGGCGAACCCGCGCACGGTCGTCGTGCTGCTGTCCTCGTTCCCCTATGCGATCAATTGGGCGCAGGAGAACGTCCCGGCTATCCTGCACCTGACGCAGAACAGCCAGGAGCAGGGGAACGCCCTGGCGGACGTTCTGTTCGGCGACTACAATCCCGGCGGTCGGCTGGTGCAGACCTGGCCCGCCTCGCTGGAACAGCTCCCGCCAATGATGGACTACGACATCCGAAACGGCCGCACCTACCAGTATTTCCAGGGCAAGCCGCTGTACCCCTTCGGGTACGGCCTCAGCTACACGACCTTCGGCTATGCGAACCTGCGGACGAGTGCGGACGCGGTGACGGCGGGCGGCGCGGTCGAGGTCAGCGTGGACGTGACGAACACGGGGGAACGCGCGGGCGACGAGGTGGTCCAGCTTTATGTGAAGCACCTGGATTCGGCGGTGGAACGACCGCCCAAGGCGCTAAAGGGCTTCGCCCGCGTCACGCTCGCGCCGGGGGAGATGAAGACGGTCACGCTGCCGCTGCCGGCTTCGCTGCTTTCGTATTGGGATGCGGCCCGGCACGGGTTCGTCGTGGAGGACGGCGCGGTCCAGCTCCTGGTCGGCGCGTCCTCCGCCGACATCCGGCAGGAGATGACGCTTCGAGTCGAGGCATGAAAAAACGCGGAAAGTCCTGCCATGAAAGTCCTGAACGTCGCCCTGCTCGGGTGCGGCCTCATCAGCGAGAACCACATCAAGGCCTACCAGAAACACGCGGACCGGGCGCGGATCACGGCCTGCTGCGACATTGACCCCGAGGCGGCTGCCGCGCGCGCCGCGTTGGCCGGGGACGCCCGCGTCGCCACGTTCGAGGAGGTCCTGGCTGACCCGACGGTAGACGCGGTGGAGATCTGCACGCCGCACCACCTCCACGCCGAGGCCGCCGTCGCCGCCGCGCGGGCCGGCAAGCACGTCCTGTGCCAGAAGCCGCTGGCGAAAACGCTGGCCGAGTGCGACGCCATGATCGCGGCGGCCCAAGAGTCAGGCGTCACCCTCTACTACGGCGAGACGAACCTGACTTTGCCGGCCGCCGTGCAGGCCGAACGCGCCGTCGCGGCGGGCCGCATCGGGCGTCTGGTCGGGACGCAGGCCACCTTTGCGTACTGGCAGGGCGGCAAGATCCTTGGGACGGCCTGGCGCTACGACCCGGCCGTCACGGGCGGCGGGCAGCTCCTGGACAGCGGCATCCACGCCCTCGCCCTGATGCTGAAGATCGCCGGGCCGATTGAGTCCGTTTCCTGCCTGACCACCCGGTTCCGGGAGGAGTTGGGCGGCGAAGACACTTCGGCTCTGAGCGCCCGCTATGAAGGCGGGCACCTGGGGACGCTCTTTTCCTCACAGGCGGCGGGCACCTGGGTCCCCCAGCCGAACTTCATCGCCTACGGGACGGACGGGGCATTAACATTGGGCGGGCCGCTCGGCGCTCTGGTCCTGCACCGGCCCGACCTGCCGGACCGGCGCGAGGTGCTGATTGCGGAGCGCGGGGACGACTTCGCCGCCATGATCGGCAACTACCTGGACGTGGTGCTGGACGGTGCGCCGAACCCCGCGCCCGGCGAGGCCGGGCGGGAGAACCTGCGCGTGGTCCTGGCAGGCTATGAGTCGGCGCGGCTGGGGCGTGAGGTGCGGGTGGAGGACGTGGGGTGAGGCACGGGCTGAGGGATGACGCTGGATTGGGAAGGCGGATGGGAGAGCAGAGGGGAAGGGCGGACACGAGAAGGGCGAACACAAGGTTCGCCCCTACGGGGCAGAGAGGCGAATGTATGGACGTAGGGGCGAACCTCGTGTCCGCCCTTCTTTATTGTGTTCCCCGCATCACGCCGCGCCACCCCGCGCGCCGCATCACGCCGCGCCAATTCGCAGCGTCACGGCGGCTTCCTCCAGGCCGGGCGCGGTGACACGCACTATGATCTCCCCACTCTCTTCCCCTGCCTGCACATAGCCCAGCAGCCGCCCATGATATGCCCGGCGCGCGGGGGATTGGTAGTCCTCGTGGCTGGCGTGGTCGCCGCTCTCCAGGCCGAGCAGGCGGGCAGGCCCTTCGACGGTCCAGGTGACTTCGTGGTCGGCGGCGTAGACGGGGAGGCCGTCTGCGTCGGCAATGGTGACGGTGATGTGGGCCAGATCGATGCCGTCGGCGGCGAGGGTGAGCGTGTCGGCTTCGGCGAGGAGCTTCCGCGCCGGGCCGCTCGTCTGAAGCGCGGACGTGCAGGCCGTTCTGCCGTCGTTCAGGCCCTCAGCCGTCAGCGTTCCGGGGGCGTAGGGGACGTCCCACCACAGTACGCGGTCGGGAGCGTCGGCGAGCCGCTTGACGCCGAGGGAACGACTGTTCAAGAAGAGTTCGGCGGCTTCGCAGTTCGTGAAGCAGACCACGCGGACGGGGACGCCTTCCACACCGGCCCAGACGGGCGCGGCCTCCTTGTGGCTCCACAGCGAGCCGGCTTCCGCGCCCTCGGGGACGGTGCGGGTGCCGAGATAGACCATGGGGGCCTCGGCCCAGAGGCTTTGACGGTAGAAGTACTCGGGCTTCGGCAGGCCCGCGAGATCCAGCAGCCCCGCGCCGTTGCTGCGGGCGGGCCACTTCCCCGCTTCGCCGAGGTAGTCAATGCCGGTCCAGAGGAACTGCCCGCAGACGTAGGGGTTATCGGCGACTGCCGCCCAGAAGTCCCAGCGCATCCCGTTCTCGCTGCCGTACAGGACGCGCGACGGGTAGCGGGCGTGGTCGGCGGGGTAGCGGTCCTCCTGGTAGTTGTAGCCGGCCACGTCCAGCGCGTCGGCGAACCCGACCTCGTTTGACATCAGGGCGGAGGCCAGGCCCGCCGTGACGGGGCGCGTCGGGTCGAGTTCGCGGACGACGGCGGCCAGACGCCGGGCGATCTCGTCCAGGCGGTCGCCGTGCGGCTGCCCCGCCCTCTGGCCCAGGCCATAGGACTGCGGGCTGGCCCCCCGGTCCAGGGCCTCGTGCGTGTAGGGGTCGTTCGGGTAGTCTATCTCGTTGCCGATGCTCCACATGATGACGCTCGGGTGGTTCCGGTCGCGCAGGACCATGGCGCGCAAGTCCGCCTCGCCCCACTCCTCAAAATGCTCGTGCGGCCCGTCCTGCCCCGGTGTGCCGACGTTCCAGCCCTCGATCCATTTGTTCTTGCCGCGTTCCCACTCGTCAAACGCCTCGTCCTGGACCATCAGGCCCAGCCGGTCGCAGAGGTCATAGAGGGCGGGCAGGTGCGGGTTATGCGCCATGCGGACGGCATTCACGCCGCCCGCTTTGAGCGTCTTCAACCGCCGCTCCCAGACCTTCGGCGGCACGGCCACTCCTAAAGCCCCGGCGTCATCGTGCAGGCAGACGCCCTTCAGCTTTATGTTTTGATCGTTGAGGAAAAAGCCTTCGTCGGGGTCAAACCGAATGGAGCGGATGCCGACGGGGGTGTCTTCGGCGTCCACGACCGCGCCGCCGTGAATGACCTCTGCCCGCAGGGTGTAAAGCGCGGGAGTTTCCGGGGACCAGAGGCGCGGGCCGGGGACCGAAAGTACGTCCCCCATCGCCGCCCCTCCGCCGGGCGGGATGAGGGCGGATGCATGGCCTTCCGTCACGACTCCGCCTGACGGGTCGAGCAGGGTCAGACGGATCTCCACCGAGGCGGGCGCGTCGGCGTGGTTCTGCACCGTCACTTCGGCCTGCATCTGGGCCATGTTGGGCGAGACGAGGGGCGTGGTGACGCAGACGCCCCAGGTCTTGATGTAGACGGGGCCAGTCACGACGAGCCGGACATCGCGGTAGATGCCCGAGCCGGTGTACCAGCGGGCATCACCGAACTGGGTGTGATCCACGCGGACGGCGACGGCGTTTTCGGCGTCGGCCCGCAGGTGAGGCGTCAGGTCATGCTGGAACGAGGCGAAGCCGTTGGGCCGTTTGCCCAAGAAGTGGCCGTTGACCCAGACTTCGGCGTTACAGTAGACGCCGTCGAAGTGCAGGGAGACTTGTTTGCCGGCGGGGCCGTCCGGGGCGGCGAACGATTTCCGATACCAGCCGATGCCGCCGGGCAGATACCCGGTCGCGCTGGCCCACTTAGCATCAAACTCGCCTTCGATGCTCCAGTCGTGCGGCAGGCTGAGGGGCCGCCACGCGCCGTCATCGAACGCGGGCGCTTCCGCGCCCGGCGCGTCCCCGAGATGGAATTTCCAGCCGCCGTTGAACAGGCTTGTGTGACGCACGTTGTCTCCGCCCTTCTGAGTCCGTTTGGTTACGTCTGTTCGACGCTAGGGGCGTGAATCCCTGCGTGCGGGCGGGGGCAACGGGGGAATGCAGGCAGAAGAGGGAGGGCGGGGTCCCCCCTCCCTCTTCACCCCCTCCCTCCTGCATCACGGCGAATACTGGTGCAGGTCCGCGCCGCCGGGGTTCTTGACGCCCAGCAGAGTCAGGCGCTCCTCGTCCGCGCCCTCCAATGCCCGCCAGGGGAGAGCGTGGTCGGACTCGTAGCGTTTGAGCCACCAGTAGCCGTAATAAAGATAAATGCCCCGGCGCAGCCCTTCCCCCTCGTTGCGCCCGCCGGTGTGCCAGACGGCGCTGTTGATGAAGATGGCGTCGCCCGGCGCGGCGTACACCGCCACCTCCTTCGGGTGGGGCTGCCCCGACTGACCTGCGCTGGGACTCGCGCCCCCCCGGTGGCTGTGCGGGACGACGCGCGTCGGCCCCGCCGACTCGCCGATGGGGTCCAGGAACAGCAGTGTGTTGACCGACAGGGGCGTGTCGCCGGGGAACACGAAGTCGCGGTGCCAGGACCGCAGCGGGAAGGTGTCGTTGCGCGGCCCCTGCCGCAGCAGGTCATACTGGAGGAGCTGGGTCTGCGCCCCGAACAGGGCGCGGTGCCGGTCCAGGATGGGCGGGTGAACGATCAGGTCCAGGAACATCCGGTGCTGGAGCAGCTTGTGCTGGTTGCAGCGGCCCGGCAGGTCCCAGACTCGGTCGAATTCGGCCTGGAGGCGGGCCAGGTGCCGGCCGGCGACCGCGCCGGGGACGTGCAGGTAGCCCACGTCTAGGAACTGCTTCTTCTCTTCCGGTGTGATCATTCTTCCCCCGTCTACTCCGCGCCGAGCCAGCGGCGCATGTCGGTCGTGACGCGGTTCAGCTTGCCGTAGAAGCGGCGGACTTCGGGGTCGGGGTCGTCGCGCCACAGGCGCGGCGGCATCAGAGTCACCTGCGAGAGTGACGGGCGGGCGGCGTGGCCATAATAGACCTGGAGGATGCGGCGCTCGTTGGGCGTCGCGGCCAGAGTCGCGCCGTGCAGGACGGCGGCGTTGAAGAGGATGCCGGACCCGGCCCGGCCCCGGAAGGGGACGCTGCCGCCCCGCGTGAGCTGGGCGGGCGTGTCCAGCACCTCGCCCCCCGCCGGCTCGGGGCTGACCGTGAAGTGGTGGTCGCCCGCGCCGACATCGGACAGATAGTAGATGATCTGCGGGTAGTCCAGGTGCAGGGGGTGTTCCAGCCAGTGGCCGCAGTCCCGGTGCCAGCCGGTCGGGCGGGCTTGGTCGCTGGGCTTGGTGATCTGCACCGACAGCTCTTCGAAGCAGACCGGGCCGCCCATCAAAGTTTCCACCAGGGCCAGCACGGCGGGGTGGCGGACGGCCTTCTCAAACACCGGCTCGGTCAGGAGCAGGTTGGAGGTGCCGTTGCGGCTGACCTCGCTGTCCCAGAAGTAGCCGTGTTCGGCGTGGTCGCGGTCAATGGCGGCGTTCATCTCGGCCACGAGGGCGGGCGGCAGCAGGTCCGGCAGCGTGACGTAGCTGTTGGCCTGGAAAAAGGCGGCTTGTGCGGCCAGATCGTTTTGAAATGCTATCGCGGCGGGCTGTTCTTGGGCGAGCATTTTCGGTCCTCCATCGCGTGAGAGAGGGCGAGTGATTGAAATCACTCGCTACGGCCGGATTTGTCCAAGGGACAAAGGAGCAGAATGATATGCCCGGTCCACTCCCCTCTTCTGTCCCCTGGACAGGTCTTGCGTCAGCGAGTGATTTTAATCACTCGCCCCTTTGGGTCCCCCTTCAAGTTTCCTGTTCCCCATGGTACACTCTCCCCAGGCCGATAGCCATTCCCGAACACGCAAGGCGGCATATCCGATTTGACAAACCCCGCTGACTTCCTACTACAGCCCGGCCAGAGCCGGCGCGTGGATGTCGGCCTGGCCGACGCGCCGGGCGACTCCCCCGCCCCGACGGGGGACACGCTCGCACGCATCCTCGCCGTCCACGAGGTCTGCCCTCCGGGAGCCTGCTATGCGCCCGACCCGCTGGACCGCCTGACTCTGTTCCTGACCCTGCACGGGCGGGCCGAGGTGCGGGTCGGGGCGGGCGTCTTCGGCCACCAGCCCGGCGCGATCATCGCCGCCGCGCGGGGGT
Source organism: Capsulimonadaceae bacterium (assembly GCA_965215505.1). GTDB lineage: Bacteria > Armatimonadota > Armatimonadia > Armatimonadales > Capsulimonadaceae > JANXMY01. The sequence goes on along the minus strand of OZ244065.1, from coordinate 3,386,473 downwards.
GCCGGATCAGTGAGCGGGTCGCGCCGGGTCAGCCCTGGCACCTGTACTACCTCCAGCTCGCCGGGTCGTGGGCGGACCAGATGGACGACTGGCTGCGCGGACACGACCCGCCCGTCGCCGTCTTCCCCGATGTTTCCCTCCTCCGCCGTCAGGCCTTCGTGGAGATGGCCGAAGCGGCGCTGTGTCAGCCGTCCGGCTGGCCTTGGCTGCTCCTGAGCCGGGGTGCGGAGCTTCTGGGGGGCTTGTACGCCGACGCGCGGGCAGGCACGCCCGGCGAGGCCCTGGTGGCCCAGGTCGCGCGGCTGCTGGACGACGCGCCCGCCGAGCGGCCCACAGTGGCGCATCTCGCCGCCCGGCTCCATCTGACGCCCCGGCAGCTCGTCTACCAGTTCACGAAAGCGGCGGGGGAGCCGCTGGCCTCGTGGGCGCGGCGGCACCGGGTCGCCGCCGCCCGCCGCCTGCTCAGTCAGGGCCTGTCGGTGACGCAGACATCCGAGCGGCTGGGCTATGCCAATCCCTACCACTTTTCGCGCGTCTTCAAGGCCGTCACGGGCAGCGCGCCGTCGTCCGTCCGCGCGGGCGGCGTCGGGCTGCATACGGGGAGGGCGGAAGGAGAAGACGGGGAGGCAGCGTAAGCGTGTCGCCTTAAGATAGGTCGAAGCCTATCGCATCGGTGCCGGTCAATGGATTAGAGCCTATCAAACATGGATTAAAGCCTATCAAACGTCGAACCGGCCCGGAGTGGAGGAACAGCCGGGGCAAAGCGGGTATTAGACGATTACCTCTGCTTTCAAGGAAACCTACCATGCCTCAAGACAAAAACCTGACCGTGACCATCGGCCATGACTATCTCTGCCCCTGGTGCTGGGTCGGCTTCATCCAGGCCAAGCGCCTGCGCGAAGAGTTCCCGCAGATCAGGCAGGTCTGGCGCGGGTTCGAGCTGCTGCCCGAGGAACTGGGTCCGCTGCCGGACTTCAAGCCGCAGCCCAAAGACCCCGACGCGCCGCCGTCGCGCTTCGAGCTATTCTCGCGGGCGGAGGGTGCCCCCGTGCCAGAGGGGCGGACCATCGCCGTCATCCGCACGCACTACGCCCTGGAAGGGGCGGCCTACGCGCAGGACAAAGAGCCGGAGCGGTTCGATGCTTATAATGAGGCCGTCTACCGCGCCTTCTGGGAGCGGTCCGAGGACATCAGCGACCTCGGAGTGCTGGGCGGTCTGGCGGAAGGGGCGGGCCTAGACCGGGAGGCATTCCACGCGGCCGTCTCGTCCAAGGCGTACTATGACGAGATCGTGCGCTTCGACGATGACGCCTACGCCGCCGACGTGACGCACGTCCCGACGTTCCTCTTCCGGGGCGAGCGCTGCGCCGAGGCCCCGTACAGCATCATCAAAGACCTGACGCAGCGCTACCTTATCTGGTATGATAAGGACTAGCGTTTGAGATCCCAATTTGGGATCTCAAACTTGAAGTCACAGATTGTGACTTCAAGATCAAAGCGAAGACCAGGGAGGGCAATCATGGCGAACGAGGATGAGAACGACCGGACAGAAGGGGCCGAATTGGCGGTCATCGCGCCGGAGCAAGTTGGGCGGCGAATCTACACCGTGCGCGGCCAGAATGTGCTGCTGGACAGCGATTTGGCGGAACTGTATGGTGTCGATACACGCACACTCAATCAGGCGGTGAAACGGAATGGCACCCGCTTCCCGAATGATTTCATGTTCCAGTTGACAGACGAGGAGGCAACGGTTTTGATATCACAAACTGTGATATCAAACGCTGGGCGTGGTGGACGCCGCAAGCCAACCTACGCCTTTACCGAGCAGGGCGTCGCCATGCTGTCGAGCGTCCTGCGGAGCGAGCGCGCCGTGCAGGTCAACATCGCCATCATGCGGGCCTTCGTCGGCCTGCGCGGGGCTTTGACGCAGGACGGCGACCTGGCACGGCGCATCCTGACCCTGGAACAGAAGTATGACGAGCAGTTCGCTGTCGTCTTTGAGGCGATCCGCCTGCTGATCGAAGCGCCGCCCGCCCCGGAGCGGCGGATGGGCTTTCGGGCCGGGGACGAGGGGAAGCAGTGAAGACGAGGCTAGGAGTCAGAGTAGGAGGGGAGGGCGCGGCGTGTTCGCTGCTGCTCGCCCTCGCCCTGCTTGGGGTGCCGGCGAGCGCCCAGGCGGATGGCCGCGTCAAGGTCAGCAGCGCTGCCGACCTGCCGATTCACGCCTACGCCGTCACCAGCAAAGTCCGCCCGCTGGCGGAAGACCCCGAGGTCGTCTCGGTCCTGGCCGCCGCCGTCAGCGCCGACATCACCGCCGACCTCGCTAGGTATGACATCACAGACCGGGCCACCCTGCGCGGGCTGTACCGCACGCTGGGGAACGCAGCATTCCTGCGGAAAGACTTCGCCGCCGCCCGTAGGGACATCAAGATGGTCCAGGGTCTGGAAGACAAGCCCATCGACAAGGCCACATCGGGGCTGTTGGGTGGGGCGCTGCTCGATGCTTTGCAAAGCCCCGGCACGGACTTCCACCAGGCCTTGCGGGCCGACATCAAGCGCGCCTACAGGGCCGTGCCCTACGGTCTGGCGCGGGACAGCCTGAAGCAGCAAAGTCAGGTGCTGGAGGTCCTCTCACGCGACGTGCTTGTTGCGTCTTATGCCGACGATGCCGACACCGCCGCCACAACAGGCTCCATCAGCCAGGAGCAGGCGGATGGTCTGCTCCATGAGGCTTTCGTTCTCCAGTACATCGTCCCCAACAAGGCCGACCTTGCCGCCGCCTTCTCTGCGGCCCTGGACGCAGGGCGGGACGTCCCGCAACCGGACATCTGGGCGGCGCGCGACGTGACACTTGCCCCGTCAGCGAAGCTCACGCCCGTGACCGTCGCCGTCTGGGACTCGGGCGTTGACGTCAGCCTGTATCGGCCCCAGCTTGTTTCCGGATCGCCCGGCATCGCCTACGACGCACAGGAACAGCCGACGAACGACCTGCTCTACCCGCTCCCCGGCGGCGCGGCGGCGGCCACCACCGGTCAGGCCCAGATGAAGGGCACTTCTGACCTAGCCGCCGGAAGAGACAGCCCCGAGGCTGCCGCCCTCAAGGCCAGAATCGCGGGCATGACCTCGGAGCAGATGCACGACTTCGACGAGGGCCTCAGTGGGTACGAGAGCTACGCCCACGGCACCCATGTCGCCGGCGTCGCCCTGCGCGGCAACCCCGCCGCGCGGTTGCTGGTCTGCCGCATGACCTTTGACGGGGCACCCTCGGTCGCGCAGGCGGGGCGGGCCGCAGCCATGTTCCGCCAGGGGGTCGCCTACTTCAAAGAGAGGGGCGTGCGGGTCGTCAACATGAGCTGGAACGTCCGCATCAGCGACATTGAGACGGATTTGGACATGGACGGCGGCACGCCCGCCGAGCGCCGGGCGCTGGCGCGGAAGACCTACGACATCGGCTTTCAGGGCATTTTGGAGGCCATCCGCAGCGCGCCCGGCATCCTGTTCGTCGCGGCGGCGGGCAACGACGATGAGGACGTCCTGTTCAACGGCAGCTACCCCGCCTCGGTCAAGGCACCGAACCTGCTGGTCGTCGGCGCGGTGGACAAGGGCGGCGAGGAAACCTCCTTCACCTCGTTCGGCAGCGTGGACGTGTACGCCGACGGTGTGGACGTCCCCAGCCTCGTCCCCGGCGGGGCGACCCTGGAACTCAGCGGCACCAGCATGGCCGCGCCGCAGGTGACGAACCTCGCGGCCAAGCTCCTCGCCGCCCGCCCCGCCCTGACGGTCGCCCAGGTCAAGGCGGCCATCCTCGGCGGTGCCGACCGCAAGACGACGGGCGGCAGGACGATCCTGCTAATCAACCCACGGCGGACGCTGCACGTCGGGGAGGGAACACCGCGATGACGACACTGATGGAGCCGCTCGTCCTGCGGGCGCGGCCCGCGCTGCACTTCAGCGACGATGAGTTTTTCGAGTTCTGCCGACAGAATCGCGACCTGCGGATCGAGCAGACGGCGGCAGGAGAATGGATCATCATGTCGCCAACGGGTTTTGAAACCGGCAGCCGTAACAGCGAGGTCAGCCGGCAGCTCGGGAACTGGGCGCGGCAGGATGGCATGGGAATCGCGCTGGACTCGTCCACGGACTATGTCCTGCCCAACGGCGCGACGCGGTCACCGGACGCCTCCTGGGTGCTCCGGTCACGGCTGGCCGCGCTGACAGTGGAGCAGAAGAGGAAGTTCCTGCCGCTCTGCCCGGACTTCGTGGTCGAGCTGCGCTCGCCCTCGGACTCACTGGCCGACACGCAGGAGAAGATGGCCGAGTACCGGGACAACGATGCCCGCCTGGGCTGGCTCATTGACGCCGCCGAGCGGCGGGTACATGTCTACAGGCCCGGTGCCCAGCCGGACATCCAGGATGCGCCCATGTCCGTGTCGGCGGACCCTGAACTGCCCGGCTTCACTCTGGATTTGGCTTATGTCTGGGAGCCGGGTTTCTGATACAGGAGAACACAAGTGAAATTCGTCTGCTACAAAGAGTTCGATGACCCGCAGGAGCCGTTCCTGCCGGGCGTCTTCCGCAATGGGAAGACCCTGCCGCTGGCGCGCGTCGTCGCCGTCGCCGAGGCGCTGGCCCCCAAGGGCTTGACCGTGCCCGGCGACATCAACCAGGTGATCGGGCGGCTTCCGGGCTACGCGGTGGCCGTGCGCGATCTGGAGCGGGCGCGCGTCCTAGACAAGCTGTGGCAGGAGGCGGGGGTGACGCCCGCCGCGCCGCTGCCCTCGCCGCACCGCATCCTCGCCATCGGGCGCAACTACGGCGAACACGCGCGCGAGATGGACAACGAGGTGCCCGACGAGCCGATCGTCTTCCAGAAGGCTTCCACAAGTGTAATCGCCGACGGCCGGCCCATCGTGCTGCCGGCAGATGTCGGGCGCGTGGATTTCGAGGGGGAGCTTGCCGTCGTCATCGGCACGGCGGGCCGGAACGTCTCCGAGGTCGAGGCGCTGTCGCTGGTGGCGGGGTACACGCTGATCAATGACGTGACGGCCCGCGACGAGCAGAAGCGGGCCATCGGCAAGAGTCTCCCGTGGTTCCTGTCCAAGAGCTACGACACCTTCGGCCCTTTGGGGCCGTACATCGTGACGCCCGACGAGGTCCCCGACCCGATGAACGTGCAGCTCACCCTGAGCGTCAACGGCGAGGTGCGTCAGCAGGCGAACACGTCGGAGATGATCTTCTCGATCCCGTTCCTGATCTCCTACCTCTCGCACCGCTTCGCCCTGCACCCCGGCGACGTGATCGCGACCGGCACCCCGCCCGGCGTCGGCCCGCTGAACGCGGGGGACGTGGTGGAGGTGCGGATCGCCGAGATCGGGACGCTGACGAACCCGGTGGTGAGCGAGGACGAGGTGTTTTAAGCCACGCACTGAAGTGCGAGGCTCCGAAGTGCCCGGCGTCCAGGGGACGCAAGAAAAGGCAGCCCCGGCGGGGCTGCCTTTTTGTGCGCTCTGCCATTCACCCTGGCGGGGCGGCTCAGTACGCCCCGTCGCCTAGGGTCACGGCCCGGTCGAGATGGACGGTGATCTCGTCGCCGGACTTGAGGCTGACCTCGCCGCCGTGCTTGTTCGTCACGGCCCCCGCCACGCCCCCGCCGAGTGCGCCCAGAATCGCGCCGCCCACGGCGTCGCCGAGCTTGTGCTTGCGGCCCAGGACGACCCCGAGCAGCGCACCCAGCCCGGCCCCCGCGCTCGCGCCCTTTTTGGCGCGCTCCTCCACGGCCTTGCTGTCCTCTTTGCCGGTCAGGTGGGCCGAGGCGGCGTCACGGACGGCCTCGGGGCCGTCGCCGCGCTGGAGGTCGAACTTGGCATCCACCTGGGCGGGGGCCGAACCGCCGGAGGGCTTGATCCAGGTCACATGCCCGAAGAGCAGGGTGCCGGCGGGCAGATCGTTCGTGTCGTCGCCCGCCACCTCCGCCCGCACGCGGTCGCCGACGTGGGCGGTGGCAGAACTGAAGTCTTTGAGCAGCTTGATCTTCAGCGTCGTCCCGGCCTCCAAATGGGCGGGCGGGGCAGCGTCCACCGGCGTCTCCCCCTGCGCCCGCGCGGCCCCTCCCAGGAGGGCGACCCCCAGCAGCAGACCGACCCCGAATGCGGACCGTGTGAATAGCTGGTTTATTAATAGCTTGTTCATTGAAAGGCCTTTCGCGAGTGAAGTACCCTACTTGGTCGGAAAAACCGCCCGCTTTGTTCCCGAGTTTGGCTAGGACGTTAAGGGGTGCGTTGAGGGCGGGCGCGGGGGAGCGAGGCGGCGGGTGGGGAGCGGCGGGTGCGGGGGCCATGCCATGCCAGCCCGACCATGCCATGAATGGCACGGCTACGCGGCGCGGACGCCAGGAAGTACCGCTTCGCGGCACTAGGACTTCCTTCCTAGGATTTCCTTCCGAGTGCCGCGAAGCGGTACTTCCTGGCCGAAGGCCGTCTAGCCGTGCCATTCATGGCATGGTCGGGCTGGCATGGCCCGCAGCAGCCGGACGTCAAGCCTCTGGCACGGCGGGCGGCGGGGGCCACACCCCCTCCGGCGGTTCGTGCTGCGTCGTCGACACGGCGGCGGGCCAGCGCTCGGAAATCTCCCGTAGACGGTCGGGATTGGCGATGTAGCTCTCGACGTAGCCGCAGCGGACGCAGACGTAGTTGTCCAGCCAGGCGGCGGTGTTGCGGAGGGCGATGGTCACGGGGATGCGGTTGCCCATGTAGTTCCATTCCTTCTCCTCCAGGAACTCCCCGGAACGGATGTCAGTTGACCCGCACTTGGGGCACTGCCCGCTTTTCATAAACTTCCCTCTACTCCCGCCGGGCGCTTCGGACCGGCGCGGGCACGGGGACGCCGGGCTTCAAGGCGTGCCACAGGATCGCGTTCAAGGCGTCCGGGTCCGCCCGGTCGGGGGCCGAGAAGTCCAGCCGCGCCGAGGCGACCGCCCCCGCGCCCTTGCCGGGGTTCTTGGCTTCCAGGTCCACGCGCGGGCCGATGTTCGCCCAGGCGGTCAGGTCGGGCGTGGCCGTGAAGCAGGAGAGCATCGGCGTGGCCGCCCGGTCGTACTGGGTCATGGGGGGCAGGTGGAGGATCATCTCCATCGTGCGGACCATGGAGGCCGTCGTGTACTGCGTGCTGTCCACGGCGTTTCGCTTGACGTAGGGGGAGATGACGAGGCCCTCGGTGCGGTGGGCGTCTATGTGGTCGGGTCCGTTCTGGGCGTCGTCCTCGATGACGAAGATGGCGGTCTCTTTCCAGAAGCGGGACTTGGAGATGCCCTCCACGATCTGCCCCAGCGCCTGGTCGTTGGAGGCGACGGCGGCGACGGGCGTGTAGGCCCCGGCCTTCAGGCCCGAGGTATGGTCCTCGGGCAGCCAGGCCACCATGAACTGCGGCCAGACGCCGGTCTTCTCGGCGGCGGCCAGTTCTTTGAGGAAGATGGCGGCCCGCTGGGTGTCCCGGCCCTTGCCGAAGGGGAACTGAGACCACTCGACGTTGGCGTGCCCGGCCAGGCCCTTGCTGCCGGCGAAGACAGGGGCGGTGTTGGGCGTGGAGGTGAAGTCGGCCTCCTCGCCGTAGGAGCGGTAGGAGACGCCGTGCCGCGCGCAATCGTCCCAGATCTCGCCGTTCGGGGAGTCGGCGACATCCGCGTCGCCGCTCGGCTCGCCCCGGCTGCTGTAGCTGGAGGGCCAGGCGCGCTCGATGAAGTCGGTGGCGTAGGCGGCGTCGCACCACTTGTGGCCGTCCTCCGAGACTTCGCCGTTGCAGTACAGGTTGTCCAGCAGGACGTAGTGCGAGGCCAAAGCGTGCGCGTTCGGCGTGACGCTCGCGCCGAAGATGGTCAGGCTCGGGTCGCCGTTGCCCGCCGTGAGGTCCCCGAACACCTGGTCATAAGTACGGTTCTCCCGGATGATGTACAGGACGTGCTTGATCTTGCCCAGGGTCGCCTTCATGTCCGGCCCGGCCTGTGCGGTCCTCGCGTTCAGGCCGGGCGTGTTGGCGTAGACCTGCCGGGTGTAGGCGGCCAGGCCCGCAGCGCCCGGCAGGCGCACGGCGCAGACCGCGCCGCTGAGGGCGCCGCCGATGTAGTCGTAGGCCTGGCCCGAGACGGGCTGGTTCCGCGTCCAGGGCGTCGTCGCCTTGTCGTTGGCGCGGAAGCTCAGGCCCTTGCCGGTCCCGACGTAGAGCGTCCGGCCGTCGGGGGCGAGGGCCAGGGCGCTGGGATACCAGCCGGTCGGAATAAAGCCGAGGACGCGGGAGGCGCGGGGGCGGGAGGTGTCTATGACGGCCACGTCGTTGTTGTCGGCGTTTGCGACGTAGAGCCGCTGCCCATCGGACGAAACGGCCAGGGCGTCCGGCGTGGACCCGACAGGGTCGGTGGGAGACAGCGAGGTCTTGACCGTTTCCGTCACCTTGCCGCCCGTGATGACGCTGACGCTGTTGCTGCCTGCGTTTGCGACGAACAGGCGTCCATCGTTGGCCCAGGCCAGCTCGTTGGGCTGGCTGCCGGCCGTGACGCGGGTTCGTTCTTGCAGATTCGATGCGTCCAGCAGGCTGACCGTGCCGTCGCCCATGTTGGAGACGGCGAGCGTCGCCCCGTCCGGCGACAGGGCGGCGGCGTAGGGCCGCGACCCGACCTTAATGGAGGCGGCCAGGGCGCGGGGCGTCCCCGCCAGCTTGTAGACGGTGTCGTTCTGGATGTTGACCGCGTACAAGGCCCCGTCCGGCCCCGAAACCAGGCCCGCCATGAACCGGTCGAACTTCAAGTGGTAGTCACCCGGAATGTCGGCGACGGCGTCGGTCAGGCCGGGGACGTCAATCGGTTTGCCTGATGTCAGTGCGCCGCCCGCGAACTTCAGGTGCAGGATGGGGTGGTGGAAGGACTCGGTCAAAGCGTCGTCCGCGCCCTGCTTGGCGGCGTTCGCGAGGAACTCCTTGGAGGGAGGCCCGCCGCCCGAGACGTACAGGTCGTCGCCCTCGGGGTCGAAGCACATGCCCGCCCAGACTTTGCCCAGGTTGACGCTCTGCGTGACCTTATTGGTGGCCGGGTCGATGAGGCTGACGCCGTGGTCGTGGTAGCCGCCGGTGAGTGTCAGCAGGGTCTTCCCGTCGGGGCTGAACAGCATCTTCAGCGGCAGATCGCCCGGCAGCGCGATGGGCGTCCCCGCCGGGGTGACGTGCCAGCCGTTGGGCAGCCGCGTCCCCGTGCCGTTGCCGTCGGGCAGGTCCGGCAGGGCGACGTTCTTCTCGGCGATGCCTTTGCGGGCGCTGTGCGTCAGGCTGAACCCGGCCAGGCCCGCCGTCAGCGCGACGGTGAGCGCGGCGGCGATGGGGCGGGCGGCGCGGCGTGTGGGGAAAGCGTTCATGCGTCTATTATAACCGCAAAATGTTAAGAATGGGTTAAGGCGCAGGCGGAAAGGGCGGATGAAGAGGGCGTGGTCCGTGCGATGAAGGGAACCATGCGTTGAAACGCACGGCTAAACGGCGAAGACGCCACGAAGTACCGCTTCTGCATTGGCAGACCCGGAGGGCGCGGCACTCGGAAGGACGCCCCTTAGCCCCGCGAAGCGGCGCTTTCTGGCCGAAGGCCGTCTAGCCGTGCGTTTCAACGCATGGTTTTAAGGAGCCGGCGGGGACAGCTTGACCGAAAACGGCGCGGCTTTCCCGGTACGCTGCACCGTGAAGGTCATAGATTTTGACGCTCCACTCATGATCTCCGCAAGTCGGTCCGGAGGCATGTTCGCCGTGGGCACCCCGTCCATCTGCGTGATCTCGTCGCTCGCTTGCAGTCCTGCCCGGTCTCCGGGGCAGCCCGATAGTACGCTTACGATGATCCAGGGGCCACCATTCGGCTTCCGAAGCGTCAAACCATAAACGCCGTTGCGGGGCGCGCTGAACTCATCAAGCGGGGTCCATGAAACCTCCAAGCTCTTGTTACGGCCTCGGCGCAGGCCTAGACGCTGCGGCCTTCCTGAGAGGCCGTCAATGAGCCTCATCGCCTGCGTCCGTGACAAACCCTGGACGCCCTGCCCGTTGACTGTCGCGATCTCGTCTCCCGTCTGCACCCCAGCCTGCCGGGCGGGCGACCCGCCTCTGAGGCTTTTCACCTTCCATTCCGATCCTGCCTGCGTGAGTTCAAGGCCGGACCATCCCAGAACGTACCGCCTGCTCGTGGCCGACGGTTCCAGCGCGAACTGGGCGTTCGGCCCGTCCAGCGTCAGACGGTAGCCGCCTAGGATGTCCATGCCGAGTGATGTCCGTGCCAGAGGCAAAGTACCCACCACGACATTCGGCACCCGCAGCGTCCCGAGGTTCAGGCCCGGCAGTCGCAGATCTGGACATATATACAACCCGGTGATCTGCTCTGCTACACCGTTGTAGGCGATCCCTGCCGGGTGCAGAGTACCCACGGTTTCAAGCGGCACCTGGGTGGAGTCGCTGCCGGTATCCAGGATCAGGTCGGCAGCCGCGTCAGGTGTCAGCGCAGCATGGACGGTATAAAGCTCGTCCGAAGTCGAACGCAGGGGCAAGAGCGTTGCACCGGGGAGGCGCAAGGAAGGGTGAGAATAGGCGAACATGGTGAGCGTCTCGGCCGCGAAGTCGAAACGGGTGGTGAAAAGGCGGAACAGTCCCAGTCCGATAATCCCGGCCACATCCCGGCCTGGGAAGTATCCACGCAGGATGCCTAGATCAAGGACCACCGCCTGGTTTATGTCGTAGGGAACATCGTTAGCGCGATTTACCCCCTGCAAAACGGCCTTTTGGACTGGAACGACCGCATAGCGGTAGCCCTGTCCCTCCTGCGTCAGTTCCTGCTTCTTTAGCCCAAGCCGAGCGACGGTCATGGTATCGAGAGTGAGCGGAGCGGTTGTGCCGGTATCCACGATGAACGCAAGCGGTGGCTTGCCGTTGACGCTGACACGGATGACGGGTGTCGGGATTGTAATCGGGTCATAGAGGAACGGGATCACTTTACCTTGTTTCTCATCAAGCTTGTCCACAGTGGCTGCCTCCCGCTCCACCACGGGGAGTGTGACCGTGATCTGACCTGGCCCGGTCGCGTCCAGTTTCGTCCCGCCGACTTGCTTGAAGTCGCCCATCTCATAGATCGCACCGAGGTCCTTCTGAACGGCATTGGCGTTGTAAACGTCGCCCGGCTTGGTGTGCATGTGGGCCAGGATGTCCGCCGTTCTGATGCGGCTGTTGCCGGTGATCTGGATGGACTGGACGTGGGCTTCCACGAGCGGGATGGTCAAAACTCCTGTCGCGGGGTCAATGTTGATGTCCGTGCTGATATCGAAGATGTAGCCCTGCTTGCTGACGTAGCCGGTGTCGTGGTTGACGAGCGCGTCCAGGTCACTGACCAAAACCTTCGTGTTGAGTACCTGGCCGACGCAGGTCTTCATCTGCGCCACCAGCACCAGCGCCGGGATGGTCGGCTCTTTGGAGGGCGTGTCGGCGGTGAAGCGTATAGCCGTGACGATGGGGTTCTCGGCGACGGTGTAATTCAGGTCCACTCCGCCGGCCGGGTTGGGGGCGGCGGTCAGGGCGACGGGGCCGTTGAAGACGCCCATGTCCTTGATGGTGGCCTGGTCCTTCGCGGCGGCGGCGGGGCTGTAGAGGTCGCCGACCTTCTGGGTGAGGACGGCCTGGATGGCGTCGGCACGGATGTTCTTATCGCCGAAGATGCGGATGTGGGCGATCTTGCCGATCAGAGTGGGGGGCGGTGCCGGGGCAGCGGCGGCGGGGGGCGGAGCGGCAGCCGGGGGTGTGGCGGGGGGCGTGTCCCCGGCGGGCGCGGCGTTCAGGCCGCTGCTCAGGGTGGCGAGGAGGAGGGGAAGGAGGAGGGCAAGGACAAGACGGGGGCGCGCGGCGGGTCGTGCATCTTTCATGGCGGGAAGTTCCCGCCCTGCTGCCGGGAATCCTGCCGCGCGATAGGCGGAGAGGGCGCGATGAATCGCGCCCCTACACGGAGAGGGAAGGCGGACGCGGACAAGAAGGGCGAACACAAGGTTCGCCCCTACAGCCTGGCATCGCGCTCACATCTTCAACCGCAGAGCGGTGTCCATTCAGGGGTAGGCCGGCCATTCATGGCCGGGGACGCTAGTCTTCATCGTCCGCCGGTATTTTGCCCGCGTCGCGGAGGGCGCGCAGGAGGGAGGTGTGGGCGTCCTCGAGCTGGCGGATCAGGCGGCGGAGGCGGCGCAGGGTGTCATCAGGCAGGTGGGCGTACATGGGGCCGCAGAGGAAGGCCGTGCAGCCGTAGGGGCGCAGGTCGTCGGGGAAGGTGCAGCGGCCTCTGTCGAGGTAGTCGCAGGGCTGGAGCGCTGGTTCCTCGCCGGGGAGCATCGGCAGGGCGATGGGGGCGGCCAGCCGATTGCCCGCGTAGGAGACGGCGGGCGCGTAGGCGTCCGCCCCGTTCAGGTGCGGGAAGTCGTGGCCCAGGCCGACGGCCAGGGCGACGTCCACGGGCGTCACGCGCGTCGGCTTGATGCAGCAGGGGGTGAGGCAGGTGGGGCAGTGCTTGGCGGTGAACGGGTCGAAGACCGTCCGGATCTCGCGCTGGAGGCGGCGGTATTCGGCCAGCGGGTTGGGGCCGGCGCGGCGATGTTTGTGTTTCATGTCGGCATCTCGGTGATCGGCTCAGTAGGCGGCGAACGGGTCCCAAAGCGGGAGGGCGCGCTGCCACCCGGATGCCTCACCCGCCGACGAGTCGAACAGGGCGGGGACGGCGCTGCCGGGGAGGGCCGCCAGGGCGACCGCGGCGAGAAGGACGCCGAGGCCGAGGGCGGCCAGCCGCAAGACATCGGCGCGCGCCCGCCTTTGCCGCCGCGTCCCGAGCTGGCCGAGCAACCAGCCGCCGAGCGGGGCGATCAAGAAGGCGAAGACGGCGAAGCGGGCGCTCCAGAAGACGACGCCGCGCAGGATGGCGACGGTGAAGAGGCGGGCGAGCAGACTGAGCGGCGACCCGTCGGGCAGCATCTCGCCGGTCGGCCAGGAAGGGCCGGCGGCGTCGGCGGGGGTCAGCAAAACGGTCAGCAGGAGCAGGGCGGCGGCAAGGGCCAGGGCGACCAGGGCGAGATAGCGCATCGTTGCCTCGGCCGGGTTGTAGGCGGGCGCTTGCAGCAGTCCGCGCCGCCGCAGCTCGCGCCCCGCCGCGTCGAGGCGGGCGGGGTAGCGCTCGGGGTCGAGGTGGCGCAGGATGTCCAGCAGGTCGGCGTCGGCCTGCGCCCGCAGGTAGGCCCCGTAGACCCCCGGCTCGGTCTCCTCATCGGCATGCAGCAGAGCGTAGCTCATGGGGGGATTATACCCGGTGAGGGCGCGGGAGGGAAGCGGCAGAGGGGGAAAGGGCACGGGAGGGGGAAAGGGCACGGGAGGGGGAAAGGGCGCGGGAGGGGAAGAGGGCGCGATGAATCGCGCCCCTACTTCGACCAGTCCCAGGCGGCGCGGCCCGCGCGGTAGGGGAGCTGGGCGGTTTTGCCCGAACCTAAATCTACGAGGAAGATCTCGTCCTCGGGGACGGGGGGCTTGGAGACGGTGAAGGCGAGCTTCGTGGCGTCGGGGGACCAGCGCAGGGACGTCACGCGGCGGTGGCCGAAGACGGACCAGCCCCAGTGGACGCGGATGTCCGCACCATAGGCATTCGTGGCGAGGTCGTAGGTGCGGACGACGGCCCCGCCGCTGCCCGCCCCGCCGTCGGGCGGGACGAAGGCGATGCGGTCGCCGGCGGGGGACAGGGCGAAGACGGCAGCGTCCGGGCCGGGCGAGACGGCCCCGGCATTCTGCACCAGAGTCTGCGGGCCGGTGGGGGTCTGGACGCCGTAGACGAACCGGCCGGACTCGGCCATCGCGGGGCTGCGGGTGGCCGAGACGTCCGGGTCCGTCGCCAGTGTCAGGCCGTGCAGGTCGAGCGGGATCTTGAGGGGTTGGTCGGGCGCATCGGTCGGGACACTGTATTCCGCGCCGTCTTCCAGGAACATCAGCGACGCTTCCGAGTCCCAGGCCAGGCCGACGGGCTGCTTCAGTTTCTGCTGGGTCAGGTCCACGACCAGGCGCGGCAGGTTGTCGCTGCCGGGGGCGAGCGGCATCACCCAGATCTGGTTCTGGATGGTCTGCTTCTCCTCCTGGAGCATGATGAGCTGCTTTTCGAAGGCGACCTGTGTGCCGTCGGGCGAGAGTGCGGGCTGCGTGATCCACTCGCGGACGCCGCCGTCGGTGTCCTGCGGCTCGTCCTCGTGGGTCAGCAGGCGCGTCGCCCCGTCCGGCCCGGCGGCATACAGGCCGCGCAGGGTCGTCGTCTTCTCCGAGGGCGCTTCGGCCTCCAGATAGACGAGGTGGCCGGTGGGGACGCCCCGGACGTGGGGCGGCGAGGTGAGCCGTCCGGCCAGGGTGAGGCCGGCCGGGAGGCCGGCCGCGAGCGCCAGCAGTCCCCAGAGCAGGGCGCGGCGCTTGGGGTCCATGCCCTGGAGTCGGGGGTGCGGGAAGACGAGCGTGGGCTTGCCCAGGCGGATCGGCCCGCCCCGAACCGGGAGTGGGAGGGCCGGGATGACCATGTCTGTGGAGGCCGCAGCGGCGGCCTCGGCTTTGGCGGCCTCGGCGGCGGCGTCTTCGGCTGTTGCGGCCTCGGCGGCGGCGGCCTTGCTCTTCGTCGCATCCCCTTCCACCGGGGGGGGCACTGCGGCAGCCGAGGGCGCGGCGGCAGGAGGAGAGGGCGCGGCAGGAGGAGAGGGCGCGGCAAGCGGCGCCCCTACCCTCTTGGCGACGGGGGGGGATTCCAGCAGGCGCGGGGCCGGGGCGGGCGGCGGCGTCGGCGGAGGTGCGGGCGGGTAGCCGGCCAGGGCGTTGTCGGGCAGCTCGAACTGCATCGGGGTGAAGCCCCTCTTGGTGAGGGTCTCAGCCGTGGGCCTCTTCCGGCGTCGGCGGGGCTTATCCTCCGGGTCGGGGCCGCCTGGATTATTCTCGTGTGAGGGCATAGGTCTTCAGGTTGGGGCGCATGTAGCGCGCGATCAGCGGGTGGGCGGCGGCGACGGCGTGGTACACCTCCTGCGCCACCTTGCGGTAGGAGGGGTGCCCCTGACGGGCCGAGCGCAGCTCGACGAAGTGGGTCACTTCGCGCAGGTTCCAGGTGAACAGGACGCGGATACGGGTCGCCAGCGGCAGGGCGTAGGCCGCCTCGTGGACGAACCCGGCGTCCCAAAGGCGGTGGTAGGTCCGGGCGGCGCGCGCCATCAGTTCTTCATACTGCGCGCCGCAGCCGAATGTTTCCATCTCGGCCGGCGTCTCATGCCCCAGGGCGGGCGCGAGCGGCTGGGTCGCCTGCGTCGCCATGCGGTGCCGCTGGATGTCGCGATACGCGCCGTAGTCCATGGTCATTTCCACCGTGCAGGCCAGGCGCTCCAGCGCGCGCCCCGGCGCGTCATGCGGGCCGCGCCTCTTCAGGTACTCGTCCACGATGCGCTCTTTGGTTTGCGGGTCCATCGCCTTGACGCGGGCCAGCAGCGCCCCCATCGGCAGGGACGCGGCGGGGTAAAGGATGGCGGCGACGAGTCTATCATCGGCATCCGGGTCGGAAAACAGGAGGGTGACGGGATTCGCTGCCGGCTTCCGGGGGGCCTCCCCCAGCACCTCCCGCGCTAACTCCTCGATCGCCGCGCCCGTTTCGGCCCGGTAGGCGTTGTGGTCGGCGTACTTCAGCAGGGTCGGGACGATGTGCCGGGCCTCCTCCTTGATGCGCCGGCCCAATTCCTGCCCTTCTTCCAAAGGCTGCGAAAGCAGCTTGGTGATGAGGTGCTGCAAGGTGCGCGCGTTCAATGTCAGGCCGACATTGGTGTGGGTGGCGGCGGGGAGCAGGTAGCGCAGGAGGTCGAAGGCGGTGGCGCGGCTCGCGGCCTCATAGGCGCGCTCGGTCTGCTTTTCGCCGCGCGGCGTCCGCGCCTTGATGCGGGCGATGAAGTCCTCGTTCCAGCCGACGTAGGCGTCCAGGAGGGCGCGGATCGTCTGCGAGTAGTCGTCGGCCAGGCGCGGGTCGGCCATGACGGCGGGCGGGTAGTAGACCTTGCTCGGGTCGAAGGCGACGTAGCGGGTGCTTTTCTCGGTGTAGGAGGCCAGCCGGGCGTCCTCGATCAGCTTGGAGGCGATGATGCTGACGTCTTCCAGGGCCAGGTGGACGCATCCATGCTCGGATACGCTCGCATGCCCGTAGCCCAGCACATAGCGCTCGGCGAAGGCCCGCGCTCGGTCCTGGATCTGTCCGAACGCCGCGCCGGGGTCGTCGGCTGCGCCCGCGCCGATGAGCGCGCCCATGTCCTCGGCCTCGATCATGTTCCGCAGGTCCTCGCGCAGCGACAGGCGGGAGCGGGAGTAGCGGGCGAAGAGGTAGGCGACGACCTCTTCCGGCAGGTTCTTGAGGGCATACACGCTGCGGTCACTGTTGGTGAAGAACCGGCTGATGTCGGTCGTGCGGGCATCGGCGGGCGGCAGGGACGCGGCGGGCATCTTTTCGGCGACTGTCATGTCGTTAAGGTTCGCGATGCGGCCGGCGGAATCCTGCCGGATCGGCCCCGGCTTCTCCCTTCACCCTACCGAGGCAAGCGGCGGGCGCAGGCGAGTGATCGAAATCACTCGCCCGCACCTGCTCTCTCCCAGGACTGCCCCACCCGTGCGCCAGGACCGTCCCGGTAAAAATGAGTGAAGTATGGTAAAATACAAGCGCCCCACGGAACCCCGTTTAGAAAAGAACTGTTACAGGGTAGAGGTCACGGATTTACCATCTTGCGAACCGGCGAACAAATCAGGGCTGAGATCGAGGCGCGCTTCGGGTTCTTCCCCCCGTTCTTCGCGCCCGCCCTTGACTCGCCGCAGGTCCTGGAAAACCTGTGGCGGCAGACGGCCTCCGCCTACCTGGACAACCCGCTCGGGCCGCTCTTCAAGGAGAAGCTGAACGCCCTCCTGTCCCGCTTCTGCGATGTCCCCTACTGCCTGGTCTGCCACTCGTGCGCCCTGCGGCCCCTGGGCGTCTCGCCCGGCGCGGTCCTGGCCCTGCTGGAATCGCCCCCCGCCCCGCCCGCCCCGATGTTCGACCGCCTGCCCGTCCCACCGGCGCAGGAAGCCGCCGCCCCGGCCCCCGACTCGCCCCTGGAGCAGACTTTGCTCGCCTGCGCCTCGCTCGCCTTCCTGGAGGAGAGCGGGGCGGAACCCGCGCGCCGGGAACTGCGTCGCCTGCTCGGGCCGGACCTCTACCCGCACCTGGTCGCCTACCTCGCTTACATCAAGACCTGCCACACCTGGATCGAGGCGCACCCCGACATCTCCTACGACGTGGACAAGCGCGCGCAGGACTTCCTGGGTCCTCTGCTGGCCGAGGAACCCGCCCTGGCCGACTTCCTCGCGCACTACCCGGAGCGCATCGCGCGCTGGCGGCAGGGCCGGAGCGCCGAGGCGGTGCGGGCGGACGAGCGACGGCGGGCCGAGGAGGCGCTCGGGGCGGCCAACCGGCGCACGGCCAGCATCCTGGAGAGCGTCACGGACGCCTTCTACGCCTTCGACGGGGAGTGGCGGTTCACCTATGTGAACCGTCAGGCCGAGCGGCTGCTCCGCCGCCCGCGCGAGGAGATGCTGGGGCGGATCATCTGGCAGGAGTTCCCCGAGGTCGTCGGCACCCGGCTCGAGGCCGAGTACCGCCGGGCCGTCGCCGAGCGGGTGCCCGTCGCTGTCGAAGAGTTCTATGCGCCGCTCGGGGTCTGGTTCGAGGTGCGCGCCTACCCCTCTTCGGACGGGCTGGCGGTTTACTCCCACGACATCAGTGCCCGCAAGGAGGCCGAGGGTGCCCTGCGCGCGAGCGAGGGCCGCTTCCGGCTGATGGCCGACGCCATCCCGCACATCGCCTGGACGACCGACTCGGGCGGGGCGATTGACTATTACAACCAGCGCTGGTACGACTATTCCGGGCTGGACTTCGACCAGACGCGCGACTGGGGCTGGCAGGCCGTGATCCATCCGGACGATCTGGCCCACGCGGGTTCGGTCTGGCGGGCCGCCCTGGATTCGGGGGGCGTCAGCGAGGTGGAGTACCGCCTGCGGCGGGCGGACGGGTCGTACCGCTGGCACCTGGGCCGGTCCGAGCCGGTGCGCGACGTTTCGGGGCGGGTGACGCAGTGGGTGGGGACGGCGACCGACATCGAGGAACGCCGCCGGGCCGAGGACGAGCGCGAGCGGCTTCTGATCGAGGCGGAGGCCCGCGCCGAGCGCGAGGCCCTGCTGAACCGGATCGGCGCGGCCGTCCGCGCCTCGACCGACCCGGCCGCGATCCAGCAGGCCGCCGCCGCCGCCCTGGGGGCCGCCCTCGGGACCGACCGGTGCTTCTTCGCGGCCTGCGACGAGGCGCGCGGCCTGAGCGTCGTCAGCCAGGAGTGGCGCGGGGAAGGCATGATGCCGCTGGCGGGGGCCACCGCGCCCGCCGACGCCCTGCCCATCCTGGACCTGCTCCAGTCCGGCCGGACCCTGGTCGTCCGGGACGTCCGGACCGACCCGCGCTTCGCGGGCATCGCCGGCGCGATGGAGCGGCTGGGCCTGCGCGCCGCCGTCCGCGTCCCGCTGTTCGACGGCGGCCGGCTGGTGGGCCTCCTGGGCGTCGCGCAGGCGGGCCGCCCGCGCGACTGGACGGCTGACGAGATTTCCCTGGTCGAAACGGTGGCGGCCCAGACGCGCACGGCGGCCGAGGCCGCGCGCCTGCGCCTGCGCGAACACAACATCGCCACGCAGCTCCAGGAGGCATTGAAGCCGGGTCTGCCCGGCGCGGTGCCCGGCCTGGCTCTGAAGAAGTACGACGAGGTGGCGCTGGAGGAGGCCGAAGTCGGCGGCGACTTCTACGACGTCTTCCCCATCGAGAAGGGCTGCACCGCCCTGGTCGTCGGCGACCTGTCCGGCAAGGGGCTGGCCGCCGCCGTCCAGGTCGCCACCGTCCGCAACATGCTCCGCGCTTCCCTCTGCCTGCGGGCGAATCTGGCCGAGGCGCTCACCGACCTGAACGACATCCTTGCCGGGAACGACTTGCTGGCCGGGTTCGCCACCCTGTTCGTCGGTGCCTATGACAGCGGCTCGGGGAGCCTGAACTACGTCAACTGCGGCCAGGAGCCGGGCCTGGTTCGCCGGGCGGGGGGCGGGCCAGGGGATGTCGGGCGTGTGGAGGCGCTGCCGCCCACCGGTCCGGTGCTGGGCACCTTCGCGGGCGCGGTCTTCACCGAGCGGTGCGTCACCCTCGCGCCCGGCGACGCCCTCGTCCTGTTCACCGACGGTCTGACCGAGGCCGGCCCTGACCGCAAGGACATGCTGGGCATCGAGGGCGTCACCGCCCTGCTGACCGCCCCGCGTCCCCATGGGCCGGAGGTCAGTGCCGAGGACCGGGCCGAAGACTTCCTGCTGTGCTTGATCGCGGGCGTGGACCAGTACGCGCAGGAGGGCGTCCGCGACGACGTCTGCGTCCTGGTCGCCGTCGTGGAGGGGTGAGGCCCGCCGCGCCCGTCCGTTCAGCCCTTTTTCTCTTCCCCCGCCGAACCTTTCTCCCCATCCGCCCCGTCCTTGTCTTTACGAGGACACGACAACCCATGCTCGGTGACAGGATCGGTGAACTGAGGCGGCTGATGGTCATGGACTGCCTGCCGCGCGAGGAGCGCGAAGAGGCGCTGTGGCTTGCCAGGGCGCGGGCGGGCGATGAGGCCGCCTACCGCTGGTTGCTGGGGCGCTACCGGGCGCGCGTCGTCCGCCTGGCCGCGC
Organism: Capsulimonadaceae bacterium; assembly: GCA_965215505.1. Lineage (GTDB taxonomy): Bacteria > Armatimonadota > Armatimonadia > Armatimonadales > Capsulimonadaceae > JANXMY01. The sequence continues at coordinate 3,366,673 of OZ244065.1, read as the reverse complement.
ACGTCCTGCGGCGCGAAGGGGAGGCGGAGGACGTGGCCCAGGAGACGTTCCTTAAAGCCTTCCGCCGCCTGCCGTCCTTCCGGGGCGAGGGCCGCTTCTCGGCCTGGCTCTTCGGCATCGCCGTCCGCCTGTGCCTGGACCGCCGCCGGTCCGCCCGCTGGGCGCGCGAGGTCCCCGAAGACGCCACGCCGCCGCCCGCCTCCCCGATACCCTCCGCCGAGGCCGCCGACACGCGGCTACTGGTGGAAACCCTCCTCGACCGACTCTCCCCGCCGATGCGCGCCGCCCTGGTCCTGCGCGAGATGGAGGGCCTGGAGTATGACGAGATCGCCGCCACCCTGGGCGTCCCCGTCGGCACCGTCCGGTCGCGGCTTCACGCCGCCCGCGCCCAGTTCCGCGCCCTGTGGACGGCGGCCTTAAAAGAAGACGAGGAAGACCATGCGTGACCTCCCCGATGACTTTGACCTCGGCGCGGCCCTGCGCGGCGGCCTGCGCGCCCTGCCCGTGCCGGACGTCTCCCCCGACTTCGACGCCCGCGTCCTGGACGCCCGCGTCCTGGACGCCCTGCGCGCGCCGGTCCCCTGGTGGCACCGCCTGTGGGAACCCGCCCGCCCCCTGCTGCTGGGCGCGTCCTGCTCGCTTTCCGTGACCCTGGTGCTGCTGCACTGGACTTCGGCGGCCCCGGCCCCCCATCTCCCAATGGTAGGCGAACAGGAAAGAATACAGGCGCGGGGGCCGGCTCGCGCGCCCTCACTCGACCGCCTGCTCGACCGGCCCGACCTGCGCGCCGGGTCGCTGGCCGCCGCGTGGGCCATGCCCCCGCCCGCCCCGTCCGAACGCCGCCCGGAGCCGCCGCGCCACGCGCAGAGTGGGCGACGGGCCGCACTGGTCGTGTGAACCGACATTTAATAGGAAGGCGCGGCAAGACAAGGAGGGCGCGGCAAGCGGTGCCCCTACGCAAGCACCACATATGGGCGCACCGTGGGGGTAGGGCTTGTCCCTACCCTCCCGTTTTGCCTACTCCCGTCTTGTCTCCCGCTCCCAAGGATGACCCTAATGAAACTCCGACAAGCCCGCCTGGTCCTGATGGGCCTTGCCCTCGGCGTCCTGCTCGCACTTCTGATCGCCCCGCAAACGCGCTGGCTGGTGCGTCTGCAAGCCCTGACCGTCCTGCGCTTGTACCACCCCCTGCCGAGCGGGACTTGCTACACCGGCTCGTCGGCGGGGGACCGGTATCAGGCGGTAGCAACGCGCCACCCCGGCGACTTCGCGGTCCAGTACGCCGCCGCCGTCAGCGACGGCAGCCACGACGAAACCCTGGCGGGCCTGCACGCCCTGACGACCCGATTCCCGGACCGCCCCGCGCTCTACGCCAACCTGCTGCGCTACGAGATGCTCGGCAAGGTCCACCTGGAGCGGCCCGAGGAGGAGGCGCTGCTGAACCCCGGCCTGCGCCTTAACAACAGTAGGATCCACCATAACGCGCCCGCAGACCTTGCCGCCTTCGACGCCGACGCGGCGGCAGGGGAGCGCCTGGACCCGGACAACGCCTACTTCCCCCTGATGCGCGCCGCCGGCCTGTTCGCCGCCTTCCGGGACGCCGAGGGCCTGGCCGCCTTCCGGCGCGCGTCCCGAAAGCCGTCCTGGCGGGAGTATACTGCGGACGAGGTCGAGGCGCGCTGGCGTCTGCACGGAGAGGCTTTCGGCGATCCGGGAGCATTGGGGCGCATCGCCCCCGCCGCCGACCTGTTCCTGCCGCATTACCAGCAGCTCCGCGCCCTCGCCCGGCTGATCCTCGTCAAAGCCGTCCAGCAGGAGGCGGCGGGGCGGCGCAACGAAGGATTGGGGTTGCGCGAGGAGTTGCGCTGCTGCGGGGACCTGATGCGCGCCCAATCCACTTATCTCCTCGGGGCGATCGTCGGCAGCGCCATCTGCGCCATCGCGACAGACCGGACCGGCAGCATGAATCAGGGTGCCGCGCCCGGTCCCGTTTCGGATGGGCAGATGTGGCGGCATCTGGACGCCTACCGGGCCTACGCCACGCGGCTGGGCCACCCCGAGTATGCGGCGCGGGAGCAGGCCGAGGCGGAGGCGGGACGGCGGATGAGCGCCATCGGGCGGTTCGACGATCCCGCGCGCCTCAGCCAGTATGAGCGGCCGTTCCTCGATCTGACGCGGTGGTGGCTGGCGGACATCGCGAGCCTGTCCAACGTCTTCTGGCTGCTCCTGCTCGGCGGCCTGACGGGGGGCATGGCGCGGCTGGTGCGGGTGCGGGAGGCTGGGGAGCGCCCCGCCTGGGACTGGGTGGCCCTGCTGGGGCGGATCGGGGCGGCCTGCGGCCTGATCCTGCTGGCGGCGTTCGTGGCGGTGCTGTTCGCGAACCTCTGGCCGTTCGCCATTGAAGCGACCGGCTGGCAGATGTGGATCGCTGGGCTTGTCCTGCTGCTGCTGACCGCGCTGACCGTCCGGGCGGTGTTCCGCGCGCTGCTCCGCCTGCCCGCCTGGCGTCGGCAGGGCATCCTGTGGGCCGTGGGCATCCTGCTGGTGGCGGGCGTAGGATCGTCCGGCCTCTGGCATCTGCTGCTGTGGCAGGCGGGCAGCCTCTCGGACATCGTGGACGGCCGGGACGCTCTGCTGGGCCTGTCGGGCGGGGGGGTGGACGCCGAAGCCAGGGAGGCGTCGGTGCGGTGGCTGTACCTCGCCGCCGTGTCCGCCGTCCCGCTGCTCCTGCTGCTGGTTTCGGGCGTCGCCGCCCGCGTCCGGCGCGTGCCCGTCTCGGCCGGACTGGTACGCGGTTTCGCCGCCGCCGCCCTGCCCGCCGCCTGTTTTCTGCTGCTGGCCTGGGGCGGCCTGCTGCTGGGGACGGTGCGGCAGGAGGGGGTGGTGAACGCGCAAGTGTGGCATCAGGTCCACGACGAGGGGCCGTATCTCGCCGCCCAGGCCGGCACGTCCTGGCCTGGGCCGGTGCGGTAGGGTTCGTCCCGCCCGTTTCTTTGTCCCGCCCGCTTCGCGGCTTCGGATGTCATCGTAGGGGCGCCGCTTGCCGCGCCCTCTTTCGTAATCCGCGCCCTCTTCTCTTGCGCGCCCGCAGAACAGGACCATAAGGAGGGCGCGGCAAGCGGCGCCCCTACGAGGCCCGGCGGGTGGTGTCCGGCGGCGTTATCTGACAAGAGACGGCGCGCGAACCCTTTTGCCTCCCGCGCCCGTTAGTGTCAGCATGAAACAACGACCTCTCGTTTATGCCGCCCTCACCGCCCTCGTCTTCGCCCTCCTCCTGCTCGCGCCACCGACGCGCTGGCTGGTGCGGATGCAGGCGTTCCCCGGCTCCGTGGGCGGCGGGGACGGGCGGGCGGGGTTCGTCCGCAGCCACCCCGACGACTATCAGGTGCATCTCGGCGGGCAGACGGACTTCGAGCGGCAGACGGCGGTCCACTACGCGCGGTCCCTGGTGCCGCGCTTCCCCGACAACCCTTCCCTGCGCGCGAACATCCTGCGCTACGCGACGCAGGAGCAAATCTACCTGAAGCGGCCCGAGGAGAACCTGCTGTCGGGCCAGCCCGTTCCCGCCGTGTCTGAGGAGCTGGGGCACGACACCCCCGCCCACCTGGCCGCCTACGACGCGGACGCGGCGGCGGGGGAGCGCCTGGACCCGGACAACGCCTACTTCCCGCTGATGCGCGCGGTTGCCCTGTTCGCCGCTTACCGCGACGACGAGGCGCTGGCTGCCGTCAAGCGGGCCGGCACAAAGCGCGAGTGGCGGGAATACAGCGATGACGAGGTGGAGGGGCGCTGGCGCATCTCCGAGGCCGTTTTCGGGGGCCGCGAGGGCGTCAGCCGCATGGCGGTCGCCGCCTCCCTGCTGTTCCCGCAGTACCAGCAGCTCCGGGCTGCCGCCCGGATGGTCGCGGTCAAAGCGGTGCAGGCGGAGCAGGACGGCCGGCCCGAGGAGGGCCTGGCCCTGCGGCTCGCTCTGGCCCGCTGCGGTGATCTGATGCGGGCGCGGTCCACCTCGTTCATCGGCAGCCTCGTCGGCGTCGCCATTAATTCCATCTCGCGCAGCCGCCCCGGCGGCATCCCCGTCGCCACCCGCCCGCAAGGCGTCTCCGCCGAAAAGTGGGCGAGCGAGCGCCTCGACGCCTACTGCGACTATGTGACGCGGCTCGGACACCCCGAAGCCGCGCGGGAGGCGCGAGCGCAGGACGCGGCAGGGGCGCAGGTGCGTCACCTGAACGTAAACGATGCGGTCTTCGGCAGCCGGCTTGCGGACCTCATGCGCCTGGGCGTCGCCCTCGGTGTGGGGTGGTTCCTGGCCGCCAACGCGCTCCTGCTCCTGCTGCTCGGTGGGGTCGCCCTGGGCTTGGGCCGGCTCACCCCGCTCCGGGACCGGGCCGCGCCGCCGCTCCTCGTGTCGGTGGGCGTCGCGCTGGCGGTCCTGCTGGCGGTGGTCGGGCTGGGGGCGTGGCAATTACGCGGGGCGACCTCACTCGCCCAGATCGCCACCAGCACCCTCGCCGCGACCAGCGGCACGCAGGCACCGCTGGCGCTCGGTCTGGTGCTGGGGGCGGCCGTCCCCGTGCTGCTTCTGCTGACCCTGAGCATCCGGGCCGCCGTCAAGCACCTGCCCGAATCAGTCGCGCTGGTGGAAGGCTTCCGGGCATTCGCGCCGCCGCTCGCCTGCGCGCTGGCATTGCTGTACGGTGGCCTGGCGCTGTGGACGGTACACCAGGAGAACGCCGTCAACACGGGCCTGGAGCGCGCCCTGCACGGGGAGGCGCAGGCGCTGGCGGCGCAGCAGGGGAAGCCGTGGCCGGGCGTGGCGCGGTGAGGGACGCGGGCTTGACATGGGAGGGGGAGGGTGTTAGCATGATGTGACCGGCACTTCCGGCCTACGTCCCTTCTGAAAGGCCCATCGCCATGAAACCGCTCCTCGCCCTCCTTTTACTCTTCTCCCTCTTGTTCTTCTCCCTCTGCGTCCCCGCCCGCGCCGCAGACGACACGGCCACCCTCCAGGCCGCCCTCGATGCCAAGGGCAAGACCGGCGGCGAGGTGCTGCTCGGGCCGCAGGTGTACCACATCGCGGGCAGCCTGCGCGTGCCGACCGGCGTCACGCTGCGCGGGAGCTGGGACGCGCCCCACCACGGGGCCTGGGACAAGGGGACGACATTTGCCGTCACGGGCGGGCGCGGGCGGGAGGACGGGCCGGCGGCGGTGGAGCTATCAGAAAGCAGTTCCCTTCAAGGCGTCACGATGGTCTGGCCGGAGCAGAAGTGGGATGCTATCACGGCCTACCCGTGGGCAATCCACGGCCAGGGGATGCACAACGACGTGGAGAACGTCACGTTCGTCAACGCCTATCAGGGCATCAAGATCGGCGTCCCGTGGAGCGAGCTGCACCTAATACGGAACGTCTTCGGCTGCGTCCTGCGGCGCGGCATCTTGATCGACACCACCTCGGACATCGGGCGCATCGAGAACGTCCACTTCAACGAACACTACTGGGCGCGGTCCCACTACCCCGGCATCACGACCGGCAGCGACGCGCCGGTCACGGCCTACACTGAGGCCAACCTGGAGGCGTTTGTCTTCGGGCGCACCGACTGGGAATACGTCCTGAACACCTTCGTCTTCGGCGCGCGGGTGGGCTACCGGTTCATCCATACCCCGGCGGGCGAGTGCAACGGCCAGTTTTTGGGGATCGGCGCGGACGGCTGCCACGTCGGCGTCTTAATCGACGCCGTCCAGCCCATCGGCATCCAGGTGACGAACGGCGAGTTCACGACCTTCACCGGCGAGCCGGACGCGGGCGTCGTCACCGCACCCGGCGCGGGCGGGGCGGCGCAGTTCGTCAACTGCAACTTCTGGGCCAACCCCGGCGGCGTGGCCCTCTTGGACGGCGAAACCGCCGTCACCTTCAGCGACTGCCACTTCTCGGACACGGCCCGAACGGGGGCTATCGTCGCCCGCAAAGGCCGGGTGATCGTGCGCGGCTGTCAGTTCGCCGCTGCGGGTCCGGCCGTCGTGCTTGGGCCGGATGTCCGCGCCGCCGTGGTCGCCGAGAACACCCAGCCGGGCGGCGTCCTGGTGCGGAACGGCATCGGCGGCCGGGCGCAGATCGGGCTGAACGAATTGCCCTTCGCCCTGCCTAACGCGCAGGCCGCGCACTACCGCGTCAAGATCGGCGCGGCGGGCGACGAGGACTACATCGGGCCGGGCTGGTTCGGCCCGGAGGCCGCCCAGGACGTGCCGCCCGCGTTGAAGCCTGCCGTGACGACCGCCCGTTGGGCGGGCGCGAAATCCGCCCTGCGCCTCCCGGTCCTGCCGGGCCGGGCCTACACGCTGACCCTCTGGGTTTCGGCCCCTGCCGGTGCCCCGTCCCGGACGTTCGCCATAGACGGCGGGCCGCACGTCACCCTGACGCGCCACGGCCCGCAGGTCGTGACGCTGACCCTCCCCGCCCGGCTGACGGCAGGCAGGTCGTCCGTCCTCGTCACGGTCGGCGGCCCGCCCTGGACCCCTGCACTCTTGCAGCCGCCTTCCACGGACAAACGCGCCTTGACGGCGCGGGTGTTCGCCGTGGAGATGACGGCGGCGGGTGCGGGTGGCGCGGCGGCGGGAGTGAACTGAGAGGCAGGTGTGAGATGGAAAAGGGCGACAAAGGACAAGACAGAGGGCGAGCATAGGACGAGCATAGGACGAGTGAATGAATTCACTCGCTGAAGGGGACCTGTCCAGGGGACAGAAGAGGAGGACAGCCCGGACGACATCTGCTGTTTCCGCGCTCCCGACCTGTTCCACTGTCCCTTGGACAGATCCCCTTCAGCGAGTGAATTCATTCACTCGTCCCACTTGTCACTTTCCCCTGCTCACCCAATGCTGATGCAGATTTTTCAGCAGTCCCTTGACAACCCCGCACCTGATGTGCTAATCTTTCAGCAGGCTGCTGATTTTTCAGCACAAACAGCCACAGGAGGCGAGAATGCCTAACATGATCGGGACGGGCCTGAGCCGGCGGGAGCGGGAGGCCCTGGAGATTCTGAACCGCCTGGGGCGGGCGACGGCCCTGGAGATACAGGAGGCTCTGCCCGACGCGCCCTCCTACTCCGCCGTCCGCTCGGTCCTCCGCATCCTCGCCGCCAAGGGCCACGCGCGGCACGAGGAGGAGGGCAAGCGTTACGTCTATCTGCCGACCACGCCGCAGCCCCAGGCGGCGCAGTCGGCCCTGCGCGGCGTGCTGGCGACCTTCTTCGGCGGCAGCCTCTCGGGGGCCGTCAAGACCTTCCTGTCCGACGAGGACGCCCAACTGACCGAGGCCGAGCTGTCCGAGCTGGCCGCGCTCATCGACCAGGCCCGCGCCGGGACAGTGGAGGAGAAGACCGATGTTTAGTGCCGCCCTGCTTCCCGTCAACGCCGGGCACGCGCTGCCCCTGCTCCTGGATGTCGCCGCCAAGGGCCTCCTCGTGTCGGCATTGGCCCTGGCCGCGCTCCTCTGCCTGCGCCGCGCCTCGGCGGCGACGCGCCACCTCGCCCTGCTGGCCGGGCTGGGCGTCCTGCTCGGCCTGCCGGTCCTGATGGCGCTCCTGCCCCGGCAGGAGTTCCCGCGCCCGGCCCCCACTCCGCGCGCCGTGCCCGCCGCCGTGCTGGTTCCAGCGCCGCCCACGCCGACTGCTCCGCCGGTCAGGGATGCCCCCGCCCCGCCAGCCCCGGCCCTGCCCCTGCCGACAGTTGCGCCGGCCAATGAGACGCCCGCCGCGCCTCTTGTGGCCGTCCCCGTTGGGGCCGCGCCCGTCGCCGCCCGACCTCCTCTCCCCGCGCCCCCTGCCGTGACGCCCTCCCCGGCCCACGCGCCCTCCATCCGCCCCGGCTGGCTCGTCGCCCTCTGGCTGGTCGGCGTCCTGGCCTGTGCCGCCCGGATGCTATCCGCCCAGGCGCGCGTGTGGCGGCTGACGCGCCGCTGCCCGCCCCTGCCGCCGTCCCTGCTCCCCTCCGCCGGCCTGGGAACCGCCCCCTTCGCCGCCCTCCTGACCGGCCCGGCGGGGACGCCGCCGATGGTCTGGGGCTGGCCCCGCGCCGTCCTCCTGCTGCCCCCCGAGGCCGCCGACTGGCCGGACGCGCGTCTGCGGGCCGTCGTGCTGCACGAGTCGGCCCACGTCCGGCGCTGTGACTGGCTGACGCACCTGCTCGCCCAGACCGCCTGCGCCCTGTACTGGTTCAACCCGCTGCTCTGGCTCCTCGCCGCCCGCCTGGGGGCCGAGGCCGAGCGCGCCTGCGACGACGCCGTACTGCTGGCGGGCGTCTCGCCCGCCGACTACGCCCAGGACCTCCTCGCCGTCGCCCGCCACCTCGGCGCGGGCCGGACGCAGCGGCGGCTGTCCGTCGGGGCCGTCACCATGACCCGCCGCTCCCCAGTGCGCGGGCGTCTGGAAGCCATCCTGGACACCCGCCGCGCCCGCCGCCGCGTCACCCGCCGCTCCGCCGCCCTGGCTGTGGTGATTGCACTCGCCGTCGCCGCTCCCTTGGCGATTCTGCGCCCCGCCGCCCGCGCCGACGAGGGACGTAAGGTACAGGCCGCGCCGACGGCGGGCGTCCCGACGGAGGCGGACATCGCGAAGGTCCAACGGCACCTGCGTGGACTGGAGCAGGCGCGGGCGCAGTACGCCGCCGCACACCCGAACATACTGTCTCTAACCCAAATCGGCTACCTGGATGGCCTGAGAGGGATAGATGAGTCCAAGCACACCATGCAACATCTCGTAGCAAGAGAGATAGCGAGAGAGAAGGGCCCCCACGCAAGGGCCACAGCTCTGAAGGGCCTTAAAGAACATGAAGTCTATGCCGCCCAAGCGGAACGCAACTATCGCGCCATGGTGCAACCTAGAATCGCTTCGCTCCCGGCGGCACAGGTCACGCGGGAGGTGCGGATGCACGGCTTTGATGAGGCCATTGCCCTGGACAAGACGCGGGTCGAGATGATGCAGATGGAGCATGCTGTCGGCTATCCGCTGCACATACCACCGGACAACCTTGCCATCATAGCAGACACTGCGCTCGACTGGGAGAAGACGGGGCAGATGTCGCGCGCCGACTCCGTTCATGTTTCCCTGCTGCAACAAAAAGCCGGGCAGAAGAAACATCTTGATGACGCTGACATTGACTCGCTCATCGTGATCCTCCACAAGCCATCCATAGCCCCGAACTTCAATCGGAGTGATGTCATGCAGCTTTTCAGTGTGCTGCCCGAGTCTTCTCCCGCACAGAAGCAGAAGATGCGGGAGGCAATCACGCCGCTTCTGAAAAGCCGCTCCCACTGGGAGACGGATCAGGCCGCACGGACACTCAAGAAGATTGACGGGAGCGCGACGCCGCCCCCGGCGCAGAACGTCCCGGCAACACTGCTGAGGACGGCGGTCTTCGCCCCGCCCGCCGCCAACCAGGCCCCGGCGGCACAGGCTGCGCTGTCGGCGGGCACCCCGACGGAGGCGGAGATCGCACAGGTCCATCAGCATCTTCAAGGTCTGGAGCAGGAGCGGGCGGACTATGTCGCCGCGCACCCGAACACACTGACGCCAAAGCAGGCCGCTCTGGTTGACCAGTTGAGCAGCGAGCAGGAAGAAGTCCGCTACCAGGCGAAATGGAACGCCGGCCGGGCGGCGCGTGAGTCTACAAAGCACAGGCAGGTCACGCGAGTCTGGGTGGAAGGCAAAAGCACCAAGCCCAACGACAAGCGGCCTCTGCGGCGGAGTGAAATGGTCATAGTCACCGGCCCCGAGCCTGCTGCCCCCGTCGCCGCCAAGGTGCCTCCCTTCAATCCGCGACTCGCGCGGCTGCAAAGAGAAGTGGGTCTACTCCCGCCGGGGCGGGTCGCGCAGGAGACCAGAAAGTATGGCTTAGAGGAAGCCATCGCCCTCGACGAAACGCGGCTCGACATCATGCAAATGGAGCGGGCGGCGGGTTTGTCCCTGCACATCACTCCGGACGATGCTGCCTCGATGGCGCGCTACGGGCTTGACTCCGAGTTGGCCCATTCGCTATCGCGCACCGACCTAGTCCATCTCTACCTACTCGACGCTAAAATAGTGCAGGCGGGGCGTCTCAGCGAGGCAGACATCGCCCCGGACATCGCGATCCTGCGGACCCGGCCAGACAGACAAAGCCCCATCCACCTGGCTGTGCTGTTCTTCTTCGACTTCCTGCACATCGCCTCCCCCGCGCAGTCACAGGAGATACGGGAGGCGATCCTCCCGTACCTGGCGAGCAAGAACTATAACGAGCGTTACGCCGCGAAAAGGGCGCTGCGGTGGTTCGGCGGGAGCGCGCCCACGCCCCCGGCGCGGAAGGCGCAGGCCGTCCCGGCAGTGCCCCATCAGGCCGCGCTGCTGAGGACGGCGGCCTTCGCCCCGCCCTCCGCCGAGGGGCAGGCAGGACAGGCCGCGCCCTTGCCGGGCGTCCCGACGGAAACCGACATCGCGCGGGCCAGGCAGCGTCTTCAGGACTTGGAGAAGGCGCGGGCGGATTATACGGCCGCGCACCCCGGCACGTTGTCCCGCGCCCAAACCACCGAGCGGGAGACGGCCAAGAACGCCCTGCGGATGGAGATCATCCAACTGGAAAAGTCCATGGCGGCTTCGGACCGGCAGGAGAAGTCGCTCAGGACGCCCGCCGTCGTGGCGTTCGAGGAGAAGCGTCACCAGAGGGAGGAGCAGACCTACACAGACATGGATCAGATCCGGTCGGCGGACGCCAAGGGCGTCCTGTACCCCGCCCAAGCCGCCCACTGGAAGCAGGTTTCCGCGAGTGCTGCGGCCCGCCTCCGGCGTCGGCAGGCGGAGATCAAGGCGATGCGCCCGCCGACGCCCGAAGCAGCGGCGGAGGTGGCCCGGTACGACAGCTACCTGAAGTCGTCCCTCGCGGCGCGGGGGCGGTGGATGCAGCTAGAAAGCCTGTGGCATGGGAAATATGCGCCACGGCGATTGTCGAAGGGGACGGCACCCGCGAAGGTTCCGTAAGGCGTGCGAGGGGAAACAGGAGGGCGGGGCGACCCCGCCCCTACGGGGATGGTGTAGGGGCGCGATTCATCGCGCCCTTTTTTGTGCCACGGGGATTCAGCCCCGTGGCAGGTAGGAGGGCAGGGACAAGCCCTGCCCCTACAAGGCCCCTGCCAGGAATTCGAACGCGCCGACGCCGTGGAACTGGTGGCCGCCGTCGAAGGCTTCCGACCCGAAGCGGGCGGGGACGCCGAAGAACTGGTAGATGTCCCGTGCCTGGGCGACGGCCGTCTCAAACGCGGCGAAGGGGAAGATGGGGTCGGAGCGCCCGCTCTCGGCGAACAGGGCGCGCGGGGCGACGAGGGCGGCGAGGTCCGGCATCTCGGCCAGGCGCAGCAGGCCGGGGACGTAGTTGTCCACGCAGTGGTCTATCGAGAGGACGGAGCCGCGGAAGGTGTTGAAGTAGGCGCAGACGAGGCAGGCGCGGACGCGGATGTCCCAGGCGGCCGTGAACAGCGCGGCCAGGCCGCCGCCGGAGATGCCCAAGACGGCCAGGCGGGCGGGGTCTATCAGGTCGGCGCGAGTCTGCAAGTAGTCCAGGGCGCGGCAGGCGTCCCAGACGCGCCAGCCGGGCAGGGTTTCGCCGAGCATCAGGGCGGCCATGCTGTCGCGCGTGCAGGAACTCGTCTCGGGCGTCTGGGCGGCGGCCTGGGCATCGCGGCGCAGCCCGAAGCTCGGCAGTTCCAGGGCGAAGGCCGGGTAGCCGCGCGCCACGCACTGGAGCGCGTAATCCTGCGCGTACTCCTCGGGCCGGTCCAGGGGGCGCTGGGAGCCGTCGGGGGCGATGCCGACGATGCTGTCCACGCCGCGCCCGTGGCCGGGCAGGCACAGCACGGCGGGGCTGCCGGGCGGGCAGTCGTCGGGGATGAGGAAATAGCCGAAGGCGCGCAGGCCGGGGCGCGTGGTGAAGGTGACGGTTTCGCGCCGGTAGCCGTCAAGTTGGCGCGTCTCGACGGTGGCGGGTTCGAGTGGCGGGATCTCCCACGCGCCGAGGCCGCCGAGGGCCTCGCCGAAGGCGCGGCGGAAGTCCGTTTGCCAGGCGGCCCGCTCGGCGGGGGGCCGGACGGCGGCCTGCGAATGCGCCCAGGCGTAGCGGCCTTGAAGGGCCTCGATGCGGGCGCGGCGGTAGACGCCGGTGTCGAAGTCGGCGGGGTCCATGTTGGGTTCCATGGGAGGCTAGTTCGCCCGGCTGGGGGGAAGTTCCTGCGTGGGCCAGAAGAGCGAGGGGAAGGAAGGATGCGGAAGGAGGGCGGGGGGACCCCGCCCCTACGTCATTCCGACAGGTCCTTGTAGGGGCGGGGTCCCCCCGCCCTCTTCTGCAATCCGGCCCCCTTACACCCTCCCCCTCACCGCCCCGCGAAGGCCGCCGTCATCGCCTCTTTCGTCGCCTCCGGGTCTGTGGTGTAGACGCGCACCTCCTGGATGGAGCTGCCGCCGCGCACCTTGACCAGCAGGCAGCCGCTGCATTCTTCCAGGAACTTGATCGCGGGCGGGCCGTTCCGCAGCGTCTTGATCAGGCCGAGCGAGATCTTGCTGACGCACTCCAGGCGGGCCGCCGCGCGGGCGGGCGCTTCGGCGGCGGAGATGACCGTGGTGTGGCTGGAAGTGTATTTGCCGCCGCTGAGGTGGCCGGAGGGTCTGTTGGTTGCCATAGGAATGCTCTCGTGATACCCACTTTAGGGCCGGGACAAAGAGGCCGCCGCGTTTGCGCGCGGCGCGCGGGCGGGAATAAGTGCTACCTATGCCCTACCCGCCTCCAGAAATAGACGATCTGCCCGTCGTGCAGTACACGGACGGCCCGCGCTTCCCCGGCGCGTCCCACGCCGTCGTTCCGGGCCGCGAGGCCGCCCGCCCGTCCCGGCGCGCATTGTTTGCCGTGCCGCTTGCGGCGGCCTGCCTGCTCCTGCCGGCGGCTCGTTATCTCCACAGGCCGGCCCCCCGGCGGGCGGTCCGCCCCCCGGCCCCGAGTGTCCCCGCCCCGGCCCCGCGCGCGTCGTCCTGGGATGCGGACGTGGACTCCGTGCCACACAAGGGCCAGTTCGTGCGCTTCTTCCGCATGCGGGCGACGGCCTACACGCCAATCAACACGCGGATGGAGGGCGGGCGCTACACCTCCACGCTGCGCGACGGGCGGGCGGAACACGGGGTGGCCGTGGACCCCGGCCTGATCCCGCTTGGGTCGCAGCTTTGGATACCGGGCTATGGCCATGCCGTCGCCGACGACATCGGCGGGGCAATCAAGGGGCATCATGTGGACATCCGGGTGCAGGTGTACGGGCACATGGGCGATTGGGGCACCCGGTCCGTGCGCGTGTATGTGCTTCAGGAGCCGCAGGAGAAGTGATCGGCGATAGCGGGCGGTTGAAACCGCGTCAACAAGTTCACAAAACCTGCCTTCGCAGGTTGGGGACCTGAGTCGCCGAAGGGCGACTTTGTGCCGTCGTTGCCGCGGTTTCAACCGCCCATCTCCCCCTAATCCCACTCCCGCAGCTTTTCCTGAGCCGCCTTCGCCCAGCGCCGCGCTTCCTCCCCACGCTTCTCGAAAAACAGGGCGCTCGCCAGAATGCCCAGACCCAAAAGCGTCGCGTAGACGGCCCAGTGGATGTGGCCGACCATCCCTTGAGTCTCGCGCAGCAGCAGGGCGACCAGGAAGGCCAGGCCCGCGCCGACGAACACCTTGATGCGGGCGGCGATGCCGTAGAACAGGGCGGCGACGCACTCGGTCAGCAGCAGCACGGCGTGGAGCGGCGCGGCCCCGGCCTGCCAGGCGGCGACGAAGGTGGGGGTCAGGACAAGCAGCAGGCCGGTCAGGAAGTACGTCTGCGGGGCGGGGTGCTTGGCGCGGCGCGCGAGCAGGCCCAGTGTCAGGACGTACAGCCCGGCGGGGATGAGGTAGAAGTCGCTGCTCGCCAGGCCGGGCGTCCCCAGCCGCTTGAACAGGAAGGCGAAGTAGGCCAGGAAATAGGCCGCCACCCCGGCATGGCCCCAGGCCGGTCGTCCCAGCCCCCAGGACGCCCCGAGGAAGGCGGTTCCACCCACCAAAAGCGTGTAGACGATGTAGCGGTCGTCGGCCCCGCCCAGGCCCAGAAAGGCCACCAGGATTGCGCCCAGAGCGACGGCGACGGCGCGGCTGTTGAGGGCCGGGGCGGCGAAGCGGGCGGCGGCGAAACGTGCGGCCCCCTGAGCGGCTGCCAGCCAGAACAGGCTTCCCAGGCTGAGGAGGAAGGCCAGACGGGGCGCGGACAGCGCGGGCGTGACGCGCAGCAGTGCCAGCCCATACGCGCCGCTGAATGCCAGCGCGGCAAGCCCGGCGTAGGACCCGCTCCGGGTGACGGCGGCGACGGCGGCATAGAGCGCGCCGTAGAGACAGACGGTCTGGACGAGGGCGGCGCTGCCCGTCCGGCCCGCGCCAAGCAAGGTCGCCCCGACGGCGGCGGCCAGGGCGGCGAGGGAGATCAGCAGGGCGCTTGTGTGCAGGGGAGGCAGCCAGGCACTCCGGGCGTCCGGGGCACGTCGGGCCGCCGCCGTGCCCGCCGCGTAGAGCGCCGCCGCGAGCGGCCAGAGGGCCAGGGCGTAGACGACCGGAGCGGGGTGCAAAAGCCGGTGCAGGGCGTGCGCCTCCCCGATAGCGGCGGCCAGGGCAGCGGCGTAGACGAGCGGCGGGCGCTTCTGACGCCGGGCCAGCAGGCCGAGCGACAGGGCCAGAACGAGAAGCCCGCTGGCCGTCGTTGCCTCACGGGCGGCATCAGCGGCGGAACCGGCCACGTTGAAACAGCCCAGGACGAAGCCGAGGTAAAAGCCGCCCGTCAAGCCAGCAGCGCAGTCGGCGGCGCGCGGTGACCGCCGGGCCAGGCCGATGCCGCAGGCAACAAGCGCCCCGGCTCCCAGGAGCAGCAGCGGCGAGTACGGCAAATGGCCCAGGCCGGCATAGCCGAGCTGCATCAGGGTGGTCGCGGCGGCGACGGCCAGGGCAGCCCACACCCCGGCGCGCGACTTCCGGCGGTCGGCCAGCGCAAGCCCGAACGCAGTCAGGAGGAACAGACCCGCCCCGTAGTTCGGCTCCCACCCGAGATGTGTATGTGCCCAGGGCAGGGCGCGTCGTTCCAGCAGCAGGACCTCCAGGACGCAGGCGGCGGCGACCGGCCAGACCGAGAGCGCGCCTGCCGTTTGCCGCTGTGTCAAGTAGGCGACGATGAGCAGCGGCAGGGCCAGAACGGTCGTCTCCCAGAAGACGCTTGCCAATGCATAGGCGAGGCAGGCCGCCAGACCGAGCGCCGCCACGCCGAGACTCACGCGCGGGCGTTTCAGCCGCCACAGCAGGAGTGAGGCTGCGGCAAGGAACAGCCCGAGGTTGGGCTGGTCGTGCGGGACGGAGCGCGCGGGGGCGTAGTGCGACCCGAGCAGGCCGAGCAGAACGACGGCGTAGGTCAGGACGCCCGCCGCCACAGTACCGCGCCGGGCGAGGGCGAAGAATGCCAGGCTTAGGGCGGCCAGGAGCAGCATCCCCCACAGCTCCGTGCCCGGCGGGCCGACGCCGGGGAATGCACCCAGAGCCAGGACGGCGCGCACGGCCTGTGCGGTCACGGCCAGGCCCGCGAGGGCCAGGGCACTGTCGCGGTAGGCGTCGCCCAGTGGCACGCGCCTGCGCCGGGTGAGCAGGCGGCTTATTCCCCATGACGCGAAGCCGACCGCCTGCGCCCAGGCCGCGTACCAGTACCAGTGGTACAGCCAGTCGCCCGCTCCCAATCGGTGCAGGGCGAGCGCCCCGCCCGCCGTCCCCGCGCCGAGCGACAGAGTCGCGAAGTTGCGGTCGTCAAACAGCGCGGCGGCGACGCCGTAGGCCAGGCCCAGCAGGAGCAGCGTCGCGGCCAACGCGCCCAGGGTGTCCGGGCCGCCCAGCCACAGGGCGAAGGCCAGGGCAGCGGCCGTCGCCGCGTAGGCGGTGGTAAACCAGACATCGCGCCGCTCACTTCCCGCTCTCCTCGCTGCCAGTAGGAAGGCTCCGGCCAGCCCGGAATAGGCCAGGCCGTAGGCGATGCCCCGCAGACTTCCGGCGTGGGCGGGGAGGAGGGCGTGGAGCGTGAAGTAGACGGCGATGGCGCTGCTCGCCGCCAGAAGGCCGGCAGGCCAGCGCCCCAACTCACGGCGCGCGAGCCACCCGTACAGGGGCAGGCAGAGGAGCGAAGTCAGCAGGCCGATCTGGTCCGTCCCCAATGCGCCGCCGAGCAGGCGGAAGGCGTTGACGGCGACGAGGTCCAGCGGCACGAGAAGCGCGGCGACGCCGGTGAGCGCGGCCCGCGTCAGGGGCTGGCCCTGGATGAAGCGCGAGCGGGCGAGGGCGTACAGCCCGCCGGTCAGGCCGAGCATCAGCGCGAAGACGAGGTACTTGCCGACGGACCCCCAGGTCCAGCCGACCAGCCCAACCAACCCCGCGAGCAGCAGGAGCGCGCCGATGAGCTGCCAGAACGAGATGTTCTGCTCCTCAAAGAAGGCCGCAAGCGGCGAGGGGCGGCGGGCAGACGGGGGCGGGGACGTAGGGAGGAGGTGTCCCACTTCCACCGGCGGGGCCGAGGGCGGCGCATCGGAGGGCGGCGCGTTAGGGGCTGGCGCGGCGGGCGGCCCGGCCAGCAGCCACCGGCGGCGGTCTTGGTAAATGTCGTAGAGTCGCCGCGCCTGCTCGGGCGCGACCCAGCCCTGCGCCACCCACTCGTCGAGCTGCGACAGCAGGAACTCGACGTGGCCGACGTTCGGGTCGGCCTGCGGCGTCCCGGAATTCACCGCCCCGGCAAGCCCGCGCATCCCCGGCAGGGCGAGGCCGCAGGCGGGGCACATGGCCTGGTCCGGCGGGTAGGTGCGTCCACAGCGCGCGCAGGTCTTCATGGTCTGTGTTCCTGACTGCCGCGAACGAAGCCCCGCCGTGGCGCAGGCCCCGCCGTGAACGGCAGGTCTGGGGGGCGAAGCGCCGACCGCCCTGCGGGCGGGGGTGACGTATCACCCGATCTCCCGGTCGCAGACCGGCTGGCCGCCGGCCCTCCAGACCTGCCGTTCACGGCGGGGCCTGATCCGGCCTAGCCCGCCCACACTCGGCATGGCGATCCGGCGCGTCGGCTTGGCAAATCGGCTCTGCCTGCCTCATCCGTCTGCCGTTACTATACCCGATGGCGGGTACACTGTAGGGGAGCAAGAGAACCGGAGACACACCCCCATGGCGAAACCGCCCAAACCGCAGGCCACGGCCAAACCGCAGGCCGCGGGAAAATACATCAAGAAGACGACCGTGCCAGCGAAGGCGCGGCCACAGTTCGCGCCGGCGGAGGCCGCGCCCGAGGCAAAAAAGCCGTTCAGCGGGCCGCCCTTCGCCGCGCCCAAGCCGAAGACGAAGGAGGCGGGCGCACCGGCCAAGCAGGTACTCGGCAAGTACCCGGCGGCGAAGCGCGCGACCCCGAAGCCGGGCAAGGCCGCCCCGGTTCCGAAGGCGGTGGAGGCCGCGCCCGCCCCGGAGGAGACGGAGCTTCCCGCCTTCTCCGAGCTGAACCTGTCCGAGCCGCTGGCGCGGGCCATCGCCGATCTGGGCTTTGAGGCCCCGACGCCCATTCAGGCAAGGGCCATTCCCCTCCTGCTGGCCGGGCGGGACCTCATCGGGCAGGCGCAGACGGGCACGGGCAAGACGGCCGCCTTCGCCCTGCCGCTGATCCAGCAATGCGACCCGTCCAGCATGCAGACGCAGGCGCTCGTCCTGGAGCCGACGCGCGAGCTGGCTGTCCAGGTGGCGGGCGGCATCCACGCGCTTGCCAAGCACACGGGCCTGCGCGTCGTGCCGGTCTACGGCGGGCAGCCTTTGGACCGGCAGTTCCGCGCCCTCAAAGAAGGCGCGCAGATCGTGGTCGGCACGCCGGGGCGCATCATGGACCATCTGCGGCGCGGGACGCTGTCCATCGAGACGGTCAAGCTGTGCGTGCTGGACGAGGCCGACGAGATGCTGGCATTAGGCTTTCTGGAGGACATGGAGACGATCCTGGCCGAGCTGCCGACGCCCCGGCAGCTCGCCTTCTTCTCGGCGACGATGCCGCCGCGCATCGCCGCCCTGGCCCAACGCTTCCTCCAGAACCCCGCTCATGTCGCCATTGACGTCAAGCGCCGCACGGTAGAGACGACGAACCAGACTTACTACGAGGTCGCGCCGGGCCGCAAATTAGAAGCCCTGGCCCGCGTGCTGGACATGGAGACGCCCGGCCCGACCATCGTCTTCTGCCGGACGCGGCAGGAGACCAATGACCTGGCCGACGCCCTGCGCCTGCGCGGCTACAGCGCCGAGGCCCTGCACGGCGACCTGGGGCAGGCCGACCGGGACCGGGTCATGCGCCGCTTCCGCGAGGGCCTGGCCGACCTGCTGATCGCGACCGACGTGGCGGCGCGCGGCCTGGACATCGAGACGGTCACGCACGTCATCAACTACGACATCCCGTGGGACGTGGAGCAGTACATCCACCGCATCGGCCGGACGGGCCGGGCGGGGCGGACGGGGGACGCGATCACACTCGTGGAGGGCCGCGAGCGGCGGCAGCTCAGGGCCATCGAGCAGATGATCGGGACGACCATCAAGCCCGCCCGCATCCCGACGGCGGCCGACATCGCCGCCCGCCGCCGGGACTTGTTCCAGGAGTCATTGCGCGAGACACTGGCCGCCCGCGCCTTCGACGGGCACCTGGCGACGGTGGAGGCGCTGGCCGAGGAGTACGACAGCTCGGAGATCGCCGCCGCCGCCTTGCAGATGCTGTGGCAGTCCCAGCACTCCGGCCCGGCTGAGGCCGCCGAAGAGCTGAACGCGGACTCGGAGCAGCCCGAGGTCGGCATGACCCGCCTGTTCGTCGGCCTGGGCCGTCAGGACGGCCTGCGCCCCGGCGACCTGGTGGGCGCGATCAGCAACGAGGCGGGGCTGGCGGGCAGGACCATCGGCGCGATAGACATATTAGACCGCACCGCGTTCGTCGAGGTGCCCGCCCCGGACGCGCAGAAGGTGGTCATCGCGCTGCGGAACGCGACGATCCGGGGCCGCAAGGTCAAGGTCGAGGTGGCCCAGCCGGGCGGCGGGATGATGCGCGGGAAAGAGCAGCGGGGCGGTTTCGCACGGGGATGAGGGTTTTTGGGGTGATCCCCGTGGCAGCCCCCTGGAAGGACAAAAGACGATGGAAGACAAGAACAAAGACATGGACGAGCCGGCGGAGCGGGTGGCGGTCTGCCGCGCCGTCGCCGGACAGTTCGCCCTGGCCGAAGGGGACGTTTCCGATGCCGTGTTCCTGGCCGCCGACTGGCCCGGCGAGGTCCCCGAGGGCGCGGTCCTCCTGGTCAAGACGGGCACCGTGATCCCCGCAGGCGACGCCGAAGCGGTCGCGCAGTCCTGGATGAAGGTCAACGACCGGCTGGAAGAGGAGGGCGTGGGGCTTTACTGCGAGGTCAAGGGCGACGCGCTCACCGTCTTCTACCGCTACTATTAGCGGCATCCTGTGACTTCGGAGCGACGGGCGGAGGACCCAGAAGAAGATGCCGACCGAAGACCAAAGCCGGCCCCGCCGGGACCTCAAGGCCCTCTGGCTACTGCCGGTCCTCGCCCTCGCCCTGGGGACTCTCGTCACCTCCTGGAAGAAGCCGACCCCGCCGCCGATGCCGACGGCATTCCAGGTCGCCGAGCAGGCGAAGCAGGACGCCTACCGTCAGGCGAAGTACCTCCTCATCAGCTGGGTCATGCAGGGTCAGCCGAAGGGCTACACCGTGATCGGCTATGCGCCCTACGCCCCCGGCATGGTCAGCGAGATAGGACCCGCCCGCTTCCGCTGTTCCAGCCGCCTCCGGGTCCGCTCCCGGACGGGGCTGCTGCGGCAGGAACGGTGGCAGTGCGTCATCTCCGGTTCCCGCAACAACTGGGTCTGCGAGGGCTTCCGCCACACGCCGCCCGAGCGCATCACGCCGAGGAAAGTGCGTCCGGGGCCGAACGCCGCAGGCGTGGCGTAACAGGACGGCGCGGGCAGGAGGAAAGGCGCTTCGGTGCTAGGCTCCGGCCCCTCCTCCCCACTTTGCCCACGCGGCGCACACGGTCGGGCCGGGGTCATCCTCCTCGATGAGCTGCGTCCGGTACTGGTCAACGCTGGTGATTGGCTCCAAAGTCGTGCCGTCGGAGGCGCACGTGAGCAGGACGTGGCTGTCGCCGCCGGCGTCATCGCTCTTGGCTTTAGCCTCAAAGCGCTTGTCGTGGTCCTTGACGAACTCGGCGAGGCGTCGGGCGTCTTCGTGTGTCATGGCCCTAGTGTCTCCAAACGATGCGCGAAGGAAACGCGGGACTTGCAATGGGAGAAGAAGGAACGAGCTAGGACGAGTGAATGAATTCACTCGCTGGAAGGCGCTGCGCGCCGGGCGTCCCAGGGACGCTAGAACAGGCCGGTGCCATGAAAGCGCCCTCGCTTGTCTCATCTTCTGTCCCCCCGGACAGGCCCGCGCGGAGCGAGTGATTTCAATCACTCGTCCTGCTCATCCTGTTCATTCGCCCCACACCAGGAGCAACACCACCATGACCACGGCGATAGATGACTTCACCCGATTGATGCAGAGCCTCGGCGACCCGGACGCGCTCCCGGCGGGGCCGGGGCCGGCCGTCCGCCCGCGCGTCAACGCCCACGTCCATTTGCCGCCCAATTTCAGCGCTTTTGAAACAACGCGGCAGGCGGTGGAACTGGCGGACGTGCAGGGCGTCGGCATCCTGGGGGCCAGCAACTACTACGATTACTCCGTCTACGGGGAACTGGCGGTCTTGGCGACGGCGCGCGGCATCTTCCCGCTCTTCGGGCTGGAGATCATCTCGCTGGTAGAGGCGATGGTCCGGGATGGTGTCAAGGTCAACGACCCCGGCAACCCCGGCAAGTATTACCTCTGCGGCAAGGGCATCACGCGGTTCGACCCCATGCCCGAGGACGCCCGCGTGCTGCTCCAAGTCATCCGGGACGCCGACACGGCGCGCATGGCGGCCGTCGCGGACAAGCTGGCCGCTCTCTTTGATGCGGCGGCGCTGGACACCGGGCTGGACGCCGAGAGGATCAAAGACCGCATCGTCGCCCGGCATGGGTCGCCGCGCGAAACCGTCTACTTGCAGGAGCGGCACATCGCACAGGCCTTCCAGGAGGTTCTGTTTGACCGGGTGGCCGCCCACGACCGGCCCGCCTTCCTCACGCTCCTCTACGGCGTCGCGCCGAAAGCGAAGGCCGATGACGCTGTCGGCACGCAGAACGAGATCCGGTCGCAGTTATTAAAGAGCGGCAAGCCTGCCTATGTCCCCGAGACGTTCGTGGACTTCGGCCACGCCTACCGGCTGGTCCTCGCCCTGGGCGGCATCCCCTGCTACCCGACACTCGCCGACGGGGCCGACCCGATCACCGAGTACGAGGCGTCCCCGGAGGCCCTGACCGCCGACCTCCTGGCGCGAAACATCGTCTGTGCCGAGTTCGTCCCGACCCGCAACTCGCCCGCAACTTTGTCCCGCTACGTCCACGCCATGCGCCGGGCGGGCCTGTTCGTGACGGCGGGCACGGAACATAACACCCTGGACCTGCTCCCCCTCGCGCCGACCTGCCTGGGCGGTGCGCCGGTCCCCGAGGACGTCCAGGACATCTTCTGGGAGGGTGCCTGCGTCCTCGCCGCCCACCAGTATTCAAGGCTCCTCGGCCTGCCGGGCTTCGTGGACGGCGCGGGCGTCCCGGACCCGGCCTATCCCTCCGCCGACGCGCGCATCGAGGCGTACCGGGCATTAGGGACGGGTGTGCTGGCGCGGTATGGGGAAGTCACCGGCTGACCCGGCCTCGGGACGCAACCTTTCCGCGCGCTGCGTGTCAGAGACAGGGTTAGAG
The DNA here is from genome assembly GCA_965215505.1 of Capsulimonadaceae bacterium. Classification (GTDB taxonomy): domain Bacteria; phylum Armatimonadota; class Armatimonadia; order Armatimonadales; family Capsulimonadaceae; genus JANXMY01. The sequence goes on along the minus strand of OZ244065.1, from coordinate 3,344,739 downwards.
ACAATGGATGGGCGTTGCAGGAAGCCCCGGCGCATTAGTCCCGGCGCATCCGTCCCGGCCCTGAAGGGCCGGTCTACTCCCGGCTGCGCCGGCGGGCCGCCCCTTCGGGGCTTCGGATGGCATTGTTCGGATGTTGCTGCCGGATCACGTCATCAGGGCCTCGTAGGGGTGCGGAACATCAGGAGGGCGCGGCAAGCGGTGCCCCTACGAAGCCCGAATAAGGCTGCCCGGCAGCGTCGTCCGAAGCCCCGAAGGGGCGGCCCATCCGTGTAGACCGGCGGTTTAACGCCGGGCAATCTTCTGCGAAACAAGGAATCCCACTCGTGCTCTCCAAACTCGTCGGACCCTTCTGGGTCGCCCCGCTCTTTGCCGCTCTCATGAGCGCCTCCGTCATGATCAGCTTCTTCGGGCTGAAGCCGCACTCGCTTGACGCGGGCCTCGGCACCTTCGTCTGCTTCCTGCCGATGGCCTTCTACATGGCGGCGGCAGCCCAGGTTGCCGGTCAAAAGCAGGTCCGCGACCTTCAGAGGCGGATCGAGCAACTGGAAGCGCAGGCCGCGCGCTGACGATCTATCTTGGAAAGGCCCCCATGATGCGAATGCCCGCCGCCGTCCCGCTCGTCCCCGCGCTTCTCGTCCTGAGCGGCTGCCGCCTGGCGGCCGGTGCGCCGCCTGCGACTCCCGCCGTCCCGAAGCCCCCGGCGATCAGTGAAACGTCTACGGCCAAGAACCTCGCCGCCTACGTCGCCTACTACGAGGGTCTTGGGTACAAGGTCACAACCAACCAGCAGTCCTACGGCCCGGATGGAAAGCTCCAGGCCTTCCGTTTCGCGGCCACGCGCCGCCGGGGAACGGCTTCGGCCGGTGTCAAGGCCAGTATCAACGCGGCCACCCACACCGTCACGACGGCAGTGAGCAGTAGTTCTACGACAAAATCGTGATGAGCGACGCGGCATGATCGGGGGACAGCATGTTGATCCCGCAGAACACGAAGAGACCTGGAGCCTTCAGCGTCCTCGCCGCTCGCGCCGCTGCTGCCTTCTCCCTCGCCGCCGCCCTTTTGATATTGGTGGCGACGTGCATTGTTTGGATAGCTGCCAGCGTCTTAGTCGCCCTTGCGATTGCGTCATTGTTCCCGCACGCAGGAACAACCGCCTTTGCCATCCCTTTCGCCATCCTCTTCCTCCCCATGGGGTTCGGGGTGGTCTGGCTGATGCTGCACTGCTGGCCGTGGTACGACACCGCAGTCGTGGTTTTGTGGGTCGGGTTCCAGTCTTACGGGTCCCAAGGCCATCCGTGGCCGTCGTTCGTGGTCGGCGCGACGGCCCTTCTCGTGGTGAGCGCCGTCCTGCGTTGGGTGCAGTACGTCTACGAACGGCGTCTCCTCGCCCGCTCCAACATTCCAGCCTGACGACAAGGAAAGAACGATGAAAGAGAAGACGAAGGGCCGCCTTTTGACCGGCCTGCTGTGCCTGAGCCTCCTGGCCGCTCTTGGGAGCGGCCTGGGGTGGCTGCTCTCGCGCCCCGCCACGGCGCAGGCCGCCCCCGCCCCGCCGCCCGCGTCGGCCGGGCGGTACGGCATCGCGGCGACGCAGGGGGAAGTCTATTTCCTGGACACGCAGACGGGGCGGCTTTGGTCGCGGGATGTCGGCTTTGTCATGAACGCCGACGGCCGCCCAGTCAAACCGGGCTGGCGGGCGGTCCCGACACCGGCCGGTACGCCGGGCCGCTGACTTGGGTTGAGGGTACAAGACGGCATGGAAACTGTTACCACGGAGAGGCTGGTCATCCGCCGCCCCTCGGAGGCCGATCTGCGCGACTTTTTGGCCTACCAGACTCACCCGGAGAACCTGAAGTATCAGCCAGTCGAGCCGTTGACCGAAGACAAGGCGGCGGCCTTCCTTGCCAAGCAGGCGGCGCTTGAACTCGGTGAGGAGGGCGGCTGGGTCATGTTCGCCGTCGCGCTGAGGGACGGGGGCCGAATGATCGGTGAGGTCGGCATCTACGTCGAGGCGCGGAAGGTGAGCGCGGGCAATGTCGGGTGGTCCTTCCACCCGGAGTACCAGGGGCAAGGCTACGCGACCGAAGCGGCAAAGGCCCTGCTCGTTCACGCCTTCCAGGGCCTCGGGCTGCACCGCGTCACTTCGGGCTGTGACACGCGCAACGCCGCCTCGTTCCGGCTGATGGAGCGGCTCGGGATGCGCCGCGAGGGGCACCTGCGCCAGAGCCAGTGCAGGAACGGGCTGTGGCATGATGAGTACCTGTACGCCCTTCTGCGTGAGGAATGGCTTGTGGGGACAGGGGCAGAAGCTGGAATGGGAGCAGGACATGAGCCGGCGGAATGAACTCACAAGCGGGCTGGGGCTGAACATCCTGCTGCCGCGCTTCTGCCTGTTCGTGCTGCTGCCTTGCGGCATCCTCATCGCCGCCCCGGCCCCGCCCGCCTTCCCTCTGCTCCTAACGGTCCTGCACCCCGGCTATGCCGGGATTGTCCTCGTCGGCTCGCTGCTGGTCTTCGGGCTGGACGTGGCGGCCCTGCTGGGCATCAGCCGGTATCTGAGGCTCCACCAGACGCCCGGCTCGCCCTACGACTATGAAGCTCGGCATGACCCAGCCAGGCACACCCGCTACTTCCACATCCGGGTCACGGACGAAGCGGCCTTCCGAAGCCTGCGGCGCGGCCTGAGCCGGGGCCACCCCTGGGAGGCGATCCGGTTCTGGCTCCTGCTTGACGACCTCGTGTTCGTGCCGCCCGTCCTGCTCCTGTCGCTGTTCGCCCTAGTGTTCCTACTCGTGCCCTGGCTGGTCAAGTTCCTGTGGGGCCGACTCATAGGTCGTAAACGGCATCCAATATGAGAGACAAGGCCGGCCCGGACGCATGCCAATCGGCCCAAAAGGACTTCCGGCGTCGTCTCCTTTTGGTCTTCCTGAGCTTGCCGGCGATGATCGTTCTCGTGGTCAGCCTCGGCGACGCCGCCCGGCACACATGGTGGGCTATGGTCAGCCTCGTGCCCCCGTCCGCCGCCCTGATCTACATGGACAGGTTCCGCTGCCCGCGTTGCGGTGGGCTGTATCGGGGTAGGCCGCTGCCCGCGCGGCCCGGTGCGGCTTACGGGCGGGGCTGCTGCGTCCGGTGCGGCCTGTGCCTCTTCAAGAAGGACAAGATCAACTGGCGGCTGCGATGACTGGCGCTGCGATGACTCGTCACAGAGCAGGGTAGGCCGCCACACTACCTGGCCGGCCGTCAGCGTGATCGAAAGGCATCTCTGATGTCGCTGAACATCATCGTCTACTGCAAATGCGTCGAGCGGGCCATTCTGGCTGGCGACTCAAGCCCCTTATGGAACACGAGGAAGACACCGCCTTCCCCCTGCTGTTCACCGTCCTCCGTCCCGGCATCGGCAAATACTGGCTGACGCCGGCGGAGGCCGAGGAGCTGAAGGCGGAACTGGAATTCATCGGGATGGTGCCCAAGCCCGGCCTGAACCCGGACACCCTGGCGCGATTGGTGGACTTCCTGCGCGACCTTTTGGAAGTAGTTTACGCGGCCATCGAGGAAGGCCAGCCGATCGTGTGCTACTAGGGGGGCGGCTGTCTGCCGGTATGGCGCGGCGACCGACGCCAACAAGCCTCGACAGGAGAAGGACGAATAATCGAGGGTCACAATGCAAATCACTGACGCGCAGCGGGAAACGGGGGTCCGCTATGTGGGCGGCTTCTACGGGCAGCTCGTCTCCGGCCTGCTGTGGCTCCTGTCCGCCGCCCTGGCGGTCTGGGTCAGCCCACGGGCGGCAATCACGGCCCTGGTGGTGGATGGCTTCTTCATCTTCCCCCCCACCGAACTTCTTGTCCGCGCGTCCGGCCGGAAGGTCCCCCTGAGCGCGGACAACCTGCTGCGGGGCCTGAGCATGCAGGTGGCCTTCGTCCTGCCGCTCTCGATGCCGCTGCTGCTGCCGGTCTGCCTGTACCGGCCCGCACTGTTCTATCCGGCCCTGATGATCCTCCTGGGGGCGCACTACCTTCCGTTCGTGTTCCTCTACGGCATGCGGATGTTTTGGGCACTCGGGGCGCTCCTGGTCGGGGCGGGGGTGGTGATCGCGCAGCACGGGCCGAGCGCGTTCAGCTTCGGCGCGTAGTACACCGGGGCGGTCCTCCTCGTGTTCGCGGCCATCGGGCGGGCGACCGCGCTGCGTGAGGCTCGGGCGGAGGGCGTCTTGCGGAATGTGTAGGGGCGGGGTCCCCCGCCCTCTCATGGATCGCCGCCATGACAACGCTTCCATACTGCTTCTTCATCACACGTCACTTCAGTTAAGGCTTCCGTATCATGCAGGGCCATGCCTTGAAAGGCACGGCTAGACGGCCTTCGGCCAGGAAGTGCCGCTTCGCGGGACTCGGAGTGTCCTGCCGATCCCCGCGAAGCGGTAGATTCTTGGCGTCCGCGCCGTGTAGCCGTGCGCTTCAGCGCATGGACCGCAGTTGTGCAACAAAGCCCTTGCGTAACATCGGCCCATTCCGGTGCGGCGGTAGTTCTCACCTCAGCGTGGCCGCTTGCAGCCGGGCCTGGCCCAGAAACCGGTTCGGCTCGGTCGCCAGGGTCCAGGTGACGGTGAGCGTCTGGCCCGGAGTGGCGGCGCGGTAGCGGAGGGTGTAGACGCCCGAAAAGCCGCCCGGCACGGGGGACCATGGGTTGGACAGGTTGCCGTTGAAGGTGGGGCTGACGTAGTCCGGCGCGGAGCCGTCGGAGAGATGGGCGGTGAGGGTGCAGCCCGCCCCCTCGATGCCGCCGACGTAGACGCGCAGGACGTGTTCCTCGGTGCCGGCGGGGGCGGTGAAGTGGTAGCCGTGGCCGACGCCGTTGAGCCACAGGCCCGCATGGGAGTCGTCCACATGGGCGGTCGGGCTGCCGTCGCTCCATCGAACGCTCATGCCCTCCCCGACCGTCGCGTCCCGGTAGCCGGTCCCGATGTCGGCCAGCACGCTGATCTTGTTCCCGCCGCTTGCCTTGCGATTAATCGCCTCTTTGCCCCCCTGCCCCCAATGCACCCAGTCCATCGTGCCTTCCGCCGTCAGGTCGGCCTGGCCGGGTGCGGGGTCGGCGGCCCCGAGCAGCTCGCCCGCCGCCCGCACGTCCACCGGCAGGCTGCGGTCTACGGTGTTGTTCTCCTTGCTGCGCTCGCTGGGCACGCGGTCGGTGTCATCCACCTGGACGCGCAGGAGGTGCGCGCCGGGCGTCGCGATCCACTTGCCGTTCACCCCGCCGCCGCTCGCGGTCAGGACGCGCGACTCGCCCGGCGCGAGCGGGGTGCCGTCCGTGGTGACGTAGCTCGTGTACCTGCCGTCAACGAAGAAGGTGAGGGCGGCGGCGGTGTCGTTCGGGGTCGCCCCGTCCCCGATGTTCTTCAAAGTCGCCCGGAAGGCGACGGCGTCGCCTGTCTTGACCGTGGGAACCTCAACGTCGGTGCAGACGAGGTCGGGCCGGCGGTCCGGCGTCACGACGACGGCCCGAACGCGCGGCGACAGGCCGCCCGCGCGGTCGTAGGCCTGGACGGAGTAGGTGTAGCCCAGGCCGGGCCGCACCCAGGCCGAGGCGTCGTCGTAGGACAGGCCGCGCGTGGCCGTCAGAAACCCGCCATTGCGGAAGACGAAGTACCCGGCGGGACCGGTGCCGGAGGGGAGGCCGATCGGCTCGACGGGGGCGGACCAGGTCAGATGGATGGCGTTCTCGGTCGCCGTCCCGTGCAGGGCGCGCGGCGCGGCGGGCTGGGGCCGGAGGGCGGCGGGGCGCGGCGTCAGGCGCACGATCATGACCGAGGCGGGCACTTGCAGGACAAGCGTCCCGTGGCTGAGGGCCAGCTTCTGGGTGTCATAGCCGCCTGCCGCGTTCTGCGTCAGCACCATCGCCGACGTGCCCACCGGCGTTTGCAGGCGCAATGTGACCGGGACGGGGGCGTTCACGATGTCTCGGTGCGCGTCCTGGTCGAAGTTGCGGACCTCGTTCCAGACCAGCAGCAGGTACTCCCCGTCCTTCTTCTGGAGCGTCAGGGTGTGGACGGTCGGCGGGGCACCGTCGAGGCCGAACAGCAGGGCGCGGGGGGCGAAGTCGCCGCCCACCCAACGATGCGTTTTGGGGTCCCAATCGGAGTCTTTGATCGTCGCCAGGAAATTCTTGAGGGCGAAGTAGGCGGGCCGCTTGGTGGTCAGGTCGTCTTCCAGCAGCCCGTAGCCGTCGGCGTTCCCCAGCGAGAACAGGTACGCCCGCCGGATGCCATGCCGGAAGTATTCGGCCAGCAGCATGGGGATGTTGAGCGCCTGGGCGCGCAGTGAGCCGGTGTTGTTGGTGCCGTTGGAGCGGTCCGGCTGGACGTTGTAGCCGCACTCGGTCGGGACGAACGGCTTGATGGCCGCACCCGAGGGCAGGACGTTGTTGAAGCGGGTTTCGTTCATCAGCAGGCTGGACGAGGGCACGTCATAGCCTTGGTACGAGTGCATGTTGGCGTAGTCGAACCCGGCGTAAGGGCGGGCGAGGTGGTAGTCGGTGAAGATGGCCGTGTAGGCGACGACGGGGATGGCGCGCGTGATCGGGTCGGCCTTGACCGCCGCGTAGAGGTCGTCCATGTAGGCCGCGCCGCCCGCCTCGTCGGTCTTGCCTTTGTACTTGATGTTGAGGTCCTGGGGCGGGAACTTGTTGTTGACCTCGTTCGGCCCCTCGATCTCGCCGACCGAGCCGGGCGCGTACCGCCGCAGCTTCGCCAGAACGTCTTCGGGGGTTTTGGTCTTGCCGGGGTCAACCAGCAGCATCGGGCGGACGCCGTACTTGTCCCAGGCCGCCTTCACCTGGTCGGGCTGGTTTGGCAGGGTGAGGTCGTTGAACAGGCCCGCGCGGTAGTACCGGACGCCCAGGTCATAGAAGGCCTGCGGGTCATAGGTCTTTCCCGCGCCCGCATACGGCCCGTCGGCGATGACGTGGAACTGGAGCGGGCCGCCGCTGATGCCCACGAACTCGGCGAACTGTTCCGCCCGGAAGGCGGGCTGTGCGCCGGGGGCGGGATCCGGGGGCGCGGCGCGTCCCGGCCCATGGGTTGCGGCCAGCGCCATGCCGAGAACGGCCCAAAGGCCGCCGATGCGTTTCAGTCTCAGCCTCATCAGTTCCAAATCCGCCTCCTCGCGTTTTCAGGAAATGTCGTTCGTCAGTGCTTGCCGCGCTGCGGCAGCCAGTAGACGACCGACAGGAACAGGCAGGCCAGGGCCATGATCAGGGGGAAGACGACGTGGAGCGTGACCGCGTGGCCCTGCTTGTAGTGGCTGTAGGCGGAGAAGGACGCACCCAAACACAGCAGCGGGTAGATGATCTTCCGGTATCCGTCATTTCTCAGGTTCATCCGCCCTCACAGTCTGCCGCCCCGCCACGGCTTCGCGGCCGGCTCCGGGCCGGTCTTTGTAACTGCATTATACACTACTGAGGGTGGGAACAGAAGGTGACTGGCCTCTTGTATGATTAGCCCTCTGCTTGACAGTGTCCCCAAAACCTGATATGCTATTCACACCACTGCAAAGTGCGCCTCCTGAAAGCCGCCGGAGCCGAACATCAGCGAGTGGCATGCAGGTGGTAGCCTAAACGCGCGACGAGGCTTTGGCTGCCACATAATTACAACTTTCTTATCTTTCAATCTGGCTTAACTTTACACATATTAGTCTGGTTTAACATCGGGAAGCGGAGCATATGTCAAAGCCATCGGTTTTTATAGGGTCTTCATCTGAAGGCGTCGAAGTCGCGATGAAACTTCAGACATCGCTGACGTCCTATGCAGAAGCAACCGTGTGGCATCAAGGCGTCTTCGGTCTTGGTGTCGGCACACTTGAAACTCTCGTTGATGCTGCCCCGAAATTTGATTTCGCCGTTTTGGTTCTAACGCCGGATGACCTGATAGATTCCCGTGGCGTACAAAGTAACGCCCCACGAGACAATGTTCTGTTTGAACTCGGCCTGTTTATGGGCGTATTGGGGCGGACTCGTACCTTCATTCTCACCACTGATTCGCGGGACCTGAAGTTGCCAAGTGACTTAGCTGGGGTAGCTACAGCGAGGTATTCAAAAGAGCGCAATGACGGCAATCTGTCAGCAGCGCTCGGACCAGCAGCCACTCAGATCAGTGATCAAATTAAGGCGTTAGGCCACCGCAACCCCGAAGTATTTTCCTTGAAGTTGAAGAACTCAGCAGTTCACATCAAGAAGGGGGATATTCTAGATTATGTTGACAAAAATAATGCTCTCCTGCTCTCTGCGAACGTCTATCTTGATACAACCTCCGAAGAGACGATTGTAGACGAGCGTTCCACTTTAGGCAAACGTCTGGCCATGTTTACGCATCGTGATCAGTCAGTCAAGTTTGACGCTGATCTGGACAAGGAGATCGGCAAAAGTGGACTGACGGTTGCTTCAAATCAGCAGACACTCGAAAAGCCCGGACGCCAAGATCCTTACTCACCTGGCTCTCTGGTTCATGTTGAAACCGAACAGGGGCCAATTGCCATGCTGTCGCTGACGCATGTGGAGAAGTTTGGGGGACGGTTTGTTGCCACTCTCACAGAAGAGGTATTGGCATCTGCATTGAATGCGATGTGGAAAAACATTGAGGCCGCTCCAATCCGCGGTGATTTGTATATTCCGATAGTCGGCTCGGGGTTCGGCGGTATCACACGTTCAACTGCTCTTGCCCATTTGCTTCTTTCCTATAGAGCAGCAGAAACCAGATCGCAGTCACGGCTCTGCCCTACACTCAATATCATTGTCTACCATGAAGATTGGGAGGATGGAAGATGGGTGCGGCATCTGTTCGAGGGAATTATGACGTAGATGGGTCTGGGGAAGTGTAAGGCCGAAATGAGCCATACCACTAGTGACGCCGCCGAGATCCTGGACATCGAGTTCGGCGATGATCCCGGCTACTCCGCGCTGCGCGCCCAGGAGCGGGTGAAGTCCCAGGCCGCGCAGGCGATCCATGACGCCCGCCAGGCAGCCGGCCTCACCCAGACTCAGCTCGCCCGCCTCGCCGGGACCACGCAGTCCGCCATCTCCCGCCTGGAAGACGGCGACTATGACGGGCACTCCCTCGCCGTGCTGGAGCGCATCGCCGCCGCCCTGCACCGCCGCGTCGAGGTCCGCTTCGTCCCCGCCCAGCCTTCCGACGCGCAGGCCCTCGCCGCCTGAGTGTTCCGGCATGACACGGGAAAACGGCTCGGCCTCAACATTGAGGCCGGGCCGTTCTCGTGTTTGCTCACCTGCCGACATTTACAGGCCAACGTGGGCCAGGGCGAAGACGCCGTAAGCGGCGCTCGTCCCCATCAAGGCCATCACGCCGACCATGTCCCACCGCCGAGCCACCCACCTCCGCAGGCCGGACGCCTTGGGGGCACCCGTGTTCGCCGCCTGGATGCTGATGCCGTTGCTGTTGATGCTGTTGTAGATGGCCTGCTGCATGGTCGTGTCCCCCGTGTTACCGTCCGCTTCAATGTCGTTGATGAGGGTATTATAGATGGGGACGAGGGAGGCGGCCGGGGCGGGCGTCACACCCAGCGTGTGAACTTTGTCACTCCGCGCGCCGTGGTGGGGCCTATGTCGGTTTGGTGAAAAGAAGTTTCGCGATCATCACCATAAATGCTTGATTTCTCCCGAAAATCGTGTTATCATGTTTCATCGGCTTACTCTCGGCTCTGCACTGACCTTGGTTTCTTGTCCCAGTGAAGAGCGTTCACCCTTGGCCGGATCTCTCCCATTCGAACATCACTGATGGCGGTCCTGTGATCTATGTCACAGCACATGTGCGGTTTCCGTCACAAGAGCTTCAACATCCAGGCGTCATAATCACCCCGTCGTTTCGGCACAGTCTCATCACGCCAGCCTCATCACCAGCACAATCGGCCACAACAGGGTGAGCCAATTAAAGGAGCAACGCTTTGAAACATTCAGGTCATGGTTCCGTGGGGACCCACGAGCAGCAGTTCACCAAACTGCTCCCACTGCGCGAGGAGGGCTATCCCATAGACCTGCTCATGGACCTCGCTGACGCGATGAAGAGCGAGCCGGATGGGGTCCACGACGGCGCGGACCCCGAGGAGAACTTGTGGGTGCCCGCCGGTTACACTTATTTCGGCCAGTTCGTGGACCACGACCTGACCTTCGACAACACCTCGTCTCTGAACACGGCGGACCTGAACCCGCCGGACGACCACCCCGAAAGCCGCATGCCCACCAACCTGCGGACGCCCCGCTTCGATCTCGACTCCCTCTACGGCGACGGGCCGGACGCGATGCCGTTCCTGTACAAGTCCGACGGGGCCTCCCTGCTGTTCAAGAACGGGGACACGGACGAGACCGGCATGGCGGGGCTGAACACCGATCAGGCCGCGCAGGACCTGCTCCGCAGCCCGAACGGGCGGGCGATCATCGGCGACAAGCGCAACGACGAGAACGTCCTCGTCGGCCAGATCCAACTCCTCTTCGTCCGCTACCACAACGCTGTCGTCAATGCGCTCCACGCCGCCGACCCGGCCCTGACGGGGACTGCCCTCTTCAATAAAGCCCGGAACGAGGTGTGCTGGACCTACCAGACCCTGGTGGTCAACGACTTCCTGCCGCGCATCGTGCGGGAGGACGTCCGGCGGGACCTGGAAACAGCGGCCTCCCCCCAGGAGCGGGAACTGCTGTACGCCCTCTACACCCGTGACAAGCGCCACAACCTGCCCCGCGAGTTCGTGGTCGCCGCGTACCGTTATGGGCATTCGGGGGTGCGGCAGGGGTACCGCGTGAACGGGGGGACGATGCTCGACATCTTCGCGGGCAGCCCGGACCTCCCCGACTCCCCCAGCCTGCTGGGGTTCAAGCCCCTGCCCGCCGCCCTCGCCATTGACGACTTCCGGCGCTTCTTCCCCGAAGCCGGGCCTGGGCTCCCCACGGGCCAGGGTCCGCGCGTCGCCGGGGAGGACGTCCCCGGCTTGGACGTGCCCCTGCAATACGCCTACAAGCTCGACACCAACATCGTGGACCCGCTCGGCGCGCTGCCCCTGAACATCCTGCCGACCAGCGGGGTGAAGGGCGGCATCCTCAAAGAGATCGACCTCGCGATCGCGCCGAATCACCTGCCCCCGATGCCCCGCCTGCCCGACCCGCCGATGACCCCGACCCGCCCCTCTCTGGCCCTGCTCAACCTGCTGCGCGGCAACAAATACCGTGTGCAGGGCGGACAGGAGATCGCCTGCGCCCTCCGGGCTAGGGGGCTGGAGGGGGCGGCGACGCTGACTCCGGAGCAGCTTGTCATTCGGAAGTTCATGGGGAAAAAGAAGGACGAAACCGGCGAGATCGTCAACTTCTTCAAGTTCGTCCCCATCGCCCCGGAACTCCAGGAGGACACCCCCCTCTGGTTCTACATCCTGGCCGAAGCGCAGGCCCCCATCGTTGACGACGCCCAATACGGCATGGACCATGAGTTCTCCGAAACGCAGATGCTGAACGGGGCCGGCGCGCAGACGCAGCTCGGGTGGGTGGCCGGCCGGATCATCTCCGAGGTCTTCTACGGCCTGCTGGATGCGGACCGCGACTCGGTCGTCAACGCCGCCCCGGCCGGGTGGAAGCCGATGCTGGGCGGGGACGGCACCCCGATCTTCATGAACCTGGTCAAGTTCGTCGGGTAGTCGGCGTCACGCAAGAGAACGGCCCGGCCTCAACATTGAGGCCGGGCCGTCGTCGTGAACCTGCCGTGTGTCTACAGGCCAACTTGGGCCAGGGCGAAGACGCCGTAGGCGGCGCTCGACCCCATCAGGGCCAGCACCCCGACCATGTCCCACCGCCGCGCGAGGCGCTGAAGCAGGCTCGCCCGCCGCGCCGCCCCGCTGACAGTGGCTGTGGCGATTATTGCTGTAAACACGGCGGGACGCGCCCCCAAAAGAGGCCCCAAACGCTGTGTGGATGGGTACAATCATCCCCTGCCCCGCAGGAGGGAGCATGTATGCTACATATTTCCCCCAGCGCGGACTGGAGCAAAGTCCTGCAAGACACGGCGGCACAGCTGCCGGAGGCCTTCACCTCGGACGGCCATGTACTCAACCTGCTCGAAGGCGACTGGTCGAATCCCGGCGCAGGCCGCCACTACGAGTCGGCCGCGGATGGCCGCAGCCTCGGTCAGATCCCCATGCTGGATTTGCAGACGGCGCGCGGCGCGGTCCAGTATGCCAAGTCGGAAGCCTCGGCCTGGGCCTCCATAGACCTGGACGAGCGCAAGCGCCGCGTCTCGCTCTGTCTGGACGGACTGCGCGGGCAGCGGGAGCTGATCGCCCTGCTCCTGGTCTGGGAGATCGGCCAGCCCCACGCCCAGGCGCTGATGGACATCGACCGCTGCATCAGCGGGGTCGAATGGTACATCGGGTACATCGAGAACATCGAGGCCATGCTGGGGCGGCGGCGGCCCCTGGGGCTGATCTCGAACATCGCGTCCTGGAATTACCCCATGTCCGTACTCATGCATGCCGTCCTGGTCCAGGTGCTGGCCGGGAACGCCTCGATCTCCCAGACCCCGACCGACGGCGGGCTGTACGCACTGACGCTGGCCCACGCCATCGCCCGGCGGGCGGGCCTGCCGGTCTCGCTGGTCAGCGGGTCGGGCGGCCAGCTCAGTGAGGCCCTGGTGCGGAACGAGTTCGTGGACTGCCTCGCCTTCGTCGGCGGCAAAATGAGCCGTTCGGGCCGATCGACTCGATTGTCGTCGTGGACCACGTCGAGGAGCTGATCTCCGAGATGAACGTGTCGAACGGCTCCCTGGTCTCCTCGATCGCGTGCGACGACCCGCAGGTGGCCCGGCAGATCGCCGACCAGTTACGGGGCTTCAAGATCGGGATCAACGCCGTGCGGAGCCGGGGCGACCGGGAAGAGGTCTTCGGCGGCATCGGGCAGTCCTAGAAGGGCTGCTTCGTCGGCGGGCGCTACCTGGTCCTGGCCGTCACCCAGGGGGAACCCGGCGAAAAGCTCTACGGCAACTTCCCGGAATATACGCAGCTCCCGGACAGGGCCTGAAGCACGGCGGGGGAGAACCTGTTTCTCCCCGGCTTTCCGGCGGCGACCGGGCTGAGACAGCAAAAAAGCGCCGACCCCTGGGATCGCCGCTCTCTGGTACGCTGCCTATTTTGTTGCCGTCGACTTCGGCAACGTGAGGATAGTATATCATACAATGAGCAGTAAGTCAAGTGGCGCTCTGACAAGCCTTTCTCCCCACATGCCTGCAGATCGAGGGCGGAGGCTGCCGCCCTGCGACTGTCCAGGGCAAAAGGTTTCCCTTACCTGCCTGGAAGGCTGTTCTGATCGTCTCATAAATGGCGCATTTTCGTGAGCCAATGGAAAGCCATCCGCACCGGAAGTATCGGCGTCTCCTCCCGTGGGGGGGCAGGAAAAGGCGGCGGCGAGGGCGAATCAGGGCGCGGCGGCTCCTCCGTATGACCGCCGCGAAACCGGAGAAAGATAGCCCCATGAATGGAAAAACGGACACGCCGCGCGGAGACCTGGTCGCGATCTTGGGCGGGAGCCTGGCCCTGGCTTCGCTCGTCTGCCTTTCAACCCCTACTTTGGCGGACAGCCCCGCCAGAGACAAGGCTTTCATCCAGAGCGCCTACCGGAAGATGGATCAGGCGGTAGCCAGGAAAGACGCGGACAGGTTCGTCGCCTTCCTGAGTCCCGATTACCAGCAGTACGACCCCGGCAGCCGTAAGCCGAGCCATGACAGGGAGCAGACGCGCAAAGGCATGGCCAAAATCCTGGCAAGCCCCGCGCAGGTGACGTCCCACACGACCATCACGCGCATCAGTTTCGGGGCGTCGGGCGCGACCGTGGACACCAGCAGCCGGAACTCGCTGATGGTGGTGGTGGGCGGGAAGAGAACTGAGTTCACGGGCGGCGACACCGACCGTGATCTGTGGGTACGGAGCGGCTCCGGCTGGCTGCTGAAAACCTCCCGCACACTCAGCACCCGTTTCTCTCCCTCGAAATGATGCACTGAAATGATGCACTGAAATGATGCACTCGCTCGCACTTGCCGTGGGCTGCTTCATCGTCCTGACGTTCCTGGCCCTCTGCGTCCTGCTGGTGTACATGGTCGGGACGATGCTGCGGGATGGCTGGCGTCACCTCTTCGGCCCCGATACGCGGCGTAGCATCGTTGCGGCCCCGCCGAATGTCTGGCCGCCGCCCCCGGAGCCGGGCTACGTCTGCCGGGGACGGGCCTACCCGCGTATCCGGTACGGCGAGGAGGACGGGGTGAGCGGGGCGCAGGACGCCCCCTGCCCTTGCTGCGATGCTGTGGCGCGCCAGTACCACGCGCGGGGATGCATTGCGGAGCAGTGCCCCGTCTGCGGCGAGTCGGCGGCCACCTGCGGCTGCGACTATGAGCGGTTCGACACGATTCTCCAGGAGGCGAGGCCATAAGCGGGATCGAGAACACCTTGCGGCAGATAGAGCGAACTGGGGTGGGACCGGACGGTGCGGCACCTGACCCGGAGACGCGGCGCCGTGCGGCCTCGTTCATCGCTCAGGCCCATGACGCCGCATCAGCGCCGGGAGCGATCGCCACGGGCACTTGTTGGGCCTCCTGTATTGGCGCAATCCGGCCCAGCATCGTCCCGGCCCTGAAGGGCCGGTCTACTGCCGGCTTCGCCGGTGGGCCGCCCCTTCGGGGCTTCGGACGTTGCCGCTGGACGACGTTGATCTGGCCACAAAAAGGCACTGCTTGCCTCACCCTTTCCTCTTCCTTCGCCCCTCCTGCTGCCCTACTCTCGTGTCTTGCTCCTTCAGAAGCCCCGAAGTGGGCGGCCCATCCGAGTAGACCGGCGGTTTAACGCCGGGACTGACCAGTCGGGCGAGGCTCTTTGATTCCCCACGCCTGTGAACCGCAGGAACCCTCCCCCGCCCCGCCGGGGTTCTTGATACATGGCACTCTCACTTTCCGTCCTCGACCTGGCCCCCGTCTCTTCCGGCATGACGGCGGCGCAGGCTCTGCGAAACACGCTTGATTTGGCCCACCGGGCGGACGCTCTGGGCTACACCCGCTACTGGCTGGCGGAACATCACAACATGTCCGGCATCGCCGGTTCTTCGCCGGAGATCCTGATCGGGCAGGTGGCGCGCGAGACGGCGCGGATGCGCGTCGGGTCGGGCGGGGTTATGCTGCCGAACCACGCGCCCCTCAAAGTGGCCGAATCGTTCCTGACTCTGGAGGCGCTCTTTCCGGGCCGGATAGACCTCGGCATCGGGCGGGCGGCGGGGACCGACCCGCGCACGGCGGCGGCCCTGCGGCGGTCGTCGGGCGGGGCGGGGGCGGATGACCTGCCGCAGCAGCTTGATGACCTGTTCGCGTTCGCGGGCGGCGGGTTCGGGGAGGACCATCCCTTCCGGTCCGTCGCCGCCGTGCCGGCGGGCGTCCCCCTCCCGCCCGTCTGGCTGCTCGGGTCGAGCGACTACAGCGCGCGCCTGGCGGGGCAACGCGGGCTGGGGTTCGTCTTCGCCCACCACATCAACCCGGACGGCGCAGCCGAGGCGATGCGGGCCTACCGCGAGAACTTCCGCCCTTCGCAGCATCTCACGACGCCCCAGGCCATCGTCACGGCCTCGGTGATCTGCGCCGACACGGCGGAGCAGGCGGAGGCGCTGGCACCCTCCCTGGACCTGGCCTGGCTGCGGCTGCGGCGCGGCAATCCGGCCCCGTTCCCGACGTCCGACGAGGCGCGGGCGTACCCCTACACGTTCGCCGACCGGGTCCAGGTGCGGGAGACGCGGCGGCGGCTGATTTTGGGGGACCCGGAGGCGGTCCGCGCGCAGATATGCCGCCTGGCCGGGGAGACGGACGCCGATGAGGTCATGGTGACGACGATCACGCATGGTCACGCGGAGCGGGTGCGGTCGTATGAGCTGCTGGCTGAGGTGTTCGGGCCGGCCTGGGCCTGACGGGTCAGGGCAAGAAGTGGGCCAAGAGGAACACGAGGGGGGCGTTCCAGTTGATCGCGACCTCGTTGGTGGTGTAGCTGCCTTCCTCGTCCGCCCACTGCCGCGCGGGCGGCGTCCGGCCCTCGGCGTTGGGGCCGCCGACCAGCATCCCCGGCCAGGGCTGCTCAACCCCGTCCGCGCCGCTGGGCCGGTGGTGCGGGTGCATCGGCCACCGGCAGCCGACCTGGGTGAC
Source organism: Capsulimonadaceae bacterium (assembly GCA_965215505.1). Lineage (GTDB taxonomy): Bacteria > Armatimonadota > Armatimonadia > Armatimonadales > Capsulimonadaceae > JANXMY01. The sequence goes on along the minus strand of OZ244065.1, from coordinate 3,328,529 downwards.
GAAGCTGATGCCGAACGTGTTGCGTCCCAGCAGATAATGCAGGGCGTCCAGGGCGGCGTTCCGGTACTCCGCCTTGGGCGTGAAGCGGCCCGCGAAGAGCAGCACGAGCGCGTAGTTTGCGACGACGGCGTTGCTGCCCCAGATGTAGTCTTGGCTGGTCAGAGGAACGCGGTAGCCGCTGTCCTGCGACCGGGCGGCGATGGCGTCGGCGACGGCGATGGCGTCCGCCCTGATCCGGGCGACTGCGGCTGCGTCCGCCCCTTCGGTCAGGGCATAGGAAAACATCGCGAGCGCGGACACGTCCGGCCAGCTCGGGGGTGACTCGGCGTTCAGCGCGGGCCGCCATGCGCCGTAATGGCTTAGGAAATACCCCTCGTACTTCCCCTCCCCCGTCGTCCGGAACAGTTCGGAGGCGGCCCACAGCCGCTCGTCGCGCGCGTCATCGTCGCCGTAGCCGCCGGTGGCGATGCCGGGCGGGTTGTCGTTGAAGTTGTGGTCGGGCGTTGACGCCAGCCACCCCCACGCCCGCTCGGCGGTGCGGAGGCAGGTGCCGGCGAAGGCCGCATCGAAGGGCCGGTACAGCCGGGCGGCGATGGCGCAGACGGCGGCGAGGTCGGCAGTCGCCGCCGTCGTCTTGTAGGGCGCTTCGCCGTGCCCGATGATCAGGACCGGGTCTGCATCGTCCTGCGGCATGACGAAGCCGGGGAACCGGGCGGTCGTCGCCTTGTGCCACGCGCCGCCGTCCCCGTCCTGCATCCGCAGCATCCATGCGACGTTCCAGCGGATCTCGGCCAGCACGTCCGGCGTCGGCCCTCCCGACTCGGGCAGGTCAAGATCGACGGCGCGCAGCTTGTCCTGGTTCAGCTCGTGGGCCCACAGCAGCGTCCCCGTCGTGATGCCCGAGTTGACGGTGTAGCGGCCATAGTCCCCGGCGTCGTGCCAGCCCCCTTGACAGTCCCACTGCCCGTGCTGCCCGCTGGACGGGTGGAACTCGGCGGGCGCGGTGTGGCAGACGGGGTAGTGGTACTCGGGGAAGTCGGGCGCGAGGCTGACGGGCGTGCCGCAGCGCTGGCCGGTGAACATCCGCATCGCCAGCCGGAAGGGGCGGGCGAAGATGTCCGGCCCGACCTGGAACTCGTCGCTGAGGCCGACGCCGGGGACTTCCAGGAAGTAGGCCCCCGGCTCGGCCAGCGCGGAGAAGTCTATGGCGCTGACGGCGTCGCCCGAGTCGGCGTCCTGGACCGGCGGGGCCGCCTTCACCGTAAGAACGGCCCCGCCGTCTGCTGCCCGCCGCACGACGGCCGCGCCCGCCGGGGCATCGGTGAGCATGGCGAACTTGGTTTCGTGGGGCAGGTAGCCGATCTGACAGGTCTTCACCTGGTCCGAGCGCTGTCCTTCTGGGCGTTGCCCCGGCGCATTCTGTCTCGCCTGGTCCATGAGTGTCCTCCACCTTTCTCCCGTCACGGCGCTGTTTCGCCGGGGGGGGCGCGGTTTCCTGCCGACACTTCCGCCCAGCGCGTCGGGATGCCGTCCGCTTCCAGGCCGGCCTGGAAGGCCGCCAGCAGCGCGGGCGTGTCCCGCACCTGGGCCGGCTGGATGTCATGCACCAGGCAGAAGGCGGCGAGGTGGGCGGCGATCTCCCCGCACAGCCACTCGGCCGGGTGGATCCGGGCGGAAGCCGCCGCAAGGCGGCTGGCCCCGAGGTCTTTGCCGGCGGGCAGGACGTTCGTCGGGCCGGAGCGCGCCACGAACGCCCCCAAAGGCAGGTGGTAGGGCAGCGTCCGCGCCAGCAGCGGCGGCTCCCCGAGCGCGGGGTGGATGTCAATCGGGTAGAAGGCGATCCCCGCCGCGTCGAAGGGTGCCGGGCCGGCAGTATCGCCGGGGGCGGCGGGGTCCGGGAGCATGGCGTTCTCGGTCAGTGTGGCCTGTCCCAGCAGGCGACGCGACTCGCGGATGTAGGGGTGCGATGCGAAGCCGTCCGCCCCCAGCACGTCCGGGGCGGGCTGCATTTCGGGGTAGCCCGCCCCGCCCTCGTCGCGCGGGCACTCGGTCTGGAGCCAGTACAAGAACCCCTGCGCGAACGCTTTGGCGCGCGTCAGGATGCGGACCTGCTCTTCCGCCGACTTGCCGATAAAGCTTTCGCCGCGGAAGTCGTTGCCGCTCCAGTTGATCAGCGACACGTCCTGCGCGTAGCGCGGGTCGTTGACAAAAGAAGACGCAGCGACGAGCCGCCGGTAGCTCCAGAACGGGCCGCCTGCGCCGGGCGCGTAGCCGAACATCCGGTAATCGGTCGGTCCCTGCCCGTCCGGGTCATAGGCGAGCGAGTAAGCGCCGGTCGCGTTGAAGCGGTCGTACTCTGCGGGCCTGTCAACGAGGGGGAGGACGCCCTGCGGCGTCCAGCGGACGGCGAAGCAGTAGGTGAGGCTCTGTACCCATTCTGGGTGCGGGGCGGGCGGCGCGTCCGGCTCGCCGTAGAGCGAACGCGCCTCCTGGCCCACCGTCCAGGGCGACCCGGCGAGCGGCAGCACGTCGCCGGTCTCGGTGGCGTCCAGGACGAACTGCGCGCCGATGCGGGTGATGCGGCCCGTGTCCAGGTCCAGGAAGTCGGCATAAGAGACCTGACCATTGCCGCGGTAGCGGGCGACGGCAAGTAGCTGATTGCGCGTGAGGATGGCGCGGATGCCGGACGGCCCGGCCAGCGGCGCGAGCCGGTCCTTGATCGCCTGCTCCCAGACGGCCGGCTCGCCCGAGACGCGGCTGACCCAGCAGACGCCGACGTTGCGCGCCCGGCTGGGCACGACATTAGGCGTCCGCGCGTAGGCGTCGCGCACCTGGTCGCGCAGCGCGCGGTAGTGAGGCGTGCCGGGTCCGGGGGCGTCCTCGATGAAGCTGTTCTCGTCGGGCGTCCCCAGCCCCTGGGCGGTGAGCTGCCCGCCGAGGTGCGAGGTCGGCTCGGTCAGGATGACGGAGACGCCCGCGCGGGCCAGGTCCTCGGCGGCGGCCACGCCGCCCAGCCCGCCGCCGACGACAAGCACCTGGCAGGTGGGGACATCATTCGGCAGTCGCCCCGCCGGCACGGCGCGCAGGTTCTCGATGTCCAGCACGGTCCGGGCTGGCCGCTGGGCTGACGCCGCCGGGGCGAGGAGGCACAGGGCGGCAAAGGGAAAAAGGCAGGGAAGGCAGGCTTTGAACACGCGGCCTTCTTACCCAGGCCCGGCTTGTGCGTACCCATTCGCCTACTGTGGAACAGGCGGCGGGCCGGGCCACAGACTGGCTCCCCGGAGGCGATCAGGGGGAAGGGCGCAGCGAGGCGGGCGGGAAGTAAAGCCCGAGCGGGCGGCGTCGCCACCACGCCCCGGTCGCCCGATGTGTGGGGAAGTCCGTGAAGCGGTAGTCATAGAGCGTCGCCCGGACGAAGCGCGGGGGCGCGTGGGGGGAGGGCTTCGTCTGGAGCAGGCCCAGCACGTCGGGGGAGCCTTGCAGCAGGCGTACCAGGAAGGCCTGGAACCAGGGGGCTTGATCGGCACTGCCGAGGGCGGCGAACCAGAGCTGCCAGTCCAGGCGCGGCTGGAACGGCGCGACCCACCGGGGTGCCCGGTCCGGGTCCTGCGGCTGATGGCGGAAGCGATAGGGAACCCACGTCCGGCCGTCTTCGCTGCCCTCGACGGCGATGACCGGGTGGGAGGTGGTCATGACGGCGAACAGGCCATACGGGTTGACTAGGTGCAGCGGCTCCGACCAAGCGGCCAGAGGCTGAACGGGAGAGGGCAGGCCGAAGTCGCCGGCGAGCCGCCCCAGGCTGAGGGCCAGGACGAAGGCCGCGACGGGGGCGAGGACCCAGCGCCGGGCGCGCGGCGGCGCGGGGCGGGCTTCCGGTCCGGCGGGGAGGCGGCGGCGCAGGCGGCCGGGCACGAGCCGCCGCAGGGCGGCGTCATCCAGCAATAGGACGCACAGGGCCAGTGTCAGATAGTTGAAGAAGGCGAAGCTGCCGGTCAGCAGGATCAGGACCTGCAAAGCGGCCAGCAGGCCCGCCCCGGCCAGGCGCAGGCGGCGCGGGCCGAAGATCAGGAAGGGCGCGGCCAGTTCCAGGGCCAGGACGGACAGGGTGGAGAAGCGCTGCAAGGACAGCGGGAGCAGGTGCAGGAGCCAGGCCAGTGGTGTCGGCAGCGGCTGCGTCTCGTAGTGGAAGGCGAGCGCCGTGCCGCTCCGCCACGTCGGGTCGCCCGAGGCGAGCTTGACGACGCCCGAGGCGAACATCAGGCGGAACAGCAGCCAGCGCAGGAGCCAGAGCGCCAGCCGCGAGGGAGGCGTTTCGTTGATGAAACTCGGCAGAACGCGCCCCGGAGCGAAGAAGATGGCGAGGAAGCCCGTTTCGAGCAGCAGCGTGTCCCACTGGAACCCCAAAAAGTCCTGTCCGACGCTGACGACGGACAGGTACAGGAGCCAGAGGCCCGCCAGAGTCGGGACGGGCAGGACATTGACGACCAGCAGCAGGGACAGCAGCATCCCCGCAACGCACAGCCCGCGCAGGGCGTGGTCGCTCGGGTCCAGCCAGAGCAGGGTCGGCGCGAGCCGGAATCGGTCCGGCCCGGCCTGATCGGTGAGGGCCTCCAAGAAATCATGCGCCGGGAGGATGCCCCGGCTGCCGACCAGCCCCAATATCTGCGGCCACAGGGAGGCGAAGGCGCAGAAGTAGACCAGGCCCAGGGCGCGCAGGAACGCCCAGCGGACGAGGACATGGGATGCCGGGGCATGGGACTTTTCGGAGGGCATCACGGCCCGCCCTCGGAGGCATTCCGGGCGCTCGTCTCCATCTCGTCCAGGACGCGCTCCGGGGCGACATCCTGGGCCAGTTCCGCAAGCTCCGGGTCGCCCGCCCCCTCGACTCCCATCTTCTGCGCCATCGCGGTCACGAGGGAGATCAGGCGCGTCACCTCATGCTCGGCGAGCAGGCTGACCTGCAAATCCAGGTCGGCCCGCTTGTCGGCGAGTGCGTTCATCCGGTTCTGGCTGATCAGCACGAAGGTGGACAGGAAAATGGCCTCGACCGAGGCCTCGGTCGCGAGGATCACGAAGGACGGGTCGAAGCGCGGGACATGAAGGCGGGAGAGCCAGCCGAGGCTGGCCGCGATCCAGAGGCCGTAGACGGTCAGGTGGATGGCGATGAACGCCATGCTGCCCGTGAACCGGGTGATAGCATCGGCCAGCCGGTCCGGCAGCCGCCGGGCCTTGTCCTCGTCGCGCCGCCGCGCGAGCAGAGCCTGGATGTTGCGCGCCACGACGCGCGCCATGCCGGACGGGTGCCGGCTATCGTGCGGGGGAGGGTAAGGGACCATCTCGCCCCCTTTCCGCCGGGAGTGTCCGCTCCCGACGGGGGATTTCTTCCCGCGCGGCGCGCGCCTAAAACGTCACCCGTCGGCGGTCAGGTTTGGAGCCGGAGTGTTGCGGCGACGGGGAAGTGGTCGGAGGGGAAGGGCCGCGCGCCGTCCCCGGTCAAGACTTCGGCCTCTAGGACTTGCCATTCGGGCGAGAGGAAGATGTAGTCTATCGGGCCGCCTGACGCTCGGCCCGTGAAGTCATGGAACGTGCCGGGCGGCGCGGGCGATGCGATGTCCAGGGCGCTTATCGGGACGGGCGAGTCTTCGGCTTGCAGGCGCTTGATGGCTAGGTTGCCCGGCTCGGCGTTGAAGTCGCCGGTCAATATGACCGGGCCGTCGGCGGCGCGCTGACGCAGGGTGTCTACCAGGAGCTGCGCGCTCCTCTCGCGGGCGGGCTGGGATTCGTGGTCCAGGTGGACGTTGTAGAGGGAGAGGTCGCCCCCCGTCTCCCGGTCCCGCAGATGCGCCCAGGTGCAGAGGCGCGGGATGCGGTTGCCCCAGCCCGCCGAGCCGGGGACGGCGGGCGTGCCGGAGAGCCAGAACGTGCCGCTGTCCTGGAGATCAAAGCGGGCGGTCCGGTAGAGGATGGGGCAGAACTCGCCCGCCGCTTTGCCGTCTTCCCGCCCGACGCCCAGCACGGTGTAGGCGGGCAGGGCGGCGGCGATGTCTTCGAGCTGTGCGTGCAGCGGCTCCTGGAGGCCGAGCAGGTCTGGGGACCAGCTTTGCAGGAGCCGCACGGAGCGCGCCCGCCGCTCCTCCCACTTGTACTCGTCGCTGGGCGCGTCCCAGCGGACGTTGAAGGTGATGACCCAGATAGTTGGGGAGGCTGTCATTGGCCGTACTCGCGCAGCCGGGGGCGGATGCCGAGCCAGGCCAGCAGGGCGACGGCGAGCATGGCGAGCGGCGCGAGGACGGGCAGCGCGGCGACGTCGGCGGAGCCTTGGGCCACGTCTTTCGCCAGCTCTCTCTCGTTGATCGCCAGGGTCCGGCCCAGGCCGTCGTCGAAGGCCTGGTAGGCGCCGTTGGACTGGTCCGGGCCGGGGCCGGTGCAGAGGGCGACGGCGTCGGCGTGCCGCCCCGCGTTTTCGAGGGCGCGGATCTGGCCGTCAATGCCGACGTACTTGCCCCAGGCGGTCAGCGTCTCGTCGGCGGCCTCCTGCTCGCCGGAGAACGTGATGTTGCGAAGCTCGTTCGCGAGGTAGCCGGTGAAGCTCGCCGGCACATCCTTGACGTCTTTGGCCTGACACTTCGCGGCGATCGCGTCATAGGTGAAGCTTCCGTCCGGCGGCAGCGTCGCGATCTGGCCGGCTTCCAGGCGGAAATCGTTCTCGTAGTCCGCCGCGTGGGCGCGGTCGATCAGCCACCGGCTCTCGTCGGCGTTGGCGTTGAAGGCGACCGCGCGGGCGTGCCACAGGGCGTAGACGGAGTCGAACGAGTCCTTCTTGGCCGCCCGGAGGTCTTCGGAGGCCGCCCCCATCTTATCGAAGACGAACAGCAGGAACAGCAATGCCAGTCCGGTCGCGGCCAGCAGGGGGAGGTTGAAGACCCGGTTGGTGCGGCGGCTGAGGAAGACCTGCGTCCCCAGAAGGACGGCCAGCAGGAGCAGGCCGGTCGCCCAGACGAGGGTGAGGGTGACGCCGGACAGGGCCGACTGGCGGCTATAGGTGCTTTCCAGGACGTCATCGTTGGCTTTGTCCAGGGCGTCGGCGGCGGGCAGGATGGTCCCCTGCATCAGCCGACTGGCTCGGGAATAGGTGGTCAGCACGGCCCGGTCCCCGCCGCGCCCGTGCAGCAGCCGCGCCTCCGCCACGTCCGCCTCGTAGGCGCCCAAGTTGTAGTTGATCGTCTGGAGCGGGACTCGCTCGGAGTCGCCGTAGGTGATGTTCTCTGCCGCCGCGATGAGGCCCAGGCCGAGTTCCTGACGCCGCCGGTCGTAGGCCTCCCTTGACCCCTCGCCCTGGCCGGGCTTGGCAATCAGCTCGTTGGCGACGTTGGCGTCCATGTCCGACAGCGCGGCCTTGATCCTTTCGGCGGCGACGATGCTGGGGGCGGAGTCTTTGCCGATGGTCTTGACGGCCCCGGCGTGCTGCCTCGCGCCGAAGGACACGGCCAGGAACAGCAGGAAGGAGGCAAAGCAGACCGCCGCGACGGCGGCCCGGAGCCGCCTGGGCGTGGACCAGGGGGCCGGGGCATGGGCGACCGGCAGGGCGACGACCGTGGGCGGGGGCTGGGTGGCGACGCTCATGGCTGCGCCCCCGCGTCCCGCAGGGTGATGCGGGTCCAGCAGCCCAGGGTGATCTCGTCGCCCGCCTTGACGGGGGTGCGGACCCCGGCGGGGACATCGTTGCCGTTGAGCTGGGTCCCGTTGGAGGAGCCGACATCCAGCAGGACGAAGCCGCCGTCCGGCCCGCGCAGGAGTTTGGCGTGGCGGTGGGAGACGCCGGGGTCGGTCAGCGGCACCTCGGGGTGGATGTCGCGCTTGTCGCTGCGCCGCCCGATCAGGTTCTCGGCCAGGTCCAGGGGGAAGGTGCGCGGCGGCTCATTCGCGGGGAGGACCATGCTCGGGTCGGGGTCCACATAGAGCGACGGGTCTACGACGGCGACGGCTTCCAGGGTCGGCGCGAGGGTGGCCAGGACCGGGACGGCGGGAACCGGCACTGGGGCGGCGACGATGGGGTCGGGCGCGGGCGTCAGGTCGCGCCGTGTCGGCGTCGTGGCGGGGGGCGCGGCGGCGGCGATGCCCGGCGTCCCCGCCCCGAAGTCGTGGCGGCAGACCTCGCAGAAGCGCGCGCCGCCGGCGCGCGGCGTGCCGCAGTCCGGGCAGACCCGGCTGCTGTCTGCGGCGAGTGCTGTTGCGGGCGTGGGCATTGGCGCGGCGGGCGGGGCCAACGGAGTTCCGGCGATCTTCGCGCCGCAGACCGAGCAGTAGTCGGGGTCGTCGGACTGGTGCGTCGGGTCCTTCGGGCAGGGGTAGGTCATCTTCAAGCGCCTCCGGCGGGCCGACGCCCGGCCCGCGCCGTCCGGGTGGAACCCAGGTCCAGGTCCATCTCGTCGGCCTTATTCACCTTCGACTTCAGGCGGACCGTGCCGCCGTCGGCGTCCACGATGTCCACCACTTTGGACAGGCGGCGGGTCGTGTCCTCGTTGCCCGACTCGTGCGCCAATTTCGCCGCCCGGCCCAGCATCTTGGTCGCCGTGTCCACGTCGCCCCGCGCGTTCGCCTCCAGGCCGGTCTGGATCGCCTCGGCGAGTTCTTCCTGGCCAGTGTAGTGGGCGACCTGCGAGTTGATCCGGGCCGAAAGCGTCTCATCGTCGGTCCAGGTCGCGACAACGGGTGCGCCGGTCACTTTGACTTCGGAGCCTGGCGGGCCGTGGACGACCGAGGCACGGCAGCCGAGCATCTCGTCGCCGACGTCACCCGCCGTCAGCTCGACGGCGACATAGTAGTCACGCGACTCGCCGCCCCAGGCTCCGGTGGGGTAGTCGCGCGTCTGGGCGTCCACCTGGCTGAAGCGGTCGGTCAGGACGGCGATTTCGGGGCTCATCTGCTTGCAGGCGAGGATGCGAGCGCTCTTCGGGGTCCACAGCCGCAGGCGGACGTCGCCGACGGCCCGGCCCAGAGCGCCGTGGATGGCGGACTGGAAATCGGCCTCCATCCCGGCCGGCTCGGCGATGATCTGGGCCGTCCCGAGGAGCCGCCCGGCGATCTTGCGGAGCTGATGCGGCTGCCAGTCCGTGCCGACGCCCCGGCAGTCGCACTGGAAGACGCCTTCGCACTTTTGCAGGGCCAGTTCGAGCGGCCCCTCGTCCTCCTGGTCGTTCTTGCCGTCGGTCAGGAAGAGGGCATAGCGGATGGCGTCGGGCTTCTTGGCGAACTCCTCTAAAGCCATGTTCAGGCCCAGGGACATGTCGGTCTTGCCGCCCGCCTCCAGCCGCCGCACCTGGGCGTCGGCGGCGGCCTTGTTGGCAGATGTCGCCTGGGCCAGCCCGAAGACGCGGGTGGGATAGTTGGAGAAGGCGACGATGAAGAAGTACGCGCCCTCATCCAGCAGATCTATCGCCTTGCGCGTGGCGTGCTTGACGGCGCTCATGCGGTCGCCCTGCATCGAGCCGGAGACGTCCAGGATCAGCCCGACGACGCCCCCGGCCGGCGCGGCCGTTCCCTCCCCCGACGCGGTGATGGTGACGACGGCGTCGGTGCGGTTGGTCCCGGCGGGTAAGTAGGGGTTGAAAAACGTGTCTACCTGAAATTGCATGGGTCACTCTTTCCTGAAGTCTCGTTAAGCGGCCTTTGCGGGCGGTTTCAACCGCCCGCGCATCTTACATCTCCACGACGGCCGCCGTGATGTTGTCCCGCCCGCCCTCGGCCAGCGCGAAATCCACCAATCGCCGGCACAAGGCCAGCGCGTCGCCGTCGGGCGGCTGCTTGATCAGGGCGGCCAGCTCGTCCGGCGCGGCGGCGTAGTTCCACAGGCCGTCGGAGCAGATCAGGAGCAGGCCGCCGGGCGGGGCGGGCAGGGCGACGAGGGAGGGGACCGGCACGTCGTCCGGTGGCTCGCCGTTCAGCGGGCCGAGGCAGCGGGTGATGGCGTGGGCCTGCTTGGAGCGCAGGGCCTGGGCCTCGGTCATCTCGCCCGCGTCCACCATCTCGTTGACCCACGAATGGTCGCGCGTCAGCAGCCTGGCCTCGGTTTCGGTGAAGAGGTAGGCCCGGCTGTCGCCGACCCAGCCGACGGTCAGCGTCCCGCCCGACACGACGGCTGCCACGATGGTCGCCCCCGGCGGGCCTAACGTCTCGTGGTCGCGGCGGTAGGGGATCGTCTTCGCGGCCTCGTGTCCGGCCCGCAGGGCGGACGCCATCGCCCCCTCGCCGAACGTCCCGCCTCGCACGGCGGACAGCAGGGCGTCGCGGGCAGCGGCGGCGGCGAGGGCCGAGGCGCGGTCGGCCTCCTGCGCGCTGGAAACCCCGTCGCAGACGACGATGACGGAGGCGGGGCTGCCTCCGCCCGCCTCCCAGGCCAGCGCCACGTCATCCTGGTTGTTCGCGTGGCGCTTCCCCCGGTCGGTGACGGCGGCGAAGGCCGGGGTCATCACGATCTCCACATGGTCGCGCGGCAGGGCGAGCCGGGCCGGGGCGGGCGCGTGGCGCTTGACGCCGCAGGCGGTGCAGTATCCCTGCGCGTCTACTTCCTCGGCGGCGGCCCCGCACCGGCAGCGGGCGGCGGGCGCGGGAGTATTTTCGGCGGCGGGGGCGCTGCTGGCCGCAGGAACGGCGTCCGGGGTCAGGGGCGCACCGCAGGATTCGCAGAACTTAGCGCCGGGGGACACGTCGGCGGCGCACTTCGGACAGGGCATGGAGAGTGGTCTTTCGTCGGCTTTTTCATTCAGGTCCATGTGTTGAAACACACGGCTAGACGGCGCGGACGCCGAGAAGTACCGCTTCGCGGCACTCAGATCAGAGGCTCCTAGCCCCGCTTCGCGGGGCTTTATGGCGTCCGCGCCGACTAGCCGTGCGTTTCAACACATGGTTCGTGACATGGTTCGTATAATTCGGTACGGGTTGCGCGCTTTAGAACAGCGTCCGGGGCCGCACCTTGTTGGCCTGATCCACGAAGGCGATCCGCTCCTCGGGCGTCTTGGACAGGTGGGCGCAGGCGCGCAGCTCGCGCTCCGCCCCGGCCCGCAACGACCGAAGCTGGAGGGACTGGCCCAGCACCATGTCGGCGGGGTTCTCGGGGAAAGCCTTGGCCTCCACCTGGGCGACGGCGGTCAGGAACAGCTCGGCGGAGAACTGGTGCAGGGCCAGGCCGTCCAAAGCGAGCGCCTGGATCGCCTCGGACGCCTGGCGAATCTCGGACGCGCCGGGCGGGGTGGGCGTCGGCTGGACCAGGACGCGGGCCAGCGCGAGCTGGGCCGGGACGTACAGGCTGGACGTGCCTGGGACGCGGGCCAGGGCGGCGACGGCCCCCGCCCGGTCGCCGACGGCGGCGCGGCAGCGGGCCAGGCCGAAGGCCGCCGCGGTGAAGCTCGGGTCGGTGCGCGAAACCACATCGTAGAGGCGCATCGCCGTGTCCCGGTTGCCCGACGCCTCGGCGGCCAGGGCACAGGCGAGCTTGGGGGCGAGTTCGCCGGGCAGCTCGCTATAAACGCGGTCGAAGAGGGCATAGGCGTCCTTGGTCTGCCCCTGGCCCAGCCGCATCCGCCCGCGATACCAGTGGACGCGCCAGTCGAACGGGTCACGCTCCTCGATGCCGTGCAAGGTCTGCTCGGCCTTGGCGTACTGCTCCAATCCGATCTGGACCAGGGCCAGCCGCAGGGGGGCCTCGGACGAGTCGGGGAACTTCTTGGCGGCACTGGCAAAGGCCATCGCCAGTTGGTTCGGGTCGGCCCGGCCGCCCGTGGACAGGACGGCGTTGGCGGCGGGGTCCAGCGGGTCCACTTTCAGGGCGGGCAGCAGGGCGACGCCGGGGACGGAAACCGTGTTCTCCTCACTGACATCGCCGGTGAACAGGGCGCTGTCGGCGGGGCGCGGGGTGCCGTCCTCGGCGACGATCTCGCGCAGGACGCCCAGCAGGTCGTCCCCCATCTCGTCCGCCGTCTGGAAGCGGTCGTCGGGGTTCTCGCGCGTCGCCTTCCGCAGCCAGCGGTCCAGCGACTCGTACTTGGCGAGGACGGGCTGCTCCTCGCGCGGCGGCAGGCTGGTGAGATACTGGCCCTGGAACTTGAAGTCCATCAGCAGCAGGGCCAGGGTCCGGCCGACGGTGTAGAGGTCCGAGGCGAACGAGGGGGCGTCGTCGGCTTCGGGCGCGGAGTACCCCTTGGTGCCGTAGACGTCGCCGCCCAGGTCGTCCACGCGCCGGACGCCGCCCATGTCGATCAGCTTGACGTCGTCGTCCTCCAGCATGCAGTTGTCGGGCTTGAAGTCGCAGTAGACCAGGCCCTGACGCTCCATGTAGGCGAAGGCGGGCAGGATGGCGTAGATGTAGGCGATGGCCTCGGTCGCGGGCAGCGGGCCGCGCTCCTGCCGGATCGCCTTGAGCGTCTTGCCGCCGACGTACTCCATCACGATGTAGCCTTCGGTCCCGCGCGTGACGAAGTTGTAGACGCCGACCAGTTTGGGGTGCTTGACGGCGGCCAGGAACTGCCGCTCGGTGACGGCGGCCTGGGCCGAGGCGGCGTCCTTGGAGTTCAGCAGGCCCTTCAGGACCACCCACCGGGACAGGATGTTGTCCCAGCCCAGATAGATCCAGCCCAGGCCGCCGAAGGCGATGGCCCCTTTGACCTCATACTGTCCGGCCACCACGTCGCCCGGCTTCAGGGTCGGGACGAACGAGTATTCCTGGCCGCACTGCGGGCAGAAGCCCTTCTCATTGTTGACCTTCGCGCCGCAGTTGTTGCAGTACCGCTTGCGCTCCGGCACGACGGGGTCGGTCAGCAGGGAGAGCAGCGGGTCGAGCGAGGGGAGCGGCGGCAGCGTGACCAGGCCCGCGCCAAGCGCGCGGCGCGAGGAGCCGCGTGAGCCGCGCCCCGACGACCTCCCGCTGCGGGCCGACCCCGAGGTCCGGCCCGAGAACGCCGAAGAAGACGACGAGGAGGCGGTGGAGACGGCCGAAGAGGTCCGCGCCGAGGCCAGCTTCGCCGACGCCTGGGTGCTGACGGCGGGGCCTGGGACGAGCGACTTCCCGGCGGGCGGACGCCCGCAGTCTTCGCAGACTCCGTCCACGATCTTGCCGGAACAGCCCGGCCTCTGACACAGGATATCCATTACTGTATTTATGACACGCGAACGGTCAACTTGGTTGCAGCCGGGTGGAACTTTTATGAAATCTTTACAGCCGGGGGGTTCGGGCAGGATCAGCGCCCGCCCTTCAACGCCCGCGCAAGCCGCGCCTCATAGTCGGAAACCAGGCGGGTGGCCTCTTCCAGCGGCGTGGGCCGGGACGACAGCAGGCGGTCGGCTTGGTCGGCGACGGCGGCCAGGGCGGGGTCGAGGGCGACGCCGCGCGCGGCGTAAGCCTGCGCCTTGACGCGCAGGGAGGCGAGGCAGCCGCGCAGCTCGGCCCGCTTTTCCAGCGCGGCCCGGTTCGAGGCGAGGGCCGCACGGGCGGCGGCGAGGTCGGCCTCGGCGGTCAGCAGCCAGCGGTCCAGGCCGATCCGGGCGGCCTTCCAGCGGCCCTGCGCCAGCGCGGCGTCCAGGGTCCCGAGCCAGGCGGCGAGGTCGGCGGCCTGGGCGGCGTCGGGGGGTGGGACCGGACCCGAGGCGGCGGCGGCCTTTTCCAGACACTCCGCGTAGGCCGCCGCGCAGTCCTGGGTCACGCCCGACAGGGCTTGCAGCAGCGAATGCGCGCGGGCCTGATTTGCCCCCACTTCGGCGCGCTGCCGGGCCAGGTCGTCCAGCCAGGCGCGCGCCCGCGCCAGCAGCGGGGACAGCTCGGCGGCGAAATCGGTCTGCACGCCCAGCGGGTCGGTCTCGACGCGGGCGGTCAGCCCCTCGATCTTCTGCCGGCCCGTGGCAAGGTCGGGCGGCGCGGGTTCGCCCAGTCCTTCGGCCAGGGTTTGGAGCGCATCGGCCTCGCGCCCGGCGGCGGCCAGCAGCGGTTCCAGTCGGTTCCAGGCGGCGTCCACGGCCAGGATGGTGTTCCGGGCGGCGTCGAAGGCCCCCATCATGGTCGAGAGGAGCTGCGACGGGGTGATGGAGAGGGTGGAGTCGGCGGTGGAAAGCAGCTCGCGCTGGGCGAGCGGGGCGGGCGGGGCGGGCATGAGGACGGACGGCCCCGACAAGATCTCCTCGATCTCGCGGCCCGTGCGCTCGGTGGCCCACAGCCGGGAGGCCGACTTACGCAGAGCCTGCGCGCGGCCGATGGTGTCCGTCAGCAGCGCGAGCGACTGCCACAACTGGTCCATCGCGGCCAGGGCAGGCCCGACCCGCTCCCGCGTGACGCCGACGAGGGCCGCCCCCGCCGTCCCCCGGAGCCGCTTGTAGGTGAACAGGTCGTCGAGTTCCAGCAGGTTGGCGCTGGCGAGGTTCAGCTTCCCCTGCCACTCGGCCAGGGCCGCGTCTATCTGTTCGAGCGTCACAGGCCGCGCCCCTTCTCACTCGCACTCTTGCTCCCGCGCCGCGTCATGCCTTAAGTATACCCGAACGGGCAGGCGGCGTCCCCTCCCCGTCCCATGCCGCCGTGCCGTCATCGTACCAGGCCTCGGCGAACAGGGTCGGCACCGTGCCAGTGTCGGCCAGGGGCAGCCCGCAGTCGGCGGCGAAGGCGGCGGCGTAGTGCCGGATGACGGCTTGCAAGGAGGCATTCTCCGCCTTCCCGGTCAGCGACGTGTAGGTGCGGAAGCCGACCAGCGCGCCGTCCCCGGAGACGCCGATGAGCTTGCGCCCGACGACGTGGCCCGCCCCGTCGCGGGCGTAGATCACGCGCTTGTTCAGCTCGCAGGCGTTGGCGACGGTCGAGAAGGCGTTGAAATCGTCGAAGCTGAGACAGGTGTCGAAGTAGTTGCCCATCTGCAAGACGTGCAGCGGGTCGCGCTCCAGCCACAGGCGGACTCGCCCGCCCGCCGCGCCCGCACACGGGTAGCGGCGCGGGCGCGCGGACAGCCAGACGCCCACGTCCGCCCCCTGCGCGGTCAGCGAGTCCAGGAAGCGGACGTTGTCTGGGTGCGACTCGCGCCAGCGCGGTTCGCCCGCTAGGTGGGCGCGCAGCAGGCGCAGCAGCAGGCGTCGGTTCTGGGTCAGGTCGGCGGCCAGCAGAACGGCGTTGATGAGGTCGTCGCTGAGGATCAAACCGGCGGGCAGAGGGCCGGTCAGCTCCTCTAGCCGCGCTCGGTAGCAGCCCTCCATCTGATGTTCCAGGGCGGCCATTTGTGCTTCCGCGTTCAGGCGCGGCAGACGCTCCCGCACCGCCGCCCGGACATCGGCCTGCATCTGTTCGGGGGCGTCGAGCAGGGCGCGCAGCCTGTCCATGCGCTTGCCGATCTCAGGGCGTCCGGCGGCACTCCGTTCCAGGTGCGCCAGCTCCTCGGCCCGACGCTGCGGCTGCGCCAATGCCTGCCGGACGCCCGGCGGTAGGGCCGGCCTCTGATGATGCACCCAGCAGGCGTGTCGGTAGGAAGCCGCTTCACTGCTCAGTTCGGGACACGCCCGGTGCAGACGCCACCAGCCGCCGTCGGGGCCGAGGGGGACGGGGAAAAAGGACGTGTCCGTGCGCGATGGGGCCAGCCGCCGCAGGGGGGCCAGTGCTTCCGCCCCGAGCCGGGCAGTCAGGCCGAGCCGGACCAGCAGGGCGGCGCAGCGCCGGGGCTGCTGCGGGAAGAGGGCGGCCAGCGGTGCCCGCGCAGCGGGGAAGCGCCCGAGCAGGGACAGCCCCTGCTCCAAGCGACCTTCCTCGATGTGCAGGGCGTGTCCCAGGGACGCCCGGAAGACATCCATCATCCTGTCCGGGTCGCCGGCACCCAGGGCGGACGCGAGGACGGCGGCCGTGCGGACGACCTCTTCACTCAGCCCGGCGTCGCCGCGCGCCTCCCGCGCGAGCAGGTCGGCCAGCATCCGGTCGAGCCAAGCCGATGCCGCCTCGGACCACGACGGGTCAAGCGCCATCAGGCCACCCAGGCAGGCCGCCAGATGGTCAGGGTGTTTGCTTTGCCGGGCGAAGGCTGCCAGGGACGGCGCGCAGCGGCCCAGACGGGGCAAGGCTTTCCGCCGGGCGGACCTGTCCCAGCCGATCTCATCCAGCAGGGCGTTCCAGACCACGGCCCGGACGGCGGGCGTCTCCGGGTGGAGCGCGGCCATGACCGGGTTTATCGCGGCCCGGACCGCCCCGGCGTCCCCCAGGCCGTCCACCAGGTCACACAGGCGGTACGTCTCCCGCCCGGCTTGCGGGAGGGACGCGAGAAGTGCCAGAAGCCGGCGGTACTTGTCCGGGTCGGACCAGTCGTAATCGTCCAAAACGCGATGCACCCTCAGCGCCAGCGCCTCCCGCGCGATCTCGGCGTCGCCGGTCCTGCCCAGGAGGACGCAGAGCGACCGTGCATCCCGGCAGCGCTGGGGGAGCCACTTGTGCCGCACCTCCGCCCGCCAGATCAGATGCTTGACGGCGTCCTTCGGCTCCGTCGGCAGGGGAGGGCGGCCCTCCTGGCGGTCGTGCCGGTCCGTCAGCAGCCCTAGATAGGCCGCCGCCAGTGCGGGCGGCAGCGTCAGGCCGTCGTCCAGCATGGCCGATACCGCCGCCGTCCACTGCTCCGAGGGTGGCGCGAGGTCTAGCATCGAGAACAGGAACGCGGTCAGCGAGGAGACGACGGTGGGGTCGCCGTACATCATCGCATATTCCCTGTACAGATCGGCTATGACCGTCATCACCCCCTGACGCTGCTCGTTCAGCGCCCGCGCGGCCTTGCGGCGCTCGGCGGCGCGTCTGTCCGGCAGTTCCTCCCGGTAGCGGGCCAGCCGCGCGGCCAGGGGCCGGGCCTCGGCGACGGCTTCGGCCAGGGCGGTGACGCGCTCCGGGGACACTCCCCGCCGCACCAGGCGGCGCAGGTGTTCCGGCATCAGGGCGAGGGGCAGATCGGGTGCGGTGGCCGCGAGGCACCGGGCGACCAGGGCATTTCCACCCTCCTCAGCCAGCAGGGCGGCGGCCAGGGCGGGGTCGGGCGGCAGGCCATGACGCCGCCCCCAGCCATAGGCGCGCGACTCGCCGCCGGACCCGGTGAAGGGCGGCAGCCTGCCACCCTCCGCCCGGCCGTGGATCGCGCCGAGGGTCAGGGCGGCGAGGCATCGCGTCTCCGGCAGGGCGGCGGAATCTTGCGCTTGGGCGGTCAGCAACGGCGCGGCGCGCGGGCCGAGTGCGGTGAGGGCGCGGCAGGGGGACGCGGGGAGCGGGTTGACGCAGACGGCTTCGGCGGGCGACAGGGCGGCGAGCCGGCCCAGAGCATCCCCATCGCCCGCCTCGGCCCGACCGATCAAGGCGGGGATGTCAAGCTCGTGGAGGGCGGCCAACCTCTTGACATGCTCCAGGCGCTGTCGGCGCTCCTCCAGCCAGGCCAGGCTGTCGCCCAGCACGAGCGGGGCGGCGCGCGGGTACTGGCGGAGCTTGTGCAGGCAGCGCTGGGCGCGCGCCAGGTCCGAAGGTCCCGGCGACACCACGCCGCCCTCCCCGCCCTCCCAGGCGATGCGCCCGCCGCTCCAAACGGGTACGCCGTCCAGCCATGCCAGACGCGCCACGAGCATCCGCACCGCCAGGCGTCGGTTCGGCTGCCCCGCCCGCCGCCCGCTGTCGCCGTCCTGTCCCATCTGCTTTCCTCCCGCTCTCAGTCCTCTTCGACGTGTGCGGCCCTTCAACCTGCCTGGGGTATACTGGACACAGGCCGGCCGTGGGACTCTGGCGCGACTTCCGAAACCGCCTATGGAGCAGTGTATGCCAGTCGTGCCGCCATTCCCCGGTCGGCCCCTTTCTATGTATAGCAGCCGCCCATGAACGCTAAAGAGGTTTTGGAACGAGAGCGCAAAGAGCAGGTCGCCCGCGAGGACCTGGTCATGTTCGTCAACGCCTGCTTCGCCTGCACCGGGCAGCGCGAGTTCTACAGCGACGGGTCGGACCAGCGCGTCTCGATTGACTTCCTGCACCGCTACATCCTGGGCAACTACCGGCTGCTGTACGCGCGCACCCTGGCGGCGGGCATCAACCACTTCAACCAGGCGCAGATCATCCTGAACCTGCTGGCGACGGGCCGTGACGCCGCCCGCGCGCACCAAGCCGAGGAGAATGGCCTGCTGACGGCCGCCCTCCACGCCCTGCCGCCGCCCCGCGCGTGGCGGGTTTTGGAGGCATTGCGCGACCGTCGCATCAACAACCGGCGGGCACGGGCGGTCGCCCGCGAGTACGGGGCGCGGCGTCGCGACCTGGCGTTCGATGCGGTCAAGTACCGCACCAAGGTCCATGGCATGGCGCGTCATGCCCATCTGTGCCTGCCCGGCGAGGTCGGCGGGTTCCTGTTTAAGGGCTGGCAGCGCAAGGTCTTCCAGACGCCACTTTTGGAAAGCTTCCGGCAGGCGCACCACAGCGCCGAGGCGGTCTACCGCCTGCCCTACACGGTCGCCGAGGGCCTGGCGGCAAAGCACAAGATCCCGCGCGACGTCTTCCTGGAGCGCATCGCGCCACTCTTGACGGCGGGGGAGCGGCTGCGGCTGCAAAAGACAGCGGCCCGCGTCGGCGATGCTGCGCTGGCCGTGGAGTGGGAGCGGCTGCCCCTGACAAAGCTGGCCCTGTACGCGCTGTCTCTGACCGACGACGAGCGGCGGGCGCAGCATGACGTCCTGCATCCGGCCCTGGAAGCGGCGGCGCGGCAGGCGCTCCTTAAGGCCCCGCTGCGGCTGGGGCGCGTGGCCGCCGTGCTGGACGGCAGCTATTCCAGCTCGGGGTCTTCCGAGAAGCGCCGCCGGCCACTGGCCGTGGCCCTGGCTTCTCATTACCTGCTGCAATCGGCGGCCCAGGAGTATCGCGCCTTCTGGACTTGCCCGACTGCCGACCCGTCGATGGCGCGGGCGCACGGGCAGACGGACCTGGCGACGCCGCTGCTGGACGCCCTGGACTGGGGCGCGGAATTGATCGTGATCGTCTCCGACGGCTGCGAGAACGACCCGCCGCACGGGGCCTCCGAAGTGCTGCGAGTCTTCCGCTTGCGTCTGGACCCGGCCCGGCGGACCTCCATTGTCCACTGCAACCCGGTCTTCGACCCGGACGATTTCACCCTACGGCCCCTCAGCCCGCTCGTGCCGACCGTCGGCCTGCGGGACGCCGAGGACCTGCCGACGATGCTCGGCTTCGCCCGCTTCGCCGAGGGCACCTTGCCGCTGTCCGACTTGGAGGCGTATCTGGCGTCGCGCGCCGCCCGGATGATCGGCACGGCTAGTGACTCCGGCGAGGAGGCCGACTGATGGCTCATGCCGCCCATCTGATCGAGACGCTGACGCTGAACGGCCTGGAGATCGCGCCCTCGCAGGTGCGCGGGACGGTCCGGCTGGTCCCCCTGCTGCGGCGGGACGCGCCGGGCGATCTGCGGCTGGCCAGGCGCGCGTACAAAGATGACGTCGCCGTCGTGTCCCTTGATGGCCCCCTGCTCGCGCCGGGCATCAAGTACGTCTCCTACGTCCCGCACGGCATGGTGATGTCCTGGAACAGCGACGGGAGCGCCGTGGCCGCCTTCGGCGCGGGGCTGGCCGGGGCGGACGGCAAACGGTTCGCGGGGTCCTTCGCCAGCCTGCGCGTGCTGCCGCGCATGGCGAAGCGCGAGGCCGGAAACCAATTGCGGTTCCTGCCGATGCACCTGGCGATGGAAGGCTTCCTGGCGCTGTCCTTCTCCGGCCCGGAGATCGCCTGGGCCGAGTATTCCCGGCGGGCCATCCGCCGGGGCCTGGACCCGCGCTCCGAAACGGTCTACGGCGGCGAGCAGATCGCCGGCTTTGAAGACGCCCTGCGGACGTTCGAGATGCACGAGGACCAAGTCGGCGTCCTGGTGTTCGTCGCAGACGCCCTGGCGTCCGCCTTCGTGACTCCCCACCCCGACGATTACCGCGCGTTGCATCGGTCGCTGCTGCAAGACTTCTACGGCGAGCTGATCTATCAGTATGGCCTGCTCTACGACGACGTCCTGCCGCTGGAAGTCGTTATTGACGCGGGCAAGATCGGCGGCCTGTCTGATCTGCGGGCCGCGCTGGCGCGTGTGCGGTCGGATTGGGCCGAGTTCCAGGGCTTCATGGCCCATGACCTGCTTGGGCGGACCGTCCGGTCGGAGCGGGTCTACACGGCGGGGCCGTTCACCTTGCAGCGGTTCGTGACGGACCTGAGCCTGAACGGGGACAACCACATGGGCGAGGCAATCGTCCGGGACGACGGCCGTTTGGAGTATCTGAAGACGTACCGCCTGTCGGCGGTTCAGACGCGGCGGGCCTATCTGCTCCAACTGCTGTCCGAGGCGGAGTGGCACCTGGATACGGCCTCGGAGCGCCTCCATGTGACGCGGGACGACTTCGTCCTGCGGCTGGAAAAGGCCGGCTTCGGCTACCTTCTGACCGGCGAGGTGCGCGACGCCGCGCGCAAGAGTCGCCCCGCGCCGGCGCGGATGCTGATTTAGGACGCCCATGTACCAACCCATTCTCGCTACATTAGGTTACGTTCTCTCCCAGGACCAGCAATCGGTCCTGATGATCCGGCGCGACAAGCGGCCGGACGACCTCCACTTCGGCAAATACAATGGCCTGGGCGGGAAATTGGGGCCGGGGGAAGACATCGTTTCGGGGATGCGGCGGGAGATACGGGAGGAGTCGGGGCTGACCGCCGGGGGGATGACCCTGCGCGGGACGATCTCCTGGCCGGGTTTCGGCAAGGGCGGCGCGGACTGGTTCGGGTTCATCTTCCTAATAGATGCGTGGCACGGCACGGCGCATGAAGGCAACCACGAGGGCACGCTGGAGTGGGTGCCGCTGTCGTCGGTTCCTGGCCTGCCGCTGTGGCCCAGCGACCACTGTTTTCTGCCCCTCGTGTTCGATGGCGACCCGCGCCCCTTTCACGGCGTCATGCCGTATGAAGACGGGGCGATGCTGAGTTGGAGCTATGAACGCCCATGAACAGACCTCTGATGGCCGCCGCGCTTCTGGCGCTGACGATGAGCGCAAGCGGCGTCCGCGCCCAGGTCACATCGGCCTCGTTCCCCCACCCCGACCCGGCACCCGTCCTGCCGACGCCGACCTATCAGCCTGTGTTCCCGGCCTCGGGCGCAGGACAGGTCTACAGCGGCACGACGAGCGCGGGGCCGGATGACAGCTTCTTCGTGGCGGGAGCGGGCCTCGGCCGGACGGTGACATTGTGGGGGCCGGGCGAAACGGGCACGGGGCGGGCGGAGGCCATGACCGTGCGAGCGTCCGCGCCGGATCACCTGATCGCGACCTTGCCCCAGAACATCCCTGATGGGCTGTTCGTCGGGCAGATCGGGGGCAGCGCCCCCTTCCGGCTGAACGCGCCCCAGCCCTGGTGGTGTACGCCCGACCGCGCCGCGCCGGGTGAGACGGTGGACCTGTTCGGCGATGAATTGGCGGAGCGGCCCGACCGGGCGCGCGCCTGGGTCTACGTCGCGAAGCACGGGCAGGCGGGCGCGTGGGTGACGCCGGCGACCGTTTCGCGCTACCGGGTCGGCTGGCGCGCGCCCTCCGCGCCAGGCCGGTACGAAGTCTGGGTCTACGCCGGGACGGGCGGGGCGTGGGGCTGGGGCGGGCCGGTTGCGCTGGAAGTGCGCCCAGTTGCGCTCTCCCGAATGCCACTAATCTTGATGCAGGTGGGGAGCAACTCGGCCGCAATCCAGACGGCGCTGGATCGCGGCGGGGTGGTGCATCTTGCGCCGGGGACGTATGCGCTGGAGTGCAACCTGGTCATCTCGGCTGGGAGCCGTCTGGAGGGGGCTGGGAGGGCGCAGACGACGCTGAAGCTTGCTGCCCCGGCCAACGTCCCGCTCCGGCGGCTGGGCGCGTCCGGCTGGGGTCAGGCGGTCGGCGGCTTGCAGGACGCTGGGGACACGCTGACCTACAAAGTCGCCGCACCGGCATCCGGGGCGTGGACTATCTGGGTGCGCTATGCCGCCTCCAATGCGACGCCCATGAGCGGGCGGACGACGCTGGCCGTCGAAGGCGGCGGGCCGCCCACTCCCCTTCAGGACCTTGCCGACACGGGCGACTGGGGTAAATTCCGCTGGGCTTCGGCGGGGACAATCACGCTGAAGCAGGGGACCAACACGGTCCGCTGGGCCACGCAGGGCGGCGGGGGGATCAACCTGGACGCCTTCGTCTTCGCCCGTGACCCGGCCTGGCGGCCCGGCGACCTGGCCGCGATCAAGACTTCCCCTGCCCTGCTGGTGCAACAGGCCGAGGACGTTTCAGGTTCGCGGACCGTGCAGGCGCAGTTCCTTGGCGGCGACGCCGCCGCCGTCTGGCTGGCGGGCGACGGGGCGAGCCTCGCGGGCCTGACCGTCCTCGGCTCGCCGCGCGTCAGTACCGGCGTACTTGTCGCCCACCCGCAGGGCCACGTCCTGCAAGACGCGCGCGTCGAGAACGTGCGCGTGGCCGGTGTGGAAGGGACGACCGGCGAGAACTCCGCCGTGTACGTCGTCAATGGGCGCGGCGTCACCGTCGCGGATTGTGACCTGACGGGGCGCGCGCCGCTGCGGTTCGAGGGGATGACGCAGGGGCGCATCCGCGGGAACCAGCTCCACGCCGTCACGCGGTTCGGCGGCAACGCCGAGGCCGCCATCCTGGGGCGGACGCACGCGCTGCACCAGAACGTCATCGAGGGCAACGTCGCAGACAGTCCCGATGCCGGCGGAGGCCCGACCGCCCGCCGCCTGCTCTGGTTCTCGACGGGGGCCGGGTCGGTCAGCGATAACTATATCGCGGGCAATGTGGGCCGGACGCGGTTCGGGGGTGTGGCGGGGACGGATCAGAACGTCGGCGAGACCATCCTGTTTGAAACCAACATGCGCGTCGCCTATTACGGCTCGCCTGAGAGTGCAACTGGGGCGGGCGTGACTCTGCCCCCAAGTGGCCCGTTCGTGCCGCCGCTCGTCTCGGATGACGTGGAGCCGCCGCAGGACGAGTATTATGTGTACGTCGTCCGGGGCCGAGGGCTGGGCCAGGTGCGGCGCGTCGTGGGACGGCAGGGAAGGACACTGACGCTGGACCAGCCCTGGGCGGTCCCGCCGGACGGCCATTCGCTCGTCCTGGAGGCGCTCTCGTTCGCCCACAACATCGTCGTCGGGAACCGCCTGCCCGACGGCATGAGCGGCATCCAGCTCTGGATCGGCGGCTACCGGAACATCTTCGCGGACAACGAGATCGCCGGGGAGCGGAAAGAGGGCATCTACCTCTACGGGGCCATGAGTACGGCGGGGCCGGCGATGCCGAACACCTGGAACGCGGGCATCGGGCCGCTGTTCTACAACACGGTCGAGGGTAACCGCATCAGTGAGACGGACCGGGGCATCCGCCTGGGCATCGAGGACGACCCGCAGGCCAGCCGCTCGGTGGACTGGCCGCGCGCCCTAGGGACGGTCCTGCGGCACAACAGCATGACGCAGAGCCGGACGGCGGGCCTGTCCATCTCGGCTGGCCCGGCCCGGCCCGAGGACCCCGCCGACCTCGCGGTCGAGGGGACCATCGCCGAGTTCAATTTCGTCCGCGACGCCCCGGTCGGCTACGAGTCAGGCCCGCGCACGGTGGGGACGTTGCTTCGCCGCGATCTCGCCTACTTCTGGAACTGGACGCCGAACGCCCCGCCGAAAGCCTTCGCCACGGCCGGGGCGCGTGAGGCCATCGGTGCGGACAACACGGTCGAGGGACACGACGGCGGGGATGACGGGCGGATCGGGGACGACCTGACGCCGAAGAAGCCGTGAGCGTTGGAATCGAGGATCAGACACGAGTGATTGAAATCACTCGCTGACGCCAGATTTGTCCAAGGGACAAGAGAGCAGAGTGGCAGCAGACAACT
Source organism: Capsulimonadaceae bacterium (assembly GCA_965215505.1). GTDB lineage: Bacteria > Armatimonadota > Armatimonadia > Armatimonadales > Capsulimonadaceae > JANXMY01. Next base: position 3,304,621 of record OZ244065.1, on the reverse strand, counting down.
CCCCTCTTCTGTCCCCTGGACAGGTCTGATGGGAGCGAGTGATTTCCAGTCACTCGTCCTTCCTGCCTCGTCTTCTCCCCCGTCCATCACCCGTCGTACTCTTCCTCGGCCTCTTCCAAAGACTCGTCTCCCGGCGAGGGCAGCGCCTCGCGTGTCACCTGCTTGACGGTCTCCCAGCCGAAGCCGCGCCGCTGCAAGAAGCCCATCAGCTTGCGGCGCTCGGCCTGCAAGGCGTCCCGGTCGGTCGGGACGGTGCGGACCTTCTTGCCCGCCGCCGCCCGCGCCAAAGCCAGTTCGTCGGCGTTCGTGACCTTCTCGACGGCCTCGGCGATCTGCTCCCGAGCGACCCCTTTGCCGTACAGCTCGGAGGACAGCCGCCGGCGGCCCACGGGCCGGCTGCCGCCCTCGCGCGTCTTGGCCTCCACCCACTGGGCCGCGAACTGGGCGTCATCGAGCAGGCCGAGCCGCGTCAGGTTCGCGATGACCTGGCTGATGACGCCCTCCTCATAGCCCTTCTGCGTCAGCCGCGTCTCGATCTCGCGCCGCGCCCGCGCCCGGACTTCCAGCAGGAGCAGGGCGTTCTCGGTGGCCTTGTGGACCTCCTCGGCCCCGGCGATCTCGCGCAGCTTGTCCGGCGTGATCTCGCGCCCGACGCGCAGGCTGAGGTCGGCGGCGACCGTCTCCCCCACCCCGATGACGAATTGGCCGTCCACGAAGATGTTCAGTCGGCCGGGGCGCTTCTGGGGTTCAAGTGCGGTGATCTGCGGCATTGGTTTTCTCCAGTAGAGCCGGGCGAAGGGCACGGGGCAGTCCATGTACCACGAGGGCATGGGAGGCCGAGATCATCTCTGCCAGCACTTCGTCGGGGACGGAGCCGTCCAGGGTGATGGTGTTCCAGTGGCGCTTGTTCATGTGCCAGCCAGGCCGGACGGCGGGGTACTCGGCGCGGTCGATCTCGTTGTCGTCCGGAGTGCCCTTCAGCGTCAGGCAGGGCGGGTCATCGTCTACCCCGGTCACGGCGAACATCTTCCCGCCCACCTTGAAGACCCGAACGGCCAGAGTGAAGGGGTACTCTTCGGTCGCGCCCGGCAGCGCGACCAGCCGGCGGCGCAGGGCCTCGCGCAAGTCAGTCGTCACGGCATCATCTCTTCGTCCTGAGCGTCGCCTTCCGACATCTCCAGCGTGGCCAGGACCAGATCCGTTGCGAACTCGACGCGCTCATAGATCACCGGCAGCGGCAGTTCACAGCCGATGGACGGCAGGCGCAGGACGGACGAAAGGCCGCGCAGTTCCGTCAGCACCCACTTGTCATCCGAACCGCGCGTGTAGTGTTCCACGAGCGGCTGATACTGTGAGAGCATGACGTAGTCCGTCAGCGTCGCCAGCCGCCGGTAGTGCGCGAACTTCCAGCCCCGATCATTACTTTCGGTCGTCGGCGAAAGCACTTCCATGAGGACGACGGGGTTCAGCAGGATGTCCAGGGAAGCATCCTCAAATTCAAGCGGGCCGCACCCGACCACGACGTCCGGGAAGAGAAAAGCGCCGGTGGTCCGGCCCTTGACGCGCAGGTCGGTAGTGAACGGCTCGCACGAACCGCCACGAGTCTGAGTGAGAAGGGAGGTGCCTATGTTAATCGTGATCCGGTTGTGTTCGCGACTTGCCCCGGCCATCGCCAGGATTTCGCCATCCACATACTCGCTCCGATGCTCGGCCTTGCGGTCCATCTCCAGATACTGCTCCGGCGTGTAGTAAGCTCTCTGCAATGCGGACATGGGCGTCTGCTCCTCTAATTCCGTTCATCCGAGTGTGGCTTACCGATACCCCCGGTAGATGCCGTCCAGGGCGCATTCGCCCAGATACTCTTCCAGGCTGGTGCTTGCGGACCATGCCCCTTCACGCGCCTGTTCCAGCGCCCCCTGCGGAATATGCAAGGAGAACGTCACGCCCGGCTCGGAGGTATCATGGCCGGGACTCGGATGGGCCGCCAGAAAGTGCGGGTTCTCGATGACACCTAGGATGCCGCCCTGCGGGTCCCGGACGGCCCCCAGCTTGATGCCGCCGCCGACCTCCTGCACGGGCTGATACTCGGCCGCCCCCAGCGCCAGCAGGTGCGCGTGGGCCGCCTCGGCGTCGGGGACGCCCCAATAGGTTAGGGCGTCCTTCGCCTGCCCCGCGTCGGCGTCATCGGATGGCTGCAAGCCCAACTCGTAGCCGCCGACATTGAAGCCGACATAGAACGGCTCATCGAAGTAGGGCGGCTCGCCGAGCAGGGTAGCGTACCAGGCTTTCGCCGCTTCCAGATCGGCGACCTGGTAGATTTGTGAGCGCAGGCCTTGGAGCATAGTTCGTTCTCGCAAATTTCGCCGTGCTGCGGGCCGGCCCATGAGGGCCTACCCGACTGTGCGCTCTCAGCTCACAGCCTTCTTCACGATTGCGCCGATCTTATCTTCTTCGGCGGCGGTCAGCCCCGTCAGCGCATAGGCGATTGGCCACAGGGGGCCTTCATCGAGCTTCGCCGCGTCGTTGAAGCCCAATGTCATGTACCTCTCCTTGAACTTGTCCGCGCCGCGGAAGAAGCAGACGACTTTCCCGTCCTCGTCGGCATACGCCGGCATCCCGTACCACGTCTTCGGCAGGAGGGTCGGCGCGCTGGCTTTGATGATCGCATGGAGACGCCCGCCCATGGCGCGGTAGGGTTCGGGCATCGCGGCGATGGCCGCGACTACCGCCGCCTCGTCGTCGGCCTTCTTTGCTGCTTTCCTATCTTCTGCTGGCATGATCGCTCACACTCCTTCGGGATGGGTTCTACTGTGCCGCGCCGACCGTATCGCTCTCGGCCGCCTTCTCCCGCACCCACTCGTTCAGCAGGGCCTCGGCGGAGATGCCGCGCTGCCGTGCGGTTTCGCGCAGTTTGGCGGCGAGCGCTGTTTCCATGGCAAAATGGGGCTTGCGGGGCGGCAGGTTGATCTCGAAGTGGACCTCCGGTGAGTTCGCTAGTTCCTCGCTTATGTCGTGGGTCTCCATGTAGGCGATCTCAGCGGCGAAGTGGCGGAGGTCTTCGCGCGCTTCTTCGGCGGCCAGTTCTGCGGCTGTTTTACTCGTTGTCATAATGGCATAGGGTGAGTGGTTGAAAACCACTCGCTAGTAGAAGCGTCCTTGCGGACGACAGATAGGCGCAGGAGGAAGGCCCTGTCGGTAGATGTGATTGGCTTCTTCGTCTGTCTTCCGTCCGCAGGACGCTTTGCTCTAGCGAGTGGTTTTCAACCACTCTCGGCTTTCTCGGGCTGCATGGAGGCGGCTTCACGCCGCCCCCTCTAATGTCTCCTACTCCGCGATCTCCGCCGCGCCCACGGTCAGGATCTCGGCAGCCTTCTTGTCGCCCCGGATGGTCTTCTCCAGCTCGTCCATCATCTCGACGTGCTCTTCCAGGTACTGCTTGGCGTTCTCGCGGCCCTGGCCGATGCGCGTCTCGCCGTAGGAGAAGAACGCGCCGCGCTTTGCGATCAGCTCCATCTCGACGCCGATGTCGATGATGCTGCCCGAGCGCGAGATGCCCTTGCCGAACATGATGTCGAACTCGGCCTGGCGGAAGGGCGGGGCGACCTTGTTCTTGACCACCTTGACCTTGACCCGGTTGCCCACCATGTCCGTGCCCTGCTTGAGCGTCTCGATCCGGCGCACGTCCAGCATGACTGAGGCGTAGAACTTCAGGGCACGTCCGCCGGGCGTCGTCTCCGGGTTGCCGAACATGACGCCGATCTTCTCGCGGATCTGGTTGATGAAGATCGCCGCCGTGTTGGTCTTGGAGATGGAGCCGTTGAGCTTTCGCATGGCCTGGGACATCAGACGCGCCTGGAGGCCCATGTGGCTGTCGCCCATCTCGCCCTCGATCTCCGCCTTCGGCACCAGGGCGGCGACCGAGTCCAGCACGACCACGTCGATGGCCCCCGACCGGACCAGGGCGTCCATGATCTCCAGGGCCTCCTCTCCCGTAGAGGGCTGGGAGATGAGCAGCTTGTTGATGTCCACGCCCAGGTTGCGGGCGTACTCCGGGTCAACCGAATGCTCGGCGTCCACGAAGGCCGCCACACCGCCCAGGCGCTGGGCCTCGGCGACGATGTGGTAGGCGATGGTGGTCTTGCCCGATGACTCCGCCCCATGGATCTCCGTAATGCGCCCGCGCGGCACCCCGCCCACGCCGAGGGCGAGGTCCAGAGCCAGCGACCCAGTGGAGATGGCCTCGACGGTCATGCGGGGCGACTCGCCCAGGCGCATGACGCTGCCCTTGCCGAACTGTTTTTCGAGCTGCGTCAGCGCCATTTCGAGTGCTTTTTCTTTGTCCAATGGTTTCTCCTTGCCGCCGTGGCGGGTTGCTTCCTTCTTCGTTTCTGTCTTAGGATACTTCTGATGAGTGCGCGCCCGTGAGGGGGAACGTGTGTACGGTATTGTACCTCATGCCGGTCCGGTTTGCGCGCCCTTCGCCCGACCGCGTTTGCATGAGGACAAACCTGTCCGCCGTGAACTCAACGAACAGACGTTCGCTCGGCAGAGGCCAATCCACCGGCACCAGGCCGTCCTGGTTCCTGTCGAAGTGGGTAGTTCTGAGGCGACACCGTGCGACCGTGATGTGCGGCTGATACCGCCTGCGCTCCGGGCGAAATCCAAGACCGGCCATGACATGATTCAGGTGTGCGGCGAGCGTGTCCAGTTCAGGGTTGACGCTGACACCGGCCCAAAGGACATTGGGCGCGCGCATATCTGGGAAGCCGCCTGGCGGGGCGGCCTTGACGACAAGAGGCCCAGTGGCCGCCGCGACGGGCCGCGCGGCTTCGATTAAACGTGGCTGTGCGGTTTCGTCCAAGTTACCCAAGAACTTCAGCGTGATGTGATAGTCTTCAGGATCGTACCAACTTGAGCGCATCACGAGAGGCCGCCACTCCTCGGCAAGTTGGTGAACCGTTTGTCGGACCTCCGGTGGAAGCCTAATGGCGAAGAAGTGATTCATAGCTGTCCCCTGCCCCCGCCTGCACCGCTTCGGGGTCCATCAGGAACCGGCGCACCAGAGCCAGCGCGTTCTGCGAGGCGCGGTAGGCGATGTCCGCCCGGCTGCCGAGCAGGTGGTGATGCTCGGAGACCGCCCCACCCTCCCAGGCCAGCCCGATATGGACCGTCCCGACGGGCTTTGCCTCCGAGCCGCCGCCCGGCCCGGCGATGCCCGTTACGCTGACGCCGATGTCCGCCTTGCCGGCTCGCCGCGCCCCGACCGCCATGGCCCGCGCCGTTTCCGCGCTGACGGCACCGACGCGCGCGATGGTTTCGGCGGGGACACCCAGGAACTCGGTCTTGGCCTCGTTAGAGTAGGTGACAAGCCCCAGCCCGAAGACGCGCGAAGCGTCCGGCACGTCGGTCAGCCGCTTGGCGATCAGGCCGCCGGTGCAGGACTCGGCCAGGGCGATGGAGCGGCCCATCAGGGCAAGCATGCCCACGACGACGCTTTCCAGCTTCTCGCCGTCCACGCCGTAGACCACCTCCCCCAGCCGCTCGCGGATGGCCGCCTCGCGCGGCGCGATCAGCGCGGACGCCTCCTCGGGCGATCCGGCGCGGGCGGTGATCCGCAGATGCACCTCGCCGGTCTTGGCATAGGGGGCGACAGTGGGGTTGTCGCTTGTCATCAGGTCGGCCGCCCGCTCCTCCACGAGCGACTCGCCCATACCGACGATCCTTAAGATGCGGGACTGGAGGACGGTCCTCTGGCCTGAAGTCTTCTCCTGCAAGTACGGCTCGACGCTGGCCTCGGCCATCGGGATCAGCTCGTTCGGCGGTCCGGGCAGGCAGATCGCGATCTTGCCGTCCTTCTCGAACAAGGCACCCAGAGCGGTCCCATTCGGGTTCGGGATGCCGCCGCCGCTCGCCGGCACGAGGGCCTGCTTCCAGAAGGAAGGCGGCAGGTTCTGCCACCCGCGCAGGCTCATCCGATCCCGGAGCCACTGCGAATGGGCCGTGTCCTCGACAAAGGTGTCGCCCAGCACCTCGGCGACCATTTCTTTCGTCAGGTCGTCCTGCGTCGGCCCCAGCCCTCCCACGGTGATAACGAGGTCGGCGCGGGAGAAGGCCAGCCGCAGCGTGTCCTTCATCCGCTCCGCGTTGTCCCCGACGGTCGCGCGGTGGTGGATGCTGATGCCCAGACGAGAGAGCATTTGGGCGAGGAACACGGCGTCGGTGTCCACGGTCTGCCCCAGCAGGAGTTCCGTACCGACGGAGATGACTTCGGCGTTCATTGTGCGTTTCTTTCTAATAGGCAACTTACATCGGCGGCTTCATTCGTCGGCAAATACTGTGACTCTAGAGTCATGCTATTTGCCGGCAAATAATTCAGCCCGCGATGCGGTCTATGATCGTCTCCATGTCGTCCCAGTTAGCGTACCCGATGATCACCTCGCCCCCGCCCTGCGGCTGGCTGCGGATCGTCACTTTCAGCCCCAGGGCACTGCGAAGACGGTCTTCCATGGCTTTGTTGTGGATGTTGTCCTCGGGAGTGGCGGCGCTTTTTGCTGTTGGTACGCTCTTGCCGGGGCGTGCGGGGGGCGGGGGCGATGACTCTGCCGCGCGGCGGCGCGATTCGGCCACGGTCAGGCCCCCAGACACCATCTCCTGCCACAGTGACTGCCGCCGCTCGGGCGAGGCCACTGTGAGGAGCGCCTTGCCGTGCTCCATGGTGATCTGGCCCGCCGCGATGCTCTCCTGCATCTCAGCAGGGAGCCGCAGGAGGCTCAGGGCGTTCGCGATCGTCGGCTGCGCCTTGCCGATCTGACGCGCCAGCTCGGTCTGCGTCACGCCGAACTGGTCCAAAAGCTGCCGGTAGCCGCGTGCGGCTTCCATCGCGTTCAGGTCCTCGCGCTGGATGTTCTCGATCAAGGCCACTGTCAGCGACTCCTCATCGGTCATCGCGCGGACGACGGCGGGGATCTGCGTCAGGCCGGCCTGCTGGGCGGCCCGGAAACGGCGCTCCCCGGCGATCAGCTCGTACCGGCCCCCGCCGCGCGGGCGGACCATGACCGGCTGCAAGACGCCGTGGACCTGTACCGACTCGGTCAGCTCCAGCAAGGCGGCTTCGTCGAAGGCCGTGCGCGGCTGATATGCGTTGGCGACGATCTTCGCGATGGGCAGGTTGAGGACGCCCGCGTCCGGCGCTTCTTGGGAAGCGGGTGGGGGAGGGGCCGCCTCCACGGGAGTAGGGGAGGCGGCTTCCGTCCGCGTCAGGCGCTCCGGCACGGGCGCTTTGGCGGACGGCGGGATGAGGGACGACAGGCCGCGCCCCAGGCGGCTCTTGTCTAGCGGCTTATTCTTTTCCAAGTGCAATTACCTCCTGTGCGAGATCGGCATACGCGACCGCCCCCTTGGATTTCGGGTCGTACAGCGCGATGGGCTGGCCGAAGGAGGGGGCTTCGCTGAGGCGGACGTTGCGGGGAATGACGGTTTTGGCGACGATGTCCCCGAAGAACTCACGGACTTCGGCCACCACCTGACGCGACAGGTTGATCCGCTCGTCGTGCATGGTCAGGACGACCATGGCGATGGCGAGCTTCGGGTTGAGGTGCTGCCGGACGCGCTCCACGCTGTTGATGAGCTGCTGAATGCCTTCCAGGGCATAATACTCGGCCTGGACGGGGACCAGGACGGCATCGGCGGCCGTCAGGATGTTCACGGTCAGCAGGCCGAGCGAGGGCGGGCCGTCGATGAAGACGTACTGGTAATTCTTCTCGACGGGCTTCAGTATCTTCTTGAGGATGGTTTCGCGAGACAACTCCTGGAACATCTCCAGTTCGGCGCTCGCCAGGTCTATGGACGACGGGGCGAGGTCCAGGCCCGGCACCCCGACGTCTTTGAGGATGATGTCGGCCAGCGGGACGCCCCCGGTGAGGGCGTCGTAGATGCTTTGCTCCACCGTCTCCTTGCGGCCCAGGCCGCTGGTCGCGTTGCCCTGCGGGTCACAGTCCAGCAGCAGCACCCGGCGGCCCGCCTGGGCCAGAGTGGTGGCCAGGTTGACCGCCGTGGTCGTCTTGCCGACGCCGCCTTTTTGGTTGACGACCGCCAATGTCCAAGCCATGCGTGAGTTTCCTTTGTGTTGACAGCCGAATGCTGCTGCCTTATTCCACGCGGGACGCCTGACCTCCTGCCTGCCGGCACTTTGAGGGGCAAATTTGAAACGCAAAAAAGCGCGTGGCCACTGCCCACGCGCTCTCCCGCTCGCCCTGCATCAATCGAACATATGTACGGTCCCGGCCATCTGTACGGTTTTGATTATTGGACGCGATCCGCCTTGGCGCGGCGGACGATCTGGTCCGCGATGTCCGCGCTGCTGACGTGATAGGTGCCGCTCGCGACCTGTGATTTCAGCCGCGAAACCAGATCATCGCGCGTCTCGGGCGCGGCGTTGACGGCGGGCAGGTACTGCGCCGCCTCTGCCTTCGCTGCCGCCTTGGCCTGCGCCTGGGCGGACACCTCGACCGAGGCCGCGGGACTCTGGACCGCCTTGGCCGTCGGCTGCGCCTGGGCCGACCCGGACTGTGCCGGGGCGAGGGGCTGGATGCGCCCGGCCCGCTGTGACTCTTCGCTTGAAATCTTCATGGTTGTTGCCCCCTGATATGCCTTGCTAGTTGGGTGTTTCCGTCTGGGACTCTCCCAGGCGGAAGGAATGCTCCCGATAACGCAGGCGGTGCGGCGGCTTGGCTGTCATAGCAGCGTCTTCTTCCCCAGCCGGGGTGCTGCCTTAGACCCTTTAGCTTTGCGTCCCCGTCTTTCGACTCCACCTCAGGGCGGGCCGGTCCAGCCGGCGGGTTTGCCATTAGTCGTCTTCGTTCTCTCGTCTTTGTCCCGGCGTCGCGGACACTCTGCCCGGCGACACCTCTATTATAGGCGCAAGTCTCCGGCTTCTTTAGGGCACACGGAAATTATTTCGCGCTTTTTTCGCCCGCGCCCCGGCTTCGTCTCAGCCGAGGCGCTTGACCAGGCTCACCCGGACGACCTCATTAGAGTGTTCTATGGCACTACGCCGTCTATCAGCTTTCTAACAGTGGGCGGTATATCCTTGCGCCATGACAGACCTACATCAAAGACAGCAGACGCGACCCGAACGCGCAAGGACGTATAGCCGGAGTGGGATAAAACTTCGGCTTGCCCCGCCAAGGCTTCCTTCAATTCTTGCGGCGCGACATCATGCTGGTCGAGTTCCCAGCATAGCTCGCGTACAAGGTAACGAGCGAATCGCTCATCCATACGTTGCCTCGTATTACCTCCGCCAGCGGCCACCTCAGTTGAAAGGCAAGCGGTAAAACTTACCGGCGATGCCGCCACCCGATAATAAACAGAACAGCAGGCGGCATCAGGTGCAGGGCGGTGTCAGGATGCTCCGCCTACCTGCCCCCGCCTTTCTCTTCTTTCGCCCCTTTAGGCAGGCCGCAATGCAAGCACCGTCCCGATCCTACATCACGCCGCCGGCCCGTGTCAAAGAACTTCTGATGACAGCGCGGACAGCGAAAGCCGGCGACCCGGTTCCAAAGGGTGATATTGCCCCCAATGCAGAGTGCCATGAAAGCCAAAAAGTAAGCAAATATCGGATGTGGGAACAGGCCGACGAGCAACAGCCCTGAAAACAGTTCCGTCGCAACAGTCACCTTAGCAGCCCTTTGTCGGGCTGCGAGCGCGGCCCACTTTGACTCGTAGCCCTCCGCTGAAACCTCTTGTCGCTCTTGCTTCATCTTTGAACCGCCCTCCATCTGCCGTGCCTGATTGGGTGGGGGAACTAGTCTAAGGGTGCCTCGATGATCGGCGCAGGCGGCCACTGTTCGGGCGGTTCTTGGTAAGTCAGGGCAAGCATCTGCGCTGTCGGGTACTCCCGGTCCTGGTGACGGGCGGTGATCCGGCCCGCAAGGCGCGCGACGGCGAAGCCTGCGATCCCGACGATGACCACGGGCGTCATTGCCGCCAGAAACACGCCTACCAGCCACTCCAAAACCATGCTCCTGCTACTCCCCTGCTCAGTCGATCCTGAATTTTCCGCTCCTCAGCTGTGCTGCTCACACCGCAGGGCGCTCCGGCGGCGGGGGCCACACGGCTTCCTCTGTTTCATCACAGACTTGAGCGGCGAACATGAAGCGGCGGCCGGGGATGAGGAAGTCGGGGGTATTCTCCTGCCACCACCGGGCCGACTCCGGATTGTAGAAGGCAAGGATGTTGATGGCTGTCGCGCTCTCTACGACGTAGCACTGCTGAACCGGCTGACGGTTTACTAAATACCACAAGGGCCAGCGAAAAAGGCTCTTGGGACCAGTCAAAACGCCCGCTCCCCTCCCTCGCCGTCTACCCGGCAGAGCCAATGGTAGCACCAGGCCGACCCATGCCTCCCGCACGTCCTGGGGAGCCTCCCCTGGCGGCAGTGCAACGATTTTTATGGCGTTCATGGTTTCGGGGCTCGTGTCGCCGCTAGATCTTCTGCCCGAACGTCTCGAAGTCAATCTTGGGCAGCTCGCTCACGCCCCGGCGCAGGGCAAGCTCCCACTGGACGTGGATGCTGCGGAGGTCCGGGTCGCTCGCGGTCAGGCGGCGGCGCTTGGTGATCTCCAGATCACCCGCCTTGTAGACGGCCAGATCAATCGGCGGGCCGACGGTGACGTTGGAGCGCATCGTCGAGTCCATCGAGATCAGGGCGTACTTGGCCGCCTCCTCCAGCGGCGTCTCGCCGTACTGGATGCCGCGCACCAGGATGGGCCGGCCGTACTTGTGCTCGCCGACCTGCAAAAACGGCGAGTCCTCGGTGGCCCGCAGCGGGTTCCCCTGCGGGTAGACCAGGTACAGGTCGTGCGGCTGGTCGCCGATCTGGCCGCCCAGGATGAAGTGGACGTTGAAGCGGTAGTCGTCGCGCTCCAAAGCGGCGCGGTCGAGGTCCGACACCTGGCGCACCTGGTCGCCGACCACGCGGGCGGCGTCATACAGCGACGGCGCGGCGGCAAGCCCCACGCCCCGGTCGAAGTCGCGCCCGAGCAGGGTGATGATGCTCTGGGTCAAAGACAGGCTGCCGCTCGCCAGCAGCACGAAGACGCGCTCACCGGGCAGCACGAACGTGTACATCTTGCGGCAGACGTTCACCTGGTCGTAGCCGGAGTTCGTGCGCGAGTCGGACATCATCACCAGCCCCTCGCGGGTCATGACGCCTAAACAATAGGTCATAAACTTTTCGTCCTTACTTTCCCTGGTACTTTCCCGGTACTTTTCCCGTCGGGGAATGCTATTCCGTGAACAATCCCCATTCTCCTGCGTCCATTAACCGAAACAACCCACGACGATCCCGGAGGAACACGACCAATGCTGCGACATTTCATCCCCCTGACCCTAGCCGCCGTCCTGCTGGCCCCGCTGGCCGCGTCCGCCCAGGCACCCGCCCCTGCGACGCCCCCGGCACCCGCCGCCCCGGCGACGCCCGCACCGCCGCCGACCACGACCCCTAACCGCCTGAGCGGCAAGATCACGTCGGTGGACAGCGCGGCCAAGACCATCACGGTCACGGTCCGCAAGACGCCGACCGTCCTGTCCGTGCCCGACGGCACGAAGATCTTCAAGGTCGGCGACACCCGCAAGTCCCCGACCGGCACCTTCGCCGACCTGACGGTGGACGCCCGCATCACGGCCCGCACCAGCGGCGACGCCGACAAGCCGGTCGCCACCGAGATCCATCTCCGCGCCCCGAAGGGTGCCGCCCCGCCCGCCGCCCCGGCGACTCCCGCCCCGGCGACGCCGCCCGCCGCGCAGTAGCCGGAACAGTAGCCGGAACGGACCCGCCCCGCCTGGGGCGGGTCCCTAATCCAAAGCCACCTGCGCCAGTATCTCCTCCCGCGTGGCCGTCGCCACCCCCAATTTCCGCACCACCACCGCGCCCGCCGCGTTCGCCAGAGTCACCGCCTCCAGGGGCGTCGCCCCCGCCGCAAGGGCCAATGTCAGGGTCGTGATCGTGGTGTCCCCCGCCCCCGTGCCGTCGAAGACCTCGACCGGGTGGGCGGCCAGGCTGACGACGGAGTTCTCCGGCCCGAACAGGGTCAGCCCGTGCGCCCCGCGCGTGATCAGGACGTTCTCCGCGCCCGACTTCTTCAGCAGCATCCGGCCCGCCTCGCGCAGGTTCCCCTCGTCCGCCCCGCCGCCGTCGCCGAGCATCAGGCCCGACGCCTCGCTGGCCTCGAACACGTTGAGCGTGATCATCGTCAGCCGGCAGTGGCCGGCGATGCCCTTGGGCTTGAGGTTCCCCGTCATCACCTTGCCGCCCCGCCGGCCCGCCTCGACCGTCTTCGCGACCAGGTCCCGCACCAGCAGGCCCTTCTGGTAGTCCGACAGCAGCAGGGCGTCACAGGTCGGGATGGCCGCGTCCAGATACTCCTGCACGCGCGCCTGGACGTCCGCCCCGATGCCGTCGCGCCGCTCGTGGTCCACGCGCACCACCTGCTGCGCCCCCTGCTGGGTGTGGGCGATGACGCGCGTCTTCAGGGTCGTGGGCCGCTCCGCCACGGCCACCAGCCCGGCGACGTCCGCGCCCTCCTCGGCCAGCTTTTCCTTCAGGGTCGCCGCCGCGCCGTCCTCGCCGATGATCCCGGCGATCAGGGCGACCCCGCCCAGGGCGCAGACGTTGTTGACGACGTTCGCCGCGCCGCCCGGCACGAAGGTGTGGCTGTCGGCGTCCACGACCATGACCGGGGCCTCGGGCGAGACGCGGCTGACGCGCCCCCAGACGTACTCGTCGAGCATGACGTCGCCGATGACGAGGACCTTCTTGCCGACGAACCCGTCTAATATCTCCTGTGCGCGCTGTGTGTTCATAGGGTCAAGGCTTCCTTTTATAGAGTGAAATGATGGGACAGGCGTAGAGCATGTCGTGGGGCCAGCCCCGCGTTGGCAGCCCTTCGATGCTCGCGTACTGCGTGGAAAGCGCCGAGTTGTTGTCCACCAGGACATAGCTCCGCTGATACTCACGCCGCAGCACCTCAAGGTAATGCAGTGCCGCTGGGTCCTTCAGGCGCAGCGCGTCGGCATAATCATACTCGCTGAGGACCACCAGGTCCGGCTTGCGCGCTTCCAGCAGGGCCGCGTCCCAGTCCTTGCCCTCGTAGACGATGCGGGACGCCTCCTGCGGCGAAACGAGTCGTCGCCATCCGCCCGGCCCCGGCAGCGAAAAGTAGGGGCTGACCGGAGGCGTCCCGAACCAGGGCTGCGCGGCGAAGCCGACCGTCGGCAGGGCCGCCGACCGGCCCCCGTCTTTGGGGGCGTTGATGAAGCGCAAAGCCCAGTCGCGCATGTCCTGATCCGCCATGAAGCCGACCAGCCGCACACACCAGACCAATGTCAGTCCCAGGACCAAGGCAGAGGCCCATCGGCCCATTTCGCGCCGGACCGGCACCGTCGCCCGCGACCAGTCCGCCGCCATCCGGCCCACCCACAGCGCCAGCACCGGCAGCAGCGGGAGGGTGTAGCGCGCATAGCGCACGGCGGCCAGGCCGATTAAAACGTAGTAGGGCAGGGCGAAGGCGGCCAGCAGCCCGTCCCCGCGCCCGCGCCGATACAGCGCGTATCCGACCGAAACCAATGCCAGCAGCAGCAGCGGCAACCCTAGCCCGGCGTCTAGGTTGCGCGCGACATGGTAGACGAACCCGCTGCCGGTGTCCCGGAAAGTCGGGTCTTCCGTGTTCTGGACGTGGACCGCCTCAAACCGTAGGTCGCGCAGGAACGCCGCGTTTTCCAGGACCACGCCGGGGCAGGCCGCGAGGAAAGCCAGGACGAACATGGGCACGCCCAGCGCCAGGCCCTTCCATTGCCGCGTCAGGATGCATGCAGCGACAAGAGGCAGGACAGCCAGGGCCAGATTGTACTTGGTCGCCGCTGCCAGCCCCGCGAAGACGCCCGCCCACAAGGCCGCCCGCAGAGGCTTCGGGTCTTCCGTCGCCAGCCGGACCGCCCACAACAGGGACAGCATGGCCCAGAACGTCGCCGGCACGTCCACAGTCAAAAAGTGCGAGTGCTGCGCGTGCAGCGGCATCACGGCCAGTGTCAGTGCGGCGAGCAGGCCCGCTCGCCGTCCCCACAGCCGCTCCCCGATACGATATACTGCAAGAACAGTGCCAACCCCCATGCCGACGGTCAAACTGCGCCCGATCAGGTACATTTTCGCCCACTGCGGATACCAGACGGCGTAGTCCTTGGGTACGATGTCTACCGCCCCCGCCAGCATCGCCGCCGTGTTGGCGAAGCAGACCAGGTAGAGTTGGAGCGAGCCGTAATTGTAGAAGTGCGGCAGCAGACGCCCCGCGAAGACGTTCATAGTGGGCGGCGAGCAGACCAACAGTGCGCGGCTCTCGTCCGGGTGATAGGAGAAGTAGTGGGTCGCCGACGGCAGCCCCCAAGCCAGCCCCCAGGTGCGGAGGACGAGGGCCAGCAGCAGGATGCCAAGGAGGGGGAGAGGGGTGGCGGCAAGAGAGGCGGCGGTAGGAGCAGCAGCGGTGAGTCTGGGCATCGGAGGTTATTGTACCAGAGAAGCCGAGCCGTTGGAACCCACCCCGCGACTTGTCGCGGGGTGGGTTCCACGGCACAGGATCACAGCAGCCCCCGCCGCCCCTCCAGCTTCGCCCGACGCTGCCCAAGCTCTGCCACGTCCTCGCGCGCCTTCGCCACCGCCTCCGGCGCGGCCTTCTGGACGAAGCCGGGGTTGTTCAGCCGCCCCTGCACTGAGGCCAGCTCCTTGTCCAGCTTGACGATCTCGGTCGCCAGCCGTGCCGACTCGCGGGCAGGGTCTATGCCTTCCAGCAGCTCACCCGCCGGGACATAGAACGATACGCCCGTCATGCCCGCCGAGACATACTTGCCCTCAGTCGGCGCGGCCCCGGCCACCGTCACCGCGCCCAGCCGGGCGAGCGAGACGATGGAGGGCAACTGGTCCTGCAATGTTGCGGCTGCCGTTGCGCCCTCGGGGACGGCGATCACGGTGAAGCGCCGCGCGATTATAGCTGCCCGTGCGGCCTCGTTCTCCGGTCCGCCCGGCGTGAACTCGGCCCGCAGTCCGCGCAGGGCCGTGATGCTGCCGATGACCAAGTCCATGCCCGCCTCGGCTTCGGGGTCAAGAAGGGACTCGTCGGCGACGGGGTAGGGGGCGATGCTGATGCTGCCCTCCGTGCCGGGTAGGTTCTGCCAGATCTCCTCGGTGCCGAACGGCATGATCGGGTGCAGCAGGCGCAGGGTCGTCTGAAGCACCGTAAAGAGCGTCGCCCGCGCCGCGTCTTTGGCGGGTCCGTCTTGGCCCTGAAGGGCGGGCTTGCACAGCTCCACGAACCAGTCACAGTACTCGTTCCACAGGAACTCGTACAGCGCCCCGCAGGCGTCGTCCATGTCGTAGCCCGCCAGGGCGGCGTTCACCGCCCCGGTCGTCCGCTGGAGCCGCGACAGTATCCACCGCTCGGGCAGACTCTTGGGTCCGGCGGCTTCCTGCGCCGCGCCCTCCCCCATGTTCAGCAGCACGAACCGGGCGGCGTTCCAGATCTTGTTGCCGAAGTTGCGCGCTTCGGGTACGCGCTCCTCGCTGAACCGGATGTCCTGGCCTTTGGAAGCCAGCCGGAGCAGGGAGAAGCGCAGGGCGTCCGCGCCGTACTTCTCGATCATGTCCACGGGGTCAATGCCGTTGCCCTTGCTCTTGGACATCCGGCGACCCTTTTTGTCCAGGACCGTCGCATGAATATAGACATCGGCGAACGGCTTTTCGCCCCGGAACTCCAGGCCCGTCATCAGCATCCGGGCCACCCACAGGCGCAGGATCTCGCCCGCCGTGGTCAGCATGTCGGTCGGGTAGAAGTAGGCAAGGTCCGGCGTCTCCTCGGGCCAGCCCATCGTCGCGAACGGCCACAGGGCCGACGAGAACCAGGTGTCCAGGACGTCCTCGTCCTGCGTCAGCGCGTCCGTGCCCGCCCGCTGCACGGCCTCGTCAAAGCTGCGGGCGGCGACCGAGGTGCCGTCGGGGCGGTAGTAGATGGGGATGCGGTGGCCCCACCAGAGTTGACGGGACAATGCCCAGTCCCGGATGCCGGTCATCCAGTCGAGATAGGCCTTCTTATAGCGGGCGGGGACGAACGTCGTTTCGTCGTCCTCCACGATGTCAATGGCCCGCTTGACCAGGTCGGTCCCAGCCATCCGCATGAACCACTGATCTGACAGCAGCGGCTCGATGGTCGTGTGACACCGCTCGCAGGTGGGAACGTTGTGCTTGTAGTCCTCGGTCTTTTCCAGCAGGCCCAGCTCTTCCAAGTCGGCCACCACGAGGTTCCGGGCCTCGTAGCGGTCCAGGCCCGAATACCGCTCCCCGGCCTCGGGCGTCATCGTGCCGTCGAAGCCGATGACGGTGATCTGCGGCAGGCTGTGTCTCAGGCCCGCCTCGTAGTCGTTCAGGTCGTGCGCGGGCGTCACCTTGACCGCGCCCGTCCCGAACTCCGCCGACGCGTAGTCGTCGGCGATCAAGGGAATCTGCCTGTCAGTGAGCGGCAGGGCGAACATCTTGCCGATCAGGCCCTCATACCGGGCGTCTTTAGGGTTCACGGCCACGGCCGAGTCGCCGAGCATCGTCTCGGGCCGCGTCGTCGCCACCGTCACTGACCCCGAGCCGTCGGCGAAGGGGTAGCGGATGTGCCACAGATGCCCCGCCTGCTCTTCCTCCTCCACCTCGATGTCGGAGATCACCGTCTGGTGGAAGCAGCACCAGTTGACCAGCCGCTTGCCCCGGTAGATCAGGCCCGCGTCGTGGAAGCGCACGAAGGCCTCCACGACCGCCTCGGCATAGGCAGGGTCCATGGTGAACCTCTCGCGCGACCAGTCGTAGGAGCAGCCGAGCCGCTTGAGCTGGGAGATGATGCGCGCCCCGTACTGCTCCTTCCACTGCCAGACGCGGGCGACGAATGCCTCCCGCCCCAGGTCATGCCGGGTCAAGCCTTCTTTGGCGATCTCCTTCTCCACCACCGTCTGGGTCGCGATGCCCGCGTGGTCGGTGCCTGGCAGGATCAGGGTCGTAAAGCCCCGCATCCGATGCCAGCGGCCCAACGTGTCCTGGACGGAGTGGTTCAGGGCGTGCCCCATGTGCAGGCTGCCCGTAACATTCGGCGGCGGGATGGTGATGCTGTACTTCGGCTTGCCCGGCGTCGGGGCAGCGTGGAACAGGCCCGAGGCCTCCCACCCGGCATACAGCCGCGCTTCCACGTCCTGGGGTTCATAGGCTTTTTTCATCGTTGGTTTCCTTTGCTCCATACATACTGGCAAATTCGCGCGTCAGCCCTCGCCGGCCAACGCCTGCCGCAGCGCCTGCCATTCCTCCCAGCAGTTCTCCGGGTCGATGTCCCGGAAGCCGCGCTTTTCTTCCATCTCCAGCGCCACCGACTGGCGCACCATCATGCACGCGCCCTGGTCGCGGATTCCCAGGGCTTCGGCGCGGGTCAACGGGCTGCCCTTCGCCAGTTCCGCCTCGCGCAGCAGGTGTGCCAGCGCGGGCACGAAAAGAGGGACAAAGTTCATGCTGTACTCCTGACTGGCCCGATGCGGCCAGAAACACGAAAGCCCCCGCATCCGTGCGACACAGGACTCCCAAAGGAATCCAGTCGCAAGGACGCGAGGGCTTCACCAGTCTTTTCCTAAGACAACTCTCAGATCAAGACGTGGCCGACGCGCGATACCACCTTGCTTCCCGCACCGTCCTGTAAAGGGCAGACGCCGGAAGGGCGAACACAAGGTTCGCCCCTACGGGCGGTGCGGACACTCGTTCTTCGACTTGCGGCTCCGGGGCGACCTTCGGCGGCTCTCGGGCGTGGGGACGCTTGCAGCCGGTGGCGTCCCCTCTCTGGCGCTTGTGCGCCGCCTACTCTTCCCCATCAATGCCGTGCTGACAAGGAAGTATAGCCGGAAAGGGGGAAGCGAGTCAAGCGGCAGCACTCAGCACCCGGCACATCGTCGCGACATCGGTGATGATCGCGTCGCCGGCGAAGGCCAGCCCCGCGAGTGAGCGCTGCCGCGCCTCCTCGTCCCGGCCCCCGCAGGCGTCGGCCACGACGACCGGGATGTAGCCCAGGTCGGCGGCGTGGCGCACGGTCGGCTCAATGCCGACTTCCAGGGCGACGCCGACGAGGATGACCGTCCGGATGCCGCAGTCGCGGAACGCGATGTTCAGGAAAGTCCCCTCGAATGCGGACATCGTGATCTTGTCCGCGACCGCCTCGCGCGGCAGCGGCGCGACTCCGGGCACCAGGCCGAAGCCGGGGGTGCCCGGCAGGAACCAGGGCGTCACTTCCGCCGCCGATGCCTGCTGCCAGGCCATCGCCGTCCGTAGCTGGGTGACGCCCATGACCTCCTTCGGCAGCGACATGTGCCGGGTGAAAAAGACGCGCAGGCCCGCCGCGCGGGCGGCTTCCAGCACGCGGACCACCTGCGGGATGATCTGCGGGGCATTGGGGAGCTGGCCCAGCACCCCCACCTGCATGTCATAGACCAGGAGCGCCGTCGTGCGCGGGTCACAGGCCTCTTCCAGCGATTGCGGGACATCCAGACCGAAGATGTGCTGCATCAAGAGCCTCCCCTAGTTGGTCTGGTCACGGAAAAGGCTCTCGATGGGGAGCGGGGCACCCACGGGGATGCACTCCCATTCCAGGTAGCCGGCCTTGGTCATCGGGAAGTCATCGAGGTAGCGCTTCGCCTCGGCGGCGTCCGCGCATTCGAACACGATGACCACGCCGGGCCGGTCGGTGATCGCGTAGTTCTCGCGGATGATGCCCGCCTTCCAGAGTTTCCAGGCATGGGCGGCTTCTTCCGGCAGCAGCGGCGTGATCGTCTCCATCGTCACGCCGGGCTTGAAGCGGTCATAGGTGATGATTTTCACGGCGGGTTTCCTTCCTCGTGCCTCTTGAAGAGGTCTGCATGACGTTCATTATGTCCAGAGGAAGAAGCGGTTTCAAGTAGGCACTTTTTTGTACCCACCCGAAAGGACAGGTTGCCGGATACCTGACTCGGCCTCATCACGAGATATAATAGAGCCATGCCAACCAAATCATATGAGCCGGATGTGTTCAACGCGGAGTGCCCGGCACACAAGGCGCTCGGACTTGTGGCGGACAAGTGGAGCCTGCTCGTCCTGCTGGCCCTCCTGGGCGGCATCAAAAGACATGGGGTGCTGAAGCAGAAGCTCGTCGGCATCACGCAGAAGATGCTCACCCAAACGCTGCGCCGCTTGGAGCGGGACGGGCTGGTCAGGCGGACGGAGTACGCGGTCGTCCCGCCCAAAGTCGAGTATTCGCTGACGCCACTCGGCGAGTCGCTGGGTGGCCCGATTCAGGCACTCTCCGCCTGGGCCAAAGAACATTCTCTGGAGATAGAAAAAGCGCGCCCTGGTGAAGATCGATGATGAATGAGAAAGAAACCGCCCGCGTGGAGGCGTTCAGCGACGGCGTGTTCGCCGTCGCCATCACGCTGCTTGCCCTGGACATCCATGTACCCCGGCTGGATGCCTTGCCGCCCGGTGGGCTGGGGGCTGCCCTGCTGGCTTTGTGGCCCGCCCTGCTGGCCTACGTCACGAGCTTCGCCACTATCCTGATCATGTGGCTCAATCACGACCGGCTGTTCGAGCAGATCTACCGCAAGGACCACGGGCTGCTGGTCTATAACGGCCTGCTGCTGATGGTGATCACGCTGTTCCCCTTCCCGACCGCCCTGCTGGCCGAGTACCTGGCCCACCCCGGCCCGAACGCGCGGATCGCCGCCGCCGTCTACTCCGCCTTCTCGGTCGTGATGGCGCTCTGCTTTAACGCGCTCTGGCGGCACGCCGCCGTCGGGGAACGGCTGCTGGCGGACGACCACGACCGGCACAAGGTGCGGCGCATCACCGAGCAGTACCGCTTCGGGCCGCTGCTGTACCTCGTGGCCTTCGCCCTAGCGTTCGTCTCGGCTCCCGCTTCGGTCCTCGTGGATGTTTTGCTGGCCCTCTTTTTCGCGCTGCCTCCGAAGTCGCCCCCGCAGGATGTCCCGCAACTCCCGTAGAATTGCGGTGCGTCGTCTGCCTGCCGTCTGCCGACAATGACGGCGGGAGACCCCGTACTCATGACCCTCGTGATCGAAAAGCGCCCGCAGAGACGCTCCGAAATACTGACCGCCCCGCCCGAGCCGATCCAGCCGCCGCGCGACCCCATGCGCGAGCCGTGCGCGGACATGGCGCGGCGGCTGCGGGCGCAGGCCGCGCCCTTCGAGATGTCCCACGATGCCCTGGATTTTCTCATCGAGAGCTATGCTAAATTGGTAGAAGGGATATTGGACCCGCGCGCCAGCGCGTCCGGCATCGAATTCGCCTACAGCCGCCTGCTGGGGACGCGCGGCGGAATCTGCCGTCTGTGCCCGCTTTCGGACATGGGCCTCCTGCCGCGCAAGTCGGTCAAACGGTGGGAGTGGGCCGAGACCCACCTGCGGGATTACCTTGGCCGCGCCCCGCAGCTCGAAGAGGTGGTCACCGTCGCACAGCGTGTGGAAGACGGCTGGGCCGAGAGCATGGAGCGGTACGTCCTGACCCTGACGGCCCGGATGCGTGAGACGGAGATCCCCGACAAGATCGGCATCCTGAAAGGCATTGACACCGTCAGCCTGCACCTGGCCCAGCGCGAGGTCTTCGCCCTCTCCGAGTCGCTTGCGATCCCTTTAGAAAACACCAACGCCGTCAAGCTGCGCGTCCGGCTCCTGGCCCTGTTCCTCACTCTGCACCGGTGCGGATTTTGCACCGCCTTCCCGGCCATCCAGTCCTACCGCCGCACCTTCCGAATCCACGACCCCGTCGCCTACCCCTGGTGGTTCGTGGACTGCCGCCTGACCGAGCGGCAACTGAACTGGACCCACCGCCGCCTGCCGACCGAGGACCTGGACTGGCGGTTTTAGTGGGGTGGGGGCAGGAGGGCGATCCCATATGGAGGGCGCGGCAAGCGGCGCCCCTACAAGACTCAACCCTTGGCTTCCTTCTGGTAACGGCGGACTAGCCGCCCGCGATGGCCCCCACGATAAGAAAAGACTCCTCCCCAGACGTGACCGCAGCGGGCAGCAGGGCATCCGCACTCTCATGGGAAAGGTCCTGCCCGCAGGCGAAGAACCGCAGGAACGGACGGCGGCGCTTGGTCGCGTGGTCGCGGATGGTCCCGCGCAGCATCGGGTAGCGGGCTTCAAGGGTATCGAGGACAGACCTTTGAGTCACCGGACCCTCAAGCGTGAGTTCCACTTCGTCTCCGACGCGCGCCAGCGTTCGCAAATGGGCGGGCAGGGCGACCCGGATCACGGCTGGGTCTGTGGCTCGGTTCATGGGAGTGTCTGCACCTCGACGGACAGAACAGCCGGGAGATCGCGGGCGATGGGCATCCAGGTGTCGCCGCTGTCGGCGGAGGCGTAGACCTGCCCGCCGGTGGTCCCGAAGTACACGCCGCACGAATCGAGCGTGTCCACGGCCATCGCATCGCGCAGCACATTGACATAGCAGTCGCTCTGCGGCAGGCCGTTTGTCAGGGCCTCCCATTCATCCCCGCCCGTCCGGCTGCGATAGACGCGCAGCTTCCCCTCGGGCGGATAATGCTCGGAGTCGCTCTTGATCGGGACGACGTAGATCGTGTCCGGCTCGTGCGCGTGGACATCAATGGGAAAACCAAAATCGGACGGCAGGTTGCCGCTGACCTCGCGCCACGACTCGCCGGCGTCATCGCTCCGCATCACGTCCCAGTGCTTCTGCATGAACAGGACGTCCGGGCGCGCAGGGTGCATCGCGATCCGGTGGACGCAGTGGCCGACCTCGGCCTTCGGGTCCGGGAGGAACTCGGAATTCAGGCCTTGGTTCATGGGCCGCCACGATGCGCCGGCATCATCCGACCGGAACACGCCGGCCGCCGAGATCGCGATGTAGATCCGCTCAGGGTTGCCGGGGTCCAGAAGGACCGTGTGCAGGCACATCCCGCCCGCGCCCGGCTGCCAGAGCGGGCCGGAGGTGTGGCTACGCAGCCCGGACATCTCCCGCCAGGACCCGCCGCCGTCCACCGAGCGGAACAGGGCCGCATCCTCCACCCCAGCGTAGACGATGTCGGGATCGGACGGCGACGGCTCGAGGTGCCAGACGCGCTTGAACTCCCACGGGTGCTGCGTGCCGTCATACCACTGGTGCGCTCCGGGGATGCCGTCGTAGGCGAATTCGTTACCCACCGGTTCCCATGATTTGCCGCCGTTGTTCGAGCGCTGGATCATCTGCCCGAACCAGCCGCTGGACTGCGAGGCATAGAGCCGGTCCGGGTCTGCCGGCGACCCTTTGATGTGGTAGATCTCCCAGCCCCCAAAATAGGGTTCGCTGATGTCCCAGCGCTCGCGCTTGGCGTCCGCCGTCAGGATAAAAGCGCCTTTGCGCGTCCCGACCAGTACCCGCACTCCACTCATCCGGTCCAACCTTCCTGAGCGTTTCTAGGACGCTCCTCAGCCACTTTGACAGCGTCGGTACGGCCTATTGTATCAGAGCCTCCGGCAATTCACAGCGACTTCGGCGGACCACGGTTTGATCATTTTCTATTTGTCTCACCTGATGATAATTTCACGCTCCCCTGCCCCTGTCTCCTCCCCCACCCGTTTCCGGAGGGGAAGCCGCTCGCGGCGGGGTGGGTTCCCATATCCGCATCGTTTCCTGTATAATGACAGCAGCAAGCACCACAGGAACAATCTAATGACACCCAAATCACGCCGCCCCTTCGGCACCGCCGCTGCCGCTTTCGCCCTGCTCACGTCTCTGCTTGGCCTCGCCTCGCTCGCCCCCGCACACGCGCAGGAAGGGCAGGAACTCGGCACCTGGGCCTTTTCCTATCCCGGCAACACGCGGCCCGGTGCGGTGCTGGACCTGCGGCCCCTGAACGAGAAGACGGCGGGGGAAACCGGTTTTGTCCATCTCAGCGTCGACGGCCAATCGTTCGTCCTGGGCGACGGCAAACCCGTCCGCTTCTGGGCCTGCGGGTCGGACGTCTACCGGAACTCGCCCGAAGACATGGCGCGGCAGGCGCGGTTCCTGGCCCGCCTCGGCGTCAACATGGTCCGCCTGCACACGCAGATCGCGCCGGACGTGGACGGCGGGCCGATCACGGCCGTCAACGAGAAGGAGATCGACGGCATCTGGCGCATGGTGGCCGCCCTGAAAAAAGAGGGGATTTACACCACCCTCTCGCCCTACTGGGCGAACGGCAAAAAGGTGACGGGGTGGGGGATAAACGGCTACACCGGCCAGACCGACATCTGGGGCCTGCTGTTCTTCAACCCGCAGCTCCAGGCCGGGTACAAGGCCTGGGCCAAGGCGCTCTACGCCCGGCCCAACCCGTACACGGGCATCGCGCTTGCCAATGATCCGGCAGTCGCCATCATCCAGGTGCAGAACGAGGACGGCATGTTCTTCTGGACCATGCAGGCCATGCACCCCGAGCAGCAGGCTTTGCTGGGTAAGAGGTTCGCCGCCTGGCTGACCCGGCAGTACGGCAGTCTAGATGCGGCAAAAGCCGCCTGGGCGGGGGCATTGGAGCCGAAGGATGACTGGAGCAGCGGCCAGGTCGTCGTCCTGCCGACCTGGAACCTGACGCACGAGGAAACCGGGCCGAAGCAAAAGCGGGTGGCGGACCAAGTCCATTTCTTCGCCGACACCCAGCGCGGGTTTTACGCCGACATCACCGACTACTACAAGAAAACCTTGGGCTGCAAGCAGCTCGTTAATGCGTCCAACTGGTTCACGGCGGACCCGGTGAAGCTGAACGATGTCGAGCGGTACACCTACACCGCCGCCGACGTGGTGGCCGTAAACAAGTATTACAACGGCGGCGTTCATCTGGGCGGCAACAACGGCTGGCGCATTGACCCCGGCCACCACTTTTCCAATCAGTCCGCCCTGCTGGACCCGCGCGACCTGCCGACCAACTTGAAGCAGGTGGCGGGGCACCCGACGGTCATCACGGAAAGCTCCTGGGTCACGCCGCTCGGGTATCAGTCCGAAGGCCCGTTCCTGATGGCCGCCTACCAGTCGCTGACGGGCGTGAACACCTTCTACTGGTTCAGCGCCGACGCGCCGGAGTACCGGACCGACCTGGGCTTCTCGTTCCTGAACATCGCCGGCTCACACCCCTTGATCAAGTGGTCGGCCAGCGTCCCCGAGATCATGGGCGAGTTCCCCGCCTGCGCCCTGATGTACCGGAAAGGCTATCTGAAGCAGGGTGCCCCCGTCGTCCAGGAGCAGCGGCCCTTGACCGACTTGTGGGAGCGTAAACAGCCGCTCATCGCCGAAGACAAGAGTTTCGACCCGAACCGGGCGGGGACCGGCGCGGGCCAATCTGTCATCGTGCGGGGCGCGAACCCCCTGGCCTTCCTGGTCGGCCCCGTCCGCGTCACCTACGGTGGCGACCCGGCTTTGACGAAGCTAACGGACCTGACGCCCTTCATTGACGCCCCGGCCAAGACCGTCAAGAGCGAGACCGGTGAGGTCCGCCTGAACTACGGCAAGGGGCTGTGCGTGGTGAACGCCCCCAAAGCGCAGGGCGTGACGGGCTTCCTCAGAAAAGCCGGCACGGTGACACTGGCGGACATCGCCGTCACGTCGGGTAACCCCTACGCCACCGTCGCCGTCGTCTCCCTGGACGACCTGCCGCTGCGCCGCTCGCACCGGGTTCTGGTGCAGGTGGGGACGGCCGCCCGGCCCACGGGCTGGTCGGCGAAGGAAGCCGACTTCCCCTCGGAAGACGGCAAAGCCACCCTGCACGGCTACGAGGTCGTCAAGACCGGGGCCGCGCCCTGGCAGATCGTCAACGCCGACGTAACCCTGACGGTGACGAACCCGGCCCTGACCAAAGCCACCCTGCTCGACGCCGCCGGGTACGCTGTCCGCGCTGTCCCCATCATCCGCGTGGGCGGAAGATTGACGGTGAAGCTGCCCGCCGAGACGATGTATGTGGTGCTGGAATAAAGACACCGGCCATGAATGGCCGGCCTACTGTTCAGTGAACACCCCTCCGGGGTTGAAGATGCGCCAATCGGCTTGTCCTCAGTCGCGGAGCGACTTTCATTCCAGAGTAGGCCGGCCATTCATGGCCGGTGCCTTCTCCCTCTCATTTCCATCCCTCTCACTCCCACTGCGGCGCGGGCGGCCACACGCGCTCCTCTTCCGCCTCGCGCTCCGGTCCGCCACCATCGCGCATTATCTCCCGGTACAGCCGCATCTCCCCGACGCGCACCCACGCATCCCGCGTCACGATATGGGAACAGACCTCCTCGTCCGCCCCGATGTCGCCGCGCTCGATCGCGGCGACGAACGCGGCGAACTCCAAAGTCTCCTCCGCCCCCGACTCGCGCCGGACGCGCATCCCCGTCGGCTCACCGATCTCATTCCGCATCCGCTCGGCCTTTCTGCATTGCTCTTAAGCCGCCGTCTCCAGCAGCCGGGGGATGAAATAGTTGGGGATGTCGTCGTGTTCCAAGTACGTCCGCACGAACAGAACGCCGCTCGCCCGCAGCGCCGGGCGGATCTCGGCGGCGTAGTTGTCCCCGGCCCCGGCCTTGACATGATCTTTAACCAGAGTATCAGGCGCGACGCCCAGCACCCGTGCGACCTCCCCGCGCAGGACATCGGCGACGGCTTCTGTTTGCGTCTTCGGGCGGTAGACGCAGACGAACCGGGCGGCGGTCCGTCGCCCTGCGGCCAGACGGCCCGCGCCGTGCCAGCGGGCGCAGAAGCGGGTGAAGTTCGTCACCTCCGACCAGTAGGTGCAGTCGAACAGCCACAGGTCGGTCGGGACGCCCGCGCGGGGCAGGACCAGGTCCGACCCCGCCGCCTCCTGGAGCGGCAGGCCCGCCCCCGAATGGCCGCAGAGGTAAACGCGCTCCACATCCCCGCTGTCCGGCCCGGCCAGATACGGCGGCCCGTCCGGACGGCGCAGGTGGGCTAGATGGGCGAGGGAAGCCGCGACGAGGCCGCCGAGTCGGGCAGGGTCCTGATACTGGCCGCCCGGCGTCCTGGCCCAGAACGCGCCGTGCGCCAGCGCGCCGTCTTCGGGCACCAGGACGATTGGGCTTCTCCCCGGCTGTGCCAAACCAAGCCGGTCCAGGCCATAGGCCAGCGGCGCGGCGGGCCGTGCCCGCGCGCCCGCGCGGGCGGCCGGGTCATCTGCCGCCCAATCGGGGACACGGGAGCGGCCCTTGTCGTCCACCGTGACGTAGTTGCCGTAGCCGTGCAGGAACAGCAGGACGGCCGGGTCCGGGCGCGTCGGCACGCGCGCCCAGACCGCCCGCGCATCGCGCTTGCCGGGCGTAGGCGTCAGCGGGGCCTGGGGCGGGAAGAGCAGGGCGGTTTCGGCATTAATCGCCATATCGTCCGGGTGGGGTGGGGACAGGTCGGCATCGGACCGGGCGGCAGGCAGGGAGGCGCCGGCCAGGCCGGTGAGCGCGGCGGTGAGTAGATTGCGGCGGGTGAAGGTGGGTGGCATTGTGGGTTTCTCACGCGGGGGATATGGAAAGAACCCCCCGGCCCTTCAGGGCCGGGGACTGCTGCCGGGGACTAACGGGCCAGGACTGTTCCCTCCACGCACTCACGCGGGCCGATACCACCCTGACGGCCGCGGCTTGCGCGGCGCGTTCTCGTCCGCGCCCGCCTCGTCCTCCCCGGTGAGGGTGGCGGCGGGCGTGATCTCCTTGGCGGCGATCCGCAGGGAATGGACGTCCGAATGCCCCTCCCGCGCCAGGTCCGCCAGCGTCAGCTCCGCCGTCGCCAGGCGGGCCGCCTCGGGCGAGGCCGCGATGATCTCCACGACGGCCGTCCCCTGGAACGCGACGCTGACCTTATACCTTGTTGCCATAGTCTGCCCTTTCCCTTTCCTACTTGCGCCAAAGTTGCGAGCGGCCCTTTTCCGGGACCGAGGCCGCCCTCAGTCGCTCGATCTCGGCGTCCTTGGCCGCAACCTCCCGCTCCCAAGACGCGCGCTCCCGCTCCAGGACTCCCTTCACCTGTGAGACCCTCTGCTCACACAGCATGTCCATGTGCGTCAGGGTTTCGCGGGTCGTTTCCTCCCGATCACGCAGGGCGGCCCGCAACTCCTTCGCTTCCTCTTTCGCCAAACGGGCTGCCTCACGCGACTCCTCCACCCAGATTTTATAGAGCGCAACCTGTTCCCCCTGCTGCGCCTGCAAGGCCGCCAGCAGGACGGCCAGTGACGGGTCCGGCGGGGCGGCGGGGCCGATCAGCGCCGCCACTTGCGCCTGACGGGCGGCCATGCGCTCCCCGATGATCCGCACCCGGTCGCGGTCGTAGCGGGGCAGCCCGTCTGGTCCGGTCGCCGTCGGCCCGAAGTCGCCTTTGGAGGCGCGGGCGCGGACATTGCCGGGCGACTTGCCCAGAAGGGCCGCCACCTCGCGCGTCGTCAGGGACGCGGGCTGCGCGTCCCAGTCAATGCCGCCGCTCGGCGGGGGAGGTGTCATCATGTCTCGCTGGCTGGTTTCGAGTGTATCGCCCATAACTCAAAGTCTAGCAGAAGCGGGAGCAGTTGTCAAGACGCCCCCTGGCTCCCCCCTTATTCGTACCGGTTTTTCATGCTCCGGGCTGATTCGGCCTGAAAAACCCCTTTTTTGCCCGTTGTTGTTGCTCCAGTTACAAAACCGTTTTACGATACGTTTACGATGGCCTGGTATATTGCCCCATGCGTGATGATCCACGCGTGAGGGAAGCAGTCCTGCCGGAGCATGTTCTTGGCCGCCGTCCGCTCCGGCTTGTTGGATGGCGAAACCGGTCCCTGATTACACTGCCCCTCTGTGGAGGGCATTCGTCTTGGGCTTTTTCGTTGCCCGAAACCGCCGGTCTCCCGACAGCACTGCTGTGGAGCAGAAAGAGGCTAACGCCACGATCACCCCTCGCATTCTGGGCCTCGGCCTTGCTGCCGCCGCCGGGCGCCGATCCGAGCGACTTCAGCCTCGCTTTGCAGGCACCAGGGCAGGCTGACGCTTCCTTGTTCGACCTCCGGTTCAGCCCGTCAGGGTCTGTCACCCTGATGAGCGGGGCACCGGGCGTCACCATCACGCCGCTGAACGGCACACCCACACCCGCGCCGGAGGCCTCCACGACCGTCTCCTGCGGCCTGCTGCTGGCTTTGGGCGTTCTCGTGGTCGCCGCCGAGCGGAAGAAAAGCACTGTCTGAGTAAGCGCCCCGCTCGGAAAGGCCCAGCCATTGCCGGCTGGGCC
The DNA here is from genome assembly GCA_965215505.1 of Capsulimonadaceae bacterium. Lineage (GTDB taxonomy): Bacteria > Armatimonadota > Armatimonadia > Armatimonadales > Capsulimonadaceae > JANXMY01. Next base: position 3,276,315 of record OZ244065.1, on the reverse strand, counting down.
TTCTTTTGTGTCCTCTTGCCCCAGAAAATTGCCGGTTTTTCGGTGCGGATTTTAGTCTCACCATCCGCCGCTTCTCCTGCTGTAGCCTTTGCTACAATACCGTTTTACGCTGTGTTTACGTCAGCATGGTATAATAGCCGTTGCCTGATCAACTCAGGCACAGGGAAGCTGTCCTGTCGGAGCACGTTCTTGGTCGCCGCCCCGCTCCGGTCTTGTAAAGTGGCAAAGCCAACCCTAATGCTAGCGTCCTCCCTGGGGGGCACAGCCGAGGGCTTTCTTGTCGTCCCCAACATTCTGATGGTCCAACGACCGCCGCGTCTAAGAAAGGCACGCCCACAATGATCTTCTCACGCCTCTCCGGCCTCGGCCTCGCCGCCGCCCTCGTCAGCCTCGCCGCCCCCCACCCTGCGTCGGCCCAGAACACGACCGTTTACAGCAACAATTTCACCAATGGTGCCGGCCTCGGGTGGTCAAGCGGTGCCACGGACACCACGCCCGGCACGGCCGCGCATGCCGCCGACAAGTTCCTCGGGCAGTTCGGCAACCAGACCACGACTCTTTCTTTGGCCGGCCTTGCCGCGCACAGCACGGTCAACGTCACCTTCGACCTCTATGTGATCGACTCCATGGACGGCAATGGCGAATTCGGCGGCGCCCCCGATCCGTGGTCGTTCGCGGCAAACGGCAACACGCTCCTCGCCACAAACTTCGCGAACTATGATCTGCAAGCCGGCGAAACGCAGTCCTTCGGCGGTGCCAACGGGACCGGGGGCTACCTGACGGGGGGCACTTACTCCCCTTATACCGGCGCGGCGGAAAAGAAGACGCTGGGCTACGTCTTCGGCAACGGGTTCGGCTCTGATGCTGAGGACGCAGTCTACCACCTGTCGTTCACGTTCAACGACGCCTCCAGCGCCCTGGCCCTGAGTTTCACGGGCCAGCCGGACGAGAGCCTGAGCAACGAGAGCTGGGGCTTGGACAACGTGGTCGTCAAGACGAATGCCGCCGGTCCCGTGCCCGAAGCCTCCACGACGGTTTCGTTCGGCCTGCTGCTGGCCCTCGGCCTGGGCGGCGTCGTGGTCGCCGCCAAGCGGAAGAAGGCGGCCCACTAAAGCCCGAAAAAGTCGCCGAAAACGGGGACCGCATCATCCCGCCCCTGGCCTCGCGCCGGGGGCTTTTTCGTCTGCTAATGCCGGTGACAATACCGGAAAGTGGGCGTGGAAGAGAGAAACGCTGACTTTCGTGTTACAATGGAAAGAGCAAGTCTTACCATCCCACGCACCCTTTGTTGTAAGAACCATGAACACACCCTGGCGGATCGAGATGCTCGGCTGGATGCGCGCCCAGTCCGGCGACCTGACGGTGACGCGCTTCCGCACCCGGAAGACAGCCCTGCTTCTGGCCCGGCTCGCCCTGTTCCCCCAACGCACCCACCCGCGCGAGGAGTTGGCCGACCTGCTGTGGCCCGAGGCCGACCAGGAAACGGGGCGCAACAACCTCAAGCAGAGCCTCGCCATCCTGCGCCGCCTGCTGGAGCCGCCCGGCACCCCGGCGGGCGGCGTGCTGATCGCCGACCGGGGGGCGGTGCGCCTCAACCCCGCCGCCGTTTCCACCGACGTCTGCGACTTTGAGGCCGCCCTCCGGGACGCCGCCCGGTCGCCCGAAAAGCGGCACGAGGCCCTGGTGGCCGCCCGGAGCCTGTACCGGGGCGAACTGCTGCCGGGCCTCTATGACGACTGGGTGATCGAGGAGCGCGAGCGGCTGACCGCCGCCTGGGAGGAAGCCTCGGGAGACACGGCGGAGTCGCCGGGGGCCGCCGCCCCGCCCGTCATCGCCTCGCCCGACCCCGCCGCCGCGCCGCCGCGCCTGCCGATGACCTTCACCCGCTTCTTCGGGCGCGAGCGGGAACGGGCGGACCTCGCCGCCCTGCTCGCCGGCGAGTCTGTCCGCCTGGTGACACTGACCGGGCCGGGCGGGACCGGCAAAACCCGCCTGGCCCTGGAAGCCGCCCGTCAGGCCGCCGCCCGCCTGGACGGCCGGGTCCATTTCGTGGCCCTCGCCGATCTCACCGACCCCCGCCTCATCCCCGAGGCCGTCGCCGACGCCCTGGGCCTGCCGCGCACGACCACGGGCGAGCCGCTGGACCGCGTCGCCGCCGCCCTGTGCGCCGCGCCCGCCCTGCTCGTCCTGGACAACCTGGAACAGATGGGGGAGGGGGCCGCCGCGCCCCTGCTCGCCCTGCTGACGCGCGTCCCGTCGCTCACGGTCCTCGCCACGTCGCGCGCGCGCCTGTTTGTCGCGGGGGAACACGAATACCCGCTGTCGCCGCTGCCGACGCCGCAGGCACAGGAAGGCCAGGGCAGGCCCCCGCTTTCGCCCGAAAGCCTGCTGCTGTTCCCCGGCATCCAGCTCTTCGCCGACCGGGCGCGGGCGGCTCGGCCTGACTTCCAGGTCACCGCCCGCAACGCCGGGGCCGTGGCCGACGTCTGCCGCGGCCTGGAAGGCATCCCGCTGGCCCTGGAGCTTGCCGCCGCCTGGTCATCCCTGCTGACGCCCGGCCAGATGCAGGGCCGCCTGGCCGAGCGATTCACCTTGCTGCGGTCCCGGCGCAAGGGCGTGACGGAGCGCCACCAGACGCTGCGCGCGGCCATCGCGTGGAGCTACGACCTGCTGCCGCCGGACCTTGCGCGGTTCTGGGCGCGCTTGTCCGTGTTCCGGGGCGGATGGACGGCGGACGCCGCGCGCGAGGTCTGCGAGGAGCCGCAGGCGCTCGACGCCCTGGGCCGGCTGCGTTCCTACTCGCTGGTGACTTCCGAGGACGCCGACGACGGGATGCGCTTCCGCCTGCTCGAATCCCTGCGCGAGTTCGCCGCCTCGCAGCTCGCGGAGGGCGAGCGGGTCAGCCTCGCCGACCGCCACGCCGCCCACTTCCTGCGCCTGGCCGAGTCGGCGGAGCCGCTGCTGACCGGCCCCGATCAGGCCCTCTGGCTGAACCGCCTGGGGGAAGACCAGGACAACCTGCGGGCCGCCCTGGATTGGGACGAGTCGCAAGAGGGGGACGCCGCGCGCGGGCTGCGTATCGCGGGGGCTTTGTGGCGTTTCTGGGCCACCCGCGGCCCCCTGAGCGAAGGGCGGAGACGCCTGGAATGCGCCCTGGAGCGGTCCGGCTTGGACGGGGACGGCGGCACCGTCGCGCAGGCGCGGGCACTCAGCGGGCTGGCCGTCCTGACGCGCCGTGTGGGGGACATGGCAGGCGCGGGCGAGTTGCAGCGGCGGAGTCTGGCGATCTGGCGCGTGGTCGGCGACGGGCGCGGCATCGCCTCCTCGCTCAACAACCTGGGGGGATTGGCGGCGCTCATGGGGGATTTCGCGCAGGCGGAGCCGCTGCTGTTAGAAGCCAAAGCCTTGTGGCGGGAGTTGGGAAAGGAAGGCAATGTCGCCTCGACTCTCACCAACATCGCGTTCCTGGAGCGCGAGCGCGGGGATTTCAAGGCGGCCCAGGCCGCCTGCGAGGAGAGCCTGCTTATCTTCCGCACCCTGGGCGACCGAAGAGGAGCCGCGCTCTCCCACTCCATCCAGGCGGAGATCGCCGCCGAGACGGGGGACTACGCGCGGGCGCAGTCACTCTACCGGGAGGTCTTTGAGGCGGCCGCCGAGGTGGGCGACGTCCAGACGGTCAGTGATGGCCTGGCGATCCTGGGACGGTTCGCGCTCGGGCGGGGGCTGCCCGAACACGCCGCCCGGCTGCTCGGGGCGGGCAAAAGGCTGAACGACGCCGCCGGCTTCCACGAGAAATCATCCGCCCTAGATAACCTGCACCGCGCCATCGAGGACGCCCACCGGTCGCTCCCGCCCGCCGTCTTCGCCGCCGCCTGGGCGGAGGGCCAGGCCATGACACCGGAGCAGGCCGCCGCCTACGCCCTGGAAGAGCCGCCCGCCACGCCAAGCCGCTGAAGGCCGACGGGCAAAAGCCCCCGCCTCAACCGAGGTGGGGGCTTCCTTGTCGTCAAGCGTGCGCCGGGATGTTCGCCACGATGTCTGGACGGCGGGAACTCAGCCCAGTATATGTTCCCGCATTCATTCCCCGTCCTCATACGGGAACTGCGCCCAGGCCTCCGCGCCCAATGCCTGCCACTCCTGAAGCTCCTGCGTCAGTTCCGCGCTCATCGGCGCGTCCGTCAGCGGCACCAGCAGCAGGCCGGAGCGCGTCTCGATGAGGCGCACCGAGACTTCCGGCCTCAGCCCATACCGCTCTTGAACGTCGTCCGGCAGCGTCACTTGACCGTCGCGCCCCATTATCGTAGTCGTCATCTCGATTTCTCCTATTCCAGAGGCGGGGTGGCTGTCTCGTCAAGCGGGACGTAAACCGTTTGGCCGATTGACCGCATATACCAAGTGACAAAGCTACGGAGGGAACACCCAGCAGCCACCTGGATGCCAGGGTCTCCGAATGGCCTCTGGTAGAGCCAAGGTGCCCGGCCATTGTTAATATCGTTTACGCTCAACTGAATCGGCAAGTGCGCCTCCTGCAACATGACGGCCGGGGTGATGAGGTTGCTACAATCATAGGCGACCTTGACGATCTCCCATTCAGGGGGATTTTGTCCCACAGGTGGCTCTTCCGGCGGCCCAGCGAAATCCTGGTAGGGAGCATCTTCCCACCTCTCGCCTGTTTGTTCTGCAAAGTCCTGAGTGGTGAAGTAAGCCCACGGAGGATCGACAAAGCAAAGGCGCACATTCCATTGATCCTCTGTCATAGATAAGCCTCACGGAGAGTGTACCATTCCGCGTAACAAAAAGCCAGCGCCTCGGTTGAGGCGAGGGCTAACCCCACTCACCGTCAGAAGTTACTGGAGCACCCATCACTATGCCGCCAACGTCTATCTCCACCATATAGCAGGATTTAAGCACAAAGACGATGAACTAACCAAAACTATGACCATGAAATTCAAAAAACTCTTTTTTGGCTATTACCCTCCATCTGAGGAGGATCTTACCGAGTGGTGGAAGACCGGCATCTTTGTGTTTGATGCAAATGCCCTTCTTGATTTCTATAGCCTTGAAAAGACCACACGCACTGAACTGTTCACATTTCTTGGTTCGGTAAAAGATCGAGTCTGGGTTCCACACCAGGCTGGCTTGGAATTCCAGCGAAACCGCGTCGATGTCATAGAGCAACAAGTGAACAAGTACAGGAAGGCGCTTGGCAGACTTGAGCGTCTACTACCCGACATGAAAAAGAGCGCGGAAGAAGCGCAAAAAGGCTTGGATGCCCCCGAAGCCGTGAAAGCTGTTGCCGAGCGGGTTGCTTCAAATTTTGAAGACCTATTCTCTAAAATCATTGCGGGTACGGACTCCATTGCGGAGAGTGTCAAGCAACTCACCCAGCAACTTGAAGCAGTACGGGATGAACAGCAGGCACTCATCACGAATGACTCCATCCTCATGCGGATCACGGAATTACTGGGTGATAACGTCGGAGATGAGTACGATGAGAAGCGGCTGAAGGAGATATATGCTGAGGGCGCAGTACGTTATGGCCGTGTTCCGCAGGTGCCGCCAGGATATGAGGATAGCAAAAAAGATGGCGATGACAAGTATGGTGATTTGCTTGTTTGGTATCAGACTATAGACAAGGCAAAAGAAGCGAGTCGCCCTATCTTGATGGTCAACCAAGAGCAGAAGGCAGACTGGGTTGAGTCCTGGGGTAGAGCAAAAAGAGCGCGGAAGGAACTGGTCCAAGAGATGTACAAGGAGTCGAATTCTCCCTTCTATCTGTACACTTTAACGCAATTCATGGAAGGCGCAAAGAAGTACCTAGGAGCCTCGTTTTCCAGCACCTCGATTTCGGATGCAAGCCGCGTGGAGCAGGACGAAGTTGAGAGCGCTCAGATGGAGCAGGAAGAACCCCCAAACTCTGAAAGAAATCATAGAGACACGGTGAAAGGACGAAAAATAGGCTTCCGAATTTCGCCAGAGTTTAGAGAGCAACTTCAGGGCCAGCGAACCTTGAAAAAGCTCAACGCAGGCGTTCACCTAGCCAATTGGCTTAACGCTCAGTACCCCTTCGCTGCTATCAATCACAATCCTTCTTCCTTCCCAGATGTGTCCGTGCAACTGCCATCCGGCCGCTTCGTTGGCTTCGAGATTCGGTTTGTGGATGAATTTCGGCCAATCGACTCGATTGCGGCAGATGTTTCGTCGGTATTTAGACAAGGCGAGAGGTTGAAAAACAGGAATGAATTTTCAGACATCATCGTCTGTTTGATATGTTCTAGACCCCTGCTGGCTGAGCAGATTATTCCTGTGATAAAGCAGAGAGAAGGTCTAAACCAGAATGATATAGTCTGGTCGGGAACCCTTACTGGCGAGGATGGCTTTTCCCCAATAGTAGTTTCAGATCTGGCTTACCTGTAGGAAAAGCCCCCGCCTCAACCGAGGCGGGGGCTTTCCTTCATCTACCATCAGGCATTCGCCGGCACGTTCGCGACGATGTCGGCGGACGGCGGGGCCGCCTCCATCGTCTTCAGGCGGACGCCGTTCTTGGCCTTCGCCGGCTTGGGGGCGTCCATCGGCTGCAAGGCGGCGGCGATGACCTCGTGGACGTCGCGGGCGAAGATGAACTCCATGCCCTTCCGAAGCTCGGCGGGGATGTCTTCCATCAGGTCCTTGCGGTTCCTCTCGGGCAGGATGATCGTCTTGATCCCCGCGCGCTTGGCCGCCAGCACCTTCTCCTTGATGCCGCCGACCGGCAGCACCTTCCCCGACAATGTCACCTCGCCGGTCATCGCCAGGGCCGTCTTGATCGGGCGGCCCGTCAGGAGCGAGGCGATAGCGCTTGTCATCGTGACGCCCGCGCTCGGGCCGTCCTTCGGCACGGCCCCGGCGGGGACGTGGATGTGCAGGTCGCTGGTCTCGTAGAAGTCCGGCGCGATGTGCAGGGCGTCCGCGTGGGCGCGGACATAGGACAGCGCCGTCTGCGCCGACTCCTTCATCACGTCCCCCAATTGGCCCGTGAGCTGCAACCCCTTGCCGCCCGCCATCCGGGACGCCTCGATGAAGACCACGTCGCCCCCCACCGGGGTCCAGACCAGGCCGGTCACGACGCCCGGCTGCTCGGTCCGCTCCGCCACCTCCTCGTACTCGAAGCGCGGCGAGCCGAGATACTTCTCCACCTGCGCGCCATCAATCGTCAGTGGCTCGGTCCGCCCCTCGGCGAACTCGCGCGTCACCTTGCGGCAGACGGCGGCGATCTCGCGCTCCAGAGACCGGACGCCCGCCTCGCGGGTGTAGCCCCGGACGATGGCCTTGACCGCGCCCTCGGTGAAGGTCACCTCGGTCAGCCCGTGCTCGCCCAATTGCTTCGGGACCAGGTGGCGCACGGCGATCTGTGTCTTTTCTTCCTCGGTGTAGCCGGACAGCTCGATGATCTCCATGCGGTCCCTGAGCGCCGGCTGGATGGTGTCGAGCTGGTTGGCCGTGGTCACGAACAGCACTTTGGACAGGTCGAAGTTCACGTCCAGGTAGTTGTCCCGGAACGTCGTGTTCTGCTCCGGGTCCAAAGCTTCCAGCAGGGCCGAGGACGGGTCGCCCCGGTAGTCAGCGCCCACCTTGTCTATCTCGTCCAGCACGAACAGCGGGTTGTTCGTCTCGGCCCGCTTGATGCCCTGGATGATCTGGCCGGGCAGGGCGCCGATGTAGGTGCGCCGGTGGCCGCGAATCTCCGACTCGTCGTGCGTGCCGCCCAGGCTGATGCGGACGAACTTCTTGCCCATCGCTCCCGCAATGGACTTCGCCAGGCTGGTCTTGCCCACTCCGGGCGGGCCGACGAAGCACAGGATGGGCTGGCGCAGGTCGCCGCCGGTCTTGAACTTGCGGACCGACAGGTACTCCAGGATGCGGTCCTTGATCTTCTCCAGCCCGTAGTGGTCGGCGTCCAGGTGCGCCTTGACGCTGGGGATGTCCAGGTTGTCCGGCGTGGCCTTGTCCCACGGCATCGCCACCAGCCAGTCCAGGTAGGTCCGGGTCGTGGTGTAGTCGGGTGCGCCCGGCGACATGCGCTGCAAGCGGTCCATCTCCCGATTCGCCTCCTTCAAGGCGTCCTCGGGCATGTGGGCCTCTTCGACCTTCTTGCGAAGCTCGTCCTGCTCCTCGCCGCGCTCGTCGCCCTCGCCCAGTTCCTTCTGAATGGCCTTGAGCTGCTCGCGCAGATAGTACTCGCGCTGCGTCTTGTTGATCCCCTCGGACACCTGCGACTGGAGCTTGGAGCCGATCTCCAGCACCTGCTGCTCCTTGGTCATCAGTTCCAGCAGGGCGTTCATGCGGTCCTTCAGGTTGACCGTCTCCAGAATGCGCTGCTTGTCCTCGGCGTCGATCGGCATGTGGGCGGCGATCAGGTCGGTCATCACGGCGGGGTCGTCGATGGACGACGACAGCCCGGCCAGCTCGTCCGGCATGTTCCCCGACAGCGAGACGATCTTGCCGAACAGATCGCCGATGCCGCGCTTCAGGGCCTCGACCTCGACCTTGTCCTCTTCGGCGATCTCGGTCTTCGAGTCCAGCACCTTGACCCGCGCCCGCAGGTACGGCTCTTCCTCCAGCACCTGCTGGATCTGGATGCGCGCGATGCCCTGGACGATCATGCGGATGCCGCCGTCGGGCACCTTCGCCATCATGCGGATGACGACCGCGACGCCCATCGGGTGGATGTCTGCGGCGGTGGCGTTCTCGACCGACGAGTCCTTCATGGCGACGACGCCGATGATGCGGTCGCCGCGCGAGACGGCCTCGTCCACCAGCTTGATGCTGTTCTCGCGCCCCACCGCGATGGGGGCGACCAGGACCGGGAAGATCACGGTGTCGCGCAGCGGCAGCAGCGGCAGCTCATCGGGGATCGGGGGATGGCCCGTCCCGTCACTGTTGATCTGCTTGACGATCTGGTCGGCGACCTCGCCGTCAATCGGCATGTCCTCGGCGATCTCGTCTACCTTGGTTTCTTCGGCCGGCGTATGCCCGGCCAGGATGTCGTCGGCCTCGTTATAGTTGTTATCGGACATGGATGTTACTTGTCCTCATTTTCTGTCTTGTCAGTTTCAGTCTTCTGTGCATCAAACTGATCGTCAAGGGGCGTCGCCTCGTCGTCCGTGCTGATTGGGATGATGCGCGCCGTCGGCATCTCCGCCCGCGCCCGCTTCGGCAGCGTCACCAGCAGGAAGCCGTCCCGGTAGGTGGCCTTGATGGCGTCCCGGTTGAGCCGGAAGCCGCTCGGCAGGGCGATGGCGCGCTCGAACGGGCCGACGTAGATCTCTAGATGGTGGCTGCGGACCCGGCCTTCGCGCGAATCCTGCCCCTCCCGCCGCGTCCCGCTGATGTTGAGGATGCGGTCGTCGGGCGTCAGCGCGACGTGGATGTCGTCCGCCTTGACCCCCGCCAGCTCCACCTTGATCAGCATGGCCTCGGCCGTCTCGTGGACATCCACCGGCGGCTGCCAGAAGCGGCCCGCCGTGCCGGTCGGCAGGGCGAAGAAGCCCCGGAACGCCTCATCCGACAACTGCTGCATTTCGCGCTCCATCTGCCGGATGATGTCGCGGTAATCATTGAACGCCATTGTGCGTCTCCTGCTCTTAAGTGATGCTTCTAGTGATGCTTCTAAAGATGAACCCTTGAGGGAGTGCTACGTTGTACCCACTCCCGAGGTTCCCAAACGGTTGATTTTTCTGAACTTACTTGAGTTTAGCACACTCAATAGGTAGAATGCGGCAGGAGAAAGAATGGTTCCCGGCGTATAGGGCGGCATGAATGAGATGACGCAGGAAGTAGGCATACGCCTCTTTTTAGAGAAGCGATACACGGAGGCCGTCGAAGCGTTCCGACACCTCCTGGCCCAGCCTCTCCCGGCAGGCCTGGAAGCCGACACGCGCCGACGCCTGGCAGACACCTTAGCCAGCCTGGGGCAAGTGGAGGAAGCGGCGGCGGAGCGTGAACTCGCCACAAACATCGCGGAAGGCGGGGCAGAGGATCCGATGGCTCTGATGACCAAAGGCGACCTGCTCAAGCGCGACCACCGCCATGATGAAGCCTGCGCCGCCTATGAGCAGGCCCTGCGCCTGATGCCCGCCGTGCCTATGATATCCGCAGCGCCTCCCACACCGGGGCCGAGCCGCGCGTACCTCATGGCGAAGCTGGCGCTGGCGCACTACGAGGCGAGCCGCCCGGCAAAGACCATCATCTGGGCTGGTGCCTCCCTCGCTAACTACCCGGACCCAACGATCCGCCTCATTATGCACCGCATGTGCGGCGTCGGCTACTCCACCCTGGGCGATCTAGAGAAGGCCGAAACCCACTACATTCAAGCCCTGGAACTCGCGAAGGCAGGCGGCAAGCCCCAGGAGATCGCGCAAGGCCTGACAACGCTGGCGACAATCCAGCGCAAGCGCGGGGCGTTCGCGTCGGCCATCGCCATGGCCCGCCTTGCGACGGATACGTTCGCTCACCCCGGTCGGGGCGGGCGACTCCTGGAGGCAGAGTGCCTGCGGGACACGGGGCGTTACGAGGAGGCGCGCGCCGTGGTCGCCGACATGAAGAAAGGCCCGCGCTGGGACAGGCCCGACATGGAGCAGCGGACGCAGGTCATCTGCTCGCTCACGCTGGCCTGGATCGAGGCGAACGACGATCGGCCCGAGGCGGCGCTGGCGGCCCTCCGGGAAGCATGGGCCGGGCTTGGCGTCTCGCGGGAGACGTTCCCGCTGCCCCCGCCAGCGACGGACGGGGAGGACAAGATGGTCCTCTACAGTGACGCGACCGCTGTGCGCGTCTACGCCCAATTAGGTCAAGCCGAGGACGCGCGCCGGATGCAGGAAAGTGTCGAGAGCCGCCTGCCGGGCTTCAATCAGGACCGCGCCGGCCTGCTGGGTGTTTACAGTGAACTTGCCCCGGCGGCGTCCGCGCTCGGCGACTATGGCCAAAGCCTAGACTGGTGGCGCAAGTACCTGGACTGCGAGCCGGACGTCATCGGCTTGACGAAGGCGCATTATGGCTTGGGCGAAGCCTTCCTGGGTTCAGGCGAGCCTGACGCCGCCCGCGAAGCCTTCCGGCAGGCCGTCGCGCCCGGCATTGACAGCATCCATGCCCGCCGCGCTCAGGCGCGGCTTGACAGATTGGGAGGATAATCTGTATGGACACAGCCAAGCGTGAACGACTGGAACAAGCAGGGTTCCGCGTCGGCACGGTCGCTGACTTTCTCGGTCTGACCCCAGAGGAAAGCGAGATGGTGGAAACTAGGGTGGCCCTGAATGCCGCCGACATGATGCAGGACGAACCGGCCGGCGTGATCGCGGCACGGCCCGGTCGTTGGCAGGAAAGAGAGCCGGAAAAAGGGTAGGGGCAAGCCCTACCCCTACGGATGATAGTCCTGTCCGTGTAGGGGCTGGGTCCCCCCGCCCTCACTCCCTCCCCCTTCTTCCTGCTCCGAACGCCTCAGTGCGGGAACGACATGTAGACCTGCGTGTGGGCGGCCATCCCCCACAGCCCCCACAACGTCGGCACGATGTAGTCACCCAAAATTAACCCCAGGAAGAAGGGCAACGCCTGACGGTACAGCGTGTACCCGCCGTAGCGCAGGATCACGGACTTGGCGACCCAGGCGATGAAGAACGGGCACCACATGTACTCCATCGAGGCGGTCCCGGCCAGCGCGTAGCCGATGGGGTGGAAGGGGCACCAGACGAAGGCCTGACGCAGAGCGGCAAGCGCCAGCACCAGGACGCCGCCCGCGAACATCGCGCGCAGGGAGTTCGGGTCGGCGGGGGTGGGGCTTTTGATCCAGCTCGCGATCTCCTTCAGGTGCCCCAGGCCAAGCCCTTGCAGGGCGGGGCGGACCTTGGCCGAGGCCGCCCCGAACTCATAATACATGTGCAGGTAGGCCCAGAAGGCGACGGCGCCCGAGACGGCGGCGGCCAGCAGCAGGGCGTAGAAGAGCTGGCGGCGCGGCGTGTCCGTCTCACGCCCCATCTTCATCGCTTCCAGTTGGTGTGGCATGGCCGTGTCCCGGAACTCGTTATCAAACCAGTCCAGATACCCGAAGGTGGTCAGGGTGCGCGCCCCCATGCCGCTGACGCCGACCGCGTCCATGACGACCGTGTGGACGTTCACCATCGGCCCCCAGGCCCAGCCCGCCCCGGCCTCGGCGAAGATGCGGGTCAGGACGATCAAAAACAGGAAGTAGATCGCCCAGAAAGCCAGCACGATCCCCAGAGGCAGGCCGATGACGGTCAGGAAGGCGGTCAGTAGCACCAGCCCGACCAGCCCGCTCCACAGGGCGACGCGCGGCGAGATCGGCGCGTGCGGGTCGTCCGCCTGGGCTGCCAATCGCGCATCCCAGGCCGACCGCAGGGCCAAGGTGAGCGGCCCCTTCGCGCGCCAGAGCAGGAACAGGCCGAGCGCGAGGAAGGCCCCGACGCCCTGCTCGCCCAGGAACGGCGCTTTGGCGTGCAGCCCGGTCCCGCCGCCCTCGTTCAGCCCGAAAGCCGCCGCCGCGACGTTCTCGATGCGCGTCAGCAAATAGAAGAACCAGCAGGAGAAGGCGACCTCGCGCGAGAGCAGGAAGGCGATCCCGATGGCGAACGGGTAGAAGGCCAGCGTTAAAGTTCCCACGCTGCTCCACGGGTGGACGACAATCGAGTTCTCCATGTGCCAGTCGCTCGGCTTGATGGCGACGTGCGGGAAGGCCGGGAAGAAGAAGTTGATGTAGTTGATGGACTCCAGCAGGCCCGCGAACACGAACCCGCCCCACATCAGGCGGTTGGAGTAGAACGGCGTCCGGCCCGCCGCCCCGTTAGCCATCTGGAGGGGCAGGTGGACCAGGGGGAAGGTCAGCTTTTCGTCGTCCGTCCACTGCCTTCGGAACAGCGAGGTCAGGCACAGTGTCACCCAGCACAGGACGAACAGGAAGGCAGACCACACGAGAACGGGCGTCGCCCAGTCCCTCAGTATGTCCGGGCGGTACATCGTCCTGCCGCCCCGGTAGAAGTCCTGGATGACCTGTGGGTCGTGCGGGATGAGGTACGGAGGCAGATAGAATAGAAACTGGTCGTAGTGGTTCGCCTGGTTGGCGAAGTGGTCCCCGGCGGGCAGGATGTTGACGAGCCACTGCACCTGCCCGAAGCCCGAGACGCAGACCGAGACGGCGATCATGGAATAGATGACCAGCATCTCCGAAGGCCGCAGACCGGCCCGCCGCGTCACCTTACGGAACAGGAGATTTGCCAGTGTCAGCACGAACAGCAGAAACACCGGCCCGCGCAGCAGCGAGGTCTGCCCCCACAGCATGGCCTGGACGACGACGTAGGCGTAGTTGCCGTAGTAGGTGGAGACGGGGATCAGCAGCAGCCCGATGAGGATGGCCCGCCATTGGGGCGGGGACTTGGGCAGGCTCGCGCCCTGCTGTGGGCGGACGGCTTCGGGGACGGGCGGCGCAGCCTCGTTCAAGTGTGCTGTTCTCCATTCGGCGCAATAGGGACAGGCGGGCGGTGTCTTGTTCGACGGCGGGGGCCTGGAATCCTGCCTGCGCCAAACGGGGTATACTGCCCCCGTGCAAATCCTACTCGTGTTCCTTCTGATCCTGGCCGGGTCCGGGCTGACCTTGCAGGCCGCCGTCAACGCGCGGCTGCGGGAGGCGGTCGGCTCCCCGGTCCTGAGCGCCCTGATCTCGTTCCTGGTCGGGTCCCTCCCGCTGGCCGTCGCCGCTTCGGTAGGGCTGTTCGGGCGCGGGCGGCTAACGGGGCTTGCCGGCAGCCCCTGGTGGATGTGGCTTGGTGGCCTGTTCGGGGCCTTCTATGTGACCCTCTCGGTCATCGGTGTGCCGCGCGTCGGGGCCGCCGTGGTGATCGCCTGCGCCGTGGCCGGCCAGCTCGCCTGCGCCCTGGCCCTGGACTCCTTCGGCTGGCTCGGCGTCCCGCGCGCCCCGATTAACATCTGGCGCGTCCTGGGCGTCGCCCTCGTCTTTGCGGGCGTCCTGCTGGTGCAGCACAAAAAGTAGAGCGCCAGAAACGCCACCGCCCGTTTGCCCGTATATAGCGCGGGCCGGCCGACGCGGGTGCGGCCAGAGGTAAGTGTTTGCAGTATCTGTTGATCGCCCTGCTCGCCCTGTCGGGCATGGGCCTGCCCGTCCAGGACGCCCTGAACGCGCAATTACGTTCCGCCGTCAAGTCGCCGATGCTCGGCGCTCTGATCTCGTTCACTGTGGGCGTCGTCCTCCTCGGTGCCCTCTCCGCCTTCGGCGTCCTGGGCCACGGGAAGCCCTCGGAGCTTCTGAAGACCCACTGGTGGGTCTGGCTCGGCGGCGGCCTGCTGGGTGCCTTTGCCGTCACCGTCGGGCTGATCGGCATCCCCAAGGTCAGCGCGGGGATCGTCATCGCCGCCACCGTCTTCGGCCAGCTCACCGCCGCCGTCGTCATCGACCACTTCGGCTGGCTCGGCGTCCCGCGCGTCCCCTTGAACCCCTGGCGCATCGCAGGCGCTTTGGGCCTGCTGGTCAGCGTCCTGCTGATGCAGAAGAAGTGAACCCGGCCCGCGCCCTATGAACTACAACCACCTGATGATCTTCCTCGCCGTCGCCGAGGAGGGCAGCGTCAGCCGGGGCGCGGACCGGCTCTGCATCAGCCAGCCCGCCGTCTCCAAGCAGCTCGGCGTCCTGGAGGCTTCCCTCCGGGCGAAACTCTTCGACCGCCTGCCGAAAGGCGTCCGGCTGACCGAGGCGGGCCACCTGCTGCTCGGCTATGCCCGCCGCCTGTCCGCGCTGGAACGCGAGGCCGGGCAGGCGATGGCCGAACTTCAGGGCTTGGCGCGCGGCAGCCTGACCCTCGGGGCCAGCCTGACCGTAGGGGCTTACCTGATGCCCGAGCTGCTGGCCGAGTACAGCCGCCGCTCCCCCCACATCGCCCTGACTTTGGAGATCGGGAACACCGAGAACATCCAGAAGATGCTGCGGGACGGCCGCTTAGACCTTGCCCTGACCGAAGGCTTCGCCGACGACCCAGACCTCGATGCCGCCGTCTTCGCCCACGATGAGCTGGTCGCCATCGCGCCGCCAAACCATCCGCTCCTGGCACAAGCCCCCGTCACCGCCGCCCACCTCCTCGGGGAGCCTTTAATCCTGCGCGAGCCGGGGTCGGGAACCCGCGCCGTCCTGGAACGTGCCCTGGCCGCCCTGGGCCTGACGGTTCAGCCGCTCATGTCGCTGGGCAGTACCGAGGCCATCAAGCGCGCCGTCGCCGCCGGGGCGGGCCTTGCCGTCGTGTCCCGGCTCGCCCTGGGCCTGGAACTGGAAACGGGCCGCCTGGCTCTCCTGCCGCTCTTCGACCTCACCTTGAATCGCCCCCTGCACCGGCTGACCCGGCGCGGCGCGCACGAGAGCCGGGCGGGGCGGGCGTTCCGGGAGATGCTGTCGGGGAACCATGATAAAGAGGGCGAACACAAGCACGAGCGGAAGCACGAGTGAATGAATTCACTCGCTGCGAGGGGAAGCGTCCAAGGGACGCGAGAACAGGGTGGTGCCGCATTAGCTGTCCCCCTCTGCTGTCCCCCTCTGCTGTCCCCTGGACAGGTCCGGCGGTAGCGAGTGATTTCAATCACTCGTGCTTCCGCTCGTGCTTGTGTTCGCCCTACGGAGAAAACCATGCATATCAACACATGGGCTTGTAACACACGGGCCTACTCACTCCTCGCTGCCCTCTGTCTGCTGACGCTTCCCTGCCTCGCCCCCGCCCAACCCACACCCGCCAAGCCGCCCACACTCGCCCCGGCCCTGCTCCCGGCGGGATTCCTCCACACGCGCGGCAGCCAGATCGTTGGCCCGGACGGCGTCCCCGTCCGCATCGCGAGCGTCGGGGCGCCCGGCCTGAACGTCGTCGGCGGGCGGATGGAACTGGTCGGGCCGTTCCATGGTATCCCAGGCCATGTCACCGCCATGAAAGCGGCGGGCTTCAACTGCGCCCGCGTGCAGTGGATTGACAAAACCCTGGACGACCCCGCAGGGATGGCGCAACTGGATGAATTTGTTGCGGCCTGCGGCAAGACCGGCCTGAAGGTGATCTTCGACAACCATAATAACGAGGCCACGCCCGCCAACTGGGGCAACGCCGCCCAGCAGTCCAATGGCCTTTGGTTCGACACCGGGCCAGGCACGGACGGCACCGACGGGGGCGGGGACAAGGGGACGGTGAGCGCGGAAAAGTTCAAGCACGACTGGGTGACGTTCGCCCGGCACTGGGCGAAGAACCCGACCGTGATCGGCTTCGACCTCCGCAACGAGCCGTGTGCCCACACCGCGACGCCCGCCCAATGGGGCGGGGGCGGCCCGACCGACATCCGCGCCATGTACCAGGACGTCGGCAATGCCGTCCTCGCCGTCAACCCCGACGCCCTCATCATCTGCGAGTCGGTCATCAACTACAAGATCAACGCCTATGAGGGCGACCTGTCGGTCGTCCGCACCTTGCCGGTCGTCCTGCGCGACCCCTCCAAGCTGGTCTACTCGGTCCACGAGTACCCCAAGGAGATCGGCGGCTACCCCGGTGCCGAGTCCGGCCCGGACTACATCGCCCGCATGAACAAGACCTGGGGCTGGCTCGTGGCCGAAAACGTCGCCCCGGTCTGGATCGGCGAGATGGGTTCCTCCATGATAGCCGCCCCCAGCAGGGCTTGGGGCGAAACCCTGCTCTCCTACATGAACGGCGAGGCCCCCGGCGGCCCGACCTTCAGGGGCCGCCAGCAGCCCATCAGCGGCGACTGGTGGGTTTGGGGCGACCTCCCCGGCCAGGTCCCCGACGGCTGCCTCGGTGATGACGGCAAACTGCGCCCCGAACAGGCCCCCTTCATCGTCCGGATGCTGCCCCGCCGCTGAGGTCACTTTCTACCGGCGGAGCGCCTCATACTGCCGCACTTCCTGTTGCAGCGCCTCGATCTGGCTTTCCAGCCCGTCCCGCTCCGCCTTCCGCAAGAGCGGGTGCCGGGCAGCGCCCTCCTCCGGCTGGGCATCGAGGCGGCCCAACGTCTGCGTAAACTTTTGTATCCAGCCCTGCGTGATATGATACTGCTGCTCGTTTTCGGTCATGGTACGCTTTACCGGTGTATGATAATGTTGCCCTTCAAGAGTCTCTACTGACACAATCATATCGCTTCGTCCCCTGGAAGTCAAGGCTAATTGGCGTGGCACATGGGACTGCTGCATTTCACTCACGGCTCTCTCGGAACCATGCCATGAGTGGCACGGCTATACAGCCTGCGGCTAGAAACCCCCGCCTTTACACTGGCAGACCCGGAGGGCGTGGGGCTGGGGTGTACCAAGCCCCGGTGCTGACGACAACACCCCGAGTAATGTGTCATAATACGGGCAGGAAGCAGGGGCATTCAGTTCTCTTTGCAGGCGGCTAAAGTCGCGGCAACGAAGGCACAAAACCTGCCTTCCCAGTTTCCGAATAGATATTAGTCTGCGAAGGCAGACTTTGTGGACTTGTTGCTGCGGTCTTAACCGCTGGAAAACTGAATGACCCTGGGGCGGCAAATCCATGAGTAGGATATAAGGCTTACTCCCTCTGTAGGTGCCTTTGCTTGCCACGCACACCGGATTTTGAGCAGACAGGAGTTTTCTGTTGACCGTACCCCTCCGAGATGACCCCCTGCAAACCCTCCTGGCGCGGCTCGCCCAAGGCACCCCGCGCGCCCTCATCGCCCTGGCGGGCCTGCCCGGCTCGGGCAAGAGTACATTGGCCGCGCGGCTGGCCGCCGAAGTGAACGATGCCCAAGGGCCGGGGACGATGGCTGCGCTGGGGATGGACGGGTTCCATCTGACGAAAGCCGAACTGCGGGCGATGCCGGACCCGGAGGCCGCGTTCGCCCGGCGCGGTGCCCCGTGGACCTTCGACGCGCCCGCCCTCGTGTCCCGCCTGCGCGAGTTGAAGAACGCGGCGGGGCGGGCGGCGGTCGGCTGGCCCGGCTTCCAGCACGAGATCGGCGACCCCGTGGAGGACGCCGAGACCGTCGCGCCCGCGACGCGCCTGGTCCTCGTGGAAGGGCTGTACCTGCTGCACACGGAAGACGGCTGGGGAGAACTCGGCCCGCTCTGGGATGAGCGCTGGTATTTGGACACGCCCATGGAAGTCGCGATGGAGCGGCTGACCACGCGGCACATGTTCGCCTGGGGCCTGACCCGAGAGGAGGCCGAGGCGCGGGTGGCGGCCAACGACCGCCTCAACGCTGAGATCGTCGCGCGCACCCGCGACCGCGCCGATTGGCGGCTGGCCGGATGAGGGGGAAAACGGAGTTCTTGAGGCTATGTACGGAGGCCGCCTGAGCCACCGGACGTATGGCTGAAGGCCGCTCGCCCCCTGCTCCCCCTCCTCCTTTTGACAACGGACTCCCCAATCGGCTATACTCAGAGTACGGATGCGCCTGAAGAAACTGCAACTGCACGGGTTCAAGACCTTTGCCGACAAAACGGAAGTCGAGTTCGCCGACGGCGTCACCGCCATTGTTGGCCCAAATGGCTCGGGCAAGTGCGTCACGGGCGACACGCGCGTCACACTCGCCGACGGGCGCGACGTGCCGATCAGGGAGCTGGTAGATAGGGCGCTCGCCGCCCCGGCCGCCAAGACGCTGGATGACGGGTGGCTCACGCGCGAGAATCCGGACTCCATCCGCATCCTCTCGCTGAATCCCCGGACGCTGCGCCTGGAACCACGGCCGGTCGCTGGGTTCATCAAGCGGCAGGCACCCGACCATCTCCTGCGCGTACGCACCCGCTCAGGGCGGGAAGTGACCGCGACGCCCTACCACCCGTTCTTCACGCTCTCCGAGGGGCGCTTGAAGGCGCTCACGGCAGCCGAACTGACGCCGGGCCTGCGCGTCGCTCTGCCGCGCCGCCTGCCGGTCCAATCCGGCGACGACTTCCCTGCCCTGGCCAATCCTGTCCCACTTTTCGCCGCCGGTTCCCACATCTACGTCCCGCCGTCCGCCGCGCTCCGCTCCTGGGCGGACCGGGGGTACGCCCGGTTCGGGTCTTGGGCGGCCTGGCGGCGCGCGGCGGAAGTCCCCAGCACGCAGTTCAGCAGCCCGCTCAACGCGCAGGGCGTCGATACGGCCGTACTCACGAGCCTGGCGGGGGCTGCATCCTTGCCGGTCCCTTTTGACGGGATGCTAAAATCTCGGGGCGCGGCGACGTTTCGGCTGCCGCCGGCGATGACCCCGGAACTGGCACGTTTCCTCGGCCTGCTGATCGCCGAGGGCCGGAACAACGGCAATGGCTTGGTCTGGTTCGTGAACTCCGACCCCCTCATCAATGCGGATTACGCGCGCCTGGCCTCCGACCTGTTCGGGCTTGTGGCCTGCGCCAAGAACTACAAGCCGTATGCCGTAGACAGCCTCCTCTTTTCCAAAACGCTGGGCCATGTGCTGCACCAGATGTTCGGCTTCCGTGTGGACGCGGGTTCGGCGGACAAGTGCATCCCGCCGCAGGTGTTTGCCGGCCCGCCCTTGGTGCAGTGGGCGTTCCTTTCCGGCATGTTTGAAGGGGATGCTTACCTCTGTGTGCATCCCGCCGCCGGGGTGAAGAAGGAGGTCAACTACATCGAGTATGTGACCGCCAGCCGCCGGTTGGCCGAGCAGACGATCTCACTTCTGCTGCGCCTGGGCATCTTCGCGACGCTCCGCCCGAAGATGAAGTGCGCGACGAACACCTTAGAGAAGCGGCAGCGGCAATACTTTTCGGTGATGATCTACGGAGCGGAGCAGCTCAAGACAGCCGCAAGCCACCTCCACTTCGTTGGGGAGAAGCAGACGAGACTGCTGGCGCTCCGCGCGCTGACGGTCACCGGCAATCCTAACCACGACATCATTCCCACCGCCACGCCGCTCATCCGGGAGTGCATACGGCAGGCCGGTTTCAAGTTGAAACCCTTGCGCCGCCTTTACCCGAAGATGGCGGCCTATGCCGAGGGGCGCTGCGAGGCAAGCCGCTTAGGCATCAGGGAGTGCGTCGCGGCGATCAAACGTCACGGGACCACCGCCCCGCAGGCGCGGGAGACGCTGAAGCAGCTCACGGCGCTGGCCGGCTCCGACATCTATTGGGATGAAGTCGTCAGCATCGGGCAGATGGAGCCGCCCGATGAGTGGGTCTATGACCTGAGCGTCGCCGGGACCCACAACTTCGTCGCGAACGACATCATCGTCCACAACAGCAACATAGGCGATGGAATCCTGTGGGTACTGGGCGAGCAGAAGGCGTCGGCCCTGCGCGGGACCAAGGCCGCCGACGTCATCTTCGCGGGCAGCGAGGGCCGTCGGGCGATGGGCATGGCCGAGGTGTCCCTGACCGTGGACAACTCCGACGGCGGCCTGCCGGTCGAGTTCGGCGAGGTGACGATCACCCGCCGGGCCTACCGGACCGGCGAGGGCGAGTATTTCCTGAACAAAGTCCCCTGCCGGCTTAAAGACATCTATGAGCTGTTTTTAGACACCGGCGTCGGACGCGAGTCGTACTCGCTGGTCAACCAGGGGCAGATCGATGCCGTGCTGTCCGCGAACGCCGAGGACCGGCGCGGGCTGTTCGAAGAGGCGGCAGGCATCAAGAAGTACCGCGTCAAGAAGCGTGAGGCCCTGCGGAAGTTGGAGGCGACCGAGCTTAACCTCAACCGCGTCCGGGACATCCAGAGCGAGATCCTCGGGCGGGTCGAGCCGCTGCGCCGTCAGGCCGAGCGGGCGGAGCGGTATGCCGCCCTGAAGGACCGGCTGCGGGCTATCGAGAGCAGTTTGCTTCTGGTAGACCTGCGCTTCGCCGAGGCCGAGATGACGGCGGCGCGGACTGTCCGCGAGCGGGACCAGGCGCGGGCCGCCGAACACTCCGCCGATCTCAGCGAGGCCGAAGCAAGGGCGCAGGACATCGCCGCCCGCTTCGCCGAGGCCGAGGCACAGTTGGAAGAAGGGCGGCGGGCGGCTCAGGCGGCGTCCGGGACGGCGGAGCGGGCCGAGAGCGCCCGCGCCCTGGCCGCCCAGCGGGCCGAAGGCCTGGCCCAATCCCTGCGTCAGACCGCCCAGGAGCGCGAGGAACTTGCCGAGCGGCGCGCGCGCCTGGTCAGTCAGGTGGCCGACCTGGAAGCGGAGTTAGGGGAGGCGCGGGCGGAGGAGATCGCCCTGCGTCGTCAGGCCGCCGAGCGGCAGGCGGCCGTGCAGGCGCTGGCCGAGAAGATCGCCGCCCTGACCCGTCAGGCGGAGCGGCGTCGGGCCGAAAGCCTGACATTGGCCCGCCAGCAGGCATCGCGCGAGGCCGACGCCGCACGGGCCGGTGCGCGTGTCGCGGAGCTGGAAGCCGGCCTGCCCGCCCTGCGCGATGAGGCCGCACGGGCGGAAGCGGGCGCGGGCGACCTCCAGCAAGAGGCGACGGCGGCGCGGGCGGCCGTCGAAGCAGCGAAGTCGGCGCTCGGGGCGGCAGAAACGGCATTGACCGATGCTTTAGGCAAGCGGGACGCCGCCCGGCAGGCGGTGGGGGCCGTCGGCGCGCGGGCCAACGCCGCCCAATCGGCCTCCGTCGCCCTATCTACGCGGCTGCGGACCCTGCAAGAGCTAGAGGCCGCGCAGGAGGGCTATTTCGCGGGCGTCAAGGCGGTCTTCGAAGCCAAAAAGCACGGCGGGCTGGGCGGCGACTTCACCGTCGTCGCGGACTCGTTCCAGACCCCGGCGGGGTACGAGACGGCGTTTGAAACCGCCCTGGCCGCCAGCCTCCAGGACATCATCACCGACACCGAGGATGCCGCCAAGGCCGCCATCGCCTATTTGCACGAGCATCGGGCGGGCCGAGCGACCTTCCTGCCCCTGAACCGGATGCGTCCGGGCCGGGACACGCTCGACATGGGCCGGGCCATGGGACTGACCGGGGTGCTGGGGGCCGCGCTCGACATCATCACGTTCGACCCAAAGTTCCGGCCCGCTTTGGAGGTCCTGTTGGGCCGCGTCTTCGTCTGCGAAACCCTGGACGACGCCCTGCGCGCCTCGACGGTCGCGCGGGGCTGGAACCGGGTCGTGACCCGGACCGGCGAGCTGGTCCTGCCCTCGGGCGCGCTCACCGGCGGGCGTCAGAGCGGGCGCACGGCAAACATCCTGGGCCGCAAGACGGAGATCGCGGCGGGCCAGACCGAGATCGTGGCAAGGCAGCGCGAACTCGAAAAGTGTCAGAACGAACTCAAAGACGCCGAAGCCTCGCGCGAGGCGGCGGAGCGGGCCTTGTCCGAGGCGCAGGCCGCGAAGCAGTCCGCACAAGCCGCCAGGACCGACGTCGAACGCCGTGCGGAGCGGGCGGCGGGCGAGGCACGGCGGGCGGATGAGGCGCGGGCGGCGGGCGTCCGCCGGATCGAGAACGCCCAGGCGACACTGGCTCAGGCGCGCGAACACGCCGCGAAAACGGTCCTGGCCCTGGCCTCCGGCGGCGTCGAGACGGCGGGTGCCGACGAAACGCAGGCCGCCGAGGCGGAGCAGCTTGCCCTCTTGACCGTGGAGCGCGACGGCTTGCAGTCGGACCTGACGACGGTGCGTATCCAGCTTGCCACCGTGGCCGAGCGGACCGGCAGCCTGGACCGGGCGGGCCGCAACGCGCGCGGGGAGGCCGACGCCTTGCTCGCCCAGGAGGAGCGCCGGGCGCGGCAGGCGGTGACGGCCGGGGAAGAGTTAGAGGCACTGGTCGCCCAGGCCGAGGCGCGTGAGGGTGAAGTGGCCCGCGCCCGCGCGGCGCGCGACGACGCCCAGGCCGCATTAGAAGCGCAGGCGGCGGCCCGTCAAAAACTCCTGCAAGAGTCCTATGACGCCAATGCCCTCATGCGCTCCCTGGGCGAAGCGCGGGCCGCCGCCCTGGACGCCGTCCACAAGAACGAGGTCCGCGAGGCGCGTTTGCAGGTCCAGCGGGATACCCTGGCGACGCGGCTGTGGGAAGAATACGAGATTTCGCTCGAAGCCGCTCTGGCGCTTACCGAAGACCCCGAAGTGGCCGACGGGATGCCGCAGGAGGTCGCCCGCCTGCGCCGCGACCTGCGCGCCCTGGGGGACGTCAACCCCGCCGCCATCGAGGAGTACGCCGAGGTGAGCGCGCGGCACGAGTTCCTCTTGACCCAGGCCGCCGACCTGGAGGAAGCGCGGGCCAAGCTGCTGGCCGCCATCCAGGAGATAGATGCGGGCACGCGCGGCGTCTTTTTGGAGACATTCCAGGCCGTCGCCGCCGCCTTTGAAACCGTCTTCACCCGCCTGTTCGGCGGCGGCAAGACCGAGCTTGTCCTGACCGCCCCCGACGACATCCTGGAAACCGGCGTGGACATCGTCGTCCAGGTCCCCGGCAAGAAGCGCCAGCCGCTCGCCCTGCTGTCCGGCGGCGAGCGCGCCCTGACCGCCGCCGCCTTGCTGTTCGCCTTCCTCTATGTCAAGCCCAGCCCCTTCTGCGTGCTGGACGAGGTAGACGCCCCCCTCGACGGCGCGAACGTCGAGCGCTTCGCCGACCTCCTGCGCGACTTCGGCCAGCGGTCGCAGATGATCGTCATTACCCACAATCCCACGACAATGGAAGCCGCCCCGGTCTGGTACGGCGTCACCATGACCCAGCCCGGCGTCTCCCGCGTGCTGGGGATGCAGGTCCCGGCGGCGAGCTAGCTGGGGTTTATGTGCGGCATGAAAAAAGCCGCTATTCAAGCGGCTGTGTTCCCCGTTCGGCCTCGTCACTGCCACTGACTGATAAACCTCAGCAGGGAGTCGTAGCACCACTCCGCGTTCTTCCAGTTGTCTTCCCAGTCGTCGTAGGCAGCGTCATAGCCTGGGTCCCCCGGCCTGAGAACATAATCCGCATGGGTACGCAATTCCCGCAACGTCTGGAATGTGCCGCCCGCCGCCGAACTCCGGGAGGCTGCGGCGATCTTCGCGCGCTCATGTACGCCCTCTTTGCCGGTGATGTTCGCTTTGTCACGAATCATCAAGAAGATCGCATAGTAGGCGCGGCTCACGGCTGCCCGCAGCTTCGGCTCATCCGTGGGCGCGAGTGCCAGAAGCCGGGCGACTTCCATGAACTGCGCCGGGCGGAATTGTTCAGGCATTGGTCTCCCGTCGGGCCTGGAAGCTGATGCGCGAGATGAAGTGCAGCCTTTGTGCTTCCGGGAGGTGCGCGGTCCAATTATCCACGCGCTCCCCAAGGTCATAGTGATAACGCCGGACTTCGCCGTCGGCCAGCCCGCGTATCCATACTCGGACGACGATCTGGCTGGTATCGTCTTCGGGGTCAACCGAACCGCGTATCTCGATTCTACTGGCCGGAATCTGCTCGTGCAGAACATCCCGGCGGACGAACTGAACAAACTGCGTCAGGACGGTCACGTCACCCGGCAGGAGGCTGAGTGCCGAGGGGTCAAGAAAGACACTCGGCCCTTCCATGAATGCATCCGCATCAGATCGAATGTCTTCCGGCGCTACAACTGAAGGCATCGCTAAACCTCTCCCACCTCTAGAGTTATGTGGGTACTGTCACCGAGAGTATACTGACTCTCAATCGGCAGTGTCAAGCCTCCGTCCTGCGGCGTCACCATGACCCAGCCCGGCGTCTCCCGTGTGCTGGGGAGGCCGGTCCCGGTGGCCAGTTAGCCGACCCTGCCCGCACCGCTGCTCGAAGTATCTTGACGACTGCTTGACATCCATGCAAGAAAAGTGATACACTTTTCTTGCGGCGTCCTTTTGCCACCGGCATTGCACTTCCTCGCCGTGTTCTACCGTGCTGTACCCGACCACCCTGCTGTCCCGAGTCGTTCCCATCGTTCTCATGCCGCGACTTCACGAAAGGGTACACCCCAATGCAGTTTAAGTCTTTTGCTGGCCTCGCGCTGGCACTCCTCGCGGTCGGCGGGTTTTCTGCGCCGCGCTCCGCGTCCGCTCAAGCCTTCAACGCGGCCCAGGACTTTTCCGCCACGAACAACCCGAACGGCGTTTGGGGCTATGGGTATGAAACAACCCTCGGCGCGACGCTCAACCTTTATACCAACCAGTATACAGCCACGACTAACACTAAAGGCTGGAACCAAAACATCTCGCTGGATGTCCCTGTCGTGCAGAAGAACTTCAGTAACGCTCAGGATAATTTTCGCGACATTGTTCTCCAGCCGGGGCAATTGATGTTTCACCCCGGTCCCAATGACGAATTCAGCATCGTCCGCTTTACGGCACCGACGGCCAGCCTTTACACCCTGAATGTTGGCTTCACTCCGGTGACGACCGATGGCACGACGACCGACGTTCATATCCTCGACAACGGCATTTCTCTGTTCAGCGGTCTGGTGACGGGCACCTACAACGCTCCCACCAGTGCTCCTTCCTTTTCAAGCGTCTTGAACTTGAAGCAAGGGGACATCGTGGATTTCGCGG
The DNA here is from genome assembly GCA_965215505.1 of Capsulimonadaceae bacterium. Taxonomy (GTDB): domain Bacteria; phylum Armatimonadota; class Armatimonadia; order Armatimonadales; family Capsulimonadaceae; genus JANXMY01. Next base: position 3,250,884 of record OZ244065.1, on the reverse strand, counting down.
TCGGCTATGGCACGAACGGCAATTTTTATGATGACAGCACCGGTTTTAGTGCCACCTTCAACGCTCCCGTCCCGGAAGCCTCCTCCTTCGTTTCGCTGGGCCTGCTGCTCCTGCTGGGCCTGGGCGGCATCGCCATCAGCCGCCGACGCAAGGCGGGCGCGGCGCGCTGAGTTCAGCGGCAGCACAACGAAAGAAGCCCCGACCTCACATGGAGGCCGGGGCTTTTCTTTTCGCGTTCGGGTAGAATGAGTGCAGCAAAGTCCGTTACAGCAAAGACAGCGCGGGCCGCCGCGCCCGTTCAGAAGAGATAAACTCATGGCCGCTCCGCTTACCGCCCCCGAAAAAGTTTCGTCCGCGCTGCACACCCAGGAGGCCGACGCCTTGGGGCGGAAGTTCCAGGAGTTGTCGGCCCGGTGGCGTCGGGAGACAGCCCTGCGACCTTCCGTTACCGCCATCGCCATGCACCCGGCGTATCGGCAGATCATCGGTCTGGGGGAACCCGCCTTGCCGCTGATCTTTCAGGAGCTGCGCCGCGAGCCGGACCACTGGTTCTGGGCGCTCGGGGCGATCACGGGGGAGAATCCGGTGCCCGAGGACCACGCCGGTGACTTAGAGGAAATGGCCGACGATTGGCTATCTTGGGGCGGCGCACATGGCTACCTTTAGATGACGTCTTCCGACATGGAAGACTGCTTCCCTGAACTCGCCCTCACGGGTTACAGTGTCACCAGCCCACAGACGCCCCGCTATAACTGCATCGCATGGGCGGCGGGTGATACCCGAAGATGGTGGTGGCCCGACCCCAGCCCCTTCGCCTACTGGCCGCCGAGCATCCCCCGCGGGAACACGCTGCAAAGGTTCATCGAGGCATTCCGGACGCTGGGCTCCGAGCCGTGCGGCGACGTAGACCTGGAACCCGATGTCGAGAAGATCGCCGTGTACGCCGATGAGGACGGATCGCCTACCCAGGCCGCGAGGCAGCTTGTCACAGGCGCTTGGACCAGCAAACTCGGTCGTGAGGAGGACATCGAACACCGCGCCCCATCTGGTGTTGAAGGCCAGGAGTACGGCTATGTGGTCTTGACTCTGAAGAGGCCGCGTCGTTCTACTCCTTAGCAGATGCTTCGGCACGAACTAAAAGCCGGGCATGGCTGTACAGCCATGCCCGGCTTCCGTTTGGCCCGAGGGCGACCCTCACCGATACGCCTGGTTCATCGGCCCGTAGTCGGGCGTGTGGTAGCGTTCCCTGGTCGGCTGGAAGTCGTAGTGGTCTACGCCCAGGCCGCGCAGGACGGCGGCTTCGACGGGGGAGTAGTCGCCGTCCGGGCGGCTGAGGTTCATCGGGGCGTTCAACTCGTAGCAGAGGTTCGTGATGGCGCGGGGACGCTGCAAGACGTTCTGGCCGACGGCGTGGAGCATGAAGGGGTGCAGGAGGTACACGTCGCCCGCCTCGCCGGTCGCCTCGCGGAAGTCATGGCACTCGGCCAGCAGGGAGGCGGTGTCGAAGTCGTCCGGGCCGACGCCCTCAGGGTGGGCGGCGAGGTAGCGGGCGACAACCGGGACGGAGTCCACGGCCAGGAAGGTCGCGCCGCCCTGCGGAAGAACGTCGGTGAACAGCGGGATGCCTAATAGTCCCTGCTCCGGGCTGTCCAGGAAGTGCAGGAAATGCCAGCCGTCCTTGTGCCAGCCGGGCGACCCGGCGGACGGCGGCCGGTAGGCGGTGTCGGCCCCCTGCTTGAAGTTCATGGCGAACAGCGAGATGGCGGGCCGGTTCTTGACCCGGTCTATGCCCCCCATCAGGTCGCACGAGGCCAACCACGCGGCGGGCGCGTAGCTCGCCAGCGGCTCGTGGCGGGCGAGGTCCATCCGCTCATACCCCTTGCGCCAGGTCTGCGGGTCGTCCACGTCGTAGCCGACCCGCGCGCACTCCTCGCGCACCCATTGTAGGGAGGCTTCGCGCGGGAACGCGCCCTTGATGACGATGTGGCCTTCGGCCAGAAACTGCTCGCGCTGCTCGGGTGTCAGCATGGTGCCTCCAAAAGTCTGATTGACGTCCTGTTCGACGCCAGGCGGCGGTTGTCCTGCCCTTTACGTCGTCCTGCCCTCTACGGCAGCGAGGCCAGCGCGACGGCGAACCTGTCCTGGGCCGCATGGACGTCGGCCTCGCTGCCGGGATAGTTGTTCATGAGCAGTGAGAAGGTGTACAACCCGCCCCCCGTGCCGGTGACGTACCCGGACAGGCTGCTGACGCCGCCCAAAGAGCCGGTCTTGGCGTGGACATTGCCGGCGGCCGGCGTCCCCTTCATGCGGTTCCGAAGTGAGCCGTCCACACCCGCGATCGGCAGCGAGTCGTAGTAGGCCGACCAGTCCGGCTTGCCGTGCATGGCGCGCAGGAGGTCGGTGACGGCGCGGGGCGTGACCAGGTCGAACCGGGAAAGGCCCGACCCGTCCACCAGGTCAATCGCCGCCGTGTCCAGGCCCAGCGACTTGAAGAAGCTCGTCTCGACCGCGTGCCCCGCGCCGTAAGTCCCCGCCTTGCCCTTGACCGCGCCCAGAGTGCGGACCAGGCTTTCCGCCAGCAGGTTGTCGCTCGGCTTGTTCATCCGGGCGATGTAGAGGGACAGGGGGACGCTGGTATGAGACCCGAGCAGGACCGTCGCCGCCTCGGGCTGCGCCCCATTCACCGCCGGGCCGGTCACCGATACTCCATGACGTGCCAGAGTCTCCTTGAAGACCGTGGCGGCATAACACGCGGGGTCCTCGACTGTGACTAGCCCGTCGGCCTTGCCGCCTAGGGGGACCGTGCCGGTGACCACGAGCAGGTTCTTGCCCGAGGGCCGCGATATGTCGCAGTCGTTGGCGGCGCTCTTGTCGCCGGTCGTCGCCGTGACGACGAGGGGCAGGTACGCGGTCGGCTGGTCCACGGTCACCCGCACCGGGTCGCCGACGGCCGCCCCCGCCGTCACATGGACGGCCAGAACGCCCCGGCTGACCTCCAGCCCGGCGACCTGGGCGGCGTAGTAGTAGGGCAGGTCGTCCCACGACCAGCCCTCCCCATACGGGCTGCCCGTGAAGTAGCCGCCGTCGCCGATGATGCGGCCCTCGACGCGCTTCACCCCCGCCGCCGCGACCTCCTTCGCCATTTCCTCCATGTCGTCCGGGGACAGCAGCGAGTCGCCCACGCCGCGCAAACAGAGGTCGCCGTGCAGAGTCCCATCCGTGTCCGGTTTGGATGTCGCCAGGGCTTCCGTCTTGAAGGTGAACCCGTCCCCCAGCACTTCCAGCGCGGCGGCTGACGTGAACAGCTTGCGGTTGGAGGCGGGCATCAGCCGCCGGTCCGCCTCGCGGGCATAGAGGACCTGGCCGTCGCCCGCCCGCAACACGACCGCACCCACGATGCCGCCTTTAAGTGCAGGGATGCTCAGGATGTGGTCTAGGGCATCGCCCAGCGTGTCGGCACGGGCGGGGGAGGGGAGGAGACAGACGGCTAGGGATGCCCAGAGGATGAGTAAGAGAAGAAGTGTGGGCCGTCGCTGCCAGATGGCGCGGCCCTGTCTTGTAAATCGTTCGCGCTGCTTGGGTGTCTGCAATGGATTTCCTCGGAAGTCACAGCAGCGTGACATGTGGTTTGCCTGTTTCGGGCGTGCCCGGCCCTGAAGGGCCGGTCTCCTCCCGGCTTCGCCGGTGGGCCGCCCCTTCGGAGCTTCGGACAACGTGATGCCCGCCGGGCCGCGTGATGCCCGCCGGGCCGCGTGATGCCCGCCGGGCCGCGTGATGCCCGCCGGGCCGCGTGATGCCCGCCGGGCCGCGTGATGCCCGCCGGGCCGCGTGATGCCCGCCGGGCCGCGTAGGGGCACCGCTTGCCGTGCCCTTCCTGTTCCCAACGCGCCCTCTCCTCCCGCCACGCCGCTAGCTCCTGCCGGACGCCTGTTCGGAAGCCCCGAAGCGGGCGGCCCACCGGCGAAGCCGGGAGGAGACCGGCCCTTCAGGGCCGGGGACTGCTCGCGCTGTTTCTACTCGCGCTGTTTCCACACCGCCCCCCGATTCTCCTGCCTCCTCACCATCGCCGCTCCCGCCTGCGGCCCGCCGCCCAGGCCGACAACGCGCCCGATCCGCCGTAGGCATCGATGACGGGGCTTCATCAGGTACACTGCCTCCATGGAAGACTATGAGGAGGAGCAGACGACGCCGGTGGAGGCGGGCAGCATCCCGGTGGGCACGCTGCGGGGGCTGAACCTGCTGGGCGATCTGGCCCACGTCGCCGTCGCCGTTCTGCTGATCCTGGTGACCGTGCTGGTGCTGGCGTATGCCTGCTTCTCCTATGCCGCCCAACTCCCGCATGCCCTCGCCGCCCTGCGCCCGCAGCCCACGACGGCGGCGGCCGGCCACCCCGTGGACCTGTTCATCCTCAGCAGCATCGAGTTCCTCAGCAACATCCTGTTCGCGGTCATCCTGCTGGAGGTCCTGCACACGACGGTCATCTTCCTGCACGACCGCAGCAGCCGGGCCATCGTCCGCGCCTTCCTGGTCGTCGCCATCCTCTCCATCGTGCGTAAGATGCTCCTGGTCGGGGCCGAGTCGTCCCTGACCGGCGAGATGGGGCTGCCGTTCGTCTACAGCGCGGCGGGCACGCTGGTCAGCATCGTCGGCATCCTGATGCTCGTCGTCGGCCTGGTCCTGGTCAGCCGCGTGGACAAAAAATCTCAGTAGTCAGTCATAAGTTCGCTGCCCCGCTTACACCGCCGCCCCTGCCGGTGGGCCGCCGCCCTTGGGCTTCTGCAAGAGGAACAGGGCCGGGAAGACGAGGATGAACACGACGCCGATGAGCAGGAAGGCGTTGTTGTAGGCCAGCGTCTGCGCCTGGGCCTGGACGGCCTGATCGATCAGGCTCATCGCGCCGGATTTGGCCTGGGCCAAGCCGTAGCCGCCCGCCGTCAGGGTCTGGGTCAGGCCCGCCTGCCGGTCGGCCAGGGCGTGGCTGCCGCTGTAAAGGTTGGTGACCAGATTCGCCCGGTGGAACTGCGTCATGTTGACGACGTAGGTGTTCAGGACGGCGATGCCGAACGACCCGCCGAGCTGGAGCGAGAGGTTCCACAATGCCGTCCCCTGCGCGATGGCCGCGCCCTTCAAAGTGGCATAGGCCGTGACGGTGACGGGGATGAACAGAAAGCCGATGCCCAGGCCGCGCTCGATCTGGCCGGGGATGGTGTTCGCGCCGCTGCTCAGGCTGGACAGGTGCGACAGGTCCCAGTTGGCGTAGATGAAGATCGCGATGCCGACCGCAATCAGGAGGCGCGGGTCCATGCCCTTCTGGAGCGTCAGCCCGCAGACGACGATGGCGACCTCAATGGCAAGCCCCGCCGGCAGCAGGACCAGGCCGGTCTCGGTGGGCGTGAAGTGCAGGATGCCCTGGACGAACAGCGGGAAGATGAACAGGCCCCCGGTCAGCCCGAAGCCCATCGCCATGCCGATCAGGGACCCACCCGCGAGGCTCCGGTCTTTGAGGACGCGCAGGTCAATGACGGGCGCGGAGTTCCGGGGCGACAGCTCCCAGGCGATCAGGCTGGTCAGGCAGACGGCGGACAGGATCGCCAGACGCAGGATCAGGACGCTGGCGAACCAGTTGTCCTGCTCCCCCTCCTCCAGAACATATTGCAGGGAGGCCAGCCCGGCGGCCAGCAGGGCCATCCCGGCCCAGTCCACCCGGCCCGCCGCCCCTGCCCCGCCGAACTTGGAGTCCTTGAGGAAGGTCACCACGATGACGGCGGCGACCAGCCCGATGGGCAGGTTGACGAAGAACACCCAGGGCCAGGTGTAGTTGTCGGTCAGCCAGCCGCCCAGCATCGGGGCCAGGGCGGGCGCGACCACGACGCCCAGCCCGAGGATGGACTGGACCATGCCCTGCTGGCTCTGCGGGAAGATCTCCAGCAGGGTCGCCTGGGCCGTCGAGAGCAGGGCCGCGCCGCCGGCCCCCTGCAAGACGCGCCAGAAGACGAGCTGGCCCAGGCTGTGACTCGTGCCGCAGAAGAAAGATGCCACTATGAATACCAGGACCGAGGTCACCAGATACCGCTTGCGCCCGAACCGGGCGGCGAGCCAGGCGGTGATCGGCAGGACGGTGACGACGGCCAGGATGTAGCCCGTAGACACCCAGCCGATCTCATTGGGCGTCGCGCCCAGGTTGCCGCCCATCTGCGGCAGGGCGACGTTGATGATGGTGGTGTCCAGGGCCTCCATGATGACCGACAGGACCAGACCGACCAGGATGAACCAGCGGTTCGGGTCGGGCGCGTCGTGTTCGGTCTGATGGCCGTCTTTCGTGGTGTCTTCGGCAGGATCGGGGTCACGCCGCCGGTCGGCGGGGCGGTCGGCCATTGGGCGTCTCGTTTCTAAAGCGGCGGGCCTGTGGTTGAAGGGCCGCCTGTTTTCTGAACGCACTGGATGGGGGCGGGGTTCCTGGTCATGCCGCGCCGGTTCCCTGGTTCCCCCCGCCGAACAGGGGCGCGGTGTCCGTGTAGAGCCGGAACGAAGTGACCAGGCCCTGCGCGTCCCGGTCGGTGAAGGCGACGGCGCGCAGGGTCACCGGCCCGCCGTCCAGGCGCGTATAATGGTTCAGGGCTTCCAGGGCGAAGGCCGCGTCCGTCCCGTAGATGTTGAGCAGGTCGTGTTCCAGCGTGCCGAAGGTCTGCCAGTACTGGCCGAGGCCGTCCAGCACGGCGGCCTTGCCTTCAACGGCGGAGGCATTGTTGAACCGCATCACGCAGTTCTCCGCCAGGAATGCCCCGTAGCCCGCGACGTCCTTGGCGTCCAGAGCGGTGAGGTAGGACAGATACCAGGCGTAGGCGTCTTGGGAAAGCGAATTAAGGCGCAGGCTGTCGGTCTTCATCGGGGATTCTCCTTCGTCTTCGGGTGTGCGTGAGATGGCGAAGAGTATGCGCGGTTCCGCGCCGCGCCGTCTACACCGTTCCTGCGCTTTTGGGGCTGTTCCTGCTCACCCGCGAAATTTTTCAGCCCATGAATCGCTTGGGGGTGACGCCGACGAGGCGCTTGAAGTGGCGGCTCAGGTGGCTCTGGCTGCCGAAGCCGACACGGTGGGCGACTTCGCCGACGGGCAGCGCGCCGGACGACAGCAAGGCCTTGGCCGCCTCGACGCGGCAGTGGATCAGGTATTGGTGCGGGGCCAGCCCGACCGACCGCTTGAACTGCCGCGCGAAGTGGGCGTCGCTCAGGCCCGCCGCTTCCGCGAGTTCCGAGAGAGTGACCTCACGCTCCATGTGTTCGTGGAGGAACTCGATGGCGCGGCGCAGGGCCGGTCGGGGGAGAGGGTCCGGGGCGTCCGGGGCGGGGGACGCAAGCGCCGAGTAGCGGCGCAGCAGGTGGAGGGAGAGCTGGATCGCCAAAGTGTCCGCGTACAGCCGCCCGCCCAGGCTGCCGCCGCGCATCTCCGCCTCCAGCGTCTCGGCGATCTGGAAGACGCGCGGATCGCGGGTGCCGAAGGTGGGAAGTAACTCGACGGACTCCGGCACCACGCCGCAGCCCGCCGCCACCCGCTCCAGGGCTTGTGGCCGCACCCGGAGGAAGAGGGTTTCGGTCGCCCCGGCGCACTGCCACCGGCTGGGCGTGTGGGCGGGCATCAGCAGGAACTCTCCGGGCAGGAACAGGTGTTCCCGCGTCAGCGCACCCCGCCGCTGGGCGAGTTGGACCGGGCGGGCGAGGTTGACCGAAAGGAAGTGGGTCGGCAGCGCGGGCCATTCATCCCCCTCGCACGCCTCCGGGTGGGTCAGGCGCTCCACGGTAACGCCGTCTTGCCGCTGTTCATTCGTATGCATGATCGCCTCATTCAGACTCACCGCACAACCTCACCGGTAGTCCTACCCAGCCCGCGCCGGGCGGTAACGTGACTTCGCGATTATTTTCACAATGCCCCCCATTTTTGTTGACAATCGCGCGCCCCCAAATGTATAATGATGCTAACGAAAGTGCCTCTGAAGACTCATTCGGGAGGGAGGCGGCCATGGCGAGCATCTGGACATTGCTGATCGCGGGCGGGACCATGGGGATGATCGCCCTGATCTTCTTCCTATGGGGCGTCAAGAATGGTGCCTTCGAGAACGCCGAAGACGCTAAGTATATCGTCTTCCGCGACGAAGAGGACGACTAGGACACTTGGACTGGGACACTAGGAAGTAAGTATGGCAATCAACTATGACCGCGAGAAGCAGGAGCTGACGCGGCGTAATTTTCTATCCCTCTCGACGTGGGGCCTGATCGGGGTCGGGTCGGTGGGTGCTCTGGGCATCTTCGGCAAATTCTTCTGGCCGAACGTCTCCTACGGCCCCCCCTCCAAGTTCTCCATCGGCAAGCCCACCAACTTCCCCGACGGGGCCAAGCAGAACATCGCCGACCAGAAGGTCTCGATCATCCGGCACGGCGAGAAGCTTGGCGCGATCTCGATGGTCTGCCAGCACCTCGGCTGCACCGTCGCCGCCTCGCCGACCGGCTACGACTGCCCCTGCCACGGCTCCAAGTACGATGACATGGGCAACGTCACCCACGGCCCCGCGCAGATCGCCTTGTACTGGTTCGACATCGCCCTGACCCCGAGCGGCGATCTGGAAGTAGACAAGAGCAAGAAGTTCGGCGATCCCGGCCACTATTATACGGTGGTCTGAGAAGCCCTCCCGCGTCTCGAAGACTAGAGAGAAAGCAAGCGCCATGAGCGTCAAAGAACTTAGGCCCGGCGGCCCCGTCCCGCCCACCGGCCCCGGCGGCGGGCGGCCCTCGAACGACGGCCCGCTGACCAAGCTCAACAAGGCCATCTACCGGCAGGCCCCCGAGGTCTGGGACAACCTGCACCCGCGCGTCCTGGGCCACAACGTCTACAAGTCCATCTACCGGACGACCGCCTTCCCCAAGACGGAGCGCGAGCGGTCCGAGGCCTTCTTCAACTCGTTCCTGCTGCACATCCAGCCGGCCAAGATCGAGAAGCACGCCCTCCGGTTCACCTACACCTTCGGCCTGGGCCTGCTGTCGCTGTACCTGTTCCTGCTGCTGACCGTGTCGGGCCTGCTGCTGATGTTCGTCTACGTCCCCTCCACCGAGCAGGCCTACCTGCGGATGCAGGACCTGCACTCGAGCGTCTCCTTCGGCTACATCCTGCGCGGCATGCACTTCTGGTCGGCCAACGCCATGATCGGCTGCGTGTTCTTCCACATGTGCCGGGTCTTCTATACCGGTGCGTATAAAGCGCCGCGCGAGTTCAACTGGGTCATCGGCGTCATCCTGATGGTGCTGACACTGGTACTCGGCTTCACCGGCTACCTACTGCCGTGGGACCAGCTCGCCTTCTGGGCGATCACGGTCGGTGCGGGCATCGCCGGCAAGGCGAGCTGGGTGTCGGACCACCTGAACGCCCTGCCGCGCCCGCCCTTTGCCCCGCCGGTCCCGGACATCGGCCAGGCCACGCGCTGGGGGCTTTTGGGCGCGGACACCGTGGGCCAGGAGGCTCTGATCCGCTTCTACGTCCTGCACGTCGCGATCCTGCCGGTCGTCATGGGCATCTTCATCGTCTACCACATGTGGCGCATCCGCAAGGACGGCGGCATCTCCAGCCCGAAAGAGTCGCCGGAGTAGGCAATCTCTAGACCTCCCGAATCCACCCCGCGACAAGTCGCTTCCCCTCCCGAGACGTGAGGGGGGGCTGAGAAGGTGATCGGAAGGTCTGGCGGGATGACCGTGTGGCATTCCCGTTAAAAGGCGCAGTCAAGAAGACGGAATCTCCCGACAACCCTCCCGCCGCCCCTCCCGTTTCGGGAGGGGAAGCGACTTGTCGCGGGGTGGGTTCCTAGAAGCACTCTAAACCACTATGAAACGTATCCGAGAAGAAGAGATCTTCCCGCGCAACCCCAACAAGACCTACGGCCTGATGGAGCTGGTCAAGGGGTCGTCCACGCGCGTGGACCGGGGGCCGGACGACATGGTTTCGTCCTGGCCGCACCTCCTGATTCGTGAGGCGGCCCTGTTTGCGGCCTGCTTCGCCATCATCCTCGCTTTGTGCGTCTTCAAGCCGCCGCCACTAGAGCTGGAAGCGAACCCGCTGAAGCCGCCGAACCCGGCCAAAGCGCCCTGGTACTTCCTGGGCCTCCAGGAGCTGGTCGCCTATGACGCCTTCTGGGGCGGCCTGGGCATCCCCGGCCTGGTCGTCATCGGCCTGATGGCGATCCCCTATGTGGACCGGCACCACAGCGGCATCGGGCGCTGGTTCGCCAAGAGCCGCCGAACTGCCTGCGCGCTGTGGACGCTCTACGTCATCGCGGTCGTCGTGCTGATCATCATCGGCCAGTACTTCCGCGGCCCGAACTGGAACTGGTACTGGCCCGGCAACATGCCGCCGGAAGTGCAGTAACGCCTTTCCCTGACTTCCCGAGCGCCGCCCCTGAGTGTGAGCGGCGTAGATAGAAACACCTCATGTTTGGCTTCAAGTCAATGGTCTCCAAGTTCGCCTTCTGGAGCGTCGCGTTGCTGTTACTTGTGGGTTTCACCCTTTACAAAGCAACCTGGAACAATCAGAACGCGGACACGCCCGATTTCCGCTACTGGCAGGGCCACTACCGTACCATCTCCGCCGACCTTGCCCAGAGCGACGCCGTCAAGGAAGCCGCCCTCAATGCCGCCGAGGAGGTCAAGCAGGTCACCGTCCTCCAGTTCCCGCTCATCAAGGCGGACGGCACCGAGCAGCAGCGCGTGGACCGCTGCCAGTCCTGCCACGTCGGCCTCGCCAACCCCAGCATGACGGCCGAGAAGATCATCGCGACCGTGGACCACAAGACGGTCCAGACGGCCGACCTTGCCGCCTATCTGAATGACCCCGCGCACAAGGACACGCTGGAACTGATCAAGACATTGGGCGCGCACCCCGGCATCCGCATCGAGGCGGGGGACCAGTCGCGCGACCTCGGCGTCATCCACGGGCCGAACTTCACCTACGGCATCGCGACCGAGGCCAGCGTCACCGAGGCGGACACCAAGGACTACCAGTACCAGAAGATCAACCTCAAGCAGCACCCCTTCCCGACCTTCGGCTGCACCACCTGCCACTACGGCACGGGCCGCGAGCTGATCCAGGACGCCGCCCACGGCAACCCGGAGATGTCGCAGACGCCGATGCTGCCCGCGAAGTACATGGAGGCGGCCTGCGCCCAGTGCCACGCCCAGTACGACTCCACCAATTTCGCCATCGGCTACCAGGCCCCCCTGTCCGCCTCGCGCATCATCAAGCTGCTCGACGGCCAGGACGTGTCCGAGGACGAAGTGCAGGCGTATGTCGCCGACCCCAAGAACCACCTGACGGCGGCGGCCGTGAACTATGTGGCGAACCAGCCGCAGATGGCGACCATCGCGCGGGGCGAGCAGTTGTTCAAGGCACAGGCCTGCTACGGCTGCCACAAGATCGAGGGCTTCTCCAAGGGCAACGTCGGCCCCGAGCTGACCTACGAGGGCCGGGCGGCGGGCGGCACGACGGCCATCGCGCACCAGATCTGGGACCCGCGCTACAAGGTCGCCTCCTGCGTCATGCCGTACTTTTTCGCCTTCCGCGCGAACAACACGGACGACACCGACCCGGTCCGCCAGACCGAGATCGTGGACAAGCGCGCCCAGACCGCTAAACTCGCGCCGGTCGCCGTCGAGCCGGTCAAGGGCCAAATCAACCCGGACTATGAGGAAGACATCGCAACGACCCTGCGCCAGCACGGCTACATCGCCGACGCCACGCGGCAGGCGGATGTGGACGCGCTCGTCACCTTTGTAGACTCGCAGACCGGCCAGAACTACGCCGACAGCCAGGCCAGCCGCTTCAGCACCATCGCGGCCTACAACATCGCCCGGCCCGCCGAGGTGCCGCTGACGGCGGCGGCAGGCAAGCAGGTCTTCGAGCAGTCCGGCTGCTACTCCTGCCACTACATCGGCAACCCGGACAAGCCGCACCAGACCGGCGACCCCAAGTTCGGCAAGGGCGGCGTCGCCGGCCCCGAGCTGTCCTGGGAAGGGACGCGCCACTCGCAGAAGTGGATGGTGGAGCATTACAAGAACCCGCAGGCCTTCGTGCCCGGCTCCATCATGCCCATCTTCCCGTTCTCGAACTCGCAGCGCGCGGCCCTGTCCCTGTACGACGGTTCCCTGCGCCCGTCCAAGTCCACCGCCCGGCCCGTCTCGCCCGACCAGGACCTGCCGGCGGATTACAAAGACCAGCAATAGGGGCGCGATTCATCGCGCCCACTTTCCGGGGTGTATTGGCCCCCTTTCTCTCGCCTGGCCTTCCTTTGAGGCGCTAGCAAGGATTCATTCATGGCACAGTCGTACAAATCCGGCCCCGAAGCGGACCCGGCGAACGAGACGGACCCGCAGCGGCCCGGCTTTCACTACTACTCCGGCGGCGAAGTCAAGGAGCTGGAGAACACGCGCGTCAGCCCCCTGCTGTACGTCCTGTGGGGGACGGTGATCGCCGCCGCCCTCATCTACCTGTTCGTCGGCGGCGCATTAGGCCCCAAGGTCGGCGGCGGCTTCAAGCCGACGAGTGGCTCGGCGGAGAGCCTGGCCTCTATCCAGAGCCAGCTCAACACGCAGGCCGCCGTCGGCAATAGCGCCAAGCAGGCCGACATGACCCAACTCGTGCCATTCCTCGGCGGCGAGTCGCTGGCTTCGGCGACCGGCAGCAGCGGCCCCAAGATTTACCAGAGCTACTGCATCGGCTGCCACGGGCCGAACCAGGACGGCAACGGCGTCAATGCCTCCTCGCTGAACCCCAAGCCGCGCAACCTGCACGATGGGCCGTTCATGCGCGAGACCTTGAACTACCAGCGTATCAACACCAGCCTGCACTACGGCGTCCACGGCACAGCCATGCCGCGCTGGGAGAACACGCTGAGTGAGCATGAGATCCAGGAAGTGATCGCCTACGTCTTGAGCCTGACCTGGAACATGCCGACTCAGGGCACGGACACGACGACCGCCCAACTCGCGACGCCGCCCGGCATGACCCAGCCGGACGCGAACGGTGGGATGTCCGGGGCCGGCAAGTCGCCTTCCGGCTCGACCACCGGCACGGCCGGTGGGTCGTCGGTGCGCGGCGGCAGCGTCTCCAACTCGCCCGCCCCGATCACGCCGGAGGTGGAAGGCAACCCCGCCGCCGCGACCAGCACCGCGCCGCCCTCGCAGTCTGGCTCGGCCAATCCGGCCGCAGCCGACAACGTCAATCGGAACGCGCCCACTGACCAGACGACCGGCGGCGTTCAGGCCCCGCCGACCACGCCCTCCGGCACGGCGACCCCCGCCGGAGCCGGCGGCGGCGGCATGTAGGTAGGAAATAAGAAAATGGCAGTCCAACAGATAATGCGGATGCAGCCCTCTTCGGAGGCGGAGCGCATCCAGCACGAAGACCTCGCCGCCAAATGGGCCTTGTGGGCGGGCGTCGGCTACCTCGTCTTCTTCGGGGTCATCGGCCTGATCGCCTCGATCAAGTTCATGGTGCCGGACCTCTTCTACGGGTTCAACTGGCTCTCCTGGCCGCGCATCCGGCCCGTCCACGTCCAGGGCATGATCTTCGGCTGGGCCTTGCCCGTCTTCATGTCCATGTTCTACTACATGGTCCCGCGCCTGACCGGCACTCGGCTGTGGAGCGAGAAGCTGGGCATCGCCGCCACCCTCACCTGGTCCTTCGGCGTCGCGCTGATGGTGCTGGGCGTCCTGAACCCGACCGACACCATCAACCCCTGGTGGAGCACGAAGGGCAAAGAGTATGAGGAGTGGCCGATCGCGTCCAGCATCTTCATCGTCGCCGGCTGGATCATGCTGACCGTCAACATCTTCCAGACCTTCCTGCGCCGCACCTACAAGCAGATGTATGTCGCCCTGTGGTACACCATGGGATGCGTCCTCTGGACCTCGTTCGTTTACGTCATCGGCAACTGGCCCTCGCAGCTCTTCCCCTCGACCGCCTTCATGGGCCTGAACGACGCCAACGTCAACTGGTTCTACGGGCATAGCGTCGTCGGCCTGATCGCGACCCCTGCGGCTCTTGCGACCGCCTACTACTTCCTGCCGAAGACGGCCAACGCGCCGCTCTACAGCCACAAGCTGTCCCTGATCGGATTCTGGACGTTAGGCTCGATCTACATCTGGAACGGCGCGCACCACATGATCTACGGGCCGATCCCGTACTGGCTCCAGACGGTGGCGACCATCTTCTCGTTCCTGCTGTTCGTCCCGGTCCTGTCCGCCGTCACCAACTTCTTCGGCACCATCCGGGGCGAGTGGCATCAGCTCCGCACGAACGTCCCGCTGAAGTTTATCATCGCCGGGACTATTTTCTACCTGCTGGTCTCGACGCAGGGGTCCTTCCAGGCCCTGCGCGCCCTGAACGCCGTGACCCACTTCACCGACTGGGTGATCGGCCACTCGCACATGGCGATGTTCGGCTTCGTGACCTTCTACGCCTTCGCGGGCTGCTACTACGCCGTGCCGCGCATGTACAAGCGGCCTCTGTATTCCGAGGGCATGGCCGACTGGCACTTCTGGCTGTCGTTTCTGGGCTTCATCCTGTTCAGCACCGCCCTGTGGATCGGCGGCTTCAACCAGGGAATGGAGTGGAACAACCCCTCCCTGCCGTTCATCACGACCGTGGACCACATGAAGCCGTTCTGGCACGTCCGCGCGGGCGGCGCGGCCCTGATGGTGACGGGCCTGTTCCTGTTCGCCTTCAACCTGTACAAGACGGCGACCGGCCCGGCTGTGGACACGATGGACGGAGACGACGGCGCGGGCCGGCTCGATGACACGTCTCGGACGCCCAAGTCGCTGACGGCGACCGTCTAGAAATAGTCTAAAGATAACCTTATGTTAGAGTATCTCATCCCACTGCTGTTCGTCGTGCTGGTCGGCATCCTGCTCGCCATCATCCGGCAGGTGCCGGAGAAGAGCGCGCTGCTGACCGGCCTGGGCATCAGCATGACCTTCATCATCGGTCTGGTGTTCGTCTCGATCATCCCGTCCTTCAACGAGAACTGGTCGCAGAACACCGCCCGCGATGCGGGCCGCTACCACGCCATTTATGCCAAGTCCGAGCTTGCGGCGGCCGCCCGCGAGAACCGCGCCCCCAAGCTATTCACCGGCGACATCCGCACGGCGGGCAATGAGGAGCTGACCGGCTATACCGACAAGCAGGAACATGGGCGGCGCATCTACCAGCGCGAGGGCTGTATGTACTGCCATTCGCAGCAGATCCGGCCCCTGACGCACGAGATCGAGCGGTACTCCATCGGCACCTCGGTCGCGCCCATCGCCGACGAGCGCGAGTACATCTGGGACCAGCCCCACTTCCTCGGGACCCGGCGCATCGGCCCGGACCTGTCCCGCGAGGGCGGCAAGTACAGTGACGACTGGCACTATTCGCACTTCTACTACCCGCGCCAGATGGTCCCCGGCTCGATCATGCCCGCTTTCACCTGGCTGTTCAACGACTCGGACAAGACCAACCCGATCCCCAACGATGACGCCCGCGACCTCGTCGCCTATGTCCAGACGTTAGGCTTTGGCCGCAAAGTGCCGGATGGTAACGGTGGGTGGCGTCCGTGGCTAAAGCCCGAGGACCAGCAGTACACGCAGAACGCGGGCCAGGGCCAGGTCAACCGGGCGGCGACGCCGGTCCACGGCGGCGACGCCCTCTCGCCGACGAACCGCGTCGCACCGGGTTCGATCTTCTAGGCCGCCGTTTCAGGTATACTAAAGAGGGCGGGCGCAAACGCGCCTGCCTTTTTCTTTTTGCCTGCCCCGTTCTTTTGCTTGCAATGATCGACCTGACCGACCGCCTTATTCAGACGCCGACACTGACGCGCGCCCCGAACGGCAACGCCAAGTGGCACGCGCCGCGACGCCTCCTGCAACTGCTCTGCGGGGCGCTCCTCGTCGCCCTGCCGCTGACCAACGGCCTGCGGCTGGACATGAGGCGGGACGAGTTCTATTTCGGCTGGCACAAGATGGCCGCCCATGACCTGTTCCTGCTGTTCTGGGTCTCCATGCTCGGAACGGCCCTGCTGTCCGCCGTTTCCTTCCTCTACGGCCGGCTCTGGTGCGGCTGGGTCTGCCCCCAGACCTTAGCTTCCGACTTCGCCGACTCGCTCCGAAAGCGCCTGGACAAAGCCCTACAGACCCGCCCCGGCAAGCCTCGTTTCGCGCTCTCCCGGTCGCTCTGGACCTCAGCGATACTGGCCGCCTCGCTCGGAACCGGCGTCATCCTGGCCTGCTACTGGCTCGCGCCTCGTGACGTGTTCGCGGCCACAGTGGCACCCTGGCGGGACCCGGCTGCCGGCCTGACCGTGTACCTGACCGCCGCCGTCCTGGCCGCCGACATGCTCTGGCTGCGCCGCCGCTTCTGCTCCCACCTCTGCCCTTACGGGCCGCTGATGAGTACATTGGGGGATCAAAACACATTGGCCGTGCGTTATCTGACTGAGCGCAACGACGACTGCATCGGCTGCCACAAGTGCGAAGTGGATTGCCCGATGGGCATTGACATCAAGAAGGGCGTCGGCCAGCACGCCTGCATCGGCTGCGGCGAGTGCATCGACTCTTGCAACGACGTGTTAGGCAGGCGCGGCAAGGCGGGCCTGATCGAGTTCCGCTACGGCACCCAGCCCGCCCACTCGACGAAGGCTTTGACCTTGCCGCAACGGCTCGGCCTGTGGGACGGGCGGCGGGCCATGGTCGCGTTGACAGTTCCCATCTCGCTGGCCGCCGTCCTGCTGCTGATCTACGGGCACTGGGCACCGACCGCCAGCCTCAACGCGCGCGGGGACATCGTCCGCACGGGCAGCGAGGTCCGCAACGGCTATCTGCTCAGTCTGAGCAGCGGCGACCCGAACGCCGCCCCGTTCGCGCTCTCGGTCGCGGGGATTGCGGGCGCGCGCATCACGCCCCAATCCGTCACACTCGGCGCGCACGACAGCCGGACCGTGCCGATCACGATCACCGGCCCCGCCGCATCGCTGAAGATCGGGCGGACGCCGATTCGCCTGCGTGTGTCCAGCGGAGGCGACTCGAAGGAGATCCGAACGATCTTCTACACGCCCGCGCCGTAAGAAAAGAAGGACCCGATGCCCCGTACCTGGAGCAACATCAAATACACCGAGACGCGCAGCGCCGCCCAGAAGATCCGGAACAAGCCGTCCAGCCTGACCTTGTTCGTGTTCCTGATTATCTTCAACCTCGCCCTGTTCGGCGGGCTGATCGCCTACACCATGAACACGGTCCTGCGCCACCCGATCACCGAGATCCCCAATCTGGCGCATCCGCCGAAGGATGACTGAGCCACGGACGAGAAAGACGAGTGAATTCATTCACTCGCTCCGCGCCGGACCTGTCCAGGGGACAGAAAGAAGGGATGCGAGACACAGCGGCAGGGAACAATGGCCCTTGTCCATTCCCTTGTCCCTTGGACAAATCTGAGCGGAGCGAGTGAACTCATTCATTCGTCTTCACCGCTTGCCCTTTAGAAACTAGAATCCTCATGGCCGTCGCCATCAGCAACCGTTCAAGTACAGAGGCCCTCTGCGACCTCTGCGGGCTGCCCGCCCACGCGCCCCTTGCCGCCGAGATCGGCGGACGGGCGCACGTCTTCTGCTGCGCGGGCTGCCGCCAGGTCTACCAGATACTCGTCGAGAGCGACCAGCTTCGCGAAGGCCAGGACCCGACGCAGACGACCCTCTACCAGCAGTGTTTGCAGATGGGGCTGATCGCGCGGCCTGGAGAGGCGGGCGATCTGGGGGCGCAGGAGCGCGCCGTCACCCCCCCGACCATCGCAGCCCTGGGCGTGACCGACACCCTTAACACCACTCGGGAAGCCGCCTTCCAGGTCGGCGGCCTGTGGTGCGCCTCTTGCGCCTGGCTCATCGAACACGCCGTCGGCCAGCTCAAGGGCGTCGAGCGGTGCCGCGTCTACTTCGCCTCCGACCTGGTCAAAGTCGTCTACAAGCCCGCCCGCGTCGCACCCGAGTCGGTGGCCGCAGTGATCCGCAAGCTGGGCTATAGCGCCGAGCCGTACAGCGCGGACGGGGCCAAAGAGGGCAGCCCGCAGGACAAGGCGCGCAGGAACCTGTTCATCCGCGCGGTCATCGCCATCGCCTTCGCGGTCAACGCGGGGATGTTCCAACTCCCCTTCTATGCCGACATCTTCTGGCGTCAGGGCGTCCCCGAGGACGCCGTTCACTGGCTCCCGCGCGCCGAGATGTTCCTCTCGCTCCCCGTCCTCTGGGCGGGCTGGCCCATCTTCGTCAAGGCCTGGGGCGCGGCGCGCAAGGGCGGGGCGATCATGGAGACACTCATCGCCATTGGTGTCTCCGTGTCCTTCGTTTACAGCATCTGGGTCGTGGCGCAGGGCGGCGTCCACGTCTACTTCGACACCGCCGACATGCTGATCGCCCTGGTGATGATCGGGAAGCACATCGAGGCCGGGGCGCGGCACGACGCTTCGGGGGCCATCGCCCTGCTGTACGGCCTGCTGCCGAAGAAGGCCCTCGTGCGGACGGCCGACGGCCGCGAGGTGTTAGTCGCCCTGGGCAAATTGGGCGTCGGCGACCGCATCATCGTCCGGCCCGGCGAGCGCATCCCGAGCGACGGGCGCGTTGCCGAGGGCGTATGCCTGGTGGATGAAAGCCTGCTGTCCGGGGAGGCCCGGCCTGTCGCCAAGCGCGTCGGCGATGAGGTCACCGGCGGAACGGTCGCCACCGACGCGCCCCTCTTGGTGGAAGTGACCCGGACGGGGGCGGAAACCACGCTGGCCCAGATGATTGCCCTGGTCGAAGAGGCACTGGCGGCCAAGTCCCCCGTGGAGCAGTGGGCGGACCGCATCTCCCGCCGCTTCGTGCCCGCCATCGTCGGCCTGGCTGTCCTGACCGCCCTGACTCTGCTCGTGACCGGCCATAGCGTCTCCGACGTCGTCGTCCGGGCCGTCACCGTCCTGGTCATCGCCTGCCCCTGTGCGTTGGGATTAGCGACACCGCTGGCCGTCACTTCGGGGGTGGGGGCGGCGGCAGCGCGCGGCATCCTCATCGGCAATACCGACATCCTGCAAGTCCTGCCGCGCATCCGTCACCTGCTGCTGGACAAGACCGGGACGCTGACCGAGGGCCGCTTCGCCGTCCGCGCCTTCACCGGCACCCCGGACGATCTCGCCGCGCTGGCCGCCCTGGAAGACGCCTCCGAACACCCGCTGGCCCGCGCCCTCGTCGCCCACGCGCGCGGCCTGGGCCTCGCCTTCCTGCCCGCCGCCGACTTCGCCCGCCACGAGGGGCAGGGCATCACCGGCACCGTCGGCGGCCACTCCTGGTTCATCGGCAACCGCGCCCTCTGTGCTGCGCTCGCCGCCCCCATCCCCTCTGCCCTAGAGATGCAGGCCGAAGACGCTGAGCGGCAGGCGCAGACGGCCCTCTTCTACGGCACGGCTGGGGGCGCGGCCACCGTGCGCGGGCTTGTCACTCTGGGCGACGCCCTCCGCCCCGGCGCGGCCGAGGCCGTCCGCGCCCTGCGATCCGCCGGGCTGACACTCGAAGTCATCAGCGGCGACGCCGAGGCCACCACGCAGGCCATCGCCCGCGCCGTCGGACTTTCCGACGCCACCGCCCAGATGCGCCCCACCGATAAGGTCGCCCGCGTCCGCGAGATGCAGTCCGCCCAGGCCGTCGCCATGGCCGGGGACGGCATCAACGACGCGCCCGCGCTCGCCCAGGCGAACGTCGGCATCGCCTTCGGGTCCGGCACGGAGATCGCCCGCCGTGCCGCCGACATCACCCTCGTCGGCGATGACCTGGGCCGCCTGGCCGACCTCTTCACCCTCGCCCGGCGGACCGCGAACGTCATCCGCCAGAACCTCTTCTGGGCCTGCCTCTACAACGCCGTCTGCATCCCCCTGGCCGTGGCGGGCGTCATAAAGAACCCCATCTACGCCGCCGCCGCCATGCTCATCAGCAGCCTCAGCGTCGTCCTCAACACCAAGCGTCTCCGCCGCCAGCTCGCGCGGGCGGAATAGGGAAAATGCCCGTCAGTCCAGGCGGGCCAGCCTCGCCTCGAAGTCGGGCACCGGCGAAAAGTACCAAGTTTTGCCGACCTTGCGCGCGTCCATGACCTTGCGCTCTGCCAGGTTCAATAGGTCAGCCCGCGCCGTCTGGTAGGCGACCGCATGACTGCTCCGATGCCCCTCGATCGTGTACCGCTGCTGGGGATGTCTCAGGGCATGGCTGATCAGCGCACGCTGCCGGTGGTTGAGAAGGAGCGTCCCCCGCATCGTCTGCTCCATCTGTTTCACCCTCTGAGATTGCGCCCCGATGTACCCATGCAGGTCATTCAGCGCCCGTCGGATGACCTCGACCTGATACTGCAAAAAGTATGTCATGTCGTTGCCGTCCGTCTCGGTGTACAGGAACGACCGGGCGTACTGGATCGGTGCCCGGCGGAGTATGCGCGAGATGGAGACGTACTCAAAGAGCCAGAACCCGTGGCGGAGCATGGACCAGTAGAACAATGCCCGTGCCGTCCGGCCGTTACCGTCCACGAACGGGTGGTCATAAGCGAGCCAGAAGTGCAGGATCAGTGAGCGCAGGACGGGATGCACGAAGTAACCCGGCGTCTTCCCGTTCGCGAACTCGCACATCGCCTGCATCCGTGAGGCGAGTTCGTCCGCCGGCGGCGGCACATGGAACACGCCCTCCTCCGCATCGCCGACGATGATGGCTTCCTCCTCATTACGAAAACGCCCTGCCGCCGACGGGTCCTCCAGCGTCTCCTCCGTCACGCTCCGGTGGATTTCCAGGACAAGCTCCTCAGTCAGCGGTTTCTCCTTCCAGGTCCCGATCTGTCGCATCGTCAGGAAGTTGTTCAGAATCATCCGCTCGTCACGGTCGCGTGGGGGGCGCGATGAGCGCAGCATCTCCTTGGCGACTTCGCGCGTGGTCGCCGCGCCTTCCATCTGGCTGGAGGTGATCGCCTCCTCGATCAAGGAAGACACATAGTATTGGTCCTTTGTTTCCGGGTTTGTCACCGGCTCCGGCACCCCGATTCGCCCGCCGGCTCCGAGGTCGGTGTAGTGCAGTTGCTCCAACAGGAAGTCCGTGACGAGGAACTGGAAGGAGTTACCTGAAGTGTCAAGCAAAGGCAGCTTCTTTAGGGAAGAGCTTCGCATCATCTTGATGCCGAGCCACCACTCCTCGATGGAAAGCCCAGCCGGAGGCGTCATAAACCGTAGGCGATCCCAGTGGAGATATTTGTCACTGGGCGGCAGCGCACGCATCATGTCGGCGACTTCAACCATGCGCTCGAAGCCGATGCCCTGCACGAGCTTCTGCATCGGAGGCGGCGAGAGCGGCATCTTCATTGGTTTTTCCCCGTACTAATCTGGTTTGGAGATAGTATGTGCCTCTCGGCACCTATCTGTCAAGCTTGAATACTAATTTATTATAAATTAGTATTAAATTAGTATTCACAAACATTTGAAGATCGCCGCCGTTCGGTTGATCTCGCCGCCACGGATCGGGTAGGATCGGATCGCCTTCACCCTGAGAGGAATCCGACCCTTGCCCGACCTTGCCGCCCTCGCCGTGCCCGGCCTCTTCGACCTCCCTCATGCCGCCGATCCGTCCGCCCGCGCCGCCGCCCAGACGGCCCCCATCCCCGGCCTTGATGCTGACGGCGACGACGCTGCCCTCGTCCGCGAGGCCCGCCCCGGCTATGCCGACCCGCCCCCGCCCTTTTACGCCAGCCCCGACGGCCGCCTGCGTCTGTACCAGGCGGACGCTTTGGAGCTGCTGCGCCGGATGCAGGGCGAGTCCGTGGACATGATCTTCGCCGACCCGCCCTACTTCCTCTCCAACGGCGGCATCACCTGCGTGAATGGCCGCATGGTGCGCGTGGACAAGGGCGGCTGGGACAAGTCCCAGGGCATCATCGGCGACCACAACTTCAACCTGCTCTGGCTCGACCAGTGCCGCCGCATCCTCAAGCCCGACGGCACCCTCTGGGTGACGGGTACGGCGCACAACATCCACAGCGTCGGCTACGGCCTGCAAGTGCTGGACTACAAGATACTGAACGACATCGCCTGGTACAAGGTCAACCCGCCCCCGAACCTCGCCTGCCGCTACTTCACCCACGCCACCGAAACCATCCTGTGGGCCGCCAAGAGCGCCAAGAGCCGCCACACGTTTAACTACCCCTTGATGAAGGAGCAGAACGGCGGCAAGCAGATGCAGTCCCTATGGAGCATCACGCCGCCCGCCAAGTCCGAGAAGCGCCACGGCAAGCACCCCACCCAGAAGCCCGAGGCCCTGCTGACGCGCATCGTCGCCGCCTCCACCAGCCCCGACCAACTGGTCCTGGACCCCTTCTGCGGCTCGGCCACCACCGGCGTCGCCTGCGCCCGTTTGGGCCGCCGCTTCATCGGCATCGAGCGCGAATCGGAGTATCTGGAGTTGGCCGCGAAGCGGCTGGATGAGGAATATCAACGCTACCATCAGCAGCCACGCCTTGATGTAGTTGTAGCAGAGGCTACAAAGATCGGGGGGGGGGCAACTGATTTAATGGAGCGAGAAGATGCCCTGAAACTCCTGGAACTGATCAAAGGCAGCGACCTTGTCGAGCTTGCGACAAAGCACCGGCAGCAGATCTTCCACGAGAAGGAACTGGAAGGCCAGATCAAGCGGACCTTGAACAAGGGCTGGGCCGGCCTGACCCTGGAAGCCTATCTGGGCCTGCCCAAGAACTCCCGCCGGGAGCCGAATGGGGGCAGTTGGGAGCTAAAGCAGGTTTCCATCAGGCACCTACGTTCCGGCATCTATGCCGCAAAGGAGACGATGCAGATCACGATGCTGGACCAGAACCACGTCCTCGCCAATCCTTTCGAGAGCAGTCATGTCCTGCACAAGATCGGCCGCTTCATCATCGTCGCCCGCCTGTATGTGGACCGGGCCGAGACATCCTCACCCATCGCGATAGTGCGTGCCGCCGATATCTCCATGCAAACCGCAGGCATCTACCAGCAAGTTGAGAAAGACTATGAGTTGATACGGCGCGCGTTGAGGCCCGGCGAAAGGCCGCACACGATTACCGGTGAACTCATCCAAATACGCACCAAAGGCCAGAAGAACAGTTCCACCTACGCCTTTTACGCCACCAAGCACTTCGTCAACATCCTGCTTGGCCTGAACAAGTAGTAAAAGCAGGAATGAGAGCCTGATTGATCTAACTGCTCCCTATGAAGCAGCATGAAGTCGTGCAGTTGGCGATGGCACAGAACGGCGGTTTCGCGACATTGGGGCATCTGTACCACGTTGTTACCAAGATGCCTGAATGGCAGTCTAATTCTTTGACGCCCTTCGCCAGCATCCGGCGCATCGTGCAGGAGACGCCCGGCATCTTCCGCATCCGTCCTGGACTGTGGGGACTGGAAGCACAGCGGGACGCGCTCGGGCTTCAACTGGCTCTGCCGCAGTATGCCGCGCCTGAGAAGGTTGAGGAGTACAGCCACAGCTACTACCAGGGGCTGCTTGTCGAGATCGGCAATCTGAAACGCTACGAAACCTTCGTACCCGCGCAAGACAAGAACAAGTCGTTTCTAACGCGCAAGCTGTCCGAGGTCGCCACATTGCCGCAGCCGTATGACTTCACGTTCAGCGAGATCATGGGGAGAGCCAAAACAGTAGATGTCTCGTGGTTCAACGCCCGCCGCTTCCCGCAGGCCCTCTTTGAAGTGGAGCATTCCACCGATATTTACAACTCCCTGCTGAAATTCGTTGAATTCCAAGACTTCCGGGTCGAGTTCTGGATTGTGGCGGATGAGGCGCGAAAAGGGGAGTTCGAGAAGAAGGTGAACACTACTGCGTTTGAGTCTATTCGGAATGCAGTCAAGTTCCTCAACTATGACATGCTCTCCGAATGGCACTCGAAGCTGTCTGCGAGCGCGGCCCATGAGGAGGCGCTTGCGCTGGCCTGATGAAAGGCTCTAGGTTACAGGCTCCGAGAACAAGAAGGAGGGTCAAGAAAGAGGGTAGGGACAAGCCCTACCCCTACGATATGCCCATATTCCGAGGTGATGCTGATGTAGGGGCGGGGCTTGTCCCCGCCCTCCTTTGTTGTCTGTGGTTCTTGTCTGGTCAATCCGGTACATCCCACTGCGCGTCCATCTCGCGGCGGTGGCGGCGGATGGAGTCCATCATCTCGTCCCAGAAGGGATCATCGCGGAGACTGCCGGCCGACAACAACAGTGGGTCCGCTTCGAGGGCGTCCGCTTCGTCCGGCTCGGGTGGGCTTTCGTCGGGAGTGTGCATGATGTCAGCCCCGCAGCGTCTCGAACAGTGCCAGCGCCTGGCTGAGGCGGGTGGGGAAGAGCCAGCGGGCGAGGGGGTGGCCGTGCCATGACCCCGCGCCGTCGAGGTCGGCGGGGAAGAGGGGGAACAGGCCGGCGGCGTGGAGTGTCTGGGCGATGGGGTCGGTGTCGGCCGCCCCGTCGGAGGAGACGAGGGCGAGGGGGCCGAAGGGGCAGAACTCGATCTGGGCCTGACCGCCGCCGGTTTCGAGCAGCAGGGACGGGAGGGCGTCTTTGACCGCCCCGTCGTCCAGGCGGGTGAGCGGGCCGAGTTCGCCAAGCGCATCCAGGGGCAGGTCGGGGACGAGCAGCAGGCCCTCGTAGGCCGCGCCCGCGTCGGAGCGGCCCGCCTGGCGCTCCAGGTGGGTCAGGACCAGATTCACGGCCTCCTCGGTGGTCTGCGCGACGGCGGGGGCGGGCTTGGGGTCGCCGAGGACCTCGCCTGCGCCGGCCGGCTCCTCTTCCGGCCCCTCTTCTTGTGCCGCCCCCGTCAAGACTCGATGCTCTGGATGCTGTCCAGGAAGCGGGGGAAGAAGCCCAGCTTGCGCCCGCCCTGCCCGCGCAGGATGTCCTGGAAGTGGGGGGCGTTGCGGCTCGACGCCAGGGCGGTGACGAGGGTGCGGCCCTTCTGGACGTCGGAATGGTAGCCGCGCGCGGCCTCCTTGGGGATGCCGCCGGCCGTCACCGCGCCCCAGAGCGCGCCGAGGATGCCGCCGCCGACGGCAGCGACGAGCTGCCAGGCGAGGGCGTGGGCGGCGATAAACGGCTCCAGGCTCTCGAAGAAGACCAGGAGGGAGGCGGCGAGCGACCCGAGCGGGGCACCGATGACGAACCCGACGATGGCGCGCGGGGCGATCTCGTCGGCGGCGTTGTTGGGCCGCTCGACGTCGTGTTCCTCCATCTCGCGGACGCCGGTCGCCAATGTCTCCGTGTCCGGCCCGCTGAGGGCATCCGAGGTCCCCGATGCGCCCGCCGCGCCGTGGAAGACGAGGGTGATGTCGGCCAGCGGCACCCCGTCATCAATCAGGGCCTGGGCCGCCCGCTCCGCCTGGGCGTTGTCGTCAAACACCGCTACTACTGTTCCGGCCATTCCTTACATTTCTCCTGTCAGGACCTACCCCCGCGACAAGTCGCGACCCCTCCCTTTTAGGGAAGGGTAAAAGTAGATGTCATCGGTCTGTCACTTTGTACCCGAGAGCGCCTACTGACTTGTCCTCACCCTTCCCTAACAGGGAGGGGTCGCCGCTTGCGGCAGGGGTAGGTCATCCCCGTACCCCGCGCCTCACCCCTGACGCCGCCCGCGCCGGGGCCGCATCCACATCGTTGGTGGCAGCCAATGCGCCGAGCCGGGCCGAGTGGGCGTGGCAGATGGCGATGGCCAAGGCGTCGGCGGCGTCGTCGGGCTTCGGCACCTCGGTCAGCCCCAGCAGCCGGGTCACCATGAACTGGATCTGCTTCTTCTCGGCCCGCCCGGTCCCGACGATGGCGCTCTTCACCTGCGTCGGCGTGTACTCCGTCCACGGCAGGCCGCGCTGGGCCAGCGTCAGCAGGATGACGCCCAGGGCGCGGCCCACGGGGATGCCGGTCGTGACGTTGTTGGTGAAAAACAGCCGCTCCGTCGCCACCGCCTCGGGCTTGTACCGGTCCAGCAGGGCGTTGAACTGGTCGTAGATCATGAGCAGCCGTGCCGGGGCGTCCTCGTCGGGCGGCGTTGCGATGATGCCGCAGGCCAGGAAGGAGACCCGGTCGCCGCGCTTCTCGATCACCCCGTAGCCGGTCGTCGCCGTGCCGGGGTCAATGCCGACCAGTATCATAGTGCTATAGCCTGACGACCTGGCCGGTGCGGGCCGACTCATAGACGGCCAGCACCAGTTCCACGGCCTTGCGGCCCTCAGCGCCGTCTACGATTGGGGTCTCGCCGGTCCGGCAGCAGTGCAAAAAGTCCGCGAACTGCGCCCGGTGCGCCTCGCCCCAGACGGCGGCGGGGTCGGAGGCGGCCGTCAAAGACTCGGCCTGAGCGGCGGCGGCCTTCGTGCCGCCCGTCGCCACCTGGAGGGCGTGGGCGTGGGCGGCCTGTCCGCCGCCGGACGCACCGGCTTTCGTCGTCAAAGTGTGCAGCATGTCGCCCTCGATGATCGCGCTGCCCTCCGTCCCATGCACGGACAGCCGGACCGGGAAGCCGGGGTAGAGGGCGGTGGACGCGGACAGGGTCGCGATGGAACCGTTGGCGAAGGTCACGGTCGCAGCGATCACGTCTTCCACCTCGATGCGCTCGTGCGCCAGCGTCCGCGACTGTGCGTAGACCGTCTCGACCGGCCCGCCCAGCCAGCGCAGGAGGTCGGCGGTGTGGACGCCCTGGTTCATCAGGGCACCGCCGCCGTCCAAGGCCCAGGTCCCGCGCCAGTCGCCCGAGTCGTAATAGTCCTGCGTCCGATACCAGGGAACGCGCGCCTCGGCGTAGACCATCCGGCCCAGCGCGCCGCCGTCGAGGGCGGCTTTCACTTCGATGCTGGCCCGATCAAAACGGTGCTGGGAGATGACGGCCAGCCGCTTCCCCGACGCCCGCTGTGCGGCCAGAAGCCGGTCGCAGGCGGCGAGGCTGATGTCCATCGGCTTCTCGACCACGACGTGCTTGCCCGCGCTCAGGGCGCGCGCGCCCAGGTCCGCGTGCATCCCGCTCGGCGCGCAGATGCAGACGGCGTCAATGGAGGGGTCGGCCAGCAGGTCGTCGAACTCGGCCACGTCCAGCCCGAACCGTGCGGCCAGCGCCCCCGCCCGCTCCGCGACCGAGTCGCAGCAGGCCACCAGCGACGCGCCCTGGTCCTTCAGGGCAGTCAGCGCCTCCGCATGAGTGGGGGCGATGGTGCCGCAGCC
This sequence comes from Capsulimonadaceae bacterium, assembly GCA_965215505.1. Classification (GTDB taxonomy): domain Bacteria; phylum Armatimonadota; class Armatimonadia; order Armatimonadales; family Capsulimonadaceae; genus JANXMY01. The sequence goes on along the minus strand of OZ244065.1, from coordinate 3,223,607 downwards.
GACGATGGCGAAGCGCAGGGGGGTGTCAGGCGTTGGGTTAAGCATGTCTAGTGATTGTAGAAGAAAACCGGGCCGGTTGTCAAGGGCGCGGCCGCCCAGGGCGGGGTCACGCCTTACCCCGCGCGATGGCCGCGTGGAACGGGGACGGGGGGACAGGCGACTCCAGCGCGCGTCGGTAGGCGGCCCGCGCCGCCGTCCCGCTGCCCGCGCGCTCTTCGGCCTGCGCCAGGGCGTACCAGTCTTCCCCGACGGCCCCTTCCAGGCCGGAGACGCGGCGGCGCTCGCGCAGGGCGGCCTCCTTGGAGAAGCCGAACTCGTAGACGGCGGCCAGCATCCGGCCCGTCACCACGTCGTGGGGCGACTCGGTCCGCCGCGCTTCCAGGCGGGCGCGCAGGTCGTCCAGCATCCCCGACTCGCGGGCGGACATCAAGGCCTGGTTGGCCTGGGCCTCGCCCTCGTTCTCGCCCAAGAGCGGGGAGCGGACGGCGGCGGACAGCGAGGCCTGCCAGGAGTCCAACCCGTCCGGGACGAAGGCCGGGCTTGTCTCGGCGGGGGGCGCGGCGAACCGCATGGCATTCGGCTGTGCCTTGGCGCTGCGGCGGGCGTCGCCGGGCGGGCCGCCCTTGACTCCTTTGGGGGCCGCACCGGCGGCACCCGCCACGCCCGTCGCCCCTGCCGCGACGGCGGGCGCGATGGCATCCGGGGTGGGGACGGGGCGGGCCTGGGCGGTCGTCGGTGCCATCGCCGCCGGTGCCGGCTTCTGCGGCGTGGGGGCCGGGGTCGGTGCCATCGCGGGCGGCGGGGGCGCAGGGGCGGCGGGCGGGTGAGGCGCTTGGATTGCACCGGCGACCGGCGGGGCGGGAACGGCTGTGGGCACGATTTGCGGCTTAGATGCGCTGTTCGCCGCCCGCGCCACGGGCGGGGCGGGCACGGGCAGATCAAAGGGGGACGCGGGCGGCGCGGCGGGCGCGGCGTTCGAGGCGACCGTGTTAGGCTTCGCCGTCCCCACTTTGGCCGCCGGCTTCGCGAGCGGGCCGGGCGTGGTCAGCGTGGGCGGCGGCACGGAAGACTTTGGCGCGGCGGGCGCTGCCGGGGACGTGGCCGGAGCCTTCGGCACAGTCACCGGCCTGGGAGCAGCCGTCGGCCTTGGGGTCGCCGCCTGCCTGGGGGCGGACGGCGGCAGGGGCGGGGTGTGCCAGCCGGGCAGCCAGAAGGCCGCGACGATCAGGGCGGCCGCGGCGGGAGCGCCGACGCCCGCCACCCACCAGGCGCGGGGGCGCGGGCTGGGGGGTGCGGGGTCCAGCACCAGACGCGCGCGCAGGTGCGGCCACAGGTCGGCGGGCACCTGCGCGTTGTCGGGGCGCGGCGCGCGCGCGGCCACGCCGCGCAGGCCGCCTAGGGTCCGCGCGAGCCGCCGGGCCTCCTCGGCGAGCGCGGGGTCTTGGGCCAGGCGCGCTTCGAGAAATGCCCGCTGCGCCTCCTCCAGCCCGCCTTCCAGGTACGGCAGGAGCCATTCAGAGTATTGTGTGTTCCGGTTCAGCATGCGATTGAGCAGAAGCCCTATGTTTCCCCCAGCCAGCCCACCGACTGGCGCAGCTTGCGGCAGCCGTAGTGCAGGCGCGACCAGACCGTGCCGGTGGAACAGCCTAGAAATGCCGCGATGTCCTCGCAGGTGTAGTCTTCAAAATAATGCAGCAGGATCACCGTCCGCTGCTTCTCCGGCAGCCGGTCAATCGCCGCCCGCAGAGCCATGTCGCGCGCCTTCTGCTCGGCGAGGTCTGCGGGTCCCGGCGTCCTCTCGGCCAGGGCCTCGCGCACCGTCGCGGGCAGCTCTTCCTCATAGACCGCCGCCGCCCGCCGCTTGATCCGGTGCCACTCCTTGATCGCCATGTTGGTGGCGATCCGGTACAGCCAGGTGGAGAAGCGCGCGTCCTGCCGGAACTTCGGCAATGCCCGCCAGGCCTGGACGAACACGTCCTGCGCCACATCGTCCACGTCGTCCGCCGTCGCCCCCGGCCCCAGCACGCGGGCGACCAGGGCATAGACGCGCTTGTCGTGCCGGGCGACGAGGGACCCGTAGGCACCGGCGTCCCCATTGCGGCAGCGCCCGACCAGGGCCGCGTCCGCGTCCTCCTCGGTGGGAGCGGTCGGCTTCGTCACCGTCGCCCAGGAAGGCGCGGGTACGTCCGGTTGTGTGGTTTTTGATTCGTTAGACACAGGCTATGGGTTGAGGCTTCATACGGAAGCCTTTGCGGGCAGTAGAAGAACGTAATGGGCCACGATGGCGCGTTTGTGGCACATTGGATGGCGCATTTGGCCTGTTTAGCGGCGAGGGCACCCGAGTGGTTGAAAACCACCCGCTAGGATAGGTGTCCTTCGGACAGAGGGTAAGGCGGGGAGCCTTTCTGTGTGAGCCGCCCACATTCGCCGTCTGTACCAGTTCTGCCGCCCCCTAGCCCACGTCCGCAGGACGCTTGTCCTAGCGAGCGGTTTTCAACCACTCGGCTTCTCCTCTTCGGCCTCTCCCGTCAAGATCGCCCTTGCCAAATCGCCGCGCTTCTGCTAGAATAGGGTCAGTTTACCCCAACATCTAGATTTCTCCGTTAGCCGCCATCAATATCTAGTAGCACACAGCAGGTAACGGCGTCTGACAGCAAGTATCAAAGAACCCGTTCAGTTATACCTCAAGGAACACGCGCGCAATCATGATGAACACCACCCCGTCTAACTTCGTCCACCTCCACCTGCACTCCGAATACAGTCTGCTGGACGGCGCGTGCCGCATTGACGACCTGGTAAAGAAGGCTGTGGACCTGAACATGCCCGCCATCGGGCTGACCGACCACGGCGTCATGTACGGCGCAATGGAATTCTACCTCAAATGCAAGAAAGCCGGCATCAAACCGCTCGTCGGGAACGAAATGTATGTGGCGACGCGGTCGCGGCACGAGAAAGAAAACAAGAAGCTGGATGATTCGCGGCATTTGGTCCTGCTGGCGATGAACGAGACGGGCTACAAGAACCTGCTGCAACTGACCTCGCTGGCCTCTTTGGAGGGCATGTATTACAAGCCGCGCATTGACCGCGAGCTGTTGCAGGCGCACAACGAGGGCCTGATCTGCCTGTCGGCGTGTCTGGGGGCCGAAGTGCCGCACCATCTGATGAACGGGGACGTCAAGGCGGCGGAGTATGCCGCCGAGGAGTTTCGGGAGATCTTCGGGGACCGGTACTACTTAGAGCTGCAAGACCATATGCTGGACAAGCAGCACCACGTCAACCGCGAGATTGTCTCGATGGCCCAGCGGCTGAAAATCCCGCTCGTCGCCACCAACGACGTACACTATTTGGATGCACAGGATGCCGACCCGCATCAGGTCCTGCTGTGTGTCCAGACCGGCACGACGATGGACGACCCCAAGAAGATGAACTACGGGTCCAAGGACTTCTATATGAAGTCCCAGGCCGAGATGCTCCAGCGCTTCCCGAACTACCCCGACGCCCTGGCGCGGACGGTGGAGATCGCCGAGCGGTGCAACCTGGACCTGAAGTTCGACCGGCTCGCCATGCCCTCGCCGGGCGACACGCCCCAGGACATGAACGCGCAGTCGTACCTCGCCAAGCTTTCGTTTGAGGGCATGAGGGCGCGCTACCCGGTCATCACCGAGGAACACGAGGAGCGGCTGCGGTTCGAGCTGGACGTCATCGAGCAGACCGGCTTCGGCCAGTACTTCTTAATTGTTAGAGACTTCGCAAACTTCGCCCGGCGCGAGGGGATTTTCTTCGGCGTGCGCGGCTCGGCGGCCGGCTCCATGGCCTCGTACTGCGTCGGCATCACGGACGTTGACCCCCTGGAATACGGGCTGACGTTCGAGCGGTTCCTGAACCCCGAGCGGCTGTCCATGCCCGATATTGACATGGACTTCGAGGATCATAGGCGGCAGGACGTCATTGACTACGTCGTCCAGAAGTACGGGCGGGATCACGTCGCCCAGATCGTCACCTTCGGGACCCTGGCCGCCCGCGCGGCCATCCGCGACTGCGGCCGGGCCATGAACAAGATGCCGATGGCCGAGGTGGACAAGCTCTGCAAGATGATCCCGACCCTGCCGGTCGGCATGAAGATCAGCAAGGCTTTGGAGGTCAACCCCGAGTTCAAAGCCGCCGTCAACGGCAGCACGCTGGCGCGTGAGCTGATAGACACCGCCCTGCGCCTGGAAGGGCTGACCCGGCACGACAGCGTCCACGCGGCGGGCGTCGTCATCTCCGCCGAGCCTCTGGTCGAGAACATCCCCGTGCAGCGGGCCGATGACGGTGTCGGCCTGGTCACCGGCTACCCGGCGAACGTGCTGGAGAAGATCGGCCTGATCAAGATGGACTTCCTGGGCCTGGCGAACCTGACCATCCTCGCCCGCGCCGTCCGCAACGTCAAGCGCAGCCACAACAGAGACATAGACGTCCTGAAACTGCCGCTGGATGATAGGAGAACCTACGACCTGCTGGGACGCGGCGAGTGCTCCGGCGTCTTCCAGCTTGAAGGCGGCCAGATGCGCCGCTACATCGCCGAACTGAAGCCGAACACCGTCGCCGAGGTCGCGGCCATGGTCGCGCTGTACCGGCCCGGCCCGATGGCGCAGATCCCGCGCTACATCCGCTGCAAGCTGGGCATGGAGAAGATCGAGTACCCGCACCCGGCTTTGGAACCCATCCTGAAGGAGACCTACGGCGTCATCGTCTACCAGGACCAGGTGCTGCGAATCGTCCAGGCCATCGCGGGCTTCTCGCTCGGCCAGGCGGACATTCTACGCAAGGCGATGGGGAAGAAGGTCCTCAAGGAGATGGTCCAGCAGCGCGAGAACTTCATGGCGGGCGCGGCCAAAAAGGGCATCGTGGACGAGAAGACGGCCTCCTACCTGTTCGACCTGATCGAGCCGTTCGCCGGCTATGCCTTCAACAAGGCCCACGCCTTCTGTTATGCCCTGGTGGCCTACCAGACGGCGTATCTCAAAGCGAACTACCCCGTGGACTACTTCGCCGCCCTGATGGCGGTGCAGGCTGATGACACCGACAAGCTGGTCGCCTTCATCGAGGACGCCAAGCGGACCGTGATCGAGATTGACGGCGAGAGCAAGCGCATCGAGATCCTGCCGCCGGACGTCAACTACAGCGATGCCGACTTCACCGGACACGGCGCGACCATCCGGTTCGGCCTGCTCGCCATCAAGAACGTCGGCAAGGCCCCCATCGAGGCGGTGCTGGCTGCCCGCAAGGCGGACGGCCCGTTTACGTCTTTGCACGACTTCTGCGCCCGCGTCATGGCCTTCGGCCTGACCGGCAAGGGGGCGATGGAGACGCTGATCAAAGCGGGCGCTTTGGCGAGCCTGGAAAAGAACCGCGCCCGCCTGCTGGCCGGGCTGGAAGGGGCATTGCACAGCGCGGCCAGCGTCGCCCGCGACCGCAAATCCGGCCAGGTCTCCATGTTCGGCGACGACTCGGACTCGGAGAGCCTGGCCCACGTCGCCCCGCCCCTGCCCGACGCCGAGCCGCTGAAGCCGAACGAGATCACGGCGATGGAGAAGGAGCTTCTGGGCCTGTACCTCAGCGACCACCCCCTGGACCAGTACGCTTATGCCGTCAAGGCGCACGTCTCGCACACGATTGACGAGTGCCGGGGCCTGGGCGACAAGGAGGACGTGACCGTCGCGGGCGTCCTGACCAACGTCCGCCCGTACTACACCAAGGGCAAGAACGAGCTGATGTACTTCCTGACGTTGGAGGATAAGAGCGGCACGATCAGCGTCAGCGTCTTCCCGCGCTCTGCCGCCACCTTGACCGAGGTGCCGCAGAAGGACAGCGTCGTCATCGTCAAGGGCCGCACGTCGCACCGCGACCGCATCAACAAGGGCGGCGGGGGCGGCGAGGAGGACGCCGGCTCGCTCGCCAGCGTCGAGATCAGCGCCGACGCCATCGCGCCCGTCGCCACGGCGGAGAAGCTGCTGGGATCGGGGGCAAACGTCGTCCGCGAAACCCGCCCGGCCTTCTCCTGCCTGAACATCCGGCTGGACGAGAGCATGGCGGACAAGATGCGCCCCTTGCAACGTAAACTGGCCGAGCACAAGGCGGCCGGCGGCAGCCGCCTCCTGCTGCACATCGCCGACGGCGCGCGTACCCGCCGCGTCCAGCCCAACCTGACCGTCTCGCCGGATGAGGGCATGGTGAACTATCTGCGTCACCTGCTCGGCAACCCGCAGGCGGTTTGGACGGAGTAGCAATGCCGCCCTCCCTGACTTTCACAATGACCGCCCCTGCTCCGTCAGCTCTTGCCGACCCGTTGGACGTGGCCGAGGCGCTGCGCTTGGAAGCGGCTCCGCGGCTTCTCCGGGAGTGCCGCCGCGAGAGGGGCCAATTCCTTTCCGCCGCCCCGGTGGCTCGCCTGTTGGCGTCCATGCTGGCCCTTGACATGCCCGAAGTCTCCCTCCTTGACGCCGGGGCGGGCGTCGGCTCCCTGTTCGCAGCAGTCGTCAGTCGGTTGTGTCGTAGCGACAATCCTCCGGACAGCATCTACGTCGTCGCCCAGAACATCCTCAAACGCCGCGCCCTGTCCGGCCAGCACCCGAGCGGGCCGGAGCAGATCATGGACTGGCTGGAGGCCACGGCCCGCGCCTGGAACCGGGAACCGACGCCCTTTGTCTGGGGCGGGGCGCGTCATCTGCGGCGGGAGCGAGCCCGGCAGCGCCGGCATGCGCTGGGTGACTCTGGGGCATGCACGCTCAGTCCCGTGGCCCGACCGAGGCGCAAAGGCTATGCCCATGCCAAGTGACCCACTAGGTTTGCCTATGGCCCAGCGCAACGAACGGTCAGGGCTGATTCTGCTCGCCCTACTGAATTTAAAACCGGGGCAAAACTGGTCGGAGGCCGAGGCCCCTCTGCTCGGCATCACCCCCATAATGGAGTTCGCGGCGAAGCAATACGGCAAGAACTATGCTCCTAACACTCGGGAGACCGTGCGACGGTTCACTGTCCACCAATTCATAGAATCTGGGCTGGTGATTGCCAACCCTGACAAAAAGGACCGTCCTATTAATAGTCCCCATAACGTCTATCAGGTCGAGGCGAGTGCCTTGGAGCTATTGCGAACATTCGGAACAGCGGAATGGGAGCAGAGCGTGGCCGTGTACTTGGCCTCGACTCAAACACTTAAGGAACGCTACGCTCAGGAGCGGGAGATGCTACGCATTCCTATTCAGATCACGCCAGGGCAGATCATCACCCTCTCACCAGGAGGACAAAACGTTCTGGTTGAGCGCATCATGGAAGATTTCTGTCCGCACTACTTACCTGGGAGCAAACTGTTGTACGTTGGCGACACCGACAACAAGTTTGCCTACTTCGACCAACAGGGGCTGACGGCGCTGGGTGTGACGGTAGACGAACACGGGAAGATGCCAGATGTCATAGTGCATCATACTTTAAAGAACTGGCTGATTCTGATAGAGGCCGTTACTTCTCACGGTCCAGTGAACGCCAAACGCCATGAGGAACTGAAGCACTTGTTCCGCGCCTCTTCTGCCGGACTCGTGTTCGTCACGACATTCCTGACACGAAAGGCATTCGCCCCTTATGCAGCAGACATCTCGTGGGAAACCGAGGTTTGGTTCGCGGACTCGCCAACCCATCTCATTCACTTCAACGGGGAGCGATTTTTAGGGCCATACTGATGGACCAGAATCGAATTACATGCGCCTCCTGATGTGCCCGCCGGAACATTTTGATGTGACTTACGAGATCAACGCCTGGATGCGGGTCGCGAACGGGCCGGACCCCGAGCGGGCGCGGGCGCAGTGGACCGCCCTCTATACCATCCTGCGGGAAGAGGTGGGGGCGGACGTGGCCCTGGTCGCGCCGCAGCCGGGCCTGCCGGACATGGTGTTCACGGCGAACGCGGGGCTGACGAAGGGCGACTGGTTCGTGCCGTCGCGCTTCCGGCCCGTGGAGCGGCAGGGCGAGGTGGCGTTCTTCATCCAGTGGATGCTGGAAAACGGGTTCCACCTGAAGCCGCTGACTGAGCAGGTGGCGGGGGCCTTCGAGGGCGAGGGCGACGCGCTGTTCTACGGCGACACGCTGCTGACGGGGTGGGGGCAGAGGTCGGACGAGGCGGCGTGCCGAGGGGTGGGGGAGCTGTTAGGCGTCCCCGTCCTGCCGCTGCGGCTGGTGGACAGCCGCTGGTATCACCTGGATACCTGCCTGATCCCGGTTTCGCCCGAGCTTTTGGCATACTATCCGCCCGCCTTCGATGTGCGGGCGAACGCCACGATTGAGGCTTTGCCGGGGGAGAAGATCACGCTGACCGAGGCAGACGCCCTGCGCTTCGGCGGCAACGCGGTCGTGGCGGGGCAACAGATCGTGATGAACAGCGGGTGCGAGGCGCTGGTGGGGGACTTGAGGGCGCGCGGGTACACGGTCCACGCGACGGACCTGTCGGAGTTCATCAAATCCGGCGGCTCGGCCAAGTGCCTGGTGCTGGCGTTGGAGCATTAGGCGCGGCAGGGAAAGAGGGCGCGGCAGGGAAAGAGGGCGCGATGAATCGCGCCCCTACACGATACGCAGAATGTTCCCATTACTTCTTGCCAAACACTGACTCGTCATAGTGAGCCAGCAGATCGGCGGGGTCGGTGTAGACGGCCAATGCCCCTTTCAACTCCGGGGCCGTCCAGCCGCCGCAGCGGACGCCGATGGTGGCGACGCCAGCCTTCTTGGCCGCTTCGACGTCGTAGGGCGTGTCGCCGAGCATGACCACCGAGGCGGCATCCAGGCCGGACTTCTGGAGGGCGGCGTGGATGATGTCCGGGTCCGGCTTGGAGTTCTCGGCGTCCTCGGTCGTCGCGATGGTGTCTATCAGGTCCGCCGCGCCGGTCAGTTTCAGCAGGATGTCGGCCTCGTCGGACTTGGCGGACGTGGCGACGACCAGCTTCAGGCCGTCCGCGTGCAGCCGCGTTAATAGCTCTTTCACCTGCGGAAAGGCTTGCAGGGTCGGGAAGTACTTGGACTTCATAATCTCGCTGCGGGTTTCGCTGACGGCCTTGCCCTCCGGGCTGTCGCTCTTGATGTGGGCGATCTTCGGCAGGAAGTTGTCGCCGCCCATGCCGATACCCTCGCGCAGCTTCATGTAGTTGATCTCGATCCCGTGCGCCAGGAATGCCTCCACCCAGGCGCGCGTGTTGGCGTCGTTGCTGTCAATGAGCGTGCCATCTATGTCGAGCAGCACGCCGGCTAGTTTTTGTGGCATTGTAAATCCCCCCGCACTTCTATACCCTGTTTGCCGGTTCCGACAAAGGAAAAGCCCCTGGGCCGGAGTGATCCGGTCCAGGGGCTTCTTCGTGCCGCGCTCGGCCTTAGAACTTGGTCGTGCCCGTTGTCGTGGTGCCGGTCGTCGTAGTCGTGCCGGGGATCTCCTCGACCTCCACATCGGTGCGGCGGACGGTGTCCGAGACGGTCTCCACGCGGTCGGTCGCGGTCTTGCCGACGACGACTTCCTCCACCACGCGGGCCTCCTTGGAGACCACGGGGACCTCGGCCGTCTCGGTGACTTCGATGCTGCCCTCGCGGAAGGCGGTGTCGGCACTCGTCACGGCACGGTCCACCGGGCGGCGCTCGATGGTGACATGCTCCTCGTGCAGCGACACGCTCTCCTCGACGGGCCGCTCGGTGACGAAGGTGTGGATGCGGGCACCGCCGCGCTGTACCTGCCGCTTGCCGACGGCCAAGTCCTCTTCGACGACCTGAAGCACCTGCTCGTCGCCCGCATTGACGGTGCCGGTCGCTGCCGGGGCCGTCAGGGTCGCCGTGGAGGCGACGGGGGCCGTGCGGTACAGGTCACGCTCGCGCGTTACTTCCTCGGTCGTGTAGGGCACGGCCGTCTCGCTGTAGCCGGTGTAGCCGCCGGTCCGGTAGGCAGCGCCGCGCTCCTCGATGTCCACCGCGCCGTGGCCGTTCAGGATGTCCACGGCCTCTTCCGCCTGGCTGTCCGGCGCGTTCACTGTGACCAGCGTGCCGCCCCGGCGGACGCCCTCGGAGTAGTACTCGGCATGCTCCTTGGGGACGCCGATGTGGGTCAGCGCGCCGACCAGGCCGCCGACGATGCCGCCGACGACCGCGCCGCTGAGGGTGCTGCCGACGACGCCGACGCCGAAGGCCGCCGCCAGCGGGCCGGCCGCGAGGATCGGGCCGACGCCGGGGATCGCCAGCAGGCCAAGCCCGGCCAGCAGGCCGACCGCGCCGCCGATGCCCGCGCCGATGCCGGCGTCCTTGCCCACGGCATGGCCTTCGCCCGCGCCCGTGGTCGTGCCGGTCGTGCCGTCACTGGTGTAGCCGCTCGCCGTCTGGTTGGCGGCGATGCTGATGTCACTGCGCGAGAACCCGGCGTCCACCAAGTCCTGCACGACGCTCTGCGCCTCGGCGAAATCATCGAACAAGCCTACGACTGTCTTTGCCATTTTCTTTTCCTTCTGTGTGTGTGATCTGTCTCTGATCTGCTGTGTGAGCTGTGGTCTGTCAGTCCGTGAGCGGCGCGTCGGGGGTGATGCCCTCGATGACCGCCTCTTCGCTGCGTAACGTCACCGTCTGCGGCTCGCGGACTTCGGTCCGCGTCCGCGTGATCCGTACCTCTTCCATGAGCATGAGGCGCTTCTCGACGACGAGGACCTCTTCCAAAATCGGGACGATGAGCGTGTCGCCCTCCTGGCGCGAGCCGGGCGTCTCGGCGACGAGGCGGTTGATCGGGACGCGCTCGACCCGGACGGACTCGCGCAGCAGCGGCTCGTCCACGGTCTCCTCACGCTCCGTGACGCGCTTGACCAGGCGGACGCCGCCGGTGACGACCTCCCGCTTGGTCACACGCAGCGTCTCCTCCATCAGCGGGACGGTGACGCTGCCGTCGCCGGACTCGCCCAGGGGCCGGGCGACGGACGCCGTCAGCCCGCCCGCGTCCGTCCCGAACATGCCGCCCGCAAGCTCGGCCGCCGTGAAGGGCAGGCGGTATCCGCCGCCTTCCTGGAGCAGCGCACTCTCGGGGACAAGCACATGTCCCCCCGTCTCCAGCCGGAGCAGGACCTTCCCGTCCTCCTCGTGGCGCGGGGCGTCCTCCAGGATGGCCTGCCCGCCTCCCGCCAGTGTCACCGTTGTCACCATGTCTGCTCCTCGTATCCAGTTTCTAGTGTGTTTGAACGCTTCAGTGCCCCGCAGGGAGGGGCTGTCCGGAGTGGGCGTGGAAGATGAACCAGGCGGCGGTGAGCGCCGCCAGGAGCAGGACGACCACGAGGGGAATGATCCGCCCCAGGGGGGGGCGGTCCGCACTGGCGGGGCGGTCATACATCTGCACTGTCCGCTTGGGCGGCTCTTGATCCGGCATTGGGTGGGTTGCTCCGTTGAAACGCCGCGCTGTCATGCTGCGCTGATCTGTTACTCTACCGGTCTGAGAGATACCCCGCAGTTTATGTCTATAAACATGACAATCCGACAGATTTTTGCTCGACTTCTGTGTGAACTGGAAACAGGTAAGTGTACGGGGAACAAAAAAGAGGCTGCAACAAAGAAAAAGGGCGAACACAAGGTTCGCCCCTACGATCACCGAGAACAGCTACCGAGAACAGCTACTGAGAACAGCTACCGGGAACAACAGCGGTCAGGTTATGCCCTCCGCCGCCGGCGCAGCCAGAAGCCGCCGGCGACGAGGCCCAGGCTGAACAGGAACGCGGGGGTGCCCGGCTCCGGCACGGCCTGCGGCGCGGGGGCCGGCCTCTCGTAGACGAAGTCCTGCATGTGCCCACCCCCTGCCGACTGCGGGGCCTGCACCCAGGCCGCCGTCTGGGAGGTGTAGCCGGTGTGGGCCGCCGCCACCCCCTCGTAGTAGCTCACCAGGCCGCCATAGGCGGCGGCGTCCGACGCGCCCGTCCGGAGCTGGCCCGAGGTCAGCCCACCGCCGCCGTCCTGGAGGATGTCCCAGACGCTCAGGCCCAGCCCGGTGAGGTTGGCATTGACGTCCGTGCTGCCCGAGGCCCCGCTGAAGCTGGCGGCGTTCAGGTAGGTGTCGGCGAGGTAGGCCACCTCGGACGCCCGCCCGCCGGCCTGGGTCAGCGTGACCGAGGCGATGTCGCCGTCCGTCAGGGCCGAGGCCAGTCCGCCGGCATAGTAGCCGCCGTTCAAAGCCCCCGCCGGGCCGGTGATGTTGTACTGCGTGTTCGCCGCGTAGGTGTCGCCGACGTTGATCTCATGAGCGGGGTCGACGCAGAAGATGTTCGTGGCCGGGCCGGACCCGAGCTGCCCCTTGTAGCGGCCCGCATAAACCTGCGAGGTCGCCGAGTCGCAGCCCTGCGCGAGCGTCACGACCTGGGAGCCGGACAGGTCGCTGGAGAACGTGAAGGTCTGGGTCTGCGCCCGCGCCGCCGACGCGCCGCCCAGGGCCAGGGCGGCCCCCGCCAGCCAGGCCGCCCCAGAATGGCCGCCTTTCCGATTGCCGAAAGGATACAAGATACTACTCTCCTTCGCCGTGTGATTTCTGCCTTCAATATGGGGTTCTGGAGGCCAAAAAGAGAGCATCAAGTGGTAGAAACTGGTAATCGTGGCAGACGGGGGAATGCCGTGGGCGGGGCGAAACTTGACAAGCGGGCGGGGGTGCAGGTACACTGACACACTGATTAGAGTTTCTCGCGCCCCCGACTGCCCGTTCGCGGCGGCGGGGGCATTTCACGTTTGGGGAAGACACCAATGGAAACACTCCCGACCACGGACGGGCGACCTGAAGACCTGCTTGAAGGACTGACCGAAGGGCTGCGGCCGGACCCCGACGCGCCCGAAGACTGGCGGACGGCGGCCTTGAACGAGGCCCTGCGGGCGGAGGCCTACGGGGACAACTCCGAGGACGCCCTGCTGCGCGAGATCCGCCGCGTCCGCCCCGCCGGGGCGACCCTGATGATGTACATAGACCGCGTCCAATTGCGCCGCTTTTTGGACGCGGAGGCCAGCCCGGTGCGGAGCCTCTCGCCCGGCTCGGACGGCTTTCTGAGCCAGGGCCAGGACGGCGAGGTCGTCCCGTACCTCGGCTGGCTCGAAGCGCACTGGCACGGCGCGGCCTTCGAAGCCGCCTTCGTCCCGTGCGCCGCGCGGATCGGCTATGTCCTGTTCCTGGCCGAGTCTGAGGCGCTGCTGGCTGCCTTCGCCGGCGAGATGGCCGCCTTCGTCGAGCGGCCGGCGGGGCGCTGCCTGCGCTACACGCACGGCTGGGAGAACGCGCCGGACATGGACGCCGAGATCGGCAAGGTCACCTGGGACGACATCGTCCTGCCCCCCGAGACCGCGACGCGCGTGCGGGACGCCGTGGAAGGCTTCGTCCGCAACCGGGACGCCTACGCGGCCCTCGGCTTCGCCTGGAGGCGCGGCGTCCTGCTGGTCGGCCCGCCCGGCACCGGCAAGACGATGATCTGCAAGGCGGTCGCCGCCGCCCTGCCGGACCTGCCGTTCCTGTATGTCCGCGACTTGCAGCCCTACAGCCACGACGACGCCGTCCGTACCATCTTTCAGCGCGCCCGGCAGCTCGCGCCCTGCATCCTGGCCTTTGAAGACCTGGACGGCCTGGTCCACGAGGACAACCGGACCGTCTTCCTGAACGAACTGGACGGCTTCCAGAACAACGAGGGGCTTTTGATCGTCGCCTCGTCCAACCATCCGGGCCGCATTGACGAGGCCCTGCTGAAGCGGCCCTCCCGGTTCGACCGCGTCTTCCACATCGGCCCGCCCCAGGCCGCCGAGCGTCGCGAGTTCTGCCTGCGCCTCCTGGCCCGGTCGTCCCTGCGCGCCCGCCTGGCCCCCGACTTCGACGCCGAGACGCTGGCCCGCACCGTCGCCGAGCGCACTGATGGCTTCACGCCCGCCTATCTCAAAGAGGCCTTCGTCTCCGCCGCTTTGGAGCGCGCCCAGGAGGGCGCGACGACTCTGGATGACCAGTTCGCCCGGTCGGTGCTGGCCCAAGTGGACGAGCTGAAGGCCCACCTGAAGCGCATGGACGACCCTGAGGCACTGGCCGAGATGACCACGGGCGGGAGCGGGCTAGGGTTCCGGCATTAGAGTTCCGGCATTAGAGTTCACGCTCAAGCTTCCGCCTAATCCTGCCACCTGCCTCGTGACCAGGACGGTAGGGGCGCCGCTTGCCGCGCCCTCCTTTCCGGTTCGGGGTCCAGCCGCTCTCCGGGTGTTCCCTCCCGCGTGTCGGAGGGGAAGGAGGGCGCGGCAAGCGGCGCCCCTACACACCATGTTTCCCGATTTGTCAACGCCGCACAGGAGAGAACCAACGCCATGGCCGCAAAGCTGAACCAGATCATCGCCATCGAGAAGGGCGTCAAAAGCACCTCGTTCCAGGAGCTGACCGAGGCCCACCACCTGCTCCAGAAGCCGAGCCTGCTGGCGGGGCTGTCGCGCACCTATCAGCCCAAGGATGAAGAGGGCGAGCAGTTCCCGCCCGAGTTCACGCGCGTGCAGTCGTCCGCCGAAACCGTCATCAAGGACACAGCCAAAATCCTGACCAAATTGTTTGATGTCACGGCGGCGAAAGACTGGGCCAACTGCCAGGCCCGCGCCGACATCGTGGTGGACGGCCGGACATTAGCCGCCGACGTGCCCGCCACCTACCTGCTGTTTCTGGAAAAGCAGCTCGTGGACATGCACACGTTCATCCGCAAGCTGCCCACCCTGGACCCGTCCGAGACGTGGACCTTCGACCCCTCGGCGGACGCCTACGTCACCGAGGCCGTCCAGACAGCCAAGACCAAAAAGGTCCCGCGCAACCACGTCAAGGCCGAGGCGACCGACAAGCACCCGGCCCAGGTGGAAACCTATATGGAGGACATCATCGTCGGCTACTGGAAGACGGTGAAGTTCTCCGGCGCGCTCCCGGCTTCCCGCGTCAAGGAGCTTCTGGACCGCGTGGACAAGTTGCAGCAATCGGTGAAATTCGCGCGTGAAGAGGCAAACTCCATCGAGGCCCCCGACAAGCGCGTCGGCGAGAGCGTGTTCGGGTACTTGTTCGCGTGAGGGCACGGAGGAAGGGCCAATAGGACGAGTGAATGAATTCACTCGCTGATGGAAGACCTGTCCAGGGGACAGAAGACGGGATGCCATGCGGCTGTTGCCGTTCTCGCGTCCCTTGGACGCTTCCAGCCGTAGCGAGTGAATGAATTCACTCGTCCTGTTCACTCGTCCTACCCTCGTTCTCACCCATTGTGGTATAATGCCGCGTGAGTACAAGCTGAAACTGAAGCTCCGATTGACGGCCCGGTCGCCCCAGTGCAGGTCCGACTCCTGCCCGCCGCATTTCCCGATTTTCAGGCGGCGGTAGCCCAACCGGAAGAGGCAGCGTCCGTGCCATCCCAGACTGAGATTATTACTCCAGCCTCAGCATCCGCTGTCGCGGGCCGAATCAACCGTTCCCGGTCGGTGTCTGTCGGATGGGGGCGCATCTCCCCCTCCCTGCTCCACTTTTTAAGTGCCTCGCAGGGGTAGTTTAACAGTAGAACACGACGACCTTAGAGTGAACCGAGAACTTAAACGTGGTGGCCTGCACGAATGGCAGCAAACCGGGGCCTGGGGGATGGGTATTCCTCCAGGCCCTACTTCTTTGCCCTACTGATTTGCGCGGCGTCCTGAGCAGATGTCGGGACCGGATCGTATAAGACGGAGGGCGAACCTTGTGTTCGCCCTTCTTGATGGGTGTGCCCTTCTTGATGGGTGTGCGACAACCACTTCGATACAATTATGGAACCATCAGAAACCGATCCGCTAGACAAAGACCAGCCCGCCGGGTGGCGGCACGAGGCGATGAACGAGACCCTGCGCGGGTTCGAGAACGCGGAGTATTTGGAGGCGCTGGTGCGCGAGATACGCCGCGCCATGCCCACGGCGGCGACCCTGGTGCTGTGGCCGGACCGCCCGCAATTATTGAAGTTCCTGGAGGAGAAGGCCACGGGGCTGCGGAGCCTGCTGCCCGGCTCGGGCGAGTTCTACACCGAGGCGCGCGGGCGGGCACACCTGCGGCTGGGCTGGCTGGCGGTGGAATGGGCGGGCGAAACCTTGGAGGTCGTCCTGACGCCCGGCTCCTACGAGAGCGAGAACGTCGTCTGCATCGGGCGCAGTGCCGAGGCCCTGCGGCGCTTCGGGCAGGAACTCATCGCCTACACCAACCGCCCGGCGGGGCGCTGCCTGCGCTACTCGCAGGGGTGGGAGAACGCGCCGGACATGGACGCGGAGATCGGCAAGGTCACCTGGGACGACATCGTCCTGCCCCCCGCGACGCTGGCGCGCGTCCGCGAGGCCGTGGAGGGCTTCTACCACCACCGGGAGGCGTTCACCGCCCTGGGCTTCGCCTGGAAGCGCGGCGTCCTGCTGATCGGGCCGCCCGGAACGGGCAAGACGATGGTGTGCAAGGCCGCCGCCGCCGCACTCCCGGACCTGCCGTTTTTGTATGTGCGCGACCTGGACCGGGACGGCAGCCGGCGCGAGGTGATGCGGACCATCTTCGAGCGCGCCCGCGTGCTCTCGCCCTGCATCCTCGCCCTGGAAGACATGGACGGGTTCGTCAACGACCAGAACCGGACGGTCTTCCTGAACGAGTTGGACGGCTTTGGGAGCAACGACGGCCTGCTCATCATCGCGTCGTCCAACCACCCCGGCAAGATAGACGAGGCGCTGCTGAAGCGGCCTTCCCGCTTCGACCGCGTCTTCCACATCGGCCTGCCCGGACCGGAGGAGCGCGCCGAATATGGCCGCCGCCTGCTGGCCCGCTCCGCCCTGGCCCCGCGCCTGTCCCCGTCGCTGGACGTGGAAACACTGGCGCAGGACGTGGCGGCGCGGACGGAGGGCTTCACGCCCGCCTATCTGAAGGAGGCGTTCCTGTCCGCCGCCTTGCAGCAGGCCCAGGAGGGCGCGGCGACGCTGGATGACCGGTTCGCCCGTTCGGTACTGACCCAGGTGGACGAGCTGCGCGCGCACCTGAAGCGCATGGAAGACCCCGAGGCCCTGGCCGAGATGTCGGCCGGCAGCGGAGTACTGGGCTTCCGGCACTGAGACACCCATGAACAGGCTCATCGGCATCATTCGTGAAAGCGGCGCGCTGACGGCGCGGCTGCTTATCGCCCCCGATTTCAGCTCGCGCGAGGCCGCCGCGCGGGCCGCCGAGACGGGCAACTGGCATAAGATCGTCGAGTGCCCGCTGGCCGCGTTGGAACCAGGCTTGTTCCCATCCAAGGCGCAGCTCGCGGCGGCCTGGGTCGCGCTGGGCCGCGTCTCGGGGCCGCCTTCGGCTGACACGCTTACCGATCTGCGGCTGGTGCTGGCCGAAACCGTGCTGGGCAGACCGGCTCCGGATGCTCACCCCGCCCTGCCCGTACTCGTGCAGGAGCGGCGCGTCAGGCCGACGGCGGCGCATCCACGGGCCTATCAGGGCACCAAGCACAAACCGCCCAAAGAAAAGGGGGTTGTGCCCGTTGACCTGCGGCCTGCATTGTGCGGGACCCTGCGCCTGGACCTCCTGAGCGAAGCGGAGGCGGCGCAGTGGGCGGCGGAGGCCCGGCTGCCGGAACCTTTTCGCACCTCTTTGTACCCCCTCGTCCGCCGCCGAGCGCCCGCCGAAGTCTCCGAGGCTCTGGCGCTCTATTGGGCTTTGGGATTAGACCAGGACCCGGCGCGGCTTGCCGCCGCCGTATGCCTGTTCAGCCCGCAATGCGGCCCGAACACCGCCGCCTGGTGCCGGTTCGCCGCCGCGCTGCCCCGAGAGATGTGGACGCCGCTGCTGTCTCTGCTGGCCGCGTCCGGCGCGCATGCCGTCCCCGTCCAAGACCTGCCGCCGTCCTTCGCGGAACACTTGGCGGAGGCCCTGACCGGCACGGACCCGCTGTACCGGGCATATTGGCTCCTGCACGGCCTGATGAGTGGGATCGCGCCCGAGTATCTGATGGCGGGCTACCGCCTCGCCGACGCGCACGGGCAGCCCCACACCTTCCATGCGGTCCGGCGGAGCGGCTACTTTCCCGCGCCGATGATCCGCCGGTGGGGGGCGCACTGCCGCGCCTGTCAGAAGTTCTACTCGGGACTGCTGCTGACCCTCTGGGAGCAGTGCGGCCTGCGGCCTGGCATGGGCGAGTGTCTGGAAAAGACGGACTGGACGGGATTCGCGCCGGACGTCGCCTACCGCTGTCTCCGACTTTTTGCGGCGTCCTGGGACAATTGGGGCGATCTCCCCGAGGAACAGGCGGAGGCCAAATGGCAGGCCGCGCGCCGGCACCTTGGGGCACTCGGGGCGACGCTGCGGGGCATCCCGGAAGAGTTCCAGGAGAAATGCGTGTGGCACCTGATCGAGTACCTGTGGCAGTGGGACACGCCCGCCGAACTTCAGGCTAATCTACCGGCGGCCTTCGCCCTGATCCCGCGCCTCTGCCGCCCGCCCTTCGCCAAGAGGTCCGACCCGTGCGAGGTCACGACGGATTTCCTGGCCGAGCTGTCTTCGCCGCTCCGTGAGCGGTTCCTGAACGCCCCCGACGCCAGCTTCCGGCGGCTGGAAGAGGCCTGCCGCCGCGCGAACGATACCGGACTGATCGGGCGAGGCACCTATACGCTCACCCGGACTCTGCCCGATTTCAGTGTACGCTGTTTCGAGGCTTACCCGGCCCTCCTGTTCAAAGTCGCGAAACTGCTGGGCTGCCTGCCCGCGCCGGTGCGCGAGTCCGTCACCTCCCCGTTCCGCACGTCCCCGTTCTTCGCCCAGGATCTAGCCGCCCTGCCCCCGGAGGACGCGGCGGCTCTGGTGGAGGCGCACCGGGACCCGGAGGTCTTCCACCCGGTCCCGCCGAAGCTGCGCGAACACCTGGCCGGGGCAAGGACACTCGCGCCGGTGTCATTGGAGCGGGCATCGGCGCAAATGGGGGCGCAAATGTTGCGGGCCGGGCTGGAGATGCTTGAACGGGCCGCGCTGAAGACATTGGGAGAGGGATATCCGGTCGAGGCAGAACCGGGGCTGGTCACGCACGCGCTTCAAATGGAGCGGCTGGCGGACGACAACCGGCGTCCGCTGCGGAAATTCCTGCGGGCCTATTGGGATGGCCAGGCCCGCTACATCGAGGACCACCCGCAGACGCGGCGCTGGCTGGACGCGCACCCGCGCCTGGACCGGCGCGTATGGCTCCAAGGGGTGAGGCACGAACAGGAGGTGAACGGAGTGGGGCAGGTGACGCTCGCCACCGAGTCAGACCCCTTAGAGGTGCTGAAGATGGGCACCTACGTCGGGAGCTGCCTCGGGCTGGGCGGGGCCTTCACGCACTCGGCGGCGGCCGTGGCGCTGGACATCAACAAGCAAGTGGTCTACGCCCGCGACGCGCGCGGCAGCGTCCTGGCCCGTCAGCTCGTCGCGGTGGCCGAGGACGACCGGCTGGTCTGCTTCTCCGTGTACCCTCTGGGTGTCGAGCCTGCCCTGGAATCGCTGTTCGCCGAGTACGACCGGCATCTGTCGTCGGCGCTCGGCCTGCCGCTGTACGAGGGGGGCGACGGTAGGGATTACGAGATCGCGCGCATCCTTTCACACGCCTGGTGGGACGACTGGGCCTGGGACCTGACGGTAGATCTGACGGTAGATCTGACGGCAGACGTAACCGCAGATGGTGCGCCGGGTCTGGTACAATGACCGGGAAATGACCGACCTGAAACTCACCTTCTTGGGCACCGGGGCCGGTTCGCCCAGCCTGGCCCGCAACGTCAGCGCGCTGGCCCTCCAATGGACCCAGCGCGGCGCGCTCTGGCTGTTTGACGCGGGCGAAGGGACGCAGCACCAGGTCCTGCGCTCGGCCCACATGCAGACGCCGGTCCGACTGTCCCAGCTCGAACACGTCTACGTCACGCACCTGCACGGTGACCACGTCTTCGGCCTGCCCGGACTGCTCGCCTCCCGGTCGTCGGCCCAGGACGTCCAGACTCCCGTGACCATCTTCGGCCCGCCCGGCCTAGAGGAGTGGCTGCGCGTCACACTGCGCCTGACCGGGACGGGCCTGCGCTACCCCCTGACGGTGCGGACCGTTCAGGAAGGCTTGATCTTTGAAGATGACGACCGGCAGGTCTTCTGCCGCCGCCTGGCTCACCGGGTCGCCTCCTACGGCTACGCCGTCCGCGAGAAGCCGCGCCCCGGCACGTTCGACGTCCAGCAGGCGCGGGCGCTGGGCATCCCGCCCGGCCCGTTCTATGGCCGCCTCAAAGCCGGCGAGACGCTGACTCTGGCCGACGGCCAAGTCGTTGACGGCGCAACGCTGGTCGGCCCTCCCCGTCCGGGCCGCACGGTCGTGGTCTGCGGCGACACCGCCCCGACGCCCGCCGCCGTGGAACTCGCGGCGGGTGCGGACGTCCTGGTCCACGAGGCGACTTTCCTAAGCGAGCAGGCCGACCGGGCGGTCATCGCGGGCCACTCCACGGCGGCCGGCGCGGCCCAAGTCGCCCGCGATGCCGGGGTGGGTACTCTGATTCTGACGCACCTGAGCGCGCGCTACGAGTCCGATGCCGGGTCCCGCCTAGGCGAGCTTCTGGCCGAGGCCCAGGCCGTTTTCCCGAACACCCTGCTGGCGCGTGACTTCTGGGGACATGAGGTGTGACCGCCATAGGGTACAATAAGTGTCCCATGCACACCACGCCCGACACCAGCCCGCCCCCGCAGGCCGACCCGCCCTACGACCCTAACGCCTTCCCGCGCCCCTCCGTCACCGTGGACATCGTCATCTTCACCGTCCGCGACCGGTGCCTCCAGCTTCTGCTCATCCAGCGCAAGGTCTGGCCGTTTGAGGGCCACTGGGCCTTGCCCGGCGGCTTCGTCCGGCCTGGGGAGACGCTGGAGGAGGCCGCCCGGCGCGAACTGTCCGAGGAGACCGGCGTCGGGAACGTCTTCCTGGAACAGCTCCGCGCCTTCGGCGACCCCGGCCGCGACCCGCGCACCTGGGTCATCACCGTCGCCCACACCGCCCTCATCCCCAGCGACCGGCTCACCCTGCGCGCCGACACCGACGCCGCCGATGCGGGCTGGTTCCCGCTGTCCGCCCTGCCCGGCCCGCTGGCCTTCGACCACCAGGCTATTTTAGACTACGCCCTCTCCTCCCTGCGCGCCCGACTCGAAAAGGACCTGCACGTCGCCCGCGCCCTGCTCCCCACCCGCTTCACGCTCACCCAGATGCAGGGGGTCTACGAGATCCTCCTGGGCCGCCCCTACGACAAGCGTAACTTCCGCAAGTGGGTCCTGGGGACCGGCAGCCTCGCTGCCACCGATCAGGAGCAGCGCGGCCAGCACCGGCCCGCCCTGCTCTACGAGTTCACCCCGAACGAAGACTAGACCTCTCGTGTGGGCCTCACCCGGCCCGCCACGCACCTGGCCCGCCAGTCAAGTGCCGCCCCGAAGTCCCCGGCCCTTCAGGGCCGGGCCGGACTTTTTCAGATAGTGTTGTATTTACGTCTTCTTGTGGTATAGCGTTTGTGTAATATAAACACGAAAGGCAACAAGATGATGGCGATTAAGTTTTACCGGGAGCGCAATGAACCCTACGGGTGCTTCTCCAACTTCTCCCCTCACAGCTTCGAGGTGGACGGGAAACCTTGGCAGACCGTCGAACACTATTTTCAGGCCATGAAGTTCGCCGGGACGCCGCACGAGTACGCCGTACAGATCGCGCCCGCGCCGATGCTCGCCAAGCAGATCGGCAACGACCGCGCCCGCCCCCTCCGCCCCGATTGGGACGCGGTCAAAGACGACGTCATGCGCCGCGCCGTCCGCGCCAAGTTCGAGCAGAACCCGGACATCCGCGCCGTCCTGCTCGGCACGGGCGACGAGGAGCTGATCGAGGACGCCCCCGGCGACTACTACTGGGGCTGCGGGGAGAAGGGGACGGGGAAGAACATGCTCGGCAAGGTCCTGACGGAAGTCCGGAGCGCACTGCGATGAACCTGACGACGGAGCCATACCTACAACAGTCAGAGCGCTGGCCCAAGCAGGGGCGGCGTATCCTAGCACAGTCCGACGCTGAGCGAATCGTCGTCTACCAGGCGTACCGCTCGGAGATCGGCCGCTTTGCCGCCGAACAGGGCCGGTTCGGCGGCGCGTTCTCGCTATCCCGTATGAGCTGGATCAAGCCAAATTTCCTCTGGATGATGTACCGCTGCCGGTGGGCGACTAAGGAGAACCAGGAAACCGTGCTGGCCATCTCGCTCCGGCGTGAGGCTTTCGACATCATCCTCGCCGAATCCGTGCCGTCCGCCTTTGACCCGGCGCGTTACGGCAGCGAGGCCGAGTGGAAGGAAGCGGCGGCGCGGTCGCAGGTGCGATCTCAATGGGACCCCGACCACCATCCGTCCGGGGCCAAGGTCGAGCGGCGGGCGATCCAACTCGGCCTGCGCGGGGAATTCTTGGCTCGGTACGCTCGCGAGTGGATCGTCGGCATCGAAGACATCACGCCCCTCGTCACCGACCAGCGCCGCCACCTTGGTACGGGCGACTACTCGGGGCTGCTGACGCCGCGCGAGGAGGTCTACCCTGTCCCCGCCGCATTGGGGGACCAGATCGGGCTGACGCCATGAGCAGGGAACGGGCGATCATCGGCTGCCTGCTGGGGACCGCCGTCGGCGATGCGGCCGGGCTGGCCTGCGAGGGGCTGCCCCGGCGTCGTCAGGCGCGCATGTTCCCGTTCCTGGGCGGCCCGCGCCTGCTGGGGCACCGGGGCATGGTCTCCGACGACACCGAGCATACCTGCCTCGTCGCGCAGGCGCTCATCGAGTCGGGCGGCGACCCTGACCCGTTCACCCGCGCCTTGGCCCGACGTCTGCGCGGGTGGCTGCTCGGCCTGCCGGCGGGGGTCGGCTGGGCGACTCTGCGGGCGACTTTGAAGCTCTCCGTCGGCGTGCCGCCCGCCCGGAGCGGCGTCCGGTCGGCGGGCAATGGTCCCGCCATGCGGAGCGCCCTGCTCGGCGTCTGCTGGGGCGACGACCTCGCCCGCCTGCGCGCCCTCGTCCGCGCCTCGGCCCGGCTGACCCACACAGACCCGCGCGCCGAGGTGGGCGCGCTTGCCGTGGCAGTCGCCGCCCACCTGGCAAGTCGGCCGACCGATGACCTGCCCGGAACCTACCTGCGGACAATGGAGAATTTGCTCGGGGCGGACGACGCCGGGTTCCTCGACCTCGCCCGCCGCGCCGCGGCCAGCGCCCAGGCAGGCGAAACGACCCAGGACTTTGCCGCCTCCATTGGGGCAGACGGCTACGTCTCGGGCTACGTCTACCAGACCGTGCCGGTCGCCCTGCACGCCTGGCTCTGCTTTCCGCGCGACTACCGGCAGGCCGTGCTTGCCGTCATCCACTGCGGCGGCGATACGGACACGACCGGGGCCATCGTGGGCGCCATCGTCGGCGCGGGCGTCGGCCCGGACGCCATCCCCGCCGAGTGGCGGGCCGCGCTGTGGGAATGGCCCCGCACCGTCCATTGGATGACACGGCTGGGCGACCAGCTCGCCGCCGTTTGCACGGACGGAACGCCCCAGCGCCCCCTGTCCCTGCCGTTCCAGGCACTGGTTGCGCGCAACGTCTTCTTCGCCGCCGTCGTCCTGGCGCACGGCTTCCGGCGGCTCCTGCCGCCGTACTGAAAGGAGCATAGGAAATGCTCGGAATATCATTCTTCAAAGGCCAGCCGACCGACTACATCATCAAGTACGTCGGCGGGCGCGTCACCAAGGAAGGTCTTGGGCGAGCGTTCTACTACCTCACCCGCAACACGCAGATCGTCGTTGTCCCGACCAGCACGCAGGACGCCAATTTCGTCTTCAACGAGCTGACCAACAACTTCCAGTCCGTCACCCTGCAAGGCCAGTTCACCTACCGCATCGCCGCCCCCGCCCAGGCCGCCGCCCAGCTCAACTTTGCCTACGACCCGCGCCGCGCGGCCTATGCCGCCAGGGACCCCGAGAGCCTGCCGGGGCGCATCGCCAACATCATCCAGATGGAGACGCGGCGCGAGTTGGGGCGGCTGACGCTGGAAGAGACCCTGCGCCAGTCCCAGGAGATCGCCGGGGCGACCCTGGCCCGCATCCGCGATGGGGCCTTGCTCCAGACATTGGGCGTCGAACTGACCAGCCTGTACTTCCTGGCTGCGAAGCCCACGCCCGAGATCGCCCGCGCCCTGGAGGCGCAGTACCGGGAGACTCTGCTGCGGCAGGCGGACGAGGCCATCTACGCCCGGCGCGGGGCGGCGGTCGCCGAGGAGCGCAAGATCAAGGAGAGCGAGCGGGCGACCGAGATCGCCCTGGAAGAACAGCGGCGGGCGCTGATCGCCTTGGAAGGGGAGAACGCCCTGCGGGAAGCGGAGTACCAGGCGCAGGCCGCCGAGAAGACGCTGGCCGTCTACCAGGCGATGGACCCGCGCGCCATCCTCGCGCTCGCCCTGAAGGAGATGGGCGCGAACGCCGAGCGCATCGGCAGCCTGAACATCACGACCGAGACGCTGGCCTCGCTCCTCAACGGGCCGGCCCCCCAACTACTGGAGACTGGGGGGCCGCGCTGATGGCAATCGTTGACAAAGTGGTCATCGTGACCAAGAAGACCGCGCTGGAGGAGCTGGTCGAGCAGTTCAACACGCGCGAGCAGGCCCGGTTTTATTTGGAACACAGCGGCGTCTCATTCGCCGAGTACGAAGCCTCGCACGCGGCCTATCAAAACGCCCTGGCCCGCGTCAGGGACGCCCTGCCACCGGGGACGCGGGCGCAGTGGGTGGAGCGCGCTTTCGTTCCCACCTTCCTCTTCGGCGAGGACGACCTGGTGCTGACGGTCGGCCCGGACGGGCTGGTCGTCAACACGGCCAAGTACCTGGACGGCCAAGCCCTGTTCGCCGTCAACCCCGACCCGGACCGCATTGACGGCGTCCTGCTGCCGTTCCGCGCGGGCGAGGCGGGCGGGCCGCTCCGGTCGGCTTTGCGCGGCGAGCTGCGCCGGAAGCGCATCACGATGGCCCGCGTCACCCTCAACGACGGCCAGACGCTGGACGCCGTCAACGACCTGTTCCTCGGCCGGCGCACCCACCAGTCCGCCCGCTACCGGCTGTCCCTCGGGGACCGGGCGGAAGACCAGTCCTCCAGCGGCATCATCGTCTCGACCGGGGCCGGCTCGACCGGCTGGCTCCGCTCCGTCCTGACCGGCGCGGCTGGCATCGTCGGCACGTTCGCCCCCGGCGGCAAGGCCCCAAGCGCCGAAGTGACGGCCGCGCGCACCGGCTACGGCTTCGACTGGGAGGCCGAGTCCCTCTGCTACAGCGTCCGCGAGCCGTTCGAGACGCGCGTTTCCTCGGCGGGCCTGGTCTTCGGCCACATCGGGGCGGGCCAGTGCCTGGAAGTGACCTCGCAGATGCCCCAGAGCGGCGTCATCTTCAGCGACGGCATCGAGGACGACTTCCTGGAATTCAACAGCGGCCGGATTGCCCGCATCGGCCTGTCCGACAAGCGCGTCAACCTGCTGGTGGGTGGGTAGGGGGCGGTGAGGCGTGGGCGAAGAGGGTGGCAAGCGAAGAGGGCGGGGGAACCCCGCCCCTACGGCCATCTGACCTATCGGCGTGGGGGCGTGATTCATCACGCCCTCCTTCATCACGCCTTTCCCCGGCGTGGGGCACAGCAAGGAAAAGGGGGGCGCGGCAAGCGGCACCCCTACGCACACTCACGGCTCCGGCTGTAATGTGCAAAGCGGCGGCAGTTCCGTCCCGAGTCTTCTCGACAGCGTGACAAAGATGCGGTCGCAGTGCCAGGCGCGCTCACGGACTTTTGCAACGTCAATCTCACCAAGCAGGTCCGGCAGGTGCCGTGTCTTGTGGTAAAGGCCTTTCTGTGAATGGCGTGTCGCTGCTTCCAGGGCCGGAATGTGCTGGCTCTTTGGAACCTCCTCCACATGCCGCCGCTTCGGCAGGCTGCCCGCCTGAAAGCCCTGCTTGTAATACCCTTCGAGGGCTTCCAGATCGGCAAAAAGCCAGGCTTCTATCGCCTGCACCATCAAGTGACAGTGCGCGTCCGTCACACCGGCAGGTTTCTTCCACCCGTCACCCCGACGCTCACGAAGATGTCGCCAGCATTTACCCCACTGCGCTACCAGGTCTTCCGAGTCCACCAGGGGTACATGATATGCCTCCGGCTCACTCTTGAGAGCGGCGCGAAAGTGGTTGTAAGCCTGAAGGCGCGGGCCAACCGGGACGAACTGAATCCGGTTGCCTTTACTTCTGACCGATCCGTCAAGTTCGGCAAAGAATTTACGGAAGCCCTCCCGCATCTCGCCATCTTGATTTTTGCTGATGCCGCCTTCAACATGGAACACTATCAGAGTCACCAGCGCGTTCCCCCGATAGCGCCTTTCATCCAGACCTCGCCCAGCGAGTATTCTTCCAGCCAGAAGCCTAGCTTGCTTGTATCCAGCCGCTCCAGAGTGGTTCCGTTTGGCGTCCGCTCACAGACGACGACCGCCTCCGGCGTGTCGCTGAACTTGGAAACCAGCAAGTCGGAGTGTGTGGTCACGATAAGTTGGGTACGTTGTGATGCTTCCTTCAGCATCTTGGCGAGGCCGGAAATGAGGTCCGGGTGCAGCCCGATCTCCGGCTCCTCCAGGCAAATGAGCGGCGGCGGGGTGGGGTGGTACAGGATCGCCAGCAGGCACAGGTAGCGCAACGTCCCGTCAGACAGCCGCGCGGCGGGGATCGCGCTGCTCATGCCGCGCTCGTAGATGTACGTCTGCACCGTACCGCCGTCGAGGTTGACGCTGATCCTGTCTACATCCTCATAAACTGCCCTCAGCTTCTCGCTAATGGTTTCCAAAAGGCCCCAGTGTTGCAGGCGGGAAAGGACGAGGCTGAGGTTGCGCCCGTCTTCCTCCAAGAAATCCGCAGGCAGATCAGCCAGTTGCGGGCGACGCATGGAGTTTTGCCCCTCCAAGCTGAAGTCGCGGTAGACTTTGATGGCCCGATACTGTTCCGCCAAATAGTTGAACTGGGGATAGACATCAGGGTCAGTCCGCTGCGAGAGTATAGACGCATCAGGCTTGATGCCGGTAATTGGCTGTTTCCCCCATCGTAGCGTTGGGGTCTCTTCATACCCACTGACGGTACTCACCCGCACCGCTACAGCCGGCTCGCCATGCCCGTAACTGTAGTAGACGGTAGGCATCCCTGGCCTTTTGCTGACGATAGTGCTGTTGACTGCCTCGTCAACGATTTCTAGCTGTTGGCCGTCTACTGTGAATGACAGAATATGCTGCAACTGGTCATCCAACGCAGGATAATCCACCGACGCGGCAACCTCCGCCGTCGCTAAATTTCTTCCACCTTTGTAAAGCCACTCGACGACACCGCCGCCTTGTCTCAGGAAAGCGGCAAGACCGTTGGACGCGGCACGAAGCAGTTCAATCGCCTGGATGAGATTCGACTTCCCCGACGCATTCTGACCGATCAGGATGTTCAGAGGCTCTAGCTCCAGTTGAACGCCTTCCGGGCCGTAGGACAGGAAGTTTTCGAACCTCAAAGAATGTAGTAGCCGCTTGCCGTCCATCGGTTTGCTCCCGCGCGGGGCCGTCGCTTGCGCCGCCGCGTCCTGGCCTTAGTGTACCTCACAAACATCGCGTGGGGGCCTCACGCCACGGGTTGAAACCCGAGGCACCGAAAAGCCCAGCGTCCAGGGGACGCAAGAAGCAGAACACAAGCGCGTAGGGGCGGGGTCCCCCCGCCCTCCTATCCCTTCCCTGCCACATCCTCGTAACGTCCCTTGGACGGTGGGCCTTCCTCAGCCTCGGGTTTCAACCCGTGGTATCTTCCGGGGCCGACAAGCCCGCACAAAAAGGCCGGCAAAACCCCTGCGCCATATGTTGACAGGACGCCCGCCCGTGTGATAGAATACAGCGTTCCGGCCTTCCTTGCACCACCGCCGCGAACACTGCACTACCCGATCTCGCTCCCGTCCCTCCGCCCGCACTGCTGCGGTCAATGCGCGCCACCTGATGCACCGTTGTTCCTGGCCCTTTAGTGGGTTGCCGCCGCGTCCCGCCGTTCCGCAACAGGAGAAAGAAATGCTCACCTTCGCCCCCGTTCGCCCGCTTCCCGCACTCATCCTCTGCGCCCTCCTGCTCTGCGCCCTCACTCTGCCGGTACGCGCCGCCACGCTCTACGTCTCGCCGAAAGGCAGCGACGACAACTCCGGTGCCATCGCTTCGCCCTACAAGACGATCCAGGCCGCCGTCAACAATGCGTCCACCGGCGACACCATCGCCCTGGCCTACGCCATCTATCAGGGCAACGGCAACCGAGACATAGACTTCGCGGGGAAGAGCCTGAGCATTGTGTCGCAGTCCGGTCCGGGCAAGGCGATCATTGACTGCCAGGGTACACAAGAGGCACAGCATTATGCTTTCAACTTCCACAGCAAGGAGAAGAATATCCTTTTGGACGGCTTGACGATCAAGAATGGAAATAGCCAAGCCGCTGTGAGAGTTGGGGACTGTACGATTAAGCTCAACAAGTGTGGCTTCAGAGATAACACCGGCGGCTGCGTTTTCAACGGCGGTACGGCTACCTTAACCGACTGCCTTTTCCTTAGCAACTCTAACGGTTGCGTTTCCAACCGTGGTGCAGCGACCCTAACCGGCTGTACCTTCACTAATAACAAAAGCGAATACAGCGGCGGTGCCGTTTTAAACGGCAACGGCTGCACGGCGATGCTGACCGGCTGTACCTTTACTAACAACAAAAGCGAATACGGCGGCGGTGTTAATAATGCTGGTACGGCAACGCTGATCGATTGCACCTTCGCCAGTAACATTTGTGGTAGCTATGGGGGCGGCATGAACAATGGTGGCACCGCTACAGTAGTTAAATGCGCCTTCATCGGCAACACTAGTAACGGCAGTGGTGGTGGCGTAGAGAATGAAAATCTATTTGGTCCTGGAGTCTTGATCGTGACCGGCTGCACATTCACTGACAACACCAGTGATAGAGGCGGCGGTATTTCCAATCGTAGTTCTTTGATACTAACCAACTGCATCATTTCTAGTAATACTGCTACAGGCAATGGCGGTGGCCTGCTAAATACAGGCCACGCCATTATCCGTTTTTGCAGTATATCGGGGAACATCGCTAAAGCGTCAACAGATGCCCGAACCATAGCTCAAGGCGGCGGTTTGGAAAATGATGCCACAGCGATCCTAACGAATGATATTCTTTGGGGCAATACCGCAGCAAACGCCGCCGAAATAGGGACGCCTGCGGACGGCAACCAAACGACGACCGTGACCTACTGCGACATTCAAGGTGGCCTGAGCGGGACCGGCAACATCAAGGCCAACCCTGGCTTCGCAGACGCCGCCAACGGCGACCTGCACCTACAAGCTGGTTCCCCCTGCCGGGGCGCAGGCATCACGATTGGACCCGCCAAGGCCGATCCCAACAACTCTAACGCCAAGCCCGACCCCGGCGTCACGACCGACGCCGACGGGCAGAAGCGCCCCAGCCCGCCCAGTATTGGGGCGTATGAGTATTCGGCCAACCCGCCGAAGCGTAAGAAGGTGCTTACTCTGGATGTAGGCACGGTGGCAGCGCCCGGCGCGGCCCCGCAAGTGCCGGGGATACAATTCACGCAGGACCACCCGGCGCTGGCCGCGCCGCCCGTCGGCCCTCAGCCCCGGCTCGATCCGCAGCAGGAGAACGCGGCCTTCTTGCAGCTCATGGTGACGCTCAACACCGGCCACTACGCCCCGAGCGACATGGCCCAGCGCATCCAAACCGAACTCGACCGGGGCGCGGACATCAACGTCAAGGACGGCGAGGGCTTCCCGGCCATCGTCACGGCGGCCTCGCTCTCGCACGCCGATGTCGTGCAGGTGCTGCTGGAGAAGGGGGCGGACGCGAGCCGCGCGACCGAGCAGGGCGGCAAATCCGGCGCGGCGGACAGCAACAGCATCCTCCACAAGACCGCGAACGGCTACCAGGTGGATATCGGCAGCGCGATCAGCGGCCTGTTCGCCAAGAAGCCGAAGCCGCTGTCCGGGCAGACCGCGCTGATGCTCGCCGCCCAGGCGGGGCAGGCCGAGATGGTGACACTGCTGCTGGCGCATCACGCGGACAGCCACGCCAAAGACAGCCGGGGGAAGAGCGCGCTGGACTATGCCGCCCAGAACCACCGGGCCGACATCGCCCAGGTCATGAAGGCGCAGGAGGCCAGGTAGCCACGGAATGAGCGCCGAACGGAACGCCATGAGGAAGGAGACATAGAGAAAGGGGACATGACACCCCGCAAACGATCCAGGAAGGCAAGCTGTAAACATTTCTCACGCTGCAAGCACATCTT
Source organism: Capsulimonadaceae bacterium (assembly GCA_965215505.1). Lineage (GTDB taxonomy): Bacteria > Armatimonadota > Armatimonadia > Armatimonadales > Capsulimonadaceae > JANXMY01. The sequence continues at coordinate 3,193,203 of OZ244065.1, read as the reverse complement.
CAAGGAACACCAACAACCATGGACACAGGGAAACAGGCGCATGTGAACGCCATTCGTGCCAACACGGCCTACCCCACCTACCGGGGCATCATCGGGATCATTACGACCATCCTGATGATCATCGCGGGCCTTCAAGGGCTGGGGGCGATCATCGGCGGGATCACCCTGATGAGCCAGTACGGCTTCGCCGGGTTCATCGTCCTTCTCATCGGGGCCGCCTTCGCCGCACTGACCTTCTTCCTCGCGAAGTTTTGGAAAGAGGCCGCGCAGATCATCGCCGACATCGGCGACTCGGCCATGGACGCCAACGCGAACATCTACTCACTCGCCCCGCCCGCGCTGTCGCCCCTCGTCGGCCCGGCGATCACGCCCCCCGCCTATTAGGGCGAATACAGAAGACTGAGAGCGGCAGCCTGATGGGCTGCCGCTTTTTTCTGCCTACCCCCCGCTCGCCGTGTGCTATAATGAGTCCAACGCCCACGCCACCCCGACGCGCTTTCTGGACCCCTCGAAGCCGCCGGGGCTGCTTGAAGGACATGCCTTGACCCGCCCGAACTGGATCGCCGCGCTTGCGCTCGGCCTCGGAATGAATGCACTCGCCGGCGGCCCGCTGGCCGCACAGGTCCCCGCCCCGCCCGTCGGAGGGGCACCGATCTCAGTCCCGCCGCCGGACATAACGCTGCCCGCGCCCCCGAACAGCCCTCCCCCCGTCACGGTCGCGCCGCCGCTGGCCGTGCCCGCCCCGGTCGCCGCCCCGGCCTATGTGCCGCTGAAAGGCATCCCGGCCGTCCAACTCGACGAGGCCAACAACGGCGTCGGCATCGCGCAGCAGGCGGCGCGGGCGAAGGGAGCGCAGGCGCGCGTCATCTGGGTGGATGCCACCGCGAACCTGAACCGGACCAACAGCCAGGAGAAGATCGCGACACTGGTCGGCCTGGTCAAGAAGGCGGGCTTCAACACCATCGTCATGGACGTCAAGCCCATCGTCGGCTACACCCTCTACCCCAGCAAGTATGCGCCCAAGCTGACGACCTGGCTGAACGGGAAGACCCTGCCCGCCGACTTTGATCCGCTGGCCGCTATGGTCGCCCAGGCCCACGCTCAGGGCCTCCAGATCGTCGCGAGCATGAACGTCTTCAGCGAGGGCCACCGGGACGTCAAGTACGGTCCGGGGTACACGCACCCCGAGTGGCAGACGACGCTCTGTGAGCCGGCCCTGAGCGTCATGTCCAACGCGGCCGGCGCGTCCCCCTACGGCCTGTCGGACCGGGCGAATGTTCCGCCCCGGACGCCGGACCTGCTGGCGGCCTACACCGAGACCGCAAGCATGAAGGCGGTGCCGGGAAGCGTCGTGGCCCTGGTGAACGCCGACCTGCGCGTGGTCGCTTTGGCAGATGGCGCGGCGCTGGCCTCCATCTCCGCCACTGTCCCGCCCGGCGGCAGCGCCCTGGTCGGCGGCGGGGCGGCGGGGGACTGGCTGCGGCGCTTCGCCCCGGTCGGCGCGCAGGTTTCGATGCTCACCAACTCGGCCTTCGTCCCGATTAGCGCCCGGCCCGAGCAGCAGGTGCCGCTGATGGTCAACCCGAACGACCCGGCCGTCCAGACCCGCATCCTGTCCATGGTCGCCGAGGTCGTGCGCGGCTACCAGGTGGACGGCGTCATCTTTGATGACCGGATGCGCTACGCGGGCGCGAACGCCGACTTCAGCCCGATCACCCACGCCCAGTTTGAAGCCTACGTCGGCCACCCCGTCCGCTGGCCCGATGACGTGTTTTCCTATCAGGTGGCCTACCCGTCGCTCGCCAAACGCATCGTCCCCGGCCCGGACTATGACGCCTGGCTGGTCTTCCGCACCCTGACCATCCGCAACTGGCTGGCCTCGGCCGTCGCCACCGTCAAGGCCATCCGGCCGGCCGCCCAGGTCAGCGTCTATGCCGGGTCCTGGTATCCCGAGTACCCGACTTTAGGCTCCAACTGGGGCGCGGACGACTTCTCGGCGGGCCTGCGCTTCCTGACCCCCACCTACCAGAAGACCGGCTTCGCCGGGCTGATCGACTGGCTGACCACGGGCTGCTACTACCCGCCCGCCACGGTGGCCGACGCCATCGCGGCGGGTAGACCGGCGGGCGAGAGCGTCGAGGCGGCGGGCCAGTTCTCCAACCGCGCCGTCAACGACCAGACCTTCGTTTATGCGGGCATCGCCCTGTCCAACTACAACGGCCACCCCGAGCTTCTGGCCCGCGCCTTGCAGGCGGCGACGGCCTCCACCCAGGGCGTCATGGTCTTCGACTACTCCCACAATATAGACCAGTTCTGGCCCACCTTCACCGCCGCCTTCTCCGCCCCCGCCGCCCCGCCCCAGTCCGTGCCGGGGCTATTGGATGATGTCCGCCGCCAGCACGCCGCCCGCAAGGCGTCGGGCCAGCCCGACCCGCCGGTCATCCTCTACAGCGGCACGCCGGGGACGGGGCTGTGACCGGGACCTCGTTCGTGTCTGACGCCGACCCGGAGGCCGTCCGCTGCGGCATTTCGCGCTTGCAGCCGCCGCTCGACGGCTTCTCCAGAGGCTTGCAAGCCGTCTTCAATGGTGACGTGACGGCCCTGCTGGATGCCTTCGCCGCCGAACACCGACTCGAACCGCTCGGCGATGGCTGGAATGAAGTCAACCACGACACGGCCCGATGGATCATGGTACGGATGCTTTCCAGGAGTCTCGCCTACCGGACGGAGATCATGGACGAGAGGGAAGCCAAAAGGCTGACTGAGGGATTCATGACCGCCTGTGCGCGAGGTACTTCCGGGCAGCGGCACCGATACTTCACGAACGGCAAGGCCGTGGACGGTCCGGCCATGTACGACGTGCATCTGAGGCCGATGCTCGGCTGCAATCCAGCCACGGAAAGCACGTTCGACACCGGCGTCGTGATGGTCACCCGGCTCGCGATTGGGCTGGCGTGGGCCGAAGAGGAAGACTAATCAACTGGCACTGGGCGCTGAGGCACGTCATTTAGAGCGAGCCAGGACGAGAGGATCAGGACGAGTGATTGAAATCACTCGCTTTGGCACGATTTGTCCAAGGGACAAGGGGGCAGAGGCCGCCATCACGGTCTTCTGTCCGTCCCCTCTTCTGTCCGTCCCCTTTTCTGTCCCCTGGACAGGTCCCGATTAGCGAGTGATTTCAATCACTCGTCCGACTCGTCCGACTCACCGATCCGGCACCCGCCTCGACCCGCCCGCCGCAAGACAGAAACAACTTTCACTCATCCCCTGCCGGCAAATGCGTGTTATAATGTGTCTGGTGCCCACACCGTTCCCCTCAGTGGACAGGGGCGGTGTCAGCGCCGGGAAGCGCAATGACCATTACAACCCCTCGTAGGTCCAGCCGCCGGCAGAAGACAAGCCCGTGGCTCCTGCTCCGCGACAACCCGCCCCTGACGCTGGCACTGCTGATGGCGCTGGCGGTGCCGCTCCTCCCCGGCCCCCGGCCCGCGCTGCCGTGGGACGGCGCGAGCGGGGCGGCCTTCGAGGCGGGCGGCGTCCTGCTGCTTGCCGCCGCGCTCCTGCGGGCCGATGGGCCGGGACTGCGCCGCGCCCTGGCTTTCGCCAAGCGCGGGCCGACGCCCTGGCTGCTGTGCCTCGGGGTGTGGAGTGCCCTGACCGCCGCCCTCGCGCACGGCGGGACGGCGGCCCTCCAAGGGTTCCTGCACCTGGGGGCGGGCCTGGCGGTCTACGCGACGGTCGCCTCCCGCGTCCGCAAGGGGGCCGACTTCCGGCTGGCGCTGGACGTCCTGAACGCCGTGACCCTGCTGGTGTCCGCGCTCGCCATCGGCAGCCTGCTCCTGACGGGCGGCATGGACGCGGGCGCACTGACCCACCGCTCCTTCGGGGCGCTCCTGATGCTCCTGCTCCCGGTCGTCGCCCTGTCCGCCGGGGCACCCGGCACGTTAGGCCAGCGCGGGGCCGGGCAGGCGGCGGCCGTGCTGGGCGTCCTCGCCCTGCTGCTGGCGCGCTGGCACCCCGCCGAGCGCGGCGCGCTGGTCGCTTTCCTGGTCCTCGGCTTGACCTGCCGGCGGCTGGGCGTCCGCGTGTGGCCGTCCGGGGGAGTGACACTGGCGGCGCGCATCCAGGCTGCCCGGAATGCGGCGGCATCGAGACGCTCCCAGGCCCGCCACCGCACGGGGAGGCGGGGCGAGCGGGCGGCGGCGGAGCGGCGGCGGATGGCCCGGAACACGGCGCTTTACGGTATCACGCTCTTCTGCGCCGCCGCCGTGTTCCTCTCGCTGACGCCGGGCGGCGGCGACGCCCTGCGTCAAGGGCGGGCCGGCCTCGCGGCTGCGGTCCGCCCGCATCCCTATGCGGGCGGCTCGCCGGCACGCTTCTTCCGGGCGGCTTCGTTCGGCGGCTTCCTGCGCGGCGTCTCGCGGGCGGCTTCGGGTACGGCGCGCGGTGAGACGCCGCAGGGCGGTCAGGACGCGCGGGCTTTGCTGGCGATGATCGCGGCGCGGCCGGTCCTGGGCTGGGGGCTTGGCTGTTACGCGGTGTTCCAGGAGGGATGGACTCACCAGGGGGATGCCGCCGCCGTCGTCCGCCGCCACGGCCCGTCGGCGGCGGACCGCGCCCGCAGTGCCTACCTCCAGATGGCGGTCGAGACGGGCCTGCCGGGGCTGGCCCTCTGGGCGGTCGCCCTGGCGCTCTTCTTCCTCGGCGGGGGCCGCGCACTCGGGCGGGCGGAGGAAGTCAAGGCCGGGGACAGCCCGCTCCACCGCCGCGTCCTGATCGGCTGCCTCGCCGCCGTCGCGGGCCAGGCGGTGGAAGCCTACAGCGACGCCTCCTGGCAGTCCGCCGGGGCCTCGCTGTTCCTGTGGCTGGTGCTGGGCCTGGGCGTCGCGGCGTCCGGCGTGGGCCAGGAGCAGGCGGCGGCGGGCGACGGGCGGGTCGTCCCCGCGCCCGCGCAGGCCGAGTGGCGGGCACAACTGCGCTTCGCGGGCGTGTGCGTTTTCTGCGCCGTGCTTCTGTCCCTGATCGTGCGGGCGAGTCTCTAGGCGCGAAGGGCGGCAGGAAAGCGCGTGTCGGGGGGCGAACATTAGGCGGGGCCTGCCCCAATCCCGTATAAGGAACCCTCACAACTTGCAGACAAAACAACTCACCACCGGCCTCGCCGTCCTCGTCGGCCTGCTCTTCATCGTCGCCGCCGGGCTGTACTTCACCCAGTCCGCCCAGGCATTGCCCGGATTCCTGCCCGGCCACGCGGCGGCGGGCACGGCGGAGGCGATGACACACCACACCAAGCACGGCATCCTGGCCCTGGCCCTCGCGGTCTGCTGCTTCATCGCCGCCCGCTTCTTCTGGGGACCCGCGGACACCCGCACGGCCGCGTGACACGCGGGGAGCAGATGATGCCGAAAAAAGTATCCCTAGTGCCGTATCTCTTCGGCCTGACCTGCCTCAGTCTGGGCAGCCTCGCCCTGACCGGGTGCGGCGGGGGCGGGGGCGGGAGCCACGGCTCCTCGGACATCAGCACCGGGGCCATGGGCCGGCTCCAGGACGTGCAGATCGGCCCGCGCACCGGGTCGGCCTTCATCAGCCCCGCAGCCACCTTCCAGCTCTCCTGGAGCGCCGCCGCGCCCCCGCCCGCCACCTTCGGCGTCCTGCTGCACCGCTACCAGGAGCCGCGCGGCGGCGAGTCCAAGGACACCGGCACCCAGAACGTCACCGTGTCCCAGCAGGGGGCAGGTTTCGTCTACAACGTCGCGCGCTCAGACGGCTTCCAGCTTGACACCGGCGGCGTCTACTTCCTGGACCTGCACTCGGGCGCGGGCGACACCCAGCAGGCCGCCTTCATCGCGGACGGCGGGCCGACGGTCGCGGACAACCAGAGTACGCAGACGGTCGGTACGGGCGCGGGCGGCAGCCTGTCCGGCCTGACCATCAACCCTTCCCCCGGCGCGGTCAACATCCCCAAGAACTCCGCCTTCGTGCTGTCCTGGAGCGCGGCCTTCCCGCCCCCGGCGCAGTTCACCGTCTCGCTGCACCGCTACAAGGAGGCGCGCGGGACCGACACGCCCGGCAACGAGGAGCAGAACATCACCGTCTCCGGCTCGGGCGCGAACGCCTGGCGCGTGCAGCGCAAGGACGGCTACGACCTGGAGAACGACGCCACCTACTATCTGGAGATCACCGCGCCGGGCCAGGACTCGGTCCGCGCGGTCTACATCACCGCGTCGTAAGTGATGTTGAACACGGGTGCTGCTTCTGGTTTCCGATCATCGCCTTAATGATTGTCTGCTCTCGCCCCCCTTGAGCCTTCTCCCCATCAGACCCCCTCAACCAGCACAGCCCGGATTTAGACGGGTTAGTAGACAGGAGGGCGGGGACAAGCCCCGCCCCTACATCGGACCCGTAAGGGTAGGGCTTGTCCCTACCCTGAAGTGAACCGATGCTTCGCGTGAGAATTCGTGCAAGCACTTGACATATAAAGCGTTTTTGTTGTATAACTAATTTGTCGTATATCAATGCCGTCATGGAGGCAAAGAATGGTGAACAACATCGTCGGCTCGGCAGTCCGAGGAGACAACTTCTTCGGGCGGGACTCGTTCGTAGACCTGACCTGGCGAGAGCTGGCAAAAGGGAGCGTGCTTCTGGCCGCCCCGCGCCGCTTCGGCAAGACCAGCGTGATGTATCGGCTGATGGACGCACCGCGCGGTGGCTACAAGATCGTCCATGCGGACCTGGAACACCTGTCGGACCCGGCGGACCTGATGCTGGAACTGGTAGTCAAGCTGTCCAAGGACGACAAGATGGGGCGGCTGCTCGATGGGGTCACATCTATCACTAAAGAGGTGTGGAGCGGTCTGCGAGGCACATTGGATGAAGTCGAGATGTTCGACGTCAAGCTGAAGCTGCGGGAGCAGATGAGGCCCCAGTGGCAGGAGGTCGGGCGGCAGGTGTTCCGCCGGGTCGGCTCGGCGGGGCATCCGGTGCTATTCATCCTGGACGAGTTCCCGATGATGATCGACCGGATGGCGCGGACGCCCGAGAAGCGGGAGGAGGCGCGCGTACTGCTGAACTGGCTGCGGGCGCTGCGCCAGTCGCCGGAGCTAGGCAGCGTGCGGTTCCTGATCGCCGGCTCCATCGGCATCGAGGCGGTCCTGACCGAGCTGGGCGAGATCAAGGCGATCAACGACTTCCAATCGCTCAAACTCGACCCGTTCCCGCCCGCCGTGGCCGACCGATTCCTCCAGGCGCTGGCCGAAACCGAGCAGGTTCCGCTTTCGGCGGAGTGCCGGGAGAAGATTCTGGAACTGGTCGGCATCCTGGTCCCCTACTTCCTGCAAATCCTGTTCTCCGAGGTTTCCAAAGCCTACCTACTTACCGGCGAACCCGTCACGCCGGACATGATCGCCCGCATCTACCGCGAAAAAGTGTTGGGTGTTGACTGCAAGAGCTACTTCGACCACTACTACGGCCGCCTGCGTGACTACTACACTCCCCAGGAGGAGAAGGCCGTCAAGCGTCTCCTGCGCGAACTTGCGCGGGTCGGCGCGATGACTCGCGATGCGTGCTTTGCCCTGTACCTGGAGGCTCTGGGCGGCGAGTCGGTCGGGGCTGATGCCTTTAATACCACCATCAACAACCTCGAAAACGACTTCTACATCCGCTATGACGCTGAGGCGGGGCGCTACGAGTTCGCCTGCAAGCTGCTGCGGGACTGGTGGCTGCGCCACTATGCGCTAGAGGGTGCCTGAGATGGAACACCTGTACAATCCGGATCAGATGTCCGAGCAGGAGATCAAGGCGACCTTCGTTGCCCGACAGGCGCTCTTGGACCGGCTGGTCGCCCTGGTCCGGCGGCAGCCGGACGGGGCGGGGGTGCAGCACGTCGTCCTGGTGGCCCCGCGCGGCATGGGCAAGACGACGATGCTGCTGATGGTGCAGTTCGCCGCCACGGACCAGGGCTTGGACCCGCCGTGGCTGGCGCTCCGGTTCCCCGAAGAACTCTATGGCGTCACCGACCTTGCCGACTTCTGGCTGGAAACGCTGGCCGAACTGTCCCACGCCGCCGGGGACCCGTCCCTGACCGAGAAGACGCAACAGATCAAGGCCCGTTATCCGGACGGCGACACGCTCCAGGAAGCCGCCCTGACCCTGCTGCGCGAGTGGTGCCGGACGCACGGGCGGCGTCTGCTGCTGCTGGTAGACAACTTCCACCAGATTCTCGCCGCGCTCGACGAGCAGCAGGCCGCCGCCCTCCGCAACGTCCTGATGAACGAGGGGTTCCTGATGATCCTCGGCGCGGCCCCGTCGTTCTTCAAGGAGGCCAGCAATTACGACGAGCCGCTGTATAACTTCTTCAAAGTCGAAAGCCTGGAGCGCCTGACCTTCGACGACATGCGCGCCCTCCTGCTCCAGCGCGCCGCCGCCGACGGGCTGACAGACTTCGAGAAGAACCTGGACGCCAACACGTTCCGCCTGCGCGCCTTGGAATACTTCACCGGCGGCAACGTCCGCCTGGTCCTAATGCTGTACCGAGTGGTAGCTCAGTCCGCCCTGCTGGAAGTGCGGCAGGGCCTAGACAAGCTGCTGGACCAGGTCACGCCTTTCTACAAGGCCAAGACCGAAGACCTGCCCCCCCAGCAGCGCAAGATTCTGGACCACATCGCCCGCACGGGTGGCCAGAGCCGGGAAGGCGCGTCCCCGTCCGAGATCGCCTCGGCGGTGCGCCTGACCCCCCAGCTCGTCAGCGCCCAGCTCAAGCGCCTGGCCGACGCGGGCTACGTCCAGAGCGCCAACCTGCGGGGCCGCAGCGCCTCCTACACCCTCTCCGAGCCGCTGTATTCCCTGTGGTATCAGATGCGCTTTGGCCGCGATGCCCGCCAGCGCATGGCCTGGCTGGTGGACTTCCTCCAAGGCTTTTACACGGCGGAAGAGCTAGGCGAGGAGAGCCGTTTTCAGGGAGATCGTTTTCAAACCCTGCTGTCGGCAGGGCAAGTTCACGAGGCACGCGGCGCACTGAAATATCGCCGCTGGCTGGTCGAAGCCATGCCCGACCGTTCCTATTCAGCCCCGGCAATGGAGAGCGTCATCCAGGGCTATCTCACGCTTAGGGACATCGGCGCGCTGAAAGAGTTTGGGCTGACCGACGACCAACTGCAAAATCTTTCCCCCGAAACGCTGGATCAGCTTGTGACGGTGGGGTGCCTTACGGCTGAACGGGCGGCCCATGCTCAGGCTACGCACGTCGCTTCCCATGCATCACAAATCACAGCGAAAGCTGAGGCTGCCCTGCCTCTTGCGATTGCCACGTCACTGCTGAGAATTGAGGCACAAAGCAATCTCGAGCAAGCGTTAGCGAACTTCGACCGGGCGCTGGCGCTGGACCCACAGAAGGCGAGCGCCTGGTACAATCGGGGCGTCGTGTTGGACGAGTTCGGCTGGCATGATGAAGCAGTGGTGAGCTATGATAGGGTGTTGGGCTTGAACCCGCAGGAACCGAGAGCTTGGTACAATCGGGGCAATGCGCTGGGGCGATCCGGCCGGCTTGAGGAGGCTTTGGCAAGCTACGATCGGGCACTGAATTTGGACCCGCAGGAGTCAAGATTTTGGGAAGGCCGAGGCGTTGCCTTAGACCACCTGAATAGGATTGAGGAAGCCTTGGCGAGCTACGACCGGGCGCTGGCGCTAGACGAGAGGAATGCACACGCCTGGCACAACAAAGGCATTGCTTTGCGCCGCTCAGGTCGGGACGAGGAGGCCCTGGCGAGCTACGACCAGGCGCTGGCGTTGGACCCGCAAGAAGCTACCGTCTGGCACGACCGGGGCATCGTGATGGACGAATTAGGCCGGCATGAGGCGGCGGTGACGAGTTATAGCCGGGCGTTGATGGCTGTGGCCGAACAGGACATGAACTCCAAGGCTCGCATTCATCTCTCTAAGTTCGAGTCAGAAATGGCTCTCGGACGGCCAGCACTTGCGGCAGAGGACTGGTACGCAGCAGCCAAAGCGGGAGGGCAACAGGATAAGTGGGTGGCCTACGCTTCTCGACAACTCCTGACCGTAGCCCAACGGGGACACGGGCCTCTCGTGCGGGAGTTGATCGCCAATTCCAACACCGAAGGCCAGTTCTTTCCCCTCGCCCGCGCCCTGGATTACCTCGCCACCGGCGACGAGGCGCTGATCGAGAAGCTGACGCCGGAGATGCGGCCCATCGTGGAGGCGGTCGTGGCGAGCCTGCGCCCGGCCTCGGAGCGTGCGGGGGAGACGCCGCCACCGGCTGTGAGAAGGCGGAAACGACCACCTGCGCCCAAGCGCAAGCTCTGACCGGCGTGGATGTCTGACCGGCGTGGATGGCGGGGCGTGGTCGCTGTCTCCAAGGGGGAAGGGCAAGGAGAAGGAAAGAGGGGCCGATGAATCGCGCCCCTACGGGGCCAGGAGGAGAGACGCGGTAGGGGAAGGGGGCGCTGCATGCAGCGCCCCTACAGTCTTGCCCATGCCGCCTGTCATGCGGCATGAGCGTGTCATGCCGGCGCGGCCGGGGCGTTCGTTTCGGGTGCTTCGGCGAGGAGGCGTGTGTTGCGGCTGGGGCTGGTGACCATGAAGGGCTTCTCGCAGGCGAGGTGGAACAGGTAGGCGCAGGCGACGGCGAGCGGGATGCCGAGGGCGGCCTTGAGGACGAAGCCCTCCTGCGGCCCGACGTGGCGGGCGGCGATCCAGCCGTCGGCCTGGCTGAGGACGACGCAGTGGGTGAGGTAGAGGCTGTAGGAGAAGGCGCCGAGCGTCCGCAGGGGGCGCGTCTCCAGGAGGCGGAAGGCGGCGAAGCGCCAGGAGGCGGCCAGGTCGCGGGCGAGGGTGCCGTAGACGAGGACGCAGGCGATCATCGCGCTCAGGAGGTAGTCCTTCAGGACCCCGTTGAGGTAGCTGCGGCCGGCGTCCACGACCAGGGTGTGCGGCGGGGCGACGTATTTGCTGGCGAGGACGTAGAGGACGGCGCCCCCCGCCAGCCCGAGCAGGGCGGCGCGGCGCAGGCCGGGCCTCAGCGGCGCCTCGGCCAGCCCGCGCCAGGCCCAGACGGCCCCCGCCGCCCCCAGCGCGAACGACCCGATGTACCAGATCGCCTCGGGGATGAGCGGGAAGTTCACGGCCACCAGCACGACCGGCGCGACGCCCAGGGCCAGGCCCGCCGCGGCCATGGCCCAGGGGCCGAGGCGCCGCCAGACGGGCAGCAGGACGAAGGGCAGCACGAAGTAGATCTGCCACTCGGTCGCCACGCTCCACAGGGCCTGGTTGATCTTGTGGCCCCAGGCCGTGCCCAGGTTGTGGAGCAGCAGGAGGTGCGTGAGGATGGCGGGGGCGGAGAGTTCGGCCAGGAAGAGCGGGTCGCGCGCCCCGCGCAGGAAGGCCAGGCCCGCCGGGGTGAGGAGGAGGCCCAGCAGGGACAGGGCGAGGGCGGCGTAGTAGGGGGGGAGGATGCGGCGGGCGCGGCGTTTCAGGAAGCCCGCCGTCCCGCCCTTGAGGGTGCCGTCGGCGGCGCGTGCGACGGGGAGCATGAGGCTGAATCCGGACAGGACGATGAAGAGGGTGACGGAGCTGTGCCCGGCCTGGGCGAGCGAGGCGAGTCGCAGCTGCCAGTGGGCGAGTCCGTCGCGGTCCATGTCGAGGAAGTGGAAGAACACGACGTAGAGGGCGGCGAGTCCGCGCAGGCCGTCGAGGAAGTTGATGTGGAGCGCGGGCGCGGGCGTGCGGGCGGCGGGCACGGGTTGCGTGGGAACGGACAATGTTTTTCCTCTCTATGACCCTATGACCTCTGGGGTTGTGCGTTCGTTTCGGGTGCTTCGGCGAGGAGGCGTGTGTTGCGGCTGGGGCTGGTGACCATGAAGGGCTTCTCGCAGGCGAGGTGGAACAGGCGCAGGCGACGGCGAGCGGGATGCCGAGGGCGGCCTTGAGGACGAAGCCCTCCTGCGGCCCGACGTGGCGGGCGGCGATCCAGCCGTCGGCCTGGCTGAGGACGACGCAGTGGGTGAGGTAGAGGCTGTAGGAGAAGGCGCCGAGCGTCCCAGACGGCCCCCAGCCGCCCCCAGCGCGAACGAGGAGGTAGTCCCGACCCCGTTGTACCAGATCGCGACGAACTCGGGGATAGAGGACGGGAAGCAGGGCGGCGCGGCGCAGGCCGGGCCTCAGCGGCGCCTCGGCCAGCGCGCCACCAGCGGCCCCCGCCGCCCCCAGCGAACGACGGTACCAGCGATGAGCGCCCAGCGCGAACGGCACGCCCAGCCCCCGCCGCGGCCATGGCCCAGGGGCCGAGGCGCCGCCAGACGGGCAGCAGGACGAAGGGCAGCACGAAGTAGATCTGCCACTCGGTCGCCACGCTCCACAGGGCCAGATTGATCTTGTGGCCCCAGGCGAAGCTCAGGTTGTGGAGCAGCAGGAGGTGCGTGAGGATGGCGGGGGCGGAGAGTTCGGCCAGGAAGAGCGGGTCGCGCGCCCCGCGCAGGAAGGCCAGGCCCGCCGGGGTGAGGAGGAGGCCCAGCAGGGACAGGGCGAGGGCGGCGTAGTAGGGGGGGAGGATGCGGCGGGCGCGGCGTTTCAGGAAGCCCGCCGTCCCGCCCTTGAGGGTGCCGTCGGCGGCGCGTGCGACGGGGAGCATGAGGCTGAATCCGGACAGGACGATGAAGAGGGTGACGGAGCTGTGCCCGGCCTGGGCGAGCGAGGCGAGTCGCAGCTGCCAGTGGGCGAGTCCGTCGCGGTCCATGTCGAGGAAGTGGACGAACACGACGTAGAGGGCGGCGAGTCCGCGCAGGCCGTCGAGGAAGTTGATGTGGAGCGCGGGCGCGGGCGTGCGGGCGGCGGGCACGGGTTGCGTGGGAACGGACAATGTTTATTCCTTTCGGAAACGTATTCCGAGAGACTTCTCTGCATGATTCATGCCAAACGGCCCGGCGCGGTCAAAAAGCGCCGGAGCAGGGCCTCATGAGTGGGGCTTGACCAGCACGACATAACCCAGGGTCGCGCCAGGGATGTGGACCGCCTCGCCGCCGCCGACGGTGCGGCGGTAGAGGGCGTAGGGGACCAGGTTCAACGAATTGTCGCGCCAGGTCCCGCGAACTCCGGTGTCGGCGAAGCCCGAGAGGAAGTCCGGGGGCATGGAAGGGGGAGCAGGCGGCGTCTTGGATTTAAGAGCCTTGGGCGCAGCGTCGGCGGTGCCAGGCGGAGAGAACAGGAGGAAGACGTCCGTGGCCCCGGCCTCGGGGGCGATCCGGAAGTCGAGGGCGGTCCGGTTCTCGGGCTTGCTGGGCCGGCCCATCGTGATCCACTGCGCCCCCAGGAGGGCGGGCGGGATGTCGTGGAAGGTGTTGTCGCCCGTCCCATCAAAGTCGTCATAGACTGGCCACTCGGCCTGGACCGGGGTGCCGATGAAGTAGGCGGGGTTGTCCAGATTGCTGGACGTGAGGTTCCTGACCAGGCCCGTCTCCTCGCCGCCCTCGGCGTAGACTACCGCGCTGTCGGAGTGCCCGGCCCCGTCGTCCACGGTCAGCTCGTTGCGGCCCCGCCGCAGGGCCGCCTCCCAGAAGAAGACGTTGTCCGCCCGCGTTCCGTTCGCCAGGAGGTAGCCGCCGTTACGCACCGTGCCGACCGACACGCCGTTGACCGTCAGGGTGAGCGCGGGGACGTTGGCATAGGCCTTGACGCCCAGGGCGTCGAAGGGTGAGTCGCGCCGGCGCAGGAACCAGGGCTTTCCGCACAGGTGGACGACCGGCGTCTGCGGCTTCAGGAAGCACTGGAACAGCGAGTAGACGTCCTTGTGGAACGCGCCGTAGGTTTCCAGGCCCTTGGCGTTCACCCCCTTGTAGCGCGGGTCGGCGAAGTCCCGGAAGGTCCACCAGGTGAACAGCGGCACCTGATCCGCCAGAGTCCGGAAGACGGTCTGACAGCGCGACTCGGCCAGCTCCTGCTGGTACTCCTCCGGCTCATAGACGTTGACGCCGTGGGTCGGGACGGCGGCGTTCGTGTGGGTGGACACCACCCCGCCCGCGCCCGTTTCCGAAATCCAGTGGTAGTAGGCCGCGTGGGCGTCGAAGGCCGCGATGGCCCCGCCGTACCAACCGAGGTAGCGGTTGACGGCGACGAAGTCCAGGGCGGGGTCGGTGTGGAACGTCGTGTTGCTGGCGTAAGTGACCAGCCGGGTCGTGTCCTGCGCGCGGACGGTGGCGGCGTAGTGTTCCAGCGTCGTGATGTCCGAAGCCTTGCTGAGTGCCTCGTTGCCGACGCTCCAAAAGCAAATGCTCGGGTGGTTGTAGTTCTGGCGGACCATCTCGCGCGTGATCGTGTCGCCGGTTTCGGTCGGCGCGGCGGCGTTGGAGTGGCCGTTCTCGGCCCAGACGACGATGCCCTTCTCGTCGGCCAGGTCGTACTCCAGGGCGGCGTGGGGGTAGTGGGCCAGCCGGACGAAGTTCACCCCCAGCTCGTGCAGGTCGTCCCAGTCGCGCCGCAGGTCCTCCTCGGTGACGGCGGAGGCGTGTTCCTCGGTCTCCTGGTGCTTGGCGACGCCCCGCAGGTCGGTCCGCGCGCCGTTCAGGAAGAAGCCGGCCGTCGTCATCCGGAAGGACCGGAAGCCGGCCCGCTCCGTCACCGCGTCGGTCGGCCGCCCGTCCACCGATGTTTCGGCCGTGACGCGGTACAGGTACGGGTCGGCGGGGCTCCACAAGTGCGCAGCGGGGACGTGTGCCGATTGGACGCTGGCCGCGCTGGAGTTCGGGGCCAGCGTCAGCGTCTCGCTCGTCGCCGCGACGGTCCGTCCCTCGGCGTCCCGGACCGTGCCGGCGACCGTCACCGTCTGCGGGGCGGCGCTGTCGTTGCGGACCAGGGTCCGGACGGTCATCGCGCCGTCCCCGCCGTCCGCCACCTGCGGGGTCAGATAGAGGCCCGAGGCGGCGTAGTCGGTCGGGTCAATGTGGACCGGCGCGGTCTTCAGGAGCCAGACGCGGCGGTACAGGCCACCGTAGACGTGGTAGAGCTGGTAGCCGTTGCCGGCGGGCAGGCAGTCGGATGTGTCCTTGGGGTCCGTGTCGCAGCGCACCGCCAGCACGTTGTCGCCCCCGAAAGTCGCGGCCCGCGTCCCGTCGAAGACGAACCGCGTGAAGGCCCCCCGGTGCTGCCCCAGGTGGACCCCGTTCAGGGTGACGTCGGCGACGGTCGCCGCCCCCTCAAAGTACAGGAAGATCTCCCGGCCCCGGTCCGCCTCGCCCAGCGTGAAGTGGGTGCGATACCAGGCCGCCTTGTGCGTCCGCACGGAAGTCCTGGAGTCCCAGGTGTGCGGGACGGCGACGGCCGACCAGGCGTGGTCGTCGAAGCCGGGCTTCTCGAAGTGCGTCCCCCGTGGCTCGCCCGCGAAGCGCCAGGGGCCGTCGAGCGCGACCTGCTCCCGCCCGGCCACGGACGGCGCGGCGGGCTGAGGCGCGGGGACAGCCTGGGCGGGGGCGCGGAGCGGCGCGAGCAGCAGCAGGGCGAGCAGGAAAAAGGGCTGGAACGAAGGCCGGAGCATGGGGCGATAGTGCATGGGTACGGTTATTGTACCCGACGAATCGCCCTACCATCCCGCCGCTCCCTACTTCGCCGCCCGATCCAGCGCGTCTCCCAGTTCCTTCGTAGACGGGTTATAGCCGACGAACACGGCCACGACCTTCCCCTGCGGGCCGATGACGTACTGCGTGGGCAGGCCGCTGACATGGTAAAGGACAGTGGCGACATCCTTCCCGTCCGTGCGGGGGTCGATCGCGAAGCGCACCGCGCCGTACTGCGGGTGGCGCGGGACCCACCGGTCAAACGCGGCCTGCGTGTCGGACACGTTGACGGCCAGCGCGATGACGCCCCCCGGCCCGCGCCGGGCGGCGACCCGGTTGAGGTCCGGCAGCGACGCCAGGCAGGGCTGACACCAGGTTGCCCAGAAGTCCAGGATGACGGTCTTGCCGCGCAGGCCGGCGAGCGAGACCGGCCCGCCCCCGCTTCCCGTGAGCGTGAAGTCCGGCGCGACCGCGCCCACGGGCAGCAGGGCGGGGGCGGCCGGCCTCGCGGGCGGCAGGACCGGCAGCGGCGTGTAAGTGAAGTCGGAGGGCAGGAGCGGCGCGTTGACGCGCACGGCGCGCAGCCCGATGTCGTCGAGCAGGACGCCCGCGCCGTCCGTGACGGTGAGGCGGTGTACTAGGGTGTCCGCGCCGACGAACATGCGATTCCTATAGAGATGCGCTTTGTCGCCCGCCTGGACCGCCTTGGTGAACGTCACCACTCGGTAGGTCGTCCCCTCCCACTCTTCCGGCGCGTCGAGCGTCAGCCCCGCGAACGTCCCGTCGGCATGGGCCTGCCGTACCAGTTCCTTGTAGGAGTTTTCCGGCGCGTAAAAGTCGTAGAGGGGGTCGGGCAGCAGCAGGCCGACGTTCCCCCCGTTCGCTGCGGCGGCTTCGTCCTCCGTCCGGTTGTCGAGCAGAAGCGTCCGGCGCGTTTTGCCGTCCGAGAGCAGACTGACGAGCCGCTCCCGCCCTCCGCCCGCGCGGATCAGATACCGGTCCACGCGCACGAGATTGGGCCGGAGCAGGCTTACGAGGTATTGCCGGTGTTCGACGCGCCCGGTGCCGGGGTCACGGCTGATCTTGTCGCAGACGCAGGCGAGCGAGTGGGTCTGCCGGACGGCGGCGGCCACCTCCGTCAGCAGCGCCTCGGCGCGGGATTCGGAAAGGGCGGGCGCGTTCGGCGTGGGCGCTTGGCGCGTGAGGGCCTTCTGCGCCGTCACGCCCAGGAAAGCCGTCATTATGAAGACGCAAATGATGGCGCTGATTGTCTTCAGTGTTGAGAGTATCATCGTCCGATTAGCTCCTTTTGCGAGTTGTGCCGCCCGTGCCGCGCTTCCGGAGGTCGGCGGCGCGGCGGGGCCGACGGCGATGCGGGAGATCGCCTGAGTCAGCGCCTCCGGTGCGGAACGCGCCCCCCGCTCCGAAAGCAGCAGGGTGAGGGCGGTCAGGGGCACCGCGACGCCCGCTTTGGACAGGGAAACGCGCACCTTCTCCACGGCGCGGGCGACCCGCATTCGGGCCGTGTTCTCCGGGACGCTGAAGGCCGCGCCGATCTCGGCCAGCGTGTGCCCCTCAAAATGGCGCAGCAACACGATCTCGCGTTCGGTGGACTTCAGGCGGGCGAGGGCGTCATTGAGGAGCGGCTCGACCTCCTCCCAGAGCGCGTTCTCGCCGCTCGAGTCGGCCTGGAGGCGCAGCTCGCGGTCCGCCTGCGCCTCACGCCGGACCCGCCGCCGCTGCCGGCGTAGCGCGCCGCGCGACACGAGCCGCGCCGCCCGGAACAGCCAGCCGGTCAAGGCCCCCTCCTTCCGCAGCAGAGGCGCTTTCTGCGCCAGCAGCAGGAACACCGCCTGCGCGGCGTCCTCGGCCTCGTCGTGGCTGCCGATCTCGCGCAGGCAGACGCCGTAAACCATCCTGGCATGGCGCCGCCCAAGTTCAGAGAATGCCGCCTGCGACCGGCTCTCGGCCCAGCGGCGCAGCAATTGATCGTCCCGTAACGAGTTCATCCTCTCCCATCCCCTCCCGTTCCGTCCCCTCCCGAGGCGTTCCCTGCCCTAGACTGGCCGCCGCGCCGCAAAACCGCACAAAACCCTGGCACGATTTTCTCTCCCTTGGGGGCACGCCTTGCTGGTCTTATCCGTTTGCACGTTTCCCGGTCTTATGGTACAATGCCCCAATGATCAACGGAGACCGCGCATGAATCCCCCTGTTCCTTCCAAAAAACTCGCCGCCCCGGTGGCCCTCGCCGGCCTGGGCCTGCTCGTGACCGGCGTCGCCGCCGTTCGCCTCGCCCACCCCCACGCCGTCGCCGTGAACCCCGCCGCTCACGGCCATGTGGCCCACTCCGCCCCGCCCCACGCCGGCCAGCCGCCCCTCCCCTCCGCGCAACTGGCGGCCCTGCGCGCCGACGAGACGGGGCGCATCCCTATCCTGATGTACCACTCCATCGGTGCCCCCGCCCACCGGGGGGCGCGCTACGACTCGCAGGGGCTGAACATCGCGCCGGAGACGTTCCGCAAGCACCTGGACCTGATGTACGCCGCCCACTGGTATCCCGTCAACATGCGGGACGTGCTGAGTTCGCACATCGACGCGCCCGCGGGCATGACGCCGGTCGTGCTGACCTTTGATGATGCGCGCGGCAGCCAGTTCCATTATTTGAAGGATGGGACGGTTGACCCGAACTGCGCCGTCGGCATCCTGGAGGCTTTCCACCGGGAACACGCGGACTGGCCGCTGCGGGGGACCTTCTACGTCCTGCCCAAGTCCGCCTGGAACCCCGTCCCCTTCTGGCAGCCCGGCAAAGAGACCGAGAAGCTGCGCGCCCTGGTCGCGGATGGCTTCGAGGTCGCCAACCACTCGACCACGCACCGCATGATGACGCACCTGTCCGGGGCGGAGCTGACCTGGGAGATGGCCGAGTGCCAGCGCTACGTCCGGGACCGCGCGCCCGGCGCGACGATGGACACGATGGCCCTGCCGGGCGGGGCCGCCCCCAAGAACCACGCCCTCTGGAACGACCTGCTGCGCGGGCGTCTGGGCAATATCGTCTACCGCAACCGCTGCATCCTGATGGCCTGGGGCGGGCCGAGCCGCTCCTGGACGGACAAGAAGTTCGACCCCGACCGCGTCAGCCGCATCGGGACCGGGCCGGGCTGGGTCGAGCGCGCCATCAAGGCGCTGTCCTCGCGCCGCATCCCCCCGTATGTCAGCGACGGCAACCGCGACACGCTCGCCGTGCCGCGCTCCGAAGCGAAGTCCGTCAACACGAACCGGCTGGACGGCGCGACACTGGTGGTCTACAACGATCCCGCCGGGCTGAAGCCGAAGGCGGGCCGCAAGAAGAACGGCGTACAGGCGGGGAAGAAGATGCTGGTCGCCAGCCGCCGCCCATGAGGCCCATGAGAAAGATCGCCGCCCTCTGCGCCGCCCTCGCCTTGTCCGCCCAGGCGGCGGGCGCTGCCCCGAAAAAGGCCGCCCCGCCCGTCACCGTCACGCGCCTCACCTGGCACGGCTGGGCCGGGGCGGTCCTGCTCTCCAACGGCATCGTCGAGGCGGTCATCGTCCCGACCATCGGGCGCGTGATGAGCTTCCAGTTCGCCGGGCACCCCGAGACAAGCCCGGTCTTCGACAACAAAGACTGGGAAGGCAAGACGGTCGCCGACGCCGACCCGGCCACCTGGGCGGCCTTCGGCGGCGACAAGCTCTGGCCCTCCCCGCAGAGCGAGTGGGCAAACCATAACGTGCGCGCCTGGCCCCCCGACCAGGCCTTCGACGGCGACCCCGAGGTCGCCCAGGACGTGCCCGGCGGCGTCCGCCTCTGCACGCCGGACAGCACCGCCTTCGCCGCCCGCGCCGCCCGGACGATCACGATGAAGCCGGGGGAGGCCCGCCTCTACATCGCCCAGACGTTGCTGAAAGACCCGGACGCGCAGGGCGCGCATGACGGCTTCCCCATCGGCCTCTGGTCCATCACGCAGACGCGCGGCGACGGCACGGTCTTCCTGCCCCTGCCGACCGGCGGCGCGTCGTCACCGTCCGGATACACGGTGCTGGGCGACCCTGGCGACGTGCCCGCCGCCCCGTACTTCACGACGCAGGCGGGGCTGCTGCGGATCGCCCGCGACCTCGCCAAGTCTCACAAGGTCGGGTCGGGGTCGGCAGCGGGCTGGATGGCCTCGCTCTACGGTGGCACCGTCCTGTTCTCCGAACACTACCCCTACCGGCCCGGCGCTCTCTACCCGGACGGCGGGGCGTCCGCCGAGGTCTACACCAATGCCGGGGCGACTGCGTACATCGAGATGGAGCTGCTCGGGCCGCTGGCCCCGCTGAGTCACGGCGAAAAAATGGAACACGACATCTACTGGCAGCTCCAGCGCCTGCCGCGCCCGCCGAAGAGTGCGGCAGACGCGGGGGCGCTGGTGGGGATTGCGATGAAGACCTAACCCCGCGACAGCCCCAATAAAGCCTAAGTCGCGACCCTTCCCTGTTAGGGAAGGGTAAGGAGACAGAGAACAGACCGATGAAAAAGCCCCCGCCTCTGGACAAGAGGCAGGGGCTTTCACCTTATTTTGATCCTTCATCGAAGGCTCGATCGTTACTATATCGTGCGCTATCTCCCCAGGGGCTTAGGTTATCCTCGGAAAGAGCCTTCAAACGCGAGTTGAGTCAGCGGCAGGCGTGCGCTCGGCTGCTCCCGTGCCTGTAGCGCCTCCGGCAGTTGAGACGGATCGCCCAGGTGCCCAACGGCATACGCAGCCTCGACCATGTAACCTTCGGGCACGTTGAGATTGGCAAAGGCGCGGTCCCTGTCAAAACCGACCATACCGGGAGTGAACCAACCCATTTTGTGGGCCTGAAGGGCGAAATAGCCGGACGCGGTGCCTGTGTCGAAGGAGTGGGTGGGCGAAGGCACATCCTTGTCCGCGCCTGGCAGTCGCATCAAAGACCGGGAGATCAGGATGATGAGCGCGGCGGCCTCTTTCGCCCAGCTTTGGTTGTGGGGTACGAGCAGGCCCAGGAACTTGTCCCAATGCGGCGTGTCGCGCCGCGCGTAAATGAAGCGCCACGGCTGCGCGTTGTACGAGGAGGCCGCCCACCGTGCGGCCTCCAGCATGGTCAGCAAATCCGTCTCGCTGATCGGCTCGCCTGTGAACGCGCGTGGCGACCAGCGCGCCAGGAACATCGGATCAATCGGATAGTCGGCGGTTCGGCTGTTAGCATTAGTCATCTGATCCGTCCTTTTCACTTCACTGTGTAAGCGATCCCGAGGGCGACGAGGAGCAGCGTGCAAACGACGATGCTCACGAGCTTCTGTGCAGGCAGGCCCAGAGGGGTCGGCGTTTCGGCCCTGAATTCGGGATCGGACCACCCGGTCCCTGGGAATAGCGGCGCGAGGAGCATGCTGACGAAGTACAGCCCGGCGGTCGCCGTCGCCAGAGTGAAGAGGGGGAGCGTCAGTGGTCGGAACGCGAACAGGGTCACCAGGGAGAGCAGCCCCAGACCGATCCCCATAAGCATTCCCTGGCCGTTGTGGAACTTGGCGTGCGGCGGCCAGTGCGGGTTGTGGATGTGCTGCTTCGCCCCCCACGGGACAACGGCATCGGCGATGTACCCGCCGCCGTTGAACACGGCGATTGCCGCCACGATCCACTTCGCGATTTCAATGCCTGTACTTTCCATGCGTAGCCCTTCTTTTTTGACAGGCTGACGGTCCACTGCCATCAGCCAAAGAAGGCTTGATTGCATCGGGGAGAAACTTACGCTTTGTCGGCGGTTTCATCCGAACGGACGTAGTTACCCGTCAAAGGCGAGAAAGAAAAGGCGAGAAAGAAAAGGAGTTTTCTCCCACGTCATGATCAGCCCACCGGACGATGACTAGGCGCAATAAAGCCTTTGTAGCATCGTCGTGGGCTTGACGCAGAAGCGTTAAGCAGAACTCCTATCGGGGAGGTAGGAGTGACCGGGCTTACCATACCGGTCCGTCGTTTTCGACATTCTTATGCTACCATATCGCTTCGGCGGTTGTCAACATATTTCTGCCCTATCAACACATTTTCTGCAATCGTGTCCGATCTTCGTCCGCAATCCGTCATCTTTGCCTTTGTTGGTTCGGCTGTGTGCGTACAGCCGAGCCATGACGCAGTAGGGAGTCGCAAGGATAGAAGAGGAATAGGCGTTACCACCCTTGAAGTGAGACAAACAGTTGAAAATCTACTTCAAAATGTCAGCCAAAGCCGCCTTGATGCCTTTTGCAGACTCATAGCAGTGAAGATGAAATAAGGCAAAAGCCCCCATTTCTCGTCCAGAGTTGGGGGCTTTCGTCTGAGGCATTACCCTTCGCGAACAGGGGAGCGGCGCGACTTAGGATTCATTGGCGGTGTCGCGGGGTTACGTCACGGCTGGTCGCTCGACGTATACACCCCGTAGGTCGGCGTGGTCGTCGGCTCCGTGACGACGAGCGTGTAGGCGCTCAGGGACGAGACGGAGACGTTGGTGGCCGGGACGATCACCTTGGATGTCCCCGTGGCGTTCACCTGCACCGAGAGTGTGCCGGAGGGGACGACCTGGTACAGAGTAACCGGGGTGACAGCGGGGTCTGAAGTGTCGGTGGCGGCGGCCCGCGTGGGGAAGGCGGGGTAGGCGACGGCCGTGAAGGCGACTTTGCCGTTGATCAGCACGTCCACCGTGCCGGCGTCGGGTGCGCCGTTGAGTACACGCAGGTTGGCCGAGCCGGCGGGCGGGTCGCTGTAGGTCACGCCCCCGGTATAGCCGGCCGCCGCCCCCTTGTCGCCGGTCACGACGGTCTGGAGGAGGCGCGGGTCGGGTTTGGCGACGCTGACGTCCGGCAGGGCAGCGATGCCGATCAGGTAGGCCGTGTAGAAAGAGTTATTATTGAGTTGCAGCGTCGGGGAGGGCGGAAAAGTGATTGTGACGGTTGACGGCGTGCTGGTGCTGGTCGTGTACCCGAAGGTCGAGACGCCCTGCCCGGCGAAGAGGTAGGGGCTGCCCTGCCCGAAGTTGAGGTCGCCGCCCAGCGCGTAGCTGTTGCCCAGGACGCCGGCCGTGCCCGCGTTCGGCGAGAGGTCCACGCCCCGGAGCCGGGCGGTCGGGTCGCTGCCGCTGCTGCCGCACCCGGCGCTCAGGAGGGCGGCGAAGACCGCCCCGGCCCCGAGCAGGGCGGCCGTAGGGGCGGAGAAGACCCCGGCCCGGCGTTGTCGTGATTGCAATGAAGTTGTCTCCTGTCGGTCTTGGGTTCGTTCCTTGTGTTGCCCTCTCAGACAACCGGCAGGGAGTTTTGTTTCACAGGGGGTTTTGTTTCAGCGGGGCTGGTCCTTGTCGGTCTTCGTCAGTCCTGTTTGCGCGACGAGGCTTGGACGGCGTCGGCGACGGCATAAAGCCAGTCGGCGGTCATCAGGGCGGTGACGAGCCAGAAGGCGGGGCCGAAGTAGGAGCGGCCCGAACCGCCGTGCGGCAGCCAGGCCAGGAGGAGCAGGCCGAGCAGGAAGATGCCGATGAGGATGGCACCCTTGACCGTCTGCCCCTGGACCACTTGGCCCAGGCCGGGGCAGATCAAAGACCCCAGGATGACCGGCCACGCGCCGCGTGCCCCGCCTTCGCGCCGCACCATCGCCGTGTCGGCGGCGGCATAGGAGACGCCCAGCTTCTCCTGCCGCTCCCGCTCCGCCCGGCGCAGTGTCGCCGTGCCAAACTTCGTCTCCGCCGAGGCCCGGCCCGGCTCGTGGGTCAGCGCGGCCTGATACGATGCCCCCGCCGCCTCCCAATCGCCTTTTGCGGCCAGGACGTCGCCCAGCAGCTCGTGCGCGGCGGCGTCGGCGGGCCGTTCCGCCAGGATCGCCCCGACGGAGGCTTCCGCCTCGGACGTCAGCCCGCGCCGGAACTGGATGTGGGCGTTCGTCAGCCGCCGCCCGGCTTCCTCCTCCGCCGCGTAATCGCGCTTGGGGCGGGTCGGGGCCGGACGCGCCGGGGGGCGCGGGCCGGCGGGCAGGGCCGCGCCGGGCGAAGCCGGGTCGGGGGCGGCCGGGTCAGGCGGCGCGGCCATGACTCGCCTCCGCGTCGTCTTCCTCGTCCTCGTCTTCGTCCTCTAGGTCGTCTTCGTCGAGGTCGTCTTCCTCGTCCTCTTCGAACTCGCCGACCCCCATGCCCTCAAGCCGGTCCGGCTCGCGCTCCGGGGGGGCCTGTCCGGTCCAGAGCTTCTCCAGCCCGTAGAAGGAGCGCTGCTCCTCGGACATGACGTGGACGATGTTGTCGCCGTAGTCCAGCAGGACCCAGGTGGCCTCGCTGTAGCCCTCAATGCGCCGTTGCCGGATGCCGCGCTTCTCCATGGCCTCCATGATGCCGTCGGCGACCGAGCGGATGTGGATGTTGGAGGTGCCCGAGCAGATGATGAAGAAGTCGGCGATGACCGTCTTCCCGCGCAGGTCCAGGGCCGTGATGTAGTTGGCCTTCTTGTCGTCGGCGGCGGCCGTGATGGCGTCCCGCCGCTCTTCCGAGGTGAGTGTGCTTTCTTTCATGATATGCCTAGCAGTATACCCGACTTGGCCACGAAAGACGGAAAACGGCGGCGGGCCACTTGGCCGGCCGCCGTTCTTGCCTCGCCCGGCGGGACTACATCGTTGATTTGGAGCCGTCGGCGAAGCCGGCGGGAGCCTTGCTCACCTTGGCGAGCTTGTGGCCCATGCTGTCCTTGTAGCCCATCTTCTTGGCGGACATCGCCGAGAAGTACTCCTTGCACTCCGTACACACATAGACGGACTTGGCCGCCGTCGCCTTGGCGGCGGGCTTGTGCATCGCCGGCTTCTGCTGCGCCATGCCCGCTGCGGCGGAAAAGAGGGTGACTCCGGCGGCGACTGCCGCCACGATCTGCTTGGTCATTGAGGGGGTTCTCCTGTGAAATAGACTGCGCCAGTGGATTGTAGCACACGATCGGCTGCTTTTGTCCTGCCTAAAGACTCGACCAACCGCGCCACAGAAAAGCCACGCCCAGCGCGGCCATGAACAGGGCAGACACGCGCGTCATGGCGAGGCGGAAGGGTATTCGCATCAGCAGGCCGCCGAAGAGCGCGTTGCCGAAGAGGGCCAGGGCCAGCAGGCCGGGGACTGTGCCCAGGCCGAAGCAGAGCATCAGGAGGGCACCCGAGAGCGGGCGCTGGGTAAAGGTCATCATCAAAGCGTTATAGGTCAGGCCGCAGGGCAGGAGGCCGACGAAGACGCCGACGCCCAGCGGCTTCAGCGCGCTCCGGGACTGCAAGACGCGCAAATAGAGCCGCCGCAGCCGCCCGCCGCCCGCCCCCAGCACGTCCGGCTCGGGCAGCCGGAAGCGCGGCACGAAGCCGGCCAGGCCGAGAGCAAGGCCCAGCATGACGACGCCGACGGCCAGGCTGACCGTGCCCTGCGCGGAAGCCCAGCGATGTCCCAAGGCCCCGATGGACCCGCCGACCAGACCCAAAGAGGCCAGCGCGGCGAGACGCCCGCCGTGGAACAATAGGTGCCGGGCGGGGTGGAGCAGCCGCGCCTCCCCCTTGCCCGGCATCCCGGCATACGAGACGACGAAGATTCCGCACATGCCGATGCAGTGCGAGAAGCCGCTCGCCAGCCCCATCGCCAGGGTCAGGAGGTACAAGGAATCTGCCGGGACGCCGCTCACCCGAGCCGGACCACTTCACGGACGCGCACCACTTCGCGCTCCTCGCTCTCCTCCACTGCCTCCTCGCCGCCCGCTTCGGACCAGAGGCGGCGGGCGTCCCAGACGCCGTGCGCCATGTCCGCAATCCGCCACGTCCCCTGCATCGTGCGCCCGTCGTCGGCCAAAGTGCCCTCGTAAGAGACGGACGCCTGCCCGCGCTTGCGGTAGCGCTTGGAGAACCGGACGCCCGCGCCGCTCTGTCCGCCCGCGACGTTCGCCTCGCCCAGCCCGTGGTCGTCGAGGATGGTGCCACGGAATTTGCCCTCGCCGTCCGGCTCGCTCAGAGTCGCCTCGAACCGCACCGGCGGCTGGGTCCCCATGGCCCCTTTGTAGGAGTAGGTGCCCAGCCAGCCGCCGCCGACGCTGCCCGGCTCGCGCCCGTACCCATTCCCAAACCCATCCCCGTATTCGCCCGGTTCGTATGTGCCCATCGTGTCTCTACCTCACCTCCACGGGGAACACCCGCACCGCCCGCCCCGATCCCTTCACGGCCGCTGCCGTCACGCGCCACTCCCCGGCCATCGTGAACCGGCCCGTCCCAGCGTACCTTCCCGATGCCGTCTCGCGCACCGCCACCGCGTTGTCGCCCATCGGCATCGCCGGCATGTCCAGGTGCAGGATGATGTCCGCCCCGCTGACCGGCTTCCCCGCGCTGTCCGTAACGCGCACGGTCAGGACGGTAGGGTCGAGCGAGGTGACCGGGCGCGGCGTCATTTCCAGGGCTAGGTTCAGGTTCGGGTCCCGCGCCTCGGCGGGCGGCGCGGCGGGGTGGGGGGCGCAGCCGGCGCAGAACGCAAGGCCCGCCAGGACCAGAACGTGGGGGCGCTGTCTGCCGCGCCCTTTTTCTCGCCTCATCCCGCCGGTGGCCTCCGCAGATGCACCGGCGGCTTGGTCTGGATCTGCATCAGCGGCGGGGCGGCGGGCGTTTTGGACGCGCCGCCGCTCGGGCAGCCGTCACAGCCGCCGCCATCGCCCCGGCCCGGCCGGGCGCGGAAGGCAGATGCCTGCCGCCACAGCCGCCGCCCGACCGCCAGCGCGGCCACAGCCACGATGCCCAGCGCGATGATCTGCTGTCCGTCAACGTGCATCGTCATTCCCTCCCGCGCCCGGTGCGCCGATACTTGCCTTCTAATACGGAGGACGCGGGAAAAGAGTTCGCCGCGTTACAGCCCCTCTGCCCGCACCGCCTCGACCGCCCGCGCCAGCGCCGCCAATGACGCCCGCAAAGCCCGCGCGGTTTCCGGGTCCGCGATCCCGCCCTCTTTCGTGACTTTGGTGCGGACGAACGGAATGGTCAGGGACCCCGCCGCGACGACGCGCGCCTCCAGGGCGGACAGCGTCAAGAGGAGCGCGGCGTGGGCCTTCTCGCCGCCCAGCGCGGACGGGGAGGCGCTGAGGGCGACGACCGGCTTGCGCCACAGCTCGCCCGAGGAAACCAGCCAGTCCAGGGCGTTCTTCAGGCTGCCCGGCATCCCGTAGGCGTATTCGGGGGTGCAGACCAGGGCACCGTCGGCCCCGGCCAGCAGCCCGCGCAGGTGCCGGACGGGCGGGGGCGCATCCCCGACGCCGGGTGGGCCGTCGAGTTCCGGGCTGAAGTGCGGCAGGTCGGCCAGGCCGCCGTAGACCGTGACGTCCATGCCGTCCGGGGCGAGTGCGGCGGCGGCCCGCACCAGGGCTGTGTTGGTCGAGGCGGCGCGCAGGCTCCCCGAGATGGCGACGATGTTCACTGATGCACCTTTCGCGCGGCGGCCCCGCTGTCCCGGCTCCTGTTGTCCCGACTCCTGTTGTCCCGGCCCTTCAGGGCCGGGTCTAACCACGGGCGCATGACACTACCGCAGGTTCTCGTCCGTCTCGCGCAACTCCAAAATGCTGTCAACCGGCACCCAGACCACGGGCTTGCGGCTGCGCTCCATGAAGCGCAGCCGGATCATGCCGTGTTCCACCCACAGGATCTCGACCAGGTCCACGACGTTCGAGTTGCGGACCGTCTGCATCTTCATCACCTGCCCGATGAGGACGTTGCCGTCCCGCTTGATCATCTCGTGCATGAGGCCGCCTTCACCCGCTCCTGATCCCGCCCATCAGTATCCCACTGCCTCATTCTGGCAGGACGGCGGGATTTTGTCAAGGAAACGCCGCTCGCGGGTGTGCCCGATGTCACAGTCTGGGCGTGACACGCGGTAAAGCCGGACATGCGCCCGGCGGTCATACTGACGGCATCCTTCGAGGGAACGGGAGCGGACGACCACCATGACGGAATCAACGACGAGCGATGGGGCGGGGCGGGGGCGCGTGCGCCTGACGCCCGGCATACCGCTGGCACCGGTGGAACACGCCCTGCTGCGGCTGCTGGTGTCCGGACACCCGCTGGCGGACGCGGCCCCCGCCCTGGGCATGTCGCAGGGCGACGCGCAGCGCCTCCTGGCCGCGCTCCAGACCCGCTGCGGCGTCCCCAGCGTCACCCGGCTGCTCGTGCTGGCCGTGCTGAACGTCTGGGTGTGAGCCGCCACCCCAAGAAACCTACCCTCCAAAATCTGCCCTCCAAAAACCCGGTAAATCTACCGATACTGACGGCGTGGTGCCGTGAGCCGGCGACGTGCCGGGGCTGCAAAAGATGCTGGGGATTCTGACGCTCTTGTGGAACAATGTTCCCGGCCCGAGCGTGAACCGGCCTCCCTTTCGGCCCCGTCCCGAGCGCTTCCCTTCGCCGCACCATGCCCTTAGTTTTGGAGGAATTTCCCATGCATCTTCGTCCCCGCCTTCTGCCGCGCGCCATCGCCCTTGCCGCGCTGCTCGCCGCCGGTCCGGTCCTCTCCGGGTGCAGCGGAGTCGTCAAGAACCTCGACTCGGCCCAGGTGAACGTCCCCAACGTCACCGTCGCCAACCCCTTCGGGCTGGACAAGCAGGCCGCCACCGTTGACCTCACCAACCCGGTCGTCGGTGCCGCCCGCACCGCCGCGCGCACGCCGCACGACGCCAACACGAACGTCTACCCGTTCACGAAGCAGACGATCAACCTTTCGAGCGTGGCGAGCGCGACCCTACGCATCAGCCCCAAGCCGGTCGTGACGCTGACCGCCGCCAATGGCGGCCAGGCCGGGGCCGCCCCCCTGCCGGCCCACTTCACCCTCACGACCTTCTCCGTCACCGCCGAGGCGGACGACCTGAGTGCCGCCGCCGGCGGGGCCGTCGCCGACCGCGTCACCCTGCCCGCCCTGGCGACCTCCGGCCCGGTTTCGTTCACGCAGCAGCCGGACGGGACCTATTCCGCCGATAACCCGTCCGCGTTCCAGCTCGCCGCCGTGAGCATCCAGGGGGCGACCCTGACCTCGCTGATTAACATCATCACCGGCGAGGATCAGAACAAGCAGGTGGTCGTGACGCTGAACGGGACCAGCGCGAGTGTGCCGGGGGGGACGCCGATGCAGATCACGTTCGACACCACGACGCTCACCGTCAGCGCCGGCTAGCAAGTCCACACCACTCAGGAGAACCCAAGATGACAAAGAAGCAACGGGGCTTGCCCGCCCTCGCCGCGCTGACGACCGCCGCGCTCACTTCGGCCGCGCTCTGCGGGGCGGCTCATGCCCAGGCGCCCGCGCCGGTGACGCCCTCCGAACTCGACCGCACCCAGTTCCGGGCCCGCGCCCGCGCCATGGGCATGGGCGGGACGGACCTGCTGCTGCCCGGCGACGTGGGCGGGGCCGCCTTCAACCCCGCCTCGGTCGGGACGGCGGGTTCCTACAGCGAGACGCAGAGCGCCGTGGGCCGCACCTCCAATGTCCACGTCGCCAAGATCAACGACCTGTCCAACGGCCTGAAACACTTAGGCGACCAGTTCAACAACAATAACGGGTCACTGGCACCCGTCCGCGACTCCTTTCAGAAGGTCTACAACTTCGCCACCGGCGCGGGCGCGAATGACCGGACCGGGTCCCCGGCCACCCTGAGTGCCACGGTCGCCCCATTGGTCGGCTTCTCGGTCAAGAACGTCGGCCTGGTCGCCTACGGGACGCTGGCCGCCCGCGTGGACTTGCAGCCCATCGCCATCCCCGTCACGGGTTTGGCCGGGCCGACCGGCAAGGTCTACGCCCGCTACGGTGCCCTGGGCCTGACCAACGTCGCCGTCCCCTTCTCCCTGCCCGTGGCGGTCGGGACGGTCGGCATCAGCCCGCGCTTCACCCAGGCCTCCTTCGCCTCGGCGGGCTTCCTGGTGGACGAGACCGACACCAGCAACGGCATTGACCCGGCCACCGGGGCACCCAACGGCAACATCGTCGGCGCGACCTACAAAGAGGTTCACCAGCAGAAGTTCGACGTTGACCTCGGCTTCACGTCCGTGCCCGATCCCCTCTACCACATCCGGGGCGCGGTCGTGGTCCGCAACCTGCTGTCCCCGACCTTCCGCCTCCCCCGCGTCGTCAACGGCAACTCGCTCGGCGTCATCCCGGCCGGCGACTTCAACTTCCAGATGAAGCCGCAGATAGACCTGGGCGGCCTGTCCACCTACAACAAGGTCACTTATGCCGCCGAGCTGCACAACCTCGGCAACGTCAACGGCGGCAAGCGCTCCTTCCACCTGGGCGTCGAGTACCCCCTCGGCCGCACGTTCTCCCTGCGCGGCGGCTACGACCAGAGCCGCTTCGTGGCCGGCATCGGCCTGTCCCTGGGCGGCGCGCGCCTGGACCTCGCGACCGGCACGGACCCGCAGCAGCAGGTCGCCCTCGGCCTGACCTTCGGCGGGCGGTAGACGCTCCTTCAGCAAGAGACACGGACGGGCGCGGCGAAAGCCGCGCCCGTTTTCTGTTGTCTGGGACGATTGCACATCACTCTG
Organism: Capsulimonadaceae bacterium; assembly: GCA_965215505.1. Classification (GTDB taxonomy): domain Bacteria; phylum Armatimonadota; class Armatimonadia; order Armatimonadales; family Capsulimonadaceae; genus JANXMY01. The sequence goes on along the minus strand of OZ244065.1, from coordinate 3,163,106 downwards.
GGTTCCTCTGCCCATACCATGAATGGTACGGCTACGCGGCGCAGACGCCAGGAAGTACCGCTTCGCGGCACTCGGAATGCAGTCAAAGAGATATCTTAACCCCGCGCCCTCCGGGTCTGCCCTCCGGGTAGTCAGTGCTGCCCAGTGCAGAAGCGGTACTTTGTGGCCGAAGGCCGTCTACCCCACTAAAACCCTAGCCGTGCCATTCATGGCACGGCTTAATCATGGCACGGCTTAATCATGGCACGGCCGGGTATGATGTGCGATTGCCCTGTTTTGTTGTCCGACTTTCTTGACCCCGCCCGCCGACCGTGTTATAATAACCCCGCGATTTTCTACTTCTGTTGGAGTAATCTCGTCCTCTTGTGAGAAAGTGAGTACCTTTTGCACGTCTGTCTCCTCATACGCATTAGCGCCATCCTCTTCCTTCGGTCGCTGAACACGGCCTTGCTTTGCCTACTCCTTGTTATGGTTTCTGCGATAGGTGCAGAGGCCGCTAGTCCGCCGCTGACGACCCTGCACACGTTCGCAGTTGATCCCAGCACTGGCCTCAGCGCTGATGGTGCTAGCCCCACATGTTCACTGATTGCGCCTGGCGACGGCTTTCTGTACGGCACCACTCAGTACGGCGGGGCATACGGCGTAGGCTCGGTCTTCAAGGTCAAGCCCGATGGGTCCGCCTTTCAAACACTTTATTTTTTCACCAGCAGTGGTCAAACCGGCGCTGATGGAGCCAATCCGGCTGCTTCCTTACTTGCTCCGGGCGATGGCTACTTGTACGGCACGACCGAACACGGTGCCGCCTTCGGTTATGGAACCATTTTCCGGATCAGACTCGACGGAACCGGCTACCAAACGATCTACAGATTTGAAGATAGGCAAAACGGCATCGAGATAGATGGCAGTGGGCCACAGGCTGCGTTGATTGCCCCTGGGGATGGCTTTCTCTATAGCACGGCCGATTTTAATGGTGCCCTGAATGGCGGGACCGTCTACCGCTTGCATCCAGATGGGTCGGGCTTTCAAGTGGTGCATAATTTTAGCGGCGGTGACGGCTCCGGCCCACAGAGCGCGCTGGTCGCTCCTGGTGATGGGTTTCTCTATGGTACAACCAGTTCCGGTTTTCAGAACGGCCTCGGCAGTATTTACCGCTTGCATCCAGACGGCACGGGCTTTCAAACGCTTTACAATTTTCGTGGTGACACTGACGGGGCCTACCCAAGTTCCACCCTACTTGCTCCGGGGGATGGCTACTTGTACGGCACAAACCAGCTCGCCAACGCTAGAGGTGGCTGCGGAACCATTTTCAAAATCAAGCTGGATGGGACGGGCTTCCAAACACTTCTCACCTTTCCTGATGGGCAGCCTTCGGCCTCACTCATTGTCCTTGGCGATGGATCTCTTTGCGGGTTGACTAATAACGGCGGCACGAGCGGCCTCGGGAGTGTCTACCGCTTGCATCCAGATGGCACGGGCTTCCAAGTCCTGTACGACTTCAGTGGTGTCACCGATGGTGCTAATCCTGTGTCCTCTCCGCTTGTTCTTGGTGATGGCTTTCTATATGGCACAACCGCAGCGGGCGGAGCCAACAACACCGGCACGGTCTTCAAGATCCCTGTGCCTTCGACCACGCACCTGCTGTGGAACAACGCCGACGGGCGCGTCATGCTCTGGAACGTCGCCCAGGACGGCACGTTCACCTACGCCGGCTATGGCCCGTACACCGACGATTACGTCAGCAGCGACCCGAACAACAAGTGGCACGCCACCGCCCTCGCCGCCGCCCCCGACGGCACCAGCCGACTCGTCTGGAACAACGTGGACCGCCGCGTCATGCTCTGGAGCCTGGACGCCCAGGGCGCTGTCCTGAGCGTCACGGGCTACGGCCCGTACACGGACACTTATGTCAGCAGCAGCCCCGGCAACCTGTGGAGCGCCGTCGGCATCTCGGTCGGGCCTGACGGCCTGACGCACCTGCTGTGGAGCAACACGGACCGACGCATGATGTTCTGGGACCTGGACGCCCAGGGGGACCTCCTGGGCCTGAGCGGCTACGGGCCGTACACGGACGACTATGTCAGCCCGGACCCCGGCAACGTCTGGTCGGCGACCGCCCTCGCGACCGGGCCGGACAACGTGAGCCGTGTCGTGTGGAACAACACCGACAACCGCGTCATGCTGTGGACGCTGGGCGGGCCGGGCGGGTCGAACGTCCTGGGCGTCGCGGGCTACGGGCCGTACACGGACGGCAGCGTGGGCGGCGACCCGTCGGCCAACAAGTGGTCGGCGGTGGGCGTCTCGGCGGGGCCGGACAATGTGACCCACCTCTTGTGGGGCAACACGGACCGGCGGGCGATGTTCTGGGACGTCGCCCCGGACTTCAGCTTCACGCTGGCCGGGTACGGGCCGTACACCGACGACGCGCCCGGCAACCTGTGGAGTGCCACCGCCGTGGCGACGGGGCCGGACGGCCTCTCGCACATCCTGTGGGCCAACACGGACAACCGGGCCATGCTATGGGGCGTGAGCAACGCTTTCGACTTTACCGTGGCGGGCTACGGCCCGTACACCGACAACGGCGCGAACAACCTGTGGAGCGCCACTGCCGTCAGTGCCGGGCCGTAAGGGCCTCTGAGGGAGCGAAGAGCAAGGACGGGCGCGGCGAAGGCCGCGCCCGTTTTGTCGCCCGGCTCCCTTGCCCGCAGCCCCCTGCTGCGCTGCCAGCCCCACCTGTGACTCTTGTCACACCCCGCCCTCTTGCCCGCACTTGGCACGGTTTATGCAGGCAAGACTACCAGGGTCCGCCCCGACGGCGGAACCCCAGATCTCGGCGCGGGAGCCACCGGCGGCCCCGAAAGGACTTTCCCAATGCTGTCACCAGTCACTTCCCCTGGCGTTCCTCAGAGCGGTTCTCGGGCCACTCCCGAAGGCACCCGCCCCGCCACTCCCCTTCACCGGCGGTGCCCCGCCTGGACCCTCCTGCCGATGCTCGTCCTCTGCTCCGGCCTGGCCGGGGCGGGCCGCGCCGCCACCCTCGTCGTCACCACGGTCGCCGACAGCGGGCCGGGGTCGCTGCGCGCGGCCACCGACGCCTCCGTCGCCGACGGCGACGGCGACGTCATCACCTTTGATCCCGCCGTGTTCGCCGCCCGGCGCACCATCCTGGTTTCCTCCGCGCTCATCACCAACACCGGCGTGACCATCCAAGGCCCCCCGGCGGGCGTGGTACTGGACGGCAGCCTCGCCCCGGCCAACGTGGACCAAGAGGAGCTGATCATCGGCAGCGACAACGGCACCTCCTCCATCAGCCACCTGATCTTCCAGAACAACACGGCCGGCATCGGTGGCGGCCTCTTGAACCGCTTCGGGACGCTCACGATGACGGACTGCGTTTTCCAGAACAACACGGCCAGCAGCGGCGGTGGGATGCTCAACGACGGCCACCTGACCGCGATCCGCTGTACCTTCGCCAATAACACCGCCTCGCAGGTCGGCGGCGGCCTGTTCACCTATGGCCCGGTCACGATGATCGGCTGCACGCTCTCGGGGAACGCCTCCGGTGGCCCCGGCGGCGGCATCTACAACGGCAATGGCGGCGTCCACCTGACCCTGACCGACTGCACCCTCGTGGGCAACGTCGCCGGCACCGACGGCGGCGGTGCCATCTCCAACGTGGATGGCACCCTGACCGTGACCAACTGCACCTTCACCGGCAACCAGGCCACCACCAACGACGACGTCTACGGCGGCGGCGGGGCGATCGCGATCATCCGTGGCACGACTACGCTCACCAACGACATCTTTTCCGGCGATGCGGCTCCCGGCGGCGGCGGCGAGGAGATCTTCTTCAACCAGGGCGGTGCGGGCAACAGCCTGACAATCAGCCACTGCGACATCGCCGCGTCCGCCGTCTACGGGCCGGGGCGCGGGCCGGCGAGCGGGCCGCTCTACACCGACGGCGGCGGCAACCTCAGCGCCGACCCCGGCCTCGGCCCCTTGCAGGGCAACGGCGGCCTGACCCAGACGAGGGCCTTGCTGCCCGGCACGCCCTGCATCGACGCCGGGACGGCGACCGGTGCGCCCGCGACGGACCAGCGCGGCGCGGCCCGCGTTGGCCCCCCCGACATCGGCGCGTATGAGTACGGGGGCGTTCCGCCCGCCTCCGGCCACACGCACCTCTTGTGGAACAACAGTGACGGGCGCGTCATGCTGTGGAGCGTGGCCCCCGACGGCTCCTTCACGCTCAACGGCTTCGGCCCCTATACAGACGGCGCACCCCAGAACAAGTGGAGCGCCACCGCCGTCGCGACCGGCCCGGACGGCGCTTCCCATCTTCTATGGAACAACACGGATGGGCGCATCATGCTCTGGACCGTGGACGACGCCGGCACCTTCACGCTGGCGGGCTACGGGCCGTACACGGACGGGGCACCGCAGAACAAGTGGAGCGCGACGGCCGTCTCGGTCGGGCCGGACAACGTCGTGCATCTGCTGTGGACCAACGCCGACCACCGGGTCATGCTGTGGAACGTCGCGCCGGACTTCACCTTCACCCTGGCCGGCTATGGCCCCTACACCGACGGCACCCCCCAAAACCTCTGGACGGCCGCCGCGCTTGCGACCGGCCCGGACAACGTCAGCCGCATCGTCTGGAACAACACGGACAACCGCGTCATGCTCTGGAACGTCCCCGCCGATTTCAGCTTCGGCCTCGCCGGCTATGGGCCGTACACGGACGGGGCGGCGCAGAACCTGTGGTCGGCGGTCGCCGTCTCGGTCGGCCCCGACAACACCACGCACCTGTTGTGGAGCAACACGGACAAGCGCGCGATGTTCTGGGACGTGGACGCCTCCTACGGCTTCACGCTGGCCGGCTATGGCCCTTACACGGACGGTGTTCCCCTGAATCTTTGGACAGCCGCCGCCCTCGCGACCGGGCCGGACGGCCTGAGCCATGTCCTGTGGAATAACACGGACGACCGGGCGATGCTGTGGGGCATGGACAGCGCCTTCGACTTCACGGTGGCCGGCTACGGCCCCTATACGGACAACGGGCCGGGCAACCTGTGGAGCGTCACCGCCGTCAGCGCCGGACCGTAGGCGCCTCTTCGGCGGCAGACACGGACGGGCGCGGCAGATGCCGCGCCCGTTTTCTGTTGTCCGGCTTGCTTGCGCTCCCTTGCCTGCCGTGCTATAATGGCCGTGCCCTGGTCCGAAAGCCCATGCAAGGGGATTCTCTTGCAATGATCGGTTCCGAAAGGATCAAACGATGTCCCCCCTCCGGCTGCTCGCCGCGCTCTCGCTCTGCTGCCTCGCCGCCCTTCCAGTTGCTGCCGCCGCCCCGCAGTACACCCTTCAAGACCTCGGGAGCCTCACGCCGGGCGGTTCCGCCCAGCCCCAGGGGATCAACCAGGCGGGTCAGGTATTCGGCAGCGCCACCCCCTCGACCACCAACCTGAGCCTGCCGGGCCACATCTTTTTTTGGAGTCCGCAAGGAGGCATGATAGACGTCGGGGCGTTGCCGGAGAACCGGCCGGCCGGCTCCTACCCGGCCGAGGGTTTCCGGGCCGCCGTGGCGATGAACGACCAGGGGCAGATCACCGGGCAGTCCGAGGTGAGAGCTTCGTTCTCCAGCGACGGGCAGTTAGTGTCCGTCAGCCACGCCTTCCTGTGGACGCCTGCGCCGGATGACAGATCGGGCACGATCCAGGACCTCGGAACATTGGTGGCGAACAGCCAGGCCGACATCGGCACGACCGCCGTCGCCATCAACAACCACGGACAGGTCCTCGGGACGGCGGACGCGCTCACCCTGACCCCCCAGGGCTACCGCAACATCGACCCCCCGCATGGCTTCCTGTGGACGCCGGGCGGCACGGGCGGCGCCCCTTCCAACCCGCAGATGAAGGACCTCGGCCTGCTGGTGCCGTCCCTGCTGGACGACTCGGGGCGTGTCATCGGCCTCCTGAACGGGGTGCTGACTCTTTACGACGGGCAGAACTCGATTCCGCTGGGCGACCCGCCCGGTTTCGACCCGAACGGGCTGTACTCTGGGTACAGGTTCGTACTCCTACGCACGGACGCGCACGGTGACATTTACGGGAACTTCTCCACGCCGACGGTGTCCGTCAACCCCTTCGTCTGGGTTCCCGATCACCTGGGGGCCACCGCGGGGCACTTCGTCTCCGGCACCGGCACGGACTCGCCCGTGCCGCCTCCGGGGGCGCTGACGGACGGACAACTGCCGGCAAGCGCCCAGGTCTTCTGGGCGAGTGCCAATGTGTCCGCCTTCAACCCGGCGGACACGACCATAAGCGCCGTGGACCTCGGCGGGCTGTTCTTCGACCCCTACTCGTTGAGCAACTCCGCTTTCCCCGCCTTCAGCACCTACCCCACCGCGCTGAACTCGTCCAAGGACCTGGTGGGCACGAGCTACCTTTCCAACGGGCCTTCGGGCGCTTTCCTGGAACAAGCCGGGCTGATGTACGACCTCAACCTGCACATACAGGCACCCAACGCGGGCGCATTCCAGTTGTGGGAGGCCGTCGGCATCAATGACGTCGGGCAGATCGCCGCGATCGGGCAGCCGGCGGGGCAGCCCGCGTCTGGCTTTCACGCCTTACTGCTCACGCCGGCGGGGCGGGCCGCCCCCGCCGCCCCCACGATCCAGCTCATCCAGCCCCAGCCGCCGGACGCCGGCGACCCGGACCAGACGGTGGACATCACGGGGACCGGGTTCCAGGTCGGGGCCGTCGTCACCTATGACGGCGTCCCCCTGACGGCGACCGTCTACGCGGAGACGCAGATCATCGCCCACATCCCGTCTGCGGACCTTACGGCGGGGACGCACACCGTCACCGTCACGAACCCGGACGGCCGGGCCGGGTCCGGGCCGTATGTCGTCCTGCCGGTGCGCCCCGTCCCGACCCTCACCTCAGTCAGCCCCGCCTCCCTGCCCGCCGGCAGCCCGGATACCACCCTCACCCTGGCCGGCACGGGCCTCTACCCGGAGACGCAGATCGCCTTCGGCTACGTCGCCCCCGGTCAGACCCCTCTCACCGTGCTGTCGGCGTCCTCCGACCACACGCGGATCACCGTGCGCCTCCCGGCCGCCCAGATGACCGTCGGGACGATCCTGACGTTCTACGCCTACACCCCCGGCCAGCGCGGGGCGGCGCAGAGTACCCCCCAGCCGACCCTCACGGTCGTCAACCCAGCGCCCACCATCACGAGCATCAGCCCGCCCTCGCTTGTCGCCGACGGACTCCCCGGCTTCACCCTGACCGTCAACGGCACGGGGTTCACGCCCAGCACCATCGTCAACTGGGGCGGCTTCAACTTCAGCACGACCTATGTTTCGCCGACGCGGGTCACGGCCTTCATTTCCGGCTACAGCCTGATCGCCTCCGGCCCGGACGCGGCTGCGCCGGGCCTCGTCACCGTCAGCGTGACCAACAGCGCCCCCGGCGGCGGCACGGCCGGCACCACCCAAGCCATCACCGACGGCCCCTACCCCGTGCCGGTCCTCACCGGCATCAGCCCGAGCAGCATGCAGCCCATCCGGAGCAGCTCCTCCGTGACGCTCACCGGCGGCAACTTCATGCACCACTCGGTCATCCACCTCGGCAGCCATGTGTTCTCCCCGGAGAGCCTCAGCGACGACAGGACGCAGCTCACTTTCTACCTGCCGTCGTCCGTCTTCCTTCCTGTCGGCGTGTACCCCGTGACCGTCGTGAACCCAGGCCCCGGCGGCGGCACCTCCGCCGCCCTGTCCCTCACCATCCAGGGGGGCGTCACACACACGCACCTTCTGTGGAACAACGGCGACGGGCGCGTCATGCTCTGGAGCGTCGCCCCCGGCGGCTCCTTCACGCTCAACGGCTTCGGGCCGTACACCGACGGTGCCTCGCAGAACAAGTGGAGCGCCACGGCCGTCGCGACGGGGGGCGACGGCGTTTCGCACCTCTTGTGGAACAACACGGACGGGCGCGTCATGCTCTGGACCGTGAACGACGCCGGCAGCTTCACCCTGGCCGGCTACGGGCCGTACACCGACGGGGCGGCGCAGAACAAATGGAGCGCCACGGCCGTCTCGGTCGGGCCGGACAACGTGATGCACCTGCTGTGGAACAACACCGACGGGCGCGTCATGCTCTGGAACGTGGACCCGTCCTTTAACTTCACCCTGGCCGGGTTCGGGCCGTACACCGACAACGGCGCGAACAACCTCTGGTCGGCGGCGGCGGTTGCCACCGGGCCGGACAACGTCAGCCGGATCGCCTGGAACAACACCGACGGGCGCGTCATGCTCTGGGACGTGGCCCCGGACTTCAGCTTCACCCTGGCCGGCTACGGGCCGTACACCGACGGGGCGGCGCAGAACAAGTGGAGCGCCACGGCGGTTTCGGTCGGGCCGGACAACGTGACGCACCTGCTGTGGAGCAACACCGACCGGCGCGCGATGCTCTGGAACGTGGACAGCTCCTTCGGCTTCACGCTGGCCGGGTACGGCCCCTACACCGACAACGCGCCCGGCAACCTGTGGTCGGCCGCGGCCCTTGCGACGGGGCCGGACGGCCTGAACCACCTGCTGTGGGCCAACACGGACTACCGGGCCATGCTCTGGGGCGTGGACTCGGCGTTCAACTTCACCGTGGCGGGCTACGGGCCGTACACCGATAACGCTGACCAGAACCAGTGGAGCGTCACCGCAGTTTCCGCCGGGCCGTGAACCAGGCGCGGAAGGGTCGGAGCGGGCGCGGCAGAGGCCGCGCCCGTTTTTGTCGTCCGGCTTCCTTGCGCCGTTCGCCCGTCCGTGTTATAATGGCCCTGCGGTCCCGGCCCGCCGCCGCGACCGGCCATCGCAACCGATCTTGTCCGATCTTGTCCGATCTCATCCGGTCCTAGGAGTAAGTGCTTCATGTCCCGCCGCCTCTTGAGCCTCGTCAACGCCTGCCTCCGCGCCTGCCCGCCGGCGCGCGCGCTCGTCCTCTGCGTCCTCGTCCTGGGGGCCGCGGCCACCCCGGCGCGCGCGCAGAGCAGCACGGACCCCGTCTACGTCTTCCACACGAGCCTGGGCAACATCTCCGTCCAGCTCTACCCGGACGTGGCCCCGCAGACGGTGGCGAACTTCCTTCACTACGTCACCACGGGTGCCTACAACAACTCATTCATCCACCGCTCGCCGCCGGGCTTCGTCATCCAGGGGGGCGGCTACACCTTCCCGAACGGCCAAGTCCAGACGATCACCGCCTTCCCGCCCGTCGTCAATGAGTTCCACCTGTCCAACACGCGCGGCACGATCGCGATGGCGAAGGTCGGCAGTGATCCGAACAGCGCCACCAGCCAGTGGTTCTTCAACGAGTCCGACTCGAACGCCGCAAACCTGGACAACCAGAACGGCGGCTTCACCGTCTTCGGCAAGGTCACGGACGCCGCCAGCCTCGCCGTCATGGACCAGATCGCCGCCGTGCCCGTTTCCAACCAGGGCTCCCCCTTTGACCATATCCCGCTGATCAACAACTACCAGTCCGGCGCGGCCGTCCAGGCGAGCAACCTGATCTTCGTCTCCTCGATCACCCCGGCGACTGTTCACACTCACCTGCTCTGGAACGACACCGACGGGCGCGTCATGCTCTGGAGCCTCGCCGCCGACGGCTCCTTCACGCTCAACGGCTTCGGCCCGTACACCGACGGTGCGCCGCAGAACAAGTGGAGCGCGACGGCGGTGGCGACCGGCGCGGACGGCGTCTCGCACCTTCTGTGGAACAACACCGACGGGCGCGTCATGCTCTGGACCGTGAACGACGCCGGCACCTTCACGCTGGCGGGCTACGGGCCGTACACGGACGGGGCACCGCAGAACAAGTGGAGCGCCACGGCCGTCTCGGTCGGGCCGGACAACGTCGTGCATCTGCTGTGGAGCAACACCGACAACCGGGCCATGCTGTGGAGTGTCCAGTCTGACTTCAGCTTCACGCTGGCCGGGTTCGGCCCCTACACCGACGACACCCCCCAGCACCTGTGGTCGGCCACCGCCCTGTCCACCGGGCCGGACGGCCTGAGCCACATCCTGTGGAACAACACGGACAACCGCGTCATGCTCTGGGACGTGAACCCGGACTCCAGCTTCACGCTGGCAGGCTTCGGACCGTACACGGACGGGGCACCCCAGAACCTGTGGTCGGCGGCCGGCATCTCGGTCGGCCCGGACAACGTGCAGCACATCCTGTGGACGAACACCGACCGCCGGGCGATGTTCTGGGACGTGAACCCGGACTTCTCCTTCACGCTGGCGGGCTTCGGGCCGTACACCGACGACACGCCCCAGCACCTGTGGAGCGCGCAGGCGGTCGCGACCGGCCCGGACGGGATGAGCCACCTGCTGTGGGGGAACACCGACTATCGGGCGATGCTCTGGGGCATGGACAGTGCCTTCAACTTCACCGTCGCGGGCTTCGGCCCCTACACCGACAACGGCGTGGGCAACCCGTGGAGCGTCACCGCCGTCAGCGCCGGGCCGTAAACGGGGCGCGGGAGCATCGGCGGGGGCGGGGGCGGGAGCGGGAAACCGGGCGTTTGCCATGGCGGGCGGCCTGTGTTATAATGGGGAATGTTAGTCCGCACGCTCGCCGCACTCCCGGCCCGCCTCTGTCTGCTGCTGCTGGCCGTCGTCCTCGCCGCCGCCGCCCTCGCCGGGCCGGCGCGGTGTCAGACGCTCCTGACCAGCCGGGCTTCCCTGTCCGGCACCGACCGCCTGGACTGGGCGGGCCTGGGGGACCGCGCCACCCGCATCAGCGACCCGTTCGGCCAGGTTTCCTCCCTGGGCACCGCCGTCATCGTCAGCGAGGCCGGGCACGGGCTGACCGACTCGAACGGCGGCCTCTTCGCCACGCTCCTCCAGGCGGGGAATGTCCAGGCGGAGGGTACGCTGAACGGCAACTTCGCGCCCGGCGACCGGGTGCTGGACGCGATGGACGGCGGCACGGTGTCGCTCTCCTTCCCGCGCGGGGTCTACGGCGGCGGGGCGCAGCTCGCCGTGCCCACGACGGCAGCCTCCGGCGCGGGGGCCTTCACCGTGCAGGTCCAGGCGTTCGGCAAGGACGGCGGCCTGCTCGCCTCGTTCACCCGGAACGGCACGTTCAGCGCCAGGGGCGACAATTCCGCCCCGTTCGTCGGCATCCTGGACGCCGCCCCGGACATCTACCGGATCGCCTACACCGGCCTCACCCCGCACTACAGCCTGTTCCTCAACCGCTTCGACATCGCCACCGCCCCGGCAGCCGCCGCCACCAGCCACACGCACCTGCTGTGGAACAACACGGACGGGCGCGTCATGCTGTGGAGCATCGCCGCCGACGGTTCTTTCACCTTGCACGGCTTCGGGCCGTACACCGGCAACAAGGTCCCCTCGGCCAGACGCGCCCCCGGCGGGCAGCCCGCCGTCGTCATCCCGCCCGACAGCCGGTGGAGCGCCACGGCCCTCGCGACCGGGCCGGACGGCAAGAGCCACCTTCTGTGGAACAGCACCGACGGCCGCGTCATGCTCTGGACCGTGGACGACGCCGGCGTCTTCACCCTGGCGATCTACGGGCCGTACACGGACGGCGCGGCCCTGAACAAGTGGAGCGCGACGGCGGTTTCGGTCGGCCCGGACAACGTGACGCACCTTCTGTGGAACAACACCGACAACCGCGTCATGCTCTGGAACGTGGACTCGTCCTTTAACTACACCCTGGCCGGGTTCGGGCCGTACACCGACAACGGCCCGAGCAACCTCTGGTCAGCCACTGCCCTCGCCACCGGCCCGGACAGCGTCAGCCGGATCGTCTGGAACAACACCGACGGGCGCGTCATGCTGTGGGACGTCGCCCCGGACTTCACCTTCACCCTGGCCGGGTACGGGCCGTACACCGACGGGGCGGCCGGCAACAAGTGGAGCGCGGTCGGGTTGTCGGTCGGGCCGGACAACCTGACGCACCTGCTGTGGGGCAACACGGACCATCGGGCCATGCTCTGGAACGTGGACAGTGCGTTCGGCTTCTCGCTCGCCGGCTACGGCCCCTACACCGACAACGCGCCCGGCAACCTGTGGAGTGCTGCCGCCCTGGCGACCGGCCTGGATGGGATGAGCCACCTGCTGTGGGGGAACACGGATAATCGGGCGATGCTGTGGGGCATCAATAACTCGTTCAGCTTCACGGTGGCCGGGTACGGCCCCTATACCGACAACGGCGCGGGCAACCTGTGGAGCGTCACCGCCGTCAGCGCTGGGCCATAGTCCATGCGAAAAAACTGCACCGGGCACGGCCTCTGCCCTGAGATTTGCAGGCTCCTGACGAGCATCCGCTGCGATCCGTGTGACAAAGGGCACAGACGCCCCCGCCACCGAATGCTAAACTAGAGCGTGGATTTCTGATACCTGGCACGGTTCGTGCAGGCAAAAACACCAGACCCCATTTTCGTCATCCCTGTTTTTGTTTGGCGGCGGCCCCGTGAGGGCTTCCGCCTGTGCGTCAGGAAGGACTCTGTCAATGCTGCTCACTCAAGTCGTTCACGCCCGCCCCCGGTCCCACGCTTTCTGGACTCTGCTGTCCGTCGTGGCCCTCTTCTTCGGCTTTGCGAGCCTGAGCCGCGCCGCCACGCTGGTCGTCACCACCACCGCCGACAGTGGGCCGGGGTCCCTGCGCGCGGCCCTCGACACCAGCAGGGCGGACGGCGATGGGGATGTCATCACCTTCGACCCGACCGTCTTTGCCACCCGGCAGACCATCCCCATCGTCAACGGCCTCCTTTTCGCTTACGTCGGCGTGACCATCCAGGGTCCTACGGCGGGCGTGGTCCTTGATGGGAGCGCGATCCCAGCGCGGAGCGCCCAGCCCATCCTCGTCTTCGGGTCCGACACCGCCACGTCTTCCGCCAGCAACCTGATCATTCAGAACGACCCCGCCGGCAGCGGCCTGGACAACCGCTTCGGGACGCTGACGCTGACGAATTGCGTCATGCAGGGGAACACGGCCGAAAACGGTGGCGGTGTGTTCAACGACGGCACCTTGACGCTGGTCAACTGTACGGTTGCCCGTAACACTGTCCAACAGGGTGGGGCCGGCATTTTCACCTATGGCACGATGACACTGACCGGCTGCACCCTCGTTGGCAACACCAGCGGCAGTGCCGGCGGGGGCATCTACAACGGCAACGGCGGCGTCACGCTGACGCTGACCGACTGCACCGTGACGGGGAACGTCGCCGGCAGCAACGGCGGTGGCGGCATCTCCAGCCTCACCGGCATCCTGACGGTGACCAACTGTACCTTCACGGGAAACACGGTGACGACCTATGACAACGTCTACGGCGGCGGCGGCGCGATCGCCCTCGTCCGGGGCACGACGACGCTGACCAACGACATTTTCTACGGCGATAGCTCCCCGCAAGGTGGAGGCGACGAGATCTTCTTCAACAATGGCGACGGCAGCAACCCCGGCACCATGACCATCACCCACTGCGATCTCGTTTCGGCATCGGTTTATGGGGCGGTCTACACAAACGGCGGCGGCAACCTCAGCGCCGACCCGCGCCTTGGCCCCTTGCAGAACAACGGTGGCCCCACCCAGACGAGGGCGCTCCTGCCCGGCTCCCCCTGTATTGACGCCGGCACAGCCGTCGGCACTCCCCCCACGGACCAGCGCGGGGCGGGACGCGCCGGCCCCCCCGACATCGGCGCATATGAGTACGCGGGTGCCTTCTCCCCCTCCGGCCACACGCACCTTCTGTGGAACAACAGCGACGGGCGCGTCATGCTCTGGAGCATCGCACAAGACGGCAGCTTCACCCTTAGCGGCTTCGGCCCCTACACCGACGGCGCACCGCAGAACGTCTGGCACGCGACGGCGGTGGCGACCGGGCCGGACGGCCTTTCGCACCTTCTGTGGAACAACACGGACGGAAGGGTCATGCTATGGACCGTGGACGACAGCGGCAACTTCACGCTGGCGGGCTACGGTCCCTACACGGACAACGCCCCGCAGAACAAGTGGAGCGCCGTTGGCGTCTCGGTCGGCCCGGACAACACCGTCCACCTGCTGTGGAGCAACACCGACCACCGGGCGATGCTCTGGAATGTCGCCTCCGACTTCACCTTCACGCTGGCGGGCTACGGCCCGTACACCGACAACGCACCAGGCAACCTGTGGACGGCCACCGCCCTTGCCACTGGCGGTGATGGGCTGACGCGCATCCTGTGGAACAACACAGACACCCGCGTCATGCTCTGGGACGTAGATGGTTCGTTCGGCTTCACACTGGCGGGCTACGGGCCGTACACCGATGGTGCGCCGCAGAACAAGTGGAGCGCCGTGGGCCTCTCGGTGGGGCCGGACAACCTGACGCACCTGTTGTGGAGCAACACGGACCGCCGGGCGATGTTCTGGAACGTGGACAGTGCGTTCAACTTCACGCTGGCTGGGTACGGGCCGTACACGGACAACGGCGCGAACAACCTGTGGAGCGCCACCGCCTTGGCGACGGGTCCCGACGGCCTCTCGCACCTGCTGTGGGGCAACACGGACGACCGGGCGATGCTGTGGGGCGTGGATAACGCCCTCGACTTCAGCGTGGCCGGCTACGGCCCCTATACGGACAACGCGCCCGGCAACCTGTGGGGCGTCACCGCCGTCAGCGCCGGGCCTTGATCGGTCCCGGAAGCCTTTCCGCTGCCTCCTTGCTAATGCCGCGCGTCCGTGCTATACTGCCCTCACCACGTTCGGAGATCGGACGCGGAAGGGAAGCACAATGCGTAAACCGTCATTCCTGGCCGAGGGGGCCGTTCTTCTGGGGCTGGGCCTCCTGGCCTTCCTGGTGATCGGGCAGTGGCTCGGCACGGCCCGTCGCATGGCATCGGGGGCGGACACCACCGCCGCCTGCGCGGCCAATCTGCACCGGCTCCAAGCGGCCTTCACCCGGTATGCCCAGGACAACGACGAGAACTTCCCGCCAATGGGGAACGCGCAGGAGTTCCAGGCGGCGCTGATGCCGTATGTCGGGGATGCCTCCGTATTCCGCTGCCCGGATACCGGCCTGCCCTACACGCCCAACGCCGCCCTCAGCCGAGGAACGTATCCGCCCTACACGACCGATGTGGATGTCATCGAGGTGGTCCGCGACTCCGCGCCGCATGGGGACGGCCAGGCCACGGTCGTGTTCCTGGACGGTCATGTGGAACACGGCGGCGTCGAGTACGGCGACGCGACGGCCATCATCACCGAGCGGGAGAAGGCCGTGGCGATTGCCATAATCGAGTACACGGAGGATGCCGACGAGACATATCCGCCGATGCACACGCTGGATGAACTACAAACCGCAGTCTATCCTTTCACTCACAGTCACCGCATCTTCTACTCGCCTACGGGCCAGCCGTTCGTCCCTAATGCCGCCCTCAGCGGCGTCTTCCTCAGCGCCGTCCCCGACCCGATCCATACAATCCTCATCCAAGACACCGCCCCCTATGTAGACGGCGCTCCCACAATCGCCTATGCGGACGGCCACCTGGAACGCGGCGGCATCGAGTTCGGCGACCCGAACGTCACCACGACGAGCCGCGCGAAACAACTCTTTATCGCCATCGTGCAGTACACTCAGGACTATGATGAGGTCTACCCGCCGATGGGGAACGTGTCGGAGTTCCAGGCAGCCCTCGCACCATATACGAGAAGCCTCAAACCTCTCTCCAACACGCGCGGCCAGCCGTTTGTCCCGAACGCCGCCCTCAGCGGCGTCAGCCTCGCCTCCATCACTGACCCGGCTACCACTGTACTCTTCCAGGACACGCCGCCCTATGCCGACGGCTCCCCGACGACCGCCTATGCCGACGGCCATGTGACGCACACGGTCCTGCCCCCACATACGCACCTTCTGTGGAACAACACGGACGGCAGGGTCATGCTGTGGAGCGTGGCCGGCGACGGCTCCTTCACGCTGAACGGCTTCGGGCCGTACACGGACGGAGCGCCGCAGAACGTCTGGCACGCGACGGCGGTGGCGACCGGCGCGGACGGCCTCTCGCACCTGCTGTGGAACAACACGGACGGGCGCGTCATGCTCTGGACCGTGGACGACAGCGGCGGCTTCACCTACGCGGGCTACGGGCCGTACACGGACGGGGCACCCCAGAACAAGTGGAGCGCGACGGCGGTTTCGGTCGGCCCGGACAACGTGGTCCACCTGCTGTGGAACAACACCGACCACCGGGTCATGCTGTGGAACGTCGCCCAGGATTTCAGCTTCACCCTGGCCGGATTCGGACCGTACACGGACAACTCCGTCAACGGCAGCCCCGGCAACCTGTGGAGCGCCGTCGCCCTCGCCACCGGGCCGGACAACGAATCGCACATCGCCTGGAACAACGTGGACGGGCGCGTCATGCTCTGGAACGTGAACCCCGCCTTCCAGTTCGGCGTGACGGGCTACGGGCCGTACACCGACAGCTTCGTCAGCAATTCGCCCGCGAACGTCTGGAGCGCCCAGGCCGTCTCGGTCGGCTCGGACGAGAAGATCCACCTCGTCTGGGGCAACGCGGACCGGCGGATGATGATTTGGAACCTGGACGGCCTGGGGGCCTTCACGCTGGCGGGCTTCGGCCCGTACAATGACAACGGCGCGAACAACCTGTGGAGCGTCACATCGGTGGCGACCGGTCCGGACGGCCTGAGCCGCATCCTGTGGGGCAACACCGACGACAGGGCCATGCTGTGGAGCATGGACGGCGCGTTCAACTTCACCGTCTCGGGGTACGGCCCGTACACCGACAACGGGCCGGGCGACCTGTGGAGCGCCACCGCCGTCTCGGCGGGGCCGTGAACGCGGGACCGTAAATATGGCGGGGAGCGGGGACAAGCCCCCTGCGCCGCCCGCGCGCCGATCAAGGAGTCTACTGCCATGCCGCCTGAAACCACTCGCCCGCGCCGTCTGCTCCCCCCCGGCGGGCCGCTCCTGGCCCTGCTGGCTCTGACCTTCCTCGCCGCGTCCGGCCATGCCGCCACGCTCAACGTCCCGACGGCCGGCTACCCGACCATCCAGGCCGCTGTCAACGCTGCGTCCAGCGGCGACACGGTCCTCGTGGCTGACGGCACCTACGGCGGGCCGGGCAACCGCGACATTGACTTCGGCGGCAAGAGCCTCACGGTCCGGTCCGCCAGCGGCGACCCGGCCCGGACGATCATTGACTGCGGCGGCTCGGCGTCCGCCAACCACCGGGGCTTCACCCTGCGGGACGGCGAGCGGGGCGCGGTGGTCAGCGGCTTCACCGTCAGGAACGGCTACGAGTCCACGGACAGCGGCGGCGGCATCTACAACTACGGCACGGTGACGCACTGCGCGATTACCGGCAGCACGTCCGCCGGCTCCGGCGGCGGCGGCGTCGCCAACTACGGCACACTCACGGACTGCACGATCTCCGGCAACACGGCAAACCTCGGCGGCGGCGTCTACAACGAGGGCACGCTGACGGGCTGTGCCGTCAGCGGCAACACGGCCAGTGTCGGCGGCGGCGTCTACGGCTACGACGCGGTGACGGACTGCACGATCACGGGTAACACGGCCACCACCTCCGGCGGCGGCGTTGCAAGCTACGACGCGGGCACGCTGACGCACTGCACGGTCAGCGGCAACACCGCCGGCGTCAGCGGCGGCGGCGTCTTCAACGGCGGCAGCGTCTTCCACGGCGGCGCGGTGACGGGCTGCACGATCAGCGAGAACACCGCGCCTTCCAGCGGCGGCATGGACAACAGCGGCACGGTGACGGGCTGCACGATCAGTGGGAACACGGCCAGCGGCGTCTCCCCGAACGGCGGGGCGGGCGGCGGCCTCACCAACGAGGGCACGGTGACGGGCTGCACGATCAGCGGCAACACGGCCGGCGGCAACGGCGGCGGCGTTTCCAGCATCGGCACGGTGACGCGCTGCGCCATCAGCGGCAACACGGCCAGCGGCGGCGGCGGCGGCGTTTACAACGGCGGCGGCGTCTTCAGCGTCGGCGTGATCGGCGACTGCACGATCAGCGGCAACACGGCCGCCGTCGGCGGCGGCGTTTACAACGGGAGCGGCTCCGTGACGAGCTGCACCATCACCGGCAACGCCGCCTCTGACGGCGGCGGCTTTTACAACGGCCTTTATGGGCACGGCCCCTCCGACTGTATCGTCTATGGGGACAGGGGCGGAGAGATCGCCCGGACTGTGGATCTCGTCTCCTGTGACGGCTGTGACATACAGGGCGGCTATTTGAGCGGGAACATTAGGCCAGGCGGCATCGTGATCGATGCTGACCCGCTGTTCGTCAATGCCGCCGGGGGCGACCTGCACCTCCGGGCCGGCTCGCCCTGCATCGGCGGGGGCGTGTTCCTCGGCGGCGTCACCACCGACAAGGACGGCAAGGGTCGCCCGGACCCGCCCACCATCGGGGCCTATGAGGGCGCGGCGGGAGTCGCGGGCGGTCACACGCACCTGCTCTGGAACAACGCCGACGGGCGCGTCATGCTGTGGAGCGTGGCCGGCGACGGCACCTTCACACCCCACGGCTTCGGCCCCTACGCCGACAACGCCCCCCTGAAGACACACAAGTGGAGCGCCACCGCTCTGGCGACCGGGCCGGACGGCCGCAGCTACGTCCTGTGGAACAACACCGACGGCCGGGTCATGGTCTGGACCGTGGACGACGCGGGCGGCGTCAGCGGCGCCGCCTACTTCGGCCCCTACACCGACACCTCGGTCAACAGCTCCCCCACGAACCTGTGGAGCGCGGCGGCGATCTCGGTCGGGCCGGACAACGCGGTCCACCTGCTGTGGAACAACACGGACAACCGCGTCATGCTCTGGAACGGTGGCACCGACGAGTCCTCCTTCACGCTGGCCGGGTACGGCCCCTACACCGACGACAGCGTGGGAGGCGGCCAGTCCTACAACCCCTGGAGGGCCACGGCCCTTGCGACCGGCCCGGACAACGTCAGCCGCATCCTGTGGAACAACGCCGACCACCGCGCCATGCTCTGGGACGTGGACGGCGGCTTCAGCCTGCTGGCTTATGCCGGGTACGGTCCCTACACCGACGACTCCGTCATCCCCGATCCCCATTCCTACGACCCCGGCAACGACTGGCACGCCACGGCGGTTTCGGTCGGCCCGGACAATGGGACGCACCTCCTGTGGGGGAACTCGAACCGCCGGGCCATGTTCTGGAACGTCGCCGCCGATTTCAGCTTCACGCTGGCGGGCTACGGCCCCTACACCGACGACGCGCCGCAGAACCTGTGGTCGGTGAAGGCCCTGGCGACCGGCCCGGACAACGTCAGCCGCATCCTGTGGAACAACACCGACCACCGGGCTATGCTGTGGGGCGTGGACTCCGCGTTCGACTTCACCGTCGCCGGCTACGGCCCGTACACGGACGATTTCGTCAGCCTCGACCCCGGCAACCTGTGGGCCGCCACCGCCGTCTCGGCGGGGCCGTAGAGGCCGCGCCGGTAAATTAGTTCGTATTTCTGCCTGGTTCCGGCCGTTTTGGCATGGTTCGTGCTGTATGATAAAGGGAGGAGAGGTGCGACCGTCGTGGCCGCGCCCGCCCTGAGCCCGTCGCCCCGTGTCGGCTGCCCCATCGGCCCCTTCCCAACGAAAGAACGTCCCTTGAAAAAGATCGCCCCCCTCCTCGCCGCTCTGGCGTGCGCCCCGCTGTCCACAGCGCAGGCGCAGAACGTGCGCCAGGTTTCACTCGTCACGAACGACATCATTTATGACGCGCACACCGCGAAGATCTACGCCAGCGTCCCCAGCAGCGTCGGGGTCGGCGGCAACAGCATCACGCCGGTTGATCCGGTCACCGGCACGGTCGGCCCCTCGGTGTTCGTCGGGAGCGAGCCGAATCGTCTGGCCGTCTCGGACGACGGGCAGTTCCTGTATGTCGGCCTGGATGGTGCCGCCGCCGTCC
This sequence comes from Capsulimonadaceae bacterium, assembly GCA_965215505.1. Taxonomy (GTDB): domain Bacteria; phylum Armatimonadota; class Armatimonadia; order Armatimonadales; family Capsulimonadaceae; genus JANXMY01. Next base: position 3,143,134 of record OZ244065.1, on the reverse strand, counting down.
GCCGCGTCAGCCTGCCGACTCAGACGGCGGGCTTGCAGTTCAGCCTGGGGAGTGCCTCGTTTTTCGGCAACTATAATGCCGCCGGCCTTGCCGTCCTGCCCGGCAACCCTCACTCAGTCGCGGTCGCCCGCCGGTATACGGGAGTGTCGCCGGACATCGCCGGCGTAGCGGTCTTCGACGACGCCGTCCAGAGACCCACCACGACTCCCGACCACGACGGTGCCTACTTCATCAAGTTTAACCCCGCCACAGGCGTTCTGTACGGCACCGGGGATTATGGCTCTACCCTTTACACGATGACCCCCAATGCAACTGGCATCGTCAACACGAGTTCCTATGCCTACCTGGCGAACGCCGACCTCTCGTTCGACGGCGGTTTGATTTACAGCAGCTCAGGGCAGGCGGTTGATCCGACCGCCCAAGCGCTCCTGGGCAGCTTCACGGGGTTCCCGACGACCTACTTCGGCGGCTCCAGCACTTCGCTTGCTTCCGACGCCGCGAACGGCCGCGTCTTTTTCCTGACCGGAGACCCGACGGGGAACAGCAGCACCGCCCAGATCTTCGAGTACGACACGGCCACCTACCGGCCCGTGGGAGCGCTCACCCTTTCGGGCGTCTCCGGGAGGGCTGACAACCTCATCGCCTACGGCGCGAACGGGCTTGCGTTCCGCACCAGTGGTGGGCAGCTCTTCCTGATCGACTCCCGCAGCTTTCCCGGCTTGGCCTCACTGACCCTCAGCGCGACGAACCTTGCCGCAGGGGCCGCGGCCACAGGGACCGTCACCCTGACCCAGTCCGCGCCGGCGGACGGGGCCACCGTAACTCTCTCCGCCACTAACACGCAGGCGATCACCGTTCCCGCCTCCGTCACGGTCCCGGCGGGCGCGCGGACCGCGACATTCCCGCTCCTCGCGAACACCGTCACTACCACCACGAATTTCAGCGTCACCGCCGCCTATGGTTCCCAGAGTTGTCAGGCGACCCTGGCCGTGCAGGATACGGCTGGTGACCCTGGCTACCCGGCCGGCGTTCGCAGCCTGAACCTTCCTTCCAACGACCTCATCTATGACCGCGTGACCGCAAAGATCTATGCTAGCATCCCCAGCGGTGCCGTCGTGCCAGGGGGCCGCCCCGGCAACAGCATCGTGGGGTTCGACCCACTGACGGGCGTGATGGATGCCCCGGTGTTCATCGGCAGCGAGCCGGGTAAACTCGCCCTCTCCGACAATGGGCAGTCTTTGTTCGTCGGCTTGAACGGCGCGGCGGCCGTCCGTCACCTGGACCTGCCAACGGACTCGGCTGATCCGCTGTTTCATCTCGGCGGCGACGCGAGCTTTGACGGGCCTTTCTACCCGAATGACATCCAGGTCCTCCCCGGCAGTGTGAACTCCGTCGCCATTTCGGAGCGGATTTATGTGTTCGGTCCGGGCCAGGTCGGCCTGGGCATCTATGACAACGGCGTCCAGCGTCCCAACGCCCTCGGCCAGTACCCCTACCAAATTGATACACTGGCGTTCTCCGCCTCGCCCTCGCGCCTCTACGGCTCGAACGGCAACTTGGTGCGCCTGAACGTCAGCAGCAGCGGCGTCGCCGTCGGAGATGTGCCGACCGGAGGAGCGCCGGGCGGGGCAATCAAGTTCGACAGCGGCCTCCTCTTCTCCACAAACGGCAAGGTCATAGACCCCGAGGCGGCCAGCCTGGTCGGCACGTTCTCCGGTGTACCTTACAACGCGAATGTGCAGCCGGATGTCGCCGACGGCCGCGTCTTCTTTGTGAGCAGTCCCAATTTTGGCAATGACGGGACGGCCCTCATCCAAGCCTTCGACCCCAACACCTTCCTCCCGGTTGGCTCACTGACTGTCTCCGGCGTCGCCGCGACCCCCTACGCCGGCCCCAGCAGCCTGATCCGCTGGGGCGCGGACGGGCTTGCCTTTCGCAGCGGCGGCCAGGTCTTCCTGGTCCGCACTTCGCTGATCCCGAACACCCAGCCCGCGCCCGCCTTGGTGACGCTCTCCCCTGCCCAGGTTGTCGGCGGCGGGGCCACGACCGGGACCGTCACGCTGTCCGCGCCCGCACCGGCCGGCGGCGTCACCGTCTGGCTGTCCAGCAGCAACTCCGACGTGGCCTCGTTCCCGGCCAGCGTCACCGTCGCGGCGGGGCGGACGAGCGCCACGTTCGCCGTCGCCACGCGCCCGGTGACTGCGTCCGCGACGATCACCGTCTCGGCCGTCTCCGGCGGTGCCACCGCCTCCGCTCCGCTGGCGGTGCAGCCCCCCACGCACACGCACCTTCTGTGGAACAACAGTGACGGTCGCGTCATGTTGTGGAGCGTGGCCGGCGACGGCTCCTTCACGCTGAACGGCTTCGGGCCGTACACGGACGGAGCGCCGCAGAACGTCTGGCACGCGACGGCGGTGGCGACGGGCGCGGACGGCGTTTCGCACCTTCTGTGGAACAACACGGATGGGCGCGTCATGCTGTGGACGGTGGACGACAGCGGCAACTTCAGCCTTGCCGGCTACGGCCCCTACACCGACGGGGCGGCGAACAACAAGTGGAGCGCGACGGCGGTTTCGGTCGGCCCGGACAACGTCGTGCATCTGCTGTGGAACAACACCGACCACCGCGTCATGCTGTGGAACGTGGACAGCGCGTTCAACTTCAGCCTCGCAGGCTACGGCCCCTATACCGACACCTCCGTCAGCGGCGACTCCGGCAACCTCTGGTCGGCGGCGGCCCTTGCGACCGGGCCGGACGGCAAGAGCCGGATCGCTTGGAACAACGCCGACGGGCGCGTCATGCTCTGGGACGTGGACAGCTCCTTTAACTTCACGCTGGCGGGCTACGGGCCGTACACGGACGGCGCACCCCAGAACAAGTGGAGCGTCACGGGCGCGTCGGTCGGGCCGGACAACCTGACCCACCTGCTGTGGAGCAACACCGACCGGCGGGCCATGTTCTGGAACGTAGACAGTGCGTTCAACTTCACGCTGGCCGGGTACGGGCCGTACACGGACAACGGCGCGAACAACCTGTGGAGCGCCACCGCCCTGGCGACGGGTCCCGACGGCCTCTCGCACCTGCTCTGGGGCAACACGGACAATCGGGCGATGCTGTGGGGCTTGGACCCTTCGTTCAACTTCACCGTGGCGGGCTACGGCCCCTACACCGACAACGGGCCGGGCAACCTGTGGAGCGCCACCGCCGTCAGCGCCGGGCCGTAGTCGGCAGGGCCGTAGGCGGGGCCGACGAGACGACGAAGGGGGCAGGCCATCTGGCCTGCCCCCTTCTTTTTGACGCCCGCGCGTCCCTCTACATCTCCGCCCGCTTCGCCAGGGCGGCCCGGTTGCGGATGATCCAGCAGCCCGTATCGGCGTCCCAGGCGATCGCGCCGGACTTGCGGAAGGCGGTCAGGGCGCGCGAGACGCGCTCGCGGGTCGCGCCGATCAAGGCGGCGATGTCGCTCTGTGTCAGGCAGACGTCTAGCCGGATGCTCTTGCCGTCCGGATGGGCCGTCCCGTGCGACTTCGCCAGGCGCAGCAGCCAGTCGGCGACCCGGCCCGCCACGTCCCGCGTCATCAGCATCTCCGCCCGGTCGTCCATGTCCCGCACGCGCTGGGACAGGATCCGCAGCAGTGTCCAGGCGACGGCGGGCTGCTCCGTGATCGTCTCGCGCAGGGCCTCGCCTTCCAGCAGCAGAAGCTCGGTCGCCGCCAGGGTGCTGACATCGGCAGAGCGCGGCTGGCCGTCCAGCAGGCTCATCTCGCCGAAGAAGTTGCCCGGCCCCATCACCTCCAGGATCACCTCGTCGCCGCCCGATGTCGCCTGATGCACCTTGACCCGTCCCGAGGCGATCAGGTACAGCGCCCCCGCCGGGTCGCCCTTGTAGACGACGGGCGTCCCCGGCGGCAGTCTGCGCCGCCGCAGGCGGGAGGCCAGCGCGGCCAGGGCGTCCTCGTCCAGACCCGCGAACAGGGGGACGTGCTTGAGTATCTCGGTTTCCTGGCTCATGGGGTCGTCTCTCCTTGCGCCGCCGTCTCGTCCTCTTCCGCGACTTCCGTCACTTCCACCGAAAGATGCTTCGTCTCGCCGAAGCCGTAGAAGGTCGCCCAGGCGCAGTCGGCGGCGTCACGCCCGACGGCCACTTGCACCAGGGCGGGGCGCGGCTGCCGCTCGGTGGCGTCGAAGGACACCCAGCGGCCGTCCAAATACGCCTGAAAATAGGCGTGGAAGTCGGGCGGCTCCAGCCCCAGGCAGTAGCCCGAGACGTACCGGGCGGGCAGGTTCAGGGCGCGGCAGAAGGCGATCCCGAGGTGCGCGAAGTCCCGGCAGACCCCGATCCGCTGCGTCGCCGTGTCGTAGGCGGACGTGCCCGCGTCCGAGGTGCCATACTGGTAGGTGACGTGTTCGTTGATCCAGTTGCAGATCGTCTGGACGCGCGCGAAGCCCGGCGCGACCGACCCGAACATGTCGGCCGCCATCGCGACCAGCTTGTCCGACTGGCAGTAGCGCGAGGGCAGGGTGTACAGCAGCGTCTCGACCGGCAGGTGCAGGGCGTCGGCCTCGTAGGGCTTCAGCAGGGGGAACCGCGTGTCCGGCTGCGAGACCGTCGCCGTGTACTCCAATCTCACGTCCCCGGCGGGCATCAGGAGCCGCCGGCAGGGGTTGCCGTAGAAGTCCCGGAACGGCTCGGCGGGGGCGAACGGCGTGATGGAGAGCTGCGACTCCTCCACCGCCTGCGCCCCGTCGAGGACCGTCGCCTCGACTTGCAGCGTGGTCGGGGTGGGGGCGGGCAGGGCGAGTTCGGCGGTAACGTGGATGTTCAGTCTCAAGGCGCGATGTTGCTCCAAAGGGCGGCCCGTATCGCAATCGGCGTGTTCCCCTCGAGTGTAACCGTCAGGGGCCGATGATGGTAAACGGCTTCTTGCCGTGCAATCGGTAGACGGAGAAGTCGCGGCGGTCCACGGTGAAGATGCGGTCGAGCGTCAGGCGCTCGGCCAGGGCGACCAGCGAGGCATCCGCAAAGTCCATCGGGCGGTCATTGTACTTGCTCATCAGTTCCGACATGCGGACGAGTTCTGCGGGGGAAGGGTGTTCCACGAGAAGATCGCCGCGCAAGACCATCCGCCACGCGGCTTCCTGCGCGACCCATCCGACCCGCGTCCACAAAAGGTACATCACCTCCGTCAGCACTGCCATCGTCGTGTAGAACGGGCTGTCCAAGGCCCGGATGAGACGGGAACACTCCGCGTGGTAGTCATCGTTGCGGTTCAAAACAGCAACGAGCGGTCCAGTATCAATGATCGTGTTTACGGTGCTTTTCATCCATGATCTCCCCGAAAATCTCCTCAGAGCGGGCGGCCAGATCGCGCGGACCTTCGCCGATGCCGATGATGTCGTCGTAGCGGCTGGTCTTCGCCGGTGCCATCTCACGCTCGCAATACTCTGCTAAAGCGAGGCGGTGGACTTCGGAAAGAGTCAGCCCCTTGATGGCCGCTACCTGACGTACCCTCTCTTCTACTTTGGGGTCCAGACGAACGCTTCCCATGATGTTCTCCTCCAGCCCATTGTACCACATGGAACCGCTATGTAATACACTTATGTAATACACTGTGCGCGCCTCACGCCGCCTGCTGTTCGCGGTAAGGCGTGACCCGCGCCAGACGGTCCTGCTGGTTGCGCTGGGCCTCGATCACGTCATGGCGGTTCTGCAAGTTCAGCCAGAACCGGGGCGACATGCCCAAGTACTTGCCGAGCAGGAGCGAGGTCAGCGGCGTGACGTTGCGCTCGCCGCGCAATAGTTCCGAGATGTGAATCGGGGTCAGTCCGGTTCCCTTCGCCACTTTGTAAGCCGTCAGGCCGAGGGGTTCCAGATAGTCTTCGCGCAGCATCAGGCCGGGGTGGGTGTTTTCCAGCAGTTCCATGGCTTTGTTCCTAGTGATAATCGACGATCTCAACATCCCGCGCGTTGCCCTCATCCCAGACGAAGCAGACACGCCACTGGTCATTGATTCGGATAGAATACTGCCCTTTACGATCCCGCTCCAACGCCTCCAAGCGGTTACCCGGCGGGACCCGCAAGTCATCCAGCCGACTCGCCGAGTCAACATAGCCTAGCTTGCGGAACGCCACCTGTTGGATGTCACTGGGCAGCCTCCGGGAAACCCCGCCGCCGAAGATGACTTCCGCCTCCGGCGACTTGAAGCTGAGTATCATGCCGACATAGTACCACAAACTGATAATATTGTAAATAGATACTAGCGAAGTCTCACTGGCCCGCCCCTGCCACCGCCTGATGGATCACTCTTAGCAGTGAGCCGTCGCCGGGCGCGTCCTGGCCGATCTCCCAGACCATGACGCCGCCGAGGTGCCGGGCGAGCGCGTCGCGGGTCTTCTGCCGGATGGTGGCGGGGCCGTTGAAGTACAGGCCGCCGGCCTCGTCCACGGCGGGGGCGGGGTGGTACTGGCGCAGGATGTCGGCGTAGGCCAGCGCGGTGTCGGTGTGGGTGATCTGACGCCCGTAGAAGGGCAGGCCGAGCAGGAGCTTATGGGGCGGGACGCCGAGGCGCAGGAACCCGGCCACGTCCGCCTGGGCGGACGTGGAGTGGCGGCCGTCGTGGTCGTAGGCCATCAGGTTCACCGCGTCCACGGCGGCGATGCCGTCCGGGGCCAGCTTCTGCCAGGGGGCCATCGTGACGGACAGGCGCAGCCCGTGCGGGGCGAAGGCGCGGCGCACTTCGGCCAGCAGGGCGGCGTACCCGGCCTCCTCGGAGGCACTTGCGGGGTGTTCCCAATCAAAGTCCGCGCCGCCGAAGCCGTGGCTCAGGCAGAAGGAGGTCAGAGCCTGAGCGAACAGGCGGCGCTTTGCGGGGTCGGTCGCGACGGGCGCGAAGCCCGCCGACCGCTCCCAGCCGCCGACCGCCACCCACAGCCGCAGGGAATGGCGGCGCTTGATGGCCTGAAGTTTGGCCGTGAGGGCGGGCGTCAGGCGGGCGGCGTTCAGACCGCCCGCCGGGGTCGGCTCCAGCGAGAAGAAGATGAGGTCGGTGAGATCGTTCAGGGCCGGCGCGGCGGGGTCGAGCGCCCCGACGCGGTAGTCGGGCAGATAGGCGACGACGCGGAAGGGCGGCGTGGGCGCGGAGCGCGCCGCCGTGCCGAGGAGGCAGAACAGCAGCGTGAGCAGGAGCGGGGCGAGGCGGGGCAATGTTTGTTCTCCTAGAGCGTGGAGGGAGAGGGGACCCCGCCCCTACGTTTCTTTGGCGGGCTTTTGTAGGGGCGGGGTCCCGCCGCCCTCTGCCTCTCACCCCGCCCGCGTCAGGACCGTGTCGTGCCGCTCGCTTTCCAACGTCTGCGGGTAGTCGGTCGTGTAGTGCAGGCCGCGCGACTCCTTGCGCCGCCGGGCGCAGGCGATGATGAGGCCCGCGACCTCGATCATGTTCCGCAGTTCCAGCACGTCGTCGGCCAGGATGCAGCCGTCGAAGAGCGGCTGCGCCTCGGCCCGCAGGGCGTCCACGGCGGTGCGGGCTTTCTGGAGGCGCGCGTCGCTGCGGACGATGCCGACGTACTTCTGCATGACGGTCTGGAGCCGGTTCCGCAGGGCGGCGACCAGGGCGTGGTCCAACGCGCCGACCCGGCCCTTCTGGCCGGGGAACGGGGCGACTTCGGTGCAGGCGGCGGGGAGGTCCGTCCGGGCCAGGGCGTCGTCGGCGGACCGCTTGCCGAAGACGAGGGCTTCCAGCAGGGAGTTCGAGGCCAGCCGGTTCGCGCCGTGGACGCCGGTGCAGGCGGCCTCGCCGCAGGCGTACAGGCCCCCCAGCGTGGTCCGGCCTTGCAGGTCGGTCCTGACGCCGCCGCAGGAGTAGTGGGCGGCGGGGACGACCGGTATCCAGTCGGTCGTGATGTCGATGCCGAACGACAGGCAGCGGGCGTAGATGGTCGGGAAGTGCGCCCTGATCGCCTCGGGCGAGAGGTGCGTCACGTCGAGGTAGACGCAGTCGTCGCCAGTCTTCTTGATCTCGCTGTCAATGGCGCGCGCCACGATGTCGCGCGGGGCCAGGTCCTTGCGCTCCGGGTCGTACTCCGCCATGAAGGCGATGCCGTCCTTGCGCCGCAGGATGCCGCCCTCGCCGCGCACGGCTTCGGAGATCAGGAAGCTCTTGGCGTCCGGGTGGTACAGCGAAGTCGGGTGGAACTGGATGAACTCCATGTCGGCGACTTCAGCCCCCGCCCGCCAGGCCATCGCCACGCCGTCGCCGGTCGCGATGGGCGGGTTCGTCGTGAACTGGTACACCTGCCCCGCCCCGCCGGTCGCGAGCAGGGTCGCGGGGGCGACATACGCCTCGACGGTCTGCGTCGCCTCGTCCAGCACATAGGCCCCGCAGCAGTGTTCGCCCTGCATGATGAGGTCTATGGCATAGTGGTGTTCCAAAACGGTAATGCTCGGGTGCGCCCGGACGGCCTCGACCAGTGTCCGCTCGACCTCCTTGCCGGTCAGGTCGGCGGTGTGGATGATGCGCCGCCGCGAGTGCCCGCCCTCGCGCCCGAGGGAAAGCTCGCCGCCCGGCTCGCGGTTGAAGTCCGCCCCGAACTCCATCAGCTCCCGGATTCTCCCCGGCCCCTCGGTCACCAGGACGCGCACCGCGTCCTCGTGGCACAGACCCGCGCCCGCGATCAGGGTGTCCTGGACGTGCAGCTCCAGATCGTCGTCCGCGCCCATGACGCCGGCGATCCCGCCCTGCGCCCAGTTGGTGTTGCTGTCCGTGCGGTCCTTCTTGGTGACCAGGGCGACGCGGCCCTGCGCGCATACCCGTAGCGCGAAGGACAGCCCGGCGCTGCCGCTCCCCAGCACGAGAAAGTCATACGTTTGCATCGTTGCGTTCCATTTTCTAAAGCCCCCACAGAGTAGGAAGGAGGGGCGTCGAGGTACTCCTGTTCGCTGTAACACCGGCGCGGGCGGAAAGGTTGCCGATCCGCTTCATCTTGGTCCGAGCGGCCAAGCCGAGCGGCCAAGCCGAGCGGCCAAGCCGAGCGGTTGAAAACCACTCGCTAGGAGCGGCGTCCTTCGGACGGCAATAAGACGCGGGAGCAAGCATGTCACGTCGGCCTGCTTTCTCTTCGTCCGCAGGACGCTTGGCCGAGCGAGTGGTTTTCAACCACTCGCCTGCTTCACTTGCAGCCGGTACTGGCTGCCGACAAAGGCGAAGACGCCGCCCATCTGCTGGAGGAACGGCTCGACGCGGGCGAGGATGGCCGTCTTTAGCTGTCGCTCGCTGAACTCGTCGCCGAGATCCAGGAAGTCGAAGGTGTACTCATCCTGACGCCAGCATCGCCCGCGCCTGGCTCCCGGCGGGCAGGGTGGCGGCGAAGTTGGTCTGGTTCAGCACGGTCTTCCGGTAGGTCTGGTTCTCGATCTGATGGACCAAGACGCTCCGCGACCAGCCCTGCACCTGCGTCATCCGCAGGTAGAACTCACGCTCCAGGTCGTCCTTGTACTTCTCGAAGATGGTGACGTTATGACCCCATCTATTTCTCGCACAAGCTGTGCGAGTAATTCTGCAACCAGTAGTTGCAGGATTGCTCAGGCCCCGGCCTCCTTAGTCCATGGCAAACCTACTCCCCGAATACCCCCATGTCCCACTCGTCCCGCCAGCGCACCGTAACCCGGTCCCCGTCCATTTCCAGCGGGAGCCAGACGTAGCGCGAGGCTTGCAGGTTCTCGGCGTTCCAACGGTCGGCCAGGAAAATGAACGCGCCCGGCCTCCCGGCCACGGGCAGGACGAACGTACTCTGCGCGCCGAACGTCGTGTCCGCTCCAGGCCCGGCGCACGGGCTGCCCTTGACCTCCCACGGGCCGAGCGGGGTGGGCGCGACGGCGTACTCGGCCGCGTTGGCCGCCCAGCCGGTGCAGCCGGAGCCAATGAAGTAGTACCGGCCCGCGTGGGTCCAGACGGCGGGGGCCTCGCGCTTTCGGCCCACGAACGCCTCCGTCGCCGGCCCAATCGTGTCCAAATAGTCGTCGGTCAGCCGGGCGATCCGGATGGTCTTGTTCCAGTCCGAGGAGAAGTAGACATAGGCCGAACCGTCCGCGTCCTGGAAGACCGTCATGTCCCGGCTGTCCGCGCCCGCCGGGGCGATGCTGCCGACATAGCGGTACGGGCCGGTCGGCGTGTCGCTGACCGCCCGGCCGATGCGGGCGTAGGTGTAGTCGGGGCTGTCAACGTGCAGCCACAGGACGTACTGCCTGGTCCGGGCGTTATAGAGGACCTTGGGCCGCTCGGCCACCCGGCTCGGGTGCAGGTCGTGGGCGGGATCGTCCGGCACGGCGGGCAGGACGACGCCCTCGTCCTTCCAGTGCAGGAGGTCCGAGGACGAGTAGCACGAGACGCCGACGACATCCACGCGGGCCAGCAGCGCCCCGTCTGCGCCGACGGCGTTGGGGACGTCCTTGTTTTCGCCGAACCAGTAGTAGGTGCCGTCATCGTACAGGACGCCGCCGCCGTGCGCCTGGATCGGCCTGCCCGACGTGTCGTTCCAGACCTCGCCCGGCCTAAACATCGCTCCCTCAAACATCCCCTTCGGCCCCCGGCGCGTCCGCCCCCAGCGTGTCCCCTTCCAGCATCCGCGCCATCGCCCCGCGCGTCATCCGGTACAGATACCACTCCTTCATCCGGCGCGCGCCCATGCGCTCGTACAATGCCTGCGCGTTCGTGTTCCAGTCCAGGCAGGTCCATTCCAGCCGCCCGCAGCCGCGCTCGAAGGCGGCCTGGACGCACCGCCGCAGGAGCGCCTTGCCGATGCCGCGCTTGCGGTACTCGGGCAGCACGAAGACGTCTTCGAGGTGCAGGGTCGGCTGGGCCAGGAACGTCGAGTAGGTCTGGAGCAGCAGGGCGTACCCGACCGGGCCGGACGCCCCCGGCACCTCGGCCAGCAGGACTTCGAACTGCGGGCTGTCGCCGAAGCCGTGTTCGATCAGCCGCGCCTGCGCCTCCGCGTCCGGCGGCGGCAGGTTTTCGAATTCGGCCAGGGCGATGATCAGCCCGATGACCGCCGAGGCGTCCGCGCGCTCGGCGCGGCGCAGGGTGATGTTGCTCATGGGTGGGTCTTTCTTGTATTCGACCTAAACGATATGACGCCGTATGCACCCCCGGACTGAAGTCCGGGCCTTCGACAAAGCGTTTGCCCGCCTTCGCGGGCACAAGGCGTAGGGGCGCGATTCATCGCGCCCTCATTCATCGCGCCCCCATTCCCCGCCTCGCCTGGTCCCCAGGCTGAAAGAAGGGCGGGGGGACCCCGCCCCTACATAGAGGCCCACCGGAAGGAGCGTAGGGGCGGGGTCCCCCCGCCCTTCCTACCTTCGTGCAACGTGGCTGCTACATATTGCCCGCCTCGTTCTCGCGGATCTGCCGGTCAATCTCTTCAGGATGGGCGCGCACATAGTTCCAGGCATTTGCCAAGTCCTGGGCGCGCAGCGTGGGATAGGCTTGCAGCAGCCCCGCCTCACTCGTCCCCAACCGCCTGGCCTGTTCGAGCAGCCAAACGGGGAGGCGCGAGCGGGCGATGCACGGCTCGCCGCCGCAGACGTCAGGAATGCTCTCGATGCCGGGGAAAGCATCGCCGAGGTCACGCGCGACCCACTGCAAGAGCTGTGCCTTTTCTCCGCGTGTCAGACTCGGCAACAGGTTTTCCGCTTCCTGAATGGCAGTCATCGGTCGGTTCCCTCCAGACCTCATTCTACCCGCTTGCCGCCGGACGATGCCAGAGGGCTACGGTACACGCAGTATTCGTGATTGCATGGAAGATTCCTGCGTAGTAGGGGGCGGGTCGAAGGGGCGAAGAACAGAGGAGAGCGCGATCAATCGCGCCCCTACATCTGGTGCCCGCTGGTGCCCGCGCCTCCTAGTCGCTGCGCTCCGCCCCTCGTAGGGACGGAGCGGGGTTAATAGCGGAGTAAAAGGCGAGGAGTTGCCCTCCTACAGCACGGGGGTTCAGCCCCGTGGAACCGGTCACTTCTTCCCCAGCGCGAACTCGATCCGCTCCCGGAGGGGCGGGTGGGTGAACAACCAGAACTTGATGAAGGCGGGTGGGTCAGGGTCACTCAGGTTCTGCTCGGAGAGGGAGACGAAGGCGCGCGCCATCGCCGGGCCGTTCCCGTTCACTTCCAGCCCGTAGGCGTCCGCCTGGTGTTCGATGACGCGCGAGACGCCGTTGGTCAGCGGGGCCAGGAGGAAGCCGGCCAGCGCGACGGTCAGCAGCAGGGCGGGCGTGGCGGCGTAGTCGGAAAGGCTGGTGACGCCCCAGCGCGGGCTGAAGCGGGCCAGCATCGCCTCGGTGAACTTCTGGGCCAGCGGCAGGCCGACCAGCAGGCCGCCGACGGACAGGGCGAAGCCCCAGTAAAGGTGCTTGAGGACATAATGCCCCATCTCGTGCGCGACCACGGCGCTGATCTGGTCCTCGGGCATCCTCTGAATGGTCGTGTCCCACAGCACGATCCGGGCCGACGACCCGATGCCGGTCACATAGGCGTTGGTCGAGTGCGTCTGCCGGCTCTTGTCCACAACATAAACGGGGGCGTTCGGGATGCCCGCTTTGGCCGCCAGCGCCTCGATCCGCGTCTTCAGCGGGCTGGGCGGCAGGGGCGTGAACTTGTTGAACAGCGGGTCCACGACGAGGGGCGAGACGAAGATGCCGAAGGCGATGAGCGGGATGAGCGCCCCCCAGAACCACAAGGCCCAGCGGCGCGGCGAACGATTAATGAGCCAGAACAGCCCCCACAGGATGGGCACCGTCGTCGCCACGTCCACCGCCACCCCCTTCGTCCTATCGCCCGCCCAGGCGGGAAAGCTTTGTGAAGACAACCCGTAGGCGTGTTCCAGATAGTACCCGCTGTACCAGGAGAGGGGGGCTTGGACGGCGAGGAGAACGAGAGTCAGCAGGGCGTAGTAGCCCGCAAGCTGGAAGAACGAGTAGTGCAAGGGCTGGACGAAGCGCCGCAGTCTCGCGGATAGGCCCGTCGCCAGGACGCCCCAGAGCGCGAGCAGGCCGTAAGCCGTCCCGGCGAAGTACAGCCCGTAGCGCGTCCGCGAGTAGCGCGTCATCTGCGGCGTGACGACCGGCGGCCGGACGTCGTCGCCCTGTTCGGTGGGTGACGGGGTGGGCGCTGAAGCGGGCGACGCGGCGGGCGCGGCCTTAACGGGGGGCGGCAGGAGCAGCACGGCGACGCCGACGGCCACGAGGCCGGCAATCAAGAGGTAGCGCATAGAGGAGTTATACCCGGAAGATGGCCCCCATCTTCCGCCCCGTAGGGGCGCCGCTTGCCGCGCCCTCCTTCACAAGTCTGCGCCCTCCTTCACAAGTCTGCGCCCTTCTTCCCCCGCCTGTGCCCTCCGTGCCGTAAGAGGGCGCGGCAAGCGGCGCCCCTACACATCCGGCGTCACGGCAACAAAGAAGACACGGCGACGGCGGCGTCCGGGCGGCCCAGCGGCGAGACGGTATCAGTCGGGGTGAGGCGGATAATGCTGCGGTAGTGGTGGCCCAGCGGCTGGTCGGCCATGGCGGCGGGCTGCCGATGGACTTCCAGAACGCCGTCGGGGAGGTTGACGATCCAGTAGTCTTCGATGCCCGCGCGGGCGTAGAGGGCGGCTTTGGTGGAGCGGTCCATCGCCAAAGTGGTGTCGGAAACCTCTACCACGAGTGTATCTGTCGTCGGATGGGCCTGCTTGTAGTCATTGAAGGAGCCGGTGACCACGGCGAGATCCGGCTCCGGTTTGCTCCGAGGGCCGAGGATGAGCGGCAACCGGCAGCGGACATCGTGGCCGGAGGGGAAGAGGCCGCGCAGGGCCTCCGTCATGGCGCAAATCACCCAGGCGTGGGCCGCGCCCTGGCTTGCCTTCCTGAAAAGGTCGCCCTCGATGAGTTCCAGCCGGGCCTCAAAGCCGAACGCGCCCAGGTCGTAGGCGCGCTGGAACTCGTCTACGGTCCACTGCCGGCGGTGGGTTTCGACGGCCATCGTCTGCCTCCTGAACGGCGTAGGGGCGAACCTTGTGTTCGCCCTTCTTTAATGTGTGCGCCCTCTCCGAAGGAGAGCGCGATTCATCGCCCTACAAACCCTGCCCGTCACGCCCCCGGTAAGCCCTGCCCCGTCACGCCCCCGTCTCGTGCTTCAGCTTCTCGGCCTGGTCGGCGTTGACCAAGGTGTCAATGATGTGCTGGATCTCGCCGCCCATGATGGTCGGCAGGTTGTGGACGGTCAGGCCGATGCGGTGGTCGGTCAGGCGGTCCTGGGGGAAGTTGTAGGTGCGAATCTTCTCCTCGCGCTTGCCCGACCCGATCAGGTCCTTGCGCGTGCTGCCCAGGGCCTCCGTCTGCTTCTGCATCTCGATGTCGTACAGGCGTGACTTCATCACGCGGATGGCCTTCTCGTAGTTCTGGAGCTGGGAACGCTGGTCCTGGCAGGTCACGACGATGCCGGTGGGGAGGTGGGTCAGCCGCACCGCCGTCTCGTTCTTCTGGACGTTCTGGCCGCCCGCGCCTTGGGACAGCGTATGCTCGCGCTTGATGTCCTTGTCGGGGATCTCGATCTCGACGTCTTCGGCCTCGGGCATGACAAGGACGGTCGCCGTACTCGTCTGGAGCCGCCCGCTGGCCTCCGTCACGGGCACGCGCTGGACCCGGTGTACCCCGCTCTCGAACTTCAGGGCCGAGTACGCGCCCGTGCCGTGGATCTCGATCACGGCCTCCTTGTAGCCGCCGATGCCGGTTTCGTTGGAGTTCAGCAGCTCCATCTTCCAGCCGCGCTTCTCGGCGTAGCGCATGTACATCCGCAGCAGCTCGCCCGCGAACAGCGCGGCCTCCTCGCCGCCCGCCGCCGCGCGCACTTCCAGGATGATGTCCTTGTCGTCGTTTGGGTCCTTGGGCAGGAGCATGACCTTCAGGTCGTTTTCCAGGGTGACCTTCCGGGCGCGCAGGTCGTCGAACTCGGACTGAGCGAGGTCGCGCATGTCGTCGTCGAGCGACCCGCGCAGCATCTCCTCGGTTTCCTCGGTCTGCTTCTGGGTTTCTTTATACTGGCGGAACTTGGCGACGATCTCGGTGAGGTCGCTGTACTGCTTGTGGACGCGCCGGTACTCGTCCATGTCTCCGACCAGGGCGGGGTCGGACATGCGCCGCTCCAGCTCCTGGTAGAGTTCTTCGACTTCGGCTAGCTTCTCGAACATAGGGATGATCCTCGGGATGGAGACGGGACGGCCCGCACAGGACGGAAAGGCCTGGACAGGGAAGGAGGGCGGGGGGACCCCGCCCCTACAGCATGACCACATCCCGGCCGCTAGGCCAGCGCCGCAATCTCGCCCTCTGTCTGGCCTTCCACGTCCACGGGACACAGCCGCACGCCGGAATGCTCGCGCGCCCAGACCGCGTCCAGCGCGGCGATGGCGACCGCGATCTGGCTTTCGTCGGGCACGCGCGTCGTTAGATACTGCGTCCACAGGCCCGGCGCGATCAACGCCTGCGCCCAGGCTTTATCTCGATTGGCCCCGGCCCACTTCAATATCTCGAAGGCGATGCCGGCGACGAAGGGCAGCAGCAGGAGGCGCAGGCCGACCGTGGTCAGCACCGGCAGGATGCCTTCGGAGAAGGCGTGGCGCGGGACGACCGAGAAGACGACGATGGACGTGATCAGCACGATGAAGATGAAGTTGGTGCCGCAGCGCGGGTGGATGCGGCTGGCCTGGAGCGCGTTCCCCACCGTCATCGGCAGGCCCGCTTCCAGGGTGTTGATCGCCTTGTGTTCCGCGCCGTGGTACTGGAAAACGCGCTGGATGTTCTTCCCCTGCGAGATGGCCGTGATATAGAGGAAAAAGAAACTGAGCCGGATCGCCCCTTCGATCAGGTTGGACAGCAGTTGCCCGTGGCCCGGCAGGAAGCGGTCGGTCAGGAGGGCCGGGACGACCCAAAAGCCGGCGTAGCCGATGACTAGCGAGAGTACCGTCGTGATGCCGATGGCGATGCCGTTGATGGTGCCGTCGGACGACTTCTGCTTCTCGGCCACGCCCTCGCCCATCGCCAGATTTACCGCGCCCGCCGCGACCCCGGCCGCCCTGTCCTCGGGGGTGCCTGTATCCGTCGCCTGGACGTTGGCGGCGTAGGTGAGCGCCTTGATGCCCAGCGCCATGGCATCCACTAATGCCAGCGAGCCGCGCAGGAAGGGCTTGTTGAGCCACTGGAAGGCGCGCAGGTGCTTCTCGATGGGTTCGAGGGCGACGACGATCTCCTGCGTGGACAGGCGGCGGCAGGCGACGGCGAAGAAACGCGGGCTTCGCATCATCACGCCCTCGACCACCGCCTGGCCGCCGTACTGTGTCCGCTCGTCCATTTTCACCGCCGCCTCAAGAGTGCAAGCTTTAAGAGTTCAAGGGCGCAGCAAGCAGCGCCCCTACGGTTTTGGCTGTAGGGGCACCGCTCGCTGCGCCCTCCGAGGATTGCGCCCGCTACTACTTCTTCAGGCCGTACTTGGAAAGGAACTTGTCCACGCGGCCCGCGCTGTCGAGCAGCTTCTGCTTGCCGGTGTAGAAGGGATGGCAATTGCCGCAGATCTCGGTGGACAGCTTCTCGCCGGTCGAGCGGGTCTGGTAGACGTGGCCGCACGACCCGCAGGTGATCGAGACGTCTTTGTATTCGGGATGGATTCCGGTCTTCATGTCGTTTCTCCTATCAATGCCGTGGGAACACCCATCGGCGGGCCTTAAAGACAGCCAACTCCCAATTATACCGTATTAACACGCCGGAAGGCAATGGCGTTCCGCAAGGGGACGCCCATGAGGCGAAAAAGCGGGTACAAACGCGGTTATGAGCAATGTCATTCATCAAGCCCGTCAGGCCGCAGACCGGGCCAACGCCACTCAGGCGGCCCCGAACATCGTCCTGCGGCACGTCGCCGTCGGGCTGGTCCTGGCCGTCGTCTTCACCGTGGTCTTCGCCAAGCTGCTGGACTTCGTCAAAGACAACGGGAGCGACGTGACGCCCTTCGACCGGAACATCCTCTACTGGATGCGCGCCCACCGCGCGCCCGCCTTCACCCAAGCGGCGACGATCCTGGCCCGCACCGGGTCGCCGCCGGTCATCGTCGGGATCGCCGCCGGGGCAGCCCTGCTGGGTCTGGTCTGGCGCAAGGTGCGCGGGGCGGCCTGGACCCTGCCCATCGCCGTCATCGGGTCGGGCGTCATTATCCAGGGCGTCAAGCTGTTCATCAAGCGGCCCCGGCCCTCGTTCTTCGCGCCGCTGCTGCACGAATCGGGCTTCTCATTCCCGTCCGGCCACTCGCTCATCGCGATGGTGGTCTACGGCCTGCTCGGGTACTTCGTCCTGCACCTGTTCAAGAACCATGCGGCGCGGCTCCTGGTGCGGATCGTCACCGTGCTGGTCGTCTTCTCCATCGGCGTCTCGCGGATCTATGTGGGCGTCCACTATCCCACCGACGTCCTGGCGGGGTGGACGGCGGGCGTCCCGTGGCTGATCGCCTGCCTGGCCCTGCACGAAGTCCTCGCCCGCCGCTGGCCCTCCACGGGCGAGCCGGTCCTGACGCCCCAGGCGGACAAGGGGGGCGATACGCATTCGGAGAAGGCGGCGGCGGGGACGCTGCTGAAGGGTTAGGGGGACGTGGGGCGGACGTGTAGGGGCGCCGCTTGCTGCGCCCTCTTCCCGGAGAGGAGGGCGAACACAAGGTTCGCCCCTACGGATGACGGCGTAGGGGCGGAGTCCCCCCACCCTCCCATGTCCCCCCGCCCTCTTCTCTTCCCGCCCTGCTATCCATTCTCAGGCGGCGGCGGGAGGCGTTTCTTCCCTTTCGTTCAGCCCCCGAGCGCCTTCTTGGCGTCCGCCAGGGGCGACGACCCTCCGCCTGATCTCCTGCCCGGCGTCGCCCGCGTCGGGCGCTCGGAGGGGGACTGGCCGCTGCCGCGCAGGGCGGAGGCGAAGGCGTCCGCCGCCTCCTGCTCCCGCTCGGCCCGCCCGGCGGGACTCTCCAGGTAGATCGCCCGCGCCTGCTGGTAGACTTCGGCGGCCCCGAAGTGTTCGGCGAAGTTCCGCAGGGCGGAGATCAGTTCTTCGCGCTCCCTCAGCCGCTCTTGCTCCTCACTCATCGGCTCCACTCATTCCTATCACTCATTCCTATCACTCCTTTTTTGCATAAGCCTAGCCCGGCCTAGGGCCGCCCCTACGGCGGCTTAGGGGGCGGGCTTGGGCGCGGCCCTGAGCGTGGGACGGGCCGGAGGGGCGAGGGCGTCCAGGCGGGCCTTCATCTCGGTGTTCTGGGTCGTCAGCGTCTTGACCTCGCGCTCCAGCGTCGTCACCCGCCCCTCCGGCGTCCCCCCGGCTTGCAAGGCGTCGGCCACGTCCGTCACTGACTGGCGCGTGGCGGCGTCCGTGTCCGGGGCCGAGGCGAGCCGGCGCAGGGCGGGAACGGCACGCGCGTCGCCGCGCGTCTTCAGGGCATCCAGCGCAATGCGGCGCAGAAACCGGACCGGGGGGGTCTCGCCCAGCAGGGCCGTCAGATGCGCGGTCACCTCGGGGCGGCCCAGGCCCAGCGTGCCCAAGCTCGAAGCGGCGACGTAGCGCAGGCTGTCCGGCTGGGCGGGGGCGAGGTAGGCCAGGGCCTCCCGCAGTGCCCCCGGATTGGCCGGGACCAGCAGGGCATCCAGGGCCGCGGAGCGCACCCGGTCGTAGGCCCGGTCGGAGCTTGCAGTGGTCAGGATGGCTTGCAAACGCGGAAAGTCGGGCGACTTCTGCCGCACGGATGCCCGGATCGCCGCTGATTGGATGGCGTAGTGTGGGTCCGCCAAAGCCTCCCGGACGATGGCCCGCGCGGGGGCGTCGGTGAAGTGCCCCAGCCCGGACAGGACCGCCCCCCGCACCGGCACGTCGGCCTCGGCCCGTGATGCCCGCAGCAGGGCGGCCTCGGCACCGGGTGTGGTCATCCCGCCCAGGGCAGCGGCGCAGGCCGCGCGGACGCCGGGGAAGGCGTCGGCGGCCAGGGCGGATGCCAGGGCGGCCTCGGCCGCCGGGTCGTCGGGCAGTCGGCCCAGCGCCTCGGCGGCTGTTAGACGCGCCGGCACGGCGGGGGCGCGGGCCAGGACGGCGATCTGGGCGTCGCGCCCGTTGTCGTCGGAGACGGTCTTGAGCAGCCAGCCCGCCGGGTCCAGCAGCACGGCGCGGGGCCGCGAGGCGGCGGGCAGCACGAAGGTCTGTTCGCGCCCGGTGATCTGGAGCCGCGTCGTCGTCATCCCCAGATCGGAGAGCAGCCCGATCTCGACCGGCATCCGGTACACGGCGGGCGTCGCCGTCGCCGCGTCCTCCGTCTGCGTCTGCGCCACCGTCACCGAGACGGTATGCGCGGTGTCATCGTAGACATGGCTGACCTGGAAGGCGGGGAAGCCGCCCTCAGCGGCCCACTCATCGAAGAACCAGCCCAGCGACTGGCCGGTCTCGGCCTCGGCGGCCCGGCGCAGGTCTTCGGTGTCCACGTTCCCGCCGGCATGGTCGGTCAAATAGCGGTGCAGGGAGCGGAAGAAGGCGGCATCGCCCAGGACGAACCGGAGCATGTGCAGGACGGACGCTCCCTTGTCGTAGCTGTGGCCGGTGAAGAGGTCCTCCGGGGTGTCATAGCGCATCTCCACCATCGGGTGCCGCCAGCGGTCCGCATCCTCCCGGCGATACGAGGCCTGCTGCTGACGCATCTCCGCCTGGAAAGCGGCCTCGCCGTGGGCGTGCTCGGTGTAGAGCGAGGCGAAGTAGGTGGCGAACCCCTCGTTGAGCCAGATGTTCGACCAGTCCCGGCAGGTCACCAGGTCCCCGAACCACTGGTGGGCCAGCTCGTGGGCGGCCAGACTTTCCGACTCGTGATCCGGCTCACCGCCCGGCCCGTGCAGCACATTGTCGCTCTGGGTGGTCGCCGAGATGTTCTCCATGCCCCCGGCGATGAAGTCGGGGACGACGGTCTGCGAATACTTCTCGTAGGGGTAGGGGACGCCCAGGGCCGTCTGGTAGAAGGCGATGATGTCCGGGGTCATGCCGAACGACCGCCGCAGCCGGTCCGAGTCGCCCCGGTAGCCGTAGTAGGAGACTTCCAGGCTGCCCAGATGGTCCGTCACTTTCTCGTAAGGTCCGGCGATCAGCGATGTCAGGTAGGTGGAATGGGGCGTGGACTCGACCCAGTGGTCGGTGCGCGTCCCGTCCGCGTTCTTCTCCTGCCCGACCAGCGCGCCGTTTGAGATCGTGAGGTCGTCCGCGTCCACCGTCGCCCAGATCTCCGACGTGGCCCGGTCGTTGGGGAAGTCGTAGCAGGGGAACCAGGCGTGGGTGTCCTCGGACTCGCCCTGCGTCCACAGGACGCGCGGCGTGTGGGATTTCGGGTGGGCGGCGATGAACCAGGCCCCGCGCTTGGGCTTGACCGCCTGGTAGCGGACGGTGACGGTCAGCGGCTCGGCGGCATGGTAGGGGCGGTCGAGCGTGATGTCGAGGTGCCCGTCGGACACCTGGAACGGCAGCGGGGCCGTCCGCCCCGCCCGCGTCACGTCCGCGATGGTCAGCCCGTCCGCGTCCAGCGTCAGGGTGCGGAAGTCGTCCGCGAACGGCGTCAGGTCAATGGTGACGGTGCCGGCCAGCGTCTGGCGCACCTGGTCCACGCGCAGGCGCAGCGCGTAGTGCGTGGCGTGGAACGTGCGCGCCCGCATCTCGTGTAGCGGCAGCGTGTCCCCGCGCGTCTGCTGGCGCGCGGGCGCCGGGGCGGCTGTCGGGGTGGGTGTCTGGGACCGGGCGGGGGTGGCCGCGCCCAGGGCGAGGCCGAGGGCGGCGAGGCCCAGGGCGGCGAGGCCCAGGGCGGCGGGGCAGCCGGGGAATCGAAACATGACGCCTCTTTCTGTCTTTCTCTGCTGCCTGTCTTTTCTGTCGGTAGGGATTGGGAGATCGGTAGATGCGGCGACGATGCCGGGGTAACGTGCCGCCAATTATACCTGATTTCTGCCAGCGCAAGAACCGTGCCAAACCGGCAGGCGGCGCGAGGAAAGGAAGGAGGGCGGGGGGGAGGAAGGAGGGCAAGGGGGAGGAGGCAGCCGCCCCCGGCATCAGTGCAGCCCGCGAAGGATCGCGGCAGACCGGGCGCTGAGGGCCGACCGCCTTCCGGTCTGGTTGCCGGGCCGCACAGCGACGTCGCGCAGGAACTCGGCGCGGGCCGCCGAGATCTGCCCCTCCGCCAGCAAGGTCTGCCCCAGGAAATAATGCCCGTCGGCGTCATTGACCCAGTGTAGATAGGTGCGGAACTCGGCCTCCGCCGCCGGATACCTCCGCGCGTCGAAGTCGCGGATGCCGGGCCGGAAGTAGCGGAACTCCGCGAAGTGGCTGTACAGCACGTTGAGAACGCAGAGCAGGAGGATGACGGCGACGGCCCCGAGTATAAGCCACCCGCCTTTCCGGTTCTGCGCCCGCGCGGAGGCGGTGCCGGAATCTCCCTCCTGCCCTGCCTCCTGTCCCCCGCCGGCTAGGTGGGCGGCTTCACTCTCGTCCGCGGCTTCCATGAGCGTCTTTCGCGTCCTTTCCGGTGGGCAGGCGGTCCCGGCCTCTTCCTGCTCTCATGCCCCGCGCAGGCCGCGCCTAAACCGGTGCGCGGCTCTGACGGGCTATGACGCCTGGCTCCCTGCCTTCCTGCGCTGGGCGGCGACGGCGGGCGCGTCCCGCATTTCGCGCGCCTTTTCTTCCCGCGCCTCACGGGCGACGATCTCCAAGGCGTCGGCCAGCATCGCGACCGGCTCGCCCGCATCGCGCATGGTCCAATCATCGGGGCGACGGGCAAGCCAGGCGCGGGCGAGCGCCAGCCCTGTCTGGACCGCTTCCTCCGTGCGGTCGCGCATGGCCCGTTCCAGGGCCTGGAAAGCTTCTTCGCGCTGTGCTTCCGCCGGTGGCTCGGCCTCCAGTGCGTCGGCCAGCAGTGAGATCGTTCCGCCGACGTCCCACATGGCGTAGTCATCCGGGTAACGCTCCAGCCAAGCCTTTTGCGCCCGGCTCGCCTCCGCGACCGACGCGGGGGTGGCGGCGGACAGGCCCCGCCGGATCGCCTCAAAAACAGGCTCACGCTCCGCCTCGACCTCGGGCGGGAACTCAACCCGGAACGTGACGACAGAAGGCTAACTCAAGAGACACCTCTTCCTTTGTGCAGAAGCATTCTACCACTTGTTTCGTGCTGTACGGAAGTGGTACACTCGCACCGTTGCAGAGTTCTGTAGCGGAGGCGTCGGAACCATGCTTTACCGGATATCACGGCACGCGCGGCAGCAAATGGCGGCGCGCGGCATTCCCGAGCAGGCGGTGGACGCCGTGATGCAGGCACCGGGGCAGGTCGTGGATGAGGTGAACGGCAAAAAGTGTTACCAGTCGCGCTGGAACAGGGGCAGCTCAGAGTTCCTGCTGCGGCTGATCGTTGCCGATGATGTCACACCGGCAGTCATCGTGACGGTCTATTTCACGAGTCAGATTGACAAGTACTGGGTCTGAGGAATCAACGATGAAGATGGCATACGATGAGGAAGTTGACGTGCTGACGATCACTCTCTGCGACACGCCAATCGCCGACAGCGATGAAGTCCAGCCGGGCGTCATCTTTGACTATGACACGGCGGGCAATACGGTCGGAATCGAGCTGTTGGACGCTTCGCAGCGTGTTGACAATCCTTACTCCCTCTCCTTTGATTACGCGCGGGTGAAACCCCAGGAGCGGGACACGCCCCAGACCGCCGACAGGGCGGCGGTCTGAGAAAGGCGCGCGAAAAAGAAGAACCGAAGACGGCCCGGCGATTACCGCCGGGCCGTTCTGTTTTTCTGCCTGCCTTCACCCCGGCATGAGCTGGTAGCCTTTGCCCGTCGCTAACCCGACGGCGACCCAGGCGAGGGCGTTCAGGCAGTCGCCTAAGATGAGGCCCAGGAAGAAGGGGAGGGCCAGGCGGTAGCCGCGCATCCCGCCGTAGCGCACCAGGGGGACCTTGACCAGCCAGCCCAGAAATAGGGAGAACCAGAGGCAGTAGAGGGCGTAGGAGGCCGCGACCAGGAAGCCCGCCGGGTGCAAACCCAGCGCGGGAACATAGGCGCGGCAGAGGAACAGGGCCAGGACGAACAGCGCGCCGCCGATGATCTGCGCGATCCCGCCGGCCTGGGGCGGGTGCGGGTTGTCCGCCTGGCCCGCCGCCCAGGAGAAGGGGATCTGCGGGGCGGCCTGGTACATCCAGGGGTTCTGGAGGGCCAGCGCGCCACCGTGGGTGTAGGGCAGCCAGAGAGAAACCACGCCCGACACGACGACGGCGCACAGGACGCACAGGGCCAGGGCGCGGGTCAGGGAGCGGGCGGAGAGGCCGGTTTCGGCGGCCCCTTTGAAGGAGTTCAGCAGGGGCGGCAGCATGAACTCGCGCGAGTCCTGCCAGCCGACGTGCTCCACCAGGGACCCCAGGACTAAGGAGCGGGCGTCGAAGGGCAGGCCGCCGCCAAGAACCGTCATGATCTGGGACGGCGCGAAGGCCTGCGTGACGAACAGCAGGCCCGCCTGCGCGACGAGCCACGACAGCAGCAGGAAGATGACCAGGCTGCCGAACAGCACGCCCCCGGCCATCAGCGGCTGCATGCGGGCGACGAGCGTCAGCCAGGCGAACATGCCCGCGTACCCGCCGAGCAGGCCGAAGAGGGCGAAGCGGTACGACAGTGGCTCGCCCGAATCGTCCACGTCGGGCGCATCATGGACGGCCTTGCGCCAGACATCGCCCAGGTGCCCGCGCATGGTCCAAACCGTCCAGGCGGCCAGGGCCAGGGCACCACCGACTTCGGGGTAGATGGTATAGGCCGGCCCCATCGCGAAGCCGGTCCCCGTCTTGCCCATGTCCCAGGCGTACAGCACGCCGACCATCACCTCCACCCGGAACAGCAAATAGAACAGCCACAGGGACAGGCAGACCTCGCCGGACATCAGGTAGGAGAACCCGACGACGAGGGGCCAGAGGTACAGGGCCGTGTCCCCCATGCCGTCCCAGGGCCGGCCGCTGAGGTTGTCCACGGAATGCCAGACCACGGGGATGTCGGGGATGGTCGGGAAAAACTGGTGCAGGCCCTTGACCGTGTGCAGGGCGGTCACCATCCCTACCGCCACCCACAGCAGGGGCGCGCGCAGGAGGGCGTTGAACGAGTGCCCCGGCGCGGGCGACTCGGCGAGCAGGACGGGCAGCCTGACCAGGGGGAAGGCCAGCCGCTCGTGTTCCACCCAGGGCTTCCGCAGCAGGGACGCCAGGCAGAAGAAGGCCGTGAACAGGCAGGCGAAGAACGCGCCCCAGCAGGCAAGCGGCACGGCCCACGCACCCCACGGGATCGGCTGGCCCCGGTGCAGGCCCTCGAAGAAGGTCCGCACGGCCTCATGGTCGGTGACGAACAGGTACGAGGGCAGGCGGGCCAGGAACAGTCCCTCCCAGTGGTTCGTCCGCGTGGCGAAGTAGTGGGGCGCGACGATGTGGGGCAGCAGGTAGCGCATCAGGCCGCTCGACGGGATGCCCGCCGCGATGATGACCATGGCCCAGACCGTCAGGACCTCGCTCGGGCTGAACGGCCTCGGAATGAACGCCTTGTCCCGCCGCCCCAGCGTGATGAGCACGGGGTTGACGGCAAGGACGAGCAGCAGGACGGCGGCCAATGCGCCCAAGGGGAAGAAGTTGCCCGACAGGTAGGTAGCTGCCACGGCGTAGTCGTTGTAGGGCGTGATGCCGCAGACCAGCAGGGCACAGGCAAGCCCGGTCAGGACGGCGCGGGGCGTGACCGGCCGCCCGGCGCGGATCGGGAGAGGAGCGGCCTGCTCGGCTTTAGGGGCTGCTTCGGGTCGGGTGGTCGCCATAGAAATGCCTTTCGCCTCGGTGGCAGGCACTCGGCGGTGAATGCGGGGGACGGCCTCATTATAACGCCAAAGGGGAGACAAAGCAACCGTGACCTCGCGCTCCCCTACGGGATTTCCTCCTCGAGGACCGTGCGGTCGTGGGCGTACTTAGGTAGCCCGCAGTTCAGGCACTTGCCGGAAAAGATGTTGCTGAAGCCCTTCCGCGCGAAGAACTTCTCGCCGCAGCGCGGGCACCGGAACCGGACATAGCCCTGCCCCGACACCATCCACAGCGCCATCCACCCGAAGGCCACGATTTCGTGGGCCAGGTTGTCGTTGACCGCGAACGACAGGAGCCAGCCGAAGAGGAAGACGCCGGGGACGTAGCCGAGGAAGACCAGCCAGTACCAGGCTGAAGACACGCGGTATCGCTGCCAGGCCGCCTCATAGCGCCGGACCTCGGAGAGCGGCAGCGGCTCCGTCTCGTCTGAAATACGCACGGTTTTTGGTCCTCTGTCAGCCGTCAGGTCAGGGCGTCAGGTCAGGGCGTCAGGTCAGGGCGTCAGGTCGGGTCGGACGAGGCGGGTTGGACGAGTGATTAAAATCACTCGCTGATTGGGACCTGTCCAGGGGACAGAAGAAGGAGAAAATCTTGCCCCATCCGGGGCCGTTCCCTTGTCCCTTGGACAACTTCCAGCGTAGCGAGTGATTTCAATCACTCGTCCTTCATCCGTCCGCTTCCCTGCGGCGCACTCTTCACGCCGGGTCGGTGGGCGGCGGCGGCCATATGCCTTCCTGCGGATGTTCGGCGTTCTGCCCGCCCGGCGGATGTTCTCCTCCTGCCCATGCGCCCGCGGGCCAGCCCCGGATCATCTTCCACAGTCGGAACAGGGCGATGGCCGCGAGCGCCGCCGCGAGTGTGTCGAGGCCATACCTGCACAGGCGAGCAGTATAAGGGGTACGGAAGCCGAGACTAGGACTCAGGACGCCCAAGAGCCAGGAGATCGTGGAGATGGTGGAAGCCAGCGCGGACGGCAGGAGCCAGCGCCCGAAGGCGGTCAGGCCCTTGCGCCACGCCTCGAAAAGCACTACATAGTGAGCGGCAGCGATGAGCAGGCCGACAGCGCCAAAAAAGAAAGCGAAAGCGATGTAGGAAACAACGTGGGTAGGCGTCATTGAGCGGCTCGCCCTAGTCATACCACAAGCCGTGCCCGGACGTCAAGGGCTAGCCACACGGGAGCATTCGTAGGCCATACGGAGATGACCATGCCAGGGCAACCGGACACGGAGGGCAACCACGGGGTTGTCCCTACGTTCCGGCGGCCCGTAGGGGCAGGCCCCCGTGCCTGCCCTTCCTTGCTCCGTGTCCGCCCTTCCGACGCGATTGCCTTGCCAGCCCCGCAACAATACCGGCGCGTTTGGCGGTTTTTGGTGTATAATGTTACCGACCTTTCCGCCAGGACATCGCCGTCGTGGTCTGCTTTACTGCCGCGCCCAATGCCGGGCGACCGCCGACGCCATGCGCGTCGGCGCGCTCCTCCTCCCGCTTCCCGCCGAAGTCAGCGCCGACTTACTCCCACAGCACGCAGACAAAGAAAGACGCTATGACAGGAAAAACCATGCTATCATTCTCCCTCCGGCCCGCCGCCCGCACTGCCCGCGCGGCCTGCCTCGCCGCCGCCCTGCTGGGCGGGCTGGCAATCGCCCCCGGCGCGGCCTCGGCGGCCCCCGCCGCCTTCCCGCAGATCGCCTTCACGCAGTACACGCTGCCGAACGGCCTGCGCGTCATCCTCGCCCCGGACAGCCGCGCCGCCGCGCCGCCCGTCATCGCCGTCAAC
Organism: Capsulimonadaceae bacterium; assembly: GCA_965215505.1. Lineage (GTDB taxonomy): Bacteria > Armatimonadota > Armatimonadia > Armatimonadales > Capsulimonadaceae > JANXMY01. Next base: position 3,116,413 of record OZ244065.1, on the reverse strand, counting down.
GTCACCTACGACGTCGGCTCCCGGAGCGAGCGGCCGGGGCGCAGCGGCTTCGCCCACCTGTTCGAACATATGATGTTCCAGGGGTCGGAGAACGTCGCCAAGACCGAACACATCCGGCTGATCGAGTCAAACGGCGGCTCCATGAACGGCACCACCAACCAGGACCGGACGAACTTCTTTGAAAGCCTGCCCGCGAACCAGCTCGCCCTCGGCCTGTTCCTGGAGGCCGACCGGATGCGCGCGCTGGACATCAGCCAGGCGAACCTCGACAACCAGCGGCAGGTGGTCGAGGAGGAAAAGCGCCAGTCCTACGACAACCAGCCTTACGGACACACCTACGAGGCCCTGCTGGATGAGGCCTACAGCAGCTTCCCCTACAAGCACACCACCATCGGCTCCATGGCCGACCTCGACGCCGCCAGTTTGGAGGACGTCCGCGCCTTCCACAGCCAGTATTACGAACCCGCGAACGCCGTCCTGACGGTCACGGGGCGGTTCGATGACGCCAACGTCCGGTCGCTGATCGCGCGCTACTTCGGCCCGATCAAGGCCGGCACCGCCTCCACGCCCACCGTTTTCGCCGAGCCGACCGCCTACCCCGGCGAGCGGCGCAAGACGCTGTCCGACGCCCTGGCCCGGCAGCCGCAGTATGAGGCCGGCTATGTCACCGTGGCCGGCAACGACCCCGACTTCTATTCCCTGACCGTGCTGGGGAACATCATGAGCAGCGGCCGGACCTCCCGGCTGTACCGCGCCCTAGTCGAGAAGGACATGGCGGTCGGGGTCGGGGCGGGGCCGGAAGACTCGACCGGGCCGGGCCTGTTCACCGTCGAGGCGGCCCTGCCGCCCGGCGGGGACGTGGCCTCGGTCGAGGCGGTTCTGAACCAGGAGATCGCCCGCGTCCAGACGGACGGCGTCACCGACGAGGAGGTGGCGACGGCCAAGGTGGAAGAGCGGGTCGGGACCGTCCGGCGTCTGCAAACGGCCCTGGGCCGCGCCCAGCAGCTCGGGCTGTATGCCGTCCAGTTCCACGACCCGAACCGTGTCAACACCTTGCTGGTGGACCTGCAAAAAGTGACCCCCGCCGACGTGCAGCGGGTCGCCAAGAAGTACCTGGTCCCCGCCAACCGCGCGGTGGTCATCACCATGCCCGCCGACTCCGCCCCGGCGGGCGGCGCGGGCACGGCGGCCATCGCCCCGGCGGGCGGCTAATCGAGCCTGCCCCGTAGCCCCGTGGGGGCGAACCTTGTGTTCGCCCTTCCGGTGTTCTCCGGCGTGCGCCCTCTTTTCAACGCAAAAGGCAATAATTTGAAGACACAACAGACACTCACGGGCGCATTCGCCGCCCTGCTGCTCGCCTCCGGGGCCGCACTCGCGCCCCATATCGCGAACGCCCAGGAGCAGATCGCCGCCCCGGCGGGGCAGATCGCCGCGCCGATGAACCGGGCCCCGGTCGCCAAGGACATCTTGCAGGTCAAGCTGCCCCGGCCCAAGGAGTTCACGCTGCCCGCCGGGGCCGACAAGAACGGCGGCGCGCACATGCTCGTCGTCGAGGACCACAAGCTGCCGCTCGTCACCATCACGGTCAGCATGCGGGCCGGGTCGCTCTTCGAGTCCGCCGCCAAGCCCGGCGTCGCCGAGCTGACGGCGGCGGAGCTTGACGAGGGGACGCAGACCAAGGACTATTTACAGCTCGCGCGGGCGACCGAGAAGATCGGCGCAAACCTGCGCGCCACGGCCGGCGCGGAGCGGGCCGAGGTCAGCGTCAGCGGCCTGTCGGAGAACACCGACGAGCTGATCGCGCTGATGGCCGACGTCCTGCTGCACCCGACCTTCCCCGCCGACCGGCTGACGAAGGCCAAGTTCCAGGCGGTCGCCCGGCGCTCGCAGGAGGAGCTGAACCCGCAGTTCTTGAGCGGCCAGCTCACGCGCCAGATCCTCTACGGCGCTTCCACCCCTTACGGCCGGCCCGCGCCGACGCCGGCCCAGATCCAGGCGATCAGCGCCGACGACCTGAAGGCCTTCTACGCCGAACACTACCGCAACGCGCCCGATACGCTGATCGGCGTTGCGGGCGACGTCAAGGCCGGCGACATCGAGAAGAAGCTGGCCGCCGCCCTGGCGAGCTGGCCCGCCGCCTCCGGGGCCGAAACCGCCCTGCCCGCCGGGACGTTCCACCCCGAGGAGAAGACGGCGATCTACCTCGTGGACCGGCCCGGCTCGGCCCAGACCTTCCTGACCTTCGCGAACCTGGGCATCAAGCGCACCGACCCGGACTTCTTCCCCCTGACCGTCGCGAACTACATCCTAGGCGGCTCCTTCAACTCGCGGCTTAACCAGGATTTGCGCGAGCAGAAGGGCTACACCTACGGCGTCCGCTCCACCGTCTCGGTGGCGAAGTACCCCGGCACCTGGACCATGGGGGGGAGCGTCCGCAACGCGGTGACGACCCCGGCCGTGAGCGGCTTCTATGACGAGTTCGCCAAGATGCAGAGCGCCCCGGTGACGCCGGTCGAGCTTGAGGCCGCCAAGCGGTCCATCGTCGGGTCCTTCGCCCTGACTCTGGAGAACCCCGCCGGCGTGCTGTCGCGCCTGCTGGACGTGGTGGACTACGGCCTGCCCGCCGACTACTGGGACACCTACCCCCAGCGCATCCAGGCGGTGACCCCCGCCGACATCCAGCGCGTCACCCAGACCTACCTCGGCACGGGCCGCGTCCAGGTGATCGCCGTCGGCGAGGGCAAGACGATCTCGCCGGGCCTTGCGACCTTCGGCCCGGTGACGACCCTAACGCCGCACGAGGTCCTGAACCCGGCGGGCGCGGGTACGCCCGCCGCCCCGGCGGGCGGCGTCTAGTCGGCATGATCACGGGTGGGGCCGGGCCTGTGTCGCCTCCGGCCCCTCCCCGTGGCAGACCGGACCGCAGAAAGGAACCCCCGTGGCGACACAGGCCCTCACCGCAGACCCCGCCCTCGGCGACGCCGGCCCCGCCGACCGGGCCGCCTTCCATCGCATCGCCGCCTTCCTGACCCTGAGCGTCGTCCTCGGCGCTTTCGGCGGGGCCTTGACCGGCGAGAAGACGACCTTCCTCTTCAAAGAGGTGATGCACCTGACGCCCGGCGACATCGGGACCCTGGGCATAATCGTCGGCATCCCTGCCTACCTCCAGCCCTTCCTCGGGGCCGGCTCCGACCTGTTCCCCCTGTTCGGGTCCCACCGGCGCTCCTACTACGTCCTGTCCGTCCTCGTGCATGCGGCCGCGCGCTGGGGGCTGGCCTGCCTGTCCGAGTACCACTACGCCGCCGTGGTCTGCCTGCTGCTCGTACTCGCCTCCGGGGGCGTCCTGGCGGGCGTCATGGTCAACGCCGTCATGGTCGCCGTCGGCAACCGCACCCGCCGCCTCAGCCAGCTCCAGAGCCTGATCGTGTTCGTCCCCTCCGTCCTGGCCATCCTCTACACCGCCCGGCTGTCCGGGTATGTCACCCAGCACTGGTCCTACCACCACGCCTTCGGCCTGGCCGCTCTGCTGATGCTCCTGCAAGTGCCCCTCGTCCTGCTGATCGACGAGAAGCCGGCCGTCGCCGCCGAGAACCAGGGCCGCGTCCACCCCGCCGAGCGCCGCGCGGCCCGCCAGGAAGAGCGCGCCCGCTCCGCCGCCGCCCTGCGCCAAGCCGCCCGCATGCCGGGGCTGTGGGCCATCATCGGCTTCGTCTTCTATTTGATTCTGACGCCCGGCGTCAACAACGCCCAGATCTACTACATGACCGATGTTTTGCATTTCTCCAAGCAGCTCATCGGCAGCCTGGGGGCGTACTCCTCGGCGGGGTCCATCGTGTCCATGGGCCTGTTCGCGGCCTTCTCGCGCCGGATGCCGGTGCGGGGGCTGGTCTGGGGGGCCTGGGGGATGGACTGCATCGGCTACCCGATCCTGCTGCTGCTGCACACCGCGGACTCGGCGAAAGTCATCTACTTCCTAGGGGCCTGCATCGGCACCTGGTATAGCCTGTGCCTGTCCACGCTGGCGGCGCGGGCCTGCCCGCCCGGCGTCGAGGGGACGGTCTACGGGCTGGTCATGTCCGCCATCGCCATCGCCGGGGTGCTGTCCGACAAGATCGGCGGGAACATGTATGACTACTTCGGCCCGCTGAACACCGCCCACCACTGGACGATCACGCACGGCTGGGACTACTCGCTGTGGGTGGGCCTGGCCTTCACTCTGGTAGGCTTCGTGTTCATCCCGTTCCTGCCCGCCTGGGCCAAGAGCCGCGAGCCGCTGGGCGGGGTGAGGGAAGCGTCCGGCAGGGGTTAGAGATGCACCGGCCGTAGGGGTGCCGCTTGCCGCGCCCTCCTTCCTCGGATATGGGCCGGGGAAGAGGAACTGGGCCGGGGAAGAGGGCGCGGCAAGCGGCACCCCTACATATCCGGCCCCTCAGAACCGGGGGCACGCAGGAAAACGCGCCCCGCCCGCCGAACAGCTTCCTGTTCGCCTGCCCCGGCACCGCCAGTCTGGAGTCCGCCTTGCCCCTTCCACCCGCCGGCACCGTCACGTTCCTGTTCACCGACATCGAGGGCAGCACCACGCTCTGGGAACAGCGCCCCGACGCCATGCGCCCCGCCCTCGCACGCCATGATGAACTCCTCCGCAGCAGCATCGAGGGCAGCGGCGGCTTCGTCTTCAGGACCGTCGGAGACTCCTTCTGCGCCGCCTTCCCCACGGCCAACCAGGCCCTGGCCGCGTCCCTCGCCGCCCAGCTCGCCCTGGCCGCCGAACCGTGGGGAACCGGGACGCCGCTCTTGGTGCGGATGGCCCTCCACTCTGGGGCCGCCGAGGAGCGCGGCGGCGACTATTTCGGACAGCCCCTCAACCGGGTGGCACGCCTCATGGGGGCGGGGCACGGCGGCCAGGTGCTGCTTTCGGAGGTGACGCAAGGGCTGGTCCGGGACGCCCTCCCGCATAACACCTCCCTGCTGGATCTGGGCCGGCACCGCCTCAAGGACCTCGGACGCCCCGAACAGATCTTTCAGCTTCAGTACCCGTCCCTCCCCGCCGACTTCCCGCCGCTCCGGTCCCTGGACAATCCTGCCCTGCCCAACAACCTGCCCCAGCAGACCACGAGTTTCATCGGGCGGGAGAAACAGGTCGAGGAGGTCAAGGCACTGCTGGGCAGGACGCGCCTGCTGACGCTGACCGGCGCGGGCGGCAGCGGCAAGACCCGGCTCTCCCTGCAAGTGGCCGCCGACCTGCTCACCGGCGACGGCGACGGCGTCTGGCTCGTGGAATTCGCCGCTCTTGCCGACCCCGCCCTCGTCTCCCAGGCCGTCGCCGACGTGCTTGGGATCAAGGAGCAGGCGGGGCAGCCGATCCAGCGAACACTTGTGGAGGTGCTGAAGGCCAAGCGCCTGCTGCTCCTCCTGGACAACTGCGAGCATCTGGTCTCGGCCTGTGCGTCCCTTGCCTCCGACCTGCTGCGCGCCTGCCCCGGCGTCCACCTCCTGGCCTCCTCCCGCGAGCCGCTGAACGTGGCCGGCGAGCAGACCTACCGCGTCCCATCCCTCTCGCTGCCCGACCCGAAGCAGGCGCAGACGGTGGAGGCGCTGTCGCAGTTCGAGGCGGTGCGTCTGTTCATCGAGCGTGCCCAGGCGGTCCAGCCGTCGTTCGCGGTGACGAGCGGGAACGCGCCCGCGGTGGCGCAGGTGTGCTTCCGTCTGGACGGCATCCCGCTGGCGATGGAGCTTGCCGCCGCCCGCGTCCGCTCGCTGACTGTCGAGGAGATCAACGCGCGGCTGGGCCACCGGTTCCGTCTGCTGACGGGCGGCTCGCGGGTCGCGCTGCCCCGGCAGCAGACCTTGCGGGCGCTGATTGACTGGTCCTACGACCTGCTGACCGAGCAGGAGAAGATCGTACTGCTGCGGACCTGCGTGTTTGCCGGAGGATGGACCGTCCCGGCGGCGGAGGCGGTGTGTACGGGCGACGGAGTCGAGCCTGATGGTAGTATCGAGCAGTGGGAAGTGCTGGACCTGCTGACGGCCCTGGTGGATAAGAGCCTGGTCGTGATGGAGCCGACAGGGGACGGCACGCGCTACCATCTGCTGGAAACCGTCCGTCAGTACGCCGAGGAGTGTCTGCGGGGGACGGGCGAAGCCGAGAAGATGCGGGACCGGCACCTGTCCTGGTGTACCGCGCTGGCGGAAGAAGCGGCCTCACAACTCCGGGGGCCGGAGCAGGGGGCGTGGCTGGCCCGGCTGGAAACGGAACACGATAACCTGCGTGCCGCCCTGGCCTGGGGCGAAGGGACGGCGACAGGGCCGCACGGCGCGCTCAGATTGGTGGCCGCGCTGTGCCGCTTCTGGTATGTGCGCGGACACTGGAGCGAGGGGCGCGGCCACCTGGAAACGGCCCTGGCGCGGGGCGGTATGGAACCCGAGACACGGGCGCAGATGCTCGGGACGCTGGGGTTCCTCGTCCACAGCCTGGGCGAGAGCAAGGCGGGGCGGGCGACTCTGGAGGAGGCTTTGGCGATCAACCGCGCGATCGGCAACCAGAGCAGGGAGGCCTCTAACCTCATCGCCCTCGGTTTCCTCACGCTCAGTCAAGGCCAGGTCGCGTCGGCGCGCGATTTTTTCGAGCAGTCCCTGGCGATCACGCGCGCGATCGGGGACCGCCGCGACGAGCTGATCAACCTCAACGGCCTGGGGAACATCGCCTACGAGCAGGGAGAGGCGGAGGCCGCCCGCTCCTACTTCGAGTCGGCCCTGGCGATCAGCCGCGAGGTCGGCGAGCGGCGGGGCGAAGCGGGAAACCTTTGTAACCTGGGGAACATCGCCCGTGACCTGGGCGAGAGCGCATCGGCCCGTTCCTGGTATCAGCAGTCGCTGACGATCACGCGCGAGATCGGCGAGCTGTGGATCGAGGCGTCGAACCTCAATGGCCTGGGCGCTGTCGCCGGGGGCCTGGGTGACCGCGCCGAGGCCCGCTCCTTTGTCGAACAATCGCTGGCGGTCACCCGCCAGATCGGCGACCGCAGCAAAGAGGTCTGGAACCTGAGCGACCTGGGGCAGATCTCCCGCCTGGAAGGTGACCTGGCCGGGGCGCGGGCGTTCTGTGCCCAGAGCCTGACCCTCGCCCGTCGGCTGGGCAAGACCACCGACATCACCTACGCCCTGGAAGAATGCGCCGCCCTGGCGATGGCCGGGAACGCCCCGTCGCGCGCCGCGTGTCTGGCCGGGGCCGCGCAGTCGGCGCGGGAAGGCATCTCCGCGATCCTGCCGCCCAAGCAGCGCAGGACCCACGAGCAGACGATGGCCGATGCCCGCGAGGCGCTTGGCGAGGAAGCCTTTTCGGATGCCTGGGACGCGGGCCGCGCGATGACGCTGGAGCAGGCCGTGGAATACGCGCTGTCGGAGGGGGACTGAGGGGCGTGGGCCTTCTGTGTTCACGCAGGAAAGCAGGCAGGCGGCGGCGAAAGGGGCCGCATGAACCCGCCCCGTATCCTCGCCCCGGTGCTCCTCCTGTGCCTCTTCTGCACACGGCCTGCCTTCACACAGGAGGCCGCGCCCACCGCGACGCTCCTTCCTCCACCCGCCGCGCCCCCGGTGACTGCCCCCGCCCCCAATATCGAAATCTATGAGGTCAAGCACGCCGAGCCGGACGACCTGATCCGGCTCGTCAAGGCGCTCGTGCCGGGCGTCACCGTCCTCGCCGGGCCGTCCCCCTCCGCCCTCAAGCGCGGCTTCGAGGCGGAGCGGCTGGGCGAGCAGGTCGCGCCCGCCAATACCGGCGTACTGCAAGCCGCCCCGCCGGTCATCAAGTATGAGGACGACGCCTTCGTCTACACCCTGGTTCTTTCGGGGGACCCGGCAACGGTGAGCCAGGCGCTTGCGGTGCTGGGCCGGCTGGACCGGGCACGGCCGCAGGTGATGATTGAGGCCAAGGTCATCGAGTTCCAGGACGGCTCCGATCAGGCACTTGGGGTCACCTGGAACTTCGCCCCGACCGGCACGACGGCGGGTGTCACGCTGGCGAAACCCAGCTCGCCGACGCATGGGACCTTCTCCGACATCGTGTTCGGGCGCATCAGCCGTAGCGACATCAACCTGACGGCGACGCTCGACGCCGCCATCCAGGAGAACAAAGCCCACCTGCTTGCGGCCCCTAAGATTCTCGTGTTGGACGACCACAAGGCGCAGATCTTCATCGGCGACGAGATCACCTACCTGCTGAACACGCAGGCGACGATCAACGGCACCACCTCGCAGACCGGCCAGGTGCGCGTGGGCGTGGAGCTGAACGTCGTCGCCCGCAGCCACCCGGACGGCACGATCACGCTGCGCCTGCACCCGGAAGTGGGGCGGCTGGTGCAGTTCACGACGCTCTCCTCGGGGATCGCCCTGCCGCAGATCTCGCGCCGGTTCGTGGACACGCAGGTGCGCCTCAAGGACGGCGAGACTCTGGTGATCGGCGGGCTGATCGAGAACGACGACATCTACGCCCTGCGGAAAGTGCCGTTCCTGGGCGACCTGCCCTTCTTCGGGCATCTGTTCCGGCACACGCAGAAGAGCCGGTCCAGCAGCGAGATCGTCATCCTGCTGAAAGCCTCGATGGCGAAGGATTAGGAACCCCCCCAGACAGGAAAAACCCCCGGCCATGCCGAATCACCCCCCGAAACCACAATGCAAGGGGAGCGAGACACATGGCGGACCTAGCGCACCGGTTCGAGACGAACCCGATTTTACGGCCCTCGGATGTCAGGCCGAGCCGGGAGGGGCTGGCGGTCGAGTGCCTGCTGAACCCCGGCGTGTTCCGGTGGCAGGGCAAGACGTGGCTGCTGCTGCGCGTCGCCGAGCGCCCCAAGCAGGAGCCGGGGCGCATCTCGACTCCCGTCCTGGACCCCGCCGCGCCCGGCGGCGTCGCCATCGTGGAGTACGGCCTGGACGACCCGGACGTGGTCGCCAAAGACCCGCGCTCGTTCGATTACAAGGGCAAGACCTACCTCACCACCCTGTCACACCTGCGGCTGGCCTCCTCCGACGACGGCGTCCACTTCCAGGCCGCCGAAGCCCCGACTTTGATGGGCCGGGGCGAGCTGGAGTCTTTCGGCATCGAGGACAGCCGCGTCTGCGAGATAGACGGCCGGTTCTACCTCACCTACACTGCCGTCTCGCCCAACGGCATCGGAGTCGGCATGAGCAGTACGACCGATTGGGAGGACTTCAAGGCCCACGGCATGATCATCCCGCCCTCCAACAAGGACTGCGCCCTGTTCCCGCAAAAGGTCGGCGGCGAATACCTGTGCCTGCACCGGCCTTCCAACCTCTACATCGGAGGCCCGTTCATCTGGCTGGGGCACTCGCCCGACCTGCTGCACTGGGGCAACCACCAGTGCCTGATCCACACGCGCCCCGGCAAATGGGACTCGGTCCGGATCGGGGCCGGGGCCGAGCCGATCCTGACCGAGCGCGGGTGGCTGGCGATCTACCACGGGGCCGACGAGAGCTCGCGCTACTGCCTGGGCGCACTGCTGCTGGACCGGGACGACCCCAGCAAGGTCCTGGCCCGCTCCGAGGAGCCGATCATGGAGCCGACCGCGCCCTATGAGCTGACCGGCTTCTTCGGCAACGTCGTCTTCACCAACGGCCACACGCTGGACGGCGACACGGTGACGGTGTACTACGGGGCCTCCGACGAGGTGATCTGCGGGGCGACTTTGTCTATCCGGGAGATTCTGGGGACGCTGTAGAGCCGGGCTGGGGCCGGCGAGGGGAGTTCAACGATGGCGATTTTCACACCCGAAGACCATGCGTTCTTCCGCGACCACGGCTACGTCGTCGCCCGCGAGGTCGTGCCGCCGGAAAACCTGCGCGCGACGATCGCGATGATCTGGGAGTTCCTGGGGATGGACCCCGTCGACCCCGGCGACTGGTATCGTCCGCCGCTCTCGCCCGGCGGGATGCTGGAGGTCTACCAGCACCAGGCGCTCTGGGACAACCGGCAGGCCCCGCGCGTCCACCAGGCGTTCGCTGAGCTGCTCGGCACCGAACACCTCTGGACAAGCTTCGACCGGGTGAACATGAAGCCGCCCCGACACCCCGGCCACCCCGAATACGACCACAAGGGGTTCATCCATTGGGACACCGACTCGCGCGTCCTGACCCGCCAACTCAGCGTCCAGGGCGTGCTGGCCTTGACCGACACGACCGCAGACATGGGCGGCTTCCAGGGCGTCCCCGCGCTGTTCCAGAACCTCGAAGCCTGGGCCAAGACCCAGCCCGTGGGCCGCAACCCGCACGCGCCGGACTTGACCGGCTTTCAGGTGACTCCCATCCCCGCCTGCGCCGGGGACCTGATCATCTGGAACGCGCTCTTCCCGCATGGCAACGGCCACAACGTCTCGGATCGGCCCCGGCTGGCACAGTACATTTCCATGTTCCCCGCCCGCGTGGATGATGACGCGATGCGTCAGGATCGGGTCATGCGCTGGCGTGACCGCCTGCCGCCCGATGCCTCCTGGGCACCCGGCGACCCGCGCCGGTGGGAGCAGGAGCATGGGCAGACGGCTACTTTGACGCCGCTGGGGCGTCGGCTGCTGGGGGTGGATGCGTGGTGAACCCGGCCATTCATGGCCGGGGCCGCCCCGCGACTGAGGATGCGGTAGCACAAGAGGGCGCGATGAATCGCGCCCCTACGCCGCCACCGCCGCCTGGGTTGAAAGCCGGGTCAGCACGTCCCGGACGATGGCGTCGGCCCCGATGCCTTCGGCCTCGCCCTCGAAGTTCAGGATCAGCCGGTGCCGCAGGGCGGCGGGGGCGACCGAGCTGATGTCGTCGAAGGCGACGTTGTAGCGGCCGTCGAGCAGGGCGCGGATCTTGGCGGCCAGGACGATGGCCTGCGCGCCGCGCGGGGAGGCCCCGAAGCGGACGAACTGGTTGACCATGGGCGTCGCCACCTCGGAGCGCGGGTGGGTGGCGAGGATCACGCGCACGGCGAAGTCGCGGACGTGGGAGGCGATGGGCACCTCGCGGGCGATCTGGCGCATCGCCATGATCTGCGGGCCGTCCAGCACCTTCTCCACCAGCGGCGTCTCGGCCCCGGTCGTCCGCTCCACGATGGCGGACAATTCGCCCAGGGTGGGGGAGGGGACGATCAGCTTGAACAGGAACCGGTCGAGCTGGGCCTCGGGCAGCGGGTACGTCCCCTCCATCTCGATGGGGTTCTGGGTTGCCAGCACGAAGAACGGTTCCTGGAGCTGGTACATCTTGCCCGAAACCGTGACCGAATGCTCCTGCATGGCTTCCAGCATCGCCGACTGCGTCTTGGGCGTGGCCCGGTTGATCTCGTCGGCCAGGACGATGTTGGCGAACACGGGGCCGGGCTGGAACTGGAAGATCTTGCGGCCCGAGTCGTCTTCCATCAGGATGTTCGTCCCGGTGATGTCGGCGGGCATCAGGTCGGGCGTGAACTGGACGCGGTTGAAGTCCAAATCCAGCACGCGCGAGAGGGTGCGGACCAGCAGAGTCTTCCCCAGGCCCGGCACGCCTTCGAGCAGGGCGTGTCCGCCGGACAGCAGGCAGATCAGCACGCCGTCCACGATGTCGGCGTTGCCGACGATGACCTTGCCGCATTCGGCCCGGACGCGGGCGAAGTCGGTCTTGAACTGCGCGATCGTCGCTTCATTGATTTCCATGTGCTGTGTAAGTTCGTGATGGGCCGGCGTTTTTCCTGCTTTCTCTGCTCGCCCGCTGATGTCATGCGAAGCCGTCAAGGACACAGGAACAAGTGAATGAATTCACTCGCTGAGGGGGACCTGTCCAGGGGACAGAAGCAGGCAGAGGTTCGGAGCCGCCTTGTCCGCTTGTCCCTTGGACAAATCCAGCCGGAGCGAGTGATTTCAATCACTCGGCCTGAATCAGTGCCGGTGCCCTCTTCACGGGGAGGAGGGCGTCTTGGGCATCTCGGCGTACTGGGCTATCGTCACGTCCCCGGAGACGAGATCGCGTTGCAGGCGGGCGGCGGCGAGGGCCGTCTGGAGCCGCCGGTAAAGCTCCCTCGCGATCTCCGTGTTCTCATGCATTCGGGCCGAGCCGTCTGGCGAGAGCGCAGCGGCCTGCTTGGACAGCCGCTCCTGCCGCTCCGCCATGTCCAGCGCCTGCCCTGCGCGGGCGGCCTTGCGCTCCAGGCTTGATTGGACACTGGTCATGTCGCGCGTCGCAAGGGAACGCTTGTATTCGACGAATGCGTTAGCGACCGCGTTCGCGAGGTCCTGCGCCTGCTTCGGGTCAGCGGCCTCCGCCGTGATGACCAGGGTGTGGGTGCCCGGCGGGTTGGTCACCCGGATAGACTTCTGGATGTCGTCCGACGTGAGTGAGGCAGTACTGGCCGGCGTGCCCGCCGTCAGGGCCATGTTCTTCATCTCCGCCGCCGTCCGCTGCGCCATCTCGCGGTTCTGGAGCAGGGTGATCTGGCTTGCCATCGAGTCGTCCGCCCCGGATGGGGTGACTCCGAGCGGGTCGCCGGGAATCGGAGGAGGGGGCGAAAGGACCATGAGCTGCGCCACGGCCCGCCACGTCTTCGGCGTTTGACTGGCGGGCGCGCAGGCCCCCGACAGGCACAGGAGGGCTGGCAGGAGGAGCCGGGCACGCCGCCACCCGGAGGCGGGCTTGTTCGGCGTTGGCGTCGGGCTGTCCGTCGCCGGGATGTGTGTCGGGGATCTGTTCATGTTCGTACAGTGTAACAGACAGGCGGGCGGCTGTCAAGGGAACAGGATGGGGAGGAGGGGGGAAGCGGAGCGGGACCAGAAAGGACGAGTGAATGAATTCACTCGCTGCGCGAAGACCTGTCCAGGGGACAGAAGAGGGAGAAAAGACGAGAACGGGCAGGCTGGAACGGTACTGCCTTGTTCTCTTGTCCCCTGGACAAATCCGGTGTCAGCGAGTGATTTCAATCACTCGTCCATTCTTCTCCCTCTCCTTCACTTCCCTTTCGGCGTCAGCAGGAACGCGCGGCCCTTGCCCTCGTGTTCGCCCATGCCGACGATGACGCCGCTGTCGTTGATGCCGTTGGCCTGCGTCAGGCTCCAGTGCAGGGAGGCCGGCAGGGTCCGGTTGAGGTCGAGGAGCCTGCCGTCGTCGTAGAGGAAGGCGCACTGCGAGGTGCCGGATTCCGACTCGGCCTCCCCGACCACCTGCCCCCGGTCGTTGAGGTGGGCGGCGACGATGTTGGGGTAGCCCGCCAGTTCGCCCAGGTCGGCCAGGACGCCGCCGGCCAGCAGGAAGCCGTGCGAGGACGACCCGCGCCGGCCGATGCAGACGATGTCCCCCCGGTCGTTGATCCCCGCCGCCTCTTCCAGCACCCAGGCCGACCCCGCCGGCCGGAAGCGGTTCAGGTCCATCACCACCCCGCCCCGGTACAGGAAGGCGTGCCGGACGCCGCCCACGGTGCCGGACCCGACGATGTCCCCCCGGTCGTTGATGCCGTCCGCTTCCTGCAACGTCCAGCCCGACCCGGCGACCGTCTCGTCCAGGAGGACGACCCGGTCATCCCGAGAGACGAAGGCGCGGCTTTGGTCGCGCAGGGTGATGACCGCCCCCACCACCTGTCCCGCCGCGTTGATGCCGCTGCTCAGATACAGCGCACTGCCCTGCGGGCGGAGGTCCCGGAGTGTTCCCAATGCCGCCGCGTTCGGCCTGGCCGTGAAGGCGTGGACGATCAGGGCGGGGTGCGCCGACCGGTCCGCCGGGTCGGGCTTGGTGGCGACCCCGGTGACCACCCCGGCGTCGTTGATCGCGTTGCCGACGCTGTCGCTGAAGCCGGGCAGTGTGCCGAGGTCCATCATCCGGCCGTCGCCGTAGAGGAAGGCGTGGCTGAACCCGGTTCCGTGGCTGATCTCGCCCGTCACCTGGCCTCTGGCATTGACGGCCTTCGCGCTGCTGCCGGTGTATCCGGCCGGCAGTCCCAGGTCCGTAAGAGCGTAAGACTGTGCCGATGAGGCGCGGGCGGTGAGGAGGAGGAGCAGGACGGGGAAGAGTCTCATGCGTACTATCGTCAGGGTTCCTGTCTGATTTCTTTTCCAGGAGGAATGGGCGGCCTGGGCGTGGAAAGGATTCTCGGCGGACGCCGCTTCGGTTCGCCGTGCCCGGAAGTGAGCGAACGGTTCCCACAAGGACTATACCCATTTCGGGTATTTCAAGATGTAAGCGCGCTCCTCCTAAGAATGGTGTGCTGCCCTGCGATGCGCGTTGGGTGTGGGGAGAAAGGTACGATGATGATGCAGAAGTGGCAAATTTTGGCGGCTTTGGCGGCGGCCTCGGCGGCGAGTGCCTTCCCCCCCGGAGTGCGCGCCGCCTCGCCCGCCTCCCCGCCCGCCGAGGTGCAGAAGGCGCTCCAGGCCGACTACAATGACCGGGATGGGGCGGTGTCGCGCAAGGACATCGAGGGGACGCTGGCGCACTACGCGCCGGACTTCACGAGTGTCAGCAGCGTGGGGAAGACGCACGACCTGAAGGAAGAGCGTGTGGAGTTCCTGAAGACGTTCCACGCCGTGAAGTCGAGCGTCACCAAGTCTACCATCCAGAAGGTGACTCTGGCCAAAGCCGGGGCCGAGGCCGCCGTGGTGGTCCGCCGCCGCGGCACGCTCGTGATGGTCAACCCGCAGACGCAGGCCAGCAGCACCGTGGTCTTGGAAGGTGCCTACCAGGACACCTGGGATAAGCGCGGCGGCGCGTGGCTCCTGACGCGCGAGCAGGCCTCCTCGTTCAAGGCGACGGTGGACGGCAAGCCGCTGTAGGGGCACCGCTTGCCGCGCCCTCTTTCTCTTTGCCGCCGACAGGGAACACGATGCACGACAGGGCGCGGGCCGGAGGGAGGGCGCGGCAAGCGGCGCCCCTACGTCTTCACAGACTGACCATTCCCCGCCGCGCCCCCAGCGTGACCGCCTCGGTGCGGCTGGCCGCGCCCAGCTTCGCCAGCACGGAGGCGACGTGGAACTTGACCGTGTGCGGGCTGATCGCGAGCCGGGCGGCGATCTGCTTGTTCATCAGGCCATGCGCCATCAGGGCAAGCACCTCGCGTTCGCGGGCCGTCAGCATGTCGCCCGGCGCGATCGCCCGCCCTCCCTCCGCCCCGGCGGGCGGGCTGGCCCCGGCAGTGAGGCCGGGGGCTAGGCTGCGGTCCAGGACGACCAGCCCCGCCGCCGCCGCCCGGACGGCGGCGGCGATCTCCGTCCCGTCCGCCTCGGGCCGCAGGAAGCCCCAGCCGGACAGAGGGGCGGAAGCCAAGACGCCCAGGCCGTCCCGCCCTGCGCTCAGAAGGACCAGGGCGGCGTCCCCGCCCGTCAGCACGGACAGCAGCCGCGCCCGGTCGCCCGGCAGGTCGTCGGCCAGGACGACGTCAGGCCGGGCGTCAGGCAGCAGGCGCTCCGCTTCGGCACTGCCGGACGCGGCGGCGATGACCTCAATGCCCTCCTCCCCGGCCAGTAGGCTGTCCAGCCCCGCCCGGACCGAGGCGTAGGCGGCGACGATCAGGACCCGGATCATGGCGTGTGCCTCGTTCTCCCCAGCGGCTTAGGCCGCCCGCCGGTACTCGCGCGCCGAGGCCGACCGGACGAATCGCTCGACGACGTGGGCAGGGACGGCCAGGGCGATGCCGGGACTCATCACCATGCTGGCGATGCCGACAACCCGGCCGCGCGCATCGGCCAGAGGGCCGCCCGAGTTGCCCGGTGCCAGCCGGACGTCGGCTTGCAGCAGGTCGCGGTCCGTCCGGCCCAGCCACGTCCCCGGTCCTGCCGCGCTGACGATCCCCAGGGTGGCCGTCTCGCGGACCCCCCAGGGGTGGCCGACGGCGACGATCAGCTCGCCGACGCGCATTGCACGCGAGTCGCCGACGGGCACGGGCGGTAGGTCGCGGGCGGCGACGGACAGCAGGGCCAGGTCGTTCTCCCGGTCACGCGCCGTCACCCGCGCCTCCAGGTGCCGCCCGTCCGCCAGTTCCACGATGGCCCGGTCGCCCCGGACGACGTGGTCGTTGGTGATGACGGTTCCCCGCCCCTCCCAGACGACGCCCGCGCCGTGCCCGTCCCGCCCGCGTACCAGGACGACGCTGCGGCGCAGGGTCTCGATCAGGCCGTTCGTCTCGGCCGTGATGCCGGCCAGGGCGTTCAATGAGAATGGCATAATGGCCTCCTTTATTCCCGCGCGCCCAGCGTCACCGTCAGCGCGTGTGCCGCGCCGCCGCGTGCGATGTTCAGGGTCGCCGCCTGCCCCGCCGCCATCCCGCGCAGCAATCGGCGCAGGTCGTCCACGTCGTCCAATGCAGTCCCCCCCAGGCCGAGCAGGATGTCGCCGAGCGACAGGCCCGCCGCGTCGGCGGGTCCCCCGGCCTCCACCTGCACGACCAGCAGGCCATGTTCCTCGGAGACGCCCAGAGCGGTCCGAAGGCTCTGGGGCAGGGTGACCGACTGGGTGCTGACCCCGAGGTAGCCGCGCTTGACCGCGCCGCCCGCCAGCAGGGCATCGGCCACATGTGCGAGAATCGGCAGCCCCAGGGCGAAGCCCATGCCGCGCCCGAATCCGAGGTTTGTCAGGCCGACCACCTCGCCCGCGACATTCACCAGCGGCCCGCCGGAGAAGCCGGGGTAGAGGGTGGCGTCGGTGTGCAGGACGTACTCGGGCCGGCCCGCGTCCTGCGCGTCCTGCCGGGCGCTGATGATGCCCAGAGTCGCCGACAGGCCCGACTCGCCGGGGCGGCCCAGGGCCAGGACGAGCTGCCCGACCCGCACCGCCTCGGGGTCGGCGCGCGTGACGGGGACAAGCCCGCTCGCCGAGATGCGCAGGACGGCGAGGTCGGTTTCGGGGTCGCGCCCGACCAATGTGGCGGCAAGGCGGGTCCCGTCGGCCGTCTCGACGGCCAGATCGTCGTCGCGCTCGACGCCGTGGGAGGTGGTCAGGATGGTGCCGCCCTCGGTCCAAACGATGCCGGTGGCCGTCAGCCGGCTGCCGTCGTCCACGCGGACGACGGATGGCCCGACCTGGGCGACCACGTCCGCGAGTCCTGCCGATAATGCCGCCAGCGTGGGGGCGGCTGGGGAGGTGTTCATTTCCTGTGTCATGGTGTCTTATTCCTTTGGCTGCCGTGCAGGCCCAGTGTGTAGACCCGGCGCGCGCCTGAAAAGAGGCGCGTGGGGCGTTTCGTGTTGATGGGTGTATGATACTCCGGCGGCAGGGCGGGGTGCATCCGCTGAAGAGGCAGGTGAGGAGCGGGCGGGGACCTGGCCGTTTGGGTGGGGGCTTGCGGGCCTTTGCGCGTCGGGCTTGCGGGCTTTACCCTTACACATGGGACATGCGGGTATACTCCCCTTATGCCCCGCCCGCCCTGCGAACCCTGCTCGCCGCCACTGCCGCCCGCCGCGCACGCGCTCCGCATGGACGCCTCGGCCTGGACCGCGCCGCTGCTGGACGTGGAGCCGGACCGGTTCGGGAAACAGTTGGCGCTCAAGGAAGGGATCCTCGCCGCAGACCCTGCTTACTACTTCCAGTACACGTCTGACGCCGAGGGCCTGGCCTGGGAGGCTCTGGAACTGCTGCTTGACGGGGCCGCGCGGGACTGGCCCGAGTTCTTTCGCCTGGAGCGGGTGGGGGAGTGGTGGACCTGGGAAAACGATTTGCGCGGCGAGACGACCCGGTTCCGGCCCGGCGTCCGGGACACTCTTCCCAGGTCCCCGCTTGACTGGCTCGGGCGTCAGTTCCAGGAAGACCTGATCCTGATGGCGGCGGGGGCGGGCGGCGAGGCCGTCTGCGCGGCGGGGATGCTCTGCTTCGGGTCCGGGTGGTGCCTTGCGGACAAGATCGGCAAGCCGTTCCTAGAGGTACACGCCCACGTACCGGGGTTCAAAGAGCGGGCGGGGGGAGCCTCCGACCTGCTCCTGCGCCGCCTGAAGGCGGGCCGCCCCGTCGGGCGCTGGAACTGGACCTTCCCGGCGACGGGGCGGCTGAACCTCGCCCCCGTTCTCGCGCAGGAGTGGGCGCGGGAGCGGGAGGGCGTCACGCCGGACAATGCGGGCGACCGCTGCTTCCTGCGGACGGAGCGGCAGACCCTCAGCCGTTTGCCGCGCGCGGGCGGCGTCCTGTTCACGGTCCACACCTATCTCGCGCCGATCTCCGGAATCGCCGCCGACCCGGAAGACGCCGGGCGGCTGTTGGCCCACGTCCGCAGCCTGTCGCCCTCGATGCTGGGATACCGGGGCATGACGGGATACGCCGACGCCTTGATCGCCTATCTGGAGAGTGCAGCGTTACGGGGTTCTGATTCCACGGGGCTGAACCCCCGTGCTTTAGCCTTGCAAGCCCCCGCCTGCGCGGGCGAAGATGTGGAGAACCCCGATGCCCGCGAAGGCGGGGATTTGCTTTACCGAAGCACGGGGGTTCAGCCCCGTGCCCCGACGCCCCTCAACACCGACGACAGAAAGAGCAGCACCGATGACCGAACTGATGCCTGAATCCATGACCGCCCTGACGCCGCCTATCGCGAAGACGGTCCCCAAGACCGACACCCTCCACGGGGACGTGCGGGTGGACGATTATGCCTGGCTGCGCGAGAAGAGCAGCCCGGACGTGCTGGCTTATTTGGAAGCCGAGAACGCCTACACCGACTCGCTCACCGCCCCGAGCGCGGCCTTGCAGGAGGCTTTGTATCAGGAGATGAAGGGGCGCATCCAGGAAACCGACCTGAGCGTGCCTTATCGGTACGGCGGCTTTTTCTACTACAGCCGCACCGAGGAGGGCAAGCAGTACCCGCTCCAGTGCCGGAAGCCGGGCAGCCTGGAAGGGGAGGAGCAGGTGACTCTGGACCTGAACGCCCTGGCCGAAGGCCACTCCTACCTCGGCCTGGGCGCGTATGGGGTCAGCGATGACGGCCACCTGCTGGCCTATTCGACCGACGTCACCGGGTTCCGGCAGTACACCTTGCAGGTCAAAGACCTGCGGACGGGCGAGCTGCTGCCCGACCGCATCGAGAAGGTGGTTTCGGTGGTCTGGGCCGGCGACAACAAGACGCTGTTTTATACCGTGGAAGACGACGCCAAGCGGTCTTATCGGCTCTACCGGCACACCCTGGGCCGGCCCGAAGACGCCCTGGTCTACGAAGAGACGGACGCATTGTTCAGCATCTACGCCCAGCGATCTCTGTCCCGCGCGTTCCTGTTCCTGACCTCGGCGTCGTCCAAGACGACCGAAGTGCGCTACCTACCGAGCGAGCGGCCTGACGACGAATGGAGCCTGTTCCGACCGCGCGAGACGGACCACCGCTACTATCTGAGCCACTGGGGTGACCGCCTCTACGTCCGCACCGACAAGGACAAGGCGGTCGGGGACGCGAAGAATTTCCGCATCGTTTCCGCCCCCGTGAACGCCCCCTCCGAGTGGACGGAGTTCCTGCCGCACGACCCCGCAATCACGCGCGAGGGCATGACCTTCTTCAAGGCCCACGCCGTCATCTCGGAGCGCGAAGGCGGTCTGGAACAACTCCGGGTCATCAAACTCGGGGGCGACGGGGCGGGCGGCGACGCCCACCTGGTTTCGTTCCCCGAGCCGGCCTACTCGGTCCGCCTGGACATGAACCCGGAGTTCGACACCCAGACGGTCCGCTACCAGTACCAGTCGCTGGTCACGCCCGCTTCCGTTTACGACTACGACATGGACACGCAGGCCGCGACGCTGCTCAAGCGGACGCCCGTCTTGGGCGGCTACGACCCCGCCGAGTACATCTCCGTCCGCCTGCACGCGCCAGCCTCCGACGGCACCCTGATCCCGATCTCGCTGGTGTCAAAGAAGGGCACGCCGGGCGACGGGTCGGCCCCGCTGCTGCTCCAAGGCTACGGCTCCTACGGCATCTCCTACCCCGTGTCCTTCTCGTCGGCCCGCGTCAGCCTGCTGGACCGGGGCGTCTCGGTCGCCATCGCCCACATCCGCGGGGGCGGCGAATTGGGCGAGGACTGGCGCGAGGCGGGCAAGCTGAAGCAAAAGCGCAACACCTTCACCGACTTCATCGCCTGCGCGGAGCACCTGATCGCCGAGGGCTACACGTCCCCGGACCGGCTCGCCATCCAGGGCGGCAGCGCGGGCGGCCTCTTGATGGGGGCCGTCATCAACTTGCGCCCGGACCTCTTCCGCGCGGTTCTGTCTCAGGTGCCGTTCGTGGACGTGCTGAACACGATGCTAGACGACACGCTGCCGCTGACCATCGGCGAGTATTTGGAATGGGGCAACCCGAACGTCAAAGAAGACTACGAGTACATGAGGACGTACTGCCCCTACACCAACCTGGAAGCGAAGGCTTACCCGGCCTTGCTGGTCAAGACCTCGCTGAACGACAGCCAGGTCATGTACTGGGAGGCGGCAAAATACGTCGCCAAGCTGCGCGCCATGGGGACCGGCGACGCGGCCTTGCTGCTGAAGACCAACATGGGCGCGGGCCACGGCGGCTCCTCTGGCCGCTACGACGCCCTGCGTGAGACGGCCTTCGACTATGCGTTCCTGCTGGGGGAGCTGGGGGCGGCGTAACAAGCGAAAGCCCCGCCGGAGGTTCCGGCGGGGCGTTTTTGATGCTGCTTTGATCACCAGATCACGGAGGCAGGGTAGGAAGAGAAGATGCCATCCGCGCTGGCGAGGCTCATCCCCTCGGTGAGCGCCTGGGCGATCAACAGGCGGTCGAAAGAGTCCTTATGGTGGAGGGGTAGCGCATCCAGCGCGTAAACGTGCGTGGGCGTGATCGGCAGAAGTTGAAGGCCATGCCGCGCTTGCTGGTCCCGGATGATCTCTGCCAGCGGCAGGGACAGCGGCAATTTGCCCAGGCCGCTCTTGATCTGGATCTCCCACAGGCTGACCAGGCTGAGGTACAGGACCACGGAGGGGTCGCGGCACAGCGCCAGGACGGTCGCAGAGAGCAGACGCGGCGCGGCGCGCTGTCCCACCAGAGGAAGGTGTGCGTATCCAGCAGCCGCCGGTTCATGCGCTATCCGTCCCCGTCCGACTCTCTTCACCCAGCCAGAAGTCGTCAGGCAGGGGCGCGTCGAAGTCGTCGGCGATCCAGTACCGCCCGGCGTGTAGGCCGGGTGTGCGTAAAGCCGGCTCGGCCTCCCTTGCCGGGTGTCCGCCCGAGTCGCGCCCGGCGAGTTGCCGGACATACCCGGTCACGTCCCGCCCCTCCTGAGCCGCCTTGTGCGTGAGGGCGTCCGCCACTTCGGGCGGCAGATCAATGGTCATGGTCATGCGAGGATTATACCGCAATCCGTGGCGGTTCCCCGGCGCACCTACGCATGGGCCGGGATGCGCTCGTATTCCGCTCGGTTCTGCGCGGCGGCTTTCTCCAGATCGTAGTGGTTTTGGAGGTTCAGCCAGAGCTGCGCCGATGTCCCAAAGAAACGTGCCAATCGGTGGGCGGTGTCCGCCGTGATGCCCCGCTCCCCCTTCAGGATGCCCGCGATGCGCGTCTGCGGGACGCCGATGCTCTTTGACAGCCGGTAGGCCGTCAGGTTCATCGGGACCAGGAAGTCTTCCCGCAGCACCTCGCCGGGGTGGATGCTTCCCAGGTCTATCTCAGTTGCCTCTTGCCGAAGCTGCTGCATGATGTTTGTCCTCTCCGTCGTGAATGCCACGTTCGCCGTGAATGTCGTGTTCAATGATAATCTACGATCTCTACCCCGTAGGCCCCGCCGACGTCCCCGGCATCAGCCTCCTGTTCGGACTCGTCCCTAACGGGACGTTCCATGTAAAGCAGATGCGCCATTGGTCATTGACACGGATGCTGTGCTGACCCCGGCGGTCCCCTTTGAGTGCTTCCAGTTGATTGCCGGGAGGACTGAGCAAGTCGCGTAGGTCGCGGGCACTATCCAGATAAATGAGCTTCCGACGGGCCACGCGCTGGATGTCGGTGGGCCGCTTTCGCGAGGCCGTGCCGAGGAATATCCGGCATGTTTCGTCGTCGCCGAAGCTGAGTATCATGTCACCACACTACCACAGCGCGTTAGTAATGTCAATCGCTAGTATGGGATACTGGCCGGAACGAAGTCGCGAACACCGGGAGGTTCACAGCCCGCAACAAATCCCCAGCCAGCCCGTGTATAATGACACCAGACGGACGACTCAAGCCGCCTCGCAGGGATGCGCGACGAAATCATAGGGAGGTGAGACGGCATGAGGGCGAGATCAAAAGCCTGGGCGGGGGACGAGTTCAAGGCGCGGGTCGAGAAGCTGTCCCGCTGGCTGCTGTACGGGGTCGTGATCGGCCTGGTGCCGTTCGCGTTCCCGTTCATCAAAGGCGCGGTCGTGGGGCCGCATGTGACTCTGGTGACGCTCTTCGGGAGGGCTGACCTGTTCCTGGTCACCGCAACTCTCGTCGCCGCTTCCTCTGGCGACCTGATTGCCAGCGGCAAGGAGCAGGCGCTGGGGAAGATATGGATCGGCTTCTTCTGCTTCCTCGTCTTCGTACTTTGCATCGTTTGGTTTGGGACGGTTTCGGCCGCACTGGACGCACATGAGAAGTATGATGCGGCGCTGACCGCAAACGTGTCCGTGATCTTTTTCGGGATCGCCGTCGTGATCTGTGCCTCCTCACTGCTGTTGTCTGAGGACCTGAAAACAGCAGGCGGCGAGAACAAAGGCTGAGAAAGGAAGTGTCTTATTATGGCTCTTGCCGCCGCAATCGTCACCATCGGAATTGCCGCGATCGGCGCGATCGTGTCACTAGGCATCGCGCTGTTCCACCTGCCGCCGTATTCGGAGGAACCCAAGCCGAAGCAACTTGATTTTGACTTCGATGCGGAGAACGCCAAGCGCATCTAACACAAGAAAAGCGCCCCGCCGGGACATCCGGCGGGGCGCTTTTGTGTCACTTCTCTACGCCGGCGGCTTGCGGTAGAAGAAGGGGCGGAGCAGCTCGAAGCCCAGCGCGCGGTGGTCGGAGAGGCGCTCGGTGCCGCCGACGAACAGGACGCCGCCGGGGCGCAGGGCGCGGAGGAAGCCGCGCGCGATGCGGTCCTTGGCGTCGTCGGTGAAGTAGATGAGGACGTTGCGGCAGACGATCAGGTCATGCTCGGCGTTCGGGTAGGGGGACGTCAGCAGGTCGTGGGGGCCGAAGCGGACCCGGCCTTGCAGGTGGGGCTTGGGCCGGTAGCCGTCCGCCGAGTGGCCGAAGTGGGCGGCCAGCCGGGCGGGCGAGAGGTTGAGGACGTCGGCGTCGCTGAAGCAAGGGTGGGCGGCCCGCGCCAGGATGACCGGGTCAACGTCGGTCCCCAGGATGCGGTGGGCGGGAGCGGGCGAGACCTCGTGCAGCAGCATCGCCAGCGTGTAGGCCTCGGCACCGTAGGAGCAGCCCGCGCTCCAGACCGAGAGGGGGGCCGCAGAGCGGCGGGCCAACAGGTCGGGCAGGACGGCCTCGGTCAGCTCGGCGAAGCGGTCCGGGTTGCGGAGAACCTCGGTGACGTTGATCGTCATGCGGTCGCGGAACTCGTCCATCCGGGCGGCGTCGCACTCCACCAGGGAGGCATAGGCCTCGAACGAGGCGCAGCCGCTCCTCTGGGCCAGCGTGCCGATGCGGCGGCACATCTGGTCCGCCTTGTACTCGGACAGCCGGATGCCGGTCTTGGCCTGCATCCGCTGCTGGAAGAGGACGAAGTTTGCCTCGCTGAAGCCGCCCGCGCCGTGGCCGCCCGCATTGAGGCCGCCCGCGCCGTGGCCGCCCGCGCCGTGGCCGGTGGGGGACGAGAATGCGTCAGGCATGGGCAAGTTGGCGCTCCGTCTCCCCTCGGCTTGTCTCCGCTCGGCCAGTCGTCGCGTGGGCCGCGTTCGCGTGCGGGCCGCCCGCCGCCGGCACGCTCGTCTGGGCGACTGCCCGCGCGATGTCCACGATGAGGGCGACGCGGCCGTCGCCGAGGATGGTGGCCCCAGAGAGGCCGGGGATGTCGCCCAGGAGTGTGCCGAGCGACTTGATGACGACCTCCTGCTCGCCGACCAGGGCGTCCACGCACAGTCCGATCGAGCGGCTGCCCGCGCCGGCCACGACGACATAGGAGTCGTCGGGGATGTTTTCGGGGCGGGAGGCGTCGGGGTCGCCGCCGAGGAGGTCGGACAGGTTGACGAGGGGGATGGTGCGCCCGCGCAGGCTGATGACCGCCTGCCCGCCTAGGGTCCGCCGCTCGGTCGTGCCCGTGTTCGTGCCCAGGCGCAGCATCTCGACCACGCTGCCCATGGGCAGGACATAGGTGCCGCCGCCGGACTGGACCAGCACGGCGCGGACGATGGCGAGGGTCAGGGGCAGGTGGATGGTGAACCGGCTCCCGGACCCCAGCTTGCTGTCGATGAGGATGCGCCCGCCGACTTTTTCCAGGTTGGAGCGGACGATGTCCATGCCGACGCCCCGGCCGGAGATGTCGGACAGGGTGGCGGCGGTGGAGAAGCCGGAGGCGAAGATCAGGCCCAGGGCGTCCAGGTCGCTCATCGCCGCCGCCGCCGTCTCGGTCAGGAGGCCCTTGCGGACGGCGGACTCCTTGAGCCGTGCCGGGTCCATGCCGCGCCCATCGTCGGTGATCTCGATGACGATGTGGTTCTCCTGGTGCCGTGCAGCGAGTGTCACCAGCCCCGCCGCAGGTTTGCCCGCCGATGCCCGCCCGTCGGGCGGTTCGATGCCGTGGTCCACCGAGTTCCGCAGCAGGTGGATCAAAGGGTCGCTCAGGACCTCAAGCACCGTCCGGTCGAGTTCGGTCTCGCCGCCGCTCATCTCGAAGGTGACTTCCTTGCCGGTCTTCTGGGCGAGGTCGCGCACCATGCGGGGTAGGCGCTGGAAGACGCCGTCGATGGGCAGCATCCGCGCCTTCATGATCTGGTCCTGAAGCTCCGCCGTGACGCGGGCGATCCGGTGGCTGGTCTCGCCGAGCTGGGCGGCCTCCTCGTCGCGCGGGTAGCGCCGGTGCAGCTCCGCCCCCATGCGCTGGACCTGGGCGCGCTCGATGACCATCTCGCCGACGAGGTTCAGCAGGCTGTCCAGCCGGGACACCTCGACGCGGATCGTCTGCGAGTGCGCGACCGGGGCCTTCTCCGCCGCCGGGGCTTTGTCCGGGGGTTTGTCCGCCGCCGCCTTGGCCGCAGCGACTGGGGCGGGGGCGGGCGCTGCGGCGATGGGGGCCTCAGCGGCTCCCACGGCGGCTGCTTTCGCGCCCTGCTTGGCCGCGGTTTCCCAGGGCTGCACCGCCACGGACTCCAGCTCCGAAATCCCGTTCAGGGCCGCCTCGATCTGGTCGGCAGGGGTTTCGGCGGCCATGAGCAGCCGGAACGACGACTCGAACTGCTCTTCTTCCAGGGCATCCTCGGCGGGGTCTGCGGCCAGGACGGTGCCGATCGGCTCCAGGGCGGACAGGACCATCCAGGCGCGGACCGACTTCATCAGGCAGTCTGGCGAAAGCGTGACGAATATCTGATAGAGGCCCAGCCCGGCGTCACGGGCGGCGTTCAGACTCGCCTGCTCGTGTTCGGCGACGGGGAACGGCCCGGAAGTGAACGCTGCCGGCGGGGAGGATAACAGGGAGGAGGATAACAGGGAGGAGGACGCGGCACCCTCGGCCTGCCACAGCTGCACGGCGGCGGACTCCACTTCGGACACCCCGCTCAGGGCGGCCTGGAGCGTGTCGCCTGCGGCGCTGCTGGCACACAGCAGTTGAAAGGATCGGTCGAACTGCTCTTCTTCCAGGGCATCCTCGGCGGGGTCTGCGGCCAGGACGGTGCCGAGCGGTTCCAGGGCGGACAGGACCATCCAGGCGCGGACCGACTTCATCAGGCAGTCCGGCGAAAGCGTGACGTATATCTGATAGAGGCCCAGCCCGGCGTCACGGGCGGCGTCCACGGCCTCCTGTTCGTGCGCGGCCAGGGGAAAGGTGCCGGAAGAGGGCGCATCGGGAGAAGAGGGCGCGGCAAGCGGCGCGCTGGCGTCCGGCAAGTCCGCCGCGCTCGGGGCGGTCCGCAGGGCGTCGAGCCGGGCGACGAGAGCGGGGATGTCCTTGTCGGGGACGCCGGTGTCGGTCCCGGACTGGCCGACCGCGTCTACGAGCGCACCCAGGGCGTCCAGGCAGTCCAGCAGGGCATTGACGATGGGGGTGCTGACCTGGAGCTGGTCCAGGCGCAGGGCATCCAGGATGTTCTCCATCTCGTGCGTCAGGTCGCCGATGGCGAGGAAGCCCATCGCGCGGCTGGAGCCTTTGAGCGTGTGGGCCGCCCGGAACAGGGTTTGCAGCATCTCCGGGGTGTGGTTGCCGCGCTCCATCTCCAAGATGTTTGACTCCAGGAGGACGAGCTGTTCGCGGCCCTCGTCGAGAAAAACGTCCAGGTATTGGGACATGTCTGGGTTGGTCATCGTGTGTTTCCCGTGTGTTTCGTGTTGCTCTTCGTGTTCATCTTGTAGTGTGTAGAGGTCGCCGTTTCACGGGGCTGAACCCCCGTGCTGTAAAAGTGCAAGCCCCCGCCTTCGCGGGTGAGGATGTTCCTGTTCGCCTCCTCTGCCCGCGCCTCCTAGTCGCTCCGCTCCAGAGCGGAGTGAAAGGCGGGGAGTTGCTTTTTCACAGCACGGGGTTCAGCCCCGTGCGAAGATCCCCCTTACGCTCTCACTTCCCGCAGGCCCGCGCGATGGCGGGGGCGAGGGCGGGGAGCGGCAGCAGGGCACCGACGGCCCCCAGGTCGAAGGCGGCCTTGGGCATGCCGTAGACGACGCAGGTGGTCTCGTCCTCGGCCAACGTCTGCCCGCCCCGGTCCTGGGCCAGCTTCAGGCCGCGCGCGCCGTCCCGACCCATGCCGGTCAGCAGGACGGCCAGCAGGCGCGCGCCGTACAGCGGGGCGAGCGAAGCCAGCGTGACATCCACGGCGGGCCGGACGCCGTGGACGGGCGGGTCGTCGGTCAGGTGTACCACCCCGCCCGCCGTGAACTGCAAGTGGCGTCCGCCCGGCGCGACCAGGATCAGGCCGGGCCGGAGCCGGTCCCCGTCGGCGGCCTCGCGGGCCTCGAACGGCGAGGTCTGTTCCAGGCGGCGCGCGAGCGAGGCCGTGAAGCCCGCCGGCATGTGCTGGACGATGACGATGGGCACGCCGAGGTCGGCGGGAAGGGCGGGGACGAGCGTTTGCAGCGCGCGCGGCCCACCGGTGGACGCACCGATGACGAGGACGGCGGGCCTCTCGGCGGAGGCCGGCCGGGGCGTCAGGGCAGGGCGCGGGACTTCCGGGGCGCGCGGGGCCTCAAGCGGGCACTGGGGGCCTGCCCTCCCGGAAGCGGGGCGGCGGTCCAGCCGCGCCCCCGCCGCCGCCTTGACCTTGGCGATCAACTCGCCCGCGACCTTCTCGATGTCCAGGGAGATCGAGCCGGACGGCTTGCCGACGAAGTCCACCGCCCCGAGTTCCAGGCAGCGCAGGGTGGCGTCCGCCCCTGCGTGGGTCAGAGAGGACAGCATCAGGACCGGAGTCGGGCGGCGGCGCATGATCTCCGCCAGCGCGCCGAAGCCGTCCAGGACGGGCATCTCGACGTCCAGCGTGATGACGTCCGGCTGGAGCGACTCCATCTTGGCCAGGCCATCCGCACCGTCGCGGGCCAGGCCGACGACGCACAGGCCGGCATCGCGCCCCAGGATCTCGGCCACCATCTTCCGCATGAACGCCGAGTCATCCACCACAAGGACGCGGATCGGCGGCTTGGCGGCGGTCTGTGAGGGTGTCATGGTTCCCCGTCTTCCCGTCAATCGGCGGCGACGCCTTCGCCCGCCGCGGTCATCCCCATGGCCTTCAGCGTCTGAGGCACGTCCAGCAGCAGCAGCAGCCGCTCCTGGCCCGGCTTGTCGTCCTCTTTGCGCCGGCCGGCCGGCACGCGGCCGATCCCGGCCAGGCAGCGCAGGTCTGCGGACCCGAGCAGGGCGGAGGGCGGCTCGACGCTGCCCGCCGGCAGCCGCAGGACTTCGGAGACCGAGTCCACGACCAGCCCCGCCGTCAGGCCGGCGTCCTCGACGATCACGATGCGCGTGGACTTCTGTCTGTCCTCGGGCAGCGGCGGCAGTCCGAAGCGCGCCCGCAGGTCCAGGACCGGCAGGATGCGCCCGCGCAGGTTCATCACGCCCTTGATGTCCGGGGACACGTTCGGGATCGGCGTGATCGGCTGGGGCGTCAGCACCGTGTGGATGCTGGCGATGTCCACGCCATAGATCTCGTCGCCCAGGTGCAGCGCGACCACCTGCCGCTCGGGTCCGGCGGCCGTTTGGCCTTCGCCCGCCCGGTCGGTGCCGGGCCTCTCTAGAACTGCCGTCATGTTCCTTCTCCTGGGGCCGCTCAGGCCACTTTCCACTCAGGCCACTTTCCGCAGCGTCAGCGCTGGCCGCGCTCCGGGTGCGTCGGCGCTCACGCCCTCGACTTTGAACTGCGCCACGAGGTCCGAGAGGGTCCGCGCGACGCCCGACAGATCCCCCGCCGTCGTCACCAGGCCCTCCACCGCCGAACCCTGCTGTGCCGTCGTCGCCGCCACCGTCTGCACCGAGGCGGACACCTGCTCCGCGGACGCCGACATCTCCTCGGCGGCGGCGCTGCTTTCCTCCACCACGGCGGCCACTTCGCTGATCGTCTGCGAGACCTCCTGGGCCGCCGCGTTCATCTCCTCCGAGGCCGCGCTGATCGCAAGCACGCGCCCCGACATCTCCTGCACGACCGCCTGGATGCGCTCCAAGGCCCCGCCCGCCTCCCCGGCGAGCTGAGTCCCGGCCGACGCCTCCCGCGTGCCGGCCTCCATCGCCGTCACCGCCTGGGCCGTCTGACTCTGGATCTCGCCGATCAAGGCCCCGATGTCCTTGGTGGCCGCCGTGCAGCGCTCGGCGAGCTTGCGGACCTCGTCGGCAACCACGGCGAAGCCGCGCCCCGCCTCCCCGGCTCGCGCCGCCTCGATGGCGGCGTTCAGGGCCAGCAGGTTGGTCTGGCCGGCGATCTCATCAATGGTCTGGACGATGCCGCCGATCTGGGCCGAGGTCGCGCCCAGCGACTGGATGACTTTGGCCGACTGGGCGACGGACTGGTGGATGCGCTGCATGCCCTCCACGCTCTGCTCGACGGCCCTCGCCCCCGCCGTGGCGGTCTCGGTGGCCTGGGTGGTGGAGAGGGTGGCGGCCTCGGCGTCGCGGGTGACGCCCCGGACGGCGGCGACCAATCCCCTGATCTGTTCCGCCCCCGCCGTGATGGAGGTGGCCTGACTGCTGCTGCCCTGGGCGATCTCGCTCGCGCCCTTGGCGGACTGCTCGGAGGCCTGGGCGACCTCGCTCATGGCCGCGCCGATCTCCTCGGTGGCTGCCCCGATCTGCTGGGAGGTGCCGACCAGGGCGTCGGCGGTACGGGTGACGCTTTGGGCGGAGTCCTGCATCTGGTGGATGAGGCTGCTGAGCGCGGCCTGGGAGTTGCGGAAGGAGGCGATGGCGGCCTGCATCTGGAACAGCATCGTGTTGAAGGTCAGCGCGAGCTGTCCGAACTCGTCCCTGGAAATGCTGTCCAGGGGCTTGGTGCCGGTGGCGATCCCGGCGGTGAGGTCCCCCCGCTCCATGGCGGCGATGGCGCTGCTGAGGTTGGTGATGCAGATGGTGTTGAGCGTGCCGATGCGCCCGGAGACCTGCGCCATCGACTCGGTGATGTAGCGGGTGATGAGGACGGCGACCGTCGTGCCGAGCAGGACGGTCAGAGCGAGCAGGCCGATGATGGTCGCCCGCGCCGCGGCGTAGGAGGCGACCGCCTGCCGGCCGAGGACCTCGCCGTAGTGCTTGTTGTAGTCCACCATCACGTCGACATGCCCGTGCAGGGTGTCAAACTGTGCCAGCATCGGGCCGCCGAGGAGCGCCGTCCCTTCCTTGAGCCGGTTGGCACGGCTGAGTGGCAGGAACTCCTGTTGCGACTGGAGGTAGGCCGCCCAGTCTGCCTTGACGTTCTCGTAGTTGTGCCTGTCTTCTTCGCCGTCGATGCTCTTGCCGTAGTCGTCGAGCGTGGCGTCCATGTCCTGCTGTTCCTTCTGCATCATCCCCTCGACGGTGGCCATGCCCTCCGCATCCTGGGTGACCAGGTGCCGGTATTGGAGCTGGCGGAGGCGGGTGACGTGGAAGAGCATCTGGCCGCAGTTCAGGTCGCTGGGGATAGCGTCGGTGATGAGGCCATCGCTCACTTTGTTCATCTGTGCCATGCGCGTGATGGCGACAACACCGACAAGGGCGGCGCAGGCGAGGCAGAGGCCGAAGGCCAGGGCGAATTTGCGGGCGGTCTTGAGGTTGTAGAACCAGTTCATCGTGTTTCTCGCGTTGCTACTTCCGGCCTTGCAGGCCGATGGTGATCGAGAGTTCGCCCTGCTCCAGGGTCAGCGGCAGGACGATGGCGGGGATGGAGATCGTGCTAATCTGGACGTTGGTGCCGCGCATGATCGTCGGCGGCGTGATGTCGCAGACCCAGCCGGCTTCCGAAAGGTGCTGCATGGCGTTGCCGCTGATCATGTTGCCCAGTTCGCCGATGGCGCTGGCCGCCAGAGCGTCGAAGCTCTTGATCTTCTGCCCCAGCATGGCCGAGGCGATCCGGTCCGCCGTGGTCAGGGACATGCCGTAGATGACCTGCCCCTGCACCTCGCCGGTGACCCCACAGACGACGTTACACTGCTGGCTCGTGAAGATGGTCGGCTGGGCGGCGAGCTGGCCCTTAACGGGGGCGACGCCCAGCACCATTTCCAGAACGGAGAAGGAGGCCTGGACGAACGGGTTGACGTATTCCACCTTCATGGGCTTCTCCTTAACCGATCTGCTTCTGGATGCGGCACAGGATGTCATCGGTCTTGAAGGGCTTGACGATGAAGTCTTTCGCCCCCGCCTGGATGGCTTCCACGACCATGTTCTTCTGGCCCATGGCCGTACACATGATGACCTTGGCGGCCGGGTCGGACGCCTTGATGGCCCGCGTCGCCGCGATGCCGTCCATGACGGGCATGGTGATGTCCATCAGGACGAGGTCGGGCCGGCAGGCGGCGTACTTCTCCACCGCGTCCTGGCCGTTGACGGCCTCGCCGACCACCTCATAGCCGTTCGCGGTGAGCATATTTTTCAGGGTGACACGCATGAACAGCGCATCATCGGTAATCAGTATCTTTTTAGGCATTTCTACGCGCTCCTTCCCCCCTAGTATCGGCAGGGGCGGAGTAAACTTGAGGGGGGGCCGGCTAGGGGAGGAGGGAGGCGGCGAAAAGCCCCGCCGACGGGTTCGGTGGGGCCTGAAGTGCCGACTCTGAAGTGCCGACTCTGAAGTGCCGACTCTGAAGTGCCGACTCTGAAGTGCCGGCCTACTGCGGAATGAAAGCCGCTCTGTGACTGAGGAGGGAACAGAAAAAGAGGGGCGAACAGAAAAAGAGGGGCGAACACAAGGTTCGCCCCTACGGCCTGAATACGGTGTTGTTCCCAACCCCGGAGCGGCTTTCATTCAGGAGTAGCCCGGCCCTTCGGGGCCGGGAACGCGGTTTCACGTTCACGCCGCGATCTTCAGCGGCGCGGCGTCCGGGCTTGCCCTCAGATCAATCTCCGTGTCGTCCTCGTCGCCGCCGTTCCAGAGCATCCGCAGCTTGTTGGAGCCGTTCAGGGCGGCCACCTTGTAGCACTCGGCGAGGGTGGGGTAGTTGAAGACGTTGTTGATGAAGTAGTCCACGGTGCCCTTGAAGGCCATGACCGCCTGGCCGATGTGGATCAGCTCGGTCGCGCCCGTCCCGATGGCGTGGACGCCTAATATCTGGCGCGTCTTCTCGTGGATCAGCAGCTTCAGCATGCCCACCTCGTCGCCCAGGAGCTGGCCGCGCGCGATCTCGCGGTACTGCGCGACGCCCGCCTCGTAGGGGATGCCGTCGGCCGTGAGCTGCGCCTCGGTCCGGCCCACCATGGAGATCTCGGGGATGGCGTAGATGCCCAGCGGGAACAGCTCGGGCAGGGACGTGGTCGGCTCGCCGTACATGTGGCAGGAGGCGCGGCGGCCCTGCTCCATCGAGGTGGAGGCCAGGGCCGGGAAGCCGATGACGTCGCCGACCGCGTAGATGTGCGGCACGTCGGTCTGGTAGTCGGCGTTGACCTTCAGCCGCCCCCGGTTGTCCGGGACCAGGCCGACGTTCTCCAGGCCCAACTTCTCCGTCGTCCCCTGCCGCCCGATGCAGTAGAGGAGGGTGTCGGCCCTTAAGTGCTTGCCGGACTGCAAGGTAGCCTGCACCAGCCCGTCGGGCTGGACGCGGATCTCGTCCACCCGCTCGCCCAGGCGCAGCGTGACGCCCATCGCCCGCATCCGGTACTGGAGGGCCTCGCTGATTTCGGAGTCCACGAAGTCGAGCAGAGACGGCCGCGCTTCGGTCAGGATGACGCGCACGCCCAGCGTCGCCATCATGCAGGCGTACTCCGTCCCGATGACGCCGCCGCCGACGATGATCATGCTCTTGGGCAGGTGGTTCAGCTCCAGCAGGTTGTCGCTGTCCAGCACGCGCTCGCTGTCGAAGGGGATGCCGGGCGGGCGGGCCGGGACGGTGCCGGTGGCGATGACGACGTTGTCGGCTTCCAGCACCTCCGAGGAGTGCTGGTGGCTGATCCGCAGGGTGTGCGGGTCTTCAAAGCGGGCCTCGCCGCACAGGATCTCGACCTCGTTGCGGACCATGTGCTCGCGGATGACCTCCATCTCGGTGCGGATCACCTGCTGGCCGCGCGCGATCAGGTCCTCGATGGTGATCTCTGGCCGCCCGCTGCGGCTGTCGCGGTCGCCATAGAAGCCGCGCTGCTGGATGCCGGACAGGTGCAGGACCGCCTCGCGCAGTGCCTTGCTGGGGATGGTGCCGGTGTGGGTGCAGGCCCCGCCCAGGATGCGGTTGCGCTCGATGAGGCTGACGCTCTTGCCGAGCTTTGCGGCCTGGATGGCGGCCTTCTGGCCCGCCGGCCCGCTGCCGATGACGACCAGGTCTACATGTTTCATGCTGGCTCCTCGATCCGATTCAAACTTCTGCTCAGAGTTCCGCGCTGAAGGGGAAGGATAGGTGACGATTTCAAGGGTCGGTTTCTTTTCCACACTCCGATGTTCGGCAGGCGGCCCGCAAAAGTGCAGGGGCCGTGCGTAAAAGTGTGCGTGAAAGCGGGAGGCTACGCACAAAAAAACGCCCTCCCGCCCCGCGCCCGCCTGGGGCTTGGGGAGCCGGAAGAGACGCCGTTGCCCCTGCCTGGTCCTCGCCGTCCTGTCTGGATCATCGTCCGGGCTTATTCTATCACGTTCCCCCCGCCGTTGTCAACGGCGGGGGGCTTGTTCTGTGTTATACTGACGGCATTGGAAAGGCAAGGAGGACGAGTGATTGAAATCACTCGCTGCCGCCGGACCTGTCCAGGGGACAGAAGACGGGAGTAAACGGGAGTAAGAGGAGGCTAGGCGGGTGTCCGGCCTCATTCGGTTCCCTTGTCCCCTGGACAAATCCGATGTCAGCGAGTGATTTCAATCACTCGTCCTCACTCGTCCTCACTGAGAATGCCGCTACTCTGAGTTTCAACACCAGAACACTAGCGGAAAACCTACAGCGCGCGGAAGAGGCAATGGCCGAACAGCATGGTCCTTTTATCCTTTTCGGCCTGTTCGAGCAGGAGGAAACGCCGGGGAGGTGGGACGTTGTCGCCGCCGCCCCGTGGCTCACATCGAGTCGGGCGGGCATCGGGCACCTCATCGCGGGCTTCGAGCCGTACCTGACCCCGGAGCAGTGGACGGAACTTGCCGCATCGTCCCGCTCACCACGAGCGAGCCTTTCGTCGAGGGCGTGACCGAGGCGGTCACCCCCGTGGAGCACGCGCTGTCGGAGACGGGCAGCATCCAAGCCGCCCATGTCGAGATCCGGCGGGCGTTCGTCATCACGTCCCACCGGAGGTCGCGCCAGGCGGCGTGATTGCACGCGGACACGATCCAGTAGCCTGGATTGTTGTCGCGAGGCCCCAGTTGGTGGGTTGTCTTTTTGCCCCGCCGCGTGCTATAATAGTCCGATTGTTGAACAAGACCAGATTTTCAGATTTCTGGTTTATCGTTCCTCTCTGCCCTTCCGTCTTTGGCGAGACACGGGGGGCCAAAAATCCAAGACCAGAGAGAGGAGGCATCTTATGCCATCCATCGCCATCACGCAGCCTTACGAGGCGGTTTACATCGTGGACCCCGGACTCGGCGACGAGCAGATCGGGGCCATCAAGGCCAAGTATTCGGGCATCGTCGAAGCCGGCGGCGGCGTCGTCGGGACCATCGATGTCTGGGAGCGGCGCCGGCTCGCTTACGAGATCAAGGGCCGCACCGAGGGCATCTATGTCATCATGCAGTTCGAGGCCAAGCCCGCCGTCGAGGCCGAACTGCGCCGCATCTTCCAGATCAGCGAAGACCAGATCCGTTTCCTGATCGTCCGCCGCGACGACGAGGAGGGCGCGACGCCCATCATGAACGGGATGCCCGCCCGCCCGCAGGCCCAGCCGCAGCAGCAGGCCGCGCCCGCCTCGGTCGCCGCCCCCGCACCCGTCGCCGCACCGGCGGCCCCCATCGCGGAGCCTGCCCCGGTCGCCGAAACCCCGTCCGTGGCCTCGGCCACGACCGAGACCGCCACTGTCGCCGAGGCGTCCGAGCCTCTGCAAGCGGCGGCCTGACCCCCGCGCCTCCGGCGCAAGCCGATCGAGCGCAAGCCCTGAGATCAGGCAAGTCCCGAGATCAGCATTGGTATAGTGAGTAGAGGAGAAGAGAATGGACTTTAACCGCGTCATCATGGTGGGCCGCTTGGCCAGCGACCCCGAACTCAAGTACACCCCCAGCGGCATCGCCGTCACGCAGTTCCGCATGGCGGTCAACCGCCCGATGTCCGCCGAGGCCCGCACGAACGGCCAGGAGAAGCAGGCCGACTTCTTCAGCATCGTCGCCTGGCGTCAGTCGGCGGAGTACGCCGCCAACTACCTCGGCAAAGGCCGTCTGGTCCTTGTCGAAGGCCGGCTCCAGGTGCGCGAGTACGTCACGCAGACCGGCGAGAAGCGGCGCGACACCGAAGTCGTCGTGGACAACCTGAAGTCGCTGGACCGGCCCAAGGAGGGCGAGGAAGGCGCGCAGGGCGGCGGTGGGGGCGGCGGCTACAATCGCAGCAGCGCCCAGGGCGGCGGGGGAGGCTACAATCAAGGCGGCCGCGAGCAATACTCCGACGGCGGCGATGACGCCTTCGATGCTCCCGCCGCTCCGGCCCCGGCCCCGGCTCGCACCCAGGCCGCACCCCAACGCGCGTCGGCGGCTCCCGCCCGGCCCGCGCCCAGCGCCCCGGCCCGGCCGGCTTCTCGCAACCAGCCGCCGCCGGACGATGACATGGACGACCCGTTCGCGGACAACTAGGCCGAGCAAAAGCGGTAGAAGCCGCCCCACCCGATGGTGGGGTGGCTTTCTTGTGTCAGCTTGTCGTCCTATTTGTCCGCCGGCACATAGGCGTTCCCGCTGGCAACATTTGCCGGGTGCAGGACGTATTTACCGTGGTCGGGGACGGCGATGCGGTCGAAGTCGCGGGCTAATGCATGAAGAGCGGCGCGCATCTCGGCCCCGCGCATCGCCCGGCCATGCCCGGTGACGGCGATCTCCGGTTCCAGGGCGGCCAGGCGTTCCACCGACGACTTGGCCGCTTGCCAGTCCGGCGTGAAGTACATCGGCGGGCCGTGCAGCTCCGGCTCCTGGGTGGCCGCCGCATAAGCCGACTCTTGGGCGGTCGTGATGAAGGCGTCCCCGACGATCAGCGAACGGTCCGACTCGCGCCAGAGGGAGACGTGGCCGGGCGCGTGGCCGGGCGTGTGCAGCCAGGTCCAGCCCGGCATGAACGGCACGCTGCCATCAGAAGGCAGGGCGTGGAGGCGGCTGCCGACGTTGACCGGCCCGCGCGGGTAGAGCGGCGAGAGCAGGGCCATCAGGCCGCCCCCCACGCTGGGGTCCGGCGGCGGGTAGGCCGCGCGGCCGTCGAGGTAGGGCCGTTCTAATTCGTGGGCGTAAACCGGCGCGTCCCAGCGCTCGGCAAGCTCCTCCAGGGCGCTGTTGTGGTCGAAGTGCCCGTGTGTCATGATGATTGCGGCGGGGCGCACGTCCGGGCCGAACCGCTCGGCGGCGGCCCGTGCGATCTGGCCGGCCGTGCCCGGCAGGGCGGCATCAATCAGCACCCAACCCCGATCTCCCGCGCCGGGCAGGCCATAAAAGGCGACGTTGACGATGGCGAGCCGCTTGTAGGCGAGGTCTGCGGCGACCTCGTGCGTGCCGTCATCCCGCGCCGCGTCGGCCTGCGGGTCGTCGGCGCGGGCATTGGCGCTGAGTGGTATCTGCTGTTCCATGGGCTCCTCCTCCGCGAGAAATCTGATCGTCGTCTCCTGCACTGTCTACCCGCTCCCGTCTGCCTCAAAACTCGGTGCGCTGCCTCAGCCGCCACGCACGAAAAAGCCGCCCGGCTTGTGGCCGGGCGGCTTATGTTCCCCCTGAAGGGAAGTCTATTCGTGGTCGCGCAGCAGGACGTACAGCTTCTCGCGCAGGGCGGTCGGGGCGCAGAGCAAGGTGACCTTCTGGCGCAGGGACACGACCAATGTCTTCTCGAAAGTGAAGCGGCGCAGGCAGGGGCGGCAGATCTCCAGGTGCTTCAGCACTACATCCCGCTCCGCGCCCGACATCTCGTGGTCGAGGTATTCGTTGAGCCGCTTGACGGCCTCCTCGCACGAGTAGTAGTCGGCCTGGATGCAGTCCAAAGCCTCTTTCGCCCGCTGCATCATCGCCTTGTCCATTTTGGGATCGTCGGCCGGGTCGTTCTCGGACCGGTCATGTTTCGGCTCATCCACGAGTCTCTTCTCCGTTAAGGTACTCCCACAGGGCGCGCTGTAACAGCTTCCGCCCGCGCGACAGGCGCGAGCGGACGGTGCCGACGGGGATCTCTAAAGTGTCCGCGATCTCCTGATACGAAAGCTCTTCCAGGGTCGCCAGGGCGACCGTGTCGCGGAACTCCGGCGGCAGCGCCTGGATCGCCCGCGTGATCACCTCGATGTCGAGCTTCTCCAGGACCGCCTTTTCCGGGTTCTCGGTTTCGGGGTGATCCCCGCCCAGGCCGCCGACGCCGTCTTCGGTCAGACGGTTGTAAAGATAAAAATCTTCCAGGCCATCATAGGAGACGGTTTCGCCCTGCCGGGACTTGCGCCGGTAGTCGTTCAGGAAAACCGTGTTCATGATTCGGAACAGCCACGCCTTGGCATTCGTTCCCGGCTGATACTGGTAGAAAAACCGGTAGGCGCGCAGGTAGGTGTCTTGCAGCAGGTCCTCGGCGTCGTTGGGGTTGCCGGTCAGCCGCAGGGCGTTCCGGTAGAGGGCGTCGAGGTGCGGGTTCATCTCCGACTCGAACAGGACCGGGTCCGTCGGCGGGTGCGCGGCGGGGTCTTCCACCAGGACGGAAGGCACGCCGAGCGTCGGTGATGGGGCGAGTGCGGCTGGGTTAGGTTGTGTCTGTGTTTCGGCCATGCGGTTTCCTCGGGGCTAGGCTCCGACCGGCGCGATGAGCCGCGCGAAGCGGTTCCTGCCGACCTTGACGACCTGCCCGGACCGGATCAGGATCGTTCCGGCGGGGTCGGCGACCTTCTCGCCGTCTATGCTGACGCCGCCCTGGGCGATGAGGCGCTTGGCCTCGCCGGACGACGGGGCCAGGCCCGCCGCGACCAGCAGGGCGGTGACGCGCGCGTGGCCCGCCGCGTCGCAGATGCTGTCCGGCACGGCCACTTCGGGCATGTCTTCGGGTTCCTCGTGCTGCTTGTGGACCCGCTCAAACTCGTCATCGGCGGCCTGGGCCGCCTCGGCACCGTGGTAGAGCGTGATGACCTCGCGGGCCAGCCGCTTCTTCGCCTCGCGCGGGTGCGTCCGGCCCGCATCGGTCAGGGCGGCCACCTCGTCCATCGGGACGTCGGTGCAAAGCTCGTAGTAGGTCGGCATGAGCGGGTCGCTCAGTGACATCAGCTTGCCGAACATCTCGGCGGGCGGCTCCGAGATGCCGACGTAGTTGCCGAGCGACTTGCTCATCTTCTTGACGCCGTCCAGGCCGACCAGGAGCGGCATCAGCAGGACGACCTGCGCCTCCTGGCCCATCTCCTTTTGTAGGGCACGGCCCGCCAGGTTGTTGAAGGTCTGGTCCTGTCCGCCCATCTCGACGTCCGCCGCGATGGCGACGCTGTCATAAGCCTGGGCGAGGGGGTACAAGAGTTCGTGTAGTCCAATGGGCTGACCGGCGTCGAAGCGGTTCTTGAAGTCCTCGCGCTGCATGACCTGGGCGACGGTCATCTTGGAGGCCAGCCCGACCAACTCGGCAAAGCTAAGTTTCCCCAGCCACTCGCTGTTGAAACGGACGACGGTCTTCTCGCGGTCCAGGACTTTAGCAAGCTGCTCGACGTAAGTCCTGCCGTTGGCCTCGATCTCCTCCGTAGACAGCATGGGCCGGGTCGTAGAGCGCCCCGATGGGTCGCCGATGAGCGCCGTATAGTCGCCGATGATGATGACGACGACGTGGCCTAAATCCTGGAACAGCCGCAGTTTGCGGAGGACGACGGCGAAGCCCAGATGGATGTCGGGCGCGGTCGGATCCAGGCCGAGCTTGACCAATAACGGCTTGCCGTCGCGGGCCGACTTCTCCAGCTTGGCCCTCAGTTCGCTCTTCGGCACGATGTCGAAGGTGCCGCGCGCGATCCGCTCCATCTGCTGGTCAATCGAGAGGTCCATATTCGAGAGGTCGGTAGGGTGAGGCATGACAGGGCAAGTGTAGCACACGGCGGCGGGCAAAGTCAATCTGAGGGGAGCGGACCCCCACCCCCCGCCCCTCCCCCGCAAGCGGGAGATGGGGAGTCAGATGAAGGGCGGAGGGGGAGCCTCCAGGAAAAACTTCCCTTTTTGTCATGCTCCCCTCTCACGCTTGCGGGGGAGGGGCGGGGGGTGGGGGCCTCCTAAACCTTAACACAACCTTAACCGCCTCTTAACGTCCTCTTAACCTGCCCCCACCATAATAGAGGTGTGGCTAAGGTCGAAAGACCTCCCATTGCTCATCCCCTTTTACCGGGCCGCGACGAGAGTCGCGGCTTCTTTTTGTGTCCGCCCTCCCGTGCGGGTACAATGGCCCCATGCCCGACGAACAAACCTCGGAACAGTGCGACGAACAGACCTCTGACCCTGCCCCCGCCGAAGACGCCCTGCTGGAAGGCTTCATCTCCGTCAGTGCCGCGCTGGAAGGCGGCCACCGGGCCGTCCACGGCCTGCTCCTGCGCGAAGGCAAGAGCGACGGGCAGACGCGGCAATTGGAACGGCTCGCGCGGGTGGCGGGTGTGCCCGTGGAACGGCTCTCCGAGGAGACCATCGGGGCGCAGGCGGGGGGGCGGACTCACGGAGGCGTTCTGGCCCGCGTCGGCCCGTACCGCTTCGCCGCTTTGGAGACGCTGGCCGCAGGGAAGGTGCCCGCTTTCGTCGCCATGATTGATGGCGTGGAAGACCCCTTCAACTTCGGCGCGTCCGTCCGCGCCCTCTATGCCGCCGGGGCGGACGGGCTGGTCCTGCGGCCCCGGAACTGGCTGTCGGCGGCGGGGACCGTCGCCCGCGCCTCGGCGGGGGCGTCCGAATTGATCCCCACCGCGCTCGCCGACACCGCCGCCGAAGCCGCCGCCTTCTTCCGGGCGCGGGGGCTGGCCGTCGCCTGTGCCACCGACGAGCGCGGCAGCGTATCGCTCTATGAGGCCGACCTCTCCGCCCCGCTGTTCCTGCTGATTGGCGGCGAGAAGCGCGGCATCACCCGGTCGTTCTTGGACCAGGCCGACCTAAAGCTGCGTATCCCCTACGGGCGGCCCATGATGCACTCGCTGGGCACAGCCTCGGCCACCGCCGTCATCGCCTTCGAGATCATGCGGCAGCGGGGGCGCTGATCCCTTTCCCCGAAGCGCTCGCGCAGAGGTAGGCCCTCGCAGGCGAAGCCCCTCCACGTTTCATTTCCGTACCCGTCTCAGCGTCCCCACCGCCACAGGATGGAATACCGACGGCGTACCGGGGGCGGCCATTTCAAACCTGATTTCTAGATCCTTAAGCCCCGTGATCGCGTAGGTGAGGCGGAACGTCGGAGCATTGGGTGAGGCATCGCTGTCGAACTCGACTCGGCGGCCCGGCTCGACATGGGCTGCCGTATACTGGATGGCGTGCCCACCGCTATCCGTGTAGGTGGCGTGCAAGCGTCCATCCGTCGGGGAAGAGTAGATCAGCATCAGAGCGTCCATTGACGCGGCGGGCTGCCCCTTCGCGGCGGGGAACTCCGTGTGGTCGCGCCGTACCAAGACGTGCCCGCCGAGGTCGGGCTTGATTGAAGATGTGCCCTGCGCCCGCCCCGCATCAGTGCCGCCGCCTCCCGCCCAATCGCCGACGAGGAACTGTACCGTCGAGAGCGACTGCGGGGCCGCGTGGGTCATCCCGCTGCTCGACGCACAGACGAGGGTGAGCAGACAGAGTGAGGTCTTAATGTATTGGACCGGCAGGCGGATGTTGGCGAGTTTCATCAGCGGCTCCTTGTTTCAACGTGGCAAACTTATGTTTGCCGCCCGCCATTGTACCAGGCAAGCAAGCCGCTGTCAACCTCATTTTTGCGGGAGTGGTCGCGGTCCCGTCCGTGTCTGAATGGGGCTTGGGTGTGCCACTGCCCGCGACGAGGAGTGCCATGTTGTCCACACCCACCCCGGCCATGTCAAAGATGGCCTCACCGTTTTTCATGGCGTTAACCCGCCGCCAGCGTCAGCGCGTAAACGAACTTTGCGCCATTGGACCTCAGAACCAGCGCGCACTCGTGGAGGGAACTGCCGGTAGGTAAAACGCTGCGTCATCTACTAACCAGCGCGGCGACCAGATCGTCATATGAGCCACTGAAGCATTGGCCCGCCTACCAATCCGTCAGGAAGTACTCGCCCTGCAAGAACTTGTCCCGCAGGCTGTCGATCAGCCACGTCGGATGGTCGAACGGCCGCCCCTGCTGGTGTGCCTGCTTCATGTGGAACGCCGTCTCGCCGAGGATGCCGGACACCATGAACGTCTCGATGAGCGTCAGATGCAGCGAGGGCAGCGGGCGGATGCTCTGATAACCCGCCAAGCCCTCGCTCCGGTGGTGGAGGCCGCACAAGGCGTATCCTAGATCGGCCAGATAGTAGCCGTCGCCGCAGAGCGAGAAGTCTATCGGGCGCACTTCGCCGCGATGAAACAGGTAATTACGGTTGTGGAAATCGCCGTGAATCAGGCCGAAGTCCGTCCGCGCTTCGCTAACTTCCCTCATCGCCGCTGATACGCGCTCTCCGGCGGCCTCGATGACGGCAAGATCGCCGGCCGTCAGCAGCCCCGAAGCGGCGGCAAGGCGATAGGCGTCCAGGTGTTCGTTCAAAGCCTGCTCGTCATGGCGCGGGCGCGCGAAGCCCGCCGTCCGTGTCCATGTCTCGCCGTGTCGGTGCAGGCGGGCCAGCGTTTCGCCCGCCCGGAGGGCGCGGGAGGGCGCGCGTTGGTCTGTCAGAAACAGGCCCTCGACCCAGACCGTCAGCGTCCACAGAGCGCCGTTGGTGTCCGTCACCCAGCCTCCGTCCAGGTTGGCGATGGGGCCGGGCGCGGTGATGTCCGTGTCTGCGCGGATCGCCGCCAGCCATTCCATTTCGGAGCGCAAAAAGATCTCAGTGTGGTGGGTCTGCTGTCCCGGCTTGTGCCGCCGCAGCAGGAACCGCGCGCCGCTCTCTGTGGTGTGGACGCGGAAGGTGGTGTTTTCCGCGTCACCCTGAAAGGTGAGCGTGGCGGGACCGAGGGCATACTGCGCGAGGGCGGTCTGCGCCTGCCTCAAGTGTTCGCGGCGGGTAGTTGATGCCTTGAGAGTATTCATCCTTCTCATCCCATTCGTAAAATCAGCCTATTCGGGTATACTGCTGCTTGTAGCAGGCGACCACGCATCTTCCTCCGAGCGGTACTTCCACGCCATTCCGACGCCTTCGGCAGACAGGACGAAAGGGACCCTCGACATGCACAGCACACAGCGCCTCACCCGCCTCGCCCCGCTCCTGGGGCTGGCGACACTGACCGCCCTCGGACTGGCCGCCCGGCCCGCCGCCGCGACCCAGCTCAACTTCGACACCACCATCAACTACGCCATCACCAGCGATGTGTTCGTCGGAAGCTCCGACAGCAGCGGCAGCCCCCCGTTCAGCCCGACCGTCAACCTCGTCAGCGGCGGCTCGATTGACGGCATCGTGCAGATCAATACCGCCAGTGTCTTCAACATGCGCGGCGGCTCGATCAGCGACGAGCTGTGGAGCTTCGACTCCAGCACTGTCAACGTCAGCGGCGGCTCGGTCGGCAGCTACCTCGGGGCCATCGAGCCGTACCACATCAACCCCGCCCTGAGCCGCTCCAACCACAGCACCGTCAACGTCAGCGGCGGCACGTTCGGGCAGCTAAACGGCGTGACCTTCCTCGACGAAACGACCGGCGGATTCAACTTCATCGGGCGCGGCCTGTCCTACGCCCCCGACCCCGGCGGCAAGACGCTTTACGGCGGCACGGACTACCTGCTGACGGGCCTGCTGCAAAACGGCCAGAGCGTGACAGGCGATGTCATCGAGGTGGCACCAGGCGCGGCGATGTTCACGCTCACCAACGCCGCGCCCGTCCCCGAGGCGTCCACGTCGGCCCTCGTGGGGCTGGGGATGCTGTGCCTCGGAGGGACGGTGCTGGCGGGCCGTGTCAGGCGGGCACGGCGCGAGGGTCACCCCGCCGCCAGGGTCAAGGCGTAGACTGCCTTCGCCCCGTGTGCTTTCAGTACCAGGGCGCACTCGTGGAGGCTGCTGCCGGTCGTCACCACGTCGTCAATCAGCAGCAGGGTCTTCCCCAGGACGGCCTCGGGGCGGCGGACGGCGAACGCGCCGGCCAGGTTCGTGCGGCGGGCCTCGGCGGTCAGCCCGACCTGGGGGCGGGTGGCGCGGGTGCGGACGAGGGCGTTCGTGAGGAGCGTCAGGCCGAGTTCGCCGGCGACGACGCGGGCCAGCCGCTCGGACTGGTTGTAGCCGCGCCCTCGCCGGCGGACGGCATGGATCGGGACGGGGAGCAGGGCGTCGAAACGCAGGCCGTTCAGGGCCGGGGCACTCGCGTGGGCGAAGGCGGCGAGCCGCGATCCGAGCGGGGCGGCGAGCTGCGGGCGGTCGCGGTATTTGAACTGGTGGATGGCGGCGCGCAGGACGCCCTCATACGCGCCCAAGGCGCGGGCGCGGTCGTAGGCGGGGCGGCGGACGGCGCAGTTGAAGCAGCCGCCCCCGTCGCCGAGCGAGTGGCCGCAGGTGGGGCACAACGGGGCGGCGACAGGGAGAAACCGGCCAAGGCAGGGAGCGCACAGGCCCGCCTCGCCCAACGTCCGGCAGACAAGGCAGCGGGGCGGGTAGAGGAGGGAGAGGAAGGGGACGAGCAGGCTGATGACGGCGGACATACAGCCCTCCCCGCCCCCGATGCCGGGGGTCACGCCGCGTCCAGCGCCTCGAAGTGGGCGATCTCCTGGAAGGCACGGTAG
This sequence comes from Capsulimonadaceae bacterium, assembly GCA_965215505.1. GTDB lineage: Bacteria > Armatimonadota > Armatimonadia > Armatimonadales > Capsulimonadaceae > JANXMY01. Next base: position 3,072,777 of record OZ244065.1, on the reverse strand, counting down.
CGGGAGGCGATGTCCTGCTGGGTCAGGGTCCGCAAGCGGTTCAGGGAGAAATCCTCGACGTTGTAGGAGGCCATGACGCTGCCGTAGACGACCGCCTTCTTGAGCGTCGCGACGCTGGTGTCCTCGCGCGAGGCGACGTAGCCGATGAAGCCGCCGGCGAACGAGTCGCCCGCGCCGGTCGGGTCGGCGATGTCCTCCAGAGGGTAGGAGGGGGCGGCGAAGTGCGAGTCGCCGCTGAACAGCAGCGCGCCGTGTTCGCCCTTCTTGATGATGACCGTCTTCGGCCCCATCTCCTGCAAGGCGCGGGCGGCCTTGATGACCGAGAGCTTGCCGGTGAGCTGCCGCGCCTCGGCGTCGTTCATGAAGGCGATGTCCACGCGCTTCAGGACCTCGACCAGGGCGTCCCGCTTGCCCTCGATCCAGAAGTTCATGGTGTCGCAGACGGTCAGAGTCGGGGCCTCCACCTGCGTCAGCACCTGGAGCTGGAGTTCTGGGTCGATGTTGGCGAGGAAGACGTACTTGGCCTTCTTGTAGCTTTCGGGCAGGGACGGCTGGAAGTCGGCGAAGACGTTCAACTGCGTGTCGAGCGTGTGAGCGATGTTCAGGTCGAAGTCATAGTAGCCGGCCCAGCGGAAGGTCTTGCCGCCCGTGACCGTCTGCACCCCGGCGAGGTCGATCCCGCGCGACTTCAGGAACTCCAGATGCTCGGGCGGGAAGTCGCCGCCGACCACGCCGACGAGCTGGACGGGGGAGAAGAACGAGGCGGCGACGCCGGAGTAGTCCGCCGCGCCGCCCAGGGCGTCTTTGACTTCGCCGGTGGGCGTCTTGACCGAGTCCAGGGCCATGGAGCCGACGATGAGGACGGGGGACTGGGGCATGGGTGTTTCCTTAAAAAGTGGTCGAAAGGACAGGATAAAGAGCGTCAAAAAGAAAGCCCGCCGCAGGGCGCGGTGGGCAGTTCTGGCGGTGCGATACGAGAAAAACTGAGTGACCTCGGCGGGATTCGAACCTGCGACCCCTTCCTTCGGAGGGAAGTACTCTAATCCGCTGAGCTACGAGGCCACGCACAAAGCAAGTCTACCCGCAAGGAATGGGGGTTGTCAAGGGCGCTGACGGAGAATATTTACGGGCGTGGTGTTCCCGGCCCCCCGAAGCCCCCGGCCCTCGAAGTCCCCGGCCCTGAAGGGCCGGTCTATTGCCGGCTGCGCCGGTGGGCCGCCCCTTCGGTGCTTCGGACAACGTGATGCCCGGAGGGCCTCGTAGGGGCGCTGCTTGCCGCGCCCTCTTTCTCTTGCCGCGCCCCTACACCGTCCCCGTAGGGGTCGGGGGACCCGACCCTCGTTCCCCGGCCCTCTTTCCCTTCGGCGTCATCCCCCGATGTCCCTCCGCGTGGACCGGCGGTTTGGCTCCGGGTTCCCTCCTCGCCTCACCCCTCCCGCCGCGCCAGCAGCAGGCAGACCTCCGACCCGAGCGCGCCGCCCGACTCGGCCCGGACCGCGTCCAGCACGGCCTGGGCCGTGACGCCGAGGGGGGCGTCGTGCCGCGCGGCAGCGGTTTCGGCCAGGCCGGGCGTCCCCGCCAGGCCCGCCGTCAGGAGCAGCGTGTCGCCCGCGTTCAGCGTTACGGGTGTCTCGGCGTAGAGGAGGCCGGGCTGGACGCCGAGCGGCGGGTTCACGTCCGCGAAGGTTTCGACCGCGCCGTCCGCGCGCACGAGCAGCGCCGGCTCGCCGCCTGCCGAGGCCAGCAGGGTTTCGCCGGTCCGGGTGTCCAGGACTGCAAGTGTCACCGCGACGTTCCGGTCGCCGCCCGCATCGTCCAGGCGCTGGGCGGCGCAGGCGGCCTCGTGCAGCCGGGCCAGAACGGGCGCGGGGCGGCCGCTCTCGCGGAGGAGGAGGCGCAGGGCGTACCGGAACTCGGCCGACAGGGCGGCGGCAGCCAGGCCTCCGCCCAGGGCGACGCCGGCCGCCAGGGCGACAGCCCCCTCTCCCAGCGCGAAGGCGTCGAAGAAGCCGCCGCCGACCTCCGCGCCGTCCTCCCAGGCCTGCATGAACGCCTCCACAGCCAGGCCGGCGAACGCGGCGGCGGGGAGGGCGGGGAGAAGCAAGCGCCGCAGGTCTTCGGCGGTGCGCCGCTCCCGGTCCGCGTCGGCCTGCCGGGCGGTCTCGGCCTCGTGGCGGGCGGAAACGTCGCGGACCAGCCAGCGCAGGGTGGTGGGCCGGTCCCCCAGGGCGGCGACGTGGGCGACGGTGATGGCGGCGCGGAACAGGCCGACGTGGCGGCGGCGCAGGCGCACCGCCAGCTCCTGGGGCTGGGAGTCGGCGTCGCGCAGGGCGGCGGAGTAGGCGGGCAGGTCCTCGGGGGCGACCGAGGTGCCCAATCCGCGCCCTTTCAGGAAGCGCGGCGCGATGCCCAGCATCTCGGCGGCGGCGCGGTTCGCTTCCAGGACGCGCCCGTCGCGGTCGGTGATGATGTAGCCTTCGGGCGCGAATTCGAACAGGTCCTGGTAGCGGTGCCGCTCGGCCTCGACGCGCAGGCGGGTCTGCATCAGCTCCTCGTTCTGGGCGCGCATCTCCTCCTCGGCGACGCGCAGCTCCTCGACGGTCGCGTTCAGCTCCTCCAGGGCGTCCGGCAGCAGCCCCCGGCTCGGGGACGCCCCCGAACGCCTCCGGAGGCCGTCGGCGCGCGACTGTGCCTCCGGGGAGCGCACGGCCTGGGGGCCGTCTTGGTTTGGAGGCTCCGTGTTCTGGGTTCCCGTGTTCGGAGTGTCTGGGTTCGGGGTCTCTATCTCAGGCACGACTGATGCTCTCTATGTCGGCGGGCGACTGCTCTTCCACGACCAGGATGACGCCCTGGGCCGCACCATTCATCGGCGCGAGGCGGGTGAAGCGCACGCGGCAGGTGATGAGTTTGCCGCGCCGGTTGCGCGCTTGCAGCGTCATCTCCTGCGGGTCGCCCGCGCCGGTGAGGCAGGCGCGGATCGCCGGGACCAGGGCCTCCACCGGCAGGCCGATGTCCAGGCTCAGGAGGCTCCGGCCCTGCGCCTCCTCGGCGCGCAGGCCCCAGAGGCCCTGGGATCTCCCGTTCCAGATCTGCACTTGCAGGTCGGCATCCAGCACGATGACGCTGCCGCGCAGGCTGCCCAGGATGGCCTCCAGGAAGGAGTTGACGTGGTCCAGCTCGCTTGAGCGCACCCGCAGCTCCTCGTTGATCGTCTGGAGTTCCTCGTTGGTGGATTGCAGCTCCTCGTTGGTCGTCTCCAGCTCCTCGTTGGTGGACTGGAGTTCTTCGTTGGTCGTCTCCAATTCCTCGACCGTGGACTGGAGTTCCTCGTTGGTGGTTTCCAGCTCCTCGTTGCTGGACTGAAGCTCCTCGTAGGCCGTCTCCAGGGCGCGGCCCGCCTCCTGGAGTTCTTCGGACAGGTGCCGGGACCGGGTGACATCGCTGAAAGAGATGCCCGTGCCGAGCAGCGCCCCGCCGTCCTGGAGAGGGACCAGCGACACGTCCAGGTAGACCGCCTCGCCGCCGGGCGGCGCGTAGGATGCCTCCTTGACGCTGACCGGGCGGCGGCCGGCCACGGCCTGCTCGATGAGCGAGCGCAGCTCGACGGGGCGGTAGGAGAGTTCGAGGTCCTGGAGCGGGCGGCCTAGGTCGCGGGCGGACAGGCGGAACAGGGTGAGCGCGCGCTCGTTCGCCATCGCCAGCGCCCCGTTCCGGTCCACGACGATCTGCGCGACCGGGGCGGACTGGAAGACGGTCTCGCGCAGCCGCAGGGAGTTGTCGGCCAAAACGCCGAGCGGCTCCCCCCCGGCCCGCGCCATCAGCAGCAGCCGGTCGCGCATCCCGGACCGGACGGCCTTGACGAAGACGCGCCGCTTCAGGTCCAGCGGCAGGAAGAGGTTCGCGTGCGAGAACAGCATCTCGGCTTTGCCCAGGCACAGGAACCCGCCGTCGGCGACGCCGAAGTGGAACCGGGCCAATATCTGCGCCTGCACTTCGGCGTTGAAGTACATCAGGGCGTTGCGGCAGGTCAGCAGGTCAACGCGCGAGATGGGGGCGTCCCGCAGCAGGTCGTGCCGCCCGAAGATCAGGCCGCGCCGCAGGTCCTTGTGGAAGACGTACCGATCGCCCTCGCGGTCAAAATACTTTTCCAGCAGCGGGGCGGGGACGCTGTGGACCTCGCGAACGGTGTACGACCCGGACCGGGCCTGCGCCAGCGCCTCGTCGTCCACGTCCGTGGCGTAGATCTTGACGCGCCGGCGGAACGCCTCGACGCCCATGTTCTCGGCCAGGATCATCGCCAGCGAGTACGCCTCCTGGCCCGCCGCGCAGCCCGCGCTCCACAGGCGGACCGGCTCGTTCTCGGCCTTGGCGGCGAGGATCCGTGGGATGATCTCCTCGGCGAGATAGTCCCAGGTGGGCGTGTCCCGGAAGAAGGCGGTGACGTTGATCAGGATGGTATTGAACAGCCGCCCGAACTCCTCGGGGTGGACCTCCAGATAGTCCACATAGTCGCCGTAGCGCGTCACGCCCACGGCCTCCATCTGTTTGTCCACGCGCCGCATCAGGCTGGCGCGCTTGTATCCTAAGAAGTCAAAGCCTCGGCTGTATTTAAGATAGGAGAGTAGATTCTCGAATTCCAGGTCCGGCCCCGTGTCCGGGGTGGCCTCTGCGTCCGGCATTGCTCCTTCGGGAGCAGTCTCTTCCATGCCGTCGTCGGGCGTCCCGCCGCCGTTCATGCCGCCGCTGATCATCAGGCCTCACCCCCCAGTCTAGTAGGGAGGGTGTTCGGCGGCGACAGGCTGCGCGCGTTTTCCTCCATGGCGGGCGGGCCAGACTCGGCGATGACCTGGCCGCCCAGCAGTGCCTGCCGGATGGTCGCGGCCCGCTGGTGCGCGTCCGCCGCCTGCTGCGCGAAGCGGTCGGCGGCCAGGCCGTGCCCGCGCCCGCCCGCCCGCTCGCTCAGGCGCTCGGCCAGGGCCGCGCTCTCTTCCAGGGCGCGCAGGGCGGTCCACAGAGCGTCCTCCAGGGCGTCCGACTGCGAGGCGAGGAGGCTCTCGGGCGAGAAGGCATGGCCGACCCGGCAGCGGAAGCGCAGCAGGTCGTCCTCCTCCACCTCCCACAAGACGCCGTGGCAGTCCGGGCAGGCGTAAGAGGAGGGCTTGCCCTCGCGGCGGGTTTCCAGGTTCTTGATGTCGAACTCGGCGACTTTGACTTCGTCTTCCAGGTCAGGCGTCACGGGGGCCTCGCTTTCTGCCGGCGCGGGCAGGTGCGCCAGGCGGGCCAGGGTCGAGCCGATCTCGGCCAGGGCGGCGACGTGATCCACGGCCACGGCCTCGATGGCGGCGCGCGGCATGGAGGCGAACAGGGCCTCCTCGGGGTCCTGCACGACGGCCAGCCCGCCGCGCCGCTTGACGACCTGTAGCCCCGCCGTGCCGTCGTCGAGCGTGCCGGTCAGGACGACGCCGATCACGCGCGGCCCGTAGGCGCGGGCGGCCGACCGGAACAGGGTGTCTACGGCGGGCCGGTGGCCGTTCTCGTGCGGCCCGCGCGTCAGCCGGACCGTGCCGTCCTTCTCGAGGAGCAGGTGGTGGTCGGGCGGCGCGACGTAGATGCGCCCCTGCCGGATCGCCTCGCCGTCGGCCGGGTGGACGGCGGGCAGCGGCCCGCGCCGACTGAGGATTCCCGGCAGGACGCTGGTCCCGTAGGCGGGGATGTGCAGCACGATGAAGACGGCGGCGGGCAGGTCGGCGGGCAGGAGGCTGACCAGCTCGCCCAGCGCCTCGACGCCGCCCGCCGAGGCACCGACGACGATGATGTCATGCCCCGGCCGGGCCGTATTATTGTGTGGTAGCTCTGTGGTTGGCATTGGATAGAAAACGTCGCTCATTGTGTCCCCACCAGTTTACAGGAAATGGGGGGAATTGTCAAGGAGCCGGAGGCCGATCGCCAGGCCGTTGTACGCGCCAGGCCGGCCCCCCGTATGCCGAACCAGGCCGATGGGACCCGGCCCTGAAGGGCCGGTCTATCCCCGGCTCCGCCGGTGGGCCGCCCGCTTCGGGGCTTACGACAATGCCATCCGGTCATCGAAGGGGCACGATTCATCGCGCCCTCTTCTGCTATCCTCTCCGAAGCCCCGAAGTGGGCGGCCCATCCGTGTAGACCGGCGGTTTTGCGCCGGTCCCCCCGTCAGGCTCTCACATCCCGTACACGTCCCCGAACTTCGTCTTCAGATAGCGCAGATACGGCGCGGGGTCGAGCGGGCCGCCGACGATGCGCTGGACCAGCTCTTTCGGGAGGTACTTGCGCCCGTACTGGTGGACGTTCTCCCTGAGCCAGCCGAGCAGGGGCGCGAAGTCGCCGGCCGCGACCTGCGCCTCGATCCGCCCGCCCAAATCGGCGTTCGCCTTCTCGTAGAGCTGGACGGACAGCAGGTTGCCCACCGAGTAGGTCGGGAAGTAGCCGATAGCCCCGCCGGACCAGTGGACGTCCTGCAAGATGCCCTGCGCGTCGTCGGGCGGCGTCAGGCCGAAATACTCCGACATCTTGGCGTTCCAGGCGGCGGGCGCGTCGGCCACCGACAGTTCGCCCGAGAGCAAAGCCTGCTCGATCTCGAAGCGCAGCAGGATGTGCAGGTTGTAAGTGACCTCGTCCGCCTCCACGCGGATCAGGGACGGTTCCACCTTGTTGATCGCCCGGTAGAACCTTTCGCCGTCCACATCGCCCAGTGCCTCGGGGAAGGCGGCCTGGAGGCCGGGGTAGAAGTGCTGCCAGAAGGGGCGGGACCGGCCCACCAGGTTCTCCCACAGGCGCGACTGGCTCTCGTGGAAGCCCAAGGAAGCGCCGTCGGCCAGGATGTTGCCCGCGTAGCGCTCGCCCACGCCCTGCTCGTACAGCGCGTGGCCCGTCTCGTGGATCGAGCCGAACAGGGCGGCGGGCAGGAAGTCCGGGTCGAAGCGCGTCGTGATGCGGACGTCGTCGCGCCCGAACGAGGTGCAGAAGGGATGTACGGCGCGGTCCTGCCGGCCCCGGCTCCAGTCATATCCCAAGGCTCTGACGACGCCCTCGCCGAACTGCCGCTGCTTTTCCTCGTCGAACCGCCGGTGCAGGACCAAGTCGTCCACCGCCCCCGGCCCCAGGTCGGCGACGGCTTTGACCAGGGCGACGAGGTCCGGCTTGATGGCCTCGAACATGGCCCGGACGTCCGCCGTCGTCATGCCCGGCTCGAACTGGTCCAGCAGGGCGTCGTAGCGCTCCCCGCCGTGGCCCAGGTGGTCGGCGGTCTGCCGGGTCAGGTCTAGTATCTGTTCCAGCCAGGGCGCGAACCGGCCCCAGTCGTTCTCGGCCCGCGCCTGCGCCCACTGCTCGAAGGCCAGGGCGGTGACGCGGGCGGTCTCGGCCACCAGGGCGGCGGGGATCTTGGTCGCCTGGTCGAAGTCGCGCCGGGCGGCCCGCAGGAAGGCGAATCGGTCTGAATCCGGGTCCGGCCCGCCGCCCTCCTGCTCCGCCGCGCCCAGCAGGCCGGCCATGACGTCGCCGGTCGCCTTCTCGTGGATGACTGAGGCGAGGGCCGTCATCTGGGCCGCCCGCGCGCCCGCGCCGCCCGGCGGCATGTAGGTCTGCTGGTCCCAGCCCAGCACGGCCGCCGCCTCACCCAATGCCTTGACCTCGGCCAGATGGCCCTGTAACTGCTCCATTGCCTGCATTCGCGTCTTCAGCCCCCTACCATGCGTTTGTAGTACGTTTGTCCCTGATTCTACCCGAAGCGCGGTTTCTTCAACGGGGGCGGCCCGGCGAGGGCGGCAAGTGCGGCAAAAATCACACGCCGCGTCCCCCGCCGCCCCGCCACTTTTCGGCCCTGAGTCGGTATAATAGGTGCGTTGCTGTCTCCCGACGAAGACGTCCCCGGTAGCCTCCCGATCGCCCTTCCGTGTCCACCCTCATGCCTTCTCTGGTGCCGTTCCGTCCGGCACACTTGTGAACCGAAAGGACCTCATTCATGTCATTCGTCCATCGTAAGCGCGGCACCGTGCTGGGCTTCACCCTGATCGAGCTGCTCGTCGTCATCGCCATTATCGCGATTCTCGCCGCCATCCTCTTCCCGGTCTTCCAGAAGGTCCGCGAGAACGCCCGCCGCACGGCCTGCCTCAGCAACATGAACCAGATCGAGAAGGGGATCATGCAGTATGAGAACGACACCGACAACTTCACCGTCCCCTCCCAGACCAACCTGAACGGGGCACCGACCAACAGCATCGCTTCCTGGCCGACCCTCATCTACCCTTATGTCAAGAGCCAGGGTGTGTTCGTCTGCCCAGACGGGTCCGCCGGTGAGGCGGTGGACCCGGCCTACATCACGCCCCCGGTCGGCGCGAGCTACTGCGGGCTGACGAACGACACCCCCGCCGTCTACTCCTACGGCAACGAGGGCGACGGCTCGACCGCGGACGTGCGCCAGGTCCACATGCTCTCCTACTCCCTGAACGTGATCCCAAACGTCGCGACGGCCTGGAAGACGCCCGGCTTTTATGCGGCCACGGGCAGCAAATCCGGGTACGTCAGCACCGGAACGACCGTGGGCCTGAACGAGAACCAGATCGAAGACCCGTCCGGCACCATCCGCATCGTGGACGGCATGACGGAAACGGCCACGGCGGGCAAGTTCTCCTGCGGCCTGGGCAATTCGATCCGCGGCATCCAGTCGGAGGACCGGACGGACCACTTCAAGACGACCACGGCCTCTAAGGTCGCCATGCGGCACAACCAGGGATTCGTCGCGCTCTACGGCGATGGCCACGCCAAGTGGCGTCGGTACGGGGTGTCCACCCCCTGCGAGTGGACCATCCAGGATGACTCCGCCCAGTGCAGGTGAGGCGCGTCCGCGCCGGGCCGTCCATCCGGCCCATGCGGATGGACGCCGCCGCGGGCGTCAGGGCTGGGGACGCCGAAAATTTTAATCCACCATTCACCCGTTTTTTATAAAATTGGTGTATAATTAAGCGGTTTTTATATAAAACATTCCGTTTCAAGGAGACACTGACCATGCACACCCGCCGCAAAGCACTCATGCCCGGTTTCACCCTGATCGAGCTGCTCGTCGTCATCGCCATCATCGCGATTCTCGCCGCCATCCTCTTCCCCGTCTTCCAGTCCGTCCGCGAGAACGCCCGCCGCGCCTCCTGCCAGTCCAACATGAAGCAGCTCGGCATCGCCTTCGTCCAGTATTCCCAGGACGGCGACGAGGCGATGATGTCCCCCTTCGACTTCGGCACCTTCGACTCCACCGGCAACTCCCCCCTGGAGCCGTACATCAAGTCCCACCCCAAGTCCGCCCTCGCCACCGTCTGGGCCTGCCCGGACCTGCCCAGCTACTACCAGGGTGGCGACGCCAGCGACACCAACCCGACCCATGACTACCACTATTTGCGGTCCTACGCCATGAACATCTTCCTGCGGAATCCAGGGCCGACGTACAACGGCAAGACGACCATCATTGACCCCGACGCCTGCTTCACGCCGGCCGCCAAGGACACCGCCGGGGCGAAGTATAACGGGTCGCCCGAGGCCACGCTGCACAACTCCGATATCCCGGTCACGCTGGCGCGCATCGCCGCCCCGGCCAACACGGACCTGCTGTTCGAGGCATTGCCCGAAGCGGGTGCCGCCAACAACAAGTATACGGGTTCCACGAACCAGGACGGCGACTGGATGATGGTCAAGGGCCACTGGAACAATGCCGCCGACTATGGGACCGGCAACGGGTACTGGTACGGCGCCCAGTCGCCGGACCAGTCCTACCACAGCAACGGCCTCAGCAACTACCTCTTCTGCGACGGACACGTCAAGTCACTCCACGTCGAGAAGGAAGGGTACGACGTGACCGCGCACCCCCAGGACAACATCTGGCTCGTCTCGGACGGCCGGAGCGGCGGCCCCGTACCCGCCGGCACCTGCTTCTAGTCCGTAGAGGCCCGTCAAGAAAGAGTCGTCAAGAAAGACTTGTCAAGAAAGGTGGTCCCCACGATGCGACTCCGTTCCGCCCTCCCGCTCCTGCTGGCCGCGACGGCCCTGACGGCCGTGGCCTATGCCGACGCGCCCGCCGCCCCTGCTGCGCCCGCCGCCCCCGCTGCGCCCGCCGTCCCTGCCCCCGCTCCGGCGGCGGGGGCGGCGGACAAGACGTTCCCGGCCCAGTCCGATGTCGCCGCCAAGACGGCCTTCGGCACGGTCGCGGCCTCCGACAAGTCGGTCGGCGCGGCCCTGGACGCCAAGGCCCTGGCCGACGCCCTGAAGCTGGTCGGCAAGCCCGGCGCGTTCCAGGGGACGGTCAGCCAGGTCTACTCGCCGCGCGACCACAGCCTCGCCATCCTGGACTTCGCGCCCGACTACCACGATGCCGTCACGGCGACCGTCAAGCCGGATGCCTACGCCAAGTTCCCCGACCTGAAGACGCTGGTCGGCAAGCACGTCCTGGTCAGCGGCAAGTTCAGCGCGAACTCGCACGGCGTCGCCCAGATCGAGATGACCGCCCCGGACCAGGTGAAGGTGATCAAGTGAGCGGCCCGATGTGACCGGCGTTGAACCGCCGGTCTACACGGATGGGCCGCCCGCTTCGGGGCTTCGGATTGTAGGGGCGCGATTTTTCGCGCCCTGTTTTCTTGCCGCTTCCCCGCTCCTGATCGCGCCCCCACCGTCGGCAACCCGTTTTGCCAATTGTCGCGTCCACCTCCAAAGCCCCGAAGGGGCGGCCCACCGGCGAAGCCGGGAGGAGACCGGCCCTTCAGGGACGAGACCGATGGGCCGGGTCCAACGCCTGTGCCGGGTCCATGCGCGCCGTGGCTACTCCCTCTGCCCCCTCCCAACCGCTTAACACAAACTTAACGCAACCTTAATCTTCCCTTAACCTGATCCCCGGCCCGCAGGCAGTAAAATAAAGGCGCTTCTATATGCTTTTATATAAAAGCCTCTCACGAAGGAGTCACGCCATGCACTGCCGCCGGAAATCGGGTCCCGCCCGCGCCTTTACCCTGATCGAACTGCTCGTCGTCATCGCCATCATCGCGATTCTCGCCGCCATCCTCTTCCCCGTCTTCCAGTCCGTCCGCGAGAACGCCCGCAAGACAATGTGTGCGTCCAACCTCAAGCAGCTCGGGCTGGCCTTCGCCCTGTACGGCACGGACTACGACGGGTTCTATCCTGCGCCGATCACCAACTACGGCTCGCCCAATCCCAGCGTCATCCCGCCGACCTGGGTGACCGGATTCCCCGGCCCGCCCAACGTCCCCTACTCGGACGCCGGGGGCATCTTCCCCTACGTCAAGCAGCGCGGCAACGGCGGCACGACCAACGTCTTCGGCTGCCCGGACGGCGTCAGCCACTCCGGGAATTTGGCGGGCTACTCCAGCCCGCCGGGACAGAATTATGTGATGAACCAGTACCTCCAGCCGACCTGGGGCGGTCTGTTCAACCCCACCGTCGCCCTCGGCGGGCAGAAGAAGGCCGCTGACGACCCCAACACTGGCCTGTACACGCCCTTCAATCCGGACCAGGCGCTGGAGCCTTCCAACTGCATCCTGCTGTTCGAGGCGGCCCAGGAGGCCGCGGCCGGGCAGCAGTACGACGGCAGCGTCAACCGCTACGGGACGCCCTTCTACCAGGGCTTCGGCAACAGCCCGCCCTGCCTCTCCTATGCCCACGACGACTACGGCATGATCCCCTGCTTGCAGCCCGCCGACTTCCACCACGGACAGTCCAACTTCCTGTTCCTGGACGGCCATGTGAAGTCCATGCGGCCCTCCCAGACCTACACGGCGGCCACGGCGGCTTACGTCGAAGGGCAGCCCAAAGGGAAGCCGAGCGCGGTGGACTATTACACCTATCAGCATGGCCAAGGCACGGGCGACAAAGACCTGTGGAACCCGCAGTGCTGCTCGATCACGTTCCCGTGAGAGAACGTGAGGACGGTCGGACGAGTGAGGACGGTCGGACGAGTGAGGACGGTCGGACGAGTGAGGACGGTCGGACGAGTGAGGACGGTCGGACGTCGGACGAGTGAGGACGGTCGGACGAGTGAGGACGGTCGGACGAGTGAGGACGGTCGGACGAGTGATTAAAATCACTCGCTGTCATAAGATTTGTCCAGGGGACAAGGGGAGGGACGGGGAGAGAACTTCCCATCCTTCTTCTGTCCCCTGGACAGGTCCGCGCGTAGCGAGTGATTTTTAATCACTTGTCCTCACTCGTCCTCATTCGCCTTCAATCCCCACCCCTGGGACGCAACCCCCTTAACATAAACTTAACACAACCTTAATCTTCCCTTAACATATTCGGGGGCGTTTACGGTGTAGACTCTAGGCGTCTTTTATATAAAAAGCGTACTGATCCTTCACCGACTCTTTAAGGAGATCACCATGTCCTGTTCCCGAAAGCGTGGCACCAAAGCCGGCTTCACGCTCATTGAGCTGCTCGTCGTCATCGCCATCATCGCGATTCTCGCCGCCATCCTGTTCCCGGTCTTCCAGAAGGTCCGCGAGAACGCCCGCCGCGCCTCCTGCCAGTCCAACGCCAAGCAGTTCACCCTGGGCATCCTGATGTACGCCCAGGACACCGATGAGGCGATGCCGATCTCCTACGCCGTCAACAACTCGGTCGGGCCGGTCGCCTCGCAGATGCTGAACGTGCCGCAGGCCGGCATCCCCGCCGAGATCATGCCCTTCATCAAGAGTACCGAGGTGTTCCACTGCCCCGACGACAGCGGCGGCATGCAGGCGAACGGCGACGGCCCGACGAACGGGCTGACCTGGGCGCAGGAGGGCGGGCATACCTACGCCGACATCATCGGCACGTCCTACAAGTTCACCCACCAGAACTTCTCCAATCCCTACCCGGCCGGCAGCGTGGGTGCGATGACGGTGGGCTACTCCATCCCCGGCACGACCGGCGGCAAGGACGTGGAATACACCGCGAACGGCGAGCCTGTCTCCGGCACCTCGTTCAGCAACGGCAACAAGGCCTCGCAGGGCCTGGCGACGGTGCTGCTGGGCAGCTTCGCGCGGCCCACCGAGACGCGCGTCTATGCGGACTTCCCCAAAGCCTTCAGCGACAAGCCGCTGGCGGCGGGCAAGGTGCCGTTCCACCCGCTGGGCACGACCATCGCTTACCAGGACGGCCATGTGAAGTTCGTCACCCGCTACAGCGTCTACACGTCGGGCTGCGACGGCGTGGACTGGGCCTGGGACCAGGCGGGCACCTGCAACAACTCCGGCTTGCAGCGCGGCGCGGACTGACCCATCCCCCGTAAAGACAGCTCCAGCCCCCGGCAGCCTTTGCCTGGGGCTTTTCCTTTGATTCAGGAACACCCATGACCAAACGAACCCTTCCGCTCGCCGTTCTCGCCTGCGCCCTCCTGGGCACGTCCGCGTCCGCCTCCACCACCAAGCCGTTCGCGCCGATCCCGACGGCGGGGGCGAGGGCCCTGGCCGCGCCCGCAGACCCGGACCACTTCACGTTCATCGTGGCGGGCGACAACCGCTCGACCGGGCACGGCTACCCGATGCCGCCCGCCTTCGCCGAGGTCTGCCGGGAGATCGGCTGGGTGCGCCCCGACTTCACCTTCTGGACCGGCGACGTGATCGAGGGCTACGGCGACACCGTCGCCGAGGCCAATGCCGAGTACGACACCTTTCTCGCCGGGGCCGCCCTGACCGGCGGGCCGGTCTTCAACGCACCCGGCAACCACGAGTACAGCCTAGACGCCGCCCTGCTGCCCGTCTACCGGAAGCGCCTGGGGAGCCTCTACGGGTCCTTCGACTATGGCCACTCCCACTTCATCGCCCTGGACACGACGCCGGTGGGCGCGGACGGCACGGTCAAGGGCGGGACCATTGACGACGAACAGATGAAGTGGCTCCAGAGCGACCTGGCGGCGAACCAGGGAGCGAAGAACATCTTCGTCTTCATGCATCACTACGTCTTCGGGCCGCCCGACCCGGACGTCCCCGACCTCGCGACCGGGTTCGTCAGCATTGAGGCCCGCGACCGCCTCCACGCCGCGTTCGTCAAGGGCGGCGTCCGGGCCGTCTTTTGCAGCCACAACCACATCTACTGGCATCAGGCCAAAGACGGCATAGACTACTTCATCTCGGGCGGCGCGGGTGCCCCGCTGGACGCCTCCCCGGAGAACGGCGGCTACCTGCACTGGGTTTCGGTGGCAGTAGACGGCGCGAAGATCACCACGCAGATCGAGCAGCCCTGGCACCTGGAAGTGGACTACCCCGATGGCGAGGCCGCGCACGGCCCGTCGAACCGCGTGTGGGTCGCCAACACCAACAACGAAGACATCCTGGTCCGGCACATCGCCCTGCGCGTCGCCGCCCCGCCCGCCGGACAGGCGCTGGCGGTGACGGCGGGGGTCGCCTACAAGAACAAGTCGAAGCCGGGCCAGGCGAGCATCGTCTCGCAGACGCCCGACGGGAAGGGCGGCGTGGAGGTGGTCGTCGAGGCCGCGCTGAAGCCGCACCGGACCACGGAAATCACCGTATCACCCGCCGCGCCGAAAACAGTGGCGAATCCATGAAATCCGTGCTACAATGAGTGCAAACGACCGGGCGGAGGGCAGGGGAACCCGCCCCCGCGCCGCCGTGTTGTGAACGTGTCGCGGGGCGATGCCCCGTCGCCTGCGTGACCGTTTGCGCTCACTGGTTTGCACTGATTAGCCTGGAGAATCTGCCGTGTTGAAGTGGTCGCGCGTGCGGCTCTATCTTTCGATCCTCACCTGCGAGGGCCTGTTCGCCACCCTGCGCGAGCGCATCCAATATGCGCCCCCGCCGACCCCGCGTCCCGCCCCGCCGGGGCGCGGCGGGCAGTCCCTGGGGCTGCCGCGTTTCTACGACTACGCCGGGGCGATGCACATCCACTCCACCTACAGCGACGGCGCGGGGACGGTGGAGGAGATCGCCCAGGCCGCGAACGAGGCCGGACTGGACTTCCTGGTTCTGTGCGACCATTCCAGCCTCCAGGCGCGGGCGGATGGTCAGGATGGGTGGCGCGGGCGGACCCTGATCCTGATCGGCACCGAGGTGACGACCGACACCGGCCACCTGCTCGCTCTGGACGTCCCCCAGGATTTCCTGCCCGCCCCGCACGAGGCGGTCGCCGCCCAGCAGGCCATCGCGTCGTCGGGCGGGCTGGGGTTCGTCGCCCTGCCCTGCGATCTGAAAGACCACTGGCGCGACTTCGGGCGGCTGGAGGAGGGGACGGGCCTGGAGGTCTTCAACCTCAGCGCCATCGCCCGCACCAAGATCAACCTGCCCGCCCTGGCCGAAGTCTGGCGGCGCTACCATTCCCGCAGCCCCCAGCGCGCCTTCCACCTGGTTTCCGCCCGCCCCGCCCCCGAGCTTCGCCTGTGGGACCGCCTGACCGCCCCGCCCGCGCCGGGCCTGCCCGCCCGCCGCGTCGTCGGCATCGCCTCGCTGGACGCCCACGCGGTGATGAAGTTCGCCCGCCGCTCCTACCCGTTCCCCACCTACGAGGAGACGTTCCGCACCCTGCGGACCCACCTGGTGACGTCCCTGCCGCTCTCCTACGGCGAGCCGCCTGCCGGCCGGGGCAAGGCGGCGCGGGAGAAGGATGACGCCCTGGTGCATGGGGCTTTGGCGGCCGGCCACTGTTACATGGCCTACGACAACTACGCCGACCCGACCGGGTTCATCTTTGAAGCCGGGCCGCCCCCGGCCCTGCCGGCCCAGAACGCACCCGCCCGCCCGCCGCTGGCCCTGATGGGCGACGCCCTGACTTTCCCCGCCGAGGCCGGGGCGGGCCGCTCCCCGTTCGTCCTCATCGCGCAGGCCCCGCGCACCCGGTCCCTGGTCCGCCTGTACAAAGACGGCCGCCTGGTCGCCGCCGCGCGTGGCGGGCGTCTGGAATACGCCGTCCGCGCGCCCGGCGTCTACCGCGCCGAGGTCTTCCTCTACAAGCACCGCCTGGGCAGCCTGTGCCTGGGGGCCAAGCCCTGGATCTTCAGCAACCCGATCTATGTCCAGCCCGCCGCCCGCCCCGCCGCCCTGCCCGCCGTGGGCCAGGGCGGTAAGGAAGCCGCCCAGATCAGCGCGGGGTGAGCGGGTCTGGGGAAGACAGAGGATTGTAGGGGCGCGATTCATCGCGCCCCTACAATCCTCTGTCTTCCAATCCCGCCTCACAAGTGCCGCACCGCAAGCGCGATCAGCCCGGCCACCAGGCCCGCGCCGGGGATGGTCAGCACCCAGGCCAGCAGAATGTTTGTCGCCGTCCCCCAGCGCACGCTGTTGGCTCGGCGGGTCGCGCCCACCCCCAGGATCGAGGAGGCGATGACGTGGGTGGTGGAGATCGGCAGGCCCAGGTGCGTGGCGATCAGGATCACGCCCGCTGCCGCCGTCTCCGCCGCGAACCCGTGGGCGGGCGTCAGGTCCACCAACTTGCTGCCCATCGTCTTGATGATCCGCCACCCTCCGACCGCCGTGCCCAGGGCCATGGCGGCGGCGGAGGAGAGGATCACCCACAGCGGCACGGCCGCCGTCCCCGGCAGCAGGTGGCCGCTGATCAGGGCGAGCGTCACCACCCCCATCGTCTTCTGGGCGTCGTTGGAGCCGTGCGAGAAGGCCATGAAGGCGGCGGACACGACCTGGAGCCTGCGGAACCCGCGCATGGTCGGCGTGTAAGGCCGGTCGCGGACGACCCGCAGCAGGCCGCGCATCAGCAGGAAGGCCGCCCCGAACCCCGCCAGCGGCGAGGTCACCAGGGCGATGACGGTCTTGGTCAGCCCGTCCACATGGACGGAACCCGGCCCGAAGGCGAACAGGGCCGCCCCCACCAGCCCGCCGATCAGGGCGTGCGACGACGACGACGGCAGGCCGTAGTACCAGGTCAGCAGGTTCCAGCTAATCGCCCCAATTAGAGCGGCGGCTACGATGGGCAGCGTCACGACATGCGCGTCCACCAGCCCCTTGCCGATGAATTTGGCGACCGCTGTGCTGACCACTGCCCCGATCATGTTGAGGACGGCGGCCATCGCCACAGCCTTGCCCATAGACAGGGCGCGCGTCGTGACCGTGGTGGCGATGGCATTGGCGGCGTCGTGGACGCCATTTGAAAAGTCGAAGGTCAGGGCCAGGACGACGATGATCCCGATCCAGAGAAACGTGTGGTCCAAGTGGGGGTCCTTTGCGGGCTGCTCCTGGCTAAACGGGGTCGCGCTAGCTGTTCTTGACGGCGATGGTTTGCAGCACGTCGGCGACATCCTCGCAGCGGTCGAGCGCGGTTTCCAGGTGTTCGTAGACCTCGCGCCACTTGAGGATCGTCACGGCGTCCTGCCCGCCGCCGAACAGCGCGCGCAGGGCCTGGCGGTTGGTGGCGTCCCCCTGGTTCTCCAGCGAGTTGATCCGGACGCACGGGTCCAGGATGCCCCGGATGTCCCCGAAGTTCCGCAGGCCGGTGACGCCCTGGCGGATCTGCTGGGCGGCGGAAACCAGAGTCGCCGCCATCTCCAGGCTGTGCGGGATGGGGGCTGGGATGCCGTAAAGACTCATGCAGTCCGCCGCCGACTGCGTGTAATCCAGCACGTCGTCCAGGACGTGCGTCAGGGCCAGGATGTCCTCCCGGTCCAGGGGCGTGACGAAGGTCTTGTTGAGCCGGTCCATGGCCTCGTGGACGAGCTGGTCGGCCTCGTGTTCCAGGGCGCGCAGCCGGGTGATCGCCTCGGCCAGATGCCCGTAATCTTGAAGTGTGTCTTCCAAGACCTCGGCGGCCACGACCACCTTCTCGGCGATCTTGTCGAACAGGTCGAAGAAACGCTCCTCGCGTGGGAGTAGTCGCATGGTACGCAATCCTTTGTGGTTCTATGTAGTGTTGTCTGTGTAGTGCTGTCTGTCGCCATGTTGTGCTGGGGCATCCCCCTGATTCATTTTCTCGGCCCACAATCCCTTCTTAACATTCTCTTAACATAGAGGGGGTAAACTCCCCCCGAAAAGGCGAAACCCTACGTCATCAGGCCCGGCACGGCGGAGCCGCCGGTGTACGGCCTGTTCGCCCAAGAGATCAATTCGGAAAGACCGATGCAGGAGAGAGTCATCACGATGCTTAAATCAGTCACGAGGACATTCACCAGAACGCTCCGGGGCGCCGTCGCAGTCGCCCTGGGCCTCGCCGTCCTGGGCGGCGCGGCGGCCCAGGCGCAGATCAACGGCGCGGGCGCGACCTTCCCCAACCCGCTGTACCAGCAGTGGTTCCAGGAATACCATGCCGAAGGCGGCCCCGCCGTCAACTACCAGGCCATCGGGTCCGGCGGCGGCATCAAGAACATCACCGCCCACGCCGTGGACTTCGGGGCTTCGGACGCCCCCATGAACGCCGCCGAGCTTGCCGCCGCGCCGGGCATCCTGCACATCCCGACGGTCGCGGGCGCGGTCGTGGTCGCCTACAACATCCCCGGCATCCAGTCCGGCCTCAGCCTCACGCCCGAGGTGATTGCCGACATCTTCCTGGGCAAGATCACCCGGTGGAACGACCCGGCCATCGCCCGGATCAACCGCGGGACCAACCTGCCCAACATCGCCATCGCCCCGGTGCATCGCTCCGACGGGTCGGGCACGACCAACATCTTCACCACCTTCCTCTCCGAAACCAGCCCCGACTGGGCGAGCCGGGTCGGGGCGGGCAAGTCGGTGAGCTGGCCGAACGGCCTGGGCGGCAAGGGCAACCAGGGCGTCGCCGCCTACATCAAGTCCCAGGAGGGCGGCATCGGGTACATCGAGCTGAACTACGCCGTCGCGAACAACATCTTCTACGGCCCGGTCCGCAACGCCAAGGGCAAATTCGTCTACCCCACGGTCGAGACGACGACGGCGGCGGTGGACGCCGTGCCGCTGCCCGCCGACTTCCGCAAGGTCGCGGTCAACACGGGCGCGGCGAACGGCTACCCAATCACCGGCTTCACCTACCTGCTGGTCTACCGGAACGGCACCAAGCCGGAAGTCAAGAAGATGCTCCAGTGGATGCTGACGACGGGCCAGAAGGACGCCGGCCCGAAGTACTACGCGCCCCTGCCTCCCGGCGTCCGGCAGCGCGCCCTGGCCGCCGTCGCGACCATCCGCTGAGGCGGGTAGAAGGGATGGGGCAACAAAGGATGGGGTCGGGGAACCCCGCCCCCACGCGGACCGTTATGCGTTCGGTTGTCCCGTCCCACGCCCGTTTCTGGAGAATGACATTCATGGCTGACCGCGCACCGAGCGTCCCCCTCAGCAGCGCCCCGCCGCCCGCAGCGGCGCGGGCACCTTCGGCCGCCACGCCGCGCCCGACCCGGCCCCTGATGACCGGGGCGCGGGTCGGCGACAGCATTTACTCGGCCGTCACGTTCCTGGCCTCCCTCAGCATCTTCGTCATCATCCTCTGGCTGCTCTGGCAGCTCACGGGGGCGAGCCTGCTGTCCATCCACCACACCGGCCTGTCGTTTATCGCCAAGACGGAATGGAACGAGGCGACGGACAGCTACCACGCCTTGCCCTTCATCCAGGGCACCCTGTACTCGTCCTTCATCGCGCTCGTCCTGGCCGTCCCGGTCAGCGTCGGCGCGGCCATCTTCCTGTCCGAACTTGCCCCGCGCTGGATACGGACACCCGCCACCTTCCTGATTGAGCTTCTGGCAGCCATCCCCAGCGTGGTCTACGGCCTGTGGGGCATCTTCGTCCTGATCCCGTTCCTGAAAGCCTTCATCTTCAAGCCCGTCCTCGGCTCCCGCCTGCCGCACCTGCCGGTCATCGGCGGACTGTTCGGGGGCCAGGCGGCGGGCTACTCGATGCTCGCGGCGGGCATGATCCTCGCGATCATGGTGACGCCGTTCATCACCGCCGTCACGCGCGACATCCTGCGGGCCATCCCCCGGTCGCAGCGCGAAGGCTCGTATGCCCTGGGCGCGACGCAGTGGGAGACGATCTCCCAGGTGGTCATCCCCTACGCAAAATCCGGCATCATCGGCGCGGTCATCCTGGGCCTGGGCCGCGCCCTGGGCGAGACGATGGCGGTGACCATGCTGATCGGCAACCAGTCGCCGAACACGAAGTCCGGGATCTCGTTCTCGCTGTTCGACTCGGGCTACACCATGTCCAGCGTCCTGGCGAACAAGTTCCAGGAGTCCTCGCCGGGTAGCCTGAACCAGTCCGCCTTGGTGGAGATCGGCCTGGTCCTATTCTGCGTCACGGTCGCCGTGAACGCCTGCGCGCGGCTCCTGGTCTTCTACACGGCCAAAGACGTGCAGGGGGGGAAATAGCCATGAGCGTGGCCTACCCGCAGAACGCACCGCAGACCCCCGCGCGCCGCTCGAGCGGGGCGGTCGGGCGGCGCAAGTTCGTCAACGGGCTGATGCTGACCTTGTGTTCTCTGGCGGCTGGCCTGGCGATCCTCGTGCTGGGCTTGGTGCTGTTCCTGCTGCTCTCCAAGGGCTTCAGCTCCCTGCACCTCACGCTGTTCACCCGCCTCCCCGACAACGTCAACGTCAAGCAGGGCGGCATGTCGCAGTCCATCTTCGGGACCCTGGTCCTGCTCGGGACGGCCTCCACCATCGGCCTGCCGCTGGGCATATTGGGCGGCATCTACCAGCTTGAGGCCAAGGGCCGCTTCGCCTCCACGGTCCGGTTCTTCACCGACGTCCTGAACGGCATCCCGTCCATCGTCATCGGCATCTTCGCCTACGCCGCCGTGGTTGCGCCGGTCGCCGCCCGGCACCCGGGTACGGGCTTCTCGGCCTACGCGGGCGGCTTCGCCCTGGGCATCCTGATGGTGCCGACCGTCATGCGGACCACCGAAGAGATCCTGCGGCTGGTCCCGTTCTCGCTCCGCGAGGCCTCCCTGGGCCTGGGCGCGACGCGGTGGCGGACCATGTGGAGCGTCGTCCTGCCCGCCGCGCGGGGCGGCGTCATCACGGGCGTCATGCTGGCCCTGGCCCGCATCGCCGGCGAAACCGCTCCGCTGCTGTTCACCATCATGGGCAACGAGTTCTTCACCACCCACAAAGTCGCCGGCGTCACCCTGCCCACCCTGAACGCGCCTATTGATGCCCTGCCGCTCCGCATCTATAACTATTCGCAGGCCGCCGACCCCGACCAGCAGAGCCTGGCCTGGGCCGGTGCGGTCGTCCTGATCACGATCATTCTGGTCCTCAGCATCGCCGCCCGTTTCGCCACCCGCAGCAGCATGCAGGAGGAGAAGTAACGCCCATGTCCGACAGCTACACCCCCATGGAGACCTATGCCTCGGCGGGCAACAATGCCGGCCCCGGCTCCATCCAGGAGATCGCTCGCGGTCAGGCCGCCGGGCCGACCACGCCCAAGGTCCTGGCCGAGAACGTGGACTTCTATTACAGCGCCTTCAAAGCATTGAAGGGCATCAACATCGTCGTCCCCGACCGCCAGGTGACCGCCCTGATCGGGCCGTCGGGCTGCGGCAAGTCCACCTTCCTGCGGACTTTGAACCGCATGAACGACCTCATTGACGGCACGCGGCTGACCGGAAAGATCACCGTGGACGGCGCGGACATCTACGACCGCGCCGTGGACGTCGTGGACCTGCGGAAGCGCATCGGCATGGTCTTCCAGAAGCCCAACCCGTTCCCGATGTCCATCTACGACAACATTGCCTACGGCCCGCGCATCCACGGCATGACCAACCGCAAGAAGATCAACGACATCGTCGAGCGGACTCTGCAAGGCTCGGCCCTGTGGGATGAGGTCAAGGACAAGCTGAAAGCCTCCGCCTTCGCCCTCTCCGGCGGCCAGCAGCAGCGGCTCTGCATCGCCAGGACGCTGGCCGTCGAACCGGAAGTGATCCTGATGGACGAGCCGTGTTCGGCCCTGGACCCGAACAGCACCTTCCGCATCGAGCAGCTCATCGACGACCTGAAAAAGCAGTACACGATCATCATCGTCACCCACAACATGCAGCAGGCCGCCCGCGTCTCCCAGAAGACGGGCTTCTTCCTGCGCGGGGAACTGAAGGAGTTCGGCGACACGGACCAGATATTCACCAATCCGAAGGATAAAGATACGGAAGCGTATGTCTCGGGGCGGTTTGGTTAATTGAGGGGCGGCACAGGAGCCGCCCCCACCCGGCGCACAAGTGCGGAGCAACTGCACCCGACGCCACCCTCCCCCGCAAGCGGGAGAGGGTGAAGGAATACTGACGAACCTCCCCTTCTATCCCCTCTCCCGCTTGCGGGGGCAGGGGTGGCGAGGAACGAGCCGGGGTGGGGGCTTCTTTCCTTGTGCAAATGGGCTATAATATCCCATGTCCGCCCCGCATCCCACGCCTCGGCCCGCTCTCCGCATCATCCTCTGCGACACCCACCTGCCGCTCGTCGAGGCCTGGCAGGCCTACTTCCCCGGTCTGCCCGATGTCTCCGTCACCTGCGATAACATCTTCACCCTCGAAGCCGACGCCCTCGTCTCCCCCGCCAACTCCTTCGGGCGCATGGACGGCGGGCTTGACGCCCAGATCGTCGAGTTCCTGGGCGAAGACATCGAGACCGAGGTGCAGCAGCTCATCCGCGACCGGCACGACGGCGAATTGGTCGTCGGACACGCCGAGGTCGTCATCACCCAGGCCACCCAGTTCCCCTTCCTCGTTGTCGCCCCCACCATGCGCGTCCCGCAGAACGTCAGCCGGACCGTCAACGCCTACCTCGCCTTCCGGGCCGCCCTGCGCGCCGTCCGGGCCTTCAACGAGCAGCACGGCGGCATCATCCAATCTTTGCTCGTGCCCGGCCTCGGGACGGAAAATGGCTTCATGCCGCCGCTCCGGGCCGCCCGCCAGATGCGGGCGGCTTATGACCAGGTGATGCTCGGGGCCGCGCCCAATCTGGACATCTCGCTGGACGCGGGCGCGGACAGCGACGACAAGACGAAGCTGCGGGCGAGCGAGGCGAAGCCGCCGGCTTAACACGATGACGCAGCAGCAAGAACAATTCGCCCCTAACCTCCTTGCCTGGTACGACACCGCCAAGCGCGACCTGCCCTGGCGGCGGCTCGCCCACGACCCGTATGCCGTCTGGGTGTCCGAGATCATGTTGCAGCAGACGACGGTGGCGGCCGTCATCCCGTTTTATAACAAGTGGATGGCCCGGTTCCCGACCGTGCAGGCCCTCGCCGAAGCGCCCTTAGACGACGTGCTGAAGCATTGGGCGGGACTGGGGTACTATGCGCGCGCCCGGAACCTGCACAAAGGGGCATTAGCCGTCGTGGCGGAACATGGGGGGCGGGTGCCAACCGACCCGAAGACGCTGCTGTCCTTGCCGGGCATCGGGCGGTACACGGCGGGGGCGATCCTGTCCATCGCCTTCAATCAGGAAGCGCCCATCGTGGACGCCAACGTCATCCGGGTCCTGTCCCGCGTCCATGCTGTTGCCGGCGACCCCAAGACCTCTGCCTCGGTGCAGGCCGAGCTGTGGCGGCTGGCCGAGGAAGCCATCCCGAAGGGCCGGGCAGGGGATTTCAACCAGGCGATGATGGAACTCGGTGCCCTGGTCTGCGAGCCGGGAGCGCCCAAGTGCGGGACGTGCCCAGTCAGCGCGGAATGTAAGGCCCGCATCCTGGGCGACCCGACGGCCTTCCCGCAGTTCACGGCGGTCAAGAAGTGGCTGGACGTGGAGGACGTGTCGGTCGCCGTTCGCAACCCCGCCGGAGAGGTGCTGCTGGTGCAGCGGTCGCCCGAACTGAGCCTGTGGGGAGGACTGTGGGAACTGCCGCGCGCCACCCGTCAGGACGGCGAGGCATTAGAAACCTGCGCGGCACGAGCGGCCTGCGAGAGCGTGGGCGTCACGGTCCAAGGTCCGGCCCCGTTCGGGACGGTCAAGCACGTCGTCGCCAACCGGAGGATCACCCTGCACGGGTACGAGGCGGTGGCGGGCGGCGGTGCCGCGCCCGTCGCCGTCGGCTGCGCCCGTGTGGCCTGGGTGACGCGCGAGTCGCTGGCCGACTATGCGGTGGCGACGCCGCAGGTAAAGCTGGCGGAGCTGCTGTGGCGGCACGAGTCGCAGGGGCGGCTGGAGTTTTAGGGCATCACAGGACGGGGAGAGACGAGGAGGGGACGAGTGATTGAAATCACTCGCTGACGCTGGATTTGTCCGAGGGACAAGGGAAACGGACGACCCCGGACGCCCACCCGGACTGCTTCTGATCCCCGTTCTCTGTCCCCTGGACAGGTCCCGACCAGCGAGTGATCTCAATCACTCGTCCTAATGCTCGTCCCGCCCGTCCCCTGCACCCACTGTTCTGACACCCCGGAACCCAAACCAAGCCTCTTCAGGTATTATGATGCGATAAGGTATCATAATGGCGGGGGCAATTTTCGCACCCGTCTAAGCAAGTCGAACCCCCTATGAACAAGATCTACACCGTCGTATTTCGCCTTCTTCTGGCCCTCCTCCTGATCGCCCCGCCCGCGATGCCCCCAGCGCAAGCCGCCCCGCCCCCGGTCGTCCTCCGGTTCCGGTATTGGGGGGACTTCAAGGAGATCGCGGTCATCCAGAAGACCATTGATGCCTTCGAGGCGGCCCACCCCGGCGTCACCGTCCACGGCGAGCGCGTGACTTCGAGCGGGGACGAGTATGTCCAGAAGCTCCTGCTGGAGCGGGCGGCGGGCCTGACCCCGGACGTCATCTTCTGCGGCGGCAGCTACGCCACCTTCGCCGACAAGGGCGTCCTGCTGGACCTGAAGCCGCTGGTCCGGAGCGACCCGTCCGTCAAGCTCTCCGACTACTACCCGCAGCTCATCCGCACCTTCAGCAGCGGGCAGAAGCTGTACGCCCTGCCGCGCGACATCGCGCCGATGGGGCTGGTGTACTACAACAAGGCGCTGTTCGACAAGGCCCACATCCCCTACCCGGACGGCTCCTGGCGCTGGGACTATACGCCGCACCCGGAGCGCGGCGACAAGGACTTTCTGAACGTCGCCCAGAAGCTCACCCGCCGGGGCGCGGGCGGCGGCGACACCGTCTACGGCTACTCGGCCGGCGACAACACCTGGACCATGGACAACTTCGTCTACTCGTCCGGCGCGGGCTTCGTGGACGACCTGCTCAACCCGACGAAGCTGCTTTACACCGACCCGCGCGTGGTCAACGCCATCCAGCTCACGCAGGACTTGATGGGCAAGTACAACGTCTCCCCCTCGGCCATCGAGCTGGCCTCGTCCGGCGTCGGCTCGCACGAGCTGTTCGCGCAGGGGAAGGTCGCCATGTATGTCAGCGGCATCTGGGAGGTGCCGCGCTTCCGCACCGAGGTCACCGGCTTCGACTGGGACATCGCGCCCTTCCCCGCCGGCCCGACCGGGCTGCACGGCGTCCAGACCGGCTGGTCCGGCTACGGCATCGGGGCGTCGAGTCGGCACAAGGAGGAGTCGTGGGAGCTGGTCAAGTACCTGGCCGGGCCGGTGGGCCTGAGCAACCTGGCGAAGAGCGGCCTGGCCCAGCCCGCCATCGCCCGCCTCGCCAACTCCTCCCTCTGGCTGGACAACGAGCGCCCGCGAAACCGCAAGCTGACCATCGAAGAGGTGCCGTACATCCGCTTCGAGGTCCTCAGCCCCAAGTGGTCGGAGATCAGCGCGATCATCACGCCCGAGCTGCAACTGGTCTGGAACGGGACCGTGACGGCGGACGAGGCGGTGAAGGAGTTCACGCCGCCCGCGCAGGCGAAGCTCGATGAACTCAACACCCCCCCCTACCACCCCAAGCTGAACTGGGGCCTGGGCGTGGTCGGCATGGCCCTGGTCACATTCCTGATCGCCGCCTGGGTGTGGCAGGGGGCACGGAAGGACATGAAAGCGGGCCGGAAGGTCGGGTCGCGGGAGGAAGCGCGGGCCGGCTTCCTGTTCATCTCGCCCTGGCTGATCGGCGCGGTCGTCTTCCTGCTCGGCCCGATGCTCGTCTCGCTCCTGCTGGCCTTCTCGTCCTGGGACATGATCGGGCCTGCTAGGTGGGTGGGCCTGGGCAACTTCGCCGAGATGGCCGGCGACGACCGGTTCTGGAAGAGCCTGCGCGCGACCCTCATCTATACCGTCTTCTCGGTCCCGCTGGGCGTCGCCGGGTCGCTGGGCCTGGCACTGCTGCTGAACACCAAGATACGCGGCCAGTCCGTCTTCCGCACCCTCTTCTATCTGCCCTCGGTGGCCTCGGTCGTCGCCGCCTCCCTGATCTGGCTGCGCCTGTTCAACCCCGAGAGCGGCCTGCTGAACCAGATTTTAGGCGCTCTGCACCTGAACCCCGCCATGCACGCCCTGGGCCTGACCGACCCCTCCAAGGGCTACGTCAACTGGCTCGGGTCGGAGAAGACCGCGCTTGGCAGCCTGATCGTGATGAGCCTGTGGGGCATCGGCGGCGGCATGGTGATCTATCTGGCGGGCCTGCAAGGCATCCCGCAGTCCTACTACGAGGCCGCCTCGCTCGACGGGGCCTCGGTGTGGCAGCGGTTCCGCCATGTGACCCTGCCGCTGCTGACGCCGACGATCTTCTTCACGCTCATCATCGGCGTCATCGGCTCGTTCCAGGTCTTCACGCAGGGGTTCGTCATGACCCAGGGCGGGCCGAACAACGCGACCCTGTTTTACGTCCTGTACCTCTACCAGAACGCCTTCCAGTTCCTCAAGATGGGCTACGCCAGCGCCCTCGCCTGGGTGCTGTTCCTGATCATTTTAGGCTTCACCGCCTTGCAGATGCGGGCTTCAAAGTGGGTGCATTACGAGGGCGCGGAGGAGAAATAGGAGACGCGGCATAATGCCCGTTTATTGGGGCCAAATCGGTTGTTTGTTTAGCCATATGCCGTTCAATTCGACTCCTGGGCTACTGGCATCTCCATAGATCGCTAGTCGGTGAGCTGAATCGGTGACATACTTGGAAGAATCGCTGAGAGAGTTTTGGGTGGATCGAGCGGAGCAGCGGGCCGGGCGACAGTACGCCACCGGACGTGTTCATGCAGGGCCGATCTCAATTGATGATGAGTTCGTTAGTGTGTCTCTTTTCACCGGTGCCGGGGAGAGTAGGGTAGAGGCTGAAGACAGAGTGGTAGGATTACGAGTCATCTCGATCTATGTCACGGCGGTTGGAAACGTCGAGGAGATTGATAGCCCATATACGGGGGAGTTGCAACTGCTGGGCGATGGGTGGGAGAACCTCGCACACAACTGGGTCTTAAGAGGTCATCCCAAGCGGCAATCAGCGTAGAGACATGGCACCGGGAAATTAGAAACCACCAGTCAAACATGCACCGGAACCTACGCCCCAAGGCATCATACTTTGAAGCGTCACAAGGCAAGTGATCGGCATCAACTTCTAGCTCCAATCTGGGGCCGGTGATGGTTGTCCTCGCCTGGGTGCTGTTCCTGACCATTCTGTTAGTGAGCTATGGTGTTAGGTCGCGAGGCCAAGAAGGGCTAGGAAACAGGCGCATTCCGGACAGGGGGCAATGTTTTTCATGGATAATCCCATCAATTCGCAGGAAATACGGATCCAGATCATCTGTCAAAACCTGCCAGGGAGTCAGTTCCAAGGGAGAACCAGTGTCCGGCTCGGGATTCAGAAAGGCACCCGTATCATTGACGACGTGGGCGCGGGAGCGACCAGCGCGACTTTTCTGGCTTCCCTCAGAGTGGCGCGGAACCCTGAAACCGGCGTGCTGAACTTTCTAGGCCCGTATACCCAGGGGACGCCCCGAGACCGATTTATCTATCTGTGCTGGGGCGAGCGGAAGAATGAGGAGTGGGCGGGCTTCGGGCGGGCCAAACTCCCGCTGCATCCTCTCCTTTCGGAAGTCGGGGAGGAAGCATTGACGAATGGGCAGATCATCACAGCGGTCACAGACATGAAGGATAGCAAAGGGAAGCCGCTCTGTGCGACAATCAAATCGGATAAGGTTGCATGGCGGTTGGGGCCTTAGCGATCTTATTGAGCCTCAGCCTGGGACCGGCCGTGAACGGATTACGCCCATGAACAACCCGTACCTCGGCACAGTAAATTGGACAGCCACGAACACGGTGGTGGGCTTAGTGATCGGCCTTGTCGTCACCGGGTTGGTGACCGGCCTGCTCTACAAAGCCTTTCCCAAGTTCCGCCGGCCCCAGGTCTTCTTTTGGGTCATGCTCGGACTGCTGCTGGTGACTTCCATCGGCAGTATGCTGGTATTGACGCCGCTCCAGGCGCATAATCAGGCGCAGGACGTAAAGCGGGCCGCGCATGTCCCATAGTGAGGCCCATGACGAGTGATTGAAATCACTCGCTGACGCCGGACCTGTCCAGGGGACAGAAGATGGGAACAAGGGCCACGCCGGGTGGGCCTCCGGCATCGGTCGGTTCCCTTGTCCCCTGGACAAATCCTAGCGGAGCGAGTGATTTCAATCACTCGTCCTGCTCCCGACTTGTTCTACTTCTGGCCCGCCAACGCCCTTATTGTAAACAGACCCTTAACACAAGGCAAAACCAATGAGCAATACCCTTACACCCAATACAGTCACCCCGGCGTCGCCGCCGGAACCCGTCGTGCCGGGAGCGACCGCCCCCAAACGCGCCGCCATCCGGGCGGGGGTACGCGCCTCCGATGCCGACAAGCGGGCGGCACTGGGACTGTTCCTGCTGGCCGTCGCGGGGGCGGCCCTGACGCTCGTCCCCTTCTACCTGATGCTGGCTTTGTCCTTGAAGACGGACGCCGAAGTCGCGCAAAGCCCGTGGGCCTTGCCGCACGCCCCGCAGTGGATCAACTACGTCCGGGCGTGGACCATCGAGGGCACGGACGTGACCTTCGCCGCCTTCTTCCGCAACACCCTGACCATCGCCGTCCTGTCCACGGCCGGGACCGTGCTGTCGTCGTCGCTCGTCGCCTTCGGGTTCTCGCGGCTCCGGTTCCCCGGCCGGGACCGGCTGTTCACGCTGCTGATCGCCACTATGATGCTGCCCGGCATCATCACCCTGCTGCCGTCCTACATCGGCTTCCGGTATCTGCACTGGATCGACACCCTCTACCCCCTGATCGTCCCGGCCTTCTTCGGCGGGGCCTTCAACGTCTTCCTGCTGCGCCAGTTCTTCATGACGCTGCCGCGCGAGCTGGACGAGGCGGCCCGGCTGGACGGGGCGAGCTACTTCCAGATCTACTGGCAGGTCTTGATGCCGCTCTGCCGCCCCGCCCTGGTGACGGTCGGCTTGTTCGCCTTCATCTACGCCTGGAAGGACCTGATGGGGCCTCTGATCTACCTGAACTCGACCGAGAACCAGACCTTGGAGCTTGGCCTGCGGACCTTCCAGACCATCCGCGGCACGGACTGGAACCTGCTGATGGCCGGCTCGGTGATCGTCCTGATCCCGCTCCTGATCCTGTTCTTCCTGGGCCAGCGCTACTTCGTCCGGGGCATCGTGATGACGGGGCTGAAGGATTAAATGGCGAAGCATGGGGATCAGGAGGAGGATAGGGAATCAGGAAGGAGGGTAGGGGTGAACCCTACCCCTACGGATGATGGTCCTGTCCGTGTAGGGGCGGGGTTTACCCCCGCCCTCCCTGTCCGCGCCCATCCCGCCTCCCCAATCCCGCGCTCTTACCGGGTAACGCCCGCCCCCCGCACTTCCCATAATAAGAGCGTGAATGAGCTTCTGACAGCCAAACCCCGCGTCCTGGTCGTGGACCACGAGCCGATGAGCCGGACCCTGCTCGAAGCCGTCCTGCGGACCGACGCCCGCTACGACGTCCTGACCGCCTGTGACGGGCGGCAGGGGCTGGAATGCGCCCGGACGGCCCGGCCCGACCTCGTCATGCTCTGCGCCCACCTGCCGCCCGCCGGGGGCTTCGACGCCGGGAATGCCGCAGGCGGCGCGGGCGTCCGGGACGGTTTCGACCTCTGCCGCCGACTCAAGGAGGAGGCGCGGACCCGGCGCATCCCGGTCATCCTGGTCATGGCGCAGGCGACCTCGGCGGAGCGCGTGCAGGGGATCGAGGCCGGCGCGGACGACTTCGTCTCCAAGCCCTTCAGCCGCATCGAGCTGTTGGCGCGCGTCAAGTCCCTCCTGCGGATCAAGGCGCTCAACGACCAGCTCGACGAGGTGGAGGACGTCATCTACTCCCTCAGCCGGGCCGTCGAGGCGCGCGAGGGCGAGGCCGAGCCGGAAGGCTCCACGCGGCGCGTCACCCTTTATGCTCAGGCCATCGGCCAGGAACTGGGCCTGAGCGACGAGGCCCTGCGCCTTTTGGGGCAGGCGGCCATGCTGCGTGACGTCGGCAAGATCGGCCTGCCCGATACTCTTTTGCAGAAGCGCGGCGCGCTCGACGACCAGGAGCAGAAGCGGATGCAGCGGCACACGGTCATGGGCGAGCAGATCATGGCCCCGCTCCGTTCCACTGCCGCCCTACTGCCGATCATCCGCCACCACCACGAGCGCGTGGACGGACGCGGATACCCCGACGGCCTGGCCGGCGACCAGATCCCGCTGGGCGCGCGCATCGTCGCCATCGCCGACGCCTACAACGCCATGCTGTCCCCGCGCCCCTATCGGCCCGCCTTCTCCCCTGAGAGAGCTTTGCAGACACTCCAGGCTGGCGCGGGCCGCCAGTGGGATGGCCCCCTGGTCGCCCTCTTCGTCGCGTGGGCCAGCCGACAGCCGCGCCCACTCCCCGCCACCAAGTAGTCCGCATCAAGTAGCCAGACACAGCCCGCCCCGCTTCCGCTCCGAGTTCCCCCGCTTCCGTGGTTGAAAATACGCCTGCCTGGGTAGAATGCCAAGTCTCCGCGAAACGGGCCGGAAATAATTTTATATAAACGTAACGAATATTACTGAAAAAACAAGACTTTTTTGTGACAATGAAGGGCCTGCTTCCGTAGAAGAAGAGAAGACAGCGATTGTCGGGCATTTATTCGCAATCATTCACGTTTCCGGAAACGGAACCTCGGCTGCCTCGGCGGTGTTTTATAGAGGTAGGCGGGGTTTCGGTGACGGATGGGGACAAAGGGGAAACTAATGGGGAGCAACACAGCACTGATGGACAAAGCGGCAGCGTTGCCGCGCGGACTCGCTGTGTCGGACGAGCGGCGCGGCGGCTCCGATTTTGGTTCGGACGAGGCGGCGATGGCCGTCAGCGGGGCCTTGGACGACCCGGATGCGGCGCGCTTCCTGGCGCTGGCGGTCGGTGGGGACGATGACGCCGCCATGCCGCTCATGGACGGCTCGGCCCAGGACGACGATGTCGAGGACGCCGCCGAGGACGAGCCGCAGGAGACCGTGTACGCGCCCGTTGAGGACAACCCGCGCGACGAGTCGCTTCAGATGTGGATGCGGAAGACCAAGAGCACCAAGCTCCTGAGCGCCGACGAGGAGATTGATCTCGCCCGCCGCGTCGCCGACGGTGACCAGCGCGCGAAGGACATTCTAACGGAGGCCAACCTGCGCCTCGTCGTCAGCATCGCCCGCCGCTACTCGGTGCCGGGCATCAGCCTGGCCGACCTGATCCAGGAAGGCAACATCGGCCTGATCCGGGCGGTCGAGAAGTTCGACTACACCAAGGGCTACCGGTTCAGCACCTACGCCACCTGGTGGATCCGCCGGGCCATCGCGCGCGCCGTCATCAACCAGGGGCGGACCATCCGCATCCCGGTCTATGTGGCCGAGACGATCCACAAGCTGGTCCGCACCGAAGGCCTGCTGCGCCAGCAGCTCTCGCGTGAGCCGACCCAGGACGAGCTGGCCGCCGAGATGGAAGTGCCGGTCGAGCGGGTCAACGAGATCAAGCGGATCGCTTCCGAGCCGCTGTCCCTAGAGACGCCGGTCGGCGAGAAGGACTCGGCCCAGCTCGCGGACTTCATCCAGAGCAATGCCAACCAGTCGCCCTCGGATGCGGCCGTCAACCTGATCCGGCGTGAGCAGCTCGACGCCGTGCTGGATAAGCTGACCCCGCGCGAGCGGGACGTGGTCCGTATGCGCTTCGGCCTGGACGACGGCTACGCGCACACCCTGGAAGAGGTCGGCCAGCGCTTCGCGGTCACCCGCGAGCGCGTCCGCCAGATCGAGCTGCGCGCCTTGAAGAAGCTGCGCCGCATGGGGCCGGTAGACA
This sequence comes from Capsulimonadaceae bacterium, assembly GCA_965215505.1. GTDB lineage: Bacteria > Armatimonadota > Armatimonadia > Armatimonadales > Capsulimonadaceae > JANXMY01. The sequence continues at coordinate 3,040,687 of OZ244065.1, read as the reverse complement.
TCCGGGCCTAAAGGCAAAAATGACAGAAAGCGCCCCCGCCCTGGGAACAGGGTAGGGGCGCTTTCGCTTATAGGAGAACAGGCCATGAGCAGCACAGTCGTTGACACTAAGCGGGAGCGCCAGACGGTCGAAGGCAATAGCATAAGCACGGGTTCCTTACGAGGACCGTTTACGCCCGAGGCCGATAACAGCCTCGTAGACCATCCGCTCTGGCTCGACTTCTTGGCTGAATTGCAGGCGAGTCGCCAGGCGGACAAAGCAGCGGCAGAGCTAGAGTGGGCAGCGGCATCAGAATAGATGGCATTCTTATTCGACACGGACTCAGTCTCCTTGGCTTATGCAGGCAACGAACGTGTTCTTGCCCGCATCCAACAGGCGCCTGTGTCAGAAGTCTGGCTGGGTTCTATAGCCGTTGAGGAGAACATGCGCGGCGCACTCAATCTGATCCAGAGGGACAGAGATAAAGCAGGGGCTCCGGCTGCACACGAGTTTCTCAGGCGCTTGATGTTTCACCTGTGTGATTACCGCATCCATCCCTACAATGAGCAGGCCGCGCGGGTTTATGCGTCTTTCTCTGCCAAGACAAAGCTAGTCGGCACGCAGGACTGCCGCGTCGCTGCCAGTGCCATTGCGGCAGGGATGATTGTCGTCACGGTCAATACCAAAGACTTTTCGCGCATCCCCGGCGTGCAGTTCGAGGACTGGAGCCGCTGACACCCCGGCTGAGACTGATGGAGCGCCCCTACTCTGGAGACAGAGCCGGGGTGCTTTTGTTTTGAACTCCGCGAATAATACTGTTGACAATGATGTCAATGTTGTGGTATAACTATGTCATTACAGCAAGACGGAGGCGCGGTTGGCGAAGAACGACGAACTACAAAAGCAGACCCAGCGCGTCCTCGCCGAGATGGGGGCACCCGACAAGCCGCTCTCGGCGCGGGCGGCGGGCGAGAAGCTGGACATCGGCTATAACCAGATCTCGGACATGGTCAAGGGCAAATCGCCGGGCGAGAAGACTTTAATCAAGTTCGCCAGTGCCATCGGCGAGTCCCCGGCCGAGTGGCTGCGATATGCGGGCAAGCACGACTTCGCCCAGACTCTCGACGGCCCGCAGTCGCCCGAGATGGACCCGGTCCAGCAGGCGGCATCGCAGATCGCCCGCGAGTTGTCTCATATCCCCAAAGACAGGCAGCCCCTGCTGCTCAAACAGATCCGCGCCCTGATCCGGGCGACGCGCGGTGACACGGAACCGGACAAATAAGACACGGGCGTTCCTGTGTAAGAAAGTGTGAACAAGATGGCCCTGACAATGATGAATGTTAAGCAGATGCTGGGTCGCCTCCGCGGATTCCTGAGCTACCTGAACGAAGGCCCCCAGGGCGACTGGGACCGCGTCTACCTTTGCTCCGTCGCTCCCATGAGCGCAGGGGCACTGCGCGTGAACGAGGAAGCCGAGCGCACACACGCGCCGCATTAACCGGCAGCGCGGAACTAAGATCCGCCGCGGCTGGGTATACTAAAGGTAACAAATCAGCGGCACCCTGCCGGTAGGGGGGCCGCTTTTTGTCGCCGTAGAGATACGAGTAAAGAGAGCAACGCGGGACAGTGTAGTCCCAACAAGGAGTGTAGCTATGAAAGCTGTACGAGGCAGCCTGATGCCTTTTCTGTCCGTTTCAGGCGTCCCGCTCTTGGGACTGGGTGCTTTGGTCTTCTGCCTGTGGCACCCGCAGGCCTCCTTCCGCCCCGACACCGTGACGGGGACGGTCATGACGCTCCAGGACCCCGATCCCCGCCTGGACAAGACCCTGTCGGTCTTCCTGCGGGCGCAGGCCCGTCAGGTCGCCCTCTGCCGGGACACGCGGCCCGGCGGTCTGGCCGAGGCGGTTTCCGATTACAATCTGGTCGCCCGCGAATGCACCCCCGCCGTTTTCCCGGCCACCGGCCTGCCGCCGTCCGTGGAGCAGTGAGGCCGGGGATGTCCTCGGTTCAGTGATGCGCCCCGGCTCCTATCAAGGAGCCGGGGCGTTTTGTTGACGCCGCCCCGCCCGGTGTGTTATAATGAACACAACATCTTGACGGACAAACGGGGCGGGGCGCGAGATATGGCATTAGGGAACGGCAAGAACGGCAGCGGCAGCGGTAAGAACGGGCATGGCGGGGCAGGCGGCTCGCTCCACTACGCCCTGCCGCCGCTGCTGACGCCGCCGCGCGAGCGGCTGGCGATGGGGACGGTCGTGCGCGGCTCGCTCCAGATGGGCATCCAGATGAAACTGGCCGGGGTCGGCTCGGTGGAAGACATCCGGGCCGGCAAGTTCGTCGTCGTGGACGGCGCGCGGCACGAGTTCTTCGCCATGATTACTGATGTCACTCTGGACTGCTCCTCGCCCGGTGTCCTGGCCGACCCACCCGTGGGCAGGGACCCCGCCGATGCGCTCCTGCGCTCCGCCCTGGCCGGGACGACGACGTTCGGAACAGTAACTTTGAAGCCGCTGCTGATGCGGACCAAGACCGTCGGGGCCGAGTTCGAGCCGGTCAAGACCGTCCCGACCCATTTCTCGGGGGTGGGGGAAGCGACCGAGGAGGACATCGCGGACATTTTCGGGGCTGAGTCCGAGGGCGGCAAGCACTTCTATATCGGGACGCCGCTGGACATGGCCGACATCCCGGTCTGCTTAGACCTGGAAAAGCTGGTCGAGCGCTCTAACGGCATCTTCGGCAAGTCGGGCACGGGCAAGACGTTCCTGACCCGCATCTGCCTGTGCGGCATGATCAAGCACAAAAAGGCCGTAAATCTGGTCTTCGACATGCACGGCGAATACGGCTGGAAGGGGACGACCGAGGACCCGAGCCGGGAGGGCGTGGACGGGCTGAAAAAGTATTTCGGCAGCCGCGTTAGTGTTTTCACGATGGACATGGAGTCGTCACGCCGCCGCCAGGTGCCGGTCGAGAACCAGGTCCGCATCCCCTACAGCCAGATCAGCGTGGACGACATCATCCTGCTCGCCGATGAGCTGAACCTGAACCAGAGTGCCGCCGAAACCACCTACCTGTTGGAGCAGCACTACGGCAAGAAGTGGCTGGCCGCCCTGCTGAAAATGGACGGCGACGCGATCAAAGAGTTCGCCGAGAAGAGCGGCGCGAACGCCATGTCCCTGGGCGCTTTGAAGCGCAAATTGGGCCGCATGGTGGAGGAGTGCAAGGGCTTCCTGGTGGAAGACGCGGGCGAGGCGGACGACGCCGTGCGCCAGATCATGGGCTGCCTGCTCAAAGACGTCAACGTCGTGCTGGAGTTCGGCAACTACCGCAAGCCGCTCCAGTACATGCTGGTCGCCAACATCCTGACCCGCCAGATCCACGGCGAGTACGTCAAATTGACCGAGGATGCCATGGGCGACAAGGGCAAGAAGCCGACGCCGCTCGTCATCACCATCGAGGAGGCGCACAAGTTCCTGTCCCCGCACCTCGCCCACCAGACGACGTTCGGCATCATCGCCCGCGAGCTTCGCAAGTATAACGTCACGCTTCTGGTCGTGGACCAGCGGCCCTCGGGCATTGATTCCGAAGTGCTGTCGCAGCTCGGGACGCGCATCACCTGCCTGCTGAACGACGAGCGGGACATCGAGGCCGTCCTGACCGGCATCTCCGGCGCGCAGTCCCTGCGGAGCGTCCTGGCCTCACTGGACTCTAAGCAGCAGGCACTCTTGATGGGCCATGCCGTCCCCATGCCCGTCGTCGTCCAGTCGCGGACCTACGATGACCAGGCCTTCCGCGACAGCATGGGAAGTTACGGCAAGGCGGCGGCGGTGGTGGGGTTCGATGCAAGTGACTGGAAGTGATTTAAGGGGGAGCAAGAAAGGAAGGGCGAGCACAAGGTTCGCCCCTACGGGTATGGCGCGTCGTAGGGGCGAACCTTGTGTTCGCCCTCCTTCCTATGCCTTGCCTCCTTCCTATGCCTTGCCTCCTTCCTATGCCTTGCCTCCTTCCTATGCCCGCGTTCCAATCACCGGCCTTCTCCCGGCCCTCCTCCTCCTCGCCGCCCCCGCCCTCGCCCAGATGCCGAATGCGGGCGATACCGCCCCGAACGCCGCGCCCCCGTCCGTGATGGCCCCCGCCGCGCCGACGCCGCCCGCGTCCTTCCCGTCTCTTGCGCCCGGCCTGGCCGGGACGGACACCAACTTTGACTCCCTCTCCGGCCCGCTCAGCCGCCCGCACATCACGGGCTTCCGCACGGTCTACGGGGGCGAGGCCACGCTCGACGCCGACCAAGTGGACGGCGACCTGCGGGCGGGGCACAGGGACTACACCCTGAGTGGTCACATCCGTCTGCATGAGGCGGACACGACCCTGCACGCCGGAGAGGTCACCTTCAATGGGAACACCCAGGAGGCCCTGGCGACGGATGCCCTGGTCAACCAGAAGATCTTCACCGTCCGCAGCGCGCGCCTTGAAAGGGAGCCGGAACAGCCGGACGGGACGCCGGAACGGCTCGTCGCCACCGACGCCGACGTTTTCACCGTGCCGCCGGGCGTCAAGGCCGATTTCCACCTCCACGCCCAGTCCATCACTCTGGAGCAGACCGCCGGGCTGAACTCGGTGAAGCGCGAGGGCGTCCTGCGGAACGCCACCCTTTATTTGTTCGGGACGCGGCTGCTGACGGTCCCCCGGATCGGGTTCCGGCTGGGCGCGGGCGGAGGCGATGCCGCACGTCGGACGGGGATGCTGCCGACCGTCGGCGTCTCGTCCCGCTACGGCACCTACCTCGCCTTCGGGAGCGGCCTGCATGTCGGGCGTGCCCCGGTCCAGTACCGCGTGCTGCTGCCGACGCGCCAGTCGGCTGAAGCGGCCGTCACCAGCCAGCAGACGCTCTACGCACCGCCCGCCCCCGCCGCACCGCCGGCAGCCGGGTCGGCCCGGACGGAGACGCCGCTGGAACGGCTCCGCGCCTTCGCGACCGCCCCGACCCCGATCCTACCCGACGGCGACCCGCTGCGGTTCCACGACTTCCTGCCGGAGCGCAACCCCATCCGCCTGTTCGATGCCCCCGCGCGCGGCGGCCTGGGGCTGGCCGAGGAGGTGTCCTCCCACGTCGCCGCCTCGGGCCGCCTGCGGGACGATCTGTACGTCAGCCGCCTGCCCGAAGTGACCCTGCGCGGCGATGTCCCCCTGACCCGCCTCCCCGCCCCGCCCACTTACGGCGACCCGGAAGCTTTCCGGGCGGCCCTGCGCCACTTGGTTCTCTACGCCGAGGCCCAGGAGACGTTCGGCGAATACCACGAACAGCCGACCGCCGTCAACGCCAGCCGCACCCGCGCCCAGCTCGGCTTCAGCGCCTACCCGCTCCTGGTCGCCCCCAATACCGTCTTCCTGCCGCGCGTCCTGATCTCCAGCAGCAGCTACAGCGGCAGCAAGAAGGCCTACCGCTATGACCAGCTCGATGTCGCCGTCAACCACTACTTCTCGGACCTGACGGCCGTGGGCGTCCAGTTCCTCGCCAGCAATACGGGCGGTGACTCGCCGTTCAATTTCGACGTGCTGGATACCACGCGCGAGATAGACCTGCGGCTCCAGATCGGCCGGGGGCAGCTCATCACGGCGGGCCGCGTCCGCTACGACCTCTCGCGCCACGGGGTCATTGACTACCAGGTCGCCGTCGCCCCGGCTCTGAACGGCTTCATCCCCGTCTTCTCCTACGACTTCCGCACCCGGACCATCGGGATCGCCGCGGAAATCAAGGGCGTCACGTTCTGACGCTTTTATCTGTTTGCCCCACTCTTTTTATCAGACCAGCCCGATCGCGCAAAAATAGTTCTAGCAATTACACTTCTTTCCGCCTGTTTTATATGAATAGGTGTTATAATGGACACGGTTTCTTTTCTTGATCTCCGCGCAGGTGCCACCTTCGGTGGCTAGGGCTTTCGTCTACCGCTTCCTCGTATCCGTTTCCATTCTGTTCAACGCCCGCCCGGCCTTGAGCGCTCCAGGAGGGAAGCCATAGCTGTGGAAGCAGAGCAGACGCGAGTTAGCTGCGAGACCTTACCGGAGACTTCGCCTCATGCGCCACATCGGACCCGCGCGCTACAGCAGCCTCGCCTCCGCCCTTGTGATCCTGCTCGGGATCGTCATCACCGGCTGGCAGCCGTTCCTTGCACTGGTCTCCCTAGTCCTGAGCAGCCTGACGCCTGGTGTCACTTTGTTCAACGCCTCGGGACGGCGGGCGGCAGCCGCGATGTAAACTCAAGAACCGGAGCCACGCCGAACTAGACGCCGGATGCAGAACATCGCGATGGGCAGGGGCATGGCGATCCATGCCCCTGCGACTCACACGACCGGACGAAAGAAAACAAACCATGAACCGAGGCACTCTCGCCCCCGCCGCCCTGCTCGCCCTGGGCCTCGCGACGACCGCCGCCGCCCAGACGCAGTACCAGGTGACCATTGACACCAGCTCCCTCAGCGGCACGACCGGCAACGTGGACTTCCAGTTCAACCCCTTCGGCGCTGCCGGTGCCGCCACCGACACCATCAGCGGGTTTACCTCCGCCGGCAGCCTGCCGGTCACCGTCACCAACGGCACCGGCTTCAACGACTATTCTCAGACCTTCACCTTCGGCATCTCCCTGACCTCCTTGACCACCATCAGTGGTCGGACGGTCAGCACGCCGCTTCTGACCAACGCCCTCGACGGCTCGGTGGCCGAGATCACGGTCAACCCCAACGGCACCTCCAGCCCGCAGGCTAACCCTAACTCAGACGGCAGCGCGTCGGCGGCGAGAGGCACGCGCAAAATCGCCCCACCGGTGCCGGAGCCGTCCACTCTGATGACGTTCGCTGTGGCCGGCCTGGGGCTTCTGGGCCTGGCCATCCTCGCCCGCAAGCGCAAAGCCGCAATCAAATCAGCTTAGTTCTCAGAGGTTCACGGCGGCCCCCAATCAAACGAGATCGGGGGCCGCTCCGCGTTTGAATCCGGCCCCCGCGGTTTTGTATAGTGTGGAGCTATGAAGAACGCACGCTGCCTCCGCCTCGCTGCCTCCGCCTCGCTGCCTCCGCCTCGCTGCCTCCGCCTCGCTGCCTCCGCCTCGCTGCCTCCGCCTCGCTGCCTCCGCCTCGCCGCCTTTGTCGTAGCGGCCGTCAAGACGCCGACGCCTGCGGCCCCTCCGGGCGCGGCGGCGACCACCATTGTGCCGCGCGGGGCGGTCCACGTCTTCACCGTGGGGGCGGGGCATGTGGACGGGCGGGTAACGCGGCAGACCCTCCCCGGCGGACTGGAATGGCTGTGGCAGGGATAACCCGGTGAAATAAAGGGGTGCGCGTGGCGTCTGACGCTGCCAGGAACCTGCGTAATCGGGTATAACTCCTGGCAGGAGGACGGATGACATGCAAGCATACTGCGTCAAGTGTAAGGAAAAGCGTGAGGTGAAGGACCCGGTGGCCGTGACGATGAAGAACGGCAAGCCGGCCACGCAGGGCATCTGCGAGACGTGCGGAACCAAGGTCTTCAAGATCGGTGCCCACGAGAAGTAGGGCCGGGACTCACGGCGGGCAGGAACCACCGGCACTTCCGGTGCCGGTGATTCTGTCCCCCGTGTCCGGCATCGTTGTGTAGGCCGGTGTTGACAAGAGTCGTCAGCCGTGTTATAATCCTGTTAATGACCACCCGTACCAATAGAACAAAACCCGGCAAGCGTAAGCGGGCCGCGTCTTCCTGGTCCCGTGTTAAGATATATGTCAAGATAGCGTTGGGCGCGGCTGCATTGGCAGTCGCTTTTTTCATGCCCGCCCCGGCCCCCCGCCCGCACTATCCGCCGCCCGCACCGCCCGTGATCCCCGCCGTGCCGCTGCCGCCCGGCGGCGTTGACCTCGCGAATCCGCAGTCCTCGCTTCTTGTCATACGGGACCGCGAAAAAGGGGTCCCATTCATCCTGATCGAAGGCGGCGTGGCGCAGACCCGCCGGTCGGCCTTGCGCTGCGGGGTGGACGCCCTCGTGCGTCAGGCGGGGGCGCAGGCGGGCGTCAACGGGACCTTCTTCGCCGACGCGCGGGTGCAGGGGACGGACAATGTCCTGATCGGGCCGTCCCTGTGCGGCAACGAGTCGCAGGCCGTCTTCAACCGCGAGGACAACGCCCCCGCGCTTGCGGGCCGGCCGCTCGTGCTGCTGTCGCCGGGCCGGACGCGCATCCTGCCGTATGACCCCTCCGCGACGGCGGATCAGCCCGCGCTGGCCGCCCTGCTGCCCGGCCTGACCGACGCCTTCCTCGGGGGGGTCTGGCTGGTCCACGACGGCGTCGCCGCCGACCAGGCGCGGCTCGACGGGTTCCACGTCCACGATGCCGAGGACCCGCGCCGCCGCGCCTTCTTCGCCCTGATGCCCGACGGCCGGCTCGCCCTGGGCGCGACCACCTACGTCGCCACTTCGAAGGAACTCGCCCGCGCCCTGGCGGCGGCCAAAGTCCAGGAGGCCGTCCTGCTCGACTCGGGCTTCAGCACGTCCCTGGTTTACGGGAAGAAGATCCTCGTCACCGGCCACACCTCGCCCGGCATCCCCTCCCGCCCCGTCCCCCACGCGCTCGTGCTGTTCGGCAAGCCCGCCGCGCCCGGCCCGGCCCAGATGGCTAAGGCTTCACCGGGGTCGTCGAGCTGTTCCGCCGAGAGGCGGTCAATCCGCGCCGTCACTTCCTCAGAAACCGCGCCGAAGCGCCGCCGAAGCTGGCGCATGACCAACGATTCTTTGCCTTCCATCCTGCCTTCCCGATGCTAGCTTGTCACTATTTCCATGGTTTCGTTCCTTTCCGTCGGCGTGAACCGCGCCAATTCGCGTTCATATTGCTTCATCTCCTGAGCCGTCAGTCTCAGATAGCTGTCTACGAACCCGCCAATCAGCGTGGTACGGGCGGGGTCGAGTTTGAGGCTTGCCAGCAGCCGCAGGCACTCCGCTTTCACCTTCGGCCTGTCTTTGGCGCTCATCTTCATTTTCGCCTTGAGCGCGCTGGCGACCGGGTTTTCCTGCCGGACAAACCGCCGCCACGGGAGCCGGTTGAGCTGAATGACCCGGTACTTGAATTGTAGCACGGTTTCTTTCGGAAACGCCACCACGAAGCGGTCCGGCTCCGGCCGCTGAGGCGCATCGTAGGAGAAGATGACGACCGGGTAGACCGGCAGATTATATCTTTCCGTCAGCCGGGCGAAGTAGCGAAACATCCGCTTGGGGAAGTCGGCTTGTGCCGTTGCTTGGTTCTCGACGTGGATAAGAAAGAACGCATCTTCGCCCTGAAACCGCGCTTTCATCAGCACGTCCACTTCATGCTTCTCGCCCAATGTCACGTCGCTGAAGATCTCCTTGTCCATCGGCACGACCGCGACGTCCCCATCCAGCGCGGCACTCACGTTGGGCAGAAAAAGGTCTACGAACTCACTGAAGAAAGTGGTGAGGAGTTCTTTAAAGAGGCGGTCGTGGTCCATTGAGGGATTGTACCTGCTAAGGGGCGACACTTCTTGCCGCGTCTGTGGAAGCGGGCGTCGTTCTGCACCCCAACACGAACACCCAAAAAAGCTCGGTCAACTCTTCGTCGCACTGCCGCATAGCCACTTTCAAAGTATCCACCATGTCGGCCTCAGAAAAGCTTCTCACGGTTTGAACCATGTCGGCCCTCATCAGCGGGAGTGCTTCTGGATGATCTGTCTCCACGATTGACCTCACATGAGCATTCATGCTTGCCAATGCCGCGTTAAACCTTTCCTCAAGCTGCTCCGGCGAACGCAGTTCCTGCAAAGAAAGGGTCCGCAGTCGCTTTGCCTGCCTCCTCTCGTGCCGCGCCTGTTTGAGTCTCTTCTCGTAGGCCGACAGCTTCTTGGTGTAAACTTTGTACGCCATGATCTTGCCTCCTGCACTCGTGAGCCGGGATCGGAGCGCCTAAAGCCCATGCGCCCGCCGCACCTGTTCCAGCAGCATCGTGACGTCCGGCTCGCGGGCCGATGTGGGCGGGGGGCCGAGGGGGTCTTCGATGGCATCGTCCGCGTCGCCGAGCCAGACGCGCAGGCTGCCTAGCACGCCCCAGCCCAGGGCTTCCAGGTCGTAGCCGCCCTCCAGGATGCCGACCAGTTTGCCCGGACAATGGGCGTCAGTGATCTCCAGGAGGCACCGGGACAGGGCGGCCAGGCCGCGCACCGTCAGGCGCTCCCGGATGCCCGCCACATAGCGGGAGTTGCGCCAGTGGGCGTCATAGCCCGCCGAGGCGATGACCAGTTGGGGCTTGAAGCGGTCCGCGAGGGGCCTCAGGACGGCGTCGTAAGCCTGCATGAAACCCGCGTCGCCGACATCCGGGGGCAGTGGGATGTTGACCGTGTACCCCAGGCCCGCGCCCTCCCCCGTCTCCCCCACCGCGCCGGTAAAGGGGTAGGCGGGGGACTGGTGGCTGGAGAAATACAGCACTTCGGGCGAGCCGTAGAAGCAGTCCTGCGTCCCGTTCCCATGATGGACGTCGAAGTCCACCAGCAGGACGCGCGCGAGCTTATGTTCGCTGATCGCATGGGAGGCGGCGATGGCGGCGTGGTTGAGGATGCAAAAGCCCATCGCCCGGTCCGGCGGCGCGTGGTGTCCGGGCGGGCGGACGAGCGCGAAGCTCGCGTCCATGCCGCCGGTCATTACGGCCTCCACTGCCCCGATGGCCGCGCCCGCCGCCGCCGTCGCCGCCCGCCAGGAGCCGGCCGAGGCGACCGTATCCCCGGCGTCTAAGTACCCCCCGCCCCCCTCGACGATCCTCTGCACCCGATCCAGGTAGGCGGGCGTGTGGACGCGCTCGATCTGCGCCCGCGTCGCGGGTGTGACCGGCAGCCGCGTTACGCGGTCCAGCATCCCTTCGGCTTCCAGCAGGGCGAACGTGTCCCGGACGCGGGCGGGCCGCTCGGGGTGTCCCTCCGGCGGCTTGTGGTCCAGGACGATGGGGTCATAGAGGAAGCCGAGGCGCTTGTCGGTTTGGTTTTCGGGCATGGGTTGGTTCTTGGGGGCAGTCGGGAAGAAAAGGCATAGGGGCCAATGAGGGCGGGGGGACCCCGCCCCCACGCGGACCCATCGGAATAACGTAGGGGCAGGGTTTCCCTGCCCTCCCCTCTGCGCCCTCTGGGCTATCGCGCTTAATCCTCCGGCCGGTCCCCCGGCGTGATGCCCCGGTCGCTCGCGCGGTCCGGCGGGTCCAGGCTCATGTCGCCGCTGACCCGGACCTGACAGGATAGGCGGTACTGACCGAGCAGCCCATCCTCCTCTAGCGTCGCCCGCTCCTCGGCGTTCATCTCGGACGGCTCACCGCTCAGGAAATGGACCTTACAGGTGGTGCAGCGGGCGATGCCGCCGCAGCGGTGTAGGATGTCGTACCCCGAGTCCTCGATGGCGAGGACGAGCTTCTTCCCGGCCTCCACTTCAAAGGCGTCCCGGCCCTCGATGGCAACTGTCGGCATGAGTCTGTGTCTCCTGTCGTAATAGCGAACTGCCCCAGACGTTCGCGCCCCCCGCCCCCTTTTCCTGCACGCCCCCGAAAATCACGCTTGACATACCACGATAGTAGATGTATAATGAAGTCAATAGGAGGCTACACATGGCGAAACGGCAGGATACGCAGAAGGGCGGCACGACCGTCTGGGTGCTGGCGGTGCTGGCGGACGGCCCGCAGCACGGGTATGCCCTCGCCCGCGAGATCGAGCAGCGCAGCGGCAGCGCCTTGAAGCCCGGCGAGGGGACGCTCTACCCCGCCCTCCGCGCCCTGGAAGGGGAGGGGCACATCGCTGGCGCGTGGGAAATCCAGCCGAGCGGCCCCGCCCGTAAGGTTTACTCGCTGACCGAGCAGGGCCGGGGAGAACTGGCGAAGCAGGCCCAGGCGTGGCACGACTACGCCCGCGCCGTCAGCGGCATTCTGGGGGGGCGGCCTGATGAGCAGAAAGCCTGACCCCGCGCCCCTGGACCGCTATTTGGACCGCATCTGCCGGCGGCTCTGGCTCGTCCCGGCCCGCGAGCGGCGGGATACGCGCGAGGAGCTGCGGCAGCACTTAGAAAGATTAGCGGCCCATGCCGCCCGCACCGTCTCGACGGCGGAAGCAATGGAGGACGCGATGAAAAAGTTCGGTGATCCCAAACAGATCGGCAGCGAGCTGTCCCGGCAGCACCTGCGCCGCCGCCGCTGGCTGTCAATGCTGCTCAAAACGGCGTCGTGCGTGGCCCTGACACTTTTGGTCGTGACGGTCGGCTATACCGCCTACTGGTACTTCGCCCTCAGCAGGCCGATGGAACAGGAGGCCGCGCCGACGCCGTCCCCGTCCGCCTCTTCAACGCTGGCAGCGATCCAGGCCGCTCAGGACGGCTACGCGCGCCAAATCCAGTCGGTGCGGTTTCAGGGCAGTAACACGGTCCGCAGTTATAACGGCAGCAAGTATGAGGGCGAGTTCACCCACGCCTATGAAGTCGCTTCCAAGGGCTTGCTGTACTACTCGCGGGAGGTCGCGGACGAGCGCTACGGCACAAAGCCAGACGAAACCAGGCACTCCGACGACGTCTGGATCTTCGACGGCCGCACGATGCGTGATCTGCTCACCGAATGGAACGGCCCCATCGGCAGCACCCGCGCCCGGCAGACGCATGGGGTGAGCGCCTACCTGCCCGGCGGTGGGTTCAAGCCGCATGACCCTGATGAAGTCTTACAATTCGGCTACAAAGTGGACGGCGTCTGGATCGGCGACATGCTGCGGCGCGGCAGGCCGACAGTGGAAGGGACCGTTAATGATGCCCAATTCGGCCCTCTGACCGTCGTGCGCTGTGAGAACACGACACACTGGGGGCAAGGGGAGTCGGTACGGCTATGGCTGGCACCCAGGCTGGGATGGATGTCCGTCAAGACCGAAACCGGAGTGGCGGACGGGCGGCCACCTTTCGCCCTACAGATGGTGCGTGAAACCCGGCGGGTCGTCAAGGTCGGCGCGCTCTGGGTCACGAGCGAGGGGCGGTTTGAATACGCCGCCCTGGGTTTGGGGCGTCGGCAGGAGATAGGCAACCATCGCCGGCGTTTCGAGAACATCGCGTTCAACGATGTTCCCGACTCGCTGTTCGTCCCGCACTATCCGGTTGGGACGCGCTTCTGGACGCTGGCGACGGACGCGCATCCCTCTCTCCCGACCACCTTGGCGCATTACCAGGAAGCGCCGCCTGTCGCGGCGGACAGTGTCTTCTCGCTGTGGCTCTACGAGCTGGCTGGGGTCATGGCCCTGCTCGGCATCGGCTTCGCCGTGCTGCGGGCGCGGCGGCGTGGGCGCGGATTGACGGCGTGAGGGAAGGGGGCGACATGGGGGACGACGTGAGCGGATAAGAGGGTAGGGGTGAACCCTACCCCTACGGGATTGCCTGTAGGGGCGGGGTTTACCCCGCCCTTCTTCGTCCCTCGGCCCCTCTTTCCTCACCCTTCTCCCGCTTGCGGGGGCAGTCGGGTGCAGTTGCTCCGGGGTCGGCGTCCGCGCCGGGGGTCTGTCCCCACGCACAAAAGAAGGGCGGCGGGGATTACCCCCGCCGCCCTTCTGCATCTACCGCCTACCGGTTCCACCACTTGCGTCCCGAATCGGTCACCATCTTGTCGGCGGCCTCCGGCCCCCAACTCCCCGCCGCGTAGTTCGGCAGTTCGGGGGCTTTGGCTTTCTTCCAGTGGTCCAGGATGGGCGTGATCAGGCCCCACTCGGCTTCCACCTCGTCGTCGCGGGTGAACAGGGCGGCGTCGCCGATCAGGGCGTCCATGATCAGCCGCTCGTAGGCATCGTGAATGCGCTGGCCGAAGCTCGTGCCATAGGTGAAGTGCATGTCCACGGGGCGGACGACCGTCTTCTGGCCCGGCGGTTTGGCACCCAGCCGCATCGAGATCCCCTCGTTCGGCTGGACCCGGATCGTGATGACGTTCGGCTCGGCGTTGTCTTCGGCCTCGTTCGCCAGCAGGACCTGGGGCACGTCCTTGAAGGTGATGTTGACCTCGGTGACGCGCTCCGGCATCCGTTTCCCGGCCCGGACGTAGAAGGGGACGCCGGCCCAGCGCCAGTTCTGGATCTCCAGCTTCAGGGCGACGAACGAGTCCGTGACCGACTCCTTGGGGACGTTCGGCTCGTCCCGGTACGCCGGCACGTCCTTGTCGCCCATCTTGCCCGCCCCGTACTGGCCGCGCACGACGCACGTTTCGCAGTCATTATCCAGGACCGGCTTGATCGCGCGCAGGGCCTTGGCCTTCTCGTCGCGGATGTCGCGGGCATCCAGCGTATTCGGCGGCTCCATCGCGATGAGCGCCAGCATCTGGAGGGCGTGCGACTGCACCATGTCGCGCAGTTCGCCCGCATTGTCGAAGTAGCCCGCGCGCTGCTCGACGCCCACCGTTTCGGCGACCGTCACCTGCACATTGTCTATGTACTTGGAATTCCACAGCGGCTCGAACAGGAGGTTGGCGAACCGGAAGACGAAGATGTTCTGAACCGTCTCTTTCCCGAGGTAGTGGTCAATGCGGTAGATCTGCTCCTCGTCGAAGACCTGCTTGAGTTCGGCGTTCAAAGCGCGCGCGCTCGTCAGGTCCGACCCAAAGGGCTTCTCGACGATGATGCGCGTGAACCCGGCGCTGTCCTTCTCGTCGCCGGACTTGACCAGGCCAGCCTTGCCGAGCTGCTGGATGACGGTCGTGTAGGTGGTAGGCGGCGTGGCGAGATAGAACAGGCGGTTGCCCTGAGTCCCCTCGGACTGATCGAACTTGTCCAGCCGCTCCTTCAGCCACGCGAACCCTTGGGCGTTGTCGAAGTCGGAGCGGTGGAAGACGACCCGGCGGGCGAACTTGTGCCAGGCGTCCGGTGACTCCTTCCACAAGTCCGGCGCGAACTCCTGGAGCGAGCTTTGCAGCTCCTCACGGAAGGAGTGGTCGGAGAAGTCACGCCGGGCGAACCCGACGATCTTCATCTTGTCCGGCAGCAGGCCCTGCACTTCGAGCGAGAACAGCGCAGGGATCAGCTTGCGGTGGGTCAGGTCGCCCGTCGCCCCGAAGATGACGACCGTACAGGGGGGGATGGGAGACTCGATCAGCCGGTCGGTGTCCGCCGCCGTCTTCTGCTCGTCCGGGTCGAGGGTGGGGTTGTCGAGGTCCGGCTTGGGTTCTGTCATTGTGGCCATAATGTCTCCGTGATCTTGTCTTTACTTGTTCTTTGCTCGCTCTTAGCTCTACTCTAACGATTGAACGTAGGCGACGACCGCCGTGAGCTGCGCGTCGCTGTACTGGCTCTTGAAGCCGGGCATTCTGGGCGGGAAACCGTTCGCGATGTTTCGCCTGACCTTGTCGTCCGGGTCGCCCAAATGCAGCAGCTTGGGGCCGATCTGGCCCTGGCCTTGCTGACCGTGGCAGCCCGCGCAGTCGCCCAGATACAGGGTGCGGCCCGTGGCGACGAGCTGCGCGCTCGCCGTCTGCCCGCCCGCCGGGGGGCGTTTCTCGGACGGAACGGCCTGCTTCGCCTCCGCCTGTTTCGTCTCGGCGGACACGAAATGTGTCCCCACAGCGGACGCGCCGTAGGCGAGGCCAACCACACCAAGCCCGGCGGCAAGCCCGGCCACTAGTCCCTTGAGTTCACGCGCCATTGCTTTGTTCTTTCCAGGACTTTTCCTAAGCCCCCAGCAACTCGCCGCCGAAGTACCCGGCCGCCGCCATCAGCCCCGCCGTCACGCCCGCCGCGACCAGGTAGACGGCGAACGCGGGCCGCGTGGCCTGTTCGCGCACGACCAGCCGCCAGACGGCCAGGGCGATCATCAGGCCGAAGGCGGGCCAGACGAAGTCGTGGTGCTTTGCCAGCGTTCCGTTCCCGAAGAACACCCAGGCCGAGATCGCAAGCCCCGACAACGTCGCCACCAGGGTTGCCAGAGCGCCCAGCAGCAATGTGTAGAAGCCGGCGACGTGCAGATCCCGCTTGTACGGCTCGCGCCGGACATAGGCCAATGCGTCGAACAGGAAGGAGGCGATCATCAGGGCAATCGGGAAGTGCGTACTGCCGCCGTGCAGGTTCGCCCAGAGTTTGTCCAAAGCGTCCCCTAAAGTTTCGACGGGTCGGCGGCGTGATCCGTCGCCGCGATGGTCTCCGCCGCCTCGGTGGCCGAGGCGCCCGGCTGGATCTGGTCCGCCGTGCTGTCCGAGGTCCCGCTGTAGGTGACGGCGTCGCCCGAGCCGGTGGCGTCGTGGACCGTGCCCTCGATGGACTTGACCGCGTGGCCGCCGAACTCGTTCCGCAACGAGGCGATCACCTTGGCGGCGAAGTTCTCCGGCTGGCGCGAGTGGAACCTTTCGAACAGCGAGGCCGTGATGACCGGCGCGGGGACGTTGTGGTCGATGGCCTCCTGGATGGTCCAGCGGCCCTCGCCCGAGTCCTCCACATAGCCGCGGACGTTTTGCAGGTTCTCGTCGCTCTTGAAGGCCAGCACCAGGAGGTCGAGCAGCCAGGAGCGGACGACGCTGCCGTAGCGCCAGGCGGAGGCGATGCCGGTCAGGTCCAGCTTGTATTCGGAGGCGTGCAGGATGTCGAAGCCCTCGCCGTAGGCCTGGAGCATCCCGTACTCGATGCCGTTGTGGACCATCTTGACGTAGTGCCCGGACCCCGAAGCGCCTGTGTAGATGTACCCGCTGTCCGGGGCCAATGTCTTGAAGACCGGCTCGCAGAACTTGGCCGCGTCCGGGCTGCCGCCGTACATCAGGCAGTAGCCTTCCTTCAGCCCCCAGACGCCGCCGCTCGTGCCGCAGTCAACGTAATGCAGGCCGGCCTGCTCCAGCTCGCCGGCCCGCCGAACGGTGTCTTTGAAGTACGAGTTGCCGCCGTCGATGATGATGTCTCCGGGCGACATGACCGCCTTCAGCTTGGCGATGGTGTCGTCCACGGGCTTCCCCTGAGGGACCATGATCCAGGCCACCTTGGGTGTCTGTTCCTGCCGACTGATCGCCTCGGCCAGATCGGTGACGCCGACCCCGCCCTTCTTCTCCACTTCGGGCACTTTGTCCGGCGACGTGTCGAAGCCGTAGACCTTGTGCCCGTCCTGCGCCAGCCGCTCCAGCATGTTCATGCCCATGCGGCCCAAACCGACCATTGCGATCTCCATGCAAAACTCCTCCGGGGTGACGGACGCTCGGCGCTGTTGGTCGCTGCCGCCTGAAATCCAGTATACGCTTCCTTGACTTTCCGCGTTACCCGCTTATTCCCCCCACGGTTCACCTTTAACCCCGGCGATTCCTGCCGGCTTTGGGGCGTAAAACAAACCAACCCCCGATGCAGGCATCGGGGGTTTCATCGCGTCACTCTGTCTTGCGTGCCTCACTCTGTTGCGCGCGCCTCACTCTGTTGCGCGCGCCTCACTTCGCGGCGGCGGTCATCCGGAGGGGACACCGTACCATGGGGCGCACACGGTTCGCCGGGCGTGCGGCCTTGCGATAGTGCGTCCCGAATGCCTGCGCCTGCGCCGCTGACGGCGCTTCCGCCTTCCAGATCGGCACCGGCCGGCCCTGCTCGTCTCGCGCCCATTTCATCGTCACCATTGCCCCGTCCCCCTTGTTCCGATTTCGTGCGGTTGGGGACAGTATGGACGCTGGGGAGGCGGAAGGACGGGCCTTGTGTCACAGGCCGCGCGTGAAGTGTGTCACAGGGGGTGTGACACTAGGGCTTCGGAGAGGCCGGCCTGCCGGGCGAGCAGCAGCATCTCGTCCGGCAGCGCCTTCAGGCGGGGGCACTTGCCGTATGCGATAGATGGGTCAAGTTTAGTAAAGAGGATGAAGTTCATTATCCTCAAGCTCGCCGGAGCGGAAGAGGCTGCCGAGCGAATATTCTTGCAGCCAGTAATCCAGCGTCTCGCCGGAAATCGTCTTTAGAACGGTTTCGCCGTTCTCCAACCTCGCCACGGTTGCTGTCGGCTTCGTGTCCCGAAAGGCGTCTAGAAACCGGTCGGAGTGCGTCGTGAAGATGACCTGCGTTCGCGTAGCCGCATCCGCCGCGAACTCGGCGATGATCGGCATCATGGACGGATGCAGGCCCGTCTCGGGTTCGTCAATGGCGATGAGTGGCGGCGGGTTGCGGCTGGCAAAGACCGTCATCAGAAACAGGAAGCGCAAAGTGCCATCGGACAGGTCGGCGCTCGACTGTTCTCGTTTAAGTGATTTCCAGCGCAGCCGCATCTGTATCCGCTGGTCGCCTGCGTCCGGTGGAAACACTAGCTGATCGAAATCTTCGCCGAACGCCGCAGACATGGCATTATCGATGTCCTGTTTGAACTGGCGGTCGCGGGTGTAGAGCGTGTGCAGGACGTTGATGAGGTTCTGTCCGTCCGAGGCCAGGCGCTGTTCAAGACGTGACACTGGCGCTTGACGGATGGGCGCGTCTTTGTCGGTACGAAAGGTAGGATAAAGAGACCAGGCTGCGACAGACGAGATTAGAGATTGCTTTTCGTCAAACTCACCGTAAGGTGAGATTGTTGTAGGCAGAATGGCTTCTTCCTCATTGATATAGTCTGGTCAATAGGGATCCGTCCATTTTTGGTATACGCCTGAGCAATCAACCCATGCCTCGTTAGATAGTCCAGGTGATTTTCTTCAATCTTGCAATTGTTCCTGTCCCACGCGGTAACTTGCCCCTTTTCCAGAGGGCAACAACTCAATGTTGTAAGCGAAACGAGGTGGCGTTGTTGGATGATCAGGAATGACTTCAACCACCTCCAGTGGGGTAGGAGGGGCCGTGTGCATCTGGGACATTGCTACAGAAAACTTGATGCTCTCAGCTTGACCATCCCAAAGTACCGCTCCAAACCCGCCTTCAGCCTGAATGAATCTACTCAGCCGCCCCTGTGCCGCCGCCGAGATCATCTCCAGCATCCGCAGCAGGTTTGACTTGCCGCTGCCGTTGGGGCCGATGATGACGTTCAAGTCGCCCGGACGCCAGGAGACGTTTTTGAGGGAGCGGAAGCCCTGGATGTCTAGCTGCACGATCTTCATGGGGGGATTGTACCCGGCCCGCACGGGGAAGCCTTGCGCGGCGCGGAAAAGTCCACGCGCGGACAGGGTTTGGGGAGGTTTAGCGGCGGGAAGAGGGGGTATAATGCCGTGTCCCGAGGGGACAGACGCCGGAGACAGTTCTCCTTAGATCGCGACCGCCGACATGCCACGCTTTGGCCCCGTGCCGACGACCGACCGGCGTTTGCCTGGTCTTTTCCTTAGTCTTCTTAACCCGCTTCCCGGCCTTTCCCGGCCATTGTATCACGCCCCCGCCCTGACGCACCCGGCCCTCTGGCCGCACGACTCCGAGCAAGTAGAAGTAAGAGGGATCGCCCGATGGCTGTGACCGCTTCCACGAATGCCGAGACGTTCCTGGAGCCGCAGAGTCGGCACCGGCACCTGATGGCGATGATCGTGGTGGGCCTGCTCGTCTCCACCTTCGTCAGCGACAGCCGGCACGCCAAGCTGCCGCTCCAGTATCTGCTGAAGAACCACCTGCACCTCGGGCCGACCGCGATGGCCGCCTTCTTCGGGCTGACCAGCCTCGCCTGGTACTTCAAGCCGGTCGCCGGGCTGCTCTCCGACGTCGTGCCCCTGTGGGGATCGCGGCGGCGCAATTACCTGATCCTCAGCGGCCTGGCGGCGGGAGGATTCTGGGCCTTGCTGGCCTTCGTCCCGCGACAGTACGCGCCGCTCCTCTGGGTGCTGATCGGGGCCAACGCCTTCGCCGTCCTTGCCAGCAGCGTGTCGGGCGGCCTGCTGGTGGAGGCGGGCCAGCGGCAGGGCTGGACCGGGCGCATGGGGTCGCTGCGCGAGACGATCATCGCCGGGACCATCCTCGTCGCCCAGCCCGTCGGCGGATACCTCGTCGGGCACTCCTTCGGCTTGACCTGCGGCATCGGGGCCGTCCTATTCCTGGGGCTGGTCCCTGCCGCCCTGTTCCTGCTGCCGGAGCGTCACGAGAGCGGCCGGGCGCGCGTCTCGGGGGCGGAGGTCTGGGCGAGCCTGCGGCCCGTCCTGTCCTCGCGCGCCCTGTGGCTGGCCGCCGCCTTCATCTTCCTGAAGGACCTGTCGCCGGGCTTCGGGACGCCGCTCTTCTTCTATCAGACCAACACCCTGCACTTCAGCCCCAAGTTCATTGGCTGGCTCGGCGGGCTTTATAACGCCGCCGCCATCGCGGGGGCCTTGACCTACGCCTGGCTATGCACGCGCCTGCCGCTGGCCCGGCTGCTGACGGCCGGGATCGTCCTGAGCGCGGGGGGCACTCTGCTGTTCCTGGGCTACCACTCGCACGGCACGGCCATCGCCATCCAGGGGGTGAGCGGCCTGCTGGGCGTCATGGTGTCGGTCGCCCTGATGGACCTGGCGGGCCGGGCCTCGCCGCGCGGGGCCGAGGCCATGTCTTATTCGCTGCTGATGAGCGCCGCGAACCTCGGCGGCACTGGCTCTGACATCCTGGGGTCGTGGCTCTACGAGCATCTGCACGTCGCGCTGCCCGCCCTGATCTGCCTGAGCGCGGGGACGACCGCGCTGGCCCTACTCGCCCTGCCGCTGGTCCCACGCGCCCTCCTGTCGTCGCACGACCGCACCCGCTAGAAAGAGAACACCATGTCGAAACGCCCGAAAAACCTGAAGTGCGCCCTGAAGCCGTCCCGAGGCTTCACCCTGATCGAATTGCTCGTCGTCATCGCCATCATCGCGATTCTCGCCGCCATCCTGTTCCCGGTCTTCCAGAAGGTCCGCGAGAACGCCCGCGCCATCTCCTGCGAGTCCAACCTCAAACAGATCGGTTTGGCCCTGACCCAGTACTCGCAGGACAACGACGAGGCCATGGTCAACCACTATTACGGTGCTTTCATCGGCGGCGGGCGCGAGTCGCCCGCCGGGGACGCGGCGGGCCAGCACTATCAGTGGATGGACGCCATCCAGCCGTTCGTCAAGAGCGCGGCGGTCTTCAACTGCCCCGACCAGGGCGACGCCAGCGACTCCCTCAATCCCGCCGATGTTTGGCTCTCGAGCCGGACGCCCGCCGCCCCCCGGACGGCGGGGCCGAACTCCTTCGGCTCTTATGTGCCGTGGACACAGCTCGCCGACGGCGTCCCGACCTTCCGCTTCGGCTCCTACTGCATGAACTCCGCCTACTACAGCGCCTACCACGGCGCGGCCCGGCCGCCGGTCAGCGACGCCTCCCCGCCCGATGTCTACAGCCTGAACCGGCTGGAGTCACCCGCGACGACGGTCTGGGTGGCCGACAGCGACGGCGCGTTCTCCGCCGACGGCTATGGCGTGGTTTCCCTGGGCGAGCAGCGCGGCCAGTTCAGCGACACCGCCCCCCCGATATCCATGTGGCACGGCTACCAGAAGCTGGGTAACCTGGTGGCGCGTCACAACGGCCGCTGCAACGTCCTCTGGTGTGACGGCCACGTCAAGTCCATGCGCCTGGACACCATTGCGGGCCACCAGAGCAACCTCACCGACACGATGGGCTTCAACGTACTTTCCTACTTCACGGTCCAGGCCGATCCGGACTAGCCGCTCTTCAGGGGAAGAATGCTGAGGAACAGTCAGCGGAAGAATGCTGAGGAACAGTCAGCAGGTTTCTTCAGGAAACCGAGAAAGCGGCAAGCATGAGAACGGGGGCACAGATCACTGCGCCCCCGTTTTCAGTCCTGCTTATACCACCTGCATCGGCATCAGGACGCACAAATAGTCGGCGTCGTCGGTGGGGCGGATGACGCCGGGCCGCAGCGGCTCGGTCAGCTCGATGTGCAGGCCCTCGGTGTCCAGCACGTTCAGCACGTCGGCCAGGTACTTGGCGTTGAAGGCGATCTCCACCGGGCTGGCGTCGCCCGCGCGGGCCACCTCCACCTCCTCGTAGGCGTTGCCGACGCTCCCGCTCTCCGCCGTGATGGTCAGCCGGTCGCCGTCCTCGGTCGTCCGCAGGACGACCCGGCTGGCCGAGTCGCGGGCGACGATGGAGGCGCGCTTGACGGCGGCGGCCAAGGGGGCGCGCTCGACGGTCAGGGTCTTGGTGGCCTGGGCGGGGATGACGCGCTCGTAGTTCGGGAACTGGCCGTCGATCAGGCGCGAGATCAGGGTCGTCTTGCTGCCCTGCCCGTCGCCCTTCTCGCCTCCTTCGCCCTTGCCGCCGCCGTTCTCGATCTGGAACTGGATCTGGTTGCCGGAGAGAGTCACCACGACTTCACCCTCCTCGTTGCCGATGATGCGGAGAAGCTCGTTCATGGCGCGCGACGGGACGATGGCGCTGGCGCTGCCCGACCCCTCCTTGACGGGGCAGTCGCGGACGGCCAGGCGGTGGGTGTCGGTGGCGACCAGGCGCAGGCTGTCGCCCTGGAAGACGACCAGGACGCCGGTGAGGATGGCGCGGGTCTCGTCGGTGGAGGTGGCGAAGATGGTCTGCTTGATGGCGTCCCGCAGGGTTTCGCGGTCCATGACGAAGCGGGAGTCTTCTTTCACTTGCGGCAGCAGGGGGAACTCGTCGGCACTGAGGCCGAGCAGCTTGTAGTTGGCCTTGAGGCAGCGCAGGTGGAGGGTGTTGGTGTCGTCCTCGACCGTCACGGACACGTCCGCGTCGGGCATGGCGGCCAGAAGCTCGGTGAAGTTGCGGGCGGGCGCGGTCGCCGCGCCGTCCTCCATGATGCCGATGCCGGGCAGGGTGTGTTCCATCCACATCTCCAGGTCGGTCGCCATCATCGAGAGCTTGCCGTCCTTGGCAGCGATGCGGACGTGGGTGAGGATCGGCAGTGACGAGCGGGTGGCGACGGCCTTGCCGACCGTCTGGATGCCCTCGAAGAGTTCCTTGCGGGGGGAGGTGGCCCGGAGCAGTCCGGGGGTGATCGTCTTTGCGGCCATGGTGGTGAAGTCTCCTTTGAATCGTCTGAATTCGGTGTGGATGCCGGGCTACTCGCCCGGCTTTTTGAGGATCGAGTAAAGGTTGCTGTAATCGTCGGTCCACGCGCGCAGGCCGGGCCGTGTCTCAGGAACGGTCGCCGCCGCCAGCAGCGGCGACCGGAAGAAGGCGGGCCGGGCGGATACCAGCACCCATTCGGCGTCACTCGTGTCGTCGGCCTCGTCGGACCCGCTGCTGACCACGCGGGCCTCCATGCCCAGCGCCCGAGCGTCCGAGGCGACGACCGGGGCGAGGGCCAAATAGCGGTTCGAGACGTGGACGGCCAGCACGCCGCCCGGCTTCAGGTGTCGGAAGTAGAGCGCGAAGGCTTCTTTCGTCAGCAGGTGGACGGGGATAGCGTCCCCCGAGAAGGCGTCCACTGCCAGCACGTCAAAGCCCTGTGGCGGCTGCCGCTCCAATGACAGCCGGGCGTCGCCCGCGACCACCGAGACGGCGGCCTTGGAACCCGACAGGAACGTGAACTGCGTCCGGGCCAGCGTGATCACCAGAGGGTTGATGTCGTAGAACTCATAGGCATCTCCCGCACGGCCGTAGGCGGCGATCGTCCCCGTGCCCAGGCCGATCACCCCGACATGGACCGGCCCATGCGCCTGCGCTTCCTTGATCGCCATGCCGATGCCCGACTGTGGGCCGTAATAGGTGGTCGGCGTCATCGCCCGCTTGGGGTCCAGGAACTGCTCGCCGTGGTTGATCATGCCGTTTGCCAGCGACCGCGTTGCGCCCAACGCCGCCGGGTCGTCAGGGTCCACGACGCGCAGGACGCCGTAGAAGTTGCGCGCGATGACTCGGTTGCCGTCCGTGATCTGCTTGACCGTGTGCGTCAGGAAGACCATTAGGCCCACCGTGAGCGCCGCCATGACCAGGAACGAGGGCTGTGTGAGCTGCCGGGCCAGCCCCTCGCCTGTCTCGCGGTACAGGGCCAGCAGGGCGACCACGCCGCAGGCGGCCAGCGTGATGGGCAACTCATACGAGCCGCGAAACAGCGTGGGCGCGAGCAGCCCGACGAACAGGCCGCCCGCCGCGCCGCCGATGGAAACCATCAAGTAAAACTGCGTCAGGTGGCGCGGGGGCGGTTTCAGGCGGGACAACTCTCCGTGGCAGAGCAGGCAGCAGACGAACAGCCCGCCGCAGAACAGCGGCACCAGGACGGCGATGCCCGTGCTGGCCTCCTGCAAGTCCGGCGACAGGGCGTAGCTCATCGCCGCAATTGCCAGCGCGGGCAGCGGCAGGAAGGCGGGCGTCCAGCGCCAGCCCTTGCCGCCGAAGCAGACGATAAAGGTCAGCAGATAGAGCGAGAGCGGCAGCACCCACAGGAACGGGATGGCGGCGACGTTCTGGGTCAGGTAGTTCGTCACGGCCAGCAGCAGGGCCGAGGCGACGGCGGCCAGGGCGACCCAGACGAGGGACAGCCCCCAGCCCGGCGCGGGCGCGTCTTCCGTGCCTTCTTCTGTCCGCGCCCTCATCCCCGACTGCGACCGCCAGGCGACGACGCCGCACAGCGCGGCGAAGGCGGCATAGCCGACCGACCAAAGCAATCCCTGCTGCCGAATCGTCAGGACCGGCTCTACCGCCACAGGGTAGGAGAGCAGGGCAAGCAAAGAGCCGAAGTTTGACAGCGCGTACAGCCGGTACGGGAAGGCCGCCGCCTGACCCGCCGGGGGCCGGGCGGCGTACCAGGCCTGGAGCAGCGGCCCGGTCGTGGACAGCAGCAGGTACGGCAGCCCGACCGTCGCCAGCAGCAGCAGCAGGATCGCCCGCGTCGGCTCCTCGGCCCCCGTCGGCTTCAGGCTCTCGCGCGGCAGGACGTGGAGGGCCAGCAGGCTCAGGGCCAGCAGCCCGATGTGCAGCCGCGCCTGTGCTTTGGGCTGTAAATATCTGATCGTCCCGTGTGCGTAGAGATAGCCGCCCAGCAGGACGAGCTGGAAGAACAGCAGGCAGGTCGTCCAGACCGCCGCCGACCCGCCGAACCACGGCACGATGCTCTTGGCGATGATCGGCTCGATCTGGAACAGCAGGAAGGCGCTCAGGAAGATGGTGACGGCGTAGAGTAGCATGGTGCGTGATGTGCCGCGCTGTCAGGGACGAGAGGGACGCACTAAGGACGAGTGAATGAAATCACTCGCTGTCGCTGGATCTGTCCAGGGGACAGAAAACTAGGACGCGGCAATGGCCTTTGCCGCTCACGCGTCCCCTGGACGCTTCTTCAATCAGCGAGTGATTTCAATCACTCGTTCTGATGCCGCCTCTCCCTGCTCGGACGGTCGGCTGCGCCTCACTGTGTTCGCGCAGCAGGCGGTCTAGGGCACGCTCGACGAACCACTCGTCGGGCCGCTCGGCCGGGGCCGCCTGAAGACGGGCGACGGTCGCGCGCAGGGCGGCAGCATCGGCGGCCTCTTCCGGGTGCGCGTTCAGATGCTCCTCCACGCGCGCCCGCAATGACTCAGGCAGGGCGTCGTCAACATACAGGTCAATCATCTCGTCCCGCTCGTCCTCGGTCATGAGTCCTCTTTCCGTAATGCTTCAAGCGCGTCCCGCAGGGCGCGGCGGGCGCGCCCGTGCAGAGACTTCGTGGCCGATGCCGTCCGGCCCAGAATCCCGGCGGCCTCGGCGGCCGTCTGGCCTTGCAGGTCGCACAGGGTCAGGACCAGCCGGTGGTCGTCGGAGAGCGAGGCCAGAGCCTCATCCAAGTCCGACACGGCCTCCGGGCCGGGCGAGAACAGCACCCAGTCGCCCCGCTCGGTCAGCCCCGAGAGCGAGAGGGTGGGGAGGCGCGGCTGGCGCAGCCGCTCCAGGCAGACGCGCCGGGCGATGCCGAGCAGCCAGGTCTTGAAGCGGCTCTCGCCGCGCCAGTTCCCGGCCCTGAGCGCGCGGCCCGCCCGCAGCCACGTCTCCGAGGCGGCCTCCTCGGCGTCCTCGCGTGTCGGCAGGAAGCGCCGGGCGAAGGCATAAGTCGCCTCGATGTGGCGGCGGAACAGGGTTTCCAGCGCACGGGAGTCCCCCTCCGACTGGCAGCGCACCGCCAGATGATCGTCATCCTCCCATTCGGCCATGTTCATAGCGCGTTCATAGTCTGAGTGTCGTTCGCGAGGCGAAAAGCGCCGCGACTCCGCAAAATAGTTCAGGAACTTTTCTGCGTGCTTCGTCGCTTCCTGGGCCATACCCACTACACGCCTCCGCAGGCTTTAAGGACCAGACCCATGAAGACATTCGCCCGCCTCCTCTCCGCGCTCGGCCTCGCCGCCGTGTTCACCGCCACCGCCGCGTTCGCCCAGATGCCCGCCCCCGCCGGGACCCACGTCAAGGGCTACACCAAGACCACCAAGACCGGCAAGGTCGTCCAGGTCAAGGGCTACGACCGCAAGGCCAAGACGCCCACGCCGAAGATGACCACCGTCAAGGGCTACACCAAGATGACCAAGACCGGCAAGATGGTCACGGTGAAGGGCTACACCCGCAAGGTCGCCCCCAAGAAGCCGATGATGTCCAAGCCCGGCTCGATGTAGACTGCCCCGTCGCCGACTGATGACTCAGTGTGACATAAAAACGCCCGGCGCTGTTCTTCTGGGACGCGCCGGGCTGCCTTCTATCGCGAGCGAACTCAGGCATCTTCATAGATGTCTTCTTTTCAATGGTATGGAGAAATGCACATGAAGCGGCGCCTTTTTGCCCTGCCCCTGATCGCAGTGGCCGCAGCCCTGACCCTGGCCGGGGCGCACGCGCGTCTGCACGCCCAGGAAATCAGGCTGAAGCCTAACACCGCCGTGCGTCCCAACCTCCGCAACTGGATGTTCCCCGGCATGATAGCCCAGTCCAGCCATGACGGCCCCCAGATTGCCACACTGACGGGGCATGCCGGCCAGCATTATGCGGAGGCTCTGGACTATTACGCTAAAAGACTTGGGGCCAGCAACTACGACCTCAAGACGCTGACCACGTTCCAGCCGCCGAACCACTCGCTCCTCTCCGACCTGGGATTGAACTACGATGCCGTGAGTTCCTGCTACGTCAACTCCCAGAACATGAACGCCACGCTCTGCCGGCGGTATGCCCATGAGATGGTTTCAGTTTCCCTCTCCACAGACAGGCAGAGCCACGAGACCTACATCTTCCTGACTGACACCACCTATTGAAGTGATCGCCTTCAGGCGAGCGCAGAAAGGTCCCACCCGTAGATGGCAACAGCGAGGCTGTGAGTGGGGCAGTCCTGCCTACTGTACCTTGCGCTGCTTCTCCTCGATGATGTTCGTCAGCACCTCGCTGCCGATCCGGCCCTCAGGCCGCACCGTGCCCTTCAGGCCCACCTTATCGCCCTCGCGCGGCGCACCAGCGCGGCTGATCACCCAGGCCTGCCCCGTGCCGTCGTTCACCCGGTAGGCCGCGATGTCCGCGATCCCCAGCGGCAGCTCGTAGACCTTCGTCACCTCGCCCGCCACGGTCACGTCCTTGTTCGCGAACCCCGACGGGTTGCGCGCGATGTCGCCCAATTTGTCCGTGTGTTCGTTGCAGCCCGCTAGGGCGAACACGGCCAGCATGGATGCCGCCACGATGGGGGCGGGTTTCTGCCAAAGTCTCATGCCATACCTCCTGAAACGCTAGTTCTCAAACGCTCTTCCATGCTTGTGACACCCGAACCCCGCGCCGGGTTCCACCACACATCGAAAAAATCTTAAACATATTTTTTCGCGCCGGAACTTTTCGCCGCGCGGGAACGCTGTGGAGTGTGAAATCAATCCCCAGGAGGCTTCATCCCATGAAGTTAGTCAGCAAGATCGTCGCCATCGCGGCCGTCGCCACCCTCGTCGTTCCCGCATTCGCCCAGACCTCGACCATGAAGCCCATGGCCAAGAAGCCCATGATGGGCAAGAAGATGATGGGCAAAAAAATGATGGGCAAGAAGGGCATGATGAAGGGCGGCATGATGAAGAAGGGTGCCATGAAGGGCGGCATGATGAAGAAGACGACCATGTAGTTTCGCCGCCCAGCGAAACACCGGTCAAAAAGAAAGCCCCCGCCGAACATCGGCGGGGGCTTTCTTGCGTCGTCCCGGTCAATGCCCGTCCAGGACCGACTGGATGAAGGACGCCTTGGCCGCCGTGTAGTCTGCCCGGCGCTCGGCGTACTTCTCGCTCAGGGTGATCTTCAGGGCCTCATACTCCTGCGCCAGATGCCGGTCCGCCCGCAGGGCATCCCGGAACCGCAGGGCCTCTTCCCAGATGGGGCTTTTGTACTCCACGACATGCAGCAGGTGCGTCCGCGCCTCACCTTTGCCGAAGATGTGGTGCCCCGGCACGACCTTGTCGCCCGCGTAGTCGTAGCCCAGGGCCGCCAGCGGCGCGATCAGGGCGGGTCCGTCCTCCAGCCGCGCGATGCCCGCGAGGATGTCAATGATCGGCTTGGCCTTGATGCCGCCCACCGACGTGCTGCCGTAGTGCTCGACGGCGAGCAGGGCCGGCCCCAAAGCGGCTTTCAGCCGCGCCTCCTCCTCACAGTATAGGCCCGCCCAGAGAGGCGTCGGCTCGTGCAGCCGCACCTGCGTCTGCGCCAGCCCCAGCACCCCGAAGTGCTTTTCGGCCTCTTCTTCCCGAGATGACATCACGGTCTACCCCCGCATCGTGGAATGACGTGCTTAGTGGAATGAACGTGCTTTGCCCGCGCCTGCCCGGCTTGCTCATCGCAGGGTTATCATTACCAGTGTACCATTGTCGGCATCGCCTGTCAAATGAAATGTTGCCGACCACCTAAAATACCCATGCCTCGTCCCGCTGCGCTGCCGGGGCCGGGTCGAGCGTGTCCGACCTGTCGGCGGCATAGTCGCACCGGACATGGTGACGGTCCACCACAACGACAGACACATCGCGCAGGCACGCCTTCTGAGAGAGTGGTTTGACCCAGAGCAGGCCCGGCAGCAGCCTGACCTCCTGTTGGACGGCGACCTCGCCGCTGTCCCAGGCTCCGGCATCGCTGAAATAGTTGACGATCCCCGAACCACCGAGTCTAACGCTGCCCTGCCGCGTCCATGACGCGGAGCTTTGAACGAGGCCGACGACTGAGCCGAGGACGAGGCAGAGCAGAGCCGCCGGGGTGAGGAAGACAAACGCCCACAGCCGCTTTCTGCTGCGGGGCAGGAAGCCGAGCAGCGCGACGCACACGACCGGCAGCCAGAGTGCAATGAAGCCGGCCAGAACGTTCGCGCGACGGCTGGCGAACTTCAGGCCGCCGAACTGGGAATCCGCCACGATCAGTGTGAAGGCGACTAGAAGAAGCCAAATGGCAATGATGACTCGGTGTGTTCGCTTCATATACTCTTTGTTGCGTGGTGTCAACCCCCAGAGGGGCGCCACGGGTTAAAACCCAGGACTTTGATGGGATGAGGCACCGAAAAGCCCACCGTCGAAGCGACGTAAAGACAGGACAGGAGAGCGGGGAACATCCGGAGGGCGGGGGGACCCCGCCCCTACACGATCATCTCCCTCTTGCGTCCCCTGGACGCTGGGAACTTCGGTGCCACGGGTTTCAACCCGTGGCGCTTCCCTGGCAATCGCCCCTTCCTACAGTTCCTACAGAGAGTGCCAGTAGAACATCCAACTCATCGCCGACCGACAGATCGAGAGGCCAAAGTCGGGGCAGCGCTGGCGTATCTCGCTCACTACAAGGCTCGCAACATCAGGTGTATCCAGAGTCAAGTGGTTCCCATGCTTGGCGATGGTTTCGGCCACGACTTCAAGCAAGAAGACCGCCTGCTGAAAAGCCTCCCGGTATTGCTCTTTGCTGGAGCCTGAACACCGCCGATGGAGCGCCCGAACAGCCGCCGCCTCCGACCCGTAGGAGTCAAAGCTCTTGTAACGGCGCGCTACGTCGAATGCTGTGTCCAATAAGCCTGCGGCTGACTCTCCCATGGGCAACCGTGTCTATTCCACCGTCACCGACTTCGCCAGGTTGCGCGGCTGGTCTATCTCCCGCCCAAGATCGGCGGCGATGTAGTAGGCCAAGAGCTGCATCGGGACGATGGACAGGACGGGCATGAAGGTGTCGTGGGTGGCCGGGACGCGCAAAATGCTGTCCACGAAGTTCTCGTCCAGGCCCTCGTCGCCCGCCTTGACGATGCCGATGGCCGCGCCGTCGCGGGCCTTGACCTCCTTGACGCTGGACTGGATCTTGTCGTACAGCGCGGACTGGGTCGCGATGCAGACCACCGAGACGCCCGGCTCGACAAGGGCCAGCGGGCCGTGCTTCAGCTCGCCGGCGGGGTAGGCCTCGGCGTGGATGTAGGAGACCTCTTTGAGCTTCAGGGCACCCTCCTGCGCGACGGCGTAGTCGTTGCCGCGCCCGAGGAAGAAGAACGAGGACGAGCGCGCGTACTGGCCCGCGACGGCCTGGACCGTGCTGGTGTCGGCGAGTATCTCCGCCACCTGCTCCGGCAGGCGCTGGAGCTGCTCGACATAGGCGGCGACCACGCCCGGCCCCAGCTTGTTCTCTTCCTGCGCGATGTAAAGCCCGAGCAGGTACAGGCCGATGAGCTGGGTGACATAGGCTTTGGTAGACGCCACGCAGATCTCCGGCCCGGCGTAGGTGTACAAAACCTCGTCCGCCTCGCGGGCGATGGAAGACCCGACGACGTTGACCAGGGCCAATGTCGTCGCACCCTTGATCTTCGCCTCACGCAAGGCCGCCAGCGTGTCCGCCGTCTCGCCCGACTGGGAGATGATGATGGCCAGTGTCTGGGAGTCCACGATGGGGTCATTGTAGCGGAACTCGCTCGCCACCTGCACCTCGACCGGGCGGCGCAGCAGGTGTTCGTAGAAGTTCTTGCCCGCCAGCCCCGCATGGTAGGCCGTCCCGCAGGCGACGATGACGATGCGGTTGAACTGGACCAGCTTGCTCGTCGGCAGCTTCAGCTCCGGCAGAGTGACCTGATGCGCCCCGGTCGTCCGGCCCCGCAGAGTGTCGCGGATGGCCTGCGGCTGGTCGTATATCTCCTTCAGCATGAAGTGGGCGTATCCACCTTTCTGCGCCGTGGAGACGTCCCAGGTGACATGGAAAATGTCCCGGTGCAGCGGACCGCCGTCCAGTGTCGTCAGCACGACCCCGGCGGGCGTGATGCGCGCAAAGTCGCCGTCTTCCAGCACCAGCACGTCGCGCGTGTAGCCCATGACGGCGGGGATGTCCGAGGCCAGGAAGTTCTCGCCCTCGCCCAGCCCGATGATGAGCGGCGAGGCGGTCTTGGCCGCGTAGATGACGTCAGGCTCGTCGCTGGAAACGACGCAGATCGCATAGGCCCCCGTCACTTCGGACAGCGCCTTTCGGATGGCCGCTTCGAGCGACCCCGCCGAGGCCAGGTGCGACTCAATCAGGTGCGCCAGCACCTCCGTGTCGGTGTCACTGGTGAAGACGTGCCCCGCCGCCGTCAGCCGCTCTTTCAGCCCGATGTAGTTCTCGATGATGCCGTTGTGGATCAGCGCGATGCGCCCCGTGCAGTCCGTGTGCGGGTGCGCGTTGACATCGTTTGGCCTGCCGTGCGTCGCCCAGCGTGTGTGCGCGATGACTGTCCCCGATGACTGCCCCAGGCCGTCCAAGGCGGCCTCCAAGTTGCCGAGCTTACCCTTCTTCTTGAGGACCGTGACGCCCTCCGCGCCCGGCTTGACGACGGCGACCCCCGCCGAGTCGTAGCCCCGGTATTCCAGCCGCTTCAGGTTGTCCAGCACCAGCCGGACGCTGCGCTCGCGCCCGCCCACATAGCCCGTGATTCCACACATACGCGATTACTGCTCCCCGTCGGGACCGCCCGAACTCTCTTCCGAATCCTTCGAGTATACCTTGCCGCTGCAACGCAGGCTCTGCCACGGATGTACCACGGGTTGAAAGAGGTCAGGGTTCTGTAGGGGCGGGGTCCCCCCGCCCTCCTATCCCCGCCCCCTGATTCTTGTCCTATGTCCTCGCCTTTACGTCCCCTGGACGGTGGGCCTTTCCCCAGCCTCGGGTTCCAACCCGTGGCTCTGTTCTTATCACAAGACGACGCTCCCGCCGCCCCTGTTCCCACACTCAGCCCGCTCCTAGCCCGCCGCCCCCGCCGCATACTCTGCGTCCGTCACCTGTTCCAGCCACACGGCGTCCACGCCCGCCTCGACCGGCTGGATCGCCAGATGCACCATCAGTCGGTCCGGCGTCGCCCCGTGCCAGTGCTTCTCACCAGGCGCGAAATAGACCGTGTCGCCGGGTTTGACCTCCTGGACCACCCCGCCCCACGTCTGGACCCGCCCCGCGCCCGCCTCGATGTGCAGTATCTGCCCCTTTGGGTGCGTGTGCCAGGCCGTCCGCGCCCCCGGTGTGAAGGTCACGCGGAAGACGTTCACCCCCGTCTCCGGCGGCGACTTGATGACCTCGTCCAGCCAGACCACGCCCGAAAAGTACGCCTCGTTCCCCCGCTTCGTCGTCCCCGACTCCGCCCGCATGATCTCCATCCGGCTGCCCTCCTCTCCCTACGCCCGAGAGGCAAGTATACCCCATCGCCAAGACGCGCCTTGACGCCGCCCGCCCCCGGTGCTACAATGGCAGGGGAAGACGCCGCCTGCGCGGCCCCCGGAGGATGCTCGCCATGTCGAAACTTGTGCTGGACTCCCTAGAGATCAAAAACTTTCGCGCCTTCAAGCACCTGCGAATCGAGAAGCTAGGGCGGGTGAACCTGATCGTCGGGAAGAACAACGTCGGGAAGTTGTCTGTATTGGAGGCTTTGTGGTTGTACGGTCGTCGGGGCAATCTCTCGCTCATCTGGGATATCCTTGGGGCACGAGATGAAGGTGGATCATCAGTGTCAAACCTGCCTCCCAATGCGGAAGAACGTACCACCGCTGTCAGACATCTGTTTCACGGACGCGAACCTATATGGGAACACGATTATTTTCCATCCTTCCATGTTGGGCCGGTCGAGGGACAGCCCGACGATACCTTCTTTGTTGCTATCACTGAACCCATCGCCGTCTCCACAACAAATGGAAGCAGAGTCCCACCCACGATCAATTGGGACGAAATGCAGGCATTTACTACAGAGACTTTCTCACTGACTGCTGGCTACGGCAAGAGAGCCGTCTATGTCTATTCTCTGTCATCAGATGAGCCTCAGATTGCTACCTACAAGGCAGACAGGCAAGAACTCAACTGTATTTTCACGTCTGCACTTGGACTCGCGAGCAAGTCACAAAGCCAGTTATGGGATATCGTAGCCCTCACTGAGTTAGAAGAGGACGTACTTTTTGCCTTGCGCCTCATCTCCCGTGACATCGAGCGCCTCACCTTCACCGGCGGCAACGAACCTTTCGGTAGGCGTCATCCGATCGTAAAGTTGAAAGGGTCGTCCTCACCTGTTCCCCTTCGCAGCATGGGCGAAGGCATGAACCGGATGTTCGGCATCGCCCTCGCCCTCGTCAACGCCAAAGACGGGATGCTGCTGATTGATGAGGTAGACACCGGCCTGCATTACTCCGTGCTGCCCGACCTGTGGAAACTCATCTTCGAGGTGGCCCACCGCCTCAATGTGCAGGTGTTCGCCACCTCCCATAGCTGGGACTGCATCCAGGCGTTCCAGCAGGCTGCCGAAGCCAACAAGGACGAAGAGGGCATGCTCATCCGGCTGGAGAACCGAGACGGCGAGGTCGTTCCAGTCATGTTCGACGAGCGCAAGCTGAACATCGCGGCGCGTGAGCAGATCGAGGTACGCTAAGGATGGCTACCAAGTCCGCTCTGCTTGTGGAGGGTAAAGACGAACTCCATGTGCTGTCTCAACTTCTGGAACATCATCAGGTGCCGGAGAACTTTCGAATCAAGAACAAGGAAGGCATAGATGTCCTTCTTGAGACGCTGGACGTTGAGCTTATCGCCGGCGGCTTGGAACGCCTCGGCGTGGTGATAGATGCGGATACGGCTCCGACTTCCCGGTGGCAGTCGCTCCGCAGTATCTTCGCTCAGTCCGGCTGCCCACTGCCCGACCAGGCAGACCCATTAGGAACCATCGTCGAACTGTCCGGCAGGAGGCTGGCGCGGGTCGGCGTCTGGGTCATGCCGGACAACGCGGCGGAGGGGATGCTGGAGGACTTCGCCCGCTCTCTGGTGCCGCCAGGGGATGCCTTGCTTGTGTTCGCTGAGGAGTGCGTAGATGAGGTGATAGCGCGTGACTGCCGCTTCCGGCCCAGCTACCGCAGCAAGGCACTGATCCATACTGGGCTTTCCTGGCAGAAAGAGCCAGGAACGCCGCTGGGTTTGGCGATCAAGAACCATGAGCTTGACGCCGGGGCTGACTATGCCTTGCCGCTGATGGGCTGGCTGCGGCGCTTGTTTGATCTGGACAGCAGCCCGTGACAAAACCAAGACACTCCATCCCTTCCCTTCTGCTTCTGCCGTTCCTGCTCGCCTTCGCGCCGCGCCTCCAAGCCGCCCCCGCAGACTACTTCCAGATCACGGTCGTGGACGCGGACACGGGGCGGGGCGTACCCCTAGTCGAGTTGAAGACGGTGAACGCGGAGCGGTTCTACACGGACAGCAGCGGCGTTGTCGCCCTGAATGAGCCGGACCTGATGAGGCACAAGGTCTGGCTGAGTGTCAAGAGCCACGGCTACGAGGTTCCCGCCGACGAGTTCGGCAACCGGGGCGTGGCGCTGGACGTCAAGGCGGGCGGGTCGGCGCGGGTCAGGGTCAAGCGCCTCAACATCGCCGAGCGGCTGTACCGGATCACCGGCGCGGGCATCTACCGGGACAGCGTTCTGGTCGGGCTGCCGACGCCGATCAAAGAGCCACTGATGGACGGCCTGGTCATGGGGCAGGACACGGTGATGGCGACGCCGTATCGGGGCAAGCTCTACTGGTTCTACGGCGACACGGAGCGGCCCGGCTACCCGCTGGGGCAGTTCGCGACCTCGGGGGCGACCTCTTTGCTGCCCGGCGCGGGTGGACTGGACCCGGACAAGGGGATAGACCTGACCTATTGGACCGACGCGGACGGCTTCAGCCGGCCCATGCTGCCGCTGCCCGGATTCGGCGGGCCGGTCTGGGTGGGGGGAGTGTTCACGCTCAAAGACGCCGCAGGCCAGGAGAAGCTGTACACGCATTTCACCCACCTGGACCATGACGGCAAGGCCGCCGAGCAGGGGCTGGCGGTCTTTGATGACGCGAAGGCGGTTTTCGCGCCGGTCTGTCGGTACGCTCTGGACGCGCCGCTTTACCCAGACGGACAGCCGTTCCACGCTGTCGTTGACGGCAAGCCGTACCTCTACTGCCAGCCCAAGACTTCCCAAGCGGAGCCGCTGGTGCGCGTCAAGGCGGACGTGGCGCACGTCATCGACACGCATGCGTATGAGGCGTTCACCTGCCTCGCCCCCGGCGCGCGGGAGGCGGGCGCGGACACGAAACTGGACCGGGGGGGCGACGGGCATTTGGTCTATGCCTGGAAGGCCGATACGGGTGTTCTGGGTTTCGACGCCCAGCAGGCGTTGATCGAGGCGGGGAAGATGAAGACGGAGGAGGTCTTAGCGCCCTTGCGGGACATCGAGACGGACGCGCCGATCCGCTCGCACGGCGGCTCGGTCTTCTGGAACGCCTACCGAAAGCGCTGGGTGATGATCTCCGGCCAGGCGGGCGGCACATCGTCGTACCTGGGCGAGCTATGGTTCGCCGAGGCGGACACCCCAGTCGGGCCGTGGGTGTACGCCCGGAAGATCGTCACGCACGACCACTACACGTTTTACAACCCGACGCAGCACCCGTTCTTCGACCGGGACGACGGGCGGCTGATTTACTTTGAGGGCACCTACACGGACACCTACTCGGGCAACGCCGACGTGACGCCGCGCTACAACTACAATCAAGTCATGTACCGGCTGACTTTGGACGACCCGCGTTTGTCCCTGCCCGCCCCGGTCTACCGGCTGGCGAAAGGCTACGCGATGCGCGAGACGGTAGACGCGCGGCACCAATGGGGGGAGGTGCGGGACGTGCCGTTCTTCGCCGTCCCGCCGGGCCGGCCGCATGGCGGCCTCGTTCCCGTCTCCGGCACGGCGGGCGGGCCGCCGCTCTTCTATGGCCTGCCGCCCGCCCCGGCGGTGGGGGAGAAAGCATCGCCCGGCGTCGTGCCGCTGTACGAGTCGCGCGACGCGCGCACGAACTCCTTCCGCTATGCGACGGCACCGGACGCGGCGGGGCCAGAGGCTCGCCCGGTCTGCCGCGTCTGGCGCAACCCGTCTACGGTCCTGGCCCTGGACACTGCGGCCCGGCCCGCCTCCCAATAGCCATGAAGCGCTCCAAACAATCTGGCCCTTTCCGGGGGTTCACACTGATCGAGCTGCTCGTCGTCATCGCGATCATCGCGGTGCTGGCCGCCATCCTCTTCCCCGTCTTCCTGTCGGCGCGGAAGCGGGCCTACCGGACGGCGTGCGCGGCGAACCTGAAACAGATCGGGCTGGCGGTGACGCTTTACGCCGGGGACAATGATGAGAAGCTGATGCCCGGCCACTCGCTCCCCATCCCGGACCCGGTCACCGGCGACGATGCGGCGGGCTGGGCGGGGGCGGGCAACGTCTACGCCCGCGCGCCGCGCGTGTTTGTCTGCCCGACGGACGGCGGCGCGGCCCGGACGGTGGGGGGCGAGACGTTCTTCCCGCTGACCTACTTCTTCAATGTCAACCTGAGCGCGAGCCAGACGCCCGGTGGCCTGCCGCTGTCCGGCCTGACTGCGCCCGCCGCGACCGTCCTGGTGACGGAGGTGACGGGCGGGTTTACGGCCCAGCCGGCCCGCCTGAACGACCCCGACGAAAGCGAGTCGGGGATGGCGAACCGGTTCCTGAGCGTGGACAGCCCGCTGGCGAACCGGCACGACGGCGGGCGGAACTTCCTGCTGGCCGACGGCCACGTCCGCTGGCTGCGGCCCTCGGCGGTGAGTACCGGCCCACCGGGCACGGCCCAGCCCCCCGACGCGCTGGCCCCCGGCCTGGCCTGCACCTTCGCCGCCCACTAGCCGCCGATGCACCGTTAGCCGCGGACGGACAGGCTTACATCCGCCAAGTCGGCGGCGTCATCCTGCGGCGGGTCCACCAGTTCCGCCCCCTTCGGCTTCATCCAGGTCCGCGCCCAGTCCGCCAGCGCCTCGAAGATGCCGTTGAGCGCCTGGCCTTTGGGCGTCAGCTCGTACTCGACGTGCGGCGGCATCACGCTCAGGACGGTCCGCGTGACCACGTTCTCTTCCTCCAGGGCGCGCAGGCGCTCGCGCAGGGTGGCGGGGTTCAGCCCGATCTCGCGGGCGATCTCGTTGAAGCGTTTCTTGCGCCCCAGGAGCGAGCGGACGATGTGCAGCGTCCAGCGCTCGCTCAGAAGGTTAAGTGCGGCGTTCGCCGGGCAGAATATCTCCGGGTCGTGTACATGGTGGTCCATGGGTGTCTCCTCGAAACTCATCCGTACTAGGAACTATTTTCCCTGCCATGCCGTTCCATAGTCAGGCGCAATAAAAAACGGAGCGCGCCACAAATTATACCTTAGCGGGAGAGGTTTATGCATCGGCTCTTCGGACAGTTCGTTGGCGGGCGCGGCGCGGTCGGTCTTCTGATCCTGCGTCTGGTTATGGGTTCCGCTCTGATCTTACACGGCTGGCCGAAAATCCAGCACGCGACGGGCTGGATGGGGCCGGGGGCACCCGTCCCCGCCGCCTTCCAGTTCCTGGCGGCCTTCTCGGAGTTCTTCGGCGGTCTGGCCTTCCTGACGGGTCTGCTGGCTCCCATCGCCGCCCTGGGCGTCGCCGCCACCATGCTGACCGCGCTTGTGACGGTCCACTTCAAGAGTGGCCACCCGTTCGTCAGCCCGCACGGCCCGTCCTACGAGTCCGCCCTGGGCTATCTCGCCGTCGCGATGCTGATGCTGTTGACCGGGCCGGGAGTCCTCTCGCTTGACTATCTGCTGTTCGGTCGCCGGGCGCAGGCTCCCGAGGCGCGATCTGTCCCCGCCGCTTCGCTGCGCTGAACGCTCCCACTTCTCACGAACCGAAAGTCTTACGAACCGAAAGGAACCGCTCATGGACCCCGTCAAGATTTTGATCGCCTTCTACTCGCGCAACGGCTCGACCGAGGCGCTTGCTAAAGCCATCGCCGAGGGCGCGCAGGCCGAGGGCGCGGCCGTCATCCTGCGCCGCGCTCGGGAGGTCGTCAGCCGCGAGGTCATGGCTCATGCCGAGGGCTGGGTCGAGAACGCCGACCGTATGAACGCCGAGTATCAGGCCCCGAACGCCGCCGACGCCGAGGCCGCCGACGCCATCATCTTCGGCACCCCGACGCGCTTCGGCAACGTCTCATCCGAGCTAAAGGCCTATGTGGACAGCCTGGGCGGCCTGTGGTTCCAGGGCAAGCTGGTCGGCAAGGTCGGCAGCGCGTTCGCCTCCACCGGCTCCCAGCACGGCGGCAACGAGAGTACGCCGCTCACCATGTTCAACTTCATGGCACATTTGGGCATGATTATCGTCCCGCTCGGCTACGGCGACCCGATCATGTTCCAGGCGGGCACCCCCTACGGCGCGACCTCGATCTCCGGCCAGAACAACGCGCCGCCGACCGAAAACGACCTGGAAGTCGCCCGCTACCAGGGCCGCCGCGTCGCGCAGGTGGCGAAGGCGCTGAAGGCGGCCAAAGAAACGGCGACGAAGTAACATCTCACGTCGTTACCACTGAAAGGCTTAACCGTGTTTTCCTACCCTCACCGCTTTGTGTCTCTGCTCGCCGTCGGCGCTCTTGCCGCCGGGGCCGCCGCTCAGACCGTGCCCCCGCCGCCCCCCCCGTCCATCCATGTTCGCGGCACCATCACGGCCGTCCGCGGCGGGATGCTGACCCTCAGATCGGCCTCCGGCCCGGTCAAGGCCCAGCTCCCGACGCTCCCCCTTGTCATCAGCGTCGTCCCGTCCGACCGCGCGCACATCAAGGACGGCGCTTTCCTCGGCATCGCCTCCCGGCCGCAGGCCGGCGGCACGCAGCGGGCGGTGGAGGTCGTCGTCTTCCCGGAAGCTGGACGCGGCTCGGGCGAAGGCAGTTACCCCTGGGACCTGCCCGACTCCGGAGGGCATTCCAGGATGACGAACGGGACCGTCTCCCGCTCGATGATGACCAACGGTACGGCGCACGGCTCGCGCATGACCAACGGCACCGCGCACAAGACAGGCGGTTCGGCACTGACACTTCAGTACAAGAGTGACACCGGGGTCGGCTCGCAGAACATCACACTTCCGGCTAACATCCCGGTCGTGACGTTCGCCCCCGGCGCGGTGTCGCAGCTCACGCCCGGCGCGCACGTTTTTATCATCGGCCACCGCATGCCCGGAGGCGTCGTCACCGCCGACCGCGTCCTGGTCGGCAAGAACGGCCTCGTCCCGCCGATGTAGGCACCGCGCCCTTCTTAGCATAGGAGTTCCCCATGACCGCCCCGCTGACCGGCATCCACCACGTCACCGCCATCGCGAGTGACCCGCAGGAGAATGTTGATTTCTACGCCGGCGTCCTTGGCCTGCGTCTGGTCAAGCAGACCGTCAACTTCGACGACCCCGGCTCGTACCACTTCTACTACGGGGACGCCCTGGGCAGCCCCGGCACCCTGTTGACCTTCTTCGCCTGGCCGGGGGGCCGCCGGGGGCGGCTTGGTCTGGGACAGGTGGCGGCGATCTCGCTCTCCGTCGCGCCCGACGCTCTGGACTTCTGGCGGGACCGACTGGCGGCTCATGGGGTGACGATGGGCGAGGCCGAGACGCGCTTCGGCGAGACGGCCCTGCCTTTCCATGACCCGGACGGCCTGCGGCTGGAGCTGGTTCCGGCGGCGGACGACGCCCGCCCCGGCTGGACCGACGGCCCCGTCCCCAGCCCCCATGCCATTCGCGGCGTGCGCGCCGTCACACTGCCGGAGCGGTCTCCAGGCCGGACGGCGGCCCTGATGACCGGCACCCTGGGGTTTGAGGCGGCCCAGACCGAAGGCGACTGGACCCGCTACGCGCTGGCCGACGGCACCTTCGCCGACGTGCAGGCCGCGCCGAGCCTCGCGCCCGGCCAGATCGCCGTCGGCAACATCCACCACGTCGCCTGGCGGACGCCCGACGATGCCCGGCAGGGGGAGTGGCTGCGCGAGATTTCGGGCCTGGGGCTTGGCGTCAGCCCCGTCATGGACCGCGACTACTTCCACTCGATCTACTTCCGCGAGCCGGGCGGCATCCTGTTCGAGATCGCCACCGACTCGCCCGGCTTCGCCACCGACGAGTCGCCGGAGACATTGGGTACGCATTTGAAGCTCCCCACCCAATACGAGGCGGACCGCGCCCGGATCGAAGCCGGCCTGCCGCCGATCACGGTGCCGGAGCGGGGGTAGGCTGTGGCGGCAGCACGATCTCGGGTTGTTTTCCCGATGCTCGGCGGGTGAACTCGTCCCCGTACCTGATGGCCTCCACAGGCACGAAGCCGCCATTGGATAGGAAGAACCGGCCGCCGACGACCCCGGCGGCGCGGTCCACCCGCTCCTTCACGCCGTCCTTGGTGTGCGTGAAGCGCGCGGTCCGCAGCTCGGCCCACTGCCCGTCCGCCGCCTTGATCCACTGCGGCCCGAACTCGGCCCGCCGCCGCTCGAACCCGTTCGCGCCGTTGAAGTCCTCATTGAAGGAGTACAGACCGTGTAGATAGCCCCCGTCCTTCGGGGCGCGGAAGCTGGCGATCAGGCCCCAGGCCTTGCGGTCGGGGAAGTAGAAGTAGCCGCTGTAGATGGTCCCCGTGCCGTCCGGCTGGGCCGAAACCAGGAACCGGTAGGTCTGCCCCGTCTTCCACGGGTAGACCAGGTGGCTGTGCCCGCCCGTCCCCTCGTTGCCGAAGCTGTCGCTGAAGACGCCCGGCCCTTTGGCGATCAGCCGGACGCGGTCGTCATCCGCGACCTTGCTCCGGTCCGTCGGCTCCTTGCCCGAGTCCCACACGGAGAAGATGATCCGCCGCTCGGTGGGGCTGTTGACCTGGATGCCGAAGTAGCCGCGCGCAAACCCGCAGGCCATGAAGTACGACCACAGCGGACTTTCCCGCACCGTGACTTCGTTCATGAACGCGGTGATCTGCGCCCCTTTGGGCGTCGTGTACCACAAATGCACAGACGGCGCACCGCGCGTCTCGGCCTGGCTGAAATGGGCGTCCAAGGCGGCGGGGCCGCCGAGCAGCAGCCCGTCAACGTCGCCAAACCCCGGCCCGGTCTTGGACAGCCCTGCGAGCGTGATGGCGATGGGGCCGGGCGCGGCGACCGAAACCGGCCCGAAGGCCACGACGACCGGCTGTGGGCCGCCAATCGCCGTCGCCGTCCGGGACTGGCCCGCCACGGTGAGCCGCAGCACGCTCCGGTCGCCCGGCGGCAGGCGCAGCGAGACGGACGGGGTTAGCCGCCCCGCCGCCTTCAGCTCGCCGTGCCAGACGAGCGAGACTTTGCCGTCCTTCCAGCCGGTGACGCCCGCCGGGGGCGAGACGTCCATGCCCTCCGGCTCCGGGTCCGGCTGGAGGTAGGCGGTATAGGCCGGGACGCGCAGTGGGTCCGCCCCTGCCCTAGTGCCGGACACGAGGCAGAGCGCGAGAACCAGTGCAGCCCCGAGGGCGCGGCGTGTGATGATGGGGCGGTTTACGATGGGCATGAGGTTGCCTCCTGGTCGGCATTGTAACACACGCGGGCGGCGACGGCAAGAGGGACAACAGAAAGAGGAGACGATCATGCAGGCAAACGAACTCGGCTTCATCCACCGCTTCATCCCCGCGCCGTCCCCAGCGACCGCCGACACGCTCCTCCTGCTGCACGGCACGGGTGGGGATGAGAACGACCTTCTCCCGCTGGGGCGGCTGTTTGCCCCCACCGCCAACTTGCTCAGTCCGCGCGGCAAAGTGTCCGAGAACGGGATGCCCCGCTTCTTCCGCCGCCTGTCCGAAGGCGTCTTCGACATCCCCGACCTGATCGCGCGGACGCACGAACTGGCCGATCTCATCCAGTCCGCCGCAGACGCCTACGGCTTCGACGCGGGCCGCGTCACCGCCGTCGGCTTTTCCAACGGCGCGAACATCGCCGCCGCCCTGCTCCTGCTGCGCCCCGACGTTCTAAAGGCCGCCGTGCTGCTCCACGCGATGGTTCCGCTTGTCCCCGAAAGCCTCCCGGACCTCGCCCGAATGCGCGTCTTCCTCGGCGCGGGCCGGACGGACCCCATGGCGACGCCCGCCGAGACGGAGCGGCTGGCCGCACTGCTGCGCGACTCGGGCGCGGACGTGACGACCCACTGGCAGCCGGGCGGACACGGCCTGACCCGCGAGGAAGCGCAGGCGGCGGCGGAGTGGCTGGCGGCCTGAGACTATCCTCTCCCTTGACGGCGCTCGCCCCTGACCGCTGCAACCCGCTGCAACCCGGCATGGCCGGACCAAAGTTGAGCGAGGCGCACCGCACGGTAGGGGGCTTGCTGAGACTGGGGCGGGATGAGGGGTGAGAGGATGGACGGGATGCAAGATTTGGAAAGCCGCCTGGCCGCGCTGGAAGAGGAAGTACGCCGCCTGCGGATGCTGGTCGCGGGGCATCAGGGCGCAGTTTCCGGGAGAACCGCTCCTGACTTCCTGGAACGGTGGGCGGGCATCTTTGCCGATGATCCCACGTTCGATGAGGCGGTGCGCCTGGGCCGAGAGTGGCGCAATGCCGACAGGCCGCAGGAGAATTAGCCGCCGAAGTCAACGGAGACGACCACGGGTTGAAACCCGAGGCACCGAAGTCCCCAGCGTCTTCTGGGGCTGCCAGTACAATCCAGAGGACGTGAGAGAGGCAGGACATAATTGCGTAGGGGCGGGGGACCCCGCCCTCCGCTTCTGTCCTGCCTCCGCTTCTGTCCTGCCTCCGCTTCTGTCCTGCCTCCGCTTCTGTCCTGCCTCCGCTTCTGTCCTGCCTCCGCTTCTGTCCTGTGTCCCTGTCTTAACGTCCCTGGACGGTGGGCCTTTCGGAGCCTCGGCTTTCAACCCGTGGCTTCTACTTCCACCCCGAGAACTCCGTCCCCTTCATCACCACGCTGTCTATGCCCGCGACCAGCGGCTTGCCGTCCGGGTAGAGGCCGTCCTGGCGGGCGGGCCAGTCCGGGTCGGTGTAGAACGAGGCCCAGGCGCGCTCGCGGTGGGCGAGGTTCTCGAAGACGAG
Organism: Capsulimonadaceae bacterium; assembly: GCA_965215505.1. Classification (GTDB taxonomy): domain Bacteria; phylum Armatimonadota; class Armatimonadia; order Armatimonadales; family Capsulimonadaceae; genus JANXMY01. Next base: position 2,997,570 of record OZ244065.1, on the reverse strand, counting down.
CATGTAGGTGAGGCGCGGCGAGACGCCGATGTAGGTGGTCCAGAAGCCCATCGCGAACAGGCCGTGCGTCTCGAAGGCGGGCGCGGCCTGCGCCCCGAACCAGTCCACAGTCTGCGTCAGTTTCGCCATGTCGTCGAAGCGGTAGGTCCGCAGCTCGAAGACGCCGCCCGCCACCCGGCGCGGCTGGTTGTCGTGGCGCGGCACGCGGGAGAAGGCGGTTGGCTGGAGGATCGTGCTGGTGATGGTGTGGATCGGGCTGCCGCCCCAGGCGGCATTGGTTTCGCGCCGGACCAGACGCCACTCCGGGTCCGCCTCGAAAGCCCCCCAGAGTTCCTGGCGCTGTGCGAGATCCTCCCACGCCAGGATGTAGGTCAGCCGGGGGCTGGGACTGCCGACCAGGACACTCCAGAAGCCGACCGGCTCAATGCCGATCCGCGCCCAGATCCGCAGGATGTGTTCGCCGAAGCGGCCGATGACTTGGTCCAGGCCGCGGCTGCTGTGGGTGTCGTAGTGACGAAGCTCGTAAAGCATGATAGGATTCCCTAAGTCCGTCGGTTCAGTTTGATCGCTCGGTTCTGATCGTCCAGTCCTAATCGCTCCGGGCCGCCGTCTCCCCCGTCTCCTTGAGGTGGAAGTAGGCTCGCAGCATGGCGCGGGCGACCTTGCCCGCTGTGTCGCCGCCGTGCCCGCCGTGTTCGACGATGGCGGCGATGGCGATGGTCGGGTGGTCATACGGGGCGAAGCAGATGAACAGGCCGTGCGTCTTGGCCGCCCCGTGCGTCTGCGCCGAGCCGGTCTTGGCGGCGACCTCGACCTCGCGGAAATTGACCACTTTGCCGGTCCCGTTCGTCACCGTGACGCGCATCGCCCGGCGGACGCGCTCCATGTTGAGCCGGCTGATCGGGACGTGCCGGATGACCGTCGGCGCACTCCGGTAAGGCTGCCGTCCCCCCGTCACTTTTGCAACGACGTAGGGCTTCAGGACGTTCCCGCCGTTGGCGAAAGTCGCCGCCACGCGCGCCAGTTGTAGGGGCGTCGTCAGCACGTCCCCCTGCCCGATGGACATGTGCAGCGTGTCGCCGCCGAACCAGGTGTCAAAGGCCGGACCCAGCTTGTGGAAATGCTTCAACTTCCAGGCGGGGGAGGGGATCGAGCCGATGTCCTCGCCGCCCAGGTCGATCCCCGTCTTCTCGGCCAGGCCGAACTGCTTGGAGTAGTACGAGAGCCGGTCCGCCCCGATCTTCTGGCCGTAGACGTAAAAGAAGACGTCGCACGACTCGGCGATGGCCTTGGTGAAGTCGGTCGCGCCGTGCGTCTCCCAGCACCCGAAGCGCGCCCGGCCCAGGTGGTACGAGCCGGGGCAGTAGACGCCGCTACTCGCGGTGATCACGCCGGTTTCCCAGCCCGCCGCCGCGACGACCGGCTTGAAGGTGGAGCCGGGCGGATACATCGCCTTGATGGCGCGGTTCAGTAGCGGGTGCGAAACGCCCTTGTTGAGCGGGTCCCAGTCCTTCGCCGTGATGCCGGTCGCAAACTTGTCCGGGTCGAAGGTGGGCGCGGACACCATCGCCAGCACGGCCCCGGTGCGCGGGTCCAGGGCGACGGCGGCCCCGACGAAGTCATGCTCTTTAAAGACGCGCTCCCCCGCCGCCTGCGTCGGCGCGTCCAGGGTCAAGGTCAGTGTGCCGCCGGGCGCAGCGTCCTGCGTGTCCAAAGTGTGCAGGGTGCGGCCGTGCGCGTCTATTTGGACATCCGTCCCGCCCGGTGCCCCGCGCAGATACGGCTCGTAGGCCGCCTCGACCCCGGATTTGCCTAAAAAGTCGTCGGTGAAGTACCCCTGCCCTTTGTGCGCGTTCCACTCGTCGGTGTTGATCCGCCCCATCGTCCCGAGGAGGTGCGCGGCCAGTGACCCTTGCGGATACCAGCGGACCGGCTCCGGCTGGGTGCTGACGCCGGGCAGGAACGGCTTGTTCTCCTCGATCTGGGTCACGACCGCCATGGGAACGTCCAGCGCGATCCGCAGGGGATCATAGGGGTTCTGCTGGGTGTCCAGGATGGTCTGCCGGATGTCCTCCGGCGCGACGTGCAGCAGGCCGCCGAGCCGCGCCAGCACGGCGGCGTTCTTGGCGACATCCGGCGTGGCGTAGAGGGCAAGCCGGGGTCGGTTGGCGGCCAGCAGGACGCCGTGGCGGTCCACGATGGTGCCGCGCGGGGCGCGCATGGGGATGCGCCGGTGCTGGTTGGCGGCGGCGTCATCGCGAAAGTCGTCGCCGTGCGCGACCTGCAAGTACCAGAGCCGGGCGGCCAGGGCGAAGAACAGCAGGAGGATCAGGACGCCGAACCCCCAGGCACGCTGCGCCGCCGCCCGCTTGGTTTGCTGGCGGGACGGCGGCGCGTGCCGGGGGTCGGGGGGGCGTAGGGATGGTTTCGGCGAGGTCAGCATGGCGCGGGGATGTCTTACTGTTCTCCCGGCGGCGGCGGGTACATGCGGCTGTGGCGGTGCGGCTCCTGCCCGCGCGGGTAGGTCCGCGTGACCGTCTGCGGGTCCCATTTGGTCGCGAGCAGGCCGTCCTCGGGGTTGATCGTCACGGTGACGGTGTCTTCGGCCGCGCTCGCCTCGTGCCGGCGGTGCCTCCGCGAGCGGGACGTGTCCGACGTGTCCGGGGAAGGAGCCGCGTCGCCGGACGTGCCGGAAGCGCCCGAGGTGCTTGAGTCGCCCGTCCCGCCGTCAGTGCTGTCGCCGCCGCTCTGCGGCTTCGTGTACTGGGGGGACAGCGTGGACGGCTGTGTGCCGGCCGTGAACGTCTCCGGGTGCGAGTCCGGTGCGCCGTCGGGCGCGAGCAGGCTGCTGCTGTCGTCCACGTTCACGGTGACGGTGCCGTCGCCGTTGTCGTGCGGCTGGCTCCGCCGCGCGCGCCGGGACGGGCGGGGCGTGTCGGCCGGCGGGGTGTCGGAAGGAGCATCCGCCGGGGCCGCCTCCACCGCCGCCGCCTTGTCCGCATTCGTGACGGGCTTGACGACCGGGGGCAGCTTGGCCTTCTCCCGCGCGATCTCCTTGCCGCGCGCCGCCTTAAAGATCGGCAGGGCCTGATCCATGAACTGCGCCCAGATCGGGGCGCAGACGGTGGACCCCCAGGCGTTCCCGGCCATCTCCTCGCCATACGAAGGGGCCGAGGTCCGTGACTCGTAGATGGGGTGCCCCGCCCAGACCGCGCAGACCAGGTCGGGCGTGTAGCCGACGAACCAGACGTCCTTGTGGCCCTGCGTCGTGCCGGTCTTGCCGCGCGCGTCGGGCGGCATGCCTGCTACCTTGTCCGCCGTGCCCTCGGTGACGACCGCGCGCAGCATGTCGTCGAGCTGCGCGACGGTCTCCTTTTGGAGCACATGCGTCTCGATGGCCGGCGGCACGTCCTCCAGCACGTTATCCTGGGCATCGGTCATCCGCGTCCAGGCGGACGGTTCCGGGTGGTTGCCGCCGGCTGGGAAGGTGCAGTAGACGCTCGCCATCTCCAGCGGCGTCACGCCGCTGGAGCCGAGGGCGAGGGACGGCACCGGATCGAGCGGAGAGTGGACGCCCATCATGCGCGCATAACGGATCGCCGCCTGCGGCCCGATCAGGTGCAGCACCTTCACGGCGGGGACGTTGATGGACTGTGCCATTGCTTCCTTCAGCGTCACGCTCCGGTCCGAGTAGCCGTTGTCGTCCTTCGGTGTGTAAGGCTTTTTTCCACCCCCGAAACTGGTGCGCGCGTCCATGACGGTGGTAGTTTCCCGCACCGAGCCGTCATTGATGGCCGCCGAGTAGACCACGGCTTTGAAGGACGAGCCGGGCTGGCGGCGGGCCTGGGCGGCGATGTTGAACTGGCTCTTCTTGTAGTCCGCGCCGCCGACCATGGCCTTGATCTCGCCCGTTTTCGGGTCAAGACACACCAGGGCGCTCTGCGTGGGGCCGTCCCCGCGCACATGGGCCAGTCCGTCCTTCACCGCCTGCTCGGCGCGCTGCTGCATCGGCCAGTTGAGGGTGGTGTAGATCTTCAGGTTCCCGTTCGTGACATAGTCCGGCCCGTACTTGCGCCGGATCTGGTCCACGACGTAGTTAACGAAGTAGGGGGCGTGGAATATCTGGCTGCCCTGCGAGGCGGGCTTCAGTCCGGCCAGTTTGATCTTTTCTTTCACCGCCTGCGTGTACTGGGCAGGGGTGATATAATGCTCCTTCAGCATCTGATCCAGGACGCGGTTGCGCTGGCCCTCGGCGGCGTCGATGTCGTTGTAGGGACTGAAATCGTTGGGGCGGTTGGGCAGTCCGGCGAGCAGGGCGCACTGGGCCAGGTCGAGCTGCTTGACGTGCTTGTTGAAGTAGACCTCGGCGGCGGCCTCAACGCCGTAAGCGCCACTGCCGTAGTTGATCTGGTTCAGGTACTTCGCCAGGATGTCCTGCTTGGTGTAGCTGTTGTCGATCTGCTGGGCGATGATCAGCTCGTTGAACTTGCGCCCCAGCGACTTCTGCCGGGTCAGCCCGCCGACCCCGAGGTTACGGGCGAGCTGCTGCGTGATGGTGCTTCCGCCTTCGCCCTTCATGTCCTGGTGCCGGAAGTTGCTCCAGAGCGCGCGCCCGATGCCCTGGACGTCCACGCCCCCGTGCGTGTAAAACCGTCGGTCCTCGAAGGCGACCGTGGCGTTCTGCAAGTTTTTGGGGATGTCCTCGATAGGGACGACTTTGCGCCGCTCGGTGAAATACTCGGCCAGCGGGGTGCCGTCGGAGGAGTAGACGTAGGTGATGCCCAATGCCGTTTCGGGCAGGTCAATGGTGTGTGGCGCGGTCTTGAAACGCCAGAAGGCATATCCCATCACAACGACGGTGGGGATGAGAATGAGGAGGGTGATGATCTGGAGGAACGCGGCGATGCCCGCCCAGACGCGGCTCCGCCTGCGGCGCGGTGCGGGCTGCGCTTTGCCTCTGCCGTTCCCGCTGCGGGCCGGGGAGCGCGGCGGGGCCGCCGCGCCGCCGGTCGCGGATCGTCGTGGTGTGCCGGTTGTAGCCATAATACCTCTACCATATTATAGGCATCAAAGGTGCCTTTGTCAAGCCGCCGGGCGCGGACAGTCGCGGTTCTGGTATAATACCCAACGAAGAAGCCCGCAAAAGCACAACAAAGGAGCCTACCTGAATGGACACGGCATCAACAGTGATCGTTTCCGACAATCCCAAGGACATGGAAGCTGCGATCTCGCAGATGCTCCGCCAGATTGACGAAATCCGCGAGCAGATGAAAGCGGATGATGCCGAGATCGCGCAAATTAGAGCAGAGAAGGCTATGCTGAGGGTTGAAGCACAAGCAATAGGAGATGAGACACGCGCCATCATGGCGAACTTCTGGAGCGCAATTTAGCGATGTGGAAGCAAGTTCTCGACCTGACGGCAAAGCTTTTCTCACTCAGCAAAGACGTTCAGCAGAACAAGACCGACATCAAGAGGGTCGAGCAGGAGGTCAAAGATTTGCAGCGCGATTTCAACGAATTGCGTCGCGAAGTCCGGGACATGGCGCGGGGCTTTGACCGTCTGGCCTATGAGATTCGCCGCGTCAGCGATAACGAAGCCCAGGAGCGCAAGATGATTGTGCTCCAGTTGGAAAACGATCTGCTGAAGTTCGAGCGGCGCCTGCCAAACCCCAAAGAGAAGGAAAGCTAAAGCTGGTCATGCTGTCCGTTCTGATGCCGGTCTACAATGAGGAAGACACGGTGGCGCGCATCATCGGCGAGGTGCTGGCCCTGCCGCTCGACCTGGAACTGGTCGTGGTGGACGATGGCTCGACCGACGAGACGCGGGCACGGCTGCGCGCCCTGGAAGAAGCGCACGACCCGCACCTCAAGATCGTTTACGCCCCCCAAAACGCCGGCAAGGGCGCGGCGATCCGCGCGGCCCTCGCCCACGCGACGGGCGACGTGGTGGTCATCCAGGATGCCGACTGCGAGTACGACCCGCGCGACTTCGGGCCGATGCTCCGGCAGATCGAGGCGGGCGCTGCCGTCGTCTACGGGACGCGGCTGTCCGCTGAGGCTGTTCGACTGAACCAGGAGGTGCGCGACAAGTTTTATGTCGCCCGCCGGCTGCTGCCCTGGCTCACCAATGCCCTGTTTGGCACCCAAATCACCGACGAGGCCACCTGCTACAAGATGTTCCGCCGGGACGTCCTAGCCTCCATCCCCCTGCGCTGCGCCCGCTTCGACTTCTGCCCCGAGGTGACCGCCAAGATCATCAAGCGCGGGTATAAGGTCTACGAGGTGCCGATCCGCTACCACCCTCGGACCGAAGCGCAGGGCAAAAAGATCGGCTGGCGTGACGCCTTCGACGCCGCCTGGGCGCTGCTCAAATTCCGTTTCCTGGACTGATCTATCCTATGCCCGTAACCATCACCATCGTTCAAACGCCCGCAGAGTTCGAGGCGTGCTACGCCATCCGCAAGACCGTGTTCGTCGAGGAGCAGGCCGTTCCCGTCGAGCTGGAACTGGACGAGTACGACGACACCGCCACCCATTTCCTGCTCCGGGATGGGGACGTGCCCTTGGCAACCGCGCGGCTGTTGGACAAACACGGCCGAGCGAAGATCGGCCGCGTCGCCGTCCTACAAGAAATGCGCGGCCGTGGCCTGGGCCTCCTCCTGATGCGCGCCGTCTTGGACGAAGCCCGGCGGCAGGGATTCTCTGAGGCGATGCTGGACTCGCAGACCTACGCCATCCCATTCTACGAGCGCCTGGGCTTCGTGGCCGAAGGCGAGGAGTTCGACGACGCGGGCATTCCTCACTACCTGATGCGCCTGCAACTGTAGGGGCGCGATTCATCGCGCCCTATCCAAACACCGCGCCCTCTTCCCCCACCCGCGCCCTCTTTCCCCACCCGCGCCCTCTTTGGCCCCTACGCATAATGCCGCCCCTCCCGCACATAGCGCGGGTGAACGGCGGCCTCTCTATGGTCCATATACGCCCACGCCCCCGCCGCGCCGACGGCGGCGATCAGTGCATCCAGGGCATCGCCCGCCGGGTCCTGCATCAGAAGCCGGCGGCGGACACGGCCCACCGAGACGTGTCCCGCAAGTCCCGCCACGATCTGCCGCCGCGCCCGCCGGTGGGCCGCCGTCAGTGCCCCTGCCCCCGTCACCTTGTAGCCGGTGTGCGGCAGGCCCAGCCGTTTCAGCGTGGAGGCAGGGCAGGCTTCCACAACCACACGCCGCGCACTCGGCAGGCGCGCGTAGTCGAAGGGCAGAATGACCGTGCCATCCGTGCCCCATAGTTTCCCCAGCACGTCGCGCATCCCATAGAATGTCTGGTAGATGATGCGGTAGCTGTAGGTGTCCCACGGTGCCCGCGTTTCCACATCGGTCAGGCGACGGATATGCCCCTGATGTCCCAGCGCCTTCGCCCGGTTCAGGCACTCGACGCCCGCCGCGTAGGCGTCCTCGCCCCATTCCCGCAGGAACTCGATCTGGCTCGGCCAGCCGCCCTGCTCCGTCTGGGGCAGCACCTCGACCGGCAGGCCGAAGGGGAAGCCCAACGCCCACAGAGCGCTGTCGGAAGCCATGACGGCCTGCACCAGATGGGCCAGGGCCGACTCGCGCTCCGCCGCGCCCGCCAGCGCGTCCAGCCGCGCGAGCCGCGTCAGTCGGTAGGCGGAAGGGGAAGGCGGGGCCGCGCGCTCGATGCGCGCCACCCAGGCATGGCGGCCCGCCAGCCGCGCCCCGCTGAAATCCACGCCGTAGATCGTGTCGAACATGATGGCAGACATTCTACCATATATTCGCGTGGACGCACGCCTGTTCGCCGCCGTCACGGCATCAAGAACGCCGCCCCGACCTCCGCAACCTCCGCATCCCCCCGCCGGAACACGCGCCCCGCCTGCGCCTCGGCCACCATCCCCTTGACCTGCTCCGTCACCGCCCGCTTCGTCTCCGCCGTCACCCAGAACGGATAAGGCAGCCGCTCGAAGTCCTTGCCCTGGATGTTCTTCGTATGGTTGATGACGTCTTTCAGCAGCCGGTGGCACAGGTCCGAAAACGTCCAGCCCAGGATAAAGTATAGCTCGTTGCCCGCCACGCCCTCGCGCAAGAAGGCGCAGGGCGCTCCGCTATCAAATATGTAGCCGGGCGGCAGATAGCGCGCGTTTAAGGTCTGCGAGATGAGCTGCCAGGTCAAGCCCTCGCGCCCGAAATGCTTTGCGCCGCCGACCCCGTGCAGATACCACGGGCCGCCCTTCTTGAAAGTCATCACGGCCTCGCCCTCGTCTTTCCAGTAGACGACATGGGAAGGAGGCGCATAGACCAGCGCGTTCAATGCCTTGTTGTAAGGCCGGTAGTCGGGGTGGGGGAGCGTGACCGTCAGCGCCTCCGCTCGCGGCAGGCCGCGCACGCTGCGCCGCGTCTCGCCCCGACAGGCTTGCGCGGCGATCTCGGCCCGCTTCGCCGGGGAAAGGAAACCGAGCCGCGCCCGCCGCACCTCGTTTTCCAGCGTAGTCGGCTGGTCAAAAAACTCGAAGTCGTAAGGCTCCATGACCTTGCCGTCCACGATAGGCCGCACGAACAGGGCATTGTTCCCGATGGTCATGCCGCTTGTCGCCAGTAAGTAATCCCCGAGCCTCGGCCCGGCGAAGTAAGGCGCGTAATCGTCCGTGATCTGCCACGAGTGGTTGCCGGTGAGCGCGATCTGCTCCCGCGTCACTGCCTTGCCGTCCACCGTCAGTGCGGGGACGGGGCCTGTCTTGGCGTAGTCCAGGACCACCATCGCGTACTTCGTCTCCTCCGAGAACACGTCCAGCCGAGTCACTTTGGGTGCCCCAGTGTCCAGCAGGAGCCGCCGGAGGCCTTGCATGGTGTTGATGGTCAGGAACGTGTCGCTGCAAATGAAGCGCAGCCGCCCGCCGGGTTTCAGCAGGTCCAGGCACTTGACGATGAAAAACGAGTAGGTTTCCTTTTTGATCTTCAGCCCGCCACGCCACCCAAATTCCCGGTCCAGCGCGTCTTGAAGTTCCGGCGCGATCGTCCCGCCAAACGGCGGGTTGCCGATGATGTAAGCAAAGTGGGCGGGAAACGCGGTCCGAAAGAAGTCTCCGCACAGCAGGTTATGGCTACCGGGACAGTACCCCCATCGCCGAGCGATGGCGTCAAGACAGCAGGCATAGAGGGCGGGGTCAATCTCCACACCGTAGATGTTGCGGCTCAATACCTGGTCCAGCCGCTCCGCCAGAGGGCCATCGTATAAGGGCAGGAATTTCTCGATCAGAGGCAGCAAAAACGAGCCGTCGCCAAAGCTCGGTTCCAGGACCGTGTCGTCGCGGGCAAAGGCGAAGTTTTCAAGCAGGCGGCGGGCCGTCTCCGGCGGCGTGAGGAACTGGCCGAGCTGGCGCTTGCGGTCGCGGAGGGTCTTGGTTTGGCTCATAAGTGGAGGGAGGGGAGTAGGACGAGGGCAGAGGGACGAGTGATTGAAATCACTCGCTCCCATCAGACCTGTCCAGGGGACAGAAGAGGGGCAGGACCGGGAAGAGGGGCAGGATCGGGAACCGTGCCGAGGCCTCTGACGCTCCCTTGTCCCCCTGGACAAATCCTGCCGTAGCGAGTGATTTCAATCACTCGTCCCTCTGCCCTCGTCCTACTCCCCTCCCTTCCTCACTCCGAAAGCGTCTCTCGCCCCGGCGGCGGCTGGAAGGCAAGGTGCCGGAAGGCGGGCCAGTCTTCCAGGTCTTCGCTGTAGTCCTCGGGGTCGTCGTCGAAGAAGTGGTCGTAGCTGGTGAAGACGTGTTCGAACGGCAGGCCGACGGCCAGGGCCAGCGCGTCCAGCGGCCCCGCCGCGAACTGGCCTGCGCTCTCGCGCGCCTCTTGCAGCGCGGCCTCAAACCGGGCCGCCGGGACTTGCAGGATGGGGGCAAGCGCAGTGGCATCGCCCCGGTACAGCGCGGCTTCGTCTGCGTCCTCGGCGACTTTGGAAGGATCGTCGGCGAAGCGGTCCCGCACCTCGCCACCCTGATAGTAGTTATAGCCCCAATGGGTGTCATCCGCCACCCACGTCTCCAGAACGGGGGCCTCAGCGGCTTGCGACAGGCGCTTGGCGAGGAACCCGCTGTCCTGCCAGTCCTCGACATAGACCGAAACCCACCCCTTGCCCGACACGCCGCTGACGAGGACGCCGTACCAGCCGTCGCCATCCGGCAGGTTGGCCTCATCCTCGGTCACGGCGGAGGCCGACGCCTCCGCGATTGGCCGGAAGCCTTCGCCGGTGAAGAGTGTCGTCAGCAGCCCGCGCACTTTGCCCGAATCGGTCGCCTTGATGTTGACATTGATGTAATAGCCGCCCATGGGGTGATGATACCCGTTCCTCTCCCCGGCGCGAACTTCGCGGAAGGGATGTCGCTTGCCCTGTCAGCGGCTCTCGCGTTCAGATGGCGCGCATAAAGCCTCGGCCTAGATGAACAGATGCTAACGCTTCTTCCGCCAGCGGTTCAGGCCGGTGACGACTACCCATGCCAGAACAACCGACGCCAACGCCCAGCCGACCGGGCGGGGCGAATGTTTACCAGGTGCCTGATCTCCGGCAATGACGGCGTAGAAGATGAGAGACACAAGCAAAGCCCCAACAAGTGCGGCGACATAAGCCACTGTCTTAATGATCAGTAGCCCTGGCATACCATGCCTGCCGTCAGGCTCAGGCTTCTTGTTAGTCGGTGGAGGCGGCCAAACGTCCATTTATCCCCTCAATGGGCCTGCGTTCATGCCCGCGTCAGTCCGTACTGTGAGGGAGAGGAGCATTCTCCAGCCACCGCCCGACCACGGTCTCTAAACCCACCGGGCGCTCCACGAAGCCGAGCTTTTGGTAAAAGTCCACCGCGTCGTCCGAAAACAGGTACACATGCTGCCCCGGCATCTTGTCCAGCAGACGCCGCATCATGGCCGAAGCGATGCCCTGATGGCGGTGGGCCGTCAGAGTCCAGACGTCCACGATGTAGCCGTTGCAGACGCCGTCCGAGAGGGCGCGGGCCGTACCGATGATCTTCCCCTCGGCGTAGGCGAGACAGACGTGGGCGCTGTTCGCGAACGACATTTCAAGCTGCGCCGGGGTGCGCCCGTTGTCAAAGTCATCTGCCAACAGCGTCGCCTTCATCTCGTGCCAGTCAACGCCATCTGTGTCGGTCTTGTAGGTGATCGTCATGGCTTACCCGAAGGCTTTCATCTCGACCAGGGCGACGGCGGCTCCCCTTGGATTGGTGAACACGGCGCGCAGCCGGGAGGTCCGAAGTGGAGCAAAGGTGATCGTGTTCTCCCCGTTCGCCAGCGGGAGGGCGGGCGTCATCCGGGGGCTGGGCACGTCCGCCCAATCCCGGCCCGTCCAGTATTGCAGGGTGTACTTGGCCGGGGCCTGGAACTGTGTCCCGTCGGCATAGAAGTAGAGTCGGACGGACCGGAAAGACTGCTCGCGCCCGAAGTCCAGGCTGTACCAGTCGGTGGCGGCCTGCGACCCGGCATCGGACCAGTAGTTCCGGACCTCGGGGTAGAACCAGACGCGCCCGTCCACAGCCTGGAACAGGCCGGCGGGCATGTCCCCCGCCGACGCGGACGGGACGGGAGAGCCTTGATGGGAATAGTTCACGGCTAGGTCTACTTCCGCCGGACGCGGGGCGGGCGTCTGCACCGGCGGAGGAAGGGTGACGGTCTTCCGGCCCAGCGGCGAAGGGGCGACGACGCGCCTCCCGTTGACATAGACCGACAGGCCCACGCCCCTGCCGTAGTGCTTGCCGTCGTGGTCGTAGAGGATCGTGACCGACTGGCCGTGATAGGGGACGTTCTCCAGGCAGAAGTACCGCAGGGCCTCCGCCGAGCCTGGGCCGGTCGGCACCAGGGGATGGATCTCCAGGACGTTGTCGGAGCGGGGCCGCAGCCCGGCCAGACCGGTAATGACCAGATCATTGAAGCCGGAGTGGTTGTAATGGTGGCTGCGCGGCAGGCCGACGATTACGTCGCCCGTGTCGGGGTTATAATCTTCCTGCAAATCCAGCTTGCCGCCCTGGTAGTGCTGGTGGGCGTACTGCTTCAAGAGCCGGAAGTAATCGTCGGCGCGGACCACGTCCTGGGAGTAGTCGTTCAGCAGATTCGCCATGCCGCCCAAAGCCAGAGTCGTCTGGAACGGCCAGGAGGGTCCGTTCCACTGGCACTCCGGCTGACCGGTCGGCTTGTCGTACCGGTACTGCTTCATGTAGTATTGGTAGGACGGCTCCACGGTGCGGATGCCGTAGGGACCGCCCAATTCGGCGGGGGACAGCAGGTGACGCCAGGCGGCGTTGTACTTCGGGTCGGCATCGGGGAGATCGAAGTACCAGGGCGTGTACCCGGCGAGTTCGCGGCCCCGGATGAAGTCCCAGTAGTGGACGTTCTGGTTGTTCGCCTGAAAGCGGTCCGTGAAGTGCTGGAAGTCGTCGTTCCACAGGTCCTTCTCCACCGTTCCTCGGAGGGCATCTGCCCGAGCGGCGAACGCCCTGGCGGCCCTGGCGGTGTTCTGGTCGCCAGCCAGGGCGGAGAGCTTGCTGATGGCGAGTGCGTCCGCGTACATGAAGCTGTTGATCGAGGGCCGGAAGGCGTTCCCGCCGGTGAAGCCGTCCCGCCCGCCCGTCGCATCTATCGAGGATATGGTGTACTCGGTGGCATCCAGCAGCGGCTCGATGTAGTACAGGCTCTTGGAAAAGTCGTAGTGGTCGTCCCAGGCGTGATACAGGTACTGCATCGTGTCCAGATGCTTCGTGGCGGCGGTGCGGTCCCCCGTCGCCAGGTAGTCGGCATACACGGCGTCGGCGATGGCCTCGCTGAAGTGCCGGTCGTTGCCGCCGCCCGTGTACATATAGTCAACATAGTCGTTGACGTAGCGCGGGTCCCTCAGCCAGCGCCCCTCGTGGATGTGGAACGCAGTCGCGTCGTTGAGGCTCTGATAAGGCTGCTTGGCCCAGGGGACATCGTCCAAAAACTCGGTGACGATGTAGCCCCGGTCGCCCAGGTCCTTCAGGTGCGACTTGTACACCTTCCAGCGGTAGTAGTAGACCTGCTCGATCTCCGGATCGGAGCAGTCGAAGAAGGGGATGTTGGCCTGGAACCAGGGGGCATCATTGCCGAAGTACTTGGCTGCGAGCGCCGCCTGGGGCAGAAGTTGTGCTGCCGCCTGCTGGGCCTGCGCCGGGTGCCGTGCCGTGAGGAGCAGGGCGAAGAGGACAAGCAGAAGAATCCGGGATGCTTTTTGCCGGCCGTATTTGTTTCTGTCCACTCTTGAAGGTCTTTCTTTCAGGCCGTGGCCTACTTGCTCGGGGGACTCTGTCTCAGCCCCGCCGGGACGACGGCCCGGTCCAGCAGGTCGAAGCCGTACTGCACCAGCAGGGCCAGGGCAGCGGCGGGGATCGCGCCGGAGAGGATCGTTTCGGTATTCACCGTAGCCAGCCCTGTGACGATCCGCTCGCCGTAGCCGCCCGCGCCGATGAAGGCGGCGATGGTCGCCGTGCCGACGTTGATCACGGCGGCAGTCTTGATGCCGGCGAATATGGCGCGGGAGGCCAGGGGCAGCTCGATCAGGCGCAGGCGGGCGCCAGACGGCAGGCCAAGCGCCCGCGCCGATTCGCGGAGGGATGGCGCGATGTCGGTCAGGCCGGTATAGGTGTTGCGGACAATCGGCAGCAGCGAGTAAAGGAACAACGCGACCAAGGCGGGGAGTGCTCCTGTCCCGGCTACCGGAATCAGGAACGCCAGCAGGGCCAGGGAGGGGATGGTCTGGATCACGCTGACCGTCGAGAGGATGGGGGAGGCGGCGGGGGAACTGCGCGCCGCCCAGATGCCGAGCGGGACGCCCACCAAAATGCTGAAGGCTAGCGAGACGAAGACCAGAAAAAGGTGTTCGCCGGTGCGCGGCCAGAAGTCGGGGCCGAACAGCTTGGCCCAGAAGCCGTTCGCCTGGTGCGTCGCTTCACCCCCCTGAACCTTCAGATCATTCTGGATGAAGTCGGCGGCGACGGCAGAAAATGTCTCGCTTTTCAAGTCGGCGGCCGCGTTCATGGCGATCATGCGCGGGAGCGGGATGCGGTCCCGCAAGGTCTGCAAGGCCGCCCAGACCTGTGGGTATTTCTGCGGGAAGTCCAGCCGGTACAGCAGCACCGTGTCATAGAGCGGAAAGAAATGCCGGTCGTCCGCCAGCGTCCGCATTTTGTACTTGGACAACTGCGCGTCCGTCGTGTAGATGTCCATTACATCGATGCTGCCGCTGTTGAGGGCCGTGTAGGCCAGGCCATGATCCATGCCGCGCGGCGCGAAGTCTGGCAAGCGATACGCGGCTTTCAGGCCGGGCCACCCGTCGGCGCGGCCCAGAAACTCCTGTGTGAAGCCGATCCGTAGTTCCGGGTGCTTGGCGAGGTCGGAGAGGGTGCGGATGCCGAGCTTCCGGGCCACGTCCTCGCGCATTGCGAGAGCATAGTTGTCGTTGAAGCCCAGGGGGACGCCGACGCCGATGCCTTGCGCTTCCATCTCGGTGTTCAGTTGATCGAGGGTGCCGGTTTTTTTATCCTTCAGTATTTCCTGCGCGACAGTCGCCGTATAGTCGGCATACAGGTCTATATCGCCCCTTTTTAACGCCCCATAGACGATGGCGGTGTTGCCCAAGCCCTGCCGATGCACAGCGTCCTTCTCCCCTGCGGAGCGAGCAACCTGGGTGAGGATTTCACCCAGAATGTAGGACTCGGTGAACCGCTTGGACCCGACCGTCACAGGCCGCGCGGCGCAGGAGGCGGCGGTGAGAGACAGCAGAAAGAGTAGGGTAAGTCCCCACCCCCGGCGCAGAGCGCCGAATCTTCTCCCGCTTGCGGGGGCTTTATTGGAGTGGGAGGGGCTGGGGGTGGGAGGTATCTTCCTCATGCACCTCCCTCCACCAGAATGGGCAGCGGTGAGCGCTGGGCACGAATAAAATCCGAGACGTATTTCTCGCTGGGCCGCTGCAACAGGTCCTCCAGAGTCCCCGCCTGGACGATCTCCCCGGCCCGCATCAGCACGATGGAGTCGCCGAAGTAGGCCGCCTCGCCCATGTCGTGCGTCACCAGGACCACCGTCTTGTTCAGCCGCGCGAAGATGTCTTTTAGCTGCTCCTGTAGCTCGCTCCGCGTGATGGGGTCGAGCGCGCCCAATGGCTCGTCGAAGAGCAGCAGGGGTGGGTCGAGCATCAAAGCGCGCATCAGGCCGATCCGCTGCCTCTGCCCCCCGGAAAGCCCGGATGGGTAGCGCGACAGCGACTCGGGGGGCAGTTGGACCAGGGCGGCCAGTTCCCCCATCCGTTTCTCGATCTCACCACTTGGCCTGCCCAGAAACCGGGCCAGGAGGGACACGTTCCGGCCCGCCGTCAGGTGCGGGAACAGGCCGCCGTCCTGGATGACGTAACCGATCCCGTGCCGCTGCCGCTCGACGTTCTGCGGCGTCAGCGGCTCGCCGCCGATCACGACCCGGCCCGCGTCCGGCGTGATCAGGCCGACCATCAGCCGCAGCAGGGTTGATTTGCCGCAGCCGCTCGGCCCAATCAGCACGGTCGTCTTGCCGGGCGCGGGCGCGAGCGAGGTCGGCGCCAACGCCGTCTGCCCGCCGTAGGTTTTGGAGACATTCTCGACCGAAATCATAGCAGGCTTTCTAGAGCGGTGCGGCGGCGGGCGCGACCGTCTCGGCAGGCGCGATGGGGATGATGCCGCCCATCGCCTGCACCATCCGCAGGTTGACATAGATGAGCGTCCCGGTCGCCCCCGCCTTCGGCTGCGGCGGGCGCGTCTTCGCGTCCGTCACCGGCACGTCGTAGCAGACCAGGAACGTCTCGCCGCCCATGACGGTCGTGTCGCCGCGCGTGGCGATCTGGGCCGGTTTGCCCTGCGCGTCCACCAGGCCGATCAGGTGGTAATTCGAGTCGATCTTCTCGGCGGGCAGCGACAGCGGGAACGCCTTCCCCGAAATCTGGTCCGCCAGCGACCCAGATGCCGGCGCGGTGGTTTCTTTCACGGGCGCGGCGTGGGCCGAAGGCGTCAGGCGCGTCGCACCCAGGCCGAGGAGGGTCCCGGCCAGCGCGCCGCCGAGGAGGGTGATCGTCAGTAGGTTTTTCTGTTTCATGTTGCTTGCTTCTTTTCTTCCAGGGGGCGTGTCCGCCGCAGTTCCCGCCGCAGTTCTTCCGCGAGTTCCTGCTCACTCGGGAGGTGCAATTGGTAGCGGCTGGCGAACACCTGCGCGTTCGCCTTGTCGAGCGTGTACCGGACGACCGCGTCGTTTTTGTCGGCGCACAGGATCAAGCCTATGGTCGCGTTATCACCCTCCGTGCGCCGCTCGGCGTCGTAGTAGTTGACGTAGAATTGCATCTGCCCCATGTCGCTGTGGGTGAGCTTGCCCGTTTTGAGGTCAACGAGGACGTAGCACTTCAAGACCGCGTGATAGAAAACGAGGTCCACATAGAAGTGGTCGCCGTCCAGCGTGAGCCGCTGCTGCCGGGCGACAAAGGCGAACCCCTTGCCCATTTCCAGGAGGAACGCCTGCAAGTTGGTCAGCAAGGCTTCTTCCAAGTCCGACTCCACCAGGCGGGATGATTCGGGCAGGCCAAGGAACTCCAGAACGACCGGGTCCTTGGTGGCGTCCTCGGGCGTTTGGATTTCCTGCCCCTGGGTCGCTAATGCCATCAGCCCTTGCTTGTCGCGGCTCAGTGCCAGCCGCTCAAACAGCATGCTGCTGATCTGGCGCTCTAGCTCACGCGACGACCAGCGGTTGCTGTCGGCTTCGAGCTCATAGAAGGAGCGCGCGTGGGGGGACGTGATGCGGGTCAGCAGTCGGAAGTGCGTCCAGGAAAGGTTTGGGTTCAGAATTCCGGTGGTCTTGAATTCGTCACGCACTGCGTGACGAATCTGATCGGCATCCAAAAGTCGTGGGTAAGCAAGGTAAAAAAGGCGCATGTACTTGATGTTGGTTTGGGTGAAACCCTTGCCAAACCCCGCCTGCAAGCGGGCTGAAATCTGCGCGATCACGTCCCCGCCGTAGGCCGCCCGCGCCTGTCCTGCCTGTTCCTCCTCCACGATCTCACGCCCGATGAGCCAGTAGGCGCGCACCATCTCCGTGTTGACGGTCCGCACGGCGTTCGTGCGGGCCGAAGTCAGGATGGCGTGGATGCGCTCATAAAGCGGCTCGATGTCGTTAGCTGGTGTCGGCAGCAGTTCGGCAGAAGGTTGTTCAGGCAGCGTCATGTGGGCCTTTGCGAGATGCATCCGGGGGCTACCGATGTTTCAATAGCCAGAAAAGCGGCAGGACGACCAGCAGCCAGTCGGCGGCAGCCAGCCGGAAATAGCGGTCGCCGGGCGTTCGGTCCAGATGGTAACCTGGCCCATTCTCCGCCCACGCGTACAGAAAGAACCAGAACGAGCAATACAACCCTACGCCTACCGAGATGATGAGCGCAGTCAGTAACAGCTTCCTTTTGAGGGGCATCGTCGGTGTTTACGAATCGCTGCTATGCCTTCAAGTGGTGCGTACTACCCCGCTCCGTCAGCGGGATGGCCGCCAGCCAGTCGGGGAGAGCGTCGGGGGCGAACTTCTCCACGTCCAGGCGCAGCAGGGCTTCAAGCGGGACGCCGAAGTCCACCGCCCCGCCGCTGCGGTCGGCCAGCACGGCGACGCCGACGAGGTTCCCCTGGTAGCCTTCCACCACCTGCATCGTGTCCCGGACGCTGCCGCCGGTCGTCAGGATGTCGTCCACCAGCAGGACGTTCTCGCCCTCCTTGATCTCGAAGCCCCGGCGCAGGACCCGGCCCTGCCCGTCGTCGCCGCGCTCGGCGAAGATGCCGCGCACCCCTAAATTTTTGGCGACCTCGTAGGCCAGCAGGACGCCGCCCGTCGTCGGCCCGATCACCACCTGCACCTCGTCCCCCGCGAACCGCTCGGCGATGTCCTTGCAGAGCGTTTCGACGTAGCGCGGGAACTGGAGGACCTGGAACTTCTCCAAATAGACGGCGCTGTGGTAGCCCGAAGCCAGCAGGAAATGGCCCTCCAGCAGCGCGCCGGAGTCGCGGAAAATCTGTAGCACTTCATCATTAGTCAGCATGGCGGACAGTTCCACTTCAAGGCGCGCGATTCCTGCCTGCCCGCTGCTGTGCCCCGGCGGCTCGGCCTCCGCCTTGACTTAGGCCCCCGTTTACCAGTATACTGTAGCGGATTTCGGCCCGCTCGTCCGCACGCGCGGCGCGGAACGGTGGCGGCACGAGTGAATGAATTCACTCGCTGACCGGAACCTGTCCAGGGGACAGAAGAGGTGACAGAGACGGGAGGCCGTCGGGCCTCATCCCTCTCCATTGTCTCTTGGACAAATCCGATGTCAGCGAGTGAATTCATTCACTCGCCCGGCTCGTCTCGGCCCGTTACTGCTTCTTATGGCAAACCAAACCACGGCAGCGCCCGCCCCGGCGGTGGCCCCTGCGCCCTTGGGCGAGGCGACGCTCAAGGCGATCCTGAACCCGTTCGTGGCCGTGTTCGTCTATCTGGGCGAGATCCTGATCCTGCTCGGGCGGGCGATCAAAGCCCTGCGCGGCGGCATAGACGTCCGCGACCTGATGGAGCAGATGTCGTCGCTCGGCGTAAACTCTGTCGCCATCGCCCTGCTAACGTCCTCCACGTCCGGGGCGGTTCTGGCGCTCTATTTTGCGCCGTTCCTGAAGCAGTACGGGGCGGAAGGTTTTACAGGCGCGGTCGTCGCGCTCGCCATCGCACGGGAGCTTGGGCCGGTCCTGACCGGCGTGGTCGTCGCGGCCCGCGCCGGGTCGGCCATCGCCGCCGAGCTGGGCACGATGAAGGTGACCGAGCAGATAGACGCCCTGCGCGCCCTGGCCGTCAGCCCGATCCAATACCTGGTCGTGCCGCGCATCCTGGCCGCCGTCATCATGGTGCCGCTGGTCTGCGCGCTGGCCGATGCGGCGGGCATCGGCGGCGGCTATCTGCTCTCGAACTCGGAGGGCGTACTGCCGACGACCTATTTGAACTCGATGAAGGACTTCCTGGACCCGTCGGACTTCATCAAAGGCATCCTGAAGACGGTCGTGTTCGGCCTGATCATCACCCTGGTCGGCTGCCACCAGGGTCTGGCGACGCGCGGCGGGGCCACCGAGGTGGGGCGGGCGACGACCAACGCGGTCGTGCTGTCCATCGTGCTGATCTACATCGCGAACTTCATCATGACGTACTTCATGTTCAGCCAGGTGACTTCGCTTTGACGGACGCGGCGACAACTGAAGCGGACGCGCGGGACGAGGCCGGCTGGCACGAACCGGCCTGGATCGAGGTCAACAATCTGCGCTTTGAAGTGCCCGGCAAGCAGATCCTGAAGGGCGTCACACTGGGCGTCGGGCCGGGCGAGATCCTGAGCGTCATGGGCATGTCCGGGTCCGGCAAGACCACCGTACTCCACTGCATGGGCGGCCTGACCGCGCCGACGAGCGGCGAGATACGGATCGGGGACGCCCAGATCGTCGGGATGCGCGAGAACGAGCTGAACCGCGTCCGCGAGCGCATGGGCATGGTGTTCCAGTACGCCGCCCTGTTCGATTCGCTGACCGTATTCGAAAACGTCGCCTTCGGCCTGCGGCGGCGGCGCAGGCTGCCCGCCGACGAGATCAAGAAGATCGTCGCCGAGAAGCTCACCCTGGTCGGTCTGCCCGGCACTGAGGCGATGTACCCCTCGCAGCTCTCGGGCGGCATGGCGAAGCGGGTGGGCCTGGCGCGGGCCATCGCCATGTCGCCGGAGATTTTGCTTTACGACGAGCCGACCTCGGGGCTTGACCCGGTGATCGCGAGCGTCGTGGACGAGCTGATCATGCAGATGCGCGACAAGCTGGGCGTCACCAGCATCGTCGTCTCGCACAACCTGCCGAGCATCTTCCGGATCAGCGACAAGATCGCCATGATCCACGACGGGCGTGTCCTCGCCACCGGCACGCCGCAGGAGATCCAGGCGTGCGAGGACCCGATCGTCCGCCAGTTCATCGAGGGCCGCTCGCACGGGCCGATTGACGTCGCGCGCCGGTAGGGTCAATTTGGCGGAGCCGATTTGAGGTGTTATGAGGACTCTGGGAAACGCGGGCGGTGTGGGCGTGGTGTTCGTGCTGGCGATCGCCCTCTTCGCGGGCATGTTCTTTTTTCTGCGCGGCACACTGGCGGCGAATAACACCTACTCGTTCGACGTCCTGTTCGACGATGCCAAGGGGGTGACGGCGGACACGCCGGTAACTCTGGCCGGGGTGCAGATCGGCAAGGTGGAGCGCGTCAGGCTGACCGCCGCCCAGAAGGCCGACCTGAAGATCCAGGTGAAAAAAGAGTACGCCATCCCGCACGGCTCGCAGTTCACGATCACCACGCCCCTGCTCGGGACGAGTGGGACCGTCGTCGTCACTCCGCCCGCCGACGCCTACAAGCGGCCCGGTGACACCGTCCGGGAGGGCGAGGACCTGAAGGGCGAACAGTCGGGCGACCTGACGGCCTCCTTCGGCAAGGCGACCGTGCTGCTCGACCAGCTCACGCAGACGGCCAAGAAGGCCGACCTCCTGCTGGACAAGGTCACCGAACTGGCCGGCGACCCGAAAATCCGGGGCGGGTTGGTGCAGACCGTGGGCAACATCAACGCCGCCTCAGCCAACGGGCTGAAGCTGACCGACAAGCTCAACGGCCTGCTCGTCGCGGACAACGCCCAGCTACAGGGCCTGCTGCGGCAGACGGGGTCTGGGGCGCAGGTTTCGCTGGACAACATCGCCGCCACCACGGCCTCGATCCGGGACATCACGCGCGACAACAAGAGCCAGATCGCCGCCATCGTGCATAACCTGAACGACACGACCTCGTCGGTCGCGGGCATCACCGGGCAGGCGAACGCATCGCTGAAGGGCGGCAACCTCCAGGCCGCCGTCGCCAACCTGAAGACGACCACCGACAACCTGGCGCAGACCACGGCCAAGTTCAACGCCATCGCGGGCAACTTCCAGTCGCTGACCGGCGACCCGAAGGTGCAGAGCAACCTGCGCGAGACTGTCGCCAACATCGCCGCCAGCAGCGCGCAGGCGAATCTGCTCCTGGAGCGGCTGAACAAGCTGGCGGGCGTCCGCTCCAAGACGGCCGCCGTCGTCGTCCCCGGCGGACCCACCGTGATCGTGCCGGGCGGGGTGCCGACCGTCAACCCGACGCCCGCGCCGGCCCTGGGTGCCCCGTACTACCTGCCGCGCGTGGACGCGGTCGTCAACACGCGACAGCGGCGCTTCCGCACCGACATTGACGCGCTCGTGCCACTCAGCGTCGCGCCCGTCACCTTCGCGCGGGCGGGGATCTACGATTTTGGGGGCGCGAACAAGCTGATTCTGGAGGGCGGGCGCGGGTTGGGGGCGGACGGCAAAACGGACGTCCGCGCGGGCTTCTACGCCTCCAAGCTCTCGCTCGGCGGCGACATCGGCCTGGGGCGGCGCACGACACTGTCGCTTGACGTCTACGACCCGAACAACTACCATGTGGACGCCAAGGGCGTCCTGATGCTGGCCCCCGAACTCGGCCTGGTCGTCGGCGGCGAAAGCCTGAACCGCCACGCCGGCACCCTGTTCGGGCTGGAATACCGGCAGTCGAAATGAGGCCACGGGTTGAAACCCGGGGCTGAGAAAAGCCCAGCGTCCACGGGACGCAAGAGGCCAGGTTTTGCAGGGGCGGGGTCCCCCCGCCCTCCTGTTCATGTCTCACGTCGCTTCGACGGTGGACACTTCGGAGCCTCGGGTTTCAACCCGTGGCGGACTATCATTACTACACACGCAAAGGAAGAACGCACCATGAAAGTCATACTGCTGCAAGACATCGCCAACCAGGGCAAGCAGGGGGAAGTCGTCACCGTCGCCGACGGCTATGCCCGTAATTACCTTTACCCCCGCAAGCTCGCCATCGAGGCCGCCGGGGGGGCGCTCAAGAACCTCCAGACCAAACACGCCCTGGAAGAGCGCCGCACCGAGCGGATGCGCTCCGACGCCGACCGCACGGCGGAGATGCTTAACGAGAAGACCATCACCCTCACCGTCAAGGCCGGCCAGAACAGCCGCCTCTACGGCCGCATCACGGCCGGAGACATCGCCGAGGCCGTCGAGCGCGACCTGAACGTCAAGCTGGACAAGCGCAAGGTCGGCCTTCTGGACCCCATCAAGGCCGTTGGCGAGTACGACGTGCCCATCAAGCTGCACCGCGACGTCACCGTCCCCCTCAAAGTCGCCGTCATCGCCGAATAGGCCCTCCCGACACGGGGCGCGCGCTCTTTCACTGAGACGCGCCCCGGACTTTCCCCATGCCTGAACGCAGCGACTACAAATCAGGCCGCCCCGGCGGCTATAACGGCGGCAACGGCAACGGCAACGGCAATGGCGGCTACAACGGAGGCAACGCCTTCGGCGGCAGCGGCGGCGGGCCGCTGGGCGCCTACGTCCCGCCGCACTCCATCGAAGCAGAACAGTCCACATTGGGCGCGATGCTGATCGAGCGCACGGCCGTCGAAAAAGTCTTCGAGATTCTGGACAAGGAAGACTTCTACCGCGAAAACCACCAGACCCTTTTCGACGTCATCACCTTCCTCGCCGAGCGCGACGAGCCGATTGACCTGGTGACGGTCCCCAACGAACTCAAGAACCGCGACCAACTGGACGCCATCGGCGGCATGGCCTACCTCGCCGCCCTCTTCGACACCGTCCCGACGGCGGCCAACGTCGAATACTACGCCAAGATCGTCGAAGAAAAGGCCACCCTGCGCCGCCTGATCTCCGCCTCCCTGGAGATCATCGGGTCGGCGCGCGGCGAGGTGGAAGACGTCAGCGAGGTGCTGGACGAGGCCGAGCGGTCCATCTTCAGCGTCTCCCAGCAGCGCGCCGTCGCCTACTTCTCCCCCCTGCGGACCCTGCTGCTCTCGGTCTACGACAAGGCCGAAGAACTCAGCGAGATGAAGTCCCGCATCTCCGGCCTGTCTACCGGCATCCACGACTTCGACATGATCACGTCGGGCCTGCAAAACACGGACCTGATCATTGTGGCAGCCCGGCCGAGCATGGGAAAAACTTCGTTGTGTCTATCGATAGCCGAACACGTCGCCATCAAGGAACACAAGCCGGTCGCGATCTTCTCGCTGGAAATGTCCAAGGAACAGCTCGCCCTGCGGATGCTCTGCTCCCAGGCACAGGTAAACTCGCACAAACTCAGGACCGGCCACCTGAACGAGGACGAATGGACCAAACTGGCCGAGGTCGTCCAGAACATGTACGAGGCCCCCATCTTCATTGATGATGCCACCGACACGTCTGCCTTGACCATGCGCGCCAAGTGCCGCCGCCTGATGGCCGAGCATAACGGCCTGGGGCTGATCATCGTGGACTACCTCCAGCTCATGCGTTCCCACCGTAAAACGGAGAACCGCGTCCAGGAAATCGGCGAGATCGCGCGCGGCCTGAAGTCCTTGGGCCGTGAACTGAAAGTCCCTGTCGTCGCCCTGTCCCAGCTCTCGCGCGCCGTCGAGAGCCGCGAGAACAAGCGGCCCATGCTCTCAGATCTTCGAGAATCGGGGTCCATCGAGGCCGAGGCCGACATGGTCTGTTTCCTGTACCGCGAGGCATACTATAAGATGAAGGAAGCCTTCAACGTCGAGGGCGGGGAGCGGCCCGAGATGGCGGAGATGGAGGAGACGGAGATCATCGTCGGCAAGCACCGCAACGGGCCGACCGGCATGGTCAAGGTCGGATTTTTACCTCAGTTCGCAAAATTCGTGGACCTCGATCTGACGCGCACGGACGAGCCGACCGGGTTCTAGGGAGATTCAGGAGAGAAGAGAACGGATGCTGAAAGTTCTGGTGATCGGCGGCGGGGGGCGCGAACACGCTCTGGTCTGGAAGCTGGCGCAGAGTCCGCAGGTGAGCCGGCTCTTCTGCGCGCCGGGCAACGCCGGGATCGCGAATCTGGCCGAGTGCGTGCCGCTGGCGATCACCGACGGCGACGGTCTGCTCCAGTTCGCCGTCGAGAACGGCATTGACCTGACCGTGGTCGGGCCGGAAGTGCCGCTCATCGCCGGCATCGTGGACCAGTTCGAGCAGCGCGGCCTCCGCATCTTCGGCCCGGCCCGCGAGCCGGCCCTGCTCGAAGGCTCCAAGGCCTACGCCAAAGGGCTGATGCTGCGCTACAACATCCCGACCGCCTACTTCGCCACGTTCACCTCGCACGAAGCCGCCTCCTACTACGTCCGCACCCACTTCCAGGCGCAGGCCGACGCGCCCCTGGTCGTCAAGGCCGACGGCGAGGCGGCGGGCAAGGGCGTTTTCATCTGCCGCACCGAGGCCGAGGCGCAGGAGGCGCTGTCGCAGATCATGCGCGAGCGCGTCTTCGGCGCGTCCGGTGATACTGTGGTCGTGGAGGAGTTTTTGGAGGGCGAAGAGGCCTCGCTGATGGCCTTCACCGACGGCACCACCATCATCCCCATGGTTCCGGTCCAGGACCACAAGCGCGCTCTGGACGGCGACCTCGGCCCCAACACTGGGGGCATGGGCTGCTATTCGCCTGTTCCGGTCGTCACGCCCGCCCTGTACCAGCAGGCCGTAGACCAGATCCTGCGGCCCGCCGTGGAAGCCATCCGCGAGTCCGGCATCCCCTACAAGGGCGTGCTGTACGCGGGCATCATGATCACCAAAGACGGCTCGCTCAAGACTCTGGAGTTCAACTGCCGCTTCGGCGACCCCGAAACTCAGGTCGTCCTGCCCCTGCTGGAAACGGACCTGGTGGACATCCTGCTGGGCGTCACCGACGCACACCTGGACGAAGTCGAGGTGGTATGGAAGCCGCAGAGCGCCGTCTGCGTCGTCCTCGCCTCGGGCGGCTACCCAGGCGCGTATGCCACGGGCCTGCCGATTGACGGCCTGGAACAGGTCGCGCACCTGTCAGACGTCGTCGCCTTCCACGCCGGGACGCGGTTCGATGCCGAGGGCCGGGTCGTCACGGCCGGCGGGCGCGTCCTGGGCGTGACCGCCCTGGGCGACGACTTCACGCAGGCGCGGGCGCGGGCCTACGCCGCCGTCAAGAACCTCAGCTTCGACCATATGCACTACCGCACCGACATCGGACACCGGGCGGAGGCTGCCCCGTAGGGACCCATGAATGGCACCCGTCGAGCATCTTGAAGGCCCTACCGCGCGGCACCTCGTTCATTTCCTCGTCCGTCTCTTACAGGACGCCGTACACGGCGGGGCTTCGGTCGGGTTCCTGGCTCCGCTGCCCGCCGAAGACGCCGAGCGGTACTGGGAGCAGGTTCTTGTGAGCGTCCACGAGGGGACCCGCATCCTGCTGGCAATGCGTGAGGGCGATGAAGTTCTAGGGGCGGTTCAGCTCGGACTCGACACTCCGCCCAACGGTCGTCACCGCGCCGAAGTGCAGAAGTTGTTTGTTCACACCGCCCATCGCCGACGGGGCATCGCCAAGGCACTCCTGGCCGCCGTGGAAGTGGCCGCTCGCGACGCGGGGCGGACGCTCCTGGTGCTGGACACGTCCGGGAATGACGCCGCGAGTCTGTATGTTCAGCTCGGCTACCAGCGCGCGGGTGCCATTCCGCAATATGCGTTGAGCAGCGACGGTGTGCTGGAAACTACGCAACTGTTCTACCGTTTGTTGGAATGAAGGGAGGCGCTTGAACTCATGCGCGTCATCATGTTAAGCTGGGAGTACCCCCCCAAGATCGTCGGCGGCATCTCGCGCCATGTCTATGACCTGGCCCACGCGCTGGTCAAGCTGGACATCGAGGTCCACGTCGTCACCTGCGAACACCCCGGCGCGCTCGCCGAGGAGGTCGAGGACGGCATCCACATCTACCGCGTCACCCCCTCGGGGCCGGGCAACGACTTCGTCCACTGGGTCCAGCTCCTCAACGACGCCATGCTCGCCCGCGCCGACACCCTCGTCGCCGCCCTGCTGGACAGGGCGGACGGCATGCCGCTCCTGCTCCACCCCCACGACTGGCTCGCCCACTTCGCCGCCGCCGCGCTCAAGCACAAATACCACCTGCCGCTCGTCGCCACCATCCACGCCACCGAGTACGGGCGCAACAGCGGCATCAAGGGGCCGACCCAGGAGTATATCAACTCGGTGGAAGGCCAGCTCCAGAACGAGGCCTGGCGCGTCATCGTCTGTACGCATTTCATGGAGCGCGAGTGTCACCACGCCCTGCACACGCCCTGGGACAAGATGGACATCATCCCGAACGGCGTGGACGCCGCCAAGTTCCGGCTGCCGCACTTCACGGCGGAGGAGAAGGCCGCCTTCCGCGCCCGGTACGCCGCACCGGAAGAAAAGATCATCTTCTTCGTGGGCCGCATGGTGCGCGAGAAGGGCGTCCAGGTCCTCATCGAGTCGCTGCCCAAGGTCCGCTGGGGCTACCACGACGCCAAACTGCTCATCTGCGGCGGGGGCCAGCGCGAACACCTGGTCAACCTCGCCGCGTATCTCGGCATGGAGCGGCACGTCTACTTCGCCGGCTTCGTGCCCGACGACGACCTGCTGAAGATCTACAGCATCATAGATATTGCCTGTTTCCCCTCTCTCTATGAGCCGTTCGGCATCGTCGCGTTGGAGGCGATGGCCGCCCGCGTCCCGGTCGTCGTCTCCGACGGCGGCGGCCTGCCGGAAGTGGTCGAGAACAACGTCACCGGCATTACCACCTACGCCGGCAACCCCAACTCGCTGGCCGACGGCCTGCTGAAGCTGCTGCACGAGCCGGAGACGGCCGCCCGCATGGTCGAGGCCGCCTACGAGCGGGTGCAGACGACCTTCAACTGGCACACCATCGCGCGGCAGACGATCCAGACCTACGACCGCGTCTGGACCGAGTACCTCGACAGCGACTGGCACATGCCCGACCGGACGCCCGCCCTGCTGGCCGTGCCCGGTCCCGTGGCCTCGACCGACCCCGCGCCTCAGTCCTGACGCTGGCCGAGGGAATAACACAGCCCGTCCGGGGCGATGACGAAGAAGACGCGGTAGGCGGCGTCCCCATAGCGGTCCAGCCGGAAACCGGCTTCCTGCCGGCCCAGGCCGTTCGCTCTGAGTTCGGCGAAGGCGGCTTCGACGTCGTCCACGGCGAAGAAGCAGCCGTTCTGGGCGGGGTCGCCGCCGTTCTCGGCTAGGCCGATCTCGATGCCGTCCCGGCCCAGGACGGCGGACCGGTGCGGCGCTTCCCGGCGGGACACGACCCGGAACCCCATCACCGACTCGTAAAAGGGGATGGCTTCTTCCAGGTTTCCAACGGGCAGTTCCATCACGTCGCCCTGGTAAGGTGCGGCTGTCTCGAACACGGCGTTCATAGCGTCCTCCTGTTGATGTTCCGGCGGTGATAAGCGTGCGCCACACGCGGCTGATGTTTAGGCACGGCTGTTCCGTGAGATAAACCAGTTAATGGATGCCGAGGTTTGCGGGCATCGGAAAGCGTGTGGCAGTGATGATGTTAGGACTATTCGGCATTTATCTCGCTCTGGCCGCCCTCTTCTACCTCAGACTGACGGAGACGGCAGCGACGACCGCTGCTGCCCACACCCGCCGTTCCCACTGGCAGCGGGTCCGGTCGCTAAAGGACCGGACGTTCCGCCGCCTCCGGCCCCGGCTGACGTTGCGCGTCCCGAAGCGCACGCGCTGACTGAGTGACACGCAGGCCCTTCCCCTAATCCTCCGACACCGCCAGATGCACGGGCATCAGATGCCCCCTGCTCATCCGCTCCGCCTGTTCGGCGACGAACAGGCGGTGGCATTCCTGCGCGTCCTTCTCGTAACACAGCAGACAGCAGCTCTCCCGCTCCGCCCGTGTGACCAAGGCAGCCATCTCCTCGTCCTGCGTCGCGAGATATTCTAGATACCCCTCTTTGAACGCCTCGGCATCGTGGTCCATCTTGCGCCGGTAACGCACCTCGCGGGGCGTTCCCAGCGCGCCGAGGTGCGCGTACCGGATGCCGAAGCCGGCGGCGGCCTGCCCCAAGGCGGTCTTGGATAGGCCGGGCTTGCGGCTCTGGGGCCGCTCGCGGATGTCCAGCAGGGTTTGGACGGCGTGGAACGCCAGCGTTCGGAGCAGGGCCGCCTGCGAGACGCCCTGGTAGCCGATGGTGTAGAGTTCAGGCATGGGGTGGCCTCATTCGTCTCCGGGGAGGGCGCGGTGCAGCTCCGCCTCTAACTCCGCCACCGTCGGCAGGCTGCCCCGGTACTCGGCGGGGACGGCGTCTTGCAGGTGGTATTCGGCGATGCCCAGCGGCTTGCGGATGTCGCGCAGAGCATACTCGGCGACTGTTTCATTCTTCGACTTGCACAGGAGCAGCCCCAGCGTCGGCTGGTCATCCGGGTGACGCAGCAGGTCGTCCACGGCGGACAGGTAGAAGTTGAGCTGGCCCGCGTCGCCGGGCGTGAACTTGCCGATCTTCAGGTCCACCACGATGTAGCAGCGCAAGCGCACATGGTAAAACAGCAGGTCCAGATAGAAGTCATCCCCGCCCACTTCCAGATGATACTGGCTGCCGACGAAGGCGAAGCCCGTGCCGAGTTCGAGCAGGAACTGCCGCACATGCGCCAGAAGTCCCTGCTCCAAGTCCCGCTCCTGCGCGTCCGCCCCGAGGCTGAGGAACTCGAAATTGTAGGGGTCTTTGAGCATCTGCTGGGCCAGTTCGGACTGCGGCGCGGGCAGCGTTTGGGCGAAGTTCGTCTGCGCCTTGCCCTGCCGACGGAACAGCCCGCTCTCGATCTGGTGGACCAGGACGTTGCGGCTCCAGCCGTGCCCGACCGTCTGATGCGCGTACCAAAGCCTTTCAGCTTCGTCTTTGACCTTGTCCAGCAGGACACAGTTATGGAACCAGGGCAATTGTCCAGCAGCCTGCTGGACAATTGACTCGTCTGGGTAAGCCTCGGCGAAGGCCCGCATGTACATCAGGTTCGTGCGGGAGAACCCCTTCATCTCAGGGAACTCGCGCCGCAGATCGCGGGACAGGCGCTCGATCACCTTGGCCCCCCAGCCCTGTGCCTGCTGGCGGGCGAGGATGTCGCGCCCGATCTGCCAGTAGAGCAGAACCAACTCCCGGTTGACGGACAAAGCCGCCTTGACCTGGGCGGCACGGACGCGGGTCTTTAGATCGTGCAGGAAGTCGTCATAGCCCTCGGGGTTTGCGGCAAGGTCATCCATGTGTCTGTGGTTTTCTCCGTTGAACTCTGGAAAGTCCGGCACCGCTCACGCCGCCCTCCCTTCCAGCAGTGGCCGGTCGGTCGGGCCGAATGAGACGTTCTGGCGCAGGTCGAGCCGCACCCCGCCCTCCGAGAAGTGCGCCGAGAGCGTCAGGGCGTAGGGCGTCTCGGTGAAGAAGGCCGTGAGGGTGTAAGTGTCCTCGGCCACCCACGCGCCCCGCGCCGCCGCCGGCAGCGCGCGGCCCTCGCGCAGTGTCGTCGTCCCGTGCCGCCATCCGTCCGCCCCGGCCTCGATGCGGTGTTCCCCCAATGCATCTTTTACAGTTACGGCCGCCCCGTCCGGGCTGAAGTCCCACCGGGCCGTCTCGACCTTGTGTTCGTTGGCATCGCCCGCGTCAAAGGCATACGTCATGCCCGAGACGGAGGCGGCGACGGGCGACGATGCCTCCCCCTCCGGCGCGGGCATGGACAGGCCGGCCAGCCGCGCGCGGAGCCGTTCCTCCGCCGCCGGGTCTTCCGGCAGGACTTCGGAACCCATCGCGGGCAGCAGGTGGTCCCAGATCAGGTTCAGGACGCCGCCCAGGTCGCTCGTGCCCGCCGTGATCGCCACGACGGCGTCTTGCTCCGGCAGGACCACGCACAACTGGCCGAAGGCCCCATCACCCCGGTAGGCGTTGTGGCGGCAGCGCCAGAACTGGAAGCCGTACCCGACCCCCCAATCGCTGTCCGGGTTCTCCCCGTTCTCCACCTGCTTCGAGGTCGCCTCGGCCACCCAGGCAGCGGGCAGCAGGCGCTCGCCGTGCCAGACCCCCTCCTGGAGATAGAGCAGGCCGAACCGGGCGATGTCCTCGGTCGTGATGCTCAGGCCCCAGCCTCCCACGCTGATCCCCTGCGGGCTGGTTTCCCAGGTCGGGTTCTGGATGCCCAACGGCCCGAAGAGGCGCGGCCCCAAATAGTCCAGGACGGTCTGCCCCGTCACCTTCTGGACGATGGCCGAAACCATGTAGGTCGCGCCGCTGTTGTAGACAAAGTGTGTGCCGGGAGTCCGCTCCACCGGCAGGGCCAGGAAGCCGCGCACCCAGTCCCCGCCCTCGGCGTCCCGCAACCGCCCCGTCGTGTCCTGCTCATGCCCCGTGGACATGGACAGCAGGTGGCGCAGGCGCATGGCGGAGAGGTTCGCGTCGGGCGCTGCGGGCGCTTCGTCGGGGAAGAAGGACAGGACGGTGTCGTCGAGCGATAAGTTTCCCTCCGCCACGGCCAGGCCCGCCGCCGTCGAGCAGAAGCTCTTCGAGAGCGAATACAGCATGTGCGGGCGCTGCGCCCCGTAAGGGTCCCACCACCCCTCGGCGACGACGTGGCCGTGACGGAGGACCATCAGGCCGTGGACCCCCAAAGCCTTGCGCTCCGCCTCGTCCACGAGGGCCAGCACGGCGGAAGCGGGAAGCCCCTGCGCTTCGGGTGCGCTGCGCGGCAGTGCGTTCCCGGCGGCCTGGCCCGACTGAGTGGTCTGTTCGGTTGTCATCGTTGAATGCCCCTTGTACTTGTCGTGTTGCGCCTATCATTAGGCGGCGCGGCGTGAAAGTCCTTGTTCCGACGCCTCCCCGGCCTCCGGGGCCGCTTGACAACCGCCCCGCCGCGCGTCATACTGATTTCAGGACTCAGTCCAAGCAAGGATGACAGGCGTAAAGGGCGTCTCCGCTGGGTAAAAAACTTTTCAGTATGCTCCTAGGAATGTGTTCCCCGATCCCGCCGCCGAGGATGACCAATGGATGATGCGGCTCCACGCCCCGCGCGGCCCCGCGCGACGGTTTCTGCCGAAGAAAAGGCGCTCATCGAGCGCTGCAAGCGCGGGGACCTGGCGGCTTTCAATGACCTGGTCCGTAAGTACGAGAAGCAGGTCTACAACTTCGCGTACCGACTGACCGGCAACTACGATGACGCCAATGATGTCGCCCAGGATGCCTTCCTTCGCGTCTTCAATGCCATCGGCACCTTCCGTGGCGATGCCTCGTTCTCCACCTGGCTGTTCCGCATCACCACGAACGTCTTCCTGGATGAACGCAAGCGCGCCAAGGCGCACCCGCACGCCTCGCTCGACGAGTACCTTGAACTCGACGAGTCCAGCGTCGCCCG
Source organism: Capsulimonadaceae bacterium (assembly GCA_965215505.1). Lineage (GTDB taxonomy): Bacteria > Armatimonadota > Armatimonadia > Armatimonadales > Capsulimonadaceae > JANXMY01. The sequence goes on along the minus strand of OZ244065.1, from coordinate 2,966,185 downwards.
TCAGATCGAGGACCCCTCCCCAAGCCCCGAGGCCGTCCTGGAAGAGAGCGAGCGCGCCCAGCTCCTTCAGAAAGCCATCGGCGGCCTGCCCGAGTACCAGCGCGCGATGGTCACCCTCTACCACGGCCAGCAGAAGTCGTATGAGGAGATCGCCGAGATCATGGACCTGCCCATCGGCACGGTCAAGAGCCGCCTGAACCGTGCCCGCCTGGCTCTGAAAGAAAAACTCTCCGGCATCCGGGAACTTTTCAATACCTAGCGTCGTCGGAAATGCGGGCCGGCTTACGCCCCGCCCACGACATCATTCTGGATGCACTTTTAGGACGCAAGGACAGTTAACCATGAAACCGGAAAGGGCGCAGGAACTCTACTCGGACTACGCGGAGGGCGTGCTGGCCCCTGCGCTGCGGCAGGCCCTGGATCAGCACTTTGAGACCGACCCGTCGGCCCGCGCGGACTACGCGCGGTTCGCGCGCGTCTACGCCCTGCTGGAACAGCCGCTGGGGGCCGAGGCGGACGTCCCGCCGGGCTTCCGGGCGAAGATTCTGGAGCAGGTCGCGGCGGGGCAGTCTCGGCGGGAAACGACCTTCACGACGCACGCGCCGGGTGCCGCCCCCGGCGGGTGGTTCTCGACCGTCTCACACCGGCGCATGACGGGCGGAGCGCTGACGGGCCTTGCGGCAGCAGTGTTCCTCGGTGTGCTTTTCACGCATTCGACTCCGAAGGGGCCTGGGTTCGATACCAACATCAACCCGATTACGTCTTCGGTCGCGACCCCGGCGAACGCCGCCGTCGTACAGAAGGTGGACACGCGGATGGGCGGTGACAGCAACAACTATCACCAGTTCCACCTGCACCTGCCGCCGAACGTCCCCGCCGCCGCAGTCACCGCCTACGTCGTGACCGGGGCGGAGCAGGTCACGGACCCCGCCCATCTGGGTGAGGCGACGCCCGTGCTGAAGGAACACCTGGACAACAGCACCGGCGTTTCGATCCCCATCGCGGCGACCGTCGCGCCGCCCGCCGGCGAGACGCTGGACCTGCTGGTGAAGTGGGCGCCGGATGACCCGAGCGTGGCGTCCGGCTCCGAAGTCGTCTACACCCCCTACGGTGCGGCGGACGCGGCAACGGCGGCCCCGGCGAACGCGGACTTCCTGGACGCCATGCAGGCCGTCGCCAGCCACTACGGCGCGACCGTCGTGGTGGATGTTAATGCCGTCCCCACACAGCCGGTATCGGACGCCTTTTCGGCCCCCGACGCGGCGACCCCGCTCCAGGCGATGGCGAAGGCCGCCGGCTACTCGGTCCAGACACTGTCCGGCAACACGTTCTACGTCTACAAGTCTTAGGGCGATCCAGACACGCAAAGGCGGGCACCGTAAATGGTGCCCGCCTCCTCTTTTGAAACAATCTTTGCGCCCCGCACTCTAACGGCATGGAGATCAAACCCGCCATGCGTTCCCGCCTCGCCCCGCCAGTCAGTCTGCTGACCACACTCGGCCTGCTCCTCGCCCTCCCCGGCGCGTGCAGCACGCCGCCCGTGCAGGACCTCTGCCTGGGCAACGGTACGCCCGGCCCGTTCACCCTGAGCTGGAAGCACATCACGCCCGCCACCGAGAGCGTGAGCGTCAACGGCCTGCCGCAGCTCCGCGGGCTGGACTATGCCCTGGATGCCGACAACGGCACCGTCACTTTCACCCGCGCCCTCCCCGCCCGCTCCGTCGCCGCCGTCACTTATGAGCCGGACCCCACGCAGGCCCAGCGCAATGACACCGCCCGCACCCTCCCGCTCTCCGTAGACCTGCTGCGCGGCGAACACGGCTACTTCTCGTTTGACGCGCTGGGGAAACAGGGCCAGGACACCGGCGGCCTGACTCTAGGTGCCAGCGCGGGCTGGTCGGGGAATCACAACGCCCAGCTCTCGTCGCACTTTTTCTACACTCCCGTTACCGCCTTGCCGGCCAAAGACGCCGATGCCGATTCGCCCGCGAAGCGCATGGGGCTGTCCCTCGCCGGCTCCACGGCGGCCTCCGGCTGGGCCTTGTTCTCGTTCGGCTTCGCCCGCGCCGGGGTCGGCCTGGAGAACGCCGGCGACGACAGCCTGCGCGCCGGGCAGCAGTCGCTCACCCTCAGCGGCCGGTTCACGCCCACCAAGATCGTCCAGGCGCAGGTGAGTTTCCACGACTCCAGTCCCACTGATGGCCCCCAGGTCGCCGCCAAAGACACGTCTCTGTCTCTGACGGTCACGCCCAGCGATAGGACGAAAGTAGGGGCCACCCTCGACCAGACCGGGACCGGGACGTCCGGAATGACCCAGACGCAGGGCCTCACCGTGGACACGCACCCGACGGCCAAACTGGAGGTCAGTGCCGCCTACGACGGCAAGAACGCCCCAGGCACGGACGCCGACAGCCAGAGCCTCAGCCTCAAGACGGTCCTGACGCCGACCAAGACCGTCTCGGTCGAAACCTCGGCGGGCCAGTCCCGGCTCGGCGCGGCGACCACCGACCAGCAATCCGTCGCCCTCTCGCTCACCCCGCACCCCGCCGTGCAGTTCGGCGCGGGCCTCGCCCTGCACCAGAAAGCGACAAACGGCTCGCCCGACTCACTCAATACCGCCGTCGCCTCGGTCAGCGGTGCCCTGCGCCCGCTCTCGTTCGTGGAGTTCTCCGGCAGCTACAAGAGCCGCATGGCACCCGCCGCCGACGCCGCGCCGGGCGACCTATTCGACACCAGCGCCGCCCGAGTCGCCCTGTCCCCCTTCAAGACGGTGCATCTGACCGGCACCTATGCCCAGAACCCCGACGACGGCGACGCGCCCCAGCGGCTGGCCCGGAAGGGCCTCGGGCTGGAAACGACCTTCGGCGCGCTCGGCCTCTCCGGCGGCTATGACTGGTCCCGCCGCTATGACGCCCCCGACACCGAGGAAACCATCCACGCCGACCTCGGCCTGCGCTTCTCCTCGGCGACCAGCCTCACGGTCGGCTTCCAGACCCGCCAGAACGCCCTCGACCCCTCCACATCCCAGTCGGTCGCCTACACCGTCGGCTTCACGCATAATCTTGGGGACCGCTTCAGCCTGTCCCTGAACGGCAAGCGCCAGCAGACCTCCGCCGCCGCCTCAGACTACAACGCCTCGGCAAATCTGGGCATGAAGTTCTGAAAGAGCGCGTCACCTCCTACTGCCCCTGTCCTGCTGTGCGCGCTGGTGCGCGAGAAACTTGACAGCCTGCCGGAAGTAGCCCCCGGCATTCACCGAGAGGTGTTTCGCCCACGCGGGTCTGGACTCGCCCCGCTCGGAGGCGAAGACGGCCATCGCGTAGCCGAACATCGGCTCCGAAAGGTAGCCGAGCCGGCGGAACGACCACCCGTGCTTGGTGCCGTCGTCGTGCTGGGTGAAGTGTGCCGCCGAATTCGCCGTGAAGACGCCCATTCCTAGGAAGACGGTCAGGAGGTCGGTCAGCGGCTCCATGTCCGGGGCCTCCCGGTCAATGTGCCTCCCACCCAGCAGCAGCACATGGCAAAGCTCATGGGCCAGCGTCGCGATGAGCCGCACCGGCTCTCTCAGCAGGTCGCGCTTGACCCTGATCGTGAACATCGCCGCCTCCGCGTCCTCGCTGTACGTCCCCGCTGCACCGGTCGAGTCGTCGTTCCACGAGGGCAATGCTTCCCTGAGCTTCCCCCTCAACTCCGCCTCGGTGTCCTCGAAAACCTCCAGGACCACCCGGCTCGGGTCCACCCGCAGGAACCCACAGACGCGCCGCAGTGTGTCCTGAACCGACTCCTCAGTCGCCTGGAAGTCGTCGGGAAAGAATTCTTCCGTCGGCAGCACCACCGGCAATGCCTGAAGCCGCTCCTGCCCGTACAAGCCGACGAACCGGCGCATGGAGTCCTCGACCCACGCGCCTGCCTCCGCGCTGACCGGAGACTTCGGCGTTAACCCGAACATCATCCACCCTCCAGGCCGACCAGGAACGCCATCAGACCCTCCGGCACCAGCCGCACCGGCCCTGACGCCAGTTCGTCCAGCGTTTTCCATTCCGCCGTGAATGCCTCAGTCGCCGCACCCTGCTCGTACCCGTGCAGGACCGCCCGGTCATACAGCGAACGGTCGGCAAACACGGCGTCATAGACCAGCACGATCTCGTGGCCCGGCTCGCCTTCGCAGGTGAACAGGTTTTCCAAAGTTCCCAGCCATCGCACGTCCTCGATCTCCGCGCCTAGTTCCTCCTGAATCTCGCGCACGACCGCCTCCGCCCCGCGCTCCCCGAACTCGATGCCGCCGCCGAGCGGCCGGCAGTAGTGGTCCTGCTTCACCGCGTCATAAGCATTGCCGACCAGGATGCAGCCCCCATGCCGGAACAGGCAGAGGGCGATAGGGCGGATGCGGCCGTGTCTCATGGCTGCCCATCCCGTGACCGCAGCCGCTCGAAGTCTTCCGCCGTATCCACGTCCCAGACGCCCGCCGGCAGGGGCAGGGCGACCGCCTCAGCCGCATGGGCGGCGATGACGGCCTTGGCCCCCTGCGCGTCCTTCAGGGCGCGCAGTTCAGGGAATAGGGCGTGGCTGAAGAAGGCGGGGACGCCGCGCGTGCCGCCGTATTCGGAAACGACGAGCGGGCTGCCCGTGTCGAGATGGGACTGAACGAGTGCGCCCAGGGAGGCGGATGTGATGAGCGGCTGGTCGCAGAGCATCAGGACGACGCCGCCCATGTCCGGCGCGGACGCTTCCAGGGCGGCCAGCCCGGCGCGAATGGAAGAACCCATGCCCTGCTCCCAGTCGGGGTTGTTGGCGACAAGCACTTCCAGCCCGGTGAGTTCCGGGCGCAGGCGGTCCGGCTCCGATCCAAGCACGACGACGACGGGGCGGCAGGCGGGCCGCAGGGCAGTCTCCGCCGCGTGGCGCAGCAGTGTCCGGCCTTGATACGGCAACAGTTGTTTGGGATGCCCCAGCCGGGACGACCCACCCGCCGCCAGGAGGATCAGGCCGACATTCGGCCTCATGGGGTGCCGATCGCGCACTGCGGCACGATGCCGACGGTGGCAGGCAGGATGGGAGGCTCCGGCGCGTAGATTGGCCCCGTGCGGTCGCGCAGGAAGCCGCCGGGCCGACCCGCCGCCACGGCCTGGATGCCGGCGATGATCGCAAGCGCGATCGTCTCCGGCGTGTCCGCCCCGAGGTCCAGCCCGACCGGGCTGTGCAGGCGCGACAAGGCCCCGTCCGTGACCAGGCCCGGCGGCATCTCGCCCAGCAGGCGCTCCGTGCGCCGCTTGGGGCCGAGGACACCAAGATACAGAATGGGGCAGGGGAGCCACCGTTCCAGCAGGGCCAGATCGTGCAGATAGTTATGCGTCATCAGCACGACCGCCGCCCGCGCGTCCAGCGTCAGCCGCGAGGCGGCCTCTTCCGGCGGGCAGACGACCACGGCATCGGCGGAGGGGAAGCGTTCGGCCGTCGCGTAGGCAGGGCGCGCGTCGGCAACGGTGACGTGCCAGCCCAGCTCCTTCGCCAGCCGGACCAGCGGCGGAGCGTCATGCCCCGCCCCGAAGATGACGAGCGGCTGTGGGGGGGCGAGCGCCTCCAGGAAGACGGACACGGAGCCGCCGGACAGTGCGTACTCGCGTCCGCGCGACACTCCCGACCTCAGCACGTCCCCGGCGTCCACCCGAACACGCGCGGCAAGTCCCGCGTCGGCCAGCCCGTCGTGATCGTCCCCCGTCTCGGACAGCAGCAGCCGGTCAGCCAGGAGGGCAGGGGAGCCGCCCTCGCTGCGGAAAACCGTCGCGCAGACGCCCGCCTCGCGCCGCCGGGCCAAGGCCGCCAGGAAGTCCAGATCAGGCCGGTCACCCGCCAGCGGCTCAATCAAAATCTGGATCACGCCCCGGCAGCCCAGGCCCACCCCGAACACGATGTCGCCGTCCTCCGTGGTGTCATAGGTGACGATATCCGCCTGCCCCGACTCCAGGACGACCCGCGCCCGCTGGGCGACATCGCTTTCCAGGCACCCGCCGCTGACGCCGCCGGCCACCCAGCCGTCCGCCGTCAGCAGCATCCGCGCGCCGGGGCGGCGGTAAGACGACCCGCTGACGGCGACGACCGTTGCCAGCGCGGCAGGGCGGCCCTGCCGACAGAGCGCCTCATAGGCGAGGAGTATTTCGCGCAGTTCTTTCATCGGCGGCTTCCGGGGCTAGGCCATCACCTTGTCCACCGTAATCGGTAGGTCCCGCACCCGCTTCCCGGTGGCATGGTAGACCGCGTTCGCGATGGCGGCGACGACGCCCGTGATTCCGATCTCGCCGATTCCTTTGACCCCCAAGGGGTTGACGTAGGGGTCCTTCTCGGGGACGAACGTGATGTCGATCTCGGGCACGTCGGCATTCACGGGGATGTGGTACTCCGCCAGATCGGGGTTCATCACGCGGCCCGTGCGGGTGTCCGCCCTCGTCTCTTCCAAGAGCGCCATGCCGATGCCGAAGACGACGCCGCCGAGTAGCTGGGAGCGGGCGGTCTTGGCGTTCAGGATGTTGCCGACCCCATACGCGCCGACGACGCGCGTGACCCGCACCTCCCCCAGATCGGGGTCCACGCGCACCTCGACGAAGACCGCGCCGAAGGAGTGCATGGCGTACTTGTCCTTCTCCTCGCCAGGCGCGGACTTCGTCTTCGCCTCGATGTTCGGCAGGTTCTGCCGGGCCATCAGGGCGGCATACGTCTCCCCCTTGGTCGGGTCTGCTTTGAAGAACAGGCGGCCTTCTTTCACGTCTACGTCCGCCTCGGTCAGCCCGTGTAAGGGCGAGGAGGCATCGGCGACAGCAAGCCGGATCGCCTGGCTCTTCGCGGCGAGGCTGGCCGCGTGGACGGCGGAGCCGGTGCTCGCCGCCGTCTGCGACCCGCCCGAAACCGGCGTCTCAGGCATCTCCGTGTCGCCCAGCTCGAACCGCACCTGGGCGGGGGCAAGCCCCAGCGCGTCGGCCGCCGTCTGCGTCATCACCGTATAGGTTCCTGTGCCCAGGTCCTGCGTCCCCGCCTGGACATAGGCCGTCCCGTCCGGCAGCAGCCGGGCCAGGGCGGACGATGCGCTGCGCCGCGTCGGGTAGGTCGCCGTCGCCATGCCCCAGCCGATCAAGCGCCCGTCGTCGGCCTTCATGGAGCCGGGGGCCGCCGTCCGCTTGGCCCAGCCGAACTTGTCAGAAGCCGTCTGGTAGCAGGCGCGCAGGGACTTGGACGACCAGGGCTTGCCCTCCTCGGGGTCACGCTCGGCGTAGTTCTTCAGCCGGAGCGCGATGGGGTCCATGTCCAAAGCATAGGCCAGCTCGTCCATCGCCGATTCCAGGGCGAAGGTGCCCGACGACTCGCCCGGCCCGCGCATAAAGGTCGGCGTCCCGGCGTCCAGCCGCACCAGCCGGTGCGAAGTCTCTGAGTTCGGGGAGTCGTAAAGGATGCGCGAGGCCGATGCCGTCGCCTCCACGAACTCATCAAACGTGGAGGTCTGCGAATGGCTCTCGTGTCCAACAGCCGTCAGCGCGCCGTCTTTGCCCGCGCCGAGCTGGAGCTTCTGCTCCGTCCGGGGCCGGTAGCCGACCGGCCCGAACATGTGCTGCCGGGTCAGGACCAGCTTGACCGGACGCCCCACCATCCGGGCCGCCATGGCGGCCAGCGGGACGTGCGACCAGACGGAGCCTTTGCAGCCGAACCCGCCGCCCAGGAAGTGCGACACGACGCGGACGTTCTCGGGGGGCAGGCCGAACGTCTTGGCCAGCACCTTGCGCGCCCCGAAGACGCCCTGCGTGGCGTCGTAGGCGGTCAGCTTGTCCCCCTCCCAGACGGCGATGGTCGCGTGCGGCTCCATCGGGTTGTGGTTCTCGACCGGCGTATGGTAGGTCTGCGTCACGCGCGCCGAGGCCGACGCCATGCCTTGCCCCAGGTCGCCGCGCTTCGAGTCGGTCTTGTCCTGGTTCGCCTTCGCGGGCCGGTAGGCGTGCTTCTTCTCCCGCTCCATCTCCGTGCGCGGCTTCTCGGTGTCATACCGGTAGCGGACCAGGGAGGCCGCGTAGGAGGCCGTTTCGAACGTTTCGGCCACCACGACGCCGACGGGCTGGTTCTGGTAGTAGACCATCGTGTCCTGGAGCAGCGACAGCTTGCGGTCGGTCGGGCGCGGCGCGGCGCTGCCTTGGCTGTCCGGCTGCTTGGGCAGGCGCAGGGCGTTCGCGGGCGTGATCACCTTCAGCACGCCCGGCAGCGCCTCCGCCGCGCTCGCATCAATGGCCGTGATCCGGCCGTTCGCCGCCGTGCTCATCACCATGACGGCGTAGACCAGCCCCGACACGGGCATCTCCGCCGAGTAGCGCGCCCCGCCGGTCACTTTCAGCCGCCCATCAACGCGGCTCAGGGGCTGGCCGACCGATTTGTCCGGCTCCGCATTCGGGGCCGCTGGTATCTGTGTGCTGTCCATAGGTTCCGTTTCCTATCTGTCCGACATGACTTTGTCCGGCGTGATCGGCAGGTCGCGGACGCGCCGGCCCGTCGCATGATACACGGCATTGGCGACCGCCGCAGCCGCGCCGATGGTGCCGATCTCGCCGATGCCCTTGACGCCCAGCGGGTTGACGTGGGCGTCCTCTTCTTCCACAAAAAACACGTCCAGGTCCGGCACGTCGGCGTTCACCGGGATGTGGTATTCGGCCAGGTCCGGGTTGACGATGCGCCCCATCTTCGTGTCCAGGTGCGTCTCTTCATGGAGGGCCATGCCCAGCCCCCAGATGACGCCGCCGATTAACTGGCTCCGGGCGGTCTTGGCGTTCAGGATGCGCCCCGCGCCGAACGCCCCGACGTAGCGCGTGACGCGGATTTCGCCCAAATCCGGGTCTACTTTCACCTCGGCGAAGTGCGCGCCGAACGAGTACAGGGAGAAGTCCTTGGCCCCGCCGTGCGGGTCTACTTCCTCGGTCGCCTCCATGCCTTCGGGCGCGTGCCGGGCTAAGATATCCGCGTAGGTCTGCCCCCTGCCCGGCTCGGCGCGGGCGAAGACCCGCCCGCCTTCCGTGCAGACCTGTCCCTCGGTCAGCCCGAAGAGGGGGGAGGCCGCGTCCGTGAACGATGCCGCCAGCAGCGAACGCCGCAGCGACTCGCTGGCCGCCCGCACCGCCGACCCGACGCTGGCCGAGGTCTGTGAGCCGGCGGCCAGCGGCGCTTTCGGCAGCCGCGAATCGCCGAGTTCCAGCCGGACGCGGCTCACGGGGACGCCCAGGATGTCGGCGGCGATCTGCGGCATGATCGTGTACGGGCCGGTGCCGGGGTCACAGGTCGCGCTCCGCAGGACGACGCTGCCGTCCGGCTCCATCCGGGCCGAAGCAGACGCCGGGGCGGATTTGGCGTCGTACATCATCGTCGCCATGCCCCAGCCGATGAGCCTGCCGTCGTCGGCCTTCATGGAGCCGGGGGCCATCGTCCGTTTGCCCCAGCCGAACCGCGCCGCGCCCTGCTCGTAGCAGGCGCGCAGGGACTTGGACGACCAGGGCTTGCCCTCCTCGGGGTCCTTCTCGGCGTAGTTCTTCAGCCGCAGGGCGACGGGGTCCATGTCCAGAGCGTAGGCAAGCTCGTCCATGGCCGACTCGACGGCGAACAGGCCAGGCGTCTCGCCCGGCCCGCGCATCGTGAACGGCCCGCTCAGGTTCAGGCGGGTCATCCGGTACGCCGTCGCCACGTTCGGGCAGGCATACAGCCGGGAACTCGTCTTCGTCACCGGCGCAACGATGCGCCGGTCGAATGGGGCCGTGTGCGTCGTCGCCTCGTGCCGCAGGGCGGTCAGTGTGCCGTCGGCCTTCGCGCCAATCTGGACGAAGTGCCGGATGCGCGGCCGGTAGCCGTTCGACCAGAACGTCTGCTGACGGCTCAGGACCAGCTTGACGGGCCGGGCCACCTGCCGCGCCGCCACGGCGGCCAGCGCGACGTGCGGCCAGGTGGGACCTTTGCTGCCGAACGATCCGCCGACAAATTTCTGGATCACATGCACCTTTTCCGGCGGCACCCCCAGCCACGTCGCGACGGTCTTGGTCACACCCTGCACCCAGGTGGACGGCTCATACAGCGTGAGCGCGTCGCCGTCCCACTCGGCCACCGTCGCGTGGGGTTCCATCGTGACATGGTGCTGCAAGGCCGTGTGGTAGACCTGGGTGACGCGCACGTCCGCCGCGCCCAGCCCCGCCGCCACGTCCCCCGCTCCGTCTCCGCCGGCTCCGGCCAGCCGTTGACGGGCCGGAACGCGCGTGACCGTGCCGCCTCGAAGTCTGCGCGCGGTTTCTCTCGCGCATACCGCGCCTTGACCAACTCCGCCGCGCCCGCCGCCCGTTCCAGCGTCTCGGCCACGACCAGCGCAATCGGCTGGCCCGCGTAGTGGATGACGTCACCCTGCATCGGCAGGAACTGCTGGCCCGCCGAACCCTTGGGGCTGCTCTGGCCGGACTGTGCCAGCAGGACCGGCGCTTCGGTCAGCCTGGGCATGGTGAGGTGCGTCAGGACGGCGAGGACGCCCGGCGCGGCCTCGGCGTCTTTCGTATCTACACTCAGGACCCGCCCCCGCGCGATCTCGCTCGGCACGAGGACGGCACAGGCCATGCCCGGAAGATCGGTTTCCGCCGTGTACTTGGCCTGCCCGGTCACCTTCAGCCGCCCGTCGGCCCGGCTGAGGGGCCGGCCGACCACGGCCTGACTGCCGCCGGTCTGCTGTTCCGTGTCGCCGCTCATTGGCACTTCAAGCCATGTTCCCAACGGTCGTCAAACAGCGAACCACCGTCCGCTTTGCCAGCTCTATCTTGAAGGCGTTGTCTTTGTAGCCCTTCGCGCCCTTCAAAGCCGCCTCCGCCGCCGTGCGGTAAACATCCGGGCCGGGCGCGTGGCCGACCAGGGTCTTCTCGGCGTCCAGGGAGCGCCAGGGCTTGGAGCCGACCCCGCCCATGACGACGCGGGCCTGCGCGATCTTGCCGCCCTGCACGTCCAAAGCGATGGCGGCGGAGGCCAGCGCGAAGGCGTAGGAGGCCCGGTCACGGACCTTCAAATAATGCGAACGGGCGGCAAACGGCGACGCGGGCAGATCAACAGCCGTAATCAACTCGCCGTGCTGCAAAACCGTCTCCCGAACGGGGTCCTCCCCATAGGGGATGTAGAACTCGCCGATGGGGATGACGCGCTCGCCGCCCGGCCCCTGAACACGGATCACGGCATCCAGGGCAGTCATCGCGACGCACATGTCGGAGGGGTGCGAGGCGATACACTTCTCGCTCGTGCCCAGCACGGCGTGGATGCGGTTGTAGCCGCCGATTGCCGGGCAGCCGGAACCCGGCTCGCGCTTGTTGCAGGGCGTCGCCGTGTCCCGGAAGTAGTAGCAGCGCGTCCGCTGCATCAGGTTCCCCGCCGTGGTCGCCATGTTGCGGAGCTGCGGCGAGGCACCAGACAGCAGCGCCTCGGACAGAACAGGGTAGCCCTTCTGGATGCGGGCGTCGTGGGCCAGGTCGCTGTTCTTGACCAGCGCACCGATGCGGACGCCGCCGCCGGGAAGGTCGGCGATCTGTGCCAGCGGCAGGCCGGTGACATCAACCAAATGCGCGGGCCGCTCGACGTGCAGCTTGATCAGGTCAATCAGAGTCGTGCCGCCCGCTAGATACTTGGCATCGGGCCGGGGCGCGACGGACTTGACGGCCGCGCCCTCATCGGTGGCCTGCACATAATCAAACGGGTACATTCTTATTCCCCTCCGTTCCCCTGGCCGAGCGCACATCCTGGATGGCGGCGAGGATGTTCGGGTACGCCCCGCAGCGGCACAGGTTGCCGCTCATGCTCTCGCGCACGTCGGCATCGGTCGGCCCGACCGGCTCATCCAGCAGGGACACGGCGGACACGATCTGCCCGGACGTGCAGTAGCCGCACTGGAAGCCGTCGTGGGCCAGGAACGCCGCCTGCATCGGGTGCAGGTCGTCGCCGTGCGCCAGCCCCTCGATGGTCGTGATCTTCTTGCCCTGGTTGGCGACGGCAAGCGACAGGCACGAGTTGATGCGCCGCCCGTCAACCTGCACCGTGCAGGCCCCGCACTGACCGTGGTCGCAGCCCTTCTTGGAGCCGGTCAGGCCGATCCGCTCGCGCAGGGCGTCCAGCAGCGAGACGCGCGGGTCAATGTTCAGGGCGTGTTCGGTCCCATTGACCGTAAGCGTCACGGGCATTGTCCCCGCAGGCGGCGAAGCCGCTGGGCCGGGTGCGACGGTCCCCGGCCCCTGCGCCTCGGCCCGGCCCGCGCCCAGCGGCAGGGCCAGGGCGAACGCGGCGGCCAGGGTCGTCGCCAGGAACTCGCGTCGCGATAGCCCGCCGCTCCGGGGCCGGGGGCGCAGGCTGTCCAGCCCAGCTAGAAGCTCCTCGGCGCGCGGGGCCAGCCCGGCGGGCGCGACATGGCTCCAGCGGATGACGCCCTCGGCGTCCACGACGAACAACGCCTGCCGGCCCGCGACGCCGTACTGCTCCGCGACCGCAGCGTCGGTCAGCAGCGGGAACCGGATCTGCTCGTCGGCGAATGCCTCGGACAGAACTTTGCCGTACTGCTCCATCTGAGTCGCGCGGGCCGGGTCCCAGCCGGACGGGGTGAAGGCCAGGACGATGGGCTGCCCGCGCAGGCCGGACAGGGAAACGGGAGCATCGGGCGGGCCGGACAGGGTAAAATCAGGGGCGGGCGTGCCGGGCGGCAGGGGCGCGATGGAATGGTCCATGCAGGCGGTCCTTTCTTGCGGGGACGAAAACAGAAACGGTTTACCCAAATTGACGTGATGTGACACGCGCGGCAACTTTTTCGGCCCGCGCGTGTCAATATGATAAGAGAAAGACTGACAGATGCAACTTGTGTTCGACGGGATGTTCGCGGCGGGCCTCGTGATGGTGGGCCTCTGGCTCTGGTCCCTGCGCGGCAGCGTCACGCGCGACAAGGCCGAGGCCGAAGCGGCCCGCGTGGCCGCCGAGCGCGAGGCCCGCTTGCAGCGCAAGGGCGAATGGCTCCGCTGCCTGAACTGCGACAAAAAATTCAAAGGCCCCTTGCCCGATACGGGCTGTCCGGGCTGCCACCTGGGTTCATTCGTGACGCCCGAGGTGGAGTACCAGAAGACCAAACAAGAGAACAACGGTCAAGAAAACACGCAACGATAGAAACGATAGAAAAGAGGGCGCTGAACAATGGCGACCAGTCCGAAACACACCATCACACTGAAACACACCCCGCCACTCTCGCCGCGCACACGGACAGTGGGCCTTCTAGGATTACTGCTTTTAGGCGGGTTCCTGTTCCTGAACCTCTCGCTCCAGCGCGGCGGGCACATGGCCGGGCCGACACACATCGCGCCGGGCAACGTCGGCCTGGTCATCAACAACTACCACGGCACGATCGAGAAGGACCTGATGCCCGCAGGGACACACTGGCAGGGCGTCTGGGAGACGGTCATCGAGGTGCCCACCGCCCAGCGGACCCTGTCGCTGACATCCGCCGACCCGACCGGGGCCGTCCAGGTCAACACGGCCTCCAACATGCTGCAAGTGGACGTGTCCGCCCAGTACCGCATTGATCCGGACAAGGCCGACGACCTGTACCGCGCCTACCAGGACCAGTTCGCCAACCTGCGCCAGTTCGAGGCTGTCAACCTGGAGCCTGCTGTCAAGGGCGCGATCAACTACGCCATCGGCGACATGGACACCGCCACCGCCCTGACCACGGCGGGCAAGCAGCGCGCGGAACAGGGGGCATTAAAAACGCTCAATGACGAGTGGGGCGGGCGCGGCGTCGTCTTTTCTAATCTGATGATCCGTGGCATCGAGCAGGACCAGGCCAGCAAGGACCTGCTCTCGACCACGCTGTCCAAGATGCAGGAGATAGACAACGCCAAACTCGCCTTGCAGCAGCAGGGATTCGACAACCAGACCCTGCTCCAACAGGCCACCGCTGAGGCCACCGTCAACCGCCTGCAAAACAGCACCCTGACCGACCTCTACGTCCAGGACCAGGAACTGGGCCAGGTGCATAAGCTGTACCTGCCCTCCGACCAGCTCATGGGCCTGCTCAACAAATAAGACAAATCAATGAAAACACTGTTCATCGCCCTCGGCATCATCCTCGTCGTCGGCCTGCTGCTCGCCCGCAACACCAGCGGGTTCGTCGTCAAGACCGGCAACGTCGGCCTAGTCATCAACCACTACACGGGCCGCGTGGACCCGCGCATCCGCCACGCCGGGTTCAACGCCCAGCCGCCCTTCTCGGGCAACGAGCTGATCGAGATCCCCACCTACGAGCGCACCTACACGATGGTGCAGGGTTCGGGCGAAGGCGCGCACGCCGAGCAGGACGACAGCGTCCTCGTCAACACGCTCTCCTCCAACACACTCAGAGTAGATACCAGCATCACCTACCACATCGCCTGGGACGCCGACCACCCGGAGCGCATCACCGCGCTTTACGGCAAGTACCGGAACCAATTTTCGGACTTCGGCAACTTCGAGGAGGCGCAGCTCCGCCCCGCCTTCCGCCAGGCCATCGTGGACGCCTTCGGGCTGGCGAATACGGCCCAGAACATGAGCGGCGACGGCAAACAGGCGGCGGCCACCTACGCGCTGAAAGAGCTGAACGACCGCTTCAACCCGGACTCGATTGTCATTGATGAGGTCCGCATCCGGGCCATTTATCCGGACGACGCCACTAAGGTCGCCCTGCGCTCGCGGCTGGCGGCCCAGCAGAACTTGAAGCTGTCCCAGCTCAACCTCCAACTCCAGCAGATCGTCAACCAGAAGTCCGTTCTGAAGGCCCAGGCCGAGGCGAAGGCTGCCCACATCCGCGCCGCCTCGCTGACCCCGCGCCTGGTCAAGTCCCGGCACATCAAGGACATCGAGATCGTCGGCGTCCCGCGCGGGGCCATCATCAACCTGCCGCCCGACGCCGCCGCTCAAGACGCTGCCCCTGCCGCGCCCCAATCCACTCCGCAGGCCGCCCCGCCCGCCCCGGCGGCAGACACGTCAGGCCAGTAGGGGCGCGATTCATCGCGCCCTCTTTCCTAACGCAGCAGATCCGCGTAGACGCCTGGCCAGCTATCGGGGATGACGACCGCGCCGACGGCCTTCTTGTAGAACTCCACCGGCCCCGCCGCGCCGATAATGCCGTAGGCGTAGCCCAGGTCGGACAAGCCCCACAGCGACTCGATCAGCAGGGCACGCCCGATGCCCCGCCCCCGGTGGGCGTGGTCCACGCCGGTCGGCCCGAAGAAGGCCTTGCGGGTGGACTCGAAGGCGGCAAAGCCGATGACCTTCTTGTCCTCGATGGCGATGAAATTGGTGATCGGCTGGCGGGCGAAGGTGACGGCCATCTCCTCAGCCCAGCCCACGCTGAAGTGGGTGCGGATGAAGTCGCCGACCGGGGTCTGCTCGAACGGGTTGGCGCGGCGGATGATGACGCCCGCGTCGCGGACGGAGGCCGCGCCGGTCTCGCGGGGCGGCAGCTTGTAGAGGGATACGAGTAGGTCAGGCATGGCGGCTGTTTCCCCAAGCGGCGGCGGTTTTCCTGCCGCCTCGTTTCTGCTATTCCGCCAGCGCGTTCAGCGTCTTCAATAGTTCCGTCGCCAAAGCCGCCGTCGCGCCGTCCTGCGCGAACAAATCCGGGTGCAGGGCGCGGGCCAGGACGCGCCGGGCGCGGCGCATCTCTTCCGGCCCCAGCGCGACCGAGACCGCCCCCAGCGACCCGCCGATGCCGCCCCGCGCCTGCGAGGCGAGGACCTCCGCCCGGCGCTCGGCGGCGGCCAGCTTCGACTCGGCCGTCCGGGCGCGCTCGCGCATTTCTTCCCAGCTCGCCTCGGCCTCGGCCAGCTCGCGCCGGAGGGCGCGCGTCTTCGCCTTCTGCGCCTCGTGCCGCGCGCACACCTTGTCGTGAACCGCCGCGTCCACCACGCGCGGCCCGTCGCCTTTCGCCCCGACCAGGGCGCGCAGGTCCGGGCTGCGGTACAATGTCGCCCGCGAGATGCCCGCCCGCTCGGCGACCTCGGCCACCGTGAAGGCGGCCCCGATCCGTTCCAAATCCCGCACGGCGGCCTTGACCCGCGCCGCCCGCTCGTCGGGGTCCTGCGGCTTCGCCCCCCGCGTGCGGATGTCTTTCGTCTTTCCCACAGCACTATTTTGGCACATTTACGAGACGCATCAAACGTACTATCCGCCTCACTCAGTTAGTGTTCATAACTTGAACCGATTTTATCGGTCTTTCGCCCCGATTTTATCGGTCTTTCGCCCCGATTTTATCGGTCTTTCGCCCCGATTTTATCGGTCTTTCGCCCCGATTTTATCGGTCTTTCGCCCCGATTTTTGCCGAATGCAATGTTCTTGACAGATTTCATGCCGTCATGTAACAATGTTACCATTAACACAGATCAGGGACTGGGCTATGTCATACAACACACTAATAAAAAGAAAGGCAGTAGCATTTACATTATTCGCACTCACAGCCGTCCTCGTCATTGCCACGGCGTCCGCTTATGCTTTTGCGCGTAACCGCTCTGCACATATCGTGGTGCAACAGGATTGTGGGTGTGAAGCGACTGGTCAGGAAGAAGTGGCACCACCGAGCCACACGCATTAACTCTAGCATTTCTCCCAAAAAGGAAGACAAATCATGCTCTCAATACGCTCAAGGCGACGAGCCACTGCGACTACAACTGCCCTGCTGGCATTAGGGTTCACAATGTTCGTTCATGCGGTCTACGCTAGCTGCTCTGGAGGTACGGTCGGTAGCAAATGCGCCAGCGGGACCACGGACCCAACGCTTTGCCAGGACTGCGCCGATGGATCAGATGGCACCAACCGCGGCTGTTCAGGCTGCGCCTCGGGCACAGCCCTCCAGAACTGCATCACTGCTGCTTACAAGAAGTGCGTAAGCAGCCCGGCATAGCCGTTAGTGAGCCAGGAATCCGAGGCCCTGTTGTATAGACATAGTAACAGGGCTTCGGGAAGATGAGGGGTTCGCTGGTGTCAAAAAAAACATCCATTATCGTGTCTGTCATAATTGGCGTATTCATGCTTGGCGGCATCACTGCGTACAGTGTCGGAACCATGCAACGACAGCAGCATGAAAAGGTGGAGAAGGCGCGCATCGCCAAAACGGTGCAGTATCTTGGCTCCACGGGCGTCGTAAGCAGCACGTCTGATCTAAAAACCGTGATGGACATTCAACTCAAGTACCGGGAAAGCCATACACTTTCCGACCAGGACATAGAGACTCTGTCTAGAGCCACGGCCGGACCCACGGATGCCATCGTTCAGTCGAAGGCTTGTGCTACACTGTTGACTGCGAACATGAACGCATCCATCCCTGACGCCAAGAAGGAATATATCGCCCAAACCACCCTGCCAGCTCTCACGAGTAGCGAATCCCTCGTGCGCCTTACTGAAGCGCGCCTTTTAGGGGAACTACGACAAAAAAGCTCTTTAACTCCCCTGCTGAGAGCCGCTGCGGACCCCGACCCAGATGTGAAGAGGATGGCACTCAGATCGCTTGGGAAGATGGGATACAGGGGTCAAGTCCAGTAAACTTATATGCAGACGAAAAGTGTTTTCATAGCCGCCCTGATTACCACCGCTGCGGCATTGGCCGGTGCATACGCCCACTACCAATCACAAAAGGAACTGTCTTGCCTGCCCCATGACGTTGATTTTGGGGATGTGGCTCAGTTGTCGGTTAGCAGCAAAGACATACGCCTGATTAACAGATCCGGCGAAGCTATACGCATTCAATCGGTGGCCACATCATGTGGCTGTACACAGGCCAGCCTGGATGCCGATACCGTCGAGCCGAAGGGTAGCATCCCATTACATGTGCGTTTCTCGGGGGAGAGTTACAACGGCGATGTCTTACGGTTCATCGTGCTAAAGTTGGTAGACAAGACAGAGATCAACATCCCTGTAAAGGCTCATGTGTTTCCGTATGTCTCTATTAGCCGTAACGCCCTGGATTTTGGGAATTTGCGACTAGGACAGACAGCAAGCCAAACCATCATGCTGCGCTCACAGAAACCGACCACTCACTTTCATGTCACGCACGTCAGTGCGGACTCAGAACTACGAGTACATACTATTGAGCAGTCTGCCGAGCAGACGAGCCTTGTAGTGACTTCTGCTCCCATGAAGACATCAGGGGAGCGTTTTGATAAACTGAACATTACCACGGATGTTCCTAGCATTGAAGATGTCGAGGTGTCGGTCCATTTCAACGCAACTGGTAAGTACACGGTCCAGAAGCCACAACTGCTTTTTGACAGTGTGAGAATTACACGAACTATTTCGACGATGATTAACACAGGCAAGAGAATCCCGCAGATCACAGTACTCTCCTGCCCACACTCTGTTTCGGCTCATGTTGAGAGACAGGGTGGACACGTTCTACTCACGGCAACATGCACTAGCGACCATTCAAACCGTATTATGAGCGGCAACATCGTTTTACAGACTAACGACCCTATTGAACAACGCATCACAGTTCCGGTGACGGCACTGCTCCAGTGAAGAAACAATGATGCATAACAAGAAGCTACGAGGATTCACCATCATTGAATTGCTCGTTGTGACAGCGATCATTTCCATCATGGCGGCAATCCTCTTTCCAGTGTTTGTCCGAGCGAGAGAGAAAGCACGACAATCCGCCTGTTTGGACAATCTCAAACAGATAGGTATTGCTATCACACAGTACGCCCAAGAGTATGACACGATCTATCCTCATGCTGTCAATCCCTTGTCTCGATTTGATGCGGCAACGTCAGCCTATTCAAAGAAGGACATCCCTTCAATCCCCCTTTATACCGATGTCTTGCAGCCTTACCTTCGATCTCGCCAGGTGTTCCGATGTATGTCTGACACAGGGAGGCCACCGCAGCAAGGGTCAGATCTGTTCCCAAACAATGATTTCCTGACATGGGGCAGTAGCTATCGCTACAATGAATTTGCTGAAACCGACAGCAACGATTTGTCCCCCGCAATGATGCCGCTCTGCGAGGATGCGGGGTACTGGCATGGACCGCCGCAAGAATACGTCCTTCAAGGAGTCTTCGCGGATAATCATGTCAAGCAGCAGAGTGATGGTTCCATCATGACGGATTGGCACTATGACGGACAGGGGGATTGAAGGCTTTTGGAGTCGAGCGGTTCTTGACCCCCGGATAGTATCAAGCCGTTTCTGTAAAAGCTGGGAGCGTCCTCGCGGTCTCGTCGGCTTCGCTAGTCTTGTTCTGCGAACGTCAGGTAGGCTTTGCCTGCCTGCCAGTCGTCGCTGATCTCCATCAGCAGGGCGCTCGCCAGCCGCAGGCACGATGCCTCGTTCGGGAAGATGCTCACTACCCGCGTCCTGCGGCGCACCTCACGATTGACGCGCTCGACGCCGTTGGTAGTCCGCAGCAGGCGGCGATGCGGCTCAGGAGACGCAAACACCGTCAAGCCTTCGGGCAGGTTCTCTTCCAGCCAGGCCGCAAGCTTGGGTGCCGCCGCTTCGTACTTCTGCACCGCCCGCTTCAAGAGCGCGTCGGCTTCGGCTCTGTCCTGGGCGTTGAAGACGGCCCGAATGTCTGCGGCCACGGATGCCTTCCTGTCCTGCCTGGGGACATAAGCGGAGGCGTTCTGCTGCAAGTGGAACTGGCATCGCTGCCACGGGATGCTGCCCAGCACCGCCATCCGTGCCGCCTTTAGCCCTTCATGGGCATCGCTGACGACCAGCCTCACTCCGCACAGGCCGCGCTGGGTCAGGCTTTGCAGGAACTGCCGCCAGTGGACCTCTTTCTCGGACAAGGCGACAGAGACGCCCAGAATGGAGCGTTTGCCCGCCTCATCCACGCCCATGGCAATGAGGACGGCGGCATCCTGCACGATGCCGCCCTGGCGTACCTTCTCGTAGCGGGCATCCAGCAGCAGATACGGGCAAGCCGTCAGAGGGCGGGTGCGCCAGGCTTCTAAGGTGGCATCGAGTTCCTTGGCCGCCTGGCTAACCTGGCCGCTGCTGACCGAGAACCCGCACAACTGCTCGGTGATGGCGGCCACCTTGCGGGTGGAGACGCCCTGCACATACATCTCGGCCAGCGAAAGCTTCAAGGCGCGCTCAGAGCGGGTGCCCCGTTCCAGGCTCTGCGGGTAGAAGCCTCCCTCACGCACCTGAGGGACGGCGACAGTAATCTGGCCGATGCGGGTGGCAAGCGTCTTGTCCTTGTAGCCGTTGGCGTGGCCCGTGCGCTGCTCTGTCCGTTCATGCGGGGCCGCGCCCAGGTGCTTCTGTCGCTCGATCTGCATGGCGGCGTTGAGCAGGACACGGAACAGATCGGGCAGGGCCTCCATCCCTTGCGCCGAAAGTTGCTCCAAAAGGGCATCGGACAGAGTAGAATCGTTGTGGTAGGTCATGGGTAGTTTCCTTGTTGTGTGGTAACTCCAAGAATACTCCCTGACCTACTACTTCAGGCCATCAATTTACAGAAAACATTTTACACTAACGACCCCCGGAGAAGTCAGCGTAGCGTCAGTTACTTCATGTGCCCTAACGTCGCCATCAGCCGCATCAGGCTCGGGCCGAGCAGGACGACGAAGATCGCCGGGAAGATGAACAGGACCAGCGGGAACAGCATCGTCACCGGCAGACGTGCCGCCTGCTCCCGCACCCGCTGCACCCGCGCCGCCCGCGCCATCTGGCTCTGTGCCCGCAGGACCCGCGCGATGCTCGTCCCAAGCTGGTCGGCCTGGTAGATCGCCGCGACGAACGTCTTCACCTCCCCCATCTCCAGCCGCGCCGCCATGTCCCGTAAGGCCTGCCCGCGTGTCTTGCCCAAAAGCATCTCGTTCCGCGCCCGCGTCAGCTCGTCGGCGAGCGGCCCGCGCATCTTCTCCGTCACCTTCGCCATCGCCCCGTCCAGCCCCATCCCCGCCTCGACGCTCACCACCAGCAGATCAATCGCGTCCGGCAATGCGCGACGGATGCGCGCCTGCCGCCGCCGGATCGCCCGCTCCAGCAGAGTCTCCGGCAGGGTCAGCCCGACCAACGCCCCCAGCGCGAGCAGCAGTACCCGCGCCCCGAGTGACGGCACGAAGAGGCACATCGGCCCGATCAGGCACAGGCAAACCGCCACGCCGACCACGCGCAGGCCCCCGAATTCCCGCGCCCCCAGCCCGGCGGGGTTCCCCGCCTTCGCCAGCGACGCCCGCAGTCGGTCCGAGGCCCCCGCCGGGGTCAGCCGCGCCCCCATCCGCGCCAGCCGCCGCAAGTTAGGCTGCCACAGCCGCTCCCGCCAGGTCCCTTCCAGTTCCGCGTCCGCCAGCGACGGCAGCGGGTCGGCGGATGCGGCGGGCCGAGCTAGGTTATCCAGCCGCCGCGCGACCGCCTCCCGCTCCGCGCCGAGGAGGCCGGTCACGGCGAGCGTGAGGAGCGCGCCGACGAGAAAGGCTAGGGCAAGAATTAGCAGTAGTGGCATGGGCATAGCTTATCCCCCCCTTCGGCTGATTCCTCGGATAGTGACAGAGATAATTCCGCTTCCAATCACCAGCAACACAATCGCTGCCGCGACCACCATCTCCTGCCTGTCCAACGCCATGAGCGCCGCATGGTGATGTGGCTGACTCAGAACCGCTTCCAGGCGGACTATCGACAGATAGCCGCTGAAAATGGCTAGGCACAAAGCCGCGAAAGCCATCCCGCAGCCTCCCCAGCCAAATGCCTTGGTGACTCTGCCGCTGACAAATAGCCCATGCCTGTCACAGTAGTTGTTCGCAAGGGCAATTGCCTGGCGCAAATCCAGCCCTTCTTGTTCGCGCAAGACTTTGACCAGCGTGAGCCGCCCCGTTATAGCCGGAGAAGGCGCCGCAAGTTTCGCCGCAATCACCTCGTCGTACTCGGTCAGCGGGTCAGGCAGATCGGGTTTCGGCGGCCATACGTCATTGTCCGGCATCTGGTACTCCTGATGGATAAGGAAGTCCCCGCCCCGATTCTGGGGGAGTAGGGAAGGAACAAGGTAGGGGCGAACCTTGTGTTCGCCCTTCCCCTCCGGTTCCCCCAGAATCGGGGCCGGGGGGCGATCTGCCTCCCCCGGACAAGTTCTGCGTAAGGCCGGCAGGCTCCTCCTACAAGTCCAGCGCCACCATGCGGCGGATAATCAGACCGCCGATTATCTGGCCCAGTGCCGCGCCGCCGATGAGCCAGTGGCCGGTCGGGCTATCCAACAAGGGCTGGAAGTAGGCGGGGCTGCGGAGGCAGAGCAGCACGGCCAGGGCGGGGGCGAGGACGATCAGGATGACGGCGGACAGGCTGCCTTCCGCCGTCAAGGTCCGCACCTCGCCGGCCAGGCGGACGCGCTCGCGGATGGTCTCGGCGATGGCGTCCAGCACTTCCGCCAGATTGCCGCCGAGGGGGAGTTGGATGAGGATGGCGGTCACGACCAGGTCGAGGTCCGGCGACGGCACCCGCTCGGTCATGCGGCCCAAAGCCGTGTCCAATGGAACACCAAGCGCGGCCTCCCCGGAGGCCCAGGCGAACTCGGCGGCCAGGGGCGGCGGCAATTCGGCGGCGACGGTCAGCATGGCCTGGGAGAACGAATGGCCCGCGCGCAGGGAGGCGGTCAGGAGCATGAGGGCGTCGGGTAGCTGGGCGTCAAACCGTCGCAGGCGCGACGCCTGCCGCGACTGAAGGACGAGGGGCGGGACGACCAGCCCGAGCAGGGCCATAACCAGTCCGGCGAGAGCCTGATGCGTGGCTGCCAGGCCGAGTGTCCCGGCGGCCAGCGGCGCGGCGAGGCACAAGGCGGCCCACTCGGCGGGCCGAAGGCGCAGATCGCCCCGCAGCATGGCGAGCCGCAGGCGCTTCCCCAGGTCGCCGCCCAGCCAGCGCGTGACGGTCGGCAGCACGTCGGGGCGCGGGGCGTCAGACGCCTCGGGAGCCGAGGCGGGCGCGAAGTGGTAGCGGCCCGTGATCCGGTCCAGGCGATCCCGAAGATGCCGGGCCGAGCGCGCCCGCGCCTCGGCAACGGCGTAGACCAGGCCCGCCGTCAACAGGAAGCTCAGGGCGATCGTCAGCAGCGGGTTCATTGGAATAGCTCCGGGGGCAGCGAAAGTCCCTGCTCTTCCAGGCCAGCCGCGCAGGCGGGGCGCAGGCCCGTGGCGCGGAGGGCCGACTGCGCCGTGTCCCAGCGGAAGAGGTCTTGCAGGCCGATGACGTCGCCGACGATGCCGGTGACCTCGCTGATGTGCGTCACGCGGCGGCTGCCATCGCGCGCCCGCTCCTGGTGCAGAACCAGATGCACCGCGCTCGCGATCTGCTCCCGGACCGCTCGCAGGGGAAGCTCCGTGCCCGCCATCAGCACCATCGTTTCCAGTCGGGCCAGGGCGTCGCGCGGGCCGTTGGCGTGGGCGGTAGACAGGGAGCCGTCGTGACCCGTATTCAGCGCCATCAGCAGGTCCAATGCTTCGGCCCCGCGCACTTCCCCTAGTAGGATGCGGTCGGGGCGCATCCGCAGGGCGTTCCGCACGAGCTGGCGGATGGTGACCTCGCCGCGCCCTTCCAGGTTGGGCGGGCGGCTTTCCAGAGTGACGACGTGTGCCTGCTGCAACTGCAATTCGGCGGCGTCTTCAATCGTGATGATGCGCTCGCCGTCGGGGATGAACGACGACAGCGCGTTCAATGTGGTCGTCTTGCCGCTGCCCGTGCCGCCCGAAACGAGGATGTTCCGTCGGCCCGCAACACAGGCGCGCAGGAAGGCGGCGGCCTGAGCCGTCAGCGTGTTCAGGCGGACCAGGTCGGCCGCCGTCAACGGCTGCCGGGCGAACTTGCGGATGGTCAGGACCGGCCCATGCACGGCGAGTGGCGGCAGGATGACATTGATCCGGCTGCCGTCGGCCAGCCGCCCGTCGCAGAGCGGCGAGGCTTCATCGGCGCGGCGGCCCAGCGGGGCCAGGATGCGCTCGATGATGCGCCGCAGGTGGGCGTCGTCATCAAAGACAACGTCCGTGCGCGACAGCCGCCCGCGCCGCTCGACGTAGACGTTCCCCGGCCCGTTGACCATGATCTCCGAAACCGTCTCGTCTTCCAGCAGCGGCTCCAGCGGCCCCAGCCCCGTCAGCTCATGCACGACGGCCTGCACTAAAGCGTCGCGCTGCCGCCCGATCAGGGCCGGGCCGTCCTCGGCCAGCAGGCGCAGGGCCAGCGCCCCGACCTGCTCCGTCAGCGCCGCGCGGGGCAGGCGGCTCAGGCGCGCGGCATCGGACTCGGCCACGATCTGGGCATGGAGTCGGCGCTTCAAGTCGGTGGCCGCCGGCGGCAGGGCGGCGGGCTGAGGAGGGATCTGAGAGGCGAGATGGAGGGAAGTCATCGGCTGCTCCTCTCGGCGGCCTCGGGAATCCCGCTCGGCTCCGCCGCCAGCCGCCGGGCCAGCGCGTAGACGCTCCGGGCAACCCGGCTGTTCGGGTGCGACAGGACGAACGGTTCGCCCGCGTTGACCGAGTGCGGGACCAGCTTGCCGTCATTGGGCACCTGGCAGGCGGCGGCCCGGCCTAATGTCCGCTCGATGTCCGAGGCTTGCAGCCGGTTCCGGGGCAGGGCGCGGTTCAGGACGACCTGGACGGCTTCGGGGGCGACGTGCCGGCCCGCGACGGCTTCCAGCCACAGGCGGGTGTCGGCCAGCGTCGTCAGGTCGAAGAGGTTCGCGACCAGCAGCACGACGTGGGCGTGAGTCAGCGCGTGCAGCGTCGTCGCATGCAGGAGCGGGGGCACGTCCAGCACGAGGTAGCGGTGGCTGTTCTTCAGCAGGCCGAGGATGCGGTCGAGGCAGGCGGGCGTCAAGGCGTCCAGCGGCAGCGGGGCGCTCGCGCCCGCGAGCAGGCGCAGGCCGGACGAGTGGCGTTCCAGATGGTCTTCCAAAAGCCGCTCGTCCAACTCGGCGGAGTCCAGGCGGACCAGATCGGCCAGAGTCCGGCGCGGCGTCAGGTTCAGCAGCAGGGCGGCGTCGCCGAACTGCGTGTAGAGGTCCAGCAGCACGGTCGGTTCGCCGGTTTCGGCGGCCAGGGCGGCGGCGAGGTTGACGGCCAGGGTCGTCTTGCCGACGCCGCCTTTCGCCCCGGTCACGGCGAGAATGCGCGGCTGGGCGCGCGGGTCGGCTGCCGCAGCGAAATCAGCGGATCGCCGCCGCAGGCTGTCCTCATGCACGCCGCAGAGTGTCTCGCACATGGCCGCGCCGGAGCAGGGCCACGGCACGCACTCACGCGCCCCCGCCCGCATCGCCCGGCGCAGGTCATCGGGCAGTGCCTCCTCGGAAAGCAGGACGCTCTCGCCAGGCAGGCCCAGAGAAGCCAGCACCTCCGCCGCCGCGAACCCGTCCCGCCCGGACAGATCGGAGGCAAGCAGGACCAGATCGGGCCGCAGGGCACACGCCCGCTGGACGGCCTCCTGCCCGTCGCGCGCCTGCCCGACGATCTCCATCCGGCCGTCGGCGGCCAGTGCGGCACGGACAAGCTCCCGCCGGTCGGCGCGGCTGTCGGCGAGGAGGACGCGGATCATTTCGGCTCCACTGGCACGGGTAGAGGCGGCAGGTTCACCGCCGGGCCGGGTGCTTCGTGGTCCCCGCCGCCGTGCTGTAGCTCGGGGAAGTCCTTGTCGAATTCATTGCGCCGGACATCGGGCCGCGCGATGGGCAGGTTCTCCAGGCTGCCCGGCGCGGGCGGGTGCGCGCCCGCCGTCCGGGGCGTGACGATCTCCGGCTGGATCAGGATCAGCAGCTCGTCCTCGGCTTTGCGCGTGACGGTGTGCTTGAAGAACTCGCCCAGCACGGGGATCTGGCTCAGGAGGGGGATGCGCTCTACCTCGCGCGATGTGGTGCTGCTGTACAGCCCGCCGATCACCAGTGTCTCGCCGTCCGCCATTTGCAGCGTCGAGGTCGCGCGCCGGACCGTCAGGGACGGGATGACGTTGCCCCCGATCTGGACCGTGGCCGCGTAGTTCAGGTCGCTGACCTCGGGCGTCACCGTCAGCTCGACCACGCCGTCGCCGACGATTGCCGCACCGACCGAGAGCCGGACCCCGTACTGCTTGTACTCGATGGAAACCGAGGCGCTGCTGCCGTTCGTGCCGCTGCTGGACTGTGCGACCGGGACGGGGATCTCGCCGCCGACCAGGATGCTGCCCTCGCTGCCGTCGAGTACCATAAGGCTGGGTTCAGAAAGGACACGCGCCTTGTTCTCCCCGACGAGCGCGTCGAGCTGGGCGGCCAGGGGGTAGACCCGCGTGACCGGGCCGCCCGAGAGGAACCCGCCGCCGTTCGCGCCCGCCTGCTGGCCGGAGATCTGCCCGAACAGGATCGGCTGCGGTGCGAGGGCGTAGATATCCCCGCCGCGCGAGGCGCTGGAGGAGATCGTCCCCCAACTGACGCCGAGGCTCTTGGAGGCGTTCCGGTTGATGTCGATGATCTTCGCATGAACAAGAATCTGCCGCGTCGGGCGGCTGCCCAGGTTCACCAGGTCCACGACCTTCAGCTCCGGCGGCAGCGACTCGATCAGGCGGTCCAGCGGGTCGCGCGGCGTGCCGTCCGCCGGCCGTCTTGGGGCCGCTTCCTTCAGGTCGATCACCGGCGCGCTCTCGTCAGGGGCCGCCTCCGCCCCGTCCGCGCCCTGACGCGCCCGTTTAGGCTTGATGGTCTTTCGGGCACGGGCGGGGGACGCCCCGGAAGACGAAGAAGGCGCGGCGATGTGGGAGGCGTACTGGCCCGTCAGCGCGATGGTCTTGTCGTCCACGACCTGCACTTTAACGCCCGTCCCGGCGAGGCTGTCCGTCAGCAGGGCCGCGTAGGTCTGGGCCAGCGTGAGGGCGGGGGCGCTCTCGGCCGGCGGGAGGATGGTGAGCAGGTTCCTGGTCCGGGCCGTGTACACCCCGGCGATGGCCGAGGCGCGTTGCAAGGCCACGACGCTCGACACTCCCCCCTCCAGAAACAGGGTGTCCCTGACGGCGCGGACCGTGACACCCGGCAGGCCGATCTCCGCCTGGACCCGCGCGGCCACGGGGCCGAGGTCGGGGGCGGGCAGGGCCACGGCCAGCCGGAAGGTATGCTTGCCCCGGCGGTCATACACAAACAGCGTGGTTTCCCCGGCGCTCTTCGCGTTGACCAGCAGGCGGCGCGACGAGAGCGGCACGATGTCCGCCACCGTCGGGCTGCCGACGGCCGCCGCCGTCATGTGGTCGAACTCGTAGACGTCTGACTCGCCGACCGCGAGGGTCTTGATGAGCGTCTTGGCGTCGGGTGGGTGCGGACGGTTCTGCGCGCGCCCCGCCGCCAGCGGCAGCAGGAGGAGGGTCAGGAAGGCGCAGGCTGTTCGCGTGTTCGGCATCGTTCTTATCCCCGGCCCGTTAGGACTATCCCCGGCCCGTCAAGACTACGGCTCCACCGAAACCGTCTGACTCTGACCGCCCTTGATGATCGTCACCGAGACGCGGGCGGGCGGCAGGGGCGCGAGCCGGACCGGCAGCGGCGGCAGGGGCAGCGCCTCCTCCTCGGGGGCGTGCGCGGGCACCGGCGGGCGGCGCGTCGCTGCCCGCCGCGCGGGCCGGGACGCCTCTCGCACGGTCGGCATGGCTGGGAAGACGGGCAGGGCCGCGACCGCCTCGTCGTCCGCCGCTCGTAGCGTCAGGTGAATCTTGCCGCGCGCGGCGGCCAGCACCAGGGCCTGCGCCTGGGCGGGCGAGACGGCGACGGTCACGCGGGCCGGCCCACTCGTCGGCGGAGGCGGCGCGGCGTCGGGGGCCGTCTGCGCGCCCACGGCCAGGAGGCGGACGTTTTGCAGCACCGTCCGCGCCTCGGCGGGGCCGCTCCCCGGCTCGTCGGTCGCGAGGATGTCCACATGGTCGCCGGGGCGGACGAACTGGTCGGCTCCGTCGCTGGGGTCGAGTGTCACGGTCATGGCGCGTAGTGGGGGCGTCAAGGCGAAGGCCATGCCCAGTGCGGCACTCGGGGCGGTGACGGTCTGGCGCGTGATGGCCGAACCCGCCGCGACCGGCTCCGTCGTGACCTTGCCGGCAAACGCAGAGACAGTCGCCCCAGCCCCATCCGGCAGGTCAGCGGGCGCGGCCAGCCGGACGCGCATCCAGGCGGCGGAAAGCCGGGTGCGGGCGGGGATGTCGCGGGCGGCGACCACGACCGGCACACGGGTTGGGGCGACCGGCGAAGCGGACGGCCGCCCGCGCACCAGAAGGAAAGCCAGCAGGGCGGCGGCCAGCCCGGCGGCGAGTGCGAGGCTCACCGTCCCGCCCCGCGCGCCCAGTAGCCCGCCCCCGCGCGGCCCGCGCACCTTCGGCACCTGCATTTTCGGCACCTGCATTTTCGGCACCTGCGGCTTCAGTTGTGGGACGACGTGCATGGCTGCCTCACGATGGAAAGGACTCAGTGGTCCGCCCCCGGCGGGTAGGACCCAGGGCTAAACCCCTGGGCTTCGGTAAAGCAACTCCCCGAGGGTTGAGGGCATAGGATGGGTAGGGGCGCTGCTCGCCGCGCCCTTTTGTCTTCGCCCGCGCAGGCGGGGGCTTGCACTCCCGAAGCATGGGGGTTCAGCCCCGTGGCACGGCCCCTTTCATTGGATCAAGGCCGGCGGCGTCTTACCGCCCGCGCCCGCGCAGGACCCGCCCGCCCCGCCGGGGACGGAAAGGCCGATGAACCGCCCGAGGGCGATCCCGTTGCCCGGCAGGCCCACAGGGTAGGGCTGGTCCACGAAGAAGAGGGCAAACGCGATGATGGTCACGTTCCCCTGCTTGTTTTTGACGGCCTGGCTGAAGACCGGGACGATCAGCAGATGGTCTTCAGGAAGGGCATCGCTCGGTGTATTCGGGAACATCAGGTTGCCGCCGGTAAACCAGGGGTCATACGCCGCGTACCTATGGCTATAGATCACATTGCTCCCCGAGAGCCGGGCCGCGAGGTACTGCCGTGTGAAGCCGACGTTGTCATAGCCCAGCGGTGGGGTCGGAAGCGTCTGGCCTGCCGAAAGCGTCTGGTCGGACGTCTGCGAAATCGTGTCGAAGTAGGTCGCGCTGCCGCCGCTGGTCAGAAGTGGGTCAAAGCTGCCTGGTGAGGCCAGCTTGCCCGTGTTGTCCCAGACGTTGAGGCTCAGGACGACCTGGCCGCTCGCGGGCTGGTACGCGCCCGGCGTCAGCGTCTTCTTGCCACTCAGCAGCGCGGCGACATACGCGATCGCCGGGTCCGTATTGGACGGATCATCGCCGATGAGGCCGAAGGGCGCGATCGGCATCCCTTTCGGCAGGCCGCACACGTTCTGCATGGCGGCCGTCGCCGTCGCCGAGACCGAGAGCGTGTTGGCCGTCCCGTCCGTCGAGGTCGGCGCGTAGCCGACGGCGGGGGCGAAGGAGAGCGGCGCGTTGATGTAGCCGCGCACCGTCACCGAGCCGTCGCCGTTCACGGTCGTCACGCCGCCCTGGAAGGCTGACCCATTGGCGTTGTTGACGGCACTGACGGACGCAACTGCGGCCGTCTCCGTACCGGGGTTTTGCGCTCCGGCCAGCGCGGCGGCGTCGGCGACGTTCTGCGCCCGCTGCCGGGCCAGCCCCATCAGGCCGATGTCGAGCGCCAACGCGGCGACGCCCATCAGGGCGGTCAGCATGAAGACGACCAGCGGGAGCGCCGCGCCTGTTCGCCGTTCTCGTGAGTCTCTATTCACGACGCATCACCAGTTTTGCCGTCAGCGTCTTGGTGCTGCCGGTGAAGACCAGAGACGTGACCAGTGGGTGGCTGTACGTCACGGTCGCGCGGAGGAGGCTGTTGGACGGGGCACTATTGCCGGCGGCAGTGCCGCCCAAAGCGCCCCACGTCAAGCCGCCGTCCGTACTATCCTCCAGCACGATGTTAGCCGCAGATAGGGGGAGGCCCGCCCCGCCGCTCACTCCCCGCGCCTGGGCCGTCGCCGTCGAAGTACCCACGGCGGCGGAGCGGACGGCCTCGCGCGCCGCCGCGCCGACCAGCGCCTGATCGCCGAACAGTAGGCCCACCTCGATGATCCCGAACAGTAACAGGCAGAGCAGGCCGCTGACCAGGGCGAACTCGACCAGCGCGGCCCCGCGCCGTTGTCGCCGGTTCATGGCAGGAGTCTCCCATGCAGCCGGAAGAAAGCAAAAACCGCGCCCAGCGCGATGGCCGGGGCGAGCGGCATCTTGCCGGCCCGTGAGGCGGACGCGAGCGCGCCCAGGCCTGCCCCCGCCCCGAGCAGGTGCAGGCCGAGCAGGGTGTTATGGACCGTCTCCCGTAGGACGCCGCGCCGGGCGGCCCAGGCCAGGGCGAGCAGGCCGCCCGCCAGGACAGTGCCGGGCAGTGTCCAGAGCAGGAAGACAGGCCCCATCAGCGCGCCGACCGCGCCGAGCAGCTTGACGTCCCCGGCCCCCAGGCCCCCCAGGGCATAGGGCAGCAGGGCCGGCGCGGCGACGCCCATGCCCTCCAAAGACAGGAGCAGGCCCAGCCAGCCGCCGTGCCACCCGTGCCAAGCCAGTCCCACGGCCAGGCCCGCGAGGACCAGCGGATTGGGAATCCGGTGGGAACGGATGTCGCAGACGGCCGCGAGGGTCAGCAGGACCGCCAATGCCAGCATCATCAAGGTGTCACTTAATGGTGTTGGCGGCGTTCGTCAGTTTGGTGTTCGCGTTCGTGCCGAGCAGCGTCACGGCGGCGACGCAAACGGCCCCGATGAGCGCGACCAGCAGGACGTACTCGACGAGAGTCGCGCCCTCCTCGTCATGCAGGAAGCGGCGGACGGCGGCGCGGAGCGTGGGACCGAGTGTGGAGGCGTGAAATGTGGTGGCGAGAGCGGTGAACATGACTGTTTCCATCCTTAGTTCCGATCCACACCGGCCCTCCGTGGCCGGCGCGTCCGTGTGAAGACTTGCGGTGAACGATGCGGTGGACTACCTGAAGGGGGCTACTTGAGCATGTCGGAGGCCGCGCCGAACTTGGCATTGGCGTTGGTGCCGAGCAGGGTGATGGCACCCACGCAGACGGCGGCGATGAGAGCGATGAGGAGGACATACTCAACGAGCGTTGCGCCGTCCTCTTCCCGCCAGAAGGCGCGGCAGAGTCGGGCAAGGGCGGAATGCAGAGAAGAGAGTACGGGGGCGAGTGTCGTTGTTTCTTCCATGAGTGTGGCGCATCCTAGTCCGTCAGGCTACCTTCCGTCGCGGGCGTCCCGCTCTGGCTGTCGAGTCATTATACAGCAATAATCATGCCAATACTCGCATTCCTACGGGCAGGCAAAATATATTTTTATGCCGCCGGATCGCTCAAAGCAGTTTGATGCTGGTGAGGATGATATTAATGCCGTTCGGCCCGTCCGCAGTCCCCTCCGTATCGCCAGTCGCGGCGGCGTTGAACTGGATGCTCGGGCCGCTTTTCCGGAACGCGGCGTCTAGAGCGCTCAGGGCTGTGTTGATCCGAAGAAGGCCGCCGTCTCGATCACGGCCTTCGCCTGTTTCTTTGATAGAGGTGCCCCCGCCGCATCCGGTGAGCAGGGGGGAACTCAGAAAGAGACCCCAATCAGCAGTCGCGCGGTCACAGCCTTTTCTTATAGGTTACTGCCGCTCTTTTACAGCCATGAAAGACTACTTCCCGGCATCCAGGCCCAGCGTCGCCCCGTCAAAATAGATCTGGTCGTGCTTGGGCGAGGCGGAGAAGAAGGGCAGGCGGGCGACCCGCCCGTCATCATAGTGCAGGGTCAGGGTGTAACCGCTCACTGAGTAGGTTCCGCCCCGGTGCCCCCACGGCTTTTTGCGCGTGACCCCGCCGCCGACGGCGGGCGCACTGATGATCGTGGCGGAACCTTGATCGTCGTACACCGTGTCCGCGCTGAAGCCGTTCGTGGTCGCCCCCAAGCTGCCGCCGCTCGCGCCGCCGCTACTATCTTTCAGGAAGCGGCCTTCGGGAGTGAACGTCACGCCCCACAGCCGATAGGAGCCGCCCGTGACCATTGACCCGCTGGTTTCGCCCGTCCCGAAGCGCCCCGACATCCGCTCGCCCGCCGTGGCCGGGGACGCCATCTCGCCCTCAAGCGCCGTAAAGTGGTTGGGCTGGTCCGGCCACGACACGAGGATTTTAGCCCCCTGCCGCCGCCAGTGCCCCCACTTCTCCGGCTCGCGGCTGCGCGACAGGGGCATGTCCAGCTCGTCCGATGGGACGGGCAGGCCGTCGTGGACCGTGCCGTCTTTGAGCAGCAGGTACGACTCGTCGGTGGCGGCGAGGTTGTACCGGAACTTGTAATCATGGAAGATGCCGGCGATCTGCGCCGCCTGGACCCCCTTGCCGGGCGGCGTCACGAACTTGTAGCGGGCCGCCTCCGCCTCGGCGGCGGCTTTGGCTTCTTTCTGCTGACGGGGCGGGGGCCGGTCGGGCGGGCCGACGTAGCGCAGGGTCGTCACCAGATACTCGAACCCGCGATTGTCTCTGGCGCGGATACAGGGCTTGCCATCCAGGTCGCGCCCGTAGAGGCAATAGGCATCGTCCGGGCCGAGGCTGCTGTTGTAGAGGCTCAGGGACATGGTGCCGATGTCCATCTTGCCGGTGACCGGGTCGTAGCGACAGGTGTCGGCCCCGTACTCGACCTCCTTGCCTGCGGCGTCGCACATCTGGAACTCGCCCGAGGGGAACAGGTACAGCCGGCGCTGCCGGGCGATCTTGCCGGTGTCGCTGTAGACGGCGTTCCCGGCGTAAATGCCCGGCACGACCTGGCCGCCGGGCGTCATGCCCGGTGTCGTCCCGCGCCGGGGCATGGTGGTCTTCTCCTGCCGCAGCACGCCGGCGATCACCGCCATCTGCTGCGGCTGGTAGCGGCGGAGGACAGCGAGGTTTGAGAACACGATTTCAATGACGCGGGCGTTCTCCCCGTCCAGAGACAGGGCGGTGAAGACGGCGGCCCGCGTCTGCCCCTGCGGCGTCGTGAAGGTGTGCGTTGTGGTGGCGGCCTTGGCGCTGTTGGCTTTGGCGATGATCGGGGCGGCGGCCTCTTTGCCCAGGGCGGCGGCCTCGCGCCCGGCGGCCTCGTTCACGAAGTCGGTGAGGGACGCTCCGGCCAGCGCGGCAGGCGGGTACACGGTGATCTGGTAGAACTCGGACGGGCCGAGGTCCGGGGGCGTAAAAACGGACCGGTCGCCGACCGCCGCCGACTGCCACCCCGCCGGGGCGGTCTGGGCTGGGGCCACGCGTGGTGCCACGGCCGTCAGCAGCAGGGCTGAGGCAATCAGGATGATGTTTTTCGGTGACATGTCACAGCCTTTCCTCTGCGCCCTGGGATGCTGGAAGTCTGTTCTCTGCTGATCAACAAGAATCCGCAACAGCCGCTGTTGTCCTTGCGCCAGCGGATGATTCTCTTGGAGCAGGGCATCTCCTCTACTAATGGGCCGTTCTCTTCAGTGCCGCGACGATCTGCGTCCTGCGGTAATCCCCCGCATCAGTCCCGGCATAGGCGAGAGCCGTCCGGCCCGCACTGTCCTTGAGGCCCGTGTTCGCGCCGCGCCCCAGGAGCAGCCGCACGATGTCGGGCCAGTCTCGGTCGGAGATGTAGAAGGCCGAACCCGCCATCGGCATGGCCGCCGCGTCTATGAGGGCCGTCCGGCCCCGGTCATCCTGATCATTGGGCCGCGCGCCGTGGTCCAGCAGGAACCGCGCCGTCCCGACCGACCCCGTGCAGGCCGCACAGAGGAGCGCGGTTTCGCCCCGTGCGTTCCTGGCGTTCACATCGGCCCCATGCGCGACCAGGAAACGCACAATCGCTTCTTTCCCTTGCTGCACGGAGCCGATCAGCACCGTGTCTCCGCTCGCCCCCAGCACGTTGATGTCGCCCCCCGCCTTCAAGAACTCCTGCGCGGAGGTGATGAGGCCATTCTGCATGTTGCGGAAGGCGGGGGGCGGGGCCACCGCCTGGACGTCCTCCGCGCGCGCCCCGTGGTCCAGCAGGAACGCGACCAAGGCCGGCCACCCGTTGGCGGCTGCGGCCCCGACGGCCGTCCAACGCCATCGGGTCCTGGCGTTCACCCGCGCCCCGTCGGCGAGCAAGGCTCGCGTCTCCGCCAGGTCGCCGCGCGCCGACGCGACCATCAGAGCCGTCCGGCCCTGGGAGTCCATCGCGTTCACGTCGGCCCCTTTGTCCAGCAATATCCTGAAAAACTCCGGGTCTTCGGGGAAAATGCCGCCGGCCGCCACCTCCAGCATCGGGACGCCCTGTGCGGTGTGGGCATTGACGTTCGCCCCCTGCCCGATGAGAACTTCCGCCTGCCTGACCCCGTGCCAGCCCACCGCCGCCACCAGCGCGGCGTCTTTGTCCGCCTGTTTATCCGTCTGCGAAGGGGCAGGCGGCACCTGCCCCCGCGTCTGCCCAGGTGACATGAGCAGAGAAGCACCGATCAGCGCGGGCAGTGCCATAAATAGAGGGTATCTGAGGAACGCCTCCCGTCTAGAAAACATCAAGCCAGAAAACATAAAGTCTCTCTTTTAGTGGCTCCCGCCGACAGGCGGGCGCGGCTCGTGCCGGCATGAGTCAGCTCGGCGTGAGCAGGAATGCACGCCCCCGCCCCTGGTAGAACCCGTTCCCAAGTATCTGGCCTCGGTTGTTGATGTCAACGGCTGTGGACAGAAGCCAGCCGGAATCGTGGGCGGCGAAATTCTCCAAGCGGTGTCTCCCGCCGTGTTGGTGAAGGATGCTGCGGCGTCCCATGTCGGCCGCTTTTGGCTGCGAAGGGTCGATGTAGGAGAAAATCGCATCGCCGGCATCGTTGATCGCGGGTCGCGTCGCCGAATGGTCATTGCCTGTTTCGCCCAGATCATTGGCCTGTCCATCCCTCCACAGGAAGAAGTGGTGCGAGTGGCGTAGTCTGTCCCTGATCTCCGCCATGTCGCCGGATGTGACGACATGGTCCGTGTCAGGGTAGAGCGACATGCGCCCGATGATCTCACCGTGGTTATTGATGTCAGTCCCACTGCTGCTCCACGCCTCCGCCAAACCCAGGCTTGTTGTCACTCCGTCCTGCCAGATGAATGCTCCATCGGGGAGGATGTTGCCCTCGTAGGGCCTCTTGTCGGGCGCAAGGGCAGCCAATTTTGCCTTCTTCTGCTCCATCCCCAGCAATCCGGAGGAGCCGGTGATCTGGCCCCGGTCATTGATCGCGGATAGCCCGTCACCAAAATTATCCACGGGTTTTTCCAGCTTCTGGAACCCGGCGCGTTCGCTCCAGAGGAAATTGTGGGAAAGGTCTATCCACCTCTCCACCTCGTTCTTCAAAATCGTCCGGTAAGACCTGCCGATGACCTGCCCCCGCTCATTAACGTCCGATGCTTCGGAGAGTTCGTCCGGCGGCATTCCTAGGTCGTGTGTTTTGCCCTTCTCCCAAAGGAACGCGCGTCGACCGTCGAGGTCCGGATGGTAGGCGACCCCAACGATCTGACCGGCATTATTGATGGCGCGTGGGGACAGATAATGCGTACCAGGCAAAGCCTCTAAATAGTGGATGCGGCCCGCCTCCCAGAGATAAGCCTGCTCCCCTGCGACACCGACGATCTGGCCGTGGTCATTCATGGCAATCGCGGACTCGCCGCGACGCCCCACAGAAACGTCTAAGCCTGCGACTTCAAACGAGAGCCTAGTTTGGGCAGTGGGTGAGAGGTCAGACATCAGATGATCCCCGGTGGCGTAGGGGCGGGGCTTGTCCCCGCCCTCTTTGTTCGTCCCTGCCGCCCTTTCATCTGCTCACTCCGTCGTCTGGACGCCGTGCTGCTCTTCCGACTTCGGCTCCTGCTTCTCCTCGGCCCACTGCGAGTGGAACGCGCCGGGCTTGTCGGTCCGCTCGTAGGTGTGTGCGCCGAACAGGTCGCGCTGGGCCTGGATCAAGTTCGCCGGCAGCCGCTCGCGGCGGTAGCCGTCGTAGTAGGCCAGGGCCGACGAGAAGGCCGGGATGGGGATGCCGAGCCGCGCGGCCTCGCCGACGACCCGCCGCCAGCCGTCCTGGCCCTTGGCGACCGCCTCGGTGAAGTAGGGGGCCAGCAGCAGGTTCGCGAGGTCTGGGTTCTGGTCATAGGCGTCCTTGATCCGGTCCAGGAAGCGGGCGCGGATGATGCACCCCCCCCGCCAGATGGTCGCGATCTCGCCGGGGTGGAGCTGCCAGCCATGCTCGTGTGCCGCCGCAAGCATCTGGTCGAACCCCTGGGCGTAGGCGACAACCTTGGAGGCATAGAGGGCGTCCCGGACGGCGTCAATGAAGGCCTGCCGATCCCCCTCGACCTTGCCGCCGGTCGGGCCGGGGAGGACCTTGGAGGCGGCCACGCGCTGCTCTTTGAACGACGACAGGCCGCGCGCAAAAACGGCCTCGGTGATCGCCGTGACGGGGATGCCGAGGTCCAAGGCGCTCTGGACGGTCCACTTGCCGGTCCCCTTCTGGGCGGCCCGGTCCAGGACGCGATCCACCAGGTAGTCGCCGGTGTCGTCGTCCTTCTTGGCGAAGATCTGGGCGGTGATCTCGATCAGGAACGAGTCCAGGTCGCCCTCGTTCCACTGCGTGAAGACCGCGTGCAGCTCGTCGTTGGTCAGCCCGGCCCCGTTCTTGAGCAGGTCATACGCCTCGGCGATGAGCTGCATGTCGGCGTACTCGATGCCGTTGTGGACCATCTTGACGTAGTGGCCCGCCCCGCCGTCGCCGATGTAGGTGCAGCAGGGCGTCCCATCCACCTGGGCGGCAATCTTGGTGAAGATCGGCTCGACGATCTTGTAAGCCGCCTCGTTCCCGCCGGGCATGATGCTCGGCCCGTTCAGCGCCCCCTCCTCGCCGCCCGAGACGCCCGTCCCGAGGAACAGGATGCCGTCCTGGGCCAGTTCGGTGACGCGCCGCTCGGTGTCCGAGAACAGCGAGTTGCCGCCGTCGATCAGCAGGTCGCCCTTAGCCAGCAGCGGCTTGATCTCGGCGATGACGTCGTCCACGGCCCGGCCCGCCTTGACCATGATCATGATGGCGCGCGGCGACTGGAGCGCGCCGACGAACTCCTCCACGCTCTGCGACCCGACCAAAGCCCCCTCGCCGCCGTGCTCCTGCATGAACTTGTCGGTCTTCTCCGTCGTCCGGTTGTGGACGGCAATGGGGAACCCCTTGTGCGCGACGTTCCGCGCCAGGTTCTGCCCCATGACCGCAAGCCCCGTCAGTCCGAAATTCGGTTTATCCGCCATGTGTCTCGTGCCTCCGTTTGTGATACTTGTGTAATGCTTGTTCTTGCCCTTTTAGTTCGCCTTCGTTGCCCCCGTCTCCTGCCGCTTCTTTGACTAAAAAGGTTGACTTTGGTCGCCTTACTGGGTACAATGTTGGCGTGGGTCGGTAGCTCAATGGTAGAGCATCTTACTTTTAATGAGAGGGTTTCGGGTTCGAGCCCCGACCGACCCACCACTCACATTAGGGCGCTAATGTGTTCGCTTTGGCGAAGAAAGCCTGCCATTGTACCACGGCGGGAAGTGCCACTATTGGGGTTTCGGGTTCTCCGAAACTGCCAGCCTCGGCATTGGGGCATCAATGCTTTCGTCGCCCTGACGGAGAAGGCCTGCCATGCACGACGGCGGGATATGTCACTGAGGTGGTCCTGGGTTTACCTGCCCCTCACACGCTCGCTAGGGAAGGCGGCCATGATTTACCAGACGTTCCGCTACCGGCTTTATCCCACCAAAGCACAGGCCCGCGTTCTCACGGATACCCTGGACACCTGCCGCAACCCCTACAACTCCCTGCTTCACTGGCGTGCTTATGACTACGACTGCCTAGGGCGCTCGCCCACATGGTTCGAGCAGCAGGCTGGTCTGTCGTAAGGCGAGAGGGCACCACAGGTTGAAACCTGTGGCTATCTGAACTGGGAAATTCTGCCTCACACTGATTAGGAACACGGACACCATGCGTCTAGAAGACTTAGTGGCAGGCGACCACCGCATTGAGTGGGAAGGCGGCGAGGCTATTTCGGTAGATCTTTCTAATCACCATGAGATTGGGGACGCCGCAGTAGTGACTCTCTTGGGGCACCCGACAATTAAGACACTTTATATGGGTGGCACCGGCCTCACTGATCAGGGGGTGTCGGCGCTCCGGGAACTGCCTCAACTCGAATGGCTTGAGCTGTCCGACACCGCTGTGACGGACGCCGGTATCGCAGCCCTGGGTGGGATGACCACACTTCACTACCTCTTCTTATACGGCTGCCAGGTCACCGATGGGTCTCTGCTTGCTCTCCGCTCCATGACCGGCCTGCGAGAAATCGGCCTAGACGAAACTCAGATCTCCAAAGTGGGACGAAAGACCCTCCGTAGCGCACTGCCCGAAATAGAGATCAGCTAGCCTGAATAAAAAAGGGCGCGACAGATCGTGCCCCTTTACCACCTCAACGGCATTCTGCCCCTTTGGCCTCCTCACCGTCGCGTTTGGTACGGTCGGTTCGCGCCGAAGACGCTGTCCCTGCGGCACCATCGGTGTTCCGAATGCGGCCTGGTGCTGGAACGGGACACGAACGCCGCCGTGAACATCTTGCAGGATGGCGGCCGGGTGTCTTTTCATCCAACTGACGTTGCGCGGGGTCTGTCACGGCACTTGAGCAGGCCAAAAGCGAGCTAGGATGAGTGATTAAAATCACTCACTGCCACTGGACCTGTCCAGGGGACAGAAGAGGGAGAAGGGCAGGGCGGCGTTGCTTCATCCCCTTGTCCCTTGGACAAATCCTACCGGAGCGAGTGATTTTAATCACTCGTCCTAACCCGCACTCGCTTGTCCCAGCCAGCCTCGACTGGCGGGTAACATTAGCCAACCAAAGGAGCCATCACCCATGCACCGCCAAGCCCGCCCTGTAGCCCTCTCCCTCGTCCTCTTCTCCGCCGCGACCCTGTGCCTAGCCGCCCCGCCCAAGGCGAAGCGCCCTGCCCACACGCCCATGCCTAATCAGTCGAAGGGGCAGAAGCAGATCGCGGGGGGCGATGCCGCGTTCGGCACCGTTTACAGCCTGAAGGACGGGTTCAACTTTGAAGTGCTGTCCGCCCGCTACACCGTCGAGCCGATTCCGGCCCATGAGACGCGTGCGGCCCAGGCGGACAAGAAGCTGGTGGTGCTGGATGTGGCGATCAAGAACGCCAGGCCGTCCGACAGTTACTACAATGCGGACGCCTACATCACGCTGGTGGATGCCCAGGGCGAGCTGTACCCGAACAGCATCGCGGACATGGTCCTCGCGAGTACGAGCGACAAAGAGGCGGGCTGGACCCTGCGGCCCGGACAGGGGCTGGGGCAGCCGGAGCGGCACGACCCCCTGCGCTACAGCATGGTCATCCCGGCCAAAGCGCGGATCGTCAAGATCATGGTCAACCAGGGCCGCCTGAACAGCGGCGAGAAGGTCCTGCGCTACTTCGTGGCCGGCGCGACGGAGGCCGAGGCGGGCCAGGCCGGCGACCCCAGGAACGTGATCGCCCCGCTGCCCGACAACGTCCGGGACCCGTCGGACCCCACCGGCGCGACCGCCCTGGGCAGCGGCAAAGGGGCAGCCGGCGTCTTCCTGCCGTCGGGCCACTTCGCGCTCCGGCTGGACAGCCTCAGCTATGACACCGGCGCGCTCCCGAACCGGGAAGCCCCCGAAGACGGAAAGAAGTATGCCGTGGCGACGATCACGGTGAAGAGCTTGATTGCCGCGACGCAGACCATGAACGACTTCACGGCCGGGGACCCCGCGCCGTGTTCCATCACGGATTCGGACGGCGAAACCGACAAGGACGTGGCCTTCCTGAAGGCAAAGAGCCGCGAGAAGCCGGAACACGACTTCAAGCAGGGGGAAGAGTATACGTTTCGGGTCGTCTTCCCCCTCGCCAAAGACGCGACCGCAAAAACCCTGCTCCTGCGGGCCGAAGCCTCCCAGACGTGGACGTTCCCGATCACCGCCGCGCTGGAAGGAAACGGCTGATGGCCCAGGCCAGCAGCGTCCCCAAAGCCGCCCCGCAAAGCACCTGATAGGGGAAGTGGGCCTCACCCTCCACCCGCGACCAGCCGATGCCGACGGCAACGACGTACCAGAGCGGGGCGAGCTTGGGGTGGGTCCGGGTCAGCAGCCAAGCGATGGCAAAGGAAAACGTCGTGTGGCCGCTGGGGAAGCCGGTCGGGTCGCCGTCGGGGCGCGGCAGGTGGGTGGCCCGCTTCAAAACTTCCACGCACAGCCCCGTGCCGGCGGCGACGGCGGGGGGCCACCACAGGAGGCGCTTGGGGCCGGTGCGGAGCGCGCGCCAAATCAGCAGCGCGGCGGCGATGCCCATGAACGACTGATAGAGGGTGTGGCTGCCGAAGTCGCCGGCGCGGTGGACGGCGTGGCTCGGCCAGGTCAGTTGGGTGCAGAGAGCCAGGAGCAGGAACGCGCCGAACGGCCAGAGGAGAGCGGCCCAGAACGGCCCGAGAGGCAGACGTTCTACCGGCGTGGACAGTCGGATGGGTAGAAGTCTCGGGCGAATCATTCTTCTCTAACGGCCTTCTTTGCCCGAAAGTTCCGCCGTTTGCAGCCGGAGCAGGCAAATGGAGGCCAGAACGAGCGCGGCCGTCATGAACAGAAAGCCGTCGGTGAACGATTTTGTCCGCGTCACGAGCGCGCCGACGACGATGGGCGCGAGGAACCCGCCGATCTGCCCGCCCATGTTGACGAAGCCCGTGAACGCCCCGCGCATCCGGTCCGGGGTCAGGTCCAGCGCGACCGCCCAGAATGGGCCGAAGCCGCCGTAAAGGAAGAAGGCGGCCAGTGACAGGCCCGCGAGGCAACGGGGGATGTTGGTCGCTGTGAAGGTCACGCAGAGGAACACGGCGGCGAACCCATAGCTCGCGGCGATGAGCGCGGCCCGGCGGCCGAAGAAGACTCCCGCGCCAAGCCTGCCGATGACCACCATGCCCACGAAGCCGCAGAGGTAGGGGACAGAGGCGAGCGGCCCCAGCGACTTTAGTTCGATGTGGCGGCTCTGGCTGAGGTAGGTCGGCATCCAGCCGATGAACCCCCAGAAGGCGACGTTGAAGAAGCCGTAAGCGGCAAACGTCAGCCACGAAGATTGCCGCTTCAGCGCATCGCCCCAGCCTAATTCCCGCCCCGTTTCGCCCCGGACCTCGGTATGCACCACCTCACGCGCCTGCCTCGGCAAGAAACAAAACAGCAGGAGCGCGACGAGCAGGCCGGGCAGCGCGAACCAGAGGAACATGGCGTGCCACCCGGTCCGGCCCAGCAGCCAGCTCACGACCGGCGCACCGAGGGCCGGGCCGAGCGGCAGGGCGGTCAGGAAGAAGGCGGTCGCCGCCGACCGCTCCCGCGCGGCGAAGTGGTCGCCGATCAGCTTGAACTGCGCCCCGTTCTCGATCCCCTCCCCGACCCCGAACAGGGCGCGGACGGCCAGCAGCGGGACGAGTGCGCCCGTCAGGCCGGTCAGCGCGGTGAAGACGGACCAGATCAGGAGGGCGGCGATGAGCAGCGGGCGCGACCCGATGCGGTCGGCCAGCCAACCGCCCGGTATCTGCATCAGCGCGTAGCCGAAGGTGAAGGCGGCCAGCACCCACCCGAACCGGGCGTGGCTGAGGTGCAGGTCGGCCATCATGGTCGGCCCGGCCACGGTGATGTTGGTCCGGTCGAGGTAGGCGACCGCCATCATCAGCCAGATCAGGAGGAGGACGCGCCGCTTGGGTGTCAGCCCTTTGGGTGTCATTCGGGGGTTGTTCGGCGGGGTGGGGCGCTTCTCCTGCCGGGGGAAGAGGCACCGGCCATGAATGGCCGGTATCTCAAGAACGAGCGCGGCCCTGCGTATCCTCCTGAACCGTCTCGGCGAAATAGCTCCCTGTGACCGTAAACAGGGCGCGGGCGCGCGGACCGCTTCCCCCGTTCACTCGTGCAAACCCGCCGTGGGGCCATTTCGAGTTCACCCGCACGATGTCGCCCGGTCCGAGCGAAAAGATCTCGCAGGGGACCTCGCAGAACCGCCCTTCATAGAGCGGGCTGCGGACGGGTTCAAATTGGTCCAGCCAGTTTTCCAGCTTCGGGTGTTCCTCGCGGAGCAGGTCTAAGGCCTGCGCCTCTACCTTCACCCGGCCCGTCACGTCCGACCGGAAGTAGCGCTGGCGCTTGAGCGGGAAGTCGTCGCGATCCTCTTTCGGAGCTAAATCCTGGGGCGGGCGCTCCATGATGGCGAGGTCGATGTTCCCCTCCATCACATAATATACTTCTTCCCCCTCATGGGCGTCAATGACCAGCCGGTCCAGGCTGTCCACGGAGAATTCCAGGAGACTGAGCTGCATCGCCCCGCCCTCGAACACGCTGAACGGCTCGGAGGAGGGCCGGGGCCGCTCATGCTCCTGGAGTTCTTCCATGCTGAGGAACGCATAGAGGGCATTCGTGACCATGGTCGGGTGGGCATTGTAGCGCACCCAGTCCTGCTTTTCCGCGTTCCAGGTCCGCGTCGGGCGGACATCCCGCAGGCCGGACGGCACCGAGGCGGGGAGGGCGTCATAAGTCGCCTTGCGTACAAACGTGACCTCCTCGAACAGCCACGGCCGCCCCCAGACGTAGTCCGGGAAGCCCAAAGCCCGGCAGATCTTTTCGCGCGTCTCGTCGCTCAACTGCCGACGCCCGGTTTCGACCTGGGAGACGACCGAGGGCGCGAACTGAGCCAGGGCCGCGAGCTGCTGGGCGGTAACGCCGAATATCTTCCGGACCTTTTTGAGCTTCCGGTCCCGCAGTGAAATGGCGGAGGGCGACTCCGCCCCCGCCGCGTCGCCCTGCTTGTCGCCTGATTCTTCATCGCCGTGCATCGGAGTCTCCGTTTGTATCCTGATCGGTAGGCTCTTATATTACCCGATAGCACAGGCGATATTCATTTAGTATTATTTTTTATTACAATATGCTATATTAGAAAAACCGATGGTATAATGCAAAGGAACCGAGAGGAGACAAATCCCATGTCCAGTCCTGCCGTCCCATCCCATCCCGTCATGCCTCCGGGCGAGGCCGCGCCCGCCGACCGCCTCGCCTGGTATCGGCGCATCCCCTTGTACATCCGCATCCTCATCTCTCTGGCCCTGGGCATCCTGGTGGGCGAGCTGATGGGGGCGAGGGCCGTCGTCTTCAAGCCCTTCAGCGACATCGTCTTGCAGCTCCTGCGGCTGCTGGCGACCCCGCTTATCCTGGTCGCCGTGATCCACGCCCTGATGAAAGCGGACGTCAGCGGGAAGACGGGCGCGCGCCTGTTCTTTTTTCTGATTACAAACACCGTCGCCGCCATCCTGATCGGGCTGCTGGTTGCTAACATCATCCGGCCCGGCCACTGGGCGCACCTCGCGCCGCCCGGAGGGACGCTGACCGCCGCGCCTTTTAACCCCGTCCATGACATGCTGGACAAGATCCCGGCGAACCTGATTGACCCGTTCCTGCACAACGAGATCATCTCCATCATCATCATCGCCGTCGCCCTCGGGAGCGCCCTGCGGATCGTGCGCGTCCGGCAGAGCGCCGAGGGCGTGACGGGCTACCGGGGCGTAGAAAGCTTCCTGGACACCTCGTTCCAGTGCGTCATGGTCATGCTGCACTGGATCTTCGATCTGGTCCCATTGGCCGTCTTCTCGGTCGTCGCCCGGACCGTCGGGACGTCCGGCATCCGGCCCCTGCTGTCCATGGGCGTGTTCGTCATCGCCGTCCTGTTGGCACTCGCCCTCCAGGCCGTCTTCTACATGGCCCGCCTGCGGCTCGGCTCCTGGGTCCGTCCCGGCAAGTTCCTGGCGGCGGGATCGGACGCCCTGATGATGGCCTTCTCCACGGCCAGCAGCGCGGCGACTTTGCCGGTGACCTATGCGGCCGTGAAGGACGGAATGAAGGTACGGGAGGCTTCGGCGGGGCTGGGGGTCATGGTGGGCGGCACGTTCAACCACGACGGGACGGCCTTGTATGAGGCGATGGCGGCCCTGTTCATCGGGCAGGCCCTGGGCCTGCACCTGGGCCTGGGGCAGCAGGTGGTGGTCGTCTTCATGGCGATTTTGGCCTCGGTCGGCGCGGCGGGCATCCCCGAAGCGGGGCTGGTGACGATGCTTGCCGTCTTCACCGCCGTCCACCTTCCGACCGAGTACATCCCCCTGCTGCTGCCCCTGGACTGGTTCCTGGACCGCTGCCGGACGGCAATCAATGTCATGGGCGACATGACCGTCACCTGCCTGCTGGACGGGAAGAAGGCCGGATTGGAGGAGGCTCCCGAGGCGGCACTAGAGACGCTGCCGCCTGTCCCAGTAGAGGCCGCCGCTTGAGGCGCGGTAAGGTGCAGACGCAAAAAAAGCGGCGACCCCTCGGGTCGTCGCTCTCTTGTACGCTGCTTTGGTTGTCGCCGTCAATTTCGGCAACGTGATTTTATTATGGCAGGTTCGGGGTGTCTGGTCTAGGGGGCAGTGTTCGCTAACGGCGGCACGGGATACGCACGGAGAAGCCGTTAACAGCGGCGGAAGAATGCGCTGAGAAGGGTAAGAGCCGACATGGATGGCCGTTGCCTGTGCGTAAACGTCTCGCAAATGTCGCAAAATGCCACGGGTTGAAACCGCGGCATGCCTCACCCTAACGGCCGCGGGCCCGCCTCGATCTGCGCGCGGCGCGGTTCCAGGAACGGCGGCAGGGCCAGGCGCTCGCCCAGATGCGCCGGGTCCTCGTCGGTGGCGAAGCCGGGGCCGACGGTGCCGATCTCGAAAAGGATGCCGTTCGGCTCCCGGAAGTAGAGCGACTGGAAATAGTACCGATCGATCTGTTCG
Organism: Capsulimonadaceae bacterium; assembly: GCA_965215505.1. Classification (GTDB taxonomy): domain Bacteria; phylum Armatimonadota; class Armatimonadia; order Armatimonadales; family Capsulimonadaceae; genus JANXMY01. Next base: position 2,921,355 of record OZ244065.1, on the reverse strand, counting down.
GAAACCGCCAATCCCGCCCTGACCAGACACCGCCGCCATTCCTGCTGCTCCGTGACGCCGGGGGTGCGGAAGGCGACATGGTGGATGCCGCCCGCGCCCGGCCGCACCGGCGGAAGGTCGGGCCTCTCGTCCCCGCTTCAAAGACAACCACCGGCCGGCCCGCTTCCGTCTGGTATTCGCGCGTTCGGCGAAAGCCAAGAGCATCCACCAGCACGTCCGCCGTCCGGGCGAGACGGCGCACGGTCAGGGTCACGCCGTCTAGGCTCCGGATGCCCTGTTCTACGGGGACCGCGCTCCTGTCCCAGGGCGTGCCGCCCGCCGCCCCGCCGTCCGCGACCAGGCTCAAGGCCTGCCCCTCCGGGTCAGTGAAGCGCAGTGTCCGGCGGCCCGCGACCTCCACGATCCCGCCGTGCGGGACGCCGAGGCTGTCGAAATGCGCCTGCCACTAGGCCAGTGCCTCGGGGCCGCTGACGCGCAGGGCAGTCGCCGAGATCGCGCCGACGCCATCCCGGTTGGGGGCGGCCTGACGCCAATCAAAGAAGGTCATCTCGGTGCCCGTATGACCCACCGAGTCGCCGTAGAATAGGTGGAGGGCCGAAACGTCGTCCTGGTTGACCGTCTTCTTGACCAGGCGCATTCCCAGCGTTTGGGTGTAAACAGCGAACAGAGATAAAATCTTAGCATACAGGGATAAAAAACCGGCGATCAGGTACTATAGCGACATTCACATGCCGAAAGGGGATTCATCCGTGAACACGTCTCTCTTCCCGAAGGTCGCCGCTGGGGCGACTATTGCGCTCGCCTCCGCACTTTTCTATGCCGGCCACACCCCCGCCGCCGCCAAGACGCCGCCGAAGCCGGTCCTGGTCGCCTCGGCCACCCAGGGCAAGGCCCTCGTCGGCCAGTACGGCTGCAACCGGTGCCACGCGCCGAACCTGGCCGGCCGGCAGGGCTTCTCGCCCAGCTTGTACCCGAACGCCAGCCTCAAAGAATACAAGCAGGCCAGCTTCGTCCACATGCTGCTCACCGGCATCACGCCTGACGGCGGCCACGTCAAGCCCCCCATGCCCGCCTACGGCGCGGGAATGATGCGGATGCGTCCCGGTATGCGTCCCGGCGGAATGCGTCCCGGAGGTCCCGGCGGACCGCCTGACGGGATGCGCCCCGGCGGGCCGGATGGCGGCCCGCCTCCCGGCGGAATGGGCGGCCCCGGCGGTCCCCCTCCCGGCGGGATGCGTCCGGGCGGCATGCGGCCCGGAGGCCCCGGCGGCCCCGGTGGGAGGAACATGCCCCCGCCGATGACGCCGACCCAGGCGGCCAGCATCTATATGTACCTGCACACCTTGAAGTAGTGGCCCGCGCCCCGCGCCCGACGAGGCCGCTCCCCCAACCGGGGGAGCGGCCCGTTCTTTGTCTCCGGCTTTGTTTCACCGGTAGGCGGCGGCCTGAAGGTTAAACAATTCGGCGTAGGTGCCGCCCAGCGCGAGCAACTCCTCGTGCGTGCCGTCCTCGCTGATCTGCCCACCTCCCAGCACCAGGATTCGGTCGGCCAGGCGCACGGTGCTGAAGCGGTGGCTGATGAACAAGCCCATCTTCCCCTCGGTCAAAGCCTGCATCCGGGCGAAGATCTCGTACTCGGCGCGGGCGTCCAGGCTCGCCGTCGGCTCGTCGAGGATCAGCACCTCGGCGTCGCGCATGAAGGCGCGGGCAAGGGCCACCTTCTGCCACTCGCCCCCCGAAAGCTGAAAGCCCTCGTCGAACCACCGGCCCAGCGTCGTGTCGTAGCCGCTCGGCAGCCGCGCGATGACCGCGTCCGCCCCGCTCCGGGCCGCCGCCGCTTTCACCCGAACGCGGTCCCCCATGTCGGCCAGCCGCCCGACGCCGATGTTCTCCCCCGCGCTGAAAAAGTAGGTGACGTAGTCCTGGAAGATGACGCCGATGGCCGCGTGCAGGCTCGCCAGCTCGTACTCGCGGATGTCCCGGCCGTTGACCAGGATCTGGCCCTCATCGGGGTCGTACAGCCGCGTGAGCAGCTTGACGATGGTGGTCTTGCCCGCCCCGTTCTGGCCTACAAGGGCCACGGTTTCGTCCAGGGCCACCCGGAAGCTGACGTCGCGCAGGGCCGGCGCGTCCTTGCCGGGGTAGGTAAAGCTGACACCCCGGAACTCGATGCCTTCGTGCAGAGGGAACCGGAGCGGGACGGCGTCCGGTCGGTCGCGGATCTTCGGCTCGTAATCTAAAAACTCGAACAGGTTGTTGAGATACAGGCCGCCCTCGTACAGCGAGGAAACGCCGCCCAATATCCCCTGAAAGCTGGACTGGACGCCGCTGACCGCCTGCGTGTAGAGCGTCAGGTCGCCCAAGGTCAGCCGCCGCGCGATGGCCTGGAGGGCAACATACAAAAAGGTCCCGCTGGTCACCAGGGTCGTCAGGCTGCCCCACAGGAAGCCCATGGCCGAGCGGCGCGTCAGCAGGGCCAAATGCTCCCGGTAGAAGCGGTCGGCGATCACCTTCCAGCGGTCGGTGAAATGCTCGCCCAACCCGAACAGCTTGATCTCCTTGTGGTAAGTGTCCTTGGTCAAGAGGTCCGCGAAGTAGAGCATCAGCCGCCGGTCGGAGGACTGCCGCCGCGCCATCCAGTAGCCGCGCCAGCCGTAGCGGGTCGAGGCGATGAAACTGGGAACCGGCGCGATCAGGGCTACGGCGGCGACGATCCACCCGAGCCGCGCCATCAGGGCGACCATCGAGAGGAAGGTGATCGAAGAGCGTGTGATGTTGAAGACCTGCTGCACCATGCCGAGGGGCCGCTGGGATGCCTCCCGCTGGGCTTCTTGGAGGGTGTCGTAAAACTTCGGCTCTTCAAAGAAGGCCAGGTCCAGCCTATTCGCGTGTTCCATGATCGTGAGTTGGACGTGGTCGCCGGTCAATTCTTGCAAGGCCTGCTGCGTGACCGACTGCAACGCCTGGAGTAGGGAACCCGCCAGGTACAGCCCGAACTGCGCCGCCACCAGGACCAGCACCCAGCGAACCCAGCCCGGCCCGCCGCCCCGGCTCGCGGCGGCCACCACGGCATCAATCAGCAGCTTGCTGACCCACGCCGTCGCCACCGGGATGACGCCCCCGATGACGGCGAACAAGGCCAGGCTGACGGTGAACCCCCGGTTCGCCCTCCAGACCAGCCCGAAGGCGCGCGGCAGGCCGGCGAACGTCGTCCGCGAGTCGGCCCTGAACTTGGCCCACCGCTTCCGCAGGGGCAGCGGGGCGGGTGCCGGGCCGCCCTCTGTCTTCCGCCCGTTCCGCGCTTCGCTCCGAGGCATGTCCCACCCCTCCTGCCTGCCGTTTTACGGCGGCCCGGACGCCCCGCCGCTTGCCGGGCCGGGAGGTGACGTTACGCCCCCGCCGCCGTGCCTGCGGCCTCGGCCGTCGCGTCCGCCGTCTTCCCCAGGGCCTTTTCGCCTTCCTTCTCGTCTGAGCCTTCCTGCTGTGCGTTGGGTTTGTTCGGGTCTTGGGCTGCCTTCTGCTCCTGCTCGCGCCTCGCCTCGTCCACGCTCGCCTGCCAGTTCTTGACGACGGGGGTGACGACCTCGCCGGTCTTGGCCGCCAGGGCGACATAGACGTGCGCCGCCGCCCCCATCAGCCCCCGCCCGCTGCTCTTCGGGCCACTGCTCTCCGGGCCTTCAGCCTTCGCCCCCTTGCCCCCCAGTAGGGCCTCCGCCCGCTGGACCGCGCTCTCGGCTTCGGTCGTGCCCTCCGTCGTGGCCGGGGGCGTTTGTTTGCCGGACTGGCTCAGGCGCTGTTCCCAGCGCGTCAGCAGTGCTTCGGCCCGCTCTGTGGCGGTTTGGTTAGTGGTGTTGCTCATGCACCCAATGTACCCGATATGGGCGCGCGGCGTGCGTTTCTAGGTGTGATGGAGTTGCAGAGGGAGGGCGGGATGAGGGCGAACAAGGTTCGCCCGTCCGTACATCCTGTCTGCTTGCCCCGTAGGGGCGCGATTCATCGCGCCCTCTTGTCCTATTGTGCCCTCTTTTCCCGTCATGTAGGGGCGAACCTTGTGTTCCCCCTTCCCCTCCGTGTTCGCCTTTCCCCTCCTGATCTGCCCCCGCTGCCAACGCGCGGCGATTTAAGGACGCCGGGCGCGGGTAAATACGGCGCATCGAACCCGCGATGCAAAATACTGTCTTGCTACGGAACAAATCGGCGCATGCGGTGTTCATAGAACGGGCTTAATGCCCTAGCATGTCGCGTTTGTCACACAAAGGAGCCAACAAATGAACCTCTGGAAACAAGTCCTACGCATATTTCAGATGACCCGGCGCGTCGGCGGCTGGAAGGCGGCGGTGACGCTGGCGCAGACCGCCCCCAAGCAGTTCCAGTTGTTCCGCCGCCTGCTGCTGGACCCGCGCATCCCCGTCCTGCCGAAAGCCATTTTGGTGGGCGCGCTGGTCTTCGCGGTCAGCCCGCTGAACCTGCCGAACTTCATCCCGGTCATCGGCGCCCTGGATGACATCGGCATCGTCCTGTTCGCCGGCAACTTCTTCTTGAAGCAGGTCCCCGCGCACATCCTGTCCGAGCAGCGGCAGGCCGTGGGGCTGGGCGAGGAGTTCGGGGGGGCCTAGCAGGGGACGCCGGGGAAGACGGAAGAAGGGCGCGGACCGTATGGTCCGCGCCCTTCCTTTGTCTGATCCTCGTCCTACATCGCCTTCTTGGGGGCCAGTTCGGCGGTCGTCTTGGCGATCTCCGCCTTGGCGACGGCGGCCGTGACCTGCACCGGCTTCATCTTGCCCTTGCTGTGGGGGCAGGCGTAGCCGAGTTTCTTGGCCTGGGCGGGGGTGAAGTACATCTGGCACTTGTCGGCTTGGTACAGCGACACCATCTTGCCGGCGGCCGGCTTGCCGGCCTTAGCGGGGGCGGCCTGTACCGAGGCGGTGAGGGCTACTGCGGCCAGTGCGGCAGCGGTCAGTGCGGTGAACGAAGCGGTGAATGAGTGGGTCATCGTGGTTTCTCCTGTGGCGTCTCTGTGGCGTATCATTCGTAGTATAGCACACAAGCATGAGAAACGCAACCTGGCCCGCCCTCTTGACATTTGCTGCCAAATACGCTATAATGTTACCACGATAACGGCACCCCTCTGTACTACTCTTTGTAGTGTTTTTATGTAAAGGATGAGCGATGGCTGACGAAGAAATCCCCGTTCCCGACTCGACTCCCGACCCCGCCCCCGAGTCGCCCCTCGACCCCGCCTCCGACGGCGGCACGGCGACTGCCCTGATGGCGCTCGCCCCCCAGTCCATCGCCCGCGAGCTGCTCAACGTGAGCATCGAAGACGAGATGCGGCAGTCGTACCTCGACTACGCCATGTCCACGATCATCGCCCGCGCCCTGCCGGACGTGCGCGACGGGCTGAAGCCCGTCCACCGCCGCATCCTGATGGCGATGAGCGACCTGAACCTGACCCCCGCCGGCCAGCACCGCAAGTCCGCCAAGATCATTGGGGAATGCATGGGCAACTATCACCCGCACGGCGACGTGGCCCTGTACGCGACGATGGTTCGCATGGCGCAGGACTTCAACATGCGGTACCCGCTCGTGGACGGGCAGGGGAATTTTGGATCAATCGATGCAGATCCGCCTGCGGCTCAAAGATATACTGAGGCGCGCATGACGCCGTTCGCGATGGAGATGCTGCAAGACCTGGACCGGGACACCGTGGACTGGGCCGAGAACTACGACCAGACCCGGCGCGAGCCGACCGTGCTGCCGGGCAAGTTCCCGAACTTTCTGTGCAACGGCGGGTCCGGCATCGCCGTCGGCATGGCGACCAATATTCCGCCGCACAACCTGCGCGAGATCGTGGACGGTGCGATCCACCTGCTGGACAATGCCGACGCGGACATTGAAGAATTGATGACGTTTATCAAGGGGCCGGACTTTCCCACCGCCTCTTTGATTCTCGGCACCAAAGGCATCCGGCAGGCTTACGCCACCGGGCGCGGCTCGGTCGTCATGCAGGCGCGGACCTCCATCGAGCCGATCGAGAACGGGCGCAACCAGATCGTCGTCACTGAGCTGCCGTACCAGGTCATCAAGTCCCGGCTCATCGAGCAGATCGCCGACCTCGTCAAGCAGAAGAAGATCGAGGGCATCGCCGATCTCAACGACTATTCCGACCGGACCGGCATGAAGATCGTCATCACCCTCAAGCGCGAGGCCTACCCGCGCAAGGTGCTGAACTTCCTGCTCAAGCACACGCCCCTGCGGACCACTTTCGGCGTCAACATGCTGGCCCTCGTGGACGGTCAGCCGCGCATCCTGACACTGAAAGACGCTCTGGGGCACTTCCTGACGCACCGGCGCGAGGTGATCGTCCGCCGGACGCTGTTCGAGCTGAACAAGGCCAAAGCACGCGCCCACATCCTGGAGGGCCTCCAGATCGCGCTGGACTTCCTGGACGAGATCATCGCCCTCATCCGGCGGTCGCGGACGCCGGAACTGGCCCGCAACGAGATGATGGGGACCTTCGCCCTGTCCCAACTCCAGGCCGACGCCATCCTGGTCATGCAGCTCCGCGCCCTGACGGGCCTGGAGCGCGAGAAGCTGGAGAACGAGTACAAAGAGCTTCTCAAGCAGATCGCCTACTACGAGGACATCCTGGCGACTCCGGCCCGCGTGACGGCCATCATCAAGCAGGAGCTTCGGCAGCTTCGGGACAAGTACGGCGACGAGAGAAGGACGCGCATCGTTCCGATGGAAGCGGAGGAAATCGGCGACGAGGACCTGATCCCCGAAGAGGAGATGATCGTCTCGATCACCCGCGACGGCTACATCAAGCGGGTCCCCAAGGAGACATTCCCGACCCAGCACCGGGGCGGGCGGGGGCGCATCGGGGCGTCCATCAAGGAAGAAGACAGCATCGAACACCTCTTCGTGGCGACGACGCACCACTACATCCTGTTCTTCACCGACCGGGGCCGCGTCTACCGCCTGAAGGCGTATGAGGTGCCGCAGACCTCGCGGACGGCGATGGGGACGGCGGTCATCAACCTCATCAACATCCAGCCCGGCGAGCGGATCACGGCGACTGTGCCGATGAAGGAGTACAAGGACGTCGAGGGCTTCCTGCTCTTCGCGACCGAGTGCGGCGAGGTCAAGCGGACGCCGCTGGCCGAGTTCGTCAACCTCCGCAACAACGGCCTGATCGTCTTCGACATCGAGGAGGACGACGCCCTGCGCTGGGTCGCCCACACCTCCGGCGAGGATGAGATCATCCTGGTCACCCGCAAGGGCATGTCCATCCGGTTCGCCGAGACCGACCTGACCCCGCGCTCGCGCTCGGCGGGCGGCGTCCGGGGCATCACGCTCTCGGAAGCCACGGACGACATGATCGTCGGCATGGCCGTCGTGGACAACGCCCTGGACCTGCTGGTGATCGGCGAGCGCGGCATCTCCAAGCGGACGCCGCTGAAGGACTATCGCCCTCAGACGCGCGGCGGCAAGGGCGTCCTGACCATGTCGCTGTCCGACAAGACCGGCGACATCGTGGACGCCAAGATCGTCAGCCCCGAGGACCGGCTGCTGATCATGACCCGCGAGGGCATCACGATCCAGCTCCGCGTGGACGACATCCGCTCATCCAGCCGCAACACCCAGGGCGTCCGCGCCATCAACCTGGCTGAAGACGACCGCGTCGCAAGCGTCGAGCGCATGATAGACGGCAAGCTGCCCGCCGAGGAAGTCGTGCCTTAGCCGAGGGACGCAGACCAAAGACAACGGCGGCCCGGCGCAGACGCGCCGGGCCGCTCATGCACCGGGTGCCCGCCCGCACTCCACTCGGCACCGCTTTTCCCATCTTATTTCGTTGTTGCTGCTACAACATGGAACATTTTTATTGTTAAAGCCGTCCTGGGCCTGAGTTGGCACGATTCTTGCAGCATGTTATCATTGACGAATCCTCACTCAAGCCTGTCCTGCCGCAGCCACGCCGATCAAATCAGACCCCCAGAGACGCTCCTGCGGCTGGATGAGGGCTTGAAGGTCAACCGTGGCCTCTTCAGGGCGAAGCCGCCGGAAGCCGCTCGTCTCGAATCATAAGGAAAGCCAATGTCCTCAACGACCCGATCTCATTTCTGCCGGATGGCCCGCCTGTCGGCCATCGCGGGCGGCCTGTCTGCTCTGGCTGCGGCCACGGCCCACGCCCAAACCTACGATGTCTCCTTGGACACGACGGGGCTGAACCCCACAGATAGCTACGCTATAGACTTGCAGCTCAACCAGGGTGCCACCACACCCGACAGCACCGTCAACGTGGGCAGCTTCATGTTCGGCGGGGGCAGCGCGAACCTTAGCAATCCGCCGGGATACTTCGGGGATGTCACTGGGGATCTCGCCTCGGGGGTGTCCCTGAGTTCCAAGACTGCCTCGACCTTTAACGAGTTCAGCCAGGACTTCAACCAGGGCAGCCTGCTGAGTTTCAAGGTGGACGCCACGCAACTCATGGCCGCATCGGGCGGGGCACCGGACCAGTTTTTCTTCGATCTTTTTGACAACACGCAGTCCGCGCAGGTGGCGACCAACGATGATCCGAACCGGGGTGCCCTTTTCTTGCTGACGCGCGCGGCGGACGGTACTTATTCCGCGCAAAACTTCGGGTACACGTCGGGCAAGACCTACACGACGACCAGCGCGCCCTCGGCGACGCCGGAACTCGGGACGGTGACGAGCCTGGGCCTCCTGATGGGCCTGTTCGGCGTGGGCGCCCTGCGCGCCCGCCGGGGCCAGGCGCGCGGGGCGGCGGGCGCGGAGTAAGGCAAGGCGCAAGACATGAAATCCCCCCTCCCCCAGGGTGGAACGTCGTCCGCCCGGTGGACGATGACGCCGCCCAAGCGGGCCGTGCCGCGCCTGTCCCTGACGCGCCCGGCCCTGGCCGGCCTGCTGGCCCTGACCCTGGTGGCCGGGGCGGCGGGCGGCGCGCTAGTCATGCGTCAGCGCGCCCACGCTTTGGACGCCCTCGTCTCGGTCAACGGCGTGGTCATCCGCCGCGCCGACTACGAGGCCCGGCTGGACACGGCGACGCGGGGCGCAGTCCTGCACCAGATAATCGACGAGGAGCTGCAAACGCAGTACGCCCGCCGGAAGGGGCTGCTGCCGGGTGACGCGGCCGTGCAGGCGCGGTACGCCTTGCTCGCCGCCGCCCCCGGCTTCGCCGCGCGCTCCGCGTCCCTCGGCCTGACGCCGGACGCCGTCCGGGGCGCTCTGCGCGTCAGCCTGGCGCGCGAGGCGCTTGCGGCCCAGGGGGCGGTTCCCACCGAGTCCCAGATGAAGGACTTCTACCGGCGCAATGCCGACCCCGCCAACCCACAGGCCCGCTTCTATGCGCCCGAGACGGTTTCCGTGTCGGTCATCGTCACCCCGACCGAGGAGGAGGGCCGCAAGGCGCGGGCGCTGCTGGACACCGGCGTCGCCTTCTCCGACGTCGCCCTCCAGTACAGCCACGACCTCAGCCGGCGCGCGGGCGGGACTCTGCCGCCGGTCGCGCGCGGGCGGACGCGGGCGGGCCGCGTCCCCGGCCTGGAGCCGGCCCTGTTCGCCCTTGCGCCGGGCCAGACGTCCGGGCCGGACCGCATCGGCGGCCTCTGGTGGGTCATCCGCTGCCTCAGCAGGACGCCCGCCGCCGTCCGGCCTTACGCCGACGTCCGGGATGACTGCCGCGCCGCCCTGGCCGCTGCCTTGGGTCAGGCGCGGTCCGGTCGCCAGGAGGACGCCGACTATGCCCGGTTCGCGCGCGGGGCCAGCATCCGCGTCTTTGACCCGCGTGTCGGGCCGCTGCTGCCGCAGGCGACCCAGTGACGGGAGGCATGACCGAGGCGGGAGGCATGACCGAGAGCGCCCGGCCTGACATCCTCCCGCCGCCGGCGTGCGCCCTGCCCAAGCCCGGCCTGCTGCCGGCGTCCCTGCTGGCACTGCTGCTGGCCGTCATCTACGCCCCGCCGCTGGCCGAGGCCGCCCGGCAGTGGGGCGGCGACGGGTCCAGCGAACACGGCGTCCTGATCCTGCCCATCGCCCTGGGCCTGGTCTGGATGCTGCGGGGCAAGGCCCGCGCCTGCCGGCCTGCCCCCGCCCACGCGGGTGTGTGGCTGCTCGGCGCGGGCCTGCTGCTGGAAACGGCCGCCTACCTGCTGCGCCTGCGCTGGTTCCCGCTGCTGTCGCTCGTGCCCGTCCTCGCCGGGGCTGTCCTCGCCCTGCACGGCCCCGCCCTGTGGCGCGTGCTGCGCTTCCCGATCCTGTTCCTGGCCTTCCTCGCCCCCGTCCCGACCGCCGTGACCCTGCCCGCCGCCGCCGCCATCCAGCGCGCCAGCACGGCGGGCACGACGCAGGCCCTGACCCTGCTGGGAATTCCTGCCGTTCAGGATGGCTTCGACATCGTCACCCCGGCCCTGACCGTTGAAGTGGCCCAGGAGTGCAGCGGCTTCAAGAAGCTGACAACCCTGCTGGCCTTCGCCGTCTTTTACGGCTATGTGTACGCCCTGCCCTGGCCGCGCCGCCTCGCCCTTGTCCTGGCCGTCCCGCCGGTCGCCCTGGCCGTCAACGTCCTCCGCATCCTCGCCCTGGTACTGATCGGCTCTGCGGGCGGGACGCGCGCCCTGCATGCCGCCCATGACGGGGCCGAAGTGTTCGTCGTCGTCGTCTCCTTCGTGCTGCTGACGTGGGTGGGAAAGGGGCTGGGATGCCGAAGCATTCAGTTCTATCGCTGAACCTGCTGCCCGCCGCCTGCGTCTTTCTGGCCGCCGCCGCCGCCCTCGCCGGCCGGGCGGTTCCGCGCCTCGGCACCGCCGTCCTGCGGCCCGCCCCCATCGCGTCCTTCCCTCGGGCGCTCGGTGGATGGACCTGCGTCGCGGAGACGAACGCCGACACGCCCATTCTGCCGACCGCCCACCTCCTCCAGCGCGACTGGAAAGACGGGCAGGGCCATTCCGTCCAGTCGCTGCTGCTGACGGCGCGCGACTACTCCGACTTCCACGATCCCAACGTCTGCCTGCCCGCCCAGGGCTTCGCCCTCAGCCCGCTTCAGGTCGTGCGCCTGCCGGGGACCGCGCAGGACGCCTTCCTCCTGACGGCCACCACGCGCCTCGGCGAGCGCCGGCAGGTCCTCTACTGGTGGCCCGGCCAGCCGACGCTGCGGAGTGGGGCGGGGCGTGACCAGTGGGGCCGGCTGCTGGCCATGCGCGACCGGCTGACCGGCGAGACGGGCCACTCCCTGTTCGTGCGCCTGATCTGCTCTGCCGACGACGGCAGTGAGGCGCGTCTGACCCGCACCGCCGCTGCCTGGGAGCCGGCGCTCGACGCCCTGCGCCGCGCAGCCCGATAAGGGCTTCGCCCAGGTGCCGCGCCCACGGCGGGCCTTTCCTGCCGTGTGTCCTCCGTCGCATCAACCTCAAGCCGCATTCGCCGACATCCCCGTCCCCGACCAATTACTGACGACACCGACGGCAAGCTCAAACTCAGCAGCATCCCGGCCCTCGCCTCCGTGATCGACTCCGACCTGAGCGCCCACCGGGACAAGACCCAGTCCAGCCTCAACTCGTTCCAGTAATACTCGGTCATTTCCACCGGCGCAGCCTACTATCCCTAACGGCCTGTGACAGCAGATCACATCGGGACATCGGGGGAGGTCAAACTTAGTAGAAACGCTCAGCGACGGGAAAATCTTCCCGGAGGGCACTGCACACTCCCCGTGGCAGGCCCCAACCCGCTCATACTGCCTTTAATCGTGCCCGTACTGCCTCTAATCGAGAACAATCCCCTACGCTTCGTCTCGCCGGAGGCCCCGGTCCTGATGGCGGTCTGTGCGGCGGCCTGCGCCTGCCGTATCTTCTGGGCGGAGGGCATTCCCTGGCCTTGTGACACCGCCCGGTAGGCGGCCGCCCGGACTCCCTTGAACAGACGCCGTCCGCCCCCCGCGTGAGGGCGGACAGCATTTTCATGCGTAATGCTAGGCGCCCACTTTCTGACTCCGCCCGCCGAACAGAGTGCCACATCCGGCAAAGGATTTCCGCCGAATCACAGTGAAACTACTGTTTTGGCACGACTTGTGCAGGGTTAGCCTCTGACACCACGCGCCCAAAAATCCGGGTGAACTCCGTCACCCGGCCACACTCGCAGGAAAAACACGATCTAACTATGAATAAATCCCCACGGAAAAGCCTGCGCTATGTCGGCCTCCTGGCGTCCCTGCTGCTGTCCTGCGCCCTGCTGCGGGCACCGCGCCCCGCCGAGGCCGCCAGCACCTACACGGTCACCAGCACGCTCGACGACGGCAGTGTGGGCACGCTGCGGAGCGAGGTCGCCCTCGCAAACGACGACCCCAACTCGCTGATCGTCTTCGCCCCCGGAGTCGCGGGCGTCATCGCGCTCCAGTCGGAACTTGACCTGTCGGCCTCCATGGTTATCCTCGGGCCGGGCGTGGGCGTCGTCCAGATAGACGGCGGCGGTGCCTCCCGCTTGTTCAGCGTCCCCGCGCCCGACGTCCAGGTCACGCTCTCCGGGCTGACCCTCCAGAACGGCACCGCCCTCAACGACCCCAACGGCGTCACGAGCGGAGCGGGCGGCGCGGTCTACAGCGCCGGGAATCTGGCTCTGACCGGTTGCGCCTTCAGCGGCAACGGTGCCACCTACGGCGGCGCGGTCTACTGCGGCGGATACCTGACGGCGGACGGCTGCACCTTCAGCGGCAACAGCGCGGGCGAGGGCGCGGGCGGCGCGGTTTACAGCGCCACCCTGCTGAGGGTGAGCGGCTGCACCTTCAGCGGCAATGCCGCCTTCTATGCCGGCGGCCTTTACAGCAGTAGTTCGGGGATCATGACGGCCTGCACCCTCAGCGGCAACGCCGCCACCGGCAGCGAAAGCGGCAACAGCGGGGCGGGCGGCGGCGTCTATAACGATGGCCAGCTGACCCTGTCCGCCTGCGTGATCACAGGTAACAATGCCTACGGCGGCAGCGCCGACAACGGCGGGCCGGGCGGGGCGGGCGGCGGCGTTTACAGCGACGGCATTCTGCTCCTGACCGGCTGTACCGTCAGCGCCAATGCGGCCCTGCCCAACGGCGGCTCCAACGACACCGGGTTGGGTGGAGGGGCCGACAATCAGGGCACATTCTACCTCGACGACGACATCTTCTACGGCGACGCCGCCGCCTCCGGCCCCGAGATCGCGAACGACACCGCAGACAGCCCCGGCGCGAGCGTCCAGGCCGCCGCCTGCGACATCCGGGGCAGCGGCAGCGACGGGACCGGCGGCTTCGGCCAGAACATCCTCGACATTGACCCGCTGTTCGTGCGCCCCGTCCACACCGGCGGGGCGGGCGATCCCGGCGACCTGCACCTCCGGGACGACTCGCCCTGCATCCTGGCGGGCACCCCGGATTCGGCCAACCCCACCGACCGCGACGGCATCGCCCGGCCGGACCCGCCTTCCATCGGTGCCTACGACTTCGTGACCACCGCCCCGGTCGCCTACGGGCGGAACCTCTTGACCTCCCAGGGCCAGCCCGTTATCCTCACGCTGACCGGTGCCGACCCCTACTCCCGCCCGCTCTCCTTCGGCATCACCGTCTTCCCTACAGGCGGCACACTCTCCGGGTCCGCCACGAACCTGATCTACACCCCCGCCCTGAGCTTCAGTGGGACGGACAGCTTCGCCTTCATTTCAAACGACGGCCTCCAGGACAGCCTCCCCGCCACCGTCACCGTGACGGTCACCCCGGCGTTCATCCTGACCGGCCTGGCCTTCCCCTCCCCGGTCCCCGCCGGGGCCGTCACGACCGCCACCGTTACTCTCAGCCAGCCTGCGCCCGCCGACCTCGTCGTCGGGCTGACGAGCAGCGACTCCTCCGTGGTCCATCTCCACCGGGCCGTACTCGTGCCGGCCGGGGCGAGCAGCGCGACGTTCCCGCTCACTACCTACCCCAGCCCGACGACCAAGACGGTGACGATCCAGGCGAGCCTCGGGAAGATAGTCGTGAGCGTCCCGCTGACCATCACCGGGCAGTAGGGCGACGACAGGGGGAACCGATAAAGGCCCGGCGCATCATGCGCCGGGCCTATTCCTTCCGCCGATGTCATGGCTGCTGCACGGCGTCCTCCAGGGCATAGGCGACGGCTTGGTCCGCCGTCATGGCCTCCCCGGCGGCCCAGGCGGCGGCGTACTCGGGACCGCTCAGTCCCGCACGGGCGGGGGCAAGCGCGGCATGAAGGTCGGCGGCGTCGTTCGCGTGCATCCCCAGGCCGGCCCGGCGGCGCAGGCCGTCCGAGGCACCGGCCAGCGTGGCGGCCTTGCCCCAATCGCCCCGGCGCGCGGCCAGCGCGGCGAAGCAGCCCAGCAGGTTGTAAAGCATGTGCCGGTCTTGCAGCATCACGCACAGTCGAAGGGCCTCGGCGTACTGGGCCGCCGCCTCCTCATCGTCGCCCTCCTCGGCGTTGATCTCCGCCAGGTTGCCCAGCGCCCACATCCGCCCGCCGTCGTTCCCCGTCTCCCCCCAGATCGCCAGCGCCTCTTCGTGCAGGACGCGCGCGCGGGCAGTGTCCCGCCGGTGCTGGGCGACGATCGCCTGGCACTCCACCGTGTACGCGATGCCGCCCTTGTGGCCGTCCGCCCGCCGCAGGGCCAGCGCCTCGGCATGCAACGCCTCCGCCCGGTCGTAGTCCTCCCGGTGCATCGCCACCCGGCCCAGGTTGGACAGGCAGGCGGCGACCCCCGCCGTGTGGCCCGACGCTCGCAGGATCGCCAGACTCTCCCCATACCAGGCCTCGGCGGCGGCGTAGTCGGCCTGCTCGCTGGCCAGGTTGCCCCCGCCGTTCGCGGCCAGGGCGCGCGCCTCCGCCGGCCCGCCGGGGCGGGCTAGAGCCTTCTCGATCGAGGACCGGCCGCTCGCGTAGTGCCCATGCACGGCCCAGAAGCGCCACAGCGCGCCGCACAGCCTCAGCGCCTCGTCCCCGCCCTCATCGTCCTCAAGCCAATAAGCCAGGGCGCGGCGCAGGTTTTCGTGGTCGGACTCGAGCCGGTCCAGCCAGAGGCCCTGATCCGGCCCGGTCAGGTGCGGCGCGGCTTCTTCGGCCAGGGATAGGAAGTGGTCGGCGTGGCGGCGCGCGAGCGGGCGGCGCTCCTCGGGGGGCAGGTGTTCCGCGGCGAACTCGCGCAGGGTCTCGAGCAGCCGGAACCGCCGCGCCTCCGACCCGCCCTCACTGACGTCCTCCATGACCAGCAGGGACCGCTCCCGGAGCTGCGTCAGGAACTCCACCGCCTGGGGCTGCTCACAGACCGACCGGGCCGCCTCGGCGGTGCCGCCGCCCCGGAAGACGGATAGGCCCGCGAAGAACCGGCCTAGGTCTGGGGGCAGCAGGTCGTGGCTCCATTCCAGGGCCGCCCACAGCGACCGGTGCCGCGTCCCCTTGTCCCCGCGCCGGCTGGTCAGCAGGGCGAACCGCTGCGCCAGGCGCTCGTTCATCTGGGCGGGGGTCAGGGTCATCGCCCGCGCCGCCACCAGCTCGATGGCGAGTGGGAGGCCTTCCAGGGTCCGGCACAAGGCGGCCACGGCGGCGGCGTTGCCGGGCGTGAGCTGGAAGTCGGGGCGGGCGGCCTGGGCGCGGTCCACGAAGAGCTGCGCGCTGGGCGCGCGGGCGACGACGGAGGCCGCCGCGTCCGCGTCCGGCTGGGGCAGGGGGGGCACGGGGAACTCGCGCTCGCCGGGCAGGGCGAGCCGACGGCGCGAGGTGACCAGGCAGGTCAGGGCGGGCAGGCGGGTCAGCAGCGCGGACACCAGGGGCGCACCGCGCCCGACCAGGTGTTCGAAGTTGTCCAGCACGAGCAGGGCGGGCGGTTGGGCCGACAGGGCGGCCACGACCTGCTCCAGCGGGCCGGGCGTGGCCGCGCGCGGCAGGCCCAGCGCGCCCAGCACGGCGTCGCAGAGCAGGGACGCCTCGGCCAGATCCGCCAGCGGGACGAAGCAGACCGGGCCGGGGAAGCCTCCCGACGCCGCGCGGGCGGCGTGGGCGGCCAGCCGCGTCTTGCCCGCCCCGCCCGGCCCGGTCAGCGTCACCAGCCGTGTGGCAGGGGACCGCAGCCAGTCGGCCACCTGGGCCGACTCGTCCTCGCGCCCGAAGAACCGGGTGAACTGGAGCGGGAAGCCGCGCAGGTCCGGGTCGGTGGTCTCCCCTTCCGGCCCCGCCGCCGCGCCGTCCGGCGCGGGCAGGGCCTGCCTCCGCTCGCAGGCCTGCTCATGGAGCGAGTCCAGCCGCTCCCGCTCCGCCAGCACCCACTCGTCATAGAAGCCGGGCAGCAGCTCCCCGCCGTACAGCGCGACCGCCCGGTCCAGCGCCTCCCGCTCCCCGGCGGGGGTCGGCGCGCGGCCCGCGTCCCGGAGCGCGGCCTCGAACTCGGCGACGTCCGAGCCGAAGGCGTCCGGGTGGAGGCGGATGGCGCTCCGGTCGGCGACCAGGACGCTTCCGGGCGGCACGTCGGGCGGCTCTAGCTGCCGGCGCAGGGAGGCCAGGACGACCCGCAGCCGGGGGCGGCAGGCGTCAAGCTCCGCGCCGGGCCACAGCAGCCCGGCCAGCTCCTCGCGCGGGTGGGCGCGGCTCGGGAAGAGGGCCAGCCGCGCCAGCAGGGCCGCCGCCCGCGACGAGGCGAACCGGGTGATGACCCGGTCGCCGCGCGCCGCGCTCAGTCTGCCGAGCATCTGGAATCGCCAGGGTGTGTCCATAAGATGAATCAGGCCTTACCCGGCCTCGCCTTCGGCGGGCTGACCGGCCGCAGCTCCTCGGGGTGGGCGCGCAGGTAGGCCAGCAGGTGCCGACGCTTCGCCGCCCCGCGCGCCGACGGGGCGCCCGCGCCGCCCTCGGCGGGGAAAAAGCCCGGCTCGGCGGCGGCGACGCGCTCGTAGACCGTCCGCCAGCGTTTCTGCACGGTGGACGGCGACACGCTCAGGCCGTCCGCCGCCTCCTCGTCGCTCCGGTCCAGCAGGGCCAGGCGCAGCACCTCTTGCTCCCCCGTCTTGAAGAAGAACCGTGGCGGACTGTAGAAAAACAGCGGCGACAGGTAGCTGCCGTCCGCCGTCTCCTCGCGGCTGCCCCCGATCAGGTAGGGCCGGCACTCGGGCGGCGGCAGCAGGTCGGGGCGGGCCTCGTAGAAGGCCGCGTGGTCGTTCTTGACCCGCGCCCCGACCGCAAGCCCCCGCTGCCGCTCCTCCTCCGAATAGACCTCTTGCAGCACTTCCCTCAGCTTGTAGCCGCTGAAGAAGAACAGCATGGCCTCCAGCAGCTTGCCCTTCGCCCACCGGACCTCCTCGTCGGGCAGCGCGGGCACCCAGCCGATGTGCAGGATCAGCAGGGTCAGACCCGGCCCCGAGTTCGCCGCCCGGACGGCGGGCAGGCCAAGCACCGGCGAGCGGCCCTCGCGCCACCGGCGGACGACCTGCGCGCCCAGCGGCGGGGGCAGGCTCGTCTTGGCCTCCTCGGCAAACGCCTCCCCGACGAACACGCTGTTGCCGAAGGCGATCCGCCGCGCGCCCGGCGGGCGGTCGCCGTCCTCCAGGACCGTCATCTGCATGACGCCCTCCCGCAGCCAGCTCCGCCAGGCCTCTGCCATCCGCGCGCGCAGCGAGTCCGGACAGGCGAAGCCGGGCGGCAGCATCTCCAGGCAGGCCTCCACGTCCTGCGCCGCGGCGGGCCGGTATGTCAGGTGCATCTTTATTCCCGTGACAGCGGCCCAGAAACAAACGAAGGGTGGGCCGGAACACCAACGTCAAAATCTTACCCTAATAGGGCATTGTATCGGGCGCGTCGGCTTGCTACAATGGCGCGAGCGTTTGACGCGCGCCGCCGCCCGCTCGTCTCTATTCTACACGAAACAACGATGCCGCGGATGGATTCACTGTAAAATATGCCGGTTTTTTGCCGTTTTCTCGCCCGGCTGTATGCTGGTTCACACTGATTTAACGGTGCTGTAACGGTAGCCCTGTACAATGAAGCCGTACACGATGTCCGGTCGGCCGCCTCGCGCCCCCACAGGGGAGGGCGTGGCGCCTATAATTTCCATTATTGCCATCTTGTCACGAGTTCCGCAGGACTCGCCGTGGCCCACACCCAAGAAGCCCCACACCAATGGGGGATTAGTAAGGAGAACCGCTCATGTCGCTTCCGTCATTCCTTCACCGCAAGGCCGCCCCCGCGCCGCCCGCGCGCATCACCATCCGCCGCCGGCTCCTCGGGCGCGGCAGCCGCCTCCGCAGCGCGGGCGTCGCCGCCGGCCTGCTCGGGCTGGGGCTGGCGTCCGCCCAGCCCGCCCGCGCCGCCACCTACTCCTGGAACGGCGTGCCGGGGGACTGGTTCTCCAACCCCTCGAACTGGACCCTCAACAACCTGCCGGCCTCCTACCCCGGCGCGGGAGACGACGCCCAGAACCTCACCACTGCCGCCATGACCCTGGGCCAGGGCACGACCGTTAACAGCTTCCTCAGCGACGGTGCCTTCACCCTCAACGGCGGCACGTTCACCGGCAACAAGGCGAATGCGGCCAGCACGCTCCAAGTCAACAACATCTTCACCCTCAACGGCGGCCAGGTCAACAACTTCACCCTCAAGGCCGGCGTCCAGCAAAGCGGCCAGCCCGCGCCCTCCGTGGTAGTCGCCAACAATGGCAGCAACAGCCTCAGCAATACCATCGTCAACGCCAATGTGGACATGACGCAGGCCGGCAACGGTGCCTATCTGGCGATGCTGGGAACCGACACGGTGAACGCGGCACTCAACCTGGCGACGGTCAGCAGTGACAGCTATGGCCTGCGCCTGAGCAACAATGCCACCCTGGTCATCGGCAGCACGGGTGCGCTTCAAGGCTACGGGCATGTCTCGGAGGATACGTCGCCCTCGACGCTCATCAATAACGGCCTGGTCAACGCGACCGGCGGGGCGCTGATCTTCAATCAGTCCTTCTTCAACAACGCCGCCGGAGCCACGGCGGAGGCGACGGGCGGCGGCACCCTGTCAC
The DNA here is from genome assembly GCA_965215505.1 of Capsulimonadaceae bacterium. Lineage (GTDB taxonomy): Bacteria > Armatimonadota > Armatimonadia > Armatimonadales > Capsulimonadaceae > JANXMY01. The sequence continues at coordinate 2,902,320 of OZ244065.1, read as the reverse complement.
TCAGCCACACCAACACCAACAGCGGCATGATCAAGGCGACCGGCGCGGGCAGTGTCGTGAGCATCACCGGCAGCTTGACCGGGACGGGCACGGCGGCCAGCGGCAACCTGCTGACGGCCTCGGGCGGGGGCCAGATCCAGATCAACGGGGCCTCGCTGCTGGGGACGATCAACACCGACGCGGCCACGGCTCTTGTGATCGGCAACAACGGCAGCAACCTCTTCAACAACACGACGCTCAACGGCAACCTGGACATGACGCAGGCCGGCAACGGCGCGTACCTGGCGCTGCTGGGCACAGACACGGTCAACGGGACCATCAGCCTGGCGACGGTCAACAGCGACAGCTACGGCCTGCGCCTGAGCAACAACGCCACCCTGGTCCTCAACAGCGGCAGCAGTCTGGTGGGCTACGGGCACGTTTCGGAGGACACGTCGCCCTCGACGCTCACCAACAACGGCCTGGTCAACGCGACCGGCGGGGCGCTGATCTTCAATCAGTCCTTCTTCAACAACGCCGCCGGAGCCACGGCGGAGGCGACGGGCGGCGGCACCCTGTCACTCAACAACACGACCAACAACAGCGGCATGATCAAGGCTGTCGGCAACAACGGCAGCGGAACGGGCAGCGTTGTGGGCATCACCGGTAGGTTCACCGGGACGGGCACGGCGGCCAGCGGCAACCTGCTGACGGCCTCGGGCGGGGGCCAGATCCAGATCAACGGGGCCTCGCTGCTGGGGACGATCAACACCGACGCGGCCACGGCTCTTGTGATCGGCAACAACGGCAGCAACCTCTTCAACAACACGACGCTCAACGGCAACCTGGACATGACGCAGGCCGGCAACGGCGCGTACCTGGCGCTGCTGGGCACAGACACGGTCAACGGGACCATCAGCCTGGCGACGGTCAACAGCGACGGCTACGGCCTGCGCCTGAGCAACAACGCCACCCTGGTGCTGGGCGGAACGAGCACGCTCCAGGGCTATGGGCATGTCTCCGAAGACACATCACCCTCGACGCTCATCAACAACGGCCTGGTCAACGCAAACTCCGCCGGCAACACCCTGATCTTTAACCAGACGACCTTCAACAACAAGGGGACGGCGGAGGCGACGAACGGCGGCACACTCTCGCTCAATAATAAGACCAACAATGCCGCCGGGGCCACAGTGGCGGCGGTGGGGGCGGGTAGCGTCGTGGGCATCACAGGCACGTTCACCGGGACCGGAAACAATCTGCTGACGGCTTCGGGCGGGGGCCAGATCCAGGTCAACGGGGCCTCGCTGCTGGGGACGATCAACACCGACGCGGCGACGGCGCTGTTCTTCAATCCTAGTGGCAACAACGTCCTCAACGGCACGACGGTCAACGGCAACCTCAACGTGACCAACGGGGCCAGCCAGAACGCCTTCCTTCAGATGCTGGGGACGGACACGGTGAACGGGGCGATCACGCTGGGGACGGTCGACAGCGACGGCTACGGGCTGCGCCTGAGCAACAACGCGACGCTGGTGCTTAACAGCGGCAGCAGCCTGACCGGGTTCGGGCACGTCTCGGAGGACACGTCGCCCTCGACCTTCACCAGCAATGGCCTGGTCAACGCCAACAACAGCACGACGGCGCTGACGATGACCGAGAGCACCTTCAACAACGCCGGCACGGCGGAGGCGACGAACGGCGGCACGCTCTCACTCAATAGAACGACCAACAACAGCGGCATGGTCAAGGCCGTCGGGGCGGGCAGCTTGGTGGGCATCACGGGCGTCTTCACGGGCACGGGCAGCAGCGCCACCAACCTGCTGACAGCTTCGGGCGGGGGGCAGATCCAGGTCAACGGGGCCTCGCTGCTGGGGACGATCAACACCGACGCGGCGACGGCGCTGTTCTTCAATCCTAGTGGCAACAACGTCCTCAACGGCACGACGGTCAACGGCAACCTCAACGTGACCAACGGGGCCAGCCAGAACGCCTTCCTTCAGATGCTGGGGACGGACACGGTGAACGGGGCGATCACGCTGGGGACGGTCGACAGCGACGGCTACGGGCTGCGCCTGAGCAACAACGCGACGCTGGTGCTTAACAGCGGCAGCAGCCTGACCGGGTTCGGGCACGTCTCGGAGGACACGTCGCCCTCGACCTTCACCAGCAATGGCCTGGTCAACGCCAACAACAGCACGACGGCGCTGACGATGACCGAGAGCACCTTCAACAACGCCGGCACGGCGGAGGCGACGAACGGCGGCACGCTCTCACTCAACAGAACGACCAACAACGCCGCCGGGGCCACGGTGGCGGCATTGGGCGCGGGTAGCGTCGTGGGCATCACAGGCACGTTCACCGGGACCGGAAACAATCTGCTGACGGCTTCGGGCGGGGGCCAGATCCAGGTCAACGGGGCCTCACTTTTGGGGACGATCAACACGGACGCGGCCACTGCCTTGGTGTTCAACGGCAGCGGTAACAACGTCCTCAACGGCACGACGGTCAACGGCAACCTGAACGTGACCGGCGGGGCCAACCAGAACGCCTACCTAGCAAGTCTGGGCACGGACAAAGTGAACGGGACCATCAGCCTGGCGACGGTCAACAGCGACGGCTACGGCCTGCGCCTGAGCAACAACGCGAACCTGGTCCTCGGCAGCACGGGGACGCTCCAGGGCTATGGGCACGTTTCGGAAGACACGTCGCCCTCGACACTGACTAACAACGGCCTGGTCAATGCCAATTCCGCCGGCAACACCCTGGTCCTCAACCAGTCCACCTTTAACAACACCGGCACGGCGCAGGCGACTAATGGGGCCACCCTTAACGTCACAAGTGGCAACGTCACAAACAGTGGCACGGTCGCCGTCCAGGTCGGCGGGACAGTCAACTTCACCCAGGGCTTGACCCAGACGGCGGGGCTGACCCAGGTGTTCGGCGTCCTCAACGCCTCGGAAACCCTCAACGGGGGTGTCCTCGGCGGGTCCAAGACGATCAACGGCAACATCATCAACAACGGCGGCATCGTCCAGCCCGTCGTCGGCGGACCCGGCTTCGCCTCCCTGAACATCAACGGCAACTTCAGCCAGGGCAGCGGCGGCGAGCTGGATGCGTTCTTCGGCAACAACTTCCACAACCTGCTCAATGTCTCCGGTCAGACTACGACCGGGGGCACCCTGGGGGTCTTCGACCTGGACCAGACGCAGTTCACCGGGACCGGCAGCACCGGCACACAGTTCGCCTTCCTGGACTACAGCGGCACACTGACGCCGGACGGCAGCACCGTGAACGGGTTCACCCAGTACTTCACCAACGAGATGCCCGACAGCAACATCTCGGGGACGATCAAGGGCCAGAACGGCTTCGTGTTCGAGCTGACCAACATCGCCAACCCCAATGGCGGCGGGATGCTGGACCTGACGGTGACAAAGGTCGGCGCTCCGGTGCCCGAGGCCTCCACGACCGTCTCCCTGGGCCTGCTGCTGGCCCTGGGCCTCGGCGGGATGGTCGTCGCCGCCAAGCGCAAGAAGAAGGCTTAACCCCCGACGGCGAAAGGCCCGGCGCGCAAGCGCCGGGCCTTCTTTTTTCCACTAATCCTCGACCACCTCGCGGATGCGCCGCTCCAGCTTGTCGAGGTCCAGGCCGCCCTCGTCGCGGGCGATCCGCTTGACCGTGGCGTTGATGCTGCCCAGGTCTTGCAATAGGTCCCGCAGGATCTCCTGCTGCTGCCGCGACTGCGTGATCTCCTTCGGCTCCTGCACCAGATCGCGCACCAGGGCGTCCTCCGACCGCGAGGCGACCACGGGGTCGGCCTGCCCCTGCACATGGACGAAGGTCCGCCGCCCCGGCCCCCGGTCCTGCTCGATGGGCAGGACCGCCGTCACCTGGTCCGACCGCACATACTTCCCGAAACCTAGATGCACCAGCATCGAAGACTGTATCCGCATGATTTATACCGCCCCTTCTCGTTCATTTTCCGTTGTCTGCTGTTATCAATAACAACGAACGAGGTATGATAGTTCCTAGAAAATCGTTTCACGACACGCCCGGTGGCCAGCCGATTTGCACGATTTGCGTAATGGTAGTATAATAAGACAAGACATCCCACCGGTCAAGGAGATCGCCATGAACGCGACGTTTGCCGTCACTGTCACTGCCAGATCCGCCGCCCTCTGCTGCCTCGGGGCCGCCCTGCTGCTCGGCCCCGCCGCCGTGGCGAAGCCCACGGCTCACAAGCCCGCGACGCAGACATCCACGGCCCAGAAGCCCGCCGCACCCAAGCCCCCGCCGGTCAGCCCCGCCCCCGCTCCCGTCGCTGCCGCGCCCACCCCCGCCGTCGCCCTGGTGCGGCAGTACCTCGACGCCCGCGCGCAGGGGCAGGCGGAACGCGCCTATGCCCTGCTCTCGCCCGAGACACAAGCCAACTACCCCGCCGACCACCGGGAGGAGATCGCCCGGCAGCTCACCGGTCCGGACATGCTCCGCACCCTGCCGCCCGGCGTCCTGCCCGTCGTGGCCCTGTTCGCCGACATCCACGACGCCCTGCACTTCAGGTTCCGCGCCCTCGGCCCCTCCCCGGACGACCCCGCCATCGTCCTGGTGCGCGCCTACCAGGTCGGGACGCCGCTGTCCACCGTCAAGACCCTTCAGGTCGCGACCGTGGCCGACGCGGGCGCGGGCGGCGCGCTGCGCCTGGACGGCATCAAGACGATCACCCTGGCCGCCCCGGAGATGATGCAGAAGGCGAGGCAGGCGACGAGTCAGTCTAACCTGAAACAGCTCTCGCTCGGCATCATCCAGTACATCCAGGACAACGACATGAAGCTGCCCGACGCCGACAAGTGGGCGGACGAGATCCTGCCCTACGTCAAGAACGAGGCCGTGTTCCGCGACCCCGCCGCGCCCGACCTGAAGTACGGCTACGCCTTCAACCGCGCCCTTTCCGGCGTCCTGATGACCACGCTGGAAGACCCTGCGGCGACCGTCCTGCTGTTCGAGAGTACGGCCGGCAAGAAGAACGCCGCCGACACCGGTGCCTCTGTCCCCATGCCGGGCCGCCACAACGGCGGGACGGACTACGCCCTCGCCGACGGCCACGTCAAGTGGGAGGCCGACGGGACGCGGCCTTCGTTCCTGACCACGGGCAAGTGAGGGGTATGACTGGTAGGGGCGAACCTTGTGTTCGCCCTTCCCGGTGTTCGCCCTTCCCGGTGTTCGCCCTTCCCGGTGTTCGCCCTTCCCGGTGTTCGCCCTTCCCGGTGTTCGCCCTTCCCGGCGGGTTGCCCCATCGCCCGTGCACCGCGCCCGCCTTGACATCCTCCCCTTCCCGTGCCATACTTACCCCACCATGAGCCAGCCCGACAGACCGACGGACCGCACGGCAGGTCGCCAGCCCGACGAGATTCTCCTCATCCTCGCCCGCGACGCCCGCACCTCCCCCGACACCATCGCCACCCTCACCGGGCGCGACCCGGCCGAGGTGCGCCGGGCCATCGCCGAGTACGAGCGGCGTGGCGTCATCAAGCACTACAAGACCATCGTGGACTGGGAGAAGGCGGGCGTCGAGAAGGTCTTCGCCTTCATTGACGTCAAGGTCCTGCCCGCCCGCGAGGTCGGCTTTGATGCCGTGGCCGAGCGCATCTACCGCTACCCCGAGGTGCATAGCGTCTGGCTCGTCTCGGGCGGCAGTGACCTGCGCGTCGTCGTCGAGGGCGAGAACATGCGCGCCGTGGGCCGCTTCGTCGCCGAGAAACTGTCCGCCCTGGAAGGCGTCACCGCCACCGACACCCATTTCCTGCTGCGCCGCTACAAGGAAGACCAGGACTTCTTCGTCGAGATCGAGGAAGACCAGCGCCTGGTCGTGACGCCGTAGAGCGGAGGGAAAGAAGATGCTGACCAAAGAAGAAGCTGCCCACGAACTTGTCAAGTGGCACTACAAGATTGACCCCCGCATGACGCAGGCCCTCTGGATGTTCACGCCGCGCGACGATGACCCGTGTGAGCCGATCAATTTCCTGGAGGTCAGCCCGGACACGCCCGCTTCCGGTGATGTGATGACGTTCACGTTCGGCCCGGCTGGGGACATTCCCTACAATATGAGGATCGCGACCATCACGCCCGAGGAGATGGAGCAAGTGCGGCGGGGCGAGATCCCGCTGCCGCATGGGTGGAGCTTGGATCACTCGTTTGTGTTTCCGGCACCCGCCCCTTGGGGCCAGGAGGGCAGAAGATGGCGCAGGTCAAGGGCCAGTGTTCGCTTGCCGAGTGTCCCCTACAGCGGACGCAAGCGGCTCCCCGTATCCCGGACGAGATCAAGAATCGGTTAGCAGACGCTTACGCGGAGCAGAGCCGGTCCGACTTCGCTGTCTACAGCGTTCATCTGCGTGACGTGGAAGAGTGCCATCGGCTCCACTTCCTGCAAATGGCCTGCGAGAAGATCGCCAAGGCGTATCGGCTGAGGGATACGGAGTCATTCGCCGAAGATGACCTCTACAGCCACGTTGTCTTCTCCAAGTTCATCCTGGGCTTCTTGAAGGCGCGGCACCTTAGGGAATACTACCATTCGCGCGAAGCGAAGCGGCGGCACATCGAGCGCTATGCGCGTGGTTTGGCCGTCGGCGTTGAAAGACTGGCACCCGCCGTGGACCGCGAGCGGACGCCCGAGAATGCCGAGTACCCTTGGGTGAGCGGCGAAGCGGTTTCCACTCCGGCCCGCCACCGCTACGCCCTCTCCGGCGAACTGGCGGAGCCGGCAGGACAAGACTTCTTGAAGCTGCTTGAGGTCGCCATCGAAGATTACGGAACCATCAGGCTGACCGGATAAAGCCGGCATGAGCGATAGAGCCGGCGCAAGAGAATCACCATGAGCAACGAAGCCAACCACTCCCCTCAACAAACCTCGAAATTGACCCTGTCGCGCATCGCGCGGGACCTGCCGCCCTCAGGCATCCGCAAGTTCTTCGACATCGCCGCGCAGATGCAGGACGTCATCTCGCTCTCCGTCGGCGAGCCGGACTTCGCCACGCCCTGGGCCGTCCGCGAGGCCGCCATCTATTCATTGGAGCGCGGGCAGACCACCTACACCAGCAACTACGGCATCTTGGAGCTGCGGCAGCTCATCGCGCGGCATCTGGAGAACCTGTACGGCGTCCGCTACCGCTTTGAAGATGAGATCCTGGTCACGGTCGGCGTTTCCGAAGGCATGGACCTTGCCATGCGGGCCATCCTTGATCCCGGCGACGAGGTCATCGTGCCGGAGCCGTGCTACGTCTCCTACAAGCCCTGCATCAGCCTCGCCGGGGGCGTCCCGGTCGGCATCCGCACGGCGATGGAAGACGAGTTCCGCGTCACCGTCGCCCAACTGGAAGCCGCACTTACGCCGCGCACCAAGGCCATCGTGCTGGGCTACCCCTCCAACCCCACCGGCGCGACCATGCCGCGCGCGGCCTTGCAGCAGATCGTGGACTTCGCCGTCCGGCACGACCTGTACCTCATCAGCGACGAGATATACGACCGGCTGACCTATGACGGCGCGCACACCTGCGTCGCCTCCCTGCCGGGCGCGTGGGAGCGGACGGTCCTGCTGAACGGCTTTTCCAAGGCCTATGCCATGACCGGCTGGCGCGTCGGCTATGTCTGCGCGCCGCCCGCCCTGCTGAATGCCATGTACAAGATCCACTCGTACACCATCATGTGCGTCCCGACGACCAGCCAGAAGGCGGCCATCGAGGCTTTGAAGAGCGGCGAACCGGCCGTGCGTGACATGGTGGGCCAGTACAACCAGCGCCGCCGCCTGGTTGTGGACGGCCTGAACGCGGCGGGCCTGGAATGCCACATGCCCTCGGGCGCGTTCTACGCCTTCCCCAGCATCCGGGCCACGGGGATGACGTCCGAGGAGTTCGCCGAGCGGCTGCTGTTCGAGGAACACGTCGCCGTCGTCCCCGGCACCGCCTTCGGCATCGGCGGGGAGGGCCACATCCGCATCTCCTACGCCACCAGCCTCGCCAAAATAGAAGAAGCCCTGCGCCGCATCGCCCGCTTCGTCGACAAGGGGAACGCCCCCGCCCCGGCGACCCACCGGGAGGCTGTCGGCGTCCGTTAGCATATCACCACCAGGCACGGAATGAAAGACGAGTACGAACTGCTGCAAGAGGCTTATGAGCTTTATCAGGCGCAGATGCCGGGGGCGTGCCTGGCCGTCTGCGAGGAGATCAAGACACGCCCGGACTATTCGGCATATGCCCATTACTATGCCGGTGGGGCGTGCATCCATCTGGGGCTGATAAGCCAGGCGATCACTGAGCTGAAAGAGGCGGTGCGGCGCGAGCCTGAAAACGGCAGCTTTCAGTCAGCCCTGGCGTCGGCATACGGCAACAAGGGAGGCTCGCCCAAGGCGCGGCGGGCGCAGAAGCAGGCTCTGCGGGAGGCGAGTCGGCTCCGGGCGGAGACGGCCCCCGAATGGCAGCGTCAGTTGACTTACGGCAGGTTGGCGGCGACCGAGGGCCGCTGGGAGCGCGCCCTCACCTGCTACCGCCTCGCTCTGCCCGACACCTCCGACCCTCAGTTCGTGCAGACCTACATCGGGCTGGCTTTGAACCGTCTGAAGCGCTGGGAAGAAGCGCGGGAGGTGGCGCGCGCCATAGTCAGTCATCCGACGGTAGAGCCGGCCCAGTGGTTCGTGCTGGGCCACAGCGAATGGAGACTTGGGCATCGGGAGGCGGCTGTGGCGGCCTTCGAGCGGGCGACGGTCCTCCACCCCTACAACCAGCGGGGATGGTTCCAATTGGCGCGGGTCAGCTTCGCGCGGGGTCAGTGGCGGGCCGGGTTCCGGCATCTTAGGGCGATGTGGCGCATCATCTTCCAGATAGCGGTCCAAACAGCGGTCCAAGAAGAAGCGGCGATGAAGAAGTCTACACCGAAGAAGTCTCAAACCAAAGGATAAACACCCATGCAGTACGGCAACGTACCCGGCGTCACCAAGCCGGTCTCGCGTCTCGTCCAGGGAACGGCCAACACCGTCTTCGATGCCAGCAAGCCCGCCCAGGCCTTCGCCCTGCTGGACCTCGCCATGGAACACGGCGTCAACACCTTCGACACCGCCCACTGCTACGGCGAGGGCAACGAGTCCACCTTGGGACGGTGGGTGCGCGAGCGAGATGCCCGCGACAAGGTCGTCATCCTCGCCAAAGGCGCGCACCCCTATGGGCACAACCGGGTGACGCCCGAGGACATCGAATCGGACATGACCGAGTCCATGAAGCGGCAGGGGCTGGACTACTTCGACCTGTATGTCCTGCACCGCGACGACCCCTCCGTCCCGGTCGGCCCCATCGTGGAGGCCCTGGACGGTCACAAAAAAGCCGGGCGCATCGGGGCCTATGGCGGCTCCAACTGGTCCTGGCAGCGCATCAAGGAGGCCAACGACTATGCCGCCGCGCACGGCCTGACTCCGTTCGCCGTCACCAGCCCGAACTTCAGCCTGGCGGAGATGTACGAGGAGCCGTGGGCCGGCTGCATCAGCATTAGCGGCCCGCAGGGGCAGGAGGCGCGGGACTACTACGCCCGGACCGGCATCGCCGTCATGCCCTGGTCGAGCATGGCCGGCGGCTTCTTCTCGGACATCTACCACCGGGACAACCTGGACACGTTCGCCGCCGACAACTACTTCGCCCAGCTCTGCATCAAGTGCTACTGCGGCGAGACCAATTTCCAGCGCCTGGACCGGGCGCGCGAGCTGGCCTCGGCGAAGGGCCTGAGCGTCGCCCAGATCGCCCTCGCCTTCTCGATGAGCCAGCCGCTCAACCTGTTCACGCTGATTTCCAGCCTGACCCCCGAGCAGTTCGCCGCCAACGCCGCCGCCCAGGAGATCAAGCTGACCCCGCAGGAGTTGGCATACCTGGACCTGAAGGCGGAGAGCGCGGGCTGAAGGCCCGGCGCACGAAGGACCCGGCGCTAAACCGCCGGTCTCCTCCCGGCTTCGCCGGTGGGCCGCCCCTTCGGGGCTTCGGAGGGGATTGTCGGAGAGTGCTGCCGGGCCACGCCGTCTGGACCTCGTAGGGGCGCCGCTTGCCGCGCCCTCTTTCCTGATCCGCGCTTTCCTGATGCGCGCCCTCTTCTCCCGCCTCATTTTCTTTCCAAAGCCCCGAGGCGGGCGGCCCATCCGTTTAGACCGGCGGTTCAGCGCCGGATCGCTTGAAAGGCTCCTCATGTCCCGCGCCCGCTGTCTGGCGGCTCTGCCGCTCATCGCCCTGCTCGCCCTGTCGGCCCGCATCTGTCCGGCCCAGGGCGTGATGCCTCCCGCCCCGACCGTGCCCGCTGCGCCCCCTGCATACACAATCGAGCAGAACCTCCCCTACGACAAGTACCCGCAGACAGTGCTGGACGTCATGCAGCCTACGACGCCCGCTCCGGCAAAGCCCGGCAAGCGGCCCGGCGTGATCATGTTCCACGGCGGCGGGTGGATACGGAGCAGCAAGGAGACGATGATGCACTCCTTCTGCCTGCCGTATCTCCAGCAGGGCTACGTCGTCTGCAACGTCGAATACCGGCTGGCCCCCGTCGCGCCTGCCCCGGCCGCCGTGAATGACGCCCTGGACGCGGCGGCGTGGTTCTTCAAAAACGCCGGCAAATACAACGTGGACACGCATCGGATCGTCGTCACCGGGGCCTCGGCGGGCGGGCACCTGGCCCTGATGGTGGGGATGACCCCGGCCGGGGCGGGCCTCGGCCCCTACTCCCCGGTGGCCGCCGTCGTGGACTGCTACGGCCCGACCGACGTGGCCGATCTGCTGGCCGGGCCGCACCGCCAGTCCTGGGCCACGCAGTGGGTGCCGGACGGGGCGGGGCGGCTGGACCTTGCGAAACGGGTCTCGCCTCTCACCTATGTGCGGAAGGGGCTGCCGCCCACCTTCATCGCCCAGGGCGCGGACGACACCACCGTCCCTGTGGAGCAGAGTACGCGGCTCATGCGGGCTTTGAACGGGGCGGGGGCGGAGGCGCGAATGATTACGGTTCCGGGGGCGAAGCACGGCTTCTCGTCGGACCAGTGGGTTGGAGTGCATCGGCAGATCTTTGCCTTCCTGAAGGCGCACGGCGTTCAGCAGTGAAGGCGCTCCAAAAATAAATTGTAAACCGGTTTACAAACCCCCTGCGACGTGCTATAATTGCGAATGAACCAGGAACGGGCGCGTCGGAACCGTTCGCCCTCGCGCAGAAAAAGGGTTCCGTAATTAACAGGAGAAGGAAATGAAACATTCATCGTCTTCAAGGAGCGCCGCCCGCCGCCCGTCCGGCTTCACGCTGATCGAGCTTCTCGTTGTCATCGCAATTATCGCAATATTGGCGGCCATCCTGTTCCCCGTCTTCCAGAAGGTCCGGGAGAACGCCCGCCGGACCGCCTGCATATCCAACCAGAAGCAGGTCGGCCTGGGCCTGATCCAGTACTGTCAGGACGCCGACGAAACCATGCCGATCGGCAACTACGGCCTGAACGCCGCCTCCAACCCGAAATGGATGGACGAGCTGTATCCCTACGTCAAGAGTACCAATGTCTTCGACTGCCCGGACAACATCACTAACTCTCTGGAGTATGTGCCGTGCAACAACGTGAACGGCGTTTGCTCGAACCGCGCGGGGTATCGGTTCGGGACCTACGGCATCAACGGAGCCAACTATCGCGGGCACACTTATACCGGGGACGTGCCCACCCACAACCCCGTCGGTGCGCCGCTGTCGCAGATCGCGGCCCCCTCGGACACCATCCTGACCGCCGAGGTCATCTACGCCGACAGCGGCTACAACAACTGCTCGATCTCCTGGGACTCGGACATCTTCAACCCGACTTTCAACCAGACCACGATCCCGCCGTCGCTCTATTCAAGGGCCAAGCCCATCGCCGCTCTGGCGCACAGCGGCGGTATGACCGTCCTCTGGTGCGACGGGCACGCCAAGTGGATGCGCGGCGAGGCCCTGGTGGCGACGCACAGCATTCAGGGACATGACATCGCCTATCTGTGGACGATTGAGGACGATTAAGGGGGCGATCAGCGCGCGGCATTCCAAAGAAAAAGGAGCAGGGGACATGATCCCCTGCTCTTTTTCCGTCTGCCCCACTTCGTCACCCTATTGGGGGTTGCCCGAGGCCGTCCACAGCGAGGGGTTCATCCGCAGGCCCGTGATCTTGAGGGTATAGCCGTATTGGCACGGCGCGGCTCTGGGCAGCTCCACCTTCAGGCCCGCCGCGTCCTGGGTGAAGGTCAGCCTGTCCGGGCTGCCGAGCATGGTGACGTTTGTGATCTTCCCCCCAGGCGCTGGGCCTGTCGCGAGTGACGCGACAACCGCTTCGGTGCCGGGCCATGGCCCGAGGATGATCGCGTAGAGGGCGTCGCCCTTGACCGTGAAGCGGACGTTCAGGCCGGGCTGCCCGCGCGGGACGGTTTCGCCGAACTTCGTCCAGGCGTGCGTGCCGTAGATCGCCTCGCCGTTGACGTCCAGCCACTTGCCGACGGCAAGTAAAGTATCCTGCTGCTCCTGCGGGATGGTCCCGTCAGGCATCGGCGAGATGTTCAGCAGCAGGTTCCCGTTCTTGCTGACCGTGTCGGCCAGGCTGCCGATGATCGTCCCCGGCCCCGAGACGCGCATGTCGCTGGTGTAGCCCCAGGTGCTGCCGATGGGCTGGTCCACCTGCCACGCGCCGGGGCGGATGCCGCCGGGAGAGCGCGCGCCGATTTTTTCGAAGTCAATGACCGAGCCGATGGTCTGGAGGTTCGTGCCGCTGGGCGCGTAGGCCGCCTTCTTGGTGCTGATTGAAACCTCTTTGCCCCACGTCCTGGCCCGGTCATAGTAGTAGGCGGCCACCCAGAGCTTGAGCGGGTCGAGATAGCGCTGGTCCACGCCGTTGTCAAACCAGAGCATGTCCGGCTGGTACTTGTCTATCAGCTCGACGTTCCGCTCGGCCCAGTTGGTGAGGAACCGCTGGCAGGCGGCGTCGCTGCGGTCCGCGACGTTATAGAAGGTTTCCCATTTCGGGTCGTAGATGTCCGCCCCCTTCGCCTTCAGGTCGGCCATCAGCGCGCGGGAGGCGGCGGAGGAGTCCGGATGGATGAACTGGAAGTTCTCGATGCCGTGGTTGGACACGCCGAACTTGAGTCCCTGCCGACGGACGGCTTTGGACAGGTCGCCGATCAGGTCGCGCTTCGGCCCCATCGCCTTGGCGTTCCACGGGGCGACCGCGCTGTCCCACAGCGCGAAGTTCTCATGATGCTCGGCTGTGGGGATGACGTACTTCGCGCCCGCCTTCTTGAACAGCGTGGCCCAGGCGTCGGGGTCCCATTTGGAGGCCGTGAACAGGGGGATGAAGTCCTTGTAGCCGAACTTGTCAACCGGCCCGAAATGCTTCGTGTGCCACTGGAGGGTGGGCGCGTTGCCGTATAGATGCTGCTCGTACCACTCGTTCCCGTGCGCGGGCACGGTGTACAGCCCCCAGTGCATGAAGATGCCGAACTTGGCATCCCGGAACCATGCCGGGGCCGTGTAGTTCGCCTGGAGCGACTCCCAGGTCGGCTTGACCGGCCCGGCGGGCAGCTTCTCCGGGATGGCCGCGACGGCGGCCTGGACGACCTCGATGCGGGTCTCGGGGGCCATGTCATAGCCCGCACTGTTCCCGCCCGCGCCGAGCTGCCGGGCGGTGTCGTCCGCGGCTGTCGGCGCTGCGAGGGCGGGGGGTGGGACTGTCTGGGCGCAAGCGCTTGGCGCGGCGGCACCCACCGCCGCCAGCGCCGCCGCCAGCGTCCGTAGTGTCCGTCGGTTGATCTTCGTTCGCATCAGGTGGTTCCCTTCGTGTGCAGTGCTGATCCGGTGATTTTCAGGGTATAGGCGTAGTCGCAGGGCCTTTCGGCGGGCAGCGTCACCTTTAGGCCGCCCGCGTCCTGGTTGAACAGGAGCGCGCCCGCGTGCCCCAGCAATTCCACCCGCTGGACCTTCCCCGGCCCGGCGTCCCCCGCTGCAAGCGACGTGACGAGTGCCGACGCCCCCGGCCAGGCCATGCCCAGCGCGTAGAGCGTGTCGCCCTTCGTGGTGAAGCGGAAGTCCTGGGCCGTGTAGCCGTGGCGCGGGACGCCGCCCCCCGCCACCAGCGTTCCGCCCAGGTTCTTCTCGTTGGTGCGCCCGGCGAAGCCCGCCGCCCGGATCTGCGTCATCGTCTGGGCGGCGGCACCTTCCCCGTACTTCACCCAGGGCCGCGTCCCGTAAATGGCCTCGCCGTTGACGTCCAGCCACTCTCCGATGCCGAGCAGAATGTCCTGCTGCTCCTGCGGGATGGTGCCGTCGGCACGGGGCGAGATGTTCAGCAGCAGGCTGCCGTTCTTGCTGGTGTTCTCAACAAGACGCATCACAAGCGTCCCCGCGTTCGCAAGCTGCATCCCCTCCACATAGCCGAACTTGTTGCCGATGGGGTCGTCCGCCTGCCAGGCGTAGTCGGTCAGCTCCAGCGGCGCGCGCCCCTCGCGCTCGTAGTCCATGACGCTGCCGGTCAGGAACGCCTCGCCCTTCGCGCTGATCGAGACCTCTTTGCCCCACATCCTGGCCCGGTCGTAGTAGTAGGCGGCCACCTTCGTCTTGATCGCGTCCTGCACCCGGCTGTCCCCGCCCATGTCATACCAGAGCATGTCCGGCTGGTACTTGTCTATCAGTTCGCAGCTTCGCGCCACCCAGTCGGCCATGAACTGCTCGTAGCGCGCGTCGCTGTGGTTCCCCACCCAATAAAAGTCGTCATAGCGTGGGTCCAGGAGGTCGGTCTTCAGGCCGGGCGTGGGCTGGATGAAGTCGTAGTGGTTCATCCGGTGGCTGGACACGCCGAACTTGAGTCCCTGCTTTCGGACGGCTTTGGACAGGTCGCCGATCAGGTCGCGCCTCGGCCCCATCTTCTTCGCGTTCCACGGCGTCAGGTCGCTGTCCCACAGGGCGAACCCGTCGTGATGCTCGGCAGTGGGGATGACGTATTTCGCGCCCGCCCTCTTGAACAGCGTGGCCCAGGCGTCGGGGTCCCACTTGGCGGCGGTAAAGAGCGGAATGAAATCCTTGTAGCCGAACTTGTCGGGCGGCCCATAGTGGTCAGTGTGCCACTTGGTGAACGCGGGATTGCCGTACATGTACCGGACGTACCACTCGCTGCCGTGGGCGGGCACCGCGTACAGGCCCCAATGCATGAAGATGCCGAACTTGGCGTCCCGGAACCACTCGGGCGTCTTGTAATTGTCCCCGATGGACTGCCAGGTCGGCTTGACCGGCCCGGTCGGGAGAGCGGGTTTGGCGGCGGCGGCGATTGTCGCCATTTCGGGCGTCGTGCCCGGACTCACCTGCGCCCCGCTCCGGGCGGCAAGCGCGAAGGCGAGCGCGATGCCATAGGAGAGTGTCTTGCCTGCTCTGCTTCTCATCTTTGCTGCCTTCATTTCGTCTGCATCTGGAACACGGTGATCGAGTACGGCGGGAGGCGGGTGTCAAAGTCCGGCCCCAGGCCGCTCAGGGGGGACGTGACCGGCACGATGTGGACCGGGTCGGTGATCGTGTTGGTGTCGGTCGGGCCGCTCCCACTCAGCACCGTCGCCGTGCCGGTCGGGGAGACGGACCGCGCGCCGGTCAGGGTCACATGGACGGCCTGGGCGGTCCCGGCGGGGTTGACCAGCTTGACGAAGAGCGCCCCCGTCCGGCTGTCGCGGGTGACGCTCTCGAAGACGGTGTCGCCCGCGTCCAAGGTGGCCGGGATGATGACATCACCCAGGAAGTCGCGGAACATCTTCTGGGCATAGTACGACGGTGAGCCGTAGCTCGTCAGGGCGTCGTAGCCGATCAGGTCCGGCCGCCACTGGCGCGCGCCGGGGTTGACGTTCACCAGCAGGGGGGCGTAGGAGGCCATCACCACGACGTCCGCGTTGCGCTCCATGCCGGTCATCCAGGCGGCGTCTCCCAGCGCGGCGTTCATGTCGGGCGTCGGCGTCCCCTCGCGGGTGGCCCACTCGCCGACCAGCACCTTCGGGCCGGTCCGGCGGGCGTCGTCGTAGTGGTGGACGTCCTTTTCAAATCCGACCGCCTGGCGGTAAAAATGGTCGTCCACCAGGTCGGGCGTTCTGCTGCCGACCTTGGTGGTCGCGATCAGTTGTAGCTTCGGATAGGCGGCCCGGATGGCGTCAAAGAACTGCGCGAACCGGCCGTCATAGGTCCCGGCCTTGTCGAAAAAGTCCTCGTTGCCGATCTCGACGTAGTGCAGCGGGAAGCGGGCCGGGTGTCCGTCGCGCGCCCGCTCCGCGCCCCATTTGGTGTGCGTGTCGCCCGTCGTGTACTCGATCTCGTCCAGGGCGTCCTGCACATAGGGCTGGAGGGCGGGACCGGGCGCGACGGCCTCGGGGTTCGGGTTCTTGTGGCGGAAGCGCGAGTACCCGGCGTAGACGGCCAGCAGCGGCTCCATCTTCAGGTCCTCGCACCATTCCAGATATTCCAGCAGGCCGAGGCCGTCGGAAGACCGGTAGCTCCACGGGCCGAGGTGACCGGGCCGGCCCTCCAGCGGGCCGACCGTCTTCTTCCAGTCGAAGCGCGTGGCGATGGTTTCGCCCTCTAGATAGTCGCCGCCGGGCAGGCGCAGGAAGGCGGGACGCATGGCGGCCAGCTTCTGCATCAGGTCCACCCGGTTGCCATTAGGCCGGTCGTTGTAGGTCGGTGGGAACAGCGACACCAGGCTGAACCGGACCGTGCCCGGAGCGGCGGCGGAGAGGACGAACCGGGCCGCCTGCGTCGGGGCGACCCGCCCGGTCGTGAGCGAAACCGTGTACTGCTTCCAGTCCTGGGAGACTTTCGCCACCTGCCCCCGCGCGTAAACGGTGGCCCCATCGGCACTCTCGATGCTCACAGTCAGCGGCCCGGAAAAGCCCGAATCTGCGCGGGCGAAGAACGTGGCCCGGTAGCGCGTGGCGGGCCGGACGGGGATGCCCCAGAAGCCGTCATTGGCGACCCCGACCCGCGCCCCCGCCGCCCCGACCGTCAGCTTCAGGCTAACCGGCTGGGCGGCATTGAGCGGCTGGGTCGTATCCAAAGTGATGCTCCCCGATCCGCCGCCCTGCACCAGACTCCAATGGAGGGGGGTCGCGAGGTCGTCCTGGAACTGCCGGTTCTGGAGGAGTTCGGCGTACAGCCCGCCGTCATAGGCGTGGTTGATCTCCTCGGTCATCAGCCCGTACAGCATCGGGCTGACGCGCGCGCCGGGGTGCCCCAGGTCTATCCGCAACGTGACCGGTGCGGGCGGCGCGGCGACCGTCGGGGGTGGGGCGGGGGCGGCAGGCGGGGAGGGTGCCTGGGCATGTGCCCGACTGTGGGGCAGCAGGAACGCCGCAAGCGAGAGGCACATCAAGAGGGCATGTTTCTTCATCGTTACACCTTTGACGGTGGCTGTTCGACGTTGGGCGCGAATCCTCCTGCTGCAAGAATGCCACCGGCCCTGAAGGGCCGGTCTAGGGTTTTATTGGGGTACTCCCGGCTTCGCCGGTGGGCCGCCCCTTCGGGGCTTCGGATATTGCTGCCGGATAACGTCCTCCGGGTTTCGTAGGGGCGCGGCAAGCGGCGCCCCTACGAGGCCCGAGTGAAGCTGTCAATGACGCCTCCCCTGTAGGAGCCGGGTCCCCCGGCCCTCCCCGGCCCTTCTTCCTTCTCGGCCTTGTCCCTCCGAAGCCCCGAAGCGGGCGGCCCACCGGCGCAGCCGGGAATAGACCGGCCATTCAGGGCTGGGTCGGTCGCGGGCCGGTCCCACCCGCCTTCATTCACCCTTCCCCGTCAGCAGCCGCCCTGCGCCCTGAGCGCGTAGGCCCTCCCCGACCTCCTGCCCCAGCCACTCGCTGCTGCCGTAGAACTTGGCGGCGGACTGGCGCAGAATCGTCGTGCCGTCCGGCGCGGCGACTATGCCGGTCAGCGTCAGCAGCTTCACAGGGGCGGCCATATCCAGGGTCGCGAACGCGCCGACGGGCGTCTTGCAGCTCCCGCCGATGTGCCGCAGGAACGAGCGTTCCGCCAGGACCGCGTACCAGGTCGGCCCGTGGTTGAGGCTGATCGTCAGGTCCCGCAGCCGCTGGTCGCCGTCCCGTATCTCAATCGCCAGCGCGCCCTGGCCGGGGTCGGGGGTGAACCAGTCCGGGTCCAATATTTCGGCGATGTTCTCCTGCAATCCCAATCTATTCAGGCCCGCCACGGCCAGGCAGATGGCGTCGTACTGGCCCTCGCGCCACTTGCGGAGGCGGGTGTCAATGTTGCCGCGTATCTCTAATAGCTCCAAGTCGGGGCGGCGGGAGAGCAGCAGGGCGCGGCGGCGGACGCTGCCCGTGCCGACCTTTGCGCCGAGGGGCAGGGCGTCCAGAGTGGAGCCGACGAGCGCGTCGCGCGGGTCCTCGCGGGGCGGGACGGCGGCGATGACCAGGCCGTCGGGGAGGGTGTGTTCCAGGTCCTTCATCGAGTGGACTGCGAGGTCTATCTCGCCCGCTTGCAGGGCGGTTTCGAGTTCCTTGGCGAAAATACCCTTCTCACCGAACGACGACAGCGGGACGTTCGCGGCCTGCGAGGCGTCCCCGCGCGTCCCGATGACGCGCGTCTCGATTGTAAGGCCGGGGTGGGCGGCCCGCAAAGCGTCCGCCACCCAATCAGTCTGGGCGAGGGCGAGCTTGGAGCCGCGCGTGCCGATGCGGACGACTTCACCCACGCTTCGCCCCGATCCACTTCCACCCCAGCGGCACCAGCCCCGCCGCCAGCAATGCCTTCATGGCGTCGCCCGGCAGGAAGGGCAGGACGCCGGCTGTGAGGGCGTGGGAAGCGCCGACGAAATGGGCCAGCCAGCCCGCGCCCAGGGCGAAGACGACGACCGACCCGAGCAGCATCGCCGCCAGCATGGTGACAGGCTTGCGGTCCCAGCCGCGCTGGGCCAGCCCGCCGACGAGGGCGGCGGCGAAGGGGTAGGAGAGCAGATAACCCCCGGTCGGCCCGGCGAAACGCGCCGCGCCTGCCGCGCCGTGGGCGAAGAAGGGCAGGCCCATCCCGCCTTCCAGCAGGTACAGCACTAATGTCACGGCACCGAGGTGCGGGCCGAGCAGGGCACCGGTCAGCAGCACGGCGAAGGTCTGGCCGGTGATGGGAACCGGCGTGAAGGGCAGGGGGATGACTGCCTGCGCCGACAGCGCGGTCAGCAAGCTGAAAGCGAGGGCAAGAAACGCATCCCGCCCCCAGGCCGCCGCCCGGTCATCGGCACGGCGCGGCCAGACGGCCTGGGCCATTGTGAGACTCGTCAAATTAGTGTTCTCCAGTCTAGGAATACGCTGAGAATGGCGCTATTATACCCGCAGGGCGATGGCACGTCACTGCGGGCTTCTCCGAACCATGCGTTGAAACGCACGGCTATTCAGCCTGCGGCTAGACGGCGCGGACGCCAAGAAGTACCGCTTCGCGGCACTGGGAACACTTTTCTTAGCCCCGCGCCCTCCGCGTCTCAGTTATTGGGGCAGTCTGCCAGTGCAGAAGCGGTGCTTCCTAGCCGCAGGCTGAATAGCCGTGCGTTTCAACGCATGGTTCGAACCCGGCGGCAGGATTCGAAGCATCTGCCGGGGAACTAGCCCGGCAAGGAGAACACGATTATGGCTCTTGACGAGGCCCAACTGGCCCATCTTCCGCCGCTGATCCCGCGCGCCGTCCTGTTCGGCAACCCGGAGAAAGCAAGCCCGCAGGTCTCGCCCGACGGCAAACATCTCGCCTATCTCGCGCCCCAAGACGGCGTACTGAACGTCTGGGTGCGGACGCTCGGGTCGGAGGACGACCGGGTCGTCACCGACGACAATCTGCGCGGCATCCGCTCCTTCTTCTGGCAACAGGACAGCGCGCACGTCCTCTACATGCAGGACACGGGCGGTGACGAGAACTTCCACCTCTACCAGACCGATGTCGCGACGCGCGCCACCGAAGACCTGACGCCCTTCCCCGGCGTCCGCGCCCTGCCGCTGGCCTCCGACCCGAACTTTCCCGACACCCTGCTGGTCAGCCTCAACAAGCGCGACCCGCGCCTGTTCGACGTCTACCGCTTGGACCTGACGACGCGCGTCCTGACCCTGGACACTGAGAACCCCGGCGACGTGTCCGGCTTCTCCGCTGACAACGCCCTCCAGGTGCGCGCCGCCCAGGTGCAGCTCCCCGACGGCGGGACCGAGATTCGCGTCCGGGACGAGGCCGGGGCGCCCTGGCGCGTCTTCCAAAAGTGGGGGCCGGACGAGACGGGCGGTGGCATTTCGGGCTTCACGCCGGACAACAAACATGTCCTGCTGGTCAGCAGCGTGGACGCCAATGCCGCCCGGCTGCTGGAAACCGACCTGGACACCGGCGAAAGCCGCGTGATCGCCGAGGACGACGCCTATGACGTCGCCGGGACGATGCGCCACCCTAGGACGCACACCCTGGAGGCCGTCCAGTTCGTCCGCGCCCGACGCGAATGGACCGCCCTGGACCCAGCTTTGGAGGCCGACTTCCAGGCGCTGGCCGCCGTGCGGGACGGCGACTGGTCGGTGGTCAGCCGCGACCTCGCCGACAAGACCTGGATCGTCTTCTACCTCGTGGACGACGGCCCCGTCCTGTATTACGCCTACGACCGCAGCACAAAGGCCGCGACGTTCCTTTTCTCCACGCAACCCGCCTTGGACGACTACGCGCTCGCGCGCATGCAGCCGGTCGAGTTCACTGCCCGCGACGGCATGGGCCTTCACGGCTACCTCACCCTGCCGGTCGGGCTTGAACCGAAAAACTTGCCGCTCGTCCTGGTGGTCCACGGCGGCCCCTGGGCGCGCGACGTCTGGGGCTACAGCGCGGGGGTGCAGATGCTGGCGAACCGGGGTTATGCCGTCTTGCAGATCAACTTCCGCGGCTCGACCGGCTACGGCAAGGCGTATGTGAACGCCGGGGACCGGGAGTGGGGGGCGGCGATGCACACCGACCTGCTGGACGGCAAGGCGTGGGCCATCGCCCAGGGCTACGCGGACCCGCAGAAGGTCGCCATCATGGGCGGCTCCTACGGCGGCTATGCCACCCTGGCGGGCCTTGCCTTCACGCCGGAGGAGTTCGTCTGCGGCGTGGACATCGTCGGCCCGTCCAACCTGCTCACCCTGCTGCAAACCATCCCGCCCTACTGGGCACCGATCGTCGCGCAGTTCTACAAGCGCATGGGCCGCCCCGAGGAAACCGACTTCCTGCAATCGCGCTCGCCGCTCTTTTCCGCCCACCGGATCACCAAGCCATTGCTGATCGCCCAGGGGGCCAACGACCCGCGCGTCAAACAGGCCGAGAGCGACCAGATCGTGGAGGCGATGCGCGCGGGCGGCCTGCCCGTGGAGTATCTGGTCTTCCCCGACGAGGGCCACGGGTTCGCCCGCCCCGAGAACAACCGCAAGTTCTACGCCGCCGCCGAGGCCTTCCTGGCGCAGTATCTCGGCGGCCGGTCGGAGCCGGCGGGGGAGGGTGAAGGGTCGGAGGAGGTGCGGCGGTAGGCGAACCCGGCGCATCGGCCCCGGCCATTCATGTCCGGGGCCGTCCGTCCTTCCTCCGGAACAAATCCGTCTTCATGTTCGCCACCCGGTCCAGGAACAGGACCCCGTCCAGGTGGTCAATCTCGTGCTGCAAGACCACCGCCTCAAACCCCTCCGCTTCCACCGACAGCGGCTCGCCGTCCAGGCCCAAAGCCTCCACCGTGACGCTCTGGAACCGACGGATGTTGGCCGTATAGTCCGGCAGGCTCAGGCAGCCCTCCCGGAAGAACTGCTCGCCCTCATGGGTGACGATCCGGGGGTTGACCAGGACCAGCAGCCCGTGGCCGCCGGGGTGCTTGGGGTTGCGCGAAGTGTCCACGACGGCGAGCCGCGACAAAATCCCGATCTGCGGCGCGGCGATCCCCACCGTGCGCGGCGGCCCGGCGTCCATCGTGTCTATCAAATCCTGGGCGGCATCGCGCAGATCGTCCGTGATGTCGGGGGCGTCGGCGCAGACGGTTTTGAGGCGCGGGTCGGGGTAGTAGACGATGGGCCGGGCGGACATGGGGGCTACAGCGCCTCCGTATCGAGCGGCTGCGCGCTGATGTCCACGCCCAATTCCCGGCGCAAGGCGGCCAGGTCATTGGTCAAATCGGCGTCCCCGGCGACCGCCTCCAGCAGCATGACATAGACCGGCGACGCGGCCGTCCCCGCCAGGCGCGTGTCCATGTCCGTGATGTTGATGCCGCGCGCGGCCAGGTGCGAGGCGACCGCGTGGACGATGCCCGGCCTGTCCGCCCCGTAGACCGTCAGCAGGGTATCCGGCGGCACCTCCTGGTACTCGTCCGGGACCGACTGCACCGTTACGGTCAGCCCCATCTCCGAAGCGACGGGCGCAAGCGCCGCGCGGGCGTCTTCCTCCGTCTTTCCTTGTGGCAGGCGGGCCGCCACCATAGTCGCGAAGGCCCCATGCAGCCGCGTCATGGTGGCGTCGTCGAGGTTGCCCCCCAAGTCAAGCACGGCGCGGGTCAGAGCGGCGATGATGCCGGGCCGATCCCGCCCCACGGCGGTGATGACGACGACGGGCGGGGCGACGGTGGGCGGGGCGGCGGGGGGAGTGTCCATAGGGGCGATTATACCCGCACAGGTCTACCAGGGGAGGGGAATGCTGATGGACACTTTCGACACGATCACTCTCACCGTGTTTCTGCTGCTTCTGCTCGCTGTCGCTGCCCGCCTGACTTTCTGGAAGGCAGTGGGGCGATTGTTGAGCCTGCGGGAAACCGTTTGTCCTGTTCTGCTGGTTGCCATCGCACTGCTCTCACTGTCAGCAAATCATCATTGGAACGCACCCCACCGCCGCCTTTACCAATTCCTCCTAGTGATGAGTGGCCTCGTGATCAGCGTATGGCAGCTTGTTACGAACTTGCAGAGGCGAAGGCAAGAGGCGTGGCTGAAGAAGGCGAAAGGGATCTACCGTCGGTAAGCTAGGTTGGTAGCCTGTTGTTTGCCGTCAAGGGCTGATGTCGGTCCAGAGGGCGGCGGGAACGAACTGCGAGAGGTGGCCGACGTAGAGGGATAGGACATTAACATTCCGGCGTCGCTCACGAAGCTACGCGGTGTCACGGGGGACGAGTGGCGGAACCGATGAAGCCGGGGAGAAAGCCGAGTGATTGAAATCACTCGCTCCGCTCAGGACCTGTCCAGGGGACAGTGAAATGGCTCATGGGGCGGACAAGCAGGGATGGACTGCCTCGGCCCTGTCTGCTCCTAGCCCGCCTCTGTCTTCTGTCCCCTGGACAGGTCCGGCGGCAGCGAGTGATTTCAATCACTCGTCCCGCTCGTGCCCGCCGGCGGCTCCCGCTTGGCGGTGCTGCTGAGGGGGAAAGTGTCCAGGATGATTACGCGCAGCATTTAGAGATGCCTCAGCCCGAGCGCCTGGCGCGTCTCGTTGACGCCGCCCTCGAACCGCTCCCAGAGGCGCTGCTCCTCGGCGGCCTCTTCCGGCGTCATCCGCGCGTCTTCGGCGTCCCACTGGGCGAACAGCGCCAGCGTCGGGTCCTCCTCGCCCTCCGGCGCGGGCGGCAGGTGTTCGGCCACCAGCTTCCGCATCACCTCCGCCGGTTCCACGCCGGTGCGCCGGGCGGCGGCGGCGAGCCGGGCTTCTTCGGCGGGCGTCAGGTCAATCGTCAGTGTCATCGGCGGCCTCCCTTGCGCGTTTCCAGTCATTGTACCCGCTTGCCCTCAAAGAAGGAGATTCCCGCGCGGCTGTGGAACATGACGTAGTATTCGCAAGCAAGGCAAGAAAGAAGCGGCAGACGATTCACCGTGCCCAAAAGGCACAAGGAGGCAGACATGCCTGAACTAGCCGAATTGCTCCAACTGCTGGTCGAGCGCGAAGGCTCCGACCTGCACCTGCGCGTGGGCGAGCCGCCCATCCTCCGCATCCACGGCGAGCTGATACGCACCGAATTCCCCCCGCTGACGCCCGAAGACACGCGCGGGCTGGTCGTCTCCATCATGAACGAGGAGCGGCTGGCGACCTTCGCCGAACACCTGGAACTGGACATGTCCTATGCCACCGACCAGGCCCGGTTCCGAATCAATGTCTTCCAGCAGCAGGGGCACATCGGGGCCGTCATGCGCGTCATCCCCATCTCCATCAAGACCATTGATGAGGTGGGCGCACCCCAGATCGCCAAGGACATCGCCCTGCGCCCGCGCGGGCTGCTGCTGGTCACCGGGCCGACCGGGTCCGGCAAGTCCACCACACTCGCCGCCATCATCAACCACATCAACACGCACCGCCGCGCCCACGTCATGACCATCGAGGACCCCATCGAGTTCATGCACGAGGACAAGCTCTCGGCCATCAACCAGCGGGAACTCGGTCAGGACACGCACTCGTTCGCCGCCGCCCTCAAACACGTCATGCGCCAGAACCCGGACGTTATTTTGGTGGGCGAGATGCGCGACCTGGAGACGATCCAACTGGCGATCACGGCCGCCGAGACCGGGCATTTAGTCTTCTCCACCGTCCACACCACCGACGCCTCCCAGACCATTGACCGGATCGTGGACGTCTTCCCGCCCGACCAGCAGCAGCAGATCCGCACCCAGCTCGCCGTGACCCTATTGGGCGTCATCTCGCAGACCCTCCTGCCCCGCTGCGACTCCAAGGGGCGCGTGGCCGCCTTCGAGGTCATGGTGGCGACGCCCGCCATCCGCAGCCTGATCCGCGACGGCAAGACGCACCAGCTCAACTCGGACATCCAGACCGGCAGCCAGCACGGCATGGAGTCGCTGGACCACAACCTCCTGGCCCTGGTCCAGGCCAAAAAGGTCCGCTACGAGGACGCCCTGGCGAAGTCCTCCCACCCCGGCGAGTTCCAGCACCGGGCGCAGGTGCTGAACCTCCTGCCCGCCAACGCCCACTTCGAGAAGATGCAGGGGACACCCGCGCAGGGAACACATCAGGGAGCACACCATGAAAACCATTGACGACCTGCTCCGCACCACCGTCGAGATGGGCGGGAGCGACCTGCACATCAAGGTCGGCAGCCCGCCCTTGGTGCGCGTGCGCGGCGAGCTGAACCCGCTGGAAATGGAGCCGCTGACTGCGGCCCAGTCCAAGGAACTCTCCTACGCAGACCTGACCAAGACGCAGCGGGCGCGCTTTGAAGAGGACCGCGAACTGGACTTCGCCTACGCCCTCCCGAATGTCGCCCGCTTCCGAGGCAACCTGTTCCTCCAGCGGAACCAGGTGCAGAGCGTCTTCCGGGTCATCCCGCTACACGTCCAGACCATGGAAGACCTGCACCTGCCGCCGATCTGCAAGGCGTTCGTCAACCAGCCGCGCGGGCTGGTCCTGGTGACGGGTCCCGCCGGCTCGGGCAAGTCCACGACGCTGGCGGCGATGATCGGCCACATCAACGAACACTGCTCGCTGCACGTCATGACCATCGAGGACCCCATCGAGTTCGTCCACACCGACCGGAAGGCGCTCATCAACCAGCGCGAACTGGGCCGGGACACGCACTCGTTCGCCGCCGCCCTCAAACACGTCATGCGCCAGGACCCGGACGTCATCATGGTGGGCGAGATGCGCGATTTGGAAACCATCGCGCTGGCGATCACGGCCGCCGAAACCGGCCACCTCGTTTTCGCGACCCTGCACACGACGGACGCCGTGCAGACCATTGACCGGGTCATTGACGTCTTCCCGCCGCACCAGCAGCAGCAGATCCGGATGCAGCTCTCGGTCAACCTCGTCGGCGTCGTCTCCCAGACCCTCGTCAAGACCAAAGACGGCAAGGGCCGGGTGGCGGCTTTCGAGACGCTGGCGGGCATCGCCAGCATCCGCAGCATGATCCGCGAGTCGAAGACGCACCAGATCACGTCCCTGCTCCAGACCGGCATGAAGCACGGCATGATGACCCTGGACCAGTCCCTGGCGGGCCTGGTGAAGAAGGGTCTGGTGGACTATGACAGCGCCCTGGCGCGGGCGCAGGACGTGGCGGAGTTCAAGATGCAGTGCGGCGGCGGCGACCCCGACGCCGCCTCGGCCCCCGGCGGCGCGACGCCGGGCTTCCACGACGTCTCCGGCCCCGGCCCGAAGCCCGACCCGGCCCCCGGCCCGGCCCCCCAGCGCCCCGACCCGGCCCACCGGCCCGACTCGTCCTATAAAGGCCCGCCCCCGCCCGCCCCGAGGCCGCCCGCCCCGCCGACGCCCCACCGGGGGCTGTTCGGCATCAAGCGCCCGTGAGAGGACTTCATCTCCGGAAAACGTAGGGGCGCGATGAATCGCGCCCTTTCTTCCTGCCTCGGCCCGCCGAGAACGCCACCGGCCATTCATGGCCGGTGGCCCTCTGCTATTTGGACAGCATCAGGACACCGTAGGGGCGCCGCTTGCCGCGCCCTCCTTCTGCTCCTTCTTCTCCTTCTTCTCGGAGGGCGCGGCAAGCGGCACCCCTACGAGGCCAAAGGACATTGTCCGAATATACCGTCCGAAGCCTCGAAGCGGGTGGCCCATCCGTGTAGACCGGCGGTTCAGTGTAGACCGGCGGTTCAGTGTAGACCGGCGGTTCACTGCCGGGACGGATGGCGGGGGCGCTTCCAGGGCGAGGCCATCCCCGTCCCCTACGGCACGGGCAGGGGGATGTGGTTCTTGGGGTCCGACAGGTCTATCCCCTGCCCGTTGATAATGCGGGCGTTGTTGACGTTGCCCAGCATCATCTTCTGGATGTTGTAGTCCATCATGTTCCCCTGGAACCGGCTGTACCGCTGGAGCATGATGCGCTTCATCAGGGCTAGGCGCGGGTCCAGGGCGTCCGGGTAGTCCGCGAAGGCGTCCACGCCGGACTGGAGGGCCACCACCGAGGCCAGGGTGGCGCTGTCGCCCTGCGCCCCGGCCGCCCTCACTTTGGCGAGATAGCGGCCCATCATCTGCGCGCGCTGGGCGGCCCCGAGGTGCGTCCAGACCAGGCGCAGGGCGGCCCAGTTGCGCTCCATGTTGGCGATGTCGTCCTCCAACTTGGGGCCGAGGCGAGTGGAAGGCTCCTGCGCCAGATGGACGAGGCTCGGGCGGTAGCCGGGGCCGGGGGCGGGGACGTGTGCCTGGGCGGCGATGAATCGGGTGGCGGCCACCCAGGCGTCAATGTCGTGTTCGGTGATGACCGCCCGCGCGGCCCGGTCCGTGCCGATGACGGGGTTGGCGCGCGTGTAGATGGCCAGCAAAGCCCCGGACTCCTCCGATGTCAGGGTGGGGTCGGCGTGGAAGGAGCAGGAGACGATGTTGGCCTTGCGCCAAGCCGCCAGGCGCACGCCGTCGTACCGGCTCAGGTTCTTCAGGTCGGTGGCCTCGCGGCGGAGGACCTTGAGGGTCCCGGCGGGGTCGCGGCGGAACTGGGCGGCGTTTATGGTCGTCACCTGCCGCCGCTCCCCAGCGGTCAGCGGGCGGGCCGCCGCGATCCGGGCCACGGCGAGGTCCGTGTCCACCTGGGCCTGCGTCAAGGTGTACTTGCCGCTGCGGAGCGGCAGCCGGACCTCGCCCCCCTCGGGCGCGTCGGCGGGCCGGGCGGGCGCGGCGGCTTCGGGGCGCGGGGTTGCCTGGCTCATGCGCTCCGGGGCGGGGGCGTCCGGGGCAGGCAGGCCGGCGGCGATCAGACGCATCTGCCGCGCCTCGTCCGGCGTGAGGTGGTTGTTCCGCAGGTCCGGGATGTCGGCAAGAACGGTCCGGCGCAGTCCGTCCTGGACCGGGGCGCTGAAGGTCTTGAAGGAGGGCAGGGTCTTCTGCTCGCCGTCCAGGACCTTGATCGTCCAGGCCGGGTCGCGCCGGAACCGGCCCGTTTCCAGGGCCGCCAGCCGCCGCCGCTCGTCGGGAGAGAGGGCGCGGCCCGCCGCCCAGCCTAAGTAGTCGGCATCGGCGTCCAGGAGCGACTGCGTCAGCGTGTACGGCCCGGACACTATAAGGGGCGTGTCGGCGCGGGCGGAGAGCGGGAAGAGGAATGAGAGCGAGGAAAGAGCGGCCAGGGCGGCGCGCGTGAGGGCGCGAGTCGGCATGAGCGTACCTCCGGTGTCGGGAACTTCGCGAGTGCAGACGCACCCTCCGGGAGAAAGTTCGGCGCGCTGCCGGGTATATTTTACCGTAGGTGGGAGAAAAATGAGTAATCACGGGGCAGGCGGCGTTAGCCGGGTGCGGTTTATCGAGATCCGCACGACGACGGCCTGGATGGTGGAGGGGGAGTTGTGGCGCTTCCGGGATGGGACCGAGATCGCGGTCGGCGACGTCAACGACCTGAAGGCGTCGGAGCCGATGGTCACAGCGGCGGTCGCGCTGGGCCTGATCAACGCGGGCAAAGCCGAGGCGATGGCCGTCACCGAGTTGGACACGCTGGACGAAGACTTTTGACGGCACATGTCCAAAATTGTGCCACTTCTCAGGTTCCGGCACATCAGGCCGCCCGCTTGGCATGGTTTGTGCAGTAGGTACTAATACAGGCACTTTGTCATGTGCTTGTAGGAAATTGCGCCTTCTATCACCTAATACTATCGAAAGGAAACTCTATATGGGTCTCTTGCGTCTCGCCAGCCTCGCATTGGCTCCCATTTCCGTTCTGACCTTCGGTTCCGCCCTGCCCACCCTCGCCGGAGGCTCAGACGTAATCACTTTTGATAACCTACCCAAATTGCCTCCTGTGAACAGCTTCACCGATTTTGCTTCCGCTAACAGTGGGCACCTGACTTACGATGGCGTTATCTTTGACCAGTTTTCCGATGGCTGGTCTGTCACAGGTGATCAGTTCATAGACTCTTACTCCTCGTCAGGCATCGTCGTCCCCGTGGGCAATACTTATCTGACTCCCCATTCCGGCCACTACGCGCTGGATAACAGTTCTGGGGCGGAACTGAAGATGAGTACGACTAAAATGCTGGTGGGCTTCTGGGGTGGTTGGGTGGATTACGGTGATGGTAGCCACGGCGCGGATGAGGTGCTCATCACGGCCTATGACAGCAACTTCAACCCACTCGGTGCGGTGGATGCGACGCTCACAGGCAAGGTGCCAATTTTCGTTGATACCAGTGCCTTCGCTGGACTGAGTGGGATCGCTGGCTACGACTTCAAGCCAAACGTGGCGGCCCAATTCGCTCTCGACGACCTGACATTTGCTCCCCCTTCTGTCCCGGAAGCCTCCACCACGGCCTCCTTCGGGCTGCTGGTCCTGGGCCTAGGTGGGTTGGTAATAGTTGCCAAGCGGAAGAAGGCCGCTCGGTCCCTCTGACCGCCGCCGCTGGGCAGATGGTCGGGACGGCGAAAGGCGCGGGTGAGACCTCTCACCCCCGCCTTTTTCCGTCACGCTCCCGGCCCATGCCGCCCTACAGGCCGAGGTGGGCCAGGGCGAACACGCCGTAGGCCGCGCTCGAACCCATCAGCGCCAGCACGCCCACCATGTCCCACCGACGCGCGAGCCGCTGGAGCAGGCTCGCCCCCCAGAAGGCCGGGGCGGTCGTCCCCGTGTCCGTCTTCGTCGCTTGGATCGTGATGCTGTCATGGATGATGCTGTTGTAGATGCTCTGCTGCATGGTCGTGCCCCCCGTGTCTCGGTCCGTCATTTCGTTGATGTGCTTATTATAGACCCGGACGGGGGAGGCGGCTGAGGCGGGCGTCACGCGCACACTGTGAACTTTGTCACAGGGACGGGGACTGGGGAGCGGGCGGGGGGACAGACAGCAAAAAAGCGCCAGCCTCTTTGGCTGCCGCTCCGTGTCACGCTGTTTTGTTTGCAGCGTAGGGATAGTATATCACGCGCACGGCCACAAGTCAAGAAGAACGCGCACGGTGCCGCATCACGCGTACCACGTTTTCGGGCCTAATCGCAGCGGTTTTCCGGGAAGCCCTGGGGCGATGCGGCCGTGAAAAGCGCGGAGGACGGACGGGTAGCGTCTCACGATTGATGCAAAGTTTGCCACGGGTTGAAACCTAAGGCTTTATTGGGGTGAGGCACCGAAAAACCCAGCGCCTTCCAGGTTTGCCCTCCGGGTAGCCAGTGCTGACCAGTGCAGTCCAAGGGACGCAAGACGAGAGCGCAAGAGGGACCCGACGGTCAGGGCCGCGTAGGGGCGGGGTCCCCCTGATCTTCTGTCCCCTGGACAGTGGAAACTTTGATGCCTCACCCCAATAAAGCCTTAGGTTTCAACCCGTGGTTTCCGATCGCCGCCGAGGAGGAAACAGCCAGGCCGAAGCGTAACAAGGTGCCATGAATAAGCCGGCCCTCATCCTCCTGGCCCTGACCGCTCTTCCCTTGGCGGCTTCCCAGGCCCGCGCCGACGCGCCGGGAGTGGTCCCGGCGGCAGACCCGGCGGCGGAGATCGCCCCCGAGCGGCTGACGCGGGGAGCCTTGTCCGCACCCGAATACGCCTTCAAGCAGGAGGTCTACCGCCTGCACGTCGCGCGGGGCGTCAAATCCGGGCGTCCGCGCATTTACGACCTGCCGCCCGATTCCCTCATGGCCGTACCGGGCACCCAGACCGTCATGCGCCGGGACGCCGCCGTCGCCCTCGGCAGGCTGCTGGCCGCCGCCCGCGCCGATCTGGCGGCCGATCAGGCGGCGACGGGCACTGACGCCGAGACCGCCGATCGCCGCACCCGCGCGCAGAACGTCCGCGAGATCGCCCTCAACAACGCCTACCGGTCGGCCTCGACGCAGTTCTCGATCTGGGACCGGAACTACGAAGGTTATGCAGCGGCGACGCGGGCGCAGCGGCTCCTCTGCCCCGGCGGCGAGTTCGGCCCCGATGCCGCCGCCCTGCTGCGTGACTACATCGGCGTGCGCGTCGCCGCGCCGGGCTTTTCGAATCACCAGGGCGGCATCGCCGTCGACTTCGCCTTGCGCCTGAAGCCTGCGACCGCCGCGACCCCCGCTGCGGCGGCAGGGGCGGGCTTGGGGCCGTCCACGGCGCAGGCGGACCCGTGGAAGGAGTCCTGGTTCTGGCGCTGGCTGGGACGCCGGGCCGCCGACTTCGGCTTCGTGGCCTATTTACCCGAGCCGTGGCACTGGGAGTATCTGCCGGACCGCGCCGGCAAGGGGCGGGATTAGGAAAGGCCGGAAAGAATGAAGCCCATGCCCCGCGCCCTGAGAAAACCCCTGAAACACGCCCTGCCGGCCCTGCTGCTGTTCCCGCTCGCCCTGAACTCCTGCGCGTCCCGGTCCGCGACCCCCGTCCCGCCCACCCCGCTGCCCGCCCCCGCGACGCCCCTGTGGACGGACGCCGAGCGGGCGGCGTGTGTCACCTTCTGGGGCCGTCCGGGCCGGGTGCGTGTCACGTTCGCGGCCCCGCGCGCCTCCCTGACGCCCGACGCCTCCCTCTGGTTCCATGACTTCAACCGCGCCCTCAAAACGGCCCCGCCCGCCGAGGCCGCCGCCTGGAGGGCCTGGACCGATGCCAAGTTCGCCCACGACCGCTGGGAGGCCGCCCAGGCGGCAGGGGCCGCCCCGACCGACCCCGAACCGCCCGCCCCCGGCCTGGCCCCAGACGCGCTGCTGCGCGCGGCGGGCGACCCGCCCCCGCTGTCCGCTGCCGTCGTGCCGCGCCGGTATGTCATCAGCCTGGGCGACGGCCCGCCGCTCGCCTACACCGCCCCCATCCCCATCTCGCCGCGCTATCCGTCCTACCGCTTCGCCGAGGGCGTCATCTCCGGCGGTGCGTCTCTCAAAGACATGCCGGCGGGTGCTTTAGACGCCCTGATGCGGGACGCCGGGCTGACGCCCTTCGAGGCACACGTCGTCGGAGCCGTCTCGCGTCTGGAAGGCGGGTTCGACGCCGTGAATACCTACGACACCGGGTACGTCTCGGTCGGCTTCATCCAGTTCATCACGGCGGTCGGCGGTGACGGCTCGCTGGCCTCGGTGCTTGCCACGGAGAAAACAAACGCGCCCGCCGACTTCGCCCGCGACTTCCATGTCCGGGGCATTGACGTGACCCCCTTGGGGATATACGCCGCCCTGGACCCGGCGACCGGGGCCGAGCTGACCGGGCCGGAGGCCGTCCAGAAGACGATCCGTGACCCGCGCCTCGTCGCCGTCTTCCAGGCGGCGGGCCGCAGCAGCACGGCCTTCCGAGTCGCCCAGATCCAGGCCGCCAAGCGCATCTACTACCCGGCCGCCGACCCGATCACCGTCACCCTCCCCAGCGGCGCGGCGCTGACGGGCCGCGTCGGCGATGTCCTCCGCAGCGAGGCGGGCATGGCGACCGCCTTCGACCGTAAGGT
Organism: Capsulimonadaceae bacterium; assembly: GCA_965215505.1. Lineage (GTDB taxonomy): Bacteria > Armatimonadota > Armatimonadia > Armatimonadales > Capsulimonadaceae > JANXMY01. The sequence goes on along the minus strand of OZ244065.1, from coordinate 2,870,040 downwards.
CAATACGGGCCACGCCGCCCCCGAGGTCGCCGCCGCAGCCGCCTCGGTGATGGCCACCCACGGCCTGACGACGCTCGCCGATCTGGCACCCTATGAGCGCGAGGTCATCGCCGCGCTCAAATACCGCGCCGACTTTCTGACCGACAAAAGCCTCGGCCAGCCGCAGTAAGCGTCACCAGTAAGCGTCACCAGTAAGCGTCACCAGTAAGCGTCACCAGTAAGCGTCATGCCTCTGGCGGTCCGTCATCGCGGGCCGCCGGATGCAGACCTTCCTTATCCGGCCCGCCACGGACCGGGTATAATCAGCGCAGTAGGGACCGAAAACGCCATGACACTGACGATTGATCTGACGCCCGCCGAGGGAGCCCGGCTGGACGCGGTCGCGGCCCAAAAGGGGTGGGACCGGACGGAGGCGGCACGCCGGGTCCTGACGGCAAACTTGCCGCCGATGGCGGCACCCCCTGCGCTGACCCAGGACCGGGCGCGCGAGATGCGGCTGGCGGAAGAGTGCCAAGCCCTGCGCGCCCAAGAAGACGACCAAACGCTCTCCGGCGCGCAGGCGGCGCGGCTGCGTCAGGTCGAGGCGGAACTGGACCTTCTCGAAGGCGTGGACCCCGTCGAGCAGGAGGCTGACCGACGGCTCCAGGAAACCGGCGACAAGCTCGATGAGATTCTGGTGCTGCTGCGGAGCCTGCCCCGGAAGGGGCCGCCGGATGATCTTTGAACGCACCCCCGATGTGCCGCCGCTCAATGATTATCTGGAGTATCGGGACCCGTACCTGCGCCCCGATTTCGAGTACCGCTGTGCCTACTGCCTGACCCACGAGCATTATTTCCTGGACGGGGAAGCCGGGGAGGTGGACCACCACCGCCCACTCCACCCGCCGGAGGGGCTGGGCAAAGGCTTTTCCCACCTCAGAAACGTGTACGAGAACTTGTACTGGTCCTGTCCCCGCTGCAACCTCTATAAAGGCAACCGCTGGCCGACCGATGCCCAATATGTGGCGGGCGAACGCTTCCTGGACCCGTGCGCGGAAGACCATGAGGCCCACTGGGACACCCACCCCGACGGCACCGTTTCGGCCAGAACTCCCACCGGACGGTACACCATCCGGAACATCCGCCTGGACCGGCCCCGGCTGAACAAGCGCCGCGCTGATTTCGCCCGCGATCAGCGCAAGCTCGCGCAGATCCTCCAGGAGTTGGAGCAGACGGCGATCACGCCGGAACACCGCTGGACCCTCTTGGAGCGTTTGGGGGACGTTCAGGAGCGCACCAGTCCTCCCGTCTGGGCGGATACTACCAGCCTCTCCGGTGGCGCCCCGGCGTGAGAACGCCCCGCTGGATGCCGCTACACCCAACACACGCCGGGAGACACCCATGCGCCACCCGACACCCGATCAAGTCTGCGCCCTTGTCCTCGCCGCCGCGTTCCTCCTGAGCCTGCTCGCCGTCCAAAGCCGGGCGGAGGCGCGGCCCAGGCCGCCCGACTTCGGCCCGAACGTGCTGATTTTCGACCCCTCCATGCCCAAAAATGCCGTGCAGGCCACGCTGAACGGCGTGTTCGAGAAGCAGGAGCGGAACCAGTTCGGACCCGAGCGGTACGTCTATCTCTTCAAGCCGGGCCATTACGACCTGGACGTCAATGTCGGCTTCTACACGCAGGTACTCGGCCTGGGCCGGTCGCCGGGCGACGTGACCATCACGGGCGCGGTGCGTTCCGAGGCGGACTGGCTGGGGCACGGCAACGCCACCTGCAACTTCTGGCGGGCCTGCGAGAACCTGAGCGTGACGCCGACCGGCCCGACGCCGCTGCATTGGGCCGTCTCGCAGGGGACATCGCTGCGGCGGACGCAGATCAACGGGGATTTAGACCTGTGGGACCGGGGCTGGTCGAGCGGCGGCTTCATGGCCGACTGCCGGGTTTCGGGCCGGGTGAACTCGGGGACGCAGCAGCAGTGGCTTTCGCGCAACGACTCGTGGGCGGGCTGGGCCGGGGCCAACTGGAACATGACCTTCGTCGGCGTCCGAAATCCGCCCGCCGGGGACTGGCCGCGCCCCGCCTATACGGTCATCGCCGACACGCCCCTGCTCCGCGAGAAGCCGTACCTCTACCTGGACCGGCGCGGCGACTACGCCGTCCTGGTGCCCTCCCTGCATACGGGGGCCACGCGCGGGACCAGTTGGGCCGCCGGGCCGACGCCGGGGAAGTCCGTGCCCCTGGACAGGTTCTACCTCGCCCACGCGGGCCGGGACACCGCCGCCACCCTCAATGCCGCCCTAGACGCCGGGAAGCACCTGCTGCTGACGCCGGGCGTCTACCATCTTGACGCGAGCCTGCGCGTCACCCGTCCGGGGACCATCGTTTTGGGCTTGGGCTTCGCGACCCTGATCCCCGACAGGGGCACTTCCGCCCTCGAAGTCGCCGACGTCGGGGGCGTCACTGTATCCGGGATCGTCTTCGACGCCGGACCCGCCGAGTCGCCCGCGCTGCTGCGGGTGGGGGAGGCTGGCAGTTCCAAAGACCACGCGAAGGACCCCACTTTCCTCTACGACATCGTCGCCCGCGTCGGCGGGGCGACGGTCGGGACGGCCTCGGCCTGCCTGGTAATAAACAGCAACAATGTGGTCGGGGACAACCTGTGGCTCTGGCGCGCGGACCACGGCGCGGGGGCCACCTGGGAGGGCAACCGAAGCAGGAACGGCCTGATCGTGAACGGCTCTGATGTCACCGTCTACGGCCTGTTCGTGGAACACTTCCAGGAGTACCAAACGCTGTGGAACGGCGAGGGTGGCCGCGTCTATTTCTACCAGAGCGAGCTGCCCTACGACGCCCCCACGCAGGAGCAGTGGTCGCACGGCGGCGTCAATGGCTACGCCTCCTACAAGGTCGCGGACGGTGTCACGACCCACGAGGCCTGGGGGCTGGGCGTCTACGGCGTGTTCCTCCATTCCCCAGCCAAGTGCCTCAATGCCATCGAGGCCCCCGCTGCGCCTAATGTCCACCTGCGCCACCTCACGTCCGTCTGGATCACCGGCCGAGAGGGGACCGAGATCACCCACGTCCTCAGCGGCCGGGGCGAGGCCGTCAACCACGCCAGCCGCAAGGCGACCTTGGACAACCCGTGAGCCTGCCGTGGAGCAAAGTTCACAGCCGCCGACTTTGATGCTACAATAACAGTGGGTAGGTGATGGGCGGGGGCTGCCGATGAAGAACGGCAAGGGTTGAAGCCAGGGAAGGCGGGCAAGAGAAAAGGAACCATCCAGAGTGGCACAGGAGACGATAACACAGAGGACAGCACGGGCGGAAACGGATAACCCCGCGAACCTGCACCCGCCGCTAACGGAGCCGTGCCGGCGGAAGTGAACGCCGCCCTGGACGGAGGGCTGGCCGATGTTTCGGCTGGCCGCGTCCATGCCCGCCGCTCATACGCAGAATACGTTGGAGACGGCAGGGGGGAAGGGGCGGCTTCGCGTGTCGCCCGGCGGTACACTTACATCAAAGACGAAGAGGTCAAGACCTTCCTCACGGGCCACCCTGATGTAGCCAAGACGCTTCTCGCCGCAGTGCCGGCAATAGAAGGAATATTCGGCAGGGGAGTCGCCCTAACGCTGCAAGTCCTGGTTGACCGGGACGGCGACAATGATGTGTCCCTTTTCGCCCGCATCCAGACGCACGAACCGGTCCGGGAAGCCATCTCTCTCAGGAAGCAGTTCTATCGGGAGTGGTGGATGAAACAGGCGCAAGCGCTGGAGTCGCCGCTCAACTTCGAAGTGGAAGCCGTCTGAATGCCTGAAGATGGGTTCGACTGGAACGAGTACCTGGTTCTTGCCAGGAACCTTGTTGATCTTGTCAGTAGTGAGGCTTCGGCCAGGGCCTCTTCAAGCCGCGCTTACTACGCCGCGTTCTGGAGAGCGCGGCTGATACTTGAAGCAAATCAGGTGACGGTTCCCCGAATGAATGTCCATAGGTTTGTCTGGGATGCGTTCATCCGCAGTTGGAATAATGATGGGGCCTCCCTAGGGAAGCTAGGCGACACGTTGAAGAGTTTCCGTGTCAGGGCTGACTATTCACCTTCCCCGCCGGTGACAAAGGCGGATGCAGAGATCGCAGTCGCGAGTGCCGAGGATTTTATCGGAGACCGAGAAGCAATCTCTGAGGCGGCCAAAGCGACAGCCATCAAGAAGGCAAAAGAGCTAATGGCTTCTCCTGAGTACCAGCTTTCCAGGGCATGACCTCCGCGCAGAGTTCGGAAAAAGCAGACGCTCCTTTGCGGATTTTCGCATGGGGCGTCTTTTCGTTTGTGTCACTCCATCACCGCCTCGACATGCACGGACGCTTTGGGGCGGCGCAGGAGCAGGACGGCGGGGAGGGTGATCAGGTTGACGATCAGCATGACCAGGAAGGCATCGTTGTAGCTCATCGTCATCGCCTGGCGCATCAGGCCGGACTCCAGCAGGCCCAGGGCGGCGGGGGCGGCGTCCGCCCGGCTCATGCCGTGGGTCACCAAGGCCCCGGTCAGCCCTTGCAGGCGCTGGGCGAACAGGCCGTTCGACAGCGCGTAGTGGCTCAGAAGCCCGACCCGGTGGAACTGGATGTGCTGCTGGACGAAGGTCGCGAGCAGGGCGATCCCGAACGAGCCGCCGAGCTGGCGGGACAGGCTGAGGAGGCCCGAGGCCTGCTGCAACTCGCTCTTCTTGAGGCTGGCGAAGGCGACCTGGTTGATGGGGACGAACAGCAGGCCGGTCCCCAGGCCCCGGAGCAGCAGGGCCAGGGTCGTGTCCGCCGTGCCCGACTGGGGCGAGAGGTGGCCGAGCATCCACATCGAGACCATCGTCACCACGGTGCCGCTGACGATCACCCAGCGGATGTCAATGAGCGCCTTGGGCCGGTTCAGGAGGACCCCGCACAGCAGGATGCTGACGCCGGTCGCGACGCCGCCGGGCAGCAGGGCCAGGCCGGTCTGCATGGAAGTAAAGCCCAGCACGGTCTGCGCCAGCAGCGGGAACAGGTACGTCCCGCCGTAGATGCCGAAGCCCAGCACGACGAACAGGAACAAAGTCGCCGAAAGCGTCCTGTTTTGCAGCACCCGGAAGTCGATCACCGGCGCGGGATTCCGGCGCGAGAGCTGCCACCAGACCAGGGCGATCAGGGAGACGACCGACAGGGCGGCGAGGCCGGTGATGAAGCTGCTCTGGAACCAGTCGTTGCGCTCCCCCTCCTCCAAGACGTACTGCATCGCCCCCAGGCCGACGGCCAGCAGCCCGATCCCGAGCCAGTCCACGCGGCCCGCCTTGCTCGGCGCTTCGGTGTCGTGCAGGAAGGTCACCACGAAGAACGCGGCGAGGATGCCGATGGGGACGTTGATGAGAAAACACCAGTTCCAGGTGTAGTTGTCGGTGATGTAGCCGCCCAGGGTCGGCCCCAATGTCGGCGCGACGGTCAGACTCATCATGAAGAGGGACTGGACCAATCCCTGCTCGCCTTTGGGGAAGACCTGCACCAGAGTCGCCTGCGAGGTGGACAGCAGGGCCGCGCCGCCCGCGCCCTGCAAGACGCGCCAGAAGACGATCTCGCCCAGACTGTGGGACGTGCCGCAGAAGAAGGAGGCGACGATGAACAGGAGGATCGAGGCCGTCAGGTAGCGCTTGCGCCCGAAACGCTGGGTCAGGAACGCGGTCATCGGCAGGAAGATGACGTTGGACAGGATGTACCCAGTCACGACCCAGCCGATCTCCTCGCTGGTCGCGCCCAAATTCCCCGCCATCTGCGGCAGGGCGACGTTGACGATGGTGGTGTCCAGCACTTGCAGGATCGCCGCCGTGATCAGGCCGGCCAGGATGAACCAGCGGAACGGGTTGACCGCCTCGTGCCCGGCCGGTCTGGGCGGGGACGCCGGGGCGGGCCGCTCCTGCCGCTGCCGGTCTGCCTGTCTGCTTGTCTGTATGCTAAGGTCGTTCAGGGCCTCCCGAGGCACCGGAACGGTCGTGGTAGACATGGGGAAAGCCTTTACGGGCGAAGCCCGGTGAAGAAGACGGCGATGACCGTCTCCGCGACCTCGGGGAGCGTTGTTTGGCCGGTCGCAATTAGGTCCTCATAGGAGGTGTCCGCGACCAGCCCGAGCAGCATCCGGACGATCAGGTGGGGCGGCAGGTCGGCGCGCAGTTCCCCCGCCTCCTGCGCCGCCGACACGATCTGCGCCAGGGCAAACGTCCGCCGCTCGGCCGCGCGCCGGTAGTCCGGGTGCGACTTGATGCTCATCAAGGAGTGGCGGACCTTGACGAGCGCCGCCGTGATCGGCTCGAAACGCCGCTCCAGCAGCCAGCGCACGATGCCTTTCAGCCGCTCGACCGGCGGCAGGGACGAGCCGAAGGAGTGGATGGCCTCGATGCCCCGCTCGGTCAGGGTCAGGACCGCGCGCAGGATGATGTCCTCGCGCGAGGCGAAGTGGTGGTACAAAGTCTGCCGGGAGATGCCGACGCGCGCGGCCAGCGCCTCCATCGTCAGGGCGTCATAGCCCTGCTCGACGATCAAGGCGAAGGCCGCCTCCAGGATGGCCTCGCCCCGCGCCTGCCGCTGCCGCTCCCGCAGGCCGAGCTGCTCCTGTTGTTCTTCGAGCCGTGTGGTGATCATTGGGAATATTATACACGGCTGTAAAATATTTGTCAAGTGTGTTAAGATAAACCGGCCATGAATGGCCAATGGCCTTCCGGCAGGAAATCAGCGGAGCCACGGCGAACACCCATTCGTATCTCATCCCTATGCCATACGTCTTTTCAGGAGGCATCCCCCATGTCGCTGCTCCAACACTACCGCGAGTCCTACGAACACGAGAAGGACGCTGACCAGAAAATGCTCGCCATGATCGAATCGGTCCCGGAAGACAGCCGAGCCGACGCCCGCTTCCAGCAGGCCGTCTCGATCGCCGGCCATCTGGCGGGCTGCCGCGAATACTGGCTCGGCCACATGGACAAAACCGACTTCAACCGAGCGGCCCAGTACGACGGGGCGCATGACCTCGCCGCCCTGGGGCCACGGTTCGCCGCCATTCAGGCCCAGTGGACGGACTACCTCGCGCGCCTCGATGAAGACCGGCTGGCCCGAGAGTTCGAGTTCAGCGAGGAGGGGCAAAGCTTCAGCGTGCCTGTCGAAGTGCAGATCGTCCAGTTGTTCGGCCATGCCTCCTACCATCGGGGCCAGGCCGCCTTGCTGGTGAACCAGTTGGGCGGGGAGGTGCCGGACACGGACTATGTTGATTGGTGGTGGGCCAACCGGAGATAGAGACCGGCCAGGAACAGGACCTGGCGAGGATTAGGAGGGCGCAGCAAGTAGCGCCCCTACGCCGGCAGGCACATCTTCAACCCAGGAGGGGTTTCCACTCAGGAGTAGCCCGGCCTTTCAAGGCCGGGCTTCCTTCCGGCAGGAAATCCCCGTCTCTACGGCGAAGATAGCATTAACCTCCTGCCGAACACGCACCCCGAAAGAGGACACCGACCGATGAGCAAGACACACCCCCGACGTCTGGCTCCCCTGCTCGCCTGCATGACCGCCGCTTGGCTCCTCGGCCCGGCGCAGGCGGACCCGCCGCCGGGCTACCGTCTCGCCTGGAGCGAGGAGTTCCACCAGGGGGTCGGCGCGAAGCCGGACCCCGCCGTCTGGGGCCACGACACGGGGGGCGGAGGCTGGGGCAACGGCGAGCTGGAAACCTACGTCAGCGACCTCGAACACGCCCAGATCGTCGCCGCGCCCGGAACGACCGACGGCGAGGCCTTGCAGATCCTCGCGACCGACACGCACGGTTACGAGTCGGCGCGTCTGCTCACGCAGGGAAAGAAGACCTTCCAGTACGGCTTCTTTGAAGCGCGGATCAAGCTGCCCTACGGCCAGGGCATCTGGCCCGCCTACTGGATGCTTGGCGCGAACATCCGCATGGTGGGCTGGCCGACGAGCGGCGAGGTGGACATCATGGAGAACATCGGCAAGAAGTCCTGGGAGGGCCACAACCTCAGCAGCCTGCACAGCGCCGCGCCGGACGACCCGCACCCGCACGCGAACTTCACTAAGAACGCGCCCTATGACCTGCCGGGCGGCGCGGCCTTCCACGACGATTATCACCTGTTCCAGATGCTCTGGGCCAAGGACTCCTTCTCGTTCTACATAGACGGTGCGCTGTACGAGACCCGGACGCCCGCCGAATACGGCAAGAACCCGTGGCCCTTCAACGCGCCCTGCTTCCTCATCCTGAACACCGCCATCGGCGGCGACTGGCCCGGCAAGCCGGACGCCACCACGGTCTTCCCGCAGCGGATGCTCGTGGACTATGTCCGCGTCTACCAGGGGACGCCGACCGTCCCCGCCGCGCCGAAGGGGCTGACCGCGGAGCCTGCCGAGGGCGGGCAGATCGCCTTGTCCTGGCCGGGCGACATCGCCGCGACCACCTACTCCGTCTACCGCAGCACGAAACGCGGCGACAGGGACGCCGCGCCGTACAAGACGGGGATCGCCGCCACCTCCTTCCTGGAGACCGGCCTGGCCCCCAAGGTCAAGTATTACTACACGGTCGCCGCCGTCAACGCGGCGGGACAGTCTCCGAAATCCCGCGAGCGCGATGCGGCGGCGCAGCAGGCCGTGGAAGCGCCCCACGGCGGTGCGCCTCGGGCGGTGCCGGGGACGGTGGAAGTGGAGGATTATGATGCGGGCGGGGAGGGACTCGGCTTCCATGACGCCGACGGCACGAACAGCGGCGGGGCCACCTACCGCCCCCATGACGGCGTAGACATCGAAGAGTGTACGGATGCCGGGGGCGGCTACTACGTCGGCTGGACGGCGGCGGGGCAGTGGCTCCGGTACACCGTCACGGCGCAGGCGGCGGGGGCCTATACGGTCGGCTTCCGCGTCTCGGCGGCGGGCGCGGGCGGCCGGTTCCACCTGGAAGACGCGGCCGGCAAGGACCTCTCCGGCCCGGTCAGCGTCGCCGATACCGGCGGCTGGCAGAAATGGGCCACCGTGGACGCCGCCATCACCCTGCCGGCAGGCCGTCAGGTCCTCCGGCTGGTGGAAGACACCGGCGGCTATGACCTGAACCGGATGGTGTTCACGCGGAAGTAGGGGAAGGGTTGCAGCGGGGCGATCACGGCGTCCCGGCCCTGAAGGGCCGGGCCCATTGTGGGCCCGGCTGGGCCATCCGGCAAAGTCGGGCCTCATGCGGAAGGAAACTCTCACCGGGCGACGGCAGATGGGAACGTGTGATAATTGTCACACGCCTCTCTAAATCCTTGACAGCCGGTTTACGGCGTGCTAAGATGTCTCCGCGGCCTCCCATCCTTCCCACGCCGTACCGAGGAGTCAGCCATGCCCGCCCTTCTTCCTCCCGACGCCCCGCCGGAGACGAAACGAAAACCGTTCGCGAGACTGCTGCCGTTCCGCTTCGCCACGGGGAGAGGCCCCGGCGCGGACGCCTCCGCCGGAACCCCCGAGGGGGGTGCCGGGGAGGGCACACCGAAGACGCCGTGCGCGGACTGCCGGCGCAGGCCCGCCCTCGGGTTCAGCTGCGTCAGGCCCGCGCCGGGGGCGGAGCCGCCCGCAGACGGCGACTACAAGAACCAGGACCGGCGCGGCTGGGTGAAGACCGACCATGACTTCGGCGGGGCGGACCTGCAAGGATGCCGGCTACAGGATGCGGACCTCAGCCGCTCCGACTTGAGCCGAGTCAAGAACCTGCTCCCGGAACAACTCAGCGGTGCCAACCTGCGCGGCACCAGCCTGCCGACGGACATCAGAAGCTTTGAGGCGCTGACGCATGTGAAGGAGCTGAGCGAGAACGCCGGCAAGCTGCTGGTCTCCCTGCTGGCCGCCTGCGCGTTCATGCTGCTGACCATCGCCCGGATGACCGACGTCCAGGTCCTGACCGGTTCCGCCACCGCGAAGCTGCCCCTGGTGGATGCGGAAATCAGTGTCAAGCTCTTTTTCCTGTTCGGCCCGCTCATCCTTCTGGGGCTGTACTTCGCCTTCCACCTCTACCTCCAGCGGCTCTGGGAGACGCTGGCGACATTGCCCGCCATCTTTCCGGACGGGACGCCCCTGGATCGCAAGTCCTATCCCTGGCTCGTCAACGACCTGGTGCGCCTCTACTTCAAGCATCTGAGGCCGGACCCGATGCGGACGCCGCTGATGTTCTTCCAGGAGAAACTCTGGGAGGCTGTCGTCTACTGGCTGCCGCCCGTCCTGCTCGTGCCCTTCTGGGCGCGCTACCTGTGCTGCCGCAGCTGGCCGATCACCAGCCTGCACATGCTGATGCTCGCCGTCGGCGTGTGGTCGGCGATCATGTTCCACCACCTGGCGCGCATCACGCTGGAGCGTGACCAGACGAAGATCTGTGCCTGGCAGAACGGCTGGCTCCGGGTCATGGGGGAACATCTGACTTACAAGGCCGCCCTCGGCGCGCTCGCCCTGGTGCTGTTTTCCGCCGCCGCCTTCTATGGACACCCCCCGGAAGAGCCTGCCGGCGTCGGCCTGTGGAACATCGCGCGCCAGCGCGCCCTCCAGGCCGTACCGTGGCTCCTTGATGAGACGCACGCCTCCGCCTTCGCCCGCCTCCAGGACCCGCGCCTGCCGGCACAGCACGGCGCGGCGGGGGACGGCGCGGCGGGGGACGGCACGGCGGGGGACAGCACGGCCGCCGCTCTGCAAGGCACCGACCTGCGCTACGCCCGTGCGGAAGGGGCGGACCTGAGTGGGGCCAACCTGACCTGGGCGAACCTGCGGCATGCGAACCTTCAGGATGCGAGCCTGGCCGACGCGGACCTCACCGGGGCCGATCTGCGGGAAGCCGACCTGGACTACATCAGTCACAAGAAGGCCCGCTACTGGTTTCTGGCCCAGTACGACAGCAAACAGTGCGCGCTCCTGGGCCTCCCGAGTGACCACGACGCTCGGATAAAGGACTACCTCGCGAGGGAAGGCGACAACATCATCCCGACACACCTGAACTGTCAATTGGATGGGTATAACCTCGCCGGCTCACCCCTGAGGCGGACCTCGCTGCGCTACGCCAGCTTGAAGAAGGCCAACCTACAGTACGCCGACCTCCATGATGCCGACCTGCGGGGCGCTGATCTCACGAAGGCGAGCCTGATCGGGGCGGACTTGGGCGGCGCGCAGATGAGAGGGGCAACGCTCACGGGGGCGGACCTGCAAGGCGCACATCTGGAGAATGCCCTCCTGACCGACGGCAACGGCGCGGCCGACATCCACTGCATCAATACCGCAGAGAACTGGATACTGGCGCACTACAACCCGCAGCAGTTGTCGCTCCTGGAACTCGCCAACGACCACGAGACGCGCCTGAAGAACAGCAACTTCAGCGGCCTGGTCCTGACGGGCATGAACCTGCGCTACAGCAACCTGATTCGGTTCCACCTGGAAGACGCCACGCTCTATCAGGCCAAACTGGAAGGCGCGCATCTGCGGGCCGCCTTCCTGAACCGGGTGAAGGCCCGTGAGGCCCACCTGGACGGCGCGGATCTCAGCGGGGCCGATCTCCGCCTGGCGCACCTGGAGGGGGCGGGCCTGTGCAGCGCCGATCTCAGCGAGGCCGACCTGAAGGGGGCAGACCTGAGTGGAGCGGACCTCCGCCACGCGGACCTCCGCCAGGCCCACCTGGAAGGCGCGCACCTGAAGCGCACCCTTCTGACGGAGGCGGGACTGGCGGGCGCTTATTACGACCCGCGCACCACGCAGTGGCCCACCCCGGACTTCCCGCTGCGCCACCCGGAGATGCACAAAAGCGAAGCCGCTCCCTCACCCGAGCGCGGGCGGCCGGAAAGAAAGCGGCAGACCCGCCCGTGAGAAGCGGACGGTTCGCCCGCTCAGTGGCTCCTGCCGACGGCGATCCGCTCGCTGATCAGGCGGGCCGCCGTCTCGAACCGGGGGATGTCCTCGTACTGCAAGGGGATCTCGCAGGCGGGGGCATTCCCCATCCCGTGCAGGGTGAACCGGGCCGTCAGCAGGGCCGTACCCATCCCGACCGCCGTGATCTGCGTGTAAGGGTACAGCAGCGACTTGACGCCCCAGGGCCGCTTCCCCAGGACCACCTCGCCCGCCTCCAGGAACACCACCCCGTCCGCCGTCAGCGCCAGGGCGCGGTCGGGAGTCCGCTCCCCCAGGACTTCATCCGAGGCCACGAACAGAGTGAGCGGGGGCGCGGCATCCTCCCGCAGAAAACCGGCCAGGGCCGACGCGAACAGCGGCGGCAGCGGCTGGGGCGGGGCTTCGGCCAGGTCTTCGGCCTGGCCTTCGGTCAGGTCTTCGGTCAGGACCACCGGCAGGGCCGTGACCTCACGGGCGTGCCTAGCCTCGCGGGCGTGCCGCTTCGTCCGGGCGGTGGTCGGCAGTGCCGTCTCGTCATGGGTCATCAAAGCAGAGCCTGTTGACATGTAATCTTCCTCCACAGTCGTCATCACTTTTACCAGAACCGGGGACCGTCCCCCGCTGGTATTCATTAGTTGAGTGCTTCCCCTGTGTAGCAGACCTAGTATACCCGAAGCGGCGGAAAGTTTTATATAAAACTTTCTGGGGCACAAAAAGGGACACCGGACAGGACAGAAGGGGCGAACACAAGCAAGGGCGAACACAAGGTTCGCCCATATGATCCATTGTTACAATCTTCAACCCTGGAAAGGTTTCTATTGCAAGAGTGGGTCTGTCATTCATAGCCGGTGACATTCACCCGCCGCCTCTTGCAGGAATCTTGCCCCCCCCTGGCGAACTCCCGCCCCATGAATACCGCTTTCGCCTACCCCGATGCCCGACTGGACGACCAGACCGACGACTACCACGGGACGACCGTCGCCGACCCCTACCGCTGGCTGGAAGACCCCGACTCGCCCGAAACCCGCGCCTGGATCGAGGCCGAGAACGCCCTGACGTTCGACTTCCTGGCCCAAATCCCCGCCCGCGCGGCCATCGAGAAGCGCCTGACCGCGCTCTGGGACTATGAGCGGTTCGGGATGCCCTATTTGCAGGGCGGGCGGTACTTTTACGGGCGCAACGACGGCCTCCAGCCGCAGAGCGTGTTGTATGTCACCGAGACATTGGACGGCGACCCGCGCGTCCTGCTGGACCCCAACACTCTGTCCGATGACGGCACCGTCGCCCTGGCCGGGTACGCCATCAGCGAGGACGGCAAGCACATGGCCTACGGCCTCGCCGCCGCCGGCTCGGACTGGAACGAGTGGCGCGTGCGGGACGTGGACACCGGCGAAGACCTGTCCGATCACCTGCTCTGGGTCAAGTTCTCGGGCGCGTCCTGGGCCACGGACGGCTCGGGCTTCTACTACAGCCGCTACGACGCGCCCGCCCCCGGCGAGGAGCTTCAGCAGGCGAACTACTTCCAGAAGCTCTACTTCCATACTCTGGGCCAGCCGCAGGAGTCGGACGTCCTCATCTATGAGCGGCCCGACGAGAAGGAATGGAGTTTTAGCGGCCGGGTCTCCGAAGACGGCGCGTTCCTCCTGATCTACGTCGGGCAGGGGACCGAGCGCAAGAACCGCCTGTACTACAAGTCGTTGGCGGAACCCGATGCCCCCATCGTCGCGCTGCTGGACGGCTTCGACGCCTCTTACTCTTTCCTGGGCCGGGAAGGGTCGGTGTTCTGGCTCCAGACCGACAAGGGTGCCCCGCGCGGGCGAGTCATCGCCGTGGACACCGCCGACCCCGACCCGTCTGGGTGGCGCGAGGTCATCCCCGAGGCCGAGGAAACCTTGCATGGCGTCAGCCTCACCGGCGAGCGGTTCTTCGCCTCCTACCTCAAGGATGCCCACACACAGGTCAAGGTCTTCGGCTTGGACGGACGGCTTGAGCGCGATGTCGCCCTGCCCGGCCTCGGCTCGGCGGGCGGCTTCGGCGGCAAGCGTCACTACACCGAGACGTTCTACGTCTACACCGACTACACCGCCCCGGCCACCGTCTACCGCTACGACATTGCCTCGGCCACCAGCACGGTCTACCGGCAGCCCAAGGTCGCCTTCGACCCGAGCGACTACGAGACGCATCAGGTCTTCTACACCTCGAAAGACGGCACGCGCGTTCCGCTGTTTTTGACCCACAAAAAGGGCCTGGCGCGGGACGGCCGGAACCCGACCTACCTCTACGGCTACGGCGGCTTCGACATCTCCCTGACGCCCTCCTTCAGCCCCGGCCAGGTGGTCTGGCTGGAGATGGGCGGCATCCTCGCCGTCGCCAACCTGCGCGGCGGCGGCGAGTACGGCAAGGCGTGGCACGACGCGGGCCGCAAGCACAACAAGCAGAACGTCTTCGACGACTTCATCGCCGCCGCCGAGTGGCTGATCGCCAATGACTACACCTCCACGCCCAAACTCGCCATCGCCGGCGGCTCCAACGGCGGGCTGCTGGTCGGGGCCTGCCTAACACAGCGCCCGGACCTCTTCGGGGCCTGCCTCCCCGCCGTCGGCGTTTTAGACATGCTGCGTTTCCAGAAGTTCACCATCGGCTGGGGCTGGGTGCCCGACTACGGAACCGCCGACGACCCCGCCGACTTCCCGGTCCTCCATGCCTACTCCCCGCTGCACAATCTAGAGCCGGGCACCGCCTACCCCGCCACCCTGATTACGACCGGCGACCACGACGACCGCGTCGTCCCCGCCCACTCCTTCAAGTTCGCCGCCGCCCTCCAGGCCGGCCAGGCCGGGGACGCCCCGACCCTCATCCGCATCGAGACCCGCGCCGGCCACGGAGCCGGCAAGCCCACCGCCAAGGTCATCGAAGAAGCCGCCGACCGCTGGGCGTTTCTGGTGAAGGTGCTGGGGATGGACATGCCGCCGGACTTCGCCTGACATGGACTGGAACGAGTTCCTACACGAAGCCGTGGCTGAGAAGGACGCCGACCTGGTCTGGCAGGCGCTGGCAGAGGGCGCGGACCCGAATATCCCGGACACCTCCGACGACTCCTCTGCCGGTACGACCGAGCTATACTGGGCAGTTTCGGGCGGCGCAGTGGAGATCGTCCGCCTGCTGCTGGATGCGGGCGCGCGGGTGGCGGCGGAGGCACAGGCGGAGGCTTCTTCGCTCCACGCAGCGGTAGAAGATGTGAACCTGCCGATGGTCAGCCTGCTGCTGGACCACGACGGCAGCGCCGCGCTGGACTGGTTTGATTATATCGACCGGACCCCGCTGATGATCGCCGTGCAGGTGGGCAGCGTCCCCATCGCGCAACGCCTCATTGACGCGAGGGCGGACGTCAACGCGCACAACGAGCCGCGTATCGGCGACACGGCCCTGCGTATCGCGGCGGAGAACGGCACGCTGGAGATGGTGGAACTGCTGGCGGTGGCGGGGGCGGACCCAACGATCCCCGGCTGGATGGCACGGACGCCTCTGGACAAGGCGCGGGGCCGCAAGGGCGACGACGGGCCGCGCATTTACGAGAGGCTGGAACAGGCTGCACGGCGGTTCCGGCGGTGAGGGCCGCATCGAAAGGAAACCAGGGCGCGGTGCGAACCCAGAACGCCCGGCGGCCTCACAAGGCCGCCGGGCGTCTTCTCGTTCCGTTCCCGATCCCCGCCGCTACACCATCCGCGCGAGGAAGCAGGCCATCAGGACGAAGTGGCAGGCGCTGCCGGCCAGCACGAAGATGTGCCACAGGTCGTGGGCGTTGAACTTGCCGGGCCACAGGTGCGGCTTGTCGGTGGCGAAGACCACCGTGCCGACGCAGTAGGCGATGCCGCCCGCATACAGCCAGGCGATGGCGGCGGGCGGGACGGCGTGGCGCAGGGGGACCATGGCGATGGCGATCAGCCACCCCATCGCGAGGTAGATGGTGATCCGCGCCCAGTCCGGGAAGTTCTTCCAGACGAGGCTGCACACGATCCCGATGACCGCCAGCCCGTATTCCACCCCGAACAGGCTCCACCCCCATGCCCCACGCAGGCCCACCAGGCAGACCGGCGCGTAGGTGCCGGCGATCAGCAGGAAGATGGCGACGTGGTCGAAGCGCATCAGCTTGAGGATCTGCTGCGGCCTGACCCACAGCGAGTGGTAGAGCGTCGAGGCCGTGTACAGCACGATCAGGCTGACGCCGAAAACGGCGAAGGAGACGGTCTGCCACAGCTTGCCGTGGGCGAGGACCAGCAGTACGACAAGGGCGGCCACGGAGAGGGCCGCCCCCAGCCCGTGCGACAGGCCGCAGAACGGCTCCCGGATAAAGAAGCGCCGAGGCTTTGTATGAGTCTCATTCGGCTGGATTTCGTTCGGTTCGTTCATGTGTGACAAGATACCCCAATCTGTGCTTTCACAGACGCATCGGGCAGGAATTCCAGTTCTTTCCGGTGAACTTGACCGGGTATGCTGGTTTTTGTAGACGAGTCGGGAGACACCGGCCTGAAATTCAGTGAGGGGTCCAGTGACCTCTTTACGGTGGCGCTCGTCGTCTTCGAGGAGAACGACGAGGCGGCGGCGGCGGACGAACGTATCACACTCCTGCGCCGGGAGCTAAAAAAGCCCACTGATTTCGAGTTCCACTTCAAGGAGAACAGTGACAGTGTTCGCCAAACTTTTCTGGAAGCCGTTGCGCGCTACAACTTCTTCTATTTCGGATTCGTCGTCAACAAAACCGCCTTGTATGCGGAAAGCCTACTCACCAGGGAGGCGGTCTACGCCTGTGGGTTAATCTTTGAGAGTGCGAAGCCTTATTTGGACAGCGCCGTGGTCAAAATTGACGCCAGCGCGGGCGCAAATTCCAGCGTCAGTTGGCGGCGTACCTGAAAACTAAAATCAACACGCCTGGCGCAACCATCCAGCGCATCAGCAGCGTGACCGCCAACGACTCGCGGGGGAGCAACATGCTTCAGTTGGCGGACATGGTGTGTGGGGCAATCGCGCGGTCGTACCGGTCCGACAAACCGGAGCGAAGCCGGTTCCGTAAAATAATAAAGCACCGAGAAATCTCGGTGCAGGTGTTGCCGGAATGAAAGTTCGTTGAAAAAGTCGACCTGTCCGCTAGGCAAATAGGTGTGCCATGCACGCATCCATACTAGCCCCGTTTTTACGAGGAGGCGACAGTTCGCTCGCAGGCCATTTCCAAATTGATTATACCACCATTTTTGCAGTATAAGACAAATCCGCCAAATGATTTTTCCCTGGTCTAAAACCAATCATCGTCGCGAACTCCTGGCCCAGCCCTTCCCCGTCGCCTGGACTGGCTACCTGGCATCCAATGTCGCCCTGTACCGCACCCTTACGTCTCGGGAGCAGGCGAGACTCGGCGACATCGCGCGCATCCTTGTGGCCGAGAAGAGTTGGGAAGGCTGCGGCGGCCTGGCACTGACCGAAGAGATGTTGGTCACGATCGCCGCCCAGGCCGCGCTGCTGGTGCTGGGGTTTGACGACGAATACTTCCCGAACGTCGAAACCATTCTGGTCTACCCGCAGGGCTTCCTGGTGACGGTCCGGCGGCCCGGCGTCGGCGGCGTGATCGCCGAGCAGACGGTCCCCTACGCAGGCGAGGCCGCCCAGCGCGGGCCGGTCGTCATCTCCTGGGCGGACGCGCTCCACGGCGGGCGCGCGCCGGGGGACGGGCATAACGTCGTCCTGCACGAGTTCGCGCACAAGCTGGACATGCGGGACGGCGCGGCGGACGGGGCACCCTATTTGGGGGACGCCGCCCAGATCGAAACGTGGTCGCGGGTGATGAGCGCGGAGTACCAGGGCCTCGTGGCGGCGACGCTGGCGGGGGAGCCGGCACTGCTGGACGCCTATGGGGCGACGAACGCGGCGGAGTTCTTCGCCGTCGCGACCGAGTGCTTTTTTGAGCTGCCCCGACGGATGTCGGGCGAACACCCGGAACTCTACGGCGTCCTCAGCGGCTACTACCGGCAGGACCCGGCGGCGCGGGCCGAAGTGCGAGGGGTAGGGTAGGATGAGGATGGGATTAGGACGAGTGAATGAATTCACTCGCTGCCGCCGGACCTGTCCAGGGGACAGGAGGGGGAGAAAGGACGGGAGCGCAACGGCATTGCCCTGTTCTCGCGTCCCTTGGACGCTTCCCACGGGAGCGAGTGAATTCATTCACTCGTCCTAACCCTCATAGCGTTCATCAGGCAACACATATGACAACAGAAAACACCTATCTACCCCTCGCCGCCTCGTGCGGCGTCCTCGTCTGCGGGGGCGGCACGGCGGGCGTCGTCGCGGCCATCGCCGCCGCACGGGCAGGCGCGGACGTGCTGGTCGTGGACCAACTGGGCCAGCTCGGCGGGACGCAGTCGGCGGCGTGGGTGACGCCGATGATGCCGAACAAGATCCTCAAAGAGAACCTGACGCACGGCCTGAACGACGACATCCTGCGCCGGGCCGCCGAGTACGACCCGCCGCCGACCGACCTGAGCGGCGACCTGCTCTGGTTCAACCCCGTCACCCTGGCCCTCGTCCTGGACGATATGCTGGCCGAGGCGGGCGGGCGCGTGCTGTACCACACCTTCATCAGCGACGCCATCGTGGAAGACGGGGCGCTGACCGGTATCGTCATCGAGAACAAGTCGGGGCGGCAGCGGGTACAGGCCCGCGTCACCATTGACTGCACCGGCGACGCCGACGTGGCTCTGCGGGCCAATGTCCCGTGCGTGACGGGCGACCCCGAGGAGGGCAAGAACCAGCCGATGTCCCTGCGCTTCGCCCTGGCCGGCGTAGACCAGGAGCGGGCGGCGGCGTTTATGGCCGATGAGCTGGGCATGAACTGCTACGCCCGCCCGCCCCTGTTCGAGATCGGCGCGGGCGAGGCGAAGTCAACGCCGCTCGGCCCGCTGATCTGCGCGGCCGTCTCGCAGGGCATACTCACCGAAGATGACCTGGGCTATTTGCAGTTCTTCTCCATGCTGGGCCGCCCCGGCGAACTCGCCTTCAACTGCCCGCGAATCGCCGGGCTGTCCGCGACCGACGCCTGGGACCTGTCGCGGGCGCAGACCATCGGGCGGCAGAAGATCCGGCGCATCGCCCGCTTCTTCAAGACGTTCGTGCGCGGCTTCGAGAACTCCTACATCGGCACCATCGCGCCGATGGTCGGCGTCCGCGAGTCCCGCCGCATCGTCGGCGACTACACGCTCACCGAGGAAGACTACCTCCTGGAGGCCCGGTTCCCCGACGCCGTCGCCCGCAACTCGTACCCGATTGACATCCACAGCACTAAGGCCAAGGGCGGGCTGATCATGAAGCACCTGCCGCCTGGCCACTACCACGAGATCCCCTACCGCTGCCTGCTGCCCGTCGGCATCGAGAACCTGCTGGTCGCGGGCCGCTGCCTGTCCGCCTCCTTCGCCGCCCAGGCCGCCGTCCGCATCCAGCAGAACTGCCGCGCCCTCGGCGAAGCGGCGGGTCTTGCGGCTGTCCTTGCCTTGGAGCAGGGGGTGACGCCCCGGCACATAGACACGGACGAGCTGCGGCGGCGGCTGAACGCGCAGGGGGCGCAGGTGTAGAAATGAACCCCTCCTATGTGCGGCTGCAAGTCGTTCAGGAATCTGCCCTGCCACTCTTCTCCGCGTGGCTGGACTTGCCTGAACTGGAGCCGCCGAGGATGGTAAGCTGGGACGGGGCGCTTGACGCCGCGATTGAGGATGGTGACTGGCGGAGTACGGCCTTTTTCCTCTATGAGAGCGATGGCTGGACGATGTTTGAAGACATGACTGGCTACCTGGGCACCAAAACCGCACACGACTGGCTGCGGCTTGCCGCTCAAGACTTTTTAGTCTTCGCGGGCTACAACGACGCCGTTCCCTATGCAGAACTGATCGTCGTTCTGCATGGTCAGGTTGTCCGGGAGTTCCGTGATGATGAACAAGACCCCTCGCAGAACGTGAACAGAGGACGCCTCGATTTTGAGGGTGCCTCTCCCATTGATCGCTGGGTTGAGGCGGCTGCCTTTGTAGACAGGGATGAGTTGGCGGTGTTGCCGGAGCAGGGGATGCTTATCATGTTCCATATCGCGGCCTAGACCGGACGGACACAAAGGAGAGGAGAGGCGGGGCTGGTCCCCGCCCCTACACGGATGGGATTCCGTGTGCCCGCGCGGACGTGTTCATGGAGATGCTTTTAGGCGGCCAGGCACCCTGACGCGCCGCAAACAAGGGTTGCTATTTGCCCGCCCGCGTGTGTATAATAGGGCCACTGATAGTTTGGAGGAACTGCCCGTGCCCTATGTGATCGCCGAACCCTGCATCGGGGTCAAAGATAAGTCCTGCGTCGCCGTCTGCCCCGTGGACTGTATCCACGACGCCGACGACCAGCTCTATATTGACCCGAACGAGTGCATTGACTGCGGCCTGTGCGAGCCGGAATGCCCGGTGGACGCCATCTTCATGGAGGATGAGGTCCCCGACCAGTGGAAGAGCTTCATCCAGATCAACGCCGACTACGCCAAGAAGTAGTCTTTTCTCGTCGCCGCCGGTCTTGAAGGCGCGCGGGCGGGCCGTGTGGCCTGCCCGCGCGCTTTTCGCTTGTGTTCTGCTCTTGTGTTCCTTTCAGGAGGCGCGGGTGTCTAGCCTCGAACTCGGATTCCTCCGCCTGCCCGGCGGCCTGCGCCTGCGCTACCGCAGCGTCCAAGCGGACGGGCCGACCGTCCTGCTGCTGCACGGCTGGCCGCAGTCCGGCCACGCCTGGCGGCGCGTCGCGCCCACCCTGGCCGCCTCGGACTACTTCCCCCTGATGCCCGACCTGCGCGGCTGCGGCGACTCGGACAAGCCCACCGGCGGGTACGACCCGCAAACGCGCATGGAGGACGTGCGCGCCCTGGTCGCCGCATTGGGGGCGGGGGATGCCCCGATCTTCCTGGTCGCGCACGGCGCGGAGGGGGCCGAGGTCGCCACCGCCTATGCGGCCACCTACCCAGCCGAGGTCGCTGGGCTGGCCCTCCTGAGCGCCGTTCCCGGCGGCGCGGCCCGTGCGAGGGGCGGGCGGGGGGACTGGCACGGCGACTTCCACCACACGCCGGACCTGCCCGAACTGCTGTTGGAGGGGCACGTCGAGGCCTACCTGCGCCACTTCTTCCGGGCCTGGTCGCACGACCCCGACATGCTGCACGAGTCGGACCTCGCCGTCTACGTCCGCGCCCTGTCCGCGCCGGGTGCCCTGCGCGCCTCCCTCGCGCCCTTCCGCGTCCCGCCCCCGGCGGCCCCCGCAGTCGTCAGCGCCTCCATCCCGCTCCTGCTGCTCGCCGGCGAGAGTGACCCGCGCCTGGACCGGGACGCCCTTGAAGCCGCGCTGGCGAATCACGGCGGTCCTGCCGCGCTCCAGACCATCCCGCGCGGCGGCTACTGGCTGCCCGAGGAGCGCCCCGACCCCGTCGCCGCCGCCCTGCTGACGTTCTTCGCGGGTGTGCGGGGAACCCACCCCGCTGCAAGCAGCGACCCTCCCGAAACGGGTGGGTAGACTGGGAGGGTGGTCGGGCGGTTTAGTGGGATGAGTAGGCGGCTCGTGAGTTAAAAGAGCCTGTGTCGATAGAGCCTGAAAGGGGCCTGGAACTGGCTTGGAACCAGCCTGGTCAACCCAGGAAGACCTCCCGATTTCCCTCAGCCATACCCGCCCGTTTCGGGAGGGTCGCTGCTTGCAGCGGGGTGGGTTCATGAAACGCTCTTTTCCTCTTATCCTTGCCTTCGCCGCGCTCGCCCTCTTCCTCGGGCGTCTTGCTCTGCGCCCCGGCCCGCCCGCGCCCGTCCCGCTCCGACCGCCCATCCCCGCGCCGCTTGCCGTCTGGCCCTGGCCGCATGCCGTCCCTGACAGTCCGCACCCCGGCGTCACGCACTGGCTGGACACCTCCTCGCCCGACGGGGCGGCTTTGGACCTCTTCGACTTCGACCTGAAGGCTAACCCGCGCCTGCGCTTCGAGATCTACGACCAGGACGAGGACGACGCCAAGCCGTTCGACGACCGCGCCGACTGCTGGATGCGCGGGGTGGGGTGGGCCACGCACCACCTCAACACGACCGGGCGTGGGCCGGTGGTCGCCGCCTGGCACGGCCTGTTCTTCAATGGCGACCCCAAAGGGGCCATGCCGCCCGCGCTCTATGTCGGCCACCACGTCACGCCGGTCGTCCTGAACTGCCACGTCCACGCGAACGTCGGTCAGGCCCGCTGGACCTTCGGCGTCCGGTACGACGCCGACGGGAAACCGGCCTTCAAGATACTGCTGATGCCGGATAAGAAGGCGCTCGCCCGAAACTTCACCTACGCCTCGGGCGGCGCGCAGTGCCTCATCCGAAACGGCCTGCCGCTCCGCCTTCACCCGTTCCCGACGGCCAACGCGCCCCCGCCGCCACAGCCGGTCCCGTGTGCGCCCGGCGAAGCGGGGTATATCCCCAACGTGGACTGGATACAGACCTCGCGGGCCTCCATGGGCTGGTCCAAAGACCAGCACCACTTCTACCTGCTGTTCGTCAAGCAGACCGGGACGGAAGGCGGCGCGGTCATGGCTTCGCACGGCCACGGCCCGCCCACCGGCGGCTGGACCGTCTCCGACGAGCAGCGCTTCTGGCTAGCCCACGGCGCGTGGGGCGCGATCAACAGCGACGGCGGCGACGTGGCACAATTAACTTATTTACGGCCTGATGGCGACTACGTCCTGCTGCCGCCCATCGCCCAGCAAAGGCTAGTCTTCACGCCGGACTTCCCGGACGCCCCCCGGCACGGGGCGCTGCTGTACTTCTATGTGCGCGACGCACAGAGACTACCAAAAACAGAAAAACTGAGAAAAAATCTCAAATACTGAGATATTGAAGCAAAACAGGGTATAGTAACTTAGGAAGCGCCAATAGCAGCTTCCATGAAAGCAGGCTACTGATGCTGGTACAGTTCTCCGTCGAAAACTTTCTCTCGTTCGATAAAGAAAGCATCTTCAGTATGGTTGCGACTAGCGGAGGTCAGCACCCAAAGCATCTCGTGCCGGATGTGCCGCGTAAAGGCGACACTCTGCTCCGAGGGGCAGCAATTTACGGTGCCAACGCCGCGGGAAAATCCAATCTGATCCAGGCGTTGCGGTTCATGCAGGACCTGATCAGGCGCGGAACGCGGAGCGGCCAGACGATCCCAGTCCTCCCATTTAAACTGGCTAAGGACAAAGGCCGGCCCAGCAAATTCGAAATCATTTTCAAGACTCAGGGTGTGCTGTACCAGTACGGGTTCCGGGCGGATGCCAAGCAAATTTTGGAAGAATGGTTATATGCAACTCCCAAAAGCCATGAGGTTACATACTTCGAGCGTGCCACCAACGACCAGGGCAAAGTCGAGGTAGAAGTAAGCACGGCTCTTGCGGGCCGGAGCGCAAAAAACCGGCAATTCTTAGAGTTTGTTGCACAAGGGACCCGGCCGAATCAACTCTTTTTGAACGAAGCCGCAGATCGTAATGTGCCGAAGATTCATCCCGTCATCCAGTGGTTTCAGGAAGTTCTGGTGACTATCCCTGCTGAGGTTCAGGCCAACACCTTGGAAGTCGCCATGCATCAGGACGAGCGAGCGACAAAGCGGTTTGCCGCCTTCCTACAATCCGCAGGAACCGGCATTGATGCCATCACCACTGTTGAGAAACCCTTCGACTTTGATACTCACACGCCTGGCATCACCGATGCGGACCGGGAGGAACTTCGGGAACATGTCGCCCAACTTGGAGAGGCAGACATACTGGAAGTACAGTCCCCTTGGGGTAGACGATTCTTGGTGACGCGTGGAGTGCAAGGGGAGCCAGTGCGGGTTGATTTGAAGATGCAACATCGGGCGTCTGATGGCCGATTAGTCACCTTCGATATGGATGAAGAGTCCGAAGGCACTCAGCGCCTGATCCATCTTCTCCCGGCCCTTATGATGCTGAAAGAAGCACCAGAAAAGGTGGTCGTTCTGGATGAGCTGGATCGCCGTTTTCATACTCTCCTTTCCCGTCTCTTTGTACAAACGGCTCTCGATTGTGATGATGAACACCTACGTAGCCAGCTCATTTTCACGACGCACGACACAAACTTACTGGATCTGGACCTACTAAGGCGAGATGAGATCTGGTTCGTTGAGAAGGATAAAGGCGGTGCCTCTCACCTCTCATCACTTGCTGAATACAAGATACGCGAGGACTTAAAAATCGAAAAGGGCTACCTGAACGGGCGCTTCGGGGCGCTCCCTTTCTCAGGGCAACCGGAATGCTTAGGATGGACGTCAAAGGAAGACACGGCTTTCACTAATGAGCATCAGGAAGCAGTGGGCATCTCGTGAGAAGGATGCCGCGCACAGATCTAGTACCTCGGTCTAATTTTGTTCGTGACGCGCGTATCTTTGTCATCGCGGTGGAAGGCGAAAAGACGGAGGCGCGCTACTTTTCGCTTTTTGACAGCGATCGCGTCCATGTGGAAGTTCTCTCTGCCGGACAAGATGGGCTTTCCGCACCGCGACAGGTCATAGAGAGGCTCGTCGAGTTCGAGGAGCAGTTTGACCTAGGCAAAGACGACGAACGGTGGCTGGTCATAGATGTGGACCGGCAACGCCCGCAGTTCCTGAGTGAAGCGACTCAAGTGGCGCAGGAAAGCGGCTATGGTCTCGCCATCAGCAACCCCTGCTTCGAGCTGTGGCTGCTTCTGCATTTCCAAGAGGCTGACGTAGTGGATACGGATTGTAATGCCGTGATTGAGCGATTGCGCCCTCATACAGGCGGCCACAATAAACCTCGCATCAGGCTTGATCCTTACACGCTCGCTGGAGTCCGCGCAGCCATAGCGCGCGCCAAAGTGCTAGAAGGGGAGCGAGAAACGCGCTGGCCGGCGTTCCCCGGAACCCACGTCTTTAAGGTCGTGGAGAAGTTGTTGCAATTTTCTACGCTTTAAGTCTTTGCCTAGATTGAACCCCCATGTACCTGGACATCGCCGAGAAACTGCGCGACTGCGCGCGCACCGTCCCCGCCTTCACGCGGGACGCCCTGGCCGCCTTCTTCGGCGTCGGCATCGGGTCGTTCTCGCAGGAGGGCGCTGCCATCACCTACCACCAGTCCGGCAGCCACGCGCCGGTCTCGTATGTGCTCAAAGGAACAGTCTTCTTTACAGACACCCGCCAGATCGTGCGCGGCTACCCGCGCATCCTGCCCGCCTCCGACTACACCACCGACCGCTTCGCAGCCACCCAGGAGCGCAGCCTGTTCCGCGCCCTGCGCGACGGCGAGGTGATCGTGGAGAAGAAGGAGGACGGCGTCAACATCCGCCTGTACCGGCACGGCGACAAGCGCGACTCGCCCTACCTGTTCGCCACGCGGGACGTCTTCGACGGCGGCAACCCTCTGGTGTCGGCGGGCATCGAGAACGTGCGCGGCCTGGGCATTGACTACGGCTCGTCGGCCCGTCGGCTGATCGACAAGATGTACCCGCAAGCCTACAAGCTGGCGGATCTGGGCTATGTCCCCTGCTTCGAGATGACGCTGCCGGAGATCGAGACCGTCATCCTCGCCGACCGGCCCGACATGGTCTTGATAGACGTCATTGACCCGGACTACCAGTTCGTGGACCGGCTGGAGAAGGAGCGCATCGCCGAGGACTACCGCCTGAACCTGGTGGAACTCCAAGGCCGGCTGGTCGGCGGCAGCGAGGCGGGGGACGTCTACAAGCGCCTGCGCTCGCTGGAGCATCTGGCGACGCGCGACGGCATCGAGGGCTACGTCGTCAAGGGCCGCTTCGAGTCCTCCGACCAGGTCTTCCTGAAGGTCAAGCCCGCGAGTGTCCGCGACGCCCACCGCGTCTTCACCGCCGCCGACCTCAAGGCCGTCTGGGAGGCCGTGCGCGAGGACTTCACCCCCGCCGACCTCGCCGAGCCGGAGCTTGCCGAGGAGGCCATGCTGGACTATCTGGGGACGCACGGGCGGAACGCCCGCTGGCAGGTGCAGGACTTCCTGGCGGAGCGCGGGGCTGATTAGCTGTCCGCCTCGGCCGCTTGCCGCAGGGCAAGGAACGCTTCTTTCAGCGGCTGGCTGACGGCGCTGTCCGGCTCGGCTAGCACGAGCGTTTGGTAGGCATTCAGGAAAGCCGTTCGGAGCCGGTGGAACAGGTGTAGGAAGTGTCTGAGGAAGCCGATGCAGTCCAGGATGACGACTTCAATGCCGCCACTGCCTGCATAGATGCTCGCCGCATACTCACGGACGGGGTCGTCTATTACGTCCGTCGTGATGAAGATATAGTTGTCAATGCGCTCCTCGCGGCCTGAGAACTTTTGCAGGGCGCGGTTGATGTCCTCTATGGTCACACGCTTCAGCTTCATCTCGTAGCAGGTCACGACCGTGTTGTCGCCCGCCAGCGTGATCTCTAAATCACCCAGAGCGCCGGTCTGTTCGTCCGCCGCATTGTGCGCGTGGAGTGGCAGGGGACGCTCCCCTAATCTTTCCCCTGCGACTTGATAAGCCGCCGCGACGACAAGGACAGGCAGGCGGCTGGCGTTCTTGCAGGCGAGATGCTGGCTAATCAGCACCACCGTCGCCTCGCTCGAAAGTGGCAGGACGTCCTCCGACTGGCGGAGGCCAGCCAGCAGCCCGGTCATCCGGCTCTGCCGCTCCTCCCGGACCATGAGGAGCAGTCGGAGCGCTTCCGTCAGCAGGTCATCAGCAAGGACGCGGCCCGCGTGGACGTCATCCAGCAGTTGCAGAGTGTACTGGTACGCCTCGCGGGGCCGCCCTTCCAGGTTCAAGTCGGTCGTCAGGACGCGGTTGATGTTGCGGAGCGCGGGTGTCAGAAAGGCTGTCGTCGGATTGCAGGGCAGGCGGTGCGTGTTGATGAACGCCGTGATGTATGTCTCATCATAGCTGCGCCCGGAGAACGAGTCGCCTCCTCCGACCTCTGTGTAGGGTTTTCGCGGGTCAACGTCCGGGCGGTGGATTTTGGCAAGGAGGCAGGCCATCAGGAGCCGGATGGTGGCCCGGTTGCTGAGGCAGCGGCTCACGAAATCAACCCGGTGTTCGATCTCGTTCGTGATGATAGCGGAGCGTGCCGTCTGAGAGGCTGCCGTCGTCAGCACCTCTTCCAAGATTTCCTGTGGGTTTCTCATGCTTCGAATTGATACCGGCTGCCGGCCTCGAAGAGCAGACTCGACTGGCCGCTCAGGACCTCGCGCGGGTCGTAGTTCGTCCACAGCGCCTCGCTGCGCTTGTCCTTGGTGGAATGGATGGTTCGCTCGGCGCTCGTCGTCTTGGTCCACCTAGGGGCGGGGTAGAGGTGGTCCATCAAATCGCACTGGTAGCCAGAGATCGCCACCTTGCCCGAAGCGTCGTTCAGGGTAGCAGCCAGTTCTTTGTGCTGCTCGTCGGTCATCTCAAAGCCGTAGGCGCTGGTGTCGCCGCGCGTCTCGTGCAGGTAGGGGGGATCGCAATAGAATAAACTCGTTTGGGAGTCATAGAGCCGGATGACGTCCACGGCGGGGCGGTTCTCGATCTGGACGCGCAGCAGGCGCTCGGCGATCTCGGGCAGCGCCTCGACGCCTCCCAGCCAGCGGCTGACGACGCCGCTCATGCCCGCCCGGCTGGTGTCCTTGCAGTTCGCCCAGCGCCCCAAGGAAGCGGTCTGGGCCAGGCCGGTCCGCACCTGCCGCGCCCGGACGTAGAAGCGCCGGGCGCGTTCCAGGGGCGCGAGGTCCGGCTCCAGGAGGCAGGCGATGCCGAACTCCTCGCGCGAGAAGGGCGTCAGGCCGATGGCTTCGGTCAGGGCGTCTTTCTGTTCCCGGAGGACGCGGAAGAAGTTGACGACCTCGCCGTCCAGGTCGTTGTAGGTCTCGACGGGGGAGGGCGGCCGGTTCAGCAGGACGGCCCCGGAGCCGGCGAACGGCTCGCAGTAGTGGTGGGCGGGGGGCAGGAGCGGCAGGAGCCAGTCGAGGTGCGAATATTTGCCGCCGTACCAGCCGAAGGCGATCAGCTTCCTGCGCCGCAGGGTGGAGACGAGGGGCGGCTTGCCGCGTTTGCCCGGCGGCGGGGGCGTGTCTCGGGTGATGGTCATGCGGCTTGGTCCCTCTGGGCGAGATTGTACCGCAAAAAGAAGGGGAGCGGGCCGTTCGGCCCGCTCCCCGTTCCTGCGCTGCCCGCTACTTCATCTGCCGCGTCGCGTCCAGGGCATCATCTTCGGCGCTGGGGTGGGGCTGCTTCAGAGGGATGCGCCCCGGCGTCGGCTCCCCGTCGGCGTCGGGGTCGGTGGAAACCATGTGGCTGAACGGCTCGGAGTCCTGGGCGAGAATGCCCGTGGCATCATCCTTGCCGTCGTCAGCATCGTCATCGTAATCATCGAGTTCTTCGCCGTCGGCGAGGGGGCGGACGCGCGACTTCAGCGCGCTGTCCGGGATGGACTCGACCTGGAAGCCGCCCACGCCGATGTCCTGCGGCAGATGCGTCCCGAAGCCGCGTGCGATGCCCGCCACCGTGCCGCTACCGTCGGTGCCTTCGATGGTATCTTGATCCTCGGCGGAGTAGAGGTCGCCTTCGTCCATGCCCGCGTCGGGGGCGGGGTCGGCCTCCAGCATCTCGGCCTCCCAGTCGCTCAGGCCGGCGTCCGCGCCGCCGACGCTCTTCTCGGAGGGGGTGAGGAACACGGCGTCGCCCGCGTGCTTTTCTACGATGTCGCCCAGGCTGCCGACCTGGTTCGTGTCCTCGTCGAACAGCTCGTGGTGGATGCCGTCGTGCCTGTCCAAACGCTCTTGTGCCATAAGAAAACTCCTGCTTTCGCCAGATTGACTCTGTGTACCCTCCCCCGTTTGTTGACAAACCCGGCGCTATCGGCTAGAATGAAACGGCTCTTTTTTGCGTATCCTAAAGAGGGGAGACGAACTGCGATGAAACTTGCCGTGATCACCGACGAGATTGATGCCGACCTGGGGCACGCCCTGGACGTCATGGCCGAGTACGGCGTGACCGGGGCGGAGCTGCGTCAGGTCTGGGACAAGAACATCGCCGAGGCCCCCCAGGAGTATTGGCAGCGAGCGAAAGACCTGCTGGACGCGCGCGGCATGACCGTCGTGGGCATCGCCTCGCCCTTCTACAAGTGCGCCCTGCCCGGCGTGGAAGTGGACGGACCGCTCGGGCCGCTGCACAGCGCCTCCGCGCTGGGCCTGGGCGACCAGATCGCCGTGCTGGAGCGGTGCATGGAGGCGGCGCGCTTCTTCGGCACGACGCTGATCCGGACCTTCTCCTTCTGGAAGCAGGGGCCGCTGACGCCCTTGCAGGAGGAGATGATCGTGGACGCCTACGCCGAGCCGGCCCAAATGGCCGAGCGGGCGGGGCTGACTCTGGTGGTCGAGAACGAACACGCCTGCTGCCTCGCGACCGGGGCGCAGACGGCCCGCGTCCTGGAGGAGATCGCCTCGCCCGCCGTCCGGGCCGTCTGGGACCCCGGCAACGCCTTCATGGCGGGGGAACTGCCCTTCCCGACGGGCTACGAGGCGATCAAGGACTTCATCGCCCATGTCCACGTCAAGGACGCATCCATCGCGCCGGGCGCACCGGCCCCGGAATGGGCGGTGGTCGGCGCGGGCGAGATAGACTGGTCCGGGCAACTGGCCGCCCTCAAGCGGGACGGCTACGCGGGCTGGCTCTCTTTGGAAACGCACTACGGCGGCCACGGGACCAAAGAGGCGTCCTCGCGGGCCTGCCTGGAAGGCTTGCAGGCGCTGCTGGCGCGCGTGGACTCACAGTAACAACTACTCAGGAAACAGATAACCGATGTCATTGAATTCGTTCCGTAACGGCTTGGAAAACGTCTCGCGCAACCCCCTCGGCAAGTGGGGCCTGTGGGTGATCGGCGCACTGCTTACGTTCGGTCTGGTCGGGTTCGGCCTGCTGAACGTGGGGGGCCTGGGCGGCAGCGCCGCCCCGGCCGTGCAGACCGGGGAGGATGTGATCGCGACGGTCAACGGCGACCCGATCACGCGCGGCGACTTCGACGGCGCGATGCAGCAGGTCAAGACCTCGCCGATGCTCTCGGGCCGCACCATCGGCATCGCCGAGCAGCCCTTCCTCAACAGCATCGCCCTGGACCAGCTCGTCAACGCCAAGCTCCAGTTGCAGCAGGCCAAGAACATGGGCGTCACGGTCCCCGACGCCGAGATCGCGAAGAAGCGCGCGGACCTCGTGAACCAGTCCAACCTGCGCCAGACTCTCAGCCTTCCCGCCACCGCCTCCCTCGCGGACATTGACGCCGCCCTGGTGAAAGCCAATTCCGAAACCCTGGAGCAGAAGCTGCCCGACGAAACCCTGCGCCAGATCATCCTGCTGGGCGACCCCCAGGCCGGACAGCCCGGCCGCGTCCAGGCCGCCTTCAACAACACGGTCGTCGTCAACGAGGCCGACGCGCGCCAGTTCTACACCAAGTACCACACGCGCCACATCCTGATCGACAACAAGAAGCGTTCGGACGTGCAGGCCAAGACCCAGGCGCAGACGATTCTCGCCAAGGCCAAGGCCCCCGGCGCGGACTTCGCCGCCCTGGCGAAGCAGTATTCCGATGACACCGGCACCAAGGACAAGGGCGGCGACGACGGCTTCATTGACGAAAGCACGCAGTACATCCCCGAATTCAAAAAGGCCGCGTTCAGCCTCAAGCCGGGCGAGGTGACGCCCGACGTGGTGACCTCGCCGCAGTACGGCTACTTCATCATCAAGCTGGACGCCGTCAAGAGCGCCCTGCCCGCCGACTTCGACAAGAACAAGGCCAAGTACATCGCCCTCGTCCGGGACACGCGCGCCCAGGCCAAGTACCAGGACATGATGGCGAGCCTCAAGAGCAGCGCCAAGATCGATGTCAAGGACCCCGCCCTGGCCGGCGACCGCGCCTTCTCCGAGGCGGGTCGCTCGGGCATCCAGGGCCAGCCGAAGTACCAGGAGGCGTCGGCCGACTACCAGAGGGCATTGAAGGCGAACCCGCCGGCCACGGAGAAGGCGGCGATCAACGCCGCCCTGGCGCAAGTCTACCAGGCCTTGCACCAGACGCCGCAGGCGATGGCTGCCTATGAGGAGGCTCTGAAGTCCCGCGACGATGCCTCGCTGGAACTGACCCTGGGCAAGATGTACCTGGACGACAAGCAGGCCGCCAAGGCCCTGCCCCATTTCCAGCAGGCCTCCACACTGGCCTGGAACGACCAGACAACGCACATCCAGCTCCTGACGGACTACCGGGAGGCGAACCACCCGGAGCTTGCCGCCAAAGAGATGGACTGGCTCAAGACTTACGCGCTGGCCCACCCCGCGCCGGGCGCACCCAACGGGATGCCGGGGATGCCAGGCGCACCCGGCGGGGCTGCCCCCGTGCGCGGCGCGGGCGTCCCGGCGGGCCGCCCCGCCGGCTCGATCCATGTGGTGCCCTCGGCGGCCCCGGCACCCAAACCGGGGCAGTAGGCGAAAGCTGAGAAGAGGGATATAAAGGGGCGGACGCAGTAGGAAGGGCGAACACAAGGTTCGCCCCTACGCCCCGTCTGCCTTCCCCGTAGGGGCGAACCTTGTGTTCGCCCTTCACTCTCCTGCTTCATTCCGTCCTCTTCTACACTCATTCGATGTAACCCATGTCCGGAACCCTCTACATCGTCGCCACGCCCATCGGCAACCTCGAAGACATCACCCTGCGCGCCCTGCGGCTGCTGAAAGAAGCGGACCTGGTGGCCGCCGAGGACACCCGGCACACCCGCGCCCTCCTGTCCCACTTCGAGATCGGGACGCCACTCGTCGCCTATCACCAGCACTCCGAAGCCGGGCGGGCCGAGAACCTTGTCCGGAGGCTGCTCGAAGGCCAGACCGTCGCCCTCGTCACCGACGCCGGGACGCCCGGCGTTTCGGACCCCGGCGTCGAACTCGTCCGGGCCGCACTCGCCGCCGACATCCCCGTCGTCCCCATCCCCGGCGCGAGCGCCGTCCTGTGCGCCCTCGTCGGCAGCGGGATCGCGCCCGCCCGGTTCGCCTTTGAGGGCTTCCTGCCGCGCACCAAAGGCCCGCGCCGCGCGAAGCTCGCCAATCTCGCCCGTTTGGAGACGCGGACGCTGATCTTCTACGAGTCCCCGCAGCGCATCGCCGAAACCCTGCGCGAGATGCGGGACGCCTTCGGCCCGGCCCGGCCCGCCGCCGTGGGACGCGAGCTGACCAAGAAGTTCGAGGAGTTCGTGCGCGGCCCCCTGTCCGAAGTCGCCGCCCACTTCGACGCTCATGCGGCGCGCGGCGAGATCACCGTCGTCGTGCAAGGGCTGGCCGGGGACAGCGACGACGAGGAGGCCGCCGCCTTGCCCGAGCCGGAGCCGGTGGATCTGCCCACCGCCCTGCGCGCCGCCCTGGACGCCGGGCAGAGCGAGCGGGACGCCGTCAAGGCGATCAGCGCGGACCGCAAGCTGTCCAAGCGCGAGGTCTATGCCGCCATGCTCGCCCTGAAGAATGAGGCGTGAGCAGGCTGGGATGGCCCTGCGTGTGCTATAATAATCCCGTTCCCAATCTCTAGAAGACGATCCGCGAGGAGAAACACACCCCCATGGAGCGAAAGCTGCATCAGGAACCACAGTTCGACATGGAAACGCTGCGCCTCAAGTGCGACGCCTGGAAGGCGCACAGCGCCTCCAAGGTGGTCATCGAGTGGAGTACGGGCACCGGGCCGACCCTGTTCTACTACCCTGCCGGGGAGCGATCGCAGGGGGTCAAGTGGACCGCCGCCGTCGAGACCTACAACTACAACGAGGTCTACGCCGACTTCGTCGAGCACAAGCTGATCCCCAGCCTCCGCGAAGTGATCCACGCGCGCGGCCTGGCCGAAACCGTCCTGTGCGTGGACTTGCAGCCCCTCCAGATCCAGCGCCAGCGCCGCCGCCAGATCGAGCGCGGCGAGGCGGCGGGGGCGGGGCACCACTAGACTGTGGCCCTAACCGACCAAACCCCACACCTGTCATGCGGGGTTATTGCTCATCGGGCTTTTTTATTTTCTGCACCCTGTACGAAATACCAGGTTTGGCATGGTTTGTGCATGAAATATATCGGCGGTCTGCATCTGTTTCACAACCTCTTGTCACCGCCATCGTTTGACAAAGCGCTACCGACTTACTTCGTCGGATGAGTGTGCCAGGAAGGGTACTATTTCATATGGCTTTGAATATCCGGGAAGAACTCAGGCGCTTGCCTCCTTTGAGCGGAGGAACTGGGACGAGTGGAGGCGCAACTGAAGCAGTTGTCTCGCCGCTTCAGATCGTGTCTAAACAGGGGCGATTAATCATGCGCCTGAGTGCGTCCACAGAGGCGTTAGACCAGCGCTATCAGGAACTCGCACGGCAGCAGGCGGAGCGTGACGAGCGTGTGGAGAAACTGGATGATGCTCGTGCTGCGGCTGAACGCCAGATGAGGCAGATTTCATTGACTGCAATTCAGTTAATGGATGCACTAGATTGGGTGTATGAGTCACTGCTGCAAAAGGGCCAGGAAGCCTTCGCCCACGATGTTGAGGCCGCCCAGCAGGACTGCATGCGTCGCTTGTCGGGTGTTGGGATTACTGAGATCACCACAGACGGACCTTTCGATGGTCAACTCCACGAGGGTTTGGATACGCAGGCGTCGAGTGAAGTTCCGCAGTACCATGTGGTGAAGGTAATCCGGCGCGGCTTTCAAAACGGGCCTGAAATTCTGCGCCGCGCTGGAGTCGTTACTGCCGCCTGAGTCGCACATTGTTTGAAGAGGTTCAACAAAAATGGACAAACCGATCATTGGAATTGATTTAGGCACCTCAACATCGGAAATCGCTGTGTTACGAAACGGACGACCAGAGCTGCTACAAGACGCCCAGGGGGACCGCATCATACCCAGCGTGGTGCAACTTCAGCCAGATGGGCAAATAATCGTCGGCACAATCGCTAAGAGCGGTGCAATCACCTACGTCGACAGAACAGCGCAGGAAGTCAAGCGGATGATGGGCACTGACCAAGTCATCACGCTTGGCGAGAAGACGTTTCGACCGGAAGAAATTTCTCACTTCATCCTGCGTTACCTCAAGGAAGCGGCTGAAGCCAGACTCGGTCCTGGTGCCGTTCAAGATGTCGTCATTTCCGTTCCTGCCCGTTTTGACAATCCCGCGCGTGAAGCCACCAAACGCGCCGCCGAGTTGGCCGGTTTGAACGTGGTCCGTCTCATCAACGAGCCAACCGCCGCCGCCCTCTCGTATGGATTGGATCACCTGGAGGATGAGCAGAAAGTCCTCGTCTTTGACTTCGGCGGTGGCACACTGGATGTTACCATCCTCGAGATGTTCGAGGGAGTTCTGGATGTTAAAACGTCCGTCGGTGATGACCGCTTAGGCGGCAAAGATGTAGATGCGTTGCTTGAGCGCTATTACGAGCGTCAATACTTCACGCAGAATGGGAAGATGTTCCCGGAAGGGAATCTCCGTGACCGGCAGGTCTTGAAGCAGTTCGCCGAGGAGAACAAGAAGCGTTTATCCACAATGACCTCCACGACGATGGATGTTCCTTACCTTCTGGAAGGTCGCCTCGTGGGACTGACCATGCTACTTGGTGAGTTTGAAATCCTTCTGGCTGCGATGCTGGATCGGGCAATGCGGTTGGTGGATGAGGCTCTGAAGCGCGCACAACTAACTTACAATGACATTGATGTGATTCTGCCGGTCGGCGGTTCCAGTCGCATCCCCGTTTTTCGCCGTGAACTGGAACGACGCTGGGGCCGAAAACTCCAGGAGTACGATAATCCCGATGAGGCGGTCGCGCGGGGAGCGGCCATCGCCGCAGGCATTGAGGCGCGCGAATTCGCTGATGATGGCATCATGATTCTCGACAATGCGCCGCATCGTCTGGGGGTCCGAATTCTCGATGATCAGTTCAGCGAGATCATCCCCAAAGATGACAAGCTGCCTGCCTTCAAGTCGAGTGATTATGAAACGCTTTACGATGGTCAGG
Source organism: Capsulimonadaceae bacterium (assembly GCA_965215505.1). Lineage (GTDB taxonomy): Bacteria > Armatimonadota > Armatimonadia > Armatimonadales > Capsulimonadaceae > JANXMY01. The sequence goes on along the minus strand of OZ244065.1, from coordinate 2,835,125 downwards.
AGGCGATCATGGTCCGAATATTTGAAGCGACTAATGATAGTGATTCTTGCGGTGACCATCGGCTAATCGGCGAGATGCCTCTGGACAACATCCCACGCGCGCCGGCCGGACAGCCTCTCCGAATCGAATTCCGTTATACGCTGGATGGGACGCTGGACGCTTCTGCGTGGTGCATCTTAGCTCCAGAAATCAAGGTTGACGGGCAGTTCTCAGTGGTAGGGCGGGTCGATCCCACTGAGATGCAAGCGTCTAGACTGAACCTGGATAATCTCTGGCAAAGTTCGGATGATGCCAAGCGCTGTTCGCCCCTGCTGGAACAGGCTAAACAGAAGCAACAAGAACTTCCGGCACAGGCTCCCCGCTTGCAAGAAGCGGCGGACCGTTTGCGTTCTGCCCTCGCTGCCGGTGACAAGCCCGAAGTGGAGCGCCGCTTAGACACACTGACCGACCTTTTATTTGAGCTGTCCTGACAATGACTCTAGGTGCGACTTCCCCATCTCACTTCCTTAATGCGCTTGTTCCCACCCCTGCCTGTCCGGACGACGGCCTGCCATGGGACTCCGTCGGGCGCTGCCCGAAGTGTGGCTTGGAACAAGCCGATGTCAATTCTCTATTGGCATCGGCCTGTGCCGAGTACGATCGGGCACGGGAAGCCGCTCTACAAGGACGGTACGCAGACGCGCGGACGGGCATCCTGACAGCGCGCGGCCTCGGCCTGCGGCATGAGGCACTGGACCGTCTCGAAGCCCTATGCGCTGCTGTTACCGGCGATTGGGAACGTGTTTCGATCGCAGGGTTACCCGTAACTTGGCAGGAAGAACTGGCGCGGCATGACGCCACACCGGTTACTCTCACGCAGACCTATAAAGGTGCGCTAGAGGCGGCGCTGGCGGCGCGCTGGCCGGAGGCTGTAAAAGCCACTGAGGCTTGCCTTGACGTGGCCCCGTGGCTGATGCCGGCGCGCAAGTTGAATGTTCTCAGCCTAAACGGCGCGGGCCAGACGGAGGATGCATTGCGGGCCTGCCGCGTCGGCCTAGACTCCGCACCCGAAGAGCCGGATCTGATACGTTGGCATGGGGAATTGGTAGCCGATGTGGCCGCACAACGCCCCCCATCACCTAATGTTACGGACAACTTTCAGAAAACCCCGCCGGGTACTCGAACACTAAAACTTGTAGGGGTGGGCTTCGCGGCGGTTAGTCTGATGTTAGGATTCGTGGGCGGTCGGATTGGGACACAGACCCCACCGGTAACCATGACCGAATTGCGGCCGTCGCCGATGCCTCCCTTGCCTCATCCCATCATACTTCCTACGCCTCCTCATTCAGTGTCATCTGCTCCTACTCCTGTACACACGAAGGGGGCCGATGTTCCTTTTCCTGACGATCTGCAACGGCAACTCGGGCGCAGCCGGCGTCGCGCTGATCTGCGTCAGGCCCGCCGCTGGCTGCATACTGCCGCCCGCGCCTACTCCTTGCGTCACTACGGGCTTGCCGCTCATTTCGCCTCGGCGGCGGCTCGCCTCGGGTGGGGGAGCGGCGTAGCGCCCCCCGCCCGTCGTCTTCTTATCCGCGCAACAAAACAGGCCACTCACACCCGGCCAGGGGATAACCCATGAGTGATAATAGTGACACACCAGCCGAAACGCTGTACGAAACTTTGGGCGTAACCGAAACCGCCACGCCAGAGGAAATCAAGAAGGCTTACTTTCGTCTTGTCCGTAAGTTCCGCCCAGAGGATTACCCCGAAGATTTTAGCCGCTTCAACGAAGCCCGCGATATATTAGGCGACCCGCGACGACGCCAGGAGTATGATCTAATGCGCCGCCATGGCGACCAGATCAATGCCTTAATAGACCAGGCTATGGAGGTCATTGAAGACGATCCTCTGTTTGCTGTTCGGCTCTGTAAGCAGGCGGTTGTTATCGCGCCTGAATTGTCCATGCCTCGCCGCCACCTCGTGGTCGCTTTCATGAGCGCGAGGGAATTCGTTAACGCTGAAACCGAGGTTCGCCGCCTGATAGGGGTGTTTCCCGAGGACGCCTTGCTGAAGTTTCAACTCAGTCGGTGCCTATGGCTTCAGGATAAGAATGCCGAGGCCGAGCAGGAAGCACAACTTCTCCTGACACTCACGCCTAAAGATCAGGACGTTTATTTTTTACTTTCACGCATCTATCGTGACTTGGGGGACCCATCACAGGCTGTTGAAATTTTAGAGCAGGCGATACAACTTGATGGAGTTGAAAGCCTGAAAGACCAAGGGACTTTGTTGGAGTTACTCAAACTTCATGTCGTTGAACAAAACACCGTAGAAATAGCGCGAACGACCCGACGCATCCGAGCCATCATTCCGGTGGGCGATGTGGGCGCAGCCAACTCAGCAATGGCGTGTATCTATAACCTTGCCGTAGATTTTTTTGACGCGAATGCCTATACGGGCGCTTATGAAGTCCTGAACTGCGTTAGTATTTCATTGGTGAACGATTCCGACTTGCTGGAGAATGTTAAAAAAGCTGGAATGATCATGGGGGCGCACGCGGATGCTCTGCGAGTCCTGGATGACGACCAGGTCAGTCGCCCGCTTAAAGCGTATGTGTATTCCCAATATCTTGATCATGATGATGAGGTGACAGAGCAGGAGCGAGAAGACAACCTCGAAGAGATTGTCGGCGACATTATCCAAAACCCGCCAGCCTCGCAGGCGATGTTTCGTCGCATCGTTCAATCCTATCCGAATCTCGCTTTCCACAAATCCGAGTTCTTACATCTGCTCAATGATATCCTTAACAAAGAGTTGGGAAAATCCACTGCTGCCTCTACCGAAAATTCCTCCCGCGTTTCTGTGCTCCAACCCCCTTCTCCCTATGTCACGCCTCCTCCACGGCTTGACGGTGTGGCGCGTCCACAAGCCACGTCTTCGCCTAGTTCTGCTGGAACATCTTTGTTCGGTGGTAGCTGTCTGCTAAAGATTATCGGCGTTGTGATTTTGATCGCTTTGTTACCACTACTTGTACAACTGCTGGTTGCTGCTTTGCCAGCAATCTTCGTGGGAGCCTTAATCATTGGAGTTATTCTCTACTTCATCAAGAAGTCATAGCTTGCAATAGCCTTAGCCCTCCTCTGACTCCCACAGCCTCCAACTTCCACTTCCCGACTCGCCAAAGTGGGGGCGCGTCCCATATGTAATCCGGGCTGCACATCGTCTCAGAAGCCTCGCCGGAGGCGCGGATGACCCCACATTTGGTGTCTCGCGACGCGCGGCCCCAACATCTAGAGTAAACTGCCCCACAAAATAAACTGAAAAAACTTCCCCCTGCCCTTGACAAAAACCGGCGTCATGCCGTATAGTTGTACCTAAGTGGTGGCAAGTGGCATCCGAGTGGAGGAATGGTGGTTTTTCAGGGTGAATTCGACCACAGCGTGGACGACAAAGGCCGCGTCATCATCCCCACCCGGTTCCGCTCTTCGCTGGGCGAGCGCTTCTACATGACCAAGGGCATGGGCGGCTGCATCTTCGTCTACACCGATGCGGCCTACAAGGACTTGAGCGAGACGTTCTCCCGCCAGAAGCAGCTCGACGAACACACGATGCGGCTCCAGCGGTTTTTCACCTCCACGGAGGTCAGCGTGGACGGGCAGGGGCGCGTCGCCATCCCGATCAAGCTGCGTCTGTACGCCAAGATCGGCGAGCAGGGCGATGTCGTGATCGTCGGGACCGGTGCCCGGATCGAGATCTGGAGCGCCGAGTCCTGGGAGCGCTACAACGAGGACCTGACGGCGGAAATGATCTCCGAGTCGGCGCGCGAGCTGGGCATCGCCTGAAATGCCTGATTCTCTGCCCTATCATATACCCGTAATGCGGGACGAAATCGTTGCGGCGCTGGACCCGCAGCCCGGAAACATTTTGCTGGACTGCACCGTCGGCGGCGGCGGCCATGCCTTCGCCCTGGCGGAGCGGCTCACGCCGGGCGGGCGGATGGTCGGGCTGGACCAGGACCCGGATGCCCTGGCCGAAGCGGGGCGGCGGCTGGCCCCTCTCGGTGAGACGGTGACGCTGCGGCAGGCGCGGTTCGACGAACTGGGTTCGGTCCTGGACGATCTGGGAATCGGACAGATAGACGGCGTCCTGTTCGACCTCGGCGTCTCGTCCTATCAATTGGATACGCCGGCACGCGGGTTTTCGTTCAAAGACCCGGACGCGGTTTTAGACATGCGGATGAACGCGGCCGGCGGGGGGCCGACGGCGGCGGACCTGCTGAACCGGCTGTCGGAGCGCGAGCTTGCGACGATGATCCGCGAGAACTCGGACGAACACTGGGCCGCCCGCATCGCCCGGTTCGCCGCCGAGCGGCGGGCGGAGACGCCGTACCGGACCGTGGGCCAGCTCGTGGACACGGTCCATGCCGCGATTCCGGCCCGCGCCCGGCCGAGCGACAAGCACGCCGCGACCAGGACCTTCCAGGCCCTGCGGATCGCGGTCAACGACGAATTGACGGTTCTCGGACATGCGCTGGAAAGCGCCGTAGACCGCCTCGCTAAAGGCGGCACCATCGCGGCGCTCTCCTATCATTCTCTGGAAGACCGGATCGTCAAGCAGCTCTTCGCCCGGCTGTCGGGGCGCGGGGCGGGCGAGGGCCTGTACGGGACGCCGCCGCCTGCCGTCATCGCCCTGCTGACCCGCAAGGCCGTGGAGCCGAACCCGGTCGAGATCGCCGCCAACCCGCGCGCGCGGAGCGCCCGCCTCCGGGCCGCCCGCAAGCTTTAGAATAAGCTTTAGTAATCATCTTGACGCAGACGCTCTGATGGAGTCAGGCAAGGAACGATCACAGAGGAAAAGCGATGCTGGAAACGAGAACGCCGCCGAACCCGAACCGGACGCGCCGCATGGACGCCCTCCCGCACCGCTCCGCCGGCAGCGCCCGCCTCGCCGCGCGCGCCACGGCCCGGCCCTCCGCCATCGGCAACACCGCCCTGGAGGCCGAGCAGAGCCTGCCGCAGAGCCGCCCGGCCCCCCGGCCCCGGATGACCCGCCTGGGCCGCTCCGAGATGCGCCTGATGGGCTTCGCCACGACCTGCACCGCCATCGTCTGCGGCCTGCTGCTGCTGTACCTGGCCGCCTACGCCCACGTCAGCCAGCTCGGCTACGACCAGGCCGAGGCGCGCACGCAGCTCCGCCATTACCAGCTCCAGAACGAGAGCCTGCGGGCGCGGCGGGACTTCCTGCAAAGCCGCAGCCACGTCATCCAGGCGGCCCTCGCCCTGGGCATGACGCCGCGCGGCTCGACCCCCGTCAGTTACATCGCCGCGCCTCGAAAAGTGAAGGGCGGGCTGGATCAGGACGGGATCAGGACGGCGACGGGGACGGCCCCAGGCGGGGAGCAGACGATCAATGGCGACACGACAGCAGGCGGCGACACACAACCATCTTTCGGTCATTAAACCACGGGCGACGGTCCTGTGCCTCTGCTTCGCGGTCCTTTACCTCTCCTTGGCCGGACGCCTGATCTACCTTCAAGGCGTCCGGCACTCCTATTTTCAAAAGCAGGCCGACGCCTACCGCGTCAGCAAGAGCCTCCTGCCCGCCCGGCGCGGCCTGATCCTGGACCGCTACGGCGAGTCGCTGGCCGCCAATGTCCCCGCCGCCGCCGTCTACGCCGACCCCCAGGAAGTGCCCGACCCCGAGGCTGCCGCCGCCCTGCTCGCCCCGATCCTGCATGACGACCCGGCCCGGCTGCAACGGCTGCTGACACCGCGCTCGGCCCGCGTCCACTATGTCGCCCTGAAGCGGCACTTCGCCTTGCCCGGCACCACCACCGTCATGCCCGTCCAGGCCCTGACGGCGGCCATCAAGAAGACCGGGCTTGCCGGCATCTACGCCGTCGGCGACTCCAGCCGCTCCTATCCCGAGGGGGACCTGGCCGCCCAAGCCCTTGGCTTTACGAACGGCGACGGCGTGGGAATCTCCGGCCTGGAACACAGCCAGGAGGCCCTGCTGCGCGGGCACGACGGCAAGGTGGTCGCCGAGATAGACAAGGACGGCCGCTTCCTGCCCGGCACGACACGGCGGAGGGCCGAGGCCGAGAACGGCGCGGACATCATCACGACCCTGGACTCGCGCCTGCAAGGGGTGGCCGACGACGCGCTTGCCAAAGCGGTCGCCGCCCACCACGCAGACCACGGCGTGGTCGTTGTCCTTGACCCGCAGACCGGCGAGATTTTGGCGCTCTCCCAGGCCCCGGCCTTCAACCCGAATACCCCCCGCCCGGCTCACCGGGTTTCTAAAGCCGCCGCACTGGAAATGGCCGCGCGCTGGAAGAACGGGGCTGTTTCGGACCTCTACGAGCCGGGGTCCACGCTCAAGACCATCACCGCGTCCGCCATCCTACAGGAGCAGGGCTTGGGCATGATGGACAAGCGCGTCTATTGCAGCCCGACCCTGCCCATCGGCAAGCGCGTCATCCACGAGGCCGCCGATGCGCTCACCCGGAACCTGGGCGAGCAGAACCTGCGCGGCATCCTGCGCGTGTCCTCCAATGTCGGCATGGCCCAGTTCGGGCTGGCTTTGGGTGCCCCCAAGCTGTACGAGTACGAGCAGAAGTTCGGGTTCCTGGACCCGCCCGAGTCGGGCCTGCCCGGCGAGGCCGCCTCGCACCTCGCCTCGCCCGACGCCCCCGATCGCTTCACGGGGGGCGTCGGCTGGCCCAAGATCAAGCTCGCCAACATCGCCTTCGGCCAGGGCATCTCGCTGACCCCCATGCAGCTCGCCGCCGCCTACGGTGCCATCGCGAACGGCGGAGTACTGATGCGCCCGCACATCATCCGCGCCACCCGCAAGGACGGCAAGGAAACCCTGGTCCCGCCGACGCCGGTGCGCCGCGTCCTGGACCCGCAGGTCGCCGCCGCCGTCCGCTCCATGCTCGGCACGGTCGTGCAGTCCGGGACGGGCCGGCCCGCCCAGATCGCCGACTTCTCGGTGGGCGGCAAGACCGGCTCGGCCCAGGTGTCCGGCGCGCACGGCTACGAGGAGGGCCACTTCGTGGCCTCGTTCGTCGGCCTGTACCCGCTCTCGCACCCGCGCCTGGTCATCCTGTGCGCCGTCTTCGAGCCGCAGGGCATTCACTGGGGGGCCAGCGTCGCCGCCCCGGTCGTCCACGACATCGCCCGTGAGGCCCTGTTCCAGATGCAGATTCCCCCCGACGCGCCGGGGACTCTGGATTGGGCCGACCAGCTCAAGGTCAAGATGGGGGAGACGGTGCGGAGTGATGCGGACGGGACGCCGGTACGCCGGACGGCGCGGCGCGCGGCGGACATCGGAGACGCAGGGACCCCCTAGAAGCAAGTCTATGAAACTCAGCGCGCTCATCGAACACATCCCGAACGCCCAGCAGACCGGCGTGGACATCGAGGTCACCGGCCTGGCTTATGACTCGCGGCAGGTGACGCCCGGCGCGCTCTTCGTCGCCCTGCGCGGGGCGGCCTCCGACGGGCACGACTTCATCGCCCAGGCCATGAACAAGGGCGCGGCCGCCCTGATGATCCACGCTGACCGGGCGAGCTGGTACGGCGCGCACGGCCTGCCCCTGGTCATCGTCCTCAGCACGCGGGACGTGCTGCCGCAGCTCGCCGCGACTTTCTACGGCGAGCCGTCCAAGCGGTTGGACCTGATCGGCGTCACCGGCACCAACGGCAAGACGACCACGGCCTACATGATCGAGAGCATCTTCCGCACCCTGGGCGAGAAGACCGGCCTGATCGGCACCATCGGCGCGACCATCGGCGGCCGGGCCGTCCCGCTGGAGCGGACCACGCCCGAGGCCCCGGACCTGCAAGGCCTGTTCGCCGACATGGTCCAGGCCAATGTCCGGCGCTGCGTCATGGAGGTGTCCTCGCAGGGCATCATCATGGGCCGGACGGCCCGGTGCGCGTTCGACACCGGCGTCTTCACTAATCTGACCCAGGACCACCTGGACGCCCACGGCACGATGGAAGCCTACTTCGCCGAGAAGCTGCGCTTATTCACCGAGTACCCGGCCGCCTCCCCCGACAAGCCCTTCAATGCCGTGGTCAACGCCGACGACCCTTACGGGCGGCGCATCATCGAGGCCCTGGAGGCGGCGGGGCGGCCCGTCCTGCGCTACGGCCTGTCTAGCCCCGAGGCCGCCCTGCGGGCGACCATAGACGAGGCGCGGCCGGACGGCACGCGCTTCACCGTCTCCTACCAGCCGCCCCAGGGCAGCGTCGTCTCCTTCACCGTCACCCTGCAAATGGGCGGCCTGTTCCAAGTCGCGAACGCCCTGGCCGCCGTCGGCGTCGCCCTCCTGCGCCGCGTCCCGGTCCAGGCAATCAAGAACGGCTTGGAAGCCCTGACCGGCGTTCCCGGCCGCTTCGAGCTGGTGCCGACGCCGGGCCGCGACTTCACCGTCCTGGTGGACTACGCCCATACCTCGGATGGTCTGGAGAACGTGCTGCGCTCCGCCCGCGCCCTCAATCCGACGCGCCTGGTCTGCGTCTTCGGCTGCGGCGGCGACCGGGACTCCAAGAAGCGCCCGCTGATGGGGCGCATCGCGTCCGAGCTTGCTGACCTGACCCTGCTGACCAGCGATAACCCGCGCTCCGAAAACCCGGACGCCATCGTCGCCGATATCCTGGCGGGCATCGAAGGCGGGCGCGAAAACCCGAACGTCGCCGTTGAAGTGGACCGCCACGCCGCCATCAAACTGGCCCTGTGTGCCCTGGCCCGGCCCGGCGACCTCATCGTCATCGCCGGCAAGGGACACGAGACGACGCAGACCTTTGCCGGGGGCCGGACCATCCCCTTCGACGACCGCCTCGTCGCGCGGGAGGCGCTTGCCGCATGTCCCTGACACTGCGCGAAGTCTTCCAGGCCCTGGACTACGGGACGCCCACCGGCGGTGCCCAGGTCACCTTCCCGCACGTCTCCACCGACACGCGGACGATGCAGCCGGGCGACCTGTTCGTCGCCCTGACCGGCCCGACGACGGACGGACACCAGTTCATCCCGCATGCCCTGCGGGCGGGCGCGGGCGGGCTGGTCGTTTCCCAGCAGGTGGTCGCCTCGCTGGATACGCCGGTTTTGCGCGTCCCGGACACGGAAGTCGCCTACGGCCTGCTCGCCCGCTTCTGGCGCGACCGCTTCGCGATTCCTGTAGTCGGCGTCACCGGCAGCGTCGGCAAGACGACTTTGAAAGAGATGCTGGCCTGTACGCTGTCCCCGCTCGGCCCGGTGTTAAAGACGCCCGCCAGTCAGAACAACGAAACGGGCGTTCCCAAGGCCTTGCTGCAACTGACTTCGGAGCATAAGGCCGCCGTCGTCGAGATGGGGATGCGCGGGAGCGGCCAGATCGCCTACCTGTGCGGCATCGCCCGCCCCACGGTGGGCGTCATCACGGTCATCGCCGACAACCACCTGGAACTGCTCGGCTCGCGAGACGCCATCGCCGACGCCAAGGGCGAGCTTCTGGAAAGCCTGCCCGCTGACGGCATCGCCGTCCTGAACGCGGACGACCCATACCTGCCGCGCCTGCAAGCGAAGACGACGGCGCGCGTCGTGACCTATGGCAGCGCGGGCGACTACCAGGCCGGAGGCATAACGTCAACAGGAGACGGCTGGCACTTTCTCGCGCGCGGCGTCCCGGTCCAGATCGCCAGCCTCTCGCGCCATGACATCAGCAATGCCCTCGCCGCGCTGGCCGTCGCCGACACCCTGGGCGTTCCCCTGGCCGAAGCCGCCGAGGCCCTGCAAACCTACACCCCACCGCCGATGCGGATGCAAATCGTCAAAACGAACTCGGGCGTCACCGTCCTGAACGACGCCTACAACGCCGGACCCGCGTCCATGAAGACCGCCCTGGACACCCTGGCCGCCTACCCCGGCGGGCGCAAGATCGCCTTCCTCGGCGACATGCGCGAGCTGGGCGCGCGGGCGGACGAGGCGCACCGGGAGCTAGGCGGCGTCATCGCCGACCTGGGCGGCTTGGACGCGCTCTACACCGTCGGCGGCCTGGCCGCGCTCATCCCGAACGCCGCCCGGCGGTTTGAGGATGCCGACGAGGCCGTCCGCTTCGCCCGCGAGACGTTCGCGCCCAAGCCGGGCGACGTCATCCTGGTCAAAGGTTCGCGCGCCCTGGCGTTGGAAAAGGTCGCGGCGGCACTGGCCCCCCCCACCGAGGGGACGCCGCCATGAGGACCCCGGACCCTTACGCCCTGGCCGGGTTCCTGGTCGCCTTCCTCATCGTGCTTGCCCTCGGCCCGCGCACCATCGCCCTCCTGCGTGCGCTGAAGTTCGGACAGAACATCAGCGAGTATCTGTCTGAAGACCATCAGAAGAAGCAGGGGACACCAAGCATGGGCGGCGTTTTGTTTGTCCTCAGCCTGCTCCTGACCCTGGGCCTGGGCTGCCTTGTTTCGCCCGCCCTGCGCCCGGTCAGCCCTGCTTTGATTGCCATCGTCCTGGTCTTCGTCGCCCACGCCGGCTTGGGCTTCCTGGACGATTTCCTGAAAGCCCGGCGCGGCAAATCGCTGGGCCTGCTGGCCCGGCAGAAACTCGCCGGGCAGGTCGTCATCGCCCTGGCTTTCGTCCTCTGGCTGTTCCTGACCTCACAGCCGAACTTCACGACGCAGGTGTGGGCCTGGCACAACCAGCACATAGACCTGGGCTACCTGTACTACATACTGGCCTTCTTCCTGATCATCGGCCTGTCCAACGCCGCCAACCTCACGGACGGTCTGGACGGGCTGGCCGGGGGGCTTTCGATCTTCACCCTAGTGGGCCTGTCGCTGACAACCTATATCGCGTTCCCGCAGGTCCCGATCTTCGGCCTCACTCTCGCGGGCGCGTGTCTGGGCTTCCTGTGGTACAACGCGCACCCCGCACGGGTGTTCATGGGTGACACCGGCTCGCTGGCTTTGGGGTCGGGCTTCGCGGTCATGGGCATCCTGGGCAAGCAGGAGCTTTTACTGCTGCTGTTCACCATCGTCTTTTTGATCGAGACGGCCAGCGTGATGATTCAAGTCAGCGTCTTTAAGGCGACGGGGGGCAGAGGCCCGGATGGCAAAGACATCGGTCGGCGCGTCTTCCGCATGTCGCCGATCCATCTCCATTTCCAGAAGCTGGGCTGGCCCGAAACCCACGTCGTCGCCCGCTTCTGGATTCTGGGCATCCTGGCGCTTGTTCTGGGGCTGCTGCTGGCCCCGGCGATGTATGTGTGGCTGGATAATCCGTAGGGGCGCCGCTTGCCGCGCCCTCCTTCCTCATCCTCCGGGTGTGGGCCGTAAAGGAGGGGACGAGCTGGAGAAGAGGGCGCGGCAAGCGGCGCCCCTACATGACGGCGGAAATATGCACACCGACCTTAACAACCCATTCCACGGCAAGACCGTCGCCGTCGTCGGCCTGGCCCGCAGCGGCCTGGCCTGCTGCGAGGTGCTGACCGCCCTGGGCGCGCACGTCATCCCCTATGACGGCAAGCCCGCCGCCGACATCGCCGGGGCCGTGGCGGAAGTGGAAGCCTTGGGCCTGACGCCGCTGACGGGCGGGGCGGCCCTGGACTACGGCCAGTTAGACTATCTCATCACCAGCCCCGGCGTCCGCCGGGACGCGACCGTTTTGCAGGACGCGGTCGCGGCGGGTGTCCCTGTCCTGGGCGAGATCGAGGCGGCGTACCGGATCGCCCGCGCGCCGATCCTCGCCATCACCGGGACGAACGGCAAGACGACCACGACGGTGCTGCTGGGCGAGATGCTGAAGGCGGCGGGGATCGAGACATACATCGGCGGCAACATCGCGGCGGGCGACATCGCCATGCCCTTGATTAAGGCCGCGTACCTGGCCCCGCCCGAGGCAGCCATAGCCGCTGAGATTTCGTCGTTCCAGCTAGAGTGGATCTCGACGTTCAGGCCGAAGGTCGCCGCCCTCCTGAACATCTCGCCCGACCACAGCGACCGGCAGACGTGGGAGGAGTATGTTGCCGCCAAGTGGCGCATCTTCGAGAACCAGACGGCGGATGATTTTGCTGTCATAAAGGATGATCTGTGGTGCGGCCTCTCACCGCTAGTCCAGAGGTTGCCGAGAAGCAACGTCTGGCTGTTCGGATTAGATAGGTCGGACAAGTATGGCGCATGGTCATACGGCGGCAGCATCTATCTGAGCCGCGATATGCGGCCGACAGCAGAAGAGATGTTCACCGAAGTGTGCAAGGCTTCGGAGGTGACACTGCCCGGCCAGCATAATATCGAGAACATACTCGCGGCGGCGGCGATGGCAACGGTGTTTGGCGTCGGCATTGAACCCATCCGCCAGGTGGCGACCACCTTCACCGGAGTCGTGCATCGGCTGGAATATGTGGCGACGGTCGGCGGCGTCCGGTACATTAACAACTCCATGTGTACGAATGCCGCCGCGTTCGAGAAGTCGTTAGAGGCCCTGCCCGAGCCGAAGGTGGTCATCGCCGGCGGCGTCTTCAAGGGCGGCGACGTGGCGACGCTGGCCGAGGCGGTGGTCAAGAACAATGTCCGCGCGCTCGTCCTCATCGGGCGGTCGGCCCCGGAGATAGAAGCCGCCTGCCGAGCGGCGGGGTACGAGAGCATCCACCGTGCGGGGACCTTGCAGGAGGCGGTGGCGCAGGCGTCAGCCCTGGCGCAAGACGGGGACGCCGTGCTGCTGGCCCCGGCCTGCGCGTCGTTCGACATGTTCCGGGACTTTGAAGACCGGGGCGACCAGTTCAAGGCGGCGGTGGGAACCCACCCCGGCGCGAGCGCCGACCCTCCCGAAACGGGAAGGTGAGCGGGAAGGTAGTTGTTGGGTCTTGTCTTCTTGAACAGGGCCCCTTTAACCGCCTTGCTGCCTAATCATCACGCAAAATCGAATGACAACCTTCCCAGTCCACCCACCCGTTTCGGGAGGGTCGGCGCTCGCGCCGGGGTGGGTTCCGAGAGACCACAACAACCATGAACGCCACCAAACCAAGCCGCAGCCCGGACCGCCAGCCGCAGAACACGCTGACGGCATTGACCTCGCACCGGCAGCCGATGGACCGGCTGCTGCTGTGGCTGACCTTCCTGCTGCTCGGCGTCGGCATCGTCTCCGTCTACGACGCCTCCTACGCCATCGCCGTGGAGAAGCTGCACGGGGACTCGTTCCACTTCGTCAAGACGCAGGCGGGCTGGGCGGCCATCGGCCTGCTCGCCCTGCTCGGGGCCAGCCGCCTGTCCTACTGGAAATGGCGCAAGGTGGCGGTCATCGGGCTGTCCCTGTCCATCTTCCTGCTGATCGCCGTGCTGATCCCCCACGTCGGCATCACCGTCAACCACGCGCGCCGCTGGCTGGGACACGGCACGCTCCGATTCCAGCCGTCCGAACTGGCGAAGCTGGCCCTGGTCCTGTACCTGGCGCGGATGACGGCGGGCAGCCTCAAGATCAAGACGCACCCGAAGCAGGGCTTGGTGCCGATGCTGGTCGTCATCGGCACTCTGGCCGCGCTCATCGCCAAGGAGCCGGATCTGGGCACCGCCCTCGTCCTCAGCATGACGGGCCTGGTCATGCTGTTCCTGGCCGGGGCGCGGCCCGCCCATCTGGGCATGATCTTCGGGGCCGCCGCCGTCGCCGTCACCCTGTTCGTCGCCTTCGAGCCGTACCGGGCGCACCGCATCACCGCCTTCCTGAACCCGCGCGCGGACCAGTACGCGACCGGCTACCAGGTCTGGCACGCGCTCATCGCCCTCGGCTCGGGCGGCGTGGGCGGCATGGGGCTGGGGGAGGGGCGCGAGAAGCTGTTCATCCCCGAGCCGCGCACCGACTTCATCTTCCCCGTCATCGCCGAGGAGTGGGGCCTGATCGGGACACTGGCCCTGGTCGCCCTGTTCGTCTTCGTGGCCGCGCGCGGCTTCGGCATCGCCTACCGGACGCGCGACCCGTTCGGCGCTTTGCTTGCGGCGGGCATCACGACTTTGATCAGCGTGCAGGCATTAATCAACATGGCTGTCGCAACGGCCTCCATCCCGGATACGGGCGTCCCGCTGCCGTTCATCTCCTATGGCGGCTCGTCGCTGGTCCTGATGATGCTCGGCATCGGCATCCTGCTGAACATCTCGTCCTACCCGGACGGGCCGGAGGGTCCGGCCCGCGACAAGATCGAGCCGAACGAGGACGATTGGAACCGCCGCTGGGGCCGCCCGTCCCAGGGGTTCAGCGACCGGCCCGCCGTCACGCCCTCCTCGGCATCGCCCACCATCCGCCGCTTGGACCGCGCCCGGCGCGAGGAGGCCCGGCGCGACCGGGGGGCGTTCCGGGACTAATGCGAGTCATCAAGATCCTCGTCACCGGCGGCGGGACGGGCGGCCACGTCAGCCCGGCCTTGGCCGTCATCCAGACGCTCCAGCAGATGGCGGCGGGCGCGGACTGGACGCCCGAGTTCCGCTACGTCGGCAGCCGGCATGGGGTGGAGCAGGGGCTGGTCGAGGCGGCGGGTATCCCGTTCGTCGGCGTCCAGAGCGGCAAATTGCGGCGGGCGTCGAGCCTGCGCGGGCTGCTGACTTTGAAGAATCTGGCCGACGCTTTCCGCGTCCCCGTCGGCATCGTGGAGGCCATCGGCGAGGTGCGTCGCTTCAAACCTGATGTGGTGCTTGCGACCGGCGGCTACGTCTCGGTCCCGCCGGTGATTGCGGCGGGCCTGCTGCGCCGGCCCGTACTGATCCACGAGCAGACGGTCCAGGTCGGCCTGGCAAACCGGATCGCTGCCCGTTTCGCTTCGCACATCGCGCTGACCTTTGAAGGCGCGGCCTCGGACCTGCCGCCGGGCTTGCGGGCCAAGACGTTCGTGACAGGCAACCCGGTTCGGGCGGCGATCTTTGGCGGGGACCGGGCGCGCGCCATCACCCGCTTCGGATTTGACGCCGCCGACGAGGCCCTGCCCACCGTCTATGTCACCGGCGGCGCACAAGGGGCGCAGAGCATCAACCGCGCCGTCGCGGCGGCTCTGCCGGGCCTGCTGGATATCTGCCGCGTCGTTCACCAGTGCGGCAAGCAGGACGGCGACCAGATGGCCGGGGTGCGGGCCGGTCTTGCGCCCGGACAGCAGCGGCGGTATCACGTCGTCCCGTTCGTCGGGGAGGAGATCGCGGACATCTTCGCCCTGGCCGATCTGGTCGTGGGCCGCAGCGGCGCGGGGACGGTGACGGAAGTGGCCGCCGTGGGCCGGCCCGCCCTGTTCATCCCCCTGGTTCCCACCGGCGGGGACGAGCAGACGCGCAACGCGCGCCGGTCGGTCGAGGCGGGCGCGGCGGCTCTGCTCCCGAGCAAGGACCTGGACGGCCCGCGCCTGCTGTCCGCCCTGTCCGCTCTGCTGTCCGATCCGGCCCGCTTAGGCGCGATGGGGGCGGCGGCATTGACACTGGCGACGCCGGACGCGGCGCGTGACCTGGCGGCGGCGGTGCTTGCGATGGCGGGTCAGGTAATCCCGCCCACATCGGGTACAATCAACGTCAGGTAAGGCGCCGCACACCGAAGTGCGGCGGGATTTAGGAGAGACACATTCCGTGAGCGAATGCATCCATTTTGTAGGAATCGGGGGGGCGGGGATGAGCGGCATGGCCCGCGTCCTCGCCAAGCAGGGCGTCGCCGTCACCGGCTCTGACCTGCGCGAGTCGGCCACGCTGGAGTCGCTGCGGCGCGAGTCCGGCATCCGGGCCGAGGCCGGGCATGAGGCGGACCGCGTGAACGGGGCCACCCTCGTGGTCGCCTCCGCTGCCGTCAAGAAGGACAACTCCGAAATGGTTGCCGCCCGCGCTCGGGGCATCCCGGTCATCTCGCGGGCCGAGATGCTGGGCCGGCTGATGGGCCGTTACCCGCGCTCGGTCGCGGTTTCGGGGACACACGGCAAGACGACCACGACCGGCATGACGGCGATGGTGCTGGAGGCCGGCGGCCTGGACCCGACCGTCCTGATCGGCGGCGACCTGCCCGCCTACGGCGGCAACGCCCGGCTGGGCGCGAGCGACGTGTTCCTGGCGGAAGCCTGCGAGGCCTACGACTCGTTCCTTGACCTCGTCCCGAAGATCGCCGTCATCACGAATGTCGAGGCGGACCACCTGGACTACTACGGCGACCTGGACAACGTCCTGCGCTCCTTCCGCAAGTTCCTCGGCCAGGTGACTGGGACGGCCATCCTGCCTGCCGCCGATGAGAACGCGCGCGCCCTCATGGACAGCCTCCGCGCCGCCCTCACAGGCCCTGTCCTCGTCACCTACGCCCTGGAATCCGAGGCCACTCTGCGGGCGGTAGACGTGGACGCCGACGGCACGGCACCGAACTACACCGCCGTCTGGCACGGCGTCACGCTCGGACGGGTCACGCTCTCCGTCCCCGGCCTGCACAACGTCGCAAACTCCCTCGCTGCCCTCGCCGTCGGCCTGACTTTGGGCGTTCCTTTCTGCTGCATCGCCGCGGGCCTGCGCGCGTTCGTCGGGACCGGGCGCCGCTTTGAACGGCTGGGAGAGACGTCCCGCGGGACGCTGGTCGTGGATGACTATGCCCATCATCCGACCGAAATTCGCGCCACGCTAGCTGCCGCCCGGCTGGCCCACCCGAGCCGCCGGATCGTAGCCGTGTTCCAGCCGCACCTGCCCTCCCGAACGCGCGACTTCAAGACGGAGTTCGCCGAGAGCTTTGGCGAGGCGGACCATGTGGTACTGACCGACATCTTTCTGGCGCGTGAACTGCCCCTCGAGGGCGTCACCGGCGCCAGCCTGGCCGCACTGACCGCCGCCCGGCGCGGGGCCGAACACGTCACCTATGTCGCCGACAAGGCCGCCCTGCCGGGCCGCCTGGCCGAGCTGGTCCGGCCCGGCGACCTGGTCCTGACCCTGGGGGCGGGCGACATCCGGGCGGCGGGGGAGGGCTTGCTGCTCTTATGACACAGAAGCGGAAAGTCGCCGTACTGATGGGCGGGACGAGCGCCGAGCGTGAAGTGTCGCTGTCTACCGGGCGTCAAATCCTGAACGCCCTGGACGCCGACAAGTACACGGTCTACGCCCTGGACACGGCTTCGGGCCGGAAGTTCCTGCCGTCGGGCATCACCCAGCCGCTCGGCCTGCTCCACGCCTCGGACGGCGAGACGGAGATCACGGCTCTGCCGCAGCTCCCGCAGGCCTCGGCGGAGGATCGGCCCGATGTCGTCTTTATTGCCCTCCATGGCCGGGGCGGCGAGGACGGCACGGTCCAGGGGATGCTGGAAGTGCTGGGCTTGTCCTACACCGGCAGCGGCGTCCTGGCGAGCGCCCTGGCGATGGACAAGGCGATGAGCAAGCGCGTCCTGATGGCGGCGGGCATCCTGATGCCCCATGACCGGACATTGCGGCGCGGCGAGGCTGTGCCGGACCGCGCGCTGCCCCTGCCGCTCATCGTCAAGCCAAATGCCCAGGGGTCCACTATCGGCATGACCGTCGTGCGTAAGGCCGATGAACTGCAAGGGGCGGTGCGGACCGCCTTTGAGTACGACGACACTGTCCTCGTCGAGCAGTTCATCACGGGCACCGAGATCACCGTCCCGATCCTGGGCAACGCGACGCTGGAAGTCCTCCCCATCGTCGAGATCGTTCCCGTCGGCGGCTTCTACGACTACGAGGCCAAGTACACGGCGGGGGCGACCGACGAGATCGTCCCCGCGCGTATCCCCGACGCCGTGGCCGCCGAGGCGCGGCGCATCGCCGAACTTTGCCACCGCACTCTTGGCTGTCGTGGGATGTCTCGCACGGACATGATCGTCACCGCAGAGGGCGAAGTTTACACGCTTGAAGTCAATACCATCCCCGGCATGACCCCGACCAGCCTCCTGCCGCGCTCGGCTCAGGCGGCGGGCTACAACTTCGCACAGCTCCTGGACCGGCTGATCGACCTCGCCCTGGAGTAGCTAAAAATGCACAAGCCGACCCGCACCCGCCTGACCGTCACCGAGGACCGCACCGCCGAGGGTGAGCCGGACGGCGCGCGCCCCCGCAAGCACTCTCCCTTCAAGAAGCGGAGCAGCCGGAAGCCGCGCAACTGGAACCGGACTCTGAAGCGGGTGGCCCTGTGCCTCTTCCTCGCGGAAGCGGGCGTGCTGCTGTTCGCCAACCCTGCCCTGCGCGTCACCCAGGTGCGCGTCGCCGGGGCGCAGACCCTCTCCCCGGAGCAGGTTCTTGCGGAGGCGCGGGTGCCCGCCCGGACCAACATCTTCTGGATGCTGAAGCAGCCGTTCGCCCAGCGGCTCCAGTCTGACCCTCTGGTAGACCACGCCTCCCGCTCCATTGAGTTGCCCCACCGGCTGGTCTTGACCGTGACCGAGCGGCAGCCGCGCGCCGTCCTCGCGGGCGGCGGGCGGTTCTGGCTGCTGGACCGGAAGGGCGTCCCGTATGAGGAACTCGGCCGCCCGCTCCCGCGCCTGCCCATCGTCCAGGTGGCCGCAGCCGTCCTGCCCTCTGAGGTCACTCCGGGCCGCCCGCTCCGCACCGCCTGGGTGCCGGACGCCCTGCGGCTGCTGACTCTGCTCGACACAACCCCGAATCTGGGCGGCGCGAAAATAGTTGTTGACCAAAACATGAATTTGTGCTTAAATAGAAGGAATGGCCTGCAAATCCGCCTCGGCCAGCCCGACTCGCTGCCGCTGAAGGTCGCCCTGGCCTCGGCGACCGTCGGCGCGCTGGCGGACCGGGCCGCTTATATTGATGTGAGCAGCCCCCGGCAGCCGGTTTTCATGCCGCGCAAAGACACCGAAGCCGACACCGGCACAGACGCGGGAACACTGAATCGCGCCCGGAATGGACCCAATGGACCTGAACCCCGTACCGACTGACCGGCACCTCGACCGGCGGACCGAGCAGATGCCCCGCCAGGACCGCCGCGCCTGGTGGGCCACGTTGTTCGGCCTGTGCGGTCTGCTTGGTGCCATGCTCGGCCTGTCGGTCAAGACGCAGAATGCCAAGCAGCGGCAGGACAAAATAGACCGGTTGCAGGGGAGCGAGATGCAGTTCAGCGCCAACCTGGATCTGCAACGGCGCATCGCCCAACTCCAGAAGGACAACGCGCAGCTCATCAACGCCGCGCCTTCAAACACCAGGCAGGTGAAGACGCTCTCCGAGGAATTGGTGAAGGCACAGTTTCTGGCGGGCTTGACCGATGTGAAGGGGCCAGGCGTCATCGTAACTCTCAACGATAGTAAACTGCCTTTCCCGACATCGCAGATGCCGCCGGGCATGCCGCCCTCAAACCTTGTCCATGACACAGACATCATCCAAGTAGTCAACGAGCTGAAGGCCGCCAAGGCGGAGGCCGTCTGCATCAACGATCAGCGCCTCATCTCCACCAGCGCAATCCGGTGTGCCGGCCCAACTGTGTTCGTCAATCAGGAGCCGCAGACGCCCCCTTACATCATCAAAGCGATCGGCAACCCGAAGGTCCTGGCGACCGCGCTGAACCTGCCCGGCGGCATCGGCGAGCAGCTGCACAACATAGATAAAGGCATGTTCAAGGTGGAGAAGTCGGCCAAGCCGTTGCTGATCCCGGCGTATTCCGGTGGCATCGAGCCGAAGTATGCCGTCCCGGCTACCACGGCCGTGGCGAGTGTCCCGGACAAGACCGGAAAGTAAGGCAGTCACATGGCCTGGTTTGCGCTGCTGGCGGGGGCTTTGGGCTTCACGCTCGTTTATTTTTCGGGGGCGACACTCCCGACGCAGTACGCGCAGTACCTGTCGCTCGCGGCCCTGGCCGGGATGGATTCGCTGATCGGCGGGGTGCGGGCGGGGACGGAAGGCAAGTTCAAGAGCGACGTCTTCATCTCGGGCTTCCTGACGAACACGTTGCTGGCCGCGTTCCTGGCGTATCTGGGCGACCTGATGGGGCAGCCGCTGGGGCTTGCGGCCGTGGTGGCGTTGGGCGGGCGTATCTTCGTCAACCTGTCCATCATCCGGCGGCAGTGGCTGGAGGGGCGCGGCGGGAAGCGGAACGGGGCGGGGCCGCTGGCCGCCCCGCCGCTCCCGCGGCGCGAGTCGCTGGAAGAGCAGGCGCAGCCTTAGCAAGTCCGACTTGGCAACTCTAAAGGGCGCGTCAAAGACGAGGGGAGCATCGGAGGTGGCAAGGGACTGCGTGGTGGGCCTAGACATCGGGACGACCAAGGTGTGTACCGTGGTCGCCGAGATCGAAGAGCCGGGCCGCATCAACATCGTGGGCGTCGGCAACAGCCTCTCCGGCGGCATCCGCAAGGGAGTCGTCATTGACATTGACAGCGCCGCCCAGGCCATCATTGACAGCGTTGAGAAGGCGCGCGCCATGTCCGGCTACGAGATCCACCGGGTCATCGTCGGCGTGACCGGCGAGCACGTCGCCTCGCTCAACTCGCGCGGCGTGGTCGCCATCACCCATGCCAGCCGCGAGATCACCGACGACGACGTCACCCGCGTCCAGGACCAGAGCCGCGTCATCGTCCTGCCGCCCGACCGCGAGATCATCCACGCCATCCCGCGCTCGTATTCGATAGACGGCCAGGGCGGCATCCGCTTCCCGGTCGGGATGTCCGGGACGCGGCTCGAAGTCGAGATGCACATCGTCACCGGGGCCGTCACCTTCTTGCAGAACGTCGCCAAGTGCGTCCACAAGGCGGGTCTGAGCATCGAGGCCACCGTGCTGGAGCCGATCGCGACGGCCGAGGCCGTGCTGCTCCAGGACGAGAAGATGCTGGGCGTCTGCATCGCCGACATCGGCGGCGGGACGACCGACATCGCCGTCTTCGTGGACGGTGACATCTACTACTCGTCGGCCATCCCGGTGGGCGGCAACCATGTCACCCACGACATCAGCGTCGGCCTGCGCGCCTCGCACGACGAGTCCGAGCGGGTCAAGCGCGAGCAGTCGGCGGCTTCGGTGAGCCTGATGGAACCCGACGCGCTGTTCGAGGTCCTGAGCCTGGGCAGCGACGAGCCGCGCCTGCTGCCGCGCCGCATCCTGGCCGAGATCGTCGAGCCGCGCATGCACGAGCTGTTCCTGATGGTCCGGCAGGAGATTCTGAAGTCGGGCTACCACAACCTGCTCCCCGCCGGCATCGTGCTGTCGGGCGGCGGGTCACAGCTCGCGGGGGCGGCGGAGTTGTGCCAGCAGGTGACCGGGATGCCCACCCGCGTCGGCAGCCCGCGCGACGTCGGCGGCATCTCGAACGACCTGCGCTCGCCGGTCTACGCGACCGCCATCGGCCTAGTCCAGTACGGGGCACGGAACCACCACTCGTCGCACCAGGGCCAAAACGAGAACTCTTTGATCGGCAAGCTCCAGCGCTTCTTCGCCCGCATCATGGCCCGCGCCGCCGGGCAGTGAGACGGGGAACAAGGGGGCTAGAGCATGGAGGCATGGGAGAGGTGGTGGCGAATGGCGCGGGGGTCTTTAATCGCCGCACAATCTCTGGAATAGACGGATGCCCGTTCCAGTGCCAGTCGTAACTACTATGCTGCTTATCAAGCGGTGACGGCCCTTCTGCTCTATCAAGGATTAATACCGCCCGCCGATCGTGAGGCTTGGAGCCATGAAGCGACTCCCGACCTTGTGAGAGAGATACCTAATCGGCTTCTGAAAAGCGACGCTTGTAAAGACATAGCTCTGAGACTGAGAGCAGCCTATGAACTGCGTCTCGTCGCGGACTACATCGGAAATGCGGATGTGGAAGAATCCAAACTCGTGGTTTCGCTGAAGGGTACTCGTTTCATCCACAAACTGGTTGGAGACGTTTTGCCGCAGGATAAAATATGATGTCAGTCGCAGTTCCTACTAATAGCCTAGAGGAAGTTTACGAGTGGCTGCGTGTTCAGGCCGAGAAACTTGGCTTGCGCGTGTCGCTGTCAACGGATGAGGCGAAACTCCAAAGCGGCTGGCTTTATCTGCCAACATATATCGAAGATGTCACTGATGCTTATGACAATGCTTTGAAGCTTCAGCAACTGGAAGACACCTGGAATGACCGTAAGCCTCAGCCTCAACCGCCTCTATTTTTAGTGCCGGCAAAGAACCCGCTCCGGCAAGCGGCTTACGAACGAGTCATCCAAGCCATGCAGCGCAAAATTAAAGCGGTGGATGCTTTTGGCAAAGCAACGAACAGGGAAGAGCAGGAAAAAGCGGCGTCTGAGTTTCAGGATGCTGAACAGGCGGAAAAGGAAGTGCATCAGGCTTACAAACCTATCGCGCGCTGGGACGAGCGATAGGGGAGTTCCAGCGCTTCTCCGCCCACATCATAGAGGCGTAGGGGAATCAGTGACCACGGGGAACTGGAAGCGTCACGACAGAGGGGTCTTGTCGCCTGAGACTACCAAGAACTTTGCCGAGAACTTTATGGGCGCGGCTTGCGTACAGCAGTAAACAGCACCTTCACGCTAAACAGAATTAACGACATTTTAGACGCTTTTTTAAGGGAGACGAACTTCACATGGCACTCGGAATACGAGACGACCTGGCGCCCTTCGCCAAAATCAAAGTGATCGGCTGCGGCGGCGGCGGCACGAACGCCGTCAACCGCATGATCGAGGCGGGCCTGACCGGGGTGGAGTTCATCGCGATGAACACCGACATCCAGGTCTTGGACATTTCGGCTGCCGACTATAAACTCCAACTCGGCGAGAACCTGACGCGCGGCCTGGGCGCGGGCGGCAACCCCGAAGTGGGCCGGTCCGCCGCCGAGGAGTCCAAGAGCGACATCAAGAAGGCCCTGGAAGGCGCGGACATGGTGTTCATCACGGCGGGCATGGGCGGCGGCACCGGCACAGGCTCCGCGCCGGTCATCGCCGAGATCGCCAAGGACCTGGGGATACTGACCGTCGCGGTCGTCACCAAGCCGTTTAAGTTCGAAGGCCCGCGCCGCTCCCGGCTGGCCGATGAGGGCGTGGACAACCTCAAGGACAAGGTGGACACGGTCATCATCATCCCGAACGACCGCCTGCTGGGCGTCGTCGAGAAGCGCGCGACCCTCGTGGAAGCCTTCAAGGAGGCCGATGACGTGCTGCGGCAGGGCGTCCAGGGCATCTCGGACATCATCACCATACCGGGCATCATCAACGTGGACTTCGCCGACGTCCGCGCCATCATGCTGAACGCCGGGACGGCCCTCATGGGGATCGGCGTCGCTTCGGGCGACCACCGGGCCGTGGACGCCGCCCAGGCCGCCATCGCCTCGCCGCTGCTGGAAACCAGCATCGAGGGCGCGCGGGCGGCCCTGATCAACATCACCGGCGGCCCGGACATGACCCTGGCGGAAGTCCACGAGGCGACCGAGCTGATCCAGCAGGCGACCGACGCCGAGGACGCCAACATCATCTTCGGCATCGTCCAGGACCCCAAGCTGGTGGACGAGGTCCGCATCACCGTCCTCGCCACCGGCTTCGACCAGCGCCCCACCGTCCCCGCGCCCGCCCGGACCGTCATGGCCGCCAGCACGCGCGGCGGTCAGGGCGGGGCCGAGGCGGTCGCCGCCCCCGAGCCGGCCCCCGTCACCCAGCGCCAGCCCGCCGACAACGACGTGGACATCCCCGCCTTCCTGCGGCGGCGATAGGCAGCGGCTGAAAGGCGGCCCCAGCATCCGCCGGGGCCGCCTTTTTCGGAGGGAAAGCCCAAGAAATCGCCGCCCGGCAGTTCGACGTGATGGGATGGGAGTACGACCCTTCTACCACTGCTGAAGACACCTGCCGAGTCTTGGTGGCGGAGGGGACCTGTCCCGAAAACCACTCGCTCTCGTGTGCCATCATCGGGGGGCGAGCAGCATCGCGCTGATCCAAAAGCACAGACTTAATCCGACGGATCTCGCCCCACCGTCAGCATCCCTCTGCGCCCGCAGACTCAGCGGCGTTCCTGCCCTCTCTAACGCCATGCCCCTGTACGATGAGGAACATACCCCTTCCATGTCTCAACCCCCTGTGTCTCAAGAGGACGCCGAAGAGGCCGTGGACCGGTTCATCGCCGGTCAGATGGAGGGCCAGCACATCCCCGGCCTGTCGCTGGCCGTCGCCCATGGAGGTGCGGTCATCCATGCAAGGGGATACGGCTCGGCCAGTCTGGAACTGGACGTCCCGGTCACGTCCGAAACCGTGTTCCAGATCGGTTCCATCACCAAGCAATTCACGGCCACCGCCGTCATGATGCTCGTGGAGGAGGGCAAGGTCGGATTGGAAGAGAGCGTCACCCACGCCCTAGAGGGCTTGCCCGACGCCTGGGCAGGCGTGACGGTGCGGCACCTGCTGGACCACACCTCGGGCATCAAAAGTTTCACGGGCATTCCCGATGTCATGGCCCGCCTGACGTTCCTGCCGGCCTCACGGGACGAAGTTCTGGCCCTCATCGCCGAGGAGCCGTTGGAGTTTGCGCCCGGCGAGCGGTACGCCTACAACAACACCGGCTACTATCTGCTGGGGCATGTCATCGAGTGGGCGAGTGGCCGGCCCTACGCGGACTTCCTCCGGGAGCGCATCTTCGCCCCCTTGAAGATGGAGGCCACCCGCCTCAATGACATGGATGACATCATCCCGCACCGCGCCTGCGGCTATGTGTGGGGTGAGGACCGGTTGTGGAACGCCCGCCACATCTCCATGACCTGGCCCTTTTCGGCGGGGGCGCTGGTTTCCACGACGCTTGACCTCGCGCGCTGGGATGCCGCGCTGGGCAGCGAAAGCCTGCTGCCTGATGCCGCATGGGAGATGATGTGGACACCGGCGACGCTGACCGACGGGACCAAGACCGGCTACGGGTTCGGGTGGGCTATGGGCGACTACCAGGGGCATCCTTTTGTAGGCCACAGTGGGGGTATCCCCGGCTTCATGACCCACGCGGAGCGTTTCCCACAGGATGATCTCGCCGTGATCGTGCTGACGAACGTCGCCCCCTCAGACCCGGCGCAGATCGCGCGGGGCGTGGCAGGCCACTATGTTCCTGGCCTTCAGCCGACGGTCTAGAGGAGACTATCGGCTCTGCACCGGAACAGGCGGAAGCCGTAAGCCTCAAACGAAAGCGCGGGCGGATTGGCCTTTGACCGACGCAGATCTGGCGCAAGTGGATGCCATTCTTGGGAAGCGCGAGGGTCCGTAAGCAGGACCTTGACGCCCCCCAGTCCCTTACGTTCGTCAACTCGGAATTAACTTGGGGCCGTCAGATGCCGCTTCTGGGCTTCGAGCACGGCTAGGGCTGCGAGGTTGACGATGTCTTTGACCTCGTCGCCGCGCTGAAGCACATGGACGGGCTTCCGCATCCCGACCAGGATGGGGCCGATCACTTCGGCCTGGGCCAGTTGCTGCACCAGCTTGTAGCCGATGTTACCGGCTTCCAGGCTCGGGAAGATTAATATGTTCGCTTCGGCCCCGAGACGGTTGAAAGGATAAGTCCCGTTCAGTATCTCGGCCACGAGAGCCGTGTTGGCCTGGACCTCGCCGTCCACATGCAGGTCCGGGGCGCGGGCGGCCAGGATCTCGGCAGCCCGGCGCATCTTGTCGGCGCGCGGATGCCGGACGCTGCCGAAGTTCGAGAAACTCAGCATGGCGATCCGGGGCTTGATCTCGAAGCTCTGCGCGAGGCGGGCGGTGAGGAGGGCGATCTCGACCAGCGTCTCGGGGTCGGGATCAATGTTGACCGTCGTGTCCGCGAAGAAGAGCACTTTGTGGCGCGTGGCGACCAGGTAGACGCCCGCGACGTTGTGCCCGCCCGAAGCGGCGCGGATGATTTGCAGCGGTGGCCGCAGCCCCTCGGAGTAGTGGGAGCTGAGACCCGAAACCATGCCGTCGGCTTCATCCAGGTCAACCATGACGGAAGCGAAATAGTCGGGGCGCTGGATCAGCTCTTCGGCTTCGCGGCGCGTCACCCCCTTGCGCTCCCGCAGAGTCAGCAGGTGTTCGAGGTAGTCCTCGTGCCGGTCCGAGAGGGCCGGGTCGAGGACCTGAACCCCCTTCAGGTCCAGCAGCATGGCGGCGGCCTTGGCTGCGATGACCTGCGCGTTTCCCAGCAGGATCGGCCGGGCGATCCGCTCTTCTGCCAGTTGGTACGCCGCCCGAATCATCTTCTCCTGCTCACCTTCAGACAGCACGACCCGCCTGGGATCGCTCTTGGCCTTGTTGAAGACGATCCGCATCATCTCGCGCGATTTGCCGAGCCGAGCTTCGAGCTGTTCGGGATACTTCTCCATGTCAATCTGCACACGGGCCACGCCGGACTCCATGGCCGCCTGCGCCACGGCGGGCGCGACCCAGAGCAGCACGCGCGGGTCGAGCGGTTTCGGGATGAGGTAGTCCGGGCCGAAGCGGAGCGTGTCCAGGCCATACGCCTTGGCGACCGCGTCGGGTACATCCTCCCGTGCCAGGGCGGCCAAAGCGCGTGAAGCCGCGATCTTCATCGCCTCGTTGATCTCGGTCGCTCGCGCGTCCAGTGCGCCCCGGAAAAGAAACGGGAAGCCGAGCACGTTGTTGACCTGATTGGGAAAGTCCGAGCGTCCGGTCGCGACGATCGCATCCGGCCGGGCTGTCTTCGCTTCCAGGTAACCGATCTCGGCATCGGGGTTGGCTAAGGCAAAGATGATCGGCTTCGGGGCCATCGGCGCGACCATCTCGGGAGAGACGATCCCCCCCGCCGACAGGCCGATGAAGACATCCGCCCCGACCAGGGCATCCGCCAGCGTGCGGCAGGCCGTTTCCGATGCGAACTCCGCCTGTGCCGGGTCGGGGGCCGGCTGCCGGTCCGGTCGGACTACGCCGTGAATATCCGCCATCAGGATGTTCCGGCGCTGTGCCCCCAGCACCCGGTAATAACGCGCCGATGCGATCGCGGCTGCCCCGGCCCCGCTGAAGACGATCTTCACGTCTTCGATGCGCTTGCCGACCAGTTCAAGCGCATTGAGGAGGGCCGCCCCGGAGATGATCGCCGTTCCATGCTGGTCGTCATGGAAGACGGGAATGTTCATCGCCTGGCGGAGCCGCTCTTCGATCTCAAAGCATTCCGGTGCTTTGATGTCTTCGAGGTTGATGCCGCCGAAGCTCGGCTCCATCAGCCGGACGGCCTGAATGAACTGTTCCGGGTCCTGCGTGTCCAGTTCCAGATCAATCGAGTCCAGGTCGGCGAACCGCTTGAAGAGGAGGGCTTTCCCCTCCATCACCGGTTTGCTGGCGAGCGCACCGATGTTGCCCAGGCCGAGCACGGCGGTCCCGTTCGTGATGACCGCCACCAGGTTGCCGCGCCCCGTATAGAGAAAGGCATCCTCCGGGTTCTGCTGTATGGCGCGGCAGGGCGCGGCGACGCCGGGGGTGTAGGCGAGGGCGAGATCATGCTGCGTGAAACAAGCCTTGGTCGGTACGATTTCCAATTTGCCGTGGGGCGCTTTACGATGATATTCCAAGGCCTCGATGTCTAATTGGTTCATGGTTTTAGGGAGCCTCTGCGGCGCTGAAAGATATGGGAGTCATAAGCGGCCAGCGAGAGCGCGGGCGGTGCGGCGCTTTGAGGCCGCTCCGGGGGGCCGGCGGTTCCCCCGAGTGGCGTGACGTCGGCCCACGGGCCGCCCGCTTCCAGGCCATTGATGCTGCCTGCGACGGGCTGGCCGGATACGTTGATCGTTACCAAAAACTCTTCCCCGCCGCCCCGGCGCAGATAAGTCAGCAGGTGGGCGGGGTCGGAGTTCGTCAGCCACCGCGTCTCGCCCTGCCGCAAAGCCGGGTGGGCGCGGCGCAGGGCTAGTAGCTGCTGATAAAAGCGGAAAGTCTCGGCCTGACGCGGGCCATCCCAGACGATGAGTTTTGTCCCCGTGTCCCCCACCTCCATGCCGTTGTAGAGCAGGGGCACGCCGTCCAAAGTCAGCATCAGGGCGGAGGCGGCCAGCGCACCGCGCGAGCCGTATTTGACCGTCGCCCGCTGCTCGTCGTGGTCGTCGCTGATCTGCATGTGCAGGGCGCGGGCGGGGTAGCGCGTGTGTTCCCCCTCCAGAATGGTCTGAATCCGGGTCGCCGGGTCGCCCTTGACCAGCACGGCATAGATTCCGCCCAGCAGGGGCCAGTCGTAGTCCAGGTCGAAGGCGCTGTTCTGGAGGTCCGTCTGGTCGCCCTCGGCCAGCATCAGCATGTCCGGCTTGACCTTCCTGGCTTTCGCCGATGCCGCCTCCCAGAAGTCGGTCGGCACCAGCCCCGCCGAGTCGCAGCGGAAGCCGTCCACGTCGAAGGCGCGCAGCCAGTAGCACAGGACGCCGGTCATGTAGAGGCGCAGGCCGGGGCTGCGGTAGTCCAGGCCGGCGACATCTTTCCATTCGGCATTGGGGGCGACGATGTTCCCCTGGGCGTCGTGCTTGTAGAACTCGGGGTGGCTGGTAATTAGAGAATTGTCCCAGGCGGTGTGGTTGGCGACGATGTCCAGGATGATCTTCATGTGACGCGCGTGGACGGCCCGGACCAGATGGTGCAAGTCTTCCGCCGTCCCCAGGCCGGGGTTGATCCCGTAATAGTCGCGGACGCAGTACGGGCTGCCGAAGCTCTTGACCTGGCCGACGGGGTGGATGGGCATGAGCCAGACCGTCGTCACCCCCAGCCGCTGCAACTCGGGCAGCCGCGCCTCGACGCCCTTGAAGTCTCCGGTAGGGGAGAAGACGCTGAAGTTGACCTCGTAGACGACCGCCCGAGGCACCCACGCGGGCGTCACCGGCGGTGCCTGCTGCGTAATCTGGGACGCGGAGCAGGCGGCTGTGGCAAGGGACAGCAGGGCGGCGAGTGTCAGGAATGTCTGACAGAGTCTCATCATTTACGTTCCATGGGAGGCGTCTCCGGCTCAGGATGCCGGACAAGCGCCGTCTGTTCGGCCTGAACGATCTTGTCGCATATTTCCTGTATGCCCGGCCCCCGATGATCTTTGCCGGCATCCACAGTAAGTATGAATTCAATGTTGACTGGTTTATGGGAGAAGCGTTGTGAACTCACGCGATACCGCTTATAGCCTTGAAGAACGAAGTCAGTCTGGCCTCTGCTGACACAGGTTTCGACAAGGTCCCTTAACGGAACCATGCCATCCGTGCTGTAGCTTGTCAGCAAAAACCTGGCCCTCAGAGAGTGCATCAGGCCAGTATAGGCGGCCGTCGCCGCGCTGCGATGGTTGTAGGCGCTGCGCCTCTGTGTCCGCCAATCCTCACGGATCGCTGCCTTGTTCCTGCCTTCAATTCTTTCACTCAGCACAGGATTATCCCATAGGGTGATGGTATTCAGCACATGGTAGTTGCTGCCGTAGGGGTGCTGATTGTAGGGAGGGTCAAGGTAAGCCACGTCGGCTTTGACTCCGGCGTCTTTCAGAGTCTCCGCCAGATCCGCGCTGTCCACTCTGAAGACAGGGTTGTTTTTGCCATTGTCATGGAAGAGCATCGGCTTCAAGTGGAACTCGGAGAGTATCCGGTACAGCGCGGTCCCGGTCTGCCCGCCCCAGCCGTTGTGGAAGCCTTTGAACACGCCGCTGGTGTTGCTGGTATAGGAGGCCTGGTAAAGCATGGGGGTCAGCAGGCACGCCTTTTCCAGTGGCGAAATCAAGCCTGCATCCTCCCACCGTGCGACTTCGATCCTCATCGCATCCATGATCATCCCATTGGTGCGGGTGTAAAACAGTCGGTCCGTGAGGATGTCATAGGCGTCATCGTCGGAGGGGCATAAATGCCTGGTGATCCAGTCCTCAACTGGAGGGAGCGCATTCAGCCGGGTGAGAGCGTTGGCGTAACCGTCAAAATGACGGAACTCCGGTGCTTCGTTGCACTGGATACAGCACTTGCTGATCTCGAAGGAATATGGCTCCCAATCGTTTGCGACAACCCGGAAACCCATCCTCTTGGCCATCCGTGATACCACGCCGCTCCCAGCAAAAACGTCAAGGAAGGTGGCGTCCGGCCCGACCCCCGCTTTGTGAAGGGCTTTCTGTACCAGGCCCAGCAGCTTACGTTTGTTGCCGATGTAGGGGATGAGCTGGTTGAAAACGTAGTCGTCGGTGTGAGCGGCGGCGTGGTCCTCCCGGTCGTAGGAATAGTTGTTTCTGGATACTACCGGCAAGTTAGTTGCTGCCCCCGCATGATCTATGACTGCACTGCGGACAGCGCCCACGCCTGCTCGGCGAGGCGCTTCATCACCAGGCTCTGCTCCCAGCGGTCGCTGAACTCTTCGCCGCCCGGCAGGGTGATGGCGTAGCGCGGGGGGCCTAGCTCACTCGCGAAGGGGAAGACGTCGCCTGGCCCGGCCGCCTGCCGCCAGTGGGACATCGCCCGCGCCCACAGGCGGACGAAGAACTGGGCGGTTTCGCCGGACCCGTCGCCGACATCCACCTGCACCTGTTCGCCGTTGGAGATGCGCCCGTGCAGGTGCGAGACGCGCCGCAGGATGGGGTCCATGCGGTCAACCGCCCCGTCGTCCGCCCAGCCGTAGAACTCGCCGATGACGACGAAGTGCGATAGGTCGCCCGTGAAGGTGATCTCGGGCATCCTCTCGACCAGGGCGAGCGCCTGGTTCAGACTCTCGGGGATGTTGTTGCGGTGCGTCTCGATGAACAGCGGCAGCCCGTGGCCGGCGGCGATGCTGACCGCTTCGCGCAGGAACGGGACGGCCTCGGCGAGCGGGACATAGGGGTGGAGGGGCTGGGCGAACACGAAGTCGGCGTTCAGCCGCTTCGCCTGTTCCACCGTCCGGCGCGTGTCTTCTAAAGTGAACGGGTGGTGGCCCAAGACCAGGCGCAGCCCGGCGGCGTTCAGGGCGTCCCGGTGCCGACGCTCGTCGCTCTCGTCCAGCCAGCACTCGACGGCCTCGAAGCCGGCGGCCTTGACCCGCTCGAACTTCTCGGCCAGCGTCCATTCGGCGTCGGGGGCCGCGTTCAGGGGCAGCCCTTGCAGCGACCAGAGGGAGTGCTGGACGCGCAGCCGGGGCGGGTTCCGGGAGCCGTCGTTGTAGCGGAGGAGGGTCGCTGTCACTGGCCCAGCCCGTTGCGGAGGGTGGCGGGCGCATCAGCGGGGGCAGCCGTATTCGCGGCGCTCTTGGTTTCCAGCCGCCCGACGCGGCCCTCCATGCGGTTCAGGGCCTCATCAAAGGAGAGGTCAAACCCATGGCTGGTGCTTTGCATCTGCTCCATCTGCTGCCGCATCGCTTTCAGTTCTGCCAGCATAGCGGAGTCCTGGGCGGCGTCTGAGGCGGACGCGGCCTGATGCGCCCGCTCGGCCCGGACATTCACGGCCCGCGCCCACCCGGACGCCGCGATGATCCCCGCGATGCCGCCGAGGGAACTGAGGATGATAAAGACCGCGTCGAGTGTGCCATTATCCATATTCTTCTCCTAGCGCAGTCCGACTCGCTGCACTTCCTCGGTCTGAGGCGTCTGCGGCGCGGCGGCCACTTTAGTTTCGACGCGGCTGATCCGGTCTTCCAGGCGACTCAGGGCGGCATCAAAGGAGATGTCAAACTGATGGCTGGTGTTCTGCATCTCGCTGATCTGCTGTTTCAGGCTTTGCACGTCAGCGGACGAGAGTTCGCCGCGCGGTGCGAGCGACTGCTGCATGATCTCCCGCTCTGCTCGCATCTTATCTATTTTGGCCTTGTTGCCGGCGAGGATGACAAGCCCGATGCCGCCGAAGAAACCGAGGAACTCGATGAGTTCGCCCAGCGCGTGTACTATCTCCATGGCTATCCTCCTCAGCGCAGCCCGAGCGGCTGCGACTCTTCCGGCTGGGAGACCGTCGCAGGCCGGGGGGCCGCTTTAGTTTCGATGCGTCCGACGCGCTCTTCCAGCCGCTCCACGCTGTGTTCCAGGCTCATGTCGAACTGGGTGCTGGTGTCGCGCAGGCGGGCGACCTCAGCCCGCAGGGCCTCGATCTGCCGCGTGACATCTTCGCTCTGGCCCTGCTGGGCCTGGAGCCGCATCTCCATCCGCCGCTCCTGCGACTTCAGGACGCTCTGGACGATGCCGCCGCCGACTCCAAGCACGATGGCGACGATGGGGATGGAGAGTGCGAGGATGCCTGCGTCCATTGTTATTTTCCTTTGTCTTCCGACACTCGTTCTCTGATACTCTTCTGACACTTACAGGCGCGAAAAGTTGCGGAGGATGGCGAGGCCCACCGGGCCGGACTTCTCCGGGTGGAACTGCGTGGCCCACACGTTGCCCCGGTGCAGGGCGGAGCAGTAGGGGACGCCGTAGTCGGTCGTCGCCGCCCAGTCGGCGGGGTCGTCGGGCGCGCAGTAGTAAGAGTGCAGGAAGTAGGCCATGGGCGAGTCGCCCGGCAGGTCCGCGCCCAGGGGCGAGTCAGGGGTGAAGGCGATGTCGTTCCAGCCGATCTGCGGGACCTTCAGGCCCTCGCCGCCGGGGAAGCGCCGGACGCGACCCGGCACCGCGTCCAGCCCCCGGACGCCCGGCTCGCCCTCCTCGCTGCCGGTCAAAAGGACCTGCATCCCGACGCAGATGCCGAGGAACGGCCGGCCCGAGGCGATGAATTCTAATACCGTCCGATCCACGCCCGACCGGCGCAGGGAGTGCATGGTCGAGTCGAACGCGCCGTCGCCGGGCAGGACGGCCTTGTCGGCGCGCGCCACCTCGGCGGGGTCGTCGGTGACGAACGCGCCTTCCATGCCGACCTTATGGAACGCCTTCTCGACGCTCCGCAGGTTGCCCATGCCGTAGTCTATGATCGCGACTTTCATGCTGATGTTCTCAATGCGCTTGGTCTCATTTGCGGACCCACTGCTGACGAACCGGGTATTCCATCTTTGCGCCCGAGGGATGCAGCTTGCACCGGCGGATGGCCTCCTCGGCGACCGCAAGTTGGGCGGAGGTGGAGACGAGGGACAGCCAGACCAATTCGCCCGTGCCCTCGCCGTAGACCGAGTAGGCCCGCCCCTGGTCGAGCCGCCGGACCTGTTCCCAGGTCGCCTCCTTGCGGCCTAAAATGGACCGCTGATGCAGGCCCGCCTCGTCCACCTCAAGCTGGAAGGTCAGGGTCAGCAGCAGCGCGCCGAAGAAGACGACGAACGGGACGGCGGAGACGATGAGGTTCTGCGTCTCGTGGCGGCTGGCCGCCAGGCCGATGCCGATCATGCCGACGAGGCTGAACAGGGCCGCGCCGATGCGGTAGGACAGGTCGGCGGCAAAGACGCTCGGCAGCGTGAGAGGCGCGGCTTGTGTCGCCATCGGGTTTACAACGTCCCCTTCGTGCTGGGGATGCCCGAGACGCGCTCGTCGCGACGCTTCGCCATGTCCAGCGCGCGCCCGAAGGCTTTGAAGGCCGCCTCGGCGATGTGGTGGGCGTTGGCCCCGCGCCTCTGCTCGAAGTGCAGCGTCAGGCCGGCATTGGCGGCGACGGCCCGGAAGAACTCGGCGACAAGCTCGGTGTCGAACGTGCCGATCTTGGGCGCGGTGAAGGCGAAGTCATGGACCAGCAGGCCGCGCCCGCTCCAGTCCAGCGCGCAGGACACCAGGGCCTCGTCCATGGGCACGAGGGCCTGCCCGTAGCGGGCGATGCCGGCCTTGTCGCCGACGGCCTCGCGCAAGACCTGGCCCAAAGCGATGCCCACGTCCTCGACGGTGTGGTGGTCGTCAATGTGCAGGTCGCCGGCCGCCTTGACGGTGAGGTGCAGCAGCCCGTGGCGGGCGACATGGGTGAGCATGTGGTCGAAGAAGCCGACGCCGGTGACGATTTCGCTTGCGCCGTCGCCGTCGAGCGAGACGGCCAGCGCGATGTCGGTCTCCGACGTGCGTCGGGTAAGGCTGGCCTGGCGCGCGCGTGTTGTGTGGCCCTGCGGTGTCATGTGGCCCTATTGTACCGAACGGGCGGCGGTTTGTCTACCGGGGGAGAGATGACCCCCACCCCCGGCGCGGACGCCGACCCCTGCCCCCGCAAGCGGGAGAGGGGTGAAGAGTGAGGATGAAGGGCAGGCACGGGGGCCTGCCCCTACGCAATTCGGCCCCGGTAGGGGCAACCCCCCGTGGTTGCCCTCTGTATGCAGTTGCCCCGAAAGAGGGCGCGGCAAGCGGCGTCCCTACAAGTTCAGCCCCGCCAGATACCGCCGCAGGTCGGCGCGGGCCGCCGTCAGCTCCTCCTGCCGGGCGGCCCTCTCCGCTGTCTCCGCGCTGATCTGCGTCTCCTGCTTGTCCAGTTCGCCGACGTAGCGCCGGTAGAGGTCGGATTTGTGGTCTAATGCTTCCATGTTCTTGCGGATACGCTCCTGACCCGTGCTGATGGAGTCTAGCCGCACCTTGAGTTCGGCCAGGCGCGCTTCCAGTTCGGCGGCGGCGGCCCGGCGCGTTTGGACCGCCTCCAGGGCGGCGCGGACCGGCTCGGACGTGGCCCCGGTGCTGGTATAGAACAGGAAGCGGTCGAGCGGGGCGTCGAGGAGGCTGAACGACTCCCAGGCCTGCCTCTCGGTCTGTACGGTCAGGGCGGCGGTCGCCTTGCCCGGCAGCGCGAGGTCGAAGCGGTAATGGGAGGCGGTGCGCTCGGTCGGGGCCGCCGGTTCCAAAAGCTCCCACTCGGGCTGGACGGGATACTCTATGACCACCGTTCGTGCCTGTGCCCCGTTGTTCTTGAAGGTGTAGACGGCGACCTGCTGATACGTCTGGCGGACGCGCAGCGCCCCCTCGGCGATGCGTACCTCGGTCACGGCCCCGCTCCGGCTGTCCCGCTTGGCGTCGGCGTCCACGGCGAGGTCTATGGCGTAGGTCAGCAGGCGGGTTTGGCCCGCCTCGGTGTCGTCCATGAGGGCGTCGCCGACGTAGCCCGCCGCGCCGCCGCCGTCCTCCTGGGCGTCGAAGACGGTCAGTGGCCCGCCCATCAGGTGCAGGGCGGTGGTGTTCTTCAGGCGAACGCCGGTCAGGGGATGGTCGGCCTGAACGCGGCTGTTGTAGACCGAGACGCGCTCCGCCTCGATGGGGGCGGCGACGAAGGGGATCATGGCGGACTGCTGGCGCGGGACCGACACGGGGACGTCAATGTGGTAGGCGAACAGTGATGCGCCGAGCGACGCGCCCGTGGCGGCGATGCTGCCGCCGAACGCCTCTTCGGGGTCTGCGTCCATGAGGCCGCGTGAGGCGTCTTTCAGCCGGGCGCGGACCCCAAGGGGGGCTGCGGCAGCCGCCATCATCGGCGCGAGGACCGCCCCTGCCGGCACCGGCTCACCCAGAGTGCCATATGCTTCCTGAGCCATCATGTCGCTGGCGTAGGTCTGCGGCGTGGGCGAGGCGGGGATGCGCGGCTGGACCGTAGGGCGGTGAACATAGAGCGGGGTGTAGAGGTCCTGGATGAACGAGATGGGCCGGCCCGAGACGAGGCTCAGGTGGGTGTTCGCCCAGTCGTCCTGGCCCGTGTTCTGGACCAAGGCCCAGCCTTGCAGGCGGGGCGTCTCGCCCAAAACCAGCCGGTAGGAGGTCTGCCAGGCGGGGGCCTCGAGCAAGTAGCCGATCTGGACCGTGCGGTATTCCTGACCTGCTTGGCCCTTGAAGGTCAGCGTCACGGGCCGCTTCCCGGCGTCCCGGCCTGATGCGACGGCGGCCAGAGCCTGGCGGAACTCGTCGGCCAGGGCAGCGTCGTTGATCTGGAGGCTGCGGACCGAGTCCAGGGGGACGGTGTGCAGGGCGTCCCCGGCCAGCAGGGTCAGCAGGGGCCGCTCCGTCGTGCCCCCGCCGTCCGTCAGGTACACAGTCTGCGTCTCGACACCCGCGATGATGCCCGTCAGCGGGGCATTGCCGTCGGTGGCGAGCGTGACGGCGACGCCGCGCATCCGGCCCAGCAGGGTGGCCCGGTCGGGGTCGTCGCCGATGTTCAGGGAGAATGCCTGCAAGGCTTTGGCAACGGGGTCCTGGGCGGCATAGGTGACCGGGGAGATCGCGCCGCCCCCGCCGTCGAGCAGGACGAGAGATTTGAGCACGTCGTTGACCTGGCCGACGGGGAAGTAGAGGGTCAGGCTGGCGTCGCCCTGGACCTCGCCGCCGCGCTCGAAGTAGCCGACGCCGCTGGTGTAGAGGGTGACGCGGGTGATGGGGAGTGAGGCAGTGGGAAGTGAAGTATTGGGGAGCATGGTGGGAAGTCTCCATTAGGAACCCACGGGGCTGAACCCCCGTGCTGTAAAAGTGCAAGCCCCCGCCTTCGCGGGCGAAGATTCCGGACGTCTGATGACCGCGTCCGATGCCCGCGCAGGCGGGGATTTGTTCTGTTGAAGCACGGGGGTTCAGCCCCGTGTCGGGGTGTGGGCCGCAACAATAGCCCATTGTACCAGCGGGGCGGACATTTCCGCCGCCCGAATGATCCCTTTGGCGGTCCCGCCGCGCCTTCGTTATGATGACACCCGAAACAGACATACAACTTGTGCGCCGCGCCCTCGCCGGGGATGGGCTGGCGCGGGGGCGGCTGACGGAGCGGCACCGGCGTTCCGTTTTAGCCCTCGCCTACCGGACATTGGAAAACGCTGACGACGCCCAGGATGTGGCCCAGGAGGCTTTGGTCTATGCCTTGCAGCGGCTCCCCGAGCTGCGGGAGGTGGGCCGGTTCGCGCCCTGGCTCCGCAGCATCACGCTTTCCCTGTGCGCCGACTACCGACGGCGGCGCGGGACGCGGCGGCTGGGGGAGCCGATCACGGCCCTTAGCGAAGCGAGCGAGGAAACGAGTTTTGCCGAAGGGGTGGCAATCCGGCAGGCCGTGGCGGGCCTGTCCGAAGCCCACCGGACGACCCTGCTGCTGCACTACGTCGGCGGCTGGTCGCGCGAGGAGGTCGCGGCCATTCTGGAGGTCCCCACTAACACCGTCCGCAGCCGGCTGATGGCCGCCAAGCGGAACCTGCGCGCCGAACTGCCCGGCTTCTACCCGGAAGCGCCGTCACTCAAAGGAAACCCCATGCCCACTAATCCCTTCGGCTTGTCCGAGACACAGCTCTCGCTCATCAACGCCGCTTTCCCCGGAGCGGGTTTCGTCGGCCCGGACGGTTTTGATCAGGTGAGGGCACCTGATGTCCATGTCCACTTCGTCTTCGTCGTCCCCGGCAGCGACAAGACCTTCCATTTCCGAGACGACATCACTCCCGAGCAGGCCGCCCTGGTGCCGGTCCTGGAAGAGCTGGGCATCCCAAGCCCGCGCATCCTCGGCGGGCCGATGGCCGACGGCGCGGGCCGCTACCAAACCCTCTGCGAAACCGCGCGCGGGGAGAGCCTGACCGACTGGGCACTAGGCGGTACACCGCACCGCATCCGCCTGGCGACGGAGCGCGCTTTCGAGGGGATTGACCGCCTCCAGGGCCTCACGGCGGCCCTGCAAGCCGACCCGGCTGGGGCGAATCTGGAGCGCCGGACGCTCAGTGATGAGGTCCTCGTCCTCACGGACGACGCCCGCTGGGCGGCAGACTCCTGGCTGGCCGAGGAGGGCAACGAGCGCTCGCTGTGGCTCGCGGACCCCTGGTTCATGGGGGCGCTGGCGACCTTGCGCGAAGCCGTCGCGGACATCCAGGAGCCGCTGGTCTACACCGACTATACGTTCTTCTACCCGCAGTTGTACCGCATCGCGCCGTCCTCCGAGTTGTTCGATGAGCCTCTCGGGGCGCCGGGCGACCCCGCCTACCAGAAGAACCCGCTGGTCGAGTTCACATGGGGCTTTAAAGGCCACTACGGTGACCCCACCTTGGGCCTGGCGATGGTGTGGGTGCAGGACTGCTACCCGTTCGTGCATACGGGCTTCGTGGAGCAGTTCCTGTGGCGGCGCGGGGTGACGAAGCGCGAATTCGCACCCCGGCTGGCCTTGAAGGCGCTGCAAATGATTGCCCGCGACCTGCCGCTTGAGCGACCCTCCGAGGGCGGCGGGTACTGGGACGGCCTGCACGGCTGGGCGGAGCAGGGGCTGGGGTGGATGTGACCGGCCTGTCTGGTGTAGGGGTGCGATTCATCGCGCCCTCTTCTCCGACTCGCGCCCCTAGGGGGCATTCAGCCAGTCCAGAACCTCGTTCACGTCGGCGGCGAGGATGTCCGCGCCGGACGTGCGGAACAGCTTCTCGTTGGCCTTGCCGGCGGGGCCGGTGAGGACCTGGGCGGAGAGGAAGGTGGCGGGGCCGTGGGACTGGTTGAAGTTCTTGACCGTCCGCAGGTCGTCCAAAGCATCGCCGACGTAGAGGGCATTCGTGAATCCCATGCGCTCGGCGAGCTTCGCCAGGCCCCCCGGCTGGGGCTTCTGGAAGCCGTCGCTTTTGGTGACGACGTGCGCCTCCGGGATGCGGCCGGCCAGGCCGCACATCTCCAGGCCGATGCGGGCTTCTTCCAGGGTCCGGCCGGTTTGGACGCCAATCATTTTGCCCTCGGGCAGCTTCGCCAGGTCCAGCAGGGGCCGGTCGTGGTTGATGTAGCCCGGCCCGGTGTAGAGGGTGGGGGCGTAGCCGTACAGCCGCTGGCAGTATTCGCCGGCGAACATCTCCTGGAAGACCTGCTTGATGAGGTACTTACGGTAGTCGGTCTCGACGGCCAGGAGGTCCTCGCGGGTCAGGTGTTCGAAGGCGATCTCCTCGGCGGCCCGCAGCCAGCCGCCGCGCTCCTTGATGCGGGCGGCGTAGCGGGCGAGTTTGGGCTGGAAGACGTTCAGAGTCTCGGGAGCGGCGCTGGGGTGTTCGTGGCCTTTGGCGACGTAGTGCAGGACGAGGGCGTAGGTGAGGTCCCAGTCGTCGTTGAAGCCGCCCGCGTTCTTGAACATCTCGATGTCGTCCGAGGTGAGTAGGTCGTCGGGCGCGGGCCAACCCAGCACGGTCCGCAGATAGTAGGGGACGGAAAGGCAGTTGACGACGCGGATGGAGCCGCTGATGTCGAGCAGGACGCCGTCCATGTCGAAGATGACGGCGTCAACGGATGCGCGGCGCGTGTCGGCGTCGGGAGTGGTGTAGGGCATCAGGAGCGGGCCTCGGCGGGGGTGGCGGAAGGAAGCACCGGGAAAGATGGGCGGGGAACAGCAGGAGGGCGGGGGGACCCCGCCCCTACGTCGCGCATGTGTAGGGGCGGGGTTTCCCCGCCCTCCTCCTTCGCATCGTTCTCTTTTTTGCTATCCACGCCCCGCAGCCGCGCCGCCTGCGCGTGCCCATCGAACCCCTCCGCTTCGGCGAACCGGGCCACGTCTTCCGCCGCTTCCTGGGCGGCCTTCTGCGAGTAGTACAGCACGCTCGTCCGCTTCATAAACGTCGCCACGGACAGTGGGGAGGCGTAGCGGGCCGCGCCCGCCGTCGGCAGGGTGTGGGAGGGGCCCGCCCAGTAGTCGCCGATGGGGGCGGAGGTGTGGTCGCCCAGCAGGACCGCCCCGGCGTTCTTGACGAGGGGCAGGACGGCCAGAGGCTCGCGCACCATCAGCTCCAGGTGTTCGGGGGCGAAGACGTTGGAGAGTTCCAAAGACTCTTCCAGGGAGTTCGTTTTGACAAAAATCAAGTTGTTCGCGGTGACCGCCAGTATCTCCTTGCGGGAGAGTTCCGCGCGCTGCGCCGACAGTTCGTTTTTACATTTTTCCAACAAATCGTAAGAGTGGCTGAACACCACGCCCCGGTTGTCGTGGCCGTGTTCCGTCTGGGCCAGCAGGTCGGCGGCGACGAAGGCGGGGTTCGCGCCCTCGTCGGCGATGATGGCGACCTCGGACGGCCCGGCCAGCATGTCTATCCCGACCGTGCCGTAGACGAGCTTCTTGGCGGTGTTGACGTAGGCGTTGCCTGGCCCGACGATAACATCGCACTTGGGGACGGTTTCGGTGCCGTAGGCCATGGCGGCGATGGCCTGCGCGCCGCCGATCTTGAACATCCTGCCATTATCAGGCAAAACCCAGTCCACTGCTTCCATGATCCCTGGGTTGACGCTGCCGTCTTGACCCGGCGGTGTGCAGATGATGATCTCCTCGACGCCCGCCGCCACCGCAGGCGTGACCGCCATGAGGACGGTACTCGGGTAAGCGGCTTTGCCCCCCGGAACATAGATGCCGGCCCGTTGCACGGGCCGCACCATCTGACCAAGCATGTTGCCACTGGCGCTGGTATTGAACCAGGATGTGTAGCGGCCTTTTTCATCCCAATGGTAGTCGCTAACATTCAAGGCAGCCGCGTTGAGAAGGTAAGATATGCTCCCGCTGGTCTTCCCGATCTCCTCAGCCATGGCCTCTCGCACTTCCGTCGGTATCTCCAGTCCGTCTGCCGTCGCCTCCGGCCAGTCGAAGCGGCGGGTGTAGTCCAGAACGGCCTGATTGCCGCGCGCCTTCACGTCGTCGAGGATGGCGCGGACGGTGGCCTCCACCTGGGCATCGCGGGCGGTGTCGCGGTAGGTCAGGGCGGCGTGGATGGTTTCCAAAGAATCGCGGTCGGTGTCGAATTGGCGCATGGGATGATTATACCCGGTCGGCAGGCTCCGGGGGGCGTCGCGGGGAAAAAGGAAGCCACTTCTGAGGTTGTTTGAAGACTGTAGTGACTCTGTCTTGGCTTTGTGTGGCAGGCGTTCGCACAGTTTTGTAACCACCCATTAACTTTGCGGGGCAATAACGCGCATGGATTATCAGCCCGCTAGGTAAACTCTTGCCATGACATCGGCCGGCCGTCGGTCCCCCGCTTCGCCAAGGCGGCGTCCAGCGGTCTGATGTCTCATCGGCTCTGCGCTGTCGTGCGCGGCCGCGCCACTTTCCCCGGCGCACTCCTGTGACTCATCTCGTTCCAGGTTCATTTCGTCCCAGATTCTTTTCGCTTCACTGAAAGGCAGGCCCGTCCATGCTCCCACGACCACGCCGACTCGCAGGCCCCCTTGCGCTTGCGGGTGCGCTCGGCGTCCTGTTCTCTGCGGGCGCCGCGCGCGCCCAGGTCAGCATCCTGTCCAGCGTCCAGACCGCCAACGGGACGCTGTTCAACTACACCTACAGCGTCACCAATTCGAGTGCATCCGGCCAGGACTTCTACGCCATCAGCATGCCCGCGCCGTCGCTGCCCGGCGGAGTGACCGGGCTGACGGCCCCGACCGGGTTCCAGATCAACTTCGATCCGGGCGTGCCGGGCGGCGGGCTGGTGACCTTCCTGGAGGACAGCCAGACGTTCTCCAGCACACCGGCCGTCTTCTCCTTCAGCAGCCCCTTCGCGCCGGCCCTGGTGCAGTACGGGGCGGTGGGCGTTGACACGAGCGGCAACACCCTCTCGGCCTCCGGGGCGGCCTTCGCGCCCGTGCCCGAAGCCAGCACGATGGTTTCGCTCGGGGCGGGCGTCCTGCTCCTGACTTTCTGCGCCGTGCGGCGTCGCCGCGCGGTCCGCGTCGGCACTCATTCCTGATATATACAAGAAAGAGAAACACGATGAATCTCAAGCCTCTTTTCTGCGTGACCGCCGCCCTGGGCGCATTGGGCGCGCTGGCCCTCGGGAGCGGCACGGCGCGCGCCTCCAGCCACAGCGACGCGCCGCTGATCAAACTCGACCCGCAGGCGAATCTCACCGACGTCTACGCCTTCCGCCGCAACGAGGGTCCGAACAACACGCCCTCCCTGGTCATCGAGGTCAGCGTCCGGCCCTTCTCCGAGCCGGGCGACGGCGTCACCTACGACTCCTTCTCGGATGATGCGCTCTACTCCATCAACATCGCCAATCCCAGCACGGGCGCGCTCTTGCAGCGGTATGACTTCAAGTTCTCGCCGGTCAGCAGCCAGAGCGGCAACTACAAGAACCTGGACACCATCCTGCGCTACGGGCGCGGCGCGAACATCAACGGCGCTCCCGACGCCGGCCCGATCATGACCGTCGGGGACGCCCACCAGAACTTCGTCCAGACCTACACCGTGACCAAGACGGTCGCGGCCACCGGCCAGTCCACCCTGCTGAATCCGAACACGACCCTGATGGTGCCGCCGTACAACACCGGGAAGCGGACGACGCCGCTCTACGACGACCCGACGACGGGCCGGGCCATCAGCGGCGCGGCGAGCAATGCGGCCCTCGACCCCTACACCAAGCAGACCACCTACACCCTGCCGGCGATCTCGGGCGCGTCGGGCACGACCATGGTGTTCGCCGGCTCGCGTGAGGACGGCTTTTACGCCGACACGCCGGGCATCTTTGACTTCCTGGACCCGCGCATCCTTTCGCCCTCGCCGATGGGCACGTTCGGGCAGACCGGCAACGGCGTGGACGGCTTCAAGGGCTTCAACGTGCTGCACTACGCGATCGTGATCCCCCTGACAGACCTGACCGGCTTGACCTCCTCGTACACGGGGGCCTTCACGAGCGGCGGGACGAACACGGGCGTGGGGGTCTACGCCTCGGTTTCGCGGCCCCGCATCACGCTGCGCGCGACCAACGGCGACAACGTCAACTCCGGCCCGTACATCCAGGTCAACCGCGAGGCCAACCCGCTCTTCAACGAGGTGCTGGTCGGCATCCGGGACAAGGACAACTACAACCGGGACGTGCCGACGAGCGACGCCTCCAAGTACCAGAAGTACGCCTTGAACCCCGAGGTCGCCGTCCTGATCAACGCGGTCTACGGCACGAAGTTCGTCACGGCGGGCCGCACCGACCTCGCCGCCGTCTACATCCCGGACGTCATCCGGGTGGACACGACGACCGGCCCGGCCAACATCGCCGGGCAGATGGCGTTCAGCCGGCTGGGCTTCATCGGCGGCGACACCCTGACCAACGGGGTGGGGGCGAAGGTCCCCGGCGGCTGGCCCAATGGCCGGCGGCTCGGTGACGACGTGGTGGACGTCGCCCTGACGGCGGTGGCGAGCGGCCCCACCTACAGCGCGGTGACGTTGGTGGGCGACAACATCGACCACAACGACCAGGTCTACAACATGACCTTCCCGTATGCCGGCACGCCCAACGCCGGAACGGCCAACAGCAAGGACTCCACTCCTGCTCATTAGGGCGAACAGTCGGCACTCAGGGAGGGGGCGATGGAAACCGCCCTCTCCTTCCCCGGCATGAACAGGCCCGCGTAGAATCGCAAACCAATGAAGAACGCCCTCCTTCCTAAAATCTTATCCTTTCTCCTCCCCGCCGCCCTCATGGTCGGCGGCTGTGCCGGGCGTCATGCCGTGCCGGGCGGTCCGGCGTCGTCCGCCCTGGCCCTGCCCACGGCAGACGTGACGCTGGCCGCCATCCCGACGCCGCCCGCCCGGACGGCGTCGGACCACGGAATCGCCAAATGGACGGGCCTGCTGCGCCGGCATCCGAGCGACGACAAATCCTGGGTCAAACTCGGCGACACTCTGATGCAGAAGCCGCGCGAAACCGCCGACCCCCG
Organism: Capsulimonadaceae bacterium; assembly: GCA_965215505.1. Lineage (GTDB taxonomy): Bacteria > Armatimonadota > Armatimonadia > Armatimonadales > Capsulimonadaceae > JANXMY01. Next base: position 2,791,880 of record OZ244065.1, on the reverse strand, counting down.
CTATTACGGCTACGCCGAGCAGGTCTACCGGCAGGCATTGGCGGTCAACCCCGGCAGCGCCGACGCCATGACCGGGCTGGCCTGGGTGGCGAGCGACCGCAACCGGTTCGGCGAGAGTACGGACTGGGCGAACAAGGCCGTCGCGCTCGACCCCAGGGACAACACGGCGTATGGGCTTCTGGGCGATGCCGACGCGGCGCAGGGGAACTACGATGCCGCCTATGCCCACTACCAGAAGATGCTCGACATCCGCCCCGACGTCGCCTCCTACAGCCGGGGCGCGCACCTGCTGGCGCAGGACGGCAACTCCCGCAAAGCGATGTGGCTGATGATCAAGGCGATCAATACGGGCAGCCCCTATGCCGAGAACACCGCCTGGTGCCGCACGCAGCTCGCCCTGATGCTTTTTGATGAGGGGGCGCTTCTGCCCGCCGAGCAGACGCTCCAATCCGCCCTCAAGACCACGCCCGATGACGCCGAGGCCCTGGCAGCTCTCGGCACGTTCAAGGCGGCGCGCGGGAACTACCCCGAGGCGATTGCTGCCTACAAGAAGTCGGTCGCCGTTGCCCCCACGCTGGCCTCGCTGGCCGCCCTGGGCGACCTGTACCAGCGTACCGGCGACAAGGCCGGGGCTGAGAAGCAGTACGCGCAGGTGGAGGCCCTCCACAAGCAGGACGCCGACGCGGGGGTGGACGACCACATGCAGATGGCGCAGTTCTACGCCGACCACGACCGGAATCTGCCCCAGGCCTTGCAGCTCGCTGAGTTAAGCAAGTCCAGCCGGAACGTCAACGACGCCGACACCCTCGCCTGGTGCTATTACAAGAACGGCCGGCAGGAGGAGGCCAAAGCCGCCATCCAGACCGCCATGGCCCGCAACACGCCCGACGCCGCCCTCCTGTTCCATGCGGGCATGATCTACGCCAAGGACGGCGACCGGGTGACGGCGGGGAAGTACCTGGCCTCCGCCCTGAGTACGAACCCCTCCTTTAGTGTGCGGGACGCGAAGACGGCCGCCGACACGCTGAAGCAGCTCGGGTCGCAGCCGTCCGGCGGGGCGGCTGCGGCGAAGGCGGGCTGAGGCGGACGGTCAGCCCCCCACCCCCGGCGCGGACGCCGACCCCTGCCCCCGCAAGCGGGAGAGGGGTAAGGAAACAGGATTAGGAGCGCGGGCTGTTCGCCTCTTCTCCCCTCACTCTTCACCCCTCTCCCGCTTGCGGGGGCAGGGGTCGGCGTCCGCGCCGGGGGTGGGGGCCGTCCTACTCCTTCTCAGACAGCACCGATGAATGGCACCTATGCAATGGCCCTAAAGAAGACCATCCTTCCCCTCCTGTTCGCCTGCCTGGCGGCGGGCGCGGGCTGCCGCACCGCCGACACGCCCGCCGCCCGTCCGGTCGTTTCCCTCGCCGCCGCCCGAGCTGATACGCCCGCCGCCACGCCTGCGGCGGGCCACGCGCTGCTGGACCAGGCGATTAGCAAAGACACGCGCGTGACGAGTCGGAACCCGAAAGATACGAAGGCCTGGGTGGACCTGGGCAACGCCCTGATGCAGAAGGCGCGCGAGACGGCGGACCTGAGCTACTACGGCCACGCCGAGGCCGTCTACAAGAAGGCCCTGGCGCTGGACGGGCGGGACGCGGGCGCATTGACTGGCATGGCCTGGGTGACGAGCGACCGGCACGAGTTTGAAGCGAGCAAAGCCTGGGCGGGGAAGGCCCTGGCCCTGGACCCCGGCGACAACGACGCCTACGGGCTGATTGGGGACGCCGACCAGGAGCTTGGCGATTATGATGCCGCCTATGCCCATTACCAGAAGATGCTCGACCTCCGGCCTGACCTTGCTTCCTACAGCCGGGGCGGGCATCTGCTGTGGCTGACCGGGGACGCCCACAATGAAGGGGTCCGGCTGATGGTCAAGGCCATTGACGCCGGCGGACCCTATGCCGAGACGACGGGCTGGTGCCGCGCCCAACTCGGCCTGATGCTCTACAGCGAGGGCCATCAGGCGGCAGCCGAACAGACGTTAAAGGACGCCCTGACGACCACGCCCAACAACTACCGCGTCCTGATGGCCCTGGGCCGGGTGGAGGCGGGGCGGGGCGACTATCAGGACGCCATCGGGCGCTATGAGAAGGCCGTCGCCGTTGTGCCGCAACTGGAAGCCGTCGGCGCGCTGGGCGACCTGTACGCCCTGACGGGCCGCAAGGCCGACGCCGCGCGGCAGTTCGCCCTGGCCGGGCAGATAGACCGGCTCCAGAAGGCGAACGGGGTAAAGGGCGGCTGGCAGATGTCTCTGTTCCAGGCGAACCACGACCGCGACCTGCCCGAAGCATTGCTGGCGGCGCGGGAGGAGTACCGGACCCGCAGGAACGTCTACGCCGCCGACGCCCTGGCCTGGTGCCTGTATAAGAACGGGCGCACCCAAGAGGCGGCGGCGATGAGCCGCGCCGCCTTGAGTCGCCACACGCCCGAGGCCGACTTCCTGTTCCACGCCGGCATGATCTCCGCTAAGTTACAGGATCAGGCCGCCGCGCGTTCTTTTTTGAGCCGCGCGCTCCGCCTGAACCCGGATTTCAGCCCGATGGACGCCCCGGTCGCGGTCGCCGCCCTGCAACGGCTCGGGCCGCTACAGGCGGGCGCACGGCTGACCGCCCGGAGCGCCGGGCGGTAAATCGGGCCATGCATCGGACCATGCGTTGAAACGCACGGCTAGACGGCGCGGACGCCACGAAGTACCGCTTCGCGGCACTAGGAACAACCATTCTCAGCCCCGCGAAGCGGGGTTTCTAGCCGCAGGCTGAATAGCCGTGCGTTTCAACGCATGGTCCGCGCATGGCCTGGCCCCGTCATGCCTGGTCACCTCCCGTCGTGCCCCCACTTGTCTCATCCCGCCTGTCCCCTTGCCAAGCCGCCGCCGTGTCCGGTATAATCAGGCCGACCTGCCGGAAGACGCGGCGGGCGGCGAGGGGATCAGTGTGAGAGAAAAGACCGAAATCAAGCTGTTCGCGGGGACCGGCAACCCGAAGCTCGGCCGGGACATCGCCGCCTGGCTGGGCCTGCCGCTCGGCGACGTGCGTATCGAGCGGTTCTCCGACGGCGAGACGTATGTGCAGTACAAAGAAAGCGTGCGCGGGGCGGATGCCTTCATCATCCAGCCCACCTGTCCGCCCGTGGACACCAACCTGGTCGAGCTGCTGATCCTGATTGACGCCATGCGCCGATCCAGCGCGGACCGGATCACGGCCGTGCTGCCGTACTTCGGGTACGCCCGGCAGGAGAAGAAGGACCGCCCGCGCGAGGCGATCACGGCCAAGCTCATCGCGGACGTCCTGACCGCGTCGGGCGCGGACCGGGTCATCACGATGGACCTGCACGCGGACGCCATCCAGGGCTTCTTCAACATCCCCCTGGACCACCTGACCGCGCGCGGGATGTTCGCGGACTACTTCCAGCAGAAGCAGCTCGAAAACGTCGTCATCGTCTCACCCGACGAGGGCCGGGTCAAGCAGGCCCGCAAGCTGGTCCGGCAGCTCAACGCCCCGCTTGCCGTCGGCTACAAGCACCACGAGATGCACGGGCACACGGAGATCACGGACCTCGCCGGCGACGTTAAGGGCAAGACGCCGATCATCCTGGAAGACATGATCACGACCGGCGGCTCGATCATCGAGTGCGTCCGGACTTTGGTGGAGCACGGCTGCAAGCCCGAGATCCACATCTGCGCCACGCATGGGGTCCTGACGCTGGACGCCGTGGACCGGCTGAACGACCACCCGGCCATCGCCGAGGTCGTCATCACCGACAGCATCCCCCTCGCGCCCGAGAAGCGCCGCCCCAAGATCACCCAGCTCTCGGTCGCCGCCATGTTCGGGGAGGCGATCCACCGCGTCAACCAGGACATGAGCGTGTCCAGTTTGTTCGACTAGAGGGGGGCCAGCGTGAGGAAGTTCCAGCGGCTCATCGAAGACACCTTTCCGGAACTCGTAGCGGAGCATCAGGCCAACTTGGAACCCTGCCCTAACAACATCGCAGATGGTCATCCTGCGAATCCTTCAGACGGGCGTCGTTGAGGCGCGGTCAGCGGGCTGGTCGAAAGATGCAGACCTGGGCGCGGCTCAGGCGGATCACATCCACAATCTGCCTGACCTCCTGCGCCGCTACTCGCCGCGCAAGCTGAAATACTACTGGAACAGGGAACGGCCCTTGTTCATCAGCAGGATGGGCGGTCAGCCTCTGGTATTCGAGGAGCTTTGGGCGGAATTGGAACCGCTGGTGCCTCAGTCATGACCGATCTGCCTATGGCTTCACACGACGCCAGGAACCGGAAGTATGTAGCTGATTTAATGAATGTGCCGGGGCCATTCTATGTGGTGGCGGGCGAATGTCTTACCTGCTGCCTGCCGGAAGAGGAAGCGCCGGACTTGATCGGCTTTCGCGATGACGGCGAAGGCCAATATGACTTTGGCTGCTTCTTCAAGAAACAGCCAGAGACGCCGGAAGAATTGAATCGGGCTTTCCGGGCAATGTCCGTCAATTGCGTTGCCACGCTTCGGTACAGCGGCACGGACCCGGCTATCCTTTCGAGCCTGCGCGCGCTTGGTATGGATGGCCAATGCGATTTTCCCTTGCCGGGGGCGAGCGCGTGAGACAGAACATCTACGATGATGAGGCGTTCTTTCAGGGCTACGCCGAACTGAGGGCCAGCCCCGGCAACCTCAACGACTTGGTGGAGCAGCCGACCCTGCGCGCCCTCCTGCCGCCGCTGGCGGGGGCGGCTGTGCTGGACATGGGCTGCGGGGCGGGTGACCTGAGCCTCTACTGCGCTAGCCAGGGAGCGGCGCGCGTGGTCGGGGCGGACATCTCGGAAAAGATGCTGGCGGTGGCGCGGGAGCGGAACGCGCACCCGGCCATCGAGTATGTGCGGGCAGCGATTGAAGACCTGTCGTTCGCGCCCGCGACGTTTGATGTCGTGGTCAGCTCGTTCGCGGTGCATTATGTTCAGGACTACGATGCGCTTGCCGGCAGCGTCTCCCAGTGGCTGAGGCCGGGCGGCGCGTTTGTTTATTCCACGGAACACCCGATGACGACGGCGCGGAAGGCGGGGGAGCAGAACTGGGTGCGCGACGTGGCGGGGAACCGGCTCTACTGGCCCATAGACGACTATGGGGACGAGGGCGAGCGGCGGCTCCACTGGTTCGTGGACGGCGTCGCCAAGTACCACCGGACGATGGCGACTCTGGTGAACGGGCTGGTCGGGGCGGGGCTGGCCGTGGCGCAGATCGTGGAGCCGGTCGCCTCGGAAGAGGCTTTGCGGCAGGAGCCGGGCCTGGCGTCACTGGCGCGGTTCCCGAACTGCCTTCTCGTCAAGAGCGTCAAGCCGCCTTCTGTCACACCCACCTGTGACACTGTGACAGACTTGTGACACAAGGGTAGGTAGAAAAACGAGAAAGACGAGTGACTGAAGTCACTCGCTGATTAGGACCTGTCCAGGGGACAGAGGAGGGGAAGGACCGGAAATCGTGGTGGCTTCTGCCGCTCCCTTGTCCCCTGGACAAATCCTGCGTCAGCGAGTGACTTCACTCACGATGCCTGCGTGTGAGACAGAGCCTCCCGCCCCCCGGCGTGGAAGCCCCGGCCTTCAGGCCGGAGAGGAAACGCCCGCCCGGAACGAGCGCCCGGTTGACTCTCGCGCTGATTTGTCCAGGGACAAGGCACACTCCCCTGCTCTAATGGGGCCATGCGTAAACGTACCGCCGCGCGCCCCACCGGGCCGGCCCCTGCCACCCGCGCCGCTGGCTACTGGTCCGGTGCCCACACCCTGCACCGGCTCCGCTTCCACCTGGTCTGGGTGCCCAAGTCTCAGAAGACCAAGTACCGCAAGCGCGTCCTCCAGGGGCCGGTCGCGGCCCGCCTAGAGGCGCTGCTGCGCCAGGCCTGTGAGGTCAAGACGGTCAAGACCTGGGGCCTGCACGAGATCAGCGTGCAGCCCGACCACGTCCATGTGCTGCTCCAGGTCCATGTGCTGCTCCAGGTCCATGTGCTGCTCCAGGTCCATGTGCTGCTCCAGATCGCGCCCACCGACAGCGTGATGACGGTCATGCAGTCCCTGAAGGGCGGGACCTCGCGTGTTTTGCGGGCGGAGTTCCCGGAGCTGGAGGAGTTCCTGTCCTTTGTGCCCTGTGGGGCGAGCGCTTCTGGAGCGACGGCTACTTCGCCGAGAGCGTCGGCCAGGCGGCGGAGGCGGTGGTGCGCGCCTACATCCGCAACCAGGGCCGCCCAGGCGCTCAGGGCCAGCGCCCACCCAAGCCGAGGAAGCCACGCGGGTAGGGCCAGCCCCCCCCCCCGGCGGGCGTACATTAAGACGGGAACTTCTCGTTTATAGATCTTGTTAAGGCCCCGGCCTTAAGGCCGGGGTTCTTTACTCGTCCCCGTCTCGTTCTTAACCGGCCCCGGTGCCTATCGTAACGCAAGGACCACCCATGCCTCTGTATGACTTCCACACGCACTCGTTCTTCTCCGACGGTGCCCTGCTGCCGATGGAGCTGATCCGGCGGGCACACGTCAACGGCTATTCGGCGATGGCGATCACCGACCACGCCTCGGCTTCTAACATCGAAGAACTGGTCGAGAAGGTGACGCGCGACTGCGACCTGGCGTGGGAACAGTGGGGGTTCCGCGTCCTGCCGGGCGTCGAGCTGACGCACTGCCCGCCCCGCTCCATCGCCGCCCTGGCCGCGCGGGCGAAGGCGGCGGGGGCGCGCATCGTGGTCATCCACGGCGAAACGCTGGTGGAGCCGGTGCCGCCGGGGACGAACCGGGCGAGCGTCGAATGCCCCGATGTGGACGTGCTGGGGCATCCGGGCCTGCTGACCGAGGAGGAAGCCGCGCTGGCCGCGCGGAACGACGTGTTTCTGGAGATCACCTCGCGCCGGGGCCACTGCCTGGGAAATGGCAACACGGTCGTTCTGGGCCGGGCGGCGGGGGCGAAGCTGCTGGTCAACTCGGACACGCACTCGCCGGGCGACCTGCACACGGAAGCCTTCGCGCGGACGGTCGCGCTGGGCGCGGGGCTGACGCCCGATGAGGCCAGCGCGGCGCTGTACGAGAACCCGAAGCGTCTCCTGGCGCGGGTTGGGATAGAGGCGGTCTAACTATGGTTCACCTGCCTGATGCTCCTAATATTCCCGGCCTGACGTTCCGCCACTATCGGGGGCAATCCGACCTCGCCCCGATGCTGGCGGTGCATGACGGTTGCCGGGCGGCGGACAAGACAGATCCCTACTCAGTCTGCTACCGGCTCCCTAACCTTTTGCCGGATGAGTACGCACAGGATGTCGCGCTGTCCTTTGCCGACGGCACGCAGGGGAACGTGCTGCTGGCAGAAGTCGCGGGACAGGTCATCGCGCATGGCCGTCTGGAATGGTGGAGCTCCTATGACGACGGCACGGAGGCGCGGGTGTATCTGACGCGCGCCTGGGTACTCCCCGCGTGGCGCGGCAGAGGCATCGGGACGGCGCTGCTGCACTGGGGCGACGGGCGCGCACGCGCCTTGAACGAAGGCGGCCCGCGCGGCGGACTGGCCGTGAATGCCAGCGAGGGTGAGGCGGACGCCCGGCGGCTCTTGGAGCATGAGGGCTACCGGCTGTTCTTCCTGTCGCCGGAACTGGCTTATGAGGACCTGACGGCACTGCCGCCTGCTGTGACGCCGGAAGGCTTCCAGATACGCCCGCTGGAGCCGGAACACCATGGGGCTGTGGCGCGGGCGCTGATCGAGGCGAATGCGCCACCCGAGTCGCTGGGAGCGCGGCTCAAGGCGGAGGAAGCCGAGTGGACGAGGTTCGCGGCCTCCTGCGACCCCGAGATCAGCCGCATTGCCTGGCATGGCGGCGAAGTGGCTGGATTGTACCTGTGCCGGAGCCTGGGCGTCTGCGGCGATGTCGCCAATGTCGCCGTCGTCCCCGCCTACCGCCAGAAGGGGCTGTCACGGGCTTTGATGTTCCACTGCCTCCATGCCATGCGGGATGCGGGCCTGACCACGGTGCGCGTCTTCACGTCGGCGGGAACAGACCCGGACGAGCCGCCGTCCGGCCCGCTGGCGATGTACCTGCACTTCGGGTTCCGTGTGATCGCGCGCCACTTCCGCTACCGAAAGCCGTTAGAGCTGTGACATCCGTGATAAGCGCCGATATTCAACACGCCCTGCGCTCTCTCGGCTTGTCGGGGCAGTGCTTCTGCGTCCACTCGTCGCTGCGCTCGTTCGGCTGGGTCGAGGGCGAGGCGCAGGCCGTCGTGGACGCTATCTTGGCGGAGGGGTGTACCCTGCTCGTCCCGACGTTCACCGAATTCGAGGTCTCCCCGCCGCCCCACCTGCGCCCCGCCCGCAACGGGCGGAACTACTCCTCTGTGGCCCCGGAGGAGGACACGAGCGTCCTCTACTCCCGCGACATGACGGAGGTCGCCGAGGAGGACATGGGGGCCATCCCCGCCGCCGTCCTGCGGATGCCGGAGCGCGTTCGCGGCGACCACCCGCTCTGCTCCTTCGCGGCAATCGGGCCTCTGGCCCACGAGTTAATCGCGGGGCAGGCACCGCTGGACGTAAACGCCCCACTCCGGGCGCTGGCCGAGAGGGATGGCTTTGTGCTGCTCATGGGCGTCGGCCTGGAAGCGATGACCCTGCTCCACCTCGCGGAGCAGCGGGCAGGGCGCGTCCTGTTCCGGCGCTGGGCGAACGGCCCGGAGGGGCAGGTCGTGATGGTAGAAACCGGCGGATGCTCCGACGGCTTCCACACTCTGGAGGCTCCGCTCTCCCCGCTGAGGCGGGAGGCGCGTGTCGGTGACAGCCGCTGGCAGGTGTTCCCGGCGGCGGACGCCCTCGAAGTCGCTTCGGAGGCCATCCGGCGCGATCCAGCGATTACGCACTGCGGTGTCTCGCCCTGCCGCTGTGACGACGCCGTGTTAGGCGGACCGGTGTTGGGCGGACCGGTGCTGGGAGAACGGGGAGATAAGGTGGAAAGTCATGCCTGATGCACTATTGCAAGTAGACGACCTCGAAACCGTGTTCGGGCGGGAGGGGCGCGGGCCGGTCGCGCGGGCCGTGCGCGGCGTCTCGTTCGCCGTCCGCAAGGGCGAGACGTTGGGCATCGTGGGGGAGAGCGGGTCGGGCAAAAGCGTGACCGCCCTCTCGATCCTGCGCCTGATCGCCGCGCCGGGCCGGATCGTCGCGGGCCGGATCAGCCTGGACGGCGCGGACCTGCTGGGGCTGGGGGAGCGGCAAATGCGGGACGTGCGCGGGGCGCGGATCGCGATGGTCTTCCAGGACCCGATGACCGCCCTGAACCCGACCCTGACCGTCGGCGAGCAGATCGTCGAGACGATACTGGCCCACCAGAAGGTGTCGCGGGCCGAGGCGCGGGCGCAGGCGTTGGACTGGCTGACGCGCGTCCGGGTCGCCCTGCCGGACCGGAGGATGCGTCAGTACCCGCACGAGCTTTCGGGGGGGATGCGGCAGCGCGTCATGATCGCCATCGCCTTCTCCTGCCGCCCCGAGGTCCTGCTGGCCGACGAGCCGACGACCGCCCTTGATGTTACGGTGCAGGCGCAGATCTTGGATCTGATGGACGAACTGAAGGCCGAACTCGGCACGGCCATCGTCCTGATCACGCACGACCTGGGCGTCGTCCGCGAACGCTGCGACGACGTGGCGGTCATGTACGCGGGCCAGATCGTCGAGTACGCGGCGGCCTCCGACCTGTTCACCTCCCCCAAGCACCCCTACACGCAGTCGCTTCTTGCTTCTCTGCCGGACTGGCGGCGGCCCCGGACGGAGGCCCCGCTGCCGACCCTGCCAGGCCAGCCGCCCCCGCTGACGGCGATCCCGCCCGGCTGCCCCTTCGCCCCCCGCTGCCCCAAGCGCTTCGAGCCGTGCCCGACGGTGGTTCCGGCGAACACACTGCTGGAGAACGGGCGGACGGTGCGGTGCCTGCTGTATGAGAACCGGGAGGCCACGGCATAATCAGTATTAAGACGAAGGCTTACATGGGCCTGGGTAGGGTTCTCAGGGTAAAAGTGCCGACGCCGCTATCGGACACTGACGTGGAGGTTTTACTCGTCATCGAGCCTGTGCCTGCGAGCGAACTCTCTGCCTCAGATGCTTCCACTTCCGAAGAACCAGGCCGGCCCCAGGACGACTGGCGAGAGCAGCCTCTAGTACATCTTGTTGATGAATGACCTCAAGGGCGGTGTCTTCCCCGTCACCAGGGTTATTGCATAACCGTCCTCGGGAACAGTCTTCCCCTGGGAGTCCTTACAGTCCCAGAGGACGTCGATTGTTTTGCCTTGCCCACGAAAAACTCGAACTAATGGGTCATGTGTGTCCGTCGCTGCAAGTACCGCCCAGAGTTTTACTGTCCAGGGTCCACCCGTAACGCTCTTCGCGCGGATGCGCCCGCCGGGGGCGGCGACCGCATCCGTTATGCTAAACTCCGAAACGTTGTTCCAGAACTTCACACGGTATCGGGTCTGCGGCTGGTCATCTGACTGCACCGTCATGTCATGCCAGCCATTCGAGTAGGTGTCGGTTTCGACTGGGATTATGGTCGTAAAGCCGTCTGCTGACGGCTGTATATTGTCTCCGGCCTCGCCGACCTCAGCCCCGTCAATTAGCAGCTTGATGTCACCATACTCGTGACGGTTGCTTGCCAGACGCACCTGGAGCGGCAAGGCGCCAGAGTATTTCCGCCCGTTCTCAACGTTTGTAATCGCCAGCGGCGTTTGCTGCTGTTTCACCCGGCTGGCACTTGGAGCGTGCTGGGCGGCACAGCCGGTGAAGGCTGAGGCGAGAACCAGCATCATGATGGCGGCGGTTCCAAAACGGGTGTTCATGCTTCTGATTGTAGCGGGCGGGGGCCGTTCTGTCAAGCGCTCGCGGGTTCAGCCGTATTCCGGTGCATCAGGGCGGCAGGGCGAGGATGAGGTTATTAGCCAGCGCGATGTCCAGGAGTGCGGGGCGCAGGGCGGGGTCGTCCAGGCGGAGTACGTCGCCGGGGGCGCAGGAGAGGGCGGCTTCGGCGCGCTCGTAGAGGAGGATGGCATCTTCGCCGTTGTGCGCGCCCGCGTAGAGGAGGCCGTCGGGGAGGCCGTAGGCGGTGTCGGCGTAGAAGTGGCGGGACCAGGCTTGGCCCAGCCGGTGGTCGGGCATTTGGGTCAGCGCCGTGACCGACCCGGCGCGCAGGGCACCCGGCCCGCGAAGGTCCAGGAGGTGCAGGGGGCGGGTCAGGAGCGGGAGGGCGACGTGCCACTCGCCCGGCTCGACCAGGCCGGTGTCGCCGAAGACCTCGGCGATGCAGCAGGACAGCGTGGGCGCGGCATAGTAGACGCGGCGGATGGGGGAGAGGGCCGCCTGACGGCCCCGGCCGCGCGGGATGCCCTCGTGGTGGTCGAAGCGCCGGAGCGGGCCGAAGGCGCGGAAGGTGAGCGGCCCGGTGTGGTGCGGGGCCGGCAGGAAGAGGCGGACCAGGCTCGTGCCGGCGGGGAGGTCTTGGAAGAGCGGGACGGGCGGGCGCAGCGGCGGGGGCGGGGCGATGAGGACCAAGTCAAACCGCCCCGACGGCTGCGGCTGCTTCCAGCACGCGCTCCCGTTCCCCAGCCCTCAGCGTTTCCAGCGGCGTCCGGCCCTCGAACGTGGAGTTAGGGCGCACAAGCCACAAGGCTCTGGCATAAGGCGAGGCCGGCAGCGCGCGCAGCACGTCGGGCATCCCGGCCACGACTCCGCCGGGGCCTTCGGGGTCGAATTGCCAGGCCGGGAACCGCCGCGCCCCCCCTGCCTCGACCGCCAGCAGTTCCCCCTTCCGCGCCCGCTCGTAGACCGTCTGGCGCGAAACTCTGAGAAGGCGGGCCGCTTCCGAGGCCGATAAGGCCCCGCTGAGGAAGGCGCGGCGCGTGTCGAACAGGCGCTGCAAATTAGCCGCTTCCAGGGCGATCTGTTCCAGAGGGCTGTATGTGCGTCCGCCCGTAAGTCGCTGGACCGGCGACCTCTGCTCCGACTCATCGGCGGGCGGCGTGATGCGCGAAAGGACTCGGTCGGCGGCCCGAAGGTCGTCCGGCGTCGCCTGCTCGAAGACGTGCTGCAAGATGTGGACGGTCGAGGCAAGAACGGAGCGGTGGAGCGCCTGTTCTTCCTGCCCCTGTGCGGGCGGGAGCGAAAGTCGGAAGTCCAGTGTCGTTGTCATGGTGTACCTTTGTCAAGTTTGTCAACCGATTATACCACAGTCGTCAGTTCTGTCATCTTCAAGGACTCAAATGGATTTACACGCACGGGGACGGGGCATACTCTTGGCAAAGGAGTACCACTATGGCAGACAATAGACCGGAGCATGACGTGTGGACCGACCCGGTTTCGCACCTGGAAGTGGACCCGGACCGGGGCGGGCCGCGCTACAGCAGCTTTTATGACGGGAAGACGTATCACTTCTCGGACGTGACCAGCAAGCAGGTCTTCGACGAGGACCCGCAGCTCTGGGTTTCGACGGCCCACGCCTCGGAGATCTCGTCACACCTGTCGCCGACGGGCGAACCGATGTAGGAAAAGCCGATGTAGGGGGAGGCGTGGTGAAGAAGACGAAAGGGGAGGGGTTCCGCAACCCGCACGGGCTGCCGACGAAGACCTGCCCAGCGTGCGGCCGGCCGTTCACCTGGCGCAAGAAGTGGGCACGGGATTGGGAGCAGGTAGTCTATTGCAGTGACGGGTGCCGGGCGCGGGGGAAGCAGGCCTGAGAGCGAGGAAAGGGGAGGGCGGGGGAAACCCGCCCTTTTCGGCGTCTAGTTCTTCGCCGGGTCGCCGACGGGCAGGACCTGGGTGGCCTGGGCATCGGCGCGGGCCTCGGCCTGCTCGCGCTGGAGAGCGGGGGCGTCGCCGTCCTTGCGCGCCTCGGGCTTTGCGTCCTCGCTGTCCTTGGCGATGCTCTTCTGGACGATGTTGGCGGCCCGGCGGACGGCGAGGACGTCGGTCTTGAACTGCGGGAAGAGGCGGATCAGGATCACCTGGAGGGCGGCGGCGATGGGCACGGCCAGCAAGGTCCCGCCGATGCCGAACAGAGTGCCGCCGGCCATTAGGGAGAGCAGTGTCAGGAGCGGGTGCAGGTTGACGCTGCCGCCGATGACGCGCGGGGCGATGATGTTATCGAAGACGATCTGGTGGATGAAGATCATCACTAGCACCAGGCCAACGGCGATGGCAAGCCCGTGGGTGGCGAGTGCGACCAGGCCGATGAGGATGGTCGAAACCAGGGCACCAAAGTAGGGGATTGTATACAGCAGGCCCGCCGTAATCGCCAGGGTCAGCGCATAATCGCGCAGGCCGAAGGCCCAGAGGACGCCGAAGATGACCACGATGTCGAGCGCCATCACGGTCAGGACGCCCCGGACGTAGGAGCCGAACACGGCGATGATGTCGGTCACGGTGGTCAGGATGCCCTCGCGCTTCTCGCGGGGGAACAGCAGCAGTGTTTTGCCCAATATCTTGTTGAAATCGAGCAGGATGAAGAACGTGATGATGGGGACGATGACTACCCAGACGAGGTTGCCGGCCAGCGCGGGCAGGTTGTTGCCGAACCAGGTCAGGCCGTTGCCCAGAATCTCGGGGATGTGCCGCGCGTAGTTCAGCACAGGCGCGTTCATTGCGACGGGGATGTGGTGGTCGGTCATCCATCTCCCGGCCCTCTTGGCGACTTCGGCGGGCGTACCGGACAGCCACGGCTGGGTGAAGCGGGTGACCAGCTCGACCATTTGAACGCTGACCAGGCTGAGGCCCTTGAGCATCAGCGCGAAGATCGCCAGGAACAGGAAGTAGATGACGCCGATGGCCGCCCCGCGCGGGAAGCGGACGCCGAACAGCCCCTGCCGCTCCAGCCGGTCCGCCTCGGGGGTGAGCGTCATGGCGATGATGGTCGCCACGAGGAACGGGGGGATCAGGTCGCGCAGGGCGTAGAGCAGCCACAGGCCCAAGAGGGCCAGGCCGAGCCAGCCGAGGACGGTGAAGAGCGAGACGACTTTTCGTTGTTCAAAGGTAGGGATTGAGGCCAAGACTGCTCCTCAGAGGGTCCGTTCGGCGGACATTATCCGGCCACCAGCGGCAGGTTGATGAAGGTGCGCGGCGGGGCGTCGCCCGGCTCCTCGTCCTCCACCTCGATGTAGTTGTCCAGGATGTCGAACAGCTCGAAGAGGTCCTTGTTGGTGTTGCCGAAGACGTCGTAGTTGTCGGCGACATCGGCCAGATAAAGCGGCTCGCGGCTGGTCGGCCCGGCCAGGGCTAGCCAGCCGGCGAAGACGGCGGCGGCTTGGGCGGAGGGCGTGCCGGACGGGTCGTTGTCGGCAATCGCCTTCAAGGTCCGGCCAAGCTCCATCGTCTGCGCCTGGAGCGAGGGTGCTTTGTCGGTCTGCTGCTCGGATGGCATCGGCGTTAGCCCAGCCTCTCTAGTTGGTCCTCGATGCGCGTCAACACCTTCGTCCGCAGGCCCTCAATGGCGGTCTCACGGGAGCCGAAGTAGTTGATGGCGGTGTAGCCGCCGAAGTTGGTGAAGTTCTCATAGGTGGAGAACTTGGAGGCGCTGGCCGGCACGGCGACGGATTCCTTTGTCTCGGCGTCGGTGACTTCAACGGACTTGATGAAGGCCGTGCCGGGGTCGGCGTCCTGGATTCGCTCGTTGTAGGAGAGGCGGATGAGGAACTGCCGCCCCACGCGGGTCGTGTAGCGTTCGGTGATTTCCATAAGCGTTAGTGTACCCGATGCTGGGGCGTTGGGCGGCGTAGGCCCGCCTGTGAGCCGGCCCTGAAGGGCCGGTCCAGGGTTTTATTGGGGTACTCCCGGCTCCGCCGGTGGGCCGCCCCTTCGGGGCTTCGGATATTGCTGCCGGACTTCCGGCTGCCGGGGCTTGTCAGAACCGCCTTTTCGGCCTGCCTTTCGGCGGGCGGGGGCGGTTTTCCTGCTCGGGGACCGTGTAGACGCCCGCGCCCTTCGCGGCGCGGTTCTTCTCAGTCCGGTTCTTGCCCGCCGTGATCTGGACGCGGCCCGGCGTCAGCTTCTCGGCCCAGACTCCCTTTTTGCGGCGGACGAAGGCGCGGGCGGCCTCGGCCTTCACTTTATCCCCCGCCCCCGTGTACGCTTGCGCCAGCAGATAGTGCGCCTCGCCGGTGCCGTCCAGGAATCGCTGCATGGGGGAGGCGAACGGCTCCAGGGCGGCGACCGCCTCGCGCCAGGCGCGGGCTTGGACGCGCTCCCGGCCGATCTCCAGCCGGGCGGCGAACAGGCGGTGGATGCCGAAGTAGAAGGGGACGACGACGACTAGGATGCTCAGGAGGTTCAGCCCGGCGAGCTTCGGGTTGTGGATCAGGTCCCCCAGCGTCCTGGGCTGGGTGGCGGCATTGGCGAAGCTGAGGAGGAGCGTGGTCAGGACCAGCAGGGCGAAGACGAGGAGGCCGTAGGTCATCGCGATGCGGCCCAGGCGGCGGTCGGCCTCGCGGTTGATGATGGGGCCGGGGGCGGGTTTTTCCGAGGTCGGCTTAGACGAGGTTGGCATAGAACAGTATAGCAGAAAATCGCCCCCGGCGGCGACTCAGGGAAACGCCCCGGCGGGCGCCTGAACAGCACAGGCAGGCACACGCCGGGGCATCCTTGACAGGAAGAAAAAGTTAGGAGATCAGGCGGCGACCGCCTCCCGCGTCGGCAGCCCTGCCGCCGCCTGCTCCGGCGTCACCTGCGCCGCCTGGGGTCCCTTGTCGCCGTCCACGATCTCGAAGGCGACGGTCTGGCCTTCCGCCAGGCTCTTGTAGCCGGCCTGTTCGATCGCGGAGAAGTGGACGAACACGTCCTTCCGCCCTTCGACCTCGATAAAGCCGTAGCCTTTCAGGTCACTGAACCATTTGACTTTCCCGTGTAACATGGTCTTACCTTCGTGCCTCCTGAGAGAACTGGTGGAAGTGTCTGCCGAAGTACTCAGACAAGCGAGGGAAGATTACCCTCGCAAGACAAATTATATCACGGGCCTGCTCGGTTGTCAACGGAAGCGCGTGTGAAATATGTCACACGTCGCCTGCGCTGAAGGCTCAGGGAAGCAAGGAACCGACATAGCTGATTTGCCCTTCGTGGTAGGTCATGTTCCAATAGGAGCGGGCGAGGATCTCGGCCATCCCCATCGTCCGCCCGAACAACTGGATCTCGTCGGCCAGCGCCTCGTCGGGGACGGCGGCGATGGCGTCCGCGACACGGGCGGTGCCCTCCAGGAGCCGCGCGTGGAGCATGTCCCAGTCCTGTGCGGCGGCCTCAGCTTTGGCGGCGGGGAAGGTGCCGAACCAGTCGGGCTGCCACGTCCGGGTCTGGATCAGCTCCGCCGTGTACCCGTTGAGGACGGCGCACTCGGCCACCTGGTCGAGCGCGGTGCGGCCCTTCCCCTCGGGACTCCACCCACGCCTGTCTTCCGGCAGGCGGAGGAAGGCGGTGGCGAGGTCCGCCGCCGCCTTGTGCGTCGCGGTCACGAGGTAGTCTTGCAAGGTGTGTGGCATGGAGGTTCCTATTTGCCCGCCTTCCCCGCTTCCGGGTAGGGCTTGAAGAAGTCCTTCAGGATGTCGTCAATGCCGTGCCCGACGGCGCGGATGGTGTAGCGGCTGTAGCCGTTGGTGTCCGCGCCGATCTGGTTGTCCATGAAGGCGTTGGAGGCGGCCTTGCCCTCGTGCTGGACGGCGTTCAGCAGGGGCTGCTCGCGGTCGGCGTCCACGAGCCACAGCTTCAGGAGGGCTTTGCCTTCCTTCTGCTGGCCGAGGATGGAGTTGCTCTTGTTGTGGCGCGAGACGCTCTCGATGATCACGAAGACGACGAGGTCCGCGTGGGCCGCCTTGCCGATCTGGTAGAAGACGGCCCGGCGCTGGTTCTCCTCGTCGGTCAGGTCTATCTTGCCGTCGGCGATGGCCTTCTGGACGGCGTCGTCGTCGGCCACCCGGAAGCCGTGGGCGGTGAACAGGGTCGCCAACTCCTCGCGGGCCTTCACGACGTGGCGCTCCAGGAGCGGGGCGTCTTTCGGGGCGTCCTTGGCGTCGGCCTTTGCCTTACCGTCCGTGGCGTCCTCTTTCTTGATGACGGGCAGGATGGCGACGGTCGTTGTGGTGGGCGTGTAGATGACGGCGGCGGGCTTGTCCTCGGCACGGGCGGCCGGCGCAGAAAGCAGGCCGAGGCCGACGGAGGCGGCGAACAGGGCGGGGACGAGTCGTTTCATGAGGCTTCTCCTTGTGGCGGGCGTTGGCGAACGAATGGGCACAGTGTAGCAGAGAAGCCGGGGCCTGTCAAGCGGGCCGTCACTGCGCCCGGAAGGACCACTTCTGGCAGTCCAGGCCGTTCGCGGTCCACTGCTCCAGCGGCGTGCCGTCGTTCAGCGAGCAGCCGCTGACGTCCAGGGCGGCGGCCTTGCCGCTGCTCTTGGACAGCAGCGTCCAGGTCCCGTCGTCGTTCTGCTGGAGATACCACTGCTGGCCGGCGCGGGGCGCGACGGGCGCGAGCTGGACCGCCGCGCCGGGCTTGGCCGCGTCCCCCGCGACGGCCAGCGCCTTGCCGCTTGCGGCGCTGACCAAGCGATAAAAGCCGTCGCCGAGATAGCTCAACGTCCATCGCTCGCCCAGGCTGCCGGTCGGGAGGCCGGTCTGCACGGCGACGGGTTTTCCCGCCGCTCCGGTCACGGGCTGGGCGACGGGGTGAGTGGCGAGGAACGAGACCAGCCGGTATGGGCCGGGGTCGAGGACCACGCGCGGCCAGCCGTCCGTTTCCCAGGCCAGCTTATTGACGTACAGGGTTGACCGCCCCTTGTCGCGGGTGAACTCCTCATGGTAGGAAACGTAGGTACTGCCCCCATCCTCCAGGATGCCCGCGTGGCCTGGCCCGACCTCGTCGTCAATGGGCCGGCCGGAGCCGTTGTCGCCGACCGAACCGAGGAACAAAGTCCCGCCGCCCGCCTGCATGTCCTTTCCCGCCTTGTCCAGATACGGTCCGGTGACGGCCTTGGACCGGCCCACGCGGATGTTGTAGGTGCTGCGCGGCCCGGCGCAGCAGGCGTCCCAATCCAGGAACAAGTAGTAGTACCCCGCGTGAAAATACACGCAGGACGCCTCGATCGCGTTCGGCGGCGTGTTGGGCCGGGTGGCGAGGTTGTAGACCGTGGTGTCGCCCGATGCCTGCTTGCCGGTCGCGGGGTCGATCGCGACCATCTTGATGCCGCTGAAGTAGGAGCCGAAGGACAGCCACGGTTTGCCGGATGCGTCCAGGAAGATGCAGGGGTCAATGGCGTTGTAGTTGGTGTCCCGGCCCGTGCGGACGACAAGCCCCTGGTCGGCCCAGGTCTTCGGGTCCAGAGAGGGGTTGGTCGCGACGCCGATGCCCGACACCTTGCTGCCGAAGCTGGAATAGGTGTAGTAGAGGTGCCACAGGCCGCCAAAGAAGTGAACATCCGGTGCCCAGACGTTGTTGCCCCGGTTGGCGGGGACATCGTCCGCCACCCAGGCGGGCGCGGCAGCAAAGACCGGTCCCTGGAAGGTCCAGTGTTGGCGGTCGGGCGAGGAGAACTGCGGCAGGCCCCGCCCCGTCCCATAGACCCAGTACGTCCCGCCGCTCTTGACGACCGTGGACGGGTCATGGACGGTCAGGTCCGTCTCCACAGCGCGCGCCGGGGGGAGGCCGAGCAGGAGGGTCAAGAATAGGAGGAGGGCGGAGAGCGGCCGGAAGGCGGAGAACGGCAGAAAGACGCGCAGGTGTGTTTTTTGCATGGGTGCCTGAGTCCCCGGCGTTCCGGGGCTTCTGAGTGGATCGTAGGGGCGCCGCTTGCCGCGCCCTCTGTCCCTGCCGCTATTCTAACACACCACCCGCCCGCCGTCAATCGGGGGGTGGGGCGAGACGTGAAAAAGGCGCGGGGCATCTGCCCCGCGCCCAGATCGCCCCCCCGCCCTCAATTCTGGGGGAGCCAGACGGGGAGGGCGCACGGAGCAGAGGGCGAACACAAGGTTCGCCCCTACAACCTGTAGGGGCGCGACTCATCGCGCCCTCTTGTCCTGCCGCGCCCTGTCTCTAAACATCCGGTGCCTTGAAGACGCTGGGGCAACCGTCTCACTCTCCGGCGGGGACGGTGACAATGGCATCTTTTCTTCGCTGCGCCTGCGCGTTCGCGACAAGCACGAAGACCGCTGAATCCACCGGCAGATGCCGTTCATGCATCACCGACCGCACTGCGTCGGAGTCGTTGAGCGCATGGCGGACTTCCTCTTCGGACGCGCCGATCCGTTCCGCGATCCCGGCCGCGTCCGCACTGCTTACGTCCAAATCGCTTCGACTTAAAACATCGCCCGCTGGGGCGGCCTTTATCGCAGCCATCCGTATCCCTCCAACATCTGATCGGACGCCTGGGCGAACGCCAGGAAGTCGCCTTCCACGAAATCCTCACCGGCGCACTCTTCCTAACCACCGATATGCACCGTGCCGCTGCCATTAGTGACGAAATGGATGTGCTTGCTGGTGCCTACCTTCTCGCTGTAGGTGCCGGGCACGACATGGATCGTCACCGGCTGTGTCGCATTGGCCTTGTCCACGGCGGCTTTGACCGTGTTGTATGGGTTCGCCTGCGTTCCGCTTTGCGCCCCGCTATAGCCTTTGTCCACCCAGATGTCTGTGTCGCTGCTGTTAGACACATCATACTGTGTCAGATTGTTAGAGCTGATAATGCTCGCGATTGTGTCGTAGTAGCCCTGCTTGACGCTGCTGTCGGCATTTGGCCCACCGTCAAAGCCGTCGAACGCAATGTCATGGAGAAATTGCAGCGGATTGTTTAAATCAGGGCGGCAATCTATCTTCGCGCCATTTACACCTGTGTAGTAGCCATCGTGGGTGAGGAAGTAGCCATATCCTAAGAACGCATCTGCTCCACTGCTATAGGCCCGCCAATCACGCCCATTGATGGCATAACCCCCGGTTGTGTAAGGGTCACATCCCGGCCCCACATAAGTGATGTTGAAAAAGTTGTTGCTAGGTTTGTTGGATAGATACCAGCCAGACTCATAGGCGGATTGCGCGATTGCAACAGAAATCGGAACGCCGAATGTCGCATGAGCCTGCTGCGCCCAGGGAAGGACGGCGCTGATATAGTCCTTCTGATATTGAGCATTAGCGTCTGTCCGTAGCGGGACGAGAGCCAGCAAAAGCGCACAGACCGAGACTACACTAGAAACTCGGAAGAAATCCACTAACATTCTGCTGTACGTTTTCATTCTTGTTACCCTCCAATTCGCACTATGCCACTACCCCAGGTCACAAAATGGATGTGCTTGCTGGTACCGACCTTCTCATTGTAAGTGCCTGGCGCGATATGAATTGTCACCGGCTGAGTCGCGTTGGCTGTATCAATGGCGTGCCGGACAGTTCGGAGCGGGGCGCTTGTGCTACCGCTACTGGCATCGTTGCCGTTCAGTCCCACATAGATATCAGTGTCGTTGCCGCCGGGAGGGAACTTAGTCGTCAGCCAATTGATAGGGTCTACGAAGCCATTGTTGTCGCCACCCCAGGCGCTATTAGGCATTCGTCCCCAGTCCGTAGTCGGGACTGTTAGCGACGGGTGAATGGCAAAATGCAAATGAGGCACACTATACTGATAAGGGCCAACAGTCGCTATGCTACTTCCGCTTGTCACATGATCGCCTTCATGAACTGAGGGGCGCACATGCATATAGACGCCTAAGAATTGGCTGCCATCTTTAAGCGTGTGCTTCACGAAGATAACGGAATTGCCAGTGCCCAGCCCGTAATCGTCGTTTGCGTCTGTCGTGTAAATTTTTACGACATCCCCGTCAGAGATCGCGTAGACACCGGAATTTTGAGCAATAATCATGTCTTGGCCGATGTGATAAACCCCCGCAGGCTCATAGCAACCGCCGTTGTTCACGTCCCGCCCCAGCCAAATCCCGCAGGTCTGAGGCCATGTGGCCAAGCCTGTCGGATAATAGAAGCCGGTTGAAGTCTTGTCCAGCGCCCAAGACTGACTTGCCAGTGACAGCCAGCAGATAATTGACAAGATGAAAATGCATCCTGCCCGTTTGGGTTGGTGATTAGATCGCATAGCGCTTTGCCTTCGCTTTCAGCGGTGCAAGGTCTTCAAAGGGAAATCCCCCGCCTGCGCGGGTGTAGGAAGGAGGTCGCGATGAATCGTACCCCTACGCGGTTGCCTCTTCTGCCCGCGCAGGCGGGGAGTTGCACTTCTACAGCACGGGGGTTCAGCCCCGTGTCCTATTCCAGCGTGACCAACACCAGTACCAGCCCCTTGCCGCTCTTGAGCGGGGACATGGCTTTGCCCAGAATCGCTCCGCGCGCCCTGTCGTGGTCGCGGACCCGCATGGCGTGGCCGGGGGTGGCGGAGGTGGTGAGCAGGTCGCCGGGCGTGATGGCCCCGCCCGCATCGGCGTCGCACCAGCACCAGACGCGCCCGACACTCGCGATGGGCAGGGTGCCGTCGGCGACGGTGCCGGTCTGGCGCAGCACGACGCCGGGCTGGACGCCGCCCGCGCCGCTGATGATGCCGCCGACGGCGTTGTCGTAGGGGCGTGTGGCGACGCGCATCTGCCCGGTCTGGTCGGGGTCAATGGAGACGACCATGCCGGGGAGGGGCTGGACCTGGGCGGAGGCGGCGATCTTGTACGGCTCGGCGAGGTCGCTGCCGCCGGTGATTTGGAGGGATTTGGCACTGACCTGACCGCCGCAAACGATGTCGCTACCAGTGCCAAGTGTAGTTCCTATCGCAGCGCTGCCATTACAGTTGATACCAGTTGTAACACCTAAAATGCCCCGGACGGTGGTATTTCTTCTGATATTAATGTCGCTAGAGGCATTTACTTCGCCGGTTCCAAGAGTTAAGCTGCCATCGATAGCTAGGTCGCTCGGAACGCTAACCCTGCCGAAGTCGTTGGCATAGTTAAGAACTAGTCCCGCGATTGGCCCGCCATCTACCACCGCACGGCCTTGACCACCATTATTGCCAACTCCACCGCCATGACCTTCTATGCCGATCCCGGTGCCTTGTTTGATGATAAGATCATGCAGAATTTCGACATGAGTAGCATCAGGAACGTAGATTTGGCCCCCAGACACTTGACTGAGCGAGGCCGAGTCGGAGGCTAGTTTGGTGTGGGTGATAGCGCCGGCGGCGACGGTCGGATTTGGGAAGGAACCGAAGAGGTCGCCGCCCGCCGCGCCGGTGAAGCCGATCCCGCTGGTGCCGCCGGGGACGAAGGCGCTCATCAGGGCGGGTTCCCACAGGTGGCTCGGCGTGTCATCCGTGTAGGGGCCGTAGCCGGCGACGGTCTGGAAGGAGCCGTCGGCGTAGACGTTCCAGTACATCGCCCGGTGGTCCGGGTTGCCCCACAGGATGTGCGTGATGCCGTCGGCCCCTTCCGTGATGGATTTGGGCGTCCACAGGTTGCCGGGGCCGTCGTAGTAGGGGCCGTAGCCGCCAAGGACGTTGAACGAGCCGTTGGGGTTGACGCTCCACAGCATGACGCGCCCGTCGGTGTTGACCCACAGCATGTGCGAGAGCGGGGTGGGGGTGTCGGCACGGAGCGGCCGAGACAGCCCGCAGACGCAGGCGGACAGGAGCAGCAGGGCGAGGATCAGTCTGTTCATCGTTCTTCCTTCCGGCAGTACCGGTTGACGGCATAAGGAGGCATGGCGCTTCAAGCACCTCCATTATAAAGCAAGGGAGCGAGAATGAAAATAACCATAACGGGTAGTCTTTGGCCCTACCCGTTGGGGTAGGGCGCTCAGGAGTTGGCGTCAGGAGACGTCAGCCAGACGTGGGCGGCGGCGGTGCGGGTGGTGACTTCAAGTTTCTGGAAGATGTTCTTGCAGTGGAACCTGACGGTGTTCCCGCTGATGCATTCGGCGGCGGCGATGGCCTGGTTAGAGTCGCCCTGGGCGATGTAGCGAAGGATGGTGCGCTCGGTGGGGGTGAGGGCGGCGAGCAGGGCGCACGGGGAGGCCTGGGGGGACAGGTCGGGGCGGAGGGGGAGCTGGTTGGCGCGCGTCTGGGCCTCGCAGCAGTGGCGGTGGAGGGCGGTGACGGCATCGCTGAGGGCCGGGTCGCCGGGCGGGAGGAGGGGGCGCAGGCCCTCGATCTGGCCGCCGAGCCGCTGGAGCATGGCGACGAAGGCTTCGGCCTGTTCCACGAGGGGGCGGAGGCGGTCGGCTTCGAGGGCATCGGCGGCGCGCAGGCGGTAGCGCCAGGCGGCCTCGTCGCGCTCGCGGGTCAGGGCGACGCCCGCCCGGTCGGCCAGCCGCTGGAGGGCGGCGACGGCCTCGGGGGTGTAGGGGTCCGGCCCGTAGGTGTGGGCGGAGAGGACGCCGAGGACGGTCCTGGCGTCGGTCTTGGCGTCCTGGGCGCGGATGGGGACGTGGACGGCGGCGCGGCTGACGCGCTCCATCTGGCCGAAGTGGATGCCGCCGACTCGGAGCGCATCCTCGTGGCTGTTCACGACGACGGGGCAGCCCTGCCGGACGGCGCGTGAGGTGGGGCCATTGCCGAGCGGCAGGGTGACGGGTACGTCGTAGATGTCGCCGTCCACGTTGTAGGCGAAGAAGAGCGCCTTGTCGGCCTCCGAGTAGAGGCAGACGTAGAAGGCGTCCACGGGGGCGATGCGGGCGGCGGTGGCGTGGAGGAACTCGTACAGCCGGTAGGGGTTCTCGGGTTCCAGGCGGTGTATGTCCCGGTCGGCCTCCTCCAAGATCTGGACGAGGGCGGGGGAGAGCGTCGGCGGTCGGGGCGGGGCGTCCTTGGGCTTGTCCTTCGGCTGTCTCATGGGGCGTCTCCTGGATGGGCGGGAGAGAGGGAGGCCCCACGCTGGGCTGGGGGTATTTTAACAGGTCGGGGGGCGGGTGTCAAGGGGGATACGAGAGCGGCGGAATTGTAGGGGCGCCGCTTGCCGCGCCCTCTTATCCCCGCCCTCGCCCGTCAGGAGGGCGCGGCCCGTCAGGAGGGCGCGGCAAGCGGCGCCCCTACGAGACGTGAGGAACAGGCCGGGACAAAAGGGGCGCGGGGCATCAGCCCCGCGCCCGTTCGCCATGGGTTTCAACCCGTGGTTTTATCGCTTCAGGAATGCCAGCAGGTCGGCGGTGAGGCGGTCCTTTTCGGTGGCGAAGAGGCCGTGGGGGGCACCGTCGTACTCGAGGAGCTTGGCGTGGGGGATGGCCTTGGCGGCGGCGCGGCCCGTGGCGTCGATGGGGACGGTCTGGTCGGCGGTGCCGTGGACGATCAGGGTCGGGACGGTGAAGGCGGCGAGGTCGGGGCGGAAGTCCGTGGTCGCGAAGGCGGCGGCGCAGGCGAGGGTGGCTTTCAGGCTGGCCGTCATGGCGACGTCGCAGGAGTTCTCCATCAGCTCATTGCTGACGGGGTGCTTGATGACGCCGACGCCGTAGAAGGACTTGAAGAAGCTCGCGAAGAACTGGGCGCGGTCGGCCTTCATGCCCGCCGTCATCTGGGCGAACATCGGGGCGGGGACGCCGTCCGGGTTGTCGTCGGTCTGGAGCATGTAGGGCACGACCGAGGAGATCAGGGCCGCCTGGGAGACGCCCTTGCCGCCGTGCCGGGACAGGTAGCGGGCGACCTCGCCGCCGGCCATGGAGAAGCCGACGAGGGCGGCGTCGGCCGCGCCGGTCTCCTGGATGACGTCGGCCAGGTCATCGGAGAGCGTGTCGTAATCGTAGCCGTCCCAGGGCTGGTCGGAGCGCCCGAAGCCGCGCCGGTCATAAGCGATGGTGCGGAAGCCGGCCTCGGCGAGGGGCATGGCCTGGTCGTCCCAGCTATCGGCAGAGAGGGGCCAGCCGTGGAGGAGGATGACGGGTCGGCCCGCCCCCCAGTCCTTGGTGTAGAGCTTGGTGCCGTCGCGTGTCGTGATGTACGTCATTGTTGCCTCGGTTCTAGTGTTCGGGGCCGCCCGCTATGTGCGGGCGGCATAAAACCCTATACCCGGCAGGGCGAAGGGCCTAACTCTGTGGCCCGTCCGGCGCGGGGCCGGTGGGCGGGTCGCCCTCTAGGGCCAGGGCGCTTGCCTCGGCCTCGGTGAAGAGGCGGGAGCGGATGAGGAACCGGACGCCCTCGGGGGCCTCGACGGAGAAGCCGCTGCCCCGGCCCGGCACGACATCCACGGTGAGGTGGGTGTGCCGCCAGTAGTCGAACTGCGGGCCGCTCATGTAGAAGGGGCAGCCCGCGACGGTGCCGAGGAACACGTCACGCGCCCCGACTTTGAAGTCCCCGAGGGGGTAGCACATGGGGGAACTGCCGTCGCAGCAGCCGCCGGACTGGTGGAACATCAGCGGGCCGTGCTGGACGCGCAGGCGCTCCACCCAGGCGGCGGCCTCGGGGTTGATGGTGACGCGGTCGGTGGGCATAGGTGTAGCCTTTGGTCTGATCCTCTCCCCGGCGCAAGCGCCGCCCCTCCCCTCGGAGGGAAGGGGGTGTTGTGGAGGCCAGGGCACTTCTTGTCATGTGGCCTGGCGGTTACGGTCAGGCTCACGAGAGTACCATTTCAACCCCCTTTCACACCCCCTTCCCTGCGAGGGGAGGGGTCGGCGCGCAGCGACGGGGGAGAGGATCAGAAGAACCCCATCGGCTTGGGGTCGTAGGAGACCAGCATGTTCTTGGTCTGCTGGTAGTGGTCCAGCATCATCTTGTGGTTCTCGCGCCCGATTCCGCTCGCCTTGTAGCCGCCGAAGGCCGCGTGGGCGGGGTACAGGTGGTAGCAGTTCGTCCACACGCGCCCGGCCTGGATGCCGCGCCCCATGCGGTAGGCGGTGTTCATGTCGCGGGTCCAGACGCCCGCGCCCAGGCCGTACAGGGTTTCGTTCGCGATCCGCAGAGCGTCCGCCTCATCGGTGAACTTCGTCACGGACAAGACCGGCCCGAAGATCTCCTCCTGGAAGATTCGCATGGTGTTGGTCCCTTCAAAGACGGTCGGCTCGATGTAGTAGCCGCCCTTGAGGTCGCCGGACATCTCGGCCTCCTTGCCGCCGAGCAGCACCTTCGCGCCCTCCTGCCGGCCGATCTCGAAATAGGACAGAATCTTCTCCCGCTGGTCGTTGGAAGCCTGCGCGCCGACCATGGTGGTCGTGTCCAGGGGGTTGCCCTGCTTGATCTGGCGGGTGCGCTCCAGGGCGTGGTGCAGGAACTCGTCGTAGATGGAGGACTGGATCAAAGCGCGCGACGGGCAGGTGCAGACCTCGCCCTGGTTCAAGGCGAACATGTTGAAGCCCTCCAGGCACTTGGAGGCGAAGTCGTCTTGCTGGGCCAGGGTGTCCGCGAAGAAGACGTTGGGGGACTTGCCGCCTAGCTCCAGGGTGACGGGGATGATGTTCTCCGAAGCGTACTGCATGACCAGGCGGCCCGTCGTAGTCTCGCCGGTGAAAGCGATCTTGGCGATGCGGGGGCTGGAGGCCAGCGGCTTGCCGGCTTCCACGCCGAAGCCGTTGACGACGTTCAGGACGCCGGGGGGCAGCAGGTCGCCGATCAGCTCCATCAGGACCAGCAGGGTGGCCGGAGTCTGCTCGGCGGGCTTGATGACTACGCAGTTGCCGGCGGCAAGGGCGGGGGCGAGCTTCCAGGTCGCCATCAGGAGGGGGAAGTTCCAGGGGATGATCTGGCCGACCACGCCCAGAGGCTCGTGGAAATGGTAGGCGATGGTCTTGTCGTCAATCGGGGAGGCGGTGCCCTCCTGGGCGCGGATGCAGCCGGCGAAGTAGCGGAAGTGGTCAATCGCCAGGGGGAGGTCGGCGGCGAGTGTCTCGCGGACCGGCTTGCCATTCTCCCAGGTCTCGGCGACTGCCAGCATCTCCAAGTTGGCCTCCATCCGGTCGGCGATCTTGTTGAGGATGTTCGCGCGCTCGCCCTGCGAGGTCCGGCCCCAGGCGTCTTTGGCCTTGTGGGCGGCGTCCAGGGCCATCTCGATGTCTTTGGCCCCGGAGCGCGCGACCTCGCAGAAGGTCTTGCCGTTGACCGGGCTGGGGTCTTCAAAGTACCGGCCGTCAACAGGCGGGACGAACTCCCCGCCGATGAAGTTGTCATAGCGGGACTTGAAGGCGACGCGGCTGCCTTCGGTGTTCGGGCTGGCGTAGATCATGGGATTCCACCTCACTGCTCGGTCTTTTTCTGGCTCTGATAGCAATAATACTAACGCGGGAACGCTGCGGTTTTGTTCCCCGTAGAATCGCATGGTATAATTACTGTAGCCAAAACGATTAACAGCAGCAGCAAAAGCACGAATAGAAGAGGTACAACGATGCAGCGATTTCTACCGTCAATGACCGCCGGCCTCGCGGCCCTTGCGGCCGGCGCCCTGGCCCAGCAGCCCGCGCCCCCGCCGCCTCCCCCGATGCTGGCGATGCCGACGGCGGCCACCGGCCCGTACCACATCCTGAAGACCGCCAAAGTCGGCGGCGAGGGCGGCTTCGACTACGTCTACGCCGATTCGGACGGCCGCAACCTGTATGTCGCGCGCAACGGCCCCACGCCCCACGTCGCGGTCTACAACCTGGACACCCTGGCCTCCGCCGGTGACATCCCCCAGACCGGCGCGCACGGCGCGGCCTCGGACACGCAGACCCACCACGGGTTCGCTTCCAGCAAGCCGGTCGCCATGTTCGACACCAAGACCCTGGCCCTGGTCAAGACCATCCCGGTGGATGGCGGGCCGGATGGCATCCTGAACGACTCCTTTAACCACCGTACCTACGTCCTCAGCCACAGCGCGCCCAACATCACCGTGCTGAACGATGCCGACGGCGCGATCCTCGGCACGATAGACATCGGCGGTGCGCCCGAGCAGGCCGCCTCGGACGGCAAGGGCCACGTCTATGTGGACATCGAGGACAAGGACAGCGTCGCCGTCATTGACGCCAAGACGATGAAGATGACCACGACCTATTCGCTGAACGGCAAAGGCGGCGGCGACGCGGGCCTGGCACTCGATGCCAAGAACCACGTCCTGTTCGTCGCATGCCGGAACCCGGCAGTCATGGTGATGCTGGACGCCAACGACGGCAAGTATCTGGGCGACCTGCCCATCGGCCAGGGCTGCGACGGGGCGACCTTCAACCCCAAGACGAACGAGGCCTTCAGCTCGCAGGGCGACGGCACGCTGACCGTCATCAAGGAAAGCACGCCGACGACCTTCGTGGTGGAGCAGACCGTCACGACCATGCCCGGCGCGAAGACGCTGACGCTGGACGCCAAGACGGGCAACATCCTGCTGATCGCCGCCCAGTACGGCCCGCCCCCCGCGCCCCCGGCGGACGCCCCCGCCCCCGCTCCTGGGGCGGATGCGCCCCGGCGTCGCGGCCGTCGCGGCCAGATGCTGCCGGGTTCGTTCTCGATCGTGGAGGTCGGGAAGTAGGCCGCTGAGAGCGGATAGGAACGGTGTAGGGGCGCGATTTATCGCGCCCCTTTTTCCTTGCCGCGCCCTTTGCCCGCCGCCTTCGGCTTGGACGAGGCGGGGTGTGCCGCCGCCGGAGCCTCCACGAAGCCGGACAGGGTGTAGAGGAGGGCGGCGTTCCAGTTGATGGCGATCTCGTTGACCTGGAACCGCCCGGCCACGTCCACCCAGTCGCGCGGGCCGGGCCAGGCGCCGCCGACGAGGTAGCCCGGCCAGGTCGGGACGCCGGGCGCGGGCGAGTCGGCACTCAGGCCCGAGCGCCGGTCGTGCGGGTGCAGCGGCGGGTCCGCGCCCAGCCCGGTGACGAAGGACCGGCCGTAGTAGTTGCGCCCGAACAGGTGCGAAACGGCGTCCAGGGCCGTCTCGGTGTAGGCGGGGGTGGGTTTGAGGCGGTTGGCGGCCTGAAGCACGGCCCCGGTCAGGGCGACGCCGCCGTTGTCGCCCCAGTAGTAACCGACCAGCGGGCGGCCGTAGCCGTTCGCGCCGTCCGTGCGGACGATTGCGTCTGCGGTCGCCAGCACAGCGGCCCGGATGCTGCCCACCAGGGCGGGGTCGCGTCCGGGGCGGGCCGAGAACAGGTAGGTAAACATCCCCAGGTTGCCGACGTCCCCCCAGCCCCAATCGGCGGGGATCTTCTGGCCGTCCGGGATGGCGCGGGCGCGCGCCTCGAAGTCGGCGAGCGTGGCCTTGTCTCCCGTCGTCTCCCATAGCTCGGCGGCGGCCCACAGGCGGTCGTCGGCGTCGCGGG
The DNA here is from genome assembly GCA_965215505.1 of Capsulimonadaceae bacterium. Lineage (GTDB taxonomy): Bacteria > Armatimonadota > Armatimonadia > Armatimonadales > Capsulimonadaceae > JANXMY01. The sequence continues at coordinate 2,762,647 of OZ244065.1, read as the reverse complement.
TGCCGTAGCCGCCCGTGCGGAAGGCGGCCTGGTCGGGGGCGTGGTCGGCAGGGTTCGCCTGGAGGAAGGCGTAGGAGCGGCGCGCGGCGGCGAGGCAGCGGTCGGCATAGGCGGCGTCATAGGGGCGCAGGACGCGGGCAGCCTGGGCGGCCACGGCCACGAAGTCTGCGGTGGCGGGGCTGCCCCAGGGGACGAAGAAGCGGGGCGTCTTTTCGGTTTCGGGCGGCCCCGCCGGTCCGAAGTTGACGGTGCTGACCTTGTGGTAGACGGAGCCGTCGGCGGCCTGCATGGTCAGCAGCCAGTCTATCTCCCACCGGACCTCACTGAGCATGTCGGGCGTGCCGGGCGCGGTGTTCGGCTGCGGCAGAGGCACGGCGCGCAGGCGGGGCGCGTTCTGCTCCCAGGCCAGCAGCAGGACGCCCGCCGCGAACGCGCCGTTGACGGTGTACTTGTTGTAGTCCCCGGCGTCGTGCCACCCGCGCGTGGACGGGGCGCGGGTGTGGCCGCCGCCGACGTAGTCCAGGTAAGCGTCGTCGAGGTGACAGGCTTCGTGCGAATAGGTGACGCCGTTATAAGTCGCTTTGACGGCGGTGCCGCAGCGCCACAGGTACATCCCCTGCATCATCGTCCGGTAGGCGTCATTGTAGACATCAGGCGCGATGCGGAAGGAGGCCGACCGGCCCGCGCCTTCCGCCTCCAGGTGGTAGACGCCGGGCGTCCGCAGGGCGGAGAAGTCGGCCAGATAGACGTCCTCTTTGGTGTCTGCGTCATGGACGGGGCCGGTGGCCCGGCCCTGAAAGGCGGCAGCCCCGTCCGAATCGCGCACCACGCGGAACTCAGTGATGGCGGCGGCGACCGTGGCCTTCTTGTCGTGCGCGGGGAGGTAGCCCAGGGTGTTCAGGCGGATCAGGCTGGTGGGCAGGGCCGGGGCGGGCGCGGCGGGAATATCGGCGGCGCGGACGGGGTGCGCGAGGGGCGGCGTGAGCGTCAGGAGTGCGCCGACGGCTAGGAGCGCGAACACTGGCGCGGCCCGCCGGGGGTGGATGATGCGGACGCGCGGCCCACTCGGATGTTCCTTCTGCGAAGTCTTCGGCATTTATTTTTCTCCAACCGTAGCCTTCGCCACGGGTTGAAACCCGAGGCACCGAAAAGCCCGCCGTCCAGGGGACGTAAGAGCCGGACAAGAACCGGAGCCGGACAAGAACCGGAGGGCAGGGAACATTAGGAGGGCGGGGGGACCCCCCCCTACGCGATACCGCGTCCCCCTCTTGTTCGCCTCACTCTTGCGTCCCTTGGACGCTGGGAACTTCGGTGCCTCGGGTTTCAACCCGTGGCGAGCCTAGGCGATGAATTGGTACGTCACGAAGGCGATCTTCTTGCTGTCCGCCGACCAGCACGGGACGTTGATTGTCCCCTGGCCGCCGAACAGGCGGGCCAGGACTTGGATGTTCTCGGGCTGGAATCTATCGCCGTCCAGCGGCATCAGGCGCAGGGTGACGTCTTTGTTGGGCGGGTGTCCGCTCACGTCGCCTCCGTAGGACAGAAAGACCAGATGCCGGCCGTCGGGGGAGGGGTGGGCGAACCAGTTGTTGTACTCGTCCGACGTGACCTGCTCTAACACGCCGCCGTCCAGGTGCATCCGCCAGATCTGCATCCGGCCGGTCCGGTCGGAGTTGAAGTAGATGTAGCGGCCGTCCGGTGAATACTCCGGGCCGTCGTCCAGGCTGGCGGCCGTCGTCAGGCGGGTTTCCTCGCCCCCGGCAGCCGGGATGATGAAGACGCCGAACTTGCCGTCGCGCTGCCCGCAGAAGGTCAGCGTCTCGCCGTCGGGGGACCAGCCGTGCCAGTACGAAGGCCCGGAGGGCGTGACGCGCTCGGGAATCCCGCCGCCGATGGGCAGGGTGTAGATGAGCGACTGGCCCCCCTCCTGCGACTGGTCGCTGATGACGAGCCGGGTGCCATCGGGTGATAGGCCGTGGTCGTTGTTGCACCGGACGGCGAAGCCCGTATCTATCGCTTCCATGTCTCCCCCAGCGGCGGGGACGCGGTACATCCGCCCGCCGCTGTTGACGACCAGGGCGCTGCCGTCCAGGAGCCAGTTGGGGGCCTCGATGTGGGTGGACGTCGTCAGGCAGACCCGGCGGTCGGTCGAGGCGATGACCTGCGTTTCCAGGGTGCTGTAGAGCGTGGACGGCCCGTCCGGCAATTCGGTGTCCAGGGCGACATGGGAAAACCGGGCCATCTCGGTCACGTCCTTGTCGTGTGAGCAGACGCCGAGGCCGACGTAGAACGTCCCTTCCAGGGCGAGCGGCGTGGCCGCGCCGGAGAAGCCGAGTTCGCCACCGGCCCCCCCGAAGAACAGCCGCGCATACGCGCCGCGCTTCTCCAGGCGGAGGCGGGCGGGCGCGGAGACGTTCGCCTGGACCTCCTGCGTGATGCCGTCCGATGAATGGCGGAACTGGAGCGAAGTCAGCCCGTCGCCGTGCAGGGCGGCGTCGGCGTAGGCCGCCCCGGCATCGAGGCTCTGGCGGATGATGAGGCAGGCCTTCCGGTGCGGGTCTTTGCCGGGCGATGGGAACGAAACGTCGGCGGTCAGGGCGACATCGCCGCTGACCTCTTTCCAGACGTAGTGGAAGGCGTCCTCGGTCCGCCACATGTTCTCCCCGCTGCCGGAAACGGTGTAGGTCTGGGCGTCGGCGTCATAGTCCGCCGCCCCCGGATGAAGCACGGTGCCGATGTCGGCGTGGTCGTCGAAAATTCCGATTGGCATGGTTAGTTCCTTGTGTATGGACCGGCGGTTGAAACCGCGGCAACAAAGGCACAAAGTCCACCTTCGTGGACTCCGAACCTGCGAAGGCAGGTTTTGTGAACTCGTTGCCGCGATTTCAATCGCCCGGCTCTTCCCCCGGTCAGAACGCCCGCCCTGCCCACGTCTCCGGGGCCTGGGCGGCGAAGAAGCAGCCGGTCGCGCCGTCGTCGGGCAGCAGGGCCGGCTTGAGCGCACCCGGCAGGACGCTCTCCACGTCGCCCATCGCGTTCGGGCCGCCCATGTCGGTGCGGAGCCAGCCGGGGTCCAGGCAGTTGACTAGCACGCCGCTCCCCTTGAGTTCGGCGGCGAGGTCCCGCGTGTACTTGTCCACGGCGGCCTTGGAGACGCTGTAGGGCGCGAGCGGCGGGGTGTCCTTGATGCCGGACGTCAGGTTGACGATCCGGCCCCACCCGCGCTGTCGCATTCCGGGGCCGAGGGCGTTGCACAGGGCGATGAGGGCGAAGACGTTCACCTGGAAGGTGCGCTGCCACTCCGATTGGGGGAGGTCCCAGATCTCCCCCCAGGCGTTCTGGACGGCGGCGTTGTTGTAGAGGATGTCTACTGGCCCCGGTCCCTGGCGCACGCCCCGGACGACGGCCTCGACGCCCTCCTCGGTGCCAAGATCGCCCGCGACGGCGTAAGTCTTGACGCCGGTGTCCGCCAGCAGGGCGAGCGTCTGCTGGACGTTCTCCAGTTCGCGTCCGTGCAGGATGACGTGGCACCCCTGCTGCGCCAGACCCAGGGCGATCTGCCGCCCGACGCCCCGGCTGGACCCGGTGACTAAGGCCCATTTGTCTTTGATCGGTTGTTCCATCGGTTTCTGTTCCTTGTGCGTTCGGCTCCCCGCCCTCAATTCTGGGGGAGCCAGAAGGATAGGAGGATCAGGATAAGAAGGCGCGGCGGGAGAATTGGCGAACACAAGGTTCGCCCCTACGTCCTGCCTGGAAATCTTATCCCTGACCCGTAGGGGCGAACCTTGTGTTCGCCCTTCTTCAGATGTTCGCCCTTCCTGCCTACCCCACAGCGGCGAGCCGCGCCTGCTCCTCTTCCAGCATCCTCTGCTTGCGCTTCATGCCTTCCGAGACGATCCGTTCGCGGGGGGCGGTCGGCTGGAAGTCGAGCCGGTCCACGCCCAGGCCCATCAAGACGGCGCGCTCGACGGGGGAGAAGTCGGCGGGGTCTTCGCGGTTAAACTGCATCGGCTCTTTCAGGGAGATGGGCGGGTTCGTGATGAAGCGCGCCTTGCCCGAGTGGTTCTGGCTGGAGGCGTGCAGCAGGTAGGGATGGATCAGGACGACGTCGCCGGTCTTCCCGGTCAGCTCGACGAAGTCGTTGCACTGATGGATGAGAGAGCCGAAGGTGGCCTCCGGCGCACCCTGGGGGAGAACGCCTTCCGGGTGTGCGGCCAGGAGGCGGGCGACCGGCGCGACCGAGTCCCCGGCGGCGAAGGTGCCGCCGCCCTCTGGCTCGATGTCGGACCAGATGACGATGGTGAGCAGGCCCTGCTCGGGACTGTCCAGGAAGTGCCGGAAGAAGTCGCCGTCCTTGTGCCAGCCGCCGACCGAGGCCGACGGGGGCGACCAGGGCTGGTCCGCGCCTTTGCGGAGGTTGACAATCATGCTGTCGCCCCAAGTGCAGGGGCTGACGCGCTCCTCGCCGCCCAGAAGCTCGCAGGCGGCCTGCCAGGCTTTGGGGGCAAGCTCGGGCATGGGCACGCGCCGGGTGGCGGGCATGTGGACGATCTCCTGCTGCCAGGTGGAGGGGTCGCTGGGATCGTATTCCAGGCGGCGGAAGGCGTTGGCCGTCCACTCCTCGGCGAAGGCGCGCGGGAAGCAGTCGTGGATGACGACGTGGCCGTGCGTGAGGAAATGCGCGATCTGTTCCTCCGACAGCGGCGGGAACTGGGGCTGGCTCATGGGGCTGCTCCTTGCCTCATGCCGAGACATGAGGAGAGATGTGGGCGGGGTGACGTATGGGCGATTGGAGCTATTGTACCCTAACCGGCCCGCCAAGATGCACACGCCGCCCGCCCTGAATTCAGGCGGGCGGCGTGTCTCGTTTCGGCGCGGCGCAGGGTTGCCTCAGTGTGGCGGGGGCGTGAACGCCAGGGTGGTGGCCTGGGTGGCGAAGACCCAGTAGCCCGCGTAAGGCTGGATCGAATCCGAGGCGAAGTTCAAGGGCGCGTAGGCCCCCGAAGCCGTGTCGTAGCGGTAGAGGACCGGCGAGATGGCCGCCGCCCCCGCCGCCGTCCCGCCGGCGACGAGCGAGGTCAGCGGGATGGGAACGGGGTACGGGTCGCCGATCTGGTTCCAGCCCGCGCCCAGAGCGACCGAGAAGGCGTTGGCCGTCGGGACCAGCAGGCCGTCGTAGTGCAGGTGGGAGGGGGACTGGAACCGCGCCCAGTAACCCTGGCCCGTGACCGGGGCACCCGTGGGGCCGGCGGGATAGGTCTGGTAGACGCCCAGGGCGGGGTCCCAGGCGGCGAAACCCGGACCGGACGGCGTCAGGCCGAACAGTCCGGCCAGGTCGTCCGCGGCCAGATAGGAGTAGGGGGCGGAAACCATCTGGATGCCCGCCGGGAACGTGTGCGCGGGCCGGACCACGAACGGGATCTTCACCGTGCCGCCCGCCGGTGCCGCCCCCACCGCCGCCTGCGCGCCGCCGTACCCGCCGCCCGTCGTGCCGTAGGCGTCCGCGCGCAGGGTCAGCCCCAGCCCGCTCGGGACGGGCAGCGTGTAGGTGCCGTCCGCACCCGTCGTCGCCGAAGCCGCCGCTTGGAGGCCGCCCGGCGCGGAGTAAGCCGAGACGGTCGCGCCGGCAAGCGGTGCGCCCGTGTCCGACGCGGTCAGGGTCCCGGTCACGGTCGCGGTGGGGGCGGCGGCAGACCCGCTGACCAACGTGTTCAGCAGGGCGTCGCCGACGAAGGTGCCCAGGCCGGTGGCGTTGTCATAGCCGGACTTTGCCGGATAGTAGAGGTCCGTGCCGCTCATGACATCGTGGAAGTCGGCGGCGTAGGCGGCGGTGGCTCCGACCGCGTAGAGGGCCGGATTGAGGAAGCCGACCGGCCCCAGCCCCGCCGCCGCCCGCTGGCCGTTGACCAGGGCGGTGAAGCCGGCCCAGAGCGGGGCGCCGGTGCTGGTGCCGCCGTAGACCACCCAGCCGCCTTGATAGTAGATGGAGTAGCCGGTCTGCGGGTCCGCGTTCAGCGCGATGTCCGGGACGCTGCGGCCGGGCGGCGCGGTTTGCAGCCCGGTCTGGTAGGAGGGGATGGGCCACTGCCCGCTGAAGCCGCCCCCGCCCCCCGCCCCGAAAGAGCCGCCGCTGGTGTCGGTCACGTCGCTCCACGCGGTTTCGGACTCGTAGGAGGCGTCCGACCCGCTCGTCAGCGTCGTGCCGCCCACGCCGGTCACATAGGGCTGGGAGCCGGGGTCGTCCACGCTCAGGACGGTCCCGTCGTCGTAGGCGCCGTTGTCGCCGGTGGCGCTGAAAACGCTCTGGCCCTGGGCGGCCATCTGCTGAAAAATCCTGTCTTCTCCCTGGAGGAACGACTCAGAGTTCTGGCTCTCGGGCGACCCCCAGGAGGTGCTGACCTGCTTGGCGAGGTCGTCGGTCGCGATCCGCGCGTAGCCGTCCAGGAAGCCCTGGTCGGTGCTGTTGGGCGTCTCGTAGACGAGGATGCGGCTGAGGCCGGGGGCGAGGGCGCGCGCCAGCTCGATGTCCAGCGTGACCTCGTCGGCGTTCGCCCCGGCCGCCCCCGAGGCGTTGTCCACCAGGACATTCTGGAGCGTCACGGGCGGCAGGCCGTAGGCGGCCTCGTAGGCGGCGATGTCGCTCGCCGTGTAGCCGTCCAGCTCATACACCGCGATGGTCTGCCCCGCGCCCGTCGCGCCGCCGGTCAGGTGGTAGGCATTGCGGATGTCGGCGGGGGAAAGCCCGCCGCCGTGCCCCGTGCCGCCCGCCGGGCCGAGGGCGGGGCGCAGGTGCGGCCGGTGGACGGCCAGCGTGTCCAGGCCGACGACCCCGGCCAGCCGCCCGACCAGGGCGGCGGGGACGGACGGCTCCGCGTCGGGCGCGCGGAAGACGCGGCCCGAGGCGGCCCGGTAGCGGCCCAGGCGGACGCCCAGGGCGCGCTCGACGACGGCGGCCGGGCCGGAGACGTCCAGCAGGAGCCGGTTCGGGTGCGTGCCGGTGATGGTCAGCCCGCTGCGGCGGGCGAAGTCGGCGACGGCGGCGTAGTCCTCCTCGGTCGGCCCGAACCGGGCCGTGAACTCGGTCGGCGTCAGGAACCTGCCCTGCATCGGGTCGCCCGGCGTGTAGAGGTGCCGGAGCAGAGTGTCCAGCCCGGCCTTGTCGCGCACGGGCAGGGTCAGGGCCAGCGCGACGTTCTCCTGGGCGGGGGTCCGCCCAAGCGAATGGGCGCGGGCGATGGCGGCGCGCGGGACATGGCCGCTCAGACGCCGCAGGGCCGCATCCGCCTGGGCGGGGGCGGCCAGCGGGACGGACGCCGCGAAGCCGACGGCGAGGGCGGCGAGTGTCAAGAGGGAGGGGACTTTCATGGTTATGTTCTACGCGGTTTTCCAGGCAAATGTGCCGCCCCCGGCGGGGCGGCGCGAGAAAGCATGAGGCGGAATGGACGAGAGTAGGACGAGTGATTGAAATCACTCGCTGGCCGGGACCTGTCCAGGGGACAGAAGAGGAACAGAAGAGGGGGAAAGAGACGGGAGGCGGGAGGTCATCCGGCCCGATCCGGTCTGATTGTCCCCTGGACAAATCCGGCGGAAGCGAGTGATTTCAATCACTCGTCACTTGCCCGGCGGGTCACTTGCCCGGCGCACCCAGCGCTTTCAGGGCGGCCTCGGCCTCGGCGTAGCCGGGGGTGAGCAGGACGGCGTGGCCCAGCTCGGCGCGGGCGGCGTCGGTCTTGCCTTCGGCGGCGTAGACGCTGCCCAGGTGGAAACGCATCTCGGGCCGGCGCGGGTCGAAGCTGACGGCGTCCAGCAGGTTCTGTTCGGCGTCCTTGTAGTCCCCCTGCCGGTACTGCACCCAGGCCAGGGTGTCCTGGATATTGGCGACGCTTCTCTCCTTTGCGTCATCGGGCTGCGTGCCCTTCTGCGCCAGGGCGAGCGCCTGCCGGGCCAGGGCCAGGGCTTCCGGCAGGTGGGTGTTTGTGAGCGCGTAGGCGTAGGCCAGGCCGTTGGGCGCGTCGGAGTCCTTGGGGTAGGCCTGGATCGCCGCCTGGTAAATGGCCGCGCCCGTCGCCGCGTCCCCCGCGTCGAAGTACGCCTGCGCCTGGAGCAGCTTGAGGCTCTCGATGTCGGTCGCGCCGGGCTTCGCGATCTTCTTGGCGAGGACGGCCACCTCCCGCGCCGCCGTCGCGCGCCGGTCCGCCGTCCGGCCCTGCCGCCCCTGGGCTTCCCCCAAGAGCTGGTAGCCGCGGTAGTCGTCGGGGAACTTCTTGACGGCCTGCGTCATGTAGTCAATCAGGGCCGGGTCGTCGCCGACCGGCGCGAACACGTCCGCCACGCCGATCTGCGCGGGAACGCTGCCGGTATCCCCGAAATACGTCACCGGGTCGTTCGGGGCCAGGGCGATGGCGCTGTCCGCGAACCTGCGGGCCTCCTTGTCGTCCGTGCCCAGTGGCGCGCGCTGGTACGCCTCCACCAAGGCGTCCTGCACCTTGGCGGCGTTGAAGGCCTTCGACCCGCAGCCGCCCAGGAGCGGCAGGAGCAGCAGGAGCAGGGCGGGGAGGGCGGCAGATCGGAGGGCAGATCGGAGCGCGGCGGGTTGTGACGGCATGCCCCTATTATAGCATACCTATCGCACGCCCGCCGCCTCCTGGCGGACGGCGGGCGCGGACTTCGGAGCGTGGCGCGCAAAAAAGGGCGGGGGACTTTCGTCCCCCGCCCATTTTGGGTTGCCTGCGGCTTGCTGAGGGTTTAATTCGCCCAGCCGGCGCTTCTTCCGACCAGCCGGAGCTAGTCGGCGAACTGCGCCTCATAGGGGATGAGGCCCAGCCGCGTGGCGCGGCGGAACGCCTGCACGCGGTTGTTGACGTGGAGCTTGTCGTAGACATTCGCGAGGTGGAAGTCCACCGTGCGCTTGCTGACAAACAGCGTCTCGGCCACTTCCCGGCTTGACTTGCCCTGGATGACGTGTGTCAGCACTTCGATCTCCCGCTTGGTCAGCTTCACGAGCTGCGATTCCTCGCTCCCCGCCGGGCTGACCCCTGCCGAAGCCGGGACGGAAACCTTCGATGCCAACAGCGCCCCTGGGGCGACAGACATAGCTGTCATAAGAACTCGCTCCTTTCGCGATGCCGCCTCCGAGAAGGATTATGGCGTCGCGCAGGAGTTTCGTTAGGGCTGTGTTGGCGGGAGTGGTGGAGTGGGGAAGGCAAGGGATGGAGAGACGCCCGGCGTGAACCCGGCCCTGAAGGGCCGGTCTATTCCCGGCTCCGCCGGTGGGCCGCCCCTTCGGCGCTTTGGGCGGCACTGGTTGGGGATCGTAGGGGCGCCGCTTGCCGCGCCCTCTTATCCCCACCCGCGCCCTCTTTCGTCTGCGCGCCTGGCCCATCGTCCCATCAGGGCTGCTTGCCGACGTCCGTGATCTTGGGCACTACGGCCGGCATGTCTGGGGCCAGCGGCTTGGCGTACATCTTCTTCTCGGAGTAATTCAACAGCAGAAGGAAATGACCCAGCACGTCCCGGCCCAGACTAGGCGGCAGGAAGCCGGGCAGATCATCTTTCGGGTAGGCCACCGTCACGTCCCGTGTCATCATGGGCGCTGCCCAGGTCAAGGCTCCCCCTGTCGCGGGTTCCGCTCCGAGGATGATCGCCGTGGCCTTTCCCTCGTACACTTTGAAGGGGCCGGTGATGATCATGAGTTCCGATGCCGGGTCGCCGCCAGTGGATAGGCCCAAGTCGCGGGCGTCCGAGCCGTTGATCATCGTCTCGGCGGCACCGATGTCGAGTTCCAGGTCTTTCTGGAGCGACTTGCCGCCGCACTCGATCCGCGTCATGCAGGTGTATATGTCGCTCCCATCGTGCCCATCCAGCGGGATCGCGGTCGCGTCCGCCATGCCGACCGACCGCAGTGTGTCGGCGGTGATCGGGCCGGGCGGGAAGAACGTCACCTCGTTGCGCTGGAGGTTGATCAGGGCCGGGAGCACATCCAGAAGATTGTTGCCGAGGATGCCGTCAACGGCCTGGCCGATGGGGCCGGCCAAGGCCCTCGCGCCGAAGATGACGCACGGCACGGGGCCGCAGGGAATCGCGCCGAGTTCCAGCAGCGGCACGGGGGCGATCCGGGCGGCGGTCCCGTTAAGCAGGAGAGGCTGCCCATCACTGCCGACCGCGGCCTCGGGCTTCAGCCCCAGCCGGTCCGCCATGGCGTCGGTGATGCTGCATGTGTTGACGCCGGTGTCCAGGATGAAGCTGGCCTCCACCTTTTCTCCCCTCGCGCCGGTCAGCCTGACGGGGACGAGCAGTTGGCCGGCCCGTGTACGGGTGCAGCGGATGAGAGCGGACGGTGTCGGCGCAGATTGGTCAGCGTGGGCGGGGCAGGAGAGAATGGCTGCCAGAACTGGGAGTGCTGCCGAAAGCGCGAGTGGTGGGCGGCAGCGTATTCCGCCCCAGATGCTCAGAATGATGCCGTCTGTTGTGCCTGCCATTGTCACCTTATCTAGTTCACTTCGTGGGCGTCGGAGGCTGCGGCCCTGGCACGGGAGGGGGTGCCGCCGGGTCAGTCAGAGGCGTGACCGGCTGCAAGTACATCTTCTTCGCGGGGAAGTCCAGCAGCACGCGGAAGCGCGAGAGGCTGTCCATGCCCAGGCTGCTGTTCGTCACCGTCCGCCCGGAGCCAAGCCCGTCGAACAGCGGCATCTCCCTGTCTTTCCTAATGAACACGTTCCCGTAGGATTGCATTCAGGCCGTCGTGTCCGCCCTGTGGCTGGGGCAACGTCATGGCTTCTTGTCAAGGCGCTCCGATCCTGATCTTGATCTGAGGCATGTTAGGCTTGAGATACATCTTCTTCTCAGCATAATCAATCAGAAGTAGGTAGCGGGCGAGTACATCCTGGCCCAGATGGGGCGGCAGGAAGTCTGGCAGATTATCTTTCGGGTAGTCCGCCCTAACATTCTGAACAACTACATTCCCTGCCTGCGCTTGCCCTGAGACCGCTGTTGCTCCTTCAAGAGTGATCGCCGTAATGTTCCCCTCGTACAGTTTAAGCGGGCCGGCGAAGGTCGTGGCTTCCGAGGTAGGGGCACCTTGGGCGGAGAGACCAAGCGCACGCGCATCCGAGCCGTTAATCATGGTCGTTGCATCACCGATGTCGAGTCCTAAGTCTTTCTGGAGTGATCTCCCGCCGCTCTCGATCCGCACTTTGCAGACATAGCTATCGTTTTTGTCTGGATCATCCAGCGGGATCGCGGTCGCGTCTGCCATGCCGACAGATCGCAGCGTGTCGGCAGTCACCGGACCTGGCGCGATGAATGTGACCTCTCTTTCCTGGAGATTGATGAGAGCCGGCAGAGCAACTAGGAGATTGTTACCGAGGATGCCGTCAATTTCCTGCCCGGCGGCACCGGAAAGATCCTTCGCACCAACGATAATGCAGGGCACGGGACCGCAGGGGAACCGACCGAGTTGCAGCAGTGGCACCTGGGCAAGTTTGGCGGCAGTTCCATTCAGCACTTGGGGCCTTCCATCGTCGCCAACAGCGGCCTCGGACTTCAGCCCCAGGCGCGTCGCCATGGTATCGGTGATAGAGCAGACATTCACGCCGGTGTCTAGGATGAAGCTGGCCTCGACCTTTTCTCCCTTCGCGCCGGTCAGCCTGATGGGGACGAGCAGTTGGCCGGCCCGTGTACGGGAACAAGAGATGAGTGTCGGCGACAGAGGCGCGGCCGGGTCCGCATGGGCGGAGGCGAGTCCACAAAAGGCAAGAGTCAGTGTCAGCAGGGCCGCCAGGCGCGTGAGCGTTGAGCGCCGCCGTGTCCCGACACGAGCGCCCTGAGCGAGACCATTTTGTGTGTATGGCATTGTCACCGTCCCTTTAATTACCCGATCCGTCCCGTCTGTCCTGCCGCCTGTGCATCCATTTTACGGTGCGTAGGCGGTCCTGTCAAGGGCGCTGGCAAACGCAACGGCCCCCGCCTCCTAATGAGGGGCGGGGGCCGTTGTCTTTGTCGTCTGCCATCGCACAGCGGGCGGGAAAAGCCCTACTGGATGTGGAAGCGGGTGATCTGGCTGTAGGTCTGTGCCCCGCCGACGACGGCGGCGGTGGCGGTGGCGGTGGGCAGCAAGGTCTCGACCGGGTCGGCGACGCCGGAGACGACGACGTAGTAGTCCTGGCCGCCTTTCAGGGCGGGGACGGTGTAGGAGGCGGTCCCGGCTGGGAGGGCGGCGGAGCTGAGGAGCGGGTTGAGGCCGATGGTCGGGTACTGGTCGTAGATGTCCACATAGTAGCGGGCCGCGCCCGTGGCGGGGGTCCAGGTGATGGTCGCGGTGCCGACGTAGACCTGGCCGGTGATCGGCGCGTTCAGCGTGAGCTGGCCGAGCGGGGTGATGGAGTAGGTCGCGGACAGGCCGGACTCGGCGCTGTCGGTGTTGGTGGCGCTGAGGGCGAAGTTATACTGGGTGCCCGTCACCGTGGTGCTGGTGTTGGTCGAGAAGGTGAGGTCCGTGTAGTAGTTCGCCAGGGGGTCCTGGAGGAAGTCGTAGGCGTCGCTCGCACTCTCGGTGGGCAGGACGCTCGCGGCCGTCCCCGCCGTCCGGTAGATGGTGTTGCCGACGACGCTGCCGGCCTGGGCCGGGTTGTCGAAGGCGATGTCCGTCTCGACGGCGTAGTCGCCGGTGACGTGGGCGGCGAGGCGGGCGGTCAGGCGCTTGCCGCTGACCGCGTGGCGGGCCGCTGCGCGGGCGTAAGCGGGCGAAAGGCGGCGGCGGATCTGGTCATAGATGGCGGCGGGGCCTCCCGCAAGGTGTGCCTGGATGGCCCGCCCGCTCTGCGAATCGACCGGCTCGGTGGCGGTGGTGACGAAGGCGATGGTCGGGGCACCGACGGCCGCCTGGGTCGAGGCGTTCAGGGTGAAGTTCTGGCTGTAGGAGCCGCTCGGCTGGAGAGTGGCCAGTGTGAAAGTCTGGTTCGACGCGCCGGGCGTCGAGGCGGTGATGGTCACGGCCCCGCCGGAGGGCGCGTCGGAGGGGATGTTGGGGATGGTGTAGACGCCGTTGGCGTCGGTGAAGGCGATCAGGGACGAGTAGTTGCCGGCCTGGGTCGCGCTGCCGTTGGGCAGGGCGAGGAAGACGCGGACATTGGCGATGGGGACGCCGCTGGCGTTCTGCACCGTCCCGCTGACGGTGGCCTGGCGTCCGGTGGGGGACAGCAGGATGTTGGCGTTGGAGACCAGGAGGTTGCTCTGGGTCAGGACTTCGGTGCTGCCGGTGTACTGGGTGCCGCCGCTCTGGACCGAGGCGGTGATCCGGTGGACGACGTTGCCCGTCAGGCCGTTGAGCCGGTAGCTGCCCTGGCCGAGCGAGACGGCGGCGGTCCCGCCGCTGTCGGGGATGAGGGAGACGCCCGGAACGCCGTTGCCCTGCGTGTCCGTGACCTTGCCGATCACGTCTGCGTTCAGGACGGGGAGGATGGTGCCGTTATTGGTGCCGCTGGTGTTAGTGCCGGTGCCGCCGGTGTCATTGTTGCCGCCGGAGTTGTTGCCGTTGCCGCCCCCACCGCCGCAGCCGGCGAGCAGGACAGCGCCCAGTGCGCCGGAGGCGAGGAGCAGGGGCGTGAGAGAGGAGCGAGACATGGAAGATCCCTTTCTGCGAAGAGGCGTAAGAACGGAAGAGGCGTAAGAACGAAAGGCGTAGGGGAGAGGGCGCGATGCATCGCGCCCCTACGCGGGAGCGGCCCCTCGACCGCGGATGTTACAACAGTTCTAAGGCCACGTCCACGTTGCGCGCGGCCAATGCGCGCAGGGGCGGCAGGGCCGCCCGGAGGGCGGCGGCGCGGCCCGCCCGGTCGGCCCAGGCGCGCGTCAGCAAGGATTGCAGCACGTCAGGGTCGGAATGGGCCAGGTCGTACACGGCCTCGCCCTGGCCGCTGGCCTGCATGAAGGCGTCCACTTTGGGGTCATACGAGAGCGCGACCGACGGCACCCCGGCGGCGGCGGCGAGGATCAAAGCGTGCAGGCGCATCCCGATCATCAGGTCGCAGGCGGCGATGTTCGCCAGCAGCGGCGTCAGCCCCTTTTCCAGCGAGCAGAGCGTCGCGCGGTTCCGCTCCTGGTCCCTCTGATGCCACTGGCGGGCGAATTGTTCCGCGACCGGCTTGTCGCTTGAGGGCTGCATCGGCAGCAGCAGCGCGCGCCGCCCGCTGAGGACGGAGGCGCAGGCGTCGGCGACGTGGGCGGCGAGGCCTTCCTGCCCCTGCCACGGGCGCAGGGCGACGCCGAAGGAAGGAACCCCCACCCCCCGCCCCTCCCCCGCGAGCGGGAGCGGGGAGTCGGACGAGACGGCGGGAGCCGTCAGCAGCAGGGCGGGGTCGGCGGTCACCTCTATGGGCGGGCGGGTGACGCCGATCTCGGCCAGCAGAGCCGCCGAGCCTGCATCGCGGACGGTCACGGCGTTCAGGCGGTTGGCGACGGACCGGACCAGGCGGCGCGAGCGCGCCCGTTTCAGGGGGCCGATGCCCTGGGCGATGAACATGGTCCTCTTGCCTAGCACCTGCGCCATCCGGACGACGCCCAAATAGTAGAAGATGCCGTGGGCCGAGGTCACGTCTTGCAGCAGGCTTCCGCCGCCCGACAGGAACAGGTCGGCCCGGCGGGTCTCGCGCAGCAGCGCGCCGGGCTGGTAGCGGTCGGCGGCGGCGATGCCGTGCGCGGCCTCGGTTTCGGCGGGGCTGCCCGACAGGGCGACGATCTCCAGTTCCGCTCCGGTGGCCCGGAAGCCCGCGACCAGCCCGGCGAGGACGGCCTCGTCCCCGGCATTGCCGTAGCCGTAATAGCCGGACAGCAGGAGGCGCTTCACAAGGCCGCCTTCGGTGTCTCGTGTTCCCCGGCGAAGGAGCGCGACGCGGCGAGCCAGAGGGCCGCGCCGAAGAGCGCGCCCAGCACCCACCCGATCAGCCCGTGCAGGCCCGAAATGACCAGGGGCGTGTGCAGGTGGCAGAACGTGTCCATCAGCGACGACTGCCCGATGGCTCCGACGACCAGCAGCGGCAGGGTCCAGCGGACGAACCGGCCCGAGGCCGCCGCCGCGAGGCCCAGCAGCAGGGCCGGGTGGCCCAGCAGGAACTCCTTCGTGCGCGGGCGGACATACAGGTACTTGTCCAGAAGGGAGCGCATGGTCAGTTCGCTCCCCGAGACGCCGACGCCGGGGTCGTTGCCGCTGCGGGCGACCAGGAAAGCTAAAGCAGCTAGGGCGACCATCCCGACCGCGACCTGCCCCAGCAGCAGCGGCCGGGCGGCCAGGGCGCGCAGGCAGTCCTCCACCGCCCCCCGGCGCTCCGCCCACCCGGCGTCCGGGTGGAGCGCGGCCAGCCCCAGCCCGTAGTACAAAGCGACCAGCAGGACGGGCGTCACCAGCACCAGCTTGACGCCTAAGAATTCGTCTACTTTAATCAGGAACAGCCGCCCCGAGAGCAGGCCGATGACCAGGACGATCCCGATGACCGTGAAGCCCGTCATCCTGACGTAAGTCCCGAACGCGCGGCCCAGCACCTTCCCGCTGGAGCCGTCCCGCACCGGCCGGGGCAGGGCGACGGCGCACAGGCCCAGGGTCGGGAAGACGCAGGCCGAGAGCAGGGCCAGTGCCTCGCGGCCCTTCGGCGTGTGACCGGGTATGGCCAGTCCGACGGCCACCACCACGCCCAGAACGAGGGCGGCGGCGAAGGCTCTTCCCGTGATCCCCGTGAACACGCGCAGCAGCAGCAGCGCACCGCCGATCACCCCCAGCGCCATCAGGGCGCGCAGGGCAAGGCCCGGTGCGGGGTCGGCGGCATAGGGGTGGGCCGGGCCGGCGACGGTCAGCCGCGCTTGGCGCATCCCCTTGACGATCTTGCCGATGAACTCGGTGTTGGCGTGGATCACGTCGGCGTCTTTGGTCAGCCCGAAGGTGAACAAGCGCACATAGCAGACCCGGATGTTGCGCTCCTTGGCGGCCCGGACGAACCGCTCCACGGCGGTCGGCTCGTCCATGGTGCCCATCTCGTCGGTCCCGATGCTGTGGACGCGGACCGTGTCGGCGGCGGCCATGCGCGACAAATCCTCATCCCCGAGCGTTTTGCCCAGTTCGACGCTGCCGTAGGTCAGCCCTTCCGCGGCCAGGGCGTCCGATGTGGCTTTGATGAGGCCCCGGTTGCCTAGGACGGACGACCCGGCGAAAATGACCGGCCCGATGCCCTGGGCGTCCGCACACTGCCGCTTCGTCTGTGCCAGCTCCCAGGCGATGTTGTCCTGGGTGACGCCGGTGAAGTTCACCAGGCGCGGCGCGACCAGCAGGCCGTTCCGCTTGACGGCGTCCACGGCGTCCGCGCCCAGCCCGATGGGGAGGGTGCTGAACTGCGGCCAGGGCGACCCGACCCGCAGCCCGTCCGCGCCCTCCGGCGTGACGTCCAAACCGGGTGCCTTGTGCCGGAGCATCTGGACCACGCGCGGCCGCTCGGTCGGGAATCCGGGCGCAAACGTCAAGACCGTCTCGTCGCCGTCCCGCTGATAGGTGACGACGCCGTTCGCGTTCAGAGTCCCCAGCGTGTCCTCGGTGACGGCGACCGTCGTGATGCCCGCCGCCCGGAGCTGCTGCAAGACGTCGTCCAACTGCCTCCGGGTCGTGTTCGCGAGCGCCTGGGCGTCGCCGTAGTCCACGACCAGTTCGACGCGCCGGTTGCGCGCCTCGGCCTGCCAGCGGTGCCCCGCCGAGGCCAGCCCGCCGAGCAGGCCGAGGGCGATGAGGAGGGAGAGGATGAGGTTCGGTTTGATCAAAAAGTGGTTCTCGGTGCGCGGCCGGCGAGCATCAGGACGGCGGCTAAAGGCGGCTGGCCGGGTCAACCCAATCCCGCTGTAGGAACACCCCGTGCAGCGGGTCGAAATCGCGGTCGGTCGTGAGGATCGCCGCGCCGGTGACGTTCGCGGTGGCCGCGATCCACAGGTCGTTCTTGCCGACGGCGAGGCCGTTCTGAACGCAGCAGTGGTCTATCCGGGCGTATGCATCTATGACGCCTGCGATGGGCAAGGGCACGACAATAAACAGGCTCAACAACTGGTTGAGGCGCTGAACCTTCGCCGCGCCCCGTGCCAGCCGGAGCGCGAGGGCACGCATCTCACCCTGCGTAACAATGCTGATAGAAGGCGTCAGGGCAGAGGTCGTCAGCGCGTACTGCGCCTCGATCCAGGCCAACAGCAGGCCGCGGCGGACATAAGCAAGCAGGATACTGGTATCCAATAGCTGCGACATCAGCTCATCGCCTTGAGGGCGGCCAGCAGCTCTTCGTCCGTCTCGTCCCCAGGCCACGGCTCCGTGGGCAGCATGTCCTTGATAGTCTTTCCAGGCGGTGGCTTGACGCGCGGCCCTAGTTCCTCCTGCGACTGCGGGACCCGGTAGTCATTCACCCCAGGTATCCATTGGGCGGCCTTGCCGCTCTCGCGCTCCATGTCCGCCGCGCGCCGCTGGAAGTAGGCCATTACCTCATCGGAGAGGTCGCGCAGGGCGCAGTCTTCCGACAGGCGCATCTGCGGGAGCAGGGATAGCCCGATGAGCAGGCTCAGGAAGTCCCATGTTGACACGCCGCGCTCTTCCGCGCCGGCCTTGACGCGCCGCGCCAGGTCTTCCGGCAGGGCCGCTTGTAGATCCAGTGTCACCGCTTCACCCTCCCGAGTAGATCATCAGGTAGATTATAAGGCCCCTACCGCGTTCTGTCAATGGCCTGCCATCAATGGCCCGGCGCTAAGACGCGCGCCACGGCGGGGGGTAGGAGGCCCGCTGGTGCTGCCGGTCGGCCAGGCGAGGCCCGCCGAGCAGCAAAATCAGCACAAGTCCCGCGAAGAAGCCGCCGATGTGGGCGAAGTGCGCGACGCCCCCGCCGTTCATCATGCCCAGGCCCGATAGACCCTGGAAGACGTTCAGCACGATCCACAGCAGCAGCACCCAGAACGCCCGGACTTGCGCCAGGAACCCGATGAAGAAGAGCGGCACGATGCTCAGGACGCGCGCGTTCGGGTACAGGATGAAGTACGCGCCCAGGACGCCCGCGATGGCCCCGGACGCGCCGACGTTCGGGATCAAGGAGTTCGGATCAATGCCGATCTGGGCCGCCGAAGCGGCCAGGCCGCAGGCGAAGTAGAACAGCAGGAAGCGGCCCCGGCCCAGCACGTCCTCGACGTTGTTGCCGAAGATCCACAGGTACAGCATGTTGCCGCCGATGTGCAGCAGGCCGCTGTGCAGGAACATCGAAGTGAAGATCGTCAGCCAGACCGGGTGCGGGCTGGGGCCGAACGGGATGTCGCCGGGGCCGAGCCGGATCGTGACGCCCGGCGGCGGGTGGATCAGGTGTGCGACGCCGCCCGGCCCGATGTGGGCGAACGCCCCGTTCAGGTCAGCGTTGTGCGTGACCGCGTAGGGCACCAGCGCCCACACCTGTTCCAGCGGGAGGACCTGCTGGCCGACATACACCAGGACGTTCAGGGCGATCAGCAGGACGGTGACGAGGGGGAAGGCGCTGGTGGGCTGGTCGTCTCGCAATGGGATCAACGGCGTTCTCCTTGCATTCTAGCATACGCGGCGGGCGGGTGTCAACGCGGGTGCGGGCGGGAGCGCGTCTTGACAGCCCGGCGGCGGGCCGCTATACTGTGCCCAATGGGCGCTGATCTTACACTCGCCGTCTTCGCCAAGGCACCCGTGCCGGGCCAGGTCAAGACCCGCCTGCGGCCCGCTTTGAGCGACGGACAGGCCGCCCGACTAGCCGCCGCTTTCGTCAGGGACACGCTGGACAAGGCCGCCCGGCAAGGTCTGCCCGTCACCGTCTATCATAGCGGCGACCGTGCCCTGCTCCAGCCGCTCGCCCCGGCTAATGTCCTCTGGGCCGCGCAGGGAGGGGGCGACCTGGGCGCGCGCATGGCCCGCGTCCCCGCCCCCTGCCTGATTCTGGGCGCGGACAGCCCTCACCTTCCGCCCGCCCTGCTGCGCGAGGCCTTCGCCGCTGTCCCCTCTTATGACGTCGTCCTCGGCCCCGCCGACGACGGCGGCTACTTCCTGATTGGCCTGCGCGCCCCGCAGCCCGCCCTGTTTGAGGGCATTGCGTGGAGTACCGAGTCGGTGCTGGCCCAGACACTGGCGAAGGCCGGCACGCTCGGGTTGTCCGTCCATCTGACGCCGCCGTGGTACGACCTGGACACGCCCGCCGACCTGCACAGGCTTGTCGAGGATTTAGAGGCCGTGCCGCCCGGCTCGGAAGACGACTGCCCCGCTACGCGCGCCGCCTTGAAGGAGATACTCCCATGAGACGTGTCTTCATCGGCCTGGGCGCGGCCTGCGTCCTCGTCGTCTGTATCGTCGGCATTGTGCTGGTCGTGCGCCTACTGGGGGTGCAGTCCGCGATGCGTGAGTTCATCGCGGCGGGTCCGGCTCATCTGGCGCGTGAAGAAGCGTCGGCTCGTCAGGAGGGTATCCCGCTCACCGCCGCCGAACTGCAAAAGCCGCTGCCGCCACCCAGCCAAAACGCCGCACCGCTCTACACGAAGCTGACAAAGCTGCTCCACGACAGGCCGATGGGCTTGCCAAAGTACGCAGAAGGCATGTACGCCTTTCATACCTATTCCCCGCAGCAGATCGCCACCGTCCGCAAGATGCTCGCCGCCCGGCAGGACGTGATGACGCTGGTGCATCAGGCCGCCGACCGGCCGCAGTGCGTGTTCGTGCGGGACTGGAATAAAGGCACGAGATTGGAGTTTCCGGAGTACCTACCGATGCGCGAGGCGGCACGGCTCATCGAAACTGAGAGCTACCTGCTGGCACGGGACGGTCGGTATCAGGAGGCGGTCACCAATCAGGCGCGGGGCTTTCGTATCGCGGAACACGCGGCCTCCGATCATCTCCTGCTGCCGTATCTTGTCGGCGTTGCCAGTGAGTCCATCACGCTCTCCGGGATGCAAAACATTCTGGTACTGGCCGGACCGGATGCTGCCGCTGACGCCGCCGTGCGACAAACGGTTGACGCCGAACATTCGCGTTTGTCTCTGCGCGAAGCGATGGCGGGGGAGGTAAGCTTCGACTGCATCGTCTTTCCGCAGATGCACTCCGCAGAAGGCAGGGGAGTCGAGGCGGCGCTTGATGCGGCCGGCTTTTCGGACGCTGAGGCACACAAGGTACAGGTCTCGCCGGAACAGCGGGCGCATCTGCACGACCTGATCGATGCCTGGCAGGCCGACTTCCTGAGCCGGATGCGTCCGCTGGTCACGGCGAGCGATCAGCCGCCGCCCGCCCGCCGCGCCATCTATGAGGCGGTGAGTAAGCGCGTGGCGGGAGACGCCAATG
This sequence comes from Capsulimonadaceae bacterium, assembly GCA_965215505.1. Classification (GTDB taxonomy): domain Bacteria; phylum Armatimonadota; class Armatimonadia; order Armatimonadales; family Capsulimonadaceae; genus JANXMY01. Next base: position 2,742,306 of record OZ244065.1, on the reverse strand, counting down.
ATCCCGCTGGCATGGTCCACCTGTTTGCTGATGTCCTTACGCCTGTTTTTAGCAATGTAGACCAGAACGATACCCGCACTCAGGCCCGCGAGGCGGTGACGCTGGCCGCCGCCGCCCTGCTCGGCGAGAAAGCCAGGGCCGGCGCGTACCCGGCCGCTCTGCCCCAGGGTTTCCCGGACCCGTTCACTGGCAAGCCGCTCCTCTACAAGCGCGAGGGCGGCGGCTTCGTCGTCTACAGCGCCGGGCCGACCGGGCACTTCGACGGCGGCAGGCCGGGCGGGAAGGTGCCGGGCCAGGAGTCATTGTTCCGCTACCCGGCCATCCCGGTGCCTGCGGTGCCGAACTGAGGCAGGCGGGAGCAGGACACGCAGGACGAGTGATTGAAATCACTCGCTGACGCTGGATTTGTCCAAGGGACAAGTGAGTGGTAAAGGCCGCCGCCATCCCCTCCGTCTCCCCTGCCTTCTGTCCCCCGGACAGGTCCCAATCAGCGAGTGATTTCAATCACTCGTTCCTAGCCCTGCATTCCGCGTCCTGTATCTTCCAGAGGAACACGCCCCCATGAACGCTTACTCCTTACGCGCAGCCCTCGCCGCTGCCCTCACCCTCTGCGGCGGCCTGGCCTGTGCCGCGCCTCCGCCCGCCCTGGACAAAGACCCGGTCGGCTTCCTGCGCTTCCTCGAGACTTCACCCTCCCCGCCGGCCCGAGCCGCGCGGCGGGAGGCCGCCGCCGGACCCGCCGCCCTGGCCCGCGAGCGCGCTTTTGCTCGGCAGGAAGGCATCGCGGTCTTCCCCGCCCAGCTCAACCGGCCGCTGCCGCCGGACGGCCAGAACGCCGCGCCGCTGTACCGGAAGGCGGAAGCCTTGCGGCGCGGGCGGGTGCGCCTGCCGATCTATGCCGAGACGCTTTCCGCCCGCTTCGCCTACACGCCCGCCCAGCTCGACCGCATCCAAAAGATCTACGACGACAACCCGGAGGTCTTCGCCCTGCTGCGTCAGGCGACCGACCGACCGCAGTGCGTCTTCGCCCAGGACTGGGCGACGGACGCGCTCAATCCCCCCTTCCAGCAGTACGCCGGCCTGCGCGAAACGGCGCGGGAATTGAAGACGGAGGGCGTCCTGGAGGCCGAGCGGGGCCGCTACGGTGAGGCGGTCGTCACGGTAGGGCGTGTCTACCGGGTGGCCGGACACGCGGCGGGGCAGCCGACTCTGGTCAGCTACCTGGTGGCGGAGGCCATAAACGCCATCGCGACGAGTGGGATGCAGGACCTCCTGACCCTGGCCGGGCCGAACGCCGCCGTGGACGCGCAGGTGGAGCAGGCAGTGTCGGGCCGGTCCGCGCGCCTGTCCCTGCGCCCCGCTCTGAGAGGCGAGGTGGCGATCACCGATGCCAGTTTCTCCCTGCTCCGGCGCGGCGGCCCTGCCGCGCTGGGGAGCCTCGTCAGCGGCGACACCTCCGCGCCGCGTCCGGCGGCGACGCCCACGCCCCGAGACCGGCGCTTCTATGCGAGCCTGCTGGACGCCGCCGAAGCGAACTACCTCCACACGATGCGCGCGGCGATCCGCCGGATAGACACGTCCGGCGAGGCCGCCGCCTTCGCGCGGGCGGGCCAGGAGGCGCAGGCACCGTCGGATGACTTGGTGCAGGAGATCTCCCGGCGTCTCTCGCCGCTCCAGTTCGACATCCTGAGCGCCGTGCCGATGCGCTCCGCCGCGTCCCGCCAGGTCACCCGCGCGGCAGCCGCCGTGCTGGCGGAGCGGGCGAAGGCCGGGGCGTACCCCGACGCTCTGCCGGGCGCGTTCGCCGACCCCTACACCGGCAAGCCGCTGGGCTACCGGCGCGAGGGCGCGGACGGCTTCGTCGTCTACAGTGGGGGGCGGGACGGCAAGTACGACGGCGGCAGGCCGAGGGACAAATCGCTCGTGGGCGCGGTGCGGTTCCGGTATCCTACCATCCCTGTCCCTGTCCCGGCGGCAGATCAGCAGTAGACCTCTTGCCTGAGTGTCGCCCGGCCCCCGAAGCGTCTAGGTCCGGCGTGCGGCCCCGGCCCGCCATGCAGCCGGCCATTTATGGCTGGGTCCCATCCGTGTAGACCGGCGGTTTAACGCCGGGCCTTCCCCGCGCTTGACAATTGCGGCGTATGTGTGTATACTCAAACTTTAGTATACCCACATGCCGTGCCTCACCCTGCCCGGCCGTAAGAGGGCCGCTTTATGTCTGTTCGGCTTTTCGTGCTGGGCCTGGTCTACGAGAACGACACTCACGGCTATGAGATCAAGGCGACCGCCCACCTCTGGGGGGTGGACCGCTGGGCGCAGATCAAGGACGGGTCCATCTACCACGCGCTGGGGGCGCTGGAAAAAGAAGGGCTGATTCTGGAGAGCAACGTCGAGCAGTCCGAGAACAATCGCCCGCGCTATGTGTACCGTATCACTGAGCCGGGCCGCGCGGTGTTCCTGAAACTGCTGCGCGAGACCTGCCGAGCCGCGCCGACGGAGGGCCGCACCATTGATCTCGGCCTGGCTTTCATCCGCCACCTGCCGCCGGGGGAACGGGTCGCGCTTCTGGAAGAACGGCACGCGCGGCTGAACAAAGCGCGCGCCGACCTGCTGGCGGGTTACGCCGACCTGGACCGGTACGAGAACCTGTCGCCTTGGGTGCGGGCGGCGACGCGGCACAGCCTCGCCCGCATTGACACCGAGATTCGCTGGAATGCAGAAATGATGGAGGCGGTTGGGCAGTGGCCCGCAAAGCCGTGAAACCAGATCCTGGAGGAGAAGACCATGAACAGATCGCGGCTGCTTTTATCGGTCTGCGTCGCCGTCCTGATGACGGTGACTGCGGGCACGGCGCAGGCGGACCCCAGGGTAGAGGCCCTGCTGCTCAAGGTGGCGGCGGCCACCGGAAGCGCCCGGACCATGACCGCCGACCTGACCGGGATTGACACGGACGGCAAGCCCGTCGCGGCCACGGTGCGCCTGATGAAGCCGAACTACGTTCGCATTGTCACTAAAGATGCCCACACGGGGGCCGCGCTCACCTCAGTCGCCTCGGACGGCAAGACCCTGTGGCGTTTCCCGGACAGCAGCAAGAGCGAGTACCGGGCCGATCCGGCGGACCCGGCCGGTGGCGGCATGATTGATGGGCCGGCTGCAACCCCCGTTCAATCCTTCTTCGGGCTGGAGCAGGGACTCAAGAGCGGCGACATGGATGCCGCCACGCTCAAGTACGACGGCAGGCGTGTCTGGGACGGACAGGGTTACCAGGTCCTCCGGCACGACTTCAATGAGGACGGCATCCGCTACACGGCCTGGCTATATGTGGGTCAGGATGATTTGATCCACCGGCAGGTCGGCACCTTCTACATCCCCAACCCGGACGGCACGCCGAGGATGTTCGAGGCGGCCCTGAAGAACATCAATCTGAACGCGCCGATGCGGGCCGCCGAATTCGCCTACGCCCCTCCCAAAGAGGCGCGGCGGATCATCCCCAAACTGCCGCTCCCGGCGGGTGCCGTAGCCCCGGATTTCCGCGCGGAAGACCGGAACGGGACCCCGCTCCGGCTGTCGGATTTCCACGGCAAAGTGGTCGTACTTGACTTCTGGGCGACCTGGTGCCCGCCGTGCGTGCGGGGCATGGCGCACGCCAACTCCGTGGCGGCTGAGTTCAAAGACAAAGGCGTGGTCGTGCTGGCCGTCAACGTCATGGACAGCAAAGACTCGTTTCGGGCGTGGCTGCATCGGCACCCGCAGTACGACGCGCTCCGCTTCGCTGTGGATACGTCGCCGCCGGGGAAAGACGTGGCGGCCACGCTGTACCAGGTGAGCAGCCTCCCGGTCCAGTACGTCATCGGCAGGGACGGCAAGGTCTCCGCCGGTATCGCCGGTTATGACGGCCCCACGCTCGCACTGGAAAAGGCCATCGGGGCGGCGCTCGCCGCGCATTAGGAGGACTCCGCCCCCACCGCCGCGAACAGGCAGGCAGACCACCCTAAAGGACACCCGTTCCATGACCAAGACACTGAAAGTCGCCGTCATCGGCGTCGGCGGCATCGCCGCGACGCACTTCCCCGGCTGGAAGGACAGCCCCCACGCCGAACTTTACGCCATGGGAGACATCGCCCCCGAGGCCCTACACCGGCTCGGCGATCTGCACGGCATTGACCCAGCCCTCCGCTACGAGGACTCGTGGGAACTGTTCAAAAACCCGGACATCGACATCGTGGACATCTGCACACCCAACATGTACCACACGCCCCTGACCATCGCGGCGCTGGAACACGGCAAGCACGTCCTCTGCGAGAAGCCGCTGGCCCCGACGCCGCAGAACATCCGGGACATGATCGCCGCCCGCGACAAGAGCGGCAAGACTCTGATGACCGCCCAGCACTTCCGGTTCACGCCCGAGGGGCGTGCCCTGAAGGCCCACATCGAGACGGGCGCTCTGGGCGACATCTACCACGCGCGGTCGTGGATGCTGCGCCGCCAGCTCTGCCCGACCCGCGACAGCTTCCTGCAAAAGCAGCACAGCGGCGGCGGGCCGTGCATCGACATCGGGGTCCATATTTTAGACCTCACACTGTGGATGATGGGCAACCCCAAGCCGGTCACGGTCTCGGGCGTGACGCAGGACAAGCTGCTGCACCAGCCGGGCGCGTGGAGTGTCTGGGGCGGGGCGATCCCAAGCGAGGACGCGGACGTGGAGGACTTCGCGGCGGCGATGGTCCGCTTCGAGAACGGGGCGACCCTGGTGCTGGAGGTGTCGTGGCTGCTGCACCACAAGACGACCGGCGAGGACATGCAGATGTGGCTCTACGGCGACAAGGGCGGGTCGCATTGGCCGTCCAATGAGTTCTTCATGGGCGACAACAAGCAGCAGCAGCAGCTCAACACGTCGCTGCTGATGAAGCCCCACGGCCTGGAGGCGCACGCCGAGGAGTGCAAAGTCTTCGCCCAAGCCATCGCGGAGGGCCGCCCGTCCCCCGTCCCCGCCGAGCAGTCGCTTGACGTGATGGCGATTCTGGACGGCCTGTACCGGAGCGCGGAGACAAAGCGGGAGGTGGTGCTGTAGGGAAGCGCAGGCAAGGAGGATAGTCAGGAAGACCAAGAAGGAAGAGGAGGGCGCACACGGGGGTGCGCCCTCCTTGATCCGCGTTCGCCCTTCCGGTTAAGCCGGGTTCCCGCACAGCGCCTCGAAGAATTCTTCCAGCGTCCGCGTCCGCTTGACCGCGTCGAAGGCGGTGAACGTCCCCCGGTGGCGGGCGATGTTCAGCCACTGCTTCAGGCGGCAGACCATCTGCGGGGTCAGGCCGCCTTCCAGCATCTCCGTCAGGGCCACCAACCGGCGCAGGGGCGGGAGCCAGTCGGAGAAGGCTCCCGCCCCGGCGGACTCGTCCGGGTCGCCGGGGGCCAGCCCGAGGACGCGCGCCGCCGCGCAGGGCAGGCGCGGATCGGCCAAGGCCCCGCGCCCCAGCATGAAGTGGACGCAGCCGGTCTCCTCGCGGCAGCGGCGCAGGTCGGCGGCCGTCCAGAGGTCGCCGTTGGCGACGACCGGGATGCCGAGCCGGGCGCGGACCGCCCCGATCGGCCCCCAGTAGGCGGGCGGGGTGTAGCCCTGGGCGCGTGTCCGCCCGTGGATCGTCAGCCAGGCCGCGCCGCCCTCCGCCGCCATGTCGGCGTTTTCCAGCACCACGTCGGAGGAGTCCCAGCCAAGCCGCAGCTTGGCCGAGACGGGGACATCGGCGGGGAGGGCGGCGCGGACGGCCCCGACGATCTCGCGGATGCGCTTGGGGTGCTTCAGCAGGGTGGCCCCTCCGTCGTGGCGGTTGACCGTCGGGGCGGGGCAGCCGAAGTTGATGTCTATGGCCTGCGCCCCCGCCGCGCAGGCCGCCGCCGCCGACTCGGCCATGCGGCCCGCATCGCCGCCCAAAAGCTGCACCTGGACGGGCATCCCGCTCCGCGTCCGCGCGCCCTCCGACAGCTCGGGGACGTGGCGGCGGAACACCTTGGGCGGGGGGATGTCGGCGTTGACCCGCAGGAATTCGGAGACGGCGAAGGTGAACGCGCCCGACTCGCCCTGGAAGGCCCGCATGGGGGCATCGGTTAGGCCCTGCATGGGGGCCAGGAGGAGCGCGGGCACGTCAAGGTAAAGCGTGAGTGGGGCCGGAATGGAGTCCATGATGGACTCATTGTAGCCAGTCGCCGCGCGTAAAGTCAACCTGCTGCCTTCGCCTCCGTCTTTACCCCCGTTCCTCCGGCGGCGTCGGCGGGCAGGGCCGGGCGCGGCATCCGCAGGCCGAACCCGTGCAGGATCGCCTCCAGGCCGGGCAGCATCGCGGACGCCCGCTTGGCCCGGATAATCGCGTCCCACAGCGGCTCGAACTTCTTCCAGCCCGCCGAATAGGCGAGGTGGCGCAGGCGACCCGCCGCCGTGTCGTGGGCCGACGCCCCCCGGAAGATCGCCCCCCACCGGTAGAAGTCGCGGTAGGCCCGCCAGTAGCCGGCTTCGAGCGCCTCGCGCGACATCTTCGCCGGCTCGAAGACCGCGTGCCGGGTGTCATAAAGATCCCAGTCCTCCGTGCGGATGCGCCCCTCGGCGGCGATCCGCTGGTGCAGGCCCGTCCCCGGATAGGGGGTGAGAATGTGGAACGTCGCCGTCTCGATCCCCTGCGCCACGGCCCAGTCCACGGTCCGGTCGAACACGCCTTCGTCGTCATCGTCCATTCCGAACACGAAGCTGCCGTTGATGATCACGCCGCAGTCCTGGAGTCGGCGGATCGCCTGCGCGTAATCGCGGTTCAAGTTCTGGAACTTGTGCGACTCGCGCAGGTTCGTCTGGCTGAGGGTTTCAAAGCCGACGAAGAGGCTGCGAAGCCCGGACTCGACGGCCTTTTCCAGCAGCCCCGGCTTCAGGATGGAGTTGACCGTGCCGGCCGCCTGCCACAGCCGCTCCATCCCGCGCATCCCGTCAAACAGCGCCGACGCGAACCGGGGGTGGCCGAACAGGTGATCGTCGAGGAAGTAAAGGTGCCGCCCCGGCAGGCGGGCGATCTCGGCCAGGGCGTCGTCCACCCCCTGCGTGTAGAACGACTTCCCGCCCTGGTAGAAAGCCTCCTTGTAGCAGAAGTCGCAGGTGTGCGGGCAGCCTCGGGAGACGACGATGGAGTTGGGGACGAGGTAGAGGCTGCGCTTGATCAGGTCGCGCCGGACCGGGGGCGCTCCCACCAGGGTGCGGACGCGGGACTCGTAGCGCGGCTGCGGGCGGCCTTGGCGCAGGTCGGCGAGGAAGGCGGGCCAGATGTCCTCGCCCGGCCCCAGGAAGATGCTGTCGGCGTGGGCGGCGGCCTCGTCGGGGAGGGAGGTGACGTGCAGCCCGCCGAGCGCGACGTAGGCCCCGCGACGGCGGTACAGGTCGGCGATCTCGTAGGCGCGGCGCGCGGACGTGATGTAGACCTGAATGACCACCAGGTCCGGGCTGTCATCGAGGTCAAGAACCTCGACGTGTTCATCCTGGAGCGTCACTTCGTCCCCGTCGCAGTAGGCGGCCAGAGTCGCCAGCCCCAGCGGCGGGAAGAGGGAGTATTTGATGGGCCTCCAGAACGGGCTGATGGCCTCGGTGAGCGCCGGCAGGATCATCTTGACTTTCATGGCATCTCCTTCTAGGTTTTGCAAAGAACTTTGTATTATAAAGTATAATGCCATTTATTTTGTTGTTTGTCAAGGCGCACCCTTTCCGCTGTCCGGCGCGTTATAGTTCCTGACGAACAGCCCGGAAGGAATCCGCCCCATGTCACCTATAAAATGCTGCCGGCCGCTGGCGGCCTTTGCCCTCCTCACGCTGACCGGCACCGCCCATGCCCAGACGGCCGAACAGATCGGGCGCGACCCGATGGGCGTGCTGCACAGACTGGAAACCGCGACCGACCCGCGCAGCGTTGCCCTGCGTCGGCAGATCATGTCCGGACCCGCCGACCTCGCGCGGGCGCGGGCCGAAGTCGCGAAAGACGGCTTCTCGCTCGACCCCGCCCGCCTGCAAAGGCCGCTGCCGCCGGAGGAGTCGAACGCCGCGCCGCTGTACACGAAGCTGTTCCAACTGCTCCGCGACAGGCCCGTGGACCTGCCGGTCTACGCCCAGCCGCTGACGGGGGACCACACCTACACGCCCGAGCAGATCGCCGCCGTGCAAAAGGTCTATGACAGCCGCCCAGACGTCTGGGGGCTGCTGCACCAGGCGACGGACCGGCCCCAGTGCGTCTGGACGCGCGATTGGTCACGGGGCTACGGCGTCCTGTTCCCTGAGTTCCAGAGGATGCGCGAGGCCGCGCGGCTGGTACAAACCGAGACGTTCCTGCTGGCCGCGCAGGGGAAGTATGTGGAGGCGGTCAGGAACCAGGCACGCGGCCTGCGTGTCGCCGAACACGCTGCGTCCGACCCCATCCTCCTCAGCTACCTCGTCGGCAACGCCTGCGAGGCGATCACGCTCAACGGGATGCGCGCCCTTCTGGACCAGGCCGGGCCGGACGCCGCCGTGGCCGAGGCGGTGCGTCAGGCGCTCGGACCCGTCCGCCCGCGCCTGTCCCTGCGCTACGCCTTGACCGGAGAGATCGCCGTCCCGACGGTCGCCTTTCGCAAGATGCGCGAAGGCTTAAAGAAAGACGGCCTGCCGGGCATGGCGCGGCTCCTCGTCAACGCGAACGACCCCTCACTGAAGCGGCTGACGCCGGGCACGCCCGCCGAACGCCGCTTGACGCAGGACTGGCTGGACGAGAGCGAGGCGATCATCCTCACCCGAATGCGTTTTCTCATCGCCGCGTCCGACCTGACGCCCATCCCGCGCCGTCAGGCGTTTGAACAGGATGCCGCCGCCTCGGACGCCGCGCACCCGACTGTCTTGACCCTGCTCCCGGATACCGTCCTGCCCACGTTCACCAAAGTCGAGGGGAACGAGACGCGCCGGGTCACACAAGAGGAGGTGACACTGGCCGGCGCGGCTGTTATGGCCGCGCGGGCGAAGGCGGGGACGTTCCCGGAGGCGCTCCCCATGCCGTTCGTTGACCCCTATACCAGCAAGCCGCTCCTGTACCGGCGGGAGGGCGCGGACGGGTTTGTCGTCTACAGCGCCGGGCCGGAAGGCAAGTACGATGGCGGCAAGCCGGGCGACAAGGCGGCTCCGGGCGAGGTGCGGTTCCGGTATCCAGCGGCGCGGACGCCGGGGTAGGACGGGGATAAGGAGGGCGGAAATCGGGAGGAGGGCGGGGTCCCCCCGCCCTCCCGTATTAATGCCCTGGTCTGATGTCCATATGACGCCCCCTGGACTCGTCGCCTGCCTCCATCGGGTATAACAATGGCAATGGGCCTGCGACACGACAACCCGAACCTCCCGCCTCAATCCCAGCTCCGGGCGCAGCGCCTGACGGCGGACGAGTCCCGTGCCGTCATTGACCTGTGGCAGCGGGAGCGCGTCGAGCAGACGGGCCTGACCGACCATCCCGCCGTACCGGACGTGGCCGAGGGCCTGGACATCCCCGTCGAGGAGGTCCAGCGGCTCCTGGTCGAAGTCCGGGCGCGGCGGCTGGAAGAGGAACGCTTGCTGGCGCAGGAACAGGCGCAAATCGGTTTAGCGGAAGAAGAGAACCGACTGGCCGCAATCCAACTTCAGCGCGCCGAGCTAAGACTGGTGGAGGTGGGGCGGGGGTGGCAGGCACCGGACCAATGGCAGCGGCCGGCGGTTCTGCCACGTCTGAAGCGGGGCAAGCCCAGACACATCGCACCCACTGAGTGGACGGGGGACGAGGACTTCTGGAAAGAGACGGAGGAGGACAAAGAAGCCCGCACGGCGTACCGTGCCAATCAGACGAAAAGAACGACCCGCTATGTGTTCTATACCGTTCTTCTGCTGTTCTTTGTGTGTTCCGGTTGGACACTGATCATGCTTCTCGCGAACTTATTCATGGCAAAGACTCAATGAAAACATACACTAACTCCCTATCGAAACACCTTTGTGCGGCGGCCTTCGCCGCCCTGACACTCGGCATGGCCGCGCTGCCCGCAAGCGCGCAGACTGCCCCGGCGGCTACGCCCCTGACAATCACGCTGGACGGGGCCGCTGCCGGGCGGGCCTTTGAGGGCTTCGGCGCGGTCAGCGGCGGGGGGAACACGAGCCGGCTGCTGCCGGACTATCCCGAATCGCAGAGGAAACAGATCCTCGACTATCTGTTCAAGCCGCAGTTCGGGGCGTCGCTGAACGAACTCAAGGTGGAGGTGGGCGGGGATGTCAACTCCACCGAAGGCTCCGAGCCGAGCCACATGCATGTGCGGGGCGACGAGAACTATAACCGCGGCTTCGAGTGGTGGCTGATGGAACAGGCGAAGGCGCGTGACCCGCGCATCACGCTGGACTGCCTGGCCTGGGGTGCGCCCGGCTGGGTCGGCAACGGCAACTTCTGGTCGCCCGACATGATGGACTACTACATCAAGTTCATCCAGGGGGCCAAGAAGTACCACAACCTGGACATCGTCAGCGTCGGCGGCAAGAACGAGCGGGGCTACAACAAGTCCTGGTACATCGGGTTCCGCGAGGCCCTGGACGCCGCCGGTCTGTCGTCCGTCCAACTCGTCGCCTCGGACGACTGGGGGCAGCCGTGGCTGAACAGCGCCCAGGAGTCGCTGACCGACCCCGCCCTGGCCCGCTCCATCAACGTCTACGCCGGCCACGTCACCTGGTCGGAAAACCCCGCCGTCGCTTCGGAGGCGATCCTGAAGACCGGCAAGCCGCTGTGGGACACCGAGCTGCACAACTACTTCCCCGGCGATCAGCACGGGCCGCTCGGGTTCAAGGCGGAGATCTCGCTGGTCAACGCCTTCAACACCAACTACATCAGGACCAAGATCACCAAAGACATGGTCTGGAACCTGGTCTGGTCCTACTACCCCGTTTCGTCCTACCCCGATGTCGGCATGATCCGGGCGATCTCGCCCTGGAGTGGCCACTACGAGGTGCTGCCGGTGGTCTGGGGCTACGCGCACGTCAACCAGTTCGTCCAGCCCGGCTGGCGTTTCCTGGACGGCGGCGGCAGCGGCCCCCTGCCGGGCGGCGGCACCTTCACGACCATGGCGTCGCCGCGCGGCGGCGATTACAGCATGATCGCCGAAACCCAGGCGGCGTCTGGCCCGCAGACGGTCCGCTTCCAGGCCGTCCACGGGCTGTCGCCGGGCGTCCTGCACGTCTGGAAAAGCACGGTGGCGGCGCAGTTCGTTCACGCGGGCGACATCAAGCCCGTCGCGGGCGCGTTCACGCTGACGCTGGACCCCAATACCATCTATTCGATCACCACGACGCGCGGCCAGCGCAAGGGCAGCTATCCTGATGCGCCGCCCGATGCCTCCCTGGCACTGCCCTATGCCGATGATTACCAGGGGTATAAACTGGGCGCGCAGGCCCGCTACCATTACGACTATGAGGGGGCCTTCGAGATCGCGCCCAAGGCCGTCGGGACCGGGGAGTGTCTGCGGCAGGCGGCGACGAAGTCCGCCAGCGGCTGGGGCGGCTCCTTCGTGCCGCTGACGTTCCTGGGGTCGGGCGACTGGAAAGACTACTCGGCCAGCGCCGCTGTCTACATCGAGGATGCGGGGGCGGTCTCGATCCACGGGCGCATCAACCCCATCCCCAACGACAACCGCGATGACCCGCCCGGCTACACGCTGCGGGTCCAGGACAGCGGCGCGTGGGTGCTGAAGAGCTTCAAGACCGTGATCGCCCAGGGAACCACGCCCTTCTCCGCGAACCAGTGGCACACCCTGGGCTTGACCTTCCGTGGCCCGGTCGTGACGGGGATCGTGGACGGCAAGACCGTCTGCACGGTTAATGACACCGCCTATTCTGCCGGACTGGTCGGTCTGGGGAGCGGCTGGAACTTCGCCCAGTTCAGCGACCTGAAAATCGAGGCCGCGAAGTGACCGACAAGCCCATCGGCGAAGTCATCGAGGTGGGGACGACCGCTTTCATCGCGCAGTGCTTGGAAGTGCCGCGCGAGATCGTCCCGCGCCTCTACGACCCGCCGCCCTTCGGCTCGTTCGTCAAGATCGGCAGGCCCTCGCCCGTGGCGGAGACGCCCGCGACGTTTGCCGCGTTAGAGGAAGAGGATGACCCGTTCGCGCTGCCGTTTGACGATCCCGCGCCACGGTCGAGGAGTATGGGGGCGGGGCTGGCCCCCGCCGTCTACGCCCTGGTCTACGGCGCGAACACGGCCTCCTTGGAGCCGAACCGGCGTCCCTCCGCGCTGGGGTTCGAGGACGAGGAAGAAATGCGAAAGCGGCAGCCCCAGATATTCGAGCTGCTGCGGACGGAGTTCTCGGGCCTGCTGATCGCCTACAGCGAGGGCGGCGACAAGCCGCTGCGCCGGCATTTGCCGCCCCTGCCGCCGCGCATCCACAGCCGGGTCTACCCGTGTACGCCGGGTGAAACGATGGCTTTGACTGAAGACCTGTCGTTTCTGCGGTCTATCCTTCTGCCCTCGGGCGGCGCGCTGGCGGGTGTACCGTCCGATGAATTGGCGGCGGCCTGCTTGCGGCAGGCGCGCGAGTCGCACCCGGACGATCAGGCGTTCCTGCTGCGCGCGGGGCAAACACTGGCGAAGCTTATGGCGAACGATTACGAGAGGTTACAGGCGATTTTGAGGAACGTGCTATGACGATGAAACTAGACGCGACGGCGGGGCTTCTCGGCCTGTGCCTCACCCTCTGCGCCCCGATGATCCCCGCCCGCGCCCAGGTGGCGATCTCCATAGACCGGGCCGCCATCTACCAGAAGGCCTTGCCGTCCTACGCGGACGACGCCCATCCCGCCCTGGCCGTCAAGACCGTCGAGACGCGCGCCATCACCGGCGCGCGCCTGCTGCGCTTTTCCTACCTCAGCGCGAACGGCCAGCGCGTCCCCGCCCTCCTGTTCACGCCGCCGCGCGCCTCGGCGGCGCACCCCGCCCCGTGCCTGGTGCTGTTGCATGGGCTGGGCGGCAGCAAGGAAACCATGGCGGGCCTGGCGCTGTTCGCGGCCAAGTCGGGGTACGCCTCGCTGGCGATTGACGAGTACGGGCAGGGCGAGCGGACGCCCGCCAAACCGTCCGATCTGGCGCCCGCCGAGGAGGTGGCGAAGACGGTGCATCAGTCAGCGCTAGACGTCCGGCGCGGGCTGGATTATCTGGGGACGCGGCCCGACATCAGCAAGGCGCATGTCGGCCTGGCGGGCATTTCGCTGGGGGCGATCATTGGTACGGTGGCGGCGGGCATAGACCCGCGCATCAAGGCGACCGCTCTGATCTCGGGCGGGGGGGATTGGGGGCTGATCCTGAAGACGCTGTCCGCGAACCGGACTGAGGTCGGCGGGCGCAGCACGGCGAACCTCAAGGGCATAGATTGGGACCAGGTTAGCGTCCAACTGGCCCCGGAGGACCCGCTCACCTTCGCCCCGCACATCGCGCCGCGCGCGCTGCTGATGCTGGGGGGGCGCAAAGACACGACGATCGTCGTCCCCGCCCAGCAAGAGCTTTACGAGGCCGCCCGCGATCCGAAGCAGATCGTCTGGTTCGACCAGTACGGGCACGTCCCGCCGCCCGAAGTAGTTTATCCGGCCTTGCAGAAGTTCTTCGCGGCACGGCTCTAGGCGGCTAGAGGGGAAAGGGCGCACCTGCGTGTGCGCCCTCCTTCTCCGCCTGCGCCCTCTTCTCCTGCTGCTTCCCTACTGCCCCCCGCCCATGCCGGCGGCGGACTTCGCGTACCCCGCCGGGACGGCGAAGTCGGAGGCGGGCAGGGTGGCCTTGGACACGGACACGACCGAGGTCGTGGCCGTCGTGCTGCCGAGCGGGCTGCCGGTGACGGCGAACGTCGTCTTCAGGGGGAAGCCGTTGACCTTCCGAATCAGGCCCTGCATCACGGCCAGTGGACCCTGGCTACTGGCCGGCAGGGTGAGCCGGGGGAGGTCTTGGGCGGCCCAGATGTCGCCCTGGATGACCGTACCGGGCTGGGCGGCCAATGTCGCCGACATCAGGTAGTGGCGGGAGGGGTGGCCCTGGATCATCTTCGTCTGGCCGGTGTCCTTGACCGTGGCCGTCACCTGGCCCGCGCCCGCTGTGGGGGACGGCGTCTGCATGGTCGTGTAGGTGTGGCTGCGCCGGTTGATCACCGTCGTCTGGTTCGTCGCCGCATCCGAGAGATAGGTCACGCCGCCGACATCCGCGCGTGACTTGCCGCCGCGTAGGTACAGAGTCGTCACCTGCGGGGCACCGCTGAGGAGCGGGTTGCCGGAACGGCTCATCTGTGCCCGCTGCTGGGGCGTCATCGAGTCCATGTAGGCTTTGAGCTGCGGGCTGTCAATGTGGAGTGTCTGCACCACCTTGAGGTCGGCACGGGCGGCGGGGACGGCGAGAGCCGCCAGCGCGGCCAGGGTTAAAATCGTTGAAGGGGTCTTTGTCACTACGGTTATGCTCCTCGGTTTCTCACAGTCTGTCTACGATGCCGGGCCGCCGTCTGTTCCCGCGCCCCCGACGGGGATGCGGTACAGCAGGTCCAGCACGCGCGGCGGCAGCCGGCGCACGGCGGCCATCGCCAGCGACGCCGACTGCGGGAACCGGACGACGCTCTTCCCGGCACGCAGACCATTCAGTATAACACGCGCGGCGTCCTCGGGTTCCATCAGGAACGGCAGCCAGGACTGCGAGGCCGTCATCGGGGTGCGGACGAAGCCCGGCGCGACCGTCACCAGCCGGATGCCCTGCGCGGCCCACGGCGCGCGCAGGCCGTCGCAGAGCTGGCTGACGGCCGCCTTGCTGGCCGAGTAGCCCGCGCCCGCGCCGGGGAACGACCTGTCCGCCGACAGGCTGGACACGACACCCACCGTTGCCCCGCCCGGCTGGGCTTTCAGTACCGGCTGCAAGGCTTCCAGCCAGCGGGCGACGCCCAGGACGTTGACGGCCAGCATGGTCTCCAGGGTGTCCGCGCTGAACTCCTCGGCGTCCACCCCCAGCCCTACGCCCTGTGACAGAATCGCCGTCTCGATCCGCTGCCCGCGCAGCACGACCTGGGCCACGGCCGCCTGGATGGAGACTGGGTCGCGCACGTCCGACACCAGGACGAGGGGCGTCCCGCCGAACATCACGACCTCGCGCGCCACCCTGGCCAGCCGCTCCTCGCTGCGCCCGACCAGGGCGACGTGCTTGCCCTCGCGCGCCAGTGCCAGCGCGAGCGAGCGCCCGATCCCGCTGGACGCGCCGACGACGAGGTATGTGGAAGAGACTTGCATCAGGTGGGGTTCATGCTCTGGATCATGGCCGCGATCTGCCGTTCAAACGGCGGAAGGTCATCCGTGATGATTTGCCATATTTGCGCCAGGTCCATCCCCAGATAGTTGTGGACCAGGATGTTCCGGAAGGCCGCCAGATCACGCCACTGCACCTGCGCGTTGGCGGCCTTGAGCGCGTCCGAGAGTCGCTGAGTGGATTCGCCCATGACCTGTAGGTTCCGCAGGACGGCATCCTGCGTCCTGGTGTCTTCCATGAACTCCTCGCGACCGCCAGAGGTGTATTCGGTGACGCGCGCCAGGCATTCGCGGATGTGGATCAGGTATAGGCTATCCCGGCTCGTTGACATAGTGGGCTTATAGGGGCTTTGCTTCGCTCAGAACGCGGTCACGGATGAACCAGTGCAAGGCGTTGGGCGTGGCGACATCCACCCTACGACCGAGCAGGTCTTCCAGGTCAAGGGCCAGCCCCGCCGGGAACCAGGGGGACGGCTTTGGGCCGACGTCCACCAGAATATCCACGTCACTGTCCGGCCCGCCCTCACCCCGGCTGACGGAGCCGAAGACGCGCACATTGGAGGCCCCGTGCCGGCCCGCGATGCGTAAGATGTCGTCGCGCTTCTCCTGGAGCAGTTCTGTCAGTTCCATAGGGTCTTCACCCGGAGTCGAGACAACATACTCCGGCCCGCCGCCGCCGATGTAGATCGTCTTCTCGCCCTGGTGTATCTTTCGCGCCAGGTAGCCCGTCATGCGGAACCGCCGAAGGCCCTCATCGAACGCCTCTTTCTCGGTCTCATAGATGCCGACGATCTGTTCCCCTTTGATGAGGACGAACTTTCCCTCGGCCTCTGCGAGCAATTTGGCCTTGTGGGTGTAGTAGGTTTCCAGTTCTTGTGCGAGTTTGCCGTCAGTCCGCATTGCTTCCGGTGTGTTCATCAGGCAGTCTCCTGACTTGATTGTACCCCTACGGCAGCGAAGACCCGTCCCATTCGTGTTCCGGGTCGGGATAGAAGAACGCTCCAGCAGCGACTCGGATGAACCATCCGCCTGGGACTTTGGCTCTCAGTGCCGCGGGCGGCGAGGCGGCAAGAAACCCCTGCTCCGTCAACTCACATTTGATTTCTTCCCACACCAAGACCATTGCTCACTCCTTCTCCACGAACGCCGCGTAGATGGCGCGGACGGCCTTTTCGTAGTCGCCGGTCGCGACGCCGACGATGATGTTCAGCTCGCTCGACCCCTGGTTGATCAGGCGGATGTTGGTCCCCGCCTCGGCCAAGGCGGCGAAGACGCGGGCGGCGATGCCGACGCGGCTGATCATGCCCTGGCCGACGACGGCCAGCATCGCCATGTCGCGCTGGACCTCGATGCGGTCGGGCTGGACGACGCGGCGGATCTCGGCGACGACCTCGTGCTCCTTGCCGTCGAGTTCCTCGTCGGTGACGATGACCGAGAGGGTGTCAATGGAGGTCGGCGAGTGTTCATACGAGATGCCGTGCGATTCGAGTATCTCCAGCACCTTGCGCCCGTAGCCGCGCTCCTGGTTCATCATCGCCTTCTCGGTGAACAGCGTCGCGAACCCCTTGCGGCCCGCGATTCCGACGATGGAGGTGGCGCGCGAGTCCCGGCGCGTGACGATCTGCGTCCCGGCGTCCTCGGGGCGGTTGGTGTTCTTGATGTGGATGGGGATGCCCGCCTCGCGGACGGGGAACACGGCCTCGTCGTGCAGCACGGTCGCGCCCATGTAGGACAGCTCACGCTGCTCCCGGTAGGTGATCTCCTCGATGGGGCTGGGATTCTCGACCAGGCGCGGGTCGGCCATGAGCAGGCCGGAAACGTCGGTCCAGTTCTCGTACACGGCGGCGTGGACAGCGCGGGCGACGATAGCGCCCGTGACGTCCGACCCGCCGCGCCCGAAGCACTTGATCTTGCCCAACGCGTCCTGCCCGTAGAAGCCCGGAATGACGGCGATCTTGTCTTCGGGGACGGCGGCCAGCCGCGCGCCGAGCCGGGCGTAGCTCTCGCCCTCGTGGAATCGCCCATCCGCCCCGAAGCGGATGCCGTCGGCGGCGTCCACGAACTCGGCCCCCAGGAAGTCGGCGATGATGCGCGCGCTCAGGTACTCGCCGCGCGAGGCGACCCAGTCCTTGGCCGCCCCCGAGGCGATCTGCTGCCCGATGTCCCGCAGCCACTCCCAGGCCCCGGCCACTCCCAGTTCCGACGCGATGCCCAGATATCGCTCCTTGATGACCGCGAACGGGGCGCTGCTGTCCAAGCCCTGCTCGCCGAGCGAGTGGCAGAGGTACAGCAGGTCGGTGATCTTCTTGTCCTTGTCGCTGCGCTTGCCCGGCGCGGACACGACGACGAACCGGCGGCGCGGGTCCGCCCGGACGATGGCCGCGATCTTCCGCACTTGGTCGGCGTCGGCCACCGAGGACCCGCCGAACTTGGCGACGACGGGGCGCGGGTGCTGGTGTTGTTGGTTGAGTAGTGTGTCTGTCATAGACTTATCGTTGGGGCTGCGGAATCTTCTGCGGTCTGGACTGAGTCTGTGTCAGTCTCGGAAATATATGCCTGTCGCAGCAACAAAGATGAATGTGTTCCATTCGGCTACATAGAACCAGTGGAGAAAAGCCTGCTCAGGCAAGTCTTGCGGCAGCCCTGAAAGATGATCAGCATACTTTGTTTTGAACTCTTCTGTCGTTGCTGAACCCTCACTTGTGATCTCGATCCCTTCGCTATCCTCGTAGGGGTAGTTGGCATCCGGCGGTTCTATAACAAGATAAAGAAGCCCGGTCATAAAGAGCGAGCCTTTTATTTCGCCTTCCGTGATGCCGTACCGATTAGGGGAGTTCCAATCACCGACTGGAATAATGCATTCAAGTTCAGCCACCCTTTTGACGTAGTCAACGCGGATGTGGCTGATTTTCACGTCATGGAACCATATCCCAGCTAGATCGGAAACATCTATTTCTTTCATCTGCGGCTGGCCTCACCGTCCATCGCTTTCCCACTCCTTCAGTGACGGCATCAGCGCATACGCCGTCAGGTCTAGATGCACGGGCGTGATGGAGATCTTGCCGTCTGCGATGGCGCGGACGTCCGAGCCGGCTTCGGCCCCGGCTTCTTCTTCGGCCAGGGAGCCGCCGAGCCAGTAGTAGGGGCGGCCCGTCGGGTCCAGGCGCTTCTCGATCCGGTCCATGTACTGCCGCCGGCCCTGGGTGGTCACGGCCACGCCTTGGATTTCAGACTGGGGCAGGTTGGGCGCGTTGATGTTCAGGATGGTGTTCGGCGGCAGCGGATGGGCAACAAGCCACTGCGCCACCTGAGCGGCGAAGCGGGCGACCGGCTCGAAGTGCATGGCCTTCTCCCAGGAGGCGACCGAGACGGCGAGGGCGGGCTTGCCCATGATCGAGCCTTCAATGGCGGCCGAGACGGTGCCGGAGTAGTGCAGATCCCAGCCCAGATTGGGGCCGTGGTTGATGCCCGAGACGACTAAATCCACCTCCCCGCCCATCGCCTCCAGGACGCCTAGGGTCGCGCAGTCGGAGGGCGTGCCGTTGGACATGAACGCTGCCGCGCCGTCGCGCAGGGTGGTCGGAGTGAGCCGCAGAGGTTTGTGCAGGGTGATCGCGTGGCCGGTCGCGCTCTGCTGGCGCTCGGGGGCCACGACCGTCACGTCGCCGATCTTTGACAGGGCATGGAACAGGGCAAACAGGCCGTCCGACTGGACGCCGTCGTCATTGGTCACTAGGATACGCATTGCCGTCAACTATAGCCGATAGGCCAGGCCGGTGTCAAGGCGAGGAGGCAGGCGGCTTGCCGCGCGGCGGGGTATAATGGCCCTGCTCGTCACGCTTAGAAAGCCTTGCTCCCATGCGCCCACGCCTTTTCCTCTACACGCTCCTGCTCGCATTTTGCCTGAACATGCCTGCGGCCCTTGCCGCGCCGGTCGCCCCCAAGCCCGCCGCCTTCGGCGTGGCGGCACACAATGACGTCAACATCGAGTGGTGGTACATCAACGCCCACGTCACGACGGTGAAGGGCCGGCACCTGGCCCTGATCGGGTCGTTCTTCCGGTTCGGCAGCGGCTTCAACCCGCTGGACGGCTCGCCCATCCCGCGCGCCCACTACCTCATCTACGCCGTCACCGACTTGGATAAGAAGACGCAGCGGCCCTACTCGCTGGCCGACGCGGGCATGGTCGCCCTCTTGAAGCAGTTCGGGCCGCTGCTGGCCGCCCAGAACCCGCATGACAAGGGCGTCCGCGCCTTCCTGGCGGGCTTGGACCAGGGGAAACTTCCCGCGCCCCACCAGAAGATCGGTTCGGAGGCCACGGTCGTTAGCGCGCCGTTCCACCTGGCCTACGGGGAGGAAAATACGCTGGCGGCGACGAACGCCACCAACACGTCTTTCGACCTGAACCTGAACGCGGGCGGGCCGGACAAGATTCACCTGACCCTGGCCTCGCGGAAGCCCGCCATGGCGGTGGGCGGCAAGGGCGAGACGGGCCTGAAGCGCGCCAACGACATGTACTACTTCTCGCTCACCCGCTGCGCCGTCGGTGGGACGGTGGACACGGGCGCGGGGCCGGAGAAGATCACCGGCGGCCTGGGGTGGTTCGACCACCAGTGGGGGAACTCGTGGGTAGCCTCGAACAACGGCTGGGACTGGTGGGGGACGCAGCTCGACGACGGGACGGACATCCTGTTCTTCCGGCAGCGTGACCTGGCGACGGGCCGCGTCTTCTTCCCGCTGGCGACGTTCATGGATAAGAGCGGGCATCAGAGCGTGACCAAGAATATCGTGTTCACGCCGGACCCGAAGGCGCTTTGGAAGAGCGCGAAGAGCGGCGTGACGTACCCTCTGGGGTGGACGGTGACGTTCCCGGAGAAGAACCTGAGCCTGCACCTGACAGCCGCCGTCAAAGACCAGGAAATGCCGATTCTGGGGCCGGGCGCGGGCATCTGGGAGGGTATGTGTCAGGTGACCGCCTTCCCGCTGGCGACATACAATGATAACATTGACACGAAGCCGGCTCGCGGCGTCGCCTACATGGAGCTGGTCGGGTACAGCAGCCCCGCCGTGAAGAAGCAGATGATGACCTCTCCCCGCCGCGAGCGGCGACCCTCCCCTGTTAAGGGGGGGTAGGACGGTGCCCACGATGGGCTGACGTGTTTTGGCTGGGTGCCTGCCAACGCAGTGTCCCCGGCAAGACTTCCACGGTAGCATCTCAGCCTCCCCTGTTAAGGGAGGCTGAGATGCTACCGCGGCGGGGAGAGGTTCCGAGGCCGACGACGAATGACGACCTCCACGAACAACCCGGCCGGCAGCAACCCGGCAGGCACCCTCCCGCCGGACGTCGCCGCCCGGCGCAAGCGCGACGCCGCGCGCTGGTCGCTGGCCTCCAACGCCACCCTGCTCGGCCTGAAGGTCGTGGTCGGCGCGGTCACCGGCAGCGCGGGCATCCTGGCGGAAGCGGTCAACTCCGCCGCCGACCTGTTCGGGTCGGTCGTCGCCTTCCTCTCCATCCGCGTCTCCGACGAGCCGCCGGACCGCGTCCACGCCTACGGGCACGGCAAGATCGAGAACCTGTCGGGCGCGGCGACGGCGGCCCTGATCCTCGTCGGCGGCGTGTTCGCCATCGGCGAGGCCATCCGGCATTTGCTTCATTCGGGGCCTCTGCCGGGCCTGGGGTGGGGCATCGCCGTCATGGCCGCCTCGGCGGTCCTGAACGTCATCGTGTCCCGCCACCTGCTGCGCGTGGGGCGCGAAACCGACTCGCCCGCGCTGGTCGCGGATGGCCACCACTTGCAGACGGACGTGCTGACCTCGGCGGGCGTCCTGGTCGGCCTGATCCTGGTGCGACAGACGGGGATGCCCTGGTGGGACTCGGTGGCCGCCCTGGGCGTCTCGGTCCTGATCCTGCGCGTCGGCGTCGGCCTGGCGATGGAGGCCATGGGGACCCTGGCCGACACCGCCCTGCCGCCCGAAGAGGAGCAGACCCTGACGGCGGTTCTGCAAGCGCACCCCGAAGTGTTGAGCTTCCACAAGCTGCGGACCCGCAAGTCCGGCTCGCACCGCCATGTGGATGTGCATGTGCAGATCGCCGACACGCACACCTTCGTCGAGGCCCACCGGCTGACCGAGGACCTGGAGGACGAGCTGCGGGCGGCCCTGCCGAACCTGCACCCCATCATCCACATCGAGCCGTATGAGGACGAGGCCCAGCACCAGCGCGAGCGGCACGGGGCCGACCACTAGAAGCCCCGTTTGGAGGAAACAGTGCAGACAACGTCAAGAACACCCCGCCCTTGGAAATACCTCCTGGCCGCCGTCGCCTCCATTCTGGTGGTCGGCCTCGCGGTCGCGCCGAGGTCCGCCCCTCAGCCGTCGTATCGCCGCTTCACCAGCCCCGCCTTCCCGGACGGGGTGCGCTACACGCTGCTGTATCCGTCGAACCTGGACGATCTTTCCCTCCACTCGTTCCCGGCGAACAATCAGGAGAAAGACCTTCAATTCCTACAGGTTTCCAAGAAAGAGAACCGCCTGCCCGGTCTGTCATTGTGGCATCGGTGGTTCAAGCCGGACCCGGAGGCGGAGTTTATTCTTGTTTCCGTCGATAAGTCTACCGTCAAGTCGCTGAAAAGCAGCCGGATAGAAAAACAAGGCGCAAGAAACAGTATCGAGATCAGCCACGTCGTCAAGGTTGATGACCCAAGCGCCCGTGAGCGTTTCACGTTCATTCACCTTGACGACTTCGGGACTGCTTCTTACACTCAGGATGACCGCGTGGTTGCGGGCAGCTTCCGCGTGCTGCTGCCGGGCGAGGCTGTCCCCGTGCCTTGAAAGAGGCCGTAGAGCAGGCAGAAGAGACATGAACAACACCTGGCCCATCTATCCCATGTTCGCATTCTCCACCTACCCTGAGTACCTTGATGCCATCGCTCAGGTGGAAGGCGGCGTCATCATCGAGGGGACCGCCATAAACCTGGTCCGGTTCCGGTGTTCCATTCAGTATCTTCGTGACCTCGTCTCGACTCAAAATCTGCGAAGTTGGGCGGTCGTGGATGGGGACAGCGTTCAGCACCTGCGCTACTCGGCGTCCGATTTGGTTGCCCACGGCTTAAAAGTAGGTTGGTTCAACTCGTTCTCTGACTTGGGGATGCGGGTACTCCCGCTGACGGAAGAGGTTTTCAACCGCCTGAAAGCTGAAACCAGAGTCGAAGGCGCGGAGGTGCCACAGGATTTTTTTCCTGACGGCATCCCGCTCAAGCGCATCCTGTCACCGTCAGAGCCACACAGCCTGCCTCACTATTTGATCGGGTTGCTTCTGTCGCGCGGGAATGGGCGGCTGGAAGCTGAAGCCACCGGCTGGGAACGCCCTGTTGAATGGATTTACACGCGGCAAGGTGCTGACGCGGGCGAAAGCCTTTATTCCTGCCCGCCGCAGTTGTTCCGTCCCACGCTGGCGGCGTTCGCTTCCAGGCTGAATATCTCTCCCTACGCGGGGCACACCTTTTTCAGCGTCAGGCATGAGGATGAGGCGGCGGTATGTCCCGGCAGATTTTCGTTCTACCTGTCCAACACTGCTGCCTCGGGGTTTTGGGCAAAACTTTATCTTTACGGGGTTACGCCAACTCAGACCGGCCCAGAGGCCCATATGAAGTGAAGAATGTCATTGCACACACCACATAAACTCGCCCGCCTCGCGCTTGCTCTGCTTCTCCTCGGCCTCGCCGGGCGCGGCTTCGCCCAGGAAGTACCCGCCAGTGCTGCCGCTGCCCCGCCGGTGACGTATGCCCTCTACCCGGACAGGCCGCTGACGGCGGCGGACACGGCGACCGAGAAGAGCGTGCTTCAGGGCGAGACGGGGCACCAGATCATCTGGGTGACGGGTGTTCGGTGGCCGACCCTGACGGTCTATCTGCCGCCGAAGGGGAAGGCCACGGGTGCCGCTGTTGTCATCTGCCCCGGCGGGGGCTATGGCGGGGAGGCGATGGACCTGGAAGGGTACGACGTGGCGCGGCGGTTCGTCTCCTACGGGGTGGCGGGGATCGTACTGAAGTACCGGCTGCCGACGGCCCAGATGAGCCGGGCGGAGACGCCGTGGCCGATTCAGGACGGTCAGCAGGCCATCCGGCTGGTGCGCGACCGCGCGCGGGAATGGGGGATCGACCCGCACCGGGTCGGGATCATGGGCTTCTCGGCGGGCGGGCATCTGGCGTCGTCCGTCGCCACCCACTTCGACGCGGGGGACCTGAAGGCGCTGGATGAGGTCGCGCGGCAAAGCAGCCGGCCCGACTTCCTCATACTGGGCTATCCGGTCATCACGATGCGCCCGCCGGTCGTCAATGTGGGCAACCGGGACAACCTGCTGGGCGTCCCCGCCGACCCGCTGCTGGTCACGCGCTATTCCAGCGATGAACAGGTGACGGCCCGGACGCCGCCGACGTTTCTGGTGCAGGCGGAGGATGATCCGGTCAGCGTGCAGAATAGTGTCCTGTTCGCCGACGCCTTGAAGCGGGCCAACGTCCCGCATGAGTTCCTGCGATTGAAGACGGGCGGCCACGGCTTCGGCCTGGGCGTCCACGGCGGCGAACCCGCCGCCTGGCCGGACCGCTGCGCGGCCTGGCTGAAGGCGAACCATTTCCTCAGTCCCGCGCCACTGGAGGCACCATGAACATCACTCTCCTCATCGCCCTGGCCGCCCTGCTCCTCGTGTCAATCGTCCAGGCCGCGCCAGGCCCCGGCGTGGCCCCGGAGACGCCAAGCCCCATCGCGCCGGGCGCGGCGCTGGAGAAGCTGGCGGACGGCTTCTCGTTCACCGAAGGGCCGGCCTGCGACGCGCACGGGAACGTCTTCTTCACCGACCAGCCGAACGACAAGATTTTGAAGTGGGGCGTGGACGGCAAGCTGTCCGTCTTCCTGTCGCCGTGCGGGCGGTCCAATGGCCTGTGCTTTGACGCGGCGGGGGACCTGTGGGCCTGCGCCGACGAGAACAACCAGCTCTGGCGCATCACGCCCGAAGGCAAGGCCACGGTCATCGTCAAGGACGGCGGCGGGAAGCTGCTCAACGGCCCGAACGACGTCTGGATACGGCCCGACGGCGGGCTGTACCTCACCGACCCGTTCTACAAGCGCGACTACTGGAAGCGCGGGCCGATGGAGCAGCCGGGGCAATATGTGTTTTTCCTCACGCCCGACCACAAGACATTGCGCCAGGTCGCGACGGACATGACCCAGCCGAACGGCATCATCGGGACGCCGGACGGCAAAACGCTCTACGTCTCGGACATCGGCGCGGGCCGGACGTATGCCTATGCGATTGAGAAAGACGGCAGCCTGTCGGGGAAGCGCCTGTTCTGCACCCTGGGGTCGGACGGCATGACGATTGACAGCGCGGGCAACGTGTACCTGACAGGCCACGGCGTCACCGTCTTCGATAAGGCGGGCCAGCAGGTCGCCCACATCCCCGTGGCGGAGGGCTGGACCGGCAACGTCTGCTTCGGCGGGTCGGACCGGAAGACGCTGTTCATCACGGCCAGCAAGGGCCTGTACGCGATGAAGATGCAGACGCATGGGGTCGGCAGCCAGTAGGGGCGCGATTCATCGCGCCCTCATCAAGAGGGCGCGCGCTACAAGGGGGCGCGGCCCCACAAGAGGGCGCGGCCCCACAAGAGGGCGCGGCCCCACAAGAGGGCGCGGCCCCACAAGAGGGCGCGGCAAGCGGCGCCCCTACGATCATTCGCCTGCCCCCGTAGGGGCGAACCTTGTGTTCGCCCTCCAACACATCCCCAAAGGCCCACCATGAACCGTTTCCCCCTGACGATGCTCCTCCTGCTGACCTTCGTGTTCCTCGCCCACGCGCCCCGCCTCAGCGCCGCGCCCCTGCCTGTGCCGCTCTCCCTCAATGCGGGCTGGAAGCTTCAGGACGCCGCCAAGGTGCCTGCGCCTGCCCCGTCCGTCTCCCGCGCGGAGTACCAGCCGCGCGGCTGGCACACGGCCGTCGTCCCAGGCACCGTCTTGACCTCGCTGGTAGCCGACGGCGTCTACCCGGAGCCGCTGTACGGGGAGAACAACCGGCCGGACAAGATACCCGAGAGCCTGTGCCGGACGGCCTATTGGTATCGCCGGGCGCTGACCGTTCCGGCGTCCTACGCGGGCAGACACGTCTGGCTGCGGTTCGACGGCGTCAACTACGCCGCCGAGGTGTGGGTCAACGGGCACCCGGCGGGGACGGTCCGGGGGGCCTTCGCGCGGGGCCTGTTCGACGTGACCGCGTATGTGACGCCGGGGCAGGCGGGGGCGCTGGCCGTGCGGATACTGCCGCTGCCGCATCCGGGCGCACCGGAGGAGCAGACGGTCGCGGCGGGTACCGGCAGGAACGGCGGCGAGACGGCGCGGGACGGCCCGACGTTCCTCTGCACGGTGGGCTGGGACTGGATACCCGGCATCCGCGACCGCGACATGGGGCTGTGGCAGGGCGTCACGGTGCTGGCGACGGGTCCGGTGACCGTCTCCGACCCGTTCGTGGCCTCCACACTGCCCCTGCCGCGCACCGACAGCGCCGACCTGTCCGTCACGGCGACGGTGCGGAACATCACCGACCAGCCCCAATCGGGCGTCCTAACGGGGAAAGCCGCAAGCGGCATCGTCTTCCGGCAGCCTGTCACACTGGCCGCTATGGAGACGAAGACCGTCACGGTGACGCCTGCGACGACACACGCGCTCCATGTCGCCAACCCACGTCTGTGGTGGCCGAACGGCTACGGGCCGCAGAATCTTTACAAGATGCATTTCGCCTTCGAGACGGCGGCGGGAACCTCGGACGGTCAGGACGTGTCGTTCGGCGTCCGCAGCATCACCTACGCCGTCCCCGGCTCGGACAACCTGACCCTGGTCGTCAACGGCGTACCCGTCTTCTGCAAGGGCGGCGACTGGGGCATGGACGAGGCCATGAAGCGCATCGGCCTCAGACGTCTGAACGCCCAGGTGCGGATGCATAAACTTGCCAACTACACCATGATCCGCAACTGGGTCGGGCAGAGTACGAGCGAAGGCTTCTATGACCTGTGCGACAAGTACGGGATTTTAGTCTGGGATGAGTTCTTCCAGCCGAACCCTTCGGACGGGCCGAACCCGGACGATGCCGCCCTGTACCTCGCCAATGTCCGCGAGAAGATGCTGCGCTTCCGCAATCACCCCTCCATCGCCCTCTGGTGCGCGCGCAACGAGGGCGACCCGCAGCCCGCCATTGACCAGGGCATCCAGGCTTTGATGACCGCCCTGGAGCCGCAGCGGCTCTACCAGCACTCCTCCACGTCGGGGCGTGGCGTCAACTCCGGCGGGCCGTACTTCTGGCGCGCGCCGCGCGAGTATTACCGCTACACGGAGGCGTTCAAGACCGAACTCGGGTCGGTGTCCGTGCCGACGCTTGAAGCCGTCCAGGGCATGATGCCTAAGAAAGATTGGAACACGATCAACGACGACTGGGCCGAACACGACTTCCTGCGCGGCGCGCAGGGCGGCGACTGGTATCCCGACACGTTGGCCGCGCGTTACGGGCGTGCCCTCAGCCTGGCCGACTTCGTCCGCAAGGCGCAGATGATGAACTTTGAGGCGTATCGGGCGATGTACGAGGGCCGGAGCGCCAAGCTATTCCGGCCGACGACGGGTGTGCTGACCTGGATGAGCAACCCGGCCCAGCCCTCGTTCGTCTGGCAGCTCTATTCCTGGGATTTGGAGCCGAGCGCCTCGCTGTTCGCCACGCGCCGCGCCTGCGAGCCTATCCATGTCCAGATGAATGAAACTGACGGACACGTCATCGTCGTCAACAACACGGCGGCGGCGCTGGCGGGCGTCACGGCGCGAACCTCCGTCTACAACCTCGACGCCAGCCTCGCCTACACGCACTCGGACACGCTGACGGCGGCCCCGAGCGCGGCCACGGACACGGACGCGATCGCCTTCCCCGCCGCGCTCTCCGCCGTGCATTTCGTCAAGACCGAGCTGCGCGACGCCGGGCATAAGCTGCTTTCGGACAACTTCTACTGGCGCGCAGACCCGGCCCACCCGGACGACCTGCAAGCTCTGGACACGCTGCCGACCGTCACACTGACTGCCACCGCCGCGCGGCATGACGTGGGCGGGAAGTGCTTCCTGACCGTCGCCCTGCACAACCCGGCAAAGTCCGTCGCCCTGATGGCACACCTGCAACTGAGGAAGGCCCATTCCAATACGCGGGTCCTGCCGGTCTTCTACAGCGACAACTACGTCTCCCTCCTGCCCGGCGAGGGCCGGACTATCACCGTCGAAGCGCAGGCGTCGGACTTGGGCGGCGAGCCGCCCGTGCTGGCCGTGGACGGCTGGAACGTGACGGTCAAGCCGACCGCCACGACGGTCTCGAGCGCCGTCCGGGTCGTCCCGAACGCCGGGGCGGTCCGGGTGCCCGTCCGGGCCGGAATCATCACTGCCGCGCCGCGCCTCCTGAGCATCCGCTGCGGCGGCAGCGGCAATGGGCCAGGCTTCTACACGTTTGGCCCGCCCCCGCCCGTCGGACCAGGCGGCTTCCTCGCCGACACGGGCTACACGGGGGGCAACACTAAGACCGTCGCCGACACGGTAGACGTCAGCGCCCCCAATGCCGCCCCGCCCGCCGTTTATCAGTCCGAGCGCTGGGGGGCCTGCACCTATAGCCTGCTCCCGCCCGCCGGTCAGACCTACACCGTCCGCCTGCACTTCGCCGAAACCACCTACGACGCGGCGGGCGAGCGGCGCTTCAACGTGGACATCAACCGGCGGCGCGTCTTGACCGACTTCGACATCTTCGCCGAGGCGGGCGGCAAGGACAAGGCCGTCGTCCGCGACTTCCCCGGCCTCGCGCCGGGGCGCGACGGGCGCATCCGAATCGCCCTCACGCGCGGGTCGGTGGACGAGCCGAAGATCGACGGAATCCAGCTTTTCCCCGATGGGAGGACGGCGGGGACGGCGGTGCCATGACAGGAGGAGGAAAAAGAGGGCGCAGGCAGGATAGAAGAGGGCGCACACGGGGGTGCGCCCCTATGGGGCAGGATGTAGGGGCGCGATTTATCGCGCCCTCCTTTCCGCATACCCTTCTCTTGTCCTAATGGATGCTGAACGTCAGGGCGTACTTGGTGTTGGCTGACCCCGCCGCCGTGTCCTTGCCGCCGCAGCCCGCCGCTGTATCGTCCTGACCGCAGGCAGAGCCGTTGGTCGGCTGGCTCGTCCCGCCGGACACCTGCTCGGGCCGTAGCCACACGGCATGGCCGTCGCAGGCGACATAGTCTGCACCACCGGCGTGACGCCCCGGACGATCAACATTGAGGTTGACGTGCCGGCCTCCGATGTTCCCAGTGTCGTACTGCGCGTCCACGTCCTGGCAGCCGACCAGCCCGCAGTTCAGCGCCTGTGCTCCATCACCCGCCATGGAACCTGTCCCGTAGAAATGATTCCCCGGAAAGCATTCCTGACAGTTACGCACTTCGAAGAGCATGACCGTCTTCGAGGGTGAAAGGTGCTGGGCATCAAGCGACTCGTCAAGATCGGAATTGATCGCGTAAGAGTTGGGCGTCGCCGGCCGTAAGCCGGGGAACTGTGGGTCCGCGCGGACGATCTCCTGCGTGGGATCGTCGGTGCAGCGGAATGCCGTCGCACTCTTGACGTAGGGGTACGCGGCGTCATGCGCCCAGCCCGTCTCGCTGACCTTCTTCCAATCCCAGTCATGCCAGTGGCCGTCGTAATCACCGGTATATTGCAGCATCGCCATCCCGATCTGCCGCTCATTGGACAGGCAGGCGGTCCGCCGCCCGTTCTCGCGCACTTTGGCGAAGACGGGGAACAGGATGGCGGCCAGGAGGCCGAGGATGGCGATGACGACGAGCAGTTCGATGAGCGTGAAGGCGTGGCGTTTCATTGGCGTTTCCTGTGGTCTGGTCCCCGTCCTAATTCCGGGGGAGCCGGAAGGCGATGTTTCGTAGGGGCGCTGCTTGCCGCGCCCTTTTTTCTCTGCCGCGCCCTTTTGTCATCGGGCGCGTCTGTCATCGGGCGCATGTTAGGGAAGAGGGCGCGATCAATCGCGCCCCTACACGTCCTGCCGCCGAGATTAGGGGTGGGGCCATTGCCCCATCACAGCGCGTATTTCAGGAACCTCGCGCGGCGGTGGCTGCGGACGAGGTGGGCGGTCGCCGTCGCCGAGAGCCAGCCGGCAGGCAGCCACCAGAGGGGGAGGCAGAGGGCGAGGCCGAAGCCGTCCATCTGGGGCAGCAGCGTGGCGGAGGCGGCGAGGGCGTGGAGGGTGAGCGCGCCCACGGCCCAGCACAGCCCGCGTCCCGTCCTGGGCTGCGGGGCGAGGCCGGTGAGCGTCCCGGCGGCCAAGGGCGCGAGCGCGGCTAGGAGCCAGGGGGTCAGGTCGGTGGCGGCGGGGACATCCAGGGCGTGGTGTTCCAGCAGTGCCCAGCAAGGGAGAGAGGCGACGCCGAAGAAGGCGAACGCGCGGCAGGCCGCCGCGCGGGTCAGGCGGGCGGGGGCGGCGTCGGGGGACCCTTGCAGCCACTCGCGGAGGAAGGTCTGTCCGACCTGCCACGGCTCGCCCAGCTCGTGCAGGGCGGCGGCGGTCGCCTCGGCGGGCGGCCTGCCTTCATAGCCGTACTCGGCGGCCAAGGCCTCCAGGTGGGAGCGCACCTCGGCGCGCAGGCCCCGCCGCTCGGCCAGCGGGACGATGCCGACGAGGGGGGCACAGAGGTGGTCCAGATAGTCCTCAACGAGGGGGTCTTCGGGCCAGGAGTAGGCCGGCGCGTCCGTTCCCGCCATTCTAAGCTTCTGCGGCTGGCTCACGGCTCGCCCCTCCGATCACTTGCCCGATGGCATGAGAAAAGGCGTCCCAGGCGCGGACGCGCCGGATCAGCTCGGCCCGGCCCGCGTCGGTGAGTGCGTAGACCTTGCGCGGGCGCTCCCCGCCGCCGGTTTCCCACGCCCCTGTGATGAGGCCGTCGCGCTCCAAAGCGTGCAGGGCCGGGTACAGGGTGCCCTGCTTGCAGCGCAGGGCGTCGCCGCTGCGCCGGTTGATCTCCCGCGCGATGGCGTAGCCGTGCTGCGGCGCGTCCTCCAGGACGGCCAGCACGAGGGTCGGCGTGTTGCCCTTCAGCAGTTCCCGTTCGTCGTCCAATGGGGCTCCTCCGTTCACTAGTGAGCTTATTATATGCTACTATCCGAGGTATGTCAAGGGAAATCGGCTCGGCGAATATAGGACATTTACTGTGGTCTAAACGCTTGACAAGTTTTGTTTTTGAATTCATAATAGACTAGTCAGGTTAAGTATTACCACAATCAGGACTAGTCAGAAAGGGTGCCTACACCAACCATGCACAGCGAAATCACACAGCGGCCAGGCCGCCGCAGCCTCAAAGGCTTCACGCTCATCGAATTGCTCGTCGTCATCGCCATCATCGCCATACTGGCGGCGATTCTTTTCCCGGTCTTCCAGAAGGTCCGCGAGAACGCCCGCCGCGCTTCCTGCCAGTCCAATGAGAAGCAGCTCGGGCTGGCCGTCACGCAGTACCAGCAGGATGCCGATGAGCTGATGCCGCCGGGAACGCAAGGCTCCTACCAGAACGGCCGGGGCTGGGCCTCGCAGCTTTACCCGTTCGTCAAAGCCACCGGCGTCTACCAGTGCCCCGACGACAGCACGACCGGCAATCACGTCTCGTATGGCCTGAACTCCAACCTGGACACGAGCGGGTGGAACGGCAGCGCCAACGCCGTCTTCCCCCTGGCCCTGTCCAAGTTCCAGTCGCCCGCCAATACAGTCATCCTGTATGAGAGCGTTTCCGACCCCTGTGACCCCACCAACCCGCTGGAAGGCGACTCGGCGGCGGGCAACGGCGCGGGTGCCCCTGCCTACCGCAGCCTCTATGACACGGGCGTCTTCGGCAGCATCCCGGCCCAGACGAGCTTCAACAGCGCCAACATCTACTACCCGACCGCGGGCTACTACAAGGCGCGGACCGGGCGGCACTCGGACGGCGCGAACTACCTGTTCGGCGACGGCCACGTCAAGTGGCTGCACTCCACCGCCATCTCGGGCGGCCCGGACAACCCGACGCCCGGCGACCCCGGCAAGACTGACGGGACGCTGGCGGCCAACACCACCAACAGCACCTTCACCGGCACTTTCAGCTACGATTAGGGCCGCCTCTCCCGCGCGCCTCTGACGAGCGCCCGCCGCCGATCCCGGCGGCGGGCGCTTTTTTGGTGCGTCCCCGCCGGTCAGGGCGTGGCCGTCCGGCCCTCGCGGATCACGACTTGCCGGTCCCCCCGGACTGCGCGGAAGGTGTCCGCGTGGCCATCCGGCCAGCGGACCCGCACCGTGTCGGCGACGGTGGCCGCGCCCAGGCCGATGTGGACGCGCCTGTCGGAGGAGGACAGGTAGGAGCCGTCGGCGTGACAGAGCCGCGTCTGGGTCAGCCCGCCCGCCGGCGTCGAGGTGTGGACCGTCACGAGTGCCCCGTAGCCGTCCCGGTTGCTGCGCGTCCCGACCAGCGTGACCGTGAGCCAGTGGCCGGCGCGGCGCGTCTCGTTGCGGAGCAGGAGGGGTGCGCCCTCGCTGTCCACGACCAGGGCGTCCACGCGGCCGTCGTTGTCAAAGTCGCCGACGGCGAGGCCGCGCCCCACGATGCCCCGGCGGAAGGCTGGCCCGACCCCCCGGCTGATGTCCAGCAGGCGCTTCCCGCGCCCACTCGCCCCGCGGCCGCCCGCGAATATCTGGGGCGGCTGGCGGTAGGAGCCGCCCTTCTCGATCCGCGCGGCGTTGTCCTGGACGTGTCCGTTCGCGATCATCAGACTCAGCCAGCCGCCGTTGTCGAAGTCCAGCCACTTGACCCCGAAGGTGACGTAAGGGTACGCCCCGGCCGTGACGCCCAGTTTGGACGAGGTTTCTTCAAAGAGGCCCCCGCCGAGGTTATGGTAGACGCACTTCTGCTGCGTCTCGAATGTGCCGACCGCGAGGTCCAGGCGGCCGTCGTTGTCGTAGTCCCCCCAGTCCAGGCCCATCCCGGAGTAGGGGCGGCCGTCGGCCAGGGCGGTCCCAGCCCCTGCCCCGATCTCGCGGAACCGGCCGCCCTGGTTCTGGAAGAGGTCGCCCGGCTGGCTGTCATTGGCGACGGCGAGGCTCTGGCGGCCCCGGCCGTCGTAGTCGGCGAACGCAGCGCCTAATCCTTTGCCGTGGGCGCGGTCCGCGCCCCACCGGTCCGTCACGTCCTCGAACCTACCCGCCCCCAGGTTGTGGTACAGGACTCCCCGCAGGGCGGTGTAACGCTCGGGGGGGCAGGCACCTTCGACGAGGCTCCAGGCGCAGAGCCGGGCATACTTCCGGGGGAGGGCGGGGTCATAGTCCACATAGCCTGCGACGTAGAGGTCGAGCCTGCCGTCGCCGTCCACGTCGCCGAAGGCCGCCGACGTGCCCCAGGGCTGGGGCCTCAGTCCGGCCTCCTGGGTCACGTCCCGGAAGCGTTTGCCGCGCTCATTGTGGAGCAGGAGGCCGGTGCGGTAGCCGCTGAGGTACAGGTCGTCGTAGCCGTCGTTGTCGTAGTCGCCGACGGCGCAGCCCAGGAAGTGCCCGCGCAGCGTGTCTAGCCCGGTGGCGTGGGACACGTCGGCAAAGTGGCCGCGCCCGTCTCCTTTGTAGACGGCGACATGGTCGGTTCCGACGAGGAGGACGGAGAGGTTCCCGGAGTTGTCGTAGTCCAGGAAGGCGCACCCGTTGCCGATGCCCTGCAAGATGTCTATGGGGCGGGGGCCGGGGATGGTCCACCGGTAGTGAAGCCCCGCCGGACCTGCTACATCCACGAAGCGTGCGTCGGCGTCCGTCCCGTGGAGGGGGGCA
Source organism: Capsulimonadaceae bacterium (assembly GCA_965215505.1). Lineage (GTDB taxonomy): Bacteria > Armatimonadota > Armatimonadia > Armatimonadales > Capsulimonadaceae > JANXMY01. The sequence goes on along the minus strand of OZ244065.1, from coordinate 2,709,115 downwards.
GGCGGCGGCTTCGGCAGGAACCGGCTGAGGTCGGGCGGGGGGCCGGGCGGCGGGGCCTGGCGGCTGCCCGGCACGAACAGAGCTGCGAGGGCGATCACCACCGCCGCCGCCGGGATGGTCAGGAGTGGGAGCAGCCGACCGCGTGAGAAAGGGTTACGCATGCAAATAACAAATACCCCGTGCCACTCTTTTCTTATCACCGTACCTCCCTAGGACTGTACCGCGATGCCGACTAGGCTGCTTGACCTCGTCAGCCGTCCCGCCCCCGCCAAATCGCAGGGGACCTTCTCGCCTGCGTCCGGGCCGTCCTGTCAGAGTTACCAGGGGTGGCCGATCAGGAGGAGTCAAGGGGCTATACTCTGCTGACAGCTAATGCCGATTGTTTATATAAAATAATGCCTTGTCGCAGCCCGAAAGCTGGCAAAAAAATAATTGTGTTGGATTGTAATAAAACCTTGACAACTGTTCGGAATGGCCTTATAATGAACTAGTCCTGAACTAGTCAAGCTCGTTTTCCTACAGCCCGCGCGTAGTCTGAAAGAATCTTTGCAATGCCGCTCGTCGTTGAAGGCACAACCGAAGAAGCAGCCCTTCCGCTCTATCAGCGCATCGAGAATGCGCTGCGCGAGCGCATCAGCGACGGCACCTGGGCCGTCGGCCAGGCCCTCCCCAGCCGCAGCCGCCTGTGCGCCGAGTTCGCCACCACCCGTGTCACGCTCGACAAGGCCATCCTCGGCCTGGTGCGCGGCGGCCTCCTCCACTCCGCCAAGGGGAGCGGCACCTTCGTCGCCCCGGTTCCGGGGTCGCAGGGGCCGACTGCCGGCCCACTCGCCCTGCGCTTCGCCGCCCCGCCGCGCGCCCTGCGGCTGGGCGTCGTGCTGGAACGGATGACGCCGGGCGGGCCGCCGGAAGAGGGCTGGGGCGACAACTTCTACTACGGCCCGCTGTTCCAGGGCATCCGGGACGGCATCCTCGGCCAGCCCGTGGAGACTCTTTATGCCTCCCTGCGGCGCGGCGAGTATGGAGGCTTTTACCGGGACTCGGGGCTGGACGGCATGATCGTGATCGCGCCCTCGCGTGACGACCTGCCCGTCCTGCACCGCCTGACTGCCGAGGGTGCCCTGTTCGTGGCGGCGGGGCTTTCCTCGACCGACCCGGCCGACGCCGCCCTGCCCTGCGTGGACACCGACAACGTGCGCGGCGCGTCCGAGGCCGTCCGGCACCTGCTCGGCCTGGGACACCGGCGCATCGCCGTCGTCAACCTGGCGACGGCGAACTCCAATCACCACGACCGCCTGGAAGGCTACCGCCGCGCGATGGCGGCGGCGGGCGTGCCGACCTCGCCATGCGACATGGTGCTGTTCCCGACCCACGACAGCGGCCGGTTCGAGGACCAGATCGAGGATTGGCTGCTGCGGGCGCGCGCCGCCGGGACCCTGCCGACGGCGATCTTCGCCTGCGACTACCTCATGGCGCTGGCGACCCTGCGTGTCCTGCGGCGGCACGGCCTGTGCGTGCCCGAAGACATCTCTCTGGTGGCCTTCGACGATCCCCTGTCCGCCGCCCACCTGACTCCGCCGCTGACGACCGTTCGCCAGCCCGTCTACCGTCTGGGCCGCCGGGCCGCCCAGCGTCTTCTCCAGTCCGTGCAGGGCAACTGCCGCCCGCACGGGATGGAGATCCTCCCGACCGAACTCATCGTCCGGGACTCGGCCCGCCGCCTCGTGGCGGGTCACACCACAGAAAGGGTGTAACTGCATCATGAACCGTTTCTTTCCGCGCCCCCGGAGCCGCAAGGGCTTCACGCTCATCGAGCTTCTCGTCGTCATCGCGATCATCGCGATTCTCGCCGCCATCCTGTTCCCGGTCTTCCAGAAGGTCCGCGAGAACGCCCGCGCCGCCTCCTGCGAGAGCAACATGAAGCAGCTCGCGCTGTCCTTCTCCATGTACACGAATGATAGCGACGGCGCTTACCCCATCGGCTTCTCGTGGGATAACTGGAACACTCCGTCATCCGCGGACTGGGTCACGGGCGTTCTGCCCTATGTCAAGAGCTACCAGGTTTTCGCCTGCCCGGACGATCCTGATGGTAACCAGCCTGCACATTCAATCGCCATTGCCCCCTGGCTGGGTCCCTGGGCCGGCTACGGGATGTCCTACGTCGCCAACGGTTACTATGGCTCCACCTGGGGTCCGGGTTTCCCGGCGAACGGCTCCGTGAGCGTCAGCGGGCAGACAGGGTGGCTGAACCCCGTGAATAAAGAGTCGCGCATTACCCGTCCCTCGGATACGGTCCTTCTGACCGAACAGTACAATTCGGATGTTCGAGGCAGCAAGGAGGGTGGGACAGACTGCTGCACCTGGGGCAACTGGTCAAACTATCATGGCCCGAACCTACTTATCGGCGTTCCCCTGGGAACAGGCACGGCGACTTACGAAATCCCCAACGGCACCAAACCGGGTAGCAACCCGTTCCCGACCGGCCCCAACGGCGCGGTGTCGGCGCACCACGGCACCGGTGCCAGGGCTAACTTCGCATTCATGGACGGCCATGTCAAGTCCATGGTCCCCGCTGCTACGGACCCTGACCCTGTCAACCAGCCCCAGGACAATATGTGGGATGGGGCACGGTAACTAAAGCCATGAACAAGGACACACTCGCAAAGCGGCTGACCCTGGTCTGCCTCTGCGCCGGTATTCTCGCCTCCGTGCCGCTGCTTTCCGGCTGCGGCAACGGAGCGGCGGGCGGCCACGAGATGACGAAGGACGACTTCAAGAACAAGACCCCCCCCCCGGAGGCGCTCCGGGGCATGCAGGAAGCACAGAAGCGGGCCGGCACTCAGGCAAACGCGCAAACCCCCGCTCAGGGCACCGCACCCAAGTGATCGTGAGATCATCAGGCCGTTTCTAAAGAAAGCGCGCGAATGGCATCTGCCATTCGCGCGTCTTCTTCTCTGACCCCACCCGCCCGAGAGCGACCGCACCTTGCACACCCGACCCGTCCCGCTCCCTTTCCGCTTCCTCCTCCTGCTGGCCGCGCTCTGTGCGGGGTGTGGAAACCCCGCCCACGGCCCTTCCGCATCCCCGGACGCCGTCCCGCCGCCCGCGTCCGCTTCCATTAGTTTCACGGACGTGGCCTCGGAGTCGGGCCTCCACTACCGCTGGAACATGCCGCCCCAGGGTCCTCTCGACATCCTGCAAACCATCGGCAATGGGTGCGCGTTTCTGGACTACGACAACTCCGGCGACCTCTCCGTCCTCCTCGTCGGAACCGACCACGTCGCCCTCTACAAAGGAGACGGGCGCGGCCACTTTGCCGACGTGTCCCACGCCACCGGGCTAGACACGCTGCGCGGGCACTTCCTGGGCTGCGCCGTCGGCGACTACGACAACGACGGCTACGACGACCTGTACCTCAGCGGCTACCGCACCGGCCTCCTGCTCCACAATGAGGGCGGCAGGCGCTTCAAGGACGTGACCCGCCAGGCCGGGCTGACGCCCCAGCCCTGGGGCACGTCGGCGGCCTTCGGCGACGTGGACGGCGACGGAAGGCTTGACCTCTATGTCGCAGACTATGTGGATTTCGATCCCCGGAAGTCCAAGAGGCTCTGCGTCGTGAAGACCAAGCAGGGGCCGGTCAAGACCGGGTGCGGGCCGGAGAGCTTCGCCGCGCTCAAGGGCGTCCTGTACCACAACCTGGACGGCAGACACTTCCGCGATGTCACCTCGGAGTGGGGATTAGGAGCGCAATCGGGCAAAGGGCTGGGCGTCGCCATGGCGGACTATGAGGGCCGGGGGCGTCTGGGCATCGCCGTTGCGAACGACGAGATGGCCGGGGACCTCTTTCAAGACCGGCGCGGCGGGCACATGAGGAACGTCGGCAAGGCTTCCGGGACCGCCCTCGGCGCGCTCGGCAGCCCCCACGGCGGCATGGGGGTGGACTGGGGCGACTATGACAACGCGGGCCGCCTGGGCCTGTTCGTTGCCACCTACTCGGCGGAGCCGAAGGACCTGTACCACAACGAGGGGAACGGGCTGTTCATCAACGACGCGCTTTCCAGCGGCATGCCGCGCACCAGCCGGGACAAGGTCGCCTTTGGCTGCAAGTTCTTCGACGCCGACAATGACGGCTGGCTGGACCTGATCGTCGCGAACGGCCATACGGCAGACAACATTGACAAGTTCTGGGCCATCCGGGGCTTCACCACCTACCGCCAGCCGACGCAGTTTTTCCACAACCTGGGGCCGGGGGAGGAGAGGGGAAAGTTCGGCGACCTCTCGCCGAAGGCCGGGCCGGACTTCCAGCGGTCCATCGTGGGCCGGGGCCTCGCCGTTGGCGACTTCGACAACGACGGGCGCGTGGACGCCCTGGTCGTGGACAGCGAGGGCACTCCTCTCCTGCTCCACAATGAAACCGCGCCCGCCGGCCACTGGCTCTCCCTCACCCTGGAAGGCACCCGCAGCAACCGGGACGGCTACGGGGCACTCGTGACGGTCCAGACCGCGACGCCGGCGGGCGGCCTGACCCAGACGCGGGTGTGCCACGCCGACGGCTCCTACCTGTCGTCGTCCGACAGGCGCGTCCACGTCGGCCTGGGCGCGGCCACCGTCGCCGACACGGTGCGGGTGCGCTGGCCGAGCGGGCGGGCGGACACGTTCCATGGGCTGAAGGGGGACGCGGCGTACCGCGTGCGTGAGGGGGGCAGGGAGGCGCGGCCTTTGGCGGTTTCAGGAACTCGGGCGGCCCCAGGAACTCGGGCGGCCCCAGGAACTCGGGCGGCCCCAGGAACTCGGGCGGCGGGCGGCTAGGTATGAGAAGAGTGCCTGTCGGGGGCGGAGAATTGGGAACGGGAACCGAGACGAGTGGATGAAGACGAGTGAATGAATTCACTCGCTGCCGCCGGACCTGTCCAGGGGACAGAAGAGGGGAAAGGGCCAGATAGCATTCCTTGAACTCCGCCACTCTCTGCTTTCCGGGATGGCCTTTAATCCGGTTCCTGTTGTCCCCTAGACAAATCCTGCGTCAGCGAGTGAATTCATTCACTCGTCCCGCCCGGCGCGTACACAACGGCATTCACCACATAACACCCACTATACACACCATGAACAAACTCACACTTGCCCTCTGCGCCGGCCTCGGCCTGGGCGCTTTTTCCGCCGCAAAGGCGCAGAACGACCTGCCGCCGGCTCCCCCACAGATCGGACCCGCGCCGGGACGCCTGCCCACCGCCGCGCCCGGCCCGCACTTCCAGGCCGCACCGGACATCCCCGGCGCGGGGCTGCCGACGCCGATCACGGTGGACGCCGGGGCGGACCGGCACCTCATCAGCGCCCTCATCTACGGGACCGCCTTCGGCTCCAAAGAGCAGCTTCAAGCACTGAACGCCACGCTCAACCGCAGCGGCGGCAACGGCTCGACGCGCTACAACTGGAAGCTGAACGCCTCCAACCACGCCAATGACTACTTCTTTGAGAGCATCGGCGAGGCCAGCGCCGTGCCCGGCGAGAGCGGCGACACCTTCGTCGCCGCGTCCAAGGCGGGCGGGGCGCAGCCGATGCTGACTGTCCCGATGCTCGGCTGGGTGGCGAAGCTCGGCCCGAACCGGGAGAAGCTGGCCGGGTTCTCGGTCAAGAAGTACGGCCCGCAGCAGAAGACCGACCCCTACATGGCCGACGCGGGCAACGGACTGAAGCCGGACGGCAAGACCGAGGTCCCCGCCGGCGACCCGAACGACGCCAACACGCCCGCGACTCCCGATTTCCAGCGCGGCTGGCTGGACCATCTGACGGCCAAGTGGGGCAAGGCCCCGGCGGGCGGCGTTGGCTGGTATCTGCTGGACAACGAGCCGGCTTTGTGGAACGGCACCCACCGGGACGCCCACCCGAAGGGGGCGACGATGCAGGAGATCCTGGACGACATGCTGACCTATAGCGCCATGATCAAGTCGGTGGACCCCGCCGCCAAGACGCTCGGGCCGGAGGAGTGGGGCTGGAACGGCTTCCTCTACAGCGGCGCAGACGAGCAGTACGGGGCCGCCCACGGCTGGAACGGGACCTTCCCCGACCGGGCGGCGCACGGCGGCATGGACTATCTGCCCTGGCTGCTGGACCAGGTGCATAAGCACGATCTGAAGACCGGTAAGCGGTCGCTGGACGTCTTCACCGCCCACATCTACCCGCAGGGCGGCGACTTTACCGACGACGTCACGCCCAAAATCGAGGCCCTGCGGAACCGCTCCACGCGCGCCCTGTGGGACCCGAACTACACGGACGAGAGCTGGATCAAGGCCAAGGTCATGCTCATCCCGCGCCTGAAGAAGTGGGTGCAGACCTACTACCCCGGCACCAAGACCGGCATCACCGAGTATAATTGGGGGGCCGAGGGGAGCATGAGCGGTGCGACCGCTCAGGCGGACATTTGGGGCATCTTCGGGCGGGAGGGCCTGGATCTGGCGACGCGCTGGACCACGCCCGCGATCACCTCGCCCACTTTCAAAGCGATGCAGATGTACCGCAACTACGACGGCAAGAAGTCCACCTTCGGCAGCATCAGCGTCGCGGACCGAGTCCCCGACCCGGACACCCTGGCCTCGTTCGCCGCCCTGCGCCAGTCCGATGGGGCCTTGACCGTCATGGTCGTCAACAAGTCGCTGTCCGGCCCGACGCCGGTCGCCCTGTCCCTGGCCCACTTCGCGGCGGGCGCGGCGGCCCAGGCATGGCAACTCGCAGGCGGCGCGATCACGCGCCTGCCTGACACCGCCTTGACGGCAGGGCACCTGTCGGCGACCCTGCCCGCCCAGAGCGTCACGCTCTACGTCGTTCCGGCGGGGAATAGGTGAAGGATCGCCAATCTGGCGGCAGAGGGGATGCACATGTAGGGGCGCGGCAAGCGGCGCCCCTACAGCCTCCGGGCCGGGCCTTCCTCAGAAATCCTCTTCCTGGATCGTCGCCGCCTCGCGCTCCCGCACGATCCGGGACGGGTCGGGCGTCCAGAACTCGACGTGGCCGCAGTCCTGGCACAGCAGCGCCTTCAAGCTCAGGTGGACTCGCCCGTGGTGGGCCGCATGGTCCAAGCAAAAGGCGATCGGGTTCTCCAGTTGGGCGGCCAGCAGACGCCCCCCGCCGCACCGCAGGCAGGCTTTTTCCGCCGCCGTAGTCTCCTCGGACATGGTCGCTTCCTTTCCCGCCGCTGCGCGGCATTCAGGTCACTTCATCTCTTACTTCTTCTTTCCGACAAAGATCTGGATCAGCTTCCGCACCGGGTCGAAGTAGTCATCCACCACGCGCTCCTTCAAGGGGATGATCGCGTTGTCGGTGATGTGGATGTGTTCCGGGCAGACCTCCGTGCAGCACTTCGTGATGTTGCAGAAGCCCACTCCTGCCTCACCCTTGAGTTGTTCCCGGCGGTTGACCGTGTCCATCGGGTGCATTTCCAGGGCGGCCATGCGGACCATCTGGCGCGGCCCAAAAAAGGCGTCCTGCCGGTGGTGTTCGCGGATGACGTGGCAGACGTCCTGGCACAAGAAGCACTCGATGCACTTGCGGAACTCCTGCACCCGGTCCACGTCCACCTGCTGCATGACGAACGGTTTGGGCGCATCGGCGGCGGGCGTCAGCGGCGGGATCTTGCGGGCCGTCCGGTAGTTCCACGAGACGTCCGTGACCAGATCCTTCAGCAGCGGGAAGGCCCGCAGCGGTCCGACGCTGATGCTGCCGGTCGGGTACTGGTCCACGCGCGTCTTGCACAGCAGCTTGGGCCGGCCGTCCACCTCGGCGCTGCACGAGCCGCACTTGGCCGCCTTGCAGTTCCACCGGCAGGCCAGCGAGCTGTCCTGGTTGGCCTGGACATAGTGGATGGCGTCCAAAACCACCATCCCGGCGAACGTCGGCACGTCATACGATTTGATCTCGCCGCCGCCCTCGGCGTCCCCGCGAAACACGTTCAGTGTGATCTGGTCTGGCATTTGGTTTCCGTTTCTTACCGCGCTTACTCGTCTCCGGGCTTCCGATTTAGGAGCGCCTGCATTACGCGAAGCTGCTGTTGCAGTAGATCCCGATGCTCTTGCAGCAGGATCGTTTGCTGTCTCTGGCCTTGGCCGAAGAGCGCAACCATGTCATGCAAGCGCGTCAGCAGGCGTTGCTCTTCGCGGCTCTGTCGCTGCTGTAGACGGTGGGCGATGAGCGCAGGCCGGTTGAGACGCAGGCGGCTGAGTGTGAGTTCTCCCGTGGCATCCAGGGCGTGGAGGCTCCCGTCTGCCAGTTCCAGGAAATGATTCTGGGCTGCCTCTTGACGCGGATTCCACAGGGCCTGGGCGTCAGGCGTTTGCGGCCAGTAGTCCGACTTGTATTCGTTGCAGCGATGGCAGCAGTAAACCAAATTACCAGGCGCATCGCTCCCGCCTTTCGCCCGCGGGCGGAAGTGGTCCAGCGTCAACTGTCCCGCCGTGTCGGTTTCCGTGGCCCCGTAATATTCGCAGGCGAAGCCGGCCCGCTGACGCACCTGCTCCCGCACTGCTTCGGGGATGCTCATATGGGCTGCGGGACCGCCGACCGTGCCAGCCTCTGAGTGAGTGCCGCGATCTCCTGACGCAGCGCCTCGTTTTCGGCGACCTGCGCCTGGATCTGTTGCGTCACCGTCAGCACGCGCGCCGCCTCCGCCTCCACTTCCTCCCGAAGCCGCCGCAGCGCCGCCTCCGTCACCGGCCTTGATGCGGCAAGCATCGCCGCTTCCTCCGCATCCTGACGCTCATACCAGGCCGCCAGGCTCGCCTGCTCCGTCTGGGTCAATGCCTCCCCGCGCGTCGCCCTGTCATGCAATTGTTGGCCAGTTGCATTCGCTCCCGTCATGTCCGTATCGCCTGCCATTTTCCGTGTCAGTATTCCCGCCATGAGCTTCCCCCCTACGACTCAGTATAGCATTTTGTGGAGTGGGCGCGGCACGCCATCCCTCATCGTTCTGCTATGAGTCTGCTCCCCATGCTTTTCATACCTGCGTTTTGCCAGCCTTTTTGCGGCCTAAAGCCAGCATCCAGGCACGGCCCGCCGATAGGATCGAGCTGACACTGTATATCGCGGCTAGGATCGTGATAACGGACCAGCCTTGACCTTCAAAGCATTTATAGGTGACAAAGCAAAGGGCAATGGTCCAAACAGTCTGCACCCAACGGAGGCGAACAAGCAAGTCGTCAGTCTGGAACTTCATGCTAATGTCGCTCTACTTCCCCTCAAACAACGCCGCCAGATGCGGCGGCATTTCGGGCAGGGGGCGGGGGGTGATCTTCACCTGCTCGCCGTCCTTGACGGTGATGAGGTTCTGCTTCGCCCACTGCGGGTCCTTGTCGGGGAAGTCCAGACGCCACTGCGCGCCCCGGCTCTCTTTGCGGGCGAGGGCGCAGCGGACGATGATCTCACTCGTCTTCAGCATGAAGCGGATATCACGCGCCCCGTGCCAGCCGGGGTTGAACATGCGCGAGCCTTGAATGCATAGGTTCTTGGCGCGGGCCTGGAGTTCCAAGATGGTCGTGAGGCAGGCCGTGAGGCCCTCCTCGGTGCGGGCGATCATCGCGCCCTTCTGCATAGCCTCCTGAAGCTCCGCAGTGAGCGTGTAGGGGTTCTCGTCCCCGCCGCTCTCGAAGGGGGTCAGCATCAGGGCGGCCTCGTCGGCGATCTGGTCCGTGTTGATTGCCCCCAAGGAGACGGTCTGGCTGTAGGCTGCCGCCGCATCCCCGGCGCGCTTGCCGAATACCAAGATGTCGGAAAGGGAGTTGCCGCCCAGGCGGTTCGCCCCGTGCAGGCCTGCCGCCGACTCGCCCGCCGTGTAGAGGCCGGGGACCGTGGTCGCGCCGGTTTCGGGGTCGGCCAGAATGCCGCCCATGGTGTAGTGGATGGTGGGGTAGACCTCCATCGGCTGCTTGGTGATGTCCACGTCGCCCAGCGCGTGGAACTGCTCGTACATGGAGGGCAGCTTGCGCTTGACGTAGGCCTCGCCCCGGTGGGACACGTCCAGGTAGACGCCGCCGTGTTCGCTGCCCCGGCCCGCCAGGACCTCTTTGTAGATGGCGCGGGCGACCACGTCGCGCGGCAGAAGCTCGGGCGGGCGGCGGTTGTTCTTTTTGTCATCCAGCCACCGGACGCCCTCCTCGTCGGTCTCGGCGAACTGGCCTTTGTAGTTGTCCGGCATGTAGGCGTCATTGAACATGAATCGCTCGCCGTTCTTGTTCTTCAGCACGCCGCCCTCGCCCCGCACACCCTCGGTGATGAGCAGGCCCCGGACGCCGGGCGGCCAGACCATGCCGGTCGGGTGGAACTGGACCATCTCCATGTCCAGCAATTCCGCGCCCGCCTCGTAGGCCATCATCAGGCCGTCGCCCGTGGACTCCCAGGAGTTGGAGGTCACCTTGAACATGCGCCCCCAGCCGCCCGTCGCCAGCACGACGGCCTTGGCGCGGAAGACGACGAACCGGCCCGTCTCGCGCGAGTAGCCGAACGCGCCGACCACGCGGCCCGCCTCGGTGAGCAGCTTCGTCAGCGTCACCTCCATGTGGACGTCCATGCCATACGAGACGGCCTTGTCCTGCATGGTGCGGATCAGCTCAAGCCCCGTCCGGTCGCCAACGTGGTTCAAGCGCCGGTAGGTGTGGCCGCCGAAGGGCCGCTGGGAGATCAAGCCCTGCGGCGTCCGGTCGAAGACCGCCCCGTACTGTTCCAGTTCCAAAACCCGCTCGGGTGCCTCCTGGGCGAAGATCTCGACGGTGCGCGGGTTGTTGAGGAACTGGCCGCCCTTCATGGTGTCCATGAAGTGGACCTTCCAGTCGTCCGGCTCGCCCATGTTGCCCAAAGCGGCGGCGACACCGCCTTCGGCCATGACCGTGTGCGCCTTGCCCAGCAGCGACTTGCAGACGAGGTTCACGCTGCGGCCCGCCTCGCGGGCGGCGACCGTCGCCCGCAGGCCCGCGCCGCCCGCGCCGACGATCAGTACGTCCGATTCGAATGTCTCGTATGCGTCCATAATATGTTATGCCAATTTGATGTGGTAGGGGCGGCCCTCTGTGGCCGCCCGCGTTGTTTGTGGCCGCCCGCGTTGTTTGTGGCCGCGTTGTCCGTCCCAGATCAGGGGAGGGAAGGACAGGCACGGGGGCCTGCCCCTACGTTTAGAAAAACCGCACGTCCTGGAACAGACCCGTTGCCAGGCCGCGCACATATTGGTCGGTGAGGACGACGCTGAACAGACTCAGCCACGCCCACAGCGCGTGGTTCTCGTTCAGGTGCGTCACCCGCTCCCAGACGCTGTGCTGGACCTTCGCCCCCGCCGAGCAGGAGAAGCAGTTGGAGCAGCCGCCGGACATGTGCCGCCAGGAGTGGCAGGAGAACGTGTAGAGACTCAGCAGGACGATGTTCACCAGGAACACCAATGAGCCTAGCCCCATGCCGAAATGCCCGCCGAAGTCGAAGGCCAGGAGGGCGTCCCACCACAGGATGACCAGGATGACGACCGCGCCGTAGAAGGCGTAGCGGTGCAGGTTTTGCAGGACGAACGGAAACGCGCGCTCGCCGGTGTAGTTCTTGCGCGGCGCGATCTCGCCGACGGCACAGGCGGGCGGGTCCCAGAAGAAGGCGCGGTAGTAGGCCTTGCGGTAGTAGTAGCAGGTCGCCCGGAAGAACAGGGGGAAGGGCAGGATGAACAGGGCGGGCGAGAAGTGCCGCCCCAATACCATCCATTTGGTGACGATCTCCGGGGAGTAGAACGGCGACAGGTACGGCCCGACCCGGTAGTGGTCGTTTTCGAATGCCCGCCAGGTGGCGTAGACGGCGAAGCCGCCGAGGACGAGGGCAGTGATCAAAGGCTGCACCCACCAGGCGTCGCGCCGAGTCATTTTGGGCGGCGGTGGGGCCGAGGGGCGGGGCGGTGGTTCGGCGGCCGGGACTTGCACTTCTTTCAGGGCCATGCGTGGTCTTCCTCCGCGTGGGGGCTGCCGCGCTCGGGCGGCGTTTGTATTGCGAGAATTATAACACGACCACGAAGAAAACGCAAGGGACAAAAGCAGGCGGGCTTGGCGAGGGGGAAGAAGGAAGGATTCGGGGCGGCGGGGGTGGAACAGGCAGGCAGACCGCACGTTGTTCCTATCTTCCGGTGCGCGGCATTGAAGACAATTTTCGGTATGAACGCATGAAGAAGAGGCTGCGGAAGAAGAAACATCGCGGCGAGTTCCGGGAGTTCGGTTTCGGCATCGCCTGGAACTTCGCTCGTGTTCTGGGTGCCCCAGACAGGGACCTGTTTTTCGATGCGCTCCTTGACATCGTCGCGGCGCGCGGGCTGACCTTCGGCGGCGGAGGCGGGGCGGAGCAAGGCTCCGGCTTCCTCTGCAAAGCGCGTCGCGACTCTCCCTCGGAGGAAGATCACTCCCAGGTGGCGGAATGGTTACGGGACTTAGCGCCCTCAGTGTCCGCGACGGTTGGGCCGTTTGAGGACGCCTGGCACGGCCCGCCCCAGGTCACGAGTGTTCGCGAGTGGATCGCGCGTGGCGGCGAGGTCATCATCCTGCCGCCGGTGAGGAGATAAGGCCTCCGCGCGGCAGGGTCTTGACCTGGGTTGAGGAACGGAGAACGGACATGGCGAGCCAGACGACGACCGGCCACTTCTTCCGCGCCTGTATCCCTGCACTGCTGGCAGCGGCTGCTCTCGCCGCCCCCATGCGGGCGCAGGAAAACAGGGCCGGTAACAGCGTCGCCAAGACGGTGACGATGGACGAGCTGACCCGGCTGATCGGCGGGCCGACGCTGGTCTCACTGCACTTCAAGAGCGCCACGCGGAAGGCCGTCTTCGACGAGTTGGTGCGGCAGGCGGGGATCGGCATTGACGCGCGCTACGCCGACACCGTGGACGGAAAACCGCGTGCGCCGGTCAGCGTGGACATGGAGCGCCAGCCGTTTTGGCTGGCCCTGCGCGCCCTCTGCACCCGGTTTGACCTTGACATCGGCACGGGATCCGGCCCGAAGCCCTTGTTCGTAGTGCCTCGCGGGCTGGGGATATCGGCAGGGTGCCCGATCTCCGGGCACGGCCTGGTGCTGTTCATGGCCGGCTCCCCTCAATCGCCCAGGGAGTTGAGCCTGTTCCTCCTTGTTGACCCGAAGATGCGCCTGCTCGACCGGGTGCCGGCGCTCCATCTGGACGCCGCTATGGACGAGAAGGGCCGGACGGTCTTCGCGCCGGGGAACCCCACCGAGGCGGTCGGCGGCGGCTTCGGATTTGTGTCCAATGTCCTCTACTTCTCGGACGGCGGGCCTTCTGACAGCCGTCGGCTGGCGGAGGCCAGGGGCACGGCGCGGCTGTTCGTGGGCTTCAACATCAAATGGTGGACGGTGCCGGACATCCTCCGGGCGCGTCACGCGGCGCGGACCGTGCCGCGCCCGGCGGGCGTGTCGCGGTACGTCGTGCGGAAAATAGCCGCGACAAGCCGTGGTTACGACGTTCATCTGTCCGTGTCGCAGCGGGAGTTCGACTTGCAGGACGTGCTGCCGCTGTATTCCCAGATCGAAAAGCGGGTCCACCTGTTTGATGCGCGAGGCCGCGAGTACGTCTCCGGCGATGCGCGCGTGGAAAATGGCATCGGTGACCCCGTCCGGTTCACCGTGCCTTTCACCCGTGCCCCGCCTGGTGCCGGGAACAGCCCCGGCAGGCCGCAGACGCTGGTGATCGAAATCCCCGATGTGCGCGCCGTGGAAGCGCCGTTTGGGTTCAATGACCTCCCGTTGCCCTGAGCGCGGAGGAATGAAGGGGACTCATGGCACTACCAGACTACAGCGGACCGTTCTGCAACGGTATCAGGGCTACCGCCTGCGACCGCCGACTTTCCTCGGGTTGCTGCGGCAGTCCTGGCAGGTCGAGGCCATCCTCATCGCGGCCTCGGCCCTGGGGATTTTGTATGCTTACGGCTCACATCTTTATGGGGCGGCTTGCTTCATCGGCGGGCTGCTCGTGGGGGCGCCGGCGCGCGATGTCGGCTCATTCCGGCGCGTCCTTCAAGCCTGGCCGGCGCTCGTCCGGGTCCTGGACTGGCAGCGGGTGGAGCAAATACTGAGTGAGGAGAAGGCCGACTGAGCGCATGGCATGAGGAGCCACGATGACTTCATCCTACAAGCCCCAGAACTATACCACGGTTTCGCCTTACCTCATCGTTACCGATGCCGCCGGCACGATTGAGTTCCTTGCGCGCGTCTTCGGCGCGACGGAACTGCGCCGCTTCCCCGGTGCCGGCGGCAGACTCGCCCATGCCGAGGTCCGCATCGGCGATACGGTGGTGATGCTGGCAGACCGCGAGGAGGCCTGGCCCCCGGCCCCCTCCCATGTGCATGTGTACGTCCCGGACGTGGACGCGACCTACCGCCAGGCCCTCGCGGCGGGAGCGGAGTCGGTCCAAAGCCCCGTGAAAAAAGATGACGAGGACAAGCGGGGCGGGGTCAAAGACGCCGGAGGCACGACCTGGTGGATCGCCACCAAAGTAGAGTAATCACAGGAGAGGAAAACCATGAACAAATCAAACACTGAGTCAACCCCTGAGACGGAAGCGGCGGCACAATGGGCTGCCGAGTGGCTGGACGGCGTCGCCGACGGTTCTTACACCATGAGCCAGCGGAAGCTGACCTCCGTGGAGAAGCGCGGCGGCGGGCTGGAGGCCGTGAAGGCGCTGGCCCAGGAGCGCAACGTCCACCTGCTCCTGCTCGAAGACGACAAGGGCGACGCACTGATTGCCGCCAGCGTAAAGCCCTTCGAGGTGGTCTGCTGACCATGGAAAAGACGCTGGACCTGCCGCCGTTCCCGCCGCTGGAATGGGAAGAGTCTTATGGCTCCGGGGACTGGAAAAGCCCGCTCACCCTGCCCGCCTGGGAGGCCTCCCAAGATGGGCATGAGCGAATCCTGCTGCGCGCCTCCCCCATGCCCTCTGACGGACTGGTGACGCTGTCGGTAGCATCGCCGGACCGGGTGGGCGCACTCCCCACAGCGGAACAGGCCGCCGCCTACCTGCATCTGGTGGACCATCAGGGGGAGATCCGGGACGCCATCCTCCAGACGGTCTTCGACCGCTACCCGGAGGAGCAGGAGGCCTACGGGTACACGGATGAGGAAGCCGAGGAGTTGATGCCGGACCTCCAGAGCCGCGACCAGTTACGAACACTGGTCAGTCTTCTCAGCGTCTACATTCTCACCGTTGCCAAGCGGGGCACTGCCTACGTCAGTTTCGAGTTCCGCTGCCGCTGGGACGTCGAACACGGGCTGGGTGCGATGACTCACGCCGGGCGCGTGGTGGAGGTGGGCGGCGCAGATACGGCCTTGCTGGGATGGATCGCAACGCGCGACGCGGAAGGCGGCTGAACAAAGGCACCGATCCGGCGTCTGACAAGCAGCCGCCTGCCGCGCCCGCGCACCTCCCACCGGTGAAAGGAACCCGCCGATGCTCCGACGACTCCGCCTTGCCCTCCCCGCCCTGATCCTCTATCTAGGGCTGCCTGCCGCCGTCTTCGCCGCCCCGACGCCCCTGGCCGCGCCGCTGAAGAAGGTGCCGATGCCTCTGAAGCACTTCGTCTACATCATCCAGGAGAACATCACCTTCGACCACTATTTCGGCACGTTCCCCGGCGCGAACGGCATCCCCAAGGGGGTGAAGTTCGCCTACCAGCCGGGGCAGCCGGCGACCGAAGCGCCGTTCCACCTGAACAAGACCGCCATCCCGCACGACCTGAACCATAGCTGGCAGGCCGCGCACGTCGCCGCGAACGGCGGCAAAATGGACGGGTTTTTGTGGGCCGAGTGGCCGCAGGCATTGGCCTACTACTGGAAGGGGACGCTGCCGACCCTCGACCCTGAGGACATCATGCCGGTCAGCGGGGCGCTCGTGCAGGCGGGCCGGGCCGGCGGCGCGCGCCCGCGCCAGCGCGCCCTGGCGCTGATCCGCCAGTTCGATGCCGACGGCGACGGCAAGCTGAACGGCCCCGAGCTGGCGAAGGCCGTGGCCGGGACGCCCGCGCTGCTCGCGGCGGCGGGGGCGGCCGGGGCGGACGCCCAGGCGACGGCCTGGCTGTCTCAGTACGACCGCAACAAGGACGGGCAGATCGGCCCTGTCGAGATGGCGGCCCTGCTGCGGACCGTCGCGCCCCAGGGGACCGGCGGGGCAGGGGGCGCGGAAGGCGAGGCCGTCGCGGCGGGGCAGCTCCCCACCGAACACCTGACCCAGCCGCCTGGGGGGCCGACGCCCGATTGGGTGCGTAACACGCTGTCGTATTACGACTGGCACGAGATCCCGAACTACTGGGACTACGCCCGCAAATACACCCTCTGCGACGCCTTCTTTTCGTCGGTGGCGGGGCCGAGCGAGCCGAACCACCTGTACACGGTGGCGGCCCGGTCCGGCGGGCTGGTCAACAACCCCGCCCCGAACCTCGCCGGGCAGGACGGCGTCTACACGTTCCCGACGATGGCCGAGCTTCTGGAACAGTCGCATGTGAGCTGGAAATACTACGACGAGAAGCCCAACCCGCACAAGCACAGCCTGTGGAACCCGATGCCCGGCTTCAAGCAGTTCCAGAAGAGTCCGGCCCTGATGGCCCACCTGGTCGGCCTGGACCAGTTCTACGCGGACGTGAAGGCGGGGACGCTGCCGGAAGTCTGCTGGATCGTCCCGACCGCGCGGGACAGCGAACACCCGCCGGCCGACTCGGCGCGCGGGATGCGCCATGTGACCGACCTGGTGAACGCCATCATGGGCAGCAGCGCGTGGAAGGACACGGCGATCATCGTCACCTGGGACGACTACGGCGGCTTCTACGACCACGTCGCGCCGCCCGCCGTGGACCAGTACGGCTACGGCCCGCGCGTCCCGACCCTGGTGATCTCGCCCTACGCCAAGCCCGGCGCGGTCTGCCACACGCGGCTGGATTTTACGTCCCCGCTGAAGCTGATCGAGGAGCGCTACGGCCTGGCCCCGCTTGCGACCCGCGACGCGGGCGCGAACGACATGCTGGACTGCTTCAATTTCAAGCAGAAGCCGCTCGCGCCCGACGTCATCCTGGCGGGGACGGCCCTGGACTTTTCCCGGATGAAGCCGACATTGCCATGAACACAAGCGCCGCCGCGCAGGAAGAGTCCTGCGCGGCGGCGAAATGTAACAAAAGACGGGTATGACGAGGGCGGACTTGGGGAATAAGGAACCATGCTCAACCGAGACTTGCCGATGCTCTCGTCTCTGATGGCCTGCCTGCGCTCCTGCTTCACCGTTCTTGTGGGGACGCGCGGCAGGGACGAGTGGGAGCCGATCTACGCCAGCGACCCGCGCTTCCAGGATGAGGAGTACGAGTTCGTCCTCGCCACGACGCGCTCGGTGAACTGAGGCGTCCCGAGTTGGAACGAGTGACTGAAGTCACTCGCTGACGCAGATTTGTCCAGGGGACAAGGGAACACCTGATGCCGAACACCCGCCCCCTGCCTGTCCCTCCTAACCCCTCTTTTTACCTTCTTCTGTCCCCTGGACAGGTCTGATAGGAGCGAGTGATTTCCAATCACTCGTCCTAATTCCACCCTGCACTCATCTCGCTCGCCTCTCCCTGGAGATCCTAATGACCCTCAACACCCGCTCCGCCTTTTTCGCG
Organism: Capsulimonadaceae bacterium; assembly: GCA_965215505.1. Taxonomy (GTDB): domain Bacteria; phylum Armatimonadota; class Armatimonadia; order Armatimonadales; family Capsulimonadaceae; genus JANXMY01. Next base: position 2,691,475 of record OZ244065.1, on the reverse strand, counting down.
GCCCTTGCCAGCCTTGCCGTCAGCGCCCATGCCCAGACGCCCGACCCGCAGCCCCAAACGGCGGCGAAGACGCGGCTCGCCTTCGTCACCAACAATCCCTCCGACTACTGGACAATCTGCCGCAGGGGGACCGAGGCGGCGGCGCGGGATTTGGGGAACGTGGATGTCCAGTTTGTCATGCCCAGTGACGGCACGGCGGCTACCCAAAAGCAGGATGTGGACGATCTGCTGGCAGCGGGGACGGATGGTATCGCTGTCAGCCCCGTGGACCCGGCAAACGAGGTTTCGTATCTGAACGGGGTCGCCGCCAGGACGAACCTGATCACGGCGGACAGCGACGCGGCGGCCTCCCGCCGGTTGTGCTACGTCGGCACCGACAACCACGCGGCGGGCGTCATGGCGGGTGCGCTAATCAGGAAAGCTTTGCCGCGCGGCGGACAGATCATGCTGTTCGTCGGCAAGGCGGACGCGCAGAACGCCCATGACCGCGCCCAGGGAATCCGGGACGCCCTGCGCGGGTCGCGGGTCACGATATTGGGCGTGCGGACCGACGACACCGACCACGCCCGCGCTCGGCAGAACGTCACGGACGTGCTGGCGCAGTACCCGCACATCGCCGGGCTGGTCGGCCTGTGGAGCTACAACGGCCCGGCCATCGCGGACGCGGTGCGGGCGAAGGGCCTGGCCGGCAAGGTGCGCGTCGTCGCCTTCGACGAGGAGACTCAGACGCTGGACGCCGTCCAGGACGGCACGATCTACGGCACTATCGCCCAGCAGCCCTACCGGTTCGGCTACGAGTCCGTCCGAATGCTGGCCGCCCTGGCGCGGGGCGATAAGAGCGGCATCCCCGCAAGCAATCGCCTCATCATCCCGACACTCGCGATCACGCGCGGGACCTTGGCGGCCTACCAGTCCCAGCACAGCCGGCAGCTCGCCGGGAGGTGAACCGCTCTGTCATTGCTGTAACCGGATCACTCTTCCGGCGTCGGCCCGTCGGCCTTGCCTTCACGCGCCGTAAGCAGGAAGGCGGTGGCGGTCTGCTTGAAGCGGTCGCGGCCTTCGTCCAGGCCGATCATCGGGTGCGCGTAATTTGGCGGCGGCGTCTCCATCAGAAATGGACGGCCGATCCATTCGTCGGGCACATCGGCAAGCTCCGGAATCCAGCGCCGGATGTAGACGCCCTGGGGGTCGCGGCGGGCGGCCTGGGAAACCGGGTTGTAGATGCGGAAGTACGGCGAGCCGTCCACGCCGCAGCCCGCGATCCACTGCCAGTTGCCGACGTTCTGGGCGCGGTCACCGCAGAGCAGCAGGCCGCGAAATATCTCCTCACCGTCGCGCCAGTCAATGAGCAGGTGCTTGGTCAGGAAACTCGCGCAGACCATGCGCGCGTTGTTGTGCATGAAGCCGGTCTGGTGCAGCTCGCGCATCCCCGCGTCAACATAGGGGTAGCCGGTATGGCCCTGCGCCCATTGCGCGAGCTGGTTGGCGTCGCGCCGCCACGGGAAGCCACGCCAGTCGCTCTTGGCTTCCAGGGCGGCGCTCTCGGGCAGGCGGTCCAGAGTGTCGGCGAAGAAGTCCCACCAGGTCAGCTCGAACTTCCACTTGTAGGTGCGGGCGTGGTGCATCGCCAGGCGCGGCGAGAGCGCGCCGATGTTGAAGTAGTAGCTGAGTTTGGAAGTCGCATCCTCGCGGCTCGGCTCGTTGCGCGTCTTCTGGTAGTCTGCCTCGGCGTTCCCGATGAACCAGTCCAGGCGCTCGCGCGCGGCGACTTCCCCAGCCGGCGGCAGAGTAATATCGGAGCTGACGTGCGGGATGTCGCCGAGGTCCAGGCCAGCTGGCAGCGCGGGCAGCGCGTCGGGGGCCTCAATGACCGGCGGCAATTCCAGCGTTTTCCACTTCTTGCGGTAGGCCCCGAAGACGCCGTAGCGCCCGCCCTCGTCGGTGAGGACCGTGCCGGGTTCCTGCGTGTACTGGCCGCCGTAGGAGCAGACCTCGATGCCGCGTGCGCGCAAGGCTTCGGCGGCGGCCTCATCGCGCTGCTTGGCGTAGGGGGTGTAGGTGCGGATGAAGTGCGCGTGCGTCAGGGCGTGTCCGGTCCCTTGCAGGCCGCGCGCCAACTCGTCCAGCACCTGCGCCGGCTCGCCGCGCCGCACCACTAGGTCGGAGCCGAGGCGGCGGTAACTGTCGCGCAGGGCGCGCGTGTTCTCCAGAAACCAGGCCTGACGGCGCGGCGTGAGGTCGCTGCGCCCGAATATCTTGGGGTCTAAGATGACGAGTGGCAGGACCTTCGCGCCAGACTCGTGCGCCATGAGCGCGGCGCTATGCAGAGCGGGGTGGTCGTGGGTGCGGAGTTCGCTGCGGTGCCAGACGAGATGCATAAGGGTTGTCTATTCTAAGGGGCTGTGGGAACCTCGGACCGGTTCTTCCAAGAAAGCGGGGCGGCTAATCCGTTCGGCTTGGTCCGCCCCAAGAGGCGACGTAATCGAACCAGCGACGCTGGGTGATAAACTCGCCCTCACCCGGCGCGGGCGCTGTCCCGGACGGGTAGGCGATGAGGCTTGTCGGCTCCCCCGGAGGCTGGCCGGGAAAGAGCCAGTCGTTCCGGTCCCACCCTCCGGCATCCTGCGCGGGCGTCCACTCCGACGCGCCGCGCATCCGCATGAAGCTACAGACGTGCAGGCCGTCCATGACCAGGCGCTCGCCGTCCCGGCGGAAGGCCAGGCAGCGCTGCTCGACGTTGGGCGCTCCCCACGGGACGACGAGCCGCCCGCCGTCCGCGAGCTGATTCATCCACGCGGGCGCGATGTCGTAGGCGTTCGCGGTGACGATGATGCGGTCGTAAGGGGCGGCCTGCGGCCACCCGCCCCAGCCGTCCGCGCAGACAACGTGGACGCCCTCGATGCTGGCCGCTTGCAGGTGGGCGCCGGCCTCGGCGCAGAACTCCTTGGTCACGTCCACGGTCCAGACCAGAGCGGGGTCGCCGGTTAGGTGGGCGAGCAGGGCCGAGTTGTAGCCGGTCCCCGCCCCGATCTCCAGGACGCGCATCCCCGGCTCGACTTCAAGCTGCTCCAGCATGACCGCCATCATGGTCGGTTGGCTCGACGACGAAATGGCCTCCTCCGACCTGTCCGCGTGGTGCGTGACGATGGCGTCGTCCCGGTAGGCGGTTCCCCAATTCTGGCCCGGCAGGAAGAAGTGGCGGGGCGTGGCTCGGAAGGCGCGTTCCACGGCGGGCGAGTACACGTCGCCCGCCGCCTTCATCCGGTCCACCAGGCGGTCGTTCAGGCGGCCCCTGTCCATCGCTTTCCCGGCCAGGGTCAGGCCGAAGAAGGAGGCCGTGCCCTTCCCGGATAGCTCGACGCCCACGCGGACGGCGTCGGCCCCGTCCGGGACGATCATTTCCAGCTCGCTCGCCGAGGCCATCTCCTCCTGCACCGTCCCGTCCGGGTTGAGCGGCGGGAACGGGAAGACCGTTTCCACCGATTCAAGGCGGCCGTTGCCGGTCACGGCCTCCAGGGTGAGCCGGACCCCGGACACATACCGGCTGTCCCCGATGCTCCGGAGGCACTCCCCCCATGTCCGGGCATGGCCGATGAAGGTCAGCAGTGTCCCCGCAGGCAGGCCCGTGATGTCCTGCTCCCACCGGCTGCCCTCGGCGTATTCGGCGTGTTCGATGACCAGGGCGGGGCCGTCGTCTTCCTCGGCGACGCGCCCCTGGGCGGCCTCGCCCGCCGCGCTGGCGAAGCGCCAGCCTCCCGGCGCGAGTAGATTTTTCATTTGGCTTCCTTTCGACTATGAAGGCAGGAGTAGACGGCGGGGGCGGCGAACAAGGCCGCCAGTCAACGGGGAAGAATAGGGAGGGCATTATGCCGGCAGTCAACGGCGTCGTCGAGACATCGCTTTATGTGGAGGACCTGGAACGCGCGGGGCGGTTTTACGAAGAAGTCTTCGACTTCCACCTGCTCATGGCCGAGGAGCGTATGCGGGCCTACAGCGTCGCCGACAAACAGGTCCTGCTGCTGTTCAAGGTCGGCGGCTCGGCCCAGCCCTCGCCGATGCACGGCGGCCTCATCCCCGCCCACGACGGACGCGGCACGCTGCACCTCGCGTTCGCGATCTCGCCGGATGAGGTCGAGCCGTGGAAGCAGTCATTGGAGGAGAAAGGCGTGGCGCTGGAAAGTCTGGTCCACTGCGGGGACGACAGCCCGCAGGGGGACAGCCTGTACTTCCGCGACCCCGACGGCCACCTGATCGAGCTGATCACGCCGGGGTGCTGGGAGATCTACTAAAGCCTGGTCAGGGCGTGGCCCTGGGTGTGATGGGCGCGACGTAGGCGGGGAAGCCGAGCTTCTGGAGGTCCCCGGCGGCCTTGCTCGCGCCGCTCTTGGAGCGGTACGCGCCGGCCTGCACCTTGTAGACGAGGTGGTCGCCGTCACGCTCGCTACGGGTGCTGGCGGTGTAGCCCTGGCCCCGGAGCTGGTCGGCGATGCTGCGGGCGTTGCTCTCGTCGGTGTAGGAGCCGGTCTGGACCCGGTACTGGGCCTTGCCGGTTTCCTGCCCAGACTGGCCCTTGCCGCCCTCCTGCCCGGCTCCGGGGTCGGCGGGCTTGCCGACGCGTTCAAAGTCGGGATCGGCGGGCGCGGGCGGCGGGGCGGGCGGCTTGCTGTCATCGCCCGGCGCGGTGGCGTCGGGGGCCGGGGCGGGCGGCGTCGGGGCCGTGTCGCTCGGGGCGGAAGTGTCGGCGGGCGCGGCGTCCGACGGCTCCTTAGCCGGCTTGGACTTGACCGGGGGCGGGGCCTCCTGGCTGGCCTCGGTGTCGGTGGGCGGGGCGGGGACGATCCGGTCCGCCCGCCGCAGGGTGGGGGCGCTCTCCTCACGGATGGTGATGCGGGGGGCGTCGGGCGCGGTGTAGTCGCCGTTGATGTGCGGGCGCACGACGGGCGGCGCGGCGGACGGCGTCACCGGGGCGGAGACGGCGGGGGCGGGCTGCTCGACGACCTGTTCCGTCGAGTGCGAGGCGCGCACGCCGCCGACGAGCAGGCCGATGGCGACGCCGCCGACGATGGCGACCGCGCCCAGGCCGACGAATTTCAGTGTTCCATTGGAGTTGCTGCGTGCCACGATCAAACCCTCCGAGACTCTTCTCCCCGTTACTATACGTCTAGTGCGGGTGTTTTGTCAAGATTTTGCCCAAGATTCTGGCCCAGCGTTCTGTTGATCGGGGTTTTATGGCTAGAGCTGGTATGTGTGCGTCACGCAGGCCGGAACCGGTTGCCCATCTATGGTGCCCGGTTTGAAGCGCATCCCTTGAATGGTCCGGGCAAATACCTGATCTAAGCCCTTGTTGCCGCATGAGGAAGCGATAGCGATGTTGACAGGCTTCCCCTGGTCAGTCACGGTCCAGTTCACGACGGTCGGTTTTCCGTTGAGCGTTCTCGTGTCGATATCGCCCAGCATTGAAATGTCATTAAAACTTCCGACTGATAGTGTCGGCGTCGTCACCGTGTGTCCAGGCCTGTCCGGCGCTTTCAGCGTCACGAACGTCAGCACTAGGGCTGTCGTCGTAACTGGCTGCTCGAAGAACGGGAAGTGGCCGCAGTCGTCTAGCTCCACGAGCTGCGAGCCTTTGATCGCCGTATGCGCCGCCTCCGCCGCTGACGGGGGGATGACGCCGTCCTGCTTGCCGTTGATGATCAGCGTCGGCACCGTCACCTTCGCCAGCAGCGGCGTGTCGTCGCGGGTCAGATAGTGGTCGTTGACGATCAAAGCCGCGCCAGGCTCCGAGGCGAGCGCGAGGGCGGCGGGAGACAGGTGGTAGGACGCGACGGCCGCGCCGATCTGTCCAAACCCGGCGGCAAACCCGGCCGCCTGGTCGCCCGCGAAGTACAGACCGGCGGGACCCATTGCCAGCCCGAGCGCGCCGAACAGGCGGATAGGGTTGTCCGTGGGCAGGGCGCGGAGCTGCTTCACCTGGGCCAGACCGGCGTCATCTTTCGGCTTTGCCGCCGCGAACTTCTTGGCGGCATTGTCCAGCATGGCGTCCTGCATCTGCGGGACCGAAACCAGGCCGTCCATGTGGATGTAGCCGATAACGTGGCCGGGGTGCGCGGTCACATATTCCAGCCCCAGCATCCCGCCCCAGGAGTGGCCCAGGACGTACCACTTGTCCACCTTCAACGACTGCCGGACGCCTTCGATGTCGGCCGCGAGGTTGGCGACCGTGTACCCCTTGACCTCGGCGGGCGTGGGGGCCATGACGTTCGCCACCGAGAGCCGGGCCGACTCGCCGCTGCCGCGCTGGTCCAGGTAGACCACGTTGAGGGTCTTCTCCAGGCTCGCCCCCCAGGGATAGAACATGTGGGCGGAGAAGCCCGGCCCGCCGTGCAGGATGACGAGGTACGGGTGGGCCTTGTCCGTGCCCCGAACACGGAAGTGGAGCATCGCGCCGTTGATGGTTTCGTGATGGTCCTCGTCAAAGGCGAAGGCGGGCAGGGCGGCCAGGAGCAGCAGGAGGCAGAAGACGGAGGCCCGCAGGCGGGCCGGGAAACAGAGGTGCATGACGGTATCCTTTGATGGTACGGCTCGGGCGGAGGGCCGAGTGAATAAATTCACTCGCTCCCGTAAGACCTGTCCAGGGGACAGAAGAAAAAGAAGACGGGCCGGGCCGTCCTGACGGATCCTGCCATACTGTCCCCTGGACAGGTCCGCCCGCAGCGAGTGATTTTTAATCACTTGTCCGTTCTCGTCTTGTTCGTCTGCGGCTCATCCGCAGCCGGCCCGACGATCTCATGCAGGACGCGGACATGGTTTTCAAATGCGGCGCGGCCTTCCGCGCTGAGGGACAGCCAGGTGCGGCCCCGCTTGCCTTCGAACACCTTGGTGATGACGATGTACCCTAACCCTTCCAAGGCGGACAGGTGGCGGGACAGGTTGGAGTCCCCCAAGGCGAGGTGGTCGCGCAGGAAGGCGAAATCTACCTTCTCGGACTGCGCCAGCAGCGCCATGATGGACAGCCGGACGGGCTGATGGATGGCCTCATCCAGTTCCAGACGGGGGTGCGGCGGCGAGGCGGGGAGGACGCTCATGGGTGCAGCCCCTGTGCGCGCCGCCGCTGAGTCCAGCCGATGAGCAGGAGGGGAGCGGCGTCCAGCAGGCCGATCAGGGTGAACGCCCCCGGCCGCATGGGGGCGTGCCAGAAGTGGGTCCCCAGCGCGATGCCGCCCATCAGCACCACGCCGTGGTATAGTCCCCACACGCTGAACATCCGGGGCTTGTCCACCTTCAGCGGCTTGACGGGGAGGCAGCGCTGGTAGGAACATGACCAGCGTGAGGCCGCAAAAGCGCCCGCGACGGTGACGGCCAGCGCAAAGATCGGCGGGACCAGGTCATAGCTCACCATGCAGGCCAGAATGACGGACCCCCAGACCAGGGGCACGGTCCCGTTGTTCGGGCTGTTCAGGCGGGCCGCCGCTTCCGCCTGTGAGATGACTTGCAGGCTTTCGCGCGCCTGCTGCGTGTTTGTCTCCATCAGTTGCCTCCTTAGTAAGCACTTTACTATAAGTAAAGTATATCACGCAAAAGCAAGTGTGTCAAGGGGGCGGTAAAAATACTTCGGCGGGGCGTCCTCAGTAGCGCAGGTACGCCTCGGAGATGGCGTCGCCGATCTCGATGCACCGGACCTGGACTTGATCCAGGAACTGGTGCAGGCCCTGGTTGATGATCTCGTCGGTCGTGATGAACGACAGGTCCGCGCGCAGCCGGCCCACCAGGCGCTCGGCGCGGTTGGCGGCGGGCTGGCCCTTCGTGCCGCCGATCTGGCGCAGGGCGCGGTCCAGGCGGGTGACTGAGTAGGCGATGGAGGCGGGGAAGGCGGGGTTGCGGACGAGGTAAGAGACGACCTTGCCGGGCGTGATGCCCAGCCGGTTGGCCTTGCGGAAGGCCTCGAACGCGCCGACGCTTTTCAGGACGGCGATCCACTGGTGCTGGTCCAGAGTCCCGCCGAGCTGCTCGGGGCCGAGCAGGATGTGGTACTTGACGTCCAAAATGCGCGCGGTCTTGTCGGCCCGCTCCAGGAACATGCCGCAGTCGAGGAAGGCCCAGGCCTCGTCGCGGGGCATCGTCCGGGCGGTGATGCCGTGGAAGAGCAATGAGGCGCTCTTGATCTGGGAGAAGTAGGCGTGCGGCGATGTCTCCAAAATCTTGTCGGCGTTCCACCGGGTCGCCTCCAGGAAGAACATGTTCAGGCTCTCGTACATCTCCGAGGAGATCATCTCGCGGACGCCGCGCGCGTTCTCGCGGGCGCGGCTGACGCAGGAGAGGATGGAGTTCGGGTGGTCGCGGCGGAAGGCGAAGAAGTCCAGCACATTGCGCTCGACCTGATTGTCGTCGTAGAGCGCGGCGAACAGCTCGGAGTCGCCCGAGATGGCGAGGATCGGCCCCCACAGGGCGGATGGGTCGCTCTCGCCGGTCGGGGCGAGCGGGAACGCGCCTTCGAGTTCGGAGTGGTACTGGACGTCCACGATGCGGGCGGTCGCCTCGGCGCGCTCCACATAGCGCCCGATCCAGAACATGGCGTCGGCTTCACGAGCGAGCATAAATTGGTTCCTGATGAGAGTGACCGGCCATGAATGGCCGGCCCACTCTTGAGTGAAAACCCATCCGGGGTTGAAGATTGAGGCCGAAGACGTACCGACTGTAGGGGCGAACCTTGTGTTCGCCCTTTCTATCCGTGTTCGCCCATCATGTCCCTGTCCTGCACGGCGTAGGGGCACGATTCATCGCGTCCTCTTCCCTGCCGCGCCCTCTCGCTACTTGATGACCGGGGCGGGGGGCCACACGCCGGGTTGCGCTGGATACTCCGCCTGCGGATCTGGCGCGGCCGGGGCGCGGGCCGAGTCGCGGAGCGTCAGCCAGAGAAGCCATGTTCCCCACAAGGATGCACCATCCGCTAGGTAAAGCAGAATGTTTGATGCGACATACACCGTCAGGCCGCCGAAGTGAAGGTAATGACTCTGATCAAGTATGAGACGGTAACAGCCGGTCAGCCAGGCAGCAGCGGCGAGAAGCCTTGCCCATTGGAGATGGTGCCGCCAACCGGGACGAGAAACTGTGCCAACAATGAGAAGGGCGACCACGATGAACAACAGATCTATGACGCTGTGAAAGACGTAGTTGAATTCTGAAATCAACCTGTACAAAGGTGGAACGACGGTCACTGTCCTACCCTCCTGCTGCGTCTGCCTTGACCGCCCCCTCCACCGGCCGCGTCTCCGCCGCGCCGCCGAAGCCCTGCATCTGCGACTGGCTCATGCTGCCCATCCTCTGCGACTGGGACTGCGACTGGCCTGCCGGCCGCGCCAGCACCCAGGTGTCTTTGGAGCCGCCGCCCTGGCTGGAGTTGACGACGTAGGAGCCTTTCCGGAGCGCGACGCGCGTCAGGCCGCCGGGGATGATGGTGATCTCCTCGCCCATCAGGATATAAGGCCGCAGGTCAATGTGCCGCCCCTCAAAGCCCTCAACGTCCGGGACGAAGGCGGGGGCGCGCGAGATCTGGACGAGGGGCTGGGCGATAAAATTGCGCGGATCGGCCTTGATCTTCTCGGCGAACTCTGCCTGCTCGGCCTTCGTGGACTGCGGTCCCATCAGCATCCCATAGCCGCCCGCCTCGTTCGCGGCCTTGACGACCAGCTTGTCCAGGTTTTCTAAGATGAAAGTGCGCTGGGACTCGTCGGCGGACAGGTAGGTCGGGACGTTAGGGAGCAGGGCCTCTTCGCCCAGATAGTACTTGATCATGGCCGGGACATAGGCATAGATCACCTTGTCGTCGGCGACGCCCGTCCCGACGGCATTGGCGAGCGCGACGTTGCCGGCCCGGTAGGCGTTAATCAGGCCCGGCACGCCGAGGCTGGAATCGGGGCGGAAGGTCAGTGGGTCCAGAAAGTCGTCGTCAATGCGGCGGTAGATGACGTCCACGCGCTGCGCGCCGCGTGTGGTCCGCATCCAGACCATGTTGTTGTCCACATACAGGTCTCGGCCCTGCACCAGATCGATGCCCATCTGCTGGGCCAGGAAGGCGTGTTCAAAGTAGGCGGAGTTGTACTCGCCGGGCGTCAGCAGCACGACGGTCGGGTCGTCGTTCTTGCGGGGCGAGACGTAGCGCAGGTTGGTCAAGAGCTGCGAGGTGTAGTGGTCCACAGCGAGGACCCGGTTCTCGCGGAACAGGCCGGGGAAGATGCGCGTCATCAGCATCCGGTTTTGCAGCACATAGGAGACGCCCGAGGGCGAGCGCAGGTTGTCTTCCAGGATGTAATAGGCACCCTTGTCGTCGCGCACCAGATCCGTGCCGCAGATGTGGACGTAGATGTCTTTGGGGACGGGCGCACCCAGGAACTCGCGCCGGAAGTGCTTCGCGTTGACGATCAGCTCGCGCGGCACGATGCCGTCCTTGAGGATTTTCTGGTCGTGATAGACGTCGTGCAGGAACAGGTTCAGTGCCCTGATCCGCTGGATCAGCCCGCGCTCGATGCCCGCCCACTCCTCGTGCGTGATGATGCGCGGGACGAGGTCCACCGGCATGGTCTTTTCCAGCCCCTGGTTGTCCCCGTAGACCGTAAAGGTGACGCCCTGATTGAGCATGCTCATCTCGGCCATCTGGGCGCGCTGCTTGAAGTCGTGTGCGGTCAGCGACTCCAGAGTCGCATGCAGGCTCTTGTAGTGCGGTCGGGGCTGGTTCGCCTCGAGAAACATCTCGTCATAGAACCCATCGAGGGTGTAGTGGTCGAAGAGGGACATGGGAAAGGCGACGTGCTCCTAAGTGTGTAGCATTAGACGCCGCGCCATTGCGGGGGAATGAACCATTATACCAAGAGGGAGGGGACGTGTCAAGCGAGGCGTCGAGTGAGTGAAATCACTCGCTACCGCTGGACCTGTCCAGGGGACAGAAGAGGGAAAAGACAGGACGTTAGGTTCAACCCGTCTTAGCGTCCCCTGGACGCCCGCACCTCCAGCGAGTGATTTCAACCACTCGGACTGGAGGCTACCGCTGACGCCGCAGCAGATAGAGGAAAAAGAAAGCCCCGAAGAAGGCGGTCACGATGCCCACGGGGAGTTCGCGGCCGTCGGGCAGTAGGCTCCGGGCGGCCGTGTCCGCCCACACCATCAGGATGGCCCCGCCTAATGTCGCCAGCGGCAGCACGACCCGGTGATCCGGCGTCCGCGCGATCTGGCGGGCGATGTGCGGCGACATCAGGCCGACGAACCCGATGATGCCCGCGAAGGCGACCGTCGCCGCCGTCAGCAGCGAGCCGGTGACGATCAGGACCGCCTTGAACCGCTCCGTCTCGATGCCGAGCTGCTGCGCGGACTCCTCGCCCAGTGCGAACAGGTTCATCGCCCGCGCCTCGACGGCCAGGACCAGCAGGCCGACGGTCAGGAAGCCCAGTGTCACACCGCACTGCGTAAGCGTCGCGTCTTGCAGCGAGCCGTTCAGCCGGAACTGAATGTATTGGGCGTCATTGGGGCGGCTGAACTGGAGCATCAGGGTGGAGACGCCGCCGAGGAAGGCGCTGACGACGACCCCGACCAGCAGCAGCGAGGTGACGGCGACCCGCCCGTGCCGCCGGGCCAGCGCGTAGACCGTGGACATCGCCGCCGAAGCCGCCGCGAAGGCGGCGGCGGGCAGGGCGAACCCGCCCAGCGCGGCCTCCCCGTGCAGAAGTATCGTCGCCTCGGACCCGACCGAGGCCCCCGCCGAGACGCCGACGAGGTACGGGTCCGCCAGATCGTTCCGCAGCAGGGCCTGGAAGGCGACCCCGGCCGCGGCCAGGGACGCGCCGACGAGGGCGGCCAGCAGGATGCGCGGCAGGCGCAGCTCCCAGACGATGCCGTCGTTTGGGCCTGCCCCGCGCGGGCCGTGCTTGAGGGCGGCGAGGACTTCGGCGGGCGAGAGGTGTACCTGGCCGATCCCGGCGGCGAGGAGGAGGGAGGCGAGGAGGAGGAGAAGAAGCCCCCACCCCCCGCCCCTCCCCCGCAAGCGGGAGAGGGGAGTATGAAGGAAGGAAGCCGAACGCTCCCGCTTCCTTTCTGAATCCAAATCTGGCTCCCTTCTCCCGCTTGCGGGGGAGGGGCGGGGGGTGGGGGCTCCTGCTCTCATCTCCTGTGCAGCGCCTTCGCCACCAGCACCAGCCCGTCGGCCAGGCGCGGGCCGGGGCGCGAGGTCAGGTCGCCAGGCAGGGCGTAAAAGCGGCCCGCCCGGACGGCGGCCAGCCGGCCCAGGAGCGGGTCGGCCCGGAAGGCGGCCGACACGGCGGCGTCGCCCAGGATCACGTCGGGCGGGTGCGCCAAGACCTGCTCGCGAGAGAACGTCGCGTAGCCATGCACGGCGGCCCCGACGTTGACGCCGCCCGCGCGCGTCACCAGGTCGTCCATGAACGTCCCCGCCCCCGCCGTCCACAGGGGGCTGGTCTGGACGACGATCAAGACGCGCGGGCGCGGGCGCTTGTCGGCAGCCGCAATGAGCGCCGCCTGATGCGCCTTGCGCTCCATCTGGGCGATGATGGTTTCGGCCTGCCGCCTGGTGCCGGTGCGCGCCCCGATCTGACGCAGGCTGGTCTCAACTGCGGTGAGCGAGGTCGGGCTGACGGCCAGGACGGGCTGATGGAGCTGTGTCAGCCGCGCGACGGCCCGGCTATTCGCGGCGGCATCGGCGACGATCAGGTCTGGATGCAGGGCCAGCACCTTTTCATAGCTGGTGTTCACATCGCCGACTTTGGAGATCGCCTTCGCGGCGGGCGGATAGTCGCAGTAGACGGTGTCGCCGACCACGGACCGGCCCAGGCCCAGCGCGAACAGCATCTCCGTCGTGCCGGGCGATAGCGAGACGATCCGTTGCGGCGGCGCGGCGTAGGTCGTCGGTGCGAGGCATAGGAGGAGGCTGAGGAGGCAGAGCAAGCGTCGGGTCATGCAGTCACTATAGCCGCGCAGGAGGGGCGCTGTCAAGGAGGGATGGGTTCGCCGCGTGTTGACCATGCGTTGAAACGCACGGCTAGACGGCGCAGACGCCAGGAAGTACCGCTTCTGCATTGGCAGACCCGGAGGGCGCGGCACTGAGGAGAAACTTCTAGCCCCGCGAAGCGGGGGTTTGTAGCGTCTCCGCTGAGTAGCCGTGCGTTTCAACGTATGGTCTGATGTGTTCCTTGCATCCGTGCCGCCCGCCACTCGTCTTCCAGGACCGCGTAAACCAGCGCGTCCCACCAGCGATCTTTGTACCAGGCCTGCTCGCGCAGCAGTGCCTCGCGCCGCATCCCGATCTTCTCCATGACCCGCGCCGAGGCCGCGTTGTCTGCCACACAGTCCCCAGAAACGCGATGCATCCTCAGGTCTTCAAAGCCGAAGCGCAGCAACTCGCGCGCCGCCTCTATCGCCAGGCCGCGCCCCCAGGAATGTGGGTCCAGCTCATAGCCGATGTCGGCCTGCCGGCCCTCGGGGTCACGGACGCGGACGCCGCCGCTGCCGATGAGTCGCCCGTCTCCTTTCAGGACGAGGGCAAACTGAAACTTGCGCCGGGGCCGCTCCTCCTGCTGGGCGACAAACGCGCCGACGAACGCGCGGACGTCGTCTTCCGTGCGGTGCGTCCACGGGTAGAAGCGCAGGTACAGCGGGTCGGACTGGTAGGCCAGCATTGCCTGCCAGTCGTCTTCGGTGAATTCACGCAGGAGCAGCCGGTCGGTGGCGAGCGTGCTCTTTTCCTTCACGGCAGCGCCTCCAGGAAGCGGCGTACCTGCCTCGGCGTCTGCAAGTGGACCAGCTTCCGTCCCTCGGCGTACTTCTGCATCCGCTCCAAGACGCCGGGCCGCCGGTCGCGCCGGTAGTTCCAGATGTACTTCAGGAAGAACCAGGTCAGCCGCTCCGGGCAGCCCGCCGCCATGTCCGGCCGCGTCCGGTTCCGATAGCGGACCTGCCGCAAAATGACGCGCGGGAGGCAAACATGGCGCGGCAGGTCCAGAAAGACGATGGTGTCGGCGGCGGCCAGCCGGAGGTCCATGGTGCCGCCGTAGTTGCCGTCCATGACCCACGCCTCGCCCCCGGCAAGCCCTCGCACTGCCTGTTCCCAGGCATCCTTCGGCGGCTCCACCCAGCCCGCGCCCCAGTAGTGGGCGTCCAAATGGACGACGGGCAGGCCGGTCTTCGCGCCGATCTGCCGCGCCAGCGTGGACTTGCCCGCCCCGCCGGGGCCGATGATGGCGATGCGCTTCATGCCGGACTTATGCCGCCCGCTCGACGCGCGTCAGGAACTCATCCACGACCTTGATATAACGCTCCGCCTCCTCCACATGCGGCATGTGTGAGCTTTCCTCAAACAGAACCCACTCCGCATCGGGGATGCCGTGCTGCACCGTCTGGGCGATCAAGGGCGTCGCCTCATCGTAGCGGCCCGACAGCACCAAGGTCGGCAGGGCGATCCCACTCAGGCGCTCGGTGATGTCCCAGCCCTTCAGACGCCCGACGACGTGGAACTCGGAGGGGCCGTTCATGGTGTGATAGACCTCCGGGTCGGCCTCGATCTGGGCGAAGGAGCGCTGGACATAGTCCGGCAGCGGGTCGGTCCGGCAGACGTGGCGGCCGTAGAAGACCATGACGGCCTCCTGGTACTCTGCCGAGTCGGTCGTCCCCGCCTCCTCGTGCTGGAGCAGCGTGGCCTGGACCTCTTCGGGAAGTTCGGCGCGCAACCGGTTCGCTTCGGATACCCATTGGGTCATGCTGGCCGGGGAGTTGGCGACGATCAGGCTTGCCAGGCCCTCCGGCTGGGTCAGCGCGTATTCCATGCCCAGCATCCCGCCCCAGGACTGGCCGAGGATGTGCAGCCGGTCCAGGCTTAATGCCTTTCGTACCGCCGTGACTTCCTCGACAAAGAGGGGAACATGCCACAGAGACGGGTCGTGCGGGTGGTCGGACAGGCCGCAGCCGAGTTGATCGTAGAAGATGACCGGGCGGCCCGTGGCGGCCAGCGCGCCGATGGGTTCCAAATAGTCGTGCGCCGCGCCCGGCCCGCCGTGCAGCACCAGGACGGGCAGCTTGCCCGGCTCGGCAGGCCCGCCGACGACTCGATACCAGTCGGTAAAGCCGTGAAAAGGCAGGCGGCCTTCTTGGACGGGGAGGTTGGCATGAGGGGTGGGCATGGGCGGGACTCCTGGCGGCGGTTTTCGGGAAGTTCGGCGGGGTAGGGTGTTTTTCCTGCCATAGCCCACAGTCGCCATGGGCAGGGCCATCTAGTTCTCGTTCCGCCGCCCGCGCCTGTGGGGACCGGGTGGGGCTGTGGGGACCGGGTGGGGCTGTGGGGACCGGGTGGGGCTGTGGGGACCGGGTGGGGCTGTGGGGACCGGGTGGGTAGGGGCGCCGCTTGCCCGCCCTCCTCTCCGCGCCCGCCGGGAAGGGACCGGAGCAGAAGGGACCGGAGCAGAAGGAGGGCGCGGTAAGCGGCGCCCCTACGAAGATTCCCCGGAGCGATCCCCATGTGCCGTCCGGGGGACGGAAGAGAGGAGCGAGACGGAAGGATGCAGATGGAAGGAGGGACAAGCGGGGAGGGTAGGGACAAGCCCTACCCCTACGGTGCGTTCACAGCCCCGCCTCGCGTCGGTGTGGGGGAGGGGTTCATCCCGACCTTCCCATCCCCGCCCTCTGGTTTTCATCTTGCGTCCCCTGGACGGTGGGCTTTTCTCAGCCTCGGGCTTCAGCCCGTGGCGCGCGGCGTCTATGCCACGAGGCGATGCAGGCGAACAAACCCGCCGCCCCTGCCAAAGCCAGCGCCTGAAGGAAGGCGGCCCATACGGATACTGTGAAGCCTGAGTGCGCTTTGCCGTAATGGACCACATATCCGTGCAGTCCGCTCCCCTGCCACAAGCCCTGGCAGACCTCCAGCCCGCGCAGCAACGCAAACATAAGCAGGACGAAGGCAAGGGAGCGGCTTTGGCGGATGATAAATTGAGCGGCTGACCTCATCCCTCTACCTCCGCCGCGCCGTCAGAGCTACCTGCTCGGACGTTGGCTGGGCCTGCGGCTCTGTCCCGTTCTGCCGGGGCAGGGCCAGGGCGGGGTCGGGGGCGTCCAGCCTTAACTGGCCGCTGACAAGCTGGGTCGCCAGGAGGGTCTGGATGACGCCGGTGATCTGGTCCGTCGCGTTGCCTGCCGCGCCGCGCCCGTCGCCCGCGCCGCTGATGTTGATCAGCTTGGCGTTCGCCAGGGCCTCGGCGATGGCCGGGACGATCTGCGGCAGCAGTTCGAGCTGCTTCAAGGCGAGGTAGGCGTCGCCGCCCTGCTGGATCGCCTGGTTGACGGCGCGGATGGCGTCGGCCTGGGCCAAGCCCAGGGTCCGGACCTTGACGGCCTCGGCGTCGGCGGAGGCTTCCGCCTGGATGCGGACGCGGGCGGCGTCGGCGTTCGCCTGGGCGATCTGGGTGGCCTTCAGTTCCGCTTCGCGCTGGACGGCGAGCGCGGACTGCTTCAAAGCCTCGGCCTCGGCGACCGTGGCGGCGTTCTGCGCCTTGCGCTGCTCCAGGTCGCGCTGCTTGTCGTTGATCGCCTGTTCGGCCCCGAGCTGCGCCTCACGCGCCCGGCGCTCCTGGTCGGCGGAGACGATGTCGGCGTTGGCCTTCGCTTCCACGGCGGACTGGCGACGCCGCGCCTCGGCGACTTCGCTCTGGACCTCTTTGATGTTGAGGGAGTTAAAGACCAGGCCCAGGTCCTGCAATTCACGCGAACACGCGCCTTTGATGATGAGCGCCAAGCGGTCGTCTTCTTCCACGGGCACGGCGGCGATGGAGCGGGCCACGTCCGAGCCGGGCGCGAGGCTGGAGATGTCGCGCTGGCCCTTGGAGGAGAACAGCTCGTCGTGGTTGAGCAGATTGACCGCGCGCCGCCCCGTGGAGGTCAGCAGGTCCGAGAGGGTTGCCGTCTGCTCGGCCTGCGGCTTGGAGAAGAACTTGTTGGCCGAGGTCGTGATCATCTCGTCGGAGTCACCGACCGAGACGATGGCCGAGGCCAGGACGCGCACCTTGATCGGCTTGGGGACGCCGCTCCGGTCCACGTCGGCGGTCTGGTCGGCGATGTCCAGGTCGATGTTGATGGCCTTGGACGGTATGGTCGTGCTGGTGGTCATCAGCGGCACCTCGATGGCCTTGCCCGGCCCCCGGTAGATGGAGGTGCTGCCGCCGAAGCGCGAGACGAGGCGGATGGTCCCGGCGTCCACCGTAGTCAGGAACCGGCTGATGATGATCGGGACGAGGATCAGGACGAAGACGATGAGGCCGACGACGGACAGAATCACTCTGAAATCCATGGGTTTTCTCCTAAAGTCTAAGCGGACCTCTCCCCGCCGCAGCACTGGCTACCCGGAGGGCGAGCGGCGACCCTCCCCTGTCAAGGGAGGGTGAAGACAGGAAGAGCTTTCGCCACATCCTTACCCTTCCCTAACAGGGAGGGGTCGCGACTTGTCGCGGGGGTAGGTCATAGCCGCGCGACGCGGCAGGAATTGGTGCGGCCGTCCACGCTCGTGATGGTGAGCCGGTCGCCGGGCCGGACTGCCTCTTCGGCCCTGTCCTCCGGCTCCAAAGTGGCGAGGATGCGGACGAGCTGGCCGTCAACGGTGACGCGCACTAGGCCCTTGCCCGATGCGTCGAAGCGGGTCAGGGCCTCGGCCTCGTGCGCCACGGTCCCGGCGAGCGAGGTGCTGGGCGTGGAGGCGAAGCGGAAGAGGACGTTCCAGAGGGGCCGGACGAGCAGCCCGTAGAAGACCAGCCCGCCGACCAGCGCGGCGAGGGCGACCTGGCCCGTCGGCAGATGCAGGTGCTTCAGCAACAGGCCCGTCGCGCCCGTCCCGAGGCACACGCTGAAGAGGGCCAGCGGCGACAGCAGCGTCCACAGCGGCGAGGGCCCCCGGTCTTGGCCGGAATGGCTCTGCCCTGCGTGCCCGTGCCCGGCCTGCCCGTGGCCTGCGCTGCCGCCGTGCGCGTGCCCGACAGAGGCATGGTGCCCCAGGTGGCCGGCGTGGTGGCCGCCCAGCACGACCTGTGCCAGCAGGCCCAGGATGCCGATCAGCAGAAGTATCGAGCAGATCAGTGTAATCATGGTCTTACTTCCTTTGACACGGCAGCCGCGAAAAGGTTGCACGAAGGGGAAGACACGGCCGTGCCTATACTGTCAGCCGCTCGCGGGCCGTCTCGCCGCGCTTGCCGACCGGGGCGTGGGCCGTCGCGGCGGCCAGGCCGAAGCGGGGCATGTTGGCGTAGATCGCCTCGTAACGGCCCGCCGCCACCTCGTAAGTCTCGTGCCAGATGCCGACGCTGCCGTCCTTGCCGATTGCCTTGTTGAAGCGCCGCCAGGCCTTCAGGTGCGGCTCCTGCGGGGACCGGGCGAACCGCTCCAGGTCCTCGGTCGAGCGCCAGTATTGGATCAGGCCCACCCCGCCGGGGTAGAAGAACGGCTCGCCATGCAGGAAGCCGCTGTCCGGGTCCTGGGCGAGCGAGCGCAGCATCGGCCCCATCGCGAGAGTCGTCGGCAGCCACTTGTGGACGGCCAGCGGTTTGTTGATCCGCATCCCGATCAGGAAAACCACGAACGGTTCCGACGTGTCGGCGGTGAACCGCCCCCCATGAATTGTTGCCATTTCCTATTCCTTCTCCCGTAAATGCGCTTCCAGTCGGTCCAGCAGCGCCAGAGTCTCGCGCAGCTCCTCCCGGTGGAAGCCTGCCAATGTCTCGT
Source organism: Capsulimonadaceae bacterium (assembly GCA_965215505.1). Classification (GTDB taxonomy): domain Bacteria; phylum Armatimonadota; class Armatimonadia; order Armatimonadales; family Capsulimonadaceae; genus JANXMY01. The sequence continues at coordinate 2,672,722 of OZ244065.1, read as the reverse complement.
CCGCCAGCGCGGCCGCGTGCGGCAATGATTCCAGCAGACTCGCCGTTCCCGCTTCGGTCATGACCAGGAGGAACGTGCGCCGGTTCTCGCCGGGCCGTCGGGCCAGCCAGCCGCGCTCCACCAGGCGGGCCGTCAGGACCGAAACCGTCGCCCGCTCGATCAGCAGGCGGTCGGCCAGGACGGACGGGGTGACCCCGTCTGCGCCCGCCTCCCAGACCGCCAGCAGGACGCGGAACTGCGCCTGGGTCAGCCCGAACCGGCTGAACTTCTGGTCGAAGAGGGTCGCCATGCGCGTCCCCAGACGCATCAGGGCGGTGCAGAGGGCGGCAGGCAGCGGAACGTCTTGCATGATTAGTATTATAACAGTTAGTATTCTAATTGTCAAGAGCCAGCAAAATCTTTTTGCGCGGCGGGTATACTGAGAGCGTTTTGTATCACATCTTTACCCAAGCGCGAGGACAATATCAATGAGTTTCAACAAGAAGACCGTGGAAGACGTGGACGTGGCTGGCAAGCGCGTCCTGGTGCGGGTGGACTTCAACGTGCCCCAGGACGAGACGGGCGCGATCACCGACGACCGCCGCATCCGGGCGGCCCTGCCGACCATCCAGTACCTGACCGAGAAGGGCGCGCTCGTCATCCTGATGAGTCACCTAGGCCGGCCCAAGGGCAAGCCGGACCCGAAGTACACCCTGAAGCCCGTCGCCGAGCGGCTGGCACAGCTTACGGGGCAGAAGGTGGAGCTGCTGGACCGGGATGCGTTTGAAGTGCCGCAGGTGGTCAAGACCTTTGAGGCACCCGGCACGCTGGTCATGCTGGAGAACCTGCGCTACACGCCGCGCGAGGAGGCCAACGACCCCGAGATGAGCCACGAGCTGGCGAAGCTGGCCGACGTCTACGTTAATGACGCCTTCGGGGCCGCCCACCGCGCCCACGCCTCGACCGAAGGCGTGGCGCGCGTGATGACCGAACAGGGCAAGCCCGCTGTGGCCGGCTTCCTGCTCAAGAAAGAACTGGACTATTTGGGCAACACGGTCGAGAACCCGGCTCGGCCGTTCGTCGCGATCCTGGGCGGGGCGAAGGTCAAGGACAAGATCCCCGTGATCGAGAGCCTGCTGCCCAAGGTGGACACTTTAATCATCGTCGGCGGCATGGCCTACACCTTCTTCAAGGCGCAGGGAATGGAGATCGGCAAGTCGCTGCTGGACGTGAACAGCCTGGAGTTCGCCAAGAAGGTGCAGGACGAGGCAGGCGTCAAGCTGATGCTGCCCGTGGACGTTGTCGTCACCGACGGCAACCCTTTCGACGGCAATCCGGACGCCTTGCAAACGAAGGTCGTCCCGGTCAAGGAGATCCCCGCCGACTGGGAGGGCGCGGACATCGGCCCGACCACGGTGAAGGCGATCACGGCCATCTTGCAGGGCGCGAAGACGGTGATTTGGAACGGCCCGGCGGGCATCTTCGAGTTCGAAAAGTTCGCGGCCGGCACGCGCGGCGTCGCGCAGGCCCTGGCCGACAGCGGGGCCATCACCATCGTCGGCGGCGGCGACTCGGCGGCGGCGGTGGAGAAGCTGGGCTTCGCCGACAGGATGACGCACATCTCGACCGGCGGCGGCGCGTCGCTGGAGTTCCTGGAAGGGAAAGAGCTGCCGGGCGTGGCGGCCTTGCAGGACAAGTAGGGCAGACGCGCGGAGAGGAAGGGCCAGGGACGGGAAGGGCGCGGACGGGAAGGGCGCGGACGGGAAGGGCGCGGACGGGTGGGAAGGGCGAACACAAGGTTCGCCCCTACGGGGCAGACGGAAGGGATGTGCGAACGGATGTAGGGGCGAACCTTGTGTTCGCCCTTCCTGGAGGTGTTCGCCTTTCTTTCTCGCGTTCTGCTCTTCACCCGCCTTTTCTCATCTTCCCTGCTCTTCTTCATCTTCCCGCGCCTTTCTTGCCGCTGGGCTTCATGCAGGAAAACCCGCCCCCCGCGCCGAACACCCTCCCATCGTTCCAGTGTTCACGGCAAGGGGGAGGGGAATAGGCATGAGCGTCCCGACGAGCGGGCAGTACCCGGCAGGAGAATACCCGGCGGGCGGCTACCCCGGCGTCTACGCGCCGCCGGCCAAGCGGGTGGACTTCGGCTGGATCAATGAGGCCTGGCAGTTCTTCATGGCCCATGCGGGCCTCTGGGTCGTCGCCGTCCTGGCCCTCATCGGCCCCTTCGCGGTCGTCGCGATTGCCTTCTACGTCTACATCATCGCCTCCATGTTCCCCGGCGGCTTCCCGCCCCATCCGCCGGCTCCGGGGGCGGTGGTGCCCGCGCCCGCCCCGCCTGCGATCTTCGCGCCCGGCAACACGGGCAGGATCATAACCGTAGAATTCGCCGTCCTCTTCGTCTTCTCCCTCTACTCCGCCTTTCTGTTCGGCGGCATGTTCCGCATGGCCGTCCGGCAGGTGCGCGGGCTGGCCCTAACCTTCCGGGACATCTTCGCGGGCGGGCCGCTGTTCTGGCGGATGCTGGGGGCGATGTTCCTGCTGTACTTCGCCTCCTACGCCCTGGAAGCGATCGGCCTGGGGCCGGGGTACATCCTGGTCCTGCGCCACGCCTCCACGGCGGCGACAGCCGTGACATTCGTCGTGGGTCTGGTCGTGTGGCTGTGTTCCTCCCTCGCCCTGACGGCCCTGCTGCTGCCCGCCTTCCCGCTGATGGCCGACGGCGTCCGCGCCTTCCCGGCCCTGCGGCGCAGTGCCCAGGCGATGAAGGCGCACTGGCTGCCCGCCGCCGGGTTCGTGTTCGTCATGGGCCTGCTCTACTATGTCAGCCAGCTCCTCTGCTTCCTCGGGATGCTGGTGACGGTCCCCATGATCTTCCTGGTGACCGCCCTGGCCTATCGGGACCTCGCCGGGATGCCGGACATCCTGCCGCCGCCCGCCCCGTATCATCCGCCCGCCGCGCCGGGCGTCTGGCCGCCCGCGCCCACGGCGTAGGCGGGTCCGTGGAGAAAGAACAAACATGAGCGTTGCTTACGGAGGTCCGCCGGGCGGATATGCGCCGCCGACGGGCCGCGTGGATTTCGGCTGGATCGGCGAGGCGTGGTCGCTGTTCGCGGCGCAGGCGGGCGCATGGGTTGGGGCGTCCTTTTTGTTCTTCCTGATCAGCATGGTCTTGTGGCTGCTCTGGGCGATTCCGACCGGCACGCTGGCGACCTTGCAGCACGCCTTCCAGACGATCTTCCACCCGACGGCCCCGCGCCCGCCCGCCCAGAACCCGCTCACCCAGTACGCCGTGGGCCACGTCTTCGCCGTGCTGGCCGGCGGGTATAACGCCGTCTTCTTCGGGGGGCTTTACCGCATGGCGCTGATGCAGCGGCGCGGCGAGCCGATCTCCCCGCTCGGCCTGTTCTCCGCCTTCCCCCAGGCCGTGCCGCTCTTCATGGTCGGTATCGTCGCCCCCGCCGCCGTGGGCCTTGTCGGGGGCCTGGGCGTGTGGCTCCTGCACCTGTCCCTCGCGCCGACCGCCGCCGTGTCCATCGTCAATGCGGTCGTCTGGCTTCCCGACATCGTGCTGGAGTCCCTACTCATGTTCGCCCCGCTGCTGGTGGTGGATGCGGGCAAGGATGCCGCCGACGCCCTCCTGGGCAGTGTCCGCCTGCTGAAAGGCCAGTGGCTGATGGCCACCTTCTTCTACTTCGTCGCCGCGCTCGTCGGCGGCCTGGGCGCGCTGGTGTGCGGCGTCGGGATGCTGGCGACCTACCCCGTGTTCCTGATCAGCATCGCCGTCGGCTACCTCGCCCTGACGCAGACGCCGCCCGCCTACCCTACGCAGTACCAATATGCCGCGCCCCCGCCGGGCGTCTGGCCCCCGCCGCCCACGGCGCGATAGAAGGAGAGAAGCACATGAGCGTCGCCTATGGAAGCCCGCCCGGCGGGTACATGCCGCCGGGCCGGGTGAACTTCGGCTGGATCGGGGAGTCCTGGCAGATACTCGGCGGGAAGGCGGGGACCTGGATCGTGGCGGTCCTGCTCTATGGGATCGTCAGCAATGTGGTGGACGGCATCATTTCAACCGTCTTCGCCAACAGCGCCTACGTCGCCTCGCCCGGCCCGTTCGGCGGAATGAGTGCCCATTGGGGCATTCAGTACGGCACGAACAGCAATGTGACGCCGCTCGGACAGACGCTGGCCGCGCTGTTCACCTGGACGTTCACCTCCTTCCAGGATGCCTCACTTTACGGCATGGCCGTCAAGCAGGTGCGCGGGGAGCCGATCTCGCTCGGTGATGCCTTCGGCGGCGGGGCGCGCTTTGCGCCGATGCTCCTCCTGAACCTGCTCCTGTTTTTTGCGTACATCCTCGGCGTGGTTTCCTTCTGTATCGGCGTGTTCGTCGTCGCCGCCTTCGCCCTGCCGACCCAGGCGCTGGTCGCAGACGGTCGCCCGGCGGTCGCGGCGCTCTCGCAGAGCATCGAGGGCATGAAGCGGGACTGGCTGAACGGCGCGCTGTTCCTTTTTGTTCTCTCGCTCCTCATCGTGGCGAGCGTCATCCCCTGCGGCCTGGGGCTGTTCGTGACCATCCCCATGCTACACATCGTCGGCGCGCTGGCGTACCGGGACATGATCGGCATGCCGGGCATCTTGGCCCCCGCCTCGCCCCACGGCGCGGCCCCTTACGGCGCTCCCGCGCCCTACGCGCCGGGCGTCTGGCCCCCGCCGCCCGGCCAAGCGCCGCCCTATGGCCAGGCTCCCCCTTACGGTCAGCCGCCCGCCTTCGGCCAGCAGCCTCCTTACAGCCAGCAGCCCCCGCCGCCTTCCTTCAGCCAGCCGCCGCCCGCCGCGCCGCCCCGGCGGTCCCTGGGCGGCGACCCGCTCGAAGAGGAGGGCAGCGGCCCGCAGCGCCCGAGCCTGCCGCCGGGCGGGCCGGCCCCGCAATGAACCCCTCAATGATCCGCTTTGCCGCCGTGCTGGCGACTCTCCTGGCCGTGGCGGGCCTGACGCTCGGGCACAAGTCGGCCCTGGCCCTGACACTGGGCATCGTCGTCGGACTGTTCCTGCTGCTGCGCGGCATGGCGGCGGGCGGCAGCCTGGGCAATGCCCGCCAGTTCGGGCAGAAGCCTGCCGACGTCAACGCGCGCATCGGCATCTGCCTGGCGGCGGCGGGGATCGCGTCCGCCTCGCTCTCCAGCCCGCAGTTCCCGCTCCCCTTCCACGTCTTCTACGGCCTCTGCCTCGCGCTGGCCTCGGTGGGCGCGGTCGCGCTGGCGTGGAAGGGGAGGAACGGGTGAGAAGAAAAGGGTGAAGGGGTCCGGGAGCTAGCCCCGGCAGCACAAAGGGCGGGGGTGACTGTGTCACCCCCGCCCTTTGCCTGTTTCACGCCCGCCTCACCGGCTGGGGCTGCCCGGCTTCCTGACCACAGGCTCCGGGGCGGGCAGGGCGCGCAGGCGAACCGTCGCCTCGTCCTGCACCCACTCACCGCCATACGTCTTGCACAGGATGTCCAGCGCCTCCCCCGCCGGGCGGTTCACGATGGAGGCGGGCAGCCGCTTGGGCAGGCCCTTGTCGTCGGTCAGGGCCTTGCTGTCCTGGGGCCAGTGTGCCAGCACCGTCAGCTTCGTCTGCTCGGCGAAGGCGCGCAGGTAGGCCGCAAGTTCCGGCTCGCCCGGCTGCGGTCTGGCCGCCGCGTCAATCGTCACCATCTTGGACCCCGGCGTCTTGTCGGCCAGCGCGTTCGCTGCCTCCTGCCGGTGCCGCTCTTCGATCTCCCGTTTCTCGCTAGGGTTGAAGGCGGATGCAGACAGGAGCAGCATCCCGTTGCTGCCCATCCCGAACTCGTGCGACGGCTCCGTATAGATGTGCATCGCCAACTCAAGTAATCCCGGATTACCAACGGCCGGTGCCGCCTCGAACACGACCGCGCCAGTCGTCAGCAGGTGCCGCTCATCAAAGACAGTCCTCTTCTCGCCGGTTATCGTGCTGGTCGCAGTGGTGGTAATGGCGTTGCTGGGCACAGCGGAGACGGCTTGCCGCACGCGCCCCTGGTCCAGGGGAGACATACTTGCCACACTCAGGGTGAGCGGCTGACCCATCAGTATGGCGTCTATCTGCTCAGGGGAGAGTTCGGCGGCCAACAGGAGCGGGGCTTGGCGGATGGACTGGCCGAGGCCGTTGGATAACTCCGGGTCATCCTGCCGCGCTGCGTCCCATGCTTGGGGACCTGCCGCCAGCAGCGCCAGCACCTTCGCCAGCCGATCCTCCGCCGCCTTAGCCATCCTGGCCTTCCGCTCCTGCGGGCTGACCGCCTCGCGCCACAGGTGGTAGGAGTGTTCGCCTTTGCTTACGTCATCGTTGCCTTTGCTCACTTCCTTGCTACCCCATTCGGCCCGCCACCGGTCATCCGTCAACAGCAGACGCATTTGGCGGAGCAGGGAAAACTCCGTGCGGCCGGGGGTAGTGACAAAAAGGATGTCATCAGGCATAGAGGGGGCACGAGTGAGGGGGACCTGGGTGGCATCCTGGAGGGCGACGAGATGCTTGGACAGGGGCAGCCAAGACGGCTTGACCGTCACCGGTTTCTCTAGTTCGGCGGGGATGACCTCCCCAAAGAGGGAGCCGTCACTGTTTATTGACGGTTTGGCGGCTTCTTTCGCGCCTTGAGAAGCGGCTTGAAAGGGAGCCGAGCGGGCCGCGATAACTCCCAGTATGCCGACCGGGAGAAGAACGCCAGCGAAAATAGTGGACGGTAAGAGCCACCGGTTATGGGACATGGTTTCACCTGTTAAGCCTCCATGCTCATTCGCGTTCATGAAGCCGTCACGGTTGTGAAAGCAGCCCCGGCAAGGATGCAACGGCTGAAGATCTATCCTGCCGGGACCGGGCTTGCACCTAGAGGTACGGCGTGGCTACCGTGCCGAGCGCCCCCATGCCTTGCTCGGAGGTCACTTTGTACTGGATGTTTTTGGCATCCACGACTTCATTGAAGGTGAACTGTGATGCGGTTTTGTAAGTCGTGCTGGCGGAAGGGGAAGAGATGGCATATCCCCCGACATACTCAGGTGAGCCACCACCAGTATAGGGAGTGAAGTAGAGGTTCATGTCGCCGTCGATCGGGTCACAGCCGTCCGTTTTGACATTACTTGAGGTCGTCACCTGATATTCGCAGATACTGCCTCCCATCGTGTCATAGGGGCCGACCACACCGGGATGGATATTGTGGAAGCCAGCAGCTACGCCCATCGCGGGAGGGTATTGGTACTCGGAAGTGAAATAGATTTGCCCTCCGACGGTCCAGGTGGCGGTGCTGTTGTCCGAGTTAGCGCCGGTACAGGTCGCAAAGCCGGAAGAGTTGGGGGCGGCATTGGTTACATCGACGGCGGATGCTCTGGCAGTGCCGGTTAGGTCGAGAAGTAGAGCGGCAGTCGCGGCTAGAGCGATGAGGAGGGAGAAGAGGTGTTTCACGAGCGTTTCCTTTCAAGTCAGCAGAAAGCGAGAACTTGTCGGGAACGCATACAACGTGCCGTATGCGCTCGGTTGGTGCGAGAGCGCTCGGTTGGTGCGAGAGCGCTCGGTTGGTGCGAGAGCGCTCGGTTGGTGCGAGAGCGCTCGGTTGGTGCGAGAGCGCTCGGTTGAGGAGTGGGTCAGCTAAAGGGGGTGCGACCCAGAGGAGATATTAGCAATTATAGCGAACCCTACAACCTTTGTCAAGTGTTCCCTTGAAAATAGTTCCTGGTAAGGAATAGCGCGCTCCGCTGTCGGTTTGCATGGCATCCGAAGCCCCACGCGCATCCCTAAACAAGCATCCTGTGAAGGGGCCGCCCTTCGAGCGCGCCTGTCTTCAAGGGCAGTGCCCCTTGCCTTTTCCGCCCCCAGCGGTTATACTAAGCCTACACCTATGAATGTCAGTGCGGGAGCGAAAACAGACAAGGGGCAGCGGCCCAACAATGAGGACCAGTTCTCCGTCGTGGACACGCGCCGGCGCGGGATGCGGGCCGACGGAGTCCTGATCATCGCCGACGGCATGGGCGGGCGCTCCTTCGGCGAGCAGGCCGCCGCCGCCGCCGTGGAGACCGTCGAGGAGTCGCTGGCCGAGATGCTGGACAGCCGAGACGGCGGCGAGGTCGTCATGGCGGACGTCCTCGCCTCCGCCCTGCGGAAAGCCAACGCCCGCGTCTACGAGCTGGCGAGCGCCGATGACGACCGCAAGGGGATGGGGACGACCTGCGTCGCCGCCGTCATCGAGGGCGAGCGGGTGTATGTGGCCCACGCCGGGGACAGCCGCGCCTACCTGCTGCGCGAGGGCGCTTTGATCCAGCTCACCGCCGACCACTCCTATGTCGCCGAGCAGGTGCGGGCCGGGGCGATCACCGAGGAGGGCGCGCGCAAGTCCCGCTTCCGCAACATCATCACCCGCGCCGTCGGCATCGAGCCGACCCTGGAGGCCGAGGTCACGGACGCCGAGGTCCGCCCCGGCGACACCCTCCTGCTCTGCACCGACGGCCTGAGCAACATGGTGGACGAGGAGGACATCGCGCGCACTTTGGCGCAGTCCGCATCCCCGCAGAACGCCGCCGACAAGCTCGTCGGGATGGCGAACCGGAACGGCGGCAAGGACAACATCACCGCCGTCGTCGCCCGCCTCCAGGCCGGCACGCGCACTCTGCGGATGCAGGTCGCCGACCTCGCCCGGCCCGGCGACATGCGCCGCGAGGAAGAGGCGGAGGACGAGGACGACGGCCTCGCCCCCGCCGCGCTGCCCGCCCGCCGGCGCGGGTCGGTCCTGTGGCCGATCCTCGCCGTCCTGTTCCTGGCGGCTGGCGCGACCGCGACCGGCTGGCTGGCCCGCCTCATGGCCCATGACGGGTACACGTTCCGGGCCGCCCCGCCCTTCGCCGTCCGGCCAACCCCGCCGCCCGCGCCCAAGCCGCTCGACCCGGCCCATGTCGCCTATGACGCCCCAACCGCCTTCTACTTCAACCCCGTGCGTGGCGGCTTCCTGACGGTCAGCGCGCAGAGCGGCCTGGTGACGGCCGCGACCCTCTCCGGCACAATGGTCGCGCTCGGGGCGGACGGCGTGCGTTACAAGTACGCCCTGCCCTTCATCAAGCCCCAGGCACCCGCCCCCGCCGGGGCATTGGGGGCGAACGGCGTCACGCTGCACACGGCGACCGACCCGCTGGGCGACCTGTATGTGTCGGACGCCCTCGCCAAGACGATCACCAAGTACAGCCCGAACGGCGTCCCGTTGGGCCTCGTCGCCCGCAACACGCCCGGCAAGCCCAAGACGCTCCTCAATCCCCAGGCGATCGGCGTGGCCGGGGACGGCACGATCTACCTCATTGACGCCGAGCGGCTGAAGGTCCTGCACGCGCACCCGTCTACCACGCCGCTGCCGCCCATCCCCGCCCCTGCACCCAAGCCGGCCGCGCCCGCCGCCTCCCTGCTCCCGGCACTGCCGCCCGCCGAGGCTGTGCCCGCCGCCCCCGCGTCCGGCGGCCGTCACTTCCGCCACTACGGGTATCGCCACTACGGCTACCGGCGCGGCGGGGGCCAGCTCTAGGAGGGTTCCCGATGCCTCTGGAGATGCTGGGCAAATACGAGCGGCTGGACGTGCTGGGGCACGGGACGTCCGGCATCGTCTACCTCGCCAAAGACACGCTGCTGGGTAAACAGGTCGCCCTGAAAGAAATTTCAGCCCAAGGGGAAGAAAAGCACCGGTTTCTGGAAGAGGCCCGCGTGCTGGACCGACTGCGCCACCCGAACATCGTCCAGGTCAACAGCGTGGACGAGATCGGCGGCAAGGTCGTCATTGACATGGAGTACATCCGGGGGCGCAACCTCCAGGACGTCCTGCGCGAAACCCCGCAGCTCCCCATCCCCCAGGCCCTCGACATCGCCGCCCAGATCTGCGACGGTCTGGCTTACGCCCACTCCCGCCGCACCGTTCACCGGGACATCAAGCCCGCCAACATCCTGCTGACCCGCGAGGGCGTGGTCAAGCTGGTGGACTTCGGCCTGGCCGAAGTGCTGGGGACGCACTCGTTCGCGGGAGGCGCGGGCACCTACGCCTACATGGCCCCCGAGGACTTCCACCCCGAGGAGCATTCCGACCGACAATCGGACATCTGGGCCGTCGGCGTCATCCTCTACGAGATGCTGACGGGCCGGCGTCCCTTCCAGGTGCCCAAGTCCAAAGACCCGTTCGCCTGGAAGCGGGCCATCGAGAACGACCCCGTCGTCCCCGCCCACACGCTCCGGCCCGATCTGCCGCCGCAGCTTGAAGCCATCGTCTCCTACGCCCTGGCTCGCGACAAGTCCGCCCGCTACCGCGACGCGGCGTCCATGGCCGCCGACCTGCGCGCACTGCAACCGGCACAGGAAGGGCGGGGGAACCCCGCCCCTACGGGGACCGGCCCCGCGTCCTCCGTTCATGCAGCGGTCTACGCCACCCCGCCCGTCCCGATGGGTGCGCCGCCGACCCTGTCCGGCTTCCCGGACGGCGTCGCCGACATCGACGTCTTCCTCGCCCACGCCCCCGACCGCTGGGAGGCGTCCCGCGAGGCGCTCGTCGGCGGCGCGCTGGCCCGCTGGCTCCGCGCGGTCGGCGAGGACCCCCTCGCCGCCGTCGCCGAGGACGTGGCGCGGGACGCGGACCGGGATGATGACGACAAGCTGCGCGACTTCCTCTACCGGGCCGGCATGGAAACCGCCGATGAGGCCCGCCGCGCCTTCGGCGAGGGCCAGCGGCTGGCGCGCGGCGGGCGCTACTTCTCCGAGGCGGTCCCCCTGCTGCGCCGGGCCGCCCGTCTCGACCCGACCCGCCCCGAATACCCGCAAGAGCTGGCCGCCGCCCTGCGCGCGACCGGCGACACGGCCGGGGCCGCGCTCGTTCTGGAAGGGGCTTTGGCCGCCCACCCCACCGCCCGGAAGCTGGTCCGGGAACACGCCGCCCTCGCCGGGGCGGCCGTCGTCCTCAGCGACTCGCGCGTAGACTTCGGCGTCCTGCGCCGGGGCCAGAGCCGGGCCTGCCGGCTGACCCTGAGCAGCGAGGGCGGGGGCGTCCTGGAGGGCCGCGTCGCCGCCGCGCCCGGCTGGGTCCGGGTCGAGCCGCCCGCCTTCTCGACGCGCAAGCGGCAGACACTAACGCTCACCGCCCAGACGGACGCCGTCCTGGCCGCCCCCGCCGCCTACCAGGAAACCGTGGTCCTGGAAACCTCGGGAGGCCGCCAGGAGATCGCCGTCTCGGCCAGTATCCTGCCGGCCCGTCTGTCCTGGACGCGCATCGGCTTGTGGTATCTGCCCCTGCTGCTCTGCGCCGCCCTGCCCGCCGCCGTCGGCCTGTACGCGCACCTCTCCCACTCCGGCCTGGGCCACGGGTGGCAGCCGGGCTTCGTCGCCAGCGGCCTGCTCTTCCTGGCCCTGTTCGCCCTGACCTTCGCCGCCGACCTCGCCTGGCCCCCGCGCCTGCTCCCGCTGGGCCTAGCCGGCTTGAACGCCTGGTGCGCCTGGCGGACGGCCCAGAACTTCGGCGGGAATACGGCTTCGGCACACCTGGCATTGGTGGAAACCGTGACTCCCATCGTCGTCCTGCTGGTCTTGCAGACCTTCGCGCTGGCCCTCAGCCCGCAGGGGTGGGGGCGCTGGCAGCTCTGGCGCTGGATCATCGGCGGGACGGGCCTGCTGATCGCCTACTCGCTGCTGCATCTGAGATAGGGGCGCGGACGGATAGGAAGGGCACGGACGTATGAATGCCCCGCAAACGGGTAAATAGCCAGCATGGACCACACACCCACGAACGCCGAAGTCGCGGACGTTTTTGAGCAGATCGCGAACATATTGGAAGGGCAGGGTGAGAACCCGTTCAAGGTGCGCGCCTATCGGAACGCCGTCCGCACTCTGGAGAATCTCCGTGAGCCGGCCGCCGACATCAATGCGCGGGGCGAGCTGAAGAAAATCTCCGGCTTCGGGGAGGCCATCGTCGGCAAGACGCAGGAGATACTTGCGACGGGGACGTGCGCCCTCTACGAAAGGCTGAAAGCCGAAGAGGCGGTGAAGGCCGCCCCGCCCACTGCCGTACCGGAGCTGGTCGCCGCCACGCCCGCCGCCGAGGAAGACGGGGCGGAGATCGAGTCGCCGTGGTAGCCCCGCTCCCGCGTGAGTTTTATCTGCAAGACACGCGGGCGGCGGCGCAGAAGCTGCTTGGACAGACCGTGACGCGCCGCCTTCCCACGGGCGAGACTCTGTCGGGCATTATCGTAGAAACCGAGGCGTACCTAAAGGACGACCCGGCCTGCCACGCCTACCGGGGGCGGACGCCGCGCAACAGCGCGATGTTCGGGCCGCCGGGTCATGCCTACGTCTACTTCACCTACGGCCTCCACATGATGCTCAACCTCGTCTGCGCGCCCGAAGGCACGGCGGAGGCGGTCCTGATCCGCGCTCTGGAGCCGGTCGAGGGCGTCGAGGCGATGCGCCTGAACCGAGGCGGTATGGCGGAGACGCGGCAGCTCACAAACGGGCCGGGCAAATTGGCACAGGCATTGGCCCTGACCCGGCTGGCGCATAATAACGCGGACCTGACCGACCCGGCCGGTGAGCTGCTGGTGGTGCCCTGCGAGTACCCGCCGTTCGAGATGGTCACGACGACCCGCATCGGCATCACGCAGGGCGTGGACCTGCCCCTGCGGTACTATGTGGCGGGCAGCCCGTATGTCTCGCGCAAGTGAGGAGACACAGGGCTGAACCCCCGTGCTTCGGTAAAGCAAACTCCCGCCTTCGCGGGCATAAGAGAGGTAGGGGCGCTGCTTGCCGCGCCCTCTTTATCTTGCCGCGCCCTCTTTATCTTGCTGCGCCCTCTTTATCTTGCTGCGCCCGCGCAGGCGGGGGCTTGCAAGGCTAAAGCACGGGGGTTCAGCCCCGTGTCCATCCAAAGCCGGGGAACTGCCATGCCCCCTCTTCATCAATCCTTGCCCGCTCAGATGCTCCTCGGCCTCCTCCTCGCCGCCGCCGTCGCGGCCCTCGCCTACCGGGCGGGGGCGCTGACGCGGAGCGGCGCTCTAGCGGCCTGGGGCGTCGGGGCGGTCATCTTCGGGGTCGGCGGCTGGGCTTGGGCCGCGGCCCTGCTGACGTTCTTCGGCACCTCCACCGCCCTGAGCCGCTGGCGGCGCGGCACGAAGGAGCGGCTGGGCTACGAGAAGGGCGGGCGGCGCGACGCCGGGCAGGTGCTGGCGAACGGCGGCGTGGCCGCGCTGTGCGCCCTTCTGCCGGCTGCGGTCCCGAAGGCCGGCGCGGGACACGCGCACCTGCTGTTCCTGGCCGCCCTTGCCGCCGCCAACGCCGACACCTGGGCGACGGAGATCGGGTCCGCCCTCGGCGGACGCCCTTACGACCTGCGGACGGCACGCCCCGCCCCGCCGGGCACCTCGGGTGCGGTGAGCCTGCCGGGGACGCTGGCCGCGCTGGCCGGGGCCGCCCTCCTCGGGCTGTTCGCGGGTGGCGGGACAGGCTGGGGCGTGGTGACCGCAGCGGGGCTGGCCGGGTCACTGCTGGACAGCCTGCTCGGGGCGACCGTGCAGGCCCGCTGGCCCGACCCGCTCCGACCCGGTCTGTTCACCGAGCGGCCCCAGCCGGGGCCGCCGCTCCGTGGCCTGCGGGGCGTCAACAACGACGTTGTCAACGCCCTCTGCACCCTGGGCGCAGTCGGGATCGCGCTCTGCCTGTAAAAATAATTTTCCTTGTCATACAAGTCCCGCCTGAAATGGCGCAATGCGTGTTACAATAGAAGTGCAGGCTGTTCGGCCACTTTAACGTCCCTTCACTTTACTGTCCCTTCGTATCCTGAGCAGTTTTAAGGAGCGCCCCATTTTGGATATGCCGCCCGGAGACCTCGCGACCACCTCGCGCCGCTACGTTTCCGCCGAACAGGTCGAAGACGTCGTGCGTCAGCTCAAGGACATCGTCTCCACGCGGGCCGTCCTGGGGCCGTCGGGCCACATCGATGAGCTGCATGTGCTGGTCAACCCCAAGCGCGCCCCCAAGCAGATCGCGCGGGACATCGAATCGGCACTGCGCGCACACCTGGACATCGCACTCGACTACAAGAAAATCAGCATCGCGCAGACTCAGGGCCGCGCAGCCCTGGCCGGCGGCAGCACGGCCGGGCTGCCCCGCCTGCGCTTCGCCGACGTCTCACTCACCGTCACCGGCAGTCGCGGCGAAGCCATCGTCCACCTCAAGCGGGAGGACGCCCTTTTTACCGGCATCGCGATCGGCCACGCCTCCTCCTACAATCAGATGCGCCTGATCGCCACGGCGGCGATCCGGGCCGTCGAGGACGCACACGACCAGGACGGGACCATGGTGGTGGAAGACTTGCAGACCGAGGTCCCGCTGGCCGGTCGTAAGGCGGTGACGGTCCTTGTCAGTGCCCTGACGTCCCCCAAAGGCGAGGAGCTTCTGACCGGCTCCGCTCTGGTCCGCCACGATGTCTGGAAGGCCGTCGTCAATGCCACGCTGGACGCGGTCAACCGGCGCGTGAGCCTGGCATTCATGGAGGACGAGTTCTAGGAAAATCTACAAAAAATCCCTGTGATTTTCACTGTGACAATGGAATAATGAATACGGTTTGGGCTGCTGGAGGCGAACGAGGCCCGAGGGGCCTCACGAGCGGAGACGGAACGATGTCCGAGAGATCGGCACGTCCGTGACAAATCTGGATACTAACTTGAAGAAGCTCACTCACATCATCAAGACCGTAACCACCGCCATCACCGGCTGCGGCGTCATCGTGCATTGGCCTTGGGACTAGCTCACACATACCTGCAATCATAAATTGCAGGCGACTGTCGGCTTGTTCATGCGCCAGTGGCCTGATTAACCTTCGAGCGAGTTATGTCCTTTCTTCTCCAGCAGCCCTTATAAAATCTTAGGAAGATGGCGCGTCCCGCCGAGATTCACCCGGAAGCCCCTCCGCCCCGTGAAATACGGCGTTCGTTAGCCGCAGGAATAGCTGTATCTTTCATGTCAGTGCCTTCGCCCATCGCACAACCACAGCCGGAAACGACGGACTCCCCGCTGGGCCAGCCTTCGCGGGAATCTTACGCCTATTTGCGACGTTGGCTTGGCGGCGGGGCGCTGCTCGTCGCTCTGTTCTGTGTTTGGAACAGCCCCCTCTCACCGGGCGTCCTACCGAACGTGGCTGTGCTGACCGCGCTCGCCATTGTCGTCAGTCTGCTGCCCGCACGCCTGCCGGGCAGCAAGATGTTCACCTACCCGGTCATCCCCATCCTTTTTTCAATGGCCGGACTTTACGGGGCCACTGCCGTCGTACTCGCCGCCGCTGTCTCGGTGCTTGCGAGCGGGTCCGTCGGCCTCCCCCGCTCTCGTCGGTTCCAGATCAAGTATTATATCCCTAACATATCCACACAGGTGATCTCGCTTGGCGGCAGTGCGCTCCTTTATGTGATGATAGAGCGTCTGGGTTTCTCTAAAAACGGTGTTCGACTTGGGGAAACACCGGACTGGCGTGTCTGTCTCGCGCTGCCCCTCTGCGCTCTGCTCGCCTTCATCGTCAATACGCTGATCACCACAACTCTGGTCAGCACTTATCAGGGGAAGCGCTGGGACATCATCTGGCATGACAACGTGCGCTGGATGCTCTCAAGCGCCGTTTTCATGTCTCCCGTCGGCCTCCTGACCGCGATGCTCTACGACCAGAACCAGTGGCTGGGCATCGGCTTCATCATCGTGCCGGTCTACGCCCTGCGGATGACGGCGGTGACCCACGAGCGGACGCTGGCGGCCTACAGGCAGGGGGTGGATCTGCTGGGGCGCATCATGCAGGAGGCGCACCCGTACACGCACGGGCACTTGCACCGAGTCGCGCACTGGGCCAAGCGCATCGCCGAGGACATGGAACTGCCCGCCTCCTCCATGCAGCACATCGAGGACGCCGCCATCCTGCACGACATCGGCAAGGTCGCCGTAGACGACCGCGTGCTGAATAAGGTGGGCAAACTGACGGAGGACGACTGGGCGATGATCCGCCTGCACCCGGTCACTGGCGCGGACCTCGTCATCCAGATGAGCGTGATGGACCGGGTCGGACACTGGATACGCCACCACCACGAGCGGCCCGACGGCAAGGGCTACCCGGACGGCCTGGCGGAAGACGAGATTCCGGTCGAGTCCATGATCATCTCCGTTGTGGATGCCTTCGACGCCATGGTGGGTGGCCCGGCCAAGGAAGACCAGCGGCCCTACCGACAGCCGATGACGCAGGAGGCCGCCATCGCCGAGCTGCGCCGCCATGCCGGGACACAGTTCCACGCGCAGGTCGTGGAGGTCTTCATCACCATCCTTCAGCGCGAGAGACGGCTGGAAGAGAGCGGGCAGCAGCCCGCACCCAAGCCGGGCCTCGCCGACGACTCGCTCTGGGCCGTGCCGCCGCACTCGGGTGCGATGGCCGCGGCGATGGGAGGTTAGAGCCTTCCCATGAAGCTGTTCGACATCGTGGCCGCCGTGGCCTTCACCTCCGCTCTGCTCGCCATCTTTTTTTACCTGCCGTGGCGCATCCGCCACTCCTACCGGCAGACATTCATCGCCATCGCCCGCGCCGTCGAGGCGCGCGAGCCGCACCTGCTCGGCCACGCCGAGAAGACGGCGCGCTATGTGGTGCTGATGGCTCGCTGGCGCGGCATGGGCTTCGCTCGGACGCGCACCCTGGAATATGCCGCCCTCCTGCACGGGATCGGCAAGGTGAGCGTCCCCTACGGTCTGCTGAACAGCCCCGCCTGTCCACCCGGCCCCGCTGACCGCTTCGTCCTGCGCGACTACGTCCGGGTCGGCGCGGCCATCCTGGATGCTATCCCCGTACTCAGTCCCGCCGCCGACGCCGTGCGGTATCATCACGAGTATCTTGACGGCAGCGGCTACCCCTTCGGGCGTCACGGGAAGGACATCCCCGCCGACGCCCAGATGCTGTGCATCGCCAGTGAATACGTCGCGATGACCACGCCGCGCTTGTACCGGGCGGGGCTTGCCATGACGACCGTCGAGGCCGACGCTCATGTGCGCGCGCAGGTCGGGACGCGCTACAGCAGGGGAGCGGCGATCCTGTTCCGGTGTGCCCGCGTGACCGAGCGGCTCTGCCTCGTGCTGCGGAGCGCGGGCCGTTTCGCGCTCCGCATAGTCTCGAATCAGCCCGGCCTGCCGCGCTTGCCCCGCCGCGTACTCTAACGGATCGTGTACTTCAACGATGCTCTTCGTCCGTCTCTTCGCCCTCGCCCTGCTCCTCCACGAGAATACGGGCCTCTTCACCCAGGGCCGGGCCTATTTCACGACCTGTTTCCTGCCCACCCTGGGCCTGAACCTCTCACGGCGCGGGATGATCGCCCTGCACGGCGGGCTGGTTAGCCTTTGCCTGGTCCTGCTCGTCCGGCCCGCCCTATGGGAGCTGTATCCTCTGCTGCTCCTGGCGCTCTCCCTGCTGATCGCCTCCTACCCGCTCCGGCTGTCCAACCACCTCGTCGCGGCCTGGTTCATGGGGCTGCTGCTTTGCCTGGATCTGCTGTTCCAGGCCCCCGAGCGGCGCGGGCTATCGCCGACGCCCTTCTTCCTGTCCGGCGTCCAAATCGTGGTCGGCCTGACCTATGCCCTGGCCTTCCTGCACAAGCTGAACCCGGAATACCTGTCGCCCTGCATGAGCTGCGGCAGCTATCTCGGCCGCGAGTACCTCGAGTACCGGGTCAACATCCGCCACCCCGGCCTGCTCAAAATTCAGGGTTTCCTCTCCATCTACGCCATCCTCGCCCTGGAAGGAATCATCCCGCTCCTGTTCCTGTTCCCGGCGACCCGCCCGCTCGGCATCCTCCTGGCCGTCCTGCTCCACCTGCCTCTGGGGCTGCTGGTTCACGTCCATTTCGCCGCCGTCATGTACGCCGGGCTGTCCGCGTTCGTCGCGCCCGGCGACTGGCCGCGCCTGCTGGCCTCGGCGTTCGCCCTGAGCCGGACCAGGATGGCCCTGTACCTCCTGCTCGGCCTCTACATCGGCCACCGCTTCGGGGGCTACGGCTTCAAGCGCCGCGTACCCGCCTACTGCCACCAGCTCTTCTTCGGCGTCTACTTCCTCGCCGCCCTCGCCGTCAGCCTGGCCCTGCTGCACGCCGGGCCGCTGCGGGCCACGTTCGCCTGGGGCGGCCCGAACCAGCGCGCGCTGCTGCTGCTGCTGACGTCGGCCTTTCTGCTGAATGGCCTGGCTCCCTACCTCGGCCTCAAAACCAACTTCAGCTTCGCCATGTTCAGCAACCTGCGCCCCGACCCCTGGAGCCACCTGCTCTGGCCCGCGCGCTGGCGCCCGCTGGGGGCGGGGCGCTACATCAGAATCGAGTCCATCGAGGGCCTGCCGGACATCGCCGGGGGAGACTGGGGGGAGGTATTGACGTCCGCCCTGGAGCGCCTGGGGCAGCCGGATCAGTGGCAGTATACCGACTACTTCTTCCACGAGGGGCTGCGGCTGTTCTGCCGCACGGCCCAGCCCACACCGATCATCCGTGTCGTTTACATGCAGGGAGGGCGGCGGCACGAAGTCCAGGATTACGCCCGCGAGATGTCGGAGCGCCCGCCCCGTCTCCTGCGCCTCGGCCTGTTCCCGTACACGCTGCCTTTGGACCCCGCCGTGCGCCACTGCGATTAGGGACTCCAGGGCAGGCATAGAAAAACGCGGGAGGCTGATGCCTCCCGCGTTTTTCGCGTCCGCTCTGAGAGCCTGCCACTATTTGCGCCCAAGGAACCGTCCGAGCAGGCCTCCGCCGGCTTTGTCGCCGCTCGGCGCGGGATCGGGCTTGCTTGGCGGCGGGGGCTGTCCGATCGGGTTTGTCCTGTTGGACGGGGCGGCCTGGACCAGTCGGTTCAGTTTGGCCTGAATGGAATGGCTGGGCGCAACCTGGAGGGCCTTCCGGTACTGGACGGCGGCATCCTCACGCTTCCCCTGCTGGGTCAGAGCGTCCCCGAAGATGTCCAGGGCGCGGACGTTGCGCGCATCAATCTCCAGCACTTTCATGCAGAACGCTCCCGCCTCGACCGGCTTGCCGGCCATAATGGCGTTGTCCGCGTGTTTCAGAAGCCCCGCGATCGCCTCCAGCTTCTGCGGGGGGACGGGCGCGGCCTGCGGCGCGGGAGCCGACCCGTTGCCGTAAGGTGTCGCCCCATTACCGTTGCCATAGGGCGTCGTGCCGTTCCCATTAGCATAGGGTGCGACGCCATTGGGGCGGGTGGCCTGCGCTGCGGGCGCGGAGCCGTTGCCTGACGTCCCTCTGGCCGCCGCGGCTGCCGCTGTCAGGGTGGCATCATACTTGGCGCGCAGGTCCCTGTCGCCCAGGATGTGATACGCCTGGTTGATCTGCGAGAAGACGCGCTGGCCCAGGTCCTTATCCTGGACCACGTCCGGATGGAACCGACGCGCCAGTTCCCGGTATTTCTTTTTGATCTGGTCGGTGGTCGCCTCTTGCGGGACGCCCAGGACCTCGTAATAATTTCGCTGTAAGCTCATCGTGATATGCTCCGAACAGGATGATATGAATGCAGGTTTCTTGAGACGGTCGTACTTTCTTCCCTCACTTTCCGAACGTCCGCGCGAAAGAGCATATGATAAGGGCGCGCGTCAGTCCTGAGCCGTTTGATCATTATCTGTGCCGATCAGGGGGCGTCCGGGTTCGCCTGATCGTTCATCTTGTTGAAGTAGCCGGTGTAGAAGTTCCCGACGACGATGGCGACCCGGATGCCGGCGACGATCATGGCGAACGCGCCGAGCGCCACACTCAGTTGGTGCAGGCGGACCACCGACTCCTGCTCGTAATACTCGGCGACTTTGTCCATCGTCATGTCCAGGCTGCCGGTCTGCTCGCCGGTCCCCAGCATGGAGACGACCATCGGCGGGAAGATGCGCGTCGCGACCAGCGCTTCAGCGATGCCGTGCCCGCCTTGCAGGGCGGGGATCGCCGCGACCATGCGGCGCTCCATGTAGGCGTTGCCGGTCGCCGCCGCCGCCGCCCGCAGGGCCTCGGGGATCGAGACACCCGCCGCATACAGCGAAGCGATCACGCGGGCGAACCGTGCCAGAGCCACCATCCGGACCGCGCCGCCGATCCCCGGCAGCGTGGCAATCAGCCAGTCATAGGCCACCTTGAACTGCGATAGGAGCCGGGTGACGACATAGCCGACGACGACCACGGCCCCGAAGATCAGCAGCGGCTGTATCGCCTCCTGGTAATAAAGCTTCGCGTCCTTCAGGATGATCAGGTCCACGACGGGCGGGAGCAGAAAACTCATCAGGAGCGTTACGGCCGGATACCAAGTCTCCTTCTTGACCGCAGCCCGCAGCGCGTACTCCTGCTCCAGAGCGGACGCCAGCCGGGACATCATCACGTCCAGCCGCCCGCTCTGCTCGCCCGCCGCGATCATCGCCCGGTGGAAGTCGGTGAAGACCCACGGGAACTCGGCGAACGCCTCGGTCAGCATCGCCCCTTCCAAGACGCGCGCACTGATGCGGGTCAGGTAGCGCCGCAGGCGGGCGTTCCCGGTCTGCTGCGTCAGCGTGGTGAGACACTGGTAGATCGGCACCCCCGCGTTTAGCATGGCCGAGAACTGCCGGTAGAGCAGCGCCAGGTCGCGCAGCCCGACACCGGACCAGATGGGGTAAACGAGGTGCGCCAGCAGCCAGCCGCCGGAGAGGGGCGCCTGCCGCGCGGCCCCCGCGACGGTGCGGCGCGGCGGCGACCCGTTGAAAGCCAGGTCGTTCTGGGGCGAGAGCGTGGCCGCCCCGCCCTGCTGCGGCGCGAGGCGCATGGGGAAGTACCCCATGTCCCGGATCTCCTGGGCCGCACGGCGCTCGTCGGGCGCGTCCAGCGAGCCGGTGACGGTCCGCCCGGTCCGGTCTTTGGCTTGATACGAGTAGATCATAAGCTGTTCATAAGCTAGTCATAGCCTGCGGTCGGCGGTGCGGACGGGGCCTTGCCGTTGTTAGACGTGCCCGACACGCCGAATGTTCCCCTCGCGCGAAAAAGAATCGGCGATGACGGCCACTTCTTTTTCATCCCCCGACAGTGCCAAATTCGGCGCGATCTCGGCCAGTGGAATCACGACAAAGGCCCGCTCGTGTAACCGCGGATGCGGAACGGTCAGTTCAGGGAGCGAAACCCGCTCACTGCCGTAAAGGAGCAGATCTAGATCTATAACGCGCGGCCCCCAGCGTTCGGTTCGCACCCGGCCCATTTGGTTTTCAATGTTCAGCAGAGCGCCCAGCAGTGCGGGCGGCGTCAGACTGGTCCGGACGGCGGCGACCAGATTTAGGAAGTCCGGCTGGTCTGTGATGCCGACGGGCGCGGTCTCATACACTGACGAGACGTGCGTGACTTCCATTGTCGGCAGGTCCGCCAGTTTTCGCAAGGCCCCTCGGATGTTTCCCATCCGGTCCCCTAGGTTCGTCCCGACGCCGAGATAAGCTATGATACCCTTTAGTACGGCGTCCTCTGCATCAAACATCACATTATTTATACGATTAATTTCGCCTGGCATCAGTCTGCTTGTGCCCATCCCTATTATGTATGCAAAGAAGATACCCCGGTGTGAAAGTTGTCACACCGGGGCGGGTCAGAAAGCGAACAGGGCAGGCTAAAGCCTGCCCTTGGATGATCCACTCATTAGCACCTACTCCATGCGCCTGAGCCGAGCAATCTCAAAAAGTCTTTCAAGCCGGGTGGTAGTAAAATCACAGCCATACATCACCTGCCGCATCAACTCCAACGCTTCCAGGCAGGCCTAGGGGGGTCTGCGTTGCTAAAAGGCACCTGGAATCATTAAACCCCAGCCGCTAACTGTTGCGTACTGAGCCGTCACTGCTGCCAGCAAGTCCTGTGCAGTATTGTAGTACCTTTTGCTTTCCGCCTCTCCAAAATGTGTGGAAGGCTTGCTCAAACGGAACTCTCCTGGGCTAGTGGCGGTAGCCTTCTGGTACGACAGAAATGGGTACTCAGGATTCTGTCCAGAACTGATGTCATACGAACCGCCGGGCTTTGCAGGAGATAGCCCCTCCATTTCCCTGACATCTGATACCAAAATCCCGTTATACGCGGTGATTGTCTTGATGTGATGCTCAAATATGCCAAGTCTGTTGATGTCATCGAGAGGTCTATGCGTCGTGAAAACCTTGTCCCACCAGCCCATTGCACCACCCAAGATGATAATCGTTTTGACTCCGACTCCGCCGCCTTCATGGCTGAGGCAATGGCAGCCGGGTAGCGGCCCGCCTCATGCAAAACGTGAGCATCTTCCAGATGCCGTATTCCTTCTTCAAAGAAGGCTCGCGCTAAAGCATCGCCGTCTGGAAACCGAGGGTAGGGCGATATGATGCTCATTGCCCCTGGCCCGAATTGCCGGAGACAAGGAAATCCAGAGGATTATTGCTCAGACCGTTCCTCACCCGTTGAGCGAACACGTTCCGGGCATAGCCGGGTGGATTCTCATAGACGATGTCGTAGCCCTCTCGGACGCGGTCCAACAGGCGTTCTCCCGGCATCCATATTTCAGCGGCTGTGCCTTCAAACTGCTCCGGCGCCAGCAGGTAGAGGCGGAGCTGACCACGCAGGGGCAGTGCATCCGAACTGGAAAATGCGACGGAGCTTGGTCCCTCCCATCCTTCGACGACTTCCAGCAGATCAATGTCGTAGGTGCCGCCGCGAGTCACTATCTCGCCGAAAGCGACGAGCGCGCGGAGTTTGCCGTTGTGCGTGCGGAGATGCGCGTGCATCAGCTCATTGATCGCTTTATATTCCTCATACGGAATGCGCCGGTAGCTTTCCTCATCATAAAAAGGCATGACTGTTTCCTTCCGCTACAGACCAGCTCTAATCACTCCCCAGCTTCAGGACGCTCATGAACGCCTCCTGCGGGATCTCGACGCTGCCGATGCTCTTCATGCGCTTCTTGCCCTCCTTCTGCTTCTCCAGCAGCTTGCGCTTGCGGGAGATGTCGCCGCCGTAGCACTTGGCGATGACGTTCTTACGGAGCGCGGAGATGCGCTCGGCGGCCACCACTTTGGCCCCGACGGCCGCCTGCAACTTGATCTCGAACTGCTGGCGCGGGATGACCTCTTTGAGCTTGTCCACGAGCTGCCGGCCCCGCTCATACGCCTTATCCCGGTGCGTGATGAACGAGAGGGCGTCCAGGGGATCGTCGTTGATCTTGACGTCGAGCTTGACCAGGTTGGACGGCTCGTAGCCGCTCATCTCGTAGTCGAACGAGGCGTAGCCCTTCGTCCGCGACTTGAGCTGGTCGAAGAAGTCCATCAGGATCTCGTTCAGGGGCAGCTTGTAGAAGATCATCACCCGCTCCTTGGCAGGGTATTCCGTGCGGAGGTAGACGCCGCGCCGCTCGCGCGCCATGTCCATGACTGTCCCGACATAGGTGGAGGGGATGATGATGCTGGCCGTCACATACGGCTCGTCCATGCTGGCGATCTCCCCAGGCGGCGGCAGGTTTGCCGGGTTGTCCACCTCAATCAGCTCGCCGCTGGTCAGATGCACCTTGTAGATGACGCTCGGGGCGGTCGCGATCAGGGTCAGGTTGAACTCGCGCTCCAGCCGCTCCTGCACGATGTCCAGGTGCAGCAGGCCGAGGAACCCGCAGCGGTAGCCGAAGCCCAGGGCCGCCGAGGATTCCGGCTCGAAGGTCAGCGCGGCGTCGTTGAGCTGGAGCCTTCCCAAGGCCTCCTTCAGCTCGGGGTACTGGCTGCTGTCTACAGGGTACAGGCCGCAGAAGACGACCGGGAGGGCCTGCCGGTAGCCCGCCAATGCTTCGGTCGCGCCGCCGTGCGCGACCGTCAGGGTGTCGCCTACGCGGCAGTCGCCGACCGTCTTGACGCTGGCCGTGATGTAGCCGACCTCGCCGGTCATCAGCTTCGCCACCGGCTTCATGCGCGGCGCGAAGATGCCGACGCCGGTCACGTCGAAGGTCTTCCCGCTCGCCATCGCCCGGATCTGTGTGCCCGGCGCGATCTCGCCGTCGCGGACGCGCACATAGGCCACGACGCCAAGGTGCGCGTCGAAGTGGCTGTCGAAGATGAGCGCCCGCAGCGGCTTCTGAGCGTCGCCCTGCGGCGGCGGGACACGACGGACGATGGACTCGAGAATCTCCAGCGTCCCGATGCCTTCCTTGGCCGAGGCGCGGATGGCCTCGGTGGCGTCAATCGCCAGCACCTCCTCGATCTCTTCGGCCACGCGGTCGGGATCGGCGGCGGGCAGGTCTATCTTGTTGATGACCGGGACGATCTCCAGATGGTTGTTCATGGCGAGGTTGACGTTCGCCAGCGTCTGCGCCTCGACCCCCTGGGCGGCATCCACGACCAGGACGGCCCCTTCGCAGGCGGCCAGAGACCGGGAAACCTCGTAGGTGAAGTCCACATGACCGGGCGTGTCAATCAGGTTCAGCTCGTACTCCTGCCCGTCCAGGGCCTTGTAGTTCAGCCGGACGGCGGCCATCTTGATCGTGATGCCGCGCTCGCGTTCGATGTCCATCGAGTCCAGTAGCTGCTCCTGCATGTGCCGCCGCTGGACGGTCCCGGTGAACTCCAGGAGCCGGTCGGCTAAAGTCGATTTGCCGTGGTCGATGTGGGCGATGATGCAAAAGTTGCGGATGTTCTTCTGGTGGTCTTCCATATTGCCTTCATTATACCTGAGTGCGGACCGATACCTGAGTGCGGCGCTTCGGCGGCCATTGACGTGCCAACGGGGAAAGACGGCGAGCCTAGCGATACTGCCCCGCTTTAATGTGGTTTTCATGTTGCCCCGGTATTCTCACCGGCAACAACAGACTAAGGAGTTCTTTATGCACGCTGAAGTTCTCGATGCGCGCCGCGCCTGTCTGATGCTTTCCGTCCTGGGACTGGCCTTCCCCGCCGTGTCGGCACGGGCCGACGTCAAGATCGTCTCGGACGTCACCGTCACCCGGCAGTCCAGCGACGGCGGGGACTCCGGCGTCCCCGCAACCCAGACGGTGACCACCTACTACAAGGGCCGCTACGCCCGCGTGGAGGTGGCCGGCGGGCCGGTCACCTTGTACAACGACGATGCGGGCCGGGTCTACACGCTCGACCCAGCCGCCAGAACTTATTACGTCCTCCCCTTGAAGCAGGTGCAGGAGGGCCAGGGATTGGCCGATGCTGGGGACTCAAACCTGGACGTCAAGGTGGACCTCAAATCGCCTGACGGCGCGGAAACGCGGCCCTACGTCGGCCTGACCGCCAAGGAATACAACGTCACCGGCTCGATCAGCGCGAGGCCCAGGGAGGGCCGGTCGGGTGGCCCGCTCGGCGGCATTTTCGGCGGCGGGTTCCCCGGCGGCGGCGGAGGCTTCCCCGGCGGCGGGGGGCGCCGTGGGCGTCGCGGCGGGGGCGGCACGGAAGGCAGACAGGGCGGGGGGCAGGCGGCCCGGACGGAGATCACCGGCGAGGTCTGGCTGTCCGACGCCGCGCGGTTGCCCGACGACAAGAAAGCGACCGCACTGCCGTCGGCACGGCTGCTCTTCGCCGGGGGCGGTCCGGCCCTGAAACCGCTGACCGACGACCTCAACAAGATGAAGCTGCTGCCGCTCTACAGCCGGATCACGGAAATCCGGGCGGCGCGGCGGGCGCGCGGTGCCAACCAGGCGGACGGCGGGCAGCCCGCGTCGGCGTCCCCAGAGCGGACGGAGACGACGGCCACGCAGGTGACGGCTTTCTCGCAGGCCCCGCTCGATGACGCGCTGTTCCAGCTCCCGGCGGGCTACACCCAGGTGGACCCTCCCCTAACGTCCCGCGACTAAGACAGGATTCTTTCGGATGCGCTCTTTGCGACTCACATTCTCAGCACCGGGGCGTGGCATCGCACTCTCTGCCCTGGCCGCACTCGGCGGCATGATGCTGCTGTCCGGCTGCGGCGGTGGCAGCAACAATACCACCAATGCTCAAATCCGAGCTATAGACGTCAGCGCGAACGGCGGTACGACCTCCGTTTATGTAAACGGCACCCAGATCGGCGGCAGCCAGGGCTATTCCAATGTGACCGGCTACCAGAGTTTCGGGGGCGGTCCGGCCTCGGTCACGTTCAGCATGAGCGCCGACTCGGGCACCAGCTACCCTGCCGTCTCCCAGAACTTCCTGGTGTCGAACTACTACTCGCTGGTCCTCGTCGGCCGGTCCGATGTCACGTCGCCGACCGACCCGCGCTACCCCACTGTCATTGCCATCCAGGACGCCTTCAACACGTCGTATACCTCACAGGCCGCCGTGCGGCTGGTTTATGCTGCGCCCGATGCCGGCCCGGTGGATGTCCTGATCAACGGCATCGTCGTCGCCACCGGCGCGACATACAAGGGCGTCAGTTCCCTGTTCAGTCAGCCGTCCGGCAATGTGACCATCCAGGTCAACCAGACCGGCACCGGCACTGTCCTGGTCCCCTCGCAGACGCTGGGTCTGAGTTCCGGCCAGGTTTACACGCTGTTCGTCGTCGAGCCGACGGTGTCGGCAACGCCGGCCTATAGCATCCAGCAGATAGATGACACCACCGGCTGAAGGAGGCCGGAACGGCTTCCAGTCTCGGTCCAGCCATCGGGAAAATGCAAACAAGGAGAACGCCCATGTCAAAGAAACGAATGTCCTCAGCCCGAGCCAATCCGCTCGGCTTCACCCGAGCGTTTACGCTGATCGAACTGCTCGTCGTCATCGCCATCATCGCGATTCTCGCGGCGATACTCTTCCCGGTCTTCCAGAAGGTCCGGGAGAACGCCCGCCGCGCCTCCTGCCAGTCCAACCTGAAACAGATAGGGCTGGCCCTGACCCAGTACACCCAGGACTATGATGAGCGCTACCCTCTTGGCGTTCCCGTGCGCGGCGCGCGCTACAGCCAGGGGTGGGCAGGCCAGACCTTCACCTATGTCAAGAGTACCGGCGTCTACAAGTGCCCCGACGACGGCACGAATCAGGGGACTTTCAACGGGTTCACCGACTACCCGATCTCCTACGCCCTGAACACGAACGCTGGCGGCAAGCCCCTGTCGGCTTTTAACTCTTCTGCGGCCACCATCATGGTCTGCGAGGTTTATGGTGCCAGTGCGCAGATAGACCAGCCCGACGAGGGCCTGTCGGCGGGGACCTACCACGACCTTTCCCCGGCCACGAACGGCCTGCCGGACTACGCCAACGCCTTCGGCGGCTCCCTGACGGACGGCGTTGACGGGCTGGGTCCCGACTTGAAACTCGCGACGGGAGACATGGCGGCCGGCCTGAGTGGCGTTGACCCCTACGGGCCGCCCTTCACGAGCTACTACACCGGGCCGACCGGAATCCACGCAGACGGCTCCAACTTCCTGTTCGGCGACGGCCATGTGAAGTGGCTGAAGCCCGTCCAGGTCTCGTCGGGCCACAATGGGACTTCCGGCCAGGACCAGGCGACCGCCACCGCCACCAGCGGGCGCGGTAACTACCGTGCGGCGGCCACCGACACCATGTACCTGGACACCGGCCATAGCGCCTCCGTCGTCGGCACCTTCAGCACCAACTAAAGCACCAACTAAAGCACCAACTAAAGCACCAACTAAAGCACCAGCTAAAGCATCACTCAACCGAACGCGGGCCGCGCCGAATGGACTTGACCATCCCCGGCGCGGCCCGCGTCCGTGTCAGCCCCGGCACTGACAGGTGAGTTTTGTGGGCAAAAATCCCATATAATTTTATATAAAACTGGAACCAACCCTGGTAGAATGACGTTGATGGAGAGGATGTTTACGACTTCAAGGAGAAACGCATGACCCTGGAACTACTGGAACGACCGACCCCAGCGGCTGAAACCCAGCACGAGTGCGCGACGTGCGGCCACAAGAACCGTGTGTATTTGACCGCGCCCAGCGGCAAGCAGACCGCCGCCGTCTGGCGCTGCGGCCTGCTGTCGCAGAAGACCCAAAGGGAAGTCATCGTGCAGCCGCACGAAAACTGCTTCGCACACCGGAGCCTGACCGACTACTGGGAGGAGTCTAGCCTGCCCTACGTCCGCTAGGCGGCAGGCTCGACGGTGGCTACGCCCTCATGGCGCTGTTGATCTCGATCAGGTTGCCGTCCGGGTCGCGGAAGTGCGCCGTGCGGATCATCCAGTCGGGCCGGTCCTGCGGCCCCGCTACGAGGGGGATGCCGCGCCCCACCACCTCAGCGGCGGCGGCATCCACGTCGTCCGTCGCGAAGACGAGCGCCACGCGGTCCTGCGCGTCCGCGCTCGTTGGTTTGTCGGTGGTTTCTACGGCCATCGTCATCAGGTCGCGCCGGAACAAGGCGACCATCTGGTCGCCGACGCCAAACTCTGTATAGACATCGTCCTCGGAGCCGAACTGGGCCTCAAACCCTAGGACGTCACGGTAGAAGCGGAAGCAGGCGGGGAAGTCGGAGACGAGCAGGCGAACATGTGGTGCGCGGAACATGGCGGGTGTTTCTCCTTTGGGGCGGGGCAAACTTATGTTTGCCTCGCCCCATTTTAGCACGCCCACGCCCGCCTGTCAAGCGGTCTTTGCTGCCAGGGGAAGCGCCGTCCCGCAGGCGGCGCAGTGCCGGTCGCCGCGCCGCGCCCGCGTCCGGCAGTGCGGGCAGAGCCGGACACTCCGGGGCAGGGTGGAAACCCCGCAGTTCGGGCAGAAGGGGGCGGGACGCGCCAGGAGCCGCCGCGCGCCGCAGGCGCGGCACCGGACGCGGACGGTGTGCCTGAAGGCCCAGACGGCGACCGGGTCGGCGGGCAGCCCGACTAGCCCACCCAGCAGCAGCAGGTAGGCCCCGTCCGCCGTCCAGCCCAGCCCTTCGCCGAGCAGGTCCGGGCTGGGGGTGTTGAGGTTGGCGACCTCGATGTCGGGGATGTGGAACTGATCCAGCAGGCGGTTAATGGAGGCCGAAAGTTCGAGCTGCGACCCGGCGAGCTGGAACTTGACCCGCTCCGGGACGCGCACCCGTGCTTCCGCCGTCTCGTGCAGAACGAAGAGCGCGCCCAGCAGGCACAGGATGGGCGACCGGCGCACCCCCAGGAAGACCAGGGCGGCGACGGCGAGGCAAAGCCCGCCCGTGGGGAAGACGAGGCCGGGCAGGTTGACCTCAATGTTGTGGAAGACCCGGAACGTCGCCCACGGACTGAGCGCCCCCGCCAGCACGCCCGCCGCGCCGCCGAGGATGACCAGTTGGGCGAGGCCCCGGAGCAGGCGGATCGGAATGGTGGGTGGGGTGGGTATCATGTCAAGCAGCGGTCATGTCAGCAGGTGGACGGTAACGAGCGGCGCATGGCGGGCGGCTTGATTGGGTACGCCCTGGTCGAACGTCAGCAGGCGCGTGGTGTAAGTCCGCGAAAGCTCCTCGGCCAGAGCGATGTGGAGCGCGTCGTCGGAGCGGCTGTACCCATAACCATCACAGATCTGATCGGCGCGCAGGATGAGTGATGCTTCGCCGCCAAGAGGCAGGAGGATGGCCGTCATGCGTACTCGCAGGCTCTGCACGGCCTGTGCGTGTTCCGTGGCGTTCAAGATTCCGTCCGTCAACTTGCGGCGCAATGTGTATAGCGACTCGCCGACGATTACGTTTGGCGCGTAGAAGAGGCTCCCCGCCCGAGCATAACTTTCCACTTCCGCCGTCAGCGCGACGAAACGCTGCGGCTCCTTGGCGCACAGCGCGACCATTACGTTCGCATCCACGACGACGCAGGAAGGATTATTCGGCAGGATCATCGCCATACATGGCTCCTTGGCGTCCCTCGCGGATGATCGCCACCCCGTCACTGTCCGGCTTCGGGTTCATCCCGCGCTGTATCTCTTCCGCCGCGCGCATCGCGTCCAGCATCTTCAAGTTGGGCTGAACAGCCGCCGATGGCGCATCCATTTCCACGCTCACTCTGACGCGCTTGCCCGCCAGTTCATCGGCGTGCGCGGCGATCTCTTCCCAGGTGCCTTCCAGAACTTGTGTTGCCATGACGCTCCCCCCCTGACTCCATCATACCTCATCCGCGCTCGTCAGCCTCATAAGTCACTCCTGCCAGTGGCGCTTGATGTACTCCGCATAGCTCCCGTACTGCTCCCGGTGGATCAGGTAGTCTGCGTACCCGTAGAAGTGGAAGCCCCAGTAGCGCGTCGCCGCCTCGTACTTTTCGGCCACATCACGTTTCTGCACTACCTCACGGAAGAGCGCCAGATCAGCCTCCCATTCCCGGCACTCTTCCACCGTCGCGCCATTAGCACCATATAGGACGCCGGACGGCAACTCATGAACAGCATAAGAGAAATGCCCGTCCAGCAGTTGAATGAGCTGGTCCAGTGTGCGGGCGTCATCGGGGTCACGTCTAAACGCATCAGTCAGCAAGGCTATTGGTGATAAAGAGTCAACCAGATCAATTAACTTTCGAGATGGCGGCATGTTCAGAAAGTGCAGGTGAAAGTAAGCCAGCCAGCGCCCGGCATCCGTCTCCCCCTTCTGGTAGGCCGTAACAAGGTAGGGGCCGATGATGCCGGCGAAAAGCGGCTCCCGCAATGGCAGTGCAGCCCCGTCGTCCGCCACTTGGCGGCAGAACGCCTCCGAGAACCGGCGGCGCTGCTCCTCCGGGCCTGCTTGAAGCGCCCCCACGAACTCCCTCAGCGCCGCAAGTGTACGCGCGCGCTGCCCCCGCGACTCGGCCAAGAGGCATTGCCGCCAGAGCAGGGCCGCTTCCGGGGCGAGCGACTGTACGAGAGGGTCATCCACGGCTCACTCTTCCGCCAGGGCGCGGCGCAGGAAGCCGCCCGCGTGACTGAGCCGCTGCCGCGCCTCGTCGGGCGTCGCCCCGGTCTGGAGCGTCACGATGGCGACTTTGGCCGACCCGCCTGCCGCCGCAAGGGCCGCCTCGGCGCGCTCCCGCGTGTCCCCGGTAACCTGGCGGATGATGCGGACGGCGCGCGCCTGGAGCTTCCGGTTGGTGGCCTGGACGTCCACCATCAGGTTGCCGTAGGTCTTGCCGGTCTCGATCATTGCGCCCGTCGAGATCATGTTCAGCACCATTTTCTGCGCCGTGCCGCTTTTCAGCCGGGTCGAGCCGGCTAGGACTTCGGGGCCGACGACAACGGCGATGGTGACGGCGGCGACTGCTTCCACCTCGGAGGGACGGTTGTTGGTGACGGCGACCGTCGCCGCACCGCGCTTGACCGCCTGCCGCAACGCGCCCAGCACGAACGGGGCCTGGCCGGAGGCGCTGATGCCGACCACGGTGTCCCGCTCGCTGACGTCCGCCCCGATGATTGCCGCCGCGCCCAGGTCGGGGTCGTCTTCGGCCCCTTCCACGGCCCGGAACATCGCCCCCTCGCCGCCCGCGATCAGCCCCAGCACGGTCTGCGGCGAGACGCCGAACGTCGGGGGGCACTCGGCGGCGTCCAGTACGCCCAGTCGCCCGCTGGTCCCCGCGCCCACATAGATCAGCCTGCCCCCCGCCCGGAGCGAAGCCGCCGCCCGCTGCACGGCGCGGGCGATCTGCGGGACCTCCAGCCCGACGGCGGCGGCGACCGTTGCGTCCTCGGCGTTGATGAGCCGCAGGCGCGTCTCGGTGTCCAGGGCGTCAATGTCGGCCAGGGCGGGGTTGATGGCTTCGGTCGTCAGCAACTCCGTCGTCAGCGTGCGTGGGTCGGTCGGTATCAAGGGAACTCGCCTTTCGGGGAAACGTGTTGGGAGAAAAACGTGTTATGATGGTGGTACAATCAACTACGACAACAAACTACTACAGCGATTTGTGAGGTGTGCTTTCCTATGCCGACCTATGGTTACGAGTGTCTTTCCTGCGACAACCAGTTTGAGATCTTCCAGAGCATCAAAGACGACGCCTTGACGACCTGCGAGACGTGCGGCGGCAAGCTCCGCAAGCGCATCTACCCCGTCGGCATCTCCTTCAAGGGGTCCGGCTTCTACGTCAACGACTACGCCGCCAAGCCCAGCGGCGCGTCCGAGGGCAGTGCCCCCGCGTCTTCCTCCGAGGCCGTTGCGCCAAGTGGTGAGGTGAAGTCGGAGGCAAAGACCGAGTCGAAGCCCGAGGCGAAGTCCGAGGCGGTCAAGACGGAAACGAAGGCCGAAACGAAAGCGCCCGCGCCTGCGGCCTCCTAGCACCCGCCTCAGTTTACCACAAACAGGCAGCCTCCCGGTAGGGGAGGCTGCCTGTCTTGCTGGGAACGCTTTCTTTCGCGCTTATGTACTCGCCGGGGAGCAGAGAACTGGGGAATATGGGCTTCCGCGTTACTTCTGGTAGGCTCCCCTGTCAGGCGTGGTGCCGGTCGGGCGCGGTCTGCCGTCCATGTCGAGCAATGGGACTATCTCTCCCGGCACGCCCGATCTCAGCGCCGGGCTGCCGGGCTTCAGACGGAAGTCGGCGTCGGCGGGGTCGGCGGAGGCGTTCACGAACTGCGGGTCGCCTGTCACGTCGCCCGCCCCGGTGAGTTTCGGGGCCAGCCCGCCGAAGTAGAGGTTGTGGGCGCGCGTGACGCGGGTGCTGTTCTGGTCGCCGCCGTCGGGGCCGACCGAGTTGATCGGCTGACCGGGACGCGACACCAGGATGTTGTTCATGATCCGCACGTCGTCGGCGACCTGGACGAAGATCTGTCCCCAGTTCAGTTCCGGGGACGCGCCGTTGTGGTAGGCGGTGTTGTTGATGATGTCTATCTGATGGCTCTTGAAGGCATGGATGCCCGACCCGCCGTTGTTGAAGGACAGGTTGTTCTGTACCAGGGTCCGCCCAAGATAGACATGGCGCTGGGCGGGGGCGTTGTTGGTGTCAATGATGATCCCGTTGCCGTCGGAGATCCGCTTGACCTGCCCCCACGGAACGAAGCACCGATTCCCGCTGGACTGGTTGCCGCGAATCAGACACTTGTAGACGTTCGTCCCGGCGTCGAAGTTTGCGGAGTCGAGCAGCGAGATCCCGGACCCGGCATAGACCGTCCACCAGCAGTTGTTACGGACGACGTTGTTCTCAATCGTGATCCAGTCCGCCTGGATGGCGCTGATTCCGCCGCCGGCGCAGTAGTCGGCGACGTTGTCCGCGATTCGGATGTGGTGGGCGCGGTGGGTTTCGGCGACGCCTGTGATGCTGACCCCGTTGCCGTTTGTGTGCGCGTCGGACTTGCCGACCAGATCGGGGTATTTCTGCTTCGCGACATCGGCGTCCCCCCGGAAGTGCAGCCCCCTCACCTCAAGATAGGCGAGCGCGGGCAGCGGGGAGGGGACGGCGTTCGTCCCCCGCTGCCCGATCCGCACCGCGTTCCAGGCACCGACCGTGGAGAATACCGGATGCTGACCGGGATAATTTTTCAGCGTGATCCATGCCGCCGGGCTGCCGGGACGCCGGAAGGCGGCCACCCCTTCCTGGTCTGAGTGCGGCAGGTAAGTCCCGTCCATGACCAGGATGATGTCGCCCGGCTGGGCGGCATCCACGGCCTTCTGCGGCGTGGCGAAAGCCGTCGCCTCCGTCCGACCGTCGCCGGCGTCGCTGCCCTGGGGGCTGACGTAGTAAGCGGGGCTGGCATAGCACACGTTGTCGATGCGAAGCTCTACCAGCCCCGCGTCCGCCGCCTCGGCGGGCAGGCGGCTTATCTGGAAGGTGATTCGCACGAACGGATCGGCTGGCCGGAACACGCCCCCGCCGGACGGGCGCATCGCCGAGAGTTCCAGCGCGGCCCGGAGGTAGAAGTCGGGTGCGGCGGGATAGACCGTGCCCTCACGCCCCCCGGTGCGGTGCCTGCGGGCGTCGAACGATTCGACCCGCACCGTCACGGGGCGCACCAAGGAAATCGAGTGGTCGAAGCTGAGGGTCAGCTTGCCCAGATCCTTCTCCGCCGTATGGACGGTCAGCAGGCCGCTGGTCATCCCCGCGCTCCATGTGCCCCTGCTCGCCCTGCGGCGGACGGTCAGCCGGATCGCGCCGGAGGGTGTGGCCGATCCGGCGGCATCCACCGTGCCGACTGACGCCCGCTCGGCCACGACGGCCACGCCCGCCAGGGCGGGGGCGGCGGTGAGACCGGGCCAGGAACCGGGCTGATTGAAGTCCTGCCGGAGCAGCGGCCCGCCGTGGGGGGCCGCCCCGAGGGCTTGCGGAACTCGGCCGGCCACAAGGGCCAGGACGGCGGAGACGAGTAGGACATTTGAGAGAGAGCGCGTCATAGGTTGAGGCTTTCGTGAGTCCGTTGCGTTCGCGTTGAGCCTGGGGCACGTTGAGCCTGGGGCACGTTGAGCCTGGGGCACGTTGAGCCTGGGGCACGTTGAGCCTGGGGCGGGACAACCCGTTCCGCCCCAGCTTCATGCCCAGCTTTATGTCTTTCGCTCCAGGGATGGGCCTAGTTGATGCTGAACGTCGCGGCGGCGGGAGCGCCGCCGATGGTCCCCCCGGTCCCGGCGGCGACGCCAGTGCCGCTGGTCTGCGCGTCGGTTTCATTGACGGCGTTGGACCCGGAGGACACCACCTCGGACCGAAACCACTTGGCGTGGCCGTCGCCCATCAGGTAGTTCGCCCCGCCGTTGTGCCTGCCCGTCGCGCCGGTATAGTGGCAGGCGAGTGGGCCGGGGTCACGTCCCCCCATATAGCCGGTGGCGTACTTCAGCGTCTGGCCCGCCGCCGCCGGGCAGCCGCCGAACGTCCCCCCACCGGAGGGGCTGTAGCCGTACACCCCCCCGTTCCCAAAGGGCGACGAGTTGTAGTTCTTGCTGTAGGGTCCCTCGAGCAGTCTGGTGACATCAATGCCCGTGTTGCCCTCCACCTCGAACAGCATCACCGTTCTGCTGGCGGCGTTCATCGAGGCCAGGGTGCGGGAGACGTTCGGGACGCCGCCGCTGGGGTTCCCCTGTCGGCCGAAGTTGCTGTTCATGCCGAAGGAACTGGGGTTGTCGGCGGCGGAAACCACCTTGTAGTCGTCCGGGCACCGGTACGCCCCGGTACTCTTGACATAGGGGAAGATCTGGCCGGCCCACCCGCCGATCGCGTTGTAGTTGTAGTTGCCGTTCGGGTAGGTTTCGTCGGCGTCCTGGATGTACTGCATGACGGCCAACCCCATCTGTTTGGTGTTGGAAAGGCAGGCGGTCCGGCGCGCGTTCTCGCGGACCTTCTGGAAGACGGGGAACAGGATCGCCGCCAATATAGCGATTATAGCAATAACCACGAGTAGTTCTATCAGAGTGAATCCGGAGGAGGGCCTCGCGGGCGATAGCGCCGGTCGCCGGCGACTGACGGGGTGCTGAATGACAGAGAACATTGTCATGTCCTTCCTTTGGCCGAAGAGGGTCTGCCATGACGGCAGGCGGGTCGGGGCGAAATGGGCCGTCATCCGAGGACGGTGGTTGGCGGTGCCGTCGAGTCCCGCACGATGAGTTCCGGTACGGTCACATGGCTTGTCGGTCCTGCGGTAGTTTCCTCCTCTCCTTTGATGTTCGCGATCAGCAGATGCGCGGCTCGCCGCCCCATCTCATGGAGCGGCTGGCGGACCGTAGTCAGCTTCGGCACCGTGAGAGAGGCCACAAGCACATCGTCGAAGCCGACCACGGAGAGCCGTCCCGGCACGCCGAGGCCGACGATGCGGGCGGCCTCCAGAACGTCCACGGCCAGATCATCCGTGGCGGCGAACACGGCCGTCGGGCGCTTCGGGTGCCTCAGCAGTTTTTCCAATCGGGCCATGTTGATCGGCTCGTGGTTCGAATCGAGGTCCTCCAGGACGTACCCATCCGGAATCGGGAGGCCGTGCCGTGCCATCCAAGCATGATAGGCCAAACTACGTTCCCGCATGGAGTACCGCGTCCGCCCCTGGCTGGCAAAGGCGATCTGCCGGTGCCCCAGGTCCCACAGATGATCTAGTGCCAGCGAGACGCCCAAAGAATTGTCCGTTTTCACGAAATGAACGCCGGGGACGTCCGTGGCGGCTGACAGCAGCACCGTCGGGACGCCCAGCGCGGTGAGGCTGGGGACGACATCGGAGGCTTCCTCCGGCGCGACCACGATGACCCCGTCGGTACGACGATCCGAGAACATCGGAGAGGAGGTCGCGGCATCGCGCCACGATTTGGTATAAAGCAAGATGTGGTATCCCGCCGTCGCCGCTCCGGCGACGATGCCGTCCAGCAGGGCTGTGGAGAACAAGTCGTGGACCGTGGTCGGCCCCGCCCAGTTGAACAAGACGCCGATTGTGCTGGTGTACCGGCGCTTCAGTCCCTGCGCCACGGCATTCGGGGAATAGTTCAAGTCGGCCGCGACCGCCATGATCCGCTGCCGGGTCGCGCTGGAGACGCGGGTGTTGGAACGCGCGCCGTTCAGAGTGACGGAAACCGCCATCGGGCTTGTGCCCGCCTGACGCGCGACCTCGGCCAATGTAACTTTGTTGCTTGCCATAAGATTTAAAACCTAGCGTTAGGTCAATGATGAGAAACGAAAACCGATCTAACCTATCGTTAAATCATACTGTTATTTATTTTATCCCAAAGCGCACTAAATGTCAAGCGATTCTTAAAAATAGCTCAAACCTCGTCTCTTCCCACCCCCTCGCCCCGATGAGGTTCGCCACCAGCCTCTAAACCGATGCGAATGCCCTTTTCCTCTCGACGGTCCTGTAATCCCAGCCACAGCACGCCCGCCAGCATCAGCAGCATGACGAGCAGCCAGAGCGCACTCAGCAGGACCAGGGTCTTGTCCTCGGGCGAGGCGGCGGCCATGACCAAGCCGACCAGGCAGGCGGCCCCGGCCAGGATTTGTGGCAGCAGCGGGGGGCTTGCCCGGACCCCGCTGCGGCGCTTGGGGGTGATCGCGAAGCGCGTCTTCTGGCCCAGAACGACCAGCATCAGGCTCGCCAGCAGGACCGGAAAGCTGCCGAAGCTCAGGACCAGCCCGCGCCAGGTCGTCTTGCGCGCGGCGGCGTGCCAGAAGGCGACCTGGGAGAACACGAAGTAGGGCAGGAAGCGGCCCAGGAATGTCGGCATGTCCGCGCCGCGCAGGGCCGAAACGCCCAGGAGCAGGAAGAGGAACGGCACCAGCAGGTAGACCAGGTCGCGCAGGCCCGACAGATAGTGGGTGCAGGCCAGCCCGTATTGGACGCGCTGGGGCAGGCTCAGGCCACCCTTGCCCGGCAGGAGCAGCATCCGCCAGTGTCGGCGCAGGACGCCCAAGGTCCCGGTCGCCCAGCGGCCCTGCTGGGCGAAGTAGGATTTCAGGTCCATCGGCCCCAGGCCCTGCGCCAGCACGTCTGGCAGAAACAGGCTGCGCCAGCGCGGGTGAAGTTGGAGTGAGGCGGCGAAATCCTCCGTCACCGAGTCCTGCGGCAGCCCGCCGATCTCGTCCAGCGCCTCGGCCCGCAGCATGACGTTCGTGCCGCAGATGAATGCCGCGTTCAGGGCCGCCTTGCCGGGGCAGAGGACCTGGTAGAACAGGCCCTGCTGGTCGTTGGCCCAGCGCGCGACCGGGTTCTCCAGGTTGCGGTAATACTGGCCGGTCTGCACCCAGCCGATGGACGGGTCCGCGAAGGGGAGGGCCGTCTGCGCCAGGAAGTCTTCCTCGGCGACCTGGTCGGCGTCGAACAGGACAATGAGCGCATCCCCGACCGCCCCCACCGTCTGCCGCGCCCACTCGATGTTGCCCGCCTTCGCGCCGCCCCCGACCGCGCGGGTGACGCAGACCACGCCGAGCCGCTCCGCCAGCTTCTCGGCGGCGTACCACTCCGGGTAACCCGCCACATACCCGTCGTTGCAGACGACGACCGTGACCCGCGCTTCGGGGAAGCGTTCGAGGTAATGGGCGCGGGTCCGCAGCGCGCCCTCCACCGTCAGCCCCAGCACGTCCGGGCCTTCGTTCACGGTGGGGATGAGGATGAAGACGGGCCGCAGGGAAGGGTCTTGCTCGGCATGAACCACCGGGGCCGGGCGCGGCCAGAGCGTGTATTGCAGCCCCAGGGTGTGCAGCAGCCCGTGCATCTCGGCGAGGAGCAGCGGCAGCGCGATCCACCAGGCCGCCCAGTGGATGACCTGGATCCGGAACAGCAGGTAGCCCCCCGCGCTCACCCACACGCCCGACGCCAGGGCGGCCGTCCGCGCCGCCCGCGACCCCACCAACCCCCCCATCCACCACCAGACCAGGAGCGGGGGGGCCAGCAGGAAGAAGAGGCCCCAGCCGTCCGTCCCGCCCTCCCCGCCCTGATCATCGACGGGTGCCGGCTCGGGTGGCGGTGGGGAATATGAAGGCGGCGGCGGGGGCGGCACGAAGCGGGGGACCGGCCTCAGAATGGGCGCGGGTCCGCCCTTGCGCTGGTACATGCGGACATAGTCCAGCGCGAACGTCTGCGGCCACGCGCCCGGCTGCGGGATGCCCGCGAAGTCGCCGCCGACCATGAGGTTCACGCGGATGTACATCGGCACCCTGGACACCGGCCCCAGGTCCGTGCCGCGCAGGACGCCGTCAACATACCAGCGGACGCCGCCCGGCTGCCACTCGGTGGCGTAGGTGTGCCAGGCCCCCCAGTCGGTGGCCGGGTCCGCCCAGTCACAGTTCATCTGCTTGTGTGCGCCGTAGCCGTCCAGCCAGTGGTTCGTCAGATAGACCTTATCGGGGGTGCGCCCGATGAACTCGGCGACGTCGATCTCCGGCGGCCAACTGTCGTCCGCCGGGAGCAAATAGACGGCGGGCCAAACGCCCGGCACGGTGGGGAAGCGGCAGCGGACTTCGAGCCGGCCGTAGAGCTGGCAGAACTTGTCCAGGGTGCGAATCTCGCCCGACGTGTACCCGTACCCGTGGCTGGAACGCTGCTCGCTGGTGAGGGTGAGGTGTCCCTGCGCGACGCTCACCTCGGACGGCAGGAAGTACTGGATCGGCGCGGAGCGATTCTCGAAGGTGCCTTCGCTTGCCGTCCACTTGCGCGTGTCCAGGGCGGACCCCGAGAACTCGTCATCGAAGGTGAGACGCCACCCGGCCTTCTGGAGCGCGCCCGTCTTCTGCGCCCGGCAGGGGGCGTCAGGCAGGAGAAGGGCCAGCAAGATGGTAATGACCGCAAGGACTCGGCAGCAGCGGTTCACGGGGGGCCTCAAATCACCCAGGCCTCAAAGACAAAGCCCCCGCACCAGTGCGGTACGGGGGCTTTGTGGACCGAAGAAGCGACTACTTGCGGCTCGTGATCAGCAGGTGGCCCGTCGCGGCGTCGTACTGCACGTCCGCGTCCATGGCCGCCGTCACGAACGACAGCGGGACCATCGTCCGGCCCATGAGCAGGTACGGCTTGCCGTCCAGCGAGACGGCCTTCGCGTTAATCACGGCCTTGTTCTTGCCGATGGTGAGCTGGATGTCCTTCGTCGCGCTTTTGGCGCGGACGATCCCCGTCCGGGACTCCCAGGTGAGGGTGCCGCCGCCCTGCTCGAAGATCTGGCGCAGCGGGCCGAAGAGGACGCCGCCCGACGCGGCCAGGGGCCGGTCTATCCGCACCGTCGTATGGTTGAACACGATGGAGGTCTGCCCGACGCTCCGCAGGAGGTTGCCAAGGCCCGTAGGGAGGTGGACCCGCAGCGGGTGCATCCGCATCACCGGCTTGATCGCCGAATGGGTGATCCGCTCGGTCGCCTGTATCCGGGCCTGGTAGGCGGCGATCTTGACGACCGTGGCGGCGGGGAGCGGCTGGGCGCGCGGGGCCGCCAGGAAGGGCGAGGCCAGGTCGCTGTCCGGCAGGCGCAGCCCGGCCATGCGCTGGAGGCGGGCGATCTTGCCCGACACGCGGCGTGCGGAGCGGGTCAGGTCGGCCAGGGCAGCCGTGTTCGGGTCAACGTCCGGCGCGGCGGCGGCGACAGCGGCGGGCATGGGCTTGTGGCCGCCTGCCCGCATGGTCCGGGCGATGCGGGGCGGCGCGATGTGCGGGGCGCTCTCGTTCAGGACGGGCGCGGCGGGCGTCTCTGCGGCGAACGGCGCGGACAGTTCGGTCGCGGCGTCAATCGGGCCGAAGCGGAGCGAGCCGGCCCCGCGCACCAGATGCTGAACGACCTCGCGCGTGGACTGGATGTGCCGGGGCATGACCGAGGCCAC
Organism: Capsulimonadaceae bacterium; assembly: GCA_965215505.1. Taxonomy (GTDB): domain Bacteria; phylum Armatimonadota; class Armatimonadia; order Armatimonadales; family Capsulimonadaceae; genus JANXMY01. Next base: position 2,632,664 of record OZ244065.1, on the reverse strand, counting down.
GCGCTGTGCATTATCCTTGTCCGCCCGGCGCTCGTCCGCCGTCAGCAGGTCGGGGCGGCGCAGCGGCAGGGGCCGGCCGACGCTCTTCCGGGGGGCGGATGTCCGGGGGGCGCGCGTCTTGGCAGGCTTGACGCCGTCCATCAGGTCACGCCGGATGGAGGTTTCGCCGCCGGGGTTGTTGATATACAGGCGCAGGCTCTTCGACTCGCTGCTGCCCGGCGAGGACTCGTTGTAGCCGGACACCTCGATCGTGTGGTAGCCGTTAGGGTAGGCCGTCGTGTCCCACTCGAACTCGTAGGGGGCGTAGTTCCGCAGCGTCTCGAACTTCTTGTCAATGAACAGCGAGACGTAAGGATTTTTGCCGCTCGGGTCGGTCGCCTTGACCTTGATGGTCACGGTCCCCTGCACCTTGCCGTTCTCCGACGGGTCGAACAGGCGCAGTGTGGGGGCGGCCCCGGCCCCGATGCCGGGCGCGGTGGGCGAGAGTCCGGGGAGGCTGCCCGTTGCGGGGCTGTCCGGGGCCGGCTCGCCGAACTGGAAGACGGAGCGGACAGACTTGACTTCCTGGTCGGCCGCCGTCACCCTGACCACGACCTTGTGCGCGCCCGGCGTGATCTGGGAAGCGTCCACGAGGAACGAGACCACGCCGCGCGTCTCGGGCACGTCCAGAGTCCGGGCCGCCACCTTCCTTCCGTCCAGGTACAGCTCCACGGCGACGATCTGGTTGCCGGGCGTGCCCTGGTAGAAGGCGGAGATGTCTACGGGCTTCAGGCCGACGAGCGGCGTGTGCGGGTCGGGGCTGAGGACCTTGACGTCCAGCTCGCTCTCGCCGGGGGCGGTGATTCCGCCGGGCGCGGCGTAGGCCCGGTGGGGGCCGAAGAGGCTCAGGCCGAGCGCGGCGGCCAGCATCGTCGCCGCGCCGGTCAGGTCCTTCAGACAGAGTTTCATGCAAACGCCTCCAGGCAAGGGGGATCGGGCCATAGCGCGTGAACGGTTTATGACACGTCGGTGGGTTGTGTGTTCGGCAGGTTCGGGGCCGGAGTTCATGGCCGGAATTCGGTGTTCCCCTACTTTAACACAGGCCCGGCGAAAAGTCAAGCAGTTTTTTGTGCCGCTTTGCTCTTCGTGTTCCGTAGGATTTCCGCATCTTTCGATTGTCGAGGTGGTTGCTGTCAGGGAGGAGGCTAGAGGGTGTTGAGCGCTCTGTAGAAGTTTATGGGTTATCATAGTGCCTGCCCCGTTAGACACGGCGAATGGCTTCTACGGAGCGGTAAGACACTATTCCGGAGGGCGTTCCATCAGTAGCCAATGGCATACTGCCGACGTAGCCCTCTTTTTACGTCTGGATAAACCTGTTGTGCATAGTAAGCCACCCAGGTGTCTTTGTCGTTTAGGAAATGCTCAACAGTTGGTGCCTGCCGGCTATCCCCTATGCCGCGTAAAACATCAAATAGCGCTGAAAATCCAGTGTATGTATACTGGTCCCTTTGAGCATCCATTTCTGTTAACTTGATGGCGACTTGCTGGCTAGACGATGTGCCTTCATCGACCGCTAGTTGAGTCAATAATGCATCCTCTTTGTGGAGGATGGTCTTATGCGCTAGTTCGTTAATCATCCAGGGGACTCTGGCTGCTTTCGGCATGACCGCCAGTTTGATCTTTAGGGTCGAACCGGGGTCTTGGCTGAAGTTTATCTTCTGTAGCAGTGGCAGGGCCAGATAGTCGGCATCAGGTTCCCGATATGCCATATCCGCGAGTTCCCGCAAGGAGTCTACTTCATGGGGCAATCCTTGACCTTCACCGGATGAACTATAGTAGGCCAAAACCCCCGCGTTGAGTATAGTGGCGTCTATCCCCTCCTCAGACATGAACTTTGTTGTTTTCACACCCGCGCGATCACCGGGTATAGTAAGGCTCCGACCTGTAGATTCTGCAAGTAGCCTCGCGCGTGCTGATTTAGCCTCCGCGCGTATGTATCCGGCAGGGTAGTTTTGTACGACCTGTTCCACATCAGGTATGGCCCGCTCATCTCCCAGGTGCGCGAGCGCGTGTAAGCCAGTGGCAACAGAAGCTGGGTCAGTGCTTTTCAAACAGGCAACCATATCAGCCAAGCGAGATGAGTCCCTATTTAATCCCGCCACTCGGATGCCTGCTAAATAATCGTATTCATCCGGCGACGAGGGAGCAGCAGGTTTCGCGGAGGAATATCTCCATTGTTTCACCGGCGCAGAGGAACCGAAGAGTCGGGCTGAGAGATCTGGCACTTGTGCTGGGGCGAGTCTGGCTCCTGGCATTGGTACTGCCTGCATGACAGACATCACTAGGAAGAATCCACAAATGCCAACGATAGAAAAGAAAGCCGTTAAGAGTTTCATAGTTGTGCTTTTCTGGCGTCTCAGAAGGCTGTACTCAGTTACCATTGTTCGGTAATTGAGTTAGTTTTGACAATGCATCAGAAGGTGGGTCGGCTGCTCTCGCTCCATTAACCGATGAAGCGAAGTACCAGGGCCAATAAGGCGCAGAGGGATTTAGGGCTGGAGTATGCTGATTCCATGTACCCCACTGTGAGCCATCGTTCGCCCAATCCTGTTTCCAAAGGCTCTTGACGGTACCCGATGCTGTAGGCGTTAACAATGCCCCCAAAGCTTGTATATCCGCAACGCACTCGCGATCACCTTTTCCGAAGTCTGCGTCGGTCGAAGGTATGTTGGCATAGGCCCCGGTAGTGTCAGATTTATTAGGATCGAAACCATTCAATAGTTCCCAGTTGTCATCCAAACCGTCGTTGTCGTGATCAGGGTGAGATGCAGTTGAGTTAGAAACTTCTATGTTGTGGTTTGCCGCATACTTGTGCCCTAACTCGTGCCCAATGACTTCTATGTAGGTATGAAGCCCAGCCAGTGACAAAGAACCGAGATATTCAACCTTGTTCGTAGAAGAATTAAGGTGAAAGATACGCATTGTGTAGACGCCGTGAGCGTCATCTGATATGTCAATCGTATTGGCGTCAGGATTATATTCGGAACTTTTTCCCATCTTGTAGCCACCAGGCGCGGGATACACTTGGTTATAATAGAAGTACCAATCCGGGATTCCGGTGTAGCTCAGGGCACCTTGATTATCATATTCTAACGCCCCTGGATAGTTGTTAGTGGTGGCGTTGAAAAACAACTGGTAGTTGGCCGTCTGCGAAACCGTGCCGTCTACCTTCATGGTCATGGTGTGGTTGCCGAAGTAGCTGTTATTGGGCGGCAGGCCCTTGTAGACGAAGGCCGCCGAGGGGTAGCTGGTGCCGCTTGGATAGCTGCCCGACGTGTAGACGTACATCTGGGAGCCGGAGTTCGTCCACTGGAAGGGCTGCGCCCCCGTCTGCATGGCGGGGGCGACGGAGAGCGCGACGTGCGGCAGGAGGAAGGCTGTGTCGGCGGTTCCCGCGCCGGGGACGCTTACGGAGGCGGGGACCGCAAGGTAGCCGTCAGGCTGCTCCGTATCGTAGACATACTGGTTGGTGCCATCACCCAGCAGGGGGTTGGTCAGAGGGTCGGGGGCGGCCAGCGTGATGGGGTAGGCCTGGCCGTTCACGGTCGTCGCGCTGATGCACATGGCACCCGTCCCCGTGTACCCGCCCACCACCACCGACTGCTTCCCCGTCACGTCAAGGTTCCCCGAGAGTGCCATCGCCACCGAGGAAACGCCTCCAGAGTCCGGGGCCGAGCCGGGCAGCACCATCTGGCGCGGGAAGACATCCGTGATTACCTGCGGCACCGTAGACACCGAGGAAGTCCAATTGTCGGGAGCGCCATCCGAAACGGTCCCCGAAGCCGCCAAGCCCGCGTTGTAGGGCGGACTCCACAACTGCGTCCCGAGCGTCGCATACATGTCGTAAAGCGTGAACAAGGTCGGGGCGGGGAAGTTCGCTGTGTCGGGCTGGCCCGCCGCGTTGTTGGGCGGCACCCACTTCCACTTGTAGGTGGTCGTCCCGCTGAACTGGGTGTAGACCTCGGCGAGCGTATTGCCGGTCCCGCCGGTGCCGTTGAAGGGGTACTCCATGAAGTAGCTGCCGCCGGTGCTGAAGCCTTCACTGCCGCCGTAGTCGTGGTAAATCTCCGGCGGGTATGATCCGGTGAAGGGGGTGCGGATGACGCTGCCATCAAGGCCGGTCCAGTCGTAGTCACCGTATGACTGAGGATCGGTCACGCCGGGGCGGGGCTGTGGGACCCAGCCGGCGGCAGATCCGTCGGGGGAGCTGCCACCGCCCGGCGATCCACCGCCGCCGGGCTGTTGCGCGGAAGCATGTGGAGAGAGGATGGTGCCGGACGCGAAGGTGGCAGCAAAAAAGACACACAGCAGGGCGGCACGGCGGACGGCAGCGGACAAGGCGACATGACATTTTCCTTGCGGCACGACTTCGACCCGGCTTGTTTGTGGCGACTGCTACCATGGTAACACAGGCCCGGCGAAAAGTCAAGCGCTTTTTTGGGAGGCAGGCGGTCGGGCAGGGACCACGGGCTGCAAGATGCGGCGTCGCTCGGGTGTCAGCCGGGCAAGCAGGGCGGGGGAATACTCATAGCCGAAGCGGGTCGCGCCCCAGACCGGCCCGTAGCGGTAGATCGTGACGCGCCGCTCGCCGCCCTCCCGAGTCCGGCTGCTGCCGCCGTGCATCAGGCCGTCGCAGAACAGCACGGCGTCGCCTTTGCTGAGGTAGACGGGGACCGCGCCCGGCAGGTCGTCCATGCGGTCGCCGCGCTCGTAGTCGCCCGCCAGCGGGTGGGGGAAGTTGGACTTGTGGCTGCCGGGGACCACCATCGTCGGCCCGTCGCCCTCCCCGATGTCGGTGAGGGCGAGGATGACGTTGCACTGGCCGCACCGGAACTCGCCGTCCTTGAAATGGTAGGCCCCGCGCAGCGCGCCCTTGTAGCCGCCCGAGTGGACGGGGTGATGCCCCCCGGACCGGCGGATGGAGGCGATGGTTTCATCGATAAACAGGCCCTCGACGTAGGAGTCCTGCTCCCCGCAGTACCGCCGGACATGGCTCACCCAGCCGGGGTGGTCGATCAGCGCCTCGAACGGGGCACCGGCCTCGACGCAGTTGTGCAGCTCGAAGCCGGTTTCGGCGGTATAGTCGCGCCGCTGCGTGTTCCCCCACCACTCCATCGGCTGGAGCGGCGGGAAGTCGTCAAACGCGCGGTTCAGGTCAGACACCAGGGCCGGCTCGACGGCGTTTCTCAGGATGAGGTAGCCGTTCAGGTCAAATAGGAAGTCGTCTAAAGGGGTGGGGTGCTTCGGTTCCAACAGCGGTGTCTCCTAGCGTGAGTTCAGCAGTCCCCGGACCAGAGGCTCCAGGGCGTCGGCGAAGAGGGCGTAGCCGCCCGGCGAGAGGTGGCAGCCGTCCGGCATGATGTCTGTGGAGATCCGCCCGTCCGGCTCCAGGAACGCCGCGCCGATGTCGGCGAAATTGACCCGGCCGCCCATCGCGGACACGAGCGCGGCGCTGCGGGCGTTGACGGCGCGGACGACGGCGCGCAGCGGGTTGTCAGGCGCGGCCTGCGTCGGCAGGATGCCCAGGACAAGCAGCCTGGCATCGGGGCATTCGGCACGAATGGCGGCGGCGCAGGCCGCCACGCCGTTCGCGACTTGGTCCGTGCCGCACTCCTGCACCTCCGCCCATAAATTGTTGACGCCGATCTTCAGCACGACGAGTTCCGGGCGCAGGCCGTCCAGCGCGCCGTGCGCGATACGCCACAAGATGTTCTGCGTCCGGTCCCCGCCGATGCCCAGGTTTGCCGCGCCCAGAGGCGCGAAGCGGGTTTCCCATTCGGCCCGGCCCTCGCCGCCCCAGCCCTGCGTGATCGAGTCGCCCAGGAAAACGACGCGCGGGCCGATGCGCCGCGCCTCCATCGCCAGAGCGTCGGCCATGCGAGGCCAGGCGTCGGGGGCTTCCGGCCAGACGGCAGGCTCCGGTCGGGTGGGGTCGGGCTGGTTCGGGGGCATCAGGCTTCTCCGGGTGGGTGAGTGCCTGATTATAGCACGTTCCAGAGCAAAGGCCAAGAGGGAAGCGGATGCGGGAAAGATTGCGGGTACAATGAGCGCACATACAGTCAAGAGCGTCCAACTCATGACACACTCGGGAGACACGCATGTCAGTAACGGAACGGTTTTACGGGGCGAACACGGCGGGGACAGGGCGGGCCATCCAGGACTTCGGCCTGACCGACCTCAAAGGCAACTACCAGTACACGGCCAAGCTGCGGGCGAAGGGGCTGCTGGTCGTGGTCTTCTATGCCCTCGACTCGGCCCCCTCGGTGCGCGCCCTGGAGGCGGTGCAGACCTGGACGGCGGACCTGCCGACGCAGAAGTGGACCGCCCTGGGCGTGGGCGACGGGGACCGGGCGGAGCTGGCCCGGTTCGCCGAGGCGCGCGGGCTGGACGCCGTCACGCTGGTCGTGGACCACGACCTGTACCAGACGCGGCAGTGGGGCGTCTCCAACCTGCCGAGCCTGTACCTGGTGTCCGGGCGGACGGGGCGAGTCCTGCACAAGATCATGGGCGAGGACGGTCAAGCGATGGATGGGATGCGGGCGATGCTTACGGACGAAGTCAACAAGATCGTGACCGCCGAGGCCGCCGCGAAGAAGGCTGAGGACGACAAGAAGGCTGCCGAGGCCGCCGCCAAAGCCGCTGAGGCGGTCAAGCCCTCGGACAGCACGCCCGCCGCGCCGGCAAAGGCGTGACTGGAGACATGAGGACGAGTGATTGAAATCACTCGCTATGGCAGGATTTGTCCAGGGGACAAGGGAATGGGATGATTCTAAGAGTATGTTGAAAAAGTCTTGGTCGTTCAAGTACACTGTAGTTATGGAACGCCGAGCCTATTCTACCGACCTGACCGACGACCAGTGGCAGAAGCTACAAGAGTGCCTGCCCAAAGCCCGCAACGGGCGCACGGGCCGACGCCGCAAGCACCCGCTGCGCGAAGTCGTCAACGGCCTGTTCTACCAACTGCGGACGGGCTGCCCCTGGCGCGATCTGCCCCACGATCTGCCGCCCTGGGCCACGGTCTATGACCAGTTCCGCAGATGGCGCGACGACGGCACCATCGAGTGCCTGCACGACAACCTGCGCGACCAGGCCCGCAAGCAGCAGGGCCGCGAGGCCAGCCCGTCCGCCGCCGTCCTGGACAGCCAGACGGTCAAGGCGGGCGAAAAAGGGGGCCGCCTGGCACCCTCGGCTATGATGCCAACAAGAAGATCAAGGGCCGCAGGCGGCACCTGATGGTGGACACGCAGGGCTTCCTGCTGGCCGTCTCCGTCCAGGCGGGCGATGTGCAGGACCGTGACGGGGCCAAAGAAGTGCTCTCCTACTGCAAGGGCACCTACCCGCGCCTGTCTGTGGTGTGGGCGGACGCCGCCTACGGGGGCGAGTTGGTGGACTGGGTCGCCTCCTGCTACGGCTGGACGCTGGAGATCGTCCTACGGCTGGACGCTGGAGATCGTCCTACGGCTGGACGCTGGAGATCGTCCTACGGCTGGACGCTGGAGATCGTCAGGAAGTCCGAAGACCAAAAGGACGTCAAGGGCTTCGCGGTTCAGCCGCACCGCTGGATCGTGGAGCGCACGTTCGCGTGGCTGTGCAAGTACCGCCGCCTGGTGCGCGACTACGAGTTCCTGACCGAGAGCAGCGAGGCGATGATCCGCCTGGCGATGTGTCACCTGATGGTCCGTAGGCTCAAACCCAAGCCCAGAAAGGCATGACGCAGACTTTCTCAACGTACTCTAAAGGCCCCGTTCCTTGTCCTGCTCCTGTCCCCTGGACAGGTCCCCGTCAGCGACTGATTTCAGTCACTCGTCCCCTCTAGCCCCCCTTCTCCGTGCGCGGGTCCAGCGCGTCGCGCAGGGCGTCGCCGAGGAAGTTCAGGCTCAGGACGGTCAGCGACAGGCAGAGCGCGGGGTAAATAACGAGTTCCGGGTGTGAGCGGTAGTAGCCCGATTCGAGCGGCACGGAGATCATCTTGCCCCAAGACGGAACGGGGTCCTGGACGCCGATGCCCAGGAACGACAGAGTCGCCTCGGCGATGATGACGCCCGCGATGTCGATGGTGGCGGCGACGACGATGGGCGAGAGCAGGTTGGGCAGCAGGTGGCGCGTGATGATCTGCCCGCTCGGCACACCCAGGGCGCGCGCCGCCTCCACATACTCCCGCCCGCGCAGGGTGAGCGCCTGCCCGCGCACCAGCCGGGCCAGTCCGGGCCAGCCGGTGATGCCCAGCGCGATGAAGATGTTCAGCAGGCTCGGCCCCCGAATCGCCATAATCAGGATCGCCAGAAGGATGTCCGGGAAGGCGAACATCATGTCGGTCAGCCGCATCAGCCCGACGTCCAGCCACTTGCCGTAGTAGCCCGCGATCAGGCCGATGGGCACCCCCACCAGCAGTACCAACGCCTCCACCCCCGCCCCGACGATCAGTGAGATGCGCGCGCCCGCTGCCAGCCGGGTCAGGGTGTCATAGCCCGAATCGTCGGTCCCCAGCCAGTGCCGCGCCGAAGAGGGCGCGCTGTAATCGTTCGTCTGATGGTCGTAGCGGTAGGGCGAAACCATAGGGTAGAAGACGGCCAGCAGGACGATCAAAGTCAGGACGACCAGGCTCGCCATCGCCAGCGGGTTGCGGCGCATCTGGTGCCAGACCTGCCGGGTCGGACTCGGCGCAGCCTCCCCCAGCTCCATCAACTCCTCGCGCTCTTGTTCCAGTGTGATGCTCATCGGTTCAGGCCCCCTCCAAAGCCTTGACGCGCGGGTCCAGGACGGCGTACAGCAGGTCGATCACCAGGTTCGTCGCGACGAAGATCACCGCCAGCAGCAATGTCGTCCCCTGGATCACCGAATAATCCCGCTGGAAGAGCGAGTTGATGGACTGGTAGCCGACGCCCGGCACGGTGAAGATGGTTTCGACGACGAACGACCCGGACAGCAGATACCCGAACGAGACGCCCGCCGTGGTCAGCACGGGCAGGAAGGCATTCTTCAGGGCGTGCTTGATCAGGACGGTCGCAGGCGACAGCCCCTTGGCGCGGGCGGTGCGGATGTAGTCCTGGCGCAGCGTCTCCAGCATGGAGGCGCGCGTCATGCGCCCGATGAGGGCGGCGGGCCGGGCGGCCAGCACGATGGACGGCAGGATCAGGTCGGCCGGGTCCCCCCAGCCCGCGACCGGCAGCCAGCCCAGCTTCAGAGCGAACACTAAAATCAGCACCGGCCCCAGCACGAAGTTCGGCAGAGTCACCCCGACCAGGACGCTCGACATCAGGAATCGGTCCAGGGAGGTGTTGGGCCGCAGGGCAGCGGCCAGGCCCACCGCGACGCCGACGACGAGCGCGAGCAGGATGGCGGTCGTCGCCAGCAGGGCCGTGTTAGGCAGGCCGCGTTTGAGGAAGTCCGTCACCGGCTCGCGCGTGTAGTACGACTTGCCCAGGTCGCCGTGGGAGGCGTCCCACAGGTACAGGCCGTAGCGGGTCAGCGGCGGCTTGTCCAGCCCGAACTCGTGGCGGACGTGCGCGATGGTGGCCGGGTCCGAGTGCTGCCCCGCCGCAAGTTCGGCCGGGTCGCCCGGCGCGAGGAAGGCGATAAAGAACGTGATGGTGCAGACGGCCCAGATCGAGAGCAGGGCCAGCCCGACGCGCTGTAAGAGGAAACGTGCCATAGTAATGTCTTCAGTGGGTCAGCGTCAGCCGCTTGTAGGGCAGGTGCCCCATCAGGCAGTCCTCCAGCCCCTGGACGCGCGGGCTGATCAGCTCGGGGTCTACGGCGTAGTAGAGCGGGATGCGGTCCGGCTCGGCCCCGGCGATCTGCGCCGCCTTACGGTACAGGGCGGTCCGGGCGGCCGGGTTCTGCTCGGTGTCGGCGCGGGTGCAGAGGGCATCAAAAGTCGGGTTGCGGTAGCCGGTGTGGTTCTCGGGACTTTGCGAGGACAGCAGCAGGCTGTAAAAGTCCTGCGGGTCTAGATAATCAGCGTACCAGCCCAGGACGAAGCACGGGACGGTCGTATTCTTGTTGATGGCGGCGATTAATGAGCCGAGTTCCATCTGACGGACGCTGATGGGGACGCCCAAAGTCGTGCCGTACATCTGGCGCAGGACGTCCACGGTCTTCTCCGACAGTGGGTTCTTCTCGTTGCCGTAGACCTCCAGCGGGGGCAGCCCGCGCCCGCCGGGGAAGCCCGCCGCCGCCAGCAGTTGCTTCGCCTTCTCCGGATCATAAGGGATGCCCTTGTAGTCCGGGTCGCCGCCCGGAATGCCCGCCGGCAGCAGGTCCGGGGCGGCGGGGTAGACGCCCTCGGTCACGACGCTGATGATCTTCTGCTTGTCGGTGGCATAGGCGAAGGCCTGCCGGACGCGCGGGTCTTTGAAGGGCGGGTAAACGGCCTCGTTCAGCCCGAGATAGTTGATGCCGGCGCGCGGCCAGATCTTGATCCGGTCCTTGAGCTTCGAGTCCTTGCGGTCGCTGTCCAGGTCCCCCACTTGCAGGGCGCGCATGACCTCGATCTGCCCGTCGGCGAACTCGGCGTGGCGCGTGGTCGGGTCGAGCAGGACGCGCTCCACCTGCCCGGCGATCTTCGGCGCACCATCCCAGTAGTGCGGGTTGGCGTCCATGTCTACTTCCTGGTCTTTCAGGAAGCGGGTGATCTTGAACGCCCCGCTCGCCGCGCCGGCCTCCGCATCGGCCTCGGTCATCGGGTTCGTCCCGTCCTTGACGGCGATGGCCTTGCAGACGACCCATCCGGTCGGGTAGGTGAGCGTGTCCACCCAGTAGGCCTTGGGCTTGGTGATGGTAATGGCGACCGTCTTCGGGTCAACGACTTTCACGCCTTTCAGGTCGGTCGCCTTGCCGTTGAAGACGTCCAGAGCGCCCGCGATGTCCCCGAGGTATTGGGCGGCGACGGGAGAGGACAGCTTGGGGTCCAGGGCGCGGCGCAGCGAAAACGCCACGTCATCGGCAGTGACGGGCATGCCGTTCTGGAAGGTCGCGGGGCGCAGGTGGAAGGTATAGGTGAGGCCGTCCTTGCTCACGTCCCACTTCTCGGCGAGACACGGAACGACCGTATTTTTCGGGCCGTACTGCACCAGCCCTTCATAGGTCTGTTGGAGCATCTGGGTGGTCTCGACGTCCTGGCACATGGCCGGGTCGAAGGTGACGGGGGCGGTCGCCATGGCGACGTGCAGGACGTTCCCGCCCCCCGCGCCGGCGGACGTGCCGCCGTGGTGGCCGCAGCCGGTCAGTGCCAGCAGGGCGGCGGGGAGCAAGGGAGCGAAGATGAGACGAGCGGTTGAAAACCGCTCGCTAGGAGGGGCGTCCTGCGGACGACGAGAAACCCCCTCCCACACCCGGAGGGTGCTTCTCCTAGCGAGAGGGTTTTCAACCCCTCGCCCGAATGCGCGAAACATGGCACGTCTTTCTGTCGGGTCGGAACTATCGCGCCGTTGCGAGGGTGAGGTGTTTGTACGGGAGGTGTCCCATCAGGCCGTCATCAATCCCGGAGACGCCGGGCTTGATCAGCTCGACGTCCTGCTGGTAGTAGAGCGGGATCATCGGCACCTCGTCGGCGGCGATGCGGGCGGCCTGGCGGTAGAGGGCGCTGCGCTGCGCGGGGTTCTGCGAGACATCGGCGGCGTCGCAGAGGGCGTCGAACTTGGGGTTGGAGTAGACGACATGGTCCTCGGGGGCCGCCGTCCGCAGCAGGACCGAATAATAGTCCTGGGGGTCCAGATAGTCGGCGGCCCAGCGCATGTGGTAGCACGGGAGCGCGTTCTTGTTCTCCTGGTCGAGCATGGAACCCCATTCGGTCACCTGGGCCTTGACCTCGACGCCCAGATTGTCGCTCCACATCTGCTGGACCAGGGCGACCGTCTTTTGCAGCTCGGGCTGGGACTGGCGGTAGAAGACTGGGACGGGCGGCAGGCCCTTCCCGTTCGGGTAGCCCGCCGCCGCCAGCAGGGCTTTGGCCTTGGCCGGGTCATAGGGCAGGCCCTTGAAGGCGGGGTCGAAGCCGGGGATGCCTTTGGGCAGGATGTCCTCGGCCAGATCGCGCTTGCCCGCGAAGACCACTTGGATGATCTTCTGCTTGTCGGTGGCGTAGGCCAGGGCCTGCCGGACGCGCACGTCCTTGAAGGCCGGGTACGCCTTCTGGTTCAGGCCGATGTAGTAGGTGGCAGCGCGGGGGAACAGCTTCACCTGGTCCTTCAAGGCGGGGTCCTTGGCGTCGTTGTCCAGGTCGCCCGGCGAGACGAACTGGAGCATGTCCACGTCGCCCTTGACGTACATGTCGTGCCGCGTCCCGGCATCCACCACGACGGGCCGCTCGATGCCCGCGATCTTCGGTGCCCCGTCCCAATACGCGGGGTTCGCGGCGAGGGTCACTTTGGAGTCGCGCACATAGTTCGTCACCTTGAACGGCCCCGTCCCCGGCCCTTTGGCAAGGTCCGCGTCGGTCAGGGCGGCGTCGGGCCGCGCCTCGGCCTTGGACACCACATAGTCGGTGGGGTAGGTCAGCGTGTAGATCCAGTAGGCTTTGGGCTTGGTGATCGTGATGGCGACCGTCATAGGGTCAACCACCTTGACGCCCTTCAGGTCCGCCGCCTTGCCCGTGCTGACCTCTTTGGCCCCCACGATGTCTCCCAAATAGTTGAGGGCGACCGGCGAGCCGAGCTTCGGGTTAAGCGCGCGCGTCATGGAGTACGCCACGTCCGAGGCGGAAACGGATGCCCCATCCTGGAACTTGACATTCGGGCGCAGGTGGAAGGTGTAAGTGAGGCCGTCCTTGCTCACGTCCCACTTGGCGGCCAGGCACGGCACGACTTTATTATCCGGCGACCACTGCACCAGCCCTTCAAATGCCTGCTGGAGCAGGTCAATCGTGTCCCCATCCTGCACCATGGCGGGGTCAAAAGTCGTGGGCGAGGTCTTGATCGGGTAGCGGAAGACGTTGCCCGTGCCGCCCGTGGCCGCGCCGTCCTTGTGGCCGCAGCCGGCGGCGAGGGTCAGGCCCGTGGCGATCAGCAGCAGAGGGGTCAGGCGAAAGCGGGAGGTCAAAAGAAGGTCACTCCTGTCGGGATGCGGCACGATGCGCGCGGAAAGATTGGGCTATTATACCACGCGGGGCGGCGCATTACAAAATGGGGTGCGGGACCATGCGTTGAAACGCACGGCTAAACGGCGCGGACGCCGACAAGCCCGCGCTTCGCGGGGCTAAGGATGGTCGTTCCTAGTGCCGCGAAGCGGTACTTCGTGGCGTCTTCGCCGTCTAGCCGTGCGTTTCAACGCACGGCCCGACGCGGCACGGCCCGACGCGGCACGGCCCGACGCGGCACGGCCCGACGCGGCACGGCCCGACGCGGCACGGCCCGACGCGGCACGGCCCGGACCGCATGGCCCGACGCGGCCCGAACCGCATGGCGCGGTTTCAACCGCCCGCCTTGACAAAATCCCGCCACGCTGATAAAATCGGTGCATGAACGCGACACTTGCACTCTCGATGGCGCTGCTGGGGCTGACACTCACCCCCGCCCTCGCCGCGCCTCCCGCGCCGCCCCCCGCCTTCGTCCCCCACTGGACCAAGATGCCCATCCTCACGCCCCAGGCCAAGGCGGCGGGGGTCTTCCCCGGCGGCGAGGGGGCGCAGTGGCCGCGCGGGCCGGTCGCCGTCTCGCCCGCCGACCCCAACTTCCTGCTGTTGCCCATTGATGTCGGCGGCCTGTACCGCAGTCTCGACGGCGGCGCGCACTGGGAGGTCAGCATGGTGGGGTGGGACGCGCGCGGCGCGAATGCCTTCGCCATTGACCCCAAGAACGCCCGCCGGGCCATCGGCGTCGCCAGCAACTCGATGGAGTGGAATGGGGGCTGGGGACCCTCCCCGCACGGCCTGTACCTGTCCACAGACAAGGCCGCGTCCTGGCGGCACGTCCTGTCTGCGACACCCGGCGTCGGCGGGGCCGTCGCCTACGACGCCCATTCCTACAGCACAACGCGGGGCTATTGCCTGACCGCCTACTACCTCGCCCCCCACCAGGGCCTGTTCCGGTCGGACGACGGCGGGGCGTCCTGGGCGCGGCTCGGGGACGGCCCGACGCCCGGCATCAAGGACCGGGACTGGACGGCGGGCGGCGGGCTAACCGCGAGCCTGGCCGTGAATGGTCAAACGGGGGCGGTCTGGATCGGCGGCGCGGGCGGCGTCTTCCTGTCGCGCGACAAAGGGCAGACCTGGGCGCACGTCCGCGAGTCCGACACCTTCGGCCTGTCGCTCGCGCCGGATGGCGCGGTCTACGCGAGCGGCGCGGACCGAGCCGCCGTTTCGCGCGACGGCGGCAAGACCTGGACCGCCCTGGCCTGCGCCGGGCTGGACACCCTGGGCGGCAAGCCCGTCCAGAACCTCGCCGTCTCGCCCGCCGACCCGCGCCGGATGCTCTGCTGGGTGGCCGGCGACAACTGGCAGTGGACGCGCTACGTCTCTCAGGACGGCGGCGCGACGTTCGCGAAAGTGACCCTGGACAGCGCGAACGCCGCCCTGCCGTACAATGCCCGCCAGGGGTACGCCACCTGGAGTCCGTCCGACCCGAACGTCGCCTACAGCCTGGGCGGGGACTGGGTGACGAAGTCGGTTGACGGCGGCAAGACCTTTCACTGGTCCAACAACGGCTACAACGGCGTCATGGTCGGCGGCCTGTTCAACTTCAGCGCGCACGCCCCCGACACCGTTTTCCTCGGCTTCCAGGACTACAACGGCGCGTTCACGACCGACGGCGGTAAGACCTGGAACTACCGGGACATCTCCGGCAAGGGCTGGGGCGGCCAGGAGTACGGCGCGCACGCCGTGGACGCCCAGGTGATGTGGTGCGGCGATTCCGAATCCTGGGGTCCCCCCCGCCGCCTGCGCCTGTCGCGCGACGCTGGCAAGACCTGGGCGTTCGTCCCCGGCCCCGGCGGCAAGCCGCTCGCCTTCTCCGGCCCGGACGTCTCCCTGAGTGACCCCGCCGACGCGAACGTCCTGTTCGCCTCAAACCTCCGCTCCGGCGACAAGGGCCTGACCTGGCTGCCGATGCCGGGCTGCGACGGCGTGTTCATCTCCGGCCCCATCACCCAGGCGCTCTACGGCAAGAAGGGGGACAGCGTCGTGCGCTCCGCCGACCACGGCGCGACCTGGCAAAAGGTCGCCGACGTGGAAGGCGGCCTGACCGACCTGGCCGTAGACGAGAAGGCGCACCGGGTCTACGCCGCCTCGTCGGACAAGCTGAAGGTCTGGGACGGCACCGCCTGGACCACCCTGGACACGCCCCGCGACCAGTTCGGCAACAGCCGCGTGTGGACAGTGGCGACCGACCCGCAGGCCCCGAATGTCGTCTACGTCGGCGGCCCGCGCAACACCTACGCCGACAAATCCACCGTCTGCCGCTCCCTCGACGGCGGCCAAACCTGGGAGAACCTGACCGTCACCACGCCCCTCCGCCCCGGCCTCGCCGACGGCCCGCACGAGGTTTCCGCCATCCGCGTTCACCCCGTCACGCGCGAAGCCTGGGTGAACGGCCAGTGCTACGGAATGTGGCGCATCGCCCCGCCCGCGCCCGGCGAGAAGGGCGTCTCCACCGCCCAAGCCTCCGCCCCACCCGCCGTCCTGCCCGCCCCGACGGCGACGCTGGCGGCTGGGCGGTGACGAGGCTGTTGTCCGGCAAACACGGGCAAGGAAGGGCAGGCACGGGGGCCTGCCCCTACGCAGTCCAGTCCCGGTAGGGGCAACCCCCCTGTGGTTGCCCTCCCTTATGGTTGCTCCTGCCCCCAGTCATGTGCAACCGCCTTGCGTCAAGCGAAAAGGTAGGATAAGCCCTGTCCCTACGCAATGCCTTCACATCCGTGTAGGGGCGGGGTCCCCCCGCCCTTCTTTCCGACCCCGCCCTGTCTGCTCCTGATGCCCTGCCCCCGCCTTCCTACTCCCCCGCCTCGCACCACGCCAGCACGTCGCCGAACCGCAGCCGTTCCAGTGCCCCGAACAGCGCGTGGCGGCTGATCTTGGCGCGGGCCAGGGCGGGAGACGTCAGGCCGCACAGGAACCGGGCCTGCTGGCGCGCTTCACGCAGGGCGTCCGGGTGGAAAGCCCTGAGCGCCGCCCAGGCGTTCACGTCCAGCAGCGACTCGGGGGTGGGCAGGTCGTCCAGGGGGGGCATGACGGCGGCGCGGCCCGTCAGGCAGTAGGCGCAGTGGCCGCAGGGCGCGTCCCGCTCCTCGCCGAAGTAGCCGACCAGCGCGTTCGTCTGGCAGCCCTCGTGCGTCACCAGGTCCAGGACGCGGCGCAGGCGGGCGACCTCAGCCTGCTCGCGCCGGAGGAACCGCGCGGCCAGGTCGGCGGCCAGGGCGTCCGCGTCGGCCTCCTTCTCCCCGCGCGTGTACCGCTGGCGGACGTCGGCCACCTTCAGCACGGCCCAGCCCTGCTCCTCTAGATACTCCAAAGCGCGCACGACGCGCCGCCGCTCGACGCCTAGTGCCTCGGCGGCCTCGTCCGGGTTCAGGGCGTACCAGATCTTGCCCCGCCGGGCGAACTGGAACAGGTCACGGACGAAGTCGGAATGCTTGCCCTCGAACTTGCCGAGTATTTGGGAGAGCGGGAGGAGCGGCTGGACCTCGTAGCCCGCATAGAACGGCGTCCCTTGGTGGAAGATGCCGTCTATCTCTAAATACGTCAGGGCCGTTCGCAGTACCAGCAGGCGGATGTCGTGATCGTTGGACAGGCCGTACAGGGCCAGGTCAAACGACGGCCCGCGCGAGAGCAGGTCGTCAAGCAGGGACTTCAACGAGCCTTCGGTCGGCGTGTCCCCGTAGGCGAAGTTTTCCAGTGTCGGCACGTCCTCGGGGCAGGCCAGCATCTCTACGGTGGACTTGATGCCGTCGCGCCCGGCCCGGCCGATCTCCTGGCTGTAGCTCTCCAACGACTTGGGCAGGTTGTAGTGGTAGACGTAGCGGACCGTCGCCTTGTCGATGCCCATGCCGAAGGCGATGGTGGCGACCACGATGCCCCGGTCCGAGGCCATCCACCGGTCCTGGATGGCGGCCCGCACCTCCGAATCCAGCCCGGCGTGGTACGCCTCGGCGGGGTGGCCTTCCTTCTCCAGAAGGGCCGCGACCCGCTCCGCCGTCTTCTGCAAGGTGACGTAGACGATGGTCGGGCCGGGCGGGCGCTTGCCGATGCGTTTCAGCAGCAGGGCGTCCCGGTCCCCAGCCCGCACCGGCGTGATGCTCAGGTTCAGGTTGTGCCGGTAAAACCCGGTCACGACGGCCCCGTCATCGGGGATATCGAAGGCGGCCCGGATGTCCTGGACCACGGCGGGCGTCGCCGTCGCGGTCAGGGCCAAAACCCGCTCCGCGCCGACTGATTTCGCCGCCTGGGCCAGCTTCAGATAGTCGGGCCGGAAGTTGTGGCCCCACTCGGAAATGCAGTGCGCCTCGTCCACGGCGAACAGCGCGATGGGCGTCCGCCCCAGCAGGCCGACGAACCGCTCGTTGTTGAAGCGTTCCGGGGCCACATACAGCAGTTTCAGCGTCCCCGCCTCCATCCGCTCGGTGACGTCCCGCACCTCGGCCCCGTTCAGGGTCGAATCCAGCCGGGCGGCCTGGATGCCGTGACGCACCAGGAAGTCGATCTGGTCCTTCATCAAGGCGATCAGCGGCGAAACCACCAGGGTCAGGCCCTCATAGCGCAGGGCCGGGAGCTGATAACAGAGCGACTTGCCCGCGCCGGTCGGGAACACGGCCAGGGCCGCCCGGTGCGTGTCCAGCGCGTCAATGACGCGCTCCTGTCCGGGCCGGAACTCGGAAAAGCCGAAGTGCCTTTGGAGGAGCTGGGCCGGGGTTTCTTCTGGGGCGGTCGTGGTCATGGTGTTGCCTATTCCGAGTGTTGCCTATTCCGAATGTCGCCGTGGCGGGTACATGCGCGCATAAAGTTCGAGACGCCCCCGGTAGTTGTCTTCCCAGGCCCGCAGCTTCGCCCGGCTGTGCGGACTGGATGCGCTGCCGCAGTTCTCCTGCCGCCAGTGGAGGACGTTCCTGCGGGCCGTCTCGATGGCGGCGAGCTGATGCGCCCGGCCCTCACAGCGGCTCGGCCTGTCCACGGACAGGGCCAGGGGCGACGCGCCCGCACCGGGCCGGGCATGCATCCCGAAGCCCAGCAGGATGAACCCCAGGAAGGGGACGACCAGGAGGAGCAGGACGGAGGCGGGGCGGCGGCCTTCAGCGGCTGCCGCCAGCGGGTCATCGGAGAAAAAAGACTTGGGCATGTCGGCCACCCTTCTCGGAGCGGGACTCTGCACGACCGGGGGGAGCCAAGCGTGGTGCGGATTGCTTGCTTGTGCCATTGTACCACGCCTTACGCCCGCGCGCAAGGGCGTCGGCGTCCCCTGAACTTCTGCCCCCGTCGGCCCGACAATTCTTGTAATTCTTCTTGCGTAACCGGCACACCTATGGTAAAATCAAGCATGTCGCGCGTCCCCCCGCAGATCATCGTCCCGCTCCTGGCGGCCGGCCTCCTGTTCTCCGCGCATGCGGCCGGGGCGCAGATCGTCGTTACCGGCCCCGCCACGCCCACGTCCCGGTCGCTGACGGGCTGGTTCGCCCACCACATCCCCGCCCGTTTCGCCGCACGCGGGCGATTTGAAGTCCGCCCCCTGAACGACGACGAGATGGCGGCGTACCTCCGGGACGGTGACGACAGCCCGGACCAGAGTTCGCACGCCGACGACGGCGAGATAGACGGCGTCTTCGAGCCGGACCCGGACCGCATCACCCTCCGCATCCCCGCCTCGGGCCAGCCTGATCTGTACACTTTCGCCCACGAGTACGGGCACTACGTCTGGTTCAACCTGTTGAGTCGGGACGACCGGCGGCGCTACGAGGGCCTTTACCGGAAGCAGAAGGCCGCGCGCCGCCTTGTCACTCCCTATGCCCAGACGGACGTCGAGGAAGGGTTTGCCGAAGCCTTCTCCTTCTATACCAATGATCCCACTCTGCTTCTGCGGCGGGACGCCCTCTCGTCCCAGTTCCTGAGCCAATGGCCCGCCTCCACCACGCCCTAGCGCCGGTCGCGCGCGCCGCCCGGCCCGCCGAAGCCGAAGCCGTCCTCGAAACCCTCTGCGCCGCTTTCGACCTGAACGCCGAGGCCGCCTGGCCCATCTTCCATGCCGACCCTTACTACGACCTGACCCATAAGCGGGTCCTCGTCACCCCCTCGGAGGGGATCGTCTCCTGCCTCACCGTCGTGCCCGCCCTGCTGCTGGTCGGCGGCGTCTCCGTCGGGGCGGGCGGCATCGCCGGGGTCGCCACCCGGCCCGAATATCGCCGCCGGGGCCACGCCGCCGCCCTCCTGGAAGCCACCGTGCCCGCCCTGTGGGACGAGCTGGGCTACCCGCTGTCCCAACTGCACCCCGTTTCCGCCCCCTTCTACCGCCGCTTCGGCTGGGAAACCGCGTCCCGGACACTCCGCTGGACTGCCGTGCCCTCCGCCCTACCCCGGCACCCCGAGGCCGCCCGTGTCCGGCCCGCCGCCCAATCCGACTGGCCTGCGATCCGGCGAATCCAGGCCGAGCTGACCTGCACCGAGACCGGGGCGAGTGTCCGCGACGACCGCCGCTGGCGTCTGATCGGCCTGCCCGTGCCGGGCCGCGAGACGTTCGTTTATTGTGAAGGCCTCCGAATCCTCGGCTACCTGATCTGGGAGCGGCGTGAGAGCCTGTTCCTGCTGGAGATGCACGGCCTGACGCCGGCCGCCCGGCGCGGGCTGGCCGGCCACCTCGCCTGCCGCCCCGAGCCGATCGTCGAGTGGCCCGCCGCCCCCGCCCTCCTGGAACGCTCCGGCTTGCCGGGCGGCGGGTCGTCCGAGCCGGGCGTTATGCTGCGGATCGTGGACCTCGCCGCCGCACTCGCCGCCGTCCACCCCGCCCTCTACGCTCCTGCCTTGGCCGAGGCGGGCCGCACACTGACGATCCGCGCCACGGATACGGGCCGCCCCGCCAATACGCGCCCCTTGCGCCTGGCCCCGGACGGCGTCGCCCTCGGTACGAACCACGATGCGGCCTGGCTGCGCGCCGACATCCGCATCCTCGCCCAGCTCTACCTTGGCTACCGCAGCGCCTCCGAGGCCGCCGAGCGGGGCCTGATCGCCTGCGACTCGCCCGCGACCCTGGCCCTAGCGGACCGCCTGTTCCCCGCCCGGCAGCCCTACGTCGCGCCGCTGGACCAGGTGTGACCCGGCCTATTCAGGGCGGGTCGTGCTGGCAGGGCCTGGAAGCGGGTACAATCTCCCCCTATGGCAAAACGACGGAAGCAGAAGATCACCCCGCGCGCACTGCTGGAACTGAAGATGCCGGGTGACGTACAGGCCGCGCCGGACGGCGTCCGTATCGCCTACGGCGTCAGCGAGACGGATTGGGAAGACAACAGCGTCGTGCAGCACCTGTACGTCGCGAAGGTAGGCGACGAGGCCGAACCCCGGCAGGTGACGCGCGGGCGGGACAGCGAAACCGACCCGCGCTGGTCCCCCGACGGCAAGTGGCTGGCCTTCCTCACGAGCCGCGAGGACGAGGACGCGGGCGACGACTATGACGAGGACGACCCGAAGGTCCAGGTCTGGCTGCTGCCGATGGACGGCGGGGGCGGCGAGTCCGAGAAGCTGACCGACGCGCCCGAAGGGGTGGGGGACTACGACTGGCTGCCCGACTCCTCCGGCATCGTCTATTTGGCCCAGGAGCCGCGCCCCAAGCCCTTGCAGACCGAACACGACGACAAGCAGGAGCGCAAGGACGATGCCGTCGTGGAGCGATTCGAAAAGTTCAGGCAGCAGATCTGGCGGATAGACCGGGACAAGAAGAAGGCCAAACTTGTTCATGCGGGCGACTACGGCGTCGGCGAGATCGCCGCCTCGCCCGACGGCAAAACCGTCGCCTTCACGACAAACTACACCGGCGAGGTCAACGACTACCACAAGAGCGACGTCTGGGTGGTGGACATCGGCAGCGGCGCGGCGCGTCCGGTCGCCGACGGGCCGGGCGGCAAGTTCCATCCTGTTTGGACCAGGGATGGCGACCGGGTCCTTTACATCGCCCCGCTCGACCCCGACCTCTCGTATTCCCAGCCGAACCTCTACGCCGTGCCACTCGAGGGCGGCCACCCCGTCAATCTGACCCAGGACTTCCCGCACGACCTGACCGGCTGGCACGGCGTCTGGACCGACGGCGCGGGCCGCATCTACGCCCTCGCCGCCGTCGGCACCATGACCGTCGTGTTCCGCCTGGACCCCGCCCCGGAGAGCGGTCAGTGGGAGCAGGTGACGGATGACGACCAGCACCTCCACGACTACCACGTCGCGCCCAACGGCGGCCTGGCCCTGGTCGCAAGCGGCGCAGCGGACGTCCCCGAGCTGCTCTGGCTCGCGCCGGGTGCCAAAGAGGCCGAGGCCCTGACCGACCTCAACGGCGATTGGGCGGACGGCCACGCCATCGCCCCCACCGACATCTTGACCTGGGAGACGCCCGACGGTCTGACAATCGAGGGCCTACTGACCCTGCCGCCGGACTATGAGGAAGGCACCAAATGCCCCCTCGTCGTCTCCCTGCACGGCGGGCCGCACGGCCGCACCGTCCAGGCACTCTCGCCTTACACCGCCTCCCAAATCTGGGCCGCCGAGGGCTACGCCGTCCTGTCCCCCAACTACCGGGGCAGCGAGGGCTACGGCAACGCCTTCAGCACCGCCAGCCGCCAGGATCTGGGCGGCGGGGACGCCGTGGACGTGCTGGCCGGCATCGACGAAGTCATCAAAGAGGGCGTCGCCGACGGCTCCAAAGTGGCCGTCATCGGATCGTCCTACGGCGGCTACCTCGTCAACTGGCTCATCAGCCGGACGAACCGTTTCCAGGCCGCCGTGTCCCAGTTCGGCATCTTCTCCCTCGTGACGGACTTCTCCAACTCCCAGGCCCCGCGCTGGGAAACCGAATATCTCGGCGGCTACCCCTGGGAGGAGCCAGCGCTGTACGCCGAGCGTTCCCCCTCCACCTACCTCCAGGACATCAACACGCCCGTGCTGATCCTGCACGGCGAGGGCGACCCGAATACGTTCATCGCGAACTCCCAGGAGATGTACCAGGCCCTCCGCCTGCTGGGAAAAACGGTCGAATACGTCCACTACCCGCGCGAAGGCCACGGCCTGGGCGAGCCGCAGCACCGCCTGGACGAGCTGCGCCGCTGCCTCGCCTGGTTCGACAAGCACCTGCACGGCGCGGGCCAGAAGACCGCCTTCCGAGCCGGCGACAAGATCGTCCACGACGGCTGGGAGCTGACCATGACCGGGGCCACACTGGAGACCTACGCCGGGCGCGACGACGAGGGCCGCCGCCACGTCGAGGTCGCCCTGACCCTGCGCGACACGACGGAGACGCGCCGGACGCTGACCGTCACCCCTGCCGACTTGTCGCTCACCCGCGCCGCCCCGCCGGGCCGCCCCGCCCGCCCCGTCGGCCTCCCCGTCGTCGTCCTGGGCCAGACCGCCCTCGCCGAAGGAACCGGCTGGTCCTTCCGCTTCGCCCCCGCCAAGGACGACCGCGCCCTCGCCGCGCCCTTGGCCGTCACCTTCCGCCTGCCCAAGACCGGCGGGACCTACCAGTTCCGCTTCCGCGACTTCCCCCCCGTTACGCTCGAAGTGCCGGCGGCAGAGAAGGACGAAGAGGAGAAGAAGGATGAGATGAAGGAGCCACGGGTTGAAACCCAGGCTCTATTGGGGGGAGGCACCGAAAAGCCCAGCGTCCAGGGGACGGAAGATAAGACGTGAAGGCAGAGGATATGATTGTGTAAGGGCGGGTTCCCCCTGCCCTCCGGTCCTTGTCGGGATTTTTGTCTGGTCGTTGTCTCAGGTCCCCTGACGAGGAAGCAAAGCCGTTTTCCTCCGAATATCCACCGCTAACCAGCGATGTGGGGGTCCGGCCCGCCGGGTGACTGGGGCATACGGTCGAAATGCACCTGCCGCATAGAACGCCGGTGACATTCCCCAATGCGAGGAGGAAACTGAATAGAACCAGTAGAAGAAGTGGTGTGAAAGGAGGCTGGAATGGCAAGACGTAACAACCGGAAGTCTGACGATCTTTTCTTCGCACTCACGATGCTTCTTCCTTGGTGGGTCCCTTTTCTGCTTGCGGGAGGCGCTTATGCGGTTCTGGCTCGCTATTCAGTGTTGGTGGCTCTAGAGTGGGCCTGCATATTTGTGTTTATTGGCCTGGTTCTCCCTTTCGTAAAATGGAAGAGAAACGAACTCCTAGCCAGCGTAACCGATATAAAAGCAATCCGTGACATGGATTGGCGCGACTTTGAGTTGATGGTGGGTGAAGCGTTCCGTCGTCAGGGATATATCGTTGTTGAACGGGGTGGGGCTGCCGCAGATGGTGGAATTGACCTCGTGCTTCACAAGCGCTCAGAAAAAGTCATAGTACAGTGCAAACAGTGGAAGACGCAAAGAGTAGGTGTCTCTCCTGTGCGGGAGCTTCGGGGGGTTGTTGCTAGGGAGAAGGCGACACGGGGCATTTTTGTTATTAGCGGCAGTTTCACGCATGAGGCACTTGCTGAGTCTCAAGGGCAACCGCTCGAACTGATTGATGGTCCTAAATTACTGAAGCTGGTTCAGGACGTGCAGACCAAGAACACCGAACCCCAGCAGGAGAAATCTCACCCCCCGGAAGTAGTCTCAGCAGCGGTGCCTACAACTAAGATGGAAGTTGTGAGCGAAAAGAATGAGCCTTCATGCCCCAGGTGTGGAGGCCCAATGTTAAAGAAACTCGCAAGCCGAGGCGGGAACGCTGGGAATGAGTTCTGGAGTTGTCGAGCGTTTCCAAAATGTCGGGGATCACGAAGTCTTTAGGATAAAGAGGGGAAGACCGCGCGGCCTGCCCCTCTCTTCTGTCAAGCAGGGACCGCCTCGGCTGTCGGCGTGAGCCGGTGCGAGACATCATGCAGGGCGTGGAGGCTGCCCCGGTGGCCGATGCTGACCACGGTGGTGCCGGGCAGGGCGGCGGCGAGTTCCTTGTAAAGAGCCGTCTCGGTCGGCTCGTCCAGGGCGGACGTGGCTTCGTCCAGGAACAGCCACCGAGGCCGGTGCAGGAAGGCGCGGGCCAGGGCGACCCGCTGCTGCTCGCCCGGCGAGAGCTGGAGCGCCCAGTTCAGCGACTCGTCCAGCCGGTCCGCGAAGACGGGCAGGCGCACGCGGGCAAGGGCATCCTGTACCTCTGACTCCGGGAAGCGGTCGGGGGCGGCGGGGTAGGTAAGGGCGGCGCGCAACGAACCGATGGGCAGATAGGGCTTCTGCGGCAGCACCATTGGGCTGAAGTCGGCGGGCAGGCGGATGTCGCCGCCGGCGTAGGGCCACAGGCCGAAGATTGCCCGGAGCAGTGTACTCTTGCCGCTGCCAGAGGGGCCGCTGATAAGCGCGGAGCGGCCCTCTTCAAGTGTCAGGTCCAGACCGTGGAACAGCGTCCGCCCGCCCGGCAGGGCCAGCGTCAGGCCGTCTAAGGCCAGCGTCCCGTTCCGCCCGGCGTGGCGGGCGGCGGCGGGCTGCTCGGACAGGGCGCGGGCGGCTTCCACGGCCTGCGTAAACCCGGAAAGCCGCTGGATGGTGGACCGCCACAGGGCGATGGCGGCATAAGAGGTGATGAAGAACGAAACCGCGCCCTGGACATAGGCGAAGGCCTGCGCGGACTGGTTCAGGCCGCCAAGGGTCATGTGGTGGGCGAAATAGATGGGCGCGCAGAGGAAGTAGGGGATGATGTTGGCGACCTGCTGGTAGCCGATGCTGAAGCCGTTGATCTTCTTGGACCGGCTCATGATCCTTCGGTAGTTCTCATAAATGCCGCCGAAGCGGCCCATCAGGTCCGCCTTTTCGGTGGGTTCGCCGTCGCTGAGGGCGACACTCTCGCCGTTCTCGCGCAGGCGAACCAGACCGAACCGGAAGTCGGCCTCGTAGCGCTGCTGGCTGAAGTTGAGGCGGATGATCGGGAAGCCGATCCACGCCATCAGGCCGGAGCCGAGGCCCGCGTAGAGCAGCGCACACCACACGAGGTAGCCGTGGACGAGCAGGTGCCCGTGCATCAGCGGCAGGGCACCGCCGATCTTCCAGAGCAGGGCGACGAACGCCAGCAGGGTCGCGATCTGCCGGAGCAGGCCTAAGGCGAGTGGGATGGTGCCGCTCAGGCCGTCACTGGTGCCGATGAAGTCGCGGACGTCCTCCGAGATGCGCTGGTCCGGGTTGTCGGAGGGCTGGCCTGAGATCTGCCAGAAGTAGAAGGCCTTGCCGCCGAGCCACTGCCCCACGAAGTGGTCGGTCATCCAGCGCCGCCAGCGGATGGTGAGCGCCATGCCGACGTAGCTCTGGTACACGCCCACGATGCAGTACAGGAAGGCCCCGAGGGACCACAACTCCAGCGCGCGCAGGAACGCCTTGAAGTTGTAGTTCTGGATCGCGTCGAAGATGCCGCCGCCGAGTTGAACCAGGACCACAGACACGCCGACGAGCATCAAGGTCAAGACGGCGAGGAGGGCCGCCGTCCACCGGGCCTTGACACGCTCCTCCGAGGTCCAGAAAGGGCGGGCGAGGCGAACAAAATCCCGGAGCATGAATGAGGCTTCCTTTCGATAAGAACGGTGTTCTGATGTTCCTGTCTGGCCTCATTGCAGCAGGAGAAAATCAAGGCTCCGGGCCGTCCTCGTCGCCCGTCGGCACGACGTAGACGCGGCCCGGCTCGACGGTGGGCAGGAGCGCGAGGACCTGGGGCATGAGCGGGACGTGGGTCGCGATCCTGTTATTAATGCCGCGTAGGGTAATGACCGCGATGTTGCGCCCGGCGAAGTTCTGCTGATACTTGATCCCTTTGTCCACGGTCAGGAACACGTCGAACTCGGCTTCCGCGAGCGTCAACAGACGCCCATTCCTGATTGCGTCCCAGCCCAATTCGGACGTGGCCTGCACTACATGGCCTGGCAGGTGTCGTTTTAGTCGCCAGTTGAGGCAGTGATCCAGCAGGACTCTCATGGGTGGCAGGTGTCCGGGGGCAGGCCTTCCAAAAGCCGCTCACAGGCCAGACGGAGCGCCGCCTTGGCCTGTTCATGTGTAACGCCAGGAAAGCTGTCTAGGAACTCATCCATGCTTGGGCCTTCTTCCAAGTAGTCCCAAAGATTTCGGATCGGCACACGGGTCCCAACGAAGCAAGGCGTTCCACTAACGCGCTCTAGGTTCGCCGAGACGACACCAAAGCGGAGATCGTTGTGCGCGACGATTTCACCCTCCCAGTAGTCGTCAGGAAGGACTCGCGGTGCGAACAGTTCCTTCGCTGTGGGTTGTTCCAAAGTCTGCGACATGATAATGCCTCCATAAACCGAAACAGGGGCGGGCCAGATGGCCCGCCCCTGTTCCCACCTAACGACTAGTGGCTGCCGCAGGAGCCGCAGCCGCCGCCCTGCCGGGTGTCGAGGCCGGAAGCTTCGTCATCACCGGCGGAGAAAGAAGAGCCGCAGCCGCAGGACTTGGTGGCGTTGGGGTTCTCGATCTTGAAGCCGCCGCCGAGGTCGGTGTGGATGTAGTCCACGACCGCGCCGACGAGGTACTTCAGCGAGGTGGAGTCTACGACGAGGCTGACGCCCGAAACCTGGAAGGTTTCGTCGCCGGGTTCGATGTTCTCGTCGAGCGCCATGCCGTACTGGAGGCCGGAGCAGCCGCCGCCGGCGACATAGACGCGCAGGGCGAGGTCGTCGCGGTCCTGCTGCTCGATGAGCGACTTGACTTCCAGCGCGGCGGCGTCGGTCAGGGTCAGTGGGGAGGTCTGGACCATGGATTCGGGTGCCGTGGTCGGCATTTCGAGCGTTGCGGGCATTTTCTAATTCTCCTGTGCGGGTTCAAGGCCCGCTGGTGATGATGCGGTTGAATGGGAGCGGCGTCCCATGTGTTATACCCCGACGGACTTGTAGCCGATCAGGGACGGCTCGGGCGGCGTCACCGTCCGGGTGGGGGTGCTGACCGGGACCAGCTCCTCCTCGTACTCGAAGGCCTCCATCGAGATGCAGTCCATCGGGCAGATCTTGGCACACAAAGCGCACCGGATGCACTTCGTCCCATCCATCAGCATGATGGTGCCGTCATCGGGCCGCAGCTCTTCCTGCGGGACCCCGTACTTGGCCTCGATCAGCCGGGCCACCTCCTCGTCGCCCACCACATCGGTCACCGGGACCATCTTCAGGATGCTCTCGGGGCAGATGTTGATGCACAGGCCGCAGAGGATGCACTTCTCGGCGTCGAAGACCACGTTAACATGACAACGCAAACAGCGCATGCCTTGTTCCCGCGCGGCCTTCTCGGTGTAGTTGAACTCCACGAGGTCGAAGCCCGCCGAGCGGTTGGTGATCTCGCGCTCCGGCGGCTCCTGCCGGATGAAGTTGTCGTACTTCGTCGGCATGGAGTAGTTGACGATGGGCAGGGCGCGCATGTAGCCGCGCTTGACCAGCTTCTGCGTGACGCCCGACAAATGCTCGTCCACGCCCACCGCGCACTTCTGGGCGGACGCGATGCCGTCGATGAACAGCCGCGCGCCCAGGGCGATGTCGCCGACCGCGAAGATGTCCGGGTGGGACGTAGATTGCAGCGTTTCCGGGTCCACCTCGACCGTCCCGCGCGGCGTCCGCTTCAGGTCCTCGACGCCGGTGAGGAAGTTCCAGTTGACCATCTGGCCGATGGAGACGATCACCGAGTCGCAGTCGAAGACCTCTTCGCTGCCGTCAATGTACTGCGGGTTGAACCGGCCCTGGGCGTCGATCAGCGACGAGACTTTCTTGGTCTTGACGCCGGTGACGCTCTCCTCACCCAAGATCTCGACCGGCAGGCGCTTCGGCCAGAGCTTGACGCCTTCCAGCACGGCCTCTTCGATCTCGTACTCGTCGGCGTTCATCTGGGCGCGCGACTCGCCGAAGATGCAGTCAATGGACTTGGCGGTCAGCGCCAGTGTCCGGGCGATGTCGGTCATGGCGTAATTCTTGGGCTTCGCCAGGTTGGACAGGCCCGGCACGACCGGCGTCCGGACGGTCATACGGACCACGTCCATGGCGACGTTGCCGCCGCCGATGACGACGCACTTCTCGCCGACATGGTACTCGTGGCCGAGGTTGACCTCACGCAGCAGGTCCACGCCGATGTGGACGCCCTTCTTGTCCGCGCCGGGGATGGTCAATGGCCGCCCCAGCATGAAGCCCGCCGCAATGATGAAGGCCTTGTAGCCCTCCTCGCGCAGCTGCGGGATGGTGACATCCTTGCCGACCGAGACGCCCAGCCGCAGGTCCACTCCCAGCTCGCAGATGGCCGCATTTTCGAGGTTCATCAGCTCGCGCGACAGCCGGTAGATGGGGACGCCGGTCGCCATCTGCCCGCCCGGCACGGGCAGTTCCTCGAAGACCGTCACGCGGTAG
Source organism: Capsulimonadaceae bacterium (assembly GCA_965215505.1). GTDB lineage: Bacteria > Armatimonadota > Armatimonadia > Armatimonadales > Capsulimonadaceae > JANXMY01. The sequence goes on along the minus strand of OZ244065.1, from coordinate 2,604,161 downwards.
CCCAGCCGGGCCAGGTCGTGGGCCGCCGTCATGCCGGCCACACCCGCGCCGACGACCGCGATCTTCTCTTTGTCCAGGATGGGGTAGGCCGAGCCGCGCGCGTTAGAGTACTCCAGAGACTTGTGCAGGTCGTGCAGGTTCTCGACGCCGTATTGCTCGGTCGCGAATCGCTTCAGGGCGCGGATGGCGACCGGGCCGGACGTGTCCGTCCCGATGTTGCCGCGCGTACATTTGACCTCGCAGGGGGCGCCGCAGATGCGCCCGCACATGGAGGCGAAGGGGTTCGGGGCGCGCGCGATGGCGTAGGCGTCGTTGTAGCGCCCCTCGGCGATGGCGATGACGTAGCCGCGCGCGTCGGTCTTGACGGGGCAGCCGGTCTGGCAGCCGATCTTGCCGCGCCAGTAGTCGATGTCCGGGACTTTGACCCGGTAGGGTGTCTGCTTTTCTTCAGCCATAAGGGGGAGGCCCGTCCTTGCTATGCGCGAGAGCCGTGTTGTTTCCAGCATTGTACCATATCGCGCGGGTCAGTTCAAGGCGGGGAGGAAGGAATCCTGCTCGGGCGGCGGCGTTTGTGAAAAAAGACGCGGATGGCTTTCTGCCGCCATGCAGGCGTCCGGCGTAGCAGGCGGGGAAGGAACCGGGACGTGGGGCGTGGAACAATCAAGCCAATAGAGCGAGCCGCTCAGAAGGAAGGCCGTATTGAAGGAAGTGTCACTTTCCTTGACAGCCGCGCGAGAACTCCTGCTTGCGGCACAAGGAATCAAGGCGGTCGAGGGACGCCCCTCTGCCCCGGCTCAGAAGCAGGACTGCCTGACGGCCATCCGGCGGATGGGCCTGCTGCAAATCGACACCATCAGTGTAGTCGCCCGCAGTCCTTATCTGGTGCTGTGGAGCCGTGTCGGGGACTACGAACCGCGCTGGCTGGACGAGCTGCTGGCGGAAGGCGCGCTGTTTGAGTATTGGTCGCACGCTGCCTGCTTCCTGCCCATCGAAGACTTCGGCATCTACCGGCGTCGGATGCTGGACTATGCGGGCGGCGACGCTTACCTGAACGGCCGTGATGCGGAACAGGAAGCCGCGACCCAGAGCGTACTCGAACGTATCCGGGAGAAGGGGGCTGTCCGTTCCGCAGACTTCGAGAGGACCGACAAGAGGGCGCGGGCCTGGTTTGATTGGAAGCCGGAGAAAGCCGCGCTGGAACACCTGTTCAATGCGGGCGCCCTGATGATCGCCCGCCGGGAAGGGTTCCAGCGCGTGTACGACCTGCGCGAACGAGTGCTGCCTGGCTGGGATGACGCCCACGCTCTTGCGCGGGAGGAAGGGCAGAAGGCACTGGTCCTCAAAGCCGTCCGCGCGCTTGGCCTCGCACGGGATGTCTGGCTGTCGCCCTACTTCCCCGACTTCCTGCGCTCCCGGACGTCCGCACGGGACATCCGGGCCACGCTGGAAGAAGCCTCCCGTACAGGCGAAGTTTTTACCGTCGCGGTGGAGGGTTTGCCTGGGCCGGTCTATGTCCACCGGGATAATCGGGCTTTGTTGGAGCAGGCCACCGCCGGGGCGCTTCGCTCCACAGTGACAACGCTGCTGTCCCCGTTCGACCCCATTGTGTCTGACCGTGCGCGCGCCTTGTCACTGTTCGGCTTCGCCTACCGGATCGAAATCTATACGCCCGCCGCGCATCGTCGCCATGGATACTTCAGCCTTCCCATCCTGCACCGGGGCGGCCTTGTCGGACGCCTGGACGCGAAAGCGCATCGGCGCGAGGGGTTGTTTGAGGTCAAGTCAATTCATCTTGAGGAGGCCACACCCATGACCGAAGCACTGGTTCATGGACTTGCGGGGGTGCTGGCTCCGCTGGCGCGGTGGCACGGCACGCCGGAGATCGTGATCCGTCAATCCGACCCGCCACTGCTTTGCCCGGCGCTCCGGGAAGCGCTGGCTGAACGTCAGCCGTCTACTTCAGCCGTTCACTAAAACGGGAGGTCTGAGGGGAGACTGCGGCAAACAGGAGGCAGGTCCACTGCTGCCTGAAGTCAGTATCCTCCTCGCTTGGTCCATGAAACCAGTCCGCTTCGCAGCTCGCTTTGCCCTCATCTTACTCGCACTCCTGCTTCTCGTGTTTCCCCTGGATACCACGCTGCACGAGGGCGGCCACGCGGCGATGGCTCTGCTCACGACGCGCGGGAACGTGACGCTGAACACCGGGTTCGGGCAAAGGGGACTCGATTTCTCCGTGGGCAGGCTCCACATACACCTGGCACCGCTGCCGGCCATTTACGGGTTCTCCGACTACGACCGGCGTGGCGTGAGCCGTCAGCGGCGGGCGCTGATCAATCTGGCGGGGCCGTGTGTCTCGCTCCTGCTGGCGCTGTCGTTCGGGATCGTGTTCCGCCGCAGGGTACGTCTGCGCCCGCCGCTGCGGATGCTCTGCCTGCTGTTCTCCCTGGCGAACCTCTTCCAGTTCCTGGGGACGATCTTGCCCGTTCACTACCCGCAAAGCCTGGGCAGCTATCGTGGGCGGATGAGCGACGGCGCAGCGGCACTCCAAGACTTGCGGTAGGGTCGCATGACAAAGGCCGCCGGGGACACCCCCGGCGGCCTCCCTGGGTTGGTGTGCCTGTTGCGTAAAGCGTCTCAGTCCATCCCAGCCGCTTCCAGAGCGGCGAGTTCACGCAACGAGGCGAGCCACGCGGCAAAGTAGCGGCACTCCTGCTCGATCTTGGCGAGGCCGATCCTTGATATAGCCCTCGGCCCATCCAGCCTCTTGCTGTAGTTCGGTTGTGTCAGATGCCGCTCTAGATGGGCCGCAGGTTTCGTGGTCGGTCCGTCATCAATATGCTCCGGCGTCTCGGCACTGTCTCGGATGGCTTGCAGCTTCGCCTCTGCGCCCGCCCAAGTGTCGTTCAGGCCGGTCAAAGCCGCCACATCACTGAACAGCAAGGCTTCAAACTCGTAAGGCTGGATGTAGGGCAGGAAGCGGTCGGGCTGACAGCCTGTGGCAGCAACGACAGCTCTATGGAGGCTGGCGTTCAGAAGGTTGAGCCGTTGCTCTAGAGGTTTTCCCGTCGCCTCGCGGTGACCAGGAAAGTCGGTGTCCAATTGGTATAGATCAAACAGCGTGGTCACGAACGGCGCGCTCGACTGGCGGAGCGTGTCCCGCAGATGCCTCAGCACCCGCTGATACGAGAGGCCGCCGCCCTTATGACCCGGCGAAGTCTCGATGATCTGCCCGATAAGGTTAAGCTGAGGATAAAACGCGGGTGCCAGCACGTCGCGCACGAATGTTTCTTCGGTCTGCCCCTCGCACACCACGAACACCAGGCGCATGGGGGCGTTCATGTGCGCGTCGGCCTCCCGCCCAGAATGTTCTTCTTCCACAACTCGCCCAGGGTGTAGTCTTCCAGCCAGTCTTTTAACTCATCCGCATCCAACCGCTTGAAGACAGAAGCGCCGTCCTCACGGTCCGCCACGATCACGTCTTCGGGCGTGAAGTTGTTGAGCAGTTCGACGGACTGCGTGGAGACGATGACCTGTTTGTCGGCGGAGGCTTGTTTCAGCATCTCGGCCAGCAGGTTGATGGCGTAAGGGTGCAGTCCCAGCTCCGGCTCATCTATGAGGATCGTGTCGGGGCGCAGGGCGAGGGGCTGGAGCAGCAGGGTCGTCAGGCAGATAAAGCGCAGGGTGCCGTCGGACAGCACATGGGCGCGGTAGGGGGTGTCCGGGTCTCCACGCTCGGTCCATTCCAGTTCCACAGTCGGCGGCAGCGGGTCGCGGATCACGAAATCGCCGAAGAACGGCGCAGCCAGCCGGATGGTTTCTACGATTCGCCTGTATTCGCTTGGGAAGCCCGCGCGGAGGCTTGCCAGGAACGCCGCAAGGTTAGCTGCGTCGGGTTTCAATCGCAGGTTGTCATTACTCGGGTGGGGCTGCTTGACTGCCGCTGCGTCGCTTGCATCTTGGAAGTGATACAGCCGCCAGCGCTGCAAAGGGGGACGGACAGACTGGCTTTCGGGTGTGAGATTGTTCAGCAGCCATGCCTCTGGATAGCCAGCCAGGGGTGGATAACTCACTTGGTTCATCTTCCCTTTGAATAGTGTTTCTTCGCGCTCAAAGATAAGGCGGTTATCGGCAGTGGCAGCCAGCCTAATCCAATACCCATTGTCACCAAAGTAGAACAGAGCATCCAGTTGTGCTGTGCGCTTGCGCCCGCCGAACAGCAGCGCATCCGGCCCGCCTTGCTTTTGGATATACACCTGCAAATTGCCTTCCGCTATCGCATTTAACAAGCGGAAGAGGCTCAGGAGGTTGCTCTTGCCCGCGCCATTTGCACCGATGAGTACGTTCAGGTTGCGGAGCTCAAAGTCTTTCAACTCTTTGATGGACTTGTAGCCGCGAATGGTCAGCTTATCGAGTTTCATAGCGCGTATTCTACCCGAAGGCTGGCAACAAAAAAGGGCGAGCCGTAAGGCCCGCCCTTTGTGGATCAACTCACCGCCACGTCGTCACGCCCGCGCCCTGGGCCGAGGTCGGCAGGTGCGAGCGTATGGCACTCTCACTGATTTATCCGTAGTTATAACTGCTTGCACAAATTGATAACAGTGAGTAAACCATCATACGATCTTTCATTGCGGGTATGTTGCGAAGAACCGCCCTGCTAAACAGGTTGAACCAAATCCCCTGCCTCCGCATCGTTCACTAGAGGCGTGTTATCCAGGTTTTCGTCTGGATCAGAACCTTTCTTTTCTACTTGACGCCTAAGTGGGAAACCCTCCCAATATTTAGAGAACGCGCTACGATCTTCTACACGAAACTTCAGTTCTGCATTTGGTAAGCCGAGAAGATTTCCAGGCGCGATTATTAGAGGCTTGTTGAATGTCGCGAGCGGCACTCCAGTCAATATCGATGGTCCTCGTAATGCTAGTGGGCGGTCTAAATAATCTTGCAACATGTATTGCCGTCCTCCAAATTGATCCTCACTGCGCGACTGAAGCCAAAACGTTTTTGGGATGTAGCGATGTAGGTCAGCATAGTCCAAACCGTCTTTCAGCCAAGTCACACAAGCAATCATGCCTTCCGCTGTTGGAAAGGCATCCTCTGAACGATGGTGGTCAAGGCCGTTCCTTATGGATGCAAGATTGGCTCTGGAAAGCTGATTCGCTACTGTCTTGAAGCCGTGTGCAAAAAGCGATAACTCTCTTGAGTCGCTATCCGCCCACATCTCATAGTGTTTCAGTGGAAAGACACGCTCGCTACTGTTGGCGTAACTAGGAATATCATGCTCTTCCCTTGCCAAAGGGTGCCGTTCCCGCTCGGGCAGTGCCTCAATCCACTTCACAGCCTGGCTCAGATAGGCAAGGAGTACACCAAGTGTGTTACCACCGTTCTTGTTCCACTGGATAGATTGCCCTTCTGTGGTGTTGATTGGTTCCAGAGCGGAGCTGACTGAAGCGACAGCCGCTTCTGCTTCGTAAACAAAGCGAGTTTTGAGAAAATGGTCCGAGACAAGGAGCCAAATATTGAAGGCAATCAAATGTTCTAGAAAATGTTCAACAGATACAAAAAGGTTTACCCCGGTGCTGCGAATCGCTTCACGACTCGCTTCACTTTTGATTTCTCCTATCTGGAGCAAAGTCTCCCGGAACTGATTCATGCGTGCGCGCAGAACACTGTACTCCGTGTCGTAACGGAAGGGACTAAACCCTAATTTCCATAGGAACCTATCAGCTAATACATCAGGATCGTCCTGCTCATTTAATGCCAACCCCAGCTCATCACTGATCCTTAGGCTGATTGGCTTACTAGACATGATGAGTTGGCGGACAGCCGCCGCTGGACCCGCGCCTTCGACATAACTAGCCAAAGCGTCGCGAGAAGACCTCTCTGGGCCTTTGTGAAGCTTCCAATCCAACTCATCGACAAGGTTGAGCGCCTGATACGCCTCCCAAACAACGGAGAACAAAGTGATCAAAGGTCGCGTCCTTGCTGCGCGTATCCCTAATGAAGAAACCTCACTTGAAGGGTCATTCCGCCAAACAACTTGTGTGGCATCCGATTTCCTTACCTCGTTAGGAGGGATGGGTATTTCGCGGCTGAATATGGCTTGGTCAATCTGAGTAACTAAATCACTGTCTGGCAACAGGAGGAGCAATTGCACTTGCTCTGCCTCACTCAGTTTAGAAGCAACGTCTTCGGCAATACCCTCTGCCTGTTGCTTTCGGCGCGGAGGCGCACCAATGATTTGACGAAGCCAAGAAGCATGCTCTGATTTTAGCACCCTTGCCAATAGCTTCGTCCGTTCTACTCCAACGATGTTTCCTCCAAGAACAGCCGGGAGGTCTGCATAAAGCCTACCATCGGCCTCGACTACTTTATCCTTTCGACCAAGACGAGCCAACTGTGATCTCCATGGAGAGGGAGGGCCGAGTTTTCTTGCGCCCTCATCCAGACGTGCATATGCTTCAACAACAGGTGCTATGTTTGGTGGGAGAAAGCCCACTGTATGAAACCGCGAGCATCCTGGGTCAGAGCAGTGCCATAAAGGCATTTCTAGCGATGGGGGAATGAATCTGTTCTCTCTGCTTGTAAGAAAACCGAGTGGGCCTGATAGGAGCGTTCCAATCTGATAGACACCTTGAGGAGTATCATTCAGAAACTCAGCAATTTGCTCTGAAATAAGAAAAGCGATCTCCCCCTCCGGAAACTGGGAATTGTATTTATTATAGAGAAGACGCCCAAATCTGTAAGGCCACCTGATCCGGCCTTTGAGGGCTTCTACATCTAGAACGGCCCTTATGCCTTCCAAGTCGCTTCCCTCTACATCAATCAGAATGTCTTGGGCATAGAAGAGGCCAAAGATTGCGAAGTATATGTCGCCAATTGCGACATCGTCGTATATTCCGGGATCTCGGGCGAGCAGGCTTTTCCCCGCTTCTGTCAGTTCAACCAACTCGACCCAACGAGGTGATGCGACATAATCGAGTGGGAAGATCGCCCACTTCCCGAACTCGCTCAAGGCGAATAATTGTTCTAATCGCCCCGCCTTATCATATTCCTGCAAAAATTTCTTGATCTGTGACGGAGATTTCCAAGCCATGATTTGTTACACCGGGGGTATATACCGTTACGAAACGTCTTGCTTGGAATGTGCTCCAAAGAGCCGCACCAGCCCGCTTGAACCTGTTCGCAAGTCTTAGGAAAGTTCTGTTGTACTTCCTGCGATATGTCAGACGATATGCTGAACATTTTGGGCTGAGGATAGCTCTAGGCCTATTATAACAAGACCGGTCAGAAAAGGCAAGGTAGCCTCTACTTCTGAGCATAGGAGAGGCCGCCGGGAGTATCCCCGGCGGCCTCTCCTACTTCTGTAACCTACCGCCAAGTCGTCACGCCTGCCCCCTGGGCCGAGGCCGGCAGGTCGGGGGCACCGACGATGGTTTCGACGCCAAGGTAAGCGTCCAGTTCCTCGTTGGTGTGGCGGTGCGCCCACTGCGCGAACCGCTCCTCGCCCTCGCGGGTTTCTTGGAAGCGCCGGATGACGTTGCCCAGGGCGTACTTGACCTTCTCGGCGGGCACCTTGCGGTGGATGGCGCGGGTGAAGGACGGGTGCGCGCCCAGATCGCCGCCCAGGTGGACATCGTAAGCCTCCACCTGGGAGCCGTCGTCGAGCCGGGCGAGGCAGCCCTGGAGGCCGATGTCGCCGACGTGGTGCTGGGCGCAGGAGTTCGGGCAGCCGTTCATGTTGATCTTCAGGCCGCGCTCGTAGGGGTTCGGGGCGACCTCTTCCAGGTGGACGAGGACCTCCTTGATCCGCAGCTTGGTTTCGGTGATCGCCAGGTTGCAGAACTCGATGCCCGTACAGGCGATGGCCCCGCGCCGGATGTTGGGCACGTCCCAGGCGAAGCCGCCCGCCGCAAGCTCCGCCTGAGCGGCGGGCAGGTCCTCGGTCGTGATGTGCGGGATCAGCAGGTTCTGGACGTTCGTCGTGCGGACCTCGCCGCCGCCGTACTTGGCGGCGACGTCGGCGGCCAGGCGCATCTGCGTGTCGGTGAGCCGGCCGGCCAGGACGCACAGGCCGATCCAATTCAGGCCCGGCTGGGACTGGGCGTGGACGCCGATATGGTCCCGGTAGGTCTCATCGGAGAATTCAAAGCCCGGCGCGGCCGAGTCGGGCGTCCAGTCGAGCTTGGCGCGGACCTCGGCGGTGAACTTCTCCGGCCCCCACTCGGCCATCAGGTACTTCAGCCGGGCGCGGGTGCGCTTGGCGCGGAGCTGCTCGGCGTCCCGGTAGCACTCGGCGATGGCCCGCATGACGTCCACGATCTTGTCGAGTTCGGTGGCGGGAACGAAGACGTCGATCATCTGCCCGAAGAAGGGCTGGAGGGACAGCCCGCCGCCGACGAAGAAGTGGTAGCCGACCACGCCGTCGGACTCGCGCCTGTGGGCGATCAGCGAGGCGTCGTTGATCTGCGGCAGCGTACTCTGGACGGGGGAGCCTTCCACGGCGATCTTGAACTTGCGCGGCAGGTCGCCGAAGTCGCGGTTCAGGTGGAAGAAGTCCTGGATGGCGTCCACGGCGGGCCGGGTGTCAACAAGCTCCTGCGGGTCGAAGCCCGCCGCCGGGGACGAAGTCAGGTTGCGGGTGATGTCGCCGCAGGCACCGGCTGTGGTCACGCCGACTGCATTGAGCCGGGCGAAGATGTCCGGCATGTCCTGGATGGTCAGCCAGTGGAGCTGGATGGTCTGGCGGGTGGTGATGTCGCCGATGCCGCGCGCGTAGGTCTCGGTCAGGTCGGCGACGGTGCGGAGCTGCTCGCTCGTCATGCGCCCACCGGGGACCTTGATCCGCATCATGAAGTGGCCCTCGTTGGGCCGCTGCTGGTACACGCCGTACCATTTGAAGCGCATGAAGTCGCCCGGCTCGATGGCGTCGAATCCGGTCTCGGCGTACCGGTAGATGTCGGCCAGAACGTCCAGGCCCGCCTTTTCCTTCTTCAGCCGCTCTTCTTTGGTGATCTTGATCTCGCTCTTGACGTCGCTCATGTGAAGTTCCCTGCTAATCGCCGATTCCCTAGCAAACTGGTTGCCAATACACCATTATACTTTGGCGGGCACGCCTCTGTCAACGCGGACGATACCAGTAACCACGCGAGCGGCGGGAAAGTGCCTGCTTTCGGGTTGGCTTCTTATGAAACATTTTGTGCCGCGTTTGGCGTTCATGCTTTCCGGGTAATCTGCCGGATATGCCAGCCTTCCGCGCCGGTCAACCATGGAACGCCGCAGAGCTTTTGCCGCGAGGACTTTTTTGAACGATTTCCACGAGCAATTCGAGATCACCGCCCATCCGCAGAGCGCTGGGCAGGCACGGGAACGGGTGCGGGCGCTGGCGGTGCGGGCTGGCCTCAGCGGCCTGGACCTGGCCGACGTGGAGATCGCGGCGGGCGAGGCCGTCACCAATGCCATCCTGTACGGCTCGCCCAGCGCGGCCAGCCCCATCGTCATCGTCATCGGCTTGGGCGACGGCGCGTTCTTCATTGAGGTGCGCGACCAGGGACACGGTTTCGACCCTGCCGCGCAGCACGGGGCGGAGGACACGGACGCCCTCGGCGGGCGCGGCATCCATCTGATGCAGGCCCTGATGGATCAGGTGGAGCTGCACCACAACGGGGCGGGCATGGTGGCTCACCTCCGTAAACGCCTCCCCTGACGGCCCTTCTTCTCCGGCAGCCCCTTGACAGCACCCCCCCCTTCCGCTACAATAGTGGTGTGGCCCGTTACGCCCGCACCCTATGGAAGAACAACCCACGCCAGCCCTGCGCCTTTCCGACTTTGACTACCCCCTTCCCGCCGACCGGATCGCGCAGACGCCGCTGGAGCCGCGCGACGGCTCGCGGCTGCTGGTGCTGGACCGGGGCGCGGCGACGATGGCGCACCGGCATTTTTTCGACCTACCCGACTACCTCAGCCCCGGCGACGTGCTGGTACTCAACGACACGCGCGTGACCGCCCAGCGCCTCTTCGGCGCGCGGCCCGGCCGCCCCGACGAGCGCATCGAGGCGTTCCTGACCCACCGGGTCGCCGACGGCCTGTGGCGCGCGCTGGTGCGTCCGGGAAAAAAGATGCTGCCGGACACCCTGGTCGAGTTTGGCGATGGGCTTTCGGCCCTCGTCGTCGAGAAGACCGATGATCGTGGCGGGCGTCTTCTCCAGTTCCACGCGCCGCCCGGCGTCTTCGTGGAAGACGCCATCGCGGCCCGGTCCTCCGCCCCACTGCCACCCTACATCGGGATTCCGCTGCCGTCAGGCCGGCGCGAGCGGTATCAGACGGTCTACGCCGACGCAGGCGGGTCGGCCGCCGCGCCCACGGCGGGGCTGCACTTCACTCCCGAATTGCTCGCCTGGATCGAGGCGCGCGGCGTCACCCTCGCCCGCGTCACCCTCCATGTCGGGCTGGGGACCTTCCGGCCAATCGAGTCCGAAGACGTCCTGGCCCACCAGATGCACGCCGAGCGCGTCACCGTCACCCCCGAGGCCGCCGAGATCGTCAACGCCGCGCGGGGCCGCGTCATCGCGGTCGGGACGACCTCGGCGCGGACTCTGGAGAGCGCCGCCGTCGGCCCGCGCCGCATCGCGCCCATGGACGGCGAGACGTCCCTGTATGTGACGCCGGGCTACCGGTTCCAGGCCGTGGACGGGCTGGTGACGAACTTCCACATGCCGCGCTCCACGCTGCTGCTGCTGGTCAGCGCGCTGGCAGGGTCGGACGCCATCCGCCGCGCCTACCGCGAGGCATTGGACGAGGGCTACCGCTTTTTGTCGTTCGGCGACGCCATGCTGATTATCTGAGGGCCGCCGGGGAGGATCTCGTTGTTGCGTAACGTTCAGGACTGGAACAAGTATGTGGACATGCTGGGGAAGGCGGTCGCCAAAAAAGCGCCCCCCGCCCCCCGGAACGGCTTCGAGCCGGTGCGTGCCTCGCCCCCAAGCCCCCCCGACGAAGCCCCGCCCCGGCAGGCTCCGCCGCGCAAGGCGCGCGGACCGCGCAAAGAAGAGACGCGCGAGGAGCTGCTGCGGCGTCTGGTGGACCCGACCCTGACTCTGGAAGAGACCGCCTGCATTCTGGAGGTCTGCCCGACTACCGTCCGCCGCTACACCAACCGGGGTATCCTCCCCCACGAGCGGTCGGCGGGCAACCAGCGTCGCTTCAAGCTGTCCAGCGTCCTGGCCTTCAAAGAAGACCAGCAGAAGCCCCAAGATGCCCAAGACGATCGGGCCCCGGAGGGATAAGGCCGCCTCATGCGCGTCGGAATTTTCACCGAAAGCTACCCGCCCCTCATCAACGGCGTCAGCACGTCCGTCCAGACCCTCACGGCCCACCTGGAACAGGCGGGGCATGAGGTGTTCGTCTTCACCTCCCGCTACCCGCGCTACCGGGACGAGCGCCCCGGCGTCTTCCGGTTCCCCTCCGTCAACGCCCTCGTCGAGCCGGACTATGTCCTGCCGATCACCTTCTCGCCGCGCATCGCCCGCGCCATCCCCGGATTGGGGCTGGACATCGTCCACTCCCACTCACCCTTCTTCCTGGGCCTGCTCGCCCGGCGCGTCGCCCGGTCGCTCGGACTGCCGCACGTCGCCACCAACCACACCCTCTATACCGAATACGCCCACTATCTGCCCCTGCCGACGGTCGGGGCGACGCGCTGGATGCTGGTCCGCTGGATGCGCGGCTTTTATGACACCTGCGACCGCGTCCTGGCCCCCTCGCGCCTCACCCAGAGCGTGCTGGAAGGGTACGGGGTCCGGACGCCCGTTTCGGTCGTCCCGACCGCCATCCCCGCCCCGCCCTACCTGCTCCAGCGCCCGCCCGAAACCAAGCGCGAGTTCGGCCTGCCGCCCGACGCCCGCCTGCTGCTATATGTCGGACGCCTGGCCCCCGAGAAGAACCTGGATCTGCTGCTGCGCGCCTTCGCCCTGATCGCCGAGAAGACCAACGACACTTACCTGATCCTCGCCGGCAGCGGCAAGAGCCGGGGGGCGCTGGAGGCCCGCACCCGCACGCTCGGCATCCACCGCAGGACCCGCTTCGCCGGGTTCCTGGGCCGGACCAAGCTGGACCCGCTGTACCAGGCTTCTGACCTGTTCCTGTTCCCCTCCAAGACCGAGACGCAGGGCCTGGCCGTCGGCGAGGCCCTGGCGGCGGGCCTGCCGTGCGTCGTCGTCAACGCGGGCGGGGCACCCGAGTCGGTCCGGGACGGCGTGGACGGCCTGCTGGTCGCAGACGACGCCCGCGCGATGGCCGACCGGGCGCTCGCCCTCCTGGCGGACCCGGACGCCCGCCGGCGCTTTTCCGAGGAGGCCAGGCGGGGCGCTCAGGCGCGGACGCCCGAACACGTCGGCGGGCGCATGGTGGCGGTCTACGAGGAGCTGATCGCGGCCCGGCGCGGCGGCGGGGACGAGGCGGGACCCCGCCTGGGCGACCGGCGGGAATACGGCGAGTAGGATGGGGCGGCCCGGCCGGACCTGCAAAGAGTGTGTCCCGTATTGTGTCCCGTTTTTCATGTGCTTTTCACGATCGCCTGCTACGATGCCACTAAGGGCGTCCTGTCGCCCGAAGAAGGAGGGCGCAAAGATGTCAATCCCTGAAGAGATGCCGGCGGGAGAAATGCCGACGGGTGAGAAGCCGGCCGAGGACAAGAAAAAGAAGTGGGTGATCGGGGCCGCCTGCCTCGCCGCCGTGGGAGTTTCCGCGCTGACCATCATCCGCCAGATCCCGCCCTCCGCCCCGGCCGTTGACCCCGCCACATATCGGGCCATGGTCGCGGCGGGCAGCGGCCCCCCGGCGGGCGCTCCGGGTGCGGGCGCTCCGGGCGGACAGCGGGCACCGGGAACGCGCGGCCAGATCACGACCCTCAGCGCGACCTCGATCACGGTCCAGGGCCGCGACGGAGTCCCCAAGACCTTCACCGTGACCCCCGCCACCAAGATCACCGTGGACCAAAAGCCGGCCTCGGCGGCGGCCCTGAAGATGGGGCTGCGCGCGCGCATCGTCAGCAAAGACGAGAAGAGCGCCGACGAGATCGTCATCCGCACCCGGCCCCCCGGCGGGCGCGGCGGTCCGGGCGGCGGTCCAGGGGGCGGCGGTCCAGGGGGCGGTGGGCCTGGAGCCGCTAGGCCCTGACCACCGAGCGCGGCAGGCGCCCCGGTACAATTGGCATGATTCTTGCAAGGCAGTATGGTAGAATTACCGTGTCGCGCCACTTGTCGCCCGGCGCGGAAGGTCACTCCCTGTGAAACTGCCCGTCAAGCCCCTCATCCTCGTTGCCACCCTGGCCGCCGTCCTGCTGGCGGGGGCGGATGCCGCCCGCCGCGTGAAAAGCGGACATGGGCGGTGGAACACGCTCGCCAGGAACCTCTATCACGCCGCTCAGGGCGCTCAGGCGCGGGCCGCCTCGCTGCCCGCCGAGCGGGCAGACGCCCCGATGCTCCTTTACGGCGGTACGGCGGGCGACGGCTGGCAGGACTGGTCCTGGGGGACGCACGACCTCAAGCACCCCGGCCACGCGGGTAAGGCGGCGATCTTCCTCTCGCCCGCCGGCAACCGGGGCATCTACCTCCACCATGACGCCTTCGACACGGGCGGCTACGGGTCTTTCCAGGCCTTCGTCTCCGGCGATACGGCCACGCGCGTGTGCCTGGTGGACGGCGCGGGCAAGTTCCTGCCGTATGCCGTCCTGACGCGCTATCTGCATCCCGACCCGGCGGGCCGGATCGGCTGGCACCTCGTCCGCATCCCTCTCGCCGCCCTGGACGTGCCACACGGCGGTCAGGCCGTCAGCGGAGTCGTCTTCCAGCCCGAGATCGCCGCGCGGACGCCGCTCCTGGTGGACGACCTCTCGCTGATGCCGGACCCGTCCTTGCCCGCCGCGCCGACGGCCGCGACAGTCGCCGTCACGGTCAACGCGCGGGCGGGCCGTCACGCGATTTCGCCCCTCATCTACGGCATGGCGATGGCCCCCGAGGACTACGTCTCCGACCTGCGCCTGCCGCTGAACCGCTGGGGGGGCAACGACAAGAGCCGCTACGACTGGGTGCTGGGCAACGCCGAGAACGCCGCGCACGACTGGGGTTACCGGAACCGGACGGCGTCCAACGCTGTCCTCCCGCCCGCCTCGTCGTCCGCCGCCGACGCCCTCGTCCGGGCCGACCGCGCGCACGGGGCGGCGACGCTTCTGACCGTGCCGACCATCGGCTGGGTAGCGCGCGATGCGGACAACGGGAACGCCTCGACCAACGTCCCCGACGGCGGCGGGCCGGGGCTGGCCGGTGCGGAAGGCGCAATCGCGGGCTATAACCCCGCCGCCAACCGCAGCCGGACCAGCGTCCGGTCGGTCGCCCGCAAGGGGGCGCCGTTCACGGACCGCCCGAGTCTTACGGGCGGCGTCGTCTACCAGGACGAGTGGGTCTACCATCTGAAAAAGACCTTCGGCGACGGCGCGCATGGCGGGGTGCAGTTCTTCGCAATGGACAACGAGCCTGATTTGTGGGACTCGACCCACACCGACGTCCACCCGGCCCGCATGGGCTACGACGATGTCCTCCGCAGCTTCCTGGACTACGCCACCGCCGTCAAGGCCGTGGACCCGACGGCCCTGGTCACCGGCCCCGTCTCGTGGGGCTGGACCGGGTACAATCATTCCGCCCTGGACCGAGGCGACGACAACTTCAAGACCAGCGCGGACCAGGCCCGGCACGGCGGCACGCCGTTCCTGCCCTGGTTTCTGGGCCAGGTCCGCGCCCACGATGCCCGGACGGGCGCGCGGAGTCTGGACGTGCTGGACGTGCATTTCTATCCCCAGGCCGCCGGGGTGTTTTCCGGGCAGACCGACAAGGCGACCCAGGCCCTGCGCCTGCGGGCCACGCGCAGCCTGTGGGACCCCACCTATAGCGACGAGTCGTGGGTGGGAGTGCCGGTGCGCCTGATCCCACGCCTGAAGGAGTGGATCGCCTCGGGCTACCCAGGCACCCGTCTGGGCATCACCGAGTGGAACTTCGGCGCGGATCCTCAGATCAACGGTGGGCTTGCCATCGCCGACGTGCTGGGCATCTTTGGGCGTGAAGATGTCTACCTGGCCGATTACTGGGCCTACCCGAACAAGGATTCGCCGGGCTACCTCGCCTTCAAACTCTACCGCAGTCCGGACGGGCGCGGGAACGGCTTCGGGGACGTCTCCTGCGCGGCGTCGAGCGCCGACCAAGGCCGGCTGGGCGTTTACGCCGCGACCGACAGCCGCACGGGCGAGCTGACGCTGATGCTCATCAACAAGATGTCTAAGGCCACAATCACGGCCCCCCTCACTATTAAGGGCGTTTCGCCCGCCGGGACCGTGAAGATGTGGCGCTGCGACGCCGATAATCCCAAAGGGATCGCCGCCTACCCGTCGGCTCTCCTGCCTTCCGTGCTGACCCTGCCGCCGCAGTCCATGACCCTGCTGCGCGTCCCGCTGGAGCCTGCCGCGCCCGGTGCCGGACTCCGTGCCGCATTCGGGGGCGCGTCTTCACTATGAGTACTTTACAGGAAAAACCTGCCGCCCCCGAAGAGGCGGAGGACGAGATCCCCTACAGCGCCATGCCCACCGCCGAGGACTACGCGGCGGGCGCGCGCGCCCGCACGCGCTGGTTCCTGCTTGGCGGCGGCCTGCTGGCGGGTCTGGTCGCCGCCGCCTTCGTCGCCTTCGGCCTGGACAACATCTTCCTGCCCATCGCCCTGCTCGTCGTCGTCATGACGCCGGTCCTCCTCTGGCGCTTCCCACGCCTGGTGCTGTATGAAACGCTAGTCGCCGCGTGCCTTTTCGAGCTGGGGCCGGTCGTCGGGGCGGACGGGCAGCAGTTCGCCGACGCCCTGACCGACCGCGTCCCCCTCTTCTGGAACGTCAACACCATCTTCCAGTCCTATGCCCACGTCAACTTCAAAGGGGTGCCGCTGAACCTGTTCGAGATCTTCATCCTCATTGCCGGCGTTTGCTCCTGCCTGCGCGCGGTCTATAGCCAGAACACCAACCTGCGCGGCGGCCCGCTGCTGCTGCCCGTCTGCATGTACATGGCGTTCGTCATGATGGGCTGGGTCAACGGCATGCTGACCGGCGGGGACTTCAAAATCTCGCTCCAGGAGGTCCGCCCGCAGTTCTACTTCGGCCTGGCCTACCTCATGGCCGTCAACATCGTGCGCGAGCGGCGTGACCTCCTGACGCTCCTCTGGGTCACCGTCGTCTGCGTCGGCTTCAAGGCGGTGCTGCTGACGTTCCGCCGCTATGTGACCATACACGGGCTGCCCCTCCCGGATCAAGGGGTGGGGGCGCACGAAGAAGCGTTCTTCATGGACGCCTTCCTGCTGCTCCTGGTCGCGTTGAGCTTGTGCCGCGCCCTGCCGCGCCTGCGCTGGGTGATGTGGAGCCTCCTGCCGTTCGTCGTGCTGGGCAACCTCGCCCTGAATCGCCGAGCGGCGACGGCGGCGCTGATCTTCGTAGTCCCCCTGCTGTTCCTGGCCGCCTATCAGGCGCTGCCCGAGCGCCGCCGCCTCGTCGCCGTACTCGGGGTGACGGTGGCCGTCGCGTTCTCGATCTACTACCCGCTTTTCAAGAACAGTAACAGCACCTTCGCCCAGCCGGCGCGGGCGGTCAAGTCTAACTTCGAGCCGGACGCGCGCGACGCCTCCTCGAACACCTCGCGCGACGAGGAGAACATCGACCTGATGGCGACGATCAAGTCCGCGCCGCTCCAGGGCTACGGCTACGGGCGGCCCTATTTCCAGATCATCCCGCTGCCCGAGATCACCAAGGTCTACGAGCTGGAGCCGTTCATCCCGCACAACCAGATCCTGTGGATCTGGGAGCGCGTCGGCAGCTTCGGATTCTTGGCCTTCTGGATGATGATCTCGTCCATCCTGATCTTCGCGGGCCAAACCCTCCGCGCGCCGGGCGCGGACGCGGTACTCAAGTCCGTCTGCATCTTTGCCCTGCTCACGACCGCCATGCTGGTCATCTTCGGCCTGCTGGACGTGCAGTTGTCCAACTTCCGCGATGTCCTCTTCGCCGGCATCTGGGCGGGCGCCCTGGCCGCCGCCCCCCTGCTCAAGGACTCCCGGCAGGACGCACAGGGGGCGGTCAAATGATCCAGCCGGTCACCCCCCCGCCCGCGCCGGCCATACCCGCGCCGCCCGCACCCGCGCCGCCCGCACCCGCGCCGGCCGTGCCCATGCCGGCGCTGGGCCGGAAGCCGTTCGCCATCCCCTCGCTGGACGGGCTGCGCGCCGTCTCGTTCCTCCTCGTGTTCCTGGCCCATGCCAGCACCAAGCGCTGGGTCCCCGGCGACCTGGGCCTGGTCGTCTTCTTCTTCCTGAGCGGCTACCTGATCACGACTCTGCTGCGGATGGAGTTCGACCAGACGGGCCGGATCAACTTCCGCGACTTCTACCTGCGCCGCGTCCTGCGGATCTTCCCGCCGTTCTACCTCGTGCTGGGCGCGGCCTACCTGCTGTCGGCGGGCGGTCTGCGGGACTGCCCGAACTGGACGGCTGCGATTCCGTTCCAGGTGTCCCACCTGACGAACTTTTATATCGCACGGCACGGCTGGTGGGAGGGCTTCGCGCCCAGAACATGGGTCTTCTGGTCACTGGCCGTCGAGGAGCATTTCTACCTCGTCTTCCCGCTCGTCTACCTCCTGATGCGGCGGCGCGGGCTGTCGGGGCGGCGGCAGATGCAGGTCCTGGCGGGCCTGTGCGCGGCGGTCCTCGCCTGGCGCTTTGTCCTCGTCTTCGGCCTCCACGCCGGCCACGAGCGCCTGTACGTCGGCACCGACACGCGCGTGGACTCGATCCTGTTCGGCTGCCTCCTCGCCGTCCACGGCAACCCGGCCCTCGACGGCGGCCCCGTCTCCGAGCGACGGCTGAAAACGCTCTGGCTGCCGCTAGGCGCGGCGGCGATGCTGCTCAGTTACGCGGTCCGCTCGTTCTGGTTCCAACACACAGTCAGCTACACCCTGCAAGGGCTGGCGCTGTTCCCCGTCTTCGTCCTCGCCATCCGCTGCCCCCAGTGGGGCGTCTTCCGCTGGCTGAACCTCGCTCCGGTCCGGTTCGTGGGGCTGCTGTCGTACTCGCTGTACCTGCTCCACAACACCGTCCTGTTCGGCGTGGAACACTGGACCCACTGGCCGCCCGTCGCCGTCGGCGTCGCCGCGCTCGCCTTGTGCCTCAGTCTCTCGACGCTGATTCTTTACGCCGTCGAAAAGCCCGCCGCGCGTCTGAGGAAGCGCCTGTCCCACGTCCGCCGGACGCCGGACCCGCCGGCGGGAGGGCCGCCTGGGGCACCCCCGGCGGCCCCGCTGAGTCGCTCCGGGCTGGTCGCCCGCAACGTCGCGGCGACCCTTGCCTCGCAGCTCCTGTCGTGGGGCATGACCTTCGTGCTGACGGTCTACCTAACGCGCTACATCGGCGCGTCCGGCCTGGGCGCGCTGACGCTGGCCGCCTCGTTCGCCGGCGTCTTCGCGGTCGGCATCCTTCTCGGCACCTCGACCGTGCTGACGCGGGACATCGCGCGGGACACCTCGCGGACGGCGGAACTGACGCTGGCCGCGCTCGCCATGCGCCTGCCGCTCGGCCTGCTCTCCATCGGACTCGGCTGGGCTGTCGCCTATGCGCTCGGCTACTCGCCGCCCATGCGCCTCCTCGTCCTCGTCGCGCTGACCGCCCTGCTCGTCGGGCTGCTCAACGAGGCCCTGAGTGCGGCCCTGCGCGGACTCCAAGAGATCCCGCGCCAGAACGCCGCCGCCCTCGCCGACAAGGCCGTCATGACCGCCCTCACCGTCCTGTTCATCCGCCTCCATGCGCCCCTGTGGGCCATCGCCGGCGCGGGCGGAGTCAGCGCCGCCGTCGCCCTGCTCATCAACCTCTCCGCCTTCCAGCCGTATCGGAAGGCCGTCGCCCTCCCGTCCTGGGCCACGCTGCGCGCCCTGGCCCGGCAGGGGATGCCGTTTCTGGCGACGGCCGTCTTCATCTCCGTGTACGGCAACTGTGACGCCCTGCTGCTGTCCAAGATGAGCAGCCTGGAGGCCATCGGCTGGTACGGGCTGGCGAAGCGGCTCGGCGGGGCCGCGCTCTTCATCCCAGTCGCCCTGACCGGCGCGATGCTGCCCGCCCTGTCCCGCATCTACCATGAGGACCGGAGCGCGTTTGAAGGGGCGGTCCAGCGCATGTTCAACTTCATCCTCATCTGCGCCGTCCCCTTCGCCGCCGTCCTCGTCATGGTCCCCGGACGGATCATCGCCCTGGTCACGGGCCGCGAGGCGGGCTTCGCCCCCGCCGCGCCCGTCCTGATGATCCTCGGCGCGGCGATCATCCTGTGGTTCGTGTCCCAGGCGGCCGCGACCGCCCTGATCGCCAGTGACCGCCAAGCGGCCTTGAGCCGCATCACCGCCGTCTCCGCGCTGATCTGCATCCCCATCACCGGGACCCTGATCTTCCTGACGCAGCGCGCCCTGCACAACGGGGCCATCGGCGCGATCCTCGGCGACGTGCTGATCGAGGCGTACATGGTCACGGCCTATGTGCGCGCCCTGCCCCCCGGCCTCGTGGGCGGCGGCACTCTCGGCACGCTGGCGCGGGCCGCCGCCGCCGCCCTGCCGCTCGTGGGCCTGTTCTACTTCGTCCACGACCGGAACGGCCTGCTGATCCTGGTCCCCGGCCTGCTCCTGTATGCCCCCCTGTGCTGGCTGCTGCGCTGCCTCCACCCCTCGGACGTCCGGATGGTGCGCCAGATCGTGAAGGGGCGGATGGGGGCCTCGTGAAACTCTCGGTCGTCAAACCCTCAACCGTCAAACTCTCGGTCGTCATCTGCACCCGTAACCGCCCGCAGGACGTCGATGTCTGCCTGCCCACGATCCTCGCCTGCCTGCGCGACGACTGGGAAGTCGTCCTGGTGGATCAGAGCGACGGCCCGGACACGCGCGCCGTCGCCGAGCGCCTGGCGGCCGCCCACCCGTCCCTCCGTTATCTGCCGACGGCGACGGTAGGCAAGTCCCGCGCCCTCGACATCGGGATCGTCCACGCGCGGGGCGACATCCTGGCCTTCACGGACGACGACTGCGAGGCCCCGCCGGACTGGCTGGAACGCATCGCCGCCGAGTTCCAGGCTGCCCCCGGAGTGGACATCCTGTTCGGCCCCGTCCTGCCGTCCCCGGCCATCCCCGAAGTCCAGAGTGTCTGCGTCCCCGCCTGGTCGTTCCCCGAGGCGCGTGACCTGCGCCCCGGCGAGGTGTGCGGGATGGGCGCGAACATGGCCCTGCGCCGCGCGGCGCTCGCCCGCCTGCCCGACGGCCCCCGATTCGACCCGGCCCTCGGCCCCGGTGCCCCGTTCCCCGCCGGCGAGGAAGGGGACTTCGTCTACCGGCTCCGGCGCGCGGGCGCGCGGGCCGCGCTGCGCCCCGCCCTGCGGCTGTACCACCGGGCCTGGCGGACGCCGGACCACTGGCGATCCGTCCTCCACGGCTATGGCGCGGGGGACGCCGCCTTTTTCGCCAAGCACGCGCGCTGCGGCGACGGCTGGGCCGCGCGGCAGCTCGCCGGCCGCCTGGTTTCGCTGTCCGCCCGTGCGGGGGCCAAGGCGCTCCTGCGCCGCCCCAACAATGACGCCGCCTTGATGCGCGGCCTGTGCCGGGGGCTGGCGTCCAGTCTGCGCCTGGGAGTGGACCGGCGGACCCGTCTGTACCATGCCGCCCCTGACGTGTCCGCGCCTGAGCCGCCCTTGCCGCCCGTGCCGCCGGGACGGGGGCGCGCTCGATGAAAGTGCTTGAGGCCGCGAGGTTCTCCATCCTGATTCTGACCAGCCGCTGGAAGACGCGCCGCTGCACCTCGGTCGGCCGCTGGGTGCGCGTCCAGGGCGGCCTGTTCGTGGACAACGGGGGCACGATCCGCCTGGGGGAGCGCGTGCGCCTGCGCGGGGTGCCGACGCCCATCGAGCTGGCCGCCCTGCCGGGCGGCACCCTGGAGATCGGCGAGCGCACCTACATCAACGCCGGGACGTCCATCGCCGCCCAGTGTTCGGTGAAGATCGGGGCGCGCTGCGCCATCGGCAACATGACCCTGATCATGGACACGGACTTTCACTCCACGCACGACCACACGGTCGCGCCCGAAGCGCGCCCCGTCGTGATCGAGGACGACGTCTGGCTCGCCGCCCGCGTCACGGTCCTGAAGGGCGTCACCATCGGGCGCGGCGCGGTGGTGGCGGCGGGGGCGGTCGTGACCAAGGACGTCGCGCCGAACACGCTGGTCGGCGGCGTCCCCGCCCGGCTGATACGGACACTCAACAAATGACGAAACCGACGAAGAAGACGAAGATCCTGTTCGTGATGGAAACCGGCCTGGGGCACATCACGCAGTACAAGAACATGCAGGCGGCGGCGGCGCGCTGCCCCGACATCGAGGCCCGCTGGATTCCGATCACCTTCGACTCGCCCGGCGTCCTGGGCCGCATCCCCCGCCTGCGGAACGACATCATCCTGCGCGCAGGCCTCCAGACCTGGGCGAAGGTACGAAGGGCCTACCGGGAGGACCCGCCGGACGTCCTCTTCCTGCACACGCAGATGGTTTCGGTCTTCTGCCAGGGTTTCATGAAGAGGACGCCGGCGGCGATCAGCCTGGACGCGACCCCCAAACAGTTTCTGGCGCTCGGCCCGCAGTACGGCCTGCTCAATGACCCGGACTCGACCCTGGAGCGGCGGCGCGACCGGTGGTATCGGCGGGCATTCGGGGCCAGCGCCCGCCTGTTCGCCTACACGCAGTGGGTGGCGGACTCGCTGACGGCGGACTACGACGTCCCGGCTTTGAAGATCCAGGTGTTCCCGCCCGGCGTGGACCTGAGCTTGTGGCGGCCCGACGAGAAGCCCGCCCCCGAACCCGGCGGCCCGCTGCGGCTGCTCTTCGTCGGCGGCGACCTGACCCGCAAGGGCGGCGACCTGCTGCTGCGCTGGATGCGCGAGGACGCGCCCGCGCACTGCTTCCTGGACATGGTGACGGGCGCTCCCGTCCCCCCCACGCCGCGCGTGACGGTCCACCAAGGACTGGGGCCGAACGACCCCGCCTTGCGGGCGCTCTACGCCGACGCTGACCTGTTCGTCCTGCCGACGCGCGGGGACTGCACGCCGCAGGTGGTGATGGAGGCGATGGCGTCGGGCCTGCCGGTCGTCACGACCGACATGACCGCGCTGCCGGACATGCTCGGGCGGGGGCAGGAGTCCCTTGTCGGCGCGCTCGTTCCGCCGGACGATTACGCCGCCCTGGCCGCCGCCCTGGCCCGGCTGGAGGCGGACCGGCCCGCCCTGCGGGCGATGGGCCGGGCGGCGCGGGCGCGGGCGGAGGAAGTGTTCGACGGTCCGCAGAACTTCGCGCGCGAGTTGGAAGCCCTCCGGTCGCTGGCGGTCATTCCATGAGCCGCCCGCCCTTCCTGAGCGTCGTGACACCGACCTTCAACCGGGCGGACAGCCTCCGGGTCACTCTGGACGGCCTGGCCCGCCAGACACACCCCTCGGACGACTTTGAAGTCGTGGTCGTCTCGGACGGCAGCACGGACGGCACGGACGCCCTGCTGGCCGAGTACGCCCGCGCCGCCCCGTTCGCGCTGCGCCCCATCACCCAGCCCAACGGCGGCCCGGCCCGCGCCCGCAACCGGGGCATCGCCGAGGCGTGCGGCGCGGTCGTCGTCTTTCTGGATGACGACGTGGAACCCGCCCCGGACTTCCTGGCCCGGCACGCCGCTCACTACGCCGGGAAAGGCCACGGAGACAAGGAAGTCGTCATCGCCCCCATGCTCCCCGACCCGGCCTTGCAGTGGCGGGAACCCCCCTGGATCGCCTGGGAACACGCCATGCTGGAGAAGCAGTACACGGCCTGGCGCACCGGCGAATGGGAGGGCTGCGGCCCGCACCACTTCTACTCCGGCAATGCCTCGCTCCGGCGCGAACACCTGCTGGCCGTCGGCGGTTTCGACGAGCAGTTCCCGCGTCAGGAAGACGTCGAGCTGGCCGTCCGCCTGGAGCGCCAGTGCGGCGTCCGCTTCGTCTACGAGGCCCAGGCGCGCGGCACCCACCGCCCCCGCCGCCGCTTCGCCTCCTGGCTCGCCGTCCCCTACGCCTACGGCCAGCTCGACGTCGTCCGCGCCCGCCGGGGCGACACCGGCTGGGAGGCCGTCCGCCACGGCTACCACGCCCGGAACGTCCTGACCCGCCGGCTCGCCGACCTCTCGCTCGCCGCGCCCCCCCTGCGCGCGCCCCTGCGCGCCCTCCTGCTGGGCGCGGCCAGATTGGCCTACCAAGGGCGGCACACCGGGGCAGCTTTCGCGGCCCTTAGCGTCATCTACAACCTGCGCTACCTGGAGGGTGCACAGTCGGAGGTCGGTACGCAGGGTGAAATGCGGCGTCTTATACTCAGCCGCACTATCGCTGGCCAAAAGGAAGGAGGCTTGTAAAAGCCTCCTTTTCTAACATAATCCCGAAACCTGTGACAGACTGCGACCAAGATGTCTGACCCTCACTCCGAGGGCTTCGGCACAGTCTCCGTCGGCATGCTTGAAGCCGGGACTGGACGGCTGACCTCTGCCAGTGGCGGCTGCGAGTCGGCGCTCACCGACGCCTCCCCCTTGCCGCCTCCCCCTTGCCGCCGCCCTGAGCCGCCAGGGCCGCGCCCTGGTCGAGCGCGAGTACGGTTGAGCGGCGATCACGGCCCATCTGGAAGATTTCTATAAGCAGGTCCTCGCAGGGCGGCGTTAAACTGATAGGGGGCATCGGCCTGCGGCATACTTTACATGCTCAGTGTCGCCATCAAGTCATTCTGCTCTTGTCCTGTTACATCTCCGTCGCCGTATCGGTCCTGAATGACCTCCACGACCTCGAAATTGGCGAGGAATAAGTCCAATATTTGGGGGTCGAAGTGAGTGCTGTACCCCTGGCATAAGATGTCGCGTGCCTCGTTTCGGGTGTAGGATCTTTTATAGGGGCGGCGGCTTGTCAAGGCGTCATAGACATCGGCGACCGCGCAGATGCGGCCATGCAGAGGGATCTCCTCCCCCTTCAACCCGTGAGGGTAGCCGGTCCCGTCCCACTTTTCGTGGTGCGTCAGAGCGATCATCTCACCCACTTGAAGCAGTTTCGAAGAAGACCCGTGCAGGATATCCGCACCGATAATCGTGTGCTGCTCCATAACCTCGCGTTCGGCATTGCTCAGTCGCCCCTCTTTCAGCAGGATCGAATCGGGGATGCCTATCTTGCCGACATCGTGCATGATGCTGCCCTGCTGGATCTGCTCCGTCTCGTCTGCCGACAGGTCCAGCGCCCAGGCCAGCAGGCCACAGTAATGGCTGACGCGGTGGATATGGGTGGCCGTATGCTCATCGCGGTGTTCGGCGGCTAGGGCCAGGCGATGGATCGTATCAAGCTGCGCCTCGTAGATCTGCTGACGCCCCAAAACGACTTCGTTCATGGCGTCTTGCAGATCGGTAGTCCGCAATGCGACGACACGCTCCAGCTCGGCTTGATGATCCTTGACCGCGTCCTGGGCCGCTTTCATTTTCAGCAGCGACTCGGTCCGCACTTGCAGCTCATACCGGTCAACCGGCTTGGAGATGAAATCATTCGCGCCTGCCTTCACTGCCTTCAGGCGGTCTTCCCGGCTATTCAGCGCGGTGACCATGATGATCGGGACATCTGCATTCTCTCCCTGAGTACGGACGCGGGCGGTCATCTCGAAGCCATCCATGCCCGGCATCATTCCATCTACCAGCAGGATGTCGAACCGCTCGTGCAGGAGTAAAATGGCCTCGGCGCCGCTCCGCGCCTCCTCCCATGTGTGTCCCAGCGACTCGACCTGCGCTGCCAGCAGCTCGCGGTTGATTTCTTCATCGTCTACGATCAGCACCCTTTTGCCGGTGATAGTCATGGAGTTTGTTCCCGGCCCGCGAGGACCGCTTTCAGCGTTCCGGCGAGGGTGCGCGTGTCAAGTGGCTTGGTCAGATAAAGTGTTCCGCCTGCCGCCAGCGCCCGTTCCTGATCGCCCCGCATGGCATGGGATGTCAGAAAGACAATCGGGATAGAACGCGTTTGTTGGTGCTGTTTAAGCTCATATGTCATCGTCACGCCATCCATGCCGGGCAGGGCGATATCCATCAGGATGAGGTCCGGCGGCAGCCGAAGGGCTTCGGCAAGGCCGATCTCTGCCGTCGCCGCCTGTCGGACGGTGTACCCGACATGTTCCAAGACATCGGTTGCCAGTTCCATGTTCAATATGTTGTCTTCGACGATCAATATTGTCTGCATCGGCATTTGGACTGTTCCTTTCTACTCTATGCTTTTCTATGCTTTATGCGGCTAAGCGGAGTTCGGGGACCGGCAGGGAGGATGTCGTTTCCGGCAGCGATTCCGGAGCTGCCAGCGGGAGCGTAAATCGGAAGGTCGAGCCTAAGCCGAGGCCTTCGCTCTCCACCCATATCTCACCGCCGTGCATGGCGACCATCTGGCGGGTCAGAGACAGGCCCAATCCCGTGCCCTGCTGAAGACGGGTATAGGTCGAGTCCACCTGCTCGAATTGACCGAAGATCCGCTCGCGATCCTCGGGACGCAGGCCGATGCCGGTATCGCAGATGGAGACTTCCAGCAGATCGGCCACAATACGAGTTTTGACTGTCACCTGCCCGCCCTCCGGCGTGAACTTGATCGCATTCGAGAGCAGGTTGTAAAGGATCTGTTTGAGACGTGCCGGGTCGGCCAGCAGCGGCGGCAGGTCCTCCGCGCTGCTCAAGGTCAGCGTCACCTGCTTTTTGGAAGCCAGCCCTTTTGCGACGGCAAGCACGCCCCGCAGGACTTCGGAGACCTCCACCGCCTGTACGAACAGTTCCATGTGACCTGCCTCCACTTTAGACAAGTCCAGAATGTCGTTGATAAGCTGAAGGAGATGCTTTCCGCTGGTCGAGATGTTGCCGACATATTTGGTCTGACGCGCATTCATCTCGCCGAACACCTGGTCCTGGAGCAGTTCGGAGAAGCCGATGATGGCGTTCATGGGTGTCCGCAGCTCATGGCTCATGTTGGCAAGGAACAGGCTCTTGGCAAGCGAGGCCGCTTCCGCTGCCGCTTTGGCCGCCAGTAGCTCTTGTTCCGCCTTCTTCCTCCCGGTGATATCCGTGTGCGACCCTGCCATCCTATAGGGCTGCCCATCGGCATCACGCAGGGCGACGCCGCGTGCCAGCACCCAGCGCGGTTCATTGTCTTTGTGCCGCATGCGGAACTCGATCTCATACTCGGACCGTGTGCCGTTCAGGTATTCCTCCACCGCCATTTCCGCCATAGGTCTATCTTCGGGCCAGACGTGCGCCATCCACTCGCCGGACTTGTTGGGAATCTCATCGTCCTCGAAGCCTAAGATCGCTTTCCATCGCGGAGAAAAATAAACGGTGTCACGCAGGATGTCCCAGTCCCACAAGCCGTCACGGGAGCCTTGAACGGCGATCTCGAAACGCTCCCGGCTCTCATGCAGCTCGGCCATCTGTGTCTCCAAAATGGTGTTGGCGGCCCGCAGGCCCTCGCGAGCGCCCGACAACCCCTGGGCTGCCTGGGCGATTTCGTCCTGCATGACATTGAAGCTGTCCGCCATCTCCCCCACCTCGTCGTGCGAATGTACGCGGACCGGCGTCACGTCTACGCGCGCATATGCTCCGTCCAGCTCACCCCGGCCAAGCGCTGCCATCGCCCGAGAAAAGTCAGCCAGCGTTCCTCTCGACAGCCGCCGCGCGGCCTGCGCGACCTCGGCCATGGCATGGCCGATCATCCCCGGCAGGATCAGGCCGACAGAGATCGTCAGCAGCGCTACAGCGACAAAAATATCTTCCAGCGCCGCAGCCCAGACTGGATGCCTGACGTGGATGCTCTTGATTGCCAGCAAGTACCCGGCACTGTCTAAGGTCAGCACGAGAAGCATCGCGCCCGTTAATTTGGCATGGAGGGACCAGGTGTATTTCCTGATGTTCTGCCCACGGCGGTCCTGCCAGCGCCGGAGGGCATAGAATACCGACCCGGAGTAGGCCAGCGCCAGGCCCGCGAGGACAGTCGGCAGCCCAAACTGCTCGAAGCCGAGGACCGTCGCGGCCAGCCAGACGAGAGAAGCCGCGACCCCCAGCTCGATCGTCCCGCGCGGCGCGCGCCAGGGCCGGGTGATCTCCGGCGCATCCCGCCGCAGCAGCCAGACGGCGATGTTGGGCAGGCAGATACCGATGAGGTAGGTGAGATTCGCCGCCGCCACCAGCCAGATCGGATCACCTGCCAGCAGGAAGGCGATCGCCATCCCTGCCGTGAGCGCCGTCGCCACCCAGGGCGCATCCGTGGGCAGCCGCCGGGCAAGGACCTGTGGCAGCAAGCCGTCCTCGGCCATCTGCGAAAGCGTCCGGGACGCCCCCGCGAGGGGCTGGATCGTCCCATGGAACATGTTCAGCATCATGAACCAGATCGCGGCTGCCTTGGCGGCGCTCCCGAACAGCGGGGCGAACGTCGGCCCCAAGGTCTGTGCCAGGTCGCCGCCCAGCGCCTCAGAGCCGAGCGTTCCCAGCCAGACGATGGGCAGGACGCCAAAAAAGAGTGTCGCCATCGCGCCTGACGCAAACATCGCGCGTGGGACGTTCTTCGCCGGGTTGATCGTCTCGCCGACATGGCAGGCGGCGGCCTCAAAAGCAGGCGCGGCAAACCCGACAAGGTATAGCCCGGCCATGAAGCTGGTCAGGCTGCCGAACAGGCCGGAAAAGGGAATGGTCAAGTGGAACGTCGTCGCCTGATGCCAGTCCACATGTCCGGTCAGGATCGGAATGAGCGCCGACAAAAAAGCCAGGCAGGCCGACCCGGCGGCGATCGGCACCGTCATCCGCGTGACCCACCGGACGCCGCATAGGTTGACACCCGCGAACAGCAGCACCAGCACGCAGGCAAGAAAGGGGGTTGAGATCTGCGGGAGATACCATTGATGGATCGCCGAAGCCGACAGCAGCGCCGTCAGCCCGCAGGTAGGAATCCATCCCCACCAATAGCAAGTCCCGGCGAGGTTTGCGAGAACCGGGCTGTAGGGCCGGAACGCTTCGGCGCAGGTCGCCGCAATGCCTCCCACGCGGTTCGGCCACATCAGGACTAACTCCAGCCATCCCGGCGCGGCCATCCAGCCCAAGATCAACCCGAGCATCAGCAAAGGAACCGCCGCAGTGCCCTGGCCTCGGATATCGCCTTGGCCGACAATCAGCGCGCCGATGATAAACAGGCTCTGGTTGCTGCCGCCCATCGCCATTGCGGCCGTCCCGATCCACTCCAGGGTGCGTGGGTGGGGCGTGGTTTTGACTTCTTCCGAGGAACTCTTGTGAACAGTCTGTGTGTATTGCATCACCCGGTAATTATCGGAGGCTGGATATACTCTCTTTAGACCTTTCTCTTTAAGCCTTTTCCTTTGAAACTCTAAATCGAAGCAATCAGCCTTCCGGCAGAGGGGATCACCGTGTGGCACAAATTTAAAAGCTATGCTATACTGTATGGCGATGACTGAAGAGATGCCACAGGAAGAAAAGTCGGCTCTGCGGCAGGACCAGGAGAAGCTCTCGACGGAATATGTCGCCGCCCACGCCGACCAGCCCGCGACGCCGCCCTCGGGGGGCGACTTCTACAGCGCCTTCGCGCTGGCGGACGGGACCGGCGATGTCGCCGTCGTCATCGGCGACGTGGCGGGGCACGGGCCGGAGCAGGCGCTCCAGGCCGAACACATGCGCGAGCTGATCTCCGACTGCATCACGGTCGGGCTGACCCCCGCCGAGACGCTGTCCGCCGTCAACGCCATGATCGAGCCCGACCCCCACTTTGAAGGCTTCGGCACCGTCTTCGTCGGCACCCTCGAAGCGGGGACCGGGCGGCTGACCTACGCCAGCGGCGGCCACGAGCCGGCCCTGATCGCCGCCGCCGGGACGCGCAGCCCTGAGGCCGTGGAGGAGCTGGTCGGGACCGGGCCGCCGGTCGGCGCGTTCCCGCCCGACATGGCCCGCTTTGAGCAGCATGAGGCGACCCTGACCCCCGGCGGCACCCTGCTCCTCTACACGGACGGTGTTTCCGACGCCCGTCCGTCCCAGTCCCGCCGCGACTGGCTGGGCCTGGACCGGCTGAAGGCCCTGTTCGCCCGCGTCGCCCCCCTCGGCCCGCGCCGCCTCGTCGCCGCCCTCCTGCGCCGCGTCTCCGCCTTCTGCCGGGGCGAGTTCCACGACGACATCGCCGTCCTGGTCGTCCGCCGCCGCCTGCCGCGCCCCGCCGCCCGCAAGCGGAGCTGAGGCGGCATTTGCCTCCCCCGTTGAACCATGCCCCCAAGTACCCGCCGTCAATGATGTCACATCATTGGCAGTAGTGGTATCATGTCCCAGGAGTAGTGCAATACATGGCGGCAAGAGACATTTATCACATGCCCTTCGTCCGGGCATTACGCAAAGACGGTTGGACGATTACCCATGACCGCTCGCTGTGACGGTAGAAGACACCAACCTGCTGATCGACATCGGGGCGGAAAGGGTCGTCGCTGCCGAACGGGACGGGGAACGTATTGCCGTCGAGATTAAGTCTTTCGTTAGTCTGTCGGCGGTGCAGGATTTGAAAGAGGCCGTCGGGCAGTTCTGGCTTTACGATCTGGCATTGAGGCAGTCGCCGTATGAGGCGGATCGGGGACTGTTCCTCGCAGTGCGGAAGACTGTCTACGAGGAGGTTTTTGTGGAAGGGATCGGCAAGCTTTTCCTCAACAAGAATGCTCTGCGCCTGATTGTTTTTGACCCTGATGAAGAGGAAATCACGAAATGGATAAGGTAGAACATTATCGGGAGATCATACGGGACCTCCTGCTTTCTCTCACGGAGCGCCGCTATGCGAACGCCGACGTGACCAATGAAGCTGTCTTTGATGAAGGCCGCGACCGCTACCTCATCGTCTCCGCCGGATGGGAGGGGAAGACGCGCCGCGTCTATCATAGCCTCGTGCATCTGGACATCATCGGCGGCAAGGTCTGGATACAGCGTGATGGGACGGAAGACGGCATCGGGTACGATCTCGAAGCGGCGGGTATCCCGAAGTCGGACATCGTCCCCGCCTTCCACCCGGAGAACGTCCGCCCCCACACCGGGTATGCCGTCGCCTAGCCCCCGGCCTAAAACAGCAGGAAAACCCACTCCTAGCGGCGAACTGTGACGGCAGCAATGCTTCCACACCGCCCGAGGTTCCCTGTGACCCACTCTAAACCCCGACCCGGCGCTTCGCTGCGCCGCCTGCCCGCTCTCCTGCCCGCGCTGGCGCTTCTGCTCCTGGGCGCTCTTCAGTCCGCCAAAGCCGCATCAAACCCCGTCGTCGTCGGCTCGGCACGGTTCACTGTCATCACGCCGCAATGCGTCCGCCTGGAATACTCGCCGAATGCCGCGTTCGTGGATGCCCCGTCGCTGTTCGCCGCGAACCGGGCCGCCCGCTTTGACGGCTTCCGTCTGGCCCAAGTCGGCGGCGCGACCGTCATAGACACCGGCGCGATCCGGCTGACCTATACGCCCAACGGCCTGTCGTTCTCGGGTTCCAATTTGCGGGCCGAGATCAGGCGAGGCGCGCAGCCCGCCCTCTGGGCACCGGGCGCGACAAACCCCGGAAATCTAGGTGGCACGGCGCGGACTTTGGACGGCGCGACCGGGCCGTTCGATCTGGGCCAGGGCGTCCTGTCCCGCGACGGCTGGTATCTGCTCGACGACTCGCGCTCGCCGCTTTTAACAGCCGACTGGGTGCAGTCCCGGCCAAAAACCGCTGGCACCGACTGCTATCTGTTCGGCTACGGCGACGACTACCGGGCCGCTTTGCAGTCGCTCACCGCCGTCGGCGGGCCGGTTCCGTTGCCGCGAAAGTACGCGCTGGGCGTGTGGTACTCGCGCTACTGGCCCTTCTCCTCCGACGACTACCGCAAGATCGTCCAGGAATACGGGCAGCACGACTTCCCCCTGGACAACATGGTGCTGGACATGGACTGGCACGAGGACGGCTGGACCGGCTGGTCCTGGAACCGCAAGCTGCTCCCCGACGCCGAAACCCTCCTGCCCTGGCTCCACTCGCAGGGCCTGCACGTCACCCTGAACCTGCACCCCGCCGACGGCGTCGCGCCGCACGAAGACCGGTATGCCGCCTTCATGCGGGCCGTGGGCGCGGACCCGGTGACGAAGCAGACCTTGCCCTTTGACGCCGGCTCCAAGGCGTACATGGGTGCGCTGTTCTCCACCGTCTTCACGCCGCTGGAGAAAGACGGCGTGGACTTCTGGTGGCTGGACTGGCAGCAGTACCCCGACACGCGCTCCGTCCCCGACCTGACCAACCTGTTCTGGCTGAACACGCTGCTCTATGACCACACCGCCCAAAACGGGCAGCGCGGCCTGTCCTTCTCCCGCTGGGCGGGGTGGGGCGACCACCGGCACCCCATCCACTTCTCCGGGGACGCCGACACCGGCTTCCCGATGCTGGCCTTCGAAGTGCCCTTCACGGCCACGGCGGGCAACGTCGGCTGCTTCTTCTGGTCGCACGACATCGGCGGCCACATGGGCGGGCGCAACGAGGAGTCCTACGCCCGCTGGTGCCAGTTCGGCGCGACCTCGCCTGTCCTGCGCTCGCATTCCACGCGCGACGCACAGACCGACCGCCGCCCCTGGAACTACCCCGCCTGGGCCGAGGACTCCATGCGCGCCTCGTTCCACCTGCGCTCCGAGCTGTTCCCGTACCTTTACACCAGCGC
Organism: Capsulimonadaceae bacterium; assembly: GCA_965215505.1. Classification (GTDB taxonomy): domain Bacteria; phylum Armatimonadota; class Armatimonadia; order Armatimonadales; family Capsulimonadaceae; genus JANXMY01. The sequence goes on along the minus strand of OZ244065.1, from coordinate 2,572,316 downwards.
CGCCCAGTCCGCCCGCGAAACAGTCCCGCTCGACCGGCCCCTGTATTTCGATAACCCGCGCGCCGAGGACGCCTACCACAACGCCCAGGAGTTCCAGCTGGGCGATAACATCCTGGTCGCCCCCATCGTCTCGGCGGGGGTCGGGCCGGGCCGCGTCGCCTCGCAAACGGTCTGGTTCCCCGCCGGGGCCTGGTACGACCTGTTCACCGGCGAGCGGTACGCTGGGGACACGGATGCCCTCGTCGCCGCTGACATCAACGAGTTCCCGCTGTACGTCCGGGGCGGCGTCCCTATTCCCATGCAGCCCTACACGCCGCGCATGGGCACCGCGCCCTTGACGACCCTGCGCGTCCGCTGCTATCCCGGCGCGGATGGGGCTACGGGCCGCTCGACATTGTACGAAGACGACGGCGTGACCACGGCCTATGAGCATGGACAGTCCGCGACCACGCCGCTCTCCTGCACGCGCCACGGCGGGGCTGTGACCATCACGGTGGGCGCGACGCAAGGACATTACACCGGCCAGCCCGCCCGGCGCACTGTCGTCATTGAACTCCCGGACACGGCGCGGGCGATCAAGGCAACAGTCGGCGGCAGGCCGGTTGCTGTTGCCTACGATGCCGTCACCGACATGAACCGTATCACGCTCCCCGCCCGGCCCGTCGGCTCGGCGGTCGCCGTCGTCGTTCAGGCCGCGCCGACGGGATGGAACGCCCTCCACCGTCTGGCGGTCGAGCGGCGAATGACGGGCCTCGGGCTTGGGCCGACGAGCAACCCGGCCGCTCCGGTTCCTGCCGATCTGGAAACGGTCTTGGCCACCGCCGGCGTCGGTCTGGTCCACAAGAACCAGGGCGCTTACCTCTACCACGGGAAGATGCAGGACCTCTTTTACGCCCCGCGCGGGGTGCTGGACGGTGATCAGGTCCAGGTCGCGGGCCAGGCGGCCGTGGCCCTGCCGCTGTCCGGTGCCCCGCTCCAGGTCAGCGGCCCGCCGCACGTCTGGCGCGGCAAGACGGTCTTCGGCCCCGCCCAGGTCAGTTTCCGCATCAAGGGCGTGACCTACCACCTGCCCGCCGTCCCGCCGACGGACGACGCCCTGACGAGCGAGGACAACGTGGCAGGGGTTGCCAAAGTCACGGCCAGTGGCGTGGAGGGCGGCTACTCCATTGACGGCGCGACGGACGGCGTCGTCGGCGGCTACCCCGGCGACAAGAGCCAGGAGTGGTCGGCGGGCGGCACCGTCGGCGCGACCCTGACGCTGACCTGGGCGACGCCACAGACGATAGACCGCATCCTGCTGTACGACCGCCCCAACCTGACCGACCAGATCACGTCCGGCGAGATCGCCTTCAGCGACGGCACCACGCTCTCCGTCGGCGCGCTGCCGAACGACGCCAAGACGCCGCTCACGCTGCGCTTCCCCGCCAAGACGGTCACGGCGCTGACATTCAAAGTCACCAGCGTCAAACCCGGAACGGAGAACGCAGGCCTGGCCGAGATCGCGGTGTTCCGGGCGAAGTGAGGACCCACGAAAGGCTTTGCCATGAAACTGCTCCTCGCGCTCCTTGCGCTCCTGTCCCTGTTCGCGTCAGCCGCCACCGCCGCTCCTGATGCGGCCCCGCGCGTCGCCGTCTTCGCCCAGCCCGGCTTCGCGTCCTACGGGACACCCGCCTCCCTCTCGCCCAAGAAGATCGCCGCCGACCTGCAAGCGGCGGGCCTGCCCGCCGACCAATTAGACGCCGCCGCACTGGCCGACCCCATCCGAATGAATGCCAAGACCTATGCCGCCGTCATCCTGCCCTACGGCAACGCCTATCCCCGGATCGCCTTCGCCAACCTGAAGGCGTTCCATCAGGCCGGCGGCTGCCTGGTCTTGTCCGGCATCCCCTTCACCCACGCCGTCGCGCAGGATGCCAGAGGGGATTGGAAGGACCTGGGCCATGACAGCGGCCCGGCCCTATTCGGGGCCAACGGCATCGGGGTGGGGGGCTTCAAGGGCGGTCCGGCGGGGCCTGCCGTCATCCCCGCAAATGACCTGCTGGGACTGACCGGCCTCAAACTGGACTGGGGGTTCGGCGAGGACGCGCAGGCTTTGGACCCCGCCACCCTCCCCGCCGGGGTGCAGATCATCCCCATCCTGACGGCGGGCGGGCGGCCCACGGCCGCCCTGCTTGTTCACAAGGGCGATGCCTTCGCCGGGGCCGTAGACGTCTGGACAGCGACGGGGTTCCGCGACGAGTCCCTCAAACCCTACGTCCTTGAGCAGCTTTTGACGCGCGGGGCGGTGGCGGCTCTGGCGCAGAAGGGGCTGCTGCCCGCGTCACGCCGAACGGCGGCCCTGGCCGCGCTTGGCAGTCTGCCGCACCCGCGCGTCTACGCTGGTTTAACGCTCCCGACCCCGCGCCGGCCCTACGCGACCTTGCAGCCGAAGTCGCCGCCGCCCGCCCGGCACCTCTACGTCGCCGACGTGCGCCACCTCTCCCATGACGAGCAGCTATTGCTCACGTCCCTGCAAGGGCTGATCAACCGGACGCAGCCGCGTATTTATCTTGTTGCGAGCGATGACGACTCGTTCTGGCTCCAGGCCATGCAGGACCAGGGCCAAACCGACACACCCATCCCCGTCGCCGACCCGATGACGCTGCTCACGACGTTCAAGAGTGCCTACAAGGGCGCGGTCGTGGCCGACCCCAAGGTTTACCTCTCTCCCTGCATCGCCGTGGACATCGCCGGGGCCGATGACCTGGTGATCGCGACACCCGAACTCGCCGCCCGGCTCGGGCTGACCATCAAGAGCGACCTGCGCGGGAAGTTCAAAGACGACGCCGACGCCCTGCACTACGCCCGCACGACTCTCCTGCCCCGCCTGAACCCGTACCTCTGCCTCTGCCTCGACCCGCCCCTCCTGGGCAGCCAGGTGGACGACATCATCGCCGCCAAAGGCATGGCCTTCTGGATCACCGGACCCAAGGCGCAGGACCGGCCCGGCGCGGACGAGGACGCCGAGCGGGCCGAGGTCGAGGCCACCTTCGCCCGGATGCCGCTGGGCGGCGTCGTGCGCGGCTTCTGGTGGCACGGCGACGGCGTGGGCATTGACGAGACGCCGGGCGTCTCGCTCGGGTCGCGCTTCGGCAAGATCACGACGGTCAGCGACTACGTCGCCAACTACTCGGTCCTGAGCGGCGTCCCCATTGCCGCCCTGAAGCAGAAGACGCAGCCGCCCGCCCCGCCTTACGACCCGACGAAGGTCTATCTCGCACTCACCATGTCCGACGGCGACAACCTCTGCACCTGGCGCGGGTACTTCCGGCAGTACTTCACCGACCCTCTGCACGGGACATTCCCCATCGGCTGGGGCATGGCCCCCTCGCTGATTGATGTCTCCCCGACCCTGGCCCGCTGGTACTACGACCACGCCGCCCCGACCGACGAGTTCCTGTGCGACGTGTCCGGGGCCGGCTACATCTACCCGCCCGACTTCGCCACGGCCCTCAAAGACCGCCCCGGCGCGACGGCGGGCTTCTACGGCCTGACCCAGACCTACATGGACCGCATGGACATGAAAACGGTCCGGCTGATGAACGTCCGCACCGAAGACATCGCGGGCGTCGGTGCGGACCTCCCCGGCGTCGCCTTCCTGATGCCCGACTACGGCACCCAGGGCGGCGACTCCTACAGCCACTTCACTTACACCCTGCCCAAGACCGGCCAGCCCGTCTTCCGCGCCGTCTCCTTCGGGCCGGGCGCGCAGAAACTCGCCGACCAGGTGCGCGGCAGCGTCGGGTCCGTCCGCCCCGCCTTCGTCAACGCCTTCGTCTGGAACTGGGGTTCCAAGCTGTCCGACCTCCGGGACATGCTGGCTAATCTGGGGCCGGACTACGTCGCCGTCACCCCCTCCCAGCTCAACGCCCTGTACCGCCAGGCCCACGCGACCAAACAGGCACAGGCCGCCCCATGAGGTATACTCAACACAGTTAGGATGGGATTGAACTAGGGGAGGCTTCCATGACCACCGTGACCATCGATGATGCACTGGCGACCCGGCTGCGGGCCTTGCGCGACAAGGACGGCGACCTTGACGCGCTCGTCGCCGATGCCCTTGCCGAAACCGTCCGCCGCTGGGAGCGGGAAGCAAGAGGCCGGGCCGAGATGCAGGTGATGCTGGACGGCCCGCGCCACACGCTGGCCGAGTCACACGAACGGATGCGCTTGAAGTACGGCTTTGCCGACTTATCCCATATGACGCGCGATGAGCTGGCGGATGATGCCGAGCGCATCGTTGCCGCCATGGACCCACAGGTCCGCATGGAAATAGAGCGCGAGGGGCTGCTTTGAACTATGCCGTTCTCTCCAGCGACCCGGCGGACGCAGACCTCGAACGGATAAATGTTTTCAATGATCGCCGCAGCCCGGAATTTGCAGCACGGTGGGAGGCGGATCTTGAGAGGGCGCTCCAGGAACTCACAGGGTTCCCCGGCCCCCATCTCCCACGCCCGCGAGGAAGAGGTGTCGGCCTACTACGGCCGCGAGGTACGAAGGATGCTGTATTACGGGCCGACCAAGCGGCGGTCGGGGACGCCCGTCCCCATCCTCTTCACGATCCTGCCGCCCGACCCAGACGACCCACCAGAAACTGCCGAGTCCGTGATCTTCCTGCTGCGCCTGCTGCATGGTGCCCAGCCCCTCATCCCTGATGACCCCGCCGAATAGTGCTTTTTGATACCCGCAGACGCCCAGTCTAGGCCGCTGCTGAGTGTGAACATAGTCCTGACTGATGTAACGCCGCGGTGAATGGCGGGGAAGAAATCCCCCGCTTTTTTCGTGCCGACTGCGTGAATAAAATGTCTACTATGTGTGGTATATTATTGTGGCAGAGCAAACATATGTTTGACTAGGTGCTACGCAGACTGAGAGGATGGGGACAGCTGGCGACGTGGAAATCGGCGGCATGTCCCCCCGAAATCACCACGAAAGGGTGAGACGAGATGAGTATACCACAGACCGAGCTGAAGCCTCCCGAGGTCAAGCAAACCGAGCCGAAGCTGACTGAAGTGAGGCAGACCGAGCCGGGCCGCCCGCCCCGGTCGCCCCGCGCCATGCCGTGCCTGAAGGACTGGGACTTCTGGCGGTTCCTGATCTCCGCCCTCGGGCTGCTCTGGGACATCCTGAAGACGACGTTCCTGAAATGATGCGGGGCCGGGCGGCTGCCCTCCCCGCCTGAAAAAAACTGTTAAAAAATTAACGTCTGCGCTTGACAAACGCCTCGCGAATATGTTAAATTATTAACATAGATCGGGAGGGCAGAGCCGATGTCGAAAAAAGCAGGCAATTACCTGACGAGGCGCGAGCAGCAGATCATGGAGGTCATTTACCGGCAGGAGCAGACAGACGTGGCCGAGGTCATGGCCGGGCTGCCGGACCCCCTCAGTAACTCCTCCGTCCGCACCCACCTCCGCATCCTGGAAGGCAAAGGGCACCTGACGCACACGGAGGAGAATGGCCGGTTCCTGTACCGCCCGACCAAAGCGCGTCCCGCCGCCGCCCGCTTGGCCCTGGTGCGTCTGCTGCAAACATTCTTCGATGACTCGGCGGAGGCGGTCGTCGCCACCCTGCTGTCGGTCAAAGCCGGCGACCTGGCCCCCGAGGAGCTGGACCGGCTCAAGGCCATGATTGACGCGCACCGCCCCGGCGATCAGCCTGGAAACCCGGACCCGGACGCCTGAAGGAGAACCCCGATGGAAACCCCCTCCCAAATCCTGCACGTTGCGCCGCTGCTGCTGGACGTGTTCTGGAAGAGCCTGTTCGTGTTCGCGGTGGCGGCACTGGCCGCCCTTGTGCTGCGCCGCCGGTCTGCCGCCGCCCGCCACGCGCTCTGGCTTTCCGCGTTCGTCACGCTGCTTTTCCTGCCCGCCCTCTGCCTCTGGCTCCCCGGCCGGACGCTCCCCGTCCTGCCTGCCGATGCGTCCCCGCCGCGCCCCCTCCTGCCTGTGCAGAGCATGACGGGCGGAAGCGCGCTCTTCCTGACAGGCCGACCGGCGGCCCAACTTCCGGCGCATTCCCTGGAGAGCCAAACTGACCGAGCGACTGCAAGCCAGCCTTTGCCCGCCGAGGCCGTCCCCGTCCGCGCCGTCCGGCCCGACCCGGCCACCTGGCCTGCCTTGCTCTGGGTGCTGGGCGTCGGAGTCGTACTGGGCCGGCTCGCCCTCGGCCTCGCTTCCGCCCGCCGCCTGATCCGTGGGTGTGTCCCGGTTTGCACGGGGCCGCTCGCCGAGGCCGCCGGGGAGGCGCGGCGGGCGCTGGGGCTTACCCGACCCGTCCGTTTGCGGCAAGATACTGCAAACCGGCAGGCCGTCGCCGTGCCGATGACCTTCGGCCACCTCCGCCCCGTCGTCCTGCTGCCGCCAAGCGCATCGGACTGGCCCGCCGGCCGCCTGCGCGCGGTCCTGCTGCATGAGATGGCCCACATCGGGCGCGGCGACTGGGCCTCGCTCCTCCTGGCCCAGACCGTCTGCGCGCTCTACTGGTTCCACCCGCTCGTCTGGCTTGCCGCCCGTCGCGTCCGGGCCGAGGCCGAAGAGGCGTGTGACGACCGGGTACTCCTGTGCGGCGTCCCGGCCCCCGACTATGCCGATCACCTGCTGGAGATCGTCCGCGCCCTGCCCCGCCGGGGTGGCCGGTTTCCCGCCGCCGTGACGATGGCCCGGAATCGGGAGATCGCGGGCCGGCTCCAGACCATCCTGGCGCACCCGAAGAGCCGGGGCGGCGTGACGCGGCGCGGGCTAATTTTGGCCGCCCTCGCCGGCCCCGTCCTGGTCCTGCCGCTGGCGGCGATGCACCCGGCCCGCCGGCCCGCGCCTGCCAGAGTCCAGACCGTCGCCGCGCTGACGGGTGCGCCCTGGACGGCGCGGCTGTCCGACGGCACCCTGCTCAAACTCGTTGCCGTCAGCCGAGTGGATCGGCACGGCCACGACGTGGGCGTTTCCTGGACGCCGGACGGCGGCCCCCTGGGCGGCACGGCGAAGACGGCCGGCGGCAATCCCCTGGTGGCTTTGGTCAACTCGCTGTTCGACCGGGCCGGCGACGTCTCGCTGCACATGGCGGCCATGTCCTCCAAGCCTTACATGGTCGTCGCGGCATCGGAAAGCGACAACCGGCGCGGGCACGCCAACGTCGGCCTGCGCGTCAGTACCGGACCGTTCACGACATTCGTGAGCGCCCCCCTGGGCCGGAGCGTGTCCCGTCGCCTGCCGTCCGGCGAAACGGTGGCGCTTTCCAAGGCCACTACGGGCCTGCGGGCCGGTCCCCTGGCAGGTAGGAAGCCTTCGGTCGTCACGCAGGTCTGGCTGACCGTCCCGGTGCGCTTCAACACCCCCGATTATGACTCCAGATTGGAGGCCGTGGAGGTGGACGGGAAGGTGGCCGACTTGCCTACGTTCCCCCAGGGAGCGGACGGCAGCGGGCCGACCCGCCGCCTGCTTTATCTCTACCAAGCCTCGGACTTGAAAAGCCGGCACGTCACCACGCTCCGGTTCGTGACACGCCCGGCCGACCACTTCACCTTCCGCGATGTCGCCTTGCAGCCGAACCTACCTATCGGCGCGCTGGTTCCCGTTTCCCAGGTCTTCGACCCGCTCGACGAGGACCCCGCCGCGCGTAACCGCGCCCGGCAGCAGCGCATCGCCACGGCTCTGCACCTGCGAGGGAGGCTGCAAGGCTGGGCCGTCCGGAACGCCGCCCTGCTCCGTCGGATGCGTCAGGCAAACCCCGACGACTTTACCGCCCTGCTGAACGTCTACGCGCAGGTGCCTCCCACCCGCACGTCTGCGGGAGAGGCGGCATTTACCGGCCTCGGCGCTCCTCCAACCCCGTCCCATTTGCGGAGGTCCCAGGAGCCGCTCGACATTGATCTCCGGGAGGACTTTGCCCGGTATCGCGACTTTCGCCTGTCACAGTCCATAAACACCGGCCGGACGTTCATCACGCTCTGGGCCAGCGGCCGAGTCACCGAGACGACCCTGACGGACCGGACCATCGGCCGCGCGCCCTTCTTCGGGTTTGCCCGCAAGGACACGGCGGACATCGCGCCCGCCTACCCGTTCTTGCGGTGAAGGAACATCCCGGCGCGTGCGTCCCGGCGCGTGCGCCCCGGCCCTGAGGGGCCGGTCTACTCCCGGCTTCGCCGGTGGGCCGCCCCTTCGGGGCTTCGGAGAACACCATCTGGTAACATTCTCCGAGCCTCGTAGGGGTGCCGCTTGCCGCGCCCTCCCTTCTTTGTCCCCGCTACCCGCCCCAATAAGATATTTCACGGCTTGCAGGAAAAGACCGCGCAGGCGGCGAACAGACCCCCAGAAGCATTACGCGCCGGATGGAGCAGGACTCACGCATGGCGAAACCTATCGGGATCGCGATCATCGGCACGGGACATATCGGGCTGGGCGCGCACCTGCCGGCCTACCGGAAGATGCAGGACGAAGGGCTGGTACGGATCGTCGCCGTCTGCGACATCAACGAAGATGCCCTGCGCGCGGCCTCCGAGAAGTACGGCGTCCCCGACACGTTCACCGATTATCGCAAGATGCTGGAGATGGACGGGATCGAGGCCGTGGACGTCTGCACGCCCAACTACCTCCACAAGCAGCCCGTCGTGGACTCGCTGGCGGCGGGCAAGCACGTCATCTGCGAGAAGCCGCTGGCGATTAATGCGGCCGAGGGGGCGGAGATGACGGCGGCGGCGCGGGCCTCGGGCCGGCAGCTCGCGGTCGGCCTGAACGTGCGCTTCGGGGCCGGGGCGCAGGCCGTCAAGCGGTTCGTGGACGGCGGCCGGCTGGGCGAGGTCTATTACGCCCGCGCCCACGCCCTGCGGCGGCGCGGCATCCCCGGCTGGGGCCTGTTCACGCAGAAGGACAAGCAGGGCGGGGGGCCGCTGATAGACATCGGCGTCCACATCCTCGACCTGACGCTGTGGCTGATGGGCCACCCGGAACCCGTCTCGGTGACGGGCCAGACCTACGCCAAGTTCGGGACGCGCGAGGGCGTCCTGGGCCTGATGGGGGAGTGGGACCCGAAGACGTTCACCGTGGAGGACTTCGCGGCCGGCTTCATCCGGTTCAAGGGTGGGGCGACGCTGACCTTGGAGTCCTCGTTTGCGGCGAACATCGCCGAGAACCAGTTCCACACGACACTCCTGGGGACGGAGGGCGGCGCGCTGCTCTACCCCTCCGATGACGCCAAGACGCGCCTCTTCCGCGAGGAGAGCGGCACCCTGACCGACACGACGCCCGCGTTCCTGGCCCGCGTGAACACGCACGAGGCCGAGCTGCGCGCCTTCATCAAGGCCCTGGCCGACGGCACGCCCGTGCCCGTCTCCGGCGAGCAGGGCCTGCTGGTGACACGCCTCCTGGACGCGCTCTACGAGTCCGCCGAGACGGGCCACGAAGTCCTGTTGTAAGGGCGCAACTTTTCGCCTTGCTGTTTCGCCTACCTACCGCGCCCCGGAAGCCACGGAATCAACCATGAGCCAGCCACTCCCACAGTCGAAAAACGCCGCGGGTGCCAAAGCCTACGCGGCACCCGCCGGCGCCGCGCCCGCTGCCGCCGCGCCCGAGAGGTGGCTGGCGGCAATCGTGCCGATCATCCTGATCGCCGCCTGCGCCGAACTCGGCATCTCGGTCCTCAACAACTCCGCCCTGCCGATCTACTTCATGACGGGGCTGAAGATCGCGCCAGGCACCTACGGGTTCCTGATGGCCCCATTCTTCATCAGCGAGGTCCTGTTCAAGTCCCCGCTTGGGATACTGTCAGACAAGTTCGGGCGTCGGCCCCTGATGCTGGGGGGGGCGGCCATCTCCGTCTTCACGCCGCTGATCCTGATCTCGACGCACTACGACGCGCTGGCGACCACCGCCGTCATCACCCTGCTCGTCTTCGGGTTCCTGCGCGCGCTCGACGGTCTGGGGCAGGCCGCCCTCTGGCCCGCCGTCTATGCCTATGTCGGGGACGTGGTGGCGGAAAACAAGCGCGGCTCGGCGATGGGCGCGCTGAACGTCGTGTACATGCTCGGCCTGGCCCTGAGCTTCCTCGTCGGCGGCTTCGTGGACGACCACTTCGGCAAGCTGTTCACGCACGAGGCGACTCTGGGCGACACCTTCCGCGGCCTGGGCCACAGCGTCACGACCGGGATACACTCGGCCGGGCACGGCATCCACGGCGTCCTCCGCCACCCGCTCGCACACCCGAACCTGCCGCATCCCTCCGCGCTGCGCCCGGTCGCCCTGCCCGCCGGGCCTCCCCCGGTCCCGCCGAGCCATCAGCCGGGGTACTACTACCCGTCGTTCATCCTCGCCGCCGTCCTGTTCGGCATCGCTGTCATCGCTTCGCTCGGCGTGCGCCCGCGCCCGTCCCGCCCGGCGGGCCAGGCGGCGCAGGAGGGCGCAAAGGCCGACGCGCACGAGGAGGCGATCACCTGGGACGGGTTCGCCGCCGCCCTGAAGACGGTGCCGCAGTTCCTCGCGCTGGCCTTCGTGACGTTCCTCGGCATCGGCTGCATCTCGCTCCTGGTCAAGAAGTTCGCCCTGGACGAGTACGGCCTGTCCGAGAGCGCCTTCGGCCTGCTGGTCCTGGGGCCGATGCTGGGCATCGCCGCCATCGCCGTCCCGGCGGGGCACCTGGCGGACACCTGGGGCAAGACGCGGTGCGTCCGGCTTGGCTTCCTCCTGTGCGCCCTGGGCATCTGGGGCATCCCCGTCCTGCACCACTTCGGCGCGGGCATCGCGGGCTTCATGGTGGCCTCGGGCGTCTTGGGAGCGGGCTTTGTGCTGGCCTTCCCGGCCTGGCTCGCCCTGCTGACCGAACTGGGCGGGGAGCGGCAACGCGGGACGGTCTTCGCCGCCGTCAGCACCGCCCAGGGGGCGGGCCTGCTGATGGGCGGCCTGATCGGGACGCAGGTCTATGGCCGGGTCGGCCACATCGCGCCCTTCGTCGCCGCCTCCGTCCTCGTCTCTTTGGGCACGCTGCTCGCCCTGGTCTTCGTCCGCGAAAGCGCCCTGAAGCGCCCAGACGCGCCGGGGACGGCATGAGGCGGGCGTTCGTCGGCACCGGCCGCGCGGGTCTTGGGCTACAAAAGAATATTTTCGGGAGTTTTCCGTTATTCCCTAATTATTCATAAAGAATCGTATTGCCAAAAACCGGGCGGTGTGTTATAATCAATTGCCCTGGGAGAATTCCGGGGCTGATCACACCCGAGCGACGGGCGACACGACCCGCAGCCGTTCCCTCCCCACCATGCCCATCCGCACTGCCTCGGCGGCGCGCTTCACGAACTAATTAACGATTCGATGACACCTGTCGTTTGATAAAGCCCCGGCCCCAGGTAACCCCCCAAGGGGGACGCCGCGCCCGGCCCCGCGCACAACCAGGGAGGTTGTACCCTTTGAACGCTTTACGCACCCTTTTCAACGCTTCGTCCAAACGCAACGCTTCGGCCAAAACTCCGCGCGCTCTCCGCTTCTCTTCCTTCCTATGCCTGCTGGCCCTGCTGGCCGGCCTGATGCCCCCCGGCGTCCAGGCGGCCCCGGCGGCGGGGCAGGGCGGCTTGGGGCAGGCGCTCTCCCTGATGGCGTCCATGCACGCCTCCCAGGTCCGCGCCGCCGCGCCCTCCGGGGACTTCAGCGGGGCCGAACGGACGCCGAACGGGCGGGTACTGCTCGGGCGGGACATGATGCGGCCCGGCGCGCTCCGCGCGCACGCCACCAGCAGCAACACCGTCCCCATCCCCGGCGCGGAGCAGACCTTCGACGTCAACAACCCGGCCCCGGCCTTCCAGCCGCTGATCGGCTTCCAGAACGCGGACGGCAGCCTGGGCAACAACCCGGCTAACGCCCCCATCTTCCAGCCGCTGAACGCGCTGATCCCGACCAACCTGACGCCGATCTGGTCGGCGGACGAGAAGTTCCTGATCTTCTCCTCTAACCGCTCTTTGAACGGCGACGTGAACCATGAGGGTATTGACGGCATCACGTCGCGGTTCCACCTCTGGGCCATCTCGGTGAACGGCGGCGAGGCCTTCCAGATTACCACAAGCCAGGCCACGATGGGCGAGAACACTGCCGTTCCGCACGGCGAGTTCTTCCCGACACTCACCCCCACCGACGGCAGCCTGGCCTTCACCTCGGATGCCCAGTCGAGCGGGACGCAGAACCTGTTCGTCCTCAGCTCTTTCTCCTTCAGCGCCCTGCTGACCCTGAACAACAGCCAGGCGTTCCAGAACGTCTCCAACATCGACACCGCCAACGGCGGCATCCTGTCCGTCACCCTGCGCGCGCCCGCCGGTCAGACCACCTTCCCGACCGAGGCGCAGAGCGCCGCCCTGACCGGCTTCGACGCGGTGCAGCGGCCCACCTTCCTGGGCACCAACGCGGGCGAGCTTGTCTTCTCCGCCCGCAGCGTCACCGGGCCGAATGCCTTCCATAACCACCTGTACTTCCTGTTCACCAGCTCGGGCGGCTCCGACGCGAACAACATCTCCTTCCCCGGCCAGCTCACCGACGGCCCGGCTGACGACACGGACCCGGCCAGCTCGAAGGACGGCCAGTTCGTCGCGTTCGCCTCCACGGCCACCTCGCTCACCCCGAACGGGGCAGGTGGGGGCGTCCCGACCCTGACTTCCGGCGGCACGACCGGCGGCAACCGCACCATCTTCCTGGTCGGCGGCGGCGGCACGTCGGGCAACGGCCTGGGCGTCGTGCCCGCCTCGTTCCAGACGCAGGGCGGCCGGGTCGGCGCAATCACGGCGGTCGGCACGGATAACTTCGGGCCGGCCTGGAGCTTCAACAACCCGAACCAGTTCACCAATCCGTCGCCCGGCTTCGAGTACCTCGCCTTCGCGCGTGGGGCCAGCCAGACCGCGACGCACGACATTGTCTACATCCAGGCGGTGCGCTTCCTCAACGCGGGCGGCGGCAGCCAGCGGTCCATCGAGGCCGGGACCACGCCCCGGACGTTCAACTTCCCCGTCTACCAGATCAACGCTGGGGACCTGTCCGGCGGCGGGGTCGGTGGCTATCTGGCCGACAACAACAACCTTTTCAACAACGGCCAGGGCTTTTTCAGTCCCTTCCTTCCTGGCGTGACGGAAACGGTCAACCCGCCCAACGTCCCAAGCACGGCCGGCGATCCGGGGACGCCCGTGGGCATCTTCCTGACCGACCGGAACGGCCCGATGAACTACGCCCTGCCCAACCTGACGGCGGGTGCCACCTACACGCTGCGGCTGCACTTCTCCGACCCGACCAACACCGCCGCAGGCCAGCGCCAGTTCAACGTGGTCGCCAACGGCCAGCAGATCCTGACCAACTTCGATATCGTGGCGAACGCCCTGGGCGGCCCCGGCAACTTCGGCGGCCTCGTCACGTCCGGCGGCAACGCGCAGCCGGGCGTCACCGTCACCGTCACGAATGCGGCGGGCAACGTCCTCCGCACCCTGACCACGGGCGTGCCGCAGACCTTCGCCCCGCCGAACGGCGACGGTGCTCCGACGAACTACTTCTCCAACCTGCCCTCCGGCACCTACACCGTGACGGCCTCCGGGGCCGGCTTCACGGCGCAGAGCCAGACGATCGTCGTCAACAGCGCCGGCTTCACGCGGGCGAACTTCAATGTGGTGTCGGGGACGACCGCAACGGCCGTCGGCAACGTGACCAACGCGGTCACGACGGCACCCGCGCCCAATGTCCCGATCCGGGTCACCGACCCCGTCACCACGGCCCTCATCGCATCGGGGACGACGGACGCGAACGGGAACTACAACTTCCCGGTCCCGAATGGCACCTTTAACATCACCGCGAACCCCGCAACGGCCACGGGCCTCGCCACGCAGACCCAGACCGCCACTTTCACCGCCAACACGCCGACCACGACGAACTTCGCCCTCGCCGGCGGCAACACGGTCGGCACCCTGAGCGGCAACGCCACGGACATGGCCTCGGGCCAGCCGCTGACCGGGGTGACCATCACCATCGTGGGGGCGGGCTACCGGGCCATCGTCAACACCGCGAACGGGCAGCCTAACTTCAGCGTCAACCTTCCCGGTGCCGTGACGCCTGGGACTCAGTACACCGTGACCTTCAGCCTGCCTGGGTACACGACGGTCCAGGCGACGCCTAGCATCATAAACGGCTCGGTCACAAACCTGAACCAGGTCCTGGTCCGCGCGAACGGCGGCCAGCCGAACGCCGCCGTGGTCCAGACCTTCAACGTGACCGTTCCTGCGAGGACCTTCAGGGACAACTTCGGCAACACCGACCTGGCGAACAACATCACCCTGAACTTCACGAACTCCGTCCCCGTCGCTAAAGGTGTCCCGATCATCCAGGGCATCGAGGTCCTCGCCGGAGCGAACGTCAACGGGACCCGGACGGCGAGCAGCGGCTTCGGGAACCTTACGACCGCCACCGACCCCTCGGCCCCGCAGAACCTGCTGGCGATCGGCGACTTCAACGGCGGCAGCGGCCCCGGCTTCGGCTCCGTCACGCTGACCTTCAACACGCCCGGCGGCGTGGGTGGCAGCCTCGGCACGCCGACCAGCTTCAGCGTCTTCCGCAGTGCCGGCTCACCGACGCAGTTGAACTCGCCCGGCACCGGCGCGGGCCAGGAAGGTGCCTTCGCCTACCTGCTGAACCAGGTCCCGACCAACAATGGCGGCCTCCTGACGCTCGTGGACACGCAGGCCACGATCGGCAACGAATACTTCTACTTCGTCACCGCGAACTTCCAGGAGCAGATCGTTCCCGAAGGCGACACGCCAACCGGGGCGAGCGCGGCCAACGCCGTCGTCAGGCTGAATACGGATGACAACAGCGGCGAGACCACCGCAGGCTCCAACGGGACCGGCGGGCAGCAGGAGGGCGCGCAGACCGGCAACACGTTCGACGACGTGTACCCAGCCTGGTCACCCGGCCTGTCCATCTTCAGCATCACCTACCAGGGCGGCGGCTTCAACTTCGCGACGGGGGCCGTGACGAACAGCCGCACCGTCACCTATAACGACCCGTCTAGCTCCTTCCCCAGCGAGACGGCCATCTCCGTCGCACCGGGCGGCGTAGTCAACACATCAAGCACAAGTCAGCCCACCTACAGCGTCGTCGGCCCCACCCCCCGGTTCGGCGTCCTGGGCTACACCGGCATCTTCGAGTCCCAGGTGCTGAACCTGGACCCGCCGACGCTGCTACGCTACAACCCGAACGAGATCATCCACGTTCAGGCCGGCAACAGCGCAACCCCCATCAGCGGCGTGTCGGAGAAGGTGGGCATCGCTCCGGGCCAGAAGGTCACCTTCACGGTCCGCCTGTCCGACCGCGAGGCCGGCATTGACAACGGTACCAATTCGGACGGTACCCCGCGCGCGCCCCTCAACAACGGGCCGACCAGCACCGTGAACGTCGGCGGGACCACCCTCCCGAGCCGCTCGCAGGTCTTCCTCCAGATCAAGAACCCGAACTCCAAGTATCAGGACTCGCAGAACCTGGAGCATAAGGTCTTCTCTAAGGACAGCCAGTACAACAACCAGCCTAACCGCTTCACCAGCAACGACACGGACAGCGGGACGGCGAACTCGTCTCTCGGCCTCGGCTTCCTTGGCTACGAAGGGCCGCCCAACGGGATCATCACGAACAATAAGTATCAGTACCCTCCCTTTGGGGGCATAACCCAGCTACCCTCGATTGTGGGGCGCGACGTCTTCCCGCGCGGCGCACACGGCGGCCAGTGGACGTTCCCGGACGCCAACAACCCGGACGACACCTACATCTTCGTCGGTAAGGCCGGCGGCGGCATCAATCCGGGCGGCGAGACCGGCGGAGACCCCGCCCTGTTCATCCCGCGCGGGCCGGAGTACGAGTGCCAGCTCGTCAACCCGCAGTTCCTTACCAGCGGGAACCCGAACTCGGGCATCGGCGACGTATCGCCCGCCGACTTCCGGAACCCGTTCTGGCTGGCTGGCGTGGACGATCAGGCCGCCTTCAGCGGCGTCAACAAGGTGCGGCCCATCGCCCAGAACGGGACTGCTCCGGCTGAGTGGCTCCAGATGGTGCCGTCTCCCGTCCAGGACAACCGGGGCGGCGTGCTTTACACCGTCACCTGGACCACGCCGGCCTCGGCCAGCGACTTCTTCCTGGACGTCGTCGCGTATGACCAGGCCGTCTTCCCGAACATCCCCGTTGGCACGTCCAACTATGTCGGCAAGCAGGTCAACTGGCGCATCTACGACAACACCGGCGGCTTCAGCACTGTCCAGAACCTCAGCAGCGCTAACAGCATCCTGGTCGTGAGCGACTATGCCCTGGGGCAGAAGTTCGCCGCCACGACCTTCGCCGGGCGCGACTCCAACCTGAACCTTGTGCCCAAGTTGTTTGGTGCCGAGTCCTACCTGACCGACGTGGACATCAGCACTCTGGCTGACGTCAACTACGCGGGTCTTGCTGTCGGGACCGTCAACCCGCCCTCGCCGACGCTCGTCCAGCCGTTCCTCTACGATCCGACGCTGTTCAACTGGACTTCGTTCGGCACCTTCTTCGGCACGACGATCACCACGCAGAATGGGCTTGGCGTCGGGTCCTACTATGACACCATCATTGACGACGGCGAGCGCCGCGACGGGGCACCCGACCTGCCCACGCAGCGGTACACCATCTGGCGTACCCTGGCGCGCGGTCCCGTTACGGACGCGGTCCTCGCCAGCTACCTGCCCCTGAGGGAGACACAGCCGGCCATCAACGACCCCGTTGATCCCGCCTTCGCGAACATCCCGGCCGCGACCATCCTGAACGCCCCCCGGTGTGTCATCTGGCTCTCACCCTACACTGGGGACCTGCTGACCGACCCCGGCTCGCTGAACGACCCCGGCACGCCTGCCCAGAATGGCAGCGTGGCACGGCCCAGCACGCAGACCGTCCTCCGCAACTTCGTCCTCGGCGACGGTACGGCCGCCCATCCTGGTGGCGGACGCCTGTTCATGACCGGGCAAGACGTCGGCGCGACGCTGACGATCAACGGCACCTCGGGCAATACGGCCGGCGGCTTCCTGCCGGACGTCCTGAGCGCTAAAGAGGTGACGCCGGGCGGCGGCAGCACCACACTGGCTGCCACGGCCAACCGGATCACCGGAAGCCCGTTCTACGACAACACGAGCGCTGGCCGCTACCTGACCGTGATTGGGAACTTCACGACTGGCTTCTTCATCGTCAACCTGCAAAATCTTCCTTATCAGGACAACCTGATCCTGGGGAATGTTGACCGTAATGACGCCGCGCTGGACCAGATCCCCGCCCTCACCCTGGCGACCGGTGCCAGCATCCAGGGCCGGATAGACACCATTGCGCCCACCAATGGCGCGACTGTCGCCGCCACTTACGGCGCGGGCGGCCCGGTCGCCATGGTCTTCCATGACGATCCGTTCCAGAATATCACGCAAACGGGGACGCCAAACAGCGGCACCGGCAGCCGGACCGTCTATGCCGCCTTCGGCATCGAGTCCCTGAGCAGCGACTATTACGCCTCTGTCGCGCCGATCCCGCCGGACCCGCCGCGCGTCCCGCCGCCGGTCATCCCGCGCGATCCGCGCCAGGCGATCCTGCACAACATCATCTGCTACCTGCGGACCGCGAGCGTCACGGGCATCATCACCCAGACGGCCGGACCGGGCGTGGCGGCGGGTACTCCCGTGGCGGGCGTCACCGTCTACCTCCGCCCCACCGGCGGCGCACCCCCCACTCGGGCGGCCTTCAGCGCCAGCACGGGCGGCGACGGGCGGTTCACCATTGACGGCATCGAGCCGGGCACTTACACGCTGGTCGCCTACAAGTCGGGCTTCCAGAGGACGATCGGCAACAACGGTACGGCGTTCACGCTGGAAGGCGGCGTCGTCCGCAACAACGGCACACTGACGATCACGGCCCTTAACCCCGGCAGCATCGCCGGCACCGTCAAGGACACGGCCGGCAACGGCCTCATCGGGGCCAGCGTCACCTTCACCTCGACCGACAAGACGACGACCGAGACGACCACGACGCGCACCGGGCTCCAGGCGGGCCAGCCCGCCGGCTCCTACTTCGTGGACAGCGTCCCGGTGGCGACCTACACCTCGGTCGCCAATGGCCCGACCAACGACCAAGGGACCTTTGAGTACACGACGGCGGCGGCCCCGGACGCGCCCTTCAATGCGGGCGTCTCCGTCCTGTCCAACGCCACGACGCAGCCGGTCAACTTCACGCTGACGCCGATTCTGGCGACGGTCTCGGGCCGCGTCACGTCGTCAACCGGGACGGCACTGGCCGGCGCGACCGTCACCCTCACCGGCCCCACGGTCGGGGCCACCGCGCCCACGGTCCTCACGACCACGACGGCGGCGGACGGGACCTACACGTTCACGAACGTGCCCGCCGCTTCCACCGCACTCTCGGCAACGCCGGTGACCGGCATACCGTACACCATCACGGCCACCGCCTCCGGCTTCGGCGCGGGGGCGGCTCCCGGCCCCGTCACGCTCGAACTCGGCGATGTCGTCACCGACACCACCGCGCCCGCCCATCGCACGGACGTCGTGCTGACCGCCCTCGCTTCCATCTCGGGGCGCATCTTCGACAACACGGTGGGTGACACGAACGCGGGCGGCGCGAACGTGGCCGGCGCGACCGTCACGCTCACCAATGCGGCCGGCACCGTGGTCGCCACGACCTCGGCGTCCGCGACCGGCACCTACACGTTCACGAACGTGCCGTCAACCACGACGCCGACGACCTACACAGTCACGGCCACCCGTGTCGGGTTCACTACGAACAGCAGCGCGCCCTTCACGGTCGTGCTGGGAAGCGTGATCACCGCCAAGGACATTGGGCTGACGCCCATCGCGCCCGGCTCGATCACCGGGCGGGTTACGGACACGGCCAACGGCGGGGCGGGCGTCGGGGGTGCCCTCGTCACCTTCGTCTCCGCCGACGGGACCACGACCCTGCACGCGACGGCGGACGGCAGCGGCAACTACAGCCTGCCCACCGTCTTCCCAGGCACCTACAACGGGACGGCCACCGGGCCGCTCAACCCGAACGGCCGCCCGACGACGACGCAGGGGACCGCGACCGCCGTGGTCGCCTCCGCCCCCGCCGTGGCGACGGCGAACTTCAGCGTCGCCACCATCCCGCCGAGCCTCGCCGGCACGGTCACGGACAGCGCCACGCCCACGCACAACCCGCTGAAGAATGCCCTCGTGACGATCACGGATACGGCTTCGGGCACGGTCATCCAGACGCTCCACACAGATGCGAACGGCAAGTACTCGACCGGGCCGCTGCCCGCCAGTGGGAAGCCCCTGAGCCAGTACACCGTCACGATCACGGCTTCACTGGTCGGCTTTGCCACCCAGTCGCTGCCGTCGCAGAGCATCTACAACGGTGATGCGCTCACCGACACGATCGCTTCCGAGGCTCCGCTGCTGGACATTGCGCTGGTCGCCGCCGGGGCGGGCAGCGTCAGTGGCCAGGTGACGGACGTGAGTACCGGGGCAGGCGTCTCCGGGGCGGTCGTCTCCTTCCTCTCCACGGACGGTACGACGACACTGCCATCGGCCACGACCGACGCCAACGGCAACTACTCCATCCCGACGACCGGCAAGACCGACCCGTCCGGGAACTACATCGGCAGCGTCACGCCGCCGAATAACGCGAATGGCCGGCCGGAGTTCACCACTCCGCCGACCCAGAACATCACCATCCCGGCGGGCGGCACGCAGACGGTCAACTTCACGCTGACCGAGATCCTCGCCGCCCTCTCCGGGACGGTCCTGGATAACCAGACCGGCACGCCGATCAGCGGCGCGACCGTGACGCTGACCGACGCCACCGGCAAGGCCATCGGCACGCCACAGACGACGGGCGCGACCGGGACCTTCTCGTTCGCCGCCATCCCGGCGGGCCAGGCCCCGGCGGCCTTCGCCCTGTCCGCGACGGTGCCTGGCGGCTACTTCCCCGGCGCGAAGACAGTCACCCTCAGCCTGGGCGACCTCCTGACCGGGCAGAACATCGGGCTGGACGAGAAGGGGACCATCACCGGCCTCGTCACGGACGGCTCGACCGGGCAGCCGCTTCCGAACGTGTCCCTGACGGTCACGGACACGACGACCAAGGCGACGCCGACCAACCTGACGCCCTCGCCGCTGGTCACGACGCCGGGCACGGCGATCGGGCCGGACGGGAAGACGTCGAACTACACGGCGACGTTCACCCTGACGCCCGGCCACTCCTACACGGTTTCGGCCTCCAAGCCGAACTACAACCCGACCGCCCCCGTGGCGGTGACGCCCTCGCCGCTCACGGCGAGCCAGGCGGGCCGGGCCGACCTCCAACTCACCAGCGGCATCGGCACGCTGGGGGGCTTGGTCAGTGACGCGACGACGAACGCCGCCATCGGCGGCGCGACCGTCACGGTTGCGAGCGTCAGCGCGACGGGCGCGAGTACGGTGGTGGCGACCTTCACCACCAACAGCTCCGTCTCGCCCGCGCCGGACGGCAAGACGCAGGGGATCAACTACAGCGGCCAGGTGGCGCAGGGGACCTACACCGTCACCCTGGCCTTCGGCAGCCGTACCCCGGTCGTGCAAAAGGTGACGGTGGTGGGGGGCCAGTTCAACCGGCTCGACTTCACCGGGGCGAACGGCGCACCGCCGGTCTATGTCTTCCCGGCGGGCCTGAACTTCCTGTCCACGCCGTATGACTACAGCTCCCTGAGCTTCGACACGCTGTTCGGCATCCTGAACACGGCCCCCACGGGGACGACGCCGAACGGCAACCGGACGCATGTCGCGGTCTGGGACCCGACCGTCTCGCAGTACGCGGTGGACCCGAACGCGCCCGCCGACTCGCTGCGGCTCGGCGTGGGCTACTGGGTCTTCCTGAAGAACGCCGTGCCGCTCACGGTGCAGGGGGCGACCCCCTCGGCGGCCTTCGTGCCGGTGGCCCTGCACCCGTCCTGGAACCAGATCGGCGTCCCGAACATCAAGGGCGTCCCGGTGTCGAGCCTGATGTTCGACAATGGGGCGGGCGGCATGATCAGCTTCGCAACGGCGGCCAGCAGCCAGTACCACGTCGTCGCGCCGACGCTCTACTCCTTCGACGGCAGCGGCTACCAGCCGGTGACACAGAGCAGCGTCCTCCAGCCCTGGAAGGCGTACTGGATACAGGTCTACTCGGGGGCAACGCTCGAGATCCCGACCAAGTAGGCTTGGTCGGGGGCCGGAACTAGGCGGCGGGGGCGAGTCATTCGTCTCCGCCGCTTCTCTTCCGCCGCCCTCCGATGAAATAAATACGAAAAGAAAGTCCCGCTGACGGAATCGCGAAAAAACCGCTTGCGTAAAAGTCGCCTCTATGTTATAATCGTTTCACCACCCTCGCACCTCTGCCGGGGTCCGGCCTTAAAGCCGGTCATGCACGCAGGAAATCACGCGCCCAAAGCCGCAGGCGGACCCGGACAGAAACCGGGCCGACCCGCCGCCCCTGACGAACCCTAGAAATCCCCTGAGGCTAGCTTCCACGCTCGTTCCCGCGCTCCCTCGGAGTGCCCAGCCCTGAGCGGGTCGCCGTCCAGTCTCTTTAAGACGGTCTTTCGCAGGCCCCGATTTTGTCGCTCTTTACTCAGTCTTTACACCCAGTCTTTACCTGGTCATTGGATTGCCGCCCCAGACCGTTGTTTTTCTGGAAACGAATGCCCGCCCTGACGCGCCTCACGGCGCCCCGCCCCGGTGCTGGCCATCCGAGTACCCATCGTCCCGGAAAAGTTCGCCTCGGCCGTGTGTCTGCAACCAAGGAGGTTGTACCCGCTTGAAAGCTATACGTTCCGTTCGCACCATCGCCCTGCTGTCTCTCCTGACCGCCCTTTCTTCTGCGGCCTTCAACGCCGGGCTGCCCGCACATGCGGCCCCCGTGCGCGCGCACGGGGGCACCGGCCAGGCGCTGGCCCTGCGCGCCGCCCTGCGTGCCCTCGTGCCGCCCGCCGCCCGCCCCAAGACCTTTAAAGACATGGTCGGGGCCGGCCCGCAGGATCTGCGCCACGCCCCGGATGGCCGCTTCATCTATAAGCGTTCGTCCCTGCGTCCCGGCGCACTGCGGGGCAACGCCGCTGGTGCAACTCCCCAGGTGGATGAGGCCGTGCAAACCTATGACGTCTTCAGCCCGCCCCCCGGATTCACTCCGACCCAGGGGCCGAGCCTGACGCCGACGAACCTCACGCCGGTCTGGACGGCGGACGAGACCATGCTGGTCTTCTCCTCCAACCGGACGGCGTCGGGCGGTGCCGGCCCGCGCTTCCACATCTGGGCGATTCCCGTCAACGGCGGCGCTGCCATCCAGCTCACCGACAGCTCCGGCCCGGCCGGCGGCGGCGAGTTCTTCCCGGCCCTCAGCGCCGACAACAACCGCCAGCTCGCCTTCACCTCGGACGCCAACTCGATCGCGCCCGACGTGCAGAACCTGTACAGCATCGCCGTCCCGACGGCGACCGTCAACGTCGCCTCCCTGACCTCGCCCACCATCCGCACCGACCAGCTCGCGGTCCAGGCCGGCGGCCTGGACTTCTCCGGCGTCCTGCGCCCGACCTTCGTCCCCGGCAACTCCGACGAGATCATCTTCTCGGCCTTCAGCACGACGGGCACCTACAAGGGCCATGACCACCTGTATTTCCTGCACGTCAGCACCGGCGGCTCCGATCCGACGAACGTCTCCCTGCCCGCCAAGCTGACCGACGGCCCCGCCGATGACACCGACCCCTCCTACTCGCAGGACGGCCAGCTCATCGCCTTCGCCTCCAACGCCGTCGGGATCACCTCGACCGGCGCGGCGGCCGGACCCGACCCGAATACCTCAGTCCTGCTCACCGGGACCCCGACCGGCGTCAACCGCTCCATCTACCTCGTCGGCGGCGGCGGGCGCTTCGGCTTCGGCACTGTCACCAACACGGCCGCGAACAGCCCCGTGGGCCGGCCCGTGACCGTGCCCGGCACCGACAACTTTGGCCCGGCCTGGTCGTCGCTGCGGCGCAACCCGTATACCGACCCCGCGCCCGGTTTTGAGTACATCGCCTTCTCGCGCGGGTCCAGTCCGACCTCGCCGCACGACATCTACTACCTCCAGGTGCTGCAAAACACCGACGCCGGCGGCGAGACCGCCCGCTCCAACGAGGCCGCGACGACGGCGGAAGGCCCAAGCACCCCGATCTACCAGGTCAACGCCGGTGATGTGGTCCCGAACGACCTATTCGGCGGCTACGTCTCCGATGCGTTCCTCAACCAGCCGCAGGGCTTCACCGTGGCCGGCGGGACCGCGCAGACGCTCACGCCCGCCCCCGTCGTCAACACGACCAATGATCCGGGGACGCCGGCCGGGATCTACCAGACAGACCGGAACGGGACCTTCACCTACACCTTTGGCGCATTGACGCCGGGCGCGAACTACAGCGTCCGCCTGCACCTGTCCGACCCGACCGACACGGCCGCCGGCAAGCGCATCTTCAATGTGGCCATCAACGGCCAGCCCCAGAGCAACATAGACATCGTCGGCCGCGCGCAGGCCGCGCCCGGTCGCATTGACGGCCTGGTTTCCGACCCGAGCGGCAACACGGCCCTCGCCGCCACCATCACCGTCACCGACGCGAGCGGCAACCCGGTCGCAACGAACCCCTCGCCGCTGGTCACGACGCCGCCGGTGGCCGACCCGAGCGGCGGGACCACCAACATCAACTACAACGGGTCGGTGCCCCAGGGGACCTATACGGTCACGGCCACGCCCGCCGCGTCGAGCGGCTACGCTCCTGCCTCGGAGATCGTCACCGTCAGCAGCGGAGCCTACACCCGCGTGGACTTCCCGCTCGCCCAGGGCACCGCGACGATCACCGGCACCGTCAACGACAGCAACAGCACCGGCCAGGGCAACGTCCCGATCAGCGTCATTGACGACAATTCCGGCGAAATCCTGGCGACCACGACGACGAACAACGCCGGCACCCCCGGCACCTTTTCCGTCCGCGTGCCCCCGACCCCCACCGGTGATAAGTACGACGTCACGGCCTCGCCGGCCTTCAGCGCCAAGCTGACGACCCAGACGCAGCAGACGTCGGTCGTGTCGGGCACCCCCGCCGTCGTGAACTTCACCCTCCAGAGCGGTGTGATCAGCAACACGGGCGTCGGCACCCTGGGCGGTCTGGTCACCGGCGTCGCCAGCACGGCCGCAGTGACCGGCGCGACGGTCCGCGTCACCGGTGCCAACAACACCCTCGTCGCCATCCTGACGACGGGTGCCACGAGCAACTCGCCCGCCGCCCCCGGCGGCGACGGCAAGCCGGTCAACTACATCGCCTTCCTGCCGGTCAACGCCGGCTACAGCGTCGTCGTCACCCAGCCCGGCTTCGTGCGCCAGGCGACCACGGCCGCCGTCGTCAACACGGCTGCCACCACCACGGCACCCGCAAATGCCTTCACGCGCGCCGACTTTGCCCTGGTCACGACCGCGCCCCCGGTGGGCCAGAACACCGCCATCGTCGTCCAGTACGGCGCGACGGCGAGCGGGGCCAACCAGTTCTTCTTCACCGGGGCCGCCTCGGGCACCATCACGGTCGCCTTCACCCCCGTCTCGGGCGACCCGCCCATCGTCGAGGGCATCGAAGTCGTCTCCGACAGCAACGCCCCGACCAGCAGCGGCTTCGGCAACTTCATCCCCGCGACGGGGCAGACCGCCAACGCCTCCGCGCCGCCGCAGCTCCAGAGCGCCTTCGGCGGGGTCAACACCGCCGGGACGCCGCAGATCGCCATCTCGTTCATCAACGGCGGCAGCAGCGCGCCCACCTCGTACAACCTGTACCGCTCTCCGGCTGCGCCGACCTCGGACAACCGCCCCCCCCCGAGCAATGCCAGCACGGAGGTCTCCTACATCACGAACGTGCCCGTCACCGGGCCGCCGAACGGCCTGCTCCAGGCCGTTGACACCACCGTCACGCCGGGGGCCGAGTACTATTACCAGCTCACCGCCGTGTTCACGCAGGTCCTGACGCCCGAGACGACGACCGGATCGTCCGTCGTCAATACGGCCGTCAAGCTCAACACGGACGACAATGCCGGGGAGACGGGTACGAGCGGGAACGCCTTCGACGACACCTACCCGACCTGGTCGCCGTTCCTGAGCGTCTTCAGCATCGCCTACTCGTCCAACCGCTCCGTGACCTACAATGACCCCACGACGGGCGCGGCCTCGGAGACGGCCATCTCGGTGGCGCAGGGAGGGAAGCTAGTCGGGTCGGGCACCGTCGGGTCCGCCTACGCCGGCATCCTGGTTTCCCAGGTCGTCAACCTGGACCCGCCCACCCTGCTCCCCTACAGCGGCAACGAGATCGTCCACGTCGCCGACTCGGCGGGCAACACGACCCGCTACGGCATCACGCCCGGCCAGAAGGTGACCTTCACCGCCCGGCTGAGCAGCCGCGAGGCGGGCGTTGACAACACCGGGGCAGTGACCGGCGGCCCCACCGGGGCGCAGGTCTTCCTCCAGGTCAAGAACCCGAACTCCAAGTATCAGGACTCTCAAGGCCTGGAGCATAAGGTCTTCGCACACGACTACCGCTTCCGCACCCAGAAGAACAACCCGAATGCCGCCAACCCCCAGCTGCTCGACAGCGGCTCCTCGGCGCAGCTCGTCAACGGCGGTGGCTACGACTACATCTTCAAAGCGGACTATGACCTCGGGTTCCAGTTCGACGCCCGTGACAATCCGCTCATCCTGGGGGACGCCGGATTTAACAAGTTCACCAGCACCACCGGTGTGATCTTCTACAACTTCAACCGTGGGGCCGTCGGCGGCACGGAGGACGCCCCCGGCGCGGCCGTTCCCGGCCCGGCCACCAACGCCTCGGACACGATCTCGATCGGCCGGGACGGCGGCGGCATCAACCTCGAAACCGTACTCGACGCCAACGGCAAGCCTGTCACCGACCCGGACACCAAGCTAATCGTTCAGCGCCCGCCGGGCAGCGATCCGAACCTCTTCATCCCGTCGGGGCCGGAGTTCGAGTGCCAAGTGGTGAACCCGGCTTTCGCCTCCAACCCGAACGCCACGACCGTCGGCGACACCGGCCCCACCGACTTCCGCGACCCGTACTACCTAGCTGGCGTGGATGACCAGCAGCCCTTCAGCGGGGCCGGCAGGGTGCGGCCCACCACCAGCTCGCTGATGTCCACCGGCGGCGGCACCCCCGCCGAGTGGCTCCAGATGACCCGCCTGCCGGACTCCCAGCAGGACGGTCAGGGCGGCGCGCTCTACAGCGTCACCTGGACCACGCCCACGTCGGGCAGCGACTTCTACCTGGATGTCATCGCCTTCGACAAGGCGACGCCGCCCATGAACAGCGGCGGGGTCGGGAGCAACTGGCGCATCTACGACAACATCTGGGGCTTCAGCACGGCGGCCTCCATCGGCAACAACGACATCCTGGTCGTCAGCGATTACTCCCTGGGCCAGAAGTTCGCCGCCTCCACCTTCGGCGGCCAGCGCGGCCTGCTGAACCTCGTCCCCAAGCTCTTCGGGGCCGAGTCCTACGTCACCGACATTGACGTAAATCTGCTGCCGAACGCCATCTACCGGAACACGGTCATCACCGGCGCGAATGCCAACGACCCGAACGTGGAAGTCAACTTCCTGGGCAGCTCCTACTCGCCCACCGGGCGGGACCTCGACACGGAGGGTGGCCCCGGTTCCCCGGAGCAGCAGCTGCTGATGAACCCCGTCTTCAACGGCCTGGGCGTTGGCTCCTACTATGACCGGTTCATTGACGATGGCGGGCGTATTGACAACGTCCCCGCAGTCCGTTCACAGCAGTACAGCATCTGGCGCACCCTGGCGCGCGGCCCGGTTCCGAACTCGGTGTACGCTGCTTACACTCCGACGCGGCAGACGCAGCCGGCCGTCGCCGACACGAGCGGCACGACCAAGTTCACCGCCCCGTCGGCGAGCGTCGCCGTCGCCAACCGGTGCATCGTCTGGATCGCGCCGTTCACCGGCGACGTTCTTGCCGGGTCCGGGACGCTGGCCGACACGGCCACGCAGACCTCGCTGCGGAACTTCGTGGCGGCGGGCGGTCGCCTGTGCATCTCCGGCGAGGATGTCGGCTCGACCCTGACGCAGAACGGTCAGGTCAACAATGCCGCAGGCGGGTTCGTCTTTGACGTGCTGAACGCGACACTCGCGACGCCCAACGGCGGCACGCACATCCCGGCCGTCGTCGCCGCCCCGACCATTGCCGACAACCGCATCACCAACACGCCGGGCTATGATGGCGTCGTGATCGGCAACTACCGGGAGCTTGAGCCGGGCATCACGGTGACCACTGTGCCGCCCGGCCAGAGGCTCCTCCGCATCTCGAACAACTTTGCGGGGAACATCTTCTCGTCCGACCTGGTCTTCACGAACTTCAACACGTTCGCGGGGAACTGGCGCACCGACGGCTCGCTGGACCAGTTGGGGCCGTACATCCAGCCCTATCCGGTCGCCCTGCTCAACTCCAACGCGGTTGTCGGCGCGATCGACACCATCACGCCGGGCAAGGGCGCGCACACGGACATCACGCTCGCGCCCTTCACCAACCCGATTCCGCCGCTCGACAACGGCAACGACGCGGCGGCCTCCTCACCGGGCGGCGTGGGCCTGATCTACACGGAGAACCCGATCACGGCGGCGGGCGGCACCGGCTCCAAGGTGGTTTATGCCACCTTCGGCCTGGAAGGACTCGGCACCGAGTTCTATAAGGTTACGAGCGTCTTCAAGCCGAACCCGGTGATCTACAACCCGCGCAACCAGCGGCAGAGCATCATCCACAACATCGTGGACTATCTGCGGACCGGCTCCATCGTCGGCACCATCCGCTCCACGAGCGGCAACGGCGTCGTCGGATCGGGTGTGTCGGGCGTCACCGTCTATCTAGTGTCCGCGTCCGGCAATCCCATTCCGGGGCGCGGGACCTTCAGCGCGACCACGGACTCGGCGGGTAACTACCGGATTGACGGCATCGAGCCGGGCAACTACACACTCGCCGCCTACCGGACGGGCTTCATCCGGGCCACCTCGAACCCCGGCGTCGTCTTCACCGTCGAGGGGGATGCGGTCCAGCAGGCCAGCCTGACCCTGGTTCCCGCCGCGCCCGGCTCCATCGCCGGCAAAGTCACCGACACGGGCGGCAACATCGTCTCGGGTGCGAGCGTCACGTTCACCTCGACCGATGGCCAGATCTACTCGACTACGACCGACTCCAACGGCAACTACACGCTGTCCTCGGTGGCCCCGTCCACCTACAGCGGCACGGCCACGAAGACCGGCTTCGGCTCGCAGACGCAGACCAACCTGGTCGTCGCCAGCAACGCCGCCCTGGTCGTCAACTTCAAGCTCCAGCCCGGTCCGGGCGCGGTGACGGGCCGAGTCGTGGACACCTCGGGCAACCCGATCCCCGGTGCCTCGGTCTTCTTCAGCAGCGGCACCCCCGCCGTCGTCGCCGCCACGGCGACCACCGACTCGACCGGGACCTATAACATCGCCGCGCTGGCCGCAGGCACCTACAACGTGACCGCCTCGGCGACCGGCTTCGGCAGCAGCGCGCCGATCTCCGTCGTCGTGGTCGGCGCGACGACCACGACCGTGCCGGACATCATGCTGGGGGCGCTCGCCAATGGCACCCTGGGCGGCCTGGTCACCGGCACCGGGTCCTCGGCACCGCTGGCCGGTGTCACGCTGACCATCACCAACACGGGCACCGGACAGGCCATCACGCCCGCCCCGGTCACGGCGGGCACGTCCACGCCGGCCTCGGACGGCGGCCAGATCAACTACGGGCCGGTCACGTTGGGGGCGGGGACCTACACCGTCACCGCCGCCAAGAACGGCGTCACGGCGGGTTCGCAGACCGTCACGATCTCGGCCAGCACGTTCACCCGGCTGGACTTCACCGGGATCAACGGCCTGCCGCCGCTGCACACGTTCGCGGCGGGCCTGAACTTCCTGTCCGCGCCGTTCGATTATAGCGGCACGTCCTTCGACAGCCTGTTCGGCGTGCTGAACACGGCCCCGACCGGGACCACTCCAAACGGCAACCGGACGCACGTCGCGGTCTGGAACCCGCTGCTCGGGCAGTACGCCCTGGACCCGACCGCGCCCGCCGACGCCCTCCGGCTCGGCGTGGGCTACTGGGTCTTCCTGAAGAACGCGGTGGACCTGACGACGCCCGGCGTCGCGACCGGCGGGGCGATCAGCGTCGCCCTGCACCCGTCCTGGAACCAGATCGGCGTGCCCAGCACGTCTCCGGTCCCCGTCGCGAACCTCACGTTCGTCACGGGCACGACGACCCTCTCCTTCGCGAACGCGGTCGGGAGCGCGAACCACATCGTCTCGCCGACTTTGTACCGCTACGACGGGGTCAACTACCAGACGGTCTCACAGTCCGATTCGCTCCAGCCTTACCAGGCGTACTGGATCAAGGTGTATGTGGATACGACCGTGCAGATCCCGACCGGAAGGTAAAGCGGACCGAGAGCCGCTCCGACGGTCTCATTACTCTCCCCCGCCCCGGCGCGTGCCAGGGCGGGGGAGGGCCGGCAATCATTGGACATCGAAGCCGCCCGCGCCGATCTTTTTCTTGGTCCGGCGGGCGGCGAAAGTTTAGGACGATTTCTAGGAGGAACTCCATCTCGTGAAACATTTGAAACAGCATTGGAGCGCGCGGCCCCTCAGTCTACTGCTCTCGGTACTGATGGCACTGCCCGTTCTGGCCGTCTTCCTGCTCCGCGCGCCCGCCGCGCGGGCACAGGGACTCGCCACCCCCCAGCCCACCTGGGCCGTCCTGGACTTCGCCAACCCGTCCGGGTATGGCGGCACCGATGTCGGCCGGCTCGCCGCCGACTCGTTCGTCGTCGAACTGGCGAAACTCAACCGCTACGCCGTCCTGCCCCGCCAGGACCTGCTCAACGGCATCCAGAACAGCAATCTGACTCCCCCCCTCAACCTCACCAGCATCGAGCGGCTGGGGCAGACTCTGGGCGTACAGGGCATGGTCGCCGGGGAGATCGCCTCCGTCTCCTTCTCGCGGGACCGGCGTCAGGCCAAAGTCAGCCTGGTCGTTCGTGTCCTTGACCCGCGCTCCGGCTTCCTGCTCAACGGCGCGCTGGCCGAGGGCTATTCCAACCAGCGCCCCATCCCCGTCACGGATGAGGAGCAGCTCGTCAACGAGGCGTTCGGCAATGCCGCCTTCAACGCCGTCCGCCAGATCAGCAAATTCAGCCTCCCCGTCGCGACCGTCCTGATTGGGCGCGACACCCAATCCGTGACGCTCAACAAGGGCACGCGGGACGGTCTGTACAACGGCCTGAACATGCTGGTGTCCCGTAACGGCGTCGTCACCGGGCGTATCCGGATCTTCAGCGCCACCAACAACGACGCCGAGGCCGTCATCACGGATCAGGGCCAGGGCATTCAGCCCGAAGACCGCGCGACCGCCCTGTACCAACTGCCTGAGTACCATATAGACACTGCGACGCACAGTTTCGTCACCGCCAGCACGGCGCAGGTGGGCGCCGACGCCCCCTCGACTGCCGTACACCACAGCGCCTTCCAGGGCGTCGGCGGCATCCTCGTTGCTCTGCTCGCGGCCGGCCTGCTCCTGAGCGCCATCAAGTCAGGCGGTGGGTCCCATTCGCTCGGCGGCGCGAGCGTTTCAGGCGTGCTCGCCGTCTCCGGGAGGTCGTCGGACCTCGGTGGTTCCCTGACCGGCGTACCCGCCGTGGGCTTCCCGAACAGCAGCTACATCCCCGTCGCTGTCCGAATCACGGCGGATACGGGCAATGTGGACTACAGCAACTTCCTGGAGTTCCACGTCTATCGGAGTGACGCGCCCGCCGCGCTGACCTCCTTCGCCAGCCTGCCCGCCTACTCGGCCACGACGACCACGATTTTCAACAGCAACACCAACGGCACGAACACGAACAACACGGGCACCAACACGACAACCATCGCCGGAGGCATCCTGGGCCTGTCCGGGTTCGGCCAGATCCCCCTGCTCTCACAGGCCGGCCACAACAACCTGCTCGTTTTCGACGACTTCAATGGGAAGGCGTCCGTGACCGCCTCCAAGCCCGACCCCTCTGACAGCGGCACTCTGGTCACGCTGACCGGGGCAGGCTTCGGGTTCGTCTTCACGACGACGACCACGACGACCACGACCACGACGACCACGACCGTGCCGCCGATCCCCGGCACGGAACTGCAATTCGGCCAGCGCGTCTTCTACCAGGTTGAAGGGCTGTACATCCAGCCTTCCACCTATAACTCGGGCAACACGGGGACGATCAACCCCGGCACGACCGGCAACAACGGCCAGAACACGAACAACACCGGCAACACCAACGGCACCACGGGCGGCGGCACGGGCACTACGGGCGGCGGCACCACGGGCGGCGGCGGCCAGAACACGACCGGCCAGAACACGGCCGGCCAGAACACGACGGGCACTACCACCACACAGGGCCACAGCGAGACGTTCCAGCTCACCGGGCGGCGTAACTCCAACTACGTCACCTACATCGAGCCGGTCGCCCCGTTCGGCAACGCGGTCACCGGGACCGGTGCCACGAACGTCAACGTCACTGTGCCTGCAACGCGCGGTGCCAACGACTACATCCTGCAAATCAGCACCGACCCCGGCTTCTCCACCGTCCACACCTATGTGGCCGCGCCGGGAGCTTACACCGCGACCCTGCAATTCCCGACGAACCAGAATGGCGGCATCAGCGTCGCGAACGGGACGGCCGTCGTGTTTAACAACATCAACCTGACGACGGACTTCCCCAGCGGGACCGTCTTCTTCTACCGGGTCGGCGCGCGCAATTCCGCCGACAACGGCCAGGCGGGATTCAGCAACCCGTATGTCTTCAGCGACCCGCTCTCCCTGAACATCACGGGTGCTACGGGGTCTGCGATCCGGGCTTCATCGCTGCGCCGGGGCACCTTCGCCGGGCGGCCCCGGAACTGATGCGCGTTACCGAGAGGAAGAGATCCATGTTCACCGACTGCAAGACGTTCACCCAGAGCAAGGGCGTCCGCACCTTCGCGAAGCGCACCCTCGCGCTCGCGCTGGCCGCCGCCATGCTCTGCCCGCCCGGCGGCCTCCTGGTCGCCGCCCGGGCGCAGCAGGTCGCGCCGGTCGCACCGGAGGCCCCCGCCCCCGCCGCGCCCGCGCCGCCTGCCGGCAGTACCATCCGCATCCCGATGTCGCCGGTCGCGGCCGGTCCGATCCACTCGATCCTGCTGTTCCCGTTCGCCAGCAACATCCCCGCAGCGGGGGCGAGCAGCTTCAATGCGGATCAAGTCGGGGCGCGCGTCGAAGACGCCATCAAGATGCGCCTGAACGTCATCGGGCGCTACAAGGCCAACAGCTTCGCGCCTTCCCTGCCCCAGATTCAGCGCGCCTTGCAGGAGGCGCGCGTGGAAGGCTTGAGCGAGAACGACCTGGAGCCGCCCTACAATGATCCGCAAAAGACGCAGAAGATCGCCGCCCAGGTGGGAACCGACGGCTATTTGATCGGCACGATCGAGTCGCTGCAAGCGGACACTGCCACCCGCAATGTCTCCCTGACCGTCAGCGCGAACCTCTACAACTCGGCGACGGGGACGGCCGCCCGTGTGCTGGTCTTCACCGGAAAGGGCGTCTCCTATAATCCCGGAGACGACTCCGATGCCCTCCTCCAGAGCGCCATCAACGACGTGGCCGGCCAGATCGTCTCGGCCCTGAACGGCACCGTCCCCCAGCGCGTGGTGTCCACGGACTACGCGCGTGGCCACCACAGTAACGGCGGCTCCATCCTGCTGGGCATCTTGCTGGCTGCCGCCGTCGGCATCGCCATTGGCTCCTCGCACCACAGCAGCAACAATAACAACAGCTCGACCGGCACCACGACGACGGGGACCGGCAGCAGCGGCCCCCCCAGCCCGCCTGGCCTCACCGGCGGCACCAGCAGTGCGCCGCCCGCCGCACCGGTCATCTAACGCGGTCTTCCAAAGGGGGCGGACCCGAGTTCGTCCCCCTCTCCATGCAGCCCTAACCACCCGCCTCGGCCCTAACGCCGGGGCGAGTCCCTTTCAGGAAACCACCATGCGCCCTTGTACGGCTCGGTCTTGCTCCGACCCGCTCTCCCGCCTTTTGATGTTCGTCCTCGTGGTCCTGGCGTTCCTTCCGGCGCTCCGGCCTACCGCCGCGCGCGCGGCGGGCCTGTCCAGCGTCTCGCTCGCCGCCTCACCGGACATCATCTACGCGGACGGCAAGAGTACAACGGTCATCACCGCCACCGTTCGGGACGCGGGCGGCAGCCTCGTCGCCAACAATACCCCGGTCCGGTTCACGACTACGCTGGGCACGCTCACCGGGGACACCGCCTCGACGACGTCGGGGGTCGCTCGCATCTCGCTTACCAGCGCCACCTCGTCGGGCACCGCCACCGTCACCGCCGTGTCTTTCGGCGCGGCGGCGTCCGGGTCGGCGGCGGGGACCACCACGGTCGAGTTCACCGAAGACAAGGAATCGCTTTTTTCCAAAGACGCCCGCTGGATTCGCCTGGACTGCCCCCAGTACCTCATCTACAGCGCCGACTCGCGCGTCGTCGAGGCGCAGGGCAAGAACGGCTCCGCCCACCTCTCCTACAAGGGCCTGGACATCAAGGCCGACGCACTCCAGGTGGACCTCCAGACCCGGCTCGTCCTCGCCCATCACGCCACGCTCCAGCGCGGCCGCCACGTCCTGCGCGTCGCCGAGCTGCGCTACGACCTGCTGAACTGGGCTGGGACCGCCGTCCTCGCCGGTGAGGCCCAGAGCGTCACCGTCACCGGCAATGACCTGGAGGCCGCGCCCGCGCCGGTTGATCCCGCCGACCTGCCGCTCGTGTCCAACCCGTACCGCTTCCTGAACCTCGCCGACAGCCGCGTCGTCGTGTCCGCCCACGGCATCAACGCCGACCCCGGCGACCAGATTCAGTTCCGGCGAGCGACGATCTACAGCGATGGCAAGAAGCTCCTCTCGCTGGCCTACCACGTCATGTCCATGAACACCGACCAGATCTTCGGCCAGCAGCTCCTCGGCTTCGGGTCGGAAGGCGTGTTCCTGAACATCCCGTATTACTACAACATGACGCCCAACTCCAAGGGCACCGTCTACCTGCGGAACGCC
Source organism: Capsulimonadaceae bacterium (assembly GCA_965215505.1). Taxonomy (GTDB): domain Bacteria; phylum Armatimonadota; class Armatimonadia; order Armatimonadales; family Capsulimonadaceae; genus JANXMY01. Next base: position 2,538,041 of record OZ244065.1, on the reverse strand, counting down.
GCCGTCAGCGGCGCGACTATTGCCAACAGCCTGTCCACGGGTGCCTCGTTCTTCGGCAGTCAGGGCGTTCGCCACGGCCTGGCCCTGGACCTGGAACAGACCTACCAGACGGGGCGCGGCGGCACGGGCCAGTTCCTGGTCAACGGCATCACCCGCTCCGAATGGGGCGCGCAGTGGAACCACACCCAGAAGATAGACCCGGTGACGACCGGCTACATGTTCGTGGACTATCCCGCCCACCGCAGCCTGTATGCCTCGTCCAACGTCTCGCGCCAATTCAGCGGCTACACCGTCAACGCCAGCGCGTCCGGCAGCAATGACCCCGGCGCGGACGGCTACTCGGCCCGCAGCTACAGCCTGAACACCTACATCCAGACCAACCCCAAAACATTGGGGCACTCGATCTTCAATTACTCAACCGACCTCTCGCTGCTGAGGGGCACCGTCACCGAGACCGCCCCGGACACCGGCACGGTCACGACCCCCGTCTCCGACACCACCGCAGACATACGCTTCTTCACCCAGCCCTTACAGCTCAACAAGCGCACCAACCTCACCGACTCGCTCACCGTCGGCCAGGTCTGGAGTACGCAGAACAGCAAGCTGGCCCCCGTCGTCAGCGCCAGCCTCGGCCTCACCCGCACCTTCCGCAAGTCGGACTCGCTCTCGCTCAACTACACCTATCGCTATGACCCGCTGCTCTCGCAGCTCGGGACGCCCTCGTCCGGCCTCAACCCGCTCGAGGCCCTGCTCAAGTCCAGTACCCAGCAGCGCGTCACCGCCACCTACCTCACCAACCCGCTGCCGCGCCTCTCGGTCGCCTTCTCCGGTGGCTACGGCCTGCCGCTCGGCGACCGCAGCCTGTTCGCCACGGCCCACTACCGCATCAACAACAACTGGGGCGTCGGCATCGTCTCCTCCTACGAGGAGTATGTCATAGACAGCTACCGCGACTTCGAGTACTCGGTCAGCCGCAAGGTCTTCGGGCGTGACTTCGCCTTATACTACTCTGCCAAGACCAAAAAGGTCCGCTTCGACTTCGCCAGCGCGGCCTTCCAGTAAGGCCGAGCCACGGCAAGTCGGGCGAAAACGGCAACCTGGGGAACACAGACAAGAAGGGCGAACACGAGGTTCGCCCCTACGGGAATGACTTGTAGGGCGCGAACCTCGTGTTCGCCCTTCCTCAGCGGCAGGGCGCGGGCGGCGGCACGGCCTTCTACGCCTTCGACGAGCGCGGCAACGTCGCCCAGCGAGTCGGCTCCAGCGGGGGCTTGCTGTCCGCCGACCTGTATGACGGCTTCGGAAAGAAGCGGTCCGGTCCCGCCGACGTGTGGGGCTTCGGGGGGCAGGCGGGCTACTACACCGACACCGAGACGGGGCTGGTCCTCTGCACCAACCGGCACTACGACCCCCAGAGCGGGCGGTTCCTGACGCGGGATCCCAGCGGCTACGCGGGGGGCATCAACCTCTACGGCTACACCCAAAACAACCCCGTCAACCGCATGGGCCCGACGGGGTTGATGCCATACCGTTCCCTGTCATGCCTCCAACAAGCGCAACCCCCGCCTCCATTCCCGGCAGACATTTTCCGCACTAAACCTAGATAAAGGGAACATTTGGTCGGGCGGCGTCGTCAGACCAGATGTGATCTCCTTATCTTTGTCTCTCCGAGTTCGTAAGAGTTCGTGAGGACGGCCGCCGCAGCGCTTTGGGATTGCTGCGGCGGCTTTTTTTGTCTGCCCCCTCCTCTATTTCCAGCGGTGAAGCGGATACCTCAGGGGAGCAGGTCGGCGACGCGGACGGGGGAGTCGGGGGCGGCGAGCGGGCGGACTTCGTCTTCGGGCGTGAGGATCGTCTCGGAAGCGTAGCCGTCAGCAGTCGGCTCGCGGAAGACGTGCAGCAGCCGGTTCGGGATGTCCACCACCCAATACTCAGGAATGCCTGCATTCCCATATTGCCCGTTCTTTGTGTTCAAGTCCCAGAGCAGCGTACTGTCTGAGACTTCCACGGCCAGCCGTACTTCCGCCGGGAGAGGCGTCCCCATACGCAGGTAGTCTACAAAAGGACGGTGCATCGCAGCCGCGTCCGGCTCCGGTTCCTCGTGCCTGCCGATCGCGATCGGGTTTGCGAGGCGTACATAGTCAACGCCGAAGATGGCTTCCAGAGCTTTTTGGACCTGCTTGCAGACGTAAATGTGCCGCTCATGCTGTGTCATTTTGAGGATAATGTCTCCGTGGATCAGCTCGAACTTCCCTGCCGCGAGCAGGCCCATTTCGACGAGGCGGCGGCATTCATCCCGCGTCCACTTCTTGCGCGGGATCACCACGTCTTCTGCTGAAGAAGCCGTGACCGAACGCGGTGCCTCTAAGACTGCTGTACTCATCCGTTCCTCCTATCGCGTGCCCCAGCCGAGGGCCAGCCCGATGTGGTACACGGCGAAGGTCGCCAGCCAGGCCAGGGCGGTCATGTAGCCCGTCATGAACAGCGGCCACGTCCAGCCGTTCGTCTCGCGCTTGACCACGGCGACCGTAGACAGGCACTGCATGGCGAGGACGTAGTAGATCATCACGCAGACGGCCAGCAGGGGCGAGAACAGCGGGTCGGCCCGCAGCTTGTCCTTCAGGGTGCTGGACACCTCCTCGGTCGTGCTGTTCTTGTCGCCGACGCTGTAGATCGTCCCCATGGAAGACACGAAGACCTCGCGGGCGACGAACGACGAGACCAGGCTGACCCCGATGCGCCAGTCGAAGCCCAGGGGCCGGATGACCGGCTCGATGACGTGGCCCGCCGTGCCGGCATAGGAGGAGGCGAGACTCTGCGCGGGCGGCGTCCCGGCTGGGGACTTCGGGTAGGTCGAGAGGAACCACAGCACGATGCTGACCGAGAGGATCACCGTCCCCGCCCGGCGCAGGAACAGCCAGGCCCGCTCGAGCATGGTCATCAGCACGGTCCGGGCGGACGGCTTGTGGTAGGGGGGCATTTCCAGGAAGAAGACGGGCGGGGCACCCCGGAGCAGTGTCTTCTTGAACAACCAGGCCATGCCGAAGGCCGCCGCCATCCCCAGGAAGTACATCGCCATCATGGTCAGGCCGGGCAGGGTGAAGACGCCCAGCACGCGCCGGTTCGGGATGAAGGCGGCGATCATCAGGGTGTAGACCGGGATGCGCGCCGAGCAGGACATCAGCGGGGCGACCAGGATGGTGACGAGCCGGGATTTGCGGTCGTCGATCGTCCGCGTCGCCATGATGCCCGGAATGGCGCAGGCGAAGGACGACAGCAGGGGGATAAAAGACTTGCCGTGCAGGCCCACCTTGGACATGATCTTGTCCATCAGGAAGGCCGCCCGCGCCATGTAGCCGGTGTCCTCCAGCAGGGCGATGGCGAAGAACAGCAGCAATATCTGGGGCAGGAACGTGACCGTCGTGCCGACGCCCGCGATGATGCCGTTGACCAGGAGGTCCTGCAAGTCGCCAGGGGGCATGTGGGCGGTGATGAACGTCTGTAAGAGGCTGACGCCCGACCCGATCCAGTTCATCGGGACCTGCGCCCAGGTGAAGATGGTCTGGAAGACGAAGGCCATCACGCCGAAAAAGATGACGTACCCCCAGAACGGGTGCATCAGGACCCGGTCCAAAGCGTCCGTCAGGGTGGGGGCCGCCCGGCGCGGCTTGGAGACGACTTTAGCCCCGACACGCCCCGCCCAGGCGTACCGGGACTCGACGACCGCGCTGGGGAAGTCGATGCCCAATGCGGCCAGGTTGTTCTTGTCCTTCTGGACGTGCCGCATGACGGAGGCCGACCAGCGGCCTTCTTCCTCGGGACGCAGGCCCTCCGCCATCAGCAGGCCGACGGCCTCGGTCACGCTCTGACGCTCGGGCGTACCGTGCTGGTCCTGGAGCATCCGAGACAGCTCGGCGACCTCCACCTCGGCGTCGGTCGGCAGCACCCAGCCGCGCGGCGGCGGGGGGGGCGTTCCAAGCAGGACCGAGATCGCGTCGCGCAGTGCGTCCATGCCCGCGTTCTTAGAAACCTGCACGGGCCGCACCGGGACGCCCAGCGTCTTTTCCAGAGCGGCGATGTCCACCGCATGGCCGTTCTTCGCGGCCACATCGGTCATGGTCAGGACGATGACGGTGGGCAGACCTAAATCTAATATCTGCGAGGTGAGGTAAAGGTTGCGCTCTAGGTTGGCGGCGTCCACGACGTGGACGATGCCGTCCGGCTGCGGTACGTCCGACCGGTGCCCGAGCAGAACGTCACGGGCGATGGCCTCATCGGGGGAACGCGGGGTGAGCGAATACAGGCCGGGCAGGTCAATCAGCGAGGCGTCGCCGCCGGGCAGGCGCAGGCGGCCTTCCTTCTTCTCCACCGTGACGCCGGGGTAGTTGCCCACCTTCTGGCGCAGACCCGTGAGGGCGTTAAAGACCGTGGTCTTGCCGCAGTTGGGGTTGCCGACGAGGGCGTAGAGGGGGAGTCGAGTCGCGCCCGCCGCCTTGCCGGGCGACGGGGCGGGAGTGGCCGCCATTAAACACCGTCCTGATCCAGCGCCGGATCGTCCGCGTACAGGTCGAAGTCGGGCGGGCAGCGCCGCATCGTGATCGCCTCGGCCTCACGGCGGCGCAGGGAGAGCTGGTAGCCGCGAATCCGCACCGTCAGGGGGTCCCCGAGCGGGGCGACCCGGAGGACCGTGATCTCCGTACCGAGAGTGAAGCCCAGTTCCAGCAGGTGGTCGCGCACTTCGCAGCCGGGCAGCAGGCCGCGGACGTGGCCGAACTCGCCGGGCCGCATCCGGCTCAGGGGCATCTCGGTGTGGCCGGTTTCGTCGGTGCGGAACTCCGAGACCTCGGCCGCCAGCCGCGACGCCTTCTGCGAGGCGTACCAGCGGCACAACAGCGATGGTGTGCGCTTCAATTGTTCATCAGGCTTTGTCATAGTCGTGCAGTCAATTCATTCGCCGTGACAGCCACATTCGCCGGTCATGGCCTCTCTTCCTTCTTTGGCAAGGAGAGGGACGATCGCCAGGGCGGCGGCACCATCCAGCCACCACCAGTGAAGGGCCGCATTCGCCGCAAGCCCCGCGAGCAAAGCCCAGGACAGGTAACCGCAGGTGAACGTCTCCACCGCGTCCGCCCGCAAGGCGCGGCTGCCGATAGCGTCCGCGACACGGATTTTCGCCTTCGCCAGCACGGGCATCCCGAACCCGGCTATCAGAGCAACACCGATGCCTAGCCAAGACGTTCCTGCTCGATGCCGGTGCGTCAGGCCATAAACAGCCATGATCGTCACACACAGGCTCAGGGCGTACAGCAGAAGCCCGGAGGCGCGTGAAACCCTCCGCTCCATAGCCCCCACGGCTTCTTCGCCAGGAAGCAGCCCCGCCGCCTCCCGGCGCAAACGCCAGAACAGCAGGGATGCCGAGATCACCTCGATCACGCTGTCCACGCCGAACGCCGCTAGGAGCAGGCTCCCGGCGGCTACGCCGGCCCCGACCGATATAGAAGCCTCAACCACCATCCAGGCGATTGAAACCGCTTCAAGCCTCAGCCCAGCCCGCAATCCCACCGCGAGCGTCACGCCGCTGCCATGCTTCGGCCACGGGCGCGGACATACGGCACGGAGAGATAGGAGCCGACCACGATGGCCGCCGCCAGGGCCTGCGCCGCCAGACTCTGCACATTCGGGAAGACCGAAAACCACAGCCCTAGCCAGCCCGGCAGCGTGAAACCGATGCCCGTGGTCGCGATCCACCCGGCCTGCTGCATCTCCTGGACGCTCTCCCCGACCATGATGAGCAGGACGATACCCAGCAGGACGCCCGTCACGACGAGCATCTTCTTGTACGGCAGCTTCTTATGGGCGATGAAGGTCAGCACGGCGACTATCAAGGTCAGCACAAGCCCGACCGCCATGCCCTCGGCGACAATGACGTTCCCGGCCCGAAGCCGCAGGTCTTGCAGGAACAGGACGACCTCGAATCCCTCCCGATAGATCGCCGTGAAGCCCAACAGGGCCAGACCCCAAAATGTCCCCGCCGTGCCCGAGGCCGCCGAGTCCATGATCTGCTTGCGCCGGTTGCTGTGATTAGCGATCCATCCGGTCCAGTAGAACTTGTGGAAGAACCAGTTCATAACGACCAGCAGCACCGCGATCGCCAACAGCCCGGTCGCCGCCTGCACGGCGTACTCCGGCGCGTTGACATGGGCGATGACCGCCACGACCGCAAACCAGGTGGCGACCGTCGCGAGGAACGCCGCCGTCCCGCCCACCGGGACGGCTCGCAGTGCGGCGCTCTGTGCGCCCCGTGCCATGCCCGCCGTCACTGCGGCCAGGACGAGGATCGCCTCCAGCCCCTCCCGGAAGACCAGGATGCCGGTACTGACGATCATGGCGGCAGGACTCAGGCCCTTGACCGTTGGATCGGGCGTCATGCCCGCCGTGAACGCCTGCCAGGCCAGGACCCCGACGACCAGCAGGGCGGCCAGGCCGATGAGGACCGGCCGGGCGTATCGGAACCGTGTCTGTACGCTGTTGTGCTGTATGCTGACTGCCATTGGAGCGACCTTCTCTAACTGTGCCTATCTCCGACCAATCTAGTCGGAGACTTGCTAACCCTATTATGGCATTGGACGCAGTTGATGTCAACGGGTTCACTTCCGATTCGATGCCTCTCCGCGATTATTTTCGCGCCCCGCCACTTGACAGGACCCGTTTGGTTCGGTATAATGTTCCTCGTCGCCTCGGAAGTCATAAGGCTGGGAGGTTCTAAGGATGGACACGAACGGCAAGGGCGAATACGCCATGCTCAAAGTAAAGCAACTTGCGCTGGAGCGGAACATCAGCCTCAGCGAGCCGACGATGGCAAACTGCCGCTACGACCTTGTTGTGGACTGCGGCGAGCGCCTTGTCCGGGCGCAGGTGAAGTACGCGGATGCCAAATGCTCTCAGGCATCAGGCGTCGTCTTCCTCAATCTGAGAAAGATCACACGCGGCAACAAAGCCGGCAGCCAGTTCTATACGGCCCAGGAAGTGGACGTCCTCCTGGTCTACCTGCCGAAGATAGACAAGATCGTTTGGCTTGAGTCAGAACACTTTCATCGTAAGACGGCAATTACGATACGCTATCAGCCAACCAAAAACAGCCAGACCAAAGGCTGTTTGATGGCTGAAGACCACTTCTGGTAAGTACGCGCTCGTAGCTCAGTGGATAGAGCACTTGGTTGCGGACTAAGAGGCCGCAGGTTCGAGCCCCGCCGGGCGCACTGTCCAGAGAAGCAAAAAGCCACCCCTCGCGGGTGGCTTTTTTGTTTGCCTGCCTCTGCCAACGCGGAAGAGCCGCCGGGGTCACACGACCCCGGCGGCTCTTCCGTCCGGCGCTTAGGATGCGCGGGGACCGTGCTACTTCGGCGGCATCAGGACCGTGTTGATGACGTGGATGACGCCGTTGCTGGCCTTGACGTCCGCCTTGACGACGGTGGCGTTGTTGACCATGACCTTGCCGTTGACCGTCTTGATCTGCAAGGTCGCGCCTTCCACGGTGGGCGGGGAGGTCGGATCCGTCATCGCCATCGCCTGCTTGGCACTCACGGCCGCCCCGGCGATGACGTGGTAGGTGAGGATTTTGATCAGCGTCTTCTTGTTCGCCGGCTTCAGCAGGGTCGCCACGGTGCCGGGGGGCAGCTTGGCGAAGGCGGCATCGGTGGGGGCGAAGACCGTGAACGGGCCAGCCCCCTTCAGGGTCGCGACCAGGCCGGCGGCCTTCAGGGCGGCGACCAGGGTCTTGAACTGTCCGGCCTTCGTGGCCGTCTGAACGATGTCCGCCGCGCGTACCGGGGCGGGTGCCGCGAAAGTCAGCGCGGAGGCGGCCAGCAGGGCAGCGACGGGGAGGGCCGCCTTGCGGGTGGGGTGTAGCATCGAGGTGTTCTCTTTTCTAAAAAGACGACGATGGGACGTGAAAAAGCGTTCCCATGCTACTGATACCCACTTGTCTAACGATATACTCCCTTGCTGTGCATCTTCCGCCGCCGTTCTTGTAATCTTCTGTTAATTGTTGCTGTAACCCCCAGTTAATCCACCCCGTTATCCTGCCCCCGGTCTGGTGTATAACATAACAGTAGCCTGCGGCCTTTGAGAATCCTCACTGCGCGGCGGTTTCCGAACGATCTAGAAAAGAGAAGAACAGAATGAACACCAGAACGACGCTCGGCCTGGGCGCAGCCCTTTTGGTCAGCCTGGGCGCGCTCTCCATGCCGGCGACGGCCCAGATGAGCGGGATGAAGATGGGCGGCACGAAGATGGTGGGCGGTGCGGCGATGTACCCCACGAAGAACATCATCCAGAACGCCGTCAACTCCAAGGACCACACGACGCTGGTGGCCGCAGTGAAGGCGGCGGGCCTGGTGGACACCCTGGAAGGCGCGGGGCCGTTCACCGTATTCGCCCCAACCAATGAGGCGTTCACCAAACTGCCCGCGGGCACGGTGCCGACGCTGCTGAAGCCGGAGAACAAGGCGACGCTCGCCAAAGTCCTCACCTACCACGTCGTCGCGGGCCGCTACACGGCCGCCGACCTGCTCGGCCTGGTGAAGAAGGGCCACGGCAAGGCCACCCTGAAGACTGTTGAGGGCGGCACGCTCACTTTCATGAAGGCGGGCAGCGGCCTCAACATCAAGGACGCCAAGGGCGACGTGTCCCATGTGACCATCCCCAACGTCATGCAGTCCAACGGCGTCATCCATGTCGTGGACACCGTCTTGTTGCCCGGCTAGTTCGGGCGTCTGAGACGAGGCCGTGCCGCTCCAATCATCCTTCATACACGGAGCGGCCCAGAGGGGCGGGCGGCATCAGCCGCCTGCCCCTTTGCTGTGTCATTCACCTACTCGCCATTGTTATCGGTGAATGGGGGCGGGAGCGGTCCGTTGATGCAGGCAACAGTGGCGAAGCCTTCCGGCGTCAGCCAGCGCACATGGCCGTCCGCGAACAGATAGTTGCCGCCGCCCGAGTGTAGGGTGCTGCCAATGACTGGGTGCCCGCAGGGTGCGAGCAGTTTGCGCCAGAGGGTCAGCGTCTGCGTGCTGTCCTTGTAGAGCCACAAGGCCGCCGGATGGGCGACCGCCGAATCGGAGATCGCGTACCAGGGGTCATAGGGCGCGGAGCGGGTGAGGAGGCGGAACTCGTCGTACTGGTAGTCCAGTGAGACTCCGCCTTCCTGCCCTAACCGCTCCTGCTGCGCCTCGCTGACGGTCGGGCAGAGGAACACGGCGCTGTCGCCGACATAAGCCAGGAGCGGGTGCGGGTGCGGGAACCCAATGTTTGCGGGCAAATATCGGTGGTCGTTGTCCTGGAGGTACTGCTGCATCGCCAGCCCGATCTGGCGCAGGTTGCTCTGGCAGGCCGTGCGCCGCCCGTTCTCGCGCACCGTGCCGAGGACCGGCAGCAGAAGGGCGGCGAGGAGGGCGAGGATGCCGACGACGGTTAGGAGTTCGGTGAGCGTGAATGCACGTCTTCTCATATCGTTTGTAACGCGGGGTGTGCCGAAAAGGGTTCGCGGCGGAACAATCCGCCGCCTTGTTCCGTTAAAGGAGGCATGACCGGCATCACCTTTCAAGACAAACTCACCGGCGCGGGCCTGTGGCCATTGGCCGCCACGAATATCGAGACGCTGCAAGTCAACGTCGGCAAGCGGTGCAACCAGGCCTGCAAGCACTGCCACGTCGAGGCGGGGCCGAACCGCACCGAGAGCATGACGGCCGAGACGGCCGCTCAGGTCCTTGACGCCCTGCGCCGCAACCCGGACATCAGGACGCTGGACATTACGGGCGGTGCCCCGGAACTCAACCCGAGTTTCCGGTACTTGGTGGCCGAGGCCAGAGCATTAGGAAGGCACGTCATTGACCGGTGCAACCTGACCGTCCTGTTCGAGCCGGGGCAGGAGGACACCGCCCGGTTCCTGCGCGGCCACGACGTGGAGGTGGTCGCCTCGTTGCCCTACTACCTCGCCCAGCGCACCGACGCCCAGCGGGGCCTGGGCGTGTTCGACCTCAGCGTCGAGGGCCTGCGCCTCTTGAACTCATTGGGCTATGCCCGTGACAGTGGTCCCCCCCTTAACCTCGTCTACAACCCCACGGGCGCTTTCCTGCCGCCCGCCCAGGGGGAGATCGAGGCCGAGTATAAGCGCGAGCTGGGCCGGCGCTATGGCATCGCCTTCACGCACCTCTACACCATCACCAACATGCCCATCTCCCGGTTCCTGCACTTCCTGGAGCGGTCGGGCAACCACGAGCGGTACATGGAGAAGCTGGTCCAGGCTTTCAACCCCGCCGCCGCATCCGGCGTCATGTGCCGCAGCCTCGTCAGCGTCGGCTGGGACGGCCTGCTGTACGACTGCGACTTCAACCAGATGCTCGACCTGCCCCTAGTCACCGGCCAGCCCCGCCACATCCGTGACTTCGACGGTCTTGCCTTGCAGAGCCGCGAGATCGCCGTCGGCCCGCACTGCTTCGGCTGTACGGCGGGGGCGGGTTCCTCGTGCGGCGGGGCGACGGCGTGAGGGTCGGGAACCCCTCCTACTCCCGCCCGCGTTCAAACCCTGTCATGCTCTACCGCCCTGCCATTAACCGTCGAGGCTTCACGCCCGGATTTACTTTAATCGAGCTGCTCGTCGTCATCGCCATCATCGCGGTCCTCGCCGCCATCCTCTTCCCTGTCTTCCAGCGCGTCCGCGAGAACGCCCGCCGGGCGGCCTGCGAGTCCAATCTACGGCAGATCGGCCTGGCGATGGTCCAGTACGAGCAGGACAGCGACGAGCGCCTTCCGGACCGGCGCGACCTGAAAAACATGCCCGGCGGCAGCCCCCTCTGGGGGGCCGGGTCGTTTCCCGGCTCCGACCCGCGTGCGGGCTGGGCGGCGACCGTCCTGAACCCCTTCCTTAAAGGCGACGGCGTGTGGTCCTGCCCCAGCGTCAAGGGGTCCGCCCTCGACCAGGCCGACCCGGCGGGCTACAACCGGGTCGCCGAGACGACGCCGGGCGGCCTGACGACGCGGTACTGGATGTGGCGCTTCGACCGCCCCGACTTCTCCAAGCCCTCCGAGTGTTGGGGCAAGCTGCCGCAGCAGTGCATCAGCGACATCGACGACTGGAACTCCCCCGTCGTCCACGACTCGACCATCGTCCCGCCCGTACCGGGCAGCGAGGCCGACCTGGAGCTTGCCGTGGACCCCTACTTCCCCTCCACGTCGCCCGCCCCCGCCGGGTTCAAAGGGCGCGGCGTCCACTTCGGCGGTCGGAACCGGGTCTTCTTCGACGGCCATGTGAAATATCTGCGCGACGTGCGTACCGCCCCCTGACCGTGTTCGCGGGCTGTTTTCATAGAATTACCGCCGCCCTTCTTGACAAAACCGCTCAGGTGTGATACCGTATAGGACAACCTAACGCCGTCAATCCAAGCGCCAAAGGACTCCTATTCTGTGAAACTCTCATTCCCGCCGATGCACCGGGGCCGGTGCCTGCTACTCGCCCTGCTCGCCCTCACGTTCAGCCTCGCCCTTCTCGGCGGACGGACGGCGGCACAGGCCGCCCCCGCCCCCGCTACGGTGCGACTGCCCGGCCACGTCCCCGCCGCCGCTGTGGCGCGCGCGCGGGCCTTGGGCCGCGCCCCGAGCGGCCAGACCATGACGCTCTCCCTGTCCCTGCCGATGCGCGACCCCGCCGGGGCGCAGGAATTCGTGGGGCGGCTGTATGACTCCGCCGACCCGCTCTACCAGAAGTATATCACGACCGACGAGTTCGCGCGCCGCTACGGCCCGACGCAGGAGTCCTATGACGCCGTCGCCGCCTTCGCCCGCGCACACGGCTTGACCGTCACCCACACGACGCCGAGCCGCCTGCTGCTCTCGGTTTCCGGGCCGACCGCCGCCGTCGAGTCGGCGTTCGCCCTTCACATGGTCCGCTACCAGGCCGCCGACGGGCGCGTCTTCCATGCGCCGGACGCCGGCCCTGCCATCCCCGTCTCCCTCGTGGGACGTCTGGCGGGCGTCATCGGCCTCAGCGACGCCGCCGTCCCGCACCCTTTCCTTCGCCGTCCGGGTTCCGCGCCGGGCGGCACGCTCAGGCCCGCCTTTGAGCCTGCCTTCAAGCCTTTCTCCCTCTTCCCCGCCCTCGGCGGCTCCGATGCGCCCCTGGGTATCGGCACGGACCCGAATACCGGCGAACTCACGCCCCACGACATCAAGGCCGCTTACAACCTGGACCGGACGCCCCTCACCGGCGCGGGCCAGACCATGGGCCTGTATGAGCTGGACGGCTACCAGGCCAGCGACATCTCCTTCTACGACAGCACTTACGGCCTGAACCCCGTCACGCTGGAGAATGTCCTCGTGGATGGATACAGCGGCGTCGCCGGGCCGAATTCCGTCGAAGTGGTGCTGGACATCCAGATGATGAACGCCGTGGCACCCGGTGCCAGCAAGATCATCGTCTATGAGGCTCCCCTGAGCAACCAGGGCGGCCTGGACGTGCTTCAGAAGATCGCCGACGACAACCGCGCCAAAGAGGTCAGCATCTCCTGGGGTCTTGGGGAAGATCAGACGGACATGCCGAGCCTCAACGCCGAGAATGCCTCCCTCATGCAGATGGCGATGCAGGGCCAGAGCGTCTTCATCGCCTCCGGGGACAGCGGCGCGTACACGGACGGCGCGACCCTCAGCGTCAGCGACCCGGCCTCCCAGCCCCTCGCCACCGCCGTCGGCGGCACCACGCTGTCCGTGACCCGCGCCGGCGGGCCGTATGCCTCGGAATCTACCTGGGGCGACCCCACGCCCGACTCGCGCAGCAGCTTCGGCTCCGGCGGCGGTGGCGGCATCAGCAAGGTCTGGACCCTGCCGGATTATCAGCGCGGGGTGGGCCAGCCTCCCGCGTCCACCGTGATGCGTAACGTCCCCGATGTCTCCCTGGACGCCGACCCGAACACCGGCTATGCCATCTATGTGGGCGGGCAGTGGGGCGGCGTCGGCGGCACCAGCGCCGCCGCCCCGCTCTGGGCGGCCTTCGCCGCCCTCGCCAACCAGCAGCGCGTGAAATACGGCGAGCCGCTCCTCGGCTTCGCCAACCCCCTGATCTATAAGATCGGGAAGGGCACGAACTACAGTACGGGCTTCCACGACGTCAACGACAACAGCACCAACCTTTTCTACCACGCCCTGACCGGCTACGATGTCGCGACGGGGTGGGGGTCCTATAACGGCGCGGGCCTGCTCCCGCTGTTCGCGCCCGCGCCCAACACCACCGGCACCGCCATCGCCAGCCTGACGCTGGTCGCCACGGTGGCGCAGACGCCGGGCATGGTCGTCGGCGGCCTGCAAGCCACGGGCACTGTCACCCTCGCCAACCCCGCGCCCGCAGGCGGCGCGGTCGTCACCCTGACCACGACCGACGCCACGGTCGCGCCCGTCCCAGCCAGTGTCACAGTCGCCGCCGGCCAGACCACCGCCACCTTCACCATCGACACCGCCGTCACGACGACCACCACGGTCACCATCACGGCCGCCTACCAGGGCAGCAGCCTGGGCGCCCCGCTGGAAGTGGATGCGGCCCCGGTCGCCATCGTGCCCACGACCCTGACCCTGTCTCCCGACAGCGTTGACGGCGGCGCGTCCTCCACGGCCACCGTGACACTGGCCGGCCCCGCCCCGGCGGGCGGCCTGGCCGTCGCCCTGAGCAGCAGCAACGCCGCCGCCCAGGTCCCTGCAAGCGTCACCATCCCGGCCAACTCGACCTCGGCGACCTTCACCGTCACGACCAGCCCGGTCACCCAGCAGGTCATCGCCACGCTCACGGCCTCGGCGGGCGGCGTCAGCGTGACCGCCCCGCTGACCGTACTCGCCCCGACCCTGGAACGGCTCGTCCTCGCCCCGTCTTCCCTGCCCGGCGGCCAGACCTCCACGGGCACCTTGACCCTGACCTTCGCCGCCCCCGCCGCGGGCGCGGTCGTGACCATCAGCAGCGACAACCCGGCCGCCGTCGTCCCCGCCAGCGTGACGATCCCCTCGGGCGGGACCACGGCGACCTTCTCCGTCACCACCAAGCCCGTGCCCAAGACTCTGATCGCGACCATCACCGCCACCCTCGGCGGAGTCAGCCAGCAGGCGCGGCTTGAGGTCCGCTCCGCCCGCATCACCGGCGTCTCCGTCGCGCCCGCCAGCCTCACCGGCGGCGCACCCGCCGTCGGCACGGTGACGCTCGACTCGCCCGCCGCCGTCGCCGCCGGGCTGGCCGTCAGCCTCGCCAGCGGGGCTGCGGCCGGGACCGTCCCGGCCACCGCGACCGTCCCGCTCGGCGCGACCACGGCCACCTTCCCGGTTACCACGGTCGTCGTCGCCGCCCCGGTCGTGGACGCGCTCACCGCCACCCTGGACGGCATCAGCAAGACCACGAACCTCACCATCCAGCCGATCCAGGCGACCAACCTGACCATCAACCCGTCCGCCGTCATCGCCGGCGTGGCGACCGTCGGGACCGTCACCGTCAACGCTCCCGCGCCGCCCGGCGGCCTGGTCGTCACCCTCTCCCAGCTCGGGGCCGCCGAGACGCTCCCGGCTACCGCCACCGTCGCGCCCGGTACGACGACGGCCTCCTTCCCCATCGGGACGCCCACGGCAGGCACGGCCACCATCGCCGCCGTCGTCGGCGGCCAGACGCGGACGGCCACCCTGACCGTCACGAACGCCGTCGGCACCTCCTTCCCCGCCGGGCTGAACATGATCTCGGTCCCCTACGACTACTCCGGGCAGTCGCTGGACACCCTCTTCGGCTACACCAACGTCCGCCTCGCCACCTGGGACGGCACGGTCAGCCAGTACGCCATCACGCCCACCGCCCCCGCCGACGCCCTCCGCCTGGGCCGGGGCTACTTTGTCCACCTGCCCGCCGCCGTCACCCTCACCCGCGTCGGCACCCCCGCCGACCCGACGGCGGACTTCACCATCCCGCTCCTGCCCGGCTGGAACATGATCGGCGACCCGTTCCTCGTCCCGGTCAGCCTCCGCTCCCTGACTGTCTCTTCGGGCGGCATCGCGCTCCCCTTCGCCTCCGCCGTTTCGGGCGCCGCCGGGACGCCCCTGTTCCTCAGCTCGATCCTCTACAGCTTCAGCCCGTCTGCCAACGGCGGCGGCGGTGCCTACGTCGTCCTCCAGACGAACGGCTCCCTCCAGCCCGGCTCCGGTTACTGGATCTACGCCTACTCCGCCGTCTCCATAGTCGTCCCCCATCCCGGCTCCTAGCGGACCGAGAGGGGACACAAAGAAAGCCGCCGGGTTTCAGCAATGAAACCCGGCGGCACTCCTGCTTCTCAAAACGGCCCGCAAGGGCATCCCGTAGGGCGCGATCCATCGCGCCCTTTTTTCTTACAACGCGCCCCCCCGGTGAAGCCAGGGGGTTCGGCCCCGAAGGCGCCCGGCGTTAAACCGCCGGTGGGCCGCCCATTTGGGGCTTCGGAGGGGCATAGCCACTGGCAAGGAGGGTCAGGAAACCCAGCCACGACGCCAGGGCGATGCGCCAGTGACCTGGCTCGTGTAGGGGCGGGATCCCCCCGCCCTCCTTCATGTCCCGCCCTCCTCCGAGGCCGCGACGGAGATCATCTTTCGTGAAAACAAAGCTACCCGCAAAGGGCGTGAGGCGGCCATCGATTTCTGAGTCCATCGCCGCCCTGCTTGCGCT
The DNA here is from genome assembly GCA_965215505.1 of Capsulimonadaceae bacterium. Classification (GTDB taxonomy): domain Bacteria; phylum Armatimonadota; class Armatimonadia; order Armatimonadales; family Capsulimonadaceae; genus JANXMY01. The sequence continues at coordinate 2,522,332 of OZ244065.1, read as the reverse complement.
CATCATTCTGATCCCGACCCTGGTCTGTTGTTACTGGATTTCTCATGGGGACAGATTGAGCATCGTTCCTCATGACGAGTGGGATATTGGCGTAGGTTATGTGGATGGCTACAATCTTCATACACACAACGCGGGTGGGGGAGAAATATACTACTACGGGTTTCTCAGACGAGAGCCAAAAAGCGTAGTCGAGTCTCTGGGAGAGAACTAGGGAGTAGTGCTGGCCTCTCCCCCGGTGAATGTTCGACCCCATAGCCGAACTCGACGCCAACGGCAACCTCCAGGCCGTCAACACCTTCGGCGCGCAGGGCCTCGTCTCCCGCCACACCGCCGCCACCAACGCCAGCGTCTTCTACACCTTCGACGAGCGCGGCAACGTCGCCCAGCGGCTCGACGGGGGAGGGTCAACGGCGCGCAAACCCCATGATATATTTCCCCTGTGACTCTCCCAACGAACATGTCTTACAAGTCGTAGAAGCATGGATAGACCTGTGGGCAGCGTCGGGGACGAAAGCCGCCTTCACCGCAATCGCCCTCGACGGGTATGAAGTGTGGACACCGGAGCGGCTGGATCTTGCTCTCGCGAGTTACCGCCCGCTCGAACTTTATCCTGGTACACGCTCATTCAAAGTGACTTCCCCTGATGCTGCCATCACACTCGGTCATGTACCGACACGGGAGGTGAAGTGGTACAACCCTGAGAAGACCGGCCTCGCCGGTGATGTCAGCTTCGATCTGCCCCTGAACGGACAATGGAGCGATCTTCTGGTCGAGTTCAACATCTGGGTGAACGGTGAAGGGAGCGAGGACTGCGTTCTGGCGCTGGACGAAGTCCGATGCTGGGACCAGTATTGGTCGGAGGAAGAAAAGAAGCGGGAGCGAGAAGAGGCTCGCCCCTGATACCCGGCTGCTATTCTTATTCGTGTCTCAGCCTACTTTCCCCAGAGTGTCCGCGCAGGCCCGCGCTTGGGGTAGAATCAAGGCCATGCACACCTCCCCCACGAATGGAGCGCGCGAGAGCCGATGACGTGCCCCCGCTGCGGCCTCCCCAACCCGCCCGATGCCGCCTTCTGCGGGCGCTGCGGCGCTCCCTTGGCGGCACCCGCCCCGAGCGGCCCCCCGCCGCCAGTCCCGACGCCCGTCGGCCCCCCACCCGGCGGCCCCGGCCCGAGCGTTGTCCTGGCCTGTGTGGCGGGGCCGGACGCGGGCAAGCGGTTCGTGCTGGGCGCGTCGGGCGTGACATTGGGGACGGCCCTGCATTCGGGCCTGCTCTCCGACGACCCCGACGCCGCGCCCGCCCATGCGGACTTCGTCTTCCAGAACGGCTACCTCTATTTCCGGTCGCATGACGGCGCTCCGCTGTTCCTGAACGGGGCGGCACAAGCGGAAGGTACGCTGCCGCCCGGCGGTCAGCTCCGTGTGGGCCGGTCGCTCTGGCAGGGCGAAGCGGTCCCCGCCCCCGGCCCGATGAACGGCACGATCCCGCCTCGGGCCGCCGGGCCGCCGCCCGGCGGGGCGCTGCCCGGCGGGGCGCTGCCCGGCGGGGCGCTGCCCGGCGGGGCGCTGCCCGGCGGGGCGCTGCCCGGCGGGGCGCTGCCGGCGGGAAGCTGGTTCCAGGCGCTCAACCAGCGCGTGGGGGCGGTCACGGGCGTCAGCCCCGTGGAGGGCCTGGACGCCCGCGAGATGTTCTCCTCCGTCCTGGAGAAGCGGACCGAGGAGGACGTCGAAGACTTCTTCCTGGTCGGGGGCCGGGCCACGACCCCTCCCATCGAGGCGGTTCCCGCCGTCTGGCCCAAGCCGTGGCTGTTCTTCAAAATCCTCCTGCTGTCCCTGCTGGCCTACGGCGGCTTCTTCTTCGGGGTGCAGGAGTTCGGCAACCCCAACTGCCTGCCCGGCCTGATCCTGCTCGGCTCGTTCGCCATCCCGCTGACCGTGGTCGTCCTCTACTTCGAGATGAACGTGCCGCGCAACGTGTCTTTCTACCAGGTCTTCCGGGCCATCCTCATCGGCGGCGTCCTGTCCCTGATCGTCAGCCTCTTCGGCTACGGGCTGTTCGGGGGCGGCCTGCCGGGCGTCATCGAGGAGGTCGGCAAGGCCGCCGCCCTGCTGCTGTTCGCCAGCCACCCGAAGTACCGCTGGACGCTGAATGGTTTGCTGCTGGGCGGGGCCATCGGGGCGGGTTTCGCGGGCTTCGAGTCGGCCGGCTACGCGCTGAAGGCCCTGCTCGGCAGCCTGGCCGTGACCGACACGGGCGGCCTGCACATAGACTTCGACGCCATCCAGCACACCATCCTGCTCCGGGGCGTACTCGCGCCCGGCGGCCACGTCGCGTGGGCGGCTTTGGAGGGCGCGGCCTTGTGGAAGGTCAAGGGCGATCGGCCGTTCCAGTATGCCATGCTCGGCGACGGCCGCTTCCTGCGCGTCCTGTTCCTGGCGATGGGCCTGCACACGCTTTGGGACATCGAACTGATCGTCCCCCTGCCGATGCTGATCTATTATGTGCTGCTGTCCGGGCTGATCGTCGTCGCCTGGCTGGCGATCCTCGGCTTCATCCAGGACGGCATCAAGCAGGTGCAGGCCGCTCAGGTGGAGCGCGCCGCAGTGGGCACACTGAGGCCGGCGGGGATGGAGGGGGCGACAACAGAAGGGGCGGCGACGCCATGATGCGCTGCCCGCAGTGCGGGCGCATCTTTAGCGACGCCGCCCTGCGCTTCTGCCTCTACGACGGCCGGCCGCTCGTCCCCGACACCCAGGCCCCGTCCCCGCGCGGCGGGACACGCGCCGCCGTCGTCTGGACCGTCTTCGGGGCGCTAGGGGCCGTCCTCGTCCTCATCGTGCTGCTCGCTTTCGCCCGCACCGCGCTCACCCTCGCGGGCCGTTCCCGTCAGGCCGCCCGCCCCAGCCCCAGCCCGCAGTCGGGTTCGCAGGCGGACCTCGCCGCCGCCATCCGCCGGGCCGATGATGCCGAGAGCCGGTCCTTCCATGACCTCGACCCGGCCCCGCTGTTCCCCTGCTATTCCGGGGACGCCCTCCAGCGCGAACTGACCGCCCTCCAGTCGCTGCGCCGTCAGGGGGTTTTCTCCGAGGGCCGCCTTCTGAGCCAGCGGTTCGGCCCGTTCGCCCTCGCCCCGGACGGCTCCGAGGCGCAGGTGGAGGTTTCGGAAACCTGGAGCCAGACCGAGTATTCGGTCGCCACCAAACAGGCCGTCCGGGACAGTCCCGCCCACGTCGTCCCGCAGTCGGTCCACCTCCACCGCACCCCGTCCGGCTGGGTCGTGGACCACATCATGGCCGAGAGCGCCCCCGCCGCTTCCCCTTGACCCCGGAAGCGACAGAAACAAAAACAGCCGCCGGACCTCATCCTGAGGTCCGGCGGCTGCCGTGCGTCTTTCCTACTGCCGAAGGGGGGACTCGAACCCCCACGAGGTTGCCCCCAAAGGTTTTTGAGACCTCCGCGTCTGCCATTCCGCCACTTCGGCTTTTTCGAATGGGGCAGAGGTATTATAACGCAGGGGGCACGGTTTGTCAACCGTCACCCCACCTGCGTCCGCCTTCGGGAGATAAAAACTCGCAGGCGAAGCGGACGATCCGCCCGCGCCGGCCCGCGTCTGTACGGGCCACCGGGGCACCGGGCGGCGATGCGGCGGGCTGGTCTGCGCCCGCCGGGCCGCTTCGCTGGACTAGGGCTGCCGCCCACCCTCGGCACTGAGGATCGGCGGCGGCTCACACTGGTTTAAACGACGCCGGCCCCCGTTTTGTTCCCCGAACATCCGTTTCTTTTTGCCGTGTTCTTTTAGGCCGCCAGGGCCGCCGGCTCCGGCGCGCGGACTGCCTGGGGTTCGCCGTGATGATGACGCCCCGGTTGATCTCCTGCTCGCTCAGGATGATGCTCGGGATGTGCTTCAGCCCGTGTTCCATCGGGTACAGCAGACCGATCCCCGTGACGAACTCCCCCTCTGGGTTCAGCGGCATGACGCCGGCCAGTTTCAGCCATTCCTCGTCCGTGAAGCGCCACTGCAAGTTCTTCACCATCCACTTGCGTGCCGCATAGTCTGTCCCGAGCCACGGAGCGGACATGACTACGTCCCATCTGCCAATCAGATTGCGGCGCTCGAACAGGCCGAAGAGGGTGAACCCTCCGCATTCCTGCGAGAGTTCCTTTTCTGCCTGCTGAAGCTTGTCGAAAAGAGTCATAGTACCGTCCTCAAAATCTTCCGGGTCGCAGTGATCATGTCGCCGGAGTCGGCGGCGGTCTGTGTTCCCACCGGGTCGTAGCGTTGCTCCGGGTTCCACTCCTTGACTTGTGACCATTCGGCATCAAGGGCGAGCGTGACGCGGCTTTCCACGCCCGAGAACCTCAGCAGCGTCTCCAGATTGTGCGTCTGGAGGCTCTTGAAGTTCTGGAACTCTTTCGCCGACCCGGGGAACCCCGCCCAGCGCAGTGTGCGACAGAGGCGCGTCTTCAGCGCGATCTCGACCGCGTAGCCGCAGTGATAGACCGCGCCGTCATAGGGCGCGGTTCTTGTGCAGTATCCCCGCCAGGCGCAGGTGTTCGCGCGCCGTCTTCCGTAACTCCGCAATGGCGATCATTGGCCATCACCTCCATGTCTACCGCCGTCGCCTCATCATACTTGATTGTCCGCCCCCTGTCAACGGCCTTGCCTTCGGCCCCAGGTTTGCCCCCAGGCTTGACACCTCGCCCCGAATAGGCTACACTAAGCGGGAACACGGCGGCAGGCCGTCGCGGTAGACAATGGGGATGGCGAGAGGGGCGGGCGGGAAAGCCAATGGCGGCGGCGAAACTCAGTATCGGCTATGTCCTGTCCCTGTCCGTGGCCGAGGACGTCTTCATGGGCGGCGCGATGGTGACGGACGTCCACGGGCTGCCCCTGGAATTCCGCTACACCGAGCCGGTGCGCGCCACCAAGTTGCAGCGCATCCTGTACGGCGACGTGCTTGAAAAATACATCCACGGGGACGTCATCGCGGGCAACCTGATCGGGCGGTTGGAACAGAAGCCGGACCTGTTCGTCGTCTCGGAACCTGCCCTGCTGGACACGGTCGCGGCGGCGGGCAAGCGCGTCCTCCTGATGCTCGGCGCGCGCGTCCCGCCGTTGAAGGAGTTCGGCGCGGTCCAGGACATCTCCGACACCGAGTACTTCCTGCAAGTCACCGATAGCGGCTCCCCCGTCCGAATCCGGCTGCCGATGCCGGGCGACGCCGCCCTGCGGGCCGAGGCGACCCGCCTGCTGACTGAAGCCGGGCGGACGATGGACCCGACCGAGCCGCTGGCCCGCGTTGAGGCCGCGATCAAGATGCTATGGGACGACGAGAACAAGGAGGCGGGGCCGTAGGACCTGCCGAGGCGTTGCCGGAGGCCGCCGGGCCGCCCAGCCGTGCCTGGCAGGCCGTCCGCCGCGCTCTGGGGCGGCTGGCCTCCCGTGTCGCCGTGCGGGACCTGCCCCCATCGCAGATGACGGCGGCGGTCGGCGTCCGCGTCACGCCGCTTGGCCCTCCGGCCCCGGTCGCGCCTGGCGGGCGGGAGCGGGACTGGAAGCCGCTGGGCGCGACCCGGCAGGCCCCCGTCCCCGAGGCCGGGGCGGGCGCGCGTGACGGCGACCTGCTCCCCGTCGCCCGCCTTGCGGAAGGCAGCGCGGCGCTCGCGCCGTCTGTCTGCCGCGCGATGACGGTCTTCCGGGCCAAAGCGGGGCGCGTTGAGAACGCGGACCTGCTCTTGCCCGCCTTCGTGGTGCGACTGCCAGACTCGTTTCTGGCCTTGCCGCCCGAGCCGGTGCGCGTCCGCCCCGTCGGCCTCCTGACGCTGCCGGGCGGGAAGTCCGGCCGGGCGCTGAAGGGGTGGGGCGTGGACGCCCCCCGGTGCCGCGCGCTGCGCCCCCCGCGCGTCCCCGACTTGCGCGTCCGCTGGGGCGGCGACGCCGTCCTGAGCCGGATGGCCCTGACGCGGCGTGGGCTTGCCCCGCCGCCGGGTGTGCCGCTCGCGCTGGCCTTCGAGGCGGAGGGGCGGCGTCTGGCCGAGGCCGCCCAGCTGCCGCCCGGCGACGTGACCCTGCTGGGTGTCTTCCCCGGCGTCCCGATCCTCGCGGTCAGCCGCCTGGTCGTGACCGACGGCGGGGGGCGGCTGTGCCTGTGGCTCAAACCGGACGTCCTGCGCGGGCGGAACGGGACGCGCCTGATCACTCTGCTGGTGGGCCGCCAGACGTCGTCTGGGAAGATGCTTCAAGCGGCCCTGTGACCAGTGCCGCGGCCCACTTACGAACCTTGCTATAAACTGTGTCTATCGAAGTGCTGCTCGTCCAATTCTTGATCCTGGCTTTTACCGGCGCCGTGTGGTGGCTGGCCCGGCGCGACCTCGCCTCCCGGCCCGCGCCGCCGCTGCCTGCCGCCGCGCAGGCCGACGCACGCGAACTGGAACAGCTCTGTGTCACGCTGGAAGCCCTGGTGACGGATCTGGCCGCCCGCATGGAGGCTGCGGAGCGCAGGCTCCAGGAGGTAAGGCCGTCGCCTGCCCCGGTACCTATGCCTGCCCCGGCGTCCGCCCCTACAGTCATGTCATTGTCGCCGATGCCGCCCTTTGCGCCTCCTCCCGAGGCCGCTCCGGTGGGCATCGTTCCGGCTGCTGTGCCTGTTCCCATGGCGGCATCGGTTTCTGTCCCGGCACCTGTCTCGGCACCGGCTCCGATGCCCGCGTTGAGCGCCTTGCCCCCGTCGGCGTCCTTCCCGGTCTTCTCCCAGGACCTGGAGGCGGCTGAACCGGAGATCGCCGCCCACGCGCCGCTTTACGCGCTGCTGGAGGCGGGCGTCACCGACCCCGCCGAGATCACCCGCCGGACGGGCCTGGGGCGAGGCGAAGTGGACCTGATCCTGAGCCTGCGCGCCCGGCGCGCTTTGTAACGCCATACCAAACCGATCTACACTGAACCGATCTACACTGAACCGATCTACACTGAACCGATCGCTATAACCTGTTTCGCAATCCAAAGGAGCTTCTTAACCATCATGCAATTGACACGACGCGGCGCGGCGCGGCTCACCTCCCTGGCCGTCCTATCCACCCTCACCCTGGCCGGCTGCAACCACTCGGCGACCGATGGCGGCGGTGGCGGCTCCATCACCAGTCCCACCGGCAGCACTGGAGCCGTGGCGACGATCACGACGCCGAAAAGTAACACCCTTTCCATTAGCCAGTCCCAGTTCTACACACAGCTCCAGGGGTATGTGCCTAACCCCAGCGCGCAGCAGTTCGCCCCGCTCGGCCAGCAGGCGGGCCGGGTCGTCCTCGGGCAGATGCTGCAAAACCTGATGTTGGAGGGCTTGGCCCAGGACCAGGGCGTCGCCCCCACCGACGCGGAGATCAACGGGCAGTACGACGCCTTCAAGGCGATCAAGCAGACCCAGATCGTCAAGCCTTTCGACGAGGCCCTCAAAGACGCCGGCCTGAATGCCGACCTGGTCAAGCAACTCCAGCTCCGGCCCCAGATCACCCAGCTCAAGCTGGCGACCAAGGGCCAGACCGTCTCCGACGCCGACGTCCAGACCTACTACAACGCGCACAAGGACGCCCCGCCCTTCACCACCGCCGCGCGCGTCCACATCAAGAAGATCGTCGTCGGCACCCTGCCCGAAGCGCAGGCGATCTCCAAGGCCATCTCGGGCGGCAAGTCCTTCGAGAGTCAGGTGTCGCAGTCGCTGGACAAATCCACGCCCGACGGCGACTTCCCGACCTGGGTCCCCCTGGACCCCATCCCGCCCGCCCTGGCCGCCGTCATCAAGCCCATCGCGGACGCCAAAGTCGGCGCGGTGACTGCCCCCCTCACCGTGCCCGGACAGGGACCCGGTGCCCGCCCCACCTACTGGCTGGTCAAGGTCGTTGACAAGAAGAGCAAGGAAACCTTGACACTCGACCAGGTGAAGGAGTTCGTCCGCGCCCAGATGCTCCAGGAGAAGGTCAAGGCCGACCCAAACATCCAGCAGACGCTCCAGCAGTCCCTGCGCGACTTCCAGAGCGGCGTCAAGATCAACATCCCCGCCGACGAACCGCAGTACGCCACGCTCGCCCAGCAGCTCACGCAGCCGGCCCCGGCCCCGCCGTCAGGCGGCGGTGCCTCGCCTTTCGCGCCGGGCCACCCGTAAGGACACCGGAAGGGAAGACGCACGAATGCTGACCCTGATCGGCCTGGGGCCTCCGGGTACCCGTGACGGGCTGAGCCTGGGAGCCTGGGACGCCCTCCGAAACGTCCCCGGCCCCCGGTTCAGCCGGGCGGCCTCGCACCCCGCCGCCCTCTGGCTCCAAGCCGGGGGCGGCGTCGCCTTTGACGCCGCCCCGGACGGCCTACCCGACGCCGAGGCCGCTGCCCTCATCCTGGACGCCGCCCGCGCGGGCGAGGCCGCCTGCGTCCTGCCCGGCCATCCCCTTCTGGGCGACCCTTTGGGCCTCCTCCTGGCCGAAGCCGTCCGGCGCGAGGGGATTCCCCTGCGCGTCTTTGCCCCCGCTCCGCCCCCGGCCCCCTCGCCCGCCGACTTCGGCGCCCTGCTCGCCGTCATGGCCCGCCTGCGCGACCCCGACGGCGGCTGCCCCTGGGACCTGGCCCAGACGCCCTTGACCCTCCGAAAGTACGTCATCGAGGAGGCGTATGAGGTCGTCGAGGCCATTGACGGCGGCAGCCCCACCAAACTGGCCGAGGAACTCGGCGACCTGCTGCTCCAGGTCGTCTTCCACGCCCAGCTCGCCCGCGAATCCGGCGCGTTCGCCGTCGGGGACGTCACCCGCGCCATCGTGGAGAAGCTGATCCGCCGCCACCCGCACGTCTTCGGCACCCTCTCCGTCACTGGCGAGGACGAGGTGCTAAAAAACTGGGAGCAGATCAAGCGCGGCGAACCCGGCTACGAGGACCGCGTGGGCGTCCTGGACGGCATCCCGCCTGCCCTGCCCGCCTTGATGCGCGCTTTGGAGGTCTCCAAGCGCGTCGTCAAGGTCGGCTTCGAGTGGCCGACGGTGAATGAAGTCCTGGATAAAGTCGAGGAGGAGATCGCCGAGCTGCGCGCCGAAATCGCGCGCGGCGAGACCGCCCGCGCCGCCGACGAGCTGGGCGACCTACTGTTCACCCTCGTCAACGTCGCCCGGCACCTCAAGATAGACCCCGAGGACGCCCTGCGCCGCATGACCCTCCGCTTCGCCGCCCGCTTCCGACACATCGAGCGCCACGCCGCCGACACGGGCCGCGCCGTCTCCGATTTGAGTTTAGAGGAGATGGAGACGGTCTGGCAGGCGGCGAAGGGGCAGGAGTGAGGCCCCGATGCTGACGCCATCCCCGACACCCTTTCCAGAGTTGAACGCCGTCCTGTCCGAGTGGCTGGACGGCGTTCGGGCCGCCCTCGGCGCGGACCTCACCGCGGCTTACCTGCAAGGCTCCTTCGCGGTCGGGGATTTCGACGAAGACAGCGACGTAGACTTCCTGGTGGCGGTTCGCGCGGAACTCACCGACGCCCAACTGGCGGGACTGCAAGCGGTCCACGCCAGGATTTACGATCTTCCGTCCCCCTGGGCGAAGCACCTGGAAGGCTCCTATTTCCCGGAGGCCGCGCTGAGACGACTCGACCCGGCAGGCGCGCAGCCCTGGTATCTGGACAACACCAGCAAGGTGCTTGTCCGGTCCAGCCATGATGACACCCTGGTCGTCCGCTGGGTCACGCGGGAGCACGGGATTACCCTGGCCGGGCCGGATGCTAAGACGCTCATCGACTCTGTGACCGCCGAAGACCTGCGGCGCGAAGTCTTGGGGACGATGCGGGAATGGGGAGCGGAGATCCTCGATGGCCGTTACCGACTCGAAAACCGGTGGGCGCAGCCGTTCGCGGTCCTGAGCTACTGCCGGATGCTGCACACGCTCCACACCGGCACCATCAGATCAAAGCTCGCCGGGGCGCAGTGGGCCAAAGAGGCGCTGGATGACCAATGGGCCGGGCTGATCGGGTGCGCCTGGAACGAGCGCCCGGACCCGTCTTCTAAAGTCCGCCAGCCCGCCGACCCCGGCGACACGGCGCGCACGCTCGACTTCATCCGGTACGCACTTGAGGCCGGCCGACAAGACATAAAGCCCCTCCAGAGCTGAGGGCGGCCCGTCGTGGCTTCTCCCCAGCCCCGGAGGGGCTTTCACTCACGAGCAGCCCGGCCCTTCAGGGCCGGGTCTTCCTACGCCGCCGCGTCCACCGCCAGCATCATCTCCTCCGGCGTCTCGGCGTCCTCCGCCGTCTGCCCGGTCTCCGCCTGCGCCGCGTCCGCCGCCGTCTTCGTCATCTTGCCCTTGTCGGCGGCCTGCGCGTTCGCCCGAGACTCGGCGGCCCGCTCCTGCATCTCCGCGACCGTCGCCGTATGCACCCGCGCCGCGCCTTCGGTCTCGCGCAGGGCGACCCGCGTCCCGTCCGCAACGGCCGCGTCCAGGCGACGCGCCGCAGCCGCGATCTCGCCCGCATACTGCGGCAGCCACTGCGCCTGCGCGACCAGCATTTCGTCGGTCATCTGCCAGACCTCTTCGGGGGTGCAGACGGCCCCAACCAGGGGGTCGTGCAGCATCGCCTGCTTCAGAAGCAGGACGTCGCCCTTGACGGCGGCCTCCATGCCCATCTCCTGCACGCGGACCGAGGCCGAACACGTCGCCGCGCAGGCCAGCGGCAGGTCGCCGATGACCGGCATGTTGATCCCCGTTTTGTCCACATAGCCCGGTATCTCGATGACGCAGCCGTCCGGCAGGTTCGTGATGTGGCCCTCGTTGACCACGTTGAAGTGGCCCCGGTAGACCCGACCCGTCTCCAATGCTTCAATGATGTACGAGCCGTGTTCCTCGCCCCGCGCCTCGGGTGTGAACTTGGGCGGGTCCTGCGCCATCCAGTTCGGGAAGTCCTGCTCGAACCAGTTCCGGCCCTCGGTGCAGACCCGCAGGTAGCCGCCCGTCTCGCCGTTGATCCACGACCGCAGGCTGATCCACTCGGGGATGTCGCCGACGCGCTTGCGATACCAGGGGACGTACTCGGAGAAGTGCCCGTTGCTTTCCGTGCTGTAGTAGCCGAACCGCTCCAGCACGTCCAGGCGCACCTTCTCGTCAATCCGGAAGTCTTCCACCGCCGCCATCATCTCGTACATCTTCGGGATCAGGTCCACCCCGTTCCACTCGGCCTGGACGCACCAGGTCTGGTGGTTGATGCCCGCGAAGACGGCCGCCACGTCCCGCCGGTGCAGCTTCTTGTCCGGCCCGAGCATCCCCTCCGCCTTCGCCCACTGCTCGGCGGCGCGGGTGATCTGCCAGTGTGCGCCCTGCACCCCGTGGCACAGGCCGATGGTCTTGACCCCGCCGTATTTGTTGCAGGCCCAGGTGTTCATCGCCATCGGGTTGGAATAGTTCAGCAGGACCGCGCCCGGCTTCGACACCTCCCGGATGTCTCGGCAGAAGTCCAGCATGGCCGGGATGGTCCGCTGGGCATACATCAGCCCGCCCGCGCAGAGCGTGTCGCCGACGCACTGGTCTACGCCGTACTTTAGGGGGATGTCGATGTCCGACTGGAACGCCTCCAGCCCGCCCTGCCGGATCATGCACAGGACGTAATCCGCATCCGCCAGCGCCTCCCGCCGGTCGGTCGTCGGCGTCACCGTGGCGGCAAGCCCGTTCGCCGCGATGTCCCGGCGGCAGAGCTGGGTCACCATGTCCATGTTGTGGTCGGACAGGTCGTGGAAGGCGAACTGCGTGTCGGTAAGCTCCGGCACCGACAGGATGTCGCGCAGCAGCCCGCGCGTGAATCCGACCGAGCCTGCCCCGATCATCGCGATCTTCAAAGCCATACTGATGTCTCCTTTGATGTCTGCCAACATTATAGCACGCGCGCCGCCCGGCGGCAAGAGTGCTTGACTTGAAAGGGCTTGACGCCTCCTGCCAAACTGCGTATAATGGGGAAAATCGCATTCAAGCCTACAGGCTGACAGAGGGACGAGACATGACCGAGAAAACGACGGCGACGGCGGGCGACGACAAGGTCCAGCGTCTGGTCCAGCGCCTGCTGCGGCAGCGCGTCGTCCAGGAGCTTTGGTATCGGCGCGGACGCCAGGACGGCGAAAACTGGGCCGTCGAGCGGGCCTCCCTGGAGGAGTTGCGGATGCTGGCCGAGGAGATGCCCGAAGGGGCCGCCCAGGAACTCGACTCCCTGGGCGAGATTGATCCGGCCCTTTACCCGTCCGTCAACGCCAAGCAGCTCCTGGCGGAGTGGCGGCGCACCGACGAGGCGGAGGGGGAACGGGAAAGCGGGGAGGCCGACTGGCGCGCGTACCTGCAAGGCTGGCAGCACGCCTGCTGCGACCTGTGGCGGGCGGCCAAGCCCTCGCTGCGCTGACCGACGTTATTTAGTGGCCCCCTGTGCCGAGCAAAGCCCTCAGCCCCGCGCGTGCGGCCCCGTTCGCCGGGGCCAGACGCAGCGCCTCCCGGTACTGGGCGATCGCCTCGCCGCCCCTGCCCTGACGCGCCAGCAGGCCCGCCAGGTTGAGGTGGGCGTTCACGTCGCTCGGGGACAGCCGGACCGCCTCCTGGAGCTGCACGGTCGCCTCCGCGCCCCGGCCCTGCTGGACCAGCAGCAGGGCCAGAGTGCCGTGCGTCGCTGCGTCGTCCATTCCGAGCTGGAGCGCCCGCTGCAAGTGCGCCGTGGCTTCCGGGAGTCTGCCCTGCTGCGCCAGCAGAAGCCCGTAATTCTCCTGCGTCCCCCCGACATCCGGGGCGACACTGATCCCCTGTTCCAGCAGGGTCGCTCCGTTGCTCCAAGTCAGCGTCTGCGCGAAACTCAGGCCGGCCAGAAGGGCGACAGCCGCCGCGCAGACGGGAAGGACCATCCTGCCCCGAGGCCGCGACAGGAGATGGGCCGCCGCCAGGGCCGGCCCGAGCAGGGCCAGATAAAGGTAGCGGTCCGCCGTCGTGGAGTAGTTCTGGAAGACGGACGGGATAAACCCCAGGGTCGGCAGGACGAACGCTAGGGAGAGGCCGGCGGCGGGCGCCAGCTCGGGCAGGCGCTTCCGCAGCCGCCAGAGGACCGCCCCCAGGGCGAGCGGGACCAGCCAGGTCAGATGGCCCCAGGCGTGCCCCAGCACGGACTGCGGGCTTCGGCCATAGTTCACCGTGAGGTTGATCGGCAGGGCCAGCTTGTACAGGTAGAACGCCAGGGCGTCGCCCGCGACCAGGAACCTGTCCCAGATGGGGATGAACAAGCCGGCCGACCGGCCCGTCTCCGGGGAAGCGGTGACGGGAATCCAGACGAGCGCCACGGCCAGCCACGGCCCCAGGGTCCGGGCGCAGTTCCGGTGGGGGAAACCTACAAACCACCGGGCCAGAATCCAGGCCGCCAAAGGGACCGCCACCGCCTCCGGCTTCGAGAGCAGGGCCAGCACAAAGAAGAGGGTCGCCAGGAGATAGCCGGGCCGCCCGCCTCCGGCCTTGCCCGCTTGCATCCTGCCGGCCGCGAAGAGGAGGTACTGCCGGAGGGCGAGCAGGGAGAACGTGCCGCAGAGGAGGTCGTGCATAGCCGAAATCCAGGCCACCGTCTCCACCTGAACCGGGTGCAGGGCGAACACCAGCGCGCCCGCCGCCGCCGCCCCGTCCTTCCTGACCAGGAAGCGCAGCAGAAAGAAGGCCAGGACGGTGTTGATCAGGTGCAACAGCAGGCTCGCCAGATGAAAGACGTGCGGGCTGAGTCGGGTCGTGCCGCCGCAGAACACCGGCACGGGCGCGGGGAGGCGGGTGAGGGCCGCGACCGCCGCCCAATAGCTGTAGGCCAAGGGGCGGTAGACTTCCTGATAAGGGTGTTCCCAAAGGCGCAGGAGGTGGGCCGGAGTCACGGGATTGTAAAGCGGATTGTCGTAGACCATCCGGGCGTCATCCAGCAGGACGAAGTCCTGACCGGACACCGGCGAATAGACGAGAGCCGTGAAGGCGGCGAGCAGTGCGGCAATCAGAAAGGGCCGGTTGTCGAGTAGGCGCAACGAAGGGATGTCTCCTGCCACCGTCTGGGACGGTGGGGTCAGGAAGTAGTTCGCCGCGCCTTCCTCCGATTCCTAGCGCCTTTTCCTAATCCCTTCTTAATCCCCCGCGTAGACTTCTACGTCAATCGGCTTGAACGAGTAGTTGTTACTCATCTCCGCCGAACAGGCAGTCACCCCCACGATTAGGTCCATTTCGGCCCGCAGATCCAGATAGTCTCCCGCCTTTGAGGTCGGCGGCCCGATGGTCAGCTCGCCGTCGGGCGCGACCAGGACGTTCATGAAGACGTTGAACGTCGTCGGGATCTCGTCGGGCAGTATGCCGAGCGGCGCGAGGTTCTTAGACAGGTTGCCGAAGCAGCTCGGGTGCGGGTCGTGGTTGCCGTAGATGATCTGGAACGTCTCCGGGCTGCACGACGTCAGCAGGAAGTCGTGCCGCCCGACTTTGTCCTCCAGCAGCGTGAACATCGGCCGGCTGCGGTTGGAATACAGGACATGTCCGCTCGTCAGATAGATCGTATTGGCATAATCTATCGAGCGCCCGGATGACATCCACTCCCGCTTGTCGTCCCGCGCGAAGGCGACGAGGTCTGAAACCTGCTCCCCCTGCGGGTCAATGATCCGCAGCCTCTGCCCCCTGTCCAAGCGAAACCCGACCCCCGTCTGTGGTTCCAAATGATAGCATCTTATCGGCTCCATGTCTGACTTCTTTCCGCCGTCCGAAGGACGCCTTTCCTAGCGAGTGGTTTTCAACCACTCGTCTTCGCCCGGCTCCGGCACCCCCGCCTGCTTCGCCGCGTGCGTGTGGAACGGGCAACGCCAGTCCTCCTCCACGGCCCGCCCGGAGTACTGACGCGCCTCGGAGCGGATGCCGAAATCGCTCAGGTTTGGGTTCAAGCTCCCCTGCCAGGCCATCTCGCGCCCCCGGATCGCCGCCTGCATCCTCGGGTAGCGCCCGTCAGCCTTCAGCCGGTCGAACTGCGCGTGGGCGTTGAACACCAATGTCGGCCACGGAAACCGCCGCGCCAGGCGCGACGAGTCCGGGTGCAAACCGATTACGAAGAAGCCGCGCCCGGCGAAGCTGAAGCCGAAGTCGCCGGCCTCGGGGTCTTCCGCCACCTTCGGGTCCGGCGGATTGTACAGCCGGTCCACGTCGTACAGCGTTTGCAGGACCGCCCAAAGGTTTTCTTCAAACTCCGCCTCGTCCATCCCCGCTGGCCCGGCGAAGCTCGCCGCGAACGTCGTAAAGTCGCTGCCTAAGGCTGGCTGCTCCTGGGTGAAGGTGAACAGGTCCCGCGCCAGCCCCGCCAGCGCGCCGCTGTCGGTCATGTCACCATAGACGCCCAGGCGGTATACGCCGCTGTTCACCGCCGCCCGCGCCCCGACGCAGGAGAAGCGCGCGTCCAGGAGCCGCGCCCGGAACTCCGCGTGTACCTCCTCCTCGAAGTCAGAGGCTGGGCACTCCGTCTTGCCCGCTCGGGTCAGCCGCCCATCATGGAACCTCAAGTATGCGCTGTTCGCGCCGGCCAATTCACTCTCGAAAGGGTTTGTCATATAGTCGGAGCGGCACCGCTCCGCTGAACGGGTTATCCCCACTGTTCAGCCTCTCTAGTCGTCCGCCGACTTGACCATCAGGCACAAAAGCGAACGCATGTGCCTATACCCGTTTTATTTTTGCCTCTAACGCGGCAGGGGCTTTGTTCGACACCCGCGTCCAAGTTTTCTCCCTCCCCTTGCCGCCCGCCGCCATTCTCAGGTATACTAAAGGTCGGTTTGATACGCCAATACTGGGGCGAATGACCCTCGGCGCAGCGGAAGGTCCAGGATGGGCGAAATGACCTATGAGATCGTGGAGGGAGTTCGGCGTGCCAAAGCGGCTCTGCGCTGCGGCCACGAGATGATCGCCGCCCGGATTGATGGCGAAGACGAGATCATACAGGTCGCGATCTCTTCCCTCTTGTCGCCGAAGCCCTTGATTGAGGACAACGGCCCACGCGGGGCAAGTTGGGGCGTGATCTACCGGATGACCCAGCGCGGTGATCCCCTGCCGCCGATTATCATCAAGCCGGGAAATTTTGGTACGCCTGTCGCGGATGTGGAGGTCGCAGAAGATGAACCCGAACTTTTTCGACAGCGGTATTCGAGCGATTCATAGGGTAATCACCTTCACGCGCTACGTGGGGTACAAAAACACTGACCCACAGGTCTTAGCGCGGATACTCGACCATGCGGACGCCCTCGGGTTCATGCTGATGAACGACTTCCATGCGGAAGACGGGGAAGAAACGCCGTCGCTCTTCCGCCGCCATTTGCAAGGCATTGAAGAAGCCTTCGACGGCTTTCAGGGCTTGACCCGGAACTTCGACGAGAACATGAAGCGCGGTGAGGCTGCCCAGAAGCAGGGACGGGAACTCGCTACGGCAAACGCCTGAAATTGTCAAAACGAACCCACTCCTGGGGAGGGAAAACAAGTCATGCCGCACCCACGCTTTACAAACGAAGAGATCGCACGGCGGGGTGAGGAGATCTATGCCTCCCGCCTGCGCGGCCAACTAGAAAAAGAATACAAAGGCCAAGCCGTGATCATTGATATCGAGTCAGGCGAGTACGAGATCAGGCCTGACTCGCTGGCGGCCAATAAGCGTGCCCTCGCCAAGCGTCCGGGAGCAGCGTTGTACGGCATCCGCGTAGGCTTTCCTTTCGTTGAGAGCATCAGCGGCCCGAGACTGACCAAACAGTGATTACAGGGCTTGTCCTTTCTGGTCCCGAGGGGCAAACGGCGGATGTCGAGTTCGTGTTGGACAGTGGATTTAGGTGTTGCTACGCTTGCTCCAGAGGCTTGTGCGAAACTTGCACTGCCATTCCTGTGCCTTCAACCCGCTGGTTTGGCAGATGGTAGTCCGCTGTTATTGGAAGTCTACCAAGTGGCGCTGCTTTGGGATGGCGAGGAACGCGATGTCGAAGTGCTAGCACTGGAAGGCGAGCCCTTGATTGGGATGACACTGCTGGAAGACAGCGATGTACAATTTCAGGGCCGAGACGGCGGCATTGTGAGCATTGAGCCGCTGTAGGTCAGTGCGGCCCGAAACCTTACGATTTTGCGAAAACGAACTCACGACAAACAAGATGACAAGCTAAAGTACGACACTAGAGGAGAAACGAATGTCAGACACCAAGCGCGTGTGGCTCTTTGAAGAGGGCAACGCAACGATGCGTGATGAACTGGGAGGCAAGGGCGCGAACCTTTGCGAGATGAGCAACATCGGGCTGCCCGTCCCCCCCGGCTTCACCATCACGACCGACACCTGTAACGAGTACACCAAGAACGGCGGGCACTTCCCCGACGGCCTGATGGACGAGATCAAGGCCGCCCTGGCCGCCGTCGAGACCAAGACCGGCAAGAAGCTGGGCGACGCATCAAACCCGCTGCTCGTCTCGGTCCGCTCGGGTGCCAAGTTCTCCATGCCCGGCATGATGGACACCGTCCTGAACCTCGGCCTCAACGATGCCACCGTGGAAGGGCTGATCAAGCTCACCGGCAACGAGCGGTTCGTCTATGACAGCTACCGGCGCTTCCTGATGATGCTCTCGGACGTCGCCTACTCCGACGGCACCAACCACCTCGCCAAGCACGACTTCGAACACATCTTCTACGCCATGAAGAAGGACCTCGGCGTCACCGACGACCTTCAGGTCAACGGCGAGCATCTGAAGCAGCTCTGCGAGACCTACAAGGCCCACATCAAGACGAATGCCGGCCACGAGTTCCCCCAGGACCCCATCGTCCAGCTTCAGGACTCCGTCGCCGCCGTCTGGAAGTCCTGGAACAACGACCGCGCCATCCTGTACCGGCAGCGCGAGAAGATCAGCGATGATCTGGGCACCGCCGTCAACATCCAGAGCATGGTCTTCGGCAACCAGGGCGAGGACTGCGGCACCGGCGTCGCCTTCACCCGCAACGCCTCCGACGGCAACAAAGAGGTCTTCGGCGAGTACCTGATGAACGCCCAGGGCGAGGACGTCGTTGCGGGCGTCCGCACCCCCATGCCCATCTCCCAACTCAAGACCCAAAACCCCGAGATGTACCGCCAGTTCGACGAGATCTGTTCCCGCCTGGAGCTGCACTACAAGGACATGCAGGACATCGAGTTCACCATCGAGCACAACAAGCTGTTCATCCTCCAGTGCCGCTCGGGCAAGCGCACCGGGCCTGCCGCCGTCAAGATCGCCGTGGACCTCGTCAACGAGGGCCTGATTTCCAAGGAGACCGCGCTCGCCCGCATCAACCCCGAGCTTCTTGACCAGTGCCTGCACCCGATCATCAAGCCGGGCGCCAAGTACACCCTGCTCGCGACCGGCCTTCCCGCCGGGCCGGGCGCGGCCACCGGCGTCGCCGTCTTCGACGCCACCCGCGCCGCCGAGATGGGCAAGGGCGGCGAGGGCAAGCGCGTCATTCTGGTTCGCGCCGACACCTCCCCCGACGACCTCAAGGGGATGCTGGCCGCCGAGGGCGTCCTGACCGAGCGCGGCGGCATGACCAGCCACGCGGCCCTGGTCGCACGCGGCTTTGGCATCCCCACCGTCGCCGGCTGCTCCGACATCTCCGTCGGCCCGCGCTCGTTCACCGTCAACGGCAAGACCATCAACGAGGGCGACCCGATCTCCCTGAACGGCACCCTGGGCGAAGTCATTGACGGGACCGTCGAAGTCGTGGACCCCGAGATGACCGGCGAGTTCGGCACCCTACTGGGCTGGGCCGACGACGTCAAGCGTCTGGGCGTCCGCACCAATGCGGACACGCCCGAAGACGTGGCCCTCGCCATCAAGTTCGGCGCGGAAGGCGTCGGCCTGTGCCGCACGGAGCATATGTTCTTCGCCGAGGACCGCCGCCCCATCGTCCAGGCCATGATCCTGGCCGCCACCGAGGAGGACCGCAAGGTCCAGCTTGACGCCCTGCTGCCCTTCCAGCGCAACGACTTCCAGGGCATCTTTGAAGCCCTCGGCAGCCGCCCCGCCACCATCCGCCTGATTGACCCGCCCCTGCACGAGTTCCTGCCCTCCATGGACTCGCTCATCGCCGAGGTCGCCACGCTCAAGGCCACCTCGCCGGACAGCCCCGAGCTTGCCGAGAAGGCCGACCTGCTGCACAAGGTGGAGGGGATGCACGAGATCAACCCCATGATGGGCCTGCGCGGCTGCCGTCTGTCCATCGTCTTCCCCGGCATCGTCGAGATGCAGACGCGCGCCATCCTGGAAGGGGCCATCGCCGCCAAGAAGAACGGCGCGGACCCGCACCCGGAGATCATGATCCCGCTCGTCGGCCACGTCAACGAGCTGAAGGCCGTCCGCACCAACCTGGAGCGGGTCGCCAAGCAAGTCACCGAATCGCACGGCGAAACCATCGACTACATGTTCGGGACCATGATCGAGATCCCGCGCGCCGCCCTGACCTCGGACGAGATCGCTGAGGAGGCCGAGTTCTTCTCGTTCGGCACCAACGACCTGACGCAGATGACCTTCGGGTTCAGCCGCGACGACTCGGACAAGTTCCTGAAGCCCTACGTCGCCCAGAAGATCCTCCCCGGCGACCCCTTCGAGTCCATCGACCAGAACGGCGTCGGCAAGCTGATGGAGATCAGCGTCGAACTCGCCAAGAAGGTCCGCCCGAACATCAAGCTGGGCATCTGCGGCGAGCACGGCGGCGAGCCGGCCTCGGTCGCCTTCTGCCACAAGATCGGCCTGAACTACGTCTCCTGCTCCCCCTACCGCGTCCCCATCGCGCGCCTGGCGGCGGCCCAGGCCAACCTCAAGGACGGCGGCAGCAACCGCGACCGCTAGGGTCGTGACGTGACGGAGGGGGCAGGCTGTACCAGCAGCTTGCCCCCTTCTTTTTGGTGGTATAATGGGACCTAGAGGAAAACATGGATAATCCACCTGACATAACCAACCCCTTTTTCGCATACGGTATATTCAAGCCAGGCCAACTTGGCTACCTTCGCTTAAAAGATTTGGTTGTGGAGACAAAACCAGGTTGTGAAATCAAGGGCGAGTTGCTAATTCGGGACGGTCTTCCCATAATCAATCAAAAGCCTAGACACTCAGGCACTTGTATCGGCATCATACTTACCTTCAAACCCGAGGCTGTTGAGGCCGCTTATCGAAGAATTGCCGAAATCGAGCCTGACAAGCATTACTATTGGGGTGTTGCATCAGTTCAGGGCACAGACGTTAACGTGTTGTTCGGTAGAAGCCCCACAAAGGGAAGCATCCCCTTTGAGGATGAGGAATGGGATGGCAGAAATGATCCGTTGTTTACGGCTGCCTTGGAAGTAATAGATGAGACTCTACAGGCTAACGCCGTCTTTGAGTGGGACCTGAAGCCCCTGTTTCGGCTACAGATGGCCTACCTGTTGTTGTGGTCAGCCATTGAGCGCTATGTGTCGCTCCGATACCACTTGGGCGATAAGGTGATGCCTAAAATAAATGCTCTAGCTGGCGAGCTAGCTTTTGCTGAGGCTCTAAAACGCTTTGTCACCGAAGATCGTATCGTTTTTCGAGCGGATCAGCCTGATAAGAAGGCGTTACTTGATCCTAGCAATCCAAAGAAGTCCCTGGAATACTACTATCAGATACGCTCTAATATCACGCATCGTGGTAAGGGCGTCGTGCGGGACTATGAGCGGATCAATGCCTCTCTAGAGGAATTGTTGAAGATATTCCGGTACACTCTAGACAAGGCGTTTGCAGAGAGCGGCGCGGAACAGAATAAAAGCCCCTTTGGTTGAAAAGGCTAGCGGTTCTAAAGGAGCTTTGATGGCAGGATTTTCCAAGATTTATTGTGTTGGAGGCTTAGGTGGCTTCCAGGGAGCAGATGGTGTTAACCCGATCTTCTTCCAGATCTTAGTCGGCAACTCAGACCGACAATGGCTTCAAGTGCATTACTTTGACCAGACCATAAAGCCAATTGGGAAGATTGAGACAATCATCCCAGCCGGGTCTGACAACCCCTATGCTCTGCTTGATGCTTGTATAGCGTTCTTCCCGTCGCATTTCCAAGCCTGCCCAGCCTTGGCTCAGGTAGCAGTGTCACTCGAATTTGCTGAGCGCCTGGATTTTCATATGGGAACGAGCGAATTACCGGAAGGCTGGACCGTTCTACGAGGTGAAGCCTTGCCAATATTCCGCACCCTAGATATTTGGCAGGCTGATTTGGTGCCTTTGAGCCTGTAACATTGCCCCTCTCTCACTTGCAACAGCAACACGGCGCGGAACGTGGAGTTGCGTGCGAGGTGTGCAACAGGAGCAAGGGCGACCGGATACAGTAGATGCAGAGGAAACCTGACTGATGACCATTACACTCACTCCTGAGCTAGAGAACGCCGTTGCGGAGCAGGCCCAACGGGAAGGGACAACCCCAGAGCGGCTTGTTTCGGACAGCCTGCGGAGCCTCTTCGTCGCGCCCAAGATGACGCCGGACGAGATTTTGGGGCTTGCAGCCCAGGTGTATGCAGGGCTGTCGGAGCAGGAAGTCACGGACGTGGAGAAGATCGCCCTTGACCGGAGCAACTTCGCCGGGTCGAGGCAGTCCTTCTAATGCCGAAGGCTTTGCTGGACACGGACACACTCTCGGCCGTCATCAAGCAGAACCCGGTTGCGCTCTCGCACTCGCGCAGCTACCTGGCGACCTACCGGATACTGACGTTCTCGCTCATCACTCGCTATGAAGTCCTGCGCGGGCTGAGGGCCAAAAATGCGCTGGTTCAGATCACCGCGTTTGAAAGCCTTTGTGCGGTCAGCGAAGTTCTGCCCCTGACAGATGCCGTGGTTCAACGGGCGGCTGCCATTTACGGCGATCTGCATCAGCGCGGGCAGTTGATCGGGGATGCGGACATCTTGATTGCTGCTACGGCCATGGAGAACGGGTTGGTTTGCGTGACCAACAACGAGAACCACTTCAAGCGCATCCCGAACCTGTCCCGCGACAACTGGCTCAAGCCATAGGCAGTGGAGACTAGACCATTGACCATCACACTCACTCCTGAGATAGAAAGCGCCATTGCGGAGCAGGCGCGGCAACAGGGGATTACGCCCGAGCAACTTGCGCTGGGCAGCCTGAGCTACCTGTTCGCCATGCCGGAGCCTTCCAAGGAGGAAGAAGCATGGCATAGGGTGCGGGCGCGGCTTCTCCTGGCACAAGTTGAACGAATGACGGAAGAAATGGCACCGGATAGCCATGAGGCGGAGGAGAGGGAGGCCCGACAGGCGGAGCGGGCTGCGGTTTCTGAGGATACTCGCCGGTTGCTCGATCAAATCAGCCTGCTCGACCAAATCAGCCTGCTCGACCAAATCAGCCTGCTCGACCAACTCCCTAGCAGTCACTTTGCCAAAGATGACAAAGCAGGCGAAAAGAACGAGGCACGAGAGCAGGATCTGACGGCACTGCGCCTGGAAAACCAGCCTTTGTGCGCGGCGGCGGGCTTGGAACCTGGGTGGCTGTTCGGCAAAAGTGGGGCGATGTAGAGCATCATGCCCGCCCACGACCTCTACCATGATACTGTCAAGAACGCCCTGGTCAAAGACGGCTGGACGATCACGCATGACCCGCTCCGGCTCCGCTTGCGGCGGGGCAAGAACCTGTTTGTGGACCTGGGCGCGGAACGGCTGCTGGCGGCGGAGCGGGGGCCGGAAAAGATCGCGGTGGAGATCAAAGGCTTTGGGCGCTCTTCGGACATGAAGGATTTGGAAGATGCCGTCGGACAGTTCGTGCTGTACGCGCACCTGTTGAGGCGGTCCGAGCCTGAAAGGATTCTTTATTTGGCCCTGCCGGAAACGGCGCGGCGCAGTGTCTTCGAGGAAGAGGCGGGCCAGGTGATGCTGGAAGACGGGGTCGTCCGCCTATTCTCCTTCGACCCCGACCGGGAGGCGATTGTCCAATGGATGCCTTAAACGCCTACCGGGCCGCCGTGGAGCGGGTGCTGACGGAGTACGCCGAGTTCCTGACGACCGACGCGGAGATCGTCTGCGAGACGATATTTGACCGGGCGGGCGATCACTACCTCCTCGTGGAAGTCGGCTGGGAGGACGGGTATCGCATCTACGGGCCGCTGCTGCACATTGACGTACTGGGCGGGAAGCTCTGGATTCAGCAGGATGGCACGGAGGATGGCGTCGCGGAGGATCTGGTCGCGGCGGGTGTGCCTAAAGACCGCATCGTGCTGGGATTCAAGCACCCTTCCCGCTGGAAAGACACGGAGTTCGCGGCGGGTTGACCGCCTTAGAGAAGAGCCGAAGTATGGAACTCGATCATGTGGCCGTGCCGTCGCGGGACATCGCGGCCTCGGTGGACTGGTATGTGCGGGAGTTTGGCGCAGAGGTGCTGTACCAGGATGCGACCTGGGCCTTCCTGAAGCTGGGGCAGGGGAAGCTGGCTCTGGTGACGCCGACCCAGCACCCGCCGCATACGGCCGTCCGGGTGGACGAGGCGACTTTGGAACGGGCGGCGAGCCGGGAAGGCAAGGCCATAGACCGGCACCGGGACGGGACGAAGGGGATCTACATCAGTGACCCGGACGGCAACCAGATGGAGCTGATCTGTTACCCGGCGGGCGAGACGGTGTACGAGAAGTAGCACACAGGGATGGAAGCGTGGAAAATGGGGGCTGCTGCGGGGACAAGCCAGCAGCCGATCCATTACGGGGGAGGCCGGGACGGACAGGTATGGAGTCAGAAGGCACCGGCGGCGGCGATCTTCCAGATGGGGCGGGCGTTGGTCAGGTCGTCCTCGTTGGCGAACGTGTAGTCCACCTCGCGGGTATCCAGAAGGGCGAGGCTGCTCCAGGGGATGCAGTAGACGTCATTGGACAGCCGGCTGACACGCGAATGGGCGATCAACTCCTCACAGCCCAGGGCGCGGTCGTCTGCGGTACGAAACTTGATGTAGGCGTTTCTCACGCACGGCTCCTTTCTTGAGGTTCTCTTTTCTCTTCTGCATAAACCATGCCAACTCCCCCGTATTTGCTCTGTGTTTCAATTAAGTTTTAAAAAAGGCGGAGATTGACGCGCGATTGACAGCGGGCGCGCTCTGTGGTATGATGAAGCCATCGGAGCCGACGCCCGGACTGTCTTGCCTAAAGTCTGCGGGAACGGCTTCCGTCTTTTTGTCTGTCTTTTTGTCTGTCTGAGAGCTAAAGGAACCGGAGCCGAAGGAACCGAGGAAGGCAGCGCACATGCCCATGCAAGACGACGAGATCGTTCTGTCCCCAGCCAAATACAAGGAGCTGGAGGAGGAACTGGAACACCTGAGTACGGTGGGGCGGCGCGAGATCCGCGAGCGCCTGGAGATCGCCCGGTCGCTGGGCGACCTGAGCGAGAACTTCGACTACCACGACGCCAAGCGGCAGCAGGGGTTCCTGGACGGCAAGATCAACAACATCAAGCAGATGCTGGACCGCGCCAAGATCGCCGACTACGTCGCGGGCGGCGAGACCGTCATGCTCGGCTCCAAAGTGACCGTCCGGGACGAGGACGGCGACGACACGGAATATACCATCGTCGGCGTCATGGAGGCGGACGCCATGCAGAACCGCATCTCCAACACCTCCCCGATGGCGAAGTCCCTGCTGGGCCGCACCATCGGTGACAAGGTCGAGGTGTCGGCCCCCGGCGGGCTGATCCGCTTCGAGATCGTCGCCGTCTGCTGACACACGGCGCGTCTGTTGACACGCCGCACGGCGGGGTATACTCTCCCCAGAACACTGACGTAGAACGGCGAACCCCACTGATTGGACACACGACAAGCCCCCGTGACGCAGGCCCCCGAACAATTCTCCTCCGCGCGCGCCCTATCCGACGGGCATTCGTCCGACGGGCATCCGTCCGAGGGCCTGCATTCCCCGCCCGGACTCCTGGCCGTCGCCGAGACGATGCGGCAGGTCGCCGAGGGGATCGAGACGGTCATCGTCGGCAAGCGCCCCGCCATTGACCTCGCCCTGACCGCCTTCCTCGCCGGCGGCCACCTGCTGATCGAGGACATCCCCGGCGTCGGCAAGACCACCCTGGCCAAAGCCCTCGCCCGCGCCCTGGGGTTGGTCTTCAAGCGCGTCCAGTTCACTCCCGACCTGCTGCCCGCCGACATTACCGGGACCACCATCTTCAACCAGAAAACCGCCCAGTTCGAGTTCCGCGAAGGCCCCGTGTTCGCCAACATCGTCCTGGCCGACGAGATCAACCGGGCCACCCCCAAGACTCAGTCCAGCCTGCTGGAATGCATGGAGGAGCAGCAGGTGACCACCGACGGCATCACCTACACCCTCCCGCACCCCTTCTTCGTCATCGCCACCGAGAACCACATCGAGTCGCACGGGACGTACCCGCTGCCCGAGGCCCAACTCGACCGCTTCCTGCTGCGGCTCTCGCTCGGCTACCCCGATGCCGCCGAGGAGAGCCGCATCCTGGCCCAGCAGACCCGCGTCCGCCCCCTCGACTCTCTGGAAGCCGTCACCACGCGCGACGACATCCTGCGCCTCCAGGAAGAGGCCCGCTCCGTCTTCGTCACCCCCGCCCTGCGCGACTACATCGTCGCCCTCGTCGGGGCCACCCGCACCCACCCGCAGGCCGCACTCGGAGCCAGCCCGCGCGGCTCATTGGGCCTCCTGCACGCCTCTCAAGCCTACGCCGCCGTGGCCGGCCGCACTTATGTCCTGCCCGACGACATCAAGCGCCTCGCCTCCGCCGTCCTCGCCCACCGCCTCATCCTGCGCCCCGAGTCGCGCGTCAAGCGCATCACCGGCCCCGCCATCATCGCGGAGATCCTGGACCGCGTCCCCGTCCCGACCGCACTCTGACCGCCGCCCAAAAGCCAGGCAGGAACTTACGGGCCGGCTGGTGAAAATAGGGGCGACGGGGTGAAAACGGGGGTGCGAGGATGCGCTTTTCGGCACTACGCGGCACACTGCTCGCCGCCCTAGCGGCGAACGCCTTTCTGGTCGTCCTGGTGGGCTGCGGGCGCGCGCCCGTCGCCCCAGCGTCTGCCCCTGAGTCCTCGCCTCTCCCCGCCACTGCGTCCGCAAACCCTGCGTCCGCCACAGTCCCGACGGCCGTCTTCGTGGGCAGCGCGGCCTGCGCCGAGTGCCACCAGGCGCAGTATCTCAGCCAGAGCCACAGCCGCCATGCCAGGACGCTCCTGGTGATGTCCCGGTCGGCCTTGGGCGGCCTTGCCCCGCCCACCGGGCCGGTGGCCGGGTCCGGCCTGGTCGTGGCCCGCCATGCCGACCGGTTCGGGATGGGGCTTGCGGCCCACCCGGAGTCCATCCAGCCCCTCGACTACGCGCTCGGCTCCGGCAAGACCGGCATGACCTATGTGTCGCTCGTGGGCGGCGGGAGTGTGGCGGAATGGCGCATGAGCTACTTCCCGCACCAGGGCAAGTGGTACACGACGCCCGGCGATGCGGGCCTGGACCCGCGCGCCCTGGCACGGATCCTGCCGCCCACGGACGCGCGCACCTGTTTCCATTGTCATGCCGTGATGCCCTCTGCGGAGACGGTCGTCCCCGCGAAGCGCTTCTTCGGGGTGGGGTGCGAGTCCTGTCACGGGGTGGGCGGGGCGCATGTCGCGCTCATGCGGGCAGGCAAGTACGACGCGGACCCGATGGAGCGCCTGGAAACCTGGCCCGCGACGCGGCTCCTCGCCCTCTGCGGTCAGTGTCATGGGGCGGCGATGGCAGGCGCCCACCCGGCGGCGACGGACCAGACCAACCGCTTCCAGCCCGCCGGCCTGACGCAGAGCCGGTGCTTCCAGAGCAGCGGCGGGGCGCTGTCCTGCCTCACCTGCCACAACTCCCACACGAACGTCAGCACGAACACGAGGGTTTACGAGGCGGTCTGTCTCACCTGCCACGAAGCGGCGGCGGCACGCCGCCCGGTCCCGCTGCGGACGGTGGCGGTCAGTCTGTGCCCGGTGAACCCGAAGGGCGGCTGTGTCGCCTGCCACATGCCGTCGCGCAGGCTGTTCACGAACGGCACGGTCCCGACCCTGACGGCGGACCACTTCATACGGGTCCATCGGTGACGGCGGAATTCCCTAACGCCCTGCGTCCGGCAGGATCTGCCGGATGGATGCCCGCAGGAACCGCCGGTCCCGCGTGACCTTGTCCGGGTCCGCCTGCACCAGGCGCATCATTTCCTCTTCCTGCTTCGCCCGCTCCGGCTGTCCGATCTCGCCATACAGCCGCGCCAACTGCCGGTGGATGCCCTGGTTCATCATGTCGTGATGCTCCTGGATCTGCAAGATCCGTGTCCGCTGCTGGTCCTGGAACAGAGCCTCCGACTGTGCCGTGAGTGCCCTGGCCTTCGTCCCCTCCCCGGTCAGGCGGTAGGCGCGCGCCAGGACGTTCAGCAGGCTGACGTCATAGCGGTCGGAGGCGGCCGAGTCTTCGAGCAGGGGGACCGCCTCCCGCGCCCCGCCGCGCAGCAGCAGCATCTTTCCTAGCTGCGCCTCGGCCAGCGGCTGGTGGGGGGAGAGGCGCAGGGCCTCGCGCGTCTCCGCCTCGGCAGACGCCTGGCCGGCCGGCGAGGAAGCATCATTCATCAGGATCGTCCCCAGCATGTAATGGCATCGGGCGTCGTCCGGAGCCGCGCGCAGGCGTCGCCGCAGCAGGGCCTCGGCCTCCGGGCCGCGCGAATTCTCGCGCAGCGCGGTCGCATAGTCGGCGAAAAAGTCCGTGCGGTCCGGGGCCAGGCGCGCGGCCGTCTGGAACGCCGCCAGCGCCTTGATGTAGGTGGAGCTGTCCCGGAAGTAGGCGCGGCCCAGTCCGATCCAGGCCTCCGCCGACTCGGGGGCGATCTGCGTGGCCCGCAGGTAGGCCGGCACCGCATGTTCCATGTGGTCGTCCAGGCCGTTGCGCCCCAGCCCGAGCAGGGCCGGCAGCCAGTCGCGGCGCAGCTTCAGGCAGGCGATGTATTCCAGCCCGGCCTTCTCGCGCATCCCCCCCTGATCCAGTGCGTCCGCCAGCGCCAGGTGGGCGGCGGGCGAGCTTGGGGCCAGGGCGACGGCGCGCGCGAGGACGAGGGCGGCCTCGGCCGGTCTCCGGTTCTGCACCAGCGCCAGCCCCCAGAGCCGCTGGGCTTGGGCGTCCTCGGGTGCCTGACGCGCCCACTCCTGACGGGTCGCGAAGCCGCTCCGCTCGGGGAAGGATCGTCCCCACCGACTGACCAACCCGTTCAGGGCGCTGCCGCGCGTGTAGGCGACGATCAAGGGGGCGGGGCCGTCCGGGGCGATGGCCTGGGCCAGCCTGATCGGGTCCGGGGCCGGCCCCAGCGCTTCCGCCCGCGCCAGGGCATCGTCCAGCGCGGGGGCGGTCCCCAGCGCCTTCCGGCCCAGCTTCAGGTCGGCCAGGGCGCGGGGCCGGTCCCCGACGGCGGCGGTGGCGGCGGCCAGCGCCTGCCAGACGGGTTCCGTGCCTTCCCCGGAGACGACCGCGTGCCGCAGGGCGTCCGCCGCCGTCGGGTCGTGCGCCTCGGCACGCCGCCCGCCCAGCAAGGCGAGCAGAGGGCCGTCGTGGGGGTCGCGCCGGGCCAGCGCCTCGATCTGGGGCAGGAACGCCTCGCGCCGCTCCGTCTGATGCCAGGCGTCGGACAGCCGCAGGCCCCCGGCGATCACCAGCAGCACGAGGCCGACGGAGCCTGCGAGACGCGCGCGCCCCCTGCGGCGCGGCGCCCCGGCAGGAACGGGCAAAGCCCCACGCCGGGCCGGCGGGGGGCTGAATGTGGAAGGTTTCATGCGGGGCGGTCTTCCTGAAAGTCCGCCCCGGCGCGGGGGTGTCCGCACCGGGGTGAGGGCGCCCCTACTCGGGCTTGGTGATGTACCAGTAGTAGGGCGAGCCGCCCGGATATTTGCCGGTCGTCTTCATGCTGTTCCGCAGCCACTTGACGTGGCCGTCGTACCAGAGGACGTTGGCCCCGTCCGCATGGCGCTTGTCGAAGTTGTTGTGGTCGGGAGGGGAACAGCCCCAGCCGCAGCTATCGCCGGCCGTCCAGTTGTCCCCATAGTAGGTTCCGGGAGTGACATCGGTCGAATTCCCGTCCCAGAGGTTGTCCTGGAGCCGCCCGTCGGTGATGTAGATGGTTTCCGACGGCGCCGTCAGCTTGGACAGAGTCACAGGTTCCGCGTCATATGCGCTGCCAGGCCCATCGGGCGCGCCCGTGCCGATCCCGGTCCCGTCCGCAGGCCGGCCATAAGTGGCCCCTTCGTCGGGCGTGATGATGCAATTCATCGAGTAGTCCACGCCGCACGGCTGATTATTCCCCCCAGGGCAGATGTCCTTGTTAATCAGGGTGCCGTCCGCGTATTTTCCACCCTGCATCCCGTCGTTCGCCATGTGAGTACTCTGGTTCGGGTCCAGGTAAACTCCATAAGACCGTGTGAACGGGTAGATGATCTCGCCCCAGTGCATTCGGTCGCTGCCGGTGGTGTTTGCGAGGTCTTTGAAAGGCCCGCTGTACTTCTCATCGGCATCCTGAGAGTACTGGATCTCGGCGAGGCCGAGCTGCTTGAGGTTGGATGCGTCGGAAGCGCGCCGGGCGTTCTCCCGGACCTTCTGGAACACGGGGAAGAGAATGGATGCGAGAATCGCGATTATCGCGATGACCACGAGAAGCTCGATCAGCGTGAAGCCCCGTCGGGCGGGGAGTTTTCGGGTGTAGGCGTGCATTGGCTTCCTCCTTGGAAGAACAGTATCAGAAGACCATGACAGTCAGACAAGAGATCGGTTGGCCGGACGAACGGCAGGAATCACTTGCCCGCATCGGCAGCTTTGGTGCCGCTAGGCGGGGAGGTAGCGCCGGCCGGGGCACCGGGCGGCATCGCGCCGGCCGGCCTGATGGCGGCCTGGGACAGATCCACGCCGTTCTTGTCAGTACGGCCACCGCTGATGGCCCGCCAGCCGAAAAATCCGGCGAGCAGGACGACGACCGCGATGACGCCGATGACGACCGGCATGGGGAGAGATTTGGTTTCCATGTTTTTCTCCTTTCCTAGAGATCGTAACACTGTCAAAGAGTTCGAGCCTGCCCGTGATGTGGGCCATGTGTCCCTCAAAACAGCCGTATGATGAGAAGGCGATAGCAGCGATTGAAACCGGCGGGTTACAGTACGAGTTGGTATTTTCTCTCTATTTGTTATTTAGCATCTCGGGAGTATAACACGCATGTTCATCCGTGTCAAGCGTTATTTTCAACAGCAACTACTACTTCTCATCGTGTGTTTTCGTGTAAAATCCATGAGAGGGATGAATGCCTCGCCCCTTCCAGCGCCAGCAACGCCTCCTTGCGGGCCGTGCCGCCCGCGTAGCCGATGAGCTTCCCGCTCGCGCCGACGACGCGGTGGCATGGGACGATGATGGAGAGCGGGTTGCGCCCGTTCGCCAGGCCCACCGCCCGGCAGGCCTTCGGCGACCCGATGCGCCGGGCCAGCTCCCCGTAGGAGACGGTTTCGCCGTGGGGGATGCGCCGCAGCTCGTCCCACACGCGCCGCTGAAAGGTCGTTCCAAGGGGCGCGAGCGGCAGGTCGAAGTCGGTCAATTCACCCGCGAAGTAGGCCGCGAGCTGCCGCCTCGCCTCGGCGAACGGCGCGGCTTCGTCGTCCTCCGTCCAGTCCGCCCCGATCTCGGGGCCGTGCTTGTGTGCCGCCATGAACAGGCCCGTCAGGGCCGCGCCGTCCGAGGTCAGCAGGAGGGGCTGGAGGGGGCTGTCGTAATAGGTGTAATAGGTCATGGGGTGTCTCCTGATCGGTTGTTCTCTTCCGCTGTTCTCCTGCTGGGCGACTGAAACCGCAGCAACAAAGGCACGAAACCTGCCTCCGCAGGTTCAGAGTCCGATCCGTTCTGAGTCTGCGGAGGCAGACTTTGTGCTTTTGTTGCCGCGACTTCAGTCGCCGGGAAAGAACTGAATGACCCTGGGCCGGGTTCCACAGCCTCAGTATGACACGCCCGAGGCGTCCCTTCGCGTCTTGTCCGGCTGCGGCCTGCCCGTTACCTGCCTTCCTGCCCTGTCTCGCATTGCAAAAATCACTGTTGACACGGCGAAATATCCGTGCCATGATCTCTTCAAGACGCTGAACAAAGCGTCCTTCGGTCATCGCTTCGCTTTGCTGTTCTTACGCTCTGTCGTCGCAGTTCTTGATTGGAGGATCGTCATGCTCCCGTTCCCGCTCCTGGGCCGTTCCCGCTCCTGGGCCATCGTCTGGCTCTTTAGCCTCCTGAGCCTGTCTTCCCTCAACTCCCCTGCCGCCATTGCTCAAGCGTCAGGCACCTGGAGCCTGACCATGACCTCGGACGCGGCGGAAACGGGGTCCGCCACCAACGGCCAGCAGACCGTCTACCCGCCCAAAACGACCTTCCCCCTCTTGTCGGGTTCCTCCCAATCTCTGACCTACGGCGGCCAGGGCGTCGGCATCGGTAATGGCACCGGGCCGGGCGCGTCGTGCAGCGCGAGCGCCTCCATCAGCCTGACCTTCACCGTCACCGGCACCTGGCAGGGTCCCGGCCCTTGCCCTTCCACCGTGTATCTCCTGGAAACCAGCAGCGCCCTGTACCACGGGTACGCCCAATCCGGCTCCACATCGAGCCAGAACAACCCGTCCGCCGCCGACGGCTTGGGCGATCCGGCGAACCCCACCGACCCCCTCTCCGGCACCTCGACGGGCGCCCTGGTGACTTCCGTTCCGGTCACCGGCAACTCCTGGACGATCACGCGCACCCTGTCCGCCGCGTCGGACTGCACCGCGAACTTCCCGCCGACCAGCGGCGGCGGCGGCATGGAGGCCGATGTGGGCATTGGCCGCTATACCGTCGGGATATTCTCCGTCAGTCTTTCGGGCTACAGCACCGTAGATACCGCAGGCTGGGACCCCATGCACCCGCGCTTCTTCAGCGGCACGGACTGCTCGGCGACGGGAACCGCCGTGGCCGCCAGCGGCTATATCAAGCAGGCGACGCTCTCCCTCGGCGGCACTGCGGTCAAATATTACTACGACACCAGCATGTATGGACCCTTCCCGGTCGGCACCACCCAGGGTACGAATCAGTCCAGTACTCCTCTGTCTGTAGTTTTCGACAGCACCCATTTCGCCGATACCGCACCTGTCTCTATTCAGATGACCGTCACCGACAGCGGCGGCTTCACTTACACCGTCACGGTCTCCGGCAATGCTTACAACAAGGCTTATGTCTTGTCTAACCGCTACTTGACATCAGACCTCCCTTTGATAGCTTCAACTGCTTCCAACATACATCATACTGTCAACAACGGCAGCGGATCAATCAATGACACGAAGCCAACTATTCTCAATCAGACACCAACTTATACCGCCCTGTATATCTGTACACATGGCGGCTCAACAGGATTCGGTGCGGATGGCAGCACTAAGCCGGGCCGATTCTTTGACTGCACTTACCAGTACCAGGAGTTAGTGTAAAATGTTTGATACTGCTGGCGAACTCTACGTCGCTGCGAGCGCGACCGGCTTGAGGCGCCCGAACTGCGACTGGCGCGTCCGGGCCAGCGGCGCCTCCGTCAGCCAGTCATAGACCCGGCAGAAGTTGAGCGCGGCGGCGGTCGCTAGGTTCTGCAGGTGAGTCTTCGCGTGACCCACGTAGCGGCACTGCCGCAGGCCGAAGGCCCGCACGCCCTGCGAGATCGTGCCCTCGATCCCGGCGCGGGCGGCGTAGCGCTCCCGGAACTGCGGCGTCTGCTGGTGCCGCCGGGCCGCGTGCAGCGCCTCGTGCTCGGGCTGCAGGTGCAGGTACAGCGTGCGCCCTTTCGCCTTGGCGCGCGTGCAGTCGGGGCGATGCGAGCAGGCGCGGCAGTCCGCCGCCTCGAACACGGCCAGCAGGAAGGTGCTGCCCCGCGCGTTGCGCGTCGGCTGCCACGGGCGGCTGGTCTTGCCGCCGGGGCAGGAGGCACGCTGCTGCTCCCAGTCCAGCCCGAAGCGGGACACGTCGAAGCCCTTGCCCTCCTCGGCCTGGCGGCTGCCGTCGCGGGCGACCGGCCCGACGATCTCGACGCCGTACCGGGTTCGGCTGGTCACTAGGTGCGAAGCCTGCGTGTAGCCCTCGTCCACCAGGTGCTCGGCAGGCAGGCGGTCCGCCTCAGCGAGTGCGTTCTGGACGCAGGGCGTCGCCTCACAGTCGGCGGTGGTGCTGGGCGTGGTGAGCACCTGTGTGATCAGGTGCGGCGTGTCGGCGTCGCAGGTCTCGGTCAGGTGCACCTTGTAGCCGGTCCACCGGGTCTGGCGCTTGACGGAGAAGCGCGCCTCCAGGTCGTAGGGCGAGACGATCAGCAACGCGCCCGGCGGCAGGTCGGCCTCGGCTCGCAAAGACATCTGAGCCGCCTGCTTCTGATTCGTCTGATTCTGATCCACCTGTCGGTGAAACTGCTGGAGCCACACCCGTCGCAGGGCCTCCATCGCAGGCAGCTCGCGCAGAGAGGGAGGCGCTGCGGCGGACCAGACCGCCTGGAGCAGAGCGAACCCATCGGCACCGACGGCCAGGGCGAACTTATCGCGCTCCGTCTGGGAGCGGGGCATCCGGTAGTTGTCCGCGCGCCTGCCGTAGCGGTCGAACCAGTCCGGCGGCGCCAAAGATTGCAGCCACTCGGGGTCTGCCTCGGCCACACTATTGAGGGCGTAGCGCAAGGCCTCGACCAGCGTCTCCATCCGGTGCAGGCCGCGCACGAACGAGAGGACGTGGGTGGAGTCGGTACGCTGGCGGCCACGGACCTTCAGCAGATCACGTTCCTTGAACCGGGCCAGCATCACCTCGAACAGGCGCGCTTCTGCGGCACCCGCCAGCAGCCGTGAGCGGAACTCACAGAGGACGCTTGAGTCGAAGCCGCAGTCCTCCAGATCAAGAGACAGAGTGTACTTCCAGTCGATGCGGGAGCGCACGGCGTCGGCGGCCTGGCGGTCGGAGAGGCCCGCGACAAATTGCATGACGGTCACGAGTGCTAGCCGCCACGGTGCTGCGGCGGCCTGCCCGCACGCGGGGAACAGATCAGCAAAGTGTTCGTCGGTGAAGATCGTAGCGAACTCGTCACGCATCCGTGTGTACAGGTTGCCCTTGGGGAACGCGGCACGAGTGACGCGAGCGGTCTGCTCTGGAACAGGGTCACTAGCTTTCACTTGCAGGGACATGGCGGGGCCTCGAAGGAATGACTTCAAGGCATTCTACCTGCCGGTGCCGGCCCTTGGCAATTCGCCAGCAGTATCAACAACTTGACACTATCTACCAGGATTTCGATCTTACCGATACACATCGCATTTATGCTACTGATGTGGCGACCGCCATACAGAGCAAGTCCGTCAGTCAACCCCCATACAACTTTGTCTTTGTGGATGGTTGTTCTACCGCTGCTGATGACACTCTCGCGGACGCTTTTTTTCCAAACGTGCCCGGCTCCGATCAGGTATATCTAAGTTTCACCACGGAGGTCGGAGACAGTATCCACAATGCCGCCTGGTCTAATGCTATATGGACGGGCCTGTCAAACGGTAAAACGATTACCGAAGCAATCGCCTATGCCAACAATGCTGAGGGCAAACCGGACATTAACACTGACACTCCTGATGGTGCTGCACAATACAAGACCATCGGTGATGCGAACATGAAACTACATGGTGTCTATGGTTTTCCCGACCTCGGGACAGCTTGGCACAACTAAGAGTATGTTGAAAAAGTCTTGGTCGTTCAAGTACACTGTAGTTATGGAACGCCGAGCCTATTCTACCGACCTGACCGACGACCAGTGGCAGAAGCTACAAGAGTGCCTGCCCAAAGCCCGCAACGGGCGCACGGGCCGACGCCGCAAGCACCCGCTGCGCGAAGTCGTCAACGGCCTGTTCTACCAACTGCGGACGGGCTGCCCCTGGCGCGATCTGCCCCACGATCTGCCGCCCTGGGCCACGGTCTATGACCAGTTCCGCAGATGGCGCGACGACGGCACCATCGAGTGCCTGCACGACAACCTGCGCGACCAGGCCCGCAAGCAGCAGGGCCGCGAGGCCAGCCCGTCCGCCGCCGTCCTGGACAGCCAGACGGTCAAGGCGGGCGAAAAAGGGGGCCGCCTGGCACCCTCGGCTATGATGCCAACAAGAAGATCAAGGGCCGCAGGCGGCACCTGATGGTGGACACGCAGGGCTTCCTGCTGGCCGTCTCCGTCCAGGCGGGCGATGTGCAGGACCGTGACGGGGCCAAAGAAGTGCTCTCCTACTGCAAGGGCACCTACCCGCGCCTGTCTGTGGTGTGGGCGGACGCCGCCTACGGGGGCGAGTTGGTGGACTGGGTCGCCTCCTGCTACGGCTGGACGCTGGAGATCGTCCTACGGCTGGACGCTGGAGATCGTCCTACGGCTGGACGCTGGAGATCGTCCTACGGCTGGACGCTGGAGATCGTCAGGAAGTCCGAAGACCAAAAGGACGTCAAGGGCTTCGCGGTTCAGCCGCACCGCTGGATCGTGGAGCGCACGTTCGCGTGGCTGTGCAAGTACCGCCGCCTGGTGCGCGACTACGAGTTCCTGACCGAGAGCAGCGAGGCGATGATCCGCCTGGCGATGTGTCACCTGATGGTCCGTAGGCTCAAACCCAAGCCCAGAAAGGCATGACGCAGACTTTCTCAACGTACTCTAAGGGGATGATCATGTCTCGTTACAAATATCTGGTGTTCGGCGCTCTGCTATTCATCATGATAGGCGTTCGCGCCGTCGCTGAACCTGCTCCCTCGGTCGCACTGGGAACCAGCGCATTTTCCAGCCATCTCCGTTTAACTTCGGATCAGGCGGTCCTGATTGCAAAGGACTTCTGCCGTAAAGCGTCGGGGTCAGCCAACATGAACGGGATCGCACAATGTACCGCTCCTGATCCGTTTCCTCGATCGCCGGAGCACCATTGGCAGGCACATTGGAGGGTCACTTTCCCGAATCAAGCGGAAGTTGAAGTCATAGATGCAACAGGTGTCGTCGCTTTCTATGACAACCTGAACTACGCCGCGAAGAACCCTGCGGTTGGGAGTCAGCCGGCAGGGCAACCCATATCGAAAGAGGCAGCCATGCTTCGGGCCGCTGACTTGCTCGCAGCGACAGGTCAGACCGGAGAGCTGGCGTTCTGGAAGGCCGATCTTGACCAAACGACGGAGCCACCAACCGTACTCGGTCATACTTGGTTTGTCTGCTGGACGCGCCAGTTTCAGGGCATCCCCTATGAGCACGAAGGGCTGAACATCACCCTCGACGCGGAAACGGGGGAGGCCAGAGGCTTAGGACTGGTTTTTCATTCTGCGCCCCCCCTGACAGCGGCCATCAGCATAGACCAGCAAGCGGCCCAGCGGATTGCTCTTGCCGTGCTGGAACGCCTCGGAGTTGAGGCACCACAGTTCACCGGATGCAAACACTTGGTTGTTCAGCCAAACAGGTACTGGCAAGTGGGTGGTGAACCGATCTCGGCGTTGCCGGAAACGGCCCGCCCCGTCTGGTCCTGTTTGTACGCCGTCGGCCCTCGCGTCTACAAAGTTTGGGTAGACACAGAAACCGGAAAGATCGCCGGAGGAGCAGGCTCGGTGCGGAAGATCGGTGATCCGCTTTCCCTGCTGTTTTCCAAGCCTGTATCTGCTCAGTGACAGTCCGGCTATGGCATCACTCCATTGCGTGTTGCCCCTACCGCCTCTGTCGCCGTAGACAGAAGCCCGGCCTCCCGATGGGAGGCCGGGCTTTCCTTTGCGCGCTCCTTGACGCCGGTTGGGGTACAATGGGGGCAAGAGCCGCATGAAAAAATTCATCCTCAACGTCGCCGGCCTGTTCGTCGGCATCGTCGCCGTGCTGTTCGGCATCCCCAGCCTCTACCTGATGACGGCCATCCTGTGGCTGATCCCCGCTGTCTCGTACCTCATGGGCTGGCTCATGCTCGGCGGGCTGACCTGCGAGCGCGCCCTGCCGCTGTCCGCCTCGGCGGGCGAGGCCGTGCCGCTCGCCTTCCGGCTGGGCAACACGAGCCGCCTGCCCAAGTTCTATTTGCTGGTGCGCGACACCCTGCCGCGCGGCGTCCAGTTCGTGGGCGGCCCGCCCCCGCTCGTCCTGGGCCTGTGGCCCGGCGAGGAGGCGACCGCCGTGTGCCGGATCGAGGCCCGGCGTCGCGGCGTCTTCACCCTCGGCCCCGCCCAGATCTACTCGACCGACCCGCTGGGCTTGCAGACCTTCGCGCAGAAGATGCCGCAGACCGCCGAGCTGACCGTCTACCCCGCCCTCCTGCCCATCCAGGAGTCGTGGCTGCGCGGGGCCGCCGTCCAGGGCTGGCGCGGGACGGCCAGCGCCCTGACGCGCGGGGCGGGCGATGACTTCTACGGGGTCCGCGAGTACGGGCCGGGGGACGAGCTGCGCCGCGTCCACTGGCGGACGACGGCCCGGACGGGAACCCTGGCCGTCACCGAGTACGCCCAGGGCGTGACCATGGACGTGACCCTGGCCCTGGACCTGTCCCGCGCGGCCTACGCCGGGACCGGCGAGGGGGAGGACGGGGCGCTCGAGACCGCC
Source organism: Capsulimonadaceae bacterium (assembly GCA_965215505.1). Lineage (GTDB taxonomy): Bacteria > Armatimonadota > Armatimonadia > Armatimonadales > Capsulimonadaceae > JANXMY01. Next base: position 2,484,735 of record OZ244065.1, on the reverse strand, counting down.
GTCACGCTGGCCGCCACCCTGGCCGACGACTTCCTGCGTCACGGGCACACGGTCCGGCTGCTGGCGGCGGGCGGGGCTGGTGCGGAGGCGGCTGCGATGCCCCAGGACATGCCCCGCCTACTGGAGACTTTGGCGCGCGTCCAGGCGGACTCGCCCCTCACGCTGGCCGACGTGCTGGACGCCGACCAGGCGGCGGGGGGCCTGGCGGCGACCCTGGTCCTGATCACGCCGGACATCGGGGACGCGCGCCTGACCCGCCTGGCGGGGGAGTGGTCGGCGCGCGGCGGGCAGCACTTCGGCTTCGCCCTGGATGCGGCCTCCTTCCGCACCGGCCGCGCCGCCCTGCCGGCCTCGCTCGGCGCGGACAACGTGCGGGTCGTCCGGCGCGGCGACGACCTGCGGACGCTTTTGGAGAGGCACAACGATGGCTGGAGCGGCTGAAACGACGAGCGGGGCGGACACGGAGCTGAATTCGCCTGCGCCGGTGGCACCAAGTCTCCCCCTGTACCTAGCGGGCGGCGTGATCGCGCTGTGCGGCGTCCTCGCCGCGAACTTCGCCCTGACCCAGCCGGACCCCGGCTGGATGGGGCGCACCGTGCTGCTGACCGTCCTCGGGTGCGTCTTTTCCTACGGCAGCCGCCTGCTCGGGATCAGCTCGCGGGTGGTGGATTGGGGCTTCGGTGCGGTCATCCTGCTGCTGCTGGTCGGCGTCGCCGGTGGTCAGGTCGCTTTGGAACAGTTCCTGCCGCTGGGAGCGGACAGCGCCGCCCTGCGCCTCCTCGCCGGCCTGGTCTGGGGGGGCACGGTCTGGTCGTGGGCGCTGCGGAGCGACACGCGCGTCATGCTCGCGACCGTACCCGCCATGGCCGTCCTCGGCCTGGCGGCCTCCGTGGACCTGAACAACGAGGTCTTGGTCTGTTTCGGCGTGTTCATCCTGACGGTCATCTTCCTGCTGATCCACCAGAACTTCCTGCAAAACCGGGCGCGGGCGGCGGCCGAGGCACGCGCCCTGGTCCCCATCCGCCTGCTGCTGGCGCAGTTCGTCCAGACCGGGCTGTGCGGCCTGGCCGTGCTGCTGGCGGGCATGGTGGTCATCGTCCCCGCCCAGGCCCTCTTCGCGCGTCTGTCGCTGGCCCAGGCCATCCGCCGGCTGGCCGCCATCCGCCCGCCCACTGCGGCGACGGCGGGCGGGGCTGCCCTGCACTTCTCGGACGACGACAACTTGCAGATCGGGACCGGCGCGGCCTGGTCCTCCAGCGCCGAGGTCGTGATGCATGTGACGCCTTCCGATGGCCAGGAATACTATTGGCGTGGCCGCACCTATGACTTATACACGGGCGTGGGCTGGCAAAGCTCTTTCGAGGGCAGCGCCGAACCGGCGCACGACGAGGGTGACTCCAGCGACGGTTCGGAGAGCTACGACGTCCGCTCCGACCTGACTCCTGGGGACGCGGCCGGGGACGACTCCCACCCCCTGACCGCCACATTCCAGGTCATGGGTGAGACCAGCCAGTTCTATTACGCCGCCGGTCCGCGCCGGGTCACGCTCCCGGCGGGTCCCGCCCAGTCGAACGAGGGGGTGCGCGCGTACCGGGACGGGCGTCTGGACCTCACCTCCGGCGGCCCCGTCCGTTTCACCTACGAGGTCGCGTCCACGCCCGCCCCGGATGTCGCCCGGCGCGAGGCGCAGGACCTCCTGCGCCGTGCGGGGGCGGACTACCCGCCGGAGGTGCAGCGGCTCTACCTCCGCGCCGGGGCCGAAGGCGTCACCCGGCCCGAGGACGCCGCCTTCTTCCGCCAGTCCGTGGCCGAGGCGGTGCGCGCCCTGCCGCCGGACCGCCGGGACCCGTTCGACAAAGCCCTCGCCCTGCGTGACTGGGTCGCCCGGCGCTGTGTGTACTCGCTCGCTCCGCCGCCCATCGCCGACGAGGACGACCACGTCCGCGTCTTCCTGAAGGACGAGCGGCGCGGCTACTGCGACATGTTTGCTTCCTCCCTCGCCATCCTCTGCCGGACGGCGGGCATCCCCGCCCGGCTGGCCACCGGATTCGCGCCGGGCGACCCGAACGGCGACGGCTTCAACCTGCGCGCCGAGGACAAGCACGCCTGGACCGAGGTTTACTTCCCCGGTACGGGCTGGGTCATCCTGGACGCGACGGCTGGGGCGACCACGGATGGCTCCGTCCCGCGCGCCGGTGGTGCGGGGCGGGGGGGCTGGCTGGGCTGGCTCAAGCGCCTCCAGGCCGGGCTGGGCGTGCGCCTGGGCCTGGTCGCCCCGCTGCTCGTCGGCATCGCCCTGATCGTGGGCTACGTCTTCAAGACCGAAGTGTACGACCGCTGGCGCGCAAAGCGCCCCGTCCTGGCCCATGCTGCCTCCGCGCTCGCGCCCGCCCCACGCTCCGAGTTGGGACGGCGGTACGCGCGTCTGGCCCGCGCCCTGGGCCGGCTGGGGCTGCCCCGCCGGCCCTCCGAAACCCCCGACGAGTACGCCGCCCGCGTCGTACCCCTGCTGCCCGGCTTGGAATCCGAGGGCGGCACTTTCTCGCGCCCGCTCGTCCTGTCCCTGACCGCCGCCTTCACCCAGGCCTGCTACGGCCGCCCCGGCGGCGCTCTGAACCTGGAGGCAGGGAAATGGGACGAGGCGCTGGGCCGCTTCGAGGCCGCCTCCTGGCGCGCATCGGCGCGGCGTCTGTGGCGGCGTATCGCCCAGTTCCGCCTGGGCGGCCCGCTGCCGGGCGTGACCATCGGCGGGTCGGAGGGGCGGACACAGGTGCCCCGACCGGGCGGGAAGTAAGGCAGCGATGGAACTTGATTATTCAAAACTTGCCAAAGGCTTCCCCCAGCCGGTCGAGCGGGTCTATCTGCTCACCGGCAGCGATGACGCCCTCAAGCGCGAGGCCCTGCTCAAGCTGACTGGGCCGCTGCTCGACCCGTCCTTCGCCGACTTCGACCGCGAAGAGCGCGACATCCCGCCCACCGGGGCCGGCGAGGCCGGCGAGGCCGCCCGCGCCGTCCTGGCCTCGGCGGGTGGCGTCCCCATGGCCTCCGCCCGGCGCGTGGTCGTCGTCACTAGTGTGCAGCGGCTGGGCAAAGAAGACCAGGAGGTACTGGCGGCGGGTCTGCCGAAGCTTGGCGACCTCACCTGCCTCGTCCTCATCGCCGGGGCGACCGAGTACGACGCGGGCAAGGTCAAGGGGAAGGCGCTGGGGACCAAACTGCTGAACGCCATCGCCAAGACGGGCGCGACCGTCCTCTGCGACGCGCCCGGCGACAGCGGCCTCCAGGCCCGCGCGAACGCCCTGCTTAAGCTGCGCGGCAAGACCATGGAGCCGTCGGCCCTCGCGCTGATCATGGACCGGGCGAAGGCGACGGCGGCGGAGCGGGGTGGGGGAGGGCGGACCGGCGACATCAATGTCCTGGTGAACGAGCTGGAAAAGGCCGTCGCCTACGCCGGGGACCGGCCACTCGTCACGCGCGCCGATGCCGAGGCGGTCGGGCTGCACACGGTCCAGGATAACATCTTCGCCTTGCTGGATGCCGTCGGGAACCGTGACCCACGCCGCGCCCTGCATGAAGCGGACAAGATGCTGGACATGGGGAACAAACCCGATGGCGTCGCCGCCCGCACCTTCGTCATGCTGGCCCGGCACCTGCGGCACCTGTGGGGGGCGAAATATCTGGCCGACCACCGCCTGAACGGCTTCAACCTCAAGGGCGGCCTGCCGCCCGACGTCCAGGCCGTGCTGTCCGGCGAGATGATCGGCATGACCGCCCGGCAGTCGTTCCTGCTGAAGAACTTGCAGGAGCAGGCGCGCGGCTGGACCTATCCTGCCCTGGCCGACGGCCTGCGCCGCGTCCTGGCGAGCGACATGGCGATGAAGAGCATCCCCGCCGGGACCGCCTTGGGCGCGAGCGCCCCCGCCGACGACCCCGCCTCTAACCTCCGACTCCTGGTGGTGGAACTATGCCGTCCCTCCTGACCCGCGCCTTTGGCTGTGCGCTCCTCGCCTGCCTCGCCCTATCCTCCTGCGTCCGGGCCGCGCCCACGGTCGCCGTGCGCGCGCTGCTTGCCCCAAGCCTCGCCGCCTACGGGCTGGCCGAGTGGGCGGTCACGCTGGACAAGACCTACACCAATCCCTTTGACCCGGACGAGGTCGCCGTGGACGCCGCCTTTGTCGGCCCGAAGGGGCAGACACTTCGCCTGCCCGGCTTCTGGTCCCAGGACTTCCGCCGTCAGGCCAATGCCGACGGCTCCGAAACACTTCTGCCCCACGGGGAGCCTGGCTGGCGCGTCCGCTTCTGCCCGCCCGCGCCGGGCCGCTGGCGGCTGACCGTCACCGCCCATGACGCCACCGGGATCGGCACGGCTGCGGCGAATGCCTTCACGGTCCGGCCCTCAACTGCGCCCGGCTTCGTCCACCGCGCGCCGGGCAGCGACCGCTATTTGGAGTTCAGCAGCGGCGCGTCCTTCTTCCCCGTCGGCGAGAACGTCTGCTGGGCCGGGCGGCGCGGCCTGGCCGACTATGAAACCTGGTTCCCGAAGCTCTCTGCGGCGGGCGGCGACTACGCCCGGCTGTGGATGGCGAACCGGCCCCTGGAACACGGCAAGGGCGGCCTAGGCCGCTATGACCTTGCGAACGCCTGGTACTTCGACCGGGTGCTGGACCTTGCCGCCCAACACGGCATCCGCTGCATGGTGGCCCTCGGCACTTACGGCGAGTTCACGACTGGCGGCTTCTTCAACGAGGGCCAGTGGCCAATCAACCCGTACAACAAGGCCAACGGCGGCCCGGCTCAGGCCCCCGCCGACTTCTGGACGGACGCGCAGGCCCGGAAACTCTACCGCCGCCGCCTGCGCTACCTCGTCGCCCGCTATGGGCCGGAGACGAGCCTCGCCTTCTGGGAGTTCTGGAACGAGACGGACGCCCCCGCGCCCTGGGTGGCCGAGATGGCGACCTACCTCAAGGCCAATGACCCATACCGTCACCTCGTCACCAACTCCTATTCCACCACGGGCAACCCGGCCGTCTGGAACCTGCCGCAGATCGACTTCACCCAGACCCACCGCTATGGCGACGAAGGCTCCGTGAAGGACATCGCCCCGCTCATCCTGGACGACGCCCGGCAGCACGACGGCTACGGCAAGCCGCACTTCATGGGCGAGTTCGGCATCTCCTGGCGCGGCAGCGATTCCAAGTTCGACCCCGCCGGAATCGGCACGAACCTCCACAACGGCCTGTGGGTCAGCGCCCTGACCGGCAACGCGGGCGGGGCCTCCCTCTGGTGGTGGGACAACTACGTCGAACCCCAGGACCAGTACCCGCGCTTCACCGGCCTGGCCCGCTTCGCCGCCGCCATAGACTGGCCGCAACGCCGGTTCACCCCGCTCGCGCTCCCGCCGCCGACGCGCGGGCCGGGTACGCCCGAAACCTTCAGCGACCTGGTCCTGACCCCGACGGCGGTCTGGGGCGAGAAGGCGACCGCGCCGGTCGTCCTGCACGCGGATGGGACCACGACCGGCGGCCCGCTCCTGTCCACCCTCTTCGGCCCGGACAAGCCCGACACCCGCAGCATCCTCACCCTCCGTGTCAATTTGCCGCGCCCGACGACACTGACCCTGCACATCGGCACCGTCTCCAACAAGGGCCGCCTGCGCGTCGGCCTGGACGGTGCGCCCGCCGGCGACTTTGCCTTCAATGCCGTGCCCGGTCAGGGCGGCGGCTACGAGAGTACCAAGTCGTTCCCCGAGTACGGCGGCGCCTACCAGGCCGTGTTCAACACGGACCGCACCATTGCCCTCTCCGCCGGGCCGCATGTCCTCACTTTAGAGAACACCGAAGGCGACTGGCTCCAGATCTCCACCCTGACCCTCGCCCGCGCACAGTCCTCGCGCTACGCCCTCCTGCGGACGGCGGCCCTCCAGGACGCCGCCACGGGCGAAACCCTGCTGTGGCTCCAGGACCCGGACTCCAACTGGTTCAACGACCGCGCCGGCAAAACGCCCGCCCCCCAATCCGGCATCCGGCTGACGCTCCCCGTCCCGCGCCCCGGCGTCTACACTCTTACTTGGTGGGACACCCGCGCGGGCGCTCCCGTCAAGACCACGCGCCTGACCGCGCGGGGGAAGTCGCTGCCCGTCCCCGTCCCCACCTTCACCCGCGATATCGCCCTGCGCGTCGTCCCGGACAAGCAAAAAGGCCGCGTCAGTCGAAACTGACGCGGCCTTCCTTGAGTGGAGCTAAGGAGACTCGAACTCCTGACCTGTTCGTTGCGAACGAACCGCTCTACCAACTGAGCCATAGCCCCACAAGCGACGTTATTCTAGCACACGCCGGGCGGCGTTGTCAAGGGCCAGCGCGGGCCGGGCCGACGGTTCTGAGGGGGCAGTCCGCGCAACTCGCCTGGCTAATCCTTCGAGAGTAACACCACATTACCCTCACGCGCTGCTTGGGAAAAGAAGTCTCGCACCTGGGTAAATACCTCGATCAGCGGTTCTAAATCCTCTCTGCTCCAAATTCCGTGAGCAGAGTAAAGGTTTGCTGCTGTGAATGTGGCCGGGTCGCGGCGTCGCAGATCCTCCTGCTGGGTTGCTTCCAGCGCAAACGCAACGTCTTTGACCTCCTCCGGTGCAAGGTAACGCACCATGCCGTAGGTTGCCTCCCACTTTGTCTCTGAACCTCCCAGAACGGCGTTGCCAGGGGGAGTAGCTTCAGTCTTGTCCATCTCGGCTCTGCCCGTCAACAAAAAGTGGAGCGCGTGCCAGTACCTACCGATGTCTAAGTGGCGGCCACTTTCCTTAAGCATAGCCTCAGAGGCCGACGAATCCAGATCCTCTTCGTCCTCCAGATCGTCCATGTTATCAAGGCCGAAAAGGGTGGCCTCCCTTGGATCGCTCAGGAGCCGCTGGAACTCGGCGGGGGGTAGGCGGCGGTAGCTTGCAGTGACACTCATCTTCGCACCTCATTCCGTGTTGCCGCCGACGCATCAGAAGCCTGCCAAAAAGCTTGATCCCGGACCATGCCATGAATGGCACGGCTAACCGGCGAAGACGCCAAGAAGTACCGCTTCGCGGCACTCGGAGCAAGTAACTCTTAGCCTCGCGAAGCGGGGGCTTGCTGGCGTCTGCGCCGCATAGCCGTGCCATTCATGGCATGGCTTTCACCGTGGCATGGTTCTGAACGCTCAGAACGGCAGGCCCACGTCCTTGCCCTGCGAGTCCCGGAAGCGCATCAGCTCCAGGGCGAGGAACAGGGAGTCCAGGTTGACGATGCCGCTCAGGCGGTCAATCGTCTTCCCCAGCATCCGCTCCTGGGCGTCGTCGCGGGGGGCGCCGGGCGGGGGCATCAGCACGTCCATCGTGTCCGAGATGATCCGCATGGCGGTCAGGACGAACATCGCCTGGCCGTGGGCGTACTTGATGTAGGGGGTGGCCTTGTAGCCCGCAGACAGCCGCTCGTTCAGCTTCTCCCACGAGGGGCTGGGGCTGGCGACGTGCGTGGACGCCCCGGAAGCCGCCGGGGGGGCCACAGACTGGGGGGCGACGGGCCGGGGGGCCGGCTCGGGCGCGGCGGGGGCGGGGCTGGACTCGGAGCGGAAGAAGGCCGGAGGCGGCTCGGCGATCTCGGAGGGGCGCAGGAAAGTCGGGGGGGCCTCGGCGGGACGGCTGCTCGCCGCTTCGCGCGCCTTCACCCCCTCCCAATCGGCCAGCGATTCGCCGATAATGAGGCGGAAGGCGAGGATGCGGCCCGTGATCGTCCGCAGGGCCTCCTCGATGGCGCTCGTCGCCAGATTGTCCTGCAAGTGGCCCGCGAGATAGGCTTCCTGTAGGGACAGGGCGGCGACGAAGTAGTTGCCGTCAATGGTCAGCGGCCGGGCCGCCTCCATCGCCAGCCAGACGGTCGGCACGGCCACCTCCTGGCGGACGGACTCGAATGCTTTGGCCCAGATCTCTGTCGGTTCCATGCGTGACTCCTTTACGTTGCTGCTGTTGCGTGTGCGACCGTCGTGTGTTATAATAAGGGCACACATTCCCCTGCGTCTCACTGTCTACCGTTCAATTCTGTCTAGCGTTCATTTGGAGGAACCCATGATCATCCCGGAAGTCGCCCCCATGCTCACCTGCGTGGCGAACAACGACGGCTTCGTGTACGAGCTGCTGCTGCGCGCCGATGAAGGCAAGCCGGCGATCACTCGTCTCCGCCTCGGCCCGTACCTGTTTCGCCCCGATTACCAGCCGAAGCCCCTGCCGCTCGGCTTCTCCAGCGGGGGACCCGAGGCCGCCTTCTGGATGCACAAGTCCGTCCCGCGCGGCTGGTCCCGCCTGCGCTGGGAGGTGGCTCTGAACGAACCAGAGTCGCCGACCTATCTGGTCTCGACGGGCAACCTGCCGCCCGGCGTGTCAGGGATGTTCCGCTTCGTCTCCTTCTTCCCGCCCGGCGGCATCCGCACCGGCCTGGAAGTCTACCGGGACGACGCGCGCAAGGACTACGGCGTCAGCGGCCCGAACTACGAGAAGTTCCTGCGCGGCGAACACGAACACTGAAGCAAACCGACAGAGGGCTGGGGGACCCTGCCCCTACGGCCTATCCTGTAGGGGCGGGGTCCCCCCGCCCTTTTTTCCTGCCCCGCCCTTTTTCTTCCTCCTGGCCTTCTTCCCTCATGCTCCCCGGCAGCAGGCTCAGGGCTATCAGCAGCAGGGCGCAGAAGCCGACGAACCAGTCCCCCCAGCGCACACACGGTGTCAATGTCGCCCGCGACTCGACCCGCCCCCACACCACGGCGGGCTGGAACAGGCCCGCCTCTGCGATCACCCGGCCCGACGGGTCAATCACCTGCGAGACGCCGGTGGCCGCGCTGCGGACGAGGTAGCGGTCGGTCTCGGCGGCGCGGACGGCGGCGATGGCGGAGTGCTGTCGTGCCGCGGCCGTGCGCCCGAACCAGGCGTCGTCGGTGGACACGACGAGCAGGCCGGCTCCTCGGGCCACTTGTTCTCGGAGGAAGCGGGGGTAGGACGACTCGAAGCAGATGGTCGCCCCGACCTTGCCGATGCCCGGCCCGGCGTCGAGCAGCGCCTGCGTGTCCGCCCCGCGCTTCATGTCGAAGGTCGTGACGTGCAGGGCCTCTAAGAACGGCATCCAGCGCCGCCCCGGCGTGAACTCCCCGAACGGCACGAGCTGACGCTTCTGGTAGCTCCCCGTCACGTTTCCCTGCGCGTCCATCAGGAACAGGCTGTTGGCGTTCTTGCGCTCCCCCGCGTCGTACTCCACGCCCCCGATCAGAGCGACCTGATGGTCGCGCACCGTCTCCGCTCCCACCCGCGCGCGCGGCCCAAGCGGCGTGTCCGGCTGCAAGTACCCCGGATAGGCGGTTTCGGGCCAGACCGTCAGCCGCGCCCCGTGTGCCGCCGCTTCTCGGCTCTGCGCCCCGAACGTCTCCACCACGCGCTCCACATAGGCCGGGCCTTGCGGCACGTCCTGTACGATGTTCCCCTGCAAGGCCGCCGCCACGAACGTGGGCCGCAGACGCTCTCCCCGCATCGCCAGCGTCCCGTACACCAAGGCTGCGGCGACTGTGGCCGCCGTGAGTATGGCGAACACGCCCACCCGCCGTCCCCGCCACGCCTCCGCCAGCGCGACGTTCACCAGAACGATCAGGAACGCCAGCCCCCAGATGCCCGTCAGCTTCGTCACCTGTAAGGCCGGCAGCGCGAGGTGCTGGGTATAGGCCAGGTCCCCCCAGCCCAGCGCCAGCGTCCCCGACTGCCGCCACCACTCGACGACGGCCCACAGGGCGGGGACGCCGAGCCGGAAGGCCCAGGGGGAGGGGCGCGTCCGGAGCCACTGCGCGCCCAGCGCCCAGACGCCGATGTAGAACGCCTGGTAGGCGGTGACGAGTGCCCAGCCGAGTGTGCTGAGAGCGGGGCCGATGATGTGGCCTGCGAAGACGATGATCCAATAGGACATCGTGCCGAGGAAGCAGGCGCCGAGGAGCAGCCCGTGGGCGAAGGCGGCGCGCTTGGAGCGGAAAGGGAAGAGGGTGAGGAAGGGGACCAGGCCGACCCAGGCGAGCCAGCCGCAGTCCAGGCGGGGGAGGGCGGCGGCCAGCAGCAGGCCGGAAAGGGCGGTGAGGCTGACGCTCCGCAGGAGGCCCGTGCGGCTCCCATGGACAGGGGAGGGCGGGGGGACCCCGCCCCTACACGGCGTCCCGTAGGGGCGGGGTCCCCCCGCCCTCTTCTTCTGCCCCGCCCTTTCATCCGACGCGGTCTGTTCCCTCGTTGTCAATGCGGCCCGATTCCTGCTATAATGACCTGATGCAAACGCCTGAAGACCCCCCCCGATTCACCCGCCGGACCCTGCTGCTCGCCGCGCCCGCCCTGCTGCTTGCGGGCTGCGCCAAGTCGCCCAGCGGCGGCATCACCAGCCCCACGTCCGGCCCGCAGCTCCTCATCACCATGACGGTCGCGGGTAGCATCAATGCCGCCAATTACTACTACGTCCTGTTCAACGTCAACATGACGCCCAACGGGAACAACTCCGGCCCGACCGGGCCGGTTCCGGTCGTCGCGCCGCCCTACGTCAACGGCTTCGCGGCAGGCGCGTTCACCAACTATGTCGAGTATAACCAGGGCGTCCCCGGCGGCACCGGCTTTGGGTTTTACAACATTGACCCCACCCTGCGTACATTCAACTACCTGGGGTCGAGCGGCTATCTGGTGGCCTCGCTGGTGTCCGGCAACACGCTCTCGTTCCAGCTCCCGCTCGCACGGCTGGCGACATCCACCGTCAGCGTGGACCAGATTCAGACCTTGCAGATCAACTTCGTGACCACAAACACCGTCCAGGTCGCCGGGAACGACTTCAGCACCCCCAAGTACTTCGACGCGCTTTATACGCCGGACCAGTCCGGCAACAACTTCGTCAACGTCTTCGTCCGCAACACGGCGGGCGGGCCGGTCCAGCAACTAAACTTCCTCAACAGCGATCGGAACATCGAGGCCGCCGGCGATGTCGCTCAGAATGTCAGCGGCGTCCCCATCATCGTGTCAGGCGTTCAGAGCGGCGGCGGCGGAAGCACGGTCAACACAGCCGACCTGGACATCACCGACTTCACGATCCGGCTGAACTTGCAGTAGCGCCTCGCACCGGTGATTATACCCTATGATTAAGCGCATGGACCGCTACCTGCTCGGGGAGATGGTGCTGCCGTTCGTCGGCGGCATCCTGCTCATCGTCGTCATGCTGGTCGGTAACACGCTCTGGCCGCTCCTCGGGGACATTGTTAAGAACGGCATCCCCGCGCTGATCGTCACTCGGCTGATCGCCTTCAACATCCCCATCCTGATTCCCCTGACCCTGCCGCCCGGCGTCGCGCTGGCCTCCGCCTGGGCCGTCAACCGGATGGCGCGGGACTCGGAGGTCACCCCCATCCGCATGGCGGGCGTCCCGCTGCGGCGGCTGTTCCTGCCGATCATCATGGTCGGCCTGCTCGCCACGGCGGCCTCCTTCCTGGTCGGCGACCGCGTGGTCCCTCCGGCCTGGCGCGAGTTCCAGAAGACGCAGAGCCAGATGTTTTCCTACGCCTTGCAGGCGTCTCCGGCCCTGGCCTCGAACAAGGTCTTCACGTTCCAGGATTACTCGTTCCACATCCGGGAGGTCCGCAAAGACCCCGGCGGCAAGGCGGACCGTCTGCGCCTGTATGGGGTGACGATCTACCAGAATCCGACCGAGCCGGGTGGCTTCCCGATGCTGCTGACCGCCAAGAGCGCCGACTACGACCGGGACGTCTGGACGCTGTACGAGGCCCACTTGATGACCTTCGACACCGAGGGGCTGGTGAAGATCGAGGCGCGCAACCTCCCCGCGAAGACGATCACCCTGAACCTGCAAGTGCCGCTGGCGAGTCTCTCGCAGGCTTCGGTAGGGACCCTGGACGACCAGACGATGGCCGAGCTGGGCGCGCAGATGGACGCCCTGGCCCGCACCGGCCAGGACAATACCGCCGTCGCCTTCAGCTACTACGCCAAGCTCGGCCTGCCCTTCCTCTGCCTGTCTTTCGCCTTGTGTGCCCCGCCGCTCGCCCTGCGCTTCGCGCGGGCTGGGGCATACATGGGCATCTTCCTCTCAATCATCATGGTCTGGGTCGCCTGGAACACCCTGCTGCTGACCAAGATTCTGGGCCTCGCCGGCAAGATGCCGCCGTCTCTCGCCGCCTGGTCGCCCGCCCTGCTGTTCGCGGTCGTGGGCGTGTATTTCCTGTGGCGGGCGGAGTAGGGCGGGCGGTATGATGGGCAGTGATTAAGAGGGTAGGGGCAAGCCCTCCCCCTATGGTGTCTATGTAGGGGCGGGGTCCCCCCGCCCTCCTTCTCTTTCCTACTGCCAGCAAAAAAGCCGGGGGCCTGCAAAGGCCCCCGGCTCGTTTCGCTTTTTCAGTTCCGCTCCAGGTTCGTCCTAGATCGTGCGGCGGCCGGCGATAGCCCGCTCGATGGCGACTACGACTACAGCGCCGAGGGTCGCCCACAGAATGCTTGGCAGGTCAAAATGGGTCGTGAAGCCCCGGTTGCCGCCCGACACCAGGAAGTAGATGAACCCGCCGACGATCGCGCCGACGATGCCCAGGATGGCCGTGCCCAGGAAGCCGCTCGGCTTCTCGGCGGGGCCAGGGACGATGGCTTTCGCCAGAAGGCCGGCAAGGAAGCCGACCACGAGCCACATGATAATCGAGATAAGCATCTGTCGTTTCCTCCAAGCAAGAGTCACATCCCTGTAGTGTTACGACGCCATCCGATGCGTTCGTTCTAAGTTCTTGTTTGTGCGGCGGACACTAATATCGCCAGCCTGTATGTTCCCCGCGCCTGTTTGGTCTAAACATCAGCATCGCCAACGCCGGACAAATCAGGTAAGATCACTGGTATGATCCGCCACTTCCGCCTGTACATCGCCTTCTGGCGCAACTGTCTGCGCCAGGCGGTCGAGTTCCGCGCCAACTTCTGGGCTGGCATCGCCACCAACCTCGGCTGGCTCTTCTCCCTCATTCTGTTCCTGAAGCTGATCTACGTCAACACGCACTCAGTCGCCGGGTGGAGCGAGGGGCAGATGTTCCTCCTGATCGGCACCTACTCCGCCCTGCGCGGCGTGGCGGACACTTTGTTCTACCAGAACCTCTCCGACCTGCCCAACCAGATCCGTCTGGGGACGATGGATTTCACCTTGCTGCGGCCCGTCAACAGCCAGTTCTTCGTGTCCCTGCGCTACGTCTCCCTGGACAACCTGGGGCATCTCGTCGGCGCGGTCGGCCTGCTCGGCTACGGCCTGTCGCGCCTGCCCGCCCTTCCCGCCCCAATGCAGGTGGCCGCCTACCTCTTCCTGCTGCTCTGCGGCGTCGTCCTGTTCTATTCTCTCAGCCTGCTGACCATGACGCTCTCGTTCTGGCTGGTCCGCCTGGACAACCTGTTCGTCGCCCTGGACACCGTGTTCGGCGTCAGCCGCACACCCATAGACGTCTTCCGCGCCTTCGGGCCGGGCGCACAGTTCTTCCTGACCTATATTCTGCCGCTGGCCTTCCTCGCCGCCGTCCCGGTGCAGGCGCTCACCCGCCCCTTGCTCGCCTCCGCCCTGCTGGCCGGTCCCCTGATGGCGGCGGGCTTCTTCGGCCTGAGCGTCTTATTCTGGCGGCACGCGACCCGCGCCTATTCGAGCGCGAGCAGCTAGAAATTGACCCATTTTCTAACCATTTTCGGAACGTCCCCACCCCCGCAGGTGTTCAAATAGCATGACACTCGTGATGCTAGACAAGCCCGAAACAGTCCCCCCGGCGGCCCCCGCCAAGCCCCGCCTGTGGATGCCTCAGCAGGCGCAGTTCACTCCCGCAGCCCTGGAACAGCCCTGGGGGCGGCAGATCAAAGCGCGCGTCGAGGCATTGGGCGTCCCGACCGAAGTCCTTAAGCAGAACCGGCTGACCGGTCTGCGCGGGGAGGACGAGCGCGCCACTTACAACAAGGCCAAGCGGACTCTGGCCGTGGTCGCCGCCGCGCCGAGCGCGGCCAAGCTCCAGCCCATCCCTCCCTCCGCCGACTGGCAGTTCCATCTGGCGGAGGGCTGTCCCGCCCACTGCCAGTATTGTTACCTCGCCGGCAGCCTCGCCGGGCCGCCGGTCATCCGCGCCTTCGCCAACCTTCCGAGCATTCTGGACAACCTCGCGAACTATGAGAAGCCCGGCGTGGGCCGCAACGAGGCGGCGGGGACGACCTTTGAGGCGTCCTGCTACACCGACCCGCTCTCCCTTGAACACTTGACCGGCAGCCTCGCCGAGACGATCCGCTGGTTCGGGACCCGCGAGAACGCTTACCTGCGCTACACCACCAAGTTCGACGCCGTCGAGCCGCTGCTGGACCTGCCGCACAACGGACACACGCGGCCCCGCGCCTCGGTCAACGCCGACCCCGTCGCCCGCCGGCTGGAGGGCGGCGTCGCGCCCGTCGCGGCCCGGCTCCACGCCCTGCGCCGCCTGGCCCTGCCGCGCTCGGAGGGAGGCGGCGGCTACCCCGTCGGCCTGGTCATCGCCCCGATCATCCCCGTAGACGACTGGGAGCAGCACTACAGCCAGCTCCTGGACGATGCCCAGGCCGCCGTCGGCTTCGCCCCCGACATCACCTTCGAGCTGATCACGCACCGCTTCACGCCCGGCTCCAAGGAGGTCTTGCAAGGCTGGTATCCCAAGACCAGCCTGGACATGACCGAGGAAACCCGGAGCGAGAAGCGCAACAAGTTCGGCGGCGTCAAGTACGTCTACCCGAACGACATGATGAAGACGCTGAAGGCGTTCTTCACGTCCGAGATCGCCCGCCGCTTCCCGCAGGGGCGGGTACTGTACTGGACGTGACGACACTGGCTGCCATCGCCTGCCTTGACCCGTAGGGGCGGGGGGACCCCGCCCCTACGCGGCGATCTAAGGAGGGAAGCAGTATGGCGTACAACCCTGAGAGGCATCACCGCCACAGCATTCGGGTGAAGGACTACGATTATGCCGAGGCGGGGGCGTACTTCGTGACCGTCTGCATTGAACATCGCGAGTGTTCGCTCGGCGGTATCGTTGACGGGCAGATGACTATCAACGGGTGGGGTCAGGTCGCGGGTGAGGTCTGGGAGCAGATCGCAGAGCATTGGCCCACGGTGGACCTGGATGCCTCCATCGTCATGCCAAACCATCTGCACGGCATCATCGTCATTAGGGACGAAGGCGGAACAAGGGAAGAAGGAGAGGAGGGCGGGGGGACCCCGCCCCTACAGGGTAAGGCAAAACCGACGTTGGGGGCGATCATCGCCTACTGGAAGTACCAGACCAGCAAGCGGATCAACGCGGCGCGTAAGACGCCCGGTACACGGATTTGGCAACGCAGCTATTACGACAGAATCATCCGCAGCGAGGCAATGCTTGACAGGGCGCGGGCCTACATCACGCATAGCCCGGCCCGCTGGGGAGAAGATGCGGACAACCCCAGAAATCAACCCCCTTCGTAGGGGCGGGGTCCCCCCGCCCTCTTTCCTCCTCTCCTTCCCTCTCCTCCTCCGACGCGGGGGCCACGCCCGGACACGGTGCCTTCGGGTACACTCTTTCCATGCCCGTCATCCAGGTCGAAGACCTTGCCAAGACATTCACCTCTCTCAAGAAAGACCCCGGCCTCAAAGGGACCCTCCGGTCCCTCTACACGCGCCAGACCGTCTCGGTGCAGGCCGTCAAGGGCGTCTCGTTCAGCATCGAGCCGGGGGAGATCGTCGGGTTCCTTGGGCCGAACGGGGCGGGGAAGACGACCACGCTGAAAATGCTCTCCGGCATCCTGTTCCCCACCTCGGGCCGGGCCAGCGTGCTGGGCTACACGCCCTGGGAGCGGCGGAACCCGTACCTGCGGCAGATCTCGCTCGTCATGGGCCAGAAGAACCAGCTCTGGTGGGACCTGCCCGCCCTCGACTCGTTCCTGCTGCTCAAGGAGATCTATGAGTTGCCCGATGAGGTCTACCAAAGGCGCGTGTCCGAACTGACCGACCTGCTGGAACTCGGGCCGCTGCTGAACACGCAGGTCCGCAAGCTGTCGCTGGGCGAGCGGATGAAGTGCGAGCTGGTGGCCGCGCTGCTCTACGCCCCCAAGGTCGTCTTCCTGGATGAGCCGACCATCGGCCTGGACGTGGTTTCGCAGAAGCGCATCCGCGAGTTCCTGAAGACCTTCCAGGAGCGCGAAGGCAGCACGATCATCCTCACCTCCCACTACATGCAGGACATCCAGGAATTGTGCGACCGGGTCATCATCATCGACCACGGCGCGGTCGTCTTCGACGACCGGCTGGACGGGCTGGTCGCCCGCTACTCGGACAGCAAGCTGCTCCGGCTGACCTTCGAGCGGCCTGTGTCTCAGCTCGCCCTGGCCGCCTTCGGCAAAGTCGTCTCATTCGATGGGGGGCACGGCACGCTTGAGGTCCCGCGCGCCCTGAGCGCCCAGGTCGCCGGGGCCGTCCTCGCCCGCCTCCCCGTCGCTGACATCGCCATTGATGAGGTGGAAGCCGAGGAGATCATCCGGCAGATCTTCACCGAGGGCGTCCAGCCGGCTGGGGCGTAAAACAGTCCCGAAAATAACCGCGCTGGTCTTGACATTTCGCTTGCGCCATAGTATAATATGGCGGCAGGTAAAATTATGGCTAACGACGTACCGGACATTTTCGAGCTTCGGACGCCCGCTCAGTGGAAAGCTTTTTCAAACCCGATCCGGCTGCGTATCCTGGATACGCTTGCGGACGGGCCTCGTACCAATGAGGAGATCGCCGCCGCGCTGGGGGAGCAGAGCGGCAAGCTCTATTTTCACACCAAGCGGCTGCTCGATGCCGGGCTGATCGTCCTGGACCACACGCGCCAGAAGGGGCCGATCACCGAGAAGCTGTACCGGGCGGCGGGCCGCCGGTTCCTCGCCCCGCCGCCCACACTGGGCGGCGACTCGCCCCCACTCGAAATGGTCCTGACCTCCGCCCTGGACCTGTACCGGAGCGACTGGCAGGAGTCCGGCGGGCTGGCCGGCGAGCTTCAGATGGGCTTCCACCTGACCCTGCCGCTGGATGCGGAGGCGTGCCGCGAGTTCGCGCGGCGGGTCAAGGCTCTGTTCGAGGATTTCCAGACCAGAGGCTCTGAAGCGCCGGACGCCCGGCGCGTCTCACTCGGCGTTCTCATTCATTCTCGCGACATGACGGAAGGAAAGAGGAAGACGGATGCAGCTGCGAAAAACGACGGCCCTGACGGCGGGCCTGCTGGCGATGACGGCCCTGCTCGGGGCACCGGGGATGACGCGCGCGGACAGGGTGGATGACTATTTGAAGGCGGAGATGGCGAAGCGCCACATCCCCGGCCTGACAGTCGCAGTTGTGCAGGGAGGCAGGGTCGTCAAGGAGCAGGGCTACGGCATGGCGAACCTCGAATCGTCCGTCCCCGCTACGCCGGCCACAGTCTACATGCTGGCCTCGATGAGCAAGCAGTTCACCGCCACCGGAATCATGCTGCTGGCCCAGGACGGCAAGGTCGGCCTGGACGATGCGGCCGGCAAGTATATAGACGGCCTGCCGAAGACCTGGCGCGGCGTCACCGTCCGGCAGCTCCTCAACCAGACCTCGGGCATCCCGGAGTGGGTCCCGAACCCCGACAAGGACCCGCTGCTCAAAACGTACACGGTCACGGAGGTCGCCCAGCGCGCCGCCGTCAAGCCGCTCGCGTTCGCGCCCGGCTCACGCTTCGCCTACAGCAACATGAACTACAACCTGCTGGCGGGGATCATCGAGAAGGCGAGCGGCGGCCCTTATGGCGACTTCCTGCGCGCCCGGATCTTCGGCCCCCTGGGCATGACTGAAACCGGGGTGTACGACCCAATGGAGATCACCGCGAACCGCGCCGCCGGCTACGTCCGGCTCGGCGGCAAGGTCTTCAACAACCCCCTCGTCTACGACCCCTCCATCCTTTCCGGTGCGGGCGGCTTGCAGTCCACGGCGGGCGACCTCGTGAAATGGGACGCGGCCCTTGCCGCCGGCACCCTGCTCCCCCCGCCGGTCCTGGCGCAGACGTGGACGCCGCCCGCCCTGCCGGGCGGGGCGCACAGCGAGTACGGCATGGGCTGGGTGAACCAGACGCTCAACGGGCACCGCATCCTCTGGCACAACGGCGAGCTGCCCGGTGCGATGGGCTTCCTCGGCCGCTTCCCCGAAGATCACCTGACCGTCATCCTCCTCAGCAACATGTCACCCCTGGATGGCCCCGATGAGGAACCCTCCTTCCTGCCGCTCGGGCAGTCCGTGGCGAGCCTCTATGTCCCCGCACTGGCCCCGGCGAAGGAAGATGCCATCGCGGACGATCCCGCCGTGACGCAGATCGTCCGGGAGGCGTTGACCGCCCTGGCTGCCGGGAAGGCCGACGCGCCCCGTTTCACACCGGCCATGAGCGCCGACTTGACGCCCGCCGTCATCGCGCAGACCAACCAGAACCTCGCCACGGCGGGCGCGTTCCAGCCGGAGACGCTGACCCTGGTCGGCCTCACGATGCCACCCGGACTGCGCGTGTACCGCTACCGAGCGCTTTATGGCAAGGTGCCGGTGACCTGGACGGTGACTCTGATGCCGGACGGCAAGATCGGGGGCATGGTTTCAGGGGGGTAGGCGCGGCCGGCACTTCCAATGCCGGCCATTTTCCTTGAAGCCTCGCGCCCCCTGCCGGCTCTAACCGGACAGAACGCCGCATCCACGCGGCGCAGCAGAGAGCCGAAAGGAAGCCGTGATGATCCCGCTCCACACCCTCAAAGTCGCTTCGCCCTGTCATGCCGACTGGGACGCCATGGAAGGCGACGACCAGGCCCGCTTCTGCGGGACCTGCCGCAAGAACGTCTACAACCTGTCCGCGATGACCGAGGGCGAGGCGCAGGCGCTCGTCAGCCGCCTGGAAGGCCGCCTCTGCGTCCGCTTCTACACCCGCGCCGACGGCACCCTGCTGACCCAGGACTGCCCCGTCGGGCTGCGCGCCGCGCGCCGGACGCTGGCCCGGAAGCTGTCCCATGCCGCCGTCCTCCTGCTCTCGTGCGCCTCGGGCCTGCTGAACGGGCTGAGTCCGGCCCAGGCGGTGACACACGCGAAAAAGCACGCCGTCAAGCCCCCGGTTGCCAAGCCCCCGGCCGCCGGGCCGCCGCGCGGCCTGACCTGCACGGCGGGGGTGCCCGCCCCGGTGCCGCCCCCTCTGATGGGGAAAATCGCCCCGCCGCACGGCCCGGCGGTCATGCCCGTCCCGCCGCCCAGACGGTAGCCGCCCGCGACGCGGGCGCGAATGCTCCCTCCATCTCCGGGAGTGACACCGCGCGCGGGGCCGGAGGCAGCCCCAGCACATACTCCCGCAGCGCGTCCTGCATGACGACCGGCACGGTGGGATGAACGAGTTCCAGGCGGACGCCCGCGCGGAACACGGCGACCGCGTGGACCGGCACGGACAGGTCGCAGTCCACTAGGTAGTGCGCGACGGCCTTGCGCCCGCGCTTGAGCTGGCGCGAGACGCTGCCGCGCAGCGGCTGGCGCGTCCCGTCCGCGTGGACGGCGAACCAGGCGTCGCCGTGGCAGGCGTAGCGGCCCTGGTAGGATTTCACTTCGACGACCAAAACACCCGCCGGCCCCAAAACGATCAGGTCCAGGTCGCCCTGCCGCGTGCCCGGCGCGACGAAGTTGGCGACGGCGGTGTAGCCGTCCGGCAGCCCGCGCAGGGCGTGGAGCACGGCGTCTTCGCCCTCCGTCCCGCGCGAATAGCGGTTGTAGGCGCGCAGGGCGCGGACGCCCGATTGGATGCCGCCCAGGCTGAGGAACGCCGCCGCCCCGAACCCGTAGCCGGACAGGTGGGCGGCTTGCGACCAGAGCAGGACGCCCCCGCCCACCCCCGCCACGGCCAGCGTCCCCTCGATCCGCATGATTCTGTCCGCGTGCCGCGCGTGCCGCATCACCTTCATGCCTTCACCAAGACCTTCATGCCCTGATTATTGGCAGGTGTCTCGCCGCCCTCTAGTTCAAAATGCCAAACGCCCGGCCCCGTTCTAGAATGGGGCCGGGCGTCCGGCGGGTTATATTGATGCTCTCGCACTTTCGGAAACAAGGCAGCCATGCACATCGGATGTCGTGTGCGAAGGCCCTTTGCTTTGCGTCCCTGCGTTTCCCCAGGTTTGCCTTTGTCGAGCAGCGATTGGCGGGTCAGACGTTCTTATTATGGGCGGGCCGGGCGGCGGCATTACCCGAGGGAATACCAGGGTTTGCCGTCTCAACCACGCGGCGGGTAATCTTCCTTGGCTTCCCGTAAGGTTTTCGCGCGGGGGTCGCTAAAGATACGGTTCGTACACCAACCACGCACTGCCCCTTCCGGCAAGCCCTCCGTGATCTCACGAGGCTCGACGGTGTAGTCCCACTTGTACCCGCCCTGTAGCAGTAACTCCACCTTGCGCCACTGCTTGATATTGTTTCGGCGCGGCGGCTTGAAGTTACGACCCGCATTTATCATCTCTGCGCCGCATTCCGGGCAATTTGCTTGGACGGTTCTTTTTTGGCTGTCAAACCTGCGGAAGCTAGGAGGTTGGTTGAACATCTTGCGGCAAGTCAGGCAGACAAAATGCAGGTTGCGTGAGTGATATCGGAACAGTTCGCTGTCTGTGCCAAGCCTGTTGGGCCTTTTCCGCTTCATTGGGTCTTTCCTCGCTGCGGCAGCGGCCCCGGAACCACTTCCAGGGCGGAGCCGTCCGCCAGCCGATAGACGTAGAAGTCGCTGTCAATGCTGAAGACGCGCCCATAGCCCCGCGCTTCGGCCAGGGCGACAAGCGAGGCGTCCGCAAGGTCCATCGGCATGTCGTGATACTTCTCCATGAGTTCCAGGGCGCGTGCCGTCTCCGATTCCGTCGGCGCATGGATACGGACAGTCCCGCCCTCCCACAGAACCCAAAGAAGTCGCTGGAGCGGCCACCCGCCCCGCTGACGACAGAGATACAAGGCTTCCGTGAAACAAGGCCAAGTCGTGACCAAAGGCACAGCAAACGAAGGCATCAGGGCTTGGCAGCGGACGTGCTGCTCCGGCTGCCCCTGAACATCCACGAGAGCGAAGAGCGGCCCGGTGTCGGTCAGCGTGCCGACTGGTGCGATCATACGTTGAACCCCTGCTTGCGGAACTTCTCGGCGATGATCTTGCCGAAGGCTTGTTCCTCGGGGGCGGAGCCTGTCTCTGTCTGCTCAGGCGGAACCGGTGGCAACAGTCGCGCTTGCTCCTGCACAGCCGCCAGCAGATCGCGCATCCGTTTCTCCTCGCCATCGGCCGTCCCCTTCCTCGAAGCGTCAGGCGTTGGCGCTTCCCGCGAGAGCGCCTTCAGAGCAGCCTCAATTACGGCCTCGGGAGGCTGGTTACGGCGCGCGGCTTCCGCCAGAACGCGCGTCTCGATCTCAGGTGTTAAAGTAAGTGCCATGGTGTCCTCATCATTCCAACCAGCGCGCGAACGAGTTTTTATACGTTGAACCCCTGCTTGCGGAACTTCTCGATTATAATCTTGCCGACTTCGCTCTCACGGTAATACGTCCGCGCCGGTGAGTCATAAGGCATCGGCTCAACCAGTTTTGCTCCCTCCGTGGCGGCGAGGAGCAGCCGACGCAGGCGGACTTGCTCCTCCTGATAGGCGGCCTCTTCGTTGGCTTCTTGCGCTGCCTCGTCATGCGTCGGCTCGCTGCGCGCGAGCATCTCCAGGGCGGCGTCAACAACGGCTTCGGGGGCCTGGTTGCGCTGGACGGCGAGGGCTTGTAGGCGGGCCTCGGTTTCGGGTGCGAGAGTCAGTGTCATGGTGTCCTCATTATACCGCCGCCGGGGCGAGAATCAGGACGCCGTGGCCCTCTAGCTCCGCCTCGCCGGACAGCGCGCGGCCCGTCAGCAGGTCGGTGTGGGCGGCCGGCGGCAGTGGCACGGCGACCGGGTAGGCGTTGTGGTTCAGGGCGTACAGCAGGGTTTCGCCGCCCGGCGAGACGCGCGGGATGACCTCCAGCCCTGTCGGGGCACCAAGGAGCGTCGGCGCGATGTCCTTGTCGGCGCACAGCTTGCCCAGGAAGCCCGCTAAGGCGTCGGCGTCCAGGGCGGTCGCCAGATAGTAGGCTTCGCCTTGGCCGAACTCGTTGACCGTCACGGCGGGTTCGCCCGCGTAGAAGTCCGCGCCGTAGGTCGCCAGCACGGACGCACCCTCGGGGTGGATGCGGTCACAGAGCAGTCGGCAGGGATAGGGACCGGCCAGATCGCCAAAGGGGGCCCCGAAGACGACGCTGTTGGTCTGGGCGGGCGTGAGCGCGTCTATCTCCTCGGACCAGATGCCCAGCAGCGACCGCAGCGGGCCGGGGTAGCCGCCTAAATACACCAGGTCGGTTTCGTCCGCGATGCCACTGAAGAAGGTCGTGACGAACGTGCCGCCGTTGTTGGTGAATGCTTCCAGCTTCTCCGCGATGCCCGGCTTGACCATGTACAAAACGGGCGCGATGACTAGGTCATAGCCGGACAGGTCGGCTTCGGGCGAGACGACATCAGTGGGGATGCCCAGGCCGTGCAGGGCGCGGTAGAAGGACTGGCACTGCGGGACGTACTTCAAATCCACGCTCGGGCCGCTGGAATACTCGATGGCCCACCAGTTCTCCCAGTCGAACAGCACGGCGACGCGGGCCGGGACGCGCCCGTTCAGCGTTCTCGTTCCCAGCGACTCCAGCTCGCGGCCCAGGGCCGAAACCTCCCGGAAGACGCGCGGCTCACTGGTGCCGACGTGCTCGACCACCGCGCCGTGGTACTTCTCGGTCGCGCCGCGCCCGCGCCGCCACTGGAAATACATCACCGAGTCCGCCCCGTGCGCCATCGCCTGATAGGACCACAGGCGCATGACGCCGGGCCGCTTGAGGGCATTGTGCGCCTGCCAGTTCTGCTGCGAGGGCGTCTGCTCCATCAGCAGGAACGGCTGCCCGGCCTTCAAGCCGCGCATCAGGTCGTGCTGGAAGGCCATGTCGGCGGGCGGCGCGTCCTTGCCGGGGTAGGAGTCCCACGAGACGATGTCCATCTCCTGCGCCCACTTGTAATAGTCTAATGTCTTGAACGATCCCATTAGATTTGTCGTGATCGGCACGTCCGGCGTGACCGCCCGCAGGGCCGCCGCCTCGGCCTTAAAGCAGTTCAAGAGGCTGTCCGACTGGAACCTGTCATAGTCTATCAAGAGTGCCTGGAGGGACCGTTCGCCGTTCCGGGTCGGCGTCTCGATCTGTGACCAGTCCGTGTACGTGTGCCCCCAGAACGTCGTGTACCAGTGGGCGTTGACTTCCTCCAAACTGCCGTAGCGGGTTTGCAGCCACGCGCGGAACGCCTCGGCGCACAGGTTGCAGTAGCAGGTCCCGCCGTACTCGTTGCCGACGTGCCAGATGGCCAGGGCCGGGTGCTTGCCGTAGCGCTCGGCCAGCTTTCGCGCCAGACCCACCGACAGCCTTCGGAAGTTCGGCGAGGAGGGGCAGAACGAGTGCCGGTTGCCGTGCTTGCGCCGGACGCCGTCCGCCCCGACCGTCAGCACGTCCGGGCACTTTTGGTCCAGCCAGGCCGGCTGCGAGGCGGTCGCGGTCGCCAGGCAGACCGAGACGCCGCCCGCCCACAACTTGTCAATGACGGTGTCCAGCCACTCAAACGTGAACGTGTCTTCGTCGGGCTGGAGCGAAACCCAGCCGAAGACGGGCAGGGTGGCGACATTGACGTGCGCCTCCCGCATCAGCCGGACGTCCTCGTCCCAGATCTCGGCGGGCCACTGCTCCGGGTTGTAGTCCCCGCCGTGCATGACGCGGGGGAAGGTGGGTGGGGTGTTCATGGTGCTGTCGGTGTCCTATCGTGGGCTGTGATCGTCAGCCATCGTTTTTTCGTAAGCGCCTTCCGAGGGCGTGTTCCCGCGCGTCTTGCCGTCCAGATCGAGGATCGGAGAGAAAGGGGCCAAGGTTCCCTTGCCGATGGCCGGACTGCCCGGTCGGAGGTGGAAGTCGGCTAAAGTGTCGTCAATGCTCGGCTTCACGAATCGGGGGTCGCCGACGACATCGCCGACGCCCAGGGTCGGCGCGATGTTGCCGCCGGAATACAGGTTGTGGGAGAAGATGACACGGGTGTTTTTACCGTTCAGCCGGTTCACGGGTTCCGGCTTCTCGCCGGCCGCGATGTTGGCGACCGGGGCGACCATGATGTTGTTCATGATGCGGACGTCGTCCGAGCCGTAGGTGAATATCGCGCCATATTCCAGGTGGACGGACGCGCTGTTGAGGTACACGGTGTTGTTGATGATGTCCACGCGATCCGCCGTGACGGTGTGGATGCCGGAGCCGCCGTTGTCATAGCTGAGGTTGCTCTGGACCAGCGTCCTTCCGGTGTATTTGGAGGTCGGGTGTGCGTCCGAGCCCTGGTTGACGTCCAGGATGATCCCGTTGCCGTCGGAATAATCGCCGAATGACGCCCACTTCTCGTAAGTCTGGTTGTGACAGCACACGTTGTTCCGGACGAGCCTCTTGTAGATGTTGACCGTGGCATCGAAATTGGCGGACCCCATCACGGAGATGCCGGAGGGCGCGTAGATGGTCGTCCAGCAGTTGGAGCGGCAGACGTTATTTTCGACTGTCATCCAGTCCCCATCGATGCTGCCGATCCCGGCCCCCGGACTGAACTCGACCAGGTTGTCGGCAATGCGGATGTGGTGGAAGGTCGCCGCCGAGTACCGGCCATCAATGGCAATGCCGTTCGAGTTGGTGCGCGGGTCGGGCTTGTTCATCGCCTCGGGATATTCCCGTTTCGCCACGTCCCCTTCCCCGCGCACATGCAGGCCCCGGACTTCCAGATAGGCCAGCGGCGGGTCGTGAGAGATCGCCGAAGAGGAGCCTTTGGCGATGCTGACGATGTTCCAGCCGTTCGAGGTCAGCGTCGGGCGCTGGCCGGGGTAGTTCTTCAGGACGATCCAGGCGTCGGGCGCACCGGGGCGCGGGAACGAGGCGACGGGGACCAGCCCGGCCTTGTACGTCCCGCCCATGAGCAGGACGATATCGCCGGGCTGGGCGATATCGAGCGCCCTCTGCGGCGTTGCGAATGCAGTCCTCTCGCTCCGCCCGTCGCCACTGTCACTGCCGTGCGGGCTGACATAGTAGGCGGGGCCGGCGTAGTTCACGTTGTCCAGGCGAAGCCGGCAGGTCCCTCTCGCACCCGCGCCACCCATCCCGAAGGTGAACTCCACCCACGGGGCGGTGGGCTGAAACCTGCCGACCCCGAACGGATTGAGGGCGGAAAGGTCAAGGGCGTACCGCTGGAAGAAGTCGGGCGCTGCGGGGTAGATCAGGCCGGACAGTGCGCCCGTGCGTCGCCTCGCGGCATCAAAGGACGTGATGCATACGGTGACGGGCCGGGCGGCGGACGCGGAGAGGCTGAAGCTCAGGGTGAGTTTGCCGAGGCTCGCGACCGTGTTGTGGACGGGCAGCAGGCCGCTGATAAGTGACGCATTCCAGGCACCCCCTCTGGTGGGCTGGGCGGTCAGCAGCACTCCCCCCGAGGGTGTCGCCGTGTTTGCCACATCCACCGTGCCGACCGGCCCCCGTGCGGCGTGGGCCGTCACCCCCGCCGAAGACGAGGCGGAGAGCTGGGGCCAGGCGTCCGGTTTGTTGAAGTCCTGGCGTACCAGCAGGCCGCCGTGAGTGGCGGGCCGGGGCGCGCGCCGCCCCTGCGCCCGCGCGGACGCATCCGCCGACAGCCAGAGGGTAAGGGCAAGCAGCGCCCAAGAGGCCCCGCCCGCCGCACAGCGGCGTCTCGTCTCGGTTGACATTTTCATGGTCTTCTTCGCCCCTCCGTGATCGTACCAAGCCCTGAAGGGCCGGATCATCTGCTATCCGTGCGCGACGAGAACGGGCTGAGGTCCGGGGCCGCCGACTCCGCGCCGGGCGCGGGCGCGAACCGCAGCGTCGCCGCCGTCTTTTGCAAGACTGCCCGGCGCAGCAGGAGACGGCCCGACGCTAGTTGCACCATATTGTTCCCCGCCTTCCCGCCGAAGCCGCCGCTGAACTGCGCCGCCGCCTGCGCCTCTGGGGTTAGGGCGGCGTCCGCACTCAGTTTATCCAGCGCGCCCTCGGCGGCGGCCAGATTGCCTGTTGCCTCCAGGGCGTCCCTGTCTGCGGCCGTGTCTTGTTTCGCCTGCCGCCCTGCGCTGCTTTTAACGACCATCAGCACCGACACACCCCACAGGAGTATGCCGGCGAACATCGCCTGAGGGAACCAAGGGGAAACCATCAGGGGCGTCACGGTCGGGCTGCCGGGGACGAGACGAGGCAAGAAAACAAGGACGCTGAGGAGGAGCATCGGCAGAAGAAAAAGGCTTCGCATCCACCACATGTTACTGCCGCCCCTCCCCTTCATGCGGGCTAAGTGATGCGCCAGCACGAAATTCGTCTCCGCCGCCGTGAACGTCGCTTGCAGCTTCCGGGACAGCGTGATGTGGTGGCCCTGATGCGAGGCGGATGCCAGATGGGCGGCCCGGCTGCTGTCCTCCACGAAGACGTCCGGCATCCGCACGCCCAGCGTTTGACCGAGCTGCCGCGCCCGCCAGGTGAGGTCATCGTCGAGCGCCTTCTGCGTGAAGCGGTCCAGCCGCTTTTTGAACAGCAAGGGGACCAGACTCCCGCCAATGAGGGGCAGGAATATAGCGACCGGATGGACGACCGGATAGAGTGGGCTGGAACGCGGCACGGCGAACAAGGCGACCGCCAGCACCACTGATCCGATGATGTGTGGCACCCTGCTGTATTGGGCGACGCGCTTGCGAACGGCCTTCTCCTCGTCGGACATAGGGACCGGGATGGCGGGGCCGATGGCGACCGGCCCGAATCGGCGAATCTCCTGCTTATGGACCAGGACCATGAAGAGCATGAGAGGAACGACGGCGGCCACCAGGAACGGGACCAGCCCGGTCGTCGTGCTGCTGCCGAACCAGAGGTCGGCGACGCCCGCCGGGGTCGGCGTCCGCAGAAGGTACACCATCCCGCCGACCTGGGCCATGAACCCGCCCATGACGGCGTAGCTGCCAACCCGGCGGAACACGAGACGCCGCGCGGCGTCCTCCAGGCCGGCCCGGCTGCTGACGATCCCGGCCAGCCACAGCCCCAGGAGGCAGACCAGGGGGGGCACGAGGTAATAAGCGAGGAGGCGAGCCGGGGTGATCCAGGTCATCCGGTCCGTGACCGTGACGCTGCCCAGACCGCCGAGATGCCGGGCATCGTACCAAAAGAAGGCGCGTGTGCCATAGTGGGAAATCGATAGGGGAGCCGTGCCGGCATGGGTGGCGACGCGCAGCAGCAGATGCGGCGTCAGCCCGGCCCGCCGCAGCCCGGCCATCAAAGGCGCGATGAGGACAGTGTTGGACCCGTGCATCGCCCCGAAACGGTGATGGTCTTCCGACACCTGGGCCGCCGAATAGCGGTCCGCCGACCACTCAACTGTCCGCCCCCGCAGGGGCGTCCCCACCAGGGCCGACGACAGGGCGTGGGCGACGGTCTGCGGCGGCACTTCCGGGTTCGCCAGCACCTGAACGGCGGTGTACGAGGCCCCCGCCGTGACCAGCAGATACACATCCGAGGGCTTGGCGAGGTACGGCGGCAGGTCCAGAGGCGCGACGGGGATTTTATCTACGATCCGCTGGAGGCTGCTCGTAACAATGGGATTGGTGGCGGGACGTGTCTGCGCCCGCGCGGGCATCGCCGCTGGCAGACAGAGGGCGAGCAACGCCCAGAGGATTTCGGCGGCTCCGCAGCGGCGTTTGGTTCCGGCTGACATTCTCATGGTTCCCCTCTTTGCCCCTTTATGCTCCCGCCGGACCTCATTCGCGCCGACCCGCCATTGTTCCTCCTGCCCGTCTCACGCCCGCTCGTCCTGCTCGCTCGGCAGGGCCGACTGCGCTTTCCGCGCCGAGACGGGCCGGTCGGGGTCCCGGTCCGCCGTCCGCAGGGCGCTGTAGGCGACCGAGGCGATGGCCGCGCCGAGGCACGGGGCGACGATGAACAGCCATAATTGGGCCAGCGCCCAGCCGCCGACGAAAACGGCCTGGCTGATGCTCCGGGCCGGGTTGACCGAGGTGTTGGTCACGGGGATGCCGACCAGATGGATCAGGACAAGCACCAGCCCGATGGGGATGCCCGCGAAGCCGACGGGGGCCTTGATGTCCGTCGTCCCCAGGACGGTGAAGACCAGGAAGAAGGTCAGGATCATCTCGGTCAGGAAGGCCGCCGCGAGGCTATAGTTGCCGGGCGAATGGTCCCCGTAGCCGTTGGCCGCGAAGCCGCCCACGGCCGGGTCGTAGCCGTTCGGGCCGCCCTTGACGATCAGCAGCAGCAGGCCCGCCGCCACGATCCCGCCCAGTATTTGCCCCGCCACATAGCCGCCCACGTCACGGGCGGGCAGCTTCTTGCTCAGGAACAGCCCCAAGGTCACGGCGGGGTTGATGTGACACCCGGAGATCGGCCCGATGGTATAGGCCATCGCCAGCAGCGACAGGCCGAAGGCCAGCGACACCCCCAGAAACCCGATCTTCTCCCCGGCGAGGACGGCGCTGCCGCACCCGCCGAAGACGAGGACGAACGTCCCCACGAACTCGGCCGCATACTTCTTCATCCTGTCTCCTCTTCATTCCGCGCGTTCCCTGCGCGTGTTCTGTGTGGCTGTAAGCCTCCCCATCCTATCACGGACGCCGGTTCCTGTCAAGCAAATGCGCCCCCCAGCTTGACAACCGGGCCTGTTTGTATTATCATGGGCGGAGATGATGACCTACTATTGCCACGTCAGGCTACGCCGCATGTCGAGGTGCCGCCTGTCGGCTGCCGCTCTCTGGATTGTCCTGCTCTTGACGGCGCTGATCGCCGCCCCGTCGTCCGCCCCCGCACAGGGGATGAACGCCGGGTGGAAGTTCCTGCGCGTGGACGGCCCGGAGCCGCCCGCCCTGGAATCACCCGCGGCGGACGACGCGCGCTGGGAGATGATCGCCCTGCCGCACACGCCGCGCCTCGAAAAGTATGACCAGTCGCACCCCTGGCAGGGCATCTCCTGGTATCGCAAAACCATCCTGCCCGACCCCGCCTGGAACGGCAGGCGCGTGTCGCTGCGCTTCGGGGCGGCCATGCAGGTCGCTGACGTCTGGGTGAACGGAGTCCACAAGGCGCATCATCTGGGCGGCTACTTGCCCTTCACGGTTGACCTGACGGGCGAGGCCGGGGCGGGCAAGCCAATCATGGTCGCCGCCCGCCTGGACAACCGCGACACCGACCAGGTCCCGCCCGGCAAGCCCACCGACGGGCTGGACTTCAACTACCCCGGCGGCCTGTACCGGGGCGTCAGCCTCGTCGTCACCGATCCCGTCCATGTGAGTGACCCGGTTGACGCCGACATCGTCGCCGGGGGCGGCGTGTTCGTCACCTACTCGGACGTCTCCGACGTGAGCGCGACGCTGCACGTCAAAACGGATGTGGCCGACGACTCGGAAGCCATCGCCCCGAAATGCACCGTGCGTTCCACCCTGATGGACGCAACGGGCAGGTTTGTCCTGACCGCCACCAGCGACCCGGTGATGATCTCCGCCGGGGGGCACCATGAGTTCGTTCAAACCCTGGTCGTGGACAGCCCGCGCCTGTGGCACCCGGACCACCCGAATCTGTATACACTGGTCACCACCGTCAGCCGGGCGGGGCAGCCGACCGACGAGGTGCGGACGCATCTCGGCATCCGCACCTTCGCCCTGGGGCGCGGCGGGCTGCACATCAACGGCAAGCCATTCCCCATTCACGGCTCCAACCGGCACCAGGAATATCCGTACTTAGAATACGCCCTGTCGCCGAATGCCGGGCGACGGGACGCCCAGCGCATCAAAGACGGCGGCTTTAACCACATCCGCCTGAGCCACTACCCGCAGGATCCGGCCTTTCTGGATGCCTGCGACGAGCTTGGCATTCTGGTCCAGGCACCCATCCCCGGCTGGCAGATCTTCCGTAATAACCCTTCGTTCGTCACCCGCACTTTCCAGGACATCCGGGACCTGATCCGGCGGGACCGGAACCACCCGAGCGTCGTCTTTTGGGAGCCGAACCTGAACGAGACGCGCCCGCCGACCGACTGGTGCGAGGCGGCCTATGAGACCGCCCACGAAGAGTACCCCGGCGACCAGTGCCTCACCTTCGGCGACCCCTATCCGAACGGCTGGCACGGCTGGGACGTCAAGAACTTCGCCCGCGAGTACGGCGACTGGAGCTTCGGCGGCAATGAGAGTACGTCCAGGAAGACGCGCGGGGCGGGCGAGTCGGCGATGCTCCAGCAGACCTGGAACTTCCTGTGGAGCCTCAACGGCATGGACGCGGCATTCGAGAACCCGCAAAGTGCCTTCATCGGCAGCGCCACCTGGTGCATGTTCGACTACAACCGGGGCTACAACCCGAAGCAGGAGCAGTCCGGGATGATGGACATCTTCCGGCTGCCCAAGTACGTCTACCGCTTCTACCAGAGCCAGCGCGACCCGGCCCTGATGCGCCCGGACGCCGAGAGCGGCCCGATGGTGTTTGTCGCCAACGACTGGACTAAACGCCCTTCGCCGTCGCGCGTCGTCGTCTTCTCCAACTGTGACGAGGTGGCCCTCTTCGTCAACGACAAGCTGTTCAAGCGCCAGCGGCCCGATGCCGGCCCCGACACCCCTTACGGCAAGAAGAAGGTAGACCTCGCCGACACCAACGGCACCCGCTACGATGACAGCGGCGGCTACATGTTCGACGGCGGCAACGCCAGGCACCTGTCCCACCCGCCGTTCACCTTCCCCACCGTCCCTTACACGCCGGGGACGCTGAAGGCCGTCGGCTACCTCGGCGGCAAGGTTGTCGCCACGGATGCCGTCCGCACCCCGGAAGCGCCCAAGGCCCTGCGGCTCGTCTTTGACACGGCCCGCCATCCGCTGGTCGCCGACGGCGCGGATGCGATCTTCGTGCGCGCCTCCCTTGTAGACCAAAATGGAACGGTCGTACCCGAGAACGCGCTGCCGTCGCTGAGGTTCTCCGTCACCGGCCCCGCGCGGCTTGTCGGGATTGACCCGGTGCATGTGGAGGCGGGCGTCGCCTCCGTACTCCTTCAGGCCGGGCTGGAGCGGGGCGCGATCCGGGTGACGGCGCGGGCGGACGGTCTGGCCCCCGTCACGGCCACGATCACTTCCCAGCCTGCCGAGGACGTGGCGGGCCGCGCGCCAGGCGTCCTGCCCACGCCCTCGGCCCGGCCCGTGCCGGCCGGCTTCATCAGGCTGACGGGGGCGGTCATCGGCACGCCGGGCGCCTTCAGCGCCGGAGTGACCGACATTGCCAGGGCGTTCGACGGCAGCACGTCCACCTTCGTGGATGCCGCCGAGGCCACGGCGGGCAGCGACTGCTGGGCGGGCCTGGACCTTGTCACCCAGAAGGCGATCACCAAAATCCGTTTCTTCCCGCGCGCCGCATGGACCCGGCGCATGACCGGCGGCAAGTTTCAGGGGAGCGACACCCGCGACTTCCATGCCGACGTCAAGGACCTGACCGCGCCCCTGATGGAGCCGGTGGACGGGCAGTGGTCGGAGATCACCGACATCGCCTCGGCCCGCGCCTTCCGCTATGTCCGTTACCTGTCGCCCGAGGATGGCTGGAACAACGTCGCCGAGATCGAGTTCTACACGTCGCCGTGACGGGGATTTCCCGGCACTTCCAGTGCCGGGCTACTCTGGAATGAAAGTCGCTCCGCGACTGAGGACGTAGCCCAATGTGCCTGTCCTCAACCCCGGAGGGGTTTTCACTCAACAGTAGCCAGGCACTTTAGTGCCGGGGCAACCCGAGTTCAAGGATTACAGTTGAAAACACCTCTCCTGCTTCTGCTCGCCCTCGCCGCCGCTCTGCTCACCGGCTACGCGCCCGCCCCCGCCGCCGTCACCGTAGGCGACCCCAAAAACCCCGGCGCGCTGGCACAGGCTGTCCAAGATGCCTACAAAGGCGGCGCACGGCGCATCGTCATCAAGCCGGGCGTCTATAGGCTGCCCGATGTCGGCCACACGGCGTTTACGCTGGACGGCTGGAAAGACGCGGTCCTCAGTGCCTACGGCGTCACCCTGATCATCACGGACCTGAAGTGGAACCATAACGTCTTCGACATCAGCCACTGCACCAACGTCACCCTGCAAGGGCCGGTCTTGTCTCAATCAGAGGTCACGGCCTACCAGGGGCGCGTCCTTGCCGTCGGCGAAGACGCGGCCGGCAAGGCCACCTGCGACTGGCGGCCCGGCGCCGGCTACCCGGTCCCGCCGGACAAGGAACCCAAAGGCTTTCTCGGCGGCGATGTCAACGTCGTGGACGGCAAGACGCGCCTGCTGAAGACCGGGGTGGGGGACTATTACGGTGCATCCGCCGAGGCATTGGGCGACGGCAGCTTTCGGGTCCACTTCAACCAGGCCGCCCTGAACTTCGGCGTCGGCGACTGGCTGGTCGGGCGCTATGGGGATGCCCCGTTCAAGGTCTACGTCGGGGACAGCAGCGACTGCACGGTCAAAGACGTGACCCTGATGCGGAACGGCTTCGCCCCGATCCGCGAGGACAACGGCGGCGGCAACCATTATCTCCACTGCGTCTGGGCCTTGGGGCCACGGCCCAAAGGCGCGACCGAAGACCCGGTCGTCACGAACGCCGCCGACGGCATGCACATGATTGGGTCCTACCCCGGCCCGGACATCGAGGACTGCGTGTTCAAGGGCGTTTTCCTCGACGACTGCATCGCCATCCACGGCGGCTTCACGGCCATCAAGAGCGTCTCCGGCAGCACCCTGACCCTGGGCGGCAGTGGGGGGCTTGCGACCGGCCAGCCCGCACGCATCTCGGACGAGAAGGGTTTCTTCGGGGAGGCGACGGTCATGGCCCTCAAAGACAACGGCGACAAGACATGGAC
The DNA here is from genome assembly GCA_965215505.1 of Capsulimonadaceae bacterium. Taxonomy (GTDB): domain Bacteria; phylum Armatimonadota; class Armatimonadia; order Armatimonadales; family Capsulimonadaceae; genus JANXMY01. The sequence continues at coordinate 2,451,708 of OZ244065.1, read as the reverse complement.
CTGCACCCTGGACCGAGACCTTGCCGTGCCGCCCGGCGCGAAGGTCAGCAACCCGCGTAAGAACGGGGCGGGTTTCAAGATAATCGGCTGCCGCCTGGGCAATACGCGCTCGCGCGGCATCCTCATCAAAGCCGACGATGGGCTGATCAAAGGCAACGTGATCGAGGGCTGCGGCCAGGCCGCCGTCTCCCTCGGCCCCGAATACTATTGGAACGAGGCGGACTACGTCAGGCACGTCCTGGTGGCGAGCAACACTTTTCGCGGGAACGGGATTGCCGCCTATGGCGGCGGCGCGGTTCTTGTCCACGGCGACGGTGCGGTGGGGAATCAAAGCATCATCGTCCAGCATAACCATTTCGTCGCCAATGTCCAGGGCGACGTAGACGTGCAGTGGACGAACGGGCTGATCCTGACAGGCAATGTCTTCACGGAGTCCAATGCGTCACCACCCGGTAAGTCACCCTCTGCGGTTCGGCTTGCGAACAGCCGCAACATTACGCTGAGAGGCAACATCGTCAACGATGCATCCCGGTTCGTCACGTTCCCACTGGTCGCCGTCGGTGCGAACGTAACAAACGTCATCGGAAACGATCCGGCAGGCATCCGGCCCGATGTCCGGTCTCAAGCCAACTATGACTACTCCGATATAGTCTCTGTCGCCCCCCACCTCCAGGATGGCTTGCCGACCGACACCAACCTCGTGTATGTCGGACGCTGGGACCGGGGCGATGTAAATGTTTCCCGCTCGAATTGGGGCGGGGCCTACCTGCGCGCGACCTTCACCGGGACATCCATCGGCTTTCAGGGCGGCGCGACGGCGGGCGGTCCGACCGTCCTGATCAGCGTGGACGGGGAGCCGCCGCACGAGGTCAAGGCGCTGGACGCCCGGCCTTTGAAGGATGGCGTCCACACCCTGCTCCTCGGCTCGCCGGGCCAGAACGGCGAGATTGAATTCAAGGGCCTCGTGCTTGACCACAACGCCCGGACGCTGCGGACGCCCGCGCGGCCCGTCATCGAGTTCATCGGCGACTCCATCACGACCGGGGGCGGCCAGACCCTCCCGGCCACCGTGAATTATGCCTGGGACAGCGCCGAGATGCTGGACTGCGACCACACCCAGATCGCCTTCAGCGCCCGCGCCCTAACCTCGGGCTACGGCTGCGCCGGGGACAAGGCGGGCCTGGACACGCAGTACTTCCGGCTCAAGAATTTCAACCATCTGGGCGAGACGCCGCCCACCCCGTGGGACTTTTCCTATATTCCCCAGGTCATCGTCATCAACCTGGGCCAGAACGACCGGTGTGGGTCCGAGCCGGAGGCCGTCATGACGGCCAGCTACGTCGGCTTCGTGCGTAAGCTGCGGGCGAAGTTCCCCCGCGTCCAGATCGTCGCCCTACGCCCCTTCGGCGGGCCTTACGAGGCCGCGATCCGCCGGGCCGCGGAGGCATCGAGCATGGCAGGGGACGACCGGGTCCACTTCATTGACACGACGGGCTGGCTGGACAAGGCCGACTTCCTGGACGGCGTCCACCCCACCGAGGCCGGGCACCGGAAGGTCGCACAGCGGCTCGCCCCCCTGCTGAAGCCGCTGCTCGGGCGGAAATAAAAGGAACTAAGAAGGTCGAGGCAGCCTCGCTCGGACAGCCGTTCGAGTTCGGCCAGGCACTCGACCCGCAGCGCGTACACATCAGGGCTGGGCTGGCCCTTGGGCCTCTCCCTCAATCGCTTGTAGCGGCAGCGATGTTTTTGAGAAAACGCTTGAGCTGAGAAAACGCTTGAGCTGAGAAAACGCTTGAGCGTGGTCGTGCTGAACTCTTTGCCCAGGCTTGTCTCGAGTTCAGCTTTGGCAAGGCCGATCTTCTGGCGGTGGTTTTGCACAGCAGCCCGCACCTGCGCCAGATCGGCTTGGTCATCGAGAATGGCTCTGCGGCCTCGCCCTTGCCTGGCTTTCAGTCCTTCAATGCCGTCGGCTTGAAAGCGTTTGACCCAGCCGTTGACAGCGATCATGCAGCAGCCGATCCGTTCAGCGACCTGGGCGGAGGGCAGGCGGTCGGCTTTGAGCAGGATCATTTGGCAGCGGCTGCGGAAGGCACGGGGAAGGCATGGCTTGTGCCGTGACGGGAGCCTTTTTCTAAGGCGATGCGCTCTTCGTTCGTCAGAGTGAGAATGATTAGTCGGCTCATCTTGCCCTAATTATAGCCTATTCCTGGACAACTACTTATCATGTCACACCCACCATATCTCCTGCCCGCGCTTCTCTCACTCGCCCTTCTCTCGCTGCCCCTGGCAAGCCCCGCACAGGCGCGGCCCCCGACCCTCGACCCGACCTATGGCTTGCCGATGCCCGCCGGAACCCCCGCCGCGACCGCCGATGCGGCTCGCTGGGTCTGGGCGGGCGCGACGAAAGATAATCAGACGGTCCTCTTCCGGCGCGCCTTCGACTTGGCCGCCGCGCCCACCAAAGCGACGCTCTACATCACCGCCGACGACTTCTTCACGCTGTCCGTCAACGGCAAAGAGGTAGACCACTCGGCACCCGACCCGAAGGACAACAACGTCTGGCAGCACGTCCACCGCGTCAACGTCGCGCCCTTCCTGACGGCGGGCCGGAACGTCCTCGCCGTGCGCGCACAGAATGCGGGCGGCGCGGCGGGCCTGGTCGCCCGGCTGGAGATGCCCGGTCAGGCCCCGGTCGAGACTGACACGCGCTGGCAGATCTGGACCGGCGCGGCCCCGGACGGATGGGACGCGGCGGCCTTCGATGACGCCTCCTGGCACCCCGCCACGGCCATCGCCGCGCTCACCGGCGGCCCGTGGAGAGACGCGGGCGGCCTGCTGGGCTGGCCCGGCTATGACGCCAGCGCGCCCTACTTGGCCCATCTTGCCTTGCGTCCCACTGCCGTGGAAACGCTGGGGGCGGGCACCATTAAGGGAGTCGCGACGCTGACGGGGCGAGGGCCGGTCCGTCTGACCGCGCACCCCGCCCCCACGGGCGCGGCGGACCAGACGGGCCTGCTGCTGGACTTCGGCAGGGAAGTCGCCGGGCGAATCCAGGTGACGGGCGCGGAAGGCGCGCAGGTGCAGGTCGCGACGGGCGAGTCGCGTGAGGAGTGCTTGAAATCCCCGTGGGGCGGCCCGCACCTGCTGACCTGTGACTCGGCTGGCAAGGCCGCTTCCCCCTACAGCGCCTTCCGCTATGCCAAACTCAGCTTCGCTGGGTCAGCTCCCACCACCTGGACCGGCGTGACTCTGGACCACAAGTATTACCCGGTCCAGTACAAAGGCTCTTTCGCCTGCTCCGATCCCCTCCTGACGAAACTCTGGTATACCGGTGCCTATACCGCCCATCTGTGCATGCAGGAGGACATCTGGGACGCCCCCAAGCGCGACCGCGCCCGCTGGATCGGCGACCTGCACGTCTCGGGCCGCGTCATTGATACCGTGTTCGCCGACAAGTTCCTCATGGAACAGACCATGCAGCGGCTGCGGGACGACGCCCAAGGCGGTCAGCCCGCTTCGGCACCGCCCAGGGGTCACGTCAACGGCATCCCCGGCTACTCCTGCGCCTGGGTCTGCACGCTGGCCGACTTCCACCGGCACCTCGGCGACTACGCCTACCTGCACAAGCAGCACGACCTGTTGGTTTCCCTGCTCGGCTACATGCAAGGTGAACTGGACGACAAAAACCTGTTCGCCAACAACCGCCACGCCTGGCCCTTCGTGGACTGGTCGCCGAGTTTTGACGGCGACACGCCCTCGGCCCGCGCGGCGACCCAGATGTTCTACGTCCAGGCCGCCCATGATGCCGTCTTCCTTCTGCGCGAGATGGGGGACCCTACGAACGCCGCGAAGTACGCCGCCTGGGCCGACACGCTGACATCCGCCGCCCGGCAGAACCTCGTCAGCGCGTCGGCGAACACCTACGGCGACCGCCTTCAGGAGAACGCCATGGCGGTCTACTCGGGCGTCGCCACGCTTGAACAGAAGAAGGCGATCTACGATGCCGTGCTGACCCCGGACAGCCCGGCTTGGGACAAAACCGGCAGCCCCGCCTACAACAACGGCGTCATCTCGCCGTACTACAACAACTACGTCATCTACGCGATGAGCCTGACCGGGCACAACCGGGAGACGATGCGCGTCCTGCGCGACTACTGGGGCGCGATGCTGGCCGAGGGCGCGACGAGCTTGTGGGAAGCCTATGACCCGCACTGGCCCAAGACAAGCTACCACGCGAACCTCTACGCCGACGGCAACCACGGCTACTTCGTCAGCCTGTGCCACGGCTGGTCGTCCGGCCCGACGAGCTGGCTCACCGAGTGCGTCCTGGGCGTCCGCCCGACGGGGGGCGGCTTCAAGACCGCCGAGATCGCGCCCGACCTGGGCGACCTGCGCTGGGCGGAGGGCGACGTGCCTACCCCGCGCGGGCCGATCCATGTCCGCCTGGACAAAGCCGGCACCGGCCTGGCCGTCCGGATCACCCTGCCGCCCGGCGTGGATGCGCGGGTGAGCCTTGCGGGCAAAGTCGTCCGCCTGAACCGGGCCGGGACGTACCAGCTTGTGTCCGTGAAGAGGGAACGCTGATGCCCCGGCCCCTGATGCTTCTGCTCCTGATGGCCGCCGCGACCCTGCCCGCCCATGCCGACATCACCCTGCTCGTTTCCTCCCCCGCCGCCCGCTTCAGCCCCGCGACCTGGGCGGGGGACGCCGGGCGCGGCGGCACGGTCAGCCGCCGCACCTGGAACAACGGGGCATGGTGTACCTGGCACTGGTCCACGACCTCGCCCCATCCCACGGCGACCCTCCAGATCACGAACCAGACGCCGGGTAGCGCGGTTTCCTACTTCCTCGACGGCGCGCTCACCGACAATGTCCCCGTGCCCGCCTCGGGCGGCATCCCGATTGCGGGCCTGACCGCCCCCGGCCCGCACACGCTGACGATCTACACCCGGAACAGCCGGCAGACCGCCCGCTGGCGTGGCGCGAACGCCTACACCGTCACGGGCCTGACGCTCGATGACGGCGCGACGCCGACGCCGACGCCTGCGCCGCTGCGCCCGTGGGTCCTAATCGTCGGCGACAGCGTCACCGAGGGCATCCAGGCGGATGACGGGGCGGATGACAGCCTGCGCGACTACTCGTTCCTGGTCGGCCAGGGCCTGGACGCGGCAGGCTATGACTACACAGTCTCTGCCTGCGGCTACTCCGGCTGGGTCCGCCCCGGCGACGCGCGGGGCGATGTCCCTGCCGAATTCCCCGCATCGGGCGGCGAGGGCCGCTGGGCCAAAATAGACGCCGCCACGTCCCTTCTGGACTCGCGCGGCCACCTGAGCGCCTACGGTCAGACCGACCAGGAGCCGGCGGCGGTCCTGTTCAACTACGGCGTCAATGAGTGCCTGAGCCGCAGCGACAAGGCCGCCATGCAGGCCAGTGTGACCAACACATTGGCGGCCCTGCGCGATGCCGCGCCCGCCGCCCAGATCATCGTCCTGGTCCCGCCGGGCCTTGCCGACACGCGCGTCTACCCGAACGGTCCGGCCTACATCACGGCGCTGAAGGCCGCCGTCGCGGCGTACCAGGCCGCGCACCCTGCCGACCGCAAGACCGTCCTGGTTGACCTCGGCCCCGAGGTCGCCCGCGCGCTCGGCTCGCCCGCTTACGGGGGCGGCGTCCACCCCCACGCCGCCGGCCATGCTTACCTCGCCCCATTCGTGCTTCAGGCCCTCCTCAGACGTATCCGGTAGGGGGAACAGGGCAGGGAGGGTGCACCCCCGTGGGCGTCCGGACGCGGGATGGGAAGGGCGGACGCGGGATGGGAAGGGCGGACGCGGGATGGGAAGGGCGGACGCGGGATGGGAAGGGCGGACGCGGGATGGGAAGGGCGGACGCGGGATGGGAAGGGCGAACACAAGGTTCGCCCCTACGGGGATAGGGAATGCCTTGTATCCCTTGCCGCAGACGTGATACAATAGCGCCTATGAGAACCTACGCGCCCCCGCTTCTCCTCGCCGCCCTTCTGGCGGCTTTCGCGGCGTCCGTGCCCGCCGCCCGTGCCGCCGACGCCCCCAAGACGGTCCTGCACATGGACTTTGCCGCCGATGACCCTGCCCGCGTGCTGTCGCCCGCCGATGCCGCCACCGCGACCCTGACGAGCGACCCCGCCGAAGAGGTCGGCGGCAGGAAGTCACTCAAAGGCGACTCGCGGGCCGCCGCGTCCGAGTGGAACGAGTTCTTCCACTCCAAGACGGGCCTGCTCTCGCCCAAAGAAGTCTACACCGTCTCGTTCGACTACCGCGTCCTCGCCCGTGCAGCCAACGCCAAGTTCTACGTCCTCGCGCGCCGGGCGGGCAGCACCACGGGGAGTGCAGGGTGGAAAGATTGGGCCGGGGAGGCGGGCGAAACGGGGCATGTCGAGACGACGTTCACCACGTCGGGGGCAGACGACATCCTCATCATCGGCATCCAGAACAAGGGCGCGCTGGCGATCAACGACCTCACCCTGACGGCCACGCCCGCCCCCGAGCCGCCGGGCCTGCCCGCACCCGCGCGCACCTGGAAGTCGCCCGGCGGCACTGCCTACTATGTGGACTCGGCGGCAGGCAGTGACGCGAACGACGGGCACAGCGCCCGCCATCCCTGGCGCAGCCTGGACCGCGTCAACAGCGGCACGTTCGGGCCGGGCGACCGCGTCCTGCTCCGCGCCGGCAGCCGGTGGGCCGGGTTCCTGTCCCCCGGCGGCAGCGGCGCGGCGGGCAGGCCCATTACCCTCAGCCGCTACGGGACCGGCCCCAAGCCTGCCGTTGACGCCGGGGGCAAGGCGCTGGCGACGGTCTACCTGTACAACGGCGAGTATTGGGACGTGTCCGATCTGGACATCGCCAACCGCGCTCCGACCCGCGTGCCCGGATTGGCCGGGGTGGAAGTGCGTCTGGAGAACTTCGGCGTCGCCCACGGCATCCGCCTGCACGGCTTAGATGTCCATGACGTGTTCGGCAGCAACGTCAAAGACGCAGGGGGCGGGAACGGCATCTCCTGCGCCAGCGGCGGCAACAAGGTGAGGACCCGCTATGACGGCCTGACCATCGAGGACTGCCGGCTGACCCGCACCGACCGCAACGGCATCACGATGAGCGCCTACTACCCCCGCCCGTCCTGGCCTCTCAGCACGCACGTCGTCATCCGGGGCAACACTCTGACCGACATCGGCGGCGACGGCATCGTCCCCATCGGCTGTGACGGCTGCCTCATCGAACACAACACCCTGCGCGGGGGCCGGATGCGCGCCCAGGACTACGCGGCGGGCATCTGGCCCTGGTCCTGCGACAACACCGTGGTCCAGTTCAACGAGGTCAGCGGCATGAAGGGGACGATGGACGGCGAGGGCTACGACTCGGACTATAACTGCCGCCACACCCTGTTCCAGTACAACTACAGCCACGACAACGACGGCGGCTTCATGCTGATCTGCGACGACGGCGGCCAGTCCCCGCCCTGGAACATCGGCAACTCGGGGACGGTGATCCGCTACAACATCAGCGCCAATGACGGCCTGCACACCTTCAACATCACCGGCCCCTGCCAGGACACGCAGGTCTATAACAACTTCTTCTATCTGGGCAAAGCCCAGGACATTCTCCTGGTGGCGAGCGGGAACTGGGGCGGGGGCAATAAATGGCCCGCCGACACGCGCTTCTACAACAATGTCTTCTACACAGACGGCAAGGCCCGCTTCGACTTCGGCGGCATGACTCAGGTGGCCTTCGACAGCAATGCTTATTGGGGTGACATCGCCGCCCGCCCCGCCGACCCCCACGCCGTCACTACTGACCCGCACCTCGCCGCGCCCGGTACGCCCGGCGCTCAAGGGTACGCCCCACTCGTCGGCTCGCCCCTGCTCCGTGCCGGCAGGGGCATCCCCGGCAGCGGCGGGCGTGACTTCTGGGGGAACCTGATACTGCCTACGGGGCCGACCAGCATCGGCGCGAGCCAGGGCACGGTCGGGCAGACCGGCCACCTGCACCTGGGCGCGATGGCGGATGCCGATCCCGCCACCGACCTACGCCAAGCGATCTCGCGCCACGATCTGCGCTTCATCGGCATCTACGGCTTCAGCCTGTCCGTTCCAGGGGTTCCGGGGGACGGTTTTAACCTACTCGTTGGCTTGAAGGGGATCAATGCCGTCGAAGGGACGAGCGATACACCTCAAACTGAAGGGGAAAGTCGCTTGCAGGACAGAGCGGAGCGTTATGCTCTGCGCTACAACCAGTCGCTGTTGCGATTCCTGAAACAAAGCGGGGATGCCGATCTGCAAAGCGTTCGGCATCGGATGGACGCGGAATTGCAGGCGATGGAGCGTGGTCATCCTGTGGCGGACGCACGGCAGGCACTTCGCCGGGGTGACAGAAGCGTTTTGGAGGTTCCAGGCGACTGGCGCAGTGGCATCATCGGCCTGACTGCCGACCAAAGAGAGGGGTACGAGCCAAGAGAGTTCCGTGTGCGGACGCTCGTGATGAGCGATGCTTTCGCGACAGAGGCGCAGAAGCCCCGCATACGGCGGCTGATCCTGAACTACGTCGCACCCTACAACCGAGCGATCTACCACGCCCTGATGGCTGCCGGCCCACGCGCCGCCCGAAGGTGAGGGGAAGAGAGAAGAGGGCAGGGGAACCCTGCCCTTACGCGGACAAATTAATGCCCGTAGGGGCGGGGTTCCCCGCCCTCTTTTCCTTCCCTCCCTCTTGTCCGGCCTGCTGTTCCTGCCCCACCCCCTACTCCGCCGTCACCCCCCATGACCCCGACAGCGTCTCGCCCGGAACGAGGGACGCCAGGCCCCATTCGGGGTGGTTGAAGGCGTCCGCGCCGCACGTCATCGGCTCGATGGCGAGCGCGCGGCGGCGGTGGTCGTCGGGCAGCGGGTCGCCGGAGTAGAGGACGACGTAGTCGAAGGCCGCGTCCATCCAGACGGCCAGCGACCGGCCCGTCGCGGGGTCGTTAAGGCGGATGCGGAGGTGCCCGTCCGGGTCGCGGATGGGCTGGAGGTAGCAGGTATTGAAGACAGCGCCGCCGAGGGGCCGGGGTTGCCGGAAGTCTAGCGACGTACCGTCCACGGGCAGGATGGTCCCCGTCGGCAGCAGGTCCTTGAACTCCTGGGTCGCGCCGAAGGGGACCTGGAGCATGGCCGTGTCAATGAGGGCAGTGCCGACCGTAAAATAGGGGTGGAAGCCCGCCGCGACGGGCGCGGGCGTGTCGCCGGTGTTCTCGATGACGAAGGCGACGGCAAGGCCGGTGTCCGACAGGTGATAAGTGACGCGCACGCCCAGCGCGAAGGGGTAGCCGGGGTGGGAGTCGGGGTGGAGGTTGGTCGTGAAGGTCACTTCGTCGGGTGCGGGCTGCTCGGTTTCCCAGAGGACGGACCGCAGGAACCCGTGGATGGCGCTCGGCGTCTCCTTGTCGTTTTGGTCCATCTGGTAGGTCTGGCCCAGGAAGGCGTAGCGGCCCCCGGCGACACGGCCGGGGAAGGGGATCAGGACGTCGCCCTGGCCGCCGACCTTGCCTTTCGCGCCGGAGTAGCCGGTGATGACGTCGGTGCCCGCGTGGGAAAGCCTGCGCAGGGACGCGCCGTAGGGCGCGACGGCGAGCCGCCAGTTGCCATGAGTTAGAATGATCTCGGTGTCCGGTGTGGGTCGTGTCTCGGGTTCCATTAGGTTGCCTCAGCAAAAGGGGCCGTCAACGGCCCCGGCGTTGACGGCCCCATTCGCCCTCTGCCGCCCGATTTCCTCCCACCGGCCTATTTGGTGACGCCCGCCGCGAAGGACGGTCGCGCCGGCCCCTGCGTCGGGTCCTGCACCGATGTCCAGATCGCGCGCCCGGTCTGGCGGTTCAGGGCGTAGACCTTGCTGTCCCCCTCGCACTGGAAGTAGACGGCGGCGGACGTGCCCAGGGCTGGGAAGCAGATCAGGCCGTCGTTGGTGGCGAATTCCCAGCGCGTGCGGCCGGTCAAAGCGTCCAGCGCGTAGACCTTCGAGTCGCTGTAGCCCGTGTACAGGACGCCGTTCGTGCCGACGGCGGGCGACGACCAGGCCGTGCCGTCGCCGGCCCGCTCCCACCGCACCTTACCATTGGTGTTCAGGGCGAACAGCTTGCGGGCGCTGGCATACAGCATGTCGTCCGGCCCCCGCACGACGGGGTAATCCAGGGTATCCCCCATGTCGAACCGCCACAGCGTCTTTCCGGTCGCGCCGTCAATCGCATAAAGCTGGGCGTCGGCCGTGCCGACATAGACCGCATCGGCCGGGCCGACGGTTGGGGCCTGAGTAGGCAGGACGTTCAGGTCCTGGCTCCACCGGACCGCACCCGTCGCGCCGTCCAGCGCGTATAATTTGCCCGCCGAGACGTACACCGTCCCGCCCGCCCCGACGGCGGGCGAGGAGGCTCCCGTCTGGGTCGCCCGCTCCCACTTCTTCACGCCGGTCTTGGCGTCCAGCGCGACTACCTTCCGATCCTTGTCCGAGGTCCCGACGTACACCATCCCCCCCGCCACGGCGGGGCGCGTCGCCAGCCGGCCCGACGTGGCGAACTGCCAGAGCTTGGCCCCCGTCTTGCCGTCCAGCGCGTAGACGTTCCGGTCGCGGCAGGTGACGTAGACGCTGCCGTCCGGCCCGAGGGCCGGGGAGGCGTTGACGATGTCGCCCGTCGTGAACTTCCAGCGGACCGCGCCCGTCTTCTCGTCCAGGGCCGTGACCTCGTGGTTCCAGGACCCGAAATACAAGACGCCGTTTGCGCTCACAGCGGGCGCAGTGTTGACCGAGTCCTCGTTATCCACCGGGCCGGGCGGCTGCGGCTTCGGGACACCGCCCGGCAGCCCCGTCGCCGTGCTGCCGAACGACCCATCGCTCTGCGTCCCCTGGTTGTTCTGGTTATTGTTGTTCTGGTTATTCGGGTTGTTGCGGTTCCGCCCCCGCCCCCGCCGCTGTCGGCCCTGCTGCTGCTGGTCGGGGCCAGGATCATAGACGGTCTGGGCGGGTGCGGGGAGCGCCGCCATCAGGCTGAGGGCGGCCACCGGCAGGCTGAGGCGGGTAAGAAGTCGCATGGGTGAAGGTCGCATGAGAACACCTCGGTGAAGATGGAAGGAAACGGGTTCTTTGTCCTGACGCACGTTGGGCGCGATGGTTCAAAGGTTCCCCACGGCGGTGGTTTTCAATCCCGCCGTGGGGAGAGGATCAGACCGGCACCGCGCCGTTCCCCGCCTTCACGACCTGCGCTCCGTCGATGAGCTGCGCCCCGCCCGCCTTCACCGGCTCCCCCTCCGCCAGCGCGTCGGCGATGGCCTGCAAGGCCTGCGGGTTGGCAGCCAGGGCGCGGACCACCGCGTCCGCCTGGGCGGGCGTCGCCCCGCCGGACCCGGTCAGCTTTTCCAGGGCGGGCACGATCAGCTTGCCCAGGCTGCCCAGCAGGGCGTCCACCTGGCCTGTGCCGTTCGTCCCGCTTGCGGAGTGGCCGTTCCCCAGCGCGTTCCCGGACCCGTTCGAGCCGGACAGGAAGCCCTCGGCCATGGCGCGGATGCCGAAGCCCTTCGCCATGCTGTCCATCATCTTCTGGGCAGTCTCCGGCGTCCCGTACAGCGTCATGTTGCCGTGCGAGAGGAACGAGGCCAGCGCGCGGGCGAACTCCTGCTGCACCTCCTTGTCGGCCTGGATACGCAGCTTCTCGATCTCCAGCCGGATGCCCGCCTCGGCGAACTCCTGCCGGTTTTCGAGCTGCCTGCGCTCCACGTCCACACGCGCCTGCTCGACGCCGACGTTCTCGCGGGCCACCTCGACCGGGACGAGCTGCTGCGCCTTCTCGCCCCGCGCCACCAACTCGCGCGACTGCGCCTCGGCCTGCGCCATCTGAAGCCGGGCCTCGGCCTGCTTGGCCGCCGCCTCCTGCTCGCCCTGGGCGTTCGTGACGCGCGTGAAGGCGGCCACCTGCGCCTCGGTCTGCAAACGGATCTTGTCCCGCTCGATCTCCTGCCGCGCCCCGATCAGCTTCTTGTTGGCGTCCCGCTCGGCCTCGGCGATCTGCGTCACCGTCACCACGTCCTGCTTGGCCTTCTCCTGGGCGGCCTGGGCGATCAGCGACTTCTCCTCGGCGCGGGCGCGCTCGGCCTCCTGGTTGGCGACCGCGATCTGCTTCAGCCGCTCGGCCAGGGCGACCGCCTGGTCCCGCCCCACCGCCGCCGTTTGCAGCTCCTGCTCGCGGGCGATGTTGGCGTTCTGGACCGCCTTCTCCTGGCCGACGCGGGCGACCTCGACGGCCTGCTCGCGGGCGATCTCCGCCGTCTGGACCGCCTGCATCTTCTCGATCTGCGAGGTTTCCACGGCCCGCTGCTGGGCGATCACCGCTTGCTGCGCTTCCTGGTCCTTGCTGGCCTGGATGAGCGCGATCTGCGTGCGCTGGTTCGCCTCGGCCTCCGCCTGCTGGCGTTCCAGTTGCAGGATGTACTGGCGCGTGGTCACGTCCTGGTTCTTGCGCGCCTGCTCGGCGGCCCGCTCCAGGTTATTGCGCTCCACCATCGCCGCCGCCGTGATCTCGGTGATCTTGCGCTTGCCCTGGGCGTCGAAGACGTTGTTGTCCGACATCTCCGACGGGTCCGTCTGGTCAAGTTCGGAGACGGTGACGCTCTCCAAAAGCAGCCCGTTCGCTTCCAGGTCGGACCGGACGTGTTCCTTGACGCGCTCGGCGAAGTCGTCCCGCTTGGTGTGGATCTCGAACAAGTCCATCTGCGAGGCGATGGCGCGCAGTGCCGAGACCAGCTTCTCGCTGACCAGGTTCTCGACGTTCTCGGCGTTGACCGAGTCGGTGCCGAGCGACCGGGCGGCGTTCAGGATGTGTTCCGGGTCGGCCTGTACCCGGATGTAGAACTGCGCCAGGATGTCCGAGCGCAGGTTGTCGTGCGTGATGAGCGCGTTCGCTCCGTGCGGGTTGACGCCCAGCTTCATGGTCTTGAGGTTGACCGGCACGATGTTGTGCAGGATGGGGAACACGAACGCGCCGCTGTCCAGGATGACCCGCGACCCGCCCGACCCGCCGGTGATGACGAACGCCTCGTCCGCCGAGGTCTTCCGCCAGAGCGCGGTCACGATAGTCGCGAAAAGACCGGCCAGAAACAGGACCAGGCCGACGCCGCTGACCACGGCTTTCATCAGGAACCCGAGGCCCGGCAGGAACGCCGGGCCGACCATCAAGGCCACGCCCACCAGAAGTAGTGCAATCGCCATGTCGTTTCTCCTCGCTGAAGGGCAGGCACGGGGGCCTGCCCCTACGTCTCGCGGTCGGTAGGGGCGGCCCCCTGTGGCCGCCCTCTTTCTCCCCGGCATCTTCTCCGCCAGTCTGTCGCGTCTTTACGGTGCCTCCTCCACGATCACCTGATCCCGCGTCGCGTCGTAGTCCATTACCAGAGCTTTTCGCCCGCGCGCGATCCTGCCCTGGCCCGGCGCGGCCCGCGCCGACACGTCATGCAGCGTCCCGTGGGCGTCGTAGACGTGGAGGCGACCCCGTGCGTCGTCGGCGGCGAAGACGACGGTCCCGGTCAGCCCGCACAGGCCGACGGTATCGGTCGCCGACGACGCCTCGCGCGGCAGCAGGCGGGCCGCCGCCTCCACGGTCGCCTTCTCCGTCAAGACCGCCCCGACAAGGGCCGTCGCCAGCGCGGGCAGGACGAACGCGGCGGCGTGATGCCCCTGCCGCTCCCAGAACTGCGTCCCCCAGAAGCCGAACAGGCCCCAGCCTAGAAGTGCGCTGCCCCAGACGAGCGGGACGGGGACGCGGCCTAGCCCGAAGAACGCCGTCAGGGAAGGGCGATGCCCCGGCGATGCCGAAGGCCCGTGTACGGCGGGCGCACGGTGCCCCGTCCCGTGATGCCCCGTCCCGTGATGCCCTGACATGTGGTTCCCTAACATGTGCTGCCCGTGCCCGGCCCCGATGTGGTGTGCATGGTGCATCCCGCCTCCCAGGGCCGACAGCAGCAGGAGCAGCAGGGCGACGCCGCCCGGCACTAGATAGATCAGATAGTACCACTGCGCCAATTCGCTCGGATGCGCCATTGAAGTAGCCTCACACTTTCTGTGACCCGACGACCCGCGAAAAATTGCAGGCGTATCTACAGGACCAGAGCCGCCAGCACGTCTCGCGCGCTCGTGTCGGTACGGTTCCTGCCCAGAACCTGGAGCGTCTCCTTTTCGGCGGCGTCCGGGTCGCCCGACAGGCCCAGGAAGATGCTGTGCAGGACGGCATACCGCCCGGCCTGCGCGCGTCCGGGGTGGTCGCCCAGCGCCGAGGCGGCGGCCTGGAGATGCTCCCCAGCCTGCCCCAGACGCTGCGGGTCCTCGCCGCTGCGGCGCAGGAGGACGGCTGCGAGGCAGAGGTTCGTCTCCGCGTCGCCGGGCCGTAGCCGCCACGCCTCCTGTGCCTGCGCCTGGGCGTCCTCCATCTGCCCCTGCTTGTCCAGCGTCCGGGCCAGCAGCAGGCGGGCCTGGACGGAATTGGCCCGAGTGAGCTGGTCCATCAGCAGGGCGGCCAGATCGTCATACCGTTGGTCTTCGGTCAGGATGTCGGCCAGGACATACACGGCGCGCAGGCGGGCCGGGTCCAACTTAAGCGCCTGCCGCAGAGTGGCCTCGGCCAGAACGTCGTCGCGCAGGACGGAGTGCTGGACTTCCCCCAGGGCTTCCAGGGCGGGGGCGGCCTTGGCCGCCTCGGCGCTCTTCCCCAGGACGGCCAGACGGTCCATCTTCGCCTGCGCCGCCTCCCGGAAGGCGCGGGGCAGCGAGTGGAAGAACTTGCTTTCGCGGTCATCCAGGCCCTTGTCGCCCCGCTCGGCCGGGATGTCCGCGTCCAGCACGGCGGCGCCCCGCAAGGCCTCGGGGTCGTCCAGCTTGAGCCGCGCCACCTGCTCCACGTCCGCGAAATAAGCGTCCGGGTACATCTCGCGCAGCACATTGAAACGCCCCCCGCGCAGCTCCCGCAGCGGCGCCGCCAGCCCCAGGCCGGTGGATTCGATGAAATCGGCCCGCGCCTGATAGGCCGCCGAGTCGGTGGGACCGACCGCCACCGCCTTGTCGAAGGCGGCCCGCGCCTGCGCCGTCAGTGCCGACGCCTCGGTGATGGCGGCGGGGGCGGGCCGGTCCTTGAGGAGCCGCGCGATGAGGGCCTGGTACTCGGTGAAGCCGTCGCCGATGTCCGCCTCCCGGTCCTGCCCGGTCAGCCGATGCAGCGACTCGGCGTGCAGGACGCGCCCCAGGGCGATCCACGCCTTCGGCTCCGACGGGGCCAGGGCGGTCGCCGACCGGGCGGCGGCCTCGGCCTCGGGCATGTGCCCGGCCCGGCACAGCGCCTCGGCCATCCTCGCGGGGGGGGCCGCGTCTTTCGGGGTCGCCTTCACCCGCGCCTCATAAGACGCGGCGGCCTTTTCAAATGCCGCCCGCGCCTTGTCGGGTTGGTGGTCGTCGTCGTACAGCTCGCCCATCTTCGTGTCGGCCTCGGCGTCACCGTCATCGCCCTTCATGCCTTTCAGGAGGGCCGCGATGCGCGCGGGCCTGTCCACGGCTTCGGCGGAGGACGCGCCACCCCAGGCCTTCTCGTAGGCGGGGTAGGGGACGTGGGCGGCTTCGCGCAGGCGGCCCCTATCCACGCGATCTTTGTCCAGCGGGCCGACGGTGGGAGCCAGCGGCGGCAGGACCGGCTTCAGGTAGAGCTTGTTCTTGGGGAAGTCGAACACGCAAACGCAGTTCGCGAGGACGTCCTCCCCAAGCAGCGGCGGCACGATCTCCTCGTCCATGCTGGGGTAGCTGACGGTGAAGTCCGGCAGCGACAGCGGGCCGAGGCTGAACGTGCCGATGTGGGCGATGTCGCTGAGGTAGGATCCGTAAAGGGTCTGCGCCCCGCTCTTGTCGGTCGCGATCAGGCCCAGATCCTTGGCCATGCCGAACGAGAGGCTGGTGTCGCCCGCGCCGGTGTCAACGATGATGTCCTGCCGCGATTTCTTGTCGCCGTTGCGGAGGTCCAGGGACACCAGGAAGGAGGCCAGCCGCGAAGACGAATTCGTAAAAAAGTAGGAGTCGGCGGCACTCTTCAGTTTCAAGGCCGGGCAGTCGCCGAAGCCCATAAAATTGACCTCCTCGTCACTCAGCCCCCCCGGTGAGATCAAGGCCAGCCGGTGCTGCGGGCCGTCTACCAGCAGGACGAACTGCTCCAGGAGGGTCGCGCCGATCAGCCCGTCCAGCCCCTGCTCGGACAGCTTGAACAGGTCTCGATGGTCCATGACCGTGAACGGGCCGTCCTTGAAGATGCCTCCGCCCATTTGGAGCTTCTTGACCGAGACGAACTCGACCCGCTTCCCCGACTCTTCGGTGAAATCGCGCCCGAACCGGTCACGCACCGGTGCCCTCTCCAGTCCAAGCTTCCGCGCCAGGGTGTCCGAAATGACGCACTCCTGCGCGCCCGTGTCCAGTAGGAAGGTGGCGGTTTCGCGGTCGTTCAGGCGCACCAGCACGAGCGGCCCGCCGTGCCCGTTCATGGGCGTGAACGGGATGACGATGCTGGTGCGCGGCCCGGCCAGCGCGGGCGGGGCGACGGCCAGGCAGGGCAGCAGGGCGAGGAGGGTCAGGGCGAGACGGAGCGTGGCGCGGTCGAGGAAACCGGATGACATGAATGGACTGCCTTTCTTGCGGTCATGGCATGAGGGAACGACTCCAGCATACCACAGATTCTCCACGCCTGCCAGCCTGTCGCCGCGTTCTGTGAGGGAATGCGCCAAGACTTTGACAGAAAGGGCGGAATCCAGTATAATGGTGTCAGCGTCACCGCAGACGCGCCAATTTCACGCACGGAGAAAAAATTCATCATGCCCAGGACACGACGCACCCCGGCGTCTGAGACCCCCGCCCAAGACGCGGCGCCGGTCGAGACGCCGCCGGTGGCCTCGGATGTGCCTTCCGCCGGGGACACCCCGCAGAACGCCGTCACCAACGATGCCGCCGCTTCGACCGATCCCGCTCAGGCCGCCCCCGCCCCGACCCGGCGGCGCGGCACCCGACGCTCCCCCGCCGAACCGGCCGCAGAGGCTGCGCCGGAACCGGATTCGACTCCCGCCGAACCGACCGCGGAGGCCGCGCCCGCGCGCCGACGCGGGCGGCGCACGGCGACCACTGAACCGTCGAGCGAAGCCGTGCCCGCGCCCGAAGCGGCTGCCCCCGAGGTGCCCGCCGCGCCTGACTCGGAAACGCCGAACACCGGACCCACTGCGGACGCCGCGCCGACACGACGGCGCGGGCGGCGCACGGCCGCCCCGGAATCCGCCGCCGAAGCGCCCGCGCTGCCGACCGTCGCCGAGACGCCCGCCCCACGCCGCCGTGGGCGGCGCACGGCGAACCAGGACACGCCCGGCGCGGACGCACCCGCCCCCGAGCTGACTTCCGAAGCGCCCGTCGCGCCCGACCCGGAAGCGCCGACCGCCGAGTCGGCGGATGAGGCCGCGCCGACGCGCCGACGCGGGCGCACCCGCCAGGCGTCAGCGCCCGCCGCCGCGCGGACGCCGGCGTCCCCGCCCCCCTCCCGCCGCCGTGGTCAGCCCCGCCTGGCGGAAGCGCCCGCCGTGACCGCAGACCTCACGGCGGAACCCGAAGAAGAGGAAGAGGCCGGGGCGCTCGGAGTCCCCGCCGAGGCCGCCGCGCCCCAGCCGGAAGCTGACGCCGAAGCCGCCGACGAGACGCCGCAGGAGGGAGCGCCGTCGTCCCGCCGGCGCGGGCGGCGTCGGCGCGGCGCGGCGGGGGAAGCCGCCGAGGCACCGCCCGCGCCCCCGGCCCTGGAACTGCCCGATGTGGAGGCCCCCGTCGAGGAGGCGGCCGCCGAGGAAGAGGGCGAGGAAGTCTCCGGCGAGGCCGACGACGCCGACAAGCGCGGTCGCCGGTCGCGCCGGTCGCGCCGCCGCCGGGGCGGGAACGAGGAGCCGACCACCGAGATGCTGGAAGCGGCCGGCTCGGCCCTGCTGCTCGACGACACCGTTGTCGAACCCGTGACGCCCGAGGCGGACGAGGATGACACCGTCGTCTACCCGCCGCCCGCCGCGCCGGTCTACCACGCTCCGCGCATCGTCCCGCCCGTCCTGCCGCCGGCCGGCCCGGCCTCGGCCCCGCGTTTGACGGCACGGGTCCGGCATGAGGGCCGTGGCCTGGCCCAGATCTCGGTCAGCGGATCGGCCGGTGCCAAAGAACACGCGCCTTACTTCTTCTTCGTCAACGCCGAAACGGCCCCCGACGGGGAAACCGTCGAGGCGCAGATCCGCGAGGCGGCGGCGAACGGCGTCCACCTGTTCTCCGGCGTCATGTACCTGCCGCTCCGGAACGCCTACGGCGACCGCTCGTTCGGGGCCATTGATGCCCTCGTCCAGCAGATACTGACCGCCGACCCGGACGGCTACGTCCTGCCGCGCCTCCAGTTCTTCCCGACCAACTACTGGGCGCGCACCCATGCCGACCAGATGGCCCGCTACGCGGGCGGCGAGGAGGGCGACGTGTCCCTGGCCTCGACCGAGTTCTGGGCGGACTGCATGGACGCCCTCGACGCCCTGATCGCCCACTTCGCCGACCCCGCCACGCCTGGCGGCGACCGCATCCTGGGCTTCCACCTGGACCGGGGCGAGTGGTTCTACGACACCGAGGCGGGCTACGACGTCTCGCAGCCAAACACTCTCGCCTTCCAGAACTGGCTCCACGCCAAGTATCAGGCCTTGCACGCCCTGCGCGCCGCCTGGCACGACGCCGATATCACCTGGGAGGATGCCGCAATCCCCGCCTGGCCGGGCAAGACAGCCGCCGTCAAGAAGACCGACACGCAGACCTACGCCGCCCGCCGCGAGGGCCGCTGGCCGGACTACGCCCAGTTCTCGTCCGAGCTAGTCGCCGGCATCATCGCCGGGCTGGCCGAGGCCATCAAGACCTTGTCTCAGGGACGCATGATCGTCGCCGCCTCCTACGGCTACACCCTGGAATTCGCGGGCCGCAACGACTCGGGGCACCTCGCCCTCGGGAAACTGCTTGAGTCGCCCCACATCGACATCGTGGCCGGGCCGAACTCCTACGCCGGGCGCGGCGCGGGCAGCCCCGCCGCCTTCCCCGCCCCCATCGACTCGGTCGCCCTGCACGGCAAGCTGTGGCTGGTCGAGGACGACACCAAGACGTTCCTCGCCGAAGCCGAGACGGACGACACCTACAACCCCAAGATCGCGTCAGGCGCGGACACACAGGCCATCCACCAGCGTCACTTCGGGGCCGCCCTCGCCCACCGCGCGGGCGTCACCTGGATGGACCTGTGGGGGCAGGGCTGGCTCAACTCGCCCGACATCTGGCGCGAGCTGGGCGGCCTGACCGCCCAGGCCGACCGTTGGGGCCGGCTCGTCCCGAACCCCCCGCCCGCCCCGGACGTGGCCGTCCTGGTGGACGAGGCCTCGCTGCGCTTCCTGAAGAACGACGCCAACGGCCTGGGGGCGCACCTCGTGGGCCGGACGCGCGACCTGCTGCTGCGCGCGGGGGCCTCGACCGGCTTCTACTTGCAGAGCGACGTCACGCGCCCGGACTTCCCCGACGCCAAGCTCTACCTGTTCCTGAACGCCCTCCGGCTGACGGCGGACGAGCGGGCCGCCATCCGCGAGAAGCTGCAAAAGTCCGGCAAGACGCTGGCCTGGCTGTATGCGCCGGGTGTTTTCGACGAGAACGGCCCTTCCACGGAGGACGTCGGCGAGGTCGTCGGCCTGGCCCTGCGTCCGCAGCCCTGGAACTCGCGCGGCGGCTCACAGCTCACCGAGGGCAAGCACCCGATCTCCGACCGCATCCGCGGCACGCGGAAGATCGGCCAGGAGGAGATACTGAACCCCCTCTATGCCGTCTCCGACCCGCAGGCGACCGTCGTGGCCGAGTACGTCTCCACGGGCGCGACCTCGCTCGCCACGCGCGAGCATAAAGGCGGCTGGAAGTCGGCCTTCTTCGGCGACCCGTACCTGACGATGGAGCTTCTGCGCGGCCTGTACGCCTACGCCGGCGTCCCCGTCTACGACGGCCAGGATGACAGCGTTTACGCCGGGGCGGACGGCTCCCTGACCATCCACGGCTCCTCCACGGGCCAGAGGACGGTCAGCCTGCCCCGGAAGGCCTCGGTGTACGACGTCTTTGACAACAAGATCATCGCCACCAACACGCGCTCCTTCCGCGCCTTCGTCCGCGCCCGCGCCACGCGCCTGTTCCTGTGGGGGGAAGGCCGCGAGCTTGCCGCCGCGACCGGCCTCGACCTCCCGGCCCAGTCCGCTGAGGTCGCCGACGCGCCGCCCATGAGCGAGCCGCCCGTCGTCTCACCCCCGCCGCGCTCAGGCCGGGACACGCCGCCCGCGCCGACTGCCCTCAGTGATCCCGCCGACGTGGAGGACCTGCTGGCCGGCTTTGACACCAGCCCCGCCCCGACCGGCCCCGTCATGGCCGTGGCCGAGTTGCAGGCCGTCACCGTCCCCGGCGATCCCGCCGACGGGGACGAAGCGGACGAACCCGCCGAGGGCGAGGAGGGCGGCGACAGCGCCGGTGCCCCCGCCCGCCGCAGCCGGTGGCAGCGCCGCCGCGCCGCCGCCCGCGCCCGCCGCGACGCCGAGCGCGAGGCCAAACTGGCCGGAGGCACCTCGGTGTCCGGCGAGTCCGCCGACCCGCCCCTCGACATCGCCACCCTCCTCCCCGGCCTCCCCCCGCGCCGGACGCCCGCCCCCGTCCTTGACGTGACCGCCGACGCCCAGGCCGCCTTCGGCGAGCCGTCCGAACCCGCCCCCGCCGACCGCATCGCCGGCATCCTCGCCGCCGACACCGCCGACGACGACACTCTGGACATCCCCGTCCCCCCAACGGGCCGGGCCGGCGACTTCGACGGCGCGGATTTCGACGACGGGGACGACGAATAGCCCATAGGGGCGGGGCTTGTCCCCGCCCTTTTTTTGTGCTTCCGTGTGACACGGGCAGAGAGATCATGGCAGACATGGCACAACTGGAAGGGGCACTGGGGCAGATCGCGTGGGCCGCCGATGCGCTCGAAGGCCTGCGACGCGACGTGAGCGAGCAGAACGCTCATGTCTTCCCCGTCATCGCCGAAGCCTATGTCAGCCACATCCGCGCCATGACGGTCGAGGCGCGCGCCTATGTGGAAGGGCTGGGGCAGGAAGCGTCACCCGAAGTCTATCTGCCGATGTAAGCGATTTTCCAATCGATTCTAACCGATCCGTCTACATACGACAGGAAAAGCGATGGAGGCTTTCTCTCGACACGAACGTATCGCCGCGCTGGAGCGGATGGCGCGGGACGGGGTGGAGGTGTTCGTCATCGGCGGCGGCATCACCGGCGTCTCGGTGGCTCTGGATGCCGCCGCGCGGGGCTACCGCGTTGGGCTGGCCGAGAAGGGCGACTTTGCCTCGGGCACCTCCAGCAAGTCCACCAAGCTCGTCCACGGCGGCATCCGCTACCTGCCGCAGTTCGACTTCGCCCTGGTCCGGGAGGCGCTCGTCGAGCGCGGGCTGCTCTTCCGCAACGCCCCCTGGATCGTCAAGCCCCTCGCCTTCGTCCTGCCGCTCTACCGCTGGAACCGACGCCCGCTCGGGGCACCCTTCGTGCCGCCGTTCGGGCTGGGCCTGGACCTCATCGTCCAGTCCGGCCTGCTGCTCTATGACATTCTGGCAGGGCGGCTGAACATCCGCCGCCACCGCCGCCTGGCACTTGACGAAGCATGGCGCGACGCCCCGGCCCTCAAAACGGAAGGCATGGCCCACGCCTTCACCTACTTCGACGGCCAGACCGATGATGTCCGCCTGACGATCGCCGTCCTGCGGACGGCGGTCCGGTCGGGCGCGTTGGCCGCCAATTACGTTGAAGTGAGCGGATTTGACATGGCGGAGGGCAAGATCGGGGCGGTCCTGCTGCGGGACACGTTAACAGGCCAAACGTACACGGTCCGCGCCCGCCACGTCGTCAACGCCGCCGGGGTCTTCGCGCAGCGGGTGGAGGAGCTGACCGGCCTCCCCTCGCAGCTTTCGGTCGAGCCGGCCAAAGGCGTTCACCTGGTCTTCTCCCGCGACGCGCTCCCCATGACCGATAAGGCGGTCGTCTTGCCTGAAACGGAAGACGGGCGCCTGATTTTCCTCATCCCCTGGGGGAGCCGCGTCCTCGTTGGCACGACGGACACCGAGGGCGGGGTGGTGGACGAACCCACGACGACGGCTCAAGATGTCAACTACCTGCTCGACACCTGCAACCGCTATTTGCGCGTCCCGTTGCAGCGCCGGAACATCCTCGCGACCTATGCCGGTTTCCGCCCGCTCATCAAGAGCCAGAGCGCCGACCAGTCTGCGTCGGCCACCCTCTCGCGCTCCCACGCCGTCCTAGACGGCCCCGCAGGCATGGTCTCCATCGTCGGCGGTAAGCTCACGACCTGGCGGCGGATGGCCGAGGACACCATGGACCACGTCGCCCGCCGCGACGGTGGCCCGCCCTCCGCCGTCACCCGCGCCCTGCCGCTGGACGGCAGTGCGGGCTGGCCCGGCGTCGCCCGCGTCATCGCGGACCGTGCGCTCGACCTGCCCTTGGACGTCCGTTCCCACCTCTGCGCCGCCTACGGCGCGAACCTGCGGCGTGTCCTGGCATTGGCCGAGGGAAACGCGCGTCTGGGCAGTCGCATCATCCCTGACCTGCCGTACCTGTGGGCTGAAGTCGTCCATGCCTGCCGCCACGAGATGGCGCTGACCCTGGACGATGTGCTGTCCCGCCGCACCCGGCTTGTTTTGGAAGACCGGGAGCAGGGGCTGGGAGTCGCCCGCGCCGTGGCCGAACTCATGGCCGTCGAACTGGATTGGGATGAGGCCGAGACCGACCGGCAGGTGGCGGCATACCTCGCCGTCGTCCGGCGCGAGTACCAGGAGCAGCCCGGCGGCGACGGCTCCCGCAGCCCCGCCGAACCCGCCGTGTCCAAGCCGGCCCGCGAAGACTGGTCGAACGCAACGGTGCAGACAGGATCGGCTCCATGACGCCCAAATACATCCTCGCCTTGGACCAGGGAACCACCAGCTCACGGGCCATCCTTTTCGATCATGCTGGGCGCATCGTCCACAAACGCGCCCAGGAGTTCCCCCAGATCTACCCCCGACCCGGCTGGGTGGAACATAATGCCGAAGACATCTGGAGCAGCCAGGTCAATGTCGCCGTCCAGGTGCTGCAAGACCAGGGCATCACCCTTGATGATGTCGCCGCCGTCGGCATCGCCAACCAGCGCGAGACGACCGTCGTGTGGGACCGCGTCACCGGCGTCCCCATCGCCAACGCCATCGTCTGGCAGGACCGGCGCACGGCGGGTGACTGCGACGCGCTGGCGCGGGCCGGCTGGGAGCCGAAGGTGCGGGCCAAGACCGGCCTTGTCCTGGACGCCTACTTCAGCGGGACGAAGCTCAAGTGGCTGCTGGATCACGTCCCCGGCGCGCGTCGGCGGGCCGAAGATGGCGACCTGCTGTTCGGCACCATTGACACCTTCCTGCTCTGGCGTCTCAGCGGCGGGGGCGTCCACGCCACCGACTACTCCAATGCCTCCCGCACCCTGCTGTTCAACATCCACACGCTGGACTGGGACGACGAGCTTCTGGGCCTGCTCGACATCCCGCGCGCCCTGCTGCCCGCCGTCCGCCCCAGCAGCGCCGTTTACACCCAGGTCAAGCCGGGCCTCTTGGGCGCAGGCGGCACGGCCCCGATCGCGGGCATGGCGGGCGACCAGCAGGCGGCGACCTTCGGCCAGGCCTGCTTTGACGTGGGCCAGGTGAAGAATACCTACGGGACCGGCTGTTTTCTGCTGATGAACACGGGGGAGACGCCGGTGGAGAGCCGCCACAACCTGTTGACGACCATCGGCTGGGGTTTGAACGACAAAGTCACCTATTGCTTGGAGGGGTCCGTCTTCGTCGCAGGCGCGGCCATCCAGTACCTCCGGGACGGCCTGCGAATCATTGACACCGCCGCCGAGTCCGAGGCGCTGGCGACCTCGGTATCAAGTACCGGCGGCGTCTACTTCGTCCCCGCCTTCGTCGGCCTCGGTGCCCCCTATTGGGACCAGTACGCGCGCGGTGCGCTGCTGGGCCTGACGCGCGGCAGCGGCCGGGCGGAGATCGCCCGCGCCGCTTTAGAGGCCGTCGCCTACCAGACGCGCGCCCTGCTGACCGCCATGAGGTCAGACAGCGGCACTCCCCTCAGTGACCTGCGCGTGGACGGCGGCATGGTGGTCAATGACTTCCTGATGCAGTTCCAGGCCGACATCCTGAACGCCCCCGTGGAGCGCCCCCGCATCTCCGAAACCACCGCCCTCGGAGCGGCCTCCCTGGCGGGCCTGGCCGTGGGCTTCTGGAAAGACACGTCCGAAATCCGGGCCAACTGGTCCCTGGACCGCCGCTTCGAGCCGGCCATGGCCGCCGCCGAGCGCGAGAAGTCCTACGCCGGCTGGCAGCGCGCCGTCGCCCGCGCCCAGGCCTGGGAACAGCCGTAAGGGGCGCGGCAAGCCGCGCCCCTCTGACCTCGTACTCCCTGGTAAACGGGGGCAGGAAGGACGAGTGATTAAAATCACTCGCTGCACCAAGATTTGTTCAAGGGACAAGGGAACAAATGCACGGGGACAGGCCGTGCCGGTCTGTTGCCCCTCTGCCCGAGTTTATTGCCATAACTTCGGGTCGAGCGCCGCCCGCTTCAAACCTTCCTGCTCCGACAGCAGCCGTCGGCTCAGAGCCGCATCCCCATTGCGCTCCGCCGCTTCGGCGGCTTCTTCCAATGCCTCCGCCGCCTTCCGTATCCGCGCCATCAGGTCCCGCCGCGCCTGTGCCTGCTGAATTTTGGCCTGGGCACGCTCGAACAGGTCGCCCGCCTTCGTCGTCGTCATGCCCAGGCGGCTTTGTTCGATCTCGAACTCGATCTGCGCCTGCCGGTACTGCGCCTTCATCGACAATGCCTCGGCGGTCTTTGTGCGGATGCCTTCCTCTTCTCGGCGCATGGCGGTCTTGACGGCCTCGGCAGCCCCGATCGCGCTCTGCAAAGTGATCTCCATCTTTTCCAATGACCGTTCGTACCGCTCCTGTTCCACCGTCAGTTGACGCTCAAGGCCGGTATCCCCTTCTTCACGGGCCTTCTGTGCTTTCGCCTGTAGGTTATTCACCATTTTCTGCGTCTGGTCAAAAAGGGCTTGCAGGTTATTCTTCTGAGTAATCGCCTCCACCGCCCGCGAACGGTTCTTCGCCTGCGACTCGCGCATCTGCTGCTGGGCGTGTTGAAGCATCGCTTCCGCGTCGTCTTGGGGCGGCTTCTTCTCCTCCCGCTTCACGAACAGGAAGAAGACGCAGGCGAAGCCGAGGAGGACGCCGAGGAGCGGGCGGTTGGGTTCAGTGGTCATCGGGTGTTTGATCCATGGTGTCTGCCCGCAGGGCGACCTCCGATGTCTGGCCGGGGCCGAGGCTGACGCGCTTAGCGGGGGCGGCGGCATGGTAGCCGCGCGCCGGGGCCACGCTGACGTAGTAGACGCGCGGCCTCAGATTCGTGATACGGAACCGGCCGTTCGCACCGGTCACGAGGGAGTCAGCATACCAGCGGTCGAAGTGGTCCAGGTCCGGGCTGACCGTCGCGAACGCCTTGTAGCCCGGTAAGGGGTTGCCGTCCTCATCCCGCAGGCAGCCGGTGATCGTGCCCGGCGTGGTGACGGTGACGGCGTAGCGGACCGTGTTCCCGTCAACGGTCGCTTGGAACCGCTCGACGATGCGCCTCGGGTCGCGGCTCTGGAACTCGAAACGCGCGCCCGCCGGTGCCTGCTCGATCCGAACGACTCCGCTCTCGCCAGTGACGGACTGGAACGGCTCCCGGTAGCCATGCCGCCATGTCTGCCGGTCCGGACCGTAGGTGAGGGCCAGACCGGGAATGGGCTGTCCTGCCTCGTCGCGGAACGTGGCGATGTGTGTGCCGAGCGGCGTGAAGACGTAGAGGGTGCCCGCACCGGTGCGGCGCGTGGCATAGCTCAGCCCGAAGCCATCCACAGGGTCATGGCTGAGGCCGTCCAGTCCCTTCTGCCGGAAACTCCCGTAATCGTCGGCGGTCACAGTGGCGGCGACGCGCCCCGACGGGTCGCGGAAGCACAGAACCGCGCCTGGGAGGGGCTTGCCAGAGCCGTCCCTGACTGCGCCGTTTGGGAGGGGGTGCATTCCCTGGAACATGGGAAAAAGGATGGCGGCGAGGACGGCCAGAAGCGCCATCACGCCCAGCAACTCGGGGAGCGTGAAGCCTCTCGCGGCGCTGCGCCGCTTCAGGAAGGCGTCTCGGTCCATGACGTCCCCCCAGTCCCTCAGTGGAAGAGGTGAACATTCGGCAGCGAAACATTGCTGTCCGGCAGCGGCTCGGGGTGGCGGTCAGGACAGACGACCGGGATCGAAGGAATTCCGAGGAGCGCCGCCTCATCAACGATCGTTTGACCCCGGCGCGTTTCCACGACATAGACGGTGCCGTTCCTGGTCACCATCTGCCCGATGACATTGCCGCGAACCGTCCTGCCGTTGGGCAGGGTGATCTTGGCGGCGGTGGGGGAGAGGGGCTGGTAGCTGCCGGCCGGGTTGGACGCGGGCGTCTGCGCGTGTGAAGGGATGGAAAGGCCGCAGAAGGCGGCGGTCAGGACGAGAACGGTGAAGCGGCGGGTGTTCATGGTGTTCCTCCCATACTGTCTGGTATCACTGCCAATGGTGCTCACAATCTGTGTTAGATAAGATTTGGCCAACAGACACGATCTTTACCCAAATTTTTGCCCCATCTCATTGCTTCCTCGGCGGCTATCCACAAGGATTTGAGGTCGTCGCCATGCCGACGGTAACAAGACAGGCCCAGCGTTAGCGTCACCGGGTCAAACGGGGCCTCATCATTACAACCACCCATGACGACCACGGTTTTTGCCTCCTCGCGAATGGCCTCCGCGAGTGCCGCCAGTTCTTCAACGCTTTTCACCGGCGCGATTATCAAGAACTCGTCACCCCCAGTGCGGCCAGCCACAGCGCCATCGTTGAGGTACGCCCGGATAATCTGGGCGAACTTCACAAGGAGCCGGTCGCCCGCCGGTAAGCCGAGTATGTCACAGACATGGTTCATCCCGTCAACATCAGCATAGATGAAACCGAGAAGGTTGCTGTCGGTTTGTGCCTGTTTGCATAGAGCCTCGCCCAGCGTTTGCAGATAATGCCTGTTGTAAAGCTTGGTCAGCCCGTCAAGTTGTGGGTCCATCTTGCTCTCCATTCGCTAGATCAAGTCCCCCAGCAGGTCAATCGCGTCCTGGACGCCCGCCGCGAACACGCCAAGCACCTGGTCTATCTGGGGGCGGGTGATGATAAGCGGCGGCTCGAAGCGGATGACCTTGGCGTTGTTGAGCGTGTAGGCGGCGATGACGCCCCGGTGGACCATCGTGCCGATGACCAGCTTGCCGATGTCGCTGTCGGTGAACTCGACGCCCAGCATCAGGCCCAGGCCGCGCGCTTCTTTCAGCACGTTTGGGTACTCCTGCTGAATCCTCTTGAGGCCGTGCAGGAAGTACGCGCCGTTCTCGGCGGCTTTGGCGGGCAGGCCCTCTTCGACCGTCACTTCCAGAGCCGCCAATGCTGCGGCGCAGGCCATCTCGCCGCCGCCGAAGGTCGTGGTGTGGATGAAGGGGTTCTCGTGGAAGACCTTGTTCCAGATCTCCGGCGTCGCCAGCGTCGCGCCGATGGGCATGACGCCGCCGCCCAGGGCTTTCGCCAGGGTCATGATGTCGGGGGCGACGTCCCAGTGGTTCACGGCGAACATCTTGCCGGTCCGGCCTAAGCCTGTCTGCACCTCGTCGGCGATCAGCAGGACGCCGCGCTTGTCGCAGATCTCGCGGACGCGCGGGAAGTAGTCGGGGGAGGGGACCTGGATGCCGCCCTCGCCCTGCACGGGTTCCAGGATGACGGCGGCTGTCTTGTCCGTGATGGCCGCCTCGATGGCGTCGGCGTCGTTGAAGGGGACGAAGCAGCCGCCGGGCAGCATCGGCTCGAACGGCTTGCGGTAGACCGCCCGGCCGGTCACGGCCAGTGCGCCCATCGTCTTGCCGTGGTAGGCACCCTCAGTCGAGATGAAGTCGGTCTTGCCCGAGGCCATGCGGGCGATCTTCAGGGCGGCCTCGGCGGCTTCGGCCCCCGAATTGCTGATGAAAGAGTATTGCAGGCGGCCCGGCGAAACCTCAGCCAGCTTCGCCGACAGGTCGGCCAGCGGCTTGTTCAGGAAGGTCTTGGAGCCGAGCGGGATGAGGTCGAGCTGCCGCTTGACGGCCTCCACCACTTTGGGGTGCCGGTGCCCGAGCGAGAAGATGCCGTAGCCGCCGAGGCAGTCTATATAGGTGTTGCCTTCCAGGTCGGTCAGCGTCACCCCGTCGGCGCGGTGTTCGATGTGGTCGAACCCGCCGACTTTGAGCAGGGCGACCTGCGTCGGGTTGACGAACTTCTGGTACTTCTCGATGACGTCCTGCGTGGTCGCTTCGACTTGCTGCGGCGTCAGGTCTTTGGTGGATGTAGGTTCCATAGGGCTACTTTAGCCCAAAGGCGGGAGGGTTGTCAAGCACAGGCACGGGACACGCCCCGGCGAAAAAGGAAAAGCCGCCGCCCATCGGGCGGCGGCCTGCAAAAGGGTGTTCACGCGACCATCGTCAGGAACCCGCGCGCCTTCGGCTTGGCCGGGGCGGCGCTCGGGGCGGCTGCCTGCTCGCCCTCGGTCGTGAGCGAGTGGAGAAGGTCCTTGATGATGCCGTCGATCTCGGCGGAACCCGTGACCATCCCGCTCAGGCCGATTTCATTGGCTTTGGTGATCTCGCTGATGAGTTCGGTACTCTGCGCGAGCTGCTCGCTGGTGGCGAGCTGCTGCTGGCTGGCGGTCGCGACCTGGGCGATGATGAGGTCCACCTGGCGGGCGGCCTGGATGATCTTGGAGAGGGACTCCTCGGCCTGGGCGGCGAGTTCCTTGCCCCGGTCCACTTCCTGCTTGCCCTGCTGGATGGAGCGCAGGGCCTCCGCCGTGTCCTTCTGGATCTGGGAGATGACGCTTGCGATCTCGCGGGTGGAGACGGCGGTGTGTTCGGCCAGCTTGCGGACCTCGTCGGCGACGACGGCGAACCCGCGCCCCTCGGAGCCGGCCCGCGCCGCCTCGATGGCGGCGTTCAAAGCCAGGAGGTTGGTCTGCTCGGCGATGGAACTGATCACGCCCACGATCTCGCCTACGCGCTGGCTGCTCTGGCCCAGTTCCATCACCTTGGCCGCCGCCTCGCTGACGACGCCCGCGATGGCGTTCATGCCGTGGATGGTTTTGCCCACGACCAGGCCGCCTTCCTCCGCCGTCGCGCCCGCCTCGTTGGCGGTCTGGGTCGCCTGGAGCGCGTTCCGGTTGGTGGCGGTCAGCGAGCGGAGCATCTCCTCCAATGCCGCCGCGTTCTGCTGCGTCTGCTGCGTCTGGCTGCGCGCCCCCGCCGCTAGGCTCTCGGCCGTGACCGCGACCTCGCCGCTGGCCCGCGAGGCGGTTTCGGCGATGGACTGCGCCTGGAGGATGCGCTGCTTCTCGATGGTGATGTCGGCGAGCGACCCGGCGACGCGCAGGGGCACGCCCTGGGCGTCGCGGAGGGTGGTTCCGCGCGCGCGGAACCAGCGGTAGCCCTGGGCCTTGGTGAGCAGGCGGTACTCGATGTCGTAGGGGGTGCGGGCGGAGTAGTCGGTGAGGTGGGCACCGAAGGCCTGGAGGACGGTGTCCTTGTCGTCGGGGTGGAGCTTGGAGGCCCAGGAGTCGAGGACGTTGGGGAAGTCGCGCTCGCCCTCGTAGCCGAGCATCTTGCGGAACTGGTCGGACCACCAGAACTCGTTGCTGGGGTTGATCGGGTCGCCCGCGATCACCGACATGTCCCACAGGCCGTCGCTGGAGGCCTGGTTGACCAGCTCGAACCGGGTTTGCAGCGTCTGCGTCTCTAATGCCTGCCGCTTCTGCTCCGTGGTGTCGGCGAGCGACCCGGCGACGCGCAGGGGCACGCCCTGGGCGTCGCGGAGGGTGGTTCCGCGCGCGCGGAACCAGCGGTAGCCCTGGGCCTTGGTGAGCAGGCGGTACTCGATGTCGTAGGGGGTGCGGGCGGAGTAGTCGGTGAGGTGGGCACCGAAGGCCTGGAGGACGGTGTCCTTGTCGTCGGGGTGGAGCCTGGAGGCCCAGGAGTCGAGGACGTTGGGGAAGTCGCGCTCGCCCTCGTAGCCGAGCATCTTGCGGAACTGGTCGGACCACCAGAACTCGTTGCTGGGGTTGATCGGGTCGCCCGCGATCACCGACATGTCCCACAAGCCTTCGTTAGAGGCCTGGTTAACGAGGGCGAACCGGACCTCCAGCGTCTTCAACTTCCGCAGACCACCGCCGACGCGGGGAAACCATTTCATATCCCTTCCGTGTCCTCTCTGCGGGCGTGACACGCGCTCGCAAAACCGCCAAAATCTTTCTTCCGGTATTATTGGCAGTCTGTGGGGATTTCTTAAGGGAAAAGCCGCCCGCGTTTAAGGCGCGGGCGGCCATACTTCTCCTTCGTCATTTCTCCGTCATCGGCACGACGACGCGGCTGGCCGCCTGCTCCACCGTCAGCCGCACCTGGGCGGGTCCATGGCCCTCCTCGTCGAAGATCACCACCTCGTTGCGACCCGCCTTCTGCCAGCACTCGGGCAGGTACAGGCCGTCCACGGCGATCTTCTCCGGATAGCGGCCCAGGTTGTGGCCGTTGAGCCAGACAAACCCGCGCGACAGGCCGGTCGTCGTCACCCGCAGGATCGGGTGCGGGCCGGTCGCGCCGGGCGGGTTCGTGTCGAAAGTCGCCCGGTAGAAGGCCGGTGCGCCGTCGGGCTGGTCGCCGGTCGAGGCAGCCCAGCGTACACCGGAGGCGGGGTAGTCAATGCCGCCGCGCATCTTCCAGCCCTGGACCGGCGTTTCGTCGCCCGCCGCCGCCGTCTCCAGCGAGGCCGCGCCGCTGATCCCGCCCGTCCCGGCCGTGTTCTCGACCAGCACGGCCAGCTCGTTCGGGCCGGCGTCGTTCCAGGCCGCGTCCAGCGGCACGTCGAATGGCACGTTGTACCCCGCGTGCGTCGCGACCTGCTTGCCGTTGAGGTAAACGGTCGCGTTGTCGTCCACGGCCTCGAAGTGCAGGCGGCGGTGCGCGCCGGGGAAGGCGGGCAGCGTCGTCCGATACCAGGCGAACCCGCGCCGACGGTTGAAGACGTCCGGGCCGATCGTGGCGTCCCGCCAGTCCGCGCCGGTCGTGTCGGCGGGTGGGGCAGCCTTGTCGGGCGCGTTGTCGTTCTTGACGCGCCAGGTCGTCAGCGCGAGGCCGTTGCTGCCGCCGACGGCCAATGTGACCGGCCCGGCGAGGCCCTTGATGCCCTGGTTGTCAATCGGGCCGAGGTAGTTGAACAATTTGGGCCGCCCGTAGTGCGCGGTCAGCACCGCGACCTGACTCGGACCCGTCGGGAGGGTGAGAGTGACGGGCCGCTTGGCCGCGCTGCTCACGGCGTGCTGCCCGTTGACGAAGACGGAGGACCAGTCGCCTGCGTTCGCGACTTGGAGCGAGTAGGCCCCCGCCTTGGGCGCGTTGACCGTCGTGCGATACCAGGCATACGCGCCGTAGTCGCCGTCCGCGCCCATCGGCAGCGGGTCAGGGCTGGTCTTCCAAGCGGTATCCTGGTAGCCCGGTTTGGCTTCCGCGTCCCCGCGCCGCATCCGCCAGGCGCTCAGGGTGGGGGCGGCAGTCAGCGGAGCGACGGAGCCGTCCCCCCGCAGTGGAGTCGGGGTCGGCCCCGGCCCATAGACCAGGCCGTCCGTGGCCGCGCCTGTGACGCGCTCGGTCATCAGGCTCAGGTGTCCGCCGTGCGTCGCCGTGTCGCCGACGAACGTCGGCCCGACGACGATCTTGTCGTCCACGAACCAGGTGCGGTCGGCCGTGTCGGTGCTGACGGCGAGGACGCGCACCGTCGTCGCCCCGACCTGGAATGAGAAGGGCTGGGGGGCACCGGCCTGGAACGTCCCCTTGAACGCTGGCGCGGGAGGCCCGCCCGGCGTGTTCACCCGGAAACGGACATCAAAAGGCTCGCCGGGCGGGCCGTAGGCGACCAGGGTGGTCGTGCCGCCCTGCGGGAAGATGCCCATCAGAGGCGTGGAGCGTTCCAGCGTCACACCCGGCATCAAGGCGTAATCTTTGACGACCGGCAGTATCTGGCCCGGCGCGACGGTCAGCGGCCCCGAGGTGGGGAACAGCGTGCCGTCGGCCTCCTTCACCTGCGTTCGGACCGCCTCTCGGCTGCCGTTGTCCAGGAACAGGATCGTCCCCGCCGGACTCTGCCGTGCGACCACACGAACGCCTGCATCCGTGGACGCGCCCGAGTAGGCGTCCGAGGCGTTGTCGCTGTCTTCTAGCACGCTCGCGAAGCTGCGGGCGAACAGGGCCGCCCGCTTGAAGCGGTAGAAGGTGGGCCGCAGGTCACCTGCCTGGCCGATGGCCGTGCCGTAGTCGTAGCTTGAAGCGTCCTCATCGTCGTTCCACGAAGCGAAGTTGGTCCCGCCGTGCAGCATGTAGAAGTTCAGGCCGTTGCCGCCATAGGCGATCACCTTCCACATGCGCCGGTCGTAGGTGTCGGCGTCGGCCAGAGTCTGGTTGTACTTGTCGTACCAGACCGTCCAGAATTCCGTCGTGAACCAGGGGTTCGTCCGCCCCGCGCTGCTCCACGGGTTGTTCCCGGCGGGGTCGGAGCCGTGGTGCAGGCCGCTGAAGAAGTAGGGCACTTGCAGGCCCAGCGAGAGGGCCTTGTCGCGCAGGTGCGTGAAGTAAGGGTTGGGCATCTCCTTCCCCCAGCCCTGCGGGTGCTCGTTTTCTAGCTGCACCATGATGACCGACCCGCCCCGGTTGACCTGGTTGGCCGCGACGATCGGGATCAGCTTCTCCCAGTAGCGGTCCACGGCGGCCTCGAACTGCGGGTTGTCCTCGCGGACGCGGACGCCCGGTTCAAACCGCAGCCAGACCGGGTAGCCGCCGCTGTCCCACTCGGCGCAGACGTAGGGGCCGACCCGGACGATGGCGTACAGGTCCATCGCCTTGACCATCTTCAGGAAGGCATCTAAATCGTGGTCGCCCGCGAAGTCGAACTGCCCCTTCTTCGGCTCGTGGAAGTTCCACATGTTGTAGATCTCGACCGTGTTGAACCCGGCCCGCTTGAGCCGCAGCAGCCGGTCGTGCCACAGGGCGCGCGGGACACGGCTGTATTCCATGCCGCCGGAGGCGATAAAGGTCCGCTTGCCGTTCAGCAGGAACCCCTTGCCGTCGAAGTTGATGTACGGCGCGGCGGCGGGCGCGGGCGGGAAGATGCCGTCGTCGGCGCGGGCGGTCTGTGCGCCTGCTCCCAGAAGGAGCATTCCAAGGATTGCGGATGTGAGTCGTGCGGGGTGTTTCATGGTGAGGTGAGTGTTTCTTTCAAAGCGTTGTCACGCCGCTTGGCGGTCAGTCAACAATTCACATATTGAGGGCCTTGTGACCCTCTCTTGAAGTGGTTGGCGACAGAATAGCCGACGTAACACTCTCGTACAGCTAACTCTGCTTCTTTGCCCACAAACTCCTTTCGGCCTTTGCATGGCATTTCCTTGACATCGCGGGAGGTGTAAGGAGTCGTGCAAGCCGGATGCCAATCTTGGATTTCGTATACTGCACGCACTACACCCTCAAAGATTGCAAATGCAAACTTGGCTCCGTTCCTACGATCGCCGAGCTTCCATACGCCCCGCGTTGCCTCATATAGCTCTAGTTCTGTCATATTGTGCCGGTAGAGGTCATTGATACGGAACATGATGGCAGGAACCACTACATCCACTGGCTTGGCCGCGTAATAGGTTGTCAATTCCTGTAGTGAGTTGCGTCCGAGTTGTACGCTTCGCCAGCCACGAACCGCGTTTGTCAATACACCTAAGCCAAGCAAATCAATGACGGCTGCCTCTATTCTTAAGGCGGTTTCTTCGCTGGGAAGGGCATGAGCTAGGATGTCAATTTGTGGTTTGAGCGCAAGTGCCTTTAGTTCAGCGATCCTTGCATTCTTGCGCGACTCACCTTCTTCGTCCAAGTGAGCAAGCATACGTCTTCCCTGTCCTTTACCTACATAGAAGGGCTGGTTGTCGCGCGGGTCAACGAAGAGATATACATAATAGCCGAGATGCGTTGCCACTTCTGGTGGAACATCAAACTCTTGTTTATGTTCGATTCTATGGTGCTGCGGGACTGTGGCGGACACTGGAAAGTCTTTCTGTTTTAGTGACGAACGAAGCAAAGCCTTTCTTGGCCCCGCAATCCTAGAAGGTTTTTCGCCTGCGGGCGCGTCAAGCCCCCTCGACCGGCACAAAGCTCGTCGTCAAGGTCTGTGTCTGCCCCGTCTCCCCCGCCCGGTACGCCGCCTCGATGATCTCGACGACGTGGCGGGCGTGTTCCGCCGTCGCAGGGGTCGGGATGCCCTCGCGGGCGAGGTCCACGAGCTGCATGATGTCCTCGAAGACGTGCGCCTCGTCCATGCCCAGGTGCGGGCCGACGATGTGCGGGCCATACGGACTGACGCCCTCGTCGCCCCGGTGCGGGTAGTCAATCGGCTGGCCGTTGAGCTTCAGGCCGACGAGGCTGCCTTTGGTGCCGAAGAAGGAGGGCTGGCCGAACTCGGTCAGGGTCCCGGCGAACGTGCCGTAGACGAACGCGAAGGTCGCGCCCCCGAAGTCCAGCACCATCAGGGTGTTGTCGTCGGCGTCTGACGGGTACATCTGGCCCTGAAATTCGCGCTCCTGAATGCCGACGCCCGACATGGCCGTGACGCGCCGCGCGGGGCCGAGGATACCCGTCAGCGTGTGCAGGCCGTAGACGGTCATGTCGTACAGCGGCCCGCCGCCGGGCTTGCGCCAGTACCAGGCCGGGTTGATATTGCTCAGAACGTCCGTGCCGGTCCGAACCCCCTCCTGCTCGTGGTAATCGCCGAAGGCCGCGCCGGTCGCCGCCCAGGCGAGCTGGCCCAGAACGCCGTCGCCGATCATCCTGCGGATGCGCCGATTGGCCGGGCGGATCATCTGGCCCGGCGAGGCGACCAGCTTGACACCGGCCACTGCCGCCGCGTCAATGAGCTGCGTGGCCTCGTCGGCGGTCGTCGTCATGGTCTTGTTGAAGTGGACGTGCTTGCTGGCCTTGATCGCCGCCATGCCCTGTTCAAAGTGCAGCCCGATGGGCGTCCCCAGGGTAACGGCGTGGACGGCCGGGTCGGCCAGCAGGTCCTCATAACTTTCATACGACCGTTTGACCCCGAACTTCTCACCGGCGGCCAAAGCCCGGCCCGGCACGGGGTCACAGACGGCGGCTAGCGTGACGCGGTCCTGCACGTCCGGCAGGCAGAGGTGCTGCAAGGCGGCCCGGATGCCGATGCTGCCCGCGCCGACGACTCCCATTCCTAGAGGACCGGTCATGGTGTTGGTTTCCTTATGCGCCGTGGAGGTGTATCCGCTGGCGTTGTCCAGAGGACATTCGACGCGCGGCGGCGAATGTCCTGCGCGAGAAGCACCGGCCATTCATGACCGGTGATCCCCGAGGACAACCCCATGAACGACCTGAACCTGGACGCCCTGCCTGACCTGCCACAGCGCCCTCTGCTGATCGAACTAGCGCGAAACCTGTGGGCCGACCCCGCCGTCGCCGCGCTCTGGCTCGGAGGCAGCCTGGCGCGCGGGGCGGGGGACGCGCACAGCGACGTGGACCTGCGTGTCGGGCTTGCCGCGCCCGCCGAGATCACTGAGGCATTGCCCGCATCGGCGCACCGGCTGTCGGAACGAGTGACGCACTGCGTCACCTGGCCCGTCGGTGCCGACGCCGCGCTCCACCAGATGCTGCTCGATGACGGTCAGATTTATGACCTGTGGATACAAACGACGGCGCGGGAGCCGAGCAGTGAGGCCCGCCTGGTTTTGGGCTGCCGCGACGCAGCTTTTGCGCCCAAACTCGCCAGCGGCGCGGACCCGAGCGTCTCTTTCAAGCCTGCCGACCCGGAAGAGGTCCGCCGGCTCGTCGGCGGCTTCTGGATGAACATTCGGAAGCACCGGAAAGTGCTGGCGCGCGGCCTGACCTTGATCGCCTGGGAGGGCGAACATCGTATCCGGCAGGAA
This sequence comes from Capsulimonadaceae bacterium, assembly GCA_965215505.1. GTDB lineage: Bacteria > Armatimonadota > Armatimonadia > Armatimonadales > Capsulimonadaceae > JANXMY01. Next base: position 2,415,412 of record OZ244065.1, on the reverse strand, counting down.
CTCCTGCGGCTCTGGCACATAGAGGCGACGGGGCTGGACTGTGGCCCGATCCAGGCCATGACCATCCATTCGCTCACCCCGATGGTGCGGGCGGTGGAGGCGGCTTTCGGCGGCGAAGCGGTGGCGGCATTGGGCCGGTCGAGCGAGGCGGAAAAGGAATTTCAGGAGGCGGCGGAGCGGCTGCGCGAGGAAGGGGCGCGGGTCGGTCGGGCGCTGGCCGGACGCCTGGGGTTCGACTACCCGGCTGCTGCCGAAGAGGCGGCGATGAAGGGCGGGCTTCTCGCATAGGCGGGGATGTGGGGGCGCGGTTCATCGCGCCCCCTTTCATCACGCCGGGGCGGTCGTCTGGGCCGCGCGCTTCATCAGGCGGGACTTGCGGCGGGCGGCGGCGTTCTTGTGGATGATGCCTCGCTTCCAGGCCTTGTCAATGACGCTGACGGTCTTGGAGACGCTGGCGGAGATCTCCCCCGGCTGGGCGGCCCCCGCCGTGATCAGGGCGCGCGTCTTCTTGACGTAGGTCTTGATCTGGGACTTGGTGGCCTGGTTGCGGAGCTGGCGCTGGCGCGAGCGCTTGACGTCCTTGATGACGGACTTGATGTTAGGCATGGTGCGAAAGGACTCCTCGGTGATCGGATCAGTCGTCGTCGGTCGGCGGCGTCCGTGAAGACGGTCTGCAAAAAATGGGTGCGGAATAGTATACCCCACCGCGCCGGGAAAAAGCAAGCCGGACCGCTGAGGTCGGCAAACAGCGCAAAAAGAAAATTTTTATTCTCCCTGCCGCCGACACGCCGACTTGGCACGGTTTATGCATATGGATATTCATAAGAACTCTAGCAGCACCACTGCGCCAAGGAGTCAGCAAAGGTAAGGAGATACACACGATGATCAACGGGAAAATCAAATGGTTCAATGACGCCAAAGGCTACGGGTTCATTGAACAGGCACCTGGCAAGGACGTTTTCGTCCACTACTCCGTGATTCGGGGCGACGGCTACAAATCCCTGCGCGAAGGCCAGGAAGTCGTCTTCGACCTAGAGTGCGGCCCCCGAGGCGACCACGCCACCTGTGTCGTGGCGAAAGAAGCCGCCCCGGCGTAACCGCCCGGCAATGCAATCTTCTTCATTCCTCAAAAGGAAGCGGCTCTCCCATTCGGGAGGGCCGCTTTTTCTCTGTCGTCATCCTAACAGTTTGGCGTAGTCGAGCGGCGTCAGGGGCGGGAAGCTCCCCTGGCTCTTCAGGGCCGCGATGCGCTGCTGGGTGTGGGTGATCCGGTCCGAGGTGAGCGGGTGGTCGGACAGGAACGCCCCGCCCAGACCGCCGCCGTTGCCGCTGACCTTCTCCAGCGCTTCAAAGAGCTGGATCATGCCCTGCGGGTTGTAGCCGGCCGCCACCATGTTCGTCAGCCCGCCCTGGTCGGCCTGGTCCTCCTCGGTCCGCGAGAACTTCAGGCCGATGGCGCTGTTCGCAAGCCCCGCGATCGTCTGCACCGCCTGGCCTGCGTGGAAGATGCCCAGCAGCAGGCCGATCCCCGCCGAGCGCTCCTGCTGTTTGGCCTGCGCCTTCGCCCAGTGCTGCAACCGGACGTGCGTCATCTCGTGCCCGGTCACCCCGGCCAATGCGTCGTCGGTCGAGAGGATTTTGTACAGGCCGGTGAACATGAACATGTTGCCGCCCGGCAGCGCGAAGGCGTTGACGTCCTTGCTGTCCAGGACGTGGAACTTGAAGTCCCAGGTCTTCCGGTCCGAGGCCGGCAGGGCGGCGACGAGTCGTTGCCCGATCTGGTCGAAGTGGCGGGCGCGGGCGTCGTGGACCTCGGGGTACTGCTTCAAGACCTGCTGGGCGGCCTGATCGCCGACCTTCTTTTGGTCGTCGGTGGAGGGCGCGGCGAACAGCCCGCCGGCCTCCGCCGCCGTCGGCATCAGCAGCGGCGCGGCGGCGAGGCCGGCCCCGGCCAGGGCGGCGCGGCGCAGGAAAAGACGCCTCGATGCGTCGTACTGTGACTGATTCTTCTCGGACATCTGCATGAGTCTCCCAGGGATAAAACAATTCCGTCGTCTGTCGGACGTTATACCCAGCACTCCTGTTCCCTGCCACCGAACGGCGCAAAGTCAGGTAATGATCCGGGCCACGCCCAATGCCGCCCCTAGGGCGACCAGCCAGAGCGGGTTGAGCCGCGTCCGCAGCCCCAGCGCGACGGTCACGAGAGTCAGCGCCAGGGCCTGTGGGCTGTGGTCCGCGCCGCGCGTGATGAGGTAGCCGCTCGCCAGCAGCAGCGAGATCGTGACCGGGGCGAGTGCGCGCCGCCCGATCACCATCCAGGCGGCGTCCCGGTGCCGCTGCGTGTGCCGCTCCACCAGCCAGGCCAAGACGGAGGAAGGGCCGTACATCATCGCCGCCGACACGGCCGCGCCCGCCGGGCCGGCCACCTGCCAGCCGAACAGGGCGGCGTACATGGTGTTCAGGCCGGGTGAGATCTGGGCCAAGGCGAACAGGGCGGTGAACCGCTCGTCGCTCATCCAGTGGCCGTCCTCGACGAACAGCCGGTGCGTTTCGGGCAGCACGGCGCTCGGCCCGCCCAGGGCGATCACGGAGATCAGAGCGAACCGCCAGGCCAGCCCGAGCAAAAGGTCTGTTGACGGGCCGCTCACCGGGCCGCCCTCCACTCCGCAAGCACGGCGGCGGGGACCAGGGCCAGCAGCACCCACCCCAGCGGTAGCCGCGCCACCCCGACGGCAAGGAAGGCCAGCAGCCCGAAGGCCAGCACGCGCGGGGCGCGCGGCTGGCTCCCCAGCAGCTTGATCCCCGTCACCAGGAGCAGCCCGGCGACGACCGCCGACGTGCCGCGCATCGCGCCCTGGACGGCGGCCAGCCCGCCGAAGTGCCGGTAGAGCCAGCCCAGGGTCAGCACGACGCTCAGGGACGGCCCGAGCAGCCCGCCCAGGGCGGCCAGCGCCCCGCGCGTCCCGCCGTAGCGGTAGCCGAAGATGACGGCGAGGTTCGTGACGTTGTCGCCGGGCACGAGCTGGCTGACCGAGAGCATCTCGGTGAACTCCCCATCGCCCAGCCAGCCCCGGCGCTCCACCAGCACCCGCCGCGCCCAGGGCATGACGCCGCCGAAGCCGTGCAGACTCATCTCCGCAAAGGCCCCGGCGAGCTGTCCGGGCGTCAGGCGGAGCGGTGGCCCGCCGGTCTCGGCCTCAGAGGGCTTGCTGTTGTGGGATTCGGGAGCGTTGGACATAAAGAACCGCGTCGGCCTACACCGTAGATGTTCCAGTCACGGCGTTCGCGTGGGCCGTCATATTGGTCTTGGGGCTGGGAAGTGGATGAAGAGCAGGAAAGACCTGACTGGGTAGAGGAAGCTCGTCGCGCCGCCTACGACCTCACCCTGGTATCGCTGGGAATGCTTGTTTCGATTGGCGGCGCTTGTCTATTGCAAACATCTCGAACGTCTACGGTAGACAAACTCCGCCAGGAAGATCAAACGAACAAAGCACCCATCGCACCATCGGAACAGGCACTAGACAGGCGTTTGGGGCCGATAAGGGGCCTCACGTCACTTAGAGGTCTGATAACGATTTCCGGTACTCTTCGATGTATACCTCGACAGGTTGCGCCGTGCCGGTCTTCGTGACCGAGCCATCCAAGCCACTAATAATCAGGGGAGAATTACCACCCAACGCTGCCAAAAAATCTCCCGTCTCTATGTATTCCCTCGACTGGTAGAAGAAGACCCAGCCGAAGTCTTCCTCTAGTGTGTGCTGATCAAGAATGACACAGTCTATATGTTTGCCATAGGAACTTGGCGCGTTAATATGGGCCAAAGCGATGCTTCGCACGGTATCTTTGTCAATCATATCTACACCAATACTCCCCCAGCAACCTTGATTTGTTACCGATAAACACAATGTTATGTCAGTCTCCATCCTGCACCATCTTCGCGCCACTCTCGGCTAACGCTCTGCTTTCAATCAAGCTCGGCCCGTCGCATGGTTGCCGTTGTGAGAGGCCGATGCGGTGCCGAACTGCGGTGGATGTCTTCAAACTGCCTGCTTCTCTGCCGGCTCGATCTTGGGGACAAGAACCTGGATGAAGCCCCAGGCGAGGACGTACATCGTGGAGGCCCAGACGAAGATAGGGACGTAGTTGTTGTGGGTGAGCGTCAGCACATGGCCGACGATCTGCGCGTTCCCCACGCTGGCGATCCCCCCGGCGAAGCCGCCCAATCCGACGACGGAGCTGACGGCCCGCTTCGGCATCGTGTCCGAGACGAATGTGTAGAGATTGGCGGACCAGCCTTGGTGGGCGGCCCCGGCCAGGCCGACCAGGAGCACCGCCGCCCAGGAGTTCGCGACGGAGGAGGCCGCGAAGACGGGGATCACACACGCCGCGCAGACCAGCAGCGAAGTCTTGCGGGCAGCGTTGAGGCTCCAGCCGCGTCCGAGCAGCCGGGCGGCAAGCCATCCCCCGCCGATGCTCCCCAGGATCGTGATCGCGTAGACGACGCCGACGCGGTCCCCCGCCTGCTTCGAGGTCAGGTGGAAGTGTTCGTGGAGGAAGCCGGGGAGCCAGAACAGGTAGAACCACCAGACCGGATCGGCCAGGAGGCGGGCGATCATGTACGCCCAGGCGGCGCGGTCACGGAGCAGGATCGGCCACGGCACGGCCGCCGACACTGCGGCCGCCGGCGGACGCCCCCGCTCGATGTAGCCGCGCTCGCCCCTTGACAGGCGGGGGTGGGTTTCCGGGCTGTCGTAGAGGGCGGCCCAGGCGGCGACCCAGACGATCCCCAGCGCGCCGGTGATGTAGAAGGCGGCGGGCCAGCCGAACTTCAGTGCAAGGAGGGGCACGGTCAGGGGGCAGATGATCGCGCCGATGCTGCTAGCGCTGTTGAAGATGCCCGTGGCGAGCGCGCGCTCTTTCAGCGGGAACCACTCGCTGACGGTCTTGATCGCCGCCGGGAAGATCGCCCCTTCGGAGAGGCCCAGGCCCAGGCGGGCGACGCTGAAGCCCGTGACCGAGCGCATCAGCCCGTGCATGGCGGCGAAAAGGCTCCAGGCCAGCGCGGCCAGCGGCAGTCCACGCTTGACGCCGAACCGGTCCATGAGCCTTCCGCCGAAGAGGTAGCCGAAGGCATAGGTGAGCTGGAAGGCCGTGACGATGTTGGCGTAGTCCTGCTGGTTCCAGTGGAGGTCGTGCGAGAGCTGCGGCTTCAGGATGGCGAGGACCTGACGGTCAATGTAGTTAATCGCCGTCGCGAAGAACAGCAGCCCGCAGATGACCCACCGGAAGTTCCCGACCGGCCCGCCGGAATCGCCAAGATTCGGGACCGCCGGGACCGTCCGCTCGATTTGTGCCATAGTGGATTCCCCGCCCCGCCTGATCGGTGACGCAGGCAATATAGCACAAGCCGCCGTGTCTGTCAAGCGCCGTGCGCGGCCTGGAGCCGGGTCGGGAAGGGAATCACGGGCGGCCCGGCGAACTTAGGGGCCATGGAACAACGCACGGAGATGCAGGAGATCACCCCTCTGGGTGAACCGGAGGTGCGCGCGATCGTGGCTCCCGCCCTTGCCGCCGCCGACCTCGCCGGGAAGCGCGTGCTGCTGATCGTCCCGGACTCGACGCGCACCGCCCCCGTCGGGCTGATGTTCCGCGTGATCCATGACCTGATCGGGCGGGAAGCCGCCGCCCTGGACGTGATGATCGCCCTGGGCACGCACCCGCCCATGAGCGACGAGGCCATCAACCGGCGGCTGGAGATCACGGCCGCCGAGCGCGCGGGCAGGTACGCCCGCGTAAGGATGCTGAACCACTCCTGGGACGACCCCGCCGCCCTGACGTCGCTCGGCACCATCCCGGCGGACGAGATCGGCGAGTTGTCCGGCGGCCTGTTCGAGATGGACGTGCCGGTCACGATCAACCGGGCCATCTACGATTACGACCAGATTGTCATCGTCGGTCCCGTCTTCCCGCACGAGGTCGTGGGCTTCTCGGGCGGCAACAAGTACCTGTTTCCCGGCATCAGCGGGGCCGAGGTCCTGAACTTTTTTCACTGGCTGGGGGCGGTCATCACCAACCCTAAGATCATCGGGCACAAGTGGACGCCCGTCCGGAAAGTCATTGACCGGGCGGCGGCGATGGTCGCCGTCCCCACCTTGGCCTTCTGCCTCGTCGTCCACGAACACGCGCTGGCGGGGCTGTACGCCGGGGTGCCCGAGGAGGCGTGGTCGCAGGCCGCCGACCACAGCGCGCGGGTCCATGTCACCCTGAAGCCGCGCCCGTTCCACTCCGTCCTGTCCCGCGCGCCCCTGATGTACGACGACATGTGGGTCGGCGGCAAGTGCATGTACAAATTGGAACCCGTGGTCGCCGACGGCGGCGAGCTGATCGTCTACGCCCCCCACATATCCCAGATTTCGGAGGTACACGGCGCGCTCATCCAGAAGCTCGGCTACCACACGCGCGACTACTTCCTCAAGCAGTGGGACCGCTTCCAGGACGAGTCGTGGGGCGTCGTGGCCCACTCCACCCATGTGCGCGGGGTGGGGACCTACGAAGACGGCGTGGAACACGACCGCATCCTGGTCACGCTGGCGACGCAGATTCCCGAAGACGTTTGCCGCAGCATCAACCTGGGCTACCGCGACCCCGCCACGATCCATGTGGAAGACTACGAGGGGCGGGAGGACGAGGGCATCCTGTACGTCCCCGAGGCCGGCGAGATGCTGTACCGCCTGACGGACCCGCCCGAATGGGCGCGGGGATAAGCGGGCTTCCCGACTGTCGGGCGAAGGCGGTTGAGGCGGTGGTTGCGCGGGTGTCGCCACGGGTTGAAACCCGAGGCTGGAAAAGGCCCGCCGTCCAGGGGACGGAAGGAAGCAGAGTCGTTATGTCCTGGGCGTTCTTTGGCTTACGTCCCCTGGACGGCGGGCACTTGGCAGCCTCGCACTTCAGTGCGTGGGCATTATTAGGTCGGAAAGGGTTATTTTCCAATGCTGGAACTATCGAAATACTCGTTCGGCGTCGGGGACCGCTTCGCGCACCAGGCCGTGGCCCAACTGCGCGCCTGCCAGATGGCGGCGGCGCAGGGCATTGACATCGTCCCGGTCTGGAACAAGTCCCACCGGGAACACACCACCATCGGGTCGGAGCCGGGGAGCGTCCGGGCGGCGGCGGACGCCGCCGTGCAGGCTCTCGGGTGGACGCGGCCCTACCATGTGGACGCCGACCACATCCGCCTGGAAACGGTAGACGGCTTCCTCGGTTCCAGCGACTTTTACACCATTGACGTGGCGGACTCGATCGGCAAACCCGCCGACCCCGCCCTCCTCGCGGCCTTCGCCGACCGCCACGCCGACCTGGTCGGGCGGCTGACGGTTCCGGGCATCGCCACGCCCTTCGACATGACGCGGGCCGACCTGGAGCGCATCGCCGGGAAGTACCTGCTGGCGGTCCAGGAGGCGGGCGGCATCTACCGCCATATTCTGGCGGCGAAGGGCGAAGCCGGGTTCATCACCGAGGTTTCGATGGACGAGACGGACAGCCCGCAGACGCCGGGCGAGCTGCTGGTCATCCTCGCCGCGCTCGCCGACGAAGGCATCCCCGTCCAGACCATCGCGCCCAAGTTCACGGGCCGGTTCAACAAGGGCGTGGACTACGTCGGCGACATCGCCCAATTCGAAAAGGAGTTCGGGGACGACCTCGCCGTGCTGGCCTTCGCCGCCGAGCGCTTCGGGCTGCCGCGGACCCTCAAACTCAGCGTCCATTCGGGCAGCGACAAGTTCTCCCTCTACGCGCTGATACGCCGGGCTTTGGCTCGGTCCGGCGCGGGCCTGCACATCAAGACGGCGGGGACGACGTGGCTGGAAGAGGTGATCGGGCTGGCCGAGGCCGGCGGCGAGGGCCTGGCGCTCGCCAAAGAGATCTACACGAAGGCTTATGAGAAGCGCGAATCGCTCTGCGCGCCCTATGCCGCCGTAATCGACATTGACCCGGCGAAACTGCCCGCACCCGAGGAAGTGGCCGACTGGACTTCGGAGCAGTTCGCCGCGGCCCTGCGCCACGACCAGGCCGACCCCGCCTTCAACCCGAGCCTCCGCCAACTCATCCACGTCGGGTACAAGATCGCCGCCCTCATGGGCGACCGCTTCCTGTCCATGCTGGAAACCTGTGAGCCGACCATCTCCCGCAACGTGACCAAGAACCTGTACGAGCGCCATTTGAAGCCGCTGTTTCTGGGGCAGGACTGAATGGAACAGGACTAAAGCCGATGCCTTTTATTCATGATGACTTCCTGCTGCAAACTGAAACCGCCCGGCGGCTCTACCATAAGCACGCCGAGTCGCAGCCGATCCTCGACTACCACAACCACCTGCCGCCGCGCGACATCGCCGACGACCGGCGCTTCGGCAACCTGTTTGAAGTCTGGCTGGAAGGCGACCATTACAAGTGGCGGGCCATGCGCGCCAACGGCGTCGAGGAGCGGTACTGCACGGGAGATGCCTCGCCGTATGAGAAATTTCTGGCCTGGGCCAAGACCGTCCCGCAGACGGTCCGCAACCCGCTCTACCACTGGACGCATTTAGAGCTGTTGCGCTATTTCGGCATCACTGAACTGCTGAACGAGAAGACCGCCCCCGCCATCTGGGAGGAGGCGAACGCGCAGCTCGCGACGCCCGCGCTGACGACGCGGGGCATTCTCGGCAAGTTCCGTGTCACCGCGCTCTGCACGACGGACGACCCCGCCGACGACCTGGCCGCCCACGAGGCCATCGCCGAGTCGGACCTCCCTACGCGCGTCTTCCCCGCCTTCCGCCCTGACAAGGCGCTGGCGGCGGGCGGCGCGCAAGCGTTCAACGCCTGGACCGACCGCCTGGAGCGTGCCGGTGACACCTCCATCGCCACCCTGCCCGACTTCCTGGATGCCCTGGAAGGGCGGCACTCCTTCTTCCACGCCCACGGGTGCCGGCTTTCCGACCACGGCCTGTCCTTCTGCTACGCGGACTTCCCGACCGAGGCGGAGGCGGGCGCGATCTTCGACCGCCTGCGTTCCGGCCGGGAGGTCGCGGCGGGCGAGCAGGGCAGGTTCGCCGCCCACCTGATGCTGTTCTTCGGGCATCTCGACGCCCAGCGCGGCTGGACCAAGCAGCTCCACCTGGGGGCGTTACGCAATGTCAACACGCGGGGCCTGGAGCGGCTCGGCCCGGACACCGGCTTTGACTCCATCGGCGACTGGCCGCAGGCCGCCGCCCTGGGCGCGTTCCTGGACCGGCTGAACCGCGAGGACGCCCTGCCCAAGACCATCCTCTACAACAACAACCCGAACGACAATTACGCGCTCGCGACCATGATCGGCAGCTTCCAGGACGGGTCCGTCCCCGGCAAGATGCAGTTCGGGTCGGGCTGGTGGTTCCTGGACACGAAGGAGGGCATCGAGTGGCAGCTCAACGCCCTGTCCAACGTCGGCCTGCTGTCCCGGTTCGTCGGCATGCTGACCGACTCGCGCTCGTTCCTGTCCTTCCCCCGCCACGAGTACTTCCGGCGCGTTTTGTGCAACCTTCTTGGCAACGACATCAAGCGCGGCGAGATTCCCGATGACGATGACCTGGTCGGTCCGCTGATCCGGAACATCTGCTACGGCAACGTCCGGGACTACTTGGGCCTGGACATCCCGGAGGGCGGCCACTAATGAGTAGCATTTTCGACCTCGGCGGCGAAACCGCCGTCGTCCTGGGCGGGACGGGCGTCTTGGGCGGGGCGATAGCCGACGCCCTGGCGCAAGCCGGCGCGCGCGTCGCGGTCGTCGGGCGCAGCGCCGAACGGGGCGCGGAGGCCGTGCGCCGCATCGAGGCGGCGGGGGGGACGGCCCTGTTCCAAGACGCCGACGCGCTCGACCCCGACTCGCTGGCGCGCGCCCGAGACGGAGTCACGGCGGCCTGGGGCGGGGTGGGCGTCCTGGTCAACGCGGCGGGCGGCAACCGGCCCGAGGCCACCCTGCCGCCCGGCGCGGACTTCACCCGGCTGCCGCTGACCGCCTGGCGGGACGTGTTCGACCTCAACCTGGTCGGCGGCGTCCTGCTGCCGTGCCAGGTCTTCGGCGCGGCGATGCTGGACGTGGGCCGGGGGAGCGTCATCAACATCGCCTCCCTGTCCGGCATGACCCCGCTCTCGCGCGTCGTCGCCTACTCGGCGGCCAAGGCCGCCGTGCTGAACCTGACCCTGTTCCTGGCCCGCGAGTGGGCACCGCGCAACGTCCGCGTCAACGCCCTCAGCCCCGGCTTCTTCCCCGCCGAGCAGAACCGTGCCCTGCTCATGAACCCCGACGGCACCTACACCGCGCGGGGCGAGCAGATCATCGGGCACACGCCGATGGCCCGCTTCGGCAAGCCGGAGGAGCTTGCCGGCGCGGTCGTCTGGCTGGCCTCCGCCCGCGCCTCGTCCTTTGTCACCGGCCAGAACATCGTCATAGACGGCGGATTTTCCGCGACGACGATCTGAAGATGACCTGAAAGGCGGGGCGGGGGCGAAGACGAGGGAGGAAAAACGCGGCGTCTTCGTGAACCTGATTACATCATGCCGGAAATCCAAGAGGAAGAACTCGCCCTGCTCCACGAGGCTGCGGGCCTGCTGGGCAGAACGCTGGACCCGGTCGTCATCTACGACACGCTCCGGGCCATGACCGCCCGCGTCATGGACTGCGCCAGCCTGCTGGTCTCGATCCACACGCCCGAGGACGGCCTGATCCGCTGCGTCTACGCCTGGGTGGACGGGCGGGACGTGGACCCGTCCGCCTTCCCGCCCATCCCGCTCGCGCAGGAAGGGGCGGGCGTGCAGAGCCGGGTCATCCGCTCCGGCGAGCCGCTGATCATCCCGGACGCCGTCGCCGCCGAGAAGACCCAGGCCTCCCGCTTCTACGCCCACCACGACGGCACCGTGACCACCGAACTGGACCCGGCCCGGCCCCGCGTCCATTCGCTGGTCATCGTCCCCATCATCCTGGAGGACCGCGTCCTCGGCGCGGTGCAGGTGATGAGCTACCGGCTGGACGCCTACACCGAGGCCCACCTGCGGCTGCTGGGTGCCCTGCTGATCCAGGTGGCGGCGGCCACGCGCAACGCCTACCTGTATCAGAAGGTCGCCGCCGAGCTGGCCGAGCGGACCCGCGTCGAGGCGGAGAACGCGCGGCTGCTCGTGGAGGTGCGCGAGAGCGCCGGGCGTCAGCGGGCCTTCCTGCGCGACGTGCTGGCGAGCGTCACCGAGGGGCATCTGCACCTGTGCGACACGCCCGACGACCTGCCGCCCGCGCTGGCCCCGTTCGCCGGGCCTCTCCCGCTGTCCATGGCCGGCGGGCTGCGCGACCTGCGCCACCAGGCGGCCGAGGCCGCCGAGGCGGCCGGCCTGCCCGAGATGCGCCGCCACGACCTGACGCTTGCGGTGGGCGAGGCGGGGATGAACGCGGTCGTCCACGCCGGCGAGGGGACCGGGCAGGTCTTCTGGGATGCGGCCCTCGGCATCGTCCAGGTCTGGATCAGCGACCGGGGGGAAGGCATCGCCGTCGAGAACCTGCCGCGCGCCACTCTGGAGCGCGGCTACAGCACCAAGGCGACGCTGGGGCACGGCATGAAGATGATGCTCCAGACGACCGATGCCCTGTGGCTGCTGACCGGCCTGACCGGAACGACCGTGGTCCTGGTGCAGCAGCCCCGCTCGCCCGAGGCGGAGGAGACGGACGGCTGGCTGTGACTCTCGGGTTTGTATCCCAAGACGCTTGGGTAATTTGAGGCCAGAGGAGTGAATACCATGGCGAATGAAGATACCATCAAGGGCGAACTGAAGCAGGCCGAAGGCAAGGCCCAGGATGCGATGGGAGACGTCACCGGCAACACGGACGACGACGTGGCCGGCAAGGCCAAGCAGGTGGAAGGCAAGGCCCAAGAGCTTTTCGGTAAGGCCAAAGAGGCGATCCACGACGCGACGAAGTAGCGCGAGGTCCTTCGGAGAAGTCTCGAAGGCGGCCAAGCATTCATGCTTGGCCGCTTTTCTGCTATAGTGCCTTCTCTTAACCCGTGTGGCAACATCGCGGACCTGAGCGATCTCAACACGACGGTCGACGGAGCGAAGTTCGGCTTTGGAGACTTCCTCAACACCGTGATCGGCTTTTGGCCATTGTCGCCGTCGTGTCCTTCCTGATCGTCAAGCCCGTCAGCCACCTGATGTCGCTCCGCAAGACGGAGCCACCGGTTGCCCCGACAACGCGCGAGTGCCCGCAGTGCCTGAGCATCATCCCCGCCGTGGCTTCCCGCTGCGCCTTCTGCACCGCCGAAACCGCGCCCGCCGCGCCGGCCTCCCGCTCCGGCGTTGTTGAAAGCGAATGCGTAACATGCCGCACGAGACGACTGAGGCCCGAAATGAGCAAAGCCCGGAAGGGCAAGGAGCCGAGGAACGGGTGGATGCGCTCAACGCCCTGGCCTGGGAGATCAGGATGCAGGACGCCGAGCGCAGCGTTCACTTGGGCGAGGACGCTTACGCTCGCGCCGAGGCCGCCGGCTACGTCCGGGGTATGGCGCGCGCCCTGCTGGCGCGGGGTTTTCATCTCCTCCCGCTGGATGTGGACCAGGCGCTGGCGCTCCTGGACCGCAGCCTCACCCTCAGCCGCGAAGCGGCGGACCGGCCCGGAGAAGCCATGGCTTTGAACAACATCGGCCGGGCGCACTCGCTCCGCGCGGACTATGCCGCCGCCATGCCCTTCTACACCCAGGCCCTCGCCATCCGCCAGGAGATCGGGGATCGTCCAGGGGAGGCGACCACACTCAACAACATCGGAAGTATTTTCTGCCACTACGGCGACCACAGCGCCGCCGTAGACCACCTCAGCGCTGCATTGAAGATCTACCAAGAGATCGGGGATCAACCGGGGGAAGGGATGGCGCTCAACAACCTCGGCGATGTTCACAGCCTGCTCGCGAACTATGTGGCGGCTTATGACTGCCGCCGGGCCAGCTTGGCGATCTACCAGAAGATCGAGAGCCGGGGGGTGATCCCGACAATCCTTTGCAGCCTCGCGGAAGACCAATACCACCTAGGCCGCTATGAGGAGTCCCGAGACAACTATCAGCACGCTTTTCTCCTGGCAAGAACGGCCGGAGACGCCCGCATAGAAGCGGAGGCCCTGGCCCGCCTCGGACAACTGGCGCAGAGGTCGGGCGACTACGATAAGGCGCAAGAGCAGCACCGGCAAGCGCTAACAATCGCGCGAGGTGCGTCCGACGGCGAGTGCGAGAGCCTCGCCCTTTACCACCTCGGCTTATGCAGCCGAGACACCGGCGATTTCCCCGGAGCGCGTCAGTGGCTGAACCAGGCCGCCGCGCTTGCCGAAGGGCTTCAGGAGAAGAAGAGAGCGTATGAAGCCCACGAGGCGCTGGCGGATGTCTGTGCGCGTCTGGGAGACCTCGCGGGGGCCTATGAACACCATCGGCTGTTCCACCGACTGGAAAAGGAGGTCTTCAATGAGGAGGCCGATCGGCGGACAAAGGGGCTGATACTCCAGATGGAGGTGGAGAAGAGTCAGAAGGAAGCCGAGATCTACCGGCAACGGGCTGAGATGGAGCGGCTGCGGACCGTGGAACTCGGCGCCGCCAATGACGCGCTGCACCTGGCAAACGCGCGACTGGAGGGGCTGGCGACGACCGACCTGCTGACTGGGCTGCCAAACCACCGTGCCATGGCAAATCTCCTAGAGGCCGAGGTGAGTCGCGCCCGACGCCACAGCCGATCCTTCGGGGTCCTGTTCTTCGACATCGACCACTTCAAATCCATCAACGACTTCGGGGGACATGCCGCCGGGGACGCAGCCCTCCAGCAGTTCGCCGCTTTGATCCGTGGCCGCTTGCGCGCGGCGGACTTTTTCGGGCGCTGGGGCGGCGAGGAGTTCGTCGCCGTGCTGCCGGAGACCGACGAGGCCGGCGCACTGGTCGTCGCCGAGCAGATGTGCGCCGCCGTCGCCGCATCCGTTTTTGCAATCGGGGGTGGGCTTCGCATGACCTGCTCCGTCGGGGTCGCCGCTCACCGTGTGGACGGTCAGGCGGACGGCGTCGAGGACCGCGCGGAGGGGCCTGAGGCGCTGCTGACCGCCGCCGACCGAGCGATGTACGCCGCGAAGCGACTCGGGCGTAATCAGGTGCGAGCCGCAGGCGACCCTGCCGTCGGGGGACTGCTGGCCGGCGACCAGGACACTGCCTCGCGGGAAGACGTCGCGCTGGCCGGGGCTGTGGAGGCTCTGACCACTCTGGCTGGGATGCGTGACGGCCCCGCGCAGGAGCGCGCGGAGGAGACGGCACTTCTAGCCGTGCGGCTGGCGCAGGCGCTGGGTCTGACCGGGGCTGAAGCGCGGCAGATCGGGCTGGCGGCGCGTCTGCACGACATCGGCCTGCTTGCACTTCCGGACGTTCTGCTCCAGACACCCGCCACGGCGGATGCGGAAGAACAGGCCCTCCTGGAGAAGCACACACAGATCAGCGCCCGCGTGGTCAGCCACATCCCCGGCCTGCGCGCCCTGTCCCCGCTGATCCTCGCACACCACGAACGCTGGGATGGGGGGGGCTACCCGAATGGCCTCGCGGGCGAGCAAATCCCGATAGGTTCCCGCGTGATCGCGGTCGCCGACGCGTTCTGCGCCCTGACCTTCACCCAAGCACTGGGACCCGCGCCGGCAGTCGGCGAACTGCGGCGCGAGGCGGGGGGGCGGTTCGATCCTGCGCTCGTCGAAGCGTTCGCCGCGCTCGTCGGTGGAGAACGGACACCTCTTCCCTGACGCACATGTTGGCCTGCGGGAGCATCCGCCGACTATTCGCCCATAATGGTGACGGAGGAGAGGTCCGCTGCGCCGGTACTGACACCGAAGACGCTACGGCTGCCGAAGACACTGGAACCCCAGAGGGAACTGGAAACCGACAGAGTGCTGCCCCAGAGGGTTTTGCTGCCCCAGATGGCCTGCGGATCGGTCAGGTCGGTTGATCCCCAGAGGGTTTTGCTGCCGGAAGTGATCCTGCTGCTGTCAAGGTAGACGCTGCCCCTGGAGTCTTCGTACAGCGCCGGGCTGAGGGCAGGCTGGCCGGCGAAGACGCTGCTCTGGATCGCGGCGGGGATGTTCAGATACCCAGCCCCGTAGGTGCAGGGGTCCGCCTGCCCTGTCGGGTTGCCGGAGGCGTCCGGAGCGCCCCATTTGTCGGCGGAGACCATCAGGCGGGCCTTCACCGTGTCCGGCGAGAGCCGCGGGCTGGCCTGGAGCAGCAGGGCCGCCGCCCCCGCCACGACGGGCGCGGCCATGGAAGTGCCCGACAGGCGGAAGTAGGCGTCGGACATCCCCGCCCCCGCCCGGTTGGCGGCCCCCAGCGTGCCGGCAGCCCCGGACGCCGCCGCCGTGGTGTAGGCGCTGTATGGGACCATGTTGGTGCCCCCATAGGCGGCGTTGAGCGTGGCCCAGTCCACGTCCAGCGAGATGACCTGGTTGCCGGGCGCGATGATGTCGGGCTTCAGCACGAGGTCCAGGCGGCTCGGCCCCCGGCTGGAGTAGGTGGCGACCCTGTCGTGCCGGTGGTTGCCGTCCACGCTCTTGGTCGCGCCGACGGTGATGACGTAGGGGTCGTTGGCGGGCGACTGGATGGAGCCGTAGGCTGTGCCGTAGCCCTCGTTGGACTGGCCCGCGGCCACGGTGTTGGAGACGCGGCCGGCGTTGCCGGCGGCGCAGACGACGACGATGCCGGCCTTCCAGGCGGCCTCGACGGCCTGGCAGAGCGGGTCGGTGGTGTAGCTCTCGCCGACGGGGTGCCCCAGCGACAGGTTCAGCACGCGGATGTTGTACTGGTTCTTGTTCTGGACCACCCACTGGATGCCCGCCACTACGGTGCTGACACTGCCCGCGCCGTTCTGGTCCAGCACGCGCACGTTGACGAGGTTGGCGTTGCGGGCGATGCCGTAGTAGGTGTGGGTACACTGGCTGCCGGTGGAGGCCGCGCCGTTGCCGGCGATGATGCCGGCGACGTGCGAGCCGTGGCCGCAGTAGTCATTCAAAATCCGCCAGTCGGTGTAGCCGGAGACGAAGTCCTTCGACGCCACCACCCGCGAGTTGCCGTCCCCGTTGGCATCCAGCAGATCCCAGTGGCTGCACACGATGCCGCTGTCCACGACGGCGACGGTGACGCCCTGCCCGGTCAGCCCGTACTGCTGGTAGGCCGCCCCCGCCCCGCTCGCGGCGACCGTGAACTCGTCGCACTTGTGGACCTGGCCGTCACAGGAGACGTGCGTGACGAACGGCAGGGCGGCGACGCGGGCCAGGTTCCGGCTCGGGACGGTGACGGCGACCGAGCCGATGAAGCTCAGATGGCGCGTCACATCCACGCCCAAGGATCGGAGACGCGCTTCCTGGGCGGGGCTGAGACAGCCTCTGATCTTGAGGATGACCGCCTCGGACCCCGGCGTCGCCCTGGCGAGCATATTGTAAGCGAGCGGGGCGTCGGCTCCGGCGGAAAGATCGGCGGCCCGGACTGACAGGCCGCTCAGGAGCGGACCGGTCAGCACGATTGCCGATAGGAGTATGCGATTCATTATTATCTCTGCTTCCTCGCGGGTGTTGTGAGACCGGCGACCTCTGTGCCTGCCTCTATCCAACACCTAGTATGCCTTCAAAGCGTTGGGAATCGAAGTACAATCTTCTCGGGCGTTCTTCCCCGCTTCTTCCCCGCTTCGGCTCCGCCCCTGCTGCGTTTCGGGGCTGCCGGGCGAGGGTATTCCAAAGGCGGCTTTTAGCCTTGTTTTAATCTTGGAGGTGAAGACACATGGAACAGCGCATCGCGCGCGGCTGGTGGGTTCTGGCGATCCGGGGCGGCCTGGCCGTCTTGTTCGGCATTCTGGCGATCCTCATGCCGGGGGCGGCCCTGGCGGCCCTTGTGACTCTATTCGGCGCATACGCCCTGGTGGACGGCGTGGTCGCGCTGCTGACGGCGGCCCGCTTCACGCACACCGACGACCGCTGGGGTTTACTAGTCATTGAAGGCGTCGTCGGAGTCATCGTCGGCATCGTTTCGTTCGCGCACCCGGCGACGACCGCACTTCTGCTCGCATACCTCGTCGCGGCCTGGGCCATACTGACCGGCGTGATAGAAATCGCTGCCGCTCTCCGCCTTCGCCGGGTGATCGCGGGCGAG
Organism: Capsulimonadaceae bacterium; assembly: GCA_965215505.1. GTDB lineage: Bacteria > Armatimonadota > Armatimonadia > Armatimonadales > Capsulimonadaceae > JANXMY01. The sequence continues at coordinate 2,398,214 of OZ244065.1, read as the reverse complement.
TGGGCTTTGGCCGCGCTCGGCGTCGTCTCCGTGCTTTTGGGGATCGGGATGCTGGCCGCGCCCGGCGCGGGGCTGGCTACCATCGTCTGGATGATCGGCGTCTACGCCCTGATCGCCGGGCTGGGCCTGCTCTCGCTGGCCTGGCGGCTGCGGCGCATGAACATGGACCACGAGCGGAACCGCGCGCCTGTCTGGCCCCCGCCGTAGGGAAGCGACTCATCGCGCCCTCTTCATCGCCCCTTGCTGGTCCGGCACTTCTCGTGCCGGGCCTGTTTTTGTCCGCCTTCCTCTTGGCACTTGGGGTATACTGATAGCCACATCATTTCAGACGGCGGCCCGAAGACGGGTAGGGGAGAGCTATCGTGGCAGACTGGAAGAGGACGGCGGCGTGCGGAGACATCTTGGAGAGCCTGGTCGGGCAGACGGTGACGCTGAACGGCTGGGTCAACCGGAACCGGGATCAGGGCGGTCTCATCTTCCTGGATCTGCGCGACCGCAGCGGCATCGTCCAGGTCGCCGTGGACGGCGGCGATGCGCCCGAAGCCCTGGCCGTGGCCGAGCGGGTCCGCTCCGAATACTGCCTGAGCATCACCGGCACGGTCCGGCGGCGGCCGGCGGGTACGGAAAAGGCGGAACTCGCGACGGGCGCGTATGAAGTGGCGGCCACAGGCATCGAGATCCTGAACGCCGCCAAGACGCCGCCGTTCCCCGTCGCCGAAGACAAAGACGTGGACGAGATGCTGCGGCTCAAGTACCGCTACCTCGACCTGCGCCGCCCGGTCATGTTCGAGAAGATGCGCCTGCGCCACGAGGCGATCCGGCTCATCCGCGAGTTCATGTACGGGCGCGGCTTCCTGGAGATCGAGACGCCCATCCTGACCAAGTCCTCCCCCGAAGGGGCGCGCGACTACCTGGTGCCTTATCGGCTCCAGCCGGGCCTCTTCTATGCGCTTCCTCAAGCTCCGCAGCAGTTCAAGCAGCTCCTGATGGTCGGGGGCATGGAGCGCTATTTCCAGATCGCCAAGTGCTTCCGCGACGAGTCCCAGCGGGCGGACCGCCAGCCCGAGTTCACACAGCTCGACCTGGAAATGTCGTTCGTGGAGCAGGACGACGTGCTGGAAGTGGTCGAGTCGCTCTACACCGAGATCATCCCGAAGATCAGTCCCAAGAAGATGGTGACGCCTTTCACCCGCCTGACCTATGACGAGGCCATGGCCCGCTTCGGCTCGGACAAGCCGGACCTGCGCTACGGGCTGGAACTGAGGGACGCCGCGCCGGTCCTCGCCGACACGCAGTTCTCGGTCTTCCAAGGCGCTCTAGGGGGTGGCGGTCAGGTCAAGCTGATTCGCTACCCGCAGGGCGCTTCCCTGTCGCGTAAGGAGATTGATGACCTGACCGCCTTGGCCAAGGCCTTCGGCGCGAAGGGCCTGGCTTATTTGCTGGTGACCGAAGAGGGCGTCAAATCGCCCATCGCCAAGTTCCTCTCGGAAGACGAGATCAAGGGCCTGGTTTCACTTGCTGAGGCGTTGCCCGGCGACCTGATCGCGTTCGTCGCCGACAAACCGGACGTCGTCGCCAAGGTCCTGGACCGCCTGCGCCGCGAGATCGCGACCCGGCAGAACCTCGCCGACCCGAACACGCTGCACTTCTGCTGGGTGACGGACTTCCCCGTCTTCGAGCGGGACGAGGACGAGCAGGGCTGGACCTTCGCCCACAACCCGTTCTCCATGCCGCGCCCCGAACACCTGCCGTTTCTGGAGAGCGACCCGGCCCGCTGCCGCGCCTTCTGCTACGACCTGGTCTGCAACGGCTCCGAGGCCGCTTCGGGGTCCATCCGCATCCACAAGCGCGACATCCAGGAGCGCATCTTCAAGATGCTTGGCAAGACCGACGAACAGATCCAGGCCCAGTTCGGCCACATGCTCGACGCCTTCGACTTCGGTGCCCCCCCGCACGGCGGCATGGCCCCCGGCATCGACCGGCTGATCATGTACCTGACCGATGACGAGAACGTCCGCGAGGTCATCGCCTTCCCCAAATCCGGCGGCGGCTTCGACCCCATGATGGACGCGCCCTCCGAGGTGGAAGACAAGCAGCTCAAGGAACTGAGCCTGACGGTGAACTACCCGCCGAAGAAGGAGGAGCCGAAGAAAGAAGAGAAGAAAACGTCCTGGCCTGACAACACCGTGATAACGGAGGATTTGCCATGACCGTGACATTTGAACCCGAACTGGAAAGCGCGAGAAGCAAGAAAGCGGCGGAACAGGGGCAGGACGCTGACTCCTACCTGCGCCGTCTCATTTGGCAGGCTCTGAACCAACCCGCGCCGACCATCATCCGCTCGACTCTGACGCCGGAAGAAATCCAGAAACTCCGGCTGAAAAGCATCGAAAGAGCTGAAGCCCGCAACCTGCTGGCCTCAACCTCCGATTTTCGGCGGGAAGACATCTACGATGATGAGGAAGGCCGCTGATAATCGCCTTCTTAAAAGGCAATGGCAGAGCAAAGTTATCATGCCCAGGAAGGTAGACAAGCCATGACACTGACTATGAATCTCAGCCCAGAGGAAGAAGCGCGTCTGCGCGAGAAGGCTGCCCGCCGGGGACAGGACGAAGCCGACTACGCCGCCAGTGTGCTTCGTCACGACATTTACACTCTTCCCGTGGATGAAGAGTCAGTGGAAGGTCAGTCGCTTGCTGAAGCATTAGCCGGGCACATCGGCCTGTTTTCGAGTGCCGAGCCGTCCAGTGCTGGTCAAAACTCGGAAGAAGAATTCGGCAAGATCATGGATGAGAAAAGGCGTCAGGGGCATGTATGACACTGACTGACGCCGGCCCGCTTGTCGCCCTGAATAACAAGAACGACACGGCCCATCAAAGCTGTATGCTCATCCTGCCGTCCCTGCGTGCCCCGATGCTGACGACCTGGCCTTGCTTTACGGAAGCGATGTATCTACTGCACAGGGAAATCGGCTACTCGGCTCAGGAGGAGCTTTGGCATTGGCGTTTGACTGGCAAGCTACGCATCCAAGAATTGACGACAGAGCAGGCGGACCGGATGCAAATCTTGATGGATCAGTATCGGGACGCGCCGATGGACTTGGCGGACGCCTCGCTTGTGGCCGTGGCGGAGACGCTTTCGCTGCGGACGGTGTTCACGATAGACCGGCATTTCTACGCCTACCGCACGGCGGACAAGCAGGCGTTCCAAGTGGTGCCCTAACAGACGGAGCAAACGGAGACGGATGGCGAAACAACTTCTGACGGCGGACACGCTGGACGTGGACGCGATTCTGGCCCGGACCGACGCGGCAACGATCCGGCGCGGTGTGGCCTACTCCCAGCAGGGGCGCGTCCGATTGGCGCGGGTGGAGCGCGATGAGGCGGACGCCCGCGTCACCGGGACGCAGGTCTATCAGGTCCATTTCGGGACCGACAACGCCGGGGTCTACTCCTTCTGCGACTGCCCCTTGTGTGGAGGCGACCCGGACATCGTCTGCAAGCACCAGGTCGCCGCCGCCGTCATCCTGCGGAACTACCTGCGCGTCCACCCGCCCCAGACCTGGGAGAGCGTGCTGGCCCAGGCCGTCAAGCCGGAGCCGAAACACGCCGCCCCCGCCGCCCGGCAGGTACTCCTGTTCAGCCTCCAGGCCCGCCACTCCCAGTGGGCGGTCTACCCGTACAGCCTGCCCCTGAGCCACTTTTCCGAGGAGATGATCGGCGACGGCGACGCCCTGGCAAAGACGATCAAGCAGGAGGCCCTGTCCCGGCAGGCCAAGCCCCTGCGCGCCCAGAGTGACCCGCGCCGGTTCGTCAGCGCCTCGGGCGGCGACGCCACCCTGAACCTCGCCGCCCTGGCCGGACAGTCCTATTCCCCCTATTACGAAAGGTCGTTTGAATGCCGCGCCCTGCTGCCGCTGCTGGCGGGCGGGTTCCTGTTCCGGGGCCGTGAGGCGGACCCGCTCCAGACCCTGGTGCGCGTCTCGGATTCTCAAGGCAAGGCGCAGGTCGAGCTGAACCAGACTCCGGAAGGAACGGCCCTCACCCCCTCCATGAAGCTCGGCGACCGCAAGTTCCTCCTGACGCCCGAGAAGACCGCCGTCGTCTCCTCCGACCCGCTCTGGCTGCTGTCCGGCAGCACCGCCTACCCGGTCGAGGACGGCGCGGGCCTGGTGACGACCCTGCTGGACAACCCGGACCTTCTGGTGCCGCCGGATGATACACAGGCGTTCCTGGACACCTACCTGCTGCCGCTGGCCGCGCGCGTCCCGGTGACGGGCGGGGGGATCGTCTGGGAGGAGGAGGGCGGCGTGGAGCCGGTCCCGCGCTTGTATCTGTCCGAGGCGGAGGGCAGCCTCCAGGTCCAGCTCCGGTTCGGCTACGGGGCCAGCGAGGCGACCTATGAGAAGAGCCTGCCCGACACGATGCTGCTGCGGAAGCCCGACTCGCTGACCTTCCTGCGGGTCGCCCGCCGCCCCGACCGGGAGCAGGCCTGGTGGGAGACCCTGGGGTCCGGCCACGGGCTGAAGCGCGGCGAGCAGCCCGACCTCTTTGTCCTGCGCGCCAAGACGGAGCCGGTGGACTTCCTGCTGACCCAGGTGCCGCGCCTGACCGAAGCGGGCTTCGAGATCTACGGCGAGCGTGAGCTGACCTCGGCCCGCGTCAACCGCAGCCGCCCGACGGTTTCTTTCAATGTCTCGTCGGGTATTGACTGGTTCGACGTGGACGGCGTGGTCCACTTCGGCGACACGCAGGTGAAGCTCAAAGAGGTCCGCAAGGCCGTCCGCCGCAAAGAGCGCTATGTCAAGCTGGCCGACGGCTCCATCGGCGAGATCCCCACGGAGTGGCTGGAAAAGTACCGCTATCTATTCTCCATGGCCGAGGATTCGGGCGAGGGCCTGCGCTTGGCGAGCGCGCAGGTGACTCTGCTGGACCAGCTCTTGATGGAAGGCGACCGCATCCAGGCCGACGATGAGTTCCAGCGCCGCCGCGAGAACCTGCGCCGCTTCTCCCAAATCGAGCCGCGCGACCTGCCGGACGGCCTGAAGGCGAACCTGCACCCCTACCAGAAGTCGGGCTTCGACTGGCTGCACTTCCTGCACGAGTACGGCTTCGGCGGCTGCCTGGCCGACGACATGGGGCTGGGCAAAGCGCAGCCGCTCGACGCCAAAGTGCTGACCCCCACCGGCTGGAAGCTGATGGGTGACGTCCATGTGGGGGATTGGGTCGTCGGCTCCCAGGGCAGCCCGTGCCAGGTCACGGGCGTCTTCCCACAGGGCGAGAAAGAGGTCTTCCGCGTCACCTTCAGCGATGGGGCGGCGACGGAGTGCTGCGACGACCACCTGTGGTCGGTCAACAGCGCCGTCCGGAAGCGCCGGGGCAATGCGCCTCAAGTCCTGCCGCTCTCGCTGATTCGGCGGCGCCTGCGGGATGCCGCCGGCAACTGCCGCTACTTCATCCCCACCGTCAAGCCGATAGACTTTGCCGAGCGTGTCCTGCCGCTCCCCCCGTATCTCATAGGAGCGTTGCTGGGCGACGGCGGCATCGCGCATCGCGTGGTTTTCTCTTCCGCCGATGCCGAGATGATCGAGCGAATCGAAGCCCTGCTGCCGGCCACGGTCCACATGGTCTACAAGGACCGTTACGACTGGCAGATCTCTCGTAACGTCGGGGGGGACCGCGTGAATGCGGTCCAAAAAGTCCTGCGGGAACTTGGCCTGGCTGGACACCGTGCCGAAGGCAAGTTCATCCCGGACGTGTACAAGTTCTCTCCCGTGGAAGCGCGGATTGCGCTCCTTCAGGGGCTGCTGGACACGGATGGGTATGTTGACACGGCGGGCAAGAACATCGAATTTACCTCTGTTTCGCCCCGGCTGGCCGGCGACGTCGTGTTCCTGGTCCAGTCGCTCGGCGGGACCGCTACCCTGCGTACCAAGAAGACGACCGGGCAGCTTTGCTACCGCCTCAACATCGTCCTGCCGCCGCACATCCCGCCGTTCGCGCTGTCGCGTAAGGCGGACGCCTGCCCTGCGCGTGTCAAATATCACCCCACGCGGGCTATCGTTTCCGTGGAGGCCGTCAGCACCAAGCCGTGCCAGTGCATTTCGGTGGATGCCTCGGACCACCTCTACGTCACCGACGACTGCATCGTGACGCACAACACGGTCCAGTGTCTCGCCTTCCTCCAATCGCTCGCCGAAAGCCACGAAGCCAAGGCCGCCACCCTGCTCGTCCTGCCGCGTTCCCTTGTTTTCAACTGGGAGCGCGAATCGGCCCGGTTCACGCCCACCCTGCGAATCCTGAACCACGCGGGCACGACGCGCGCTAAGGACCTGGCCGACTTCGACGAGTACGACCTGGTCCTGACCACCTACGGCATCATGCTCCGGGACATCGAGATGCTCCGCAAGCACCGGTTCCACTACGTCATCCTGGACGAAGCGCAGGCCATCAAGAACCCCGTGTCCCAGTCCGCCAAGGCCGCGCGGCTGCTCCAGGCCGACCACAAGCTGACCCTGACGGGGACGCCCGTCGAGAACTCCACGCTGGAACTGTGGTCGCAGTTCTCGTTCCTGAACCCTGGCCTGCTCGGCAACCTGGAACACTTCCGCACCGAGTTCGCCGGGGCCATCGAGAAGCGCCAGGACGAAACCGCCGCCGCCTTCCTGCGCCGCCTGGTCCACCCCTTCATCCTGCGCCGCACCAAGGACCAGGTCGCCAAGGACCTCCCGCCCCGGACCGAGCGCATCCTGTATACGGAGATGGAGCCGGGCCAGAAGAAGCTGTACGAGAAGACGCGCGACTACTACCGCGCCCAGATCATGGGCATCGTGGACAAGGAGGGCGTCAACGACGCCCGCATGAAGATACTGGAGGGCCTGCTGCGCCTGCGCCAGATCTCCAACCACCCCCGGCTCGTCGAACCGGACAGCAAAGCCGAGTCCGGCAAGTTCGAGACACTATTGGAAACCTTGGACACCCTGCGCGCCGAGGGCCACAAGGCCCTCGTGTTCTCGCAGTTCGTCCAGATGCTCTCCCTGGTGCGCGAGAGCCTGGACGCCGCCCACGTCCCCTACGCCTACCTGGACGGCAAGACGACCGACCGGCAGGGGCGCGTGGACGCCTTCCAGAACGACCCCGATCTGCCGCTGTTCCTCATCAGCCTCAAGGCCGGAGGCGTCGGCCTGAACCTGACGGCCGCCGACTACGTCATCCACATCGACCCCTGGTGGAACCCCGCCGTCGAGATGCAGGCGACCGACCGGACCCACCGCATCGGCCAGGACAAGCCCGTTTTCGTCTACAAGCTAATCACGCGCGACACGGTGGAGGAAAAGATCCTGCTGTTGCAGGACCGCAAGCGCGCCCTGGTCAGCCAGCTCATCTCGACCGAAGGCGGCTTCTTCAAGAACCTGACCCGTCAAGACATCGAGCTGCTGTTTGAGTAAGCCAGTCGAGGACATGGACGACTCAGAAAAGGACCCCTGGACGCCGCCGACCCCGCGCCGCGCGGGCGCTCGTGATGTCGGCGGTCGCCTGCCGTGGGTTCATCGAGAAGGCGGCGGGCAACCCAGAGGCCGAAGAACTGCGCCTCCGCGCTGTTGATTGGCTGGACAAGATGGGAGTCCCTTCCGAGGTCGAGCCTCACGAAACGGCACTGCTCAATGCCCCGCTCGGGACGCTTTCGCCGCAGCAAGCGATAAAAGCCGGATGGTTCTGTGAAGGGCTTGCGATGTTGGCCTGGGCATTGCAACGGTTCCCTTTGCCTGAGTACGACAAGGAGGTTGACGCTCATGCCGTCGCAGAGGCGCTTGACTTCCTGTGGGATGATGCCCGTGATCTTCTTGACGACCCGGAACTCCGGCCTGGGACTGAGATCCAGAACCTTGAGGATCAAATGCTGGCCCTGCACTGGAGGGTGGCTAATCTCCAGAAGCGGCTGAAATGGTTTGACTTCAAATCTTTTGCAGAGAGAAGCCGCATCGGTCCCGACCAGATGGGCCTACGCTTCGTGGAGAACGATCTTGCGATCGGCGACTTGCCGATTATGCAGGCCGCTGAAAGCGACGTTGATCTTGTAAACAGCCTCGCGCACGAGCGCCAGAAAGCTTTGGACTGGCTGCTGGGGCAAGAGGTGCTTTATTCTCAGGTGACGCCTGACACATAGAGGCCGGCAGAAGCAGGGAAGCGCCCCGCCTTTGGTGAACTCCTAGCCCACACCCGTCTCTCAGGAGGAATCCATCATGCCCGGCATCCGCAGCGTTATCTCGACACTCGACCCCTCGGGGCAGGAGGTCATGGGGCCGAACGTCCTGCTCTGGCACTACCCCAACAACGACATCGTCAACGGCTCGCTCCTCACCGTCGAAAGCAACCACTTCTGCGTCCTGAAGTCGCGCGGGGCCATCCTCAACGTCTACGAAACCGGGCAGTACCCCATAGACACCCCGCAGACCGTCCTGTTCGGCTCCATCCAGCAGGCCTTCTACGGCGGCCAAAGCCCCTGGCAGTATGAGGCGCTGTACGTCAACCGCGCCAAGCTCGTCGTCGGCGCGTCCGGCATCGCCCTGTCGCGCGAGATGGCCGAGCTGACCTATGACGTGGACTACTACATCCATGTGGACACGCGCGAGGACGCCGTGAAGCTGGTCCAGCACATGCCCTACAGCGGCCACGCCCTCTTGACCGAGAGCCTCAACGCCTACGCCGGGCCGGTGGTGGAACAGGCTATCAACCAGCTCATCCAGGTGACGCCGCTGGAACAGGTCAACGAGAAGATCCACGACCTGACCGCGCTGGTCTACAGCCACTTGCAGGAGTTCCTGGCGGTCTACGGCATCACGCTGAACACCGTCAAGGTGCTGGTCCACCCCACCGACCCGCGCATGAAGGCCCTGATCTCGCTGAAAGCCTTCGGCCTGACCGAGATGGAGGCCGTCCGCTACTACACCGCCATGGTCATGGCCGAGCGCGGCATCGTCAGCGCCCCCAACATGGCCGTCGGCCAGCCCTTCAATATCGGCGGCGCGCAGTCCACGGTGGCCTCGGAGAACTGGGTCCGGCCCGCCGTCCCGCCCGCCGAGACGCCCGCCGACGGCAGTTCGTAGGAAGCCCCGCCATGAGCGATGCGCCGAGCCAAAACGCCGTCGTCCAGCGCCTCCAGGTGCTGCTGTCGGGCGGCGGGTACAACTTCTACGGCCGGGCCAATCAGGCGCGGGCCGACGACCTGCTGGTGCGCCAGCGGGCCGGGGCGTCTTTAGGCCAGGCCGCCCAGACCCTGCGGCAACTGGAAGCCGAGTACGCGCACCGGTTCGTGCCGCCCAGCACCCGCGAGTCGCCGTACCCTGCCCCCGCTGCGATGGAGAAGCTGCGCGGCCTGGGCCGGCTCCGGGAGCGCCTGGGCGGGCTGGAGGGCGACATCCGGGGCATGGCCGCGCCCGCCTCCGACAAGTTCTGGTGGCGTCTGCGGCAGGAAACCACCCTGCTGCACGCCCTGATCGCTTTCGACGACGGCCTGGTCCAGCAGACGTCCGACATCGTCGCCTGCGTTGATAAATGGACGGCGGACGACTGGCAGGAGGGCGACCCGACGCCGCCGCTGACTGCCCTCATCCAGTCGCTCGCGGGCCTGATCCGCGACCGCCAGCAGCTCCTCCTTCAGCCGTGGGGGTGAAGCGGAAGGGCGGACGGGGGACGGGGCGAAAGGGAAAGCAAGGGCGAACACAAGGTTCGCCCCTACGGGGTAGATGGACAGGATGCGCGGACGGATGTAGGGCGCGAACCTTGTGTTCGCCCTTCTTGTCCCCGTCCGCCCGCCCTTGTTCGCCCTCATTAGGCTGCCACACAAGAAAAGCGCCGGGCGTTCGCCCGGCGCTTTCCTCGTTTCACTTCCGCTCCGTCTACCAGGCGTAGTCTTCCGGGGCCGTCTTGTGGCCGGGGAAGATCTCGTCCAGCTTCTTGGAGGTCTCGTCGCCCAGCGTGATCTCCATGGCGCGCAGGGACCCATCAAGCTGCTCCATCGTGCGCGGGCCGATGATCGGGGCGGTCACGACCGGGTTGTGCAGCAGCCAGGCCAGGGCGACATCGGCGGGCTTCTCGCCCAATTCGCCGCACAGGCCCTCCCACTTTTCGAGCTGCGGGCGCTTGGCCTCGATGTCCATGCCGGACCGGCGGCCCGTGGCTTCTTTTTGCAGGATGCCGCCCAGCAGGCCGCCGGCCAATGGCGACCAGGGGATCAGGCCCAGGCCGTACTTCTCGCAGGCGGGGATCACTTCCAGTTCCGGCTTGCGGACGTTCAGGTTGTAGTGGGTCTGCTCGGACACCAGCCCGAGGAAGCTGCGGTGCCTCGCGATCTCCGAGGCCTGCGCGATGTGCCAGCCGGCGAAGTTACTGGACCCGAAGTAGATGACCTTGCCCTGGGCCACCAGCGTCTCGAATGCCTGGTAGATCTCCTCCCAGGGCGTCTCGCGGTCAATGTGGTGCATCTGTTCGAGGTCAATGTAGTCGGTCTGCATCCGCTTGAGGCTGTCCTCGCAGGCCTTGCGGATGTGCAGGGCGGACAGCCGGTTGGTGTTTGGCCAGTCCTTCATGTCGCCGAATCCCATGCCGCCGTAGAACTTGGTGGCGAGTACGACCTTCTCGCGCCGCCCGCCGCCCTGGGCGAAGTAGCGGCCCAAAATCTGCTCGGTGTAGCCCTCGCCCTGCTTCCAGCCGTAGACGTCGGCGGTGTCCCAGAAGTTGATGCCCAGTTCCAGGGCGTGGTCCATGATCTTGAAGCTGTCTTCCTCGGTCGTCTGCGGCCCGAAGTTCATGGTGCCGAGGCACAGGCGGCTGACTTTCAGGCCCGTCCGGCCTAAACTCGTATACTGCATCGTGAGTCTCCCATCGAAGTTGCGTTAGGGACAGTTCGCGCGGGAGGGTGAAAATTCCTGCCCGGCTTTTGGGAGGGCGCACATGGAGAGGGCGCACATGGAGAGGGCGCGATAAATCGCTCCCCTACGTCCTGCCCCGTAGGGGCGCTGCTTGCCGCGCCCTCCTGTTTCACGTCTGCGTCAGGCCGGCACCGTCACCGGCACCGTCACCGGCAGCGTTGCCGCCCAGGCCTTGCCGCCCGCCGCCGTCCCGCCCACCCGCAGCGTCAACTGAGGGGCCGTGGCTGGCAGCCCCGTGACCACAACCTCTAATCCAGCCCGGTCGCGCGTGGAGGCCTGCCAGTCGCGCTTGCCCAGCGTGCCGAGCGCGTGGGGGAGCGTGACGGGCGCGAGGACCGTGCCGCCCTCGACGGCCAGCGATGTCACCTGCACGTCGGATACCTCGGCGTCGGCGCTGTTGGCGATCAGCAGGGTCAGGACGACGTGGCCCAGGGCGGCGCGGGTGGCGAGAGCCGACTGGACGAACACGCCCGGCACGGCGGGGGCCGTGGAGACAGTCAGCGGGACGACGGGGGACGCGCCGCCGCCCGAGACTGACTGCACGGTCACGAGGCAGGCCGCACCCGGCGTCAGCTTCTCCGCGCCGCCCGAGTGGGTCAGTTCCAGCGTGTCGCCCCGGCTGGTCGTGGCCGCGCCGGACGGCGGGCGGCAGGTGACGACCGAGCGGGCGGGGACGCGCGTGTCCCAGACTACCGCAAGGCTGTCCTTGCGCGAGCGGCCCACGCGGATGTTGCGGACGTCCGGCGGACCGAGCAGGGACTCGGCATGGGCGGGTGTCATCAGGCCGTACTCCCAGACGAAGATGGGCGCGTTGTAGGCGCGCAGGGTTTCCATCATCGTGCGCGTGTCCGCCAGCGGGAACAGACCGTCGGGCGTGAAGCTACAGGAAATGTCCACGGAGGGGCAGGTCGGGAAGTCCGCGCCCAGGGCCGTCCGGCATTCGGCTTTGCCCCAGTCCAGGGCCGCCTGGACGCCGCCCTTTTTGTAGCGGGAGTAGACGCCGATGTACCACTGCGGCGAGTAGGCGTCCATCCAGGCCGCCATCTCGGCGTTCGGGTAGGCGGTGGCGGCCGGGCCGAAGCGGGTCAGAGGATCACCGTAGCCGGTGACGATGATCGGCAGCGCCCCGGCCTCCGAGCGGTAGATGCGCCCGAAGGAGGCCATCCGCTCGCCCTGGTAGCCCGGAACCGCCCCCTTCTCGGCGGAACCCCACTCGTCCTCCATGTCCACGCAGGCGATCCCGACCGTCCGCGCCATCTGGGCGCAGATGCGGGCGTCCGCGTCGCCCGTCTCCGGGATGGTGTAGATGAACGGGACGAAGCCCAGGCCGACTCCGCGCGCCGCCTCGGCCCAGGAGCGCAGGTGCGCCTCATCCCGGTAGCACGTCCGCGCGTACCCGCCGACCTTGGGGCAGAGGAAGTCGAAGCCCCAGGCGCGGGCCTTCGCCAAGGCGAACCGCCGGGCGGCGTCGTCCCACTCCGCCCAGTCGTTGCCGACATACAGGCCCACGCCGCTGCCGAGGACGGCGGTCACGGCGGCCAACCCGCGCGGCGGGGCGGCGGTCTGCGGCGGCGAGGGCGGCGTGAAGGTGGGCAGCGGCGTCTGTGCGGAAGCGGGCGGCGGCAGCGCGCCAGCGGCCAGCGCGAGGGCTGCGCCTTGGATCGCTTGGCGGCGGGTGACTCGGAGGGACATGGGCTGGTGGACTCCTGTCGGGCGGGGACTTGCGGCATTGTAACCCGGAAGCGGCCCGGCGTCAAGGGGTCGGCGTCAAAGGTCGGGCCTCAATGCGCCATGCCGCGACGGAAACCATGCCGTGAATGGCACGGCTAGACGGCGAAGACGCCGTGAATCTCACGCTTCGCGGGGATCAGAGGGATTTATCCGAGTGCCGCGCCCTCCGGGTCTGCCAATGCAGAAGCGGTACTTCGTGGCGTCTTCGCCGTCCAGCCGTGTGTTTCAACACATGGTTCTGCCATGGTCCGTAGCATAGACAGCGAAGAACCACAAAAAACCGCGAAAGTCCCTCCGCTTGGGCTTGCAAACCCGGTGCAGACGTGCTATAATCCGCCTAGCATCCTCACTCGTCCCACTGCTGTCTCTGGGCGCCGTTGCCCTCTTTTCAGAAGCTTTGCCAGAATCCTGCACCGCCGCAGGCTGGCCCGACCGCTTTGTTGAAGGAGGCGAAAGCCATGTCTACTCTCTCGTCCACTGTCTCCAGCCGCCCGCGCCCGCGCCACGGCTTCACCCTGATCGAGCTGCTCGTCGTCATCGCCATCATCGCGATTCTTGCCGCCATTCTTTTCCCCGTCTTCCAGAAGGTCCGCGAGAATGCCCGCCGCGCCTCCTGCCAGTCTAACCTGAAGCAGATCGGGCTGGGCCTGGTCATGTACATCCAGGACTCCGATGAGAAGTATTGCCCCTACTTCAGTGGGTACAATCCGGGTAATGCCTCCTACACCGGTAACCAGCAGTATTGGCCCCAGACCGTGTCCGCCTACATCCAGAAGGCTGGCACCAGTCTGGCGGGCGGTCAGGCGGCGGCCAAGGACCTTTCAGGCGTCTTTATCTGCCCCGATGGGCCTTCGGCCCCGCAGGTCCAGACCACTGTGGGCAACGTGACCTCCTACGGCATCAGTGATGACCTCGTGAACTGGTACGAGCCGTCGGGCGTCAACACCACCTACCTCCCCGTGAGTCTGGCTCAGGTCCAGGCGCCTGCCACGGCGGCGGCGGTCGTCGAGACGTGGGACACCGCCACCTACGGGGTACTCCCCGGTCGGGCGCTGGCCCTGTCCGCCTTCGACAACTACAGTGGCTGCCCTGCGCTGCCCTGCGCGCCAAACACCTACAACGGTGCCATGGAGACGCTTCCGGGGCGGCACTCGCAGAGCTACATGAAGACGCTCAGGGCCCAGCAGCCCGACCCGAATTCCTTTACCGTGGTGGCCTTCTGCGACGGCCATGTGAAAGCCATGCGGACGAGCGACATGACCCTGTCCGGCCACTACTGGAGCATCACCGGCAACGACATGTGGCCCTAGAAGCCTGACTCGGCAAGCGGCGGCCCTGGAAGAACACTCTTTCAGGGCCGTCTCAGCGAGCGGCCCTGAACCCAAGCCAAGAGAAAGGCAAATGCATGAGCATCGTGCGAGATGAAAAGATTTCAGTCCAGCTCCGCGCGGCGGCTGTCACGGCGGCCCTGCTGATCGGCGGGGCGATGATCTCCGGGTGTAGCCATCCAGCCGCCCCCCCGCCGTCGGCCCCGGCCCCGGTCGCGGCGGCACCCACAGCGGCGGCGACGCCTGGAGCGCCGGGCGCTGCCGCCCCCTCGCCGATGTCCCCCGGCGATCAGGAAGAGATGAAGCAGAAGCAGAACGAAAACAAAGGGGCAGCGGCCCCCCCGTAGGGGCGACGCTCGGGAGGCCGCGTGGCAGAGCAGGCGCAGGATTTGGCGGCACTGGAAGCCGCGATGGAAGGCATCGCTGACGGCTTCGGCGGGACGCTGGGCTACAGCCTGCATCACCGTGGGCGAGGGGAGAAGATCGCCAGCCAGGGCGACGAAGCCTTTCCGACCGCCAGCACCATCAAGACCGCCATCATGGGGACGGTCATGTCTCAGGTGGATGCGGGCCGGCTTCAGTGGTCAGACAGCTTCCCCACACCCCCTGCCTTAGTCCCGCGTCAGGAGGGCGGCTACTCCTTCTTCTTCCCGCCCGGCACCCCGCTCCCGCTGCCGCAGTGGCTCGACCTGATGATCACCATGAGCGACAACACCGCCACCATGGTGCTGCGCGAGGTCGTCGGGCAGGGGAACGTCAATGCATGGCTGGCCGGGCTAGGGCTGACGCAGACGAAGCTGCTGAACGGGCCGCAGAAGGTGGAGCTCGGCCTGCTGCCCTTGCAGCAGCAATACGGCCTGGGCATGACCACGCCCGCCGAGATGGGGCGCCTGCTGGAGATGATCCGCGACGGGCAGGCCGCGAGCCACGCCGCCTGCGACCGGATGCTGCGCCTGCTGGCGCACCAGTACTGGGACAGCGCCATCGCCGCCGAAATCCCCCCGTCTGTCCAGATCGCCCACAAGACCGGCGCGATTGACGGCCACCGCTCCGACACCGCCTACGTCTTCGCGCCGAGCGGCGAGTACGTCCTGACCGTCTTCACCAAGGGCCAGCGCGACGACCGGTGGACGCACGATAACGAGGGCCTGGCCGCCATCCGCGCCCTGTCCCGGCTGGTCTGGCGTCACTACCACCCCCAAGACCCCTGGGCCCCGCCCCCCGGTGCCGCCGCCCTGTGGCCGCCGGAGGAGCCGTAAGGCCTGCCCCCCATCCGGCCTCAGAAAGCTGACGGTCCCCAATGAAACACGCTTGTCTCTCCTCTGTCATCGGCCTGTGCATCGCGGCGAGTGCAGCGGCCCAAGGCATCCGTCATGAACCGTCCGCGCCGGCCCCCGGTCAGATCACGGCAGATGCAGCCGTCTCCGATGCCCGGCGCTTTCTGAACATCTGCAACCTGCCCGCCCCCAGCGCGGGCGTCAGGTCCCGCCTGGATCACAAGATCAACGGCGTCATCTGGGATGTAAGCTTCGGCGGAGACTACGAAGTTGACATTGACGCCGGCAACGGCCAGCCCGTCTTCTTCGACAACAACCGCCGGACATGGCAGCGAATCCACAACCGGCAGAAGATCTCTTCCCCTGTCCCCGCCGACCGCAAAAGCGCAACTGACCGGCTGTGGCACCTGGCACGGGCTATCGGGCTTCCTCCACAGGCTTATCTGGCACGGCTTGACATCAACGCCAGGGGGACAGAGGCGACGTTCAGCGTCCGACCCCATGGATACCATTTCATTGGCCGCGCCAACGTCATGGCGCTCGTGCTGGACCCCCAAGACGGGCAGCTCGTCTTTCTCGCCCAGCACTGGAACCTCGTGCCCGTAAGCTGGACGCGGAGGCTGACGCGGGATCAAGCGACCGCTCGTGCCCGCACCGCCCGCCGGAACTGGTACGCCCGGCGCAGCACCGTGCCATACACCCGCCCGCGCGGAGCGAGGCTGGCCGCTTCCCCGCCCACGCTGGGCTATGTCGAGCCGAACGGAGCATTTGGGGGCACAGCGTCTCAACGGACCTCGACCCCCAAGGTGCGTCTGGCATGGTCCGTCCCTATCGGCGATGAATCCGTGTATGTGGATGCCGGGGACGGCACCGTACTCGGCGGCGAGCAGTTCAAGTAGTCCGAGCCGGGGGCAAACTAGGATCACCGTCCCTTCTTTAGCGCCTGACTCACCACCCGCGCCGCGCTCAGGCCCGAGGCCCCGAAGACGCCCCCGCCGGGGTGGGTGCTGGCACCGGAGAGGAACAGGCCGGGGACGGGGGTCTTGTATTCGGCCAGCTCGGGCAGCGGGCGGAAGGCGAACATCTGGTCCAGGGACATCTCGACGTGCATCACGTTGCCGTTCACCAGGCCCAGGGTCCGCTCCAGGTCGAGCGGCGTCTGGATGAAGCGGGCCTCGATGGCCCCGCGCATGTTGGGGGCGTAGGCATACAGCGTCTCGCAGATCGTGTCGGCCACCTCCTCCCGCGCCTCGTCCCAGTCCCGTCCGTCGCGGCGCTTGTAGGGGAAGTATTGGGACCACAACTGAACGATGTGCTTGCCGGGCGGCGCGATTGAGCCGTCCAGTGCGGTGAACGTCATGGCGAGGACGGGCGGGCGGCGCGACGGGTGGCCGCCGACATAGTCCGCATAGGCGTCCGTCAAAAACTCCGGGGTGGGGCAGAGTAGCTGCATCCCTTGATGTACCTGATGGGGCTGACCCGCCCCGTAGTCGGGCAACTCGGAGGCCGCGCAGCGGACAGTCATGCCGAAGCCGTTGCCGACGTTCACGGCGCTCAGACGGTTCGCCAGGTCGGCGGGCACGTCCTCGGGCCGCAGCAGCTTCTGAAATGTGGTCAGGACGTGGCAGGCGGCGACAACTGCGTTGGCGTAATACGTCTCGCCGCCCGCGACCACGCCCCGCGCCGCGCCGCCCTCCATGATGATCCGCTCGGCGGCCGCGTCCGTCAAGACGGTCCCGCCCAGGGCTTCAAAGGCCCGGCGCAGGGCGACGGTCAGCATCCCCGACCCGCCCTTTGCCCGGAACGCGCCCGTCTCATGCACCGCCCCCCACCAGGCGGCGAACGGCCCCGTGCCCGGCTCGGTCGGCGCGGGGCCGGACTGCGCGCCCAGCCAGCCCAGGGCCGCGCGCATCTCCACGCTCTCAAACGTCTCCTGGATCAGCCGCCCGTAGCCCGAGACGATCATCCGCAGGGCGTCCGCCGTATTCCGTCCGGGCGACTTGGCGAAGATGACGTGCCGCCCGAAGCTCGCCATCGTCGGCGGCTTCTGGAAGGCTTCAAAGACGCCGCGCGTGACCGGCAGCCACCGCTTGACGAAGTCCTCATAGGCCACGGCGTCGCGCTGCGAGATTTGCGCGATACTCTCGCAGGTCTTGCCCAGGTCCCGGTGGAAGCAGAGCGCGCGCCCCCCCGGCAGCGGCAGGGAGGCCCACGGGTCCATCTCGATGTATTCCAGCCCGTGCCGGGCCAGGTGGAGGTCGGCCACGATGGGCGTCCGGTGGATCATCAGGTGGACGGACGATCCGAGGTCGATCTTGTAGCCCGGCCAGACCTCCTCCGTCACCACCGCGCCCCCGACGACCGGCCGCCGCTCCAGGACCAGGACTTTATGCCCCGCTTTGGCGAGGTAGCACGCGCAGACCAGCCCGTTGTGGCCCGCGCCGATAATGATGGCGTCGTACTTGGTTTCATTCACAGGATTGAGTGTACCCCATGGTATACTGAGGAGACGAAGTGCGGTGGAGGGGCGTAGACATACTATGACCACGCCGGGGGGCCATGTGTTAAAACACACGGCTAGACGGCGCAGACGCCAACAATCCCCGCTTCGCGGGGATAAGAGAATCCCATCCGAGTGCCGCGAAGCGGTACTTCGTGGCCGCAGGCCGAATAGCCGTGTGTTTTAACACATGGTCCTCTCAGAATTCAGACAAAGCCAGGAGGGCGGCCTAATGGGCATTTACATGGAAGCATTTCAGCATTTTGTGTGGGCGACGCACAAGCGGGAGCATTACGTCACGGACGAGATGGAGCGGACACTGCACCGGCACATCCGGCAGAAGTGCAAAATCTTACACGTTCACATTCACGCGCTGAACGGGATGCCGGACCATGTGCATCTCGCCGTCACTCTGCCGGCAACCCTGGCTCCTGCGGACTTCATGCGCCACATCAAGGGCGCGTCCGCGCATTCCATCAACCATCTGCCCGAGGCAAAGGACGGCCTCTACTGGCAGGAAGGCTATGGGATTTTGACTTTCACCTCGAATGATCTGCCGCGCATCGTCCGCTATGTAGACCGCCAGAAAGAGCATCATGCCGCCGGCAAACTCTCCGCCAAAATGGAACGCGCCGCCGACTGGGAATTCCCAACCCCGCGAAGCGGCGTTTCCCTGGCCGTAGGCCGTCTAGCCGTGCCATTCATGGCATGGTTCCTGTCTTTATCGTTACGATAACCGCCCATGCAAAGCCCCGTCTCCTTCGACCGTCCCTGGCTCCTGCTCCTGCTGCCACTCGCCCTCGCGGCGTTCTGGTGGATCGGGCGGCGCTCCTATGCCGGGCTGGATACCGGCACCGCCCGGCTCGCGCTTGTCGCCCGCTCGCTCCTGGCGACCCTGCTGGTCTGCGCCCTGGCGGGCATTCACCTCGTCGAGAGGTCGGACAAGCTGGCGACGATCTTCCTGCTGGATGTGTCCAAGTCCGTCCGCAATGACCAGCAGGCGGCCGGGCGCGAGTACATCAACAAGGCATTGGGGTCGAAGCGGGTGGGGGACCAGGGCGGCGTGATCGAGTTCGGACGGACGTCCAACGTGGACGAAGCCCCGTCCGAGACGATGCAGACCCTGGAGCAGGGCAAGCCGACCGTCGCGGGGGACGCGACCGATTTGGCCGGGGCGCTGCGGCTGGCGAAGTCGTCGTTCCCGTCCGGGCTGGGCCGCAAGATCGTCGTCCTGTCCGACGGCAATGAGAATGTCGGGGAGGCCGAGACCGAGATTGACGGCCTGCGCGCCGACGGCGTCCGCGTGGACGTTGCCCCGACCGCGCTTGGTTCGGGGGCGAACGGCGGACCGTCCGGCGAGGCGATGGTGGACGACGTTTCCATGCCGACGCGGGCGCGGCAGGACCAGCCCTTCGATGTCCGCGTGGTCGTCTCCAGCACCGTCGCCCAAGCGGGGACTCTGACGCTGACGCGCGACGGGCAGCCGCTCGGAGTCCAGTCCGTCCAGCTCAAGGCCGGCAAGAACGCCTTCACCTACTCCGAAACCGTGCATGGCGCGGGCTTCCACAAGTACGACGCCGTGCTGACCGCCCCGAACGACACCATCGCCGAGAACAACCACGGCTTCGGGTTCGTGTCCGTCCAGGGCCGCCCCCGCGTCCTCTACATCGCCGACGCCGCCTCGCCGGGCATAGCAAGTATCAAAAACGCCCTGGCCGCCCAGCAGATAGACATGGACGTGCAGACGCCCGGCGGCATCCCCGCGAGTGTCGCCGCCCTGGCCTCCTACGACGCCGTGGTCCTGTCCGACGTGCCCGCCGACGAGCTGGGGCCGGGGCAGATGAGCGCTTTGGAGACGGCCACCAAGGAGTTCGGCGTCGGCTTGGGCATGGTGGGCGGGCCGAACTCGTTCGCGGCGGGTGCCTACACCGGGACTCCCATCGAGACGGCCCTGCCGGTCAAGATGGACATCAAGGACAAGAAGCGCTTCCCGACCGTCGCCGTCGCGCTCGTCATCGAGGACCTGGAAGAGCCGGGCAACGTCAACATGTCCATCGAGGCCGCCAAGGCGGTCGTGGACCTGCTGGACCCGCAGGACCAGATCGGAGTGGAAGACTGCAACGGGACCTGGCGAATCCCCATGCAGGCGGTCACGGACAAAAACAAGATCAAGGGCATGATGGCCTCGCTCACCGACATGAACGACCCGCCGACCTATGACCCCTATATCCTGGAGGCGGGCCGCGTCCTGACCAACACGACCGCCCAGGTCAAGCACATCATCTTTTTGGGCGACGGCGACGCCATCAATGAGTCCGGCCAGAACACGAACAACCTGCAAAACCTCAAGAAGTCGGGCATCACATTGTCCACCATCGCGACCGGGGCGGACGCCCAGGGGGCGCAGTTTTTGGCCTCGCTGTCCTCCATCGGCGGCGGCACCGCCTATGTGGCCGAGAAGCCCGAGGACCTGCCGCGCCTGCTTCTGAAAGATCAGCAGTCGGTCAGCAAGCTGCGGATCATCGAGGAGCCGTTCCTCGCCCGGCCCATCCCCGACGACGAGGTCATCGCGGGCATCGATTGGGGATCCCAGCCGCCCCTGCTCGGCTACAACGTGTCTTCGGCCAAGCCCGGCGCGGTCGTCGCCCTGACCGCGCCCGACCACCGCGACCCCGTCTTCGCCTACTGGCGCTACGGCCTGGGCCGGACCTTCGCCTTCACCAGCGACGACCGCCCGCACTGGGCCGTTCACTGGCTGGGCTGGCCCGGCTACGCCCGCTTCTGGGCGCAGACTTTGCGCTGGTCGCTGCGCCAGAACACCAGCGCCGATTTCCAAAGCACACTGGACAACCAGAACGGCAAGGGCCACCTGGTCGTGGACGCCTTCAACGCGGCGGGCGGTTTCGCCAACGGCACCAAGATCAGCGCGAACGTCGTCGGCCCCGACCTGTCCCTGAAGCCGGTGACACTCTCGCAGACCGGGCCGGGCCGCTATGAGGGCGTCTTTGACGCCGACCAGACCGGCCCGTACCTCGTCAACGTCCACCAGGGGGATGCGGGCGCGAACGGCCCGACCCCGCCCTCGCAGACCGTCAGCCTCGTCGTACCGTATTCGCCGGAGTACCGGACACTGGGGCCGAACCTGCCGCTCCTGACCCGGCTGACCGAAGGGACGGGCGGTAAGGTGCAGAACGACGCCGCCCTGATCTATCGCGACGCCCCCTCCTGGGTGGTCGGCGTCCGCGACATCGGGCCGCTCCTGCTGCTCTGGTCCGCCCTGCTGTTTCTGGCCGATGTCGCCGTCCGCCGCCTGCTCATCCGGCCCTCGACCGTGCGCGGGGCCGTCACGACCGGCGCGTCGGTGGTCGGGGCGAAAGTTGCCGGCTACCGCGACGCGAACGCGCGCCCCACGGTTCAGCCTTCGACCCCGCAGATGGACCGCCTCCTGGAGCGCAAGACGACGGCACGCACGCAGGCCACCGAGGAAGACGCCACGACCACGCAGCAGCTCCTGAACCGCCGCGCCTCCCGCGCACAGGAGGTCAGCGACGAGTCATTCCCCTTCGTCGCCTCGCTCCCGCCCAAGCCGAAGCCCCCGGTAAGTCCAGGGTCAGGAGGCAGCACCGAGGGGGGCTACACGAACCGCCTGCTGGACGCCAAGCGCCGGGCAAAAGACAAAGACGCGTAGGGGCGCGATTCATTGCGCCCTTCCATGCCGCCGCGCTCTCTTTCCGTAATAGTACCCTTTACCCCCAACGTGGTATAATACAGGCAAGTTTCCGGCCCTGTGTCTGTCGTCACAGCCGGGCGCTCCTGTGAGGACACTGCACTCCGTTGACCACGCCCAACCTGCGCTCCGTTTCCCCGTCGCGCGCTTACCTCCTGTCGCCGCTGCTGGTCGCGCTGACGACCTGGCTATTGCTTCTAGTCCAGTCCTTCGTCGCGCGCACCGAGGGCGGCCACGTCCGGCCGTTCGGCGTCGGCTTCCTGCTCGCCGTCGCCCTGATCACGGCCCTCGGCGGGCGCGGGCCGGGGATTCTTACACTCACACTCTCCAGCCTGACCCTCATGCTCTTCCTGACCCCCCTCGGCGCGGGCGGGTCGTTCGGCAGGCCGCGCGACTGGACCGAGCTTTGCCTGCTGCTGTCGGTCGGCGCATTCCTGGTGCGCGGCCTGGAGGCGCTGCGGACGAACGCGCGGCTGCTGGCCGAGTCAGAGGAGGCGCGCGCCCGGCTGCGGGCGGTCATGGACACCGCGCCGGTGGGCGTGCTGCTCAGTGACAAGGCCGGCAGGCTCGTCTACGCCAACCAGGAGGCGGAGCGCATCTGGGGGCATTCACTGGAGGCGGCTCAGACTTCCGCGCCCGACCACAGCATGGGTCTGGCCCGTGTCCTGGGCGGTGAGGCACCCGTCATCCAGGAGGATGCGGTCGTCGAGCGGCCTGACGGGACGCGCGTCTTCGTCCAGGCCAGCGCGGCCCTGGTGCGCGACGACGGCGGGCGGGTGCGGAGCGGGCTGGTGGTCTTCTCCGACATCAGCGAGCGCCGCCGGGCCGAGCAGCAGATCGCGCACCTATTGGCCCGCGAGCGCCTGATCAATCGGATCGGCCAGACCTCCCTGCAAACGCTGGACCCCGATCAGGTCCAGGCCGAGGCGACCGAAGGCCTGTGCGACCTGCTGGGGGCGGACGCCTGCTTCCTCACCATGGACGAGTCGGACGAAGCCGCACACGCGCCGGGCCGGACTCTAGTCGTGGAGGACGCCGAGGCCCCGAGTCTGCCCGCCGCGTCGCGCGAGCAGTGGGCAAGGCTGGGGCTGCGGGCCGCCGTCACCGTCCCGCTGTTCAGCGGGGGCCGGCTGCTTAAGACTTTGACGGCGGGGATGGGGGAGACGCCGCGCATCTGGACGGCGGATGAGGTCGCATTGGTGGAGGCGGTCGCGGTGGCGACGAGGTCTGCGGTGGAAGCCGCTCGGAGCCAGCAGCGCGAGCGGGCCATCGCGCTTGCCCTCCAGGACGCGCTTTTGCCCGTCTTGCCCAGCAGTGTGCCGGGGCTGAAAATGGCCTACTACTACAACGCCGCCCTGGCGGAAGCGCAGGTCGGCGGCGACTTCCTGGACGTTTTCGTGCTGCAAGACGGCCGGGTCGTCTTCACGGTGGGGGACCTGTCGGGGAAGGGGCTGGCGGCGGCTTCACAGGTGGCGACGGTCCGCAACATGCTCCGCTACAGCCTGTACCGGACGGCCCGGCTGGATGAGGCCATCCGGGAGCTGAACCATACGGTCGTCGCAAACGAGCTTCTGACCGGCTTCGCGACGCTGTTCGTCGGCGTCTACGACCGGCTCTCCCGCACATTGACTTATCTCTCGTGCGGCCACGACCCCGGCCTGGTGCGGCGGGCGGAAAGCAATCTGATCGAGCTACTGCCGGCGGACGGTGAAGGCATCAGCCCGGTACTCGGGCTGACCGAAGGGGGGAGGTTCACGCAGCAGTCGGTGACGCTCTCGCCCGGCGACATCCTGTTCTTTTGCACGGACGGCGTCACCGAGGCGGGCCGCAGCCGGGGCGAGTTCCTGGGCGTCGCGGGCGTGGCCGAGATGCTCGGCGCGGGCCGGCCCGGCGAACCCGTCGAGGAGCTGATCACGCGCATCGTTTCGGAGGTGCGGGACTACGCGGGCGGCATCCAGCACGACGACGTCTGCCTCCTGGCCGCGACCGTCGGCGGGCCGACGCCCTAGCCCGCGCCTTCCCGCTAGTCCGCGTACTCCATCGTGCCGCCCTTGTCCCGCACCATGACGCTCGACGTTTCTTCCGCCAGCGGGACTTCCATCGTCCCGCCCCCCTCAAACGCCAGTTCCAGCGTCGTCCCCTGCTGCCGCACAGCCTGGACCGTGCCGCCGCTCGACGCGCTATTGGACGACCCCGCCGTCTGCACGGCCATCGAGGAGCCGTCCGTGAAATAGATGGTCATGGTGTCGCCCGAGTTGGAAGTGCCATTGATCGTCCGGCCCTGGAGAACGCCGGTCAGCTTGTGGTTGCTTGTCATGGCCTATATATACCCTTTTTGACGGCATATATGATTGGGCGCAGTCGGTCCCCGGTTTTATGCCACTTTATGTGAAAACTCGCTCGATTGCACCAGTTTTCGGCAACGCGAGAACGGCTGTAAGGGTGAATGGTTCATCTTTTGTTACTGCCGGATCACGATGACAGGTGCCTTAAACACTCTGCGGTTGGAGAAGATGGAGGGGGAGGGATAGTGTCAAGTTGTTTCTGTAAAAGCTGGGAGCATCCTTGCGTGTCTACGGGTTCGTGATGGCCTGTTCCGTGAAGGTCAAGTAGGCTTTGCCCGCCTGCCAGTCGTCGCTGATCTCCATCAGTACCGCGCTCGCCAGCCGCAGGCACGACGCCTCGTTCGGGAAGATGCTTGGCCACCCGCGTCCTGCGGCGCACTTCTCGATTGACCCGCTCGACGCTGTTAGTCGTCCGTAGCAAGCGGTGGTGCGGCTCAGGAAGCGCGAACACCGTCAAGCCTTCGGGCAGGTTCTCTTCCATCCAAGCGGCGAGTCTCGGGGCTGTCTGCGCGTACTTCTGCACCGTCCGTTTCAGCAGCGCGTCGGCTTCGGCTCTGTCCTGGGCGCTGAAGACGGCCCTGATGTCTGCGGCGACCTGTGCTTTGATGTCCTGACGTGGCACATAGGCCGAGGCGCTCTGCTGAAGATGGAACTGGCAGCGCTGCCACGGGATGCCGCCCAGCACCGCGAGCCTCGCCGCCTTCAGCCCCTCGTGGGCGTCGCTGACGATCAGGCGCACTCCCCGCCGCCCGCGCTGGACGAGGCTTTGCAGGAACGAGCGCCAGTGCACTTCTTTCTCGGACAGCGCCACGGAGACGCCCAGCACCTGCCGCTTGCCCTGCGCGTCTACGCCCATGGCGATCAGCACAGCGGCGTCCTGCACGACCCCGCCCTGGCGCACCTTCTCGTAGCGGGCGTCCAGCAGCAGGTACGGGCAGGCCGCGAGCGGGCGCTGCCGCCAGGCGTCCAGCACGCCGTCGAGTTCGTGAGCGGCGCGGCTGACCTAACCCGAGGAAACCTCGAAGCCGCAAAGCTGCTCGGTGATGGCCGCGACTTTGCGGGTGGAGACGCCCTGAACGTACATCTCCGCCAGGGCCAGCTTTAAGGCCCGCTCGGAGCGGGTGCCTTTCTCCAGGCTCTGCGGGTAGAACCCGCCCTCCCGCACCTGGGGCACGGCGACGGTGATCTGCCCCAGGCGGGTGGCGAGTGTCTTGTCCTTGTAGCCGTTGGCGTGGCCCGTGCGCTGCTCGGTGCGCTCATGCGGGGCCGCTCCCAGGTGATTCTGCCGCTCGAAGAGCATGGCGGCGTTCAGGAGGACGCGGAACAGCTCGGGCAGGGCGTCCATCCCGCTCGTCGTGAGCTGCTCCAAAAGGGCTGCCGATAGAGCAGAATCGTCGTGGTAGGTCATGGGCTGTGTTCCTCGGTGTGTGGTAACTCCAAGGATACTCCCTGCCCTACTATTTCAGGCCTTCGCTTTTACAGAAAACATGATACTGCTGGCGAATTGCCAAGGGCCGGCACCGGCAGGTAGAATGCCTTGAAGTCATTCCTTCGAGGCCCCGCCATGTCCCTGCAAGTGAAAGCTAGTGACCCTGTTCCAGAGCAGACCGCTCGCGTCACTCGTGCCGCGTTCCCCAAGGGCAACCTGTACACACGGATGCGTGACGAGTTCGCTACGATCTTCACCGACGAACACTTTGCTGATCTGTTCCCCGCGTGCGGGCAGGCCGCCGCAGCACCGTGGCGGCTAGCACTCGTGACCGTCATGCAATTTGTCGCGGGCCTCTCCGACCGCCAGGCCGCCGACGCCGTGCGCTCCCGCATCGACTGGAAGTACACTCTGTCTCTTGATCTGGAGGACTGCGGCTTCGACTCAAGCGTCCTCTGTGAGTTCCGCTCACGGCTGCTGGCGGGTGCCGCAGAAGCGCGCCTGTTCGAGGTGATGCTGGCCCGGTTCAAGGAACGTGATCTGCTGAAGGTCCGTGGCCGCCAGCGTACCGACTCCACCCACGTCCTCTCGTTCGTGCGCGGCCTGCACCGGATGGAGACGCTGGTCGAGGCCTTGCGCTACGCCCTCAATAGTGTGGCCGAGGCAGACCCCGAGTGGCTGCAATCTTTGGCGCCGCCGGACTGGTTCGACCGCTACGGCAGGCGCGCGGACAACTACCGGATGCCCCGCTCCCAGACGGAGCGCGATAAGTTCGCCCTGGCCGTCGGTGCCGATGGGTTCGCTCTGCTCCAGGCGGTCTGGTCCGCCGCAGCGCCTCCCTCTCTGCGCGAGCTGCCTGCGATGGAGGCCCTGCGACGGGTGTGGCTCCAGCAGTTTCACCGACAGGTGGATCAGAATCAGACGAATCAGAAGCAGGCGGCTCAGATGTCTTTGCGAGCCGAGGCCGACCTGCCGCCGGGCGCGTTGCTGATCGTCTCGCCCTACGACCTGGAGGCGCGCTTCTCCGTCAAGCGCCAGACCCGGTGGACCGGCTACAAGGTGCACCTGACCGAGACCTGCGACGCCGACACGCCGCACCTGATCACACAGGTGCTCACCACGCCCAGCACCACCGCCGACTGTGAGGCGACGCCCTGCGTCCAGAACGCACTCGCTGAGGCGGACCGCCTGCCTGCCGAGCACCTGGTGGACGAGGGCTACACGCAGGCTTCGCACCTAGTGACCAGCCGAACCCGGTACGGCGTCGAGATCGTCGGGCCGGTCGCCCGCGACGGCAGCCGCCAGGCCGAGGAGGGCAAGGGCTTCGACGTGTCCCGCTTCGGGCTGGACTGGGAGCAGCAGCGTGCCTCCTGCCCCGGCGGCAAGACCAGCCGCCCGTGGCAGCCGACGCGCAACGCGCGGGGCAGCACCTTCCTGCTGGCCGTGTTCGAGGCGGCGGACTGCCGCGCCTGCTCGCATCGCCCCGACTGCACGCGCGCCAAGGCGAAAGGGCGCACGCTGTACCTGCACCTGCAGCCCGAGCACGAGGCGCTGCACGCGGCCCGGCGGCACCAGCAGACGCCGCAGTTCCGGGAGCGCTACGCCGCCCGCGCCGGGATCGAGGGCACGATCTCGCAGGGCGTGCGGGCCTTCGGCCTGCGGCAGTGCCGCTACGTGGGTCACGCGAAGACTCACCTGCAGAACCTAGCGACCGCCGCCGCGCTCAACTTCTGCCGGGTCTATGACTGGCTGACGGAGGCGCCGCTGGCCCGGACGCGCCAGTCGCAGTTCGGGCGCCTCAAGCCGGTCGCGCTCGCAGCGACGTAGAGTTCGCCAGCAGTATCAAACATTTTACACTCATTGGAAGCCGGGACAAAGCGGACGTTATCGAGCATCGCCGTGGCGACCGTCGAAGAGGTCTGTGCCACGCCCTTGAATTGGAGCGTCTGGCTGTCGGCGGTCCCCGTGAACGGGCCGATGGTGTAATCCTGGTACTGGGTGCCGCCGGGGGTGAACTGATAGCTCTGGCCGCCGAGCGTCACGGTGAGAGGCAGAAGTAGGCCGCCGGTGTTGCTGCCATCCTGGGCGGCGGAGACGATGACGTAATAGCTTTGGGTTGGCTGGAGGCCGGAAACCGTCTGCGAGAGCATACCGGGGGGATAGTTGTAGTAGTTCTGGATGTAGCCGACCTGGTTTCAGTCGGGGGCGGCTTGACCGTGCCCGGAAGCGTCCTTGTTGAAGTATTCGGCCAGGCCGATGCCCGCGTAGTCCGTGAAAGTCCAGCCGGAGTTCGTGTGCGCCTGCATCATTGCGTAGCCGCTCTTGACCTCGTCGTAGCTGGACACCACGGGTGCCTCGAAACTGAAGTTGGCGACCGGGATGCTGCCGGATTGGGCCGACACGGGAGCGTTAAAGCCGCAGAGGATTATGCTGAACAGCACAAAAAGGCCGAGTCGAAGGGGCGCGTACATGGTGATCTCCAGTCTTCATCGAAGCGGGACCGAGCGTACTTGCCTTCGGGGCGGGCCTAAAACAGCGGGCAGGCCAGGAGATGCCTTCATCATAGCACGTCCCCGCCTGCCTGTCAAGTGATCCATGTTAAATCTTTGTTAAGCTTTGTTCATTGCCCCTTCGCCGCCACATACCCCTGCTGCTGCGCCTGCGCCTCGCTCATGTACTGGCCCTGCTTGGTGTTGCCGTAGTAGGAGGAACCGGGCCGGAAGTATTTGCCGGATTTGAGGTTGACCCACACCTGGCCACTCGTACCCGTGGCGGGGGTGTTCCCCAAGGCCGGTCCGGACGCGGACGGCGGGGCGGGGAAGGGGGAGTCCGCGCCGGTCAGCGGGTGGCGGCTGCCGCGCCGCCGGCGTCTGCCCGTGGAGGATCCGCCCGACCCGGTGAGCGGCGCATTGGTGTGGAAATACTTCTTGTAGGCCGCGATCCAGTCGGTCGAGATGTCGTGCTGGGCGGTCGCGAGGTCCAGCCGGCCGTCGCACACCTCGGCGTGCAGCTCGTTCTCCAGGGCATCCTTGACGTGCGCGTTCCAGGGCTGCGTTTTGTACGACTCCGGCCACAGGTTCTTGATCGAGTTGGAGCCGCCCAGTTCCAGGCTGATCAAATGGTCCACCTCGTAGTCGCCCGGCTTGTGGGACGTGATGCCGTACTCGGCGTAGACCTGCTTCTTGACGTCCAGCGGGACGTTGCGGACCTTCTGGGTGTAGCCGGGGACGCAGATGTCCGCGCGGGTGACGGGCAGGGTCGCGCCGGGCGTCATCTTGGCGTCGGGCAGGAGGGGCGCGTTCGCCTGATCGGCGGACGCGGCCGGGGCGGACCGGCGCGGGGCCGCCTGCCCCGGCTGCTGCGCGGAGCGGCAGCCGAAGCAGAGGGCGGTCAGCCCGGCTAGGAGGGCGAGTTTGGATATGGTTTGCATGGGGGCTGAGACTACTCCCCGGACTTCGGCCAGTCCGGGTTGGGCCGGAATCGGAGCGGGTCCAGGGCGTCGCGCCCGACGCTCTTCTCGTAGTCGGTGATCTTGTCGTGGAGGCGCATCACGCTCCGCTCGGCCTCGCCGGTGTCGAAGGTGTCCCACAGGGCGGTCAGGCGCATCTCGCCCTCCCCGTTCGGGACGGCGCGGGCGCGCTTCAAGCCATTTTCCAATGCCTTGCGGCCAGTCACCGTCAGGTTGTCGAAGACCGGCGCGATGACGTCCCTCTGGAACACGCGCGGCCCGTAGACTCCCGCCCGGTAGATGTTCTCGGCGACCACGTCCCAGTTGGGGATGACGTCCTGGGCGGGCATGGCGAAGTGGGTGACGACGTCCTGGATGGCCTGCAAGGTTTCCTCGGGCTGGTAGTAGAGGTACAGGCGCGCGCCCTCCAGGAAGAAGGCGTAGTGGGCGGCCTCGTCCACGGCCAGCAGGGTGCAGGCGCGCGCCAGGACCGGGTCGGTGTCCCCGGCGTAGGCGGGGTTGTCGGACTCGCCGCGCGCGATCTTGGCGAAGTTCAGATAGTTGATCTGGGTCGCGCGCTCCTGGAAGACCGTGTACAGCATCATGTGCAGCGGGTCCTCCCAGGGCAGCGTCCAGGCGTTCTCGCGGAGCTGCCACTTGTAATGCTCGATCTGCTCCACGGACCGCCCGCGCGAGAACAGCAGGGCGTTCTCCCAGGTGTTCGCGTGCCGTTCCTCCTCGGCACCCCAGCGGAGCTGGAAGTTCGAGCGGCCGTTGCTGCGCCGGACGATCTGCAAGATCTCGGCGGTGTAGTCGGGCGTGTACTGCTCGACCGCGAAGAAGCCCTCGATGAGCTGGACGACGTCGGCGGAGTGGTCCTGCCGCATCTTGCCCCATTCGAACGAGTCGTCCGGGTTCCAGTTCCGCATCTTCTGCGAGCGGGCGACATACCAGCGGTACAGCCCGGCGAAGGCCCGCTCCATCTGCCGCTCGCGCTCCTCGCGGCTCAAAAGCGTGACCGGCCAGCTCTGGCCGTGGGGCTTTTCCTCGAGGAGGTCCGGCGGGAGGAGGCTTTCATAAGGCACACTGCCACTGGGCTTGCTGCCGTTGCTCAGGCTGCTCTTGCTCGGGGGAGATTTAACGGTCATGGATGGCTCTTCTAAGTCCTTCGTTCTGACGTGTCACCGCCGACGCCGGCGGCTACTTACGATGAATTCAGCAAGTAATCATACCCCATCCGGGCCGGTTTTAAGCCGGAAATGCACAAAGGAGAACGCGGAGGGTATGCTAAGAACATGCAAACAAGGCACATCAGTTCCCTGGCGGTCGCGGCGGCCCTGCTGGCCGCCTCGGCGCTCTACGGCGCGAAGGCTTACCGGGCGAAGGAGGCGGCGCTGACGGCCACGGCGGGCGCGCGCACGGACACGCCGCGCGTGACGGGGGCCGGGACGCTGCTGCCGAGCGGCTGGGTGCTGCACCCGGCGGGGCGGCAGATCCCCGTCGGCGACATGCCGCTGGCGATGTGCCTTTCGCCCGACGGCCGCCGCCTGCTGGTCAGCACGGGCGGGTTCCGGCCCTGCCAGGTCGTCTCCCTCAACACCGACAACGAGCAGGTGCAGGTGACCCAAACCCTGGACCAGTCGTGGGAGGGCATGGCGTTCGGGCCGGCGGGCGACACTCTGTACGTTTCAGGCGGGGGGCGCGGGCTGCTCTGGCGCTTCGGGTACGTCAAAAGCGGCGGCGACCTGATCCGGCAGGAGCCGCTGGCGGTTGCGGACCTCAAAGGCCGCCCCGCCCCCTACAGCCGCGACTCGGCGGCGGGCGCGAACGCCTGGGTCGCCGGCCCCGCCGTCGGCCCCGACGGGACGCTCTATGCGCTCAACGTGCCAGGCGCGACCCTCTATGCCCTCGACCCGGAGACGGGGAAGGCCAGAGCCTCGGCGGCCACCGGCGATCATCCGAATGCCGTCGCCGTCTCGCCGGACGGCCATGAGGTGTGGGTGACGGACCAGGGCGGCGGGGCCGTGTCCGTCTTCCGGGCTGGGACGCTCTCCCCCGTCGCCACCGTCCCCGTAGGCAAGCAGCCCGTCGCCCTGCTTCTCAGCCCCGACGGCGGGCGCGTGTACGTCGCCAACTCCGGGAGCAACACCGTCAGCGTCGTTGACACGGCGACGCACGCCGTCCGGCAGACGGTCCGCACTTCCCTCTTCCCGCAGTCCCCGACCGGCAGCACGCCCAACGCGCTGGCTCTGTCGCCGGATGGCAAAACGCTGTTCGTCACCAACGCCGACAACAACGACGTGGCAGTCATAGACGTTTCGGATCCCGACGAGAGCCGCGTGCTGGGGTTCATCCCGACCGGCTGGTATCCCGACGCCGTCGCCGTCTCGCCGGACGGCAGAAAGCTGTTCGTCGGGGTGGGGAAGGGCCTGGGCACCGGGCCGAGCTACCCCAAGCGGGGCGGCGGCATGATCCTGGACATCTACAACAAGCCCGGCCAGTCCTACGGCCCGCGCCACGACAAGGGCGTGACCTTCGACTACATCTCCTCGCTCCTGAGCGGCAGCGTCTCGGTCATTGACATGCCGGACCGGGCGCAGCTCGCGCGCTACACGGCCCAGGTCCTCGCGGGCTGCCCCTACCGCGATGCCCTGCTGACCCGGACGGCGGAGCGGCCCGCGCACTCGGTCCTCCCGTCCGTCGTGGGCCAAAAGTCGCCGATCAAGCACGTCCTGTACATCATCAAGGAGAACCGCACTTACGATCAGGTCTTCGGCGACCTCGGCATCGGCGACGGCGACCCCAGCCTGACGCTGTTCGGCAAGACGGTCACGCCCAATCACCACGCGCTGGCGCGGGCCTTCGTGACGCTGGACAACTTGTACTGCAACGGGGAAGTCTCCGAGGATGGCCACCAGTGGTGCAATGCGGCCTTCTGCACGGACTGGACCGAGAAGGTCTACCCCGGCAATTACGCCAGCCCGTCGCGCGGGGATGCGCCCGGCGACGACGCCGTTTCCGCCTCGACGGGCGGCTACCTGTGGGACAATTGTGCGCGCCACGGCCTGACCTACCGCACCTACGGCGAGTTTTCGAATTTCGTGTCCAACAAGGACACCGCTCCCGTCGCCACGTCCACCCAGCCCGCCCTGAAAGGCCACGTCAGCCTCGCCTGGGAACTGGCGAGCCGGCAGGGCAAGGGCCGGGACTTCCAGCATGTGGACGCCTTCCTTGACGAGCTGCGCGCGGGGGAAAAGACGGGGCAGTGGCCGAACTACATGGTCATGTCCCTGGGCGAAGATCACACGGTCGGCCTGACCCCGAACCGCCCGACGCCCTGGGCGGCCGTCGCCTCGAACGACCTGGGCCTGGGCCGGATCGTGGACGCCGTGAGCCACTCCAAGTTCTGGCCTACGACCGCGATCTTCGTCATCGAGGACGACGCCCAGGCCGGGCCGGACCACATAGACGCCCACCGCACGGTCGGCCTGGTCGTCAGTCCCTACACCAAGCGCCGCGCGCTCGACCACACCTTCTATACCACGGCCTCGTTCGTCCGCACGATGGAGCTTCTGCTCGGCCTGCCGCCGATGACCCAGTACGACGCCGGGGCGACTCCTCTGTTCGCGAGTTTCACGGATGTGCCCAATCTCGCGCCCTACACTGTCCTAGCCCAACGCACGGACCTGATGGCCGTAAACCCCAAGCGCGGGGCGGGTGCCGTCGCCTCCGCCCGCCTGGACTTTTCGCACTACGACCGCTGCGACCCGGACACGCTCAACCGCCTGCTCTGGCACGCCGTCAAGGGCCATACTGTCGCCTACCCCGGCCCCACCTATGCCGCCCGCCTCGCTCGCCGCTGAGGAATAATCTTTTGACTATGACTTCGCCACAGCGATGAGCCGGTCTGTCAGCCCCGCTTGCTCGATCTCGCTCCTGAGAAGCTGTCGATGCTTCTCTAGGCCGTAGCCGTAGCGCTCCCGGAACGAGGTGGTCTCGCGCCACATCATCTCACCGACCAGGACGCGGAGCCGCACGGCCAGAACGCCCTTCCCCTGACGCAGATACTCGGCCACGGCTTCCTCATAAATGTTGAAATCGTCGTTGCGCTTGACGCCGGTCGCAAAGGTAAGTTGCTGGCGCTGTGACCACAGCGGGTCGCTGCGGAGTTCGGGATAGTCCTCGTCACGCAGCCTTTTTACCGACTGTAAGGCTTTCTCACGGTCCCCGCCGAAGCAGAGCGGAGCGCTTAACACCTCAACCATCTTCTGCGCTGCTTCGAGCAGTCTTTTCTGTCGGCGATACAGGTTGCCAAGCATGAAAAGGGCTTCGGTATACTCAGGCAACGCCTGTAGAGCATGTTCCAGATGGGCTGCCGCCACTTCCAGTTCTCCCGCTTTCATGGCCTGTGCGGCGGCAGACTTCAACGCAGCAGGGGAGTTTGCATCAAGAGACAGCCACAAGTCTGGTGGGAGCTGGGCATCTTCGCTGGGGGAGGGTAAGTGAAAGCCAAGTTGCTCCGCAAGTTCCAGAACCGCTTGATAGTCATCATCGCCAGGTTCGCAGTAGCCTTCGGCGACTTTGAGCTTGACTAAACCTTCTAGGCTAGAGGCTTGCGGCCCTAATGACCACGCATCATGGTAGGTGTCGCAAAGAAGCGGCTCATTAATCTCCCTACCGATTGGCCAATAGAAGCCGGTCATGTCCCCGTTGCCGATCTCGAAAAGCGTAATCCCCTGGATAAAGCCCGGCAGCGGATATATGTCGGCCTGCGGCCATGCTTCCAGCTTTTCCAGATCGCCAAGGTTCAGCGGATAATCCGCGATGGAGAGGCCACGATAGCGGTCAGGGATTTTCATGCGGCCTTACGACCGCGCGCTCTTCATGTACAGAAGCCGGGCGTTGCGCTCCATCTTGGAGTTGAAGGGGTCCAGCCGCCGCGCGCTTTCGTAGTGGCCGAACGAGTCGGTGAATTTGCCCCGGCGGTAGCAGACATAGCCGAGCAGGTCGTGGGCCTCGCGGTCTTCAGGGGCCTCGCCGCAGTAGACCCGCAGGAGGGCCTCGGCGGCGGCATAGTCGCCGATCAGGTACAGGTCGCGGCCCAGGTTCTTGCGGGCCTTGGCCCACTCCGGGGCCAGTTCCAGGACGCGCCGGTAGGAGGCGACGGCGGCGCGCGGGTCTTCCAGATAGTCGTGGCACAGGCCGACGGCGAAATGCGTGTAGGCGTCGTCGGGCCAGTCCTCCCGGACGCGCTCCAGGTGGCTCAGGGCCTCGGCGTAGCGCTCGGCTTCGAGGTGGTGGCAGGCCAGGAAGAAGTTCGCCCAGGGGTTGTCCAGGTCGAACTCGTAGAGGGCGCGCGCGTGCGAGATCGCGTCCTCCAGGCGGCCGTCCTCGTAGGCGGCGCGGACCGCGCTTTCCTGCTGGAGCGCCCGCCAGCGTTGGGCAAGCCTAGTGATAAGGTTCATGGCATTATTCCGTGTGTCTATGCTTCTAAGGCCCGTTGAAGATGTGGCCCATTATAAACGAACGGGCCGGTTCTGTCAAGCGGATTCTCGGCCCGCACCGGAGGGGCGGGGAGGCCAAATCGGCGCGGGATTTCGGTATAATCTTCGTGGCGAGAATGCACCCAGGAGGCACCACTATGGCGGTCATACCCACGGAAGAAGACATGGCAGAACTGTCTACGCGCGGGCAAGCGGTTTACGAGGCCAAAAGGCCTCTGCTGGAACCGGAGTTCAACAACCAGTACGTCGTAATCCATGTGGACACGGGCGAACACGTCATCGGCAAGACGTTCAACGCCGCTCATCGCGAGATGCTGAAGCGCCGTCCACTGGATGGCCGGCTCTATGGCCGCCGGATCGGCGACGAGGTCGAGTACGGCCTTGCCACGCGCCTCCTGATGGGCGAGATGATGGCGGGGCGTGCCAAATGACCATCGGCCATGTTCGGGACAATTTTATCCGCGTTATCCTGACGCTCCCCGGCCAGGCGGGACCGGTCCCCGTCGAGTTCCTGGTGGACACCGGGTTTGACGGGGAACTCGCGCTGCCGGGGTTCATCCTGCAACAACTCGATGCCTCCTTTTCCATTGACCAGGAGATCATGCTGGCGGACGGGTCGCGCGGCAGGTGCCCGCTCTACCGCGTAGACATGGACTGGGATGATGACCTCCGGCAAACGGACGTCCTGCTGCTGGAAGGGACACCACTGCTCGGGGTCAACCTGCTCGCCGGTTCACTCCTGCAAGCCGAGATGACGGACGGCGGCGAGGTCTCCATTGAGCCGCTGTAGCCGTTTTTGGGTATGCTCACCAAAGCCGGTAGTCCCGTTCCTTGACACCGCCCGCCCGATGACGCTATAATACAGGGGCTTTCCGAACGACAACCGGCCCCAAGCTTGATTGGGACCCGCTTCCCGAACTCCCAACTGATGTAATGCATTGATGTAACGCACCGACCTAACGCGACGTTTATTCTAGACATAAGAGGTTTAACCCCCATGGCAGCAAGCCCCGCCGCGCCTCCGCACAAGACCCATAAAGGCAGTGACAAGAACAGCGAAAAGAACGGCAGCAAGGGCGCGAAACTGCGCGCTCCCCGCTATGACGCGCACAGCGTCGGCCTGGAGCCGACCTCGGCGGACGCCGTCATCAAGTCGCTCAAACTCAGCGACGCGGACCTCCTGCACACCTACCAGCAGATGCTGGACATCCGCCACTTCGAGCAGCAATGCGAGCGCGGCTTCCGCGCCGGTAAGGTCGGCGGCTACCTGCACCTCTACATCGGCCAGGAGGCGGTTTCGCTGGGCGTCCTCAGCTCCTACCAGCCGGGCGATCAGGCCCTGTCGTCGTACCGGGACCACGCCCACTGCATGATCCTGGGCAGCGACCCGAACAAGCTGATGGCGGAGATCTACGGCAAGGGCACGGGCATCTCGCGCGGCAAGGGCGGCTCGATGCACCTGTTCGACAAGGAACACGGCTTCGCGGGCGGCTACGGCATCGTCGGCGGCAACGTCCCCCTGGCCGTCGGCATCGGCTGGGCGCTGAAGCACGCGCCCGAGTTTAAGGGCAAAGGCAACATCTGCGTCTGCTTCCTCGGCGACGGCTCCATGAACGCGGGCGGCTTCCACGAGGCCATGAACATGGCCCAGCTTTACGAGCTGCCGATCCTGTACGTCCTGGAAAACAACAAGTACGCCATGGGCACATCGGTGGACCGCTCCTCGGCCAACACCGACCTCGCCTCCCGCGCCGATTCCTATGCGATGGCAAACTCCAAGGTGGATGGGCAGGACTATTTCGCCGTCCGCGCCGCCGCCCAGGAGATCATCGACAACATGCGGCAGCACCCCGCCCCCTACTTCCTCGAAGCGATCACCTACCGCTACGTCGGCCACGGTGCCGCCGACGGGGCCGAGACGCAGGGGACGTACCGGGACCCCGCCGAGACGGAGCAGTGGAAGGGCCGCGACCCCCTGCTGATCTTGGAGAAGACGCTGCGCGAGCGCGGCATCCTGGACGACGCCAAGAAGGACACCATGGACAAGCAGGCCATTGACATGGCCCGCCAGGCCGCCGACTTCGCCGAGACCAGCCCCGTCTGCTCCATCGAGGAACTCACGCAGGACGTTTACGCCGATTGACAAGTAGGGCAGAACAGGGCGGGAAATCCCCGCCCTTTCGTCTGAAACAGAAGGAAAACATGGCAGAAGTGATCATGCCCAAGATGGGCGACGCGATGGAAGAAGGAACGCTGGTCTCCTGGCACAAGCAGGACGGCGAGACGGTTGCGGCGGGCGACGTGATCGCCGAGATCGAGACGGACAAGAGCAACGTGGAGATCGAGGCCGAAGACGCGGGCGTGCTGCACATCCAGGCCCAGCCCGGCGCGGTCGTCGCCGTCGGCAAGGTCATCGCCGTCATCGGCGACAGCGTCAAGGCCGCCGCAAACGGCTCGGCCGCGAACGGCAACGGGACGGCGGCCAAGGCCGCCGGCAACGGCACGAACGGCTCGAAGCCGGAGGCGGACCCCACCAAAGACCCACAATCGGTCCACGGCGGTGAGGGCACGCAGTTCCGGGTGGACAACAGCGACGACAAGGACATCCAGGACATTTCCCCGTCCGTCCACAGCCACGAGCCGACCGGCCAGACCGAGAACATGACCTACGCCGACGCCATCCGGCTGGCCCTCCAGGAAGAACTGGACCGGGACGAGAAGGTCTTTATGCTCGGCGAGGAGATCGGCCAGTACCAGGGGACGTTCAAGATCACCAAGGACTTCTTGCAGAAGTACGGCCCCGAGCGCATCGTGGACACCCCGATTTCCGAGGCGGGCATGGTAGGCATGACGGTCGGCTCGGCCATGATGGGCCTGCGGCCCATCATCGAGTTCATGACCCTGAACTTTGCCCTGGTCGCCTGGGACGGCATTATCAACCACGCCGCCAAAATTCTCTATATGAGTGGCGGCCAGTACAGCGTCCCCTGCGTCTTGCGCGGGCCGGGCGGGGTGGGCGTCCAGCTCTCCGCCCAGCACTCCCAGGACCTCGCCCACTGGTATGCCAACACGCCCGGCCTGAAAGTGGTCGTGCCCGCGACGCCCGCCGACGCCAAAGGCCTGCTCAAAGCGGCCGTCCGGGACAACAACCCGGTCGTCTTCACCGAACACGCCGGCCTGTACCGCACCAAGGGCGACGTGCCGACCGACCCGGAGTTCATCGTTCCCATCGGCCTGGCCGACGTCAAACGTGAAGGCACCGACGTTTCGATCATTTCCTACTCGCGCGGCACCATGCTGGCCCTCGCCGCCGCCGAGCAGCTCGCGGAGGAGGGCATCAGCGCCGAGGTCGTGGACCTGCGCTCGCTCCAGCCGCTGGACATCGAGACGGTGATCAAGAGCGTCAAGAAGACGCACCGTGCGGTCGTCGTGCAGGAGCAGTGGCTCTTCTATGGCGTCGCCGCCGAGTTCGCCGCCCAGATCAGCACCGAGGCGTTTGACTACCTCGACGCCCCGGTCGAGCGGGTCGCCGGCTCGTTCACCCCGATGCCGTACTCTCGCGCCCTGGAGCTTGCCGCCACCCCGCACGAGGCCGACATCATCGCCGCCGTCAAGAAGACACTGGCGCGGAACGGTTAGGAAACAACTTATGCCAGAAGTGATCATGCCCAAGATGGGCGACGCGATGGAAGAGGGCACCCTGATTCAGTGGCTGAAGCAGGACGGCCAGGCGGTGTCGGTCGGTGACGTGATCGCCGAGATCGAGACGGACAAGAGCAACGTGGAGATCGAGGCCGAAGACGCGGGCGTGCTGCACATCCAGGCCCAGCCCGGCGCGGTCGTCGCCGTCGGCAAGGCCATCGCCATGATCGGCGAGGATGCGCCCAAGGCCGCTCCCGCCGAGGCCGTCGCGCCTTCCTGTCCGGTTGACGCCGCCCCCAGCCGCTCGCCGAGCGTGGTACGCGAAACCGCCGCCCCGGCGTCCGCGCACGGGACGAACGGCACCTCGACGAACGGCACCGCCCGGCTGAAAGCCTCGCCGCTCGCCCGCTCCGTCGCGCGGCAGCGCGGCCTGGACATCGCCCAGATCAAAGGCACCGGGCCGTCGGGCCGCATCATCGAGGCGGACGTGCTGGCCTTCGCCGAAAGCGCGCCTGCCGCCCCGGCCCAGCCGATGACCGCCGCCCCCTCGACCGCCGTGCAGGCCGACCTGCCGCCCTCGCAAGCGACGCCCGCCGCGCCGCAGAAGCGGGCGGACACGACCCCCGCGCCGCTCACCGTCCCGACTGAGCTGTCCGCCATGCGGAAGGTCATCGCGCGGCGCATGGTGGAGAGCAAGACCACCATCCCGCACTTCTACATCACCTCGGAAGTGGACATGGCCGAGGCGATGGCCCTGCGCGAGCGGCTGAACGCCTATGATGAGACCTTGACCAAGATCACACTCAACGACATGATCGTCAAGGCCACCGCCAAGGCGCTCGTCAAGTTCCCCGCCGTCAATGCCGCCTTTAAGGACGACAAGGTCTACCCCGGCGCGGGCTTCCACGTCGGCGTCGCCGTCGCCCTCGACGACGGCCTGATCGTGCCGGTCATCCGCGACGCCGACACGCTCCCCCTCCGCAAGCTGGCCGAGGCAAGCAAGTCGCTGGTCAAGAAGGCCCGCGACAAGAAACTCCAGCCCTCCGAGTACAGCGGCGGCACCTTCACCGTTTCCAACCTCGGCCCGTTCGACGTGGAGAGCTTCACCGCCATCATTGACCCGGCCCAGGGCGCGATCCTGGCCGTCTCCAGCATCACCCAAAAGGCCGTCGTGCTGGGCGACGGCACCCTCGCCGCCCGCCCGCGCATGAACCTGACCTTCAGCGGCGACCACCGGGTCATGGACGGGGCGACCGGCGCGAAGTTCCTGCAAGAGCTGAAGCGGCTCCTGCAAAACCCGCTGTCCCTGATGGAGTAGACGGTTGACGGAAAGGCCCGGCGCGAAAGCGCCGGGCCTTTTTGTTGGCCGTGGCCGGCCGGTCAGTTCTGCGGTCAGAGTGAGCGCAGGAAGTTGACCATGTCCTGTTGCTGACCCGCGGGAAGCCGGTCGAAGCCGCGAATGACGCCGTTGGCTTCCGAACCGTTACCCGCGTGGGCCTGGATCGCCTGAATGATGTCATCGGTCCTTCCGTCATGCAGGAAGAACGTCCGCTGGCCGACGCCCCACAGCGGTACCGTGCGGAACTCATCTGGCCCGGCCTCCCCCTGGGAAACCCCGTCGGCCAGGCCGGACCCCATGTGATGGATCATGAAGTCCGAGTAGGGGTGGTACGTCACGTCCGACAGCGCCGGGAAGGACGCCTTCGCCGTCGTCAGGCTGGGCGAGTGGCAGCATTGGCAGCCGACCTGGGCGAACAGACGACTGCCCACGAGCTGAGAGGACGTGGTTGTCGTGGAGGCCGGCGGGGCGAGCAGCCGGATGAAGGCGGCGAAGTTGACGATGTCCGAGGACATGTCCGACGCGGTGCCGGTGGTCGCATTGCCTACCGAGACGTTTGTACAGTCCTCGCCGGCTCCGTTGAACGTGCTGTCCGCGATGACCGTGGGGTCCTCGGTGGGCGTGAAGCGCTCGCTCTGGAAGAGTTCGTTGCTGACGCCTTGCTCGACGCTGTAGGCTTCGCCGGCGAACATGAGCAGCGACTGATTCTTGGCCTTCCAGCCGAACCGCGTGATCGTCTGGTTATTGCCGTTGTAGTTAAACCGGCCGCCGATGCCCAGGGCGGCCCTCT
Organism: Capsulimonadaceae bacterium; assembly: GCA_965215505.1. GTDB lineage: Bacteria > Armatimonadota > Armatimonadia > Armatimonadales > Capsulimonadaceae > JANXMY01. Next base: position 2,358,224 of record OZ244065.1, on the reverse strand, counting down.
GTGCTGCGGTGGCGCTGAGGTTCGCCCGCAGCGCCGCGTCCGAGGTGGACTCGACCAGGCCGAGGCCGAAGAGGGGCGTCGGGATGCGGAAGCTGAGGTTGTTGCTCGCGAGCTGCCTGGGGAAATCCATCTGCGCGGCCGTGGCCCCCGGCGCGTCCGACCGGCCCCGGATCGTGAAGAGGTCGGCGACGCTGCCGTCGGGCATCCCCGTGGCCGGATCGGTGATCCGCCGGACCTCGCGGATCGGTCCGTGGAGGCTCAGTATCCCGGAAAGGTTGACAGGGTTCGCGGCACCGTCCAGATGGGCAAAGTCACCGGCGACCAAGGGATTCACGAGGGGGCTTGTCCCGCCGATGGCCGGGAATGCATGACATTGGGCACAGCTATTGCCATTGAAGCGTGGCCCCAGGCCGATCCCTAATTCCTCCGGCATCGTTCCGGAAACGGAATCGGCTTCCCGGAAGCGGAGTGCTGCGGCCTGAAAGAACGCTTTATCTGCCGCATTCCGTGCCGGACTTGCGGCGTCGAGAACGGGGAATGTGCCTCCCGCGCCTGCCGCCCCGCCCCGAATGCCGGGGTCCTGGGCGACTGACACATAACGACCACCCGGCGGCGGGCCTCCTAGAGATGCTACTGAAAAGACGCCGACAAGGGCGCCGGTAGTTGCCAGGAAGCCTAAAGATTGAGTGCGCGCTTTCATTTTCCTCTCCTTTGACCGAAAACTTCGCTGCATCGGCGGCATCGAAAACCTGAACTTCCTCATAAGAGACAGTCGCCCGTGAGGCATGACTGAGGCTACAGACCACTCCTTGCGGATTGTTACAATGGCACTGTATAGGAGAATTGTGAAGAAGTTGTGAAGAGACGATGGCGCTCTCAAACCCGTCATGGCGCGCATACGGCATGACGTTGAAGGCTCCCCGCAGTCAGGCGCGCGGCTTTTCTTTGCCTCCTCTTTTCATTTGCTCTCCAAATAGGGCATAATAGCCGCAAGACACTTCACACCAAGACACTCCACACACTTTTTGTCCGAAAGGGACTTTTCACATGCAGCACCGACAGCTCGGGCGGACCAAGATCGAAATGAGCGCGATCATCTTCGGCGGGTGGCAGGCCGGCAAGTCCGGCTGGACCAGCATCAATGACGACGACACGGTCGCCGCCCACCGGGCCGCCTTCGACAGCGGTATCACGACCTTCGACACCGCCGAGGCCTACGGCGAGGGCTACAGCGAGCGGATTTTGGCACAGGCGCTCGGCGACAAGCGCGACCAGATCGTCATCGCCACCAAGGTCTTCGCCGACCACCTCAAGCACGACCAGGTGATCGAAGCCTGCGAGCGGTCTTTGAAGAACCTGGGGACGGACCGGATAGACCTGTACCAGATCCACTGGCCGTCGGGGTCGTTCGGCTCGGACGTCGTGCCCATCGGGGAGACGATGGGGGCGCTGAATGAACTGAAGCAGCAGGGCAAGATTCGGGCCATCGGCGTTTCGAACTTCAGCCGCGCCCAGCTCGAAGAGGCCGCCGCCGTGGGGCGCGTGGACAGCATCCAGCCTCCCTACTCGCTGTTCTGGCGGCAGGTCGAGGCGGACGCCGCGCCATACTGCATCGACAACAAGATCTCCATCATCGCCTACTCGCCGCTGGCGCAGGGGCTTCTGACCGGCAAGTTTGGGCGCGGCCACAAGTTTGAAGAGGGCGACAATCGGGCGGGGAACAAGCTGTTCCAGGGCGAGAACTACGACCGCGCCCTGAACGCGCTGGACAGGCTGCGGCCCCTCGCCGACAAGTACGGCGTGACGGTTGGGCAGTTGTCGCTGGGCTGGCTCATCGCCCAGCCGATGACCTCGGCCATCGTCGGCGCGCGTAACGCCGAGCAGGCGACCCAGAACGCGGTCGCGGGCGACGTGGAGATAGACGAGGACGACCTGGAGATGATCGACGAGGTGGGCCGCACCGTCACCGACCGGCTGGACAACAACCCGATCATGTGGAACTGGGGCGGTTAGGTCATCCCATGCGAATCTCCGACATCGGCGGCGAGTTCGGCTTCATTGACCACATCCGCGCCACCTTCGCGGGGGCGAAGGCGGATAGCCTCGCCGTGCCCATCGGTGACGACGCCGCCGTGCTGGATGTCCCCGCTGACCGGCAGGTCGTCGTCACGACCGACGCCTTGGTCGAAGGGGTCCACTTCCGCCGAGACTGGAGCGACCCCTATTCGATCGGGTGGAAGGCCGCCGCCGTCAACCTCTCGGACATCGCGGCGATGGGGGCGGACCCGACCTTCACCTTCGTCTCACTGGCCCTGCCTGCGGGAGAAACGGTCGAGTGGCTGGAGCGGCTTTATGACGGGCTGTGCGACTGCCTCAACCGCTACGGTTCGCGTCTGGCGGGCGGCGACACGAACTCGGCCGGAACGGGGCTTGTCATCAGCGTCACGCAGCTCGGGACCGTCCCGCGCGGGGCGGCTCTGACCCGCACGGGTGCGAAGGTCGGCGACACCCTGTTGACCACGGGGACTTTGGGCGACTCCGCCGCCGGCCTCGCCCTGCTCATGCAGTGCGGTGCGGCGCAGGCCGAGAAGGTCAGCCACGACGCGGTCCAGTCCCACCGACGCCCGCAGCCCCGGATCGTCGCCGGGCGGGCCGCCCGCATGACCGGCTGTATCCACGCCGCCATGGACATCAGCGACGGCCTGGCGGGCGACCTGCCCAAGCTCTGCGCGGCCTCGGGCGTGGGCGCGAGGATCAACGCCGCCGCCCTGCCGCTCTCCGAGGCGGTGCAGGCCGTAGCCAAAGAACTCGGCCAGTCCCCGCTCGACATGGCCCTCGACGGCGGCGAGTGCTGCGAACTCCTGCTGGCCGTCGCGCCGGGCGACGTGGAGGCCGTCCAGGCCGCCGTCGCCGGGACCGTCCTGACCCCCATCGGGGAAGTCCTCCGTGCGGGCTTCCACATCCTCGGCCCCGGCGGCGAGGAGATGCCGACGCAGCGGCGCGGCTGGGACCACTTCGCCCCATGATTGACTCCTTATGACGCGCGCCTTTGAAACGAACAGTGCGGACGAAACCCGCGCCCTGGCCGCCGCCCTCGGCTCCCTGCTCCGGCCGGGCGATGTTCTCTGCCTCATCGGCGACCTGGGCGCGGGCAAGACGACCTGGACGCAGGGCCTGGCGCTGGGCCTCGGCCTGCCCCCGGAGGAGCCGGTCAACTCCCCCACCTTCACATTGCTGGCCGAACACCCCGGCGGGCGCGTCCCCCTGTACCACTTCGACGTCTACCGCCTGCCCGACTCGTCCGGTCTGTACGATTTAGCGTTCGACGAATACCTGAGCGGCGAGGGCGTAGTCGTCATCGAGTGGGCCGACCTGATCGCCGATGCCCTGCCGCCCGACCGGATAGACATTGCCTTGACGGTGGAAGGGCCGGACAGGCGGCGCATCGTGATGACGGCGCACGGGGCATGGCTCGAAGAAGTCTTGTCCTCGCTTCGAGGGTCATCATGAGTCAAACTGCGTACACGCAAGGCGAAATCCTCAGCCAACTTGATGCGTGTTGCCCCGACTTCACATTCCCGATGCTTGATAATGGCTATGTATATTTGGCGGATGTACGTCTGAGCGCATACAGGACCGAGGCATACTGGGCCTTGATTATCGAAACCCTTGGCTCTAACTTCAGAGCGAGTGGCGTCTACAACGCCCTGCATTGCTATGGCAATTGTTTCGCTCATCCTGCTGGTCTTGCCGACGACGGGATCGTCGCTGTTTTGGACGACCCTCTCAACAATCCCATCTTCGACGAGGAAGACCGCTGGGACGTTCAGCAAGAGAAAGGGTCTCTTCGTGTTCGCGGCAAAACTATTGCTTACGACGTTTCCATGAAGCATCTTCTGGAAAAAGGCATAGGGGAAGACACCTGGGACAGTGGCGGTGTTACCATCACCGAACTGGTTAGAAGCCTTCTCCCTGAACACCACGCGCTGCTGCTCGCGACTGAGGAAGAACTCAGGCAGAGGCTGCCTTTCGACTTGCCCCTCGTGCTTCGCTTGGACGAATGGCATCATCCCGATGTTGTTGAAGACGAACTGCCGAGCGGAAACGAGGCTTTCCAGATGATTGCTGACGTTTTCGTTTCCGGCGACCCAATGCGCTACAAGCCGACACTGCCGCCGAACACGCACTGGAGCAACTGGCTGGAAGGCGGGACACTGTGACTTTCCTCGCGTTTGACACGAGCGGCGAGATGTGCGTACTGGCGTTGGCGGAAGACGACGGCACAGTCAAGGCAGTCACCGTCTTTGAGGGCCGCCGCACCCTTTCGCGGCGGCTGATGGGGGAGCTGGACAGCCTGCTGACGCGCAATGGGCTGACGCTACCGGACCTGACGGCCTTCGCTGTCGGCTTGGGGCCGGGTTCCTTTACGGGCGTCCGGGTCGGCGTCACGACGGCCAAGACGCTGGCACAGGTGACGGGGAAGCCTCTGGTCGGTATTGGCACACTGGACGCCTATGCCGCCGTCTGGATGACATCTGGCGACGCTTCTGTCGTGCCGGTTCTGCCGTCCCGGCGCGGCGAGGTCTATGCCGCCGTCTACTGGAGCGGCCAGACCGTGGAGGAGCCGTTTGCGGCCCCAATCGAGGCGCTGGCCGGGCGGCTTGGCGAGATGGCCGGCGTCATCGTGTGCGGGGCACCGCACCTGCTGCCAGACTGGGCGGGGCGGTCGCTCGCACAGCCCTGGACGCCGCCCGAGGGTCTGGCGCGTATCGCCGCCCGACGGCTGGCGTCGGGTGACACGGATGACCCGCTCGGCCTGGTCCCGCTGTACGTCGTCGCGCCCACTATCAGCACGCCGAAGGCCCGCCCATGACGCCGGGCCGTTATCTCTCCTTCGACACCGTGGCCGGGGAGTACGACCGGACGCGCGTCATCCCCGACGCCCATCTGGAGGAAGTCGCCCGCATCCTCTCGCGCGAGTGCTGCCTGGAGCGCGGCGGGCTGTTCCTGGACGCCGGGGTCGGGACTGGGCGGTTCGCCGCCCCGCTCGCGCGTCGCCATCCGGGGCAGGTCGTCGGGACCGACATCGCGCCCGCCATGATGGAGCGGATCGGGGCGAAGGCGACGCCCGGCAGCCTGCCGCTCGTGCAGGCCGACTTGCAGCGCCTCCCCTTCCGGCGCGGCGCTTTCGAGGGCATCCTGCTGGTCCACATCCTCCAGCTCATCGAGCAGTGGCGGCTCGTCCTTCACGAGATGCGCCGGCTCCTGGCCCCGCGTGCCCCCGGCCTCTTCCTCGGTGTCGAGCAGGGCGGACGGTCCCTCCTGGTGGACTTCTACTACGAGCGGGCGCGCGCCCGGAACGTCCTGGGGGTCAGCCTGGGCAGCGGCATGGCCCCCGCCCTGGCCTACCTGCGTCGCACGGAGCGGTCGGGCGGCCTGGGGGGCCGGGTGGCGCTGATGGAAACGCCGCAACTCGCCTGGAAGCGCCACGCGCCGACGGCGGACACCCTGGAGGCGCTGGAGGGCCGGGCCTACTCGCAGATGTGGGGCATTCCAGACGCGGTACATGAGGAGCTGATGAATGAAACGCGCCGCCACGCCGCCCGGACATTCCCGAAAGCGGGCGGTGTTGAGGCCCTGAGTTCGCGCTTCGTGCTGTACCGGGCGTGGTGGCCGTAGGCCTGATGCTGTCCTGCCCTTGCAATCCGGGCGGCTTGACGTTATAATGAGCCTATGGCCCTGATTCCGGTTGTCGGTCGCAAGACACTGAAAATGCGCGCGCTGATCGGCGCACTCTATCTGGTACTGAGCCTGGGCGCGGTCACGATGGTCTACCCCTTCCTCGTCATGCTCGGTGCGTCCGTTGAGTCGCAGTATGAGAAGACGACTTATGAACTGATCCCCCGCTACCTGCACTCGGACAGCGCCCTGTTCGGAAAGTATGCCGAGGACAAGTACCGAGGCGACCTCGTCCAGATCAATGCGACGTATGGGACCGATTATGCCGGCCTGCAAAACGTCGTGCTGCCGCCCGATACGTCCGGCGTGGAGCAGTGGGACCGATTCGCCGCCGCTCTGCCGGCCCGCTACAAGGCGGCGGGCTTCGGCGGCGCGGCGGCGGCCTTCAGCCCCAGCCCGCTGCTGGACCGCTACCACCAGTTCCTGCGCGACCATTTTCACGGCGATGTCCGCGCCCTGGACCGGGCCTATGCCCAGGAGGACGAGGACTTCCTGACCGTCTTCCCCCCGTTCGAGCAGCCCGCCAAGCACAACTGGACCCCGGACAATGGTGTCAAGTACCAGGACTGGAAGGCGTTCGAGGCGACCCTGCCCCTGAACTATTTCACCGTCATCGGCGCGGACCCGCTGTACCAGAAGTGGCTCAAAGAGGAGGCCTACCCGAACCTGGGTGCGCTCAACAAGGCGTGGGGGACAGGGGCCAAAACCTACGCGGCGCTCGCGCTCACGGCCCGGCCCGAGGGCAGCGCGGGGGAGCGCAAGGGTTGGGAGACGTTCGTCCGCACCAAGCTGCCGTTCCGGGACATCGTCGTAGACCCGTCCGCCGCGCCCGCCTACCGGGCCTTCCTGCGGACGCGCTACAAGGGCAGCATCGCCGATTACGACCGGAAGCACCGAGCGTCGGCGGCTTCTTTTGAGGCATTGCCACTGCCGGACCCCGAGGGCCTGCCCGCCCAGGGGCCGCCGCTGCTGGACTGGATAGACTTCCTGAAAGTCGCCCCGCTCGCCGCCTTGTCCGCCGACACGCCCGAAACCCGCTGGCGGGCGCAGGCGGGCGCGGGCCAGTTCTTGCCCGTCCAGGCCTCCGACTGGGCCTACGTCCAGGCCCACACGGGCGCATTGCGGCGGGACTATGTGGCGCGCAACTACAGCCTCGTCATCCAATACGTCCTGCTGCACGGGCGGGCCGTTTGGGTGACGGTCATATTCTGCCTACTGGCGATCCTGTCCACGCTGCTCGTCAACCCGCTCTGCGCTTACGCCCTTTCGCGGTATAATCTCTCCTACGGGAACGCCGTGCTGCTGTTCCTGCTGGCGACGATGTCGTTCCCCGGCGAGATTTCGCTGATTCAGAACTTCCTGCTGTTGAAGCAGTTCAGCCTGCTCAACACCTATGCCGCCCTGATCCTGCCCGGCGCGGCAAGCGGCTACTCGATCTTTCTGATGAAGGGCTTTTTCGACAGCCTGCCGCGCGAGCTGTACGAGGCGGGGACGATTGACGGGGCCACCGAGCTACGGATGTTTTGGACCATCACGCTGCCCCTGAGCCGCCCGATCTTCGCCTACATCAGCTTCATCGCCTTCACGACGGCCTACGGCGGCTTCCTGTACGCCATGACGATCTGTCAGGACCATAACATGTGGACGCTGATGGTCTGGCTCTATGAACTACAATCGAGCGGCGCACCCATGTATGTAATGATGGCCGCCCTGACCCTGGCCGCCGTGCCGACACTGTTCGCCTTCCTGCTCGCCCAGAACGTGATCATGAAGGGCGTGATCCTGCCCTCCTTCAAGTAAATACATATGCTATTAGCCCACGATGACGACCCCGAATACGCCTCGCTCCGCGCCGAGCAGCAGGACCGGCACGGCCTGACCATCGCCTACATCAAGAAGCGGGTGGGGGAGGGCGCGGAGTACCGGAACGATGTCGCCCGCGCCGTGCTGTCCGCGCAGGGCGGCTACTACCAGCTCGCCGAAATGCCTGAGGAATTCGCGGGCGCTCTGGGCGCGGGCGTCTCGCACCGCCTGGTCGCCGACGCCGAGGCCTGGGAGACTTTGCGCCGGGTGCAGGCTTTAGTGGCGGCGATCCAGTCGGGGACACTGCCCGTCCGGTCCGTCTCGTTGTACGCGCTCTACGCCGGGGGCAGCCTGCGGACGCGCCGCCGGATGTTCGTCTTCGACCAGCGCCCCGGCGAGGAGCCGTTCGCCCACGGCGTCTGGCAGCCCGAGTCCCTGCCGCGCTTCTTCAAGCTGCGCCTGGACTGCGGCGACGCGCCCCTCCCGACCGAACTAGGATTGACCCAGGGCGTCTTGTTCTTCCTCACCCCCCACAACCGCGACGACGGCCGCTCCCTGCTCGCCACGTTGGCCCGCACGGCGGGCACGCAGGACCTCAGCGCCCGGCCCGCGTCGGCGCGGATGAACTGATTAGGACCACCATGCGCGCCGTTTCCGTCTGCCTCTTCTCCTGCTTCCTGCTGGCCGCAAGCCTATGTGCCGTGTCCGCACAATCCCCGAAAGCCAACCGGGACACGAAATACACGCCGCAGGAGCTGAGGGCCGACTTCGACTTCTTCTGGCAGAGCGTTGACGACAGCTACGCCTATCTGGACGCCAAAGCAACCGACTGGAACAGGGTGCGGGATGTTTACCGGGTACAACTCGCCGGGGTGCAGACGCGGGCGCAATTCATCACCTTCCTGGAACACGCTCTGGAAGAGCTTTACGACCCGCACGCTTCTCTGAACACCAATCTCCCCTCGTCGCCGCGCCTCGTCCCGACGGGGGCCGATACCTGGGCGGAGTGGCAGGGTGACAAAGCCGTCGTGACCGAAGTCCGGCCCGGCGGCATCGCGGAGAAAGCGGGCCTGCGGGCCGGCATGGAAATCCTCTCGATCAACGGCCTCACTGTACGCCAGGCCGTGCGGCAGAGGCAGGGCCAATGCCTGCGTCGGCCCGATCCGGCGGCGGACGATTGGGCGCTGAGGGCGCTGCTCGCCGGGCGTCACAATGAGGCGCGGCGGTTTGTCGTCCGAGACGGAAGCCAGCCGCCAGTCACCATAACGCCCGATGACGCGGCGGCAGAGCGCGGCAGCGGCTCGGAGGATGGAAAGCCCCTGCTCGGTGTGTCCCTGCTCCGTCAGGACCCGCGCATCGGCTATGTTCGCCTGAACAACTCTCTGGGGCGGACGCAAACGGTCGCACAGTTTGACGCCGCCCTGGACAGACTGAGGGACACGCGCGGGCTTGTCCTCGACCTGCGGGACACGCCCAGCGGCGGGAACACGACGGTCGCCCGAGGCATCCTGGGGCGCTTCATCGCGCAGGACATGTTCTACCAGAGGCACGACTCGCCCGCCGAAGTGCGCGCCCACGGCATCCAGCAGAAGTGGGTAGACATCGTCTCGCCGCGCGGCCCCCGCTACGCCGGCCCGGTTGTGGTCCTGGTGGACCACTGGACCGGCAGCATGGGGGAGGGGATGGCGATCGGCATGGACGCTATGAAGCGCGGGACCGTGGTCGGGACGCGCATGGCCGGGCTGAACGGGGCCGTCGAGGGCATCACGCTGCCCAGCACCGGCATCGGCGTCGGTTTCCCCACCGAGCGCCTGTTCCACGTCAACGGCACCCCGCGCGAAGTCTTCGTGCCGCCCGTGTTGGTTGATCTCTCGCATTTGGGTGACGGGGAGCAGGATGTGATTCTGGCGGCCGGTGTGAAGGTAGTCCTAGGCAAGATTCAGTAGCAAGCGCTCCCCATTCCTACCCAGCATGCACTGGTATGGATGAACTCAGGCGCACCTCAACCGCGCTCCCAACGAAAGTAACATTTTATTAGGAATTCCTAACGAAAAGTTCAGCCCTTATCTTTTCGTAAGCGACCGTTAGTAAAGCAAACTTTACTTAGCGGAGCCGTTAATAAAGGATAAGGGCTTATCCTTTAATTAGCGCACTCACGCCAGCCCGATCTCCTCCTCCACCAGCCGCTGATGCGCCAGCCCGCGCAGAGCGATCTGCGCCTGAGTCAGCTTGGCGGGGGCGGTGACGGGGCAGGAGACGCGTAGGGTGAGCTTGGCGGCGTCCATCGCACCCAGGCCCTGCACGCTCGGCGGCTCGGCGAAGTCCAGGCCGGGCTGATCACGGGCGATCTCCTCCCCAGCCTTGTTGATGATCTCGGTCGCCTTGCCCATGTCGGCGGCGGCGGCGATGCCGATCTCGACGAACGAGGCGACCGCGCCCCGGCTCTGGTTGCAGACCTGGGTGATGTCGCCGTTGGACAGGATGTACAGCTTGCCCGCGTCGTCGCGGATGCGCGTCGTCCGCAGGCCGACCTCCTCCACGGTCCCTGTCACGGCCCCGATGGTGACGTAGTCGCCGACGCCGTACTGGTTCTCCAGCAGGATGAAGAAGCCGGAGATCATGTCCTTGACCAGCTTCTGCGCGCCGAAGCCGACGGCAAGACCCGCGACGCTGGCCGTGGTGAGCAGGGGGATGGGGTCCAGACGCAGGGCGCGCAGGAGCATGATGCCGAAGACGAAGGTCAGGATGTAGGAGATGGAGCTGTTGACCAGGCTCGCCAGCGTCTTGATGCGCGAGGCCTGGGCCGGGTCAACCTTCTTCTCGCCCTCGCGCACGGCGGGCCACAGGACGCGGTCCACGAGCCGGCGCAGGACGAAGCGCAGGACGAGGTAGAGGAGGACGATTTTGGCGACATCGGCCAGCACCATCCAGGAGGCGTCGCCCTCCCAGAAGTTGCGGTCGAAGGGCGTCACGCCAGCCGGGTGCGGCGCGGCGGCGGGTGGATTGGGTCGGGTGGGGGCGGGCATGAGTGCCCCCATTGTAGCACGGAGCGGTGGGCGCTGTAAACGGCGTCACGCCGCAAACGGCGTCACGATTTCGTGTCCAGGTAGCTGGATGTATCCGGCAGGAGGCCGATAGGCCGAGCCGCCGCGCGCCGGGCTGCGTTCCCACCGGCATACCCGTAAGCGCCGCGCGCCTTCTTCTGCTGGTTCAGCTCGTTCATCTCGCGCATGATCCGGCCCACCATACGGAAGAGCAGGCGCTGCGCCATCTTGTCCGCGTCCTGGATGCGCGTCACGACGGAGGCCAGGGTCGGATCGGCGGCGAGGACGCCGCGCGGGTCCCTCAGGCTCTCGATCACCGTCTTCTTCGCCGCCAGGATGCGGTCAAAGGCGAACATGTCTTCGCATTCCAAAGCCTGGACCTGCTGGTAACTGAGGTCGAGGAGATAGCCGAACTTCGCGCGTTCCGTGCTGCCCGCAGCAGTAGACATGGGGTGGAATCCTTTCTTGAAGCGTCTCTTAGCGCGTTCACGCCGCGACCCGCTCGCGGGTGCCCGCCGCCTTGCCTATCTGGCATTGGCGGTCCACCTCGACCCAGGCCTCGCGCAGGCCGCGTAGGGCCGCGATGACCTCCTCGACCCGCTCCGGTTTGTCGTGGATGTTGGCGTCGGTGAGGGCGTCGAACATGTCGCCGTAGATCTTGCTCAAGTGCCCGGCGACCGCGCCGCCCGTCTGGAAGTCCAGGGTGTCACGCAGGTGGGCGATGATCGCCTGCGCCTTGCCGATCTGGAGCGACTGCTGATCATACACCTGTGCGCGCATGGCGGGCAGGGCCAGACTGAGAAAGCGGATCGCGCCATCGTAGAGCATCACGATCATCCGCGTCGGCGTTGCCGTCTCGACCGAGTTCTGCCGGTACTGCGCGTAGGGGTTAGAGAGACTCATCATTGTCCTTGTGTGTCTTGGCTTCCAGAATGTTTAAGCCAGTTTACCGCTGGAAGCGGTACTGGTGGAAGTCGTCGTGTTGCCGAGCGAGGCGTTGAAGGCGTTGCCCTGCGCTTGGAGTGCGCTGACCCTGGTTTCCATGTCGCTGAACATCTGTGACAGGTAATCCTTGTAAGTGCTTATCTCGGTCTGGATCTGAGAGATCTGGTTCTGCGTGTCGGAAATCTGCGAGTTGAGGCTGGTTTCCGCCCCGGCGACCGCCCCATTGACCGGGTCCAGCATCTGGGTCAGGGTCACGTTGAGGCCGTCTGCGACGCCCTGATTCACCGTGACGTGGCCGGTCGCGCCGCCCGCCGGGGAGGCGGTCGTGGCGGAGACGAGGAGCTGCAAGCCCTCCGTCGTCGCGTTCCCGGAGTTCCCGGTGAGGGTCCGCCCGGTCCCCGTCGCCGGCTCGCCGTTGATGGTCCCCGCGACGTCCACGCCGAAAGTCGCCGCCAGGGAAGGGCCGATGCCCGAGTTCGTGCCCGACGCGGCGGTGTCGGAGCTAACCGAAAACCCCGTCCCCGACCCATACCGCTGCGAGGAGATCACCAGATGGTTGGTCGCGTCTATCCGCGCGTAGATCTGGCTGTTCAGGCTGCTGGTGTTGTTGATCAGGCTGACCGTGTCCTGGAGGGTGCTGCCGACCGGAAGCGTCAGCTTGGCCCCGGCGGGGAACAGCGCGCCGCCGAAAGTCAGCGTCTCGGGGGCCGTACTCGTCGTGCCGGTGTTCGCTGTCCCGGCCGTGCCGCTGCTCTGGGTCGCCGGCTGCGTGATGGCGACGGCATAGCCGGTCCCCGAGGTCGCCGTCGTCTTCGGTCCGGCCTGGACGAACTGGATGGCGCTGCTGTCCGACTTGCCCGACGCGCCGAAGAGGTCGGCGACGCTGGTCGGGTCAGCCTGGAGGGCCGCCGTCAGGACGTTCGAGTCAACCTGGAGTTTGCCCTTGGTGTCCAGAGTCACGCCGATGGATTGGAGCGTGGTCGAGCCGGAAACGGCCGTGAGCGCCTGCGAGAGCTGGTCCTGAATTTGGTTCAGGGTCGCGTCGCCGAACAGCGGCGCGCTGGCACCGGCGACGCCCGCGGACGTGTCCGTCGGCGGCGTGAACTGGTTCTGGGCGGTGACGAAATCGGTGATGGCGTTGTAGGCGGTGGCGAAGGAGTTAACGGCGGCCACGATGGAGTCGCTGTTCTGGGAGATGTTGAGGTCGCTCGTGCCGGGCGAGGCTGATGTCCCCGAGAGCAGCTTGACCGTCGCGCCGGGGACCACGTCGCCGACGCTGTTGGAGGATCGCGTCAGGTCCAGGCCGTCCAGGTTGAACTTGGCGTCCTGGGCGCTCGTCACCGTCTGCGTGTACGGTTTTTGCAGCACGCCCAAAGTCCCCAGGACGCCGCTCGGGTCGGTGAACGTCGTCGTGGCGGCCGCGGCCGGGGTGCCGTTCGCGACCACGGCCGCGCCCAGGGGACCGTTGTCGGCCGTGCCGCCGGTCCAGTTGTCCAGGCCGGTCGTCGTCGCCGTGATGTTTTTGCCCGAGGCGTCGGTCAGCACCAGGGCACCCCCGCTGACGCTGGCGACGATGCCCGAGTTGCCGATCGTCCCCTGGATGGCGGTGTTGAGCTGGGCCAGCGTGGTCGCGTGTCCGGCCAGCGTGACGGCCTGGCCGTTGACCGTCACTGACCCGGAATAGGTGTCGGAGGCGAGCAGCGATGTTCCCGACGCCGACGCCGTGCTGGGCGTGGCGGGCGTAGAATTGCTGTTGGTGATCTGGAGCTGATGAATGCGGTACAGGTTGCCGTTGGCGTCCGGGAGGGTGATGACCTCGGCGGAGACGCCGCTGATCCCGGCCTGGTTGATGGCATTCGCCACGTCGGAAAGCGAGGCGGTGTTCAGGTTCACCGAGATGTCGGCCTCGTTGCCGGCCCCGCTCGTGCCGTTCGTGATGTGGAAGGGGGCATTGGGCGCGCTGCCCGCCGCGATCCCCAGCAGGGAGCCGATGGACTGTGTCGCGCTGCTGAAGGTCAGTGAGGCCGCGCCGGAGTAGGCCGCTCCGTTCTGGGTGCCGCTGAGGCCCTGCCGCACGGCCGCCGTGCCCGTCGCCAGCACGCCCAGCCCGCCGAGGATACCGCCGGCCGTGTCCGAAGCGGCGATGGTGTTCGCCGCGCCGGTCTGGTTGCTGGTCAGGGTCAGCCGGAAATCGCCGGGGCCGACGTTGACGACGGTGGAGGAGACGCCCGCCTGGGCGGCATTGATCTTGACCGAGATGTCGGTCAGGGCGTCGGTGCTGCTGACGGTGATCGTCTTCCCATTCAGCAGGAAGCTGCCTGATCGGCCCAGGGCGGTGCTGCCGCTCGCGACCGGGGCGGAGACGACCTTCTGCGCCTGGGCGATCTGGGTGACGGAAAGGCTGTGTTCCCCCAGTGCGGCCCCCGGCAGGGTGGTGACGGTGGCGACGGCGGGGTTGGAAGAGGTGGCGCTGGCCGCGCTGAAGGTGGACGCTTGGGTCAGGGCGACGGCGGCGGTTTGCAGGGCGGACAGGTTGGTGTTGAGCTGCTGCCAGGCCGCAAGGCTGGCGTTGTAGGCGTCGTCCTTGCCCTGGAGCAGCGTGATCGGCTGCTGCGCGACCGTCGTGAGCTGCGTGATGATGCTGGAGCTGTCGATCCCCGAGGCGAGGCCGGAAAAACTGATGCTGGGCGTGGTCATAACGGTGGGTCTCCTGCGTTACCCGAATAATCGGCGGGCGGGACCGCTTTCATTAGGGGAGTCCTGCCAAAGATGCTTGGCGGAGGTCACGGGTTTCAATCCGTGGCAGGCACAACGGAGGAAAAGCGGACGAAAAAGAGGGGGCTGCCGAAGCAGCCCCCTCGCGGGAGAGAAGTGAGCCGTCAGGATTACTGGAGGAGCTTCAGGATCGCCTGCGGAGCCGAATTCGCCTGGGCCAGAGCGGACGTGCCCGCCTGCACCAGGATCTGGTTCTTCGTGAAGTCCACGATCTCCGAGGAGAGGTTCGTGTCGCGGATGGTACTCTCCGAGGCGTCCGTATTCTGCTGCGCGACGCCGAGGCTGCGGACGTTGGATTGCAGGACGTTGCTCTGGAGCGCGCCCAGTTTCTCGCGGGTCGTGGAGACGTCCGCGATGGCCTGGTCAACCACCTTCAGGGCGCTCTGCTGCGCGGCGCCCGTCGGGTCGGTCACGTTCAGCGCGCCGCCTGCGGCCAGGTCGCCGAGGTTGAAGCTGCCGGCATTGCCCAGCGTGTTGGCCTTCGTGCTGCCGATGCTGATGTTCACCGTCTGGCCGGCGTTCGCGCCGACCTGGAACTGCAAGTCCTGCCCGGCGACCGCCTTGTCCGCCGTCGCGCTGAACTCGCCGATGTCGGTGTTGGTGGCGGTCGCGTTGGTGCTCAGGGAGAGGCCCTTGAGGGCACCCGAGGTGAAGCTGAAGGTCTTGCCGTCCGTGCTCACCGTGTCACTGGTCAGGCCGTTCACCGAGACGGAGGCGTTCGCGCCGACCGTCGGGTTGGTCGTCACCGTGGCCGTAGCGGTCGTGGAGGTCAGGTTCGTGAAGTCCGTGGTCCCCGCCGCCGCGCCCGTCTTCTGATTGGTGAAGGTCAGGCCGGTGCCGGCGGCACCGGTCCCGGTGACCGCGTAGTTCAGGCCCGTCTGCTGCTGGATCGCGGTGGCGATGCTGGCGTTCGTGTTGGAGGAGCCGTTCAGGACGACCGTCTTGCCTTCGATGACGAACGAGCCGCCGAAGGTGTCAGCGGCCAGACCACCCGTGAATGTCGCCTTCTGCACGTTGGCGACCGCCTGGGTGTAGCCGACGTGGCCGCTGGCGATGGCGGTGGTGCCGTAGGACGAAGCCTGCGAGACCAGGGCGAGGCTGGTGGAGCCGGTGCTGCTGGCCGTGCCGGTCCCGGCGGTGACGGCCGCCGAGGAGGAGCTGGCCGAGCCGTCCAGCAGGTTCTTGTTGTTGAACTGGGTCGTGCTGGCGATGCGGTTGATGCTGGAGACGGCGGACGCGATGGCGTCCTGGTCGGCCTTCAGGGCGGTCGGGTCGTTGGCGCCGACGTTGGCGGCGTGGACGACGAGCGAGCGGATGTTGATCAGGAGCGAGTGGACCTCGTTCAAGGCACCTTCCGCCGTCTTCACCACGTTGATGGCGTCGTTGGTGTTCGCGGTCGCCTGGGTCAAGCCGGCGGACTGGGCGCGCAGGCTTTCGGAGATGACCAGGCCCGAGGCGTCGTCGGCGGCGGAGTTGATGCGGAGGCCGGACGACAGGCGCTGGATGTTCTTCTGCTCGTTCGACTGGTTGATGCCGAGGTTGTAGGCGGCCTCGCTGGCGGTCGTGTTGGTGTTGATGTAGCTGGACATGGTTTCTTTCTTCCTTGATGCCCCCGGAGCCGGGGACGGTGTGTTGACTCGCTGGCTTCCTGCCAGTGATGGGTACGGGTTGGGAAGGCCGCTCTTCTCGCCGGGACGGTGGAGGCGGGCCGAACCCGGATCACGTTCCCTGTGATCCGCTTGTCTCGGCGAGGCTGTCGGGGCTTCCTGCTGCGTACAACTCTATTATGGGCGGCCTCGGCCGGTTCTCTAGGGTATCCACGCCGGTAAACATGCCGGTGTTTCTGCCGGAGTTCACCGCTGGTCTGCGGTTGACTTTTCACCGGGGCTTTGGTATGATAAATACTGGCACTGCTTCTTCGGAAACGGTGAGGATTGAAACGGTATAGTTAACCAATGCAAGAGGAACCGCCGCCGGTGGCCGCGCCCGCAGTCCCCGAAACCAGTCTGCACGACGCTCTGGAGGCGCTGCACCGTTCGCCCTGGCCCACGCTCCCGATCCTGGACCCGCAGACGGGCCTGACTCTGGCCGTCCTGTCGCGGCCCGAACCGCCCCGCTTGGGCGGCATGGCGACGCCCCTGGGCGTGTACCTGCACGACGGCGTTTCCAGCGGCGGGGCGGGTCTCTGGGGCCTGTTCCTGACGGGCGCGGCGATGAGCAGCCTGGCCCTGCTGGCCCAGGCCGGCGCGCACGGCCTGGCGCACGAGGCATCTGCCCACCTGCCCGGCCTGAGCCGCTGGGAGGCACGCCTGCCGCCCGGCTTCCAGACGTGGCTGGCGGCGATCTCGCCCTGGCTGCCCCTGCCGCTCGTCTTCCTGCTGCTGCGCCTCGCCCCGTTGTCCGGGACCCACGCCGCCGAGCATCAGGTCGTCCACTGCGTCGAGCGTTCCGTCCCGCTCGTGCCGGAGAGTGTCCGGGCGATGCCGCGCGTCCACCCGCGCTGCGGGACGAACCTGTTCGTCGGCTTCACCCTGTTCCTGCTGACGTTTTTGGCCGTCTTCAGCGCGGCCTCGGCGGGCGGCTGGCCGCAGACGGACGCTGCCTCGGTGTCCGCGATGGTGGCCGGGCCGTTCGCGCTGGTTTTCTGGCGGCGAGTCGGCGGCTGGTTCCAGCAGTGGTTCGCGACCCGCCCGGCCACCGATGCACAGATCGCGGGCGCGATCCGCGCCGCCGAAGAGGTGCTGGCCCGCCGCCAATCGTGGATGGAGAACGGGATGGTCCTGCGCTTCGCCCCAGCCCGCCGGCTGTGGGCGATGGGGCTGGCGCAGCTCCTGCTGGGGTACGGGGCGGTGTACGGCCTGCTGAGTCTGGCCGAGAGGCTGTGGCCGGGGCTTGCGAGATGGGTGGAGTGACCTCCTCTCCCGGCACTCGCGCCGGGGAGAGTATCTTAGGAGCAACATGATCAAGGAACAACTGGCGGGAATCATCGGGCAGGCACTGGAAGCCGCCAGGGCGGACGGCGACCTAGCCCTCGAAACGATCCCGGCCGTCACACTGGAGATGCCCAAGCAGAAGGCGCACGGCGACTGGGCGACGGGCGTCGCCTTGGGGCTGGCCCGCACCCTCGGCATGCCGCCGCGTGACGTGGCCGCGCGCATCGTCAGCCACCTGCCCATCGGCGACGACGCCCTCATCGCCGGGGCGGAGATCGCCGGGCCGGGCTTCATCAACCTGCGCCTGCGCCCGGACTGGCTCGGCGACATCCTCAGGCGCGTCGAGGCGCAGGGCGCAAGTTACGGACGCTCCGAGGCCGGCGGCCAAAGAATCGTCGTCGAGTTCGTCTCGACCAACCCGAACGGCCCCATCACCGTGGCCGGGGGCCGCAACGCCGCCATCGGCGACACGCTCTGCTCCCTGCTGGCGGCGGCGGGCAATGAGGTCTCGCGCGAGTACTACATCAACGACGCCCTGAACTCGGTCCAGATGAACAACTTCGGGCGCTCGGTCTTCTTCCGCTACCGGGAACTGCTCGGGCATTCGGGCCAGGAGTGGGAGGAGATGTACCGGGGCGACTACGTCCTGGACGTGGCCCGCGAGGTGCTGGCGCTCCACGGCGAGGAGTTCGTGAACGCCGACATTGACGACCCGCAGACCACGCGCACCTTCCGCGACCTGTCGGAGAAGGGCATGATCGCCCAGCAGAAGGCGGACCTTGCCGCCTTCGGCGTCACCTTCGACACCTGGTTCAGCGAGGCCACTCTGCACGCCGACGGGCGCGTCGCGCGGGCCATCGAGAGCATCCAGGAGCGCGGCTACACCTACGAGAAGGACGGCGCGCTCTGGTTCAAGTCCACCGAGTTCGGTGACGACAAGGACCGCGTCCTGGTGCGCTCCGACGGCACCCCCACCTACATGACCGGGGACCTGGCCTACAGCAAGGACAAGCTGGACCGCGGCTTCGACCGCGCCATCAACGTCTGGGGGGCCGACCACGCGGGCTACGTCGCCCGGACCAAGGCGAGCCTGGCCGCCCTGGGCTACGACCCCGCCCGGCTGGACGTGCTGCTGTACCAGCTCGTCAGCATCGTCAAGGGCGGCGAGGTCGTCATGTCCTCCAAGCGCAAGGGCAATATCCTGGAGCTAAAAGCCGACCTGATTGACGAGATCGGCAAAGACGCCGCCCGGTTCTTCTTCCTGATGCGCTCCCCCTACAGCGCCCTGGAGATTGACGTAGATTTAGCCCGGAAGACCGAGAAGGACAACCCCGTCTACTACGTCCAGTACGCCCACGCCCGGATCGTCCAGGCCATTGACAAGGCGCGCGCCGAGAAGGGCGTTTCCGTCCCCGCCGCTGGAGACGCCGACCTGTCCCTGCTGACCGAAGACGCCGAGACCGACCTGATCAAGAAACTGAGCGAGCTGCCCAACGAGGTCGTCCTGGCCGCGTCCGAGTACGCCCCCCAGCGCATCGTCCAGTACGCCCGCGACCTGGCCGCCCTGTTCCACTCCTTCTACGACGCCGGCAACCGCACCACCGCCCTCCGCGTGGTCTGCGACGACGTGGAAACCATGAAGGCCCGCCTGGTCCTGGTCCACGCCACCCAGACCGTCCTGCGGAACGTGCTGGCCCTGCTCGGCCTGTCCGCGCCGGAGCGGATGTAGGAAGGCTCCAAGACGCCGTAATAGCCATCTTCCTGGGCCTTCTGTTCTGTCAATTCTCGCCACACATGAAGCAACACAAAAGGAACATAAAATCGGTGCAACGTATAATTCAGCACATAATGTCAACTGTGTCACTGCTACTCATAGTAGCTTCGTTGGCTTTAGCAGATGAGTTAAAGTCGCAGGACATCTACAAACAATCTTTACCCTCAGTGATGACGCTGAAGGTGCTGAAAAGCAACGGTGACAATGTTCTGGGAACCGGCTTCATGGCGGTTAAGGATGGCATGGCCGTCACCGCTTGGCATGTCGTTCGTGACGCTAAAACAGTCACTGCCAAGTTTTCAGACGGCCAGGAGTTCGAATCGTCGGGGCTTGTGGATAAGGATGAGAAACGTGACATCGCTTTAATTCGTGTCAAAGTTTTCGGCAAAGCTCTCTTGCCTGTCGCCACAACTGCCCCCGACGTAGGCTCCGCCGCTTACGTTATTGGCGCACCAGAAGGGTTAGAGTTCAGCATCACAAGCGGCCTTCTGAGTCAAATACAAATCGCAGACGGTATCAATCACTACCAGTTCTCTTGCCCCTCTTCGCCTGGAAATAGCGGGGGGCCTCTCTTTAACGCACAAGGCCAAGTCACTGGTGTCGTGTCGTTTCAGTTCCGGGAGGGGCAGAACCTCAATTTTGCCGTGCCTTCGACTTACGTCCTCGGGCTAGACGCAAGCCTGCCTACGCAGCCTTGGGGAAGCGCCAAGGAAACTGTGGTTGTCACGCCGACCTCCGGGGCTGGCGCAAACGATGATCTTGATAAACTTCTCGCGCGAACTTTTGTGACCGCTGAAGACCTTGCGGTGGCTATGCAGTTCGTGGGGCAAGAAGAAATCGCAAAGAACGGCGGATTCAAATCCGGCGTACCTGCCTTTGTTTATAAGCTACAAGGAGAAGCCAAAGAGGAGTCGGAAGCACTCAGCAGGGTAACTACGACAGATGCTTTAAGGCAGCGGCTCGCTACTGGGTTCCAGGCGAATCTGGCACACCAACTTCAGGCAGTGGATTTGATGATTGATGGGGTTCATAGCGCTCAAAGCACAGGTGGATGGACACCTGTTGCTAATGACGCCATATCGAGATCAATCGCCGCTGCAAACAGTGCCGTACCTACTTCCCTTGAAGATATCAAAGTCATCGTGCAATCTCCGGCGTTTTCTCACTCTCTTCCCGCCGATGTGGCGGAAGCCCTTCGCCATGGCGGTGACGGCACTGGCTTTCAACTTGGAAGTGGCCTTTTCTTTGGGAATATGCTAGGGGTGCTTACTGTACCCAAGGGCAGTTTAGCGGATAAACTTGGCCTCAAGAGTGGCGACCAACTGATTTCCGCTCAAGGCGTCACGTTTGCCTCCCTAAGCGATTTCAAGCGGCTAGTCAAAGCTAACGCGGGCCACGAAATCAATGTGGCACTGTTCCGAAACGGAAAGCAGCAGGAAATCAAGATGAAAGTCCCTGACCAGCTATCAAAATGATTCCGGTCAACAGAATGAGGACGTCTCAACTCTAACATGAATGACATGCCACATCCACGAACATCAAGCATCGAGCAAACGCTTCAGCGTCTTGCGACGCAATTTACTGTGCGGGACATCATGGTTCCCGTAGAGAAGTTGGTCAAAGCAAAAACGTCGGAAGAGGGCTGCCGCTTGCTTGAAGAGTATGATGACTTCAATCTGGTGCCTGTGGAGGCAAGCGGGAAGATAACTGGCTACATTGAACGTGATTGCCCTGATCTAAAGTCAATTGACTTCGATATGGCAGTAGGATCAGGATGCAGTATCCTGGACATTGTAGATGTTTTTGCTGAACGGCAGTTCTGCTTTGTCTTGGGTAAGTGGGGCGTCGAAGGGTATGTTCATTTCTCCGACCTTAATCATCATTTAGTCAACCTGCCCTTCTACATCCTGTTGCAGGCAGTGGAGTTCCACATCATTTCCTTGATTCAAGATCGACTCGAAGAGCAGGTGTTACATAAAGTTTTTGGTACGCCTGATGCAAACAAGATCATAAAAAGCTTCAACAAAAACAAATCAAACGACGTCAATCGGAGTTTGTTGAACGAACTCAGTTTGAAGAGGATGCTTCAAGTTGCCATACACTTTAAATTGTTGGAATTGAGCGACGAAGAAGTCACCGAGCTGTACAAAGTGAGGAACTCACTTTCGCATGCCCCCGAGCGGCTCATTCGGAAACATGATGATGTTAAGCGTTTAGTGTGGACTATTCGCCAATGTCACAAAATCCTCAGCAGCTATTCGCTCACAATCTGAATTGCCCTGCCTACAACCCTAGGGCATTAGGAACTCGAAAGGCATGAGCGTCAACCTAACATCTGAGACGGACGATCCACTTGCAGATAATCCCGATGACCTGACGGATGAGCAGATGGCACAAAGCCGGGCCGGAATTTCGCGCGGACTAGAGGCAGCGGCGGCAGGGCGTGTCAAGCCTTTGGCTCAGGTCGTCGCTGAAGCGCGGCAAAACCATGGCTTCCCCTACTCCTGGGCGCATGGCGTTGGTGGCTCATATTCCCACTCAGAAAAGCCCATGGAGCAGACACATGAAGCAAATTGACATCGTGGTGGAAAGACACTCAGACGGCTACGTCGCCTACCCGCTCGGCGTTGCAGGCGTCGTGGTCGGCGAAGGCGATACCTATGAGGAAGCCCTTGCGGATGTCAAGTCGGCGATTGCTTTTCATGTCGAGACATTTGGGCCTGATGTGATTGCCTCCGCAGACTGAGGGGATAAAGAACCATGACAACAATCAGCATTGACGAGATACAGAGCGATCTAGCTGGCTACCTGCGGAATGCTAAAGCTGGGGAAACTTTTTTGTTGACCCAACATGGTCAGCCCATTGCTGAGATCAAGCCAGTCGTGCCTGCTGAAGAAGGCAAAACGAAGTCGCTGCGTCCTATCGGCCTCGCAGAAGGCGAGTTCGTCGTGCCGGATGATTTTGATGATCCCTTACCCGAAGAGATCCTTCGGGAGTTTGAGGGGAGATGAGACTGCTGCTGGACACCCACATTTTCTTGTGGTACATCGCGAATGACAAGAGGCTTACTCAGGCTTGGAGCCAGGCAATCCGTGATCCAGATAATGAGGTGTACCTCAGCGTCGTCTCATTGTGGGAAGCGATCATCAAATACAGCACAGGAAAGCTGCCCCTTCCGGAAGCGCCTGAGACGTACATACCTCGATTGCGAGAATATCACCAAATCATCAGCCTCTCCGTTGAGGAAGTAGATGTAGCGCAAGTCGCCGCCCTGCCTCTTTTGCATAGCGACCCGTTTGACCGTCTGCTCATCGGTCAGGCGATACAACACGGACTAACCCTCGTCACCGTGGACGCCGCCATTCGCACCTATCCCATGGTGTCTGTTCTCTGATCGTCGAAAAACGCTGTAAATCCCATGAAACACCTGCCCCTCCTGCTCCTCACCCTGGCGCTCCTGCCGCACCCCGCGCGTGCGGCCAACGCCGCCCCCCTGCTGCCGCCGGCCCCGCCGCCGATCCTGCTGAAGCCCGAGTCGAGCGGGACGTTCCAGGACGCCCGCGGAGGCAGCCATGCGTGGAGCATCGGGCAGGGGCACGGGCTGAACTGGGAGGGGGCGCCTTACCTGCCCGCCGGGGCGGTCTTTGTGCCGCAATCCTGGACGGGGGCGGGCGGGGAGGACGATTGGGCGAAGGACAAAGCGGCCCTGGATGCGTTGGGCAAGGGCGGCGTGCATGACCTGGTGCTGTCGGCGGGGGCGAAGGGGCTGACGCATGTGCCTCCGGCGGCGGCGCAGCGCGTCCTGGACTATCTGGACGCGAACGGCTTCCACTACGGGCTGAGGATCGCGGACTTTCCTAAAGACCCCTTGATCGGGTACGTCGTCAAGCCCGCCGTCTACCGCAGCGCCTCGCCCGCCCCCACGGGGCCGACCCGGTTCCGCCACATCCCAAGCCTCGCCGACGCCTTCTATGTGCTGGTGACGCCCAAGGACGGCGATATCGAAGACAGCGGCACGGCCCAGGTCGTGGGCGGCGAGACGGCCCAGGTGACGCTCAATAACCCGACTTCGGGCGATGTCCTGCTGCTCTATCCGCAGCGGCTGTACCTGCCGGGGACGCCCGAGAGCCGCCTGCCGGACTTGTGGCAGGGTTACGACGAGTACCGCGACCGCCTGCTCGGCTTCTTTAGCCGCGTCCACCTGGGACCGGGATTCCGGTTCTTCCTGGACCCGATCAGCGACGGGATCGGGTTCGACGGCGAGGTGGAGAACGTCGTGCCGACCACCGACGGCTACCGGCTGGACTTCGAGGCGTGGCTGACCAAGAAGTACAACCATAACCTGGATGACCTGTACCGGAGCTGGGGCATCAAGAACAACGACCTACCCGACTTCGCCGTCGCCGCCCGCTCCCTGCCGCTCTGGTCGGGGGGCAAGGGTGCGCCCTACATCTATGACCCCATCAAGAAGGTCCCGTACCAGGTCCTCAACCGCCCGCTCGGCGGCCACGTCTGGGACGACATGCAGCAGTTCCGGCTCGAGTCCGTGCGCGGCTACATGAACGCCCTGGCGGGCGTTCTGAAGAAGGGCGTCGCCGACGCCCCGGTCGTCTACGGCTGGGGTGGGCGCAGCGCCCTGTTCACCAACCCGCAGGCGCGCGGCGGCTTCGACGGGCTGTGCGTTGCCGACGTCGCCACGGGCGCGTATGCCTTCGCGCAGGCGGAGGAGACGCCCAAGACGACCTGGCTCATCGCCGCCCAGCCTGGCGGAACACTCTCGGCGACGGCGAATGCCGACTGGGACGCTTTGAAGGGGGCGGGGGTGCGCGGCTTCTTCGCCCCCGCCGCCACGCCCGAATCGGCGCGGCGGCTGGCCGATTACGGGGCCTCGCTCTCGTTCCAGGCCCCGGAGCTGGCGCAGCCGATGCGCGTCCTGCCATACCCCGCCGGGGTGCCGGGCCTCCAGGTCGGCCTGCGCCGTCTGGCCGACGGCGTCTGGTGGCTGCCCTCCTACCGCGCGGGGGCCTTGTTCTCGGCGGGCGACTCGCTCTCGCTCGGCCCGCTCCTGCGGGCCTACAAGCTCTCCGACCCGGACGGGCGGCTGCCGCGCTTCGTCGTCTGGTCTCCCCACGGCGCGCTGACCCAGGCCAAGTTCCCGTTTGCCAAAGACGCCAACGCCGCCATCACCGACGCCGCCGGCATGCCGGTGAAGATAGACAAGAAGAAGGGCGAGTGGACGGTCGCCGTGGGCGCGGACCCCATCGTCTTCAGCCATGTGGCGATCGTGCCGCTGCCCGAGGACGCCGCCGACGCTGCGGACAAGGAAGCGACGCGCCTGCTCACGCTGGCGAAGGACCAGGGCCTGCCCACCGAGCTGTATGCGGACCGGCTGTTCCAGGTGCGGAACACCATCCCCGTCAAAGCGCAGGACGCGGACCTGCGCTATAACGCCTACGCCAAGCTGGTCGCCGACATGACGCGCGACTTGCAGCCGTTCGTCTGGCTCGAAGCCGAGGGCGCGTCCTCGCATACCTTCGACGCGCTCGTCTCCGACTCGGAAGCCTCGGGCGGCTCCTACCTGTCCCTGGACACCGACCGCCTGCCGCCGTCATCCACGGGCGACGCCGGGGGCGGCTACCGGGCCGTCTACGACTTCTCCGTCAACGCCGGCGGCTCCTACGCCCTGTGGATGGCCGCAAGCCCCGCCCGCGACTCCTCCCCGTTCACCTACACCGTGGACGACGGCGGCGCGAACCAGGCCGAGGACGTGCCGACCGAAGGCGGCGTGTACGCCGGGCGGTTCCTCTGGAGCCACTTCGGAGACGCCACCCTCGCCCGAGGCAAGCACACCCTGACGATCACCGTCACCGGAACGCGCGCCCGCGACAACCGCTATGCCCTGGCGATTGACGCCTTCTGCCTCAGCCGCGTCCCCTTCCACCCCAGCGGCACCCAGCTTCCCGCCATCGAGTTCCTGCCGCCGCCGGTGCAGTTAGACAAGAAGGGCAAGCCGGTCAAGACGAAGGATAGCCCGACGAAGGACCACACCGATTTCGACATACCGGGCTGAGGTGATACGGTTTCTGGTGGAGAAGCCCAGTGGTTGAAAACCACTCGCTAGGCCAGGTGTCCTTCGGACACAAGACTGGACCCGCGCACCGCCTTTGCCCGTCCGCAGGACGCTTCTCCGAGCGAGTGGTTTTTAACCACTCGGCTCGGCATCGCCGTGTGTCTCGCCGTCCCGATGGCTTCCGGTCCCTCCTGAACGTGCCACATTGACGGACACCAGAAAGCCGCTCCGGCCATAGGCCGGGGCGGCTCTCCTACGTCTAGGACTACCCTTCCAGCAGCAGCGCCTCGGGGTCTTCGATCAGCTCTTTGATGCGGACCAGGAAGCGGACGGCCTCGCTGCCATCCACGATGCGGTGGTCGTAGGACAGCGCGACGTACATCATCGGGCGGATGACGACCTCGCCGTTCAGAGCGATGGGGCGCGGCTCGATCTTGTGCAGGCCCAGAATGGCGACCTGGGGGGCGTTCAGGATGGGCGTGGACATCAGCGACCCGAAGACGCCGCCGTTCGTGATGGTGAACGTGCCGCCGCGCATCTCCTCGATGGTCAGGGTGTTGTTCTTGGCCCGGCCCGCAAGCCCCGCTATCTCCTTCTCGATGCCGGCGAAAGTCAGCTTGTCGGCGTTGCGGACGACCGGGACGACCAGGCCTTCCTCGGCTCCGACGGCGATGCCGATGTCGTAGTAGCCCTTCTTGACGATCTCCTGGCCCTGGATTTCGGCGTTCAGCAGGGGGAATGCCTTCAACGCACCGATGCTGGCCTTGGTGAAGAAGGACATGAAGCCCAGGCCGATGCCGTTCTTCTCCTTGAAAGTGTCCTTTCGCTTGGCGCGGATCGCCATGACGGCGGTCATGTCCAGCTCGTTGAAGGTGGTCAGCATGGCCGCCGTGTGCTGGGCCTCGACCAGCCGCGTCGCGATCGTCTGGCGGCGGCGCGTCATGCGGACGCGCTCTTCGGGACGGGTGGGGGTGGGTGGGGGTTCTTGTGTCGTCGTTCCCGTGCCCGTCCCGGTCGTCGTTCCCGTGCCCGTCCCGGTCGTCGTTCCCGTGCCCGTCCCGGTCGTCGTTCCGCCGGTGTTCTGCTTGATGTAGTTTTCGACGTCGATGTGGGTGACCTTGCCCCCCTCGCCGGTTCCCGTCACCATCTTCAAGTCTACACCGTTCTCCTGGGCTATTTTCCGGGCGAGCGGTGTGGCTATCGGATCGGGATCTGGGGGCTGCGGGGGAGGGGGCGGAACGGGAGTGGTCCCGTTGCGGACGGCCTCGCCGACGATGGCGAGCACGTCGCCGACGGCGACCGTGTCGCCCTCGGCGTGGGCGAACGACTGGATGACGCCCGCCGAGTCGGCGGGCACTTCGACGTTCACCTTGTCGGTTTCGAGTTCGGCGACGGGGTCACCGGCGGCGACCGTCTCGCCTTCCTTTTTGAGCCAGCGGAGGATGGTGGCTTCGGTGACGGACTCGCCCATCTGCGGGACTCGGATTTCAACTGGCATGGACAGGGACGCTCCTTTTCGTTTTCGCGCCGTTCGTTTTGACGCCGTTCCGGCCCGGCTTGGGCAGCTCGCTGAACACGGCGGACAGCAGGCGGCCCTGCTCGACATCGTGGCGGCGCTTGGACCCCTCGGAGGGGCTTGCCGCCTTCGGGCGGCCGATATAGGTCAGCTCCATGCCGGGCGGCAGCAGGCTGCGGATGCGGGACGAGACGAAGACCCAGGCGCCGGTGTTG
Source organism: Capsulimonadaceae bacterium (assembly GCA_965215505.1). Classification (GTDB taxonomy): domain Bacteria; phylum Armatimonadota; class Armatimonadia; order Armatimonadales; family Capsulimonadaceae; genus JANXMY01. The sequence goes on along the minus strand of OZ244065.1, from coordinate 2,331,409 downwards.
CGCGGCTCTTCCTGGAGCCAGACCACTTCGCGCAGGTTCGGGTAGCCCTGCATGATCTTCTCCAACTCGGCGTAGGGGAAGGGGTAGAGTTCTTCGATACGCGCGACGGCGACGTTCTGTGCTGCCTCATACCTCTCGCGGATGTCCTTATCCTTATCCTTGTTGGCGGTCAGGTCCACATAGACCTTGCCGCTGCACAGCACCAGCCGGGTCACGCCCTCCGCCCGCTCGCGCGGGCGCGGGTCGTCCAGCATGGGCTGGAACGCGCCTTCGGTTAGGTCCTGGAGCGTGGAGGCGACCGGGGGGGTGTCCACTTTGAGCAAGCCCTTGGGCGTCATCAGCACGAGCGGGCGCGGGGCGTCCCAGAGCAGGCCGGCCTGGCGGCGCAGGATGTGGAAATACTGGGCGGCCGTCGTGGGATAGGCGACCCGCATGTTGTCGTTGGCGGCGAGCTGCAAGTACCGCTCCAGGCGGGCGCTGGAATGCTCCGGCCCCTGGCCCTCATAGCCGTGCGGCAGGAGCAGGACCAGCGAGGGGGTCTGCTGCCACTTGGCGTTCCCGGAAGAGATGAACTGGTCGACGATCACCTGTGCGCCGTTGGCGAAGTCGCCGAACTGGGCTTCCCACAGGACGAGGCAGCCGGTCGCGTGCATCGAGTAGCCGTACTCGAAGCCCAGCACGGCGTTCTCGGACAGCGGGCTGTTGACGACGGCGAAGGAAGCTTTCGCCTCGGGAAGTGCCTGGAGCGGGCAGTAGGTTTCGCCCGTCATCGGGTCATGCAGGACCGAGTGGCGCTGGCTGAAAGTGCCCGCCTGTGAGTCCTGCCCCGACAGCCGGATGGGGGTGCCGTCGGCGAGGATGGACGCGAACGCCAGCGTCTCGGCGTGCGCCCAGCGGATGCCCTCCCCGCTTTCCATCGCCGCGCGGCGCGCTTGGAAGGTCAGCCGTTCCAGCTTGGCATTGGGCGTGAAACCCTCCGGGCGGACCAGGAGCGCCTCATTGAGCGCCCGCAGCCGTTCGGCGGGGACGTTCGTTTTGACGTTTTTTGCGAGTTCGGTGAAGCCCTCGGGCAGCGCCGACCCCTTGCCCAGACCCTTGCCGGTCGGCTTGGTCCGGGCCTCCGACAAGCGCTGCATGACGGCCGCGACCATCTCCTGCGCCTCGTCGCGCGTCACGACGTCCTGCTTTTCCAGCTGCTTGGCGTAGGACTCGCGGATAGTCGGGTGCGCCTTGATCATCTCATACATGCGCGGCTGGGTGTAGGCCGGCTCTTCGCCCTCGTTGTGGCCCCAGCGGCGGTAGCCGACCAGGTCGATCAGGAAGTCCTTGCCGAACTTCTCCCGATAGGCGAAGGCCATGCGGGCGGCGGCGATGCACGCCTCGGCGTCATCGGCGTTGACATGGACGATGGGGATCTCAAACCCTTTGGCGAGGTCCGAGGCGTACAAGGTCGAGCGCGAGTCGCGCGGGGCCGTGGTGAACCCGATCTGGTTGTTAGTGATGATGTGGACCGTCCCGCCGACCGAGTAGCCGGGCAGGCTGGACAGGTTCAGAGTCTCGGGGACGATGCCCTGGCCGGGGAAGGCGGCGTCGCCGTGGATCAGGATGGCGAGCGAGGCCTGCGGGTTCTGCTCCGGCGGCCCCGGCTTCTTGCGCTCCTCCTGGGCGGCGCGCGCCCGTCCCTCGACGACCGGGTCCACGAACTCCAGGTGGCTGGGGTTTGGGGTGAGCGTGATCGGCATCTCCTCGATGCCGTTGTCGCTGAAGTCGCGCCGCGCGCCGCCATGGTAGATGACGTCGCCCGAGTAGCCCTGCTGGGAGCCGCCCGCGACCGAGGCGCTCTCGTCCTGCTTGGAGGACTTGAACTCCTGGAGGATGTCTGTGTAGGGCTTGCCCAGGACGTGCGCCAGGACGTTCAGCCGCCCCCGGTGGGCCATGCCCATGACGACCTCGTGGGTGTGGCTCAGGGCGGCCTCGTGGATGATCTGGTCGAGCATCGGCACGAGGATGTCAACGCCCTCGATGGAGAATCGCTTGGCCCCGACGAAGGTCGTGTGCAGGAACTTCTCCAGCGACTCGACCTCGGTCAGACGCTTCAGTATGTTGCGCCTGTCCGCCGTGCCGATGCTCTTGAAGAACCTCCGGCTTTCCGCCGCATCGCGCATCCACTCGCGCTCCTCGGGTGTCTGGAGGTGGTTGTCCTCGTAGCCGATGGGGCCGGAATAAGCTTTCCGCAGACGGCCCAGGGCTTCCAGGGCGTTGGCGGCGTCCTGGGCCAGCGGCCCGCCGACAACGCTGGCCGGGAGGGCGGCCAGGTCCTCGGTGGTCAGGCCGTGCGTCGCGAGTTCCAGGCCGGGGTCGCCGGGCGGCTCGCTGCCGAGCGGGTCAACGTGGGCGGTCAGGTGCCCAAGCTCGCGCACCATCCGGGTGACGCGGGCCGCGCCGACGATCTTCATCACGTCCACCTGCGGCGGCGCTGGGGGCGCGGACGGGAGCGGGCAGGCCGCGAAGTCGGTCGGGCTGGACTTCGCCGCCGCCCCATTCGCCGCACTCCCATTCATGGAGCCGTTTACGGACCCGTTGCCAGACCCATTGCGGTGAGGCGTCTCGGCGTGTGGGGTCCAGTCCTGGAAGGCAGCGCGGGTGGCGGGGTCTACCGTGCTGGGGTCCTGCTGGTAGCGGTCGTAGAGGTCGAGTACATACCCGGCATTGGGTCCATAAAATTCGTCTAAATCGCTCATTAGTCCTAAACCTTACTCTGTGGCGATGAATGTTCCCGACAATTGTACCCTAAAATGCGGGGGAAGTGGGTTCATCACACCCTGATCACCGCGTACACCAGGCGGCTCTTGCGGCTGCCGACTGTCTCGGTGACCCGCGCCGACACCCCAGCGGGCAGCGGCTCGTGGCGCGGGTGCTTGATGACGACGCGGCGGCGGGTGACGCGGCAGGCCTCCCGGACGGCGTCGGGGTCGAGCGGGGCGGGGTTGCCGAAGACGAAGAGCGGGCTGACCGAAGCCTCGGAGCCGGTCAGCCGCTTGTCAAAGAACGGGTCGAAATAGACCACGTCGAACGAACGCGCCGCGCAGCCGCGCAGGTACGCGCCGTTGTCGGCGGTGACGACCCGGACGCGGCGCAGGGCGGCTCCCAGCATGGCGCTCGTCATGGGGAAGTCCCGGACACCCGCGCGGGCGACGGCGGCGAGTTCGGGGACGCTCTCCAAGCCGACGACCGACCCGCGTTCCCCGACGACCAGGGAAGCCAGGGCGGCCTCGGACGCGAAGCCCAGGGTGCAGTCCAGAAGCAAATCGCCGGGGCCGAGGCTCGTGGCCTCCAGGAAATGGTCCGGCACGCCGCGCAAGACGTTCGAGCCGCGAATTAGGAATAGATTCGGGTGGAAGTAGTATTCCGTCCCGGTCGCCCCGTCCCGCAGGCGCAGGTGGTCCGCCCCGGCGATCAGCAGGCGCGTGGCCTGGGCGGCTTCGAATATCTGGGGCAGGGGGCGGGCGAGGCGCGGGACGAAGGGTGCCCCGAGTTCGGCGGCGATGCTCTGGGCCTGCGCCTCAACAGCGATGCCCGGATTGATGGCGGTGGTGACGGCGAGGGGGGTGGTCATCACGTCAAAGCTCGCGCACGGCGTCCTTGACGTCCGCGACGGCGGCGGCGGGGACGATGAGCCGGCTGAAGCCCATGCCCACGGCGTCGCCCAAGACCTGCGGCCACCAGTCGCCGTCCAGGGCGACCGTGACCGGCTTGCCCGCGTGCCGCGCCTGGCCGACGGCGGGCAGCAGGAGTTCCCAGGAGGCGTCCAGGATGCTCCCCGCCACGAACACGCCCGAAAAACCGTCCAGCGACTCGGGCAGATCGTCCCCGTCATCCGAGGCGTCCAGCCCGGCTTCGATCTTGACCCGGCCGAACAGGGCGTCGTCCTGCTCCAGAGCGGCCTCGATCTCCTCAATGCGCCCCAAAAGGTCGGGCAGCTCGTCCCAGTCCCGCAGGACCAGGTGCAGGGGAAGGCGAGCCGCGCCGCGCGCCAGGGCGGTCAGGGCCAGCCGCTCCGGCGGGATGTCCAGGGTGAGCGGCTGGCCACCGATGATCCGGGCCAGGTCGCCCAGCATCTGTGCCTGCTCGCCCGCCGTCTGAGGCAGGGACTCGGACCCCAGGAAGTCGTTGCCTTCGGGGACGACCAGGCCGTCCGCGCCGGACTTCATTGCCTCCTCCGCCTCGGCCAGAGTTTGGGCGGAACACAGGACCGAGATCAGGCGGTTGTCCGAGGCGGTCCGGGCGGGCAGGTGTGAGCCTTCCAGGAAGAAGCGGCGCGTGGAAAGGAACGGGGCCTGGTAGCGGGCCACCGTGGCGGCGTCGGGGGCGACATAGACGCGGCCCCGGTCGCCGTCCACAATCAGGATGTCGTCCTCCTCGATGGCGGCGAGGGCGGCCTCGTCCAGCCCCAGCACGACGGGCAGATCGGGCGGCGGGGCAAGGGGCGCGGTGTTAGCTGCCGCTAGCCCGACCACCTGGACGCCGGGCAGGGGGGCCAGCCAGAAGGCGGGTGGGATGCGGTCGGCGACGACGATGATCTGCTCCGGCTCGGGGTTGTCTACGCCGTAGGAGCGCAGCCGCTCGCCGAGCCGCCGCAGCCGCTCGGGGGCGAGCGAGGGCACGCCGAGGTCGTCATGCAGGCGGGCGGCGACCGCGATGGCGACGCCGGGCCGGGCGGCGATCCCGTGCAGGATGTCGCTCACGGCTTGCCCGTCCCCGCCGGGGCGGGTGGCGCGGTTCCTGTGGCGGGCGGAGCCGATGCAGGAGGCGTGACTGTCGCGGGCGGCGTGGCCGGTGTGGATGCCGGGGCGGGCGGCGCGATGTTCGTGATGGTATTGGGCACGCTGCCCGACGGCGACACGGGCGCGGGCGGGACGGGCGGCACTTCATCCAGGCCGTCCCCGCCCTCCTTGCCGTCATCCGCCTGCGGCTTCACTTTGAACCGGCCGTTGGTTTTGAACGGGACGCTGAGGTACTCGGACCCTTCCTTGATGCCGATGACGATGGGCTTGCCGCTGGCGCGGGTGTCCGCGTTGATGACGTTACCGTCGCTGTCCTCCCCTTTAACCGTGCCGGCCAGCAGGATGGTCTGCGCCCGCCCGCTGTAGAGGCCGGTGTCGGCGGTCAGGGTGCGGGTCAGCGCCCCTTCCGGGCGCTGGATAATCTGGCGGACCGTGAGCGGGCCGGGGATCTTGCCGACCTTGCGCCTGTAGTCGTAGGTCATCAGGGCGCAGGTCACCGTGGCCGGGTCCTTGAACTGGCGGCGCGGGGATCCGTCGGGGGCCTCCGCCTCACGCTTGCCGGGCGTGACGCGCAGGATCACGTCTCCGGACAGCTTCGCAAGGTGGCTGGTGAAGTCTATCGTCCCGTGCTGCCCCGTCAGGTCATCCTGTGGATCGTATAGGTGGACCGGGCCGGGCGCGTCGGCACTCAGGAGGCTCCCGTCCTTGTCGTGGAGGGCGGTGGCGTGATCGGTCTTCATGACCGCGTCGTCCTGCGTGAACTGGATGCCCTCGCTCAGTGCAGTCATACGCGGGTCGGCGAGGTACTTTGTCAGCCCGGCCTGTACACCGATGTCGCCGGGCGGCTTGGGGGCGGGCGCGGGGGCGGCACGCAGCGTCCCCCCGGTCCGGCCCGTCACCAGGACGGGGATGGCCAGAAGGAGGACGCCCCAGAGGTACGGTCGCTGGAGGAGTGGTCGCTGGGTACGCATGATGTTCATTCTACCCCTTTGGGCAACCGAACTGTTCCCCGGAAGTCGTGCAGCGTCAGGTAGCCCGTCTTGGTGTTCGCCTCGGCGGCGGTGACGGTCGCCGTGCCACGGTCGCCAGGGATGAGGGCCGTCACCGGCCCCAGACTCTGCACCTCATTTTGGGCGGCGTCCCAGGTCAGGCCGGGGCAGTCCAGAGTGACCGGGCCGCGCGCACTGTGGAGGAGGGCGCGGACGCCACCGCCGAGCCGCAACGTGCCGCGCGCGGACTCAGTCGCCGCGCCGGGCGGCTTGTCGTAGGTGCCGTTCCCTGCCGTCACTGACAGCCGGGAGACGGACGCGGTGACCGGGCCGGGGCTGGACAACTCACTGCGGGCCGCATCCCAGGCCAGCGCCCGGCTGGTCAGGACGGGACGCTGGGCGCTGAGGAGGATGGCCCGGACGCCGCCGTCCACCCGCAATGTCCCCATCGCCCCCGTCCCGATCTGGCCGAACGGGGTGGCGTAGAGGGCGTGGCCGGCGTCCAGCGAGATTTCCGGCTTCCCGTCCGCACCGTACAAGGTCCCCTGCTTGATGCCGTCCACGCTCACCGAGCGCCGGTCGCGGCTCAGGGTCAGCGTCCGGGCCGACACGCGCCAGCGCCGCCGCCCCTGCTCGTGCGCGACCACAAGCACATCCCCTGCCTTCAGCCCGATCTGTCCCAGGCCGGGCTGGGCGTAGTCCTGTCCCAAAGCGGTGAGCATCTGGGAATGGGAAAAGTAGCGTAGGGACCAGGCGGTCAGGGCGACGAACGCCGCCCCCAGCAGACCCAGGAGCAGTCGCAGGCTGCGCGGACTCACTTGCGTATGAAAGGCAGGATCGGCGGGGCGGGCGGGCTGCTGCTGCCGGAGTTGGTGCCGGTCGTCCCTGTCGTTCCCGTGGTGCCTGTAGTCCCCGTAGTGCCGGTCGTCCCGGTCGTGCCCGTGGTTCCTGTCGTGCCGCTGCTGGTCCCCGTGGTGCCAGTCGTGCCGCCGTCGTTGTTGCCGTTGCCGCCCCCGCCGCCGCACCCGGCCAGCAGGGCGACCAGGGCCGCGCCCGCGCCGGCCAGGCACAGCCGCCGCGTCAAGCCCCGATGCTCATGGAGAAATGTCATACGTGTTCCTTCCGCGCGGGCCAATCTTCCGGCCCGCCCTCTTCTACACTTTATTATATACGAAATCAGGCCGGAGCGCAAGAGGCAAAGGAGATTCAGCCACGCGCCGCGTATCCTTACCGCAAGGTGAACGGACGGGAGGACGGCATGGCGAAAACGTACAAAGTGGGCGTGGCGACGATGGTGCATGACCACGTCTGGGGCGAGCTGAATCACTGGGAGGCGCTGCCCGACGTGGAGCTGGTCGCGGCGGGGGACGTCAACGCGCCCCTGCGGGAGCGGGCACGGGCGGGCGGCATCGCGCGGGTCTACGACTCGTGGCAGGAGATGATCGCCAAAGAAGATCTGGACATCGTGCAGGCCGCCTCGGAGAACAGCGTCGGCGCGGACATCGTGGAGGCCTGCGCCGCGAAGGGCATCCACGTCATCAGCGAGAAGCCGATGGCGGCGACCTTGGCCCAGGCGGACCGGATGCTGCGGGCCGCGCGGGAGGCCGGGACGCGCCTGCTGATCAACTGGCCGACGGCCTGGTCCCCGGCGATCCAGGAGTGGGAGCGCCGGTTGGTCGCGGGCGACATCGGTGCGATCACCTACCTCAAGTACCGGTCCGCCCACAACGGCCCCAAGGAGATCGGCTGCGACCCGTTCTTCTACGAGTGGCTGTACGACGCCGAGAAGAACGGCGCGGGTGCCCTGATGGACTACTGCGGCTACGCCGCCGACATGAACGCCCGCTTCCTCGGCGTCCCGACGCAGGTGATGGGGATGCGCGGCGTGTTCGTCAAGGACTACCCCGTCCCCGACGACAACGCCATCATCCTGATGAAGTACCCTCACGCCTTCGGCATCGCCGAGGCCTCCTGGACCCAGACCGTCCCCTACGCCGAGGGCGCGAACCCCATCGCCTACGGGGTAGGCGGCTCGCTGTCCGTCGCGGGCGACAAGGTGGTCTGGCAGCGCCCCGGCCACGCGGCCGAGACGATCACGCCCCCCGCCCCCGTCGCTCCGCACCGGAACGCCCCCGAATACCTCCTGCACTGCCTGGAAACGGGGGCACCCATCGAGGGCTTCTGCTCCGCCCAGGTCAGCCGCGACGCGCAGGAGATTCTGGAGGCGGGCCTGCGCTCGGCGGACACGGGGCAGGCGCAAATGCTGCCGCTGTGAGCGCGCCGGTTCCGGTGTTTATGAGGTATCGCCGCGTGCAAAGCGATCAGGAGCAGTTCCAACATGGGCTGGCCGCCGTAGAGGCTAATAACTACTCCGCCGCACTCGCCATTCTGCTGCCGTTAGCCGAGGCTGGGAACGCGGAGGCACAGGCCTGTGTAGGGTTTCTGTATACGGACAGCCTCTACAGGTTTCCCAAGCCGGAGGATGAGGATGGGTGGAGCCGCCTCAGCAGGGAGGAAATGGCACTCTGGGAAGAACTGGATAACCCGGAGGCCATCAAGTGGCTAACAAAGGCGTCTGACCAGGGGATCGGGACTGCAACTCACAACCTGGCGATGCTGATTTGGAGCCACCCAGGAGAACTCACTGCGGAGGAGGCCAGAGCGGAAGCGAAAGTGATGCTGAAAAAAGCATGGGAGCAGGGGTGCCGCGTCTTCGCATTCAGCGCGGATGACGCACAAGAGTATGTCTCGTCAAGGCCAGGACTGCCCGCGGCTTCACAATGCTCGGTGCCTGACACTCGGCCGTCCGACCCACTCTAGCAAGTGGCTGGGCGTCTTTGTCCCAGTCGCAGTAGTAGAGGAGGGCGCGATGATAGAAGGGGGCGCAATGAATCGCGCCCCTACGGTTTGCGCTGCCGCCAGGCCAGTGCAGACCCGACGGCCAGCAGGAGCAGGGCCAGGGGGACCAGCAGGCGGCGCTTGGCGGTCCGCTCGGCGACGACGGCGGGCGGGAGGTCCTGGGCCTCCTGGGTGCCGGGCGCGGCCTCGGGGATCAGCACATTGACGGCGTGGGGGACGATCTCGACAGTCAACTCGCGCGTCCGGCCCCCGTCCTCGCCGTCGAACTGGACGGGCTGGGGACGGCGCAGGCGCAGGACCACCTTGCGGGCCTGGTAGACCTCCAGGGAGGGGTCCTGGTGGGCGCGGCCCAGCAGGGCGCTCCCCATCAGGTGGACCCAGTGGCCGAGCGTGGCCGCTTTCAGCAGGCCCACGTCCAGCAGGCCGTCGTTGGGGGAGGCGGTCGGCATGGCGTCCAGCCCGCCGGTGATCTTGCCCATGTTCGCCAGCAGGACGGACTTGACGCGGCGGCGCAGGGGCGGGCGGTCGTCCAGGGTGATCTCCACGCGGAGCCGGCGGCGGGGCAGGTTCTTGACGGCGGCGACGAAGTAGGCCATCTTGCCCATCTTGTTTTTCGCCTCCCGGTCGGCATCGGCGATCATCTGGGCGTCCATGCCCAGGCCCCCCATGATGGCGAAGTACCGGCCGTCCCCCGTGCGGGCGAGGTCCAGGGCATACAGGTTTCCGCCCAGGGCGACATCCACGGCGTCGGGAACGGTGGTCGGGATGCCGAGATTGATGGAGAGCAGGTTGCCGGTCCCGGCGGGGAAGACGGCGATGGGGGTGTCCGTGCCGACCAGGGCGGACATGGCCTCCATGACGGTCCCGTCGCCGCCCGAGACGGCCAGTAGGTCCGCGCCGAGCCGCAAGGCCTCCTCGGCGCAGGCCTTCGCGCCCTGCTCCTTCGTGGTGGCGATGAACTGGCAGGTGTAGTCGTGGGCGGCCAGGGCGTCGGAGATCACCTTCTTGCGCCCCTCCGGGTCGCTCTTGCCCGAGACCGGGTTGAAGATGACGTAGACGGTCTTCTGGTTCACGGGCGAAGCGGCGGGGGCCTCGGTGTTCGGGATAAACGCGGTTTGGGTCATGGCGCAACCACTGTACCCGAAACCGGGCGCGAATCGGGCGGCCCCTGCCGAGCAGGAGACACAAAGCGTTTGTCCGGCTGCCGTGCCACATTCCGGGCGGACTGTTGGGTATACTGATTTCGAGGAACCCGTGACTTGAACCTAGACCGCTACAAAACCTTGTGCTTTTACGCCTTCCAGAAGGGCGTCAGCCTGCGGGCGCAGACGCCCAACGCGCCGCAGAACACGAAGATCTTGTTTGACACTGGGATACTGTACCTGACCGCCGTCGTCGCGCGGGAGCCGGAGTTTCTGGACCAGGTGACCGGCCTGGACCTGCCGGACGACGTGGCGATGGGCCTGGGCGGCCGGTTCCCGGCTTTCGATGCCAAGGCGTACCTGGCGGCCCGCGCCGAGGCGAAGCGGCTGGACGAGAAGCTGAAGGCCAAGCGGCCGTTCGGGGCACCGTCCGCCTGATGCGAACGCGGCGGCTGGGCAGGACGGGGCTTTCGGTGTCCGAGATCGGCTTCGGCGGCTGGGCCATCGGCGGCAACGGGTGGGGCAACTCCTACGGGGAGACCGACGACGCCGTCTCCAAGGCGGCACTGCGCCGGGCGCTGGAGCTTGGCGTCACGCTCTTCGACACCGCCGACGTTTACGGACATGGGCACAGCGAGGCCTTGCTGGGGGAGGTCCTGACCGAGTGGTGCGGCCCGCCGCCGGTCATCGTCACCAAGGGCGGCATCAACTTCTACCGCAAAGACGGGACGCTGGAACCGGACTGGACGCCTTTGGCCCTGGCCCATGCCGTGCAGCAGAGCCTCACCCGGCTGCGGCGGGAGGCGCTGGATGTGTTCCTGCTGATGAACCCGCCCGTGGAAGACCTGGACCGCTTCCGTGTCTGGGAAACGCTGGACGCGCTGCGCCGGGCCGGAAAAATCAAGTGGGTCGGGGTTTCGGTGGCCGAGCCGGAGGACGGGGTTTGGCTGCTGCGTAACAGCCTGCCCGTAGATGTCTTGGAGGTCGGCTACAGCCTGTTCTACCAGGGCGCGACGACAGAGCTTCTGCCGCTGGCGCGCAAACGCAAGGTAGGCGTTCTCGCGCGGGAGCCGCTGGCAAACGGGTTTCTGGCCGGCAAGTATGGTCCCGACGCGCGGTTCCCCGAAGGCGACATCCGGGCCTCCCTGCCGCCCGAATATGTGGCGGCGATGGCGCAGACGGCGGCCCAACTGGATTTCCTAAATCGGGATGGTGCGCGGACGCCGGCGCAGGCGGCCCTGCGCTTCGTTCTGGACGATCTGGCCGTTTCTTCCGTCGTCGTCGGCGCAAAGACGGCGGCGCAGGTGGAGGAGAACGTCGGGGCCGTAGGCGTTTCGCCGATTGATGAGGCGGAGCGGGCGCGGATCGCGGGGGTGTTTTGATGCTCAAACTGACCACAGCGGCGCAGATGCGCGAGATGGACCGGCGCACTATCGAGGACTACGGCGTCCCCAGCCTCGTCCTGATGGAGAACGCGGCCCTGCGCGTCGTGGACGTGATCGCCGAGCGGTTCGGGCCGCTGCGCGGCCAGCGCATCGGGGTCGTCTGCGGCAAGGGCAACAACGGCGGCGACGGCTTGGCGGTCGCGCGGCACCTGGCGACGCGCTTCGGCGCGGACGTGGAGGTGTGGCTGGCGGCGGACCCGCTCGCGCTGACCGGCGACGCCGCCGCGAACTTCAAGATGGCGGTGCGGTTCGGGCTGAACTTCCTCGCCTCCGACGCCCCCCAGGTCAGGGGCGGTGCCGAACTGATCGTGGACGCCCTGCTCGGCACCGGGATCAAGGGCGGCGTCACGGGCGCACTGGCCGAGGTCATCAACGCCATGAACGAGGGCGGCTGCCCCATCGTCGCCGTGGATGTGCCGTCGGGTCTGGACGCCGACACCGGCCGGGTGGAAGGAGCCTGCGTCAAGGCGACTTTGACCGTGTCGTTCGCGCTGCCAAAGTTCGGCCTGATGGTCTACCCCGGCGCGGAATACGTCGGGGAACTGGTCGTCGCCGACATCGGCATGCCCCGGCAGGTGATGGCGGCGGACGACGTTTTGGTGGGCGAAACCCAGGCCGCCGACGTGAACGGCTGGCTGCCGGCCCGCGTCAACGGGCGGGACAGCAACAAAGGGCAGTTCGGCCATGTGACCGTCTTCGCCGGGTCGAGCGGGTTCGTCGGGGCACCGACACTCACCGCCGAGGCATCGGCCCGGACCGGCGCAGGTCTGGTGACTTTGGCCGTCCCGGAAGGCATCCAGAGCGCCCTCATGGCGCGCGTCAGCCCGGTCGTGATGACGCGCGGGCTAGCACAGACCGAGGGCGGCACGTTCGCGCGGTCCGCCGTAGAAGCGGCTTTGAAGCTTGCCGCCAAGGGCACGGCCGCCGCGCTCGGGCCGGGCCTGGGCGGGCCGGACAGTGAGGAGACGCGCGCCTTCGTCCGCGAGTTCGTCGCCCGCTGCCCGGTGCCGCTGGTCATAGACGCCGACGCACTGAACTGCCTGGCTTTGGAGCCGGACCGGGGCGCGTCCGTGGTCAAGAGCCGGCCCGCCGCGACGGTCTTGACCCCCCATCCGGGCGAGATGGGGCGGCTCCTGGGGACGGACACGAAAACCGTGCAGGCCGACCGCCGGGCCGCCGTGGAGCAGGCCGCACGCGACTATGGCTGCCCCGTCCTGCTGAAAGGGGCGCGGACGCTGATCGCCGGTCCCGACGGGCGGCTCGCCGTCAACACGACCTCCAACCCCGGCATGGCGACCGGCGGGTCGGGGGACGTGCTTTCGGGCGTCATCGCCGCCCTGCTGGCCGGTAAGCTCGAACCCTGGGAGGCGGCAGCGGCGGGCGCGTTCCTGCACGGTCTGGCCGGGGACCTGACCGCCGCCGAACAGGGCGGGCCGGCCGGGCTGATCGCGACCGACCTCCTGGACCACCTGCCCGCCGCCATCGCCCACTGCCATGCCGAGGCACCCACTTATGACTAGACTCTTCGCGCTCCTCTCCGCCTTCTGCCTGCTGGCGTCGGCCCCGTCCGCCATAGCCGCCCCGCCGCTGACCTTGACGCTGCCGGACAGCGGGGCGTACTCGTATTGGATACAGTCGAAGGCCGGGGCCGTCACGGCTCTTCCTATCGGCGTTTCCGGTAAAGCCAGTATCAAGATCGCCGCCACTTTGACGGCTGGTGACCGCCTGCTCGTGCTGGACGCCCACACCGGACAGGTTGCCGCCCGAGCCGTCACGGTCGGGGCGGGTGGCGTCCCTGCCCCAATCACGCTGGCCGTGGCGGACTTCCAGCCGGTTGCCCCCGCCCCCGTTGCGACTCCCGCCGCTCCCGCCGTGATCGTCATCCCGCCGTCCCCCGCGCCCGCCCCGGACCGTGCGGGCGGGGTGGGGCGGCTCGTGACCGGCCTGTTCAGCCTGGCCCTTGCGGCGGGCGTCCTATGGGTCGTCGTCCAGCTCGTCAAGACGCGCGGCGAGCCGCTGCGGCTGGTGGCCCGGCGGCTCGGCATCGAGGCCCCGGAACCCGCCGCCCTGGAGGCAGCGGAGGACCAGGACAAGATCACCGCCTATGTGCCCACCAGGCGCGCGCCGGAGCCGGTCCCGGAAGAGGCGGGGCTTGCGGTCGCGGCGACAGGCGCCCCGCGCGGGCTGGAGCTGATGCCGCCCGGCGGGCCTTCCCTCGTCGGCTTGCAGGGGATCGCGGCGGGCAGCACGTTCGCGCTGACCCTGGGCGACCTGACCATCGGGCGCGACGGCGACAGCGAGATCGTGCTGGCCGAAAACACCGTCTCGCGCCAGCACGCCCGCGTCCAGCGCGACGACCAGGGGAAATGGACGGTGATGGACCTCGGCAGCGCGAACGGCGTGTATGTCAACGGGATGCGCGTCCAGCGCGCCATCCTGAACCTCGGGGACGAGATCAAGATCGGCGACAACTATTTCCGTTTTCAGGGAAACCAGGAGCCAGAACAATGACAAAGAACAACAGCTATTCACTCGCGGCAGCTCTAATGCTTGCCGCCTCTCCGCTCGCCGCACACGCACAGGCCGCCCCGCCCGTGCCGCCCGCCGTGCCGACGGCGGCACCCACGGCCACCCCTTCGGCGGCTTCGGCCGTCCCGCTGCGGCTCAAGTTCACGCCGGGGCAGACTCTGTATTACTCGCTGACCACGGACACCGACGGCACCCTGCTGACCGGGCAGGGCGGGGCGGGGATGCCGCTCCACATCCACATGCAGATGCTGATGCACCAGACGGTCAAGTCCGTCCAGGCTTCGGACGGCGCGGCGACGCTTGACGTCGGGCTGGACGCGATGCAGATGGGCATGAACGGGCAGACGATGCCCACGCCGCCCGAGAAGCTGGCCCAGATGAAGACGATCGGGACGATGGTGATCCTGCCGACCGGCAAGACGGTGTCCTTCACGCCCAGCGAGGGCATGAGTGCGGCGGGGCCGATGCCGGGCATGGACATGACCCACATGAACCCGATGGGCAGCCTGGGCCAGTTCCCGGACGGTCCCGTCAAGGCCGGGGACACCTGGAAGAGCGCCGTCGCCATGGGCATGATGGGGACGAACATCGCCGCCGGCTTCACGCTGCTGAGTCTGGACACGACCGGCGGCAAGACGGTCGCGATCATCAAGCAGACCACCAGCGGCGCGTTCGACACCTCCGCCACTGCGGCGGGGGCGGCACCCGCAGGCCCTCCGATGAAGGGGAACGTCACGGGGACCGGGACGATGCGGTTCGACGTAGACGCCGGGGCCATCATCGGGCAGACCGGCCGCGCCAACATCACCATGAACATGACGCCGCCCGGCGCGAACGCCCCGGTGAACATGGACATGAAGGTCACTTCGACCCTGAAGCGCGCCTCCGCGCCGCCCGCCGCCCTCACCCCCACCGTGCAATAAAAGAACCAAAAAAGAGGCGGGGGCATGGCCCCCGCCCTCTTTTGCTGTTGTTTCTCCTCAGCCCACCGCGTCCAGTATCCGCTCGGCGACCTCGCGCTTGGTCAGCAGCGGCAGGGCAGTCTCGCCCCCGCCGCGCCCGAGCAGGGTGACGACGTTCGTGTCCCCGTCGAAGCCCGCCCCCTCCGCCGTCACGTCGTTAGCGACGATCCAGTCCAGGTTCTTGGCCGTCAGCTTGCCCCGCGCGTTGTCAAGGAGGTTCTCGGTTTCCGCCGCGAACCCGACCAATGTCTGGCCTGCCCGCTTTGCGCGCCCCAGGGCGGCCAGGATGTCGTCGTTCGATGCCAGCGGCAGGGCATAGGCCCCGGCATCTTTTTTGACCTTCTGCGCCGCGAACTCGGCGGGCCGGTGGTCCGCGACGGCGGCGGCGGCCAGTATCAGGTCTGCCCCGGCGGCGCGCGGCAGCACGGCGTCCCGCATCTGCGCCGCCGTCTCCACGCGGACGAACTCCACGCCCCCCGGCGCGGCCAAAGCCGTCGGACCGGAAACCAGCGTGACGCTCGCCCCGCGCACGCGGGCGGCTTCGGCCAGCGCGTAGCCCATCTTGCCCGATGACCGGTTAGACAGGAAGCGGACCGGGTCCAGCGGCTCGCGCGTCGGCCCCGCCGTCACCAGGACGTTCCGCCCCGCCCACGATCCCGAACGGGCCAGCATCTCCTGGATGGCGCTGAAGATCGTTTCCACGTCGGCCATTCGGCCCACGCCCTCCGTCCGGCAGGCCAGCCGCCCGGTCGTCGGCTCGATGAAGTAGTAGCCGTAGTCGCGCAGCTTCGCCAAATTCGCCTGCGTGGCCGGGTTGTTCCACATGCCCGTGTTCATGCCCGGCGCGAGCAGGATGGGCGCGGTGCAGGCCATCGCCGAGGCAGTCAGCATGTCCTCGGCCAGCCCGTTGGCGAGCCGGGCGATGACGTTCATGGAGGCGGGCACGATGACGAACAGGTCGCAGTTGCGCGCGAGCCAGATGTGGGCGATCTCGCCGGGGAACGGCTCTTCAAACGTGTCAATGGGGCAGGGGTGGTGGGTCAAGGCGCGGAACGTCGCGGGCTGGACGAAGTTCGCGGCCCCCGCCGTCATCACCGGGAAGACCTCGACGCCGCTCTTGACCAGCCGGCTCGCAAGGTCGGCGGCCTTGTAGGCGGCGATGGAGGCGGATACGCCTAACACGACGCGCTTAGGGTTCTCAGACATCGGCGGCCCCGTTATGAATGCGGCAGTGTTCCGCGCGCAGGACGGCCCGGATGGCGTCCACGGCGTCTTCCACGCTGTCGTTGGTCACGGCGTAGTCGTAGTGGGGGCGCTGGGCCATCTCCTTGCGGGCGTGCAGCAGCCGCTTGGCGATCTGGTCCTCGCTGTCCGTCCGGCGGTGGCGCAGGCGGCGCTCCAGCTCCTCCAGCGACGGAGGCTGCAAGAAGACCAGCACGGCGTCGGGGGCCTTCTCCTGGACGATCAGGCCGCCCTGGACCTCGATCTTGAGGATGACGTCGATCCCGAGCCGACGCCGCTCGGACACCCAGGCGCGCGGCGTCCCGTAGTAGTTGTCCGCGTACTCGGCGTATTCCAGCAGCTCGTCGTGGGCCACCATCTCGTTGAAGCGGGCGGGGCTGACGAAGTGGTAGTCCACGCCGTCCTCCTCCATCCCCCGCCCGCCGTCCTTCGGGCGCGGCGCGCGGGTCGTGGTGGTAACGCACTTCTGGACGGGGCGCGGCAGGTCGGCGCGGGAGAGCAGGGCATCCAGGACGGTATCCTTGCCGACGGCGGACGGGCCGGAGACGACGACGAGCAGGCCGGTGTCACCGGGTTTTGTAGAGGTAGTCACGGAGAGAGTATAGCACAAAGCACCCACCCCGGCGCAAGCGCCGGCGGGGCGCTTTGTTGTGTGGCCGGAGGGCTGCCGCTTCCCCGCGTTTTGGCCTATTGCCTTTTTTGTGGGTTTGTGATATTATGAATGTGCTTGCGATTTGGCCCTCTTAACGTCCGCTTGACCTTAGCGGCCCGCGCGCCCGACGGTGCTGCGCCGGGCCGCCCACCAAGGATAGACCCGCCAATGAAGGATTTCCAGCGCGCTCCCGGCGCGCGTTCCCGTTCCTGCTTCTTCTTCTGCCGGTGCCTGCTCATGGCCCTGGCCCTGATGCCGTGTTTGACCGGGGCGCGCGCCGACCAGCCCAAGATTAAAGTAGACCCCGAGGCGGCCAGGAACTACGTCGCCCTGGCCGGGGGCGTCAGCCCCGCCCGATTGTCCAGAACCATCGCCGACCTGTCGGGCATCCACTACTCCGTCCCCAACCAGCCCGCCGGGGCACCCGTCATCGCCCACTCCCGCATGGCCGGGTCGCCGGGCGGCGACCAGGCGCGTGCCTATGTGCTGGCCCAGATGAAGCAGATACTCGGCGCGGCGAACGTCCACGAGGAGACCTTCCCCGTCACCGTCCCCGCCGACAACGGCGCGTCCGTGCAGGGCGCGGGCCTGGCCCGGCCGCTGGCCTTGCAGCCGCTCTGGCCGAACCTCGTCCGCACCTCCACGCTGCCGGCCTCGGGCATTGACGGCCCCCTGATCTACGCCGGGCGGGGCGACCTGCGCGCCTTCCGGGGCAAGCCCGTCGAGGGCAGTATCGTCCTGCTGGACTTCAACTGCGGCGTGGACTGGCAGAACGCCGCCCGGCTGGGCGCGAAGGCCATCATCTTCGTCGAGCCGGACCAGATCCAGCGCGGCGAGGGCGAGCTGAAGTTCCTGCGCCTGCCTATCAACATGCCCCGGTTTTGGATCACGCGCGGCGACGCCGCCCTGCTCCAGTCCGCGGCCCTGACGACGCCGGGCTTTGCGGTCCACCTCACCTGCGACAACCCTTGGCAGACCCGCGACGCCGCCAACATCGTCGGCACCATCCCCGGAACGGGGCCGCTGGCCGGCCAGAACATCGTCATCGAGTCGTATTTCGATTCCATGTCCATCGTCCCGACCCAGGCACCCGGTGCGGACGCGGCGGATGGCATCGCGGCCATGCTGGAACTGGCGCGCGCCTTCAAAGCGCACCCACCCAAGCGGACAGTCCAGTTCGTCGCCAGCGGCGCACACTTTCTGGGCATCCAGGGGGCGCGGACCTTCGTAGACAAGCACCTGGACGACTGGCGGCCCGTCTCCACGCTCGACACGGTGAAGCACGGCGTTTTCCACGCCGGCCTGCCTGACCGGACCGACCTCCTGCTGTTCTCCGGCCTGGACCTGTCCTCGCAGACGGGCAGCGTGGGCGTCTTCTACAAGGGCTACTTCTACGACTACCGCGAGGACATCCAGAGCGACTTCTCGGACATCGGGCGGACGATGCGCGAGAACGCCGAGAAGGCCGGGCAGGTGTTGGGGTTCGACCCCGCCGTCGCCTTCGCCGACGGCGTCAACGGCGCGAACGGCAAGGGCTGGCGCAACTACCTCCCCGGCTTTTTCGACTTTGACGCCGAGACGGCGACGATGGCGGGCGGCAAGGGCATCACCTTCGCCACCACAGACGACGCCCGGCAGAAGGTGGACACCCCCGCAGACACCCTGCCCACGGTCAACGTCGTCAACCTCGCCACCCAGACCAAGACCCTCGCCTGCGAATACTGGCACGTCCTCAACGACACCAACGACCCGAACGCCATCACGCCCGACAGCGCCGCCTCGCTGATGCCCGTCCCCACCTGGCCCGCCTGGACCCGGCAAGGGCTGAGGCTCGGCTACAGCCGCCTGCATGGCCGCGTCCTGCTGTTCGACCCCAAGACCAACTTCGTCCCCGACAAGCCCATCACGGACACTCTGGCCGTGGTCGGCTGCCAGTGGACGAGTTCGACCGGCGTCCGCACCAACTTGATTCAGGCGACCGCCCCCGGCACGGCGGCCTTCGACTTCGTTGGCATGCCCCTGGTCATCTCCAACGGCGGCGGGCTTCGGTTCGCGCCGGACGGGAAGATGCACCTGGACGCCTTCCGGCTGCACCCGGCCGACGACAGCCTGGGCAACCGGGGGGACGTGGACTACGCGCCGGACCGTGGGGTCAACGGCGCGGCCAACTACCCCATCGAGTTCGACCTGACCAGCGACTTCAAACAGACCCAGGTCATCGTCTTCCCGTGCGTCGCCACCACCATCTACGAGCTGGTCAACCAGGGTGCCCTGAAGCGCGTCAACGACATCAGCGTCTTCGACGGCGCTTCGGACAGCGAGCCGCGCCAGTACGGCATCCAGCGCGGCCAGGGCCTGCTGACGCTGTTCTCGCCTCCGGACACCACGACGCGGCTCAAGGTCATCGCGGGCGACGGCCCGGCCATCCGGTTCCTGCTCATCAACTCCACGCCCGACCACCCCACCGGCATCGGCTACGCCGTCGGCGTACCCTCCGCCCGGCTGGCGAACTACAACAAGCCGCCCGACCCGAACAACCCGGACGACATCGTCCGCTACGGCGCGATCAACAACACCTCCCTTCGCGTCGCCAAGGACATGTGGAGCCTGGACGACTTCCGAATCAAGAATCTGGCCCGGTTCCGCATCGTCCAACTCGGCGACAAGACCAACCCCGTGACGTTCCTGCACGACCAGGCGGCGGGCGAGATTCAGCAGGCGTTGGAGGCCTACCAGAAGAAAGATTACGAGCTGTTCGACGCCTACAGCCGTCAGGCCTGGGCGAACGAGGCCCGCGTCTACCCGCAGGTGCAGCAGACGGCGAACGACGTGGTCCAGGGGGTCATCTTCTACCTGTTCCTCTTGATCCCCTTCGCCTACTTCCTGGAGCGGCTGCTTTTCGGCTTCTCCGACCTGAAGCGGCAGCTCGGGGCGGCCTTCGGCATCTTTTTGGCTGTCTTCATCGTCTTCTCGCAGATCCATCCGGCCTTTGCCATCGGCTCGGTCAACCCGCTGATCATCCTGATCGCGTTCGTCATGCTGGCCCTGTCCGTCATCGTCTCACTGCTGGTGTGGGGCAAGTTCGAAGAACAGCTCAAGCAGTTCAACAAGTCCGTGTCCGGCGTCCACAAGGCCGACGTGGGCAAGGCCTCCATCGCCTTCGCCGCCTTCGCCCTGGGCATCTCCAACATGCGCCGGCGCAAAGAACGGACGCTGCTGACCTGCCTGACACTCGTGCTGCTGACCTTCACCGTACTGTCGTTCACGTCGATCGTCAACACCATCCGCTACAACGACGTGTCCGCGCCGGGCGTCGCCGCCTACAAGGGCCTGCTGCTCCGGCTGCCGACCTGGGACACCCTGGACTTCACGGCCTACCGGCTGCTCAACGACGAGTACGGCAGCCGCTACCCGGTCGCCCCGCGCGCCTGGTTCTACGGCACGACGCCCGGCCAGACCACCTTCCTGCACCTGACCCGCGCGCACCTCGGCACCGACGTCAAAGGCGTCACCGGCTTCACGCCGCAGGAGGCGCAGGTCACGGGCATGGACAAAGCCCTGATGACCGGGCCGGACGGCAGGCCAGAGGGCCGCTGGTTCAATGCCACCGACACCTACGCCGCCGTCGTCCCCAAGGCGGTCGCGGCCAGCCTCCAGATCGCCCCGAGTGACGTGGGCCGGGTGACGGTCAACTTCAGCGGCGTGCCGTACCTCGTCATCGGCATCATGGACCCGGACAAGTTCAAGGCCATCAAGGACCTGGACAACGAAACCCTGACGCCCGTGGACTACCAGGCCCAGCAGAGCCAGAGCAGCTCTTCGTCCTCGTCGTCCTCGCAGTCGGCGGCCTCCCAGGGCTTCCAGGAATATCTGCACTTGGACCCGGACGCCGTCCTGTATGTGCCGTACACGACCCTGATCAACCTCGGCGGCAGCCTCGAATCGGTCGGAATCAACATGGGGTCCGGGCCGACCGTCTACACCGAGCTGCAAGACCTGATGCCGCGCCTGGACCTGAACCTGTATGCGGGCGGCTTCAAAAAGCAGGCCAACGGGACCGTCATCGACTCGACCGACAACCACCGCTTCTCGGCCATCGGGGCGACCTCGTCGCAGGGGTTGATCAACATCATCATCCCCATCCTGATCGCCGCCCTGATCGTCCTGAACACGATGCTCGGGTCGGTCTTCGAGCGGGTCAAGGAGATCGCGATCTTCTCCTCCATTGGATTGTCGCCGTCCAACATCGCCATGCTGTTCATCGCCGAGGCTTTGGTCTATGGCATCATCGGGGCCGTGTCGGGCTACCTGATCGGCCAGGGCTTGGCCAAGGCGATCTCCGTCTTCCATATCCTGCCCGGCCTGTACCTGAACTTCTCGTCCACGTCCGCCGAACTCGCCATCGGCCTGGTCGTCGCGGTCGTCTTATTGTCCACCATCTTCCCCGCCCGCAAGGCGTCCGAGGTGGCGACGCCCGCCGTGGACCGGACGTGGAAAGTGCCCGAGCCGGACGGCGACGTCTGGAAGCTCTCCCTGCCCTTCGCCGTGGCGGGCGCGCAGGCCCCCGGCATCAACCAGTTCCTGGCCGAGTGGTTCCGGGCTTACGAGGAACAGTCCGTGGGCGACTTCTTGACCCAGGACATCCGCACGGGCCGCGAGATGATGGAGGGCGGCACGGGCTACCGGCTGACCGGCCGCATCTGGCTCGCGCCGTTCGACCTGGGCGTGTCCCAGACCATCTCGCTCGACACCGCCCCGACGGACTTGGAAGACGTCTACGCCGTCCACCTGACCCTGACGCGCGTTTCGGGCGACGTGTCCAACTGGAAGCGCGTCAACCGCCGCTTCCTGAACGTCGTCCGCAAGCAGTTCCTCATCTGGCGCACCCTGACGGCGGACCAACGCGAACGCTACCTGGAGATCGGCGAGGGCGTCGGCACGGCCCCCATCCCGGTCGCTGCGGGCGAGACGGCGGCGGTCGCGCCCGCCCTGTAACGCCTGCCCCGTAGGGGCGAACCTCGTGTTCGCCCCTTTTTCCCGCCCTGTTTCGACGAGGCTTCGACAAGGAGACATGCCCCCGTGGCATCACTGGAACAAAAAACGAAGCGCGGGCGCGGTGCCGCGCCCCCGGACGACATCGAATCGGCGCGCGAGCGGTCCGAAGACACGGCTAACGACGAGGGCGGCCAACAGATACAGTTCGAGAACGGCTTCACCGGCAAGGTCGTGGTGGGCATGCTCTTCGTCTGCCTCATCATGCTCCCCGGCTCGATCTACCTCGGCCTGGTCGCCGGGCAGGGGCTGGGCGCGGCCGCCCAGTGGGTGACGATCGTCCTGTTCTCCGAGATCGCCCGGCGCTCGTTCCTTCCGCTCAAGCGACAGGAGATCTACTGCCTGTTCTACATGGCCGGCGCTCTGGCCGGGTCCGGCTTCGGCGGGCTGCCGGGCATCTCCGGCGGGCCGTTCGGCGCGCTCATCGCGACCCAGTACATCATGCAGTCGCCCGCCATGGTGGGCGTCGTCCACCTGCTGCCTGCCTGGATCGGTCCGCAGCCCGGCTCGCCGGCCTACGCGCACCGCAGCCTGTGGGACACCGCCTGGCTCTTCCCCATTGCCATCATCCTGTTCGGCCAGGTCTTCGACCGGATGAAGTGGATGGGCCTGGGCTACATGCTGTTCCGGATCACGTCGGACGTGGAGCGGCTGCCCTTCCCGTTCGCCTCCATCGCCGCCTCGGGCGCGACCGCGCTGGCCGAGGCCTCCACCAAGGAGGACTCGTGGCGCTGGCAGGTCTTCTCCACCGGCACCATCGTCGGCCTGATCTTCGGCTTCTTCTACCTCGCGATCCCGATCTTCACCGGCGTCGCCCTGGGCAAGCCCGTCACCATCCTGCCGATCCCGTTCATGGACCTGACGCCAAACACCGAGCGCATCCTGCCGACGGCCCTGACCGGCTACAACCCCGACCTGGGCCTGGTCATGTTCGGGTTCATCCTGCCCTACTCCATCGTACTGGGCAGCTTCATCTCCTCCATCGCCACCCAGATCGTCGCCAACCCGATCATGTACCATCTCGGACAGGCGCACCTGGTCAACGGCCAAAATAGCATCTTCCCGCACTGGGTCCCCGGCTCGCCGACGATCCAGACAAAGGCCTCCATTGACTTCGACTTCTGGATGTCGTTCAGCATCGGGACCCAGCTCACCATCGCCGCCCTCGGCCTGCTCGCCGTCCTGCTCACGGTCCTCAAGTCGCGCGGGACCGAGCGGTCCGCCCAGCGCGGGAGCCTGGGGAAAGTGCCGCAGGGGCGCGGCGACTTCCCCTGGTGGGCCGCCGTGGGGGCGTGGTTCGCGGCGACCTGCGGGTATGTCCTCCTGAACCACCAACTCGTCCCGGCCTTCCCCATCGCCATCGTCATCTTTTACGGCCTGGTTTGGACCCCGCTGAACTCCTACGTCTCCGCCCGCCTGATCGGGCTGACCGGCCAGGGCGTCACGTTCCCGTTCTTGAACCAGGCGGTGGTTTTGAGGAGCGGCTACACCAAGCCGGACATCTGGTTCGCGCCGCTGCCGCTCAACGACTACGGCGGGCAGGCGCAGAAATTCCGCGAGATCGAGCTGACGGGGACCAAGTTCACCAGCATCTTCTGGCTGGAACTCACGATGCTGCCCTTGATTCTCATCACGAGCTTCGTCTACTGGGGCTTCCTGTGGCACACGAACGACATCCCCTCGGCGCAGTTCCCCTACGCCCAGAAGTTCTGGCCGCTCTCGGTCATCAACCTGTCCATCTGGACCCAGATCAACTCCGGCAACGGGGCCTCGTGGGCGCTGCACGCCATCAAGGGGCCGGTCATCGGCATCGGCGCATTAGTCGCGGGGGGGATGTACGGGGCGACCTTGCTGTTCAAGTGGCCCTTGCTGTTCTTCTACGGCTTCATCGGCGGCATCGGCAACATCCCGCACAACACGATCCCGACATTCATCGGCGCGCTTTTGGGCCGCTACTACTTCGCCAAACGGTTCGGCCTGGAGCGCTGGCAGCTCTACACGCCGGTCCTGCTGGCCGGCTTCGCCTGCGGCACGGGCCTGATCGGCATGTCCGCCATCGCCCTGGCCCTGATTCAGAAGACCGTGAACTTCCTGCCCTTCTAGGGTCGTATATCAAAACGTGACAACACTTGTGAGACAAGAAGTAAGCCGCCCGCCCGCCCGTAAGGGCTGGAAGACGATGGGCTGGCAGGGGCTGACCATGCTGGCCCCGCCCGCCTGGAACCTGGTTTCCTATGGCGGCGATGCCAAGGCCGGCAGCCTGCGCCTGGACAACAGCGAGTTCCAGGCGCATGGCGTCCTGGGCGTGGACGTCCGCTGGATTCCGGTCAAGGGCAAGGTGACGGACGCCGACCTGGAAAAGCGGCTCACCCTCTACCTCGCCTCCATCGAAAAGAGCGCGAAGCGGCAGAAGATCGCCACCGTGACGCAGACCAAAGCCGTCCGGGACGCGCGCCACCCGGAGCGGACCGGCCAGAGGTCGTTCACCTGGAAGGCCGACCGGAAGGCGATCGGGCGCATCTGGCACTGCTCCGAGTGCATGCGCGTCGTCATCGCCCAGGTCGTCGGCGGCGCGCGGGACGACTTCGGCGCCCTAGCCGCCGACGCCCTCCAGACCTTGGAATGCCACTCCGAGGACACTGACTGGCACGTCTGGTCTTTGTACGACCTGCACACGCAGGTGCCGAGCGACTACGCCCTCAAGACCAAGCCGCAGCTCATGAACATCTATGTGCAGCTCCCGTTCGTGCGCGGCAGCTCCATGGACTCACTCTCCGTGGAGCAGTGGGGCGTCGCAAACGTCCAGCTTCGGGGCGCGTATTTAGATCAGTGGTTCCGGCAGAAGAACCAGGCGTTAGAGGGGCAGTTGAAGTATGAGGCCCGCGAGGCGACCGCCCAAGGCCACCCCGCGCTGGCCCTGACCGGGCGGCGTCTGGGTCTGTCCTACTGGATGTCCCATGCCGTGCCGCAGATCACCCGGCTCCAGATGCCCGCCACCCACTTTGAAGCGCGCATCTGGGAGTGTCCGGAGAGCAACAAGGTCCACCTAGTGCAGTCCTTCAGTCGCCGCCCGCAGCCGCAGGTCGTGGACGAGATCGTCGAGCGTACCCTGTGCCACAGTTAGGCCTGCTGAACACACTGCGTCAGTCCATCCCGTTCCTGGCGCGCGAGAGCGCGGGCCTGCCGCGCGGCGAGATGCTGGGGCTGAAGCCGGTTCGCAGCCGCGAAATCGTCTGGGAGATGAGGGCGGCCGAGGACGAGACGCCGGGCGCGAAGCTGACCGTCCCGCGCCGGGATGACCGGGTGGGCAGAATCCTGACCCGCATCTTCCGCGTCACGGCGACCCGCACCATTGAGCTGGACGAGATCAACGCCCAGCTCTGGGCGCGCTGCGACGGGCAGCACAGCGTAGACCAGCTCATCCGGTACGCCTGCGATACCTACAAGATGAACCGCCGCCAGGGCGAGGTGGGCGTCATCACGGCCATGCGGATGTTCGCCCAGCGCGGGTTGATCGGGCTTCAGCCAGCGGGGACAAAGCCCACTGGGACGAATAAAGGAAAGGGGACAGCCAATGTCCGTAGCGATCAGCGGCAACGGCCGCAAACCAAGAGGCGACGGCGGCATTAAGACGCAGATCAACCTGCCGTGGAGCAAGGCGATCCAGATCGCCATGAACTCACTTAAGATTCGTTTCTGGCGGTCCATGATCACGGGCGCGGGCATCTTTCTCGGCATCGCCTTCCTGTGCTTCTCCGGCGTGACCGCGCTGCTGGAGTCCCACAACTCGGCGGCCTTTAACCGGCAGGTCTGGCTGGTCATCATGGCCCTGCTGGTCTGCACGGTCGGCATCACGAACTCGATGCTGATGTCGGTCTCGGAGCGGTTCCGCGAGATCGGGACGATGAAGTGCCTGGGGGCTTTGAACTCGTTGATCGTGCGCCTGTTCCTCATCGAAGCCATCTTCATGGGCTTCGTGGCCTCGTTCGCCGGCTGGATACTGGGCTTCCTGGGCATCTTCCTGGTCCGCTGGGCATCGCTCGGCTGGGACCCCGGCGTCACGCACCTGACGGCCGGCGTCATCTTCGGGACGCTGCTGGGCTGCGTCGTCATCGGCGGGCTGCTAACGCTTATCGCCGCCCTCCTGCCCGCCCAGCGCGCCGCCCAGATGCCGCCCGCCGCCGCCCTCCGCACCGAAGTCTAATTCTACCGGGAGAAATCATCAGTGTCAGCAACGGAATACATCGTCCGCACCAAGGACGTGGTCAAAGTCTTTACCCTCGGCGAAGAGAAGCTGCGCGCGCTCGACGGAGTCAACGTGGACATCCGGCGCGGCGAGTACATCTCCATCATGGGGCCGTCCGGGTCGGGCAAGTCTACCCTGTTTAACGCCATCGGCGGCCTGGACAAGCCGGACAGCGGCAGCGTGTTCATCAACGACGTGGACATGGCGCAGCTCGACGCCGGGGAGCTCGCCTACCTGCGCTGCCACACCATCGGGTACATCTTCCAGACGTTTAATCTGATTACGGTCATGACTGCGTTGGAAAATGTCACCCTGCCGACCATCTTCGCCGGCCAGCCCACCGACGACGGCATCGCGCGGGGCATGGAGCTTCTGGACATCGTCGGCCTCGGCCACCGCTACCACCACAAGCCCTCGCAACTCTCGGGCGGCCAGCAGCAGCGCGTCGCCATCGCCCGGTCGCTGGCGAATAACCCCAGCATCATCCTTGCCGATGAGCCGACGGGCAACCTGGACTCGAAGACGGGCGAGGAGATCATCGCCCTGCTGCGCCGGCTCAACAAGGAGCAGGGCGTGACGATCATCACGGCCACGCACGACTACAAGATGGTGGACGTGTCCGACCGCGTGATCTGGATCAAGGACGGCAAAGTCGAGAAGATCGAGAACCGGGCCGACATCAAGCTCAACATCGGCGGCATGGCGGGCGAAGCCGAGCATCTGGCGAGCATGGCGGAGGCGGTGCTGGTGTAGGGACGCCGGGGACATGTGAGGAAAACCGGCAGGAGGGCGGGGTTCCCCCGCCCTCCTTTTTGTCTGCCGCCGACTCACCCGACCCGCCACAAACTTAAGGTCCCGTCGCCCGTGTAGACCAGCAGAACGCGGCCGTCCGCCGAGAGCGCCGTCTGGCGGATCAGGCCGGGCTGCGGGTAGCTTCCTAAAATGCGGCCGTCCTTGCCGCCCAGGGCGTACAGAGTGCGCTGGCCGTCGGAGACGAGGACGCTGCCGCCGTCGGGGGCCAGCGCGATGAGGGTGGGGGAGAAGAGCAGGCCGCCGCCCTGCCAGCGCGTGCTGCCGTCGTGGTTCAGCAGGCGGATCTGGTGTTCGGACAGGCTCCGGTCCCCCCGCACGATCTGATGCAGGTAGGAGACGGCCACATACCCGCCCTGCGGGGTGATCTGGGCAGTAGGGTAGAAGGCGTCGTCGCCCAGTTCCGTCTTCCACTGCGGGGTGCCGCCGCCGTCGCTACGCCACAGGTACAGGGTCGGGTCGCTCTCGCGGACGTTGCCGTAGGACAGCCCCAGGACGTACCGGCCGTCGCCGGAAAGCTGGGCGGTGAACAGCCGGTTGGTCAGCCGGGGGCGCGTGAGTGACTTCTCGGGGTACTGCCACAGGCATTTCCCGCTCAGGGTATAGCAGGCGATGCCGCTGTCGTCCCAAGCCCCGGTGACGAGGTAGGAGCCGGCGGGGGGGGAGGTGATGGCGACCGAATCGCCGATGCCCCCCAACGACCACTGGCGGATGCGCTTCTCAGCCTTCCCAGGCCGGTACGGCTGGTCACTGAGCGTGTACAGCCACAGCGACTTGCCGCCCGTGACCACGCCCGCATAGGTGCCGTCGGCGGAAAGCTGGGCGTCCCACACCGCGCCGTCGAGTGTCCGGTGCGACAGCGTCGCTCCGTCATCGCCGCGCAGCACGGTGAGTTCGGGCTGGGCCGGGTCCAGCGGTGCCCAGGCGACCACGAAGGAGCCGGCCGCGCTTACGTCCACGGACGAGGCGTTGGTGGCCGCATGCACCCAAAGCGGCCGGTCGGGCTGGGTGCGCCAGTGCCAGAGCGAGACTGCCCCCTTGGCCCCGCTGGAGAGGGCGACTAGCTCCCCCTGCGGCGAGAGCGCCGCCCCCCGGAATCCGGCGATGGGCCGCGTCCAGAGCAGCCTCAGCGGCGCGTCCGCCTTCTTCTCGGCGGCGCGGGTGTGGCCGGGCCGGAGCCAGAACGCCAGCAGGCCCAGCAGGCACAGGGCGGCGGCTACTACTCCCAGCCATCGGCGGTTCTTCATCGGGGCTTCACGAGTGACAGGAACAGCCGGTGCGGCCTGTCGTCGTCGGTCAGCTCCGGGTGGAAGGCGCTGCCTAAAATGGTCCCCTGGCGGACGAAGACCGTCTTACCGTCGTAGGTCGCCAGCGTCTCGACGTTCGGCCCCGCCTCGGCGACATACGGGGCGCGGATGAAGACCGCCCGCAGCGGGTCCGGCCCCAGGGCGGGGATGTCCAGGGCCGTCTCGAACGAGTCCACCTGCCGCCCGAAGGCGTTGCGGGCGACCACGGCGTCCAGCAGGCCCAGGGTCGGCTGCCCGCCGCGCTCGCCGGTCCCCTCGGCGATCCCGCGCGCCAGCAGGATCAGCCCCGCGCAGGTGCCGTAGATCGGTTTGCCTTGGGCCGACGACTCCCGGATGGCTTCGTCCACGCCGTAGCGGGCCAGCAGCTTGCCGATGGTGGTACTCTCGCCGCCGGGCAGGATGACCCCGTCCGCCCGTGCGATGTCGCCGGGCGTCCGGGCGGGGTAGGCGTCCGCCCCGAGCCGGGTCAGCATGTCAATGTGTTTCTGGAAGTCGCCCTGCATGGCGACGACCGCGATTTTCGGTGGCTGGTTCATGGATTCCTGATTATAGCACATGCACCCGACGGGCCGAGCGGGTGGGTACGCGGGTGGATTAGGAAAGAGGGCGCGGCAAGCGGCGCCCCTACGATTCAGGTACAAGGCTGTAGGGGTGCCGCTTGCCGCGCCCTCCTGCCATGTGCCTTTTTCTCATCCTGCGCCCTCCTATTTCCGGTAGTCCGGCGGCGGCGGCCAGATGCCCTCTTGCGGTATGGAGGCCGCTTCGCGCTGTGCGGCAAGGGCGGCGACCGCTGCCTCCCGCCTGCGTCGTGCGCGGACGCGCCCGTAGCGGATGGCCGAGACGGGGCCGGAGGAGACCAGCAGGCAGCCGCCGATGACGAGCAGAGTCACCCAAAACTCCTGTGCGACGTGGCTCGCCCCGAATCCCACCCAATCCTGCACGTCAGTGGCAATAAGGAAAAGCACGAGCGGGAGTGCGCCCCACAAGAACGTCCGCCGCCGGGAAATGCCGCTCACAACGCCGGGCAGCACCAGGAGGCTCAAAACGCCGGCACATCCACATACCCAACTGGACCCATTGGCGGAATGAAGGGCCGCATTAATAGGTTTCACGAACGGTGAATAGGTGGCCCAGGCCGTTATGCTCCCCCCGACCGCGCCGCCGAGGATGCCGACCAGCCAGGCGCGCGTATCCCACCCCTGTTTCTCCTGCGGCATGGCTGCTTGCGGCATGGCTTAGAAGTGCCTCGTGTCGCGGTCCCAGGCGCTCGTCTGCCAGTTGTCCGGCGTGTCCGGGTCCGGCAGCCAGGGCGGGAGGGAGAACATCAGGAAACTGCCCAGCCCGGTGACATACGGCTCATACAGCGCGCGCAGCTCGGCGAGCTTGACGTCGTCCTCGGGGCCGTCGCAGAGCGGCAGGCCGGCGCGGGCGAGCGTCTGGCGCAGGGTGAGGAGGTCAGCCGGCGGCAGTCGGTCCGGGGCCGACGTGTCCGGGGCGCGGTTGAAAACGTAGGCCAGGTCGATGACGGTGTGGCGGCACATCGCCAGGGTCATCCGCGCCTGCCAGCGCAGCTCGTCCTGCCACTCCGGGTCGCCCGCGAAGCCGACGATGAGCAGGGAGCAGGTGTCCATGATCGCCGTCAGCGCGCCCAGCCAGGATTGGTGGTCGTGCTGGGAGCGGTAGTAAGTCAGGACGGGGTAGGAGAGGTGGCTTTCCAAGACTTCGGACGCCCAGACCTCCCAGTCCGCCAGGAGGGCCGTCAGCGAGGCCATGCGGTGTCCCTCGCCGTGACGCCGCAGCATCTCGGCCGCCGAGGGGGGCGAGGAGGCGCGGGCGTCGAGCAGGGAGATAATGGACTCGCGCCGCGAGAACGCCTGGTACAGCACGGGCAGATACCCGATGACGACGGCGAGGAAGGCAAATCCGACCCCGGCCTCGGCGACGGCGAACAGGCGTGAGAGGTTGGTGTGCGGCGTCACGTCCCCGTAGCCCAGCGTGAAGAAAGTCACGCCGCTCTGGTACAGGGCCGTCCCGAGTCGGTTCATCCCCGGCACGCGGTTCAGCCCGAAGGGGAGGGAGAACTGAATCAGGGCGAAGCCGACCACCAGGGCCAGCGCCCAGAGGACCAGCAGCAGGGGCAGGGAGAGCGGCCCGAAGTAGCTGAGGAAGAGCTGCCGCCGGTCCGTGGGCAGGCGCTTCGCGATGGCCGCCGAGGACGGCCAGAGCGCGAGATAGAACCCGCGCGTCAGCCGGAGCTGCCGGGTGACGCTGCGGGGCAGGATAATAGTTTCAAAGCCCTCCCAGATAATGAGCAGCACGAGGAACAGGCCGAGCAGGCCCAGGAGGACCCTGAAGAGTGTCATGCCTTGTCTAACGCGCCGGGGAGCAGGTGGGTTCCTGCTGCTGCGCCGCGCCTTGACACCCCCCGCCTCCCTCGGCTACAATAGAGGGCGTTTTCAAGGCGAATCAAGTACCAACCATGAGCATCCTGACGGTCACCAATCTAGAAAAAAGTTACGGGACGGACCTTCTGTTCCAGGAAATCAATTTCAGCGTCGCCGCCGGGCAGAAGATGGGCCTAGTCGGGCGCAACGGCTGCGGCAAGACCACCCTGCTCCGAATCCTGCTGGGGCAGGAGCTGCCGGACACCGGCAAGGCCGCCCTGGCCGCGGGGCACAGCCTCGGCTATCTGCGGCAGGAGGCACCGGTCCATCCCGAACACACCATCCTGGAGGAAGCGCAGTCCGTGTTCCTGGGCGTGCGCGCCCTGGAAGCCGAGGTGCAGAAGTGGGAGGAGGCCATGTCGTCGGCCGCCACCGATGAGACCCTGGAAACGGCGATGGAGTCCTACTCCCACGCCCGCGAGGCGTTCGAGGCGGCGGGCGGCTACCGCATCGAGGCGGACATCCCACTAGTCCTGGAGAAGCTGGGCTTCACCGCCGCCGACTTCGGCAAGCGCGTCGGGTCGTGTTCGGGCGGTGAGCAGACGCGGCTGGCCCTGGCGAAGATCGTCCTCGCCCGGCCCGATCTGCTGATCTTGGACGAACCGACGAACCACCTGGACATCGCCGCGACCGAGTGGCTGGAAGGCTTCCTGAAGAGCTACGAGGGCGCCATCCTGTTGGTCAGCCACGACCGGTATTTCCTGGACGCCGTGGCCGACACGATCGGCGACCTAGAGAACCAGCGGCTGACCGTCTTCAAGGGCAACTACAGCCACTTCCGGCGGCAGAAGGACGAGCGGCTGGCCCGGCAGCAGGACATGTACGACCAGCAGCAGGCGGAGATCGCCCGCCTGGAAGCCGTCATCAAGAAGAACATGGGGGGCGACTCGGTCCAGAGCAAGCTGCGGGCGCGCATGGAGACGCGCATCGAGCGCATGGACAAGGTGGACCGGGTCTACACCGACAATCGCAACGTCCGCGCCCTCTTCGACGCCGACTCGGCGGGCCGCATCGGGCGGGACGTCCTGCGGGCCGAGGCCCTGACCAAGACCTTCGGCGAGCGGACGTTGTTCGACGACCTGAACTTTCTGATCGAGCGCGGCGAGCGCGTCGGACTTGTCGGCCCGAACGGGGCGGGCAAGACGACCCTGGTGAAGCTGATTCTGGGCATGGAGCAGCCGACGCGCGGGTCGGTCGGCCTGGGCCACAACGCCCGCGTCGCCTACTTCTCCCAGCACGCCGCCGACGGCCTGCGCCCGGACCTCAGCGTCCTCGACTCGATCCTGGACGCCGCCGACATGACCGAGACCGAGGCGCGCAACTATCTGGCCCGGTTCCTGTTCACCGGCGACGACGTGTTCAAGGGCGTCGGCATGCTTTCGGGCGGCGAGAAGAACAAGCTGGCCTTGGCCCGCATGATCCTGGAGCCGTGCAACCTGCTGATCCTGGATGAACCGACGAACCACCTGGACATCGCGAGCTGCGAGGTGCTGACCGAGATGCTGGCCCGGTACGAAGGGACTCTGCTGCTGATCTCCCACGACCGCTACCTCCTGAACGCGACGACGACCAAGACGCTGGCGCTGTCGGGGACGGGGCAGGGCACCCTGTTTGAAGGCAACTACAATGCCTGGCGCGAGGCGCAGCGGGCACCTGCGCCCGCCCCGTCGAAGACCCTGGCGCGCAAGGCCGTCCCGCTGCCCGCGCCCGTGAAGGCCGCTGCCGCTCCCGTTAAGACCAATGGAATCGGCAAAGCGAACGGAACAAACGGCACGGCCCCGCCCGCCGCGCCGGCGATGAACGCCCGCGACCTCAGCAAAGCCCGCGTCCGGGCGCGCGAGCGCGTCCTGACGACGGAGAGCGCCGTCAACGCGACGGAGACGCGCATCGGGGAGGTCGAGGCCCGGCTTGCCCGCCCGTCCGACACCGTCGCCGACATGGTTTCGCTCGCCGCCGAACACACGCGCCTGCAAGACGACCTGCTGGCTGCCCTGAGCGCCTGGGAGCAGGCGGTCGCCGAGGCGGAGGCGCTGGGGACGTAGGGAAAGACGGGGAGGACGAGTGGATGAACTCACTCGCTGAGGGGGACCTGTCCAGGGGACAGAAGAGGAAACCTGGGTAGGGACGCTGCTCGCTGCGCCCTCCGCACCTGCCCGCAATCGCCTGTTGCCGTGTCCGTGTTTGTCGCGTTACCTGCGGAAGCCGCTACATGCCATCAATCAGTGTGTTCTTGGAAGTCTTCCAGTGGTGCGTCGAAGTCCTCCGCGATGTAGGTGACTATGCCCACCGCGCTCCCCAGTTGCCGCATTTTAGGAACAGGCGATAGGTGTGCCAGGGGGGCGTCATCGCGCGTGATGACGAACTCCGTTCCCTGCTTGACTTCTTCCCAAGTCACTTGTACCATGGCCTGGAGTATACCCCACTGGCAGGCCAAATCTGCTCCATAGACATCCCAGAGGTGAGCCATGCCGCTGACGCCCCAGCCGTTCGTCGAACACCCCAACCTGCGCGTCCCGATCTCGCTGATCATGGACGACCCCGCCCCCTGCATCAACCCGCTCTGGTACTTCCGCCATCAGGTGGATGGTCAGGCCGCCCCGGTCTATCCCCGCACCATCCCCCTGTCCTTCATGGAGACGTGGTGCCGGTGGGTGTCCGACTCGGGCGTCCGGGGCGACTTCACGATCCTGCCCTTCCCCGCCGGGCTGGGGCGCATAGACAACGCGCTGGAGGGGTTCGACACGGACGAACTGCGGGCGTGGCTGAGTCTGGCGCGCGAAGTCGTCATGCCGCAGTTCGACATCCACTGCGAGATTCTGACCCACACGCGGGCGCTCGATGTCGCGACGGGCCGCCTGCTGCCCCAGAGTGAACACGAGTGGAGCGAGCAGCAGGACGAGGGGACGCTTGCCGACTACTTCGCGTCGGCCATGCAGATCTTGGGCGAGGCCGGGCTGCCCAATCATGGCCTGACCCAGCCCTGCTTCTACCGGGGCGATGAAGCGCTGTACGCCCACGCCCTGCTGGCGGCGGAATCGCGGGTCAACGGCCGCCGCGTCACCCATAACTTCCTGCAAATGGACTCGGTCAGCCCCTTCGTCCCGCCGCGCATCACCCTGCTGGACGCGGCGGCGGGGGAGGCCGTCGTCAGCGTCTGGACGGGGACGGACGATGAGGTTTGGAACACGCAGGAGCCGGGCCACCCGGACCAAACGCAGGCCCCCGAGACATTGGCCGACCGCCTTCTGACTGCCGACGGTTCGGGCGGGCGTCTGGCCGAACTGAAGCGCGGCGGCGGGCCGCTCGTGTTCGTCACGCACTGGCAGTCGCTCTATTCCAGCGGCAGCGGGCTGGGCTTGCGCGTCCATCAGGAAGTCGCCCGGCGCGTCGCCGCGCTCTGGGGCAGCCAGGTGGAGTGGTGCAGGCTGTCCGACATGACCCGCCGCTTCCTTGCCGCCCGGACCGCCCGCTGGGAGGTCAGCGCGACGCCGGATGAAATAGAATTGACCGTCACCTGCCCGTTCGACACGGACGTCCTGACGCTCTCCGTGCCGACGCCCTGGCCGCTGTATCAGTCGCCGCGCGTTACGATCGGCGGCCTCCCGGCGGCGCAGGCGCAGGATGTCGCCCATCTCCAGACAGGCGGCTGGCTGATGCGCGGCTCCCTCGTCACGGTCAGCCTGCCACTGGCCGCCAACGTCCCGGTGCGGGTCACGGTCCGTGCCGAAGGCGCTCCTTCACCCGCTTGACGGCCCGCCCGAGCCGTGTTACAATGGTGGTGTTCGCTTGCCGACACTGCTGGATTACGGAGGTTGGGGCGATGGCTTACGATGACACTGACAAAGACTACGAGTGCTATTTGCTGGGCTGCCGAAGTGCGGGGATAGAGCCGGTCGGGCAGTGGCGGTTCAAGCTGCTACAAGAAGTCTACCTACGTCACGCCGCCGAGGTGGGGCAGGACGCGCGGGGCGACGAAATCCCAGAACTCGTACTGAAGCAACTGGCTACGCTGGTCGCTGAGGGATACAAGATCGCGGCGAGGGGCGGGGCGGGAGATGACGAACCGGGCGCGGCGGCCTGCGGCGTCCGCGAGCCGCGCACACCGTTGGAACCCGTCCTGGTCGGCTGCGCCGCCCGCGCCCTGCCGACGCCGGACGCGCCCGACGAGGCGTTCTGGCGGATATGAACCTGCGCCGATGACGGAAGGTGCGATAGGAGGGCGCGATGAATCGCGCCCCTACGCGGATGCCTTTTCCGTTACCATTGTCTTTCCCTGCTTCCAAATCCACGCCGCCGCCAGCGGCAGGGCGAGGCAGGCGGCATAATAGACTATCACTCCTACCCCCGCGCCCACGACCCTGTTCACCCCCAGCGTATCCAGTGCCAGAATCGCCAGCGGGTGCATGACGTAGATCGCCAGCGACTCCGCTCCCAGGTAGCCTAGCACCGCCGTCAACGGTCTGCGCCCCAGCGTGTCGGCTAGCACCAACGCCAGGAAACTCATCCCCGCCGTAAAGCCCCACTGCCCGAACTGATACTCCGCCGTGTTGACCGGCCGGTGCAGCATCGCCGCCACGGCCAGCGGCGTGTAGAGGGCGAACGCGGCCAGCGTCACCGCCCCTGCCCCCCACGCGCCCCGGCGGAAGATCTGGGGCCAGCGGGCCGACTGGCCGAACAGCCAGAGGCCGAGCGCGACCGGCAGGACGTCCCACAGAATGGTCGTCTGGAACCGGTGCGGGAAGACATAGCGGTTCAGGCCGTAAATGGCCGCCTGCAAGACGACCGCGCCCGTCGCGACGGCCCAGAAGGGCGGTCGGCGTCGGAACAAAGGGAGAACGAGCGGCAGCAGGACGTACATC
This sequence comes from Capsulimonadaceae bacterium, assembly GCA_965215505.1. Taxonomy (GTDB): domain Bacteria; phylum Armatimonadota; class Armatimonadia; order Armatimonadales; family Capsulimonadaceae; genus JANXMY01. The sequence goes on along the minus strand of OZ244065.1, from coordinate 2,296,087 downwards.
TCCAGCACCAGCACGAAGAAGTATAGGTGGAAGTACGCCGTCCCGTTTTGGAGCAGCGTCAAAGTCGCCCGGATGCCCGGCGCGTGCTGGTGCTTGATGAGGACATTGACCGCGATGTAGACCGCGCTCCACAGGAGGTAGGGGACCAGGGCCGTCTGCACCCGGCGCTTGGCGTAGCGGCCCACGTCGTTCCCGCGCGAAAGGCTTAGGGCATTGACGAAGGCACTGAGCATCAGGAAGCAGGGCACTGCCCACTGCGCGTCCTGGTTCGGCACGGCCAAGGCGTACCACGCCCAGGTCGGCGGCGCGTGTGATCGCGCGGGGTGCAGGGCGGGCAGGAAGTGGCCGGAGACGTGGATGAAGAGGACGGCGAGGATCGCCAGGCCCCGGCAGACGTCCAGCGCGCCCAGCCGCGCCGGCCCGCCCTTTTCCTGTCGCTCCCCTGTCGCCGCCTGCCCCGCCGCCACTTCCCGAACTACTTCCTGCGCCATGCCGGTTCTATTCGCCGCCCCCCGCCTCTAATCCTGCCAATGCCCTGATAGACATCTCCCAAGCCGGCGACTGAAGTCGCGCCAACAAAAACACAAAGTCGCCCTCCGGCGACTCAGACTCTTAACCTGCGAAGGCAGGTTTTGTGCCTTTGTTGCTGCGATTTCAACCGCCCGCAAACTGAATGGCCTTGGCTAACGCCCTCTGCGCCCGCTTTCGGGTGATCGCATCGGTTTCGCCCGCGAGCAGAGCCTTTAGCGCAGGACTCGTCCGCGCGTCGGGCCGCTGCTGCGAGAGGTAGAAGATGGCCCGGCGGCGCACCGCCCGACTCCGGTCCGTCCGCGCCGACTCGATCAGCGCCCCTACTACGTCCGTATCCAGTGGACACTCCTTGCAGCCGTCACACACCAGGGAATGCATCGCGCACCGGCGCACCGCCCCGTGCGGATCGTGATGCATCGCCTGGAGCAGCGGCCCGACGCAGCCGTCGTCGGCGATGTGGTCCAGCAGCAGCGCGCAGGCCGCCCGGACCCTGGCGTCCGGGTGTTCCAGGCCCCCGAGCAATGCCCCCATGGCCGCCTTCCCGCGCTCCGCCAGCGCCTTGGAAGCCTCCCAGGTGCCGCCCCGCTCGGCCAGCAGCGTGACTAGCTCCTGATCCGTCTGTTCCTCTGTCGGTGTCATGTTTCCCCTCCACTCGGCTTAGACTCGTCTTCATTGTAGCGCACCGACCGGGGGGGTCTGTCAAAGGGGGCTACTACCGGAGGCCCGTCCGGCGGCGCGTGGGGCGCAGAGGCTTCGGGGGCCGCAGGCCGCCGTACCGCGCCGGGATGCTCGCATGGCGGCGCAGGTTCCGGCCCCAGAGGAGGTACTTGCCGTGTGGGGCGGGCGTCGAGAGGCGCTTGGCGACGGCACGCCGTCGGAGGACGCACCCCCACAGCCCGATGGGGAAGGCGGCCACGGCGGCGGCAGTGAGGAGCATGAGGGGCAGATGGAACCAACCGGAGGGCTGACTCCGTTGGGGCAGGGCCGTCCCCGTCTGCACCCCCTGAACGGTGTCGGCGATGAGAATCGCGAGGAACACCCCAGCATTCAGGGTGAAGAGGATCGCCCCGGTGATGAGGGCGGTTGACAGCGCCGTTCGTTTCTTGGTGATTTTTCGTGTCTTCATAGCTTCAGTCCGGCGTCAGCAGGAAAGCGTGCGCCACCCCGTGGAGAGTGCCGCATCCGGCGATCTGCCCACGATCATCTATGCGCGTCGCCTGCACCAGCAGCCAGCCGGAGCGGGGCGGGATGCGGTCGTTCAGGTCGTACCGGTAGCCGCGCGTCCATAGTAGGGCGTGGGCGTCATGGAAATAGTCCGCCGGCCCCGTGCCCGAGTCGCCCACGATCTCCCCCACGTCGTTGACGGCTATCGCCCATCCCGTCCCCAAGTCGCGGACCCTGCCGCCGACCCAGCAAACGGCATGGCCGGGATCATCCCTGCTGCCAGGGAAGGAGTCAACGGTCGCATCGCCCGCAATCAGGCCCCGGTCGCTGATTGCAGTGGCGTGGGTGATCTGATAGCCCGGCAGCGTCTCCAGAGCGCGCACGCGGCCCCGCCGCCACAGGAGCGCGTGGGCCTGTACCCGCATCCACGCACCGCTCCCAACGGACTTGCAGTAGCCGACAACCTGACCATGGTGATCGGCGGCGAGCGCGTATACTTCCGGATACCCCGGCAGAGACTGGAAGCGTCTGCTCCGAATATCTGGCGGGGCCGGGCCGCGCAGATCCGGATGATCCACCCCGGTCCGGAAGACGCCCGGTGCGACCCCGCGGATGTCGAGTGCCGCGCCGCATCCGTTTGGCCGCGCGTCCCTGATTCCTGCCACACTGTACCGAGGCCCCCGGCTTCCGGGAGGCGGACGCCTGGCAGAAGGCGTGTAGGGGCCGCTCCCGACTTGGGAAGCCGCCTGCGCGTCCATGACAGGCCGCATGTCGGCGAAGCACCCACATATCCATAAAAGGGCGGCCACTGCCAAAAAAGCGCCGAACGTAGCGAGGAGCGACTTCATAAAAGTGTTAGTCTACCGTGGCGTCAGCAGGAAAGCATGAGGCTTACCATGGAACGTGCCGTTGCCGGCGATCTGGCCTCTGTTGTTAACGGCGCGGGCTTCCGCCAGAACCCAGCCTGACCCGGCGGGGAGGAGGGAGTTTAGGTTTCGCATGTGACCCGCTTGCCAGCGAAAGGCTCTGCCTCCTGATTGGCCGACGACCGCGCCCGCGTTGTTGATGCCGAACGCTTCGCTGCTGTGGCTGCCGGGGAGGGTGCCGAGGCTTGTCATCTTTCCGCCGCGCCAAAGGAACGCTCGGGCATGTGCGTCCGGGGAGACGCCGTAGGTGCCGCCGGTGGTGTCGCTGACGGACCCGATGACTTCTCCCCGGTCGTTGATGCCGTAGGCGTAGCTGTTGACCCAGCTCGGCAGGGTGCCCAAGTCGCGCTGCCGGACGGCCTTCCCACTCGTCCGCCACAGGCAGGCGTGTGTGGTCAGCTCTCTCGCCGTGACTCGGCGGAGGCTATTGACGGTACTCCAGCCGACGACCTGCCCGGAATTGTTGATGGCGCGGGCGGCGCTGCGGTTGCCGACCGGCACATGGCTCAACGTGCCGAGCAGGAGCAGTCTGCCGTTCTGGTAGAGGAAGCCCCGGTAGGCATCCAGCCCGACGATTTGGCCCTTGTCGTTGATTGCGCGAGGCTCAAAGGAAGCACCTTCTTGGGTCAACTGACGCAGGGTGCCTTTCTGAAAGAGGAAGCCGCGCTCGAACTGCAAGCCGCTCATGAAAATGGGGCCGAAGCCGCCCGAACCCCCCACGATTTGGCTCTGGTTGTTGATGCCATAGGCGGTGCTGCTGATATCATCCTCCGGCGGCCCCGGAGGCAGGACGCCTAAGTCATATTCTCTGCCCTTGTCCCAGAGAAGAGCGTGGCTGTCCCCGCCGACGACTTGCCCCTGGTCGTTGAGGGCCAGCGCCCCCACAGACCCATCCACACCGGAGATCGCGCCCAAGTCGGTCACGGCGAACCGGGCGGTGGACGTGTCAGCCGCCGGTAGGGTGGGCAGGGAGAACAAGGCTAGGAGCGGTAACAGGAACAAAACCCGCATGCGGACTCCTAGCGCGGCGTCAGCAGGAACGCGCGGGGTGCCCCGTGGAAGCGGCCCGTCCCAGCGATCTGGCCCCGGCCGTTGATGGCGCGAGCCTCCTCCAGAGTCCAGCCGGAATTTGCGGGGAGCAGGCCGTTCAGGTCAATCGTATGGCCGCCGCGCCAGAGGAGGGCGCGCGTGCCGGGGGAGTCGGGCGCGGTCGCGGCGGCCCCGACGGCCTCGCCCGCGCCGTTGACATCGTAGGCGACGCTGTCATCAAAGCCCAGCGGGGTGCCCAGGTCGTGCATCACACCCTCGGTCGTCAGGAAGGCGTGGCGGGTCGCGCCCGGCCCGGTTTCGGAGTAGCCGACGGCCTGGCCCCGGTCGTTGACACGGTAGGCGAGGCTGTTCGCGCCGCCCAATGTCCCCAGATCGGTCATCTGGCCGTCCGCCCAGGTGAAGGCGTGGGTCTGGCCGAAGACGGACGTGTCGGCCTTGCCGACGACGACGCCCGCGCCGTTGATGCCGTAGGCGCGGCTGTACGGTCCGCCCAATGTCCCCAGGTCGGTCATCTGCCCCGAATCCCAGAGGAAGGCGCGAGCGACTGAGGCCCGCCAGCGGTCGTGGCCGCCGGTTTCCGCCGAGCCGGCGACCTGCCCGGCGTCGTTGACGCCGCGCGCCTCGCTGTAAGGGTAGCCCGGCAGCGACCCCAGCCGGTGCGGGGTGCCGTCCCAGAGGAAGGCGCGGCCCCGGCCCGGAATGTTGTAGGAGGCGGCAGCCGCCTGGCCCCGGCTGTTGATGCCGTAGGCGATGCTGGCGTGGTGCTTGGGCAGCGCGCCCGTCGGCACGGCCCGGCCCGCGTCCCAGACGAAGCCGTGTGCGAGGGCGTCGGGTCCGGGGGTCGCGCCCGCGATCTGGCCCGCGTCGTTCAGGGCCAATGCGCTGCCGTCCCCGATCTCGCCCATGTCCGTAACCTGGTATGACGGCGCGGCGTCCCCGGTCGGCGCGGCGGGCAGGACCCGCGCGGCGGCCGTCAGACGCCAGGGGAGCAGGAGGGGCAGGGCGCAGGCCAGCAGCCAGCGGGACAGTGTGCGGCTTTCCCTGGCGGTCCGCGTCAGCCCGACCAGGCGGCGGCGCAGGCCGTGGTAGCCGGACGAAAGCCCCAGGGCGGGCGCGCTCGCCTCGCCGGACGCCAGCCGGAGCAGCAGGTGACCGAGCCGCGCCGGGGACGCACCGGTCGCGCCCAGCGCCAGGGCGTCGCAGGCCTCCTCGCGGGCCGCGCCCCACTCGGCGCTGGCCCACCAGACCAGGGGGTGGAAGAAGAACAGGGCGCGGGCCAGCGCGGGGACGAGGGCCAGCCGCAGGTCGCCGCGCCGGACGTGCGCCATCTCGTGCGCTAATGTCAGCCGCAGCTCCTCGGGCGTCAGAGTCTGACCCAGGCCGGGCGGCAGCAGGATGGTGGGCTGGAGCCAGCCCGTCACGCACGGCGCGGACACGGCGGAGTGCTGCAAGACGCGCGGCGTGCGGCGCAGCCCCGATGCGGCGGCCAGAGCGTCCGGGTCCATGCCCGCGAGGGGGGCCGGGGAAGCGTCCCGCACCGTCCGGGCGAGGCGGATGCCCTGCGCCAGCGCCGTCAGGAGCGAGAAGGCGACGCCCGCCAGCCACAGAAGAAGCAGGCCGAGCGGCCAGGAGAGGCACGGGCCAGGGGCATCCGGGACGGGCCGCGTGCTGCCGGTTTGGGGCGGCGTGGCGCTCTTCACGCCGGGGAAGGCGGCCCGAGAGGGCGGTACGGCGGCAGCCGGGGCGACAGGCTTGAAGGCGGCTGCGGGGCGGACGGCGGGGGCGGGGAGCAGTGGCAGGGCGAGCGGGGCGGCCCAGAACAGGCCGAAGACCAGCTTGAGGCAGGCCAGCCACCAGAGGCCCGCGCGGACGGCAGCCGGCAGGCGGGGGGCCAGGCGGCAGGCCGCGCCGACCCCGGCGATGAACAGCCCGCCCCACAGGGCGGCATGGACGAGGCGGGCGGCACAGCCCACCGCCGGCATCAAGATCGCTTCCGCGCCCATCGGCCTAGCTCCTCTCGGGCGACCTGCCCTCGGACTCCTGCGTCTCGATCAGCTTCCGCAGTTCGGCAAGCTCAGGAGCCGACAGGCCCTTCGCCTCGCTGAGATAGGCGACGAACGGCGAGAGCGAGCCGCCCAATGTCTTCTCGACGAAGTCATGAACGAGGTTCTGCATCAGCTCGGTCTTGGCGACGACGGGAAGGTACTGGAACGCGCCGCCGTCCTTGCGCCGCGTCAGGAAGTTCTTCCGGCGCAGGCGCTCCATCATGGTCAGGACAGTCGTCCGGGCCAAGCCGTGCGACTCGCCGAAGCCCTCGGCCACCTCGCGGACGGTGACGGGCGCGTGGTCGGTGACGTGGCGGAGCAGGGCGAGTTCCTGGTCGCCCAGCGTGGGCGGTTTATTCATCGTGTGTGTTCCTTCCGGCCGGTCAGAGGCACGAACAGTATATCATAGGACTACGGGAGTAGTCAAGCGGCGGATTCGCTTGCTTCTCGCGCATCTCTCCGGGTAGAATAACGACGCACCATGAAACATTTCCTTACGACTGCTCTTCTGACGGGCACTGCCGCCCTGCTCCTGGGAACGGCCCCGGCCCGCGCTCTCCCCCTCGCCGCCCCTTTGGAGGCGGCCCTGACGCCCGAGGAGAACGCGCTCATCGGCTCCCTGCTGTCCCCGCAGGCACCGCCGGTCGCCCTTCCCGCGTTCGGCATGGAGGCCCCGCTCTGGGGGCTGAATGGGCCGGCCTGGAGCCGGGCGACCGACCCGAGCCTGCGCCTGACCGACTGGCGGCATGTCTTCGACATCGCCGCGCTGGGGGCTTTCGACGTGCCCCTGCGCGACGACCCCGCCGAGCGGACAAACATCCTGCTGTCGGCACAGGCCGTGGATGATGTCACGGTCGCGCCCGGCGGGGAGTTCTCGTTCAACGCCCAGGTCGGCGAAAGGACGCCGGAGCGCGGCTACCAGGACGGCCTGATGTTCGCGAGTGGCCACGTCATCCGTGGCACCGGCGGCGGCATCTGCCTGGTGGCGACGGGCCTGTACAACGCGGCCCTGGATGCGGGCCTCGCGATCACCGAGCGCCACCCGCATTCGGGCCTGGTTTCCTATGCCGCGCCCGGCTGTGACGCGGGCATCGTGTACGGCCAGGAGGACTTGAAGTTCCGCAACACGACCGGCAGCCCGCTCGTGATCCGCGCCACGCCCGAGGACGACTGCGTCGCCGTGCGCCTCTTCGGCCACACGCCCCCGCCGGGTCGCCAGGTGATCGTCAAGCCGCTCTCGCTTTCCACGATTCCGTACTCGGTCGTCACCAAGGTAGACCCGACATTGCTGCCCGGCCAGAGCGTCGTGGACCAGAAGCCGCGCTCGGGCTACGCCGTCGTCCTGGCCCGGTTCTGGACGCAGAACGGGCGCGTCGTCCGGCGCGAGATCGTCACCCGCGAGCATCGCGAGCCGCGCAACAAGGTCATGCGGATCGCGCCCCCGTCCGTTGTCGCCCCTCCGGTCGTGCCGGACCCGCTGATGGACTTGCTGACGCCGGGGCAGACGCCGCCCGCCGACGGCGCGGTGCCTGGGGCGGATGCGCCCGCTTCTGCCTTATGACAACTGCTAACGACACTCCGCCGCAGGCGGACCCACTGCAAGACTTTAGCCCCCTTCAGGAAGCCGCCGCGCACGCCGAGGACATGCGGGCGCGGCTGAACCATGCCAACTACTGCTACTACGTCCTCGACCAGCCCGAGATCGCCGACTCGGAGTACGACAAGCTCCTGCGCGCGCTGACCGACCTGGAAACGGCTCATCCCGAGCTGGTCACGGCGGACTCGCCCACCCAGCGCGTCGGGGCGTCCCCGCAGTCGGACTTCAAGCCGCACACGCACCGCCAGCCGATGCTGTCACTCGGGAACGCCTTCAACGAGGACGAGCTGCGGGCCTTCGACGAGAAGGTCAAGCGCCACCTTGGACTGGGCGAAGAGGACGCCGTGGAGTACGTCGTCGAGCTGAAGATAGACGGGCTGGCGATCTCCCTGACCTACGACAAAGGCGTCTTCCAGCGCGGCGCGACGCGCGGCGACGGGTTCGTCGGCGAGGACATCACGGCCAACCTCAAGACCGTGTCAAGCATCCCGCTCCGCCTGCGCCCGCCCTTCCCGGACTTCGTGGAGGCGCGCGGGGAGGTCTACCTAGACCATGCCGAGTTCGCCCGGATCAATGCCGCCCGCGAGGCCGCCGGGGAGCCGGTCTTCGCCAATCCGCGCAACGCCGCCGCGGGCAGCGTCCGGCAACTCGACACGTCCGTCACGGCCAAGCGGAAGCTGACCGTGTTCCTCTATGCCCTCGGCGAGAGCAGCGCGCCCGTGGCGCAGTCCCAGCAGGAGTTGTTACAGACCCTCAAAGGGTGGGGGATGCGGGTCAACCCGAACGTCAAGACCTGCCCGGACATCAACAGCGTCATCGACTACGTCGCCGAGTGGACCGAGAAGAAGGCCACCCTGCCGTATGACATCGACGGCATCGTCGTCAAGGTCAACTCGTTCAGCCAGCAGCAGGACTTGGGGGCCGTCGCCCGGACGCCCCGCTGGGCCATCGCCTACAAATTCCCCGCGTTGCAGGGGAAAACCAAGATCCTGGACATCATCGCTCAGGTGGGACGGACCGGGGCCATCACGCCGGTCGCCGTGGTCGAGGCCGTCACCCTGCCGCCGAACTCCGTGGTCCAGCGGGCCACCCTGCACAACCAGATGGAGATAGACCGCAAGGACGTCCGGGTCGGCGACACCGTTCTCATCCAGAAGGCGGGCGACGTCATCCCCGAGATCGTCCAGGTCGTTCTGGAAGCCCGGCCCGAGGGCACAGAGCCGTATAAACTTCCTCTGACCTGCCCCGCCTGCGGCACCGCCCTGGTCCGCCCCGAAGGCACGCCCGTGACGCGCTGCCCGAACTCCGCCGCCTGCCCCGGCCAGAACGTCCAGCGCATCATCCACTTCGTCTCGCGCCGCGCCATGGACATCCAGTGGCTCGGCGAGAAGCACGTCGCGCAGATGGTGGAGAAGGGGCTAATCAAAGACGCCGCCGACCTCTACTTCGTCAAGAAAGAGGACCTGCTGCCCCTGGAGCGCATGGGCGACAAGCTGGCCGACAACATCCTCGCCGCCATCGAGGGCAGCAAGCATCCTCCGCTCTCGCGCCTGATCTTTGCGCTGGGCATCCGGCTCATCGGCGAACACGCGGGCGAGCTTCTGGCCCGCCACTTCGGCTCACTGGAAAAGCTCAAAGCCGCCACCGTGGAGGAGCTGAACGCCGTCTATGAGATCGGCCTGACCACGGCCGAAACCGTCGTCGCCTTCTTCGGCCAGCCCGAGGCGACCGAACTGCTGGACAAGCTGACCAGGGCCGGCGTCCAGGCCGTCGCCGGGGAAGACGCGCCGCAGGCGGACACGTTCGCGGGCAAATCGTTCGTCTTCACCGGCTCGCTCCAGACCATGACGCGCGGCGACGCCGAGGCGACGGTCAAGCGGCTGGGAGGCCGAGCGGCCTCCTCCGTCTCCAAGCAGACCGACTACGTCGTGGCGGGCGACAGCGCGGGCAGCAAGCTGGAAAAGGCGCGGACGTTGGGCGTCACGGTGCTGACGGAAGAAGAGTTCCAGCGTCTTGCTGAGGGCATCGAAGCGGCCACCGACGCCCCGGCTCAGGAGAGCCTTCCCCTGTAAGGGCGCGACTCATCGCGCCCTCGGGTCATGCAGCAGAAAAGGCCGGGGGCATCACTGCCCCCGGCCTTCCCTGTCGTGCTTCTTCTGCTTACTTCTGCTGCGCGACCGTCGCGTGCAGGTACGCCTTCTGGTCCTGGATGGCGGCGAAATCGGCTGTGCTGACCCCGTAGGTCTGGTTGACGGCTTCCTGTGTCGGCAGGGCCTCCACGACGCCGATCAGGGAGACGGGTTGGCCCGCCGCGATTGTTACCTTGCTGCCGCCGCTCGCCCCGGCGTCCATACCCTTGTCGAGCAGGACCAGCATCTGCTGCTGGGCGCTCGGCCCGACGAAGAAGGCGCGGTCGGTGATGACCTTCTGCACCTGGACGTTAGTCAGCTTGGCCTTGCGCCCGATGAACGTCGTCGCGTCGGCGGCGGTCGCGAAGGCCACCACGTCGCTCAAGGGGACGCCGGGGACGCTGGCCTGTCCGGGCTTGGCTGTAGTGATGTCCGTGCCGCTATGGACCTTGATGTCCTTGCCAGACGTGTCCGTCCCGCCTGCAACAGGGGCCGCCGTGGTGGCGTCAGCCACGGCGGGTGCCGTCGGGGCGGCGGCGGGCGGCGTCGCCGTCTGCTGCGCCGTGTTGTTCTGCCCGTGGGGTCGCAGGAAGAAGAACAGGAGGCCCAGCAGCAGGAAGGCCAGCAGCGGCCACAGCCAGATGGGGAGGCCCTTCTTCTCCTGATAAATCTGGGCGCCGCCTTCGGCCCCCACACGGCCCTGATCTTCAGTGTACTTCTCTGCCATGTCAAACATCCCTTACGGCGGGCGGCTCAGGGTGAGCCGCCCGCCTCCGCTCCTTTAGAGCTTGGTCGTGCCGGTCGTCGTGGTGCCAGTCGTCGTGGTCGTGCCGGGGATCTCCTCGACCTCCACGTCGGTGCGGCGCACGGTGTCAGAGATGGTCTCGACCCGGTCGGTCGCGGTCTTGCCGACGACGACTTCCTCGACCACGCGGGCGTCCTTGGCGACGACAGGGACCTCGGCGGTCTCGGTCACCTCGATGGTGCCCTCGCGGAAGGCGGCGTCGGCGCTGGTCACGGGCCGGTCAACCGCCACGCGCTCGATGGTCACATGCTCCTCGTGCAGCGACACGCTCTCCTGGACGGGGCGCTCGGTGACGCGCTGGAAGACGCGGACGCCGCCGCGCTGGATCTGCCGCTTGCCCACGGCCAGCTCTTCCTCGATGACCGGGATCACCGCCTCGTCGCCCGCGTTCACCGTGCCGGTCGTCGCCGTCCCGGATGAAAGTGTGGAGGCCGCCGCGCCCGCGCCGACCAGGCCCGCATCGGCCATGCCGGTCGTCAGGGTGCCGCTGCGCTGGGTGAAGGCGTCGTGGATGTCCAGAGCGCCGTGCCGGTTCATGATCTCCTGCGCCAGCATCGCGCGGTCGTCGCTCGTGTGGGCAATCTCCAGCGCGTCGCCCGCCGAGACGCCCTCGGAGTAGAGCTTGGCGTCGGCGCTGGGGACGCCCTCGCCCTCAAGTTCGCTGATCAGGCCGCCGCCGCCGTAGCCTGCCGCTTTCAGGTCGATGTCGCTGCTGCTGAAGCCGCTGGAAATCAGGTCGTTCAGGGCGGCCTCGGCCTCGGCGCGCGTCTCGAAAAGTCCTACCACTGTGCTTGCCATTGTTGTTCTCCTGATCGTTTTATGTGCTTAGTCGTTGAGTGCCTGTCAGGCCGCCGCGTCGCGGGTCGAGCCAACCGGACAGCCCCACTTTACCCCCGCGAAACTTGGGGCAAACGCCTGATATTTCCACGTTTCTGCTCCACGAGAGTGGGAGCAGAAAAATAATTCCATGCCCGTTCGCCTGCCCCGCTCCGCCGCAATCGCGCCCCAATTATGCTATAATGAAGCCGACAGCCGACGCGGCCTGCGCCGCCCGGCTCCTCACGTCAGGAGCAGCACGTTCTTCATGTTCAATTTCATCCGCCGGATGTCGAGCCGGTTCTCGCGCGACATGGGCATTGACCTCGGCACCGCCAACACGCTCGTCCATGTCCAGGGGCGCGGGATACTGCTGCGTGAGCCGAGCGTGGTGGCCGTCAACCGGAGGACGAATGAGGTTCTGAGCGTCGGTGAGGAAGCCAAGCGGATGCTGGGCCGGACGCCGGGCAACATCATCGCCATCCGCCCGCTCAAAGACGGGGTCATCGCCGACTTCGACCAGACGGAGCGGATGCTGCGCTACTTCATCGAGAAGGTTCATCGCCGCAAGGGGTTCGTCCACCCCATCGTCGTCGTCGGCATCCCCTCGGGCATCACCGAGGTGGAGCGGCGCGCGGTCATCGAGGCGACCAAGAAGGCCGGTGCCAAAGAGGCCTATCTTATCGAGGAGCCGATGGCGGCGGCGATCGGGGCGGGCCTGCCCGTGTCCGAGCCGGTCGGCTCCATGATCGTGGACATCGGCGGCGGGACTTCCGAGGTGGCCGTCATCTCCCTGAGCGCCATGGCCGCCTCCCGCTCGATCCGCATCGCGGGCGACGAGATTGATGAGGCCATCGTCGCCTACGCCCGGCAGGCCTTCAACCTGCTCATCGGCGACCGCATGGCCGAGGACTGCAAGATCAACATCGGCTCCGCCGACCGGCTGGAACATGAGACCTCGATGGAGATACGCGGGCGCGACCTGATCACGGGCCTGCCGCGCATGACCATCATCACCTCCCAACAGGTTCGCGAGGCGATTGCCGACCCGATCAACGCCATCGTCGAGACCGTCAAGGAGACTTTGGAAGACACGCCGCCCGAGCTGTCCGCCGACATCATGGACAGCGGCATCATGCTGGCCGGCGGCGGTGCCCTTCTGCGCGGCCTGGACCGGCTGATCTCGCGTGAGACCGGGATGCCCGTCCACATCGCCCCCGACCCGCTCTCGTGCGTCGTGCTGGGCACCGGCAAATGTCTGGACGAGGCCTCGCGCTCCAGTGCGCTCCGTAATGTACTGCTGACCGAGACGCGGCTGGGCCACTACACGTCGCCGGGGCGTTAACGCCGCCCGGCCCCCACCCGGCACGCGAGCGTGCCACCCTCCCCCGCAAGCGGGAGAGGGTTAAGAAAGAAATGAGCGCCCTCTTCTCCACACCCCTCTCCCGCTTGCGGGGGAGGGATCGCCGTCTGCGGCGGGGGTGGGGGCCTCCCCACGGCACTTCCTATGCGACCTGAGCGCGACAACCGGCGCGGGGGGACACTGCTCCTCCTGCTGGTCCTCTGCGGCCTCCTGACCGCGCTGCACGGCCGGTCGGCCCGGCGCGGCGCGGCGGACCCCGTCACGGGGGCCGTCTCGGACATGGGTCTGGTCCCCGCCCAGGTCGTGGCGGCCCTCGGCGGCCGGTGGTGGCACCTGAGCGCCGGGTCACTCCTATCCGGTCCTCGCCTCGCCCGCGAGAACGCCGCCCTGAAGGCCCGCGTCCTGGACCTGTCCGCCCAGAACAAGTCCCTGCTGACTGCACAGGCCGAGAACGGCCGCCTGCGGCGGCTGCTCGGGTTCGAGCAGCGCGCCCCCCGCCCCCTGCTCGCCGCTCAGGTCGCCGCGCTCAAGCCCAACCCGCACTCCGACACGCTTATCCTGAACCGGGGCAGCGCGCAGGGCATCCACCCACAGTCGGTCGTCCTCGCCCCCAATGGGGCCTTGGTCGGGCAGGTGCTGGACGTTTCGGCCCACTCCTGCGACGTCCTGCTGCTGACCGATTCTGGTTCGAGCGTCGGCGCTCTCGTCCACAACCACACCCCGCGCGGCCCCATCGGGCTGTGTCAGGGCGACGGGGCGGGCGATCTGCGCGTCACCTACCTGCGGAGCGACACCCTGCTGCACGTCGGCGACGCCGTGACCACGTCCGGCCTGGGCGGCGTCTTCCCGAAGTCCGTACCCATCGGGGCAGTCGCGTCCATCTCGATAGACAAGACCAGGTCGCTCCAGACCGCCCTCCTGCGTCCCGCCGCCGATTACGATCACCTCGAGGAAGTCTTCGTGATCAAGGACACGCCCACGGACGGCGCGGGCGCGAAGGGCGGCCCGCCGCAAGACGCGCCTGACGCACAAACCCAGCCCAACCCATGATCCCGACGCGCCACGTCTTCCTGGCCGCCCTGCTGGTCTGGCTGGCGGCCATCCTCCAGGGCCGCCTCGCCCACGCCGTCAGTGTTCACGGCGCGCAGCCGGACCTGCCGCTGGTCGCGCTCTCCTGCGGGGCGCTGCTCGTCGGCAGCGCGCGCGGGGCCGTCCTGGGCTTCTGGGCCGGACTGCTGGCGGCGGCGGCCTTCCCGCAGACCTACGGCAGTCTGTTCGTCAGCCGCATCCTGGCCGGCGCCTTCGCCGGCGGCTTCGGGCGCAGCCTGATCCGTGACAACCTGGTCGTTCCCCCCGTAGTGGTCCTGGCGACGACCGTGCTGGCCGAGATGCTGTACGTCCTGATGGCCCCCGGCCTGGCCGTCCACCACGTCCGCCGCTGGGTCGAGCAGGCGGGCGGTGAGGTCATTTACAACACCCTGCTTGCCCTGCCGGTGTACCTGCTGCTGCGGCTCCTGCACGTCGGGCGGCAGCGCGACAACCCTTTCGGGCGCCTCTCCTGAGCGCCCGGCACCCCCGTATTTCGGCCCGCCGCGTTTTGATGCTTGACAGCGCCGCTTCTTTCCCTTATAATAGGTCCTAGAGATAATATACGAAAAGATGCGTTCCGCTGCACCCGGCAGCGCCACGGCCCGCGTCCGCACCCTTCACGTCCGCACCCGCTTTTTCGAAGCCGCTTTCCCGATCAAGGAGTTTGTCCCCGATGCATCTCTCCCATACCCTCCGGCCCAAGGCGCTGAAGCCCGCGCTGCTGCTGGCCCTGGCGCTGACCGCGTCCGGCCACGCGCCCGCGCGGGCGGCGGAGCCGCGCGCCCCGCTCGCGCTCCACGCTGCCCAAGCGCCCGCCCTGCGCGGGGCGCGCGCCCTGGGCCGCCTGGCGCCTGGCACCCCGCTCCACCTCGCCCTGACCCTGCCGCTGCGGAACCAGGCCGCCTTGGAAGACCTGCTGCGCCGCCAGTACACGCCGGGCGACGCGCTGTATGGGCGCTTTGTCACCTCGGACGAGTTCGTCCAGCGGTTCGGCCCGACCGAGGAAGATTACAAGGCGGTGGCCGCCTGGGCGCGGGCGCAGGGCCTTACCGTGACCGGCACCCACCCCAGCCGCACCGTGCTGGACATCGCCGGGACCTCCGCCCAGGTTGAGGCGGCATTCGCCGTCCAGATGAGCCACTACCGCACGACCGACGGCCGCATCGTCTACGCCAACGACGTGACGCCGCGCATCGCCCGCTCGGTCGCCGCCCGCCTGGCCGGCGTCGCCGGACTGAGCGACATCAGCCACCTCCGGCCCCACTTCCACCGCGCCCAGCCCTGGAGCATGACTCTTCGGCCCCGCGTCCCCGTCGGCGGCGGCGGGACGGGCATCGGCAGCGGCCCGGCGGGCGGCCTGTCGCCCAACGACGTCAAGCTGGCTTACTCCCTCAACACCATCACGCCCCTCTACGGGTCGTCCACGACGGGCACGACCACCGGCACGACCACCCTGCTGGATGGCACCGGACAGACGCTGGGGTTGTTCGAGCTGGACAGCTTCGCCCAGACCGACATCAACCTTTTCATCAGCCAGTTCAGCCTGCCTGCCGTCCCCTACCAGGCCGCGGTTGGCACGGCGGCGGCCGTGTTCGGGACCGTGCAGCCGGTCGCGGTGGACAACTTCGTCACGACCAGCACGACCGGCGCGGGCCAGGACGAGGTGACGCTCGACATTGACATGATGCTGGCGCTGGCCCCGAAGGCCACCGCCATCTACAGCTACGAGGGCAGTCAGGGGACGGTGGCCGCTCCCACCCCGACCGTCGTCGTGGACATCTTCACGCGGATGGCCGACGACACCGCCCTCGACGGCAGCGGCAAGCCGCTCGTCCAGGTGATCAGCACCTCCTGGGGCCAGCCCGAACAGGATGAGGACCCGACCATCATCGCCGCCGAGGACGCCATCTTCCAGAAGATGGCCGCCCAGGGCCAGTCCATCTTCTCCGCCACCGGCGACCAGGGTGCCTACGACGGCTACCCCAAGCGCCCCACGTCGGTCGAGGTGGACAGCCCGGCCTCGGACCCGTTCGTCACCGCCGTCGGCGGCACGACCCTGAGCTACTCCAAGCCGACCACCAGCGCGGCGGGGGTGACGACGCCCGGCAGCTACGTCTCCGAAACCGTCTGGAAGACCGGCACGGCCAACAACGCCACCGGCCCTGAGGGCGGCGGCGGCGGCATCAGCGCCGACTGGCCCACCCCCAGCTATCAGCTCGGCTTGGGGACCGACCCGAAGCAGCGGAACATCCCGGACGTCGCACTGGACGCGAACCCGGCCACCGGCTATGACATCTACCTCGGCGGAACCGCCGTGACCGTCGGCGGGACGAGCGCCGCCGCCCCGCTCTGGGCCGCCTTCACCGCCCTGGTCAACCAGCAGCGCGGGCTGAACGGCCTGACGACGACATTGGGATTCGCCAACCCGACCCTCTACAGCCTCGCCCGAGGCACCGGCTACAACACGATCTTCCACGACATCACGACCGGTGACAACCTCTTCTACTCGGCGGGCGTCGGCTATGACGACGCCTCGGGCTTCGGCTCGTTCGTCGGCGCCCCGCTCGTGGCCGCACTGTCCTTCAACGCGGACCAGGGTGTGGGCACCGCGACCGTGAGCGGCTTCGTCACCGACAACGCCACCCCCGCCGGCCCCATCGTCGGCGCGACCGTCACGGCCACCTCCGCCGCCACGGGGCTTGTCAAGGCGACCGCGACCACCTCTGCGACCGGTGCCTACACGCTGGCCGTGCCGGCCGGACTCGTCCTGACAATCAAGGTGGACACCTCTACCGTCGTCACCGCCGCCGGTGGTACGCACTACGCCTCGCCCACGCCCGTCAGCATCACCCCGGCGGCCGGCTCGACGACGACCGAGTCCTTCGCGCTCGTCCCCGCCCACACCTTCGCGGCGGGCTTGCAGATGATCTCCGCGCCGTATGACTTCACCAACCTGGGCGACTTCGCGGCCCTGTTCGGACTGACCACGCCGCTGACCAGCCCGAACCCCCGCCTGCTCCAGTGGGAGCCTTCAGTCGCGGCCTATGTCTTCTATCCCGCCCCGCCCGCCGACACGCTCCGGCTCGGCCAGGGGTACTGGATCAAGTTCCCCGTCGCCAACTACCTCCACCGCCTGGGCGTCCCCGCCTCGCTGACCCAGTCCTACCGCATCCCGCTCATGGCGGGCTGGAACCAGATCGGCGATCCCTTCCTCGGCTCGGTCCCGCTCTCCACGGTCACCGCCGACACCGCCGTCAGCACTGGGGCGGTCGCCCTGACCGTCGCCACAAGCCCGGTCCAGCCGAACCTGTTCCGGTATGACACCGTGAACAACGTCTATGTGGCGGTCAGCCCGACATCGGGGACGCTCGACCCTTACAACGGCTACTGGATCTACGCCAAGCAGGCCGCGGTCCTGATCGTGCCGCCGGTGGCAGGCCCCCCGCCGCCACCCGGCGGGACCGGGACCCCGCCCGCCGCGCCCGGCGGCTAAAGCCCTTCGGGATGCGGGGGCGGCTTCGAGATCACTCTCGGAGCCGCCCCCGCGTTTTTGCGTCCTTGCAATACGGCCCTGCTTGTGTCATAATTGGCATAGAGGGGCGACGGGGACGAAGGGGCCGGGGCAAGGCACGCGATGCATGAACTGTGGCACAACGGACTGAAGTGGCTGCTCGGGGGGGACGCCTGGGGGTTGGTGCGGACCGGGGCCGATATCCTTATCGTCGCCTACCTTATTTACCGCTTGATGATGCTGGCGAAGGGGACGCGGGCCTGGCAGATCATCACCGGGCTGGTCGTGTTCGTCGGCATGCTGCTCTTCTCCACTTGGGCGCGGCTCTCCGCCCTCTCCTGGCTGCTCCAGCAGATCCTCCCGCTCGGCCCGGTCGCCATCGTCATCCTGTTCTACCCCGAGCTGCGCCACGCCCTGGAGGAAGTCGGGCGGCTCGGCTTCTGGGGTAAAGGTTTTACCGGTCTGGACCGCGAGAACCTGTCCTCCATGGTCGGCGAGATCGTCCTGGCCGCCGAGAGCCTGTCCGACAAGAAGATCGGCGCGCTGCTGGTGCTGGAGCGCGAGGCGAACCTGGGCTACATCATTGACAACGGCACCTTGATTAACGCCGAGGTCAACCACGATCTGCTTTGCACCCTGTTCTACCCCGGCTCCCCTCTGCACGACGGCGCGGTCGTCATCCGCCGCGACCGGGTCGTGGCGGCCGGCTGCACCCTGCCGCTGTCCGAGATCCGCGAGGTGCAGGGGATGCAGGTCCACACGCGCCACAAGGCCGCCCTGGGCATCTCGGAGCAGAGCGACGCCCTGGTCGTAGTCGTTTCGGAAGAGACCGGGATCATCTCGCTGGCCTTTGAGGGCAAGATGGCGCGCGGCCTGCGCGACGACGGCCGGCTGCGCGACCTCCTGATCCGCGAATACACCGGCCACGTCCGGCCCAGCGTCCGCCGCCGCCGGGGCTTCATCCGGCCCCGCGCCGCCCGCCCCGCCGAGGCCGGCGAAAGGCCGGCCAGGGCGAGCGGCAGAGCCAACAAAGGGGGCGGGGTTCCGGCGGCGAGCGCTGCCCGGCCACCCGCGCCCGACCCGGCCCGTCCTCCCGACCCGGCCCGCCTGCCCGAACCCGCCGGGGAGCTGGCCTCCCCCGCCGAGACGCGGTCTTAGGAAGGTGCCCAGGACATACCATGCTCGCCTTCCTCCAGCGCGCGTTCCGCCACAACTTCGGGTACAAGCTGCTGTGCCTGTTCTTCGCCGTCGTCCTGCACTTCTACGCCGCCGGGCTGATCAATGCGCGCCCGCCGCACATCCTGATGCTGCCGCTGACCGTCCACAACCTGCCGCCGAACTTGATCCTGGACGACAGATCTCTGCCGTCCGTCTCGGTCACGCTGGACGGCCCGCCCGATGATATCGGACGCCTGACCGACACGACCGTCACCGCCTGGGTGGACCTCTCCCACGCGCGGGCGGGTCAGACGCCCCCCCTGACTGTCCACCTGTCCGCCCTGCCCGCCGATGTCACCGTTGAAACCGATCCGCATCCGGTGGCCCTGGTCTTGCAGCCCCGCCGTCGCCGTCAGCTCCCCATCAGCGCCGACGACATCGGCACCGCGCCCGCCGCCTATGCCTTTACCGCCCCCGTCATCACGCCGCGTGAGGCCGTGATCACCGGCACTCGCGCGGCCGTCAACTCCGTCGTCCGCCTCGTCGCTCAGGCCGACCCGGACCAGGCGGCGGGGGCGGTGGACGACGACTTCACCATCGTCGCCCTGGACGCCGCCGGCAGCCCCGTCGGGGATGTCACCGTCACTCCGCCCACCGCCCATGTCCGCATGGGGATGACGCCCGCCCTGTCCCGCAAGACCCTGATCGTCAGCGCCGACGTCAAGGGGATGCCCGCCGCGCCCTACCGCTTCGGCAACATCGAGGCCGCGCCCGCCACCGTCATCGCCGAGGGGCGGCCCGAACGGCTCGCGCCCGTCGGAACACTGACGACTCAGCCGATTGACGTCTCCGGGGCTACCTCGGACGTGGTGCGGCGCGTCGAGCCGGTCGTCCCCCCCGGCGTCACGCTCACCCCGCGCGGCCCGATCATCGTGACCGTCCACGTCATCGCGCCGCCCGCGGCCCCAGCCGCCCCTGCCGCGCCCGGCGTGGCCCCGGCCCACCCGTTACTGCCTACCGCAGCACCCTAAGATTTAGACACAGGAGAACACACCCTTTCCATGGCCGAGAAGTTATTTGGAACCGACGGCGTGCGCGGCGTTGCGAACACCGAGCTGACCCCCGCCCTGGCCCTCGCGCTGGGGGCGTCCGCCGCCCGGACACTGGGCCGGGGGCACACCCCCCGGTTCATCATCGGCCGCGACACGCGCGTCTCGGGCACGCTGCTCGAGTCCGCCCTGGCGGCGGGGCTGTGTTCAATAGGCGCCCACGTCGTCACGGCGGGCGTCGTCCCGACCCCGGCCGTGGCGGGGATCGCGCGGATGCAGGGCTTCGATGCCGGGGTCGTCATCTCCGCCTCGCACAACCCCTTTGCCGACAACGGCATCAAGTTCTTCGGTGGGGATGGCTACAAGCTGGACGACGCCCTGGAGGCCGAGATCGAGGCGCATCTCGCCCTGGTTGACACTTGGGAGCGGCCCTCGGGGGCCGCCGTGGGCAGGCTGACCCACGACACCGCCCTGGCGGGCCTGTACGCCGAACACCTGGAAGAAACCATGGACGGCGTCTCGCTCGCCGGGTTGCGCGTCGTCCTGGACGCGGCGAACGGGGCCAACTCCGTCCTCGGCCCGCGCGTCTTCGCCGACTTGGGGGCCGATGTCGTCGCCCTGCACTGCGACCCGGACGGCGTCAACATCAACGCCGGGTGCGGCTCGCTCCATCCCGAGGAGATGATGCAGCGGACCATCGCCGAACGCGCGGACATGGGCCTGGCCTTCGATGGCGACGCCGACCGCGTGATCCTGTCCGACGAACTGGGTCGCAAGGTGGACGGCGACCGCGTCATGCTGCTGGTGGGCCGGCACCTGGCCGCGTCGGGCAAACTGGCGAACGACACCGTCGTCGGCACCATCATGAGCAACATGGGCCTGGAAGTGGCCCTGCGCGAGTCCGGGCTGACCCTGCTGCGGACCGCCGTCGGTGACCGCTATGTCTCCGAAGCCATGCGGCGGGACGGCCACGTCCTGGGCGGCGAGAAGTCCGGGCACCTGATCTTCGGCCACCTGACCACGACCGGCGACGGCCTGCTGACCGCCCTGCAAGTGCTGAAAGTGATGCGCGAGACGGGCCGCCCGCTGTCCGCCCTGGCCGACCAGATGACCGAGTACCCGCAGATTCTTCTCGGCGTCCGCGTGCGCGATCGGCAGTCCTGGGCCTCCGACCCCGACATCACCAAGGCGATCCAGGCCACCGAAGCCCGGCTGGCTGGCCGGGGCCGGGTCAACGTCCGCGCCTCCGGCACCGAAAAGCTGGTGCGCGTCATGGCCGAAGGCCCGGATCAGGCCGAGATAGACGCCCTCGCCCACGAGATCGCCTCCCTGGTGCGGAAGAAGGTGGGTGACTGAGGCGGACCCCCACCCCCGGCCCCTCTCCCGCTTGCGGGGGAGGGGGTCCGCCTCAGTCACCCACCCACACCACTTCCACCCCTTCCAGAAGCCCAGGCAGGGACCGGACCAGGGCGCGCATTCCGGGCGTTTCGGTCGCGGAATGCCCGGCGTCCAGCAGGGCCAGACCGCGCGCCTCGGCCTCCCAGAACTCGTGGTGGCGCACGTCGCTCGTCACATACGCCTCCGCCCCCGCTGCAAGGGCGGCCTCGGCCAGCCCCGCGCCCGCACCGCCGCAGACCGCCACCCGCGAGATCATCCGGCTCGGGTCAACCCCGTTCACGCGCAGGGCGCTCGTCCCCGCGCACCCCAGGGCCGCCTCGACAAATCTTACGAAGTCAGCCAGCGGGCGCGGCGGGGCGAGGTCGCCGATGCGCGGCAGGGATGCCTCCCCCTCCGCCCCCAGCGGCCTGACTTCCTTCAGTTCCAGGCACTCCGCCAGCGTGTCGTTGATGCCGCCCGCCGCCCTGTCCCAGTTCGTGTGCATCGCATACAGCGCGATGTCGGCCTTCACCAACATGGCGACGGCGCGCGAAACGGGGTCAGTCCCCAGCCGCTTCAAAGGCCGGTAGATCAAGGGGTGGTGGGCGACGACCAGGTGGATGTCTCCTTCTACGGTCCGCCGGGCCGCGTCCGGCGTGCAGTCCAGGCAGACGCCGACCCGCGTCACGTCCCCCGCCTCGCGCCCGATGAGCAGGCCGACCGGGTCACCGTCCAGCGCGGTTTCTTCCGGCGCGAGCCGCCGCAGGGTCGTCAGGATGTCGTCGAGTAACATGGCAGGCCCTCCTTTGGGTATGATACGTTAGGGGACAGCCTGCCTGCTCCCGAAACGAAGCCGATTCCCAACCCGTAGAGCCAATCGGAGACACCAATGATCCGCAAATCTTTCGTCCCGCTCCTCGCCCTGCTGCTGTGCCTGCTGACCTCCGGAGTCGCATGGGCGCAGCAGGGCGATCTTGACCAGGCTTTTCAGGCCCTATCGGCGGGCAACGTCTATGTGGACCCAAGCATCAGCGGCGTGAACGTCCAAACGCTGGAGCAGGCGGCGATGCAGGCCCAGGGCAACCCGCACACCCGCATTAAGATCGCCGTGCTGGCGACCCTGCCCCCGGGCCAGAGCAATCGGAACGGCTACGCCCATCAACTGCACCAGAGCCTGGGGCTTGACAAGGACGGCCTCGTCGTCGTGGTGCTTCACGGCCAGGGGGCCGGTACGGCGGGTGTAACGGTCGTCTCGACGGGCCTGGACGAGCAGGAAAACACGCGCCTCGCGCGGCAGTACGCCTCGGCTATCTTCACCAATCCGACGGACGGCACGGCGGCACTGGCGCAGGCGGTCGCCTCGGACATCAACGGCAAGGAATACCGGAGTTCGGCGGGCCTGTGGGTCGTGTTCCTCGTCGTGGTCCTGGTCATCGGCGGCCTGCTCCTCGCCGCCTCCCGGCGCAAGCGGCAGACGCTCACGGCGGCGCGCGGGCCGATCCAGTCGCTCCGGGAGCATGTCCTGAGCGGCATCGAGTACCTGGACGGCTACATGGACGTCCTGCCCAAGAACAACCCCGACTCGGATCAGGTGCGTGCCTTCCGGCAGTCCGCCTCGGCTCGGTACGAGCAGGCGGTCAAGACGATGGACCGCGCGACCGAGCTGACCGACCTGAACCGGGCGCAGGCCCTCTTCGCCCAGGCCCAGGCGGACATAGACCAGGCCCGCCGCTACCAGGACCGCGCGACCGGCGGTGTGGGGAACATCCCTGGCGACGACGCCGTGCGCCCCGCGCCGCTCCCGGACAGCCAGCCCGAGGTCGCCGCCATCCCGCAGAACCAGCGCGGCGTCTCGTTCTTTTCGGGCCGGCCCGCGCCCCTGGGGTCGCTCGTCCCCGTCACGCTCACCGTCGGCGGCCAGAGCCGTCAGGTTCTAGTGACGCCCGACGAGGCCAACGAGCTGCGCGCGGGCCGGATGCCGCAGGTGCTGGCCTTCCAGCAGGGCGGCCAGTATGTCCCCTGGTACGCCTACAACGGCTACGACCCGTACAACGACTACTGGCGCTACGAGAACGCCGGCTGGGGCGGCTTCGGCGGGGGCGTGGTCGCGGGCTTCGTCGGCGCGGAACTCCTGGGCGGCCTGCTCACGCCCGCCTACGGGATGGGCTATGCGCCCTACGCTTTCGCAACGGACATGCCCATATACCAGGGCTATGATGCGCCGATGCAGGACGGCGGCTATCAGGGAGGTGGCTACACCGACACCGGTGGCTCCGACTTCATGACGAATGGGGCGGCCTACGACAACTCCGGCGGTTACACCGACACCGGCGGTTCCGACTTCATGACGGACAGCGGCGGGTTCGACAGTGGCGGCGCAGACTTCGGCGGCGGGGCCGACTTCGGAGGGGGAGGGGACTTTGGCGGTGGCGGCGACTCCGGCTGACCTGCCGGCCCTCCCCGGTGTCGGCGCGCTGGCGGCGGGGCCGGAGGACGCGCCCGAAACGCTCCTCTACCTGCACGGCTGGGGCGGCAGCAAGGAGCTGTGGTGGAACACGCTGGCCCGGCTGTCCGGCGAGTTCCGGGGCATCGCCCTGGATCTGCCCGGCACCGGCAGGACCGCCCTGCCGCCAAGCCTGCGGACGATGTCGGACACGGCGCGGTGGGTGGCCGAGACGTGTGTTCGGCTTGGGCTGGACCACGTCACCCTCGTCGGCCACTCGCTGGGCGGTAACCTCGCCGCCCAGGTCGCCCTCGACTATCCGGGCCTCGCCCGCCGCCTGGTCCTCGTGGATGCCGCCCTGGACCCCACCGCGCTGCCGGTCCGCGCCCGCTGGCCGCTGCACGGTCGCTTGGGCATCCCAGCCCTACGCCTGATGCGTCTGGCCTCCTTGCCCCTGGCGGCGGCAGGACGTCGGACCCGCCCCGACAACCCGCTCGGCTTCTGGCAGGCCCAAGCGCGGCGGACGCACTGGTACGGCCTTGCAAACCCGGACGACCGCATGCTCCAGCGTCAGCTCCAGGCGCTCACCGACAACCCGCTGCCAACGACGCGGCTCCTCGCCCTGCGCCTGCCCGTCTTGATCCTGCACGGCGCGCGGGATGCCGTTGTCCCCCTCGCCGGGTCCATCGCCCTGGCAGACGCCCTGACCGGGGCCGAACTTGTGGTCTTCCCGACCGCCCATCACTGCCCGATGGACACCGACCCGGCGGGCTTCGCCGGGGCGCTGCGCGGCTTCTGCCGCCGCCCGCTTTCACAGCGTCCGCTCCCTTGACGCGCGGCGGCCCGCGTGCTACAATGTCGGCTGAAGAAGTCACACCAAAGGAGACTCCATGAAGCTTCGCTCTCCCCGCCTGTCCGCCGCGCTCGCTGCGATTGGCGCTGCTGCCCTCGCATCGCCCGCCCTGTCCGCGCCGCCCAAGCCCGCTCACCCGATGGCCGCCCATTCCGCGTCCGCCGCGCCCGTCGTCCGCATGGTGACGACGCGCGGCGTTATCCTGATCAAGCTCTACCCGAAGGACGCCCCCATCACCGTCGCCAATTTCGAGAAGCTGGTCAAGAAGGGCTTTTATAACGGCCTGAGCTTTCACCGCATCACCGACCTCGGCGCTCCAGGCACCTCCAAGATCGTCCAGGGCGGCGACCCCGCCGGCAACGGCTCGGGAGGACCCGGCTACATGATCAAGGGCGAGTTCAAGGAGAACGGCGTTGACAACCCGCTGACCCACATCGCTGGTGCCGTCGCGATGGCCCGCACGAGCGCCCCGGACTCCGCCGGGTCTCAGTTCTACATCTGCGTCAACCCCGTCCACTTCCTTGACAACAAATACGCCGTCTTCGGGCAGGTCATCAAGGGCCTCGACGTGGCCGGGAAGCTGCAAGTCGGCGACAAGATGACCAAAGTGACGCTGGCGAAGTAGCGGCGAAAGCTGCCAGAAAAGAGGATGCCATGACAAAGCGAGTGCAGGCACGGGTTTCGGGACGGGTGCAGGGCGTCGGATACCGCTACTTCGCCAGCCACGTCGCCCTGGAATTGGGCGTGGTCGGGACGGTGCGGAACATTGAGGACGGCGGCGTCGAGGCCGTCGCGGAGGCCGAGGAGGAAACCCTCCACGAGTTCCTCAAGTCGCTCCGGCACGGCCCCCACGCCGCCGAGGTCACCGAGGTCGCCACCGCCTGGGGCGAGCCGACCGGCGAGTTTTCGGGCTTCGCCGCCGTGGCCTGAAACGACAGGCCTGAAACGACAGACCTGAAGCGGCAGACCCAAAACAACAGCGGCCCTGAGCATTACTGCTCAGGGCCGTTCGTCGAACACAAGCGACCGAAGTCACTCGCTCCAAAGGCAAGTGTCCAAGGGACACGAGGATAGGGCGGTGTCGCCCCTTCCGCTCTGCCGGTGTTCTGCTGTCCCCTGGACAGGTCCGACGGGAGTGAGTGACTTCAGTCACTCGTCTTCCCCGCTCTTGGGCGACGCTACTTCTTCAGCCGCGCCAGTCCCTGCACCGACTCCGGCTGGTGCGCGTCCAGTGTCAGAGCCTTCTGGTAGGCCGCGACGGCCAGATCCTTCTTGCCCTGCTTCTCGTACACCAACCCGAGGTCGCCCTCGTACTGCGCGTTCTTCGGGTCGTTCTGCGCCGCCTGAGTCAGAAGCGTCACGGCCTCGTCGGGGCTGCCGTCCTGAGCCAGCATCTCCCCGAGACTTTCCTGAACCTGCGCCGTCGCCTCGGGAGAGGGTGCCTTGAGCGTGAGCGCCTGTCGGTAGGCCGCCACGGCGTCCGCCTTCTGGCCGGCGTTCTGGCTCAGGACGCCCAGGTTCGCCGCAGCCCCGAAGTCGTCTGGCTTGATCACCGACGCCTGCTTGTACTCGGCGATGGCCTCCACCGTCTTGCCAGCGTGTCCGTAAGCCTCCGCCAGCACCATGTGCGCGCCGAACTTGTCCTGCGTCCCCAGCGTCAGCGCCTTCTGGAGCGCCGGGATCGCCTTGTCGTCGTGGCCCGTCTGGTGGTACATCATGCCCGCATACAGGACCGGCTGTGGGTCCTTGGGATTCAGGCTGGTGGCCGACTCAAACGCGGTCGCCGCCTCGGCGTTCTTGCCGGACTGCTCCAAAGCCACGCCGAGCTGTTCATAGGCGACGGCGGTCGGTTTGATCTTGATGGCGTTCTGGAACGCCGGGATCGCCTCATCTGTCTTGCCGGTCTGCGACAGCGCCAGCCCCAGGTCATAGGCGACGGTGGCATCCTTGGGGCTGCGCGCCTGAGCCGCCTTGAAGACCGTCACCGCCTTGTCGAAGCTGCCGGTCTGGAGGTAGGCCACCCCCAGGTTGTTCTGAGTGTTGGCGTCCTTGGGGTCCAGCCGCGCGGCGGCCTCCAGCTCCGGGACCATCTCGGCGACCTTGTTCTGCTTCTGGTAGATGGCCGCCATCATCAGGTGGGCCTGCAAATTGTTCGGCTCTTTCTTGAGGATTTCTTGCAGCTCGGAGGTCGCCTTCGGGTAGCGCTCGGCGCTGTAGTCGCTGTAGGCGTCCTGAAGCTTTTCCTGGTAGGCTGTCTTGGTCCCGTGCTGGACCGCCCCCGCCGTCATGTTCTGCGTGTCCTGCGTCTGCGACGTGCCCCCGCTCTGTGCCAGTGCCGCGCCCGAGAGCAGCGTCAGCGCCAGCCCAGCCCCCAGGATTATCGTGTTGTTCTTAGTCATCTTCTTGGTCATACTACTTCCTCCGTCTCCGGCAGCCAGCCCGTGTCGCGCTGCCTGACTTTCATTATACACCAATTCCGATGCCTGTAAATCCGGTGGCCCGTTCCCGTTCTCTCCGCCCCAAACGAAAAACCCGCCGGGGCCTTGACAAAGCCGCGCCGGGCGAATATAATAGACTCAATGCGGGAGTAGTTCAGTGGTAGAGCGTTTGCTTCCCAAGCAAGATGTCGCGAGTTCGAATCTCGTCTCCCGCTTACCCTTTTCTGATACATCTTTGTTTCTCCTCGGTGCCGTGCCCAAGTGGTAAGGGAGAGGTCTGCAAAACCTTTATGCGCCAGTTCGATTCTGGCCGGCACCTCCAATTTCTAACCTGTCGCAAAAAACAACCGCTCCGGCTCTCCTGGCGACAGAAGAACGGGGGCGGTTTTTGTTGTTCCTATTCCGCTACCGGCGGCGGCTCAGACCCGCGTCCGGTAGTAGGCGACGGCGTGCAGGTAGACCGTCACCTCGGCGCGGTCGGCCTGCACCAGACGCACGGCCTGGTCGTCGTACCAGCGAATCGCCCCTTCGAGGGTTTCGCCGGTCACGAGCTTGACGACCAGGGCCGTGCGGTTGTCGCGGTACTTGATGAGTTCCACTTCGCGCAGGGAGATGCGCTCGTCGCGCACCGCCGCCCGCAGGCGTTCCACTTCCGAGATTTCCATCGGGCCGGCTTTCCAGAAACGGGGGATGAAAGGCGCAGACGCTCAGGGAAGGCTATTGCTTCCGCTTGGGGGTGGCCGCCGCCGTGATGGCGGCGTTCTTCGGGTCGTCCTTGTGACGGGCCTTGTGGCGCTCTTCCGAACGCTTCTGGGTGCGGCGCAGTTCTTTGGCGCGGACTCGCATGGTTAGTTCACCTCCTTCACTGTTTCGATATTCATTCACGCCACGCGGCGTATGCCATTAGTCTCAACCACTCGCGGATCGTCAACCTGCCTTGCAATACCTGGAACAGCAGTGGCAGTTTGTCGAAGCTGGATCGTTGCAGGCCGATATGGAGCCGCCGGTTGTTGGACGCCAGCGCGACCTGAACGAGTAGCACAGCGGGCATCAGCAGGAGAAGCAGGGATGCGGCGACAAGTATGTCCAGCAGGCGTGACATCAACTGACCTCTTTCAGCAGTTGGCGCAGGCGGGCCTCGTCCACGGCGTACTCGAACAGGAACGTGCCGTTCAGCGTGACCACCGGGATCTGCTCGCCGTACTCGGCCAGCAGGGCAGGGTCGTCCTGGATGTTGACTTCCTGCAATTCAAACGCCTGCTGCTTCTGGACGCGCTGCAAGAGGCGGACCGCCTCTTCGCAGAGGTGACAGCCGGGTTTGGTGTAGACGGTGACTTGGGCCATGATGCTGGGGCCATTATAGCCCATCGCCGGGCGGAATGTCAAGAAAGGGCGGGCGTCCAGCGGGGTGCCGGTGCCTGCCGGAATTCCGCCCGAGCCGAGTATAATAGGGGCCATGATCATCCTTGTCCCCGAACACCTGCTGGACGAACTGACCGGCCCCGCCCGCGAGGCCGCGCCCGAGGCCGATCTGCGGCCTTATGCCGAGAGCGAGGCGACGCCGGACGGCCTGGGCGAAGCCGTCGCCGTGCTGCGCTGGGTGGCGGGGAAGGAGTTCGCGCGGATGGTCCATCAGGGGCCGTCGGTGCGGTGGCTGCACACGGCTAGTGCGGGCGTGGACCACGTCCTGACGCCCGACGTGCGGGCGAAGGCGGGGCTGACCGTGACCGACTCCGGCCCGGCCTTCGAGATCGCCATCTCCGAGTTCATCCTGGCCTGGATGCTGCTGGTCGCGCGCGGCCTGCCCGCTCTGATGGAGAACCAGCGGCAGCACCGGTGGCAATCCGTCCCGCAGTTTGAACTTCACGGGAGAACAGTCGGCATCGTCGGCCTGGGGCCGATCGGGCGGGGAACAGCGCGGCTCACGAAAGCTTTCGGGATGAAGACAGTGGGCCTACGCCGCTCTTCGGGGCCGGTGGAAGGAGTGGACGAGGTCCTGGCGGGGCCGGAGGGACTGTCGCGGCTGCTGGCCGAAAGCGACTTCGTGGTCATCGCCGCCGCCCTGACCGGCGAGACGCGGGCGCTGATCGGCCCGGAACAGCTCGCCCGGATGAAGCCGACCGCCTGGCTCATCAACATCGCGCGCGGCGGGCTGGTGGATGAACCCGCCCTGGTCACTGCCTTGCAGGCCGGACAGATCGGCGGCGCGTGCCTGGACGTCTTCGCCCAGGAGCCGCTGCCCCAGGATAGTCCGCTGTGGGACCTGCCGAACGTACATATCGCGCCGCACAACTCGCCCGGTTGGGTCCCCGGCCTGCGCGCCCGCCAAAAGGCGATCTTCCTGGACAACCTGGGCCGCTTCGCGCGCGGCGAGGCCCTGACGAACGTGGTAGACATCACGCGGGGGTATTAGGCAGAACCATCTCCAGCGCCATCCGTGCCGCCCCTGCTTCGCTGGAGGCGGCGGGTTCCACAATGTCATACCGCTCGCCCGCGCTCTCGCTCAGGACACGCGCCGCCGCTACCCGCATGTAGGGGCTGCGAACCAACCCGCCGATCAGGGCAACGGGGATGGGGAGAGAGCCGCCTTCAAAGCAGCCGCCCACGAGACGGATTCCCAGCCCGAGCATCCGGGCGACCTGGTCACACTCGCGGCAGGCCAGCGGAACGCCATCGCTTGCCGCCGCTGTCACCAGGGGGGCCATCTCGCCGAGGCGTCGGCTGCGCTCGAAGCGGTCGGAGACGAAGCCCTGAGCGCCCAGTTCGCGTAGGCCCGCCAGATCGGCCACCTGCCAGAAGTCCAGAACGGCTTCCATCAACTCGCCGTCGTCCGGCCCCGCGTCGCCGGCCAGCAGGCAGTGAAGGACGGCATAGGCGAGGCTGCGCGCCTGCGTGGCCGGTCCGTAGTGGAAATCGTAGCCTCTGACCGCCCGGCCCGTCTCCGTCACCCCGTAGATAATGGACCCGGTCCCGGCGATGGCGATGATGCCGGGCCGCGACTCCAGCGCGCCCGCGTGGGCGACCACGGCGTCGTTGACATGGAGGCGCGGACAGGTCAGGCCGGGCAGTGCCGTGAACTCGGCGGCCCAGACCTGATCCTCCGGCGTGTCTATGTTCGCCAGCCCCGCCACAAGGGCGGCGACATCGGGCAGTTCCCGGCCCGCCTGCGCGGCCACGTCCCGGATGGCCCGCCGCACGTTCTCCCGCGCGTCACGCGACTTGTCCGGGCTAGCGCTGCCCGCCTGAACCCAGGCCAGCGTGTGTCCGGTCAGGTCCACGGCCGCGGCGCGCGTCGTGGTCCCGCCCCCGTCCATGCCGATGACGATCCGCCGGTCTTCCATGTCTCAGAGCCTCAACTGAACGACCGTGTTCGTGTCCGTCTCGGTCACAAACAGCGATCTTTGGTCCGGGGCGAAGCACAGGTTGGTGCAGTGCTGACCCACCTGAATTGCGTACCGATGGACGACCTCGCCCGCCGGCGAAATCTTGGCGATCACGCCCTCGCCGTAGATCGCCGCATACAGGAAGCCGTCACGGCCCAAGCGCATCCCGTCCCCGCCTCCCACCGTCCCCGTCACGCAGAAGACGCGCTTTGCGCCGCCCGCCAGCGTGATTGCCGTGATCCGGTGCAGCGGCGACTCGGCCACGAAGAGCGTCTTCTCGTCCGCCGACAGCGCCAGCCCATTCGGGAACTGCATCCCGTCGGCGACGACGGAAACGGCATGCGTCCTGGGAGCGACGTGGTAGACGGAAGCGATGGGTTTGTCCCAGCTTCCGTCCGGGTCGGTGAAGTAAATGCCGCCCTCTTTGTCGAAGATTAGATCGTTCGGCCCTCGAAAGGCCCCGCCGCCGGGGGCCTTGTCCACGACTGTCGTGACCTTCCCATCCGGCAGCGAGATCCGGGCGATCAGTTTGCGACCCACGTCGGCCACATACAAAGCCCCGTCCGGCCCCAGGGTCATGCCGTTGCCGCGCCCGCCCTCGGGCAGCGTCACCCAGTCGTAGAGGAACGCCCTCGTCTTCAGGTCCAGCCGCGAGATCGCCGCGCTCTGGACGTTGACGGCGTACAAAGTCCCGCCGTCGGCGGAGAGCGTCGGCCCCTCGGGGAACTTGAGGCCCTGTGCCAGCGTCTCCGGCGGGCGGGGCGCGGCGTCGGCGGATGATGTCATCGGAAATACTCCCAGCAGAAGACAGAGGATGAGCAGAAGGACGCGCATGGGGGGTTCCTAATCGTCCTTCAAAACGACAAAAAGCGGGAGCCGCACTGGCTCTCGCTTCCGGTTTGCAGAGTGTTCGTCTGCGCGAATATGAAAGCATTATATCACGAGAAGGGCCTCATGTCAAGGCACATGACGCTGAAAGCTGTTGCCGTGAATCCAGCAGATATCGCCTGCTGGAAGCCGTCGTTTTCTAGAGAATAGCCTGCTCCGTCTATCCAACCCGCCTCACCATGTACGGCGTATGTTTCTTGTTTGCCTCAAAAAACCACCGTGCCGGGCGCGCGGTTGACTTGTCCCCGTCCGATTCGTCATACTGAATGACAGAAACCCATGTTCGGTAGAACGATCTACCAACGCTTCGCTGAGGAAAAGATACTGTGACCCAGAAACTACGGATCGGCGTGCCCAAAGGCAGCCTGCAAGACGCGACCTTCGCCCTGTTCAAGAAGGCCGGCTGGGACTTCCGCGTCTCCGCCCGCTCCTACCAGCCCGTCGTGGACGACGACGAGCTGGACCCCGTCCTGCTGCGCGCCCAGGAGATCCCCCGCTACGTCGCGATGGGCGTCCTGGACTGCGGCCTGACCGGGCACGACAACGTCGTCGAGTCCGAGGCCGACGTGTATGAGGTCTCGGAACTCATCTACTCCAAGGCCACCTCGCGCCCCTACCGCTGGGTGCTGGCCGTGCCCAACGATTCCGACATCGCCGGCCCGCGCGACCTGCAAGGCAAGCGCATCGCCACCGAGCTTGTCAACGTCACCCGCCGCTACCTCGAAAAGCACGGCGTCACCGCCCATGTCGAGTTTAGCTGGGGGGCCACCGAGGTCAAGGTCCCCGACCTCGTGGACGCCATCGTCGAAGGGACGGAAACCGGCAGCACCCTGGCCGCCCACGGGCTGAAGATCGTGGACACCCTGCTCGAAAGCACGACCCGCCTGATCGCCAACCACCGCTCCTGGGAGGACGACTGGAAGCGCACCAAGGTCGAGAACTTGCAGCTCCTCCTGCAAGGCGCGCTGGACGCCGACAGCCTGGTCGGCCTGAAAATGAACGTCGCCAAGGAGAACCTGGACGCCGTCGTCCGCCTGCTCTCCTCCCTCCGCAAGCCGACCGTCTCGCCGCTGGATGAAGAAGACTGGGTCGCCTTAGAAACGATCATCCCCGAAAAGACCGTCCGCCACATCCTCCCCGAACTGCGCCGCGCGGGCGCGCAGGGGCTTGTGGAGTACCCTTTGAACAAGGTGATCTACTGAGATGAGCGGGCTGGAAGAACATCTGTACCAAAAGGTCTCGCAGGAGATGCGCTCCTGGGAGCCGCTGGAGGCATGCGACATCTATCTCATCACCCTGCACATCGCCTTTGTGGATGATGACATGCGCCAAGGGATGTTGAGCGGCCCCTGCTACAACACCCTGCGGCACTGGCAGAGCGGAGGCGGCACGGGCCGGGACAAGTGGGAGACCTCCGAACACCAACACTGCGCCTCCTTCTCCCTGTGTGAGCCTGTCGTTGAAGAGTGGGGGAACGAGGGCCGCGCCGACCCCCTCGGCGTTGATCTTCGGGACAAGCATTTTGCCGACCTGTCGCTGTTCATCACGGACACGGAGAGCGATCACTTCTGGAAGCACCTGTACCGCAAGAAGGGCGGCAGCGGCCGGCCCGGCTTCCCCCTCTTCACCCCGGAAGATGCCCAGCAGTATGACGCCTTCCGCGAAAGACTGAGCAAAAACGGCCAGGCCTTTGTAGATGCCTGCGCCGGAGTCGTCCGCCGCCTGCACGATGCCGGGGTCGTGCAGCAGGTCTGTGGCCGCCCCGTGCCGGTCATCTTGGACGTCTCCAATGACATGGACGCCCTCACGATTCGGGCCTGGCGTCTGACTCGCCAAGTAAATCCGTTCGGGGTCGCCGACGAGTGTGTCGGACAGCGTTTAGGCTTCTACGGGTTGAAGGAGTAGAGGGCGGATGAGAAGAACCGATGGCCCCGACAGACCTCCCGTTCGCGCCGAGGCTCGCCGAAGCCCTCGCCGGCAAAGCGTTCACTCGCTCATTGACAAGCGCAAGGCACCCCGAAGATGACCCTGGACTACCGCCCCGTCATTCCACAGGACCATGAAGCCGTTCGTAGCTTCCTCTCCGAAAATGGCTGGGCGCACCGCGTCGCCGACCCCGACCGGTTCGCGCGGATGATGCAGGGAGCGGACCGCACCGTCGTTGCCTGGGAGGAGGGCCGGGTGGTCGGCTTCGCGCGCGCCTTGTGCGACGGCGTCTCCAACGGCTACCTGTCCATGGTCGCCGTGGCCGAGGAGCGGCGGGGGCAGGGGATCGGACGCGAGTTGGTCCGGCACCTGATGGGGGACGCCCCCGAGATCACCTGGGTCCTGCGGGCCGGGCACGGCAGCGAGGGCTTCTGGCGGAAGATGGGTTTCGCGGTTTCCGAAGTCGCGATGGAAAGGACGAGGCGGCCATGACGATCACACTCAGCCCGGAGACGGGGAAAGCATTGCAGGAGGCGGCGGCGCGGCAGGGGACGACGCCGGACAAACTGGCGGAAGAGGCGGTGAGAGAGAAGTCAACGGCTCTGCTGAGTGATGAGCAGCAGGAAGAGGAGGAACTGCGCGCGCGTGTCAAGGCGGCGCGCGGGATGTTCTCGCACATCAGCGGCGGCAGCTACGAGTTCATGCGGAACAAGGTCTATGAGAAGTTGCTGGAGGAACGCCATTGGTGAACTCGCCGCAGACCTATTCTGTGCTGGATGCCAGCGCCCTCATCGCGTTCCTGCAAGGCGAGCCTGGGTCAGAAGTGGTCGAAGATGTGCTGACCGACGCCGGGAAGCAGAAGGCCGCCCACGCGGTCAACCTGTGCGAGATGTACTACCACTTCCTGCGTCAGAACGATGAGGCGACGGCGGAAAGTGCCGTGGCAACTATCATAGGGTTGAAGGTCGCTATCCGTGAAGACATGGACGGAGCATTCTGGCGTGAGGTCGGCAAGCTCAAGCGGGCGCACACGCTTTCCTTGGGCGACTGCTTCTGTGTAGCACTGGCGATGCGCCTGAGTGGAGAGGTGGTCACTTCGGACCATCACGAGATGAACGCGCTCGTCCCGCTCGGCCTATGCCCCATCCTGTTCATCCGGTAAGCGCCCTCGGAGAGAAACAGACCATGCCCACGCAAGACTTCACACTCGGCGTCGAAGAAGAATACCAGATCATAGACCCGCACACGCGGCGGCTGCGGCCCCGCGTCGCGCAGGTCTTGCCACAGGCGGAAAACGTGCTGGGCGAGAACGCGCAGCCCGAGTTCCACGCCTCGCAGATCGAGATGGCGACGCCGGTTTGCGCGACTTTGGCTGAGGTCCGCGCCGAGGTGATCCGGGCGCGGCGGGCGCTGCTGGATGCCGCCGCGAAGGACGGCCACCAAATCGGGGCGGCGGGGACACATCCGTTCTCCGGCAGCGACGAGCAGCCGATCACGCCCAAGGAGCGCTACGAGAGCATGGCCGAGCAGTACGGGCAGCTCGCCAAAGAACTCGTCATCTTCGGCTGCCATGTCCACGTCGGCCTGCCCGACCCCGAAGCGGGCGTGGCCGTGATGAACCGCGCCCGGCAGTGGCTCGCGCCCCTGGTGGCCCTCTGCGCCAACTCGCCCTTCTGGGAGGGCGTGGACACCGGCTATGCCAGCTACCGCACGGAACTCTGGGTGCGCTGGCCACTGGCCGGACCGCCCCTGCCGTTCTCCTCGCGCGCCGAGCACGACGCCTTGGTGCAGGCGTTGGTAGCGACGGGCAGCATCAGCGATGCCAGCAAGATCTACTGGGATATCCGTCTGCCCGAGAAGACGCCCACCGTCGAGTTCCGCGTCGCCGACGTCTGCCTGCGCGTGGACGAGGCCGTTCTGCTCGCTGGGCTGGTCCGCGCCCTCGCCCGGATGTGTTACGATCAGCGAGACGGGCAGTTTGAGCCAGCCCGGCCCGAACTGCTCCGCGCGGCCCACTGGCGGGCGGCCCGCTACGGGCTGGAAGGTGAGCTGATCGACATCGAGGCGGGCCGCTCCGTCCCCGCCGCTAATCTTGTTCAGTCCTTGCTGACATTCGTGCGGCCCGCCTTGGAAGAAGCCGGCGACTGGGACGAGGTCTCGGCGCTGACGGCGGAGGTCCTGCGCGGGGGCAACGGGGCCATGCGACAGCGCGCGGTCTTCGCGGAAACGAACCGCATGGAGGCCGTCGTAGACTATATCCTGGGCGAGACGGCGCGGGGGACTGAAGGAAGCAGCGCGAGTGAGTGACTGAGGCTGTGTGCCGGGCCTGTAGAAAGCCCCGGCAAGGAAATGTCCTTCGGACCAGGGACTCCTGGCTGGGTCCCTCTTCGCCCGAAGGGCGGGTTATTGCCGGGGCTTTCTATAGCCCCGGCACTCGGGTGGTGCCCCTGGTAACACCCATGAGTAGGGTTCACATATGAGTAAAGTACAGATACTAGACGAGAATACCGCCAACCAGATCGCGGCGGGCGAGGTCGTCGAGAGGCCCGCCGCCGCCGTCAAGGAGCTGGTGGAGAACGCCCTGGATGCCGGGGCGCGGCGCATCCTGGTCGAACTCGAAGAGGGCGGCAAGTACTTGTTGCGCGTCACCGACGACGGCAGCGGCATGAGCCGCGAGGACGCCGTGCTGTCGCTCCAGCGCCACGCGACCTCCAAGATACGCTCGGCGGACGACCTGTTCCAG
Source organism: Capsulimonadaceae bacterium (assembly GCA_965215505.1). Lineage (GTDB taxonomy): Bacteria > Armatimonadota > Armatimonadia > Armatimonadales > Capsulimonadaceae > JANXMY01. The sequence continues at coordinate 2,260,803 of OZ244065.1, read as the reverse complement.
ATCACGACCATGGGCTTCCGGGGCGAGGCCCTGCCGTCCATCGCCTCCGTCTCGCAGATGACCGTCGTGACCAAGGCCGCCGGGGACGATGAGGGCGCGGGGGTGCAGATCCGGTGTTCGGGCGGCAATTTGGAGGAAGTCTCCGAGGTCGGCGCACGAACCGGCACCAGCATCACGGTCGAGAACCTGTTCTACAACGTCCCCGCCCGGCTCAAGTTCTTGAAATCATCGTCCACCGAACTCAGCCACATCGTCGAGCTGATGCAGCGGTTCGCCCTGGCCCGGCCCGATGTCTCCTTCCGCCTGCTCCACAGCGGCGGCGAGGTCTTCGCGTCGGGGGGCGGTGGGTCGCAGATGGACGCCTGCGTCCACGTCTTCGGGCGCGAGACGGCCCGGCACCTCGTCCCCCTGAACCACGACGCGGCGGGCCTGCGCGTGACGGGCTTCATCGGAACGCCGGCCGCCTTGAAGACGTCAAGGTCGGCTCAGCATACGTTTGTCAACACCCGGTTCGTCCGCAACAAGGCCGTCACGCGCGCCCTCGACGAAGCCTACAAGAGCGTCCAGACCCTCCACGGGACGCGCTACCCGGCCGCCGTCGTGATGATTGACGTGGACCCGTCGCAGGTGGACGTCAACGTCTCGCCGACCAAGACCGAGGTGCGTTTCACCCGCGAGGGCGACATCTACGCCGCCGTCTATAAGGCCGTCGGCGAGGCGCTGATGGCCGGCGGCCTGGTCCCTACGATCACGCAGAAGATGAACCCGCGTTCTTCTCGTGAAGACGTCGGGGTGCCGCTTGCCGCGCCCTCTTCTCTTGCCGCGCCCTCCCCGCGCGAGTCCCCCCGCGAGCGCATCGAGCGCGAACACCCGACCTTGCTGGCCGTGCCCTCCCGCCCTGCCGGGAACACGCGCCAGGAGCCGCGCGACATGACCGCCTTCCACGATGCCTACCAGGAGCGCGCCCGCCAGGCGATGGACGAAGACCCATTTGAGGGGGGGAGCAGTGCCCCCATGCCAGTCCAGGCCGCCCCGGAACCGGTGGCCGCTACCGGCGCCGACTACCGGGGCCACGACCTGTCCACCCTGCGTGTCCTTGCCCAGACGCGCAACATGTACATCCTCGCCCAGACCGACGACGCCCTGGTCCTGATTGACCAGCACATCGCCCACGAGCGTGTCCTGTACGAGAAGCTGCTGGCCGGGGCCGAAGGCGCGGGCGGGGGCGTCCCCACACAACGGCTGATGATGCCGTTCACGCTGGAGCTGTCGCGCCGCGAGGCGCTTGTCATCGAGAAGCGCCTGGAAGACCTGCACCGGGCCGGCTTCGACCTGGAGCCGTTTGGCGGCGACTCGTTCGTCGTCCGCTCCGTGCCCGCCTCGGTCGCCCAGAAGCACCTGAAGGCGCAGGGGGGACCCGAGGAGGTCCTGCGCGAGATCGTGGACGAGCTGGTCGAAAAGTCCGTCTCCCGCCGCCTGCTGCTGCCCGCCGAGGAGGTCCTGATTACCGCCTCCTGCAAGATGGCGGTCAAGGCCGGCGACCCGCTCTCCTTCGACGAGATGAACGCCCTCGTCGCCGACCTGCTGCGGTCCGAAAACCCCTACACCTGCCCCCACGGCAGGCCCATCATCGTCGAGCTGCCCAACGTCGACCTCGACCGGAAGTTCGGACGGTAAGCATTGCCCAGCGGCAAGACACACGACAAACTGACCGTCATCACCGCCCTCGCCGCCGTTCCCGTCTGGTGGCTGGAAGCGCCCGCGCGGGACTGGGTGGGCCTGACGGTCGGCCTGACCGCCTACCTCTTCTCCGGCTTCTGGCTGTCCGATGACCTGGATACCCGTTCCATCGCCTACAAGCGCTGGGGGGCCTTCCGGTTCCTCTGGTGGCCCTACCAGAAGCTCGTCCCGCACCGGTCGTGGGTCTCGCACGGCATCGGTTTCGGCCCCATCTTCCGCGTCGCCTACTTCCTCGTCATGCTCTGGGCCTTGATGCGCTCCGTCCTGTGGCTGCTCATCCTGGCGGGCATCCCCGTCAACCGCGATGCCGTTTTAGGCGGCTTCTGGGGGTACACCACCGACTGGACCAGCGCCCACCCCTCCTGGGCCGTCTGCGCCCTGATCGGCCTCGTCCTCGGCGGCGTCACCCACTCCGTCGCCGACGCCGTGGTGAGCTGGGCCAAGCGTGTGTGGTGAGAGATATGCTCTTTCGACTCCGCTTGCGCCCTTTAGAGGAAGTCGAGCCGTGGGGCGGGGACCAGCCCGTCCTGCACTGGTTCGGCCTATCCGACGGGTGGTGCTGGTGGCAGGCAGGCAACCAAGAGCTTTTCCGATATACGCAGCCGGTCCTTGACTATTGGACCGCCGAGGTCCCGGAGCGTCCAAAATCTCTGCCTTATATGGATTACCAGATCGTGCGGCCTTGGGAAGACCTGCTCGACCGCCTCCCCGACATCCTTGAGCCTGTCCCTGACGATCTCGCGGAACGCATCGAGGGCAAGCAGACGTGGCAGGAGCTGCAAGACGGAGCGTGGGCGTGGGCAGAAGGGCGCGATGACGAACACTCCTGGGGCCTGTGCAACACCGCCTTCCTGTGGTGGTCGGAACGTAGCTGGGATGCCGGTTTCCTGTGCCACCCGCCGAAGGTGTGGCTCTGGGTGCAGGGTGACACATTCCACCTCCGGTGGGATAACCGGGCGGTAACGCTCGATGCCTTGCCTGTCTGGGAGGCGACCGCCGGGGAGATCACCCTGCCCGTCTCCGCCTTCGTGGAGGAAGTGAGATCGTTCCACGAGCGGTTCATGGCGGCCATGTCGGAGCGAGTCGTCGCCGTCCTCGCGGGAGGCCTGCGCCAAGACATAAAGATTGATCTTGACCAGCTTGTCCGGGAGCAGCAAGACCGCTCTACCTGGCTGACCAACGCCTTGAACCGGAAACCCCCGGAACAAGACTGGGATAAAGTCCGCAGGGCTATCAACACGGTCGAGAGAATATGCTATAATAACGGTGTTGAGGGCCTATAGCTCAACGGTTAGAGCTGCCGGCTCATAACTGGTAGGTTGGGGGTTCGAATCCCTCTGGGCCCATATTTACACTCCTTCAATATCCCCGGATGTTTATGCTCCGTGCCACTGACTAGGTGGCACGCCCATAGGTGATGCTGTTTGGCGTGGCCCGTGCGGGGACGATGAACCGTGGAAGACAGAGAAGCCGTCACGATTATACTCCTCAACGGCACCTCCAGCTCCGGCAAGACAACCCTCGCCAAATCCTTGCAGCAGGTCATGGATACGCCCTATCTACACGTCCCCATAGACAGCTTCGAGGACATGATGCCGGGGCGTGACAAGTTCGCAGAACCTGGCTCACCCCTATGGCAGCCCATGTTTAACCGGCTGCTCTCCGGCTTCCATCATTCGGTGGCGGCACTCGCCGCTGCCGGCAGTAACCTGATTGTGGACCACCTTCTCATTCAGGAAGTGGAGCCTTACAACTGGCTGGAAGAGTGCCTGGAACTGCTGGCCCCCTACACCGTCTATCTCATCGGAGTGCATTGTCCCCTGGAGGAACTGCGGCGGCGGGAGCTGGCGCGCGGGGACCGTGCGGAGGGGCAGGCGGAGCGCCAGTTGAGCCAGGTCCATCGGCATGGGGTCTATGACCTTGAACTGGACACGTCGGTCTCGTCCGCCGAGCAATGCGCCCTCAAAGTCAAGGAACTGGTGGAACGTGACCCCTATCCGCAGGCGCTCATCAGTCTCCGCCGGGCCGGATACTCTCAAGCCAATCTCCCATGACCCTGCTGCGCCCCGACGAACTCCTCGCCTCCCCCGTCGTCGCTAACGCCACCATGAACCGGGGACGCGGCTTTAGCGGCGTCAACTCCTATGAGCGCGAGTTGCGCTTCTCCCTCACGGACTTCCTGGCCGGGCGCGTCCAGGAGCGCGGCGCAGCCCTGTGGTACGACGCCTGCTGCGGGGAAGGGCGCGCGCCGGTGGAGGCCGGGGAGCAGTTCGCCGCCTCCGAGTGGGGCCGTCAGGTCCAGATCGTCGGCGTGGACCTGGTGAAGATGTTCACGCCGGAGCAGGTGTCCAATGTCACCCTGACGGCGGCGGATGTCGCTGCGTTCACCCTGGATCGGCCCGCTGACCTCGTCACCTGCGTTCACGGCCTGCATTACGTTGGCGATAAGTTGGGCTTCCTCCAACACGCTTACGCCATGCTCGCGCCCGGCGGACTGCTCCTGGCACATTTAGACACCAATAACCTGCGCGCCTTCGGGTCAGACACCCCGGTCTGGCGGCTGGCGGTGCGCCGTGCCGCCACGGGCGGCGTCACGCTGGACTTCAAGGGCCACGTCCTGCGTCTCGCGCGGACCGAGACGCCCCTGGACTTTGGCCTCACCTTCCAGGGCGCGACTGTTTCCGAGCGGCCCAACTACACCGGCATCACCGTGATTGATTCATGGTACACGGTGGCGTGAGGCGGCAGAAGAAGGCCAGGCAGGAGGGCGCGATAAATCGTGCCCCTACACCGCCCCCCCCTGCGCCCGTAGGGGCGCACCTGCGTGTGCGCCCTTCTTCATCTGTCTCCCCTTCCTCGTCCGCGCCCTTCCTCTCCGGCTCCCCTCTCCCGCTTGCGGGGGCAGGGGGTGGGGGCCCCTCTCCCCGGCACATTTGCCATAAACGCGCGGTTGTGGTATCATGGCGGCAGCCTGAAACGAGGCACACTGTTTCAAGGCACACTGTTTGGAGGAGGACATTCATTGACCATGAAGTCATTTACGACCATGAAGTCATTTGCGCGCAACATAGGGCTGGCTGGACTGGCGGGCAGCGCCCTGGCCCTGCTGGCGGCATCGGCGTCGGCAGACAGCATCACCAGAGCGCCGTTCGGCAAGACCAAGAACGGCGAGGCCGTCTCGCTCTACACCCTCACCAACGCGCGCGGGGCGCAGGTGAAGATCACCAACTACGGCGGCATCGTGCAGTCCATCCTCGTCCCCGACCGGCGCGGGCGGCTCGGCGATGTCGTGCTGGGCTTCGACTCCATCCCGCGCTACGAGAAAGACAGCCCCTACTTCGGCGCGCTCATCGGCCGCTACGGTAACCGGATCGCCAAGGGCCGGTTCACGCTGGATAATCAGACCTACAAGCTGTTCGTCAACAACGGCCCGAACAGCCTGCACGGAGGCAAGGTCGGCTTCGACAAGCGGGTCTGGACTGCCGTCCCCGTCAAGCACCCCGGCAGCGTCGGTCTGGCCCTGAGCCTGCTCAGTAAGGATGGCGACGAAGGCTTCCCCGGAAACCTCGATGTCACCGTTGTCTACACCTGGACGGACGACGACGCCCTGCGGATCGTCTACACGGCCAAGACCGACAAGGACACCGTCTTCAACCCGACCAACCACTCCTACTTCAACCTGAACGGCGCGGGCAACGGGACGGTCCTTGCGACCCGGCTGATGGTCAACGCCGACCGGTTCTCGCCTGTGGACAAGACGCAGATCCCGCTCGGACCCTCGCGCCCGGTCGCCGGAACGCCCTTCGACTTCCGCCGGCCCCACGCCATCGGCGAGCGCATTGACGTGAAAGACGCGCAGCTCGCGACCGGCAGCGGCTACGACCACAACTTCATCATCAACGGCAGCGGCCTCCGGCTTGCCGTCCGCGCCTACTCGCCCCGCACGGGCCGGGTCCTCACCGAATACACGGACCAGCCCGGCGTCCAGTTCTACTCCAGCAATTTCCTGACCGGCACGCTCAAGGGCAAGGGCGGCAAAACCTACGCTCATCGGGGCGCGTTCGCCCTGGAGGCCCAGCACTTCCCCGACTCGCCGAACCACCCCGAGTTCCCGACGACCGAACTGAAGCCCGGCGAGACGTACCACCAGACGACGGTGTACCAGTTCTCCGTGCGGTAGGGGCAAGGCCTCTACGGGGCGGACCGTGTGGGGCGCGATGAATCGCGCCCTTCTCTTTACTACTCCCATCTCCCGTCGGAAGATCGACAATGACCATCGCCGAAGCACTCTACGCCCTGGGCGTCCGCGACGACACGCTGACCGCCGCCGAGAAAGACCAACTCGACCGCGACGGCTTCCTGCCGCTGCCCGGCATCCTCAGCCTGGAACAGGTGGACGCCCTGCGGCGGCGGACGCGCGAGCTGTCCTTGCAAGAAGGCGAGGACGCGGGCAAAGAAGTCCATCAGGAGGCGGGGGCGGACCGGCTCTCCGACCTCGTCAACAAGGACCCGATGTTTGAAGTCTGCTTCACGCACCCGCGCGTGCTGGCCGCCGTCGCGCACGTCCTGGGCGGCGACCTGAAGCTGTCGTCGCTCAACAGCCGCGCCGCCCTCCCCGGTGAGGGCCTCCAGGCCTTGCACAACGACGGCGGCCTGCCCCCCGCGCCGGGCGTTTATGATGTGTGCAACTCGATCTGGCTGCTCGACGACTTCACGCCCGACAACGGCCCCACCAGGCTGGTCCCCGGCACCCACCGGAGCGGCAAGTATCCCGGTGACGTGGTGGCAGACCCTTCCGCCCCGCACCCCGACGAGGTACTTCTGCTCGCCCCTGCGGGGACGGTCGCCGTCTTCAACTCGCACGTCTGGCACGGCGGGACTCCTAACGGCAGCGACCGCTCGCGCGGCGCGCTCCATTCCTTTTTCACCCGCCGGGGTCTGCCCCAGCAGCTCGACCAACGCCGGTTCCTGCGCCCCGAGACCGCCGCCCGCCTCGGTGGAGCCGCCCGCGTCATCCTGGACGTGTAGGGGCACGAAAGTAAGTATCCCATGATGCACTGCCGTATCGTGATCCAAACGCTTCTCGCGCTATCGGTCAGCGCGTTGCTCTGCGGCGGCGCTGGGGCCGTGCCAAAGCAGGTCGCCAAAAAAGCCACACCCAAGCCCGCCATCCGAGCCGCCGCGCTGCTCACGTCCCCGACTATGCAGAAACGCTGGCTCTTCTTCTGGCGGGATATGAGCGACCCCAAGCAAGTAGACCGCACCATCGCCGAGTTCCCGCGCGCCCAGGCCGACGGCTTCAACGCGGTCGTCTTCTCGTCCAACGTCGCGCCCGCCAAAGCGGCGGAGTTCAAGTCGGCCGCCGACAAGTACGGGCTGGGGCTGGTCGCGATGGTCATGGGCGGGGCGCACGACCCCAATTATGAAGAAGGGGTGCTGACCAGGGATGCCCTGTTCGTCGCGCACGGCGGCGCGGCCTCCTTCCAGCCGGACAATCCGACCCATGTTGCGAATGGCGACTTTGAGGACGTGACCGGCAACCACTTCAACGGCTGGTCGTTCCAGGACAGCGAGGGCGTCACCACCTTCGCCGACCATGCCGTCACGCACGGCGGCAGGACCTCCCTCCGCATGGAGAACCCCGGCAAGAACGACGGCCAGCACTGCCGCGTCATGCAGACCGTCGCGCTCCAGCCGCACCGCCAGTACCACGTCTCCTTCTGGGTCAAGACGCAGGACATGGCGGGCGGGTTCTCGCCCGAGGTCAAGCTGCTGACGGCGGATGGGCAAAGCGGCATCAGCTACCAGACTTTCCACTGCGATGCCACCCAGGACTGGAAGCACTACGACCTGGCCTTCAACAGCCTGGACAACACGAAGGGAACGCTGTATTTGGGGACGTGGGGCGGGACCACCGGCAAGGTCTGGTGGGACGATTTTCACATAGATGAGGTCGGCCTCGTGAACGTCATGCGCCGCCCCGGCTGCCCCGTCACCGTGCGCGGCGAGGACGGCACGGCCTACGAGGAAGGGCGCGACTACGCGAAGATCGTGGACCCTCGGCTTCAGCCCTGGATCGCCTACCACGATCCGCCCTTCATCCACCTTATGCCTGGCTCGCGCATTAAAGAGGGCCAGCGGCTACGGGTGAGCTACTACCACCCGGTCATCATCTACGAGGACCGCATCACGGAATGCCTTAGCGAGCCGAAGATCTTCGACGACTGGCGGGCCGAGGTGAAGTCGGCCAACGACCTGTACCACCCCGCCGCCTTCCTCATGGAACACGACGAGATGCGGGTCATGGACCAGTGCGCGTCGTGCCAAGCGATGCACATGACGCCCGGCCAGCTCCTGGCCTGGAACATCCACAAGTCGGCGGGCATCATCCGGGCGATCCGGCCCGACGCCGGAATCTGGGTCTGGAGCGACATGTTCGACCCATACCACAACGCCACGGACCGCTTCTACCTCGTGAACGGGTCGCTCCAAGGCTCGTGGAAGGGTCTGGACAAAGATGTCGGCCTCGTGAACTGGAACGGCAGCGGAGGCGCGAAGGACAGCAAATTCTTCGCCGACCTGGGGCTGAGACAGGTCCTGTCCGGCTACTACGACGGCGACGAGAGCGGGGAAGGCATCCAGAAGTGGATCGCCGGTGACAAGGGCCTGCCGGGCGTCGTCGGCGCGATGTACACGACTTGGGGCGACAACTACGCCCCCATGGACGTGTGGGCGCAGAAGGCCTGGGGCAAGCCTGTGGCGAGCGCCAAGTGAGGGCACCCGATGACCCAGCCTGAGCGGGACGTTCTGACCTTCGGCGAGACGATGCTGCGCCTGTCCCCGCCGGGCCGTCTGCGGCTGGCCCAGGCAACGTCCCTTGACGTCTGGGTGGCAGGCTCGGAGTCCAACGTCGCCGCCGCCCTTGCCGTGCTGGGCCTGACCGTCTCGTGGGTGAGCCGCCTGCCGGACAACCCGCCGGGCCGCAAGGTCGCCGACGCCCTGCGCGCCGCGAATGTAGACGTCTCCCACGTCGTCTGGACGCCGCCCGCCGAGCGCGTCGGTCTGCTCTATTCCGAGGCGGGGGCGGAGCCGCGCGCCGGGGCGGTCTTCTACGACCGCGCCCATTCCGCCGCCTCGTTCCTGTCCCCCCCCGACCTGCCCGATGCGCTCTTTGACACCCACCGGCACCTGCACGTCAGCGGCATCACGCCCGCCCTCTCGGTCTCCTGCGCCGATGCCGTCACCGACGCCGTAGCGCGGGCCAAAGCGCGCGGGCGGACGGTTTCGCTAGACATCAACTACCGGGCCAAACTCTGGACCCCGGAGGCCGCCGCTGACACCCTGGCCCTGCTCATCCCGTCAGCAGACCTGCTCTTCTGCGCGCGTGATGATGCCGCCCGGCTCTTCGGACTGTCCGGGGATGATGCCGCCCGCGCCTCCAGCCTGCGCGCCCGCTTCGGCGTCCCCGTGGCGGTCCTGACGGCTGGGGCGGACGGCGCGACCGCCTGCGACGTGAACCGCTGTCGCACCGTCCCCGCCGTCCCGGTCGAGACGACCGTGGAGCGCTTCGGGTCCGGGGATGCGTTTGCCGCCGGCTTCCTGGCGGAATATCTAAGAGGGTCAGCCCTGGAAGACGCCTTGCAGATGGGTGCCGCCGCCGGGGCGCTCAAGCGCACGATCCTGGGAGACCTGCTGCTCGCCACGCGTGCCGACGTGGAATCCGTCCGGGCACGCGAGGGCCGCGCCGCCTGGCGCTGAGGGGGCTAAAAATGTCTGACACGCTGACCGCCGCCGAACTGGAAGAGATCGGCCTGATCGCCATCGTCCGCACCGACGCCGAGGTGGACCTGATCCGCGTCGCCGAGGCACTGGCTGAGGGCGGCCTCCGGGCCATGGAGATCACCCTGAATACGCCCGGCGCACTGCACGCCATCGCCGCCATCCGCCGCGCGCTCTCGCCCGCCCTGCGCGTCGGCGCGGGCACCATCCTCGGACCCGACGACGCCCGTGCCGCGCACGAGGCGGGCGCGGAGTTCATCGTCACGCCCACCCTCCAGCCGGAAACCATCGCCCTCTGCCGTGCGAACGCCCTGCCCATCGCCTGCGGGTGCATGACCCCGACGGAGGCCCTGGCCGCGCACCGGGCCGGGGCGGACTTCATCAAGCTGTTCCCCGCCGACACACTGGGGCCGGCCTACGTCCGCGCCCTGCGCGCCCCCCTGCCGTTCCTCCGAGTCATCCCGACCGGCGGCGTTTCGCTGGAAAACCTCGCCGCCTACATGCAGGCAGGCAGCACGGGCGTCGCCCTGGGTGGTAACCTGGTCAGCAAGTCCGCCCTGCGCGACCGCGACTGGGCTGGACTGACGGCCATGGCGCGCGAATACGTCCAAGCGATGGCGGCGGCCCGCACTGCCCTGAAAGGCGAACAAACCCGATGAACGAGAGCCATATCCGCAGCCTGGAGCTGTTCGCCGTCCCGCCCCGCTGGCTGTTCCTGAAGATCACGACGGAAGACGGGCGGGCGGGGTGGGGGGAGCCAATCGTCGAGGGCCGCGCCGAAACCGTCCGCGCCGCCGTCGAGGAGATGAGCGACTCGCTCATCGGCAAGGATTCCAACCACATCGAGGACCTCTGGCAGACACTCTATAGGGGCGGCTTTTACCGGGGTGGCCCCGTCCTGACCAGCGCCATTTCGGGCATCGAGCAGGCCTTGTGGGACCTCAAAGGCCGCCGCCTGGGCGTCCCCGTCTACGACCTCCTGGGCGGCCCCGTCCGGGACAGGATGCGCGTCTACGCCTGGATCGGCGGCGATGACCCCGCCGACGCCGCCGCGTCCGCCCGCGCTTTGGTGGCTTCCGGCTACACCGCCCTCAAGATGAACGCCACGGGCGCGCTTGAATGGATTGATTCGACCCTCAAGATCAACGAGGCCGTCGCCCGGCTGGCTTCCGTCCGCGAGGCCGTCGGCCCCGCCGTCGGCCTTGGCATTGACTTTCATGGGCGCGTCCACAAGAGCATGGCGAAGATGCTTATGAAAGCCTTGGAGCCGTTCGCGCCGATGTTCTTCGAAGAGCCGGTCCTGGCCGAGAACAACGAGGCCTTGGCCGAGATCGCGCGCCACACCAGCATCCCCATCGCCACCGGCGAGCGGATGTACACGCGCTGGGACTTCAAGCCCCTGCTGGCGGCAGGCAACGTGGACATCATCCAGCCCGACCTGAGCCACGCCGGGGGCATCTGGGAGACCCGCAAGATCGCCGCCATGGCCGAGGCCTACGATGTCGCCGTCGCCCCCCACTGCCCGCTCGGCCCGATCTCCCTGGCGGCGGCCTTGCAGCTCGACTTCTGTACCCCGAACGCCTTCATCCAGGAGCAGAGCCTCGGTATCCACTACAACCAGGGGTCCGACCTGCTGGACTACCTCGCCGACCCCTCCGTCTTCCATTACCAGGCCGGCTACGTCCCCCGCCTGATGGGGCCGGGCCTGGGCATCGAGGTCAACGAGGCCAAAGTCCGCGAGATGGCCGCCATCGGCCACCGCTGGCGCAACCCGCTGTGGCGCACCGCCGACGGCGCGGTCGCCGAGTGGTGAAGGAACGCCGAGTGCCGAACACGCCCGGCAATGGCTCAAAAGAGTCTGAGGGCGAACATGACCCAAAAGGGCGAACACAAGGTTCGCGCCCTACATCCTGACCCGTAGGGGCGCGATTCATCGCGCCCTCCTACTATCCCCGCCTCCTTCTCCCATCTTGTAGGGGCGAACCTTGTGTTCGCCCTTCTTGTCCACATTCGCCCTCATCTCCGAGTTCTCCCCTCCAACGCAAGCAGACCTTCTGAGCCACTACCAAGTATTCGTGGTACAATCCATGCATCCGTCACGAACTGAGCAGCACGATGTCCTACGACGCCGCTGGGGAAGAGGGTTTGAGTCTAGGAGTTCACACATACTTCGCCGAGGAAGCCGGGTCAGGCGCGGACAACATCCACGAGCAGGCCAACAACATTCGGCAGGCCTGCATTCGCGTCCGGCACGTTTATGGGGGAACCGGCTTGCAGACAGGATGCACCCCCACTGAAAGATGAAGAGGAAAAATTAATGGCTCTCGCGCAGATCGAGTTCATCGCGGAAAACGCCCGCCACAAGGTAGAGCTGGACAAGCAGCCGTCTTCGGGTGGCTACACCGTGAGTGTGGATGGTCAGCCGCATTCGATCATTTCCACAAGCGGCCCTGGCTTCAGGACACGGTTTGCTCTGTTTGACGGCTTCTGCACGGTCAGCGGCATCACCCTCGGCTGGTTCTACACCAGGTACAGGATCCAGATGAAGCAGAGGAACATGACCCCGGCGGCACGATAAGCGTTCCCCGCTGCCATATCGCGCGAGCAGTCCGATCATCAGCGCCCGACAACCCGACTGCCCGACTGCACAAAGAAGGGATTCTAGCATACGGCGTCGAATCTTCCTTCCGAACGCCTCCCCGCCCCAGCAGGCAGCGCTCAACGGGCAGCCTCTCACCGAGGCCCCGACCGTCACTGATGAGGAGCGCTAGATGACTTTTGCTACGGAAGCTACGGCCTGCCTGTTCTGGTTTTTATATTCCAGTTTCTACGAGTGGTTCGCCCACCGTTACTTCATGCACACCAAACGCTCCCCGGTCCAGTGGATGTTCGACGGACACACGCTGATCCACCACCAGATCTACAAGGGCGAAAACTTCCTGGCCCGCGGGCCGGGCCGTCCCCCCCATGTCACCCTGCGCCGCACCACCTTCCCGGCCATTCTGCTGGGACACGTCCCGGTCTTCCTGCTGTTCCAGTGGCTCACGAAAGCGCCGACCTTCTGGGGCGCGGTGGCCGGCCTCACCCTCTACTATGCGGGCTATGAGTACACCCACTATCTGATGCATGTGCCGCGCGGTCACCGGCTGGAGCGGTTCCGCTGGTTCCTGTTCCTCCGCGAACACCACCGGCTGCACCACCGCTACATGCAGCGCAACTTCAATGTCCTCTTCCCATTGGCCGATTACTTGCTGGGGACACTGGTGACGTCCGAAGGGCGGCTGTCCAAACCCGTCAAGCGACGCTCCCGCGCCGCCCGCAAGGCCGCCGCTCTGCTCCAGGCCCAGGCCGCTGCGAACTTACCGTCTGCCGCGAGCCTTCAGGCCGGCGTCACGCCGCAGGCTTCTGAAGCGCGCAACTGAGGTACTCCAGCACCCCCGTCCGCAGCGACTCGTGGAGCCGGGACCCCGACACCCCCGCGAAGTCTCGGAGGCCCCGGCGGAACGGGCGGGGGACCATGCTCCGGATCATCTCCGTCCGGACTTCGGTCATCCGTTCCAGGGAGAGCAGGACGTTGGGCGTGATGGCTTCTTCGGAGACAAGCCGCAGGCCGCTCCCCGTCAGGTCACGGGCGACCGCTTCGCGCGTCCTCGCCGGGCGCATGTCCGCCCACAAAAAGAGGCCGCCCGGCACCAGCACGCGGGCGGCCTCGGCCATGAAGCGCTCCATGGACCCGTAGCAGTGCGACGACTCGACGTTCAGGACGATGTCGAAGGAGCCGTCCGGAAACGGCAGCGCCTCGGCGTCCCCCTGCCGGAACGACAGGCCGGGCCGGGCGAACGAGGCGCGGCACAGCGCCGCCGCCTGGGCCGAGAAGTCCACGCCGGTCACGGATTGGGGCGACCCCGTCCGCGAGATGTAGTCGCACCCCCCGCCCCGCCCGCAGCCGACTTCCAGGACGCGCGCCCCAACCAGACGCGCCCCGGCGGGGCGCAGGACGTGGTCGTAGAGCTGGATGCAGTGCCGGTCCGGCTCGTCGGACTCGCCCAGGCCCAGGGCGGGCGCGGCCGGGTCGGTCTCGGCATAGCCGAAGTTCATGAACGACCACTGCCCGCTCCGGTAGCGCGCCGCCAGAGCCTCATAACACAGCCGCCAGAGCCGCCGCCGGAGCGCCGGGGACACCGAAACCAGCCGGGCCGACAGCGCCGTCAGCCTTGACCGCCGCCCGTTCGTCACCTCAGTCATCAAACCTCCCATCAGATCCTCCCATCAGACCCTCCCATCAGGTCTCCTCCGCCGCGAAAGCCAAAGCCTGCTCCAGGGACAGCGTCGCGCCCCCGTCCCAGGCCGACTGGAATGATTCGTCGCCCGCCGCCGCCCGGACCGCCGCCGCCGTCTTGCTGAGAATCTCCATGTCGAACGGCGGCATGGAGACGTGCCGGGCGGCCTTCAGCGCGTCCAGGGCACCCAGAAGACGGGCGGCCCGCCCCGCCGCCCCCTGCGCCAGCATGACCTGCGCCAGCCCCTGGAAGGCGCGCACGATCGTGATGAGGATGTCCAGGCCGCGCGCGCTTTCCAGGCTCTCGATGTAATGCGCCCGCGCCTCCGCGTATCGCCCCTGGCGCTGCTTGACGTCCCCCAGCCGGATCAGGGCGTTGGCGAAGAAGTGCAGGTTCCCGATCCCCCGCCAGATCCGCGTGCTTTCTTCCAGCAGCTCTTCCGCCCGCGCCCAGTCCGAGCCGAGAAAGGCCAGGAACCCCAGCAGAAAGATGGAGAAGGCGATGTGCAGCGGGTTGTCCTGCTCCCGCGCCAGCGCGAGCGCTTCCTCCGCCGCCGCCCCGACCTCCCCGAACCTCCCGGCGTACAAATTGACGTTCGCCATCAGGTTCAGCGTGACCGCCAGGTTCCAGCGATCGTCCGCCGCGCGCAGCAGCGTGACGCTCCGCTCCATGTAGGCGTGCGCCTTCACCCGGTCCTGCGCGTCCAGGAAGAACGACAGGTAGCCGACGGCGGAGTAGGCCTTCCCCCGCGCGGACGGGGACGCCGCATCCCCCTTCGCCAGCAGGGCCTCCAGCCACGTCACGCCCTCGGTGAAGTGGCCCAGCATGTACCAGACATGCGTGTAGGCCGACGCCAGGCACAGCCCCGGCTCCGCGCTCCGCCCGTCCGCCCGGCACCATTCTAGGGCGGCCCGGACGTTGTCCTGTTCCGGCTCTAGCTGCTGGAACCACCACACCTGGTCCACGCCTACGCACAGGCGGGACTCCAGCCCCTCCACCAGCCCCCGCACATGCGCGAGGTGAAGGCCGCCGACGCCCTCGGACTCGCCGGCCCCCGCCAGCCGCTCGGCGGCGTACTGGCGCACCGGCTCCAGCATCCGGTATCGCCCCTGGCCAGGCCGCTCCTCGAAAATCACCAGGGATTTGTCAATCAGCCGCGTGAGCAGGTCCAATACGTCCCACTCCCCGACGCCGTCTTCCCCGGTCCCGCCCCCCGGACCGACCGCCTCGGCGGCCTCCAAGGTCCACCCGCCCGCGAACACCGACAGGCGGCGCAGCAGCACGCGCTCCGGCTGGGTCAGCAGGTCGTGGCTCCAGTCAATCATCGCCCGCAGCGTCCGCTGCCGGGGCAGGAGCGTCTGGCCGCCCCCCGTCAGCACCTTGAACATGTCGCCCAGCCGCTTCGCGATCTGCTCCACCGCCAGCACCCGCACCCGCGCCGCCGCCAGCTCGAGGGCGAGCGGGATGCCGTCGAGCTGCCGGCAGACGAGCGCGACGGCGGGCGCGTTCGACCGGGTCACCGTGAAGCCGGGGGAGTGCAGGGCCGCCCGCTCCGCGAAGAGCCGCGCCGAGTCGCTCGCCATGACGGCGGCGACGTAGTCCGATTCCAGCGCCAGCGCCTCCTCGGACGGGGGCGGCGGCAGCGGCGGGACGTTCCAGACGCCCCCGCCGGGCAGGTCCAGCACCTCCCGGCTCGTCGCCAGCACCTTCAGGCCCGGACACGATTGCAGGAACATCCGCACCAGGGCCGTACACTCCTTGATCAGATGCTCGCAGTTGTCCAGGACCAGCAGCAGCCGCTTCGGCTTCAGGTCCTCCACCAGAGTCCTTTCCAGTGGGACGCCCGGCTGCTCGCTCATCCCCAAGGCCGCCGCCACGGTCTGCGCCACCAGGGCCGGGTCGCTCAGGGCCGCAAGCTCCACCAGCCAGACGCCGTCCGGATACTCCTCCAGGCTCTCCGCCGCTACTTGCAGGGCGAGCCGCGTCTTGCCGCAGCCGCCGAAACCCGTCAGGGTCAGCAGCCGCGTGTCCCGGAGACGCCGCTTGACCTCGGTGATCTCCTCGCTGCGGCCCACGAAGCTGGTCAGCTGGAGAGGGATGTTGGTCTGGCGGGCGTTGAGGGAGAGCAGCGAGGGGAAGGCGGCGGGCAGGTCCCTGTGCAGGAGCTGATATACCTGCTCAGGCCGCTGCAAGTCTTTGAGCCGGTGCAGGCCCAGGTCGCGCAGGCCCGCCCCCTCCGGCAGCGCCTCCCCCGCCAGCAGGAAGACCGCCCGCGACAGGAGGGTCTGCCCGCCGTGCCCGATGGCGCGCAGGCGGGCACACCGGTTGACGTCCGGGGCATGGTAGTTGTCCCGGTCCGGGACGGCGGAGCCGGCGTGCAGGGCGGCCCGCACCCGGATGCGCGCCTCGACCGGCCACGGCTCGGCGTGCAAGGCGCGCTGGAGGGCGCACGCCGCCGCAACGGCGTCGGACGCCCCCGCGAACACCGAGAAGGTGCTGTCGCCCTCCCCGCGGCTCTGAATCAGGAACCCGTCATGCCGCCCGACGCAGCCCTCGATGATTTCCACATGCCGCGCCTGGGCCTGAGCCATGACCTCCGTGTGGTCCTCCCACAGCTTGGTGCTGCCCTCAATGTCGGTGAACAGGAACGTGACGATTCCGGCAGGTAGGTCCATAGGGCGTGACTCGCTGGGAGATGTTACGGCTTCCGGGAGGCTTTCGCCCTGCCGGGGTAGAATTCCTGCCTCTGCGGCGACATTCGAGCTTCTTTCCTCCACACCGGACCATCGGCCCTCTTGACTTCCGACTGCCCCCATGTTATGATTGAGGAAGGAGTGTTCTGCCGCCTCGATTGCGCTCCCCCTCATCCCGCTCTCGTGGCCCCGCGTCAAACTCGGCCCCGGAGTACCCCGTCTGGGAGGCCCGCATGACGATGACCCGCACGACTCTCGCCGCTTCCGCCCTCCTCTTCGCCGCTTCCGTGGGCTGCGCCCGGTCCCAGCACCTCCCGCCTGGAGTACCCGTCAGCCCCCAGAACTATCTGCTGCCGCACTTCTGGGGCGGCGGGAGCCCGAACAGCATTGATCACTGGTCGCTCGGCAACGCCTCGGTCGCCGACAGCCGGGCGGACTGGGGCACGAACCCCGCCTGCCTCGTCGTCGCCACCCGGCCCGCCTTCATGGCGAACGGTACCGCCACCAAGTTCTCACGTCTCCCCACGATCACTCTTGCCGTCCTCGGCTATGAGCAGCCGGTTGACCGGAAAAAGCCCAACGGCGTCTTCAAACTCGGGCTTGTGACCGTCCGCGGCTCCGGCGCCCTGACGGGCACACCGCTCTCGCTGAACACGCGCGAAGTGGACCCGTCTCTGGAATACGCCTGGCGGGTCGCCCCGCGCGTGTCCGTGGGTGCCGGCCTGTCCTACCTCTCGACCAGGTCCGACTACTTCCTTCCCTCGGGCGGCGTGCTGACCCGGCTGGAAAGCCGGCCTTCGGGCGCCGGCGGGCGGCTCGGCGTACTCTACTCGCCCGCGCCCAAGCTGTCCCTCGGGCTTGCCGTGGACTCCTACGGCGAGAGGGTCAAACAGTCCTTTCCCTCCGTTTCGTTCCCGGCCCAGCGGTACAAGTTCCATGCGGACTCCGCGCGGATCGGGCTTGGCGTGTTCCCCGACTCTTCCACGAAGTTCCTGATGGACTACGAGTCGGATAAGGTGAGTGGGGCAGGATTGCGGACCGCGCGCTATGCCTACGAGGCCGGTGTGGAAAAGAGCTTCGGCGTCAAGAAACTCGGCACCCTGACCCTGCGCGCCGGGCTGTTCGCGGGCGACCTGACCGGCGGGCTTGGGCTGACCTACCGGGGCATCCAATTCACCTACGGGTTTTCCAACAAGTACGCCTACATGCTCCCCGGCGAGGGGGCGAAGACCGCACACGCCCTCCAAGTGACCTCGGTGTTCTGAGCGGAGCCGCTTTCAGCCTTCGCCGCCCAGTTTCGAGGCGTCTCGGATGTCCACGGCGGTGACGCCCGCGGCCGCCCCGAGGGCGATCCGGACATTGCCTCGCTTAGGGTCGTCCGCACCTAGGGCTGTCGGTCCGTGCAGGGAGCCGGCTCCTGCCTCGCAGAGAATCACCCTGAATCCGAACAAAGCCCGCGCTGTGCTATAATGCAGCCGAGTGATCCGCTCCGGCGGCAGAAGGAAGGCCCATGAAAATCATCCGCTACCTCGCCGCCGACGGCGGGGCCCGCCACGCCGCGCGTCTGCCCGACGGCTTCGTGTATGACATCGAAGGCGACTTGTACGCCGAGTGGCATGTCACTGACCGACGCGCCGACATCCAAAAACTGCTCGCGCCGGTCGTGCCCACCGCCATCCTCGGCATCGGCCTGAACTACCGCCGCCACGCCGCCGAGACCCACGCCACGCCGCCTGAATATCCCATCGTGTTCGCCAAGACCTTGAACACGCTCCAGAACCCCGGCGACCCCATCCTGCTCCCCACCTTCCTCCGCTCGGACCAGGTGGACTATGAAGGCGAGCTGGCCGTCGTCATCGGCCGGACTTGCAAGAACGTCCACGCCGACCGGGCGCTGGAGTATGTGCTGGGGTACACCGCCGCGAACGACGTCAGTGCCCGCGACTGGCAGATCGCGCGTGGCGGCAGCCAGTGGACGCGCGGCAAGAGCTTCGACACCTTCTGCCCGCTCGGCCCCTGCCTCGTGACGGCGGGCGACATCCCCGACCCCAACGCCCTGGGCCTCAAGACGACCCTGACCGACGGCGAAGGCGTCAGCGAGGTCGTCCAGGACTGGACCACGCGCGACATGATCTTCGACGTGCCCGAGCTGATCGCGTTCCTCTCGGCCAGCGCCACCCTGCTGCCCGGAACGGTCATCCTCACCGGCACCCCGCACGGCGTCGGCATGGCCCGCACTCCCCCCCGCTGGCTCCGGCCCGGCGACGTGGTGAGCGTCGAGGTGGAAAAGATCGGCGCGCTGACCAACCCCGTCGAGGCCGAAGCTTGACGGGCGACTTTTGAAGAGAAACGCCCATGAGCCAATCATCGCCCGTAACCCATGTGTTTAACCGCAAGCGCTCGGCCGGAGTCGGCCTGCCGCCGAGCCGGTTCGGGGAGCTTGTCGGCCCGTTCGACCACCTCACGCTCGTCCCGGAAGGCAAAACGCGGCCCGACAATAACCACGTCTACCTCTGGATTCGCGTCCCGACCGGCCCGGTCGCGGGCGTCTACGAGTGCGCCTTCAACGTCCACTCCGCCGACCAATCCAATGTCCTGTTTACCACCTGGGAAGAAGACCTCACTGGCAAAAGCCTGCCCGCCCCTGGCTTCACGCCGACTCCGCTTTCTTACGCCACCCTTGGCCTGAAAAACGCCGACTTCAAGCCCATCCAGCAGGGTGACTTGCAGACCCTCATGACCGGCTACGCCCAGACCTGCGCCCAGATGGCCGCCTACGGGCACACCTATTCGGACGGGACCGGCCTGCACGACATCCACATGAACTCCGGCGAGGCCCCCGGCAGCGGGCACCAGAACCAGACCGGCCAGGATGGCGCGCTCGTCTTCTATTTTACCCCCGCCGCCCCGGCCCCGCCCGTCGCCCGCTGGGTCTTCATCCGATTCGACACCCAGACCCTGCCCGCCTGACGACGAAAAGGCCGCCCGTCTCCTGTGAGACGGGCGGCCCTGCTCTGCGTGACGTTAAATCTCGTAATCCACCACCAGCGTATCCGCCCGGATCGGCGCGATGAATTCCTGCACGACCCGCTGATGGGCGGGGTGTGGGGAGTAGACCTCCAGCGCGGCCCGGTCCTCGAAACGGACGGTGAGCGCGTGCGTGAAGCCCTGCGAGCGGGTGCTGAAGTTCGCCCCGTAGGTCAGGTCCCGGATGCCCGGTATCCTGCCCTGGAGCGCGCGCAGCTCCTCCTCCACCCGCGCCTTCGCCCCCTCCGGGGCGTCATCCTTCCAACGGAACAGTACCAGATGCTCCACCATTTTGCCTCCCCGTGATTCCTATCTGCCCATGACCGTGAGGCTCGCCGTCTGAGCCACCGACCCCAGCGTCGCCTGGACCGTCACCGTCCTGGTCGTGTGGCTGCGGAAC
Organism: Capsulimonadaceae bacterium; assembly: GCA_965215505.1. GTDB lineage: Bacteria > Armatimonadota > Armatimonadia > Armatimonadales > Capsulimonadaceae > JANXMY01. The sequence goes on along the minus strand of OZ244065.1, from coordinate 2,240,884 downwards.
GTGCCCAGCGGGAACGTCGCGCTGCTCGCCCCCGCCGGCACGAGGACCGTTTGGGGGACGCGCCCCGCCGCCGGGTCGCTGCTGGACAGGCCGACCGTCGTGTCGGCGGGGGCGGGGGCGCTGAGTGTCAGCGTCGCCGTCACCACCGTGCCGCACGGGACCGAGGCGGGGAACGTCAGCGCGGCCGGCGTGGCCGGCACCGTCAAGCTCACCGGGGCGGAGGCGATGCCGTTCGCGACCACCTGGAGCTGATAGCTGCCTGGCGGCGGCGAGGTGAAGTTTGTCGAGACCGGCAGCCCCCCCGTCGCCACGCCCATCGTGCTATGGTTGAAGGTGCGCGCGTAACGGACGACCCCCGCCCCATCCGTCAGCCGCACCAGCGGGTAGTTGCTTGACTCGGAGGCATCGTCGCCGTAGTAGGCCCCCTCGGACAGCCCGTTGAACTGCGTCCCGGACACCTGATAGGAGCCGTCCGCGTTCATCGAGACGCCCGAAACGGCCGGATTCCACGACGGCTGAGGGCCGCCGTCGGGGGTGTAGACGGCGAGCTGCGAGTTGAAGTTGCTGTAAAGCACCTGCCCGCTCGGCAGGGCCAGCATCCGCCCGGTGAAGGCAGGTGTGTCGGGGCAGTCCAGGCCCGCATCAGGGGCCGCCGTCAGCGTCCCCGCGCCGCCGTTCGGGTCGGGCGTGTACTCGAAGAACTGCTGCCCGTTCGGGTAGCCGCCGTTGTCGTTGCCGTGTGGGGCGACCAGACACAGGACCTTCCCGTTGACCATGAGGCAGGCGGGAGCGTCTTTGGCCTCCAGCTGGTTCCCCAGGGCGTCGGCGGGGAAGTCCGGCCCGGCCTGCCACGTCCCCGGCAGGGTGGGGGACGGTGGCATCGTGTACAGGGCGGTGTGGCCGGTCGCGCCGATGAAGAGGCACCGGCCGTCGGCCAGCAGGACGCCCGGACCGATCTCATTGGAACTGGTCTGCACCACGTTCACGGGGGACTGCCCGGCGCTGACCCAGGCTTTGAGGGAGGGGACGTACTTCTCGGCTAGCGGGCTTCGGCTGATGTCTAGCGACAGCACCGTCTGGTCCGGCAGCAGCGCCCAGCTCGCCTCGTCATTGACGGCCGCCGCGCTCCCGCCCACCGCCCAGGTGTTGGCCGTGTAGTCGTATAGCCCGGTCTGGCCGGAGAAGATGTTGCCAAGCAGGACGGTGCCGTCGAACAGGGTCTTCACCGGGGCGTCGCCGATGCTGCCCCATCCGGGCGGCCCGAGGATCTCGGTCCAGGCGTCGGCCACCGGGTCATAGGTTTCCGCCGTGTTGGTGTCCACATAGCCGGCCTCAGTGTACTCGCCGCCCGCCACAAGGACCTGGCCGTTCCGCAGGACGGCGGAGGCGTAATAGAGACGCCCGTGGTGCATGTCGGCCAGCCGCGTCCAGGTGCCGTTCGCGTAACTCCCCGAAGCGTCCGGGGTCAGTCTGAACCAGTGGGCGCTGACCCCGTCGTCGTGTACGCCGGACGTGCCCTGGGCCAGGACCGTCCCGTCCGTCAGCAGAAGCATCGTGCCGATCGCCTCCGGCGCCTGGTTGGCGAGCGGGGTCCAGGCCCCCACCGCCCGCGCGGAGGGCGTCTGGGCGAGGAGCAGCGCGGCCAGCAGCGCGCCGCTCAGACAGGCCCTGGTCAGCGCGGGGGCCGAAGGAGAGAAACCGCTTGTGCGCGGGACGAACATTGGTAGTGCCTTTCTAATTGCACCACTATTATAGCACGGTTCCGCCTTCGCCGCACGTCCGCCGCACTACACGCCCTCGAACACGACCGCCTGCGCGGTCAGCACGATCGGCACCGTGACGCGGCAGTAGCGGCCCTCCTGCCGGAACGGCAGAGCCTCCCCCGACGGGGCCAGGAAGACGCGGGCCGGGGCCGCCTCGGTCCGCAAGGCGAACGACACGTCGCGCAGGGCCACGGCGTCCTCGATGAACTCGCTGGCCACCATCCGCCGCTGCGGCTGGAAGCTCACCAGATGGACGATCAGCCTGTTCTCGGCCTCCTGACGCAGAACGGCGATCTCCATGGCGGCGGGGACGTTCGCCCCGGCCCGTACCAGCGGATCTGGCAGCAGGACGTCCAGCAGCCGCCCCGCCATGGCCTTGTACAGATAGAAGCCGTCCTCGCGGTAGCCTTTGAACAGGGCCGCGTAGACGTAGGCCGTCCTGCGGTCCGCCGACAGCACCGCGACCGGGTGCCCGGTCGGCTTGTCCACGGGCGTCTGGGCGTGCGACGAGAAGTGCCCCGGCGTCCGGTTGAAGTAGGGCCGCCACACCTCACCCAAGGCCTCCGCCCCCGCCGTAGGCTTCACATACGAGCCGGGCTGGTAATTGACGAACTCGGTGTCCGGCTCGCCCGCCCCCAGCGTCTCCCCCAGCTTCATGTAGGACGGCGTGTACGGGCAAGGACCCTCGTACTCGACCGGCGAGTCCGGCAGCGCGAACGCCCCGCCCGCCAGCGTCGCCTCGTGCGAGAACAGCACGGCCCCGCCGCCCGCCCGGAAGGCCGCGAGCTTCGCCCGCATGTCCTCTTCCAGGATGCCGCCGTCCGGGATGATGACCAGCTTGTACCGCGCCAGGTTGTCCCGGTCCGGCGTCTCCCCGTTCCACTGCTGCTTCAGGGCCGCCAGCGTCGCCGCCGCGCCCTCAAAGGAATGACCGACGGCGGCGATGTTCATGCCCCCCTTGTGCGTCTGGTCTACCGACGCCGCCTCGGGCAGCAGCAGGACGGTGATGTCCGCCTGCGGGACGGCACCCAGGCAGTACGGCTCCATCGCCTCCACCCGGCGGAAGACCTCGCCGATCACCTGGTACGCCCCTCGGTCCAGTGTCCCGCGCGGGTGGAGCTGGTCGCCGATGTTGACCACGCCCCCCGCCGCCAGGATCGTCGCGGCCTCGTAGCCGAGCTGCGGCACGGTCTTCAGCCCGCCGAAGTCGGCCCAGGACTTGTGGAACCGCGCCGTCATCCCCTGGATCGGGCGCGGGTAGGTGCGGACCAGCCGGGACCAGGCCGGGAAGAAGAGATACCCCCAGCCGCCCGTCGTCAGCGACTCGATCTCGAGCTGCGTCAGCACGTCCAGCTCCCGGTGGACGTTCGGGCTGATGCGGGCGTTGAAGAACGTCGTCGCGTTCGGCTTGAGCTGACGACACAGCTTCGCCAGCCGCGTCGTGTACTCGCGCATGATCTCCCACGTCTGCTGCCGGTGCGCCTGTGCGTCATCCCGCGAATGCCCCGACTTCTCCAGCCGCGCCAGGCACTTCTCGCAGAAGCAGCCGGGGTCCGGCGGGTAGTAGCACATGTCGTAGAAGATGCCGTCCGCGTCGTAGTTCGAAAAGACCTCTTCCGTCTGCGCCGCCAGATAGTCCACATATTCGGCGTTGTTCATGCAGACCTGATACCACGACGCCTCGTGCGCGTTCGGCCCCCACAGCCTTCCGTCGGAGAGCCGGCAGATCAGGTCGGGCCGCGTCAGGCCCATGTGCTGGTCCACCCGCACCGAGAGGTACACCGGGGCGGCGATCCCGCGCCGCTTGCAGGCCTCAACCTGCGCCCCCAAGAGGTCGAACTTCAGGCTCGGGTGCATGACGCCGGCCTTCGTCGGGTAGTAGCTCATGCCGTGGTGGCACTTGCCGAACAGCGTCACCCAGTTGACGCGCGCTTCTGCCAGGGTGTCCCCGAATACGTCCGCGTCGAAGTCCCGGCCCACATCGGGGATCTCGGGCGACGTGTGGAAGTCCAGGTGGATCTGCCGGAACCGGCTGGAGACCAGTTCGGCGGCGGTCAAAGTGTCGGGCAATGTGTTGTCTCCTCTGCGAGAAAAGCCGGCACGGGCGGTGTCCGCGACCGCTTGCACGATTAACCATACGCCACGCACATTCCTTGCCGCCGAAAATAATTCCGTCCGCCCCCACAATTCTGTGCGGTCTGCGCCGTCGGCGTACATATCCCACTGTATTTCAAGCGACAGGAGGGAAGACGACAGAATGCGATGTGAGGCACTGATGATGTTCGGGCTGATCTTGGCCCTACTGGTGGCACGGAGGAGTGAGGCGGAAGGCATGACATTCGACTACAAGGACCCCAAGGAGATCAGCGCGGTCAGCCTGACGATTGACTCCAATCTGGAACCCATCTTCGGCTACGCGAAAGGCATCTCCGGCACGGTGCGGTTTGACCCCGCCCACCCGAAGGCGACTGTCGGGAGCATCGAGGTCGCCGTGGACAGCGTCCAGTTCGCCAACGAGGGCTATACCGCGACGGCGCGCGGGTTCGCCCTGGAAGGCAAGAAGTACCCGACCATCGCGTTCATCCTCAAGAAAGTCCTGTCCGTCACGAACCCCGCGCCCAATGTCTATCAGGGCATGGTCCAGGCGGACTTCGTCTGCAAGGGGATCACCCTCCCCATGACCGTCCCCGTCACGGCCAGCTTCTTTCCGGGCCGGGCGGCGGAGCGCACGAACGGTCAGTTCGAGGGCGACGTACTCGTCCTCCGCACCCATTTCAAGGTCAGCCGGACCAAACTCGGCATCAGCGCGGGCATCCCGACGGACCTGGTCGCCGACGCCGTCGAGGTCCGCGTCTCCTGCGTCGGCATCCACTATGTGCCCAAACCGGATGCGCCCAAACCGGCGAAAGCGGCCGGTGAGGCTACGGCGGCTACCGCCAGGACATGGAAAACGGAGGTCGCGGATCGCGACGACCCGCTCAAGGTGGATGCCACATTCGATCTCGACAGCCACCCGCCCACGGCATCATTCCGCGCGGCGGCCGGAGTGCTGAACGCAGCCGATGTCCGGCGCGAAGGCCAGAGGCTCACGTTCCACCTGCCGGACAATCCCCTATGCGGTGCGCGGGACGGGGAAGCCGTGTTTGACGGCGACGCGCTGCGAGGCCGTCTCGTGGGTAAGAACGACACCCTCACCTTCCATGGCCGGCCTAAACGCCCCTCCGATGACTTCGCGCCCGCCCCGCCCGGCACGGCGCAGGGGCCGGGCTTCCGCGATCTGAAAATCATGGCTGATGGCAAGGGGTGGACGCTGGCCGACCGGATGCGGTTCTACCACGTCCCCGCCGTCTCCATCGCCCGCATCCAGGACGGCACCGTCGCCGAGGTCGGCGCGTTCGGCGTGAGGAGCACCGAGACCGGCGAGCCGGTGGACGAGGACACGCGCTTCCAGGCGGGAGGCATGGGCAGCCCGCTCGTCAACCTGCTCGCGCTGCGGCTGGCCGGGTCGGGTAGACTGGATCTGGACCGGGACGTGAACGCCTACCTCCAGGGGGCAAAGATCCCCGGCAATGACTTCACAAAAAACCGTCAGGTCAAAGTCCTGGACCTGCTGAACGGCACCAGCGGGCTGACCCAGTACAAGTTCGCCGGCTATCGGCCCGGCGCGGCGCGGCCCACGCTGGCCGCGCTCCTGCATGGGGCCGACCCGGCGGAGATGGAGCCGCTCCAAGTCAAGTCGGAGCCAGGCACAGCCTTTGTGGGGGCGGGAGTCGATCAGGCCGTTCTGGAGCAGGTGATCGTGGACGCGGTCGGCAGGCCCTTCGCCGACCTGATGCGTGAAGAGATCTTCCTGCCCTGCGGTATGACCCACAGCACCTACGAAGAACTGCCTGCGGTGAACGCCGCGCTCGGCCACTACTCCACCGGCGAGCTGATGCTGGACGGGGTCCACGTTTATCCCGAACAGGGCGAGACGGGCCTCTGGACCACCGCAGGGGACTTCGCCCGGATGCTCGGCCAGATGCATCTGCTCGTGGCTGGGAAGCCGAACGCGATTCTCCCCGCCGAGCGGCGCGATCTGTGGCAGCGAGTGGCCGGACCAAAGCGAGTGCTGGGCCTGATCAAGAGTGAGGACACGGACTACTTCTTTCACGGCGGGGATTCGTATGGATTCTACGCCAACCACATGACCGACCTTCAGAATGGCTGCGGCGTCGTCGTGATGCAGAACCGCATCATGAGCTGGCGTCTCAGCAACGAACTCATTGAAGCCGTCGGCAAGAAGTACGGCCTGCCTCGGATGTTCTCATGGAGCCAAAAATGAAAACACACTTCCGCGTTTTCCCGGCGGTTGCCGTCGCCGCCTGCTGCCTCATGGCCCCGGCCTGGGCAATGCCCACCGCGCTGAACGCCCCGGTCGCGCTGGACATCACGCTGCCGCAGATCCGCGCCGATCACGTAGAGGCGACAATGAGCCTCAGCCGGCAGAAGGGCGGCAAAAATCTGGTACTCTTCTTCCTGAGCGAACAGTGCGGCATCACCTATTTCTATAAAGCGCGCCTGCAAAAACTGGAGCAGGACTTTGAAGGCAAAGGGTTCGTGTTCGTCGGCGTCCGCTGCGGCAAGAAACTCCACCCCGAGGCCCCGGTCACACTGCCCGAGACGAGCTATTTGAAGATGCCGTTCGCGGATGATGTCCGGGGCGAGGTCGCCGCCCGCTTCGATGTCCGTCAATCCTTGACCTTCGCCGTCATTGATAAGGCCGGCCGGCTGCGCTATCACGGCGGCCTGGATGACAGCGTGGACGAGGCGCACGTCCGGAGGACGCCGCTGCGGGACGCCCTCCGCAGCCTCGCCGCCGGGAAGCCGGTCGCCGTCCAGGGCGGGCGGTCCTTCGGCTGCGCCATTGTCCCGATCACGCCATGAACTCATCGAACATGAACACGCCGGACACGACCCAACAAGGCAGCACGGGAAAAGGGGCCGAGACCCCCGGCCTGCGCCGGAAGCGCGACGGCGATCTGCTGCGACTCTACGCGGCGGGTCGCTCCCAGCCGGCCTTCGCCGAATTGCGGCGGCGCTACGCCCGTCTGGTCTACTCGACGTGCCTGCGCGAGATCGGTGATCCGACGCTGGCGGAGGACGCCGCGCAGGGGGTCTTCCTGCTTCTGAGCGAAAAAGCACACCGCCTGGAAAAGCGCGAGACGCTGGCCGACTGGCTGTATACCGCCTCGCGCCATGTCTCCCGGAACTTGCATAAACAGGAGCGCCGACGGCAGATGAACGAAGCCCGCGCCGTGCGAGAAGCCGCCTCGGAAGCCCTCCGACAGGACGCCGCCGACCCGCTCTGGGAGCAGGTCGAGCCGCACTTGGACGATGCCCTGGGCCGCCTCAAGCCGGCTGACCGGGAGGCGGTGCTGCTGCGCTTCATGCAGCAGCAGAGTCTGGCCGAGGTCGGCGCGGGCCTGGGCGTCTCGGAGAACACCGCCCGGATGCGTGTCCAGAGGTCATTGGCAAAGATCCGGGCGCACCTGAGCCGGGCCGGCGTCGCCGTCACGCTCGCCTTGCTGGCTACTTTGCTGCTGGAACACGGCGCGTCCGCCCTGCCGGATGCCCTCCTCGACCGGCTTTCGGCTCCTCCTGCCGCCCCGCCGGGGGTCCGGATACCATCAGTCACCGCCGCCGTGCGTCGGGTCTCCCTGCTCCTCCTGTTCTTGTCGGCCCTCCGACCGCTCGCTGTTTTGGTGGTGGCCCTAGCGGTTCTCGTCGGCATCGTCCAGGTTTGGCGTGTTTTACCCCCGCCCCGGATGAGTCCGAGCGAGCAGCGCCGCGCGTTCCAGACGATTGAGGGCACCTGGCGCGGCAGCCTGGAGTACGCCGACGACCGGACGGGGCAGCACTTCACCTATCCGACGACCGTGACCGCCCGCAGCCTCGGCGGCGGGAACGGCTTCAGCTTTGTGGCCGCCTACACCGGGTCCACCGCCGTGGACCGCACCACATTCACAGGCGGGGCGCGCGCGGGGACGTTCACGGTGACGAACGGTGGGGCGCAGAGTTCGCACCGGCTGGCCGGCGTGGGCGAACTCGTGAAGCTTCGGGGCGGGTTCGCATTTCAGGGGAAGAGCCCGGGGCGGGATGCGGATGTCCGGATGCGTTTCACGCTCGGGACTAACTCCCTGACGATCCAGGAAGAATATCGCCCCAGGCGGCAAACGGATTACCGGTTCAGGAACCGGTTCATTCTGCGGAGGCAGTAGGCCGCTCGCATGGGTATGGAAGCAGCCGGAGGGTCACGGCGCTTGATGCCGTGCGGGGGACCTATGCCTCCGCCAGAACGTCCCGGACAGGCTCCCCGACCCCGTCGTGCGTCACATAGAAGGGGCGCTTCTCGATGAGGTAGGAGAGCTTGGGGGAGATGCCGAGCGCGTGGTAAATCGTGGCGTGCAGGTCCTCGATGACGACGGGGTTCTCGATGGTCTTGCAGGGGCGCTCGTCCGCCGTCCTGCCGTGGACATGGCCTTTCTTGATGCCGCCGCCGAAGAGCAGGACGGAGCCGGCGTCGGTGAAGTGACGGTGCATCCCGTAGTGCTTCATCTCGGTCAGGGTGTCCGGCACCGTCACCTGGTCCTTGACCTTCTGGTCCGGCTTGCCCTCGGTCAGCATGTCGCGGCTGAACTCGCTCGCCAGCACGATCAAGGTCCGGTCGAGCAGGCCGCGCTGTTCCAGGTTCAGGATGAGCTGGGCGACGGGGGCGTCGATCTGCTTCTTGAGGTCCGCCATGCGCGTATGTCCGTTGTCGTGCGTGTCCCAGTTGAGGAACGGGATGTACTCGGTCGTCACCTCGACGTAGCGCGCGCCCGACTCGACCAGCCGCCGGGCCAGGAGGCAGCCCTGCCCGAAGCGGCCCGTGTTGTAGGTGTCATAGGAAGCCTTTGGCTCCAGGGTGAGGTCGAAGGCTTTGGCGGCGGGCGAGCTGAGGAGGCGGTGGGAGTTGTCAAGCGAGCGCAGCAGCGACTCACGCTGGTAGTCGCTTCCGGCCTGGGTGATAGGGCTGTCGGCGACGAGCCGCTTGTAGAATTTCGTCCGGCTCTCGAACCGGCCAGGCGTCATCCCGTGCGGCGGTCGCACCGCCTCGGCGGCCTGGTCGGGGAAGGGCAGGTTGAACGGGCCGAACTCGCTGCCCAAAAACCCTGCCGTCGTGAACGCCTTCAGCTCCTCGCCTTCGCCCAGGTCGAAGCGCTGCCCGATGTTGATGAAGGGCGGGACGGCGGGGTCTTTGGGGCCGAGCGTCCGGGCGATGACCGCGCCGAGGTGCGGCGCGGCGACGGTCTGGGGCGGCGCATAGCCCGTATGCCACTGGTACTGGTGGCGGGAGTGCAGGATGAAGCCCAGGTCGCCCGCCCGGTAGGAGCGGATGACCGTCCCCCGGTCCATGACCGCCCCGATCTTCTCCAATCCCTGCGAGAACTGAATACCGTCTACGGCCGTCGGGATCGCCGGAAACGTGCTGAGGACGGCGTTGGCAGGCATCCCCGGCGTGAACGGCGCACACCGCTTGGGATCGAAGGTTTCGGTGTGGGCCATGCCGCCCGCCATCCAGAGGACGATGACCGCGTCCGCCGCCGGCGCGATCTTCGGCTCCGTGGCGGCCAGCAGGGCGCGCGGATAGCCTGCGGCCAGGGCGGCGAGCGTTGCCGCGCTGGCGGTCTTCAGGAAATCGCGGCGCGTAAGATCACGGGTTCGGATCATGGGTGGGCCTCTAGAGAGTCAGTGACTGATGTTACGCGGCGCTTGGCGTACCGGGCCTCGTCAAGACGAGTGATTGAAATCACTCGCTGCGCGCCAGATTTGTCCAAGGGACAAGGGCGTAATTTCAAGAGCCGACGTGGCTGATAACGCCTGCCGCAGCGTGTTATCTTCTGTCCCCTGGACAGGTCCGTCGCGGAGCGAGTGATTTCACTCACTCGTCCAAATCGCCTTCCCGCTCAATACACTAGCTGGAACTCGGGCAGCATCACGAGCGCCCAGAGCAGGTCTTGCACGCCCTCCGAGCGGACGGGGGAGCCGATCTCGGCCAGCGCGGCCTTGCGCTCGGCGGGTGTCGGCGGGCGGCCCAGTGCTTGCAGGTACAGGGCGTTGACGAGGCGCGGGGGCGGCTGTGATTTGTCTGCGGTCCACCGGGCCGCGCCCGCGTCCAGCATCCCCGCCAGCGTCTCGCCGTTGGTCAGTTCTAAGGCTTGCAGCGTCGTCGCCGCCGTCAGGCGCTCCGTGACCACCTGCTCACGGTTGGGGCGGCCCAAAGCGCGTTGGAGCGGGTCCGCCTGGGCCAATGCGGCGCGCGTCTCGACCAGGGAACGGTCGCCGGTCAGCACGAAGAAGGCCAGCGTCGTGACGCCCTTGCCCTCTTCGAGCGCGCCCATGTCCGGCCCGGCTGTGGCATGGAACCGGGTCAGGCCGGGCGGCAGCAGGTAGGTGATGACAGAGTTTGCGTGGGTGCCGATGCCGCCTGTGAACGTCTTGCCGTCCAGGCGCAGCGGCTTCCCGATGATGTTCTTGTCCATCTGGACCGTGCCGTAGCCCGTCGTCGCCGAGGCCCATTTCAGGTCGGTCAGCTTGATCGTGCCTCTCGGGCCGGTCAGTGTCGGCTCGGCCCAATCCGCCCAATCGTCGGCGACCGAGCCGCTTCCGCCGTTCGTCACCACCAGAGACAGCGACCGTGCCCCCGTGATGTCTACGTCAACGGGGACCGACCCGGACTTGATGACGCCGCTCTGGAACTTGATCGTGGCCTGACGGCCCGGCGGCGGCTGGGGCAGGCCGTTGACGATCCGCATGGGGTTGGCCGGGCCTGGCCAGACGCCGGTGAGCCGCGAAACGGCGTCGCAGAACTGCTCCGCCGACATGCGCTTGACCGTCGGCCCGGTGAAACGGTAGTCGTCGGCGCGCTCCGAGGGCTGACCGACGGCGGGCATCTGGTAGGCGCGCGACGTGACGATCAGGCCGATGGTGCGCTTGACGTCGTAGCCGTGGTCGGCGAAGTCGGAGGCCAGCCAGTCCAGCAGGTCCGGGTCCCAGGGGCGGCTGTCCATCTCGTCGGTCGGCTCGACCAGTCCGCGCCCCATCAGCTTCGCCCACAGGCGGTTGACGAAGGTGCGGGTCAGCCGCCCGTCGCGCGGGCTGGTCAGGACGGCGGCGAGCTGCGCCATGCGCTTCTCGCGGGGCGCGCTGCCGTCAATCGTGCCCAGGGCGGGGTAGATGAACTTGATCGGCGCGGTCTGCCCGGTCGGCTTGTCGCACCGGACCATTTCTAATGGGCCATCCGAGGGCGAATACACGCCCGCCATGCCGTAGGCATCGGCCAGTTTCCACGACGAAACAAAGCTGTTGTGGCACGAGGCGCATTTGAGGTTGACGCCCAGGAACACTTGCGAGACATTCTGGGCGGCCTGCATGGCGGGCGTCTGGCTGGCATTCACGGTGCCACGCCAGACGATTCCGTTGGTGAAGCCCGCCGAGTCCGGGGTGGGGGCGACCAGTCGGGCCACGAACCTGTCATACGGCAGGTTGTGCCAGAGCGCGCCGTAAAGCCAATCGGTGATCTGCGTCCGCCCGCCGTCGATGTAGCCCGTTCCGGCGTAGTCGTTGCGGAGCATGTCGTTCCAGAACGTCAGCCAGTGGTCGGCATAGGCGGTGTCGTCCCCGAGGAGCCGCTGCACGAGCCGCGCCCGCTTGTCGGGGCGGCGGTCACGGACGAAGAGGTCCAGTTCATCGGGTGGAGGCAGCAGGCCGACGGTATCCAGGGAGACGCGCCGCGCAAACGTCCGGTCATCCGCCAGGGCAGGCGGGATGATCTTGTTGGCAGCAAAGTAGGGCTGAAGGAGCCGGTCAACCGGGTTGGTCAGCCCGGACCCCGGTTTGGCGACCGGCAGCTTCGGATGACGCGGCGCGAGCGGCGGAACCCAGAGGGCGGTCGTGGCGCTGCCGAACGACACGCCCTGATCGATCCACGCCCGCAGCAGGCCGACCTCGGCGGGCGTCAGGCGCGGCCCACGCGCGGGCATGACTTCGTCCGGCACCTCGCCCTGAACTAATTTGATGAGGTAGCTCTTCGCGCTGCTGCCCGGTACGACGCCCGGATGCACCTGCCCGCCAGTCAGGACGCCCTCGCGGCTGTCTACGGCGAAGCCGCCCAACCGCGTCCCATTGCCATGGCAGGCATAGCAGCGGGCCACCAGCAGCGGCTTGACGTCCCGGTCATACGAAACCGGCCCAGCGGCCATGGGGGGAGGCGCCGGGGAAGCGGCGGGCGGCGAAGACATCCCCGCCAGGCCGATGATGCCCAGGAGGCCGACCGTCCACAGGCCCCATTGGACACGGGTTTTCCAGGTTTCGCGGGTCAATCGCAAAGGTGTCACTTTCTTCTCGGGGCATGAGTCTTATACGCCCCCTGCTGAGTCTAGGCCTGTTCTTCGGGCGCTAACTCGATTTCAGGTCTTGCCATGTTCGCTGTTTCCTTGCTAACTGATTATAGCACGTTCGGTAAGGCAACTGGGGTAATTGTCGGGTGTCGGCTTTCCCCATCCTGAAGGTTCCCGTGAGTCCAGACAAGGCGAGTGGTTGAAAACCACGCGCTAGGAGAAGCGTCCTTCGGACGGGGATCAGATCCCAGGCTCCCGCCTTCATGAGATCATGTCCAGTATCCGAAGAATACCTTTCCTAGCGAGTGGTTTTCAACCACCCGCCAAGACTATGCCAGCAGGGCGTCTATTGGGACGCCTTTGCCGTTGTTGGTGACGTAGAACGGGCGCTGCTCGGTGACGTAGAAGGTGTCGGCAGGAATTCCCAAGGCCTTGTAAATAGTGGCGTGGATGTCTTCTAATCGCACCGGGTTCTCGATGGGCAACAGAGGATGGGCGTCGGCGGTCTTGCCGTAGACGAAGCCTTTCTTGAAGCCGCCGCCGAAGAAGAGCATGCAGTTGCCGCTGCTGAAGTGGCCGTGGAAGCCGTACATCTTCTCGTTCTGGATGATCAGGTCTTGTCCCGTGGACCGCTCGGCAAAGCCGAACGCCTCCGTCCCCGCCGCGGGCTGGTTGGCGATGGTGCGGCCGAACTCGGACATGACGACGACCAGGGTGCGGTCCAAAAGTCCGCGCTGGTCCAGATCGCGGATGAGCTGGGCGATGGGGCGGTCTATCTGCGCCTTCATGGCCTTCATGCGCGATTGGCCGTCGGCGTGCATGTCGAAGCCGCCGAACGGCTCGTACTGGTACTCCACCTGGACGAACCGTGCGCCGCTCTCCACTAGACGCCGGGCGAGCAGGCAGCCGAAGCCGAATCGGTGGCCCACGTCGTAGGCTTTGAGCGTTTCGGGCTTCTCCTCCTCGGCGAACTTGAAGGCGCGCTCGACCGGCGAGTCCATCATGGCCCGCGCGTCCTCCATCACCTTGACGTAGTCTTTGACGGGGTGGGCCGTTTGCAAAGCGGGCGCGGAGAGGCCGGTAATAGCCTCCAAGTAGTGCTGCCGCCGGTCTAAACGTGTCATATCCATGCCCGCGACGGCCTTCAAGGTCGGCAGGCCCTGGGCCGGCTCGGGGATCATGAAAGGCGCGTGCTTGACACCATAAAACCCCGGCCCCATGAACTCGTTGATGAACAGGAACTCCTCGTTGCTGGTGTTGATGTCCCGCCCGATGTCAATATAGGCTGGGATGTTCGGGTCGCGCCGCCCCAGAGTCCGGCTGACGACCGCGCCGAGGCTGGGGGCCTCCACCCCGGCAGGGAAGAGGTAGCCGGTCATCATGTAATACTGCGCTTTGAGGTGGACCGCGCCGAACTTGGTCTGGTTGGTCAGGCTCCGCAGGAGGGTTCCCTTGTCCATGACCGAAGCGATGTTTTCCAGCCCCGCACCCAGCCGGACGCCGTCGGCGGCAGTCGGGATGGAAGGGCAGGTGCCGAGGATCTCGCCCCCCTTCATGCCCTGGACATAGGGGGTGAACTTCTTCGGGTCCCAGGTGTCCGTCTGGGCGACGCCGCCCGGCAGCCAGATGACGATGACTGAATCTGCAGTCGCTTTGAGCTTTGCGGCGGGCGTCTTGGCGGACGTGGCACCAGCGGTGCGACCGCCGAGCAGGTTGAGTGTTGCCGCCGCTATCCCCATTTGGAGCAGGCGGCGGCGCGTCAGTGCTTGTTCATCCCGGTCCGACATATGGGCCTCGTTTACTTGGCGTTCGCCGTCACGCCCGGCCAGTCGTCGGTGCGGAAGGGCAGGGCGGGCAAACCCGCCTTGTTGTACAAGCTGATCGCCGGGTCGGCGGCCCAGGCGTACCGGACGGCGACGGGGGCCGTGACTTGGGGCGACGAGACGACGACCGTGTCGCCGTCAATGTGGGTATTAGCGGGGACGAACTTCTTGTCCGCGCCGGCGATGGTGAAGCCCGTCAGCGGGGCATCGGCTTTGGCCGTCAGGCCGCCGCCGAGGTGGGTGAAGGTCAGGCGGACTGCGCCGCCATTCACGGTCATGGCTTTGTAGAGCGGGCCGGAGTCCTCGACCTTTTCGCCGAAGGCCTGCGCCTCGGCGACGAGGGCCAGGCGGCGTCCGACCTCCTGCTTGTTCTTGGGGTGGATGTCGGTCGAGTTCCCGATGTCTATGGCCGTCGCGATGCCCGCGTTCGGGACGGTCTTCGCCGTCAGCCACTGTGCCTCCTGAAGCTCGGGCCAGGCATCGCCGCCGGGTGCCCAGTTGGCGAGCTGGACGATGTAGAAGGGGAAGTTCCCCTCGCCCCAGCGCGCCCGCCAGTCGGCGATCATCGTCGGCAGCAGAGTCCGGTACTGATAGGCCCGCCCGGCGTTCGCCTCACCCTGATACCAGATCGCGCCCTTGATGCCGAAGGGGATGAGCGGGTTGACCATGCCGTTGAAGAGCGTCATCGGAGTGTTCTGGTCCACGGGGCCGTGCGGCAGCGGCGTCGCCTTCGTCAGCGAGATGCCAGCCTGATACCGCCACGGCCCGGCGAGGGAGACGGCCTGGCCCCCTGGTACTTCCAGGGACAGGCCCGCCGGGTCGCCGTAGATGCCGCCCTTGCCGCCCGTGTCCAGGACGCGGACCGCGATGGTGTTCGGTCCGGCTTTGAGGACCCCGGCGGGGATGTGGTACGCGCGGGGGACGTTGTAGCCCTCCGTCGCGCCCACCTGCACACCGTTGACCCAGGTGGTGTCGTTGTCGTCCGCCATGAAGTGCAGCGTCACGTCTTTGCCGGCCACGTCGGCCGGAATATCAACCGTCTTGCGGAACCAGATGATGCCGTTGAACCGGCTCAGTTCGGTGATGCCCGCGTCCTGGAAAAGCACGGGCAGAGTCATCGTCGGCCAGGCCGCGTCGTCCGCCGCCGAGTCGGACCATTTGGACGCCAGGCCGGGGTCGTTCTTCGCGTACCAGGCGCTCATCTGCTGCGCTTGGCTTAACGCCATGCCGCTCTGGTCGGTCAACCGCGCCACGGCGGCCTGGAAGTCCGGCATCTTCGCCAGGGCCGGGCCGCTCGTCCAGGCCTCGGCGGGCGTCCCGCCCCAGTCCGTCTCGATCAGGCCGATGGGGACGTGCTGGTTCTGGTACAGCTCGCGCCCGAAGAAGTAGCCGACGGCGCTGAAGCCGTTCCACCCGCCCTGCCGGACAGTCTGCGGGGTGCAGGCCACCCAGGGCGCGACGGGGGCGGTCGCCTGCGGGTCCGTCTTGACGTTGTGCTGGACCATGAACAGCCGTATCTTTGGGTAGTTCGCCGCCGCCGTTTCCTGGTCGGCGTTGACCACATTGCCCAGCCCGAACTCCATGTTGGACTGGCCGGAGCAGACCCACACGTCGCCCACCTGCACGTCGGTCAGGGTCACGGTCTGTGGACCCGTGACCTTCAGCGTGTACGGCCCACCCGTTGGCAGCGGCGGCAGTTTCGCCATCCACATGCCGTCTGCGCCCGCCACGGCCCGCGCGTTCTTGCCCGCGATGCTGACGCGGACGGTCGCGCCGGGCGTTGTCCAGCCCCACACGGGGTCGGACTGGCCGCGCTGGAGTACCATGCTGTCGCTGAACAGCGGGTTCAGGAACGGGCGGTCGGCGGGCGGGGGCGCCGCCACCTGAGCGAGCGCGGGCAGGGGTGCGGCGAATGCGGCGCACAGAAGTAGTGTACGGGGGAAGGTCTTCATGGACGGTGGTTCCTTACGATGGCGGATTTTCAGAGACGGGCGACGGGGGGCATTTTTCGGCGGTTACGTCGGACGATCAGGACGGCAGCGAGAAGCAGCACTTCTAGGCCAAAGAGAATGCCGGTATAGGCTGTGGTGTACTCCTTGAACCGGGTGTGTCTCATCATGATTGGCACGAACTGGAACAAGGCGAAGCTGACGGCACCGGGCAAGTATTTCTTCATCATGTAAGCCTTGTTACGCAGACGGAGGACGAGTGAATGAATTCACTCGCTCCTGTAAGACCTGTCCAGGGGACAGAAGACGTGCTGACTGCCTTTGCCGTTCTCGCGTCCCCTGGACGCTTCTCCCCGAAGCGAGTGAATTCATTCACTCGTCCTCCGTCTGCTCGTGCTTCGTCACCGGATATACTGGAACTCCGGGCTGACCGTCAACGCCCACAGCATATCCACGATGGCCGGGCGCGGCGGGACGGCGTGGACCACGCCGCTGTGGTCGAACGTGACACGCCCGTCAAACTGGTCGAAAGACATCCCACCGATCTCGTGCCCGGCCAGACCCACGGCGTCGGCGGCGACCTCCAGGCGCACCCATTTTCCCGGTGCGGGCAGGTCGCCCATTCGCCGACGGCTTGTTGTGGCCGTCGTGCCGAAGTTGATCAGGTCTTCGCCCCAGAACGCCCGATGCTCCCAGAGGCCGTCGTTCCACTGAAGCATGACCTCGCGCGGCATGGCCTTCGGGTCAAGATAAGCGTAGGTAAACAGCGTATCACCCATCCCGACGGAGAGCGGCGTGGCCGCGCCCAGAAAGTAGTGCTGCTGTGCGCCCGCCATGATGGGCGCGGTGTGGGCCTGTTTGCCGGAGTAGACGAGGCCCGAGGTTATCTGCCACGGCCCTTGCAGCATCGTCCCGGCGGGCGGGCCGTCCTCCCACCACATGGCCTCGGTTGGGGTCTGACTGCTCGGCGGGATGGGCGGTGCGGCTTCTAAAAACTGGTTGCCGGCCCCGAGTTCTTTAGAAGTCGGCGCGCGGCCCAGTGTCGCCCAATAAGCGCGGCTGACGATGCGCGGCCACTCCGGCTCCTCCGACAACTCCCGGTCCAGCGTTCCAAGTGCGACGCGGCGGTTGAACTCCCCGCCGTTCAGGAGTTCCAGAGCCTGCACGACGGCGACATCATCGGAGCGCGATGTCGAAACTTCGTTACGGGCGGCGGGCTTGCCGAGGGCGCGCGAAAGGGCGGTCGAGTCGCCGTCCAAATAAGCGCGCGGCGCACCCGTGTTGCCGATGGCGACGTTCACGCTGTCCAGAAGCTGCTCCTCGGTCAGGCGGCGCAGGGTGGGGGAGCGGTAAAAGCGCGGGGCGTCCGGGGCGGCGGCGCTGAACGTGTCGGCCAGGCGCGGGTCATAGCGGAGCTGATAGGTGCGGCTGGTCAGCATCAGCCGGATCGTGTGCTTCAGGTCGTAGCCGTGGCGCATGAAATCATCGGCCAGCCAGGACAGCAGGGCCGGGTGGCTCGGAGCGCGGCCCTCCGCCCGGAAGTCGTCGGCCGGCTCGACCAGGCCCAGGCCGAAGTAGCGCTTCCAAAGGCGGTTGACGATACAGGTCGCGAAGCGGGGGTTTTCGGGGTCCACGATCAGCCGCGAAACTTGACGCAGGCGGTGGTCCTGATCGAGCGGCGTGTGGGCGGCGGCATTGCGCGCGCTCGGCTGGTCGAACAGGAAGGTGGGCGGGACGAACTCGCCTTCATGCACCTCGCACCGGATCACCTCCATGTTCTGGGGCGTAAAGTAGCTGGCATAGCCCATGAACTTCTTCTGGGGCCACTCGGGGTTCAGGAAGTGGTTGTGGCAGGAGGCGCACTTGACCGCCGTGCCCATGAAGACCTGGGCGACATACGCCGCGCTCTGGGCCGTCTCGGTGTGGTCGGCGTTCTGTATCCAGCCGCGCGCCAGCGGGGCCGTCGGGCCGCTAGAAGTGGGGTCGATCAGTTCGGCGACCATCTCATCATAGGGCCGGTTGTGCCGCAGGTTCTCGGCAAGCCAGGACCGCAGGTTGGGGCGTGACCCGGCCCCGCCCTGGTGCGCGCCGTTGGAGGCCAGCGCGTCCTCCCAGAAGGGAGTCCAATTGGCTGCGTAGTCGTCATCACGGGCCAACAGACCGTCCACGAGGCGCGTTCGTTTGCCGGGAGTCCTGTCCTGCACAAAGGCCAGCGCTTGCGCGGTCGTTGGGATGACGCCGACCACGTCTAGATAGACCCGCCGCACGAAGGCATTATCGTCGCAGACCGGCGGCGTGGGGAATTTCTTTTCCCGCCACTTCGCCGCGATAAAGCGGTCGATCTCGTTGAAGGCGGGCGCACTGACGACCGGGACGGCAGGCGCGCGGGGCAGCCGGGCCAGGTGCTTGACCCGCAGCTCGGCGAGACTCAATCCCGACTCGTCCTCGATTGGCAACTGAGCGATGGGACGCGCTTGGACGCCCGCCGCGCCACCTGCCACCGCGTCGTCACGCGCCCCGGCGAAAACCCATTCGCGCAGCAAGTGGACCTCGTCTACCGAGAGGGCGGGGCCGCTCATCGGCATCCGGGGCGTCCTCAGCCCGCGCACATACTGGATCAGCGCGCTCTCGTCGGGCTTGCCGACCACTATGTCCAACCCGTGCGCGCCGCCCCGCAGGAGCGCGGCCAGTGACACGACGCTGAGGCCCCCCGACGGCGCGGCCCCGCCGTGGCACTGGCCGCAGCGGCTTGCCAGAAGCGGCTGGATCTGATGCCGGTAATTGACACCGCGCGCTTCGGCCTTGTCAAGAGGCCGGATCGCGACAGCATCCGGCGCGGCGGGACCGGCCAGCGCCATCCAGGACAGCAGCGACAACAGGACGACAGTCGCCAGTGCGGCCGGGGGGCGCTTGGAATGAGGCTTCGTGGGGGCGTTAGGTGACATTTCTTTCCCCTAGACTATACCGCACGCACGGCGGAATTCCTGCCGCCGCGAAAAACTTTCCGTCTGCTCTTGACAACGGCAGTGCGCGTCGGGTAGAGTGTCCCCCACGATGAACTCGCCCCTGAAACAACCGAATAACGGCCCGATGGTCGGCGGCACCCTGAAACCCTCATTCGGTTTCCAGGGGCGTCGCCCTATCCCCGCAGGAGGTGGCTGGCGCGAGTGACCTCGCGCCCAGCCCGCAGGAAGACCTTTTTCCGAGCGCCCGCCTTCTGCCACCGTGCCGAAGGCGGGCGTTTTGTGTTTGCATTCGCCCGCCTACTTGACCCGAGACGAAACCTAATGACCAGCCTGACGACGAAACGCAATACAAAGATGATGCCGGGTCACCGCCTGGCCGTGGCTCTGCTACGCCCGGCTTCAGGCTTTCTCAAAAACTTCATACTGGGACCGATCGTGTCGCCGCCTCATCGGCGGCTCCTCCCACCGCTTTAGGGAAGAGGAAAAGAGACAGACACAATCGGTCCCGTGCAGACAGCGCGGGGCCGATCTTTTTGTGGCGGCGTCAGAAGACGGGGATGTAACATAACGGTCAGTGTGTGCGCCTTTTAAGCGCGAAGTCAGGGTTCAACTCCCTGCGTCCCCATCCAGATCAACCGGCCATGAAAATAAAATTGATAGCTCCGTAAACTTTATGGTTATTTGCCATGAAACCGTGGTATACTCCTAAACAGCAATGATAGCGACAAATAATAATTTCATACCGGCTCAAGCGAACCAGGCGGGAAGCCGCCTGATTCTGAGCCGTGTCACGCCGGGG
The DNA here is from genome assembly GCA_965215505.1 of Capsulimonadaceae bacterium. Taxonomy (GTDB): domain Bacteria; phylum Armatimonadota; class Armatimonadia; order Armatimonadales; family Capsulimonadaceae; genus JANXMY01. Next base: position 2,221,163 of record OZ244065.1, on the reverse strand, counting down.
TTAGGTCAGGTCCAGGCGATGGGCGGTGCCCGCTTTATGGCGGGGGCGAAGGGTTTATGGGGGAGGGAGCGTTTGCTGTAGCAAGCGATCCTGCCACACCATGAACCCTCCGGCCTCCCGCACTACGCGAGAGGCCGTTTTGTTTGTCTCGGCTGTTGATTGTGGAGATGTAGCTCAGTCCGGTAGCAGCGCCTGTCTGAAGAACAGGAGGCCGTCGGTTCGATTCCGACCATCTCCATCCCTGCCACGAGCAGGACACGCGGAACTAAGTCAATGCGGAAGTAGCTCAATCGGCGGAGCGTCACGGTGCCACCATGAAGGCTGCGGGTTCAAGCCCCGCCTTCCGCTTCACTCGAACGCCGGGAACGAAGGAGAAAGACCATGACCGACCAGACCAGATATCGCGGCGAAGGCCGCGTGGACAAGCAGAACGGCGGCAAAGGCCAGAAGGCGTACTGCGTCCTTATGCTGGAAGCCCTGGAGGCGGGGGCGGGGTTCGAGTTCGTCAGCGGCCTCGTGGGCGGCGTCATCCCCCGCATCTTCCTCCCGAGCATCGCGAAGGGCGTCAGGAGTGCGATGGCCGGCGGCGTCCTGGCGGGCTACCCCGTGGTGGACGTGCGGGTGGCGGTCGTGGACGGGAGCTGGCACGCGGTGGACTCGACCGACTACGCCTTCGCCGAGGCGGGGCGTCTCGCGTTCCTGGATGCCTGCAAGCACGCGCCGATGATCCTCATCGAGCCGATCGGCCTGGTCGAAGTGCTGACGCCGGGCGGCTTCGTCGGGCCGGTGCTGGGGGACATCGCCCGGCGTCGCGGGCATCTTCTGGGCCAGAGCGCATTGGCCGACGGCACGGCCGTCGTGCGGGCCACCGTCCCGGTCGCCGAGACGTTCGGCTACACGACCGACCTGCGCTCGCTGACGCAGGGGCGGGCGTCGTTCTCGATGAGCGTCGCCGGTTACGCCGAAGTACCCGCCGCGATCAGCCAGGCGCTGGTCGCGCGGGCCGCCGTGTAACAGTCAGAAAGGGAAGGAGAAACATCATGTCCGGCTACACACAGTACTACGTCCAGTGCCGGCTCCGGCGGGGGCCAGCGCACCAGATGGCCTGGATACCGGAGAAGCACGCCGTCGTCGGGCGGTTCCTGCGGCTGACGGAGGACGGAATCACCCAGGACGGCTGGGAGGTCACCGGGGCCGGGGCGCGGCAGCCCGTGGAATATGTCCGCGAGCGCAGCCAGGACTACAAGCACACGCGCCGGGCGTCAGACATCTGACGTCCGGACTCTGCCCCTGCCCCCTGACTGGTAGGGGCAGCGAGAGACGGCATTGTGGCGAAGCCAAGCTGGTAAGGCGGCAGGCTCATACCCTGTAAATCGTGGGTTCAATTCCCACCGCCACGATTCTCTAACTTGGTCCGGCGGTCATGACAGACCGCTGGGCCGTGATCCTCGATGATGTAGCGGCAGCATCACGCACTGTTAATGCGTTCGCCCTGGTTCGAATCCGGGTCGAGGAGTTTTCGAATTGCTCTCGTAGTTCAGCGGATAGAACGCGATCCTGCGACGGTCGAGGCCACAGGTTCAAATCCTGTCGGGAGCACCACTTCGTGCATGCATGCGCGCCGCCATCAAGGGAGGTCACGGGCGGTCCGTGTCTCCAAAAGCGAACACCAAGATCCGACGCCTGCCGCCCCCGAAGGGGCACAAGTCTCGGATAGGCGCGCTGCCTGCACGGGAATACTAAGACAGCCATGAAGAACTTAGACACACAATCCAGCGTCACCATTGACGGGTCGCACGGGGAGGGCGGCGGGCAGATTTTGCGGACGAGCCTGTCCCTATCGGCCCTGACGGGGCGGCCCGTCGAGATCGTGCGGATACGCGCGGGCCGCGCCCGGCCCGGCCTCCAGCCCCAGCATCTTGCCTCGGTCAAGGCCGCAGCCGAGCTGTGTGCGGCCTCGCTGGAAGGCGCGGAGATCGGGTCGGTCCGCCTCCGCTTCGCCCCACAGGCACCGCCGACGCACGGCGTCTACCACTTCGCCATCGGCACGGCGGGGGCGACGGCCCTCGTCCTGCAAACCGTCCTGATGCCGCTCGCCTTTGCCCCTGCCGCCTCCCGCGTCACCGTCACCGGCGGGACGCACGTCTCGCACGCGCCGACGGCGGACTACCTGGAGCGCGTCTATCTGCCGACACTGGCGCGGCACGGCCTGGCCGCTTCTCTGCTGTCGCCGAAGGCGGGGTTCTTTCCTAAAGGGGGAGGGGCGGTGAGTGCCGAGGTCGCGGGGAACGCCGCGATTTCGCCTATCACGTTGACGGAGCGGGGCGGATTGCGCGCCGTGACGGCCCTCGTCGTGACATCAGGGCTGCCTCCGACCGTCGCTGAGAGAGGCGTCGCCGCCGTGCGTCAGGAAGTGGGTCGCCTGCCGGTGGAGCTATCCACCGAGATGCGCGAAGCGCCCTCGGTCGGGGCGGGGGCTGCCGTTCTTCTGGTCGCCGAGTGCGAAGGCGGGTTGGCGGGTTTCTCCGCCATCGGCGAGCGCGGCAAGCGCATGGAAGCCGTCGCCGAGGAGGTCTGCCACGCCTTCAAAGCGTGGTGGGAGACGGGCGCGGCCTGCGAGGAGCATCTGGCGGACCAGCTTGTCCTGCCGATGGCGCTGACGGCGGGCGAGAGCCGCTGGACGACCTCTCAGGTGACAGAACACCTGCGGACCGTGCTGTGGGTCGTCCCGCAGTTCCTGCCCGTCGAGGCCGCGCTGGTGGAGAACCCCGATGGGACGGGCCTCGTCACACTCCAAGCCGGTCGGTCGCGGGGGCGCTGACCGCCCCCGCGCCCGCCGTCAGCCGCCTACGTCCAGTGCATCTCCGTGTCGCCGTGCAGCATGTGCAGGTAGTTGATCTGCCCGTCATGGTACATCATGTGCAGGGCGGCGAAGTTTGCCGCCCCCAGGACAGTCATCGGGCCAAGAGGCGTCGGCACCGTCTCGCCCCAGCGGTCCGGGGCGACGCCGTCAATGGCCGCGTACAGCTTTTGCGTCCCCTTCTCCAGCTCGGCCAGCGCCTCGGCGCGCGTCGTGATGGAGGCGTAATAGACCTCCCGCTCTTCCGGCGACGGCCTCGTCGCGGTGCCGGTCGTCACCAGTTCCGCCAGAAGCCCGTTGACCGACCCGCACTCCGCCACTACCTTGATCGCCGGGCGCAGTGCCGTATCCGGGCTGCCGCTCGCCTTCTCCTCGTCCAGCGCGTTCAGGTCGTTGACCAGGTTGCTGTAGGCCCTCTCCGTCGTCGCGCGTAGCTGCGCGGCCAGATCCAGTTCCGCCATAACGTGTTTGTCTCCTTTGATGTGCCGACGCCGTTAGTATACCTACGCAGTATACCTACGAGAACCCAAGGACTGGATGCGGCACATACGGCTCTTGGAGCGATGTGACCTCCTCGGGCGAGAGGGTCAGGGACAGGGCGGCAACGGCGTCCTGTAGGTGATGCGTCTTCGTCGCGCCGACGATGGGGGCGGTCACGCCCGGCGCTTGCAGCAGCCAGGCCAGGGCGACCTGGGCGCGCGGGACGTCGCGCGCCTCGGCGATCTCCCCCACGCGGTCAACGACTTTATGGTCGGCCTCCTCCGTCCGGACATAAAGCGTCTTGCCGAACTGGTCCGACCCGGCCCGCTCGGTCCCCGACCGCTCCTCCCAGGGGCGGGCCAGACGGCCACGCGCCAGGGGACTCCAGGGGATGACGCCGATGCTCTCCTCACGGCACAGCCCCATCATCTCTCGCTCCTCCTCCCGGTAGAGCAGGTTATAGTGGTTCTGCATGCTGACAAACCGCGTCCACCCGTGCCGGTCCGCGAGGTACAGCGCCTTGGCGAACTGCCAGGCATACATGGAGGATGCGCCGATGTAGCGCGCCTTGCCGGACTTGACCACGTCGTGCAGTGCCTCCAAAGTCTCCTCGATGGGTGTCTCGGAATCGAACCGGTGGATCTGGTAGAGGTCCACATAGTCGGTGCCCAGTCGCTGGAGGCTGTGGTCTATCTCCGCCATGATCGCCTTGCGGGACAGGCCCGCGCCGTTGGAATCGGCCCGCATCCGCCCGTGTACCTTGGTGGCGATCACCATCTCCTCGCGCCGGGCGAAGTCGCGCAGGGCGCGGCCCGTGATCTCCTCGCTGGTGCCGTCGGAGTAGACGTTGGCGGTGTCAAAGAAGTTGATGCCGAGTTCCAGGGCGCGCTGGATGAACGGCCGGCTTGCCTCCTCGTCCAGCGACCACGGGTGCGCGCCGCGCTCCGGGATGCCGTAGCTCATGCAGCCGAGGCAGATGCGCGAAACCTTGAGGCCGGTCTTGCCGAGCTTCACATAGTCCATTGGGGGTGTCTCCTTCAGTGATCCCTCATACCCACAAACGCGGGCGCACAAGGCGACACGGCGACTTCTCGGTCAGGCGTAAGCAGGATTCGCTGGAAATGCGGCGAAGTTAGCGTCACCCCCACCGCGCCGCCCAAGCCCTAAAAATGGTTTTTGCTATTTTTCCGCTTCCCAGCGCACCTGTCGAGTAGGGTGATAGGGATCCGAGGAACGAGCGCATCGAAAGGAAGCAGCACATGGATCAAGGAGAGACTGAAGAGGAGGCCGGCGGGATCGCCCGAGGCTTCGAGGGGTACGCGGACTTCCTCACGGACATCAAGGGCCGCATCCAGACGGCACAGGTGCGGGCGGCCCTGTCCCTCAGCCGCGAGGTGGTCTGGCTCTACTGGCAGATCGGCGATGAGGTCCGGCAGCGGCAGGCGCGGCACGGCTGGGGCGCGAAAGTCGTGGATCGCCTGGCGGTGGACCTAAAGGCGGCGTTTCCAGGGGTGGAGGGCTTTTCTCCGCGCAACCTCAAATACATGCGCGCGTTCGCGGAAGCCTATCCCGACTCCGCAATTGTGCAACAGTTGTTGCACAATTCGCCGCTGCCCTGGGGCCACCACGTTCGGCTGCTGGACCGGGTCAAAGACGCTGACCAGCGGCTCTGGTATATCCGTGCCGCGCATGAACACGGCTGGAGCCGGGCCGTCCTGGAACACCAGATCGGGAGCGGCCTGTACGGGCGTCAGGGCCAGGCGCTAACGAACTTCTCACGCGCGCTGCCCCCACCCCAGTCGGACCTGGCCCAGCAGATTTTGAAGGACCCGTACAACTTCGACTTCCTCACGCTGGGACCGGACGCCCAGGAGCGGCATCTTGAACACGGGCTGCTGGCACACCTCCAGAAGTTCCTGCTGGAAATGGGCACCGGGTTTTCGTTCGTCGCGAGCCAGCACCACCTAGAGGTCGGCGGCAAGGACTATTACCTCGACCTTCTGTTCTACCACCTGCGCCTGCGCTGCTTCGTCGTCGTGGACCTGAAGATGACCGAGTTCGTGCCGGAGTTCGCGGGCAAGATGAATTTCTACCTGTCCGCCGTGGATGACCTGATGCGCCACGCGACGGACGCGCCGAGCCTGGGCCTGATCCTGTGCAAGACGCGCGAGCAGGTCACGGTGGAATACGCGCTGCGGAACAACGCCACGCCCATCGGAGTCGCCGGGTTCCGCGTCACCGACGCCCTCCCCGATGACCTCCTGGACAGTCTGCCGACCGTCGGGCAGATCGAGGCGGAGCTGTCACGGATGCCGGACGACGGGGCCGCAAGGCCCGGCTGAGGACGTCACCCGGTTCCGCCCCGCCGCCTTGGACCGGTACAGCGCCTCGTCCGCGCGGGCGATCACGTCCGAGCCGCAGTCCTCCAGCCGCAGGGATGCCACCCCGAAGGAGGCGGTGACGGCGCGCACCGGCCAGGAATGGCCCTCGACTGAGACGCGCAGGCGCTCGGCGAAGGCCGATGCCCCGTCCAGGTCGGTCTGGGGCAGGATCAGCACGAATTCCTCGCCCCCGTATCGGGCGACCAAATCCGTCTCCCGCGCGCTCTGCTGGAGGATGCTCGCCACCGCCATGAGGACTGCATCCCCCGCCGGGTGGCCGTGAGCATCGTTATAGTGCTTGAATCGGTCCACATCGAGCAGGATCAGCGACAGCGGCGTCCCGTAGCGGGCGCTCCGGCTGACCTCCTCCGCCAGCCTCTCCTGGAAAGCCCGATGATTTTTTAGGCCCGTCAGCCCGTCTGTGGTCGCGAGCGACGCGAGTTCCGCGTTCGCCTTCTCCAGCTCATTCTTTTGCAGCTCCTGGAACTCCAGGATGACCACATGGTCATTGACCCGCTCCTCCGCCCGCATCCGCTCGGTCACATCCAGGCAGACGCCGATGATGCCCGAGGGCGTCCCGTCCGCATTGTGCAGGGGCCGCACCTCAGTGTGCAGCCACACGCTGTTCACGCGGGCGTCGTAGGAAATCGCTTCGCCCGCCAATGCGCGGCGCATATTCGTCTCGTTCTCGGTGTCCCCCGCGCTGAACTCGAAGACGGAGTGCCCGACCGCATCGCTCGGCCCCAGCCCGAGCGCCGACAGGCCCTTTCCCTCGGACAGGGTCACCGTCCCGTCGGCGTCGGCGGCGTAGAGGATGAGGGGCGCGCTCTCCAGGACCGTCCGCAGCGCCGAATGGGTCTGGACGAGGGCGGCCTCGGCCCGTTCCCGCTCAGTGGCCCGGCGGGCCGCCCGGAGATGGCTACAGACCTGACGCGACAGCAGGCACAGGGTCGCCTCCTGGTCCGGCGTGAGAGTCCTGGGAAGAGTGTCAATGACGCACAGGGAGCCGAGCGCACGTCCCTCCTCGGAGATCAGCGGCACGCCCGCATAGAAGCGGATGTGTGGAGGCCCCGTCACCTGGGGGTTGTCGGCAAATCGGAGGTCGGCGCGGGCGTCGGGGACGACCAAAATATTCGCCTGGAGGATCGTGTGGGCGCAGAAGGCCACATCGCGCGGAGTTTCCCTGCCGCTCAGGCCCACGACGGATTTGAGCCACTGCCGCTCCGCGTCAATGAGGGTAACGGCGGCGATGGGCACGCCGCAGACCTGGGCGGCCAAGCGGGTAATATCGTCGAACACTTCCTCGGGCGCGGTGTCCAAGATGCTGCACTCGTACAGGGCGCGCAGGCGTTCGGTCTCGTCGGGCGGTAATGGGGCGGTCATGGGCCTTCCTAAGCAAGAACCCCCATCAACAGGGCCTTGCATTCGCCTTTACAGGAAAACTAGATAGGTATATGTATCGGGATGTCGAGGGGAGTTCTTTAGGGCCTAAAAACAAATGCGGGAAGGCGGCGCGCGGACCTGCTTCCGCCCCCTTACTTGGAACCGGTGAACGCGATCCCCTGGATGAACGTCCGCTGGGCGAAAAAGAAGCCGATGATGAGCGGCAGCGTGACCACCGTCGAGGCGGCCATCAGCAGGTTCCACTCACCCCCGTGCCGGCCCAGGAAACTGCTCAGGCCGATCGCCAGCGTGTACTGATGCTCGTCATGCAAATAGATCAGAGGCCCCTGGAAGTCCGTCCAGGCCCCCATGAACGCGAACAGCGCGACAGTCGCCAGGGCGGGCTTGGCGAGCGGCAGGATGATCCTTCGGAAGATGCCGAACTCCGAACACCCGTCAATGCGGGCGGCGTCGGACAGCTCCTGCGGGATGCCGAGGAAGAACTGGCGCAGGAGGAAGATGCTGAAGGCGTTGCCGAAGAAGCTGGGGACGATCAGCGGCAGGAAGCTCCCCGTCCAGCCGAGGTGCCGGAACAGCAGGAAGACCGGCAGCAGGGTCACCTGTCCCGGCAGCATGATGGTCGCGATCATCACGAAGAACAGCGCGTTGCGCCCGCGCCAGCGCAGGCGCGCGAAGCCATAGGCCGGCAGGGCGGCCGAGACGAGTGTGCCGACGACGGTCCCGACACAGATCACCAGCGTGTTGCGAAGATAGAGCCAGAACGGGAAGTATTCCAGAGCCGCCGGGTAGTTCTTCCACAGCGCCGGGTGCGGAATCCATCGGATCGTCCGGGTGAAGATCTGGCCGTCGTCTTTGAGCGACGTGGAGAGCATGAACAGGGCGGGGGCGAGGAAGAGGACGCTGAGGGCCAGGAGCGCGGCATGGCCGAAGACCTGAGAAAGTGTTCTATTCATTTCGGCTCGCCTTCATAATAGACCCAGCGCGCGGAGCTTTTGAAGACCAGCGCGGTCGCCGCCAGCGTGAGGATAAACAGTATCCAGGCCATGGCGCAGGCCGTCCCCATCCGAAAGTACTCGAAGGCATTCTCGTAAAGGTACAGCGCATAAAAGAGCGTCGAGTTGTCCGGCCCGCCCCTGGTCATCACGAACGTCTGCGTGAAGTACTGGAAGGTCCCGATGACGCCCATGATGAGGTTGAAAAAGATCACCGGCGAGATCGAGGGCAGCGTGATGTGCCGGGTGCGCTGCCAGAAGCTCGCCCCGTCGAGCGCGGCCGCTTCGTACAGCGCCGCCGGGACCGCCTGGAGGGCGGCGAGATAGATGACCATGCCGCCGCCCACGCCCCACAGGTCCATCAGGATCATCGCGGGTTTCGCCCAGAGCGGCGAGGCCAGCCAGGGCGGGGCGGGCAGGTGGGCGGCGCGCAGCCCGGCGTTCAGCAGGCCGTGTTCGGGGTTCAGCACCCACAGCCACAGCATGGCGCTCGCGACCACGGGGACGATGGACGGGACGAAAAGGAATGTCCGGTAGAGGGCAATGCCGCGCAGCTTCTGGTTGAGCAGCAGCGCCAGGGCCAGGCCGAGGCAAAGGGACAGCGGCAGTTCCAGGAACAAGAAGACCGTGTTGCCGAGGGCGGGCCAGAAGTAGTCCGTGTCCCCGAGCAGGGACCGGTAATTGGCGAGGCCGACCCAGCGCGGCGGCGACAGCACGCGGTAGTCGGTGAAGCTGAGGTAGAGCGAGGCGATGACGGGGAAGACCGTGAAGACCAGGAAGCCGAGCAGCCAGGGGGAGATGAACAGCAGCCCCGTCAGGACCGGTCTTGTTTTAGCCCTGTCTTTAGCCATGTTGTGTCACCGGTAGTCATTCATCTCGCGCTGGACGCGCAGGCGGACGGCGGTGAGCGCCTGCGGCGGCGACTTGTGGCCGTAGCGGACGGAGTCCATGGCGTTCGCCAGCGCGTTCTGATAAAGCGTCGCCACCGGCATCGGCGGGAAATGGGCCGCGTTGGGGCTGTCCGAGAGGTCCATGAACCGTCCGTACTGAGGCCGCCAGGCCGTGCCGGTCCGCAGGGCGGGGTCGCGGAGCGAGGCGCGGATGTTGGGGATGCCGTGCAGGCTCATCGCGAACCGCCGCTGGCCCTCGGGCGACTGCGACCAGGCCAGGAAGTCCCACGCCTCCTTGGGGTGTTTCGCGCCGCGCGGGATGCAGAACAGGTTGCCGCCCAGCCAGACCATCCCCGCCCGCTCCGGATGGGCGGCGGGGAAGGGCAGCGGCGCGATGCCGTAGTGGGTCTGCGGGCTGTAATGGTAGGCCCAGTAGGTGTTCCACTGGCCGCTGAAGGTCATGCCGATCTGGCCGAGGAAGAACGGGTTGAAGCTGCCCATGTCGCTGGCGAAGCCCTGGGAAAAGCTCTGCACACTCTCATAGCCGCCCTGCGCGTCCATCAGCCCCTTGTCGAAGGCGGCGGCCTCCAGGTTGCGCGGGTTGTCCGCCGTGATCCGCCCGGTCGCCGAGTCCAGGAAGCCGCCGCCGTAGAGCGACAGGAGCTGGACCGCGTCCGGCGGGCGCAGGCCCAGCCGGGTCAGATGCCCCACGGCGTCGCGGCGGGTGATCTTGCGGCAGTCGGCCTCCATCTCCTCCAATGTGCGTGGCGGCCGATCCGGGTCGAGGCCCGCCGCCCGGAAAACGTCCTTGTTATACAGGAGGGCGATGCAGTCCAATAGGTAGGGAACGGCGTACAGGTGCCCGCCGTAGCGGCACTGGCTGAGGGAACCGGGCGTGTAGTCGGCTCCCTTGAAGCCGGACGCCCGGAACTGCGCGTCGAGCGGCTGCACGGCACCGTTTGCCGCCAAAGCGCCGAGGTAGGACGGTTCCGCCAGGGTGCAGAGGTCGGGCGGGTCGGCGGCGATGATGGCGCGGACGGTCTTGGCGTCATCCACCGCGCCCAGGTTCTCGACGACGACGCCGGGATGAGCGCGGTTGTAGTAGTCCAGTACCTGCTCGAAATCGCGCTCCTCGTCGCCGCTCCACATGGACCAGACCTGCACACGCACCGGCCCGGCCTCCCGGCGGCCCGTGTCCCGTCCGCAGCCCGGCAGCAGCGTCAGCAGCAAGGCCATCAGCAGCGCAGAAACCCGCGCGCTCCGCATCTCTCGACGTCCTTCCCTGACTATAGTGTCACTACTCCTATTGCCGATTGTCATTCGGGGCTTTTCCAGACATACCCTCCGGCGGGGTCATAAGCGCGATCTTGAGGAGCCGGGTCGAGGTGGAAGCAGCATTGCGATGGCTTATGAACAAGTGGTCGGGTTGGTCGGGGGAGAAACGGGCAGTACAATCTGCCGACAGGCAACGTCGTTTTGTTTTGGGTCTTCTCAAGACTGGTCTTCTGAGGGCGGAACGCCTCTAGGTGGCGCGGAAATCCGGTCGATACCCTGAGTGATCTCTTTCGCCCTTGCTACCTGATATACCGCCTGCTCTGCGATTCCAGGGAACATGTCTCTGTAGTCAGCATCTTCGCGCCGACGTTTTAAGTTCTTGCCCGCTGTTCCGATCTTCTTGTAGCTCAGTGCTGGGTGGGACTCAAACCAGTTCCAGACATCATAGTGCGACTGCGTCCCGCGTGTCTGAAGGTAGGTCGCATGATTGTTGGAGTAGACTTCTTCCGCTTTATGGAACGCGGCATAATAGGCCCGGCTTATGGCCGAGCGTTTGGCGGACTCTGCCGTCATCCCGACCAGACCATCCGCCAGTATCAGATAGTCCCGCCAGTCAAACGGCATCAGGCGAACTCCACCGAAAAATGCAGAAGCCCTTGAGCGGGAGTCATGGAATCGAGCCACCACTCGTCTTCAAACCGGTTCATCTGATCGAAAGCAAGCATCGGGTCCGCCGTGGTCATGATGTCGGCGAACAGCAAAGCCGGTTCGTCTTCCTCATAGCCCGGAACTAGGCGTAGTTGAACGGATCGGCTTCCTGCGAAGACGTCATGCAGGCGAGGGCGGGCCTCCAAAAGAAGCGGTGCCAGAGCGGGGTTGTCCATTAGGAACCCGAGTACATCATTCCAACTCTCAGCCGTGTAGAGTTCCTGAAGATAGGCAATTTCATCATGCCTTGCCGGATGCCCGGTGACTTCAATCTTGTCGGGAAGCATCGCCAAAGGACTGTCCGCGTACATCTTTGCAGGGCCTCTATTGGCGTGGACTCCCCCTGTGTCTACGGAGGACCCTTTTGGCGGAGGACTGGTTTTCGGACCGGCCATTCGGCTTCTCCTTGCGTTTTCTGTAAGTTCAGGACGGGTTTATTCGAGGATGGGAATGACGATCTTGAAGTGACTGAGCCAGCCAAAGCCACAGTCACCTATCATGATCTCAGAGCGAGGAATGGACAGTACAAGATTCGAACTTGTGACCCCTTCGATGTCAACGAAGTGCGACCTCGACCTGTTATTTACTACCATCAAAGTTCGATGTATGGCAATAAACCACGAATTTACGGCCCCTCATCCCCCATATTTCCGGAAACGAAGTGTTGATATCTTACCCCATTTTCTACGCATTGTTGAACACTTGGAAGAAAACAGTGAATACAGGACGCCCAAAACCTTTGTATATAAGAATGCTCCAGAATGGCGAAATCGTTGGCGCATACCGCAGTCTGTCTACCATTCGACATCAGTGTCCATTTGTCTGTTGCTAGTATTGACAACTTTGTTGCTCATGTGTTATTCTATCCTGGCAGTGTCCTGTTGTCCAGTTACTGTGTTTTACCTGTTCCTCCTGTACTACCAATTGTTTGCTGCAACTTTCATCCACAAGGTTTGGTAAAAGCTCGAGCCTTTCGCCAACTGTACGGAAGATTGCCAGGAAAGGGGAAACATGTTACTTCTTGACTGCTCTACACCCTCGTCACGGTGTCATCTCTCAGGCGTTTACCTGACGTTTTGACCCAAAAACTGATAATTCACCCTCAGAAATTCTCTTCATTTTTAGCCGCCTTTCTCATTTTGCTCTGCCTTTGTACTCTACCTATTTTGTGCCTTACATATGCGGTAACCGCTCCCTTAAAAGGTGGGCCATGCCTTCCAAAACCGACACATCTTAATTCTGATATCTAAGACCGCCGATAGGGCGAAGCGAGGTGATTATGAGCAGTGAAGTGACGACAGGAACAGAGACGAAGGGGAACAATCCCTTCTTGGAGTGTGACTTGGTAATGAAGGGGGGGATCACGAGCGGGATCGTGTACCCCAAGGCGGTACTGGCGCTAAAAGACACGTACCGATTTTGCAACATTGGTGGGACCTCGGCAGGAGCGATCGCGGCGGCGGCGTCTGCGGCAGCAGAGTATGGACGAGAGGCTAGGGATGCCGCCGGTAAAGACGGTTTCGACCGGTTGGGGGCGCTCAATGACAAGTTGTGCGAACAGTCTTTCCTGCGGGACCTGTTCCAACCCTCGCCGAAGACGGCGGCGCTGATGAATGTCGCCTCTGCAGCCATGATGAGCAAGACAAGCCGCTTCGCCGTCGTGCGCGTGGTGCAGAAAATCCTCTGGATGACACGGGCTCTCTTTCGGAACACGGCGGCAGAACTGGGACTCGGGGCTTTGGCAGGTATAGGAGTCGGCTGGGGACTGTCGGCGCTGGACGGTGGGACGGCGACGGGGGTACGCCGTAAGATTTTCCTGGGACTGTATGGGATTCTGGGGGCACTGGTCGGCCCCGGATGGGCACTGCTGCGCAAACTCTTTTTTGACCTGCCGAACAATGGTTTTGGCATCTGTATTGGGCACAATCCGAAGGCGAAAGGGAGCATACCGGATGAAGGGAAGCCAGTGCTGATCGACTGGCTGATCGGGCAGATCGAGGGCATCGGAGCCAAAAATGAGTGGGCGACCGTAGAGAAGGGGCTGTCGGGGGCGGGGCGCAAATACAAAATGCCGCTAACATTCGGGGACCTGCAAAGCAGATCAAATCCGATCGTCCTGAAGATGATGACCACCAACATCAGCGAGGAACTGCCGTATGTGCTTCCGTTCGAAAATAATCGCTTCTTGTTCGAGGAATCCAAGATGCGGGAGTATTTCCCTCGCGATGTCGTCGATCATCTGGTGGGGAAAAGGCACCGCTCAGGTCGTGGCCTGCAGCCGCCGCCCGGATTCTTTTTCCTGCCGGACGCAAATGATCTGCCTATCGTAGTCGCAATGAGGATGAGCCTGAGCTTTCCGATTCTGCTCAGTGCTGTGCCGCTCTGGACACTGGGAGCGACCGCATTCACCAAGATCAACAGGAAACATGCTGAGGCGCTGACAAAGGATGACTTGAATGAGAACTGGTTCAGCGACGGGGGCCTGTCAAGCAACTTCCCTATCCATTTCTTCGACAGTTGGCTACCAACTCGCCCGACATTCGGCATTAACCTCACGGCTTATCCCCCGGAGGCGTTCGTCAAAAACGGCCAAGATGTGCCGCAGACTTCCGTCCAGGGAGAGATGATGCAGGCTGCGATGTTTTCGGCCCCCCCGACCCCCGGCGAGTCCGAAGGGCGGAACAAGAAACGCCAGGTGGGTGACCCGGCGGCCGCAGTTTATCTGCCCCGGGCGAGTGAAAACACACCGAAGATCGTGAATGCATTGCCAACTCTGGTTTCGTTCCTGGGGGCGATCGTGTCGGTGATGCAGAATTACCGGGATAATCAGCAATCGCAACTCCCGAGTTATCGGGAGCGGATCATCCAGGTGCGCTTGAAGAAAACGGAGGGCGGCCTAAATCTGGACATGCCGTCGGAGACGCTCCGGGGGATTGCGGAGAAAGGAAAGATGGCGGGAGAAGGGCTTCTTTCCGATTTCGATCTCGACGAGCATCAGTGGACTCGCTTCCGCGTAGTCATGGGGCAACTGGAGGCCGAACTGCGCGAGATGCAGGATCGGCTCGTTGTGAAGCCACCGGCGGAGCAGGCAAAGTTCGATGCCGGACGGCTGCTGGGAGAACAGCAGCGGAAAGGTTTTCCCTATGGCTATCGCTCTTCGGGTGATCTCCACTGGGATGTGAAGACCGATCAGTGGGTCGGACAGGTCAAAAAGGTCTTAGGGGATATCGACGGACTGATGCGGGACTGGCCGCAGCCACCGGCGTCAGGCGGCACACCGCTGTTCGCCCGCAACAGTCCGAAGCCGGCCTCCAACCTGCGCCTGATGCCGCAGCTCTACGCGCCGCTCTCCGATGGGGATGCGGCGTCCGACGCCACTCAGACCGGGACGCCAGTGTTCCCGGACAATCCCGCCCACGTCCAAGATTGAGCCGCCGCGTTGCTGTTCTCGCTGGGCGGAGCACTTGCCGGGCTACCCATCGGTCATCGAAATCGTAGGGGCATATTGGCGGGGGGGTTCTGCTTTAAACGGCTGTGCAGTGGATGCACAGCCGCTTATTATTGGCCCAGATATTGGCTGTAGAGTTCCTGGAACTCGTCGCTGTCGCTCAGGGCATAACGCAGATAGCTTGTCTGCACAACAAGATTCTCTTCCTGGCTGATCAATTTTATTCGGTCATCGAGCATATAAAAGATTTCCTGCTTTAGCTCCGTATCACTCAGTCGACGCATGAGGCGGACATGGCTTCGGCCGGTTTGGGCAAGTTCGTTGCGAAGACTTTTGATCTGGTCATCTAAGCGCCCTTTCCATCGGCCAGGGATGTGGAACACACGGGTGTAACTGGCGGCGCGTCGGGACGGCATCCCGCTGTGATCCTCGAAACACATCTGCCGCTCCCCGGTCGGAGAGCGGGTGACATGGAGCGTAAGCTGGCTGACGGCGGGCAGCTTCGCATAAGGAAAGAAAGCGCCTGTAAGGGGGCCGTGTGTCTGCTGATACAAAGGGTCCCGTTCCTGGGGCGTGAGTGAACGTGTATCGGCAGGGTCACGATCACCTTTGAAGGTGCGGTTGCACTGGAGACACAGGGGAACCAGGTTCGCCGGATGCAGAGAAAAGAATGGGTATTCGGATTTGGGCAGATAATGGTCGGCATCGTCGAAGTGCTTGTCCCCCTCCGTGTCTGAGCGGGGACCATCACAGGCGGGGCAGACGCTCATCTCTTTATTTGCCTCCCAAAAGGCAGAGATGAAGCTGTCACGGTCGAAATTGCCAGGCGGACCGCCATGGATGGAAGCCGGGAAGCCGCCGGCGAGCAGGTCCGTGTAGAATGCCTGGAAGAGTGGTTTAAGGACTTTGCGGGCGTCGTCGGTCAGTTGTGTGTGATACTCGAATGCGAAGGTCGTCTGGTTGGTGTTGTCCTTGTGGAACGTAGTGTCGTGATGGAATGCCGCTAAGATTTTGGGACCTTCGGCAGGGTGGGCATAGACATGGGTCACGACATCCTTGAGGGCCTTCAGGAGAGTCCCGCCGCTCTTGATCTGGCGGCCCCGCTTGCCCCAAAACCAGTCGCCGGGAGCCGTACCAAGGTGAGTGTGAAAGGCGGCCAGCAGAGTGGGCTGAGGAGCCTCGATATCATCAAGGGGTACCGGAGTCGCGGAGTCACACAAGAGACTCAGGACGTTCTGCTGGAATTGGAGAAGATTCTCCATCTGCTGCCAGGATTGGGGCCGATTGATTTTGTGAAGCATGTCGGTTACTCAGAGGAGTTGTCGGAGTGCCCGGAGGCGTCGGCGGAATTCGAATTGGTAATACCCGGACCCGAGGCGCTCTTCGACCAGGGCGACCATGTCTACGAGTCCCTGGGTGGTAAGATCAGGATCATCGGGTGAATAGCTGTCCATGACCGATAGGACGTTCAGGAGGCGCGCGTCGAGTTCAGCGACGGAGCCGTAGTCATGGGGGAGGGCCCGGACCTTCTCGCGCAGTGCAATCCAGGCGGCGTTGGTCTCCGTGGGCTGTGTCTGGTGCAGACGCCAGGCGTCCATGGCAATCTGAGGTTCGGCGGCAACAACGAGGACGAGGTCGAGGAACTTGGCGGCGCGCAGGCCAACGGTGTCGGTAGCACCAAATATGTCCTGCATGATGTCGGTGGGGGACGCCCCGAAGCTGCGGCGTCGGTCAGTGTTCTGACTGATGACACCGTTTTCCTTTTTGAGCAGAGCGATCTCGTCGTCGAAAACGTCGGTGAGGCAGATGCTGGAGTGGGTGGTGATGATGGCGTCGCTGGCGGCGTCGCCGAGGCTTTCGTCGATGATGTCGACGATCTCGCGTTTCCAGACGTCGTTAAAATGGGTTTCGGGTTCGTCCAGTAAGATCAGGGCGTCGGGGCGGCTGTGGCCGGTCTGGTCGCGGAGCAGGTAGAAGAGGGCCATGCGGCCCAGGAAGAGGCGTTCGCCGTCGCTGAGCCAGTCGAAGAGTAGGACGTCTTCGAGGTTGTGTTTTCGGAGTGAAAGGGATAGGTCCAGGAGCAAGCCCTCATCCTGCCAGGTGCAAAGGGTGGTGAATGCCCCGAACGCGCTTCCTGTGATGCCGCCACCCATGGCTTCCAGAAGGGCGTCGGTGAGGGTTCGTTCATAGTCTCGGTCGGCCAAAGGGCGGCGCAGGTCAAAGGTGAGTGTGCGGCCTGGGCCGTTTCCCGGTTCGCGACGGATGCCGCTGGCGAGTTGGGCCAGGGTCTGGATTTGGCGGAGGCGACTGGGTTCGATGTTGTCTGGGTCCCATTGCAGATCGAGGCTGAGGACAAGCGGCCAGAGCCAATCGACTTCGTTAAGAATGCCGCGCAGACCGCTCATGCGCTCGCCGCGCGCCTGCCAATCTTGGATTCTTCTGATGAATTTCTCCTCCGTCTCAAGGCTGGTGTTGTAGGCAAATTCTTGGGCGGAGTGGGTGAGGGCGACGGCGGCGAGGGCGAATTTGAGGCGTCGGGGCGGGACGAACGTGACGCGGCTAGAAACCGTTCGGTCCGGCGGTATGGCGTCGGGCAGTGGCATGGCGTCGGCTGGGTTGGTGAGATAGCGTTCCCGTTCCTGGCGGGCGGTCCAGCCGGCGGGGCGTTCGTCGTCGGGGGTGGGGCTGGCTGGGAAGGCGGTGTCTGTCTCCATAGAGTAAGCCCCATGGCGGGCCAGCATCTCATCCCATGGTTCGGTGTGGCCGGAGGTAGCGGTGAGGACGGCGCTGGGAAGTACAGAGCCGATGAGGGTGGTGCCGTCGAGTTTGCCGAGGATGCTGGGGCTGACGCCGAGCGGGTGCTGGGTCGCGATGCGCCAGTCGCGGGCGAGCCAGGCAGTCCATCCTTCGACAGGGTCGGCCATCCGGGGCAAGACGAAGACGGCGGCCTCGGCGTTGTCGTGTCCGGGCTTATGGAAGATAATCGTCTGCACGGGGGCGCTACCGAGATCGTAGACGAGGCTGAAGGGGAAATCAGGCCAGCGGAGGGATTCGGTCGATAGGACGATCTCGGCGAGGGCCTGGAGCACGCGGCTTTTGCCGCTGCCGTTGACGCCGACGACGAAATGGATGGCGACGGGCCGCCCGAGCATGGGCTCATGACCAAAGTGGAGGGTGATGTCGTCGAGCGGCGGCAGGTTTTGGACGCGCAGGTAGCGAATTTTCATGGGTTTAGGTGAGATGCGGCGTATCATTGGAGGTTCGATTGAAGCCCAGGACATCGGCCTTCGTCTCGGCTAAACTCTTGCCGGGCTGGGAAGGTGCGGTTGTGACGGCGGGATCAAAATCCGCCTTGCCATCGTCGTCCTCCGGGCGAAGTTTCCGGTAAGCGTCCACGAAGCTCGGCATGGACTGGGAGGCGCCATCGGAATTTGGCAGCGAGATAGCCTGGATGAGGCCGGTGCGGGCAAGCAGTAGCAGTCCGCGCCGGGCGACAGCCAGGTTGATATCCTTGGTCTCATGCAGCATCGCGGGTGTGACATAGCCTGGAGCGTTTCTGACTTCCCAATACACGGTCTTCTGCGCTTCGCTGAGTTCGCGCAGCAGGTGAAAGCGAGGATCGTCGGGGTCCAGAACACGGACGTGACGGGTGAACTCAATCGTCTTCAGTTCATCGCTCACCTCTTGCAGCGCCAGGATGGCGTCTGTCAGCGCCAGATCACCGTTCGCGAAGATCTCATTTAACTGATCCCACATGAGGCCGAGGAAGAGATTATCGGCGGGGTTGAGCGTGAAATCTCGCAACTCGGGCGGCAGGACAGCGGCGGTGGTTTCGGACAGTATTCGGATAATCCCCGCCTCAATAAGTGCGTTCTCGTAGGGCTTGACGAGTTGAATGAATTGGGCGAACCGGACCATCGGCGCAGTATCCAGCCCTCCGATGTCATTCGGCGCGTTGATCAACATCACTCCGAGAGGTCCGAGAACTTCCCGGATGCTGTTCTCGATACGTCGTTGTGCTTCCTCCAGGTCGGCGGACGTGGCAATCCCCTGCGCCAGCCGCGTTTCTAGCGCTTCCGGCACCATCACCGTTTCCGGGGTCTCGGCTAGTTCCTCCCGGTGCATCTCTCGCCACGCCGCCGTCAACTCGCCGGTAAATGCCTTGGCCATAAGTGATATGACTAACATGTCGGCTTTATCAGCCGCTTCTACGACACTTGCTTTTAACAAAATCGCTGCTTCGGCGCGCCGCGTGAATTCTTTCCTTAGACGTGGGGGTGGGTCAATGGTAAGGAGTTGCTCCAAACTAGATTTATTGACGATTCCTTTCATGCCGCCGCTGGAAAGTGCTTGAATGGCCGGCTTCAACGCTTTGATTGCACCGTACAAATAAACAGAGGGCACATCAAAGTTTGGCGTAATCGCGTTGATTTGTTGATTGAATGCAACATCCCTGTCTGTCAGCGCCGCTTTTCCGATTGAGTCAGGACTGCCAGCTATGCACGTGATGAGTGTCGAGCCTGCTTCTGCAATTCTGGCTCGCTCGGCCCCCAAAAGTGACAGACCCTCTTTGCTTTGAGTGACGTAGTCAATTCGGGTGTCCAGATTATCGGACTTGATCCACTCTACGTCATCACCATAATATTCTTCTTGCTGCCGTGGCGGCGTATTCCCTGTCATGACAGTTCCCATACCATCCAGGGGTTTGGTGGGCCATTCCATTTCATTCTGAATGGGACTGCCGAACATCCCATGGAACATAGATGGCAGAAATTTCGCGGCAATATCTTCTGCCTCCCGTCGTTTCCTACGTATCTCTTCGGCTTGGCGCAGGATGGCGACGATGCGGCGCTGCTCGGGGAGTGGGGGAAGGGGGATTATAACAGATTCTAAGTCTGCTCTGCCAAGACCGGGAACAGCCGCAAAAAGCGAAAGGCGAACTAAATTCTGTTTTCGCAAGGCGTAGGCAAGGTATTCAATATCAACATCTTGCCGAATACCGTCCAGATAGAAAGCAGTATCTATACACCAAAATGGCGCGGCAATATAATAGACAGAACCGACTGTACCCTTACGGCCTATGACAATACTTGGCCCAGGGTGTAGGCTTTTATCATGATGTCCGACTTCGCCGCTGGAACCATAAACAGGGATATCGCCTCCGGGCTCACGTCTTGATGTGTGGAGCGCCTTCCCGTAAACAACTCGCGCCACCTCCCGAAGCTTGACCTCGGTCCAAGTCTCAGGGGTATTAGAAGTGTTCATACGCGGTTCTCCACCATCGCCAGCAGGTTGCCGAGATCGTTCTGGATGTCTTCTTCCAATGCCTGCAATTGGCGGATGAGATCAGCGGGCGGTTCATAAATATCCGTGGCGGCGGCGGCCGCTTTGTAGCGCCCGGCGGATAAGTTGAAGTCGTTCTCGCGGATCTGGACAGCAGAGATGAACCTGTGTTTCGGCTCAGTAGGCGTGACCACTTCGAGACTCTGAAGAAGATGAATGGGAACAGGTGTTATCAGAGTGCCCGAAAGGTTAGGTTCATCATCAATTTCGCGGATTTCTGTCTTAAACGATGCCTGATAATAGGAAGGGTCCGGACCGATGCGAGCGCGCCACTCTTCCCACAAGGGTTTCGCGATGAAGGCCGGTGTTTGCTCAAATGGAAGGTCTCGTACCTCTGGATTTCGACGAGTCGTTTGAGTGGAGGGATCAACGTTGAGAGACGTTTTTGCTTGAAGTGTCAGGTCCCACAGGTCGTTCTTCTCGGGCTGTTCGGTGCGGCGAGCATTGAGCGTGTAGCCGTCGGCGGTGACGTCGTAAAACCAGACGCGCTCGGTGCTGCCGCCTTTGGTGAAGAACAGAATGGAAGTCTTGACGCCGGTGTAGGGCTGGAAGACGCCGCTGGGGAGGGAAACGACAGCAACGAGCTGGTTCTCTTCGAGCAGGCGACGACGGATCGCGCGGTGCGCGCCGGTGGAGCCGAAGAGGACGCCCTCGGAAACGATGACGGCGGCGCGTCCTCCGGGGCGCAGGAGCTGGAGGATGAGGTCGAGGAAGAGCAGTTCGGTCTTGTTGGTGCCCAGGCTGCGCAGAGACTCGCCGACGTCGCTTTTGTCCAGGCTGCCAGCGAAGGGTGGATTGGCGAGGATAACATCGAAGTGGCCGGTGCGCCCCTCGCGGACGCCTTCGTTGAACTTGCTGCCGAGGGTGTCGCCGTAGTGGACCTGGGCGTTTTCGAGGCCGTGCAGGACCATGTTCATCCAGCCCAGCCGGACCATGGTGCGGTCAAAATCGAAGCCGTAGAAATGGTTCTGCCGGAGGGCGTCGTGTTGGTCGGCGCTGAGCCGGTCGCCGATGAGGTTCAAGGGGGTGCCGTCGGCCGCGAATTCCAGGATGTCGCGGCTGGTGTGCTGTTGGAGGATGTGCTGGTAGGCGTTGACGAGAAATCCGGCGGTGCCGCAGGCGGGGTCGCAGATGCGTTCGCCGAACTTGGGGTTGGTCAGCTCGCACATGGCACGGATGATGTGGCGCGGGGTGCGGAACTGGCCGTTCTTGCCGGCGGTTGCGATCTCGCTGAGGAGGTATTCGAAGATGTCGCCGAGGGTATCTTGGTTGCGTTCCGGGACGATGAGCGTGTTGACGGCGTCCATTGCGCCCCGAAGGAGGCTGGCGTTGGGGAGGACGAAGACGGCATCCTGCATCTGCTCCTGGGCGCCGGGCATGGTTTTGAGCCAGTCCATGACGGGGCCCTGGATGAAGCGCAGGGCCTCATCGCCAGGCATGTATAAGAGCCGGCTCCAGCGAAATTGGTTGGCAGTACCGGCGTAGACGGACGGGACGACACGGTCGCCGGCCTGAGTGATGCGCTCTTTGTCCTGGTCTTCCAGGCGTTTGAGGAAGATCAGGTATGTTATCTGTTCGATGGCGGTGAGTGGGTTGGCGATGCCACTGGACCAGAAGCGGTTCCAGAGCTTGTCGATCTCGGTCTTAAGCTGGGGCGAAAGCATGGCATCCTCGGTTTACAGCGCGGCGGGGTCAGGCCGCCAGCGCGTTGGCGAATTCGATAATACGGGCGACCTGATTCGGGTGGAACAGGCGGGACACGGCGCCGACGCGGCTGAAGGGTAGGCGCCGGAGGTCCTCTTCGGTCAACCGGGTGCCGCGCAAGACGGCGGAGCGGACAGTGCGCAGGAAGAGCACCTGGGTGGCTGTAAAATGCGGTTGCTCGGCGAGAAAGCTCTCGAATACCGCCCCTATCTGGTCTTCGCGACTGGGCAAGGCGTGCAGGCCCAGGATATGCCGTAGAAAGGCTGACAGATCCACATCGGCCTGCCCGTAGACCTGGCGGAGCGTGTCTTCGGTAATGAACAGGTCGGCGCGATTGAGTGCGTCCGCGAGTGCGTTCAGGTCGGCGTCGGCAAGCGGGGTGCCCTGGCGCAGCTTGCGGAGTGCGGGCAGGCTATCGGCCAAGCCACGGACGTAAGCCTCGACCTGTTCGCGATAGGTCTCGGCGAAGGCGCCCTCGCCGCCGGGCCCGTAGACGATCCAGCGGCGGCTGCCGATCTGGTCGGGCAGGCTGAGCCGGACGACGTCGGCGCGTTCGGGACGACGATACCGCATGAGCGGCGCGAAGGCCGTTTGCAGATCCCGGAGCCGCCCGTAGTCTAGGGCCGCCCAGAATGGGGAACTTGTCATCCAGAGCCGCTGGGGCGCGTGTTCCTGCACCTCGCGGAGCGTGTCCGGCAGGAGATTCAAGTCGCGGATGACTTTTTCCTGCATAGCGGGGATGGCAGCGGCGTTTCCTTCCAAATGGGAGACGATGAGACGTTCGGTGAGGGCTTCGAAGGACATCACGGGCAGGGTGATGTCGGGCAGGAAGCGCAGGGCGGGGGCGATGGCGGCACTGAGGCGTTCCAGAAAGGGCAGTGTCGGGGTGTCCCAGGCCTCAGGGCGCCCCAACTCGGCCAGATCGGCGAGGTAGGAACGGACGCTGCTGTTGTCCGTAGGGAGTTGGGCAAGCATGCCTTGAAGCTGGGTGCGGACAGCGGCGGCCTCTTCGTCCCGGCACTGGCCAGCTAGGAGGCGCCAGGTGTCAAGGCGAAGGCGGAACAGGCGGACGGGGAGCGGCTCGGTGGGGTGACTGATCTCGCCGTCAGGGCTCATGTTGAAGTAGGCGAAGTTGTTCCAGTAGTCGATGATGAGGAAGTCAGCCTTAACCTGTCCGCTGAGGGGGTCCGTGTAGAGGCGGGTGCCGCGCCCGATCATCTGCCAGAACTTGACCTGGCTGAAGACGGGCTTGGCGAACACGAGATTCTGGAGGGCAGGGACATCAACACCGGTGTCGAGCATATCCACGGACAGGGCGACCCGGGGCATGTCGCGGCGCTTGAAGTCGTCGAGGGTCTGGTCGGCGCGCTCCATGTGGCTGTCGATAATTTCGGCGAAGCCGCGCCGCTGGAGGTCGGGATACAGGCGATTGAAGCTTTCCCAGAGTTCGACGGCGTGGGCGTGGCTGATGGCGAAAAGGATGGTTTTGGCGGGCAAGGTGTCCATAGAGTCCTTGCGGGCCTTGGTCATAAACTCCTGCACGATGGCGTCGTTGGTGCTGGTATTGGTGACGCGGCGTTCCAACTCGCTGCCTTCGAAGTCGATCTCGCCGAGGTCGATTCCTTGCTCGGCGACTTGGCGCTGGATCTCGAGGGGGAGCTGGCCCGCCTTGATGCCCTGGAGCTGGAACGTGGTTTGTGCGGCCAGGACGCGGTAGGTGACGAGGTAGCCTTCGTCTACAGCGCTTTCGTAGGGATAGACGAAGGTCGGCAGGCCGTCGGGGCACTCGAACAGTTCGAACGTGTTGTGGTCGATATAGTCGGTTGGCGTGGCGGTGAGGCCGAGCTGGAGGGCGTCAAAGTGTGTGAACAGGGCGCTGTAACGGTTGTAGATGGAGCGATGGCTTTCGTCGGCGACGATCAGATCGTAGTAGCCGGGGGAGAGCGTCCCGTAGACCTGCATCATGCTGGGATAGGTGGCGACGTGGAGGCGGGCGCTCGGGTCGGCGACGCCGCCTTCGATGGTGGCCCGGGTCTCGTTGGGCAGGTGTTCTTTGAAGGCGGCGAGGGCCTGGCGGGCCAACTCACGGCGGTCGGCGAGGAAGAGGATGCGCTGGGCGCGGCCCGCCCTTAGGAGCAAGTCGATCAGGGCGACGACGGTGCGGGTCTTGCCGGTGCCGGTGGCCATGACGAGCAGGAACTTGCGTTGGCCGGTCTCGATTGCCTCGGTGGTACGCTTGATGGCTTCGACTTGGTAGGGCCGTCCGGCGATGGTGGGTGCCGCGGCGAGCCCGCGCAGCAGCTTGCCGTACTGGCGCTGGAAAGCGAGGCGCTGGAGGTCGTCGGGCGTGAAGAAGCCGCTGACGCGTCGCAGAGGATACCGGTCCCGGTCCCAGAACCAACAGTCCACGCCGTTGCTGAGGAAGACAAAGGGATCGAAGCCATGCTGGGCGCGGAGACGGTCGGCATAGTCAGCGGCCTGGCGCTGCCCGGCGAGGGCGTCCCGACCGGTGTGTTTAGCTTCGACGACAGCGAGAGGCTTGTGGTCTGGCCCGAGCAGGACATAATCGGCGAACTCAGCGCCGGTCGCATAAGATGCACTGGCCTCGTGGATCTCGGAGAGGTCAGGGCGTAGCGGGTACTCTTTAAGGAGGTTCCGGCGCTCGACGGCCCAGCCGGCACGGCGGAGCTGATCGTCGATGATTTCCTGCCGTGTGGTGGTTTCGGGGCGCATAAATGGTCCGGATCCGTCGTAACCTGTAGGCCGATACTTAACTAAAGCAGAAAGCCGCTTACATGACAAGGCCATCTCGTCGGAGGTGTCGCTGTTCACTGATCAAAAGACGCAACGGCTTCGGCCGGGACCTCTTCGGGCGATATGTCTATTTGAATCTAAACAAGTTCAAGTCTAACGGTATTTACTAGGGTGAAATAGAAAACAGGTCACGCGGATACGAGCTGTCATTGCGGTTTTGTATAAATCCAGGTCGTGGTTTAGACGCGTCTGACGAGAGGGACAGTACTTTCCATCATTTGCCCTCTTGACTAACCAGTTCCACGGCTTTTGTTAAGTCCCTCAGCGACGGCTCGATATACCTCCGCGTAGTGTCCAGCGACTCATGTGAGGCAAGAGCAGCCACTTGCTCTAATCCCACGCCGGCATCTACTAGGTTCTTGCAGAAGGTGTGGCGCAGTGCGTGAGGGGAGAGCCCATCTAACCCCAGTTGGCCAGCCGTCCTTGCATACCCAGTCAGCATAGACTGCACCCCCCGGGGCGTCAGTGGGCCGCGCTGTCCCAGGAACATTCTGTCCGGACGTCCGGACAGCCCGGCATAGCCTAAACCCAGCAGGGTCGCACGCGCGTCGGCGTTGAGCGGCACCTCGCGCCGCTTGCCGCCCTTGCCGCTGCGGACCGTCAGCACTCCCTTCCGGTCGCCGACCGCGACGTCCGTCCAGGTCAGGGCGCACAGCTCTGCCACCCGCAGGCCACAGTGCAGCATCAGCGTGACCGCCGCTAGGTCACGGACGCTGCCGCCGCGCTCGACAGCCCGCAACAGCGCGTTCTGCTCGCGCCGGTCCAGCCAGCGCGGGCCGAGGCGCGACTGGCGCTCGGCCTTGGGCATCTTCAGGATCGCCGTGCCCGTCGCCAGCCCTGCCTCCGTGGCCCACTTCAGGAAGCTCTTAAGAGTGGCGAGCTTGCGGTTGATGCTGGCCGGCTTGAGCTTCCCCTGGACTAGATGCCGTTTGAACTCGCGCAGGTCGGTGGGCGTGACCCGGTCCGGGGACAGGCCGTCGCCGTTGGTCTGCTCGAACCAGCGGGCGAAGGCGCGGAGGTCGGCCAAGTAGTTCTTGACGGTCAGCGGGCTGCACTCCCGGTGGCGCAGGTGCTCGGCGAACTGAGCCAGACAGGGGAGGTCCAGACTCGGTGGGGTGGGGAAGACGGTCTGCTTGTCCATGGGATTCTCAGCGGTATGATGGGAAAAGTATTATACGCACAGTTTTTCGGCGGATAACCCCGCCGGTCTGGGACAATTATACGCCGAGACCGAGCGAAAGTCAACGTATAACGTCATTTATACGTCCAGATTTTAGTCTGTGACGAGTAATGCAACAAAACACAGGGACGCGTCTGCTCCTGTGGGCCATCCCGCTGGGGCAAGTACAGTTCATGACGACGGGGCAGGGCGGCGGGGCAAAGCCCCCGCCGCCCTCGCGGCTAGGGGGCCTTGACCAGCGGCGCCAGCACCTCGCCCGCTAAGACGTCCAAGGTAGTCGGCGTGGCAGTTTCGGGCGAGCGCGGCTCGGCCGCGCGTCGGATCGTGGGAGAAGCCCTGATACATCTCCACGTAGAGGGCGGTGGAGGCCGGGCTGGCACCTATGCTCAGGAAGGCGTCCCGCGCCTGGTTAGGCGAGACCTGGATGTGCCGGATCGGGCGCCCTAGCACATCGGAGAGGATGGCGGCGGGCGCGGTCACCCGTGCAAGCGTCCGGTTTGTGTGCTGGGCGACAAGGGGTACAGCCATCCCTCCTGCCGCCGTCTGCTCCGGGGCAGGGCGTGAAGATACTGATCCCGGAAAAGATGCTGATCCCGGAGCGGCGGGACCAGCGCGCGCATCGCCAGGGGAAAGGGCGTGCCGGCTAGCGTCCCTACAAGTTCGACGCCGAGTCATACAAAGAGCGCGACGTGATCGAGCGAACCTTTCTGCGGCTGAAGCAGTCACGGTGGGTGGCGATCCGGTACGACAAGACCAAGGTAAGCTACCAAGCGCTCGTGACTTGAGCCAGCATAAGGCTCTGGCTCAGATGACATTTGGAAAATGCACTCTGGTTGTGAACAGATCACGGGGTTATAGCATGCAAGTTCAAGAGGGGGCAAGACAATCTAAAGAAGAAGCAAATTATTTTCCTTGGGCTTGACATTTCCAAAAATCTGTGTTAGTATGATAACGATACCACATATTGTGATATCGTTATCACAGTCTAGGGCGGCGCTTCAGCGGAGTTGCGCCATTTTTGAGGAGGTCACATGTTTCTTGCAACAGGTCGTAGAGGCCAGCAGGGCTTCACACTGATCGAGCTTCTTGTCGTAATCGCTATCATTGCGATTCTTGCCGCCATTCTCTTCCCCGTCTTCCAGAAGGTCCGGGAGAACGCGCGCCGCGCCTCCTGCCAGTCTAATGAGAAACAGATCACGCTGACCTTCCTCCAGTACACCCAGGACAGCGACGAGCTGATGCCGCCCGACAACGGCTCGCCGGGGCGCGGCTGGGCGCACTTCATCTACCCGTTCGCGAAGAGCACCGGCATTTTTCTCTGCCCTGATGACCCGACCCCGGCGAACGGTAACCTCGTGCCGATGTCTTATGGGGTCAACGATCAGCTCAATGCCTTCGGGCCGAACGGCAATATCTCCACCCACAACTCGCCAGCCGTTACTGTACTTTTGTTCGAAACGACTAATGCTCAGACGGACCCGACGAGCGCTGACGCCGAACTCGCCTCACCGAGCAAGGGTGCCCCTGCTGGGGACGGCGGTGAGGGCGGGGCCGGCTGGATCGACCAGATTCCGGGCGTTCGTCCGAATAGCATCGCCCAGTACGACACGGGCTGGATGGGAAGCCCCGTGCATCATCTGGGCCGCCAGGACGCCTGGAACAAGCAGACCGGCCGCCACTCGGACGGCAGTAACTTCGCCATGCTGGACGGCCATGTGAAATGGTTCCGGCCCTCGCAGGTATCCCCTGGCGGCACTAACCCGAGTCCGAACAATCCCCAGGACGTCCCGGCGGGCAGCGCGGGCGTCCCCTGCTGCTCCGCCGCCGGCACGCAGACCATGGGACAAAATGGCATGTACGTCACGTTCAGCCCAAATTAATCGCAGCCGGTGGTAGAATGCGCTTATGCCTACAATCCAGGATGTCGCCAAGCAGGCGGGCGTCGCGCCGATGACCGTTTCCCGCGTGGTCAACAAGTCCGGCTACGTCGCCGAGGCGATGCGGGCGCGGGTCGAGACGGCCATTGCCGATCTCGGATACGTTCCGAATACCCTGGCGCGGAGCCTGCGCTCCCGGCGCACGAACACGCTGGCTCTGGTCGTGACCGACGTCACCAACCCGTTCTTCACCACGGTCGCCCGCGGCGTCGAAGATGCGGCCAGCGACGCGGGCTTCATGGTCATCCTGAGCAACACCGACGAGCACGAGGCCAAGGAGCGGCGATCCCTCCAGATGCTGCTGCAAAAGCAGGTGGACGGCGTCCTGCTGGTGCCCGCAGGCGACGCCACGGAGTCGCTCCGCGTCATCCAGCACCAGCAGACGCCCGTGGTGGTGCTGGACCGCCGCGTCGGTGGAGCGAATGTGGACGTGGTGCGGTGTGACTCGGGGCAGGGGGCTTATCAGCTGGGCCGGCTGCTCGTCTCGCTTGGTCACCGGACGGTGGCGACGGTGGCGGGGCCGCAGGGCCTACTCACCTCCGACGACCGGGTCGCGGGTTTCCAGAGGGCGCTGGCGGAGGCTGGCCTCGAGCGGGGTGCCCGCGTCTATCACGGCGACATCGCCCCGGTCTATTACGGCAACCTGACCCAGAAGAGCGGGTACGACATGACCTTGCGAGCATTGTCTGATGCGCCAAGCCCGACCGCCCTCTTTGCGACCAACAACTTCCTCGCCATCGGCGCACTGAATGCGCTGCACGATGCCGGGAGACGGGTACCGGAGGACGTGGCGCTGGTCGCCTTTGACGATCTCCCGCCGGCCTTTGTGACCTTTCCTTTCCTTACGGTGGTAGACCAGCCTGCCTATGAGATGGGGCGAAAAGCCGTTGAAATCCTGCTCACGCGCCTCGACGCCAAGGACCCGCCCCCGTTCCGTGAAGTTTTGCTCGACGGCGAACTCATTGTGCGACGTTCTAGTGGCGAATGGCGCGGGCCCGCAGAGAGTATAGAAAACAGACTATGACAGTTATGGATGATCCGAGTGGAACTGATCTGGCGCCGTTTGCTACCGCCGCCGATGGGGTAGACCCCAGCCGTGTCCCCCACATGACCCTGCCGACCGGCGCGGCCATGCCTGCCCTCGGCCTGGGCACCTTCGGCTCGGACAACTATTCCACCGAGCAGATCGCCAAGGCCGTCGTCGGCGCCGCTTCGGTCGGCTACCGCCACTTCGACTGCGCCAGCGTCTACGGCAACGAGGACGCCGTGGGCCGCTCCCTCCGGGCCATCATGGAGGGCGACATCCCCCGCGAAGACCTGTGGATCACCTCCAAAGTCTGGAACGACAAGCACGGCCAGGTCATCGAGTCCTGCCGGCAGTCGTTGCGGGACTTACAGCTCGACTACCTCGATCTTTATCTTGTCCATTGGCCCTTCCCCAATTCGCACGGCAAAGGCGTGGACGCCCATTCCCGCGACCCCCACGCCAGGGCCTACCTCCACGACGACTATGTGCGAACGTGGCGGCAGATGGAGCAGCTGGTTGAGGCGGGCCTGGTTCGGCATATCGGCACGTCCAACATGACGATCCCCAAGCTGGAGCTCCTCCTGCGCGATGCGGACATCAAACCCGCCGCCAACGAGATGGAACTGCACCCCCACTTCCAGCAGCCGGACCTGTTCCAGTACATTGTGGACAACGGCATCCTGCCCATCGGCTATTCCCCCATCGGCTCACCCTCCCGTCCCGAACGAGACCGGACGCCCGATGACACCGTGGACGTGGAAGACCCGGTCATCGTACGCATCGCCCAGCGTCTTGGCGTCCACCCCGCCGTGGTCTGCGTCAAGTGGGCAGTGCAGCGCGGGGGAGCGGCGATCCCGTTCTCGGTCAAGCGCTCGCAGTATCTGGCGACCCTGCAAGGCGTCGGCGGCGACCCGCTGACCGAGGCGGAGATGCAGGCCATTGCGGGCATT
Source organism: Capsulimonadaceae bacterium (assembly GCA_965215505.1). GTDB lineage: Bacteria > Armatimonadota > Armatimonadia > Armatimonadales > Capsulimonadaceae > JANXMY01. The sequence goes on along the minus strand of OZ244065.1, from coordinate 2,191,770 downwards.
GACAAGAACAATCGGTTGATCAAGGGCCACGTCTTCCTGTGGAAAGACGGCCAGACCTGGGAGGATCTGTGGGACGTGACCGGTGAGATCACGCCTCCTTGACACCGAAGTGACCGATACTCGAAGGGAAGAGACTGATGATGACACAAACAACTCCAACGCGCGGGACGGCAGGAAGAGCGATGCGGGGCGTTGTGCTGCCCGGCAACAGCACCGTCGCCTTCCGGGAGCAGCCGATCCCCACGCCGGGGCACGGGCAGGTCTTGGTCCAGATGAAGGCGTCCTCCATCTGCGGCAGCGACATCCGGGCCATCTACCGCGAGCACCTGGGCGTCGGCGACGAGGCGTACAAGGGCGTCCTGGCTGGCCACGAGCCGTGCGGGCAGATCGCCGAAGTCGGGCCGGGCTGCAAGCGCTTTAAAGTGGGCGACCGGGTGGTCCTGTACCACATCAGCGGCTGCGGGGTCTGCGAGGACTGCCAGGCCGGGTACATGATCTCCTGCCACTCGCCGTTCCGGGCCGCCTACGGCTGGCAGCGGGACGGCGGCCACGCACCGTTCCTGCTGGCCGAGGAGAACACCTGCATCGCCCTCCCCGACAACCTGAGCTATATTGACGGCGCCCTGGTCGCCTGCGGCTTCGGCACAGCCTGGGAGGCGCTGACGCGGATCAACGTCGGCGGCCGGGACCGGCTGCTGGTGACGGGCCTGGGTCCGGTGGGCCTGGCGGCGGCGATGCTGGGGCGGGCGCTGGGGGCGACGCAGGTGATCGGCGTGGACACCAGCCAGGGCCGGATTGATCTGGCATGCGAGTTAGGCCTGGTGGACGCGGCGTTCCTGAGCGACGCCGGTGCGCTGGACAAGATCAAGGCGACGACGGGGGGCAAGGGCTGCGAGGCCAGCATTGACTGTTCCGGGGCGGCTCCCGCCCGCAAGCTGGCCCTGCGGGGGACTCGGCAGTGGGGCCGGTGCGCGTTCGTGGGCGAAGGCGGGACGGTGGATTTCGACGTGTCCCCCTTCCTGATCCACCCGCAGATCACGCTGTACGGGTCGTGGGTGACGTCGCTGAGCCACATGGAGGACCTGGTGGAGCGTCTGTCGCGGTGGGACCTGCACCCGGAGAAGACGGTGACGCACCGGTTCCGGCTGGACCAGGCCGCCGAAGCATATGAGGTGGCCGACAGGGGCCAGAGCGGGAAAGTGGTGATCGTCTTTGATTAGCGGAGAGGTATTTTTGAATGGCGGAGAGGCACTGCCCGTGACTGCATCTGACACGAAACCGGGCGCGAACGGGACGGCTTTGACGGCAGCACCGCACGCCGGGTCGGCCGACGACGTCGCCTCGCTGGAGACCTTCTGCGCCATCGGCAAGGAGGTCCTCGTGCTGGACGGTTACGCCGAGGCGGAGCTGCTGCGCGTGGAAGGCCGGGGCTGCCTCACCCACATGTGGTTCGGGGGCGACTGGCCCGGCTTTGAGAAGACGCGGCTGCGCGTCTATGTGGACGGCGAAACGCACCCCTCCATCGAGATGGAAATGGGGCTGGGCCACGGCTACGGGTTTGGGGACACGGCCGCGCCCTGGGGCACCGAAAAGATGGGCAAGACCGGCCATCCCAGCGGCGTCTACAACACCTACAAGATCCCCTTCGGCGCAGGCGTCCGGGTGACCGCCCAGCGGGATGCCGCCTCGCCCGACGGGGCCGCCTTCTGGTGGATCGTGCGCGGCACCAAGAACCTCCCGGTGACGTTAGCGGGCGTGCGCCTGCCGGACCGGGCGCGGCTGCGCCTGCATACCCACGCGGACTTTGTCGCCCCGCCCCTGGAAGAGTTCGTGCTGTGCGACGTTCCGGGTGCGGGCGCGCTGTACCAGGTCACCATGGCCGCGGAGAGCCTGCGGAACGTCGGCGACTGGAAGGACATCAGCTACCTGGAGGCCATCGTGCGGGCCTATGTGAACGGCGAGCCGGCCCCGGTCCTGCTCTCCTCGGGCCTGGAAGACTACTTCCTGGGCACCTACTACTTTAACCGGGGGTTGTACGCGAACGCCCTGGCCGGGCTGACGCACTTCGACGCCGAAAAGAACGCGTTTTCGGCGTACCGGTTCCACGACGACGACCCCATCTTCTTCCGGGCGGGCCTGCGGCTGACCTGCCGGTGCGGCGAGGAGCTGAACGGCGCCGTGCTCCACGACCCGCCGCCGACGCGCTTCACGACCTACACCTGGGTCTATGAGTGGTAAGCGGTTGAACAGTTTGGACACGTTGGACACCTTCAGCGCCATGGGCAAAGAGATCGAGGCGCTGGAAGCGGGCCGGGAGATCGAGCTGTTCCGCCGCGCCGGGCGGGGCGTCCTGACACACATGTGGTTCGCCATGGACCCGCGCGTCCGCATCCGCGTCTATGTGGACGGCGAGGCGGCGGCCTCGATCGACATGGCAATGGACATGGGCCACGGGTATGCCTTTGGGGGCTCGCCGTCCCCCTTCGGCAGTCCGAAGATGGGGAGGTATGGGGGACATTTCAACACCTACCACATCCCCTACGGCGACGGGGTGCGCGTCACACTGCTCCCCACGTCCGCTGTCTTCGACTGGGTCACAGGGCGGAAGATCTGGTGGATCATCCGGGGGACGGAAGATCTGTCCCTTGTGGTCGCTGGTCAGCGCCTGCCGGACGGGGCGCGGCTGCGGCTGCACCGCCTGGAGGGACACGAGGCCGAGCCTCTGGAGGAGTTCGCCCTGTGCGACGTCCCCGGCGCGGGCCTGCTCTATTTAGTCACCATAGCCGCGGAGAGCCTGCGGAACGTTGGCGACTGGAAAGATATCAGCTACATGGAAGGCTGCATACGGGCCTACCTGAACGGCGGGACCGAGCCGCAGTATCTGTCTTCGGGCTTGGAAGACTACTTCCTCGGCTCGGGTTACTTCCACCAGAACCAGCTCTATTACGGCGCGGTCGCCGGCCTGACGTTCCTGGACGCTGCGCGCAAAGCCTTCTCGGCGTACCGGTTCCACGATGACGACCCCATCTTCTTCCGGGCGGGCCTGCGGCTGACCTGCCGGTGCGGCGAGGAGCTGAACGGCGCCGTGCTCCACGACCCGCCGCCGACGCGCTTCACGACCTACACCTGGGTCTATGAATGGTGAATCCCATGGTCCGGCAGGGACGCCCAAGAAAGAACCGTCTGGCAATGAAGCGCCACTCTTCAACCACAATGAAATGTCACGCCACTCTGTCCCTGACACTTAGCGCCGTGGTGCTGCTGACGGCCCTCGCCTCCTGCGCCGCGCCTCAGCGTGACACGGCCATGCCCGCGAGCCCCGCCGGGAAGAGTGTCAAAGGGACCCCGGCCATCGCTTTTAACGCCCTGAAGACTTTCAGCGCCAGCGGCAAAGGCGGCGACGTGCTGCAGGCGGGCAAGGAAACGGAACTCCTCAGCCACACCGGCCATGGCTGCCTGACCTATATGTTCTTCGCCATGGACGAGCGGGTGCGGGTGCGCGTGTATGTGGACGGGGAGGCGCGCCCCTCGATCGACATGGCGCTGGACCTGGGGCACGGGTACGCCTTCGGCGGCTCGCCCGCGCCCTTCGGCAGCCCGAAGATGGGCCGCTACGGAGCGCAGTTCAACACCTACCGCATCCCCTACGGCAAAAGCGTCCGTGTGACCATCTTCCCGATGACGAACGTCTTCAACGCCGGCACGGGCAAAAAGGGCTGGTGGACGATCCGGGGAACGGACAACCTGCCGACGATCGTCGGCGGAATGCGCCTGCCCGACAATGCCCGACTGAGGCTCTACACGCTGGAGCCCTACGACGCCAAGCCGCTGGAAGAGTTCGATATGTGCAACGTCCGGGGCGCAGGCATGCTCTACCTGGTCGTGATGGCGGCACAGGGGCAGCGCAAGGCGACCGGCAACTGGACGGACCTGAGTTATATGGAGGGAAACATCCGGGCCTATATCGACGGCTCGAAGGATCCCGAGCTTCTGTCGTCGGGCCTGGAGGACTACTTCCTGGGGTCGGGCTATTTCCATCAGAGCCAGCTCTACTACGGGGCGGTCGCCGGACTGACCTACATCAACAAGGCCGAGAACGCCTTCTCGGCGTACCGGTTCCACGACGACGACCCCGTCTTCTTCCAGCACGGCTTCCGACTCACCTGCCGGGACGGCGAACGCTACGGCGGTGTTTATGGGGTGATCGGCGATCCCCCGCCGACCGAATACAGGACCTACGTTTTCCTCTACCAATGGTGACAAAATGTCCCTGTCCAGGTCGGCAAACCCTGACGAAGGAGAAATCACGTGAATCACACAGCGGCAGCGGAGCAACACAGCGTGAAGGAACGACGACTGCCGACGGAAACATGGCCGGTCCTGCGTGAGTACGACCAGGACCATCTGGCGCGGATCGCCCTACCCTTGGGCGGCATCGGCACGGGGACCGTCTCGCTCGGCGGGCGCGGCGACCTGCGGGATTGGGAGGTGGTCAACCGACCCGCGAAAGGCTTCACGCCGGAGCGAACCTTTTTCGCCCTGAATGTTCGGTCGGACAACGGGCTTTCCGTCACGCGCGCTCTGGAAGGGCCGCTGGACGTGACCGCCTACGAGGGTGACTTCGGCAGCACGGCTAAGAACCACGGCCTGCCGCGTTTCCGCTCTGCCCGGTTCGAGGCGGCGTACCCGCTGGGGCAGGTGCTTCTTTCCGATCCCGATGTCCCGGTCGAGGTCCGGCTGCAGGCCTTTAACCCGCTGATTCCAGGCGACGCCGAGCGCAGCGGCATCCCCATCGCGTTCCTGCGCTATGTACTGACGAACAGGACGGACGGCGCGCTGACGGCCTCGGTCTGCGGCAGCGTCCAGAACTTCATCGGTCAGGACGGGTCGAACGGGAAGCCAAGCAAAAACAGGAACGTCTTCCGACAGACGGACGGCTTGTCCGGCGTGTTCCTGCGCTCCGAGGGCGTGGACCCGCAGGCCGAACAGTGGGGGACGATGGCGGTCGGCACGACGACGACCGACGGCGTGACCTATCGCACCGCCTGGCCGTCCCTGAGCTGGGGCGACTCGCTGCTGGACTTCTGGGACGACTTCAGCGAGGATGGCAGGCTGGAAGAACGCACGGCCACGGACGAAGACGCGCCGACCGCCTCCCTGGCGGTGACGCTGGACCTACCCGCCGGCTCCAGCCAGGAGATCACGTTCCTGCTGACGTGGCACTTCCCCAACCGAATGACCTGGACTCCGGCTCTTACCAACCAAGCCGACAGCTGCGGTTGTGCGGATGGCTCCTGCGGCGACCCGGCCGACAATCCCGACTGGATCGGCAACCATTACGCGACCCAGTACCGCGACGCCTGGGATGTCGCCAAGCGCACTGTTGTGGCCCTGCCCAGTCTGGAGAAGGACACTGTGGCATTCGTGCGCGCCTTCTGCGGCAGCGACCTGCCGGACGTGGTGAAAGAGGCGGCTCTGTTCAACCTCTCGACGCTGCGCACGCAGACCTGCTTCCGCACGGCGGACGGACGGTTCTACGGGTGGGAGGGCTGCGGCGACAAGAGCGGGTGCTGCCACGGCAGCTGCACCCACGTCTTCAACTACGAGACGGCAACGGCGTTCCTGTTCGGCGACCTGTCCCGCGCCATGCGCGAGGTCGAGTTCGGCCACACGACCGCCCCGAACGGCCTGATGAGCTTCCGAGTCAACCTGCCCCTGGGCCGGGCGCAAGAGTGGGGCTTGGCGGCGGCGGACGGGCAGATGGGCTGCCTGATGAAGCTCTACCGGGACTGGCGTCTATCCGGCGATGAGGCCATGCTCAGTTCGCTTTGGCCCCGTGCAAAAAAGGCGTTGGAGTTCTGCTGGATCGAGGGCGGCTGGGACGCGGACAAAGACGGCGTGATGGAAGGCTGCCAGCACAACACGATGGATGTGGAATACTACGGCCCTAACCCGCAGATGGGGGCGTGGTACCTGGGCGCACTGCGCGCGTGCGAAGAGATGGCGCGTCACCTGGGCGAAGGCGAGTTCGCCGCTACCTGCCGCGACCTTTTTGATCGAGGCAGTCGCTGGATAGACCGGCATCTCTTCAACGGCGAGTATTACGAGCACCAGATACGGCCCATCAGTGATGAGGCCGCTATCGCGCCCGGCCTGCGGCACGAGAGCATGGGTGCCCGCGACCTCTCCGACCCGGAACTGCAGCTCGGCGCGGGCTGCCTGATAGACCAACTGGTCGGGCAGTACCTGGCGCACGTCTGCGGCTTGGACTACCTGCTGGACCCGGAACACGTACGGGCGACCCTGCGCAGCCTGATGCGCTACAACTTCAAGACCGACCTGTACGGCCACTTCAACCACCTGCGGACGTTCGCGCTGCAGGAAGAGTCGGCGATGCTGATGGCAACCTACCCACTGGGCCGCCGCCCCAAGCGCCCGTTCCCCTATTACAACGAGGTGATGACCGGCTACGAACACGTCGCAGCGGTCGGGATGCTCTACGAAGGCCAATGCGAGGACGGCCTGCGCGTCATCCAGGCGATCCGTGATCGGTATGACGGGCGCAAGCGCAGCCCGTTCGACGAGGCCGAGTGCGGCCACCACTACTTCCGCGCGATGGCGAGCTGGTCGGCGGTGCTGGCGCTGACCGGGTTTCACTATGACGCTGTGGCTCAGACGCTCCGCTTCCGGTCTTCGCCAGAACCATGCCAATGGTTCTGGTCAAACGGATCGGTGTGGGGGACGTGCCGACAGAAGCCGGTCGAGTCCGGCACGGAAGTGACGGTGCAGGTGATGTTTGGGGAACTGAAGCTTAAAAGACTGGAGCTTTCCCAGGGCGGTGTCATAGACTTGCCGGAACCGCAGACACTGGACGTGGAGAATTCCCTGTGGCTAACAGTACCAAGTAGCGCTGAAACAGTCCAGAAGAGATGAGGTCGCGGTGCCGGAGCCAACGCCGTGGATGCAGCTGGGCCGGGAAAGCCCGGACAGGGCGTTTCGGCAACTAGGCGTCAGGTGCAGTGCAGCCGGAGTCGTGGCGCGGAAAACGGAACTTGTCATGCAAAACGGACCTAATGAGAGACCGGGAGAAGGCCCGACGCCGGACGCGGCAGGCGCATCCTCTCCGGTCTTAATGACCCGACCCCGACGCGACATTACACGTACACCTGGGTCTACCAGAGGTGACGGACGACGAACAACAATGCCGATGTACGAAAAGACCGATGAACAACAATGCCGATGAACAAGACGGCACATGATGCGCCGGGGCAAGCGATGTCACCCCCGGAGGGAAGCAGCGCGCCGGCAGACCCCGTCCCCGTCCGCTGGGGGTACGTCGCCGCCGTCACCCTGCCGCTGATCGTCCTCAACACGGGCTGGATCGCGAACTCGGAGATGCGGGCCGGCATGACCGAAATGACCATCTCCACGCTCTTTCTAGGAGTCACCTTCCTGCTGTTCGTGCTCACCCTGCTGAACCTCCTAGTCCGCCGACTGGCCGGGGCGGCGGCCATGAACCAGCCCGAGATGATGGCGCTCTACAGCCTGCTGTCCATGTCGAGTGCCGTGGCGGGTGTGGGGAACATCGGGTTCTTCACCCCGTTCCTGTCCAACGCCTTCTATTTCGCCGACAACAGCAACGGCTGGCGCGAGTTCCAGCACCTGTTGCCGCCCGCCGTCGGCCCGCGCGACCCGGCAGTCCTACAGGGGTTCTACGCGGGCCACTCCACCTTCTTCCGGCCCGAGGTCATGGCCGCCTGGGCACCGCACCTTCTGACATGGGGCGTCTTCTTTCTGATCCTGCTTTGGACGACCCTCTGCCTTGCCGCCATCCTTCGCCGCCGCTGGGCCGATGAGGAGCATCTGCCCTTCCCAGTCATCGCCCTGCCCCTGGAGATGACACGCGAAGGGGCGCCCCTCTACCGCAGCCGCCTGCTGTGGCTGGGCTTCGCCCTGCCCTGCGCCCTGCACTCACTCAACTCGCTCCAGAGCGTCTACCCCACTCTGCCGTCGTTCCCCATCAACAGCACCCACGATCTGCTCTGGGACGCCCCGTTGCAGTTCCCGTGGACCGGCGTCGGGTCGCTGTTCTATCAGCTTCACCCCTCGGGTGTGGGCTTCGGGTATCTGGTCAACACGGACGTCTCGTTCTCCCTCTGGTTCTTCTACCTCGCCAAGAAGGCCGCCAGCGTCTGGGGCGTCACCCAGGGCTGGCGCCAGCCGGCGACCGGCTGGGTCGTGGATGCGAGCGCCCAGTTCCCTTACACCGGTGACCAGGCGTGGGGAGCTTGGCTTATCCTCGGCCTGGGCGCGCTCTGGGCCGGGCGCGGGTCCTTCAAGATCTACCTGCAGCGTGCCCTGCGGGGCGGCGAGAAAGTCCTGGACGCCGACGAGCCGATGAGCGCTCGCCTGGCGGTCGCCGGCTTCCTCGTCGGGTTCCTAGCACTGTCCGCCTTCGTCTGGTCCTGGGGCGGGTCGTGGTGGCTGCCCGTCGCCTTCCTGGGCGTCTATTTGCTGCTGATGGTGACGCTCTCGCGCATCCGGGCCGAAACAGCCGTGCTCTCCACTGAGCTGATGTGGGTCAACCCGCAGAGCATCCTGACCGGCGTCCTGGGCAGCGCCAACCTCTCCCAGGCGGACCTCGCGCACACGGCGACGCTGTCCTGGTTCAACCTCGATTACCGAGCGGCGGCGATGCCGCACCAGCTAGAAGCGTTCGTCGGGCTGGAGCGGACGCGCGCCCGGCTATCCCCGCTGGTGCCCGCGCTGATGCTGGCGGGGGCGGTGGCTATGGCCTCGGCGCTCCTGTGGGACTTGCAGCTCTACTATGTTCACGGCGCCGCGACCGGGAACGTCAACGGCTGGCGCACCGACAAAGGCTCGGAAGCCTGGCACGGCTTGCAGCATTGGCTCCGTGACCCGCAGCCGGCCGACCCGCACGCGTTGGCGGCAATGGTGTTCGGCGCGGCCCTGACCATGGCGCTGGCCGCCATCCGGGCGCGCTTCCTCGGCTTCCCGCTGCACCCGGCCCCCTATGCCCTGAATATGACCTTCGCCAACGACTTCTTTTGGGGCGATATGTTCGTCGCTTGGCTGTTTAAGGCCCTGATCCTGCGCTACGGGGGCATGGCGGTGTACCGCCGCGCCCTGCCTTTCTTCCTGGGCCTCATCCTGGGTGATTTCGTGACCGGGGCGGCCTGGAGCATCGTCGGCACCCTCTTTCACGTCAACCTTTTCCGCACCTTCGCCCGCTGACCCGCATCTCGGGGAACAGAAAGATGCCATGAAACCGTCATGCCTGCCGGCCATGATCGCCCTGGCCGGGGCCGCCCTGCTTCTCGCGGGGGCGGCGCATTATCACGCCACTGCGCACCATTTCGAGCGGGAGATGGCGGCCCCCGGCAGGAGCGTCCGGCGCGGCACTCCCTGGTCGGCGCTTCACCGCCCGGAGCCGGGCGCCCCGACCGGCGCGGCGGCGATCGGGAGCGCGGGCGCGGCGCGGGCGTCTTTCGTGGACGTGGCGGAGAAGGCCGGTCTGCGCTACCGGTGGACCGTGCCGGGGCCAAGGCCGCTGGACATCCTGCAGACTATCGGCAACGGCTGCGCCTTCCTGGACTATGACAACTCGGGCGACCTGTCGGTCCTGCTGGTCGGCACCGACCATGTCGCGCTCTTCAAGGGCGACGGGCGCGGACACTTCACCGACGTTTCGCGCTCGATGGGCCTGGACGCCCTCAAAGGCCACTTCCTGGGCTGCGCCGTCGGCGACTACGACAATGACGGCTACGACGACATCTACCTCAGCGGCTACCGGACCGGGCTGCTGCTGCACAACGAGAAGGGGAAGTCCTTCCGGGACGTGACGGCGCGAGCCGGTCTGAAGCCCCAGCCCTGGGGTACTTCGTGCGCCTGGGGGGACATAGACGGCGACGGGCGGCTCGACCTGTTCGTCTGCGGCTACGTCAAGTTCGACCCGGCCGACCCGCACCGGCTCTGCAATGACGGCCGGCTGGACGGCACATGCAGCCCCATGATGTACCCGCCGGAACAGGGCGTGCTGTACCACAACGAGGGGCAGGGGCGGTTCCGAGATGTCTCCGCCGAGTGGCGGGTGCAGAGCATCGGCAAGAACCTCGGGGTCGCCTTCGCCGACTACGACGGGTCGGGCCGCCAGAGCTTCTATCTCGCGAATGACACCCGGCCGGGGGAGGAGTTCCACAACGCCGGGGGCAGGTTTATAGACCTGGCACGCCGGTCGGGGAGCGCCTACGATGGGCACGGGAAGATCCACTCCGGCATGGGACTGGACTGGGGCGACTACGATAACGACGGCCGGCTGGACTTGACGGTGATGGCCTTCCAGGGGGAGCCGAAGTGCGTCTACCATAATGTGGGGGCGGGACTGTTCGAGGAGGTCTCGGACCCCCTCGCGCTCACGGGCCGCACGGCGGGCAACGTTGCCTTCGGGGTGAAGTGGCTGGACTACGATAACGATGGCTGGCTGGACCTGATGATCACCAATGGGGCCGTCCGCGACAACATCGCCCAAGCAGACCCTTCCACCCGCTACCGCCAGGCAACGCAACTATTCCGGAACGACCACGGGTACCTCTTCGTGGACATGAGTGGGCGGGCAGGGACAGACCTGTCCAAGCCACTCGTCGGGCGGGGCCTTGCGGTCGGCGACTTCGACAACGACGGGCGGGAAGACGCGCTGGTCGTGGACAGCGAGGGGGCGCCCCTCCTGCTCCGCAACGAGAGCGCCACGACCGGCCACTGGCTGTCGCTGTCGCTCGTCGGCAACCGGAGCAACCGGGACGGCTACGGGGCGCGGGTGACGGCCGAGACGCCGGGCCTGGTGCAGACGCGCCTCTGCCACGCCGACGGGTCGTATCTGTCCTCCTCAGACAAGCGCGTTCACATCGGCCTGGGCGCAGCGACCGCCGCAGACACGGTGCGGGTGCGCTGGCCGAGCGGACACACAGACACGTTCCGAAATGTCCTAGCGGACCGCTTTCTCAGGCTCCAGGAGGGTGGTAGGCTTGTGGACTTTCAAGGTAGGATTGATAGTGTGAGAAAGGGGCATTTCCCTGCCAGCGCAGGTCCTGGAGTGTGCGCGGGTAGCGGTTGTGGACACGTTCCGCCCCATGGCCGCAGAGGGGGCACAGAGCAGTGTGGCCGACGGCGTGGACTTGGACCACGACGACTTCTTGGGAAAGGCGCAGCCCGTCAAGCGCCAAGCGATGCAGGCCGGGCAGGATCGACTGGGTAGACATACGGGTGTTTTACCCATCCTGGCATCTTGACGCGACGCCGTAAGGAGGCAAGCTTCAGCGAAAGTGCCGATGAACCAAAATTCGTACGCTAACGTCTTCTCCCCGAAATCCGGGCCCAGTGGGCAAAATCGATAGCCAAACCAAGGGTAGCCGGTGATAGCTTATCTCGCCTTCGCGGCGCTTGTGCCAACGGCGGCGATTCCCGGCTCGGCCTCGCCCGTTTGCGTATCGAATAAGGCGCTCCATCCGCTGTCCCGCCAACTGCCATACGCATAGGCGTCGGTGACGGGATTCGGCAGCGCTTCCGGTTCCCAGTAGCAGAGGCCGAGTCCCAGTCCATCCGGCGTGTTTTTCACGGCGGTGACCAGATCGGATAGATAGGCGGCTTGCCCGGCCGGGGTCTGCGGATAAAGGCCGCTGTTTGCGCTGCCGGTCTCGCGATATTGATAAGCCGTCTCGCAGAGCAAGATCGGCTTGCCGAACTTCTGGGCGCAGTTCGCGAGCACACCCTTGATGTCCGACAGGTCGGTCTTGTCGTTTGGATAGTAGCTCAGGCCGATGACGTCGAATCTTACCGGCTGCCCCGTAATGTCCCGTGCCGACGTGAGGCCGCTGAAGAAGCCATTGACGACGTTCCAATACGGGCCGAACGAGACATGAATGATGAACTTTGGCATCGTCATGCCGGCTTTGTGGGCGCCGCGCTGCGCCCCCTGAATGCCTTTGTTCACCAGGGTCGCATACTTGGTCCAGTTGCTCCATGCCCCCTTGACTGCTCCCAGGTAGCCGTCCGGCCAGAGCATGCCGTAGGTGATCTCATTGCCGATCGAGACATAGTCGGGGGCGGCATGGTAGGTGTGGGCCAGCGTGTAGAGGACGTTCGATGTGTACCAGTAGACATCCTCGTAAAGCTTGCGGGGCGTGTCGAATGTGTCGTTGGCCCATGCGGCCGGCTTCTTCTGGTTGCCCGCATCGGCCCAGGTATCGGAGTAGTGGATGTCCAAGTAGAACTTCATTCCGGCGGCCTTCGCGCGCCGTGCCAAAGCCCCAACATAACCCAAATCGCATACCATCCCACTCTGTCCGCTCGGGTGGACCCAGAGCCGCAGGCGGACCATGTTCCAGCCGTGCTGCTTGAAAATCTGGATGGAGTCGCCCGACCGTCCGTGATCCCGGTAAACGACTCCTGCGTCCTCGTCAACCTTGAGCATGGACAGGTCTGCACCGTGCAGGAAAGGCTGCCGATCGGCACTGCAAGGCCTCTGGAGGCACAGGACTGCGAGCATGGCCGCGACGATCATCAGGATGGCAACGCGCCGTGAGGTTTGGAAGTGATTCATTGTTCCGCCGTGACTCTGACATCGGCGACCTAGCCGCCGATCATTTGATGACATTTGTTGACAAGGGAAAGCCAGCACATTCTGCCCCGGATGCAGAGCCTCGCGGGCGGCATCGGACATCGGCAGGAAAGTGTAGCCGTCGGTATATCTCGGCGCGGACGCCGCGAGGACGCCGTTGACATAGACTTAGACGTCCGCTGGGCCGTCGGCAGACGCATTGCGTTCTACTGAGTGCGAGCAGTTCGCGCTTGCTCCTCCAGCGCATGTGTGACCGCCCTTGGCATTGGGCGGGAGTTTCCCGCAGATCGACGTGACAAAGGGTGCCGACAATGCTCCGGTCTGCACGCCACGACGACTCTCCTTCTCAGAGACCTTAGCGATGGACGCTCTTGGCGCCCGCGGCGGACCACGGCGTGATGGTGCGGGAGGCTTCGGCCTCCACAACCAGCTTGACTCCCGACGGGGCATTCCCCTCTTCGTCGAAGACGACCAGGCTGTTAACGCCATTCTTGAGCCAGCATTCGGGCAGGTACAGACCGTCCACCGGTTCCCTGTCAGGATACCGGCCCAGGTTATGTCTATTGAGCCAGACGAAGCCGCGGGACATTCTGTTAAGCGAGACGCGCAGGATCGGGTGGGGACCGGCGGCAGTTGGCGGGGTGACAGTGAAGGCTGTCCGGTAGAACATGGCGGCGCCGGTGTCGGCGGTGTTGCCGGCGCTGGCAGCCGGGCTCCAGCCCTGGTCTGGACTGATGGCGCCCAGCCCGCCCTGCATCTTCCAGCCGCGCACGGGCTGATCTCCTTCGGAGCTGGTGAGCGTCACATCGCCCATGATGCCACCACCTCCGTCAACGTTCTGCACCAGAACGGCCAGGTTGTTGGGTCCACCCTGTTTCCACGCCGAGTCCAGGGCGACGTCGAACGGACTGGTCCAGCCTTCATGATGCGCGAGGCGGCGCCCGTTCAGGTAGACGGTGGCGTTGTCGTCCACCGATTTAAAGTGGAGCTGGTGGTGATCGCCTTTCACAGCGGGGAGGATGCTCCGGAACCATGCAAAGCCCGGCTTCCCGTGAAAGATGTCCTCGCCGATCTTGCCCGCATTCCAACCGGCACCGCCGGTATCCAGATCGGAGGCGGTCATGGCGGCGGAGTCGCCCTCGCCGTTGGCGTCGGATTTCCAGCGCCAGGTGGTGAGGGAGACCTCATTGGTGGATCGGGAGAGGGCGACCGGACCGCTGACTCCCTTCGAGTAGATCGTGTCGATCGGTCCAAGAATCCCGAGAAGCCTGTTCCGCCCATAGTGCGCGGCGAGGACAGCGACGGCGCTGGGGCCGGCCGGGAGGGTGACAGTGACGTGCCGGGCGACGGGGCCGCTGTCCCGCTCCTGGACTTTGCTGCTGGCGGCGTGCTTGCCGTTGACAAAGACCGAGATCCAATCCCCCGCATCCGAGAAGTTGAGGGTGTAGGTCCCGGCCGCAGGAGGAGTGATTGTGGCCCGGTACCAGGCATAGGCAGAGTAGTCGCCATCCGCCCCCATCTGGAGAGGGTCCTGGCTGGCGAGCCACCCGATACCGGCGTAGTCACCGGCTGCTTGGGCACTGCCGCTGCGGGCCTCCCATGTGCCTAGGGCTGGCGGGTTAAAGTCAACCGCGGCATTCGGGTCGGCCGCGGCACGGGACAGAATGCGTCCGCTGCCACCCGGGCCATAGACCACCACGTCAGCCGACGCCGATGCGGCGTACTTCTTGTAGTCCTCAACGTTGACGGTCGTCGCGTCGCCGTTGACGTCGCCGACGTACTCGGGTCCTGCGATGACGTAGGTCGTGCCCCCGCCGTCAACGAACCAGGTGTGATCGGCTTCCTGCGTACTGGCAGCCACGACGCGCAGCCGCTCGGCACCGATCTCGAACGTCGCTTCGCCCGGCCTGCCCTCCCCAAACCGTACCTTCAGATCGAACTCGCCGTGGCTGCCCGCAGCGGAGAGGGAGCCGGATGAAGCCACCGTCTGGCTCTTTACAACCGCCCCGGCTGGAGCCCTGAACCGCAGCTCAGCCGGGTCCCCGGGCGGGCCATAGATAACCACGGTGGTGGTGGCTCCCTGCGAGGCGATCCCCAGGATGTTGGCGGCCGCCATCTGCAGCGTGACGTCCGGAAGGAGTCGGTAATCGGTGACAATGGGAACGATCTGCCCGGAATCGACCGTCAGTGACCCCGCCGTCGGGTAGAGAACCCCATCCGGACCCTTCACCTGAGTCTGCACGGGCTTGTCGCTGTTGTTGTCCAGGAAGAGGATTGCTCCGGCCGGACTCTTCCTGGCGGTCACCTGAATCTCAGGGTTGGTGGCCGCGCTCTGGTAGGCGTCGGTAGCGTTATCGCTCTCTTCCAGCACGCTGGGAAAACTGGTTGCGAAGTAGGCGGCACGCTTGAACCGGTAGTAGATGGGCCGGAGACCGCCAGACTCGCCGATGGCAGCGCTGTAGTCGTAGCTGGAAGTGACCTCGTCATCGTTCCAGGTCTCGAAGTTGGTGCCGCCGCAGAGCATGTAGTAGTTGTAGCCGTTGCCGCCGTGGGCGACGATCTTCCAGGTGCCGCGGTCGTACTTGCGGAGGTCGCCCGCGTTCAGGTCCCCGTAGTTGACGGCCCAGCCGGGCCAGAATTCGGTGGTGTACCAGGGGCTCGTCCGCGGAGCGCTGGCCCAGGGATTGTCTCCTCCGGGATCGCCGCCGTGGTGGAGACCGCTGAAGAAGTAGGGGACCTGGATTCCGTCGGCGATCGCCTTGGCCTGCAAATGTCGGAAGTAACCATTCGGAAGCTCGGTGCCCCAGCCATCCGGATCCTCGTTTTCGAGCTGCACGAGGACTACCGCGCCGCCGTGGTTGATCTGGTTGGCAGCAACAATGGGCAGCATGTGGTCGTAGAGATCATCGACGGCCGCTTCAAACTCGGGATTATCGGTGCGGACCTTGAGGCCCGGCTTGAACCGGAGCCAGACCGGGAAGCCTCCGCTGTCCCATTCGGCGCAGATATAGGGGCCGACGCGCACGGTCGCGTACATGCCCAGTTGCTTGACGAGCTTTAGAAAGGCGTCCAGATCGTGGCCCCCGGAGAAGTCCCACTTGCCCTCCTGAGGTTCCTGAAAGTTCCAAAAGATGTAGGTCTCAACGGTGTTGAACCCGGCACGCTTCATCCGAAGCAAGCGATCCCGCCAGAGTTCCCGGGGAACCCGCGCATAGTGCAGCGACCCGGAGGCAAGGAAGGTGCGCTTTCCATTCACCAGGAAACCACGTCCGTCGAAGTCGATGAACGGCTTCGCCGCCGCCGCCGCTGGAAACATGCCGTCAATAGCTGGCTGCCTTACGGGCGGCTGCGTCGGCACTGATTGTGCGGATGCAGGAGGAGTGTTTTGCTGCGACTCGCCGCCGATAGCACAGCCCCCGACGAACAGCAGACCTGGCACCAGCGCCATGATTGCGATCACAAAAGCTCGACAATTCTTACCAGGCATAACTTGCCTCCTCATACTCTATCAGCCTGCTCGCGACCCTGCGCGGCGGCATCAACCGGGGTAATCTCTGCCCGCGTGGTCGAGTACGCAGGCGGGGTCACTGACCGCGCGATGCGTTGTTGTATCCTGTGAAACCTTCTTGAGCGGGCCGAGCTTCAAAGACGGCAACGCCGGCGCCTAGTGTCTGCAAAGGTAGTGCCTCCCAGTTGACCGGCCGCGCACGGTGCCACCGTGCGCGGCCGCAATCGTTTTGAAGGAGGCACGTTCCCTGAGCGGACGCGTGCTTTGATGAGTCCGCTTGACAAAAAGCGCGAATCGTGGTACTCTGATTCACCTTGAACTAGCCCTAGTTCAAGTTAAACCAACGCCAGTTTACCTTACAATGACATTTAATACAACGCTGCCCCTTTTGGATCGATATGGATAAACAGAAATATACCGCACAGAAATCGGCGACACTCGACGACATTGCTGCGCGCGCGGGCGTGTCCCGTATGGCGGTTTCCGTCGTATTGAACGGATCACGCTCAGGAACCAGGGTATCCCAGGCGACGCGGCAGCAGATCATCGAAATCGCCAGGGAACTCAACTACCAGCCTAACTCCGTGGCGAGGTCATTGGCCCGACGCGCGACGCATATTTTCGGCTTTTATAGCGGCTTCGACTATTTCGACGCGCGAAATCCGTTCGTTGCGGAGATGACAGCCGGACTTTTGGAGGCATGCGCTCGCTGCAAGCGCGATCTGCTGCTCCATACCGTTTTTCGCGGCCAGGTCATCAGCGGCCTTTACGACGAGTTGTTGAGCGGCAAGGTCGATGGGCTTGTCGTGTGGGCTCCTGACGACGACCCGCTGGTGGCGCTTTTACGCGTTAGCCATCTGCCGGTGGTGAGCGTTGTGGAGACGCTGCCCCCGTTTCCCTCTGTGGGCGTTGCGGAGTACGATGGCTCCTTTGAGATCGGGCGATATCTGTTTGATCGCGGTCATCGGTCCATCATTTACCTGACACAAATCGGTCCACCCTCGCGCAGGCGACGTCTGGAGGGCATCCAGCAGGCCGCGGCGGAGAACGGCATGGCGCTGCAGGTGACAGCCGACCTCGCCTCCGCAGAGGTGCAGGAGGCTCTGGCGCTTCCACACTCTTCCGCGCTGCGCCCGACGGCGATTGCCTGCTGGAACGATATGGTGGCCTATCAGGCGCTCTCCTATTGCCGCCGAGGGGGTATCGCCGTACCACAGGAGATAGCGATTACAGGCTTTGATGGCATCGAGTCGGCGATCGAGCCGGACGTGCGCCTGACGACCGTTCGAGCACCCTGGGCGCAGGTCGCGTCGACTGCCATTACCTATCTTGTAGACCTTCTGGAAGGCGCGGCGGTGCCTACCGAGACGGTCCTACCGGTGGAACTTATACACGGACATACGGCATGATCCTGAGACCGGCGGCATTAGATTAGCGGCATTCGCAAAACTTGGCCTGCCTCGGCTGCTCCGCGATGTGATAGCAGAGCAAAACGAGAGACCAACAGACAGTTGGACAGGATGGCTGCAATCACTGCTCCGAAGAGATCTGGAAACGGAACCGGGGATTTCACAGAGGATAGATGAGGCAATGATTTTGCTCAAAGATGAACTGAACGGTCTGCGGGACACTCAAAGAAAGAGAGAGCTCGTCTGAAAGGAGGAAACCAGGAAGACCTGCGGTGTCGGGCCGCTCCCATTGGGAAAGGACCCCAATAAGCTCGAAAAAATTCTTAAGCCCACGTCTTTTTAGCATAGGAGGTAGGGAATCCTGCCAAAACATCCGGAAGGAGAAATTGAGCAGTAGGGTCCCGAAAGACCGGCTACTCACGAGTTCGACGGCAAGTGACAGAACCGTTATCGGACGTTAGGTCTGGCTATCGAGATCGAAATGACGCCCGTGCTGCGTCACCAGTTTCGGACTATCCAAGCACGTTATTCGGAAGGGAGCAATAACATGGATCGGAAGTTAATGGCCATGCCCATTGGGCTTGGAATGTTGATTATCGGGCACTTGCCACTGCCCGCTCACGCTCTTCCTCATCGGAAAGCCGCGAGCGCGACGACTGCGCCGAAGATTACTATCACAAAAGTGCCGATGGATCCGCCCAGTGAAGAAATGGCATCTTCAGAGATCGAGGGCACCGTCACAGCCCCGCCGGCCAACTCTCATGTGGTAGTGTATGCTCTGGGCGGCGGAACATATTACGTTCAGCCCTCCGCAGACCAAACGGTTATAAAAATCTCCAAGGGACACTGGGCTTCGGAAACGCATGGGGGGGAAGCGTTTGTCGCCCTGCTCGTCAAAGATTCCTATATCCCTAACGCCACTCGAGCTAATATTCTAAAGGTCGGAGGGCCGATCCTTGCCATTGCCCGGCGTGCGCCCCGGTAATGGCCTCTTGTGTAGGGGTGGGACAATGCCACCCCTACACTCGTCTTTCAGGAGGAAAAATGAAGAAATCTTTTTCATGATGGGGCTACTCTCTGTCCTTGTTTCGGCCGGTCTGAGGACTGATCCTGCGCAGGTAGCCCACATCTGAGGAGTGGTTTCCCGTCGGTCCGCCAGTCCTCAATCAAGGATTCTGACATTTTCCGGGTTTGAATGGACGGTGGGGTCGAGAGTGGGCCGCGCCGGGCCAGGCCCGAACTTTTTCTCGGACAGTGCCGTGAATTGCTTCGTCGATTCTGCGGTCATCTCCATCTCCGGGTGACTCGAAGAAATGGACAATGGATCTGTCCCGAGATTGTTTCAGTGGCGAGCTATAGATACGGCACCTATCATTTCTACTGCCTCTTCCGCCCAAATGGCCAAGCGTCCTGTGCCTACCTTATCGTCATGGGTTCAAGTAGCCAAGCCAACCAAGGATGAGAAAGTCCTAGGAAAGAGAGAATGGCGCCCACCTCCCGTTCTGGAGTAATGGAAGCCTTTGCCCGCGCAGGCATGAAGAAAGTGACTTGAATGAACAAACGTTACGCGGCGATAGGTCCGAGTATTTCTGCTTGCATCAGGACGCTGCCACGCTGGCTCGCCGCCGCGGTCTTCGGGATGACCATCCTGAGCGCGTCACCGGCACTCGCGGCGCCCACGCCCGTCGTCTCCTGGCAGAAGCAGGCGGACGGCGTGACGTTCCGCCTGCAGCCCGGCGTCCTGAAAGTCCAGGTCTGGACGCCGCGCGTCATCCGGGTCCAGTACGGGCCGGGGACGACGCTGCCTGTCCACCACAGCCTGAGCGTCATCGCGGCGCCACGGCCCGTCCCCTGGCATCTCGTGACCACGCCGCAGGCCGTCACCATTACGACCGGGTCGGTGGAGGCGCAGGTGGACCGAAGCAGCGGCGCGGTCTCGCTCCTGAATGCGAACGGAACGCCCATCCTGAGCGAGACGCCCGGCGGTCGGGCCCTGACGCCGGAGACGCTGGCCGGGCCGACGCCGGCGGCGGCCTACCGCTCCCAGCAGAGCTTCGCGATGCCGGCGGGCGAGGACATTTATGGCTTGGGGCAACACCGGTTGCCGACGAACCAGGGCAACATGAGCTATCGCGGTACCTCGGTAGAGCTGGAGCAGGCCAACCGCGAGGTCGCTATCCCGTTCCTGGTCTCGAGCCGGGGCTACGGCCTGCTCTGGGACAATCCGGCACACACGGATGTCTCAGTGGGAGCCGTAGACGCCGAGACGGTGCCGACCTCCCAGCTTCTGACCGAGGATGGACAGCCGGGCGGGCTGACGGGGCACTACTATCAGGGCCACGATCTGGCAACCCTGGTGACGACCCGCACCGACCCGCAGGTGGATTTCAACTGGGCGGATGCGCCCGCCGCCGGCTTGACTCACAATTATTTCAGCGTCCGCTGGACCGGCTTCGTACAGGCTCTGGAGGGCGGCGATTACACGTTCGTCACCACCAGCGACGATGGCGTCCGGCTGTGGATCGACGACAAGCAGGTGATCGACGACTGGAGCAACCATGCCGCCCGTGACGACTCGGCGACGGTCCATTTCGCCCCGCACAGCCGGCACCGGCTCCGCATGGAGTACTTTCAGGACACCCGCGATGCCATCGCCCGCCTCGCGTGGCGTCATGCTCCGCGCCAGACGACCGTCTGGACCTCCGAAGCCGCCGACGGCATTGACTACTACTTCATTGACGGCCCTGCGCTGGACACCGTCATGGCCGAGTACCGTGCCCTGACGGGACAGGCACCCATGCCGCCCAAATGGGCGCTCGGCTACTGGCAGTCCAAAGAGCGCTATAAGTCGCAGCAGGAGTGGCTGGACATCGCGTCCGAATACCGCCGGCGGCGCGAGCCGATTGACGGTCTCGTGCAGGACTTCCTCTACTGGGAACCTTACCAGTGGGGGACGAACCTGTTTGACCCGAAGCGCTACCCCGACCCGGCGGCGGCCATCGTCCAGCTCCACGACCAGTACCACATCCACCTGATGATCTCCGTCTGGGGTAAGTTCTACCCCGGCAGCCCGGACCGTCCCGACGCCAACTACGACGTCATGAAGGCCCGCGGGCTCCTGTACCCGCCGCAGTCCGACAGCGCCAGCTACTACGACGCCTTCAGCCCCGACGCCCGCGCCACGTATTGGGGCTTCCTGCGCGACCAGCTCTTCTCGAAGGGCGTGGACGCCTGGTGGCTGGACGCCTCCGAGCCGGAGGTGGACATGAACGCTTTCCGGTCGGTGCCGACGGCCCAGGGCCTGGCCGCCCGCGTGCTGAACGCCTGGCCTCTGATGCACACCACCGGCGTCTACGAGGGCCAGCGCAGGACGAACCCCGACAAGCGCGTCTTCATCCTCACCCGCTCCGCCTATGCCGGGCAGCAGCGAAACGGGGCGGCGACCTGGTCCGGCGACATCACGGGCGATTGGGACACGTTCGGGCGTCAGGTCCCGGCAGGCCTGGACTTCTGCCTCTCAGGCATCCCTTACTGGACGACCGACATCGGCGGCTTCTTCGTCACCTATCCCACTGGCGCGGACGACCCGGAGTATCGCGAGCTGTTCACCCGCTGGTTCGAGTATGGCGCGTTCTGCCCCATCTTCCGCGTCCACGGCGAGGTCACTCCCAAAGAGTTGTGGCGCTTCGGCCCCCAGTATGAGCCGATCCTGGTCAAGTACGACAGCCTGCGTTACCGGCTGATGCCCTACATCTACTCGCAGGCCTGGCAGGTGACGGCTCACGCCGGCACGATCATGCGCGGCCTGGTTATGGATTTCCCACAGGATATGTCCGCCCGCGAAAGCCGGGACGAGTTCCTGTTCGGCCCGGCGCTCCTCGTCTGCCCCGTCACCCATCAGGGGGCGACCTCGCGATCCGTCTACCTGCCGTCGGGCACCCGCTGGACGGATTTCTGGACGGGGACGGGGTACCGAGGCGGGCAGACCATCACCGCGCCCGCGCCCATAGACACGCAGCCGCTGTACGTGCGTGCGGGCAGCATTGTGCCGATGGGTCCGTTCCTGCAGTACGCGTCGGAGAAGCCCGCCGATCCCATTGAGCTGCGGGTCTATCGGGGGGCAAATGGCTCGTTCACGCTGTACGAGGACGAGGGGGACAGCTACCGGTACGAGCGGGGCGTCCACGCCACGATCCCCATCCACTGGGACGAGAAGGGGCAGACGCTGACCATCGGCACGCGAACGGGTTCGTTCCCGGGGATGCGGCAGCAGCGGACGTTCCGGGTCGTCTGGGTGCGGCCGGGCCATGGGAACGGGCTGGAGGTCACCCGGTCGCCGAACCGCGTGGTGTCCTATGACGGCAAGGCCGTCGTTGTCCGGCCATAAATCGAAAGGATATCGTGACGCAGATGAAACATTACAATCGCTGGGTTCCCTCCGGTCTTGTGGCCTTGCTCTGTATGGGGCTTGCGGTAGCCGCACTGCGTAGCACCCCGGTCACCCAGGCGAACGCGACCGTCTCCCCGGCGAACGCGCCGGTCTCCATGGCGAACGCGACCGCCTCCCTGGCGGACGCGACCGTCTCCCCGGCGAACGCGACCGCCTCCCCGGCGAACGCGACCGTCTCCCCGGCGAACGCGACTGTCCTCGGGCCGAATGTCTACGTGTTCGACCCGAGCATGCCGGCCGCCGATGTCCAGCGAACGGCGACCGACATTTTCAAGAAGATGGAGGCCAACCAGTTCGGCCCCGAGCGCTATGCGCTTCTCTTCAAGCCGGGAACCTACAACGTCACCTTCAATGTCGGGTTCTACACACAAGTCGCAGGCCTGGGCGCAAGCCCCGACGACGTGCAGATCAACGGGGGCGTCAACGTCAACGCCAAATGGTCGGGCGGCAACGCCCTGGATAACTTCTGGCGGTCATTGGAAAACTTCGCCGTGACGCCGTCGTCGGACGTGCCGTTCCAGACCACGAAAGGCATCACGCGCATCGCGGTCTCCCAGGCCGCTCCCCTCCGGCGCCTCCACGTGAAGGGGGAGCTTCAGCTGTTCGATTGGGGCCCGAAGGGGAACGTGGGCTACGCCAGCGGCGGTTTTCTGGCCGACTCGGTCGTGGATGGGAACCTGGTGCCCGGGTCCCAGCAGCAGTGGCTCGCCCGCAACAGCCGGTGGTCCCGGTGGAACAACGCCGTGTGGAACATGGTCTTCGTGGGCTGCGACAACCCGCCGGCGGGCACTTTCCCAGACCAGGCCTACACCGTGGTTGAGAAGACACCCGTGATCCGCGAGAAGCCCTTCCTGACCGTCGACGCCCGCGGTGCGTTCCAGGTCTTCGTCCCGGCCCTGCGGACCGACTGCCGTGGGGTGGACTGGGCGAATGGCCCTACCCCCGGCGCCGCGCTTCCCATCGACCGCTTCTACATCGCCCGTCCCGGCGCGGCGACCGCGGCCGCACTCAACGCCGCCCTGGCGGCCGGCAAGGACCTGCTGTTCACGCCGGGCGTCTACCCCCTCTCTGGCTCCCTGCGGGTGGCCCGCCCCGACACGGTGATCCTCGGCCTGGGCCTCGCGACGCTGACGGCGACGGCGGGCACGCCGCTGATCCAGGTGGCCGACGTCGGTGGGGTGCAGATCGCCGGGCTGATCCTGGACGCCGGGCCCGTCGCTTCGCCGCAGCTGCTGGAGGTGGGGCCGCCGGGCAGCCGGACCGACCACGCCTCCGACCCGACCTTCCTCGATGACCTGTGCGTCCGCACGGGCGGCGCTGCGGCCGGCCGCGACGACGTCGGGGTGCAGATCAACAGCCGCGACGTCGTGGCGGACCAGCTCTGGGTGTGGCGGGCGGATCACGGCACCGGCGTCGGCTGGACGGTCAATCCGACGCGCAGCGGCCTGGTGGTTGACGGCGACGACGTCACCGTATACGGCCTGTTCAACGAGCACCACGAGGGATATCAGACGCTCTGGAACGGCAACGGGGGCCGTGTGTATATGTACCAGTCGGAGATGCCGTATGACGTTCCCGATCAGGCGGCGTGGATGAGCGGAAAGACCTCCGGCTATGCCTCATACAAGGTCGCCCCGGGCGTGACCAGCCATGAGGCGTGGGGCGTGGGGGTGTACTGCTTTTTCCGCGACGCGCCCGTCCGCGCCGACAGCGCGGTCGAGGCCCCCGCCGCGCCGAGGGTCAAGTTCCACCACCTGACTACGATCTGGCTCGACGGCCGTCCCGGCAGCGGCATCGCCCACATCATCGGCAGCCGGGGCGGCCCGGTCACGGCTGGGCGCCCCAGCGCCGCCATGCGGCAGACGCTCACCGAGTTCCCATCCGGAGGGTGACGGCGGGGG
This sequence comes from Capsulimonadaceae bacterium, assembly GCA_965215505.1. GTDB lineage: Bacteria > Armatimonadota > Armatimonadia > Armatimonadales > Capsulimonadaceae > JANXMY01. Next base: position 2,167,868 of record OZ244065.1, on the reverse strand, counting down.
CAGGGACAGCCTCGCCGCCGCGCTGGCCTCCTCCCAGGGACCTGCTCACGAAACGGAAAAACCGTACGTTAAGGTTTTCTCCGCCTCTGCGGGTCAAGTAGCCAAAAACCAGAAACGCGATGTAACTGGGTTACACCCATTTTGGATATTTTTGGCTACCCTCCCTCTGGTGGGCCAAAACGGGTATGCCCATCCTGGCCGTCGGACAACTGCAAACAGGAGATAAATCAGGCGTGACCTGGAAGCCACAGAAGCTTGATGAGCTTACCATCCATTTTTTAGTATAGTGAGCGGAACCGCTGTGGAACGCGGCGTAGTGCGGGGCGGGGGCGGCCACACCCTGGGTTGGTCGATGCCTTGTCCACGGGCTCACCTCGCAACACACACCCCAAGCCTGATGCGCCAGCATAATGCCTACCGCCTTCAAAACGGACGTTTTTGTGTTGCCGGACGTGAGGAACGTCTTCGCCGTACCCAAATCCGTATAGGACGACCTGCAACTTATTACCAGCCCTAGCCATTGATTTTGCGCCTTCCCCACCTCGAGGATGACCAACCGTGCAATGAACAGGCCGTGGCTGATGGAGGCCGCCTGACACCGCCGGACGGTTCTTCCGGTGTATGACCGATCTGCCGCGCCTTTGCTTCCTGAGCCAGACGCCTTTTCAACGGCCAGGGGGCGGCCCGCCTGATCCAGAAAGACTCCCTGGGGTGCCCCGCCGTGTCGGGCCTTTCAGGTCTCACCCGGTAATCCCGGCACCTCCCAGGGTGCCGCATGAACTCCTCTCTCGATACTCTCACCACGTTTTTTCATCTCACGGGCGGGCACAAAACCGTCCCTCAAACCTGGATGTCGGCAACCGGCCTCCGTCCCCTCCTCCTGGGTGATCCCGTTTTGCTCTGGCTGGAGCACCAAGGGGCAGCCCACGGCTTCACCAGAGACCCCGAGGAGCACTCGTTCCTCAGCTGGATCGGACAAAAGGGCAAGGATTTTGAGGCGGCCATCGTCCGCCATCACGCTCCTGGAGCCGTCCAGGTGCTGGACGAGGATTACGACGTCCGCGACGTGCGGGCATTCATGCGGACCTGGCAGGCGCTGACACAGGGCCACGACGTCCTGACCAAGTGCGCCCTGTGGGGCGGCGACGAGGCAAAGATCTACGGCACGGCGGACATCATTGCCAAAAACACATGGGTCTATAAGACTTGGCCCCACCTGAGGCCGGCGGAGGAGGAGCCCGAGCACTACTGCATCCTGGACGCCAAGTTCATGACCAAGCTGCAGACTCCGGACAGGAAGATGGAGTTGGCGATCACGTCTTCCCAGGTGCGCCTGTACTCCTGGATCTTGGGCCACATCCAGGGCTTCATGCCGCCACGCGCCTTCCTGATCTGCCGGGACGGCCTCGTGCCCGTCCCCGTCGGCCATAACCTCGGTGCCCCCCTGGACGCCGCGCTCGCCGCGCTGCGCGATCGGCACCTGGACATCAAGCTCAACGGCGCGGCTTATCTCCCCTGGCGGGATGCCATCGTGGCACCGGACTGGTCCAACGACAAGGACGAGCCCTGGAGCCGGGCCAAGAAGCGGATCGGCGCCGAGTTCATCCCGGGCCGACCTCTGCACTGGCTGCCGCGCGTCGGCGACAAGCAGGCTGCCGCACTCGCGCTCCAAGGAGTCCGGTGCCTGGACGACCTGCTCGCGATGGACCCCCACAGGTTCCCGTTCGAGGCCATCCCGGGTTTGGGTGCCAAGACATGCCCGCAGATCCGCGCCGTCCTGCAGGCCAACCGAATGGGGCAGCCGTCGGTCGTTCCCGCCAGCGCGATCCCGCCGCGCAAGGCCGTTGAACTTTTCGTGGATTTTGAGTTTGTTTCCAACCTGAATGTCCGGTTCGACGACCCGGGCAGCAGCACCGGCCTGCTGGACCTCACCGGCCGGGAGATGGTGTTCCAGGCCGGCTGCGGGTGGGAGGAGAACGGGCAGTGGCACTTCCAGTGTTTCACCGCGGCCCGCGAGGACGCAGCCAGCGAGCGCCGGATGCTCGAGGAGTTCCTCGGGTTCCTGGGGGAGAGGGGGGTGTTCGGCGGGGACGCGGCCCTATACCACTGGTCACACGCCGAAATCGGCCAGGCGAAACGCGCGGCGGAGCGAACGGGCCTGGGCCTCCTGACGGGCCTGCCCTGGGCGGACGTGCAGAAGACCTTCCACGACGGCCCGGTCGCCCTCCCGGGTGCGTGGGCCTTTGACCTCAAGAGCATCGCGAAGGCGCTCGGGACTCACTCGCCAGCGCACGCCGTCGATTACCCCGAGCAGCTCGCCGACGGCCTTTCTGCCATGGTTCTCGCGTGGGAGGCGTACGCGCGGGAGAATCCACGGGAGAGCGCGGAGATGCAGCTCATCGAGCGCTACCTCGAGGTCGACTGCCAGTCCCTGTGGCAGGTGCTCCGCTGGCTGCGCGCCAGCGCCAGCGGACCTCAGAAGGCGGAGGCGGCCCCCCACTGGTACGTGCCGGAGCGAGCGCCGAAACGCCGCGGCCCCGGGAAGGGCGGCGCTTCCGGGAAGCGGAGCAAACCAAAACAGCGTGGCGGTCCGCGGAAGCGCGGGCGGTCACGCCGCTCGGGGGCCGAGGCGGGCTGGTATCGAGCGGGGGTACTCACGGCATGGCCGGACGCGGCCTCTGATGGTCGATTTCTTCGGACGCCATAGATTTTTTCCGATGCCATAGAAGGCCGTGTGGCCGCCCCAGGACATCGTTGCCAGCAGCATCGGCATTATCGGCGGCAGAGTGAACAGGGTAGAAAGACGACCAGTGCGAAGTACTCGCACTGGCCGTCTTTGCGGGAGTCTTGATAGCCTACTCAGCGACCGGCTTGGAAAGGTAGCCGTCCCAGCAGATCGGCTTACCCCCGACCTCGCGGGCGTACGCTGCCATCAGATGCAGACCATCCACGATCAGAGTATTCAAGAAGAGCATCTTCCTGGCGAGGGTGTTGGCTCCTCCGTCACCGATGTCCACGATCAGGTCCGGTGCGCCCCGAATCTTACGCAGCATCGCCTGCTCGTGGAGCCGGTAGGCTTCCTCCTGGTGGCCCAGGTCCTGCAGCGTCCGCGTCAGGAAGTGGGCTCCGGTGGAACAGTCCGGGTCAAACCGCAACGCTTCCTCACAGGCCATGACCGTCTCGTCCCGGTAGGCTTCCGCCTCCGGGCAGGCATGGGCACGGCGGTAGAGCGCATCGACCAGCAGCGGACGCGGCTCGGGGTGGTACGGATCCAGTGCCATGGCCGCGCGGTAACAGGTGATGGCTCCGTCCCAGTCGTGTACATCAACGGATGTATCGCCCTGACGGAGCAGACGCTCGATCTCAGTCCCTGCCCGGTCGTCAAAGCCGCCCTCATTCGTATCGCCGTGGCCGGGGCGTCCTTCAGAGGCATCCCGGCCTTCGGCCGTGCCATGCTTCGTGTGACGCGCCGCCGGACGTTTTGTCGTCTGTATCGTCCTGTTTTTCATCCTGTTTTTCATCTTCCCGGTCGACCGCGTCCTTTCCTGTCAGAGGTTGTTGCCGAAGACGAGGCGTTCGCACTCCTCCAGGTATTCGATCGTGTACGGCTCCACGGCCTCACCGAAGTAGGTCTCCTCGCCCGTCTCCGGGTCCTCGCGGAACCACTGGCCCTGCCTGCGGTGGTAGATCCCCACCAGCACCATCCGGCCTGTGCTGTCGGGTCGGCCCGTGTGTACGACTCCGAAATAGTTGCCGTCGCGGAAGGACGGGCCGTACTTGCCGTGCACCTTCTGGGTGTCGCGGCGCACGTAAAAGACGTCGCCCCGGCAAGACACCCTGTCGGTGGTGAACTTACCTGCGACCTTCGCCTCGGAGTCATTCTCCGCGGCAAAGCGCTTCCAATGTTCGTCCATGTCCGTCCGGACCGCTGAAGTCCCCTCCTGGTCCTCAAGGACATCACTCGTCATATTCTGCTCTTTCTTCATGGTCTGCACTTTCATATCTTTCTCATTCGTGTTCTGCCCACGGGCTATCTTTGTGGGATTTCGATCAGGATCTTGGTAGTGCCTGTGGGCGCGGCCCGCTTTCGTCGGGCCGCGCCCCTGGTTCAGCCCGTCACGCCCCAGTCCCCCAGGAGGGCCACGATCGCGTCTCGCAGGGCCGACAGCTCCCCGACCAAGCTTTCACGTGCCTCGGTCGCGGCCGGGGCGCGCAACGCAGGCAACTTTCGCTGCAGAGCCCGGACGTTGGCGAGGAGGGTCTCCTGGTGCAGCAGCCCCGCCGCATCGATGCCCTCTTCGACAGCCATGTCCCGGGCTGACTCATTATCGTCTGACCCTTCGCTATCGCCCGCCTCTTCATCCCCGGCATTGACACCGAAGGCGGCAGAGGGGGCGTCGTCATCGGCGCACAAGTCTGCTACGGACACAGTTCCCTGTGAGGCGCCGGGAGCGTCCTGCCGATTCTCCCCCTGCGACTCCCCCGCTTCCTGGAAAGGTGTTTCGCCGCCCAGGGCCTGCCCGAAGGCCTGGCGGATTCGCTTGCGCAGTCCGGCCAGCGACAGCGGCCGGTCCGCGTCCAGCACGGACGCGATCAGCTCAGCGCGAAGTGCCTCATTCGTGAGCTTCTGCAGCTCGCGGGCGTGTGTCAGCGTATCCGGACGCCCGGAGACCATGACGCGCAGGTCTTCGGGAAGGCGCACCAGCAGCAGGTGCTGCTCCACCCAGCCCTTCTGCTTGCCGAGACAGTTTGCCAGCTTGCGGATGGAGTAGCCCTGCTCCGTCATCCGCGCCAGCGCGCCGGCGGTCTCGAGCGGCGTCAGGTCCGCGCGCTGCAGGTTCTCCACGAGGCCGATCTCCGCGGCCGCGTCATCGCTGCACTGCTGGACCAGGACGGGGACGTCCTCAAGGCCGGCCTGCTGGCTCGCCCGCCACCGCCGCTCGCCGGCGACGATCTCGTAGGTAGGCATACCGGTCTTGTCGGTGCCGGCGGCCACCGGGGCCGGACGCACCAGGATCGGCTGGAGGACGCCCCGCGCTTTGACCGAGGTCGCCAGCTCCTGCAGGGCATCAGGGTCGAAGGCGCGCCGGGGCTGGGCGGCGCTGGCCCCCAGGGAAGCGACCGGGACGCGCAGGAGCTGCGCCTTCAGGGGTTGTACATTGCCGGGGGAGGAGGGCAAAGCGCCCTTTGATTTCCGGCCCCTCGCCCGAGGGGGGGACTGCGGGTTCGTCGGCCTGCCGGAGCGCAGGAGCTTAACCTGAAACTCCCTGATTGCGTTCTCCGCACGGGAATGGTCGATTTCCACCGCGTTGTGCGGCAGGATAGCGGTCTCCACGGTCTGTGGAGGGGTGGTTAGGTTGTCTGTGAGTGTATTCATGTTGATGTGTTCGTGCGTGCCGCCAGGAATGGCGCGGGTGCGAGATCGATTTCTAAGTTGTTTTCGATTTATTTTTCGATTGACTTTTGACGTGGGCGTCACAGTTGCGGCCGACCTCGGCCGCAGTGGCGCCCTGCTGGCGGGCCCTGGAGAGGACCTTCATTGATATATGTGTAGTGCTGGATCGGGTGAAGACGCACAGGCGGCGGAAAATTTCGCAATAACTTCAAAGCTGGTACGGGCTGTCCCACTGCCCTCCGTCGGTCCGGGGCAGCGAGTCAGGCCAGACAGATGGTCTCATGGGATGGAAATCCGGCCTTTCAGGTCCGGCACGCCCCTTTCAGGTCCGGCACGCCCCTTTCAGGTCCGGCACGCCCCTTTCAGGTCCGGCACGCCCCTTTCAGGTCCGGCACGCCCCTTTCAGGTCCGGCACGCCCCTTTCAGGTCCGGCACGGCGTTCCAGAGGCACACGGTCGTGGCAGGATTCAGTCCGATTGCCTCCAATACTGCTGAGATCTGAGCCAGTGGCAGGTCTCTATAGGCACGGGCCTCCAGGCGCTGGATCTCGGCAACGGGCGTGTCCAGGAGGCGAGCAACTTCGGCCTGGCTTTTGCCCGCCGCCTCACGAGCCGCCACGAGCCCGGTGCCCAGGTTCGCCAGAGACACATGCAGCCGCACGCGCGGCTGGCCCGCGTATTTCGCGCGAATCTCTTCCATCTGGCGCTCATGATCCTCGAGCTGGCGCCGATAGCGGTTATACTCACCCGGGGAGTAGCGGGCGAAGGGTTCGCATTTGAGCCTCTTCGCGCGGCGAGCCTCCGCGTTGATGACGGCGTGGGTCTTCTGTGCTTCACGCAACGCCTCCCCGTACGCGGTGTCATCCCGTAGGGCCTCGCGGAAGTCCTGACCTGCGGGCGCCGGGGTTCCGTCAGCAGAGCTGGCCGGTTTCGTGAAATCTGATTTTGTGAACTCTGATGTTAAATCCAAAATAACCTCATGTGATCGTTCTCGTGGGACTGATATGATAGGGGCGGTAGTCTCTCCCCGACCTTATAGTCATGCCGCGAGGGCGAAAGACGCACACCCGGAGCTGAAAATATTTGATTTAATTTTGAATCGGCTTTTTGGTACTGGACGTTCAATCTCCTCAAAGATCAAGTACCGTGAGCATCTACTAACGACATCCCCCCAAGCGCATCCCGTGGCACACTGTCTTTGCGGCCCACAGGCTTACGTAATAGGGAAGGACAAGAGGGACCAGGGAAACAGCTCCAGGCCGAAGATTTCGAGGCGGGGGCTGCTAAGATCAGGAGAACAGTGGGGTAAACTGGAGGCAGAGGGCCTGACGCCATGTACCAGTTCGCACCCCAGCCGAAGGAAATTGATTATCAAAAGCTCGCCGACTACGTGGCGACATCCCAGCCGGAGAAACAGCACCCCGCCCTTTGGCCGCAGCGCCGCCAGGTCGCCGACGGCCTGCGCCGCCTTGGCCGGGAGCCGCAACAGCAGGCCGCCCGGAGCGCCTACCATGCCCTGCGCCTCTTTGTCTGGTGAGGTCCCGGTCCGGCGAAAGCCGCCAGCCGGTGCCACAGGTCCGCTGAGAAGATTACCATCCGGGAGAGAATGTACACCGCGCGAAGAGAATGTACACCGCGCGACCGGCGGTCGGGCCCACCCGGACATTACCGCTCAGGCGATATCCACCTCCAGCTTATCCTCAAAGCTTTCCATCCTCCACCCGTTCTGGCGCATCCACCCAACGGCTTCATCAGTTCCCCATTCGTCATCCGGGTCTTCCTCCTGCAGGGCCCGAATGCAGCGTGACCACTGCTCGTAAAACGCCTCTTCAGTCTCCTGCACCGTCTGGCCTTCGCCGAGCAACATCGCGTATTGGCCGCTCACCTCGTTGTCCCAGAAGACGCTGACTAGCAGCATGGGTTCCTTATTTCCTGTCCTCGGGTCATGCCCGAGCCCCGCCGGCGTGATAGCCTGGAGACGCCTCTGTTAAGACGTCTTCGACGTAATCGGGGTCGACCTCATCGATAGAGGCGCCGAGGGTCAGAGAATAGATCCTGCCGTCGGCGCCCTCGAAGAACACCGGCCCGAAGAGGTCGCCGCAGACGCGGTCCATCATGACTGCCGCCTCGCGCAGGAGCGTGGACGTATCCTGATGGTGATCGTTAAGCCCCCCCGCCGAGATGAAACGACTGATCGCGATCTCCCTGCCTTTTTCCATCTCGCTCATTTCTTCCTCTCGTCCTCCGCCTGCCGTTCCAGGGGCGGTCGTTGTCCGGGGTCCTCGTCGTCGCCGGAGTTGTCGTCATCCTCGTCGTCATCGTTATCGCCTTCGTCGTCCATGAAGAAGCCGCCCATGTAGCCGCCGACCTCGACATCGACCGGCCCGCCGGGCGTGGTCGTGACATCCAGGAAATGAACACCGTGTTCGTCTCCCTCATCGCGCATGAACGCTCGGGCCGCCTCATCGCGAGCCTCGGGGGTGGGGTATGGGCCTAGAAGGTCCGCATCCACGTCGCCCCATATTGTGAGGAGGTAGTAATGGGTGCGGGGGGCCTCAGCCAGCAGCCCCGGGGCGCCGGCGGGTTCGTCCCTCGTCTCTGGTGTCAGTCCCTGGCCGCAGTTGATGCGTTCACACAACTCGTCGATGCCCGCTTCGTCCAGGCCCGTGTCGTCGTCTTCGTCACAGGCGATCCCCTGGATCAGGTCCGAGCGGTTCGCCCCGTGGGCCATATCCCTCTCCTGCCAGAACCGCAGGGCGGCCAGGATCGTGTTGAACCCGGCGCGGCTCACTTTGATGTCTATTTCTTTGATGCCTATTTCAGTGTCCATTTTGTCTTTCTCTTCGCTTTGTCTTTCTCTTCGCCGTCCGCGCATCCGAACGTCCTGGCAGGGTCGCCAGACGCCCGGACTTGCAGGCGAATTTCGGGGCGATCTTCTGGCCCTATCCTGTATGTTGTCGCTTCATTCGGAAAGAGCACGCATCGGCTAAAAATCGGCCGATTTATTTTTGGAGGGGCTTTGGGAACGGAGGGATTGGGTGAAAACAAAAGCGAGGGATTTCTGACAGAGACCCCGGCAACGCGAGTTGCCCAGTCACGCCATCCCGCCGAGACCACCACCGGGGTGCGCCCAGTAATGTCCGGTGGTGACCTGTCAGCCTGATGAAGAGCCATGAAAAAAGCCCCCTCACGGAGGCTTTCTTACGTCGGCCGCTATCCGCCGGAGGAAATCTCTGCCGAGAGGATTTCTGCCGAGAGGATTTCTGCCGAGGGGGGTTCCACGACCGACGAGCCCCCTGCGGCCGAGAGCTCAGAGACGTATGTCTCGGCGGCTGTATGCGTCTGGGGCGGCAGCACGTCTGCGAAGAACGTGCCAGAGAAGATATCAGCGATCCACTCGGCGGGCGTCGGCAGCAAAACAGTCTTGCCCGCGCCACGCCTCATCGTCACCGGCGGCAGCGGCACGTCCACGCCCGCCAGCCAGATCTCCAGGTAGCCGCCACGGCCACGCCCGGGGCGCATCCGGCCCATGGCGTACACCACCACACGGTCCAGCAGGACCCGCAGCAGCCGGTTCTTCGTCTCTTTATCCAGGTCGTCCCAGCCCGAAAGCTCACGCGCCGCCTCCAATGCGCGCGCCGCCTGCCGGTGATGCCCCGCCTCGCCCGTCGCCCGCGACAGCTCCAGGGTCAGGGCGTGCAACGCCTCCCTCTCCTCCGCCAGCAGGCTCTCGCACAGACCGGACACGACCGACTCGTACCCCGGCGTCTCCTCGCCCAGGCCGAGGCCCGCCGCCGAGGCCTCGGCCTGAGTCCGCGCGGCGGCCTCTTTCTGAGCGTATACGGCCCCCGCCGACGCGAGCCGCTCCTCCAGGTGCTGGCGCCGCGCCGACGCCGCCAACGCCCGTCCATCCCCCGCCGAGAGTGTGCGCGCGAGCAGATCGGGGTGGTGGCGCAGGAGTTCGCCGAAAAAATCATCCAGTTGGTGCTCGCTCAGCCACGCGTGCACGCCGTCCCTGTTAGCGTCCTTGTTGGAGGCCTCGCAGCGGCAGTAGCCCGTCTCGCCCGCCGCCCGCCGGGCTTTGGACGGCGTCGTGCAGGCCATACGCGCCCCGCACGCGCAGCGCAGGACGCCGGCAAAGGTGTGCCGCGCCCAGGTGCGCTCGTCGTTGAGGCGCGCGGTCCCCTCCGCCCTGCCCTTCCGCCCACGGCGCAGGTCGGCGAGGGTCTCGTCGTCGATCAGGCGGGGGTAGACGTCCCAGGAGAGGCCGCAGAATGTTTGCTTGCCCGCCAGGACGTCCTTGGTGACCATGTACTGGACCTGCATCAGGGTCAGGCTCTTGCCGTCCACCTGGATGCCCTCTTTGTGCAGGCGCGTCGCCGTGGCCCGCGCGCCCATGCCCGAGAGGCTCATCTCCACGATGCGTGCCACCAGGGGCCGCAAGTCCTCGCGCACGAGCGTCCGCCCGTCCTCGTCGCGCCACAGCCACCACGGCGGCTTTCCGCCGGGGCGGCCCGACCGCAGCCGCTGCATCGTGCCCCGGAAAGAGGCCTGGGCGATCTCGGTCAGCCGCTGCTCGTTGACGCTGGCGATCAGGTAGGTCAGACCCTTGCGGAGGGGATCGGAGACGTCCAGGGAGGAGAGGTCCTCCATCAGTCCGACTAGCCGCGTGCCGTGCTGGGCCATGCGCTCGAGCATGGCCGTCTCCAGGTCTGCATCACGACATAATCGACTCCGATCACTTATGGCGATGGTGTGGACCAAATTCGCGCCTGTATCCTCCCAGAGCTGGGTGAAGGCTTGTCGGAAATAGACCTTGTTCCCGCGCCGACCCCGTCGACGACGGACAGTTCCGTTCTCGCCGCCATCGGCACTGTCCGGTTGGCCGTCGTCAGTGACGTTGTCGTTGTCCGAGATGGCCGCCGTGATTTTCCCCTTAATCAGGTGGGCCTCGCTGACTTGGCCGCGCCGGATGCTCGCCAGAGTGCCGTCGAGGTAGCCCTCAAGCTGGGAAACCTGCTCGGGCGTCCACCAGGTGCGGGAAGTCTCGTCCAGGAGCGTCTTGCGGAAGATGCGCTCGTACCGGACCGCTTTCTTATCCAGGAGGCGCCTGATTAGGGCCGGGTCGTTGTTGGGGTACTCGCCGGTCACGCCCGCGTCACTGTAGATCCGGAAGGCCTGCCCGGCGCGCACAAAGTGGCGAATGCCGCGCACAATCTGCTCTTCCTCGGAATACCCGTCCTGCTTGACCGCACGCCTGCGGCGGCTCTTTCCAGTCCCACCACCCACCGCTTCCGGGTCTGGAGGAGCGTCTGTCACCTGGAGCTGTTCTCTATTCTGGAGCTGTTCTTTGATCTGCTGGAAGAGGGCGGAGCGCTGGGGGTCGGAAGAGACGCGCACCTCCAGGGCCCCCCACCGGCCCTGCTCCAGGGCCAGTTCATGCACCTGCCCGTCCACGATCAGCCGCGTGATCAAGGGCGTGACGCACAGCGTGCTGTCCCCCTTGCGGGCGGCCTCGTCGGGGCGCATCCGGAGGCAGTGGTCGATTAGCCGCTCCATCGTCAGCCCGTCCAGGGCAAGGCCACCAGCTGCCGGCATGTCTGTAAGGCCGTGTTCGACCGTCGTGCGATGCGCTATAATAGTTTCGTCCGTCATTTCGTCGTCCTTGTGATATAATAACCGTGTAACCGCTAAATGTATTGTAGCACAACCCTAAAAATACAAATTGCGGTTACAAAGTCTTCGGGCACCTGCGCCGGGGCGTCAGGGTTTGTCTTCCTTGTCTTCTTCTGGATAGACACAAGAGCGACCTTTTCCCTGGGGGCGGCCATTACGGGCTGGCCCAGCAGGTTTCTTGGGGCCGGAGGCCGTATTGAGGAACGATGCCACCATCAGCGACAGAGCAGCAGACGGACGATAATCCCCAGGGTAACCCGTTGCGCGCAGCACGTGATGCTGCACTGATGACCCGGAGCCAGTTATCGATGCGCTGTGCTGGCCTAGCCGACAGCGACCCGACCAGTTACACATCCGTCAGTGTCAACGCTATCCGGGATCTGGAAGTGGGCAGAACAAAACCGCGCCGCAGCACTGCCGTGACGCTCGCCGCAGCACTGCAGTCAGAAATAGCCACCCTGTTCCCTGATGGGGTCGACACCCCGCTCCGCAATCCCCGAGGCCGGACACGTATCTCCCCGAACAGGACTAAAGGCGGACGTCCGCGCAAGACGCAACAAAATCCATAGGCTCAGCTATTGACTCGACGTGTTTTTGAGTGTAAAATATCTCGTAGTATTGAAACGACGTTTATCCGACGTATTATTACAGGGGAACGATGTGGTTGTTGAAGTAATCGAAGAATCGAGAAAGCATAGGCAAGTCATCGCACAGGCAGGGTCCGGCAAGACCCAACGGATCGCGGAACTGATCGCGGACAGTGTTGCGATAGGCACGCCGCCGGGTTCGATCGTGGCCACCACATACGGCGTCCAGGCCGCGCAAGAGCTGCGGGAGCGCATCCTGCTCGTCGCCGGCCAGCGGCTTGGGCCAATGCCCGGCCTGTCTCAGATGACGGTCGGCACCATCCACTCCGTCTGCCTCGGGCTCCTCAAGAGGCACCTGCCGCGCTACACTTCATACAGGTTGCTCACTGAGGCTCAGGTCTACCTCCTCGTCAAGGAAAACTACCACGCCCTGGGGCTGGATCGGGTCCGCCTCGTGGACGGTCCGCACGCGGGCGACCCCCTGGAGCGGACCGCCTGGGACCTGCGCGCCTACCTGGACGTCCTGACCGTTCTGCGCGAGGGCGACGTGGACTGGGGCAAAGTGTCCGCGCCTCTTAAAGATTCCTGCCGCCGCTTTAAGCACCTGATGCGGCGCGAGCGCGCCATGGACCATACCGGCCTGCTCCACCAGGCGCTCCACGCGCTGGGGGACACCGACGACGAGCACTGCCGGCGCCTGCGCGCCCATATCGCGGACAACGTGCGCGCACTGTACGTGGACGAGTACCAGGACGTGAATCCCATCCAGGAGCGCCTAATCCGGGCCTTCGCGGACCTCGGGGTGCCGGTCACCACCGTCGGCGACGGCAACCAGGCCATCTACGGCTGGCGCGGATGCAACGTCCGCTACGTCACGTCCTTTGCCGACCGATATCACGCGCGTGTCGAACGCCTGGACACCAACTACCGCTCCAGCCCCGGCGTCATCACGGCGGCACACCATCTCCTGGGATCGCAGGCGGGCGAGCAAGCCATGACGGCCGGTGGGCATCAGGTGACCGAGGCGGGTGACCTGCAGGCGGGGCGGTTCGATAACCTTCAAGAGGAGGCCGATTACATCGTGGGCCGCATCCAGGACATAATCGGCACGCCGTTCCAGGACCGCCCGGACGACCCGGCGCGCGGCCTGACCTACAGCGACGTCGCCGTCCTGTGCCGTAGCGTCCGCCAGTCGGCGGGAGCGATCGTGGAGGCGCTCACGGCGGCGGGCATCCCCTGCCACGTGTCGGGGCTGGGCGGCCTGTTCGCCGCCCCGGAGGTGCGGGCGGTCGTTGCGTCGTTCCTATTCCTGGCCGAACGGCCCGAACTGGTCCGCGAAGGAGGCAAGGTCGTGGGCAGGCGTGCGGTGACGGCGGACGGCGTGGTGCAGGCCTGGCGGGATGCCGATTTGGGCTTGAGTGCGGCGGAGATCGCCGACGGCGCGGCTTATCTGGTGGAGCAAAAAGCGCGGTACGGGCAGAAGTTGGTCGGAGCGGGAGGGGACGGGAATGGGTGAGCTCGAGATGGTGGATCAGGAATGGATGGGAACAGGCGACGATGGGGCAGCCGGAACGGAGGCAGAGACGAATGATGCAGAGACGAGGGAGGACGGCGAAAAGGTCTGTAACTTGCAGCAACTCTTTCAGGAACTGCTCGGCGTGATGCGCCTGCGCGAGGAAGGAGTCCCGCCCGGCGCGGCGGGCGCGACGCGCGGGCCGGCGGTCATGAGCAGCCTGGGGGCGCTCAGCCAGGCCATCGACGAGTACGACCTGCTGCGCTTCCGCCGTTCACCGGCCGAGAAGCTGGCGGACTTCGCGGACTGGCTCCAGGGCGAGGCGCCCCTGTTCTTCGAGGACCCGGGGGAGACTTCCGAGAAAGGCGGCACGGCGCTGGCCGAGCCGGACGCCGTGGCGATCAGCACGGTCCATCGGTCAAAAGGAAAAGAATGGGGCTGTGTCTTCGTCCCCGGCATGGCCGAGGGGCGCTTCCCTCATAATGGCCAGACCTACGGCCGCACAAAATGGCACATCCTGCCGCGCGAAGCTGTGCGGGATGCCGCCCGCTACGATACCACTCAAGCTGAGGAGACCAGGCTGATGTACGTCGCCGCCACGCGGGCCAAAAAGTTTCTGACCTGCACGTTCGCGCCCGACCCCGCCTTGGCACGCCCCCAGCGCACCTCGTCGTTCCTCAAAACCTTCGCCTGCTGCCCGGACGTCCAGACAGTCCACAAAGAGAGGTCGGCCCAGTCGCCGACGGCGAAGTTGCCACAGAAACGGAAACTGCCGCCCCGCGCGCGCATCCAAGAGCGGGCACTCGTCCTGACGTTCTCGCAGATCAGTGCCTACCTGCGCTGCCCTTACCTGTTCAAGCTGAGGACGCTTTATGGGTGGGCGGCGGCGCCGAACGAGGCCGAAGGATTCGGCAAGGGCGGACACGACGCGCTCGCCGAGGTCCACGCCGCCGCCATCGGCGGGCAGGCGGCGGAGGGTGACCCGGGGGACCTGGCCCGCGCGCTGATCGAGCGGCACCTGCTGCTGCCGTATGCCTCCGAGGAGGCCTATCAGGCGCTGGCCCGGGCCGCCACCGAACAGGTCGCCGCCTACCTGACGGACGAGAGGGCGCGGATAGGTGTCGTGACGCACGCGGAGGTCCCCTTCGAGGTCGTGTTCGAGGGCGGCCTGACGATCGTGGGGCGCAACGACGTGATCTTGAGGCGAGAGGGCGAGGAGACGCTGCGGGAGATCAAGTCGCGGCGCGAGGTGCAGAGTGAGGACCTTTCACGGACTCAGCTCTACATCGAGGACCTAGGCTTTCACGCGGCCACGGGCCGTCACGTGGATTACGTCGAAGCCTACAACTTGGCGGGCGGTGAGGGCGAGGAGGCAGGGGTGCAGTTCCGCGAGCGGTTCGACCCGTGCCAGTCCGAGCGCACCCGGGCGCACCTCCTGTCTTCGGCGGCGGCCATCCGCCGCCGTGATCTGCCGCGCCTTCCCGTGTTCTGCGCGGCCTGTCGCCGCTGTGACCACCCGGGCATCTGTCGGGATGAATTAAAATAAATGCCCTCCGACGTCCACTGCACCCTCTGTTCCAGTAGGATTGCTTCAGCACGGGGTGTCCGGATACCCAGACGTGCCAGCCACCAGTATTGCGCCCAGAGGCCAGATCCAACTCATGCAGGAGCCACGATTGTGGCGTAGCCCTGATCAACGGGACGTCGCTTGTCCTAGGGGATCAACTCACCGCCGAAGATTTTCTTCACCATGTGAATAAGCTTCAAGTGTGAAGGACTTACATCCCGAACCAGTTCCAGTTCGTGTGTACGGTAAACGACGCACCCATCACAGAGCCCCTGCTCGTCGGTCATTAGAAGAACATCGTCTCGGGCAAAATACACGACTTCGCCGAGGACCTCTGAATTGATTCGTACCCGACCTCGGGCACGCAACGCTTCCCATAGTCTGTGAGACTGGTTCGCTTGTATTGGACTTTCCTGCCGGGTCAGATGAAGCGCTAGTTGCGGCTTTTCCCTTGCCAGGAGTTCCCTCATTTCACTTGTCAACTCCTGGATCCGCCCTTTCAGTATAAGCTGTTCGTTTGAGGAATCCCACGAAGCTGTGATGCCTAGATCGGCTAGTTCATAGAGCAAGGAGATAGCCGTATTCTCGGTTCCGGCCACTCCTCGATATGTCATATTCGAATCTCCTGATCGCTCGATTCACCAGAATCCGGCCGAGAACTTGCGTCACCTTCGCCGCGCCGCTGGTATTGGGCTGCGCCGCCAGCATTTTGCGTCACCCTATCGGCATCTCCGGCCGCGCCTGGTGAGTTTTCAGCCGCGCCTTGGTTCCCGGGCTGATGGGAACGTGACGATGCGGCGCTGGGGGCGCTGTTTTCCCGCCGTCGTCTGCAAAACGTGATCATGCGACCACCATGGTTCTTGTCAAAGGCGACGTCAAAGCCGATGGAACGTAGATTCGGTGCAATGCGGCGTAACTGGTTACCGAGACTCCTGGGTACCCGAGGCCACCCCTGCCTTTTGGTCACTTTTTCACCGTACCGGTCTTCCAAGGCTCTCAGCAGGTCTTGGGCGGTCCCGGACCACCCGCCCGGGTGACTGGAGAGGAAATCCATAATGGTCTCACCCACAGGTGACGCCGATAGGGCTTCGTCATTCTGCTCAGCAATATTGCCTGAGTAGGCGTGGAGGAACGATCCCTGAGGCCATCCGAGAACATGTTCGACCGCGACGCCAATCCGAGCGAAGTCCGCCATGCGAGGAAGCCTGTCGACGTGGACGTGTGGCAACTGCGTCAAAACACCGGAAACCGCCGTCAGGAGGGCACCCAGAATGGCAGATCGGTTCGCCTCGAACGAGGCCAGCAGTTCTTCTTCCGAGAGCCTGTTTTCAGGTGTTAGCGGCTCCAGACACATCAGGATGGAGCGGTCGAGCAGATCCGCCCGCTCGGCCACGACCCCAATGCCCGTCAAAGCCACAACCCGCCGGAATGACACGATAATATCGTCGGCGTCCGTATACAACTGGCGCTTGACGAACCCTTCGCCCGTGACTGCCCGGCAGATGGCGTCGGATAACCATCCGGGCAGGTTTGACACGTTGTCGAGTGTAATAAGCCAGGAATGGTCGGCAGCCAGGATCCAGTCACACAACTCGCGCGGCTCGGACCGTAGAGGCACTCTCGACGGATCCACCAGTAAACTGAGCAGTCGCATCAGGCTGCTTTTCGCGCTTCCTTGCTCCCCGTGGACCACTAGGACCGGGTGTGCGATGTCGGGAAAGAAGCAGGCGACGAGCCACGCCACCAGTTGCCGCCAAGCTTGTTCGTCCCGTACTCGGACGTACTGACGCAGCATCTCGATCTGGCCACCCTGCGTTGGCTCTACGCTGGCGGCCTGGACTGCGTATCGTCGGAACATCGGGATAGCCGTGGGAACAACCTGCCATCCGTGTGGGCCGATATGGACCGTGCGCCACTGGCTGTCTGCGAGGTCCATCCAGATCCCGTTTTCGCCTCGGGCCATGCGCACTGCGAGGGGATGGCATCTGCCCTCGAAGAGGGCCTTCGCTTCCAGGAGGCGCAGCGCTTCCTCCAGTGTCTGTGAGGACGGCGACTTGCCCGACTCCTTGTAATACGTCAGCGTGAGCCAGCCCCGGAACGCGGACGAACGCACCGGCCAGGTCTGCTCCTTGCCGTCATCTCGGAATCGGCAAAAGGGTTCATCACGATCTGAGGGGAATAACTCAGCCTGCATACCGATCTGGATCAGTCTCTGCGCTGCCGAGAGTTTGCCTCCTTCTGGGCCATGCCTGTTCTCCGGGAGTGTGCGATCACTCGCGACGCTCTCAAGAAGAACGTCAAGGCTTTTTCCGGAGGCCAGATAGTCGTCGAGGCCGACCTTGCTCCCGTCCGCGCACGGAGGCAAAGAAATGATCTTTGTCTGAGCGCCCCTTGAGTCAAGAAACTCTTTCAGGCGTATCATAGCCGTCTGGACGGACCGGTTGGAAGCCGCGTCGGAGTCGAAGACCACGTAGACGATGCGGCCTTTCAGTGCGATCCCGTCCCAGTCGGGGAGTGTGGTCCTGCCGCCGTGTTCATTCGTGCCGCGCCAGTTCCAGACGCCCAGCAAGGCGATACAGCAGACACCGGAGCTGATTGCGGCATCCGCCTTCTTGACGCCCTCCGTAACGAAGAGCGGGATTGCCGGGTTACGCACGGCCTCGCGTACGAACGGGTGGACGTCCACTACCATCTTTATGCCGCGCGGGAACTCATACTTAACGGGTTTCCCGTTCCTCCGGCGCGGTTCGTCCGGCCTGTGGTGATGAAAGGCGACCTCCCCGTGGATGTTCCATATGGGAATGACGAGAGTCGGCACGAGCGACTGCGGGCGCGAAAATCCGAGGTCCGCCATGTCGGGCTTTGCGGTAACCGATCGATAACCACGAGCCTCTATGACGTCGTCGGCGATGGCGGAACATTGACGGATCATTTCCCGGTGGTGTGGCAGAAGGCCATCACTCATAATTTTCTCCTCTGGTGTGGTGTGAACAGACGAGCGCACAGGCGAGGCCACGGGCATGGAGAGACGCCATGGGCCACCGGCGCAGCCGCGTCTTTCCTATCAAACTGGATTCCTGTCAGCCGTAGTCGGGCGTGCCACTGGCCGTCACCGACGGGCGCGTGTAGAAACGGGTTGCGGTCGGTTGCTGACCGTCGGGGAATGTGGTAAAATGTGGTAGTATCTCTTCAACCCTTTCTGTGTTGAGCCGTCGGCCCCGCGTTCCCAGCGCGGGGCCGTTCTGTGCGATAGGTAAATCCGTTAATCCTGTCGTGTTTCGACAGGCATGTCGTGTCAGTTTTACGAGCGCTTACGATGGCAGCGATTCCGTTGTAGCGCACTCCGATCGATCCCTCTGCCCCCCGAACCGGCAGGCATAGGCCCGTATAAGAAGATCTCAATTCGACATTGGTAAACGGCGCTCAGGCGCTGGGCCAGGTAATAGCCGGCTCCGCCCTGGCATTCGATGTTGCGTAGATAGGCAGGCCCGATGCGTGCGCGGCGCGCCGCCTGTTCCAGGCTCAGCCCGGCGCGTTCACGCGCCAGGCCTGCCTCAGATTTCATCGGCGCCTCTTGTCTCAATCAGCCGGAGGGCCTCCCGACGGCCGTTTTTGAGTGCTTCCAGGACGGGGTCGCCTTCAGACAATTTCTGGTAGCGGGGATCCTGCAGAAGACGCATGGCAACGAAAGCCACGACATCCGGCTCGACGGATACACCAACAATTTTGGCTTGACTTTCGACTTGGCCATGGTACAGTGCGATAAAGCTAGTAGTTTTGGTCATAAGAAATGCCTCCTCACTTTGTTTTGCAGTGGGAGGCATTTCTGGGCTACAGTCCAAAAACGAAATTTTAAATTATTTTCTTATTTTTTTGCCGAGGCTGGCCGGTCAATGCGCGTGCAATCTTGTCGAGGCTTCGGTCGAGGTGCGTTCTTGTCGTTCCCTCCGGCATACCGATCGCATGGGCAATCTTCCGGCGGCTCAAACCCTTGAGATGTAGATCAATAATTTCACGATCTCGTTGTGGGAGCATGTCAATTGCCTCACCGAAACGATGCAGAAGAGCTGAATTCTCGTTCAGCTCCTCCGTAAGTAGCAAAATCTGCTCTGGATCAAGTGCGTGAGATGCGGTTTTGATGGTAGTTCCGGCTAAACCGTCTGCCACCTGTATAACGAGATCCGAGCTGACCTGTTCTATCGCCCGCCTCTTGCCTTCCTGATCCACTCTCTTCATAGCAACGCCCGGAATGCGGTCCCAATCCGGCCAGTGCTTTTCATCGAGGCTGATCATGGGCTGGTCCCCGACCTCTTGTTCCTGACCCTTGAATGCCCAGTTGCCGAGATCGTCAAGAATGGTCTCAAGGACAATATCGTACTTTGCTTGGGCATGGGCAGTCGCTGGGTCAAACCCATCCTCGGCAGAGTATTGTTCTTTGACCAGTAAATCCAATGTTCTCCTGTAACGCGCGAAAATCTTCGTCCTTGCGGTGTGGCTGCCTACAAGTGCTGCCATGGCCGCAGCGTCTTTGCCTGAACACAAAGCTTGCATATAAGCAACAGGTCCCCACAGGCGCATATTATCTCTTATTGCCCCCTGAAAAAGTCTCGAAGCCTGTCTGTGATCCCAGCCTATC
Organism: Capsulimonadaceae bacterium; assembly: GCA_965215505.1. Classification (GTDB taxonomy): domain Bacteria; phylum Armatimonadota; class Armatimonadia; order Armatimonadales; family Capsulimonadaceae; genus JANXMY01. The sequence goes on along the minus strand of OZ244065.1, from coordinate 2,148,495 downwards.
TTGGTAGCTCTCTCGCAGACATCTACATACACGAGCCGCCAGTAATAGGTGATACTCAGTTCGACATTTGTTTGCATGTAGGCATCTCTGGCATCTCTACATTCCCTGCGCAGCCTTCGGCTTAGGTCTGGGTCGTCGGAGGCTTCCGCCAGTTTGTCGCTCGCAGAAAACCACTCGTTAGTCACTTGAGAGAGGACAACTCTTTGACTGTCGAAAGTCCGCTCCAACTCTGCTTCCATATACTCACACGTCCCCTGCATGTGGATGGCGCTGTCAAAGCGAGACAGGAACTCGGCCTCGCCCTGGAGCAGGTCGCGCAGTTCACGCCACCTCGCTTCGAAGTCGCGGGATACTTGCAGCAGTTGTTTCCTAGCCTTTTGATGGCTCATGGTGTTTACCTGCGCTTACCTTTCAGGTTTTCGACCGGGCTGAATTGGCGGTGCTGGTTTTCGATGTCTGCCTGAGCCAGTTTGACATACCTGTTGGTCATCTTCAGGTCCGTATGGCCCAGCAGCTCCTGGAGCGTGAACACGTTCCCGCCGTTCCTCAAAAAGGAGACAGCGAACGTGTGCCGGAAAGTGTGGGGTGAACACCGGACTGACTCGATCCGTGACGCCTTGCCGAGCCGTTCCACGATCTGGCGCACGCCCCACCGGGTCAGGGGCTCGCCCGCGCGGGGGCCGCGGTCCGAAAGGAAAACGGGCGCCGACGGCTCGCGCGGCTCCTCAGCAAGATACTTCCACAGAGCTTTGGCCGTCGTACCCCCAAACGGGAGGCTCCTGTGCTTGTCGCCCTTTCCCAGGACGCGGCAACGCTTGGCCTGCAGGTCGATGTCGGAAAGCCGCAGGCCGCAGACTTCGCTGGCACGCAGGCCGGTGTCGAACAAGAGAAGAAGAAGGGCTTCGTCGCGCCGGGGGTGCTGCGACCGCTTGGCGGCGGAGAGGAGCGCCTCGATCTGGGCGTCGCTGAAGGGATTGATCTGGTCGGCGCGGGAGATCGGGACTGCGATGGTGTCCATCGGGGAGGAGGGAAGGCCACCCTCGGCAACAATCCACCGGAACAGTGTGTTCAGGTGGCCGTAGTAGGTGTTGACGGTCCGCTTGCTGACGGGTCGGCGCATCGCCGGGTTGCCCCAGCGGCCGCCCTCGGCTTCGTGCCCGGTCGTGACGTAGGCAAAGAACTGCCGGAGTTCGGCCTTGCCGCACCGCGTGAGGCCTCGCTGATTGAGGAACCAGAGAAGCTTATCGGCGAGGAACCGTCGGATCGAGAGCGTGTTCTTGGAGTGCTGCCCGACCTGGCAGTCCAGGAGCCAGCCGTCGGCGTGGAAGGACAGTTCGTCCACGCTGAGGCTGACGTCGGGATGGCCGGAACTAAGTCCGGAACTATGTGCTGTTTTCTGCATTTTTCCCTCTTTTTGGGTGAGAGGGAGCAGAGGGAAACCGAAACGAAGTGCTGTTTCTCAGAGTGGAATCGCTAAATCGCTCTGAAAAAAGTGGACAGTACAAGATTCGAACTTGTGACCCCTTCGATGTCAACGAAGTGCGCTACCACTGCGCCAACTGTCCATCTTGCGTGGTAGTCCCCCAGGGCGGGGAACGGAGTGCAGCAATCTTACCCCCATCCACAGGGGTTTGTCAACAGGGGGAGGAAAATGTTCGGGCCGGGCCGCAAGGCCCGGCCCTCAGCGGCGGGGTTAAGCCAGCGTCTCCTGGATGAAGTGCAGGTCGTCTGCGGTCAATTCCCTGCCCACGCCGGCGAGGTTGCAGCGGGCCTGGCGCTCGTTGCGGAATCCGGGGATGACGCAGGCGACGCGGGGCTGAGCGAGGATGTAGTTCAGGGCGACGGCGGCGAGGTCCTCCGTGGTGTCCCCAAAGCGCGCCTTCAGCCTGCCGAGCTTGGGCTTCAGAGCAGCGATGGCCTTCGCGCCGAACGCATCACTGCCGCGCCGGTGGTCGCCCGGCTCGAAGGCGGGCGGGCTGGCGGGGTCGTACTTGTCCAGCAGGCGGGCCTGGGCCAGCGGGCTGAAGGCGACGAAGGTGAGGCCGTGCTGCTCCATGAGGTTCGCGACGCGCGAGCCGGGGCGGACGAACTGGTCATCGAGGGCGTGCGCCCAGCTTTGCAGCACTTGAGGCTTGACGATGGGCACGGCGCGCTCGAAGTCGTCGGCGGAGTAGGCGGACTGGCCCTTGACGCGCACCTTGCCCTCGGCGACCAGGGCGTCCATCGTCGCGGCGGCTTCGGGGAGCAGGCGGGCGTCCGGGCCGAAGTCACCGTGGTGGAAGTAGTAGAGGTCAATGTAGTCCCGCTTCAGGTTGAGCAGGGACTGCTCGCACTGGTGGCGGATGTGCGCCGACTCGTAGGCGTGATCGGCGGTGCCGGGGAAGTGGCCGATTTTGGTGGCGATAACGAAGTCCTCGGACTTCACGCCCAGCTTGTCGAAGACGCGCGCCAGCATCCGCTCGGCCCGGCCGTTGCCGTAAACGTCGGCGTTGTCGAAGTGGTTGACGCCCGCGTCAATGGCGGTCTTGATGCCGGCCGTGATCTCGTCCTCATCCACGTTCGCCCACCCGTTAGGATTGCCGTTGACCCAGTTCAGGCCGCCCATGGTCCAGCAGCCGAAGCTGATCTCCGAAACCTTCACGTCGCTCGTGCCCAGTGGCCGGTATTCCATTCCGTTCTCCCTTGAAGTTCGCTGTTGAAGTCTTATTCGCGGCCCTCACTATACCACGCCGCGCCTGTTTTGGGTATAGAGGGCCTATGAAAAACAGAGTGTTCAACGGGGGCGAAGCGGAAGTGTCCGAGGTGGGGCTGGGCTGCTGGCAGTTCGGCGGCGACTGGGGCGAGGTCAGTGAGGACGAGGCGTTAGCCATCCTGCGCGCCTCGGCGGGGCGGGGCGTGACCTTCTTCGACACGGCGGATGTCTATGGCGGGGGCCGCAGCGAGACCCTGATCGGGAAGTTCCTGGCCCAGACCTCCGAGCCGTTCTTCGTGGCGACCAAGCTGGGGCGCGCGGGCGATCCGGGCGGGGCGGCCAACTTCACACGCGAGGCGGTCCGTTCCCACACCGAAGCTTCGCTGCGCCGCCTGGGCGTCGAGGCATTGGACCTGACCCAGCTCCACTGCATCCCGGCGGAGGTTCTGGAGGATGGCGAGATCTTCGGGTGGCTGCGCGAGCTGAAGCAGGAGGGCAAGATTCGGCGCTTTGGGGCCAGCGTCGAGTCCATGGACGAGGCCGAGACGTGTCTGAAGCAGGAGGGGCTGGCGTCGCTCCAGATCATCTTTAACATCTTCCGCCAGAAGCCAATTGACACGCTGTTCGACCAGGCCCGCGCGGCGCAGGTCGCCCTCATCGTCCGCCTGCCGCTCGCCTCCGGCTTGCTCTCGGGCAAGTACAAGCGGGACACGCAGTTCGCGCCGTCCGACCACCGCACTTACAACCGGGACGGACAGGCGTTCAACGTCGGCGAGACCTTCGCCGGCCTGCCCTTCGAGATGGGCGTGGACCTTGCGGACGCCCTGAAGCCTCTCGTGCCGGAAGGCATGACGATGGCGCAGATGGCCCTGCGCTGGTGCCTGGACTTTGAGGCGGTGACGGCGATCATCCCCGGCGCGAAGAACCCGCAGATGGCCGAGGCGAACGCCGCCGCCAGCGACCTGCCGCCGCTGTCGGCATCGCTGCATCAGCAGTTACGGGAGTTCTACGGCGCACGGGTGGCGGAGAACATCCGGGGGCCGTACTGAGACGGGCCGAGAGCCGAGTGGTTGAAAACCGCTCGCTAGGAGAAGTGTCCTGCGGACAAAGGATATGACCCCGCGCGGACGGGTTGTGTCCTAATCCCGTGTCCCGTCCAAAGGACCCTTGGCCTAGCGAGCGGTTTTCAACCACTCGGCTCTCTCGGCATAGCCCTATGCTGGGCTGTGCCACCCCATCGCTTCCAGTCGCTTCCGCAGATCGTCGCGGCGGGATAGACTGGTCAACTCTTGCTCTTCCGCCGCCGCCTCGCTCGTCTTCTTCTCCCGCTGTAGCACTCTCCACAGACGGTAGCGAGACTCCACATCTTCCGTGTCGCTGTCGGCGGCCTGACGGTAGAAACCCTCCGCCTGCGCGCTCCTGCCCTTCTCGGCGGCCTGGAGGCCACGGGCAGCCAGGGCAGCCCCGTCAGGGTACGCCGCCAGCAGCCAGAGCAGTCGGGCATCCGAAGCGTTTTCGAGCAGTTCCTTGGCCTCGTCCGGCTTGTGTTCGCGCGCCTTCCAGTCCGACCAGTAGCCGCCCCCGACTGCATCGTGGACGTACCGGTCACCGTAGGCGGCGTGGCGGCGGACGGCGTTCAGGTAGGCGACGTTGTGGTCCACCTCATACAGCCGGATCAATGACTCGCAGAGCAGGTGCGTAAAGTTCGCGCCGTTCTCGATTCGGCCCGTCTCCGGGTCCTGCCAGTGTTTGATCGCAGCGTCCGCCGACCGCTCCGCCTCCGCCAAGGCTTTGGGATCGTGCTGCATCTTGGACAGCAGCACGTCGGCCTCGATCATCAGGCCCGTGTTGTAGGTCCATTTGGCCTTCTCGACCGTGCCGTTCACGCGGATGTTGTCCCAATACAGGCCGTCCGTGTCTTGAAGCGTCGCATCCGTCCACTTGTGCAGGCGCACCCCCCAATCACGCTGGGCTTGGCCCCCGCCGCGCGTGGAGAGTTCCAGGGCGGCCACGGCATCGGGCGCGTTGACGCAGGTGTTCTTGCTCTCGTGCTTCAGCTTCCAGAAGATGCCCCCGCCCAGGGTGTCATCGTAGCCGCTCAGGACGAACGCCTGCGTCTCATTCGCCCACTGGAGATATTGGGGGCTGTGCGTCAGGTCGTGGGCTTCCACGTACCCCAACACCAGCCAGGCGTTGTCGTCGTAGTATTTGTCGTCCCCGCCCGGCCCGGAGCAGTAGGCGTTGAAGCCTGGCGGGGAGCCTTTAGGTTTTGTGTCCCAGTAATACTGCCTCAGACTGGCACCGAAGGCCGCCAGCAGCGGCTTGTATTTGGCGGGGTCATAGCGCGCGGCGTCCACCAATGCGCGGAACTGCACCCCGTTGTCCCACATGAAGGCATACGGCAGCCCGCCCGGCTTGTCCGGGGAGCGCCCGTGGTAGCGGCTGGCCGCCGCGTCATAGAAGTGCGTCTGGATGTAGTCCATCTGCGCCTCCGCCTTCTGCCGGTAGTCGGCGGAGGCGGGCGGCGCGAGGGCGGCCCCCAGCAGGGACAGGAGGGCGGCAAGAATGCCTGTCTTGTTCATGCCGTCAGTTTATCACGGGCGGCGGGGGCTGTCAAGGACCGCTCTCAGGCTGGAATGACTGGTTTCTAATCATCTCGCCCTCGCCGTATTCAGAACGCCACAAGTCGAACCCTGGCAGTGATCATTGCCAGCCTCGGACATGTCTTCCGGCTGTTGTCTTCAGTCGTAATCAAAACCCCCAGGGTGTATCCGTAAAGGGCCGGTAATTACCCCATCTTTCGCGGGTATCTCAATGATGACCCCAGGGCTGAAGTAGTAGCGCGTGGCCGGAATAGTTTGTAGCCCGCCATCCTGCCTGCCACCCAGGATCGCGATCCGCTTAAGCGCTAACTCCAGGGAACTTCCCCGGCGTAGATCAGAGAGCCGCCGGGCAAGATCGGCTAACCGCCAGTTTACGTTGAAAAGGGGGTTGGGTCTGGCCGGAGGCGCAAACATTTGGAACGGGAGGGGGAGTAACCCAGTATCTGGGGCTGTGTTCTGGCGGCTTATAACCAGAATAGATTGCCCTGTTGTATGGCTTGGCTGTGTCTCATTCATGCCCACTTGGTCGAGTGGAGTGAGCGAGGTTCCAGTTTTCGCGCCTTGGCCGTGGCGTCCCCCATGCAGTGTGCCGGCGATCTGTTGGCGGAGGATCGCTATCCTCATCTGCTTGTCCATGAGGGCGATGTTCTTGTAGGCCGAGATTTCTGAGTCGTAGGAACGCAGTTTTGCCACTCTCACCCGTTGATCCTCCGGGATGGCCGCGACCTCGGCCTCCTCGCGAGCGATCGCCGGCCCTAGTTCGCGGATTTGCCTCTGCGCCGCCTGCCTCCGCTGCTCGATGGCTGCGATCTGCCGTTGCCAGCCTTGCCTTGAACGCGCATCCTGTGAGGAGTCAATGTGCGTTTGGAGTTTGCGCTTGATGCTCTGCTCCCACCGAATGCCTTCGTCAATGCGGTAGGGGTCCATCTTATCCCAGTTGAACTTCTGAACAAGCGCGACCTGAGCGTCGGACAAGCGATTCGGGTGTAAGGCCAGATAATCTGCCCGGTGCTGCTCCAACATCCGAATGTGCTGCCGGGTTTTGGCGTCCCCGGCATCCAGAAAGGCGACGCTCGCCTCCGCCTTCTTCCGCTGTTCAGGAGAAAGAGGCTTGAGTATTGCGGCAAGTTGTGCATCCAACTGTACACCCCTGGAAGCGAATTCAGCGGCCGACTTTTCCTGGGATGCTTCTTCTTTCTGCGTGACGGCGGGTGGCGTTGACAGCGATGCCCCCGCTTGGGCCAGGCGCAGGGCCGGAGGCCCGCCGACCGCGACGGCGTCGAAAGAAGCTGTTTTAGCTTCGGGCGGGGCGAACGATGCCTTGGTACTCGTGCCCGGATGCTGCCTCGGAGGCTTGGCGGCAAGCACTTGTTGGAGGACCTGTATTCTGCCCCGCTTGATGGTGAGTGCTTCTATCCGCCCGCACCAGACGTCTATGTCGTAGTGGCGCAGCTTGTCCATCAGGGTGCGCTGGTCTTCGGGGATGAGCGCCACTATCGCCTTCTGCCGGGCGATGCGCGGCTCCAACAGCCGCATCTCTTGTTCCGCCGCGCGGCGTCGGGCGTCGTCGCGCTCGATCTGTGCGCGGTAGCTCTCCCTGGATGCAGCGTCTTTGGCGGCGGCAACATCTGCGAGCAACTTCACCCGGAGGATATGGCCCATGGCGACATTCTGGTTCAGGCCGTTGCGCCGGATGTTCAGGTCGAGCAGGCGGGTGATGTCGTTCCTCTGCGCGTTGGACAGCCTGTAGGGGTGCGTGGCGATGTAGTCCGCCCGGTGCTGCTCCATCATCAGCGTGTGCTTCTGACTTTTGGCGACGTACTCATCCATGCCGGCGATTCGCGCCTGTACCTCCTTCTGCCGCGCGGGCGGTACATGCCGCAAGGCTTCGGCGAACTGCGCGTCAGCCTGCGCCTCCCAGGCGGCGAAGTCGGCGCGCTCCTTCATCTGATGCGCCTCCTCTTCCCATATGGCGGCGGGCAGCGGCAGTGCCGGCCCCGCTTGGTCTACGACGCGCGGGGGCGGGGGCACACCAACCGCAAGGGCAGTAGAGAATGTTGCTGAGGCATGTGGCATGAGTGACGCTGTGGCCGTGGCGCCTTGACTCTGTCCCTGCGTGGGTAGGACTCCGGCCCGTCGCTGTTTGGTGCTGCCGTACTCGGTTCGGAGTTGGAACACGTTGGCTTGTTTCTGAACGAAGGCCCGCATTCGGGCTGACGAGATGTTAAGGTCGCAGTAGCGTAGCCATTCCACCCTGTCACGCTGCTTTGTCGGGATGGCGTCCAGCTTTGCCTGGACATCCTTGCTGATGCGTTTGTGGTTGAGCTTACTTATGATGACCTTCTGGACAAGCGCAATCTGGGCATCGGTCAAAGAGTTGGGATGAGTGGCGACATAGTCTGCCCGCTGCTGCTCCGTTAACTGAACAGCGAGCTGGTTTGAGACATAGTCGGCGTTTATCCAACGGATGTAGGCCAGTGCCGTCTTCGACTGTTTAGCGGGCAGATGGTTTTCAACTTCGGCAAGCTGTGCATCTAGCTGGGCATTCTTCACCGCGATGTCAACCTGCCGCCTCCGTTCCTGATCCTGCCACGGCGCATCTCCCTGTGCCGCGTCTTCCTGCGAGGTGGTGGGTGGAACCGACACCGCCGCCCCCGATTGGGCGACGACGCGCCAGGGCACTAGCCCGCCGACTGCGAGGAGGGCGGTGAGCGCGGCGGCGAGGATGAGGCGCGGGCGCGAAACGGTCCCGATGTGCTGCATGGCGTGTAACCTCCGGCGGAGCGTGTGGCGGGGGGCCGCCACGGCGAGGGTCGGGAACAGGGGGGCCGCCGACGGGCGGCGACGGGTGGCAATGCTCAGGAGCATCCGAGCGTAGGCCGACGGCGGCGTCCCGGTGGTCTGGACGGCGAGGGCGTCGCAGGCGATCTCCTGGGCCAGCGCCCATTCATGCCCGGCGAGCCACACCAAGGGGTGAAAGAAAAAGAGGCGCTGGGCGGTCTGGGGCAGGACGTTCCACAGGAGGTCCCGGCGCGCGAGGTGGGCCAGCTCGTGGGCCAGCATCAGCCGCAGTTCCGGGCGTGGGCTGCCCGAAACGGCGAAGGCGGGCAGCAGGATCGCAGGCCGCCCCAGCCCGAGCAGGAGCGGGGAGGCGAGGCCGCCCGCGACATGCAGCGGCGGGACGCGGCGCAGGCCGAGACGTTGGGAGAGGTCGGCGGCGTCGGTCTGTAAGCCCTCATCGGCCAGCGGTCTGCCGGCACGGGAAAGGGCGCAGGCCCGACGCCAGGCGGCTGCGACCCGGCTCAGGCTGGCGAACACGCCCATAAGCCAGGCAGCCAAGAGCCAGGTCTGGACGGTCGGTAGGGTGGGGCGCGGCGGCAGTGCAGGTGTGGCGGCAGGTGGGGACAGGGGCGCGGCGGCAGGCGCGGGCGGAGGAGCGGTGAGAGGAGCTGAAGGCGTGGCGGGCAACGGGGGCGGCACGGCAGCCAGGGGCAGCGCGTCGTCTGGGAGCGCCTGCACAGGCGGCACGGTGGGCGGGGGAGCCTGCGCTAACGGGGCGTCTGCCTGAGCGACCGGCGGCGCAGGGGGCGGCTTCGGTGCGGGCAGGAGGGGCAGGGCGAGCGGCGGCAGCCAGACCAGGCCGAGCAGCAGCTTGGCATAGGCCAGCCGCCAGAACCAGCAGCGCGGGCCGGCGGGCAGGGCAGGCCAGAGGCGGCAGAGGAGCCAGACCAGCATAATTCCCAGGCCGCCCTGCCAACAGGCGCGAAAAAGGGCGTCCGCCCAGACGGCGGCGAACGCATTGACGAGTGAAACGATGTGGCTCATGCGTCTCCTCCCGTCTCCGAGTTGCCCGGCTTGGGCCGCCGGTCCAGGCCGTCTACGAACTGCTTCAGGTCCGCGAGTTCGGCGTCGCTGACGTCCGCCTCCTGGGTCAAGTAGGCCATGAACGGCTCCAAAGAGCCGCCCAACGCCTGCGCGACGAAGCTGCGGACGAGGTCCCGCTGCATCTGGAGCTTGGGGGCGCTCGGCGAGTACCGGTACAGCCCGCCCTCCTGCGCGCGCGTCAGATAGCCCTTGCGGCGCAGTCGCTCCATGACGTTGAGGACGGTGGTCCGGGTGTGGCCCTTGGTGTCGGCGACGTGGTCGGCCACCTCCCGGACCGTCAGCGGGTGATGGTCCAGGATGTAGCGCAGGATTTCCAGTTCGGCGGGCGCAATGTTCGGCAGGGGCATGGGGTGTTTTCTCCACTCGGACGGCCGCTTGACGAGGCTTGTCGTCTATTATACGACAAACCTCGTCAGTTGTCAAGGGCTGCGCCGTGACTCCGAAAACTTGACAGGGTTTCGTGTACGGTGGTATACTGACACGTTCATATCCGCCGGTTCCCCGGCGTGTGCGACGACTTTTGACGAAGCTCTTTGATGCGGGGGGGTGGATTAGTTTGACGCAGATACAGGTGCGACCCAATGAATCGCTGGACAGTGCGTTGAAGCGCTTCAAGAAGCAGCTTCAGCAGACCGGCATTCTCAAGGAAGCGCGCGAACACGAACACTACGAGAAGCCGAGCGACAAGAAGCGCAAGGCGGAGGCCGCGGCGAAGCGGAAGCGCATTCGGAACGAAGAAAAAGAAAAGGCGTAACCACCGCCTCGGGCGCGCGCTTCCGCTCCGGCGGAGTCCTGGACTGGGGCGCGCGCCTTTTCCTTTGCTTGTCCTTTTCCCGGTCCTTTCCCGCCGAGTTCTATCCCGCTGTGCCCTATGGCCAGAGACTTTCCAACACTGACCCCGCCCAAACCCAACCCGTTCGGACGCTTCCCGCGCCGCCGCAAGGCGCGCACTCGGGAGGGGCGACGCGCCGAGGCCGCCCCGTTCTGGTGTCTGACCCCCCTCCGCGACTGGCTGGCCGGGCGGGACTGGTCACGCCTCGCCCTCTTCGCCGGGACGGTCCTGGTCCTTTCCGCCCTCCTATCCTTGCACCTGCTCCCCGACAAGGTTTCCCTGCACGTCGGCGACCTGAGTACGCAGGATATCCGGGCCATGCGGACCGTCCGCTATCTGGATGAGGACGCGACGGACCGGCTCAAGGCGGAAGCCGCCGCACGGGTGGAGCCGGTCTATACCACGGTCCACGCCGCTTCCGAGGCCGACGAAACCGTCAGCGAGGTGTACCAGCGGCTCCGGCGCGATCAGGCGCTGCGGCTGGATCCGGCGCGGGCGTCCCAGGCCCTGCGCCGCGAGGTGGGGCTGACCATCCCCGCCGGCTCGCTCGCCCCACTCCTCCGGCCCGGCGCGGGGGCCTACCATCTCGACCAGGCCGAGCGGCTGACGCATCAGGCCGTCCATGACGCCCTGGACCGGGAGATCCGGGACGACCATCCGGGCGACCTCGACGACGCGCGCGCCCAGGTGTCCGACCGGCTCAAGTCCTCCCTGCTCCCGCGCACCCATCTCCCCGCCGCCGAGGCCATCGCCGGGGCCGTCCTCCAGCCGAACCGCCTGCTGGACCGGCGGCGCACGGTCAGTGCGGCCCAGAACGCGGAACGTCTGGTCGCCCCGATCTACGGCCAGGTCTTCGCCGGGGACACCGTCGTGCGCCGCGACCAGGTGGTGACGCCGGGCATGATCGCCCGGCTGCGCGCCCTGGGGCTGCAAAACCCGCGCCTGGACCTCAGCACCGTGGCGGGCGTCGCGGGCCTGGTCGCCTTCATGGTCGGCATCGTCTGTTTCTGGCTGTCGCGCGACTATCCCGCCGTGTTCGGCTCGACCAAGACATTGGTCCTGCTCAGTCTGCTCGTGACATTGGGCGTCCTGGGCCTGCGGCTGGGGAGCGCGATGCTTGGCGTCCGGCTGTCCACGTCGCAGTTCGGCTACGTCGGCATGGTCTGGGTGGCCGCGACCGGCATGCTGATCGCGGCCCTCATCAAGCCGCGCGTGGCCCTGCTGGTGACCGCCCTACTGGCCGCCCAGTCGGGCGTCATCTTGGGCGACGACCTGCGCTTCTCCATCCTGACCCTGCTCTCGACCTGGGTAGCGATCTTCGCCGTCTCGGACATCCGCAGCCGCAATGACGTCCTGAAGGCGGGCGGCCTGCTCTGTGCCGCCGATGTCGTCCTGAGCCTGCTCGTCGGGCAGCTTCAGGGGGACTCGCGGGCGGACATCGAGCAGTCGGTCGTCTGGGCCTTCTTCTCCGGCGCGCTGGCCGTCGCCCTGTTCGGGGTGAGCGCGGCCCTGTTCGAGCGCCTCTTCGGAATCACGACGCACCTAGGCCTGCTGGAACTCTCCGACCCCAACCGGCCCCTGCTCAAACGCTTCTGCGAGCTGGCACCGGGCACCTACACCCACTCCATCCTCGTCGGCAACCTGGCCGTGTCCGCCGCCGAGGCCATCGGCGCGGACGCCCTCCTCTGCCGCGTCGGCGCGCTCTATCACGACCTGGGCAAGATGCAGCGGGCGCAGTTCTTCGTCGAGAACCAGGCCGGCGGGGACAACGCCCACGAGCGTCTGAATCCATCCCTCTCCGCCCTCGTCGTCACCGCCCACGTCAAGGACGGCCTGGAGATCGCCGAGCGCGAGAAGTTGCCGCCGGTCGTCAAGGCCTTCATCGTGGAACACCATGGGACCAGTCTCATCCGCTATTTCTACCACCAGCAGTGCGCGGGCGAGGACAGCGAGGCCGCCCCCGCCCTGGAACACCAGTTCCGCTACGGGGGACCCAAGCCGCAGTCCCGCGAGACGGCCATCCTGATGCTGGCCGACAGCGTGGAGGCCGCCTCGCGGACGCTGGACAAGCCAACCCTGGGCCGCATCGAGGACCTGGTCACCAAGATCATAGACGGGCAGCTCGCCGACGGCCAGCTCGACGAGTGCGACATCACCCAAAAGGACCTGCGCGGCATCCAGGGCGCCTTCACGCGCCTGCTGTCCGGGATGCTGCACAGCCGCATTGATTACCCCGAGATGCTGCGCGACACGAACGCGAAGAAAGCCGGCGAGACCTCCGCCCCCACGACCCATGCCACTCCTGATTCATCGCCGGACGGACTCGTTTCCGTCGCTGGACGCGCAGGCGACGTTGACCGCCCCGCTGGCGGCTCTGTTGCGGCGTGAGGGCATAACGGGCGACCCGGAGGTCAGCATCGTCCTGTGCGACGACGCCTTTATTCAATCCTTGAACCTCCAGTACCGGGGCAAGAACAGGCTGACCGACGTGCTTTCGTTCGCCCAGGACGACCCGGACCTGCTCGGAGACATCGTGATCTCCCTGCCCACGGCCGCCCGGCAGGCCCAGTCGGCGGGCTGGACACTGGAGGACGAGGTCGCCCTGCTCGGCATCCACGGCCTGCTGCACCTGCTGGGCCACGACGATGAAACTGCCGAAGGTGCCTGGGAGATGCAGAGGAAGACGGAAACGGCGCTCCAAGAGGCCGGAATATCAGTGCCGCAGGCGGGGACGCACCCCTTCTTCACGGAAGAGCCTTTGACCGATCTCTCGTAAGCCATGCGTCAAGTACCACGACCGAAAAACCATCTGGACTCGTTCCGCTACGCCGTGGAAGGCATCGTCCACGCCTTCCGCACGCAGAGGCACATGCGGTTCCACTTCTTCGCCGTCGTGCTGGTGCTGTCCATCGGCCTGCTGCTGCGGCTGTCGCGCGTCGAGATGGCGCTGTTGTTCCTCGCCGTGTCGGGCGTCCTGGTCGCCGAGATGATGAACACAGCCGTTGAAAGTGTCGTGGACATGATCACGCAGGCGTATCACCCCCTGGCGAAGCTCGCAAAAGACATCGCGGCGGGGGCGGTATTAATCGCCAGCATCACGGCGGCCATCGTCGGCGGCATCCTGTTCTTCGGCAGCAACCGGCTGGCGACATTGCACCTGCGGGTGGAACACGACCCGCAGCCGATGACCGTGATCCTAACGGTCTGCGTGCTGGTGCTGACTATCGTGGGCATCAGCAAGGTCCTGGGCGGCAAGGGGTCCATCCTGTCGGGGGGCGTCGTCAGCGGCCATTCGGCCCTTTCCTTCTTTCTCGCCTCGACGCTGATCTACCGGGCGATGGACTACTTCACCGGCGCTCTGGCCCTGCTCCTGGCCTTCCTGGTGGCGCAGAGCCGGGTCGAGGGGAAGATTCACACGATGCAGGAAGTGGTCATCGGCGGCCTTTTGGGTATCCTGTTCACCAGCGGCGTCTACTTTTTCCACATCTTTCCGGCGCACTGACCTTCGGCGAAAGCCCCCGATGAACCCCTCCCATAGTTACGCCTTCCTCGCCCTGCTGCTCCTGACTTTGCTCAACGGCTTCTTCACGCTGGCCGAGGTCGCCCTGAACACGGTCCGCAACGCCCGCCTCCAGGACCTGATCGAAGAGGGCGGGGCGGACGGTGCGGCGGCGGGCAGCGCGCAGCAGCTCATGCGGCAGCCGACCCGCGTGGTGGCGACGGTGCAGGTGGGCATCACGCTGGCCTCTTTCACCGTCTCGGCCATCGCCGCCGCCACCCTCGCCCCCGACTGGGCCGCCGCCCTGCCGCTGCGCGTCAAGGCATTGGGGATGGGCGACCACCCGGTCCGCGCCATGACCGTCGTCCTGACCGCCCTGGCTGCCCTCGTCACCATCGTCATCGGCGAGATCGTCCCGCGGACGGTCGCCCTGCGCCGGCCCGGTCAGGTCGCCCTGCTGATCGCCCGCCCCCTGCGCTTCTTCATGGTCCTGCTGGCCCCCCTGGCCGGAGCGGCTCTCCTGCTGTCCAACCTGCTGGTCCGGCCCTTCGGACTGACCGCGACCTTCGCCGCGCCGATGATCACCGAGGAGGAGCTGCGCGCCCTGCTGGAAGCGAGCGCCCAGTCCGGTGCCATCGAGGAGGACGAGAAGGAGATCATCCGCAACGTCATCTCGTTCGGCGACACCGACGTCCGGCAGGTGATGACCCCGCGCATTGACATCAAGGCCGCGGACGTCGGCGCGGGCCTGCCCGCGTTGCTGGACCTCATCATGGAAAGCGGCCACTCGCGCATCCCCGTCTACGAGGGCAGCGTGGACGCCATCATCGGCATCGTCCACGCCAAAGACCTCCTGCCCGCCCTGGCGCGCGGCGAGCGTGTCGTGGACCTGCGCGCGGTCATGCGCCTGCCACTTATCGTCCCGGAGAACCGGCGCGTGGATGAGCTTCTGGACGAGTTCCGCCGGTCCAGCGTCCTGCTCGCCGTGATCCAGGACGAGTACGGCGGCACGGCGGGCCTGGTCACCATGGAAGACCTGCTGGAAGAATTGGTGGGGGAGATCCAGGACGAGTACGACCAGGAAGACCCCATGCTGCTGCCGCTCGGGCCGGGCGTGTGGCGCATTGACGCCCGCATGGCGATAGACGACCTGAACGACCGCCTGGACCTCGACCTGCCCCACGCCGACTTCGACACCGTCGGCGGCTTCGTCTTCGGCCAGATCGGGCGTCAGTTAGAGGAAGGCGAGTCGGTGCATTACGAGGATTTGGAGTTCGTCGTGGAGAAGACCGACGGGCGGCGTGTGGACAAGCTGCGGCTAATCATGCGCCCGGACGACGAGCCGCTGCCGGAGTCGGGGAGCCGGAGCCTGCCGAGTGGTTGAAAACCACTCGCTCGGAGAGGCGTCCTACGGACGAGAATACGGACAGGAATGCGGACGGACCGGGCCTGCATAGGGCGTCCTGTGTCCGAAGGACGCCTGGCCTAGCGAGTGGTTTTCAACCACTCGGCCCGCGGCCCGGCCCGGACTGCATAACACCAGTGATAAGACAGAGGGGAACAAAATGCTGGACCTAGCGCAAGTCGTGAGCGACATTCAGCTAATGGGGGCCGAGGCCCGAAAGCGCGGCGACCGGGCGGCGGCGACGATGCAGGCCGCGCTCGGCCAGGCCGCGCTGGACAAAGAGGCCTGGGCGGCAACGCGGGCACAGCGCGAGTCGCTGCCGCCCCCGCCCTGGCTGGTCGCCGACTGCAAGGACACCCCGCCCGGCGCGGTCTGCTCGCTGCCTGGGGACGAACCCGACATCTATACCGCCCTGGCGACCGACGGCTCGCAAATTCCCCTGGACCGCCACGCCGTCGCGCCCTGCTTCCTGCTCAACGTCGGCGAGATCGTCCTGCACTACGGGACGGGCGAGCGGCCCGGCCTGACCTCGCGGGCGACCCTGCACTTCCGCGACGAGGAGCTGTTCACGTCCGAGGGCGGCGGCGACCCCGTCCCGCTGTCCGAGAAGATCATCGCGAACCGCCGCCTGCTGGCCGAAAGCGCCGCCCTGGCCGCACTCATTGAAACGCACCAGGACCGCCACGCGCTGGCCCTGGTGGATGACCCCTTGATTGTCTGGACCCCGCAGGGCGAATCCGAGGCGGAGCAGCGGCGCGTCATTGACGGCTTCTGCCAGATGCTCCAGGCCGGGCAGGCGGCGGGAACCCCCGTCGCGGGCTACGTCAGCCGCCCCGCCCATCGGGACGTGGTCGGCGCGCTGCGCCTGACCCTGTGCGAGCCGGGCTGCGGCCACGACCCCAAGGGCCTGTGCGCGAGGCTGGCCCATCTCACCGACGCCCAGCTCTACAAGTCCCTGCTGCCCCGCCCCGGCGACCGCTCCCCCGTCTTCGGCAGCCGCGCCCGGAGCCTGGACCTGTACCCTCCCGAGCAGCGCATCGCCTTCTTCTATTTGAACGCCGGGCCGGAGATCGCCCGCGTCGAAATTCCTCTGTGGGTGGCCGAAGACTGCGACCTGACCGACCGCGTCCATGTCCTCTGCTACGATCAGGCCCGCAAGGGCCAGGGCTACCCCATCGCCCTGGCCGAGGCCCACGAGCGCGCCGTCGTGCGCGGCCCCGAGCGGGACGCCTTCTTCCGCCTGGTAGAAAACGCCTTCGTCCGCGAGGACATGCCCGCCACCCAGACGCGCAAGGCGGTGTCCAAGCGAACGCGGGTGCTGTGAGGATGGTGTGGAGGTGGACAAAGTGGGCGGGGCCCCGCCCCTACACGGTCAGGAGATTGGCCGTCTTCAGTCCCCGCTGCCCGCACCGGCCCTGAAAGATGCTGCGGGACAATCCGCAGTATTGCCGGCAGGCGTGGTATAATTATGAAGCAGGCAGCCTTGCCTCTCAAAATCGGGTGTCGCTGACCGGCTTTGGAAGAGGGAAGGGACGGGCGAATCTCATGAAACACAAGATCGGCAGAAGGGTAATGGTCACAATGGCCGCCGCGTTCATGACGCCCTTGCTGGGCGGCTGCGGCGGCGGAGGCGGCTCCGACCAGCACGCCCCGGCGGTCCTCTCGGCCTTTGTAGCGGACGCGGGCGGCGGAGTCTCTCATTACATCGTTGATCCCATGACTGGAGCATTCAGCGGTGCCGCCCAAAGCCCGCTTGGGACAGGAGGCAACACCTCCGGCCTCGCCGTCAGCTCGGACGGCCGGTTCGCTTATGCGACGAACGCCGACACCAACGTCATCACCGAGTACGCGGTGAACCCGGCCACGGGGGGCCTCACGGCCCACGGCACCACCGTCGCGGCTGGCACCGTCTCCGCCGGCCAGACGGACCCATCAGGTCTTCCGGGTCGTCCGGGTATCTTCGCCATCGCCGTCAGTCCGAGCGGGAGATTCGCTTACGCGGTCGCCGGTGATGCCAACACTGTTTCGGCGTACACCATCAACGCGGCCACCGGCGCACTGACGGCGGTTGCCGGCGGTGTCGTCGGCACCGGCACTCTCCCGGTTGCGCTCGCCCTCAGCCCGGACGGGCGCTTCGCTTATGTGACCAATTCTTTTGACCGGACGGCGTCCCGATACGCCGTGGACGCCTCTCGCGGTGCGCTGACGCCCACGGGCGTCAGCTCCATAAGCGTCGGCGATGCCCCCGAAGACTTCCCCAGCGCCCTCGCCCTCAGCCCGAATGGGCGCTTCGCCTATATCACTTACCAGCCTCCTGTCACAACCAGCGGGGGCCTCCGGAGTGCGGTCCGGATGCCCAGCCCGCGAACGCTCGGCCCCGCCGCCGAGCCGAACGTGGGGGCAATCGTGGAGTACGCTGTGGACGCCTCCACGGGCGCTCTCACGGCGGTCAAAACCGTGTCGAGTGTAGACACCATGGCTGGCGCGATCACCCTCAGCCCGAGCGGCAACTTAGCCTACGTCGCCAACTACGACTCGATCTCCGAATACACGGTTGACGGCTCCACCGGCGCCCTCACTTTGGTGCCGCAGAATGTACTTTCCGGCGTTCCGGGGCCGTCAGGGATTGTGTTCGCGACGATCCACTCCTGACTCGCCCCGGCGCGGGCGTCAAGCGCAGCCGGACGGTTAAAAGAAAAGGGGCGGGGGAATCATCCCCCGCCCCTTTGTTGTCTCACTCGTCGCTTAGAGGTGGCAGCTCGCCAGGCCGCGCTTGCCGAGGTACTGCTGGTGGTACTCCTCGGCCCGGTAGAAGGTCTGGGCGGGGGTGATCTCGGTCACGATGGGCCGCTTGAAGCGCCCGCTCTTGTCCCACTTCTCCTTCGACGCCTCAGCGGCGGCCTGCTGGGCGGGCGAGTGGAAGAAGATCGCCGAGCGGTACTGCGTGCCGTAGTCCGGCCCCTGGCTGTTCAGGGTCGTGGGGTTGTGGTTCTCCCAGAAGACGTCCAGCAGGGTGTCGTAGGACACGACGGACGGGTCGAAGAGGACTTCGACGACTTCGGCGTGGCCGGTCTCGTAGTTGCAGACATCCTTGTAAGTCGGGTTTTCGAGCGTCCCGCCCTCGTAGCCGACCGGCGCGTCCACGACGCCCGGTATCTGCCGGAAGGTGGCTTCCACGCCCCAGAAGCAGCCCGCGCCGAAGGTCGCCTTTTCCAGTGTCTGTTCTGCCATGAGTCTCGCTCCGTTCCAAATGTGTCGTTGCTGATAAAACAGGGCGGGGGGTGGGGGAGTTCCCAAGCGGCGCGGGTATAGGGAGGGGGAGGGCGGGTGCAAGGGAGGGCGAACACAAGGTTCGCCCCTACGGGGCAGACGGACAGGATGCGTGGGCAGGACCGGCGGTTAGGATGTAGGGGCGAACCTTGTGTTCGCCTTTTTTGTCCGTGTTCGCCTTTTTTGTCCGTGTCTGCCCCTCCAACCGTAGGACCCTACTCCCCCGGCACCAGCTTGTACCCGAAGCCGCGCACGGTCTGGATGTAGCGCGGGTGGTCCTCGTCCTCCTCGATCTTCTGGCGGAGGCGGCGGATATAAACGGCAAGCGCCTTGATGCCCTCCTCCGGAGCATTGCCCCAGACCTGCTGGAACAGCCAGAGCTTGTCGAGCGCGGTCCCCTTCTGGCGAGCGAGGAGGAGCAAGACCTCATACTCGCGGTCCGTCAGGTGGGCCAGTTCGCCTTTGACGACGGCGTCGCGGGTGCGTAAATCCAGGGTCAAGCCCGGCCCCAGCACGATCTCGCGGGCGTCTTCTTCGGGGGCACCGTACTCGCGCGTCCGGCGCAGGTGTGCCGCGATGCGGGCCAGCAGCTCGCCGGGGTTGAAGGGCTTCGTGATGTAGTCGTCCGCGCCCGCGGACAGCCCGGCGATCTTGTCCTGGCCCGCCCCGCGTCCGGTCAGCATCAGGATCGGCCGACGCCAGCCCTGTTCCCGCAGGGCGCGGCAGCAGGCGAAGCCGTCCATGCCCGGCAGCGCGACGTCCAGCAGGGCCAGGTCGTAGGAGGGGTCCGCGCGCAGGTGGGCGGCGGCCTCCTCACCGCTGAGAACGGCGTGGACGAAGTAGCCGTCGCGAGACAGCAGGCGCATCAAGGACTGGACGATGGCGCGGTCGTCTTCAACGACCAGGATCTTTCCGGCTATGGCGTTGTGTCGCTTTCTGGGGAGTGGGTGCGCGGCAGCCAGACCGTGAACTGCGTCCCGCCACCGGGCCGGGCGCGCACCCCGATCGTGCCGCCGTGCGCCTGGACGATGCGCCGGCAGGA
Organism: Capsulimonadaceae bacterium; assembly: GCA_965215505.1. Lineage (GTDB taxonomy): Bacteria > Armatimonadota > Armatimonadia > Armatimonadales > Capsulimonadaceae > JANXMY01. The sequence continues at coordinate 2,129,267 of OZ244065.1, read as the reverse complement.
GAACAGCCCCAGCCCCGCCCCGTCGGGCCGGGTGGTGAAGAACGGGTCGAACAGGCGGCTCCGGTGGGCGGGCGGGATGCCCGGCCCCGTGTCGGAGACGCGGACGCGCGCGCCGTCCTTGTGCCGGTCCAGGGCCAGAGTCAGCGTGCCGCCGCCGACGGCGCGCATGGCCTGGACGGCGTTCAGGACGAGGTTGACCAGCACCTGGTCTATCTGGACGCCGTCGGCCCGGACGGGCGGCAGGCCGGCGGAGACGGCCATGACGATGCGGACGTTCTCCAGCGCGGCCTGTGACCGGACGAGGTGGGTGATGCGCTCGGCCAGGGCGGCGAGGTCCGTCTGCGCCCGCTCGACCTTGTCGGGCCGGGCCAGGGCGAGCAGGCGGTGGGTCAGCAGGGCGAGGCCGTCCACCTGCCTCCGCATCGCGTCCAGCGATTCGGCGCGGGCGGCCGGGTCGTCCTGGTCGGCCAGGGCGATCTCGATGGAGAGCGGGGTGAGGATGTTGCGGATGTCGTGGGCGACTGAGGCGGCCAGCAGGCCGACTGCCGAAAGCTTCTCGGTTTCAAAGAGCTGCTGCTGTGTCAGCGACAGCGTGTTCTCGGCCTTGCCCAGCCGCCCGGTCACGGTTTTGAGGGCCGTAGCGAGCTGCCGGGACTGCTCCTTGAGCTGGGCGGCCTGGGCGCGGATCTTGTCCTCCATGCCGCGCGCGCGCGTGATGTCCAGGAAGGTCCACAGCCGGCCGATGACGGCCCCGTCGTCGCCCAATACGGGCGCGGTGTAGCGGCGCAGCAGGCGCGGGCGCGGTGCGGTCAGCTCCACCTCGTCCTCGACGACCCGCCTGGGGTCCGCGTAGATCTCGTCCAGAGTCCGCACGAACCCCTCCGGGTCCTTCAGGCGTGCGACGAGCTGGCGGCGGACATAGTCCGGCTGCGACAGCAGGGTGTCCAGGCTGTCCATCCCGAACAGCTCGCAGAACCGCTTGTTGCCGATGCGGTCGCGCCGGTCCGCGTCGGAGAGCAGGACGCCGTAATCCGAGGCGCGCAGCAGGGCGCGCAGCAGGCGCAGTTCGTCATCCTCCGCCATCGTCGGCGGCGTGCTTCTTACACATTCGGTTGTCGCGTGTTCGGGCATGGTCTGCCCCTATTATATCACACGCGGGACAGGCTTTGACAGGAAAAGGGCCTGCCGGATGAACGGCAGGCCCTTTAAGTGTCACTCGCGAACGGTCTGTGCCTACGAAGGCCGGTAGACGAACCCGTTCGGACCCGACTGGGGAGGCGTCACGCCGCCCGTGGCGGGCAGCAGCCCGACTGCGACCTGTCCGCCCTGGTACAGCACCTGGTCCGCCGTCAGCGGCATGTCTGCGCCGTTGATGCCGATCGTGTTCTTGTCGGTCGCGAGCGGCGCGGTCTGGATAGTGGGGCCGTTCAGGGCGTTCAGGGCATACGCCAGTCCGGCCGCGTGGCGGGCCTCGACGCCGAGGAACGAGGCCGCCGGAGCGAGGAACGGCGACTTGATGGAGAGCAGGCCCGAGCCGCCCAGGTAGGCGGCGACGCCGATGGTTTCGGCCGTGTAGATGCCCGTCACGGCCAGCGTCCGGCTCAGGCCGTTGATGCCGTAGTCGAACTTGTACTGGGTCTGGTCCAGGAACGGGTTGGTGGCGGGGCTGCCGTAGAGCGTCGTGGCGAGCACGTCGCGCTGCTGCATCTCCGTCTGGGCGAAGCCGGTGACCAGCAGGACATCCAGCGAGGTGGTGTCCAGCCCCAGGCCCGCGATCGGGTTGCCGAACATGTCGGTGCCGCCGCCGGTCAGGCGGGCGATGGTCTGGCGATACCGCTCGGCCTCGATGGTTTCGACGGCCAGAGCGAAGTTCAGGATCTGGACGTCGGGGCTTGCGGTCGTGAAGTTCGTGGACGTGCTGGGGATCTGGACCACGTTCGGGCCGGTCGCCGCCGGGGGCGTAGCGAAATAGAACGTGACGTGGGTAGTCGGCGTGGACGCCTGCGCGGGGCGGGCGGCCATGAGGCCGGCCGCGGCCACTCCCGCCGCGGCCAGCGCTGCGCCGGTGAGAGTCTTATCACTCATGGGAAGAATGCCTTTCTGAAGAATGGGTTACATGACGAAGAACGGCTTGACGGCGGCCAGGATCTGGGCCGGCGTCTTGGCGAACTCGGCGGTTCCGGGGAGAACGGTCACACCGGCGGGGATCTTGACGTTGGCAGTCGGCTGCGCGCCGCCGAAGGCACCCGACGGGCCAGGGGCCGCCGTCGCGCCCGGACTGATGTTGCCCAAGGCGAGGTTGATGGTGGCCGAATGCCGCGACTCGGTGGAGTAGATCGTGGAGGCCGCCTGGACCAGCAGGGGGACCGTCAGGAAGCCCGCCGCGCCGAGGTACGCCGACACGCCGGTCTCCTCGGCGATGAGAATGACGTTCAGGAGCTGCTGCAAGGTCGCGCCGGGTGCAAGCCCCGCTGAGGCCGCGCTGTAGCCCTTCGGGTTGGCCGGGACGGGCGTCCCGCCGAGGGTCGGGATGAACCCGCGCAGGAAGTCGCGGTGGGCGGCCTCCACATAGGCATACTGCTGCAAGTAGGCGAAGCCCGCCGCCGCCTGCTGGGCGGTCAGCGTGCCCGTGGGGGCGGTCAGGGTGTAGGCGCTGGCGCTGGTCGCCGGCAGGGGGGCACCGATGGGCTGGCCCGCCGCGACGTTGAGGGCCTGGCGGTACAGGTCCGCCTCCAGCGTCTCCAGGGTCAGGGCGAAGTTGAGGACGACGAGGTCCTCCGTCTGGCCGGGGACACCGGGGAAGTTTGCCGAGTCGGCGAACGTGGTGCCGCTGGTGGGATTCAGGACGCTGCCGCCGCTGTTGTTGCTGCCGCCGCCGCCGCAGCCGGCGAGCAGGGCGGCCGCTGCCGTGCCCAGCCCGGCCGCCGTCATGCGGGCCAGAAAGACACGCCGGCTGACCGGATCGTGCAGGAGGTCATTGGACATGAGACTAATTCCTTTTCTATGATGCGTGGCTGCCCCGGTGGCGGGGCCGATGTCCCGTCATTCACGGGGCAAGTGGTTGGGGAGGGTGTCATGTGACACGGCACGGGAGGTGTGCCCAGGGACTCTCGGGAAAGCCCCTTCTGGTACGGACTTACTCTTTGATTTGCCGACCTAGCGCCTTGGGGTCGAAATAGGCCGACGAGCGCGAGACGAGGTCCCCCTCGATCTCCAGGATGGTGACGCCCGCATAGCGGAACGGCTGACCCTCAAAGCTGGTGCCCTCCGTCGTCCACTCCAAAGCCGCGCTGCCTTCGCCGGCGATGACGTTGCTGAACGTAGACTCCGCTTTGTCGAACGTCCCCCGGTATTCGGCCCAGAACTCGCGCGCGCCGTCCTTGCCATGGAACCGGTCCGGCGCGATGAGGTTGCCTACCAGCGCAGCGTCCGTGTAGAGGGCCGACAGCGGCCCGACATCCTTGGTGTCTTCCAGCGCCCGCAGTGCCTCGATGAAGCTTTGGGCCACCTCTTTTTCAGACATGATCGTCCCTTTCAACACCCTGATTATACATGAAAATCGGGAAAGTCAAACGCGCGTCTTGACATACATTTGGCTGGCTGTCAGGGTGTGACACGGCGTAAAAAACCTTCTGATTCGGCGCTACGTTTCGTTCATATGTCTATCACTGAGAGGCGCGATGCCCGCCGAACACCAGACCGGCGGCAGCGCCCACTGAAGAGACTGTAACCTATCTGTAAACTCCGGGGAGACGAGACGCGCCCGGAGAACACAGCCGTCCCGGCCCCCGCCCGGAGGCCGGGGCTTTTGTGCTATAATATATCCCATCTAGCCACCGGAGACTTTCTCATGCTCGCCAGCGAACTGCGCCGCCAATACATCGAGTTTTTCATCAGCAAGGGGTCAAAGCAGATCGCCTCCTCCTCGCTCGTGCCCAATGACCCCACGCTGCTGTTCACCAACGCCGGCATGGTCCAGTTCAAGCCGTACTTCCTGGGCCTGGAGACGCCGCCCGCCTCCCGCGCCGCCACCGTGCAGAAGTGCTTCCGCACGACGGACATTGAAGAAGTCGGGGACACCTCCCACTGCACCTTCTTCGAGATGCTGGGCAACTTCTCGTTCGGCGACTACTTCAAGGCCGAGGCCATCCAGTACGCCTGGGAGTTCCTGTTCGACGTGCTGAAGGTGGACATCGGGCGCATCCGGGTCACGATCTACAACGACGACGATGAGGCGTTCGACCTGTGGCGGGCCTGCGGAATGCCGGCAAACAAGATCTTCCGCATGGGCGTCGAGGACAACTACTGGTTCGTCGGCCCGACCGGGCCCTGCGGACCTGACTCGGAGATCTTCTGGGACACGCAGCCCGACCTGCCGCCGACGCCCGACGGCGTGTGGGACGACAAGCGTTGGCTGGAGATCTGGAACCTGGTCTTCATGACCTACGACCGGGACGACAAAGGCGACCTGAACCCCCTGCCCAAGCGCAACATTGACACGGGCATGGGGCTGGAGCGCACGGCCGCCGCCCTGGCGAACCTGCGCGGCCCGTTCGAGACTGACCTGTTCACGCCGATCATCCGCCGCCTGGAAGAGCTGTCTGGGCTGATCTATACCAGCAGGGACGACGACAAGAAGGACATCGCCTTCCGGCGCGTGGCCGACCACGCCCGCGCGACCGCCTTCTGCCTCGCCGACGGCATCCTGCCCTCCAACGTCGGCCAGGGCTACGTTTTGCGCCGCGTCATGCGCCGGGCGATCCTGGCGGGCCGCAACATTTTGGGCCTGGACAAGCCGTTCCTGGACGTCCTGCTGCCGACGGTCATTGACCACCGCAAGGCCGATTATCCCGACCTGGAGGCCCGGCGCGACACCCTCCTGCGCTACGCGACCATTGAAGAACGTCAGTTCCGGCGCACCCTGGAGGCCGGCACGGCGCGGCTCCAGTCCATCCTGGACAGCGAAGCCGTGAAGCAGTCCAAAGCGGTCACGGGCGATGACGCCTTCATCCTGTTCACGACCTACGGCTTCCCCGCCGAGATGACGACCGAGCTTGCCGGCGAGGCAGGCGCGACCGTGGACATGGCGCGCTATGAAGAACTCTGGCAACAGCATTTAATCACGTCGGAGGGCGGCAAGCAGCGCGAGCCGTTCGCCGACAATGTAGTGCCCGCCCTGCGCGAGCGGGACACCGTCAAAACGCTGTTCGTCGGCTACTCCGAGCCGATGACGCGCGGGCAGATCGTCGCCATCCTCAAAGGCGGTCAACTCGTCGAGCGGGCCGGGGAAGGCGAGACGGTGCAGGTCGTCCTGGACCAGACGCCGTTCTACGCCGAGGCGGGCGGCCAGGTGGGCGACACGGGCCGCCTGCACGGGGACGACGGCGCGGCGGACGTCTCGGACACGCAGAAGGACAGCGGCTACTGGTTCCACACGGCGACAATCGCGGCGGGCGAGCTTCGCGTCGGCGAAACTGTAGATGCGGAGATAGACGCGGGCCGCCGGTCCAACATCCAGCGCAACCACACGACGACGCACCTGCTGCACAAGGCCTTGCAGATCGTCCTGGGGCCGCACGTCCAGCAGCGCGGCTCGCTTGTCGCCCCCGACAGGCTGCGCTTCGACTTCTCGCACGACAAGGCGATGACGCGCGACGAGGCCCGGCAGGTGGAGGGCATCGTCAACGAGAAGATTTTGGACGACCTGCCCGTGCAGACATTCGAGAAGCCGATCGAGGACGCCAAGCAGATGGGCGCGACCATGCTGTTCGGCGAAAAGTACGGCGACGTGGTCCGCGTCGTGGAAGCCGGCGACTTCAGCCTGGAGTTCTGCGGCGGGACCCACCTGCGGCACACCTCCCAGGCGGGCCTGTTCAAGATCGTCTCCGAGGGCAGCAGCCAGGCAGGTGTCCGGCGCATTGAGGCCGTGACCGGCAAGCCCGCCCTGATGCGGACGCTGGACCAGGAGCGGCTGCTCGGCGACATCGCGCAGACTTTGAAGACCTCGCTGACATCCGCGCCTGCCTCGGTGGAAAAGCTCCAGGCGGAACTGCGCTTGAAGGAAAAAGAACTGGCCGTGCTGCAAAAGGCGGCGGCGGGCGGGCAGGTGGAACAGCTCACGGCGAACGCCAAGACAGTCCACGGCTTCTCTCTCGTCGTCCACGCCCTCGGTGACGGGGCGGACGCGGACACCCTGCGAACACTGGCGGAGGAGACGGTGAGCCGTCTCGGGTCCGGCGTCGCGATCTTGGGCGGCGCGGGCGGCGGCAAGGTGTCCCTGGCCGTCAAGGTCAGCAAAGATTTGGTGGCGCGCGGCCTGCACGCCGGGAACATCGTCAAGGAGGCCGCGCGGGTCGCGGGCGGCGGCGGCGGCGGGCGTCCCGACTTCGCGCAGGCGGGCGGCAAGGACCCCGCAAAGCTGGCCGAGGCGCTGGCGGCGGCGGAGCGGCTGGTCGGTGAGACGGGCGGGGCGTGAACGGCCCCTCTCGCCCCCAATTCTGGGGGAGCCGGATAGGAACGGATACGGGGGAAGGGCGGGGGGACCCCGCCCCTACGCGACGTCATGTAGGGGCGGGGTCCCCCCGCCCTCTTCATCCTCTCCCGCTTTGTCCCCTCCCGCTCTTCCTGCTTCTTTCGTTCCTGTGCCTCTTTCCGGTGCCTGCCGACGCCCGCCCGCAGGTCCTCGTCATCCTCGCCGACCACTTGACGCTGAACGACGTGCTTCGCCCCGGCCTGCCGAACCTGCATCGGATGGAGTACGGGGGCGTCCTCGCCCTGATGTCGCCCGGCCTCGCGCAGAAGCCTGACCCCGTTGCCAACGTCTATGCGACTTTAGGCGCAGGCGACACGGTGCGCGTGGGGGATGTCTCTCAGGGCCGCATGGCCGATACCCTGCGCCGGGCTGGTGTCCGCACGGCGCTGATCGGCGACGCCGATGGGGATGACACGGGTCCTTATCGCCCTGCACTCCTATTCGTGCCCGCCCCGGATGTCGTCTCGGACGGCACGGTCGCTGACCCGGCCGCGCCGGGCGGCAGGCGCACGGACCCGGCGAAACTATGGGCGGCGACGTTGGCGGCGTTCCGTACCTGTGACCTGGTCGCCGTTCAGTTCGGCGACTTCGCCCGCGCCGAACGGGAGAACCAGCGGGGGGTCCTGCTGCCCGCCGCCTACGAAGGCCACCGGGACCGTGCCCTGCATCGGCTGGACGGCTATATAGGACATGTCCTGGATGGCTTCCGAGGGCAGGTGTTCGTCGTCGTCCCCACGCCGCCCCTCACGGCGGCGGGAGGCTGGGACAGCCTGACGCCGTTTGTCGCCACCGACCCTCACGCACTGGCGACCCTGACCTCGGACACGACGCAGACGCGCGGGCTGATCGCTGCGCGGGACATCGCGCCGACGGTTCTGGCCAGGCTAGACATCCCCGCGCCGCTCCAGATGACCGGGGCCGCTGTCACTGTGACGGCCCTCCCCGGCGAAAGTCTAGTGGGCATGGACCGCCTGACGCGGCTGAATCAGCAGGCGCAGAACCCGATCTTCTGGGCGGTCGGTCTGGGCGCGGCCCTCCTCGTCTTTGGAAACCTGGGCCTCTACCTCGCCGGGCGCATGGGCGGCCTGCCCGGCAAGGTGGCTCGCTACGGCCTGCGCGTCGTTTCGGCCTGGCCGCTGTCGCTCTTGCTCGCGCCGCTGGCCGACATCCACACCGTCCGTGCGTATGTCGCCGTCTTCGCCGGGCTGACTTGCCTGCTGGCCCTGCTGCCTTCGCCGCCGCTGATCTGCGCCCTGACGGCTCTTGTCATCATCGGGGACGGGCTGACGGGGACGACGCTGATCTCCAATTCGGCCTTGAGCGAGTACGCGCTGGCCGGCATTCGGTTTTACGGCATCGGCAATGAGTACATGGGCGTCTTGATCGGCGGGGCGCTGCTGGCGTGCGCGCTGGGAACCAGGGGTGAGGAAGGGCGAGCGGGAGAGGAAGGGCGAACACAAGGTTCGCCCCTACGGTCGGCGACGATTTTGTCGTGGCTCGCCCTTGCCGTCTTTGTCCTGTCCTTCCCCTCGTTCGGGGCGAAGGCGGGCGGGGCGGTCACGGCGACGGCAACATTCGTTGTCGCCTGGCGGCGGCTCCAGGGAAAGCCGGTCGGCTGGAAGCACCTGGTCGGCAGCATCATCGCCGGGTTTGCTCTGGTCTTCGCGTGGGCAATACTCAGCCACGTCCTGCACCTGCGGCGGACGCACCTGGAGACGGCGGTGGGCGCGCTGGGGCAGGGGCGTTTCGGATATATCGTCGGGGTCAGCCTGCGGAAGATCGGGCTGGCCGCGCGGGTCGCGCTGCATCCGGGGACGCTGCTGGGGCTGCTGGCTTTCGGGCTGCTCTGGCTGGCGGCCCGGCGGTTCCTGTGGGAGCAGGTCGCGGCGTATCTGGCGCGACACAAGCGTTTCGAGGCCGTCTGGGGTGCGGGGTTGTGGGGGTGCGTGGTGGCGGTGCTGTTCAACGACTCGGGGATCGTCGCGGCGATTTTGATGCTGCAATGTCTCGTGCTTTCCCTGCTGCACGGGCTGTTCTTGGAGAAATCAAATGCGCCTGCTCGGGCTTGACGTGGGGGACGTGCGGATCGGGGTCGCGGTCTGTGACTCGCTGGAGATCGCCGCCTTCCCGGTTGGCGTGGTCCGGCGCGTCGGCAGCCTGAAGCGGGACGTGGCGGCCATCGCCGCCCTGGCGACGGAGCAGGAGGCGGAGGGGGTCGTGGTCGGCCTGCCGCTGTCCCTGGACGGCGAAGTGGGGCCGCAGGCGCAAAAGACGCAGGGATTCGCCAAAGCCCTGGCGAACGTCTTTCCCATGCCCGTCGTGCTGTGGGATGAAAGCCTGTCCTCGGTCGAAGCGGAAGAAATCCTGATCGCCCAGGGCGTGTCGCGGGCGAAGCGGCGTCTAAAGATCGATCAGACGGCGGCGGCGCTGATTCTGGAAAGCTACCTCGCGCACCGCCGGGCGACGAATGCCCCGCGCGATGCGCTCGTGTCACCCTGATGTCATCCAACCCTCTTAAGTCTTCTGACCTCACCAGTACGCCCCGCCGGGTGCGGCGTAGCGCGACGCTGCTGGTCCTGCTGCTGGCCACCGCCCTGCTCATCGTGGGGTGGATGCTCTACACGGTCCAACTGCTTGCGCCGGTGACGGGCAACAAGGAGGCCCCGCTCGTCCTGGTCACCATCCCGCCGGGCCGCAGTGCGCGTGAGATCGGCGAGATCCTGGCCCGGAAGCGCCTGGTCCGCAGCCCGCTCTCGTTCGTGTTCGCCAGCCGGATGGACGGCCTTTCGGGCAAGATGCACGCGGGCCGCTATGAACTGTCGCCCGCCATGCCGCCGCGCCAGATCGCCGCCAAGATGGCGCTGGGCGAAACCGCCCAGGGCGTCGTTACGGTCCCGGAAGGCTACACGCTCCTTCAAATCGCGCGCCGCCTGGCCGAGCATCATCTGGTGGACGAAGCGCAGTTCCTCACCCTAGCGCAGACCCAGGGGCGCACGTTCCATGTGGGGAAGTGGACGCCGCCGAGTGACAATTTGGAAGGGTATCTGTTCCCGGACACCTACACCGTGCCGAAGGGGGCTATGCCGCGCGACATCATCCAACTCATGCTGGACGACTTCGCCCGCCGTGTGGTCACTCCGCACGGGGCAGAAGCGGCCTCTTCTCCCGGCGGCCTGCCCGCCGCCGTCACGCTGGCCTCTCTGGTGGAGCGCGAGGCCGAGGTGGACGCCGACCGGCCCCTCATCGCCGCCGTCTACCGCAACCGTCTGAAGGCGGGGATGCGGCTGCAATGCGACGCGACGGTGCAGTATGCTCTGCCGGAACACAAGGCGCGCGTGCTTTATGCGGATTTGCGGGTAAACTCGCCGTACAACACCTATCGCCACGCCGGGCTGCCGCCGACGCCCATCGCCAATCCCGGCCTGCCGAGCATCGAGGCGGCCCTGCATCCCGCCCCCGTGGGCTATCTCTACTATGTCGCCGGGGCGGGCGGACGCCACATCTTCAGCACGACGCTGGCCCAGCACGAGAAGGCCGTCGCCTCGGCGCGCGCCGCCCGATGATGACCACGATCAACACACTATGCCAATCCCACTGAACAAGCTGACACCCTCCCAGGTGGTCGAGTCCGTCAAGGAACTCGAACCGGAGACTTTGAAGGGGCGCGGCATCGCGGCCATCATCACCGACCTAGACAACACACTCGTGCCCTGGCGGCACTACGAGATCATGCCCGGAGTCGTCGAGTGGCTCGCCAAGCTGGAGGTCGCCGGGATCAAGATCTGCATCGCCTCCAACACCATCCACACCGAGCGGCTGAAGCAGCTCGCCGAAACCATGAACATTCCCTTCGTGGACCGCGTGCAGAAGCCCCGCACCGGCGGGTTCGTGCGCGCCATGAAGGCGATGGGGTCTGACGCCACTAATACGGCGGTCTTCGGCGACCAGATCTTCACGGACATCCTGGCCGGCAACCGGCTGGGCCTGCACACCATCCTGCTGCGCCCGCCGCTGTCCAAGGAGGAGTTCATCTCCACCCAGCTCGTCCGCTATGTGGAGAACGGCGTCATCCGGCGGCTCCGCGAGCAGGGGAAGTGGCCCGCCGCCGCCAAGGTGGAGGCCGCCCTGGAATCCATGCCCGACCCGCGCACGCCACAGGCCCGGCGGAACGCGACATTGCTGGCCGCCCTGCTGGCGGGGCTGGCCGTCCTGCTCCTCGTGCGCGCCCGCCGGAACCGATGAGGGCCACGGGCCGGACAAAGGTCGTCGGCGTCTGGGGCCACCCCGTAGGCCACTCGCGCTCGCCGGCCATGCACAACGCCGCGCTCGAATCTCTGGGCCTGGACTGGGCGTATGTGCCGTTCGATGTCGCGCCCGAGGATGTCCCCGCCGCCCTGGCGGGCCTGCGCGCGCTGGGGCTGGTCGGTGTCAACGTCACAGTGCCGCTGAAGGAGCGCGTCCTTCCGCTGCTGGACGAAGTGGACGAGGCCGCCGCCCGCATCGGCTCGGTGAACACGGTCCATAACCGGGACGGACGGCTCTACGGGTGCAGCACGGACGGGGAAGGCTTCCTGCGCTCCTTGGAGGCGGTCGGTCAGCCGGCTCAGGGCCGCCAGGTCCTGCTGCTCGGCGCGGGTGGCTCGGCGCGGGCTGTGACCTTCGCCCTGGCTGCACAGGACTGTCACTGCCGGATCGCGAACCGGACCGAGGCGCGGGCCGAGTCCCTGGCGGCCGACATCAACCACTGGTTCCCCGGAGCCGCCTCCGTGGCGGGGTGGGGCGCTCCGGCGGGAGCATTCGATCTGCTGGTGAACACGACGAGCTTGGGAATGTCCCCGCACGAGGACGCCATGCCCGCCCTCCCGCCCGATGCTTTCGCGGGGCGTCCGTTCGTGTATGACTTGGTCTACGTCCCCACACAGACCCGCCTGCTGGCGGCGGCGCGCGCGGCGGGCTGCGGGACCATGAACGGGGTGCAGATGCTGGTGTGGCAGGGCGCCCTGTCTCTCGCGCTCTGGACCGGACTGCCGCCGGAGGAGATGCCTGTCGCCGTCATGGAGGCCGCCGTCCATGCCGCCCTCGCGCCCGCCGAATAACCTGGTAAGAAAGGCAATAGGAACCACTTGCGCCGTTTATCCGTTTATGATATAATGGGAAGCGCCGCACCGCCGCGGCTCCCGTCGCCCGTTCTCTCGCCGGCTCCGCCCGCCCCGCGCAACAGCCCCGGCCCTACGCATCGTCACTCCCGGCTGGTGTCCAGCCTCGGTGTCCCAGACACCGCTGAAGCCATTTTCATCTATTCATCGTCCGCACGGTTTCCGACACGATTTACAACACGAGTGAAGACAGGGACTGCGTAAGGAGGCAGACTTCCAACATGGTAATGCAGGCTAAGAAAACTATCGGCGAAGTGCTGGTCGAGCGGGGGATGCTCACGGAGCAGCAGCTCGACGACGCGCGCAACGTCCAGAAGAGCGCCCCCGGCGACCTCGGCTCGATCATCCAGGACTTGCAGCTCGCCTCGGAGAAGGACGTCGCCTCGGCCCGCGCGGCGACCCTGGGACTGCAATTCGTGGACCTGGGCAAGACGCCGATTGACCCGGCGGCGATCAAGGCCGTCCCCGAACACATCGCCAAACGCTATAACATACTCCCGATCAAGCGCGATAACTCCGTCACGCCCAACCGGCTGATGGTCGCCATCGGCGACGTCAAGACCGGCGCGGTGGGTCTGGACGACGTCAAGCTGGTTTCGCGCTGCAAGATCACCTCCGTCCTCGCCACCAAGAGCGAGATCGAGGAGGCCATCATCCGCGCCTACAGCGGCAGCATGGGCAACGGGAACGGCAACCGCCCCGGCACCGGCCCCCTGACCAACGGCACCGCCATCTCGGCCTTCCCGCAGGTCATCAAGGACAAGGGCGATATCACGCCCGCCATCGTCATGGAAGGGCCGACCGGCCTTGCGCCCCGGCCCGACCTTCAGATCACCGAGACCGGCCCCTCCGAGCTGGAACAGGCGATCAAGGGCGAGATCACCGAATTGGGCGGGGCAGGCGTGGAAGACGACGACGCCGCGATGGAGAGCATGTCGGAAGAGGCCCCGATCATCCGCATCGCCCACGCCATCATGATGCAGGCGATCCGCGAGAAGGCTTCGGACATCCACATCGAGCCGGGCATCAAGGGCGTCCGCATCCGCTACCGGATTGACGGCGTCCTGAACGAGACGATGACCGTGCCGAAGCACATCCAGGCGGCCCTCATCTCGCGCTTCAAGATCATGGCCGAGCTGAACATCGCCGAGCGGCGCGTGCCGCAGGACGGACGCATCCCCGTCCGCCACGAGGGCAAAGACTATGACATGCGCGTCTCCTGTCTGCCCACCATGTTCGGCGAAAAGATCGTCATGCGTATCCTGGACAAGACCAGCGTCCTGCTCGGCCTGAACAAGCTTGGCTTTACGCCGGAAGTCCAGTCCAAGCTCGAAGAGATCGTGGCCCAGCCGAACGGCATGTTCCTGACCACCGGGCCGACCGGCTCGGGCAAGACGACCACGCTCTACTCGGTCCTGCACAAGATCAACTCGGTCGAGAAGAACATCATCACCGTCGAGGACCCGGTCGAGTACCAGTTGTCGGGTGTCTCTCAGGTGCAGATCAACAAGAAGGCTGGGCTGACCTTCGCGACGGCCCTGCGCTCGTTCCTGCGGCAAGACCCGGACATCATCATGGTCGGCGAGATGCGCGACCTCGAAACTGCCCAGATCGCTGTGGAAGCGTCGCTGACGGGCCACCTCGTCCTGTCCACGCTGCACACTAATGACGCGCCCTCGGCCGTCATGCGCCTGGCCGACATGGGCATCGAGACCTACCTGATCGCGGCCACCGTGCAGGCGATCATGGCCCAGCGGCTCTGCCGCAAGGTCTGCTCCAACTGCAAGTCACCCTATCAGGTGCCGGGCAGCTTCCTCGCCAAGTTCGGGTACAAGAACGAAGACCCGAACGCGATGGTCACGCTCTACGAGGGCAAGGGCTGCGAGGAGTGCCGCTTCAAGGGGTACAAGGGGCGTGTGGGCCTGTACGAGCTGATGACGATGAACGAGGAGATCGCTGAACTCGTCGTCCGCCGCGCCCCGGTCGCCGACATTCGCGAGGCCGCCAAGGCGAACGGGATGCTGGAACTGCGCGAGGACGGCCTGCTGAAGATTCTGGAAGGCATGACCAGCCCTGATGAGGTCATGCGCGTCGTCTTCACGGCGGGCTTCTAGTCATTGGATCGCCCCCGGCTCCTTGCGGAGCCGGGGGCCTCATGGTTTATCGAAAGGCAGTACTCTCATGGCAGATCCGATCGGAACACCTACCGCGTCCCAAACGCCGCCGCAGGCGAACGGGGCCGCAGGCACAAGCCCACAGGCCGTGCCGCAGTTCCAGCCGCGCCCGGTCGCGAAGCAGCAGAAGAAGTCCGTCCAGGACCTGCACATCGACGAACTGCTGGACCTCGTCTACGCGACGAAAGGCTCCTCCGACCTGCATCTCGCCCAGGGAATCCCGCCGGTCATCCGGGCGGACGGCTCCTTGGAGCCGACCCCTTACGAGAACATGAGCGCGCTGGACATCCAGCAGATGATGTACGCCATCCTGACGGACGAGCAGATCCAGAAGTTCGAAAGCAACTGGGAGCTTGACTTTTCCTATGCCTTGGGCAAGAAAGCGCGCTTCCGGGTCAACATCTTCAAGGACAAGGGCAGCGTCGCCGCCTCCCTGCGGCTGATCCCCACCAAGATCCCGAGTCTGGAAGACATGGGCATGCCGCCGATCCTGGAGAAGCTGACCCACACGCGGCGCGGCCTGATCCTGGTCACCGGACCGACCGGCTCGGGCAAGTCCACGACGCTGGCGGCGATGATCAACCACATCAACGTCAACCGGTCGGAACACATCATCACCATCGAAGACCCCATCGAGTTCGTGCATAACCACCGGCTCTCCATCATCAACCAGCGCGAGCTAGGCATGGACACCAAGAGTTTCGCGAACGCCCTGCGCGCCTCCCTCCGGGAAGACCCGGACGTCATCCTTGTCGGCGAGATGCGCGACCAGGAGACGATGCAGCTCGCGGTCTCGGCGGCGGAAACCGGCCACCTCGTGTTCGGCACCCTGCACACCAACTCGGCGGCCTCCTCGGTGGACCGCATCGTGGACAGCTTTCCGGACGGAGCCAAGGAGCAGGTGCGCCTCCAGCTCTCGGGCAACCTCCAGGCGATCATCTCCCAGCAGCTCATCCCGACGACGGCCAACTACCAGGCGCAGACCGGGCGGGGCCGCATCGCCGCCCAGGAGATCATGATCGCCACGGCGGCCATCCGCAACCTGATCCGCGAGGCCAAGCCGCAGCAGATCACCTCCATCATCCAGACCTCGGCCAACGTCGGCATGATCACGACCGACCTTTGCCTGCGGAACCTGTATGTGGAAGGCAAAATCACCTTTGAGAGCGCCCTGGGCCGCGCGCAGAATGCGGAAGAGCTGAAGCGGATGCTTCAGGGCGACGCCGACCCGACGGCGGGTGCGGGCGGCGGCAGGCCGGGTGCCCCGCGCCCCTCGGGCCGGTAGCGCCGCGCGCAAAACAATTTGGCGCGGGCCGAACCGTTTTGCGGTAGAATAGCGTTACACAAGACCAGGCAGGCGAAAATCCGGGATGACGAGTACGACGAGTGATTGAAATCACTCGCTGTCATCGGACCTGCTCAGGGGACAGAAGATCGGAATGATCCGGCGGCCTGTGCCGCTCCCGCGTCCCCTGGACGCTTCCCGCGTAGCGAGTGAATTCATTCACTCGTCCTGACGGCGCACAACACAATCGTTCAAAGTCCCGCTCGCAAGGAGCAGCACCACCATGGCAACATATGCATACACCGTCCGAGACGCCGCCGGCACCATGCGGAACGGCACCTCGGAGGCGGAAAACCCGGACGTCCTCGCCCGGCGCCTGCGCGAGCAGGGCTTCGTCATCTCCGAAATCAAGGCCGCCAAAGCCAAAAAGGCCGGCGGCAACTGGTTCGAGAACTTGCAGAAGGTCAAGCTCACCGAGCTTTCCATCTTCTGTCGCCAGTTCTCCACCATGATTGACGCGGGCGTCTCGCTTGTCCGCTGCCTCGACGTCCTCAGCCAGCAGCAGTCCAACGCCCGCTTCAAGCGGATCATTTTGGACGTGCTGAAAGAGGTCGAGGCGGGGAACACCCTTTCCAAGAGCATGGCGAAGTACCCCAGCGTCTTTTCCAACCTGTTCATCGGACTTGTCCGCGCGGGCGAGGTCGGCGGCGTCCTGGAGGAGACCTTGCAGCGGCTCTCGACGTTCCTCGAAAAAGACGTCGAGATGAAGCGCAAGATCAAGTCGGCCATGACTTACCCGTCCATCGTCATGGGCGCGGCCGTCCTGATTGTGACTGGCCTCTGCCGGTTTATCGTTCCGACCTTCCTTGGCTTGTTCGAGACGATGCTGCCGCACGGCCGGGCGGACTTCCCCGCCCTGACCCTCGGCCTGGTCGCGGTTTCGGACTTCCTGACCTACAAGCTGTGGGCCGTCATCCTGATCGTCGTCGCCTTCAACATCGCCTTCAAAGCGTTTGTCAAGACGAACTTCGGCCTGCATGCCTGGGACAAATTCAAGCTGAAAGTGCCCGTCTTCGGCAAGCTGAACCACAAGGTCGCCCTGGCCCGCTTCTCGCGCACCCTGGGCACCCTGCTGACCTCGGGCGTCCCCATCCTCCAGGCGCTGGAGACGGTCGCCGGCACGGTCTCCAATATCGTCATCTCGGACGCCATCATGGAGGCCCGCGCCCGCATCCGCGAGGGCGACCGCATCGGCGACCCGCTGATCAAGTCCAAGCTGTTCCCGCCCATGGTCGTCCAGATGATCTCCATCGGCGAGGAGTCCGGCTCGCTCGACGCCATGCTCGCCAAGATCGCCGACTTCTACGAGGACGAGGTGGACGCCGCCCTGGCCGCACTCGCCGTCGCCATCGAGCCGATGCTGATCTGCTTCCTGGGCGTCGCGGTCCTGTTAATCATCCTGGGCATGTTCATGCCGATGATCGTCCTGATCCAGTCGCTCTCGGGCGGCGACGGCACGGAAAAGGGTCAGAACGAATAGACAGCCTGCCGCTGGCTTTCTGGCTCGTGGCGGCCTCGGCCTACGGCGTCACCATCGGCTCCTTCCTGAATGTGGTCATCTGGCGGCTGCCGCGCGGCGGCAGCATCACCGCCCCGACCTGGTCCTACTGCCCCCGGTGCGAACATCGCCTGGGGGCTTTGGACCTTGTCCCCGTGCTGTCGTTCCTCCTGCTGCGCGCGAAGTGCCGCTACTGCCGGGAGCCGATCTCGTGGCGCTACCCCGGCGTCGAGGCGCTGACCGGCCTGCTGTTCGCCGCCGTCACCTGGTACACCTGGAAGACCGGCGGCATGTGGTACGACGCCGTCTTCCTCTGTCTGTTCACGGCTCTCCTCATCTGCGTCTTCTTCATTGACCTGGAGCATTTCGTGATCGACGACGGCCTGTGCGTGCTGGGCATCCTGCTCGGCCTGGCCCACGGCCTGATCGCGGGGACATTTCGGGACTCCGTCGCCGGCCTGTTCGGCTATGCCGGCGTGATCTACCTCATCGGCCTGGTTTCCTATGTCGTCCTGGTCTCGTTGGTAGACAAGCGCATGGGCGTCGGCCAGGCTGCCGGCGGCTACCTGCGCGACAATGCCGAGGACTGGGCCTACAACAGCCTGTACTATCTGGGGACACTCATCCCCCCCGTGCGCCGCTGGGTCGAGGCGCGCTGGGGCGCGAAGCCGGCCCTGGAGGGCTTCACCGGCGAGGAGATCGAGGAGGACGAGGACGCGGGCGGCATGGGCAGCGGCGACGGCAAGCTTGCCGCCCTTATCGGGGCCAACATCGGCCTGAGCCTGGCCTTCGGCTCCCTCCTCTTCGCCATCGGCGCGGGCGGGCTGGCCGGGATGGTGATCCTGGTCCGCCAGCGGCGGCGGCTGGGCGAACGCGTCGCCATGCCCTTTGGCCCCTCCATGGCGATCGGGGCGCTGCTCGCTCTGTTCTACGGCCACGCCGTCGCCGCCTGGTATGTCGGACGGTTCCTTGGCGGCCTGGACACGACCGGTGCCGCCCCGGCGGGCCTCTTCGGCTTCTAAGCCGTTTCACAGCCAAAAATACCTGAAACTTTTTCCGTGAGCCGGGAACATTCCTGGTTTTCACGTCGTCAACCAGCAGTTACACTTGTCCGTGGCTGCGGGAGGCACACATCGCCTGCCCTTTCACTCGATCCAGGAGCATCATCATGGCACCCTCGCGCCGCCGTCCCCGTGGTTTCACCCCCGGCTTTACCATCGGCTTCACGCTGATCGAACTGCTCGTCGTCATCGCCATCATAGCGATTCTCACGGCGATCCTGCTGCCCGTTTTCGCCTCCGTCCGGGAAGGCTCGCGCCAGAGCGTCGCCATCTCCAACATGAAGGACATCCAGCAGAAGATGGAGCAGTACAAGCTGGACAACCACCGATACCCGGACGTGCTGTTCGGCTATGCCATCCCCGGCGGCTACACGGACTCAAGCACGAACTTGGGGAACGCTTTGGCAAAGGCGCAGGCTTATGACGCCAAGAATGGCACTACGCAGACCCAGATTGCCTTCCCCGGCCTGTATCCCGCCTACATCAAGGACCCGAACGAGTTCACCGATCCCAACAACGATCTAGACGTGAATGCGACGCCGCAGGTTACTTCTGCCCTGACGGTAAACATGATTGCGCCCTGCAACTCCAGTAACGATCAGGCACTTAATGGCAATGTTACCAGCGCCTGTAGTACTGCCGATGCGGGACAAGTCGTGGCGACGAACCGCACTTTTTTCAAGCTGGATGCCTACGACAGTGGCCCCGTCGTCACGGCAGGCAATCAGGTAGGGGCTACGTTTCTGCCCCGATACCAACTTGCCCATGAGGGAACAGTCTGCCCACCACCGCCGGCAAATCCCTCTGCCAATTACCCTCCGAAGTACTGCGATCCGAGTCTTGTACTCAGTACCGATCAGATGAAAGCCGACTACAGGCGGCAACTGCGGTGGCAGAATCCACCCGCTGACACAGTCATCATGCTGACTTCGTACCATGTCCACAATGCAGACAAGGTGCTGGTCATGTTCCAGAGTGGGGCGGTTCGGAAATTGAAGGCCGAAGACTTCCAAGTCCAAGAGGGTGTGAACACCTTCTGGCGCTTCCCGTTGCAGCAGTAGTCGCCGTTCAGGCTCCGAGGTTTCAGTCATTCGGTACACGAAAGACAGCAAGAGCGGTATGGGAAAAATGCGAAAACGAACGCGGCGCGGCGTCTCGCTGATCGAGGTCCTGGTCGTCCTGGTACTCCTGGTGCTGGGCATCCTCATCATCGTGCGCCTGTACCCCAGCGGCTTTTTCTCCATCACCAGCGTCGGCAACTCCGCCCTGGCCGATAGTCTCGGTCAGGCCGCCGTGCAGACCCAGACGCAGAACACGGCGAACCTGCCCGAGTCCATCCTGCCGATCAACTCGTCCACGAAGGACCTGACATTGGCCTCCGCCGCCGATGCAAACTATGACCCCGATGACCCGACGCTGCTGGACAACGCCCGCGTCATCAACAACGAGACAATCACCGTCCCGGCGGCGACGGGTGCGACCCGCCAGTCCATCTATGTCGTCAACTACGGTCCCATCGTGATGCCGGTCGCCATGACCGCCACCAACCTGGCGAGCTACCTTTCGATCAACAGCACCTACTGGCAGGCTTCGCCCGGCAACTTCAATGATGCCCTGTCGGCGACCCCGGACTACCCGCAGGCGACGATCTTCCCAGGGCAGCAGCGGCTCCTGGTGGACTACACCGACGGCAAAGTCGCCGTGCCTTACGCACAGACCTACAGCCAGCCCTTCGTGCTGCTGGTCGTCGCCACCGACCCCACAACGAAGACGGATCGGGTGTACACGCTGAACTTTACCGTGCCGGCCTCCGGCAATGGCGGGTCCCCTGCGACCACCGACCCGCACGATTATAGCTACGGCGCGCACCCGCCCTACTTCGCGGACTCGCAAACCTACTACAACGGCGGCTGGTTTGACCCCGCCGGTACGAACACGGCCGCTTCGGGCACTACATACAAATACAACACGAGTGCCTCCCCCGGCACACCGCCGCTCCCGTGGAAGGCCGTGACGCTGTACCGGGCCTTCAAGGCCCCCACAGGGGCCGTCACTGCCGCCAACCCCTACGGCTTCGACGCGGACCCTTACGAGTTCACCTTGACCTCGCCCAACATCATGGATGGGTCAGGAAACTCATTGGCGAACGTCGGTGGAATCGTGTTCAACCCTCTCGGGGCGGGTGGTTCCGGCAGCAACGCGCTCAAAGCCCGGATTTCATACCTGACTTATAGCTGGAAGGTGCTGCATGAGGACCGGGACATTCCCGCTCTAAGCGGTACGGACACGACGGCGACGCGCCTGACGCTCAAAAACTTGAAGCGGGCGGGTGATAACAATCCGGACAACTCCATTTACACGGGTTTGATCCCGAACAGCTTTCTGAGCATGATTGCCCTGGACTTGGACACTGGGAAGGTGGCCGGCCCCGCTACTCCCGTCGTGGACCCGACAGCCACGCAAGGCAACATCTGGGATGAAGATGTACAAGGGCCAAGCCCAGACCCGAAGACGTACATAAGTGTTAGCTTCTCGACGGGTCGCGTGACAATTGGTTCCAACGCATTCGGTGATAACCCAAACGACAAAACGCCGAAGACTCATCGCATCCGCCTCTTCTATGTGGGCGACGAAGACTGGACCGTGGCCGTGCAGAAGGCACCGGGCTACTACACCCAGAGTCCGACCATCGTGACGGGGGCAAACGACCCGATGCTACAGCCCGGACAGTACGCTGTGGATCAGTCGAACAGCGGGACGCAGAACCTTTACTTCCCGCGCTCCGACGCCGAGAAGTCCGTCGAGATCGACGGCACCTACCTTCTCACCACTGGGAGTGCGTCGCAGCTCAAGACCTTCGCCGGCACCATCGCCATCTCGCCCGTCGTGACGACCTTGGGAGCCACGAACTACGTCACCGTCAACCTGACCGACCCAACGCTCACCGGCGGCCTGCCGACGACCTCCACGGGCGGGCCGACCGTCTCTCAGGTCACCGTCACCGCCGTGCGCGGGCTGTCCGTCCGGTCCGTCGTCGCCTGGAAAGAGCGCGACCGCTTCAAAGTCCACAGCGTGGACACCGTCTTGAACCGGGCGCAGTAACATGAACGCTATGAACACAACCGTTCGTCCGCAGCCGAAAGCGTCCATGGAACGGGCCTTCACGCTCATCGAGCTGCTGATCGTCATCGGCCTGACCGCCGTCCTGTTCGCCCTGCTCCTGGTCCCGCTCGTCAGTGCCATCCGCTACACGCAGCAGGCCCAGATCATCACGGCCGCCCAGGACGCAGCCCGGTCCACGCGGGAGCGGCTGACGCGCGAGCTGGGCAGCGCCCTGTTCGTCTTCGACGGCACCTCCCACCCGTTCGTCACCGCGAACCAGCCCCAGCCCGGCGACGACCGCTATACGAACTTCCTGGACCTGGAGATACCGGGCATCGTCCCTGCCACCGGGGCCTACACGTCCACCATCGCCCACGCCTATGCCTGCAAGCTGGACTTCGCCCAGCCGAAGTCGGTTTCCTCTTCGGCGACGCAGATTGATCCGACCACAGGGGAGCCGATCACCTACCGGCAGTCGCAGAACGGCTCGGCGATCATCAGCGACCCCGCTTTCGTCTTTCCCCTTGCCGCCGGTACGACCGTGACGCGCTACTGGGTCGGCCTCAAAGATCCTTCCGTACCATACAACAACGTGCGCGAGGCGAAGTCCAACGGCAATGACAATACATATATTCTGTACCGCGCACAGTTCCAGCCTTACAAAAGCGTGACAGACCCAGTTACTGGAAAAGTGACTCAGCAAGCGAACACCCAACTGTTTGCGACGGGAACGAAGGTCGATGCGAACGGCAATAAGGTTCCTGAGTTGGACGACCCTGACTTTTTTCGCTATGTGAAGCCTACTGACGTAAACTGGCTGGACGATGCTCATGGTGCTTTCGGCGCACAAGATGCCATTGGCACGACAGGAACACCTGGCTCCGCCGCCCAGCACAACAATCGGGTCGAGATGTGGCGCTCTATCGCAAAGCCCGTCATCCCCGGCCCGAACATTGATCTGATCCTGCTGCCGCACAACGCGAACAACACGCTGGTCTATGACACCGCGACCCAGGCGTTCCCCGGCATCGCCCACAGCGGCTCGGCCCATGATCCCGTCGGCAACAAGGATTATCCCATCGTCAATACCAGCGTGACGTTCCGCGCGGGGACCGTCAGCGGCGACGCCACGCCGGGGACGACCGCGGACGCTAATAATCAGGCCTTGCCGACGCTCGACGGCACCACGGGCTATGGCTATGTCCCGACCACCTACACGTCGGCCGGCAAGTCCTGGGCTTTGCCGTACCATGTCAGCCTGTACCCCGGCAACTACAACGGGACCCAGGAGTATTACGACACGCAGATCTCGTCCATCAACGATACGGTCAACAGCCCGCCGCTCTACTCGGCCGGCGACCTCCTGGAGTTCAGCCACACGAGCGGCGGCGCGACGACCACGCTGGTCTACAACATCTCGAAAGGCTACCCGCTGCAAGATGCTGGCTCCGGCGCTTACAAACTGGGCGGCACCGACTTCGTCCCGCTGACGGTCAACCCCGACACCGGCACGCTGATCTTCGGCACGCCGTCCTTCCCCAGCGGGCCGACCAGTCGGAACAACCGTAACTGGCCCTATCCGGTCCTGGACCCCGCCAACCCTAACCTGGGCGGCGTAGACCCGACCGGCCTGATTGACCTGACAAAGCCCGCGTCGAACCCTGTTCAGCTCACGGACTCGCCGCTGACGAACTTGCAATTTGCCCCCGGTGCCACCGGCCAAACGGGCGTCAGGAACGCGCACATCATCCCCGGCGGCATTCGCGTGACCGGGCCGGACACGACATCGGGGCCGGGCAACGGACAGGTCGTGCCCTACACGCCGGTGAACTCGGTCGCGGACGTCACGGGCAACCAGTACTATGTGGATTACTCCGCCAACACGATTAAAGTCTCCCCGGAAGCCTTGGCACTGATACAGCCGGCCTCAACGAGCGCCACCAAGCAGATCGTGGTCGTTTACGACTACCAATCTAATATGGCGCTGATGGACCCGACGAAGCCGTATTCCTACGGCCAGACCAACGCAAGTCCCCCCGTTGCCGACAATACCTACCTGCCGATGCAGGTGAAGGTGGATTATCAGACGCGCGACCTGATTGATGTGAGCATCGGCGTCCGCATCTACGACATCTCCAACAACCGGGCGCAGGTCATCCCGAGCGAGACCAAGATCAAGATCGGCAACAGCAACCGGGGGTAAGGCCCCTCCAAGCACACCATGCATCAAGCACAAACAACGATGTTCCCTGCAAAACCCACCCGCCGGCGCGGCCCCGCCCGACGCCGCGCCCTGCGGCGCGGCCAGTCCATCGTCATCGCCCTGCTGGTGCTGCTGCTGCTGGGGCTGGCCGGGGCGCTGTTCGTCACCATCGTCGCCCGCAACCTGCTGAACGCCCGTCATTCCGCCCGCACCGTCACCGCCGACCAGTACGCCAAGGCGGGGATCACGTTCGCCGACGCCCAGCTCACCAACAGCATGGACGGCGCGGACTGGCGTCCGCCGCTCCAGAACACCCTGCTGACCCCGCCGACCGAGCAGCGCGAACTGGCCCGCTATACCAACGCCGTGGCCGCCAACGGACTGTCCGCACCCGACCCAACCGACCCGGATGCCAAATATCTGGAGGCAGGGTTCGCGCGCTACAACACCGGCGCGGGCCGCTTCCTGCTGCGTCTCACCTACACCCCGGTTCTCGTCCGGACCTCGGCGACCAGCCCTTACTATGACCCCGTGTTCGGCAGCGGTGCCCCCGTCGCCATCCCGCCGGGCAAGTACATCAAGATCGAGTCCATCGGCCGCGAAGGCGTGATCGACCCGCGCGACCCCACCACCTACGGCAACAACCGCAGCTCGGACCGCTTGCAGTCGTATCAGGTGGCCTACCAGCCCATCGGCATCACCGACTATGCCCGGTTTGAAACCAACCCGGACAACCGCTCGACGACGGCGGACATGGGCGTCACCAGCCGGTTCTACGCCCAGGACACTGACGGCGGGATCGCCACGGCGGGCGCGTATGACTTCTTCGTAGACCCGGCCAACCCGAATACCCCCATCCTGGTGGATGGGAGCGGCAATCCTGTTGCGAATGGCTTCCCGCTACCTCACATCTACCCGATCTTCACCACCTACGGGGCGGCGGATGCGTATCAGGTCGTTCCCGGCAGCGGCCAGGTCATTCCTAACCCGCAGGCGGGGGCCAGGACATTTATTGATACGTCCTCCACGCCCAAGTTTATCGCGGGCGGCGGCTCGTTCCACGCGAACATGCCGGTACGCTTCTTCGGCAAGAACCTGTTTTACCTGAACAATGCGGGTGTGGATGCGCCGCTCTATCAGGACGGCCTTGAAGTCGCGGGCGATCTGTTGTTGAACGGCTACACGCAGGGTCAGCCCCTCTTCACGACCAACACTGGTGCCACGCAGGGCCAGCGGGCCTCGGTGGAGATCAACCCGGTTGACCTAACCAAGCTGACGGCAAACCCTGCGCCGACGGCTCCGGCCACGCCGACTTTCAACCTGTTCGTGGTGCCCAGTAACGACACGGGCGGCGCGGGCAGCAACGGCGGCTTCAGCACCGTAAACGGCCTCGTCCGGGACGGCTCCTCGCAGACCGATGCCGCTGGCCAGCCGCGCAGCATCGGGCGGCTGGAGCCGCCGCGCATGGACACCGTCGAGTCGTCCTCGCAGCTCCCGCGCTACAAGGCCATCGCCATGACCTCGCCGCCGCGCACCTATGTGGACAGCGCGGGCGCGACCCAGACATATCCCGCCGGGTCGGGCAAGTTTGGCTATGGTCAGAGCATTTATATCAACAACCCGAACGACATCCAGCCCAACAGCGTCTCCATCGGCGGCGGCAGCACCCTGGTGGACCAGTGGCTTAACGACACGCCCGAGAACGCGGACAAGGGGAACGGCAAGGGCGGCTGGAACGGCCAGTTCTACGACCCGCCGGGCGTCAACATCACCCTGGGGCGCATGAACGTAGACCAGACGAAGCACAAATACGCTTCTACCTACGGCATTCGGATGACCCTGACCGACGACAAGTTCCCCAACCCGGACGGCACGGCGGGCAGCGCCGGGAGCCAAACGGTACTCTATGACGACATCAACGCCAGCAATGACCCGGCGACCGAGACGACGAACTACAAGGGGCTGAACCCGGACAATGACGTCTTGATCCACGCCGAAGGCAACGCGCGCATCCACGGCGTCGGCAGCGCTGACCCGACCAGCCAGGACACGACGCTGCTGGCCGGGGACAAGTACCCGCGCCACATCACCATCGTGACGAACGGGACGGCGTACATTGACGGCAGCCTGCTGAAAGGCAACCCGGACACGACCATCACCGTCCTGGCCCACGACTATGTGTGCGTCAACACGACGCAGTTCCTGGCCGGGCCGAAGTCCGACGACAACCCGCTCGGCACGTCCGCGCCGACCGCCACCGGGGACCATGTGACCCTGGGCCAGGACGAGCGGCAGCTCATCCAGGAGATCAACTTCGGCCTGCCCAGCGGGGTCACTCCCAGCAACGCCTATGGCGGCAACTCGCTGGGCCTGTATGTCAGCGCCGAGCCGGGGGACACCGGCCTGACCCTGGCCGACTTCGACATCGTGAACCCGGTGACCGGCTACAGCATCCGCCCGCCGGTGAGCGGTGCGGGCGTCCTTCCCTTTGCCTTGGACGGAGCGGGCAACACGGCGGTCTATACCCCGTCCTTCGATGCCGGCAGCCTCACGGGCAGCCCGCCGCTCGCGCCCCTGCCGGGCCTCCAGTTCCTCGACCTCACCAATCCCGGCGTCGTGGACTACAGCATCCCGACGTCCACCGCCCTGAACTCCCTCGTGGGGAGCGACACGCGCCTGCTGGTGACGCGCCTCGACCCGACCGCCGCCCAGGACCTGAATCTGAGGCGGGTGGCGATCCTGCCGATGGACGTCCGGATCGAGGCGGTCCTGTACGCCCAGACCGGCTCGTTCTTCGTCATCCCCGGCAACTGGTTTAACAACGACACCTCGGACGGCCTGGACCTGTTCGCGCCGACCGTGACAACTGCCAATCCGGGCGGGCAGCGGGCGAACTACGCCGACTCGCACTTCCCGTTCTACGGGCAGCCGATTGACATGAAGATCATCATTGACGGGGCCGTTTCCGAGGCGCAGCCGGTGGACGTGGCCGACCAGACCGCGTGGATGCTCAAGTGGGGCTGGATACCGCAGTTCCACGGCTACCACGCGCTGGCGTCGGCCGGAGGCGGTACGTCTCTGGAGTCGGCGGGGCACCTGCTCCGGGACGCTAACGGCAACCCCGGCGGCAAGCCGGGCATCGGCCTCCAGATCATCTATAACCCGCAGGCGGGCTACCCGTATGCCCCGCAGACCACGGTCGGCTCGGTCACCACCCAGGCCCACTATCTGCGGAGCGACCCGTATGGCCGGCCCCTGCCGTTCTCGCCCAAACTGCCCGTCTCGACTGCCCTGCTGTTCGCGGGCCAGAGCAGCGAGCCGCCGCTCTTGCAGTAGCCCGGTCTGGCAGCCGCCCGGCGCGGGCGCGTCCCACCTGTCATCACTTCTTCTCGGCTTTTCGTTTCCTATCCCCCCAGAAATGGGGGCTAGGGGGTTCTTCTTATGTTTCGCCTCTCGAACAACAAGCGGTGTCTCCTCCTGCTGTCGGCGCTGACGGCGGCTTTGCTCTGGCTCATGCCCGCCCGCACCGTCCGGGCCGCCGCCTACACCTACAACGCCCGGCAGCGCACCATCAATGCGGGCGTGCTGTTCGTCGGCTCCGCGTCTGACCGGACCGCCGTTGACCCCGCGCCGTTCGTGTTCTATGTCCTGAACCAGCGTCAGGACGTCAAACCGGTCGGCTGGACCTTCGTCAACCCGCTCGCCCAGAGTACGGTCAGCGCCGCCATGAGCGACCGGTGGAACGGGCAGGCCGGGGCGTATGCGGCGGGTGCCAGTCTCACCCCCTCAATGGCCTCCTACTGGGAAGTGGCGCTGCGGGATGTGTCCGCCGATGACCTCCAGCAGTTCGACGTGCTGTACCTGCACGCCTCCTCAACCAACTATGCGGCGGGATTCCTGCCCGCCGACAATGAGAAGCTTCGCCGGTTCGTGGACGGCGGCGGCCAGCTCATCGTCGAGTACGGCGGCCCGGTGGGTACTCTGCCCCTGTTCGGGGGTGCGAGCTGGACGACCGCCGCCGACCCGAACGTGACGCTGGTCCTCCCGAGTGCCTCCCTGCTCTTCGAGCATCCCGTCGTCTCCCAGCCGTTCCCCCTGTGGCCCTCAAACCCGAACTACCCGTTTGCTTTGGGGACCTACAACGACGCAAATGGCAGCGTCTACGGGACAATTACCGGCACCGGCGACTACGCCAACCTGTTCGGTGCCGCCCTGTACCGCACCGCGACGACGGGAGCGGCCCAAGCAGCGCCCAGCAATCCGGCCGTCTCCGCCGCACAGGTCGGGGCGGGCCAGATCGTCGTCAGCGCCCTGGATGTCGGGCCGCATGTGAACCTCGCGGGCGGGGCGGCGACCTTCGGGGCCGCGCCGGGCACCCCCGGCTTCGCCGCCGCGTCCCCGGCGGACCTCAAGTTCCTGTCCAACGTGATCTCGTGGGAGGACACGCACCCGTCGGAGAACAAGACCAGCCACCAGAACGCCGCCGGCCCGAGTTCGGCGTCCTTCACTTCGGCCTGGTCGTACCAGCCGACCAATGCCACGGCTTCCTCACTGGCCCCGCCCGCCGCGGCTATCTACGGCAACTACATCTATGTCACGGACTCGACCGGCATCCTGCATGCCTTCGATGCCATCCCCGGCGAAGCACTGACGGGCTATCCTGTCCCCCTGCCCTCTGCCGATGACGGCATCGCAGACTTCGGCAGTGCAGCGCCGACGCCCTACGACGAAATCTGGAGTACCGGTGCAACTGCGGGTGCCTCCGCGCCGACGGTGGCGACCTACGGCGGTGCGACCTACGTCTTCGTGGAAACGGCCAACGGCAGTGTCCAGCAGTTCAGCAACCTCAACTCGACTGCCAATGCGGCACCTGTGAAGACGTACACCGCCCCTGGAACGACCCTCTTCAGTGGCCATGCCCCGGCACCGACCTACTACGGTGGCCGCATCTACGCCGGTCAGCCGGATGGAACGATGTTTGTCATCGGCCTGGGCGGCGGCAGTGCCAGCGGCGGCGTGATCGTCCCCGTTGACCCGACGGCGGGGGGCCAGAACAGCACCGCGTCCGCCACCGCCTCGCCCGCCGTCAGCGTTCTGGACAGCGGCCCGGTTTCCAACAGCATCATCGCCCTGGTGCCGACGACCCTGAACATGAACACGGTCCTGCTGGGCGCGCGCAACGACCCCCTGAGCCTGTACTCGCCGAACGGCCAGTTCTCGGGCTTCAACGTCAACCGGCTCGCCCGGTACAGCCTGTTCAACCTGTTCATAGACATAGCCTCCGTCCCGGTGGGCCGGGCCTACGACAGCAACGGTAACAATGTGGTGGCCGTCAGTGGCAGCCGAGACCCCGTCTTCGCCTCCAACAACCTGCCCGCGAACGTGGACGACTACTTCGGGGACTGGGACGCCGATTTCCTCCAGAGTACCACCCAGGGCGGCAACCCGCAGGCGGGGCTGACCCTGCACGAGATCAAGGCTCTGAGCCTGTCCAACACGCAGGGGGGCGGGTCCATCCTCTCCGCCCCGGCGATTGACCGGCACGGTGACTATTACTACGTCGTCAACGCGGGCGCGGACAGCTACCTGTTCGGCGTCCATGACGACATCGCGCAGCGCAACGTCCGCATCAAGTTCCGCTTCCGGCTCCCGCAGCCTAACGATTCAAGCACCGTCAACCCGACAGGGAGCGGGCCAAACTGGGGGACCCCTGGGAATGCATTCGATGCCGACAACGTCAACTACAATGACCCTTCCACGAAGGCCGACGGTACGCTCAACAGCCTGACCGGCTATCACTTCGTCGGCGCTCCCGTCGTGGACGGCCAGGGCAACGTCTACGTCGCCGCCCAGAACGGCACTACTGCCGCCATACTGGCCTTCAGCGGCGATCAGGAGGTCACGGCGAACCCGCCGGGCAATCCCGTCAACTTCGACGCGACCCAGTCGCGCTACTTCCAGCTTGACGAGTCCACGGGGAACCCGCAGAACCCGCTGGTCGCCATCCCGAACCCCGGACGCGGCGCGGGCCGCTACGGGCAGATCACGACGGCGGGGAACCTCGCGAGCGTCTTCAACTTCGGGCGCGGCAGCGGCGGCAGCCGGCAGATCGCCGGAAACCTGTGCGAGCCGCAGCCCTTCACCGCCACCCCCTCCGGGCCGAACGGCGGGACGGCGACGTGGATGTACTTCCACACCAACCTTTCTTGGTACACGACGTTCCTGGTCAACGGCTCGATCTCCGGCGTGAGCAAGGCCGGCAGCACCCTCCTCCTGTGCGACAGTGGGGGCGGCAGTGTCGCGTACAACACGCTCTACAAGCTGCCCGCCACTCCCACCATCGGGGCGGGCAAAGTGGCCGCACTGACGATACGGAAGTCCCCCCTGGGGACGGGGCCGGGCGGGACCTATCTGAACGTCGGGACCGTCGCCGCCGCGCCCAGCGCGGGCGGCGGCGCGATGGTGGTCAACGGCTCGACGGGCGTGGCCGCCTTCAACCAGCAGCTCACCTTGATCGCCGACAACAACCGCATCCTGGAGGCGGACGCCGACGGCAACGCCGTCTGGTCCGCCGACGCCACCACGCGCCTGGGCGCGAACGGCTCCAGTACGAAGGTGGATTTCGCCCACCCGTCCGGCCTGGCCCAGTTCGCCCCGAACGACTACCTCGTCGCCGACACCGGCAATAACCGCTGCGTCCGCTTCGACCGGGGGGCCAACGTCATCTGGGAGCTAACCCGCTTCTACGACCCCAGCGGCCTGATGGCCCCTGGGCAGCCCTACTCCCTGAGCCAGCCGACCAGCGTCGAAGTCCGCCGGGAGTTCTTCCAGTACGCGGACCCCGGCACCGTAACGAACCCCGGCAACCAGCAGCCGCTCACCGGCCAACTCGTGCATTACCTCGTCGCCGACACCGGCAACAACCGCATCGTGGAGGTCACGGACGCGCTGGACGCCGCCGGCAACCTTCTGTACTTCAACACTGCCACCCCCGCAGTTGTCGTCGCACCCGGCTCGCCCGGCTCCGTCACCCACGACCACCTGCTGACCTGGGTGACGCACACCGGCGACGTGTCCGGCCGCCGCTACCAGTACTCGGGCGCGTCCTACCTGGACATCCCGAGTGGCTCGGCGAACACGGCGGACATCATTAGAGTGTTCGCTCTGGTCACCAACACGCGCCTCGCCCAGCCCGTCGGCGGCCAGCTCGCCGCCGCCAGCGCGGACGCGCCGGGCGGCAGCATCGTGGCCTTCAACCGCCCGACTTCGCCCACACCTTACAGCGCGGCGACCAACGACCTCATCTATGTGGCGACCTCGTACACCGCCAACACGACGGCCGGGTCGCAGACATTGCCCGTCCGCAACCCGCGCTTCCTGCACATCTACGCGCCGCCGCAGGGGGTGCCCGCGACGGCCGCGAACTACGCCTACAGCTTCCTGTATGCCGACAGCAACGGCGCGTTCGACTTGGTCTACACGGGCACGACGACCCCGGTTTCCTATGGCCTCGCTTTCACGCAGGCCGACTACCGGAATATGAGCGTGGGCGCAAACGCCGTCTCCGCCGACTTCCAGGGGAACCTGCCGCTCCGCAACGGGGCCGTGGCGAACGGGAACATCCCGGCGATTCCGCCCATCCCTTTCGTGCCGACCTGCGTACAGCGGCTCAACGACGACGAGACGAACAAGCCTGGCTCCAGCCACATCGAGCGGTATCTCATCACGCAGTCGTACAGCCAGGGCGAATTGGCCCGCGCGCCCGGCTCGACCGCCCCGACCCGCCTCGGCGGCGAGGTCTTCGAGGTGGACGTCAGCACCCCGGCGACCGGCAACCCCACCCAGGACGCCGTCGGCGGCTTCGCCGGGGCCGTGACCCTGAGCCACCCCGTCGGGGCCAGCCCTCTGACCCAGCCAACGTCCGCCGTCCGGACGACGCAGTAGGGACCCCCGCCCCGCGACAAGTCGCCCCCCCTTCCCGGATCGGGTGGGGGAGGAGTTTAGGAACATCTTTAAGCAGCGTCTCTTCGGTCAGCAAGAGCCTCCCAGATATCGCCCCTCTGCCCCCACCCGTTTCGGGAGGGGAAGCCGCTCGCGGCGGGGTGGGTCCCACTTCCAGGGACCCCCGCCTATGGACCTCAGACATACCGTGAACACTAACAGCGTAACAAAAACCGTGAAAAATAACAGCACCAACTCGACTCTCCCCCGGCGGACACGGCGCATGGCGGCGCTACTGTGCGCCGCCCTCGCCGGCCTGGGTCTCGCGCGCGGCGCGGCGGCACAGAATATACCGCAGGCTGGCTCGCCGGGCATCCCAACGCCCTATCAGTCACCCTTCTTCCACGCGGGCGGTTCCGACCCGGTCCTCGATCTGACGCCGCCGTTCCTGAACCCGTTGTACGGCCAGCTTCAGGGAACGCCGACCGAGACGGTCGGGGGAACCGCCACGACGCCCGGCTTTCCGGTCCAGATTCCCTCCTTCAATCTGGGCGCTTATGCCCCCAGCCAGGGTCCGAGCCAGGGGCCGGGCCTGTACTTCCCCAGCCACCTTGCAGACGGAGGCATTTACTCCTGGGCGGCACCGTTCAACTACGTCCCGCTCGCGGCCGGACAGATCCAGGTGGACGACGTTTTCCCGGCCCCGACTACCGTACCTGCGGCGGGGGCGAGCGGCTTCGCGCTCACCGTGAACGCCGGGAACTGGACGCAGCAGGCGACAGGCCCGGCGGCAGGGACGGCGACGGGCGGGGAATATCTGCGCTTGGGGCAGGGTCTCGACGGGACGGCGGTCTGGACACTCTCGGCGACGACCGCCGGCAGCTTCTCGATCTACTACCACATCCCCGATCAGGTTGAGGATGCCAATGGTGTAGTTGAGCCGCGCAGCACACAGGTGACATACCAGATTACGACCAGCGTTCCGAACTCCCCGCCGGTCACGGCGACGGTCAGCCAGACCGAGGCGAACTCCTCGCAGTTCCTGGCCGGCCCGTTCCTGCTGGCCGTCGGTCAGAGCGTGACGGTGACGCTCCAGCGCGACCCGACTCACAACCGGAACACGAACAACGACCGTGACGGCAACGGCAACGTGGTCCAGGACTACCTGATCGCCGACTCGATGACCCTGCAAACCGCCATCGGCGATGTCCGCAGTGCGCCCACGGCGATCAACTATACGTCCTTCCCTGCTGATTTCGCGAAGGCGAAGTATTGGGGCATCTTCAACACGCCGGGTACGAACAACGCGCAGGCTGTGGCCGGGACGGCGCTGACCGCGAACGCCCTGCCCGACTATGGCCCCGCCAATTCTAACCCGCCCAGCGGTCCCCCTAATGTGGGGGCGAAGCCCTTCATCTTCTACGGTGATCCCACCGCGAAGCAGCCCGACGGCACCACGGTGGACGGCCTCCGCCGCATCCGTCAGCTCGTCTACTTCGGGCGACAGGACCCTACTTTCTCTAACGGCGTCACGGTGGACGACCGCGACGCCGCGTTCACCGCGACCGGCTTCCAGCGGAACGTCGCTGACACGACCAGCACCTCGACCAACAACGAGTACAGCACCGCCACTCCGGTTTCAAACGGCGTCGCGCCGGGGGCGACTTGGACCTTCAGCGCACCCAACGGCGGCGGCTACTATGTGACGGTCCACCTCCCGGCGACGCAGGGAACGCTGCTCCGAATCCCTGATGCTACCTACTCCATTACCGTCAACGGCGTGGCCCTCGCGAACCAGCCCCTACCTGCTAATGGGTTCCAGATCAGTCAAGCACAGACGGGCGACGTGACCTTGCCGACCGGGGCAATTCCGTTGAACAAGGGCGACACGGTTGCGATCACGCTGAAAGCGGCCACTGCCCAAAATAACGCGAACAAGTATCAAGTCGTGGCCGACTCGGTGCGGATCGCGACGAGCGGTAACGGCACCGGCGCGATCTACTGCGTGGACGGTTTCAACGGCAATATCGTGTGGCGCTTCGAGACGCCCGGCGGGCTGAACGGACCCTCCGCGGCCGTCTTCTCCTCGCCCGTCATCACGAAGATCAATGTCATGGTCAAGCCGCCGACGGCGGCGACCCCCGCCGTTTATCTGAACAAACTCGTCGTGATCGTCGGCGACGAGAACGGCATGGTCTACTGCCTGGACGCCATCGGCAACGGGGACGGGACCAGCAACGCTAACGCGATTGACCCGATCTCGGGCCTGCCCATCTACCTCCCACAGCCTGGCTACCAGACGGCCCCGGTCCAGGTGGATGCGGCCGGGTACACCCCGCACGTCGGCACGACCGGGGCCTACTGGATCTACCGGCCGGACCCGAACAAGCCCAAGATCGTGACGGGAGCCGGCATCGGCACGGTCAGGCGAAATGGGAGCGATGTTATCCTCGACCCCAACAACGACCTACCCGTCCCCGCCGCCTTCGGCACGGCCTCGCCTAACGTCTTCGTGGACCCCAACATCAACACCTTGGCGGACGCGACCGGCTCTATCCCGCTCAATGCGGATGGCACCGCTCCGTCAAACGCCAAGGTGTACGTCGGCAACAGCAACGGCGTCTTATATGCCCTGGACGCCGTCGGCGTCCCCATTGACCCGACCTCGGTGACCACCTTTGAGAACACCGGCGATAGGTTCAATGGCAGCTATGACCTGCCGCGCGCCACAGGGGAACTTCCGATCCCGACGCCCCAGCCGCTGTGGTGGTTTACGCTGCGTGGCGCGGACCCCAACTCGACCACGAACACATCCAGCGCAGACATCGAATCCGCGCCGGCCATCTTCCTCACCCGGAAGGTGACGTCCACCACGGGCGGGTCAGGCACGGGTTCGACCAACACCTACTCCTACGCGCCGACCGTCTACATCGGCTCGGCGCATGAGATGGAGGCCACGTCCAACATCGGCCGCGTCTATGCCCTGGACGGACTTCTGGGGCCGTCCGGGAACAACGGCACGAGCTTCCCAAGCAAGCAACCCGACCCGACCGCCGCGAACTATACCGGCCCAGGCTCGTCCAACTATAACATCGGCCAGCGCCCGCAGACCAGCGTGACCGATACATTCGACTGGTCCTTCCCGGACGCCTACGACACGACTAAAGGCGGTCGTAACACCAGCTCCAACAAGCTGCCCCGGCCCGCGCTGGGGAATATCACCGGCTCGCCCGTCGTCTTCACCGACTCGCCGCACCAGTCGGCGACCGCGCCCACCCGGACCCGCATCTACTTCGCGGCAAACTCCGGCCTGGAAGTGCCTTACACCGCTGCCGCCGGCACGGTGGCCTCCGCCCGGCCTGATGAGACCGAAACGGGCCGCATCTGGGCCGTCAACCTGGATGGCACCGGCGTGCCCGTGTCGGGAAGCGCGGTCTGGTCCTACCCGCTGGCGAACGACCCGAACAACGCCGCCCTCGACCGCACCCCGGAGCCGGGGCCGCCCATTGGCGCGTTCCTGCGGGCGACCCCGGCCATGGGCTTCGTCCAGTTCCCCACGACAATTCAGTATGCCGACGGCACCGCCTACACTCACGGCGACTCCGTGGCAGGAGACGTCAAGGGTGGGTTCGTTCCCATGCTCTACGTCGCGACGCGCGGCGTCAACGACACCGCCTTGTATGCGGTTGACGTTCATGGCACCGATGATGCCAGCAACCTGATCTACCGCCAGATCTCGCCGGACGGCAGCATCTTCCAGTCCTCGCCCGCTCTGATCACCAACACATCCACCAGCGGCGGAAACGGCGGCGCGATCTACGTCGTCGGCGGCAACACGCTGTACGACTTCAGTGCCACGCCGATCTCCAACCCGATCACCGGTCAGGAATTCCCGCTCATCCGGGAGAACAAAGCGTACACCGGCTTCGGCCCGATCTCCTCGCCCGCGCTCTCTTCGGCGGACACCTACGACCTGTTCACGACCCCGCCTGGCACGGGCGTGCCGGTGGGCTATACTTACCCCACCAATACCACCGACTGGATTTATGTCGGCGACAGCGGCACCGGCTTCTGCCGGGGCATCACGCCCTATGACCTGACCGACACGGGCATTCCCATCGCGCTCGGCAGCATCGTACCCGCTAACCCGGACGCCCCCGGTGCGGTGGACCTACAAGCAATCATGCAGGTTTACCTGGTCAACGACGACCCCGCGAGTGCTAGCAGCACCAGCGCCGCCATCCCGCCTGCGCTTAAGGTCGGGGCGGGTGCCCCCCTGCCGGTCTACGACTGGGGCCAGAGCGTCTACATCCGCTTCAAGAACGTCGTCCCGCCGGCTGATGCTAAGGGCAATCCCGTTTATGTGATGGACAGCGGCAACACCACAACCCCCAGCCCGGCAAATCCGGTGCAGGTCTACGGAAACGGCGGACCCATCGAGTTCGACCTTTCCGACACGACCATAGACACCCCCACAACGGCCACCGGGGCAGCCGCAGCGGCTGCCACCCTGACGGCCGCCGACCATGGCACCGTGCCGGCCGTTCTGCTGACGACGACGAACACGCCGCTCAACAACGGCTTCTACCAGCGGGGCGACCCGGTCACCAATGCGGACGGCGTTCTGGTGAACGTGCCGACCACCGCTAACCCCTCCAAAGCGGGGTACATCGGTGCGTACACATATGCCATCAGTGACGGGACGGCTCGGCGCAACACGCCCGGCGCGCGTCGCCACATTACCAACGCGAAGCAAACGGTCACGGTCTACAACTACGACGGCCAAAACTTCACGAAGACCGGCACGGCAGTCATTGCCGTCCAGACGACCAACGGCAACGAGATTCCTAAGCCGATCTATGGCGCGAATGGGGTGATCACCGGCTACCAGCCGCAGCAGACCATTGTTCAGCCGGTGGATGAGCCAGTCTTCGGCATCCTGAACCCGCTGGCCATCCGCGCGGGAGGCATCCCGCTCCCGCTTACTCCGACGACGAAGACCTATGCCGTCCCAATCGCGGATGAGCTGGGTCCCTTCCGGGCCGTCACCTCGCCGCTGGTCGCGGGCAACGACAAGCTCGATCTGGAGGCGCTGTCGAACGGCAACGATGTCCTGGTCACCCCGCCGGACTCCACCTCCGGCGGCGGCGGCATTGACCCGACGAAGCGGAATCTGGCTCTGACCAACCCGCCCACTAGCCCCCATGTCGTGGTCACGTCTACAAGCCTGGTTCCGCACAACAGCAGCGGCGACAACTCCGATGTGACGGGACAGGCCCTTTCCCCGATGGGTTTCGGGGTCAACAACGACGGCCTGAATGGGGCGGAGTACTTCGGCAGGCTCAATGCTCCCTTCGCCATGGACATCGCGGACCGCAGCGCTCTCGGTGAGCGCCTGAACCGCCTCCGGGTCAAGACTGGTACGGTTTCCGGCGGCGGAGCGGGCCTGTACTGGAACGATAACTCTCCCTACAACTCGGGCCTGCCGAACGCCATCGCGACGCCCGGCCACGACCACGACTCGGTCGTGAACTACCTGCCGTGGGAGACGCCGCCGCCGGCGGGCCGCTACGAGAATGGCAGCATCAACTCCAGCATAGACTACCCGAACATCGGCACCTCGGACGTCACCGCCACGCTGTATCCCTACCTGGGAGGCAGCGCGGACCTGACCCTGGGCAACGCCGTCGCGAAGCCGGCAACGCTCAACGGGACTGAGCCGTCGGGCCGGCAGGTCTACACCAACCCGGTCCAGTTCCATGTCAGCATCCCGCACTACCAGCCTGCCAACCAGCAGCTCTACATCTCGTCCGGCCAGACAAATGCGCTCGGCCTGAGCAACTACAATGGGCTGGGGGAGATCCCGCCGACCAGCCTGACCTCGAACGCTAACTACACGTTCCCGATGGGGTATGTGACCACCCGGCGCATCTACATCCCGGACCAGACCGGCTTCTACCGGCCCGGTGCCGCCTACCGCGACGTCCGCATCTATACGGGCGTCCCGCCGGACTACAGCACCCAGATGGGCGACTCGACGGTGGACGTGGGTTCCGTGCCCAGCGGCTTCGGCATCCAGACCAGCAAGTTCGCGGCACTGTCTGACAGCGTCAATAACACGACGACCTTCGACCCGTTCAACCTTGCCTTCCAGGATTACTACAAGCCGCTGAAGATCTATAACACCGGCAACGTCAACCTGCTGAACGTCCACCTGGACCAGAAGCAGAGTACGCCGACCAACGCCCAGCAGGCGCTGTCGCTCGTCTCCGACGCGCTGGACGTCACCTCGTTCATCCCCGGCTATGACTACAACGCCGTGACGGGGCCGCGCTCGGGCACCTTCGGCAATGTCCCCGAAGAGCCGTACCTCATCCGGTCGTCCCTGGACAGTGACCTGGTGGCGGCTTTTGGCCACAACCCGGCCATCGCGACCGGCACGAATGCTGCGGGCACCTCGCTCATCAGCATCTACCCCGGCGCGACCTTCCACAAGGCCCAGGTCGGGAGCGGCCAGCCGACCACGCTGTACGTCCCGGACTCGCCGGAAGGGTACACGCCGGGGGCGACCCTGGACGTCCCGACGACGAACCACCCGACGCACGTCACGGACGGCAATAACGGGAACCTGCCCTTCAAGACCGCGCCGTTCGTCAGCGTCGCCGCTCCGTTCGGGATGCCCGTCGGCAGCTACCATGGGGCAATCCAGCTCTTCGAGGGCTTGGATGCGGGCGGTTACCCTAAGGTCGTTACTACGACCCCGGCTAACTTGCAGGGGTACTACACCGGGCTGACGGCTCAGATCTACCCGCCGCAGTACGGCAGCGCGATCGGCGGCATCGGAACGCCCAACTACTCGGCACAGCCCAATGGGCTGCCACAGGACACCATCCAAATCGGGTCCAACGGCGGCAGCCCCGTCAGCCTGATGCCTAATAGTTCCAACACGGCGGTGCTGAACGTCAAAGTCTTGGAAGACCGCATGACCGACGGCCTGACCTACGGCTCGGTTTCGCAAATAGACCAGGGGCCGGCCATTCCCGCCACGAACAACACGGCCGCAAAGCCGGTGCCGGACTTCGCGCCAGCCGCCTACCGCGACCCGAACACCCGCAACCTCTCGCTCTACTGGACGAGTGGGCGTGGGGCGGGGACGAGCGCCAGCGCGCAGTTCAACATCTACCAGGCGCTCGTGCCGTATGTCAAGGACACGAACGGCAACTTCGCGTTCCTCCCGGTAGACCCGACCGCACCGACTACCTACGTCCCGCAGTGGTGGACCTCGCTCGGCAGTGAGTCGGCGGGCTACAACTCAAACGGCACACTCATCCCCGTCCTAGCGGCGAACGCTGGGACCAACAGCGGCCTGACCATCGCGCAGGACTCGCTGAACCTGAGCAGCATCGCGGCGTTCTCGGTGAACGTCCAATCGCCGCCGCTCACGGCATCGTATCAGAATACCCTGCTGTACTATCCGGTGACGGCGGGTACGGGGGCGCTCGGCTCGGCCGTGCCGATCACGAACGACCCGACACAGGTGAAGTACGGCGTCAAAGGCCTGTTCACGGACAATGCCTTCGCCAACACCACGCCGAACCTGTGGGCGTTCTGGACGGCGACGACGCGCGGGCGCTCCGCCATCTACTACAACTCGCAGGCCCCCGGCGGCACGAGCTGGATACCGGCGACCGGACCCTCCACCACGGGCCTGCTGCCGATCCCGGCGGGGCTGACGGGCGTGGCCGACGCTGCCCCGATGCTGACCTTCGGAAACGTCCTGACCGCCAACGGCTATCAGGGCGAGGAAACCATTGAAGTCACCTACAGTGGCACCGCGCCGGATGGCAGAGTGAATCTGTACCAGAGCCGCTATCAGCCGGACGGCACTCCGGGCAATCCCAAACCGTACCAGCTTGACCTGGTCCCGTACCCTGCCGTCACCGAGATACTGGCGGCGACGGGCCAGGCGGACGGCTGGTATCAGGCGCGGGACGCGGCCTGGTCGCGGACGAGCCAGTTCAACATGTTCGTGAACGGAACCGCGATCCTGTACGACACGGCGAATAACAATGCGCCTCTGTTCAGCCGAGCCGTCTTCGACAAGGCCAGCGGTCTCCTGGTGCTGACTGGTGTGAAGAACCAAACCATCAACAGTGCGGGGACTCTGGCATTCCCCGCCATAGCCGCGAATGGGACCGTCACGGCCTATGTTGACCTGGCGACCGGGCGTGTCCGCTTCACGAGTGCGCCTCATACAACGGCAACGCTTACGGCCCTCTTCAGCCCGCTCGCCCGGCGCATCACCTACACGCCGGGGCCAGGTGCTTCGCAGGCGGACACCGGCCCCGTGACGTTCCTGGATGGGTCACCAAAACCCAACGATGCCCCAGGCCAGAACAGCATCCGCGCTGACCGCCGCTGGTACATCTGGCGCAAGTCGGGTGCCAGCGGGGCGGCCCTGCCGGCCAGCATCTACTACAAGACACAGCGGCTGACACTGTTCCTGCCGTCGCCCATTGGCTACAGCATTCCCGCAACGGCAGGCGGAGCCTCGACACTGCTGCTGAACTCGGTCACGATCAACGGCACCGATGTCACGAAGTATGTGGATGTGGATTATGCGCGCGGCCGGATCTACTTCCCGATCAACACGAACGGGACGTACCCTGAAGGCATGACCGCGACCGCGACCTATGCCCCGGCAAACACGGTCACGACAGGCAACCCGAACGGCACCGTGAGTCCGCCGGTTTCGGACACAATCCAGTGGCAGGATGAGGAGCATACCAGCAGCGGAACCGTATCGCCGATCAGCACCGCAAATGGTCTCAATTCCCCGGCTGACACTCTCCTGCCTATCGCCGGGCCTGTCAACGAGAACAACGTCGCGGCGTTCCTGGACCCGTTCGCCGGCCTGAACACAGAACACAAGGTCTGGCTGTTCTGGAACAGCACCCGGAACGGCACGGCGGACCTGTACTACGAGACCATCAACCCGCTGTTCACGGCGCTGTAAGAGACCTACCCCCGGCACAAGTGCCGCCCCCTCCCTGCCAGGGTAGGGTAAAGAGAATTGGCCCCTGCCTCTTGATAGAGAAGCGGGGGTCATTTATTGTCGGTATCCTCACCCTTCCCTAACAGGGAGGGGGCGGCACTTGTGCCGGGGGCAGGCTCCTTGACCCCGCCCCCCCGCATCGGGTATGCTAGGGTCTATGCGAACCTTTGCCGCGATGGACATCGGGACAAACTCCGTCCGGCTTGCCGTGGTCGAGGTCAAGCCCAACCAGACCTGGACGACGCTGGCCTCCCAGAAGCAGGTCGTCCGTCTCGGCGAAGGCGAATTCGACCAGGTCCCGGCGAGGACTAGGGCGGGCAAGGACGAGCCGGAAAGCGGCGGCCACTCGCTGACCGAGGCGGCCATCGCGCGGGGCGCTTTGGTCTGCGCCCGGTTCGCTGAGGTGGCGCACGGCTTCGGAGCCGATGAGATCGTCGCGCTCGCCACCGCCGCCGTCCGGGAGGCAGACAACGGGGATGAGTTCGTCAAGCGCGTCCGCAACCTGGCCGATCTGGATGTCCGCATCATCTCGGGGCAGGAAGAGGCGCGGCTGATCTACCTGGGCGTCGTCACCGGGATAGATCTTCCCGCCGGAGAGCGCGCCCTGTTTATGGACATCGGCGGCGGCTCGACTGAGCTGATCGTCGGCGACAGCCAGAGCCATGCTTTCCTGGACAGCCTCAAAATGGGGGCCATCCGCCTGACGGCGGAGGGCGTTCCCGACCCCACGAAGCCCGTCACCCCCGCCGCCTGGGCCGACTTGCAGCGCCGCGTCCGCTCCCTCCTGGCCCCGGCAGCCCGCTCCATCAACCGGGCCGGTTTCTCGGTCATGTACGGGTCCTCGGGGACCGCCCAGAACCTCGCCGAGATCATCGCGAATGCCGCCGCCCTGCCCGTCCCGACCTCCTTCCGCAACTACGAGCTGTCCCTGGCGGATGTGCAGGCGACCACCAAGCGGCTCTGCGCGATGACCCTGGAGCAGCGGCGGCGCGTGCCCGGCATCAACCCGGAGCGGGCCGACATCATCATCGGCGGCAGCGCCATCTTGCAGACCGTCATGGAGACGGTCGGGGCGGACGCAATCCGCATCAGCGACCGGGGCCTGCGCGAAGGCATCATCGTGGACCGGCTCCGGCGGGACGCCCCCGTCCCCGAAGAGGGGGACAGCGCCCGCCGCCGGTCCATCCGCCAACTCATGGCGGCGACCGGCGTGGACGAGGCGCACTCCGCCCACATCGTCCACCTCTCGCTCTCGCTGTTCGACCAGTGGAAGACCCTGGGCCTGCACGACTACGGCCCCGCCCGCGAGCTATTGGAATACGCCGCTCTGCTGCACGACGCGGGCTTTTTCGTCTCGCACACGGACCACCAGCAGCACTCCTACTACCTCATCCGCCACTCCGAGCTTCTGGGCTTCAACGACCGCGAGATCGAGATCATGGCGAGCCTGGCCCTGTACCACCGCAAAGGCGGGCCGCGCCGCAAACACGCGCACTACGCGCGCCTGGACCCCGAAGCGCAGCGCGCCATCCGCGTCCTCTCCTGCGCCCTGCGGCTGGCCGAAGCCCTCGACCGCAGCCACCTGATGCTCGTCCGGGACATCGCCTGCGAGAAGCTCACCGGACCCAGCCGCGTGCGGATGACGCTCCTCGCCAATGCAGATGCCCAGCTCGAGGTGTGGGCCGCCGAGGGGCAGGCCCCAAACTTTGAGAAGACGTTCGACCTGCCCCTCGAAGTCCGCGTGCAGGCCGTCCCGTCTGAATAGGACACGGCGCGCGGGAACGGTTTAACGGCGCACGGGGTATAAGAACCTATCTGAGTCGTAGGGCTACCTTCTCTTGGCTGATGCCGGGACGAGTTTCTAGAAAGCAGACACCGATGACACGAATCAAGCAGACCATTTTCCTCGCCGCCTCGGCCTCCGTCGCCGTGGCCGCCATCGCCTTCGGGCAGGCACAGCACGCGATGGACGCCAGCGCACCGACCGTCGGCGCGGCGGCCCCGGCCTACTCGCTCCCCGATCAGGACGGCAAGACGCACACGCTGGCCGCCGACAAGGGCAAGGTCGTCTTGGTGGCCTTCTACCCCGCCGACTTTACGGGCGGCTGCACCATCGAGGCGCACTCCCTCTCGGCGGCCTATCCGGCCCTGAAGGCAGAGGGCGTGACCGTTTACGGCGTCAGCGTCCAGGATGCCAAGTCGCACAAGTCGTTCTGCACCTCGGCGGGCATCCCGTACACCCTGCTGGCCGACACGGGGAAGACGATGACGACCGCCTACGGCGACCTGATCCCCGGCGCGGGCTTCGCAAACCGCGTGACCTACATCATCGGCGCGGACGGCAAGGTCGCCTTCGTGGACAAGAACGTCAACGGCCACCTGAACACCTGCGGCGCGGACTGGGTCAACTGGATCAAGGCGCACCCGGCGGTCGCCAAGACGAGCCATGTTTCGTTCAGCGACACGAACGAGGTGGGTGTTGAAGTCCCTGGCATTCCCATTGTGGAGCCGAGTTTCATGACTGTGGGCCTCAAGAAGACGGCGACTGCGACGGTCGGCTACGCCGCGCCCGCCTTCTCCCTGTCCGACGCCGTGACCGGACAGGCCAAGTCGCTGCCTGCGCTGGCGCAGGGCAAGAAGGCCACCGTAGTCATGTTCATCTCCACGCGCTGCCCCATCTCCAATGCCTACAACGAGCGCATGACGACGCTGGCAAAAAGGTACGGCGCGCAGGGCGTGTCGTTCGTCGGCATTGATTCGGACCAGAACGAGCCGAAGGCGGAAGTCGCCTCGTTCACCAAGCAGCAGAGCTTCCCGTTCCCCGTCCTGGTGGACCCCGGCAACAAGGTTTCGGACGCCTACAGCGCCCATGTGACGCCGGAAACTTATGTGATTAATGCCAAGGGCGTCCTGGTCTACCACGGCCGCATTGACAACGACGTGGACATCTCAAACGCCAAAACGCATGAGCTGGCCGATGCGCTGGACGCGACTCTGGCCGGTCAGCCCATCGCCAAATCGCAGACCAAGGCGTTCGGCTGCTCGATTAAGCGGGGCTAAGATGAGGACCAGCGTTCCTACCATCCTCGGCCTCCTGCTGACCGTGACGGCGGCCCATGCCGCCGTCACGCCCGCCGACGCGCCCGCGCTCAAAGCTGCCATCGCCGCCCAAAAGGGCCACGTCGTCTTGGTCAATTTCTGGGCGACCTGGTGCGGGCCATGTGTCGCCGAGTTCCCGGCCATCGTCAAGGCCAGCCGGCTGTATAAGGCGCAGGGTTTGTCCGTCATCGCCGTCTCCGCCGACTCGGCCAAGGACCTGCACACGAAAGTGGAGCCGTTCCTGGCAAAGCAGGGGGCGGCGTTCCCGGCCTACCTGGAAAAGAGCGCGGACCCGGAAGACTTCATTAACGCGCTCGACCCGACCTGGCAGGGCGACCTGCCCCGGACATTCATCTACGACCGGCAGGGCCGCCGGGTGAAGACGCTGACCGGCGAGCAGACGGCGCAGAGTTTGGCGGCAGCCATTGCGCCCTACCTGAAGCGCCCGGCCCGCACACGCTGACACCCTGCAACCAGAAATGATTGACGCCATTCCTCAGAAGGCCGCACACGCCCCAAAGAAGGCCACTCCGCGCCGCCGGGCCGCGCTGCCGCTGTTCTGGCTGGTCCTGGTGGCCGCCGACCTGGCGAGCCTCTACTTCTTCCTGGGTCGCCTGCTTTATCCCCTCAACCCGGTCTGGGTCTATCTCGGTGCCTACGGCCTCTGCTTCGGGCTGTACGTCTTCGGCGCGGGCTGCCTCCTGCCTTCCGTCCCGCGCTCTCTCTCCCGCTATGCCCTCCCTGTCATCCTCGGCGGTGCGTTCCTGTTCCGCCTGGCGGTCGTCTTCGCCCCGGCCCAGCTTTCCACCGACATCCTGCTCTACATCTGGGACGGGCGGCTGATCAACCACGGCATCAACCCCTACCACTGGGCACCTAATGCTCAGCCGCTGCGTTTCCTGCGGGATGCGGGCTGGAACGCGATGGAGTATAAGAGCTACCAGTCCATCTACATGCCGGTTTCGCAGGGAATTTTCGCCGCTGCCAACACCTTGTTCGGTAGTAATGCCATCGGCTACAAGGTTCTTTACACGCTGTTCGACTTCGGCGTCATCGCCCTGCTGCTCCAACTCCTGAAGCGGCAGGGGCGGCCCTTGACCCAGGTGATCTGGTACGCCTGGTGCCCGCTGCCGATCACCGAAGTGGCGATGGCCGGGCACCAGGACATCGTCGGCGTCTTCTTCCTGCTGCTCGCGTTCACCCTGGTCATGCGGTCGGAGAAGCTGGCCGGCTGGGCCGCGCTGGCCCTGGTCGCCGCCGCGCTGACGAAGGGCTTTGCGCTGCTGCTGCTGCCGCTGTTTGCCCGCGTCCACGGTCGGCGTTTTGCCTTCTGGGCGGTCTTCGGCCTGGTCTACCTGGGGATGCCGCTGTGGGTATACCTGCCGCAGTTCCTCCACGGGATGCACCAGTAT
Source organism: Capsulimonadaceae bacterium (assembly GCA_965215505.1). Taxonomy (GTDB): domain Bacteria; phylum Armatimonadota; class Armatimonadia; order Armatimonadales; family Capsulimonadaceae; genus JANXMY01. The sequence continues at coordinate 2,084,689 of OZ244065.1, read as the reverse complement.
CTGGAGACGGTCCACGTCAACGCGGGCCTGTTCAACTGGGTGAATATGGGCCTCGCCCACGTCACGCGCCGTTCGCACTATGCCGTCACGGAGAAACTGTCCGATGCCGCCATCCTGGGGGTCGTGGCCTGGTCCGTGTGGCGGCCTGTGGCCTCGTATGCCGACCTGCTGCGGCGGTCGTTCGCCGTGCTGGCCGTGACCCTGCTTGTGATCCCAACGCTGTTCCCCTGGTATCTGCTTTGGACCCTAGCCTTCGTGCCGCTGCTGGGGCGGCGGCCTCTGTACTCGTTCGTCCTGCTGTCCGGCCTGTCCGTGCTGCTCTACACCTTCTACATCTCTTTCATGCCCTACTGGTGGACGCCCATCGCCGAGTATGTGCCGTTCTATTTACTGCTGGCGTGGGAAATCATGCGGGCGAAGCGGCCCGGCGTGGTGCGGGCCTGGGTGCGCGGGCTGATGCCTGCCGGCCCGGCGCTCCGTCTAGGCGGTGAGCCGAGGAAGGTCTAGCGATGCGCGTGATGACCTATAACATCCGGGGCGGGTGGGGTATGGACGGGCAGTGGTCCACGGAAAGGATCGCCGAGGTCGTTCTGGAACAGGACCCAGACATCTTGTGCTTGCAGGAAGTGCATCAGCGCTTGCCGCAGAGCCGGTTCGTGGACCAGCCGGGGCGGCTGCAAAAGGCCCTGGGGCTGCCGGTCGTCTTCCAGGCCAACCTGCGGCTGGGTGTCGGCGCTTATGGCCTCGCCCTCGTCTCGCGCTACCCAGTCAACTTGGTGCAGAACCATCTGCTCCCGAGCGCCCGGGAGCAGCGTGGGGCACTGGAAGTGAACCTGACGACGCCGATGGGGCTTTTGACCGTCTTCTGTACGCACTGGGGGCTGAACGGGGCCGAGCGGGAGCGACAGGGGGCGCATCTGGCGAAACTAGTGGCCGATGCAGTCGGTCCGGTCCTCGTCTGCGGCGACTTCAATGAGGGACCCAAAGCGGCGGGCATCTCGGCCCTGCGGGCGCGGGCCGACCTCGCCGACGCTGACGCCGACTTGAACCGCCTGACTTATCCCGCCGACACGCCCGCCGCCCGGATTGATTACGTCCTCTACTCGCCGGAGCTGATGCTCCGCGCTATCACTCCCATCAACAGCCAGGCTTCGGACCATCTTCCCCTCGTCGCCGACTTCTAGGAAGGCAGCTTCTCCGCCGGGGCCGATTCAATCGGAGGCGTCTGAATGCTCTGCCCGCCCCGAACGGCCGGCGCGGCTTCCGGTGCCGAAGCGGGATGGACCGTGCCGAAGTAAAGATGTGCGCCTTTACTTGCCAGGATGGAGCCGGCCAATGTCATCACCATCAGGAGCAGGAGGCGGCGGGCAAAGTCCGCCAGGGCCGTGCCGATGTTGGCGGCGGGTGGGGGCGCTGCCCCCGCCTTTTGCAGCGGCTCCAGGCCCGGCACGGGCGACTGGAAGAGGTGCAGGGCGGTGACGAAGACGAAGACGAGCATGCCGACGCCGACCAAGAAGACCAGCAGGGCGAGGATGCGGCCGGGAAAATCGGCCTGGGATTTGGCGGGGGGGATCAAAGGCGTTCCTGTTCCGAGAGACTGCTAAGGCTATCATGGCACACGGGGCGTTCCCGCGTCAAGCCTGCATGTCCGACCGTGGAGCGCGCCGAGATGTTCCCGCCCTGGTCACTCCCAGCCGAGCTTGATTAGCACATAGGCGAGTAGGGCGGTCAGGACGATGCCCAGCGCGAACGATTTCAGGAAGTAGGGTGTCAAAGTCGTATCCTCCCGGCGCGGTACTCGCGCCACACGGTCAGCAGCAGCCCGAAGAACGCGGGCCACCAAATCAGGTCGTTGAAGACGTTCACCCACAGCGAGCGCCAGGGCAGGTGCCCGAGTACATGGTGTAATACCCATCCCGCCGGGCCGAGTACCTTGCCGCACAGGCCCAGGAAGGCGAAGGGCCAGAAGCGCCGGGGGTCCAGGGCGACGCAGGCGTAGCCGATGGCGTAGACGCCGACGAACATGCCGATGCAGGCCGACAGGATGAGCGGCAGCGGCCCCGCCCCGGCCTGCTGGGCGGCCGTCATCCCCATCCACCCCAGCATCAGGCTTGGGTCCAGGCCGACCAGCGTGCCCCAGACGATGTTATAAACCGTCGCCGCCCAGAACCAGGGCTTGTAGACGCGCCAGGGGTCAGCCAAGGCCCAGATCTTTCCAGAGCGCATCCACCCTCGCCTTAATCGGAGCGGGCATGGTTAGCACGTCCGGCCATTCGCGCCGGAAACCCTCGTCGGGCCACTTGCGGGTGGCATCCACGCCCATCTTGGAGCCGAAGGCGGGCAAGGGAGAGGCGTGGTCGAGGACATCAATCGGGCCTTTGACGAAGGTGATGTCCCGCTCGGGGTCAATGTTGGCGAGCGCGCGCCAGACGACCTCGCCGGGGTTCTGGACATCCACGTCCTCGTCCACGACGACGATGCACTTGGTGAACATCATCTGGCCCAAGCCCCAGAGGGCGTGCATGACCTTGAAGGCGTGGCCCGGATAGCGCTTCTTGATGCGGACCAGGGCCAGGTTGTGGAATGCCCCCTCGGCGGGCAGGTGGTAGTCAATCATCTCGGGCACGAACAGCCGCGCGAGCGGGAGGAACAGCCGCTCGGTGGCAAGCCCGATGTACTTGTCCTCCATCGGCGGCGGGCCGACGATGGTGCAGGGGTAGACGGCGTTGCGCCGGTGCGTGATGGCGGTGACTTTGAAGACGGGATAGTCGTCGGCCAGACTGTAGTAGCCCGTGTGGTCGCCGAACGGGCCTTCGCGCTTGCGGACACCGGCGGGGACGACGCCCTCGATGACGAACTCAGCGTCGGCGGGGACCTCCATGTCAATGGTCTTGCACTTGACCAGCTCGACCGGCTTCTTGCGGAGGAAGCCGGCAAACACCATCTCATCAATCTCGTCCGGCAGGGGCGCGGTGGCCGAGTAGATGATGGCCGGGTCGCCGCCCAGGACGATGGCGACGGGGATGTCCCGGCCCTTGGCTTCAAAGTTTGCGAAGTGCCGGGAGCCGACTTTGTGCCGCTGCCAGTGCATCCCGGTTTCGTGCGGCCCCTGCTTCTGAATACGGTACATGCCGACGTTGCGCTTGCCGGTCCCCTCGTCCTTGGTAAAGACGAGCGGCAGAGTGATGTACGGGCCGCCGTCTTCGGGCCAGCAGGTGAGGATGGGCAGGTCGTCCAAGTTGGCGTCCGCGCCGGTCTTGACCACTTCCTGACAGGGCGCGAACGAGGAGGAAACCAGCTTAGGGCTGATCTTGCCGAGTGAGGCGAGCTGCGGCAGGAGCTGGAGCTTGCCCATCAGCGAGGCGGGAACGTCCGAAGGCAGCCGCGTCAGCGCGGCGATCTCGGCAGCGATGTCTTCGAGGTCGTCCGCGCCCAAGGCCCAAGACATGCGCTTGCGGGACCCCATGAGGTTGATGGCGAGCGGGAACTTGGACCCCTTCACGTTCTCGAACAGCAGGGCGGGTCCGCCGCCGGGCATCTTCATCACGCGGTCGGCGATCTCGGTGATCTCCAGGATGGGGCTGACCGGCGTGGTGATGCGTCTCAGCTCACCCGCCCGGTCCAGCCGCTCGATGAACTCCCCCAGGGAAGAGTAGGCCATTTCTAACGGTCCGTTCTAAATCGTCCGACTCCGTGCAATTTTTCACGATGTCTGTGTCAGTATACCGGGCGGGTTGGGCGTTGTCAATGGCAGTAGCTTCGGCAAAAACATTGTACTCAGTTCTGCCGCCGCCCTGTGTGGTAAACTAGGACCGTACTGACAATCAACTCGCAGCCTCGCCTCTCCCAAAGGAGAACTCAATGTACTCTGTCTTCCAGGCTTTATCGTTCCCAAACCGCTCGCGCTCCGCATCCACCCCCGAGGGACTGCTTGCAGGTGCAGCAGTCCTCCTCACCTTCGCTGTCATCCCCTCACCTGCCTCTGCTCAGGGCCGTTCACAGGCCCGTGCAGCGGCACTGGAGTCGGTGCGCGTGACTGCGGGCCAACGCGCAGTCAGCTTCAAGACCCCACTCGACGCGGGAGAGTTATTCCTGCTTAAAGCCACCGGAACCATCAGGGCCGGTGCCGACAGCGTGGATGCGGAGTACGGCGGTGATATGGGTGTGGATGTGGGCGCCCCGGCGCAAGATACTCTGTCAGAGGCCGCGCCCCCACGGAGCCACTGGTTCGGAGGCCACCGCGCGGACCACACCTACTACATGATCGTCAGCGGTGCGGGCCGGCCGCTGACGCTCCGCCTCATCACCGGCGGTGGCCGGGCGGGGCCTGGCGCAATCACAGTTTCTATGTTCCGCCTGTCCCCGACCCCGGCCATGCTCTCGCAGCCGCTGGAAGCCCTCCAGGTCCCGGTCCTGGAGCGAACCGTGGCGACGTCTATGGCGACGCGCCCCTCCACGGTCTATCTGCTCCAGGCCTCCGGCTCGGGCCGTGTGGGCGGCGGGGGGCTGGGACAGGGCGACGCCGAATACATGGACTACAAGGCCGACGGCGCGGGCGCGGTGGACATCGGCGACGCACACACCGACTACGGGCTAGGCGTGGACGAGGCCGACCAGAGCCGTTCCCCGCGCCTCCACAAGTGGGGGGCGTGGCGCAAAGATCATACATATTATATGCTCTTCGCCGGCACGAGCAATCCCATCCACTTCTTTTTCTACGACGTCAAAGGCGGCTACGGCGACAACTCGCCGACGGACACTCTCGCCGTCAAAATCTTCCCGGTCCCCTGACACCTGATCGTGGCATTTCCGGGCTTAATCTTGGGCCGCAGGCGGCCAGCAGCAAAACCCGCAAACCGCGCAGTGAGCGGAAAACGCGCGGGCGGCATAATACAGAATGTAGGCGAGATGACCTACCGGAGCCGCCCCGCAGAGTGAATTCTCCCCCGCGTGGAGGGTTCACTGCGGCTCTGTGCCGAGGCCGCCAGGTCCTCATAGTGCCGAGGCCGCCAGGTCCTTGTAGTCCCGGTCCCCCCGCGGCCGCCCGAGCGCCCGATGACGTGCGCTGGCGGGTGGCCGCCCTTGGGCGGGAAGCGCTTTACAGAAAGAGAGAAAGGTGATGGTCTTACAAATGCCTTGTGCCAGCAAAGCGCGCCTGTTCGCGGCGAGCAGTGCTGAGAACAAAGAGCAGGCGCGGCAGGAGGTGGGACACTGGGCGAGCGGGCAGGGCTACCGGCCCGTCCAGGACGACCGCACGTTCACGATCTACCGGCGGGATGCCGAGCCGCGTGAGTGGGTGCTGCTGGAGCAGGACTCGAACGCCCGCAACTAGCAGACAGTCAGGTACTGAACGCTGAATCTCTGTTCCGGGTCGGTCCATATCTTGCGGACGGCAAAGCCCGCCGCCGAGGCCAATGCGGCGAACTCGGGCAGGCTGTACTTGTAGGAACACTCGGTCAGAATGGTTTCTTCCTCCTCGAACGCGATGGTCGTACCGCCCAGATGAACGGTTTGGGGGCACCGGCTCATCAGGTGCATCTCGATGCGGCCGGCGAGGGCGTTATAGAAAGCGCGGTGGGAGAACTGTTCGAGGTCGAAATCGGCACCCAACTCGTCGTTGATGCGCCGGAGCAGGTTCAGGTTAAAGGCGGCCGTCACGCCCTGGGCGTCGTCGTAGGCGGGTTCCAGGATGTGCGCGGGCTTCTTCAGATCCACCCCGATTAGGAGGCCGCCGCCGGACCGGCAGACCTGGGCGATCCGGCTGAGGAACGTCTCGGCCTGGTCCCGGTGGAAGTTGCCGATGGTGGAGCCGGGGAAGTAGACGGCGCGGGAGCGGACGGGACGGCCGGCGGCGGGCAGATCGAATTCGGCGGTATAGTCGGCGCAGAGCGGCAGGATGTCCAGGTGCGGATAAGCGTCGGCGAGGCCCACCGCCGTCCGGTGCAGGTGTTCGCGCGAGATGTCCATGGGGACATAGCCCGCGAGGTGCGGCAGGTGATCCAGCAGGATGCGCGTCTTGGTGCTGCTGCCGCTGCCGTACTCGATCAGCAGGCAATCGGGGCCGAAGAGGGCGGCCATCTCCCCCACATGGTCCCGCATGATGCCCGCCTCGGTGCGGGTCGGGTAATACTCGGGCAGGTCGCATATCCGGTCGAAGAGCTGCGAGCCGCGCTGGTCATAAAAATACTTGCAGGGCAGGGTCTTCTCGAATGACTGGAGGCCCATCAGGACCTCCGCACGGAAAGTCGCGAGATCGGGCGCACGATTGATCAGTGCGGGGGGCATCGTTGCCATGGGTCTTACAGGTCCTTTGCTAGCCGAATGCCGGTGAACTGCCAGCGGGCATCCGGCGGGAAGAAGTTGCGGTAAGTGGGGCGCATGTGCGGATGGGACGTGGCGCAGGAGCCGCCGCGCAGGACGAACTGGTTGCACATGAACTTGCCGTTGTACTCGCCCAAAGCGCCCGGCGCGGGCGCGTAGCCGGGGTAGGGGGTGTACTGGCTGCGGGTCCACTCCCAGACATCGCCGAACATCTGGTGCAGTCTTCCCGGCTCCGCATCGGCGGGGCCGAGCGGGGCGGGGTGGAAGCGGCCACCCTCGGCGAAGTTGCCGCAGAGAGGGGCGGTTTCCGACGCGACCTCCCACTCGGCCTCAGTCGCCAGCCGGGCACCGGCCCAGCGGGCGTAAGCGTCCGCCTCAAACAGCGAGACGTGGCAGACTGGCGCGTCCAGGTTCAGCGCCCCCATGCCGGCCAGCGTGAACTCTTTCCACTCGCCGTTCTTATTCCACCAGCAGAGCGGGGCGGACCACCCCTGCTTCTGAACCACCCCCCATCCCTCCGACAGCCAGAACTCAGGCTTGGCATACCCGCCGTCCTCCATGAACTCCTGATACTCGCCGTTTGTGACCAGTCGTGAGCCGAGGGCGAAGCCTGGGACATACTCCTTGTGGCGCGGTCCCTCATTGTCGAACGCGAAGCCAGTCCCGTCCCAGCCAATCTCCCGTACCCCCTCTTCGAACCCGATCCACTCCAAAGCCGGAACTGCCGCCGGTGGTGCGTCACGGCGCGGGCGGTAGACGGGGCAGAGCGGGTTCTCAAAGAAGACGTTCTTGATGTCCGTCACCATCAGCTCCTGGTGCTGTTGCTCGTGATGCAGGCCCAGTGTCAGCAGCGGCTCCAAAATCGCCACTTTCTCCCCGTCCGCCTCGGTCAGCAGCCAGGCCATGTGCGCGTCCACATAGGCGCGGTAGGCGTAGGTTTCGTCCACGGTGGGCCGGGACAAGAGGCCGCGACTGACGCGGCAGTGTCGCTCGCCGATGGCATTGTAGTAGGAGTTAAACAGGAAATCGTACTGTGGGTGGATGGATTTGTAACCTAAGAGGTGCGGCTTGAGCAGGAATGTTTCAAAGAACCAACTCGTATGGGCGAGGTGCCACTTGGCCGGGCTGACGTCGGGCATGGACTGGACGACGTAGTCCTCGGGAACAAGAGGCTCGCAGATCTTTTCGCTGAAGGCGCGGACGGCCTGGTATCGGTCGAGCAGCGACGGGGAGATCGGCATGAAAGGTCCTCGGATTTCTAATCCAGCCCGTGCTGCCCGGCTGGTGAGGCGTGTTTACCCGGCTGTTGGGCTGTTCAACCGCCGAGAGCGCGCGAAAGTTCCGTCCCGGTCGCGGGCGAAGGCGCGCAGGAAACCGGGCCGGCGACGGCCAACTAAGCTACCGTGGAAGAATCGCTGACGGAGATCATGCGGCGCGGGGCGGGCGAATGGGGGCTGGGTCTGTCGGAGGATCAGCTTGCACAGTTCGCGCGCTACGCGGACCTGCTGACCGAGTGGAACGCGACGCGGATGAATCTGACCCGGCTGACGTCGCCGCGCGATGTCGCCGTGAAGCATTTCCTGGACTCGCTGGCCCTGCTGACGGTGCTGACGCCGCTGCCCGGTGCGCGGGCGCTGGACGTCGGGACGGGCGCGGGCCTGCCCGGCCTTGCGCTGAAGATCGCGCGGCCTGACCTGCACCTGACCCTGATGGACGGCACGGCGAAAAAGCTGCAATTCTGCCGGGCCGTGGCCGACGACCTAGGCCTGGCGGGCGTCGAGACGCTCCACGCGCGGGCGGAAGAGGCGGCGCGGCAGAATGACTTGACGGGCCGGTTTGATCTGGTGACGGCCCGCGCGGTCGCGCCGCTTGCGCGCCTGCTGCCGTGGCTGGCCCCGTTCCTCGCGCCTCGAGGGGTAGCCGCCGCATTCAAGGGAGCGGGAGTGCCGGAGGAGGTGGCGGCGGCCCGGCCCGTCGCCAAGCGGCTGGGTCTGACCCTGGCCCTGCCCGCCGCCTTCGCCTTGCCGGGGGCCGAGGAGCCGACATTGCGGCAGATCGTTCTCATCTCGCGAAAGGAGACCGCATGAGCGTCCCCCCGCCGAACAACCCGCCGCCCGTTGCCCCAACGTGTCCGCGCTGCGGAGCGCCGAACCAGGGCGGCCTGATGCAGTGCGCGCGCTGCGGGCAGAGCCTCGTGGCATCCTGGCCCCCGCCGCCGGGCGGCTATGTGCCGCCGCAGGCTTACGCGCCGCAGGCGACCATCGGCGGGTTCGGCGGGATGATCCCCGACAAGAACCCCTCCGCCCTGACGGCGTATTATCTCGGCATCTTCTCGATCATCCCATGCCTGGCGATCCCGATGGGCGTCGCCGCCGTGGTGCTGGGCATGAAAGGGCTGCGTCTGGTGAAAGAGCAGCCCGAAGTGCGCGGCCGGACACACGCCCTGGTGGGCATTATCGCCGGCGGGCTGTTCGTGCTGCTCAACATCATCAGTTTGATCTTCGTTGTGGTCAGCACTCTGGCCCGCCCGAACATTCATTGACTGCCTCTCCCGCGATTCGCCGGGCGACGTTGGTCCCAGAAAGAGCGCACAGCGGGACGCCCCCGCCGGGGTGGGTGCTGCCGCCGACGAAGTACAGGCCGCGCACGTCGGGCGAAACCTGGGGCGGGCGTAGGAAGCCCTGCCGCCAGCCGTTGGAGCTTAACCCGTAGATCGCGCCCCGGTGGGCGGCGTAGCGTTGCTGAAGGCCGAGCGGCGTCCACATCTGTTCCACGAGAATGCGGTCACGCAGGTCGGCCAGCCCCATGCGTTCCAGCTTGGCGAGGACGAGGTCACGGTAGCGCGGCGCTTCGGAATGCCAGTCGAACGAGTCCCCGAGGGAGGGCGGGTTGGTCATCACGAAGAGGTTGGTGCAGCCGGGCGGCGCTTTCGTCGGGTCGGAAACGGACTGACAGGCGACGCCGACGGTCGGGTCCTCGGCGGGCCGGGCGTGGTCAAAGATGTCCGCGAATTCGGCTTCACCGTCCTGGGCGAGAAACGAGTTGTGGTGCGCGAGCTGCGGATAGGTCCCCCGGACGCCCAGCAGGAGCAGAAAGGCGGACGTACTCGGCTCGATCTTCTCGACGCGCTGCCGGGTCCACGCGCGCCGGGCCTCAGCGGGGACGAGCGACGTCAGGGCGCTCAGGCAGTCGGCGTTGCAGACCACGGCGTCGGCAAACAGGCGCTCGCCTTGTCTGGTGGCGACGCCGCGCGCCCTTTGGTTCCTGACGATGATCTCCCCGGCGGCCGTGTCCGTCCGGATGACGACGCCCAGGCGCTCCGCCGCCGCGCGCAGTGCCTCGGCTAATTGGTACAGTCCGCCGCGCACATAGAATGTCCCCTGCCGCCACTGCACGTCGGCGACTGTCGCGAAGATGCCCGACGCGCGTGCGGGGTGAGAGCCGCTATAGAGCGCATACAGCTCGAAGACTTGGCGCAGGCGCGGGTCATTGAAGTGGGCGCGGACGACGTCGCGCAGGGTCCGCCACGGCTTCAGGGCGAGGAAGTCGCCGAGCTGGCTCCACTGGGCGGGCGTCGGGATGCCGCGCACCTGTGCCCCGAAGTCCTGGCGCAGAAACGGGTCCGTGGTGGCCTCCGACACCTGCCGGGCGTAGGCGAGGAAGCGGCAGAAGCCGGCCTCCTCGCCGGGCGCGAAGTCCGCGATGGCGCGGGCGGCCTCGCCGGGATCGCCGGGGGCGTCCAGCGTGTCGCCGCCCTCAAAGTGGTAGCGGCAGACGGTGTCCAAACGAACGAGGTCCAGAACGTCTTCCAGCCGCCGGCCCGCCGACGCGAAGACCTCTTCCAGTGCCCAGAGCATCGTCAGGACGTGCGGGCCGGTGTCGAAGGTGAACCCGTCCCGCTCCCAAATGTTCAGCTTGCCGCCGACGCTTCCGTTTTGTTCCAGCAGTGTGACGCGCGCCCCGCGTGCGGCCAGCCCGATGGCGGCGGCCAGACCGCCGACGCCCGCGCCGATGATGATGACGTCCATACGGTGATTGTACCTGTGTACAGGTCACGAAAGGGTTCCCAGACCATGAAATCCATTGCCGCTTCAACGCGCCGTCCACTCCTTCTGGCGGCCTTCCTGCTGGCCGGCCTCTGCCGCATGGCTGCGGCGGACCCCACGCCCGCCGCCGGAAGCTACGATGTCCGCGCCTATGGCGCGAAGGGTGACGGGATCACGGGGGACGGGGCGGCCATCGAGAAGGCCATCGGCGCGGCATCCGCCGCCGGGGGCGGCACAGTGCGGTTTGGGGCGGGGACGTACCTGTCTGGCTCGGTCCACTTGCGGAGCAACATCACGCTGTATCTCGATGCAGGGGCAACGCTGGTCGCCGCTGCGCCGGGGCAGGATGGGCAATACGACCCGCCGGAGGAGAACCCCGCCGCAGGCAAATATCAAGACTTCGGGCACACCCACTGGCACAACAGCCTGATCTGGGGGGAGGGCTTAGAAAACGTCTCTATCCTCGGGCCGGGTCGCCTGTGGGGCCGGGGCCTGGTGCGGAACGACGGCGGGCCGGACGGGCGCGGCAACAAGACGATCAGCCTGAAGCTCTGCCGCAACGTCACGATCCGCGACGTGACCATCCAGCACGGCGGGTGGTTCGGCATCCTGGCGACCGGCGTGGACAACCTGACAATCGACAACCTGAAGATCGACACCAACCGGGACGGCATGGACATTGACTGCTGCCGGAACGTCCACGTCTCGAATTGCAGCGTCAACTCCCCCCAGGACGATGGCATCTGCCTGAAAAGCTCGTTCGGACTGGGATTCGCGCGGGCGACGGAGAACGTCACGATCACGAACTGCGGCGTGAGCGGCTTCGAAGAGGGGACACTGCTGGACGGCACGTTGGGGCGCAGAAACGGCGGCGGGACGGGGCGGATCAAGTTCGGGACCGAGTCCAACGGCGGCTTCAAGAACGTCACGGTTTCCAACTGCACTTTCAACTTCTGCAACGGGCTGGCGCTTGAAACCGTGGACGGCGGGCTGCTGGAAGACGTCTCGATCTCGAACATCACCATGCGCGACATCGTCACCGCCCCCATCTTCCTGCGGCTCGGGAGCCGCCTGCGCGGCCCGGCCGGCACGGTCGTCGGCGCGCTGCGGCGCGTGAACATCAGCGACGTGATCGTCTACAACGCCGACGCGCGCGATGCCGCGACTCTCAGCGGCATCCCCGGCCACCCGATTGAAGACGTCACACTGAGCAACATCCAGATCTGGGTCCGGGGCGGCGGCACGAAGGCACAGGCGGCCATCAAGCCGCCGGAACAGGAGGCTTCTTACCCTGAGCCGTCCATGTTTGGGGCGACACCCGCTTACGGCTTCTTCCTGCGGCACGTCAAGGGGATCACTCTGGAAAACATCAGCCTGCACACGCTGACCGAGGACCAGCGGCCCGCCTTCGTCCTGGATGACGTCGCGGGTGCCGATCTGGACCGGGTGAAGGCGGTGCATGCGCCCGGTGCGCCGACGCTCGCGCTTGCAAACGTCACTGACCTGCGCGTCCGTCAGACCGGTGACGTGCCGGACGGGCAGAAAGATCGGGTGGAGGCGGGGGCGCTTTGAGGTCCAGAGGGGACAAGAAAACGCCCGGCCTGACCGCAGGCCGGGCAGTGGTTCGCGCTAACGCTGGTCGGCAGGGTCGCCGTAGGGGTCTTGGGAGGAAGACAACACCTGCCCGCCCTGCTGGTCGGCGGGGTCGCCGTAAGGGTCCTGGGATGACGAGAGGGGCTGGCCGGTGTTCTGGGCATGCTGGCCGAACAGACCTTCGATGGTGTTCATCAGGCCGCCCGTGTCGAAGTTGTTGCCGGGCTGGTCCCCGTGATTCGAGACGGCGTTTTTCACCTGATCTAGCAGGAAACCGAGTGCCATAGAAAAGTTCTCCTTTGTCGCGAGTGTGTCAGGGAGAGATACCCGCGCGGGCGGAAACTGACACGCTTTTTGTCGCGGGGGAGGCAGAGCGGCATGAACGGCTGGCAGGCGGGGCTGATCGGCGGCGGCATCGTCGCCTGGCTGTGGGCACGCCGTGCGCTGCACCGGCGGCGGAGGCCGCCCCGGCGGCTGGTCCCGCGCTTCGGGTCGCTGGCTCTGGAAGTGATGCGGCGGAAGAATCAGGCGGCGGGCAGGTATAATGACGCTCGGAGGACTTCAAGAATGCTGGTAGTGACAGGCGGGACGGGCTTCATCGGCAGCGCGCTCGTGGCGGCTCTGAATGCGCGGGGGCGCGGCGACATCCTCGTGGTGGACGATTTCGGGGACGGCCCGAAGTGGAAGAACCTGCGCGGCCGGCGGTTCCTGGATGCCGTCGCACCTGAGGCGTTTGCGCGTGACCTGGCGGCGGGGGCCTACACGGGCAGGATCGAGGGCATCCTGCACATGGGGGCGATCTCGGACACCTCGTTCCGGGACGTGGACGAGCTGTACGCCCGCAACGTCCGCTACACGCGGATGCTGGCCCAATGGGCGCTCGCCAATGACGCCCGCCTGGTGTACGCCTCCAGCGCCAGCGTCTACGGCGACGGGTCCTCGGGCTTCTCCGACGACGACGCCCTGACGCCGGATTTCCTGCCCATGAACGCCTATGCGTTCTCCAAGTGGCTCTGCGACATGGAGGCCATCCGCGAGGGCTGGACCGACAAAGTCGCCGGCCTGCGCTTCTTCAACGTGTTCGGACCGAACGAGTACCACAAGGGCTTCGGGGCCTCCGTCCCCTTCCATTCCACCAACCAGATCCGCGAGACGGGGCAGATCAACCTGTTCCAGTCGCACAAAGAGGGCTACGCGGACGGCGAGCAGGAGCGCGACTTCGTGTACGTCAAGGACGTCTGCGCGGTCGTCCTGTGGTTCCTGGACCACCCCGAAGTCAGCGGCATCTACAACGTCGGCACGGGGAAGGCGCGGACCTTCAACGACCTGGCCGCCGCCATCTTCCGCGCCCTGGACAAGACGCCGAACGTCACCTACATCCCGACGCCCGAGAAGATCCGGGCGTCCTACCAGTACCACACGGAGGCGGACCTGACCCGGCTGCGCGCGGCAGGCTGCGACGTCCCGTTCACACCCTTGGAGGAGGCGATCAGCGACTATGTGGGGAACTACTTGCAGAATGAAGCCAACCCGTATCTTTAGCCCGCTCGCCTTCGGCCTGCTGGGCCTTTTCGCCCTGTGCGCCCTCCCGGCGGCGGCGGAGGACCTGCCGAACTTCCACGCGGTCGCACCGGGCATCTGGCGCGGGGCCGCGCCGAGCGAGGCGGGCCTGCGGCACTTGAAAGCCATGGGGGTGAAGACCGTCATTGATCTGCGGATCGCGCCCAAGACCGTCCGCAAGGAGGGCATCTACGCCCGGTCGCTGGGCTTTAATTGGATCAACCTGCCGATGGGTTCTGACCCACCGACGCCCAAGCAGGTTTCCACTCTGCTGGCGACTTTGAACCGCGCGCCGAATGAGCCGGTTTTCGTGCATTGCCAGCACGGGGCGGACCGGACCGGCTGCATGCTGGGCATCTACCGCGTGACGCGGCAGGGCTGGCCCTTCCCGCGCGCCTACGCCGAGATGCGTCAGGACGGCTTCGACCCGCGCTGGGGCCGTCTGCGCGAGGCCGTCCGGGTGCGGGCGAAGGCTGGGATACCCGCCCAGCCTGCACCCGCCCGGTAGAGAGCAATCAGTCGGCCTACACTTGCAGGACGATCTTGCCGCGCACCTGCCCGGCCTGCGCCTTCTCATGTGCCTGCTGTGCCTCCGACAGCGGCAGGACAAGCCCGATGCGGACCTTGAACTTGCCGGCGGCGATCATCTCCGCGATCTCGCTGAGTTGGGCGGTGTTCGGGCTGACCTGGATCATCTTGGCCGTGACCCCTGCCTTTCCGGCCGCGTCCATGTCGGGCGGGGCCGTCGTCGTGACCAGGATGCCGCCCGGCTTCATCGTCGTGAACGACCGCGCCTGTGTCTCGCCGCCGACCGTGTCCAACACGACGTCTACGTCGTGCGCGGCGTCCTCGAACCGCTCAGTTCTGTAATCCACCACGACGTCCGCCCCCAGGCCCCGGACATAGTCGCGGTCTTCGCCGGAAGCCGTCGCCACGACGGTCGCCCCGATGTTATGGGCGAACTGCACGCCGGCCGCTCCGACCGCCCCGCCCGCGCCGTGGACCAGCACCGTCTGGCCCGCCGACAGGTGCGAGACATCGAAGAGCGCCTGCAAAGCCGTGAGCGCCGTTTGGGCCGAGACTATCGTTCCGAAGTCAACCGCCGACGGCTTACGGGCCACCGCCCCGGCGTCGGCCGCCACGAACTCGGCGTAAGAGCCGTCTCGCGTCATCCCCGTGCCGGCGAAGACTTCATCGCCCGGCTTGAACCCGGTGACGCCGCTGCCGACGGCTTCGACGATGCCCCCAGCGTTCAGGCCCAGGATCAGCGGCAGCGTGTGCGGCATCATCGCCTCCATCCGGCCCTCGCGGATTTTCCAGTCGAGCGGGTTGACGCTCGACGCCCGCACCCGGATGAGGACATCCCCCGGCCCGATTTCAGGGCGCGGCGCGTCCTCATACCTCAGAACATCGGGCCCGCCGAACTCGTGCAGCCGGACGGCTTTCATCGTCGCCATGTGTGTGGTCCTTTCCTGACGGTTGATGTCTCAGTAATGCCCGGTGTGGGATGGAGGTTCCTGGCACCCGATGGGCTAAGGCCGTGGTGTCAGCAGGTAGGCATGGCCCTCATAAGTGCCCTTCTTCGGCTGGTCGTCTGTTACCGCACCACCGCCCACGATCTGGCCTCTGTCGTTGATGCCCGTCGCACCGCTCATGTTACACCAACGGGTTCCGCTCGGGATGAACTGGGTCAGATCTTTGATCTGCCCGTGTTCCCATAGGACGGGCCGGTTGTCCACGTTCCCGCCGTTGAAGTTCGAGACGCCCACGACCTGCCCTTTGTTATTGAGGGCATAGGGGCAGCTATAGTTTCCACCCGGCAGTGTTCCGAGGTCCCGCATGGAGCCTTTGTCCCAGAGGAACGCATGGACGCGCAGGTCGGGGACTTCCGGCAGCCACGCTTCGCCGATGACTTGATCGGCGTCGTTGAGGCCGGTCGGTTCGCTCTCAACACCCCCGAATGTCCCGAGGTCCTGCCACTTCTTATCCCCCTGGTGCCACACAAAGGCGTGATGGAAGGACCTCTGGTTACGCACATATCCCGTATTCCAGGTGCCGGCGACCATGCCGCTGTCATTGATAAACAGTGGCTTTATCTTGGGACCGCCAATGACGCCGAGGTCGCGCCGGACGCCGGGGCCGAATCCTGCCGGGTAAAGCCAGAGGTGGAACTGCCTTTGTGGTCCCTGCGGCGGAGAGGCGGCATAGACCGCACCTGACTTCGTGATATGGATCGCACTGGTCCCATGGAAACGGGGATCGGCGTCCAGGTCGGTCAGTTTTACGCCATCCCAAAGGCAGGAGCGGGTCAGTGAGTTGGCTGGAATCCCCTGGCCGGCGACCGCCGCCGTGCCCAGAATCAGGCCGTGGTCGCTAACTCTGATGGCACTGCTGTACCAGCCGCCGAGCGTGGGCATCTCGATCCGCTTGCCTTTGTCCCAGAGGCAGCCGTGGAAGTAGGGGGAGCCCTGAACCTTTGGGAGAACGCCCACAGGGAAGTCGCCGACGACCTGCCCTGGGTTGTTGATGTCCTGGGGTGTTCCGGGGCCGAGGTCAATGATGGTGTAAGAAGGACGCGCCAAACCTGGCAGCGGCAGCATCTGGGTCTGGGATGGATGGCAGCCGGTGAGGCTGAGGGCGGCCAGGAATGACAGTGCGGCAATCGGAGGGGCGGGCTTCATTGGGGTTGCTCCTTTTGCCGTATTGTACCCGCCTGATTGACTTGGAGCACCCGGCGGTGCTATAATTCGGCGTTCGGCTGCCGCCATAAAACTCAGGCGAGGCTGCGACAAAGGACACTGCAAGTTATGGCAAACACCGTGGTCGTCGGGGCGATGTGGGGGGACGAGAGTAAGGGAAAGCTGATTGACTTCCTGGCGCACGACAAAGATGTCGTCGTGCGCTGGGGCGGCGGCTCGAACGCCGGGCATACCGTGGTCGTCCCGAACGACGCGGGCGGCGAGGACGAGTACAAGCTGCATCTGGTCCCCGCCGGTATCCTGCACCCGGACACGCTCTGCGTGGTCGCCGACGGCGTCGTGCTGGACCCCGCCTCGTTCGTGGGCGAGCTGACCCATCTGAAGGGGCGCGGCGTCTCCTGCGAGAACCTGAAGATCAGCGGCAACGCCCACGTCGTCCTGCCCTACCACAAATTGCTGGACGAGCTGGAAGAGAAGCGCAAGGGGAGCCGCGCCCTGGGGACGACGGGGCGCGGCATCGGGCCGGCCTATCAGGACAAGGCGGCGCGAGTCGGGATTCGGATGCGCGAGTTCGTGGACCCGGCCCTGTTCGCCGAGCGGCTTTCCGAGGCTCTGGAGTTCAAGAACGAGCTGCTGACCAAGGTGTACGGGGTCGCGCCGCTGTCCGCCGAACAGATTTTGAATGACCTCCTGCCCCACGCCGAGGCTCTGCGGCCCTATGTGGACGACACGGCTCTGCGCGTCGCCTATGCGGCCCGGTCCGGCAAGAAGGTCCTGTTCGAAGGCGCGCAGGCCACACTGCTTGACATTGACCTGGGGACGTATCCGTATGTGACCTCGTCGCACCCCTCGGCGGGCGGCGCGTGCATCGGGACGGGGCTGGGGCCGACGCAGATAGACCAGATCATCGCCGTCTCCAAGTCCTACACGACCCGCGTCGGGGCGGGCGCGTTCCCGACGGAGCTGAACAACGCGACGGGCGACCTAATCCGGGACCGGGGGGCGGAGTACGGCACGACGACGGGCCGCCCGCGCCGGTGCGGCTGGCTGGACGGGGTGGCCCTGCGCTACTCGGCCCTGGTGAACGGCCTGACCGACCTGTACCTCGGCCACCTGGACGTGCTGACGGGCTTCGACGAGGTCAAGATGGCGATCGCCTACAAGTTGGACGGGAACGAGATCGTGGACTTCCCGAGCGACCAGGGTCGCCTGTGCCGCTGCGAGCCGATCTACGAGACGTTCGCGGGCTGGTCCGAAGATGTCAGTGAGATTCGCGAGTTCGGCAAGCTGCCGGAAGCGGCGCGTCGGTTCGTCGAGGCCGTCGAGAAGCACGTCGAGGTGCCGATCACGACCGTCTCGGTGGGGCGGCGTCGCGACCAGACCCTGTTCCGGGAGGCGTGATCCGATGGCCGTGCTGGCCGAGAAGACGTTGCGGACGCCGACGTTCCTGGACGACCTGACGTTCCGCACCCCAGATGAGGTCGCACGGGCGAGCGGGTCGTTCGGTGCCGCGCCGGATGTCTCCCTGGCCCGCTTCCATGCGGGCCGCGCCCAGATGATGCCGATCCTGCGGGCACTTGCCCCGGAACAGTGGGAGCGCATCGGATTTCTGCCCGGCCATCCCCCGATCATCGGCCCGGTCAGCATCGAGGCGTGGATCGTGCAGATCGTGGCCCACGACGCCTACCATATGCGGCAGGTGGCCGAGTGGATGGAGCCGAGTGGTTGAAAACCACTCGCTAGAAAAAGCGTCCTGCGGACGAGGATAAGGATAATGTATGCGTAAGAAGATCATCGCGGGCAACTGGAAGATGAACAAGACGGTCGCCGAGGCCCTGGCCCTCGTCGAAGAGCTGAAGCCGCTCCTCGCGGGGCAGGCTGGGGCGGACGTCGTCGTCTGCCCGCCGTACACGGCCCTGCACGCGGTGCAGGGGGCGCTGCAAGGCACAGGCATCGACCTGGGGGCGCAGGATGCGTTCTGGAAGGCGAGCGGGGCGTACACCTCGCAGGTGTCGCTGCCGATGCTGCAAGACGTGGGCGTGGCCTATGTCATCCTGGGCCACTCGGAGACGCGCGGGCGGTTCGGCGTGGCCGAGCCGGACATGACGCCGGACCTGCTGAAGACATTGGGCGAGACGGACGCGGCCGTCAACATCAAGGCGAAGGCCGTGCTGGCGGCGGGGCTGACGCCGATCGTCTGCATCGGCGAAACCCTGGCAGAGCGGCAGGCCGGGGACACCGACGCCGTCGTCCGGGCACAGGTCGTGGGAGCTTTGGCAGGCATCGGGGGCGAGCAGGTGGGGGCCGGCGTCGTCCTCGCCTATGAGCCGGTCTGGGCCATCGGCACGGGCGAGACGTGTGCCCCGGACGAGGCGGACCGCGTCTGCGGGGTGGTCCGGGCTGCCGTCCGTGAGAACTTCGGGGATGCGGCGGCCGAGGCCGTTCGAATCCAGTACGGCGGCTCGATGAAGCCGGACAACGCCGCCGACCTGCTGGCGCGACTGAACATTGACGGCGGCCTGATCGGCGGGGCCAGCCTGAAAGCAAAGGACTTCGCGGCCATCGTCGCCGCAGCCGGCTAGATCCCGGTGCCAATGCCGGGGCGTTTGTTTTGCTGGTGAAGCGGGGAGACTAGGGAAGAAGATTTCTTTTCCATGAGGTGACTCGCAATGGATACCAAACGCACAACCCGAAAGGCTTTCCTGGTTTTATTGGCCGCCGGAACAAGCCTATTCCCGCTTTCCGTGGCCCGTGCCGATTCGCTGACCTTCACCAGTACACCGGCGAGCAACGCCGTGGCGCAGATGAGCAAGCGCTACGGCGTCAGCATCGTCTTCCGGGGCACGGTCAACAGCGCCCAGCCTGTAACCTTTGACGTGGACAACGCCGACACGCCGGATGGCCGCGTCCAGGCGATGAACGATCTGGGGAACGCGCTCGGTATGGACTTCCAGAAGGTCTTCATCGTCAGCAAGATAGACCCCGGTACGACCGTCCCGGAGGTCAAGGTGGACAGCGGCGGCTCCCTCGTCTTCCCGACGAACCGGGTCCCCGCGCGGGATGCGATCAAGGCCATCGCCGGCGTGGACGGTGCTTTGGCCCAGATCGGCCGAGCAGTCGAGGGAAATGTCGTCTTCCCCAGTCGGCGGATGACGGCGGCGGCCGCTGCCGCTGTAGTCGCTAAACAGACGCACACCGTCTGGCGGGCCTACTACGGCTTCTACAAGCATGGGGAGGAGCCGGTCCGCTTGCAGGGGGATGTGGTGGACACGGATATCAACGGCAATCCGGTCACGGCGTCGCCCCTGGTGACCTACCGCAACATAATCTCCACCACCGCGCCGCTCTCCGAGGTGCAGGTGAGCGGGGATCTGCCGACGCCGACTTTCGGCACTTCGGTGACCTCGGTGCCGGACGTCAACAACGACTTCAACTTCTCGCCCTACGGCTTTCCTGGCTTCTCGCCCTATGGTTTCGACTACGGCAACCCTTATGGTGGCTTCGGCTACCCGGCTCCTAACGGCGGCAGCGCCATCCCAGGAACCGTCGTCACGCCCGGCGGCGGGACCGCCCCGGTCGTCCCCGGTGGAAACGCGCCCGGCTTCCTGCCGCCTGGTTCGACCGTGACGACGACGCCGAGCAACAGCACCACGATCCTGCCGGACTTTCCGATCATCGGGAGCGGTGGAGTGGTGGGTGGATACTGACCCCAAGCCATGACACAATTACTCGCTTCCAAGCTAATACGAGACATCCCGGACTTTCCAAAGTCCGGGATTTTGTTCAAAGACATCACGCCCGTTCTGGGTGACGCCGCCGCCTTCCAGGAGGTCGTGGACTGCTTCGTTTCCCAGGCCCAGGGCTGGAGTCCTGACCTTGTCGTCGGGATCGAGTCGCGCGGCTTCCTCTTCGGCGCACCCGTTGCACTCGCCCTGGGTATCGGCTTCGTCCCCGTGCGTAAGATCGGAAAGCTGCCCGCGCAGACGATCCAGGAGGAGTACGCTCTGGAATATGGGACGGCGACCGTGGAGGTACACCGGGACGCCATCCTGCCGGGGCAGCGCGTCCTGATTGTGGATGACCTGCTGGCGACCGGCGGCACGGCGGCGGCGGCGGCGAAACTGGTGGAAAAACTGGGCGGGAGAGTGGTCGGGTTCAGCTTCCTGGTTGAGCTAGCTTTCTTGTCCGGGCGCGAGGCCCTTAGCGGCTATGATGTTCACTCGCTGCTGACGTATTAATCAGCGCTGAGATACTGACGAAGGGCGGAATTGGGTGGGCTTCCAAGCGGATGTGCAGCCCCACCAGGCCGACGACGGCCAGTGTCGCCAGAGTGTAGCGGGCCAATGGATTGGGGAACTCCCCCGCCAATGTAGGCAGCAGGCGGGACAGTCCGCCTCCGGCCAGGGCGAACAGCGGCGGCATGAGCGGCAGGAGCATACCCGACGGCGTGGAATCCGACAGCAGGGAGGCCGCCGCGACCGAGAGGCCCGCCCACAGGACGACGGGCAGCCAGCGCGCCCGGCGCAGCGGTTCGCTCATCTCGGCGCAGAACGGCAGGAGCAGCCAGAGCAGCAGGGCCGAGGCCGATGTCCAGCCCCAGAGCAGCGGCCCGGCATGGGTGCCGAAGGTCGGCAGGGACGGCGGGCCGTGGCCCGAGGCGATCCGGCCGGACCAGGCGGCGAGTAGCGGCACAAGGAAAACGGCCACGCCGTAAACCGCCCTCTTCCGCTGTTGTGCCAGGGCAAGCGCCATCAGGAGCAGGCCCAGCAGGAGGCCGTCCGGGCGGACCAGTGTCGCGGCGGCGGCGAGGGCCAGCGCGGCGAGGGACGACCCGGCGACGAAGGCGAAGAGGGCGGCGACGGTCAGCAGCGTGAACGCCGCGCTCAACGGTGAGTGGCCGGCCTGGACGAGAAACGGGACGCTGGTCGCGGCCAGCAGGCCCGCACAGACTCCCGCCGCCCGGTCGCGCGCGCGCCAGCCGAGCAGGTACAGGGCGGCGACCGTCCCCGCCGCTGCACATGACCCGACGGCCTCATGACCCGCGAGGCCGTGCAGGCGGGCGGAAACTGCCAGGGCTAACGCCGCCAGGGCGGTAAGCCAGGCGGCATCGAGGGGGGCGAAGCGGGGGCGGTTCGCGCGCACCGCCGACGGGCGCGGGGCCGGGCGGCGCGGCAGGGGGCGCGGGGCGTCGGAATCGGGCGGCGGGACGGTCTGGGGCATGCCGAACTATAGCATACGTTCCGGGCGGTGTCAAGCGGGCTTTGTGGTATAATCGGCGCATGAAGGGCATCATCCTGGCGGGCGGCTCCGGGACCCGTCTGCACCCGCTGACCTTGGCCGTCAGCAAGCAGCTCATGCCGGTCTATGACAAGCCGATGATCTACTATCCGCTCAGTATCCTGATGCTGGCGGGCATCCGCGAGATCCTGATCATCTCGACCCCGCATGATCTCCCCAATTTTCGGACGCTGCTGGGGGATGGCGCGGGCCTCGGCTGTTCGTTTGAATACGCAGCCCAGCCCCTCCCAAATGGGCTGGCACAGGCGTTCGTCATCGGTGCCGAGTTTATCGGGTCGGACAAAGTCGCGCTCGTCCTGGGGGATAACATTTTCTACGGGTCCGGCATGGCGGAGATGCTTCAGCAGAACACGGACCCGGACGGCGGCGTCGTCTTCGCCTACCATGTGCAGGACCCGCACCGGTACGGCATCGTGGAGTTCGACCGCGACCATCAGGTGATCTCCATTGAGGAGAAGCCCGCGCGGCCCAAGTCATCCTACGCCGTCCCCGGCCTGTACTTCTACGACAACGCCGTCGTTGAGATCGCCCGGACCCTGGAGCCGAGCGCGCGGGGCGAGTACGAGATCACGGACGTGAACAAGACGTACCTCCAGAACGGCCGCCTGAAGGTCTGCATCCTGGACCGGGGCACCGCCTGGCTGGACTCGGGGACGTTCGCGTCACTGATGCAGGCGGGAACATTCGTCCAGGCTATTGAAGAGCGTCAGGGATTAAAGATCGGCTGCATCGAAGAGGTCGCCTATCGGATGGGCTTCATTGACGCCGACGGCCTGCGGGCCTTGGCCGCGCCGCTGATGAAGAGCGGCTACGGCGAGTATTTGGTCAACCTGCTGCGGCCTGAATTCGCATACTAAAAGACACGCAAGGAGAACTGGAAAATGGCGGAACAGATCAAGACGGCCTCTGGGCTGCTCTATGTGGATGAAGTTGTCGGCGACGGGCCTAGCCCCACGCCGGGACAGAAGGTGAAGGTCCATTACACGGGGACCTTCCCGGACGGGCGCAAGTTCGACTCGTCGCGCGACCGTAACGACCCGTTCGTCTTCACCATCGGCAAGGGGCAGGTCATCAAGGGCTGGGACGAGGGCGTCCTGACGATGAAGGTGGGCGGGCGTCGCACCCTGACCGTGCCGGCGGAACTCGGCTACGGGGCGCGCGGCGCGGGCGGCGTCATCCCGCCGAACGCGACGCTGCTGTTCGATGTCGAGCTTCTGGGCGTGGGGTAAGCGAGTCCGATGCCGACCAGGCTCACGCCCGACGACTTCGGGCCTGACTTCCAGGGCAAGCTGACGACGCAGGGGTACGGCGGCGGGGCGCGCATCGAGGGCGTCCGGTTGCTTGACCTGCGCCTGCTGACCGACGATGGCGGCTCATTCGCCGAGCTGGTCCGCTTCGACGAGTCAGGCAACCTGGAAGCCATCCCCAACTTCAAGGTGCGGCAGTCGTCGTACTCCCTGGTCCTGCCGGGGGCGATCAAGGCGTTCCACCTGCATTACAATCAGGAAGACGTCTGGTTCGTTCCACCGACCGACCGCCTCCTGGTCGGGCTGGTGGACGCCCGCAAAGCCTCGCCGACCTACAACACGGCCATGCGGCTCGTGATGGGCGGCGGCAAGGCGCAGCTCCTCTACATCCCGCGCGGGGTGGGGCACGGCGGCGCGAACATCTGGGGGCAGCCGGCGACGATCCTCTACTATGTCAGCCAGCAGTTCGACCCGAACGACCCCGACGAGCGGCGTCTGCCGTGGGACATCCTGGGTGCAGACTTCTGGCAGATGACGCCGGGGTGAGCAGTGAATCGTAGCGCCACAGCCAGCACAGGCTATGCGAACAAGATATAGAACAATCCCCGACTGGGGACGCTTCGGCGACCCGATGGGCTTTATCCGCCTAATCCTGTTGGTGGATTGGGACCCGATAGGCGTCTTCGGTCATCCACAGGCGATGGACGAGTACGATTCCTATGCAGTGGGTGTTTACGATCTGCTCTCTTCAGATGCCTCAGAGCAGGAGTTGGTAGATTATCTCCGACAAATAGAGGTGGAACGTATGGGAGTGGGTGGCAATCCGGAGATGCCCCTCATCGGGGTGGCCGCCAAGCTCAAGGAAGCGTATGACACGGCGCGTGAGGCTGAGGAGAGTGAGGCCGAGGGAAGTTAGCCCCGGCCATAAATGGCCGGTCTGTTCCCGGCTCCGCCGGTGGGCCGCCCCTCCGGGGCTTCGGAGGGCATCATTCAGGAACCGTAGGGGTGCCGCTTGCCGCGCCCTCCTGCCCTGCCATGTTGCCTGCTCCTGCTGCACTCATGCAAAATGTCCAACCATGCCAGAACCATTTCCCACCGTCTTCTGGACTTCTTTGAAGTCGGACGCCACCTTCTTCCCCGGCGAGCAGCTACCGCCGGAGAGTGAGGGGCGGCTTTGGGCCGTGCTGACCTTCGTGTACTACGGGGATAAAGTCGCTCTGGCGGACATCGAGGGGCGCGGGCTGTGCATCCCTTCGGGAAAGATCGAGTCGGGCGAAACCCTGGATGCGGCGGCGGAACGGGAGGCGTGGGAAGAAACAGGGGCGCGTCTGAACCCCCACCGGCGGCGGCTGATCGGCTGCTACCGGCTGACGACGCGCGGCGGGGTGGGGGAAGTGCGGTACTGCCCCGTGTTTGTCGCCGAGGCGTGGGGATTCGAGCCGATCCCCCCCGGCTCCGAGTCGCGCGGGCTGGTGCTGGCCGCCTGGGAGGACGTGGCCGACGTGTATTTCACCTGGGACGCGCTGATGGCGGCCGTTTTCGAGTACGCGGAAGAGCGCCGGGACACGCTGTTTCCGGCGGGCGTCCCGGTGGCGGCCGTGACCGGCTAGGCGGCCCTACCGCAGCGAGGTCAGTACCTTCTCCAGTTCCACGTTCCCCTCGTTCCCGATGATGACCACCTTCATCCCCGCTTGGCGTCCGAACAGGACGCCGCGGCGGGGATGCTGCGTTCCGGCGGGACCGGTGCCGGGGCCGTCCGGCGTCTCAAAGATGGACAGCGTGTTGGCTCCGTTGAAGTAGCGCAGCTCGACGACGCGGCCCCGTGGACTCTGGGAAACCGACCCCGCCTGATAGGTGAACCCTTCTGGCAGATAGGTCGGCACGGGCACGGGCGAGCCGGCCTGCGCCCGGACCTGGTCCAGCGTCAGCGCAGGGGGAGCGAAATCTCGGGTGACGACCTTGCTGCCGGCCGTCGGCACACGGAAGACGGACGAATCGAAGCGTACTCCGTAAGTAATCTGCGTGTAGTAAGAGGCAGACTGGAGCCGCCCGCCGGCTTCATACTGCTCGATGCGGAGCTGGGCACCATTCGTCGGATCGATCCAGAAGCGACGCCAGGGGGCGGGCGCGCTGCTGCGGGCCGCGACCTGGATGATGCCGCAGGCGTGGCCGGCGACGACATCCTGCCCCGCGCTCTGCACGACGAGACGGCCCGCGCGGATCTGGGCCATGACCTCGGGAACGCGCACGCGCAGGCTCTGGATGCTGGAGGGACTCAGCTCCAGCGTGTCCTTGGCGGGCAGGAGGTGGCAGTAAAATCGCCCATTGTCAATGATCTGCACCCCGGCGAGACGCGCCGGGCGCAGATAGTCAATCCGCAACGAGCGGGCACCGTCCCTCTGGACCTGCTGCTCGGAGGAAAGGTCCAGGCCGTTCTGCGAAACCGTCGTGACCTGATCGCCGGCTAGGGCGAGCGAGTTCTCCGCCTGGAGCATCTTCCTCAGCAAGTCCTGCGCGGGCTGGTCGGACTGGCTCGGGGCACTCGCCCTGGGCCGAACCGGCAGGCGTGGGGCTGGTACGCCCAAACGCGGGGCAGGCCCGATCAGGCGGGGCCGTTGGGGGGCGCGGGGCCGGAGCGGCTGCCGAGCCTGGAGGGGCAGGGAGGACAGCAGGAGGAGCGCCCCGATGGGGGCGGCGGGAAAGCGCATGGTCTAAAACACTTCCGAGTCTGGGGCGGGCGCGGGGGACGGTTCCCCCGGTGCCGGACCGTCAAGCGCCGGGCTGTCAAGGTTCCCGGCCAGGTTCTGGGCGGCGAGGTCCGCCAGCGGCTCCCCGGCGGCGTCCCGGCGGCGCTGGGCGACGCAGGCGGCGACGAAGGCGTGGTCGGCGGTGTGGGCGGCGACGGTGACACTCGGGTCGGGGAGGGGCGAGTGCGTGGGCAGGAACAGGACTCCGCCGACGGCGGCCATGGCGACGCCGAACGCGAGGGCCGGGCGCAGGAGCGGGGCGGGCCGGGGGAGAAGCAGTCGAACGCGGTCGCGCCACGTCGGGCGCGGCGCGGGCCGCCGCGTCAGGGCCAGGCGCTGGGCGAGGGCGGCGTCGAAGTTCGCCGAGGGCTGCCGCACCGGCAGGGCTTGGAGGGACTGGCGCAGCGCGCCGAAGTCGCGGCGGAGCCGGGCGCACTCGGCACACTCCGAGAGGTGGGTCTGCACCTGCCAGGCGTCGGCGGCGGCCAGCCGCTCGTCCACGAACTCCGACATCACACATTTAACCGTCTTGCAGTTCATTATCATGGTTCTTAGTCAGGGTTCTTATGCAGTCATGTAGCCCGCCAGCCGCTGGCGAAGCTGCATCCGGGCGTTAAACAGGCGCGATTTCACGGTGCCGAGCGGGCAGCCGACGACCTGGGCGATCTCCTCATAAGGCATCCCCTCGATGTCATGCAGCAGCAATGTCGCGCGCAGCTTCTCGGGGAGCTGTGCCAGGGCGCGCTGTATCTGCTCGGCCATCTCCTCGTTCTCCAGCAGGCGCTGCGGCTCGTAGGTGCTGTCGGGAACTTCGTGCGTCGTTTCCCCCTCGCCGTCGCCGATGGGGTCGTCGAGCGAATACGCCGCCGTGCGGTTCTTGGACCGCCGGAACCGGTCAATGCACAGGTTGCCGGCGATGCGGAAGAGCCAGGTGTTGAGGCTGGACTGGCTGCGGAACGACTCGATGGAGGTATACATGCGGATGAAGACCTCCTGGGTCAAGTCCTCCGCGTCGTCGGTGCTCCCGGTCATCCGGTAGATGTAGTTGTAGATCTTGGTCTTGTAGCGCGCCACGACCTCGTTGAATGCCGCCTCATCGTTGGTGCGGCATCGTTCCACGAGAAACGTGTCGGTCAGGGGCCTGCGGATCGCCTGAGCGTATCCCATCATCATTGCTTCCCATTCAGCCGATTGGTGGTATGATACCCATGCAGACGCGCCCCGCGCCGGAAAGTTCACCCTCCCGGCGGGGAAGTTACCCGACGAACGGGTCCGGGTAAAAGTTTGCCGGAAACATCTTTGACGGGCCGGGAGGAATTCGCGCCGATTAAGTACAATAATACCGTATAATGCTGTGTACGGGTGAGTCTGCGTCCGATTGCTTTCCCGGCCTCCCGTTTAACGCGCCGCGTCTTCCGCGCCGCGTTCCCTGACGCTGGTTCTTCAGCAGACCGCATCTTTCGAGGAGACAATCACGATGACAAAGAATATTGGCTGGCGGGTCGGCCTGACGGCGACGGCGGTGGCCGCGTTCGTCTCGGCGGCGGGGACCATCTCGGCCGCGTCCGGGCCGGAGCGCTCCCTGGCGGGCATCCCGATCTTCGCGTCGGGCTCCCAGGTCACGAAAAAGTTCGGCAACCCGAGCCGCATCCTGGTCGGCGGCGTCGCGCCCGCCGCCGGGGCCACGACGGGAGCGGCGGCGGGCGGTGGCGGCGGCTACCCCGGTGGCGGCGGGGGTGGCGGCGGCTACCCCGGCGCGGGCGGTGGTGCCGCGGCTGACAGTAGCGGCGGTGGCGGTGGAGGGCCGCGGACGGCAGGCGGGCCGATGGCAAGTTCCAGCGGCGGCGGCGGCGGCGCTCTGCCGGGCTTCGGCGGTGGCGGCGGCTACCCCGGCGGCGGGGGCGGCTTTCCGGGCGGGGGCGGCGGTTACCCTGGCGGGGGCGGCGGCTATCCCGGCGGTGGGGGCGGCGCGGCCGGCCCTGGGGGCGTGGCCACGCCCGGCCTCGAGACCGTGACTTACATCTACGACCGCGCCCTGGGCGGCGACCTGGAGTTCACGATCTCGCCGGACAAGCGCGTGGTGCAGATCCGCGAGACGGGCTACAGCGGCTCCTACGGGACGGCGCGCGGGATTAAACTGGGGACGACCTACTCCCAGGTGGTCGCGCGCTATGGATCCCCGGAACACCACTCCATCGCAGGCTCAATCATTAACGCTGACTACAAGGACACCCTGCACTGCGGCTTCCAGTTCCTGGACCAGAAGCTGGTTGGGATCATCGTCTCGGCTCCGGACTAGCAAGTGACCCACCATGGCGGACCGCAGCGACATTGACGAGGTGCGGACTCGGACGGACCTCGTCTCGGTCGTGGAGCGCTATGTGACACTGAAGCGGGCCGGGCGGCAGCTCAAAGGGCTGTGCCCGTTCCACCAGGAGAAAACGCCCTCGTTCGTGGTCAGCCCGGAGATCGGCTACTGGAAATGCTTCGGGTCGTGCGGCGAGGGCGGCGACGTCTTCAAGTTCGTCCAGAAGATCGAGAACCTGACCTTCCCCGAGGCCCTGGAGAGGCTGGCCTTGCAGGCAGGCGTGACGCTCACCAGCCGCACACCGCGCGCATCGCCGGCGGGCACGGGCGAGGCCGCCGCCCCCTCAGAGGCGGGGAGCAAGGACCGCCTGCGGTACATCAACGGCCTGGCCCTGCGCTTCTACCGGGAGGTCCTCGCGCGGTCCCCCGTCGCGCGGGACTACCTGCAAGAGCGTGGCCTGGCCCACGCCGCCCAGGAGAGCTTCCAGCTCGGCTTCGTCGCCGACGAATGGGACGGCCTTTGCCGCTTCCTAACGCGGAACGGGGTGAGCCTGGCGGATGCGGAGAAGGCGGGCCTGGTGACGGTCGGCGAGCGCGGCGCTTACGACAAAATGCGCGGGCGGCTCGTCTTCCCAATCCTGGACGTGCATGAGCGCCCCATCGCCTTCGGTGGGCGGCTGATCGGCGAGGCCAAGCCCAATCAGCCCAAGTACTGGAACTCGCCCGAGACGCCGCTCTTCTCCAAGGGCAAGGAGATGTACGGGCTGTGGCGGGCGCGCAAGGCCATCGCCGCCCAGGAGCGGGCCGTGGTCGTCGAGGGTTACACGGACGTGATCGCCTGTCACCAGGCCGGGTTCGAGAACGTCGTCGCGACCCTTGGTACGTCGCTGACCGAGGAGCATGTGCAGACACTGGCGCGGCTCGCCTCGGTCGTGCTTTTAGCCTTCGACGCCGACTCGGCGGGGCTGAAGGCGGCGGGCCGGGCGGCCCAGATCTTTGAAACGCAGGAAGTGGACGTGCGCGTCTTGGACATGCCCGAAGGCGAGGACCCGGATAGCCTGCTGAAAGCAGGCAAGCGCCGCGTCTTTGAAGAGGCGATGGAAACCGCCCTGCCGCTGACCGAGTACCGCATCAGGCGGCTCATCCGCAAGGGGCCGGCCGAGACCGAGCGGGACCGCGTGGCCTTGTTCAACAAGGCGCGGCCCATCGTGGCTTCCGTCTCAAGCATCCTGGAGCGTGAGCAGTATGTCAAGCTGCTCGCGCCGTACCACCCGTACTACAGCTCGGGGGCCGCCTTCGCCGAGGAACACATCCGGCAGGACATCGCGAGCCACCTGGCCGGTCAGAGCGGCCCGGCAGCCTACGCCCCGCGCCGCCAGTCTTACCCCGCGCCCCCGCCGCCTTCCGGCGGCGGCGCGACGGAGAAGGCCGAGCGCCACCTGCTCTGCGGGCTTGTCAGCGACGATCCCGCCCTGGCCGGGCTGGCGCTGTTGGAGCTGACGCCCGCCGAGTTCGTCACCGAGGGCGCGCGGGCCTTGGCCGGCTACCTTTACGACCATTACGCACAGACGGGGACGCTGGACCCGAAAGTCGTACTCGCCTCTTTGGGGGACGACCCGAAGGCGGGCCTGCTGGCGGAGCTGCTGATGAACAGCAGCGAAGAGCCGGTGACGCCGGAGTCGCTGGCCGGCGAGATCGCCTACTTGAAGGACCATGCGAAAGAGCAGACCCTACTGGGTCTGAAGGCGCGCATCATGGCCGGGACGGCAGACGCCGAAACCCAGGAACAGTTCCGGAAACTGCTGGCCGAGCTGAAGGGGACACCGAAGTCCCTGACGCCTCGTGAGGGGAAATGAACGTGCTGACGAAGGAAGTGAGCAGTGTAGCCGCTCAGACAGTGACAAGCCGGAATGAGGCCGAAACGTCTCCCACCTGGGAGGGGGTGTCGCCACCGGACGCCCGGATGCTGGAGATGGGCGCGGACAGCTTGGAAGGCCGCGCCGAGGGGATGGGGCACCCGCTCGACGAGGTGCTGCAATTCATGGACGAGGACGCGCCCGTCGTCCGCCGCGCCGCCGAGATGGCCTCCGCCGCCTACGCCGAGGACGGCCGCCCCTCCTCGGACGAGCCGGAGCTGACGGCGGACGACCTGGCCGCCCTGGAAGGGATGCCGCTCGACGACTCGGTGCGGATGTGGCTGCGCGAGGTCGGGCGGACCCACCTGCTGTCGCTGGAAGAGGAGATCCGACTGGCTAAGCGGATCGAGCGCGGCGACCAGGACGCCAAGGCGGTTCTGACGCAGGCTAACCTCCGGCTGGTCGTCTCCATCGCTAAACGCTATACCCTGCGCGGCATGTCCTTCCCCGATCTCATCCAGGAAGGCAACATCGGGCTGATCCGAGCCGTGGAGAAGTTCGACTACCGCAAGGGCTACAAGTTCAGCACCTACGCCACCTGGTGGATACGTCAGGCGATCACGCGGGCCATCGCCGATCAGGGACGGACCATTCGCATCCCCGTACACATGGTCGAGACCATCAACCGACTGGTCAAGACCAGCAGCCATCTTCTCCAGACCCTCGGGCGTGAGGCGACTGTGGACGAGATCGCCGCCGAGATGGATCTTTCGGTTGACCGCGTGACCGAGATCATCCGTATCGCCCCCGAGCCGCTGTCTTTGGAAACCCCTATCGGCGAGCAGGAAGACAGCCGGCTCTCCGATTTCCTGCAAGACGAAGACTCCAAATCTCCCAACGACTCCGCGACCTTCATGCTGCTGCGCGAGAAGATAGATGAGGCGTTAGGTGCCCTCACCGCCCGCGAGCGGGACGTGCTGAAGATGCGCTTTGGCCTGGACGACGGCTACCCGCATACCTTAGAGGAAGTGGGCCGCCACTTCCAGGTGACGCGCGAGCGCATCCGCCAGATCGAGGCGAAGGCGCTGAAGAAGCTCCGCCACCCCAGCAAGTGCCGCCTGCGCGAGTATGTGGAGTAGAAGAGCGATGATGAGTCCCGTGACACTGGCTGCCCATTTTGATGGTCAACCAATCGTTCTCGATGGGCCTAACGAGTTGGAGCCGAACACGCCGCTCATTGTGGTTGTGCAATCCGCACAGGACGACGAGGATCGCGCGGGTTGGCTCCGGCTATCGATGCAGAACTTCGCCGCCGGTTATGAGGAAGACGAGCCGGAATACACGTTTGCCGACATCAAAAAGTGGAACCCTCTGTACAAAGGGCGTCGGCTTTGAATATTGAAGGGGCAAAATCGTACTTACTCTCCTTCCCTCTCTGACGCACAGGCAGGTTAGCAGAGACAGGAGACAGTATTGAAGATAAAGCCACAACTGCTTTTGGTCGTCCTTCCTCTGACGCTGCTCTGTCTGCAACCCTGCTCCGCTGATCCTCCCCCACCCAAACAATCCACGGCCTTTGATCTCTATGCGTCCGCTGCGGCTTCCGAGAAGGACCGGCACAAGGTTGACTTCGCCAACGGCCCCGGCCGGCAGGGGGCCGGCGATCCCGATGACCGCGACTACACGGAAGCCGAAAAAGCATCTCTGGTGAAGGAGAATGTGGAGGCGCTGACAACCCTGCGGCGGGGCCTCACTCTGCCTTACCAGGACCCGCCCCCGCAAGGCCTGATGTCGCTCGTCCGCTTCCCATGATCTCAGTCGGCAGTCATCCCAGCACGAAACTTCAGGAGAAACCCCATGAACCGATGTTCCGCGAAGTCGTTCTGCCTTTCCGCACTCGCCGCACTCATGCTGGCTGGAACAGCCCGTGCCCAGACTGTCGTGGCTGCCTACCAAAATCAGATGGAGGTCCAGCCGTTGGCGACGCTCACCGGCAACCCGACGCAGATGGCGTGGGGGCCGGACGGTCGGCTTTACCTCACGACGGCGTCCGGGGGCGTCTTGAGCTATGCCTATGACGCAAAGGCAGGGACAATCAGCGACTCGAAAATCGCCGCGCCGGGCGTCGCCGGCCTCGGCATCGCATTCTACCGCCGGAACATGTACGTCTCCACGTTCAACGGCATTCTCAAGCTGGACGATAAAAACGGCAACGGCATCTGGGGAGAAACGGCGGCAGGTGAGTTGAAGGTGCCTATCGTCACGGACATCCCGGTCGGGGACCATGACGTAGACCAACTCCAAATCCAGGGCAGTACGCTGTATGTCGGCATCGGACGCCGGACGATTAACGGCTACAAGGGGGCGCTGACAGGGCAGTTTTTGGATGATTTCGGCGGTTCAGGCTTTGCTTTCGGTGGTCAAGGCAACACCCTGGGCGACTGCGCCTACGGCGGCACCATCGCCTGGATCAAGAACCTGGATGCTGTCCCCGACACGCCGGGCGCGGCGAATGTGTATCTCACCGCCGCCGTGACTCAGGCGTTGATTCAGAGTGACGACAGCCCCTACACCACACAGGACGACGCCAAGCTCGTCGTCCACTCCGCAGGTGCCCGCAACCCGTTCGGCCTCTGTTTTGACCTCTCGGGCCGTCTCTGGTTCACCAACAACTTCAACCGCAACCCGACCAACGGGGACGGCACCGTCGGGCCCGGCCACCCCAGGGACGCGGCGGGGCCGGACCTCAGCCGCGACATCCAGGATCAACTGTTCCTCGCCTCGCCCGGCGCGGATTATGGCTATGCCGACGTCAACTGGCGCGGGAAAAACCCGATGCTGACGCCGGGCCTGGCCGGCTACCACCGCGTCCTGTCCACGACCTTCGACAACCTCTTCAACCCCGGCCCATACACGCTCCACGACCCGGCGAATCCGGACGGCTTGGGGCCGAGCAGTTCAGCCGACGGCTGCGGCTTTTTCTATTCCGCGCGCCTCCCCGCCGCCCTTTACGGCAACATCTTTATCACGCGCTGGAACGATGCCATCACCGAGGACCCGAACGGCAGCGTCCAGCACACTCTGAACTACTCCGACCTAGTCGCCGTTGACACCGGGACCGGCAAAGTCCAGCGCGTCGCGTCCGGATTCGGACACCCCCTGGCCGTCCTGTCCGATGGCGTCGACCGTCTCCTGGTCGCCGATTACAGTGTCGGCGGTGCTGGCGGCGCGATCTACGCGCTTCATGCCCTCTCCGGGGAGCTGACCGCGCTCTCTGTGCCGTCTTCAGTGCCCTGCGGAACCGTTGTGACGGCGACCGTGACGCTCGACAGGGCGGCCCCGTCGGACATCGTCATCGGGTTGAGCAGCAGCAACCCGGCCACGATCCGCGTCCAGCAAACGGTGGTCATTCCCGCCGGCAGCGCGAGCGCGACGTTCACGATAAATACCTACCGCAGTCATACGACAAACGCGGTGACGATCCAGGCCTCCGACGGGCAGATCACTCAGACGGTGCCTCTGACGATCCAGGGGCGTTGACTATCAGGACGAGAACTCCTCCCGTGCGGCGCGCGTCATCAGCTCCTCCACGGCGACGGCGGGCGAGAGGCCCTCATGCAGTACGGCGTTAATGGTGGCGAAGACGGGAGTCTGGACGCCGTGGCGCTGGCTGAGGACCTGGGCGGCGAGGGCGGTGGGGACGCCCTCCGACGCTTGGTGCAGCTCGGTTTGGATCTGTTCCAGGGTCTTGCCGGCGGCAAGGCCCAGGCCGACCCGGTAGTTGCGGGAGAGTTTGGAGGAGGCGGTCGCCAGCAGGTCGCCGACGCCGCTGAGGCCCAGGAAGGTCAGGGCCTTGCCGCCCGCCGCGACGCCGAGCTGGGTCATCTCGATCAGGCCGCGCGTCATCAGGGCGGCCTTGGTGTTGTCGCCGAAGCCCAGGCCGTCCGACAGGCCCGCGCCGATGGCGAGGACGTTCTTTAGCGCCCCTCCTAGTTCGACCCCCTTGACGTCGGTATGCGTGTAGACGCGGAAGGTGCGCTCGGTCATCAGTAGAGACTGGGCCGCCCGCGCCTGCTGCGGGTCAAGGCTGGCGACGACCGAGGCGGTGGGAACACCGCGCGTCAGCTCGCGCGCAAGGTTCGGGCCGGACAGGACTGCCAATCCCCGATAGGAAACGTCATGCAGCAGGGTGGTGATGATCTCGGAAACGGTGAAGCCCGTCTCGGCTTCCAATCCTTTGGTCGCGCTCAAGACGGCGGTCGAGGGAGTCAGGAAGTCGGCAGCCTCGGCCACGACCTCCCGGATGCCTCCTGAGGAGACGGCGATGACGACCCAGTCGGCGTCGGCCAATGCGCCTTGCATCGTCGGAACCGCCGACACCTGCGGGGGCAGGGCGACGTCGGGCAGGTACTTCGGGTTCAGCCCGCGCGCCTTGATGTCCTCCACTAGCTCGGTGTCCCGGTCCCACAGGCGCACGACATAGCCCTTCGTCCCCAAGAGGTGGGCCAGGGCGCTGCCCCAACTCCCCGCGCCGAGTATGGCGATCGTTTGTTGCTCCATGCGCTGATTATAGCGCGTCGGTGTGGATTTGGCAACCGGGAACGAATGTTTCAACTTTCGCGTTTATAACTTGTACAGCGTTTATTCCACCGAATGGGACAGGGGGAATGGACGCTTCTTTTGTCGCCGTCGCCATCCCCGGCCCGCATTCTTACCGGGTATGGGGCGAAGCTGCGTCAGAACCGCTTGACAACACTGCACTTTCTGTGGTACATTGAGCGTTCGTGTGTTCCCCTAGGAGGTTAGTTTGAAAGAGATTCAGCATACCGCAAAGCAGACCGCTCATGTGGTAGACGTCCCCAACCTCGTCGAACTCCAATTGGATTCCTACCGCTGGTTCCTGGAAGAAGGGCTGAACGAACTGTTCGACAGCTTCTCCCCCATCACCGACTTCACCGGCAATCATTCCATCTCGCTCGTTGACTTCACCCTCGGCGAGCCGAAGTACGACATCAGCGAGTGCCGTGCGCGCGACGTCACCCTGGAGTCGCCGATCAAGGCCCGCGTCCGCCTGCAATCGTCGGGCGCGGAGGTCATCGAGAGCGAAGTGTATCTGGGCGACCTGCCCCTGATGACAGACAAAGGCACTTTTGTCATCAACGGCGCGGAGCGCGTCGTCGTGTCCCAGCTCGCCCGCTCGCCGGGTGTCTACTTCAAGGACACCCTGGACTTCTCTGGCCGCCAGCTTTTTTATGCGACCATCATCCCGAGCGAAGGTGCCTGGGTTGACGTTGAGACCGACGCCACCGACGCCATCACGGTGCGGATCGGTCAGACCCGTAAGTTCCCGATCACGACCCTGCTGCGCGCCCTGAACCTGTTCCCGGTCGCCTCCCCGAGCGGCGTCCAGTCGGTCGCCTGGGGCGAATTGGAAGGCAAGCTAATCGCCGAGCCGGTCGTGGACCAGGCTACGGGCGAGGTACTGGTCGAGGTCGGGACCGTCATGCGGACGGCGGAATTGCGCCGGATCGAGAAGGCCAGCCTGCCCGAGACGTTCCAGGTCGAGCTGCCCTCCACGCCCTGCGACACCACGGCGGAGATCATCCGCCTGTTCGCCGAGCCGGAAACCATCGCCTCGCCGAGCCGGGCCACGCTGTTCGACCCGATGCGGGCCGAGGTCGAAGTCATGGAGTTCAACGAGGACGGGACGCCCGCGATGAACGCGGACAACACCTTCAAGAACGCCGTGCCGCGCAAGCGCATCCCGTATGCCTCTCATGACATCCAGGACGCGGCCGGCAAGGTGCTGGTGCGGGCCTACGACAAGATAGACCGCGAGACCGCCCGCAAGATCGAGGCGCTGGGCCTGAACTCGCTCGACGTCATCTACCTGAACAACTACATCGTCGCCACGCTGGATCAGGAAGGCTCGGCCGTCTACAGCAAGGAAACGGCGCTCATCGACATCTACCGGAAGATCCGGCCCGGCGACCCCGCCACGCCCGAGTCCGCGCGTTCACTGCTGAACTCCATTTTCTTCGACACCCGGCGCTACGACCTGGCGAAGGTCGGTCGGCACAAGATGAACAAGAAGCTGGGCCTGTCGCTGCCTTTGAACTACCGGACCATCACCAAGGAAGACGTGATCGCCATCGCGCGCTACGTCGTCAAGCTGGCGGCGGGCAACGGCAACGTGGACGACATCGACCACCTGGAGAACAAGCGAGTCCGGTCGGTCGGCGAGCTTCTTTACTCGCAGCTCCGGTTGGGCTTCCTGCGGATGGAGAAGGTCGCCAAGGAGCGCATGACGTCGCTCGACAGCGAGAACATCCTGCCGCAGGTCATCCTGAGCGTCAAGCCGATTTCGGCCTCCATCAAGTCGTTCTTCGGGTCCTCGCAGCTCTCGCAGTTCATGGACCAGACGAACCCGCTGGCGGAACTGACCCACAAGCGGCGTCTGTCCGCCCTGGGACCGGGCGGCCTGAGCCGGCAGTCGGCCAAACTGGAAGTGCGCGATGTCCACCACTCGCACTACGGGCGCATCTGCCCGATCGAAACGCCGGAAGGGCCGAACATCGGCCTGATCGGGTCGCTGGCCGTTCACGCCCGCGTGGACCAGTTCGGCTTCATCGAGACGCCGTACCGCCGGGTCATCAGCGGCAAGGTGACGACCGACCTGGACTGGCTGCCCGCCGACGGCGAGCACCATTTCCGGATCGCCCCCGCGAACACATTGCTCAAGGACGACAACACGTTCGTGGACAAGCAGGTGCAGGTCCGCAACAACAACCAGTACCCGGTCATCTCCGCCGACAAGGTGGAGTACATGGACGTTTCGCCGCAGCAGATCGTCTCGGTCGCCACGGCCATGATCCCGTTCCTGGAGAACGATGACGCGAACCGTGCCTTGATGGGCGCGAACATGCAGCGGCAGGCCGTCCCGACCCTGCGGCCTGATGCTCCCCTGTGCAAGACCGGCATGGAGAAGCGGGCCGCCGTGGACTCCGGCGCGGTCATCATCGCCCTGCGGGCCGGGACCGTCAAGCGCGTCACGGCCGAGGAGATCGTGGTTGTCTCCGACGAGGACGGCGGTGAGGACACCTACCGACTGCTGAACATGCTGCGCTCCAACCAGGCGACGTGTGTCACGCAGCGGCCTGTGGTCAATAACGGCCAGCGCGTCCGCGAGGCGCAGCTCCTGGCCGACGGCCCCTGCACCGACGGCGGCGAGCTGGCCCTGGGCCAGAACGTCCTCGTCGCGTTCACGCCCTGGAACGGCTACAACTTCGAGGACGCCATCCTGCTCTCGCAACGGCTGGTGCGCGACGACGTGTTTACGTCGGTGCATATCGAGAAGTATGAGGTCGAGGCCCGCGACACGAAGCTGGGGCCGGAAGAGATCACGCGCGACATCCCCAATGTCGGCGAGGATGCTCTGAAGGACCTGGACGACCGGGGCATCATCCGCATCGGGGCGGAGGTCCGGCCCGATGACATCCTGGTGGGCCGCGTGGCTCCGAAAGGCCAGGGCGAGCTGACGGCGGAAGAGCGGCTGATCATCGCCATCTTCGGCAAGAAGGCCGAAGAGACCCGCGACGTCTCGCTGCGCGTCCCGCACGGCGAGAAGGGCAAGATTGTTGACGTCAAGGTCTTCTCCCGGTTCAAGTATAAGGACAAGACCGGGCGCGTCTTCGACTTCTCCAAGCGGCCCGACTCGATGTTCTCCGACGAGTGGGAGGGCGAGCTGGACCGTCTGCCGGGCGATGAGCTGTCGGCGGGCGTCAACATGCTGGTGCGGGTCTACATCGCCCAGAAGCGCAAGGTCATGGAAGGCGACAAGATGGCCGGGCGTCACGGCAACAAGGGCGTCATCTCGCGGATTCTGCCGCAGGAAGACATGCCGTTCCTGCCGGACGGGACGCCGGTTGACATCGTCCTGAACCCACTAGGCGTGCCGGGCCGTATGAACATCGGCCAGATTCTGGAGACGCATCTGGCGTATGTCGGCAAGGCCCTGGGCTGCTCGTTCGTCAACCCGATCTTCGAGGGCGCGACCGAGGCCGAGATATTGCAGGACATGGGCAAGTTCGCCGAGTTCACCCGCTACGACGCCCTGCGGACGTATGTGGAGAAGGAGCTTCGCATTGATCTGGAAGCGGGCAAGAAGGGCGGCGTCGCCGAGCTTCTGGTCAAGCTCGAAGCCAAGCTGCGCGAGCTGACCCCGGCCCGGTTGGAGAAGATCGCGGCGACTGTCGCCGCCCCGCCCGCCGTCATGTTGCCCGAGGGCTACGACGGCAGCGACGAGCAGCAGGCCGAGCTGAAGACCGTGGACGGCTACGACTTCGCCGCCATCGTCGAGCAGGTCCGGCTGAACGTCTGGAAGCGCAGCGGCATTGACGAGAAGACGGCCAAGTCCTGGGTGCGTGACGGCCTTTCGGGCGACTTCTTCACGCAGCCGGTGACCATCGGCACGATCTACATGCTGAAGCTGGCCCACCTGGTGGATGACAAGATCCACGCCCGCTCGACCGGTCCGTACTCGCTGGTCACGCAGCAGCCGTTGGGCGGCAAGGCGCAGTTCGGCGGCCAGCGCTTCGGCGAGATGGAGGTCTGGGCCTTGGAGGCTTATGGGGCTGCCTACACGTTGCAGGAGATCCTGACGATCAAGTCCGACGACGTTCTGGGCCGCGTCAAGACATACGAGTCCATCGTCAAAGGTGACGCCATGCTGGAGCCGGGCGTGCCCGAGTCGTTCAAGATCCTCGTCAACGAGCTTCAGTCTCTCGGCTTGAAGGTGGCCGTCGAGGACGAGGACGAGAAGGAAATAGACCTGAAGGACAAGGAAGAGGACTACGGCGACAGCGAGGGCAGGGGACGCGGGCTGCGCCCGCGCCTGCCGCGCGCCGAGGCCGAGGCTGAGGCCCTGTTCGGGGCGTAGCATGAGCCTGAAGAGGGGGGCGGACACGAGGTTCGCCCCTACCGCCGACACAATCCCGTAGGGGCGAACCTCGTGTTTGCCCTGATCGGGTTTTTCTGCTGATTGTGTTTAGGGAGCAAAGCAAACATGACGGATGCAAGCGCATTTGACAAAATTCGCATCGGAATCGCCGCGCCCGGCGAGATCCGCAACTGGTCTTACGGTGAGGTCAAGAAGCCGGAAACCATCAACTACCGAACCTTCAAGCCGGAGCGCGACGGCCTGTTCTGCGAGCGCATCTTCGGCCCGGTCAAGGACTGGGAGTGCCACTGCGGGCGCTATAAGAAGGTCAAGTTCAAGGGCATCATCTGCGACCGCTGCGGCGTCGAGGTCACGCGGTCCAAGGTCCGGCGCGAGCGCATGGGCCACATCGAGCTGGCCGCGCCCGTCTGCCACATCTGGTATCTGAAGGGCGTCCCCTCGCCGCTGTCCCTGCTGCTGGACATCTCGCCCCGGCCGCTGGAGAAGGTACTGTACTTCGCGTCCTATATCGTGACGTATGTGGACCGCGGCCGGATCAACAACGAGATGGAATCCTTTAAGGTCGCCCTGGACGAGCGCGTCCGCGAGCTGGAAGACCAGAAGGAAGAAGACATCGAGCAGGCCCGCGTCGAGGCCGGCGCGGACATCAAGGCGGGCCAGACCCCACCGGATGCGCCGGAAGATGGCGAGGAAGCCCCCCTTGAAGATTGGGCGCCCTGGGACGAAGCGCGGATCGTGGACCGCAACCGTCACATGGAGGAGGAGATCAAGGACATCGAGAAGGACTCGCTGGAACAGATTCAGTCCCTGCGCGATGCCCTGCTGCTCCTGGACGAGAAGGTCGAGAAGCGGATGCTTCTGGCCGAGGACGACTACCGCAAGCTCGAATCGCTGATGGACATGCTCTCGGACAAGCTGGACCGCAACCTGCGGCTCAACGACCCCGAGGGCGAGATCGTCCGGGCCGGGCTGGGTGGTGCCGCTGTCAAGGAACTGCTCCAGGAGATTGACCTGGAGAAGCTGGCTTCCGATCTGCGGTCCGAGATCGCGATCACGCAGGGGCCGCGCCGGGCGCGGGCCATCAAGCGGCTGGAAGTGTCCGAGGCGTTCATCAACTCCAAGTCTCGTCCCGAGTGGATGATCCTGGATGCCGTGCCCGTGATCTCGCCGGAACTGCGCCCGATGGTGCAGCTCGACGGCGGGCGCTTCGCCACGTCCGACCTGAACGACCTGTACCGGCGCATCATCAACCGCAACAACCGGCTGAAGAAGATCACCGAGATCCGCGCCCCGGAGAGCATCGTCAACCACGAGAAGCGGCTACTCCAGGAAGCGGTTGACGCCCTGATTGACAACGGGCGGCGGACGCGGCCCGTGGTCGGGTCCAACAACCGGCCGCTGAAGTCGCTGTCGGACATGCTCAAGGGCAAGGAAGGCCGGTTCCGCAAGAACCTGCTCGGCAAGCGCGTGGACTACTCGGGCCGGTCGGTCATCGTGGTCGGCCCGCGCCTGTTGCTGCACCAGTGCGGCCTGCCCAAAGAGATGGCCATCGAGCTGTTCAAGCCGTTCGTCATGAAGGCCCTGGTCGAGCGCGGCTACACGAGCAACATCAAGACGGCCAAGCGCATGATCGACAAGCTCAAGCCGGAAGTCTGGGACGCTCTGGAAGAGGTCATCCGGGAACACCCGGTCCTGCTGAACCGCGCCCCGACCCTGCACCGCCTGGGCATCCAGGCCTTCGAGCCGGTGCTGGTGGACGGTAAAGCCATTCAAGTCCACCCGCTGGTCTGCACCGCCTTCAACGCGGACTTCGACGGCGACCAGATGGCGGTCCATGTGCCGCTGTCGGCTTCGGCGCAGGCCGAGGCGCGCATCCTGATGCTGTCCACGCACAACCTGTTCTCGCCCGCCGACGGCCGCCCCATCGTGGCACCGGCCCAGGACATGGTGCTGGGCGCGTACTTCCTGACCGTGATGAAGCCCGGTGAGCCGCGCTTCGATGCCTTCGGCAGCAAGAACGACGCACAGCTCGCCTACGCGACCGGTCAGCTCGACTTGCAGGAAGGGCTGGATGTCGCCTTCCCGAATGGGGACGGCACCAAGACGGTCCGGCGCACGACGGCGGGGCGGATGCTGTTCACGGACATCATGCCGGACAACATGCACCCGTTCATCTACAAGATGCTGGACGATACGTTCGCCAAGAAGGAGTTCAAGGGCAACGGGTTCGGCAAGAAGGACCTGGGCGCGATCATCGCGCAGTGCCACCGCATGAACGGTGACTCGCGCACGATCCAGCTCTTGGACGAGATGAAGGCGCTGGGCTTCCAGGAGGCGACCAAGGCAGGCATGACCGTCGCGATCACCGACATGGAGGTGCCTGAAGAACGCAACCAGATCCTGGAGCGGACCGAGAAGTCGGTGCGGGACCTGAACAAGAACTACCAGCGCGGCCTGATCACGGGCGGCGAGCGCAAGGAGCGCGTCCTGGAGCAGTGGCAGAAGGCGGCAAAGGACGTCGGCGAGGCGATCTTCGAGACGATCAAGCCGACCAACCCGATCTTCATGTTCACCGACTCCAATGCGCGCGGCACGCGGGGCCAGATCACGCAGCTCTCGGGGATGCGCGGCGTCATGTCCGACCCGTTCGGCAACATGATCGAAGACCTCCCAGTGAAGTCCAACTTCCACGAGGGCCTGAGCGTCCTGGAATACTTCGTCTCGACGCACGGTGCCCGGAAGGGGCTGGCCGACACCGCCCTCCGAACGGCGGACGCCGGCTATCTGACGCGGCGTTTGGTGGACGTCTCCCAGGAGGTCATCGTCCGTGCCGACGACTGCGGCACGGAGCTTGGCATCTACCAGGAGGAGATCCGGGACGGCAACGAGGTGGTCGAGCCGCTGAACCTGCGGATCTATGGCCGCTTCGCTTTGGAGGACATCCTCTACCCGGAGGGCCACCCGAAGGCCGGCGAAACCGTCGTCGCCAAGGGCGAGCTGATCACGCAGGACCTGTCCAAAGAGATCGAGTTCGGCGCGAAGCTGAAGCGCGTCGGCGTCCGCAGCCCGTTCACCTGCGAGCTTCGCATGGGCATCTGCGCGCGCTGCTATGGGCTGGACCTGGCGAACTCCAAGCTGGTCGAGCCGGGCGTCGCCGTGGGCATCATCGCCGCCCAGTCTATCGGGGAGCCGGGGACGCAGCTCACGATGCGTACCTTCCACTCGGGAGGCATCGCGCAGAAGCAGCTCACGGGCGTCGCGAACGTCCGCGCCCGGAAGCAGGAAGCGCTGAAGGAGCTGCACAACGACATCTCGCGCGGGTTGGTGTCGCTGGACTCGCAGGAAGAGCCGTCGGCGGCGACGACCGCGACCGGCGTTGACCGCGAGCGCGTCCGTGCCGTGCAGGCCGTCCTGAAGGTGCTGGAAGACCAGGTCGGCGGCCTGTTGCGGGTCGTCGAGCTGTTCGAGGCGCGCAAGCCGAAGGGCCAGGCCATCGTCACCGAGTTCTCCGGGACCGTGGCCGAGATCGAGCAGAAGGGTCTGCGGCGCGTCATCATCCACACACCGTATCCCATTGAGGAGTCCACCGGCTCCGCCCTGAGCGGGGAGACATTGGCCGAGGACCTGTACCTCGGGCCGCACGCCGACACCGAAGGCATGACGCCCTCGGCGGCCAAGCGGGCTACGGAGATTCCCGAGACGCTGACGGCGGGGACGGAGATCACCGACAAGCACATCAAGAAGATCAAGGAAGTCGGGATCGCGGAGATCAAGATCCGCAAGGCCATCCTGGTCCCGTACCGCGGCCAGCTCCAGGTGAAGCAGGGCGACATCGTCGAGGCGGGCGATCGCCTGACGGAAGGCCCGCTCGACCCACAGAAGGTTCTGGACCTCCAGGGCATCCGGGGCGTGCAGAACTACGTCGTCCGCGAGATCCAGGCCGTGTACAAGTCGCAGGGCGTGGACATCAACGACAAGCACATTGAGGTTATCGCGCGGCAGATGCTGCGGAAGCGCCGCATCAAGAACGCGGGGGACTCGGAGTTCCTGCCGGGCCAGATGGTAGACAAGTTCGAGTTCATTGACGCCAACAAGCGCGTCTCGGAGATGGACCCGCCGGGCACCGAGTCCACGGCAGACTGGCTGCTGCTCGGCATCACCGAGGCGAGCCTCGCGACCGACTCGTTCCTGTCGGCGGCTTCGTTCCAGAAGACGACGCGCGTGCTGACCGAGGCCGCCGTGCGCGGCAAGAAGGACTCGCTGATCGGCCTGAAGGAGAACGTCATCATCGGGCGTCTCATCCCGGCTGGGACGGGCCTGCCGCAGTACCGCAACCTGGAGCCGAAGCTGGAAGGCATCGACTCCGCGAACCGGTACGCCCAGGTCGGCGCGGGCCGGACGAACGGGAATGGGAACGGCACGGCCACCCTGGACCGCGACCTGGACGACGAGGACCTGGCCGTCATCCGCGAGGCCACCGGCACGGCGGGCGAGAGCCTTTCCCTGCTGGCCGAGCGTGAGCATCTCGTCGGCGGCGTGGACGAGCCGACGATTGACAGCGAATCCGCGTCGGCGATCTGATCGCAGCAATGCCCCCGCAGTCACTTTGGTGGCTGCGGGGGCTTCTTCTTGCCCGGCCTGACAGCGTCTTGTTCCGGCCGGCGGTAAGATTATTTACACTCAACAGCCAAACACTTGACATTGGGGCGATGCGGCAGTATAATAGGGAGGTTGTTTTCAGAGAAATTCGATGCGCCGCGCGGCGCACGAATAGATCGCGAGCAAGGGGGCATCGGCCAGCTTCTCATTTTATCCGTTGGGACTCGTTCCCGTGCGGGGTCTGAGCTGGAATAGAAACACAACAGTCACTTGTGATGTCGCCGTGCCCCGTGCCGCCGCCTTGTGTGATTCGCCCGTGCGATCCCTGCGGCAAACGGGGTGTTTTTGTGCCTCCTTCTGTAGCACCGGCCTCCGCTGTCGGTGAGGATTGAAACCGAAAGGACCCAAGTCGCCATGCCGACGATCAGCCAACTAGTACGCAAGGGCCGCAAGCGCACCCTGAAGAAGAGCAAAGCGCCGGCCATGAAGGGCAACCCGCAGAAGCGCGGCGTCTGCCTCGTGGTCCGGACGGTTTCGCCGAAGAAGCCGAACTCGGCGCTCCGCAAGATCGCCCGCGTCCGGCTGACCTCCTCGGGCCGGCACAACCCCGGCACCGAGGTGACGGCCTACATTCCGGGCATCGGGCACAACCTTCAGGAACACAGCGTCGTGCTGATCCGTGGGGGCCGCGTCAAGGACCTGCCGGGCGTCCGCTACCACATCGTGCGTGGCACGCTGGACACACAGGGCACCAAGGACCGCAAGAGCAGCCGCTCCAAGTACGGCACCAAGCGGCCCAAGCCGGGCGCTCCCGCCGCGACCGGCAAGAAGCGATAAGAACGAGGAGAACAAGAAATGCCGCGTAAAGGACCCGCCAAGAAACGTGTGATCCTCCCCGATCCCGTTTACCATAACCGCCTGGTGACCCGGTTCGTCAACCGGATGATGCTGGATGGCAAGAAGAGCCTGTCGGAGTCGATCT
This sequence comes from Capsulimonadaceae bacterium, assembly GCA_965215505.1. Taxonomy (GTDB): domain Bacteria; phylum Armatimonadota; class Armatimonadia; order Armatimonadales; family Capsulimonadaceae; genus JANXMY01. The sequence goes on along the minus strand of OZ244065.1, from coordinate 2,040,475 downwards.
TCTACCACGCGCTGGACGGGATCGAGTCGAAGACCGGCCGCAAGGGCATCGAGATCTTCGAGCAGGCCGTGCGGAACGTCATGCCGCAGGTGGAAGTCAAGCCTCGCCGTGTCGGCGGCGCGACCTACCAGGTCCCGATGGAGATCCGGGCCGACCGCAAGACGTCGCTTGCCCTGCGCTGGCTGGTTTCCGCCGCGCGCCGCCGGAACGGCAAGACGATGGTGGACCGCCTAACGGCGGAGTTAACCGACGCCGCCAACAACACCGGCGCGGCCGTGCGTCAGCGCGAAGAGAAGCACAAGATGGCGGACGCCAACAAGGCGTTCGCGCACTATAGGTTCTAACGACAAGGCCCCCCGGCCCCCAATACCGGGGGTAGTGGAAGCAGCAAATTATGGCACGCGAATACAGTCTGGAAAAAACTCGCAATATCGGCATCGCCGCCCATATTGACGCCGGCAAGACCACTTGTACCGAGCGCATCCTGTACTACACCGGCCGCTCCTACAAGATCGGCGAGGTGCATGAGGGCGCGGCGACGATGGACTGGATGGAGCAGGAGCAGGAGCGCGGTATCACCATCACCAGCGCCGCCACCACCTGTTTCTGGGGCCTGGAGCCGAGCCTTGACCCGGCCAAGGCCAAGGAAGGGGCGCGCGAGAGTACGCACCGCATCAACATCATCGACACACCGGGCCACGTTGACTTCACCGTCGAGGTCGAGCGCTCCCTGCGCGTCCTGGATGGCGTGGTCGCGCTGTTCGACGCCGTCGCCGGCGTCCAGCCGCAGTCCGAGACGGTCTGGCGTCAGGCCACCAAGTACCGCGTCCCGCGCATGTGCTTCGTCAACAAGATGGATCGGACCGGCGCGGACTTCTACTTCGCCGTCGGCACCATTGTGGACCGCCTGGGTGCGAACGCCGTCATCCTGCAAATCCCCATCGGGGCGGAGCAGGACTTCACGGGCGTCATTGACCTGGTCGAGAACAAAGCCATCGTCTACAAGGGCGATGACGGCAAGGTCTTCGAGGTCCTGGATATCCCGGCGAACATGCAGGAGCAGGCGGCCAAGTACCGCGCCCAGATGATCGAGAAGGTCGCCGAAACCGACGACCAGCTCATCGAGAAGTTCCTGATGGAAGAGCCGATCACGGCAGCGGAACTGAAGGCGGCGATCCGCAAGGCGACCATCAGCCTGGACATCGTCCCCATCCTCTGCGGCTCGGCCTACAAGAACAAGGGTGTACAGCCCCTGCTCGATGCAGTCATCGAGTACCTGCCCTCGCCGCTCGACAAGGGCGCGGTCCATGCGATCAATGCCGATACGGAAGAGGAAGAGTCCCGTGAGCCGTCCGACGACGCCCCGTTCGCTGCGTTGGCCTTTAAGCTGATGAACGACCAGCACGTCGGCAACCTGACCTTCTTCCGGGTCTACTCGGGAACCCTGACCAAAGGCTCCTATGTTTACAACGTGAACAAGGGCAAGCGGGAGCGCATCTCGCGCATCCTTCGGATGCACGCCAACAAGCGCGAAGAGGTCAACGAGGTCTTCGCCGGCGACATCGCCGCCGCCGTGGGCTTGCAGCTCTCGACGACCGGTGACACGCTGGCCGACGAGAAGCGACCCGTCCTCCTAGAGACGATTACGTTCCCCGAGCCGGTCATCTCGGTCTCCATCGAGCCGAAGACCAAGGTGGATCAGGAGAGCATGGGCCGTGCCCTTCAGCGCCTCGGCGCGGAAGACCCGACCCTTCGCATCCGCACCGATGAGGAGACCGGCCAGGTCATCCTGTCGGGCATGGGCGAGCTGCACCTGGACATCATCATTGACCGGATGCGGCGCGAGTTCAACGTCGAGGCCAACCAGGGCCGGCCCCAGGTCGCCTACAAAGAGACGGTCAAGAAGCTGGCCGAGGCGCGCGTTCCGTTCAAGCGCCAGTCCGGCGGCAAGGGCCAGTACGGCGACTGCGAACTGGTCGTGGAACCGCTGGAGGCAGGTTCGGGTTTCGAGTTCGTCAACAAGACCGTAGGCGGCTCCATCCCGAAGGAGTTCATCGCCCCGATCCAGGCCGGCGTCAAAGAGGCCATGGAGGTCGGCGTCTCGGCGGGCTACCCGATGGTGGACATCAAGGTGTCCGTCACGGACGGCTCATTCCACGAGGTTGACTCTTCGGAAATGGCGTTCAAGATGGCCGCCTCGATGACCTTCAAGGAAGCCGCCCGCAAGGCGACGCCGGTCATCAAGGAGCCGATCATGGCTGTCGAGGTCGTCACCCCGGACCAGTTCCTGGGCAGCGTCGTCGGCGACCTGAACTCGCGGCGCGGCATGATTGAGGGCCAGGAGAACAGCCACGGCGGGACGATGGTCATTAAGGCCAAAGTACCGCTGGCCGAGATGTTCGGCTACGTCACGAGCCTGCGCTCGATGTCCCAGGGCCGCGCCTCCTCCACCATGGAGCCGTCGCACTACGCCGAAGTCCCGCGCAACGTCGCGGAAGAGCTGATGGCGAAGTCGGCGGGCAAGACCCTGGTTCGCCAGCAGAGCTAACGACTTTTCGGCCCCTTCCTGAACGGGAGGGGCCATACGATAAGATATCTGGAGTATTTCTATGGCAAAAGCGAAGTTTGACCGGAGCAAGCCTCACGTGAACATCGGGACGATCGGGCACGTGGACCACGGCAAGACGAGCCTGACGGCGGCGATCACCAATGTGCTGGCCAAGGCCGGCGGGGCCACCGCCCGCTCCTACGCCTCCATCGACGCCGCCCCCGAGGAGCGCGAGCGCGGCATCACCATCAACACCGCCCACGTCGAGTACGAGACCGGCGCGCGCCACTACGCCCATGTGGACTGCCCCGGCCACGCCGACTACATCAAGAACATGATCACCGGCGCGGCCCAGATGGACGGGGCCATCCTGGTCGTCTCGGCCGCCGACGGCCCGATGCCGCAGACGCGCGAGCACATCCTGCTGGCGCGTCAGGTGGGGGTGCCGTCCATCGTGGTGTTCCTCAACAAGGCGGACATGGTGGACGACCCGGAGCTGATCGAGCTGGTGGAGCTTGAGGTGCGGGAGCTTCTGTCGAAGTACGAGTTCCCCGGCGACGACTGCCCGATCGTGGTGGGTTCGGCGGTGAAGGCCTTGGAAGGCGACCAGAGCGAGATCGGGGAGCCTGCGATCCTTCGGCTGATGGAGGCGGTGGACTCGTTCATCCCGACTCCGGCGCGGGACGTGGACAAGCCGTTCCTGATGCCGGTGGAGGACACGATGACGATCACCGGGCGCGGGACGGTGGCGACGGGGCGTGTGGAGCGCGGGGTGCTGAAGGCGGGGGAGCAGATCGAGATCGTGGGGATCCGTGAGGCGACGAAGAACACGGTGGCGACCTCGATGGAGATGTTCCGCAAGACTTTGGACACGGTTCAGGCGGGTGACAACGCGGGGATCCTGCTGCGGGGCGTGGAGCGCAAGGACATCGAGCGTGGGCAGGTGCTGGCGAAGCCTGGGAGCATCAAGCCGCACACGAAGTTCGAGGGCGAGGTGTATATCTTGTCGAAGGAGGAGGGCGGCCGTCACACGCCGTTCTTCAAGGGGTATCGTCCTCAGTTCTACTTCCGCACCACCGATGTCACCGGCAACTTGGACCTGCCGGAGGGGGTGGAGATGGTGATGCCGGGGGACAACGTGACGATCGTGGGCGAGCTGATCGCGCCGATCGCGATGGAGGAGGGCCTTCGGTTCGCGATCCGGGAGGGCGGGCACACGGTGGGCGCGGGCGTCGTCACCAAGATCCTCGCCTAAGACTATGCCTGTAGGGGCGTGAGAACATTCACGCCCCTACTTTTTGTGCCGGGAGTACTTTTCTACTATGCGTCGTGATAAAGTCCGTATTCGTCTGCGCGCGTTCGATCATCGCGTGCTGGACCAGAGCGCCGAGAAGATCGTGGACACTGTGAAGCGCACGGGTGCCCGCATCTCCGGTCCGGTCCTGCTGCCGACCGAGAAGAACATCCTGCCGATGCAGCGCAGCACCTTCGTGGATAAAGAGTCGTTCGAGCACTTCGAGATGCGGACGCACAAGCGCCTGATCGACATCCTCGATCCCGGCCCGAAGACCATTGATGCTTTGATGCGGCTGGACTTGCCCTCGGGCGTGGACATCGAAATCAAGCTGTAAGGGCGCGATCATTCGCGCCCGCCGTTCTCGATATCAAAATCAAAACCGCGACACGTAGTGAGCTGATCCACGCTCATGAGGTGCGCCGTGGAGGAAACCAATGCCAAGTTCAATCTTGGGCAAGAAGCTGGGCATGACCCAGATCTTCGAGGAAAACGGTCGCGTGACTCCGGTCACCGTGATCGCTGCCGGTCCCTGTGTCGTTACACAACTAAAGACTATCACCAAAGACGGTTATTCTGCCGTGCAGATCGGGTTTGAAGATGTGAAAGAGCATCGCCTGAATATGCCGCAGAAGGGCCACTTCGCGGCCCACGAGGTCAAGCCGAAACGGACCCTGCGCGAGATCCCCATTGACGAAGGCGAGACTCTGGCCGAAGGCCATGAGTTCGCGGCCGACATCTTCGCGGCGGGCGACAAGGTCGCCGTCACGGGCATCTCCAAGGGTAAGGGCTTCGCGGGTGTCATGAAGCGCTACGGCTGGCGCGGCAACAAGGCCACGCACGGCGCTTCCACGTCCCACCGCAAGCCAGCCTCCGGCGGCGGCACCGATGCCGCTCACACCTTCAAGGGTTCCGGCAAGCCGGGCCACATGGGCGACGTCCAAGTGACCCAGCAGGGCCTCCGCGTGGTCCGCGTGGACACCGAGAAGAACCTGCTGCTCGTCAAAGGCGCCATCCCCGGCGCGAACGGCGGGCTGGTCATGATCAAGAAATTCATACGCTAGGAGGAACATAACCCATGCCGGAAACCATTCTCAGAAAAGCAGATGGCAGCAGCGGGGGAAATGTCTCCCTCAGCGACAAGCTGTTCAGCGCCAAGATCAATCCGGGCCTGATGCACCAGGCCGTCGTCAACGAGGCGACCAACAGCCGCCAGGACACCCGCGACACCAAGACGCGCGCGGAAGTGGCCGGCGGCGGACGCAAGCCGTACCGCCAGAAGGGCACGGGCCGTGCGCGCCAGGGTACGATCTCCGCGCCGCACTACCGCCACGGCGGCATCGTGTTCGGGCCGCACCCGCGTGACCTGTCGGCAAAGCTGCCCAAGAAGGCACGCCGCGCTGCCCTGGCCTCCGCCCTCTCCACCAAGGCCACTGATGACGCGATCCTCGTCGTGGATGCCATCGAGATGGAGACGCACTCGACCAAGACGGCCGCCGCCCTGCTGAAGACACTGGGCGTCACCGGCAAGACCTTGGTCGTGCTGCCCGAAACCAACCTGACGATCTACAAGTCGTTCCGTAACATCCCCGGCGTCACCGTCCGGGTCGCCCCCGCCTTTTCGGTGCGGGACGTTTTGGACGCCACGCGGATCGTGATGACCCAGGGCGCTCTGGACAAGCTGGATGCCGTTTACGGCACGAACGCTGCCGTCCAGGAGCAGCCCGCCGAGGAGGCGACTGTTTAACATGAGCGCAACCACTAAGAGTCCCTACCAGATCATCGTCCGGCCCATCGTCACCGAAAAGAGCGTGGACGGCGGCAGCCGGAACCAGTACACGTTCGTCGTGTCCCGTACCGCTAACAAGTACGAGATCGCCGAAGCCATTCAGCAGATTCAGGCCGACTCCAAAAACGTGATCAACGTCGTCGCCGTCAACACCATGGTCGTGAAGGGCAAGACCCGGCAGGGCCGCTTCTTCAAGCGCGCCAACCGGGGCAAGACCTCCGACTGGAAGAAGGCGATCGTGACCTTGCAGGCCGGCCAGTCCATCGAGCTGGTCGAGGGGGTTTAACTATATGGGAATCAAACGCTACAAGCCTACGACCCCGTCGCAGCGGTTCCGGACCGCCTCGGACTACTCCGAGCTGACGGCCTCCAAGCCCGAGAAGTCCCTGCTGCGGCCCAACAAGCACAGCGGGGGCCGCAACAACAAGGGCCGCCGCACCGCAGTCAACGTCGCCGGCGGCAACAAGACGATGTACCGTCTGATTGACTTCAAGCGGGACAAGAACAACGTCCCCGGCAAGGTCGCGACCATCGAGTACGACCCGAACCGGTCCGCCCGCATCGCCCTGGTGCATTACGCCGACGGCGAGAAGCGGTACATCCTGTGGCCGGTCGGCCTGAAGGTCGGCGACGCCATCGTGTCGAGCGAGACGGCGGACATCAAGCCCGGCAACGCGCTCCCGTTGCGCGCCATCCCCGTCGGTACCCTCGTCCACAACATCGAGATGATGCCCGGCAAGGGCGGCCAGATCACCCGGACGGCGGGCGGCGCGTCTCAGCTCATGGGCAAGGAAGGCAAGTACGTCACCATCCGCCTGGCCTCGGGCGAGATGCGGATGATCCTCGCCGAGTGCCGCGCGACGGTGGGCCAGATCGGCAACATCGAACACGAGAACATCAAGCACGGCAAGGCCGGCAAGAAGCGCTGGCTGGGCGTCTATATGCACAACCGTGGCGTCGTCATGTCCCCGCGTGACCACCCGCACGGCGGCGGCGAGGCCAAGTCTCCGGTCGGACGCAAGAAGGGTCCGGTTTCGGCGACCGGCGTGCGCGCCCTGGGCTTCCGCACCCGCCGCAACAAGAATACGCAGAAGTTTATCGTTCGCCGCCGAGGCAGCAAGTAACCGGGAAGGGACTCTGAAGGCATTCTATGGGACGCTCACTAAAAAAAGGTCCGTTCGCGGACGTCAAGCTGCTCAAGCGCATCGATGACATGAACGCGCGCAACGAGAAGCGCATCATCAAGACCTGGTCGCGCCGGTCCACCATCTTCCCGCAGATGATCGGCCACACCCTGGCCGTGCATGACGGGCGCAAGCATATCCCCGTCTTCGTCACGGAGAACATGGTCGGCCACAAGCTCGGCGAGTTCGCGCTGACCCGCACCTTCAAGGGCCACGCCGGCTCGAAGGACACGCGGACGACGCGGGGCCGATAAGGAAAACACACAATGAACACCGCTGCACGGGACCGCGCCCTGCTCCCCACCGTCAAAGACGTGCTGGGGCGGACGCCGGTTTCTAAGCTGAAACTAACCAAGGAAAAGGACGGCAGCCTCAAGGTCCTGCTCCATACCAGCCGCCCGAACAACGTGCGGATGGAGGCGCAGGCCCTGACGGAAGCCCTGACGGAGCAGATCGGCAACAGCCGCACCGTGACCGTCGAGGTCGTGGCCGAAGCCCGCGCCGTCGCCAAGTGGGTCCGCACCTCGCCGCGCAAGGCCCGCCTGGTCATTGACGCCATCAAGGGCAAGCGCGTCTCCGAGGCGCTCGCCATGCTGCGCTTCATCCCGAACCACGCCGCCGAGCTGATCACCAAGGTCGTCATCTCCGCCGCCGCGAACGCCCAGGATGGCTGGGGGGCGGGCGTCGAGGAGCTGAAGGTCCAGAACATCCTGGCCGACGGCGGCCCGACCCTGAAGCGGGTCCGCGCCCGCGCCCAGGGCCGCGCCTACCGCATCCTGAAGCGGACCAGCCACCTGACCGTCATCCTGACCGACGCCCCCGCCGTCGCGCCGCGCCCGCGCCGCGCTGCGGCGACGCCGGCCAAGCCGAAGGCGACCCAGGCACCGGCCGCGCCGAAGGCGGAGAACGTCACGCTCGCCAACCAGAGTACGACCGAGCAGGCCGGGGCGGAAGTCGCCCTGGACACGCCGGTCGTGGCCCCCGCCGAGGAAACCCGGCAGGTTCCGGGTTCGGAGCAGGGCGAGGGCGGGACCGGTGACACGGCCAACACGTCCGACAGCGGGCAGGCCAAGGCACCGAAGGCGATGGCGGAGACCTCCGAGGTGCCGCACGAGGCCACCCCGGTGACGGCCTCGGACTCGCCGGAGATCGAAGTGTCCGACCGCGCGCCCGACCCGAGCGAAGGCGCCGATCAGAAGCGGGAAGAGGGAGAATAACGCATGGGACAGAAGATCCATCCCGTCGGGTTCCGCGTCGGCGTGAACCGCGACTGGGAGAGCAAGTGGTATCTGGATAAGGGCTACGCCAAGGCCCTGGTGGAAGACTTCCACATCCGCGCCTTCATCAAGAATAGCAAGACCTTGGCGAACGCCTCCATCGCGCGCGTCGAGATCGAGCGGGCGGCGAACCGCGTCAAGGTGACTCTGCACACCGCCAAGCCCGGCATTATCATCGGGCGCGGCGGCAAGGGCGTGGACGATCTGCGCGCGGTCCTGGAAGACAAGTTCAAGAAGTCGTTCCAGGCCAATGTCAATGAGATCCGGCACCCCGAGCTGGACGCCCAGCTTGTGGCGGAGAGCATCGCGCAGCAGATCACCAAGCGCGTCTCTTACAAGCGCGCCATGCGTCAGGCCGTCACGCGCGCCATGAAGCTGGGGGCGAAGGGCATTCGCATCCTCAGCTCGGGCCGGCTGAACGGCAGTGAGATGGCCCGCAAAGAGGGCGACCGTCTGGGCAAGATCCCCCTGCACACCTTGCGGGCGGACATTGACTACGGTTTCGCGGAAGCGCCGACGACCTATGGCAACATCGGCGTCAAGGTATGGATCTACAAGGGCGACATCCTGCCCGGCCAGAAGCGGCTGACGACGGCGGACATCGCCTTGCAGCAGCAGCAGCAGCGCCGCCTGAACGCCGAAGAGGGCTTCGGTGATCGCGGCCCGAGCGCCGGACGCGGCGGACGCGGCGGTGCGGGCGGCAGTCGTGGCGGCGGTGGTCGCGGCGGTGCCGGCGGCGGGCGCGGCGGCGGTGGAGGCTTCGGCGGCGGCGGTCGCGGCGGCCCCGGCGGCGGGCGCGGGCCGGGCGGTGGCGGCGGCTTCGGCGGCGGTCGGCCTGGCGGCGGTGGCGGCTTCGGCGGTGGCGGCGGACGCCCCGGCGGCGGCGGTCGCTAAGACAATCACCGCCCGGATCCCGGCAGTCGCCGGAGTCCGGGCGGCTAAGGAAAACAATCATCATGTTGATGCCAAAGAAAGTCAAGTACCGCCGCGTCCATCGCGGGCGGCGCACCGGTCCCGCCTCGGGCGGCAACAAGGTGGACTTCGGCGAGTACGCGCTGCAAGCCCTGGAAGCCTGCTGGATGACGAACCGGCAGATCGAGGCGGCCCGTATCGCCATGACCCGCAAGATCAAGCGCGGCGGTAAGATCTGGATCCGCGTCTTCCCGGACAAGCCGTTCACCAAGAAGCCTGCCGAAACCCGCATGGGCAAGGGCAAGGGCGCTCCCGAGGGCTGGGTCGCGGTCGTCAAGCCGGGCCGCGTCCTGTTCGAGATGTCCGGCGTGGGTGAGGAACTGGCGCGCGAGGCCATGCGGCTCGCACAGCACAAGCTGCCCATCGCCACCAAGTTCATCACGCGGCACGAGACGGCCTTGCAGATCGCGGCACACGCGCTGACCAGCGAAGACGCCGCCGAGATGGAAGTCGAAGCCGAAGAAGTGACTGAGGAATAAAATGGCCGAGAAGATCAAGAATCGCCGTGAGGCGCTGCGCGGTATGGACGAGGCGGGCATGGCCGCCGCCATCACCGACGCCCACAAGCGCATCTATCAGTTCCGCAAGGACCGCCTGAGCAAGCCGCAGGAGAACGTCAAGGTGGTCCGCACGGCCCGCAAGGAGATCGCGCGCATCCTGACCATCCGGCGCGAGCGGGAACTGAGCCAGGAGAGCAAGGGGTAAAGAATGGCAGAAGAGACTCAAACAGTGGAAACCCGCTCCCGCCGCAAGGTCCGCACCGGCGTCGTGTCGAGCGACAAGATGCAGAAGACGGTGGTCGTGACCATCGCGAATCTGGTGCGGCACCCGGTCTACGGGCGCATCCAGAAGCAGAACAAGAAGCTGAAGGCCCACGACGAGACCAATGACGCCCACACTGGTGACACGGTGGAGATCATGGAAACCCGTCCACTGAGCAAAGACAAGTGCTGGCGCGTCACTCGCATCGTCGAGCGCGCCAAGTAAACACCCGCATTGCGGGCTGCTAGGGTCGGCCACAAAGCCGGGTGCCCCAAAAATCAGGGCGTCCGGACCTGGGCCGGCAGCGCAAAGGAAAACAGATGATTCAGGATTACAGCCGCCTCCGGGCGGCAGACAACAGCGGGGCGCGGGAGCTATTGACCATCCGCGTCTTGAAAGGCTCCAACGCCAAGTACGCGCACATCGGCGACATCATCGTCGCCGCCGTGAAGTCGGCGACGCCGGGCGCGCAGGTCAAGAAGGGCGACGTGGTCAAGGCCGTCGTCGTCCGCACCCGGCAGGCGATCCGGCGGCAGGACGGCTCCGTCCTGCGCTTCGACGAGAACGCCGCCGTCGTACTGACCAACAACCTCGCGCCGCGCGGCACCCGCGTCTTCGGGCCGGTCGCCCGCGAGCTGCGCGATTCCAAGTTTGAGGGCGCGATGAAGATCATCTCCCTCGCCCCGGAGGTGCTGTAACAATGTACAAGCCGCAAAGAAAGAGTGGCCCGCGCCGCAGCGAGGCACAGTTCACGGGCAAGATCCTCCTGCGGGTGGGCGACACCGTGCGCGCCATCGCCGGCAAGGACAAGGGCAAAGAAGGCAAAGTGACCCAGATCCTGCGCTCCGAGGGCAAGGTGATCGTTGAAGGCATTAACATCGTCATCAAGCACCAGAAGCCGCGCCCGCAGGGCGCCCCCACCATCAGCGGCCAGTCGCCGCAGGGCGGGCGCATCGAGCAGTCATCGCCGATGCACGTCGCCAAGGTCCAGCTCGTGGACCCCGCTGACGGCAAGACGCTGACCCGCATCGGGGCCAGGACGGGCGAGAACGGGGAGCGCGTGCGCTTCGCCAAGAAGTCGGGAGGAGTGATTTCCAATGGCTGATGAGATCGAGAACGGGAACGCGCCGCAGCCGACCCTGAAGAAGAAGTACCAGGACGAGGTCGTTCCCGCCTTGCAGAAGGAGTTCGGCTACAAGAACGTCATGCAGGTGCCGCGCATCGAGAAGGTCGTCCTGAACATGGGCGTCGGCGCGGCGGGCCAGACCGGCGGCGACGCCAAGAAGCTCGACGGTGCGGTGGCGGATCTCGCGACGATCACCGGCCAGAAGCCGGCCGTGACGCGGGCCAAGAAGTCCATCGCGAACTTCCGGCTGCGGCAGGGCGCGCGCATCGGCGCAAAGGTGACCCTGCGCGGCGCGCGGATGTATGAGTTCCTGGACCGCCTGCTGAACATCGCCCTGCCGCGCGTCCGCGACTTCGGCGGCATCAACCCGAACTCCTTTGACGGCCGCGGCAACTTCGCCATGGGCCTCAAAGAGCAGTTGACCTTCCCCGAGATCGTCTACGACAAGGTGGACCAGGTGCGGGGCATGGACATCATCATCGTCACGTCGGCCAAGTCCGATGCCGAGGCGCGTTCACTGCTGAAAGCGGTCGGTGTCCCCTTCCGGGGCGAGAAGCAGGGCGAGCGTCTTCAGTAGGACGCCCGCCGAGAGTCGAAAGCATGGGGATTTAGGGTATACTAACGCCTGTTTCCACGCACAAAACATTCACGAGACACCCGAGGATACCAATGGCCAAAGAGTGCCTGATTCAGAAAGCCAAGCTCAAGCCGAAGTTTTCGGTTCGCGCTTACAATCGCTGCCAGCTCTGCGGGCGCGCGCATGGATACATGCGTAAGTTCAGCATCTGCCGTATCTGCTTCCGCGAGCTGGCGCACCAGGGGTTGATCCCTGGCGTGACCAAGTCGTCCTGGTAGAACATCAACGAACCATATCGAGACGGCGGCCCGGTCCGCCGTCCGTCTGATGGGAGAATTAACACATGCCGGTCAGTGATCCAGTCGCCGATCTTCTCACGCGCATTCGTAACGCCAACTCGGCGAACCACGAGTCGCTGGAAGTCGATTCGTCCAAGCTCAAAATCGAAGTCGTCCGCATCCTGCACGAAGAGGGCTACATCAAGTCCTACGAGGTCATCTCGCAGCCCGTGCAGGACAAGATCAAAGTCACCCTCAAGTACGGGGCGCGCAACCGCGAGAAGGTCATCACCACCATCAAGCGCGTTTCCAAGCCCGGCCTGCGGATCTACCGGCCGCACGACAAGCTGCCGACGGTCCTTCGCGGCCTGGGCATCGCCATCGTCAGCACCTCGCAGGGCGTCATGACCGCCAAGAAGGCCCGCAAGCTGGGCATCGGCGGCGAAGTCATGGCCTACGTTTCTTAAGGAGTCCCCCATGTCTCGTATCGGAAAACTCCCGATTCCGCTGCCGCAGGGTGTGGAAGTCCAGGCTGCCAAAGACGGCACGCTGACGGTGAAGGGGCCGAAAGGCTCGCTGTCCCGCCAGATCCACCCGCGCATGAGCGTCGAGCAGGCGGACGGCACCCTGCTGGTCAAGCGCCCCACCGACGGTCAGGAAGACCGCGCCCTGCACGGGCTGACCCGGTCCCTCGTCAACAACATGGTCGTCGGCGTCTCGGCGGGATACAGGCGTGTGCTGGAGATCGAGGGCGTCGGCTACCGTGCCGCCAAAGACGGCCAGCGCCTGCTCCTGAACCTGGGCTTCTCGCACCAGGTCCCCATCGAGCCGCTCGGCGGCGTCACCTTCGAGGTCGGCCAGGATGCCGCTACGCGGCGTCCGTTCATCACCATCCTCGGCATTGACAAAGAGGCGGTCGGCCAGCAGGCCGCCTTCATCCGCAAGCTGAAGCCGCCGGAGCCGTACAAGGGCAAGGGCATCCGCTATCAGGGCGAGATCGTCCGCCGCAAGGCCGGCAAGAGCGGCAAGGCGGGCGGCAAAGGCGGCAGCAAGGGCGGCAAGAAGTAGGGACGTGATTCATCACGCCCTCTTATCTGGCATCATGCGGATCATCCGGCTCATAACGCGGACGCTGCTGCGTCCGTGACACGGTGGGCCAAGAGGAAACTCGAATACTATGGCACAGATCAACAAAAACGAGACGCGGCAGAAGCGTCACACACGGGTTCGGAAGCGCGTCAACGGCACGACCGAGCGGCCCCGGCTGAACATCTACCGCTCCTCCAACAACATCTACGCACAGGTCATTGATGACCTCGCCGGGCGGACCCTGGCGGCGGCCTCCTCGCTCGACGCTTCGCTGCGCGGCGACAAGCCCGCGAAGAGCGCGGGCGGCAACATCGACGCGGCCAAGTCCGTGGGCACTCTCATCGCGGAGCGCGCGAAGACGGCGGGTGTCACCAAGGTCGTCTTCGACCGCGGCGGCTACCTCTATCACGGGCGCGTTCAGGCTCTGGCCGACGCGGCGCGCGAGAATGGACTGGATTTCTAACCTATGGCACTGATCAACCCGGACACGCTCAACCTGGAAGAGCGCGTCATCCAAACGAATAAAGTCCAGAAGACCCACAAGGGTGGCCGGACCATGTCCTGGAGCATCCTCGTCGTTGTCGGTGACGGCAACGGCTACGTCGGTGCCGGGCTGGGCAAGGCGCGCGCCATCCCGGACGCCATCCGCAAGGGTGTGGAAGCGGCCCGCCGCAGCCTCATCCATGTGCCGATGGTCGGCACGACGATCCCGCATGATGTCCTGCTCCGGCAGGGCGGTGCGGAAGTCCTGATGAAGCCCGCCTCGCCCGGTACGGGCGTCGTCGCGGGCGGCTCGGTCCGCGCCATCCTGGAAGCGGCCGGCATTAAGGACGTCCTGGCGAAGTCGCTCGGGTCGTCCAACAAGGTCAACACGGCCTGGGCGACCATCGCCGCCCTGAAGCAGCTCAAGCGGGCGACCGACGTCGCCCGCCTGCGCGGCCTGAACGTCAACGACCTGGTTTCCAAGGCCGTCGCCGACGCCTCCCGTGAGGCGGAGCAGGAAGACTCGGCGCAGGGCATCGCCAGCGTCGTTTCCGATGAGCCGACCGTGATCCAGTCCACTGCCGCCGAGACGCCCCCCGCCGAAGCCTTGACGATGGAAACGCCCGGCGCGGTCGCACAGCCTGTGGACGCCGCCGATGTCGCGCAGTCCTCACCCACGGCCTCTCCGGCTGAAGGAGCTTAACCCATGGCCGATTTGAAGATCACCCTTACCCGCAGCCTGATCGGCTACGAGAAGAGCCAGCGGCTCACCGCACGCGCCCTGGGCCTGAACAAAGTCGGGTCCAGCGTCAGCCAGCCCAACACCGCACCCATCCGCGGCATGATCAAGAAGATCACGCACGTCCTCACTGTCGAGACGGCGGAAGGTGAGTTGGTGTCTAAGCCCGCGCCGAAGATCGGGCGCAAGAAACATTTTGGCCCCCATGAAGGGCTTGGAGTTGGACAATGAATCTCTCTGAACTAAAACCTAATGAGGGCGCGCGCAAAGAACGCAAGCGCATCGGGCGCGGCCCCGGCTCCGGCACGGGCAAGACGTCCGGCGGCGGCCACAAGGGCGACAAGGCGCGCGGCAACACCAAGCCTGGCTTTGAGGGCGGTCAGACGCCGCTGCACCGCCGCCTCCCCCAGCTCCGGGGCATCCCAGGCAAGGGAGGCTTCAACGCCCCCCCCAAGGTCGGCTACTCCGTCGTCAACCTCAGCGCACTGGAGCGCTTTGAAGACGGCGCGACTGTGACCATAGAAACCCTGTTTGAAGCCGGCCTGATCGGCGACCTGGAAGACGGCGTCAAGATTTTGGGCAACGGTGAGCTGACCAAGAAGCTGACCGTCCGCGCGACCCAGTTTTCCAAGAGCGCCCAGGAAAAGATCGCCGCCCTGGGCGGCACGACCGAGATTGTCTAACGAGGCAGACCGATGGCTGTAAAAAGACCTACCGCTAATGCCGCCCCTGCCCCCGGAGGCGGGGGCGGGCGAAGGCCGCCCGCCCCGCCCCGGACGTCAAACACGCCTTTCATCGAGGCGATGGTGGCGGCCTGGGCGATCCCGGAGCTGCGGCGTCGGCTGCTGTTCGTGTTCGCCATGTTCGGCGTCTATGTGATCGGCCTGCACATCCCCCTGCCGGGCATCAGTTCGGACGCGATGGCGACGCTGTTCAACAGATCCGGCGGCGGCATCCTGAACCTGGTGGACGTCTTCTCAGGCGGTGCCTTGAAAAAGTTCACGATCTTCGCCATGGGGATCGTGCCATACATCAATGCCTCGATCATCATGCAGCTCCTGACCTTCGCCATCCCCTCCTGGCAGGAGATGTCCAAGGAAGGCGAGTCGGGCCGCAAGCGTATCGCGCAGTACACGCGCTACCTGACGATGGGGCTGGCACTGGCGCAGGCGACCGGGTTTGTCCTGTACCTCCGCAGCAACCACGTCCTGAGCAGCTCGCTGCCCATGAGCTTCGAGATCATCCTGACGATGATTGCCGGCACCTCGTTCCTGATGTGGCTCGGCGAGCAGATCACGGATAAGGGCATTGGCAACGGCGTCTCGCTGATTATTTTCTGCGGCATCATGGTTCGGCTGCCGAGCCAGCTTGTCGGCGTGGGGGAAGGCGTCATCGCCGGGACGATCAAGCCCTGGCAGGTGCTTATCCTCGTCATCGCGTTCTTCGCAACGGTCATCGGCGTCGTCTTCGTCACCCTGGGTGAGCGCAAGATCCCGATCCAGCATGTCCGCAAGATCGTCGGCAACAAGATGTCCCAGGGCGGCACGTCTTACCTGCCCTTTAAGGTCGCACAAGCGGGCGTCATCCCGATTATCTTCGCGCTGTCCATCCAGCTTTTGCCGCAGACGTTCGCGACATTTGTCCCGAAGACGTCGGCCCTATCGCCGTTCCTGACTAAAGCCTCGGCGATCATGCAGCCTGGTTATAGCCCGATTGCCGCCCTGATCTATGCGGCCATCATCGTGTTCTTTACATACTTCTATACGGCGGTCACGATGAACGTCGAGCAGATCACGGACGATCTCAAGAAGTACGGGTCTTTCATCCCCGGCATCCGGCCGGGCAAGCCGACGATGGAATATCTAGACCGCGTGATGACCCGCATCACTCTGGCCGGTGCGTTGTTCCTGGCTTTCATCGCGCTGCTGCAATACTGGATTCCCGCACTCACGGGGACAAACGGGGCCAACCAGTTCACTCTGGTCGGTGGCACCTCGCTCCTGATCGTAGTCGGCGTCGCGCTCGACACGATGCGGGCGATTGAGGCACAGCTTCTCATGCGGAACTACGAGGGCTTCATCCGCTAGTGCGTATGGTTTTGCTCGGTCCGCCGGGCGCGGGCAAGGGAACTCAGGGTCCCGCACTGGCACGGAATTTTGGTGTGCCGCATGTCGCGACTGGGGAGATCATCCGTGACCAGATCGCTCGGGGCACTGAGTTCGGGCGGAGGGTCGAGGCGCAGATCGCTGCCGGGAACTTCGCGTCGGACACTGATGTTCTGTATTGGGTCAGGAAGCGGCTCGCCGAACCTGACGCCGATGGTGGGTTTATCTTAGACGGCTTCCCACGTGACACGGCTCAGGCCGAAGCGTTTGAAGCGCCTCTTGATGTAGTCGTTGATTTGATTGTGGCAGATGAAGCCCTCATCGAGAGGCTTTCAGGCAGGCTGCTCTGCCCACACTGCAAGACCACATACCATCTTGAGACCCACCCGCCGAAGCTTCCCGGCGTCTGCGATCGGGATGGGACGCGCCTTGTGCGCCGACCCGACGATGGCCCCGAGGCGGTACGGCATCGCCTGGAGCTATACCACCGGGTCACGGAACCGCTTCAAGCTTACTATGGGCGTCGCGGTTTGCTGATCCGTATAGACGCTCTGGGAGTGCCTGCGACGGTCACTGCTCGTATTTTGAGCGCGTTACCTGATTGGGCGCTTGCAAATCGTGGATTTTAAGGGTATACTACGCGGATGATTCGGCTCAAGACTGCGGAAGAGATCGAGATGATGCGCCGGGCCGGGCGTGTCGTCGCGGAAGCCCTGGCAGCCATGCGCGATGCCATCGTTCCAGGCGTGACGACGACGCAGGACCTGGACGAAGTGGCCGCAGAGGTCCTGAAGCGCCGGGGCGCGAAGGCGGCACTGCTGGGCTACAAGCCTAGCTTCAGCCGTGTGCCTTATAAGCACAACACCTGCGTCTCGGTCAACAACGAGGTCGTTCATGGGGTGCCAAGCCCAAAGCGTGTGCTGAAGGTCGGCGACATCGTCAGCCTCGACTTAGACGCTTCCGTGGACGGCTGGTGCGCGGATGCTGCTCTGACTGTACCCGTGGGCGTGGTTTCCGCCTCGGCCAAGAACCTGCTGACGGTCTCGCGCGAGGCGCTATTCAAGGGCATTTCGCAGGCACGCGTCGGCAACACGCTCGGGGACATCGGCGGCGCGATCCAGCGCCATGTTGAGCGCAGCCGCTACAATGTGGTGCGTGATCTGGTCGGACACGGCATCGGGCAGACCCCGCATGAGGACCCGCAGGTCACGAACTACGGCAAGCCGGGCCGTGGGGACCGGCTGCAAGCGGGCATGACCATCTGCATCGAGCCGATGGTCAACATCGGCAGATCGGACGTCGGCCACCACAAGGGCGATGTCTGGACCATCTTCACCGCAGACAACTCTTTGTCGGCACACTTCGAACACACCGTTGCGATCACTGAGGACGGCCCGGACATCCTGACCCTGCCGCCCTCGCAGGAGAAATAACTTAATCTATGGCTCGAAGACCACGCAAGCAGCATGTCGCGCGCGATGAGCGCCGCGCCGAAGAGTCGGAAACGTATGCGAAGGAGAAGGCCCTCGAAGTCGAGGGTGCCATCGCCGAGACGCTTCCGAACGCGATGTTTCGTGTCAACCTAGAGGGCGGACATCAAGTGCTGGCCCAGGTCAGCGGCAAGATCCGCATGAACTTCATCAAGATTCTGCCCGGCGACCGCGTCAAAGTGGAGCTGTCTCCCTATGACCCGACCCGTGGCCGCATCCTGTACCGCTACAAGTAGGAGACGACGATGAAAGTACGGCCTTCCGTCAAGAAGATTTGTGACAAGTGCAAGGTGATCAAGCGCGACGGCGTCGTGCGCGTCATCTGCGTCATCAAGAAGCACAAGCAGCGACAGGGCTGATCGCCCCGACCATTTAGGAGGCTCTTTTGGCACGTATTGCAGGCGTCGACTTGCCGCGCGACAAGCGGGTAGAGTACGCGCTCCTTTCCATTTTCGGCATCGGCCTGACTAGCAGCCGCGACATCCTTGAGAAGAACGGCGTCAGCGTTGATACGCGCGTCCGCGATCTCACCGAGGTCGAGACGAACAAGCTGCGCGAGACTATCGAGCGCGACTACCGGGTCGAAGGCGACCTGAAGCGGCAGATCCAGATCAACATCCGGCGGCTGTCCGAGATCGGCTGCTACCGGGGCATCCGCCACCGTAAGGGCCTCCCCGTGCGTGGTCAGAAGACCAAGAGCAATGCCCGCACCCGCCGTGGCCCGCGCCGCGCCGTCGCTGGCAAGAAGAAAGTCAAGAAGTAAATAACAGGGGCGTAAATCGTTACGCCCTCCTGTACCGCCCCTCGCCTTGCCCGGTGTTGGGACGGGATGATAGGAGACAGCACAGACCGAATGGCACAGAAGAAAACCACGCAGCGGCAGAAGCCGAAAGAGAAGAAGAATATCGCACAGGGACTTGTGCATATTCAGAGTACCTTTAACAACACCATCGTCTCGATTACCGACACGCGGGGAGACCTGATTTCCTGGGCCAGCGCCGGCTCCGTCGGCTTCAAAGGCTCGCGCAAGGGCACCCCGTTCGGCGCACAGCTCGCGGCAGAGAACGCCGCCCGCAAGGCGCAGGAACACGGCCTGCGCCGGGTTGACGTTCACGTCAAGGGGCCTGGCTCGGGCCGCGAGACGGCCATTCGCGCCTTGCAGGCGGTCGGCATTGAGGTGAGCATCATCAAGGATGTGACCCCGATCCCGCACAACGGCTGCCGCCCCCCCAAGCGCCGCCGCGTCTAACCGCCGCGCCTCGTGCCTACGCCTCGCTTTTGGAGAAATGAGAACCGATGACCGCCGTTAAAAAAGGACCCGTCAGCAAGTCGGGTGACGCCCGCTGCCGGCAGTGCCGCCGCGAAGGCGTGAAGCTCTACCTGAAGGGCACCCGCTGCTACAGCAAGAAGTGCGCCATTGAGCGCCGCAACTACCCGCCGGGCATGCACGGCCAGGGGATGCAGAAGAAGACCACCGAGTACGCCCATCAGCTCCGCGAGAAGCAGAAGATGAAGCGGACCTACCGCGTCCTGGAGCGTCCGTTCCGCAACTATGTGGATGAGGCTCTGCGGCGCAAGGGAGTCACCGGCGAGAACATCCTGTCCCTGCTGGAAACCCGGCTGGACAACGTGATTTACCGGCTCAACCTCGGCGCGTCGCGCGCCCAGGCCCGCCAGTTCGTCTCGCACCGCCACTTCCTGATCAACGGCAAGCGCGTGGACATCCCCTCGTACCAGGTGCGCGTCGGCGATGTGATCACCGTCCATGACAACAGCCGCAAGCTCCAGCCCATGCTGGACTCGCTGCGGGGCATGGGCCGGCGCATCCCGGAGTGGCTGACCTTCGACGCCAACTCCCTGGTCGGCAAGGTCATCGCCGTGCCCACCCGCGACATGATCGACACCGATGTCGCCGAGCAGTTGATCGTCGAGTACTACTCGCGATAATGGATCAGGCCCCGCATTGGACGGCCTGACGCCGGGACTGAAACCCGCCGCACTGAAACGGCGGGTTTTCGCCTGTACGCCCAAAGGCCGCTTCCCGTGGGATGACCTGGAGGAGTGAAACGCAAATACGATGCCAGAGATGACAATGGACCCGGCTGCCCCGCGCATCGAGACGCTGGAGCAGACCGACACCTACGGCAAGTTCGTGGTGGAACCGCTGGAGCGCGGCTACGGCGTGACGCTGGGGAACTCCCTGCGCCGCGTCCTGCTGTCGTCCATCCCCGGCGCGGCCGTCACGTCCATCAAGATTGACGGCGTGCTGCACGAGTTCTCGACCATTCCGGGCGTCAAAGAAGACACCACGGAGCTGATCCTGAACCTGAAGGACCTGTTCGTCAAGGTCCACGGCCGCAACGGCGTCCTGTCCAACGGCGTCAAGCCGGACCCGCACGTCATCAAGATTGATGTCACCGGGCCGGGCCATGTGACCGGCGCGGACATCCAGTGCCCCAGCGATGTCGAGATCGTGAACCCTGAAGTGCATCTGGCGACACTGGCCGATGACAAGACCCACCTGTCCATGGAATTGACCGTGGATGAGGGCAAGGGGTACGTCCTCCCGGAGAAGCAGGACAAGAGCAAGCAGGTCATCGGCGTGATCCCCATCGGGGCATCCTTCACGCCCGTCCGCAAAGTGTCGTTCAACGTGGAGGCCACCCGCGTCGGCTTCAAGACCGACTTCGAGCGGCTGACTCTGGAGATCTGGAGCAACGGCACCATGGCGCCGGGCGACGCTCTCAGCCAGGCGGCCTACCTGCTGGAGACGTTCTTCCACCGGTTCGTCGAGTTCCCGCAGGGGCTTGGCGGGCGACCCGGCGGCCTGAACGGTGTCAGCTTCCCAGTCGGCGCGGGCGGCGCACCGGATGCGCGCATCGAGGAGCTTGACTTCTCGGTCCGCACCTACAACTGCTTGAAGAAGGCGAACGTCCTGACCATCGGCGACCTGCTCCAGATCTCCGAGAGCGAGCTGATGCAGATTCGCAACTTCGGCAAGAAGTCGCTGACCGAGGTCAAGGAAAAGCTCTCCTCGCTCGGCCTGAGCATCCTGGGCGCGACGGACGACGACACCGCCTACGCCGACGAGGACGACGCCGAAGAGGAAGACGACGCGGCTGTGGCCGGGACGGACGAAGAGTAAAAGGAACCACCCATGAATCACCGGATCGGCGGCCGTAAGTTCGGCCTGCCCAGCGACCAGCGCCGCGCCCTGCTCAAAGGGCTTGTCCGCGCCCTGTTTACCTACCAGACCATCAAGACGACCGAGACGCGCGCCAAAGACGTGCGCTCCATCGCCGAGAAGATGATCACGAGCGCCCGTGTGGACACTGTCCACACGCGCCGTGAGGCTCGCCGTTTCCTCGGCGACGAGACTCTGGTGCATCACCTGTTCACGCAGATCGCGCCCGAGTTCAAGACCGGGCCGGGCGGCTACACCCGCACCGTCAAGATCGGCCAGCGCCGGGGCGATGCGGCCACCATCGTGCAGCTCTCGCTCATCACGGACCGCGAGTTCGGGATGCCGACCGCGCCCGAGAAGACCGGCCAGCCCGGTCACGCCCGTTAGGCCCGAGGGACTGTGCGTAGGCTCAAGCTGACCCTAGAGTACGACGGCACCGACTTCCGGGGCTACCAGGTGCAAGGCAAGGGTGAGCGCACTGTACAATCGGTTCTGGCGAAGGCAGTGGCGACACTCGTGCCGCGCGAGGAGATTACCCTGCACGGCGCAGGTCGGACCGACGTCGGCGTCCATGCTTTAGGCCAGGTCGTGTCGTTCGAGACGGAGAGCGCACTGCCGACTGACCGCTGGGCTATCGCCCTGAACAGCCTGCTCCCGCCCGACATGGCCGTCGCGCGGGCAGAGGAAGCCGTGCCCGACTTTCACGCCCGGTTCTCGGCCCGGCAACGCACCTACGGCTATTTGATCTGGACGCGGCGCACCCGCTCGGCGATCTGGGGCCGCTACAGCCTGCACTACCGCCGCCCTCTGGATGTCGCGCTGATGCGGCAGGCGGCGGCCCCTCTGGTCGGGGCGCACGACTTCGCCTCTTTCGCCCGCGCCGGGGGCAATCCGGGCCGGACGACGACACGGGACCTGTCCCGGCTCTCCGTGCGACGGATGCAGAACGGCCTGCTGGTGACTGTCACCGCGAATGGCTTCCTGCGCTCAATGGTCCGTAATCTGGTGGGCGGCCTGGTCGCCGTTGGGGCGGGCGAGCTGCCGCCGACGATCTTGGAAGAAATACTCGCGCGGCGTGATCGCGCCCTGAACCCGATCCCGCCCGCCGCGCCGCAGGGCCTGTGCCTACTGCGTGTGGACTACTGAACAGACATTGTGAAGCGACACTTGGAGAAACAAAATGGCAACCTATAGCGCAAAGCCGCTGGAGATGGAGCAGAACCGGAAGTGGATCACGATTGATGCCACGGGCCAGTCTATGGGCCGGCTCGCCGTCGAGGTGGCGAAGATCCTGCGCGGCAAGAACAAGCCGGAATGGACCCCGCATGTGGACTGCGGCGATCACGTCATCATCATCAACGCCGACAAGGTCCTGCTGACCGGCAACAACAAGAAGGACGAGCCTGTCTACCGGCACACCCTGTACCCCGGCGGCATCCGAAGCGTCACGCGCGGCCGGGAGATCGAGAAGGACTCGGTCGCCGCCCTCATGCGCGTCGTCAAGGGCATGCTGCCCCACAACACTTTGGGAGCGCAGACCCTCAAGAAGCTCCGCATCTACGGCGGTGCAGACCATCCGCATCAGGCGCAGAAGCCGCAGGACATCGCCTAGTCCGCATCCGCCTGGGTATACTCTAAGGAACAAACATGGCAGAAACCACTCGCTACTACGGCACCGGCAAACGCAAGAACGCCATCGCCAAGGTCTGGCTGTCCAACGGCCAGGGCAACATCACGGTCAACAACCGGACGACGAGCAACTACTTCGGGCGGGCCTCGCTCGAAGCCCTCATCATGCAGCCGTTCGAAGTGACCGAAACCGTCGGCAAGTTCGACGTCTTCGTGCGCGCCCTCGGCGGCGGCATCTCCGGCCAGGCCGGCGCGGTCCGCCACGGCATCGCCAAGGCGCTCGTCGAGTCCGATCCCGACATGCGGCCCGTCCTCCGCAAGTTGGGCTACCTGACCCGCGACCCGCGCGTCAAAGAGCGCAAGAAGGCCGGACGCAAGCGCGCCCGCCGCGGCTTCCAGTTCAGCAAGCGTTAAACGCTTTGTCCGTCCTCACCGTCACGCTCAATGCTGCGGTTGACAAACTGTACACCATCCCCGGCTTCGCCGTGGACCGGGTGCAGCGACCCACGGAAACGCGCGTCTACGCTGGTGGCAAAGGCATCAACGTCGCCCGAGTCTACCGGACACTGGGCGGCGTCGTCACGGCGACCGGGTTTTCAGGCGGGCCGACCGGGGAATATATCAGGGCCGGCCTGAACGGCGAGGGCATCGATACCCATTTCGTGACGGTCATGCAGGAGTCGCGTGTCTGTACCGCCATTCTGGACCCGGTCGGGCGGACCGAAACCGTACTGAACGAGGCCGGCCCGGAAGTCACGTCGGCGGAATGCGACGCCCTGCTCAGACGGCTGCGGGAACTATTACCGGGGCATGATGCCGTAATCCTATCAGGCAGCCTTCCGCCCGGTGTGCCGCCGGAGATCTACGTCGCCATCATCCGGCTGGCCCATGTGCTGGGTGTCAAGGCTGTTCTGGACACCAGCGGCGAGGCTCTGCGGCTCGGCGTTGAAGCGAAGCCGTTCCTGGTCAAGCCGAACGTGCATGAGCTGGAAGCGTTGTCTGTCGGTGGTGACGGCTGGGGCGGCTCGGCACAGGCTTTGCGGGATAAGTACGGCGTGACACTGGCCCTCGTGACTGGTGGGGTGCGCGGGGCAGTCCTTGCGAGTGCGGAAGGCACTTGGGAGGCTATCCCGCCCGTCGTAGAGGTCGTAAGCGCGCTCGGCTCCGGCGACTCGCTGACTGCGGGCTTCGTCTGGGCTTGGGAGCAGGGTTTGGGCCATGCGGAAGCACTAAAGCTGGGCGTGGCAGCCGGTGCGGCTAATGCGGCAGTGTATGGCTCCGGCTTCTGCACCCGCACCCAGATCTTCCAAGCCGCCGCGCGAACGACGGTGAACAAAATCGCCTGAACAAAGCCGGGCTTTTGCGGTCTGAAGAGGCAGGAACCCATGCAGCCTGTGGATGTTGCCATTATCATGGTCGTGGCTCTGCTGGTCTTCTGGCCGAAAAAGCTGCCCGATGTTGGCGAGCAGCTTGGCCAAGCGTTGCGTGAGCTGCGCGATATCATCGGCCGCCGCTGATGACTCTGTGGGTTGAGGAGATATGATGCTTCCGCTTGCATTTGGGTTCAGTCCGCCGGACATCGCAATCATTCTTGGCCTGGCTCTGCTGGTCTTCGGGCCAAAGAAGCTACCCGAGGTCGGCAAGCAGCTTGGTCAGGCGATGCGTGAGCTGCGGAAGATCACTGAAGAAGTGACCGGGGCGGCGCACTCGGTCCACAATGAAGTCGAATCGGTCTACAAGCCGGTCCTGTCACCGCCGTATGACTACGGAAACCCGTACTCTTCGACCAGCAGCGCGACGGTCGAGAAGGCCATCGGGCACCGCCCCTATGACCAGGCACCGGAAGATCTGATGCTGCCAATCGTTCCCAAACATCCTGTTGACGCGCATTCTGTCGAAACGAACCCGCAGGCCGAACTACACCCTGCACCGGCCTTGCCGGACACCCAAGACGTGAAAGGACATTGACATGCTTCCACTAGCATTTGGCTTCGGTAACCCCACGGAGATCGCGATCATCGCCGGCGTGGTCATCCTGCTCTTCGGCGGCTCCAAGCTTGCGGGCTTCGGCAAGTCAATGGGCCAGGGCATTAAAGAATTCAAGAAGGCGACCGCCGAGGACGACAAGCCGGAACAGCCGACCGGCGCGGCCGTCTACGGCGCTTCGCCTGCCGCCCCGACTCAGGAAACGCCCGTGGCCGTCGGCGCGAAGACCGAGGAGAGGCTGTAGCATGAATGCCCTCCAGATCATCCTCCTCGTATTTCAGGGCCTCATCAGCATCGCCCTCGTTGCCATCGTCATGTCCCAGACGACCAAGAACGAGGGCCTGACTGGCACCATCGGCGGCAACGTCAGCGCCAACTTCAAGGGCAAGCCGGGCTTCGAGGAGATGCTGCAAACCTACACCCGCTACCTTGGGGTCGCTTGGTTCCTCGTCAGCATCCTGGTCGGCATCGCCTTCCGCAACTACACCGGGTAACAGAAACAAAGGCAGACGGCCCGCCGGTGATCTAGATCATCGGTGGGCCGTCTGCCTTTCTAACCTATCTCTGGAGTCGCCTCACGCCGCCCTGCGGCTGCTCTGGTCACGCGACCACTGCCGGTCGGTCGTCTCTGCAAGGGTCGCCAGCGCCTCATGCGGGTCTTCCTGGGCG
The DNA here is from genome assembly GCA_965215505.1 of Capsulimonadaceae bacterium. Lineage (GTDB taxonomy): Bacteria > Armatimonadota > Armatimonadia > Armatimonadales > Capsulimonadaceae > JANXMY01. The sequence goes on along the minus strand of OZ244065.1, from coordinate 2,015,294 downwards.
GTCTTGACGATATACGAATAGAATACGATGGCGGACAGCACATAGCCCGCTGCGATCCATAGGAACATGGGTGTCACTCTCCTTTGAGTGTATTATCGGCGCATTCTGCCCCTTTAGTTACGGTACAATTGCCGTGTTTTTCTCCCCCAAAACAGCCCCCGAAATTCTCACTTGATGAGAATTTCCATAGATCGTTCTGCCCTCTTATGCCCGTTCGCTGATACTCACTGCCATTTACAGTATAATATATCTGTACCGCGAAGACTGATCTGGTTTAGTGAGAGGAGAACGCGAGATGGACACGATACTTGAAACCAACGCCGCCGTCGAGAGCGTCCGGCAGGCATACGACGGCAAATCCGACCGCCCCCGGCCCGAGTGGGTGCGCGGCACATGCCCGCAATGCGGGGAGCAGCTCGTCTCGAACTGTTATTATGTTGGCGGGAGGGGTTATGTTGTAATATGGGACTGTTGGGCCTCATTACAAGACAATCCCAATTGTAGCTATCGCAAGGTGCTTTAGTCACCAGAAGCAAGGATGAGGCACCATGCCACGGACGCAGGGCATTTACATCATCACGAACACGGTGACTGCCGAGACATACATCGGCAGTTCCGTTGATATAGCCGAGCGGTGGTCCGACCACCGCTCAGGCCAGTAACAAGTTTCGAGACTGGACCTGGTTTAAGGAGAACTGACCATGAACACCTATGAGAAGAACGGCACGGACGGCGCCGGGCGCGAAGTGACGAAGATCCAGATCTTCCGGTTCGTCGCCAAAGACAAGATCCTGGACATCACCGACCTGCTCGCCTTCGACCCGAAGCGCAGCAAGGTCGCCTTCACCCTCGTCGAGTTCGACGAACACAACAAGGCCACCCAGCGCGTCCGGCACTATGTGGACGCGGACGACATGAAGCTGGTCTGCCATGACCTGCTGGCCGGCACCTTCACGAGCTTCGAGGACCAGAAGGGCAGCGCACACGACGACTACACGGAGGCGCGCGTGCTGTCTTTCAAGAAGGAAGCCAAGTACCGCCAGCCCTACGTCCTGCGCGTGGACAACGGCCAGGGCGAGGTCTACGGGCAGGGACAAGTGAAAATGGTCAAGGCGACTGATAGCCTGACCATCCAGATGCCCGAGTTCGAGGCGCGCAAGTTGGCCCTGACCGTGCTGGATTATGTCCACCAGTGGGAGATGATCCACTTCCGCAAGCGCCAGGACGCCCGCACCGTGACCTTCACGCCCGCCGCCGATACGGAACCGGCGGGACAGGGCGAGGAGCAGCGGCTGGCGGCTTAGGCTATGCAGCAAACAAAAGGGGCGGGAGCATCATGCTCCCGCCCCTTCTTGCTTTCCCTACTTCACCGCCCGCGCCGCTTCGTCGGTGCGCCGCTTCTGCTCCGTGTTGTTCCGCAGCAGGCGAGGCGTCTCGCTCTCCACGGAGTTGCGCCCGAACAGCAGGTCCAGAGTCCAGCCGGACACGACGCGCGCCTTGCGGCCCCAATGGGGGATCTTGACCAGATAGACGCCCCGCCACAGGAACCAGGCGACGAACCCGGAGAACTTGAACCACTTGATCTGCGCCACCGCCACATGGTGCCCGAGGTTGACGAACTCGCCCAGGGTGCGGAACAGGAACGGCTTGGGCTGCCGCCCCCGTAGGGTGGCCATGACGTTCTGCGCGAGCTGCTTGGCCTCCCGCTCGGCGTTCTGCGCGGTGCCCGTGTAGGGCCGGCCCTCTTCCAGCAGGTTGGGGATGTGTGCGCCGTCGCCCATCGCCCAGACGCCGTCCATGCCCTTGACAGCCATCGTCGGCTCGGTCATGATAGCACCCTTTTTGTCCTTCTCGCAGAGCAAGGTCTGGGTCAGCGGCGAGGGCACGACGCCCGCCGACCAGAGCAGGGTGCGGGTGGGGATGTATTCGCCTTTGCTCAGGGTGACCGAGTGGTCGTCGGCCTGCTTGATCTTCTGGCCCAGCCGTATCTCGATCCCGCGCTTCTGGATCTGCCGCAGGGCGTACTTGGCGAGCGACGGGTCAATCGACGGCAGGATCTCCTCAGCCATGTCCATCAGGACGACCCGGATCTCGTCGGGCCGGACGTGCGGGTAGTCGCGGGCGGCGTCTTTCATCAGGTCACGGATCGCCCCCGCCGCCTCGACGCCTGTATAGCCCGCGCCGACCACGGCGACGGTCAGGAAGGACTGGCGGGCCACCCCGTCACTCTCCTCGTTCGCCTGCTCCAAGCAGGCCATCAGGTGGTTCCGCAGCAATGTGGCGTCGTCCAGCGACTTCAGCGTGAAGGCCAGCTTCTCCAAATCCTCCTGCCCGTGGAACGAGGTCGTGCTGCCCAGGCTCAGGACGAGCTGGTCCGCCTGCACCGTCTCTGTCTCGTCCGTCAGCGGCCGACGGAAGGTGACAGACTTTGCACGCATGTCTATCGCTGTCACTTCGCCCATGACGAAGCGCGTCTTCTTCAGGAAGGCCCGCAATGGCGAGATGACGTCCGCCTCGTCCAGCATCCCGCCCAGCGCCTCGGTCAGAAACGGCGTGAACAGCAGGAAGTTGTCACGGCTGATCAGCGTCACTTCCACCGCGTCGCCGAGCTTGATCAGTTTCTCTAAGGTTTGTGCCACCTTGAGGCCGCCGAAGCCGCCGCCGACGATGACGATATGGGTGTTAGGCATGGCTTGAGTTCCTTCTGTGTGTCCCGGTGCATTCTACCCACTTTGTTCGTGAAAAAAATCACAAGGTCGCGCCTCTTGACAAAATACCGCCCGCGCCCCTATGATAACGGCATGGCAGACGAACTATCTTCCGGTCCCCTCAACCCCTGGCGCACGCGCGGCAGCCGCGAGGTCTACGTCAACCCCTGGATACGGGTCCGCGAGGATCACGTCATCCGCGCCGACGGCCGCGACGGCATTTACGGCGTCGTCGAGTTCCAGAACCATGCCCTGGGCATCGTCCCGGTCACGGGCGACGGCGACACGTTCCTCATCGGTCAGTGGCGCTACCCGCTCGGCCTCTACTCCTGGGAGATCCCCGAAGGCGGCGGCCCCCTCCACATCCCACTCCTGGACAGTGCCAGACGCGAGCTGGCCGAGGAGACGGGCCTGACGGCCGCCACCTGGACCGACCTCAGCTCGTTCCACCTGTCCAACTCCGTCACCAATGAGGCCGGCCAGATATTCCTGGCCCAAGACCTGACATTCGGCGAAGCCGCCCCCGAAGGCGATGAGGTCCTCGCCCTTCGCCGCCTGCCGCTCCTGGAGGCCCACGCCATGGCGATGGACGGAGGCATCACCGACGGCGTTTCCATTATCGGCTTGGCCCGCGCCGTCCGATACCTCGGCCTTGAAAAATAATCACTTGACATACATTAGATTGCGATGTATAATTGAAACATGAGTGAAGAGCAGGAACTAAAAAAAGGCAGCACCCCGATCTTGATCCTTGCCGTCCTGTCCGGCGGCCCGCTCCACGGCTACGCCATCGCCCGCGAGATCGAGCGCCGCAGCCGCGAAGCCCTCTCCGTCGGCGAGGGTGCCCTCTACCCCGCCCTGCGCGCCCTGGAACGCGAGGAACTAGTTCAAAGCGAGTGGCAGACCCAGCCCAGCGGCCCCGCCCGCCGCGTCTACACCCTGACCGACGTCGGCCACGCCAAATTGGCCTCCCAGGTGCGCGCCTGGAGCCGCTTCTCCCGAGCCGTCAACGACATCCTCGGCGACATCAATGGAGGAACCCCCCATGTTCAGCCCGCATGACAGTCCCGCCGTCAACGACTGGTTCCGGCGCTTCGACGCCGCCTCCCGCCGCCTGCCCGCCGAGGAGCGCACCGCCCAGCGCGAAGAGATCCGGCAGCACCTCGAAGGGCTTGCCGCCGCGAAAGTGGCTCAGGGACAGCCGGCCGAGGTCGCCTGGAAGTCCGCCTTGACGCAGTTCGGCGATCCCACACAAATCGGGCGGAAGATGTACCAGGAGTGGCAACAGGGCCGGACCGGCTTCCGTGCCGACATAAGAGCCGTCTTCTTTGGCATAGGACTTGCCTGGCTCCAAAATCTTATCGCCCCCCTCTACCTGCTTGCCTGGCAATTCCTGAGAGACTCCCACGTCCGAGCCAATTTTGACGGAAGCGCGCACCCATTCCCTGTTGCCGTTTGTCAATCCCTCGCCTTCGGCGGAACACTCTTAGTCTGTCTCGCCATTGGCCGCAAATATCCTCTTCAAGCCATCAAGGGGGCATTCTACTCAAGCCTCTTGTGGAGTCTCATTGGGTTCCTGGAGATAGTCGCCATGGAGGTCTTCAATCCGAGAATGACTCTTTCGCAGCCCGTGCTGTATATGATCCTGCGTAGCCAATTGTGGCTGCCCCTTTGGGCACTGGGTCACTCGCTCATCGCCTACCTTGCCAGCGTGACCAAGCGCGGCTGGTACAAGCCCTCGTTGGCCGACTTCAAGCTAAACCTGCCGCGCCGACGACCGCAAATCAGCCGGTGACACTCCTTTGATCGGAGCAGACCGTGAAACTCGCACAACAGCGCGGCTTCAGACAAGCGGCGGTCGTCCTTATCCTAATGCTGCTGGCGCTCGGCATCAGCAGGCAGTACCTACGGTCGCATGGCCTTCCCGCGCCGATGAGCAGCATTATCTCCGTCGCGCGGGCCGCGCCGCCGACAGGGCTGGCGTTGTATGACACGCACGGGCAGGTGCCCGGCGACCCCCAAAACGGGGTGGACGGCTTGAAACGGATGTATCAACTCATGCTGGGATATCGCCGCAAACACGGCGGCCACTATCCTGCGGATGAGACGGCGCTGTTCATGGACATCGTCCGCGCCCCGCAGGGATACGGCTTCCGGGACGTCAAGGATTTTCTCGCAAAGATGAACAACCCCGACAGCCGCTTTTCTGACTTCGAGGGGCTGCGCCGCGCGCCGGGGGCGATCCCCTACAGCTTCTCCCTCACCCGTTCCGACGGTACAAAGATAGGCACCCAGCGAGCCGCCGGGACCCGAGACGTTCTCGGTCAGACCAGCCTGTATTACCACCAGAACCAGGTCATCTATCCGAATAAACCCTTCACGATGAAGCCGGTCGGGTTCTACGAAGTGCTGTGGGACGACGGCAGTGTCGAGAAAATCCCCTATGACAAGACGCTGCAAGTGCCCGTCAACGATCCCACAGTGTCGCGGACGAGGGCGAAATATCACCTTGGCCCCGGCACACCGGTTCTCTCCACACGGCTGGGCTTCCCAGGACAAGCCGGACTTCCGCCAGGCACAGTCAGCTTCAAAGACTTCTACGCGAAACTGATGCGCGACTGATTAGGCGGGAGCGCCCAAGAGAGGACACGTTCACCATGCTCGGCCCGCTTGATGATCCCCGGATGGAACAGTGGTTCCAGCGCTTCAATGCGCCCCTGAAGCGTCTCCCTGTCGAGGAGCGCGTGCAACTGCATCAGGAGGTCCGGCAACACCTAGAAAGCCTTGTGGCGGCGAACGAGGAGCTAGGCAGTTCGCCGCAGGAGGCGTGGGAACTCGCCCTGGTGCAGTTCGGCGACCCCACCCGCATCGGGCGGCGGCTGGCCTGGGAGTGGCGGCGTGGCCAGAGCCGGATCAGCCCGGACATGGCCGCCGTGCTGTACGGGTTGGGGATACACATCGTCATCGCCTCCGCCCTGATCTTCTGCACCATCCTGGTGATGGCGGCCTTCCGACTATACGACAACTCCGGGACCACGTTCATGCTGGAATACCTCGTCGTCGTGCCGACCCTCGTGGGGGCCGCCGTCGGCAGGAGGTTCCCAGACCGGGCGCTCACGGGCCTGTTCTACGCCGCTGCTGCTTGGCCCCTTCTCCCCCTGATGGCTGCCTGTGCAGTGTCCATGACCCGGCTGAACATCCCCGACCTGTTCTCGGTCATGCTTTGGCCTGCTTCCTGGCTGACGCTGGGCTGCGGCGCGGCCTACCTCGCAAGCGCACATCGGCGGCGTCAGTGGTATTGTCCTCGCCGGGCCGACTTTGCGCTGAGGCTTCCCGGCGGGCGGTCACGATCCAATCAGGGATAAGGCAGAGGGCCAAGCCGTGGACGAAGGCTTTGACGGACCGGCCAGCCGAAAGCGCCCGCCGCACCATCTGGTGCGGCAGGCGCTTCTGTGTCTTGAAATTGGGGGCGCGGCTACACCCGCTCCTCCGGGGCCGCCGCCGTCAGCAGGGCGGCGCGCTGGCGCTGGGCGGGGTAGGAGGCCCGACCCAGGCTGACAAGACAGGGGTGGGGGAAACCGGCCGTCAGCGCGCCCAGCCGGGTGTGCAGGCGGCCGACGACCGTCTCGCGCGTCGCCCCGGTGTGCGGCAGCAGCGCGATCAGCTCGCGCTCCTCGTAGCGGGCCACGAGGTCCGAGCGGCGCATGCAGTCCTTGACGGTCTGGGCGATCTGGGCGAACAGGACTGCCTCGGGCAGCTCGCCCTCGACCCGGACGCGGATCACGGTCAGCTCCAGTTGGTGCCGGATGGCGCGGGACAGCTCTTCGTCCAGGCGGCTCTCGAAGTACGGGCGGGTGTACAGCCCGGTCACTGGGTCAACGACGGTCGGCGGCGTGTCGTCCGCCGCCTCCTCGGCAAGGGCGGCCGGGCCGTGCGCGGCTAGACGGCGGCGCTTGCGCTCGTGCTGCAAGGCGGCCTCGCGGACGGCGTCGCTGCGGAACATCTGCTGCAACTTGCGGGCGGAGTTTTTGAGGATGTGGGAGACGTAGTTGTTGGAGACGCCGAGGGACTTGGCGATGTCCGTCTGGCTGCGGTCCTCGTAGTAGAACGAGTACAGCACCTTCTGCTCGATCTCCTTCAGCCGCTTCAGGGCTTCCGTCAGGACGACCTTGTCCTCGATGGGCAGCTCGGTCCGGGCGGCCTGCATGTTGCTCTCGGCGACCTGGATGCGAGCCGCCCCGCTCTCCTGCATCTGGTCGAGTGACTCCGGGTTGAAGATGACCCGCGTCGCCCGGATGCGGGCGATCTCCGCCTCGGCCAGCCCCAAAGCCGTCGCCAGTTCCCCGTCGGTCGGCTCGCGCCCCATCTCCTGCGTCAGCGTCTCGGCCTCGCGCCGCACCTTCTGGGCCATCTCCTGGAGCCACGCCGGCTCCTTAATGATCTGGGTCCGGTCGCGCAGGAAGTGGCGCAAGTGCCCGTCAATGTGGTGGGTGGCATAGGTGATCAGCTTGACCCCGCGCGTCGGGTCGTACTGGTCGATGCCGTGGATCAAGCCCAAAAAGCCTTCCTGGATCAAGTCCTCCAGTGGAATGGAGGGTGAAAGGAACTGCCGCGCCTGCTTCTGGACCAGGGGCCGGAATTGGAGGACGAGCGCCTGGCGGGCGGCCTGCGCGCCCGCCCCGCCGGCCTTGTACTCGGTGAGCAGTTTGCGCGCCCGCGTCTCGTCGTCCTGCCGGCTCGGCCCGCGCCGGTCGCGCCCGTCCCAGCCCGACTTCTCTCCGGAACTTGTTGTGCCGGAACTCGTTGTGTCTGCCATGCCTGAAGAACCCCGCGCCCCGTCCGCCGCCCCATTGCGTGGGCGGACGGGGCGGGGTCTCTTAGTGAATCGAGCTGACCAGTTTGAAGATCGGCGACATGACCGAGACCGCGATGAAGCCGACCAGGACGCCCATGAACACGATCAGCATCGGCTCAATGAGCGACGTCAGCCCCTTCACCAGCGAGTCCACCTCGTCGTCATAGAAGTCGGCGACCTTGCACAGCATCTCGGACAGCCGCCCCGTCTCCTCGCCCACGTCGATCATGTGCGTGACCATGGAAGGGAACAGGCCCGAGGCCGCCAGCGGCGAGCTGATCTTCGCGCCCTCCCGGATCGAGGCCCGCGCGTTGACGATGGACTCGGCCAGGACCGCGTTGCCGGATGTCTCGCCGATGATCTCCAGCGAACGCATCATCGGAACGCCCGAGGCGATCAGGGTGCCGAAGGTGCGGCAGAAGCGCGCGACGCTCATCTTCAGCGACAGGTCGCCGAAGATCGGGATACGCAGCTTCAGTTTGTCAATGTTGTAGTGGCCCTTGGTCGTCTTGTCGTACTGCTTGAACCCGATGTAGCCCGCGACGCCCAGGATCAGGACGACCCACCAAAACTTTTGCAGCCAGTCGCCGATTGAGAACAGCGCCAGCGTCACGACCGGCATCTCCACGTTCATTGAGAGGAATATCTCCTTGAAACGCGGCAGCACGAACATGAACAAGGCCAGGACCATGACGCCGGCGAAGTTCAGGACGATGATGGGGTACATCATCGCCGACTTGATCTTGCCGCGTATTTCCATTTCCTTCTCCAAGAATCCTGCAAGCCGGTCCAAAATCACGTCCAGGATTCCGCCGATCTCCGCCGCCCGGATCATGTTGACGTACAGCTTGGAAAAAGCGTTCGGGTGCTTCGCGATGGCGTCGGTCAGCGACAGCCCGCCTTTGACGTCCTTGCGGGTGGCGTTGATGACCGCCTTCATGGCGTCTTCTTTGGTCTGGCTCTCCAAAATGTCCAGGCACTTGATGATGGGGATGCCCGCGTCAATCATCGTCGCGAACTGCCGCGAGAAGACGACCAGCGTTTGCAGCTTGATCTTTTGCCCTTTGCCGGCTGCCATCCGCATCTTCACGCCGCCCTTAGACTCGGACAGCGAGACGATGTGGAACTGCTGGTCGTGGAGCCTGGCGAGTACCGCCTGCTCGTTGTCCCCTTCCACCTTGTTTTTCACGATCCGGCCCGACGGATCAACGGCCTCATACACGAATGTCGCCACGGCGTTACCTCCTGCGCTCTGCCCGCACTCACTACTCTTCCGTGTCATTATCGGCAGGCGCGGCGAGGGGCATTAGGCTTGCCGTGTACGTTCAGAATCAAAAATGGGAGGCGATTGGTATTCGCCTCCCGTTCTCGCCGCTCTTTAGAGGTGGCCCTGCCGCCGCTTCTCCGCCATTCCCTCGGCGGACTTACGGCCGGTATCCTGGGACCAGTCACCGTCACCGCCGCTCCGAAAGCGCCCGATGAGTCCCTTGAACAGATCGTAAGCCGAGCCTTCTCCCGTCCCGGCTTCCTGCTCCTGCAAATGTTCCCACGCCTCGTCTTCTTCAGGAGAAAGCCAGTCTTTGGCAAGAGCCGACTCGCTCAGTAGGTAAGTCTCTAAACCTTCGGGCACCCTGTCGTCAGAAGGCGGGGTTGTCGCCTCGCCGCTGTCACCTTCATTCATGTCACATCCTGCCAGTTCTTCGCGTTGACATACCGCGATAGATGCCCGACGTTTGTTGTTGCCACAACCAAATCCGGTGCGCCGAGCAGTATGGCCTGAGCCGCTAGAATCACGTCCCCGTCAAGCTCTTTCGGGTCTGCTGTCGGCTTACCCTGCTGCCGAACCAGCGCCCACAACTCCGCCGCCTTCCGCATCGCTGCCGTGGTGAGCGGCAAATACTCAACGGCTGCCGCTAGACGATCCAAGCGCATGATGCCGGATAAGCTATTGATCCGCAGAAGCTCCCGGCGCACCTCATAGTCGGTAATTTCGGGCAGAATGACGCGGACGCCGGCAGCAAGCAAATCCTTCTGCCACTGACGGCAAGCCTACGCAGGCGCGACACCTCTGCGCTGTGCCAGCAGCCCCACTGGGCCGCTATCCAGAATGACGACGGCGCTCATGGATAGATAATCCTATCGGATGTGTGGTTCTCGTTCATGCCCTTCTTGAACTCCTCCCAGTCCGCCTGGCGGCGGGCGATCTCTTCGGGATCGTCCGTCTTATCTTCCTTGTCCCACTCCTCCAGCATTGCCAAAGCCGCCTGGTTCTTAGCAAGCTGTTCCTGTGAGTAGACGACTCGAGGCCCCGGCTTGATGGTATGCTCTATCATCTTCTCCAAGTAGTCGGAGACTTCCGTTCCCTCGGCGGCGGCCTTTTGCGCGATCTGTGCTTCCACTTCGGGTTTCAGGTTGAGCGTCACGGTCATGTTATTGCTCCTGTTCAAATCTTTCGATGCTTTGCGAGTGAGCTCCCACTGTGCGTCAGTTGTGGAAGGATTCTGCATAGAGATAGGCGAATATACAGAAAATTCACCTGGGAGCTTTATATGTTATCTATCACACGCCGACTGTTTTTGCTAACGGCTTTCTCCATTGCTGTAACCGGATGTTCGGACAATTCTCCCGAAGAGCAGGCAAAGGAGACAGCAGATGCTGCCGCTGCTAATGAAAAGAAGGAGAAAGATGATGTGTTCGGAGCAGCACAAGAAATGGTGAATGACCATTTAAAGTCACCAGGAAGTGCTAAATACCCGGATTTTGACGCCTCTTTCGTAACAATCACTTCAGCAAACAACTACTCAGTCACTAGCTTCGTTGACTCGCAGAACAATTTTGGCGCTTTGATTCGGTCGAATTGGACAATCAAGATGCATAGGGATAACGTTGACAAGAATTCTTTCCATCTTGATGACATTGCCATCACCGAAAGGTGATGGCAATAAGATACAAGCCCCAATGAAGTGAGTGGAGAGTGGCTGTAGGACGAGCAGAAACTTTTCACTTCAGTACCTCACCCTAAACGGCTGGGCTAAACAAGAGAAAACCCCACCTTTGCAAATCGAAGAAGAACGTGCCGAACGGTTCTTCGCCTGCAAGGGCGGGGTTTGCACTCCAAGGCTTAGATCCCTAGATCACATGTTTCCAAGTCCGACCGCTAAATGCCGAATCTATCGTACCCTGTGTCACGTCGTAATCTTCAGCAAACTGAGCGGAAGTTTTTCCGCCTCCACTGCGAACATGATCTCTCCTAATCATTCTTACTTTATCGTCATCCAGTTTCGCTAGCGGATGGTCAATTCCTCTTCTGCCTTTTTTCATACATCCTTCTTTCTGGGTTTTACCGCCCTATGTTTCTTTGACTCTCTTCCCTTGCCGCTCGGCGCTGGCATAATATACCCTATTTACTGTCCTAAATCTCCTTGCCCCACCCCCGCGAAGAACGCTTCCGCATTCTTGCGCTGCAACATGGTCTCGCGGGGCTTATGCCACTCTGCTTGCTAACGGTGCTCCGTGGTCAGGCATGAACCATTCGGGTCATCTCGACGGGCAGAGAGACAGCTTCGAGACGAGACAGATCAAGGTTCTGGCTGGCATGGTCAACATCAATGCCGCAGAGATGGCCCGCGTCGTCGAAGTCCAGAACGACGCCTGGAGAAACTTCCCGCGACTCTACACTTGTTTTCTCACTGAGATCAATATAAAGTGAGTCGGTGTCGGCATAATAGTGAAGCTTCATCTTGATTGTTCCCTCAGAAATCGCGGTCGAAAAAGGCATTATGGATGGTTTCACCATCTGCCAATGTCACCACGCGAAGATGCTTGTCTTGTTCGGCGATGTATATCCAGTAGCGGTAACGGCCATCCTCCTGAACTTCAAGGCGTTCCGGTGTCTTTAGAGCCTGCTCACACCACTCCGGCTTGATGTAGGGGCGCTTGCGGAGAACCTGCTCCTCGAAGTAGGCGGTTGTCTTCACTGCCCCACATCGCCCTGCCCCACCCCCGCAAAGAACGCTTCCACGTTCTCGCGTTGCAACATGATCTCGCGGGGCTTGACGCCGTCCTGGGAGCCGACGATGCCTTTGGCCTCCATCACTTCCACCAGGCGGGCGGCGCGGGTGTAGCCGATCTTGAACTTGCGCTGCAAGCTGGATGTGGAGCACTGGCCCTGCAAGACGAGCCAGCGGACGCAGGGTTCGAACAGTTCGTCTGAGGAGCCGTCGTCGTCCCCGTCCGCGCCGTAGCCGCCGCTGCTGGTCTCACTCGGGATCATGGTGTAGACGGCCTCTTCCTGCTCGCGCAGGTACTTGACCAGTTCCTCTGTCTCCCGCTCGCCGACGTAGCAGCCCTGGACGCGGACGGGTTTGGCGGCGTCAATCGGCATGAACAGCATGTCGCCACGCCCGATCAGGCGGTCCGCGCCGGGCATGTCAATGATGGTCCGGCTGTCCACCTGGGTCGCCACGGCGAAGGCGATGCGGCTGGAGATGTTGGCTTTGATTGTTCCTGTGATGACGTCCACGGAGGGCCTTTGGGTGGCGATGACCAGATGGATTCCCGTTGCGCGGGCGAGCTGGGCGAGGCGGCAGATAGACGTTTCCACTTCCGGCCCCTGCTGCATCATCAGGTCGGCCAATTCGTCCACGACGACCACGATGTAGGGCAGGCGCTCGTCGGGCGGGACGCGGCCGTTGAAGCCGTCAATGTTGCGCGTCCCGATGCGGGCGAAGCGGTCGTAGCGCTCCTCCATCTCCTTCAGGACAGAACGGAAAATGCCCGCCGCCTGCTTGACGTCCTTGATGACCGGGGCCAGCAGGTGCGGGATGCCGTCGTACAGCGACAGCTCGACCCGCTTGGGATCAATCATCACGAACTTGACTTCGCGGGGTGTTGCGCGGTACAGGATGGAGCTGATGATGGTGTTCAGGCAGACGCTCTTGCCACTGTTGGTGCTGCCGCCGACCAGCAGGTGCGGCATCCGGGTCAGGTCGGCGTACTTGAACTCCCCGGACACGTCCTTGCCCAGAGCAAAGGTCAGTTTGGACGGCGCGGACATGAACTCGTTTGTCGCCAGGCACTCGCGCAGGGACACCATCTGGCAGACATCATTCGGGACCTCGATGCCGATGGCCGCTTTGCCGGGGATGGGAGCCTCGACGCGGACATCAATGGCGGCGAGCGACATGGCGAGGTTGTCGGCCAGCGCGACGATCTTCTTGACCAGGATGCCCGGCTCTAGTTGGACCTCGTAGCGCGTGACGGTCGGCCCCATCGCGACCTGGGCGACGTTCGCGCCGATCTTGAAGTCGTTCAAGGTCTGCATCAGGATGGCCTGTTTTTCCAGCGCGGCGGACTCGTGGTGGATGGGCTTGGGCGGTGCCTCGTTCAGCAGTTCCAGGGGCGGCAGGATGTACTCATGCTTGGTGCCGTCATCGGCCAGCGATGGCGGGATGACCAGCGGCCCTTCCGGTGCCTTCGGCTTCTCGGCGGGCAGGACCGTCATCGTCACCAGCGGCGGCATCGCCTTCGGCACCGTCGGCATGTCGTCGTCCAGGGCCGGGACGAGCGGCTTGAACGGCTTCAGCGGCGCGGGGAGTGCGGCGGGCTTCGCCTTGGTCGTCAGCTTGGCCGTCTCAGCGGGGGTAGCCTCGGCGGGCAGGGTGGGGCGGGTGAAGACGCGCTCTGCGGCGGCTAATTTCTCCTCCCGGCGGCTGTCCGACCGCTCCCGGAAGGCCGCCGCGCCCTGCTTCGCCGCAGCAGCCCCGGCCTTCGCGCCCTGCGTCACCGGCGCGGCGACGCGCCGCCCGCCCTCGACCGCATGGTCGAACAGGTGCAGCAGGCGCATGTCCGTGGCCCAGACGACCGCACCCAAGGTGAAGAGGAACAAAAGGATGTGGCTGGACACGTCGCCCACCAGCCGCCGCAGGCCCGCCGAGACGACCGCCCCGACCAGCCCGCCGCCCATTTCCAGGTCGTTAAACAGCGGCTTGCCGTCCGGCGTATGGGCCAGGTGCCACCAGGCGATGCCGATGACGAACAGCAGGGCCGCCCCGCCCGCGAAGTTCGTCCGCGTGTGCTGCGCCCGGCCCTGAATCAGCATCAGCCCGATGGCGCTCAGGAAGAACGGGAACAGCCACGCCCCGACCCCGACCAGCGACCGCAGGCCGTGGACCAGCGCCCCGCCGAGCAGCCCCGCCCGCGCGCCGACGATCAGGCTGACCAGCAGGATCAGTCCCAGGGCGACCAGAGTCAGCCCCCAGATGTCCTGGGCGAAGCGTTCGTTGTTCCGCGCCGGGCGGCTATCTTTCGCCCGCGAGGGCTGCGAGGCGCGCGGCTGCCGCGCGGCGGGCTTGTTGGGCGGCGTCTTGACGGCCATACAGATGTTCTCCTGTCCACTATTATAACAGATAAGTGGAGGATTATCCTCTCCCCGGCGCAAGCGCCGACCCTCCCCTCGGAGGGAAGGGCGGGTGAATGGTGCTAGGGTGCCTCTTCTTGGAGGCTAACCGTGACCGAAAAACCACCCAAGAATACAGATTAACCTCTATTCACACCCCCTTCCCTCCGAGGGGAGGGGTCGGCGCGCAGCGCCGGGGGAGAGGATCGGGTATCATACCCGTCATGCCGTCACGCCTCCTGTCCCCGCTCCTGATTGCCCTCGCCGCCATGCTCTGGGGGGCGGACCTGCTGCTGCGCCCCGCCGCCCTCAGCGCGGGCTGGTCCCCGGCCCGCGTCGTGCTGGGGGAACACCTCGCCCTCTCCCTCCTGTTCGCGCCTATCCTGTGGCGCGAGCGCCGTCAGCTCTCCTGGCTGGCCCGGCGGCAGTGGGGGGCGCTGCTGTTCGTCGGCTGGGGCGGGTCCGCTCTTGCAACCTGGATTTACACCAAGGCTTTCACCCTCGACTTTTCGCACGCCCTGACTGTCGTGCTGCTCCAGAAGACGCAGCCGCTGGTCGCCATCCTGCTGGCGGGCTGGCTGCTGGGGGAGCGGCGGTCCTGGCTGTTCTGGGGCTGGGGCGCGGCGGCCATGACGGGCGCGTACCTGCTCATCGGCTTCCAACAGCCGCCGTCTATAGGCGACATCCACGCGCAGCAGGCCCTGCTCGCCCTGGGCGCTGCCGCCCTCTGGGGCGCGGCGACGGTGGCGGGCCGGTCGCTGACCGCCGCCCTCTCGCCCGGCCTGCTGGCCGGGGCGCGGTTCGCGCTGGCCGTCCCGGTCCTCGCCCTGCTGACGCTGGTCCCGACCGGGACGGCCGCGCCTCCCACCCACTCGGCGCACTACGCGGGTCTGTTCCTGCTGCTCATCGTCCTGCTGCCGGACCTCGCCGGCATGGGCCTGTATTACCTCGGCCTGCGTGGGACGCCGGCCTCGGTGGCGACACTGGCCGAACTCTGCTACCCGCTGACCTCCCTCTTCATCGGGCTAGTCGTCCTGCACACGCCCGTCCTGCTCGGACAATGGCTCGGCCTCGCCTTGCTGCTGGCCGCCGTGGCGGGGCTGGGGCGCAATCCGGGCGTCGCCGCCCCGAGTGCGGCGGAGCGGATCGGGTGGGAATCGGGAGCGGGGCGGGTATCATAGAGGGCACATAGGCCACTGACACCGGCGTAAGGATAGGGGACTCACATCATGGCAACGGAATACAGTTTCGACATCGTCTCGAAGGCGGACCCGCAGGAGGTCAAGAACGCCGTCGGGCAGGCGCAGCGCGAGATCGAGACGCGCTTCGATTTCCGGGGCAGCATCAGCGCCATCGAGCACGACGACAAGGACAAGCTGACGCTCCATTCGGACGACGAGGCGCGGATGAGTGCGCTCACCGACGTACTCCAGTCCAAGCTGATCAAGCGCGGCGTGGACGTCAAGTTTCTGGAATACGGCAAGATGGAGCAAGCCAGTAAGGGGACGCTCCGGCAGGTGGTGACCATCAAGAGCGGCCTGCCGACCGAGACCGCCAAGAAGATCACCAAGCTCATTAAAGACAAGGGGCTGAAAGTGACGGCGCAGATCCAGGACCAGCAGGTGCGCGTCACGGCCAAAGCCAAGGACGATTTGCAGGCGGTGATGGCGATGCTCAAGGGCGAGGACCTGGACGTCCCGCTCCAGTTCACGAATTACCGGTAAGCGCGAGACAGCCTTTGGACCCGTTCAAGATCATCGGCGGCGTACTGGTCGCTCTCGGCTTCATCTTCCGCGCGATCAG
This sequence comes from Capsulimonadaceae bacterium, assembly GCA_965215505.1. Classification (GTDB taxonomy): domain Bacteria; phylum Armatimonadota; class Armatimonadia; order Armatimonadales; family Capsulimonadaceae; genus JANXMY01. The sequence continues at coordinate 1,999,531 of OZ244065.1, read as the reverse complement.
CCTCGCCTACTTCAACCTGCGCGCCAAGACGCTGCCGGACGATCCGAAGGCCCGCCGCGTGTTTGCCGGGCGCAAGCAGCGGGCGCTTGTCATTGATGCCCTCTTCATCGTGATGGGCTTCTACCTGCTGTTCACCCATTAGGGACGCGCCTACGGATACGCCTTCAGCAGCCCTGCGGCATTCTGCGCTTCCTGCGGGTCCCCCTGACTGATGGCCTGGTGCCACGCGCGCCGGGCCTCGGCGCGGTCGCCGGCAAGATACAGCGACGTGCCGAGGCCGGAATATGCCGCCGCGTAGTCTGGCTTCAAGCGGAGTGCCCTCCTGTACTCCTGGACGGCGGCGGTGTGGTCCCCCCGGTCGTCCAGGGCCACCGCCAGGCGGTAATGCCCCTCGGCGCTGCCGGGATCGGCACCGACCGCCTGCCTCAGCACCGTGATCGCACCGACGAGGCTGCCCTGATTGTAAAGCGCCTTGCCGCGCTGGAGCAGCACGGCCGTCGCAGGGCGGGGCGGGGCGGGGGTCGGTGCCGGCGGCGGGGTCTGGGTGGCGGCCGTCATCTCGGCGACGCGCGCGGCTCGGGCCGCCTGGTCGGCTTGCGCCTTCGCCGCCGCCCGGTCGGTCCGGGCGACTTGCGCCACTCTCTTCTGTCGGGCCAGTGCTTTCGCGAGGTACTGCCGCGCGATTACGAGGTTCGGCTTGTTCTTCAGCGCCGCCCGGTATTCCGAAACTGCCTCCCCCGTGTGCCCAAGCGCGTCCAGGGCCAGGCCGAGGTTGTAGTGGGCCAGCGCGAGGTCCGGGTTCAGCCGCAGGGCCTCGCGGTACTCCGTGATCGCCTCCGCGTGCTTGCCCTGGACATCCAGCACGTTCCCCAAGGCGTTGTGCGCGTCCGCGTTGGCCGGGTCCAGGCGGATCGCCTCGTGATACTCGGCGATGGCGTCGTCGTGCCGCCCGCTGTCGTCCAGCGCATTGGCGAGGCTGTAGTGCGGCGCGGCCCCGTCGGGGCGGAGGCGGATGGCCTCCCGGTACTCGGCGATGGCCTCCTCGCGCGTCCCCTGCTTCTCCAGCAGACGCCCCAGCATGTAGTGCGCCGCCGCGAAGGCGGGCCGCAGCTTGACCGCCGCCTGGAGCTGGTTCACGGCCGGCCCGGTCTGCCCCTGACGGTCCAGCGCGATTCCCAGGTTGTAGCGCGCGTCCGGATTGTCCGGTTTCAGGCGGACCGTCTCCTGGAACTCTTTCAGCGAGTCCGCGTGCTGGCCCCGCGCTTCCAGCGCGATGGCAAGGGCGTTGTGCGCGTCCGCGTACTCGGGCCGGAGCCGGACCGCCTCCCGGAAGTCGGCGATGGACGCCTCATATTGATGCTGCTGGAACGCCGCGACCCCCGCCCGGAACTGGGCCGTAGCCGGATCGGGTGCCGATGTCTGCGCCCACGCGCGTACCGGGAGCAGCGAAGCGGACAGCAGGAGGGCAAGAGGATAGAGACTTCTCTTCATAGGACGATGACCGTTGACCTTTCGGAAGCGAACCGACACGCAATAGTTGGCGACCGCGAGCCGGTTTTCCTGCTTAGGCCGAGCCGCCCGCTTGCATAATCCGCGCATGACTCTGTATAATGAGCGCAATGATGGACGACCAACCAACTGAGGCCGAACGAGCGGAATGGCTGTCCGAGGGGCGGCGGGTGCTGTCCGAGGCGGCCCGCGCCCTGGACCGGCTGGCTGAAACCCTGGACGGCGCGGCCTGGGCCGAGGCCATCCGGCTGCTTTTAGAAACGAAGGGCCGCGTCGTCGTGACCGGCATGGGCAAGAGCGGCAAGGTCGCCGACAAGCTGGCCGTCACCCTTGCCAGCACCGGCACGCCCGCATTGTTCCTGCACCCCGCCGAGGGCGTCCACGGCGACCTGGGCATGATCCAACCGGGCGACGTGGTCGTCGCCCTCTCCTACAGCGGCGAGACGGACGAGGTCAAGGCCATCCTGCCCGCCATCAGCCAACTCCAGACCCCGCTCATCGCCCTCACCAGCAGCCCGCGCTCCAGCCTGGGCCGGGCGGCCTCGGTCGTCCTGGACGTGTCGGTGGAGAAAGAAGCCTGCACCATGAACCTCGCCCCGACCACCAGCACGACGGCGATGATCGCCCTGGGGGACGCCCTGGCCGTGGCCGTCATGGGCGCGCGCCGGTTCACCCCCGAGCAGTACAGCCGCCTGCACCCGGCGGGCACCCTGGGCCGCCGCCTGACCCTGCGCGTCTCCGACCTCATGCGGACCGGCGAGGCCGTCGCCATCGTCCCCGAGTCGGGCACCGTCCTGAATGCCATGTTCGCTATCACCCGTGCCAATGCCGGCGCGGCCATCGTCACCGACGCCGAGGGCCGCGTGTCGGGCCTCATCACCGACGGCGACATCCGCCGGCACCTCTTGGATGACCCGCAGCTCCTCACCCGCCCCGCCTCGGAGGCGATGACCCGCCGCCCCGGCCTCGTCACCGCTAATCTTCTCGCGACCGAGGGCCTGCGCCGCCTGGATGACTTTCACCCCCTCCCCGGCCAGAAGGCCGGCGACGCCCCCGTCGTGGACGCCGAAGGCCGCCCCGTCGGGATGCTGATGCTGAAGGACTTAGTGAAGGCGGGGATAGTATGAAAATTGGCAAACCCATGTCTGAGAAGTTGTCGCCCATGTCTCGCGTCAAAGACGGACTTGCGTTGTTGCTGGTGGCAAGCGGGGTCGTACTACAGGTCACCACACTGCGCCATTTGTTACCACATGGCGTAGATAGTGCTCTCGTATTCGCCGGCCTCGCTCTCATTTTTTTGGGCAGCAACCTTTTTATACCTGCGGTTTTGGTTCTCGTAGGTCATTTGATCGGCCTCGGGCCTGAGTCATGGCAAATGCCTAGCCTTGCCGTGATGGCAGTTGGAATCGCAAGCGGTATCTATGGCTGGTGGAGAAGCAGCAGAGCGAAATCCCCCGATGAGGGGGTGGCCTGAGTGCAGAACGTCAAACTCATCGTCCTTGACGTAGACGGCACGCTCACCGACGGCACCTTGCTCTACGGCGACGGCGGCGGGCAGTCCAAAGCCTTCCATGTGGCCGACGGGCTGGGCATCGTCATGGCGCAGGCGGTCGGCCTGCGCGTGGCCGTCCTGTCGGGCCGGACCAGCCGCGTGGTCGAGACGCGCATGGCGGAACTCGGCGTCGAGGACGTGATCCAGAACTGCGGCGACAAGGCGGAGGCACTGAACGGGCTGCTGGAGAAGTACCACCTGCGGTCCAAGGAAGCCGCTTACGTCGGCGACGACATCAACGATCTGCCCGCCTTCGAGGCCGCCGGGGTCAAGATCGCGGTCGCCGACGCCTCCGCGCACCTGAAGGCGCGGGCGGACTGGGTGACGCCCCGCGCGGGCGGGGCGGGGGCCGTGCGGGACGCCATCGAGGAGATCCTGCGGCGGCAGGGGCGGCTGGACGAGGCGGTCGCCGCCTACCTCGCGCATATCAAACCGGCGGAGGCGACGGCGCGGCAATAGATCAGCGCACCCCCGGAACCCACCCCGCCACAAGCGGCGGCCCTCCCGCCCCTGCTCACAGAGCTTCGGCAGCGGGTACAACGGGTGGGCGAGGAGTCTCGGACAGCAGGGCGGGCCTTTTCTCCCCAAACTCTTCCCCTCTCCGTTTCGGGGAGGGTGGCGAGGAACGAGATGGGAGGGGTTCCCCTCTGACACCCCCAGAATTGGGGGCGGGGGGCCTCCCCCGGAATAATAACCCATGCCCCAATTCGCCCTGCTGCACACGAACGACTTCCATAACCACCTGAGCGCGCGCCAGGCCGAGTTCATCCAGCAGGCCAAGGCCACGCGGGCCAATGTCCTGCTGCTGGACGCCGGGGATGCGGTTTCGGCGGGCAATGTCGGCGTCCGGCCCGGCGGCGAGCCGATCCTGACCCTGATGTCTGAGACCGGTTACGACGCCATGACGCTGGGCAACCGCGAGTTCCACGTCGCCGACGCCCTGCTACGACTCAAGATCGGTAAGGCCGCCTTCCCCATCCTCTGTGCCAACATCCGCTGGCGCGAGGATCAGGGCGAGACGCTGCCCGTCGTCCCGTCTTTCACGAAGACGCTGCCGAACGGCCTGAGGGTCGGCGTCTTCGGCCTGACGGTGCCGATGGTGACGCCCCGCATGACGGCCCGACTGGTCAGCGCGTTCGTCTTTGACGACCCCGTCGTCGTGGCCCGGCGGCAAATCGAGACGCTGCGGCCTTCGGTGGATGCCCTGGTCGCCCTGACCCACATCGGCCTGCGCGAAGACGAGCGGCTGGCCGCCGCCTGCCCCGAAATAGACCTCATTGTCGGCGGCCACAGCCACAACAAGCTGGGAGAACCGAAGATCGTGGGCGGCGTGCCCATCGTGCAGGCGGGCTGGTTCGGGCACTTGCTGGGCGAGACTGAGATGGCCTGGGACGCGCCCGGCACCCGGCCCCGCGTGACCGGGCGGCTGGTGGACCTTCCGGGAGCGGAGCCTGCCCGACGGTAAGGATGATGCGTGCTGGACCTTTTGCTATTTCTGATAACGGCCTGGGCAGCGGCGGCGGCGGGCCGGAACGTCCTGCGCCTCCTGCGCCTCGACGACGGCCCCACGCGGCTTGAGCGCAGCCTGTTCGGCCTGGCACTCGGTCTGGGGATGCTCGCCTACGCCATGCTCGCCCTGGGGCTGCTGGGTGGCCTGTACCGCCCGGTGGGCATTGGCCTTCTGCTTCTTCTCGTTGCCGCCGGGTCCCAGCAGCATCAGGTAATGGCGTGGGAACTCCAAGACACTCTCCGGCGTGGCCTCCGGCTGTCGCCCTGGGTCTGGGCCGTGGCCGTTGTTTTCCTCCTGCTGGCCTTGATCCCCCTCGTCGGCGTTTGGACCCCGCCGGTCGTTGGGCTGGGCGGCATCGGCGACACCGAATGGGACAGCCTTTCCTACCACCTGGCCGACCCGAAGATGTACCTGCAAGTCCACCGCATCCATTACATCCCCTGGGAGAGCCATTCCAACTTCGCCTTCACCGCCGAGATGTGGTATCTTTTCGGGCTGATGGAGGGCGGCATCCCGCTCGCAAAGCTGTTCCACTTCACCTGCGGCGTCGGGGCCTGCCTGGCGGTCCACGCCTTCGGCGCGCGCCACCTGTCGCCGCGCGTCGGGCTGACCGCTGCGGGCATCCTGGCCTCAACGCCCCTCGTGCTGTGGGAGGCGGGGACGGCTTACGCGGACCTCGCCGGGACCTTCTTCGCCACCCTGACGCTGCTGGCGGTAGCAAACGGCATGGCGAGCCGGGATGGACGCTGGCTGCGGCTCGGTGCGGTCCTGATGGGCCTGACCCTCAGCACGAAAGCGACCGCACTGGGGACGGTCGCCCTGCTGGCCCTCGGCCTGCTGTTCTGGTGGGTGCGCGTGCAAGGGCGGACGCTGCCGAGGGCAATTGGGAAGGTCGCCGTGTGGTGCCTGCTCGCCCTGGCCGTCGGCTCGCCCTGGTACATCAAGTCGGCGGCCTACACGGGCAACCCCGTCTACCCCTTCTACTCCCACCTCTTCCCGAGCCGGTACTGGAACACGGGCCTTGGCGACGCTTACGACGCCTCCAACGCGGGCTTCGGGGTGGGCCAGACCTCCAAGGAGATCCACAGCCCCACCCAGGCCGTCCTGGCACCGTGGAACCTGACGATGTACCTGCTGCCTGGCCACCCGACGACAAGCCCGCACCCGTTCAACGAGTTCCAGACGCCTTTGGAAACGCTGTCGCCGCTGCTGCTGGCCGCGCTGTTCTTCCCCGCCTTTCTGGGGCGCGCACCGGCGGCGGCCAGGGCACTCGCGCTGTACGCGCTGTGTTCCCTCGGCCTGTGGTTCGCGACCGTGGAGTACGTCCGCTACCTGCTGCCGACCCTGCCTGTCCTGTGCCTACTGGCCGCGTGGGTCGTCGTGAGTGCCTGGGAGGGGCGCTGGCGTTCGCGCTATGCCTTTGCCGGGCTAGGGGCCGGCTCAGTGGCCTTCACGCTTTTCATCGGCGCGTCCCTGATACGGCTGCAAGCGCCGGTCGTCTTCGGGGGACAGTCCCGCGCCCAGTTCCTTGAGCATGACCAGTCCGGCTACCCGGTCATGCAGTTCATCAACGCGCATCTCCCCGCCGACGCGAAGGTGGTTTTCTACGGCCACCCGTTCGGCTTCTACTGCGACCGCGCCTACCTGTGGGGCGACGCCCAGCACAGCACGTTCATTCCCTATGACACGTTCCACAATGCCGAAGACCTGCGCGCGTGCCTGCAAAAGATCGGCGTGACGCACATCCTCATCAACCGCCGCAACCTGCCCCCCCCGGACGCGCCCGGCTACACCCAATGGGTCTTCGCGCTGACCGACGGGGCCGGGCCGCCGCTCTTCGAGGCACATGGCGTGGCCGTTTTCGCCTTGCCGGAGGCGAAGCCGTGATGACCGAGCGACTTTCGCGGCGGCTCCTGGCCGGTCTTGTCCTCGTCTACCTGCTCCTGGCCGGGGCCTACTGCGCCGTCACGCCCGCCGGCACGCCGGAGCAGCACAACCCGGACGAGAACGCGCACATGCAGTACGTCCAGACCATCGCCTCGGGCCACCTGCCGGTCTTCACCGACGCCATGCACGGCTACGAGAACCACCAGCCTCCCCTGTACTACGTCCTGGCCGCGCCGGTCTACCTCGCGGCGCACGGGGCCGGGGAGGCGGCGGCGATGCGGGCGGTTCGCGCCGTCTCCATCCTGCTCGGCGCTCTGCTCCTCCTGGCCTCCTACCGGTGCATCCGCGTGCTGTTCCCCGATGCCCCGTGGCTGGCCCTGGGCGCGGCCGCCGCCGTTGGCCTGCTGCCCGGCAATGTCGCGCTCTCGGCCTCCGTCACGAACGACGCCCTGACGAACCTCGTGCTTGTGATCGGGCTGGGTTTGCTGGCAAAACTCGTCGTGGCCTCAGAGCCGGGCGAAAGGCAGCGGTGGGCGGTCTGGCTTGGCATTACGCTGGGCGCGGGCATCCTGACCAAGACCAGCGCGCTCCTCCTGTTCCCGGTCGTCCTGCTGGCCTGCTACCTGCTGGCCTCCCGCGGCCTGACGACAGGGACACAGGCCGGGCGGGCGGCGGCCATCGCCTGTGGGCTGGGCCTCCTGATCGGCTCGCCCTGGCTGGGGCGCAACCAACACCTCTACCACGACCCGCTGGCCCAGCACATCTTCCTCTCCGCCTTCTCCAGCACCGCCCAGGCCGACTACATCGCGCGGATGCTCTACGGCGGCTCCATCTTCAGCTACCTCGGCGGCGTCGCGCAGTGGACCTTCGCGTCCTTCTGGGGCGGCTTCGACTCCCTGCTCCTCTTCTGGGGCCAGGACCCGCGCGCCCACCGGCACGCGAGTGATCGCGGCGCGATGTCGTTCCTCGCGCACCCGCCCCCCCTCCCCTACACCCTCCTCGCCCTGCTGTGCCTGGCAGCCGCCTCCGGCCTGTTCCGCGCCCTGGGCCGTCGCGCGGCGCTGACGCCGCCCCAGCGGGTTTTACTGGCCGCCTTCGCCGTCCTGACCGCCCTCACCGGGTTCGTCTTCCTGCGCTTCATCCTGACCTTCTTCCAGGCCCAGGGCCGCTACTGGTATCCCGCTCTGCTCCCGCTGGCCCTCTTCTTCGTCCTCGGCCTGCGCGGCCTGCTGCCCCGCCCCGCCTGGTTCCCCATCCTCGTCGGCGTGCTGGCGGCGGGCCTTGTCGCGCTCAACCTGTACACGCTCTTCGCCCTGCTCCTGCCGCGCTTTTCTTAGGGACCATCAAGAGTAGATCGGGCGACTGAAGTCGCGGCAACGAGTTCACGAAACCTGCCTTCGCAGGTTCAGGACCGGTCTTAGTCTGCGGAGGCAGACTTTGTGCTTTTGTTGGCGCGGTTTCAACCGCCCGCATCGGCTTCTTGACATCTTCTCAGGTATACTCCCTCCCGAGACGGCCCATTCGTCTAGCCCGGCCCAGGACGCCGCGCTTCTCGGCGCGGAAACCGGTGGTTCAAATCCCCGATGGGCTATCCCGCTCTCTGCCCATGCGGGCCATGTAGGGGCGCGATTCATCGCGCCCTCTTTCCCCTCCGCGCCCTCTTTCCCCTCCGCGCCCTCTTTCCCCTCCGCGCCCTCTTTCCCCTCCGCGCCCTCCCCCGCCCCCATCACGGCACTCTCCCCAGCGTCACCGCCACGAGCCGTCTCTGCCCGCCCCCTTGGAGCAGCAGCCAAACCTTCCTGCCGACGGGCCGGTGGAAGACGTCCGAGAGCGCGGCGGGGGACAGTTGCCCGGCATCCTTCCCCGCAATCTGAATAACCCAGTCGCTCTCCCTGATTCCCGCCTGCGCCGCCGCACCGTCCGGGGTGACGCTGACCACGCGCCACGCCCGCCCCTGCGGCTCCAGCCCAAGCCCCGCGTGGCCGTCTTCGGGCCTGCCGTAGCCGGTGTTCTTCTCCAAGATCACCTGCCCGTGCGCATAGTCAAAGGTCAGGTTGAACCGCCGCAGCACGGCCTCCCCGATGTTCCCCGCGATGTCCGCCGCCGAAGACGCCCCTCCCTGATCGGCAGACAGGCCCGTCGCGACGTCCGGCACCTCGGCGGCACCCAGCGTCAGGGTTCCCACGCGGACGGACTGCGCCTGCATGACCCCGCCGAGGCCCACCCCCGTCGTACCGGTGAAGCCCGCCGCGTACTTGTGGCGCAGGTCATGTGCCCGGACGAACGGGGCGAACAGGTCCAGGGCACCCACCGCCCCCGTATCCAGGGTGAACCGGCCCCGGACGCCGTCCACCGCCCCGTCTACGGCGGGAGTGTCGCCGTGCAGTCGGAGGGGCAGCACGACTCCGCCGCCCCGGTAGACGAACCTGTCGGGGCGCGTCAGGGTCAGGAGGCGCGCGTCGTAATCTATCCGGACGACGAAACGGCGCAGCATCTCAGCGCCGATGACGGCATTGACCCTGACCTCCCCCAAGTCAACCACGACGAAGGCGGGATGGGGAAGCGTGACGCCGCCGATCTGTACGGTTTCAGCCTCGGCCGTTTCCGCTCCGAATGTCTTCCCTCCCAGCCCGTTCACACGTGCCGCCCCGTTCGTCACCAGATGCAGGCTCTTCGCGAGAGCGGGCGTCACCAGAAACAAAGAACTGCCGGTGTCAAAGAGCGCCGTGAACGGTCCCTGCCCGTTGATGCTGATGGGTACGAAAATATGACCGCCTGTGAACTGGAACGGCACAGTCACAGCGTCCTGGGCGCAGACGCGGCCCAGCCCCGCCGCCCACAGAACACATAGAAGCAGCAGCGTTTTCATGCCTTTATGGTAACATAGTTCCGAATGCGCGTCAATGTTGACGAACGAGATGTAATCGGTTATAATAATCAAGCAGCGTCCCGACACGCCGCCCACGCGAAGGCCCCCACACTGATGCGCCGAACCAAAATTGTCTGCACCATTGGGCCTGCCTCCCGCAGCCCCGAAAACCTGCGCCACCTCGTGGAAGCGGGGATGAACGTCGCGCGCCTCAACTTCTCCCACGGCTCCCACGAGCAGCACGCCGAGGTCATCGGCCACCTCCGTACCATCGCCCGCGACCTGAACACGCCGCTCGCACTCCTGCAAGACCTGTCCGGCCCCAAGGTGCGCGTCGGCACCATCGCCGGCGAGGGCGTCCTGCTGAGGCCCGGCGCGGAGATCACGCTGACCCTGGACGACGTGCCGGGAGACGAGAACCAGGTCAACCTGCCCATCCCCGAGATCTTCGAGGCGGTCAAGCCGGGGACACACCTGATGCTCGACGACGGGCTGCTGGAGCTGCGGGTCAAATCCAAGCGGTCCAGCGCCCTCGTCTGCGAGGTGGTCGTCGGCGGCCTGCTGTCGTCCAACAAGGGCGTCAACGTGCCGGGCGTCTCGCTGCCCATCGCCGCCGTCACCGACAAGGACCTGGACGACCTGCGCTTCGGCATCGCGCAGAAGGTGGACTACGTCGCCGCCTCGTTCGTCCGGACGGCCAGCGACATCGCCGTGCTGCGCGGGGTCTGCGAGGCCGCCCGCGCCAAGATCCCGCTGATCGCCAAGATCGAGAAGCATGAGGCGGTCCAGAACATTGACGCCATCATGGAGGCCGTGGACGGCATCATGGTGGCGCGCGGCGACCTCGGCGTCGAGGTGCCGATTGACGAGGTGCCGGTCATCCAGAAGATGCTGATCCGCAAGGCCAACCGGGCCGGCAAGCCGGTCATCACGGCCACCCAGATGCTGGACTCGATGATCCGCAACCCCCGCCCGACCCGCGCCGAGGTGTCCGACGTGGCGAATGCCATCTTCGACGGCACCGACGCCGTCATGCTCTCGGGCGAGACGGCGGTCGGCCTGTACCCGTTCGAGGCCGTCCGCATGATGGCGAAGATCGCCACCCACACCGAGGGGTCGCTGGACTACGGCAAGATACTCGACGAGAAGACGCACCTCGAGACCGGGCAGTCCATCACCGGCGCGGTCGGACAGGCCACCTGCGACATCGCGCACGACCTGAACTGTACGGCCATCCTGACCGCCTCGGCCACCGGGAGGACGGCCCGCGTCGTCTCGCGCTACCGGCCCCGCGCGCCCATCATCTGCGCCACGAACCTGCCCGAGACGTACCAGCGGCTGGCCCTCGTCTGGGGCGTCCATCCGGTCCTGGTCGAGATCGCCGACGACTCGGACAGCATGATGCAGGCCAGCATTGATGCCGCCGAGCAGACCGGACTGGTCAAAAACGACGACGTGGTGGTCCTGACCGGCGGCGTCCCCGTGGGCCGGCCCGGCAGCACCAATTTCATCAAGATCCACCGCATCGGCCAGCCCCTGCGCCCGGAATAATCACCCGGAATAGTGGCCCGGAGTAATTCTAAGTCATCATGGACAGCGACACGCAAGACGCCCGGCCCTCCCGCCGGAACACGCATATCGAGGCGGACGAACTGGAAAGCCGCCGCCGGTCCCGGCGCGGCAAGTCCGGCTGGAAACGGCCCCGGCGCATCCTCGGCCTCTGGGCTCGCCTGGCCCTGCTGCTGGGAGTGATCGTGGTCCTGGTCTTCTTCGCCATCGGTCTGGTCGCCAAAGCCGCCCGGCCCTACCGGGAGGTCGGCGTCCAGAGCGACCAGCTCGCCGCCACGCGGCGCGAGAGCGCCGCGCTCGTGGCCCAGAACGCGGACCTCACGCGCCGCATCCGCTATTTGCAGACGACCGACGGGATCGCCTCCGAAGCCCGCAGCTACGGCTACCTCCGCCCCGGCGAGCGCCCCATCATGGTGAAGGGCCTGACCGCCCCCGTCGCGCCCTCCGCCCCCCCCGAGGCCGCCCCCCCGGCGGCGCGGGACGGTGGCGGCGCGGCAGGACGCTTCTGGCACCACCTGACCGGGCGTTAGCATTTTTAACCGGCGCTGGAAGCGCCGGTAGCAACCTGAAAGAGTAAGGGAATGGCAAAAGAAATCATCGTCAACGTGGACCACCGGGAGACGCGCATCGCGGTCCTGCTGGACAAGCAGTTGACCGAACTGCACGTCGAGCGCGAACAGCGCGTCGTCGGCAACCTGTATAAAGCGAAAGTGGACAATGTCCTGCCCGGCATGGACGCGGCCTTCGTCGAGATCGGCCTGGAGCGCAACGCCTTCCTCTATGTGGCCGACATTCTGCCCGAAGACGACGAGGACGGCGGCCCGCGCCGCAACCGGCGCGACCTCCACATCACCGACTTGGTGCGGCGCGGCGACCAGCTTCTCGTCCAGGTCGTCAAAGGCCCGCGCAGCACCAAAGGGTCGCGCGTCTCCTCGCGCGTCTCCCTGCCCGGCCGCTTCCTGGTCCTGATGCCCGACGCCAACAACCTCGGCGTCTCGCGCAAGATCGAGGAAGGCAAAGAGCGGGACCGGCTCAAAAAGATCGTCCAGAAGTTCCGGGAGCAGGGCACGGGCGTCATCGTCCGCACCGAGTCGGAGGGCCGCAGCGCCGCCGAGCTTCGCCTGGACTATTTGATGCTTTTGGAAACCTGGAAGGGCATCCAGCAGAAGGCCAAGACGACCCCCGCGCCCGCCCTGATCCATCAGGACATGGGCCTCGTCCTGAAGATCCTCCGAGACGCCTTCGGCTCCGACGTCAGCCGGCTCGTCATTGACTCGCCGACCGACTACGCGCAGGCGCACGAGATCATCGCGCGTCTGTCGCCGGACCTCCAAGACCGGATCGAGCTGTATGACGGCGACAAGCCCATCTTCGAACACTTCAAGATCGAAGCCGACGTCGAGCGACTCTTGCAGCGCAAGGTCCCGCTGCCCTCGGGCGGCTCGCTCGTCATCGACCAGACCGAGGCCCTGGTTTCCATTGACGTCAACTCCGGCAAGTTCACCGGCACCGTCGGCCTGTCCGACACCATCCTGAAGACCAACCTGGAGGCGACCGACGAGATCGCCCGCCAGCTCCGCCTGCGCGACCTGGGTGGCATGATCGTCCTGGACTTCATCGACATGGACAGCGCCCGCGACAAGAAGGCCGTCATGGACGCCTTCGTCAAGGCGCTCAAAGACGACCGCTCGCGCACCAAGATCTCCAGCATCTCCGCGCTCGGCCTGATCGAGATGACCCGCAAGCGGACCGGCGAAACCGTGGACACGGCCATGACCGAGATCTGCCCCTACTGCCACGGATTGGGGCGCATCGACTCCGCCGAGACTGTCTCCCTGTCTATCGAGCGCGAGCTGCGGAAGCTGGCCGCCACCACCCCGCACGAGGCGTTCGTCGTCAGCGCCCACCCGGACGTCTGCGCCCACCTCATCGGCGCGCAGGGCGAAGACATCGAGGAATTGGAGCGCGCCCTGCGCCGCTCGATCTATGTCCGCTCGGTCCCGTCCTGGCACCACATCGAGAAGTTCGACATCGACCAGGGCGGCCTCCAGAAGTTCGAGGGTGCGCTGACCCCGCCCCGGCGCGGCCAGACCGTCGAGGTGCAGGTGGGCCGCGACGACCCGCACGGCGACCGCGCCCCGTGGGCGACCGCCCACCTGCTGCCGCAGCGCGCCTTCCAGGTGGAGCTGTCCAACGGCGCGCGCTTCGGCGGCCAGATCGTCAAGGTCCGCCTGACCGACGTCCGCCGCTCCGTCGCCATCGCCGAGGTCGTCACGACCAGCGGCGGCAAGCCCGTTAGCGGCGACCGCTCGGGCGGGGAGCGCCAGGGCGGCGACAACGGGCGCGGGGGCCGGGAGCGGGCGGCGGCGTAACCGCAAACATCAACAGAACAGGGCGGCGGCCTGCGCCCGGAAGGATTATGAGGGATTATCATGTCTTTTTCGGTTCGCACCTCCGCCGCCCTGCTCGGCCTGCTTTCCGTCCTCGCCGGGCCTCTCCTGCCGCCCCCGGCCATGTCCGCGCCCACTCCTAACCTTCTTACGCCGCTCGCCGACGCCAAACACTGGCGCCTCAAGGTCGGCGGCAAGGCGAAGGCGACCCTCAAACGCGCGGGCGGCGCGGACATCATCACGACGACCGCCGTGGACTCCGTGCCCTATCACGGCCTGTTCCAGTACTCCGGCCCCGCCCTGGAAGAAGGCCAGCTTTACACCCTCCGCTTCCGCGCCAAGGCCGACGCTCGGCGCACCCTCCCCGTCTATGCCCTGACGGCGGGCGGCGACTACCACGGCATCGGATTACGTCAGGTCGCTGATCTCCGCCCCGAGTGGCGCACATTCGAATACACGTTCCTCGTCAGCGACCGAAGCGACGGCGCGATCATCTGCCCGCAGTTCACCATCGGAAACGCGGTCGGCACCACCTACCTTGCCGATGTTTCTTTGACGCGGGCCGCCGAAGGAGCGGTCGTCACGCGCCCTTCCGACCCGCCCTTCTGGAACCTCCAGCACTTCGACCCTGCCGAGGCCACTCTGACGACCGAGGACACGGCGCAGGTGACGACGATCACGAGGACGGACGGCGAAGCGTGGCACGTCCAGCTCGGCCGGCTGAACGCCTCAGTCAAAGACGGCGTCCCCATCACCGTCCGGTTCCGCGCGAAGGCGAACGCGCCGCGCGACATGATGCTCATGGGGGGCGTCTCGGACGGCGACTACCACCCGATCTGCGACCAGCAGTATGTCGCCCTGAACACCTCCTGGCGTGACTACGCCTTCCGCATCATCCCCCACGGCTCCACCGGCCATCCGGTCGGCTTCCCGCAGTTCCTGCTCGGCAAACAGACCGGCACCGTCTGGATTGACCATCTCCGCGTCACCTCTTCGGACGATGCGGGCACGGACACTGAGGCCCCTCCAGCCCCCGCCCCGGCGGCCCCCGACGTGCCGCTCCTGCTGCCCCGCGTCGGCGAACTCCGCATCGAAGGCGTCATCGCGCCGGACGGCTTCGGCCCGACCGGCTTCACCCTGCTGGCCCGCCAGATCGTCCAGCCCGACGGCAAGGTCGTGACGCTGCCGCAGGCCCGCCCCAAGGTCATCCGCCTGGACGCCCAGACCAGCTACCGCGCGCTCCTGGAGTCGGACGCGGCGGGCTTCTCGCAGACCTCCCTAAAGCCCGGCGATGCCGTCTCCGTGATCGGCCAGGATGCGGGCATTGGGAAAGACCTTCCTGCCCGGCTTGTGCTGCGCTAAAATGCAGCACCCGAGTGACACTCTTGCCGTCCGCGATGCGCGGGCTGAGGACCTACCGATCCTTACGGTACTCAAATCCCCCGAGGCGATTCACCGCGACCGCCTCCGGGACGCCGCCACTCCGCGCGGCTTCCGATACCTTGTGCTGACCAAAGCGGAAGCGGTCATCGGCTTCGCCTGCCTGGTCTTTTCGCGCCCTTCCCACTGGTCGGATGCAGGGGACACGCTGCACCTGCCGCAGATCGTTGACCTCCTCGTCCTGCCGGAACAGCGACGTAAGGGTTACGGCTCGTTCTTCATCCGTGGCATGGAGACGATCGCGAAGGACGGCGGCAGTGACAGCCTGTACATCGCCGTGGATGTTCCCGGCAATGCTGAGGCACAGGCGCTCTACCTCAGATTAGGCTACCGACAACTCCAATCCGAACCCCACCTGAAGCATTGGCAGTTCACATCCTCCGACGGCAGTCACCACCAGGGTGACGAGACGATCGTGGACTTGGTGAGGACTCTGTAGGCCCGCCGTATCCCCGGTTCTACTGTCAATACTACCCTTGACAAACCGCCCGCCGTTGTGTCATACTAACTCCCGTTGTCTTCGGGCAAATGCTTTAAAAATCTTGAAGAAGTTCGCACACGCGAAAGGATACGCATTTTCATGTACGCAATCGTTCGGGCCGGCGGCAAGCAATACCGAGTCGAAGAGAAGAACATCCTCACCGTGGATAAGTTCGAGGGCGAGGCGGGCGCGACGACGACCCTGGGCGAAGTGCTTTACATCGGCGGCGACAACCCGCAGTGGGGCAAGCCGACCGTTGAAGGGGCCAGCGTCACCGTCACCATCATGGAGCAGACGAAGGGCAAGAAGATCAACGCCTTCACCTTCAAGCCCAAGAAGAACATCCACAAGCACTGGGGCCACCGCCAGCAGCTCACCCGCGTCCGCGTCGAGTCCATCTCGGCGGGCTAGTCCCCTTCAGGAGTAAACGAAATGGCACACAAAAAAGGGGTCGGCTCGACCCGCAACGGCCGCGATAGCAACCCCAAGATGCTGGGCGTCAAAGAGTTCGCCGGCGAGAAGGTCAAGGCCGGCAACATCCTCATCCGCCAGCGCGGCACGCAGTTCGATCCGGGCGTCAACGTCGGCATGGGCCGCGACCACACCCTGTATTCGCTGATCGAGGGCTACGTCAAGTTCGAAGGCAAGAGCCGCGAGACCCGCCGCATCAGCGTCTACCCCACGCCGCCCCCCGTCGCCCCGACGGGCCTGGACGCGCTGGATTAGTCCGCGAACCGCTGTAGGTATCGAATGAAAGCCCGCTCCTCGCATGAGGGGCGGGCTTTCTGTCGCGGGGCGGCCCCCACCCCCGGCGCCCGCGCCGGGGGTGGGGTCTTCTTCCTATAGCCTCACCCGCACCCGCGGCGTCGTCTCATAGGCCGCCATGTCTGCCGTCTGCCAGACATAGGCCCGGCCCTCTGCCGTCGTGTAGGCTGTGTGGCGTCCGTCTTTGTCCAGCGCGATCAGGTTCATCACCGGCTCGATGTCCGGGGGTAGGGGGATATCGGCCAGGTCCCTGATGGCCCCCTCGCAAGCCTCGGACAGCGACAGCCCGTGCTGCAAACCGGAAACCACGACGCGGGCGGTGCCGGCGCGCATCGCCCACTCGCCCAGGCCCGTACACGCGCAGGCCCCGTAACGGTCGTCGCAATAATTGCCCGCGCCGATGATGGGACTGTCCCCGACGCGGCCCGGATACTTGAAGGCCCAGCCGGACGTGCTGACGGCGGAGGCGACGCGGCCTTGCGCGTCCTGTGCAACGAAGTTGACCGTCCCGACCGTCCGCTCCGGGTCCTGCGCCAGCTTGACCCGGAACGACAGATTGGCGGCGTCCTCGATGATGCCGCCCGCGATGGTCCGCCGCCAGGCCTCCTCCGCCTCCAGCGTCAGTAGCGGCATCTTTCCGAATCCACGCTCGGCGGCGAAGCGGCCCGCGCCTTCGCCCGCCAAGAGAAGATGCTGCGGCAGGTGTTCCAGGACGGCCCGCGCCACCGAAACCGGGTGGGGGTACTCGCGCAGCGCGGCCACGGCCCCCGCCCGGCGCGTCGTCCCTTCCATGACGGAGGCGTCCAGTTCCACCTCCCCCAGCAGGTTCGGGTAGCCGCCCACCCCCACGGAATGGTCCTCCAGGTTGAGTTCCACCATCTTCGTCCCGGCCTCCACGGCGTCTAGGGCCGACCCGCCCGCTCTGAGCGCGGCCATTGCCGCTTCCATGCCGACGCTGCCGTTCGCACTTGCGATCACGATCATTCTTCCTGTCCTTTCACCCCTTGGCCCCACGCGCTTTCAGCAACTCCGTCACTTCCGGCTGGCCCTCGGCAAAATACAAAGGGTGCTTGTTGTGCGCCTTCTTGTTGCCCTTGTTGAGCAGGGCCGGGTCGGCATCCAGAAAGGCCGTTACCCGATCGGTAAGCCCCAGCACGCAGGCTGCCGCGATGTCTAGCGTCTCCCCCTGTCCCAGCAGGAACTCGATGACGTCCGGGCGGCGCATCTGGCAGGCCGCGCCCAGCGCGGTCTCGTTTCCGTTCGGCATCAAGAGCAGGTCCGGCTTCTCCGCCAGCATCCGCTGGAGCTTGGGCAGGTCGCCGTGCGCGGCCTCCACAAACTCTTTGACTTCGGCTTTTGTCGGTGTCGTCATGGTGTCTCCTAATCCCTCAGCGTCCGCCCCTTCGTCTCGATGATGAGCGGCAGGAACAGCAGCCCCACAAGCGGCACGACGCCGATCCAGAACAAGGTGTGCTGGATGCTGTATGTCCCGTGCGCGGCGACCGTGCCGACGATGAACGGCCCGGCGGCGGTGACGATGCGGCCGAAATTGTAGCAGAAGCCCGCGCCGGTCGCGCGCAGGCGGGTGGGGAACAGTTCCGGCAGGTAGAAGGTGAAGCTGCCCAGGACGCCGAAGACGGTCAGCCCGATGAAGAAGTAGAGGGAGAGGCGGGTCTGCGGGGGCAGGTCTAGGCCGAAGGTCGCGAACAGGGCGGCGGCGGACAGGACGAAGTAGACGCCGAACATCGTCCGGCGGCCCAGAAACTTGGCGGCGGGGATGGTCAGCAGGGTTCCCAGCAGCCCGCCCCAGTTGAAGCTATAGGTGGCGAGCGCCTTCCAGTCCTCGATGCGGGCCTGAGTCGCCGCTTTCGCCAGGTGTTCCCCCGTCGCGGCGGCTTGGGCCAGCCCCGTGGCGAAACCGGGGATGAAGGTGCTGCAACTCCACCACGTCAGCAGTGTGACCAGGGCGGGAAGCAGCCCGCTGAGGGTCAGGGCGCGGTTGTCCGCCGTGAACAGCTCGCGGAGCCGGGGCGGGGCGGAGGCAGCGGCAGCCCGACGCCAGCGCTCCGGCTCGCGGACGAAGGCGCGCACCACGAACGCGACCAGGGCCGCGAACAGGCCGCAGGCGAAGACGTAGCGCCAGGAGACTTCGGGCGCATTTTTGAACCAGACCCCGGCGATCTGGTGGTTCGCGAAGGTCGCCAGGAACAGGCCGAACGGGGCCGAGGTGTAGAGCAAAGCGCCCGCCTCGACGCGCCGCTTCTCGGGGACGACTTCGGCGACCATGGACGCACCCGCCGCCCACTCGCCCCCGATGCCCAGGCCCGCGATGATGCGGAAGGCGATCAGCGCGGCCATGTTCGGCGCTAAAGCACAACAAGCCGTCCCCGAGGCATACAGCAGCATCGTCAGCAGGAGGGTCTTCGTCCGGCCGATGCGGTCGGCGACCCGCCCAAAAATGATGCCGCCCGCCGCCCAGGTCAGCAGCAGCAGGGCGGCCAGCAGGCCCGTCCAGAGCTGATAGGCCTGCTTCGCGGCCAACGTGCCGAGGGGGATGTGCAGCAGGGTGGGGACGCAGTTCGGGGCGACGTAGTTGAACAGCAGGCCGTCGAAAACGTCGAAGCCCCAGCCGAGCCAGGCGGCCAGGAGGACCGTCCACTGGTAGCCGTTCATCCCCAGCAGCCCGCGCGTCGGCGTCTCCGTCGTGACCGTCATGACACGCGCACCTCCGCAGGCAGCAGGAGCCGGTCAACATTTCCAACGCCGTCCAGATGCGCCGCCAGCAGCGCGGGGACGTCGGCGGGCGTCACCCCGGCATACCAGACGCCTTCCGGGTAGACCACGACGTTCGGCCCCTCCTGGCATGGGGTCAGGCAGCCCGCCGCCGTCGCCTTGACACCCACAGGGAAGCCGCGCCACGCCAACCCCTGTGTGAACGCCTCGAACACCCCGGCACTGCCGCGCGCCCCGCAGGAGGGCAGCGGGTGGCCGTCGGCGCGCTTGTTGGTGCAGATCAGGAAATGGACGCGGACGCGCGGGGCCTGAGACATGGCTAGAGCTGCCCCACGATCTTGTCATAGTCGGCGTCGCTCAGGACATGGACGTTGCCCTGGAACGCCAGTGTCCAGTTCGCGGCGGGCCACCGCTTGGGGTACTCTAAGGAGTGGACCAGCCCGTCCAGCGGCAGATAATCACCGGCGGGCCGCGCCTTGACGATGCGGACCGGGAACCGGTAAGGGTACACTTCGCCGGGCCGGTTGCTCTCCCAGACCGGGGCATGGTCCTCGAAATATGGCCCCGTCACCTCGGCCACGCCGCCGATGGACTTGACCACGGTGCAGTAATACAGCACCCGGTCGCCCGCCGCCACCCGCTCCGCCTTCCGGCGGTGCCGACTCTTCATGCCCGCGATGTCGAAGCCGCGCGCCCGTGAAGTCTCGAAGTTGTCCGCCGATGACACCAGCAGCCAGTTTGTACGTTCGGGCATAAGTTTCTCCTGCCCCATTATAGCACGTCGGGGAGCTGGGGGCAAGAAAAAGGGCGGCCCTCTCGGGCCGCCCTCGCGTCACTGACTGATGGCACACAGCGGCTGCCTCAAATGAACCGGAACGAGCCGCACGATTCGGACGAGTGAATGAATTCACTCGCTGATTTCAGACCTGTCCAGGGGACAGAAGAGCGCCTCGCTTTCTGCCCTCCCGGCTCGTCCTTCCCCTTGCGGCTTGTCCCTTGGACAAATCCGACCGGAGCGAGTGAATTCATTCACTCGTCCTAACTCGCGCCAGTCGTCACTGGATCGGCACCCGCTCGCGCAGCAGGTCGCGCAGCTCCCGCAGTTCGCGCAGCTCCGCCGAGTCCGCCTGGGCCGTGGTGTGGACGACCATGTTCGGCGGCGGTGGCGGCACGGGGGCCGGCGCGTCGTCTTCGTCCAGGTAGGCGTTCAGCAGGATGCAGGCGACGCCCAGCTCATCAAAGCTGTCCTCGTCCTCGTCGAGCTGCGTGAACAAGCCCCTAGGGACGGCCCCGTTCTCGCTGAGGTGGCCCAGCAGGCCGTTATACTGGCGGACGGCCGCTTTCGAGCCGTCTTCCAGGCTGCCGGTCAGGCTGGACTCGCGGGCCAGATCGCTCATGGCGCGCAGCAGGCGCTTGGCCTGCTTCATATTGACTTGGTCAAACGGGGAGTTCCCCATGGTCTTCTTCCTCTCTCGGTCGGCTCAAATGACGGCGCAGGACCTCGCGGCCGTAATGCAGCCGCCACTTGATGGTGGTGATGGGGAGCGACAGGAACGAGGCGATCTGTCCGACCGACCATTCCTCCCAGTAGCGCAGGCGCAGCACGGTCCGGTAATCGTCGCCGAGTGCCTCAAAGGCGTCGGTCAGCGCGTCCGAGGCCGCAGGCTTGGGGGCCTGTAGGCTGTCCAGGTGGGCCGGCTCCAGCGGAAGGAATCGGCTCTCCTGACGCGCCACCCGCCGCGCCCGGTGGCGCGTGATAGCCCCAAGCCAGGCCCCGAAGCGCGCCGGGTCGGCCAGAGTCGGCAGCGCATGGAATGCCGTCACCAGCGCCTCCTGCGCCACGTCCTCGGCCCGTGATGCATCGCCCACGGCCTGCCGGGCGATCAGGAATACGCCGGGGCGGTAGCGGCGCACGAGTTCGTCGAACGCCTCCCGGCATCCGCCCCGCGCCCAGCATACCAACTGTCCGTCCTCCGCCGAACCCATCCGCGTCTCTTCTCGCACCTCGTTTGTTGCTCCCGATTGATAGAGACCTGAGCAAGCCGTTTGGATAGGTCCGGTGCCGGGAAATTTTGATTTGGAACGAACGTGTGTCCGCACACGTTATAGAGTTAGGTGATGGCGTCCGGTCGTGGTGCGTCTCACCTTTGGAGAATCCAACAAAATGAACAACTTTTCGTCCAGCCCCTATAACAACCCTTACGCGGGAGGCGCGCAGTCCGTCGCGGGGCAGAACTCGCTGATCCAGCGCGTCTCGTACCTCCTCTGCACGACCCTGCTGGTGACGGCGGCGACCGCCTGGTGGGCGGGGAACGCGGGCCTGTCGCCAGCCCTGTTCCTGCCGCTGTCCATCGGCACCATCGGCTGCGTCATCGCCCTGTCGTTCACCCGGACCAAGCCCGGCCTCAGCCTCGGCCTGCTGTATGGCCTCAGCGTCCTGGAAGGCCTGCTGATGGGGCCGCTGCTGATGTCCATCGCCCGCGGGTACCCGTTCGGTGCCGCCGTAATCGGCGAGGCCGCCCTGCTGTCCGCCGTGATTGTGGCCGGTCTGGGGTCCTACGTCTGGATCTCCGGCAAGGACTTCGGCGGCATCGGCAAGTTCCTGGTCTTCGCCCTGATCGGCCTGCTGGTCGTCGGACTGGTCCGCTTCTTCGTCGCCTTCAGCCCCGGAGTCAACCTGCTGTATGCGTTCGTCGGCGCGGCCATCTTCGTCGGCTTCACGCTGTACGACTTTTCGAACATCAAGTTCCGCTACGGCCCGGACGACTACGTCCTCGCGACGGTCGCGCTGTACCTGGACTTTATCAACCTGTTCTGGTTCCTGGTGCAGATCCTGCTGTCGCTCTCCGGCGGCGGCTCCTCGCGCCGGAACTAGAACATGATATACCCGGCGGTAGAATGCCGGGGATCAAGAGGGCGGGGGGACCCCGCCCCTACGCCATGCGTTTCATGGACCTGTAGGGGCGGGGTCCCCCCGCCCTCCTTTTCCTCCCCCGCCCTTCTTTTTTTGCTTCTTGATAGGCAGGAGCCGGGCGGCTCCCCGGTGAACCTAGCGCCATGAATGCAGCAAGCAAAACACTGGTCGCCCTGGACACGGACACGGCGGACAAAGCCCTGCGCCTGGCCGAACGAGTCGGCGGCGAGGTGGCGGGGTTCAAAGTCGGGCTGGAGCTGGTCAATGCGGCGGGCTTTGGGCTGTTCGACGACCTGAAGGCATTGGCGGGGCCGGACGTCAAGCTGTTCTACGACTGCAAGTTTCACGACATCCCTAACACTGTCGCGGGGGCCTCGCGCGCCGCCGCCCGGCGCGGCGTGTGGATGTTCAACGTCCATGCCTCCGGCGGGAGCGCCATGCTCAAAGCCGCCGTGTCGGGCGCGGCAGAGGGTGCGGAGCAGGCCAACGTCGTCAAGCCGCTGGTCATCGCGGTTTCGGTCCTGACGAGCCTCAGCCCCGAGGCGCTGCGCGAGGAGCTTGGCGTGACGCGCCCGCTCTCCGAGCAGGTGGTCGCGCTGGCCCGGCTCGCCCAGGACGCGGGCTGTGACGGGCTGGTCGCCTCCCCCCACGAGATCGGCGCGATCCGCGCCGCCTGCGGGCCGGACTTCCTGCTGGTCATCCCCGGCGTCCGCCCCGCCGGGGCCGACGCGGGCGACCAGAAGCGCGTCATGACGCCCGGCGAGGCGGTCCGGGCCGGGGCGGATTATATCGTCGTGGGACGCCCCATCACCGCCGCCCCCGACCCCGCTCAGGCCGCCCGCAGCATCAACGCGGAGACGGCGGCCTCATAGGAAGAAGCCATGCGAACTCATCTCCTCTGCTTCGCGCTGCTGGCCGTAGGTCTGGGCGGCAGCCCATCCGCGCCGTGCGCCGCGCAGGTGACCGGGGCACCTTTCGGGTCGCGCCCGTTCGTGACCGACGGCGTGGTCGCGCATGTGGACAGCACCCACGACCGGCTGATCGTCAACCGTGACAACGGGCAGCCTTGCCTGCTTGACACCTCGCAGGCGGACATCACGCTGCCGGACGGCAGCCAGGGTGGAACACTTTCGCCGGGAATGCGCGTTCACGTCACCGGCCGGCAGGTCTCATCCGGGCTGGTGGAAGTCACGCAGCTACAAGTCCTAAAACCGGCCCAGACTGCGCCAATCCGCCCGCGCGGGCCGGTCGTCCCGTCGGGACCGGATGCGGCGGCGGCAGCCGGGGAAGCCATCGAGCTGCGTGGCACTGTAGAGACGATTGACACGCGGCGCGGGGCGTTCGTGGTGCGCGTGGCGAACCACACGCGCACCATCTATTTGGCAGGAGCCACCGACCTCTCCGGGATGGCCCTGCGTGACCCTAACCGCTTCCCGGTGAAGCCCGGCGACCGTGTCACCGTGGCGGGCCGCTTGCAGCCGGACGGCGGCGTCCTGGCGGGCGCGGTCAGCCTGAGCAAGACGGTCACACTCCCCGCCGCCGTTCCCATTCCCGACCGTGTGCTGTTCGGGCGGATCACGTCCGTCAGCAGCCGGTTCCTCAGCCGCGACATCAAGATACGCTTGGCCGACGCCCGTGAGATCAAGGTCAAGGTCCAGCGCGGCCTGCTGGTCCGCCGGGAGGGCCAGGCGATCTCCGTCCACGACCTGCGCGGCGGCGACGACGTGCGCGTCACCGGCAGCTTCGACGGCCCCGACTTCAAAGCCGACCGGGTAGACGTGCTGCACCGGGACCAGGGAAGCGACGGCCAGGGGAGCAGCGCGCCCGCGCCGACGCGGGGGCTGTAGGGACCTAACCCCGGCGCGCGCCGGGGTTAGGTTGGCTCCTTATCCAGCACCGGCAATGTGAACGTCATGGGCACCGCCCGCAGGTCAACCCGTTGCCGGATGATGACCGGGAAACTGGCGAAAGTCTTTGGCAGCGGCTTGTTGGCGTGGAAACTGTAGATGGCTTCCTGGCCGCCGGCGCTGGAGTCATAGGTGCTGGAGCCGTAAGAGTCGTAAGGCTTCGGCACCTCCACGGAGACGCTGATGATGCCTTTGTGCCTGCGCCAGAGCGGGGATCGGGGCAGGGACGGGTACTTGATCCCCTGCGGGTAGTGAATGAGCAGGCTGAATCCGCTGCCGCCCCAATCGTGCGACAACCGCTGCTGGTGCTGAACGTCTACCAGAGTGAGGCTGATGCCGCTCGGCGTCGTGACGGTCTGCGGCCCCAAGGCGGCGATATAAAACCCCCCGTTGGATGCCGTGACGACCGAAACATTGTGGAATGCCACCGTCTCGTCGTGTGTCTCGAACTCCTGAATCTGCGCGCCCAGCCGGACCCAGTGGTCGTCGGCGATGTACGGCTCGGGCCGATCCCCCGCGGCTTGCAGCCGCGTCAGTTCCAGCTTGATGCTGCCGTCTATGTTGGCTGTGTTGTTAATCCCCAGCGTGTAGCCCGCATCCTGCGGCGCGAAGCGTGGCGGTTCCCATTCATCCGTCTCCGTGAAATGCCCTGCTTCCCAATGGTTTGAGGCACCCGTGATCGTCCCATGCAGATCAAACAGAATCATCGGGTTTGTGTGGTTGTAACTCGACTGAGTCCCACGGTAAGCGCTCGCAGTCACCGAAATGTTTGCTTGATGGAACATTGCCTGTGGAGTGACCGGCGTCGCCAGGACGTGCAGCATCGGCGGCAGGTCCAGAATGCGCCAGGTGGCGCTGTCGCCGTGGTGATCGTTTAAGGTCACATCAGCCCAGCGAACCGCACTAGGATAGCCGGCGGGGATGGAGGCGAGGATGTAGGTCGGGCCGTCGCTGCTGCGGGAAGCGGACGTGTGCCAGCGCAGAGGTATGACGTGGCCATCGGAGGCACGGGCCGTGGCCGTTATCTGGTTCCGACAGGGGCTGTAGTCCTCGCCCGAGCATCCCATCGGGATCTGGACACTTTGCGGCAGTTTGACCCACAAACCCGTGTCGGCTTCGCTGGAGGGGGAAGAGCCGCCGTTGTCTTCCGAGCCTTTGTCCGAGAAACTGTATTGATGCTGCGGGCTGACATTGACGATCTCCATCAGCGTCAGCCCGTTCTGGTAGGTGGGCGTCGCCCGCGCCAGCCGCGCGATGCCGGGCCGACCCCCAAACGTGCGGTGGACGGCCTGCGTCACCTGCCGTATGATGAGGGCAAGGACGACCAGCGCGGCGACGGCGGCGAGGACGGGCTTGAGGCGCATTGGTTTAGGCCAGCCACTCGGCGACCATGGACAGCGGCAGGCCGAACTCGTCAGAGACTTCCGACAGGAAGAACACGCCCCCGGCGACGTTCAGGCCCTTCGCCAGCCCGGCGTCGTCGCGCAATGCCTGCTTGACCCCCTTGTTCGCGATGGCCAGCAGGTACGGGAAGGTGGCATTGGTCAGGCCGTAGGTGGAGGTCGCCGGGACCGCGCCGGGGATGTTGGCGACGCCGTAGTGGATGACCTCGTCCACCGTGAAGACCGGGACAGCGTGGGTGGTCGGGTGCATCGTCTCGATGCAGCCGCCCTGGTCCACGGCCACATCCACGATCACCGAGCCGGGCTTCATCCGCTTCAGGTCGGCCTGGGACACCAGGATAGGCGCGCGCGCGCCTTTGATGAGGACCGCCCCGATCACGACGTCCGCGCTCGGCAGGATCTCGCGGATGTGGAGCGGATTGGAAAAATACGTCGTGACGTTCGCGGGCAGCACGTCGTCGAGGTAGCGCAGGCGCTCCAGGTTGACGTCCATGATGGTGACCTTCGCCCCCATGCCCGCCGCGATCTTGGCGGCGTTGATGCCGACCACCCCCCCGCCTAAAATGACGACATGGGCGGCCGGCACGCCGGGGATGCCGCCGAGCATGATGCCGCGCCCGCCCTGTGGCTTCTCCAGATACTTGGCCGCCTCCTGCATCGCCATCTTGCCCGCGATCTCGGACATCGGCGTCAGCAGGGGCAAAGTCCGGTCGGGCGCTTCCACCGTCTCATAGGCGATGCAGGTGGCCTGCGTGTCCCGCATGCCTTCGGACAGGCCGCGCGAGGCGGCGAAGTGGAAGTAGGTGAACACGGTCTGGTCGGCCCGGATGTGCGGGTACTCTTCCGCCTGCGGCTCCTTGACCTTGCAGACGATGTCCGACTCGCCCCAAACGTCGGCGGCGCGGGCGACGACCGTCGCCCCGGCGGCCTCGTAGGCCGCGTCCGGCAGGCTGGTCCCCATGCCCGCGTGTGTCTCGACGAAGACCCGGTGCCCGGCCCGCGTCAGAGTCTCCACGCCGGACGGCACGGCCGCCACGCGGTTCTCGTTGTTCTTGATCTCCCGGACGACTCCGATTTTCATGGCTGCTGCTCCTTCTGAGGCGTGGTTTAGCTAGAATACCTTGATATGTACCCGCTTTCCTGCCCGGTAAGTGGGTATCTTTGGGAGAGGAAGGAGACAGACATGCCCGACGAGGAGTATCAGCCGCCCCCGCCGCCCTATAGCCAGCCGCCGCCGCGTTACAATGCGCCCCAGGCCTGGCCGCCCCCGCCCGGCGGGTACTACGCCGCGCCGGGCGGCTACTACCCCCCGCCTTCGGTCAACGCGACCCTGATTCTGGTCTTCGGCATCCTGGGGATCGTCCTGGCCGTCGCATGCGGCATCGGCGGCGTCTTCGGGGTCACCGCCTGGATCATGGGCAACAGCGCCCTGCGGACACTGGATACCGCCGGCGATCCCCTGGACCAGCGCGGCACCGTGCAGGCCGGACGCATCTGCGGCATCGTGGCGACCGTCCTGACCGGTCTGGTCGTCGTCGCCTTCATCGCGCTGATGGCGCTGGGCTTCTATGCGGAGAAGCACCCATCGGGGGTATAATGCTCCCGTGAAACATTTCACGATAAAACAACAGAGGAACAACACCTGTCGGCATTAGCAAGGAACCACGGCCATCGCACGCCCGCTCAACCCCATCACCTACTTCCGGCGCAACCTGGGGCGCACCCTCCCCCTGGCCTTCGTCATCGTCCTGTCGGTGTTCCTGATCGCCTCGGTCGTCACCATCGTCAACTCGATTGACCTGACCGTCCTGACCATCTACAACTACACCAAGGTCTTCACGCCGGTCCTGCCGCGCATCGCCGCCGCCCTGCCCGGCGAGGCCGTCGTGCGCGTGCCCGCCGACATCCAGGCGCAGATCAAGAAGACGCCCGGCGTGGAACGGACCATCGAAACTTCAGGGTTCTTCTTCAACATCAACACCGTCTTCGGCCCGTTCCCCTTCGTCTGCTTCGGCGTGACCGACGAGAACCGCGATTATCTGCTCAAACGCGCGGGCGACTCGCTCCTGCCCGGCGGCCGGATGCCCCTGCCCGGCAAGCCCGAGGCCGTCATCTCCGAGGGGCTGGCGCGCAACAAGAAGGTCAAGGTCGGCGACGTCATCGCCTCGCCGCTGGACACCGGCACCCTGGTCGCCGCGCCCGCCAAGATCGTCCTGGTCGGCATCCTGCGCGGCCCCACCTGGATGGCCTTCACCTCCAAGCAGTTCACCGATGAGAGCCTCGCCGCCGTGCCGCGCTCCCTGCTGGTGACCACCACGGACCCCGCCGACCAGGGGCGGGTGGGGGACGCCCTGTTCGACTCGCTGGACAAGTTCCAGGTGCAGGTGCTTTCGTTCAACAACCTGGTGAAGACGCTGCGGAACTCGCTGGCCTCCATGTACCTGATCATGCACCTGGTCAACGGGGCGGTCATCTTCGTGGTCGCGCTCATGGCCGGGATGCTGTCCAACATCTACTTCACGCAGCGCATCAGCGAGTTCGCCGTGCTGGCCGCCATCGGCCTACGCCGCAGCATCCTGGTCTGGCACGCCGTTTCCGAAACGGTCATCCTGACGACCCTCGGCTGGCTGGTGGGCGTCGCGGTCAACTTCGGTGCCCTCAGCGCCATGAAGGGGAGTGTCTTCGAGCCGCGCGGGATGCTGATCAATCCGGCTGATCCGCTCTCGTACATCAACACGCTGCCCATCCCGGTCTTCATCACGCTGTTCGCCGTCGTCACCATCAGTGTTAAGCTGGCCCGGCTCGATCCCGTGACCATCATAGAAAGACGCTAAGAGTGCCCGAGTCCATTCCGTCAACTTCCATTCTGTCAACCGACAAAATTTCGCTGGTTTACGATGACGGCGCGCGGCGCACTTTTGCCCTGCGCGAAGTCAGCATCGAGATCCCGAACAAGCGGTTCGTCGGCATCATGGGGCCGTCCGGGTCCGGCAAGTCCTCCCTACTCTACATCCTGAGCGGCCTGAAGCGCCCGACCGGCGGCGACGTGCAGATCGGCGACTACCTCTACGGGAAGCATTCCGACCTCGACCTGATCGACCTGCGCCGGCAGCGGTTCGGGTTCGTCTTCCAGCAGCCCTACCTGCTGGTCTGGCAGACGGCGATGGAGAACGTCCTGATGGGGGCGCCCAATCTGGACGCCGCCGCCCGCCGCAAGGCCGCCGGCTACTTCGAGCAGCTCGGCATCGCCGGCATGGCCGACAAGCTGCCCTCGCAGCTCTCGGGCGGCGAGAAGCAGCGCGTCTGCGTGGCGCGGGCGATGATGAACGACCCCGAGGTGATCTTCGCGGACGAGCCAACCGCCTCGCTCGACCACGCCAACGGGCATCTCGTCGTGGACCTGCTCTCGGCCTACCGGGATCAGGGGACCGTGGTCGTGGTCACGCACGACCCTGAGATGCTGCAAGGGGCCGACGCGGTCCTGATGATGCGCGACGGGGAGAGCATGGGCTGGCGCGACCCCGCCGAGGTATTAGGGGCGGGGCCGAGCAAGACGGTGGCGCTGTAGAAGGGGAGGCCCCCACCCCCGGCGCGGACGCCGACCCCTGCCCCCGCAAGCGGGAGAGGGGTGAGGAACAGGGAAGGGAGCCGTAGCGCGTGCGCTCTTGACTTCTTTTCTTGTACCCCTCTCCCGCTTGCGGGGGAGGGGTCGGCGTCCGCGCCGGGGGTGGGGGCCGGTCCTACCGCATGCTCCCGTCCCGGATGACTGAAGGCAGCAGGGCGGCGTCCACGACGCTCGTGTTGTGGTCAGCCATGACGACGCACCGCTCCACGACGTTCTCCAGTTCGCGCACGTTGCCCGGCCACGGATACGACAGCAGGTGCATCATGGCCTCGGCCGAGAACGCCTCCACCGCCGTCAGGTTCTCGCCGTTGAACTTGTGCAGGAACTGCGAAACCAGCAGCGGGATGTCCTCGGCGCGCTTGCGGAGCGGCGGCATCGTGATCTGGATGACCTGCAAACGGTAGTATAAATCCTCGCGGAACTTGTTGTCCTTGATGAGCTGTTCCAGATCCCCGTTCGTGGCGGCGACGACCCGCACGTCCACCTTGATCGTCTTCATCCCGCCGACCCGCTCGAACTCGCGCTGCTGCAAGACGCGCAGCAGCTTCACCTGCACCGCCCCCGAAATGTCCCCGATCTCATCCAAAAACAGCGTCCCGCCGTGCGCCAGCTCGAACCGCCCCTTCTTCTCCGCCGCCGCCCCCGTGAAGGCGTTCTTCTCGTGGCCGAACAGCTCGCTCTCCAGCAGAGTCTCCGACAGGGCGGCGCAGGAGATCGGGACGAACGGCCCGCCCGCCCGGTCCGACTGCTCGTGCAGCGCGCGGGCGACCAGCTCTTTCCCCGTCCCGCTCTCGCCCCGGATCAGGACCGTGGCGCGCGACGCGGCCGCCCGGCCCACCGTGGTCAGTATCTCCTGCATGGCCGGGCTGACGGCGTTCGCGAGCAGCGACGGGGCGGCCCCCGCGCCGCCCGGCTTGACCCCGCCCGTCGCCGCCGCCTGCGACTCGGCCGCCCGCGTCACCGCCCGCTTGACGACGGCCCGGATCTCGTCCATGTCGAAGGGCTTGGTGATATAGTCCGAGGCACCGTAGCGCATCGCGTCCACGCACGTCTTGATCGTCGCGTAGGCCGTGATCACGATGGCGACCGCGCCGGGGTGGCGCTGCTTGACCTTCTGGATCAGCTCCACGCCGTTCATGTCCGGCATGATCAGGTCGGTGATCAGCAGCGTGACCGGGTTTGCGGACGCCCATTCCAGGGCCTTGACGCCGTTTTCGGCGACGTGGACCTCGTAACCGTCTTTAATGAAGATCGCCTGCAATACGCGGCGAATGTTTGGCTCATCGTCGGCGATCAGCAGTGTCTTGGTCTTCGGCGATGCGGGCGCGGCGGTGTCTGCGGCCATACTGCGTGGAATCCTTCCGTCTCTCAGTCCGGTCGTCTTTTAGTCTGAATAGTCAGTCTCTGACTCGTAAATCTGGCCCGGCTGGTCGCTGCGCTGGTCGGTGATTTCCGTCCGCGACGGCGGCATCATGCCGGTGTGCGTGGGCCGTACCGGGAGCTGGATCGCGAACGCGGACCCCTCGCCCGGCGTGCTGCGAATCACCAGCCGGCCCCCGTGCGTCTCGACGATCTTGCGGACGATTGCAAGGCCCAGCCCTGTCCCCTTGGTCTTGGTCGTGAAGAACGGGGCGCAGATCTTGTCCATCTTGCTCGCCGGGATGCCGACGCCCGTGTCGGCGAACTCCATCTCAACCGTGTCCGTCTGCATCTGACGGCGCGTGGTGACCGACAGCGTCCCGCCGTGCGGCATGGCTTGGACGGCGTTGATGACGATGTTCTTGACCACCTGCTCGATCTGCGAGCGGTCCAGCGGGAGTTCCGGCAGGTCCGCCCCGAAGGCCTGAACGATCCGGACTTCCTGGTCGGCGAGGTAGGCGCTCATGAACAGCAGCATCCGGGACAGCATGGCGTTGACGTCCACCGGGCGCATCTCCGGCGGCGTCACGCGCGAAAACTCCAGGAACTCGGTCGCGATCCGGTCCAGGCCGTTGACCTCCTGGACGATCATGTCCAGGAACTCGCCGTGTTCGGCGATGACGGCTTCGGGCAGGCCCCGGCGCAGGAGCTGGGCCGCACCCTTGATGGAGGACAAAGGGTTACGCAGCTCGTGGGCGATGTTCGCCGCGAGCTGGCCGGTCTCGGCCAGCTTGGAAACCCGCTCCACCTCCTCCTTCATCTGGACCTCGTTGGTGACGTCTTCAAAGATGACCACGACGCCAAGCGAGTCCCCCGACTCGCTGCGGAGCTGGGAGGCGCTCAGGTTGATGTAGGTCTCCTCGCCCCGCGCGTCCGGGTAGCAGAGCTGGTTGCGGGTGAAGACCTTGCCCGTCTGGGCCGTCAGCTCGACCATGTGCATGGTCTCCTCGCGCACGGCCCGGTCGAGCTGGAGCATCTTGATGAACTGGCGGTAGTGCCGGCCGATGACCTGGCCCGCGTTCAGCCGGACGATCTCCTCGGCCCGCTTGTTCCAGGTGACGACGTAGCCATGCTTGTCCACGGTGATGACGCCCGCCGCGATCGAGCGCAGGATGTTGTCGGTGTACCGGGTCAGGTTCCGGAGCGAGGTCATCTCCCGGTAGATCGTGGCCGCCTGCGAGGCGACCAGGTGCAGCATCATGACGCTGTCCTCGGTGTAGAGGTCCGGTGTCCGGCTCTCCATCATCAGGACGCCGATCAGCTCCTCGGCGACCACCAGCGGAATCGCCATGCGCGAGCGCGAGCGGGGCGTCTCGCCGCCGTCCAGGATGTCCGACGCGATCAGCCCGGTTCGGGCGCGCAGGGCGCGCGCGGCGATGCTGTCCCCGCCCATCGGCAGCGTCCCGCGCCCGACGATCTCCTCGGCCCGCTCGCCCCGCGCCGCCCGGACCGTCATGGTCTGCCCGCCCTCGTCCACCGTCAGCAGCGAGGACTCGTCGCTCCAGACGAGGCTTGCGACGATGTCCAGGATGGACGACAGCGCCTCCTCCAGCGTCGTCGCCGCCCGGACCTTCTGCATCAGCTCGTAGACCGCCGACAGCTCCAGGTCGCGCTGCCCGATGCGGCGCTCATAGGAGGACGCGCTGCGGAGGACGGTGGCCGCCTGCGAGGAGGCGACCGCGATCAGCTTCAGCTCCTGGTCCCCGTAGTCCGTGCCGTGCTTGCCGAGGATCAGGAAGCCCACGGCGGCGTCGTCCACCACCAGCGGCACCAGCGCGGTCGCGCGGTGGTGGGTCAGGAAGGACTCGAAGACGGGCCGCCACTCCGGCCCGAAGACCTGCTCCGCCCCCTCCGGCGTCAGCAGCCGCGGCGCGCGCAGGGCGCGGGCGGGGGCAGACACCGGGACCGGCGTGATGAACGAGCGGAGCCGCTTGCCCAGCACGTCCGAGACACCCCGCCAGTGCAGCGCGCTCAGGCCCTCCTGCGTCCCGTCGAACAGCAGCAGCAGGCCGGCATCGCTGTCGGTGATCTGGGTCGCCAGGTCGTTGACCGTCTGGGCCGCCTTCTGCACCCCCGAGGTGGCCGCCAGGGTCTTACTCACCTCGTAGAGCGTGGTCAGCTCGGCGTACCGCTTCTCCTGCCCGGCGATGATCCGGGCGTTCTCGATGGCGATGCCCGCCTGGTGGACGAACGTCGAGAGCAGCTCGATGTCCCCGCGCGCGATGGGCCGCTGCGGGCCGGTGTTGCTGACCACGATGACCCCGATGCACCGCCCGCGTGCGACGATCGGCTGGGCGTAGAACGCCTCCATCTCCAGGGCCAGCCCATACTCCCGCTCGCCCGGCCTCGCCTGTGCGACGTGTTCCACCAGCAGCGGCGACTGCCGCTGGGCGACCATCCCGACTACGCCCTCGCCGATCCCGACTTCGGCGTCCGGGTCGTCGGAGGAGGCCCGGCGGAAGCCGCGCACGATGCGCGGCGAGAACCGGCCCGTCTCCATGTCCAGCAGATAGATCCGGCAGCGGTCGAAGTGGACGACGTCCACGATGTTGTCGGCCACCTGATTCAGCACCTGGTCCAGGTCCAGCGTGGACGTGATCGTCTCGGTCAAAGCGGCCAGCGTGGACAACTCCTGGAGCTTGTGGTTGAGCCGGGCATAGAGCTGCGCGTTGTTGATCGCAAGCCCCGCCTGAGTCGCGAAGATGGAGAACAAACGCAGGTCTTCCTCGGTGAAGACGGGCGCGGCGGCCCGGCGGCGGATGCACAGCACCCCCTGGACCGCGCCGTCCTCGTTCTTCATCGGCATGCAGATCGAGGAGGAGACGTCGGGGACGCTGTGGACCGAGGACCCGTGGAACCGGGGGTCATCGGCCAGCGAGTTCAGCAGCAGCGGCTCGCCCGTCTCGACCACGCGGCCCGCGATGCTGCTGCCGACGAAAATGCGGGCGTTCTCCACCACATCGTCGGGCAGGCCGTGCGAGGCGGCGATGACCAGCGAGTCGGACTCGGGCAGCTTCAGCAGGAGCGAGCAAGCCTGCGCCTCCATGACGGCCGCCGCCTTCTCCGTGACCATGTCCAGCAGCCGGTCTATCTCCACCTTGTCCATCGCCTGGCCGATGTCGTACACCGTGGCGACCTCGCGGATGCGCCGCTCTACCTGTGTCCGTGCGGCCTCGATCTCGTCCCGCCAGAGCGTCTGCCGCAGGCCGATGAGGAAGAATGGGGCCAATGCTGGGGAAAGCCGGTGCCACCGCTCCAGGCCCTCCGGGGGCAGGACTGCTGCCCACACGCCCAGCGGCTCCCCCGATGCCCCGAACAGCAGGGCCGCGCCCTCGCCGCAGTCCGCCGCCCGCCCGTTCCGCCGCACGTCGTCAAGCCGGTGCGAGGCGAGGAGGCCGGCGGCGCTGGCACGGAGCGCCGCCGCAGCGTCCCCTTCGAGGAGCTGGAGGGCGTCCCCCGGCCCCACGCGGAAGAGGGCGGCCTGCGCGGTCCCGAGTGCCCGAGAGGCCAAAGCCAGCAACAGGGGGAGCGGCGAGCGGGTGTCGTCCGCCACGATCAGCGCCGACTGCCGCAGCAGCGCCTCGCCGCCCCCGCCCTGTGTCGCCCCGCTCCCGTCACTGTCTGGGTAGGTGTTCATGAGTGATTCCGACTTCATTATCCGGCACTTTTGTTCCGTTGTCAAGCGTACACTGTAAACAAAGGCCCTCGCGCCGGGGGTTTACCCCCGCCACGGGCCGGGGACAACCGACAGTACGCCGCCGACAGCAAGCCGCCGAGAGAAAGGACCTAACACCCATGGCAACCGATGCCACCCCGCGCGCCACGGACGCCCTGACGAGCGCCCAGCCCGACAAGCCCGCCTTCCGCGACGCCGCGCAGGAGACCGCCGACAGGGCCATCCTCGCCGGCGCACCCGTTGACCACAGCCTGGGCGACTACGTCGCGTCCGTCACCGAGACGCCGCACGAGAAGGAGATAGACGCCGCGAACGGCCTGCGCGGCGCCAAGGGCCGGAAGCCGACGGCCGAGGACTTCGACGGCCTCCTCACACCCGCCGGCGTGAGCGGCGACACCGTGGGCACCGACGTCTCCGACCGCACCCTCGTCTTCGGCGAGGACGGCAGCCTCGGCGGGACCCTGTAGCAAGTCCCCGCAGCGAAGCCTCACAGGAACCCGGCCCTCGCCCCCAGTGTTATACGTCCATAGCAACCGTAGTATCGGGGGTTGAACCGCCGGTCTGTATCCCCGGTCACGGTGCGCGCCGCGGGGCGGCCTTGCAAAACCACGGGCGGTGTGCTATAATGGTACATCAGTTTCAGAGAACACACTTCTGAAAAGAGCGGGCATTGCGCCCGCTCTTTCTGTCTGTTCGCCTGTCTGTTCCGCGTCCGTCTTTTTGCATCCGTTTTTTGCGTCCGCACTGGGGAGCATGGAAAAACTTTATGAACGGCGATTTTATTGAAGCCCTGCGGCAGATCGAAAAGGAAAAAGACATCCCTTTCGCCACGCTGCTCAAGACTCTGGAAATAGCACTCGGCAAGGCCTACAAGAAGCACTACGGCATCGCCGGGGACGTTGCCGTCCACATCGACACCACGGCCAAGAACGCCTTCAAGTTCTCCGCCGAGAAGATGGTGGTCGAGGCCGTCACCAACGAACACGCCGAAATGACGCTCGACTCCGCCCACAAGATCAAGGCCGACGCCGTCCTCGGCGACATGATCCCGATCATGGTCACGCCCGAGAACTTCGGCCGCATCGCCGCCCAGACCGCCCGGCAGGTGATGATGCAGGAGTTCCGCGAGACCGAGCGGGAGAAGGTCTTCGACGAGTACAATGCCAAGATCGGCGAGGTCGCCACGGGCATCGTGCAGCGCACCGAGATGGGCAACGTCTACATCAACATCGGCAAGCTGGAGGCTTTGCTGCCCAAGCAGGAGCAGGTGCCCACCGAGCCTTACCGGTTTAACGACCGGATTAAGGTATACTTGCTGGAAGTGCGTAAGTCCACGCGCGGCCCGCAGGTGATCGTTTCGCGCTCGCACCCCAGCCTGATCCGAAGGCTGTTCGAGCTGGAAGTCCCCGAGATCGCCGACGGCTCCGTGCTGATCAAGAGCGTCGCCCGCGAGGCCGGCGCGCGCTCCAAGATCGCCGTCGCCTCCGAGGAGGATCGGATTGACCCGGTCGGCGCGTGCGTCGGCCACCGGGGAGCGCGCGTCCAGGCGGTCGTCTCGGAGCTTTACGACGAGAAGATAGACATCGTCCGCTGGAGCGCCGACGTCAAGCAGTTCGTCCAGGAGAGCCTGTCGCCCGCCAAGAGCGTCCAGGTGCGCGTCAACGAGGAGAAGAAGTCCTGCTTCGTCCTCGTCCCGGACAGCATGCTCTCGCTCGCCATCGGCAAGTCCGGCCAGAACGTCCGGCTGGCCGCCCGCCTGACCGGCTGGCGCATCGACATCCGCTCCGAGTCGCAGGAGGCCAAGGCCGCCTTCACGCGGGCCGCCGAGGAGGTCGAGGCCGAGGAGCGCGGCGCGGGCCGCACGGCGGCTTCCGCCCTGGCCGGCGAGGGTGCCGTCGTCCTGCCGACCGACGAGAGCGGCGACGCCGTCGCCTACGGCGACGAAGTGACCATCACGGCCGACATGCTGAAGATGCTGGACGAAGAGGACGATGAGGGCTAGAGTTGGTCGGGTGGCTTGGACCTGCCGTGAGGCTGTCGGGGCCGCCTGACGACCCATAACGATGATGAAAACGCGCCACATCCCGATACGGACCTGCGTGGTCTGCCGGCAGCCGTCGGAGAAGAAGACCCTGCTCCGGGTCGTCCGCGCCCCGCAGAAGGATGGCGGCGGCGTCGCCGTGGACCCCACCGGGAAGGCCAACGGGCGGGGCGCGTATATCTGCGCCTCCGCCGACTGCATTGACAAGGCCATCAAGCAGAAGCGTTTTGAGCGCTCCCTGTCCGCCGGCTCGGTGCCGCCTGCACTGGCGGAGGCCCTGAAAAGCCTCGCGGCAAAGGTCACGAAGGAAGAAGCAGCCAAAGAAGTAACGGAAAAAACTGGGGCCGCCGTGCAGCCCACAGGAGCGACCGAATGAATTAAACGATGCAAACGAGAGGTGAATTGATTCTATGTCAGGTGTGCGTATTTACGATCTAGCGAAAGAGCTGAACGTCTCTAATAATGAACTCTTGGATATGCTGAAGGACATGGGCGAGCCTGCCCGGACCCCCTCCAGCACACTGCCGGACGCCGCCGTCACGAGCGTGCGCCAGCGCATGAACGGCAAGGCAGGCAACAACGGTGCCGCCGTCCAGAACGGCAACGGTACGTCAGGCAACGGCGCATCCGCCAACGGCGCGGCGCGGCCCGCCGCCCCTTCCAACGGTGCCGCTCCCCCTCCCGCCTCGAGTGTGGTCGCCGCAGACCCGGCTCGCGTGGTGGACGTGCCCACCGTCATCACTTTGAAAGATTTCGCGACACTGATCGGCGTCGCGGCCCCGGACATCCAGAAGAAGTTGATGGGCCTGGGCGTTCTCGCCTCGCTGAACCAGAAACTCAGCCCCGAAGTGACCACGCGGCTCGCCAAGAGCTACAAGGTCGCCATCAACATCGTCTCCGATGCGCCCAAGGCCGAAGCCGCGCCCGCCGCCGCTCCCACCGCCCCGCGCGTCGCCGTCGTCGCCGCCAAGCCCCGCCAGAAGGCCGCCGGGCCGGTCGCCCGCCCCCCCGTCGTGACCATCATGGGCCATGTGGATCATGGCAAGACTTCCCTCCTGGACGCCATCCGCCACGCCAAAGTCGCCTCGGGCGAGTTCGGCGGCATCACCCAGCATATCGGCGCGTATCAGGTGGAAGTGGACGACCCCAACACGCCCGGCACCAAGCGCAAGATCACCTTCCTGGACACGCCCGGCCACGAGGCCTTCACCGCCATGCGGGCGCGCGGCGCGCAGGTGACCGACATCGCCGTCCTGGTCGTCGCCGCCGATGACGGCGTCATGCCGCAGACCATCGAGGCAATCAACCACGCCAAGGCCGCCGGAGTCCCCATCGTCGTCGCCATGAACAAGATCGACAAGGACGGCGCGAACCCGACCAACGTCATGACGCAGCTCACCCAGTACGACGTCATGCCCGAGGCCTACGGCGGCACCGTGCAGGTCGTGGAGGTTTCGGCGAAGGAGAAGCTGGGCCTGGATGACCTACTGGAAACCATCCTGCTCGTCGCCGACGCCGAGGTCGAGCCGAAGGCCGATCCCAGCGCCCCCGCCACCGGCACCGTCGTTGAAGCCGAGATCGACAAGGGGCGCGGCGCGGTCGCCACCATCCTCGTGGACCAGGGGACGCTCAAGATGGGCGACTCCATCGTCGCCGGCTCGTCCTTCGGCCGCATCAAGGCGATGCTGGACGACCTGGGGCAGCGCGTCAAGACCGCCACCCCGGCCACCCCCGTCGTCATCCTGGGCCTGGGCAGCGTCCCCGCCGCCGGGGACCGCCTGGAAGTGGTCAAGGACGAGAAGACCGCACGGCAGCTCGCCGGGGAGCGCGCCTCGGACTCGCGCGATGAGAAGCTGAACACGCGCCGCCCGGTGACCTTGGAAGACTTGCAGAAGCAGTTCAAGGACGGCGCGAGCAAGGAGCTGAACCTGATCATCAAGGGGGACGTGCAGGGGTCGGTCGAGGCCATCCGGCAGTCCCTGGAGAAGATCCAGCACGCCGAAGTCAAGGTCCGCTTCATCTCGTCGGGCGTCGGGGCCGTCTCCGACTCGGACGTCCTGCTGGCCTCGGCGTCTTCGGCCCTTATCGTTGCCTTCAACACCAGGGCCGAAACCGCCGCCCAGCGGCTGGCCGAAGCCGAACACGTCGAGATCCGCGAGTACCGCGTCATCTACGACCTGATTGACGACGTCAAGCGCGCCATGGCCGGCCTGCTCGACCCGATCTTTGAGGAGGTCGCCCTGGGCACTGCCGAGGTCCGGGCCGTCTTCAAGCTGCCCCGTGGCGGCGGCAGCATCGCCGGCTCCTACATCACGAGCGGCAAGGTCGTTCGCGGCGCACAGGTCCGCGTCAAGCGCGGCGGCAGGCAGGTCTTCGACGGTAAGATAGACACCCTGCGCCGCGAGAAGGACGACGCCCGCGAGGTCGCCCAGGGCTTCGAATGCGGCATCCTGATCCCCGGCTACGACCCGCAGGAGCCGGTCAACGACCGCCCGCAGGACACCCTAGAGTGCTACGAGATGCGCCGCGTCGAGCGGACGCTGTAACCCACGGGGGCCGGGGAAACCCGCCCTCTTTTCCTATGACCATCGGCCTTCTGACGGCGGAACTGCACATCGAGGAGGCGAACTCGCTCAAGGACAAGCGGCAGGTTTTGAAAAGCCTGCTCGCCCACCTGCGGAGCGAGTTCAACATCTCGGCCACGGAAGTGGGCGACCACGACATCTGGCGCAAGGCGACCATCGGCATCGCCCTTGTCGCCACGGACGCCTCGTTCGCCCACCAAGTGCTAGACAAAGTGATTGACCACATCGAGAGCAACCCGCGCGTGGATCTAGGCCACAGCGAGATCGAGATGCTCTGAAAGAGACTACCATGCCAGCGACCCGTAAACAGAGGTTGCAGGACCAGCTCCGCGAAGTGCTGTCCGAGATCATCCGGCGCGAGATGCGCGACCCGCGCTTCCAGGAGGGCCTGCTGTCCATCACCGACGTGGATGTGACGGCCGACTACAAGCAGGCGACGGTCTACGTCAGCGTCCTCGGGACCGAAGAAGCCCGGCGCGACAAGCTGAACCTGCTGCGCGGCGCGACCGGCGTCCTGCGCGAGCAGCTCAAGAAGTCCAAGGCGTTCATCAACGTCCCGTCTCTGACCTTCAAGTATGACGAGGCCATCGAGCGCGGCAGCCACATCTTTGAAGTGCTGGAACAGGTCAAACGCGAGGACGACGCCCGGCCCAAGCCGCCCGCCGAAGAAGCCGAAGCGCCTCTGGAAGAAGCCGGAGCGGCAGAATGAACACCGCCGAAGCCAACGCCCTGATGCGGCCTCTCGCCGAAACGGTCGCGGCCATCGGTGAAAGCCAAACCATCGTTATGGCCTGCCACGTCAATCCCGACGGCGATGCGCTCGGCTCTCTGCTCGGGCTGGCCCTGGCCTTGATCCCCTTGGGCAAAGACCTCGTCTGCCTTTCCCAAGACGGTGTCCCCGACATCCTGCGCTTCCTGCCGGGTGCGGAAATGATCGTCATGGCGACGGACGTTCCCACGTTCGACCTGGCACTCGTCGTGGACAGCGGCGAGCTGGCCCGTGTCGGCGAGATGGTCAAGCCGCTCATCGCCCGCGCCCGGCGCGTCGTGGACATTGACCACCACGTCACGGCGGGTGCTTTCGGTGACATCCGCGTCCTCGATGCCTTGGCGGCTTCGACGGCGGAGATCGTCTACGCCCTGCTCCAGACGCTCGACGTGCCCGTCACGCCCCAAATCGCCACCTGCCTCTTCACCGGCATCATCACCGATACCGGCTCGTTCCGCTTCCAGAACGTCACCCCCAACACCCTGCGCGTCGCCGCAAAGTTGCTTGAAGCCGGTGCGCCGCCCGCGCACGTCTCCGAACACGTCTTCGACAACCGCACCTTCGCCGCCACCCGCCTGCTCGGGGCCGCCCTCGCCGCCCTGTCGCAGACCCCCGACGGTCAGGTCGTCTGGACCCGCATCACGGCCCACGACTTCCGCACCCTCGGCGCGACCGATCAGGACACCGAGGGCGTCGTCAACTATGTGCGCGGCGTGCGCGGCGCGGAGGTCGGCATCCTGTTCCGCGAGATGGAGGCCGGCCCCATCCGCGTCTCCCTGCGCGCCCGCGAGAGCGTGAACGTCGCCGAGATCGCCGCCCGCTTCGGCGGCGGCGGCCACCGGATGGCCTCCGGCTGCACCCTGAACGTGCCGCTGGCTGAGGCGGAAGAAACGGTCGTCAAGGCCGTCCGGGAAGCGCTTTGAAGACGCGGGGTGTCACGTTAGCTGCTGCATGAAGCCGGCCATGTCTGCGACCGACCAATGTTCCGCGATCTTGCCGCCCTGTAAACGATCAATGCGGATGGTTGCGAGTGAGACGTCTTTCCCCGTCGGGGAGATGCCCATGAACGGTTCTGTATGCCGGGCGCGTGTCAGCAGTTGAGTAACGACCCGATCCGTCTCCGCGATCTGTTGCAGGATCTCAATATGCACGTCCGAGAAGGCGGAAAGAAAGGCGCCGAACTGCTCATGGTAAGCCCGAAGAACGGCCAGCCCGCGGTTGTCCGCGCCATCCGGCATGGCATGGTTGATGCAGTCCGCCGTCCAGAAGTCCGGGAGCGCATCAATGTTCTGCTCTATCCAGACCGCCTGGATAGAGTCGCGGATGATCTGTTTGTTTTCGTCAGGGTTCATTGTCGCTTCTCCTCCCAACTCAGCAATCCCCGCACCGCTGCCCCGATGTCCGGCGCGCGCATGAACGTCTCGCCCACCAGAACCGCCTTCGCCCCCGCCTCCGCCACGCGTCTGACATCGGCCACCGTCTTGATGCCGCTCTCCGCCACTAATGTCACGCCGTCCGGCACCGGGGCTGCCAGCCGCTCCACCGTCCCCAGATCGGTCACGAATGTGTTCAAGTCCCGACTGTTGATGCCGATTAGCTTGGATCCCGCGCCCAAGGCGACCTGCATCTCCGCCTCCGTGTGGACCTCCACCAAGGCCGTCATCCCGATCTCTCCCGCCAGGGCGCGGTAGTCGGCAAGCTGAGTGGGGCTGAGGGCCGCCGCGATCAAGAGAACCGCATCCGCCCCGATGACGCGCGCCTCATAGATCTGGAAGGCGTCTATAACAAAGTCTTTCCGCAGCAATGGCACATCCACCGCCGTGCGGATCGTCGTCAGGTAAGCGTCATGGCCCTGAAAGAACTGCTCATCGGTCAGCACGGACAGGCACGCCGCGCCGCTCTGCTCGTAGACGCGGGCGATCTGCACCGGGTCGAAACCGGGCCGGATGACGCCCGCCGAGGGCGAGGCTTTCTTGACTTCGGCGATCAGCGCGAGCAGACCGACCGGCGGCGCTTGCAGGGCGCGCAGGAAGTCCCGGCACACCCAGCCGATGTTTCGCGCGGCCTCCTCGATGTACGGCGTCTTAGCCTTGCGCGCCGCCACCTCCTCCCGCTTGTGCGCCAGGATGGTATCCAGGATCGTCGGCTCAGGCATTCGTGAACTCCTTCAGCCGTTCCAGCGCCGCCAGCGACGCACCGCTGTCGATCAGCGCGGCGGCGCGCTCCATGCCCGCCTCCAAATCCTCTTCCACGCCCGCGACCATCAGCACCCCCGCCGCGTTCAGCAGGACGATGTCCCGGTGCGGCCCCCGGTCCTTCCCCTTCAGGATGTGCAGCAGGATGTCGGCGTTCTCGGCCGGGCTTTCACAGCCCCCGATGTGTTCGATGGTCGCCCGCGCAATGCCCAAATCCCACTCCGGGTCCAGCGTGTACGATGTCACCTGCCCATCCTTCAGTTCGCTTACTGCCGTCAGACCTAGTGTTGACAGCTCATCCAATCCATCCACGCCATGCACGAGCAGAGCGCGGTGGCTGCCTAGATTGCGGAGCACATGGGCCAGAGTCTCGCAGACCGCGCCGTCATATACGCCGATAAGCTGCACCGGCGCACCGGCGGGGTTCGTCAATGGTCCCAGCAGGTTGAAGACGGTGCGGATGCCGATCTCCTTGCGCGGCCCGGCGGCATACCGGAACGACGGGTGCATGGAGGGCGCGAACAAGAACCCGATGCCGACCTCTTCGATGCATTTCCCAAGCTGGTCCGGCGGCAGGTCCAGCTTGACACCCAACGCCTCCAAAACATCCGCGCTGCCGCACTTAGAGGTCGCCGCCCGGTTCCCGTGCTTGGCGACGGCGAGCCGGCCATCGGCGGCCACGACTAAGGCCGCCGCTGTTGAGACGTTGAACGTCTTCAGCGAGTCGCCGCCCGTCCCGCAAGTGTCCACGATGACCTTGTCGGTGCTGACGGGGACAGGAACGGCATACTCGCGCATGACGCGGGCGAAGCCGGTGATCTCCTCTACCGTCTCCCCCTTCATCCGCAGGGCCACGGCGAGGGCGGCGATCTGCGCGTCCGTCGCCTTCCCCTCCATGATCTGCCGCATCACGTCGGACGCCTCCGCCTCGGTCAGATGGTTGCCGTCAATCAGATGCTGTATTGCTTGCTTCATTCTTCCCCCGGTTCGTAGCGGGTGACTTTGATGCGGGCGGCGCGTATCCGCCCCGTGATGCCGCCTGTTTTTGATATGAACCGCGTTTCCGCTCCGCCTTTGGTCCTGGCAAACGCCACTTCATAGAGAACACCGTCAAGATTTGCCGAAGCCAGTTGGAAATCAGTAACACCTTCCCACCGTAAGGCCATAATC
The DNA here is from genome assembly GCA_965215505.1 of Capsulimonadaceae bacterium. Classification (GTDB taxonomy): domain Bacteria; phylum Armatimonadota; class Armatimonadia; order Armatimonadales; family Capsulimonadaceae; genus JANXMY01. The sequence goes on along the minus strand of OZ244065.1, from coordinate 1,957,122 downwards.
GTTGCTCTCTCAGACGGGAACTCTGCATCGCACAAGCCAACCAATGCGTCTATCGTCCCCTCATGGCTGTCAATGCTCACGTTTAGGATTTGGCCGTCGTGCAACGTAGGCCATCCCCCGTAATGCTCAATGACCCCCGCCGCGTCTTCGATGAAATCTGTTGGCTCTGCGTTCACGAATGAATCAGCCCGCGCACCATTTCCGCCCGCTCCGCCTCTCCCTGGGCCTCTAACGCCTCGGCGTCTAGCCGCAACTGCCCAGCCAGCGGCGGCGCGACACCCGCCTGAACGTCGCCGCGCAATGTGTCCAGCGTCGTCGTGTTGACCGAGGTTTCCAGGGGCGGCTTGGTCGGCATGTTCTGGTAGAAGAAGGCCGCCATCGGTTCCGACAGCGCCTCCACGATGCCGTCATCGTGCTGCACGGAGAGCGACAGGACGCGCGGGTCCAGGGTGATGGGGTGGACGTCCGGCCGGCCGAAGCGCCAGCGGTAGGCGTTCAGGAAGCGGCGGAAAACCTCCTGGCCCGTCGCCAAGGCGGTGTCGCGCAAGGCTTCCGTGTCTTCGCCGCCTTCCAAGGTCTGTTCCAGGACCAGGCGCAGTGTCTTGCCGGTCCACCAGGCCCAGTCTCCAAAGATGCCCTTGCCGTCGGTGCCTTCGGACAGAGAGGGCGGGAAGAAGAGCGTCGCATCCATGCCGTTCACGGTGCAGACCAGCGGGTCCACGTCCGGCCCCCGCGCGCAGAAGTCGAGGGTGAACGGCAGGTCAATCAGGGCGTCGGCGATGAGTTTCAAGGGGATGGCTTTCTAGCGGATAACGGTGGCAAAAGAGGGCAGGGGCAAGCCGTACCCCTACGGTACGCCTATAGGGTAGGGGCTTGTCCCCGCCCTCTATGGGTCTACCCGCAACGGCGTGTCTACAGCACCGGCATCTCCGGCGAGATAGCCTCGTTGAAGACGTGGGCGGTGCCATCGTCCTTCACGGTCAGGATGTTTTCCAGGCGGACGCCGAACTTGCCGGGGAGGTAGATGCCCGGCTCGACCGAGAAGCAGTGGCCCGGCAGCAGCTTCGTGTAGTTGCCGGACAGCATGTACGGGGCCTCGTGGTCGTCCAGCCCGATGCCGTGGCCCGTCCGGTGGATGAAGAACTCGCCGTAGCCCGCGTCCGTGATGACCTGACGGGCGGCGGCGTCCACGTCATGCGCGGTCGCGCCCGGCACGACGGCGTCCACCCCCGCCGAATAGGCGCGGTAAACCACGTCGTAAACGTGCCGGGCCTCGTCCGACGCTTCGCCGACGGCGACCGTCCGGGTGATGTCGCCGTGGTAGCCGTCCGCCATCGCGCCGAAGTCCAGAATGACGACGTCGCCCCGCTTCACCTTCGTTCGGCCCGTGTTGTGGTGCGGCGAGGCCCCGTTCGCCCCCGCCCCGATGATCGGCGCGAATGAGTCCTGATACCCGGCTCGTGCGATGCTCTGCCCGATCGCGAGGCTGATCTCCCTCTCGCTCGCGCCGACTTGGCAGGCTTCATAGGCGATGGGGATGAGCGCGTCCGTCGCCTCACCCGCGCGCTGCAAGGCGGCCAGCTCTGAAGCGTCTTTGATGGCCCGCAGGGGGGCGAGGGCCGCGCCCGCGAGCTTCAGCAGCGCGGTCGGCATCAGCTCCTGGATCTTCAAGGCGAACCGGGCCGGCATGTCATCGTCCAGGCCGACGATGCCGATGTCCAGCATCAGGTCTTTGCTTAACGTGGCAAGCAGAGTTTCCCAGCCCTGTGCGTCGTCCCAGACGCGGATGTCTATCACCTCGGCGGGATTCTGACGCGCCTGCCCGGCGTTCAAGGCGGGCGTCACGAACAGCCACGGCTGATCGTCCGGCACGACCAGTGCCAGGAACCGCGAGCCGTGTTCCGAGAAGCCGGTGAGGTACTGCATGGCCGCGCCCGGCGTCAGGATGAGCGTATCCAGCCCGTTCTCGTGCATCGCCGTCCGCACCCGGCTGAGGCGCTTTTCGTAAAGGTTCATGCGTCTATTATGACACACAGGCCGCGCTAAGAGTCATCGTTCTAGGAAGTTTCGCACCATCTGCTTGCCGTGTTCGGTCAGCACCGATTCCGGATGGAACTGCACCCCCTCCAGCGGCCACGACCGATGCCGCAGCCCCATGATCTCGCCGTCGTCCGACTCCGCCGTGATCTCCAGGCAGTCGGGCAAAGTCGCCCGCTCCACCACCAGCGAATGATAGCGTGTGGCTTCGAGCGGGGTGGGGAGGCCCTGGAAAACGCCCTGCCCACGATGGTTGACCAGGGAAGTCTTGCCATGCATCAGCTTGTCCGCCCGGATCACTCGCCCCCCCAACGCCTGCCCGATGGCCTGCTGCCCCAGGCAGACGCCGAAGATGGGGGTACGCGGCCCGAACTCGCGGATCAGGTCCAGCGTGATGCCCGCGTCGTCCGGCGTGCCCGGCCCCGGCGAGATCAGTATCTTCTCGGGGGCGAGCGCCGCCACGTCCGTCAGCGTCAGGGTGTCGTTGCGCCGCACGTCCAGTTCCGCCCCCATCTCGCCCAAATACTGCACGAGGTTGTAGGTGAACGAGTCGTAATTATCTATGACAAGAACTTTGGTCATTGATGCTTCTTTCCTGGGACCTCAGAGTTGATCGGCGATCAGCATAAACTTTACCTTTGATGATCTCTTGAACTTGTCGAACTGGTTACTGGTGAAGCAGCCGAGTAGTGCCAATTGGCCAAAATCTGTATGATTAGAGTAGATGCGTACATCTGTGTGTTCGGCAAGTAGCTGATCATATTTTACGAACAGGAAGGGGTCAAGCCAATCGTCATCGACTTCAAGGTCCCAATGAACCCTATGAGCATTAAGATCGAATTCAATCCACGCTTTATTATCCCCGATCTCCACATGGTCTTGAATGTCGGACAACGCTGGCCGCTCCTCGCTCAATACTTGCAGATGCTTCATAAGGACAACATAGTCCCCGCTGTCTTCAATGCCTTCATAGTCACACATCCATAGGCTCCGGCAAAAGGCCGTATCCTCACCGTCTTCCGTGCTGTAGCCGAGTGCTGCGATGAGCGCGCTGTATGGCTCTCTCTCCATGTTTTCACGACTGTCATACAGAAACAGGTCATCAACCTTGACACCCTCTGTCAGCCGCAGACCAACACTCCCCAGCTTGTCTAGCTGGTGTTCCACAGAAGTCTTGGATTTTGAGAATGGATTTAGCATCGTAGCGCCTCTTGCAGTCCTGGATCATCAGGAACATGTGCCCCGCCGCCATCAGGTCCAGCGGGGGCGAGCCGTATCGATTCTGTTCGCCAGAGAGCCACGGACGAGCAAAAATCATGCGGACTGACGCGGAGCATGATCGGGTTGTTCAGCCGCCGCCGGAAGAACAGGCCGCCGGAGAGCGGCCCGGCGGCGAAAGCCAGAGAGGGGACTAAAGAGGGGAAGGAGGGGGTGGTACGGATATCAGGCGGCGCAGGCGTCCGACCCCCTACGCCCCGCAACATGACGGCGTCACTGCCGCCCGGTCGTCAAAGGCACTGGAGCGGCGGTAACGGTGCGCCCACCCGTCGAGAAGGTGAGCGGGACGGACGGCACGCGGGCCGCCTCCGGCTCGCGCCGCACCACCAACAGGCAGACATCGTCGTGCAGCGCGCCCCCGGTGAACCGCTTGGCGTCCGCGATGATCTCCTGCCCGAGCCGGACCACGCCCGCCGCCTGCGCCCGCTGCGCGGCCCACTTCAGGCCCTCGTAGCCGAAGAACTGACTCCCGCCGCGCGCCTCCGTCAGCCCGTCCGTCACCAGCAGCAGGCTGTCGCCCGGCAGCAGGCGCAGCGTCTGCGCCTCGTACTCGGCATCCCGCAAGGTCCCCAGCAGCATCCCGCCCGCCCGGAGCGCCTCCGCCCCGCCGCCCGCCCGCAGCAGCAGTGGGTACTCTGCCCCCGCTGAGGCAACCGCCGCCTCGCCCGTCCGCGCGTCCACCACCGCCAAAGCGACCGCAACCAGCGGCAGCTCGGGGCCGCCCGGCTGCGGCTGCATCAGGAACCGGTTCAAGCGCGTCAGTGCCCGCGCCGGCTCCGGATGCTCGTGCAGGATCGCCCGCAGCGCGAACTTGACTTCCGCCGTGTGCGTCGCCGCCGCCAGACCCTTGCCGGTCACGTCGCCGACCACGAAAGCCACACGGCCCTCGCCCAAAGCCAGGACGTCGTAGAAATCGCCGCCGACCAGCGCCTCTTTCCAGGCCGGCTCGTACTCCGTGTGGACGCACAGGCCGGCGAAGGCGTCCTCGGCGGGCGCGGACAGCAGAGACCGCTGGAGCGTCTCGGCGATCTGGTGTTCGTGCCGCAAGTCCTCCGCGAGCTGCGCCTCGTGCGTCTGAAGCTCCTGGATGCGCTGCTGACTCTCCTGGTTTTCCTCCGCCCGACGCTGCGATAGCGCATAGGCGAGGTGGGTAAGCGCGGCCACGGGCGTGAAGAACAGCAGCACCGCCCCGACCTGATTACCCAGGAGCAGGATGGCAAGCGTCCCCGCGCTAGCCGCAGCGAAGTAAGACGGCGCAGTCCACAGGAACGAGTCACGCCAGATGTGACCCAGGTTCTTGCCCGTGGATAGGGCAATAATGGAAGCCACCCCCAAGCTATTAATCAAGAAGAACGCGAGGCAAGACGCCATCACGGTGGTGAATAGAGGAAACAACTCGGCTGGAAATGAGCCGCCGCTGACCCAAAGGAAGACCCGGCCCGCAGTGAACGTCGAGACGGCTATGAGGCCGAGATTGAAGATGACTTGGTGGACCCGCTGGCGCTTAGGGTAGAAGCAGGCTGAGAGGGTGCTCAGGCAGCCTACCAGCATGGCCAAACTTGGGCCGAACCGAAGCAGGGTCACATACGTCAACGCAAACAAGAGCGACAAAGAGCCGATGTTTTCTGCCGATCCGCGCGGCGTTAGCCGGATTTTAGCCCCCCCCGCGAGGATGCTCAGGGCCAGAAATATTCCCTTCTCCCAGTGCGGCCCCGGCCGAGCGGCGACCGGGAAGCACAAAGCGTCCAGCAAGGAGAGAAGACCTAAAGAACCGATAAAGCCGACGAAAAGGCGGGCATTGCGTGGCAGAGCCTGCATGAGATTCTCCTTACGGGCGCAGGAAACTCAACGGCCCATAAGCCAAGGCATCAGGGTCACCGATCAGGGCCGTGGAAGATAAATCCACACTGTTGGAGTGTTCGCCCCAGATGATTGCGTCGCCCCAGACGCTTTGTGCGCCGATTGACTCCCCCCAGATGATGGCCCTGCTTGACTCCCCCCAGATGATGGCCCTGTCTGACTTTGACTCCACATAGAGAGGTGCTGATTGTCCCCAGATGATGGCCGGGTCCAGCAGACCTGTCCCCCAGAAACCGCCCGAGTCGGACAGCAGCGGTGCCGCATCCATCGAAACCAGCCCGGAAGCGTCGCACACGAGCAATGGACTGAGGGCGGGCTGGGTCGCGATCAAGGTGCTTTGCAGGGCGGCGGGGATGTCCAGATACCCCGCGCCGTAGGTACAAGGGTCGTCGTCGCCCGCCCCCGAAAGGCCATAGCCGGCTTTGTCCGCGCTCGCCATCAGACGCGCCTTGACGGTGTCCGGCGTGAGCGTCGGGTCGGACTGGAGCAGCAGGGCCGCCGCCCCCGCCACCACCGGCGCGGCCATGGAGGTCCCCGACAGGCGCAGGTAGGTGTCGGCGGGTGCGTCCGTCAGTGTGCTGTACTCGGACAGGCCGACGCCGCTGATCGGGCCGAAGTTCGCATCCAGATAGCTGCCGTTCGCGTTGACCGAGACGATCCGGTTACCCGGCGCGACCAGGTCCGGCTTCAGGACGAAGTCCAGGCGCGACGGGCCGCGGCTTGAATAGGTCGCGATCGAGTCGTCGGCGCGGTTGCCGTCCACCGACTTCGTCGCGCCGACCGTGATCACATACGGATCATTGGCGGGCGACTGGATCGAGCCGTAAGCGGTCCCCCAACCCTCATTACCGGCCAGCCGGCCCTGGAAACTGCCCCGCCGACCGGACCGCTGGCACAGTCGGCCCTCGTTGCCCGCCGCGCAGACCACCACGATGCCTGACTTCCAGGCCGCCTCGACGGCCTGGCAGAGCGGGTCCGTCGTGTAGCTCTCCCCTACACTGTGTCCGAGCGAGAGGTTGAGGACCCCGATGCCGTAGTCGGATTTGTGCGCGACCGTCCACTCGATGCCCCGGATGACGCCGCTGACCGTCCCCTGCCCGTTCCCGTCGAGGACGCGGACGTCAACCAGGCCGGCCTGACGCGCGATTCCGTAGAAGGTGCGGAAAAAGGCCGGGCCGGTGGACGCGGTCCCGTCGCCCGCGATGATGCCGGCGATGTGCGTCCCGTGCCCGCAGGCGTCGCCCGGCGTGTCTTCCGGCGTGGGCGCGTCATCCGTGAAATCTACGGCTGCCGCCGTGCGCCCTTGGATGTCCGCCCGCTCCGACTGGATGCCGCTGTCCAGGACGGCGACGGTGACGCCCGCGCCCGTCAGCCCGCTCTGTGCGAGCGCCACGTCCGCGCCCGTCGCGCCGACCGTGTACTCGTCACTTTTCCGGCAGGTGAGGTCTGGGGAGACGTGCCGGACGAACGGCAGCACGGCCAGCCGCGCGAGGTTCGGCGAGGGCAGGCGCAGCGCGTCCGCGCCGATCAGCGGCAGCGGCCGGTCCGCGCGCATGCCCAGCGCCCGCATCCGGCGCAGGCCGGACGCCGTCCGCGCCCCGCGCCACTCGACGATGACGGAGGACCAGGCGCGGGAAGGCCGCGCGAGGGGCACGCGCGCGGGATGGGAACGGGAAGGGCGTGTGTGGGTGTGTGTGCGCTTCGGCGATGGGGCCGCGCCGGCCGGGCCGGGCCACGACAACAGGCTGAACGTCAGCGCGAAGCCGAGCGTCAGCGAGAATGATGTCGGCCATGCGGTCCGTCGGGTTGTCTGCATCGTGTTTCCTTCAAGCTGTGGGCGTGAACTGCCGGGCACGACGTTGGTTGTCAAAGCGTCGCCGATATGCTATAATCTCGTATCAATCCCATGTCTGCAATTGGGCGGTCACTTCTGCTTCCGCAGTATCGTTCCACATTGTACCGCGAGTTATGGGCTTTTAGTGTAAAAAATAATCAGTGCAGGAGTTTTTGTTTCCGCCATGGACACCAGCGAATTTAGAAACGGCATCTCCATCGTCATGGATGGGGACATCTATACCATCACCGAGTTCCAGCACGTCAAGCCCGGCAAGGGCGGGGCGTTCGTGCGCTCGACGCTGAAAAACATCAAGAACGGCCGCTCCATTGATAAGACGTGGCGCGCAGGCGAGCGCATGGAACAGGCCTTCCTGGAGCGACGCCCCATGCAGTACCTCTACAACGACGGCACCGAGTACTTCCTGATGGACCCACAGACCTTCGAGCAGTCGAGCGTCAGCAAGGAACAGATCGGCAGCGGAGTCAAGTACCTTAAGGAGAACATGGACCTGAGCGTCATGACCCACAAGGACGCCATCATCGGCATCGAGGTCCCCCCCTTTGTCGAGCTGGAAGTCACCGAGACCGCCGGCAGCGAGAAGGGCGACACCGCCTCCGGCGGTGGCAAGCCTGCCACCGTCGAGACCGGCGCGGTCGTCACCGTCCCGTTCTTCGTCAAGCTCGGCGACAAGATCAAGATAGACACCCGCAGCGACCAATACCTGGAGCGCGTCAAATAGCCCGCCGGTCACTCAGGGCCGGTAAGGATAGTGCCCATGCCCGAACGTATTGATTTGACCGAAGCGCCGCTGCCCGCCGCCCGGCGCCCCGTGAAGAAGGGAAAGGGGACGGGCACCCCCAAGCTCGACGAGTTCGCCCGCCGCGTCCTCGGCCCTGCCGCCCTCGTCACCATCCTGCTGACCCTCTATTTGAACTGGGGGCTTCTCAGCGGCGCGTGGTCGCACCAGGCGATGGGCCAGCTTCCCGCCGCCCGCCGGGCCTTGCAGCTCGACAACATAAACCTCGTCTTCCATCTGCTCCAGGCCTCCAGCCTCCTCATGCTCGCCGCCCTGCTGACCTCCTGCGCCCAGGTGGAAGGCATCGGCTACTGGCTGCTCGGCGCGGCCGCCCTGTTCTACGCCGGGCCGTCCTTCCTGGCGAACCAGATCTACCCGGTGAAGAGGATCACCGCCAGCAACGCCAGCACCACCGTCGTGGCCGACTTCCAGAGCCTCGCCTGGATGTTCGCCGTGCCCGGCGCGCTCTGGACCATCGTCGAGCTGGTCCGGCGCGTCGCCGCCGCCGCCGACGTCGCCGCCATCCAGCGCGCCAACGCCAAATACGGCGCGGGCACCAAGACCCAGCCGAAGTCCAAGCAGCGCCAGGTCTTCCTGGGCCGCTGCTGGGAGGGTCCCTACTGCCGCGACCACATCCGCGCCAAGTGCCCCATCCACATCAGGCGCAGAGGCCCCTGCTGGTGGTACAAGGAGGGCTGCATGTGCGAGGAGCGCATCGTTCTCCAGGCCATGATCGCCCCTGACTGGAAGGACCAGATGGCCCGCGCCCACCAGAACGACGCGCTCGCCGGCCCGCGCAAGAACCTGTCGCCTGCGGCCAAGGCCGAGCGGTGCCGTAACTGCATCATCTACAACGAACACCAGCGGCAGAAGCACAAGGCGCTCACCGTCGCCGCCCTCATCGCCGTGCCCGGCCTCCTGGTCTGGCAGTTCCCCGTCCTCAACGCCGTGGTCAACAAGATCCTGCTGGGCCTGGACGACCTGACCCGGCGCTTCACGCTCGGCGTCGCCGACCCGACCGGCATCCCCGCCCTGCACAACAGCGCCTACGCCCTCATCGCCTGGGTGTTCGTCTTCGCCCTCGGCATCGTCCTGCTCTCCCAGGTCATGCGCGTCATCGAGTACGCCTGCTTCAAGCTCAAGATCTGAGGGGGCGCAGGGACAGGGGGCGCGATCCGTCGCGCCCCCTTTTTCTTGCCTCTTCTTGCTCCCCCTTTTCTTGCGCCCCGGTTTTCGGGTATCATCCCCCCCAATGAACCTGGACCTTGTCGAGCAGATCGTGGCCCTCATGGGCGAATACCCCGTTTCCGAGATCACCGTGGAGCAGGACGGCCGGCGCGTGTGCGCCCGCCGCGCGCTCCACGCCGCCCCGCCCGCCCTCACGGGGGCCGCCGCGCCGCCCGCCCCGACGGAAGTCGCGCCCGCCCCGGACTCCGGGGGGACGCCGGAGGTCGCGCCCGAGGAGGCCCGGCTGCTCCTCGCGCCCATGGTCGGCATCTTCCACCACGCCGATCCGCCGCTGCCCTACGCCGCCGCCGTCCGCCCCGGCCAGGTCATCGGCTGCATCGAGTCCATGAAGCTGATGAACGACGTGGTCGCCGACGAGAGCGGGCGTGTCACCGACGTGCTGGTCGAGGACGGCGCACCCGTCGAGTATGGCCAGGCCCTCTTCCGGCTCGCCGCCTAGCGCCCCGAGCCATAGCACCCAAGGAGTACGCCCGTGTCCCGCAAAGCCCCCGCCCGCCCCGCCGCACTCCGGCGCGGCCAGTGGTCCCTGGTCGGCCTGCTCGTCTCGCTCGTGATCGTCGCCATCCTCTCCGCCTGGTACTACACCAAGATACTGAAGCCCCAGGCCGGCTCCCACAACGGCGCACCCGCCGCCGAGCAGCAGGCCTACGGGACGGCATGCAGCGAGTACCAGGCGCAGCTCAACATGGCCTCGACCATGTACAAGCAGGACCACAATGACCACCCGCCGCAGACCTTCGACGATCTGAAAAAGTCCGGCGGCATCGGCGACGACGTCATCCGCGCCCCCGGATGCCAGTTCCAGCTCGACCCCGCGACCGGCACTGTCACCGAGATCGGCCATGGCCGTGCCGCCCTGGGCGCCCCGCCCGTCGTCCTCGGCGCGGGTCCCGCCCCGCCCGCCGCCCCGCCGCCTCCCCCTGGTGCGCCGCTCGTCGTCGGCCCCAACGCGCCCCAGGCACCCGCCGCCGGTTCCCCCGCCACCCCCGGTGGGGCGGCGCGCGGGCCGGGCGGCGTCACCCTCCCACCGACCGGGGGCGGCAGCATCCCGGCCAGCGGGGACACGGGCGAATGAACCCCGCCCCGCGACAGATCGCGGGACGGGTCCCAACCATTATGTTCAAAAAAATCCTGATCGCCAACCGGGGCGACATCGCCGTCCGCGTCATCCGCGCCGCCCGCGAAATGAAGATCGCCACCGTCGCCGTCTACTCCCAGGCCGACGCCGACTCGCTCCACGTCCGGCTCGCCGACGAGGCCGTCTGCATCGGGCCGCCCGAGCGCAAAGGCTCCTACCTCAACACGCCAAACATCCTCAGCGCCGCCGTCATCACCGGCTGCGACGCCGTCCACCCCGGCATCGGCTTTCTGGCCGAGGTCGCCTCGTTCGCCGAGATGTGCGACGCCATCGGCCTCAAATACATCGGCCCGCCCGTCCGTGCCATCGAGATGATGGGCGACAAGATCGAGGCCCGCGCCACCATGGAGAAGGCCGGAGTCCCCATCGTCCCCGGCACGAACACCGCCCTGCGCGACCCCGCCGAGGCCGCCAAGGTCGCCTCCAAGATCGGCTTCCCCGTCATGATCAAGGCCGCCGGCGGGGGGGGCGGGCGCGGCATCCGCGTGGTCCAGAACGAAGAAGAGTTCCCCAAGATCTTGAAGACCGCCCAGGTCGAGGCCGAGTCCTCCTTCGGCAACGCCGACGTCTACATCGAGAAGTTTATCGAGACCTTCCGCCACATCGAGGTCCAGATCCTCGCCGACGAACACGGCACCGTCCTCCACCTCGGCGAGCGCGACTGCTCCCTCCAGACCCAGCGCTACCAGAAGATGGTCGAGGAGGCCCCCGCCCCGCACCTCGACCCGAACGTCCGCAAGCGCGTCTGCGAGGCCGCCGTCAAGGCCGCCAGGGCGGCGGGCTACACCAGCGCCGGCACCGTCGAGTTCATCGTCGCCTCCGACGGCCATTTCTACTTCATGGAGATGAACACCCGCCTCCAGATCGAGCACCCCATCACCGAGATGGTGACCGGCGTGGACCTCGTCAAGTGGCAGATCAAAGTCGCCCAGGGCGAAAAACTCTCCTTCGGCCAGCGCGACGTCCAGTGGCGCGGCCACGCTATCGAGGTCCGCCTGACCGCCCGCGACCCCGCCCGCGACTTCGCCCCCAGCGCCGGCAAGATCACCTCCCTACGCCTCCCCGGCGGCCTGGGCGTCCGCATCGACACCCACGTCTTCGCCGGCTACGACGTCCCCCCCTACTACGACTCCATGCTCGCCAAGATCATCGCCTGGGACGACACCCGCGACGCCGCCATCAACCGCATGCAGCGCGCTTTGGATGAAGTCGAGATCGGCGGCGTCAAGACCGACTTAGAATATCATAAGAAGATCCTCGCCAACGCCCTCTTCCGCAAAGGCGACCTCAACACCAAGTTCCTCCAGACCCATGTGGACCCGTAGCATGAGCGCTCTTCGCAGAGAGCAACGGATGTTCCTAAAGGAACGTCCGGCGCGGCAATATTCGCCGCTCAAAAAGCGGCTGGTATTGGTACTTGGCATGATTTTTGCAGGGTACTCTTTTACCATTAAAATGGGACGGGCTGAAACACGCGCGTTTCCGTCGGCCGGCTGTGTGCATGAGCAATGCACAGGCTGATAGCAATTGTGGGCCTAAAGCACACTCTCCCCCAAGAAAGGAAACGACATAATGCACTTCTCAAAATCGGCGAGCCTCGGCTTTGCCGCCCTAGGTCTGTTCTTATGTTCGCGCGCGGCTGTTGCCCAGGTGCCCGGCAATCTTCTCGACCCCAATGGCTGGATTTTACAGGACGGTGGGGCCAGCCAGAACCTGCATGCTTATGTCCAGAACGGCGACCTGTACTTCTCTAACAGTGGCGTATTCGGCATCGTCAATGGCAATCCAGGCATCATCGTCCCTGACTTTAAGCAAACGATCACTACCATACCGGGCCAAGACTATGTGTATCAGTTCGACGTGAACTCAGATGGCGGCGGGGACAACCGGCTTTACTTCTCCGTGGCAGATGCCAATAACCAGGTAATTCCCCTACAACTATCTACAATCCCACAAGAATTGGGGGTGCATTACTCGTTCACTGAGACAGCTGGATCAGCATCCACGTTCGTCTATTTTGCCGGAGGGGCACCAAACAGTGCTCTCTTCGTGACTAACATCAGTGCTACCCCTGCCGTCCCCGAAGCCTCGACGATAGCCTCGTTCGGCCTCCTACTAGTACTCGGGTTGGTCGGGTTGGGGATGGCGCGGCGGTGCAAGACCGCCCAGAACTAACGCGCCAAATACCGAAGGTGAGAGTTCAGAAAATAGAGAAAGGTTTTTGCTGGAGTGAAGTCTTTTTTGTTCGCCGTTCTTTTGGTGTTTTCCTGTGCTGCCACCCAGGTCCGGGGCGCATCTCTTTCTGATGACGCGAAGACACTCGTCAGGCTACCGAGTTTTAAGGTTTCTGTGAGTGATGTGGATGCAGATGCAGAAGCGGACGGAGTCGTCGTTGGTAACATCAAGGGGGATGTTCTTAATCGGCTGAGTAACGCTAGAATTCCTGTCTCAGCCGACGCGACGCCATCTGTCCCCTATGAACTCCGTGTCGTTATTAACACAATAAGAAACGGCACATTGGGTTATGCATTTTGTGTCGAAGTGGAACTCAAAGAGGATGTGACGGTCCAACGGGAGAAACCTACGTCTGAGCTAGCTGTCACTTGGACGAATGGATCATTAGGGATTTCCGACAGCCAGGGTCTGAGTTCGATGATCAATCAGGCTGTTGGTATCTCTGTGGATCGTTTCATTGAAGACTACACAGCCGCTAACCCCACGGTGACCGCGTCACCCGGCCCAGCTCGCTCTGCCCCTCATTCATCCAGCGTTGTCCCACTCACAACGCCAGAACTCGTCCCACTCCGACCGACAGCCCTGCCACGGCGTGAGCCACTGCCGTCCAAATCGGCGGCCCCATCGCATTCGGCGATGTCCACGGGTGCTAAAAGGCTCAAGCCAGTTTCGGCGGCAGCCACTCGACATCAGTCTGCCCCTGCGCCCACCCACTGGCAATCACCTTTGACGCACGTTGACAGCGGCATTGTCACGCACAGTACCACTCTCTACTCGGCACCAAGCCCCTCCGCCGCGAAGATCGCTACATTAAATGCGGGCGACTTGACAGTCCTGGTTTCTCGTGACAACTCAAGTGGCTGGCTCAATGTTATTCAGTTCAGCTCAGGTCATCAGGGATGGGTGCCTGCCTCTTGGCTTTCTGTCCACTATACGCCTCACCGCGAAAATACTGCCAACTTTCTCGCGCAAGCGACAGGGACAGCGGACCCGCCCCTACTTGAAATTACCAACTCCACTGATAAACATCTCTACCTGCATCTCAGTCGGTTGCCGGAGATCGACGTTGCCCCAAAAACAACGAAAGATTTTCATGTGCCAGCCAACGTCTACTCCTACAACGCGGCCGCGCCAGATGTTGAGCCTGCATTCGGGTCTAAGGCTTTCCTGAGCGGCGGAAAATTCACCTGGGATTTTTACATCGTTCATGGACGTGGGAGTATTCCCCATACCTATGCGACGCCCGCACAAATCGCCGAAAACAAGCGATTGCAGATAGAAGTGGACAAGGAGCAAAAAGAAGTAACGCTCGAAAGTTCACAGATCGACGCGGATAAGGTGACCGTCGACGCACAACGTGCCAAGTGGCTGTCTGACTCCAATCTGGTTGACAGTAAGCGGCTGGCGATAGACCAATCCAGTCAAGAATCAATCGATGACTTCAATCGGTTCGTCAATTCAACAAACGATGAACTCACCTCCTACCAACAATCGACGCAAAAGTTCAACGCGGAAGTTGATGCCTACAATCTGAAACTGGCCGACCTGAAGCGCAAACGACAGCAGCAAGAAGACCTGGCAAGAACGATCAATGGGGACAACTCATAAGAACGGCCCCCTATCCAGGCCCTCTTTTCCCGACCCTTTCGGGTATCATCCAGACAAGCCTCGGGGATGCGCCGAAGCGTTGACGTTCTGATGTGCCGAAGATTGTAAGGGCGATGCTCATGCAGCAAGAAGTAGAACACAAGCCCTTCCATGAGAATCTTTATTTCGAGCAGTACGTCGATCTGTTAATCTCGTTACACGATGCCATGCGTCATGGTGATGAAGACGAAGCCGAGCGGCTGCGCGAGAAGATGGACGCGCCTGGGCTTCACCTGAACGCGGCCGAAATACAGCGCGTGAAAAGGCTGTCCTCAGACCTTTATAGGCTTGATGGAGATGAAAGCTTCCGCCCACAAGACCGCTCTCCGAATCCTAAATAGTGATCCGCCTACGTCCGAAACGGAGCCGCACCAATGACACTCACGCTGAACATTCCTACCAACCCCGCTCAGGCCGACGCAGCGTATCAAGAAAAATTACGGAAAGCCGCCGCCGCCTTGTTCGACGCTGGCCTCATCACGCCGGAGCAGGTCACCGAATTAGCGGGGCCATCTTCAAGCAGTCCCTCAGTGCCGACCCCATTGCGCCAAGGCTCGCCGGAATGGAAAGCGCTCCTGCGTCGGCCTGGACCGGCGCGCGGCGTCGCCCTGTCGCAGGAAGCCACAAGCCGCGAGAGCATCTATGGGGATGACGGACGTTGAGTATCCTTGTAGACACGTCCTGCCTGCTGCGTTTGACTAGCCCCAACGACCCGCGAGCGGCGGCCACGCAGGCAGCCCGGGATCGCCTGACGGACGCGGGCGAGACCCCGCGTGCCGCACCGCAGAACTTCGTGGAGTTCCGCAGCGTTGGCACTCGGCCCCTCAACGTCAACGGCCTGGGTCTGACGATTGCCGAAGTGGACGCCGAACTCGACCGCTTCGGCCTTCTCTTCCGAATGCTCCCCGAGGACGGCTTTCATGCCGTCTGGCGCGACCTGTGCCGCCGCGCCGGAGTGTCCGGCAAGCAGGTCCACGACACGCGCCTTGTTGCTGTCTGCATCGTTTCCGGCATTGGGAAAGTCCTCACCTGGAACCCAACCGACTTCACCCGGTTCATGCCTCTCGTGCCGGGCCTGGCCGTCCTGACGCCCGCCGACGTGCTGGCCGCACCGTGACAGGGGAAGGCCACGCCACAACTGAGATGCCCAAGCCCCGCCGCCGCCCGCCACGCCGCCTCTCCGACCTTCCGCGCCTCGTCGTCCCCGCCGGGGCCGGGCTGGCGCTCGTCCTCTGCGTCTGGGGCTTTGTCCACTTCACACGCGTTGCCCTCTTCAAGCAGGCCCACTTCGCGCCCGACTCGGTCCACCCCGACGACGGCTACGCCGCTGCCTTCCTGTTCCTCGGCATGACTGCCCTCGCCTTCCTGCTGCTGTCCCTGCGCGACCCACCCCCCATGCGCTGGCGCAAACCCCGGCGCAGCACCCGGCATCGAATCGCGCATCGGAAACCGGCAAAACCGGCGCGGCGTTCGGGTACAATAATCCCAAGATGACACCTGACGGCACTAACCCACACCCGGAACACCACTACACGCACGGCGAGAGCCGCAACACGCGCCGCGAGGCCCGCGAGCTTGCCTTGCGGATGCTGTTCCAGCTCGACCTCGGCAAGCAGCCCACCGATGAGGTGATCGAAGCCGCCCTCGGCCAGTCCAAGCTGGAAGGCGCGAACCGCTTGTACTCGGAAGAACTGGTGCGCGGCACTCTGGACCACCTGGCCGAGATTGACGGCCGCATCACCGCCCTGACCCCCGACTGGACGCCCGACCGGCAGGCCGCCGTGGATAGGAATCTCCTGCGCCTCGCCGCCTATGAATTACTTTACCGCCCTGATGCTCCCGTCGCCGCCGTCGTCAATGAGGCCGTTGAGCTGGCGAAGAAGTACAGCACGGCCGAGTCGGGCCGCTTCGTCAACGGCGTCCTCGGCGCCCTCGCCCGCCACCCGCGCGGGGCTGACCTTGCCGAAGCCACGACTGAGACCGCCGAAAGCGATAGGGAGAGCGATGCCGGCATTTGAGATGCGCCCGCTCGCCATGCCCGAGGCCGAGCTGATCGCGAGCTGGGCGGCGACCCCCGAGGATGCCCGCGCCCTGACCGCCTCCGACGAGTTCCCCCTGACCGCCGATCAGGTCGCCGCCTGGACCTACGAGGCTGACTTCGCCTTCACCCTCCGCCGCGACGGCGACCTCGCCGCCTACGCCGAGATCGTCGAGGACACCGTCGAGCAGGACGTGGAGATACAGCACCTCCTGGTCGCCCCCGACCTGCGCGCGGCCGGCGTCGGCCAGGCCTTCCTGTCCCGGCTCTGCGCCTTCCTCGCCGCCAGCCGCCCCTACCCGGAGGTCTGGCTTCGCGTCGGCCGCGACAACGCCCCCGCCGCCGCCTGCGCCCGTGCCGTCGGCTTCGAGGACGTCCCCGCCATGTCCGGCCCCCGCTTCCGCTGGCTGAGGAAGAGCCTCAGATCCGAAGGGGCATCACCCGAATGACACCCGACGTAGCACTGGAAGGCAGCGCAGACACGACGTAGGGGCGGGGTCCCCCCGCCGTCCATCTCTCATCTTCCGTCTCTTCCGTCCCCTGGACTGCACTGGCAGACCTGGAAGGCGGTGGGCACTTCTCAGCCTCGGGTTTCAACCCGTGGTGGCCTCCATTATGATCCTATCCGACCGCAGCATCAAAGAAGCCGTCGCCGCCGGGCGCATCGCCATCACCCCCTACGACGAATCGCTCGTGCAGCCCGCCTCCGTTGACATTCGCCTCGACGGCCGCTTCCTGGTCTTCCGCAACTACAAATACTCGTGCATTGACCCCAAAGACCGCCAGCAGGACCTGACCGAGATGATCGAGGTCGCCGACGATGAGCCGTTCATCGTCCACCCCGGCGAATTCATCCTCGGCAGCACCGTCGAGCGCATCGGGCTTGGCAGCGACATCGCCGCCCAGCTCGGCGGCAAGTCCAGCCTGGGCCGGCTCGGGCTGATCGTCCACGCCACGGCCGGATTTATTGACCCAGGATTTGAAGGCAGCGTCACGCTGGAACTCTCCAACGTCGCCAACCTGCCCATCCGCCTGTACCCCGGCATGAAGGTCGGCCAGATCTCGTTCTTCGCCATGACCACGGCTGCCGACCGGCCTTATGGCCACCCGTCACTGGACAGCAAATACAAAGGCCAGGCCGTGCCGACGGCCAGCCGGATGCACCTGAACTTTCCCACCGAACAGGACCCGAAATGACCATCCACGATCACCAAGTATTGCAGCAGGACGCCGACGGCGTCGCCCGCGTCACACTCGACACGGGCGAGACATTGGAACTCCCCGCCGGCGGCCCCTACCAGGTCGGCGGGGCACAAAACGTCCTCGTCGGCGACCTCTGGATACTCGCCGGGCAGAGCAACATGGAGGGGGTGGGGGACCTCGTGGATGTCGAGACGCCGCACCCCCTCGTCCACTCGTTCCAGTCCCGCGAGCGATGGGCACCCGCCGAGGAGCCGCTGCACTGGCTCGGCGAGTCGCCGCGCCCCGTTCACCACATCATCTGGGGCTTGCCCGTGCCGACCGAAGTCCCCCCGCGTGACCCCGCCCGGACCAAGGGCGCGGGCCTGGGCCTCACCTTCGCCAAGGCCCGCGCCGACCAGACCAATGTCCCCATCGGGCTAGTCCCCGCCGCCCACGGCGGCACCTCCATGCAGCAGTGGGACCCCGCCCGCAAAGGCCAGGGTGGACACTCCCTCTACGGCGCGACCCTGGAACGGGTCAAAGCGGTGGGCGGGAAAGTGTCGGGCATCCTCTGGTATCAGGGCGAGTCCGACGCCAACCCCGCCGACGCCGCGCTCTACCAGGCGCGCATGACCGCCCTGGTCCAGTCCTTCCGCGCCGACCTGGGCCGGCCCGACCTGCCGTTCTACTATGTCCAGCTTGGCGGGTTCATCACCGACCCTGACCCCGGACTGGTGTCCGGCTGGAACAGCGTCCGCGAGTCCCAGCGCCTCTGGGCGGACACCCTACCGAACCTCGGCATGGTTTCCGCCGTTGACTGCGGGCTGGACGACCTCATTCACATCGATACGCCCGGCCTCAAATCGCTCGGCAAGCGCCTCGCCGCCGTCGCCGCCGGTCAGCCCGCCCCGGCCCTTGCCTCGGTTACCTTCGAGCCGGCCCAGGGCTGGCTCCGCGCCTCGTTCGCCCATGTCCAGGGCGGCTTGCAGTCGCAAGGCCGCCCCGCCGGCTTCACCCTGCGCGATGCCGTCGGGGCCGAGCTGCCCCTCATCTACAAGATCACGCTCGACGGCCCCGACGCCCTTCTCAAGCTCACCGACCCTGCCCTCCTGCCGGGCGCGTCCCTCTGGTACGGGTACGGCCTCGCCCCCTACTGCAACGTCACCGATGCCACGGGTGCCGCCGTGCCGGCCTTTGGACCGATCTCCCTATGAAAAAGCGCATCCTATTGCTTACCCTTTGCCTGCTGACGGTCACTTCCGCCGCCGTCCTGCGCTCCCATCTCGCGAAAGGCGCGAGCGCCCAGGGAGATCTGCCCATGATCGAGGCCGACAGCAAAGACATCCGCTACGTCGGGCGGTTCGACTTCACCGACCCCAAGAAGCCGAAGGCCTGGGCACCCGGCGCTTACGTCCAGGCCCGCTTCCGGGGCACTTCCTGCGATGTCCTTGTCAACGACGAGGTCCGCTACGGCAGCACCCACAACTACATCGAGATCGCCGTAGACGCCCGCCCGCCCGTCCGGGTACAGACCACGGGCAAGACCAACATCATTCCGGCCGCTGAGGGGTTGCCGCCGGGCGCGCACACGATCACCGTCTGCAAGGATACCGAGTCCGGGATGGGCTATCTGGAGTTCGTCGGCTTCCGCTGCGAGGGCCTCCTGTCGCCGCCGCCCCAGCCCAAGCATAAGATGGAGTTCATCGGCGACTCAATCACCTGCGGTGCCAGCAGCGACCTCTCCGTCGTCCCCTGCGGCAAGGGGACGTGGTACGACCAGCACAACGCCTACCTGAGCTACGGCCCCGCCACCGCCCGCGCCCTTCATGCCCAGTGGCATCTGACCTCCGTTTCCGGCATCGGCCTGATGCATAGCTGCTGCGACATGAAGGTCACCATGCCCGACGTGTTCGGCAGCCTTGACCTGCACGACAAAACCCTGCCGTGGGACTTCAAACTCTACCAGCCAGACGTCGTCACCCTCTGCCTCGGCCAGAACGACGGCGAGCAGGACCCGGTCACGTTCCGTGACAACTACATCAAGTTCATCCATCAGGTCCGCGCCGCTTACCCGAAAGCGCAGATCGTCTGCCTGACCAGCCCGATGGGCGACGCCCGCCTGACCGCCTATCTGAAAGACAATCTGGCCCAGGTCGTTGACCAGGTGCATCAGGCCGGCGACAAGAACGTCCACACTTTCTTCTTCTCCCGCTCCTACAACAGCGGCTGCGGCGGCCACCCCGACCTCGCCCAGCACCAGCAGATCGCCGCCGAGCTGACCGCCTACCTCCAAACGGCCCTGCACTGGTGAGACGCGAAAGAGGCTTGACGATGGTCCGCCGCAGGAAACATGGTACAGCCTCAGTCGGCCTTTTACCTGATTTACAGGGAGTAGTCGATGCCCCCACTTCCTGATGACGCGCTCGTTGTCCGCGGCGGTCTTAACTCGGTCGAGTTGCTGGAGATCGGAAGCGGCGTCACGACAGATGGCGCAGGCAATCTGCAAGGCGTGTCAGTCAACAGCGCGCCGGGTAAAACCGTGGCGGAGCTTCCCACCGGTTTGCCCAACCGCCTGGTCGGGGTCACGACGGTCGGAGCCGTCCGCGCCGCCGGTGGAGAAGTGCGGCCCGATCCCAGCCTCCACAGGCCATACCATTGCTTGGTCGGGGGTAGTTCCGCTCAGGCCGCACACGGCCTGCTGAGTCCGCCGGTTATCAACCCAAGCCGGGTAAGATAGAGGAGTAAGATAGAGGAGAGGGCTAACAACATGGAAACCTTGACGTCCATCCGACTAAACTGCCAACATCTACTAGACAAGCCGCGCGTATACGCCGACCTAAACGCAGGCTGGAGGGTGGGGGACGATTACATCATCCCGCTCAATTCTCATGCTACGGAGAGCGACCTGCGGCAGCTAGGCCATTCACTGACTCCTGGCCTTGTGATGGACTTCTGGACGGACGATGGGGACGATGAGGGCAGCCCTGACCCGCTGCTCTTCCGAGGTGTGATCCGTTTTGATGAGGACAGCCAGAATTGGGTCGCGGTCACGGGCTGGAACGGTTTCCGCAATGCCTCGGGACTCAAAGCGGCACACGCGCAGGAGCCGTCACTTGTCTGACTATCACCGTCAGCAAACCAACGTCAGGACGATGCGATGGAAGTAACCTACCAGCTAGAGCGGGAAGACTACCTGCGATACAACCGGTTTGTCATCGGCCGCGTCCCCGCCCTGAAGCGGCAGGCACTCGTGCGCTTCCTGATCCTGCCGGCGATCCTCGCCGTGGAGTTGAGGTTTCTGCACATGCCTCTTTTGTACTATGTGCTGCTCCTCTTCAGCGCGACCGTCCTCTGGACCGCCTTCCTCCTCTGGTCGCAGAGGCGCGCGATCATCGCTCTGACGGAGGCACGGCCGGGGGCGATCGGGCTGCACACCCTTTCCCTTCAGCCCGACGGTCTGCGCGAGCAGACCTCCGTCCTGGAGGCGCGGGTCAAGTGGCAGAACGTCACCGAGATCGCCCAGAGTCCGCAGGTGATCGCGCTCTTCCTCGGCCCACGCTATGGGTTCCTGGTCCCCAAGCGCGCCTTCCCGACCCCGGAGCAGGCGCAAGCCTTCCTGGAAACGGCACAGGCTTACCGCCACAGCGCCCTGGACGGCGCAGCGCCCATCCTCCCATCCGTTCCTGAGACATGGCCGCCCCCGCCGCAGCGCATCTTCTGAATGCCGTGGTTCCGTAGGGGCGGGGTCCCCCCGCCCTCCGTTCCTTATCTTGCGTCTTGCTTTCCTATCCGGTCCCATCTCGCGTCCCCTGGACGGCGGGCTTTTCGGTGCCTCGGGTTTCAACCCGTGGCGTCCCTGGTAATCTTTATCATCTGCCAAACACCATGACCACACCCAACACGCCAATCATCCTGGACGGCACCGCCACCGCCAAGACCATCCGCGCCGAGGTCGGCACCGCCGCCAAACGTCTCACCGCCGAGACCGGCATCGTCCCGACATTAGCCGCCATCCTCGCGGGCGATGACCCCGCCTCGGCCACCTATGTCGCCATGAAGGAGCGCGCCTGCGCCCGCGCCGGCATCGGGTCGCGCACCTATCCGTTCACCAAGGACGCCTCCCAGGCCGAGGTCGCCGACTGCCTCGCCATGCTCAACGCCGACCCGTCCGTACACGGCATCCTCGTCCAGCATCCCCTGCCGAAGCACATGGACGAGCCGGCCATTCTTTCCATGATGGACCCCGCCAAGGACGTGGATGGCATCGCGCCCATTTCGCTGGGCCGACTCGTGGCCGGCCTGCCCGCCTTCCACGCCTGCACCCCCGCCGGCATGATCGAGCTGATGAAGCGTTATCATCTGCCCATCGCCGGCAAACACGCCGTCGTCGTCGGGCGCAGCGTCATCCTCGGCAAGCCCCTCGTCCTGCTGCTTTTGCAGGAGAACGCCACCGTCACGATCTGCCACTCCCGCACCCCAAACCTCGCCGAGATCACCCGTCAGGCCGACATCCTCTGCGCCGCCGTGGGCCGCGCCGAGATGATCACGCGGGACATGATCAAGCCCGGCGCGGTCGTCCTCGATGCCGGGTACAACCGCGTCGAGGGCCGCAGCCACGACGTCGGCGATGTGGACTACGCGGGTGCTTTCGGAGTCGCCTCCGCCCTCACCCCCGTGCCCGGCGGTGTCGGCCCCATGACCATCGCCATGCTGATGCGTAACACCCTCACCGCCGCCCAGGAGGCGGCTGAAAGGTCCGGGGCCTCCCGATGACCTTCGCCAAGTCTTTCGACCTCCCCGCCTACCTCGCCGAGCGACGCGCCCTCACCGACCGCGCCCTGGACATCTATTTGCCCCCCATAGGCAGCCTGCCGCCGCGCCTGCACGAAGCCATGCGGTACTCCCTCTTCTGCGGGGGTAAGCGCCTCCGCCCCATCCTCGCCTATGCCGGGGCCGAGGCCGTAGGCGGCCCGTTGGAATGGGTCACGCCCCTCGCCTGCGCCGTCGAGTGCATCCACACCTTCTCGCTCATCCACGACGACCTGCCCGCCATTGACGACGACGACCTGCGGCGCGGCAGCCCCACCTCCCACGTCGTCTACGGCGAGGCCTTGGCCATCCTGGCGGGCGACGCCCTGCTCGCCCTCGCCTTCGACCTCATCGCCGAATGCCGCGTCCATGTCCCCGCCGACCGCGTTCTGGATGCCGTCGCCATGGTCGCCCGCGCCTCCGGGACGCGCGGCATGGTCGGCGGCCAGGTCTCCGACATCGAGAGCGAGGGCTTGGGCGATCTCGACGAGGCCACCGTCGCCTCCATCCACGCCCGCAAGACCGGCGCACTCCTGCTGGCCTCCCTGCTCGCCGGTGCCCGGCTGTGCGGCGCGACACCCGCCCAGGAACGCGCCCTGCACACCTACGGCGCCCAGACTGGGCTGGCCTTCCAGATCACCGACGACATCCTGGACCTCGAAGGCGACGCTGCCAAGCTCGGCAAGCCTTTGGGCAGCGATCTCAAACAGGACAAAGCCACCTACCCCAAGGTGCTGGGCATCCCCGCCTCCCGCGCCCTCGCCCGCCGCGCCTGCGATGCCGCCCTCGCCGCCCTCGGCGGCTTCGACAGTGACGCCGACCCCCTGCGCGCCCTCGCCCACTACATCGTCGAGCGCGACAGCTGATATGTGCCAGATAAAAGAAATCGTGAATGCCGCTCAGACGCATCGCGTCCTCATTTGTCAGCGGGATGATAGCCTCTTTTTCTTCGCTCAAGAAGTCATGACAGGGAACCCGCTAGCGTATACAAGGGAGCCATACGCCACGGGTACAGGCTTGTATGACACAGCGGAGACGGCAGAGAAAGAGGCTAGAGCGCGTGTGGAGTGGCTTCGCAAGGAGTCCTGGTGGCCGGCAGGCCACAACCCTCCGATGAGCGTTGTCCCACGCCAAGGAACGATCATTGATTGCCCCTTCTGCGGGTACACATTCTTAATCAAAGATCCTGATCGTTGGGCCGGTGGTAGGCATCTGACCTGTGGGCAGCGGATTGATCTAATTGATTTAGTGGACGGGGAGTATCCTGTCCCCGAGGGCTGAGGCTGACCAGCCCCCAAGGTTTTCGTAAGGGTTGCTCAAACCGCCCCTGATGACCCCTCTGCTGGGCGGTTCTCCTCGCCTTCCGCCTCTGACACCACCCGCTCGATGCGCCGGTCCGGGATCAGCCACAGCAAGGCCACCAGCACATACACCCCGTCCGCCAGCCAGGGCCGCACGAACGCCAGTGCAATGGCGAGCGTGTAGAAGACCGGCGACAGCTTCCCCTTGAGGTCCCTCCCCACCGCCGACGCCAGCCGCGAGTCCGCCCCCTGCACCGCCAGGATCGTCCTTTGGAGCAGCCAATATGCCAGCGAGGCCGCCAGCAGCACCACCCCATAAGCCGCCGTCGGCACCGGCGCGGCCCGGTTCTCCCCCACCCAGACAGTCGCGAACGGCACCAGGGACAGCCAGAACAGCAGGTGCGTGTTGGCCCACAAGATAGATCCGCTCACCCGCTCCGTCACCGCCAGCAGGTGGTGATGGTTGTTCCAGTAGATGCCGATATAGACGAAGCTCAGAACGTAGCTCAGGAGCGCCGGCACCAGCGGGCGCAGGGCGGCCCATCCATTCCCGTGCGGCACCTTCAGTTCCAGCACCATGATCGTGATGATGATCGCCAGCACCCCGTCACTAAATGCCGCCAGCCGTTCCTTGCCCATTCTCGCTGCCTGCCCTCCCGCGCTCTCCTGGTAGGGGCGCGATTCATCGCGCCCTCTTGCGTCATCGCGCCCTCTTTCGTCATCCGTCCCTCTTTCATCATCCGTGTCCCTTCCCCGTGATGCCGCCCGCGCCTCACCGCCGCCCCAGACTCTCGCTCCCCGTCGGCAGCATGTCCTTCCACTGGCCGATCAGCTTCTTGTATTCCAGCCCCACCCGGCGCACGTTCCGGTCCATGTCGCACAACCCCACCGGCGCGACGTGCCCATTGTCTTCGCGCAGGGCCGTGTCCCAATCCACCTGGTCCGTCAGGCTGTACCAGGTGAACCCCAGAATCGGCACCCCGTCCTGGCGCAGACGGAACAGGTTCATCCACTGCTTCCATAGCCAGTCCCACGAGTGGTCCGCGTCCGCGAGGTTCGTCTCCGTGTGCATCACCGGCAGGTGGTAGCGCTTGTAATACTGCGTCGTAATGACGTAGTAGCCCAAGATCTCCCCCGAAGGCGTTACGCTCCCGTCCGCGTGGACCAGGTGTTCATTGGTGACGTAATAGTCCGTCCCCATCACGCAGTTCGCCTTGACCTGGTTCTCCAGAAACCAGTGGTACTCCGCCCGCGTCATGCCGTTGTCCATCAGGTACTCGTACATGACCGCGTTCACCGGACGCCCATACGTCAGGTCCAGCGACAAGAACCGCTTCTCGTTCAGCACGTTCGCCGCCGCCAGCACGTCCGGGGCCGCCGCATGGAAATACTCCGACGACTCGCTCTGGATGAACACCGCGTCGGGACGCACCTCCAGAATCGCCCGCATCGCCAATGTGTTCGCCCGGCACAGGTTCCCTAATGCCGTGACAAACCCCCGGTCCGTCGCCCCCCGCTCGTTCCACCACCCGAGCTGCCCCGAGAACGTCGCCGCCACGAAGATCTCGTTCACCGGCGTGTAGTACCGCACCCACGGGAACCGCACCGCGAAGGCCCGCGCGTACTCGGCGAACAGCGCGGGCCAGTCCGGGTTGTCGAACCCGCCCACCCAGTCCGGCACCCCGAAATGGCACAGGTCAACGATGGGCGTGATCCCCATCCCCCGTAGCGCCCCGAACGTCTCATCCGTGAAGTCCCAGTCGTACCGCCCCGGCCCCGCGTGCGCCGAGAACAGCGGCGGCCCGTACCGCAGGAACTCGATGTCCAACTCCCGCGCCAGCCGGAAGTCATCCCGCCAGCGCGCATAGTGCCCGCACTTCGCCATCTCGTCCACCCGATGCGTCCGCCCATCCGGCAGCCGGATCGTCGGATAGCTGTTCTCGATCCCCGTCGCAAACATGAACTCAGTCATCTGATGCTCCCGCCTTCTTTCTCCCCAACGCCCTCTCCCCGCCGCCCGTTCCCTTCGCCCCTCTTCACCCTGCCCTAAAAGGGAAGGGTCGCGACTTGTCGCGGGGTTAGGTCCGCCCGGTTCCTCTCCCCCATTATCGGGTATCCTAACCCACGGCTCCAGGAAGGGCCTCCATAACCCGTGACCGACCCCATCACCACCGACGCCGCCCCCGCAAGCCGCCGCTTCTTCATCCGCGAACCCTTCTGTGGCCTCTCCCACGGCCTCGGCGCGTGTCTCGCCTTCCTCGGCCTCCTCGCCCTCTTGCTCCGCGCCCACGGCGACCCGAGCCGCACCGTCGGCCTCGCCCTCTACGGCCTGAGTCTCACCTTCCTCTACGCTGTCAGCGCCCTCTATCACTCCCTCTGGCGGCCTGAAGAAGAACTCGACCGCTGGCAGCGCGTGGACCACATCGCCATCTTCCTGTTCCTCGTCGGCACCTACGCCCCCCTTTGCCTCGTCAGCCTGCGTGGCCCCTGGGGCTGGGGGCTGGGCACCACCGTCGTCGCCCTCGCGGCATTCGGCATCCTTGGCAGCCGCCCCCGGCATGGCCTCCCCGACTGGGCGCGCGTCCTCCTCTACGCCGTCATCGGCTGGCTCGCCCTCCTCGCCGCCGGTCCCCTCCGGCACGCCCTCACCCCCGAAGGCTTCGGCTGGCTCCTCGCCGGCGGCCTCCTCTACACCGCTGGCGGACTGGTCTTCGCCGCCGACCGCCCCCACCTCTGGCCCGGCCGCTTCAATGCCCACGACCTCTGGCACCTCTTCGTCCTCGCCGGAAGCGCCTGCCACTATGTCGTCATGCTCCGCTACGTCGCCCCCACTGTCCCGCAGTAACAGTCGCAGATGATCCCTATGCCCCTCAATCTTTGAGGGCGATGAGAGGCGTTCTGTTCTGTATAGGCGTTATCTAGTGTGCCCTCTGAAGTGAACCCCTCCTGCTCCCTCCTATCATTGGGGGCTAAGAGAACTTTCTATCTTCGCCAACTCCGAACCAGCAGAAACGACTTCCATAAACAGAAACACAAACCAAACGCTTAAAATAGATAATTATAACAAATTTCCTTATAGTATTGCTTAAAGAGCTAAAAATAGTGTATAATGCTTATATAAAGACTTCTATAGGAGAAACAAGCACAAATGAGTACAACCAGCCTTCTCGATGATGAAATCATCAGCTTCCCCCTGCCGAAGCGATTTTTGCCGCTCGTCATCCAAGCCTTGGCGAAGGCAATGGAATCGGCGGCCACTGTTCCCGTAGAAATGGCAGGAACACAAACGGCAGGAGCAGAACACGAGCCTCAGTCCATTGACTGGACGCAGATCAACAACATGAGGATACTCAGAAAAGGGCTGAAGCTCCCCATCGGCCTCAAGCTGCTGGATATGACCGCAGCACGTCCCGGTGAGTGGATCTCCTTCAAGGAGATCTACACCGCCGCAGGCTTCACCGAATCCCGCCCGGCCGGTAGCAGCCTCGGTTCTCTTACCAAAGTGATCAAGCGTGACTTCGGCGTTCCCATCAAAAGCACGTTCTGGCCAGTCGAACATCATTGGGCGGTCAACAACGACGCCCAATACTACTACTGCATGTCAAAAGAAGTGGCGCAGGCGTGGCTTCAGTCCGCCGCATAATATGCGGCGGCACACATCCATAGGAGGAGAACTAATGGCGATTTTATCACAGACCCCAAGGACGAGTTGGGTGAAGGTTCAGGGACGGCGCATCAAGGTATTCAATAAGAAGGACACCCAAAGCGTCAACGTCTGTACCCTAAGCAATACCGAAGGGAAATACGACCAGAAGTTCTATTTCCACGACAATTTCCGGGTCACAGCGCAAGAGGTGGACCAGCATACCAGCCTCGCAGCATTAACGGAGTGGCTGCGCGAACGATCCTACCGCCAGTTGCAGTAACGCAACGGCCATGTGCGGCGCTTGACCCTCCCTTAACAGGGGAGGGTCGCGACTTGTCGCGGGGAGAGGTCCCCGTTTGCCACCCCTCCCTCCGGGGTAGAAGCCCCTAAAGCCGCAAAGGCATAACATCCTGAAAGGCCAAGCTGAAACACCAAGGGCAACCGCAATGAAACTGAAGAAACTCAAAAACCAGGTGATCGTCATCACCGGAGCCTCCTCCGGCATCGGACTGGTCACCGCCCGGCTCGCCGCCAAGGCCGGGGCCAAGCTCGTCCTGGCCGCCCGCAGCGAGGGGCCGCTGATGCAGCTCGCCGAGGAGATCACCAAGGCCGGCGGCAAGGCCGCCTACATCGTCGCCGACGTCGGCGTCCGCGACCAGGTCCGCGCCATCGCCGCGCTCGCCGTCGCCCGCTTCGGCGGCTTCGACACCTGGATCAACGACGCCGGCGTCTCCATCTACGGCAAGGTCGTGGACACCCCCGTCGAGGACATGCGCCACCAGTTCGAGACCAACTACTGGGGTGTCGTCTACGGCTCCCTGGAGGCCGTCGAACACCTGAAGACGCGCGGCGGGGCGCTCATCAACATCGGCAGCACCCTCTCCGAGCGGGCCGCCATCTTGCAGGGCAGCTACAGCGCCACCAAACACGCCGTCAAGGGCTTCACCGACGCCCTGCGGATGGAGCTTGCGCTCGACAAGGCCCCCGTCTCCGTCACCCTCATCAAGCCCGGCCCCATTGACACCCCGTACCCCCTGAACGCCAAGAACTACATGGACGCCGAGGCCCGCCACCCGTCCCCCGCCTATGCCCCCGAGGTGGTCGCCCGCGCCATCCTCCGGTCCGCCCAGAAGCCCATGCGCGAGGTCTTCGTTGGCGGCGGCGGGCGCGGCATCGCGCTCACGGGTGTCCTGAACCCCGCCCTCTCTGACGCCTTCATGCGGAAGGTCATGGTGCCCCAGTCCAAGCTGAAGCAGGAAGCCCCAAGCCAGAAGAACGCCCTGGACGCCCCCTCAAACAACCTGGCCGAGCGCGGCAATTACCCCGGCCACACGCGTGAAACCAGCCTGTACACCTTCAGCGCCTTCCACCGCACCCTCACCGGGGCCGTGCTGCTCGGCGCGGGCCTGGCGCTCTACTCCTGGTACGAGCGCAGGAACGACGCCGAACTGCTCTCCTACACCAATCCTTCCAGCACGGCCCCCGTGCCCCCCGCCGACAGCGATGCTCCCGCCCCGCAGACCATCGTGCTGGACACCGTGGAGGTCGTAGAAACCCCCGTCGGCCCGGTCGTGGTCGAAACCGTGGAAGTCGTGGACGTGGCGGACACGACCTCCTGACCTGTAGGGGCGAACCCTGTGTTCGCCCCTTTCCTCTTCTTCCTACTCCCTCCTAGCCGCACCCCGATTTTTATGCCCGCCTTTCTACTTGGCATGATTTGTGCAGGGAGGTGAATGGACTCCGCGCCCAATACCTGCCCGGCCCTAGAGGCCGCCCACACGGATCAACCGCCCTACCGGGCCCACAGAGGTGCCTCACATTCGGTGTCGCATGCTCTGCCGGTGTCGCATGCTCCGTCACGCGGACGCCCTCCGAAGCCCCGAAGGGGCGGCCCACCGGCGAAGCCGGGAGTAGACCGGCCCTTCAGGGCCGGGCCGCTCCGACGCGCCGGGCCGCCACCGGCTTCTCGCGCCACAGGAAAGACTCACAGGAAAGGCTCACCCGTCATGCTCTTCACACGCAGCGCCATTCTCGCGCTCGCCGCCCTCTCTCTCCTCTGCCTCGCCGTCCCCAGCCGCGCCGACATCAACGGCTTCAATAGCGGCACCGGGTTCACCGCCAACAGCCCCACCGCCGGCCTGCCCGCCGTCAGCGGCGGGGCCGCGACCATCACCCTCAGCACCGGCCCGGACAACGACAGCCTCTTCTACAATACGCCCCAGAACATCACCCAATGGACCGCCGCCTTCACCTACCAGGCCAACGGCAGCGGCGACGGCTTCGCCTTCGTCCTCCAGAATGACCCGCGCGGTAGCGCCGCCCTCGGCGATGGCGGCGGCTACCTCGGCTACTCCAGTGCCTCCGTCACCGCCGGCAACACCATCACCAACAGCGCCGCCGTCGAGTTCAACCTGTACACCCCCTACGGCACCGGCACCCGCCTGGGCACCGACGGCATCACCGGCGTCTTCGGCAACAACGGCGGCTACCAGTCTACCGGCGCACTCAGCCTCGGCAGCGGCGACCCGATCAACGTCCTCCTGACCTACGACGGCACCACCCTGAGCGAGTCCCTGACCGACCCGACTGCCCTCACCTCCTACAGCACCTCCTACGCGGTCAACCTCGCAAATGTCGTCGGCGGCTCCACCGCCTACGTCGGCTTCACCGGCGGTCAGGCCTCCGCCCGCTCCACCCAGACCCTCACCAACTTCCGGTTCACCAACGCCGCCCCCGTCCCCGAGGCTTCCACCCCCGCCGGCCTCGCCCTCCTGCTCGCCCTCGGCCTGACCGGCATGGGCATCAAAAGAGCGCAGGCCACCCGCCGCCCGAAAACCGGCGCAAGCGCCTAGCCCTGCCCCGTAGGGGCGCGATTCATCGCGCCCTCCTTCCCCCTCGCGCCCTCCTTCCCCTTATGTCCCACTCACTCTGTGTGAAACATGTCACATTCCCCTCCAAACGCTTGACAGCGGGCTTGCGCCTGTGATAGACTGCTTTCACGGCGCTCCGCAGTTCCCACGCCGCGCTCCACCCGGCACGACCCCATCACTTTCCGCATGATGCCCCTGACGCCACCCCCCTGTGCCCACAGGCGTCGCTAGGGGGCATCTCTCGACGCCGACGACACCAAGGAGACCGAGATGGCTGTACAAACCCAATGGCGCTTCTGCGACAAGTGCCACGCGATGTTCTTCGACGGCTTCGCCGACAAGGGCCACTGCCCCGCCGGCGGCGGCCACAACGCTCAGGGCTTCATGTTCGGGCTGCCCCACGATGTCCCCGCCACCCCGACCGCTCAGGACGCCTGGCGGTTCTGCGGCAAGTGCCACGCCATGTTCTATGACGGCTACGCCGACAAGAGCCACTGCGCCGCCGGCGGCGGCCACCAGGCCCAGGGCTACATGTTCATCCTCCCGCATGACATCCCCGGCACCGCGACGGCCCAGAACAACTGGCGGTTCTGCGGCAAGTGCCACGCCATGTTCTACGACGGCTACGCCAACAAAGGCAGCTGCGCCGGCGGGGGCGGCCACGCCGCCTCCGGCTTCATGTTCATCCTCCCGCACGACCTTCCGGGCACCCTGGACTTCGACTTCAACCCGATCGTGTTCGGGAACGGCGTGCCGGTCGGCGGCAACTCCCACGTCACACTCCGCAGCGACGGCAGCTACACCTTCTCGGGGCACTTCCACGACTCCGGCGGGACCGAGTACAACATGGCGATCTTGGCGGGCGTCAAAGACTCCCAGAACCAGGTCTACACCTTCCAGCAGGCCGGCCATGTCTCGGGCACCTTCGAGAGCGGCTCCCGCAACTTCGACTGGAACGTCGAAAGTCAGAACCCCAAGATCGCCGACAACTGGGGCTTCCTCGCGGCGGGCAACACCGCCCAGCAGACCTCCAACGCCAGCGGCGACTTCATCGGCCTGACCAACAGCCTGATTGGGGCGCTCGGCACCGTCCTGGGAATCATCGCCATCGCCGTCTAGCACGGACTAGCACGGACCCCAGTCGCTAACCGCCCCCGCCCTCCACTCCCCTCAGCAGAGGGAGGGAGGGCGGCCCGTTCCGCCTTCTTCGGAGAACCAGAGGCACCGCACTCGGAGCCTCCTCGCCCCCACTCGAAGCCTCCTCGCCCCCGGCGTATCCCCTCCCAGCCCCGCGAAGCGGGGGTTTATGGCGTCCGCGCCGTCTAGCCGTGCCATTTATGGCATGGTTCCGGCGCGGCCCCCCGGCGCGGCCCCCCGGCGCGGCCCCCCGGCGCGGCCCCCCGGCGCGGCCCCCCGGCGCGGCCCCCCGGCGCGGCCCCCCGGCGCGGCCCCCGGCGCGGCCTTACGCTTGACACCCGCCACGCAACCTGATACACTCTACTCGATACACTCCTCCCAGCCCGCGCCGCCGACACTGCCGGCACACCCTCTCGGAGAAAGAACACATGCCTTTCCGACAATCCACCCCGCGCGCCGACCGACGCGCCCGGCTCGCCGCCCTCA
The DNA here is from genome assembly GCA_965215505.1 of Capsulimonadaceae bacterium. GTDB lineage: Bacteria > Armatimonadota > Armatimonadia > Armatimonadales > Capsulimonadaceae > JANXMY01. The sequence goes on along the minus strand of OZ244065.1, from coordinate 1,925,577 downwards.
CCGTCCCCGGCCTCCTCGCCGGGCTGCTGTCCGGCTGCGGGGGCGGAGGCTCCTCCCCTGCCCTCACCGACGTGACCACGAACGCCCACTATTCCTATGCCGATCTAGGCTCCATCGGCCACGTCGGGACGATCCCCACGGGCATCAGCGATGCGGGCGTGATCACCGGCTTTCTCAACGCCAGCGACAACGGCGGCGGCCCCAACCAGCCGTTCCGGCACACCGGTGCCACCCCCGTCGTCACCGCCGACGCCCTGGCACTCCCCGCCGGCCTCACCCCGGCGGTCAACGCCGTCAGCCTCTCGGGCATCAACGCCTCCGGCACCGTCGTCGGCACGGTCGCCGTGAACAACGTCAACTCGGCATCGGTGCAGGATGCCTTCGTCTATGACACGTCGTTCCACGACCTGGGCACCCTCTCCGTCCAGGTCGGCGGCCGGTCCGCCGCCACCGCCCTCGCCATCAACGACTCCGGCACCGTCGTCGGCTACGACGACTTCCCCGACCAGGCGCTGACGTTCCCGTTCCGGCACACCGGGACCGGGCCGTTCACCCCCGCCGACAGCCTGGGACTCTTCGGCAGCTACACCCGCGTCCTGCCGCGCGGCATCAACCAGGCCGGCGTGATCGTCGGCACCGCCACGGTCGGGGTCAACTCCACGCAGCACGCCTTCGTCTACGACACCGCCTATCACGACCTCGGCGCACTCCCCGGCTGCTCCGGCTCCGGCGCCACCGCGATCAACGGCAGCGGCGTGGTGATCGGCTACGGCTACGCCGGCATCGTGCCGCACTCGTTCCGGCACACCGGGACCGGGCCGCTGACCGCCGCCGACGACCTGGGACAACTGCCCGGCAGCGCCGGCCTGGCCGCCACCGCCATCAACGCCGCGGGCGACGTGGTCGGGAACACCGGGCAGAGCGGCGGCACGCCGACCGCGTTTCTCCTGAGGGCCGGCGGGACGCTCCAGAGCCTCAGCAGCACCGCCCTCGTCACCAACCTGCCCGCCGGCTTCGGCCTCCAGAACGCGACCGGGATCAACAGCCAGGGCCAGATCGTCGGCTACACGAACATCGCCGGCACCGCCCACGCCTGGCTCCTCACCCCGACCCCCTGACCCGCCCCTCCCTCACCCTCCCTTAACAGGGGAGGGTCGGTGCTTGCGCCGGGGAGAGGTCCCACGCAGGAGTCCGCCCCCTCCCCGTCGAACCTCCCCCTACGCCCCATGAACCCACTCCAAGCCTATCTTTCCGAACTCCAGGCCGTCCGCGCCAGCGCCGCCGGGGTCAAAGAGACCTCCTACTATCCCGCCGTCAGCGGCCTGTTCAATGCCGTCGGCAAGACGCTCAAGCCCGCCGTGCGCTGCATCATCAACCTCAAAAATACCGGCGCGGGCATCCCCGACGGCGGCTTTTTCACCCCGGACCAGTTCGGGAAGGCGGCGGAAGAGTCCCTGCGCCCCGGCCTCCTCCCTGCGCGCGGCGTCCTGGAAGTCAAAGGCGCGGGCGACGACATCGCGAAGATCGCCGCCAGTGACCAGGTGGACAAATATTGGGCCAGGTATGGCCAGGTCCTCGTCACCAACCTGCGCGCCTTCGTCCTGGTGGGCCGCAGCGAAACCGGGCAGAAGGCGGAACTCGAACGGTTTTCCCTGGCCCCCACCGAAGCCGACTTCTGGGCGCTCGCCGCCCGCCCCGGCAGCGTCGACGCCGCCCTCGGCGAGCGGTTCGGCGAATACCTCCAGCGCGTGCTGCTCCAGGCCGCCCCGCTCGCCTCCCCCGAAGACGTCGCCTGGTTCCTCGCCTCCTACGCCCGCGATGCCCGCAGCCGCATCGCCGCCTCACCCCTGTCCGCCCTCGCCTCCGTCCGCACCGCCCTGGAAGAGGCCCTGGGCCTGCGCTTCCAGGGCGAGAAGGGCGACCACTTCTTCCGCTCCAGCCTGGTCCAGACCCTCTTCTACGGCGTCTTCTCCGCCTGGGTCCTCTGGTGCCGCCATCAGGACGTCAAGACCGCCGGCCGCTTCGACTGGCGCATGGCCGCCTGGGACCTGCACGTCCCCATGATCCGCGCCCTCTTTGAAGAGGTCTCCAAACCCTCCAAGCTGAATCCCCTCGGCCTCGTCGAAGTGCTGGACTGGGCCGGTGCCGCCCTGAACCGCGTGGACCGGCCCGCCTTCTTCGCCCGGTTCGACGGCGCACAGGCCGTCCAATACTTCTACGAGCCGTTCCTGCAAGCCTTCGACCCCGAGCTGCGCCGCGAGCTTGGCGTCTGGTACACCCCGCCCGAGATCGTCCGCTACCAGGTCGCCCGCGTAGACAAAGTCCTGCGCGATGAGCTGGACATCCCCGACGGCCTGGCCGACCCGCGCGTCTTCGTGCTGGACCCCTGCTGCGGGACGGGCGCGTATCTCGTCGAAGTCCTGCGCCACATCCACGCCACATTGGACGCCTCGGGCGGGGACGGCTTGGCGGGAAATGATCTGAAGAAGGCCGCGACCGAGCGCGTCTTCGGGTTCGAGATCCTGCCCGCCCCTTTCGTCGTCGCCCACTTGCAGCTCGGCCTCCTGCTCCAGAATGCCGGTGCCCCCCTGTCCGAAGCCAAGGCGGAGCGCGTCGGCGTCTACCTCACCAATGCCCTGACGGGGTGGGGGACGGAGGGCGGCCCGCACCCCGTCCTGCCCATCCCGGAGTTCGGCGAGGAGCGGGACCTGGCCGATCAGGTGAAGCAGAAGAAGCCGATTCTTGTCATCCTCGGCAACCCCCCCTACAACAGCTTCGCGGGCCTTGCCGTGGAGGAGGAGCGCGCCCTGTCCACCGCCTATCGGACGACGAAGGCCGCGCCCGCACCGCAGGGGCAGGGCCTCAATGACCTCTACATCCGCTTCTTCCGCATGGCGGAGCGGCGCATCACGGAGGGGACCGGGCGGGGCGTGGTCTGCTTCATTTCCAACTATTCCTGGCTGGATGGCCTGTCCCATACCGGCATGCGCGAGCGCTACCTGGAAGCCTTCGACGAAGTCTGGATTGACTGCCTGAACGGGGATAAGTACAAGACGGGGAAGCGGACGCCCGACGGCCTGCCGGACCCCAGCGTGTTCTCGACGGACACGAACCGCGAGGGCATCCAGGTGGGTACGGCCATCGCGCTGCTGGTGCGGAAGTCGCCGCATCGGGACGCCTCCACCGTGCATTTCCGCAACTGGTGGGGCAAGGACAAGCGGGCCGAACTGCTGGCTTCGCTGGAGAGTTCGGTCAGCCCCTACGCGCAGTTCACCCCATCTAACCAGATGGGCCTGACTTTCACGCCACTACAGACAGAAGCAAATTACCACACATGGCCGCTCTTGCCCGCCCTTTTCCCTGTGACTGACACAGGGGTAAATACAAGCCGGGATGCGGACCTGATTGCGATTGACCGGGACAAGCTTGAAGCTACAATGCAGAGCTACTTCAACGCGGCACTGAGTGACGATGCTCTGCGGAAAATTGCCCCCGCTATCATGGCCTCCTCCGGTCAATATGATGCATCTGATACTCGACAGCAGCTTCTCACAAGAGGTATAAGTTCAGGTCACTTTGTTCGCTATTGCTACCGCCCTTTTGATATACGGTACGCCTACTGGCACCCGGAAACAAAGCTCCTGGATCGAAAAAGGGAAGACCTGTTTGCCGCTTATGAGGCGGGGAATCTGTTCCTGACATCGCGGCAAAAAGGAGAACGCCAGAATGAAGGGACACCGTTCTATGTCACGTCTGCTCTGGCGGATCGGCACCTGACACGGCCCGGCAGTGCGTGTATCCCTCTGACACTGAACGGCTATAAGACGACCCAGCAGACACTTTTTGCGGAGCAGGAGGCGGTTCCCCAGAACGCAAAAGCCAACCTCTCCCCCGCCGCCCGCGCCTACCTAACCACCCTCGGCATCCCCGACCCGGACGCCGACGCCGAGACCGCCGGGCTGCTCTGGATGCACGCGCTCGCCATCGGCTACAGCCCCGCCTACCTCACCGAGAACGCCGACGGTATCCGAAGCGACTGGCCCCGCGTCCCCCTGCCCGCCGCCCTGGACACGCTGGCCGCCTCCGCCGCCCTGGGCCGGCGCGTCGCCGCCCTGCTGGACACCGCAACCCCCGTCCCCGGCGTCACCGCCGGTATGCCCGACCCCACATACCGGACCCTCGGCGTCATCAAGCGCGCCAACGGCGGCCCGCTCCAGCCCGACGGCGGCGACCTGCGCGTGGCTGCCGGCTGGGGCCACGCCGGGCAGGGCGGCGTCACCATGCCTGGCAAAGGCCGGAGCGTCGAGCGCCCCTACACCCCCGACGAGGCCGCCGCGCTCGGCGACGGCCTGACCCTCCTGGGCGAGACCACCCGCGACATCTACCTCAACCCCGACGCCTGCTGGCGCAACGTCCCCGCCCGCGTCTGGGACTACACCCTGGGCGGCTACCAGGTCATGAAGAAGTGGCTCTCCTACCGCGAACACGCCCTCCTCGGCCGCGACCTCACCCCCGACGAGGCCCGCGAAGTCACCGCCATGGCCCGACGCCTCGCCGCCCTGCGCCTGCTGGAACCCGCGCTGGACGCGGCCTATCAGGCGGCAAAGGCGGCGGCTTGGGACCTAACCCCGGCACAAGTGCCGACCCTTCCCTGTTAGGGAAGGGTCGGAAGTGCGGGCGGAGCGGCAAAGGGCTAGGTCTGTGACATAATAGAGGCAGAGTTTGGGAAGTGAAATCGGTAAGGCGGTGGCCTGATGTATCTTGAACGCATTGAAATCCAAAACATACGATCCATTGAAAACGCCGTCTGGGACAATGGTTTCAGTCCCCCCGCCGGTGCCGGCTGGCATGTGTTGATCGGAGACAACGGCACAGGAAAGACCTCATTCCTGCGCGCCACAGCCCTGGCCCTTGTCGGGCCATCAGAAGCGAAGGCGCTGCGGCAGGATTGGAACGAGTGGCTTCGGAGAGATCAGCAGCGCGGTTCTGTCCGGCTGACAGTGTCCAGGAATCGGCAGTATGACCCCTTTTCAGGCCCAGGGGCACCCCCCAATGACTTGCTGACTGCGGGGCTGGTGCTGGCTCGGGGAACAGACAACACGGTCAACCTGACTAAAACGGCGACACGGCCTAACCCGGAACATTCTCTCTGGGCCGACAAAGGGGGGTGGTTTTCGGCCTCTTATGGTCCGTTTCGGCGCTTCTCCGGCGGCAGCAATGAAGACGAGAAAATGTTTCGTTCGAATTCGAGGCTGGCCCCACATCTCTCGGTATTTGGGGAGAATATCGCGCTGACAGAGACTATTCAATGGCTGCAAGACCTCAAATTTAAGGAGTTAGAGAAGGAGTTAGATACTTATCACACCTTAGAGTCGAGACTTCTCCTTCGACTGACGCATTTTGTCAATCAGAACGGCTTTTTGCCGAACCAGACATTCCTCAAAAGCGTGTCGTCATCGGGAGTCGTGTTTACAGACGGGAATGGCTGTGACATCGCCGTCGAAGAATTGAGCGATGGTTACCGCTCCGTTCTGAGCATGACGTTTGAGCTGATCCGCCAAATGCAGAAGGCCTATCCCAACGATAACATCTTCTCCGGGGATTTGACGAAAGTCATCGTCCCCGGCGTCGTGCTCATTGACGAAGTGGACGCCCACCTGCACCCCTCCTGGCAGCGGCAGATCGGGCTTTGGTTCCGGGAGCATTTCCCGAACATTCAGTTCATCGTCACCACGCACAGCCCCTTCGTCTGCCAGGCCGCCGATGTCGGGACCGTGTACCGACTGCCCAGGCCCGGCAGCAGCGAGAAGGCCGGCATGGTCACCGGGACAGACCTCGACCGCTTGCTGTTCGGGAACATCTTAGACGCCTACAGCACCGACATGTTTGGGACCGGCGCGACCCGTTCGGAAGAGGCCAAGAAACGCCAGCAGCGGCTGGCCGAACTCAACATGGCCGAGTTGATGCGCGACCTTACGAACACCGAACGCGCCGAGATGGAAAGCCTCCGCGCCACCCTGCCCACCGCCGCCCATTCTTTGCCCGCCGCGACGAACGGTGCCAAATGATCCGGCTGCCCGATAGGTCCTTACCTGACGCCGCACAGACCTGGCTGGCGGGTCTTCAGAAGATCGTGGACGCCGAGCCGACCTATGAACAGCAGGTAAAAACAGGGGCAGAGCTTTTTGAGGCCAAGCGCGGACTTGTGGCCTTTCGCCCGATCCTGACCGCCTTGAAGCAGATGTGCGTTGGGGCGCAGCGCTGCTGTTACTGCGAGGACTCGCAGGCGACGGATGTCGAGCACATCTGGCCGAAGGACTTCTACCCCGACCTCGTCTTCGCCTGGCAAAACTATCTGTTCGCGTGTCCCCGCTGCAACCGCCCCAAATCCAACCGCTGCGAGATCTATTCCGAAACGGATGGCGCGCGCTTGGAAGTACCCGTGTTCGTCAAACAGCACGGGCTTCACCCCCCAGCGGGCGACGCCCTTCTCATTAACCCCCGCCGCGAAGACCCTTTACAGTTTATGATGCTGGAAATGCGCGACACGTTTTTCTTTCTCCCCCGTGCCGCGCCGGGCACACGGGAACGGGAACGTGCCGAACACACGATCATCTTGCTCAAACTCAACGAGGAGGACGTTTTACCCGCCGCGCGCCAGGAAGCCTATCATGCCTACCGGGATCGCCTGAAACGCTATGTGGATCAGAAGTCTCACGGCGAGCCGCCCGAGGCAATCCAGCATACCATTACATCCCTGCGGCACATGCACCATCCAACTGTTTGGCACGAAATGAAGCGACAACGGTCACTTCGCCACCATCAGGAAGTCAACCGGTTGTTCACCGATGCGCCGGAAGCGCTTGACTGGTAGCCATATTCAAGACTCCTCCGACCCCGGTGGGACCCGCGAAATCACTGCCGCGTCGCCGCCCTCCGCCTCCTCGAACCCGCGTTGGATACCGGCTATCAGGCCGCCAAAGCCGCCGCGTTCGACTGGACCATGCCCCCGACGTAAGGCCGTCGCAAGACACGCGGCGATACAATCAGTCCAGCCCTGGAAGGGCTGGTCTACACGGATGGGCCGCCCCTTCAGGGGTTCGGAAGGCGTTATCTGAAACTGTAGGGGCGCCGCTTGCCGCGCCCTCTTTCCAAAATCCGCGCCTTCCCGATCACCGTCCATCTGCTGCATGATCTATGCTAGGCAAGCTAAAAGACCGGGGGAACGGCGAATAGTTTTTGCACATCGTCTTCGCCCGAAGGATGCTTCCCTGCCGGGGTTTCTATAGCCCCGGCGGAGACAGACAAAGGCCGCCGGTACTCATTGCACCGGCGGCCTTCTCGTTCCTCAGTCGTCCGCTTCCTTGCAGCTCTTATTCCTTGCAGCTCTTATTCCGTGTTTATCTGGTCCCGAGACACGGTGGTGCCGACCTCGACCTTCACCCGGCGCGGTTTAGCCGCCTCGATCTTCGGCAGGCGCAGGGACAGAACGCCGTCCTTGTAGCTCGCCTCCACCCGGTTCGGGTCGATCTCCACCGGCAGCGTGTAGGACGCGCTCCACGCGCTCGCCCCCGTCGCCAGGCCCGCCCAGGGGGTGTGCGAGGTCATGCCCTCGGTCACCTCCAGGAGCGGCCTGCGCTCGGCCTTAAGGACGAGCGAATCGCCGGTGGCGGAGATGTCGAAGCTGTCCGGGGCGAGTCCGGGCGCGTAAATAAAGGCCAGCAGCTCCTCCCCCGTCTCATACAGCTCAACCACCGGCTCGGACGGGGTAGTCGGCGCGAAGGACGGCTGGGCGGCCGTGCCGCCGCGCCCGAACGCGGACAGGGGGGACGAGAAGAAGTTTTCGAGGAGGCGGTCCATGACCGCGAAATCGTTCCAGGGGTCCAGGCGGCTGGTCACGCCGCTCGGAATGCTGCTGTCGCCACGGCGCACCGACACGGGGCTGCCACCACGGCGGATAATTGAGAGTGCCATTGCTCAAAAACCTCCTTTTGCAGTTGCAGAAGCGTATTGGTTGGGTCTGCCCGGCGTTGGCTTCCGGGCTTCCCACGAGAGTTCTACCCCGCGAAAAAACAGAAATAAACCCGCCGCGCGGAAAATATCGCAGAAATTTTTGGCCGGCCTGAGCGGAGAAGGCCGGGTATCAGCGCCCGGTCTACCAGCACATGATCTGCGCCGTTTGGTGTGTTGACAACGCTTGACTCAGCGGCTATACTGAGAACGGAACTGACAAATCCTCCGTCCTCCTGTCCCCTGACCTCGTGACCGCATTCGACGCGGTGACGGAGGCTCAGGGGCCGGACAGCCGCAGCGCGGTCATCCGGCTGGCCTGCCGCCGCTACCTGAAGCGTGCGGAGAAGAGGCTTAGGAGCGGCTCTTAATGAGAAAATGAGAAAAGGTTAGTGCAATGATATGAACACCGACCCACTACACCGATGCCCTGACACCGATGCCCTGACACAGAGGATCTGTAACTTTGGCAGATAATTTAATCCCTTCCGATGGTGTCGAACCAGAAACTACTGATGCCCAGCCGGAGAAGATACCAAGCACTGGTATGGATCTCACCCCATACCTTGATACTAGTAGTGAAAGCCTTCGCCCAATCGGCGTCGATCTCCTGAAAATACTTGAGAGACTTGAGGAGATGGCGGAAACCGGTCCCCACACCCAAGGAGTCCGCACGGGGCTGGAAAACTGGGACTTAATCACAGGCGGGTTTAGTCCGGGACATTTGTACTTGATTGCCTCACGCCCGGCAGTAGGTAAAACCAGCCTCGCGTTTCAAGTTGCGTCCCACGCCGCAATATACGAAGGGCACACTACGGCTCTTTTTACACCTGGAATGAGACGAGAAGAAGTTGCTCTTCGCTTGCTTTGTGCCCAAGCGGACATCAACAGTCTCTCTGTTGCGTCCGGTAGGTTGAGCGAACACGAGTGGGTTCAACTTGCAGGCATTATAAAGCCGACTTATGAAAGTTCTCTCTTTATCGATGACTCAGTGGCTTTGCACACCGACGATATCCTATTTAGATGCGAAGCCCTCCCAGACTCTGGGCTGAAGCTGATCGTGATTGACGGTTTGGATTTGCTTAATGTAACACCCGGGGGAAGGGCGGGTGAGGAGGATATTGGTGAGGCTGCGCGTAGCCTCAAGCTAGTCGCACGTGAACTTGATGTCCCCATAATTGTAACGTGCGGGGTTTCTCGTACTGCTGAACAGCGGGGAACCCGGCGGCCATACCTAACCGACCTCCCCGGAAAGGGAAGGCTGGAGGAAGTTGCAGACGGCATTTCTTTTCTGTATCGAAGCTTCGCGGACCCAACGCCATATACGTCAGGAGAAGCTAACACCTCGATCGTGTTAGCGGAGGCAACGGAATTAATCATCGCCAAGAACCCCAATGGTCCTTTAGGAACGATTCGTATCGGTTTCGTCTCAGAATTTCGGAAATTCATTGATTGGGAAGAGACGGCAGACCTCCCAACCGGATTTTAGAAGATGTTTTAGAACGATCCAGGAGTTATTCGTTTTTAGGATGAGCTATGGAAAAAACTAAGAAACAAAAAAGTCATGCTTTTTCGGCTTTAAGATTGTACGCTGTGAAGGACTCATCCCAACTTGGGGTGCTGCGAAAGGAGGTACTTACTAAAGGGCGCACACGCAAGAGGCGTGCCTCTCCGCCTGGGGATGTTTTCCGTACTTACACCCTAACGCCTCGAACAGCCATTCTAGAGATTGAGCCGGGGGACACGCCGTCTCAGTACTTGTTAGCCATCCGTCAGATGGTGGAAAAATCAACCAAGATTTCAGCACTTGTTGAGCGAAGGAACCTCGCAGAACGGCTGGATGAGAAAGGTTTTTCCTTTGGCCCGCTCATCGCACGGGTGACGGCGAACAGCCCTCTTGTAGATCTGGAAACACCAGCCTATCCCGACGAACTGCTAACAAGATACAAAGCGTTGACCCGCAAGAGCTGGCTCGGCGGGCTGACCGCTGGCCAGGAAGAAGAGCTGGTCAGCCTGCGCGACCAGATCCAGGCGATCAGCCGACGTGACGAGCGCTCGCAGGAGGCCGCACGGCAGGTCAAGCGCGTGAACGCCGCGCTCGCCGCACTGGAGGAAGAGGTGGACGCGCGTATCGCGGAGCGCACGGCCGAGCTGGCAGGAACGGAACGGGCGGGCGCAGCGGAATGATTGACCGGCTGGCATGATCTTCCCACGAGTCCCAGCCCCGCGCGTGTACAAGGACTATCACGCCTACAAACCGCTTCTCCGCAGGACCTTCCTCAACCGCTGCGCCTACTGCCTGAGACACGAATTTCACTTCGGCGGCGAAGCCAACGGCCAGATAGACCATCTCTGCCCGGAGGCGGAATTCCAGAGGATGAACAGGCCGGAGCTTGCCTACACTTACGCGAATCTTTTCTGGTCGTGCGGCGAGTGTAACCACTTCAAGCGGGACACTTGGCCCGATGCCGTCGAGAGCGCCCTCGGGTTGCGCTTCGTGGACTCCACCGAGGAAGACACGGAACAGCACTGGGAGGTTCTCCCGACGGGCGAACTCAAAGCCCTCACTCAAGCCGGGAAGTGGACCATCGGGATGATCTCCCTGTGGCGCGATGACCTGGTCCGCTGGCGGCACGAAGTCTTTGAGGCCAGGCAGCGGATTGACCGCCTGAAAGACAGGATAGACAGCTCTTTGCTGACGCCGGGAGTGAAACAAGAACTCCACGAGCAGATGAGGCGGGAGATCCTTTTTGTCTCTCCTCATCCTTTCGACCGACCACCGTTCAGCGCCAAAGGCCCCCGATGAGCCGGAACAGAGGGGCCTGCCTACTCCGCGAGGGGCAGCGACTAAGGCTCTGTTGGGGGCGTCACGGGGCGCGTTCCCCCGCCAAATCCCGCAAACCGGACCCCCCGAATCCCCCACACCAGTTTGCGGGAACCCCACATACTACTTCAGAGACTACTCAGAGAAGACTCAAAGACAACTCAGACGCGCGCGAGGCCCCTCTGCCTTCGGCTCTTTCGGAGCAGCCCCCCCGGCATAGGATACCGGAAGCGCAGGCACGGGGCTCTCCCCTACGCGATCCCTGCCCGGCCCTGGTAGGGGCAACCCCCCGTGGTTGCCCTTCTCCTCTCCTGCTCCCCTCCCTCTTCTGTCCCCTGGACAGGTCCGGCGTCAGCGAGTGAATTCATTCACTCGTCTTAACTCGTCTTAACTCGTCTTGACTCCTGCCCCCTTGACATTCCCCTGCGTCATGCGCTATACTAGTAGACAAGTTATTACACCGAAAGGCCACGCCAATGTCCACCGCCACTCTTTCGACCACCGTCCCTCCGTCTCCCGCGCCCGTCCCCCCGGCTGCACCACCGCACGCCGCCCCCGCGCCCCATGCCACCGGCCCCCGCACCCCCGCCGGCAAGACTGAGGCCGGCAAAGCCGTCGCCGCCCGTAACGCCACCACCCACGGCCTCTTCGCCCGCGACGTCGTCCTCCCCGCCCTCGGCGAAGACCCCCAGGGCTACCGGCTCCTCGAAGACGCCTGGCTCGCCCAGCTCCCCCCGCGCACCCTGCTCGAGCAGCACTACGTCGAGAAGATCGCCGCCGCCTCCTGGCGCCTGCGCCGCCTGCACCGCTGGCAGGCCCAGCTCTTTGAAGACGACACCTTGACCGAGGAGGCCCGCCTGGACCGGCTGGACAAGGCGTTGCGCCACGAGACCCATCTGCACCGGCAGATCGACACCGCCGTCAAGATGCTGGGGCGGGACGCGCCCGCCCTCTATGCCCGGCGCGTGCGCGACGAGGTGCTGGAGGAGGCGATGACCTCGGAGCGGGAGTGCCGCGACAGCGCCCGCGAGGAGACCGACATAGACCTGGAGACCCGTGGGCGTCTGCGGCGCATCCGCAAGGCGACGGAGGCAGTGGTGGCGGCTCTTGCGGACGCGCCTCTGGACACGCGGGCCGGGTCGGGTCCCGTTCCGCCGCGCGTGGCCGCGCCGTCCCTCTCGGCGACCCCGTGGCGCTCCGCCGAACCGGTCGTGCCTGCTCCTGTCCCGCCCGCCCCTCCAACGGACGCCGCCGAAAACTGCCGAAACGAACCCGCGTTCTCTCCCGCTCTCCTGCTCACCCCCGGCTGGGCCGCCCCCCTGCTGAAACCGCCTCCCATTCGGACTAACTCCCTCTGGACCCCCTCTCCCGCTTGCGGGGGAGGGGCTGGGGGTGGGGGCTGATCCCCCCGCGCAGGAAACCGACCCGCCCGCCGCGAACTAAACAACCATGGCAAACTTGGATAAAGAACGGCACGGTGACAATGGATAAAGAACGACAGCGACTCGAAGACATGCGCTCGAAGCGACCCGGTGCCGACTGGCGGCGCTGGGGTCCCTACGTCTCCGCCCGCGCCTGGGGCACCGTCCGCGAAGACTACTCCCCCGGTGGGTCCGCCTGGGACTTCCTGCCCCACGATCAGGCCCGCTCCAAAGCTTACCGCTGGAACGAGGACGGCCTGGCCGCCATCTGCGACGACCAGCAGCGGCTCTGCTTCGGCCTGGCCCTCTGGAACGGCCAAGACCCAATCCTCAAAGAGCGCCCCTTCGGCCTGTCCGGGCCGGAAGGCAACCACGGCGAGGATGTCAAAGAATACTACTTCTTCCAGGACAACCTGCCCTCCCACGCCTACATGAAGATGCTCTACAAGTATCCCCAGGCGGCTTTCCCCTATGAGGATTTAGTCAAAACGAACGCCGCCCGCACCCGCCACGACCCCGAATACGAGCTGCTGGACACCGGAGTCTTCGCCGACAGCCGCTACTGGGATGTCACCGTCGAGTACGCCAAGGCCGCCGCCGATGACGTCCTCATCCAGATCACCGCCGCCAACCGTGGCCCCGATGCGGCCACACTGGAGGTCCTGCCGACCCTCTGGTATCGTAACGTCTGGTCCTGGGGCTGGGACAGCCCCAAGAACGCCCGCCCTGAAATGAAGGCGGGACAAGGAATGAAAGTGGGGCAGGGGGCCATTACTTCCATCCAGGCCGATCACCACGAGCTTGGGCCGCACTATTTGCTCTGTCAGGATACGCCCGACCTCCTGCTCACCGAGAACGAGACCAACGCCAAGCGCCTCTACGGCACCGACAACGCGACCCCGCACGTCAAAGACGGCATCAACGACTTCATCGTCGGCGGCATCCAGGGCGCAGTCAACCCCGACCAGACCGGCACCAAAGGTTGCGCCCGCTACCGCCTCACCGTCCCCGCCAACTCAGAAACCACGCTCCGACTCCGCCTCACCGGCCAGGCGCTGACGCCCGACCCCCTCGGCGTGGGCTTCGCCCAGGTCTTCGCCGCCCGCATCGCCGAGGCCGACGCTTTCCACAATTCCATCGGCTCCGCCGAATTGTCCGCCGACGCCCGCCTCGTCATGCGTCAGGCCTTCGCCGGCCTGCTCTGGTCCAAACAGTTCTACAAGTATGACGTCGTCCACTGGCTCGACGGTGACCCCGCCCAGCCCAAGCCCCCCGCCGCCCACCGGGCCGGACGCAACCATGACTGGCGGCACCTCAACGCCAAAGACATCATCTCCATGCCCGACACCTGGGAATACCCCTGGTTCGCCGCCTGGGACCTCGCCTTCCACTGCATCCCCCTCGCCGTCATCGACCCGCAGTTCGCCAAAGACCAGCTTCTCTTGCTCGGCCACGAGTGGTATCAGCACCCCAACGGCCAGATGCCCGCCTACGAGTGGGCCTTCGGCGACGTCAACCCGCCCGTCCAGGCCTGGGCCGCCCTGCGCGTCTACCAGATCGAGGCCCGCGTTTTAGAGAAGGACGGCGACTTTCTGTTCCTGGAAAAGATGTTCCACAAGCTGCTGATGAACTTCACCTGGTGGGTCAACCGCAAGGACGCCGACGGCAAGAACGTCTTCCAGGGCGGCTTCCTCGGCTTGGACAACATCGGCCTGTTCGACCGCTCCCAGCCGCTCCCCACCGGCGGCTACCTGGAGCAGTCCGACGGCACTTCTTGGATGGCGATGTTCTGCCTCAACATGCTCTCCATCGCCCTCGAACTCACCCGCCGCGACCCCTCCTACGAGGACATGGCGACCAAGTTCTTCGAACACTTCATCTACATCGCCCACGCCATGAACACCATGGGCATGGAGGACGTTGACCTGTTCGACGAGCAGGACGGCTTCTACTACGACGTCCTGCACCACCCCGACGGCTCCAACGAGTTCCTGCGCGTCCGCTCCATGGTCGGCCTCATCCCCCTGCTCGCCGTGGACACCATGGACGAGCCGCAGTACGCCGGGCTGGAGGACTTCCAGCAGCGCATTGACTGGTTCCTCACCAACCGCCCCGAGCTGTGCAAGAACGTCGCCGACCTCTGCGAAACCGGGCACAACGAGCGCCGCCTGCTCTCGATTGTCAGCCCCGACCGCCTGCGCGCCATCCTCACCCGGATGCTCGACGAAACCGAGTTCCTGTCCCCCCACGGCCTCCGCGCCGTTTCCCGCTTCCACAAGGACCATCCCGTCGTCATGGACGTCAACGGCGTCGAGTACCGCGTGGACTACGAGCCGGCCGAGTCCACCACCGGCCTCTTCGGCGGCAACTCCAACTGGCGCGGCCCCGTCTGGTTCCCCCTCAACTACCTACTCATCGAGGCCCTCCAGAAGTACGACTACTACCTCGGACCCGGCTTCACCGTCCCGTTCCCCACCGGCTCCGGCCAGTCCCTCACACTCGCCCAGGTCGCCGCCGAGCTGTCCCGCCGCCTGACCCGCACCTTCCTCCGCGGCGACGACGGCCGCCGCCCCGTCTACGGTGGCACCGAAATCTTCCAGACCGACCCCCACTGGAAAGACCTCCTCCTCTACTTCGAATACTTCCACGGCGACAACGGGGCGGGCATCGGGGCCAGCCACCAGACCGGCTGGACCGGCCTGGTCGCCAAACTCATCGAGCAGAGCGGGGAATAGGAGAAAACATGCCGCCATTAGGTTTTACGGATGAAGAGCAGTTCGCGGAAGCCGCCCGCCGCTTCCGCGCCGCCGCCGGCACGGAGGACATCCGGCCACATCTTCAGGCCGGGCGCATGGGGACGAGCATCGGACGAGTGATTGAAATCACTCGCTGGGGGGGACCTGTGCAGGGGACAGAAGACGGAAAAGGTAGCCGGTCATCCGTGTCCTCTGGCCGCTTGTCCCTTGGACAAATCCTACCGGAGCGAGTGATTTCAATCACTCGTCCTACGTTCGTTGGGGCTGGCCCAGATCGGTGCGTAACATCGGGGCGTAACACATGGAAATCTACTTCAAAACCGACATGGCCTTTGACGCCTTGGCACAAACGCTGCGGGAGACGCTGAATCTCCCGGACCGGAACCGTCTTCCCTACGCCGTCGAGCAGAAGCGGCACGGCATCAACCGGGGCGGCGACTACTACCTCTTTGACGCCTTCGGCCTGGAAGTGGAACTCGCCTCCCTCGCCGCCTGAAAAACAGCATGTCACAAATCCAGGAACCCATTGCCGAGTATGCCCGCCGCAGGAGCGCCCCCGCCGACGCCCCCGGCCTCTTCGGGCCGCCGCCGACCAAGGGCACCGTCACCACACCCGCCCCGTCCCTGGCCGACACGCCCGCCGTCTACTACACGCACCCGCACGGCCGGCTCTGGCTCGGCGACGCCGTCACCTGGCTGCGCTCGCTGCCCGCCGACTCCGTTGATCTCGCCTTCTTCGACCCGCCCAACGGCATCAAGAAGGCCGAATGGGATACTCTCGAGTCGCAGCAGGAGTACGTCCGCTGGTCCCTCCAGTGGATCGAGCAGGCCGCCCGCGTCCTCAAACCCACCGGGACACTCTACATCTGCGGCTTGAGATACTGGCCGACCTGAAGCTCCCCGCTTCTGCCTTCTTCCAGGGCTGCCGCTGGCTCGTCTGGCACTACAAGAACAAAGCCAACCTCGGAAGTGACTGGGGCCGCTCCCACGAGAGCATCCTCCACTTCCGCAAGACCAAACAGTTCACCATGAACGTGGACGACGTGCGTATCCCCTACGGCAGCCACACCCTGAAGTACCCCGAACACCCACAGGCCGAATCCAGCCAGTACGGCAAGGGCGGCCAGAAAGGCCGCCTCTGGCACCCCCACCCGAACGGCGCGAAGCCCAAAGACGTCCTGGAGATCCCCACCACCTGTAACGGCATGCACGAAAAGACCCCGCATCCCACCCAGAAGCCCGAGGAGCTATTGCGCGCCATCGTCCTCGCCTCCTCCAACCCCGGCGACCTCGTCCTCGACGCCTTCCTCGGCTCCGGCACCACCGCCGTCGTCGCCGAACAATTAGGCCGCCGCTGGCTCGGCAACGACAGCACCCCCGAATACCTCGCCTGGGCCGCCGAGCGCATCGAGCTGGTCGAGGACTGGCCCGTCGAAAAGTGGATACGCTACGACCAGGAAAACGCCGCCCGCCGAAAGTCCATCCGGGCAGCATTCTAGTACCCCTCCCGGCACAGGAGCAGGGTCCCCATCTTCCATCCGCGCAGGCAGACATTCGCTTTACCGAAGACCCGGATTTCCAATCCGGGGAACAAAGGCATCCCGACATGAGCGCCGAAGTGCCGCTAGAACCGCAGTGGGACGCCGCCCGCGACCGCATCCGCACCATTCTGACCCAGGCCCGCTCGCGCGCCTGGCAGGCCGTCAACGTGGAAATAGTGGCCGCCTATTGGGAGATCGACCGCGTCATCGCCGAAGAGGAGCTGCGGGGAGCCGCACGCGCCGACTACGGTAAACAGGTCGTCGCCGCCCTCTCCCGGCGTCTCTCCCAGGAGTTCGGCAAGGGCTTCGACCGTTCCAATCTCTCGAACATGCGGAACTTGTACCGCGTCTTTCCAATCCGTGACGCACTGCGTCACGAATTGGCTTGGACCCACTACCGCCTGCTCCTGCGCGTCGAAAACCCCGACGCCCGCGCCTTCTATGAGGCGGAAGCGGTCGCCGCCCGTTGGTCAACCCGCGAGCTGGAGCGCCAGATCAACTCCCTGCTGTTCGAGCGGCTGGCCCTGAGCCGGGACCGCGCGGGCGTCCTCGCGCTGGCCCAGGAGGGCCATGCGGTACATCAACCCGCCGACCTGGTGAAAGACCCCTATGTGCTCGAATTCACGGGACTGCGGCAGGACGAGAGTTTCCTGGAAGCGGACCTGGAGCGCGCCCTGCTGGGCAGGCTCCAGCAGTTCCTCCTGGAATTGGGCAAGGGGTTCGCCTTCATGGGCCGGCAGCAGCGCATCACGCTCGACGGCCGCCACTTCTATGTGGACCTGGTCTTCTACAACCGGCTCACCCGCAGCTTCGTCCTGCTGGACCTGAAGATCGGCGACCTGACCCACCAGGACATCGGGCAGATGCAGATGTACGTCAACTACTACGCGCGGGAGCTGACCCAGGAAGGCGAAAACCCGCCCATCGGCATCGTCCTGTGTGCCGACAAGAGCGAGGCCGTCGTGCATTACACCCTGCCGGAAGGCAGCACCCAGATCTTCGCGTCCCGCTACAAACTCCACCTGCCGACGGAGGACGAACTCATCGGCGAGCTTCAGCGCGAACGGCAAACGCTCGAAATGGAGAGGCTGCTGTCTGGGGCGGACGAGGGCTGACGTAGGGGCGCACCTGCGTGTGCGCCCTCCTCCCCCTTCGCGCCCTCCTCCCCCTTCGCGCCCTCCGCCTCGCCGGGCACCCCCCCGCAGAACCCTCTTGCCTTCCCCCGCCGCCCCGTGGTACACTGTCGCAAGGAGAGAGGCACAGAGGAGACCGCATGTTTGGCTTTTTCGCGCTGTGCGGGCTGACGGCCACCGTCCCCGCCGGCCGCCCCGCCCCGGATGGACCCCCTGACGGCGAACTCATCGCCGCCGCCCAGCGCGGCGACGTGGCCGCCTTCGGCGCGCTCCACGCGCGCCACTACAAGCGCATCTACCACCTCGCCTACCTCAAGACCAACAACGCCCAGGACGCCGAAGACGTCGCCTCCGAAACCTTCATGCGCGCCCTCGCCAGCCTGAGCCGCTTCCGCCTCAAGCCCGACCCCGAGAGTGGCCCCGTCTCGTTCTACCCCTGGCTGCACCGGATCGCCCTGAACCTCATTGTGGACGGCCACCGGCAGCGCCCGCCCTCCGGCGTCGTGTCCCTGGACGCCCCGGTCATCGAGGGGATGCGCGCCCTGCTGGACTCCCACCGGCCGGACGGCACGCTGTCCCCGCAGGAGGTCGTCGAGCGCCATGAGGTCCAGCAGCTCGTCCGCTCCGCCATCGCCGCCCTCCCGCCCAACCAGGGCGACGTGCTCATCCACCGCTTCCTGGGCGACCTCTCCACGCGCGAGATCGCCCCCCTGCTGGGCCGCTCCGAGTCCGCCGTCAAGTCCCTGCTCCACCGCGCCACCGTCGCCCTCCGGCGCGAGATCGAGCAGCGCGTCGAGGCCGTCGAACGACTGGAGAACGGCCGCGACCGACGCCCCCGCACCCCCCAGACGCAGCAATCACACGCAAGCCAAGAGGAGACGCAGTATGTCGGAAGAAGTTGACTCCTCGGAGCCGCAGGACGCCTTCGGGCAGGACGCCCCCGACTCGCCCGCGCTCTCGGGAACCATCCGCCTGGCCCAGTCCGCCCTGCGTTCCCCCCCGCCCCCCGCCCAGGCCGAGGCCGAGTCGCGCCGACAGGTGGAAACCTTGATGCAGGAGGCCGCCCTGTCCCCCCGCGTCCTGCGCGAGCTGGCCGCGCACACCCCCGCCTCCCTCTGGTGGGAACGCCTCCGCTTCTGGAAGCGGTGACATAGGGTGAACAAGGTAAACTGTACCCATGAGAACTGTCACTGACGAACAAGCACGGCACGACTTGACGCAGCTAGTGGAGCAAACAGCGGCCTCGCATGAGCCGGTCCAGATCAACGGCGAGCGTGCCAGCGCCGTTCTGGTCGCCGAAGAGGACTGGCGCTCCATCGAGGAGACGCTTTACTTGCTTTCCGTTCCGGGTATGCGCGAGTCGCTCAGGGAGGGGATGCGGACGCCTCTGGAGCAGTGCAGCCCGGAGCCATCCTGGTGAGTGCAGGACCAGATGCGGACGAAGCGCCTCTAGAAGCGTGGCAAGTCGTGTTCACGCGGCAGGCCCAGAAGGATGCGCGCGACCTGGCGGCGGCAGGGTTGCGCGCAAAGGCCGAAGCCCTGCTGGCGGTTCTGCGCGTCAACCCCTTCCAGAACCCG
The DNA here is from genome assembly GCA_965215505.1 of Capsulimonadaceae bacterium. Taxonomy (GTDB): domain Bacteria; phylum Armatimonadota; class Armatimonadia; order Armatimonadales; family Capsulimonadaceae; genus JANXMY01. The sequence continues at coordinate 1,906,314 of OZ244065.1, read as the reverse complement.
CCTCCTTATGAGAAGCTGGTGGGCGACTTGGAGGGGGCCTACTCACGCCGCATCAACATCCAGCACCGCCTCGTCTATCAGGTGGATAAAGACGCACACGTGGTCAGGGTACTCAGGCTTTGGACACACTACGGGTGGGGGCGAACCTCGTGTTCGCCCTTCCTGCCCTTATCCGCCCTTCTTCTCCGTGTTCGCCTTTCTTCTCCGCTCCTCAGAAGTTCTTCTGGAAAGCGCCCTTCCCGGACAGGATGCGCGTCCGGGTGCGCCGCCAGCCGTCCGCCGTCTTGACCCAGTGGTCGCGGGCAACGTCCCCCACCGTGATCTTGACGGCGCGGCCATTGGCGTTGTTTGCGATCCGGGCGACCATGTGTTCCTTCACCGTGACGGTCGCTTCGTCCCCCGTGCCCGTGAAGCTCTGGATGACGCTGACGGCCTTGATCGAGTCAACTTCCTCCAGCGCCTGCTCGAATTCCTGACGCCACTCCGACGACTCGTGGACGTGGCCCTTGGTGTCTATGACCGTGTAGTCGTCGCTGTCAAAGTCATACGCGCCGTCCACATCCTTCTGCATCACCGCCGCATTCACCCTGTTGTAGATGGCCTGGATCTCCCGCCGTGCCGACGGCACCGGGGCGGCCGGCTTCGAGGCCGCCGGGAGCGCGAGACACAGAGCAAAGGGCAGGAGAAGCAGGGGCGCGACATGCAAAGGCGTGGAAAGCCGGTTCTTTGGGGCAGTAAACATCGTCATCCTCCGACCCGCCTGTTCGCCGGACGGCCTCAATTTTCCTCCCCATGCGAAGCCCGCCGGGCGTCGGCCTCGAAACGGTTGTCCCAGTAGCCCCGGCCCGTCCGCAGCCACTGGTACGCCGACTCCAGCACATACGCCGGCAGGAACAGCGGCCCCCACGCCCGCCCCTGCTCGACGTGCCTCATCTCGTGCGTGTGCAGCAGAGGGATCAGGCCCCTGTCGGCGTACAGCACCACGTCGCCCAGCGTGATGGCGTCCGCCCACCCCGCCCGGCCCAGCAGCCCGATCAGCCAGCCGCCCGCGACCTCCCACACCGCCACTTCCGGCAGGTAATCAGCCGTCCCGCCAAGCCCGCCCAGCAGCCCCAGAAGGCTGTTGACGCCGTTCCAGACCCGCTCCGCCCATTGTGTCACCCGCCCTCCCCCTTGTTCCCCACCGACCGTCATGGTATAATAACAAGGCCAGCCAAGACCCGTTCCGTTGCCATCTCCCATTGCCCGCTTTCACTGCCCGCGTCAGATAAAGGACCCCCCATGCGAAGCGCCCGTCTTTCCCTGCGACCGTTCGCCCTCGGCGCTGCCGCCGCCCTGCTCGCCGGCGCGCTGTCCGGCTGCCACCTGCTCCACCGGGGCCACACCCAGGCCGCCGTCAAGCCGCGCGCCGCGCTCGCCAGCGCCGTCCCGCCGATGCTGCCCGTGGACCTGACCAAAGTGCAGCCGAACGAGGCCGGGCTGGTCCCGATCTTAGAATACCACGATCTCGTCAAGGGACTCAAGACCACCGGCTATCAGTACCCCGCCTCCGCATTCCGTAAAGACATCCAGTGGCTCTACGACCACAACTACCGCCCGGTCAGCCTGCACGATTACGTTCTCGGCAAGATAGACTGTCCCGCAGGCATGTCCCCGGTCATCCTGACCTTCGATGATGCCCTGCGCGGCCAGTTCCGGTACACTGACGACGCCAAGATAGACCCGGACTGCGCCGTCGGCATCCTAGACGCCTTCCACGCCCAGCACCCAGACTGGCCCCTGAAGGGGACCTTCTTCGTCCTGACCGATGTCGGGACGAATCTGCCTCCCCCCTTCTACCAGGCGCAGTACGCCCAGGGCAAGATGGACTATCTGGTCAAAGAAGGCTTCGAGATCGGCAACCACACTATCCATCACCTCGCCGGCATCCGCCACTGGCCCGACGCCCGCGTCGAGGCCGAGCTTGCCGGCGCGGTCGCCAACATCCACCATTACGAGCCAAATTACCCCGTGGACACCCTGGCAATGCCCTTCGGCGTCTTCCCCAAGAACAAGAAGCTGGTCATCAGCGGGGCCAGCGGCGGCGTCACCTACCACAACATCTGCGCCCTGAAGGCGGGCGCGGACCCCGCCGCCTCGCCCATGGGCAAAGACTTTTTCAACAAGAGCTTCAACCCCTACTACCTCCCGCGCATCATCCCCGGCGCGGGCCGCGACACCATCCACTATTGGCTGGAGCTGATGGAGAAGCAAAAGGCGCTAAAATACGTCAGCGACGGTGACCCGAACACCTTCACCGTCAACACCATCGCCAAGGGCCAGATCAACCTCGCCCGCCTCAAAAACGGCCGCTTCCACCTGCGGACCTACAACGGGACACAGGTCGTCGCGAGCAACTGAGGCCGAAGGCGACTCGTGAGAGGACGATGATCATGCGCCGCCCGCTTAAGTATAGCCCGGCGCTAAACCGCCCGTCTAGGCGGATGGGCCGCCCCTCCGGGGCTTCGGAGAATGCCGCTGGATAACATCGTCCGAGCCTCGTAGGGGCGCCGCTTGCCGCGCCCTCTTTGTTCTTACCGCGCCCCCTCTTCGTGCCTTGCTCCTTCAGAAGCCCCGAAGCGGGCGGCCCACCGGCGGAGCCGGGAGTACCCCAATAAAACCCTAGACCGGCCATTCATGGCCGGGACCTCCGGGCCAGGACTCTCTCAGGGAGAATGTCTGATGACTATGCGCCGTTTGTCTGCCCTGCTCCTTTGCCTTGCTGCCGCCGTGCCGGTCGCCTGCGCCTGCATCCATGTCCCGCGTACCTACAAAGGCACGGTGACGGAGAAGACCAAGGAGGCGCTGCTGTTCCATGACGGCGTGAACGCGCACCTGATCATTCGGACGAACTTGCAGGCGTCGTCCGGCTCCTTGCCTGAAACGATGGCCTGGGTCATCCCGCTGCCATCCCTGCCTTCCCACTATGAGGAGGCCGATCCGAACCTCTTCCCGGAAATGTTCCGCGCCGTCGAGAAGGCGAACGAAGACCGGGAGCGCGAGGCCGCCGCGCATTGGGCGACAAAGGCGGCGGGTATACCCTCGCCCACTCAAAGCATCCGAGTTCACCCGATGCAGACCGTCGGCGGCTATCAGGTGCAGCCGGTCGAAGTCCTGGACCTGAAGAACGCGGGCGGTGCGCTAAACCACTGGCTCGTCGCGAACGGCTTCAGTGCCATCCCAACGGAAACCCAGCGGCCCTATCTCAAAAAGGGTGCCGTCTTCCTGACTCTCAGGCTCCACGGCCTGCACGGCGGCTTCTCCGACATCAAGCCGCTGCACATCGTCTACAAGTCAGACACGCTCTCGCTGCCCCTCAAGTTCTCGGCCAACTCCGGCGTCTTCGATGTCGAGATGTACGCCTACACCCCCGGCCCGCTCAAAGGCACACTGCTGGGCGGCGACCGCCTCTACGCCGACCCCTCCGTCAGCGTCCGGGAGGCCGCCGACGCCCCGCTGCTCTGGCGGGCGGCGGGAGCCAGGGGCGGCTACCTGACGCGCTTTGAAGGCTGGAACTTCAACGCTCCGCAGCGCTCCGTCCGCGCTCTCGCGTCCGACCCGATGATTGACCCCCGCAAAGACAGCGCACCGCCTCTCTTACAAGGGGACGGCTTCCATGGCATGGCCTACTGGCGAACACTGGGAGCCGCTCTCGTCGCGGCCCTGGGCGTCGGACTCTGGCGGCGGACGCGCAGGCCGCGCCCAACGGGTGTCTAAATATCTGCCAAAACACTTGACAGCCTGTAAGCACTGCGGGTATACTACGCCCCACAACTGAATGATTTGCAACTGCATTGACGAGGACAACGTCCCGGTGCGCGCGTTTACAGAGAGCCGTCGGCTGGTGCGAGACGGCAGCAAGCCACCAGGAAACTCCCCTCCGAGCAGGCGTCCCGAACGTCCTCCTACTCCCCAGAATTTGGGCCAGGGGGGCCACTAAGGCCGCCCGGTTCGCGCCCGTGATCGCGCTCCAAGTGCGGCCCGTCGCCTCCCAGGATGAACTGGATTAGGTCTCGGATCGAACAAGGGTGGTACCGCGTGACGCTTTTCGCCGAATCGAAAGCCTCTCGTCCCTTGCCTGTGGGCGTCTTCCGCCCGCAGACATCTCATGGGTGGACGAGGGGCTTTTTTGGGTCTCGGACAGTTCGCCTCTTTGCACGATCGAAGGAACAACAGCGATGATAATCAACGGCAGCCGCGCGCTCCTGGAGTGCCTGAAGCGCGAGGGCGTGGACACCATCTTCGGCTACCCCGGCGGGGCGGTCATCCCGATCTATGACATGATCTACCAGTTCCCCGACATCCGCCACATCCTCGTCCGCCACGAGCAGGGCGCGGGACACATGGCCGAGGGCTACGCCCTCGCGACTGGCAAGGTCGGCGTCTGCCTCGCCACGTCGGGGCCGGGCGCGACCAACCTGGTCACCCCCATCGCCGACGCCATGATGGACTCGGTCCCGCTCGTCGCGATCACCGGCCAGGTCAAGACGGCGTCTATCGGCACCGATGCCTTCCAGGAGGCGGACATCACCGGCATCACCATGCCCATCACCAAGCACAACTGGCTGGTGAAGGACGTCACCAAACTGCCCGAGATCATCGCCGAGGCCTTCCACATCGCGCGCTCGGGCCGGCCAGGACCCGTCCTGATCGACATCCCCGTGGACATCTCCCGCGCCGAATTTGAGTACACGCCCGTCGAGGAGGTCAACATCCCCACCTTCAAGCCGACGGTCCGGGGCCACTCGCGCCAGATCCAGCGCGCCGCCGAGCTGATCGCCGAGGCCAAGCGGCCCGTCCTGTATGTCGGCGGTGGGGCCATCTACTCCGGTGCCCACGCCGAGGTGCTGGCCCTGGCCGAGCGGACCGACACCCCGGTCACCACCACCCTGAAGGGCCTGGGCGCGTTCCCCGAGACGCACCCCCTCTCGCTGGGGATGCTGGGGATGCACGGCACGGCCTATGCCAACTACGCCATCAGCGAGTGCGACCTGCTCATCGCCGTCGGCGCGCGCTTCGACGACCGCGTCACCGGAAAGGCGGACGAGTGGGTGCCCACGGCCAAGATCATCCACATTGACGTGGACCCCGCCGAGATCGGCAAAGTGCTGGCCGCCGACGTGCCCATCGTCGGCGACGTCCAGGCCGTCCTGACCGAGCTTCTGAAGATCGCCGCGCCCGCGCAGCACCCCGAGTGGAACGCCCGCGTCCGCCAGTGGAAGGCGGACTACCCGCTGCATTTTCCCGCCGACGGCGTCCTGCACGGGCAGAGTGTCATTGAGGAGATCGGCGCAGTGACGGACCACGAGGCCATCGTCGTCACCGACGTCGGCCAGCACCAGATGTGGGCCGCCCAGTTCTACAAGTGCCTGCGCCCCCGCCAGTTCATCACGTCCGGCGGGCTGGGCACCATGGGCTTCGGCCTGCCCGCCGCCATCGGCGCGCAGTTCGGCCAGCCCGACAAGCCCGTCTTCTGCGTCTCGGGCGACGGCTCGATCCAGATGTGCATCCAGGAGCTGATGGTCGCCACCATCTACAAGCTGCCCATCAAGATCTGCATCCTGAACAACCAGTACCTCGGCATGGTCCGCCAGTGGCAGGAGCTGTTCTGGGAGTCCAAATACTCCAACGTGGACCTTGAAGCCTCCCCGGACTTCCTGAAACTGGCCGAGGCTTACGGCGCGCACGGCATCCGCTGCTCCCAGCCCTCCGGCGTCCGCGCCGCCCTGGACGAAGCCATGAGCATCACCGACCGCCCGACCGTCCTGGACTTCAGAATAGCAAAAGAGGAAAACGTCTACCCGATGATCAAGTCCGGCGGCACCATCCGCGACATGGTCGTCCAGCGCCCGCCCGAGATGGTCCCCCTCGACAGCTACATGGCCAGCGAGACCTACATGGACGAGGTCGAGTCCCGCCCCGCCCGCGACGACGAAAAGACCGAGCGCGAGCCGGTCTTGGTGGAGCAGGAACTCCTGGGCTAGTCGTCCGGCAGGGTGGGGCGGCGGGCACCGCAAAGGGGGGAGCAATGCCGACGCGGTTTGAGAACACCGGAGAGCATCTCAGCACATTCGCCGATGCCTTCCATGTCCGCTGCCCCTCCTGCGGCGACTGCGCCACCGTCCGCGAAATAGAGCGCGATCTTGCTCACAATTTTGCCTTGCATGAAGTGTCCGGACCAGATATGTGGATCGGAGTAGCCACTTTCGCCCGCTGCATTTGCACAAAATGCGGCCATATTAAAGATGTGAAGACCAATGGGTACGCCTACGGAGACGCGACCGATTGGTACTTCAACCTCCCGCTCTGGTTCCAGACGCCATGTTGCGGTGAAACCCTGTGGGCCTACAACCGCCCGCATCTCGCCTACCTGAAGCGGTACGTCGAGGCGGATCTGCGGGACGAGTGTTCCTATCCAAACACCGGCCTTGCCCGCTATCTGCCGAAGTGGATGAAGGCCGCGAAAAACCGTGACGAGGTGCTGAAGTGTCTCCAGAAGCTGATGCAGGCGTGACCGGGGAAACAGTCGGCAACTCTGCGGCACTGCACGGCGAAGAGACGGAAGACGAGGAGTTTGCGGACTGGCGAGCGTTGTCTCTCGCGTCCATGTGGGAATGTTGTGGCAACGAAGAAGATGCGGTTTACGACATTCTTTCGAGGTTGACAAGCCATGACAATGACTATAAACATTTCGCCGAAGATGCAGGCGCGGCTGGAAGCAGAAGCGGCGAAGAGTGGACAAGAGTCGACAGCGCATTTACAAGTCGCAGCGGAAGACATGCTCATGTCCGATGCTGGGGCCGCTGAGATTGATGCCGGATGGGATTCACTGACCGCCTTGATTGACAGATGCCAGATGGACACTGGTGTCACCGACCTCGCGCACCAGCACGACCACTACATACATGGCACGCCTAAACAGATACATACATGGCACGCCTAAACAGAATTAGGCGCATAGCGAAGGGCCGAGGGCACGCCAGTGCCTCAAAAGGCACAGGAGAACAGAAGCATGTTAACCATCAAAGGTCGGATCAAAGACGGGATCGTTTACCCCGCCGAACCTGTAGAGGGCTATGACGAGGAAGAGGTTTTGATTACCTTCCTGAACGAGCGGGTACAGCTACCAACTTTCGGGAACATCCAAGAAACCGATTATGATGCTCTAACCAAGTTGATTAACGATTGTCAGATGGACACGGGCATCGAGGATTTGGCCCACCAACACGATCACTACCTTTATGGGACACCCAAAAGGACGGAACCATGATCCCGGTATTCGTGGATACAGCGGCTTGGATCGCTGTGATTAATGTCAGGGATGCACTCCATGTCCGAGCGCAGTCTGTTTACGAAGGGCTGGTGCGGCGGAAGGTGCCGCTAGTCACATCTGACTTTGTACTGTTGGAAGTGGCTGATGCTCTCAGTGCCCCGCTCCTCCGCCTACATACCATCGCTTTCATTAACCGTATGCGTCGAGGTATGGTGGAGATCGTCCCGCTGAGTGAGGAGTTGATGATGAAGGGTTGGGCGCTTTACTGCCAAAGGCCGGATAAAGAGTGGGGGCTGACCGACTGTACCAGCTTCGTCCTTATGCAAGAAGAAGGCATCAGCGAGGCCTTCACGTCCGATCACCATTTCACGCAGGCAGGGTTTTCTATTCTGCTCTCGCACAAGCCATAAGGCACACAAGGAGCGACGACGCTTTGCAGCAGCAGCACACCATCACCGTCCTCGTGGACAACAAGCCGGGCGTCCTTTCGCGCGTTTCGGGCCTGTTCTCGCGCCGGGGCTACAACATCGAGAGCCTGGCCGTCTCCATCACCGAGAACCCGGAACTCTCCCGCATGACCCTGGTCGTCAACGGCGACGAGCAGGAGGTGGAGCAGATCACCAAGCAGCTCCACAAGCTCATTGATGTCTCCAAAGTCCAAGACTACATGGGCATCCCGATCATCGCCCGCGAGCTGGCCTTGATCAAGGTCAACGCCCCCGTGGAACACCGGACGGCCCTGCTGCAACTGGTGGAAGTTTTCCGGGGCCGCGTCATCGACATGTCCGAAAAGACCTTCGTCATTGAGCTGACCGGCGGCGGCGACAAGATAGACGCCTTTGAAAAGCTCCTGGAAGCCTACGGCGTCCGCGAGCTGGTCCGCACGGGCCGCATCGCCATGGCGCGCGGCGTCCGGGGCATCTGACCCCTGTGGAAGAGCTGATTGACGAACACCAGGCCCACCTACTCATGCTCGCTGTCCTCGTCCTGGCCCCCTTGGTCGGACTGGCCTGGGGCGCGCGGGTGAAGCGGGTGGGGCAGGGGCTACTCGTTGGGGCGCTCGTCGGCGGCGGCAACTACGCGCTCTGGACTGCCTACAACGCCATCACTGCGAAACTGGGGCTGGACACCGTCGCGAACCTACTCGTTAACCTGGGCTTGTTCCTTGTCGTCGGCACGCTTATCGGCATAGCGGCGGGCATCTTCGCCGCGCGAGGACGGAGCCGTCAAGGCATTCAAGGAGGAGAACATGGCGACGTGGCAGGAGATCGGTCTGAGTAGCTTCTATGCCGCGCAGACGCTCTACGAGCAGAAACAATTTCGCAGCAGTGTGAGCCGTAGCTACTACGCCGCCTTCAGCGTGATTACGCATCAACTCGTCGAGGCGGGGGCGTGCTTTGGTCAGCAGGAAACTCCCGCGCATCAGGCCTTGCCAAAGCTGATGAAGCAGTATTTGACGCTGCCAGACTGGCAGATGACCGGCAGTATCGCCATCATCCGGCGTCTCTATGCGGCACGGATCGCCGCCGATTACCAAACGGATCGCCGCCGATTACCAAAGGTGCGTGACGGATGGGCCGACGGCGCGCGAGGCCATCCGCGACTCTGTGGCCCTGTTCCGCTACCTGGAGGTGGAGTATGAGTGACGAACAGCAGCACATCATTGACACCGTTCGGCGATACCTGGAGCCTCACCAGCCGTCAGGCTACCGGCTCAACGTCATGGAACAGGGCATCCGCCACCGGGACGACTGGTGGGAAGTCGTCGTGCAGCCGGACAAAGAGGACGCCCACTCTTACGACTACTATGGCCGTCTGGCCGAAGCGGAAGGCGACATCGAGGACCACGAGGACCTGAAAATACTACTCGTTCCTGTGCTGCACGGCTGAGGAGTCCTCCCATTGTCGCTGCCCGACTACCTAGGGGGTTGACCATGAGTGATGCAAAAACGCTTGACATCGTGGCGGCTTACGTCGGGAAACACCAGCCGCAAGACTTCCAGTTGAAGATGTCCCGCGTCGGCGCACAGCGCGAGGGCGACCGGTGGTACATCGTCGTTGAGCCTAGCCTTGAAGACACCAGGGGGCGCGACTACCGGGACGTCATGGAGCAGATCGAGGAAGATTTGGAAGCAAACGAGCACCTGAAGGTGCTGCTTCTGCCGACACTACCCGGCGATTAACCGTCCGGCAATCAGGAGAACACACAAACACATGCCAGCGAAGGTTTACTACGACAACGACGCCGATCTGACACTGCTCGAAGGCAAGAAGCTTGCCGTCATCGGCTACGGTTCCCAGGGCCATGCCCACTCCCTCAACCTGCGCGACAGCGGGATGGACGTCCGCGTCGGCCTGCGGCCCGGCTCTCGGCGCTGGAACCAGGCGGAGGAAGCGGGCCTGGCCGTCAAGACCGTGGAGGAGGCCGCGAAGGAGGCCGACGTCATCATGATCCTCATCAACGATGAGGTCCAGGGCGATGTCTACCGCGAGAGCATCCTGCCCTACCTGGAGCCGGGCAACGCGCTGGCCTTCGGGCACGGGTTCTCCATCCACTTCGGACAGGTCAAGCCGCCCGAGGGCGTGGACGTCTTCATGGTGGCTCCGAAAGGCCCCGGCCACCTTGTCCGGCGGGTCTACCAGGAAGGCAAGGGCGTCCCCTGCCTCATCGCCGTCCAGCGCGACGCCACCGGCAAGGCGCGTGACCTGGCGATGGCCTGGGCCAAGGGCATCGGCGGCAGCCGCGCGGGCGTCCTGGAAACCACCTTTAAAGAGGAGACCGAGACGGACCTGTTCGGCGAGCAGGCCGTGCTCTGCGGCGGCGCGACTTCTCTGGTCAAGGCCGGCTTCGAGACATTGGTGAAGGCGGGCTACCAACCCGAGATCGCCTACTTCGAGTGCCTGCACGAGCTGAAGCTGATCGTGGACCTCATGTACGAGGCGGGCATCGGCGGGATGCGCTACTCGATCTCCGACACCGCCCAGTACGGCGACATGACGCGCGGCCCCCGCATCGTCACCGACGAGACGAAGGCCGAGATGGGCCGCATCCTCAAGGAGATCCAGACCGGCCAGTTCGCCAAGGAATGGATTCTGGAAAACAAGGCCAACCGGCCCTCGTTCAACGCCCTAGCCGCCATCGACAACGACTCGCAGATCGAGGAAGTCGGTCGCACCCTGCGTGGCCTGATGTCCTGGGTCAAGAAGGCCGACATGGTCAAGGATTAGGACCTCTCCCCGGCGCAAGCGCGGAGCAACTGCACCCGACCGACCCTCCCCTGTCAAGGGAGGGTTAGGTCCATCAGGAAGTCATCATGCCCAGCAACATCGTCCAGATATTCGACACCACCCTGCGCGACGGCGAACAGTCGCCCGGCGCGTCCCTCAACGTCGAGGAGAAGGTGGAGATCGCCCGGCAGCTCGAACGGCTCGGCGTGGACGTCATCGAGGCCGGCTTCCCGATCTCCAGCCCCGGCGACTTCGAGGCCGTTCGCCGCGTCGCCGCCGTCGTCAGCGACCGCGTCACCGTCTGCGGGCTGACCCGCGCCGTCGCCAAGGACATTGATGTCGCATGGGACGCCCTCAAAGGCGCATCCCGGCCACGCATCCATACGGGCCTGGGAGTCAGCGAGAGCCACCTCAAGTATAAGCTGAAGAAGACCGGACAGGAGGCGCTGGAGATCGGCGTCGCCGCCGTCAAGCACGCCCGTTCTTTGGGCTGCCCGGACATCGAGTATTTCACCGAGGACAGCGGCCGGGCCGACCCCGAGTACCTGTACCGCGTCATCGAGGCCGTCATCAAGGCCGGCGCGACGGTCATCAACGTCCCCGATACGACCGGCTATATGTCGCCGGACGAGTACGGCGCGCTGTTCGCGGGCATCCTGAACCACGTCCCCGGCAGCGAGAACGTCACCCTCTCCGCCCACTGCCATAACGACCTCGGCATGGCGACCGCCAATGCCCTGGCCGCCGTCAAGGCCGGCGCGCGGCAGATCGAATGCACGGTCAACGGCATCGGCGAACGGGCCGGCAACACGTCCCTGGAGGAAGTGGTCATGGCCCTGCACACGCGCCGCGACGTGTACCGGCTGCAAACCAACGTCAAGACCGAGGAGATCTACAAGACCTCGCGCATGGTTTCCACCATGACCGGCATTCTCGTTCAGCCGAACAAGGCCATCGTCGGCGCGAACGCCTTCGCCCACTCGTCAGGCATCCATCAGGACGGCGTCCTGAAGGAGCGCTCGACCTATGAGATCATTGACCCCAAGACGGTCGGCATCCACGAGAGCAAGATCATTCTCTCCGCCCGCTCGGGCCGCGCCGGGGTCCGACACCGTCTGAACGAATTGGGCCACACGTTCGCCAATGAGGACGAATTCGAGAAGGTGTATGCGCGCTTCCTGAGTGTCGCCGACAACAAGAAGGTCGTCTACGACGAGGACTTAGACGCCATCGTCTCCGACGAAGTCACGACCGTTCCGCAGACCTACGAGCTGGTCCAGGTGCAGGTGTCGTGCGGCGACCTCGCCATCCCGACGGCCACCGTCAAGCTGCGCCACGAGAACCGGGCCGTCCTGATGGACGCCGACACCGGCAACGGCCCCGTGGACGCCGTCTACCGTGCCGTCAACCGCATCGTCGGCGTCCCGAACGAGCTGATCGAATACACGGTCCAGAGCGTCACCGGTGGCATTGACGCCCTCGCCGACGTCACCATCCGCATCAAGGACGAAGGCGGCACCATCTACACGGGTCACGGCGCGGACACCGACATCTTCGTCGCCTCCACCAAGGCCTACCTGCAAGCCCTCAACAAGCAGATTGCACGAGCAGGCGGACGCACCCAGGCCGAGCGCATACTGGAACATGTCTGACGTCCTCATCCGGTCAGCGCGTTCTTCAGACCTGCCCGCCGTCATCGCGCTCTGGCGGCAGCTACAAGACATCAACGCCTCCTTTGATGCCCGCCTGACGCTGGCCGAGAGCGCGGCGGACTGGTTCATCGGCTACCTGGGCGATCAGCTCGACAACCCGAACATGGCCGTCTTGGTCGCCGAACAGGAGAAGATCATCGTCGGCTACACCTTCGGCCAGATCATGCGCCGACCGACCCTCGCCTCGGGCGACTGCGGCTATGTTGCCGACCTCTGCGTCGAGGAGGCCTGGCGCGGGCAGGGCATCGGGCGGCGGCTGTACGAGCGCCTGCGCGCCTGGTTCCGGGCGAACGGCATCACGGCCATCGAGATCCAGGTCGTCCGGGCCAACCCCGCCTCGCAGGCCTTCTGGCGCAAGATGGGATATTCCGAGTTCCTGCGGACATTGCGCGTGGACATGGGAAGCATATGACGACCCGCCTGCAAGATCTGCTCGGCCTGCCCTTCCCGCTCTGTCAGGCCCCGACCGGCAGCATCGCCGGGCCGGAGCTTGCCGCCGCCGTCTCCGGCGCGGGCGCTTTAGGCGCGATGGCCCTGACCTGGACTGGCCCCGAAGCGGCGGCGGAACTGGTACGACGGGTCCGAGAGGCGACAGCGGCCCCATTCCAGGCCAACTACGCCCTGTACAAGCCGCCCGCCTCTTTGGCCGCCGCCCTGGACGCCGGGGCACCGGTCGTCACGTTCTCCTGGGGCGACCCCGCCCCGTATCTGGCCCAGGTGCGGGCGGCGGGAGCCAAGTTGGGCATCCAAGTCGCCAACGCCGCCGGGGCGCGGCGCGCGATTGATCTGGGTGCCGACTTCCTCATCTGTCAGGGCATCGAGGCAGGCGGCCATGTCCAGTCCACGATGCCTCTGGATGACCTGCTGCCGCACGTCCTGGAAGCCGCACCGGGCCTCCCCGTCATCGCCTCCGGCGGCATCGGCAACGGCGCAGACATCGCCCGCGTTCTAGCCCTCGGCGCGGACGCGGCCATGCTGGGAACCCGCTTCGTGGCGACGTTGGAGAGCGGCGCGCACCCCGCCTACAAAGAGCGCCTGACGCAAGTCGGGCTGGGCGAGACTGCCCTGACGGTCTGCTTCGACGGCGACTGGCCTTATGCCGCCCACCGCGTTCTACGGAACGGGACGCTGGAAGGCTGGGAGGCCTCCGGCTGCTCCCCCGCTGGCTTGCGGCCCGGCGAGGGCGAAACGGTGGGCCATTCGGCATCGGGCGAGCCGATTGTCCGCTACGACGACGCTGCACCCCGCTTGGGCACCACCGGCGACGTGCTGGAAATGGCCCTCTATGCGGGCACCAGCAGCGCCGTCATCCAGGACATTCCCGCCGCCGCCGATTTAGTGGCGCGTCTTTGGGAAGAATGCCGACAGGCACAACTAAGAGTGTGAAAAACACGGGGGCCAGCGGTTGAAACCGCAGCAATAATGGCACAAAACCGGCCTTTGCCGGTTCAAGTCTTAGTCGCCGGAGGGCGACTTCGTGCCTTTGTTGCCGCGACTTCAGTCGCCCGTTCTGCTTTTTCTACAGTTTCTAAAGGGGACGAACTAACATGGCAAAGATCGCAGTCTTGGCGGGCGATGGCATCGGCCCGGAGATCATGGCGGAGGGCCTGAAGGTCCTGCACGCGGCCTCGCAGAAGCACGGCCTGACGCTGGACTTCACCGAGGCACTGGTCGGTGGCGCGGCCTACGATGCCACCGGCCATCCCCTGCCGCCCGAGACATTGGAACTCGTCCAGTCCTCCGACGCCGTCTACTTCGGCGCGGTCGGCGGGCCGAAGTACGACGCCATCCCCGACCCGAACCTGCGCCCCGAGCGCGGCGCACTCCTGCCCCTGCGCCAAAAGATGGGCCTGTATGCCAACCTCCGCCCCTGCGTCCTGTACCCGAGCCTCGCGGCGGCCTGCCCCCTGCGGGCAGACCTCGTGGAAGGGGGCTTCGACATCCTGGTCGTCCGCGAACTGACCGGCGGCCTGTACTTCGGGTCGCCCAAGTCCTGGGAAGGTGACCACGCCGTGGACACCTGCACCTACACCAAGGCCGAGATCGCTCGCATCGCCCGCGTCGGCTTTGAGGCCGCCCAGAAGCGCGGCAAGCGCCTCCTGAGCGTGGACAAAGCGAACGTCCTGGAAACCTCCCGCCTGTGGCGCGAAACCGTCACGAATCTTGCCGCCGAGTACCCCGATGTGGAACTCTCGCACCAGTTGGTAGATGCCACCGCCATGGACCTCGTCCGCCGCCCGCAGTCGTTCGATGTCATCGTGACCGAAAACCTCTTCGGCGACATCCTCAGCGACGAGGCTGCCATGCTCACCGGCTCCTTGGGGATGCTCCCCTCGGCCTCTTTAGGGGAGCAGAAGACCGAGAGCGGCACCTTCGGCCTGTACGAGCCGAGCCACGGCAGCGCCCCCGACATCGCGGGGACGGGCAAGGCCAACCCGCTCGCCACCATCCTTTCCGGCGCTTTGCTCCTGCGCTACTCGCTGGGGGCCGAGGCCGCCGCGCGGGACATCGAGGCCGCCGTCGGCCACATCCTGCAAGGCGGCTACCGCACCTCGGACATCCTGGGCGAAGGCATGAACCACGTCACCTGCCGCCAGATGGGGGACCTCGTGGCCGGAACTGTGCTGCGCGGGCTGGACCCACGGGGTTAGGTTCTATGGAGCTAGACGAACGCCTGGTGAATGCTGCCTTTGACCGCGACCTCGCGCTGGTCAAGGAATTGCTGGAACGCGGAGTTTATGTCAACTCCCGCGATAGCCACAACTCCACAGCATTGGAATACGCCGCTATGTTCGGGCAGACAGACATGGCTAGGCTGCTCATTGAGAAAGGCGCAGAGGTCAACACCATTAACGATAGTGGTGAAACGCCACTCTACTGTGCTGTGGATGATGGACATACCGAGATCGAGAGAGTGCTGCGGGATGCAGGAGCAGTGAATTGACCACACGAATAGACATCTATGACACCACTCTGCGCGACGGCTCGCAGGGCGAGGGCATCTCCTTCAGCGTTGAAGACAAGATCCGCATCGCGCGCCGTCTGGACGCCTTCGGCATTGACTACATCGAGGGCGGCTGGCCGGGCAGTAATCCTAAAGACATTGAGTTCTTCGACCGCATGAAGGGCATCATGCTGACCCACGCCAAGCTCGCCGCCTTCGGCAGTACGCGCCGGCCTCATCGCCGGGCCGAAGACGACCCGATGCTTCAGCAGCTACTCGACGCCCAAACGCCCGTCATTACCTTCGTCGGCAAGTCCTGGGACTTCCACGTCACGGAGGCCCTGCGCCTGCCCCTAGAAGAAAACCTGGCGATGATCGCCGACACGGTACGGTTCTTCAAGGCCAACGGGCGCGAGGTGATCTTTGATGCCGAACACTTTTTTGATGGCTGGAAGCGCAATCCGGAGTACACGGGCAAGTGCCTCAGCGCCGCATTAGAGGCGGGCGTGGACTGCATCGCGCTGTGCGACACGAACGGCGGGAGCCTGCCGGACGCCATCGCGTACATCGTGGAGGAGGTCGTCGGGCGGTTCCCCCAGGGCCGCTTCGCCATCCACACGCACAACGACGCCGAGTGCGGGGTCGCGAACAGCCTGGTCGCCATCCAGACCGGCTGCCTCCAGGCGCAGGGGACCATCAACGGGCTGGGGGAGCGGACCGGCAATGCCAACCTGACCAGCATCATGCCCGCGCTCGCGCTCAAGCTGGGCTACGACCTGGCCTGCGCCCCGCACCTAGCCGAACTGTCCGAGTTCGCCCACTCCATTGACGAGATCGCCAACGTCCCGCCCCAGACCTCCGCGCCCTATGTGGGCCGGTCGGCCTTCGCCCACAAGGCGGGCCTGCATGTGGACGCCATGCGGAAGAACCCCGAGACATACATCCACCTCGACCCCGCCCTGGTCGGCAACGAGAACCGCATCCTGGTTTCCGAGCATTCCGGCTCCTCCACCATCCTGGAAAAGCTCCAGAAGGGCGGCTTAGACCTCCAGAAAGGCAGCCCCGAGATCAAGGAGATTCTGACGCAGGTGACGGCTTTGGAGCATCAGGGCTACTCGTTCGAAGGCGCGGAAGCCTCGTTCGACCTACTGGTCAAGAAGGCCACGGGCACCTACCGGAGTCTGTTTGAGCTGGTCGGCTACCGGGTCATCGTCGAGAAGCGCGCCGCCGACCATGAGGCCATCACCGAGGCGACCCTGAAACTGCGCGTCAGCGGCGAGGAGATGCTGACCGTCGCGGAGGGCGACGGCCCCGTCAACGCCCTGGACAGCGCCCTGCGGCTGGCCCTGACCCCCCACTACCCGGAGCTGGCGACGATCCGCCTGACCGACTTCAAAGTGCGCGTCGTCAACGTCAAGGAGGGCACGGCGGCCCGCGTTCGTACCGTCGTGGACTACGCCGACGCGGGCGAGACGTGGAGTACGGTGGGCGTCTCCACCAACATCATTGACGCCTCCTGGCACGCCGTCGTGGACAGCATCGAGTACGGCCTATTGCGCCGCTCCGCCTGAAAGGGGAACACGATGCCCGAACAGAAGATCGCCGCGCAGCTTTACATCTTCCGAGACAAGTACGACCTGGACAGGGACCTGGACTGGATTCTGGAGGGCTTGGCGGCGGCAGGCTACGCATCCGTGGAGGGATTCAGCGGGGAGCCTGCCGGGCGCGATCTGCTGGACCGGCACGGGCTAGGCTTCATCGGCCCGCACCTCGTCCTGGCGGCGCTGGGGTCGCCGGACGCGGTCATCGCCGGCACCCTGCACGCGGGCGGGAGCGATGTGGTCAGCTCCGGCCTCCTGGAATGGGAGCAGCGCGGCGTAAACAATTACCGCGCGGCGGCGGAAGCTTTGAACACGGCGGGCCGCCGCCTGCGCGAGCAAGGGTTGTTCCTTCACTACCACAACCATGACTTCGAGTTCGATATCGTGTCCGAAGGCCGGACCGGCTACGACCTTCTTCTTGACGGCCTCGACCCTGCCTCCGTGATGTTGTGCATAGACACCGGCTGGGTCTGGAAGGCGGGGCACGACCCGGTCGAACTCCTCCGGCGCTGCCGGGACCAAGTCGGCATGGTCCACCTGCGCGACTGGCGCGGAGGACGGGCCGCGCCTCTGGGTGGCGGCGAGATGGACCTCGGCCCCATCATCGAGGAGCTGCCGCGCCTGCCCAACCTGCGCCATGTCGTCGTGGAACAGGACCCGGACTCGGAAGACCCGATGGCGGACATGCGGGCCAGCCGCGCCTTCCTGCGTGAACGCTTTTCCCTCTAACGCCGGCCCGGACGCAGAAGGGCCGCCGCATCATGCGGCGGCCCTTCGTATTTGTCATTCAGGCGCAGCGGCCTACTTCGCCGAGGCCATGTCTATCACGAACCGGTAGCGCACGTCCGCCTTCTTCATCCGCTCGAAGGCCGTGTTGATGTCGTGTATCGGGATCATCTCGACGTCCGCCGTAATGCCGTGTTCGGCGCAGAAGTCCAAAACCTCCTGCGTCTCGGCGACGCTCCCGATCAGCGACCCGGCGACGTTCCGGCGGTGGAACGCGACCTGGCTGTTGTCAATCCCACATTCGCTCGGGGCCAGCGCGCCCACCAATGTCAGTGTCGCATCCCGCTTCAAAAGCTGGATGTAGGGGTTGACGTCGTGCGTGTCGGGGATGGTGCTGAGGAGGAAATCAAAGCTCGCCTCGTGCTTCGCCATCTGGGCCTCGTCGGTCGAAAGCACCACGTCTTCGGCCCCCAGACGCCGGGCGTCATGCTCTTTGCCGGGCGACGTGGTGAAGACCGTGACGTGCGCGCCCATCGCCTTCGCGAGCTGCGTCGCCATGTGGCCCAGCCCGCCCAGCCCGATGATGCCGACCTTCTGCCCCGGCGAAACCTTCCAGTGCCGCAGCGGCGAGTAGGTGGTGACGCCCGCGCAGAGCAGCGGCGCGACCGCCTTGACGTCCAGACTCTCCGGGACGCGCAGCACGAACTCCTCGGTGACGACGATCGTGTCCGAGTAGCCCCCGAATGTGTTGCTGCCGTCCGGCTTCATCGGGCCGTTGTAGGTCGCCGTGAAGCCGTGCGGGCCTTCGCAGTACTGCTCGATCCCTTCCTTGCACGCCTCGCATTTCCCGCACGAGCCTACCATGCAGCCGACGCCGACCAGGTCCCCCTCTTTGAACTTGGTCACGCTTGCGCCGGCCTTCACCACCCGGCCGACGATCTCATGGCCCGGCAAGCAGGGGTAGACGGTATTGCCCCACTCGTTGCGGACTTGGTGCAGGTCCGAGTGGCAGACGCCGCAGTAGTGGATGGCGATCTGGACGTCCGTCGCCCCCGGCTCCTCCCGCTCGAATTGGAACGGCGTCAGCGGCGTTTTCGCGTCCTGGGTCGCGTACCCGGTACTCTGTATCATGGTCTTGATTCTTCCTGTGCTGTGTTTCTTCCAGCAGGGCCGTGGCCCCGCGGCTCTGCCATTGATACCAGCACATGCGGCGTTTCAAACGCCGGTTGACGAAGCCGAAACGCGCACAGGCCGCGCAGAACTGGTTCTGCGCGGCCTGTCGGCCTGTCGGGAAACTCTCCGGGGCGAGCGGCGTCCACTTACATCCCGTGATCGTGGTGCATGTCGCGGTGCATGTCTGAGTGCATCATCTCCCGGTGCGCCCGGACGTGCTGGCGGATGGCGCGCGCCTTCAGATGCGCCCGCTGCGCCGCCCTGTAGTGGCCGGTCGCCACGTCGTGGGCGTAGGCCGCCTTCAGCCCCTGGATATGGCGGCGCGCGTGCATCGCGCCGGGGTGCATCCCAGGGCCGCCGTAGGCCTGAGCGGAAGCCGCCCCGGCCGACCCCGCAAGCAGGGCGCACAGGCCGCCGAGGGCCAGAATATTCGTGATCGAGATCTTCATGGTGTTATCCTTCATGGATGTTGGGCGTTTGTTCATGGACATGGGGTGCTTGACGCCTCGTTGTCGTCCACGCTTCTACCGACGGCGTCGTGCCGAAAAATGTTCCGCCTGCCTGGCAAACCCAGCATCATGACGGGCACGCCGTGGGAACTTGTCCGGCCCTTTGCAGGTATACTCTGGGTAATCATGCGGTGCCGACCCTACAAGTTCATCACCCTCTTCCTGGCGCTGCTACTCGCGGTTTCCTCGTGGACGCCCTTGCCTGGACGGGCGGAGGCGCAGATGCGCTGCGTGGGAGCATCCCCGAAATCCGCCCCGTGTGCCCGCGCCGAACTTCCCGCCGGCCTCACCGAGAAGCAGGTTTACGGGGCCTTGATGTCCTGCTGCCGCTCGATGCAAGCCGGACGCGCCCCCATGCAAGGATGTCCGATGGGGCAGCCGTACCACGGCAGCATCGCCTCGCTCGCAGTCTCCTCCCCGGCCCGCACCGCCTTCTCGACGCGCCCCTGCGTCGTCTCCATCCACGTCTCCGCCCCCGTGTCGGCCCCGCCGGTCGTCCACCGCTCGCGCTGGCTCCTGACAGCCTCACCCGCACTTGCACCGCCCCAGTCTGCCCCCGTTGCTGTCTCCGCCCCCCGCACCGCCCGCGTCACTTCCTGGACGCACACCGTCACTCTGTCCCCACACGCCGCACCCGCCTTGCACGGCCTCCGTGCGCCCCCCGCCGCCTGAACCCGCCTACTTGCACTCACACCCGCACTTCGTCACACGCTGACGGGACCGGCTGATTCGCGCCCTCACGTCCCGTCTTCCACTAATTAGCCCAGGGGTCTAACCCTGGGAAGGCACCACGCAAACGATGAACACCTGGATCAAGAACAGCCTCGGCATCGCTTCCCTTGCCGCCGCCGCGCTGGGCACGGCCTGGGCCGTGCAGCATTATCATAAGCCAGGTCAGCTCGATGTCCTCTCCGCCCAGGCCATGGACATGTCCCAGATGCGCCCGCCCACGGGCGCGGCCCCCGTCGCCCTGGCCTCCGTGCGGTCAAGCTCCCTGGCAGACACAGTCACTTACACCGGTAGTGTCCTGGCCTACAATGAACAGGACATCAGCCCCCGCATCACGGGGACCGTCCTGTCCTTGCCGCTGTACCCCGGTGACTTGGCGCGGGCGGGTCAACTCGTGGCCCGGCTGGACACCTCCCAGGTCGGCCCGCAGGCCGCCCAGGCGGAGGCCCAGGCGCGGCAGGCCCGGCTCGGCGCGCGGGTCGCCCACCTGACACACTACGGACACCACCAGGCCGCACTCGACCAGGCATCGGCCCAGGTGGAGGCCGCCCGCCTCGGGGTGGCGGACGCCCAGGCTTCGGCGTCGGCGGACCAATCCGCGATTGCGGACGCCCAGGCGGGGGTGGTGAGCGTCCAGGCTAGTGCTGACTACTGGAAGACGGAGATCGGGCGCGAGAAGCAGCTCGCCGATGCGGGAGCGGTTTCACAGCAGGAGTATCAGAACGAACAATCGCAGGCGCAGGCTGCTGTGGCGGCGCTCGCCCAGGCCCAGGCGAAGGTGAGCCAGGCCCGCGCCACGGCGGCCTCGGCGGTCGCCAAAGTCCGGGCCGCCGCGAGCCAAGTGGCCGCCGCCTCGGCGGGGGAGCGGATGGCGCAGGCGGACATCGCCGTCGCCCAGGGGCAGTCGGATCAGGCCGAAGCGGGCGCGTCGGCGGCGCAGGCCGCCGCGCAGGCCGCCGCCGTCCAGCAGGGCTACGCCCGCATCACCGCCCCGTTCGGCGGCGTGGTGACCGCCCGCCCCATCGCGCCCGGAACGCTGGTGCAGCCGGGGATGGTCCTCCTGAAGATCGCCGAAATAGACCGCGTCCGGGTGCAGGCGAATGTGGCTGTGGAGGACGTGGCCGATGTTCATGCCGGCTCACCGGTCACGATCACGGTGCAGGGGGACGGCGGCGGCAAGACAATCGCGGCCCGCCTCTCCTCGGTCTTCCCCGCCGCCAGTGGTCAGACCCGAACGGCGGTCGTGGAAGCGGTCGTCTCCAATCCTGGTCATCGCCTAATGCCCGGCGCGTTCGTGACGATGCAGATCAGCAAGAACACGGTGGCCGACAAGCTGCTCGTGCCCGCCTCCGCCGTCTTGACGCAGGGCGGTCAGTCCTCCGTCTGGACGGCGGCGGGCGGCGCGGCGTCGGCAGGCCAGGTGTACGAGTGTTCCGTCTGCCATATGCACTACTCTGCGGCGCAGGCGAAGAAGTTCAACTACCAAGACCCGATGGACGGCGGCAGACTCATCCCCGTCAAGGGCGCGCAGGCCGCATCGCCCGGCACGGGGCTGACCGCGCATCAGGTCGCGGTGCGGGTTGGGGCCAGCGACGGCACCTGGACCGAGGTATCCTCCGACGCCCTGAGCGCAGCGGCGCGGGTCGTAACGCAGGGGCAGGCGGGGCTGAACGAGGGAGCGCAGGTGGTAGCGACGGCCTGGGGCGCGGGCGGTCCGGCGACCCTCCCGACGGCGGCTGCGGCAACAGGCAGCCAGACCGTCTACCGCTGCGAGAAGTGCGGCATGACCTACTCCGAAGCGGATGCCAGGAAGCACAACTATATTGACCCGATGGACGGCGGTCGGCTTGTCCCCGCGAGGGCCGGGATATGATGATGCAGAACACGAACGGACTTCGCAATGGGCACTCCCCGAACGGCAAGGCTTCGCGCGGCTTTAACGTCTCGGCCTGGGCCATCCGGCACCCCTGGGTGGTGATCGCTTTCTATGCCGCCGTCGTCCTGCTGGCGCTCTGGGCCGTCTTCGGCGGCGTCATGCCCCGACGCATGATGCCCTACGTCGAGTCGCCCCTGGTCGGCATCGTCACCATGCAGCCCGGACTGTCGGCGCAGGAGATGGAAACCTACATCTCCAAACCCATCGAGGAGCGCATGACCGACATACGCGGCGCGCGCTACGTCCGCTCTACATCACAGGACGGCCTGAGTATCGTGTCTTTGGAGTTCCCTTACGGCACCGACATGAAGAAGGCGCAGGCGGACGTGCAATCGGTCATGAACGCCGCCCAGGCGGACCTGCCGCAGACCGGCGCGAACCTCAAACCGTCCTGGGTGCTGCCGATTGACCCGCTCAACATCCCCGTCCTGTCCCTCTCGCTGACCGGCGACCCGGACAAGGGCTGGACGCAAACGGCCCTGCGCCAGTTCGCCGAGAACGAGGGCGTGCGCGCGCTCAAGCAGGTGCCGAATGTGCAGTCGGTCGAGGTGTACGGCGGACTGAAACGGCAGCTCCGCATCGTCGTCAACCGGGACAAATTGGCCGCCTACGGCTACTCCATCCTGGACGTGCGCGACGCCGTAGACAAGAATTCGGTTGCCAAACCCGCAGGCGTACTGACCGGCGGGCTGAACGAGAGCATCGTCCGCGTCGCGGGCCTTGCCCAGAACGCGCAGACCGTCGCAGACTACCCGCTCGGGGCGAAGGACGGCCGAGTCGTCTACCTCCGGGACGTGGCGGCCGTCACGGACGACGCCCGCGAGCAGCGCAGCGGCTACGAGTTCGTAGACGGGCAGCGTCACACGATCGAGGGCCTGGGAAACAGCGCGGTGGAAATGGCCGTCATCCAGGACCCCGCCGCCGGCTCGCCGCCCGTCATCGCCGCCGTGCAGGCGCAGGTGACTCCGCTCGAATCGGACCACCCCGGCCTGCACTTCCGGGTCGCCTACGACAACGCCCACTTCGTCAACATCCTGTTCCACAACACCGGCGAGGAGCTGGCCGTGGCGATCGGGCTGTGCGGCCTGGCCGTCCTGTTCTTCCTCGGCAGCGGGCGGGCGACCCTGATCTCGGTCATCACTATCCCCGTCTCGATGGCGATGGCGATCCTGCTCATGGTCCCGTTCGGCTTCAGCCTGAACTCCTCCACCCTGATCGGCCTGCTCGTGTCCATCGGGCGGCTCGTGGACGACTCGGTCATTGACATCCATGCCGTCGAGCGGCACCTGAAGATGGGTAAGGACCCGAAGACAGCCACGGTTGACGGCATCACCGAGGTGCGACTGGCCGTGGCCGCCTCCACCCTCATGCTCGTCCTGGCCCTGCTGCCGCTGGTCTTCTGCGGGGGCATCACACAGCTCATGTTCGTCGGGCTGGTCTACCCCATCATCTTTGGGCTGATCGCCTCGTTCCTCGTGTCCCTGACCCTGACCGCCGTGCTGGCCTCGAAACTGCTGCGGCAGGAGGACGCCCTGGAACGGCGCGGCTGGTTCGCCCGGAGCGTATTGGCCCCCACGCAGCGCGGGCTGGGCCGCCTGGACGACCGCTACCAGGGCCTGGTCCGCTTGCTGCTCCGCAACAAGTTCTCCGTCGTGGCCGCCGCCGTCTGCACCATCATCGTCGGCTTCGGCTTCTACCACTTCATCGGGAGCGAGATGATGCCGCTGGCCGATGTCGGGCAGGCCTATGGCGTGCTTGAAATGGAGCCGGGGGCAAGCTACGCCCAGACCCAGGCGGCGACGAACGCCCTGGAAAAGATCATGTTGCGTCACCGTGAGATCGAGAAGGTGTCTACTGAGATCGGGGCGGAGCCGGGCGGGACCTATTTCACCGGCTACGCAATGAGCCAGGTGAACAGCGCCACCATGATGATCACGCTCTCGGATAAGGATGCCCGCGCCGCCACCGTCTGGCAGGTGATTGACGCCGTGCAAAAAGAGGCCCTGGCGACGATCCCGAACGTCCGCCGCCTCCAGATCAAAGAGATGGGCAGCGACGTCATGGCCTCCTCCGAAGCCCCCGTGACAGTCCTGGTCACAGGACCCGACCTGAACGTCCTGTCCAAGCTGGCCGGCCAGGTGGCGGACGTCGCCCGGCGGACTCCGGGCGCGTACCAGGTCTCTACTTCATGGGCCGTGGAGAAGCCGTCCTATACCCTGACCGTTGACCCACGCCGCGCCGCCGAGATCGGCCTGACGCCCGCCGATGTCGCCGACCAGGCTTACTACGCCATGGGCGGCGCTTTGGCCGACGAGTTCTACCGCCTGCCGAACGTCCGCCAGGACACCATCAACATCCGCTACGCGGGCATCCAGCGCCGCTCCGTCTATGACCTGATGCAGATGCCGATCACGGGTAAGTCTGAGGCTGGGGACGCCGTCCAGGTGCCG
This sequence comes from Capsulimonadaceae bacterium, assembly GCA_965215505.1. Taxonomy (GTDB): domain Bacteria; phylum Armatimonadota; class Armatimonadia; order Armatimonadales; family Capsulimonadaceae; genus JANXMY01. The sequence continues at coordinate 1,881,994 of OZ244065.1, read as the reverse complement.
CTCAAGACGCTGGCGACGGCGACCTCGCAGCTCGCGCCGACCCTGATCCAGCACGACGGCTTGCGGCGCTCGGTTTCGGTCCTGGCCTACTACCGCAAGGGCGGGCCGCCCTCGATGGATCTTGCCATGACGATCATCACGAAGGCCTCGTCAGCCTTGAACTTTCCGCCGGGCTACTCGCTGGAGATGCGCGGGGACATGACCCAGATGATGGACAGCTTCGCCCGCCTCCTGCGCGGCCTGGAGATCGCCGTCCTGCTCATCTTCCTCGTCCTGGTCGCACAGTTCGGCGGGCCGTTGGCCCCGCTCCAGATGGTGCTTTCGGTCCCGCTGGAGCTGACCGGCGTGTTCCTCGGCCTGTGGCTGGCGCACCAGGCGTTTTCCAGCGTCAGCATCATGGCCGTGATCGTCCTGACCGGCATGGACATCACGACCGCCATTCTGTTGATTGACCAGATCCGGCGGCGTCGGGCCGAAAGGAACCTGCCGCGCGACGAGGCCATCGCCCTGGCCTGCCGGGACCGACTGCGCCCGATCCTGATGACCGCCCTGATCACGATCATCACGATGCTGCCCGTGGCCTTGGCCCCCAGGACGGGCATGGACGCCTACCAGCCTTTGGGGACTGTGATCGTCGCGGGCCTGACCGTCGGCACGGCCCTGTCCCTGCTGGTCATCCCCGTCATGCACGCCATCGTGGACGACATCGGCCGGTGGGCTACCCGACGTCGGCCCGCCCCGGACGTTGGCGTCCAGACGCCCGTCGCTGTCCATACCGAGAGGGACTACGCTTGAAATACCGCCTCCTGCCCCTGGCCGCCTCAGTGCTGGCCCTCCTTCCCGGCATGGCCCACGCCGCCGATGCTCAGGCCATGCCCGCCCCGCCCGTTGTCAACAACGCGGCGCTGTCTCTGCGGGACGCCCTCGCGGTCGCCTCCGCCGACAGCCCCGCGCTGAAACAGGCACAGGCCGACGCGGACTCCGCCTCCGCTTCGGCCCGGTCTACGGCGGCGCAGACCAAGCCCAGCCTGTCCGCGACCACCTACGGAACGGCGGGCGACTCGGCCAATATCCTGACCTCCTCGCCCGGCGTCATGCCACAGAACATCTTCGCGGTCCCGCCGCACGGCTTCGCCAACCAGGACCTCATGCTCATGGTGCCGCTGTTCACCGGCGGGAGACTGGGCGGCGCGTCGGCCTCGGCGCGGCATCAGGGTGAGGCCGCCGCCCTGTCCGTGCAGGCCGCGCGCCTGAACGTGACCGAAACCGTCACCGAGGACTACGCCGACGCCGTCCGCCGGGATGCCCTGGTCGCCGTGGCCCAGGCGCGGCTGACCGCCGAAGACGAGCAGGTGCGCGTGACGCAGGAAAAAGTGAGCGCGGGCCGTTCGGCCCCCGTGGACCTGCTGCGCGAGCAGGCGGAGCAGGCGGACGCGCGGCAGGCGCTGCTCGCCGCCCGGAACGACGCCGCGCTCGCCTTGATCGCCCTCAAAACGGCGTTGGGCGTGTCCCAGGCGTCTGAGATCACCCTGTCCGACACGCTTGATGGTTTGGCGGCAGAGGCCCCTCTCCCGGCCACGCTTCAAGAGGCACTGCTCCAAGCGGACGCCCATCGCCCCGAATTGGCGGCGGCACAACGGCAGGTGGAGGCGGCGCAGGCGGGGGTGAGTGCCGCGCGGGGCGAATACGCCCCCCAGGTGTACGGAGTCGCGATGGGGGACGCCATGACCGGCGCGGGCGTCGGAAGGGTGGGGTACACGGTGGGGCTGACGGCCAGCCTGCCGCTCTACGACGCGGGCCAGCGGCGGGCCGACGCCGACGGCGCGAAGGCTAAACTGGACCGGGCGCGGGCGGACGCGCTCCAGGCCCGGCAGACCGTAGACGGCCAGGTCGCTGGGGCCTGGCTGACAGTGCAGACGGCGACGGCCTCGGGGCAGGCGGCGACGGCTGGGGTAGCCGCCGCCCGAGAGGCTTACACTCTGGCAATTCTGCGCTACAATGCCGGCAAGTCCGTGACCGCCGAACGACTTGACGCCCTCTCCGCACTGACACGCGCGCAGGGGACGTCGGCCCAGGCGAAGGCGGACCTGGTCATCGCCCGCGCCCGGCTCCAGGCGGCGCTCGGGCGCGGGGCGGGCGACTAGGTCCGGACGCCTTCAGCAGCGGGGCTGCGGCAGGTCGGGCGAGGAAACCTCGTCGGCGAACACGGTGAACTTCTTGAGCGTGTTTGAACCGTAGGAGGTCGTCAGGGCGCAGTCGGCGGCGTCCCGCCCGGTCGCCATCAGCACCCAGCCGACGCGCCGGACGTTGTGGCGGGCGTCGAACAGGTGCCACTCGCCGCCCAGATAGACCTGGAAACAGGCGCTGAAGTCCATCGGGTTCACGTCCGTCGGCACGCCGATGTCCCCCAGATAGCCCGTCGCATAGCGGGCGGGGATGCCCAGGGCGCGGCAGAAGGTGACGGCCAGGTGCGTCAGGTCGCGGCAGACGCCCCGCCGCTCCTCGTAGACGTCGTAGGCGCTCTTGGTTGGCCGGGCATACTGGTAGCCGAACTCGACGTTCGCAAAAACCCAGTCGCAGACCGCCTGGACACACGCCCAGCCGCGCGGGAAGTGCCCGAACAGCTCCCAGGCGATGTCGCCCATCTTGTCCACCTCGCAGTAGCGGCTGGGCAGAAGGAACTCCAGGCACTCATTAGGCAGGTCCTCGACTTCGTGCTGGATGGCGTCCATCTTGATTGGCAGGACCAGCCCGCTGTCTTCGATGACGAAGTCGCTGCACAGGCGCAGCTCGCCGGGGGGCGCGAGCAGGCGCGTACAGCGGTTGCCGAAGCGGTCTATGAACTCCGTGGTGGGCGTCTCCGGCGAAACCCGCAGCCGCTCCGGCTGGCGCAGATCCGCCGCCCGGTCGGGCAGCGTGTGCAGCAGGAGGATCATGGGGAGGGGTCTCGGGACGTCAAACACGATCTCGTAGCCAAGGCGAATGAACATGGGGTCTTCCTCTCCTGCGGGCGGGACGGATCGCCCGGCGTCTTCGTCTTACCCCAAGTACGGGCGGACAACGCACGTCTCGCCCGGAAGCCGGGGCCGCCTCATGCCCGAGCGGAGGCGAGATAAGCCCGCCACCCGCCGAAATGCGTGATCTCGGTCGCCGATGCCACCGCGAACGGCTCGCAGACGAACCCCTTCACGACCGCCCCGCCCGCCAGTTCCACGCTGCCGATGCCGAGCGGCGCGGGGATGGCGGCGACGAAACTGCCGAAGTGGGAAGTCGCAATGGCCCAGACCTCCACCTCGATGCCCGCACCCTCGAAGCCGGGGGCGCGCACCAGGCCGGGCTTCGCCGGGGTCGTGTCGGGCAGCGCGTACAGCCGGTAGCCGCTCGCGGTCTTCGTAGTCGCCGACAGCCGCGCCCCGCGCTCCGTCAACTGCCGGTTCAAGGGCTGCCCGGTCAGGTGCGCGCCGACGACCGCCAGCAAAGTGCATCCCGGCGGCGCGAGCGGCGGCGTCAAGGGCGCGGTTTCGGCCAGCAATGTCGTGAGGCCGCCGACTATGCCTCCCGAGTGCCGGTGCAGCCGGTCGGCGACCGACAGCAGCGCCCGGTCCGTGCGCGCCCGCCCGATGAGCGAAACGCCGAACGGCAGGCCATCCGGGCGGAACCCGGCGGGCAGCGCGACGGCGGCCAGGTCGAGCAGGTTGACGAAGTTGGTGTAATGGCCCAGGTTCGTGTTCAGCCGCACCGGCTCGGCCTCGACTTCCGCCAGCGTGTACGTCGTCCCCGTCGTGGGCATCAGCAGCAGGTCCGATGCCTCCCAGACCGCGTCCGTCCGCCGCCGCAGCTCTTCCAAACGGTACTGGGCGAGGAAGCCGTCGGCGGCGCTGAACTTCGCGCCGCCCGCGATGATGCCGCGCACGACCGGGTGAACGTCCTCGGCGTGTGCGGCGAAAAACTCCCCCAGTGCGGCTTGGCGCTCGGCCACCCAGGGGCCGGAGTAGAGCAGCGCGACGGCCTCCTGGAACGGGCCAAAGTCGAACGGCACGGCGACGCCGCCCAGCGCCTCCAGGGCACGAATAGAGGCTTCGTACAGCTCCTTTGCCTCGCCGTCGCCGAAGAACTCCCACTGCTCTTGGTGGGGTACGCCGAAGCGGAACGGGCCGCCGAGCCAGGGGGACGGGGCATCCTCGCCTGCCGACCGGCGGGAGTAGGGGTCGGCTGCGTCGAAGCCGCGCGCCGCCTCGAAGACCTGACCGGCATCGTCCGCCGTCAGCGCGAAGATCGAGACGCAGTCGAGCGAGCGGCAGGCCGGGACGACGCCGCTTGCGCTGAGGCTGCCGCGCGTCGGCTTCAGGCCGACCAGATTGTTGAGGGCGGCGGGGACGCGCCCTGACCCGGCGGTGTCTGTGCCGAGCGCAAAACTGACCAGCCCGCTCGCGACGGCCACCGCCGACCCGGAACTCGACCCGCCCGAGACGCAGCGGTCGTCGAAGACGCTGGAACAGGCCCCATAAGGGGATCGCACCCCGACCAGACCCGTCGCGAACTGGTCCATGTTCGTTTTACCGACGAGGATCGCCCCCGCCTCTTCCAAGCGCTTTACGACCGTCGCCGTCTCTTCGGCGGTGTAGGCGAATGCGGGGCAGGCCGCCGTCGTCTCCATTCCGGCCACGTCCATGTTGTCCTTGACGGCGAACGGGACGCCGTAGAGTGGAAGCGTCGCCCGGTCGCCGCGCATGATCTCTGCGGCCCGCGCCATCACCGTCTCGCGGGGTACGAGTGAGATCCAGACCGGGTTCAGGTCAGCCCCCTCGATGCGTGCATACACCTGGTCCAGAACCGAGGCGGGCGTCTCGCCGCAATCATAAGCCGCGCGCAGGGCGGTCAGGTCCAGCCTGAGAGTGTCCAAGTCAGTCTCCAGTCCGCAGGATGACGAGGGCCTGCCCGTGCATCACGAGCGCGTCAGGCCGCGCCAGCACTTCCTCAATGATGCCCTCACTGGGAGCAGTCACCGCCCACTCGACCTTCATGGCCGACAGCACCAGCAGCGTCTCGCCCGCGCCGACGCGCTGCCCCGGCTCCACCAGGACCTTCCAGACGCTCGACGTCATTGGGGAGGGCACTGCCTCGCAGCCCTCCGGTATCTCGCCACCTGCCAGCGGGCCGGCGTCGCCCTGTTCAGCGTCAAATCCTGCTGTCTGCCCCGCCTCGGCCCAGCGGGCGCGCTCGGCCTCAAACGCCTCCCGCTGACGCGCCCGGCTGACCTCCGCCTCGTCCTTGATCGAGTCCAGGAACGCCAGATACTCGCGGTAACTGAACTCGCCCGGCTCGATCGCCAAGGACATTTCGCCGTGCGGGAAAGCGTCGCGCATCTCCAGCAGCTCGGCGGCGCTGACGGGATAGAACCGTATTCGGTCGAAGGGGCGCAGCAGCCACGGCGTCCCCGGCTCGAACTCCCGCGTACTTTTGAAAGTATTCCAGACCTGCGTGGTCCGCCCGAAGAGCTGATAGCCGCCCGGCCCCTCCATGCCGTAGATGCACATGTACGCGCCGCCGATGCCGACAGCGTTCTGCGGCGTCCAGGTGCGCGCGGGGTTGTACTTGGTCGTGACCAGCCGGTGCCGGGGGTCCGTGGGCGTCGCCACGGGCGCCCCGAGGTAAACGTCGCCCAGGCCCAGCACGAGATAACCTGCATCGAAGATGATCTTCTGCACGTCGTCCACCGAGCCTAGCCCGTTGATGCGGCGGATGAACTCGATGTTGTCCGGGCACCAGGGCGCATCGGGGCGGACCGTCTGCATGTACTTCTCCGCCGCCAGCCGCGTCTGCGGGTCGTCCCACGACAGCGGGAGGTGCAGGGTGCGCGACGGCACCGTGATGTCCAGGTCAGCGGGTATCGCCTGCTCCGCCGCCCGCAAGGCTTCCAGAAGCGCCTCGCGCGGGAGACGGCTCGTGTCGTAATGCACTTGCAGGCTGCGAACTCCCGCCGTGATGTCAACGATGCCCGGCAGATGCATCGCGCGGAGCGTGGCCTCCAGCGCGTGGACCCGGAGGCGCAGGGACAGGTCTAACACGTTCGGCCCGAACTCCACCAGCAGGGAGCGGTCCCCGTCGGCGCGCGTGACGACTGTTGGCGCATTCTCCGTGGCCGGACGAGAAGCGAGGATCGCCGGCTCGGGCGGCTGAACGACGGGCGGGGGCAGCGAGGGCAGAGGGGACCGGAGCGAGGCGACGGCTTCGTCGAGCTGCCGCGCCATGTCGTCTGCCTGGGCCGCCGTCACGGCCTGGAAGCGCACCGTGTCGCCGGGCCGGAGCTGGCCCATCTTCCATAGCTCCGCGTGGATGATTGTCGCGGGGCAGACGAAGCCGCCCAGGCTGGGACCATCCGGGCCGAGCAAGATGGGCATGTCGCCGGTGAAGTCCACCGTCCCAATGGCGTAGGCATTGTCGTGGATATTGGATGGGTGCAGGCCCGCCTCGCCGCCGTCAAGCCTGGCCCATTGCGGCTTCGGGCCGATCAGCCGGATGCCGGTCCGGTCCGACTGGTGATGCACCTTCCAGTCGGTGCCGAAGATCATGGCGATGTCGTCGTCCCGGAAGAAGTCGGGCGACCCGTGCGGCCCGTACAGGACGCCGATGCGCCAGGCATCCGTGTAGGCCGGCGTCAGGGCCGGCGGCAGCGCCGTTCCCACCCGGTCCATGCCCGCGCCCGGTGTTTTGAGGTGGACGACATCGCCGGGGCGCAGCGCGCGCCCGTCATGCCCCCCGAAGCCGCCCAGCATGAACGTGCTGAGGCTGCCCAGATACTCGCCGACTTCCAGCCCGCCGCCGACCGCAAGGTAGGCCCGCAGGCCCGGTCCGTTCGCGATGCCGATCTTCAGAGTTGCGCCCGCCGCCACGCGGACCGCCTGCCGGAAGGGGACGGGTTCACCGTCCAATGTCGCCTCCATCGGTGCGCCGACCAGCGCGATGACCGCCTCGCAGCCGAAGCGCAAGGTCGGGCCGCTCACCGCCATCTCCAGGCCCGCCGCTCCCGCCTCATTTCCGACCAGACGGTTCGCCAGCCGTAGGGCCAGGCCGTCCATCGGACCTGACGGCGGCACGCCGACGTTCCAATATCCCAGCCGCCCCGGCGTGTCCTGCACCGTCGTCTGCGTCCCGCCCGCGATGACTTCTATGGCCGTGCGCTGATAGGGAAACCGGGAGAGGAATGAAGTCATGACCGCGCCTTCGGCAAACGCGGGCGCAACGCAGAACTTGCGAAGATAATCCAGATTGGTTTCGATGCCCGCAAGCTGCGTCCGGCCCAGCGCATCTCGCAGGGCAGCCAAAGCCTGCGGCCGGTCCGCGCCATGCACGATCAGCTTGGCGACCATCGGGTCGTAATAAGGGGTGATCTCCGTCCCCGCCTCGACCCACGTTTCCACCCGCGCCGTGTCGGGAAATCGGACGTGCGTCAGGCGGCCGATGCTCGGCTGGAAGCCGCGCCCGGCGTCCTCGGCATAGATCCGGGCCTCGAACGAGTGGCCCCGTGGGCTGATGGTAAAAGACGAAAGCGGCGGCAGGTCGCCGGAGGCTTGCAGCACCATCCACGCCACCAAGTCAATGCCGGTCACTTCCTCGGTGACGCCGTGTTCCACTTGGAGGCGCGTGTTGACCTCCAGGAAGTAGAACTCGCCCGCCGCTTCGTCGTAGACGAACTCGACGGTCCCCGCCGAGCGGTACTGAACTGCCTCGCCCAGACGCACGGCGGAGGCGCACAGCCGGGCACGGGTCTCGGGCGAGATGCCGGGCGCGGGCGTCTCCTCGATCACCTTCTGGTTCCGGCGCTGGGCCGAGCAGTCCCGCTCGCCTAGGGCAACGACCCCGCCCTTCCCATCGCCGAATATCTGCACTTCGATGTGCCGCGCCCGCGCGATGAAGCGTTCCAGGAACGCGCCGCCGTCGCCGAAACTGGCCTCCCCCTGGCGCTGCACGGCGTCCCAGGCTTCATCTAGTTCTTCGGGGCCATTGCACAGGCGGATGCCGATGCCGCCGCCGCCCGCCGTGCTTTTCAGCATCAGCGGGTAGCCGATGCTCTGGGCCGCCGCCCGCGCCTCCGGCAGACCGCGCAGCAGGCCCGTCCCCGGCAGCAGGGGGACGCCCAACCCTTCAGCCGTCGCGCGGGCGGCGTGTTTCAGGGCGAATGCCCGCATCTGCGCCCCCGTCGGGCCGATGAATTCGATCCCCGATGCCTCGCAGGCGTCGGCGAACTCCGGCTTCTCGCTCAGGAAACCATATCCCGGATGGATCGCCTCCGCCCCGGTTCGGCGGGCGGCCTGCAAGATCGCCTCGATAGACAGGTAGCTCTGTGCTGCCGGGGCCGGCCCGATGCAAACCGCCTCGTCCGCCTGCGAGACGTGCAGGGAGTGGCAGTCGGCGTCGGAGTAGACGGCGACCGACCCTATGCCCAGTGTCCGCAGTGTGCGGATGATCCGGCAGGCAATGGCACCCCGGTTGGCGATCAGTACCTTACGAAACATGGGCGTCCCAGATCAAAACCTGAACCGGCGTCGGGTTGTAGGCGTTGCACGGGTTGTTAAGCTGTGGGCAGTTGCTGATCAGACCAAGCACGTCCCGTTCGGCGCGCATCTCGACGTACTTCCCGGCCTCCGAGATGCCGTCCTCGAACGTCAGCCCGCCCTCGGGCGTGACCGGGACGTTCATGAAGAAGTTAATATTATTGGGGATGTCCCGCTTCCCCAGGCCATTGTCATACCTCAGCAGCGCCGACAGGAAGCTCTGGCGGCAGGCGTGCATGTGGCCTTTGTCCAAGGCATAGCGGACCTGGTTGCTCTCGGTCGCGCACGCCCCGCCCAATGTATCATGCCGCCCGCAGGTGTCGGCGACGATGGTCAGCAGGACGTTCCCCTTGCTTGACATCAGGCGCGACCCGGTCGTCAGATAGATGTTGCCCTGTGCGCGGATCGTGTTCTGGAAGTCGTAGCGGTCCGCATGGTCGGCGGCATCATAAAAGAGCGTGTCCACGGCCTGGTTGCCTTCCAGGTCCACAATGCGAAACGTCTGGCCCCTTGTGATGGGATAAATCCACGACTCGCCTGCCGGGATGACCGCGCTGTAGGCCGCGTCGGCGGGGTCGAGCGCGCTGTGCGTCAGAATGAAGCCGCTCATAGGAAGTACCTCTCCGTCAGGGCAAAGCCGCGCCCGTTCTCGGGGCGCGAGACGCGGCAGGCATCATCGGCGGCGGGCGGCGGGACGCGCCGCACGGACAGGCGCACCAGCTTCGGGGCGTAGCGCGGGCTGGGGTCGAGCGGGTGGGGGCACGAGTTAAGGATGAGGAGGACGTTCATCTCGGCCCGCAGCTCTACGAAGCCGCCCGGCTTTGAATGCCCCTGTGTGTAGGCCATCGCCCCGTCATCGCCCACGGCGACTTTGCTGAAGAAGTTCATGTTGGGGGACAGGTCGCGCGGCCCCAAGCCGTGCTTTTCGAGTTCTATCAGGAAACCGTCGCGGGCGTTCCGATGGAAGTCGTTGCGGCACTCCTGGTAGCGCGCCTCGCCGTACTTGGCCTCGACGGCGGCTGCGTCCATGCACCCACCCAGCGCGTCATGCCAGCCCGCGCTGTCGGCAGTGAGCGAGCAGAGGATGCGGCCCATGTCCGAGTACAGAACCAGGCCTTGTGTCAGCCTTGCGACGTGCTGGGCCTTCAGCGTGTCCGGGATATTGAGCCGTTCGACGGAGCAGTCAGCGTTGTAAAAGATCGCGCCGACGTTCGCCCCGCCCTCAACATCGGTCAGGCGGAGGGCCGTGCCGCGCTTTAGGATGTGCGACCAGGCCGCGCCCGGCTGTAAGGTTTCTTCGACCAGGACGTCGTCTGCCACGCGGGTTTTCCTCAACGGGAGTCAGGTGAACAGGACGAGTAAATTCATTCACTCGTCTCGGAATTCGTCTGGGAACAGTCGGGATAGGAAAAGCGGGGGCGACGATGCCGACGCGGATGCCGAGGCTCGTCGTAGAGCCGATGACAGTATACTGACGGGCCGGGGCGTTGTCAAGTCTCGATTTGCCTAGAGCGCCCGTGTATGACGAAAACCATACCATCGCGGCCTTGATTGACGAAAAGCGTCATAATCGGCTCAGGTATGGCGCTGAACGCTTCAAGCCGAGGGCTGCACTCCCCAGTCGTAGGCGTACTTGATCATCTTCACCACTTGAAGCGACTCGATGCGCTGGATGCCGGGGATCTTGCTCAAGCGTTCATGCAGGAACGCCAGCAGTTCACTGTTGCTGTGGAACCAGACTTCCGTGACCACATCGTAACTGCCCAACGTGACGCCGGCGAACCGGATCTCGGGCATCGCCAGCAGAGCCTCCTGGATCTCGTCCAACCGGCTGTGGTCGATCTGGATGCCGAGGATGGCGACGACATGATAGCCCAGCGGGAATGGCGGCGCGACCGCGACGATCTTGATGACCTGGTTCTCCAAAAGCCGGTCCACGCGGCGTCGCACCGTCGGTTCGGTGCTGCCGACCTGCCCTGCGACCTCGGCATTAGTCAGACGCGCATTTTCCTGCAATACGGCAATGATCTTGTGATCCAGCGTGTCTAGCCGGATCGCCGTCTCCCCCGACGTGTCTTCGCCCGTGACGCTTGCCATGCCATTTCCCCTGATTGATGACGCTTTTCGTCATTATAGCACCGAAGTGACCGAATCACGTCACAGAGCGGCCAGAAAGTTTACGGAGGCTTGACAATCCCTCCTAAAGCCTGTATACTCACACTGCCTCGACGACGAGACACCTCTGCTTCCCCGGCCTCAGCGATGCGGCCCCCCAGAGCATGGCGCTCTTTTCCATTCCGGCACGGCGTTCCGCCCTGCGACTTAGAAAAGGAGCGTTCTCATGCGTTTTCCCCGTTGTCTTCTTGCCGGTTCCGCACTGGCTGCCCTGGCGCTTACCGGCTGTGGTCCCAAGCAGAACGCCTCCGCGCCCGCCTCCCCGACGGCCTCTTCCACGCCCGGCGCGGCGGCGGACGCGGGCGGGGCGATCACCATCGGCTATTCGGACTGGCCGGGCTGGACGGCCTGGGCCATCGCCGACAAGCAGGGCTTTTTCAAGAAGCACAACGTCAACGTCAAGCTGGTCTGGTTCCCCAACTACACCGACTCGCTGAACGCCTTCGCCGCCAACCAGGTGGACGCCAACTGTCAGACCTGGAGCGACACCATGGGGCCGCTCGCCCAGGGGCAATCCGCTAAGGCCGTCCTGATCAACGACAACTCGGCGGGCAATGACGCCGTGGTCGCCGGGCCGGGCGTCCACTCCATGGAGGACTTGAAGGGCAAAAAGGTCGCGACCGAGTTGGGGACGGTGGAGCAGTTCCTGCTCGACAAGGCGCTGGCCGCCAATGGCATGACCGAGAAGGACATCACCTATGTCCCCATCAAGGTCCAGGACTGCCCCGGCGCGATGATCTCAAAGCAGGTGGACGCGGTCGCGGTGTGGGAGCCGAACAAGAGCCAGCTCCTGGCGAAGCTGCCCGGCTCCCATGTGATCTTCGACAGCCGCTCCCTGCCCGGCCAGATCCCTGACCTGCTGGTCTTCCAGGGCAAGGTCATCACCGCCCGCCCGCAGGACGTCCAGGGCATCGTGGACGCCTGGTACGACTCGCTGGACTGGTGGCGCGCGCACCCCGACGACGCCGTCAAGATCATGGCCGAGACTGCCAAGGACCCCGGCACGCCCGCCCAGCAGATCGCCTTCTACCAGAGCTTCATCAAGGGGACACGCATCTTCAGCGGCCCCGAAGCGCAGGCGGCTTTCACCCAGAGCGCCAAGCCGACCTCGCTGTTCAGCAGCGGCCCCTCAATCACGCAGTTCCTGCTGGCCCAGAAGCAGATCCCCAAGCTGCCCGACTACGCCTCGGCCATTGACCCGACCTTTATCAACGCCGCCGTCAAGAAGGGCGAGGGCAAGAAGCCGCCCTACGACTACACGCTCAAGGTGGACTAGGGAGGTGGTTTAAATGGCGACCGCCCAGCAGTTACGACGAGAAGAAACCCAGCCCGCACCGCCCATTCGGCGGCGCGGGCCGGGCCTGTTCCAGCTCGGTGAGGACATCCCGCGCGGCGCGTACCTCGCCATCGCCGCCGCCTCGTTCCTCGTCCCGGTCATCCTGTGGTGCGTCCTGACCTACTCGGGCCGGGCGAACGCGCTCATCCTGCCCACCCCGACACACATGTTCCAGGCCGCCGTCGAGATGTACCAGAGTGGTGATCTCCTGCCGGACATCAAGATCAGCGTGACGCGCATCGGCATCGGCTTCCTGCTCTCCGCCGTCCTTGCCGTCCCCTTGGGCATCCTGATGGGTGCCTACAAGTGCGCCGAGGCGGCCCACGAGCCGTTCGTCGGCTTCGTCCGCTACGTCCCCGTCCCGGCCCTGATTCCACTCGTGATGGTGGTCGCGGGGATTGACGAGCCGGCGAAGATCCTGCTGATCTTCCTCGGCACCTATTTCCAAATGGTGCTGGTCGTGGCCGACGTCACCCGGCAGGTGCCCAAAGACCTGCTCAACGCCGCCCGGACACTGGGTTCGAGCCGGACGCAGGTCCTCTTCAACGTCCTCCTGCCTGCCACCCTGCCGGGCATCCTGGACACCTGCCGGACGATGATCGGCTGGGCCTGGACGTACCTCGTCATCGCCGAGGTCGTCGCGACCTCTTCCGGCCTCGGGTACTCGATCATGAAGGCGCAGCGGTTCTCGCGGGCCGACGAGATCTTCGTCGGCATCTTCATCCTCGGCCTGCTGGGTCTTGCGACCGACATGGTGTTCAAGATCGCCCAGCCGCGCCTGCTGCCCTGGGCGGAAGCGCAGAGGGGTTGATGGCAGAGGGGCTGATGCCGGATTTTCTGCCGGACCCGATCCTGCGCCTGGAAGGGCTGTCCAAAGACTACCCGACCAAGGACGGCCTTCTGACGGTTTTAGAGCCGACCTCACTGACGATCGGCGTCAGCGAATTGGTCAGCATCGTCGGCCCGTCCGGCTGCGGCAAGTCAACCCTGCTGCACATCGTCGGCGGCCTGACGACGCCGACCGGGGGCCGGGTGCTGCTCGACGGCAAGGAGGTGTTCGGGCCGGGTGCCGAGCGCGGCATGGTCTTCCAGGCCTACACCCTGTTCCCCTGGCTGACCGTGCGCGGGAACGTCCAGTTCGGCCCCAAGCAGCGCGGCGTCAAGCGGGCCGAGCGCGAGCGATTGGCCGACCACTTCCTGGACGCCGTGGGCCTGCACGGGTTCCGCGACCACTACCCCAAGCAGCTTTCCGGCGGGATGCGCCAGCGCGTCGCCATCGCCCGCGCCCTCGCCAATTCCCCGCGCATCCTCCTGATGGATGAGCCGTTCGGCGCTTTAGACGCCCAGACGCGGACGGTCATGCAGGAGCTTCTCCTGGACATCCGCCGGGCCGAGCGCACGACGACGCTCTTCATCACCCACGACATTGACGAGGCCGTCTTCCTCAGCGACCGCATCTTCGTGATGACGGCCCGGCCCGGACGGCTGAAAGCCGAGATCACCGTGCCGTTCGGGCCGGACCGCGACGCCGCCCTGCGGACGACGCCCGAGTTCTTCCAGATCCGCGCCCAGGTCTACGGTCTGCTGCACTCCGAAGGGCAGGCCGTCGTGGACGCCGAGATCGCGGCGGGAAGCAAATAGCAGCCGGGACAAGCCCCTGACAGACGATCCCGACGGAGAAGGACGAGGACGCATGACCACGCACCTGTTCACGCCCGACCACTACTTCAGCACCCTCGGCACCCATCCGCCCGTGCTGCACGTCGCCGGCGGCGACGCCGTCGAGACGACCACCGTGGACGCGCGCGGCTTCGACGCCGCTCGCCAGCGCCGCCACACCGGCGTCAACCCCATGACCGGCCCCTTCTTCGTGGAAGGCGCGGAGCCGGGCGATACGCTCGCCGTCCGCCTGGACCATCTGCGCCCCAACCGCCGCTTCGGCTGGAGCGGCATCCAGCTCGCCTCGAATGTCATGGACCCCGCCGACGTGGCCCGGCTGCCGCCCCCGCCCGGCTTTGCCGAGGGCAGCGGCGAGTGGGACGTGGACATGGAGGTGGGCACGGCCACCCTCACCGCGCCCGAAACGAGGCTGGGCCGCCTTAGTCTCCCCGTCCGCCCGATGGTGGGCTGCTTCGGGGTCGCCCCGCCGGGCGGGGAGGCGGTCTCCACGGCGACTTCGTCCACCCACGGCGGCAACATGGACTACAAGGGCTTCGTGGAGGGCGTGACGGTCTTCTTCCCCGTCGCCGTCCCCGGCGCTTTGTTCTTTCTGGGCGACGGCCACGCCCTGCAAGGGTGCGGGGAGGTCTGTGGGACCGGCATCGAGATCTCGTTCGACGTCCGGTTCACGCTCGCGGTCATCAAGGGGAAGACGATCGGGTGGCCCCGCGCCGAGACCGAGACGCACCTCCTGACGGCGGGGAACGCGCGCCCTCTGGACCAGGCGTTGCAGCACGCGACCAGCGAGATGGCCCGCTGGCTCCAGGAGGATTACGGGCTGGACTGGGTGGGGGCGCATACGCTGCTGGGGCAGTGCGTGGAATACGAGGTCGCGAACGTGTTCGACCCCGCCTACACGGTGGTCTGCAAGATGTCAAGATCGCTGCTGGCAGGGATTTAGGAGGTCCATATCAGAGCGGGAAGCCCGAGCAATGGGCTGAAGGACGTGAGGGCTGCGCCGTGGGCGATCCGCCTCCGGTACTTGAAGCAGAATGCCAGGCCGCCCTGCGCCCGCGCGCCGAGGCCCTGGCCCGCCGCTTCTGACGGCAAAATCCGAGGACAAAAAAGTGCCCTGCCGCTTGCGAGGCGAACTAGAGAGACGCGCTACCGGAGGTAGCTCCGCTCCCCAAGTGGAGGGGGAGAGCCGGTCGGCACGGGTTCTTCCGCCCGCACAGGCGGGCATTCGACATGCGGCCCGCTCGGTGGCCGGCGGGACGATTGACCACGGGCGGCGCACCTTCCGGGGCCTGCCGTGGCCCTCCGAGTGTCTCCTGTCGCTCCAGCCTCCCGACCCGCAGTTGGGGGTGTTCTCGCGGGCGGCCCTTTTAGGGGCCGCTCACGAGACGGGAGAACCGGAATGTTCCTTGCTTGACCTCGACGAGTCCGGCCGGCAGTACCCGAAGAACGAAGCCGCTCAACAAAACACGTCAGAAGAGTATCAAGAGCGGACGATTCTGAAACGGGTTACGGGCGGGGACGGCTCCGCTCAGGGAGTGTCGTTCAGAGTCACCCAGACTGCGTTGGTTTTCAAACCAACGACATAAGCGCCTCGTGACTGGGGGAGAGGCTGACCGACCGGATGATAGGTCTTGACTCCGGCGATCTTCGCGGGCTGTTCCAAATGCAGGAGCGCCTGCGGCGTATAGGCCGCGGCCGGGGCCAGGCTCACCCGCACTGTATGACTCCGGCGGCTTACCTCAACGCTCTCGAAGGTGCCGGCATCCAGAGTCAGCCACAGGCCGCGCGGCGCGATGTAAACGCGGGTGCGGAACGAGTCGCGCGGCTGCACCTTCACCCAGCCGTCGTCCGTCTGGACATTGCCGCCGTAAGCCTGCCAGCCGAACTCGGGGTGGTCAATGAGATACGTCGCCGTGTTCATCGCATGCCCGAAGAAGTTCGGGCCGTAATCGCCCGAGTAAGCGTCCCACTTGAGAGTCGA
This sequence comes from Capsulimonadaceae bacterium, assembly GCA_965215505.1. Classification (GTDB taxonomy): domain Bacteria; phylum Armatimonadota; class Armatimonadia; order Armatimonadales; family Capsulimonadaceae; genus JANXMY01. The sequence goes on along the minus strand of OZ244065.1, from coordinate 1,866,270 downwards.
GGGGAACGAGTGGAAGGCCACGGAGGCGAACCCCCCCTGGTCGATGTTGGTCAGCGGGCCTAAAACCCCGCCGTAGCCGACCCGCAGCAGATAGTCGTCGGGGTGCGAACGGTACTCCGACAGCACCGGGATGGCGTTAAGGCCGGAGCCGTAGTGGTGGATCTGGCGCTCGATCCGGGGCAGCTTACCGCCGTACAAGAAATCCCAGTAGCGGCGCGCGTTGCCGTTGTAGCCCCAGTGCGGCAGGGTCGGCATGTAGCCGAGGATGGAGTTGAGGGAGACCTCCGCTTTGTCCTCAAAACCGAAGTATTTGCACCAGGCGTAGACCTCTTCCTGGCCGGTCGAGTCCCAGGCCATTTCGCTGCCGAACGGGTAAGCTTCGTGGCTCCAGCGGTCGGCGCGCTCCTTCATCAGCGCGGTGACGTCGGCCGCCTTCGCCGTCCAGCCTTCGTTCTGCAAGTCCTTGAGCATCGCCAGGAACACGTCCCCCTCCATCAGCCCAAGCTCGACATAGCCGACCCGGCGGTCCCCGTGGGCGTCCCGGCTGAACATGAAGTGAGTCGTCTGATAGGCCTGCTCCAGATACCACTGCCAGGGGCGGGCCGTGACCATACCGGGATGGTTTCGGGCCACACGGTACATCGCCCAGTAGGCGGCGACGACATGGGGATAGTTGTAGCCGCGTCCAATGTCCTCCGAAGCCTCTTTGTTCCAGCTCGTCCACGAACGCCAGTCCAGGGCCGGATCATAGGGGAAGTCCGGCAGTTTCGCCGGGTCGTGGAAGAACACGCTCTTGCGGACGCCGTACTTGTTCGGACCGTCCTTGTACTGGATCACGCCCCACAGCACCTTGTCCACGAACTGCGAGTATTTGGCGACTTCGACCGCATCGGGCCGGCCGAACTCCTTCATGGCGGCGGCCACGAACGAGCCGGACCCGCCCTCGTCCCCCAGGCCCGCGATCCAGACACGGCTGTCCTGCGTCACCTGCCGGTCGGCCTCCCGGTCGTAGCTGATCACGGAGGGCGCGCGGTGGAAGGGGTCGTTCGGGTCATCGAACCACTGTTTGGTCGTCAGGAAGTGCCCGAGATCGGCCACCGCCTGCGCCTCGGGCTTAATCACGTTATAGCTGATCGCCTGCACCAGACCGTCTGCATAGGTCACGGTCACCCTGGCCCGGCCCCAGGTCCTGCCGTGCAGGTCGTAACTCTTCCAGCCGTTCGGGGTGGGCTTGCCGGGGCTGAACCGGATCGCGCCCGCCGGCTCGACGGCCACCGAGGCCACTCTGGAGGCATACCTGAGAAACAGCTTGCCCGTCTGATCCATCGGCAGGACATAACCGGGGATGCCGATCGCCAGGGGGCGGTGATCGGCGGCCAGCGTTCTGTCGATGCCGCGAATCTCGCCGGAAACGAGGAACCTGACGCCGTAGGTGCGGGCCTGCCCCGGCGCGAGCGCGGCCTGCGTCGGCGGGTTCCACTGGTTCGCCCCCTTCCATTCGTTCTCGGCATAAGCCTGGGTGTGGACCATCCAGGCGAACATGCCTTCGAATGTCTGGTTCGGGCGCATCGGTTCATTCAGCAGCCGGTACGCCTCAAACGGCGTCTTCCCGTCTGGGACGACGACGAGTGTCGGCCCGTGGCCGCTCAGGCGCGTCACCTGGAGGTAGCCCGCGTCCTGCCCGATGTAGGGGTCGGAGAACGAACAGGCCGCATGCGCCTGTTCCAAGGTGCGGTCGCTGATGATGTTGTTGAAGACCATCGGGATGCCGAGCGCGCCGATCTGGATCGTCCCCGCCGACGTGTTCCGGAGGGCAAAGCGCAGCGCGAGTCGGCCGTTCTCCAGCGCCCAGGTGCGGGTGACATGCAGGGGGCAGTCCGCCGGCAGGGTCGCGGCGAGGTCGGCGGCGGCCAGCTCCCCGGCGGCGGGGGGCAGCGCCAAGATCGGGCGGCGGGCGGCGGCCGTGGAGTAGTCTTTCCAGGGGCCGGTGCCGCCGACGCGGGCGCGGAAGGTCAGGTCCCCCAGATGGTAGAAGCCGTCCCCGGACCGGATCGGCAGCCGGTCGGTGGGTGTGAAGTCGAAACCCGCGCCGCCTTTCGGCTGACCGACTTTCGGCTGGAGCGAAGCGACCGTCTGAGACGCCTTGACCAGCGTGAGGGCGAAATCGGGCGTGTCAATGGTCATCACGCCCTGCTCCAACCCCAGCGTTGCCGGGGGTTTTGGCCGGCCATCCCCTTGCGCCCTCGACACGATGGGCGCGAGGAGAAACAGCGCCAGCCCGATCAGCCAGACTCCCCGATTTCCCTGCCTCTGTTTGTTCAACTTGGAACTCTTTCTCTTGTCTGCCGCTTCAGCAGGAACGTCCGGCTGCCGTTGCCGGCCATCGGCAGCCCCAGGAGGGTTTCCTGGCCCGCGATGATCTTTGTTTTGCCCTGTTCCGCCGTCAGTCCGCTCCCGTCGGCGGCACTGACGACATATCCGCCCGGCGGCAGCCCCGACAGGCGGACGGCGGCGGTGTGCGGTGCCGGGTTATCGCTTTTCAGAGAGAAGCGAATCTCCGAGAGGGTTTCCCGGACGATGATGGGACGTCCGGCGGGAAAGCGATCCGTTTCCGAGACCAGGTGCAGCCTGCCGCCGATCAGGGCATGGAACCGCTTCCGCAGCCCGTCCTTCGGGATGACTTCCAGGCCCGCCGTCGTCCTGCGCCAGTCGCCCCCGAAGCAGAATCGCCCGAAGATGGGGTCATCCGTCAGAATGGTGGCGGCGGTCCGCAATGCGCCGCAGTAGCCGGGATTCTCCTCGCAGGAGTAATACCAGGAGCCGCGGTGGTGTGGCTGGCCCAGCCACGTCGTCCCGGTCGGGGCCGGCTCGAACCCGCCCCCCGCCCCACCGTCGTTTTCCAGGCCGGGGTACCAGTAGCCGTAGCCCGACTCCGGCGTGCCGGAATTGACCAATGCCCAGGCGCTGAGGTAGGAGGCATACCGAGCCGGAGATGGGGGGCAGGCGCGGGCGACGATCTCCGCCTGTATGCCGTGATCTCGGATGCAGTGGGCGAACTCGTGCAGGCAGATGTCGCGTCCCCGGTAGCGGTCTTTGTCCAATTTCAGCAGGTGCTCCTCCCCGCAGGACGTTTCCAGACCGCCCATGCCGCGCGTCCTTTGGCCAATGGTCAGGCCGTTGTACTTCGGAAGGGGTCTGCCCTTGAGGGCGCGGAACTCCGGCAGGTCCGAAGTGACCTGATCTTTGCCGATGATCTGGAGCTGCGCGCCCGCCGCCACGAGGTTGACGGTCACTACGGGGAGGTGTGCCAGTTCGAGTGCCAGCCGGTCATAGGCCGCATCGAGGGCCTCATCTGAGACGACCGAGCTTGCTTTAATCGGGATGCCGTGGAAATCGAGCATTTTGGTGAAAAAACAGTCTCCGGGCGGGGCGATGGCGACGATCTTCGGGTAATTCGCCCGCAGCAGGGGGAGAGGTGTGCCGCCGTCTCCCCCGGCGGCCAGCGCTCCGAGCAGGAATGTGACCGCCGCCAGTACCGGGGTGCCGTGCTTCATCGTGATGGTTCTCAGGAGTGTTTCAGGGGTGTGTCGGGCCGGCGGCATCCCCTTGCCGCCTGCCAGCTTTTGCGCCCGCGCTTTTGCGTATGAAGCATACAACTCTTGGGAAGCGGCATCTGTTCGCAGGGGCGGGTGGCCGGCCGCGACGAGTTTGTAGCCGATCAGGCCGACGAGAAGAACGGCCGCCACCACGATGGCGATGAATACGGGTGGTTTGATGGGGTTTGACATAGAAACTCCAGGGTTAGGCGATCTATTAGTCGGGAGATTACCTCCCGATGGAACAGCGACCATCGAATAGGGGGAGAGGGATCGAATCAGACTGCTCCCCCCGTCTCAGCAGGCCGCAATCGCGCGGCTGATGTACATGAGGGCTGGCCTCACTGCAATCGGATCGTGATCGCCTGCCCCTTCGACCCCCGGTTATCGGTGCGCGTGCCGTTTCTATTGCCGGGGGTGCCGGTCCCGAAGGAAACGCTGGACGCTTTCAGGAATTTCACATGACCATCCGCTGCCAGGTAATTGGAGGCATACTCGGCAGTCGAGTCGTGACGAGTAGGAAGCCAGCCGTAGTCGCCGCTCGATCCTCCCGAGGCACTGGCGGCAGTGATTGGGGTGATGGAAGGGTCCCCGTTGTTGCCGGTGTATTGCTGCGGCGTCGGATCACTGATTTCGTATAAGAGGAAGGTGCTTGAAGGCGCGTTGAACTGAGACAGCGCCGCGCCGTTCGTGTTGTCTATGTATGTCGCATTGGATATGCCCTCCGCATATTGCCCGTAGTCCACGACATAGATGTAGTAGTTCACATCATAAGACACCTTCTGCGGAGTCTTGTAGGTCTTCTGCGGGGTGCCGACCGTGCCGTCATCGGGACAGGTATAGACGCCGACGCTCTTCACATAGGGATAGATCTGGCTTGCCCAGCCGCTCTGCCCAACAAAGTTCGGATCAGCGGCGGAGAGGCCCGGATACTTCTCGTCGCCGTCCTGGACATACTGGGTGAAGCCCAGCCCGAGCTGCTTGAGGTTGCTGAGACAAGACGTGCGGCGGGCGTTCTCGCGGACCTTCTGGAAGACCGGGAAAAGTATCGCCGCGAGAATCGCGATGACGACGAGCAGTTCGATCAAGGTGAAGCCCTGACGCTTCTGGGGGGGCGGGCGTGTCTGTCTGTACCATGGGGTTCCCTTTCTGAGTAGAAACGACAGAAATCTTGAGCGGGCCGCATCACCGATGATACTGACGATAGAAGAAGGGCTGGAGAATGAGCCGTCGTCGGACTCGCGGACGGTGACGACCGTGCGATGTCTGCGCCGCTGCCGAAGGGGCGCAGGAGATTCGGAAGAGTAAGAGGCTCACCAATGAACCGCGCAGGCCACGCGCTCGCGAGGAGGAAGACTGCCACAGGCTGGCCGCCGGAGCAACTGTATTATGCCGCAGCCACGCGCGCAAAACAAAGGAATTCAAGATATAAATATGGAATATATTGACCTGCTGCAATAAGTGAACACTCGCTTCCGGCCCGCCTTTCAGCCTCACTTGGCGGGCCGCAAGAAGCGCCACTCGGGCCGGAAATCGTGGCCCAGCGGCCCGCCGGTCAGCAGGGCGCGCAGCGTCGCGAGGGGCATGCAGTTCTCGCGCAACACCGCCTCGTGGAAGTCGCGGGCGCTGAGGCGGCCCCCGCCGACCATCTCCTGATAGAGCGCATGCATCTGGAGGCCGCCGATCAGGTAGGCGCACTGGTAGAGGGGGCCGTAGTCGCCTTCCAGGGAGCGGCGCACCTCGGCCACGGCGTTGTCGCGCTCGTGCCCCGCCTCGTCCACCAGCATCTCGACACACTCCCCCGCCGTCATCTGGCCCAGGTGGAAGCCCAGCGAGAAGAGGACGCGCACGCCGCGGTGCTGACGCCAGAACAGCATCCCGATCCGCTCCTCCGGGGTCCGCGCGAAGCCGCGCTCCCACAAAAGCATTTCCCAGTGCAGCGTCCAGCCCTCCGTCCAGAACGGCGTGTAGAACAGCCGGCGGTAAGGCCGCCAGCGCTCCTGATAGAACGCCTGTAGCCGGTGGCCGGGGATCAGCTCATGCTGGACCGTCGCCCGCGCGAAGGCGCGGTTGTTGCCCCGGAGGCTCATCCGCTTTTGGGCCTGCTCCATCCCCTGCGTCGGGAACGAGATGATGATGGACTCGCCGCCGAGGAAGAACGGGTTGACCTTCTGCCGCTCCGGCGACATCATCTCCATGCGCCAGCACTCGCGGGCGAGCGGCGGCACCGCGATCAGGTCCTCGGCCTCGACATAGTCCATGGCCTCCCGCGCCAGGTCGCGCACCAGGGCCGGCTGCCGGCCCGGCGCGACGTGCCCGCGCTTGACCTGCTCCAGGGCGGCCCGCCAGTCGTCGCCGTGCCCCATCTCCTGCGCTGCCCGCCCGAGTTCCGAGCGGCACCACTGCGTCTCGGCGCGTCCCGCCGCGATCAGTTCCTCCGGCGTGTAGGAGATCTGTGCCGAGTGCAGTTCGGCGACGAGTGCGTCACGCCCGATCGGGTGGCCCAGGACGGCCTCCTCCCCGGCCCCGGCGGCCGATTCGCGCACGAGGGCGGCAGCGTCGGCGAGCAGTTTTTCCAGCCCGGCATACGGCTTCTCGACCCACCAGGTGAACAGCGGGTCGTAGTCGTGATAGAACTCGAACCAGGATTTCAGCATCGGCTGAAGCCGGGCGAGGACACGCGCGGCTTCCGCCGCCGCCGTGCCGCTCGGGGCCGGCGCGTCGTCTTTGAGCGCGGCACACAGTTCCCGTACCTGGCCGGCGGCGTGATCCAGGGTCTCGGCGGCGGCTTCGGCGTCCACGTCTTCCATCGCCAGGCGTCGCTCTTCCAGCGCCACCAGGCTGTCCGCGAAGGGCAGCAGCGCCGCCGCCTCGGCGGAGCCGCGCTCCTCCTGATCCAGCTCCCGCGCCTCGGCGTCCAGATAGGAGCGCAGCAGCAGCCAGTCGGCCCGGTCACTGCGCGTCAGGTCGTCAAAAGGGATCCGTCCCAGCGTCCGACGCCAGCCCGCCAAAAACTGCCGCATCCGCTCCCGGCGCTGTGCGGAGAGCGGCGACTTGGACGGTCGGTTCAGGCACTCATGGTCCGCCCGGAACCGGGCGACCAGCGCCGGCATCCGGTCAGGCGAGACGTCGAAGTCGTCCAGGCTTAAGCCGTCGGAGGGGAGGGGCATGGGATCATCTCCTGGGTCCACCGGCCGTCAAGCAGGCGCTATATCTTGTCCGGGTTGTCGTCGCGCAGCGCCGGGGGCAGCAGCACGGGGGGCGCGTCCTGCCAGCAGACCGGGCGGGCGAAGCGCAGCAGGGCCGCCGTGCCGACCGAGGTGGATCGGCCGTCGGTGGCGGCGGGGTAGGGGCCGCCGTGCTGCATGGCGGGGCTGACTTCGACGCCCGTCGGGAAGCCGTTGAAGACCAGCCGCCCGGCTTTCGTCTCCAGCAGGGCGATCACGCCCGCGAACTCTCGGAAGTCGTCGGGCGTGCCGTGGACCGTCGCGGTGAGCTGCCCGTCCAGGCCGCGCGCGACGGCTTCCATCTCGGCGGGGTCGGCGCAGGCGACGACCAGGGTGGACGGCCCGAAGACCTCCTCGGCCAGCGCCGGAGTCGCGAGGAAGGTTTCGGCGCGGGCCGAGAACACCGCCGCGTCGGATGCCCCCGTTTCCCGCTCGACGCCCGCCGTGTCTCCCAGCCGAGTCCGCCCCTGCCGATAGGCTTCACGGATTCCCGATGTCAGCATGACCCCCGGCGGCGTCCGGGAGACCGCCCGCGCCGTCTCGCCCAGGAGATCGGACAGGCCCTGACTGCGGAGGCCGACGACCAGGCCGGGGTTGGTGCAGAACTGCCCGACGCCCAGCGTCACCGACTGCGCCAGCCCGGCGGCGATGGCCGCGCCGCGCTCCCGGAGCGCGCCGGGCAGGAGGAAGACCGGGTTGATGCTGCCCATCTCGGCGTGGACGGGGATGGGGCAGGGCCGCGCGGCGGCGGCATCGAACAGCGCCCGCCCGGCCGCCAGGGACCCGGTGAATCCGACCGCCCGCAGCAGCGGGTGCCGGACCAACGCCAGGCCGACCTCCGCGCCGCCGTGCAGCATCGAGAAGACGCCGTCCGGCATCCCCGCCGCCGAGGCCGCCGCCAGGACCGCGCGGGCCGCCATCTCGGAGGTGCCGGGGTGGGCCGGATGCGCCTTGACGACGACCGGGCAGCCGGCGGCCAGGGCGGAGGCGGTGTCCCCGCCCGCCACGGAAAACGCGAAGGGGAAGTTGCTCGCCCCGAAGACGCCCACCGGACCCAGCGGGACGAGCATCCGGCGCAGGTCGGGCCGGGGCGCGGGCGTCCGGTCCGGCAGCGCCCGGTCGATGCGGGCGTCCACCCAGGAACCCTCGCGCACGACCGAGGCGAACAGCCGGAGCTGGCTCACCGTCCGCATCCGCTCGCCGGTGAGCCGCGCTTCCGGCAGGCCGCTTTCCAGGTGCGCCTGTCGGATGAACGGGTCGCCGAGGGTCAGGAGTTCTTCGGCGATGCCCTCCAGGAATTCGGCCCGCTTGGCGGCGGGGAGGGCACGGCAGGTCCCCGCCGCCCCGGCGGCCAGCGTCAAGGCGCGGTCCAGCTCCTGCGGCGTCGCCTCGTGGAACAGGACGTCCAGCGGCTCGCCGGTCGCGGCGGCGAATCCCGTGAATGTCACCGTCCCAATCGCCGAAGCGCTCCGCCCGAGATAGTTGTGGCCGCTCAGAGTCAAACCGCTCGTCCCTCCGCGATCATGGGTCAGCGAATCTCGGCGATGCCGGGATGCTCCTCGCCGACGAACACCGCCAGCGGCGGGCCGTCTTTGGCGGTCACGAGCCAGGAATGGCTGCTATAGGTGTGGACCTCGCGATCCTCCCCAGGCGCGATCTCCCCGTAGGACTTGCGCGTGCCGTCGCCGGGCAGCCAGAAAAGCAGGGCCGGATGGCTCGTCCCGTTGTGGAACCGTATGCTGGTGTCCGCCCCGCCCTCGGCCTGCGCCAAGCTCTCCTCGCCGGCCGACCGGGGCGTCAGCACGACCGGCGCGGGGGGCGGGGCCGGCACGTTGCGGTCGGGCGGCTCGACCCCGAGCAGGTGCCGGACGAAATAGTCGCGCCGGCGACGTTCGCCGTAGGGGCCGCCGCTGCCGTGGTCCTGCCCGATGCTGACGATCAGGTCGTAATCCTTGCCCGCCTTCTGCAATGCCCCGGTCAGCCGCAATGTGGACTCGGGCGGCACGTTCGTGTCCAGCTCGCCCACCAGCAGGAGCAGCTTGCCGCGCAGGTTCTCCGCGTGGACGATGTTCGAGCTGTCGTCATACCACGGCCCGACCGGGTAGCCCATCCACTGCTCGTTCCACCACTGCTTGTCAATGCGGTTGTCGTGGCAGCCGCACGACGAGACGCCGACTTTATAGAACTCCGGGTGGAACAGCAGCGCGCCGGTGGAGTTCTGCCCGCCCGCCGAGGTGCCGTACACGCCCACCCGGTCCGTGTCGCAGTAGGGGTGCTTCGCGGCCAGGGCCTTGATCCAGGCGATCCGGTCGGGGAAGCCGGCGTCTTTGAGGTCGTGCCAGCAGACATCGTGGAAGGCCTTGGAGCGGTTGCGCGTCCCCATGCCGTCGCACTGCACGACGATGAAGCCCAGGTCGGCCAATGCCTGCATCGAGTCGCGCACGGCGAAGGTCTTGCGGACGAACGAATCCTGCGGCCCAGCATAGATGTTCTCGATGATTGGGTACTTCCTGGCCGGGTCCAGGTGGGCGGGCCGGAAGACGATCCCCCAGATGTCCGTCGCCCCGTCCCGGCCCTTGGCGCGGAACACTTCCGGGAACCGCCAGCCGCCGGCCAGCGGCGCGGACACGTCGGCTTCCTCCAGGGGACAGACCAGGCTGCCGTCGGACGCCTTCCGCAGCACATGGACGGGCGGCAGGTCGGCGCGGGAGTACGAATCGATCAGGTAGGCGTTGTCAGGCGAATACTGCACGGCGTGGGTGCCGTCGCCTTCGGTCAGCGCGACCAGGCCGGTGCCGTCGAAATTGACCCGGTAGTGATGGAGCAGGTACGGGTCCTCGCCGGGGTTCCGGCCGCTGGCCTGGAACCAGACCTGCCCGGCCTCCTCGTCCACCCGGTCCACGCTCCGCACCACCCAGTCCCCGCGCGTCACCTGGTTCGCGAGCTTCCCCTGCACGGCGTCATAGCGGTAGAGGTGCCTCCATCCGTCCATTTCGGAGGCGTACAGCACCTCGGCGGCGTCCCGCGCATAGTAGGTGTAGACGTTGCTGGTGTTGATGAACGTCTTCGCGCGCTCGTCCGCGATGATGCGGGCCCGGCCCGTCCCGACCGTGATCTCAACGATCTGGAAGAACTGGTGGCCCCGGTCCGCCCGCTCGAACAGGAACGTCCGGCCGTCTTTGCGCCAGTGCAGTTCGGGCGTCCCGCCGGTCGCGGTCTTCTCGACCTGCGCCTTGACTCCGGTCCCGGCGGCGGTGTCGAACACCCACATCTCGTACAGGGGGAACGGATCACCGGGCTGGGCGTACTCGTGCTGATGCAGCACGCCGCGCGTCCCGCCGTCTTTGGGCGAGGACTCGACCATGTAGACCGGCTTGATCGGCGCGGGGTCGATGCGGTAGGCGGCGAAGGTGCGGGCATCCGGCGACAAAGCGATCTCGCCGTAGGGCCGGTCCGCCGTGCCGTCGTGGGTCAGCGCCGTCTCGGCCCCGCCCCCTTGGGCGCGAAGCCAGAGGTTATGGTCCCTGACGAACACGGGTGCCGCGTCCTCCGGCGCGCGGTTTCTGCGCGATCTTCGGCCCCCGCCACTCGGCCCTTGGTCCGTGACGACGGCCGCCGGCGTCAGGTCGGTGGCGGCGATCCGCGTACAGACATAGGAGGCCAGGTCGCACTGCCAGGCCGCCCCGTCGGCGGCGAACCGGATGGCCCGCTTTTGCGGCGTGTATTCGATCTCCTGGATCGGCAGACGGTCGGCGGTGTAGACTTTCCCCGCTTCTTTGGACAGGCCGGCGGCCAGCCGCGCGTGGTCGAAGGCCGCCGCGCGGACCCCGCGCACCGCATCAACGCAGACGAACCGGCGGCGTCCTTCGGGCAGATCAGTCCGATACCAGAAGGAGGTATTCTCGGCAAACCAGTACGGCGTGATCTTGGCCTGATAAACGGGCAGACGCGCTCGGGCGTCATACTCCTTCTGGCGCTCGAATGCCTCTTTGATCTCGGCCCGCGTCGGGCGGTAGGGGCGCGGCGGGCCGCCTTTCCCTTTGGGCGGCGCGGCGGGGATGGCCGCGCCCGCCCCGGAGGCCGCGAGGAGGGTCGCGCCGCCGACCGCGGTTGCCTGCTGCAAGAATTTCCGTCGTGACAACTTTTTTTCCATGTTTTTTAACCGAACCGGTCCGGGCTGAGAGCATCGAGCGCGATCTCGGGGGTTTCCCCCGAAAGGATCTCCGCGATCAGTTTACCCGTCACCGGCCCCAGGCTCATCCCCATCATCGCATGGCCGGTGGCCGCCGACAAATTGAGGTAGCGCCCGAAGCGGCCCACATACGGCAGGCCGTCGGGCGAGCAGGGCCGCAGGCCGCTCCAGACGGGCAGGTCCCGGAAGTCCTCCGGCCTGAAGTCCGGGAAATACTGCGGGATCGCCTTGAGGATGCCGTCCACGCGCGACCGATTGACCGAGGGGTCCAGCCCGGTGATCTCCATCGTCCCGCCGAAACGCAGGGTGGAACCCATCGGGGTGGCGGCGACGCGCGCTTCGGTAAAGATCGAGCAGAGCCGCGGCATCTGCCGTGGCTCGGGCAGAGAAAGGCTGTAGCCCTTTCCCGCCTGGGTGGGCAGCCGGAGGCCCAGCCCGCGCACCGTCTGCGGTGACCAGGAGCCGCCGGCCAGCACATATTCGTCGGCCTGCTTGTCGCCCTGGCAGGTTTCCACGGCGATGATCCGGCCCCGGTCCGCGCGCCAGCCGGTCACCTCGGTTTCCCAGCAGAACTGCGCCCCGCCCGCTTCCAGGGCCTCCGTCAGTCGCGCCATGAAGACCTGGGGGAAGAAGTGGCAGTCCTGCGGGTAGTGGACCGCGCCCACGATGTCCATCCGCACGCCCGGATCGAGCCGGGCGGCCTCGGAGGGTGATAAAACATCGGCGGGCAGGCCCAGCGCGCAGGCTGCCGCCGCCATCCGCGCTTCTTCGTGCAGGGAGTGTTCTGACTTGCAGAGCATCAGCAGGCCCCGCTTGGTCAGCCCGAAGACGTCGCCGAACCGGGCGGCGAGGTCCTCATAGCAGCCCCGGCTCGCCAGGCTCAGGTCGCGCAGCAGGGGTGCCGAGCGGGCCACATGGGCCGCAGTGGCCGAGCGCGCGAAGAGGAGGCCCCAGCGGATCAGGCCGAGGTCCAGGCGGGGCCGGATGTAGAACGGGCTTTCGGGGTGGAGCATCATCCGCAGGCCGTAGCCGACCATGCCGGGCGCGGCCAGCGGGACGAAATGGCTGGGGACGATCATCCCGGCATTGCCCAGGGAGCAGGCGTCGTGCGCCGGGCCGCCGCGCTCGACGACCGTGACCTGGTGCCCCTTCTGCATCGCGTAGTAGGCGGCGCACAGGCCGACGCCGCCGCCGCCGACGATGAGGATGTGTTTCGGACTGGTCATCGGCGTATCCCTTCTCGGAGCGGGTCGGTGGGATCGAACAGCAGCGTCGTGTCCGCCGTGACATAGGCGCGGCCCGTGATGGTCGGGATCAGCCGGTCGCCGTCCACCGCGACCGTCCCTTCAAATTGGCCGCCGAGGATGCCTTCCTGACGCCACACCTGCCCCTCCTTCAGCCGGCCGTCGGCGAACAGGCAGGCCAGCTTGGCGCTGGTGCCGGTGCCGCAGGGCGACCGGTCATAGGCGTTCCCCGGACACAGGACGAAATTGCGGCCGTCCGCCCCCGGCGTGTCCGAGGGCGCGGACAGCTCGATGTGGTCTATCTCCGCGCCCCCGCGCCCGGTGATCCCCTGCGCGGCCAGCGCCCGCCGGATGCGGCGGGTCAGGTCGGTCAGGGCCTCCACGTTGGCGGGAACCAGTTCCTGCCCGTGGTCGTGGGCCAGGAAAAACCAGTTGCCGCCCCACGCGATGTCGCCGGTGATGCTGCCGTGGCCTTCCACGGCGACCCGCACGTCTTTGGCAAGCCTAAAGCTGGGGATGTTCCTGACGGAGACAGCCCCCGACTCGTGCAGGTGTGCCGTCACCACCCCGACCGGAGTCTCGAATCGGAACTCGCCCGGCCCGATCCTGCCGAGAAACGCCAGCGCCGCGACGACGCCGATGGTGCCGTGGCCGCACATGCCGAGGAAGCCCACGCCATTGAAGAAGATCATGCCCGAGACGCAGGAAGGGTCCGCCGGCCTGCTCAGGAGCGCGCCGACCAGGACATCCGAGCCGCGCGGTTCGGCGACGACTGCGGTCCGGAACGAGTCGAAGCGGCTGCGGAAGACGGCCCTCTGCTGCTCAGCCGTGCCGCCCCCGAGGTCTGGGCCGCCGGAGAGGATGACGCGGGTCGGCTCGCCTCCCGTGTGTGAGTCGAGGACACGGACTTTTTGCATGGTCTCCAAAATCCCACCCCCTGTCCGTCAGTAGGGGGGGCCGGCAGATGCCCCGCCGGGATCATCGGCCGGGTCTCGATGCCCTGCCGGATGATCTTCAGGGCGGCTACGCGCTCCGCGCCTTGAAGGGACAGGCGCGGCGCGCGCACCCATTCGGCCCCCAGGCCGCACTCCTGGAGCAGCAGCTTGATGTACTGCACGAACTTGACCGGGATGTCCAGGTGCAGCAGCGGCATGTACCACCGATAGACCTCGCGCGCCTTTTCCCACTGCCCGCCCGCCGCCAGGTCCCACAGGTCCCACAGATACTGGTTCTCTTTCGGGAAGGCCAGCCCGACCCCGGCGATCCAGCCCTCGGCCCCGAGCATGATGCTTTCCAGGGTGAGGTCGTCCACGCCGGTGAAGAGCGTGTAGCGGTCGCCGACGAGGTTGATGAGGTCGGTGATGCGCCGCACGTTGCCCGACGACTCTTTGACCGCAACGAATTTCTCCTCATCGGCCATCTGCGCGAACATCTCCGGCGTGATGTCCACGCCATAAGCGAGGGGGTTGTTATAGCAGATGATCGGGAGGCCGCTGGAGCCGGCGACCGCCCGAAAGTGTTCCATGGTCTCGTCCGCGTCGGCCTTGTAGACCATGGCGGGCAGCACCATCAGGCCGTCCGCCCCGAGCCGTTCCATGTCACGCGCGTAGCGGCAGGCGGCGGCCGTGCTGCACTCCGACACGCCGCTCAGGACCGGCACGCGGCCGCTCACCGCCTCGACCGCCATCCGCATGACGCTCCGCTTCTCGTCCGGCTCCGGGGCGATGTTCTCGCCGAGCGAGCCGAGCATGATGAGGCCGGCGATCCCGGAGTCAAGCAGCACCCCGATGTGGCGCGCGGTGGCCTCCAGGTCGAGGGACTGGTCCCGATGGAGCTGTGTGGTGACGGCGGGGAAGACGCCCTTCCAGGTAGGTTTCATTTTTGTCTCTCTCGGTGACACGGATGCCGGAACGGATAAGGCTGGAAGCGCAGGCCCTCCGCGCCGCCGTCAGTGGCAACGTGGGAAACGAGAAGGGGAAGAAAGGCTCGGCAGTGAACCCGAAGGGCGAGTGTATTATGTCCGCAGTCGGCCCACGGCGGCAATGGAATGCATGTTCCAGACATGGAAATCATTGACATGAGATGAAGTTTTGACATGAGATCAGGGGGATGCCGGCCTCACGTCCGACGCCCGGCAGGCGGCGCGGTAGCTCTGCGGGGATTGGCCGACCTGACTGGAGAACACCTTGCTGAAATAAAGCGGGTCGTCAAAGCCCACCATCTCCGCGATCCGCGCGATCGGTACTTCCGAGAGGAGGAGCGCCTTCGCCGCCTCCAGGCGCACGGCCCGGAGATACTGAAACGGCGTCTGGCCGGTGAGTTCGCGGAAGTGCCGGCACAGGTGTGCCGGACTGCATTCGATCGAGCGGGCGATCTGTGCCAGGGTCAGAGGGCGGTGGTAATGCGAAAGCAGGTAGGATCTGACGCGGTCGCTGAACGGGTTCGCCCCGGCTTCTTTCGTTTCGCGGCCCGCCCCGCTGTGGCGCGAGATGCTGTAGATGGGGGCGCGCAGCAGCAGGGTGAACAGGCAGAGGAGGCTGCCGCGGACCACGGTTTCAAAGTGGGAGGGCCGTTCGGCGATCTCCTGGGCGATGCTGCGGGCATAAGCCGTTAGCTGCACATCAACAAGCGAGTAATACTCGCTCAGGTAGTGGTCCCTGTTCCGCACCGAGCATCTGTGGACAATGGCGCACCCTCGGTGCAGCGCCAGCCAGACCACGGAATGGGGGCGCGGGTTTTCCTCCGGAAGTTCCGCATGCGACATGTAGCGCATCCCTGGCTGGATGATGAAGACGGAACCGGCGGGGCATCGGGAAAAAGCGCCCTCCCACCAGAGAGACATCTCGCCCTGGGTGACGATCCCGATCTCGATGTAGCGGTGGCGGTTCAGGTCCTTCCGGTTCACGATGCGCTTGGGCGCGAACGTCTTCGGGGGCGGAAGCATCAGCCGTGACGGCTCCTGTGTGGTCAGTGCCTCCATCCCGACCTCAAGCAAAGTCTCGCGCAGCCGGTCGGCGTCCCAGGAGGCGCTGGGGGAGACCATGTCTTTAAGGCGGCGCTCCGGCGCGGGCGTCCAGACCGGCGTGATCGTCTTTCCGGGCATCGCCGCCTCCTAACCGAGAGGCGCATCCGCACGGACCATGCGGAGGCCGAACACGGCGGCGATCTCATTGCCGCCGGTCGCCTGGAAGCGCACGGTCACTGTGGATTTGCCTGACACGAGGCTCGCCGGCAGAGGATAGAGGACATCGAAGAATTCTGCGGAGGCGCTTCCGGGGCCGCTGCGCTCGATCTTCTGCTGCCCGATCCGGGTGCCGTCGGCCTGGATATCGAACGTCCGCTCCCGGAACTCCTGCGTGCTGTATGTCACGATCAGAGTCATCGGGTACGCCGGATCCACCGGCAGGTCAAAGGAGAACCAGTTCTTCCCCCGGCGGCCCGCGCGCCCCAGCACGCGGTCCGGCGTGGTGTCCGCCCCCTGCTGGTGGAAATTGCGCTCCGGCTGCATCTCCCCCGGCTGGGCGTAGCCGACGGTGGCGGCCTCCAGCCGGCGCAGCTTCTCCTGGGCGGCGGCGATGGAGGCGGCCTTTTCTTCCCACTCCGGAGGTGTGTACAGGTCCCAATACGCGGCATAAGCGCGCCGGTGCAGGCGGTAGAACGGCACGAAGTCCACATCGGAGACGTGGCCGGAGACGGTGATGTCCCGCCCGACCCCGTCGCTGCGGAACCGGCCCGGCTGGGCGGCGACCGGTTTGAGCCACGCGGCGACCGGCTGCTCCGCCGCCACGAACACGGGGGCTACCGGGCTGCCGGCGGCCTCCTCCCGTTCCGGCCCGAGATCGCCCGCCAGCACCAGCGGCCCCCAGAGCAAGGCGACGCGGCGCGGGTTATCCGGCAGCGGCTCCGCGTGGAGTGTTTTCGGCAGAGTCAGCGCCACGATGTCGCCGGTCTTCCAGGTGCGCTTGATCTCCACATAGGAACCCGGCTTGGACACGGCCCGGACGGGTTTCCCGTTGACCCTCACCGCGAAGCCCGCCCCCGCCCAGGAGGGGCGGCGCAAGGCCAGCGTGAAGGCGTGGGGTGATCTGAGCGTCATGGCCAGCGCGGCATGATCGCCTTCCGGGAATGTGGTGGTGACCGCGAGGCTCACCCCGGCGGCTTCCCACTCGGCATGGGAAGGCGCGTACAGGTTGACCCAGAGGCGGTGGCCGTCCTCGTAGTAGATGCCGTGCCCGTGCAGCGCGTGGCTCTCCATACCCGTGCCGACGCAGCAGGTAA
Organism: Capsulimonadaceae bacterium; assembly: GCA_965215505.1. Lineage (GTDB taxonomy): Bacteria > Armatimonadota > Armatimonadia > Armatimonadales > Capsulimonadaceae > JANXMY01. Next base: position 1,849,733 of record OZ244065.1, on the reverse strand, counting down.
AGCTCTCAAACATGTCCTGATACTCATGCTGGACTCCCTGGCCCACCGGGACCATGTAGCAGGTGCGTCCGTCTTCCGGATCCATCGAGCCGAGTACATGGTTGAACAAGGCCCGCTCCTGGAACTCCGCATACTTGATGTCGGGCCGCAGCGCGAACAGCGTGCGCGTCAGCTTGAGCATGTTGTAGACGTTGCAGCTCTCGTCGGTGCGCCCGTTGACGCGGCTGCTGAGTTGGTCCGCTGGCCCGAAATACTCATCCTTGCCGTGGCCGCCCGTCGCGAAGGTCTGGTGGGAGACGACCGCATCCCAGAAGAAGCGGGCGGCCGCGCCGTCGGCCTGGTTGCCGGTGTAGGCATGACGGGCCGCCGAGCCGATCAGCTTGGGGACCTGGGTGTTCGCGTGCAGGCCGCCGAGGCGATACTCCCCGCGCGCGAGCGGGTCCAGAACGGCGTGGTGTTCGAACCGGTCCGAGAGGGCCAGCCAGCGCCGGTCGCCGGTGTCGGCATAGAGGTCGGCCAGCACCTCGCCCATGCCGCCGAACTCGGTGTTCAGCATCTTCTGGTCCTGGTCCGCATCGAGCGGGGAGAGGACCGTTTCCACCCAGCCGGCGAACCTCGTTTCCACGCCCAGCGCGTCCGGGTTCCCGGTGTGGCGGTGCGCGTCGCGCAGCCCGGCGAATATCTTGTGCTCGACATACCAGGGCGACCAAAGACCGTTCAGATCGAAGCCCCCGGAGCGGATCTGACCCTGGGACAAACGCGCGAAGCTCTCCTCGGCGCCTTCCAATGCGCCGAGGTAGCCATTCCCGTTTCTATCCTGGACCAGCCTCATCTCCGAGACCAGGTGATCGGCCCGCTGCTTGAAGCGCGGGTCCCCCGTCGCGGCATACATCAGGCTGACGGCGGACAGGTAGTGGCCCGCGATATGGCCCGTCAGGTTGCGGCCGTCGCCGTCCCAGCCGCCATACCCCGCCGCCTTCGGTTTCAACCCGGCGCGCTTGCGGAAATAGGCCATCATGCGGTCCGGTTCCAGCGCCAGCAGGTATTTGGCGTCCAGTTCCTGGGCGTGCTTGAGGGGGCCGCCCGTGAGGCGGACAGCGGACAGCGGCAGCGGCCGCGCCGCCTCGGGAACGGCGTTTTCAACCGGCCCTGTGGAGGCGCGCGCCGTGGCAGACTTGCCGCGCGACCCCAATGCCAGCCCGACCCCGGCGAGGCCGGCCGCCCGCAAAAACCGGCGGCGGCTGAGGGGAAGCAAACCGGGGAACGGATCTGGGGAACACATGGCGGACATGTTTTTCGGTGATGTCATGGAAGTACACTTTCATTCGAGTCCTGGCGGTCGGCCAACCGCATTCACCCGGAGCGCACTCATCAGCAGGCCGAAGAAAAGAAGCAAAGTTCGGCGTTAAAATTCGGCTTGATGGAACAAGCCATGATGAGTATGACACCGATGCGCCCATCGGACAAGGAAATCTTGATCAAATACATGGAATCTATTGATGTGACAAGGGCCGAGGCGCTGCGCGCGGGCCTGGCATGTCTTCTACGGCACCCCCCGTGGCCGGCGCTGTCGGCGTCGTCCGTGCCCCCCGATCCCGCGCCCGCGTGGGTGTTCGGGTGAGCCAGACGTAGGCCGGTCTGGAAGCCATGGGAGTCGTCCTGCACGGTCGGCATGGCGGAAATCTCGCCGCGTCCGGCCCCGGCCCAGGGCGACGGCGTCGAGAGGGATGAACTGTTCACAAAACGCCTCCGCTGAGGACACGTCCTTGTTTTTCAAGGCCGCCATGTGCTATAATCTACTCGCTCGCACCCGTAGCTCAGTGGATAGAGCATCTGTCTTCGGAACAGAGGGCCGGGCGTTCAAATCGCTCCGGGTGCATCCGTGCGATGTTTTTTGTCGAAACGAACTCTCCGCGACCTGCCCGCCGCCTCCGGCCCAGGTCGCTTTTCTTTGCCGGGATACCTCGGTCCGAGACACACAACCCATGGCTGTCCTGTTAAGCTGTCAAACACTCACCAAGGCCTACGGCGCGCGGCCCCTCTTCCACGACATCTCGCTCGGGGTCGGCGACGGCGAGCGGATGGGGCTGATCGGGCCGAACGGCGCGGGCAAGTCAACCCTCCTGCGGATCTTCGCCGGCGAGGAGAAACCCGACGGCGGCACCGTCTCGCCCCGGCGCGGGCTGCGGACCGCCTACATCGCCCAGGAAGACCTGTTCCCCTCGGGCGCGACCGTGGAAAGCGTCCTGACCGACGCCCTGGCGGGCGAGCCTCTGGACGCGGTCGAGCGTGAAGTGCGGATCGAGGTCGCCCTGAACCGCGTCGGCTTCGACCGGCGCGATCAGGCCGTGGAAACGCTGTCCGGCGGCTGGAAGAAGCGGCTCTCACTGGCCCGCGCCCTCGTCCGCGAGGCGGAGCTTCTGCTGATAGACGAGCCGACCAACCACCTGGACCTGGAAGGGGTGATGTGGCTGGAGGGCCTGCTGCGGGAGGCATCCTTCGCCTTCATCCTCATCAGCCACGACCGCGTGTTCCTGGAGAACGTCACCACGCGCATCGTCGAGCTGCACCCGCAGTACGCCGAGGGGTTCCTGAGCGTCAGCGGCACCTATAGCAATTTTCTGGCACAGCGCGAGGAGTATCTGGGCGCACAGGCCAACCGGCAGTCCGCCCTGGCGACTCAGGTGAAGCGCGAAATCGAGTGGCTCCAGCGGGGAGCGCAGGCCCGCTCCACCAAGGCGCAGGGCCGCATCAACCAGGCCGGGCAGATGATCGATGAGCTGGCGGAGCTGAAGTACCGGAACGGCCAGACCCGCACGGCGGGCATCGAGTTCAGTGCCTCGGGCCGGCAGACGCGCGAGCTTCTGGTCGGCAAGGACCTGACCAAGAGCCTGGGCGGCAAGGCCCTCTTCCAGCGTCTGGGTCTGACACTCGCCCCCGGCACGCGCCTGGGCCTGCTCGGGCCGAACGGCAGCGGCAAGACGACACTCATCAAGCTGCTGACAGGCGAGCTGGCCCCGGACGCCGGCACCGTCAAGCGGGCGGACGGCCTGCGCGTCGTGCTGTTCGACCAGAACCGGGCGCAGCTCGACAGGAGCCTTAGCCTGCGCGACGCCCTCAGCCCGAACAGCGACAACGTGATCTACCGGGGGAACCCGATGCACGTCTCGGGCTGGGCCAAGCGGTTCCTATTCAAGACCGAACAGCTCACGACCCCCATCCGCTACCTGTCCGGCGGCGAGCAGGCCCGCATCCTGATCGCCCAGCTCATGCTCCAGCCCGCCGACGTGCTGATCCTGGATGAGCCGACCAACGACCTGGACATCCCCACGCTGGAGGTGCTGGAAGACAGCCTGCTCTCGTTCCCCGGCGCGCTCGTCCTCGTCACCCACGACCGCTACCTGCTCGAAAACGTCTCCAACGACCTGCTCGCCCTGGACGGCAAGGGCGGCGCGCGCCACTTCGCCAGCCTGACCCAGTGGCAGGCCGCCCAGATGCCCCCGCCGACCGCCGCCCCCGCCGCGTCCCGGCCCAAAGTGCCTGCCCCCGCCCTGAACCGCCTTTCCACGGCGGAGCGGCGGGAACTTGGACAGATCGAAGGGAAGATCGAGGCCGCCGAGGAGGAAGTCGCCGCCTTGGAACGGCAGCTAGAGGACCCGAAAGTCGCCTCCGACGCCCCCAGACTGCACGAGGTCTGGGAGGCGCTCCCCATCGCGCGTGAAAAAGCCGCCGCCCTCTACGCCCGCTGGGAGGAGCTGGAAGCCCGGCGCGGCTAGGTTTTCTGTCGTCCCGGCCTTGAAGGGCGAGTCTGTTCCCGGCTCCGCCGGTGGGCCGCCCCTTCGGGGCTTCGGACGAAGCCACCCAAGCATTGTAGGGGCGCCGCTTGCCGCGCCCTCCTAACGGCCAACCGGTGGCAGGATCAAGAGGGCGCAGATTACGAAAGAGGGCGCGGCAAGCGGCACCCCTACAATGGTCGTCACGTCTTCAATCCTCAACCCCGGAAGGGCTTCCACTCAAGAGTAGACCGGTCATTCATGGCTGGGGCTTCTGCCCTACCCGGAAACACGGCAATGGACGAACTCACGCTGACCGACCTATGCCATTTGTATGCCCTGGGCGAACCGATGGCTCCCCTGGAACCCGTCACAGGCGGCTTGCTGCACCGGGTCTACCGCCTCCAAACGGCGTCGGGCCGGTTCGCCGTCAAGGTGCTGAACCCCACCGTCATGCAGTACCCTAACGTCCGGGAGAACTTCCGGCGGAGTGAGCGGATCGCATCAGCCGTGGCCGCCGCGTCCCTTCCTGCCGTCCCTGCCCTTCAGTGTGAGGGCGAAGTGATCCACGACCTCGGCCAAGTCACTGTCCTGGTGTTCCCCTGGGTGGAGGGCCGCGCGCTCACTTCCGCCGCCGCTTCCCCCGCGCAGGCACAGCAGATCGGGAGCCTGTTGGGGCGCATCCACGTCCTGCCCCTCCACGTTGAAGGGCTGCCATTGCCTGTTTTGCATAGGCCCTCGGAGGACGAGGAGGCAGACTGGGCGCTGCTGGTGGAAGAGGCCGAACGTGAGCAGTTCACATGGGCGGGGGAGGTACGGGGATTGCTCCCGCAGATCGCGGTTTGGCTGCGCTCCGCCGAAGAGTCACGGCAGGCGCTCGGAAACAAGTGGGTCCTCAGCCACGGCGACCTCGACCAGAAGAACGTCCTCTGGTCGGATGAATCCACGCCCAGCCTGATAGACTGGGAGGCCGCCGGGTATGTCCAGCCCGCCATCGAAGCGGTCTGCGGGGCATTGGATTGGGGCGGTCAGGCTGCCGGGGCGTTGGACGTCGCTGTCTTCCGGGCCTACCTCGCCGGCTACCGCCGGGAAGCCCTGCTGACAGACCAGGAAGTCGGACACGGCCTGTACGCCTACTGCGGGAACTGGTGTGGCTGGCTAAAGTTCAATATGCTGCGCTCCCTCGGCAGGGCGACGGAGGACCCGGAGGAACAGGCGCTCGGCACACGCGAGACTTTAGGAACGCTGGCCCTGCTCCGCTCGGCGGCGATCAACATCCCGCGGTTGGCGCGAGAATCATAGCTGCGAAACCGTCACCAGCCGGTAGCCGTGCCGCCGCAGGCCCCGGATGACGGCGGGAAGGGCCTCCGCCGTGTGCCAGCCGCGTCCGTTCATGTGCATGATAACGACCGAGCCGGGCCGGGCGCGCGTCAGCACGGTATGAACAATGTCCAGTGCCTTGATGTTCTTGTCGGGGTCGCCCGTCACCACTTCCCAGGTCAGCGTCTTCAGGCCCATCCGTGCGGCCTCGCGGACCAGAATGGGGTCGTATTCGCCGTAGGGCGGGCGGAACAGGCCGCCCTGCCTGCCGGTCAGCCGGTACATGACGTCCTGCGTCTGCTGCAACTCCTGACGCATCTGCGCGGGCGTGATCTTCGTCATGTGTGGATGCAAATAGGAGTGGTTGCCAAGCTCGAACAGCGGGTCGGCGGCCAGGGAGCGCGTCGCGGCGGGGTGCGTCTCCATCCAGCGCCCGCCCAGAACCAGTGTTGCGGGCGTGTGCGTCGCCCGCAAAATGCCGATGATCCCCGCGTCATAGCCGGACGGCTTGCGCGTCTGGCAGGCGTCGAAGGTCAGCGCGATGGCTTTGACCGCCCGGCTCCCGTGCGTGATGACCTGGGGCTTGACGGGCCTCAGCGGCGGCGCGTGGCCCGCCGCAATCGATGGCCGCAGACACAGGAGCAGGCCCACTGCGGCCAGCCGGAGACGGCTATCCATGCCAGTCCTCCTGATATAGCAGATGGTAGATCAGGTCGTGTGACTCGCCCTTCCAAAAGCCCCTGCCCCGGCGCAGCTCTATCTCGCGGAAGCCAAGCCGCCGGAGCAGACGCAGGGAAGGCTCGTTTCCTGGCACGACGTTCGCCTCCACCCGCGCGAGCCGCATCCGGGTGAAGCCGAAGCCCAGCACCGCCGCCAGCGCCTCCCGCATCAGCCCGCGCCCCTGCCATTCGGGCGACAACTCGTAGCCGACCTCCGCCTGCGCGGCCTCCTCGTCCCAGCGGGACAGGCCGCAGGAGCCGATCACCACGTCGTCTTCCCGCCGCGCCAGCGCCCACCGGATGCGCTCCTCACGCGCGAACGCCGCCGCCCGGTTCGCGATCAGTTTCATCGCCTCATCACGCACGGTTAGCGGCGACAGGTCATAGTAGCGGCAGACCTCTTCCGACGACAGCACGGCCAGAGTCGCCTCGGCATCATCGGGGCCGGACGCGCGCAGCCGCAGCCGCTCCGTTTCCAGGATGGGGAAGCGATGAAAGACTTCGGCGCGCAGTTCGCTCATCGTCCTCTACCCCAGCGCGTAACGGGCCAGCAAAGCGTCGATCAGTATGACGGTCCACTGGTCCCGCTCCTCGGTGTCCCCGAACTCGAATTGGAGGCCCGCCGAATTCATCTTGGCGTCGCGCCACACCAGATCGGCCAGAGCGAGGATCGCCGGGCCGGACACGCCGCGCAGCCGGATCGGGGCGGGGCCTTCCATCCAGGCGGGAACGGCGGTCAGGCGCGCACCGCCGATGCCCAAGTCGCTGCACGTCGCCGCCCGCCAGGTCAGGCCGTCGTGCAGCTCGACCGTCACGCTCTTCGGGGCCGTCCAGCGCCGCGCCTCGCGCCGCCCGCCGCCGGGGTGCGCCTCCGGGACGACGGCCGGCTCGGCGATGCGGAGCCGTTCCAGCAGGGCCATCGCTTCGTCCTGACGCCGCAGGGCCTCTTCCACGTCCGCTTCTTCTGCCATCTCTGCCACCATGTGTTCTCCCTCACGTCTTTATGGAAAGACTATACGCCGCGCCGTGCCCGTTTCCCTGCTATCCGGGAGGCAGGCGGCATCGGGTACACTCATTGTCGGGAGAATACCGTACATGTCACAGGTCTGCTGCCTGGGAATCTTGGTCGCCGACGTCGTCGGCAAGCCGATCGAGGCGTTCCCGCCCAAGGGGACGCTGGCCGCCGTCGAGCGGATGGAACTGCACGTCGGCGGGTGCGCCGCCAATACGGGCCTCGCGCTCGCCAAGCTGGGCGTGGAAACGGCCGTCCTGGGCAAGATCGGGGAGGACGGCTTCGGCCAGTTCCTGGCGGGGACTTTGGAGCGCCACGGCGTCAGCACGCGCGGATTGATCCGCGATGCCGTGGAGGCGACGGCGGCGACCATGGTGGCCGTGGACGGTGCGGGGGAGCGCACCTTCCTGCACTATGCCGGCGCGAACGCCGCCTATACCGCCGCCGACGTGTTCTGGCCGGAGGTCGAGGCCGCGCCGATCTTCCACGTCGCCGGGCCGTTCCTGATGCCCCGCTACATGGGCGCGGACAACGCCGCCGTCCTGAAGCGGGCCAGGGAGCTGGGCAAGACGACGACGCTGGACACGGTCTGGGACGCGACGGGCCGTTGGATGCGCGTCCTCGCGCCCTGCCTGCCGTACCTGGATTATCTCCTGCCGTCCTGGGAGGAGGCCCGCCTGCTGACGGGCCGCGAGACGCCCGGAGACATCGCCCAGGTCTTCCTTGATGCCGGCGTCGGTGCAGTCGGCCTGAAACTCGGCGCGGAGGGCGCGTACCTCCGGACGGCATTCGGGGACGTTCTGCACGTCCCGCCCTTTCCCGTCGAGTCCGTGGACGCCCTGGGCGCGGGCGACTGCTGGGCGGCGGGCTTCCTGTGCGGGCTGACGCGCGGCTGGGACCTGGAAAAGACAGCCCGCTTCGCCAACGCCGCCGCGGCCTGCGCCGTCCAGGCTCTGGGCGCGACGACCGGCGTCCGCTCCTTTGATGCGACCTATGCGCTGGCCTTCGGCACGTCCTGAAGCGTGGCCACCATCCGGTCTATCTCCTCCGCCGTGTTGTAATGCGCCAGCCCGACACGCACCGCCCCGCCGTGTTCCTCCAACCCCAGCCGCTCCATCAGCCCGAGCGCGTAATAGTTGCCGCTCCAGACGCAGAAGCCCCGTGCTGCCAGATACTCGGCCGTATGCCGGGGCGAAAGCCGGGGCCAGGTGAAGGCGACCGTCGGCAGCCGCTCGTCCAGACGCGACGTGTCCGTCAGGCCCCAGACTTTGACGTCTCCGATGCCCGCCAGCCCTTCCAGCAGACGCCGCGACAGCGTCTGCTCGTATTCTCGGATGGCCGACATCGCCGCCTTCAGCGTCTGCCGCCGATCCGGGGCCGGAGGGCCGAATCGTTCCCCCATGCTCGCCAGGTAGTCCACCGCCGCCGTGACACCCGCCAGCCCCTCGTGGTTCAGAGTCCCCGACTCCCACCGGTAGGGGATCGCGTCCTTGGAGGGCCTGACCTTGTGCGGTCTGAGCCGCGTCAGGTGGTCCGCCTTGCCGTACAGAACCCCCATGTGCGGCCCGAAGAACTTGTAGGCCGAACAGGCCAGGAAGTCGCAGCCCAGAGCCTGCACGTCCACCGGGGCGTGCGGGGCGAACTGCACGGCGTCTATGAAGACGAGTGCCCCCGCCTCCTGAGCCAGCCGGGTGATCCGGGCTACGTCCGGCATCGTGCCGACTGCATTGGAGGCCGCCGTCACCGCGACCAGCCGCGTCCGGGGTGAAAGGGCGGCCTCCAGTCCGTCCATGTCCAGCGTCGCGTCCTCCGGGTGGATGTCTACCACTTTGATGACCGCGCCGGACGCCTCCAAATCAAGCCAGGGCGCGACGTTCGCGTCGTGGTCCAGCGTGGTGACGATGACCTCATCCCCCGGCCTGATGGTTTCTGCAAGCGACCGGGCCAGATGGAACGTCAGGGCGGTCATGCTGGGACCGAACACGATGGTCTCGGGGCCGGGCGCGTTCAGCAGGTCCGCCACCGCCGCCCGCGCCCCGGCCACGACGGCGTCCGTCCGGCGGCTCGTCGCGAACGCCCCGCCGACGTTGGCATTGCTGCCCCGGTAGTAGTCCGACACGGCCTCGATGACCGTGCCGGGGACCTGCGTCCCGCCGGGATTGTCAAAGAACACGGCGGGGTGGCCGTCCAGAGTGAGCGCAAGGGAGGGGAAGAGCGCGCGCAGGGGCGCAGGGTCAAACGAGGTATGTGTCATGGCGATTCAATTCGCGAAAGCCGGCCCGAATCCTGCTTGCGGTCCCGCCAGAACGCCAGCGCCACCGCCGCCGTCACCGCCTGCACGCCCACGACCAGCAGGACGCAGGTGGGCCAGCCGCCGCGCGCCCAGAACAGGCCCGTCAGGGTCGCCCCGACGCTGCCGCCCGTGTAGTAGAAGGTTACATACAGCCCCGTCGCCGACGACCTCGCCCGCCCCGCGGCCTTCCCCACGAAGCTGCTGGCCGCCGACTGGCAGACGAACACGCCGGAGCAGCACAGCGCCAGCCCCGCGATGACCAGCGGGAGGCGCGATGCCAGCGTCAGCAGGACGCCCCCACCGGACACGGCCAGCGCCGCCGCCAGTGCGATGCGCGGCCCGAAGCGGTCGATCCACCGCCCGCCCAGCGGCGTCACGACCGCGCCCAGCAGATAGGTCAGGAAGACGGACCCGAGCGCGAGTGTCCCCAATCGAAACGGCGGCGCGGCCAGGTAGAACGTGACATAGGTGAAGGTCGCCACCAGCGAGAACAGGACGTTGAAGCCGACCGCATATGTCGCAAGCAAAGCCGGGTTCCGCAGGTGTCCCGCCATCGCCCGCAGCGACGCGCGCCAGTCGGTTTCGGGCTGGAACCGGCGCGAGGGCGGCAGCCAGCGCCACACAGACACCGCCCCCAATAGGTTCAGCCCCGCCAGCACGGCGAAGGCCTCCCGCCAGCCGAAATGCTCCGCGATCAGGCCCGTCAGGAACCGCCCGCAGAAGCCGCCCAGGACGTTCCCGGTGACATACCCGGCCATCGCCGACCCCGCGCCGCCCGACCACTCCTCGCTGATGTAGGCCATCATCACCCCGAAGATGCCCGGCATGCACAGCCCTTGCAGCAGCCGCCAGAAGATCAGGGCGTGCAGCGTGGACGCCGTCGCGGCCAGGGCCGTCGGCACGACCAGCCCGAAGATCGAGGCCACGATCACCGGCTTGCGCCCCACCCGGTCCGCCAGCAGCCCCGCGAACGGCGCGGCCAGGGCGACCGCCAAGGTCGTCGCGCTCACCGTCAGGCTGACCCGCGCCGTCGGCGCGTGGAACAATCGCACGAACAGCGGCAGCAGCGGCTGGGTCGCGTACAGGTCCAGGAACGTGCAGAAGCCGGCCAGCGCCACGGCCACGACGCGCCAGTCCCGCCCGCCGGCCTGCGGGCGTGTGAGGAGGGTGGGGGAGTTCATTGGCACATCTTACCCGCGCCGCTTGCCGCGCGAACACCGAAAAATCTTACACTGATTATCTGCAAACGGCTTGATTTTTCTCCTTCCCCTGAGTATAATAGGCTTGTTCCTCACAGGAAGACAGGCATCGCCTCCATAGCTCAGTTGGTTAGAGCACCCGCCTCTTAAGTGGGTTGTCGTAAGTTCGACCCTTACTGGGGGCACCAATCAAACGGTCTTTGTTCGTACATCGAGCAAGGACCGTTTTCTTTTTCAGTCGGGCTAAGGAGGGTACGAATGCTGATGGAAAAGAAGTGCTGCGGGTGCGGCGTCGTCAAGGCTTCTTCGGACTTCGGCATCAATAATGCCAAGCGCGACGGTTTGCAGACTCATTGCCGTGAGTGCAAACGTGAGTATCAGAACCGCTGGTATCATGAGAACAAAGAGAAGCATATCGTGAATGTGAACATGAGGCGTAGGCAGTATGTCCGCATGAACCGCGACCGCCTGAACGTTTACCTCATGGACCATCCCTGTGTACACTGTGGTGACACGGAACTTCTGATGCTCGATTTTGACCATGTTCGTGGCGTGAAACGTGGTGCCGTCTCGCAGTTAGTGTCGTCGGGTTTTCCTTGGAAGACAATCCTCCTGGAGATCGCCAAGTGTGAGGTCCGTTGCGTCCGGTGCCACCGCCGGAAAACCGCTGTCCAGTTCGGCTGGCACCAGCCCTGACAGCACGCGCGCAGGACAACACGGCAACATGGCCGAATGGTAGGGCATGAAGACACTGCCCCGCCCGCCTCGAAAGCCGCCCTCCCCCCCTGACCGCAAGCGCCGCCTGTGGCGCGTCTTCTGGGTCCTGCTGACGGTCCTGGGTTTGGGAAGCGTCTTGATCTACCTGAACGTCCGCAGCTACGGCGGGCTGATCTGCCCCAGTGTCGCCGCCGCACCCGCACGCCCCGTCGCCATCGTGTTCGGCGCGGCCAGCGACATCCTGACTGACCGCGTCGCCACAGGCGTCGAGCTGTACAAGGCCGGCAAGGTGCGGAAGCTGCTGATGACCGGGGACAACAGCCGGGACGGCTACAACGAGCCGGAGGCCATGCGGCAGGAAGCATTGGCGCTGGGCGTCCCCGCCCGCGATATCGTCTGCGACTACGCGGGCTTCCGCACCTATGACAGCCTGTACCGCGCCCGCGACATCTTCGGCGTCCGCTCCGCCATCCTGGTGACGCAGGGCTACCACCTCCCCCGCGCCCTGTTCCTGGGCCGCCGGCTGGGGCTGGACGTCGTCGGCGTGGACGCCGCCAAGCGCGCCTACGCCGGGCAGCCCGGCTTCGACCTGCGCGAGATCGCCGCCACCGAGGTCGCCTGGGTCCAGGCCACGGTCACGCACCCGCGCCCCAAGTTCCTAGGCCGGCAGGAGCCTCTATAAGAAACGGGCGCGGCCTCCCCATCTAGGAAGCCGCGCCCTTTGTCTCTGTCCTTTCTCCCGTACCCCCTACTTGCCGACGTAGGAGACGCGCCACACGCTGTTGGAACCGTCGTCGGTCACCATCAGCGACCCGTCGCGGGCCACCGTCACGCCCACGGGGCGACCCCAGACGGCGTCCTCATTGGTAACGAAGCCGGTCAGGAAGTCCTGGTACTCGCCGGCCGCCTTGCCGTTCACGACGGGCACCATGATCACCTTATAGCCGGTCCGGCTGGCCCGGTTCCACGAGCCGTGTTCGGCGGCGAAGATCATGCCCCGATAGGCGGCGGGGAACTTCGCGGCCGGCCCCGAGGCCGGGTAGAAGGTCAGGCACAGACTCGCCGAGTGCGACTGGAGCAGCACGTCCGGGACGGTGACGTGCCCGGCAAGCTCCGGGTGGGCGTCCGGGTAGCGCGGGTCGTGGTGGTCGCCCATGTAATACCAGGGCCAGCCGTAGAAGGCACCCGGCGTGACGTGCGTGACGTAGTCGGGAACCAGCATGTCGCCTAGAGTATCCCGCTCGTTCACCGAGGCCCAGAGCGTGTCCGTGCCGGGCTGGTAGGTGATGCCGACCGGGTTGCGGATGCCCGAGGCGTAGATGCCCTCGAACTTGCCGTCCGGGGTGTAGCGCAGGATGTCGGCCCGGTGGAACTCCTGGGGTTCGGTGTCCGGGTTGTCATTGTTGGAGTGCGAGCCGACCGATACCAGCAGCGTCTTGCCGTCCGGCGAGAAGGCGAGGTCGCGCGTCCAGTGCCCGCCGCCGCGCAGCCGCCCGCCGCCGGGGATGCCCGTCGGCACCACGTCCTCGGCCGGACCGGTCGCGGTCAGGTCGCCGCTGTGGTAGGGGAAGCGGACCACCGAGTCGGTGTTCGCGACGTAGACGTACTTCGGGTCCGGCCCCGCCGGGTAGAAGGCGATGCCGAACGGCTGGCGCAGGCCCTCGGCGAACACCGAGGTCGTCTGGACCGCGCCCGCGCCCGCGCCGGCCCGCAGGATCTTGACCCGGTTCGCGCCGCTCTCGGCGACGAACAGGTCGCCGTTAGGTGCCGTCACGATCTTGCGCGGGTTGTTCAGGCCCGACGCGAAAAGCTCGACCTTGAAGCCCGCCGGGGCCTTCGGGAAGACGCCGTCGGGCCGCGGGGCCATGTCCGCCCCGTGGTCGGAGGAGGGCGTCGCATGCGGCGCGGGCAGGTCGCCCACGCGAATCAGGCGGCGGACGCCCGGCGCGTCGGTGGACCAGTCGCCGAAGGCGGCGGGGCCGGTGAGCAGGCCAGCCGACTGGGCGGGGGTGCGGACCAGCGGGGCGACTTTCTGCCCGGTGACGGAGCCTGTGACCGGCATGACCGGCTTGGAAGTGACGGACTTGGAGACATGGTGGACGGCGTAGGCAGACCCCGTGGCGAGCAATGCGGCGGGGAGTAAGAGTAGTGCTTTCATGCCTTTTTCAACGCATGGGGGCGGCACACGGTTCCCGCCAGGGTGGGGATTGTACCGCCGTCAGGCATACGTCGGCCGATCTCCCGTGTCTGCCCTTTCTACCCCTGTCTGCCCTGCATGGAGGGCTGCCGTGTCCGCCAGGCATACATCCGCGCGGTTTCGGTGAATGTGTGGAATAATAGAAGGACATATTGAGATGGAAAGTGTGTTGACTCGTTAGTGACACAAGGGCGGGCGCGTACTGCCCGTGAGAGAAGCCGAAGAGTCCATGACCACCCGCCGCAGAAAGACAGTAAAGACTCTGGCCCCCACGCCTGAGGCCCGACGCCATGCCGCGCGCCGCGCCGCGTCCGCAGCCCACCGGAAGGCCGCACACGCACTCCAGGCGCGCGCCCTTAGCGCCGGCGGGCTGGGCGCATGGGCCTGGGACCTCGCCACGAATTCCGTCACCTGCTCCCCCGACTTGGAGGCACTCGTCGGACTGCCGCCGGGCGGTTTCGGCGGGACGCTTGAGGCCATGCTGGACTTCGTCCACCCCGGCGACCGCGCCTCGTTCGCCGAGGACGCCCGGCTGACTCTGGAGACGGGCCGCGACCATCACGCTTTCTACCGCATCATCCGCCCCGACGGGGCGACACGCTGGATGGAGGCCAAGGGTCAGGTCGTGCGCGACGCGGCGGGCCGCGTCAGCGGGATCACCGGCGTCTCCATGGATGTCACCGGCCGCGTGGAGGCCGAGGCCGAGGCCCGCGCCCGCGAGGGCCGCTTGCAGGAACTGGCCGACAATGTCCCGGTCCTCATCGCCCGGATGGACCTCGAATGCCGCTACACATTCGCCAACCGCGCCTACGAGGATCTGCTGGGCATTCCCGTCGCCTCAGTGATCGGGAAGACGCTGACCGAGGTCCTCGGCGAAGACGCCTATGAAGCCCTCCGGCCCTATGTGGACCGCGTCCTCGCCGGCGAGTCGGTGCGGTTTGACCTCCCGATCCCTTACAGCACGACCGGCGTTCGGTTCGTCCAGTGCGCCTACGCGCCCGAGCGCGGGCCGGACGGCGCGGTGACCGGGTTCCTAGTGTCCGCCGTGGACATCACCGCCCGGTGGGAGGTCGAGGAGGCGACGCGGCAGGCCGAGGCGGCGGCGCGGCGCCTGGCCCTGATCGTCGAGAACTCGCGCGACGCCATCATCAGCACCGATCTGCAAGGGACCGTCCTCTCCTGGAACCGGGGCGCGGAGCGCCTCTACGGGTGGCCGGCCGAGGAGATCGTCGGGCGGCCCATCCACCTGACCTTCCCGCCGGGGCTGACCTGGGAGGAGACCAGCCTGATGCTGACCGCCCTAGAGAGGGAGCGGCCGGAGCGGGAATATGAGGGGGTGCGGGTGCGTAAAGACGGGGCGCGGCGCGACATCGCCGTCACCTTCTCCCCGGTCCACGACGCCCAGGGCGGGCAGACGGGCCGCGCGTTCATCGTGCGCGACGTCACCGCCCAGAAGGAGGCCGAGGCGGAGACGCGCCGGCTGGCCCTGATCGTCGAGAACTCGCACGAGGCCATCTTCAGCACGGACCTGGACTGCACGATCCGCTCTTGGAACCGGGGTGCGGAACGACTTTACGGCTGGACCCCGGAAGAGGCGATCGGCAAAGACCTCGGTCTCACCTTCCCCCCCGAGCAGACGGTTGAGGACACGCGCCGCCTGCTGGAGAGCCTGGAAAGGGCGGGCGATGTCCTGGAATACGAGGCGGTCCGCCGGCACAAAGACGGGACGCGGCGCGAGGTCGCCGTCACCTTCTCCCCGGTCCACGACGCCCAGGACGGGCGAACGGGCCGCGCGTTCATCGTGCGCGACATCACCGCCCAGAAGGGGGCCGAGCGCGAGCGGGCGCGGCTCCTGGCCCGGACCGAGGAACTCCTGGCCCAGACCGAGGTGCTGCTGGCCGAGACGACCGAGCGGGCCGATCGCGACCCGCTGACGGGCCTGCTGAACCACCGCGCCTTCCAGAAGAAGCTGGAGGAGGAGACCGACCGCGCCCGGCGGGAGGGCGGCTTCCTGGCCGTCGCCATGCTGGACCTGGACAACTTCAAGTACTTCAACGACGCCTACGGCCATCCCGTCGGCGACGACGCCCTGCTCCGGGTGGCCGACGCCCTGCGGTCTTGCTGCCGGCCCTACGACACGCCCGCCCGCTATGGCGGCGACGAGTTCGCCGTGCTGATGCCCGGCGTCGGGCTCGCCGAGAGCGAAGCCGTCGCCGCCCGGCTCGCGCAAAGCCTGGAGGACGTCACCATCCGCCCACCGGGCGGGGCCGAGGACGTGCCGCTGCATCTGTCCGTCGGGCTTGCCGTCTTCCCGGACGAGGGCCTCTCGCGCGCCGAGGCCATCGCCCTGGCCGACAAGCGGCTGTATCTCGCCAAGTCCGGCGTGCGCGAGACGCCGGAGGGCGACGCCGAGCGGGTGCGCGGCGCGCTGCGCGACTCGGTCGCGGGCTTCTCCATGCTGGACGCGCTCGTGACGGCGGTGGGTGCCAAGGACCGCTACACGCGCCGCCACTCCGAGGACGTCATGGCCTACGGGCTGGAGATCGCCCGCGCGCTCGGCCTGGACGATGAGGCCCGCCGGACCGTGGCCGTGGCCGCCCTGCTGCACGACGTGGGCAAGATCGGCGTCCCCGACCAGATCCTCCGCAAGCCTGGCCGGCTGTCGGACGCTGAGGCCGAGGCCATCCGACAGCACCCCCTCATGGGGGCCGTCATCATCGGGTCCGTGCCCGGCCTGGAGGAAGCCGCGCCCGGCGCGCTGGCCGCCGTCCGCCACCACCACGAGCGCTGGGACGGCGCGGGCTACCCCGACGGGCTGGGCGGCGAGGCCATCCCCCTCACCGCCCGCCTGCTGTCCGTCGCCGACTCCTTCAGCGCCATGACCTCGGACCGCCCCTACCGCCGCGGGATGGACGGCGCCCAGGCACTCCGCCTCCTGGAAGAAGGCGCGGGGGTGCAATGGGACCCCGCCTGCGTCCGGGCCTTCCTGCGCGCCCACGCCGATGCCTGACGCGCCCTCCTCCCTCATCCCCCGCCGTCCCCCGGAGCTAACGGAACTGTCCCCGTCTGCCGACAATGGACCCTGCCGATGACCAAGGCGGCCATCAAGGCGGTATTCCGAAAGGGGTTCACTGTGGCACTACTCATCTTTTTCCTCTGCCTGGCGGCGGCACTCGGCACGGCAGGGTATTTCCTCCTCCGTCGGCTGTTTTGGGACACCCTGACCGGGTGGCGGCAGGGGCGACGGGAGGCCGAGGAGGATCTGCGGCGGGCGCAGCACACGCAGGAACTGCGCCGTGAGGCATTGGACAGCGTCCTAGCGCAGATCGGGCAGGCAGACGAGCCGGGCCGCAAGGCCGCCTGACGGGGGGCCGCCTGACGGGGGGCCGCCTGACGGACACACCACAGATGCGGGCCACGGTCCTGTTCAGGACCGTGGCCCGCGCTGCGTCCGGCCGTCCGACGGGAGCGAACTTTTTCGGCGCGTCTGCCGTCAGTAAAAACAGCCGGGCCGCGCGCCCGGCCCTGAATGACCGCCAAACAGAAAGAGCAACGACCATGAAACCATATACCACCCTGAAACGATGCGCCGCCCTGTCCGTGGGGGGCGTGGCCCTCGCGCTGACCGCTCTCGGCACGACCGCCGCCCCGGCCCACGCTGACCCCCGGCCCGCCATGATCTGGAGCGGGGACGTGGACGACACCACCCTCGTTACCTTCCATAGCCGCGACGTGCGGACGCGCGATGTCTCCGGCAAAGGCTCCACACAGACCTCCGCCCAGGTTTTCGACCGCCTGCCGCACGGCCCCATCCGCGTCTTCCTGACCCGGCGGGCCGGGCGTGGCCAGGTGCGCGTCGTCCAGCAGCCCAATCCGGGCAACGACTTCACCGCGACCGTCCGCATCCACGACCCCCAGCCGGGCCGTGGGCACTATGACATCGCTCTCGCCTGGGCACCTCTGGCCCAGCCCCCCGGCGGCTTCGGCGACGGCCGGGCCTTCCAAGACGGCCGTGTCTTCCGGGGTGCCGTCGGCGGCGGCTATTATCGCGATGGGCGGTAAAGAGAAAATTCCCGGCCTTTCAAGGCTGGGCTACTCTTGAACGAACCCCCCTCCGGGGCTGAAAAGACCGCGTGCGAAGACGTGCAGATCGTAGGGGCGAACCTTGGGTTCGCCCCCCCGCCCGCCCCCTCCTAGTCGCAGAGCGACTTTCACTCAGCAGTAGCCCGGCCTTTCAAGGCCGGGCTTCCTTGCCCGTCACCCCAGCGGCCAGCCGCCGTGATCGTCTATAACCTCGTCAATGGCCCCTATCAGCCGGATCGTCTCGCCCAGCGCGGCCACGACGCCCTGGTAGTGCCGGATGTCGTCATAAATCAGCGTCCGCCCCTTACGGTCCTTGAGCCACTTCTGACAGACCTGATAGCCCCCCACCTGGAACGCCCACACGTCCGCCCTCATCCCATCAAAGTATTGCGCCCTGTTGATGTAGACCCGGCCCGGCTCGCTGCCAGTCGGTTCGGCGTAGCGCACGGCCTCCACCGTGTCCCTCGCCCCGTCCGAGTTCGGCAGGGCGACCGGGTAGGTGACGGTCGCCGGTCCGGCATCTCCATCAGGTGCAGGCTCACGAGTTCGCCGCCCGATGCACACAGGCTGCCGGCCACATCAACGGCCCCCCTGGCGTGTTCGTCAGGAAGACGCCCAGCCGCTCGTCGCTCTCAATGTCATAGCCGCTCTCGGCGAGCTGCAAGCCGAGCTTCAAATGGGCGATGGCGTAAGGGGCCATCAGAAACTCGAGGCCAAACAGGCGCGGCAGCAGATGTTCCGAGACGTAGCCGCTCCACATCCCCTTGTTGTTCACAAACGTCTCGGTGATGTGGTCAATCACGCCATACAGTAACGTCCCAGTGCCGGTCGCCGGGTCAAGGATCTGGACCCGGTGGACCTGCCGCGTCCCCGTGCCGTCCGGCGTCTTGACGGTGATCTTTTCCGCGTCCGCCAGGCCGAAGTCGGACTTCAGCGGGTGATCCACACTGAGGACGATGTAGGAGACGCCCGGCTCCGGCGTGTAGTAGACGCCGCGCGCTTCCCACATCTTTGGGTCACACGCCCCCAGGAACGTCTCGTAGAAGTGGACTACCGGGTCTTCCTGCCGCGTCCGATGCCCGAAGTCCGTTAAAATCGCTTCCATGTCGGTCCGGTCCAGCAACTCGGCTAGGTCATCCACGATCCAGACGACGCGCTCATCCAGGTCCGGCCCGACGATGTAGCCGAAGGTCTTGCGGAGGAACGGGTTCGTCTTGGGCAACTGGTGGGGCGGGAGGAACCGCGTGAACCGCTGCCCCGGCTTGGCCGCAAGGGTGAGGCTGCATCGGGCGGCGAACAGGCCGTAGGCGATGGTCTGCGCGTACATGTCCGCGAAGGCGTCCGGCGTCAGGTCATGGAGCAACGTCTTGCGGAATCCCTCGAACTGCTGGTGCAGCGTCCCGCCTTTGTCTTCGTCCATGAGCGCGCGGCTGATGGTGTCCCGGACCAGTCTGGCGAGGTTCGCCATGCGCCCGGCCAGCTCCTTCGGGCTGCCGACGGTCGGCACCTGGGCGTCACAGAATGCTAGGAGCAGCGCCTTGACTTGCGCCTCCCCGTCCGGCTCCACCACGAGCGGCTTCTTACCCCCGCCCGTCCCGAGCCGCGCCGTCAGGCGGTGCCGGCCGCTGACGTACCCGCGGAACTCCAGATAGTCGGTGAGGATGAGGTTGCCGAGGCTCTCCAAATACCGGCGCATCTGGCCGGTTCTCTCGGTCTTGTCCAGCAGCTCGCCGACGTCTTTGGCCTCCACATAGCCCAGCGGCGTCTCGCCGCGCGTGAGGATGTAGTCCGGCGCTCCGCACTTGATCCGCTTCGGCTCGTTGGTGGCGGCGACGCCCGGCGCGAGGCTCTGGAGCAGCGTTTGGAGGGTGGACATGCTGCACGGTGGGTGTGTTCGGTGGCGTCGCCTCGAGCGATGGCCTGAGCGATCTGCGTCAAATAGGGACCGCCATGCCCTGGTATCAGGCAGTACTGGGTTCCTGAACGCCCCCGCAGCACTACCAGCCTGACACCCCGCAACAGTGCCGGAATATGCCCCAAAGGGGGGCACGCAGGCGCGCGCCCCTTTTTTTGTGCCGCGTTTTGCCGACAAGGAAGACAGGCGACGAGGCCCCCTCCAGGCAATGCCCGTTCGCAATACCTGTTCGCAAGACCCTCCGCCCGGCCCGCGCCGGCGGCTCCCAGAAGGACACTATGAACCCATTCGATAACCCGCGCGCCTCCCGTCCCCTGAAGGCCCGGCCTCTGAAGGGCCGAGCCGGGGCGTTCCCGTCGCTGCTGCTGACGCTCGGCGTCTCCCTGAGCATGACAGTGGGCATGACGCTGGGCCTCGCCCGGACGGGTGTGGCCTCCGCCCCGGCACTCACCCAGGCGCCCGTGTACGCCTTCAGCCAGGCCGACTCCCTGGATGATAGCCCCGACGGGGGCGGCCCGTCCGCCGCCCTGACGCTCGGCCCCGACGGCTTCCTATACGGGACCACGACGGCGGGTGGCGCTTCGGGCGCGGGGACCGTCTTCAAGGTCCGCCCCAATGGCACCGGGTTCACCGCCCTGCACACCTTCAGCCTCACCGCCGACGGCTCCGCGCCGGCGGGGACGCTGCTGCTGGAAGGGAACACCCTCTACGGCACGGCCAGCAGCGACGGGCCGAACGGCGGCGGGACCGCCTGGCGTGTCAACACCGACGGGACGGGGTTCGTCGTCCTGTACGCCTTCTCCAACAACTACTACAGCCACGGATACCCGCAGGCGGGGCTGGTGGACGGCGGCGACGGCTTCCTCTACGGGACCGCCAGCGGCGGCGGCACCGGACTCGGAATGATCTTCAAGGTCAAGCCGGACGGCACCGGGTTCGCCGACCTGTACCCCTTCACCACCGGCGACATGCCCGCCGCGCCGCTCCTGGTCGGCGCGGGCGGCGTCCTCTACGGTACGACCGAGGCGGGCGGGGCCAATGCGGCGGGGAGCGTCTTCACCCTCCACACCGACGGGACGGGATACGCCGTCCTTTACAGCTTCACCGGGGCCGCCGACGGCGGCTGCCCGCAGGCGGGGCTGACGGACGGCGGTGACGGCTTCCTCTACGGGACCACCAGCGACGCGCCCTTTTCCGCCGAATACGGCACCGTCTTCAAAGTCCGGCCGGACGGCACCGGCTTTGTGACGCTCTACACCTTCACGGGCGGCGCGGACGGCGGCGCACCCTATGCCCCGGTCGCGCTCGGTACGGACGGCATGCTCTACGGCACCACGTTTAGCGGCGGCACGGACGATTACGGCACCGCGTTCGCGCTCAACACCGACGGCACGGGCTTCACCACCCTGTACAGTTTCACCGGGGGGGCCGACGGCGGCAGCCCCAGCGCGGGCCTGACGGCCGCACCGAACGGCCTGTGGTATGGGACGGCCTACGACGGCGGCGTGAATGACACCGGCGCTCTCTTCGCCCTCGCCCCGCCCGCTCCGACGCCGCCCGTCCCTCCGACGCCGCCCGTCCCTCCAACAACGCCTGTCACGCCGCCCAGCACGCCGCCCAGCACGACGACCGGCACGACGACCACCGATCCGGGGACGACTACAGGGACGAACACGACACCAGGTTCAGGCACGACACCAGGTTCAGGCACGACACCAGGTTCAGGCACGACACCAGGTTCAGGCACGACGGGCATTACGCAGACGGTGCCCACGACCACGCCCGACACCGCGCCGGCCCAGACGCACGTCCTGTGGCGCGGCGTGGACGGCTCGGTCTCGCTCTGGAACCTCGCCGCCGCTGATCCCGCCGCCGCCGCTCATACCTTCGCCCCGGTCCCCGGAATGACCGCCCGGTCGGTCGCGGACGGGCCGAACGGCTCCGTGTTCCTGCTCTGGGACCACACCGACGGCAGGATGTCCGTCTGGACCGTGGACGCCTCGGGTGGCCATACCGCTTCCCCCGACTACGGCCCGTACCCCGGATGGATCGCCACCGGCGTCGCGGCCGGACCCGACGGGGCCGCCCATGTCCTGTGGACGGCGGCGGGCGGATGCGCCTCCCTGTGGGACCTCGCCGACGCGGACCCCGCCGCCTCCTGCCACGTCTACGGCCCCATCGCCGGATGGACCGCCAAGTCCCTCGCCGTCGGCGCGGACGGCAGCGTCCGCCTCCTGTGGACGCACACCAGCGGCGTCATGTCCGTCTGGACTGTCGCCGCAGACGGCTCATTCACTTCCACCCCCGGCTACGGGCCGTTCCCCGGATGGGCCGCCAAGTCGGTCACCGTCGGCCCGGACAACTCCGCCCGCGTCCTGTGGACGGCGGCGGGCGGATGCGCCTCCCTGTGGGACCTCGCCGACGCGGACCCCGCCGCCTCCTGCCACGTCTACGGCCCCATCGCCGGATGGACCGCCAAGTCCCTCGCCGTTGCCGCGGACGGTAAGGACCGCGTCCTGTGGGCGTGCGGCGACGGCACGATGTCCGTCTGGACCGTGAGCGCCGACGGTACCATCGCCTCCACCCCCGGCTACAACGTCGCCGGCCAGCAGGCGGTCGCCCGCACCGCCCGCGCCATCGCGGTCGGCCCGGACGGTCGGACGCGCGCCCTCTGGTCCTGGGGCGACGGCCTGGCCTCCCTCTGGGGGCTGGGCGATGCTGACCCGCTCGACACGGCCCGCGACTTCGGCCCGATCTCGGGCTGGACGGCCGGTGCGGTCGCCATCGGCCCCGACAACAAGGAGCGCGTCCTGTGGACGCGGCCCGATGGCTTCATGTCGGTCTGGACCGTGAACGCGGACGGCTCGTTCGCCTCGACGCCGGGCTACGACCCTGGGCAGGGCTGGACCTGCACCGGACTGGCCGTCGGCCCGGACGGCAAGACGCGCGCCCTGTGGGTGAACGCGAGCGGCGCGATGTCGGTCTGGACCATCAACGCGGACGGCTCGTTCGCCTCGACGCCGGGCTACGACCCTGGGCAGGGCTGGACCTGCACCGGACTGGCCGTCGGCCCCGACAACAAGGCGCGCGCCCTGTGGGTGAACGCGAGCGGCGCGATGTCGGTCTGGACCATCAACGCGGACGGCTCGTTCGCCTCGACGCCGGGCTACGACCCTGGGCAGGGCTGGACCTGTACCGGACTGGCCGTCGGCCCCGACAACAAGGCGCGCGCCCTGTGGGTGAACGCGAGCGGCGCGATGTCGGTCTGGACCATCAACGCGGACGGCTCGTTCGCCTCGACGCCGGGCTACGACCCTGGGCAGGGCTGGACCTGCACCGGACTGGCCGTCGGCCCCGACAACAAGGCGCGCGCCCTCTGGACGCACACCACCGGCGTCATGTCGGTCTGGAAGATTAATAGCGATGGCTCCATCGCCTCGACGCCCGGCTACGGTCCCTTCGCAGCCCAGAACGCCGTCGCCCTGGCGGACTGAGCCTGACCCAATAAGCCCGGCCCTTTCGGGCCGGGATTTTTCTTTGCCGAGGGAGGGGACCTACGCCTTCCGTCGCTTCTTCCTCGCCACGGCCACTCCGCCCATCCCCAAGGCCAGCAACAGGCCAAGGCTGACCGCCTGCGAGGCTTCCGGCACGGGCGCGGAGTCGGACGGGCCGAACACGCCCGTGGTTGAGTTGAAGGTGAACTTGGTGATAGCGCCGACGTTGTAGTTCTCGACGAACAGGTCCCCCAGCGCGTCCGTCTTCAGGTCGAGCGGCTGGTTCAGGCCGCTGGCGAAGGTGGTGCCCGCCCCGAAAGTGCCGGTGGCGGAATTGTGTGCATACTCTGTGATCACGCCGTCATTTTCCAAGGCCGGAGTGGGCCAATGAAACGTGAGGCGCAGAGCAAAGGCGTGTCAGAGCAGCCGAATGCTTATGGCGGAAGCGGACTGGAACGCCGTAAGATACATTAGACCTCTTGCGTAAGTCTCAGGTCGGCCGCCCCAGGTTGTAGAGGGCGGCAATCAGGTTGAAGCGCAGGCCAAAGCGCTTGCGCCGGTTACGGTAGCGCTCCGCCAGGATGCGGAAGATCTTGACGCTGCGGATGATATGCTCGATCACGAACCGTTCCCGCGAGAGTTGCCGGTTGTCTCGCTTCTGCTCCCGCGTCAGCGGGTGCAGTTTGCTCTTCTTGGCCGGCAGGCGGCTGTTGGCGTGGCGCTTCTTCAGCCCCAGATAGCCGCTGTCTGCCAGGCACGCGGTCTTCCGGTGGAGCGCCACGCGGCTGCGCGGGAACAGCTTGAAGTCGTGCAGCCTGCCCGCGCTGAACGCCGTGGCTAGGATGCGCCCGGTCCTCGGGTCCGCGACGACCTGCGCTTTCTGAGTGTGCCGCTCCTTCTTGCCGCTGTAGGAGCGTCTCTGCTTTTTTTCGGACGCTCCACCGGGCACTCGGTGGCATCCACGACGACGACCTCGAACTGGATGTCGCTCCGGGTCAGGGCTTTCCTGCCGGGCAGGGTGAACGCGCCGGAGCGGAGCAGGGCGTTCTCGACGGCGTGGACGGTGCGGCAGACGGCGGACTCGCTCAGGCCGTAGGTGTGGGCGATATGGGCGTAAGTGCGGTACTCGCGCCAGTACATCAAGGTCATCAGGAGCCGGTCTTCCCGGCAGTGCCTGGCCCGGCAGTGCCTGGCCCGGCAGTGCCTGGCCCGGCAGTGCCTGGCCCGGCGTCCGCCGGTGGGCAGATGCTCAGCGAGGGCCGCCCTCATGGCTTGGAACGTGTCCGGCGGGACGCCGGTCAGTCGCTTGAACACGGGCGGCTTCAACAAACGGGCATCGGCGTAAAACATACACGCAGGATACCCGACTTACGCAAGAGGTCTATTAGTGCATAGATCATGCCAGGGAAGGGATCAGGGAACTTGGGGAAATGAGGGAGGAGGGCGCAGCAAGCAGCGCCCCTACAGGAAGGGAGCCCGGCCCTGAGAGGGCGCGACGGATCGCGTCCCTAAGTTCCCAATCCTCAGTCGCGGAGCGACTCTCACATCTACAGTCGCCCGGCCCTTCAGGGCCGGGGCGTTCTTCACGCCAGTGCCAATTGCCCATCCCCCTGAATTGCTGCCACCATCTCGCGCGAACACAGGCCGACGCCCGGCACATACCGGACGCGCGGGTCCTCGCACTGACGCACCCAGGCGATCAGCGGGGACTCGTCCAGGAGGTGCAGGGTCCGGCGGGCGTCGGCGGCGCGCACCAGCCCCTCGCGGGCGGCACGGTCACAGAGCGCGCGCACGTCGGCGGGGACGGCGGGGGGGGCAGCGGGGGCCAGAGCGAACAGGCTGTTCGTCGCCGCCTCCACCCGCGCCAGCACGTCGCAGGCGTCCAGAGGCTTGCGGCCCAGCGGGAACGTCAGTACGGTCGCCGTCTCCTCGGCCACTGTACCGGGCGCGTCCGCCCCGAGCAGCAGGCAGGCTGCCTTGCCGCCCCGCGTCAGCAGGAAATCCGGCAGCAGGACGCCCGTCGCCGTCACCAAGGCGTCAGGCAGCCGCTTGATGCGCCAGCCGTTCGCCTCCCCCTTCGCCCGCCGCTTCAAGAGGTCCTTGTGGAGCGCAAGCCCCGCCTCAAACCGCCGCTTGAAGGCGGGGGAAGGGCGAACACAAGGTTCGCCCCTACGGGGTTCGGGACGCATCCCCAGGGCGCGCAGGGCGTCCGTCCCTAGAGCTAAACGGAAGCAGCGCGCGCCGATCTTGGCGTCCACCCAGCCGGTCGTCGCCCGCGTGGCGTAGGCAGCGGTCAGGTGCAGGACCAGCCGGGCCAGGCGGCCCGCCCGCCGGGGGAACAGCGAAGCCGCGCCCGAGGCGTCCTCGGAGGGGGCCTCGGCGAGCGTCACCGTCCCGCCGTCGCCGGACACGACGGCGCGCGCCCCGAGCGATTTCGCCAGCGCGCGCACGTCGCCCGCCTCCCCGGCGGGCAGGGCCAGGCCATGCAGCGCGACCGCCGTGGCCCGGCGCAGGACGGTGTCCAGCGAGTGAAAGTTGTACAGGGCGATGATGTCGCCGGGCGTAGGAACGGCACCCAGCCGGGCGAGGACCTGATTGTCCTCGGCGTCCCCGTGCAGCAAGGTGTCCCACTGATGGGCGGACAGACAGAAGCGCGCGCCTAGCTGCTCATATGCCTCCGCCCGGCCCGCTTCGGTGAGGAAGCCGCCCGCGTGTTCATTAACCCAGGCGTAAGTGTCCGCGCGAACCTCCACGGGCCGGTTCAGACCCGCCGCCCGCAGGCGGCCCGCCGCCTCTCGCCCGACGGCCTGGGTGAAGTCCAGCGTCTCGTAGCGGTAGAACTGGCCCAAGCAGGCGACGATGCCGCGCGCTAGGCGCGGGTCGCCGAAGAAGTCGGTCATCGCCTGCGCGTCCATGTCTTTCCGCCGTTTTCCCACCGCGCCGTCGAAGGTGCGGATGGCGATCTCCAGCCGCGCGACCGTCTTCTTGTCCTTGAGTTGGTGCGGGTAGACGGACGCGGGCGCGTCCCCGGTCCCTTTGCGGCTGGTTTTCTTGAAATCCTCTTGGCGGAAGGCCATGGTGTGTGATGCTCCTGGGATACTTGTGGTCGAACGCGGGCCATCTTGTAGGGGCGCTGCTTGCCGCGCCCTCTGAATGCTTTCGTCCGAAGAAAGGGCACGATAAATCGCGCCCCTAAGTTGTCTCGGCCTTCTCCACCGGCTTGCGCTTGCGGGCCGTCTTGACCTCGCTCGTTCCGCGCGACACCAGCTCATACAGGTGCGCGTGGCCCGGCTTCGGCCGCAGGACCCTCCCCAGCCGCTGGATATACTCGCGCGTCGTGGACGACCCGGAGACGACGATGGCGACATTGGCGTCGGGCACGTCCACGCCTTCGTTCAAGACGCGGCCCGTGACCAGCTTGGAATACTTCTGCGCCCGGAACTTGTCTAAGATATCGCGCCGCTCGTCGGCGTGGGTGCGGTAGGTGATCGCGGGCAGGCAGAGGCGGCGGGACAGGTCATTGACGATGACGTTCCACTCGGAGAACACGATCACTTTGTCATCCCGGTGCCGCGTCAGCAGCGCCTCGACGGCCTGGATCTTGCGCTCGGCGTTCATCGCCAGCATCCGCGCTTCCCGGTGGGATCGCAGGGCCTGACGGGCGGCGGGGTCATAACCCGCGCTGCGGATCAGGGCTTCAAACAGGTTCGCCGCCCCGGTCATCATCAGCTTGGTCCGGTTGGAAGCCATGTACCAGGAGAACTCGGACGTGAGCTGGTCGTAGCGCGCCTGCTCGTCGTCGGTGAGGTCAATGGACACGCGCTCGACTTTGTAGTCCGCGATGTGCTTGTCGCGGGCCAGCGTCTGCGGCTGCCGTTCAAAGACCGTCGGGCCGACAAGCCGCGCGATGTCGTCATGCCGCCCGTCGGACCGCTCTAATGTCGCCGACAGCCCCAAACGGAATGGCGCATCGGCGCGCGTCGCGATGGTCCGGTAGGAGGCCGAGGGCAGGTGGTGGGCTTCATCGAAGATCAGCAGCCCGTAGTCGGACAGGTCCCGCTTAGGCATGGCCGCCGAGTCGTAAGTGATGACCGTCACGGGCCGGGCGTTCTTGAACCCGCCGCCGACCATGCCGACCTGCGTCTCGTCCAGCCCGAACTTCTCTTTGATCCCGTCGTGCCACTGGTGCATGAGGTCAATCGTCGGGACGACAACGAGAGTCGTCACCTGCATCGCCTCCATGGTCATCAGGGCGACGACCGTTTTTCCCGCCCCCGTCGGCAAGACCACCACGCCCCGCCCCAATGCCCGACCCCATGCCGTCAGGGCATCCTTCTGGTACGGGCGCGGGGCGAGCGGCAGGGTAGGGAGTGTGAACGGCAGGGCATAATCAGCGGCGACCGCCTCCAGCCAATCCGGCGGCTCGTCGCCGTCCGGGCCGTCGGCGTCGTCCGCCGCTCCGGTATCCAGGGCGGCGGCGAAGAGGTCGAGTTCGATTTCTTCTTGCATGAGGTTAGGCCGCCATCCGCCGCTTCGTCTCTTCGGCGACGTCCGGGAACAGCTCCCCTTCCCCGAACAGGGACGGCTGAGACCACTGCGCCTCGCGCTTGGGGCCGACGCCCCACACCTGGCGGGCGCGGCCCGAGCGGGCGGCGCGGGCCAAGTCGTCCGCCGTCTCCACCCCCAGGCTCTCGTGCAGCCGCTCGGCCAGGCGCGGGCCGACGCCGGGGGCCTCCATCAAGGCCCCGATATGCCGGGGCAGGTCGGCGCAGAGGGAGTCCAGCGTCTCCACGCGGCCCGTCTCGGCCAGCTCCTTCAGGCGGCGCTGGATGCGCTCACCCAAAACCCCCTTGCGGTGCGGCAGGGTCTTGTCGGCCTCGCGCAAAGCGTCGGCAATCTGGTCGCGGCGGGCCAGGAGGGCGCGCGCACCGCGCTCGTAAGCGCGAATCCGGTACGGGCTGTCCGAGCGGTCGCGCAGCAGGGTGGCGATATTGAACAGCGTGGCGGCCATGTCTCGGTTGGTCACTCGGGTAGTCATCGGCGGGGTTCCTAGTTGGTCCGAAGCGGGAGAAACGTCGTCTGAAGGCCGGCAGAACGTCTGACGAACACTTGTTCTATTATACCCGTTTATAGCTCTTTTCGTCTACGGTCGCGGAAAGAATCTCCTGCGCGCCGCTTGACGGAAGGGGAGAAAGCACGGTATAGTGACAACAGCATTTGTAAGCCCCGATGTACGCCTTGGGAGGTGAACATGGCAGCCCGATTTT
Source organism: Capsulimonadaceae bacterium (assembly GCA_965215505.1). Classification (GTDB taxonomy): domain Bacteria; phylum Armatimonadota; class Armatimonadia; order Armatimonadales; family Capsulimonadaceae; genus JANXMY01. The sequence continues at coordinate 1,821,744 of OZ244065.1, read as the reverse complement.
GCCCCGAATGTGGCCAGGAGATCCCCTCGACCGCCCGATTCTGCCCCAACTGCGCCGCCCGCCTGGACGGGTCCGCGCCGACCGTCCTGCCGGCCCGCGTCCCGCGCCCGCCGCTCGGCGCAGCCAGCGGGGTCGAGGCCGCCGCCTCCGGCTCGCGCAGGCTGCTGGTCCCAGGTATGCTCGCCGCCCTGCTCGTCCTGGCCCTCGGCGTCGCCCTACTCGCCGCCCGGCTGCATCAGCAGTCTAACATGCTTGCTTCTGCCGCACCGCCGCCCGTGCCGGCACCCGCCTTGACGAATGCCCCGGTCAGCCCGCCGACCGCCGCCCCCGCGCTCACCAATGCCCCTGCCGCCCCGCCTAACGCCGCGCCCGCCTTGACCAACGCTCCGACCGCGCCGGCCGTCCGGAGTCCCGGCCTGACAAACGCCCCCACCGCGCCCGGCCCGGCCCTGCCGCCCGATGTCGCCGCCTATCTTAACTTTTTGCAGCAGATCGAGCAGCGGCGGGTCGCCATGAACAACGACACGGCGGGCGCTACGGCGATGCTGGGGCTTGCGGAAAGCATGGGCGGGATGGGGGGCGGGGGGATGCCGGACATCTCCAACGACCCGGAGGGCGAGAACGAGGCGAAGGATCAGGCAGCCAAGGAGGCGGCGGCCAAGCAGAACACCCAGCGCATCAGCCAGGGCTACACCCAGTACGCCCTGAAGTGGCAGGGCCTGGTCCGCGACTTCCGGGCCACGCCCCCCCCTCCCGCCTGCGCGCCGCTGGCCGGGCGCTATCTGACGTTCCTGGGCGACTACACGACGATCATTTCCAAGATGCAGGTGGCCCTGCTCAACCACGACTCGAACGGCCTGCCCGACCTGAGCGCCGTCGCCCAGGTGCAGGGCCAGGTCAACACCGACGGCTCGGCGGCGGACGGCGAACTCGGCAGCCTGTGCGGGCGCTACGGCGTCCCGAAGCCGTTCGTCATCTCCCCCGAGGGCGGGACGTCCTCACTGCTGGGGCACTGAACCTCTCGTGTCCGATCCTCTCCCCGGCGTGAGCGCCGACCCCCCCTCAAAGGGGAGGGTGGGTAAATAGGGGCCAGGGCACCTCTTCCTGGGAGTTTGCGGTGACCGAAAGGTCTTTTGGACACTGCCCCCGGTTAGGGCGAGGCACTCGATGGAACAAACAAACTTTCCACCACATACCCTTCCCTTTGAGGGGAGGGGACGGCGCGTAGCGACGGGGGAGAGGATCAGGAGGCAGCACTTATGGACGAGAAACCGACGGACAGGCCAGTACACGAACGACTTTCCCGGCACTTCATCGTGACCGCAGGCCACAGTGCCCTGAAGCGGTCGCTGGCGATCCGACTGCGGCGGCGGATGACGCCCAGCGAACGGCTCCTCTGGAGGCATGTACGGGCCAACCGTCTCGGCGGGCTGCACTTCCGGCGGCAGCAGATCATCGAGGGCTTCATCGCGGACTTCTTCTGCGACGCCGCCCGGCTCGTGGTTGAGTTGGACGGGCCTATCCACGATGACCAGGTGGAGTACGATGCGGAGCGGGACCGGGTGATGGAGGCTTACGGGCTGTCCGTCCTGCGGTTCCCCAACGACGCGTTGCGGGCCGACCTGAACGCCGTGCGGCGGCGGATACTGGCCAAGGCTCGGGAGTTAATCGCCGCCCCGCCGCGCTCCGAACTTCCGATCCTCTCCCCGGCGCGAGCGCCGACCCTCCCCTCGGAGGGAAGGGGGTGTGGTGGGGGGTGAGACGCGTTTCTTGATGGCCCCTTGCGTTCGGGCGGTTTTTCGACAAGACTGCCCGACAACGGCAAGCCCCTATCAAGTGGTGCCCTGGCCCCCACCACACCCCCTTCCCTCCGAGGGGAGGGTCGGCGCTCGCGCCGGGGAGAGGTTCACCCCGCCCCATCCCCCGCCGCCACGTCCTTCCGCCGGACCTCCGCCACCCGCCGCTCCGCGAACACCAGCAGCGGGACAGACAGGAGCGCCGCGTACCCGATCCCCAGCAGCAGCCGGGCCGACAGCAGGCTCCAGCCAGACGCCGACCCCCAGGCGGGCAGGCTGAAGGGCAGCCACTCGAACTGCGCCCAGACCGCCAGCCCGACGGCGGCGGTGAAGAGCAGCGCGGCCATCCCGCGCAGGTTCTTGAAAAAGACTGGGTACGAGGATAGCGCCGCCCCGAAGGCAAGCCCCAGCACGAACAGGGAGGCGACGAAGGCCTGACCCACCAGCCAGGCGCACAGCGCCGGCACCGGGCCGACGGCGGGGATGGTCAGGGCGTACAGCAGCAGTCCGCCCAGACCGCACCCGGCCCAGAGCGCCCCGGCGGGGGAACTCTGCCCCCACACCTTCCCCCAGAAGATCTGGGGCGCCGTCAAGGGCGTCAGCAGCAGGAACCCCCAGATGCCCCGCTGCCGGTCCCGCGCGATCAGCCCCTCGCCGATGATCTGACCCCGGAAGCCCAGGGCGTAGCACTGCCCCGCCAGCAGCAGGGCGGCGAGGTTCAGGCAGACCCGCGCGATCCCGTACTGCCCGGTCGTCGCGCCGGGGTTCACGACGCCGCTGCCGAAGAAGTGCAGCGGTGAGGTGGCGGCCATCGCCTCCAGGAAGTCGGGGTAGGCCAGGCCGGCGACCATGGCGGCCAGCAGGAGCAGCTGCCCGCCCACGAGCCAGTCCAGCCACCGGCCCGACCGGGTGCGCGTCCGGACCTCGTGGGTGAAAAGGGGGTTGTCGGTGCGCGCCGTCACCCAGGCCAGCAGGGAGGCGGTCCGGGCGGCGTGGCGGGGGGCGCTCGCCTCGGAGGCGGCTCGGACCGGGGAAGACGGCCGGGTCAGCAAAGGTGCCCGGCCCTGCGGCGCGGCAGCCGGCACAAGCCTCCCGGCCATCCCCACCGCCCCCACCAGCGCCGACCCAGCCAGGCACACCGCGAAGCTCGGCGGCGCGGCGATGTGGTACAGCGGGAAGCGGGACAGCATCCCGGCCGCATCCGGGAACAACCGCAGCCAGGCCGTGGCGGGGCTGAGGGCGGACAGCCAGGATGCGCCCGGAACCGGCGCGGCCAGGGCGGCGGCGGGCAGCAAATACAGCAGGACGTTCCGGGCGACCCGCCCGCCCGACGGCAGGACCCGGCGGACGCCCACACCCCATAAGACCGTGGCCGCGGCCGTCAGGGCCAGCTCGCCCGCGACCGAGTAGACCGGCATGGCGAACGGCGATAGGCCGCCCAGCAGGCAGGCCAGCCCAAACATCCCGCCCGCAAGGGCCAGGGGCCGGGCGCACCGCCGGAACGCCCGGCGCAGGACCAGGAGGGCGGGGCGCAGCGCGGAGTCCTTGCGGCCGGGCGGCGTTTCCAGGGCGCGGGCGCAGACGGCCGGCAGGGCGATCCCGCCCAGCAGCAGCAGCAGCCCCGCCGCGTCCCAGCCGGGCACGCCGAACGGCCCGCCCGCCAGGGCCGCCGTGTCCCCCCCTTCCACGCACCCGCGCCAGAGGATGGCCAGGGCGCACAGGCCCGCCGCCCGCGCCGTCCACCGGGCGACGGTGCGCGCCCGCGAGGCCAGCGGCAGCCGGGCCATGTCGTCGGCGTCGCCCGCCGACAGTGCCGCCGCCGACTGGAGCGCGGAGGCGACCCAGCGGGCCGCCAGCAGGGGCAGCGCGTAGACCAGCGGGGAGACGGTGCCGTGGAAGAAGTCCAGCCGGGCGCTCAGGACCTGGACGGCGTAGACCGGCCAGCCGAGGAACAGGAAGAGCGAGAAGGACGGGTTGAGGTGCAGGTGCAGGGCCGCCAGCCCGTGCCCCAGCCAGCCGCCCCGCATCATGCCGAGCAGGGGACCGGCCGAGAAGATGGAGAAGATGATGTATCCGCCCGTGCTGCCGAACCCGGCTGTGCGGACCGGGCGGCGTGACTGGGACAGGCCGAACTTGCCCAAAGCCGTCTCGGGCGTCATCGCCCCGCCCGCGAGCGCGGGGAGGGCGTAGAGCGGCGGGGCGTAGCTGAGGAGCGCGAACAGCAGGTAAAGGAAGAAAATGTCGCCGGCCGTCAATGCCCCGAACTCGCCGAGCAGGACGTAGACCGGCAGCCCGGCGAGGGCGACCAGCAGGGCCGTCCGGGCGGGCGCGGCCCCCATCGCCAGCAGCATCTCGGCCCGGCGCAGGGGCGTCAGCAGCAGGTCCGGCAGCGTCCCCCGCCGCGCCTCATCGGCCAGCGAGGTCGCCTGCGCGTTGCGGACGCCCGCCACGACGGTGGCGTGAATGAACGTGAGGACGGCGAACAGGGCGGCGGGGAAGGTCATGCCGAACAGGAAGCCCACGATGCGCGTCACCGCCTGCCCGTAAGTCCGCTCCAGCCCCAGGCCGCCCAGCAGCAGCCCGGCCAGGAGCAGGACGGTCAGGCCCAGCCGCAGCAGCAGCCCGAGCCGCCGGGTTTCGGTACGGCCCGCTTTGGCGAGGAACGGGTTGTCCCGCAGCCAGACCGGCGGCGTCCCGCCGGCCAGGCCCAGGTCGGCCCGCGTCTGGGACAGGAAGTGGCGGGTGCGCCGGAGCCAGCGCGCGGGGCGTGTGGGGTAATGTTTTAGGCTATGCAAAGACGTGGGGGCACCGCTTGCCGCGCCCTCTTTTCCTTCTATCTTGGAAGGGCGCGCGAAGTAAAAAACAGCCCGGCGCGAAGGAGGGCGCGGCAAGCGGCGTCCTTACAAGGAGGCCGGCATCATCCCCCGAACATCCGCCATGGATTCGGTGCCTCCTCGACGGGCGGCGGCGTGAAGTTCGACAGGGCTTCCTCGAAGTCCTCCCGAGTCAGGACCCGCTTCACCTCGCCCCCGGCCTCGGACAGACGGATGAGTGCCTGCAAGCCCGCCTCGTTGACCACCGCCTTGATGTTCGCCCCCGAGTAGCGGTCGGTCCGCTGCGCCAATTCGTCCAGGTCCACGTCGTCGGCCAGCCGCGCGCCCGCTGTGCTGAGGGCGAATAGCTGACGCCGGGCCGGCTCGTCGGGCAGGGGGATCTCGATCTCGCGCGACAAGCGACCGCCGCGCAGCAGGGCGGCGTCCAGCATGTCCCGCCGGTTCGTCGCGCCCACCACGAAGATGCGCCGGTTCTTGATTAGTCCGTCCATCTCGTGCAAGAACTGGTTGACGACCTTATCGCTGTATTGGTTCACGCCCCCGGAACGCGAGGGCAGCAGGGCGTCTATCTCGTCCAAGAAGACGATGGCCGGGGCCTTCGCCCGCGCCTCGTCGAAGAGCTTCTTGACCGCCTTCTCACTCTCTCCCAGCCACATGGAGTTGATTTCGGCGGGCGAGGTCGCCAGGAACGCGCAGTGCGACTCGTGGGCCAGGACCCGCGCGATGGTCGTCTTGCCCGTGCCCGGCGGGCCGTACAGCAGCAGGCCGGTGGGCGGCTCGATGCCCAGGTCGCGCGACAGGCTGGGGTTCTCCAGAAGGAGCTGCATCTGCTTCAATTCGCGCTTGGTCCGGGCGGGCAGGACCACGTCGTCCCAAGTGACGTTGTTCGGTGACGTGCCCTTGTCCCCGCGCGACTCGCGCCGGGCCGCCTGGTCCAGTGACTGCGCCCGCTCGCGGTAGGCCGCCTCGCCGGGCGCGCGGGCGGACGCCGCCTGGGCGGCCTCGGCGGCGGCCTCGGTCTGCCCCAGATACCGCAGCGACAGGGCCAGCGCGTGGTGGAAGCGCGGGTCGTCGGGACTCAGCATGATGGCCCGCTCGAACTGCACGACGGACGCCCGGAAGGCTTCGCGGTACTGCACGATCCAGTCGGTGTTCCCCAGCGCCTTCGAAGCGGCCAGGACGCCCAGGCCCAGGACGGAGGCGGCGAGGTCCGCGACCCCGGTCCCCGCCCCCTTTTCGCGCAAGGCGGGCGGCAGGATGGTCTCGGCCCGGCGCTGGTAGGCCAGCCCGAGCTGGTACGGCCCCTCCGCGTCTTCCGGGAAGCGGGCGATCGCCGCCTCAAAGGCGGCGATCGCGCCGGGGAACTCGGCCCGCCGGCTGAACTCCAGTCCAGCCGTGTAGGCGGGGTCCTGCGTGACGCCGCCCGCCGGAGCGCCGCCCGTCTTGTCGTCATTAGTCATGTTCTCATTCTACCCGAAATGTCCCGTCTGCTCCTCTCCCCGGCATGAACGCAGGACGACTGCGCGTGGGAAGGAACATGTGGAACCATCCCTCTTCTAAATTTAATCTTTATTTAATACAGCTTTCATCTGATTTTCATCAAATCTGGGTATACTGGACTAGTCAGGCTGAGGGTCCGAAGCCGCCGTTGTCTTTCGATATGACGCCCTTTCCAGTCTTTTCTGAGGTCTGTCCCGCCCAGTGTGCCTCGCACGCCGAGGAAGGGACGACACCCATTCTACCAAGACATCGCTAGGAGATTCAATGCACCACTCACCCCCGAAACCGCGCAGCGGCTTCACCCTGATCGAGCTGCTCGTCGTCATCGCCATCATCGCGATTCTCGCCGCCATCCTGTTCCCAGTCTTCCAGAAGGTGCGAGAGAACGCCCGCCGCGCCTCCTGCTCCTCGAACCTCAAGCAGCTTGGCCTGGCCGAGACGCAGTATTCCCAGGACGCCGACGAGCAGTACAGCGGTGCCTTCCAGCCTAACAACGCCCCGCAGTTCGGCGGGCGGCGCAACTCCTACGCGGAGATGATCTACCCGTTCGTCAAGGCCCAGGGCGTCTTCCACTGCCCGGATGCGACCGCCCATTTCGGCCAGAACAACGTTAATGACTGTGACCTGAACCCGAACACTTGCTACAGCACGATGGCTCAGGGTGCGATCCCGCCGAACCCCGGCGGCGGTATTGACTATGCCTACGCTGCGATCATCTCGGTCAACACGGGCCAGGCTAACGGCAGCGACCAGGCCAAAGATGCTCTGTCCAGCATCGGCTCGCCTTCCGACACCATCATGATGATGGACGGGAACGGCAAGGGCGGCGGTAATGCTTATTACAACGTGTGGGAAACACCGGAGACGGACATCAACGGGACGTTCTACCCGAACCACCCTTCCACCTGGGTCGGCAACGCGACGAACCCGGTCACGCCCGGCAAGCTGCATGGCAGCCACGACGGCGACAACTACCTGTTCTATGACGGCCACGTCAAGTACATGAAGTCCTCGCGCTATACCGACGGCTCGCCGTACTACTGGTACATCGACAAGAGCCTCTGCAACTAGGCCATGCCTCCTCCCCGGACACCGGCCTCCCGGATACCGACCACCGAGCGCCGCCCCTTCTCCCGAACGAGGGGGGCGGCGCTTTTGGCCGTCGCCCTGTTGCTCGCCCTGGCCGTCGTCCTGATCCTGCCCGGCATGTGGCGCGAGACAGCACGCCGCGAGGCCTCCCTGCCTTCGCTGGAACAGCAGGCCGACAGTGACCCCGGCGACGGCCCTCTGCTCGCCCTCGTCGGCGCGGGCCGCATGGCGGCGGGCGAGAACGGCGCGGCAGCCGACGTCTTGCGCCGGGCCATCGCGGCGGGGGAGGGGAACGACGACACCTGGGAAGCTCTGGCCGCCAACACCGCCGCCGCCGGCGACCGGCCCCGCGCCATCGCCGACCTGCGCGTGGGCCTGAAGTCCCTGCCCGACTCCACCGCCCTGCAAGGTGCCCTGGCACGGGCGCGCGTCACCGATGCGGACGCGCCGCCCGCCGCCCTCGCCGCCGCTATTGACCCGCTCGGCCCCGGCCCGCTGCGCGCCCGGTATGCGCGGGGGAGCGCACTGAACGGCCTGGCCGAGTGGTGGGGGCGGCTCCACCCCGAGTCGAGCGGCGTCGCCACCCGGCAGGCCTGGGCCGCCGCCCAGCCGAACAACGCCCAGGCGCAGCGCCTCTGGGGCGAAGCCCTGTTGCGCGACCACCGCGTGGCCGAAGCCGGGCCGGTCCTCGCCCTCGCCCACTCGCTGGCCCCCGACTCGCCCGCCGCCACGCTCGCCCTGGCCGACTATGACGCTCAGGCGGGCGACGCGCCGCAGGCCGCCCTCCAGTACCTCGCCTGCCTGAAGCTCCGGCCGCACTGGCTGCCCGCCCTGATCGGCTTCGGGAACGCCTCGCTCCAGAGCGGCCTCAGCACCCAGGCGCTGGCCGCCTACCAGCGTGCCACGGCCCTCGCCTCTGGAGACGCCGACGCCTGGATCGGCATGGGACGCACCCAGGCCCGGATGCGCGGCCCGGCCCTGGCCGCCGCCGACTTCGACCGCGCCGCCCGCCTGGCCCCAAACCGGACCGACTATCTAGACGACTACGCCGACGCCCTGCGCCAGAGTTCGCGCATGGCCGAGGCCGAAACCCAGACGCGCCGCCGGCTCCAGTCCGCCCCGGATGACGCCCTGGCCCACTATCTGCTCGGCCTGATCCTGCGCGACGCCGCCCCGACGCCGGCCCGCACCGCCGAGGCGGAAGCGCAGACACGCGAGAGCCTGCGCCTCAGCCCGCACAACCCGCTGGCCGACGTCCAGCTCGGCCAGATCCTGCTGGACGATGGGCACACCGCCGAGGCGGTCGCACTGTTCGAGGACGCCCGCGCGCGCACCCCCGACGACCCCAAGCTGCTGCTGGTCCTGGCCCGCGCCTATGGGCGGGCGGGCAAGCCCCCCCTCGCCGCCCAGACCGCAGCCCGCGCCCAGTCCCTCCAGGCCGACCGGCAGCGCGCGGATGCCCTGGCGGATGCCGCCGCCAAGACACCGCTGGACCTCGGCCTGCACCGGCAGCTCGCCGCCCTTTACGCCCGCCTGGGCCGGCCGGATAAGGCGAAGCAGGAGGAGGACACGGTGCGCCTGCTGCGTGCCGATCCCTCGGGGACGATGCGCCAGCGCGATGCGCTGTCCGATGCCGTCCAGAAGGCGCTCGCCCCGTGACGCTCTCCTCTCAGTTTGCCTTTCATCTCTCCTTCATCTTTGCGGGATAGACTCTCGATACCAAGCCCAGGAAACGACAATCAGGCCCTGGATTGAACGATTCCAGAGCGGCTGCGTCTCTTGAGTAGGGAGGCAGACCACTGCCCCGACGTTGATGAAGGAGTATCCTCTCATGTCACGTTCCAAACAGAAGCCGTCGAGCGGCTTCACCCTGATCGAACTGCTTGTCGTCATCGCGATAATCGCGATCCTGGCGGCGATCCTCTTCCCGGTCTTCCAGAAGGTCAGGGAGAACGCTCGCCGCGCCTCCTGCGCCTCGAACCTCAAGCAGCTCGGTCTTGCCGAGACGCAGTATTCCCAGGACGCCGACGAGCAGTACAGCGGCTCCTACCAGTTCAATGGTGCTACCAATGACCGCACCTCCTACGCCGAGATGATCTACCCGTTCGTCAAGGCTCAGGGCGTTTTCCACTGCCCGGACTCGATCGTGCATTTTGACAACAACGGCGCGAACGACTGTCTCACCAACCCCAACACCTGCTACAGCACGACCACCAACCCCGGCGGCGGCATCGACTACGCTTACGCCTCGATCATCGCGGCCTCGAACGGGAACTTTTTCAGCACGGGACAGGCCAACAACAGCGACATGGCGAAGGATGCACTGTCCCAGATCACCTCTCCCTCAGATACCATCATGATGATGGACGCCACCAACCGGACGAATACCGACAATCCTCCCGGCAAGATGGGCTACTACAACATCTGGGAGTCGGCGGACACGGACATCAACGGCACGTTCTACCCCAACCATCCTGTCACCTGGGTGGGCAGCGCTACCATGTCCAATACGCCGGGCCTGCTGCATGGCGGCACCGGCGACAACTACCTGTTCTACGACGGCCACGTCAAGTACATGAGGTCCTCGGCCTACACGGACGGCTCTCCGTACTACTGGTACATCGACAAGAGCCTCTGCAACTAGGCCATGCCTTCTCCCCGGACACCGGCCCCCCGGAAGCCGACCCCGAGCGCCGCCCCTTCTCCCGAGCGAGGGGGGCGGCGCTTCTGGCCGCCGCATCGGCGCGGACACGGGCGATCCTCGCCGATCAGGATCAGGCCGACATCGCCGCCGTGCGGGTGCGGGCCACCCCATTGGGATGATACGGTGCGCCTGCTCTTGCATGACCCTCTGGGTACGGCCCGGCGGCACAACGCCTTGTCCAACGCCTTACGGGAGGCACTTGCCCCGTGAGGCGCTTCCGCCTGCCCCCGCTTGACAACCCGCCGCCGCCCGCCTATAATGAAGGCACGATGAAGTCTCCCCCACGCCGCGCGTTCCTCCTGCTGCCCGCCGCTATCCTTGCCGCCTCGCTGGCCGGCTGCCGCCATGACGCAGTCCCTCCGTCGCCGACGCTTGTAGCGTCTGCCCCCGCCGGGCCGCTGCTCTTCGCCGACGTGGCAGACAAGGCCGGGCTGCGCTACCAATGGACGGTGCCGGGGACGCGCCCCCTGAATATCCTCCAGACTATCGGCAACGGGTGCGCGTTCCTGGACTACGACAACTCGGGGAACCTGTCGGTCCTGCTGGTCGGCACAGACCACGTCGCGCTCTTCAAAGGGGACGGTAAGGGGCACTTCGCCGACGTGTCCCATGCTATGGGGCTGGACACTCTGAGGGGCCATTTTTTGGGCTGTGCGGTCGGCGACTACGACGGCGACGGGTATGACGACATTTACATCAGCGGCTACCGGGCCGGCCTGCTGCTCCACAACGAGGGCGGCAAGCGATTCCAAGATGTCACGATGGCGGCGGGGCTGAAGATGCAGCCCTGGGGCACCTCGGCGGCCTGGGCGCAGAGCGTCCCCGGCTCGGGCCGGCTGGACCTGTTCGTCGCGAACTACGCCGTCTTCGGCCCGTCCTCCCAGCAGCTCTGCCCCTCGCACGGCGTCCAGACCTCATGCGGCCCGCGCTACTACACACCGCTCAAAGGAGTCCTCTACCGAAACCTCGGCGGCGGGCGCTTCGCCGACGTCAGCAAGGCCGCCGGCATCCCCGCCACGAATGGGCGCGGGCTGGGGGTCGCCTGGGCACCGTTGGAGCCGGGCGAAGCTCCGAGCCTCGCGATCTCGAACGACGAGATGGCCGGGGACCTGCTGCGCCCGGACACCAAGAACGCCGCCCACTACACAAACATCGGGACGGAGGCGGGCACGGCCTTTGACCGGGACGGCCAGATTCACGGCGGCATGGGGACGGACTGGGGGGACTATTCGGGCGAGGGGCGGCTGGACCTGTTCGTCGCCACCTTCCAAGGGGAAGCCAAGTCTCTGTACCACAATGACGGGGCGGGGCAGTTCACCGACGTCACCTACCGGACCGGGCTGGCCGCGACCACCATCCCGCACGTCGCCTTCGGCTGTAAGCTGTTCGACTACGACAACGACGGCCATCTAGACGTGGTCATCGCCAACGGCCACGTCCAGGACAACATCGCCGCCATCGACAGCTCGACGACCTACAAGCAGCCCTTGCAGCTCTTCCACAACTCCGGAGCGACCCCGCTCACCTTCGACGATGTTTCGGCGCAGGGTGGGCCGGCCTTCGCCCAGCCCCTCGTCGGGCGCGGGCTTGCCGTCGGCGACTACGACAACGACGGGAAGCAGGACATCCTGGTCGTGGACAGCGAGGGCAAGCCGCTCCTGCTCCACAACGAAGTTCCCAGTGCGGGCCACTGGCTCGGCGTCCGCCTGATCGGCACCCAGAGCAACCGGGACGGCATCGGTGCCCTCGTGACCGCCACGGTCGGGGGCCATAAGCTGCTCCGCCTGTGCCACACGGACGGTTCCTACCTGTCCGCCTCGGACAAGCGCGTCCACTTCGGCCTGGGCGCGGCGACGGTCATGGATGGCCTCTCCATCCGCTGGCCCAGCGGCCTGATGCAGACGGTGAAGGTCCCCGCCGTGGATAAATATATCACGGTGACGGAGGGGAAGCCGTGACGGCGGGAGAGCGGGGCGGGCGGCTAACCGGGACACCCACCGATGTTGGTGGTCATCGGAGCGCCGTAGGTCAGCGTGTATGGACCCCCTGTGGGTGCCCCGAGTGGAGCGGGCGTGACCGTCAGCGTCATCGTCTTGCCGTCCGTCGTGCCGGTAAAGCGCGCGGGGATCGGGCTGATTGGGGTCATCAGAGGAGGACCCCCGCCCTCCGTCAGAGTCCCCGTCACGTCGAAATGTCCGGTCGCGTCGAGGGTGAGTGGCTGCGTGATCTGCCCCGTGTCGCCGCAGGGCAGCGTCACCGATCCGCCGGCCGCCGTCACCTGGAGCGCGATGTTGCTTGCCCCCAGCATACCGATGGGGGCAAAGCCAAGCAACGGGCCGCCCCTGTTCGTGTCCGACCCGTCACCCCCGCCGCACCCTGCGAGGGCCAGCGCACAGGGGAACAGCAGAGGGACAAGAAACGTACTTCGCATGACGCCTCCTCAGTCTGCGGCCTGGAGGCCGCTCACCCCACCTCGAACCCCGCGCAGAGCAGCCCGAAGTAGTGGTCCACCTCGTAGGACAAAAACTGCGCGCGCAGCGGGACGTGCTTCGCCGCCCCGACCAGGGCTAGCGTCTGCCAGTACGAGTCCGCCAGGGCCGTCTTGGCATAGTCTTCCGGCCAGTCCAGCAGGCGTCCCAGGTCGTCCGCTTCGACGGCGGCCCGCATGGCGGCGTCGTACTCCGCCGAGGCCGGTGTGTACCCGTAAGGCCCGTCGACGGCGTGTCCGTGCCCCTGATCGGCGCTGACGACCAGCGCGACCCGGCGGCCTAGAGCGTCGGCGGCTTCCACCAGCGTTTCCCCCCAGTCCACTAGGTGCGCTCGCGAAACGTCGCGGGCGGGGCAGGAGACCACGGTCGGTAGGGTCTCCGCGCCGGGCGCCAGCAGGGCCAGCGGGATCGTCACCCCCCAATCCAGCGGTAGGGCTTCCCCCACCTCGCGCGCCGACAGCGGCGCGACCGGCACACCCCGCTCGGTCGCCCGGTACGCCCAGGCGGCGGCCAGGTCCAGGTCGGTCTGGACGCTGACGGCGATGCTGTCCGCGCCCCCTTCCCCTTCCAGCTCCCCGTAGCCGGTCGGCGTGACGCCAAGTGACACCGCGCCGCGCACCCCGACCCCGTGCGGAGTCAGGACGGCGACGCAGTCGGGCCTCGCCGCCCGGAACGTCTCGTGCAGGGCCGCCATCGCCCGGCGGCCTTCGGGCACCGGGCCGGGCGCATCCAGTGGGAGCAGGAGGTGGCCGCCGTGCGGCGCGATGCAGGCAAAAACGAGGGGCATGTGGTTCTTCCTAGGATTTGTTAGCCGGCGATGCCGAGGGCCGGGGCTTACGGCCGGGACGTCTTTCCCACCCAGTCCCCGACCGCCGACAGCAGGGCGGGGGCCATCGTCTCCTCGATGGTGCCGTACTCCGACGGTGCCCCGGTCTTGGCGGTCTGGAACAGGTGGTTCAGGCCCGGCAGCTCCGTTGTCGTGACGTCGGCGTTGCCGCCCGCCTTCAGGGCCGCGCCGATGGCCGCCAGGTTCTCGACCGGCGGCACCTGCAAATCGAGCGACCCGTCCAGGGCCAGGACCGGGCAATGCACCTGCTTCAAAGTCGGCGCGGGGTCGTAGGTCAGGAAATAGCGGAACCAGGGCGAAACCAGCGTGGCGCTCTGCACCCGGATCAGCGAACCGGTGTCTCCAATCTTCTTCTTCTGGGCGGGCGTCAGGGCGGCCAGCGACTGATGCATCAGCGCCGCGATCCGCGCCCTGGCGGCGGCCGGGTTCGTCTCGGTCGCCGCCACCCGCAGCACCTTCTTTTCCAGGGCCTGGCCCTGCGCCACATCCGTGTCGCTCGCGCCCTCGGCGTGGCCGATCAGAGCGGCCTGCTCGGTCAAAATCCGCTCGCCCGAAACCCCCGTCCCGGCCAGCAGGACCAGGAACGCGACTGAGGGTGACTGGGCGGCCACCAGCGGCGCGATCAGGCCGCCCTCGCTGTGCCCGATCAGGCCGACCTTGGCGGCATTGACGTGCGGCTGCGCTCTCAGATAGGTAAAGGCCGCCTGGGCGTCGTCGGCGAAATCCCGGCTCGTGGCGAGGGCATAGCTCCCCGTGGACTTCCCGATGCCGCGCTTGTCATAGCGCAGGACGGCGACGCCGCGCCGGGTCAGGCTGTCGGCCAGAACCAGGAAGATCTTGTGCCGCAGGATCGTCTCGTCCCGGTCGTTCGGCCCCGAACCTGCGATCAAAACGACGGCGGGGAACGGCCCGTCGCCCGGCGGCACGGTCAGCGTCCCGGCCAGAGTCACGCCCGCCGCGCCGCCGGGGAACGTGACATCCGAGGCGGCATAGGGGTAGGGCGCTGTCGGCTCCTGGGGCCGGTCGTTATGCAGCAGCGCGGCGCGCGTCGCCGCCGTCATCCGGGTCAAGGTCAGGGGCAGCGGCAGGCTCTGACTCCACTGCCCGGTGATCGTCTTGCCCGCCGGGTTCAGGGTCCCGTCATAGACGGCCTTGATGCCTGACGCCTCGGCGTGGACCTTGGAGCCTGTCTGCCGGACCAGGCTGAACGGGATGCCGTTCGCGCCCTGGTCCAGGCTGTCTAGAGTCCCCGCCAGCCCGCCGCCGAGCCGAGAGGTGAAGTGTACGACCAACCGGAGCTTCGTCCCGCCAGCGTCCAGGGTCCCGCTCCAGTCGCCGGCCACGGTGGGGGCCCCTTTGGCAGGAGCCTTGGGCTTCGCGGGGGCCTTGGGCGGCTTCGCCTGGGCGGTCAAGGGCAGGCAGAGGAGGCCCGCCGCTGCCAGGGCCAGTGCGGTGCGTGTCGCCATTCTGTTCATCGTGCCGTTCATCGTGCCGTTCATCGTGTGTCTCCTTGGGAGCCGGGTGGGAAAAGCAGGCTCTAAAAGGTGAGACACGGAGCGGGCGGAAAAGTTGCTTCCCCTCCCGTTCATCGGAACCCCTTCCCTCCGAGGGGAGGGTGGCACGCTCGCGTGCCGGGAGAGGATCGGCAGAATTTCAGAACCGATACCCCGCCGTCAGGTTCAGGCCGCTCAGGTCAAAGCCCCTGATCTTGGAGACGATCAAATAGCGCGCCTCCAGAAACCCGCTGTCACCGAAAGTGACGCCGATCAGCGGGCTGCCGCCGAAGCCGGTTCGTACCCCTGAATGCACGTCGTAGTCGCCCGAGCGGATGTCCGCGAAGTAGACGTCGGCCGTCGCGCCGGCATAGGTCGTCGCCCCGCCGCTCTGGCTGAGTGCCACGCGGTAGCCGACCCCGACCGGGGCAAGGAAGGCGTGGTTGCCGCTGCGGGACTGATACAGCACCTGCAAATCGAAGGAGGTCTGCCCCTCCTTGCGGACCCGCCCGATGCTGCCGATGCCAAGCCCGATGGTCAGCCAACTGCTGCCGAACTGGTCCCGTGCCTTGGAGGAAGTCGGCAAATAAACGCCCACTTCCGGCCCGATGCGGAACCGGGCGCGCTTCCTGGGCGTGGACGAGGCCGGGTCGTTCCCGCCCGTCGTACTCGCCGGGGGCGGCGTGGTCGCCGGCGGCGTCGCCGGGGCGGGCGGGGCGGTCGGCGTCGTATCGGTCGCGGGCGGCGTGACGGGCGTAGTCGCGGCGGGCGGCGGCGGGTCGCCGGGTGCCTGCGCGCGGGCCACGCCGCCGCCCAGGGCGGCCAGTGCCAGCAGCGATGCGCCCCCAGCGCAGATCCGGCTGTTCAGCGAAACGGTCATCGAGTCGTGTCTCCTTGTGTTGTCTTGGTGCCGGCTCTGCCTAGCAGATCGCCTTCTCCGTCTCCGGGTCGAACAGGTGCGTCTTCGCCAGGTCCAACACCACGTCTAAAGCCTGCCCGTCCTTCGCGCCCGTCTCGGCGTCAATCGTCGCCACCAGGGAGTGCGGGCCGCAGGTCAGGTACAGGGTGATGATGTCGCCCATAGGCTCGGACACGTCTACGGCCGTCCGCACCGTGTTCCCCGCCGTGGCGTCCACGGGGTTCCGCAAGCTCTTGTCGAAGATGTCCGAGGGGCGGACGCCGAAGATCACCGACTTCCCGGCGTAGGGGGCCAAGGCCCCGTCCGGCGCGGGCGGCGCGGCGACCGTGAAACTGCCGCCGTCCACGATGTACCCCTCGCCGTCCTTCTTCAAAGTCGCCTTCAGGAAGTTCATGGATGGAGTCCCGATGAAGCCGGCGACGAACATGTTGACCGGGTGCAGGAAGATCTCCATCGGTGGCGCGCACTGCTGCAACTGCCCCCCGGACATGACCGCGATCCGGTCCCCCATCGTCATCGCCTCCACCTGGTCGTGCGTGACATAGATCGTCGTGATCCCCAGCCGCCGGTGCAGCTTGATTAACTCCGCCCGCGTCTGCACCCGCAGCTTGGCGTCCAGGTTCGACAAAGGCTCGTCCATCAGGAACACCTGCGGCTCGCGCACGATGGCCCGGCCCAGGGCGACGCGCTGGCGCTGGCCGCCGGAAAGCTGGCCGGGCCGCCGCTGGAGCAGGGCCTCGATGCCCAATAGCCCCGCCGCCTCGCCGACGCGCTTGTCGATGTCCGATTTGGGAACGCGCCGCAGCTTCAGGCCGAAGGCCATGTTGTCGTAGACGCTCATATGCGGGTAGAGAGCGTAGTTCTGGAAGACCATGGCGATGTCGCGGTCCTTGGGCGAGACCGTGTTGACCACCCGCTCGCCGATGCGGATGTCGCCGTCGGACACTTCTTCGAGTCCGGCGATCATCCGCAGGGCCGTGGTCTTGCCGCAGCCGGATGGTCCGACGAGGACCATGAACTCGCGGTCCCGGATCTCCAGCGAGAGATCGTCCACCGCGGTCGTTTTGTCGAAACGCTTGTAGAGGTGTGTGAGGGTGACTTGGGCCAAGGGGTTTGCTCCTGTGCGAATGCTTGGATGGAAACGCTTTTATGTGTGCGAATGCTTTTAGGATGGTCTTGCGTGTAGTTTCGGCGCAGAGTATGGGGATTCCTGCATGAAAAACCCGGCCATGAATGGCCGGTGATGCGGAAGGGCCAGGAGCGCTTCTTCATCCCCCCTGCCCTCACGGATGGTACGGGCGCAGCTCCTCGGGGTGCTGGCGCAGGTAGGTCAGCAGGCGGTTCTTCTTCTCCGCGCCCCGGCCCGGCCCCGGCGATTCCGAAGGCTGGGCGATCAGCTCCGGGGCGGCCTGGGCGACGCGCGCGTAGACCGCCTCCCAGGACTTCTTGACGGCGGAGAGCGAGACGCCGAGCGCCACGGAGACCTCCTCATTGGTGCCGCCGCGCAGGGCGTGTTCCAGCAGGCGCTGCTCGCTGCGCCGGAAGCCGAAGCAAGGTCGGGAGCAGACGAACAATGGGAAGAAGCGGTTGCCGAGCGATTCAAACGCTTCTTCGCGGGTCAGTCCGAGCAGGATCGGCGGCTGCCCCGGCGGCGCGGCGTCCGGGCGGGCGGCGAAGTGAGTCCGATAGTCGGTGCGTACCCGCAGACCCGCTGCCATGTTCTTCACGGCCCGCTCCCAGCTATGGTTTTCCAGCAGTATCTCCTTGATCTGATACCCCGCGTGGTAGGTGAATAGGCACCCGAACATCATCTCCGTGACCTCCAGGACGGCCTCCTCCGTGGCGTCCCAGGCGTACCCGAAAGGATTCAGTACGACATTCAGCCCGCCGTGCGCGTTGGCGCGGCCGACCGCGGAGTGCCCGAGGACCGGCGAGTCATCGGCTAGCCCCCGCGCGTGCAGGTGGCCGGCGAGGCCGGGCGGCAGCGCGGTTTTGGCCTCGGCGGCGAAGGCGTCCGAGACGAACACACTGAACGAGAAGGCGCGCAGGCGCGTCTCCGGGGGGCGCTCGGAGTCCTCCACCACGACGGACAGCAGAGCCTCCTCGGCTATCATCCGCTGCCAGAAGGCTGTCCGGCTCTCGTGCAGGGCAGGCGGGTAGAAACGGTCGCCCCGGACGATCCGCCAGCAGGCGTCTATGTCCCGCGGGGTCGCGGGCCGGTGTGACAGGGGCATGGGCGTTGGGGCCTTTCTTCGCAGCGGGTTCCCGCCTATTCTTTCCGGCGCGGCGGACCGACTGTGACTTATTTTACAACAAAACCTAGCCTTTTAGGCCATTACGCCCCTCGCCTGCTTCTGCTAGAATAGGGGCAGGCGAGAGGGGGCCATGCCGCCGGGCGTTGAGACACACGCCGTTGACGACCCTCTCGCCCACCGATGCACCTTTGCCCCGGCCCCAGCGCACTTCCGATCCCGGCACTTCCGACCGCAGCACTTCCGACCGCAGCACTTCCGACCGCAGCACTTCCAAGCAGCACTTCCAAGCAGGCCGATCCAGGAGAACCCCCATGACGAACCTCACCGGCACGACGAACGACCCTAAACTTTCCGCCGTTTTCGGCCAGAACTCCGGCCAGGGCGGCGTCGGCACCACGGGCATCAGCACCACGGGCGATGGCGTCCGCGCCGTCAGCACCAGCGGCAACGGCCTTTCCTCGTTCAGCACGTCCGGCACGGCCGTCTTCGCGCAGTCGCAAACGCAGCCCGGCGTCAGCGGCATCAGCACCAGCAATGACGGGGTCCGCGCCGTCAGCACCAGAGGCAACGGACTTTCAGCCTTCAGCACGAGCGGAACGGGCCTGTTCGCGAAGGGGCCGGTCAACGCCGGGTTCTTCGAAGGGAACGTCGCGGTGACGGGCGACATCACCCTGGTGAACGCCGACCTTGCCGAAGACTTCTCGGTCGCGCGGAGCGGCCTCGCCGAGCCGGGGACGGTGATGGCCTTGAACGCCGAAGGGGAGATCCGGCCCAGTCGGCGGGCCTACGAGAAGGGCGTCGTCGGAGTCGTCTCGGGCGCAGGCAGCTACAAGCCCGCCATCGTCATGGACAAGCAGGAGTCCGGGGACGACCGGCAGCCGATCTCCCTGGTCGGCAAAGCCTACTGCAAGGTGGACGCGCAGTATGGGGCGGTCGAGGCGGGTGACCTGCTGACGACCTCGCCGACGCCCGGCCACGCCATGAAGGCCGGGGACCCGCTGCTGGCCTTCGGGTCCGTTATCGGCAAGGCGCTGCGCCCCTGGCCCGAGGGCCTGGGCCTGGTCCCCATCCTCATCGCGCTCCAATAACGGGAAGTGACGGGAGAAGAACCATGACAGAGATCAATGTCGTCAGCATCACCCAGATCGGCCCGCTCACCGTTTCGACGGCCACCGTGCGGATCATCTTCCAGGTCCTCGGGCAGATGCCCGACAACGTCCAGGTCTATGCCACGGGCGCCAGCAGCGAGATGGGGCAGCTCGTGCAGACCGTGGACATCAACAGCCACGACCCCGACAACTCCACCCAGTTCGACCTCCAGGCGGGCACCGAATACTTCTTCCACCTGTGCCCGAGGACGACCACCGCAGGCATTCCGGACAACGAGATGGACGGCAAGCCCTGGGAGACGTTCTGCACGGCGGCCCTCTCCTTCACGACGCACGCCGCGCCCGGCCCGCCCATCGGCGACCCGAAGCCGCTGCCGCCGGTCATCAACTCGTTCCAGACGACCCCGGCGACGCTGACCGGCGACGCCCACATCGTCGTCTTCTGGTCGGAGCCGTCGGTGGGCGTGGACCAGTTCCACATCATGTGGGCACCCAAGGGCGGCGGCTTCAGCAACGCTGAGGTGAGCGCGAAAGACGCCGGGGGCCGATTCTCCGCCGGGCCGGTACGCCCCAATATCACCTACGAGTTCAAGATGCAAGGCTGCATCACGAAGCTGATCGGGGACAACATCTGCTCCGACTTCTCCCAGCCGAAGTCCTTCACGATGCCGCCCTTCACGCACAGCCTGCGGACCTTCCTGGTGGACAGCGGCGTCGACCTGGGCCGCACCGTCGGCCTCAAATCGGTGAACACGGCCCACATCCGGAGCCTGCGCGCCCTGATGAAGCTGTGAAAACACCCGGCCCTGAAGGGCCGGGCTACTCTTGAGTGAAAACCCCTCTGGGGTTGAAGAAAATCCCGTAGGGGCGCGATTTATCGCGCCCCTTTGCCCCGCCGCGCCCCATCCCAACGACTTGGCATGATTTGTGCAGCAAGTATTCTTACCGGCGTCCCGCTTTACCCCCGCCGCAGGCAATCAAGCCTCTATGATTAGAATCAAAAGGACCTGACTCATGCACACCTTTAACCACGCCACGCTCAAGACGGCGGCGTTCGCCGCCACCTTCCTCACCGTCTCAGCACTCGCCATCTCCCCCGTTCGCGCCCAGTTCGGCTCCAACCTCATCGTCAATGGTAATGCTGAGGCTGGCCCCGGCAGCGCCTCCAGCAACGACATCGAGCCTGTCCCCAGCTTCACCACGACCGGCAGCTTCACCGTCGTACAATACGGCCCAAACGGTGGCCCCCTCCCGACGGACCCCGGCCCCGCCGACCGGGGCCTCAATTACTTCGCCGGCGGGCCGAACAACGCCTCGTCCAGCGCCGCCCAGCTCATCAATCTGCTGCCCGAGGCAAGCGTCATCAACGCCGGCAAGGCCGCGTTCACGCTGTCCGCGTATCTCGGAGGCTACGACGGCCAGAACGACAATGCTATACTGTCGCTGAGTTTCCTCGGCGCGGGCGGGGCGGCTCTTGGGTCGGCTCAGATCGGCCCCGTATCCTCGGCGGACCGGGGCGGCACGTCGGGCTTGCTGTTCCGCTCGATGAACGGCTTCGTGCCCATCGGGGCGCAGTCGGTGAACGTGAACCTGCAAATGACGCGCACCGACGGTGCCTACAACGACGGCTACGCGGACGACCTTTCCCTGGTGCTGAATGCCAGCCCCGTCCCAGAAGCCTCCACGACGGTCTCCTTCGGCCTGCTGCTCGCCCTAGGAGTCGGCGGGTTGGTCGTCGGGGCGCGGAAGCGGCGGAAGGCGTGAGATGAAGCCCCGGGCCTTCAGGGCCGGGAGCGCCCGCGCCCCGCGCCCGCCCCTAATCCAGCGCCATGAACAGATTATTCAGCGACTCGGCCAATGTCGGGTGGGCCAGGGTCGCGTCCCGCAAGGCGGTGTAGGGCAGGTGGCCCATCATGGCGACTTCCAGGACGGCCATGACCTCGCCGCCGTCCACGCCTAAGATCGCCGCCCCCAGGATCTGGGACGTGTCGGCATCAACCACCGCCTTCATGAAGCCGCGCGTCTCGTCCGTCTCGATGGCGCGGGCCACCTCGGTCATGGGCAGGGTGGCGACTTTGATGTTTTTGCCGGCCTTCCTCGCCTCCGTTTCGGTCATGCCGACGCGGCCCAGTTGCGGGTCGGTGAAAACGGTGTAAGGGACTGGACGGTCAGACGTCGTCCGACTGCCGCCGTCAATCAAGTTGGCCCGCAGTATCCGGAAATCATCATAGGAGATGTGCGTGAACTGCGGGCCGCCCTTGACATCCCCCAGCACCCAGACGCCTTCCGCCGTCGTTTCCAGCCGCTCGTTCGCCTTGACGTGGCCGGTCGCGTCGGTTTCGACGCCTGCTGCTTCCAGGTTCAGGGCCTCCGTGTTCGGCGTCCGCCCCACGGCGACCAGCAGGTGTGAGCCAGTCACCACCATCTCCCCGTCCGTTGTTTTGACCGTCAGCGAAACGCCGGCGGTCGTCTTCAAGACGCGCGAGGCCGACGCGCCCAGGTGGATTTGAAGGCCGTCCTCCGCCAGTATCTTCGCCATCTCCTCGGCCACGTCCGGGTCCTCATGGCCCAGCAGATGCTCCGACTTCTCGACCACCGTGACGCGGCTGCCGAAGCGGCGGAACATCTGGCCGAACTCCAAGGCGATGTAGCTGCCGCCCAGGATGACCAGATGGTCCGGCACCGCTTCTAGCTCCATGATCGAAGTCGAGTCCAGATACGTCACGTCGGTCAGGCCGTCAATCGGCGGCACCGTCGCCCGCGCCCCGGTGTTGATGAAGACCTGCGGGGCGGTCAAGGTCCGGGCCTCGCCGCCGCCGTTCGGCGCGACCTCCACCGTCCTCGGGCCGGTAAAGCGGCCCTCGCCGCGAATCAGGGTCACGCCGTCCGTCCCGGTCAAATGCTTCTCATCCCCCTCACGGAAGCTGGTCACGATGTCCCGCTTCCTTTGGCGCACCTTCGCCAGATCCACCGTCACCGGCCCTGTTTCCACGCCGAAGTCCGCGCCCCGGCGCGCGAGGTGGGCGACGCGGGCGGAGGCGGCCATCGTCTTGGTAGGCGTACAGCCCCGGTTGACGCAGGTTCCGCCCACCGCCTCACGCTCGATGATCGCGACGCGCTTCCCGGCTCCCGCCAGGGCGCGTGCCAAGGGATCACCGGACTGGCCCGCGCCGAGGATGATCGCATCGAATGTCTCTGTCGCCATGAAATGAGCCTCCTCGCTTCTTCGGGGTACAAGTGCCCCATGAGATACACAGCATTAAGATGTATAAACTATACCGTCAACGGGTTCCGCCTGAACCTCGCCGAAACGGGCGACCCGGAGAACGGCGCGGCCCTGATCTTCCTGCACTACTTCGGCGGCTCCGCGCGCACCTGGGGGCCGGTCATGGAACTGCTGGCCGGGCAGTTCCGCTGCCTCGCCCCCGACGGGCGCGGGTGGGGCGACTCGGACGCGCCCCCGACCGGCTACGCCGTCGCCGACATGGCGGGCGACGTGGCAAGTCTGATCGCCGCCCTCGGCCTGACCCAGTACACCCTGGTCGGCCACTCGATGGGCGGCAAGGCGGCGCAGGCTCTAGCCGCCGCCCGCCCGGCGGGCCTGGAACGCCTGCTGCTGGTCGCCCCTTCGCCCCTCTTCCCCGAGCCGATGACTGAAGACGCGCGGGCCAAAATGCGGGCGGGGTGGGGGAAAGAGGATGCCGCCCGCGGGACGCTGAAGACCATCGCGAAACTGCCGCTCGGGCCGGAGTATGAGGCGCTGACCCTCGCCGATAACCTGCGCGCCTCGCGCGTCGCCTGGAAGAGCTGGGCCGACGAGGGCAGCCGCGAAGACCTTTCCGAACTGGCCGCGAAGATCGCGGTGCCGACATTCGTCCTCGCCGGAGAAGCGGACCCCGTCCTGCCGCCGGACGTCCTGCGGCGCGAAGTGGCAGAAAAGATAGCGGGCGCGACGCTGACGGTGGTGCCCGGCGCGGGCCATCTGCTGCCTCTGGAAGATGCGGGGGCTGTGGCGGGGTGGGTGCGGAAAGAGTGTGGGGGAGCGCAGGGAGTGTGAAAGGGCGCGGATTGAGGAAGGCACGAATTGAAGGGGGCGGGGTTCCCCGCCCCTACGCGGCCTTGATCGCCGCCGCCCGCGCCGCGTTCGCCACCCGTAAACTCTCCGCCCCCTCTTTAGCCGTCACCAGCGGCGTGTGCGACGGGTCCCGCACGGCGCGGGCGAAGTCCGCCATCGCGTCCTGGACGGCCTTCAGATAGACCGGCGTCGGCTCGCCAAGGCTCCGGTGGGCGCGGACGCGGGCCGAGACGTCGTAGGGTTTGCCGTTGCCATGAACCAGGGGAGCCATGGCACCCTCAGCCACGACTTTCAGTGGCATAAGCGTTTCCAGACCCGCCCGGCCTGCCTCGTCTACGATCGCCGTCAGGTCCAGCGAGGTCGGTATCCATCCGTGCAGGGCGACATGGCCGCGCTCAAAGGCGAAATGTGCCGTCTGTCGCTCCAGAGCGCCGGGCCGGTTGAAGGCGTGATAGAAAGACGCCTCGATGCCGTTCTCATACGTCACCAGCGCCATCACCCTGTCTTGCTTATCCGTTCCGTCGCCGCGCGTCCATGTTTTCCCCGACACATTATGGGCCGCACTGCCGGCGATTGCCCCGATGATGTCGAAGAAGTGGACGCCGTGTTCCACAAAGATGCCGCCCGAGGCGACCGGGTCCCAGAACCAGTGGCCGTCATCCAGACCCTCGTCCGAAGCATAGTTCTCAAACCCAATGTGCGTCAGCGGCCCGAGCCAACCCGACCGGGCGATGCCCTGCACCGCCTGGTACAGCGGGTCATAGCGCATGACGAAGTTGATGCCCGCGAGTTTTCCTGCTCGGTCCGCCGCCGCCAAGATCGCCCGCGCGTCCTCATCGGTGGTCGCCAGCGGCTTCTCCACGAAGACGTGCTTCCCTGCCTCCAATGCCGCCACGGTCATTTCGGCGTGTCTGTCAGGCGGCGTGACGATGTGGACGACTTCCACGTCCGGGTCATGCAGCATCTCGCGCCAGTCGGTGTAGGTGCGTGGGACGCCATACTGGTCGGCCAGCAGTCTGAGGTTGGAGGCGTCCCGGCCCGCGAAGGCAACGACACGGGCGGCGTCCGCTGCGTGGTAAGCACCGGCGCAGAACGCGCCAAAGCCGCGCGGGCCGATCAGCCCGATACGGACGGGGTCAGGGGAAGGAGAAGAGGTAGGCATGGAGAGGAAATACCCGGCGGGGACGGGAACGAACCCACCTCGTGACGCGGGGAGAGCTTACCGCGACATCCCGACGCCTGGAATCCCGCCGTCCGTAGGAGTCGCGGGGGCCATCGTGGGTTCGGTGCCGCCGATGCTCTGGGCGGCCAACATCGCCTCGTCGCTGCCGGGGTCTATCTGCGTGATCTTCTGCCAGTCCGTCCGGGCCTCCTCCGTCCGGCCCGCCGCCGCCGCCGCCTGGGCCATCTCCTTGTAGTGGCTCACGGCGCTGCGGCGGGCCTCCGAGGCGGCCGGGCTGGTCGGGTCGGTCTGGGCGGCTTTCTCCCAGGCGTCCAGCGCCTCCGCCGCTCGCCCAGATGACCAGGCGGCGTTACCCTGGGCGTCCAGCGCGGCGGCCGCGGTGGAGTCGTAGCGCGGTCCGGTCGGAGCGACCGAGGCGGCCGGGTAGGAGGCGGGAACGGCGGCCGGCGCGGCGGCGCTCGAGGGGAGGAGTGCCGGAGCCGCTGCCGTCAACGGCACGGGCGAGCCGGGGGCGGTGGGCGCGGGCGGCGGGGGCGCGGCGGCGGCGATGTAGGCGTCCGTGGGGAGCGAGCCGGGCGCGGGCCGGACGAGCTGCCCGGCGTCGGCGCGCTTGGCCGCGTGGGCACTCAGGGACTTGACGACATTGAGGATGCCCCAGGCGATCAGGGCGAGCAGGGCCAGCAGGCCCAGGATCGGCAGGACCAGGCTCACCATCCGCTCCGTCCCGGAGCGCCGCCACTGCCGGTCGCGGGCGGCCTCGTCGGCGCGCGCCTGGGCGACGGCCTCGGTCGGCGGGATGGCTTGGGTCGGATCGATCTGGGACGAGTAAGACTGTGCGGGGTAGGCCTGCGCGCCGGTCGGGGAAGGGCCGGGGGCGGAGAAGCCGGGCGGAGACGGGGCGATGGGCGCGGCGACGGGCATCCCGGAGATCTCGGGGGGGACCGTGCCGGTTTCCATCGTCTGCGGCGGGCCGGGCGCGAAAGTCAGGGGTGCCGCCCGCCCGACATGGGCGGCCTGGGCGGGGGGCGTCGGCGAGGTCAGGGCGAACTTCTCGGCCCGCAGGTCTGCGGCCATGGCGGCGGCGTTCTGGTAGCGCAGGTTGGGGTCTTTGGCCAGGGCGCGCTGCAAGATCTGCTGCAAGGCCTGGGGGATGCCGACCGGCATGGCCGGCTGGTTGTTCATGATGTTGTAGGTGATGGTGATGACGCTGTCGCCGACGAACGGCTTGCGCCCGGTCAGCATCTCGTACAGCGTGATGCCCAGCGAGAAGAGGTCGGTGCGGTGGTCCACCGTGTGCGAGGCGACCTGCTCCGGGGACATATAGGAGGGGGTCCCGAAGACCTGCCCCTGCGTCGTGATGCTCGGCTCAGCGGTGATGCGGGCGATGCCGAAGTCGGTCAGCTTGATGATGCCGCCGGGCAGGATATGGACGTTGTCGGGCTTGATGTCCCGGTGGACCACCCCGCGCGAGTGGGCGTAAGCGAGGGCATCACAGAGCTGCAAGGTGATCTCGACGGTCTCCTTGAGCGGCAGCGCCCCCTGCATTTGCAGGATGTCGCGCAGGGACTGGCCTTCCAGATACTCCATGACCAGGAAGTGCCGGTCGTTCTCCTGCCCCACGTCGTGGATGGTGACGATGTTGCGGTGCGACAGCGTGCCCGCCGCCTTCGCCTCGCGGTAGAATCGCTCGATGCGCTCGCGCTTCTGCGCGCCCGCGAGATGCGGGGGGAGCTGCAACTCTTTGACGGCGACGCGCCGGGCCATCGTCGGGTCGATCGCCTCATAAACGATGTCGTTGGAGCGGGCGATCTCCCGGATGATGCGGTACTTCCCGAGGACGGTGTTGGACGAGACGGCCAATGCTGAATACTCCTGCCTCTAAGCCGAAGGCCCTACTTGCGCCGCCCCCAGCGGGACGCCTTTTCTTCCTTTGCCGGGCCGTTCATGTCCGCGCCCATGCCCGCGCCGGCCTGGTCCGGGGCGCTGCCTTCATAGGCGGACGCGGAGCCATATGGCGCGAGGGCGCGGACGGACAGGACCAGGGCAGTGATGTTGTCGCGGCCCCCGCGCTCGTTAGCCGCTTCCACTAAAGCCAGCGCGGCGACCGAAGGGCCGTGCCGCTGGAGGAGGTCCTGCATCTCCTCCGGCTCCAGGTGTCCGGAAAGCCCGTCGGAGCAGAGCAGGAAAGTGTCCCCGACACGCACCTCGTGCGTGAAGAGGTCCACCTCGACCGCCGCCGCCGTGCCGATGGAGCGGGTGATGATGTTGCGGAACGGGGAAACCGAGGCCTCCGCTAGGGTCATCGTCCCCAGCCGCACCTGCTCGGCCACCCACGAGTGGTCCTCGGTGAGCTGCGTGAAGACGCCGCCGCGCAGCAGGTAGGCCCGGCTGTCCCCCACCTGCGCCAGTGTCAGCCGGTCCTCGCGGACGACGGCGGCCGTCAGGGTCGTTCCCATTCCCTGCCGGTCGGGGATCGCCTGGGCGGTATCGTAGATCAGCCCGTTCGCCTGCTCCACCGCCCGGCGCAGGCCCAGCTCCACGTCCGCGCTCTGGCCGGCGTAATAGGTCCCGATGACCGTCTTCAGGGCCAGTTCGCAGGCGATCTGCCCCGCCGAGTGGCCCCCCATGCCGTCGGCCACGGCGTAGAAGCTGCCCTTGGTCGCCAGCACGGCCGGGTCCTCCGGCTCGAAGAAGTCGAACTTGTCCTCGTTGTTGTCGCGCACCCGGCCCAGGTCCGTCTTCGCGCCCAGCTTGACCGAGGCGACCATCCGGGGCAGCCGCCCGACCTCGGCCCAGCCCTCGCTGAGTTCGTCCCGGTCCAGGCGCGCGGTCTTCTCCTGGCTGCTGCTTTCTAAGCTGGTCATCGCCTCTGGCATGGTGTGTGCTATCTTTCCACTTGAGTTGGGGGGTCTGTTGCCGGGACATCTTGCACCGGGACATCCTGCGGGTGGGCGGCGCGCGTGGGGATGCCGTTGTCCGCCTCGTCGTCCGGAACATCGTACTCGGGGGCCATCCGCTCGCGCGGCTCGGCGGGGATGCCCTCGGCGGGAGCCTCTGCGTCGGTCGTCGCTTCAGCCGCCTCCAGCAGCTCGAAGCGCATGGCGGTGCCGCCGATCAGGACGAGGTCGGCCGGTTTGAGCGTCTGCGGCTCGCCGATGACCAGCCGCTGCCCGTTCAGGAGCGTGCCGTTCGTGCTGCCGATGTCGGTCAGGACGAACACGTCCCCCTCGGCGACGATCTGCGCGTGGCTGCCCGAGACATAAGGGTCGCCCTGGAGGACGACGCTGTTGTCTGCCCGCCGCCCGAACGTCGTCACACCCGCGAAGAGTGGGAACGCCTGACCGCCCTCCTCGCGCGTCTCAACGACCTGCGCGCGGGCCGGCTCGCGCGGCGCTTCGGGCGCTTCGGGCGCGGTGTCAGCCCCTTCGGCTGCGGGAGGCACACTGGCCGGCTCCGAGGGCCGGCGCATCTCGGTCACGACGCTGCCGAAGCGCACCCGGTCGCCCGCATTGATCGTCCGAGGGATGTGCGGGACGAGAACTTCCCCGCCCACCTGCGTGCCGTTCGTGCTGCCCAGGTCCTCAGCGGTGACGGTGCCGTCCTCAGCGACATCCAGGCGCGCGTGCTGGCGCGACACGGTCTTGTCAGGCAGTAGGACGTCTGCGCCCTCGCGCCCGACGACGTTGGGGCCGACGCGCAGCCGGTGGCTCTTCCCGCCCGGCTCTTCCAGCCGGATGCCGCCATCATCCTCGACGGGCGCTTCCTCGGTGACGGCGCTCAGGCTGGCCAGTAGGAAGCCGCATTCGGGGCAATAGGAGTCGCTCGGCGCGGTGCGGCCCAAGAGGACGGGGCACTGCGCCGCTGGCCCCATCGGGCAGTGGCCCCCACCGCCCGAAGTGTCAAGCATGGCAGGCAGACCGCCGCCCGGCATCAGTGTCGCGCCGGGCAGGAGAGTCGCACCAGGGAGGAGGGTCGCGCCGGGCAGGAGAGTTGCGCCGGATGTAGGGGACCCGCCCGAGGAAGAGGCCGCGCCCGACGAGAGCATCACTGCGGCGGGCAAAACCGAGCCGCCGGCCAGGAGGACCGCCGTACCGGCCCCCTCGGGGACGAACGTCTCGCCCCAAGCGGCCCGGTCATAGTCGGCCCGGCGGGCGGGCGTCGTCAGGACCTCGTGCGCCTCTTTCAGCTCGGCAAACCCGACGGGGTCGTCCAGGTACTCCTGGCAGAGCCGACGATAGGCCTGGCGGATGTCGGCCACGCCGCAGCCGACGGGCACTTCAAGTATCGCGTAGTAGTTTTTCAAATCGTCTGTTTACCGAGCATGATAAGCCGAGACGAGTGATTGAAATCACTCGCTGAAGAGGACTTGTCCAGGGGACAGAAGAGGGAGACGATGTAAACAGGCGGACGCCCGGTGTTATCCGGTCCATTGTCCCCTGGACAAATCCGGCGTCAGCGAGTGCTTTCAATCACTCGTCCTTTCCCCTGCCCTTTACTTCGTCTTCCCCTGGTCCAGAGTATAGATCGTCCCCATCAGGGTCTTCTCCACCGAGCCGCCGCCCTGGATGTCCGACATCGCCTGCGTGATCTGCTGCGCCTGGGCGAGTTTCCCCTGATCTAGCATCAGCGTCTTCGTCCGGTTCAGCTCGCCCATCACCTGCGTTCTGTCCAAGGCCTGCGTCTTCATCCCCATCACCGTCCGGTCCAGCGACCGTGCGGCGCGGGCTACCTCGATCTCCGAGGCGACGCGCCGGTCCACGCCCGCCGCCACCCGCAGGCGGTCCCCGGTGAACTCGACCACTACGTCCGCGCCGATCTGCTCCTGCCGGCCCGTCAGGGCGTCGTCGTACAGCAGCTCGGCCACGCCCAGCCGGTAGGTACCCGGCGGGCGCGGCGTCATCTCCAGCTCCCACAGCGACGACAGGCCGGTGGACTGCTCGACGTCGATCAAAGTCACCTCGGCGGTCCGCGTGCCGAAGACCGGCTGCTGACCGTAGACCTGGCGGACCGTGACGCCGCGCGACAGGGCCAGGCGCAGGCGCAGGTTGCGGGCGGTGATCTTCATCAAGGTGTCCAGCTCTCGCCGGAAGACCTCGGGGATCAGCTCGGGCCGGGCGATGTAGTAGTAGTTGCCGCCCGACCGGCGGGCGATCCCGGCCATCAGCTCCTCATTATAGTCGGGTCCGAAGCCCAATGCCGTTACCGTGATTCCGCGTCCCTTCTGCTCGGCGGCCTGGCCGACGATGGAGGCGAAGTCGCGCGTCCCCGCCGTCGGCTCGCCGTCGGTCAGCAGCAGGACGCGGTTCAGGGTGTTGGCCGTCTTGACCGAGGCGACCTGCTGGCAGGCGGTCATCAAGCCTTCATAGAGGTTGGTGGTGTTGCCGGTGTAGATGCGGTTGATGTAGTCTTTGACCAGCGCCTTGTTGGCGACGCGCCGGGCCGGCATGATGATGTCCGCGCCCTCTTCAAACGTCACGACGCTCAGGATGTCGTCGGGTTCGAGCAGGTCCACGACATAGGCACAGGCGCGCTTGGCGTAATCCAGCGGCTCGCCCTCCATGCTGCCCGACCTGTCGATCACCAGAGAAATGTTCAGCGGCAGCCGCGCGCCCGCCCCGCCCATGCCCGCCCGGATGTCGAACAGGACGTGTTCGCGCGCCAGATCGTTCGCCAATGCATAAGCGTTGCCCGGCACCGCGCCCAAGGTCAGGGCACGCGGGCCGGACACCGGCCCGGCCCCCAGCCGCGTCCGGTTGGGGTCGGCCATCTGCGTCCGGTTGGGGTCGGCCATCTGCGTCCGGTTGGGGTCGGCCATCTGCGTCCGGTTGGGGTCGGCCATCTGCGTCCGGTTCGGATCCACGGCGGGCAGCCGCGTCCGATTCGGGTCGGGCATCTGGGTGCGGCTGGGATCCACCGAGGGGAGCCGGGTGCGGTCGGGGTCATCGCCGTTGAGGCGTGTTTTGTCAAGATCGGCCATGTCTGTACCTATTATAACAAAAACCGGGCGGAATGTCTAGCGGTGTTCTTGACCCGAAAAACGCCGGCTAAGATGCTGGCCCGCGCCGCTCAGATCTCGCGCCGGAATTCGAACGCCTGGATGATGGTCGCCTGGTCCGCGTAGTCCAAATCGCCGCCGACCGGCATCCCGTGGGCGATGCGCGTCACCTTCGTCCCGAGCGGCTTCAGGCGGTGCGCGATGTACATGGAGGTCGTGTCGCCTTCAACGGTAGGATTGGTGGCGAGGATGACCTCTTCCACCGGCGGGTTGCCGTCAGCCACCCTTTGTTCCAGGTCTTTGAGGTGCAGCTTGTCCACGCCCACGCCGTCGAGCGGGGAGATGACGCCTTGCAGGACGTGGTAGACCCCCTTGAACTCGCCGGTCTTTTCCATCGCGATCAGATCGCGCGGCTCGGCCACGACGCACAGGCTGGAGTGGTCCCGGCGCGGGTCGGCGCAGATGTCGCACAGGTCGCCCTCGGAGTAGTTGTGGCAGAGCTTGCAGAACTTGATGCTGCCTTTGAGGGCGACCAGGGCATCGGCCAGGGCGCGCGTCTCCTCTTCCGGCAGGCGCATCACATGGAAGGCCAGCCGCTGGGCGCTCTTGGGGCCGATGCCGGGCAGCTTTTCGAATTCGCTGACCATGCGGGCCAGCGGCTTGGGGTAATAAACGGCCATAGGGTGTCGCTTGAAGTCTTTCCCTAGAACAGCCCGCCCGGCATGCCGCCGCCCATGCCCGCCGGCATGACGCTCTTCAGCCGCTCCTCGCGCATGGTGTTGGCCTTTTCCACCGCCTCGCGCACGGCCAGTGTCACCAGGTCTTCCAGCGCCTCGACGTCTTCAGGGTCCACGACCTCTTTGGCGATCTTGATCGTCACGATCTCCGCCTTGCCGGTCGCGACCACTCTCACTAGGCCACCGCCGGCCTGACCCTCGACGCGCGCCTCGTCGAGTTCGGCCTCGACCTTCTGCGCGTCCTCCATCGCCTTCTGCGCCTGCTTCATCAGGTCGCCCAGGCCGCTGGGCATCTTGCCGAATGGGTTTGCCATCGTTCTGCTATCCTTTCAAATCGTCGTCCAAGAGTTGTCCGCCGAACACGGCGATCACTTCGTCCACAAACGGGCCAGGCCGGTCCGGCGCGGGAGGCGCGGCCTCGCGCGGCTTTGGAGCCAGGCTCTGCGCCACTTTGCTGACTACGCCGCGAGTCGGAAGAGGCTGGCCTTGCAACAGGCACTTAATCTTGTAGGTCTCCGGCTCCACGCCGAGGGTCCGGTTGATGATCTCCTCGATCATCTTGCGGCCCTTCTCTTTGCCCTGAACACGGTCGAAGGAGAACTGATTGTTGAACTCCAGAATGACGGCATTGTCCAGTATGGCGACCGGCTTGGCGGCCTTGACGTCTTGAACCCCGACAGGGCTGCGGCTCCCGACCAGGTTCAGCACCTCCTGCCAGGACTTCTGGAGCCGGAGCAGTTCCGGCGGCGCATCGGCGGCAGGCGTGGGCCTGAGCGGAACCGGCGCGGGGGTTTCGGCGGCTACCTGTTGAACGCGCATCAGGTCGTCTGCCTGCTCGTGCTGCTCTGGGGAGACGACCATCATGCTCGGCATAGGATCGCTGGGGATGTCATCGCGCGGCATCTCTTCCTCGTCGTCCAGCGGCAGCGAATCCAGCTCATCATCGCCGGGCAGGAGCAGGCCTACGCTCAGGTCTTCATCGCCCAGGCCTTCGTCCTCGTCCGGCAGCTCGTCCTCGGCCAGCGGCGGCGGCATGTCGTAGGGGATGACGGGGGATAGTTCCACTTCGGCGGCATGCAGAGGCGTTGCGACCGGAACCGCCGGGGTGGGGGCGGCTTCCACCAGCGCGCGGGTCACAGCAGGCGCGACAGTCACGACCGGCGCGGGCACCGCCTTGGCCCCGTTGCCGTTGCTCGACGGCGGCGTCACGAGGGGCTTCAGCGGCGGCGCGGCGAAAGTGGGCGCTGAGGGCGGCGCGGCCTCCGAGGGCAGCCGCATCAGCCGCAGCAGGGCCATTTCCAGCAGCAGCCGGTGCTGGTTGCTGCGCTTCGTCTCCTGCTCCGCCGCCGTCAGCGTCTCCAGGGCCTGGAGCAGCGTGGACGGCGCGAACCGGGCCGCCTGGGCGCGCATCGCCGCGCTGTCGTCCATCTCGCCCGGCGCGGCGGGCCGCGCGCCGACGCCGACGAACAGCATGTCCCGGAACCTCTCGGCCAGGCTCTTCAAAAACTGCCGGACGTCCTTGCCGCTCTCCAGGATGGACCCGACCAGGCCGAACGCGCCCGCCGCATCGGAGTCCGCGACGAGGTCAACGACTTGCAAGAGCAGGTCGTCGTCAATCGTCCCCAGAACGACCGTGACGTCTTTGGCCGTGACGTGTTCCCGCTGATAGGCTAAGACCTGTTCGAGCAGCGAGAGCGAGTCGCGGTACGACCCGTCAGCAGCGCGGGCGATCAGTGTCACAGCGGCATCATCAGCCAGGACGCCCTCCGCTTGCAGCACGTCGGCCAGCCGCGCCGAGATCTGGGCGACCGAGCCGCGCTTGAACTCGTACACCTGGCAGCGGGAGGCGATGGTGATCGGCAGCTTTTCCAGCTCGGTCGTGGCAAGCACGAAGACCACACCGTCCGGCGGCTCCTCCAGGGTCTTCAGGAACGCATCCATGGCGTCCCGCGAGAGCTGGTGGGCCTCGTCAATGA
Source organism: Capsulimonadaceae bacterium (assembly GCA_965215505.1). GTDB lineage: Bacteria > Armatimonadota > Armatimonadia > Armatimonadales > Capsulimonadaceae > JANXMY01. Next base: position 1,788,743 of record OZ244065.1, on the reverse strand, counting down.
TGTAGACCTTGTAGCGCCCCTCCATCGGAGGGAACTTGATGGAGGCCACCAGGTCGCGCACGTCGTCCACCTTGCCGTGCGAGGCGGCGTCCATCTCCAGCACGTCCACGAACGACGACGAAGCGATGCCTCGGCACGGCCCGCAGACGCCGCACGGCTCGGGATTCGGTGTGGCCCGCTTTCCGTCCGGCCCGATGCAGTTCAGGGCTTTGGCGAGGATACGCGCGCAGGTCGTCTTGGCCGTCCCGCGCGTCCCGGTGAACAGGTAGCCGCTTGCGATCCGGCCCTCGATGATGGAGTTCCGCAGCGTCGTCGTGACGTGTTCCTGCCCGACGACATCCTCGAACGTCTGCGGCCGGTATTTGCGGTAAAGGGAGATGTAGGCCATACCCCCTCAGTATACCCCAAGCCGGGGCGTGAAAGATTTTTCCCGCCCGGCGAACAATCCCGTTCGCGTCGGCCATGAGAGATACGCCGTAGCACACGTCCGGAAGCTGTCAGACAGAGCAAGGGCCGGCGGAGGATTATCCGCCGGCCCCACTATTCTGCCGCTGATTGCAATGCCCCCGCTCGGCTTCCTCGTTCTCAATGATCTCCTGAATCGTATACAACTGCTCGAAGCCCCAGCGCATTCCCTGCTCCTCCGGGTGCGCCTTCATCCACTCGCGCAGGACTTGCTTGGCGGCCTCGATCTCGGGCAGGGTGCCGGCGCTCAGGACCTGTTTGCAAACCCGTTCTCTGGCCTCATCAACGTCGCTCTCGGTTTCTACCACGGTTCACCTCTAAAGCGTGACCATCCCGCCAAAGCCGTCAGCCGACTGCGACGGTTCCCCGCCGTGAATGAGCGCGCTCCGCTTCTTGCTCCTCCGCGATGTCCTGCATCAGCGAAAGCCCTTCAAACGCCTCACGAATGCCGGTGTCGCCGGGTTTCTGCTGCACCCACTCCCGCAGTTTCCGCGTGGCGGTCGCGATCTCCGGGAGTGTCCGGGCATCGAGAGCCTGGTCAAGTATCCGCTCTCGCTCAGGATGTTCAGCAAAATTCATGCCGTGGCTCCTAAAAGAAAGGCCCTCCCGGAGCCGCTGCTCCTGGAGGGCCTTTCGCCTATATTGACCGTGCACCTGCCTTTGAAGTCGTTGCCTCACGTGTTACGTCGCGCCGCTGGCTCCGGTCAGAAGCACCGGACGGCACACGGGCCACACGCCTTATCGCTGCTGCGTTCCCACCCTGACGAGGTTCGGAGGTCGTCCGTTGCGCCGGGTCCGTCCATCAACGCTGCGCGCGCGCGCCAATCCGTAAGTGAGCGATCCGAGGGCAGGAGTTCCGCCTCCCATAATGCGGGTTTGGAGGAGAGGGCACCGCAGACGCCCCGCCTAGCACGGTCAAATCGTGAAACCTGACACGGACATTGTACCCCGTATCAAGCGCGTTGTCTAGTTGAAGGTCTTCTCCCCTTTGCCCAGGATGTCGTCGCGCGTCAGCGTGAAGGTCTTGGCCAGATAGCGCAGGCCGGCGACGGGCGTCACGTCGCCCGGCAGCGGCGTCTTGCCGTCCGAAACCATCAGGTTCGCCTGCGGCCCCAGGCCCTCGCCCTTCCAGCCGATCCGGTCCTGCACCTGGATCGGGCAGTCGTTCGGGTTGTTCGGCATGAAGTACAGCGTGACCGTGTAGCGCGGGGCCTTGAACGAGTACATGTCCGGGTCCTTGCTCATGTCCATCTTCCGGCCCTGGTCGCCGCCGATCTTGCCGCCCCGGACCGAGACGGCGTCCTGCATGATCGTCACGGTAGGGTCAACGCTGGATGTGAGCGTGTAGGTGCCGATGACCGGCAGCTTGTAGCCCTCGTCCTGGAGCCGGATCTCCACCCGGCAGCCGTCGGTGGGGCCGAAGGTCCGCTCGCCGGTTTCGAGGTTGAACTTGGTCGCGCCGACGGCCGCGAGCGTCCCCTTCAGGACGAAGACCTTGGGGGCGACGCGCACGAGCTGGGGGGCGAAATGCATGTCGAGCGGCTTGGCCGTGTCTATCGGGCGGTACTTCAGGCGGCCCTGCATCTCGGCCACCTGCTTCTCGGCGATCCCCCGGTCCTGCACCTCCGAGAAGTCGCTCGGCTTCTGCTTGATGAGGGCGTTGTGCAGGGCGAGGCACTTGTTCCACTGGGCCAGTGCGGCCGGGATGTTGCCGCTGAACTCGTAGGCATGGGCCAGCCCGTGTCCGACCGTCATGACGCCTTTGTCGGCCTCTTCGAACTGTGTCGGGTCGTCCATGTCGCTGAGCTTCTTCGCGGTGACCACGTTCCAGCCCTTCTCGAACCACGACGCCGACTGCGGGAAGTCCTCGATCTTGCGGAAGTAGTGGACGAAGCCCATGTCCGAATACAGGTCCGGCTCCTCGGGGTTGTTGGCGATGCCTTCGCCCAGGAGCGACAGCGAGAACGGGATGTAGCGCCGGTCGGACCGCTCCGACGAGTCGGTGAAGTTGTAGTCCATGTGCCACGCGCCCGTCTCATAGACGTCTATCTGATGCGGGTCCAGCCAGGTGATGACCCGGATGAGCGGCATGATGGCTTCGTAGTCGCCGTTGTGGAAGAACTCGTCGCAGCGCACCCACAGCATCCCCGCCACGGCCTCGCGGAAGCCGGTGAAGGCCCCCAGGGCCATCTCGACAGGCAGGTTCTTGGCCCCCTGCTTGAAGCTTTCGGAGGGCGCGTAGTTTCTGCTGTAGATCGGGTCAATGCCGCGCTGCAAGAGCGCAATCGGGACGAAAAGCAGCAGGGCGACGACGAGCAGCATGCGCCGCGCCGCGCCGTTTCCTGATTTGGTGTTCATGGTCAGACCTCCCGCCGATCAAAGATCACCGTCCCCAGCATCAGCAGGATGGCGGTATAGACCAGCGCGTAAGCGATCGTCAGCCCCATGTACGCCGGTTCCTGGCTGACATGGACGCTGGGGTTGATGAATGGGTTCTGGATGGCATAATTGCCGAAGTTCGGCACCAAAAGGTGCAGGTGCAGGAAGCCTAATGGCCCGTCGGGGCTGAGTACGCCGCTCGTGCCGAGCAGCCACACGCCGAAGGTCACGAAGAAGTTCACGACGGGCGGCAGGAAGACCGAGAAGAACATCGCCACCGCACCCAGCAGGGTCATCTGGAGGAAGACCATCAGCAAGTTCTTGAGCAGGGCCAGGTCGGTCGGGGCCACCGGCTGGTGGTACTGGACCAGCTTCGCCGTCAGGATCGCCAGGAAGATCACGCCCATCAGGGCGATGTTCGCAAGCACCGTCATCAGGCCGCCCAGGAACTTCCCGGTCAGATATTGATACCGCTGGACCGGCTTGGACAGGATGCTGTAGATCGTCCGCCGCTCGATCTCGACGGGGATCAGGGTGATGTAAAGGATAATGCTGATGAAGACGCCCGCCAGGGAGATGACGCCCAGGCCCAGGCTCTTGGTGACGTTCAGGTCGCGCGCGGGGGTCAGGGCACCGAAGGCCATGCCCATGAGCATGATGGCGAGTGCGCCGAACAGGAAGACCAGGAGGATCTTCCGGCGGCGCGCTTCTTCGAACGTGCTGGAGGCCAGCAGCCAGATTGTGTTCATGCTTGGCTCTCCGTCGCGGGGGGCATGGCGAAGGCCGTGCCGCTCTCGACCTCGCCCTGGTGGACGACCTCGTAGAAGATGTCTTCCAGTGTGCGCCGGGTCTGCGTCATGGAAACCACGTCGCCGCCCGCCGCCCGCACCCAGTCCAGGACGCGGTTCTTGCTCTCGGTGGAAGCGTTGGTCGTGACGATCATCGTCTCGCCCACCTGCTCGACGTGGGAAGTGATCTCGCGCAGGGCTGCCATCTGCGTTTCCGTCGCCTTGACGCGCTCGGCGACGACCTCGACGCTCGCGCCCGCGATCAGGTCGTCCACATGTCCGATGCGGCGGATCTTGCCGCCGTGCAGGATCGAGACCCGGTCGCAGACAAGCTCCACGTCGGAGAGCTGGTGCGAGGACAGGAAGATCGTCCGGCCTTCTTCCTTCAGGCGCAGGATCAGGTCGCGGATGTCCCGGTGGGCGACCGGGTCCAGGCCCGAGGTCGGCTCGTCGAAGAACAGCAGCTTGGGGTCGTTGATCAAGGACTGCGCGATGCCGACGCGCTGGAGCATGCCCTTGGAGAACGACCGCAGCGGCTTCTTGCCCGTCCCCTGCAAGCCGACCATCTCCAGCAGCTCGTCCACCCGCTTCTGCTTGGACACGCCGGTCAGCCCGAACAGGCTGCCGTAGAAGCCGACCACTTCGGAGGCGGTCATGTGTTCGTAGAAGTAGGGCGACTCGGGCAGGTAGGAGATCTTCTCTTTGACATCAATATCGCCCGCGGGCTTCCCCAGGACCAGGACCTCGCCCGCCGTCGGGAAGATCAGGCCGAGCAGGGTCTTGATGGTCGTGGTCTTGCCCGCGCCGTTGGGGCCGAGGAAGCCGAAGATCTCGCCCTCGTAGACATCCAGGCTAATGTTGTCAACGGCGGTGACCTTCTTGTACTGCTTGACCAGGTTCTTGATCTCGATGGCCTTGGCGTAGCCGCCGGAGGCCCCCGCCGAGAGCCGAGTCTCACCGGCCGGCATGGTCATGGCCGGGGCGGTGGGTGTGGTGATTTCTGCCATGTGCGTGACTGCGTTCCTTCTGATGACGACTAGATTTTGACGACCGAATGAGGCTGGATACGTCCGAATACGGGCGTGGGTGTCGCTTTTGTGCCGCCCTGATGGAAATAGGATTAAAAGGGCACGATACGGAACGGCACGGTGGGACAGCGCGGCGACAGTGTTCCCGAGGCTTAGTATACAACGGCGGGCGGCACTCTGTCAAGAAATCGCAGGTTTCAACCAGCGGTCTGGGAGGAAAAGGGGAAGCATCATGCCCAGGCTCCTGCTGCTCTCTCTTCTGCTGTCCCCTTTCCTGCTCCTCGCCGCCCCGGCCCCGTCGGCACGGGCGCAGGGCGACCTGTCCCGCTACCGCGACAGGAACCGGCTCCTGCTGGTCTTCGCGCCTTCCCCGGCTGACTCGCGCTGGCGGCGTCAGGACGCCCTGCTGGCGAAGAGCCGGGCGCAGTTCGCCGACCGTGAACTCCTGCGCTTCGACGTCTTCGGACGCGGCGCGGGGGCGGGCCGTGGCGCGGACCTGCGCGCCCGCTACCACGTCCGGCCCGGCTCCTTCCGCGTCCTGCTGATCGGTAAGGACGGCCACGTCGCCTTCGGCGGGCCGACACCGGTCTCCCTGAGCGACCTGACGGGCCGGATAGACCGGATGCCGATGCGCCGGGACGAGATGCGGCGGCGCGGGGAGCGGCCATGAGGCTGGCATCCATGCGGCTGAGGCGTCGGCGCGAACAGGCCGCCCCCGCCCTGCACGACCCCATCAGCGCCAACATTGATGCCGTGGTGGCCCTGCACGCCTTCGCCGAGCAGCAGGTGGACACGCACCAGCGCACCGTGGAATCGCTGACGGCCTGGCTGGGCCGCCCGCAGTTCTTCTACGGCATCCTCGTCGGGGCAGGCCTGTGGATGGGAGTCAATGCCGCCGCGCCGCTCCTGCACCTGCCGCGCTGGGACGACCCGCCGTTCGCCTGGCTCCAGGGGGCCATCGGCTTGGGCGCGCTGCTGATGACCTCGGTCATCCTCATCACCCAGAACCGGCAGGGCAAGCTCGCCGAGCGGCGCGAGCAGCTTGAACTTCAGATGAGCATGCTGACCGAGCAGCGCACAGCCAAGATCATTGACCTGCTGGAAGAGCTGCGCCGCGACATGCCCACCGTCCGCGACCGCATAGACCTGGAGGCCGAGGCGCTGACCCGGACCGTAGACCCGCACGAGGTCCTGGCGACTTTGGAAAGCAAGCTGGAGGAGACTCTGGAGGCACCCCAATCCGACGAGGCCTCGCGCCGGGTGGCCGAAGAGATGGACGCAGCGGTGGCGGAGACGCAGGAGGGCATCGAGCGGGCGAAGCAGGAAGAAGCTATTCTTCCAGGGCGCGCGGGACTGTAAAGAAGAACGCGCTGCCCTCGCCCGTGCGGCTCTCCACCCAGATGCGGCCCCCGTGCGCCTCGACGGCCAGCTTACAGAAGGTCAGGCCCAGGCCCGTGGACATCTTGCGCCCGGCCTTGCGGCTCTCCACCTGGCCGAACTTCTCGAAGATGCGGTTGAACGCCTCGGGCGGGATGCCCTCGCCGGTGTCGCGGACGCTGAACAGGATGACTCCCTCGCCCATCTCGGCGGAGGCGATGACGGTGCCGCCCTCGGGCGTGAACTTGATCGCGTTCCCCAGCAGGTTGACGATGGTGCGACGCAGCTTGTCCTCGTCGCCGGGGAACGGCGGCAGGTCCATCGCGGCCCGCTCGACCAGCGTCAGGCCGTTGGACTGAGCCAGCAGGCAGACCTGAGCCGCTGCCCGCTCGATCAGGCCTGCCGCAGTGACCTGGGTCCGGTCCAGCGGCACCGACTCCTGCTCCATCTTCTCCACGTCAAGCAGGTCGTTGATCATGCCGAGCAGGGTCTGGCCGCCGTCCACGGCGATCTCCAGCATCTCCGCCTGCGTCTCGTTCATATCGCCCACCAGCGGCACCGTCTGGAGGCCGCTCAGGAGCGACGTCAGCGGCGTCCGCAGGTCGTGGACGATCATGTGCGTCAGGTCATCCCGCAGCCGCTCCAGCTCCTGGAGCCGGCGGTAGCTCTCGGCGATCTCCGCCGTGTACCGCAGCTCGCGGTCGCGGGCGCGCTTCTCGCGCAGGCTGGCCCCGACGCGGGCGCGCAGCAGGGTGGGGTTGAAGGGCTTGGGCAGATAGTCCGCCGCACCCATCTCGATGCACCGGACCACACTGTCCGTCTCATCAAGCGCGGAGATCATGATGACCGGCAGCCGCTGCGTCCGAGGGTCGCTCTTGATGCGCGACAGCACCTCGTACCCGTCCATGTCCGGCATCATGATGTCCAGCAAAACGAGGTCGAAGGGCTGGTCGGCCAGCGCGGCGAGCGCCTCCCGGCCGCCGGACGCGGTGACGGCCCAGTGGCCCTGCCGCTGCAAGCGGCGGGCCAGGACGTCCCGGTTCTCCTCGTTGTCGTCCACCACCAGCAGCAGGCCGCTTTCCTCGCTCTCGGCCTGCGCCCCGCTGGGGGGGAGGGCAGTGAGGGAGGCGGCCGGCGGCGGCTGTGCCGGGGCGGGGGGGGCGTCGGACAGCCCGAGCGCGCCCGCGTTCAGGCGCTCGTCCACCAATACCAGCAGCCGCTTCCCGGCCGCGTGGATCTTCTCCACGTCGGCGACGAGGTCCGGCCTGTCCAGCTCGCGCAGATCGTCCATGACCATCTCGCCGTAGCCGAGGACCTGCCCGATCGGGTTCCGCAGGTCGTGCCGCAGGGTCGCCAGAGCAGCCTCGTTCACGTCTTCTCCCCCCCTGCCAGCAGCGCCTCGATCTTGCCCAGCAGGCGCGGCAGGTCAACGGGCTTGGTGTCGTACTCGTCGCACCCTGCCGCCACCGCCTTGTCGCGGTCGTCGGACATGGCGTGCGCGGTCAGGGCGATGATCGGGATGCCGCGCGTCGCGGGGTCCGCCTTGATCCGGCGCGTCGCCTCCCAGCCGTCCAGCACGGGCAGGCTCATGTCCATCAGGATCAGGTCCGGCTGGGCGGCCGACGCCTGCGCCACGCCCTCCCCGCCGTCCACCGCAAGGGTCACGTCGTACCCCTTGCGGGTCAGGCGGCGCGAGAGCATGTCCCGGTTGTCCTCGTTGTCTTCGACCAGCAGGATCTTCGGCATCGGGTTCTCCACTATCCTTTCCGGGCGGCGACTAGCCCGCTGATCTCGCGCAGCAGGGCGTCACGGTCCCAGGCACCCTTGCGGACGATCTTCTCCACATAACCGTTCAGCCGCAGCCGGTCCGCCTCGGTGATGTCCTTGGCCGTCAGCACGATGACCGGGATCGCCTGCCACTCGGGCCGCTCGCGCAGGCGGCGGGCGAACTCGAACCCGTCCACTTCGGGCATCATCAGGTCCAGCAGGATCAGATCGGGCCGCGCCGCCTCCACCTGCTCGAGCGCGACCCGCCCGTTCACCGCCTCCCGCACCCCCCAGCCCTCGCGGGTCAGCAGCGCGCGCATCATCTCGCGCGTGGGGTCGTCGTCCTCCACCAGAAGGACGTTGCAGACCGCACCCTCGCAGCGGAACCGCCCCAGCAGGGCGGCCAGCCGGCCCCGGTCGATGGGCTTGGTCAGATAGTCGGTCGCGCCCAGCGCGAAGCCGATGTTCTTGTCGTCCACCATCGTCAGCATGATGACCGGGATGTCCTGCGTCTCCGGGTCCGCCTTGAGCTGCTGCAAGACCGCCCAGCCGTCCATGCCCGGCATCATCACGTCCAGGGTAATGGCGACCGGGTGCAGCGACCGGGCCAGGCGCAGGCCCTCCTCGCCGCTGCCCGCCGTCTCGGGCCGGAAGCCCTCTTTGGACAGGAACCGGTGCATCAGGTCCCGCGCGGCGGGGTCGTCGTCTATCACCAGCACCAGGTCCCCCGTCGCCGGGAGCGGCGCCTCCGGATAGGAGGGCGGCGCGTCCCCCGCCGCCTTCGCCTCATGCACGGAGGCCGGGAGGCGCAGGGTGAACACCGACCCGACGCCCGGCTCGCTCTCCACCGTGGCGTCCCCGCCCATCATCCGGCAGAAGCGCCGCGTGATCGCAAGCCCCAGGCCCGTCCCGCCGTACTTGCGCGTGGTGGACGAGTCCGCCTGCGCGAAGGCTTCAAACAACCCGGCCATCTGCTCGGCCGTCATGCCGATGCCCGTGTCGCGCACCGTGAAGGTGAAGCCGTCGCCGCCGCGCCGGACGTCCAGCGCGATCTCGCCGTCCTGGGTGAACTTGGCGGCGTTGGACAGCAGGTTGAAGAGCGACTGGCGCACTTTGGTCAGGTCGGCGCGCATCCGGCCGACGTCCGGCGGGCAGTGGACGGCTAGGCGGTTGTTTTTCTTCGCCACCAGAGTCTGGACCGTGGCGGCGACATCGCCGACGACCTGGGCGACGTCGAAGTCCTCCAGGTACAGCTCCATCTTGCCGGCCTCGATCTTGGACAAGTCCAAAATGTCGTTGATTAATGCCAGCAGATGCTTCCCGGCGTTCTGTATCTTTTGCAGGTCGGGCGTGAAGGAGTCCAGGCCCTCCTCCTCCGCCTCCTCTTGCAGCATCTCCGAGTAGCCAAGAATCGCGTTCATCGGCGTTCGAAGCTCGTGGCTCATGTTGGCGAGGAACTGCGACTTCGTCCGGGAGGCGGCCTCGGCGGCGTCCTTCGCCCGCCGCAGGTCTTCCTCGGCCTGCTTGCGCTGCGTGATGTCGGCGAACGTGATGACCGCGCCCCGCAGCGCGCCGTCTTCGGAGACCGGCGACGACGTGTACTCGACCGGGAACGGGGTGCCGTCCCCGCGCCAGAAGACCTCGCCGTCCATGCGGCAGCTCTGCCCGGTCTGGAAGGCGCGGTAGATCGGGCACTCATCGACCGGGTACGGGGAGCCGTCGGCGCGGCTGTGGTGGGTCAGGTTGTGCATGTTCCGGCCCAGGACGTCGTCGGGCGTGACCCGCAGCATCCGCGCCGCCGCCCGGTTGATGAACGTGCAGTTGCCGTCCATGTCCAGCCCGAACAGCCCCTCTCCCGTTGACTCCAGCAGGAGCCGGTTGCTGTTGTCCAGGCGGGCGCGCTCGCTCTCGGCCTCTTTCGCTTCGGTGAGATCGCGCACGAAGGCGCTGAAGGAGATGTCCCCGTGCGACCGGACCGGGACGATGGCGATCTCGATCGGGAACTCGCTCCCGTCCCGGCGCAGGGCGGCGATCTCGAACCGCCGGTTCAGCACCGGCCCCTCGCCCGTCTGAAGGTAATGGACCAGGCCCCGCCGGTGCGCGTCCCGGTAGGCCTCCGGGATGATCGTCTCGTCCAGTCTCCGCCCGGCCGCCTCGGCGCGGGGGCGGCCGAAGATCAGCTCGGCCTGTGCGTTCCAGCCCGTGATGACGCCGGCCGAGTCGGCGTTGATGACGGCGTCCAGGGCCGTATCTATCGTCAGCCGCAGCCGCTCCTCGCTCTCGTGGATGGCCTCGGCCTGACGCCGCGTGGTCGCCGTCGCCTCGGCGTACTCGGCGGCGAGCATCTGGAGCTGCCGCCGCGCCGACAGGCCCAGCAGGATGCCCCCGGCGAGGGCCGCCACCAGGGCCGTGAGAATGACTCCCTGCGCGGTGTGCCGCGTGGTGGCCTCGCGCACCGTGCGCGCCTTGTCCTCCGCCGAGAGCAGCCCGTCGAACTGCGCGCGCATGGCGTCCATCAGGCGCTTGCCGGTGTCGTCCGGGGCGCGGTGCAGCGCCGTCTGGTTTAGAACCCCGGCGTGCGCGATCACGGCCTGGGCGTCGTCATCCCACCGCGCCGCCAGCGCGCGGATGGTCTCGACGCGCCGCCTCTGCTGCGGGGCATCGGCGACCAGGCTGTCCAGCTCCGTCAGGGCCGGGCCGACCTTGTTCCCCGCCTCCGTATAGGGCTGTAGGAACTTCGGGTCCCCGGTGAGCAGGTAGCCGCGCTTGCCGGTTTCGCGGTCCAGCAGCAGCTTCTGCGCCAGATTCGCCTGGGCGATCACCTGGTCGCTGTGGCCCTCCCACTCGAAGACCGCCAGCAGGTGGTTGACCTGCCAGATGAGCAGTCCGGACAGCGCCGCCAGCAGCAGCAGCGGCAGCAGGGCGGAGCGCGTCAGGAGGCGGTTAAAGCGGGCTTCGTTGATAAGGGGGCGCATTGTTCGGGATTGTACCCACTCGGCGGCCATCACACCCGCGCCCGCCGTTCCCGCCGGCAACGCGCGCCGCGTCAGGCCGGGTTGAGGGCGTCCGACAGCGCCCGGCACGCGCCGTCCCGCTCCAGACGGGCCAGGGCCGCAGTCAGGTCCGCCACGAACCTTTCCGACTGGCCGAGGTCGCCGAACAGGTCGTGCAGGCCCAGCAAGGGGCGGGGGTCGCTGCCGCCGCGCACCGCCCGCTCCTGGAGCGTGGCCGCGAGGGGGTCAGCGATGGTGATCGCCCGGCCCTCGTCGTCGGCCCCGCGCAGGTAGCGGAACCACCCGGCCACGGCCAGCGTCAGGAGGCGGGTCGGGCCGCCGCGCGCGAGCTGCTCCCGAAGCGAGGGCAGAACGAACCGGGGCACTTTCGCCGACCCGTCCAGGCAGATGCGCGAGACCTGGTCCCGGATCGTGGGGTTGGCGAACCTCTCGATCAGCGTTCGCTTGTAGGCCGTCAGGTCAATCCCAGGGACGGGCGCGAGGAGGGGGGTGACTTCCGTGTCCATCAGGGCCGCGATGTACGTCCGGAAGAGCGGGTCGGCCATGACGTCGGCGATGTAAGGGTAGCCCGCCAAGGCCCCCAGGTAGCCCATGGCCGAGTGGCTGGCGTTCAGCAGGAAGATCTTCATCATCTCATACGGGTGGACGTCCGACGTGAACTGCGCCCCGACGTCTTCCAGGGGGGGACGCCCGTTACAGAAAACGTCCTCGATGATCCACTGGCGGAACGGCTCGCAGACGACCGGCCAGGCGTCCGCGATGCCGAACTCGTCCCGCACCAATGCCCGGTCCGCGTCCGTCGTCTGCGGCGTGATCCGGTCCACCATGCTGTTCGGGAAGGAGACGTTGCGCTCGATCCAGGGGACCAGAGCGGAGTCCCGCAGGGCCGCGAAGGACAGCACGGCCAGGCGGGCCGTATCCCCGTTGTGGGTGAGGTTGTCGCACGAGAGTACCGTGAAAGGTGCCCCGCCGGAACGCCGCCGCCGGTCCATCGCTTCCGCCAGGTAGCCGAACACCGTCACCGGCTCGTGCTGGTGGGCCAGGTCGCGGAGGATGTCGGCATGGTGGGCGTTGAACTCGCCGGTGGCCTGGTTGTAGTTGTAGCCGCCCTCGGTGATCGTCAGCGTGACGACGCGCGTTTCGGGCGCGGCCAGGGCGTTCAGCACCGCCTGCGGGTCGTCCGGGGCCAGCAGGAACCGCGCCATCGAGCCGACCACGCGGGCCTGGTTGCCCGCCGCGCTGCGCTCGACCACCGTGTAAAGGCAGTCCTGGGGGACTAGGGCGTCGCGCATGAGGTGGTCGTGCGGCAGCAGGCCGACGCCGCAGATGCTCCACTCGCGCGCCCCGCGCTGCAAAAGGTCGTCGAGGTACACGGCCTGGTGGGCGCGGTGGAAGCCCCCCACGCCGATGTGGACGATGCCGGGGGACAGGCCCCCGCGCGCGTAAGTCGGCACGGCGACCCGCTGATCCAGCCCGCCGAGTGTCGTCTCCGTCAGTTTTGCCATGAGATGTATGCGGCGGCGCCGGTCGCGGCGAAAGGCCGCCCCTTCCTGTCCCCATTGTGACGCAAAGGGGCGGCCGATAGCAACCCGTGCCGGTCAGGCGGGACCCTGGATGAGTCCCGGCAGTTCCCGCATGTCGCCGAACACCACCTCCGCCCCCGCCTCGCGCAGCCGCTCGCCGTGCCCCGGCCCGCAGTGCGTACCGCCGGTGAACCCGAACACGCGCATCCCCGCGCTCACCGCCGCGCCGACCCCGGCCACGCTGTCCTCCACCACGACGCATTTCATGGGACTCACCTTCATCCATCCGGCGGTGAAGAGGAACACGTCCGGTGCCGGCTTGCCGTGCGCCACCAGGGTTCCGCTGATGATGTTCGGGGCGAACCGGTCATACAGCCCCACCGTCTCCAGCCCCAGGCGCAGCTTGGAGGGGTAGCTGCTCGAAGCGACGCAGACCGGCATCCTGATCTCTTCCAGCGCCTCCTTAGTTCCCGGCATGATTTTCAGTTCCGTCGCGTAGGACTCCACGGTCCGCGCGTTGATGATCTCGCTGTACTCCGCCGGGACGGGCCGCCCCCAATCGCGGTGAATTTCAGCCCGCATGTCCGCCTCCGGCCGCCCGGCGAACCGGCGGATCATGTCCTCGGTCGAGTACGCGAACCCGAGCTTCGTCATCTCCTCGGCGGCCAGTCGGCAGATCAGAATCTCGCTGTCGATCAGCACCCCGTCGCAGTCGAAAATCAGTACATCACTCGCCATGCGCGCGGACTCCTCTTCAAGCTTTCTGTTGGGACGGTGCGAAGCGCTCCTCATGGAGCATGGTCTCGACTTCTTCCAGGCTCTTGCCCCCGACCTCCGGGAAGAAGCGCTTGGCGAAAAAGAACGCGAGGACATTCATCCCCGCATAGACCCACAGGGTGCCGCCGGTCGTGAGAAGACTGATCAGCGTCAGCGCGGTGGCCGTGACCAGCAGGTCCGCCCCCCAGACCATGGCGGCCTGCGCGCTCGTGCCCGCCCCCCGGACGGCGAAGGGGTACATCTCGGAACCCGACAGCCAGCCCACCACCTGAATGCCCCCGGCGTTGAACAGCATGTAGGTCAGCAGGAGCGCCACGACGATCCACGCGTGTCTCTTGTCGGCGACCTTGAAGAAGAGCGCCGCCCCCAGCAGGAGCAGGGCCAGGGCCGCCCCCGGCAGCATGGTCAGAGTCAGGCGGCGGCGGCCGACGCGGTCCACGATGAGCAGGCCCGTCGCCGTCATGACGGCGTACACGACCGCCAGCCCGAGGCTGGACTCCAGTGCCTGCTGGTGCGTGTACCCGATGCCCGTCAGGAGGGTGGGCGTGTAGTAGACCATCATCTCGATGCCCGTAAGCTGCGTGAACGCGGCGATGCCCAGTGCCGCCACGGTCGCCGGCCGGACCCAGGGCTGCGCCAGACCCTTCCAGCCCTTCACCGGCGCTTCGTCTTCTTTTTTGCTGATGTCCTCGATCTCGCCGATCTCGCCGTCCAGGTCCGTGCCTTCGGGGCGGACCCTGGCGAGAACGTCCCGCGCTTCCTCCGTCTTGTCCTGATGCACCAGCCAGCGCGGGCTTTCCGGCAGCCGCAGCGCGCAGGCGAGGAAAATGGCGGCCGGCACGGATGCTGCGGCAATGGTCCAGCGCCACGACACCTGATGCAGAGTCGAGTTCACGAGGTTCGCCGTGACGATGCCCAGGCCGATCGCGACATTGAACGACGTCACGAAATGCCCGCGACCCGCCGCAGGCGCGACCTCGGCCACATATACGGGAATGGTCTGGGACGAGCCGCCCACGGCGAACCCGAGGATGATCCGCGCCAGAATCAGCAGGGCGGGGTTCGGCGCGATGCTGGAAAGGAGCGCCCCGGTGATGTAGACGCCCGCCAGGATCAGGATCATCCGCTTGCGCCCGAACCGCTCGAACGCCCAGCCGCAGGTCAGCGCGCCGATGATCGCGCCCACCAGGATCGACGAGGCGACGATCTCCTGCATCGTGTGCTGGAGGTGGAACTGGCTGCCGATCTGGAGCAGCGCCCCGGAGATGATGCCGGTGTCGTACCCGTAAAGGAAGCCGGCGATCGCCGTGGTCGCGGTGACGAAGATTAGGAAGCCTGGGACTTTCTTCCCGCCGTCTTTTTGCTCTTTGCCGCCGTCCCCGTTCTGCTTGCTGTCTCCGTTCTGCTTGCCGCTTCCCTCATCCCGTGGCGTCGTGCGGCGACTCGTCTCCTGGGCGCTGCTCATGCGGGTCCCTCTTCCTGGGACTGTTCCGTATCCACATAAGTCCCCGCAGCCTGAAGCCGGAACAAGTTGAAAAGGCTCCTCGTGGCCGCCATCGGCGGTATCCCCCGCTCGCGCTGGTACGCCTCCATCGGCGGGTCCACCCGGCCCAGGAGACGGCTGGTGAAATTCTGGACCGTGCTGACCTCTTCCGGCGTGGGCGTCCGGAACCGGGCCAGGATGCGTGTCATCGTATCCTCGTTGGACCGGAACCGTTCCAAGATGGCACCCGTAGCGTTGTCCAGGTACTCAGTGACGTTCACGTCCTCCACGAAGCCGCGATACTTTGGCTCCGATCGCAGAAGTATCTCGACGCCGTCGCGCATCTCGATCAGGATCTCGGCGGCCAGGACGTGGTGGTCCTCGTTCTCGTTGATCCACTCGTTCAGCTTCAAATCGGTTTTGCCGCCCGTCTCATGGAACGCGCTCAGGGCGATCAGCCAGTGCGACCCGTTCAGCAGCCAGCCCTTGATCTCTTTCTCGACATCCAGGTGCCTGCTGAATTCCACCCGGCTGCCCCGGAGCAGTTCCGCCAGGCCTTCGGTTTCCGGCTCCAGCGCCAGCTTCAGCAGCCCGTACTCCTCCGCCTGCACCGCCACGGTCGGCTCGTTCACCGGGGGCGTCCCTCCCGGATACTCCGCCACCTCCACGCACATCCTGTCCACGAGCGCGTGGACGCACTTGACGTGTCGGTGCGTGGACGGCGACACCTGCCCGCAGAGGGAAGCGTCGCCAAAGACTTCACGCGCGTCCACCGTGTTCTCGCAGGCGATCAGATAGATGTCGCCCAGAGGCCCGCCCTCGTCCTTCACTGTGGACAGCACGTTCAGCGCCTCCACGACCGGCGCATAGTTCTCCAACGCCAGGACGGAGGCCGTCACCACGACCCCCTCGGCTTTGCCCGCCGAGGCCGCAAGGATCTCTCGGGTGATCTCCCCGACCGTGTGGGCCTCGTAGGTGTGGAACCCATCATAGTGGACGGTTTCCCGCACCTCGCCGCCGGCCCCCGCCGGCAAAACGGCGTACAGTTTTTCGGGATTGTTTGAAAGGAGTTCGTTCCTGCGCTGCGGGTCCAGCGCCGTACTCCCCGTGTCCTTGCTCTTCGATTGTGCGCGATTCAGAAGATGGACCTCCGACCCCGGCTTCTGGAAAAACGGAACCACGAGTCCAAGGCCGAGCCTTCCAGTCCCAAAGTGCATGTGTAGCATGATTTTCCTATAAGCCTCACGTTGCCGTCGTGGGGTTCCGGCACGCTCGCGCGAATTTTAGAAGCGTCTCGGGCACTGCCGTAAACCCCCAGCCATTATCCGTGTCCTTCCCGCGCCCACAGGGATACACCCACGCGCGCAGGCAATTTACCCTGTCCTTCCCCAAACAAAACCACTTCAACTGCTAACAATATCGTTTATCTCTCAGCAAAGCCACTCGCCTCCTTAAAATGTAGGATAAGATTTCCTGCCGAAAACGGCCCACCCCTGTGCACTTCGTCCACAAGAAGGAATTCCCGCCTGCCGTGTCAAACGAGCGCCCATGTCCTATCTAGACTTGCCGCTGGGCGACCAGGCACCGGTCATCGTCAACATGATCGTCGAGATCCCGCAGGGGTCTTCCAACAAATATGAATTCGACCACGAACTCGGCGTCTTCAAGCTGGACCGGACTCTGTATTCGCCGCTGTTCTACCCGTTCGACTACGGCTGGATCTGCGACACCCTGGCTGAAGACGGCGACCCGCTGGACATCCTCGTCATCACGACCCAGCCGACTTTCCCCGGTTGCCTGATCGCCGCCCGCCCCCTCGGCGTCCTGATGATGCGCGACGAGAAGGGGCCGGACGAGAAGATCCTGTCGGTCGCCGCCGCCGACCCGCGCTTCGAGGGAATCGAACACCTGTCGGACCTGCCCGCCCACATCCTCAAAGAGATCGTCCACTTCTTCGACATCTACAAAGACCTGGAAGACAAGGAAACCACCGTGCTGGGCTGGCAGGATGTCGCCACCGCCCATCAGGTGATCGAGAAATTCCGTATTCAGAACGGACAAGGACATTAAGCACTGGCGTCGCACGGCCTCTGGCAAGTGGTTTTCAACCACTCGTCGGACTCGCCAGACGGCATCATTCAAAGACACGGCTTTAGGAGCAAGATTGGGAACCGCTTACACGCCGGGGCTGAAGGTCAGCCCCCACACACTCATACAGCGCACGCGCCGCCTGCCGCTCAAGGGCGACGTGCTGGTCCAGACCGGCCAGGTCGTCACGCCCGACACGGTCGTGGCCCGCGCCTCCCTGCCGGGCCTGATGCAGTCGGTCAAGGTCGCCGCCCAGCTCGGGATAGACGCCGACGAATTGCCCGGCGCACTCCTGGTCAAGGAAGGCGATGAGGTGGAAAAGGGCCAGGTGATCGCCGCCACCAAGGCCTTCTTCGGCATGTTCAAGTCCGAGGCCAAGTCGCCCGTCACGGGCCGCGTCGAAACCATCAGCGCCGTGTCCGGCAACGTCGGCGTCCGCCAGCCGCCCCTGCCCATCAACCTGACCGCGTACCTGTCCGGGAACATCGCCGAGACCATGCCCGGCGAGGGAGTCATCGTGCAGACCGAGGGCGCTCTCATCCAGGGCATCTTCGGCATCGGCGGCGAGCGGGTGGGGGAGATCCTGATGGTCTCCACCGCGCCCGAGGGCGACCTGACCGAAGCCGAGATCACGCCTGCTTTAGCTGGCAAGATCATCGTCGGCGGCGCGAACATCTCGGGCGCGGCCCTGCGGAAAGCCGCCGAAGTCGGCGTCAAGGGCATCGTCGTCGGCGGCATCATTGACAAAGACCTCATCGCCTTCCTCGGCTACGACATCGGCGTCGCCATCACCGGCCACGAGAACATCACGCTCACCCTGGTCATCACCGAGGGCTTCGGCACCATCGCCATGGCCCGGCGCACCTTCGAGCTGCTGCGCTCCCTGGAAGGCAAGTCCGCCTCGATCAACGGCGCGACCCAGATCCGGGCGGGCGTCATCCGCCCCGAGGTCATCGTCCCCCTCGGCGCACTCGCCGGCGGCATGGCGGCCCGAAATGAGGACGAGGGCAACCTGTCCATCGGCACGCCCATCCGCATCATCCGTGAACCCTACTTCGGCAAGCTTGCGACCGTCGCCGGCCTGCCCCCGCAGCTCACCGTCATCGGGTCGGGCGCTTCGGTGCGCGTCCTGGAAGCGACCCTGGCCGATGGGTCCGTCGTCACGGTGCCGCGCGCGAATGTAGAGATCATCGAGGGGTAGGCAAAGGGATAAGAACAAGGCAAGAGGGCGGGGACGAGCAGAAGGGCGGGGACAAGCCCCGCCCCTACACCGATGCTCCGATGCACCGTAGGGGTAGGGCTTGTCCTTACCCTCCTGCCCGACGCCCTGGCCCGACGCCCCTGGCCCGACGAAGACCAGCCACATGTCTGATTTCTTGAGGAGGGCCACATGCCCAAAAACCCTAACATCCTGCTGATCGCTGTAGATTCGTTGCGTGCCGACCACCTGAGCGGCTACGGCTACCCGCGCCTGACGACGCCCCACATTGACCGCTTCGCGCAGTCGGGGACGCTGTTCGAACACACCTACAGCGCGCACATCCCGACGACAAGCGCCTATAGCTCGATGCTGACCGGCATGGACGTCTTCTCCACACAGGTGGTCGCCTTGCGTCACCAGGGGGCGCTGCGCCCGGAAGTCACCACCCTCCCCGAGATGCTGCGCGCGGCGGGCTACGACACCTCCTGCGTCGGCTTCACCGGCAATGCGGCCTCGCGCGGCTTCGACACCTATCTGGACTTCCCCGGCTGGGGGAGCTGGAACGAGGGCCGCAGCCCCAAGGCGCAGAACTTGAACGAGGTCGCCCTGCCCGAACTGGACCGGCTGGCCGCCCAGGACAAGCCTTTCTTCCTGTTCCTGCGCCACATGGACCCGCACGCCCCTTACCTGCCCCCTGCACCGTTCGAGCGCATGTTTTACCACGGCGACGAGCGCGATCCTGCTAATACCTCCATGCAGCCCGTCATGGACTTCAAGCCGTTCCGCGACTTCTTCGCCAGTTGGATGCCCCCCGGCGTCACCGACAAGGAATACATCATCGCCCAGTACGACGGCGCGGTCGCCTACATGGACTCGTGCATCCAGGCCATCTTTCAGGCCCTGGAGTCGCGCGGCATTCTGGATGAAACCATCGTAGTGTTCAACTCCGACCACGGCGAGACGCTGTACGATCACGAGTGCTGGTTTGACCACCACGGCCTGTACGACCCGACCCTCCACGTCCCCCTGGTCATCCGCTATCCAGGCAAAGTCGCGGCGGGCAAGCGCGTCAGCGGCTTCAACCAGCATCAAGACTTGGTGCCGACCCTGCTGGAACTGGCTGGCATCGAGTCGGACGTCTTGTTTGACGGCCACAGCCTGGTGCCGATGATGCGCGGCGAGCGGCACTCCCACCGCAGCGAGATGTACATCACCGAATGTACCTGGATGCGGAAGCACGGCTGGCGCACACCGGAGTGGAAGCTGATCCTCGCGTTAGAACCTGACTTCCATTTCAAGCCGCCGGTCGAGTTGTACAACCTCGCCCTCGACCCCCTGGAAAACGAGAACGTCGCCGAAGCCCACCCGGACGTCGTCGCCCTGCTGACCGCCCGTATGGAGACGTGGATCGCCCGGCGCGAAGAGGAAACCGGGCTGCCGAACCCCATCCACCACCAGGGCGACTGGCACGGCCACGCCGGGCTGGGCGCGTTCCAGTCCTCGCAGCAGGCCTATGACACACTCCATATCGGCGACCCGGAAGCCGCAGCAAGACTTCAGGCGGAAGCGCGCAAATGAGCGCAGGCGGCGAGAAGATGACGGTCCAAGAGTATGTCGCCCGCGTCACGGAGAAGAAGGCCGATGACCTGCTGGCCGCCGCCCGCGCCGTCTCCCAGGACAGGCGAGACTGGAAACCTCTGGGCCAGGGGCGCACCGTCATTGACATGGTTGCCGAGTGCGCCATCGTGAACGAGTTGTCCGTCAGATTGCTCCACGAGCGCGTCTGGGATGAGGCAGGCCGCGACGAGCGGCGGCTAGCCCATGCCGCCCTGGACACTCTGGACAAGGCGGGCGCTAGTCTCCGGGAAAATACCCGCGCCCTTGTAGAAGCCATCCGCGCTGTCCCTGACGCCGATCTTGCCCTAGAGGTCATGCTGCCCGGCGAGACGAGTACGGTGGCCGAGGACATGCTGCATTCGTACTGGAACATGGCCTACCATGAGGGCCAGATCAACTACATCAAAACGCTCGAAGAGCAAAGACGCTGCTGAAAGGGTCACTATGAATGTTGCTATCGTAGGATTGGGCGGAATCGGAAATACCCACGGCGGGGTCTACGAGAAGAACCCGGCCACAGACATCGTTGCCGTCTGCGACCTCCTCCAGGATCGCGCTGACAAGGGCGCGGCCCGGTACGGCTGCCCCGCCTTCTACACCGTGGCGGACATGCTGGCAAGCGGCATCAAAATCGACGCGGCCAGCGTCTGCTCGGCGGGAGTGGAAAACGGCGGGGACCACTACGCGCCGACGATGGAGCTTTTGGGCGCGGGCATCCCCGTCCTGGGCGAAAAGCCGATCTCCAACGACGTCGGCAAGGCGGCAGAAATGGTCGCCCTGGCACATGAGAAAAACCTGCGCTATGGGGTCAACCTCAACCACCGCTTCACCCCCGCCGCGCTGAAGGCGAAGGAGTGGGTGGAGGCGGGCCGGCTCGGCGAGATCAACATCATCAACATGACCATGTGGATCAACAACCCGAACGAGTCGTCCCCCTGGTTCCACATCCGCGCCCTGCACCCGCACTCGCTGGACGTCATGCGCTACTACGGCGGCGACGTGGACAAGGTCCAGGCCTTCTTCAAGCGCGGCCTGCGCCCGGACGGCCCCGACGGCCGCCGCGTCTGCTGGTCCAATGTCCAGGTCAACCTGCTCTTCAAGAACGGCATCATCGGCCACCTCACCGGCTCCTACGACGCCGGGGGCAGCTACGGCTTGGAAACGCTGGAAGTGGTCGGGTCGGAGGCGCGCTTCGTCCTGGAAGACGCCTGCGAACACCTACACTTCTACCCGCGCTTCTCGCGGCAGACCGAGACGTATGACTATCTCGGCGGCATGATGAACTTCAATGAAACGTTCGCCGCCCGCATCGGGGCATGGGTGGACCAGAACGTCGCCCAAGCCGCGCCCGACCAAATAGACGCCTCCGGGGCGGACGCCTTGCACGTCCAGCGCATCATCGAGGCGGTCATCGAGTCCTGGGAAACCGGGGCCGTGGTAACGCTCTAGCCACACCCAGGAAGCCTCAAGCAAGAAAGTCTTTAGCATGACGATGGTGACCATCATCGGGCGCGGCCACTCGGGGACGCGCGCCATCTCGCACACGCTCTCCGCCAGCGGCGTCTTCATGGGTGCCCCGCTGAATGGCTCCGGGGATCTCCTGCCGCCGGACGACATGTACGAAGCCTGCCGCGTGTTCGCCCGCTCCGTCGAGTGGCGCGGCGGCCTGGAATGGGACTGGAGCGCCCTGCACTCCATGGACATCCCCGACGAGTTCACCCGGCTCCTTCACTCCTACCTCGCCTCCGTGCAGGAAAGCGTGGCGACCGACAAGGGCTGGAAGATCCCCGAGACGACTCTCGTTTTTCCTTGGATCGTGCGCCTCTTCCCAGACATCAACTACGTCTTCTGGGTCCGCAACCCGCGCGACTGCATCCTGGGCGAACACCTGACCGACGACCTCACCAAGTTCGGCATCGCCTACCCGCCGACCGAGGACGAGCGCCGCCGCCGGGCCATCTCGTGGAAGTACCAGCACGACCTGGTCCGCGCCACCCCCAAGCCTGCCCACTGGATCGAGGTCCGCTTTGAGGACTTCGTCTTGGATCAGGCCGCGACACTGGCCCGATTGGAAGAGTTCTTGGGCCTCTCTCTCGTCACCATCCCCGTCAAGCCCGAGGCCGTGAACCGCTGGAAGACCGACCACGGCGTTAACTACTTCGACTTCTTCGGGCCGGCCATGCGCGAGTACGGCTACGAGATCCCTGCGGAGGGAGACGCGCCATGCTGAGGGTCTGCGTGATCGGCCTGGGGCCAATCGGCAACCGCCACGCCGACCTCTACTCCGCCGATCCCCTCGCCGAGCTTGTCGGCGTCTGCGACATTGATAAAGACCGGGCGGACCGCACCGCCGCCCGCCTCGGTGTGTCCGCCTTCGGCAGCGTCCCCGCCGCCCGCCTCGGTGTGTCCGCCTTCGGCAGCGTCCCCGCCATGCTGGCCGCCGTGCGGCCCGACATATGCAGCGTCACCACGGGCGGCTATGAGTACGGCAGCGACCACTATGAGCCGACGATGCAGGCCCTGGAGGCCGGGTGCCATGTTTTGGGCGAGAAGCCCATCTGCAACGACATCGGCCGCGCCGAGGAGATGGTTGCATCAGCCCGGCAGAAGGGCCTGTGCTACGGCATCAACCTCAACCACCGCTTCACACCCGCCGCCCGGATCGCGAAACGGTGGCAGGACGAGGGCAGGCTGGGGCATCTGCTGTTCGTCAACATGAGCATGTGGATCAAGAACCCCGTCGAAAGCTCGCCCTACTTCCAGATCAAGGCGCTCCACCCCCATACCATAGACGTCATGCGCCACTTCTGCGGCGACGTGGAGGCCGTGCAGTGCTTCGCGACCAAGTCGCCGGGCCGGACCATCTGGACGACGGCCCATTTCAGCCTGCGCTTCAAGAACGGCGTCGTCGGCGGCCTGACCGGCTCCTATGACATCGAGCGTGGCCACCCGATGGAGCGCTGCGAGGTCGCCGGCACGGCGGGCCGGCTCGTCATTGACGACATGTACCGGGAGGCGACCCTGTACCCCGCCGGGGACCTGGAAAAGCGGGTCTACACCAACCCCCTCTTCGGCGGCTTCCGGGACTTCGAGGACACTTTCCGGGACCGCCTGCACCGCTTCTTGGAGCAGATAGAGGCGGGCACCGCCCCCGCCGACATAGACGGCTCCGGCGCGGACGGCCTGGCCGCCCAAAGGGTGCTGCAAGCCGCCATCGAGTCGCTGGACACGGGGAAGATCGTGACGGTACCGGGGTGAGTGGCGTCTGAACACGTCCAGCCGACACTCGGACGAGTGATTGAAATCACTCGCTCCTGCCAGACCTGTCCAGGAGACAGAAGATCAGGATTAGGCAGACAGGGGCATCCCTGTTCTCGCGTCCCCTGGACGCTTCCACCCGGAGCGAGTGATTTCAATCACTCGTCCCAAACCCGTCCTAAACTGCTCGGACCGAGTGCGTCCGCAGCCAGGAGAACAACATGAAACTCGGCGCGAACTCCGTCCTGTTCGGCGGCTTTGACCTGAAGACCGCCTTCGAGCAGATCGCCCGCGCGGGCTACGACGGCATCGAACTCTCGGCCATTGAGGGCATGAGCGACCACCTCGCCCTCGACCGCTGGCGCGAGATCGGCCCCGACATCAAGCGCTGGTCTGCCGAATACGGCCTGGAACTGCTGGCGATGGAACAGCCCTCCCAGGACCCCGCCCGCATGGAAATCGCGTTCCAGGCCGCCGCCGACATCGGCATCCCGCTCATCAACTGCGGGCCGGGCGGCAAAAGCGGCGACGAGGCCGCCCTGCAAGAGTCCATTGATTCCTTGGGCCGTCTTGCGTCAATGGCCGAGAAGTACGGCGTGATCCTGTGCGTCAAGGCCCACGTCGGAGCGGCCATTGACAACACCCCAACCACGCTGCGGCTGATGGCCGCCATCTCCTCCCCCGCCTTCGGCATAGACATGGACCCGTCCCACATCTACCGCGCGGGCGAAGACCCCGTGGAAGCCATCGCCGCCGTCGCCACGCGCGTCAAGCACGTCCACATCCGCGACTGCAAGGGCCGCCAGCAAGGGCCGGGGAAGCCTGAAGACCAGGCCAACGGGCGCGGCGACATCAACCTCGTCGGCTACCTCCGTGTCCTCCACGAGAGCGGCTACCGAGGCCCCGTGGACCTGGAAGTGATCGGTGCCAAAGACTACAGCCTCGTCCAGTGCGCCATGATTGCCGCCGAGGCGCGCGGCCACATGCAGGCCTGCCTCCAAGCCTGCGGCGCGCGCTAAACGCGGGGGCGAGAACAGTAGCGAGACGCAAAAAGAGCCTGCCGGGATCGTCCGGCAGGCTCTTTGGATAAAACGTCGTCACTTCCCGAGGTAGCGCTGCGTCTGACGCCACTCCTTCAGGATGCTCTGCGTGAGGCGCATCCGCGCCTGTTTCACGTCCCGCAGGCTGCGGGATAAGTCCCTGTGGGCCTGGCAGGCCGCTTTGACAGACTCCAACTCGGCGGCCTTGACGTAGACCTTCCGCACCTGCGCGCCCTCGCGCCAGATCCGGTAGTGGTAAGGGCCGTGCAGGTGTCCCGACTGGCAGCGGCAGCCGGACTTCCCGCAGCGGATGTACTGAACACACACCTCGCCTTCCAGGGGCTGGTGGAACGCGCCGGTCACATCGAGAGAGTCTTGCATGATGCCCTTTGCTAATCGCTGTGCCCGGCGATGACCGTCAGAAGGATGGGGGTAAGAGATTGGTCCCCTAAGAATACCCAATCCTAGAACATAATCGTACCGCACGGGTGTTCCCACGCAACTTTTTTCCGCGCCCCGTGTCATAACGAATGCGAACCACTACTCGTGCGGAGGAGCCTCATGCGAAACAAGTCAGTCTTAGCCCCCCTTCCTGCCCTGGCCCTGCTGCTCGCCGGCTGCGGACATAGCAACCAGCCCGTGACCATGGCCCCGCCCACCACGCCCGTGACCATCTCGCAGCAGCCTGGCGGCTACAACCAGCAGCCGGGAGGCTACAACCAGCAACCCGGCGGTTATAACCAATCCGCAGGCTACGATCAGAACGCGGGCGGCACCGCGAGCGGGGCCTACAACTGGACCGAGGTTCCCGTGAACCAGCAGGTGCAGATCAGCCGCGCCGTCTTCGACCAGGGCGGCTACCAGCTCTATTCGCCGCAGGGGACCATCGTCGTCCCCTTCGCGAACCAGAACCTCTATGTGATGAAGTTCGGCCAGTCGGGTAACGGCGGCATGTACTTCGTCAATAACGGCCAGGTCCCGACGCTCTTCCTCCCGCCGGGCGCGGGCCTTGACAACGCCGCCCAGCCGGGCGCGCGCTGGTATCCGTTCCCGCAGAACTACGCCTACACGCAGCCCGTCTATGTCGGGCTTGCCCCGAGCTGGTCGGCCTTCAGCGGGATGGGCTGGTATCCCGGCATGGCCTACTACGGCGGCTATTGGGGCTACAACCCCTATGGCTACGCCCCCATGCTCGGCCTGCACTTCCTGATCGGCGGCTCGCCCTACTACGGCTGGAATTCGTACCACTCCTACTACATGGGTCACCCCGGCTACGCCCCCATGCGGGTCGTCAACCGGACCGTCTACAACCAGGCCGCCCGGAACTCGTTCAACCGCGGGTCATTCGGGGGCAGCTCCTTCGGGCGGAACAGCGGCGGCAGCGGCTCTTTCGGGCGGCGCTCCTTCGGCAGCGCGGGGACGGCCTTCGGCGGGCGGCCTTCCGGCTCCTTCAGCGGCGGACGCCCGGCGTTCGGCGGCGGAACGCCGCGCGCGTCAGGCTCCTTCGGTTCTGGCCCGTCCGGCTTCGGCGGCTCGTTCGGCGGCGGGCGGCGCTCCTTCCCCGTCGGCGGCTCCTCGATGCCGACCACGTCGGGCCGGCCCTCCTTCGGCGGCGGCGGCTTCAGCGGCCGTCCGACGTTCGGCGGCGGTTCTCACGGCAGCCCGGCCCCGTCTTCCGGCGGCTCCTTCGGCGGGGGCGGCTTCGGCGGGGGACGTTCCTCGTTCGGGGGCGGCGGCTCGTTCGGGGGCGGCCGATCCTCCTTTGGGGGCGGCGGACGGCGGCGCTGAACCCCTGCCCATTGCCCATAGGGGCGCACCTGCGTGTGCGCCCTCCTATAAATGCTCGCCCTCCTTTGAAGGAAACCAACCCATGAACGACATCGCATTCCAGACCGGCGGCGACTGGTCCAGCACGACGCTCTACAACAACGGCGTGGAAGTCCTCGCCGCCCAGCTCTTCGTCCAGATCCTCGCCGGGCGCGACGAGTGGGACAACCCCATCCGGGGCGGCATCTATGACGGCACCGACCTGACCGCCCTCGTCCGCCCCCAGCAGGACCCCGAACAGGCCTGGGACATCCTGCCGGGCCGCGTCACCCTGACCTTCCCCGGCCACGTCGTCGTGCTGGAGAACTACCACCCGATGGTGGACCCCAACGCCACCCGCGTCTGGTACAACGGCCAGGACGTGACCGACCGGGTCGTAGATGTTTATGTGAACATCAACGCCCTCGACGACGTGGTCAAAGCCTACGTCACCGTCTACAAGCCGCACTGGATCAGGACCGACGAGGTCATCACCTACACCATCGTCGCCTAGGAGGCTAAATCATGTTCGGCAGCAACAACGGCGCCCCCGCGCCCGCCCCTAACCGCCCCTCCGCCGCCGAGGTGGCCCGGATGGAAAGCAGTCTCACCCAGGTGATCGTCAGCGGCCAGTCTTCCGTCGGCCTGGCCGTCTTCCTGAACGGCCAGCCCGTCCCGACCGGCGACGTGGAGAGCCTGACCGTCGAGATCATCGCGCCCGATGCCGGCAACCGGGCCGGCTCCGTCGCCGCCGTCCTGTCCCGCTACACGGTAGGCCCCTCCGGCAGCCGCGACCAGCGCTCCGCCACCCTCTTCCCCGGCACCGTGGAGGTCATCGCGCGTGGCCGCCGCTTGGTCGTCACCTGCATGGAAGACGGCTCCTTCGAGGGCCTGTGGCTCGGCCTGGGCCTGCGCGCCGACGGCACCTCCAGCGAGCTGACCGGCGTTCAAAGCCTGCGCCTCGCCGTCACCCCGAACCTCATAGACGCCAAGCTGACCTGGAGCGAAGACGGCACGACCGAGGACCTTCTGCCTGAGATGTGACCGCATCGTCGCGCGGTGCCGGACAACAAAGGAGAAACTTGCGATGCGATGGGAGAAAATCGAGACGGCTCGAATGATCACCGATCCCGGCCTCTTTGGGGCCACCAGCAACATCAACGTCCTGTTAAGCCGCGCTCAGGCCCCTGGGGGCGGGCTCGTGGTGGCAGCCACCGCCGTCGGTGCGGCCTACCCAGTTTCCGTCACCTTCTACCCTGACCCGACCCACGCCTGGGATGCTGGCCTGTCTCAGTAGGGGTGACGCGACGGGCGCACCGTTCGCTTCTTGGTAGACTATGGCTCTACAAACAAGGTGGAAAAGTCGGCACCGGCTCCGTAAACTCCACAAGCGCCTGAAGTCTCGCGATGCGCGGGCGGGCGTCGGCTATCAGCGTGATGCAGTGCTGTGGCGCTACTCCCTGAACGGGGGATGCCCCAGGCGGCAGGAACGCGCTCTGAAGGCCCTGACGGGGCGCCATGCCTTGGAGGAAGTAGACCCCTCTCCGTTCTTCCGCTCCCCCTATGATGCCAAGAACCCGTTTCGAGGAGAACTTGATGCCTCGGGGCCATGCAAGATGTGTTAGCACTCCTCCGTAAAAACGGCCCACCTGAGGCGTGTTGCCTTAGACTTGACCGCAAGCGACAGGGGCGTGGCATTGCGGTATAATATCCGCAACAGGAAAGGCTTTGATTCGAGGGAGGAAAGATGAAACTGCGCCAGTGGTGGGACAGGATGACGTTGCCGACATACCCGCCTATCAACTCGGAACAGTACCTACAAAGTGTACCCCGTGTGACCGCTCTTATACTGCTGGCAATCGGCGTGGCGCTATGGAGACATAGTTGGTTCTTGGCCGCACTCATCTTGCTCGCCGTGCTGGTGTGGTACGTTCTTGTGCCTGTCATGCTTCCCCGTCAGCAGACGCGCTGGCAGTCCAATCAGTCACCAACACGAAAGGGACAGGGCGGAGAAGGAGGTGCCGGACTATCTGCGGGTGTTCCTTTGCGCCCGGTGCCCCCGTCACGCACAGCGAGTGCAAGCAAACCCTATCCCGAAGTCGAAGGGAGAAAAGCGACATGACAGACACCGCCTCGGCACAGTCCGATCCGCAAACAGCGGCGGAGTATGAGGCTACCTTTGAAGGGCTGATTGCGGAGATGGAAAGCATCCACGAGCGGATGAGTCGGGACCGCGTCGGGAGCGACCGAGCTGAGATAGAGCGACTGAAAGCCGAGACGCGAATATTGAGGGACGAGACGCGCGCCCTGCTGGCGAGCATGGGCGCTGAGGTATAATGACGGCAGGCAGACGCCGGAACATCCGTGCGGGGTCCTGCCGTCATTTATGTATGCATAATTTGTCGAAACGAACCCTCGCGCTGCTCCTCGGCTTCTCCCTGTACGCCGTCGGCACGGCACACGCGGACAGCACCGTCAAGCGGCTCGCGCCGGGCGTGACGCTGACGCAGGAAATAGACCGGAAGACGCCGCTCATCATCAACGTCGTCTCCGTGGACCTGACCGCGCCCGGCGTCCGGCTCGGCGTCGGCATCGGGCAGGACAAGATCACCGGCATGGACGGGACGCACGGGCGCGAGGACGTCAGCCGATTGGCCCGGCGCTGGGGGGCGGTCGCCGCCGTCAACGCCGACTTCTTCCCCTACACCGGCGACCCCTTGGGCGTCGGCATCCGCGACGGTGAGCTGTTTTCGGAGCCGTTCCTGGGCATCCGGCAGGGCGGCCCGCGCGTGACCCTGGGCGTGACGCCGGACGGCAAGGGCGTCCTGTTCGACACCCTAGGCTTCCTGGGCGACTTGCAGGCGTCCGACGGCCAGCGCGGATACATCAGCGGCATCAACCGCCCCGTCTCCAAGAACGAAACCGTCGTTTACAGCGGCCTGTACGGTCCCGTTACCGGCAACAAACCCGGCGGCGTGGAAGCCGTCGTGCGGAATGTCAACCTGCCGGTCCGGGCGAACAAACTGCTGGCCGGGCAGGTGGAGAGCGTCCGGGTCGTTGAGGGCACAACGGAGACGATCCCCACCGACGGCGTCGTCATCTCGGGCGGGCCGGGGACGAGCGCGGACTTCCTGGCGCGGCACCTGCACCCCGGCGACCGGGTGAGCTTTGTCCTCGCTGTCGCACCCGTCGGGGAGACGGAGCGCGCGGTGCAGGTCGCTTCCCTGCCCCGGACGGGGCGCGACCTGCCCTCGCGGTCCGGCGCGGGCATCAGCCGGAGCGCCTGGCTCTGGGCGCAGGTGCCCCAGGCGGTCGGCGGCGGTCCGCACCTGCTCGTCAATGGGCAGGTCGCGGTAGACTGGATCGCGGAGGGCTTTGAAACGGGCTTCTCGGATGGCCTGAACCCGCGCACGGCCGTCGGGACGACGCGCGACGGTCATCACCTCCTGCTGGTGACGGTGGACGGGCGGCAGGCGTTCTCCAAAGGCGTGTCGCTGACCGACATGGCCCTGATCCTCAAACGCTATGGGGCCTGGAACGCGATCAACCTGGACGGCGGCGGCTCGACCGCCATGGCCGTCGGCGGGCTGGCGGTCAACAACCCGAGCGGGGCGGGGGAGGAGCGGCCCGTGGCCGACATGCTGCTCGTCTACAGCGACCACGCCTATCAGCCCGACGCCCCCGCGCTGCCTGCCGTCACGGCGGACGCGGAGGCAAGCCAAGAAACTTCGTCCGCGCATCTGGTCGTCCCCCTGACGCCCATCACCGTGGGCCGCGCCGTGCCGCTGCGGGTGCAGGACGGCGACCGCCTGGTGTCGGGCGCGTCGCCCGCGATCATCTGGCAGGGGCCGGCGACGGGCGGGGTGGGGTTCGTCAACCAGAAGGGCTATCTCCTCAGCCTCGCGCCCGGCAAAGGGACCGTCGCGGCGATGTACGGCGGGCACCTGCTGACTGCCCCCGTGACCGTCATCGGCGCGGCCCCCGCCCCGGCGACCTACACGATTCAGGCCCGCCTCGCCGCCGACCCCGGCGGCCTGCCGGACCGCGATCAGCTCATCGTCCGCATCACCGACCGTTCCGGCAAGCCGCTGGCGGCTGCCCCGGTCACGCTCGCCGTCACCGGCGGCATGGCTGACAAGGACACTCTACAGACCGACTTTGACGGCAGCGCCAACGTCGGCATCACCTGGACAGCCGATAAAGGCGGCTCGGTGCGCGCCTCCTCGGGGGCGCTGACGCCGGTAACACTCACGCGACCATGAACCAAGAACCTACCACCCAAGAACCGGCGACGGAAACCACGCCCATTGCGCCGCCCGTCACCCCCTCCGGCACTCCCGCCCTCACCCTGAAAGATGTGCGCCACGATGCGCGCGTCCGCACCTACATCACGCGCGCCAACGAGCAGATGCAGGCCATCGGCTACACCGAACACGGCCACCGGCACGCCGGCATCGTCTCGACCATCGCCCGGACTATCCTGACACAGCTCGGCCGCCCGGACCGCGAGGGCGAGCTTGCCGCCGTCGCCGGCTATCTGCACGACATCGGCTGCGTCGTCAACCGCATCGGCCACGTCGAGGCGGGCGCGCTCATGTCCTACACCATCCTGACCGACATGAAGATGCCCGCAGGCGAGATCGCCACCGTCATCGGGGCGGTCGGCAACCACGAGGAGCCGAACGGCCTGCCCATCTCGCCCGTCTCCGCCGCCGTCATCATCGCCGACAAGTCCGACGTCCACTTCTCGCGCGTCCAGGAAAAGGACCCCGTCAAGTGGGACATCCACGACCGCGTCAACTCCGCCGTCCAGAAGTCCTACCTGCGCGTGGACGCCGAGGCGAAGATCATCACGCTGGAACTGGAGATCGAAACCGTCCACGCCAGCGTCACCGAATACTTCGAGATCTTCGTCCTCCGCATGGTCCTCTGCCGCCGCGCCGCCGACTTCCTGGGCTGCAAGTTCCACCTGAAAATCAACGGCGTGAATCTGTAGGAGTTAAGGAGCGGGAGGTGTGATGTATGGCAAGAGCATGATGGGCGGCGGCAACCGCTATTTCAATCCCAGACACCACATTCTCCATGACGACGGCCTGCTGACCATCAAAACAAGTGGCTGGAAAGATGGCGAGACGCACTGGACAGGCCACATGACAGTGTCACCCTCAGAATCCGATTACGACTTCTGGTACTGGATGGTCTGTATCAAGCAAGTCTCAGAACTCGTTTCGGAACGTGTACTAGACGAGTGGAGGAATGAGTACACTGCCAGCCAAAGAGACCTGATGCAAGTATAGGGGTGAAACAATGGCTGAGGAAAACATTATTGGCCCTATGTCGCCGCGGGCTGGACCGTAGCGGCCCTTTTCACTGCTTACGCCTTCTGGCGAGGTGATGCACATACTCAAACGAACTCCATCTTGGGCTGGCTCGTAGCCTCTTACTTTTGGGGCGTGGTGCTGTACGAGGGTCACAAGATCAAGAAGGGGTCCACCAAGCATTAAACAGCCCCGGCCAGTTGGCCGGGGCTGTTTCTGTTACTCTTGCTTCGTTTCCGATGTCGTCTTCGTCGTCTCGGTCGTGGTGGAACTGCCGTTGCCGCTCTCGCTGTGGCTGCTCTTCGTCGTCTCCGTGCCGCCGTCCGGCGTCTCATGGGTCTCGGTCTTCTCGTCGGCCATCGGTCGCTCCTGTCGGGTGTGCCGGTGTGTGGTTTGCTGACTGCTTCTGCCCGGCCCGAGCGCCGCGCTAAACCTCCCCGGCCAGCGTTTGCAGGATGATCGCCGCGCCGCCGAAAACGCCGGCGTTGTCGCCGAGTTCGGCGGGGACGATCCGGCACGACTTCGCTAGGGAGCGGATGGCCGTCGCCGTGACCGTCCGGCGGATCGGGTCCAGGAGGATGTCGCCCGCCTGCGCGATGCCGCCGCCGATGACGACCATCTCCGGGTTGAGGATGTCAATGAGGTTCGTGACGCACAGACCGAGGTAATAGCCCGTCTCCTCGAAGACCTCCAGCGCGATGGCGTCGCCCTTCTGCGCCTCCTCGGCGATGATCGCGGGCGTCAAGGCGAAGCGGTTGAAGTCTACGCGTTCGCCCAGGCTCGTCGCATAGCCCTCCTGGATCTTGCGCGCGGCCCGCTCGATGATGGCGTCGCGCTGCGTCTCGCCCTCGACGGAGCCGAAGGCGCTGTTGCCGCCGCGCCCGCCGGGGTTGATGACCATGTGGCCGATCTCGCCCGCCCCGCCGTCCGCGCCGTCGAGCAGCTTGCCGTCCACGATGATGCCGCCGCCGATGCCCGTCCCCAAAGTCACCATGACCAGGTGCCGGACCGCCCGCCCCGCCCCGAACCGGAACTCGCCCAAGGCGGCCAGGTTGGCGTCATTGCCGATCTGCACCGGCAGCCCCAGATGCCGCTCGATGAGCGCGGCGATGGGCACGTCCTTCCACTGGTCCTTGAAGTTCGGTGCCCACTTCACCAGGCCCTGTCTGGCCTTGACGTGTCCCGGCACGGCGACTCCCACGCCTAATACCTGCTCCAGTCCCGCGCCCGCCTGGTCCAGCGCCATCATCGCCGCCGTCGCGATCTGCATCGCCGTCAGCTCCGGCCCGTCCATGCCGCGCGACGAGATGTTCTCCCCGCGCGCCACGATCTGCTCGCTGGCCCGGTCGATCACCGCCGCCCGGACGTTCGTCCCGCCCAGGTCCACGCCCACCACATAGGGCTTCCCCGTCATCTCGTCTGCCACGCGCCATCCTCCTGCCCATTCCCGCGATAGTATAACGGACGGGGCAGGGGATGTCAAGGCGCGTTGGCACGCTTTGTGCTATAATCAGTGTTATGAGTGAACCATTTGTATTCCTGGGCAATCTGCCGAAGCCGACGCCTGAAGAAAGGGTGGAGGCAGAACGACTCATCGAGAAGGCCAAGGCGGAAGGCAACCCATGGGCAAAGATGGCCGGCATCTTTCGGGACGACCCGCTCTTTGATGAGTGGGTGGAGATCATGCGCGAGAACCGCCGAAAGGCAGACGAGGACCCGGATTATTGATGGCCTTCGCCCTCCTCGACACCGACTCGCTGACGCTCTTTCAACATGGACCCTCTCCTCTGGAGGAGCGTGTGACCGCCGCGTTGCCGAACGGCCTGGGTACCACTGTCATCAGCGTACAGGAACAACTTGTCGGGTGGCAGGCGTTTCTTAGAAGTACGAAGACCGACGCGCAGTTGGCGTATGCCTACCAGAACCTGACAAACAATGTCCGAACGCTCTCGGGCATACACATCGTTACCTTCTCGGAAGCCGCCATTCGCCGTTACAACGCACTCCTGGCGATGAAGTTGAACATCGGCAAGATGGACCTACGCATTGCCGCACTCGCCTTGGAAGAGAACGCCGTCGTTATCACCCGTAACTTGCGCGACTTCGGGCGCGTGCCCGGACTGGCCTACGAGAACTGGGCGGACTGAACTGGATTGGATTAGATCGGAAGAAAACCTATGGCCGACATAAGAACACTGCTCGGGGAGCGCATCCTGATCCTCGACGGGGCGATGGGGACGATGATCCAGCGCCACAAATTCGAGGAGCCGGATTACCGGGCGGAACGCTTCAAGGACCATCCCATTGACCTCAAGAACAACAACGAAGCCCTGATGCTGGTCCGGCCCGACGTGATCGAGGACATCCACCGGGCCTACCTGGAGGCGGGCGCGGACATCATCGAGACAAACACCTTCAACGCCAACCGCGTCTCGATGGCGGACTTCGGCCTGGAGGACCTGTCGGTCGAGATGAACCTGACGGCGGCAAAACTCGCCCGCAGCGCCGCCGACGCCTACAGTACGCCCGACAAGCCGCGCTTCGTCGCGGGCGCACTCGGCCCGCAGACGCGCAGCGCGACCGTCATGGTTGACCCGGACCACCCGGAGCGGCGCAATGTGACCTTCGATGAGCTGCGCGACGGCTACTACGAGCAGGCGAAGGCGCTACTCGACGGCGGCGTGGATCTGCTGCTGTGTGAGACGACCTTTGACACCCTGAACCTGAAGGCCGCCCTGTTCGCCATCCAGACGCTGTTTGAGGACGGCGGGCGCGTCGTGCCGGTCATGGCCTCGCTGACCATCACGGACCTCGCGGGCGGCAACCTGTCCGGGCAGAACGTCGAGGCCATGTGGGACTCGATTTCGCACGTCCCGCTCCTGTCGGTCGGCCTGAACTGCGCGCTCGGCCCGCAGGAGATGCGCCCGTTCATCGAGGAGCTGTCCGGCATCGCGCCCATCTTCGTCAGCGCCTATCCGAACGCCGGCCTTCCCAACCCGATGCTCGAAACCGGCTTCCCCGAGACGCCCGAAAGCCTCGCCCCGCAGCTCGGCGAATGGGCCAGGAACGGCTGGCTCAACATCGTCGGCGGCTGCTGCGGCACGACGGCGGCCCACATCCGCGCCATCGCCCAGGCGGTCGAGGGCTGCGCGCCGCGACCCCTGCCGGTCATCGAGCCGTACACGCGGCTGAACGGGACCCAGCCCTTCACCTGGCGGCCCGAAGTCAACTTCGTCAACGTCGGCGAGCGCTCCAACATCACCGGCTCGCCGCAGTTCAAGAAGCTCATCCTGAAGGGCGACTTCGAGGCCGCCCTGACGGTCGCGCAGCAGCAGGTGGACAACGGCGCACAGGTCGTGGACGTCAACATGGACGAGGGCATGCTGGACGGCGAGGAGGCCATGACCCGCTTCCTGACTCTCATCCAGGGCGAGCCGAACATCAACCCCGTGCCCATCATGGTGGACAGCTCCAAGTGGTCCATCATCGAGGCCGGCTTGAAGTGCCTGCCGGGCAAGGGCATCGTCAACTCCATCAGCCTCAAGGAAGGGGAGGAGAAGTTCAAGCAGCTCGCCCGGCTCATCCGCCGCTACGGCGCGGCCACCGTCGTCATGGCTTTTGATGAGCAAGGGCAAGCGGACACCGCCGAGCGCAAGATCGCTATCTGCACCCGCGCCTACAAGATACTGACTGAGGAAGTCGGCTTCCCGCCCGAAGACATCATCTTCGACCCGAACATCCTGACCATCGCGACGGGTATCGAGGAACACAACGACTACGCCCTGAACTTCATCGAGGCGACCCGGACCATCAAGGCGACCCTGCCCGGCTGCCACGTTTCGGGCGGCGTCTCCAACCTGTCGTTCTCATTCCGGGGCAACAACGTCGTCCGCGAGGCCATGCACTCCGCCTTCCTGTATCACGCCATCCAGGCCGGCATGGACATGGGCATCGTCAATGCCGGGATGCTGGCCGTCTACGAGGAGATCCCGAAAGACCTGCTTGGGCTGGTCGAGGATGCCCTGTTCAACCGCCGCCCCGATGCCACCGACCGCCTGCTGGCCTACGCCGAGACCGTCAAGGGCGCGTCGGCCACGACCGAGAAGGTCGAGGAGGCCTGGCGGTCCGGGCCGGTCGAGGAGCGCCTGAGTCACGCCCTCGTCAAAGGCATCACGGACTTCATTGAGGCCGACACTGAGGAAGCTCGCCAGAAATACGCCAAGCCGCTCGAAGTCATCGAGGGGCCGCTGATGGACGGCATGAACGTCGTCGGCGACCTGTTCGGGTCCGGCAAAATGTTCCTGCCGCAAGTCGTCAAGAGCGCGCGCGTCATGAAGCGCGCCGTGGCCGTCCTGCTGCCCTATATGGAGGCCGAAAAGCTGGCCTCGGGCAACACGCAGGCCCGAGCCAAGGTCCTTATGGCGACCGTCAAGGGTGACGTGCATGACATCGGCAAGAACATCGTCGGCGTCGTACTGGGCTGCAACAACTACGACGTCATTGACATGGGCGTCATGGTTTCGGCGGACAAGATTCTCGCCAAGGCCCGCGAGGAGAACGTGGACGTCATCGGCCTGAGCGGCCTGATCACGCCCTCCCTCGATGAGATGACGCACGTCGCCCGCGAGATGCAGCGGCAGGGTTTCACGGTCCCGCTGCTGATCGGCGGCGCGACCACGAGCCGCGTCCACACGGCCGTCAAGATCGCCCAGCACTACAAGCAGCCGGTCATCCACGTCCTGGACGCCTCCCGCGCCGTCGGCGTGGTCAGCGCCCTGGTCAGCGAGGACCAGAAGCCCGCCTACGTCGAGGAAATCACGCGCGAGCAGCAGGAGGCCCGCGACCAGCACGCCGGCAAGCGGGCCGACAAGAAGACCCTGACATTGGCCGAGGCGCGCGCCAACCGGACGCCCATCGCCTGGCGGGCCGAGGACATCGCCACGCCGTCCTTCACCGGCGCGCGGGCCGTCTCCAACCTGCCGCTGTCCGAGCTGGTCCCGTTCATCGACTGGTCGCCCTTCTTCCGCGCCTGGGAGCTGCACGGCCGCTACCCGGACATCCTGACAGACGCCGTCGTCGGCGAGAGTGCGACCAAGCTCTTCGAAGAGGCCCAGGCGCTTCTGGCGCAGCTCGTCTCCGACAAGTCGCTCCGGGCCAACGGCGTCTACGGCTTCTTCCCCGCCAACGGCGTCGGCGATGACATCGAGCTGTACACGGACGAGAGCCGGATGGCTGTCCTGTCGCGCATCCACACGCTCCGCCAGCAGGGCGAGAAGTCCGGCGACAACGCCAACAAGGCCCTGTCGGACTACATCGCGCCCAAAGAAACCGGCCTGCCCGATTATGTGGGCCTTTTCGCCGTCACGGCGGGCATCGGCGTGGAAGAACTCTCGCGCAAGTTCAAGGACGACCTGGACGACTACAACGCCATCATGGTCAGCGCCCTGGCCGACCGCCTGGCCGAAGCCTTCGCCGAGTACCTGCACAAGAAGGCCCGCGAAGCCTGCGGCTACGGGTTGGATGAAAGCCTCTCCACCGAGGACCTCATCAAGGAGCGCTACCGGGGCATCCGCCCCGCGCCCGGCTACCCGGCCTGCCCCGATCACACCGAGAAGCGGACTCTGTTCGACCTGCTCCACGCCGAGAAGGCCGCCGGGATCGAGCTGACCGAGAGCATGGCGATGATGCCCGCTGCCGCCGTCTCGGGCTTCTACTTCTCGCACCCGCAGGCCAAATACTTCTCGGTCGGCAAGATCGAGAGGGACCAGGTGGAGGACTACGCCTGCCGCAAGGGGATGGCGCTGCCGACCGTCGAGCGCTGGCTGTCGCCCGTCCTGAACTACGACCCGGAGTAGATGCCATGACTGTCTCCAGTCTCTCGGCAGAAGCGTTGGAGAAAATTCGGGCGTACCGGTGGGACCGCATCATCGAGAAGCATGAGGGCCGGAGGACTGGGCTTCGGAGATGGACCATTCTGACCCAGAGTTTTTGACCATCGCAGGCCGCCCTGTTTTGCTGCCGATTGACAGGGACCGGCATCCGAACGTCATGATCCTCCGAAGCATCGTCAGTGAAGACGGCAACAGCATGACCGTCTTCCTGAAGGACACTACGCACCACCCAGACCCGGAAGACGAACTGTTCTGGACCGGCCGCATGGCAGTCTGTGACAGGGTAGTGGGCGAAGATTTTTTTATCGCCATCGTGTACCATGAGTGGTTCATCATTGACAACACCTGAGAACACATCTCGGAGGTTGGTTGTAAGGCTATAAAATGGCCTTAGATCAATCCCGGTGACCCTTCAAATCCAGGTCACGTTCTTGCTAAGGAAACATAAATGGCTGAACTGGTGAAATGTTTTGAGTGCGGGAAATCAATAAGTTCGAGCGTATCGTCTTGCCTAAATTGCAACACTGCTTTTCCGCATGGCGAGTTGTGCGTAGTGTGCGAAATTCGTGGAAGGGCTTCTGAGTTAGTCCGCAAAGAAATAGACTCTATTTACACTCATCAGTATCGCTATTTTCACTCACACTGTCTTAATGCCGTACTGAATACTGATGCGCGTTGCGAGACATGTGGGGAACCACTTGTCCCACTACTTAAGGCAGAATGTCGTAACTGCGGACAGCGGCAAGACGCACCGAGTTGCCACTATTGTAGGCAGCCTGTCCACAGTAACGCAACTGATTTTAGAAGTTGGCACGAATGGAACTCGCGTTACGATTCGATGGGTGAATTTATCGCCGAGGGTGCTTCACTGCGGTACGCTCATGCCCTTTGTAGTGCAACAGGAAACAGACAAGAGTACCAACGAGGAAGGCAAGCGAGCGCTGATGAATATAGTGCGGCTCGACAACAAGAAGAAGCCCTTCAAGCAGAAAAGGCAGCAGAACAGGAACGAATTAAGAACGAGAAACTACGGCGGGTACGAAACAAATGCTGCCCGATTTGTGGGCAGGGTTTCTCCCAATCCTTCCTCAGTCAACTATTTAGCCAAAGTAACCCTGAGCGGCGCGAGCGTGATCCACATTTGAGGGAGGAGTGTTCCATCCACGAGCGCTGCCGGAACAGAACATTCCAAGAGTGATGTTCTGTCCAGAACTGACTGAGTTATTCGTCAGCGATCCTTGAACCGACTACTCTGTTGTCAACATGGGATAAGCGGTTCAACTTGTGTTCTATTTGGGTAGAGGGCATCAGACGCGCTTGGGAAGCCTTCCTGCTTTTCTTCCCGAACCCCATTGACAAACGTATATGCTTGTGACATAATTCACAAGAAGCGCAATCGGGGAATATCGCCCCGAAAACGCCCCATCGTCACCGTTCACAGAGGGGAACGCCATGCTTCCTGTCGCACCGCCGCCGACACCACAGATCTCCGATTATATCCCGCTGATGATCATCCTGATCGTCGCCGTCGGGCTGGCCTCCGTCCTCGTCGGTCTGTCCTGGATACTCGGCCCCAAGAAGCCGTCCGCCGCGAAGCTCGCCCCGTATGAGTGCGGCGTGACTCCGGTCGGGTCGGCGCGCGAGCGGTTCCCCGTCAAATTTTATCTCATCGCGATGCTGTTCATCGTGTTCGACATCGAAACCGTCTTCCTGTACCCCTGGGCGGTTTCGTTCACGCGCTGGAACAGCCACGCGCTCCAGGTGTTCAGCCTCATGGAGATGGTGGTCTTCATCATCATCCTCTTCGTAGGCTACATCTATGTCTGGCAGAAAGGCGCGTTTGAATGGGAGTAGAACAGAACCTCGGAGTCCTCACCGTTCCGCTCAACAAGGTCGTCAACTGGGCGCGGCGGAACTCCGTCTGGCCCGCCACCTTCGGCCTGGCCTGCTGCGCCATCGAGATGATGGGCAGCACCAACTCGCGCTATGACCTCGCCCGCTTCGGCAGCGAGGCCTTCCGCGCTTCGCCCCGGCAGGCCGACCTGATGATCGTCGCTGGCCGCGTCTCCAAGAAGATGGCCCCGGTCCTGCGGCAGATCTACGACCAGATGCCCGAGCCGAAGTGGGTCATCTCGATGGGCGACTGCGCCTCCTGTGGCGGCGTCTTCAACAACTACGCCATCTTGCAGGGCGTGGACCAGATCGTCCCCGTGGACGTCTACGTTCCGGGCTGCCCGCCGAATCCGGACGCCCTGATCTACGCGATTAACCAGTTGCAGAAGAAAATAGACCGCGAACACTTCAGTGACAGCCGGTAATCTTGCACGAGGCCGAGCGGTTGGAAACCACTCGCTAAGCCAGGCGTCCTGCGGACGGATGGGAACGGGTTCTATTAGGCTATCTTATCACCCGCAGGGTGCTTCTCCTAGCGAGTGGTTTTCAACCACTCGCAAACCGGAACTAAACTATGGACTATGATGTGCGCCTCGGCCTGACGCCGACCGATTTGCAGCTCCGCGAGATCCAGGTCAAGCGCCCCGACGATTGGGTGGACCTGAACCCCGATGACTGCGTGGAGCTGCGGCTGATCCAGGAGAACTTCCCCGGTTCCGTGGTGCAGACGCGCCTGTTCCGGGGCGAGAAGACCATTCTCATCCATAAAGCCAACGTCGTCGGCATCTGCAAGCTGCTGCGTGATTCTGCGGAAACGAACTACAATTATCTGTCTGATATCACCTGCTTCGACCGGCTGGACCTGATCGATGAGGACGACGAGGACGAGATTCGGTTCGAGGTCATCTACAACCTCTACTCCATGGGAACATTCCAGCGCCTTCGCCTCAAGGCCCAGGTGTCCGAGGACGACGCGACCATTGATACCGTGGAAGGTGTCTGGCCGAACGCCAACTGGAACGAGCGCGAAGTCTATGACATGTTCGGCATCAGCTTCAACAACCACTCGGACCTGCGCCGCATCCTGATGCCCGACGACTGGGTCGGCCACCCGCTGCGGAAAGACTTCCCACTCGGCGGCGAAGAGATCGAGTTCACCTATAACGTCCGGGGCCAATAGGGCAGAGCGGTTTAGAAACGAGTCATTTCCATGGCAACCATCGAGCGTGAATTAACAGCACCGGCGACGCCGGCACCGACCATCCAGCGGCTGGGCGCGGGCATTGACGCCGAGCGCATCCAGACCGACGACGGCGACCTGATGATCGTCAACATGGGGCCGCAGCACCCTTCCACGCATGGCGTTCTGCGCCTCGTGGTCGAGCTGAACGGTGAGAACGTCATGAAGGCGACGCCGCACATCGGCTACCTCCACACGGGTCTGGAAAAGACTATGGAGAACATGACCTACTACAAGGCCCTGACCATCACGGACCGGGAAGATTATCTCTCCAACCTGATGAACAACCTCGCCTACTCCATGGCCGTCGAAAAGCTGATTGACTGCGAGATCCCGCCGCGCGCCCAGCGCCTGCGCCTGATCCTGAACGAGCTGGAGCGGATCGCCTCCCACCTGCTCTGGCTCGGCACGCACGCCCTGGACATCGGGGCCATGACCCTGTTCTTTTACACCTGGCGCGAGCGCGACCAAATCCTGGACATGAAGGAAATGATGTCCGGCGTCCGCATGATGACGTCCTGGATCTGCCCCGGCGGCCTGCGCGGAGACATGCCCGAAGGCTGGTTCCACAAGGTCAACCGCTTCGTCGCCGACTTCCCGCGCCGGCTGGACGAGTACAACCGGCTCATCGCGAAGAACCCCATCTTCATCGAGCGGCTGTCCGGCGTCGGGATCATCTCCGCCGAGGACGCCGTGGCGTGGGGCCTCAGCGGCCCCACCCTGCGCGGGTCGGGCGTCGCCTGGGACATCCGCAAGGCGAACCCCTACACCGGCTACGACCAGTTCGAGTTCGACGTGCCCACCGGCAAGACCGGCGACGTGTACGACCGGTTCCTGTGCCGCATGGAAGAGATGAAGCAGAGCCAGCGCATTCTGGTCCAGGCCCTGAAGGACGTTCCGGGCGGGCCGGTGATGACCAGCGACCGCAAGATCGCCCCGCCGCCGCGCGCCGAGCTGGACACGTCCATGGAGTCGCTCATCCACCACTTCAAGCTGTTCACCGAAGGCTATCACCCGCCGATCGGCGAGTCCTACGCCGCCGTGGAGAGCGCGCGCGGCGAGAAGGGCTACTACATCTACAGCGACGGCTCCAACAAGCCCGCCCGCGTCAAGATCAAGGGGCCGTCGTTCAACAACCTGCAAGCCCTGCCCAAGATGGCCGAGGGCCGCATGATCGCCGACGTGGTCGCCATCATCGGCTCCATCGACATCGTGCTGGGGGACATAGACCGCTAAGGAACGGCGGGGAAAGTCGTAGGACGGGTTGAGACAGCATAGGTCGTCAGGCATCCACTTCGGTGTGAGCCTCTTCTGGGCGGTCCTAGGGTTGCTAGAGTTTTCCCATGGAGTGCGTGCCGTTGCCGTTTTCGGCCTGTTTTTCAGCGGCTGCGCTTTCGGCATCTTTTTGATCAGGGCTATCACCCTGTTCCGCCGTGCCACGCACCACCGAACACCGAGATGACCAAGCGCAAGATCGTCGGCATCACCTGTTCGCAGGGGACGGTGGGGGACTGGAACCTGCCGATGGACTACGTCCGGTGCGCCTACTCGGCGGCCTGCGAACAGGCCGGGCTGCTGCCGCTCCTGCTGCCCGTGACGGGCGACGAGACGGTCCGAACGGCCCAGCTTGACCTGCTCGATGGGTTGCTGCTCAGTGGCGGCCTGGACATCCACCCGAGCTTCTACGGCGAAGGCGACAGCGTTCATCCGGCGACGGAGACTGAGGCCGGAGGGCGTGACGCGCATGAGATCGCCCTCGTCCGTGCCGCCGTCGCCCGCGACCTGCCGGTCTTCGCGATCTGCCGGGGCCTGCAAGTCGTGAACGTCGCATTGGGCGGGACGCTGTACCAAGACCTGCCGACACAGCTTGGAGAGCAGTGGGCGCACCGTCAGGGGCCGCATTCGTCCGAGAAGACGCATCACACCTGTGTCGCGCCGGGGAGTCGGCTGGGGAAGATTCTGCGAGACCCGGAGACTCTGCCGATCAACAGCCACCACCACCAGGCGGCCAAAGAAGTCGCGCCGGGGCTGGTCGTCACCGCCCGCTCCGATGACGGCGTGATCGAGGCACTGGAAAAGCCGGACGCGCGATACCTGCTCGCCGTCCAGTGGCACCCGGAAAACCTGTACGACACCGATGCGCCCTCCCGCGCCCTGTTCGCCGCCTTCGCGGATGCGCTTTAGAAGATCAAGATTTATGTTCACCGAAGAAGCCAAAAAGAAGCTCGACGTCATCCTCAAGAAGTACCCGACCAAGAAGGCCGCCTTGCTGCCCGCCCTGTGGCTGGCACAGGAGGAGAACGGCGGCTGGCTGCCGCGTGAGGCCATGAAGGAAGTCGCGGGCTACCTCGAACTGCCGCCCGCCGATGTGGAGGGCGTGGCGACCTTCTATACGATGTACAACAAGGCCCCCGTGGGCAAGTACCACTTGGAGGTCTGCCACAACATCGTCTGCATGTTCGTCGGCGCGGACCAGCTCATAGACCACATCGGGAACAAGCTTGGCATTGACAAGGGCGAGACGACCCCCGACCGCAAGTTCACCCTGAACGGTGCGGAGTGCCTCGGCGCGTGCGCCAATGCCCCCTGCATGATGGTCGGCGACACCTACTATGAAGACCTGACGCCGGAGATCGCCGACCGGATCATTGACGAACTCGCTCGCAAGTAGCCTGCATACAAGTAACGGACGCGCCCCGGAAGGGGCTTAGAGAAGGTTTCTCACCATGGCGACCGAACAGATACAGCTTTTGTTCAAGCACCGGCACGTTCCCGGCATTGACAACATCGACACCTACATGAAGCACGGCGGCTATGACACCGCCCGCAAGTGCCTGACGATGGACCACGACGCCATCATCAAGGAAGTGACCGACTCCGGCCTGCGCGGGCGCGGCGGCGCGGGCGTCGGCACCGGCTTCAAGTGGAACGCCGTGCCGAAAAACTGGGACCAGCCCCACTACCTCGTCATCAATGCCGACGAGGGCGAGCCGGGCACCGCCAAGGACCGCGAGCTGATGACCAAGGTGCCGCACATCTTGATCGAGGGCTGCATCATCGCCGCCTGGGCGATCCGCTCCAAGACGTGCTACATCTACATTCGGGGCGAGTACATCCACCCCGCCCGGCAGATCGAGAAGGCCATCGAGCAGGCTTATGACAAGGGCCTGCTCGGCAAGAACATCCTCGGCAGCGGCTACGACCTGGACATCTTCGTTCACATGGGTGCCGGCTCCTACGAGTGCGGCGAAGAGTCCGCCCTGCTGTCCTCGCTGATGGGCGAGCGCGGCATGCCCCGGCACAAGCCCCCGGCCGCCCCCCTGCGACAGATTCGCGGCGCGTGGGACTGCCCGACGCTCATTAACAATGTCGAGAGCATCGCCGCCGTCGTCCCCATCATGGAGATGGGTGCCGCCGAGTACGCCAAGATCGGACCCGGAACAGTCGGCCCCGGCCCCGTCTGCGGCGGCGCGAGCAAGGGCACCAAGCTGGTGACGATCAGCGGCCACGTCAAGCGGCCCGGCAACTACGAGATCGTCCTGGGGACCCCGATCCGTGAGCTGATTTATGACCTGGCGGGCGGCATGAAGGACGACAAGCAGCTCAAGTTCATCATCCCCGGCGGCTCGTCCACGCCACTCCTGCCGGCGAGCTTTATCGACACGCCTTACGACTATGGCTCTCTGGGCAAGGTCGGCTCGATGCTCGGGTCCGGCGCCCTGATCGTTTACGATGAGACGGTGAGCGTCCCTGCTTTGATGACCCGGCTGGCCCACTTCTACGCGCACGAGTCCTGCGGCAAGTGTACGCCCTGCCGAGAGGGGACAACGTGGCTGGTCAAGATCCACGACCGCATCATGGCTGGCGGCGGCCGTCCCGGCGACATTGACCTCATCCTGGACGTCTGCAACAATATCTTCGGGCGCTCCTTCTGCGCCCTTGGCGATGCCGCCGCCATGCCGCTGGCCGAGACGCGCTTCGGCAAGGGCGCGATCTATTACTACCGGGACGAGTACGAGGCGCTCATCCCCAAGACCGACCGCCCGCAGCGGGTCTTCGCGCCCCTGCAAATGGCGGCCGTCTGAGAGGCAACCGCATGGTCACCGCGTCGGACAAAGCGTTCATCGCGCAAAACGGTTACGCCGTCATCAAGGGCCTGTTTTTGCCGGAAGAGGTCGCGTTCTACCGCAACCACTTCATGGCCTTGCGCTCTGACGGCGTCAAACCCGGCGACATGGTGGCCGAGACTGTGCAGTCCGCCGACCCGCTCAAGAAGTTCCCGCGCATGATCCACATGCACCGCTGGGATGAAGCCAGCTTGCGCTGGCTGCTGGACAGCCGCCTGAACGAGTGTCTGAATGCCTTCCTCGGCACGGAGCCTTTGGCCGTGCAAACCATGCTCTACTTCAAGCCCGCCGGGGCGCGTGGGCAGGCCTTGCACCAGGACAACTTCTACCTCAAAGCGCAGCCGGGCACCTGCATGGCGGCCTGGCTCGCTTTGGACGACTGCGACGAGGAGAACGGCTGCATGCGGGTCGTCCCCGGCAGCCACGAGTGGCCGATCCTCTGCACGGCGAAAGCAGACACCTCGGCCAGCTTCACGGACGTGACCGTCCCGCTGCCTGAGGGTGTTGAGGCCGTTCCCGTACTGATGGCAGCCGGGGATGTCCTGTTCTTCACCGGTTCCCTGGTACACGGCTCCTACCCGAACACGAGCAAGGACCGCTTCCGCCGCTCGCTGATTGGTCACTACATCGAAGACCGCGCCGAGCGTGTTTC
The DNA here is from genome assembly GCA_965215505.1 of Capsulimonadaceae bacterium. Lineage (GTDB taxonomy): Bacteria > Armatimonadota > Armatimonadia > Armatimonadales > Capsulimonadaceae > JANXMY01. Next base: position 1,744,011 of record OZ244065.1, on the reverse strand, counting down.
CGAGTACGACCAGCCCGTCCTGCGGATGGACGGCACCGCGTTCACGATAGAGGGCGTCGAGGACGGCGGCCCCTGCGGCGTCTGGGTGGACCGCGACGGCCGGCAGGAAGTCGAAGTCACGAGCCGGCAGCTAGTGGCAGCGGGGCACGAATAAGGCGGCGATCATGGTTCAAGATGTTCAGTTCGTTACCGATGCCGAGGGACGCAAGATGGCGGTGCTGTTGCCTATAGAGCAATATCAGGCGTTTCAGGAGTGGCTTGAAGACCTTGATCTTGCGCGCCTCGCCCGTGACAGCCGCAACGAATCGACGCGCCCTTTTGGAGAGGTCGTCGCCGAAATGCGGGCCGCCTACGAGATAGATGTATAGCATTGTCATTACGTCGTCCGCAGAGAAGGACCTTCGGCGACTTGACAGGGCGGTCAAGAACCGGGTAACAGTGGCGATACTTGCGCTGGCCGATGACCCACGGCCCCCCGGCTGCATAAAACTGAGGTCTGAGGAAGACGTTTGGCGCATACGTGTAGGCGAGTACCGTGTCGCTTACCCCATAGACGATCAAGCTAAAGTGGTGACAATCATCCGTGTGGGACCGCGCAGTGACTTCTATAACTAACAGGCGCAAAGCGACGCAAGCATAGATTTAGGATCAAGAGAAATACGCATGGCGGAATTACCGACAGTGACAATCGCACCCGCGCAGGGGACTACGAAGGCGCAGCCCCCCGTGGACATGGTCAACCTCACGGTTGACGGCAAGCCCGTTTCGGTTCCCAAGGGAACCCTCGTTATCACGGCGGCGTTCCAGGCTGGAGCCGACGTTCCTTACTTCTGCCACCACCCGCGCCTGAAGCCCGTCGGGGCGTGCCGGATGTGCCTCATCAGCATCGCCAAAGTGCCCGGCCTCCAGACCGCCTGCACCACGCCCGTCGCCGAAGGCATGGCCGTGGACACGATCTCGCCCGAGGCCAAGCAGGCGCAGAACGCCATTCTGGAGTTCCTGCTGATCAACCACCCGCTGGACTGCCCGATCTGCGACCGGGGCGGCGAATGTCCCTTGCAGAACATGACCTACCAGTACGGGCCGGGCGTGACGCGGTTCATTGACGAGAAGCGCCACTTCCCCAAGGCTGTTCCTATTTCGGAATATGTCGTGTTGGACCGCGAGCGCTGCATCCAGTGTGCGCGCTGCACGCGCTTCACCGAGGAGATTTCCGGTGACGGTGAACTGGCAATCGAGAACCGGGGCAATGCGGCCATCATCTCGCCGTTCTCCCCGGAAGGCTTTAAGTCCAAGTTCAGCGGCAACACCATCGAGCTTTGCCCGGTCGGCGCGCTGACCTCCCGGACCTATCGGTTCGCCGCCCGGCCCTGGGAGTTCCAGTCACAGGACTCCGTCTGCTCCATGTGCGGCGTCGGGTGCAGCATCGTCGCCCAGAGCCGCAACGGCGAGCTGATGCGCGTCAACGCCCGGCTGAACGAGGACGTGAACGAGGAGTGGACCTGCGACCGGGGCAAGTTCGAACAATATTGGGTCAACAGCACCGACCGCATCAAGGACCCCCTCCAGCGTTACGCCTCCCAGCTCCGCAAGGTCACTTGGGATGATGCTCTAGGCGCGGCCTCCAAGGCTCTGAAGGACGCTGCCGCCGCCGACCCGAACAGCGTGGCCGGCATCGGCTCGACCCGCGCCTCCAATGAGGACCTGTACCTGTTCCAGCGCATGTTCCGCACCGCACTTGGCACCAACAACCTGGACCACCGGATGTCGCCGTTCCCGATCATCCCGATGCAGACCTCCATCGCCGAGGTGGGCGAGGCCAAGCGCATCGTCGCCATCGGCACGGAGATTGACGACGACCTGCCCGTCCTGTGGCTGCGTATCTACAAGGCCATTTCCAAAGGCGGCGCGCACTATTTCCGCAACGACAATGCCCGCTCCGCCGAAGTCGCCGAGGCCATCGCGGCGGGTCCGGGGACGGTCGTCCTGGCCTGGTACAAGACGCCGCCCGCCGACATCGAGTTCCTGCGCGCCGCCTGCGCCGCGTCGGGCGCGAAGCTGAACGTGCTGCTGCCCGACAACAACTCCTGGGGCGCGATCCAGATGGGCATCCTGCCGGACCGCCTGCCCGCCATGTCGAGCGTCGGCAACGGCGCGACACCGAAGTTCGAGGCGCTCTGGGGCGGACCCATCCCCGCCGAACCCGGCCTGGACACGCGCGGCATCCTGGAAGGCTGCGTCAGCGGCAAGATCAAGACCCTGTACGTCATGGGCACCGACCTGATCACGGCATTCCCGGACGCTGACCTGGCCCGAGCCGCTTTGGAGAAGGTGCCGTACCTGATCGTGCAGGACATGTTCCTGACCGAGACGGCGAAGCTCGCGAGCGTGTTCCTGCCGACCTGCTCTTTTATCGAGAAGGACGGCTCGTTCACCAACATCGAGGGCCGTGTGCAGCGCTTCAAGAAGGCCGTCGAGCCGCGCGGGCAGAGCAAGGCGGACTGGCAGATCGTCTCCGAATTGATGTCCCGCCTGGGCAAGCCGGTTCCCTATTTCTCGCCGCGCGACATCCGGCGCGAGATCAGCCGCGTGACCGCCTCCTAACAAACACTATGGACCCGTCAACATTCTTTCACTACTTCTTCAATGTGGACCCGGTCCACACCAGCACCGGCATGCTCCCGCCGCAGCTCTGGTGGATTGACCTGGTCCGCACCGTCGTGCGCGTCCTGATCGGGGTCTTCGCGATCCTGCTGGTCGTGCCGCCCCTCGTCTGGTGGGAGCGCCGCCTGCTCGGCTGGATGCAGCAGCGGCAGGGCCCCAACCGCGTCGGACCCTTCGGGCTGCTCCAGACCATCGCCGACGGCCTGAAGCTGCTGTTCAAAGAGGACATGAACCCGACGAACGTGGACAAGGTCCTGTTCATCCTCGCGCCGATCGTCTTCCTGATTCCTTCGCTCGTGACCGCCGCCGTCGTACCCTGGGGGCCAAGCTACACCTGGGGGGCCGCCGCGCCGAACGTCAATGTCGGCGTCCTGTACATGCTGGCCTGGTCGTCGCTCGCCGTCTACGGCGTCGTCCTGGCGGGCTGGTCGTCCAATAACAAGTATTCGCTTCTCGGTGGCCTGCGGTCGTCGGCGCAGATGATCTCCTATGAACTGGGCATGGGTCTTGCGATCATCTCCGTTGTCCTGCTCTCGGGCAGCCTGAGCCTGCAAGAGATCGTCAAGCAGCAGGGCTTCTACGAGATTACTCCGACCCTGACACATTACGGCATCGCGCTCCCGGCCTGGAACGTCTTCAAGTTCTTCCCGCTGGGTGCCATCGCCGCCCTGATCTACTTGGTTTCCATGCTGGCCGAGACGAACCGCGCGCCGTTCGATCTGCCGGAAGCCGAGACGGAGCTTGTCGCAGGCTACCACACCGAATACACGTCCATGAAGTTCGCGACGTTCTTCCTGGGCGAGTATGCCAACATGATCGTGGTCAGCGCCATCGGCTCGACGCTCTTCTTGGGTGGTTTCCACGCGCCGATTCCCTGGCTGGACCAGTTGCCGCAGGGCATCGTCAATGTGTACACGTTCAACGCGGCAGGCGGGCGTGACATCGCCCATTGGGGCATCCCTTGGGCGACGCTCATCGTCAATTCGTTGCTGCCGGTCGTGTGGCTGACGATTAAGATTCTGGGCGGCCTGTACTTCTTCATCTGGATTCGTGCCACCCTGCCCCGCCTGCGGTATGACATGCTGATGAAGATCGGCTGGCAGGGAATCCTGCCCATCGCCCTTGTCAACGTGCTGCTACTTGCTGTTGGCATCGCTTTGGGTTATCCCATCGCGCTGGCAGCTTGGGCGGTGGTCTTCGTCATCAGCCTCTACTTCTTCGGCAAGAGCAAGCCGCTCCAGATCTTCGCGACCAACTCGCGGCGCGGCTCGACCATCGAGCTTCATTCCACGCCGCAGCCGTACCGCGTCATCGCCGAGAACCCCGGCTATGGGGCGCAGACGCTGCCCCCTGACGCCAGCATCGGCGGCTTCCCGGCCGCGAAAAGCGAGCGCGAAGCTAACATCATTGATGACGCGCTGACTTCTCGGCGCTGACAATAATCAGATTAGAAAAGGACAAGACACCCATGAGCCTCATGGATGACATAAAAGCCCTCGCGGGCGAGATCAAGGCACCCTTCACGGGCATGCGGATCACCCAGGGCGCTTCGCACGAAGCGCGTGTGACCATCCAGTACCCGGAAGTGCATCGCCCGATGCCGCGCCGGTCGCGCTGGCGGCACGTCCTGAACCGCTACGAGAACGGCCTGGAGAAGTGTATCGGCTGCTCCCTCTGCGCCGGGGCCTGCCCCGCGAACGCCATTTTAGTGGTTGCGGCGGAGAACACGGAAGAAAACCGCGTTTCGCCCGGCGAGCGGTTCGCCGCACAGTACGAGATCAACATGCTCCGCTGCATCTTCTGTGGCTACTGCGAGGAAGCCTGCCCGACGCAGGCCGTCCAACTCAAGGACTTGTGCGAGTTGGCCGAGTACAACCGCAAGGACACCATCTACACGAAAGAGATGATGCTGGTCGCCGACCCGACCCTGTAAACGCGAAAGAACCCGCCGGGCCGCAAGGCCCGGCAGATTCCGAGACAACATATGACCCCGCAGCTTATCCTTTTCGGCATCCTGGCCGCCATCACCGTCGTGTGCGGCATCGCCATGATCCTCGTGGACAACCCCGTCCGCAGCGCCCTCTATTTGGTCCTGGTCCTGTTCAGCGTCGCCCTGCTGTTCCTGTCCCTGCACGCGGTCTTCATCGCCGCCGTGCAGGTGATCGTTTACGCCGGCGCGATCATGGTGCTGTTTATCTTCGTCATCATGCTGCTGAACCTAGGAACACCCGAACGCATCGTGGACCGGCTGAAGCCGCAGCAGCCTCTCGCGGTCGTGGCCGGCTTGGCCGTCATCGCCGTGCTGGCGACGATCATCGCCACCGTCCCCGCCCACCCGCAGACGCTCCCGACTGCCCTGGTCGGGCCGCAGGAGATCGGGCTGGGGCTGGGGCCGAACAACCCCGGCCTCTTCTCCTCCACCTGGACATTCCCCTTTGAGGTCGTCTCGATCCTGCTGCTCGTCGCCGCCGTCGGCGCGGTCATGCTGGCGAAGAAAAGGATATAGGATTTAAGCGTGACGAACGAGTACATCCCCCTGGACTACTATCTGATCCTCAGCGCCATCCTGTTCACCATCGGCGTCGTCGGCGTCCTGATTAAGCGCAATCCTATCGTCATCTTCATGTGCGTGGAGCTGATGCTGAACGCCGTCAACCTGACATTCGTCGCCTTCTCCCGCTACCGGGGCGACCTCGGCGGCCAGATGATGGTGATCTTCGTCATGGCTGTCGCCGCCGCCGAGGTCGCCGTCGGCCTGGGCATCCTGGTTTCCATCTTCCGCAACCGAACGTCCATCAACGTGGACGAGATTGATTTGATGAAGGGGTAAACCCCCTCGCCTCCGTTCTCTCCTAGAACGAGGGCCTACCCCTGGAGTTCACATGCCGCACTCTGACCAGACCCTCCTATACGCCTGGCTCATCCCGTTTTTCCCGCTGATCGGCTTCCTGATTAACGGCGTCCTCGGCCCACTCACGGGTAAACCCTTGCCTAAAGTTGTGGCAGGCTTCATCGGCACCGCCGCCGTGTTCGCCTCCTTCGTCGTCGCCTGCCTGCTGTTCCAGCACGTCATGGCCGCCCTTGATGGTCACAAGCAGGCCACGGTCTACCTCGCGCCCTGGCTGTATGTGCCGGCCGACCCGAATGGTGTCATCCACAGCTTTGCCGTCAACTTCGAGCTGCTGATTGACCCACTCTCCGTCCTGATGATGCTCATAATCACCGGCGTCGGCGGCCTCATCCATCTGTACTCCACGAGCTACATGGCGGAAGATAAAGGCTACCAGAGGTTCTTCACCTACCTGAACCTGTTCATCTTCTTCATGCTGCTGCTGGTCATGGCGAACAACCTCCTGATGCTGTTCATCGGCTGGGAAGGCGTCGGGCTGTGTTCCTACCTGCTCATCGGCTTCTTCTACGAGAAGAAGTCGGCGGGGGACGCGGCCAAGAAGGCGTTCATCGTCAACCGCATCGGTGATGTCGGTGTCCTGATTGGGATGTTCTTCCTGTTCCACTACTTTAATACGCTCGACTTCGTGACCGGCCAATCCGGCGTGACCGGAATGACCGAAGCCGCGCCCGCCATTCTGCGACTGGCGACGCCGACGCTCATCACGACGATGCTCCTGATGCTCTTCCTGGGCTGCACGGGCAAGTCGGCACAGTTCCCGCTCTACACCTGGCTGCCGGACGCGATGGAAGGCCCGACGCCGGTTTCGGCCCTCATTCATGCCGCCACGATGGTGACGGCGGGCATCTACCTCGTCTCCCGCACCCACGCGCTGTTTGAGCTGTCCGATACCGCTATGATCACGATTGCCGTGACCGGCATCGCGACCGCCTTCTTCGCGGCCACCATCGGCCTGATGCAGAACGACATCAAGCGCGTCCTGGCCTACTCCACCGTCTCGCAGCTCGGCTATATGTTCGCCGCCTGCGGCGCGGGCGTCTTCGCGGCGGGCATGTTCCATGTGATGACCCATGCCTTCTTCAAGGCCTGCCTCTTCCTCGGCTCCGGCTCGGTCATCCACGCCGTCGAACACGCCATGCACGCCTCGCACGGGCACCACGGTGAGCAGGACGCCGCCCATTCCGAACACGGCGACTCGGCGGACGAGAAGACCGGCGGCACCGCCGGTCCTGACCCGAACGACCCCCAGGACATGCGGAACATGGGCGGGCTTTGGCGCAAAATCCCCGTCACGGCGTGGTCCATGCTGGCTGCGACGCTCGCGATCTCAGGCGTGGTCCCCTTCGCCGGGTTCTGGAGCAAGGACGAAATTCTCTGGACTAACTTCCAGGCCGGCGGGCTGCTGTTCTGGGCTATCGGGGCGCTTACTGCCCTGCTGACCGCCTTCTACATGATGCGGATGATGATGAAGACCTATGCCGGGCCGCCCCGGACGGACGCGGCACGCGGCGCGCACGAGTCGAGCCTGGCGATGATCGTTCCCATCGGCATCCTAGCCGTGCTGTCCTCCATCACCGGCTGGCTTGTCCTGCGCTTCAAGACGTTCGCGGAGTTCCTGGCCCCATCCGTCTCCACGCCGGGTTATCGCGGGCCGGAGACAAGCCCAAGCCTGGAACCCTATTTCGGTTATGGGTTGTGTGCCGTAATCGTTGTAATCCTCGCCATCTGCTTCAGCGTCTACCGGTCGTCCTTCCGCACCGACCACAGTGGCGAGCTGATGCAGCCGGCCGTCCGTGCCAATCACCGTCTGCTTAGTGCAGGTTGGTATAACTGGGCGATTCTGAACAAGTATTTCGTGGACGAGGCCTACAATTTCTGGTTCGTCAAGCTGGGCAAGAAGATGGCGAACTGGCTCTGGATCACCTTCGACGAGCGGGGCATCAACGGCATCGTCAATGGGGTGGGGGTCTTGGCCGCCTGGTCCGGCCAGCGCATCCGCAAGACCCAGAACGGTTACGTCCGCTCTTACGCTTTCTCGATGGTCGTCGGGATTCTTGCCATCCTCGTGTTCGTGATCGTGGGCGCGATCGGCCTCCACAAGTAAACCATTATGACTGAATTTCATGGCCTGCTGACCCTGACCGTATTCCTGCCCGCGGCGTTCGCACTGCTGGTCGCCCTGGTTCCTAAGACGAACCTCCAGACGATCAAAGGGCTGACGCTGGCGGGGACGCTGGCGACCCTCGCGGTTTCACTCTACCTCTATGCCGCGTATAATCCGCATGGCGCGGAGCAGTTCCAACTCAAGGACTTCACCCCTTGGGTGTCGTCCCTGCATATCAATTACTACCTCGGCATAGACGGCATCTCGCTCCTAATGGTGCTGATGACGACGCTCATCTTCCCGTTCGTCGTCGGCGTCTCGTTCAAGGAGATCACCGAGCGCGCCCGCGAATACTACTGCTGGGTGCTGGTGATGGAAACCGCCGTCTTAGGCGTCTTCCTGTCCCTGAACCTGGTCTTATACTATTTGTTCTGGGAAGGGATGCTGATCCCGATGTACTTCATCATCGGCATCTGGGGCGGGCCTCGGCGCGTCTACGCCACCGTCAAGTTCTTCCTCTACACGATGGTCGGCTCGATGGTGATGCTGGTTTCGATCATGGCCCTGTACTTCCTGTCGGCCACCCCGACGGCTCCGGGTTCCTTCGACCTGCCCGAACTCCAGAAGCACGTCTATCTCGGCATGTTCTCGGGCAAGGAGACGACGGACCTCCTGCTGTTCACGGGCTTCTTCCTGGCCTTCGGCATCAAGGCTCCCGTGTTCCCCTTCCATAGCTGGGTGCCGGACGCTTACGCGGAAGCGCCGACCGGTGGGACGATCATCTTGATCTCCTTGAAGATGGGGCTGTACGGCTTCATCCGCTTCTGCCTGCCCTTGTTCCCCCATGCTGTCCTGGAGGCCGCCCCCTTCATCATCATCCTGGCCGTCATCGGCGTCATCTATGCTGCCCTGGTCGCCGCGATGCAGACAGACCTGAAGCGCCTCATCGCGTACTCGTCCGTGTCACACATCGGCGTCATCATGCTCGGCATCTTCACCCTGACATCCATCGGCATGTCCGGGGCGGTCATCCAGATGGTGAGCCATACGATCACGACGGGCGCGCTGTTCATCCTGATCGGGGGCCTGTACGCGCGACGTCAGTCCTACCAGATCAAGGACTTCGGCGGGCTGATGGGCGTCATGCCGATGTTCACGGTCGTCTTCCTCATCGCGACGCTCTCCTCGGTCGCCCTGCCGCTGACCAGTGGCTTCACCGGCGAGCTGTTGCTGCTGCTCGGCTCGTTCCAGACAAGCCCCTGGGCGGCGGCCTTCGCGACCACGGCGGCGATCTGGTCGGTCGTCTACATGCTCTGGATGTTCCAGCGCGTCATGTACGGCAAGCTGGACAACGAGGCCAACCGGTCGCTGCCGGACATGACCGGCGGCGAGAAGTGGGCCTTGATCCCGCTCGTCCTGCTCATCTTCCTGCTGGGCGCATACCCAACGCCGACCGTACTCAACAAAGTGAATCCGGCCGTCACGACTGTCATGACGCAGACCAAGCTGTCCTACGATAATCCATTCGATACCCCGACCAAAGACCAGCTTGACGCCCTGGGCCTCAGCGGCCCTGGGTCCCGAGGACCCGCCGGTATCGCCGGTGGCGGCGGGCCGTCTGCCGGCCCATCGCCGAAAGGCCAATAACTTCTATGCTCCCTGTTAATCTCAACGACATCCAGGTCATCTCGCCCCTGCTCATCCTCGTCGTCACGGCGATGGCGGTGCTGATGGTAGACCTCTTCCTGCCACGCGACCGCAAGAGCATGTGCGTGGCCGTCTCACTCGCGGGCATCGTCGCCGCGTGGATCGCCTGCTTCCTCCTGTGGCCCTTCGGCGCGTCGGCGGCGACCGCCAAGACAGCTTTCAACGGCTCCGTCGTCGCCGACAACTTCGCGCTGGCTTTCCAGATCATCCTGCTGGTCGTCGTCGCCCTGTCCGTGATGCTGTCCGAGAACTACATCCAGCAGAAGGGCATCAACTACGGCGAATATTACGCCCTGATGCTCTTCTCGACGGCGGGCGCGATGCTGATGGCGACGAGCCGCGAGCTGATCACGATCTTCATCGGCCTGGAAGTGCTGTCCATCGCCTTATACGTTCTGTCCGGGTTTGCCCGGACGGAGGCGCGCTCGGAAGAGTCGGCGATGAAGTATTTCCTGCTCGGCTCGTTCTCCTCGGGCTTCTTCCTGTATGGCATCGCGCTTGTCTACGGCGGCACCGGGACGACCCGACTGGACCTACTGACCTCCATTCCACTCGGTGCCTTGATGTCCCCCTATGCCGTGGCAGGCTTCGCCCTTCTAATCGTCGGCCTGGGCTTCAAGGCTGCCATCGTGCCGTTCCACTCATGGACGCCCGACGTGTATGAGGGTGCGCCGACTTCGGTGACGGCCTTCATGTCGGCCGGGGCCAAGTGCGGCGCGTTCGCCGCCCTGGTGCGCGTCGCCATCGTCCTGCTGCCCCTGTCCAGCGTCTTCCACGACGTCTTCTGGGTACTCGCCATCCTGACCATGGTGGTCGGCAACGTCGTCGCCATCGTCCAGACCAACATCAAGCGGATGCTGGCCTATTCCAGCATCGCCCATGCCGGGTATATCCTGGTCGGCCTGCTGGCCGGGTCCTCGGGCTATGCCCAGGCACACCCCGAACTCGGCATCCCCAGCCAGGCCTATGCCGGCATCCTGTTCTACGTCCTCGCCTACACCTTCATGAACCTCGGCGCGTTCGGCATCCTCATCCTGCTGGCCCGGCGCGGCGATGAGCTGAACAACATCGAGGATTTGCAGGGGTTGGCCGCCACCCAGCCCTGGGCCGCCGCCCTGATGGCCCTGTTCATGTTCTCCCTGGCGGGCGTCCCGCCGGCCGCCGGCTTCTTCGGCAAGTTCTACGTCTTCATCGCCGCCGTGAACGCCCACCAGTATAGCCTCGCCGTCATCGGCCTGGTCGCGAGCGTCATCGGCGCGGCCTACTACCTCCGCATCGTCTACACGATGTACTTCCTGCCCGCCAAGCGCGAGTTCCCGGCCAACGTCTGGAAGTTCGCCCTCGGCGCGGACGTCGCCCTCGCCGTCTGCGCCGTCGCCACCCTGCTGTTCGGCGTCCTGCCGACCCTCCTCTACGGCCCGTCCGTCACCGGCGGCAACTCCCTCCAGCCGGTCGCGACCGTCACGACGCTGGCCCAGGCACCGCCCCCACCGGTGCCTCCCGTGCCGACGCCGCCCGTGAGCGCCCGCTGACAAAACGGCAAAGAGGCCGCCCCCAATGGGGCGGCCTCTTTTTATTACGTCCCTACGTCGGCGACTTGTGCAGATGTACCATCTTCCACACGCCGCCTAGCTTGACGAAGACTCGCGTCTCGTTGATTGTCGAGAAGTCAGGCGGCGTCAGCACCCCCGGCGGGGGGAAATCCGTTTTCAGCAGCGTGTAGTTCACGACCGCCGTGTCACCGTAGACCTGAACGCGCGGCGTCAGCAGGTCCAGCCGACTCGGTGCCCCGTTCCCGCCCCCCTCGATCAGCTTCAGGTGGAACTCCAGCCCGTCGATCCGGTTCGGCGCGATGTACCACTCATACGAGGACATATCCTCGGCACAGTGCCGCCGGTGGACCTCCGGGTTCGCCGTATACATGGCGTCCAGCATCTGCCGGGTGATCGTCAGCACTTCCTCTTCCGCGTCTGCCATTTTCGATACCTCCTGATGCCGGGGCTATTCGCGATGCTGGGTTCCTTTTCCTTGTCCCCCGTGCTATACTAGTCCCAACACACTTGGAGGCCTGCGGATGTCTGGACAGCAGTTTGTATCCCTGAACGGGACCTTGACCCCGAAGCAAGAAGCGGTGATCCCCTTCTACGACCACGGCCTCCTCTACGGCGACGGCTTGTTTGAAGGCATTCGGGTCTACAACGGCCGCGTCTTCAAGCTCGATGAACACGTCGCCCGTCTCTACTACTCGGCACGCGCCCTCAACATCGTCATCCCCGCACCGCCCGAAGCGACGCGCGAGTCCATCCTGGAGACCGTCCGCGCGAACGGCCACCGCGACGGCTACATCCGCGTCACTGTCACGCGCGGGACCGGCCTGGGGCTGGACCCCAAGCACATCAAGGGCGAGGCGAACGTCTACATCTCCTGCGAACAGCTCGCCCTCTATCCCGCCGAGATGTACGAGACCGGCCTGATCGTCGCCACCGTCTCCACGCGCCTGCCCTCGCCCGACGTCATCGACCCGCGCGTCAAATGCACCGGTAAGTACATCAACAACATCATGGCGAAGGCCGAGGCCAACCGCCAGGGCGCGGGCGAGGGCCTGATGCTGACCCGCGAAGGCTACGTCGGCGAGGCCACCGGCGACAACATCTTCCTCATCCGTGACGGCGCGCTGACGACGCCCCCTGCCTCCATCGGCATCCTGCAAGGCATCACCCGCGACACCGTCATCGGCCTCGCCCGCGAGGCCGGCTACGCGGTCAGCGAGCCGATCATCACGCAGTACGATGTCTACAACGCCGACGAGGTCTTCCTCACCGGCACCGCCGCCGAAGTCATCCCCGCCGTCCAATTCGACGGGAGAGTTATCGGCGACGGCAGACCCGGCCCCATCACGCGCGAGCTGATTGCCGCCTTCCGCGAACACACAGCGACGACGGGCATCGGCGCTTTCATAGGATGAGGCCATGTCTCATTTTTTCGGCCTGCTGTTCATATCAACGCTCTATGGTCCTGCACTCGTCACAGGCTTCTTCTCAACCAATGCTTTGGGGGCCGGGAGTTACCAGCGCAAGGCCACGCGGTCTGAAGTGGTATTCCTGCGGCCTGTAGCTTTGGTCATCTTTGGAGTGACGCTGGCACTCAATCTGCTGGAGCTATGTGTGCTTGTTGATGATCCAGCTCTCTTCAACTTGCTCAATTGGAGCTATTTCTCGACACATCCGAATGCTGCGGAAATCGTGCTGGCGTTCGGTGCCGCCGCCTTCGTCCTCTACTGGGGCGTTATCTGCTGGTACATAAAGACGTGTGCCCTGGTGCTAAATCTGGACCGGCGGACTTACCGCACCATCGATACTGCCGGCATCGTGCTTAAAGAAAAGACTGGTCCCTGGAGTGACATCGCAGGGATCAGTGTGCGGCGCACTAGCAACAAAGGGGGTACTTTCTTCTATGTCCACCTGAAGTGGCATGGGGAGACGAAGTTGGCCTCTAGTCTGGGTGGCTTCTCCAAACTTGACCGGGCGGGGGCTTTCGCGGCACAGATGGCACGAGAGTTGGACTTACCGCTCGTGGCGTGATAAGAGCCGAGTCGCGCTTTCCCCCAAAGGTAGATGTTACCGGTGCCGTGGGAGGCACGTTCAGGGCCACCAGAATCGCCACGGAACTATCGGGCCGTTATCGGGTAAAATGGTGTCATATATGGTGTCCGATGACCGTGATACGAAAAATGCTTGCTTGTTCCAGTGGGTGTTTGTCCTGTTGATGGGCCTGCTCGGCAGCGCGATCGGCGCGATGGCATCTCCGGATGCCACACCCCTTCTGGAGCGGCTGCCGGGCCTGGCGGTTGGGCTGCTCATCGGACTGACCGTGTCGGGTATCGGTGTGTCCTTCTACATGCGCTGGAAGCGGTCCCGCGTGCGGAGTTAGGGTTATGGAAGCGGATGTCGAGGAACGAGCGGACGACGACGAGGCCTGCCCGGGCTGTGGCCTGACACGGCGGGAGCTGTACGCATTGGGGCAGATGGGCTGCGCCCGGTGCTATGAGACGTTCACGGCGGAAGTGAGGCGCGCGCTGAAGGAGATCCACGGTGAAACCCGCCACCTCGGCAAGAACGCCGCTTAAACCTTCTCCCCCGGAGGCCGCACCGCCTGCCGCTGTCCAGACGCCCGCGTGGGCCAGCGAAACCGGGTGGGAGGCGGACGTCATCCTGTCTACCCGCGTCCGCCTGGCGCGCAACCTGGCGGGGGTGGCTTTTCCGGGCCGGGCCGCAGACGCCGACCTGAAGGCGGTCGCCAAGCAGGTCCTGGCCGTCGCCCGCCGCCGGGACAAGGGCCACGTCAGCCTGCGCGCGGTCGAGATCGGGAAGCAGAGCGAGGCCGAAAAGGCGGCCCTGGTGGACAGCCACCTGATCAGCGTCCCGCACGCCCAGTCCGGCCCGCACCGCTGGGCCTTGGTGGACGACAAGCATACGGTCAGCGTTATGGTCAACGAGGAGGACCACCTGCGCTTGCAGGCGATCCTGCCCGGCTTGCAGCTCGACGCCGCCTGGCGCATCGCGGACCAGATGGACGACCAATTTGGGGCGCATCTGGATTACGCCTTTGACGACCACTACGGCTACCTGACCTCGTCGCTGTCTAATTGCGGGACGGGCCTGCGCGTCTCGGTCATGGCGCATCTGCCCGGCCTCGCGATCTCAGCAAAACTCGACGGCGCCCTGGACGCGGCGCGCACCCTGGGGGCCGCCGTGCGCGGCCCTTACGGCGAACACAGCGTCGCGGCGGGGGACGTCCACCAGATCTCGAACGCCGTCAGCACGGGCAAATCGGAGCGCCAGCTCCTCACCCGGCTGGCCGCCACGGCGACCCTGCTGCTGACCGACGAGCAGGCAGCAAGGGAACTGCTCTGGCGCGATCAGCGTTCTCTAGTAGAGGAAAAGATCGCGGGCGCGCAAGCGCGGCTGAAGTCGGCGGAGCGCCTGTCGGCGGGCGACTCGATGGCGATCCTCTCCCTCCTGCGTCTCGGCGCGCAGTTTGGGATGCCGACCGGAGTGAGCAACCGCGTCTTCAATGAGCTGCTGTCCTCGCTCCGTTTGGGTGCCCAGTTCGTTTCAGGCGAGAAGGCACAGTACACGTTTTACGAGGAGACGCGCCGCCCGGCGTTGATCCGCAATAAGATTCGGGAACACACGCGCTAGCCCGGTCGGGGCGGGCGCTTTAGGGTATAAGAACCGGGGAGAAGCAACACCATGTGGCAACGATTTACCGAGCGCGCCCGCAAGGTCGTGTTCTATGCACAGGAAGAGGCGGGGCGACTCGGCGAGAACTATGTCTCCACCGAACACCTGCTGCTCGGCCTGGTCCGTGAGAATGACAGCGTGGCCGCCCGCATCCTGGACCGTATCGGCGTCAGCCTGGGCCGCATCCGGTCCGAGATCGAGCGGCAGGTCGCGCGCGGCGACGGCCGCTTGGGTCAGGACATGCAGCTCACGCCGCGGGCGAAGCGCGTGATAGACCTCGCCTACGACGAGGCGCGGCAGCTCAACAACAACTACATCGGGACGGAACACCTGCTGCTTGGCTTGATCCGTGAAGGGGAAGGTTTGGCGGGCCGCGTCCTGTCCAAGCTTGGCGTGGACCTCGACCGGACCCGGCGCGAGGTCATGCACCTCCAGGAAGGCGGCGGCGAGGGCGGCGCGGCGGCGGGCGGCAGCCGACAGGCGGCCAAGACGCGCACTCCGACTCTGGACGAGTTCGGGCGCGACCTGACCGAGATGGCGCGTAACGAGAAGCTCGACCCGGTCATCGGGCGGGCCAACGAGATCGAGCGGTGCATCCAGATCATCTCGCGTCGCATGAAGAACAACCCGTGCCTGCTGGGCGAGCCGGGGGTTGGCAAGACGGCCATCGCCGAGGGCCTGGCCCAGCGCATCGTCATGGGCGACATCCCCGACTTCCTGAAGGACAAGCGCGTCGTCCAGCTCGACCTCGCCTCCCTTGTCGCCGGCACCAAGTACCGGGGCGAGTTCGAGGAGCGCATGAAGCGCGTCATGGAGGAGATGCGGAAGGCGCAGGGTGAGATCATCCTGTTCATTGATGAGCTGCACACCCTCGTCGGCGCGGGCGCGGCCGAGGGCGCGATTGATGCCTCCAATATCATGAAGCCGGCCCTGGCACGAGGCGAACTCCAGTGCATCGGCGCGACGACGCTGGACGAGTACCGCAAGTATGTGGAGCGGGACGCCGCCTTGCAGCGCCGCTTCCAAGCCATCCAGGTCAAGGAGCCGTCGGTGGAAGACGCCATTGAGATCCTGAAGGGCCTGCGGCCCCGCTACGAGCAGCACCACAAGGTCGAGATCACCAACGAGGCCCTGGACTCGGCGGCCCGGCTGTCCGACCGCTACATCTCCGACCGGTTCCTGCCGGACAAGGCGATTGACGTCATTGACGAGGCCGCCTCGCGCGTCCGCCTGCGCGGCGCGATGCCTCCCCAGGAGCTTCGCGACGCCAAGATCGAGCTGAACGCGGTCCAGAAGGAGCTGAACGGCCTGCCGAACAACCGCCAGTACGAAAAGGCGTATGAGCTTCAGGGCCGTAAGCGCGAGCTGGAAGAGCGCGTCGCCGGGCTGGAAGAAGGCTGGCAGGAGACCAAGAAGGACGCCAAGCAGACCGTAGACGAGGACGAGGTCGCGAGCATCATCTTCTCCATGACCGGCATCCCGGTCGCCCGGCTGGTGGAGGCCGAGACGCAGAAGCTGTTCCGCATGGAAGAAGAGTTGCACAAGCGGATCATCGGCCAGCACGAGGCCATCGTGGCGATCTCTAAGGCCGTCCGCCGCTCCCGCTCAGGTCTGCGCGATGTCAAGCGGCCCATCGGCTCGTTCATCTTCCTCGGGCCGACCGGCGTCGGCAAGACCGAATTGGCGCGTGCCCTGGCCGCCTACCTGTTCGAGAAGGAAGACAACCTGATCCGCATCGACATGTCGGAGTACATGGAGAGCTTCGCCGTGTCCCGCCTGGTCGGCGCACCTCCCGGCTATGTCGGCTACGACGAGGGCGGGCAGTTGTCCGAGGCCGTGCGGCGCAACCCGTACTCGGTCGTCCTGCTCGACGAGATCGAGAAGGCGCACCCGGAGGTCTACAACATCCTGCTCCAGATCATGGAGGACGGCCGGCTGACCGACTCGCACGGGCGCGTCATTGATTTCAAGAATGTCATTCTGATTATGACCAGCAACATCGGCGCGCGCTCCATCCAGGGCGAGCGCGAGATGGGCTTTGGGCGGGCCGCGGCGGGTCCGAAGTCGTCGGAAGAAGTGTCCCGCCAGATGGACAGCATCAAGGGGCGCATCACCGACGAGCTGAAGCGGGTCTTCCGGCCCGAGTTCTTGAACCGCGTGGATGAGACGATCATTTTCCACCCGCTCTCCGCCGAGGAGATCAACGAGGTCGTGACCCTGATGCTGGACCGGGTGAGCAAGCAAGTCGCGCAGAAGGGCATGGACTTTGAGGTCACGGACGCCGCCAAGCAGTACCTCGCCCGTGAGGGCTTCGACCCGCAGTACGGTGCCCGGCCTCTGCGCCGCGCCGTGCAGCGTCTGGTGGAAGACCCGCTGGCCGAGGAGATCCTGCTGGGCCGCTTCCTCGCCAACGACACGGTCGTCGTGGACGTGGACGAGGAACGCGGCATCGTCTTCCGCAAGGGCAGCCCGCTGGGAGCCGAGGGCGAACACAACTTGGCGTTGACGGCACCCGTCGAAGTCGCCGTTGAGCAGCCTCTCGAAGAGCCTATGCAGCAGATTAGCAACGTCTGACATCACATCCGGCGGCAGAAAACAGACAGAGAGGCCCGGAGCATCATGCTCCGGGCCTCTCTGTCTGTTTTCTACGGCTTCGCCGTTGTGCGCTCACTGTCTGCTTTGAGCGCAGCAACCTGCCGCCTTAGATCGTCAATCTGCTGTTGCAGGCGGTCGAGTTCTGCGCTGATGCTTGCCAGGGAGGCCGCCGCCTTTCCGGCCTTCTGCGGCTTGATCGGCGGCGCGGTTTGTGTTCTAAGACCGGCACCAGTCTGGGCCTGAGCGACCCGGCCTGCCACCGTCAACAGGGCGATAATACCGAAAAGTTGGAGGCGGCGCATGACGGGGCCTCCTTTACATATTGCTCTGATCATCCTGAACCGTGTTGCGCCGCTTGCGGGCGTTCCACACTACCGATGCCAGTGTCAGCCCTAGCATCAGGCCCAGGTCCACGGCGGGCGCAGGCTCCGGAACCGGCACCATTAGCTTGCTGATGACTACCCCTTTATCCTCGTCCTTGAAAAAGTTGAAGTTCCACGGTGTGCCGACGGCATCTTGGGTGGTCCCGCCAAGCGTTAGGGTGTCTATCCCATAGGGCGAGGTGATGAACTCGTAATGCATGGGGCCGCCGCCGGCGAAGAGCATGGCCCCCGAGGCCGCATCCTGGAGCTGGACGGTGGCGGTGGTCAGGTCGGTGTTCTGGTGATAGAACTGGCCGACGTTGGTATAGACGATGCCGGCATTACCAAAGCCGGCGATGGTCAGGATCGCATCCTTGCCGGCAGACTGGCCGGAGGTCTTGGAGAGGAAGTCCACGGCGTGAGGCCGCCCCGTCGTCAGGGTGTCCGTGAAGTAGATTCCGGTCCCGTTGCTAGTGAACGTGTAGGACTGCCCGCAGGCGGGCGCGGCGGTGAGGCAGGCCAGCGCAGCAAGGGCGGGGGGGAGAGGCAAGAGAGGGGATACAAACTTTCTCATGGCGCTTCCTCTTTGTGTGTAAAACGACCGCAATCATACAGGATTGATGGCGATCAGCGTGAGCGGACAGGGTGGGATTCGAACCCACGGAGGGCTTGCGCCCTCGACTGTTTTCAAGACAGTTCCGTTATGACCACTCCGGCACCTGTCCACATTGTTGCCCTGCTCACACCCTATTATACGGTGCGAAAAGGGCGGCTGTCAAGACGCCCGTTTTGTCCGCGTATGCGGTGGGTATCCTCCTAACATGGAAGCAGGAAGTTACATGCTGATCGAGCGCGGGATGACCGTCCACGGGACCGACGGCGACCTGGGGACCGTCGCGGAAGTGGTTGCCGACACGGGCGTGGACGTTTTCCGGGGCATCGTCCTTGCACACGGGTTGCTCGGGCTAAAACAGGTGTTCGTGCCGGGCGACCATGTCATCCGCGTGGAACATAATGATGTGTACGTCGGTCTCTCAAAGACAGAAGCGGAACAACTCCCGGCCCCCTCGGCCGGAGGTCAGACATACGGAGAAAAGGACTTAGAACCATGAAGCAAGTGAACGCATGGACCCTGATCGGTCTGGCGGCGACCCTCGCCGCCTCGACATTCGCGCCCTTGACGGCGCACGCGGACCAGTCCAGCCGCCAGAGCAACAAGAACCAGTGGCGCAACCTCGGCATCGCCGGGGCGGCCGTCGCGGGTTACGGGCTGCTCAAGCACAACAACACCGCCACCATCCTGGGCGCGGCGGGTGCGGCCTATTCGGCGAACCGCTACGAACAGGATCGCCACAGCCAGAGCCAGGCGCAGGCACGACGCGACCAGCGCGCCCGGTATCACCGCTACCACCGCAGCTACCACCACTCCCGTTAGGGGAGCGACGCGAAGCGGGCCTGCCATCCGGCAGGCCCGCTTTTTTGTCGGCAGGAATTCGGGACGCGGACGCCGAAAGGGAGCGCATGAAACTCGGCGTCTCCACATTGGGCTGTCCCGACTGGACACTGGACGAAATTCTGACCCGCCTGCCCGCCTACGGCTATGCGGGCGTCGAGCTGCGCGGCCTGGGGCCTGACCTCGATCTGACGAAAGCGCCGGCCTTCGCCCCTTCCGCCGTCGGGGGGACGCGGCGGCGCTTCGCGGATGCGGGGATTGCGATCTGCGGCGTGGACACCTCCTGCTCCTTCACCGACCCGGACCCGGCGGCCCGCGCACGCGCTCTGGAGGAAGGCCGCCGCGCCCTCGACCTCGCCGCCGACCTCGGTGCCCCCACCGTGCGCGTCTTCGGCGGCGGCATCGGCGAGGAGTCCGAGCGCCCCGAGGCGGTCAAGCGCGTCGCCTCCGCCCTGGTGGAACTCGGGGACCATGCCGCGTCCGTAGGGCCGGTCCGGGTCGTGCTGGAAACGCACGATGCGTTCTCGACCGGCGCGCAGGCGGCCGATGTGCTGCGTCAGGCGGCCCACCCCCGCGTCCGGGCGCTCTGGGACCTGCACCACCCCTTCCGGCAGGGGGAGCGGCCGGCGGAAACTTTTGAGGCCCTCGGCGCGTATGTTGAGCAGGCACACGTCAAGGACAGCCATCCGGGCGGGACGTACTGCCTGCTGGGCGAGGGCGACATCCCGATTCTGCCGATGCTGCGTCTGCTGAAAGCCAGCGGCTATGACGGCTGGATCAACCTGGAATGGGAGAAGCGCTGGATACCCGCCCTGGCGGACCCCGCCGTCGCCTTCCCGCAGTATGCCTCCCGCCTGCGCGAGTACCTCGATGACCTCGAATAGATGCAATCATTAGAAAGAACGGCACCATGCGACAGCGATACGACGGCAGACCGGCGTCTGAACCACGGGCGTTTACCTTGATCGAGCTTCTGGTCGTCATCAGCATCATCGCGCTGCTGACCGCGATCCTGCTCCCCGTCTTCTTCTCCGTCCGGGGGCGGGCGCGGCAGACCGTCTGCATCTCCAACCTGCGCCAGATCGGCATGGCGGTTTCCATGTACGCCGACGAGGCCGACGACCTCTACCCCGCTGGGACGGACCCGTCCGACCAGTACGCGAACCCCGACATCTGGACCGGCTCGCCCTACCAGGCCCAGGTCCATCGGATGCCGTTCCTCCATGACATCCTCGCGCCCTATATCCACAACAAAGAACTGTGGCACTGCCCCGCCGACGGCGGCTACTCCGGTCTGGACATCAGCACCTATGCCGGCGGCTATCCCATCCCCATTGACGCGACGCCGACCGCTTACGGGAAGTACGGGACGTCCTATCTGTACCGCACCGAGATCGCCCTGCTCGGCACCAAGTACGGCTCGCTGGTCGCCTACGACAGCCAGAACAACCCCCACGAGAACGCCGAGATCAATGTCCTGATGGACGGCAATGGCTCCTGGCACGGCGGCTTCCTGGTCAGCCAGAAGCGCTACAACGAGCTGATGGGTGACGGCCACGTCGTCAACCAGAACATCGCGCAGTTCGGGGAAACCTGGCGGCTCCAGCTCAGGCACTATTAAGGTGGCCACCGCCGTCTACGCCGCCCGGTGGGTGCTGCCCGTTGACGCCCCGCCCATCGAGAACGGCGAAGTGGTGGTTGAAAACGGCCTGATCGCCGCCGTCCGTCCGGGCCAGACGCCTGCAAACGAGCGACGGGACTTCGGCGAAGCCGTCCTCATGCCTGGCCTGGTCAATGCCCACAGCCACCTCGAATACACTGCCCTGCGCGGCTTCCTTGAAGACGTCCCCTTTTTCCCCTGGATACGCGCCCTCACGGCTTCCAAAGCCGCCCTGACACCCGACGACTGGCTCTGGTCAGCCAGGCTCGGGGCTTTGGAATGCATCGCGGCGGGCATCACGACCCTGGGCGACAACACGGACGCCGGAATCACGATGCGCGTACTGGCCGAAAGCGGCCTGCGCGGCATCGCATACCAGGAACTGTTCGGCATTGACGACCGCGAAGCCATCGCGCCAATCCTGGACAGCCTGCGAGCGAAAGTCGCGGCGCACCGGCGGCTCGCCTCGGACCGCGTTTCGGTCGGCGTCTCGCCGCACGCCCTCTACACCATTCGCCGCGCCCTGTTCGCGGCGATCAACGCCTATGTCGCCGAGGAAGGACTGCCGACAAGCATCCACATCGCCGAGTCACCCTCGGAGAGCGCCCTGACCGAGCGCGGAGAAGGCCCCTTCGCCGAGATGTACGCCCGGCGCGGCATCACCTGGGAAGCGCCGAAAACCACGCCGACACAGTATGCGTCCGACATGGGCGCACTCGGCCCCAGGACACTCGCCGTCCACTGCGTCCACCAGACCCGGACCGACATCGCCCTGCTCACCTCCACAGGCGCGGCCATCATCCACTGCCCCAAGAGCAATGCCAAACTCGGCGCGGGCGTCGCGCCCCTGGCCGCCTGGCTCAAAACGCCCGGCCTGCGCCTCGGCTTGGGTACGGACAGTGCCGTCTCCAACAACAGCCTGGACTTGTTCGAAGAGATGCGCTTCGCCCTGCTGATGCAGCGCGCCGTCCGTCAGGAGGTCGAAGTCGTGACCGCCCGCGATGTGGTCCGCATGGCGACACTGGGCGGTGCCGGGGCGATGGGCCTGGCGCATCAGACAGGCTCCCTGACGGTGGGCAAGCGGGCCGACCTGATCGCCGTCCGCCTGGATCGCCCCCACGCCGTTCCCGCCACCGATCCTTACGCCGCCCTCATCTACGCCGCCCGCGCCGACGACGTAATTTTGACCCTGTGCGACGGCGAGGTCCTGTACGACGGCGGCGTCTGGCCTACGCTGGATGCACCAACGATCATGGACGGTGCACAGGTGGCGCGGGCTAAAATGCTCCGATGACTCATGACCAGTCATTGTCAATTCTGTACGCAGGAATGCCGTACAAGTGGTACAATACCGCAGGAGGAAACAGATGCCGACGCTGCAAAAGAAGAAGCCGAAGACGCGGCTTGATTTCCGGCTGGACCCGGAAGCCAAAGAGGCGATTATGCAAGCGGCCCACGTCACGGGCAAAAGCCTGAGCGAGTTCGCCGTCTCTTCCCTTGTCCGGTCCGCGCAGGAAGTTCTAGACAAGCACCAGACGCTCACGTTCTCGAACCGCGACTTCGATGCCTTCCTTGAAGCCATTGATGCTAACGAAGAGCCAAACGACGCGCTGAAGCGGGCGGCGGAGCGATATCAGCAACGATTCGGCGGGCGTGAGCCGTCGCGATGAGCGACGACCTCACCATCGAACTGCTGACGGAGAAGCATGATCGGGTTCCTTTCGATTGCGGCGAGCCGAGTCTGAACGAATATCTTTAACGGTTCGCCCGCCAGAGCGCCGAACTCTTCCTTGGCCGAACATACGTCCTGGTGGTTTCCGGTCAAGCGCATATCGAGGGTTACTACACGATCTCCAGCGGTTCCGTAGCGCGCGAGGAACTTCCGGAGAAGCGGCTGCCTCGGTATCCCATCCCAATCGTCTTGATGGGGAGGCTTGCGGTGGACCGGCAAGCGCAAGGACGCGGTTTCGGTGAACTGCTACTCCAGGACGCGCTGAGACGTTCCACACAACTGGCGCAGCACCTCGGCATCTACGCGGTTGTGGTGGACGCCCTGAATGAACTGGCGTGCAGTTTCTACCGGAAATATGGATTTGCTACAACCGTGGATGACCCGATGCGGCTGTACCTGCCAATCAGGAAGGTCCTCCGGACGGTTCCTCATAAGCCATGAGAAACCAGGGCAGGGGACTTGAGCCTTTGTGCCGAACTTAAGCCGCGTATGGCGACGAAAACACGAACACCGCGCGGGGACGGCGACAAGAGCGAGAAGTCCGGCGGGCGGGCGGGGGATGGGGCGATCGGGCTGGTCACCTTCCTGGTCGGCCTGCTCATCGCCGCCTACCTGTTCTTCACCAATCCCGATGACAAGTCCCCCGAAGCCTACTGGTTCATCAACACCGGCCTGTGTCTCTGGCTGCCCCTCGTCACTATCATTCTGGTGCTGAAGTCCGAGCCGAGCCAATTCGGCCTGACGCGCGGCGACCGGCGGCTCGGCCTGAAGTGGACCCTGATTGCCTGGGTCGTCATGGTGCTGCTGCTGGCCGTCGCCGTCAGTATCCCCTCCTTCCACGCGCAGTTCCAGCAGCAGTACCTCTACGGCCGCCTCAGCCGCTACCTGTCGGGGACCGGGCCGGTCTTCTTCAGCCAGCGCGTTAACCTCAGAGCACTGCTCTACTATGAGCTGGCGATGGGCTTCTACATGTTCTGCTGGGAGTTCTTCTTCCGAGGCTTCCTGCTGTTCGGCCTGCAAAAGAGCAGGGTGGGGGCGGGGGGCGCGGTCATCATCCAGGCCTTGCTGTTCGCCCTGCTGCACTGGTCCTACGTCCCCGGTGCCTCGAAGCCGCCGGTCGAAGTTCTCAGCGCCCTGCCGGGCGGCATCATCCTCGGCGTCCTCGCCCTCCGCACCCGGTCCTTCGTGTACGGCTTCCTCGCGCACTGGGCGATCTCGCTGACCCTCGACCTCATCCTGCTCGCCCCGTTTATTTTTCGCCACATTGGGTAAATACGCCTAAGCCTCACCCTTTTCACCGTTTCTCAGGAGAAGACCCATTCATGGAGACCATGCGAATAGAAACCAGCCTGCGTCATCTCGACGGCATCCCCGTTTTGGACGTGGTCGGCGAGATAGACATTTACACCACCCCGCAGTTCAAAGAGGCGGTCAGCGCCGCCATTGACGAGAACAAGCCCGCCATCATCATCAACATGACACAGGTGACGTATATGGACAGCAGCGGCTTCGGCACCCTGCTTTCCGCCACCAAGCGCCTGCGACCCCTCGACGGTGCTTTGTACCTAAGTGGGTGCAACGACTCCATCCAGAGGATGCTCCAGATTACCCGCCTGAACACAATCTTCGGCGTTTATGCGACGGAAGAGGAAGCCCTCGCGGCGGCAAAGGCTGCTCCGTCAAGCGCGGCGGCGACGGCGGTTTAGTCTGCGCGTGAACGCGGCGGCCGTGACGGCCGCCGCCCCCCCCAGCGCCAGGCAGAGCGCATAGAGGCCGACCTGGAACGCCTCCGGCTCGTAGTGCATCTCTATCGGGTTGTTGGTTGCGCTGTGTATGAGTTGTTTCGGCGTGAGTGTGACAGTGCGGAAGATGTCCGGCCCCCGCTCCAGAGCCGCCTGTTGCCCACCGAAGTAGGCACGCCAGCCGGGATACCATTGGTCGGCTACTACCACTGTCCGGGGCGGTGACAGGCTTTCTGTCCCTGCCAGCAGACTCCAGCGTGTTGGTGGCTGTGGCAATGACACAAAGCCGATGCCTTCGGCACTCAATTTCTCCCCAGCAAGTCGCGTTCGCGGCAGCGCCTTTTTATCCTCGTAGACGTAACCCCCACCATCCTGGAACACCGGGGCTGCCCCCGGCAGTGGCTCCCGCGTCACCACGAAACGTGCCCCCGCCTCCCGCGCCTCCCACGAACCCATCCCGTAGGTGAATACCATGTTCCCGTTCTCCGGCGGGGCAGGGGAACCACCGTCCATGGCAATCGCGAACTGGAAATACTGGCCGGTCAGCAGTGAGTCGTAGCCCTGTACGTCGTCCAGCCCGTAGACAGTCGCCGCGTTGGGCGGCAGTATGGCGGGCGGCGGCTTAAACGGGTCAAAGCTCCAGCGGCGGTTGACCGGCATGATCCGGCCTTCCGCCTTGTGCGCCTGCAAAAAGGCGATCAGCGGTGTTATGGGGTACACGTTCTGGGGTGCCGTCGTCCGGTTGAAGCCGTAGCCAGCCGCCAACAGGTCTGCCACGACTAGGACGGCTAAAGCGGTCCCCAGAACCGGCGTCCTGATACTGCCGCGATGCCACAGCCATAGGGCCGCCGCTGCGCCGAACAAGAGGCCCAGCGGGAGCCGCCACAGGTCGGCATCAGTCCCGAGTATGGCACCGAGCGGGAACTCCCGATAGTTATTGCCCACCCAGAGGGCGGCATAGCCCAGAGCCAGCAGGAAGACGGCAACGAACGCGCCCGCGCCCCAGCCTAACGCCCGCCACTGTTTTTGCAACGCGGCCTGCGTCCCTACTGCCGCCAGGACGGACACGCAGAACGACCACAGGACCAGGATGCGGCCCGGCGAGCCGGTCTGGGCAAAGCCCGGTAGGCCGAAGAAGGGCAGTGCGTTCAGCGGCGTCCCTAGGGCCAGCAGCAGAGAGACAGCGGCGGAGAGGGCGAAGAACCGGGTCGCCGCGCTCCTGCGCCACGTCGCCGCCAGCCCGGTCAGTGCGAACAGCAGGGCGAGGACGCCGCCGTAGCAGGCGTTTTCCATGTACGCGCCCGGCCCGCCGTTCAGGCCGATCCCCCAGTAGGTTCCCCGCGTCGGGCTGCCGAAGAAGCCCGGCAGGAACAGCGTCACCAGATTAGCGGGTGGCACGGCCAGGCGCACATAGCCCTGATACGCGGCCCAGGTCGGCGACCCGCCTGCCCGGTGCGAGACGCGCGCCAACTCGAAGGCGGGGAGTAGCTGCGGGGCGGCCAGCCCGAAGGCCAGGGCGAGCGCCAGCGTGGCACAGCCGAGCAAAGCCGGCCAGTGAGCTTTAACGCGCGGCAGGAGGCGGAACACGGCATAGGCCGCGACCAACCCGAAGCAGTAAAGCGCGATCTGGAGGTGGCCCGCCAGCAGCATCAGCCCGAGGCACAGGCCCAGCGGCACGGCGCGCGTCATCGAGGGCCGCTCGGCAGCCTTGTCTACCAGCAGCAGGGCAAGCGGCAGCCAGGCGGAGACGCACAGGAACGTCGGCAGGGCCAGCCAGGCCACCTGCCAGTGGCACGTCTGCCAGGCGACCGCACCCACGAGCGAAGCCGCCCGGCCCAGCCCCAGGGCGGGCGAACGCAGGAAAAGGTAGGAAAAGACGCCGGTGAGGAACAGGTGCAGCAGGACACTAACGCCGAAGGCCCGCGCGACAGGCAGGAGGCAGAACAGAAGGTTGAGTGGGTAAAAGACCGCCGACTGTGAGTTTGCGACGAACGGGGTGCCGCAGAACTGGTGCGGGTTCCACAGCGGCAAATAGCCTGAGCGGAGCGTCTGCGCGGCGAACAGCCGCCAAGGATAGAATTCGGCCACGCCGTCCCACATCAAGGGGTTCCACGGGACGAGCGAGGCGGGATCGGCGGTGCGCCACGGGGCGATGTCGCGCAACATGTCGGCGGGGAGGAACGCCTCCCCGTGGACCACGACGGGCCACAGCAGCAGGCAGGGCGGCACAAGGAGCGCAAGGAAGGGGAGGAGGCCGATCAGCCTTCGCATCACAGCAGGTAGGTGAGGTTGCGCCGGGCCACGTCATTGCCCTGGTCCTGGGCAAGAACACGGGCGAATTCGGCCTTCGCCTCGTCGTACATGCCGAGCATCGTATAGGTCAGCGCAAGGTCATTCCGGGAGAGCGTGTTGCTGGGGTCGAGCCGTGTGGCGTGTTCCAGTTCCGCCAGCGACGTTTCAAAGTCGCCGATGAAGCCGAGGACGAGGCCGAGCTGATGGTGAGCTTCGGCGTGGTCGCCGTTCTCCGTCAGCAGGTGGCGGAAGTCGGCCACGGCCTCGTCATAGCGGCCTTCAAGCTTATACGCGATGCCCCGTTCCAGCCGCTCCTCCTGCAATCCCATCTCCGGCTCCTTACTCTATTTTCTGACCGGCCGTGACGCGCGCGCCGCGTGCCCAGGCGTCCGCCGTCATGCGGCCTTTGCTCTCCGGCTGCACTTCGAGCAGGCGTAAAGCCCCCTTGCTTGTATGAATAGTTATACCCCCGATCCCTACACTCTCAACCGTCCCCGGCACCCCGCCGACCGCTTCCGCGACCCGTGTGCGCCAGACCTTCAGGCGCTTGCCCTGCCAGATCGTGTAAGCGCCCGGCTTGGGCGTGACGCCCCGCACCAGGTTGTGCAGGTCGGCGGCGGGCCGGTCCCAATCCAGCAAGCCGATGTCCGGCGGCAGGGAGGGGGAGAGCGTTACGAAAGCCGCATCCTGTGGGGTGCGCGGGCAGTCGCCGCGCGCCAGGGCGTCCAGCGTCTCCATCAGCAGGTCCGCCCCGATCTCGGCCAGTCGCGACTCAAGAACGGCCAGGCTTTCGACATCGCCCAACGGCATCCCCGCTTGCAGGAGGATGTCGCCCGTGTCCAGCCCGGCGTCCATCATCATGGTGGTCACGCCCGTCTCGGCGTCCCCCGCCATGAGCGCGTACTGCATGGGGGCCGCGCCGCGCCAGCGCGGGAGCAGGGAGCCGTGGACGTTGATGCAGCCCATCGGGGGGATGTCGAGGACGCGCTGCGGGATGATCTGGCCGAAGGCGGCCACGACGATGATCTCGGGTGCCATCTCCCGGACGGTCTGGGCGAAATCTTTGGCGCGCACCTTCTCCGGCTGAAGCAGCACAAGCCCCGCCGCTTGGGCGGCTTCCTTGACGGGCGACATGGACATTTTGCCGCCGCGCCCCGAGGGCCGGTCCGGCTGCGTCACGACGGCAAGCACGTCATGGCCCGGCGAGGCGTCCAGGCGGTGGAGCGTGGGGACGGCGAACGGTGACGTTCCCATGAACAAGAGGCGCATCTTATGCCAATCTATTCCCGCGTCTGTCCCGCCGTGCCGTCGGCTTCCTCTTCTTCCTCTTCCTCCGCCGTGACCCAGTGCAGGTCCGTCGGGTTACGGTCGATGAAGAGGATGCCGTCGAGGTGGTCGTTCTCGTGCTGGATGACTCGGGCGGCCAGGCCGTCGCTGCGGATTCGGACGGGCTTGCCGAACTGGTCCGTGCCCTTGACGACGACCTCGTTGGCCCGAATCACGTCCCCCTGCAAGCCGGGGATGGAGAGGCAGCCTTCCACGCCCACCTGCTCCCCCTTGCGCCCCAGAATCTTCGGGTTGACGATCGCTTGGAAGCCATCGCCTGCATCGTAAACGAAGATGCGTTGCAGGATGCCGAGCTGCGGCGCGGCCAGACCGACCCCGTTCGCCGCCCGCATGATGCGCTCCATGTGCGCCACCAGCTCCACCACGTCCTCGTTGACGCTCAAAACAGGCTTGGACCTCTGGCGCAGGAGGTGGACCCCCTCCGCCTCGTCGTACTTGACGATCGGATCGTCTTTGCGGATCAGATCGGTCAGCCTGGCCGCGGCTCTCGCCATCGCGTTTTCTCCCCCGTCCATTTCTCCCCCGTCCGTCATTGCCGGTTATTATAGCACAAAAGCGCAGCGAGTCAGAGCATCGAAAGCGGGTCCATGTCCAGAGACAGGCCCTGCCGCTCCGCCGCCGTCATCTCCGCCAGGGCGGTCCGAAGGAGTCCCAGGAGGGTTTCTTTGGCGGGCGCGCGCAGGGCGAGATGCCAGCGATACCGCCCGCGCAGGCGCGACAGGGGGCAGGCGACCGGGCCGAGCAGCTTGACGCCCGCGTCCGCGCCGATGTGCGCCCGCAGGACGTTCGCCATCCGGTAGCCGCGCTTGCGC
Source organism: Capsulimonadaceae bacterium (assembly GCA_965215505.1). Classification (GTDB taxonomy): domain Bacteria; phylum Armatimonadota; class Armatimonadia; order Armatimonadales; family Capsulimonadaceae; genus JANXMY01. The sequence goes on along the minus strand of OZ244065.1, from coordinate 1,715,387 downwards.
GCCTCGTCCTCGGCCTCGTCCGTGAAGACCAAATTCGCCATGTGCGCGAAGGGCGGATACCCAAGCTCCTGCCGCTCCCCAATGGCCTGCGCGTAGAAGCCCAAATAATCGTGCCGGGCCGCGAACAGCACGCTCTCGTGGTCGGGCGAGAACGTCTGCACGATCACCTGCCCCGGCACCTTGCCGCGCCCCGCCCGCCCCGCCACCTGGGTCAGAAGCTGGAAGGCCCGCTCCGGGGCGCGGAAGTCCGGGATGTTCAAGGCCGTGTCGGCGCTGACGACCCCGACCAGGGTGACGTTGGGGAAGTCCAGGCCCTTGGCGACCATCTGCGTCCCGATCAGGATGTCCGCCTCGCCGCGCTTGAAGGCCCGCAGCGTTTCGGCGTGTGCGCCCTTGCGCGACATCGTATCCCGGTCCATCCGCAGGGTCCGCGCCGCGGGGAGCAGGCGGCGGACAGCGTCCTCCACCTTCTCCGTCCCGACCCCGAACGGCCGCAGGCGCAGCCCCCCGCACGTCGGGCAGACGTCCGGGACGCGCCGCCGGAAGTCGCAGTGGTGACACTGGAGAAAGCGGCCCGCGTGGTGATAGGTCAGCGAGACGTCGCAGTTCGGGCAGTGGAACGTGAACCCGCAGTCCCGGCAGAGCAGGAACGAGGCGAACCCGCGCCGGTTGAGGAACAAGATCGCCTGCTCGCGCCGCACCAGGCAGCAGCCCAAAGCGGCGGCAAGGTCCGCGCCGAAGACGGATCGGGGCGGCGGCTCGGGGCGCTCCTGCTTCCCCGCCGCCGTCTTATCCGCCGTCTTGATGACCGGCACGGGGACCGCCTTCATCTCTTCGCGCAAGTCCACCACGGCGACCGGCGGCAGGGGGCGGCTGTCAATGCGTTCGGCCAGCGAGATCAGCCCGTACTCGCCCGCTTGTGCCAGGTAGAAGCTCTCCAGAGAAGGCGTCGCGCTGCCCAGGATCACCGTCGCGCCCGTCTGGGCGGCCCGGAACCGGGCGGCGTCACGCGCATGGTAGCGCGGGTTCGAGTCCTGCTTGTAGGAGCCGTCGTGCTCCTCGTCCAGCACCATCAGCCCCAGATTGGGCACCGGCGCGAAGACAGCGGACCGTGCCCCGACGACGACGCGCGCCTCGCCCGACTGTATCCGCCGCCACTCGTCGTGCCGCTCGCCCAGCGACAGGGCCGAGTGCAGCACGGCCACTTCGTCCGCCCCGAAGCGCGCTTTGAACAGGTCCAGCACCTGCGCCGTCAGTCCGATCTCCGGCAGCAGGATCAAAGCGTTCCGCCCCAGCGCCAGCGTCCGGGCGACGGCATCCAGGTAGACCTCCGTCTTGCCCGACCCGGTGACTCCGTGCAGCAGCAAAGTCCGCCCGTCCCGCGCCTGGAGATGATGCCCGATTTCGCTCGTCGCCCGCGCCTGGGCGTCGGTCAGCGGCGGCGCGTCCCCCGCGACGAAGCCGAAGAACTGGAACGGGTCCCGCCGGCTCGGCACCTCGGCATACCGTGCCAGCCCCTTCTCCGCCAGAGCCTTCGCCGCCGCCCCGGCGCTCGCGCCCACGGCCAGCCCCGAGGACGGCATCTTCGAGGCCCGGCCTTCCTCCTCCGCCGTCACCAGAGCACGCAGCAGCCGCGCCTGACGCGCCGCGCCCGCCCGCTCCAGCCGGGCGGCTTCTTCCCCGGCCACGTCCGCAGTGACGGCCAGGCGCAGCAGGCGCACCATCTTCCGCCGGGCCGGTGGCAATTTAACCGACCGCTCTTCGGTGATGATGCCCTTCTTCCGCAATTCGGCCAGGGCAGGGCCGGGCTTCGCCTGCCCCAAGGCTTTCGCCAGCTTGGCCGGCTCCGCCGACCCGCCCAGCGCAGCCAGGGCTGACGCCAGATCTTTCTGCGAGGGGGCGCGCGACCCGGCAAGCCGCTCTTCCCAGTCCTCGGCCAATGTCAGGGTCGTCTTGATCTGCGACGACATCACATCCGGCACGATCAGCCGCAGGGCGTCCCGCAGGTCGCACAGGGTCTGCTCCGCTACCCACTGCGCCAAGGCCAGCATTGGCGCGTCGAAGCCCGGCGCGTTCTCGATCCGCGCGGCGACCGGCTTGATCTTCGCCGCCATCTCCGGCGGACACTCGTCCTTCAGCCCGACGACGTAGCCGACCGCCGCCTGCGCCCCGAACGGGACCACGACGGCTGAACCGACGGTGAGCGGCAGGGCGGGGGGGACTGCATAGGTGAGCGGCTGCGGCAGCCCGGCCACGTCAATCTGGACGATGATGTCGGCGTACATGGGAGTCTATTATACACCCGTTAGACCGCTGAAGGCGCGACTCGTGCGCGGAGGATTTTGAGGGGGAGGGGCAGGGACGAGTGATTGGAATCACTCGCTGACGTAGGACCTGTCCAAGGGACAGAAGACAGGACCTCTTGACGGCCTGTGCCGTTATCGCCTCCCTTGGACGCTTCTACTTGGAGCGAGTGAATTCATTCACTCGTCTTAACTCTCCGCAAGGCGGGCCTGTAAGCGTGCGCCGAACTCCGCGTTGGAAGGCTGATTCGCCTCGATCTCCTTGCGGATCTCTGCCGCTTCTGCTTCCCGCCGCGCGATGTACGCATCCACCACGTCTTGATGGTCCAAGTAGTAGGTGATGACGGCGTACACGTCGCGGAGCTTCAGCGTCGTGTATGATCGGACGATGGCTTCCGGCGTCGCCCCGCTGTTATAGGCGTAGATCACTGTGTCGAGTGAAACCCGCGTTCCGCGCACCCGGATCGCGCCCTGCTCCGTCTTATACAGCGGCGGCGGTTCGGCGACGTAGCTTTCCAGAAGTGCCATGGCGTTCTCCTTTCCACCCATTATACTCGCTTCCCGCCCGCGTTTGACAAACGGCCTGCCGTTCGGCTATACTCCTTGCACTCTTTGGTATGGAGAAGCGACGTGGCAAAATCAGACAACTCTTTGGACAACCCCGGCGGCTCATCGGTGAGCGACATCTGGAAGAAGCGGCACACCGCCGCGCACGTCATGGCGCAGGCGGTGCTGGAAAAGTTCCCCGAGGCCAAGCTCGCCATCGGCCCGCCGATCGAGGAAGGCTTTTACTACGACTTCGACCTGCCCCGGCCCCTGACGCCGGAGGACCTGGTCGAGATCGAGTCCAGGATGAAGCGCATCCGCCGCGAAGACCTGCCGCTGACCCGCGCCGAGAAGCCGCGCGAGGAGGCGACCGCCTTTGAGGAGGCGCGGGGGCAGTCCTACAAGGTCGAGCTGATCCGTGACCTGCCCGAAGGCGAGACGATCTCGTTCTACACGCAGGGGCCGTTCACCGACCTCTGCCGTGGCCCGCACGTCGAAAGCACCGGCCAGATCGGCGTCTTCAAGCTGGACCACACGGCGGGCGCGTACTGGCGCGGCGATGAGAAGCGCCCCCAGCTCCAGCGCATCTATGGGGTTCTGTTCGATACGCAGGGGGAGCTGGACGCTTACTACGTCCGGCTGGAAGAAGCCAAGAAGCGCGACCACCGCGTCCTCGGCAAGCAGCTCGGCCTGTTCGCCTTCAGCGAGGACATCGGCCCCGGCATCCCCCTGTTCCTGCCCAAAGGCGAGGCCATCCGGCACGCGATGGAAACCTACGTCCGCGACTTGCAGACCAAGTACGGCTACCAGCACGTCTGGACGGGTCACATCGCTAAGGAAGAGCTGTACCGCAAATCCGGCCACCTGGACAACTACGGCGACAAGGTCGCGGGCGGCATGTTCCCGCCGATGGTGGACCCCGGCGGGGACCGGATGCGCCTGAAGCCGATGAACTGCCCCTCGCACATGACTTTGTTCAACACGCAGATGCACTCGTACCGCGACCTGCCCCTGCGCTATGCCGAGTTCGCGACTCTGTACCGCTACGAAAAAAGCGGTGAGCTGAACGGCCTGACCCGCGTCCGGTCGCTGACCCAGGACGACTGCCACATCTTCTGCACGCCGGATCAGATCGAGAGCGAGTTCACGCTGGCCTTGCAGCTCATCCGCGAAACCTTGCAGCGGTACGGGTTCACCGACTACTACGTCCGCCTGTCCCTGCGCGACGACGACCCCGAAAGCAAGTTCGTCCGGGACGACGAGAAATGGGAGCTTGCCGAGAACGCCCTGCGGTCCGCCCTGGACGCGAACAGGGTGGAGTATGTGGAGGCCAGCGGCGAGGCGGCCTTCTACGGTCCCAAGGCCGACTTCCTGACGCGGGACGTGCTGGGCCGCGAGTGGCAGATCTCCACCATCCAGGTGGATTTCATCCAGCCCGCCCGGCTCGGCTGCTCCTACATCGGCGAGGACAGCCACCCGCACACGCCGGTCGTCCTGCACCGGGCCGTCACCGGCTCCACCGAGCGGTTCCTGGGCATTCTGATCGAGCAGTATGCGGGCGCATTCCCCACCTGGCTCGCGCCCGTCCAGGCGGTCATCCTGCCCATCGCCGACCGGCACAAAGAATACGCGGAAAGTGTCAGAACGAACCTCGTTGACGCCGGCTTCCGCGTGGAGATGGACGGGCGCAACGAGAAGGTCGGCAAGAAGATCGCCGAGGCCGAGTCCCAGAAGGTCCCGTACATGCTCGTCGTCGGCGACCGGGACAGGGATGCGGGCAACGTCTCGGTCCGCCAGCGCGGCGGTACGGACCTCGGCGCGCTCAGTCAGGTAGACTTCCTGAACCGCCTGCTTGAAGAAACGAAAGCGTGAACGGAATGACGACTATCACGTTGCCGCCTGAGATCGAAGAAACGGTGGCTCAACAGGCTCGGCGGCAGGGTACGACGACGGAGTTACTCGCACTGGATGTTCTCCGCAAGACTTTTCCGCCCGCCATTGAACCGCCGGAGAGGAAGTCTGGGACCTCCCTGTTTGACCTGCTGAGTGACTACATCGGCACCATCCATAGCGGCGAACATATCCCCGGTGGGGCACAGATGGCGACGGATACTGGCAGGAAGTTTGCCGAAGGCATGGCCCGGAAGCGGCGCGAGGGCAAGTTGTGACGCTTACGGACACAGGCCCACTGGTCGCCCTGCTGGACGAAGATGATGACCTTCACGCGCCTTGTGTGGCAGCCGCCAAGCGCCTGCCGATGGAACCAATGCTGACGACCTGGCCTTGTTTCACCGAAGCGATGTATCTGCTCGGCGAGGTGGGCGGATACCGCTACCAAGTCCGTCTCTGGGCTTTGCGCTCTTCGGGCGATCTCCTGCTGCATGACTTGACGATTACCGAGATTGACCGGATGCAGACGCTAATGACTAAGTACAAAGACACGCCTATGGATCTGGCGGATGCCTCACTGGTCGTCACGGCGGAAAGCCAATCTCTGACACGCATCTTCACCGTGGACAGCGACTTCTATGTCTACCGCCTTGCTGATGGTTCTGCCCTGGAGGTCGTCCGGTAATGTCCGCGACATCTCGTGGCGGGGCATTGACATTTTCGTGCCGAATGCGCTACAATAAAACTCGCTCGGTGTCGGCCCACGCACACCGACTTTTTCTAGTGGGTGAGGACCTAAAACATCAACAGCAGAGACTTTCGCAGGGACCCGCGCGAGCCACGGGTCAACATGAACGAGCGGATACGCGCCCGCGAGATCCGCGTCATTGACGACGACGGAGGCCAGCTCGGCATCATGACGCCGCGCGAGGCGCTTCTCATCGCCCGCGAGCGCGGGATTGACCTGATCGAAGTGGCCCCGCAGGCCCAGCCGCCGGTCTGTAAGATTATGGACTACGGCAAGTACAAGTACGAGCAGGCCAAAAAAGAGAAAGAGTCCGCCAAGAAGCACAAGCAGAGCGAACTCAAGGACATCCGGCTGGACCCGCGCTACGGGATGCTGTCGGAACATGACCTGCAAACCAAGGTCAACCACGCGCGCAAGTTCCTGGAAGACGGCGACAAGGTCAAAGTGACCTTCCGCTTCATCGGCGGCCAGATCCGGCACCCGGAGGTCGGGCGCGGACAGCTCGACACCTTCCTCCAGCGCGTCGCCGACGTGGCGCAGATCGAGAAGCCGCCCGCCATGGAAGGCCGTACCATGTACGCCGTCCTGACGCCGAACAAGGCGGGCGGGTCGCCCGCGCCGAAGCCAGCCGTGCCCAAACCGGCGGTCGCGCCGAAGCCCGCCGCCAGTGCCGCACCGGAAGCCGCGCCCGCTCCGGTCGTCGCACCCGCGCCGCCCGCCACGGACGCGCCGCCGGCAGCCTAGCAAGAAACCATTCGGGAAGACTGAGCGAACCCGGACACCGACCGTGCGCCGGGTTCGTTGCCGTGTCAACAGCCTCATCAAAGGAAACAAGAAAATGCCGAAGATCAAGACCCGCAAGACGGCGGCCAAGCGCTTCAAGGAGACCGGAACCGGGAAGCTGATGCACAGCCACGCGCACCACAACCATTTGAATATCCACAAGAGTGGCTCCAACCTGCGGACGCTGACCTCGGATACGGAACTGTACAAGGGCAAGCGGAAGTCCATCAAGCGGATGCTCCCGAACGGGCTGCCCAAGTAGGGCGGACGCTCGGGACGACACTATTCAGGAAAAGGAACTAGGGAACCATGGCACGAGTCAAGCGCGGCGTGATGAAGCACAAGCGCCACCACAAGATTTTGAAGGAAGCCTCGGGCTACTTCGGCGGCAAGTCGCGCCTCTTCAAGAGCGCCAACGAGCAGGTGATGAAGTCCGGACAGTACGCCTACCGGGACCGCCGCAACAAAAAGCGTGAGTTCCGCCAGCTTTGGATCGCGCGGATCAACGCCGCCTGCCGCGCGCAGGGAGTCCAGTACAGCCGCTTCATCGCCGCCCTCGGCGCGAGCGGAGTCGAGCTTGACCGCAAGGTGCTGTCCGAGATGGCAATCAGCGATAACACGGCTTTCAATGCTCTGGTCGCGTCGCTCAACATCACCACCCCCGCGCCGACCCACACGCTGGTCACGGCCTCCTAGCGCCATGACTGCAACGGAGCAGCTAGAGCAGGTCACGTCGGAAGCGAAGGCCGCCCTGGAGGCGGCCGCGACCACCGCCGAGGTAGAAGCCGTCGAGGTGTCGTATCTGGGGCGCAAAGGCCAGCTCACTGGCCTCCTGCGCCTCGTCGGCACTCTGCCGCCCGACGAAAAGCCGCGCTTTGGGTCGTCCGTCAACGCCCGCAAGGACGAGCTGACCGCCCTGCTCGACGAGAAGCGTTCCGGCCTCGCCGCGCATGAGCGCGCCGCCCGCCTCGCCGCCGACGCCGTGGACGTGACCCTGCCCGGTGCAACCTACCCGCGCGGGACCCAGCACCCGATTACGCGCCAGGCGCAGGCGGTCAAAGACGCGCTGGTCAGCATGGGCTATCGGTTCGCCGAGTGGCCGGACATCGAAGACTACTACTACAACTTCCAGACCCTCAACTACCCGCCCGACCACCCCGCCTTCGACGAGCAGATGTCGTTCTATGTGGACCCCACCCACCTGCTGCGGACCCAGACGACCGCCTTCCAGGCCCACGTCATGCAGGCCCAGAAGCCGCCCATCCGTGCCGCCACCATCGGCAAGTGCTATCGCTATGAGGCCGTGGATGCCACCCACTCCCACACCTTCCACCAGGTAGACCTCCTCGCCGTGGACGAGGGCCTGACGCTGGCCGACCTCAAAGGCACCTTCGCCGAACTCGTCCGCCGCCTCTTCGGCGAGGTCGAGATCCGCTTCCGCCCCGACTTCTTCCCCTTCGTCGAGCCGGGCGTCGAAGTCGCCATCCGCTGGGGTTCCGGCTGGCTCGAACTCGGCGGCGCGGGCATGGTCCACCCCAACATCCTGGACGAGATGGGCATTGACTCGGAGCGCTACACCGGCTTCGCCTGGGGCTTGGGCATAGACCGGATGCCGATGGCGAAGTACGGCATTGACGACATCCGCCTCTTCACCGAAAACGACCTCCGCTTCCTGCGGCAGTTCTAAAAAGACTGCTACCAGTCGTATCAGGTCCTAGACTGTACCTAGGACCAGCAACGGGTGGAGCAGGCCACCAAGAGACAATGCGGACTGTCTGTGAAATCTTCGCTTGGTTCTTATTAGCCCTCTGTTTCGTCGGGTTGTGGCGCATAGCGCGGGCTTGGTGCCAGGGCAAAAAGCGCACCGCATTATATTGGGCGTATCAAACCCTCGTCCTACTCTGGGGCCTCGCAACATTCGTCTGGCTGGTATTGCTCCACTGGACCAGTTCGAGCTATGCTTATTTCACGCTGGCGTGCATGGTTCCAGTCTACTGTCACAAGCCGCTATCAGATAGGCGTGCGTCAATACCAGATGGTGAGTAGTGGCCCCACGCGATGAGCTTCACCGTATCGTGAAGGCTGTTCGTGGAGAAGAATGGCTTCGGGCACTGTGAACTAGGCTATCATGGTACAATAGCTCAGGGAGAATCCATCATGGCAAAAACAGTCACTCTTGAAGTAACGTCGAATGTGGAGGCGGAATACGCCTCTGCTGTTGACCGCTATCTGGGCGAGATGCATCTTCTTCAGGAGCGGATGAAAGAGGACCGGCAGGAGATCGAAACGCTCCGAGCGGAAACGGATGCGATTCTGATGGACATCATGCAGACCTTAAAGGCGGCGTAACCATGTGGCAAAAACTTTCCGACATGGCAAAGATGCTTTTCAACTTCGGAGAAACGTTGCAGCAGAACCGCGCCGACATCAAAGAACTTCAGCGTGAAGTGCGTCAACTCTCGACCGCCGTATAACTCTTGGCGCGGGAGATGCAGCACATCCGCGAGAACGAAACGCACGAACGGGAGAAGATGGCGTTGCGCCTGGAAAACACGTTGTTGAAGATGGAGAAGCGGTTGTCAGCACCCAGGAATGAAGACGCAGAATGAAGCTCCCCGTAGAGTGGCTCCGAGAATTTGTAGACACACCGCTAGGCAATGACGCCCTAGCCGACAAACTGACCATGGCCGGGCTGGAGGTGGAGGAGACGACGCCGTCCGAGGACGGGCCGGTTTTTCACACCAAGATCACGCCCAACCGGGGCGACTGGCTCTCGGTCGTCGGGACCGCCCGCGAGGCCGCCGCCGCGCTGGACCGGCCCCTGGCGTGGCAGCCCGCTCCCCTGCCGGATGAGAACGCCGACATCAAGCGTTGGGTCGGCGTCCGCGTCGAAGACCCTGCGCGCTGCCCGCGCTTCACCGGCAAGCTGATCCGCAACATCGTCTTCCGGCCCGCGCCGGACTGGATGCGGAAGCGGTTGGAAGCGGCGGGGATGCGGTCCATCAACATCGTCGTGGACGTCACGAACTATGTGATGCTCGAACTCGGCCAGCCCCTTCATGCCTACGATTACGCAACGCTGCCCGAGGGGCAGATCGTCGTCCGGGCCGCCCGCGCGGGCGAGACTCTGAAGACTTTGGACGGCACGGAGCGGGCGCTGACGCCGGACATGCTGGCGATCTGCGACCAGTCCCGTCCCATCGGCCTGGCGGGCATCATGGGCGGGGCGGACACCGAAGTCTCCACGACCACCAGGCACATCTTCCTGGAGTCGGCCCACTTCGACCCCGGCAGCATCCGGCGGACGGCCAAGGCGCTCGGCTTCTCGACGGAAGCCTCTTACCGGTTCGAGCGGTTCGTGGACCCGGAGCTTGCCCCCGTCGCCCTGGAACGCGCCTGCGACCTGCTGGCCGAACTTGCCGACGGCGAGGTCGTGCTGGGCCGGATTGACCTGTACCCGCAGCCCGCCCGCGAGCGTGTCTTGACCCTGCGGCCGTCGCGCACCAACGCCATTCTCGGGACGCGGCTCGATGAGGCGACCATCGCGGGCAGCCTGCGCCGCCTGGGGCTGGCTGTCGGGGCCACGCAGGAGCCGCTGTCGGTGACTGTTCCCACTTTCCGGCCTGATCTGGTCAAGGAGATTGACTTGATCGAGGAGGTCGGCCGCATGATCGGCTACGACACCCTGCCCGAAACCTTGCCGCCCGCGCGCGGGGCGGGTGGGGGAGATGAGCCGGCGGGGAGGCTTGCGGCCCGTCTTCGGACGGCCCTGATCGGCTTTGGCCTGTCAGAAGCCTTGACGCATTCGCTCGCCGCGCCATCGCCCTTCGACGACCCGCGCGAGGCAGCCCGCCGCGTCACGATCCGCCAGGCCCTTTCCGCCGAGTTGTCCGGCCTGCGCCAGTCCCTGGTCCCGAACCTGCTGGAAGTGCTTGCCCGGAACGCGCGCCAGCGCCAGGCGGAGGTGCAGGTGTTCGAGGTCGGCAAGGTCTTCGACCGAGGCGAAGCTGAAGGTAAATACGTCGAAACCCGCCACGTCGCCGCCGTGCTGACGGGGCCTTCCATAGACTTCTTCACCGCCAAGGGCCTCGTAGAAAGTTTAGCCGCTGCGCTTTCCCTCCCCCGCGTCACCTTCGCCGCCGAGACACGCCCTCTGTTGCACCCCGGCCGGTGTGCCTCGGTGTCACTGCCCGGCCAAGTCATCGGCTACGTTGCCGAACTTGACCCGGACGCTGTCAAGGCGCACCTGGACGTTCCCGCTGGGGTCGGCCGCGTCGCCGTCTTCGAGTTGGACGCCGACGCCCTGCTGGCCTATGCGGATGGGACGCACCGCTACACGGCCCTGCCGCGCTTCCCCGCCGTGTCTCGTGACATCGCCGCACTCGTGGACGCCGCCACACCTTACGCCCTGCTAGAGACGACGGCCCGCGAAGCCGCCGACTCGGCCTTGACCGAGGCAATCGGCCTGCAAAGCGTCTACACCGGCGAGCGTGTCCCCGCCGGCAAGAAGAGCGTCGCCCTGCGCCTTACCTTCCGCGCCGCCGACCGCACCCTGACCGACGCCGAAGTGGACGCGCAGATGGCCGCCGTCGCCGCCCTGCTGGCCGAGCGGGCGGGGGCGGAACGGCGCTAAGAAACCACCATGAAAACGCTGCCGGTGATGCTGGAAGATGATGTGGATGCCGCGCTTGAAACGGTCTTGATCAGGCAGAAGGGCTTGCGTCGTTCGCTTCAGGACCCGGCCCTGATTGCCCTCTACGAAGAGTTGGCGGCAGAGGATGTGGCGCTGGCCGAGGCAGGTATGGCGGATTATCAGCAGGGGCTGGAATTGGCGGACTATTTAGGGAAGTGTTGATTATGGCTGAGGTCATAGACTACCAGGAGGCTGACTCAGGGGCCGTCTGTTTCCTGTGCAGCCAAACGTCTTTCACCTGGGGGAAGCTACAAGGGCGGTATCAGACGAAGTTTCACCCGGACGGCCCCTGGCTGACATTCAGGTCAACGGAGAAGCCGATCCGGGCGCGACTGTGTGATGGGTGTGGCAATATCCAGCTATTCGCCTTGCTCGCCGGCACCGACCAGGACTAGAGGATTTGCCGAGGCGCAGATTAGCTGAACCAAATACCGATCTCGGTCTGGGCGTTCTCCACCGAGTCCGACCCGTGGATGAGGTTCTGCTCGATGGTGTTTGCGTAGTCACCCCGGATGGTTCCGGGCGTCGAGTCGGCGGGCTTGGTCGCCCCAATCACCTTGCGGGCCAGGGCGACGACGTCCTCGCCCTCCCAGACCATGGCTACGACCGGGCCGGAGCTGATGAAGCCGACTACGCCTTCAAAGAACGGCTTGCCGCGATGGACGCCGTAATGCGCCTCGGCCATCTCGCGGGTCGGCGTCAGCATCTTCAGCTCGGCCAGCGTGAAGCCTTTGTTCTCAAACCGGCGGATGATCTCGCCCACGAGCCGGCGCTGGACGCCGTCCGGCTTAACCATCAAAAATGTTCGTTCCACGTTGAATCTCCTTAGTCCGTGCGCGCGGGGAACTTTTCCCCCACCGCTCGGGCTTATTATGGGAGATAGTCGCTGATAAAGTCAAGGAGAATGAAATGACCCGTACCCTGCTCGCGGCCGCCGCCGCCCTTCTGCTGCCCGCCGCCCTGCTCGCGGCCCCCGCCACCAAGGCGAAGCCCGCCGCCAAACCGGCGGCCAAGCCCGCCGCCCTGGTCTGCCCCGTCACCGGCGAGAAGATCGCCTCGGTCAAGGAGGCCGTCGGCTCCAGCGTTTATAAGGGCAAGACCTACTACTTCTGCTGCTCCTCCTGCAAGCCCGCCTTTGACAAGGACCCGCAGAAGTACGCCAAGACCGCCTCGCTCGTCAAGCCGGCCCACTGACGCATGGACCTCTTCACGCCCATAGACAGGCTGCTCACGATTCGCGCCCGCCAGATCCGGCGGGCGGGCGCGACACTCCCCGGCATCGTCGTCCCCACCCACAAGTACCTCTGGTACTATGTCGCCTCCTGGCCCGACGGCAGCCTCGCCGCCTCGCTGCATCTGGGGGAGGGAGTCGTGCCAGCCGGGGAGACGCAGCCCTGGCGCGTCATGCGGCACGACCGCTCGCGGCTCCTGCTGCGCCCGACGCCGCAGGGGACGACGGACGTCGCCGCTTCTTATTACCCCGGCGGGTCGGGTCTGACCGGGGAGTTCTTCCGCATCAACGACGGACAGGAGCGGATGGGCGGTTTCGACATCCTCGGCCACGGCTGGCGCGGCGGCGTCGCCGTGCGCCGCGAGACGAAAGAGCGCTCGCTGATCCTGCGCGGCGACGGCGACCCGCCGGACGTCTATTACATGGAGCCGTTCCCGCGCGCCTCGGCCTACCCCTCCCTCGCCTCTTCCCTGCTCCTGGCTTACATCATGACCATGCGCGAGGTGCGCGAAGGCAACTGGATCAAGCGCCCCAAGAACCCGAAAAGTGGATAGCAGGCGAAATAGCGTCCCCACTTTGAAGGGCCGGTCCCCACTCGGCCCGGCGCGATGCAAGAGGCTATCGCTCAAGAACCGTCCGCGATGGCGTAGGCTTCAGCCAGGTGGCGCAGTTCTTCGGGGTGGCTGATGATGAACGGCGATGTGGTGAGCGCGCGCAGGGCCGCCAGCAGCTCGTCGGGGTCGCTGAGGTTCGCGAGTGCTGACGCACTGAGGACGAACTCCCTGGCGGCATCATTCTGGGCGGGCGCGGACGCCAAGATCAGCAGCTTGCACAGGCTGGCGCAATTCCACTTGAGGAAGTCGTACTCACTCTCCCGCAGATGCTCCCAGAGGCGGACGACCGTGTCCTCGTCCAGCCCGAATATTTGGTCGGCGTGGTCGGCCTCCCGCTGCATGTAGCCTCCCTGCGGATCACTCTCCTGGGAGTAACTGCTGGGGTTCCGCTCCTGCCGGTGCTTCCATAACTGCGTGATCTTCCCGATCAGCGAGTCGCGCTCGGGCCAGAAGCTGGCATACGCCCGCGCCCTGCCGTGTCCGTCCGTGACTTCGAGGGCCGAATGGCCGATATCCGGCGCGACGGTCTGGCTCATCACCGTCTCCGGCGTCGTCGGCCCCCATGTGTAGAGCTTGATCATTCGATTCTCTCATCCCGCCGTCGTTTATGTGAAAGAACCCTTCGGCCAAAATAAAAGTTCCCCGCCGGCCTGATTGGTGTTTAGCCTCCGACAAAAGTGGGGAGAAGGTAATGCACCAATGTTTTTTGGTCCAAGCTCTTGTGACTTCCCCCGAGACCTTTCCTCTGCGCCGCTCTCTTCGTGAAAGGTCTCGTGTTCTCATTCCGCTCCAACAGCCCTTCGCCCGCCCGCACGGCTCGGCCCCGTTCCACCTTGGCGCTTACTTCAACTCGACTTTTCCCTGCACCACACCAATCGTCGCGCTCGCGGCGTCCGCGGGCGGTATCCATGCCCTGAGCGTGGTTCTTTCCGCACTGCCCGAAGACTTCCCCGCGCCCATCCTGATCGCCCAGCACATCTCCCCGGAACCCCGCAGCGGGCTGGCCGACCTCCTGAGCCGCCGCACGGCTCTCCGCGTCAAGGAGATACAGCAGGGGGACAGTCCCCAGATGAGCTGGGTCTATGTCACCCCGAGCGGCAGCCACCTCCAGGTCTGCCCCGATGGGACGCTCTCGCTCACCCCCGCCACGAGAGTAGGGCTGGGGCGGCCTTCCGCTGACCTGCTGTTCGGCTCCCTGGCGGAAAGCGTCGGCGCGAAGGCCGTGGCCGTCGTGCTGACGGGGACGGGCAGCGACGGCGCGCAGGGCGTGCGGGCCATCAAAGCGGCCGGCGGGGTCACTGTCGCTCAGGACGAGGCGAGCAGCCGGTTCGCGGGCATGCCCCGCAGCGCGGTCGAGACCGGCTGCATAGATCTTGTACTCCCACTGGAAAAGATCAGCCCCGCGCTGGTGCAGATTCTGGCCGCCCCGGTTCCGTGCCTGGACACGAGGAAAGAAACAGATCTATGATACTTCGGCTCTCGCTGCATCTCCCCGAAGACGTGACCTATATTCGGACGACGCGAGTCCTCAGTCGGTGCCTGCTGGAAGACATGAAGGTGAACGGGCCGATCATTGACGACGTGGAGATCATCGTCGGCGAGCTGTGCGCCAACGTCATCCGACACGCCCATTCGGAAGCGCCTCACTTCCTGATGACGCTGGAGTACTACGAGGCCAAGGTCGTCATCACGGTCGCCGATGAGGGGCGAGGCTTCAAGAGGGAGGACGTGCTTCCGGTCGGTTCGGAGCGCTCCGACGGGTGGGGGGGGCAGCGGCACGGAGGCTACGGCCTGTCCCTGGTCGAGAGTCTGGCCGACGGAATCGAGTTCAGCACGACGGACCCGAGGGGCACTACGGTGTGCGTGGAGAAGAGCCTGTACTATGAGACCGCCGAAGATGCCGCCGACGCCGCCGCGCGGGACAGGAACAACGGCGGGGCCGTCACGGGGGACAGGGAATGAGCAAGGGCCAACGGGAAGAGCGCGGGGAGAGTCTCTCCCGCGCCCTTGTCCCCGCCTCAGAAAGCTCCCGAGAGACCGCTTCCGCTAGACCGCTTCCGCTAGACCGCTTCCGCCCGGTTCGCCGCCAGCGCGCCGCGCCGTGTCACCTGGTAGCGTCGCGGATCGTCCAGCGTCTCCGGCCCGATCTCCACGGCCACCACGCTCGGGTCCCCTGCGAGGTCGTACCGAGCCTGGCTGCTCATGCTCTTGACGAGCGAGCGCAGGGCGCGGACGCCCGTCTTCATGTTGACGGCCTTCTCCACGATGGCATCCAGAGCGGCCTCGGTGATGTCCAGGGCGATTCCGTCCCGCCGAAACAGCTCGACCTGCTGCTTGACGACGGAGTTCTTCGGGGTC
Source organism: Capsulimonadaceae bacterium (assembly GCA_965215505.1). GTDB lineage: Bacteria > Armatimonadota > Armatimonadia > Armatimonadales > Capsulimonadaceae > JANXMY01. Next base: position 1,700,221 of record OZ244065.1, on the reverse strand, counting down.
GTCAGGGCCAGCCGCATCTGCTCCTTCGTCAGCGGCGCGAGCGGGACGATGATCGGGAAGCGGCCCGCGAACTCCGGCACGAAACCGTACTCGATCAGGCTCTCGATCAGGACCTCGGCGGGGGCCTCGGCCAAAATCTCGTAATCGCGCTGTGGGTCGCCCGAGATGGCGGACGGGTTCGCGCGCAGGCCCATCGTCCGCTCCGTCTGCCGCTTCATCTTCTTCGCGACGATCTCCGGGAAACCCTCGAACGCCCCGCCGCCGATGAACAGGATCTTGCTGGTGTCAATATATTCCGGCGGCGCGTCCGGGTGCTTGCGGCCTGACGCCCCCAGGGGAAGCTGCGCCATCGTCCCTTCCACCAGCTTGAGAAGTGCGTGCTGCACGGACTCGCCGGACACGTCGCGCGTGATGCTGGGGTTGGCCTGCGACTTGCGGGCGATCTTGTCAATCTCGTCGATGAAGATGACCGACCGCCCCGCCCATTCCAAATCCTCCCCCGCGTCAATGTAGGCGGCCGTCAGGATGCTTTCCACGTCGTTCCCCGTGTAGCCGGTCGGCGAGAGGCTGGTGGCATCAGCCGAAGCAAAAGGGACGCCCAATGACCGGGCAAGCGTCTTCGCCAGCAGCGTCTTGCCGCTGCCGGACGGCCCGACCAGCATGATGTTGGCCTTTTCTAATTCGATGTCCGCCTTGGTCCCCGCCTCGGTGTGGGCCAGATCGCCCTGATGGATGCGGTGGTGGTCGTACAGCCCGACTGCAACGTCCCTCTTGGCGCGCTCCTGCCCGATGACGTACTCATCAAGTTTGGCGACGATGTCGCGCGGCGTCTGGTTGAACTCGGCGAGCTGGGCGCGCGCTTCCGCCCGCTTGGCCTCGTTGCGCTCCATGTGGACACCCTCGGCGGCCTCCTGCACCTTCTTTTGCAGGTCCACGCCCGCTGTGAAGCCGGGCCAATCTCGGTGGCAGATGTAGTTCCCCACTCCGTCAATCTCGATGACCTGTCCCCGGTCCCGCTCCACGTCGTATCCCTCATGGCAGACCATGCACTTCGCTTTCACCGTCGCGTCTCCTTGCAAGAAAGAAGGGACGCATAGATTATGCGTCCCCAGGTGGTCAGTAAGCCGTCACTTGATGCTCAATGGTCGGGGTGACAGGACTCGAACCTGCGGCCTCAAAGTCCCAAACTTTGCGCGCTACCAACTGTGCTACACCCCGATTAGGCTATTATACTCTTTTTGCGTGGCCTCCGTCAACCGGCAAAGTGGGCCGGGGAAGGAGGGCGCGGAAGGAGGGCGCGGAAGGAGGGCGGGGGCCCCCCGCCCTCTTTTCGGCTCTCCTCTCGGCATGGCCTCCGAATCACACCCGCCGGACGGGGATGCCCCGCGCGGCGAGGTACTCTTTGATCTCCCCGACCGTGTGCGTCCCGTAGTGGACGATGCTGGAAACCAGGGCCGCCTGCGCGCCGCCCGCCGTCAGGGCCTCGTGGATGTGTTCCAAACTCCCCGCGCCGCCGCTGGCGATGACGGGGATGCCGACCAGCCGTGTCACGGCCAAGGTCAAGGGGATGTCGTAGCCGGCCAGAGTCCCGTCGGCGTCCATCGAGGTCAGCATGATCTCGCCCGCCCCCCGGTCCTCCATCTCCCGCACCCAGTCCAGGGCGTCCAGGCCGGTCGGCGTCCGGCCCCCGTGGATATGCACCTCCCAGCCCGAGGGCGTCCGGCCCGTCTTCTTGGGGTCCACGGCGACGACGACGCACTGCGCGCCGAAGTCTTTGGCACATTCGGTGATGAGGCCGGGGTCGGTGACGGCGGCGGTGTTGATGCTGGCCTTGTCCGCGCCGGTCTTCAGGATGCGCCGGAAGTCCTCCACCGTCTTGATGCCGCCGCCGACGCAGAAGGGGATGAAGACCTCTTCGGCCACCCGGCGGGCGTAGTCGAACATCAGGTCGCGCTTCTCGTGCGAGGCCGTGATGTCCAGGAAGACCAGTTCGTCCGCGCCCTGGGCGTCGTACAGCGCGGCGCGCTCCACGGGGTCCCCGGCGTCCCGGAGGTTGACGAAGTTCGTGCCCTTGACGACGCGGCCATTCTGGACATCGAGGCAGGGGATGATGCGGGTGGCTAACATGGCCTCCATTATACCGGAATGAGCCGGGTTCCTTGACAAAGTTCCTTGACAAAAGGCCTGTCATGCCGTATGATAAAGTCATCCACCCGTCTGTAAGATTGCCTATGAACCTGCCCGTATGAAAAGACTCCTTGCCTGCCTCGCGCTCGTTCTCGCCTTTGTCCTGCCCCTCCATGCCCAGTCCGGGCCGGTCGTCCTGCGCGTCGGCGGCGCGGGCGGCTTCAAGCTGCCCGACAAGAACGCGACCGACCCGAAATCCCACGCCGACCGGGCCATCGTGGATGCCTTCGAGCGCGCCCACCCCGACATCCGGCTGGAAAGCGCCCAGGGCCTCCAGATCGGCGGGTCGGCCGCCGAGTCGAACCTCCTGCTGGCCTTCGCCGGGGGCAGCGCGCCGGACGTGGTCTACGTCAACTTCCGGTCCTCGGCCTCCTACATCCAGCAGGGGTTCCTGCTGCCGCTCGACTCCTACCTGCAACGCGACCCCGCCGTGCTGGCGCGAATCCAGCCGACCCTCCTGCCTATCCTTAAAGATGCCGGGCACGGCCACATCTACAGCGTCCCGTTCCTCGCCGCCGTCCAGGCGCTCTACTACCGCAAGGACATGTTCCAGGCGGCGGGCCTCGACCCGGACAAGCCGCCGGCGAACTGGGACGAGTTCTATGCCGACTCCCAGGCCCTGACCGACCAGCCCAAGGGCGTCTGGGGCTTCGAGTTCGGCACCGACTCGGACGCCTCCGCGTACTGGTGGATCAACTTCTTGTGGCAGGCCGGCGGCGAGGTCATCAAGCGCGGCCCGGACGGCAAGTGGGTGGCGGCCTTCAACACGCCCGCCGGAGTCACCGCCCTGGAGTTCTACCGGAAGCTCATCACCGCGCCCTGGAAGGGCAAGGACGGCAAGACCTACATCGGCGTCGCCACTCACAGCAGCACCTTGGGGCAGGACCGGGCGCAGGGCAAGGTCGCCATGTGGTTCCAGTACCAGAGCAACGTGATCGCGAACCAGGCCGATGCCACCCAGATCAGCCCCAGCGTCGTCGGCATCGCACCCATGCCGAAGGGGCCGACCGGCATCACGGCCAACGAGGCCAACGCCTACATGTGGGGCATCTCGTCGCAGATCAAGGACCCGCAGGTCCGCGAGGCGGCCTGGCAGTTCGTCAAGTTCATGGCGAGCGATGAGGCAGACCGCATCCGCACGCAGTCCTATGTGGAGGCGGGGCTTGGCAACACGGTCAACCCGGTCGCCCTGCAAAAGTATGGGTACGAGGACTACACGTCGCCGCAGTCCAAGGTCTGGCTCAAGACGAACGAGACGCTGTTCACGCACGGGCACCCGGAGCCTTACGGCGAGAACATGAGCCAGATCTACAACCTGCTGGGCATCCCTCTGGGCGAGATCGAGCAGAACCCGAACGCCGACCCGAAAGCCCTGCTGGACACGGCGGCGCGGTCGGTGGACGCCAAGCTGACCGGCTTCGTCCCGCCCGACGTCATGCGGGTGCGGCGGGCATGGGCGTGGACGGTCTTCGGGCTGCTGTCCGCCGGGCTGCTGGCCTACCTCTCCTGGCTGGGCCGCCGCCTGATGGCGTCGCGGGCGCGGGAGCGGGCGGCGCGCGTGTTCTCGACGCGGCCTGCCGGCCTGCCGCTGTCCGTCCACCTGCTCATCTGGCTGTTCATGCTGCCCGCCGTCGTGTCCATCCTCGTGTGGCGCTACTACCCGCTGATCCGGGGCCTGATCATGGCCTTCCAGAACTACCACATCCTGGGGGCCAACTCGTTCATCGGCCTGGACAACTTCATTGACCTGTTCATGTCGGAGACGTTCTGGTACGGCGTCCGGAACTCGTTCCTCTACACCGGCATCAGCCTTACCCTCGGCTTCTTCCTGCCCCTGGCCGTCGCTTTCGGCCTGACGGAAGTGCCGCGCGGCAAGGTCCTGTTCCGCACGCTCTATTACCTCCCCGCCATCACCGCGCCGCTGGCGATCACATTCATGTGGAAGTGGTTTGAAGAGGGGACGCCGAACGGCCTGTTCAACTCGCTGCTGCTCTCAGCGGCGCACGCCTTCGGGCTGCACCCGGACCCGGTGAAGTGGCTGGAAGACCCGAAGATCGCCCTGCTCTCGGTCATCCTGCCGTCTGTGTGGGCCTCGGCGGGGCCGGGCAGTCTGATCTACCAGGCCGCCCTGCGCTCCATCCCGACGGAGATGTACGAGGCGGCGGACCTGGACGGCGCGGGCATCTGGACCAAGATCTGGCGCGTGACAGTCCCGACCCTGAAACCGCTCATCATCATCAACCTCGTCGGGGCGGTCATCGGGACCTTCCAGGCCACCGACAACATCCTGGTGATGACCGGCGGCGGGCCGCTCTACTCGACCCAGACGCTGGGCCTGGAGATCTGGTACAACGCCTTCCTGTTCCTGAAATTCGGCTACGCCACGGCGGCGGCCTGGGTCATGGGGGCCTTGCTGGTCGGCTTCACCCTGTACCAACTGCGGATCATGAAGGACCTGCGCTTCGCGGCGGCGCGCGGATGAAAGGGGTACAATCAGGTCATGCCCCGACAGTGGATGGCCGCGCCCTCTGCTTTTTGCACGTCCGGCAGCGCCTGGCCGGGAACGACTGAGTGAATGCTTTCCTTGAACAGCCCCCAACCCACCCTTTTTGATTTTGAGCCTCGTCCTGAAGTGCTTGAAGATTGGCACGGGCAGATGTTATCGGCCCTCGGCGTGCCACCCGGCCCGGCCTGGCCGGACCGCTTCGGAGAGAACCTTCGCCTCTGGCTAGCCACCCATGACCGCCGCCCGGTCCGCGCGTTGAGCTTGTTCAGTGGCGGCGGCGGCCTCGACATCGCGTTCCATGATGCGGGGTTTCATGTGGTGGAAATGGTCGAGATCGAGAAGCGGTTCGCGGCCACCCTTGAAGCGAATGCGCGTCGGGGGGAGATGCTGACCGGCACGGTGAAGTGTGTAGACATCCGCGAGTATCAGCCGCCTGCGGACCTTGGGATAGACTTCATCATCGGCGGGCCACCCTGTCAGACATTTTCGGCAGCGGGCAGGCGGGCTTCCGGGGTTAAAGGAACCACCGACCCACGCGGCACTTTGTTCCAAGAGTATGTGCGTATATTGCAGGCGCTCCGCCCTGTGGGCTTTCTCTTTGAGAACGTCTACGGCATCACGGGTGCCGAAGGCGGGGAACCGTGGCGTCATATCCAGCAGGCTTTTCGCGATGCCGGCTATGTCATTCACTTCCGGGTGCTGGACGCGGCCGACTACGGCGTACCGCAGCATCGCGAAAGGTTGTTCATCATCGGTCTGCGGGATGATGCCGTTGCCATCCGTCACTATCGCTTTCCGTGTCCGACGCACGGGCCGGACGCTTACACCGCAAGAGCTTTCTACTCCGCAGGCGAGGCCGTGATGGGGGCCGACCCTACTGAAGAGAATTCACTCCTCATGCGCGGGAAGTGGGGACACTTGATCTGCGACATACCTCCAGGCCTGAACTATTCGTTCTACACGCGCGAGATGGGGCACCCGACGCCCGTGTTCGCATGGCGGTCGAAGTTCAGCGACCTCATGTACAAGGCGGACCCCCTGACACCCGTGCGTACAGTCAAGGCACAAGGCGGCGCTTATACCGGGCCGTTCTCGTGGGAAAATCGGCACTTCAGTACGGCCGAGATGAAACGCCTACAAACCTTTCCTGACGGTTATGAACTCGTCGGCCCGCGCCAAGCGCGCATCCATCAGATCGGCAACTCTGTCCCGCCGCAGATCGGCCGAATCCTCGCCCTCAGCATCCTGAACCAGATATTCGACACGGCCCTCCCGTTCCCGATGCACTATCTTGAAGAAGGCCAGACGCTCGGATTCCGTACCCGCAAGCGTACTCTGACGGAGAAGTACGCCGCGAAGGCTAGGGCCGCGATCGCGGCGATGCCTGAGTTATCTCCATCTTCCGTGCCGCGCGGCGTCTTTGTCAAGAGGGAAATACGTTACCTGACCCAAACTTTCGCTCTCGTCAACGACGCGGGCCAGGGGAATTTCCCTGTGCAGTTACACTATGGGGGAGATCAACTCACGCCGATCATCAGCAGTTCCCCTCTGGAGCCTGAGGCGGGCAGGGATGACGGCTTCAGCTATTCGATCAGCATCGAGCCGGCCCAGGGAATGGAGTGGCCCATTCCTTTACAGTCCGTCACGCTCTGTGGCTCCGGCCGCGCGCCGGCATTGCTGACGGCCCTGTGGAAAGCCTTTGAAGAGACGGTTGAAGAGAAGTACGGAATTGCTGACCTGGTTCAACTCTCGGGCTACTACCAGTACGCGCCCAAGATGCGCGCATGGATGTACATGTCGAGCATGGCCCCCCCTGCGATGGAGTGGCGCATCTTGGCCAAGGTGATAGGGGGCATCGGTGTCTCCTCACAAATGCCCTCATCCGTCTTCGCGGAGGCCTGGGGGGTTCCAGAGGATGAGGTGGTGCCGGCGCTCAAAACCTTGCGTTCGATGGGCTATGAGGTCCGCAACAGCAACACCAATCCACAAATACTGCCAGGAGAGTATCTGATCCCCTACGCCTTCCCGACACTGACGCCCCGCAGCATCCAGCTTAGAAAGACCCTCTGACCATGAGTGATAACGCCGACCAAGTCATACGAAGCTCCCAAGACAAAATCCCGTCGGACGTCAATGCGGGTGCAAGTGACGGCCCCGAGGCGGCTCAACTCCATCTGCGTGTCTACGCCGACCGCAGTGAACTGGTGCGGCCGGATGGAACGGTAGAGGTGTTCCATGAAGGGCCTCAGAGTGAAGGGGCGCGGGAGCGGTCACGAACGATAAGCGCCGCGCTTGCCGTAGAAAATGGTAATTTTTTAGAGAAGCAGATACTGCTGTGCCGCGATGAGCCGGGTGCCGTAGAGGCCAACCTGGACCTCCTGAGGGACAGCCACAGACGGCTTCTGAATGCTTTGGTGGTGGCGGTCACAAGTGAGGTCGGCAGGGCACTGGTCGCACTGTCCGTGTTACAGCTCTGCATCAAAGCCGTAGAGCCGCAGCAGAGTGTGCGCCTCCACAAAGGGCGCTCCGCCGGTGGACGCAGCGTTCGCCTCCCCCGCAAGCCGACGGGATCTGCGGCGGGCGAGGATGCCGAGGAAAAACAAGATCTGTTCTCCTGGGTGGAGGGCGTGGCGATGCGGACAGCCATTGACCGTCCATCAATAACCCCCATCCTGCGTAAGTACGACCTCATCCGCTTGAATCGTGACGGCGTTTTCATGACGCGATCTCTTGCCGAGAACTACCCTTACACTGAGGTCTACAAAGCTGGGACGCGCGGAGCGCGGCGACAATGGATGGAGATGATAGAGCTGTTGGAGGCGGGGAAGATGCCTCCTCTGGCGGCACTTCAATATCTGCTGTCACAACTGCTCAACAATGCCTCGGAGTTCAAGGCGCTCGTGTCAAGCTCGACCGATCTGTTAGGTCGCCTTCAATCCTCCGGCAGACTGGTTGATCGGCCCTCTATCACCGCGCTGCTGAAACGACACATCTACGAAGCCGACTACAGCGCCCGAGTGATGGAGGTCGCCATGCACAGTCTCATGCAGGCGTTGCAGGAGGTGGAGGCACTTGATGGCCGCCTGATCCCCCTCAGTCAAATGCGATCCGCCAACAAAAAACACGGCAACGTGGCAGACATCGAGCTTCAGGTGGACGGCGAGATCGTTGAGGCATGGGACGCCAAATTCGGGAAACCCGACCTCAGGGAAGAACTCGAGGAACTGAACGAAAAACTGAGTGGCCAAGGCAGCGTCGATCAGGCAGGGTTCGTCACGAGCGAAACGCCGGAACATCTGGAAAAAGTGAAATTCAGGGTCGAGCAGATCGAGGACTTGCATGGCGTAGTGATCAGCATACTGACACTGGAAGATTGGGTGAGCGTGCAGTTTGATCGGGCTTCTAAAGTGGCTGCGGCGAGTGAGGCCGAACTCGCCATCAGGTGGGTGCGCGCCTACGCTGAGTCATTGGGACGCCGCCGCCCGGACCTTGCCCCCATAGATGAGCCGTGTCACGCCTGGATGGCCTCACTTTACAGCCTGCTGTCGGAACTGGAGGCGGCTGAAGGTACTGCATGAAGGACCTGCGGTTCGCGGCGGCACGCGGATGAAAAATAAATTCGGGAAGGCACAGTTTTGGCATGGTTTGTGCTTATACAGATACAAACAGGAGAATCGCCCCCCCGGAGAAGCTGAACGGCAACTCGGGGAGACGCAGACTCTCTAGGAAGCGCAAGACAGCACGGATGAATATGAGTTACTCAGAGACGCCGGCCATGCCCGGAGCGGGGGAGGCCGGGCGCATGGAAGTCGGGGGTGAGCGCGTCTTCCTCCAGGACGCCGGGGGCCTCCATGCCCTGCGGGAACAGATGACACAGGAAATCGGTGCCGACCTCGCCGCCGACATCCTCTACCGGGCCGGGACCGCCTCGGCGGAGCGCGTCATGGCCTCTGTCGCCGAGGTGGAGGGAGCTGATGCCGGATTCGCCCGGCTGGAGCGGGCGCTGGGTGTGCTGACACAGGCCGGCTACGGGCGGCTCCGACTGGAACAGTCCTCCCGGCAGTCGGACGAGATCACGATCCGCGTTGAGGACAGCCTGGAAGCGGACACGATGCGGGGGCGGACGGGTTCTGTCTGCGATTATTTGCGCGGACTGCTGCGGGGGGTCGTCCGGGGGCTGCCGCCTTTGGGTGGCTTTCCGAGTGGTGAGGTCGAGTGCGCCGAGGCCGCCTGCCTCGCCAACGGCGATCCTGAATGCCGTTTCGTCATCGCCACCGCCGCGCACCTCGCCCAGCAGGGATACCAGGTAGGCGGGGCGGGGCACAATTCCGTCCGGGAGACGCTGCTGCGGCTCAATCGGCAGATCGAGGACGTACTGGAGGGGGCCAAGCGTGACCCGCTGACCAGCCTCTACAACCGCTCCCACTTCGAGTCCGCGCTGCGCCAGCGGATCGAACACGCCAACCGCCGCACCGACACGCTGGCCGTCGCCATGATAGACATAGACGGCTTCAAGGGAGTCAACGACACGCAGGGGCACGGAGCGGGTGACCAGGCACTGCGGCAGGTGGGCCGCCTTCTGGCGGGGCAGGCGCGGGACACCGATGTGGTCGCGCGGTACGGCGGTGACGAGTTCGCCTGGCTGATGCCCGGCACCTCGGTGGAAGCCGCCCTGGCCGTCGCCGACCGGATCCGGCGGCAGGCGCAGGCCCTGCGTACCGAGTTTGATCTGCCCGTCAGCCTCTCCCTCGGCATCGCCGCCTGCCCGCAGGACGCCGCCGTCATGGCCGACCTGATCGACTTTGCCGACGCCGCCATGTACGCGGCCAAGGATGCGGGCGGGAACCGGGTGCGCCACTACATCGCCGCCGAGGACCACCGGAGCGCCTCCCAGAAGCGTGTCCGCAAGCCGCGCCCGCGCGGCGGCCCCCCCGCGACCATCAGGCCGACGTCGCCCCAAACGGAAAACCTGCCGCTCGACTTGAGCGACGACCCGGCGGAGGATTAACCCTCCGCCAGCATCCGCCGGGCGACGGCGACGTCGCCCGGCTTGTCCACGTCGGTGCCGATCTCCGGGTACTCCGACCGGATGCCCGCCGCCCGCGCGCCTCCCCCCAGCAGCCTGCCGACACCCCGCTCCAGCGCGCCGACCGTCAGCAGGGAAGGCGCAATAAGCTGGGCCAGGAGCAGCCGGACGAGCAGGCCAGGCCCGAGCATCTGCGCGACCTTGACCGGGCTTTTCCGGGCGTCATAAGCCCGCGAGATCGTTTCCTGGTTCGCCATCAGGAAGTGCGGGTTGACCAGCATCAGGTTCCCCAGCGTCAGTCGCCCCTCGCGCAGCTTCACCGCCGTGCGCTTCATGTCTGGGAAGCGCGCGTAACAGAGGCCCACGGGCACATAGGAGCAGCACAGGTCCGCGCCCGACCGGACTGCGCTGCCGACGAAGTCATCCACGGCCTGGGGCGTCAGGAACGGGATGTCCGAGGTGCTGACGAGGAGCCGGTCCCCGCCCACGCCCGCCTCCGCCGCCCGCACCCCCGCCATCAGGTTGTCCAGCAGCGTCTCGCCGCCCCTGATGACCCGGTAGCCCGGCCCCGCCGGGACATCGCCGACGACGTAGACCTCGCCCACGGACGCGGTCCCGCCCAGGGCGGACGTGACATAGTCCAGCATCGTCCGGTCGCCCAGCGGTATCAGAGCGCGGTTCTTGACGCCGGTGGCCGCCGCCATCTCCGCGCTGTTCCTGCCGCCCGCCAGCACCACGACATTCAGACTCATTTTTCACACTCATTTTTCACCCGTCGTCATTCGCCTGCCCCCACTGTCGCCGTTACCCAGCATCTGCCCAGGCCGGCATTCTCGATCTCTTCCGCTATGCGCCGCCCGTCTTCCGCCGTCAAGACCCGGCGGAAGAGGCACGAACCGCTGCCGCAGAGCAGGGGCGTGAAACTTTCCCCGTCCTGGCCTGTCTGACGGAGTAGGGCGTGGGCCGATGCGACCTCGGGGTAGGCGGGGAAGACTACCCGCTCGAAGTCGTTCGCCGGGTTCCGTCCGCCCCGCAGCCAAGCCTCCGTCGCCGCCCCCGGCACACGCCCCGGCAGGGCATCTAGGGCGGCATAGGCCGCCGCCGTCGGGACGCCGACGGGCGGCTTGACGATCACCAAGTGCCAGGGCGGGGACAGCGGCGGCAGGGGCGAGACGCGCTCGCCCAGGCCCTCCACCAAAGCCGTGCCGCCCGTCAAGAAGAAAGGCACGTCCGCCCCCAGGGCCGCGCCGATCTCTGCGAGGCGCGCATGAGGAAGCGTCAGGCCGAACAGCGCATCGACGGCGAGCAGTGTGGCCGCCGCGTCGCTGCTGCCGCCGCCCAGCCCGGCCTGAGAGGGGATGCGCTTGTACAGGAGGACATACAGGCCACTCTCATTACCCGGCACACTCCCGCGCGCGGCGGCGGTTTTTTGCAGGCGCACGGCCGCCCGGTGGACCAGGTTGGACTCGTCGGCGGGGACGCCCTCGCCCTCTTCGCCCGTCACTTCCAGGCGGACGCCGGGAACGTCCGGCGTCCGGGTGACTGTTAGGGTGTCATGCAGCGCGACCGTTTGCATGACGGAGCGGATGTCGTGATAGCCGTCGGGACGGCGCGTGCCGACATCAAGCGTCAGGTTGATCTTGGCGTGGGCGTTCCGTGCTAGACTGCTCATGGGGTGCCCTGGGCGTGGGCAGGGTCCGCCGCGAGCGACTCGGCCAGCGCGGCGGCGAAGTCTTTGGCGGTCGCCTCGCGGAAGCGGGGCAGCCGTCGGAAGGCGTCCCCTAGACGCGACGCGCCATACTTGTCGTCAAAAGTCAAGGCCTGCCCGATCAGATAGCGCATCCCAGCCTCGTCCTTGCGCGCCAGCCAGATGGGGCTTGGGCCGATCTTCCTGTAGAGCGCCAGCGGGGGGGCGATCAGGAGCCGGTCGAAGTTGGGGGCACCGCTGAAGTCGCCCCACAGCGCCTCGACATGGGCCGGCCCGTCCGGTCCGCGCTCCATCCAGCGCACCAGGAGCCGCTCGCCGAGGTAGCCGTTGGCCCAATACTCGGGTGCCTCGTAGCCGCCGATGGCGGGCAGGGCGAGGTGGGCGTACTCGTGGACCGTCTCGCGCAGCCACTCGATGGACGAGCGGGGCGTCTCGATGTCGTACAGGTACAGGTTGTCGCGCCACTGCTCGCCGCCGCTCTGCCCCCCGGTGCAGAGCCAGACGTCGAATGGGACGGCCCCGTTGGCGGCCTCCGATCCGGTCCTGCGCGTCAAGGTCTGGTGCGCCAGCGCGAGCAGGCGGGCGATGCGCGCCGCCAATGCGGCGTCCGCGTCGGTGGGGTAATGCACCGCGCAGAACAGGCGGAGCGATTGACCGTCCGCAGAGTAGACGTAGGCCGCCTTAGCGAACGACCAGTGGTGCTGAGGCTCCTCGGCGTGTGTCGGCAGGTAGGTTTTGGGAACGATAAGGGTGCCGAGGTCGTAAGGCAAAGAGGTGGCGTCTACCGGCACAGCGCCGAGCCAGTCGCTCCGAAGGTGCGGCGGCAGGCCCGCTCCGACCAGCGTCTCCAGCCGCCGCGCCGCCTCGTTCGAGGTCGGATAGGACCGGCGGGCCGTGACCAGCGCGCCCAATGCCTCCTCCACCTGTCCCGCATCCTTGGCCTTCTGTGCCTGCCCAAGCAGGGCGGGCAGCGTGTCGTCCGCCCGGACGGGATGCAGGAGCGCGAGCAGGAAAAGAACCGTCAGAACGTACATACGGGTCATAGCGCCATTATATCATATCCTTCCGGCATATGCGTCGGCGATCTGGAAAACATGCCATGAACATCAAGCCCCCCGCGAACATCAAGCCCCCCGCGAACATCAAGCCCCCCGCGAACATCAAGCCTCTGCTGTTTACGACCCTGGCCTGCCTGGGGTGGGGGGTGTCCGCCCGTGCCGCCGGCCTCCCCCCGACGGGCGCGCTCTCCATGGCGACGCCCGCGCCTCTGTCCGCCCGCGACAAGGCCCAGGCCGCCGACGAGGCAAAGCAGGGTGCGGACGCCTCCGCACAGGTCAACAAGGCCGTCAAGATGGTCAAGGACAAGGCCGTTCTGGACCGAGTCAACGCCATCGGCCAGAAGCTCGCCGCCATAGCCAACACGACGACCTATCACGCCGACTACGGCAACGACAGGACCTTCCCCTTCACCTGGCACTTCTTCGTCATTGACGAGAAGGACGTCAACGCCTTTTCGCTGCCGGGCGGCTACGTCTACGTCAACTCCGGCTTGCTGAAGTTCGTCCGCACCGACGACGAGCTGGCCGGCGTCCTGGCCCACGAGATCACCCACGCCGCCCACCACCACATCCAGTCGCTGTCGCACGAGCAGTCCAAGATGAACACCGAGATGATCGCGGGTCTGCTGGCCGCAATCGTTGCCCACGTCAACACGACCGACATCGCGAACCTCGCGGCGGGCGCGCAGTACGCGCAGATGGGCATCCTCAACACCAAATACAGCCAGGCCGCCGAGGCGGACGCCGACCATGGCGGCACCCTCCTCTTGCAGAAGGCGGGTTACAATCCCGTCGCCATGATGACGTTCATGCAGCGGCTGGCCGACATCGAGGCCCGCAGCCCCAAGGTCGAGCTGGGCATCCTAATGGACCACCCTTACACGACCGAGCGCGTCGGGATGATCCGCGCGGAACTCGATGCCATGAACGTCCCCATCACCACACACGCCGTCCGCGAGGCGACCGACGCCCCCCACGCCCTCGTCCACCCCGCGCCGGGCGGCGGGGAGGACATCGTGTTCGTCAACCACACCCTGCCGACCCTGTCCGACCCGGACCTGAACCGGGCCAAGGCCATCGCCGACCGCTTCAACACGCTGCTGGACGGCGGCTTGCAGATGTACCAAATCGAGTCCAGCGGCGACCAGGTGCTGATCTCCGACAAGCCGCTGCTGACGATCACCCCCGCGGACGTGGCCCTGCACCCCGGCGAGACGACCGCCTCGCTCGCCAAGGCCGCCAGTGATGCCCTCCGCGGCGGCATCTACGCCCAGTCCTTCCTCAACAGCAGCACGAAGCTGTGAGGCCGCGCAAAACTATTTCGCCCCACCCCTTGACAAGCCGCTGAACGTATGGGTATCATACGCACCAACCGATTTTAGTGAAAGGAGCAGCCGAGGACAATGACACTGAAGCAGACCAGCATGATTTACGTTAGCACATTAACCAGCGAGCGCCACCAGTCCGACCCCGCCGGTCGTGGGCAGTGGCTCGTGAACGCCCAGTACCAGCGCCCGACTGCTTCCTTTGACGGAGGACTCGTCCCTTAGACACTCACCACACTCGTGTACCCGTGAGAAAGAGACGCCCACCGCAAAGGCCCACAAGCCGAGCGGTGGGCGTCTTTTTCTTTGAACGCTTTTCCTGAAGGAGAAACCAGTGACATACGACATCACGGAGTACGACGAAGACATGCAGGGGGTGGGGGACAGCGGGGGCGACACAGCTGCGCCGCTGTGTCTGGTCCACTATTTCGCGGAGCGCACGGGCCATCCCCCGGAGCGTAACCCGAAGCCCCCCGGCAGGAGCGTGGGACGGGTGATCGAGCGGCGCGGCAACCTGATCATCCTGGAGTTCGCCCCGCCGCCCGCGCCGGAGCCGAAGCGGGATGGCAAGGGCCACAACGCGGGCCTGTCGCGCGTTTCCGACGCGCTCATGCTCCTGCTGCTTCTGGCCTGCCTCGCGGGCTGCCTCGCGGCCTTCCGGTTCTAGGCGAAGACCACGACGAAGATTGAAGTTCGGGCCGTAGTCCCTGGGTTATCTGGCACACTGGTTCGAATCCAAATCCCGGCAACGGGATGATCCCAGGACGCCTTTTGCCTGAACGTCCTTTTCCGGCCCTGCTGCCAGGCGGGGCCGGTCATAACTGAATAGCGGATCGCCGAATACGGGGAGCGTAGCTCAGTGGCAGAGCACGATCCGTCTCCGCCCTTTGTCTGCCCCGCGGGCCGCTGGATGACGGTTATCATTATCACTGACGGGGTCGGGGGTTCGAATCCTCCCGCTCTCCACCACAACTGGATACGAAGAGCGAGACACCGGTTCGGGCCGAAGCGCCTGGGTTATCCTGTTAAGATTACCCCCAGGCGCGGCATTTGCCTGAACCACAGGCGGGGGCGTAGCTCAGTAGGTAGAGCAACCCATCGCCGCCTTTTGCCTGCTTCGCGGGCCGCTGGAAGATGGTTACCACACGGTCATCGGTTCGACTCCGATCGCCTCCATGACAACTGGATAAGAATGGCTCGGGCCGCAGCATACGGGTTATCGAGTGATCGCACCCTGACCAAGAGCAAAGCGCTGGAGCGATGAACTCCAGTACGGGGTGACACCCGTAGGCAATCACCTTGCCTGAGCCAGCGATGAAGAGTGTGGAGCAACGGCAGCTCACCGGGTCGCCGCAAGGCGGTTCCCGTTTCCGCCACTTGCCTGCGATGCGGGCCGTAGGAAAACGGTTATCTTTCACCCCGGAGGCAGCAGGTTCGACTCCTGCCGCTCTTCATGCATACTGACGACGGAGCCGGTTCAGGCCATGGCCTGAACCAACGATGGAGAGCGTGGCGAAATCAGCAGACGCGCGTCGTGGCCGCAAGGCATTCCCGTTACCGACCTTTGCCCGCTTGCAGGCCGCAGGATAACGGTTATCAGGGACGGCGTTGCCGAGAGGCAGTGCAGGTGCAAGTCCTGCCGCTCTTCAGATCGTGACACTGTGACACGGACGGGCCGAAGTGTTTGGGTTAACACTCTTCTTGAAACCAGAAAACCAACACCCAGGCGCACCCCTTGCCTGTCCGGCACTTGCCCCACTGGGGCCGAAAGGAGACAAAGACGATGACGTACTTGAAGACGGTTTTTAACAAGAAAGTGACGCCGCAGAGCCGGCCCATCCCCGGCTCGGCCCAGGTCGCGAACAGCGCGGGCGGGTTCACCTTCGCCGTGGACGACTGGACGCGGCTGGCACGATTCCTCGCGCTGGGAACCGAGGGCGGCTCGTTCTACGCGGGCGAGACGACCCTGACGCTGGAGAACGCCGAGGCGGTCAAGCGGTGCATCGGCGCGGACGGCCCGCGCGTCGTACGCGAGATCGTCGCCGTGTCCGAGGCCGGGCGCGCGCCGAAGAACGACCCCGCCCTGTTCGCACTCGCCATGTGCGCTGCACTCGGCGACGAGGACACGCGCCGGAAGGCGCTGGCGGCCCTGCCGGTCGTGGCACGGATCGGGACGCACCTGTTCCACTTCGCGCAGTATGTGGACGGGATGCGCGGCTGGGGCCGCGGGCTGCGGCAGGCGGTCGGCAACTGGTACGCCCAGATGCCCGCCGACAGGCTGGCCTACCAGGCGGTCAAGTACGGGCAGCGGGACGGCTGGAGCCACCGCGACCTGCTGCGGCTCTCGCACCCGAAGCCCGCGACGGAGCAGCACTTCGCGCTCTACCACTGGCTGACCCAGGGGTGGGAGTCGGTCGGCGAGATGCCCCACCCGGACCCGGCCCTGCGGCTGGTCTGGGCATCGGAGCGGGTCAAAACGGCAGAGACGGCGGCGCAGGTCGCCGCACTCGTTCGCGAGTACCGGCTGCCGCGTGAGGCGGTCCCGACGCAGTGGCTCACCGACCCGTTCGTCTGGGAGGCCTTGCTGGAGGAGATGCCGATGACGGCGCTCATCCGCAACCTGGCGACCCTGACGCGGGTGGGCCTGCTCACTTCGATGGGGCCGGAGACTCAGAAGGTGGCCGCGCAGATCACCGACGGGGCGCGTCTGCGGAAGGCGCGGGTCCATCCGATTCAGGTCCTGTCTGCCCTGAAGACCTATGCCCAGGGGCATGGCGAGCGCGGTGGGAATAGCTGGACGCCGGTCCCCGCCATCGTGGACGCCCTGGACGCGGCGTTCTACGCCTCGTTCGGCAACGTCACGCCGACCGGCCAGCGGTGGCTGCTCGCCCTGGACGTGTCCGGCTCGATGGAGGGCGGTCAGATCGCGGGCGTTCCGGGCCTGACGCCGCGCGTCGCCAGCGCGGCGATGGCCCTGATCACGGCGGCGACCGAGGCGCGTCACCGGTTCATGGCGTTCTCGACGACGTTCATGCCGCTGAATATCAGCCCGCGCCAGCGGCTCGACGACGTGCTGAAGACGGTCAGCGGTCTGCCCTTCGCCGGGACCGACTGCGCCCTGCCGATGGTCTGGGCGCTGAAGAACAAGGTCGAAGCGGACGTGTTCGTCGTCTACACCGACTCGGAGACGTGGGCGGGGAACATCCAGCCGGTCCAGGCCCTGCGGTTGTACCGGGAGCGCATGGGCATCCCGGCCAAGCTGATCGTCTGCGGCATGGTGTCCAATAAATTCACCATCGCCGACCCCGACGACGCGGGCATGATGGACGTGGTCGGGTTCTCGACCGCAACGCCGAACGTCATGAGCGACTTCGCGGTCGCCTGACATGGCAAGGCCCGACACGACAAAAGAGCGGCTGCCCCAAGGGGGCAGCCGCTCTTTCTTTGCCGGCCTGTGCTACCAGCCGCGATTCGCCATCATCTCTTCCTTGGGCACGAAGTTCAAGTTGATGCCCACCATCGGCTCGCCGATGTCGTTAGAGATTTCGGCCAGCATCATCGGGTTGTCGTAGTGGGTGCAGGCGTCCACCATTGCCCGTGCGCGCCGCTTGGGGTCGCCGGATTTGAAGATGCCGGACCCGACAAAGACCGCTTCCGCGCCCATCTGGCGCATCAGGGCCGCGTCGGCGGGGGTGGCGATGCCGCCCGCGCTGAAGTTCGGCACGGGCAGCTTGCCGGTCCGGTGGATCTCGACGACCAGCTCATACGGAGCGCCCAGGTTCTTGGCCTCGGTCATCAGCTCTTCAAACGGCATGGCCTGGATGCGGCGGACGCCGCCCAGCACGGTCCGCATGTGCCGGACTGCCTCCACGATGTTGCCCGAGCCGGCCTCGCCCTTGGTGCGAATCATGGAAGCGCCCTCGCCGATGCGCCGCAGGGCCTCGCCCAGATCGCGGCAGCCGCAGACGAAGGGGACTTTGAAGTCGTGCTTTGAGATGTGGAAGGCGTCATCGGCGGGCGTCAGCACCTCGGACTCGTCCACGAAGTCCACGCCCAGGGCCTCCAATATCTGCGCCTCGACGTAGTGCCCAATCCGGGCCTTCGCCATGACCGGGATGGTCACGACGTCCATGATGCCCTTAATCATCTTCGGGTCGGACATCCGCGCCACGCCGCCGTCGCGCCGGATGTCGGCGGGCACGCGCTCCAAGGCCATCACCGCCGTCGCGCCGGCTTCCTCGGCGATGATCGCCTGCTCCGGGTTCACGACGTCCATGATGACGCCGCCCTTGAGCATCTCGGCCAGACCCACCTTGGTCTTCCATGTTGACTTCTGCTCTTCCGCCATGTCTGTCACCGTCCTAATCTAAATTCACTCGGTCAGTGTCGGTCGCTGAGATGATATTACCTGAAACAGCGCAGGATTGGCAAGAGTTCCTACCAAGTGTAATGTGCCGTGTAGGTGACGACCCCCTCGGCGTTCGGCGCGACCGGGACGCGGAATTCAATGGTGTGGGCGTCGGTCTTGGTGAACGCCTGGGAGTGTTCCTCAATGGTCCAGGTCAGCCCCCGGTAGAGGTGTTCCACGACGCGGAACTCGACGGAGACCGCCTTGTGGTTGCGGACCTTGATCTCGAAGGTTTCGGTAACGACGGTGTTATTGTTGTTGCTGTGGAAGTCCGTCTGCCGCCGCTCGCCGACCAGATCGAACGTATTCCCGGTGTAGACGCGCAGGGTTTCGTCCTTGGGCGTGTGGTCAATGGTGTTCTCGCCGATGAACTCCAGGTGCCCGTCGGCGTCCCGGCGGTAGAAGCGGACGCGGCCTTTGGGGAGGGGGATGCCCAGGCCGTTCTTGGCGGAATTGACGATCTCCCGGAAGACCGAAACCTTGGTGTTCGACTGCGTCCCGTAGGTGGCGACGGTCCGAGCCTGCCAATCACTATAGTTGTATTGGCTCGAGTCCAGGGCAGCACCGTCGTAGACATAGAGGACGCTGGACGGGATGCCCGAGGCGTGGACGAACTCCACCTGCTTGGTTTCGCGGTCGCGCAAGGTCGTGGGCCGCTGAAGTGTGTACAGGTGGTACTCGTCAAACGCCTTCTCGGAGACGGCCGGCTGGCCGCCCCCGCCGGCATACCCGCCACCCCCGCCAAAACCGCCCCCATACGAGTTCTGAGACTGAATCTTGCTCACGTCGCCCGCCATCAGCTTGATGCGAGCATTGTCGAAAGACTTCCCGCTCTGGTTGTCCATCGTCACCCAGCCCACCATGTCCAGGCTGTTCCCAACTTCGGGGGAAACCAGATTATAGTCGGCCTTCCAGGTCATGCCCTCGGTGATGTAGGCAAGCTCGGCGTTCAGCGGCCCGGCCCGGTCGGTCTGCACCGTCCAGTCGAGCGTGGGCTTGAGGATGGAGTCGTCGCTGAGGGCGGGGAAGAGCGGCAGGCCGGGCAGCGTGAACTGGAGCCGCCCGTTCACCTCGATCAAGGGCTGGCCCGCGCCGCCGTTGGCGTAGCCCATCTGCCCCTGGTAGTAGTTCTGGCCGTAGGAAAAGGCGTTGTTGTGGATGACGTAGCCGCTGCGGACGATCTTGCCCTTGACGATCTCCGTCTTGTCGCCGTGCGTCACCTGGAAGTCGATCGTCTGGCCCTCGTAGCGGTTCAGCAGCAGCCCCTCCGAGATCGGGTCTGAGCGGTAGTTCTGTTCCAGGACTTGCAGCGTCCGCAGCCCGGCGGGGTCGCGCAGGACGACCGAGTCCGGCTCCAGGTGTGAGGTGATGTCGCTGAAAGTCAGATGGTTGACGCCCGCCGTCAGGGCCAGCGGCACGGTTTCGCGGACCACCGCGAAGTTCTGGTTGTAGATGGTCAGCGCGTGTCCGCCCGACTCCGCCGCCGGCGGGGCGACCGGCGCGGCCAGTGCCGCCGCCGCCCATCCAGTCAGGGTAGACCCCGCCACGAGCCGAGCCGCCCAATTCTTGTGCCTGCTTGTGTTCATGTTCCCGCCTCCTCGCGGTCCAGCGCCGCTCCGTCTTCCATTGAGACCCGCCGTATGATGGTTTGCTTCACTCGCGTTTAGGTCTGTTCGCGGTCAAGCAGGCGGACTCCTGCTTCTCGGCGGCGCTACGGGTTATCGGGGAGCGGCTGGGGGAATAACGCGCCATGTCTAACACTTCTGCCCCGGCTCCCTGGGAACGCGCACTGATACCCGCAAATGGCGTCTTGCTGCACCTCGTCACGGCGTTTCCGGGCGCATCTTTGAATGGCCCCGCGCCGATGCTGTTCCTGCACGGCTTCCCCGATTCCTGGTACGCCTGGCGTCGCCAATTGGAATTCTTCGGCACGAAGCGCGCTGCGGCGGCACTTGACATGCGCGGCTATGGCCAGTCGGACAAGCCGCAGGACGTGGATGCCTACGGCCTTCCAAACCTCGTCGCCGACGTGGCGGCTATCCTAGACAGGATCAGCCCGGACCGGCCCGCCATCCTAGTGGGGCACGACTGGGGCGGCGTGGTCGCCTGGCAGTTCGCGGCCCGGCACCCGGATCGATTGGAAAAGCTGGTCATCGTCAACGCGCCGCACCCGGCCGTCTTCGTTCGCGAGCTGCTGAACAATCCGGCCCAGAGGCTTGCCAGCGCCTATGTCGCGCTGTTCCGCAGCCCGCTGGCCGAGCCGCTGCTGCGGGCGGGGCGCTTCGCCTTTCTACGCCGGGCGGTCTTCGGGGGTGCGGCCCCCGGCGCGTTCCCGCCGGACGACCGGCGGCGGTATCTCGCGGCCTGGTCCCGGACGGGCGCGCTTTCGGGCGGGCTGAACTACTACCGGGCGGCCCGGTTTGTTCCCGGCGAGGCCATCCAGCCCATCCCGACGCCGACTCTGGTTTTGTGGGGTGCTAAGGACACGGCGCTGCTGCTCGGCAATCTGGAGGGTCTGGGGGAGTACGTCCCGGACCTCACGATACGGCAAATCCCCGGCGGCTCGCACTGGGTGGTGCATGAGCATCCGGGGATCATCAACGCCGCGATTGAGGAGTTTATAGGCAGTTAGGGCAGATGGCCGGACAGCATCTCGTCGGCCAGCGCGTCGTCATTATAGATGTGGCGCAGGGCCTCGATGATCGCCTCCGAGTGAACGGAAACCGAACGCGCCTGCGTGTCGGTGTAGGCGTAGCTGCCGCCGAGAGACTGGATGTTGCCGTCGAAGATCAGGCCGACCAACTCGCCGGCCTTGTTGACGACCGGGCTGCCCGAGTTGCCGCCGATGATGTCCGCCGTGCAGACGAAGTCGAAGGGCGTGTCGGCCCTGATCTGGTCCTTGGCCTTGACCCAGGACGGCGAAGGCTGAAAGGGGTCCTGATCGTCGTGCTGGGAGGCATAGGAGAACAGGCCGCCCATCGTCGTGGAGGCGGGGACGCTGCCGCCGTCCTGCGTGTAGCCGCTCACGACGCCGTAGGACAGCCGCAGGGTGCCGGTCGCGTCGGGGTAGACGCTCCCGCCGCCCACCGCAAGCTCCGCCTGGGCGATCTTCGGGTAGGCCTGCTGCCGGACGCTCGCCACCTGGTCTTCGCTCTGCCGGCGCAGCGCGCGCAAGGCGGGCGAGAGCAGCACGGCCAGCTTGATCATGGGGTCTTGGGACGATTTGATCGCCGCCGCGCCGCCCGCCTGGAGCCGCTCCCTCTCGGCCACGTCGCCCAGCTTCGTCCCGTCTACCAGTTCGGCGGCGCGCTCTGAGGGCGACTTGCCGCCCAGTGCCTGGAGGACGAGCGGATCACTCGCGCCCAATGTCTCCTCCATCGAGGCGAGCGAGTCGGCCAGGGTCAGGCGCTCGAACTGCGGATAGATCGGGGCGGGCGAGAACAGCCGACGGTCCAGCGAGGCGCGGTTGGCCGAGCTGTCTTCCGGCAGACGCTGCGGGTTCGGCTTCCGGTCCTCCTGGGCCGTCTCGACCAGTGTCTGGGCGATGTTGAACAGGCCCGAAGTCAGGGACCGTCCGCCGGCGAACGCCCCGTATTTCGCGGTGAGCGCCCGCTGGGCCGCATCCACCTGTTCCACTTGAGTCCAGGCATCGCCGAACGCGGCTTGCATCTTGGGGTCGGCGGCGACACGCGCCCGCAATGCCTGTTCCTGCGCCTGCTTCTGCGCGAACACGGCGGGGTCCTGGAGGCTTTGCAGCTCGCCGGTCAGCAGTTTCCGGCTGTTCTGCGTGCCGAACAGCGCCTGCCGGGCGATCCGCGCGTTCTCGGGCAGGCGCTGCCCCCAACTGGTCAGCAGCACCTCCCGGCGGCGCAGGCCGTTCAAGGCCAGCGGCAGGGCGACGTCCCGGTCGTAGGCCAGGTCCGCCACGGTGTTCAGGCGCTCGGTCCGCCCCGGATGGCCCGAAACGAAGACAAGATCGCCGTCCTTCGCTCCGGTCTTGCTCCACGTCAGATAGTCCTTGACCTTCGCGGACTGCCCGTTCTCGTAGACCCGGAAGAAGCACATGTCCAGGTCATAGCGTGGGTACTCGAAGTTGTCCGGGTCTCCGCCGAAGAAGGCGGCGTTCTGCTCCGGAGCCATGACCAGCCGGACGTCCGTATAGCGCTTGTAGCGGTAGAGGTCATAGCGCGCGCCGCCGAACAGGGTCACGACGCTGCCGTGCAGGCCCGTCTTGTCGAGCGAGTCTTTCTCGATCGCGGCGACGGCGGCGCGGCGGGCGCGGAACGCCTGCGCGGCCGTCATGTCCGGCTTCACGGCCGCCTGCACCCGATCCGTCACCGGCACGATGCTGTCCAGGACGTTGATCTCCAGGTCGGGGGCCTTCGCCTCGTCCGCCCGCGTCCGGGCGGTGAACCCATCCCGCACATAGTTGTGCGAGGCGGTACTGAGCTTCTGGAGGGTGTCCAGGCCGACGTGGTGGTTGGTCATCACCAGGCCGTCGGCGGAGACGAACGAGCCGGACGCGCCGCCGACGCGGGCGGACGCCCTTTGCAGGTGCCCCGCCCAGGCGTCAGTGATGCCGAACCCGTATTTCGCCTGGATCTGCGCCGTCGGCAGGCTGTTATAGGGCCACATGCCCTCGTCCGCCCGCGCGCCGGCCGCGCCCGCCCCGAGCAGGCCCAGCAGGGCCGCTACTTTCCATCGTCGTTTCATCGCGTCTCCTTGTGAATCCTTACCAGAGGGTGGTTGAACTGGCCTTGGGGTCGGGCGGGCAGCCGAAGGCCTGGCGGAACTCGGGCGTGTCGGCCAGTGCGCCGATGACTCGGTACTGGTCCGGCGAGTGCGGGTCGGTCGCCAAGGCGACCTTGGCGTAGGCGGGCTGCCGCTTGTCATGCCACATCTGGGCGAACGACAGGAAGAAGCGTTGCTCCGGCGTGAACCCGTCTATCCTCGTCCGGGGCTTGCCCGACAGGGACTTCTCCAGGGCGAGGTAGGCGATCTTCAGACCTCCGATGTCGGCGATGTTCTCGCCCGTCGTCAGCGCGCCGTTGATGTGCTGGCCCGGCAGCGGCTCGTAGGCCGAATACTGGAAGATGATTCCTTGTGCGCGCTGCGTGAAGTTCTTCAGGTCGTCCGCCGTCCACCAGTCGCGCAGGTTGCCCTGGGCGTCGTACTGGCGGCCCTGGTCGTCGAACCCGTGCGTCATCTCGTGTCCGATGACCGCCCCAATGGCCCCGTAATTGACGGCGTCGTCCGCGTCGGCGTTGAAGAACGGCGGCTGCAAAATGCCGGCGGGGAAGTTGATGGTGTTGTTCTGCGGGTCGTAGTAGGCGTCCGGCGTTGGCGGCGTCATGCCCCATTCCTGTTTGTCCACGGGCTTGCCGATCTTGTTCAGGCTGCGCTGGAACTCGAACTCATCCGCGCGCATGGCGTTCACGACGTAGGAGGGGCTGGACACGTCCAGTTTAGAATAGTCGCGCCACTTGTCCGGGTAGCCGATCTTGATCGCCATCGCGTCAACTTTCACGAGGGCCTGTCGGCGCGTGTCCGGCCCCATCCAGGGGAGCTGAGTCAGGTCGTCGCGCAGGACGCCTTTCAGGTTCTGGACCAGGGCCAAGGCGCGGGCCTTGGCGGCGGGCGGGAACGCCTGCGCCACATAGAGCTGCCCCAGGGCCTCGCCCACCGCCACGTCAGTCGCGCCCAGGGCGCGCTTCCACCGGGGCTGCTGCTCCTTCGTGCCGCTGAGTGTCGTGCCGTAGAAGGCGAAATGCTCCCGGTCGAACGGCTTGCTGAGACGCCCCGCCTCAGTGTCCACGATCTGCCAGCGCGCGTAAGTCTTCCAATCGGCCAGCGGCACGTCGGCGAGCATCCGGCCGGCCTCGACGAAAAACTGCGGCTGGCCGACATCCAGCGCGCCCAAATCGTGCAGCCGCAGGGCCATGAAGTAAGGCTCCCAGCGGACATTGGGCGTGAGCGCGTCCAGCTCGGCCAGGGTCATCTTGTGATAGTTGGCCTGCGGATCACGCAGGTCGGTCGGTGCCTTGGAGGCGAGGGCGAGCCGGGTTTCCATCGCCATCACCGTCTTAGCGTCGGCGGCGGCCCTGTCCGCGCCCTCGCCGGTTAGCATGAAAGTCCTGGTGACGTGGGCGACGAAGGCGTCCCGCGTCGCCTGCGTCTCTTTGTCGGTGCGCTCGTAGTAACCGCGCTCCGGCAGGCTGGTGCCGCCCTGGACGAGGTGCGCGATCTCCTGCGTGCTGTCCTTGTCGTCCTGGCCGACGTAAAAGCCCCAGCCCGCGCCGATCCCCATGCGGTGCAGGTGGCCGAGGGCCACCAGCAGGCCCGGAACGTCCCGGACGGCGTCAATGCGGGAGAACTCGGGCGCGAGCGGCGTGACGCCGTCGGCCTGGATGCGGGCCTCATCAGTGGCAGCCCGATAGAAGCTGCCCACTTTGCCCTCGGGGCTGTTCGGGTCCGCTCGCCGGTCGGCCGCCGCGCGCTCCACCAGGCCGCGCTCGACGGCCAGGTTGCGCTCGTAAACGTCGCCGAAGCTGTCCCATCGGGGGTACTGGGCCGGGACGGCGGTACGCGCCAGCCACTTGCCGTTGGCATACCGGTAGAAGTCGTCACAGGGTTTGACGCTTGTGTCCATGGCGGAGAGATCCAGCCCATGTCCGGGCGGGGCGGCCAGAGTCGGCGCGGAAGGGGATAAGACGGCCAGCAGGCCGCATGCCAGGGCGACGGCGCGGGTGCGTCGGGTCATTGGGCAGGTCTTTCTCGGAGAATCAGGATAGGTTGAGAGGACACGGGTAGACGGACTGCGGCGGCCGGGGGCGTGAACCAAGTCACTATGACACAAACAGATCGGGAAAATCAAGCCCATTATCACGCGGCGGATGCCAGCAGGCACCGCAGCGTCGCCAGGCACCACGCGATCTGCTCCTCTTCAATGACGAGGGGCGGCACGAACTCCAGCACCCGGCCGTCGCCCGCCGGCAGGACGATCAGCCCCGCGCGCAGGGCGGCGGGGACCAGGGACAGTGCCCGGCTCGGCGCGTCGAACTCCAGCCCCAGCATCAGGCCGCGCCCGCGCACACTCACGATCTGCTCGGGGAACTCGGCCTGTAGGGTACACAGGCCGTCCGTGAAGACTGCGCCTATCCGCACGGCGCGGGCGGGCAGGTCTTCCTCTTCCAGAACGTCCAGGGCGGCCAGCGCGGCGGCGCAGGCCACAGGATTGCCTAGAAACGTACTGGTGTGCAGCGCCTCCCCCGTGGACTCGCCCCAGGCCGCCATCAGGCCCGCCGAGGCGACGCAGGCGGAGATCGGCAGGCCGCCGCCCATCGCCTTGCCGACGCAGAGGATGTCTGGAACCATGCCTTCATGGTCGCAGGCGAACCAGGCCCCCGTCCGGCCCCAGCCGGTAAAGATCTCGTCGAATATCAGCAGGGTGTCCGTCTGGGAGCAAATGCCGCGCAGGCCGCGCAGCCAGCCCGGCGGCGGGACGACGATCCCGCCGCGCCCCTGGATGGGTTCGGCCAGGACCGCGCCCGGCCTGTGTTCGGCAAGATGTGCGCGGACTTCCTCCAAAGAGCAGCCGTAGGGGAGATGCCGCGTGAAACCGCCAAGCTGCTGCCGGAACGGCGCGCGGAAGTCCGCCCGCGCCGTCACGTCCAGCGCTCCGTAGGTCAGGCCGTGGTAGCCGCCTTCAAACGCCAGCACGCCGGGCCGGCCGGTCGCGAGCATCGCCGTCTTCAGGGCGGCCTCGACGGCATCGCCGCCGTTCTGCCCTAAGATTACCTGAGCATCGGGGAGGGGGACGAGCGCGGCGATGCGCTCGCAGAGCCGGACCTTGACTTCCGAGGGGTGAACGTCACCCATGCCGTGCAGCAGCTTCTCCGCCTGTGCCCGAACAGCGGCGACCACACGCGGGTGGCTGTGGCCGACCGAGGCGACCCCGAAGGCCGCCGTCACATCGAGGAAGCGGTTGCGGTCAACATCGGTGACGAGGCAGCCCCGCGCCTCCTCCCAGAAGACGGGGAAATCGGGGGCCAGGTAGGTGACGTTGGGACTCTCGGCCCGGCGCAGTCGCCGGGCCAGTTCGCGCGAGCGCGGGCCGGGGATGGGGGTGACGAGGTGGGGGAGTAGGTCAGTCATGCCGTGCGCGATCAAGCGGACTTGTCGGTCTCCACTTGCAGGCGGATCTGGCGCAGGATGTTGGCGACCTTCTCGCACTCCTCTTCCGACCCGGAGAAAACCACGGCGCGGCCCGTCGAGTCCACCTCGATCGCGAAGGCTTCCGCCTTTTCTAAGGTGCAGCCGATGGCCTTCTGGAGCTGCTTCTCCACCTGCTCAAAGGTGTGACAGTCGCAGTTGTAGAGGATCACCATGTACGGCCCGTCGGAGCCGGGCGGCGTCCGCTGCTCGCGCTCGTCGGGGGCTTCCAGGGTGCGCTCGTCGGGAAGAACGGCAGGCATGAGGTCAATTCCTTGCGGCATGGTCGGAGTTCCTATACTCTCTGAGAGTTCTGCTCCTATTGTACCCTGTTCTTGGACGCGGTTCAATCCTTCGTCGGCTCGCGCCAGACGCCGTCCGTCCCCAATATCTCGCAGGGCCGGAAGTTGGTCTTGTAGCTCATGCTCGGACACTCGGCAACGTAGTAGCCGAAGTAGGCCCAGCGCCGGCCGAGCCGCCTGGCAAGCTCGATGGTGTGCAGCATGGCGAACGTCCCCAGCCCGCGCTGCCGGCAGTCCGGCTCGTGGAAGTGGTACACGCCCGAAACGACGTTCGGCGTCACGTCCGTCAAGGCAACCGCCCGCAGCGTGTCACCTTCCCAAATGCTGATCTCGACGGCAGGGAGGGGGTTATGGACGAACTGGAAGACGTAGCCTTTTTCCGACCGCTCCCCGTCCGGCCAGCCCTTGTAGGCCGCCTGGGAGGTGTGGTAGCGGCGGTAGAGGTCCAGCCGGGCCTCGTCCACGGTCGGCTGTGCGTAGCGGACCACGAGGTCGGCATTGCGCGCCAGCGCCCGCCGCTGGCTTCGGTCAGGTGTAAACAGTTCGGCGGGGATTCGGAGGGGGCGGCACTCCCGGCAGCCCGCGCAGACGGGGCGGAAGAGCATCGGGCCGAACTTGCGCCAGCCCCGGTCCATCAGTGCTTCGTACTCTTCCGGCGACAACTGCCCGACCTGAACGTACTCCTGGGTCGCGTCCCGGTCGGGCAGATAGTGGCAGGTCTCGGGGCCGGAGAAGGACTGGTGGAGGACGCGCATCAACCCTCCGCCAGCCGCGCCTTGTAGTCGCGCAGCATGGACTGATAGGCCGGGAGAATCAGGTCGTTGGCCCACATGATCAAGGCGTTCTCGCCGTTGTCGCTGTAGTAGCTCTTGCGGACGGCCACGTCTTCAAAGCCGTACTTGAGGTACAGGTTGTGGGCGACCGTGTTCCGCTCGCGCACCTCCAGTGTCGCCCGCTCCGCGCCGCGCGCCGTGCCCTCCTCGATCAAGTCCAGCAGCAGGCGCTCGCCGATCTTGCGCCCGCGCTGGACCGGGTCCACGGCGATGGTCGTGATGTGCAGCTCGTCCATGATGACCCACATGCCCGCATAGCCGAGTATGGTGTTATCCTGCTCGGTGGCGACGGTGTAGTAGGCGGAGGGGTTGCCGACCTCGGTGACGTAGGCGCTGGAACTCCACGGCAGGGTATAGCAGCGGCGCTCTAGGCGGGAGACGTGCTCAATGTCTTCGAGGCGCATCGGGCGGAGGATGACGGCGGGGGGGCGCGGCGTTTCAACTATCTGCGGCATTTCGATCATGAGACGTGGTTTCTAATTCAGCCTTGCGGCGTTTCACTCGCGACGGTCTTCGGCCCTTCCACCCAGTGTGCGCCGCCCGCAAAGAACTCGCGCTTCCAGATCGGGACGGTCTCTTTCAGGGTGTCCATCAGCCAGCGGCAGGCCTCGAACGCCTCCGCCCGGTGCGGGGAGGCGACGGCCACGCCGACGCTGCACTCGCCGATCTCCAGCCGCCCCAGCCGGTGCTGCACGGCGCACTTCACGCCCCAGCGCCCTTCGGCCTGGGCGACGAGCCGGGCCAGGTGTTTCTCGGCCAGCAGCTCGTAGCCTTCATACTCCAGATAAAGCACTTGCAGGCCGCGCGCGTTGTCCCGGACGTTGCCCGCGAACGTCACCACCGCTCCGTAGCCTGAGGCTTCCACCGCCCGGCTCAGGCCGTCCATGTCAACCGTGCCGTGCGTCAGCAGCGGCGGGCCTGCCCCTCCGCTCATCGGCGGCATCCAGGCGACTTCATCGTTTTCATGTAGTAGCGTGTCGGCATCGGCGAACTCGGCGTTGACTGCCACGCGGGCATGACGGAGCAGGTCTTGGAAGCCCGCTGAATGCCCCTCGAGTGCCGCCGCCGCCGCCTGCACCGTCGCATCGTCCGGCAGTGACAGGGAGAACTCGCGTGTCCCCGCTACGTCTTGCAAATGGGCAAAAAACAGCATCCGCACCGTTATCATGGGTATATGATACCCGATTGTTGATGCTTCGTCCCATACCAACTGCCACCAGGGCGGGTCCGGCAGCCGGCACAATCCGCCGCCCTTACCGGCACAATCCGCCGCCCTTAAAGGATATACCGGCTCAGGTCTTCGTCCTTGACGATGTCGTCCAGCTTCTCGCGCACATAGGCGGCATCAATCTTCCGGGTCTTGTCTTCCAGGTCGGGCGCGTCGAACGAGAGGTCGTCCAGCAGCCGCTCCATGATCGTGTGCAGGCGGCGCGCGCCGATGTTCTCCATCTGCGCGTTGACGTCGGCGGCGACGCGGGCGAGTTCGGCGATGGAGTCGTCGGTGAACTCGACCGTGACGCCCTCGGTGGCGAGCAGGGCGACGTACTGCTTGATCAGGGCGTTGCGCGGCTCGGTCAGGATGCGCTT
Organism: Capsulimonadaceae bacterium; assembly: GCA_965215505.1. Taxonomy (GTDB): domain Bacteria; phylum Armatimonadota; class Armatimonadia; order Armatimonadales; family Capsulimonadaceae; genus JANXMY01. The sequence continues at coordinate 1,671,070 of OZ244065.1, read as the reverse complement.
GAAGTCGTCCTGGGTCAGACTCTCCAACTCCACCCGGATCGGCAGGCGGCCCTGAAGCTCGGGGATCAGATCGGAGGGCTTGGACAGGTGGAACGCGCCCGCCGCGATAAACAGCACGAAGTCGGTCTTGACCGGTCCGTACTTGGTCTGGACCGTGCTGCCCTCGATGATCGGCAGGATGTCCCGCTGCACCCCCTCGCGCGAGACGTCCGGCCCGGACCCGCCGCCCGCGCCGCGCCCGGCGATCTTGTCCATCTCGTCCACGAAGATGATGCCGCTCTGTTCCGCCCGCGTCACCGCCTCGCGCGTCAGGGCGTCCTGGTCGATCAAGGCCCGCACCTCTTCGCCCGCGAAGTGTTCACGCGCCTCTTTGATCGTCAGCGTCCGCTTCTTGCGCTTCTTGGGCATCATGGAGCCGAACAGCCCCTGCATGTCCATGCCCATCTCTTCCATGCCGCCCTGCGGCGACATCACCTGCATAAACGGCGTCGGGCCGCTCTCCTCCACCTCGATCTCCAGCGGGTCGCCGTCCTTGACGCCCGAGGCGATCTGCGCCCGCAGGCGCTCGCGGACGCGGCCTTCCTGCTCCCGCCGCCGCTGGGCGTATTCGTCCGTCTCCTCTTCCGCCGCTTCCTTCTCCGGCGCGGCGGCCGGGGGGGCGCTCTGCCCGAAGAACTGCGACAGCGCCTCCAGGGGGTTCTCGCCGCTGCCGGGCTTAGGGAGCCGTATCCGCGCCGTCTTGACTTCGCGGCGCGGCTGCAACAGGTCCACGATGCGGTCTACCGCCTGCTCCTCGGCCTTCTCGCGCACCTCGGCCATCTTCTCGCCCTCGACGATTCGGAGCGCGGCCTGGACCAAGTCGCGCACCATCGAATCCACGTCCCGCCCGACGTAGCCGACCTCGGTGAACTTGGTCGCCTCCACTTTGACGAACGGCGCGCGGGCCAGGGTCGCGAGTCGGCGGGCGATCTCCGTTTTGCCCACCCCGGTCGGTCCGATCATCAGGATGTTCTTGGGGATGACCTCGTCGCGCAGGTCGTCTGCCAGACGCCGACGCCGGTAGCGGTTGCGGAGCGCGATGGCGACGGCGCGCTTGGCGGCCTGCTGCCCGACGATATACTTGTCCAGCTCGGCCACGATCTCGCGCGGCGTCATGTCTTCCATCATGTCTTCCATGCGGCTAGTATACCCCTATCCTCCGTCCGGCCCATTTAACCGCACCCAGCTCACTTGGCCGTGCTGGATGATGGGCGCGGGACGTAGACCGCCAGCAGGCCCTCGGCAACGCCGGCCATCTTTTCGGGCGAGATGGGCTGAGGAGTGACCGTCGCCAGGTCGCCCAGGTTGCCGCCGCGCGGGGCCATCGCCGCCAAGTACGCGCGCGTCAGGGATGGTGCCCCCGGCGGCGCGGTCTGGAGCAGGCGGCGGGCGGCACGCAGGGGCGGGACGGCCTGGGCGGGCGTCGTGGCCGCCGCGCGCAGGTCGGCGGTGTAGGTGCCGACCTCTGCGGTCCAGACCGAAAGAGGGCCGCCGCCGGTGCCGAGCCAGGCAGCCAGGAGGGGCAGCTCGGCGTCGGACTCCGTCTTCAGCGCGGAGACTTCGTCAAGGGCGGCCAGCACGGCCGCCGTGTTCGGGTCGCTCTTCGCCAGCGCCTGCTCCTCCGCCCCATAGACCGGCGGCCCCGCGAGGCCGGTGGCCGCCTTGGACGCCCAGGCGCGCAGCGGGGCGGGTGCGCTCATCTTCGTCAGGAGGCCGTTGATCTGCCCATAGGAGACCGCCTGCGTGTGCCGCAGGGCGGTGGCCTCCCGTTCCAGCCGGGCGACCTCACCCGCCGTTTGGTCGTCGTCTATGGTTTTGAGGCCCTTGACGGAGCTTGTGAACGCGATCGCGCGCAGGTCGCAGGCGCGCAGCGTGTAGCCGAGCGCGAAGGCCCGCGCCTGCGCCAGCGGGACGGCGGGCATGTTCTGGGCGCGCGCCGCCAGCGGTGCCAGCCCGAGCAGGAGACAGGCTGTGTGGGTGAGAATGGCTTTCATAGTTCGTCCACTGTGATGTTGGAATTGGTGTAAATGCAGATGTCGGCGGCGACGCGTAGCGCCTTCTCGGCGATCTCCCGCGCCGACAGGTCCGTGTTCTCCACCAGAGCCTTCGCCGCCGCCTGCGCGTAGGGGCCGCCGCTGCCGATGGCCGCGATGCCGTCGTCGGTTTCCAGTACATTGCCGTCGCCCGAGACGACCAGCAGGTACTCGGGGTTGGCGACGATCATCAGCGCCTCGAAGCGGCGCAGGACGCGGTCCGAGCGCCATTCTTTGGCGAAGTCGATCACCGCCCGCTGCAAGTTGCCGTTGGCCGCCTCCAGCTTGGCCTCGAAACGGTCCGCAAGCGCCATGGCATCGGCGGCGCTGCCCGCGAAACCGGCCAGCACCTTGCCCTGGTACAGCCTCCGTATCTTCTTCGCCGTGTTCTTCATCACGGTCTTGTCCAGAGTCACCTGCCCGTCGCCCGCAATGGCGACCTTGCCGTCCCTCTTGACGCCGACGATGGTCGTGGCGTGCATGGTTATGTTCATCGTGTTGATCCTCGTCTTGATCCTCGTCGCCTCGTCTTCATCCTATCAGACTCCGTTACGCTTACTAGGTTTCAGCGATTTTCCGTCGCCGCGTTGACACTTAGCCGCTTGGTGGGTATAATCCTACCAAAGTTTGCGGATTTTTTCACAATGTCTGTCCCAGCCACCAAGCCGCCGAGCGGCATTCTCGTCCTTGACCGGCCCGTGACGGACGAAGAGAAGGCGCGCTATGTGCGCGCGATGTTCGACGACATCGCGCCGCGCTATGACCTGCTGAACTCGCTCCTGTCGGCGGGAATCCACCACGGCTGGCGCGTCTTCGCGACCCGTTGCGCCGCCCTGAACGCCGGCGGCAGTGTGCTGGACGTCTGCTCCGGGACGGGCGACTGGGCGGTCCGTCTGCGTCAGGCGGTGGGGCCGGCCGGGCTGGTGGCGGCGGCGGACTTCTCGCTGCCGATGCTGCAAAACGGGGCCGAGCGGTTCGCCAAAAACGGGGTGGGGGAGGTTCAGGGGGACGCGGCCCGACTGCCGTTCGCCGACGACAGCTTTGACGCGGCTACGGTCGCCTTTGGCATCCGCAACGTCGCGGACCGGGACAAGGGCTTTGCCGAGATGGCCCGCGTCGTCAGGCCCGGCGGGCGCGTGGTCTGCTTGGAGTTTTCGCAGCCGCCGCCCGGCCCGTTCCGCACGGCCTATGAGCTGCACTCGCGCTATGTCATGCCCGCCGTCGGCGGCAAGGTCAGCGGGCGGCCCGACGCCTACGCCTACCTGCCCGCCTCGGTGGCGCTCTTCGACACCCGGCGTCAGCTCGCCGACCGGATGCGTCGCGCGGGGCTGGCCGAGGTGCGCTGGGTGGACCTCACCTTCGGGCTTGTCTGCGTCCATGTTGGCGTCAAGCCTCTTTCGTAAGATTCTCGTAAGCCTCTTGCCGATTACTAGATGGGAATAAACAGCATGGGAGCCACCGCGACCGTTCTTTCTGAGGCGACCGTTTCTCCCGCCCCGGCCCCCGCCGGGCGGGTCAACTTCCTGGACTGCGTTCAGGACGACCTGACGGCCGTGGAGGCGCTGCTCGGCGACGAGATCCGCTCGGATGTCCGGGCGGCCTATGCCATCTCCGGCCACACGCTCTCGGCGGGCGGGAAGCGCCTGCGCCCCGCTCTCGTGACATTGGCGGCCCGCGCCGCCGCCGGGCAGTTCCCGGCCCGGACCATCTACGCCTCCGCCGCCGCCGCCGAGCTGATCCACATGGCCTCCCTGATTCACGATGACGTGGTGGACGGGGCCGCCGAGAGGCGGGGACGGCCCACGGCCAACGCCGCGTTCGGCAACCAGATCAGCGTCCTGGTCGGCGACTATCTGCTCGCCAAGAGCATCAACCTCGCCGCCCGTGAGGGCAACATTGACGTCATCTGTGTCTTCTCCAAAGTCACCGTCGGCCTGAGCGAAGGCGAGGTCTTGCAGATCACGGCCAAAGGCGACGTGGACACCTCGGAAGAAACCTACCTGACGATCATCCACAAGAAGACGGCAGGCTTCATCGCCGGCTGCTGCGAGGTCGGAGGCATGCTGGCCGGGGCCACCCCCGAGGCGCTGGCCGCACTGACGAGTTACGGCCTGAACTGCGGTCTGGCCTTCCAGATCGCCGATGACCTCCTGGACTACACCGGCGACCCGGTCAAGACCGGTAAGCCGTTGTGCGGCGACCTGCGGGAAGGCAAGATGACCCTGCCGCTCATCCTGACCCTGCTCGACGTGGGTGAGGCCGAGCGCCGCGACCTGCTGCACATCTTGCAGGAGCCGGAGGCGCTGACGGATGCGGAGATCGCGAACGTCCGTGATGCCATCGCCCGCCACGACGGCTACGCCCGCACGGCGGATGCCGCCCGCCGCTACGTCGCGCTCGCCCAAGGCGCGCTCCAGGCCATCCCCGCCTCCCCCTACCGTGAGGCACTGCACGCGCTGGCCGACTATGCGCTGACGCGCGAGCGGTGATGAAGCGCGATTGATCGGCGGTTGTTTTTAATGGTCTTTACGGCGGCCTTCCAGCCCCGCCCGGTCGTCCCAGGCTGCCCGCGCGATCTTCGCGATCACCGCGTCTCGTATCTCCTCATCCGCCCGCGTGTCCGACACGAACACGACTATTGCGAGGTGCTTGCCGTCCGGGAGCGTTATCAACCCCGCGTCATTCGTCGCCCGCGTTAGGCCGTTCACGGTCCCGCTCGACCCGGTCTTATGCGCGACGATGGTCCCCACCGGGAGCAGCCCTTTGATCCGGTCCGGCCCTGTCCTGCTTGCGGCCATCAGGCCCAGCAGCAAACGGCGGCTGGACCCCGACAAACCCTTCCCCCTTTTGCAGGGCGCACAGCAGGCCCGCCAGCGCGCCCGGCGTCCCCCAGTCCCGGTATTGTATCTGCTCGCCCCCCGCCATTGCCCCCTCCGTCGTCGCGACGGCAACGCCCCTCACCCCCAGGCCGCGCACATACGCCGTCACCCGCTCCGGGCCGCCGACTATCTCCAGGAGGACGTCCGAGGCTGTGCCGTCGCTGACTTCCAGCATCGCACCCAGCAGTTCCGAAACCGTCATTTTCGTACCGTTTGGGTACTTGTCCCGAATCGCACTGCCCCGCGAGGGCGGGACCAGATCGCCCCGCCCGATCTTCACCCTTTGGCCCAGCCGCAGTCTCCCCAGATCAACCTGATGCAGCACGGCCATGGCGATGGGCAGTTTGTAGACGCTCTGCATGGGAAACCTCTGCTCGCCGTGCAGGGCGACGACGTGGCCCCCTTCCACGACCACTACGGCGGCTCCCACCGGACCGCCCGTGACGCGCACGATGTCCGCCATTTTCGCCTGTAGTCTTGCCGGTGAACTAGCCGCGTGCGCCGGCAGCCAAGGCGTCAGGGCCGATGTGCCGAGGACACCCACCAACACAGGCAAGTGCCGCCACCGGCCCGTGTGTCCGTTTGGGTTCAAGTGCCGCCTCCGTTACGAGCGTCCGGGAATGATTTTAGATTATACCCCGGCTTGCACTCCGCCCCGCCGCAGCCCTTGTGCGTGATTTACCGAATAAAATATATTTTTGATTACACTTGACATATTTGAAGTGCTGTGTTACGATGTACTAGGTTTAACGGTAAATCGGAAAAGGGGCGGGCAGTAGAGAAACAATATCGGCCGACAATCAAGGACATCGCCGAGCGGGCCGGCGTCAGCAAAATGACGGTTTCCGCCGTCCTCAGTGGGAACTCCAAGACCGTGCGCGTGTCGGAGGCGACCCGGCAGCGGGTGCTGGATGTGGTGAAACAGGTGGACTACCGGCCCAACATCGCCGCACGGAACCTGCGCCGCCGGCGGACCGACATCCTCGGCGTCTACACGCGGTACGGCTATCTGAACGGGCGCAGCTACTTCCTGACCGAGCTGCTGGGCGGATTGCAGGAGGGGTGCGACACCCACCAGAAGGATCTGCTCCTGCACGGGGCGTTCCACGGGCACTCGCCGGAGCGGATACTGTCGGAGCTTGCCGACGGGCGGGTGGACGGGCTGGTCCTGCTGACCAACAGCGACGACCCGCTGGTCCCGCTCCTGACCGCCTCCGCCCTGCCCGCCGTCGCCATCGTGGACGCCGTCCCCGGAGTGCCCTCCGTGGTCGCCGACGATGCCTCCGGGATGCGTCAGATCGTCGGGTTCCTGGCCGGGAAGGGCCACCGCTCGCTCTTCTACCGCGACTGTAACTACCCGCGCGTCTCCGCTCTCCGCCGGCTGCTCTCGTTCCGTGAAACCGTATACGCTCTAGGTCTGGAGGCGGTCGAGAGCGTCGCCCTGAACACTTTGGACCACTTGACGCCGCCGGAGATGCTGTGGACGGAGACGCCGCGCGACCAGCGCCCCACCGCCGCCGTCTGCTGGAACGACGCGGCGGCGGACGACCTGCTGGGGCACTGCCGGAGCCTCGGGCTGCGCGTCCCCGAAGACCTGGCGGTGACCGGCTTCGACGGGGTCACCCCGCCGCCCACGTTCGGCCCGCGCTTGACGACGGTCCGCTCGCCCTGGATGCAGGTCGCCCGCACGGCGGTGGAACTGCTGGTGCGCCGGATCGAGGGCGAAACGCTCCCCGCCGAGACGGCTCTGCCGGTGGAGCTGGTCGTGGGCGACACCGCCTAGCCAAGCGTATGCACATCTTTTCGCTATCATTGCAAACTACTTAGCCAGAAGGAGGAGTACGCGAAGCCGAGACATCGCCTACTAAGTGAAAGACCACAATGGGGAAGGTGCTTCCTAGGCCAGCAGGATGCTGACAACTATCCGGTAAGTTCTTTACGAGGAGACTCGACAATGAAGACGATCCGACAACCGCTCTGCGTTCGCTCACTCGTGCTAGCAATAGCACTCGCATCTCTGCTACTGCTGTGGCTCATAGCACCTCCTGTGAATGCCCAGTCCCCCTGGACCGTCAACGGCAAGGACATACTTGTTGTCCTGTCGCCCGGCACGGACGCCAATGGCAATCCGGCTGCCATCGCAACGATGACTGGCGGATACTGGACCACCTTTCCCAAGGCTGCGAACATAACAATCCATGTTCAGCTCTATGTCGATAACGTCAACAATCACAACAAACCGGCGCTTGAGGTCTATGCGCCTGTACTCTCGAATGACCCAAACAATCCGACCATCATAACGGTCGCCTGAGCGTACCCACTGACGACGGGAAATCGTTTTGTGACATTCACAGGGAATGGCACAATCAACTACTACGATGGTGCCAATAGTTCTAATTGGGACAAAGTGAACTGGTACGCAACACAGACCATGGTAGTGCCGTAGCCAGCACGAAGGCAAGACCTCTTGCTGGAACGCAGGACAGACCATTTTGGTCTGTCCTGCGGCCTAGCCACAGTCGACTCATAGTAGTCGCTACAATCGCGGACTTCAGATGCAGAAAGGAAACAACGAATCAATGGCTATCCATCCCGGCACCAAGAAGCCCGAGCAGAAAGAGAAGAGAAACGTTGGCCTACCGCTCATCATCGTGGCCGGTGTCCTCCTGCTCTTTTTCATGGGCTGGCTTTACCAGAAGAGCTTCAGCCCACCGCCGATCCTCCCACCGACCGGCGTGGCGAAGACCAACCACGACTACATCGAAGGGCTGTACGACCGGACGCACGGCGACTACAGCAAGCTGACCGATGAGGAAATCCAGAAGGCCAATCAGATGACCGGCGGACACAGCAAGGCCGCATTCGATGGCATCAAGAACTAGGAGACAAAGATGAAACAGACAGGACAAAATCGGAGCGGCTTCACGCTCATCGAACTTCTTGTCGTCATCGCTATAATAGCGATATTGGCGGCTATTCTCTTCCCCGTATTCGCCAAAGTTCGTGAGAACGCTCGGCGAACTCAAGGAGTTAGCAACGCCAAGCAGGAAGGCATCGCGATCATGCAGTATGTGCAGGATGCGGACGAGAAGCTGCCCCGGTGCGGCTGGGGCGATAAGCCAGGCAATACCAATGGCGTTGGTGAATGGCAGGACGCCACCGCACCCTTCCACAAAAGCGCCGGCATCTTCCTCTCACTCAGCGACTCTAGCACTGCGGGCAACGCGACTTCCGCCACCGGCAATGACTTCAACCCAGACAATGGCAATTGCAGCCTGCTGATGAACGACATCCTGAGCCACCATATGAGCACGACGGCGGCCGGTTTCGCCGATGTGACCAATCAGGTCCAGTTGCAGACTGCTGCATCAATCGGTTCAATCAACTCGCCCTCGGACTGCGTGATGCTGATTGAAGGGCATGGCGGCTGGGACAAAGCGAACGGGGCTGCTCTCCCACCTGACTGGACCGGCAGCACTTCCCCTAGGAGCAAGTGGCACTTGGAGGAATCACTCTCGGGCTATCAGACGTTCCTCGTGGCGGGCACCTCCTATGGCGGCTGGGGCCAGCACACGAGCGGGACGCCCTTCTACAGTGGCAAATGCGTCGTCGCCTACTGTGACGGCCATGCCAAAGCCATCACTGTGAAGGACCCGAACGGCAACCTGACCATCTGTTCCACCCTCCCCTGGACCAAGTCCATTGACCCAGAGCAGCGCATGGCGAATGACACCAACGACTACTGCAACATGGGCGGGCCGAACGCTCCCGGCGTCGGCGTCGGGAACTGGCAGTAGGCAGGATGCCCCGGCGTTGAAACGCCGGTCTACTCCTAAGTGAAAACCCCTCCGGGGTTGGGGACAGGGCGAAGGACGGAGGCGGAGAGGAAGGGCGAACACAAGGTTCGCCCCTACGCCGTCCATGCACCCGATCTTCAACCGCGTAGCGGTTTTCATTTAAGAGTAGGCCGGCGCTGCACTGGCAGACCCGGAAGGCTTCCAGCGCCGATTCCACAATCGCGTGACGATCCCCATGACCACTCCCCTCCTTCAATCCCTGCGAGCCACACGCCGCCCCGCCCCCAAGGCCTGGCCGCTCCTGGCGCTGGCTGTCCTCGCCTGCCTCGCCGCCTACCTGTGGACGGCCCCGGCCCTCCAGGAACGGCGTTTGCAGGCGGCCTCGCTGGACCAGCTCCAGGCGGCCTCGCGCCGGGAGCCGAACAACGCGCGCGTCTTCTACTACCTCGGCCTGCACTTGCAGGGGCTGGGGCAGACCGGGGCCGCGCAGGACGCCTACACCCGCGCCGCCACACTGGACCCCGACATCCTGGCCGCGACGGTCCGCGACCTGCACCAGCGGAGTGCACAGCCTGCCGTTCCGACGGACCGCCTGATCCGAGACGCCAGCGCGCTGCTGGCCCGCAATGACTTGGATAACGCCGAGCGCGGCTTCAACGCCATACTCGCCCGCGACCCCAGCTCCGCGCCAGCCCTTTACAGCCTCGGCCTGATTCTGGACACGCGCGGGAAGAGCGACGAGGCGTTCCGCGCTTACAGCCGGGCCGTCCGACTCCAGCCCACGCTGTATGAGGCGCGCTACCGCCTGGCCCTGCTCTACTACGGTGCCGGGTTCGGGGACGAGGCCGAGCGCCGCATGACCACGCTCGTCAAGGAAGCGCCGAACGTGTCCCGCTACTGGTACGGGCTGGGGGTCTGTGTCCGGGACGACGACGCCCGGAACCTGCTCGCCGAGTCGGACTTCCGCCGCGCTTTCGCACTCGACCCACACAGCGGCGAATGCGCCTTGGCCCTGGCCGGGACCGAGGCCAAAGCGCATCAGGACGCGGCGGCGGAGCGGGACGGACGTCGGGCGCTCGCCTTCAGCCCGAACGACTCCGCGCCCGCGCTCGCCCTGGGCCTGTTCCTGCTGGACCACGCGCAATCGCCGGAAGGTCAGGCCGAGGCCGCGCGACTGCTGCACGATGCCCTTGCACTCTCGCCCCATGACCCGGCTGCGCTCGCCGGACTGGGGCGGGCCGCGCTCGGGAAGGGCAAGCCGCGCGAGGCCGTCACCCTGCTGGAAGACGCCGAGGCGTGGTCGCCGGGCGACCCGAAGATCTGGTATGCCCTGGGAACGGCCTACGCCCGGCTCGGCAGCAGGAAACGGGCGGCCTACTGCCGCGCGGCCTCGCTCGGCCTGTTCGACTACACCCGGAACCTCGGCTTCGCCCAGGAACTGGCCCAGAAGAAGCTCGACGACCCGAATCTGCGCCTGCGGCTGGCCCGACTCTATGCCCAGGGCGGGCAATACGCCTGGGCGCTGAACCAATACGGGGTGTGCCGCCGCCTGGACCCCGCCGGCCTGGAAGCGGCGAAGGAGATGGACGCCCTGACCCGGCGGCTGCGGGCGAGCGGCCAGATGCCGTCCATGTCCGCCTTCGACGGCATGGTGAGCGCGTCGGTCAAGATCAAGCCCCGGTGAATCCCCTGCAATGAGTCCCTTAAAGGATTCGGCAGCCTGTTTGCCGTATACTCTCTTACCTGACGATGTGAGGGGGAGACGATCATGCCAAGCTGGACCCTGGACAACCCGGTCATCACCAAAGAGCTGCGCGGGCGGATGCGGGGGACGCGGACGTACTGGCTGCTCTTCGGTTACCTGCTCCTGCTCTCCCTGATCCTCTTCTTCCCCTACCTCGGCTGGTGGAACCAGCATTCCAACGAGATGGAGCGGGGGGGCGCGTCGGCGGGCTTCACGGTCGGCCGGACCTTTTTCCAGATCCTCTTCTACTCGCAGGCCGTGATGATCGCCCTGATCACGCCCGCCCTGACGGCCGGGGCCATCTCGGTCGAGCGCGAGCAGCGGACGTTCGAGATGCTGCGCGGGACCATCTTGAGGCCGCGCGCCATCGTCTGGGGCAAGCTGGCCTCGTCGGTCTCGTTCGTCGCGCTGCTCCTGACCTCCTCGCTCCCGCTGCTGTCGCTGTGCTTCCTGCTGGGCGGCGTCTCGCCCGGCGAGGTCTTCTTCGCCTACATCCTGCTGGTCGGGGACGCCTTCCTCTTCGGGGCCGTCGGCCTGTGCTGGTCTGCCTATGCCGCCAGCACGGCGACCGCGACGGTCCTGTCCTACGCCACCTTGATCGTCTTCTTCGTCGTGACCGCCCCCTTCGCCGCCCCCGTCGTGTTCGGCGGCGGCTTCCAGGGGAGCTTCGGGCTGTGTGCCCTGAACCCCGTCGGGGCGGTGACGGGCGCGGTCGTTCCCGAACATTACTACGGCTGGACTCTGCCCGCCTGGGTGCCCGCCCTGCTGCTGAACGGCACCCTGAGCGCGGTCCTCGTCCTGGCCTGCATCAACCGCCTGGAGGACTTCCCCTCCCGGCGCGCGGCCCCGCTGCGGCTGGTGACGCTGCTGTTCGCGGGCCTGATCGTCTTCTTCGGGGCGGGAATCCTGCGGGGGCTGCCGGCGGGCGGGTCGGTGACGACCGACCAGCAGGTGCTGTTCCTGCTCCTCCTCGTCGCCAGCGTCCTGCTGCTCTTCGTGCCCATCCTCGTGACGGGGGACCTGGAAGGGTGGGGGGGGCGGGGGCAGGGGCAGGCTCTCGCGCGGGCGTGGTCGCCGGGCCATATCTTCGGGGACGCGACCCTGCCCTCCGGCCTGCCGTTCGCCCTGCTGCTGACCGCCCTGGTGCTGGGTCTGACCTTCGCCGCGACGCACCTGGGGAGCCTCGCGCCGCCCCCCTTTCTGACGCGCTTCGGGGGTGGGCCGCCGCCGCTGCTCGCCGCCGCGCCCCTGGCGTCCGGCACGACCGGGGCGCGGGTGACGGACGTACTCCTCCAGGGTTCCCTCATGCTGGCCCTGGTCGTGTTCGGGATCGCGGGGCTTGGCTTCCTGCTCTCGGTCCTGCTGGGGAACCGCTGGTCGTCGCTGACGCTTCTGTACCTGACGGTCGTTCTCGCCGTCGCGCTGCCGTTCTTCTCCTATGCCCTCCTCAGCGGCATGGACGCCAGCGCGGCGGCGCACAACCCTGCCGTCAACTCGCTCTACCTGTGCCCCTTCGTCCCGCTCTGGCAACTCACGGACGCGCTCGGCAGCCACATGACGTTCGGCCGCGACAACATCGCCGCCGCCGTCGGCATGGCCGGCTATAATGCCTGGCCGCTCTGGGTGGGCACGGGCCTGATTTACTTCGCCGTCGGGCTGGCCTCCTATGGGTTCGCGCTGACGATCCTCCGGCGGCGTGCGGCCCCACAGCCGAGCATTGGGGAGAGTGGACACATGGGAAGGGGCGAACACGAGGTTCGCCCCTACACGATGCCGACGCCGTAGGGGCGCACACGGGGGTGCGCCCTCTCCCTTCGTTCGCTCTTATGAAAACCGTTTAATCGCCATCGCCACCTTGCCCATGATCGTCACGTCGGCGGCGAAGATCGGCTCATAGTCGGGGTTCTCCGGCTGGAGCCGCACGCCATCCACTTCCCGGTAGAACGTCTTCACCGTCGCCTCCTCGCCCAGAAGCGCCACCACGATGTCGCCGTCCCCCGCCGTGTTCTGCCGGCGGGCAATCACGATGTCGCCGTCCCCGATCCCCGCGTCCCGCATCGAATCCCCATACACTTCCAGGGCGAACAGGTTCCGCCCCCCCTGGTCGCCGCGTCGCAGAAGGGTAGCGGGGATCGGCAGCATCTCGGGGCTTTGCGACTGCTCCGCCAGGATGGGTGCGCCACCCGCAACGCGCCCCAGCAGGGGGACGCAGACCGCCCGGCCCATTGTCAGGCGCTCGCCGCCTTCCATCAGGTCCAGGGACCGCTTGTAGCGGTCGCGCCGCAGGAAGCCCTTGGCTTCCAGGCTGTCCAGGTGCTTCTTGACGGTGCAGGAGGAACTGAGGCTGACCTGCGCGCCGATCTCACGGACCGTGGGCGCGTGACCACGCTGTTCGATATGGGTGCGGACGACTTCAAGGATCTGCCGCTGCTTCTCGGTGAGTGATTGCATGATGCTTCCTTTTTATGAATGCGGATTGATGAATAGGAATGAAGTGATGAAACCGGAATAAAAGCCAATAATGACGAATAAGTGCTGTCTCTGGGATTATACCACGGACGCCCGGAACTTAGTCAAACTTTTGTTTGTTTTTTTCACTGTATGGGCAGAATCTCGTTGACACTCTGCTACATCTTGTGTATAATGCAGAAGAAGCAAACAAGTGTTTGCCCCGCCTGTCGTATCAAGTGAGGAGAATAGACCATGGTTCCGTTGAGACTTGATGTGTGTGATGATCGCCCGCGCCCCGCCAGTGTCCGCCCCCGGCCTCAGCTCGTCCTGAAGGACGTGACGGAAGCCGCACCTTCCCGGACCCCCTCCGTTGCCCGGCGCAGCCCGTTCAGCCGGTTCGAAAACGTCCTCCTGGCCGCCGCCGCCGCCGCCGTACTCCTGTATTTCTTTTTCACCTTCGCCCTCTCCCTGGTCCACTCGGTCCAGCAAAGCTACGTCGTCCCGGCCCAGCCTGCCGTCGTCATGATCTCCAAGACCGTCGCCCGTGGGGACACGCTGACCAAGCTCGCCAGGCATTACGGCGACCCAAACGTCTATATCCTTGCGCGTGAAGAGCAGATCGCCCGCGTCAACCATCTTGCCGGGACCACCCCCCTCATCCCCGGCCAGCACCTCCTGATCCCCGTCACCAATCCTACCGTCATCGCCCAGATCGAACACCGCTATCACAAGGGCCTCGTCGCCCGACGCTAGGTGAACCGCTAACGGCACAAGAAAGCCCCCGCTTCTGAGTAGAAGTGGGGGCTTTTTGGGTCGGGACGAGTGATTGAAATCACTCGCTGAAATGGACCTGTCCAGGGGACAGTAGAATAGGGGGAGGCGAGCCTTACGCCCTTCTTCTGTCCCCTGGACAGGTCTCGTGGGAGCGAGCGAATTCTATTCGCTCGTCTTCATCCGATGCCGGAGGCTCAGACCGGTCAGGCACGTTCGGCCAGCGCGGGCCGCCGCGCCTTGTCGCGCTGACAGCCGGGGCAGAGCGCCTCGCCGTAGTTGCGGATCGAAAGCTCCTGCTGCGCCTTGGTCAGAGCCTTGTTACAGCCGATGCAAGCCGGTGTCCCATTCGCCGGCGGCGCAGGGGCAGCCGGCCGGGCCGGCGCGGAGGGCTTGGGGGCAGCCTCGGCGGCGTCGCCGAACGGGTCATCCTCGGTCGCATCCAGCAGGCCTTCGCCGCCGATCAGCGCCTCGAAATCGTCCTCGCCTGCGTCCTCCACGGGGGCTGGGCGGGCCGGGGCAGGCCTCACTGGCTCGGGCCGCGCGGCCTCGCTCCGGGGTGCCTCATTACGAGGCGGCGCGTCATTACGAGGCGGCGTCGGGCGCTCGGCGGGGGGCGCGTTCATCTCGCGGGGGGGAGCGGACTCACGCGGCGGGGTGAAGCGGACGCCTTCGCCGCTCGGCGGGGGACTGCCATAGCGGTTGCTGCCGCCCCCGTTCTGCCCGCCGCCATTATTGCCGCCGTAGTTCCCACCACCCCCGCCACCGAAGCGCCCGCCGCCCATCGGCTGTGGGCTGTCCGCGAAGCGCCCGCCCGTCGCCTCGTCCAGTTCGGGTGAGAACTGCGTCCCGAAGCCGCACAGGGCGAGGGCACGGCCAACGGCCCCGGTTTCGCTTTTTTCAATGTAGTCGCCGAAACCCTTGACGTCTTCCTTTTTGGTCCCCGTCGCCATCAGCTTGCCGTCGCCGTCACAGATGCGGGCGCGGAAGATCGCGTACTGCTTCTCGTGGTTGATCTCGACGGCCTCCGTCTCGATGCTCCAGTCGGGGTGTTCCTCCCGGAACCAGACGATGCGCGCCGAAACCGGCAGGTACGTCCGGCCGCCCTGGACTTTGATTAGATGCCTCTTAAAATCGAACGCCATTTCAGTTCTCCTTACACCAGGTCAGTCACTCAGAAGGGGGAAGCCCCCGGCAACTCATGCGGGAGGCATGGGAAGTTATGCGGCCAAAGCCAGCGCCTCGGCGTCGTCGGCCTCCATGGCGGCGGGCAGGCTCTCGACCGGGCCGACGGCGATCTCGCGGATGCGCGACTCCATCTCGGCCATGATCTCGGGGCGCTCTTCCAGGTACTGCTTGGCGTTCTCGCGTCCCTGGCCGATCCGGGTGTCGCCGTAGGTGAACCAGGAGCCGGACTTGTTCGCGATGCCTAGTTCGATGGCCATGTCCAGGATTCCTCCTGAGCGGCTGATCCCCGTGCCGAACATGATGTCGAACTCGGCCTGGCGGAAGGGCGGGGCGACCTTGTTCTTGACCACCTTGACCTTGACCCGGTTGCCCACCATGTCCGTGCCCTGCTTCAAAGTCTCGACGCGCCGGATGTCCAGCCGCACCGAGGCGTAGAACTTCAGGGCCTTGCCGCCCGGCGTTGTCTCCGGGTTGCCGAACATGACGCCGATCTTCTCGCGGAGCTGGTTGATAAAGATGATCACGCAGCCCGTCTTGCTGACACTGCCGGACAGCTTCCGCATGGCCTGCGACATCATGCGGGCCTGGAGGCCCATGTGGCTGTCGCCCATCTCGCCCTCGATCTCCGCCTTCGGCACCAGCGCGGCGACCGAGTCGATGACCACCAGCGAGATGGCTCCCGACCGGACCAGGCCGTCCGTGATCTCCAGGGCCTCCTCGCCCGTGGAGGGCTGCGAGACCAGCAGGCTGTCTATGTTGACGCCCAGCTTGCGGGCGTACTCCGGGTCCAGGGCGTGTTCGGCGTCCACATAGGCGCAGATGCCGCCCGTCTTCTGCGACTCGGCCACCAGGTGCAGGGCCAGAGTCGTCTTGCCCGACGACTCGGGGCCGTAGACCTCGGTGATGCGCCCCTTGGGGATACCGCCGACGCCCAGGGCGATGTCCAGCGCGACGGAGCCGGTCGGGACGGCCTCCGTCACCAGCTTTTCGGCCTGTCCCAGACGCATGATCGCGCCCTTGCCGAACTGCTTGTCTATCTGTGCCAGTGCCAGTTCCAGTGCTTTCTCTTTGTCCAATGTCAGTTCCTCTCTAAACCGTGTTCGTCAAACATCTGTTCGTAAATCACCCTAATATACCATATTCAGGGCCGGATGTCAACAAATTTCACCCTCTTTTTAGGCTGTTTTCATGCCAACAATTAGCAACGACACGTCACGCCGTCACAAGGCATCTTGACACGGCGGGGGCTTTGGGTTATACTGACCCAGCCTCGAAGAACAGCAAAGGTCGGCTCGCCAAAAGGCGTCCCGGCATGGCGCGCGGAAATCCATCGCAGCACTCGCGCGTCCAAACCTACAGACTCTCCAGGAGGAGACCATTTGCGTAACTCGAAGACAGCACGGACCTTCGGCTATCTGTCCGTCGCTTCCATTTTCTCGGTGACCGCGCTTTCCTGCCCCTTCGCCGTCCTGGCGCAGAGCGCGACCACTCCCACGGACACTCCCGCCATCAGTCCCGTCGTCAGCCCCAGCGCAGGGGCCGGCACCACCCCCGCTTCCGACGCCCCCCCGGCCCGCACGCTCACCGTTACCGTCGCCGATGGTGCCAAGGCTGTCCGGACTCTGGACACCAAGGCATCGACCGTCGGCGACGCCCTGGCGGCGGCCGGCATCACCTGCGGCAAAGACGACCGGATTGTCCCCAAGCCCACCGCCCCGCTCGTCGCGGGCCTGAAGATCGTCATCACGCGCGTCCGTTTTGAAGACCAGACGGAGACCAGCCCGATCCCCTTCAAGACAGTGTTCAAAATGAGCCGCGAGGTCGCGCCCGGCCAGGTCAAGACGGGGCAGCGCGGCGTCAACGGCGTCCTCGCCAAGACCTACAACGCGGGCTTCGTCAACGAAATGGCGACCTCCCGCAAACTGGTCGCCACCCGCGTCGCCCGTGCCCCGCAGGATCAGGAAACACTGGCCGGCATCCGCGTCCGCGAGGCGCGCGCCCTGCCGTCCCGTTCCGGAACTTACCAGCGGATGCAGTGCTTCAGCATGGTGGCGACCGGCTACTCCCCCTATGAGGGCAGCAGCGTGGGCCGCTGCGCGAACGGGATGCGGGCCGGCTACGGCGTCGTCGCCGTGGACCCGCGGTTGATCCCCCTCGGCTCCAAGCTCTATATCGAGGGCTACGGCTACGCCCTGGCGGGCGACACCGGCGGCGCGATCAAGGGCCACCGCATTGATCTCGGCCACACCACGTTTCGCGAGGCGTCCAACGTGGGCCGCCGCCGCGTGACCGTCTGGCTCCTTTCACCCGCGCGCTGAGGCTGTCCCCATGCCGCTCCAAGTCAGTTCCAACCGGCGCTTCCTCGTCCACGACGGGGGAGCGCCGTTCCTCTATCTCGCCGACACCGCCTGGGAGCTGTTCCACCGGCTGACACGCGAGGAGGCCGACTTCTACCTCCAGACCCGCGCCGGCCAGGGCTTCACGGTCGTCATGGCCGTCGTCCTCGCCGAACACGGCTTTGACCGGCCTGGCCCGGTCGGACACCTGCCCTTGCACGACGACGACCCGGCCAGGCCGAACGAGCCGTACTTCGCCCATGTAGACTGGGTCATCCGCCGCGCCAACGAACTCGGGCTTTGGGTGGCGCTGCTGCCGACCTGGGGCGACAAGTGGAACCGGGGGACCGGGGAGGGGCCGGAGATCTTCACGCCCGAGAACGCGCAGGGCTACGGCGAGTTCCTGGGGCATCGCTACCGCGACGCCGATCTGCTCTGGGTCCTGGGCGGGGATCGGCCTGTGGAAACGGACCGGCACCGGGAGATCATCCGCGCCATGGCTGCGGGGCTGGCAGAGGGTGACGGCGGGGCGCACCTGCGGACGTTCCACCCGCCCGGCGGGCGTTCGGCCAGCGACTATTTCCCGAATGACGCCTGGCTGGACTTCGACATGCGCCAGACCGGACACGTCGGGCTGGTCCCCAACTACGGGGCCATCGCCCGCGATTACCAGGCGCTTCCGACGCGCCCCGCCTTGGACGCCGAGCCTTGCTACGAGGACCACCCCGTCATGACGCCGCAATGGACGCCGACCGACCTGTGGTTCGACGACCATGCCGTGCGCCGCGCGGGCTATTGGGCGGCCTTCGCGGGCGGCTTCGGCCACACCTACGGCTGCCACGATGTCTGGCAATTCCTGGATGCCGCCCGCTTCCCCGCAGTGACGGTGGCCCGGACCCCCTGGCGCGAGGCCCTGCTGCTCCCCGGCGCGGCCCAGATGAGCCACCTCCGCGCCCTGCTCGAATCGCGCCCGTTCCTGTCCCGGATCCCCGACCAGTCGCTCCTGCTGTCTGAGGTGGGCGCGGGCGGCGACCATGTCCAGGCGACGCGCGACACTGACGGCAGTTATGCTTTCATCTACTCTCCCGCCGGGCTGGCCTTCACCCTGGACACGGCATCGCTCTCGGGCGAGACGCTGGCCGCCTGGTGGTTCGACCCGCGCACGGGGTCGGCCCAGAGCTTGGGCCTGTTCCCCCGCACACCGTCACAAACCTGGACGCCGCCCACGGACCTGGACGGCCCGGATTGGGTGCTGGTCCTGGACGCCGCCGCCCGCGATTTCCCGCCACCCGGTACGACTCAGGTACAATAGCGGCATGAACCTTTCCAGCCCTGCCGCCGTCGCCGCCCTGCTCAGGCGGCACGACCTGCGCCCCCGACGCCGCTTCGGGCAAAACTTCCTCGTGGATGCCAACACGCTGGCGAAGATCGTCACGGCCGGTGCGCTCGGGCCTGGCGACTCGGTGCTGGAGATCGGCGCGGGCCTGGGCGTCCTGACGCGCTCGCTGGCCGAGGCCGTCACGCCCTCGGGCCGGGTGGTCGCGCTGGAAATAGACGGCGACTTGCTGCCCGCCCTGGCTGAAACGACCGGCGAACTGACGCAGGTCGAGGTCGTCCCCGGCGACGCCATGGCGCTCGACTGGCCCGCCTTCCTGGACGCGCAGTTCGCGGGCACGGGGCCGGTCTCGGTCGTCGCCAACATCCCCTACAACATCACCTCGCCGCTGCTGACGACGCTTCTGGACCAGCGGGGCCGCTTCGCCCGGATCGTGCTGCTGGTGCAGAGGGAGGTCGCCGCCCGGCTCGGCGCGAAGCCGGGCACCCCGGACTACAGTTCCCTGGGCGTCTTCAGCCAGTACCATGCCCAGGTGGAAACCGTCGGCATCGTCTCGCGCCGCGTCTTCTTCCCGCCCCCCGACGTGGACAGCGCCATCGTCCGCCTGACCCCCCACGCCGCCCCGCCCGTCTCCGTCCCCGACGAGGGGCTGTTCTTCGCTGTCGTCCGCGCCGCCTTCGGCCAGCGCCGCAAGGCCCTCCTGAACGCACTCAGCGGCGACCCCGCACTGGGCTGGGACCGCGACCGGGCCGCCGCCGCGCTGGCCGCCGCCGGCCTCGATCCGGGCCGCCGGGGCGAGACTCTCAGCCTGGAAGAGTTCGCGCACCTGGCCCGGACCTGACTCGCACGAAAACCGCCGGGGGCTACGGCCCCCGGCGGTTTTCGTGAACTTACTGACCCGTCAGTGCCCGTGGCGGGCGGCGACGCGGAGGTGAGTTGCCTGGTGCCGCAGGCGGCTGGCGCGGCGGTAGTTGCCATTGTAGGCGGCGTGTGCGGCCTGCCGGTCCAGGCGCTTGGCCTGATGCATCTGGGCGTGGCGGATGTAGGGGGGGGCCTTCGCGCCGGCGGGGGCGGCGAACGTGCCGAAGGCGAGGGCGGCCAGCCCGAAGAGAGCGGCAGACCGAGATATAATGTTCATCGTTTGGTTCCTTTCAGGGAGGGGATTTTGACTGCCCCTTGCTGTCAGGAAGCGATTCCACTCCGGAAAAAGTTCCGCCGGGAGACGGCTTCAAAGGAAAACAGGGCCGTGCCGTCGAACCATCGGGCCGGCAGCGGATGAGACGGGCAGGCTGAAGGTTGAAGGCGGCGTGGGCGAGACTGTCCGGCGGAAGCTCCTCCACAACCGTATCGCCACTCAGGGCGCATCCGGCCTCGACATCTTCTGGCTGCGCGACATCAGCCTTGGAGACAGCGCCAGCCTGTCCCCCACATTCTCACTCCGGACATCATGGAAGACCTGATCGCCGCCCTTCTAATTTTGAGATCAGTCAGAAACAGGCTGTCATCTGCCAAACTGCGCGCTTTATTTCACGAACATCGGGTATACTATCGGACGAAAATAGCCGGAAGAGCAAGACAAAGCCGATGCACCCATCGGTGGCTTCCGGGATACTGTTCACTCGCTCGGTGGTAAGACGGCTCTCCCAGCCCCCATGCCCGCCCTCGGCCCGCCTGACTCCAGGCGGCAGGCAAAAACAGTTTTCCCTTTGCGCGTCGCACTTCCCCGTACCCCTGCCGGTTGATTATAGGCTTTCCCTTGCCGACTATCTAGAGCAGTCGCGGCCCTCGGCCACGGCTCCTACCAAAACCCTACCCGCGGCTGCCGCGCGTTTGATAAGAATCCGGAGAACGACATGAAGTTTATCCTGTCCCCTGCCTGGGCCGCGCTGGCCCTTGCCGGAGGCATCTCTGCCGCCGTGCCTGTCGCGGCGACCACGCCCGTCGTGGCCCCGCCGGTCCCGCCGGCCAGTCCCGTCCCCGCCCCGCCCGCCGTTCCGAGCCGCCTCGCGGCGGCGGGCCGGGTGCAGCCGATCGGGGCGCAGGTCCAGCTCTCCTGGCTCCCCGTGCCGCGCGCCCTGTCCTACAATGTCTACCGTGACGGCAATCTCCTCGCCTCCAGCCCCGGCGCCTCCTGGACCGACTACGCCGTGGCGTCGGGCGAGACCCACGCCTACACCGTCACGAGCCTCGGCGCGGCGGGCGAGAGCCACCCCTGCGCCGCCGCCACGGCCACCGTCCCCGCCGGCGGGAACTCGGTCGTCTACGCCGACAGCCTCGTCAACGGCTGGGTGTCCTGGAGCTGGGCCGCCACCGACCTCGCCTCCACGTCCCCCGCCCACTCCGGCAAGGCCATCCGCGTCACCGCCGGCCCCTGGCAGGCGCTCTACCTGCACCACGCGCCGTTCAGCGCCGCGCCCTACGCCGCCGTGACCTTCTGGATCAACGGCGGTAGCGCGGGCGGGCAGCGGCTCTCGGTGCGCGCACTGCGGAGCGGCACCCCCCAGACCGCCGTCCCCCTCGGCCCGCTCCGGGCAAACCAGTGGCAGTCCGTGACCATCCCCCTCAGCGACCTCGGCATCGCGGGCGCCCCGGACATGGACGGCCTGTGGGTGGCGGACGCCTCGGGCACGGCCCAGCCCGCCTTCTCCGTGGACGAGGTCGCCCTGAAGCCGGGCACCGGCACGACCGCCCCGCCTGCCTCCTCGCCCCCCGTGCTGTCCCTGCCCGACGCGCCGACCGGGCTGTCCGCCACCCCGCATTGGGCCACGTCCTGCCCCGCGTGCAGCGGCATGGCGATGGCGCACGTCGCCCTCGCCTGGAACGCCGTCTCGGGTGCGACCTCCTATGCCGTCTACCGGGACGGAGTCAAGGTCCAGGGCGGGCTGACCACGCCGTCCCTGACCGACATGAACGTCGTCAGCGGCCACACCTACGCCTATTCGGTCACGGCGACCGGGCCGGGCGGCGAGGGGGCGCACTCGGCGTCCGTCTCCGCCACCGCCCCAAACCCGCCCGGCATGGTCCTCACCGCCCCGGTGAACCTGACGGTCATGGGCGTGTGGCAGGCCGCGCCGACCGACGCGCTGACCTGGACGGCCGTCCCCGGCGCGGTCTCCTACAACCTCTACCAGTATGACACCCAGATCGCGACCGGCCTGACCGGGACCAGCTACATCGTCCCCCCGACGGCCTTCGTGTGGGGGCCGACTTATACGATCACGGCTGTCGGCGTGGACGGTTCCGAGACACTGCCCTCCGCCGTCGCCACGGCTCAGGGGGCCTACAATCCGGCCTCCCCGCCCGCATGGATGCCGCCCCCCCCGACGCCGCCGACCCTGCTCGCCGCCACGGCCGAGTGGAACGCCGGCGTGCCGCGCATCCACCTCACCTGGCACGGCGAGGATGCGGCCTACACCTACAACATCTACCGTGATGGTCAGCGCGTCGGCGCGGGCCTCTGGGGCCTGAACTACTACGACCAGGATGTCAGGCCGGGCGCGACCCATTCCTACACCGTCTCCGCCGTCAACCTGCCCATTTCCACGCCCGTCGAGAGCGGCCAGAGCGGTGCCGTCAGTGCCACGGCACTGATGTCCGCCCCGGCTGCGGTCCCCGGCCTGATCCAGATCACGGGCGTCCAGCCCAACGACGACAGCGCCGTGGTTTCCTTCGCCGCCATCCCCGGAGCGGTAGATTACCGCGTTTACAATGTCGCCAACCCGAACACCGTCAAGTACAGCGGCGGGGGCCTGAGCATCGAGATGAACGGCCTGGACCCGGCGGCGGGCGCGGACCTAGTGGTCGAGGCCGTGGACAAGCTCGGCCCGTTCCAGAAGATGGACGGCATGGCCGGGCCGGGCGCGATGGCGATGGACGGGATGCACGAGGCGATCAACGGCCAGGGGGACCCCTCCGACGTGCCGAACGTCCTGGCCGCGTCCGCCCCGTTCCATGTCGTCTGCAAGCCGTTCGTCCTGAAGGGGTCGCAGGTCTTCGCCGACACCTTCCGGACCGAGCAGCCCCTCACGCTGCAGCCGAAGCCGGACACGAGCGGGAACCCGAACGGCAACTATGATTCCTACGGGCAGTACGGCAACTACTCCGAAGTGGCGAACGACAAGTGGCGGATTCGCGACTACGTCGGTGACCAGATCTCCACCAAGTCGTTCTTCATGGGCGGCCACTTCATGGAGACTCTGTACGACGGCGGCACGGTGGGCGTGAGCGGGCCGCTGCACAACAACGACGCCTCGCTCGTGATGATGCCCCGCGCCACCACCGACATCTCGGCCGGCGGCGTCCTGCACGTCACGTTCGAGGTGGACGCCCACTTCAACGAGCGCCGCTGGTGTGACCTGATCATCGCCCCGGCCTCGGCGACACTGCTGAATCCGGGATCAAAGGACGGCGACGCCAGGGCGGTGATGTCGGGGACGGACACCGCCTTCCGCTGGCGCATCAACGGATACCAGAGCATCCCCGAGATGGTTTCCCCCGGCACGACCGTGCCCGGCAAGACCATCGAGATGCCCCTGTTCCCGATCAACGGCATGGCGTGGGACGTTGCCCACGGCACGGCCCGGACCGACCCTTATCAGCACACGCCCCAGGCGAACGGCACCGCGCAGGACCTGGACAAGCGGCACCGGTTCGACCTGTACCTGTCGCGGACTCATTTCCGCATCATGGAGCAAGGGGTCCTGGCCTGGGAGGCCGACATCCCCGCCGCTCAGGCCATGCCCGCCGGCCCCTGGCAGGCCTACTGGGTCCACCAGGTCTACCACACCGGCAACGACCGGCCCGAGCAGGTGGGCGCCGGCCTGCCCAGCGCCTACTGGTATAACTATCGCCCCTGGTGCGACGAGCGCCACTGGGACAACATGGGACAGGAGGTGCTGCCGGGCTTCCCGGCGCTCCCCTAAAGGACACTCCTGAAGGGTACTCCTGAAGGGTGCTTCAGTCTTGCCGACGAGGGCGCGGGCCGGGATTCTCCCCGACCCGCGCTTTGGCATGATTCTTGCACAGTGGTTGTAACAGGATCACCATGGCAGCAGGATCGCCATGGCAGTCGTGAGATCGGCATCCTGATTGGAACACCCTTTTGTCTACTCCGGTACTGCCACGAGTCCCGTCCGAAACGCCCGCACCCTTAAAGCCGCACCTCGCCTTCATTGACGGCCTGCGGGCGGTGGCCGCGCTGTTCGTCATGGTCTGCCACGCCTACTTCGAGCCGACGAACGGCTACTACGCTTCGCGCCTGATGAACCACCTAGGCCTGGCCTACGGGCACATCGCCGTGGACGTGTTCATCGTCGTCTCCGGCTTCTGCCTGATGCTGCCCATCGCCCGGCGCGGCGACCGGATGCCGCCCCTGCGCGAGTTCTTCACCCGGCGCGCGCGCCGCATCCTCCCGCCCTACTATGCCTCCCTGCTGCTGTCCTGCCTGTTCATCGTCACCGTCGCCCACGCAGCCACCGGCACGGTCTGGGACAACAGCCTGCCGCTGACCCTGCCGCAGTTCCTGGCGCACCTGTCCCTGGTCCATGACCTGCCACTCGGGCTGCGCGGCGGGAGCATCAATTATCCCCTCTGGAGCATCGCCGTCGAGTGCCAGGTCTACCTGTTCCTGCCCCTCATCGTGCCCTCCCTCCGGCGGATTGGGACGGCGTGGACCCTCGCCTGGACGGTCGGCCTGGGCCTGCTGGCACACGTCGCCTCCCACGGCCGGCTGGACTCGGCCACGCCCTGGTACTTGGGCCTGTTCACGCTGGGCGCGGTCGCCGCGCGCGAAACGCTGTCGCGCCCCCGGCCCTTCTGGCGGCCCCTGGCGAACGGCCTCTGGGTACTCGTCGTCCTGGCGATCGCCGCCAAAGGCAAGCTGTTCTTCGCCGCCTATTCGCCCTACCTGGACACCCTGATCGGTCTGGCCGCCGCCCTGACGATGGCGGCGATCTATCAAGATGCGCCCCTCCAGAAGTCCCGGCTGACGCGCTGGCTGTCCTGGCCCCCGCTGGTACGCGTCGGCCTGTTCTCCTACAGCCTCTACCTCGTCCACGCGCCCCTGCTGCATGCGGCGGACCTCGTGTTGACCCGCCTGTTCCACCCCGGCCCCGTCCCGATGTTCCTGCTCCTGCTGGCGTCGTCCCCGCTGGTCGTCGCCGCCGCCTACGGGTTCCACCTGCTGTTCGAGAGGCCCTTCCTGACGGCGCGCGGCGCGAGGTTCGCGCTGCGGCCCGCCCCCGCCTCGGCGGAGAGCGGCCGGCCCGAAGAAACCCCGCGCCCTCTCTTTGTCCGCTCCCCGCGCCGATAATGGTGCCTAACCCATGACTACCGCCGAAAATTGCGCTATAATAGGGGAGGCCGCCGCCGCCCCCGCCATCCCTGTTCCCGCCATGACCGTCTCCGTCATGACCGTCTCCGTCATCATCTGTACGCGCGACAGGGGCACCTTGATCGAAGCGACCCTGAACAGCATCCTCGCCGGCCGGCACCGACCGGACGAGCTGCTGGTCGTGGACCAGAGCGATGGGGAGGACACGCGCCGTGCCGTCGAGCAGATTGCCGCTGGGGCGGGCGAGGTCCTTTACCTGCCGACGCCGACACGCGGCCTGTCGCGGGCACGCAATGTGGGCCTGGAAGGCAGCCGGGGCGACCTGATCGTCTTCACCGACGACGACGTGGTCGTTGAGGAAGACTGGCTCGCCGAGATCGTCCGCGAGTTCGCGGCCTACCCGCGCCTCGCGTTCCTGTTCGGGACGGTCCTGCCGCCCGAGGTCCACGACTGGCGGACGGAGTTCATCCCGTACAGCCGGGTGCCCACGAAACGGCCCGTGCGCTGGTTCCAGCCCGAGGTCTTCGGCGGCATGGGCGCGAACATGGCCCTGCGGCGGACGACGTTCGAGCGGGTGGGCGGCTTTGACACGGCCCTGGGCGCGGGGACGGGCGTAGCGGGCGAGGACTTCGAGTACGCCCTGCGCTGTGTGTGTCACCGTCCATCGCTGGAGATGCACACCCTGGCCGAAGCCCGCGTCGTCCACCACGCCGGGGCGCGTTCCGGGGCGGACTATCATGCGTTCGTGCATCAGGTCAACGGCACCGGCATGGGGCAGTTTTTGGCCTACCTCGTTTGCGGCGGGCGCGGCCCACGCTACCGCTTCAAGGCGCTGCAAGAGCTGGCGCAGCCGCTGGGCGGCTTCCTGCGGGCGCTGGCGCGCGGGCGCAAGCCGAGCGGCCTGCGTACTTACCTGTATCGCCTCCAGGGCTTCACGCGCGGCCTGCGCCGGTGAGCCGCAGCCTCGTCCTGCTTGACCGACACGCACGGCGCGGTCCGTGTGCGTCGGAACTGAGAGCGCCCGCTGCCCTGAGACGCCCACAGGGGAAAGGGCGCTCCTTGATGGCAGTAGGGCCGCGCTCAACCGGCTGGCCACTTTGGCATGATTCTTGCACTATATTCATATGACACTGTTGCCGGGTTGGACTCATTCCGACTATGGCATCATCTGTCATCGAGCGCACTTCCGCTGTCACAACAGAGTGAGGAAACACTCACGGCCATTTACTTGAAGCCGGGGTGTTTGATTACAAACGATGGTTCAGCCATGTCACCTGAAAATTGTTGAAGGCTAACACTATTTTTCAACCCAATGCCGGGGTTCACATGAGCCGGTCGGAACGACCCTGGAAGGGTGCGTTGGGGTGCCCCGTCTTCCCTGAAACCGTCAGAAACGCCCGTGTACGCGAGTGAGCAGGGAGAACCCCCAATGTCAGGAACGGCGCAAGAAACGCACGCGCTTGCCTTAGCGCCTGATTCGGCCGCGCCGGGGCCGCTTGAAGCTCGTCCCGCGCCGCGCCTGCACTTCATAGACGGCCTCCGTGGCCTGGCGATGCTCATGGTGCTGCTCTACCACTGCTGGCTTTTCGGCGGCATGTGGTCCGTGGGCCTGACCGCCGGCGCTCGCCATTTCAACGCCGCGCCCGTCCTCGGCTTCGGGCACGTCGGCGTCAACCTGTTCCTGGTGCTGTCCGGGTTCTGCCTCTATTGGCCGTTCGTCAAAGGCGGGAGGAGGCGTGAGCCGACGCTATGGGAGTTCGCCAAGAAACGCTGCCGGCGCATCCTGCCGCCCTACTACGTCACCCTTATTCTGTTCAGCGTCGTGCCCCTGACCCAAGCCTGGCTCCACCACACCGGTTCCGACGCCCATTACACGCTGAACTGGCTGTTCCTGCACGCCCTGATGCTGCACAACACCAGGCCGGATTACGTCCTGAGCGTCAACGGCTCGCTCTGGTCGCTCGCCCTGGAATTCCAGTTGTACATCCTCTTCCCCGTACTGGTGGAGGCCTACCGCCGCTTCAACGCGCGCGGCGTCGTGCTGGCCGTGCTGCTGGTCTGTACGGCCTACCGGTTCTTTCTCGTGCGGGGCCACTATCTGCCGGACGACGGCTACGGCTATGTGCTGGCGTACAGCGTCTTCGGGCGCGGATTCGAGTTCGCGGTCGGGATGTTCGCCGCCCTGCTGGTCGCGCGCCGGCACGCGGAGCAGAAGTCCCCCGAGCGATGGGTGGACGGCTTGCTGTTGGTCGCCATAACCCTGCTGGCGATCCTGGACGGGCGACACGGGCACTTCCAGACGCTGACAGATGCCATGTGGGGCTTGCTGTTCGCCGCCCTGCTGCTCGCCGGGAGCCGTTCGGAGACGCGCCTGCACCGGGCGCTGTCGCATCCCCTGCTGGTCTGGCTGGGCTTGTTCTCCTACAGCGTGTACCTGATTCACCTGCCGATGGTGATGGTGCTGGGCACCTACGGCCACGCGCGGTTCTCCAACACGGCCCAGGTCTTGTTCATGCTGCTCTTCGTCGCCCCGCTGATGGTGGGCCTCGGCTACCTGTTCCACCTCCTGTTCGAGCGCCCCTTCATGAACGTGCCGCGCGACACGGACGCGCGGCGCGTCCGGAAGCCCGCCCCGCAGGCGGCGCATTTCCGCCTGCGGAGGCCGCCCCCCGCGCCGCCCGCCGCCGCAGGGGCCGGGACGCCCGAGGACGCCGGCTCCTCCTCAGACCTCTCGCCGTCAGACCTCTCGCCGGAAGCGAATCCGTCCATAATACGAGGGGGGCGAGGCTATGACAGACTGTAAGCATCTCTTTCGACGGGCTTCCCCGTCGGTGAAGGCATGAGCCGGTGAACATGCGGTTTCTGCGGCACTGCCTGTATTCGGCCCTGGCCGACCGGCTGATGCCCAACATTCTGGTTTGCGAGTCGGCCCGCGCCCGGCTGGTCCGGTCGCTGCTGGGCGTGCACGTCGGGCCGGGCGTGACGCTCAACGCGCACCTGGACTTCGGCAACGACGCCCACCTCATCACGATCGGGGCGGGGAGCCACATCCAGCGGCGGGGCGCGCTGCTGGCCGACTGGGGCAAGCCCATCACCATCGGCCGAGACGTCTGGATCGGCGCGGAGGCGATGCTCTGGACGGGCTCGCACGAGATCGGCCCCGCCGCGCGGCGGTGCGGGCCGGGCTTCGCCCTCCCGATCACGATCGGCGACGGCTGCTGGCTCGGCGCGCGCGTGACCGTCCTCGGCGGCGTGGAGATCGGCGCGGGCAGCGTCATCGCGGCGGGCGCGCTGGTCAACAAGAGCGTCCCGCCGAACCAGATGTGGGGCGGCGTCCCGGCGAAGTTGATAAGGAGCCTTGATACATGAGCTACGCGCGTGACTACCTCGGCCGCATGGCCGCACTGCTGCACGAAGTCTCGACGGACGAGATCGACGCCGCGACCGCACTGCTCTGGGACAACTACCGGGGCGGGCGTCGGGCGGTCTTCTGCGGCAACGGCGGCTCGGCGGCGACCGCCAGCCACCTGCCCGCCGACTTCCAGAAGAACATGTTCCTGCACGGAGGCCGCCCCTGGGAGTGCATGTCCCTGGTGGACTCGGTGCCGCTCCTGACCGCCTGGAGCAACGACACCGAGTACGCCAACGTCTTCGCCGCCCAGGCGCGGACCTGGCTGCGGCCCGGCGACCTGCTGGTCGCCATCAGCGGCAGCGGCAACTCGCCGAACATCCTCGCCGCCGTCGAGGCCGCCCACGCCGCGGGCGCGGAGACATTAGGCTGGAGCGGCTTCGGCGGCGGCAAGCTGGCGGGCCTGGCCCGCCACAACGTCGTCGTCCACTCGGACAACATGCAGATGGTCGAGGACGTCCATGTGGTCGTCGGACACCTGATCTATTCGGCCCTGCGCGACCGCGTCCTGGCCGAAGCGCGGGAAAGCGCGGGGGCGTGAGTGGCTCACCGATTCGCGTTCGTCCTGGACCAGCAGGTCGGGCTGAAGACCCAGGCCCTCAACTGGGAGCGCGTCGCGGCGGAAGACCCGTCCGTGGAGGCCGCCGTCGTCCCCGTCCGCTATGAGGCCGACGCCGGCCCGCTGTCGCGCCTGCCGGGCCTCCCGTCCGGCATCCGCGGCACACTGCGCGGGGTGGGGGAGATCCGCGCCGGGCTGGCCGGGGCCGGGCCGCGTGACGCCGTGCTTTGGGCGACCTGGGCGGCGAAGTCCGTCCCCGACTCGGTCCGGGCCGCGCCCGCCTTCCTGGTCATGGACATGACGCCCCTCCAGATGGAGGCCATGGGCGGGCGGTACGGTTACGGCCGCGCGCGCGCCCGCTTCGGGGCCGCCTGGAAGCGCCGCGCCACCGACCGCCTTTACGCCGAGGCGCATCACCTGTTCCCCTGGAACGAGTGGGTGGCGCGCAGCCTGCGCGACGACTACGGCGTCCCGCCCGAGAAGGTCACGGCCGTCTCGCCCGGCGTGGACCAGCAGCTTTTCCGGCCCGACCCCGCCACCCGCCCCGGCGACGGCGTCGCCCGCCTGCTGTTCGTCGGCGGCGACTTCGCCCGCAAGGGCGGCGACCTGCTGCTGCGCTGGGCGCAGGAAACCCAGGTTCCGGCCCCCTGGGAGCTGCACCTGGTGACGCGCGACCCGGTCCCCGCCGTGCCCAACGTCGTCGTACACCGGGGGATCGCCAACAACAGCCCCGAACTCGTGCGTCTCTACCAGAGGTCCGACCTGTTCGTGCTGCCGACACTGGCCGACTGCTACTCCCTGGTCGCCATGGAGGCCATGTCCTGCGGCCTGCCCGTCGTCATCTCGCGGCTCGGCGGCATCCCCGAGATCATCGCCGAGGGCCTGACGGGCTACGGGCTGGAGCCGGGCGACTATGCGGCCCTCGCCCTGCGCCTGGACCAACTCGTCTACGATGCCGCCCTGCGGCAGCAGATGGGGACCGCCGCACTCGCGCGCGCGCGGGAGGAATTCGACTGTCGGGCCAACCTGGGCCGCATTCTGGACGCCATGAAGGCGGCATGACGGGGGCCATGGAAGACAGGAAGGACACGGAAGACACATGAACCTCGGCTTCGCACTCGAATACTCCCTGGGCCACACGACGCACGCGCAGAACCTCAAGCGCGTCCTGCGGGACCGTCCGGACATCGCCCCGTCCTACGTTGATCTGCCCTACGAGGGTCTGACCGGGGCCTGGACCCGCCTGCCCGGCGTCCGCTCCAACTGGTCGCTCCGGGCCTCGCTGGGTGCCTGGCTCGGCCTGCGCGGGCGGGCCGGGCGGCTGGACGGTGCCCTGTTCCACACGCAGGTGACCGCCCTGTTCTCGCCCGGGCTGATGCGCCGCATGCCCTCCGTGGTTTCCCTGGACGCCACGCCCCTGCAATACGACGCCCTGGGCGCGTTCTATGGCCATGTCCCGAGCGGCAGCGCGCGGATCGAGGCCCTGAAGAAGCGCCTGAATCAGCGCGCGTTCCGGTCCGCCCGGCACCTGGTTTCGTGGTCGCAGTGGTCCAAGGACTCCCTGGTCGCCGACTACGGCGTGCCCGCCGATAAGGTCACGGTCATACCGCCCGGCATAGACACCGCCCGCTGGGACTTCGACCGGGCGGCCCGCCGCCCCGGCCCGGTCCAGTTGCTGTTCGTCGGCGGCGACTTCCCCCGCAAAGGCGGCGACACCCTGCTGGACGCCTTCGCCCGCCTGCCGCCCTCGCTCGACGTCCACCTCCACGTCGTCACCAAGACGCCGGGGGTGGGGAACAATCTGCCCCGCATGACCGTCTGGCATGATGTTCAGCCGAACTCCGATGCCCTGCTGGGGCTGTTCGCCCAGGCGGACCTGTTCGTCTTCCCGACGCGCGGCGACTGCCTCCCCCTCGCGGTCATGGAGGCGCTGGCGGCGGGCCTGCCCGTCGTCACCACGACCGTCGGCGCCCTGCCGGAAGCGGTGACCCACGGTGAAACCGGATGGGTCGTGCCGCCGGACGACCCCGAAGCCCTCGCCGGCGCGCTGACCGCGCTGGCCTCCGACGCCCCCCTTCGCGCCCGGCTCGCCCGTCAGGCACGCGCGGTCGGGCGGGAGCGGTTCGACGCCGTCGTGAACTACGGCCGCCTCGTTGAGACCGTCCGCCAGGTCGGCACGGTCCGCGCCTAGGACAATAGGTATTAGGAGAAAAAGTATGAGGGACGCCCACGCCTCCAAGACCCTGCTGCTGATCCCGAGCGTCGTCAAGACCGGCGTCGAGGCCGACGTGGCCTCGGACCGGCACCCGACCATGGACTACCACGCCCTCGCCGCCGCCCTGCGCGACCGGCACGGCCTGACCGTGGACACACTGGACTATGCCGCCGTGGACGCCGACTCCACGCCCGCCGTCCGCCTGGCGCGGAAGGCCGGCGGGCGGGACGCCGCCCTCGCCGCTCTGGCGTTCGCGCGTCGGGAGGAATACGCGGCCATCTTCTCGAACGGTGAGAACGTCGGCGTCCCGCTCGCCCTGTTGCTGGGGCTGACGCCGCGCCGGGTGGGCCACGTCACCATCGGCCACCGGATCTCGACTCGCAAGAAGCAATTCTTCTTCCGCACCCTGAAAGCACACCGGAGGCTGGACCGGATCTTCGTCTACGCGCGGGCGCAGTACGACTGGGGGGTGGGCCGGCTGGGGATCGCGCCCCGGAAGCTCGCCCTGATCCCGTTCCATGCGGACGACCGGTTTTACCGCCCGCTGCCCGCCTCGGCCGACCCGAACCTCATCTGCTCGGCGGGTCTGGAGTGGCGGGACTACCCGACCTTGATCGAGGCCGTGGCCGACATGCCGGACCTGTCCGTCCGGCTGGCCGCCGCCTCGCCCTGGTCCAAGCACGAGGACCAGACGGCGGGCCGCGCCCTGCCGCCCAATGTGGACGCCCGCCGCTACGACTACGCCGCGCTACGCGCCCTCTATGCGGAGTCCAGCTTCGTGGTCGTGCCGCTGCGCGAGACGGACTTCCAGGCGGGCGTCACCACCATCCTGGAGGCGATGGCGATGGGCAAGGCCGTCGTCGCCACGCGGACGACCGGCCAGACGGACGTCATCACGGACGGCGAGAATGGGCTGACGGTCGCGCCGGGAGACGTCGCCGGGTGGCGGCGCGCAATCACCCGGTTGCGGGCCGACCACGCCCTGCGCGAGCGTTTGGGGCGGAACGCGCGCCGCTGGGTGGAGGAGAATGCGTCCCTTGACCGCTGGGCCGTGTGCCTCGCTGGAGCCATCTCCGAGGCGAGCGGGGGCGTTCAAAATGCCTCCATTCGCCCCCATGTCCGTCCCTCATCGCTCGAGGCGTAAGGTGCCAAACATAATATTTCCGCATTTTTGCATAAAAATCAGCCCTTACGATACTTTGGCATGATTTATGCATGATAAAACAATGAAGGTAGAGTTCACCATGAAATCTTTTCCGACCGGCGTCTTGGTGCTGGTGACCACGCTGTCGCTGGCAGGCAACGCACTCCTCTATACGCGCTACTCCACCGGCCGTCCCCTCGTGACGGTGGGCAAGGACGTGATCACAAAGAAGCAGTACCAGGACCAACTGGAACATGTGGCTGGCCCGACAGTCCTGAGCCAGATGGTCGCCGACAGACTGGTGGCCCAGGCGGCGGCCCGCCAGGGCGTGACGCCGACGGCAAAGAATGTCGAGGATCAGATCAGCGACATCCAGCGCCGTTCTCCCCAGGTCTTGGTTCCCTACATCCAGGACCCGGCCAAGATGGCGGAGTTCCGGCAGGAACTGCAAACAGCCATCGCGCTGGACAGTCTTCGCATTAAGGATGTCGCCCTCTCCCCCGCCCAGGTGGCGGCGTACTACGCTGCAAACACTCGCAAGTTCGCCCTGCCGCAGCAGGTCCAGGCCACCACGGTAATGACTCGGAACCCCGTGGACGCCAAAACGGCGGAAGACCTCCTGGAACAGAAGACGCCGCTGGATGTGCTCGGCCGGCAGCCGCGCCTCGCAGTCGCGGGCATCAACGGCTACAATCCGGACATGAGTGGCCTGCCGCTGCCCCTGAAACAGCAGATCAGCGGCTTCGTTCAGAAGGCCAAAGTCGGCGACATCAGGACCTTCCCCCTGAAGGCTCCGGACGGCATGTACTTCCTGACCTTTCGGGTGACCAACAGCAGCCGCGCGATGATCCCGCCCCTTGTACCGAAGACTCCCTTCTACAATCAGGTGGATCGGATGGCCCGCTTGGAGCGCGCGCCCCTGCCGAAAGCCGAAATCGCGCGGCTGTACCAGGCGGCCAAGCCGGTCATCAACTCGGACAAATATGCCGGCTACCTCAGCACGATCCAGGGCACCTCTTCGGACAGCGATGGCGGCAAAAAAACCGCGAGTGATCGCTGAATAATAGGGTCCGAGCATATTGTATTTTCGGCGGAAATGTGTTACACTCGGAAAGAAGAGGCTGACGCATCTTGTTTTCTAATGAAATCGCGCAAATCTGACGTTTGGGATGGAGAAGGCCGGGAATGACCCTACTGTCTGAGGCAGCAAGGAAACCTCCAAAGAAATGGAAAGTGACCTGACGAGACGAGGTCCTTTTGCCGAGGCCTGCACCCGCCAACCGTATTTACAATTCTACTGCCTTTTCAGGGGCAGGAAGACCATCCATAAAAGAAGGGGGGTGAAAACAACAATGAACATCCAAAAGACAATCAAGATCACCATCGCGTCGGCGGCCATGGCCGCCGCGGCGACCGGTGCTTCGTTCGCCCAGAACCTGCTGCCGAACACGACGATCACTCCGTCCGCCACAGCCTTGGGCGGCGTCCTGATCACCTCGCAGACGAATCCCTTCGTCGCTCCGCCGAATAATGGGAACCCTTCGCTCTACAACGGCACCATGTTCTCCGGCGTCTATAACGAAGGTGCTGCCAACTCTCTGGGCGGTTTGACGTTCGTCTTCCAGATCGCTAACAGTGCCAGCAGCACGGATCCTCTGGATCGGGTCACCGACCAGTCGTTCACCGGCTTCCAGACCAGCGCCTTCTACAGCACCAGCAGTGGCACTATGGTCCCGACTTCGGCGTTCCGGATCGGCACCGCCTCGATCGGCTTCCGCTTCGAGACTGCTGCCAATCCGGGCATCGGCACCTTGCTGCCGGGCGCGACGTCCGATCTGCTGATCATCCGCACGAACGCCCCGTCGTACACGGCCGGTCTGGCCGGTATCAGCGACGGTACGACCATCAATACGCCGTCTTATGCTCCCGCATCTGCGGTCCCCGAGCCGGCGACTCTCGCCACGTTCGCCCTGGGTGGCCTCGGCCTCCTGGGCCTGATCGCCCGCAAGACCCGCCGGACCGGCGGCGCGGCGGCCTAAGACTCACCTCTTGGGACGTCCGACGCGGAGGCGGGATTGGGAAAGGAGGGGGCGGCTTTGAAGAACACACAAAGGCGTCGCCGCGTTGTACCGATCCTGAAAACGCCGACAGAAATGGGTGGCGGTGTTGTACCAACAACCCGCCACCCTGTTTTTTTCCGGGGAAACCTGGTAATTGTCCCGGTGTCCATTCCGGCCCCATTCTGCCGAAGATAGAAGTGTCCGCAGAAGAGGGGGATGTCCCTGGAGGGGACCCTCTCATTCGTC
This sequence comes from Capsulimonadaceae bacterium, assembly GCA_965215505.1. Lineage (GTDB taxonomy): Bacteria > Armatimonadota > Armatimonadia > Armatimonadales > Capsulimonadaceae > JANXMY01. The sequence continues at coordinate 1,636,532 of OZ244065.1, read as the reverse complement.
TTAGCTTCGTTGTTGCTTTCGCTTTTTTGTCGCTTTCCTTTTGCCCTCATTTTAGCCATGGCAGTCGTCTCCCAGAAACCTGAACACGCGGAGCCTGAACACGCGGAGCCTGAGAAGTCGCCGCGCGGTCTGCCGGCCCTCCTGGGTCGTCAGGACTGGCCGACCCTCACGCCGTTCCTCGCCGCCGCCGCCCTGCTGACCGTCCTCGCCTGGCCCGTCCTGCGCTTCTGGGGCTTTGAATACACCAAGCCCGAGTCGTACTACGGCCACGCGCCGCTCATCCCGCTGATCGTCGCCCTGATGCTCTGGCACCGGCGCGACGCCCTGCGGGCCGTGCCCAAAGCGCCCGCGCTGGGTGCCCTGGCCCTGCTCCTGCCCGCCCTGGCCCTGCTCGTGTTCGCCATCAAGACGCAGGCCGAGGCGATGGAATCGACGGGGCTGCTGCTGACTGTGTGTTCGGGGGTCTGGCTGGCCCTGGGCACGCGCTTCGTGCGGGCGGCGGCCATCCCGCTCCTGTTCCTGTGGCTGATGGCCCCGCTGCCGGGACCCGTCCTGAACGACTCGACCCTGCATGTGCAGATGCTGTCCACGATTCTGGCAAACCACCTGCTGCACTTGATGACGTTCGGCACGACCCTGGTCGGCAACGTCATCACGATGGAAGACTACTCGCTGTTCGTGGACGTACCCTGCTCCGGGTTCAAGCTGCTGCTGGCCCTGCTGACCTTCAGCGCGGCCTTTGCCTATCTGGTGGACGGCAAACCGGCCCGGCGTCTGGGACTGTTCGCGTTCAGCCTGCCGCTCAGTCTTCTGGTCAATAGTGTGCGGATCGCGCTGATCGGGGTGGTCGGGGAGTGCATCGGCTCAAACGCCGCCCACGTCTTTCACGATTGGAGCGGGCTGATCACGCTCGTTCTCGGATTCACCGCCCTCTTCGGGCTGGCAAAAGGATTGGGATGCCGCACATTCGCCGGATGGGCTATCTTTTAGCGCTGCTGATCGGGGCGGCTCTGGCGACGGCGATGGCTTGGAAACCGGCCCCGCCGCCCCGCTTCCTCGGCCTGACCGGCGCGGACGTGCCGCGCACCCTGGGCGGCCTCCGGGCCGGGGCGGACGACCCCGTCCCCACCGACGTCAAGGCCGCCCTAGCGTCCGCCGATCTGCTGGAACGCACCTATGCGCCCGCAGACGGGCGGGGCGGCGAGTCGGTGAACTTCGTGCTGATCGGCGGGACGGACCGCAGCGCCCTCCACGACCCGCGCTCCTGCCTGATCGGGGCAGGAATGCAGCTCGAGGACGATCACCTGGAGCGGCTGCCGGGGACCGACATCCAGGCCCGCGCCTGCCACGCTGTCGCGGCGTCGGGAGCCGGCGGGAGCGACATGCTGTATGTATACGTCGTAGACGGCAAGGTGATCAACGAGGTGACTCAGATCCGCGCGGCCATGCTCTGGAGCGCCCTCCTCGGCCGGCGCGGGACGCCGGTTTATTTTCTGCGGTTTACGCGCGGCTTGGATGCCGACGCATCGGCGAACGCGCGCGGGCATGCCCATATGGGCCGCTTCGCCGCCGAGATGTGGGGGACGCTCGACCCGAAGCTGCGCCCCTCTACCAGATAGCGCGAGAAAGTCATGGATGCTTTGAGCAGAGTATATGTCGCCGATGTGGCGTTCCATAATGTGACCATGGAAGAGGCGGTCGCACGCATCGTGCAGATGGCCCAGAAGACCGAGAAGCCGCGCTACGTCTGCACCGGCAACCTGGATCACCTGGTCACGCTGGAACACGACTCCGAATTCCGGGCCATCTACCGGGACTCAGACCTGACGCTGGCCGACGGCAAGCCGGTTGTCCTGCTGTCCCGCCTCGGCGCGACGCCGGCCCACCCCGCCCTCAAGCAGCGCGTGACCGGCAGCGACCTCTTCTGGGAGCTGGCCCGCGCGTCCGAGGCGACCGGCCTGCGCCTGTTCTTCCTCGGCGGCGCACCCTGCGCCGCCGACCTCGCCAAAGACGCCGTCCTGCGCCGCAACCCCGGCGCCCAGATCTGCGGCACCTACTGCCCCCCGTTTGAGACTTTCGCAGACTCGGACGAACAGGACCGGATCCGTGAAAAGGTCCGCGCCGCCCAGCCGGATATTCTTTTGGTGGGATTCGGGGCGCCAAAGCAGGAGAAATGGATTGCGGCGAATAAAGATCTTCTGAGCGTCCCGGTTTCCATCGGCGTCGGCGGGTCCTTCGAGATGGCGAGCGGAGTCATCAAGCGCGCCCCGTTCTGGATGCAGGAGTGCGGGCTGGAATGGGCCTACCGCTTTTCGCAGGAGCCGACCCGCTTGTTCCACCGCTACTTCGTGCGGGATCTGCCGTTCCTGGTCAAGATCGTGCGGCGCACCCTGGCGGAGCGACGGGCTAGGCCACTGGCTGACCTCTCCGCCGACTAGCGCCGGCCCCGCGCCGACTAGTGCCGACTCTTTCGAGCCGGTGAGGAGAGAAACCATTCGTCGTAACCGTCCCAACAAGCAGCCGGGCCGGGCCGAGAGCCGGCCTGCCCCCCCGGAAGACGCCGCCGTGCCGGCCCCGCCGGCCCCTGAGTCCGGACTCGCCGCCCTCCCGCCCCTGCCGGACATCGCGGTTACCGCCGAGCCACTCAGCCGTGGCCCCTTCGCCGCTATCTACCGGGGGTGGGACCGCGCCCACCGCTGCGACGTGATCGTCAAGGTGCAGCGCGCGACCGGCGACCCTATCGCGGCCGAGCGATTCCGGCGCGAGGCCGCCGTGATGAAGCGCCTGCGGCACCCCAACATCGTCGCGCTCTACCGGTTCCACGACGGCGACCCCGCCGCGCTCGTTCTGGAGTATGTGCCGGGGCGGACATTGGCCGCACTCGTAGAGGCCGAGGGCTGGCTGGCGCCCCAACGGGCCGCCCAGGTCATCGAAGAAGTCGCCGCCGCCCTGGACTGCGCCCACGCGCAGGGCATCATCCACCGGGACGTCAAGCCCTCCAACATCCTGCTCCCCCCGCGCGCCCCCGCCCGCCTGTTCGACTTCGGCGTCGCCCACATTGACGAGGAAGCGCCGCTGACGGTCATGGGCGACATCCTCGGCACCATCGAGTACGCAAGCCCCGAGCAGGTCCACGGCAACGAGGCGCCGGACGCCCGCAGCGACGTCTACTCGCTCGCGGCCGTCGCCTATTTCGCGCTGACCAAGACGCCGCCCTTCCGCGCCGCCGACAACAGCACCCAGGCCCAGCTCTCTGTCATGCACCGGCAGGTCTTCTCCGCCCCGCCCCCCCTGCGCTCCTACCGGGAAGACCTCGCGCTCGCTGTCGAGGCCGCCGTCCTGCGTGGGCTTGCCAAAGCGCCGGCGTCCCGCTACTCCTCCGCCGGCCAATTCGCCGCCGCCCTGCGCGCCGCCGTCGAGGCCGAGGCGGGCATCCCGGAACACCGCGCGATGGCCGCCGCCCGCCGGACCGGGGCGATGACGGGGGCCGTCGCCGGTGCCGCCCTGCTCCTGCTCGGCGCGCTCGCCCTCTGGGGAACCGGGCAACTCGCCGCGCCGCACCCCGCGCGCGTCGCGCAGGCGACGAAGACGCCCCCGAAGGTCGCCCCCGCCGCGCCCCGTCCTGCCGCGCCCGTCGCCGTCGCACAGACACCTAAGCCCGAGCCTGCCGTCATTCCCCATCCGCTCCACCGGGTCGTGGCGGCCCAACAGCCGCCGGAGCCTGTGAAGACGGCGAGCCGTCCCAAGCCGAGCCGCCCCGTCCTCGCCCATGCCCATCCAAAGCCGGCACGGCGTCTGATCGCGGTGGTCGTTCCCCCCGCCCCCCCGCCCCCCCGCCCTAAGCCGCTCCGGACGCCAAAGTCTGCGCGCCTTACGGCGCGGGCGGTCAGGCCCAAGGCCGCGCCCGTCGTCCCCGCCCGCGCCGCCCACACCGCACGTCAGACCGGCTTGTACACCGTTTCCGGCTGGGTCCCCATCGGTGCGCCCGGCCACACGCCCGCCCTGGTGCGCGCCTCCGCCCAGTGGGTGAAGGTGGACGGCCGCCCGGTCCTCGCCTTGGCCCTCGGCCGGTGGGCGCGGCTGCCGGCCGGTCGGCACGTCGTCACCTTCCAGCCCACGCCCGCGCTGGGGATCGGCCCCAAGACCTGGAACATCAACCTGGCGGCGCAAGCCCACCTAAGCCAGCGGATTCCGTTCCCGTCCGCACCCATGCTGGCAGTGCAGCCCGACCCGGCTTCCACCGGCCTGCTCTCCGTCTCGGGATGGCTCCCCGTCACCGTGCCCGGTCAGAAGCCCGAGCTGGTGCCCATCCCTGCCGAATGGGTGAAGATAGACGGCAAGCCTTCGGAGGACCTGGCCCACGGCCTCTGGGTGTCTCTCCCTGCGGGCCGGCACGTCATCGTCTTCCAGCCCTTGCCCGGCTCGGGCGCGGACCCGGCCACCCGCGTCATCTCCCTCGCCCCGCAGGCCCGCCTGAACCAGCTCGTGCCCCTGCCCGCCGCCCCCCTGCCTGCCACGCCGCCGCACCTGCGGAACCCCTAGAGCCTCGCACCGTCCGGGCGCGCACCGTTCTAGCACGAAATCGCGTATAATAAGGAACCCGCCGCCCGGCGGGTCCCGAAAGGCGACACGAGGCGACATCATGGCGACAATCAGCACACCCAGGCCACAGCCCGGCCCCGCCCCGCTTCCCGGCCCGAACGCCATTTCTGAGGTGCTGGCCTCGGTGACGGCGCGGCTGCGAATGGCGCGCTGGGTCCGGCACGCATCGCGCGGCGCGCTGGCCGGGGTCGTTGCCGCCCTGATCGCCGCCGTCTGCGCCCACTTCGACGTCCTGCCCGAATGGCTGCCTCTGGAAGCGGCCCTGCCGGGTGTGATCCTGCTCGGCATCGCCGTGGGCACGACCACCACGTTCCTGCGCCCCATCTCGCTGATGGATGCCGCCCGGCTGGCCGAGGCGCGTCTGGGCCTGAAGGAACGCCTGTCGTCCGCCCTGGAGTTCGAGCGCGCCCCGTCGGGGGTCGCTGCCCCCGACGCCGTGCTGCTCATGCGCTTGCAGCAGGAGGACGCCGCCGTCCACGCCCGCAGCCTCAAGGTTGTCGAGGCGGTCCCGCTGCGCTGGCCCTGGGAGGCTGGGGCCGCGCTGGGCGGGCTGGTCCTCCTCGCGCTGGTCTTGTTCCTCCCGACTCTCCCCGTCTTCCTCCCGCCCGGCGTCCTCACCGAGCGTGCGATCGTCCACAAGACCGGCGACAAGATGCAGAAGACGGCCCGCCTGATCCAGAAGCAGGCCGAGGGGCAGCACCTGGACGGCACCCGCCGCGCCGCCGCCGCCATGCAGCGTCTCGGCAAGCGGCTGGCATCCGGCAAGATGGACAAGAAACAGGCGATGGTCCAGATCGCGAGGCTCACCAGCCAGATGAAGGCGGAGCAGCAGAAACGCGCCCAAGCGAACAGCGGGGCCGGTGCGGGCAGCAAGAGCATGGCCCAGGCCGGCCAGCAGCTCGCCCAGGCGATGGCCGGCGCGTCCGCCTCGGCCAGCGCCAGCAAGGCAGGCGGTGCGGGCCAGAAGGCGGGCGGCGGCGGCAACAAGGCCGGCCAGAAGCCCGGCGAGAACGGTGCCGGCGCGGGCAAGAAGGCTGGCGAGGACCCCTCACATGGCTTCAACGTGCCGGGCGTGGGCAAGAACAAGGCCGGCGCGTCCAGCCCCTCCCCGACCGGCCAGCCGGTGACTCCGGAACTCCGCAAGGCCGCCCAGGCGATGCAGCAGAACGACTCCAAGGGCCTCAGCGAGCAGCTCCGGCAGATGGCGGACCACGCCGAGTCCGGCAAGATGTCCCCCGCCGAGCAGGGCCAGGGCGCCCAGGACCTCCAGAAGCTGGCCGACGCCCTCAAGAACACGCCGATGCCCGAGACGCAGAAGCACACCCAGGCCGCCGCCGACGCCCTGAAACGCGGGGACAAGTCGGCCGCCGCCTCCGAGATGCGGAAGGCCGCCGACGCCGCCGAGCGCGAGGCCCGCGATCAGGCCGACCAGCAAGCCATGCAGGACGCCCAGGACGCCACCGAGGGCGCGGAGAGCGAAATGGCCGGCGCGAACAGCGCGGGCGATGTCCAGGACGATTCGGGGCAGCCTGGTCAGGGCCAGGGCAAAGGGAAGGGTAAAGGCAAGGGGAAAGGCCAGGGCGAGGGTGAAGGCGATGGACAGGGTGACGGCGACGGCCTCGACGGCGCGAATGGCCAGCACGGCAGCGGCAAGGGCAACGGCGGCAGCGGGGGCGGGGGCAAGGCCGGCGGCAAGCCCGGCGACACGGGCGAGGGCAGCAGCCCCCTGAAGCACCTGGGCAAGATGGACCCGTCCAAGATGTCCAAGAACAACAAGCTCTACTTCGGCAAGCCCCTGAACCCCGGCCCCAGCAAGAGCGGCCCCGTCCGTAAGGTCGGCTCCAACCCTAATGCCGTGCCTGGCCAGACGACCAGCAAAGTGCCCTACTACGACTACGTCGCCCCCGCCCGCAAGAGCGCCGAGTCTACGATGGACAAGGAGGACATCCCGCCCGCCTACCGCAGCGACGTCCGCAAGTACTTCAACGCCCTCAACCCGCCCGCCGGGGGTGGGGGACACTGACACGGCCCAGCCTATGACAACACAGCCCGAACAACACCCTGCCCCGGACTGGCGGGACGGCGCGATCCGGAAGGTGCTGACGCAGCACTCCGAGGAGGGAGACAGCACCGGCATACTGCTCCGGGAGATTCGCGCGAACGTGCCCGGCTGCGCGGCGGTGATCGCCGGCATTGACCGTCTGGGCCTGCTCCGCTTCCTGGAGAACGAGGCGGACCGCTTCCAAAGCTTGATCGCCGGTAGCGTCGATTCCTACGGGAGAAGCGTCACGGCGTCAAACCAGAGCTACCCCTACGTCGCCTGGTTCGAGGCGGAGTGGCGGGGGCAGAGGGTTGAAGTGGCTATGGGGTCCGGCCCCCCTGTTTCGCCCGTCGTCTGCTTCGCGCCCGACCGGAGCGTCGTCTCCTCCTTCGTCGAAGCGATGACGGATTACGCACTGCGCCCGGCCAAGCAGTGCCTCCAGTACAGCGGCGGCTGGAGGAGCGAGCCTGACCTGGACGCGGAGATAGGCGACGTGACGTGGCAGGACATCGTGCTGCCGGTTGAACTCTCCGAGGAACTGAGGGGGGCCGTCGAGGGCTTCTTTGCCAACCGCGCCATGTTCGCGCGGCTGGGCTTTGCCTGGCGTCGGGGCATCCTGCTCGTGGGGCCGCCCGGCACGGGCAAGACGATGGTGTGCAAAGCCATCGCGGCCTCACTGCCCGATCTGCCCTTCCTCTATGTGCGGGACCTGCGTAAGAACGGCGGTCAGGACCCGATCAGGGCCATCTTCGAGCGGGCGCGGAAGCTGTCCCCCTGCATCCTGGCCTTCGAGGACTTAGACGGGTTCGTGGATGAAGGCAACCGGACGGTCTTCCTCAACGAACTCGACGGCTTTGAGAACAACGATGGCCTCCTCATCGTCGCCTCCTCAAACCATCCCGGCAAGATAGACGAAGCCCTGCTCAAGCGTCCCTCCCGATTCGACCGCGTCTTCCATCTCGGACTGCCGGCAGCAGAAGAACGCCGCCGTTACTGCCGCCGGATACTCGCCCGCCCCTCCCTGTCCGATCTGCTGACTCCCTCACTGGACCGCGAGGCATTGACCGCGCAGGTCGCGGAACGCAGCGACGGCTTCACCCCCGCCTATCTAAAGGAGGTCCTCGTCTCCGCAGCATTGCAGCGCGCGCAGGACGGGGCGACGGTACTCGATGAGCAGTTCGGGACCGCCGTGCTGGCGCAGATCGACCAGATACGTCAGCATTTGCAGAGGATGAAGAACCCTTCGGCGCTGGCAGAGTACCAGGACGGTAGCCCGATGGGACTGCGCCGTAGGTCCCCAGCCTGACACTGGGATTCTTACCACATCACCGATCAGAACAACAAAGGCCGCCGGTGTTTGTCACACCGGCGGCCTCTGTGCTGCTCTGCCCTACCGACCGCGACCGCCACCCCCATAGGAACGCCCGCCCCCGTCGGAATGGCTGCCCCCGTTATCGGAGTGACCTCCGCCGCTGTAGGAGCGGCTGCCACCACCGGAACGGTCATTGCCGCTGGAACGACCACTGCTATAGGAGCGGCTGCCGCCATCGGAGTGACCGCCCGCGTTCCCTCCGCCATAAGAGCGCCCGCCCACGTTTCCGCTGCTATAGGAGCGCCCGCCCGTATCCCCACCACTGTAGGAATGACCCGCGCCCTGGAACGTGCGATGCGCGTACCTGGTCGGGTCCCCGCCCCCGCTGAACGAATGCCCACTGCTATAGGAACGGTCGCCGCTATAAGAATGGCTGCCGCCGTTGAACGTGCCCGCCCCCCGGAAGGTGTGAGCGCCGTCGCCGAAGGAGCGGGAGCCGCTTCCGAAGGCTTGATGATCCCCATGGAAGCCGCCGACGGGGCCGCGGTCGCCGCCACGGTAGCCGCCGAAGCTGTGGCCGTCGTAGCCCCCATGGCCGCCGCCATAGAATGCGTGGTCGGGGCCAATAGGCCGCCCTGCGAAGTGGTAGACGTCCCGGTTAAAGTACCCGATGTGGTATGGCGCGGGGTGTGCGAAAACGTAGTCGCGGTAGCCCGAGTAGCCGTAGTAGGGGTGCCCGCCGATGAAGAAGCTCAGGCCGATGCTCGGCAGGAAGACCCCCCCCTCCACGAAGGATGTGTGGCAGTAGTAGCCGCCGTACAGGGCCGTGTGCGGATACCAGCCCAGGCCGACGAAGACCGGGTAACTCGGCGCGATCCCCAGGAAGACCGGCTCGGCCGGGTGGAACTTCTCCGAGAACGGATACCACTTGGCCCCAGGCACCGTGGCGTTCTCCAAATAGCCGTTCTGCGGCACATACAGGACCGGTGCCCCGCCCGTGTTCTCGAAGAACATTGTGTCGTCCGGGGACACGGCGAACTTCATCACATACAGGTTCTTGTTGGCGAACGGCACCACGATGGTCTCCCCCACCGTATCATAGATCTGGTAGCCGCCCTGGTCAAAGGCGACGCGCGTCACAGGCACCCGCTGGTCCTGCGGGATCTCGGCCCAGTTAAAAACACTGGACTGGCTCGCGTTGACGGGCGTTCCCTCCGTCGACTGCTGCGGGTACTGCGCGTCGGGGGCCGACTGCTCCGAAACCGGCGGCGCCATCGTCACCGGGTCCTGGGCGCGGACGCCCGTCGTCAGGCAGAGCAGCCCGAGGGCCGCGACCGCGCCCCCGATCCACCGGCGGCAGGATTTAAGGTCAAGTTGGTTCTTGTCTGTGTTGTTCGGGTTGAGAGCGGTTGTCATTTTCATCTCTCCTTGCTTCTAGGCAGCGGACCGTGGTTCGCTTGCTATTCTAGTATTCCCCTTTTAGATGAAAGGTAAATGAAAAATGTTCCCGAATGTTTTGGTGCCGTCGAAGGGCAGACCTCAGCGTTCTTCGACCCCGTTCAGTTGGTTTCATGATTTGGAACGCAGTTGGTTTCATGATTTGGAACGCAGTACGTTCCAGATTGGAACACTTGGCAGGTAATTCGCCACACGCTGAGACTTCTGTGATTCTGAACGCACTGCGTTCACAATCGCGGGCATCAAAAATCTACTCCTGAGCGATAACGGCCTTCGCGGCGGCGCGGACGCGCGCCGAGGGGTCGTGGGCGGCGAGGGCTTCCAAAACGGTCCGGCCCGCCGAGCTGCGGGGCAGGGCCTCGACCGCCGCTAGGCGGACGGCCTCGCGGTTGGAGCGGGTCAGGGAGTAGAGGAGTTCCTGGGCTTCGGGGGTGTGCAGAGTCATCAGGGCCAAGACAGTCGCGCGCAGGGGATCGCCGGACAGGCGCTCGATGGCCCCGGCCAGCAGGGCTGCCGCTTCGGGGGCCTGCGTCTGGGCAATCATCAGGGCGGCGTAAGCGGCCAGGCGCATGTCGCGGTGACTCAGGTAGGGTTCCAGGACTTCCAGGGCGTGGGGGTCTTCCAGCTCTACAAGCGCCTGCATGCACTCTTGCAGGACCTCCGGCTCCTCGTTCTCGGGGTGGACCAGCCGCAGGGTCAGCGGCAGGCGCGACTGGGGGCTTCCCGTCAGGGAGAGCGCCCGCGCCGCCGCCTTGCGCGGCTCCATCTTGACCCTGGGGTCGGGGAGGCCGTGCGCGAAGCCGCTCCGGTCGAACAGCAGCAGGGCGATGTCGCGGACGCTGTCCAGGTCGCGGATCTGGGCCAGGGCCAGGGCGCAGTTCGCACGCAGGTGGGCCGCCGTGTCGAACGGGACGCCCCCGACCGCCTCGATCTGCACCGTGCGGATGCCGACCCGCAGCACATCCGAGGCGGCATAGCATTGCAGGCGGCCCAGCGCAAACGCCAGGTTGCCCCGGATGTGGCAGCCGGGGTCGCGTGCGGGGCCGTCTTCGCTCAGGTGGGCGAACCGCTCCGTCATCACCACTGCCGCCGCGTCGTCGGCGCTCTCGCCCAAGGCTTCCGCCGCCAGGGCACCGACGTAGGGGGACTTGTCGGCCAGCGCCTCCAAAAGAAGCGCCTGCCGCTCCGGCCGGTCCAGGCCCAGCGCCTGTTTGACCGCCCCAATGCGGTCCTGCGTCTGCCGCGACCGGAGCCGCTTCCGAACCTGTTCTGCGTCCATGGGGGTCAGCTTCCCGACTGCTTCGGCAGTTCCGCCGTCTTCGCCGCCCAGGCCGCAGCGAGCCGGTCCTCGTAGTCGTCCGCGTCGCTGTCCTTCAGCTTGCCGTTCGACTCCAGCCAGGCCAGGGTCCGGCGCGTGCCTTCCCTGAAGTTGATCGTCTGGCCCGCGTAATCCGTGTCCCGCTTCAGCTTGGCGTTGTCGAAGACGGAGGGCCACTCGAAGATCTCATAGGTCCCGCCCGCCATGCCGGGCGCGACTTCGCGCAAGGTTTCGGTAGGGATGTAAACCGGCTTGAAGGTGCCGCCGCAGACCTCTGCCACCTGCTCGTGATAGGTGTTCCAGGTAAACCACTCGTCGCCGGTGATGTTGTAGGCTTGCCCCAGGCACTTGGCGTTGCCCATGACGGCGATGAACCCGCGCGCCACATCGTCCACATGGCAGGAGGCCCAGAGCGAGTTGCCGTCACCCTGCACGATGACCGGCTTGCCCTTGCGGAGCCGGTCGGGGAACGTGTCGCCCGGCCCGACCGAGCGTATGATGCCGCCGCCCTCGCCGTAGGAGTGCGAGGGCCGCATGACCGTCGCAGGGAACTGACCGTCTGCGAAAGCACGAAACAGCAGCTCCTCGCAGGCCGCCTTGTTCTTGCCGTAACCGCCGATGCTATGGTACGGCTCAGTTTCGGTTGTCGGGATTTGGGTGACGGGGCCGGAGTAGACGCAGACGGTGGAGCAGTGAATGAACTGACCACACCGGCCCGTAAACGCCCGGATGGCCGAAGCCGTATCATCGGGATGGAAGGCCACCATGTCCACGACGACGTCATAGGTCTTATCCCCGAATCCCTGCTCGAAGGCCGCATAGTCCTTGCGGTCGCCGCGTATTTCCGACGCGCCGCCCGGCAGGCGGCTCTCGGACTTGCCCCGGTTGAACAGCGTGACCTGGTGCCCCGCCTCCAAAAGCTGGCGAGCGATGGCCGTCGAGATCAGCCCGGTCCCGCCGATAAACAGTACATGCATGGCATTCCCCTCCGGCTCCGCCCGTCAGCCATGACGGGACTCTTAGCCGTTCTTAATGCCGTTGTTGTACCCGATTTCGGGGCCGCGCGGGGCCTCCCTCCGCTCAAAGGATTTAGGCGCTCACAGGATCTCAGACGGCGAGCGTGTAGATGATCGTGTCCGGCGTCTCCCTGAGCATCTCCAGGTAGCCGTCCTCCGCAAGCCGTTCCAAAGTCTCCAGCATCGATTTATTGCCGTCCTTAGGGAAGGCTTTGACGCCCCCCTGGTCCTGGATGATCTCGATGAGGATCTCGCCGCCCTGCCCGTTCAGAATGCCGATGGGATTAGGAGTCATCATGCCGCCTCGCTGCTGTTAAGTCTTATAGAGGATTATGGCTAATCAGCCCGCTAACTGAAGGACGGCGTACCGAAGAAAAAGAATCGCGCAACCCTTGACAGGCCATATTTAGTGTGATATACTAAAAACCTACACAATATGTAGGAAAGACCGACGAGAGGCAGCGCGGAGGATTTCGCTCCGGTGGGGTGCATGGGATAAGATGGGGTGCATAGGATAACATCTTCGTGAAGTGCCCGTACTGCGGCCATGACAACGACGCCGTGCTGGACTCGCGCCCGATGCGCGACGGCGAGGCCATCAAGAGGCGACGCGAGTGCAAGCACTGCGAGCGGCGCTTCACCACGTTTGAAACCATCGAGGAGATGCAGCTCACCGTCGTCAAGAAGCCCGACCGCGACGGCCACCAGCGCCGCGAGCCGTTCGACCGGAACAAGCTGCTGCGCTCCCTGCGCGTGGCCTGCCAGAAGCGCCCGATCTCCGAGGAAACTTTGCAGACCATCTCCGACGACATCGAGCGGACCCTGACCAACCGCTTGGACAAAGAGGTCCCGTCGTCCGAGATCGGCGAGATGGTCATGGAGAACCTGCGCCGCATCGACCAGGTCGCCTATGTGCGCTTCGCGTCCGTGTACCGCCAGTTCGAGGACGCCACCCAGTTCCGCGACATCGTGAACCTGCTGAAGAAGCAGGGCGGTCGCCTGCGAAAAGAGTGACCGGGTTTGTCTGACAGAGGGCAGTAGATTGAAAACTGATCTTCAGAGTGAAAAGGTGGAGTCAGGCGCGGCCAATCATCATCCGCAGAATGTTGTACCTCGAAAAGTAGAGGCGACACAAGGAAAGGTACATTCAGGTCTTGCGGCACCAACTGCACAAGTTGCCCCTGCCGGGCTTCCAAGCGATGTGCAGTTCTCATTTGGCAGTGCGACAATAAGTATAACTGTCCCCTCCATAATTATCACGCCTTCTGCAACCTCCGGAAGCGTAGAAGATAGTGCAGAGAAGGAGTGGGAAAAGTTTAGGGAGAACACATCCGCCTCCTTCGACAAGTATGAGGAACAGCAAGAGAAACTGATTGCAGCTAGTTACGAAAAAGCTGACAATTTGCTGTTGACCATAAGTAGTGGCATCTTGGCATTATCCGCGACGTTCATCGGTACGCTTCTCAGCAACAAGCACTCACTTAAAGACTTATGGTATCTTCGTGGAGGTTGGGGTTCATTAGGCCTGACAGTTGTGTTCGTCCTCGTATCATACTTCGCTTCCCGGAAGAGCTTATCCTACTCAGTAGAAGCCGCGAGATCGAACAAAGACAGTTCTTTGTCCAAAGATGACGGTGAACAAGAAAATTTTACTAAGAAGTCGGAGTGCTACACTAGAAAGCGGGAAACATTCCGTAAATTGACAGAAGCCCTCAACCTCACGGCAACCATAGCATTCATCGTTGGCTTGGGATTAATCGTCACCTTCGCGGTTATGAACATACGATAGGAGCAAACACGAATGGCATCAGACAAAAACATGACGATGGAAAAGATGGTTAGCCCGGATAAGCGTGATTCCATCAAAGGTGATCCGGGCCGGGGCTGGAAAGCTCCTTCCAAACCCACGCCATCTGCCCCCCAAGCAGACACGACTGCCTCTCAGTCAAGTGGAAGCACAAACAGCGGTGGTAGCAACAGCACACCAGATAGTAAATCATGACCAGCGTGAGCAATGACATTCCAGAACCGCGCAACTTGCCGATGCCACAGCCTCAGCCTGATCCAGTATTGGATAGATACTCAGGAGATCCAGGCCGGAACTGGAATGCACCTCCAGCACCTCAGAAACCTATTCCCCCGCCGCCATCTAAAGACCACGGCGGCGGCCGAAAGTAGTATATCATGCCTGATGATACCGAGAGCATTATCCTAACAAACGACGTTCCGCCAGGTGAACACGATGACACACAAGGCGATCCTGGTCGAGCATGGACCCCACCATCGCCACCTAAACCGTCCACAGTGAAGTCACCGGAAGATGGCAAGGATAAAAGGAAGTGAAAGCCTCATGGCATCTAAGGATGAAGCCGCCATTGTAGCAGATGAAACCTTGAACGGCGAATTTTACAGCATGACTGATGCAGATGCAGGCAGAAATTGGGTGCCGCCTCATCCGCCCAATCTGCCGAAGCCGACACCAGATGGGAAGAGAGTGGAAATAAGCAACTCACAGGCTACAGTGGAAACTGGCAACAAAAAGCGATAGTCTTTTCCTGTTCGCCGAGACATTTTCGGTTAAGGTATTCTGGGCGTCGTGCGTGTCTATGCGGCATGACGTACCACAAATGCTTCAGCGGAAGATGCAACGGTACAGCAAGGACAGAAAAATTAGAAGGAGACAGTATGGCAGAGCGAAGCAACGGGAAAAAGAGTACGTCCGGGACGACCCTGGACCTGATGGGTGATGAGGAGCCGGCCCCGCCGCGCGCCGCGCGCAAGGCCGCCGCGCCGGCCCCGGCGGCACAGGCCGCACCCGCCGACATCGGCGGTGCCCTCTTCGGCGGCGATGAGGTGGACCTGGACGCCCGCCACCCCGCCGATGTCCCCGTCGGCAACTTCCCCGCCCCGTCCCAGATCGCCCAACTGGACGACGCCTCCGACCCGTTCGCCGAGGACGACCCGTTTGAAGACACCGTGATGGCCCGGATGCTGGCCGACGAGCCGGCCCCGCTCGCCAGCCCCCTGCGCGCCGCACGGGAGGATTTCAACCTCCGTACCGACGAGGAAGCCCCGGCAGAAGAAGTGTACGAGGAAGAGGCCCCTCTCATGGTGGCCGTCGAGCCTATGACCGTAGGAGCGGACCAGCCTGTCATGGAAGCCGAGGCTGAACCCGTCATCGTAGAGGCTGCTGCTGAACCCATTGCCGAGCCTGTCATCGAGGCCGTCGCCGGCCCCGACCTGGAAGCATTCGCGGACCCCGTGGCCGCGCCCGAAGTCGAACAGAGATTAGAAACAGAACAAGAACCCATGCCCCCCGTTTCGCCCGCCCCCGCCGCCAAGACGGCCCCCAAGGCACCCGCCGCGCCGAAGAACGGCACCGCAAAAACTGCCAAAACGAACTCCCCCGGCCTCTCCATCCCGCGCCGCTACACCCAGGCCGGCCAGGACGTGTGGGCCAGCGTCCAGTGGGAACTCCGCAACGCCAGCATCGTCGGCAGCGACGGCGCCGTCGTCTTCGAGCAGAACGGCGTCGAAATCCCCAAGGAGTGGTCGCAGCTCGCCACCAATGTCGTCGTCTCCAAGTACTTCCGGGGCCAGATCGGCACCCTGGAGCGCGAGTACAGCGTCAAGCAGCTCATCGGCCGCGTCGCAGACCGCATCCTGGAGTGGGGCAAGCAGGGCAGCTACTTCGCCACCGAGGCCGACGCCGAGGCCTTCCACGACGAGCTGCGCTTCATCCTCCTGCACCAGTACGCCGCCTTCAACAGCCCCGTCTGGTTCAACCTGGGGTGGGCAAGCAGACGTCAAGCTGTGAGTGCCTGCTATATAAATGAAGTTGATGACACAATGGAGAGCATTTTAGACCTCTACAAGACCGAGGGCATGCTCTTCAAAGACGGCTCCGGGTCGGGCCTAAACTTGTCCACCCTCCGCTCCTCCAAGGAGCCGCTGGAGGCCGGGGGCCGGTCCAGCGGGCCGATCTCCTTCATGAAGGGCCTGGACGCCTCGGCGGGCAGCATCAAGAGCGGCGGCAGCACCCGCCGCGCGGCCTGCATGCGCGTCCTGAACATTGACCATCCGGACGTCAAAGAGTTCATCGACTGCAAAAAGGACGCCGAGCTGAAGGCCCACGCCCTCATTGACGCCGGCTACTCGGGCGCGTTCAATGTCGCGGGCGGTGCCTACGACACCGTCCCCTTCCAGAACGCCAACCACAGCGTCCGCGTTACCGACGAGTTCATGCAGGCGGTCGAGGCCGATGCCACCTGGGACACCAAGTTCCGCATGTCCGGCAAGACCGCCGAAACCTTCCGCGCGAAGGACCTGCTGCACAGCATCGCCGAAGGCACCTGGGTCTGCGGCGATCCCGGCATGCAGTACGACACCACCGCAAACGACTGGCACACCTGCGCGAACACGGATCGCATCCACGCATCTAATCCATGTTCGGAGTTTTTCTTCCTTAATAGCACTGCCTGTAATTTATCGTCGCTTAATCTCATGAAGTTCCGGCAGGAGGGCACGGCGGCCTTCGACACCGACTCGTTCGACCACGCAGTCAGGATCATGATCACGGCCCAGGAGATCGTCGTCGGGTTCGCCTCCTACCCGACGGACAAGATCGAGCGGCGCTCGCACGAGTTCCGGCCCCTGGGCCTGGGCTACGCCAACCTCGGCGCGCTGCTCATGGCGGCGGGCCTGCCCTACGACAGCGACGCGGGCCGCGCCTACGCCGGGGCCGTCACCGCACTGATGACGGGCCGGGCCTACCACCAGTCCGCCCTCGTCGCCCGCGACTGCGGCGGGCCGTTCGCCGGCTTCGCCGAGAACCGCGAGCCGATGCTGCGCGTCATGCACAAGCACCGCGACCATGTGGACCAGATCAACGCCGCCCTGATCCCCGACACCCTGCTCGATGCCGCCCGCACCGCCTGGGACGAGGCACTGGAGGAGGGCGAGGCCTCGGGCTACCGCAACGCGCAGTCCACCGTCCTCGCGCCCACAGGGACCATTGGATTTTTGATGGACTGCGATACGACCGGCATCGAGCCGGACATCGCCATCGTCAAGTACAAGTCTCTCGTCGGCGGCGGCATGATGAAGATCGTCAACCAGACCGTCCCCGAGGCCTTGCAGCGGCTCGGCTACGACGAGGCGCAGGTGGAAGGCATCATCAAATTCATTGACGAACACGACACCATCGAGGGCGCCCCAGACCTTGACCCGGAACACCTGCCGATCTTCGACTGCGCCTTCCGCCCGATGAACGGGACGCGCTCGATCCATTACCGGGGCCACATCAAGATGATGGCCGCCGCCCAGCCCTTCATCTCGGGCGCGATCTCGAAGACCGTCAATGTCCCCAACGACGCCACGCCCGACGACATCGCCGAAACCTACATGGAGGCCTGGAAGCTGGGCATCAAGGCCGTCGCCATCTACCGGGACGGCTCCAAGCGCACCCAGCCGCTGAACACCAGCAAGGAAGCGCCCGCCGAGAAGAAGGCCATGCAGACAGCGGAGGCCGCGCCCCTCGCCACGCCGAAGGCCGTCCGCCGCCGCCTGCCTGACGAGCGCGCGGGCCTCACCCACAAGTTCAGCATCGGCGGCCACGAGGGCTACCTGACCGTCGGCCTGTACCCGGACACCAACCAGCCCGGCGAGATCTTCATCCGCATGTCTAAGGAAGGCTCCAGCATCTCCGGCCTGATGGACAGCTTCGCCACCGCCATCTCGCTGGCCTTGCAGTATGGGGTCCCGCTCTCGACGCTCGTAGACAAGTTCATCCACTCCCGCTTCGAGCCGTCCGGCTTCACCGGCAACAAAGAGATCCCCATGGCGAAGTCCGTCATGGACTACATCTTCCGGTATCTCGCCCTGCGCTTCTTGCAGAAGGAGGACCGCCACAACGTCGGCCTGATCGCCGACCAGGACGACCCGGCCTACGCCGCCGCCCCCGCGAAGCTCCCGGCCCCGCCGCCCCCCGCCGCCCACGACGCCAAGAGCGGCAGCCTGAGCAACGGGAGCGGCAATGGCAAGAACGGCAACAGCAGCGGCTCCAAGGCCAGCGACCTGTTCCACCTCGCAGACACCAACACGGCGGCCATCGCCGACCACGAGCGCGAGATCTACCGGATGCAGTCCGACGCCCCGCCCTGCCCCGAGTGCGGGGCCATCACGATCCGCAACGGCGCCTGCTACCGCTGCATTTCCTGCGGCACGAGCCTGGGCTGTTCATAGGCTAAACAAAGGGAGGGCCAGAAGCATTAGCTTCTGGCCCTTCGTGTCATCTCTCACGGTTAGGTCTTCAGATGTCATGGATTGAGCTGCTCAATGGTATTCTGATGTCCGACGGGAACCTGACGATCCCCAGCCAGTGCCGTTAATCCCGTTACCAGCAGACCTGCAAAGAGCCGACGTTTCTAGAGCGTGTCAGCTCTTAGCTCCCTACCACGTCCCGCATTAGTGGCCTCCCTCCTTCCGGTAATTACCAGTATTGGTTGTTGGATACCCGAACCGACCCTGTTTACGCTTCAGCCTACGCCCGATGGTATCCGAATAGGAAGAAGCAATTATTGCCGGGTCTAGTAGTGACGCCTTCGCTGCTGCTGACGGAGTGTCTCGGTGACGGGTTTCTGATGGCTGATGCGAAGAAAAGACTTCAGCAGATCGAGTTAGGCACCTATGGTTTTGAACAGCGAGCGCTGCTCGATCTGCTGCCAAAACTGTCACAGCATGGGTTGGACTTCCGCCTCAAGACAAACAACGCGCTCTACCTGAGGGGCGGTCGTGTGCAAAAGTTTCTGGACTATGTCGGCCCTTGTCCGGTGCCGGCTTTGGCCTATGAATGGCAGTCCATTGTCGCCGCCGATTCGCTTTGGCGTGGGATCACATCTACGGGGCAGGTAGCAACGCTGAACCGATCTGGGTCTGCTGTTCAATTCATGCTGGAGTGCGGCCACTCATTCCGCAAACCTGCTTCCCGGCTGAGATCGCCGCGCACAAATCTGATGATTTGCAGCATCTGTGAGATGCAGCGGGACGACAGCAGTACCCTGACCGTGCAGCCTAAGCCGGTGGCGGTTCCACACCTCAAATCTAGCCTTGACAAAACCGCCTGGCGGCCTTACAATGGCTAAAACCTCGTCCCAAAGGTCATGCCATGAAACGTCGTCAGTTCCTTCAAGCGGGTCTCGCCGCCCTAGCCGCTGCATCCCTCCAACGCTCAAGCCGGGCGGACACGCCCGCGCCCGGAGGGCTGGCGCTGTCTGAGAACGGGCCGATCTATCAGGCCGCCGGGGAACGCGCCCTCGATCGTGCTGATGCCGTCACGCTGGAAGCCTGGGTGAAGGCGGACCTCATGCCGCAGGGGGGAGGGCGCATCCTCGACAAGTCGCCGCCGGGGACTAACGCCGGCTTTTTGCTGGACACCTACCCCGGCAACTCCCTCCGCCTCATCACGGCCAAAGGCCAGTGTTCCTACAATGCCCACTTGTCTAGTGACCATTGGACCCACGTTGCCGGCGTCTACAGTGCCTCGCGGAAGGTCATGGCGCTTTATGTTGACGGCAAGGAGGTCGCCCGCGTCACGGACAGCGCGTTCCCGCCACTGGCTCCGGCACCGGTTCCGCTGCGGGTCGGGATGGACCCGAACGGGGAGAACCGCTTCCATGGCCGCATCCTGCGGGCCGCCGTATACGGGCGAGCATTGGCGGCGGCGGAGATCGCCCGCCGCGCCGCGTCCGGACCGCAGTCGGCGGCTGTGCTGCCCGTCGTGTTGGGTGACTGGCGGTTCACAAGTGCGCCGGGCCGCGTTATCGCGCCCCTTGCCGGGACGGTGACTCTGAGGCTGGGGGCCGAGACAGGAGACAGGAACGTGATATTCACCGGGGAAGCCTCACCGCCGACGCAGCCGCTCGCGCTCTGGTATCGCCGCCCGGCCAAAAAATGGCTGGAAGCCTTGCCGCTCGGTAACGGCCGCCTGGCCGCGATGGTCTACGGCGGCGTCGAGACCGAGCGGCTTCAGCTTAACGAAGGGACCATCTGGGCGGGCGGCCCTTACACTCCCGCCAATCCCGAGGGTCTGGCGGTCCTGCCGGAGATACGCCGCTTGATCGTTGACGGCGAGTGGCACGAGGCCCAGGCGCTCATCAATGCCAAGTTCATGGGCATCCCCGCGCCCGAGCTGCCTTACCAGACCGTCGGCCATCTGACGCTCGACTTCCCCGCGCCCGGCATGGTGTCCGACTACCGCCGCGAACTAGACCTGGACACGGCTATCGCCCGCGTGTCTTATACGACGGGCGGCGTCCACTACACCCGCGAGTGCTTCATCAGCGCCGTTCACCAAGTGCTGGTCATGCGCCTGACGGCGGACAGGCCAGGCAGTATCTCGTTTACCGCTGCCCTCGACAGCCCGCAGAAATCCGAGGTGACTGTACCCGACGTAAACACACTCGCTCTGCACGGTATTAGCGGTGACGCGAACGGCGTCAAGGGAGCCGTCCACTTCCAGGCGCTGGCATGGGCTAAGGCCGAAGGTGGGACGGTTCATGCGGGGGACGGGCGATTGACTGTGACGGGTGCCGATACCGTGACCGTGCTGGTGTCCGTCGGCACCGGCTACAAGAGCTACCGCGATGCCAGCGGAGATCCCTCTCGGTTGGCTGCGGGCTTCTTGGAACAGGCCACCCGCAGCCCATACGCTAAGCTGCGTGATGCTCATGTCGCCAACCACCAGCGTCCCTTCCGCCGCGTCGCCCTCGATCTCGGCGCGACGGAGGCCGCAAGCAGGCCGACCGACGAGCGCGTCAAGGCGTTTGCTGATGGACGCGACCCCGCGCTCGCCGCCCTGCACTTCCAGTATGGCCGCTATTTGCTCCTGTCCTGCTCACGGCCCGGCGGCCAGCCCGCCACACTGCAAGGGCTGTGGAACGACAGCCTCTCCCCGCCGTGGGGCAGCAAGTACACGGTCAACATCAACACGGAGATGAACTACTGGCCTGCGGCACCGGCCAACCTGTTGGAGTGCTACGCGCCCCTGTTCAGCATGATCGGCGAGCTGGCGGACGCAGGGAGGAACACGGCCAGAGTGCAGTACGGCGCGGGCGGCTGGGTCTGCCACCACAACACCGACGGCTGGCGCGGGACTGCCCCCGTGGACTACGCCGAGCCGGGGATGTGGCCGACCGGCGGCGCATGGTTGTGTAAATCGTTCTGGGACCACTACGAGTTCACGCGCGACAAAGAGGCTTTGAAGACCCATTACCCCATGATGAAGGGTGCGGGGGAGTTCTTTTTAGACACGCTGGTCGAGGAGCCGACGCACAAGTGGCTGGTCACGAACCCCTCCGTGTCGCCCGAAAACCCGCACCACCCCGGAGCGAACGTCTGCGCGGGGCCGACGATGGACATGCAGATTTTGCGCGACCTCTTCGACGCCTGCGCCCAGGCGTCCGAGGTTCTAGGCACGGACGCCGACTTCCGCGCCCAGGTGCGGGCCGCCCGCGTCCGTCTCGCCCCCATGCAGATCGGGCAGGCGGGTCAGCTCCAGGAGTGGCTGGAGGACTGGGACGCGGGGGCACCGGAGCAGCACCACCGGCACGTCTCGCACCTGTACGGCCTGTTCCCCAGCCACCAGATCACCCGGCGCGGGACCCCCGCCCTGTTTGACGCCGCCCGCAAGTCGCTGGAGACGCGCGGGGACGAGGCGACCGGCTGGTCGCTGGCCTGGAAGATCAACCTCTGGGCGCGTCTCGGGGACGGCGACCACGCCCACAAGCTGGTCCGGATGCTGCTGACGCCGGACCGGACCGCCCCCAACCTGTTCGACCTGCACCCGCCGTTCCAAATAGACGGCAACTTCGGCGCGGTCTCCGGGGTCTGCGAGATGCTTCTGCAAAGCCACGAGGGCGACCTGCACCTGCTCCCGTCCCTGCCCTCCGCCTGGCCTTCCGGCTCGGTGGGCGGCCTGCGGGCGCGGGGCGGCTTTGAGGTAAATATGACCTGGCACGAGGGCAGGCTGACGCGAGTCGCGATTCTTTCCCACGTCGGCGGCCCGTGCGCCGTGCGCCTTGGCGACCGGACGACGAGATTGGAAACCCAGGCCGGCAAGACCTATCCGCTGGATAGTCTGCTAAAGCTATTGGAAGGAAAACACGCATGAGCATCGCCTACAACGAAGGCAGTATCCCAGGCCGCACCGTGATTGACTACCAGACGAACGACGCCCACCGGGCTTTTCCAAAGCGGCAGGTGGAGGCACTGGCGACCTCGGAAGAACTTGCCCATCTTGCTATGCAGGGCTACCTCGTCCGCGAGCGCCTGCTGCCGATGGCCGAGGTGGAGCGCCTGCGGGCGGCCTTGGATGAGACGGTCGCGCAGGACGAGACGCTGGAGAAGGGCGGCGGCAAGAGCTTCGGCGGCGTCTTCATCCGGCACCTGATGGATAAGCACACTGCCTTCCTGGACTTCTTGAAGTTCGCGCCGACCCTCTCCATCGCCCGCGCACTGCTCGGCCCCGCCGTCTCCGTGCGCGGCTTCACGGGCCGCATCTGTTACCCCGACGACCCGCACCAGGAGACGGAGTGGCACTTCCACCAGCGCGTCGTCCCGGACCCGCTTCCCGCCTGGTACTCGCCCCCGAACACGCTGGACATTCTTTTGTACCTAGACGACACGAACGAGCTGAACGGCCCGCTCTGCGTAGTCCCCGGCTCACACGCCCGTCAGGCCGATGCGCTGGCGGCCGGCGACTTCGCCGACAAGCCCGGTCAGGTCGTTCTCTCGCTCCCGGCGGGGAGCTGCGTCTTCGCCCATGGCAATCTGTGGCACCGCGCCCTGCCTACCCGCCCCGGCGGCACCCTCCGCCGCCTGCTGCTGTTCGGCTACGGCCCCGCCTGGATGAAGTCCGCCATCTACGGACAGAAGCCCTCTGATGCCTTGACCAAGCGGCTCCTAGAATCCGGCGAGGCGGACGACGAAACCCGCGAACTGCTGGGCGCGGCGGGGTATATGTGACCGAACAAAGAAACGCCGGGGCGCGATCATTCGCGCCCCGGCGTTTTGCTGCCTCCCGCTGCGCCTAGTGCGCGGGGGTTGTGACGTTGACCAGGCCAATGTCTAGGAACTGGCCGCCCGTCGTCTGGTGGCAGTGGGCGGCGATGACGTTCGTGCCGGTGTGCAACGCGGCGCGGCCCGCCGCCGACAGGGGGAGGGTGTCGTAGGAGGACGTGAAGCCGTTCGCGCCGGCGGCGAGGACGCCGTTGATGTAGATCTCGACGTCCTCGTCGTGGTAGCACAGGAACTCCAGGTCGCCGAACCTGCCGGCGGGCATGTCGAACTTCCTCCGTATCCAGAGGTCGCCGGGCGAGTCCGACCAGACCGTGTTAGGTTTGACGCCGGGCGGGTCGGTGCCGAAGCCCGCCGGCCCCTCCTTCCAGGCCGAGTCGTCAAAGCCGGCCTTGTACCAGTCGGCGGCGGGCTTGCCGGCCGTGGTCGTGTAGCGCCAGACGATGGGCGTGACCTGCGACGTGGGCACGACGGTTTCCAGGGTCGGCTGGGCGGGGAAGGGTGCCCACGCCCCGCGCACGTCCGCGCCGCGCGCGGACCACTTGAACCACAGGGCGGGGTCGGACAGCATCTTGATGAACAGGCCGCCGACGACCGGGCGGGCGTGCATGCCGACGCTTTTGATGTCGTCGGTCGCATACTGGTCTGCTAATGGCTGACGTGCGGTGGTCGTGTTCAGATAATCGTAGATCGGCGAAACCAGAGTCTCGAAATCGGCCCGGTCGTCCGCCATCGTGGCGCTCCAGATGGACCAGTCCGTCTTGGTCCCGTGCGTCCGCGAGTCGAGCGGGACGCCGTAAGGCTGCATGACCGTCTTGTAGTAGGCGACCTCGGACGACGCGACCGCAGGAGGGAAGACGTGCAGGTTCAGGATCTGGTCCCAGACCAGGTTGTACTTCTGGCTCCAGGTGTTCGGCTTGTCGAAGGCCAACCGGGAGTGGTTGCCGTCGCCCGCCGCCTGGACCCAGTGTTTCGCGAAGCCGTTCGCCATGGCGGAGTACTTCTCCGCCGCCGCGTTGTCGCCGCGCATCCGGCACATGTCCCCGTAGGCGGCCAGGCCGATGATTGCCTTGACGGACAGGTTGGAGTTGTGCGCCAGGTGCCCCATGAAGTCGTCGGTGCAGAGCTGGTCCTCGGGGTCCAGGCCGTAAGACTGGAGGTACTCGGCCCACTGCGTTACCTTGGGCCACCACCGGGAGGCGAAGCCCGCGTTGCCGTCCTCCTTGGCGATGGCGTCCAGGAGGATCAGCATGTTGCCGCTCTCCTCGACCGGCATGCCCTCGCCGCCGTCATCGGTCCCGCTGGCGACGGGGTACGTCCCCAGGTCGTGCGGCGCATTGGGGAACTTCCAGTGCGGCGAGTCCGCATAGAGCAGGACGGGGACGAGCGAGGCTTTCGCCAGGGCGGGGGAGAACAGCACGAAGATCGGGTCGGCGGGGAAGATGACGTCCACGGTCGCGATGTCGCCGTTGGAGGTGTTCTCCTTGGTGAACAGCAGCGGCTTCCCGTCGGCGTCGGCGGCAAGGCCCGTGCCCGCGATGGCCTCCCGGTAGGCCAGGGCGGCGATCTGGGCGTAGCGCGCGCCGCCCTGCTTGGTCAGGTCGGCCATCAAGGAGTCGTCGAAGGCGGCGCACCGCGCCGACAAGGCCGGGTAGTCCCGCGCCGCCGTCTGGAGCAGGTCGGAAGGGCCTGCGCCGTTCCGACGCCAGTACGGGTGTAGATTCTGCCGGAAGAACCGGACCTCGTAAATCTCGTCATAGGCCAGCAGGACGTAGTGCGAGACCGGGGCCGCCCCGACCTTCCCGAAATCCAAAGCCAGGGCCGAGACGGGCATGGCGTCCTTGACGGCGCGCGGCTGCCGGGTGTCCTCGCGGCCCGGCAGCCTGCCGCCGGACACGAATGCCCCCTGCACGACGTCTGCCGCCCCCTGCGCGGCCTGCGTCCCCGCTGAAGGCGCGGCGGCGTAGGCGTAGCCGTAGTTGATGCGGATGTCATCGCCCCTGCTCCCAAGCACGGGCTGGGCCTGGGTGCCGATCCGCAGGGCGGTCAGCGGCCCCATCGCCTGACGCTGCCAGACGACGGCCTCGTCGGGCGAGTTGACGGCGAGTTCGGCGCTGTTGTCGAAGTAGACCGAAGTCGCGTGCTTCCGGCCGTCTAAAGCGCGCACGTCCCAGGTGAGGTAGGTCACGGGGCGGCCATACACGTCCAGGTCGGAGGGCAGCTTGGGCGTCATGAAGGTCAGCGTGACATGGACGGCGGGGTTCTCGAAGTCGTAGACCGTCCGCGTTGGCAGCACCCGCAGGGCCGTCTGCGGCAGGGCCGGGACAGTCGCGGGCTTCGCCCCCATCAGCCGGAAGGCCTGCCCGTCCACGCGGATCATGCTCGTCAGCGAGTGCGGCCGTCCGGTCCAGTGGACGGTGGCCTTGTCGGTGAGGCGGTCGGCCTCAGACCAGATGCTCAGGTACGGGTCGTCCGTCACCAGCGGCACGGCGGGCGGGCGGAGGGAGGATACGGCCTGAGCGCCCGCAGACGCCGCGACGGCGCAGAGGGCGGTCAGCGGCAGCAGAGCGCGGAGGAAGGGTTTAGGAAGTTGCATGCCCTGATGATAACACTAAACCCGGCGGGTGTCAAGGCGACGGGACAGTCTGGGCTGTTACAGCGGTTCCAGCGACACCTCGCCGCCGTCCTGCATTTCCGCTTGAAGCAAATAGTCCTTCATCAGCAGGACGCCGATGAGCGGCGTGGTTTCCATGACCAGGACCTCGATGGGGATGACATCCTCATCCCATGTCAATTCGATCTGGCGGTATGCCTGGCTGCTCTCATAGCCGTCGGCCAAACGGACCCGGCGGGAAGCGGAATAAACGGTTTCCAGGCGCGAGACTAGATGAGTGGGCAGGGCCAAGTCACCGTCGAAGGCCGTGTCCACGATGAACTCGACACGGAGAGGGCCGTCTAAACCCGGCAAACTGAGGCTGATGCGGGGGAACCTGTCCCGAGTGTAACCGAGGATCATTTCTGCCGCATCTTTGCCAGCGCCTCCGCCCCCAGGATACGAATCGCCAGTTCGGTTTCCGGCTCCGGGCCGATCTTCATCAGAAGAACAGGCTTCGAGGGATGCGTCTTGTACATCGCCCGCATCGCATTCCCGCTTGAGTCGGCGATGGCGTAAGCCTCCGTGTCCGGCTCGATGGCGATGAACTTGTTGTTGAACTCCGGTTCTAGCTTCGCCTTCAGCTTGCTCTCGTAGAGGGCTTTCGCCCTTTGCATCTTTTCGTCGGTTTCTTCCGCCTGATAAGTCGGGGCCGCTGTAGCAGTGACAGACATTCCACACCTCCTGCGATGCCGAGACTTGATGGTGGCATTGTACCACAACGAGAACGCCCGCCGTAGACATAGGGGGTGCTGCGGTGCGACTGCCTACGGAGGGCAACCACAACGGAGGGCAACCACAACGGAGGGCAACCACAACGGAGGGCAACCACAACGGAGGGCAACCACAACGGAGGGCAACCACAACGGAGGGCAACCACAACGGAGGGCAACCACAGGGGGTTGCCCCTACCCGTGACAGAATGCCTGGCGGGAACTCCAGGGGCGCGTAGGGGGAGGCCCCTGTGCCTCCCCTCCATAAGCCCTCGCCCTGGGTGCTGCGAAAGGTGGTGGAGCAGAGTGCGCGGGGAGTTCGTTTCGACAAATTTGCATAACAACGATTTTCCGCGTCCCCTTGCGCTCTCCGCCGCCAGTTCGTTCTCGCATTTTTTGTGTTTGCTGCGTTAGCGTCTCCCTGCCCGTACCTGCCTGGGATGACTTACTTGTCTACCATTATACCCGATATGCACTGCCTTTGACAGCAGAACGCCCGCCGCAGATGCGTCGGGCGTTCTATTGATCTGACTGAGGCTCCCGCGCGTTCAACATCGAGAGGAACTGCCGCCGCCTCTCCGCGAGAACAGCAATGGGGCGCTCCTCGTCCGTGTCTGCCTCGGACTCCTCCGGCTCGTAAGTTCGTGTCATCGCTGTCACCGGATGATGTTCGGCTGGCGCGTTGTCTTAAGGTAGGCTTCTTGAGCATTGTTCCAGTAGAGATAAAGACGCGGATGGCGTCGGGTGCAACGCTTTGCTGGACCAGTTGTTGTACATCAAGTGCGTCAGCTCATCGATTGGATAGCTTCTCCAAGAACGCTTCTAAATTCCGCATCGGGCGACCCCAACTGTCTTTCTCTGAGGCTTCCTTACCGGTACTGCCAAGGGCAGCTCCGATGCCTGCCCCAATCATGGCTCCTATCGGGCCGCCAATGAAGCCAATCAGTCCCCCTATGATTGCTCCTGCACCTGATGAATCACTCTGATGAGAAGAAGCTGCCGCGAAGCTTTTCTGGCACCTTATTTGTAAAACCGATAGATCATGTATAGTAGCTGACTTATCCGCATTACCTGTGTGGTATTTGGTTCTGATTTCTTGCAGACGTGATTTTGCTTCATCTATCGTAATGTAAGGCACCTCTCTAGCTTCAGACAGTTGCCTTTCTATCTCTTGCTGATGCTTTTTCTCTTTCTGTCGCCTTTGTTCCTGCTCTATATGCCGCTGACGCCTCGCCTTCGCCTCATTCTCAGCGTGTAACTTTTGGCGTTGTTGTCGCTCTAATTCTTCTGCAAGAATAAGTTGTCTCGCATGTCTTTCCGCTGCCAATCTGACTAATTCTTTGGCCTCTGCATATTTTAGTTTGGCTGCTTCATGCTCATGTTTTGGCAACAAAGGACTATCATCGACGGAAACGACCAAGCCAAGACTTATCGTTTGGCCTACTTGACACTTCTCTAGAATAGGTCCAAGTGCTGCCTCGCGGTTTACAGCGTAATAGTTACCAGAATTACTACTGACAATATCCCCAACCTCAAAATGCGTGTACTCTTCGCACTCCTCATCATATATTACAACCTTATGTGAATTCTTGCTTCCTTCAGATTGGGAAGTTACTCTGTCAAAAATGCTGTTAATTCTTGCTTGAACTACATTTATTTGTTGTTCAATAGCCGCAACAGTGGGATCATATCCAAAGCTAAATGCCATGTTGCCATTTAGATTATCTCTACGCTCTGCTACTAATTGTTTTAGTTGTTCTTGTAAGGAACCTAATTCAATTTCATCATGACCTGAATATGCCATTTTGACCCAGACTGTAGAGAGGGTGAGAATTACACGAGCAACAATCTGTGCATGCAAGCAGCCCGACGGCGGCACTCACCGGCGATACCGCACGCAAAGCACCTGGCCTCGCAAAGCACAAGGCATCGGCGGCGTCAGGTGCAGCACATTACTGGGCTACTGGCTGAAAAGGCTTCGGCTTTACCTGTGACTTGCTACAGTTTCGTATAAAGTTTGGAAGTTTATGCCTAAAATCGTCGCACACTTTTTATGGGATGCTAAATCAGCAACCTTGCTATCCAGTTTAGCAGGATTTAATTGCAACAGTAAGCCCTCTGGGCTTCGCCAGTTTTCATGGTCGCCAACTGTTCCAGCTTCTTGAACCCATCCTAAGTCTTTCAAGTATTTCTTCAGTTTGCGAAGTTCGCAGGTTGGAGCTGCACCCTCAACCTTACGGGGGGTTATAACAACATAATCGTCTGGCTGTAGCAAGTAGTCTTGATCTACTACTTCACCACTAACCTTCATCAAATACTCTTCAAATGTCACTAATTCAAACGTTTCCAACACTTGTCGGAGAGATGTGCCCTGTTTCACTGTAATCTTCTCAAGCCCGTTGCCGAAACTTGTCAACAGTTTGACTATAAAATCTTTTTGCAAATTTAGCCTCCTTATACGAAGTTGCTCTAAATGGTGGATTAGATAGGAATGCGCCGACCCAGCGGCCTAATGGCAACGCTCACCTGCGGCACCGCCTGCACAAGCAGCCGATATAGAATAGGCACTGGCGGCGGCATCAGGTGCAGCGCATTGTTGGGCCGCTCGCGCAAAGCCGTTCGTTGCTGTCTTTATTTTAGATGTTGATATTGTTTTGCATCTGCTTGGATTGCAGGACTAAGTTGCTGAAACGATGTATTCAAGTTGGTTTTTCGGCTGGTGTCTCCTACCTTTTCCGCATCTTCCATTTCTTGTATCAACAGTCTAGCTTTCTGGTGTTCTGAGGCGACACTATCAGCTACAAGATTGTTCTCTTCGACATAACTCACCCCTTGACGAGTTAAGCAACAAATACTTTGCTGAGGCCGAGCCGTGGTGTTAGATGAATAGACATGCTGCACGTCCATCAAATCTTTTGCTTGTAAGTCGTTGATCGCTTCAGAATACCTCTTCTCAACGGCAGGGCTATCAAACCCTACAGAGTAGACTACTTGGTAGCTACTACTTTTCCCCTCATACGCGGCTACCAATAATTCTTTTTCAGTTTCATCAATCATAAAGCACCTCTTTCTGAACGACCACTTACCGACGATGTTCCACATCAGTGGAGAGCGTGAGGTTAACTTCCAGGCCCAGCAATGCCATCCCTTCTCATAAAATCTACGGGGCTAATGTCTCCAAGATTGTTTCCTGCTTTATCCTCAAAGTGGATAGTGACCGTATTAGCCTCAGCATCAGAATAGCCAGCTTGAAGACACCAAGATACGAAGCAGCCTGACCATCGCCTTTCAAGCCATTCCTTAGACTCGCCCCCATATTCAACGGGCTTATCCCAAAGTGGCTCTAATACAACTCTTATTTCAGTCACATGACCATGATAAGGCCATTCAACAGAATCAGCATCAATACGTTGGCCGTCGGCGATCTCGCCTTGCATTTTGTTGGAGTTAATTTGCTCAACTATCGGATTCATAATCGCGGCCAACTTATCCGCTTTATTTTTGGCGTTTAGACCATAGGGTAGCAAGAAAAGAAAAAGAATTAGGAACACAGAGGCAAGCGTGACAAACACTTTGATTCTTGGATGCCACTTTTTCCTGATCCCGTTTTTTTCATCAACAATCGGCACAGGCTGATTAAAAGCCAAGCCACAATGAGGACAAAAGTTGCTTCCTGGAGTTAGTGGCTTCTTGCATTGGATACAAACAGGGTTCAACATTTTTGTTTTTCTTATGACACCTGACGCTGCCAACGCTTCCGCCGAGCGGCCCAACTTGTTACTGTACCGCGCGTGACTACGATGTACTACGAGATAACAGCGGCTATTGCCGCATCTTAGCAACAGAAGTTTCTAGCAACAGTACTGCTGTAGTGATGAATGTCTGCGCTATGATTAGCCGCTTGCTGCCTTCGGAGACATTATACCAAAGAAACCGCGAAAACACAAAAGCCACGGAAGAAGCCCGGAACGGTTTCCATGTGCGGGCGAACGTGAGCGGCTATAGTATAGCAAACCATCGTTGACAACAAGAACGCCCGCCGCATTCGCGGCGGGCGTTCGGCGTGTGCCGTCCGAGAGGCTAGATGAACTTCAGGTCTTCGTAGCGTTTGCCCAGGACGATCTCGCTGTTGGTGCCGAGCCAGCGGTCGAGCACGGTGGCGTAGACGGAGCGGAAGTCGGTGGTGTACTTCAGGTCACCGGCGTCGAGGTCGCTCAGGCTGGGGTAGGAGCCGTAGAGGCCGCCCTTGACGGGCTTGCCGAGCAGGAACATCTCCGAGGCGGTGCCGTGATCGGTGCCGCCGTTCGCGTTCTCGTGGACGCGGCGGCCGAACTCGGAGAAGGCGAGGGTGAGGACGTCGTCGCCCGCGTTCATCTGCTCCAGGTCGGACTGGAAGGCAGCCAGCGTGTCCGAAACGTCCTTCCAGAGCGTGTCGTGGCGGCGGATCTGCTGGGCGTGGGTGTCGAAGCTGCCGGTCGAGATGTAGAAGACGCGCGTCCCCAGCCCCGCCGCGATGAGCTGGGCGATCTCCTGCATCCCGCGCCCGAAGGGGGTGGCGGGGTACTGGACGGTGGAATGGTACTTCTTGATGCCCGCCGAGATCTGGTCGGCGCTGTCGTAGGTCTCCTGGGCGGTCTCCTGGAAGAAGCGGCCATACGGGGTATTGGAGTCGCCCATCTGGACCTTCTTCAAGGCGGCGGTGTGGGCGTCGCCGTCGGCGTTGTGCGGGAAGACGAAGCCGAAGTTCGCCAGGCCCTGGATGCTGGGCACGGCGGCGTGGGCGCTGGTGAAGGCTTCGCTGGCCTCGTTGCCGATGTTGATGCCGGTGAGAGGCGAGGTGCGGCCCGACCGGATGGCGTCGAGGTAGCGTCCGACCCAGCCTTCCTGGGCAATCTTCTCGGGTTCGGCGGTCTGCCAGATCTCCATGGAGCGGAAGTGGCTATGGTTGGGGTTCGGGTAGCCGACGCCCTGGATGATGGCGAGTCGGCCCTGGTCGTAGAGGGCCTTCATGCCGGTCATGACGGGGCTGAGGCCGACGTGGTCGTTGAGGTGCAGCACCTTGCCGTCGGCATGGGCGAGGACGGGCCGGGCCTTGTGGTAGGCGGCATCGGCATAGGGCACGACGGTGTTCAGGCCGTCATTGCCGCCGGTGAGCTGGATGACGACGAGGGAGCGCTTGGCGGTATTGCCGCCGGCACCCAGGGCATTGTCGGTGACCGAGTCGGCCCAGACCATTTTGGCGAGCCAGGGCGGGACGGCCAGCCCGACGGCGACGGTGGTCGCGCTCTTCTTCAGGAAATCTCTGCGTGTGACGTTCATGTTCTTTGCCTTTCGGAAAACGGGAGACAGTGCGGCAGGGCTGAGGACTCAGCAGACCTGGAATTCGGGCGTCGCCATGAGGAGCGGGATGACGCCGCGCAGGCGTCCTTCGAGTCCGGGGTAGGCCATGCCCTGGAGCCGGTTGTAGCCGCGGCCATTGGCCCGCATCCCGCGCCGGTAGGGGCCGGGGACGCCGGGGGCGGCGGCCGGGGGCGGCGCGACGAACTGGCCGGGCACAAAGTCCACGTTCCGAGCAGCCGGGGCGGGGGCGTCGGTGCCCTGGACGTACTCGATCATCGTCTGCCGCGTGGCGGGCGACAGGGGGAGCGGGCCGAGGGCGTCGGCCAGGAAGTCCACCCAGCCTTCGGGAGTCAGGTTGTTTTGCTGGACGTAGTCGGTCAGCCGGGCGGTCTGGCCGCCGAACAGGACGCGCGAGAACGAGATGGTGTTGGCGAACGAGACGCGGGACATCAGCGTGGAGGTATTGATCCAGGCCGTGCCGCCGTCCCAGCCCTTGACGCTCGGCGGGGCGAACAGGTTCTGCCCCATGGAGCGCATGGCGGTCGGCAGACCGGCCAGGATGGCGATCCGCCGGCCCGCCGCGAGCTGCGGGGTGGCGGCGGGCGTCGTGAGCAGCGGCGCGGGCTGGCCGGACCCGGTTGGCGCGGCCTGTGCGGCGCGCGTGGCGGCCATATCGTTTGCGGGCGTGATGTCGGGCAGGGCCAGCTCGACGGCCTTGTCCAGCCCCAGCATCTTGACCGTGCCGATGACGTACTGTGCGGGCGACTTGATGACCGCGAAGCGTGCGCGGTCCGAGTAGAAGGCGCGCGACCGGAAGAGCTGGTCCAGGATGGCGCGGATGTCGTAGCCGCTGGCGTAGTAGGTTTTGACCAGGGCGGCCAATACTTCCGGCTCCGGGTCCGGGTAGGCGAAGTAGGCCCAGAGCTGGGTGCAGAGCCGGTTGGCGGTGGCGGGGTGGGCGACGAGGATGTCCACGATGTCATCCCCGTTCCAGTTGCCGGTCTTTCCCATGAATGTTTTGGGGTCGTTGTCGTGCTGGTTGACGTTGAAGGCGAACTCCCCGGCGCGCAGGTTCCAGCCCGAGAAGGCGCGGGCGGCGGCCTTGACGTCGTCCTCGGTGTAGTGGCCGATGCCACAGGTGAACAGCTCCATCAGCTCACGGGCGAAGTTCTCGTTGGGATGCGCCTTGTAGTTCTGGTTGCCGTTGAGGTAGCGCATCATCTCGGGGTCACGGGCGACGGCGAGGGTGAGCGTCCGGAAGCTGCCCAGGGCGTTCCGGCGGAGCATCTGGTTCTGCTTGTACAGGAACTCGCCTTGCGCCCCGCCGTCGTTGGAGGTAAAATGCCCGTGCCAGAACAGGGTCATCTTCTCGACGAGCGGGTTGCGCGTGGCGACCATGCGGTGCGCCCACCACATCCGGACGGCCTGGGTCGGGATGCCCGCGTTCTTGGGGAGCGGCAGCAGGGAGGCGAGCCGGTTCAGCAGCCCGTCGTCGTCCAGCGTGTCCGGCGTCCGCTCCGGGTGGAGCAGGGCGTCGGTGGTGGCGGCCAGGCCGGCCTGGGAGGCGGCGCGGATGGCCGCCGCGTCCACGCCGAAGGTCGCGCGTCGCAGCAGGTGGGCAGTGTCTTTGGTGTATTGGTCAATCATCAGGGTGTCCTTAAAGGGTTAATCGGGACAATCAATCGTCTGACGCAGGCGTCGGGGAAAAGTTCAGCATGTCCTCACCCCTTGTACGCCCATTCCAGCACGAGGACTGCGCCGCACTGAGCGGGCTGGGGATGCCCGTCATTGACTGGTGGCACGGCAACGGGCCGGGAACGTCCCTGCATCTGGCGGTGACGGACGGCGGCGCGGTGGTCGGGCACTTGCAGGCGACCGACCGGAGCCTGCCCGCGCCGTCGCGCCGGGCCGGGCAGTGCCACTTCACGCTGGCCGTCGCCCCGGCCCACCGCCGCCGGGGCATCGGCGGCGCGCTGTATGGGTGCATGGAGCAGTTCGCGTCTGAGCGCCAGGCTCGCCTGCTTTATGCGAGCTATCTGGAAACGCCCGACGCCCCGGCGGGGCCGTTCCTCCGGGCGCGCGGCTTCGAGCCGCTGGAACGGTTCCTGCCCTCCTCGCTCGACCTTGCGGCGTTTGACCTCGCCCGGTTTGCCGAGGCCTTGCGCCGCGCCGAGGCGCAAGGGGTGCGGCTGCTGACCTACGCGGAGCTAGGGGACAGCCCCCGGAACCGGCTCGCCCTCCATGCGCTGGAACAGGCCGCGCGGGCGTCCCAGCCGTTCCGTGAGGTCGGGCCGTATTTCCCCGCGCCGTTCGAGACGTGGGAGGGGGAGTTTGAGGGGTGGGACCCGGAGACGGTCTTTGTGGCCGTCGCCGGGCCGGGTGATGCCATGGTCGGCGTCGTCACCGGGCTGGAATGGTACTTCACCGGCGTACACCCGGACTGGCGGGGGCGCGGCATCGCGACGGCCTTGAAGGTGCGCTGCCTCGCGGAAGCCAAGCGGCGGGGCCTCGCGCGCATGGAAACCGAGAACCACGAGGACAACGCCGCCATGCTGGCCGTCAACCGCAAACTCGGCTTCGTCTTCGGCGTCCCGGAAGTCGCCTGCGTCAAGCGCCTGCCGGGCTGACGGCCATTGTCTGGCCCGCGCGGACATCAGACGCTCTTTGCCGGCCGCCGCTTGCGATGCACGCGCACCCGCCAGGTGATGAGGCCGCCGAGGAGCAGGATGGAGCCGCAGAAGGTAGCCTCGAAGATCAGGTTAAAGAAGAAGCCGTTTTCGGACTCGCCTCGCACTGCATGTCTCCGGTAATACCGGTGCTGCCAGGAGTCGGCGACCGTCGGCGGGCCGGCGTCGCGGTACTCGTTCCAGAAGGTGGGGTCGGTGTCCGGGTGGCGGCCCGCCGTCAGCCGCGCCGTCATGTAATCGGTCCGCTTCTTCTGCCAGTCGTCCGCGTCCGCTCGCAGTCGGTGGTAGAGCCGCCGGTCATCGTCTGTCGGGGGCATCCCCGTCTCGCCGACGGTGATCAGGTCTTTGAGGGGGCCGCCGGACGGCGAGCCGGGGATGAGCGAGCGGTGGCCCGAGTCGATCAGCTCGTCGCAACGCATCTTGACCAGCGGATAAAGCTTGCTGCCGCCCTCGTAGGGGAGGGAGGAGCCGAGGGCCTGGAAAACGTCCACGCTCTCCCAGGTATTGCCGAGCGTGATCAAGCCGCAGAGCGCCTTCGTCTCGCCGGACGTTTCGACCGGCTCCGTGCCGAGGGCGGAGGCAAGGGCGGGGTCGGCAGTTTCTCGCCCACTCATCTCCGCCTTGTCCCGCGCCGCTACGGAGACGTAAGGCCGACCCTTGATGATCCAGTCCATCACCCGGAGCTGATACTTCTCGCGCCCGAAATGCGCGTCCGGTTTGATCTTGATGGCCTCGGCGATGTAACCCCGCGCCTTCCGTACTTCCTCGATGCGCTTGCGGTCCGCCCCCGCGCGTATCCAGCGATGCACCCAGAAGGTGCCGACGTTGGCGTTGTAGCGATACCACTGTTCCTTAACTGCCGGGTCAGCCGCGTTCGATCCCACCAGCCGCGCCCGCTTCTTGTCCATCCACGCAATCGCCTCGTCATCAAGCCCCAGGCGGTCGCACGCGACACCGGCGTCGTCATACTCGGGGAGCAGGCCGGGAGCGGATTTGAGTTCGGCGGTGACACGGGCCACGCGCATCTGATAATACAGCGGCGGATCGCGCTCGAAACGGCCCGTGACGACCTGAACGACATCGGGCAGCCCTTTGACCTCCTCGGCCAGCGTGTCCCGGTCATTGAGGCAGGCGCGGGCAGGACCCGGAAGCAGCAGCAAACTCGGCAGAAGCAGCAGGACCGTCAGGCGTTTCATCATGGCACCCTCCAAATGGCGCTAAATCACTGCATTAACTGATGTTACGCACCGGCTGCCACGAGCCAGGACGAGGACGAGAGCCAGGACGAGGACGAGAGCCAGGACGAGGACGAGAGCCAGGACGAGGACGAGAGCCAGGACGAGGATGAGAATCAGGACGAGTGATTGAAATCACTCGCTGCCGCCGGACCTGTCCAGGGGACAGAAGACCGGCCAAAGCCCCCGCCCTCCGAAGCCCCCGCCTTCAGCGACCAGTCCCTGGAAACCTGCTCCCTTGTCCCTTGGACAAATCCGAACGGAGCGAGTGATTTCAATCACTCGTCCTGATTCTCATCCTCGTCCTGACTGGCAGGGGCACTCTAGCGGGCCATGCGTAACGTCAGTGCATTAAGTCACTTCCAACCCATCCCGGCCCGGCAGCCCAGGCCGTCGAGATCGCTCCTCTAGTCTGCTTGTATGGGTCCTTGCCCTCGGTGAAGAACACAGCGAGGTTTCGGCGGTTCCACTCCATGCCGACGCCCCGCTCGATCAAGAGGAGCGCGTATTTCTTGACGGAGGCGAAGTGGGCGTCAAAGCCGAACGCCTGCAACGAAACGGCGGCTTTGTACAGCCGGACGGGCCAGTCCTGCCACCGCTGGTCCGGGTGTGGATCGGGCAGAAAATCCTGCGCCCCCAGGTCCCATCCCCAGGAGGCCATCAGCAGCTCGACGCCCCGCAGGTAGTCGCGTTGGTACGCCTCATCCGCTTTGAGTTCGGCGATGTCGCCCGCATAAACGGTCCACTTCAGGCCGTCGCTGCTGGGTGCGGGGATGGGGAACATCCACCAGTCGTAGTGCGCGCCGTGTATCTGCCTCCACTGTCCGTGTGCGGCCCACCGCTCGAAATCAGCCAGTTGCCGTTTTTGCTCGGCCTTCACCCGCGCGATGCCGACGAAGTCGGGGCTGGTGTTGCGCCTGAGTGGTTTTGTCTCTTCTTCCATGGGGATCGCCTTCTGCCGCTAGGGGAGACGCCAGACCCGGATGATCCCGTCAGCGAACCCGCCGACGGCGAACACATGGCCGTCGGCGGAGAGGTCGGTGGAACGAGGCTGGAAATCACCCATCCGGGGCGAGTTCGCGGTAAGCGGGACTGCAATCTGGTAGAGCGGTTTTTCGTTGGTCGTGTCCCAGATGCAGTAAGTGTTCCTCTTGTCAAGAGAAAAGAAACCCCAGCTCGTCGGCAGGACCTCGGCCTCGGCCCGGTTTCCCACCGTGCTGACGTGCTGGAGTTTCTGTCTCGGCACCCTGCGCGTCTCATGGCTGGTGCCGCAGTCCACCTGGTGCATCCCGGAAGCCGGCTCTACCTCGCTCACCAGCAGCGAGCGGCCATCGGAGGAGAAGTGGAAGTAGTCGCCGGTAAGGCCATACGGATTCGGGAAGGCGAACCTGCCCCCTGGCTTCCAAGTGCGGGTGTCCAACCAGGCCAGCCCGGCTTTACTCCCCACGACCAGCCGCGTCCCGTCCGGCGAAAAGTGGATGCCGGTGACGCCGGAGATCGGACCGCCCAGTACGCGGACGGGCTGCCACGTCTTCGTGTCCCAGACCTTGAGGTTTTCCGCCGTGCCGCTGCTGATCGCGAGCAGGCCCCGGTCGGGCGAGAACATGGCCTGGGACCTCCCCGGCGGCAGGGGCAGAGTCTTGACGATGTTCCCTGTTGCCGTGTCGTAGACGGTATCGCCTGCCCCATCGTCCATGACTGTCCAGCTTAGGTCGCGGGAAATCGCGGCGATGCCCGGCCCCCAGCCCCGGACCTGACTCGCCTTACTCATCGGGGCGACGAACCGCGAGAGCTGCGCGCCCGTCGCCGTGTCCCAAATCTGTATGCTTCCGTTCGGGTTGGTGGGCGCAGCGCACGTGTTCTCGGTCAGCAAGCGGCGGCCGTCCGGGGAGAAGAGCAGAAGTCTCGTGCGGACGGGGAGGGCGTAAGACTGCTGCCCTGTTGCCGTGTCGTAGAGGATCACCCGGCCCGAGACGATGGCGGAGTCGGCCAGAAGCCGTCCATCCGGCGATAGGGCCAGGTCCGCCACTCTGCCCCCGCTGTGGATGGTAAGCGGTGGCGGAAGGTCCGGCGGGCGTCTGCCCGCATACAGCCCTGTACCCACCGCAAAAGCAACGAACGCTAACGCGATCCAGCGTTTCTTCATGCGGTCCTAACGCGGAACGGAGGCGAAAGGGTTCGCTCGGCACTTTTCAGGAGACGCGCTTCATGTGCGGGGCGCCGCGCCGCAGGGTGAGGACGGTCAACTCGGGGCGGGTCAGGAATCGCAGGGCCAGGCCGCTGACGCCGATGCCGCGGGTGACGTAGAGCTGGGTGCGGCCGGGGCGGATGCCGATGGCGCGGCGCAGGCGGCCCCGGCTGTAGTAGCCGTCGCTCATGCGTCGGCCCAGCAGGGAGTGGGTGTAGGGGGCGCCGAAGTAGGGCAGGCGCACCTGGCCGCCGTGGGTGTGGCCGGCCAGCACGACGTCCACGCCGCGCACGACGGCCTCGGCGATGCCGTCGGGGGAGTGCATCAGCAGGAGGGTGAAGAGGTCATCGGGGACGCCCGCCAAAGCTTCGTCCAGGCGGTCCAGGTCGTTCACGGGGTCGTCCACGCCGGCCAGAGCGATCCGCGCCCCGGCGCGCTCCAGGACGACGTGGCGGTTCAGGAGGGGCGTGATGTCGTGTTCGGCCAGGGCGCGGGAGAAGGCGTAGGGGCGGACGCCGTTTTTGTGTTCCGAATTGCCGAAGATGGCATGCGCGCCGTCGCGGGCGGGGAAGGACCGGGCGAGCCGGAAGAACGGCTCGGCCCCCGCCGAGGTGTGGATCATGTCGCCGGTGAAGGCCAGAAGGTCGGCGGGCGGCAGGGCGGCGGCGAGGCGCTCCAGAAGGCGCTCGCGGCGGCCGATCTGACTCATGTGCAGGTCCGAAACCTGGACGATGGTATAGCCCTCGAAGGCTTCGGGCAGGCGCGGGGCGTAGAGGTCCAAATGGACCGTCTCGATGAGGTACGGCTCGACGCCGACCGCGTAGGCCAGCAGGGCGGAGGCCCCGGCCAGCGCGCCCAGGACCGGCAGCGGCGGGCGGCTCATGGCAGCGCCTTCCGGACGCCGCCCGCCGCGCCCTCGGGCTTGCGGGCGACGCAGACGACGGTGACGCCGAAGGGGAGGTCCTGACGGGCGACGAGGCCCGTCTCCCAGCGCGAGAGGGCCAGCAGGGCGGCGTTGACCGGGCCGGCGAAGTTGATCAGGTTCGCCTGCTTCTCGCCCTCGCCGCGCCGCTTGGGGAGCAGGTTGCTGACCTGGCGGAACACCCAGATCAGCGGGAACAGGGTGGTGACGGTGTAGGAGACCTTGTCCACGGCCAGTCCGACGCGCTGGAACAAGTCCCGCAGGTGCGGCGCGGTGTAGCGGCGGAAGTGGTGCAGGGCCTCGTCGTGTTCGCTCCACAGGGAGGGGAAGGCGGGGACGGTCACGAGCAGCCGGCCGCCGGGCTTCAGGACGCGGAAGACCTCGCAGGAGGCGGCCTTGTCGTCGTCAATGTGTTCGACGATGTCCATGGCGGTCACCACGTCAAACGAGGCGTCCGCGAAGGGCAGCCGGCGGACGTCGGCGCGGGCGAGGTCCGCGCCGACATTGCGGGTGATGCAGAACTGCAAGGCCTCGGGCGCATAGTCCGCGCCGACGACGTGGCCGAAGTGGGCCAATTCGTCCAGCATCGCGCCGGTCCCGCAGCCGATGTCCAGGATCTGCAAGCGTCCGTCCTGGGGGTAGTGCGACCGGAGCAGGCTGGTGATCAGGTGGCGGCGGGCGACGAACCACCAGTAGCGGTCCTCGAAGCGGTACATCCGCTCGTATTCTTCGTGTTTCATGCTTTGGGGTGGGCGGTGGGGGCGGTCCGGGGCTTCGTCTCTTTCTGTAGTCGGCGGTGTGTCCAGCGGATGAGGGACAGGTCGCGGAGCATACGCAGGCCGTCGCGGACCATGCTGACCTTGGAGCCGTCCTTGTGCGACCAGCGGATCGGCACCTCGGAGATGCCGTAACCGAGCCGCCGGGCGATGTAAAGCGCCTCGCTGTCGAAGGCGAACCCGTCCAGCCGGCAGCGCGAGAAGACGTCCGTCGCGGCCTCCGCCGTGAACACTTTGAACCCGCACTGCGTGTCGGCGATGCCCGGCACGGCCAAAATCTGCACGGCCTTGTTGAAGCCGCGCCCCAGCCACTCCCGATACCAGGGCTGATGCACCAGGAGGCTGGAGGCCCGCAGGGGGCGCGAGCCGATCCCGATGGGGGTCCCGTCCCGCTCCATCGCCGCCCGCACGACCTCGTACTCCTCGGCGGGGGTCGCAAGGTCCGCGTCGCAGAACAGGCGCGTGTCGCCACCCGCGCGCAGCATCCCATAGCGCACCGCGTACCCCTTGCCCCGGTTGCCGCCGTAGCCGAGGCACTGGATCGAGAAGGCGGGGTGCTGCCGGGCGAAGTCCTCGACGACCTGGGCCGTGGCGTCCGTGCTGCCGTCATCCACGACAAGCAGCTCGAACGGCTCGGGGCGGGCCGCGAAGTAGTCCACGGTCGCGCTCAGGGTCAGCGGCAGGCGTTCCGCCTCGTTGAAGGCGGGTATAATCACGGAGACGGACATTTCAGACATTATAGGCCGCGCGTAGGCCGAATGTCAAGGGAAACCACCATGAGAGAGGCCGTCCAGTTCGGTGCGGGCAAGATCGGGCGCGGCTTCCTCGGCCAACTGCTGTTCGAGGCCGGCTACCATACGACGTTCGTGGACACCGACACGGCCCTGGTGGACGCCCTGAGCGCGCGCGGTGCGTACCCGCTGCGCCTGGTGTCTGATGCCGGGACGCGGGATTTGTCTATGGGCCGCCTGCGCGCTTTGGACGCCCGGCGGGACGCCGACGCAGTCACGCGGGCGGTCACCGGGGCGGACCTCGTCAGCGTCGCCGTCGGCGTCAGCATCCTGCCCCGCGTCGCGCCCGCCCTGGCCGCCGGCATCAACGCCCGCGCGGCAGCCAACAGTGGCCCCCTTGACATCCTGCTGTGCGAGAACCAGTGGCACGCCGCCGCCACGGTGCGCGGCCTGCTCCTCCCACACATCGCCCCCGAGGCGCGGGCGTATTTCGACACGCGGGTCGGCCTGGTCGAGACCGTCATCGGGCGCATGGTCCCGATGGCCACCGACCAGCAGCGCGCCGAGGACCCGCTGCTGGTCGTCGCCGAGCCGTACAAAGAACTGCCCATCGCGCGGGCCATGCTCCGCTCGGACCCGCCCGCCCTGCCCGGCCTGATTCTGGCCGCCGACTTTGAAGCGTATGAGGCGCGCAAGCTCTACGTCCACAACATGAGCCACGCCGCCCTGGCCTACCTGGGCCATGCGCGCGGCCACGAGTTCATCTGGCAGTGCGCCGCCGACCCGGCCGTCTCCGCCGTCTGCCGCGCCGCCCTGGCCGAAGCCGTATCGGCCCTGATCGCCGAGTACGGGCTGTCGCGGGCCGACCTCACGGCTTTCGCCGACGACCTCCTGCGCCGCTTCGCTTGCCGCGCCCTCGGCGACACCGTCGCCCGCGTCGCCGCCGACCCGCTCCGCAAACTCCGGCCCGACGACCGGCTCGTCGGGGCTGCCGCCCTTTGCCTCAAACACTCCATCGCCCCGGACGCGCTGGCACAGGTCATCCAAGCCGCGTTCCACTACGATGCCCCCGATGACCCGAGCGCGCAGGAGCTACAGGCCCGAAGGCAGAAAGAGGGGGATGACGCCGCCCTGGAAGCCGTGACCGGCATCGCGCCCGGCTCCGCATTGTGGCGGCTGATGCAAAGCCACTGATGCCGGCGGTAGGTGCCGTCCCCGTTTTGCGGCGCGGTAGGCTGGGTACTTGCAAGACGATGGCCCGCAACGAGCCGCCTACCAGGACGGCACGAGCGAGAGCATCGGCACGACCCCGACGAACGGCTACGACGCGAACGGGAACGGGACGACGACCTGGTACTATGACGACGGGCTGCACCTGACGCACCTCAACAGCGGCCGGGGGGATGTGTACTACTCCTACTACGCGGGCGGGGAGCGCAAGACCATGAGGGCACCGGGCCTCAACCCGTCCAACTCGATGGCTGCCTACACCTACGTCTATGACGCGGGCGACCGGCTGTATACCCTCCAGAACCCGTTCGGGGAGACGACCACGTTCGCCTACAACGACGACGGGACGGTGCGGCAGAAGACGCTGGGGAACAGCGCGACGATCAGCTACGGATACGACCCCCTGAGCGGGCTGCTGAAGGACCTCCAGTTCGGCTACCCGGCTGTGGGCGGCTCGTACAGCCACCACTACACCTACACGCCCGCCGGCAGCCTGGCGTCGCGCTCGGAGAGCGACGGGGGCGTGAACACGTTCCTGTATGACGGGATGAACCAGCTTCTTTCGGAGGTGCGGACGGGTCCGGTGGCCTTCGACCACGAGTACAGCTACGACCACAACGGCAACCGGCTGACGCAGACGGTGAACGGGGCCTTGGTGCAGCAGTTCAGCTACGACGCGCACGACAAGCTGACGGGGGGCCTGAACGAGAGCGAGGGCTACGACCCGAACGGGAACCTGATCTCGCAGACGGTGAACGGGCAGACGACGACCTTCGTGTGGGACGACGAGGACCGGCTGGTCAGCCAGCAGTTCCCCGACGGCCACGGCGACAGCTACGGGTACACGGGTGTGGGGATGCGTCTGTCCAAGAGCGACCCGACGGGCAGCTACTCGTACCTGGCCGACGGCGTTTCCCCCGCCTCGGACGTGCTTTCGGACGCGCACACGACGTTCACGCCGGGCATCAGCGAGTACAACGCCCTGGGGAGCCGGTTCTACGTCGCGGACGCGCAGGGCAACAGCCGGGGCCTGCTGGACGGCGGGCAGAGTGCGACGGACGGGTATAACTGGGACGCCTTCGGCAACAGCGTGAGCCGGTTCGGGAACAACCCGACGGCTTTTGCGTGGAACGGGGAGGCGGGGTATCAGTCGGACGGGGACAGCGGCTTGAAGCTGCTGGGGCATCGGTACTATGACAGCCGGACGGGGCGGTTCATCTCTCAGGACCCGGTGGAGGCGGGGAACAACTGGTACGCCTACTGCGGCAACAGTCCCTTGAATCGGTCTGATCCCAGTGGCTTAGTATGCGCGCCCTTCAACTCAAGTGGCATGTCGGAGACGGACATAGTCAACCGTGTGATGTCAGACCCGAACACCGAGGTTGGTGATGTCTACAAAGAGACCGACAAAAACGGGAATGTCCTCTTCCAGTTCACGGTCGGCTCACAAGTTAGCATGAGTCACAACATCACTGGCTACAATGTGACTAACAGCTTCAATGCGGCGCGGAATTTCGCAAACACCCCTCTATTCTCATTCCACATTGGCTCTGCGTCCTTCAAGATAATGCCCACTTTTGCTGACAAAGTGCGGTATGCCTACACCCATTTTCATCCGACATCAAGTGGCGATCCGAAAAACAGGCTGGTCGGCTTAGGGAAAAACCCCTTGTATCATGCTTACGATGTTTTAGGCGATTATGGATTTGGGGCCATGCTAGCCGGGCTACGTCTCAATCTCAAGTTTGGTGAGATCGCGGCAGGAATGTGACGTTTCCCCCGTTTTATGCACCACGGGCAGAGTGAGCGCTTCTGTTGTCTAGCCGGGCGGCTTCTTTTCCGCCTGCTCCCGTTGCCAGGCCCGCGCATACGCGGCGGGCGGCACATACTTCAGGCTGCTGTGCGGACGCTCCTCATTGTACCAGAGCCGATGCGCTCCCAGCCGCACCTGGGCGTCCTGAACCGAGGCGAAGACCTCGCGGTCAAGCAACTCGTCGCGCAGTTTGCCGTGGAAGCTCTCCTGGAACCCGTTCTGCCACGGGCAGCCAGGGTCGATGTAGTGCGGCGCGGAGCCGCTGCTCGAAAGCAGGCTCTGGACCTCGCCCGCGATGAACTCGGGACCGTTGTCGCTGCGGACGAAGCGCGGGACGCCGCGCACAGCGAACAACGGCTTCAAGGCGGCAAGCACTGCCCCGCTGGTCAGGGACACGCCCACCGTCACGGACAGCCACTCGCGCGTGAACTCGTCCAGGATGTTCAGCAGGCGGATCTTGCGACCAGAGAGCAGCCCGTCCTCCTGGAAGTCGTAGCTCCAGACGTGGTCGGGGTGCTCCGCCTGGCAGGGCACGCGCCGCCCCGCCCTGACCTTGCGCTTCTTCGGGCACTGCGGCACTTGCAGGCCGCTCTTTCGCCAGACGCGCTCCACGCGCTTGCGGTTGACGAGGTGGCCGCCCGCCCGCAAGAGCGCGTGGGCGCGCGGGATGCCGAAGCGCGGGTGCTTCCGCTTGATCCGCTCAAGCTGCTCCCGGAGCGGCTGGTCGTCACGCGGGTGCGCCTGGTAGCGGGCGCTGGAACGCGAGATTTTCGCCAGGCGGCAGGCTTGGCGCTGTGAGAGGCCGCGCTCCACCGCCTGCGAGACCACCGCGCGCCCCTCGGCCAGCGGGTCGGCGGCCTCGGCTACTTTTTTTGCAGGATCTCCTTGATGATGTCGACCTCCAGGTCGCGCTCGGCGAGCAGGCGCTTGAGGCGGGCGTTCTCTTTTTCCAGCTCGCGCAGGCGGGCGGCTTCATTGACGGTCGCACTGCCGAAGCGCGAGCGCCAGCGGTAGAAGCTGTTCTCGGAGACGTTGTGCTGGCGGCAGACTTCGGCGATAGTCTGTTCGCCCTTCTCGGCCTGCTGCAAGATGGCGACGATCTGCGCGTCGGTGAACTGGCTCTTCTGCATTCGAGTATTCTACCTTTCGGGTCAATACTCACCTTGCGAATGGTACAGTTTTTGGGGGAAAGGTCAAAATCAACTCGCGATCCTGACGGGTCCATAAAGCGTATGAGGGAGGCTCAAGAAAGGAACGAGGGGGAGGAGGAATTGCTCAAGATGAGGGGCTATCGGCAACCTTTGGGTGAGGGTGAGGTGTATGAGGGTGAAGGCGAGGGGACGGTCGAGCCTGAGTTTGACCCCTTCGGATGGTTTTAAGCTTCCCCGTGAGGGCAGTTCGTGTGAAAGGCAAAGATGTAATGATTAGCGACGCCAGCAATCGCTTTCAGCACCATTTTGACCGAGGGGACTACTTCAGAGAGCAAGGCAACATAAGGGAGGCCGTCCTGGAGTACAAAGAGGCACTACATCAAGCCACTGAACATCAGGACCCCAATCGTCAAGACCCTGATTTCAGCCTAACTCTGTCTAAGTTAATCATGGCTCTGGAAGACAATGGTGAGCTGGATGAGGCGCTTCTTATAGGGCATGAGCTTCTTAGGCTGACTCCGGAGGATGCCTTCGCGCATGAAATGATGGGAAATATCTTCGCAGCCAAGGGGGATTTCAACCAGGCCATCCCTTGTTACCAGGAAGCTCTTCGCCTTGACCCGGATGTTGATAACCACTACAATCTGGCCGTCAGGTTGAAAGAGGCTGGTCGGTTTCATGAGGCGGTTGCGACCT
Source organism: Capsulimonadaceae bacterium (assembly GCA_965215505.1). Classification (GTDB taxonomy): domain Bacteria; phylum Armatimonadota; class Armatimonadia; order Armatimonadales; family Capsulimonadaceae; genus JANXMY01. Next base: position 1,591,577 of record OZ244065.1, on the reverse strand, counting down.
ATCGCAAAGCCCTACGCCTCGCCCCGAATGAGCCTGACATACATTACAGCTTAGGAAACGCTCTAAGGCAGCTAGATCGGTTGGAAGAAGCCGTTGGCGAATACCAAACTGCTATCAGAATCAAGCCAGATTATGCAGACGCATACAATAATCTTGGCCTGACCTTGAATGATCTGGGCCGCCATGAGGAAGCTGCGTCCGCCTGTCGTCATGGGCTGGATTTTGTTCCGGGTGACGCCGAGTTACAGCTCAACTTGCAGGATGCGCTCGATGGTCAAGAGGAATCCGCTTAAAACCTACGCCTAGTACTACAGCATTCCTTGACGAATTAGTAGCACCCAGCTCGGAGTTCAGCCTTGACCACAACGGCAACCGGCTGACGCAGACCAGCGGGGGCCAGCCGTCCCAGTCGTTCGTCTACGACGCGCACGACAAGCTGGCGAGCGGGAACGCAGGGGGCGAAGTTTACGGCTACGACGCCAACGGCAACCAGACCGGGCTGAACTACTACGGCACCTTCTACACCTTCACCTTCGACGACGCGGACCGGCTGACGGCGGTGACCAACTCCGTCGGCCAGAACGACACCTTCCTCTACAATGGCTTGGGCCAGCGCGTCGCCAAGACCGACAGCACGGGGCAGTTCGCGCTGGTGAGCGACGGGGCCAGGCAGGGAAGGAGGGCGGGGCAGGGAAAGAGGGCGCGGGGATCCCGCCCCTACAGCCTAGGCACTTCTAACAGCGAAAGCGCCCCATCGGGGCGCTTTTTTGCGCCCTGACTTGACGGGCCCCCGGCTCCGCGCTGCGGCGGCTGATGCAAGGCGGCTGATGCCGTTACTGTGTGCCGCCTCCGTTTTGCGGCAGGGTGGGGTGGGTATTTGCAGGACAGCGGCGCGCGGCGACAATGAAGGCGGCGGGCGGCGGGACATGAGAGAAGGAGCCACCATGCTTGCGATGAACTTCCGGGGGCCTCAGCGGGTCCGCATCGACCACAAACCCATGCCGGAGATACTGCACCCGGAGGACGCCATCGTCCGGGTGACGCGCGCCTGCATCTGCGGGTCCGACCTGCACCTGTACAACGGGTCCGTGCCGGACACGCGGGTGGGGATGACGTTCGGGCACGAGGTCACCGGCGTGGTGGAGCAGATCGGCCCCGACGTGCAAAAGCTGAAGGTCGGCGACCACGTCATCGTGCCGTTCAACATCGCCTGCGGGAAGTGCGTCTTCTGCCGGCAGGAGCTGTACGGGAACTGCCACGAGTCCAACCCCCAGGCCACGGCGGTCGGCGGCATCTTCGGCTACTCGCACACGGCGGGCGGCTACGACGGCGGGCAGGCGGAGTACGTCCGTGTCCCCTATGCGGATGTCGGCCCCACGGTCATCCCCCACGGCATGGACCCGGACGACGCGGTGATGCTCGCCGACGTGGTGCCGACCGGCTATCAGGCCGCCGAGATGGGCGGCATCCAGCCCGGCGACACGGTCGCGGTCTTCGGGGCCGGGCCGGTGGGCATCATGGCGGCCCGGTCCGCCTGGCTCTTCGGGGCGGGCCGGGTCATCGTGATAGACCAGGTGGATTACCGGCTGGACTTCGTGCGGAACTACGCGCCCTGTGAGGCCTACAACTTCAAGGAGATCGGCGACCCCGTGCTGTTCATGAAGAAGGCGACCGACGGGCTTGGCGCGGACGTCTGCATCGACGCGGTGGGGGCGGAGGCAAACGGCAGCGTGGCACAGGCGGTCCTCGGCCGGGGGATGAAGCTGGTGGGCGGAGCGGCCACATCGCTCCACTGGGCGATCAACTCCGTGCGGAAGGGCGGGGTCGTCTCCATCGTCGGCGTGTACGGCCCCATAGACGCCCTCGTCCCCATCGGGAACGTGGTGAACAAGGGCTTGACCATCCGGGCCAACCAGGCCTCGGTGAAGCGGCTGCTCCCGCGCCTGATCGCGCACGTCCAGAGCGGCGTCCTCGACCCGAAGGCGCTGATTACTCACCGCATCCCTTTGGAGTATGTGTCGGACGGATACCGGATCTTCTCCGCGAAACTCGACAACTGCATCAAGCCGGTGCTGCTCCCACCTTCAGTCCGGAGCTAGGAAAACCCTCATGAACAACAGAGAAGAAAAGGCGGCGGAGAGCGCGCCGAAGCAGGCGGTGCTGAACACCGCGCAGATCAAGGGTTGGGGCGTGGACGCCGACCCGAAGAACGACCCCACCTATCCGATGAAAAAGCACGTCGGGGACGAACACACGGGCTACAGTTGGGAGCGCCCGCCCCAGCAGCCGCTTACTGTAGAGGTCCTGCACTCCAACGAGCGGCCTAATGTTTCGGCCGTGTTCGGGACCTCGACGCCGCCCTCCGGCCTGAGCGGCATGCTGCGCCGTTTCGCCTTCACGTTCAGCGAGTCCAGCTACGGACACTGGCTGCCCCTGATGGCGGCAGACCGTGTGGGCGTGGCGGAAGGCATCCTGGGCGACCTCGCGCACGGCCACATCCCCAACATCGTGGCGGAACTCGGCTGGAAGGCGGAGTGGAGATACAACCGGAAAGGTTTTGTAACGCGAGTCCTCGTCGGCACACTCCTCGCGTCCGCCGCCGTCGCCTACCTGCGACGGGGAAGGGACGCCGCTCCGGCGCAGGACTGACGCCGGCTGCCGGGCCTTTGAGGTGCCGAAATGACGCTCCCTCGCCTCCTCGTGGGCGGCCTTGCCGGGTTGACAGCCACGGTCCCCATGACCCTGGTGATGCTTGCGCTTTACCGAGGCTTGCCGAAAAGCGAGCAGTACGCCTTGCCGCAGGTGGAGATCATAGACGCGGTCGCGGACCAGGCGGGCGGCCACGATGACCGAGACGCGGCATCGCCGCCGGAGCCGGGGAAGCCGCTGGATACCGTCGCCGTGCTGGCCCACTTCGGCTACGGCGCGGCGTCCGGCGCGGCTTACGCAGCGCTGACCCCGCCGGGTGCCGCGCGGCCGGCACTGCGGGGCCTTGCTTTCGGCCTGGCGCTCTGGGCGGCCAGCTACCTGGGCTGGCTGCCGCTCCTGGGCATCCTGACCCCAGCGACCCAGCACCCCCCGCGCCGGAACGCGGTCATGATTGCCGCCCACTTCATCTGGGGCCCTGTCACGGCCCTGCTCGTTCACCGGTGGACGGGGGGAGCCGAAGCTGCCTGATCTTCAAGCGATGGGGGCGCTTTTTTGCGCCTGACTTGACAGGTCCGCGCGGACCGACTATAATACGACCAGACAACTTTGTGAGGCCGCTGGGGGTGCCGGGCTGTGTCCCGGCTGAGAGGCGCGTGTCGCGCGCCAACCCCAATCAACCTGATCCGGGTCATGCCGGCGGAGGGAAGCGGGCGCGAGGCGTGGGCGGTTTAATTCGAAAACCCTGCACAGGCCGCCGTTCCGTGTTTCCATGGAGCGGCGGCCTTTTCGTGTTTATGTTCGTGTTCGGCAGGCACAGGCTTTGGTGGTAGAAAGAGGAGCAACGCATGGCATCGGCAACCCAGAACGGCAACGGCACGCTCGAAGCGGCGACGGAAAATGCGAAAACGAACGGGCGGCTGGACCAGGGCAAGACCCCGGACGGGGCGGGCGGCGACTACCGCTTCCCGGCCTCGCGCAAGGTCTACACGGCGGGGACACTGCACCCGGACGTCCGCGTCCCGCACCGCGAAATCTCGCTGTCGCCGACGCGCGACCAGATGACGGGCGTGCTGGAAGACAATGCCCCCATCCGCGTCTATGACACCTCCGGCCCGTACACCGACCCCGAGGCGCGCATTGACATCCGGCAAGGGTTAGCTGCCCTGCGCGGGCCGTGGATTCGGGGCCGGGAGGGCGTCACCTACACGCAGACCGAGGCCACCTATCGGCCGGTCGCGGGCCACTCCGACCCCACCCTGCCCCTGCCGCCGAAAAGGCTGGCGTGGCGCGGGACCGGGCCGGTGACACAGATGCAGCAGGCGCGGGCCGGCATCATCACGCCCGAGATGGAGTACATCGCCCTGCGCGAGAACCAGGGGCGCGACCGTTCGCAGTCGGTCGGCCAGCACCCCGGCCAGTCCTACGGCGCATCCATCCCCGAGGTCATCACGCCCGAGTTCGTCCGGTCGGAGATCGCGCGCGGGCGGGCCATCATCCCCGTCAACATCAACCACCCCGAGTGCGAGCCGATGATCATCGGGCGGAACTTCCTGGTCAAGATCAACGCCAACATCGGCAACTCCGCCGTGTCGTCGTCCATCGAAGAGGAAGTCCACAAAATGACCTGGGCGACTCTGTGGGGCGCGGACACGGTCATGGACCTGTCCACGGGCAAGAACATCCACGAGACGCGCGAGTGGATACTGCGGAACTCGCCCGTCCCCATCGGGACGGTCCCCATCTACCAGGCGCTCGAAAAGGTCGGCGGCAAGGCCGAAGAGTTGACCTGGGAGATCTACCGGGACACCCTCATCGAGCAGGCCGAGCAGGGCGTCGACTACTTCACCGTCCACGCGGGCGTCCTGTTGCGCTACGTCCCCATGACCGCGAAGCGCATGACGGGGATCGTCTCGCGCGGCGGGAGCATCATGGCGAAGTGGTGCCTGTCGCACCACGAGGAGAGCTTCCTCTACACCCACTTCCACGAGATCTGCGAGATCATGCAGGCCTACGACGTGTCGTTCTCGCTCGGCGACGGCCTGCGCCCCGGCTCGATCTATGATGCCAACGACGAGGCGCAGTTCGCCGAGCTGAAGACGCAGGGCGAGCTGAACCAGATCGCCTGGTCGCACGGCGTCCAGGTGATGAACGAGGGGCCGGGCCACATCCCCATGCACCTGATCAAAGAGAACATGGACAAGCAGATCGAGTGGTGCAAGGAGGCTCCGTTCTACACATTGGGGCCTCTGACTACCGACATCGCGCCCGGCTACGACCACATCACCAGCGCCATCGGCGCGGCCATGATCGGCTGGTACGGCTGCGCCATGCTCTGCTATGTCACGCCCAAGGAGCATCTGGGCCTGCCCAACAAGAAGGACGTGAAGGACGGCGTCATCGCCTACAAGATCGCCGCCCATGCCGCCGACCTTGCCAAAGGCCACCCCGGCGCGCAGTCGTGGGACGACGCTCTGAGCAAGGCCCGCTTCGAGTTCCGCTGGGAGGACCAGTTCAACCTCTCGCTCGACCCGCAGACGGCCCTGGAGTTCCACGACGAGACCTTGCCCCAGGAGGGGGCCAAAGTCGCCCACTTCTGCTCCATGTGCGGCCCGCACTTCTGCTCCATGAAGATCAGCCAGGACGTCCGCAACTACGCCGCCTCGCTGAACGTCATCAAGGACGAGGAGGTCGCGGCGGGACTGGCGGAGAAGGCGAAGGAGTTCCGCAAGCAGGGCGGGGAGATCTACAAGTAGTCGGCGTGAAGGAGGCTAGGGATGGCGGACGATGTGAAACGGCACTTGATCCATGTGTCGCGGCTGTCGCAGTCGGAGAAAGGGGAGATCTATTCTCTTGCCGAGATTTGGCCCGGAGCCGATTTGCGGACTCGGCTGCGCCAAGCGGTCGAGGACGTCTGTCTGGACAGGCTGATTCGAGCGCAAGGCTGTCTGGAAGTCGCCAAATCGCTTGCGGCCGCTGCGATCGGCAACGAGGCGCTGCGGGCAGCGATCAGCCGTGGCTACTACTCCGTGCATCACTCCGTCCGTGCCATGTGCCTCCGCCGCAACCAGTGGGACCCGGATGGGCATGGGGAAAGCATCGAACAGTTCAGGAAACTGCTGGGTGACGCTGGCTTCCAGCGCGTCTCCGGGCTGATGCCGGAAATCGTCAAGGAAATCAGCGAAGCGCGCGACAACCGCGAAGTCGCCGACTATTCGCCCTATGATCTTTCGCGAAGAACCGGCGGCATCGGCATCTTTCCGATCACCGGCCTGGACTGGCGAATCGCCGCCGATTCCAACATCGGGCTTGCCGAAAGGCTGTTGACGGCGGCAGAAAAAGTGGTATTTCTGTTGGAGGCGACAATGGCTACTTCAGACGCGAAACAGAGGGCCGAGGCACTTGCCCAGGCCATCAACACGCGATTCCCCGGCGCGGTCGTGCAGTTCTCCACACGCACCGATCCAGGCCACACCGAGTTGTGGGTGTACGTCACGAATCTTGACCAGTATCCACAGATAGAGGCGTTCTGCCGGGAACTGGAAACAGAAGAAGAACAGAAGGAGCCGCCGATCTGGGTCTTCGCGAAAGCGTGGACCGGTCCCTGGCCCGGCGGCGAGTCCGAGCAAGAGATCGCGCGGCGGCGCGAAGATTTCCGGCGCGAACACCGCCCGACCGTCGGCGCCTCCGCTTGATGCTGGGCTGGCGAAGGAGTTCCGCGAACAGGGCGGAGAGATTTACAAGTGGGGGAGGCCGCGATGTTCAAGCGGATCGTGTCCGACCCCGCCATCCTTGGCGGCTGGCCCTGCATCAAAGGCACACGCCTCAGCGTGGAGTTCCTGCTGGAGCTTGCCGCCTCGGGCGCTTCGCGAGATGAAATCGTTCAAGCGTACCCGCGTCTGACGCGGGAGGATGTGGAGGCGGCGTTTCAATACGCCGCCCGCTCGCTCAAGAATGGCGTTTGGCTGACGGCGGAAGTTACCTGATGAGACGACAGCAAAGTGGAGGCTGACGATGGCTCTTGCGGAAGCCCCGACCGGGCTGCTGACCTACGAGGACTACATGGCGGAGGGTGAGATCAACCGCCGTTATGACATCATTGATGGGGAGCGCATTTATATGGCATCGCCTACGGACGGGCATCAAGACACCGTCGGCAACATCTATGAACTGCTCCGGGCTTATCAGCGCCGGACCAGAGCGGGGAAAGCAATGCTTGCTCCCTGCGATGTTCTAGTGGGACGAAGGCCGTTGCGGACGCGCCAGCCTGACGTGTTGTTCATCGGCTGGGAACGTTATGGGGGGCGGAACTCGCGGAGCGCAGAACCGCTGTCCCCAGCGCCGGAACTTGCCGTGGAGGTGCTATCTCCGAGCGAAACTCGCAGTATCCGCGAAGGCAAAATCACCGACTATTGCGCCGTTGGCGTTGCCGAGTGTTGGGTCGTGAACACAGACGCGCAAACCGTCGAGGTGCTGCGTCTTACGCCGGACGGCCCGGAGCGGGTTGCACTGTATGGGATGGGCCAAGCAGTGCAGTCGCTGACGTTCCCCGACCTGACCCCAGCCCTGGATGACATTTTTCGTATCGAGGAGTAGGAAATGGCACTCATGGAGGCGCTGGCGCCTGCCGCGCAGGCACACGAAATTGTCAAAACGAACCCGGACGACTTGCTGACAATCGGCGGGAAGACCTTCCGGTCGCGGCTGATGCTCGGCACGGGCAAGTACCGCAACGCCGAGGAGATGAACGCGGCCCTGGAGTCCTCGGGCTGCGAGATCGTCACTGTCGCCCTGCGACGCATTGACCTGGACGCGCCGACGCGCAGCATCCTGGACGAGATAGACTGGAAGCGCTACCACATCCTGCCCAACACGGCCGGGGCGCGGACCGCCGACGAGGCGGTGCGGACGGCGCGGCTGGCGCGGGCGATGGGGCTGTCGGACTGGATCAAGGTCGAGGTCATCCCCGACCCCAAGTACCTGCTGCCGGACCCCATCGGCACCTTTGAGGCGTGCAAGATACTCGTGGCCGAGGGATTTGTCGTCCTGCCGTACATCAACGCCGACCCCGCCCTTGCCTTGCGCCTTCAAGAAATCGGGACGCACACGGTCATGCCGCTGGCCTCGCCCATCGGCAGCGGCCAGGGGATGAAGACGCGCGAGCAGATACGGATCATCTTGGAGCAGGCCACCGCCCCGGTCGTCGTGGATGCGGGCATCGGCGTCCCCTCCGAAGCCTCGGCGGCGATGGAGATGGGCGCGTCGGCCTGCCTGGTCAACACGGCCATCGCCCGCGCCGCCGACCCCGCCCTGATGGGCGAGGCCATGCGGATGGGCGTCGAGGCGGGCCGCAGGGCGTTCCTCGCGGGCAGGATGCCGGTCCTGCCCTATGCCAGCGCCAGCAGCCCGCTGGAAGGCGTCGTGCGTTGACGAACCTGCCGACGCCCTGCCTGATGCTGGTCACCGAGCCGTCGCCGCGCCTGCCGCAGATCGCGGGCGAGGCGGTCGGGGGCGGGGTCAACGTGGTGCAGCTCCGGGACAAGCGGGCCGCCGCCCACGGGCTGAGGCTGACGTTCAAAGCGTTGGGGCAGGCTCTGCGTTCGGGAACCATCGTCACCGTCAACGCGGACTGGCAGCGGGCTGTCGGCTTCGGCGCGCGCCACATCCACCTGCCCGAGCAGTCCGCGCCGGTGGGAGTCATCCGCCACCACCTGGGGTCGGGGGCGCTGGTCGGCAAGTCCGCCCACTCCGTCGAGGCCGCCCTGAAAGCCGCCTCGCAGGGCGCGGACTATATCATCGCCGGGACCATCTTCGCCTCGCCCAGCCACCCGGACGTCGAGCCGGCGGGGCTGGACTTCCTGCGGGACGTCTGCGCCGCCGTCTCCGTCCCCGTACTCGCCATCGGCGGGGTGACGCCGGAGAACCTGGGCGCGTGTGTTGAAGCGGGCGCGGCGGGCGTGGCCGTGCTGTCGCCCATCATGCGGTCCGCCGACCCGAAGGCCGCCGCGCAGGAGTATCGGGCGGCCTTAGATGCCGCCTGGGAGGAACGGGAATGCAGATCATCGTGAACGGGGACGTGCGCGACGTGGAGGACACGCCGACGGTCGGCGCGCTTCTGGCCTCGCGCAACCTGAACGCCAAGATGGTGGTCGTGGAGCGGAACGGCGAGATCGTCCCGCGCGGGTTGTACGACGAGACGCCGCTTGCGACCGGCGACGTGCTGGAAATCGTCCAGATGATGGCCGGAGGGTAGGGGCTTGGCGGCGTCCGATTTTCTTATCCTCGGCGGCGGCGTCATCGGCCTTTCGGTCGCCTACCACCTGAGCCTTCAGGGGGCGTCGGTGACTGTGCTGGACGCGGGGGAGCCGGGGCAGGCGTCGTCGGCTGCCGCCGGGATGCTGGCACCGCTGGCCGAGGCGAGCGAGCCGGGGCCGTTCCTTGACCTGGCCCTGGACAGCCTGCGCCATTACCCGGCCTTCGCCGCCGCCCTGCGCGACGCGGGCGGGGCTGACGTAAGCCTGCAAGGACCGGGGATGCTGCGCGTCGCCCGGACGGAAGCCGAAGACGCGGCCCTCTGCCGCGCATTGTCCTGGCAGCCGCCTCTAGGCCTGCCGCTACACCGGCTGACGGGGGCCGACGCGCGCCGCCTGGAGCCGGGCCTGGGTGGGAACGTCCAAGCCGCCGTGCTGTCTCCCGCCGAGAAACACGTCGAGCCGCGCCCTCTGCTGGCGGCATTGACGACTGCCTGCCGCGCTCAGGGCGTCGAACTCATCGCGCACAGCCCGGCAACTGGCCTGGAAGCGACGGCGAGCCGCGCCCATGCCGTCTTGTCCGGCCCAACTCGGCACACGTTCGGGACGCTGGTCCTCGCCGCCGGGGCGTGGAGCCGCGCCCTCGGCCAGCAACTCGCCTTCGACATCCCCGTCGCGCCGCTTCGGGGCCAGATCCTCGCCCTCGGCCCGCAGTCGCCCGCGCCGTTCTCCCATACGCTCTACACGCACGGCGCTTACCTCGTGCCGCGCGCCGACGGCCGCATCGTGGCCGGGGCGACCGAGGAATGGGCCGGGTTTGCCATCACAACGGACGACGCGGCGATTGCGGGCCTGCGTGCCGAGGCGTCCGCCCTGGTCCCCGCGCTGGCTGACTGGCCCCTGCAAAGCGCCTGGGCGGGCCTGCGGCCCGTCAGCGCGGACGGCCTGCCCCTGCTGGGGCGTGTACCGGGCTGGGACAACGTCCACCTCGCGACCGGGCATGGGCGCAACGGCATCCTGCTGACACCGATCACGGGCGCACTGATGGCCGACCACCTCCTGCACGACGCGCCGCTCCCCGCCGCCTTCGACCCCGCCCGCTTCTCGGAGGCCCTATGACCGTCGTTGCACTGACCATCGCCGGCTCGGACCCAAGCGGCGGGGCCGGGATCCAAGCGGACCTGCGGACCTTCGCCGCCCTGGGCGTCATCGGCGTCTCGGTCATCACGGCCCTGACGGTGCAGAACAGCCTTGGCGTTCAAGGCGTTCACCCGGTCCCCGCCGACGTGCTGGCGGCCCAGCTTGAGGCCATCCTGAGCGATACGAAGGTCCAGGCCGTCAAGATCGGAATGCTCGGCGGGGCCGACCAGGTCCGCGCCGTCGCCGCCGCCCTCCGCAAGCATGCCCCGCCGAACGTCGTCCTCGACCCCGTCCTCGCCTCCACCGGCGGTGTTCCCTTGCTGGACGAAGAAGGCCGCGCCACCCTGCTGACGGAGCTGATGCCGCTGTGCGATCTGGTGACGCCGAATATGGACGAGGCGAAGGCGCTTGGAGTGATGAACGCTCGTGCCGTGCTGGTGAAGGGTGGTCATCTGTCCGGCGAGCCTGTAGACCGGCTGACCCTTCCAGGGGGCAGCATCCGGGAGTTCGGGGGCTACCGTATTGGAACGGAACACACTCATGGGACAGGCTGCTTACTTTCTTCTTTGATCGCGGTCCTGCTTGCACGAGGTTCTTCCCTCTTCGATGCCATTGCTGAGTCCAAGAACATGCTGACTGCGTCTCTGCGTGAGCCGACGGTGATAGGTCGGGGACGGGGCTATCCGCAAGTACGGTTATCCGTTTCCGAGCGAATACAATTCGTGGGGCGCAGGCATGTCGAGCGGAAGGGGATGTTGCGAGGCGTGTATGTGGTGACTGACACCCAGATCAAGCCTGACCGTCTGCTGCCTCAGATCGTGGAGGAGGCTATCGCGGGTAGTGCCTGTGCAATCCAGTTGCGGGAGAAGCATTTATCCACATCTCGGTTGCTCGAACTGTCAAAGCGATTCCGCCTTGCCGCCCGTGATGCCCAAACATTGTTTATCGTTAATGACCGCGTTGATGTCGCCCTCGCCTCGGACGCTGATGGCGTTCACCTTGGCCCGGACGACATGACGCCTGCCGACGCCCGGCGGCTGCTCGGCCCGGATAAGCTGGTCGGCGTCTCGGTCGCCTCGGTGGAGGAGGCCCGCGCCGCCGCGCCGTATGCCTCCTACTTCGGCGTCGGGGCGATCTTCGGCTCCAAGACGAAGCTGGACGCGGGAGCGGCCATCGGCGTCGAGCGGATATGGGAGATCAAGGCGGCCTTCCCGGACATCCCCATCGTCGCCATCGGGGGCATCAATGCCGAGAACATCGCTCTCGTCGCCCAGGCGGGGGCGGACGCCGCCGCCGTGGTGTCCGCCGTGGTCGCCGCGCCGGACATGGAGGCGGCGACGCGCGATCTGGTCGCGCGGTTCGAGGCGGGGAAATGAACCCCGGCCCGGCCTCATCACAGGCAGTTTAACACTCTAGGAGCCTCCATGCCTTTCCTTCCTCGCTTCCCCCTGGCCGCATTCGTCTTTGGCTTCGCCGCCGTGCTGCTCCCCGGCGCGGCGCGGGCGCAGACGCCCGAAGGGCCGCAGCTCCCGCCCCCGGATACGCAGATCGGCACGGTCCACGGGCAGGTCCGGCTGGGCTATTATGCTTCCACTCATACCTACCGCTACCACGGGGAGTATGACGTCGCCACCAACTTCGCCCGCGTGGCCGGCTCGCCGCTGTACGGGTTCGCCGACGTGGACGTGGAGGCGCTGGAAGATAGCGCCCACGGCAAGTTCCAGCCGGACCGCCTGGTCGGGACGTTCGAGCTGGGCGCGCGAAGCCTGTTCGGGGTCCAGCCGCTTTCCGTGCTGGTGCGGCATGAATCCGCGCACTACATAGACCGGGATGACTTGTTCCAAGGGAGCTGGGACATGGCGGCCCTGCGCTACCAGAAGCCGCTCGGGGCGACCCTACTGTCGGCGACCTTGGGCGAGTATGTCCATGTGCATCAGCTCGCGTCCTCCTACCACCACGACGTTGACGTGCAGGGCGAGACGGCATTGGGCGCGTTCCGCCGCCACCGCCTTCAGTTGCGGACGGACTTCCACGCCGCCACGGGCAGCGGGGGCAAGGGTGGCTACGCGGACTATTGGATCGAGCCGGGCATCTTCCTGTCGCCGCAGACCGTCTTCTTCGTCGGCTACGGCCAGATTCACGATACGAACCTGTCGGCGGCCAACACGGACCACCCGGTCATCACGGGGGTACGGCTGGTTTACTGAACCGGGTCGGCGGGTGTGATCAATCCGGGGTCGTCTACGGTCGGCGCATTGACCGAGCGAGAGACGGCGTAGGCTTCCATGACTTCGGCGGGGTAGGGGACCAGCAGGGGCAGTAGGGCGGAGGTGTCGGAGACGGAGCGGTCGAGCCACAGCGCCTCGTCTTCGGGGCGAAGGATGACCGGCATCCGGTCGTGGATGGGGGCGGTGACGGCGTTCGGCGCGATCGTAATGATGGTGCAGGAGCGCAGGGGCGAGCCGTCCGGCGCGTGCCACTCGTCCCACAAACCCGCGAAGGCGAACAGGCCGCCGTCCTGAAGCCGGATGTGCATGGGCGTCCGTGGGGCCTTCTTGCCGGAGGGCAGATCGGCGGTCGCGTCCCGCCACTCGTAGAAGCCGTCGGCGGGGATGAGGCAGCGGCGGCGCGACAGGGCCGTCCGGAAGGACGGCTTTTCGGCCAATGTCTCGGCACGGGCGTTGATCATCTTGTTCCCAATAGCCGGGTCCTTGGCCCACGAGGGGATCAGGCCCCAGTGGTAGCCTTGCAGGTGCCGTGCGCCGTTCTGCGTCACGACCAAAATATCCTGCGTCGGCGCGATGTTGTAGCGCGGCGCGGCCTCGGCAGTCGTCGGCGCTTCGGGCCGGGCGTCGAACCGCTCTTCCAGCTCTTCCAGCGAGTGGTGCAGTGTGAATCGTCCGCACATGGTAGTAATCCTTACGTCCCCAAAAATAGTCCGAAAAGTCTCTTGACAGGGCGGCGAACCTGTGTTATAGTTGACTCAGCGCCGGGCCAAAGACCGGCGAGCAATGCAACCCACAACGGTGCGCTCCCCCGCACCCGTAGAGATCGCCGCCCGGTGTATCCCCGCACCGGGCGGCGATTTTGTGTCTAGCTTACTCCTCGAAATCCTCTTCCCCCAGGCGCGGCGCCCGTGCGAGGCTGGCCCGCACCGAGTCTTCGACGAAGCGCGCCACCACTTCCTCCGTCTCCAGGGTCGCGATCTGACGGCTCAGGCCGGCGATCTGCGTGTCGAGGACGGCCAGTGCCGCCGGGTCTGCCTCGACCGTCCGCTGCCCGCGCAAACCGCGCCGCCGGTCCAGGAGCGCCTGCCGCAGCTCCCGCCACTCGGCGGCGCGCGGCGCATCTCCCAAAAACTCTTCCACGATCTGGTCGGTGTCCGTGTGTGCCATGCCTGAATCGTACCCGGATTCGGGCGAAAACCCCCGTATTTCTCTCCCCTGCAAAAACCTCATGCCCCTGCCGATAATAGTCTCAGACGGACTTCAAAGCGGATTTTACATCGGAGCAAAGGCAGAAGAAACTTTATGACCCGTGGAGTCTACACCGCCGCCGCCGGGATGCTGGCGAACCAGGCGGCCCAGGACGCGATCGCGCAGAACCTCGCGAATGCCGGCACGACCGGCTACAAGGAAGACATCCCCCGCTTCGAGTCGTTCCAGGAGGCGCTCGCCACGCGTCTCTCCCCGGAAGACCGGGCTTCCATCGGCTCGCTGGGCGGCGGGGCGGGGCTGAAGGATACGACGACAAACTTCGCCGACGGCGGCCTGGAACGGTCCGGCAACCCGCTGGACGTCGCCCTGACCGGCGACGCCGCCCTAGTGGTGCAGACTCCGCAGGGGCTGCGCCTGACCCGCGACGGCTCACTCAGCATGGGCGCGGCGGGGACACTGGTCCAGACGAACGGCAGCCTGCCGGTCCTGGGCGACACCAACCAACCCATCCGTATCCCAGCCAAGACGAAGGCCATCCTGATCGGCCCGCGCGGCGAGGTCACGGCGGACGGAGTCAAGGTGGGCCGCCTGCGGCTGGCGGGGCTTGCGGCCTCGGACAACCCGGTCAAGATGGGCGACAACCAGTTCCGCGTCGCCGCCCTGCGGCCCGCTTCGGCGGCGGCCTCGGTCAAGCAGGGGTATTTGGAGGCGTCCAACGTGAACGTCGTCAAAGAGATGGTCTCGATGATCGCGATCATGCGTGCCTACGAGACCAATCAGAAGATGATGCAGTCCGAGGACGACGCGACCGGCAAGGCGGCCAACGAAGTCAGCAAGGTCTGACGCGACAGGCGCGATAGATAAAAGGGCGCGATGGATCGCACCCCTACGAAGACAATAAGACAATACGGCTGGACTGTCTAACGCCTCAACGGGCCGCTGACGGAAGCCGACGACCCGCCCCCTCCGACCGAGGGGGCATCAGGAGAAACACGCACTATGATGCGCTCACTCTACACGGCGGCGACCGGGATGCAGGCCCAGCAGCTCAACATGGACGTCATCGCCAACAACCTCGCCAACGTCAACACGGTCGGCTTCAAGAAGAGCCGGGCGGACTTCCAGGATCTTCTGTACCAGGAGATGCGCCCCGCCGGCGCGACCGTCGCCCAGGGCGCGACCACGCCCACCGGGCTGGAAGTCGGCCTGGGCGTCAAGCCCGGCTCGACCGAGACGATGTTCGACCAGGGGACGCTCCAGGAGACCGGCAACAACCTGGACGTCGCTATCGAGGGCGACGGCTTCTACAAAGTCCTCCTGCCCGACGGCACCAATGGCTACACCCGCGACGGCGCGTTCAAGCGCGACGTCCAGGGCAAGCTGGTCAACTCGGACGGCCTCGCCATCCAGCCGGAGATCACCATCCCTGCCGACGCCACCTCCATCGCCATCGGCAAGGACGGCACGGTCAACATCACGCGCGGCAGCAGCAACACCCCGGAGGCGGTCGGCAAGATCACCCTGACGCGGTTTTCCAACCCTGCGGGCCTCAAGCACCTCGGCGGCAACAATTTCCAGGAGACACCCGCCTCCGGTTCCCCGACCGACGGCACGCCCGGCCAGGCCGGCTTCGGCCAGCTCGCGCAGGGCACTCTGGAAATGTCCAACGTCCAGATCGTGCAGGAGATGGTCAACATGATCACCGCCCAGCGCGCTTACGAGGTCAACTCCAAAGCCATCCAGACGTCCGACGAGATGCTCCAGACCGCCAACCAGCTCAAGCGCTAGGGCAGGGGAGACGCGCCATGAAGACCGCTTCCCTCCGATGCGCCGGCTTCCTGCTGGCTGCGCTGGCCTGCCCCGCCGCCTCGAGTCCCGTCCACGTCGCCCTGAAACCGGCCGCCGCCGTGTCGGCCGATGCCGACGGCTTCTTCACGCTGGGGGCCGTGGCCGACGTTTCCGGCGGCGGCGCGGCCCTGCGAACGCGCCTCGCCGCCATCCCCAT
Organism: Capsulimonadaceae bacterium; assembly: GCA_965215505.1. Taxonomy (GTDB): domain Bacteria; phylum Armatimonadota; class Armatimonadia; order Armatimonadales; family Capsulimonadaceae; genus JANXMY01. The sequence continues at coordinate 1,576,098 of OZ244065.1, read as the reverse complement.
CGGCCGCGCCCCCCTGTCCGGCGAGAGCCGCCGCGTGACGCGCGGCGACCTGGCCCTGAAACTGCGGCAGGCCGGGTGCGACCCTGACAAGGCCGCCGTGCTGGAAGGCGCGGACGCGGCGGAGGTGACGAGGGTGGAGGATGCCGTTCCCGTAGGGGTGCCTCTTGCCGCGCCCTCTGCCCCTGCCACACAGGGAGGCAGAACAGAGGGCGCGATAAGAACAGAGGGCGCGATGAATCGCGCCCCTACGCAGACCCCGTTGCCACCCCCAAGCCTTCTTATCCGCCGGGGTGACCCCGTCACCATCGTCATCCAAACCGGCCCGCTCACCATCACCGCGCCGGGCGTGGCCCGCGAGGGCGGTGGCGCGGGGCAGACGATCCGTGTCCACCGCGAGGGCGTGATGACCGACCTTTCCGTCCGAGTTATGGATGCACAGACTGTGCATCTGGAGATCTGAACCCATGCAATCCTTTCCCAATACCCTGCTGAAATCGCTGGCCCTGCTCGCCATCGCCGCGACGCTGGCCGCGTCCGTCCAGGCCGACTCGCTCTTCCCCGGCAGCAGCACGGATGTCGCCAAGGCCAGCGCGGCTTCCGTCTCGCTGTTCTCGGACAACAAGGCCCGGCACGTCGGCGACACCCTGACCATCGTGATCAACGAGAACGCCTCCGCCACGTCCCAGGCCGCGACCAAGAACTCCAAGACCGAGAACCTGAGCTACGGGCCGGGGCTGGGGCCGATCCTGCACAACATCCCGGCGTTTGGGCTGAACGGCAGCATCGGCAGCAACGCCACCGGCAGCACGAACCGGACTGATAACCTGACGGCCAGCATCGCCGTCACCGTCACGCAGGTGCTGCCGAACGGCAACCTCGCCATCGAGGGCAAGCGCAAGGTGGGCATGAACGCCGAGACGCAGGAGATCACCCTCACCGGCGTCGTCCGCCCCCAGGACATCGCCTATGACAACACGATCCAGTCGCCGCTGATCGCCGACGCCCAGATCAAATACGGCGGGCGCGGCCCGGTCGGCGACAAGCAGCACGACGGCCTCATCAGCCGCGTCTTCAAGTTCCTGTTCTGAATGCCTCTTGTTTGAGTGCGAGGCAGCCGATAAATATACCAGGCTCATCTATGAAGACACCTCAGATCATTTCGTTGGCCCTCGCCCTCGCCGCTCTGGCACCCGCCGCGCAGGCGCAGACGCGGCTGAAAGACATCGCCGCCGTGCAAGGCGTTCGGGGCAATCAGCTCGTCGGGTACGGCCTGATCGTCGGCCTGAGCGGGACGGGCGACGGGACCGGGGCGACGTTCACGCCGCAGTCGGTCGCTTCGCTGCTCCAGAAGTTTGGCGTCACCGTCCCGCCGGGTGCCCTGAAGCTCAAGAACGTGGCCGCCGTCATGGTCACGGCCACCCTGCCCGCCTATGTCAAGAACGGCAGCGCCATTGATGTCACGGTCAGCAGCCTCGGCGACGCCTCCTCGCTGCAAGGCGGGACGCTGCTCCAGACGCCCTTGCAGGCGGCCAACAACCGCGTCTATGCGGTCGCCCAGGGGCCGCTCTCGGTGGGCGGGTTCCTGGCCGGCGGCGGGGCGGGCGGCGGCGTCACCAAGAACTTCGTCACGGTGGGCCGTATCCCCGGCGGTGCCCTAGTGGAACAGGACGTGCCGACGACGCTGCTTGGCGGCGCGTCCGGGGCGCTGGAAGTGACCCTGAACCACCCCGATTTCACCACGGCGGCCCGGCTGGCCGCCGCCATCAACGCCCACCGGCCTGCCGGCGCGACTGGGGCCGATGCGGAAGACGCGGCGACGGTCCGCGTGTCCTTCGCGCCTGGCACGCCGCCCGTCTCGCTGATCGCCGCCCTGGAGTCCGTGCCGGTCGAGACGGATGAGGTCGCCAAGGTCGTCATCAACGAGCGCACGGGCACCGTGGTCATGGGCGGGGACGTGGAGGTCACGGCCTGTGCCGTGGCGCACGGAAGCCTCACCGTCTCCATCGCTAACGACCCGATCATCTCGCAGCCCGCCCCACTGTCCAAGGGCGTCACCGTGACCGCGCCGGGCAAGGCCGTCACCGTCCATGAGGGCGACGAGCGATTGATCCCCATCCCGAAAAGCACGACACTGGACAAGGTCGTCCACTCCCTGAACGCCTTGGGCGTGACGCCGCGCGACCTCATCGCCATCTTGCAGGCCATGAAGGAAGCCGGCGCGCTCCATGCCGAGATCGAGGTGCAGTGACCATGCTCCGCATTGAAACGAATGCCCCGCCCGCGCTGGACAAGAAGCACCTGGACCTCCAGAAGGCAACGCAACAGTTCGAAGGATACTTCCTGCATGAGCTTCTCAAGGAGATGCGGAAGACCGTCCCCGACGATAAGCTGCTCGGCGACCAGGGCAACGGCCAGGCGACGTTCCGGGACATGATGGACCAGAGCCTGACCGATTCGATGTCCAAGCGGGGCGACGTCGGCATCGCGAAGATGATGTACGACCAGCTCGCGCCGTCGCTCGGGGGCAGCGTCCCGCCCGCCGGGGTGCAGACCGACAAGAAGGCCTAAAGACAATGACCGACGTGAAACACATCTTGCAGGTCCTGCGCGATGAGCTGGCGCTGCAAACGCGCCACTGCAAGCTGCTGGAGGCCCAGGAGCAGGCCCTCCTGTCCTGCGACCGGGCGCGCTTCGCGGCCCTTCAGGAGCAGCACTGCGCGATGCTGGCCGCCCTGGAGAGGCAGGACGACGCGCGCCGTGCCGCATTGGTGGACGAGGCGGGGGCACCGCTCACGCTCTCAGCCCTGAAGGAGATGCTGCCGGCGGCGAGCCTGCGCGGCTTGCCGACACTGGAAAACAACCTGCGACGGACTCTGGACCGGGTGCAGGCGCTGACCCGCTCAAACCGGGGCCTTATCCAGAACGAATTGAATTACCTTGCGTTCACGCTGGACCTCTTTGTGGAGGCGGGGCGCACGGCCGACAACGGCTACGGCGGGCGGGGCCGGATGACGGGCCGCCTGATGCTCGACCGCCGGGCCTAGCACAGACCCGCCATAGGGAGGACTCATCATGCCGGGTACATTTTTCGGGATAGAGATCGGACGCACCGGCCTCGCCGCCGCACAGGTCGGCCAGGACGTCACGGGCAACAACATCGCAAACGCCGGCACGGCGGGCTACTCGGTGCAGTCGGTGGATCAGGTGGCGACCGACTCGATCGCCTCGGACGATCACAGCGCGGTCCCAATCGGGGAAGGGCTGGGCACGGGCGTCGCGATCGGCAGCATCCAGCGCGCCCGCGACCAGTTCCTGGACACCCAGGTGCGCGGGGCGACCGGGGCGAAGAATTACCAGTCCACACTCCAGAGCGCGCTGACCCAGGTGGATGCCGCCTTCGGCGAGCCTTCGGACACGGGGCTGAACTCGGCCCTGAGCGCGTTCTTCAACGGCTTCCACGACCTCGCCAACAACCCGGACGACCTGGGCATCCGCGCGACGACCGTCCAAAAGGGGGATGCGCTGGCGCAGCGGTTCCAAGGAGTCCAGCAGCAGCTCACGGCGGCCGGCACCACCCTGACCCAGCACATCGCCACCGACGTGCAGAACCTGAACGACTACGGCAGCCAGATCGCCGCGCTGAACGTCACCATCCGGCAGCAGAGCGCGGGCGGGCACCCGGTCAACGGGCTGCTGGACCAGCGGGACCTGCTTCTGGACAAGGCCTCGGCCCTGGCGAACGTCTCCACGACGGCCAACTCAGACGGCACGGTCAACGTCTCCGTCGGGAATCAGGCGCTCGTGGTCGGGACGAACCCCTACGCCGTCACACAGGGCAGCCTGACCGCCCAGGGCGACTTGAAGCAGGGCGAGCTGGCCGGCCTGATCCAGGGCCAGGGCGAGGTCGCCGGCTACCAGGGGAAGCTCGACACGCTGGCCGCCTCGCTGGCGTCCCAGGTCAACGCCGTACACCAGGGCGGGGCGGGGCTGGACGGGACGACGGGTCTGGCCTTCTTCACCGTCACGGCGGGCAAGGAGGCCTCCACCATCGCCGTCAACCCGGCCCTGGAGGGCCACCCGGAGAAGCTGGCGGCGGCGGCCCTGCCCGTCCCCCCGGCCCCACCGCTCCCGCCTCAGGGGGACGCCGCCAACGCCACCCTGCTCGCCGCTTTGGGGAGCAAGACGGACACGACGCCGGGTGATGCGCTCTACAACACGACGCTCCAGGGTTTCTACCAGCAGACCGTCTCCGACGCCGGCGGGCGGGCCGCGAGCGCCACGTCCGCCTCGGCCAGCGCAGGGGCGACGCTCACGCAGCTCACCCAGCAGCGCGAGTCGGTGACGGGCGTCTCCACCGACTCGGAGATGGTCAACATGCTGAAATATCAGCGCGCCTATCAGGCCTCCGCCCGCGTCGTGCAGACGATGGACGATATGGTGGGGACGCTGATTAACAACTTGTTCTCATCGAACTAATCATCGAACTAATCATCGAACTAATCATCGAACTAATCCGCGAGGATCGGGAATAAAGAGAGAAGGCAGGACACGATGCGGATCACCAACAGTCTTCAGTACGGCGACCTCCAGCAGAATATCGAGACCAGCCTGGAGAACTTCACCGCAGTTCAGGGGCAGATCTCGAGCGGCAAAAAGCTCACGAGCTTCGCGGACGACCCGGCCGGAGCTTCCCAGTCGCTCTCGCTCCGCAGCGCGGCGGCGGACAACACGCAGTACCAGCGCGACGCCGACTCGGCCAAGTCCTACCTGTCCGCCGCCGACGCCGCCCTAACGAACGTCACCACGGTCGTCCAGTCGGCGCGTCAGATCGCCGTCCAGGCCGCAAACTCCAGCCAGTCCCCGGCCAGCCTCAGCGCCCTGAGCAGCCAGGTGGACGGCATCATCCAGCAGGTCACGCAGCTCGCCAACACCGACCTGCACGGGACCTATGTCTTCGGGGGAACGCAGACGAAGACCCCCCCTTACGACTCGTCCCAGAACTACCAGGGCGACGCCCAGCCGCTCTCGGCGACCATCGGGCCGGGCTATTCTATCCAGACGAGCGCTGTCGGGAGCGCCGTCTTCGGCCCCACTTTCGCCGCGCTCCAGTCGCTGAAGCAGCACCTCACGGCCGCCGCCGCAGGGACGGCGGGTGCCTTCACCAGCCTCTCCGGCGACATCGCGCAGGTGGACTCGGGGCTGACTTCGATCAGCACCGCCCAGGCGACCGTGGGGGCCAAGAGTACCGAGGCCGATTCCGTCAAACGGCAGTTGACGCAGGCGCAGACCGGATATCAGGCCGCGATCTCGAACATCGAGGACGTAGACCTGGCCACGGCCTATGTGCAGCTCCAGGGCGCCCAGAATGTTTATCAGGCCTCGCTCGCGACCACCGCCAAGGCGACCCAGTACAGCCTCGCGGACTATCTGCACTAGAATCGGCATCGGACCAGAATCGGCATCGGACCCACCCAGGAGTAATCATGTTCATGCATATCGAAACCACCCGCTTCGGCGCCCTCGACGTGGAGGAGCGCAAGGTCCTCACCTTCCCGGACGGGCTGCCCGGCTTCGAGGACCACCGGCGGTTCACCCTCGTCCCGCACCACACGGCGGAGGGCGGCAAGGGCAGCCCGTTCGTCTGGCTCCAGTCCCTGGAAGACGGCGGCCTGGCGTTCCTCGCGATGGAGCCGCACCAAGCCTTCCCCGATTATGCCCCGCGCGTCCCGCGCGCCGAGATGGAGGCGCTGGCCCTGATCGGTAAGGAGGAGGGCGAGGAGGCCGCCCGGCCCCGCCTGTATTCGCTGCTGACCATCCCCTCGGGGGACCCCGCCGGCATCACGGCGAACCTGATGGCCCCGGTCGTGGTGAACACCCGCGCGCGCGTGGCGAAGCAGGTGGTCCTGAACACGGACCAGTACGGCCTGCGCCACCGCCTGCTGCCGGGCGAGTAGGTCTGCCGATAAACTTTAGACTTCCCCTTGACAATGGGAAAGAATAAACAGTAAAATGGCGTATCACTTGCATGCGCCACGGTAATCGTTCCGCCGCGTCGTGCCAGGGAGGGCCAAATGTTAGTTCTGACACGAAGATTAAACCAGAGCATCAAGATCGGCGACGAGATCGAGATCACGGTCATCGAGGTCCGTGGGGATCAGGTCCGTCTGGGCGTCACCGCCCCGCGCGACGTTTCCGTCCACCGCAAGGAAGTCTACCTGCAAATCCAGCAGGAGAACCGGGCCGCCTCCGCCGCGCCCGACGCCTCCGACCTGGACGCCTTGGGGGACGCGATCACGAAGCAAGGCAAGATCAAATAGCGACCGGCCCACGAAGACGCCCGCTCCATTGGAGCGGGCGTTTCGTTATTGGGTGCTGGTCCGGCAATGCCCTTGCTCTGGCAAGCCTATTGTTAAACCGAAAGGCGATGAAGCATGTGTATAATGAACGTGAGGAGAATGACCCATGCAAGTACAAATTCGCAAAACGGATGAGGGACTGATGATCCCCGTTCCTGAGATGCTGGCGTCCGCTTCAGATCTGAAAGAAAACAGCGTTGTGAATATCGCCCTGGAAAACGGCAAGATCATCGTGACCGATCCAGAGGAACCGTACTATACTATTGAGGAGCTGCTGGAAGGCATCACTGAGGAGAACAGGCATCCGGAGATCAGCACAGGGCGACCCGTCGGCAATGAGGTCTGGTGAAGCTGATGGCCTTCATTCCAGCGCGCGGCGACGTGATCTCGATAGATTTCGACCCGCAATCAGGCCATGAGCAGGCCGGGCGGCGGCCTGCACTCGTTTTGTCAAATTCAGTGTACAACGACTCCACAGGGCTTGCGGTCATGTGCCCAATCACAAAGCGGGCAAAAGGCTACAACTTCGAGGTGCCTGTGCCTCTTGGATACGCCGTATATGGCGTGATACTGGCGGATCAAGTCAAGTGTCTGGATTGGACGACAAGGGACACGACGTACATTTGCGGCCTCCCTATCTCCGTATTGAAAGAAGTAGTCGCCAAAATAAACGCACTGATAAGGGTCTGATGCCGTGTACCAATACATAGGCCCATGCGATCTGAAGGCGTTTGGTTGGGACACTACACGGAGAACGCGTGTCAACAAGAAAGCCGATGTTTTGGCTTGGGGAAACAGCACACAGCCGACCCGAAAAGCCTTTATTTTCGTTGCTACCTTCGTTGTAGATGTCAACATCTCACTGTGGATCGCAGACCGGCACTCCGAGCATGTGGCCTGCGCCCGTGGTGGGGACGTACTTTCTGCCGGAGAGATGACGTTTGAAGTTGGTGGCGGGGACGTTCTGGTCACTGATGTTACCAACCAGTCCACCGGGTACTGCCCGGAACCTGAGTCCTGGCCTGTGGTCGCGGCGGCTTTAGATAAAGTGGGCATTCCGCATCCTGATGGCTTCACACGGGCCTTCCTGTGTCGCCTTTGTGAAGGCTGCGGTCAGACGAACATCGTAAAAGAGGGTGAGTTCACCTGCACGGTCTGCGGGGCTGAACTCGAACCGGAATGGAACTTCTCCCATGGCACAAAAGAACGAACAAGACAGCGATAACGAACCCGTCGGGCACCCGCTGAACGACAACCCGTGGTTCAAGAAGATGAAGGCGCTGGGCGACAACCTGGAGTCGGGGCGCATCACGCAGGCCGAGTTCGAGCGCAAGCACCGGGGGCTGATGGTCGAGCTTCAGAGCGCCGCCAGCAAGGAGCGCGAGAAGATCAAGACGTGGGCCATCACCAGCAAGAAGGTCCGCGACGAGGCCGAGTACAAGCGTCTGTGCGCGCATTACCACGATGAGTATGGCGACTCGTTCCACCACTTCCTGACTAGCATCTACTCCAAAGCCTCGTTCGTCACGCTCAATCCCAAGGTGCTGGACGACGCCCGGCTGCTGGAGCTGCGCTTCGGCGGCCAGATCCTCTCGCCGGAGCAGGCGGTAGAAATGTCCGAGAAGGAGCAGCGGGAGGAGAAGGAGCGGGAGGAGAAGGAAGCGGCGGGAAAAGAGGGCGCGGAGTGAGGCGTTGCAGGCCCCCGGCAGGTGCCGGGGGCGTTTTATTATCAAATTATCAGGCCAAGGGAACAAGGGCGTACAGAAATCGTCTAAATAATGCACAATAAGGGTAGACGTAGCAAGGGAACGGAAAGGCGAAAGCATAAGCGTGGGACAAACCACTGAGGGTTTGGGTAAGAATCGGGGAGCGGCGCTGCTGACGCGGGTGTGGACGCAGTACGGAATGCGGGCGAAAGCGACGATGGCAGACGGAGACGTGGTCGAACCCCTGATCGAGAAGGCGCGGGTCTACCATCCCGACGTGGATGCGGACCTGCTGCGCCGCGCCTACGCCTACGCCGCCGAGAAGCACGAGGGCCAGTCCCGTCGCTCCGGCGAACCCTACATCACGCACCCCCTTGCCGTCGCCACCATCCTGACCGAACTCGAAATGGACGACGCCACGCTGGCGGCGGGCCTCCTGCATGACGTCGTCGAGGACTGCGGCGTCTCGCGCGAGCAGATCGCCGAGGAGTTCGGCGAGGAGATCGCCGACCTCGTGGACGGCGTCACGAAGCTGAAGCTGGCCGACTTCGAGGCCCGGAACGAGGCGGAGCCTGGCGCGCGGGTGGACGCGCCGCCCGCCGCCGAGCCGGCCGCCCCCGAAGGGCCGGAGGCGATCGCCCGCAAGAAGCGGCACGGCGAAACCAGCAAGAGCGCCGCGAACCTGCGTAAGATTTTGCTGGCGATGGCGAAAGACCTGCGGGTCATGGTCATCAAGCTGGCCGACCGCCTGCACAACATGCGGACACTGGCGGCCATGCCGGAACACCGGCAGAAGAAGGTCGCTCAGGAGACATTGCAGATCTTTGCCCCACTCGCCCACCGCCTGGGCATCTGGCAGATCAAGTGGCAGCTCGAAGACCTGGCCTTCAAGTACATCAACCCCGAGGCCTACAACGAGATAAAGCAGAAGCTGGACAAGACGCGGTCGCAGCGCGAGAAGGACATCGCCACCGCGACGGAGCTTCTGAAAACGCGGCTGGCCGAAGAGGGAATCCATGCGGACTTCCAGGGGCGGCCCAAGCACCTGTATTCCATCTACAACAAGATGCAGAAGCAGACGCTCGACCTGGGTGAGATCTACGACCTGATCGCCCTGCGCGTCGTCGTCCCCACCGTCGCGGACTGCTACCATGCCCTGGGGATCGTCCATCAGGTCTGGCTGCCGCTGCCGGGCCGGTTCGATGACTACATCGCCAAGGTCAAGTCCAACGGCTACCAGTCACTCCACACCAAAGTGATCGGGCCGACCGGCGAGCCGCTGGAGATTCAGATCCGCACGACCGACATGCACCGGACGGCAGACTTTGGCATCGCCGCCCACTGGCAGTACAAGGAAAACGGCGGCAAGGGCCGGAGTCCGGGCGCGGATAAACGGTTCGACAAGAAGATGACCCTGCTGCGCCAGCAGCTTTTTGACTGGCAATCCGATGCCAAGGAACCCGGCGAGTTCCTGCGCGGGGTGGTCAGCGACCTGTTCACCGACCAGGTGTTTGTTTTCACCCCCAAGGGCGACGTCCTGGACTTCCCGGTCGGCGCGACTCCGATTGATGCCGCCTACCGAATTCACTCCGACCTTGGCCTGCACTGCGCCGGGGCCAAGGTCAACGGCAAGATCGTCCCGCTCACCTATCACTTCAAGAACGGCGACATCGTCGAGATCCTGTCCCGCCCCAGCGCGAACCCCTCCCTGGACTGGCTGGCGGCGGCCAAGACCAGCCACGCGCGCACGAAGATCAAGGCATACTTCCGCAAGCTGCGCTTCGCTTCCAACGTCACGCGGGGCCGCGAGCTGCTGCAAAAGGAACTGGAGCGGCTGCACCTGGATACCCGCCACCTGATGTCCCCGGAGATCCTGAACAAGATCGCCGAGCAGATGAACTCCCACGGGCAGGAGGACCTGCTGGCGGCCATCGGCTACGGCGAGGCACCCATCGGCTCGGTCGTCACGCGCCTGCGGGCGCTGGCCCAAGAGGGGACGCCGCACGAGGAGGCGCGGTCGTTCGAGCGCAAGGGGGTCAATACCGGCAAACTCCAGGTTGGGGGTGACCTGGAAGACGTCGCTATCATCCGCGCCAAGTGCTGCCAGCCCGTGCCGGGCGATGAGGTGGTAGGCTACATGACGCGCGGCAAGGGGATCGCCCTGCACCGGCACGGCTGCGCGAATGTCGCCCACTACCAGCAGACCGAGCCGGAACGGCTGATCGAGGTGGACTGGAAGCCCTCGGACCCGAACCAGCGCTACTCCACCGACATCAAGATCGAGCTTGTGGACCGGCTGGGCCTGCTGGAAGACATCGGCAAGCTGTTCAGCGAGGTCAAGACGTTCATCCAGGCCATCCGCACGCGCTCCTACCCGAACCACACCGCCGTCATGCAGATCAGTTTCGATGCCGTGGACACCGACCACATCAACGCCATGATCACCCGCTTGCAGCGGCTCTCGGACGTCATGGACATTCACAGATTGGGCGCGAACGAAGACCCGGTGGATTGATACAGGGGAGCAAAGACATGACATCCGAGACAGAATTGGGTTCACGCGAAGTCGCCGCGCGAGGTGAAGATTGGTACGAGCGCCATCTGAAGCAACAGGTAGAGCCGGCTCATATCGGTGAGTTCCTCGTCGTTGACGTGAATACGGGTGACTACGAGATGGGGCAGGACTACATCCAACCGACGGAGCGGCTTCTGGCAAAAAGCCCCGACGCCGTGCTATACGCCCTCCGTGTCGGCTACCGCTCGGTGGGCCGTATCGGCGGCCGTTACACGCCCGCACGGAGATGAGGGGCCGGTATTTTAATCACAGGCAAAGTCACCGCAGACCGCGAAGCAGTCATTCCTATCGAGGATTCGCGGCGCTGAGGAACAGCAAGAAGATTTCGCAGCGGTCCTGGACACCGGGTTCACGGAGTGTTTAACACTCTCATCGCAGGTAATCGCCCGTCTGGGTTTGAAACAGGTCCACACGGCACAGGTCGTACTCGGAGACGGGAGCGAGGTACAGGTCGCGGTCTACCGAGCCGAGGTCTTGTGGCACGATCAGTGGCGCTTAATCTACGTTCACGCCACCGAAGGCGGCGCGTTGGTCGGGATGTCCTTGCTCTACGGGAGCGTCCTGCGTATCCGGGTGATTGATGGCGGTGAGGTTACAATCGAGCCGATAACTTGAGCCAGTATGGATAGATACGCAGATTGAAGCCTTCAGCCCTGCAAAATCTTACGCATCCTCGAATATTGCGTCATACCAGATTCCTTGTCACAGCCATGCTGTCTGGTCTTGTTGCTTTTGGTAGCTTTGTTCATGCCGGTAACGGACAGAAACGCAACATCGTCAGACACACTGGAGCGCATGGAGGGGGTTCCGCAGGGCGCGCGTTGAACCTCGTTGGTAGTGGCCAACGGTGGACTTACCTTTGCAAGCACAGCACAGTTCAACTTAGCGGAAGTGAGAACAGGCTCTCTTTGAGGGGCACTTGTACCAGCATCGAGCTTTGTGGAAGCCAAAACATTACCACATTGAATGGCGAAAGCGATAAGGTCGTGGTCAGTGGGAGCGATGACCGCCTTCGCATCATCGGCAGTACGTCCAGCATCCAAATGACTGGTACGGGAAACCATGTGACTTGGACTAAGCAGACCGCCCGAGGCACTGCTATCACTAGTACCGGGTCCAACAACTCCTACGGCTTATAGCCGTAGGAGTTGTTGGACGCATTTGCCCTCCATACAGAGCGGCCCCGAATACTCCGTCTGTCACCTATGATGCAGCCACCGAAATAAGGTATATGTGCGGGCGAACATTTCGGATCGTATCGGTGTTATAATGTGGTAAAATACTTTGTGCCTTTATTCACAATGTCGCCCTTTGGGCGAGCATTGTCCTAGAATGGAAGAAGCCGCATGAGCAGACGAATGACGGAGAAGCTGGTCGGGACGGCGGGGCTGACCCGGATCTATGACAAGGTCATGGACGGGCAGCGTCTCGACGCCGCCGACGGGCTGGCCTTGTACGAGAACCCGGACCTGAACGCGGTCGGGGCGCTGGCGAACATCGTGCGGGAGCGGATGAACGGGGACAAGACGTACTACGTCCGCAACCAGCACATCAACTACACCAATGTCTGCAACAAGGGCTGCAAGTTCTGCGCCTTCTACGCGCAGAAGGGCGGGCCGGACCCGTACACCATGAGCATCCTGGACGTCCAGAACCGCCTGCGGGCACACCTGGACATCCCCATCAAGGAAGTGCATATGGTGGCGGGGATCAACCCCAAGCTGCCGTATCAGTATTATCTGGACCTGCTGCGGGGTGTCAAGGCCATCCGGCCCGACGTCCACATCAAGGCGTTCACCTGCGTCGAGATCGCCGAGATCCAGCGGCAGGCGAACAAGCCGCTGCCCGAAGTCTTCGCCGATCTCCAAGAGGCCGGGCTGGACTCGTTGCCGGGCGGCGGCATCGAGATTCTTTCCGAGCGGGTCCATATGGAGCTGTTCGGGCGCAAGCTGTCCGGGGACCAGTGGATTGACATCTCCAAGGCGGCGGCGGCGGCGGGCCTGCCGCAGTACGCGACGATGCTCTACGGCCACATCGAGACGATCCCCGAGCGCGTCGAGCATCTGGTCAAGATGCGCGCCTTGCAGGATGAGACGGGGCACTTCGTCACGTTCACCCCGCTCTCGTTCCATCCGGAGGGGACGCAGCTCGCGGACCTGCCGCACCCGACCGGCGACGGCGACCTGCGGAACATCGCGATCTCGCGGCTGATGCTGGACAACTTCCAGCACGTCAAGACGTTCTGGATCATGAACACGCCCCAGGTCTCGCAGCTCGCCCAGTGGTACGGCGCGGACGACCTCGACGGCACGATCCACGAGTACGAGATCACCTACAAGGACGGCGAGCAGGGCAACAAGCAGCAAGTCCTGACGCGGCCCCAACTGGTCAACCTCATCGTGGAGGCCGGGCGGACGCCGGTCGAGCGCGACAGCTTCTACAACGAGGTCATTCGGCCTGACGCCGAGGACGAGCTGAACGACCCGGTGCGGCACGATGACGTGGCCCGCAAGGCGGCGGCGATTCCCCTGGCGATGGCGTAGTCTGGAAAGGTGACTCCTGATGGCACTTTTGGAACGAGAACTGGAACTTGCTGCCCCCTTAGTGAGCGGCATTGACGACATCGCCGACAAGGTCTATGCCGGCGAAAGGATCACGGGTGCGGACGCCCTGCGGCTGTTCCACCACCCGAACATCGTGGAGCTAGGGCAGCTCGCCGACTTCGTGCGGACGCAGAAGCACCCGGAGAACAGCGTCTCCTATATCGTCGGGCGCAACATCAACTACACCAACGTCTGCTACGTCCGGTGCAGCTTCTGCAACTTTTACCGCATCCCCGGCGCGGAGGGCGGCTACATCCTGCCGCGCGAAACCATTTTCCAGAAGATACAGGAGATGGTGGACGTCGGCGGCATCGAGATACTGATGCAGGGCGGTCTGAACCCCAAGCTCAAGATAGATTGGTACGAAGACCTGTTCCGGGCGATCATGGAGCGGTTCCCGAACGTCATCCTGCACGCCCTTTCGCCGGCCGAGATCATCTACATCAAGAAGCTGAACAAGCTGACGATGGAGGAGACCCTGACGCGGCTCAAGGCCGCCGGCCTGCACTCTGTCCCCGGCGGCGGGGCGGAAGTGCTGACGGACCGGGTGCGGCAGTGGATCGCCCCCTATAAGGACTCAGCGGAGGAGTGGCTGGACTGCATGCGAGTCGCCCACAAGGTCGGCCTGCGGTCGTCGGCGACCATGATGTACGGCTCGGTGGATACCCTGGAAGACCGCGTGGAGCATTTGCAGAAGCTGCGCGACTTGCAGGACGAGTCGCTGGCGGGTGCGCCCGCGGCCTTTACCGCCTTCATCGCGTGGAACTACCAGCCGGACGGGACGGAGCTTGGCGGGACGCGCGCCTCGGCCTTCGACTACATGCGGACCATTGCGATCTCGCGCATCTTCCTGGACAACTTCCCGAACATCCAGGCCTCGTGGGTGACGCAGGGGCCGCGCATCGGGCAGCTCTCGCTGCGCTACGGGGTCAATGACTTCGGCAGCACGATGATGGAGGAGAACGTCGTTTCCACGGCGGGCTGCGTCTTCACCGTGCCCATCGAGGAGATCGAGCGGCTGATCACGGACGCCGGTTACACCGCCCGCCGCCGCAATACCCGGTATGAGTATGTCGCCTAGCCTGGACATCCCCACCGTTGTCCCGGCGCGGCTGACGCCGAAGGCCGCCCTCCGAGGGGCGGCCTTTGCCGTTCCGTACCTCGCCCTCTTTGTGGGGGCCAACTCGGTCTTCTGTGTCACGACGGATGACCCGTTCATCACCTACCGCTACGCCGCCAACCTCCTCGCCGGTCATGGGCCGGTCTTCAACGTCGGCGAGCGGGTGGAAGGTTTTTCCAGCCCGCTCCACCTGCTGCTCATGGCGCTGCTCCTGAAGCTCGCCCCCTCCATAGACATCCTCTTCAAAGCGAAGCTGCTGGGCCTGGCTCTGGCCGCATTGGCCCTGTGGCAGACGGGGCGGCTGGCCCGCGCCGTGGGCCTGTCGGGCGGCGAGGGCGTGCTGGCACAGGCGCTCGTCGCCGTCAGCAACAACTTCGCCCTGGCCGCCGTCAACGGCATGGAGACGACACTGGCCGTGTGCCTCGTGCTGGGTTCCGTCCTGGCCTTCGGGCGTGAGGTGGAAGGACGCGGCGGCGTCCGCTCGGCGGGCCTGCTCTTCCTGGCACTCCTGGCGCGGCCCGACGCGGCGGGGCTGTTCGCCGCTTTGCTCCTGGTGCGGCTGTTCTTGACAGCACGGAAGCGACTGCCTTGGTGGGACCTGATGGGCTGGGCCTCGGCGCTCCTGCTGCCGGCGGTGGGCCTGCTCCTGGCGCGCTTCGCCTATTACGGGCAGGTCGTGCCGAACACCTATTATGCCAAGCAGGTGACGTCGCAGTACGCCTGGCTGTGGGGGCCATTGTACCTGCTGCACCCGCTGTCGCCGGTCTGGGTCGCCTGGAATTACCTCACCTTCCCCGTACCGCTCTGGTCCACGCAGTGGCAGGCGGCGGGTACGGTGGTTTTTTGGGGGCTGGCCCTGGCCGGCTGCGCGCGCCGGGGTGGGGGATGGTGGCGGCTCGTGCTGCCCGCCGCCGTTCTGGCGCAGATCGCGTTCGTGCTGCACTTCGGGGGCGACTGGATGCCGGGCTGGCGGTTCGTCGTGACGGTCGTGCCGCTGCTGGCCGTCTTGCAGGTGCTGGGCCTGCGCCGGCTGCGCGGGTCTGGACTGATAAGAACGGCCGCCGCGCCGGTCTTCGTGTTCGCCCTCTGGGTCGTCTGCGCGGCCGTATCCCCACACGACCCCTGGGCGAACGCCCGATTCTCGACGGCGAGCGCCGACTTGCTGCCCGCCGACAATGCTTTGGGGCGCAAGTGGATCGCCGCGAACCACTACATCCATGATGTGCTGCCCGCAGGCGGCGTCATCGCCTACTCCGAGATGGGCTACGCCGGGTATAAGAACCTGGACAAAAAGTTTATCGACGTGCGCGGGCTGACCGACCCCGAGATCGCCCGCCTCCCGGCGTCTTACAAGGGGACCTGGGGCGTGGACGACGAGCGCTGGATGTTCCCCGGTGACCCGCTCTATCAGATCCTGAAGCGCCGCCGCCCGACCGCCATTATCGCCTTCTCGCACCCCCCGCAGATGCCGCCGTCCGTCCTGGATCAGTACTACCTGGTCTGGGTCATCCAGGACCCGAGCGACCCGCCTGCCACGATTGACCCGGCCCTGGTCTACCGCCCGGTGAGCCAGATTTTGAGCAAGCCGCCGCGTTAGCCGTGCCCGCCTTTTTCCCGCATCTCCCGCCGCCGCATGGGCATGACGTCAACCGTCTCGAACAGTTCAGCCGGTGTCGGAACCGTCGGGCCGCTCTGCTTGATCGTGCCGTCTTTGCCGATGAGGCAGAAGAGCGAACCCTCAGCGGGTGCGCCGTAGGCGGCGGCCACACGGCTGCCTTCATCAATCAGAGTCCATATCGGCGGAGGGGATGAGGCGGAGGAAAGGGGGTGACCGGGCGGCAGGATGATGAGTGCGACCATGTCACGGTCGTTCAGGCCGTCGGTCTCCCCCGCGAGGGCGTCGGCGGCTGTGCCGTCGGGGTTGAAGGCCAGGACGATCCGGCGGCGACCGAGGAAGTCGGCGAGCGCCGCCGTCTGCCCTCGCCCGTCCGGCAAGCGGAAGGTCGGGGGGCGGCCATCGGGGGCGAGCATGACGACGGCTTTCTATTGCTGTTTTAGGAGAACGGGTTGCTGGCGCGAATGTCTTGCGCCAGCAATGGGACACGGATGATTACTTCTTCTTCTTGAGGATGGGGAGGCCGGTGAGTGAGTTCTCGGACACCTCGTAGCCTTCGGGCAGCGCATCCATAGACCCGTCTTTCACTTCTTTGGAAAAGAAATAGAGCTTGGTTTTGCCGTTGGCGGCGTCCCTCCCGTGCAGATAGTACTCCGTGCCGTTCTTCTTGCTTTTGACGCTGAAAGCCATGTTCCTGTCCTCTCTGTGGTGGCTGCCGCCGGGCGGGAGCCTCGGCCGGTCGTTCCGGGTCCTATTTCCGCATTCGCCAAACGGTTTCCTTCTCAGGCCCGAAGATTTTTTCGGCCTCACCAGGCAAGCTTTGACCCGGCCATCATCCGCTTCCAGGGCAGGCGCTCCAGGATGCTGTCGAAGCGGAGGTCGCCGCCGATCAGCCGGCCCGCCGTGCGCGTCCCGGTGGGACTCTTGACGCCCATTGTGTAGCAGACGCGCGGGAACTGGTAGAAGAATTTGGCGATGGAAAGTGCGGCGTCGTGGCTCGCCCCGAGTTCCGCCCGCAGCGCCTCGGTCCACCGGGCGGCCTCGCCCGCCGCGACGGCCCGGCCCGCCAGAGCGCCCGACCGGCAGGCATAGGAAATACCGTCGCCGAAGAGCGGGTTGACCAGCCCAGCGGCGTCCCCCGCCAGCAGGACGCGCCCGCCCCAGGCGGTGACGGGATCCGCCCCGCCCCAGATCGGCAGGGGGTGGCCGTGGAACTCGATCTCCTCGCGCCGCGTCGGCACGCCCAGTGCCTCCAGGTAGCCGACGATCCAGCGCGCCAGCTCCTCCTTACTGGCCTCGCCTTTCCCTTCCGCCGAGCGCCGCCCGAAAGTGCCCGCGCCGACTGAGAGGTGTCCGGCCTTGGGGAAGACCCAGGCGTAGCCCTGCTTAACCGCGTATTCCAGGTGAGCGACGTGGGGCCGCAGCGTCTCGTGGCCTCGGCCCCACTCGTGCGGGATCTCGGCCTCCAGGGCGATCGCCAGCAGCCGCTGAGGGCGGAGGCCGGCCATGCGCGCGACGATGCCGTTCGCACCGTCCGCGCCGACGACATGGGCGGCGTGGTAGACCTCGCCGCCCGCCGTCATCACGCGAACGCGCGTCTCGCCTTCCGGCTCGACCGACTTGACCGAGACGCCGTCGCGCACGTCGCAGCCCGCCCGCGCGGCCCGTTCGGTGAGGGCGTTGTCGAAGACGCTCCGCTGCACCATCCACAGGCTCATCGGCGGCTGGTCCGGGTCCGGGTTCAGCGGCGCGACGTGGGCGTCCTCGAAGTCCCAGGTGTGCCGCAGGTGGGTGACGGTCGCCTCGACGAACGCCTCGGGGACGAGTTTGGGCAGGTCGTTCGCGACCGTCAGCGGGACGCCCCCGCCGCAGGTCTTGTAGCGTGGCAGTGTCCGCTTCTCTAAGATCAGCGCCTTCAGCCCCGCCGAGGCGGCCTCGTAACCCGCGCAGGCCCCCGCCGGCCCCGCCCCACAGATGATCACGTCGTACTGGTCGTTCATGCGCCTATTATACCTGCTATCCCTAGTCTGGCCCGCCACTTCGTTGACAGCCTCACGGGCGTGTGCTATAGTGACTCCAGTACTACGCTCCAAGACTTCATTCGCCCGCCGAGGAGAAACACTGCCATGTTACTGCGTCCCAGGGTCCGCCGGTCGTTCCCCGCACCGCTCGCGCCCGTTTTGCTCCTGTCCGCCCTCGCCTTCCTGCCTTCGGCGGTGGGGGCCGCCCCCGCGCCGGCTCCGACCAAGGCGGCGGCCCACGCCAAGCACTTGAAGGTCCCACCGACCGCACCGGCCGCGCGGCCCGCCCTGCTGGCGACGGGGACGCCCGCGCCGGACTTCACGGTCCAGGACAAAAAAGGCGGCCCCGTCAAGCTCTCGGATTACAAGGGGAAGGTCGTCGTCCTGGACTTTTGGGCGACCTGGTGCCCGCCGTGCCGGCGATCCCTGCCGCACACCAACGAGGTCGCCAAGCAGTTCGCCGACAAGGGGGTGGTCGTGCTGGCCGTCTGCGTGTCGGACACCCAGACCGCGTTCGACGGCTGGCTGCCGCAGCATCCGGAATATGACTCCATCACGTTCGCCATTGACCCGTCCAAGCGGGGCGACCCGAACGCGACCGGCCACCTGTACCACGTCTCCGGCATCCCGACCCAGTACGTCATCGGCAAGGACGGCAAGGTGGTCACCAGCTTCGTCGGCTACGGCGGCCCGACGACCGACCTCGCCGACGCCATCACGAAGGCGACGGCTGCCACGGCCGCGCAGAGCGCCTCGGCGCGCTAGAAACAACGACGCAGGCCCCGGCACAGGAAGTGCCGGGGCCTGCGTCCGTCACCAGGACCTCTTAGTGCGCCCTGCCCCCGCCCCGGTTGACGCCGCTGCCACCGTTCGGGCCGCGCAGGCCGTCCTGGTGCTGGTGGCTGACGCGAGCGGCCCTGGCGCGGGCCGCGCGGGCCTCTGTCCGGGCGTGCTTGCCCTGGACGGCCTCGGCAGGGCAGTAGATGTGGCAGGCGTTGTGCTTCATCACGACCGCGACGGTGTCGGGACTGGAGTCCGTCGCCTCGGCTAAGGCGCTGACGAAGTCGCTGGGGTCAGCCGTGTTCTCGGCGAACATGCCGTAGTGCATCGGGATCACCTCGCGCGGGGCGATGAGGGCGGAGAGCTTCGCGGCGTCGGCGGCACTCATGTTGCCCCAGCGGCCGTTGATGGGCACCAGCAGGACTTCCGGGCCGTATTCCTCGACAGCGGCAGCCAGGCCATCGTTGTACTCGGTGTCCCCGGTGATGTAGACCGAGACCGTGTCCGAGTTGCTGCCCTCGTTGCCGAACTCGAAGACGAAGCCCACGCTGTCCTCGGAATGCTGGGCGGCGACCACATGGGCCACGAAGTTCGGGAAGGCCAGGGACTGCCCCGGCATGGCCGTGGTGATCTGCGAGGACGGCACGCCCAGCTTGGTCAGGTGGTGGCACGAAGAGGGCGGGCAGATGATGGGGGCCTCGGGGTTCGCCTGCGCGATGGCCGGGGCGGAGTGCGGGTCGGTGTGGTCCTGGTGGTCGTGCGTCAGGAACAGATAGTCCAGCCTCACCTCTTTGGGCCGGACGGGGATGTCCACGAGCCGGGCCGCGCTGCCGTCGGCGTTCGCGCTGTCCGATAGGTAGGGGTCCACGACGATGACGTCCCCGGCGTGGTCCTTGAAGGCGAACCCGCCCTGGCCGAGCCAGTGGATCGCCACGCGGCCCGCTTCGACTTTGGCTTTGATCAACTTCTCCACAGAGTACCTCCCAAGAAGAACATGCGCCCCAAAGGGCTTGTGCCCCTATTGGCGTTCGGTGCGGTGGAGTCCTGCTTTTCGGGTGGTAGGTGTGGGGAGGTGATAGGCAGGAGAACGGCAGTCGTGCATGGAACGTAGACGCAGCGGAACCGCCCGATGAGCCGTATAGGGCGAGAGTTATTTCTGGGGGAAGCTTTGAGAAACTACATCTGCGTCCAGGACGCATCAACAGCCGCTAGAAGCCGGAGCAACGGAAAGATCGGCGAAAAGCTTGCAGAGCAAGCTCTGGCGACTAACGGATTTGTAAACATTGAAAACCTGAACAAGACGCATGCCAATCACAAGTATGCAGATATCTACGCAGAGAAGGATGGTGTGCGCTACGTCATCAGCGTCAAGACCCGCAACAAATACACAGCGAATGGGAAACTCAATCCCGCATACAACTTGATTCAAGGTGGTGACGCTGAGTTCGCGAAGTCGGCGGAAGATGCAAAGGGGGCTAAAGCAGCTTGGGTCGCCGTGGCCCTGGAGGATGCAACTTTCGATGCGTATTTTGGGCTGCTTTCTTCTCTTGCCAGCGCAAGATCAATACCCATGACGCCGAAGGCCACGAAAAACTATTTGTGTTTGGCTCAGGGCATACCGCATGACGAGAATCCGCTGGAGTTCAAAAACCAGTACTAGATGAACAATGATCCTGTAAACCCCGTCAGCTTTTCGACATCGCCACCCGTGTCCACTGAAGACGAACGCCGACAAGCTAAAGAAGCCAGTCGGCGCATTGCGGTATATTTGCTGTCACATCCTAGCCTCACTCTTCAACTCGCTAAGGGTGGCAAACCAGATGAGGTCGTTGAGCTTACTGCCACCGCCTCTCGGCTGTTATTAGACATCCTAACGCAGATGGGGCAGGGGAACGCCATCGCCATTACTCCGGTGAGCGCGGAACTAACGACCCAGGAGGCGGCTTGGATTCTCAAGGTGTCCCAAGCTTACCTCATCGGCCTGCTCACGGAGGGTCAGCTACCTTTCCGCATCGTTGGGACCCAACGCTACATTCTTCGCAGCGATTTGATGGAGTACAAGAAGCGTGATGATGAGGTCAGACTAGCAGCCCTTGACGAGCTGACAGCGCAAGCGCAGGAACTCGACATGGGGTATTAACTCGCCAATATCAAGAGGGCGCGATTCATCGCGCCCCCACATCAGTGCCTCTGCCTCACGCCTGCCGCCTTTACACGCTCCCCCCGATTCTGCTATAATGAGCGCGTGACGAGGCCGGAATGAAGTGGACAGGAACGGAGCGGGTGCGGGTGGCCGACGTGCGCCGGGCGGCGGGGCTGGCCGCGCTGGAGCCGGAGTGGCAGCGCCTGGCCTCCGAGTGCCCTACCGGCACGGTCTTTCAGACGTGGGAGTGGAACGCGGCGTGGTGGCGGCACTTCGGAGGGACGCCGGGGCGGATGCTGCGCGTCGTGACGTTCCGGAACGGTGAAGGCGTTTTAGTCGGGCTGGCACCGCTGATGACCTCGTTCTGGTACGCGACGGCCCTTCGGCGGCTTTCGTTCCTGGGGACGGGGACCTCGGACTATCTGGACGTGCTGGCCGCGCCGGGGTGGGAGGACGCCATCTCCGAGGGGCTGTACGGGTATTTGGAGCACGCCGGGGGCTGGCAGATCGCGGACTTCCAGCAGCTACGCGACGGCGGGTATCTGCGCGAGCATCGGCCCCCGGAGGGCGGGCGGCTGGCGAGCTTCGATGCGCCGGGCGAGCCGTGCCCGTACCTCGCGCTGCCGTCCGCCTGGGACATGCTGCTGCAAGGGCTGGGGAAGAAGACGCGGGCGAACGTCGGGTACTATGACCGCGCCCTGCACAAAGTCTACGCGGTCGAGGTCGGGCCGGTGACGGACGAGGACGCGCTGGACGACGAACTGAGCCACCTGTTCGAGCTGCACCAGCGTCGGTGGAACCAGCGGTGGCTTCCGGGCGTATTCGGAGGGGGGCGCGTGCAGGCGTTCCACCGGGACGCCGCCCGGCGGCTGCTCCGGCAGGGCTGGCTGCGGCTGTTCTCGCTGAAGCTGGACGGGCTGACGCAGGCCTCCCTTTACTGCTTTGCTTACGGCGACCGGCTGTGTTATTATCAGGGCGGGTTTGAGCCGACCCTGGCGCGGCTTAGTCTGGGCACGGTGCTGACGGCGCGGGCGATCCAGTCGGCCATCGCCGAGGGGCGTCAGGTCTTCGACTTTCTGCGCGGGGACGAGCCGTACAAGGCCAAGTGGACCGGAGCGGCGCGGGTGAACGCGCGGCGGATCATCACGCGGGCGGGGACGCCGTTCGGGCCGCTGGCCCGGAACGCGCAGGGTCTGGAAGACACGGTGGAGCGGCGCGGCAAGGCCTGGATGCGGCGGAAGAAGGGCTAACCGTGATACGCCGCTCTTTCACCCGGATTTTGATGGTCGCGCTCCTCACCGCCTGTGGGTACAACTGGCTGCAAGTGCGCCGGTTGCAGGCCGAGGTCGGCGACCTGAGGGCGCGGCTCGCCGTACACAGCCGCCCGCCCGACCTGGGCTGGCCCCCGACGGGGCAGGAACTCCGGAGCGGCGCGAACGGTTTAAAGAATGCCCTGGACGGTGCCCGGTCGCCGCAGTCGCGGCGCAGTCTGCGCGACCTGCAAGCGCGGACCGAACAACTCCGTCGGCAGGCCGACGCGCTCTGGCGCGAGGCCCGCTCCGTGACCGACCGCCACTCACCTTGACTTTTCGGCAGTGTGGGAAGCGGCTTGACCAGCAAGAAAGACCCCCATGAACATTAAAACCCGTAGGCCGTTCCGCCCCCTCCTCGTGATGGGTGCCGCCCTCGCCGCCCTGCTGGCGGGCGCGGGCTGCCAGAGCGGACAGGTCCACAATAACGTGATGAACTCGTCCCAAGAGAACGAATTGGGCCGGGATTACGCGCTCCAGATAGACAATCAGGCCAAGTTCGTCATGGACGGCAAGATCAACCGGCGCGTCCTGGATATCGCCACGCCGATCTTCGCCCAGGCGCAGAAGGACCGGCCGGACGTCTCGTTCCGCATCCGCGTCATTGACAGCCCCGAGCTGAACGCCTTCTCCATCCCCGGCGGCTACGTCTACCTTTACCGGGGATTATACGACAAGATCGGCAAGGACGACGACGCCCTCGCCTGCGTCATCGGCCACGAGGCCTCGCACGTCGTCCGCCGCCATGTGGTGAAGTCCATCGCCGACTCGGAGACCAAGGGCTTCCTGGTGGACCTGGCCTCCGTCCTGAGCCGCAGCAACGCGGTCAGCCAGGCGGGCGGCGCGCTGTTCGAGCTGGACCAGCTCCATTACAGCCGCATCGCCGAGTATGAGGCGGACCGCTGGGGCGAGAAGTTCGCCTACAACGCCGGGTACGACCCGAGCGGGATGATCCGCACCTTCCAGATCTTCGAGGCCGAGGACAAGAAGCACCCCGGCCAGCCCGTCCCCTATTCGCAGGACCACCCGATCAACGAGAACCGCATCCTGCGGGCGGAAGAACAGCTCCGCGAGCTGCGCGCGAACAAGGGGGCTTACATCCAGGAGCTTTATCAGCCCGGCGAGGATAAGCTGGCCGCCGAGAAGAACGGCATAGACTATCCGACCCTGCTCCTGTCTACCAAGATGCCGACGCCGGCCGCCGTCATGGCCTCTTCGGACACCAAACACCAGTAAGTCGCCTGGGGACCTTATAAGTGAGTTCGCCGTTTGCCACGCTCCTGCCGAAATACCGACCCAAACCGCCGCCCGCCGGGAGGACGCCCATGAGGGTGGCGGCCATCATTCCGGCTTACAATGAAGAAGCCCGCATCGCTGCCGTCCTGCACGCCGTCACCGGCGTGGCGGCGGTGGATGAGGTGATCGTCGTCAACGACGGCTCGACGGACGGCACGGCCCAGGCGGCTTCGGCAATCAAGGGCGTGCGGGTGGTCACGCTGCCGCGCAACAAAGGCAAAGGCGGGGCGATGCGCGAGGGCGCGACGCGGACGGACGCCGATGTCCTGTTGTTCTTCGACGCCGATCTGGTCGGGCTGACGCCTCGGCATGTGCAGGACCTTCTCGCCCCGGTCTGCTCGGGCGAGGCGACCATGGCGATGGGCATCTTCAAGGGCGGGCGCTTGTGGACCGACATGGCGCAGTTCTTCGCGCCCGCCATCACCGGGCAGCGGGCGATCCGGCGCGACGTTTTCCTGCACATCCCCGATCTGGAGTCGGTGGGTTACGGGATCGAGCTGGCGATCAACGACTACGTCCACAGCCAGGGGATGATCCGAAAGGACGTCACGCTGCGCGGCGTGACGCACCCGATGAAAGAGGAAAAGCTGGGCTGGGCGCGCGGGGCGGCCTCCCGCTCCCGGATGTACTGGCAGATGCTTCAGTTCCAATTGGGACGGCGGGGACACAGGAAGAGCAAGAAAGACAAGAGTAAGAACAAGAAGAAGGGGCGCGAGTAAACTCGCGCCCCTTTTCGCTTTCTGTGCCTAGCGGCTATAGTCCAGCGTCTCCGGCCATTTGTAGTCGCTGTGGAAGGGCTGACCCTTCTGCGGCGCGCTGCCCGGCTCGTAGACGACGCGGTTGAAGGTCCCGATGTAGTGGCGCTCGCCCAGCCGCTCGTGGGAGGCGACGAGCCGCACCTTGCGGCCGGGGACGCCCTTGCCGAACAGCGACACGATGGCGTGGCTGCGGTTCGTCCGGTAGGAGATCAGCAGCGGCGCGTTGGTGTTGTTCTGGATCTTGAAATCCTTCTGGCCGTGGTAGATAGTAGCGTCGCGCCCTGGGTCCACATAGGGGACGGTGCGGACGTGCTGATGCCGCTCCACGATCTTGAGGTTCGCGAGCATGGCGGCGTTGAAGAGGGTGGTCGCGACCTGGCACATGCCGCCGCCGCTCTGGAGCTCCATGTGCCCGTCTATGAAGACATGGCCTTTGCCGGTGAAGCCGTGTTCCGGGTCGCGCGGGCCGACCGTCTTGTCCACGGAGAAGACGCCGCCGGGCGGGACGATGGTGCCGTCAATGATGGAGATGGCGCGGCGGACGGTGGCGGTGCGGCCTTCGTCGCCGGGGTTGAACCGCGTCACGAAGTAGCCGACGCGGGCGTCTATCCCCTCGAGCTTGGCGGCGGAAACCTTGGCAGGCTTGCTCTTGACCGGCAGGATGATGTGGATGACGGTCGGATTGGATTCCAAAGTCTTCTGGACCAGGTCCACGGCGGCGCTCACGTCAAGGGCGGCCCCGTCATATCCGGGGACGACCTGGGCGGGCACCTGCTCCGTGCCTTCGTCACTGGCGTTGGCTTCCACCAGGGCGACGTGGGCGTTCTTGGGCGCGCGCCGGACGTAGGGGGCGATGCTGTCAAAGTAGGCGCGCGCCTTGGCGCGGTCCACGACGAACTTGATCTGGCCCGCCGGGCTGGCGTCCGTGCTGCCGGGGGCGTAGCTGATGCCGAGCTGCTTGCGCGATGGGTGCCACGTCTGCCGGCCGTCGCCGAGCCGCAACCTGGCGTTCAGCCGGTGCCCGGACGGCGCGGGCGCTGCCGGAGGGGCCGCGCTATCGGCACCGGTCTGAGCGAGGGCTGGATGAGAGATCAGGAGAGAGCCGCCGGCGGTCACGGCGGCACCGAGGGTCAGCAGGCATCGAGACAGGCGATGCATAAATCGGGGTTCCTTTCGCGCCTCCCACAAGAGGCACACGCACATCTGGGAGATGCCCTTATTTTACCCGATGAAACCCCAAAGAGAACGCAGGCGAGGAGGCGGGCATGAAGAAAATCGAGGCGATCCTCCGGCCCGCGCGGCTGGGGGCGGTCAAAGAGGCGCTGGCCGAGGCGGGGATCGCGAGCATGACCGTCAGCGACGTGCGCGGGACGGGACGGAACCCCGACCCGTTCCGGGGGGAGCGTCCGGTCCTGTCCCTGCCGCCCCAGGTCAGGCTGGAACTGACCGTGCGCGACGAGGCCGTGGAAGGGGTGATCGACATCCTCCTGAGTCACGCCCGCACCGGCGAGGAGGGCGACGGCAAGATCTTCGTCCTGCCCGCGCTGGAGGCGAGGCGCATCCGCACGGGCGAGGCGGGAGACGGTGTGCTGTAGAGCTGCCAAGCACAGTATCGGAATCTTTCGTTGGATTCTTTAGGGACGGCGTGGAATAATCCCGGCGTGGCAGTTCAACTCCGACCGGGGCAGACCCCCAGCAATCCTAACGGCGGCGGCCTCATGGGCTTTTTGACGAGGGCCGCCCAGCAGACCGACATCGCGATGGCGATGGCCCTGATCGGCATGGTGGCGATGCTGATCCTGCCACTGCCGGAGCCGCTCCTCGACCTCGGCCTGGTCCTGAACCTGACGGGGGCGGTGCTGATCCTCCTGACCGCGCTTTACACCACCGAGCCGCTGCAATTTTCCGTGTTCCCCGCCCTCTTGCTGGTGACGACGCTGTTCCGTCTGGCTTTGGAAGTGTCGGCGATGAAGCTGATCATCGGCACGGGCAGCGCGGGGCACGTCATCGCCACCTTCGGGCAGGTGGTCATCGGCGGCAACTACGTCGTCGGCATCATCGTATTCCTGCTGCTGGTCGTCGTCCAGTTCGTCGTCATCACGTCCGGCGCGGGCCGGGTCGCCGAGGTCGCCGCCCGGTTCACCCTGGACGCCATGCCGGGCAAGCAGATGGCGATCGACGCCGACCTGAACGCGGGCATCATCAACCAGGACCAGGCGCGCGAGCGGCGCAAGACCGTCGGCCAGGAGGCGGACTTCTTCGGCGCGATGGACGGCGCGAACAAGTTCGTGCGCGGCGACGCCATCGCGGCCATCGTCATCATCGTGCTGAACATCATCGGCGGCTTCGCGATGGGACTGAGCAAGGGCGAGGACGTCCTGAAGGTGCTGCAAAATTACACCCTCCTGACTGTCGGCGAGGGCCTAGTCGCTCAGATTCCCGCCCTGCTGATCTCGACGGCGGCGGGCCTGATGGTGACGCGGGCCGCCTCGGACACGGCCATGGGCGGGGACATCGCGCGCCAGATCTTCGCCTCTCCGCGCCCCCTGTTCATCACGGCGGGCCTTGTCTGCCTGTTCATCCCCTTCGGCTTCCCCCTGCCGCAGACGATGCTGGTGGCCGGCACACTGGCCGGGATTGGGTTCATCCTGACGCGCAACCAGAAGCAGGTGCTGTCGGCGGCGCAGGCGACGGCCACGGCGGTCGCGTCCCGGCCCGCGCCGCTGGCGACGCCCGAGAGCGTCTTGCCCCTGTTGAATGTGGACGTGCTGGAATTGAACTTCGGCTACGGCCTGCTCCAGCTCGTGGACCAGACGGTCGGGGGCGACCTGCTGGACCGGATCACGGTCATCCGCCAGAAGACGGCCCTGGAACTCGGCCTGGTCATCCCCACCGTCCGCATCCGCGACGACCTGCACCTGAAGGCCAACGACTACGCCGTCAAACTCAAAGGGGCGACGGTCGCCTCGGGGACCGTCCACCCGAACTCCATCATGCTCATTGATCCCGGCAGCGTCATTGACCCGATCACGGACGGCATCCCCGCCAAAGAACCCGCCTTCGGCGTCCCAGCCCAGTGGGTCAGCCGGTCGCACCGGGAGCGGGCCGAGATGGCGGGCTACACGGTCGTAGACCCGTCCTCGGTCATCACGACTCACCTGGCCGAGGTCATCAAGGGGCACGCCGCCGAGATCATCACGCGGCAGGACACGTCCGCCCTGATCGACCACGTCAAGCTGGCGAACGGGGCCGTCGTCGAGGAGCTGATCCCGACCCTGATGACGGTGGGCGAGGTCCAGAAGGTCTTGCAGCACCTCCTGCGGGAGCGCATCTCGATCCGCGACCTGGTTACCATCCTGGAAACGCTGGCCGACAACGCGGGGCGCACCAAAGACGTGGACATGCTGGGCGAGTGGGTGCGGGCGACATTGGCCCGCTCGATCTGCCGGCAGTATGTGGACGAGGGGAGCGGGGCGCTCCAGACCCTGACGCTCGACCCGAACCTGGAGCAGCAGTTATTGGAGTCCATCACGCCCGGCATGCCGAACATGGCCCTGGAGCCGTCCCAGGCCCGGCAGTTCGTCCAGAACCTGGGCCAGCAGATGGAGCGCATGATCGCGCTGGGCTACCAGCAGCCGGTCCTGCTGTGCATGTCGGCCCTGCGCCTGCCGCTGCGCCGCCTGACCGAGCGGTCGCTGCCGAACCTGGTCATCCTGTCCTATAACGAGATCGTCCCCAATACCGAGGTCCGCGCCGTCGGTGCCGTCACGAGCTAAGAGTTTCACCAGTCAGAAGCCTGCGAGCTAGGAAGCCCACGAGTTAGAAGTCACCCTTATGAGCAATGTCACCCTGATGCCCTCCGCCGGAATATACGACAAGACCGGCAAGTTCAACCTGCGGACCAAGACCTACACGGGGAAGACGGTCACGGACTGCCTGCTGCAAGCCAAGCAGGAGCTAGGGGCGGACGCCATCATCGTCAGCCGCAAGAGCTACAAAAAGGGCGCGCTGTTCGGCCGGTGGGGCGGCAAAGAGGTCGTGGAAATGACCTTTGGGACCTACCTGCCGCCGAGCCACACGATGGCCTCCCCCTCTGCCGCGGCAAACGGCGGCCTGCGCTTCGGCAGCCCCGAGGCGGGCGACGGCGGCGCGGCGCGCATCCAGGAACTGGAGTCGCAGCTCGCCAGCCTCAAAGAGAACGTCCAGAACCTCAGCGCGAAGCCGGCGGCGCGTCGGCCCGAAGCGCCCTTCGTTCCCGCCTCCTTGCAGGCCGCACCCGGCCTCTCGGGGCAGGAATCCGTCGCCCGTTTAGTGGCCCAGGCCGCCCCACCGGCCCCCGCGCCGCGCCGCTCGCGCCGCAAGGAGGCCGCGCCCGAGGCCGCCGCGCCGGAGGCGGGCTATCCGGCCCTGACGCAGCAGCTCCTCGACGCCGACATCGCCGCCCCGCTGGTCCGGCAGCTCATCAGCGAGGTGCCCGCCGGCATGGGGGCCGCCGACGCCGCCACCTACCTCCGCACCCTCCTTTCCCAGCGCCTCCGGATCGCGAACGGCGTGGACGCCGTGCCCGCCCAGGGGAAGATGCGCCTGCTGGCCTTCATCGGCACGACCGGCGTGGGGAAGACCACGACCATCGCCAAGCTGACCGCCCGCTATGCCCTCATGGAGCGCCGGCAGGTCGGCGTCATCACCCTGGACACGCAGCGCATCGGGGCCGCTGAACAGCTCCAGAAGTACGGCGAGATCCTGCGCGTGCCGGTGAAGATCGCCCACGACAAGCTGGAACTCATCGGGCAGCTCAACGACTTCGCGCGGGAAGGCAAAGAGATCATCCTGCTGGACACGGCGGGCCGGTCCCCCAATGAGATGATCCCGCTGGGCGAGACGGCGAACCTGTTCGAAGGGGTCGGGTCCGTGCAGAAGTACCTCACCCTCCCCGCCGTGCTGGGGCCGCGCGAGATGGACAACGTCGTCACCAAGTTCCAGCACATCTTCACCCCCGACGCCGTGATATTGACGAAGCTGGACGAGGCCTCCGACCACACCTGTTTCGGGCGGCTCTTGACCCTGCAAGCCAAGTACGGCCTGCCCCTGGCCTTCATCACGACCGGCCAGAAGGTCCCCGACGACATCGTCCTGCCCGACGCCCACGCCATCGCCTCCCGCATCCTGAGCGCGCCGCTGCTGTAGCGCGCAGTGGGACTGGCGCTTGACGCGACATCATACACTGTGATATACTCGGTTGGGGGCGCTCTGCGCCCCCTCACCGTTTGTAACCGCTCCTGATGAACGGCAATGAACGGCGAGAGGAGGAAAGCAGATGCAGAGTCAGCCGAGCATATTAGCCGCCGTAGTTCTGACGTTCGGGGCTTTGCTGCCTCAGCCGATCCTCGCGGTGCCACTCCTTACGGCGAGGGCACACCCCGCCAGTCACGCCGCCAAAAATGCCTCCGCCAAGCACCGCTTCCAACATACCGCCCCAGGAAAAGCCGGGGCGGGTGGGGCACCGCTCGACCTCAGCGCGGAGGAGATGCGCGAACTCAGTGCTACTTTCAACACTTGGGACAACAGCATCGCTCTTGCTAAACAGGGTGACGCCGCTGCTAAAGGGGGCGATTGGAAGGGAGCGCAGGCCTATTACCAGCAAGCCCTGAACATTTGGCCGGATAACTCCACCGCCCTCTACGGCTTGGGCAAATGCGCTGATGCCGCTGGGGACACGTCTAGTGCCGTCCGGTATTACCGGACGGCTACCTATGCTGACAACTCGCCGCACACAAAATGGAACACCCAGACAAACGATGTTACCCGCCTGATGGAGTATGTCCTCCTGCTGAGTAAGGCTGGGCAGACGCCGGAGGCGCTGGCGGTCTACCACCGAGCGGCCCACCTCCTCAACTACCGGGACGCTGACGCCAATGGTGGAAAGCCTTACCTCAAAGTCCTGCTCCCGGAGTTAGACGACAGCCCAAACGCGGTTCCCTACACTCCCTCACGCCTCCAGGCAGTGGCGCACATCGCCATCGCCGTTGAAGAAGGCAACTTCGGCAGCAAGGATGCCCTGACGCAAGCTCAAGAGGCGGTCCGGCTCTACCCTGACTCGCCGGTGTCCTACTTCTACCTCGGTGAGCAGCTAAAGTTGAGGCAAAAGCCGGGAGCCAAAGAGGCTTATGTAAAGGCGGCGGCTTTGGGCGATGAGAAGGTGGGCGCAGCGGTGTTGAAAGAACTGAAAGCTTACGATTAGGCGCAAACAGAACAAAACAGGCCCGGCCTCTCGACGAGAGGCCGGGCTGTTCTCTGTCTGACTTACCACACCCCGCCTCAGCCCTCCTCGGGCCGGACGACGATCCGGTTCCCTTGCACGGTCACGACCTGGACGGCAGTTCCGGGCGGCACGAACTCGCCGTCACTGACCACGGGCAGGCGGACGCCCTCGAACTCCGCCGTGCCGGACGGGCGCAGGAGGGTGACGGCGACGCCGTGACGACCCAAAAACCCGGTGTAGTCGTCGCTGGACACATAGCCGGACTGGGCGGTCTGGCGCATCGGCTGGCCCAGGCGCTTCCAGACGCCGGACTTCGGGAGGTACAGGAAGAAGGCGACCAGCAGGGCGACGGTGACGAATAGGGCGGTGGCGGCGGGGTAGAGCGCCCCGGCCTGTGAGCCGCCCAGCGCGTAGAACAGGCCGACGAAGATCAGGCCCAGGCCGGTCAAGGCGGGCCAGCCGTGTCCGGGCAGGACGTGGGTTTCCAGCAGCAGCAGGGCGCAGCCGCCCAGGAACAGCAGGACGCCGATCCAGGTGGCCGCGCCGACGGTGATGTATGCGGCGAAGATGAGCGCGACCAGCAGGCCCCCCGCGATGCCCGCGACGCCCCAGGTGTGCAGGGTCAGCACCTCGGCCAGCACGAGGGCCAGGCCCAGGGCCAGCAGCAGGATGGTGGCCCAGGGCTGGGTGATCCACAGGGCGGCGGCCTGCCAGGGGGAGAGTTCCACCGTGGAAAGCTGCGCCCCGGCCACGCCCGGTCCCATCTTGGCGAGAATGTCGGTGGGGTAGGAGGCGATGAGGTCCGCGTAGCCGACACCCTGCGCCTGCCCCGCCGTCAGGGTCAGGCTGTCCCCAGACTTGACGCCCAGGGAGGGCAGGTCCGAATCAGCGGCGACGAAGGCGGCGGCGATGGCCGGGTTGCGGTGGCTGGCGTCGGCTGCGGCCTGGAACTCGGATTTTACGCCGGTGGGGGCGTCCCCCAGCGAGGCACCGGGCGAGAGGGCCAGCGGCTTGCAGGCGACGGCGATCAGGCTGCCCGGCCCGGTCGCGTGGTCATGGACGAAGGCGGCGATGGGGAAGGCCGATTGGTGGTCTAATATCGCCTGCTTGATGTCCCCGGCGGCGGCGGGCGAGCCGCCGGTCGTGTCCAGGTCCAGGATGACGCCCGCCGCGCCCTGCCGGTAGGCGGTGTCGAGCTGGTGTCGGACGAAGGTCGCCGTGCCCGGCCAGACGGTGCCGTGGACGTTGATCACGACCACGCGGGGCGGGTCGGTATGGCCTGCGCCTGCGGTAAGGAGCAGCAGGAAGACGAAGAGGACGCTAAGGCGTTTCACTCTAAGGCGTTTCATGGTTTCCCATCTCGTACAGCTTCGCATAGATCGGGTTGGGGAAGGGGGCGTCATACGGCGCGTCGCCGTCCAGCCCAAGCGCGAAGTAGAGGGTCGCAAGCTGCCCATGCTTGTAGATCGAGTTCTGGACGATGTGGCCGACAAAGCCCTTGACCGACATTTGGAACTCGTTGAACTGCAAGGTGGGCGCGTCCATCTCTTCGGGCGTCAGGCGGCGCAGCAGCGCCTCCCAGCGGTCCGTTTCGGCGTCCAGCGCGTCGCACATCGCGGACGGCTCGGCGGGCGGATCGGGGACGAGCGGGTGCTTGGCGGCGTCCGGCTCCTCGATGTGCTGACGGTCGCAGACGAGCCACTGCCAGGTGTGGGAGGCCAGAATGCGCGGGGTGGGCGCGGGCGGCGCGAACGTCCAGTCCCACTTGTCCTCCGGGATCTGACGCAGGCGCTCCGTCATCTCGCGCAGGTGCATGGTGAGGAGCCAGTACATCAGCTTATTCGATTCGGTCACGGCTTTACCCTTTCCGTCGGTTTTCCGCGTGGAAGAGCGGCGTGTGTTCGTGGTGCATGTGGTGGCCCAGGCCGGAGTGGGCGCGGTGGGCCAGGGCGTGCGTCCAGAGGATGACGCCCGCACTGATCTGCGACAGCAGCGCGCCCCAGTGCAGCCGCAGGCGCGTGGCGGGACTCCGCCGCCGCTCGGCGCGGAACGCCTCCACCTGCGGCGCGAACTCGCGCCAGATGTCTAAAACAGGCTCGCGCGGCGGCAGGCGATGCAGCCGTGCCAGAGTCCGCTCCAGGCCGATCAGTTCGGCCGCCGCCTCCGGCTCCCGCGCCAGGAACGCCTGCATGGCGTCGCGCGCCGCCGGGTCCAGGGCGTCCTCCAGGTAGTCCGAATAGCGCGCGCGCGCCTCATCCCGTGTCACGACGGCTCACCCCCCTTCGCGTGTTCTTTGTGTTGTTCCTTTGGTCCTGCCTGGTCAAGTTCCGGGCTGACCAGGGCCAGGAACGGCTGAAACTTCGTCTTGAAGGCCAGCCTCGCCCGGTGCAGCTTGGACTTGACGTTGACCAGGCTCAGGTCGGTGATCTCGGCGACCTCCTCATAGGACAGCCCTTGCAGGTCGCGCAGCGTGATCAAGAGCCGCTGTTCGGGCGTCAGTTCCGCCAGGACGCGGTCCACGATCCTTTGCAATTCGCGGACCTCGACGATGCGGGCGATGTCGGCGGACGGGTCGCCCGGCTCCGGGATGTAGCCCGGCGTCTCCGGCTCCTCGTCGAGCGACCCTTCCTCGAAGCCCGCCCGCAGCTTGGCGTCCCGCAGGTGGTTCAGGCAGACGTTGCGCGCGATGGTCAGCAGCCAGGTCCGGAACTTGGCGTCCCCCTTGAACGACGGGAGGGCGCGCAGGGCGCGCAAAAAGACCTCCTGGGTCAGATCGTAGGCGTCCTCACCGTTGACCATCCGGTAGACCAGGCTGAAGACCGGCGTCTGGTACTTGCGGAACAGTATCTCAAAGACGGCCGGGTCCGCCGTCGCCCGGAACTGTCGGACGAGGGCGACGTCCGGGTCCAGGCGCGGCAGGCCCGCCAGGGCGTGGGTCCAGCTTGGGCGTCGGTCGGTCGGCGTCATCGGTCATCAATTCTTTCCCTATTACTAGTGAGACACGGCGCGGCGGGAAAAGTTGCAGCCGCTCCGCCCAGGAACCCGGAGATGCCCCGGCGCGTTCAGGTATAATAGAGCGCTATGGCAATGAATACCGAAAACATGGTCCGGCGTAACACGCAGGCCGGCACGCTGGCCCTGCCGATGGCCGACGAGAACGTCGTGACGCGGCGGGCGAAGGCCGACCGGGCGCGCGTCCTGACTCTCGACCCGGACATGGCGGGTGCCCGCGCGGGAGTCCGTGTCGGGGACGTGGTCACGCACGTCAACGGCCAGCCCGTGTTAGACATCGTGGACTTCGCCTTTCTGTCGGCGGGCGAGCGGGCCACGCTGGACGTGGAGCGCGCGGGCGTCGGCCCGCTCCACTTCGAGATCGCCAAGGAGTACGACGAAGACCTGGGGATTGAGTTCGGCGACGACCTGTTCGACCGGGTCCACATCTGCAAGAACAAGTGCGTCTTCTGCTTTCTGTACCAGCAGCCCAAGGGCCTGCGGCCTTCCCTTTACATCAAGGACGACGACTACCGGCTCTCGTTCCTGCACGGCAACTATCTGACCCTGACCAACATGGGCGAGGACGAGTTCCAGCGCGTGATAGACCAGAAGCTCTCGCCGCTGTTCGTCTCGGTCCACGCCACCGACCCCGAAGTGCGCGGGCGGATGCTGGGGCGCAAGGGGCCGGAAGCGATCCTGCCCCGCCTCCAGATGCTGGCCGATGCCAAGATCCAGGTGCACGGGCAGGTCGTCCTGTGCCCCGGCTACAACGACGGTCCGGTCCTTGCACAGACGGTGCGCGAGCTGGCCGCGCTGCACCCCGAGGCGCGCGGGACGCATGGCGGCGTCCTGTCCGTCGCCGTCGTGCCGGTCGGTCTGACGCAGTTCCGGGACCGGCTGGCCGCCCTGAAGACCTGCACGCCCGCCTTCGCCCATGCACTCGTCCAGGAGGCCGAAGGATGGCGGCGCGGCTTCCGCAAAGAGCTTGGCACGAACTTTGCCTTCCTCAGCGATGAGCTATACCTGAGCGCCGGTGTGCCCGTCCCGCCAGCGCGGCAGTACGAGGGCTTCCCTCAGCTTGAAGACGGCGTCGGCCTGGTGCGCCTGTTCGAAGACGACGTGCAGAAAGTAGCCCGCCGCCTGCCGGCCCGGCTCGCCGCACCGCGCTCGGCCACATTGGTGACGGGCGAGCTGGCCGCGCCGTTCGTCGGGGCCTTGGCCGACACCTTCAACCGGGTGGAGAACCTGAGCGTCAACGTCTGCGCCGTCCACAACACCTTTTTTGAGGGCAACATCAGTGTCGCGGGTCTGCTGACCGGCCACGACATCGCCGAGGCCCTGAACAGGATGGGCGGGGCGGTCGGCGAGCGCGTGGTCCTCCCGTCCATCATGCTGCGCGACCCCGATCGGGACGTGTTTCTGGACGACATGACCCTGGCCGAGTTCGAGCGCGCCGTGGGCCGCGAAGTCTGCGTCGTCGAGCGGATGCCCTCGGCGGCGGCGAAGGCGATATTAAATTAAGCCGCGATTTCCGTCCTTGCTTCGCGGCTGCGCTCCGCCTGCTGTTCTCCGACGATCTCCTTCATGTTTTCCAGTATCTCATAAGCATCTATGATGCCAAGATCGTCCGGGTGGCCGTCTACCCACTGGTCTAGTTCGCGCGTTGCGTGAATGACCTCAGCCATCGTTGTAGCGCGCATCGCCTGATGTGCGATCCGGTGTCGTTCGCCATCTTTCGCGTAGTTCATGGAATGAAATCTTTCAGCACAAAGCGCTGGCCTATTCTAATGCTCCCGTGTATAGCTCAAACGTAGTGTGAGAGGAAGAACTCAAAGACATTTATTGTGAGATTCCTTGTTACCAAGCTTCTCGAAAAAGGTTAGAGGTCTTCCGCAAACGACGCATAGTTTTTCATATATGCGTTGCTCCTTCAAGGCGCGTTCAGTCTCTTCCCACTTTGCTCTGATCTGTTCTTCTCTCAACAGGCGGGCTTTATTCTTTTCCTTTAGTTTTTGTTGTTTTTGCTCTTCCGCCCGTCGTTGCTCGGCCACGCGGGCCTGCGCTTCCGCTTTTTCTCTTGCTTCTTCCTGCCTTTTGTTGTTGAGAGCATCGAACTCCTCAAAAGTGAGTTGCCCTGTGCCCTCACACACTTGACATCTGCAAGTGATATAGCCGTGTCCAGCGCACGATCCACATGTGTGGCGCGAGTTTCCGTTGCACATGGTGCAAGTGACATCTGAATAATCTTTGTGGTAGTGGTTTCAAGGATGTTGTTGTCTCGTCCGCTGGGTAGACTCCGAACATGGTCATCCAAGTCCTTCACTGCGCCCACTGCCAGAGCCAGAACGTCATCCGCCACGGCAAAGACAAAGCCGACCGCCAGCGCTACCGCTGCCACGACTGCCGCCGCACCTTCCAGGACGCCCAGGAGCAGGCGAGCCGTCGCGCCCGGCGCGCGGAAACCCAAGCCCGCGCCCTCGCGGCCTACCAGGAGCGCGCCTCGATGCGCGGGGTCTGCCGCCTCTTCGGCATCGGGCGGAACACCCTGAGCGGCTGGCTAAAAAAAAGCCCGCCACTTACCGCCGCTCCCCGAGACGCTGGCCCCCGTCCGACGCGATGACGTGCTGGAACTCGACGAACTCTGGTCGTTCGTCGCACGGCGCAAGAACAAGCGGTGGGTGTGGCTCGCCCTGTGCCGCCGGACGCGCCAGGTCGTCGCCTACGCCCTCGGGGACCGGGGCGTGCGGACCTGCCGCCTGCTGTGGGAGCGCGTCCCGCGTCGGCTGCGCCAGGCGCTGACGTTCACGGACTTCTGGGGGGCGTACCAGAAGGTGGTGCCGGAGGGGCAGCACGTCGCCTGCGGCAAGGGCAGCGGCCAGACTGATCATATCGAGCGGTTCAACAACACGCTGCGGCAGCGCCTCGCCCGGTTCGTGCGGCAGACGCTCTCGTTCAGCAAGTCGGAGGTGATGCATGAGGACTGCCTGCGGCTGTTCCTGCACCACTACAACACGCACATGGCTCCCGGCGTGGCTGCCAGCCAACAACACTCATGAAACCACTACCATCTTTGTAAATGATGCCCTCACCATTACAAAGAAAACAGTTCTCAGTTCCACTGCCATTGCATTCGCCACATGTGTCTTTGGCTTCACCTTGTATGCAGTCTCGGCAGTTCCTCAACTGGTGATTCGGGATGTTCGTTGACGATGCCGGTTTGAGAGGATAGCCGCAACTTGGACAGGATTCAGCAAAGCTACTGATTTTTTTTGCACAGTCAGGACAGGATATTAACGCCATGCTGCTTACCTCTAATTGGGAACGGCGACCTTGACGTGGCGGTCGGAAATGACGGCGAGTTTGACTTAGGCAACTGCCCCAGCAAGAGGTCGGTGGCTCATCTCCTCCTGTTGCTGGAACTCGGCGATCTCCTGCATGTTCGCCAGCACCTCGTAGGCGTCCAAAATGCCTAAGTCATCAGGATGATCCTCTACCCACTGGTCCATCTCACGGGCTGCCGTTGCGATCTCGGAGAGCGTTCTAGCTCTGAGTGCCTGATCTAATATACGCTCGCGCTCGGGGTGTTCAGTATAGTTCATTAAGGAGCCTCTTTTAACACAGAATTTGCTTCCGAGAAGATGGTGATGAACACGACACGCTGTTTGCTCGGGAGGCGGTTGCCCGCACCGAATAGAAGGTTATGCCTCTGCTTGATCTGCGTGGCGAGAAGGCCGATATAGAACGCCAGTTCATCCGCGCGCTGCAAAGCGCCGCGCAGCCGTTCTAGCGCTCCTATGTACTTGTTGAACGAATAAGCCGTCTCGACCGGCTCGAAGACTGCCCCGTCTATCTGAAGCCCAAGCCTTTTCAGGATAGTGGGGCGGAGCAGCCGCTGAGTCTGTTCAACGACGCCTTCCTCCCAGCCGAGGAACGCTTGGTAGTCAGTCATGTTATACCCGGCTGAGAACGAGTGTAGTGCCTCATGTATCAGTGTCCGCCAGCGCACAGGTTGGTCAGCCAGGCGCTCGTTCAAGACAATACGGCAGGTGAACGGTTTGCGGCCCAAAACCCGTGGGTCCTGTGTCAGTTCGACCTCGCCGCTCCACCGAGACGTTAGCCCCGTCAGTTCGCTGAGAACATCCACGATGGCGACGAGTTCCTGCTGGATTCGTGTCTCTGCCTCAGTCACGTCCGTGTCTCCTCCTAATTCGGGCCGTCTGCTATTCCATCTTCTCCACACGCACCTCAACCTTTAGCGCCGTCGCCGACGGGAGGGTACTCCCCATCGCGGCCCGCACGAGGCCCTTGGTCGGCGGCACGTCGGAGTAGTCGCGGCCCACTGCTACCTTGATGTGGCGGTCGGCGACGAGGATGTTGTTGGTCGGGTCGAAGCCCTTCCAGTCCTGAGCGTGGGGCAGGTACAGCTCGACCCAGGCGTGGGTCGCGCCCGCCCCGTTCGTGCCGTCCTCCGCGCCCGCGTAGATGTACCCGCTGACGTAGCGGGCGGGGACGCCGCGCGAACGGGCGGCGGCGAGCATCAGGTGGGCGTAGTCCTGGCAGACGCCGCGCCGACCGGCGATGAACTCGGCCAGCGGCGTCGTGATGTCCGTTGAGCCGGGCACATACTCGAACTGGGTGTAGATCTCGTCCGAGAGCGCCTGGGCGTAGGCCAGGACGCCGGGCAGCGGCTCGGGGCCGCTCCAGGTCCCGTAGAGGGGGACCTGGGGGGTGGGGGCTAGGAACTCGGCGAACTGCTCGTGCAGGGCGGGGTCGGCCAGCATCGGCCAGTCCTCGGCCAGTAGGTTCAGGCCCTCGAACGGGTTGTCGCGCAGGGTCTCCACCGTGGACTCGGCCTGGATGGTCAGGGACTGGTGCGGGGCACCGCGCAGGACGAAGTGGTTGACCAGGCCCATTTGGTGGAGCTGGTCGTAGCCGAAGACCGGGACCGGCGGGTCGGTTGTGATCGCGTACTCGCGGCAGACCTGCTCGCCGGGCACGGTGAGCGGGCGCAGCCGTGCCTCCATGAAGCACTCGCCCAGGAGCGGGGCGTCGTATTCGTAGCGCGTCATATGGGCGATGTGGAATTTCACTCGGACACTCTTTTCCGCCGCGCCCTGGGCGTGGCACTTGTCAGCGCGGCACTTCCAGACCGTCCAGGATGTTCTCGATGACCCGGTCGGCGCTGACGCCCTCGATCTCGGCCTCGGGCCGCAGCAGCAGCCGGTGGCGCAGGGTAGCGGGGGCGATAGCCTTGACGTCGTCGGGGATCAGGAAGTCGCGGCCCCGCATGGCGGCCAGCGCCTTGCCAACCCCGAGCAGGGCGATGGAGGCGCGCGGGCTGGCCCCCAGGACGAGCTGCCGGTGGTCGCGCGTGGCTGCGACGAGGCGCGTGATGTATTGGAACATCGTTTCCTCGACCCGGACCTTCTTGATCAGAGCGCGGCAGCGCTGGATCGTCTCGGCGTCGGCGACGGGCCGGATGCCGACGGAGTGCAGGTCGTTGGCGTCGAAGCCCTCGTGGTAGCGGCGCAGGACCATCTGCTCGGCTTCGAGCGGCGGGTAGGCGACCAGGATCTTCAGCAGGAACCGGTCTAATTGGGCCTCGGGCAGCGGGTAAGTGCCTTCAAACTCGATGGGGTTCTGGGTGGCGAAGACCATGAACACGGCGGGCAGGTCGTGCGTCTCGCCGTCCACCGTGACCCGATGCTCCTGCATCGCTTCCAGCAGGGCCGCCTGCGTCTTGGGCGGCGTCCGGTTGATCTCGTCGGCCAGCAGCAGGCCGGTGAACAGCGGGCCGGGCTTGAAGACGAACTCCATCGCCTGCTGGTCGAAGATGCGCGTGCCCGTGATGTCCGAGGGCATCAGGTCCGGCGTGAACTGGATTCGCTTGAACTCGCCCGAGATGGCGGCGGCCAGCGCGCGGACGAGCAGCGTTTTGGCCGTCCCCGGCACGCCTTCGAGCAGGATGTGGCCATCGGCCAGCAGCCCGGCGAGGGCGTTCTCGATGGTCTCGTCCTGGCCGACGACGGCCTTGTGGACCTCGGCGGTGATGGCCTGGGCCACCCGCTGCACCTCACCGCCCGCTGCCTGGTAGGAGGGAGTCAGGGGCGTCTCGACGGGAGGCGGGGTGAAGAAGTTCACCGAAGGCGATGCCCCCCAGGAGGGCTGCGCGGCCTCTGGGGCACGCGGCGCGTTCGGCTCCTGCGTCTGCTGTTGAGTCGGCTGTGTCTGGGTTCTTGTCGTCTCGTCGGGCATGAAATCTTCAGGCAATGCCGATTTCCTTTCTGATACTCTCCATCTGCCGGGTCAGGTCCAGCAGTTCGGCCTCGGTCACTTTCCCCGCGTCCAGCCGCATCTCGCAGGTCGCCAGCAGGCGGCGGAACTTCTCCTTGTTCACCTGCCCGCGCCGGGCGGCGACGTCGGCCAGCCGCTCCAGGTTCACGTCCGGCGGCAGGGCCAGCCGCCCGCAGACGTCCCGGAGGAACTGGCGGTAGAGCGTCTCCAGGGCGGTCCCGGACGCCTCGGCGCGGCGGTACAGGCTGGCGAGCGAGGCGACGTAGTCGGCGGACGACCGGGCCATGTCCCGCCCCGTCGGGACGGGCGGCCCGAACCGCCCGCCCAGCAGGACCATCAGGCAGAGGCCCGCCAGGAGGACCTGGATCAAGGCCAGTTGCAGGGGCCGCCCCAGGGCCTCCCAGACCGAGCCGCCGGGGTTGTCCGCCACGTCGCCGTGGTGGTACTCGTCGAACAGGACCGCGCCGCCCGGACGGCCATAGTGTGCCAGCAGGTCGGCCAGGAAGACGGCGTTCTCCGACCGGGCGAGGCCGGCGTTGGAGAACAGTCCGGCATCGGCGACGGCGATGAGCCGGCCCTTGCCGACCGGGATCTCCAGGGCCAGCGGACCCGCCCCGTCGCCGAAGAGGGCCAGTCCGTCGGGCCGCGCCCGGCTGAGGCGCGCACCCGCCGTGCTGTGCAGGCTGATCACCCCCTGCGTGTCGGCGGTGGGCTGCAAGGGCGGGAACTCGGTCCGGCCGGTGGCGGGCGAGGCCGACTCGGCGACGAGGTCCAGGGCGTCCGCGAAACTGCTGCCGCCGCCCGCCGGGGGCGGCGAGCCGCCCGGCCCGCTCTTGCCGCTGGGCAGCCGCGAGGTCAGGAGGATGGCAGTGTGTCCCTGGTCCGAGGCCAGCCAGCGGCGCAGGAGGGCGGCGTCACCGGCGGCCAGCCGCGTCGGGTCGCCGCCGCCCTGGCCGTTCCCGGTGATCGAGATGACCGCGTCCTGGACCTGCGGGTCTATCACCAGCAGGACGCCCGGCTCGGTCGGCGACAGGTGCGACCAGCCCTGACGCAAGATGGCCGGCTGGTAGCCGAGCCGGGCCGTCCACTCGTACACGCCCTTGCTGCCGGAGGCGCGGTCGTTCGTGACGGAGGGGTCGGGGTTCAGTTCCGCGCCGATGGTGCGCCGGGGGGCCGCGCCGCGCCCGCCCAGCAGCAGGCCGCCGACGACGAACAGGGCGAGCAGGAAAAGGACGGCGATGAGGTCACGGGAGCGGCGCATCAGCCCTTCGCCCCCTGGCCCGCTGTCGCCGCTTGAGGTGCCGCCGCCTGGGGGGCGGCCAGCAAAGCCTGGTACTGCGCCAGGGCGCGGGCGTAGTGCGAGGCGTCGGTCCGGCCGAACCCGTACCAGACCTGGTCGAACTCGCGCGTCAGCGGCGTCAGGGCCGCGTAGATGTCGCCACGCCCCGCCGCGCGCAGGGCGCGCAGGTATTCCCAGTTGGTCTTGGACCGGTCAAAGCGCAGGACGCCGCCGGTGTCGAGCGCGACCAGGGCGGCGAGATAGACCAGGCGGAAGGCGCGGCGGTAGTCGCCGTTTTTGGCCTGCTGTTCGGCCAGGCCGAGCAGGCTGTCGTTGTCGCGGGCCTCCACCAACACGGCCTCTTCCTCGTCCAGCGCGAGCGGCTTGGAACGTGCGGTGCGCCGCCCGATGGCCTGCACGATGAGGGCGACGAGGATGGCGAACGCGCCCGCCGCGATGGCAATCAGGATGCCCAGGATGACCTTTGGGTTGACATTCGGCCCGCTGAAGTTGGAGGAACCCGAGGCGTGAGGCCAGTGGATGTGGTCCAGCCAGGTGGCGATGCGCTCGGCCATCGAGGGCGGCGGCGGCAGCTCGGAGCCGAACTCGGGCCGGGCCAGGACGGTGCGGGCGGCCCGCTCC
This sequence comes from Capsulimonadaceae bacterium, assembly GCA_965215505.1. GTDB lineage: Bacteria > Armatimonadota > Armatimonadia > Armatimonadales > Capsulimonadaceae > JANXMY01. The sequence continues at coordinate 1,534,344 of OZ244065.1, read as the reverse complement.
GCCGCGCCGGGGTCCGCGCCTGAGCGCAGGCGCGTCTGGGCGGCGCGCAGTGTCCCGATCTGCCCGCCGACGGCGGCCAGCGCGTCCGCCTTGGCGTCCGGGTTCTTCACCGCCTCGGCGGCCTGGATGGCGGCGATGAGCCGTGAGGCGTCCACGGGGACTGGCGCGCTGCCGGGCGGCTCGATGCTGTGGATCGGCCCCAATGTCCGCTGGGCTAGCACGGAGGGCGCGTCGCCCGGCGGCACCTCGTCGGCGCTGATCGCCTGCGCCTGGCTGACCAGGGCGGCCTGCACCTGAGCCAGCGCGGCGTCGTACTGCTGGGGCGTCGCCGCCGTCGCCCGCAGGGCAAGGACGGAGAGGAAAAGGACGAGCGCCGTCCGCGAGAAGAGGGTCAACGCGGCGGCCCCCCGTAAGAGGGCGGCGGCACTCCGGGGCGGGCCTGGACATAGGCGGGCGGCATCCCAGGGCGCATCGGGCCGAAGACGGGCGCGGGCGGCAGGAACGGGCCGAGCGCGGCCAGCGGCGGGTAGCGCAGCTCGTCGGCCAGCATCTCGATGTCCAGGCCTTCCTTGCGGATTCGCAGGTCGTAATAGAGGACGGTCATCACGCACACGAGGAACGGGATCAGGACGAGGTGGGCCAGGCCGCTCGTGATCAGAGTCACGACCTGCTCCTCCGCCGTGTGCCCGACGGCGGCCGCCCCCCCGTAGAGGCTCGACGCGCCAGGCGTGATGTGCAGGACGCTGCTCACGAGGTAGCCCAGGGGGAAAGTGACACCCAGGCTGATGACCCAGGCGATGAGGCCCAGCATCAGCAGGCAGTTGAAGACCCGGCCCCCGAACCCGCTCACCAGGCCGTTCGACCGGCCCAAGGCTCTGCCAGGCCCCTTCCCCTCGACCATGGCGGCCTGGAGGACGAAAAAGAGCTGAGTGGCCGGCACGAACCAGAGGACGCCGCAGAGGAGCAGGCCCAGAGCCAGGGCCAGGCCGGTCAGCAGGAGCGCGGGCAGGAGGACCGGCAGGCGGCGCAGCCAGAGCCGGTAGACCGACCAGAGCGTCGCCTCCCGCTCCAGATACCGCCCAGAGGCGGCGGCAGTCAGGGGCGCAACGGCGAGCAGAAACAGCGGCAGGAACAGCGTCAGCTTGGTCGCGAAGACCGCCAGCCAGATCCCGGAGGCGTCCGAATTAGCCGTGATGCCGAACAGGTCGAAGACGGCGGGCAGCAGGTGCGGCGTGGCGAACGCCAGCCCGATGTCGAGCGGGACGACGCTGAGGGCCGTGACCAGCAGCAGAAACACGAAGTTGCGCTTGTACAAGTCGAACCCCTCATCAAAGATGTCACCCAGCCCCAGGGGCCGGAGCCGCTGCCCGTTCATGCTCGACTCTCGCCCCTTCTTTTAGCCCTTTTTCGCCACTTTGACCAGAGACGGGCGGATCACCCGGTCGTGCAGCGTGTAGCCCTTGCGGAGTTCGGCGGTCACCGTCTCGTCCGGCTCCTCGCTCTCCTCGTCGAGCATGACCGCCTCATGCACCTCGGCGTTGAACGGCTCGCCGACGGCGGGGATGGGCTGGACGCCCTGCTTGCCCAGCGTCTCCGAGAACTTCCGCAGGATGGCGCTGACGCCGCCGATGAGCTGTTCGTAGCTCTCCGTCTTGCGGGCGGCGTCCAGCGCGAGGTCGAAGTCGTCCAGGACCGGCAGCATCTCCTTGATGAGCCGCTCGTTGGCGTCCCGGATGATGCGGACTCGCTCCTCCTCGCCGCGCCGACGGAAGTTCTGCAAGTCGGCCATGGCGCGCAAATAGTTGTCGTTAGCCTGCTTCGCCTTGTCCTTCAGCTCTTCCACTTCCTTCGAGCTGACCGTCGGCCCGCCGGATTCGAGAGTCACCGCACCGTTCGCGGTGCCGTTCGTGGGCGGCGGCGTCTGTGCCGCGACCGGGGTGGGGGTTGACTCGACGGGGGCATCCAGGTCAATCGGCGTGCGCTCGCGCATGTCGTCGTCATCGTCCATGTTGTCGCCGATGCCGGGGATCGCGTTCGCGGCCTCGAAGGAATTATCTCGGGTGGGGTCGTCTTGTTCAGCCATGAGAATGAAAACGTGCTCCTTGTCAGAAGTAAGGGGAGAGGATCGCCGCCCCTTTCGCCGGGCGGCGTCCGCATTCCTGCGTCATTATACCTGACGGGAGGGGTTCTTACTCGCGTTGGGGGCGGCAGGAGATAGGACCAGTGATTGGAAATCACTCGCTGCGGCCTGACCTGTCCAGGGGACAGAAGAGGGCAGGAGGTCGGCGTGACCATAGGGGCGCTGCTTGCCGCGCCCTCCTGCCTTGTCCTTTCCCCCGCCTTCTTCCCCCTGACGTTGCTTCCTGTGGGCGAGGCTTGACAATCCGGCGGCGGCTCGGATATACTGACTCTCGCCAGACGGGCCTTCCTACTCCAATTGGTAGAGAGAATGCGTTTAGGCCGCATACAGTGTCGGTTCGAATCCGATGGAAGGCATCTATTTTTTGCGGTTTCGCCTCAAACCTGTTGACAAACCGGCATCGCTTGGTGCATAATCATCCTCGTAACCACTTCTGCTCTTCCTCACCGTTGCGGGTGTAATTCAGTGGTAGAATGTCTCGTTGCCAACGAGAATGTCGCCAGTTCGAGCCTGGTCGCCCGCTCTTAAAAGAAGCCGCCGCCTCATAATGAGGCGGCGGCTTCTGCTTTCTATACGGGAGGGCGATGCTTCCAACAATGCGGTCACGGCCAATCCAGTCCGTCGTCAGCGTCGCCGTGGAACTCGGCGGCCTTGAAATCCTCGTCCGTCACTCCGTTGAGGCCGGGGAACATCCCGAACGTGATCATCCGGCCCTTCCCGGTTTGACCGGAGCCATTTGCCTTGCCCCCCTCCAGAAACGTTACTAGCACCCGGCTCTCCTCAGTGCCTTCCGGAGTTTCGGACAGCTCGATCCTGCCGTCTTTGTAGACACCCTCGATTGTCGTCAGCATCAGTGTTCACCTCCCGCCACTGTTATAGCGCACTCGGTGCCTCCTCCGTGGGTTCCTCGTGCGGGACGCCGTTGCGGGCGTTGCGGATGCCGGAGATCAGGGCGTAAAGCGGACGGCGGATGCGGTTCATGCTGCCCAGGGGGCGGTGTTCCGGCAGGGAGTGCCAGGGCGTGAACGATAGGTTCTCGGCGAACGCGCGCCGCTCGGGCGTGTCGCACTCCTGGACGGGGATGCGGAGGGTGGCGACGCGGCGGAAGGGCGAAACGCGCTCGTCCCAGACGACGGTCGCGTCCTCGACGGGCATCCGCAGGGCGTCCGTCTGCACCTGGACCATGAACTCGAAGATGACTTCTTCCGCGCGCAGGGTCGCCGCCATCGCTTCCCGCAGGAAGTCCGGGCCGGCGGCATCGGGCAGTGGGTCGCGGGCACCGGAGAGGGGGCGGGCGGAGTACTTGACGGCGTGCGGGCCGAGGCGGTAGGGCGTCTGACTCCAATACCTGACTTGGAGCGGGTTGGTGATCTGCTTGCCGACGGACAGCAGCAGGTTGGTCAGCTCGCGCAGCCGGCAGTGCAAAGGGTTCAGCCCGAAGAAGAACGACATCAAACGGCTGTCGGCGATGGCCTGCGCGAACTGGACGTAGTTTTTGGCACTACGGACGAAGAAGGCATCATTGTTGGCCAGGATGAAGTCCTGCGTCTGGGCGTCCTGCTGCCCGTCCAGCACCTTGAGGCCGGGTACACCCAGCAACTTGATCGCCATGCCGTGAGCGTCGCGCTTGGTGTCCGGGGGCATCAAGGGTGAGCTGGGGGAGAAACGGATCCAGGCGTCATAGGAGCGCGGGCTGTGGAAGAGCCCGTGGCGGAGTTCGGCGGGCAGGCCGTGCGCGACCGTGAAGACCGCCCGGACACAGCCATGTGCTTTGGGGTGCTGGTCGCGCAGCACGGGGCCGGGACAGCCCGGCGGGAAGCTATGCTCGAACTGACCGCGCATGATGGCGAGGACTTGGGTGATGTCCGCCGCCTCATCAGGCGGGGGGTACTCATGCCCGAGTGCGGGCCGGAGAGGTGCTGCCATGTCGGTGGTTCTCCTCGGCATCGAGAGAGCTTGCATGCCGCTGAATGCATTATAACAGAAAAACAGTCGGGCGCGTCGCGAACAAAGGAGGAATAAGGCATAGGACCACAGAAATAATCGGACAATCCTTGCATCAGTACCACCGAAGCATGAAAATCCGAGAGGAGTGCAAGCCATGCAGACACAGCAGCGCAGCATGACGGTCATCGTGCCGGTCCGGCGCGGCAGCGAACAGTCCCTGAAAGACCTCCTGACCAGCATCGGGAGGGACATCGAGGGGAACACCCACATCCGGTTCGCCCGGTTCCCATCGATCCACTTCGCCCGCTGGGCCATGATCCCCCCGCCCGACACCTCGGACCCGAACGGCCCGCCCACCCAACTGGTTTTCGGCACCGACCATGACGGCCCGGATGAAACCCTCATCGGGGACGCGGTCGCGGGCGCGATGGACGCCCTCGACGCCATCTACTCGCACTGCGAGGGCTGGCCGGGGCCTGGGGACAAAGGGCATGCGGCGGAGTATTTCCTCTCGCGCCGCATCCCCTATGGCGCGCGCCACATCGCCTGTCGCGGCCGGACCGTCCGGCAGCTCAAAGACGCCGCCGATGCCCATGGCCGCATGGAGGAGTACGTCAGCACGGTCATCAGGCCGACACGGGCAGGCTCAGGCGAGGCGCTGGATGGTCCGACCGCCGCGCGACGGCTCGCCGCCATCCGGGACGGGGCGTGTCCCGTCCCATCCATCTCCGCCCCGCCGCCGAGCCTGCCGTTGAGTGCGGTCATCGCGGGCGTGGTCGGGGCGGTCGGCGGCGGGCTGTACCTGCTGGGCCGCCGCTCCCCCCGGCTGGGGCTTCTCGGCGCGGCGGCCCTGGTGGGAGGCGGCATGGCCCTTTTAGGCGTCCTGCATCGCCACGAGGTCGCCGACTGGGGGGCAAATGGCGAGAAGTGGAAGGAGACGACCCCGCCGACCCTCGACCACCTGCGCGAGCTGCGCGTCTGGGAGGACCACAAGGTGCAGAACCAGATGACGCACCTCGTCCCGGTCAAGCCGGGCCGGTTCCGCCGCGTCACGCTGAACGCCGTCCTCGCCGCCATAGACTTCCTGGCCCGCTTCCACTGGAACCAGGGTAACCTGGGCGGCATCCCGACCATCCACTTTGCCCGCTGGATGCTGATCGACGGCGGCGACCGGCTGCTCTTCTTTTCGAATTTCGATGGGAGCTGGGAGAACTACCTGGGTGACTTCGTGGACCGGGCCTCGGCGGGCCTGACCGGGGTGTGGAGCAACACAGTCGAGTTCCCGCCCACGAAGAACCTGATCTGCGACGGGGCGCAGCGCGCGGAGGCGTTCAAGAACTGGACGCGCAAGTACCAGATCGAGACGCAGGTGTGGTACAGCGCCTACCCGGACGTGAGCGTGGTCAACCAGCTCGATGCCCTCCGGCTGTGTCAAACGCCGACGCGCGGGGCGGAAAAAGAGCTGTTGGGCACGCTTTAACTGACCGGGCAAGACTGCGTGAGGAGCGCGGAAACGATGCACACGGAAACGAAGCAACAAGAAACGACGACCCCGAGGATGGCGGCCCCGCCCGACGTGCAGGCGGACGGGCCTGCGGAACCTCTGGCCTTCCCGGACATCCAGGCCATGATCCTGAGCGGCTATGGCCACCTGCTCCACGCGGCCTATCTTTTCCTGCGGCTCCCGCGCACGGAGGGGGCGGGGCGGATCACGCCCGAGGCGCGCGTCGCCCTGCTGGCGACGGTCCCCGAGGTGACGGCGGCGAACCGGCAGAAGGACGAATCACAGCGGGAAAAGACCGCACTCAACCTGGCGTTCACCTACGGCGGCCTGGCCGCGCTGGGTCACTCGGAGGAGACTCTGGAAACCTTCTCCCCCGAGTTCCGCAGCGGCATGACCGAGGGCTACCGCTCGCGCGCCCTGGGTGATGTCGAGGCCAACGACCCGCGCAACTGGGAGTGGGGCGGGAACGGCTCGGACAAGGCCCCAGACCTGGACAGGATGCCCGACCTTGCGCTGCTCTGCTTCGCCCACACGAGCGAGGAGTTAAAGGCGATGGTCGGCGGTCTGACGGAGCGGTTCGGGGCTTGCGGTGCCCGCGTGATCGCCGATGAGCGGTCCACCCCCGAGATGCACCGGCGCGGCGAACACCCGCGCGACGAGCATTTCGGGTTCCGCGACAACATCACTTCGGTCTACATCAAGGGCGGCTTCGGCGTCAAGGACCCCGGCCAATCAGAGGTCAAGGCCGGCGAGTTCATCCTGGGCTACAAGAACGAGTACGGTCAGAAGACCAACTGGCCCCGGCTCAATCCCACCGAAGGCAGTCCCGGCGTGGACGTGGGGACGAACGGCGCGTACCTCGTGTTCCGTAAACTGGAACAGGACGTCCCCGCCTTCTGGGACTACTGCCGCGCCCAGTCCGCCGTCCTGCCTGCGGGTGATGGGGCCGCCGCGCCGCCCCCGGAGTTCGTGGGAGCGAAGATGGTGGGGCGCTGGCGGAGCGGTGCGCCTCTGACCGTATGCCCGTTCGCGGACGACCCCGCCCTGGCGAATGACCCGGACAAGGTGAACGACTTCCTCTATGCGGACAGCGACCCGGACGGCTTCGGCTGCCCCGTCGGGGCACACATCCGGCGGGCGAACCCGCGCGACATGCTTTCCAGCCTCAAGGACAAAGAGGCGCAGGACGTCGTGAACCACCACCGCATCCTGCGTCGCGGGCGGCCCTACGGCCCCCGGCTCGATGACCCGACTACTGCTCGGGACGACGGCCACAAGCGCGGCCTGCTGTTCTTCTGCGTCAACGCCAGCATCTCGCGCCAGTTCGAGTTCGTCCAGCAGACCTGGCTGAACGACCCGAAGTTCGCGCGCCGCTGGAACGAGCCGGACCCCGTGACGGGGAGCCAGGACAACATTGACGCCGCCGCCCGGACGGACGCGGGGGCGGAGTTCACGATCCCCCAGCCGACGACGCGCATCCGCCTTCAGAACGTGCCGCAGTTCGTGACGGTGCGCGCGGGCGTGTACCTGTTCCTGCCCGGCCTCGCCGCCCTGCGCGCGCTGGTGGCCGAAGAAACCGCCTGACCCCTATTCTGGGGGACAGGCCGTTCTTACTCTACGGGCCGCTCGGCGGCGTGGCCTCCGCGGGGGCGACTTGGGGCGGCGTGATGACCTCTAGTTTCAACTCCGGGACATCCATGAAGGTCACACGGTAGGAGGGTGACCCGCGGAAGAGCAAGCGTAGCCGCACCGAATCCATCGGGAAGCTCTGCATGGCCTGGGGCAGAAGCGGCTGCAACGACGCCGCCTGCGCGAGCTGTGCGGCGCTCAGGGAGACGGGCGAGAGCCGTCCCTCCACCAGCGCCGTCCGCCCTTCGTCGCCCAGGCTGCCGTACAACTGCGCCGTGTGTGGGAACCCTTTGAGGATATTGACGGCCTGCCAGAACGGCGGCAGCCGGGCCATTTCCGCAAAGTGGTCGGTGCCGGGGGTACTAATCTCCCCCGGCTGCGGGACGTAGTGCTTCAGATTCGCGTAGAGCTTGGCCGCCGTTTCGTCGTTCTGCGGGGCCAGGTCCTTCTCCTCCGGCTGGAACCGCGCCAGCCCGTTCCGGATCTGCCACGGCGTCAGGGTGCTGAACACCTCCGCCACCCAATCCCAGTTTTGCTTGATCGCCGCCGCCCGCTCCTCCGGTGACTGCGTCACCACTTGAGGTGCGGTCGCCTGTGTGGGTGTCTGGGCGGCTTCCTGCCGCCGGACCTGGAGCAGCGCCCCGAACCAGCGCCGCAGCAACGGCTGGGGCACTTCCAGGTCGTCGTCCCGATACCAGCGGTTGTCACGAATCAGGTAAACGCCGTCCGCGTCCTTCGTCCAGCTCACGTCGCGCTTGGCCGCCATCTCGTCGAGTTCGGTCGCCAGCGGGCGCTTGACCGGCAGCTTCTTCTGCTCGTCGGGCATCTCGTAGCCGCCGTGCGAGTAGTAGTCGCAGACGTACTCCATGTGTCCTTGCTCCCCCAGCCAGTCCGTCTGCGCCGCCCGGCTGATCGTGGGGTGCCAGGTGATGTTGTCCTCGGGGGGCAGCGTCGGCAGGATGTTGGGCCAGACGCGCCCGCGCTGATAGTCAGCCAGGCGCTTCCACTCGTCCGGGGCCGACTCCCCCATCTTCTGCACGGCCTGGGCAAGCTGCACCTGATCCAGCGTCAGGGCCGGCAAACCCGCAGTCATGGGGACATCAAGCATGGGTGGGATGGAAACTGAGGGCGGGCTATTGATGGGCATGGCCATCACCCCCACTCCGGCGTTTAGGAAGCAGAAGTAGACTCGGCTTGGGTCGAAGGTGGCCACGTCCTTTTGTGCCTGCACCGCGTACTTCTGGAGGGACGGCGGGAAATTCGTCATCCGGTTCGCATTGGCCTGCATGGCTTTCTTGAAGTGCTCCCGCGTCTGCGGCGACATCTGCGACAGCCAGCCGGTCGTCCCAAACTGCTCGATGTTGCCCCCGAAGCTTATACGTCCCACTTCATAGAAGGCGCTCTCCTCCATGTTGGCGGCGATCTGCTCCTTCAAGGCGGGCGGCAGTGAATAGAAGAAATCGTGCTGGTTCGCCGCGTCTTCCTCCAATGCACGGTTTGGCGGTTCCGGCTCCCGATCATCCGCCTGGCGGTGGTCCTTCGTCTGCATGGCGGCCAGCACCGCCTGCCGCTGGGCGGCCAGCGCCTTCTCGCGCTCGCCCAGGAAAAGGTTCCACCACTCCGAACGCGCAGTCGCGGCCCCCCTCGTCATTGCCAACTGATAGCCGTGCGGGGTGCGGGTCCATGTCCCCGGCACCATCTGGGCCAGTGCCGTCATCAGGACGCGCAAGGGTCGGTTGTTCAGCCGGACCTGGAGCTTGAGGTCGGCACAGTCGGGGGCGGCGGTGAGCAGGAAACGCTTCCCGTCCTCCATCGTCTCCGTACTCTTATCCAGGCTCTCTTTTTGCAGCACCTCGTTCAATGGGACGCTGATGACATCGAGGGAGATGGGCCGGTCCAGGCGGCTGTCTTGGGCCAGCATTTCCTTCTGGCTGAGGGCGGGAGGTACTGCGAGGACCGGGGAGGGCGCGGCAGGCGGCGGGGGAGGCACTACCACGGCGGGCACCTCCACAGGCTTCTGAGCGAGGGCGGCACTAGGGAGCGCCGCAAGCAGGAAAAGAACAAGCGCCGCCGGCGGCCGGGGGGAGCGGGCTTGGCGGCGGAATGACAGTCTGTTCACGGGCGAACCTCCTGACAGAACGAAACACGAGGCGGGGAAGATCCGGCGCATGTGCGGTACTCGTGCGGCGGCCAGGTGGCTACCGGAGGGAGTATAGCAGGCTCCAACACCCCGCCTTCAGCCTGCAAGATCAAATATACCGCAACACAAGCAAAAACGCAATGGTGAACGAAGGGCAGGCACGGCAGGAGAAGGGCAGGCACGGGGGCCTGCCCCTACGGTTCCGACGGGCGGTAGGAGTCGGCCACCTGTGCGCTGACGAGGGTGGAGAAACAGAGGGCGGGAAACCCGCCCTCAGCGCGACGCTGCCGTCACGGATTTGACGTTGTCGTCCGGGTCGCGGTCTATCAGCTTGTTGTAGGGGTCAATGCCGGCCTTGTCCGGCAGGCCGGTCACGTCCAGGGTGAAGGTCATGTGCGGCTTGGTCACCAGGCGCTTCTCCAGGGACAGCGGCTTGCCGAGGTCCTGGCCGGGCGCGGCCTTGGCGAAGACGCCGACGTCTATCCAGTCGTGCAGGGGGGCCGGCGACTCGGCACCCTTGCCGTCGGCGTGTACTTTCTGGGCGTCCACGGTCAGCGTGACCCGGTACTTGTCCGGCCCGGTCTTGGTGTAGTTCGCGGTCACCGCCTTGTTGTTGTAAAGCGTGATCGTCTCGAACATGTCCGTGAGGACCGGCTGCAAGTCTGGCGGGGCGGCCTGGTGCAGATAATTTACTAGCTCTTGCGATGTGGTATAAGGCGGGTTCTGGAACCGCTTGTCGTGGACAAACCGGGCCAGCACGGCGTTCAGCTTGTCCTCCCCCATGTAGTCACGCAGGGCGTAGAAGACCAGGGCACCCTTCTCGTAATGGATGTAGGGCTGGTTCTCCGTCCGCATCAGCGGCTCCTCCTCCTCGCGCTCCGTGCCGCGCCCGCGCAGATAGCGGTCCAGGGAGAAGCGCAGGAAGCGGCGCATCCGGTCGCGCCCGTAGGTGTGCTCCATCACCATCAGGGATGAGTACTGGGCCAGGGATTCGGACAGCATTTCGGACCCCTGGACGTTGCCGCCGATGACCTGGTGCGCCCACCACTGGTGGCTGACCTCGTGGGCGGTGACGTAGAACGGGTAGTCAATGTCCTCCGGGCCGCGGACGTGCGCGATGAAGCCGATCCCCTCCGAATAGGGGACGGTGTTGGGGAAGGACTGCGCGAAGCTGGCGTAGGCGGGGAACTCCAGGATGCGGAGCTGCCGGAACTGGTACGGCCCGAAGTTCGCGCTGTCGTAGGCGAGGGATGCCTTGACGCCCGCCACCATCCGGTCCACGTTATAGGGATGCTGCGGGTCGTAATAGACCTCGATGGCGACGTTGTTCCACCGGTCGTGCCGGACGGCGTAGCGGGCCGAGACGAACGAGTAGAAGTTCAGGATCGGCGCGTCCATCTTGTAGTGGAAGAAGCGGCGTCCGCCCTGGACCCACTCGCGCTGCAAGTAGCCGGGTGCCAGGGCGATCTGGTCCGGGTCCGTGCTGACCGTCGCGTCGAAGTTCACCCAGTCGGAGTTATTAGAAATGTAGGTGTTGCGGCGGGCGTTCGTGTCCGAGAGCGAGGCCATGCGGGCGCGCGGGGCAAGCCCCTGTTTGCGCCGGTCGGCGTCGTCGGTCAGCTCGCCGCCGGGCTGGTAGCCGATGAAGGGGAGGCCGGCGTTCTCGGTACTCAGGAACGTGCCGTTGCCGACGATGTTGGTGTTCGGACTCCCGTTCGCGAACCCGCGCTTTTGGTAGGCGAGGTCGAAGCTCATCGCCACGCTGTCCCCCGGCGCGAGCGGCCGGGCCAGGTGGTAGATGTAGTAGCCGTGTTCCCTGTCCGCGCGCGCTTCGGTCGCCCCGCCCGTGAAGGAGAGCGACTTGATCGTCATCTTGCGATCAATCAGCACATGGACATCCGGGATCGGCTGCCCGGTCTTGTTCCGCATCTTGTAGGTCCCGCGCAGGACGTACTGATGGGCGGACGGGTCGAGGTCCGCCGCCACGGTGACGTCGGTGAGGCGCGGCTGCGGCAGGGTCTCGTACCGCTTGTACTCCTTCTCGTAGCTCGCCTGGAGCTTCTGCGCGCCGCGCGCCGTGACATAGTCGTTCAGCACGTTCGTGTTGTAATAGATGAAGCCGCCCAGCAGGACGAAGGCCAGGCCCGCCCCCGCCGTGGTCGCCCGCGCGCCCGCCCCCCAGCGCGACCCCATCGCGCCGCGCCGGTGGGGCCAGTCGGCCTCCGTTCCGCGCACCCAAAGCAGGGCGGTCAGGACGCCCAGGATGACGGAGAAGGCGGTCCAGTAGAGCGTGAACCAGAGGATGGGCTGGGCATACGGCCCAAACCCGTTCATGTCCGAGTACTTCAGGTCGGGCATCCCGCTGAACAGCAGCAGGTTGTGTTCCACGCCGAACTTCGGCAGGATGATGCTGGTCGCCAGGAAGGCCAGGACGACGACCGCGTGCCCCAGGAACTTCTGGTTGACCAGGGCGTGGACGAAGAACGCCAGCACGGTGAACAGGGCGATCGGGGGGAAAACGTCCCCGTACAGGTAGGCGAGGTACAGCCCGATCTGGAAGTGGAAGTAGCCGTGGGCCGCCTGCACGGCGACGCCCGCGACGATCAGGACCAGCATCAGGAGGGCTTCGGCGGACAGCAGGGCCGTCAGCTTGCTGCCGTAGACGAGGGCGGTGGGGACGGGCAGCGAGTCGTGGATGCCGTCCGCCTTCAAGGCGCGCTCCTTCCAAACAAGCTCGCCCGCATAGACGGTCAGCAGGATCAGGAAGTACAGGCTGAAGCTGGTCTGAATGGTCTCGGCCATGACGCGCGTGACCAGGTAGATCGGCGTGTCGAACAGCTTGTCCGTGAAGTAGGCGTTGGTGACGAAGTTGATGATGCCCATCACCACGATCAGCACGAAGGCGACGCTTTTGACCATGCCCTGGAACTGGAACCGTGTCATGCTGAGGAACTGGGTCAGGCGCGCGGCCCGGTTATGGCGCGGGTGCATGGCAGGCAGCGGGATCGCGGCGGGCAGGGCGGCCCCGGCCTGCGCTGCCCGTTCATGGCTTTTTCCGTCGTGCCCTTTGCCCGCCCGGCGCAGGGTGAGCGGCGGCGCGGAGAAGCGGAAGGCCGCGCCGCCGGCGATGAACACGGCGACGCCGACGGCGGCCCACAGCAGGCGGTTCCAGAGCAGGAAGCCCGCCAGCGGCAGCAGCGCGCCGTTCTTCTCGGCGGGCGTCCAGTAGCGCGTCACCAGGCCGACCGGGGTGATGCCGAAGGGGTCCAGCAGGGCGGCCAGCAGGTGGCTGTCCAGGCCGCGCGTCAGGCTCTGGGCGATGAGGTAGCCGACCAGGACGACGATGCCGAAGGTGTAGATCGCCATGAGGTTGCGGGTCAGCGCGCCGAGCGTGAAGAAGATGGCGCACAGGAACAGCAGGTTGGGCACGACGAACAGCAGGAACGGCTGGAGGTAGGCGGCGGCGCGGAAGGGCAGCAGCTTGGTGTGGTCCTGCCAGGGCATCAGACTGCCGAGCCACAGCCCGACGAGCATTCCGGAGAAGACGAGCAGCGCGATCAGGAACGAGCCGACAAACCGGCCCACGAGGTAGTCCCACTTGGAAACGCGCGTCGTGAAGAACAGCTCGTGCGTCCGGTACTCGAAGTCGCGCAGGACGGAGGTCCCGACGAGGGCGGACGAGATCAAAGTGCCGAAGATGGTCAGCAGGATGACCATGCGCGCGATGACGATGGGCGCGTTCAGCTTCACCTGGGCGTCGCCGCCGCCGAGCTGCACGACGTCGCTGGCGATGAACCCGAAGGCCAGCAGCAGCAGCAGGCCGAAGAAGACGTAGGTGGAGGACTGGCGCAGGCGGTAGCGCAGCTCAAACAATAAGACGGGGAGCATGACGTCAGGCCGCCTTTCCGGGGTTCGCGAGGTAGTAAAAGAAGGCATCTTCCAGGGTGCCTTCGGCGGGGGCGAAGCCCGCCCCCGGCGGCGTCTCGCTGTAGACGTGGACGACCGGCTTGCCGCCGACCAGCCGCGTGGAGATGACCTGGTGCGTCTGCTGGAGGGCGGCCAGTTCGCTCTTCTCCACCGTCCGCCGCCAGACGCGCCCCTGCGTCCGCTCGACGACTTCAGCGGGCGCTCCTTGGGCGACCACCTCGCCGCGCGCAATGATTGCCATGTTGCTGCAAAGCTCGCGGATGTCCTCGACGATGTGGGTGGAGAAGATGACGACGACGTTCTCACTGATCTCGCTGAGGAGGTTCAGGAACCGGTTCCGCTCGGTCGGGTCGAGGCCCGCCGTCGGCTCGTCCACGATGATGAGTTTCGGGTCGCCGAGCAGGGCAGTGGCGATGCCGAGTCGCTGCTTCATGCCGCCGGAGAAGCCGCCGACGCTCTTCTTGCGGGCCTCATAAAGATTGGTCTGCTGCAAGAGCGCCCCGACGACCTGCCGGCGCTCGCTCTTGTTCGTCAGCCCCTTCAGGGTGGCGAAGTGGTCCAGGACGGTTTCGGCGGAAAGGTTCGGGTAAAAGCCGAACTCCTGCGGCAGATAGCCCAGGACGCGGCGCACGGCGTCCTTGTGGCCCAGCACGTCCAGGTCGCCCAGGTGGATCGAGCCGCTGTCCGGCTCCTGCAATGTGGCGATGGTCCGCATGAGGGTGGACTTGCCCGCGCCGTTCGGCCCGAGCAGGCCGAACATGCCGCTTGGGATCGTCAGCGAGATGTCGTTGAGGGCGCGGACGCCGTTCGGGTAGACTTTCGAGAGGTGGGAAATGACCAGGTCCATGCAGTGTTCTCCGTATCGCCGGGGTTACTGATTAGGTGAGACACACGGACGCGGGAAAAGTTGCAGGCCGTCAGCCGAACAGGTTCAGGCCGCGTTTGTGTTCTGCGTCCAGCCGGTCCAGGAACTCGTCGCGGGGGACTTCGTGCGCCCCGAGGGCGGCCATGTGCGGGGTCATCATCTGGATGTCTATCCAGCCCAGGCCCCGCGCGCGCAGGTGGTCGATCAGGAACAGCAGGGCCAGCTTGGAGGCGTTGGGGGCCGTGTGGAACATGCTCTCGCCGCCGAAGACGCCGCCGGCGGCGACGCCGTACAGGCCGCCGACCAAGACGCCCGTTTCGTCCCAGGCCTCGACGCTGTGGGCGTGGCCGGCTTGGTGGAGGGCACGGTAGGCGCGGATCATGGGCGGGGTGATCCAGGTCCCCGCCTGCCCTGGGCGGGGCGACCGGCGGCAGGCGGCGATGACGGCGTCGAAGGCGCGGTCAATCGTGAAGGTGAGGGCGGTGCTGCGGCGCAGGCGGGCCAGCCGTTCGGGGACGTGCAGGCGGTCGAAGTCCAGCACGGCGCGTTGGGGCGGGCAGAACCAGAGCAGGGGGTAGCCGGGGATGGGCCAGGGGAAGATGCCCTGGGAGTAGGCGCCGTGCAGGGATTCGACGCTGAGGTCGTCGCCGACGCCGACGACCTCGGCGTCCCCGGCGAGGCGGGGCGGAACAAAATAGGGCATGGGCAGGTATCCTAGAGTTACTATGATACCCGCCAACGCCCCCGTTCCTTCCCGGCCCAGTCCCTCCAGACCGGCCCTGGGCAGCCTGCTCCTGGCGTGCGCGCTGACGGTCGGGCTGTGGTTCGTCCCCGTGGCCTCGACCGCGCTGTACCCGCTGCGGCTGTTCGTGACCTTCATCCACGAGGGCAGCCACGCCTTGATGGCGACCTTGACCGGCGGGGTGGCGCAGAAAATCGTGGTCATGCCGGACGCCTCGGGCTACACCCTGACGGCGGGCGGCTGGCCCATCCTGATCGTCATGGCGGGGTATCTGGGCGCGACGGCCTATGGCGCGCTGATGCTGACTCTGGCGCGGCGGCCCGGCGCGGCCCGCGCCATTCTGGGCGTCTCGGGCGTCCTGATCGCGCTGCTGGATTTGCTTCTGGTGCGGAACGGGTTCGGGCTGGGGTGGGGGATCGTCATCGCGGCGGGCTTGCTGGGGGCGGCCCGGCAGCCTTCCGCCAAGGCCGCCGAGCTGACGGCGATGTTCCTGGGCGTGCAGTGCGTCGTCAACGCGCTCTACGACCTGAAGACATTGGTGGGGCTTTCGGTGCCGGGCGGGCCGGTCTCGGACGCCGTGCTGATGTCACAGATCATCCCGCTGCCGCCCGCCGTCTGGGCCGTTCTGTGGTGCGGCCTCGCCCTGGCGATCCTGGGCGCGGCCCTGCGGCCCTACTGGCGGGACGCGACGCGAAAAGCGGGCGGGCCGGTGGCCCGCCCGCACCGCGTCTGAAACCGCCGGCCTCAGACGTCCCGCGACGCCCCGCTGTCTTGTGGGGGCAGTTGGGCACCGCCCGCGACTCCCTCCACGCGGTAGACTTTCGCCTCGCGCACCATCATGTAGACCGCCCGCACCTTGACGCCGTCCTGGCCGGTGATGGAGGCGATGATGGCGAGGTGGGTCCCTGTGCCGTCGCTCTCGGCAGGGCCGAAGGTGACGGCTTTGTAGTGGGCGAACTCGGGGTAGGTCCGCGTCATCATGGCCCGGAACGCCTCGGTCGAGGGGAAGTTCTTTCTCAGGCCCGCACTCTGATACGTCACCGCCGTCTTGTAGTCGTCCCGCCCGAAGGCTTTAAGCTGGGCCTGGATGGAACTGACTGCGGCGGCCCGGTCGGCGGCCCTGGCGGGGCGCATCTTGACGGGTGCCGGGTCCTGGGCGAGTGCCGCAGACGCGGCGAATAGTGCGGAAAAAATGGCGGGCAAGAGCAGACGTTTCATGGCGAGCCTCCACACACATCGTACCCGGAATCGGCGCTATGGAACCTAACCCGGCGGCAAGTAGAAGAAGGCCAGGGCGATGATGGCGTAGGCGGCCAGGAGCTGTGCCCCTTCCAGCCAGTGGCACTTGCCGTCGCCCGCGATGAAGGTCACGATGACGACGCTGAAGGCGATGGCGGTCATCTCGGGGACCGTGAAGATGTAGGTCAGCGGGTGGCCCAGAAACAGGCTGGCGAACACCAAGGCGGGCGCGACGAACATGGCGATCTGGGTGGACGACCCGATGGCGATGTTCATGGTGATGTCCACCTTGTTCTTCATCGCCATCCAGACGGCCGTGGAATGCTCGGCGGCGTTGCCGATGATGGCGACCACGATGATGCCGATGAAGAGCGGGTTGACGCCGAGCCGCCCCGCCGCCCCCTGGACGCTGCCCACCAGGAACTCGCTCTCCGCCGCCACCAGCACCGTCGCCACGCCCAGAACGGCAAAGGCGGTCCGCTTGTTCCACGTCGGCGGGTCCTCCTCGGCCTCGGCCTCGCAGTCCCGGAACAGGCTCTCGTGGGTCCGCAGCGAGAACCAGAGCGAGGCGAGGTAGACGACCAGCAGGATGCCCGACACCCAGAGCGACAGGTGTTCCACGTCGGGGTTGGCCGGGCTGTTCACCTGGTTGTAGTGGATCGCGAAGATCGCCGGCACGGCCAGTGAGAGTGTTGCCAGCAGCAGGTTGATCGCGTGGGTCTCGGCCTGGTCCTGGTTGAAGGTCTGGATCTTGTGCTTGATGCCGCCCGCTAGGATGCTGGCCCCCAGCACGAGGAGCAGGTTGCCGATGATCGAGCCGACGATGGAGGCCCGGACCAGCCCGATCAGCCCCTCATGCAGCGCGAACAGCCCGATAATAAGCTCGGTGGCATTCCCAAAGGTCGCACTCAGCAGCCCCCCCCAAGACGCCCCCAGGTGCCCCGCTAGTTCCTCGGTCGCGTTCCCCATCAGGCCGGCCAGCGGCACGATCGCCAGGGCCGCCGCCAGGAAGACCCAGAGCGGGTTCATGTGCGGGGTGTAGTGGAGGGCGAGGCTGACCGGGATGAAGAACAGGAGCGCGTTCAGGCCGCGAAAGAAGCGGAGCAGGGAGGTCATGGGCGCATTGTACCCGATTGCGGGGCGCGGGTGTCCGCCCAGAGCCACTTACTATAGCCACTTTCGGCGGCGGAAGTACAGCCACTCGGCGGCCCCCAGCAAGGCCATCAGGCCCAGGGCGTAGGGGTAGCCGTAGCGCCAGTGCAGCTCGGGCATGTCCGCGAAGTTCATGCCGTAGATGCCGCTGATCGTGGCCCAGGTCATCAGGATGATCGAGACGGACGTCAGCACCTTGACGATCTCGTTCAGGCGGTTGGAGGCCACGGCCAGGTGGGCGTCGAGCGTGCCCGAAAGCAGGTCGCGGTAGGTGTCAATGGTGTCCACGACGCGGATAGTGTGATCGTACACGTCCTGGAAATAGGCGAACAGGGCGCGGGCGCGGTCCCGCCGCCGCGCCTCGGAGCGCTCGTCGTCCTCGATGGACTCGACGCGCCGCAGCAGGACGTTCACGGCGTCCCGCAGGGGGGCGACGGTGCGGCGCATCTCCAGCAGGTCCCGGCGCAGGCCCAGGAGTGTCGGCAGGGGGCTGTCGGCTTCATCGGGCGGCTGGCGTCCGAACAGGTGGAACTCCTGGGCGAGCGGGCTGACGATGAGCTGTTCCAGGGTGGCGATCCGGTCATCGTAGGCGTCCAGGGCCGGGTAGTAGTCGTCCACGATCGAGTCAAGGACGAGGTACAGCAGGAAGTACGGACCCTGCCGCTGCATGTCCTGGTTCGATTCCCACCGCTTCCGGGCGGTCTTCAGCCCTTGCGAGTCGCCCGTGTGCAGGGTGACGATGTAGTTCGGCCCGGCGAAGGCGTGGACCTCGGCGCTGCGCTCGGCGCACTGCCGGGTGAGGTCTTCGCGCCCCGGCGCGGGCCGCCACTCGTGGGCGACCACGAAGATGTAGTCGCCGTACTCGACCACCTTGGGCCGCTGGTCGCTCTGCTTGAGGTCTTCGATGGCGAGCGGGTGGAACCCGAACTCGGAGGCCAGCATGGCGAAGTCGGCCTCCGTCGGCTCGTCGATGTCCAGCCACAGGACGCCGCCGTCGGCCCTGTCTTTGATTCGCGCGTCGATCTGCTCTGCGGGGACGTCCTGCGCCCCCTGATCGCTGCCGCTGAAGTATTGGGATTTGAGCATAGTGGGATTTGAGCATGGGGCGTGATCGGAATGACGCGGGGTATGTCTACTTCCCCCGGACGCGCTCCAGGGCCGCGCCGTAGAGGTCGAGTGTCCCCGCTTCGCTGGCGCGGATGTCTTCCAGGTTGGCCTCGATGACGACGAGGGTGTAATACAGACGGGACGGGGTCAGGTTCTCCGGCGTCATGAAGGCCTGGGCCATGTGCATCTGCTGGTCTTCGATTAGCTGCTGGGACTGGTAAACGCCCGACAGCAGGGAGCGGGTCTTGTAGTCCATCAGGCCCGGTGCCTGGGCGGCCACGGCGGTATCCCAGGCGATGTGCCTGGGGACGCGGATGCCCAGGCCGTGCGGGGCCGCCGTGTGCCACACAGCCCGGAACTCCTCCAAAGTCATCGTCTTGTCGCGGCTGTGGCCCTGCAATATCTTGTCGAGGGACTCCATGAGGGCCGCCTGGTACTGGACCGCCCCCTGCATCTGCGTCTGGTTCCCCGTCATCTCCCGCCGGATGGCCTGGATGGACTCGGCGGCGACCTGCTTGTCCTTGACGGCCTGCCGCCAGTGGTCCACGCCGACGGCCAGGAGGATGCCCAATACGACGGAAAAGACCTGCACCCAGACCTCGGCGAACAGGGAGCGCCGACGCCGGGCGGGGCGTCGCTTCCGGCGGAGCCGCCGGGGCGGGGCGTATCCGGCGCGGCCGGATGCCTCGGGTGGTTTCTCCATCTCCATGTCTGCGGCCCCTTTCCTGCCTGCGGCTCCACGTCTGCGTCTCGGGCAGCGAGCATTTTACACCCAGCACGCGGCCGAGTCAAGGGCGCGTCAAGACCGCCGCCCGCCATGAGTTCGTTCCCGCATTTTTCGCGTTAGATTTTTCGTGCGGTCCGGCCCCTTCCCGGCGGTGAGTTCGTTTCGACAATTTTCGTGATGTTCACGGCGAACAAGGGTTTGGCTGCTCGCTCCGACTTCGGGGCTGAGTTCGTTTTCGCATTTTTTCTGCTGCATCATTCGCCCCATCCCCGTGCTTGTCATCATGCTGACTAATTCTGTCTACTAGTATACCTTGTTTCTGCTGCGGATTGCCTCCGTCTTTTGCCGGTATGCATGGGTGGCTCACAGGTCAAAGATGTTCGTGCCTTTGGGTTTGCCGACGACGTTCCCCTGTTCATCGTTCGTGATGATGTCGCCCGTGATCTTGCCGCCGGCAAGCGCCTCGCGGAAGCGCGTTTCGAGTTCCGCCGTCTTCAGCTCACGGTCCAGCCTTTCGGCTTCGCCCGCCTGCTCTTCTGCGGGGGCGCTGACCGTCGGCGGTCGGTTGGATGAGGTTCGCAGAGTCAGTTTTTTGCTCATCGTGTCCAGTGACCTTCCGGGTCCGTTCCCCTAGGCGGCGTTCGTACCTTCGACGAGGGCGATGATGGCTTAGGCCGCCAGTAGCTGCGCCCCTTCGTGCTGGTGGCACTTGCCGTCGCCGAAGGTCGCGATGGCGGCACTGAAGGGGGGAGACACTCCCATGGCTGCTGATGTCGGTCAGGGCATTGGTGATGTTACAGGTGTCGGCTTTTCTAGGCTGTCTGTGATGCGTCTGTCAAAGAACAGGGTTTGGTGCGTGTAGTCAATGGTAACCTGCTGGAAAGCCAGAAGGTATGACATACCGACGAGCATACCAACCTCGAAATCCAGGCGAGGACTGAGTTGGTCGTCCAGTGGAGATGCCCCCACTAAATACGGCACCGTCAAAGTGACTTGAAGTGGCTTCTGGCCCAAAACGATGTCAAAGGGGTGGTTAAGACCCAGATAGGAAAACTTCGTGTTCGTCTTCCCAATGGTAATCTGATCCGTGTTGACACCCCTCTGGATCGCGGTTGCAGGCAGGCTCGCCGCTAAGGTTTCCGCAATGCGCTTGGATGCTGTCGTTATTGTCGCGCCGGTGTCCAGAACCGGTCAAACGTTTTGTCCCCCAACCTGTGCTGGGAACATGATCTTCGTTTCATACTCACGAAATCGCAAACGCTGTCGGCTGTTGCCCGCGAGAGGAGCCTCGGCGCTGGTAGTGAGCCGCATCGCATGATGCGCCAAGTCCAGGCAGACAACATAGTGCCGCAGGAGGTCAATGCCAAGAACGCCGTCACCATGCCCGATAGATGCTGTTTGAAGTGGGATAGAAGTCCATCGCAGAGGGCCGAGCTGGAGGGTCTTTGCCAGATAGTCGGTACTCTGTTCGCTTCCCTGTACGCCGGAAACCGTCGATGTGCCTTGGGGAGCCAGGGAGAGACGCCCAGCGGCTTGGCGGGTGAGAGTGATGTCGTCTGCCCCTGTATCCAGGAGCAGTTTCATGGGATGCCCGTCAATAACGGCAGTGACAAATAGGCCAGTATCTTCGGACGTTAGAGGAATGACCACAAGAGATTTCTGGACGTCTTTCGGTGAGTGATGATTAAGAACTTGGTGCGCCGTCTGGGAGTAGTCAGCCTCGAATGACTTGGCCGAAGCGTTCCGGTGGAGGTTATGCCCTATGATAAAGCTTTTGAGGCCCGCGACGATCTGATCGTGTGGATGCCCGGTCGGTGATAGGGCGAGGTAGGCGAACGTGGCCTTCGCTTCGTCGGGGCTTCCAGGGCGCGCACAGAAACATAAGCCCAGCCGCGCTTCTGCGCCTTGCGGATGCACCTGGGCCGCGCGCAGGAAGGATTTCTTTGCCTGCACGTCTTCACCGTTCCACAGTTCAACGCGCCCGGAGGCGACAAGTGCCCAGTAACTCCTGGCGTCTAATCCTAAAGCCTGCTTCGCCTCCTCTGTCGCTTCTTGGGGGTAGCCGCCTCGGAGCAGAACCAGTGCGTACAGGCCGTTGGCATCAGCAGCGTCAGCAACCGTCGGTGAGCGCTTTGCCAACTCGTAGGCGAACGGCCCCGCTTCCTGCCACCGGTCCTGCCTAATCAGGTACAGCAGCTTCTTCAGGTCGGTCTGGAAAGGGGCGTTGGCCTTCTTCGCTGCGAGGGCGTTGAACCTGTGTCCGCCGGGCTTCTGGAGTGCCTGCGCGTAGAGGTGCGGCTGGGGAAGAACGAGGAGGAGCAGCACGAAGAGGAAAATCACGGAGAATGCTGCAAAGGAAAGGTTTGGCTTGTGAGCGGTCTTGCTCATGATTTGCTTGCCTACTTGGTCATGATCGTTTCGCTGTGACTTCACCGGAGTAGGCCCTGCCGGGAATGGTAGGGCCTTGGCCTTTCGGAAGCGGACACGGAAGGAGGGGCGCGGAAGGAACAGAGGGCGGGGGGACCCGCCCCTACGCGGATGCACGGTAGGGGTTGGATTGCCCGACCCTTGTGTCTTCATCGGAGGGCATTTAACTCTTCTTCTGAAAGAGGCTCCAAGTTTGCCGGTATGTTGTACCTAGCGCGGAACTTGGCATCCCACTCCGCGAGCGGCCTCAACCGACCGGCACGGCTGTCTTCCATGCCACGCAGCACCGCTCCCACTTCGCGCTCGTGGGCAACCCGTTCCAGGGCGGCGGCCAGCAGGGAAGCCGCGACGGTTTTCTTGTCCTGTCCGTCCCGGTCCGCAAGGTCAGAGGGCAGCACCTCAGATGCCGGAGCAAGGCCGAGTGTGATAGCCATCGCGTGTGCCTCCCGTCGAGATCGTCCTGCCGCGATTGTACCAGAAAAGGCCCCGCCGTTGGCGGCAAGGCTTCCTCTTCTTTGTCACCCCTCGCAACCGGTGAGCGCATAGGGTAAGGGTATAATGGGGGCAGAGCGCGGCAAGAACAACGCCCCGTGAAGCCGCCCGGAGGAGCCTCCCATGACGACCGTGACCATTGACGACGAACTCGCCGGACGCCTGCGCGCCCTGCGGGGCGAGGACTTCGACCGGGCGGTGGCGGAAGCCATCGCCGAGACGGTGCGCCGCTGGGAGCGCGAGGCGACGGGCCGGGCCGAGATGCGCTCCCTGCTGGACGGGCCGCGCCACACCCCCGCCGAGGCCGAAGACCGGGTCCGGCGCAAGTACGGCCTCCCGGACCTGTCCCACCTGACGGATGACGAGCTGGCGGACCAGGCGGAAGCCACCCTGGCGGCCCTGCCCCCGGAGAAAGTCGCGGAAGCGCGCCGCCTGGGCCTGGCATGAGAGTCCCGGAGCGCGGGGAGCCGGAGCCGACCCGGTATGTCGTCGTGGAGAGTGACCCGTTTGAAGCCGACCGGGACCGCGCGATTTTGTCCGTCAACCGCCTGCTCGGACCCAGGGCCGCCGGGGAGTGGGCTGCGGGCCTGTCTCGGGCTTTGAGCGCCCTTCCCGGCTTCCCCGGCCCGCTGTCGCACGCGCGGGACGAAGAGGCCTCCGCCTTCTACGGGCGCGAGGTGCGCCGCCTGCTGTACTACGGCCCGACCCGGCGGCGCTCCGGGACGCCCGTCCGCCTCCTCTTCGCCGTCCTGCCTCCCGACCCCGCCGAGCCGCCGGAAACCGCCGAAACGGTCCTCTTCCTGCTGCGCCTCCTGCACGGGGCGCAGGCCCTCCAGCCGGACGCTTCCCAGGGATGAACGCACTGCGGGGGCCGGCCACGCCGTAAGGAACGGGGGGCGGGGGGACCCCGCCCCTACGCGGATGCGTCGTCCCCCCGGCCCTCCTTCCTCTCTGCCTCTTTGCCTCGATTTACCCCTCGTAGCCGTTGGGGTGGTTCTCGAACCACTCGTAGGCGGTCCGCATCATGGTGGGGAGGTCGCCGTACTGGGGCTTCCAGCCTAGCTCCTTTTCGATCTTGGCGCTCGTCGCGACGAGTTCGGCAGGGTCGCCGGGGCGGCGGGGGGCTTCGGTGGCGGTGATGGGCTTGCCGGTGACCTTGCGGCCGGTCTCGATGACCTCGCGGACGGAGTAGCCTTTGCCGTTGCCGAGGTTGTAGGCGTTCGTGGGGGCACCGTTTTTGAGGGCTTCCAGGCCGAGGATGTGGGCCTGGCCGAGATCGGTGACGTGGATGTAGTCGCGGACGCCGGTCCCGTCGGGGGTGGGGTAGTCGGTGCCGAACATCTTGATGTCCGGGCGGCGGCCCAGGGCGGCGAAGAGGGTCAGGGGGATCATGTGCGTCTCGGGCGTGTGGTCCTCGCCGAGTTCGCCCTCGGGGTCCGCCCCGGCGGCGCAGAAGTAGCGGAGGGAGATGCTCTTGATGCCGAAGGCAACGTCGTACCAGTGCAGGATGTGTTCGGCGTCGAGTTTGGTCTGGCCGTAGGGGTTGGTCGGGAACTGCGGGTGTTTCTCGTCGATGGGGACGTACTTCGTCTCGCCGAAGGTGGCCGCCGAGGAGGAGAACAAAACGTGTTTGACTCCCTGCGCGTTCAGGGCATCGAGCAGGGTGAGCGTCTTGGTGATGTTGTTCTGGTAATACTTCACCGGGTCGGCGACGCTGTCGGGGACCGAGGCGTAGGCGGCGAAGTGGATGACCGAGTCGATGTCGTTGTCCTTGATCGTATTCGCGACCAGGGCACCGTCGCCGATGTCGCCCTGGACGAGCTTCGCGCCGGGCAGATAGTCCAGGACCTGCCGGTGACCAAGCTCCAGGGTATCCAGGATGACGACGTCGTAGCCCTTCTGGAGCAGCAGCTTGGACGTATGACTGCCGATGTAGCCGGCACCGCCGGTGACGAGGATCGCTCCCATGGTTTGGTTGTGTTCTCCTTAGCGCAGTTCTCGGTAGGAATGTTTCTCGGTCGAAAGTTCGCGCCGACTCTATTCTACCTGATGGGCGCTCGCCTTTCCAGTCTTTTCTCCCCTGTCCGCCCCGGCGCGCGCGGCGATTTAGGCGGCTGGGTTACAGACGGGGGCCGTGCTGCGGGTGCATAATGAGGCGAGCGACGCCGCGCGCCGGGCCTGTCCCGAGTCCGTCTCCCGAATCCGTTCCCTTCCCGTTCCAGTTTATGACGGAAACTCCCGATGATTGTCCAGGGCGGCAGGCCGCCCGAGGCGGCACCTTTTCCCGCCCTTAAGCCTGCCTGCCACACGGAATGTAAGGAAAAACGCCGGATATGTTGGGCCGCGCGCCGTTTGGCATGAATCTTGCAAGGTTGTTCTCCGGCGGCCCGGACCGCGGCGGGGACGGCCCCGCCGCCGGGACACGCCCGCAGGCAGACGAAAGCGCCCCACCGAGATCAGAGCCTAAACTAGAGCCTATGAAAACGCCCCGCTACAATGAACCCGGCCTGGAGGCCGCCGCCGGATACCGCGAAGCCCACCGGGAACGTCACGCCGACGCGCGCGCCGCTTCCGCCCCGCGCGGGGGCGGCGATTCCCTGCTGCTGCGCGGCGTCTCCGCGCGCCGTGGGGGGGTGAAGACCGTTCAGCGGGTGCTGGATGTCCTCTTCACCGTGCTGGGCCTTTTGCTGATCCTGCCCGTCTTCGGCGTCATCGCCCTGTGCATCAAGCTGGACAGCCCCGGCCCGGTCCTGTTCAAGCAGAAGCGGGTCGGACTGGACGGCGAGGAGTTCTGGTTCTACAAGTTCCGCTCGATGGTCTCCGACGCCGAGAGCAAGCGGCACCTGCTGGAGATGCACAACGAGCGCTCCGGGCCGGTCTTCAAGATGCGGAACGACCCACGCATCACCCGCGTCGGGCGCGTCCTGCGGAAGTTCTCCCTGGACGAACTGCCCCAACTGCTGAACGTCCTCAAGGGCGAGATGAGCCTCGTCGGGCCGCGCCCCGCGCTCCCCAAGGAGACGGCGGCCTACACCGCCCGCCA
Source organism: Capsulimonadaceae bacterium (assembly GCA_965215505.1). Classification (GTDB taxonomy): domain Bacteria; phylum Armatimonadota; class Armatimonadia; order Armatimonadales; family Capsulimonadaceae; genus JANXMY01. Next base: position 1,509,263 of record OZ244065.1, on the reverse strand, counting down.
GCGCCAGCGCCTGATTGGCGTGCCGGGCGTCACCGGCTTGTGGCAGGTCTCGGGCCGCGCCTCCCTCAGCTTCGAGCGCTCCATCGAGCTGGACCTGTACTACATCGAACACCAGTCCATCGGCCTGTACTTCCGCATCCTGCTGATGACCATCCCCGCCGTGCTGCGCGCGGAGGGGGCTTACTGACCTTCCCCTCTCGGTGTGCCGGGGAACTTTATTAACAGTATCCTCGTCACCATCAGCTGTATTCCGTGTTATAATATAAAAACTAGTAATTCCACTAGCCCCGCCGCGTTTTAAATAGGCCCGGACGCCGGTGGGGTGAGAAAATCGCCTTCCCGTGCCGACAATAGCGGTGAAAGCATGGCAGTGAAAGCCAGGAGAAACAGCAGCAGATGTACCGGCGTACCCCAATCCTCCTCCGCATCGTGGACTCGTTCTTTCGGCACCAGCTCCTCTTCTGGAGCGCCCTGGTGATCGTCAGCAGCCTGACGATGGCGGCCCTCTACGCGCGCTCGAAGACGTTCCACGCTACGGCCATGACGCAGGTCCAGCCGCAGAGCGTCGCGGACGTTCTTGGGCAGGGCGATGCGAACAGCTGGATTCCGCCGTCCCAGAAACACATAGACCGCTTTAACGACTTGATTAAAATCAATGGGCCTGACGGATTTCTGGCCACGGCGCTGAAGCCTCTGTATGCCCCGACGGATGGCAGACCCCCCAAGATCAAGCCCATTGATCTGAACCCGCAGGCTGACGACCCGCGCTATGCTATGCTCCAAAAGAACCTCAGTGCCTATCCCGACAGCGCAAACCAGTTTTCCCTCAGCCTGACCTGGGACAACGGGGATGAAGCAGTCAGCATCCTCGGCGCGCTCCGGAGCCACTACATCGCCGAGGTCAATGCCGACCGCACCGCCCTGGGCGAACGGACCTCCAGCTTCCTCACCACCCAGATCGCCGACGTCACGAAAAAGATGCACAAGGCCGAGGACGCCCTCGCGGATTTCAAGCGCACGAACAACGGCCAACTGTCGGACGCGGAGAGTACGGACAGCAGCGAGCTGGGCAGTCTGAAAGCGCAGCTCGCCGACAAGCGGATCACCCTGGGTGAGAGCGCCAGCAAGAGGCACGCGCTGGAAGTGGAACTCGCCCAGATGAAGCCGATGAGCGTCGCCGAGCAGACCGTTTCGGACCAGTCGCCCATGCAGCAGGAGATCGGGGTCATCCTGGCGCAGCGCGCGACCATGCTGGCCAGTGGGAAGACGCCGCAGCACCCCGACGTGGTGCGACTGGACACGGAGATTAAAAACCTTCAGCTACAGTCGCGCAACGGCAGCTCGCCCGAGAACCAGCACGACACGCAGACCAAGATGCAGGACAACCCGCAGTACCAGGTTTTGAAGGGGCTAATCACGGACGCGAGCATCCAAGAGGTCACCGACCAGGAGGAGATGCAGAACCTGAACCAGCAGATCGCCAAGTATCAGCTCCTCATGGACAAGATCCCTGCTGCCGAGAAGGAACTCGCCGACAAGACGCGCGACTATGCGGGTCTGTCGAGTCACTACAATGACCTGACGGCCACGCAGCGCGCCATCGAGTCGAAAAATGCCCTGGAGAAAATCGAGGCTGATACCGTCCTTCTTCCAGGCGGCCCCATCTATGCGACGCCGACGACCGGCAAGACCAAGCTGATCGCCATGCTGCTGGGCAGCCTGCTCCTCGGGTGCGTCGTGGGCGTCATCCTCATTGTGCTGAGTGAGTGGTCTGACCACTCCCTACGGTACGAGGGCGACGCCGAGCGGCTGCTGGGCGTCCCCATCCTGGCCGCCCTGCCCGAGTCCGCCGAACTCCGCACGTCCGCCCGCCGCGCCCTGGGCGGCGGGGGCCTGCCCACGCTGCCCGCTCCCGAAGGATAGTGACTGCCATGACTGACCGACTGAATGTTCCCGGCTTGGACGAGACGCCCCTGGCCCCGGAGCGGCCGGGCCGGACCCTGCGCGGCGAGGAAATGGCGGCCCTGCTGCGGCAGGCCCGCGAGGCCGCGCCCGCGCTGGGCCTGCGCGCGGACCGGGCCGAGGGGGGGAGTGACCCGTCCGAGGCGAACTCGTTCGAGACGACCATCCTGATGGACCGCGCCGCGCTCGACCACGCCGGCCATGACCGGCCCGACCGGACTCTACGGCCCGAGGAGTTCCCTGCCGCCCCAGCGCCGGGCGAGGAGAACGCCCCGGTGCGGTCCTCAGCGCCGCTCATCAACCTGCGCGTGGAGAAGACGCCCACCGAGTTCAGCCACCTGTACGCCTCCCTGGAGCGGCAGATCGCCGGCGTCGGCGACGTCACCCTGATCAGCGGCGAGACGCTGGGGTCGGAGCGTCCCTATGTGCTGGGGGTCACGAGCGCCGTGCTGGGGGAGGGGAAGACGACGGTCGCGCTCCACCTGGCGATGACGATCGCGCGGGACACATTCAAGCGCGTCTGCCTCATTGACATGAGTCTGGGCAAAGGGGACCTGGCGACACGCCTGGGTGTTCCCGCGCGGGGCGAGGGCGTCGTGCCGGTCCTGGAGGACAGCAACAACGTCGTGCCCACCTTGCAGCTCGCCGGATGCGACAACCTGGTCATCATCCCCGCCGGCAAGTCGCCGGCGAACGCCGCTCGCCTGGCCCGGTCGCCGCGCGTGGCGCAGCTTATCATCTCGGCCCGGATGGCCTTCGACGTCGTAATCGTGGACATGCCCTCGGTCGCCTCCGACAACGCCCTCCCGCTGACCCGGCACATGGACGGCCTGCTGGTCGTCGCCCGCGCCGGGGCGACGCCGCGCGACGTGGTCGTGCAGGCGCTCGACGCGCTGGGGCGCGACAAGGTGATTGGCGTCACCCTCAACCGTGTTAAGACGTCCGGCCCGGCCTGGCTGCGGAAGCGGGCCGCGAAAGCGTGATCGGGATGCACATTCCCCTGCCCATTCTCCTTTTTGACCTCCTGACTGCGGCCGTCGGGCTGGCCTCCGTCGCAAGCGTCGCCTTCCTGCTGTCGCTGCTGGCCGCCGCCCTGACCGCCCGGCGCTTCGCCCCGCCCGCCCGGCCGGCCCGTCCGCTCGACCTCGCCGTGATCGTCCCCGCGCACGACGAGGAGCTGGTGCTGGCCGGGACGCTGGACAGCCTGGGCAAACAGGACTACCCGGCGGGGTGCTTCCAGGTGATCGTCGTCGCCGACAACTGCGCCGACGCGACGGCGGCCCTGGCCGGCGCTCGCGGGGCGACCGTCCTGGAGCGCACCCACGCGCAGGAGCGGGGCAAGGGCTATGCCCTGAATCACGCCGTCGCGCACCTGCTTTCTCTGCCCTCACCGCCCGAGGGATTCGTCATCGTGGACGCCGACACCTGGGTGGCCCCGGACTTCCTCTCGCGCATGAACGCCCGCCTCCAGTCGGCCGGGGGCGCGGACGGGCTTGCGGCCTGGCAGGGCCGCTACGGGGTGCTGAACTTCGGGGAGAGCTGGCGGGCGGGCCTGATGGCGGCGGCCTTCGACCTGGTCAACCACGTCAAGCCGCTGGGTCGGGAGGCCCTGAAACTGAGCGTGGGGCTGAAGGGGAACGGCATGGCCTTCACGCGGGCCGTCGCCGCCGCCCAGCCCTGGCCGGGGGGCAGCCTGACGGAAGACCTGGACTACGGCCTGGAACTCGCGCGGCGGATGGACCTGCGGGTCGGCTACGCGCACGAGGCGCGGGTCCTGGCGCAGATGCCGACGGAGGCCGCCCAGGCCGGCTCGCAGAGGTCGCGCTGGGAGCGCGGGCGGCTGAAACTGGTGCGGGAGCGCGCGCTGCCGCTGCTGTGGGAAGGGGTGCGGGGTCGAAACCGGCTCCTGGCCGACATGGGGCTTGACCTCCTGGTGCCGCCGCTTGCCGAACTGAGCGCGCTGACGCTGGCCTGGTCCGGCGTGGCCCTGCTGGGGACGGCGCTGCACCTGCTGCCGCACCCGGCCGTGTGGCTCTGCGCCGTCGGCCTGACGGGCGCAGGCCTGCTGGCCTACATCCTGGGCGGCCTGCGCGTGGCCGGTGCCCCGCCTGAAGCCTTCGCCGCCCTGCTCCGCGCGCCCTTCTACATGGCCTGGAAGTTCGCCCTGGCGCTCTCGGGGTCGGCACGTCGTGGGCGTAAAGCCGGGGCGGACGAGTGGATAAGGACGGAGCGCGCGCCCCTCGCGTCCAACCAACCCGTTACCGCGCCGCCCACCGCGTCGCCCATCATCCCCGCGCCCGCCCGCGCCTCGTCCGCCGCCGAGGCCGCGAGTCCATGAACATCATCCTGCCCATCCTCTTCTTCGCCGCCTGCCTTGGCCTGTTCGCCCGGCGCATCACGACGGGCCACTGGTGGACGATGGCCTGCGTCATCATGCTCGTCGTCGGCTACTACTACGTCAAGCATTAGGACCTAACCCCGGCGCGGTTCGCTCGGTCCTTGTTCTAGGGGATGCTCGGCGGCGGGGCCTCCGGGGGAGCGGCCTGCGTCGGCGTGATGACCCGAAGGTCCACCTCCGGCACCTCCCCAGGAGCGAGGCGGGAGGGAGAAGAGGCGCGCGGGAGCAGGCGCAAGGAGAGCGAGTCTATGGGGAAGCTCTGCATGGCCTGGGCCAGAAGCGGCTGCAAGGACGCCGCCTGTGCCATCTGCGAGGGACTCAGCGATGTCGGAGACAGCCGCCCTTCCAGCAGCGCCGTCCGCCCCGCGTCGTCCAGGCTCCCGTAGAACTGCGCCGTGTGCGGGAACCCCTTTAGCGCGTTCACGGCCCACCAGAGCGGGGGTATCCGGCTTTCCTCCGCGAAGCGGTCGGTGCCTGGAAGGATGACCTCCTCCGGCTCCGGGACGTAGTGCTTCAGCTTCTCGTTGAGCTTCGCCTCGGTGGCGTCGTTCAGCCCGGCCAGGTCCTTCTCCTCCGGCTGGAACAGGGACAGGCCGTTCCTGATCTGCCACGGCGTCAAGGTACTGTACACCTCGGCCACCCAATCCCAGTTCTGCTTGAGCGCCGCCGTCCACTCCGCCGGGGACGGCGGCACCGATGTGGAGGCCGGGGCGGCTGCCGCCTGGCGGGCGATCTGGGCGCGACGCGCCTGGAGCAGTGCCCCGAACCAGCGCCGCAGCAGCGGCTGGGGCACCTCCAGGCCGTCGTTCCGATACCAGCGGTTGTCGCGCACCAGGTACACGCCGTCGGCGTCCTTGGTCCAGCTCACGTCCCGCTTGGCCGCCATTTCGTCCAGCTCGGTCGCTAGGGGGCGCTTCACCGGCAGCTTCTTCTGCTCGGCGGGCATCTCGTAGCCGCCGTGCGAGTAGTAGTCGCAGACGTACTCCATGTGCCCCTGCTCGCCCAGCCAGTCAATCTGCGCCGCCCGGCTGATTTTGGGCCGCCAGACGTGCCGGTCCTCGGGAATCAGTTTGGGCAGGGTGTTGGGCCAGACGCGGGAGCGCTGGTAGTCCGCAAGCTGCTTCCACTCCGGCGGCGCGGCCCATCCCGTAGACGTGATAGACCATCAGCATCAGCTCCGGGGTCGCCGCGTCTCCCATGTCTAGTATCTTGTTGGCCTCGTGCTTCCACCCCGGCGAGGTGTCGCCGCTCCCGTACACCTCATCCACCAGTTGCGTCTGGTCCAGCGACAGGACCGATGTGGCGATGATCCGGGGGGCTTGCAGGCCGAGTACTTGGTTGGCCCCCGGCGGGCTGTTGATGGGCGTGGCGATGACCCCCATCCCCCCGTTGACGAACCAGAAGTAGACGCGGTTCGGGTCGAAGGCCGCCACGTCCTTGCGCGCCTGCACCGCGTACTTCTGGAGGTCAGGCGGGGCCTGGGCAAGACGGTCCACGCCGGCCTGCATCGCCTGCTTGAAGCGCTCCTGCGTCTGCGGCGACATCTGCGACAGCCAGCCGAACGTCCCACTCTGCTCGCCGATGTTGCTGTATGCCATGTCTTTCATGTCGTAGAAGCCGCCCTCGTCCATGTTGGCGGCGATCTGCTGCTTCAGCGACTCGGGCAAGGAGTAGAAGAAGTCGTGCTGGTTCGCCATGTCCTCTTCCACCGCCCGGTCCGACTGCTCCGGGTCCGGGTCGCCCGCCTGACGCCGGTGGGCCTTGGTCTCCATAGCGGCCAGCACCGCCTGCCGCTGCAAGGCCAGCGACTTCTCGCGCTCCCCCAAGAACAGACGCCACCACTCGGCGCGGGCGTCGGCGGCCTGCTTAGCCATCGCAAGCTGGTAGCCGTGCGGGGTGCGGGTCCAGACGCCCGGCACCATCTCGGCCAGGGCCGTCATCAGGGTCCGCAGAGGCCGGTTGTTGAGCCGGACCTGGAGCTTGAGGTCGGCGCAGTCGGTGGCGGCGGTGAGCAGGAACCGGTGCCCGTCCTCCATCTTGTCCGTACTCTTGTCCAGGCTCTCCTTCTGGAGTACTTCATTGAGCGGGACGCTGATGACATCTAAGGATATGGGCCGGTCCAGGCGGGCGTCCTGGGCCAGCATCTCCTTCTGCGTGAGGGCGGGGGGCGGCAGGGTGGCCGGGGCTGGTGGTGCGGGCGCTGCCGGGGGCGTCACCATGGCGGGGGGAGCCGCAGTCTTCTGGGCAAGGGCGGGGCCGGGACAAGCGACAAGTAGGAGCAGGAAAAGTGCCGTCTGTGGGCGGAGCCATCGAGGGATGTGGGCTGACGGTCTGTTCATGGCGGGCCTCCTGGGAGGAAGGATAACACACGACTGGGAAAGAAGAACCGCCGCCGCATGGGTGAGGCCCGTGCGGCGGCGGGAGCGCCCTGCTTCATGAGCAGGGCGCTCGCGAGGGGGGTTGGCGCTAGAGAGAGGCGTAAGTGGTGCCGCCCGTGGAGGCATACCACGCCCCGCCCGAGTTCCCGCCGCTGCAAATGCACCAGAAGTTGTAAGTACCGTGATTGATGGCGCTGTAGCCAATCAGGTAGTCCTGCGGGACGACGTAGTCGTTGCCCATCCCGCCCTGGATGTCGACGTTGAGTTGCTCATTAAGGGCATAATTACTGCCCCCAAGCAGTTGCGCATAGAAAGTCGCCGTGTTGAACATGGTGTATGGGCCGGTGATGTTGCAGTCCACGGCCATCTGGACAGTAGATGGTGCTGACACTGGGTGATTGAACGGGTCCCATGTGGCGGTGGCGGCCCGTGCGGGGACGCAGGAAAAGGCGGTGAGAGCGCAGGCGGCGGTGGCCGCCAGCAGAGGGAGTGAAGCGCGCTTGAACAGTGAACTCATGACAGACGTCTCCTGTGGATCGTAGTTGCATCACAAGTGGAAACGTCTCCCGCACAAGTGGAACGGAGTGTCGTCCGTTCCTAGGCAGAGAATCAACTGTCGCGGTATGTTTTGCTGGCAGACGCCTCTGGAAAATGGTCACCGGCCGATTGCGTGACTGCCACTGAGAGGATTTACCGCTTCGCCTCTAGCCTGCTAATCCCATTATACGACGATGTGAGCAAAAATACAATAGGGTGCGAATAAATATTTTGCACCGTCCCATCAATGCCCGCAGCCGGCCTCGTGCGGATGGAGGGCGCAGTAGAGGGCGTCGGTGTCGTGGCGGCAGGCGTCGCCGGCAGCGGTTTCGGTCTGGATGGTGGCGTGGCCGATGCCGAAGCCGTCGTGCAGGCGCGCGTTCAGGCTGGAAACAACGGCCTGGCCTTCCAGAATGGTGCAGTCGTCGGGCAGGACAACGTGACAGGAGAGGAAGTGGAGGCCGTCGCTGACGGTCCAGACGTGCAGATCGTGGACGTCGCAGACGGGGGGCGTGGCGCGGACGGCGGCGACGAGTTCCGCGATGTCTACGCCCTTCGGCGTGCCTTCCATCAGGATGTTGGCGGCGTCGCCGATGATCCCCCAGGACGAATACAGGATGAACCCGGCGATGAGGATGGAGACGAGCGGGTCGGCCAGTGTCCACCCAGTCAGGCGGACGACCAGGCCGGCCAGCACGACGCCCAGGGAGGAGAGCGCGTCGCCGGCCATGTGGACATAGGCGGCGCGGGCGTTCAGGCTGTGGTGGCTGTCCCCGCGCAGGCTCCAGGCAATGACGGTGTTCATGAACACGGCCCCGGCGGCGACGGCCATCATCAGGTTCCCGGACACGGGCTGCGGGTGCCGGAAGGCTTCGGCAGCCCCCAGCAGGATGCCCAGCGCGATCACGACCAGGGCGGAGGCGTTCGCCAGCGCGGTCAGGATGGCGACTCGGTGGTAGCCGAACGTCTTGCCGGGCGTGGCCGGCCGCCGCGCCACCCAGATCGCATAGGCCGCCAGGCCCAGCGCCAGCGCGTCGCTCGCGTTGTGTCCGGCGTCCGAAAGGAGTGCCAGCGAGTGGGCGCGCAGCCCGAAGAAAGCTTCCAGTCCGACGAAAGCCACCGTCAGGCCCAGTGAAAGCCAAAGCCCGCGCCCGCTCGTCGCCCCATGCGTGTGTCCTGCCATGGGGGTATTATACCAAACCTGACTGCCTAATCGCCATGCGAATCTTGTCCCCCTACTACTCGCCAGCGTGATTGCATGTCAGACCCAGCCATGGCCGGACAGACCATGCGTTGAAACGCACGGCTGGACGGCGAGGACGCCAAGAAGTACCGCTTCGCGGCACTCGGAAAGCACTCCCAGCCCCGCGCCCTGCGGGTCTGCCCTCCGGGTAGCCAGTGCTGACCAGTGCAGAAGCGGTGCTTTCTAACCGAAGGCTGAATACCCCAATAAAACCCTAGCCGTGCCATTCATGGAGCAACTGCACCCGACGGAGCAACTGCACCCGACGGAGCAACTGCACCCGACGGAGCAACTGCACCCGACGGCATGGTCTGTCTGAGACGTTCCAGTTCTTCTGCCGGGGAGAGGAGATCGTCATCGTCGGATGAACCGGGATGGGATCGGCGCGCGCAATGCGCCGCAAACTCTTCCCTATCCTCTTCGGTCCAAACATCACTATAGCCAGGCAGGTCTTGAGGGTCTGAAATCAATCGCGTGGGCTGGGTCACCTCATCGGGAATTAATGCCGCGAGGCGCAGACGTTCCGGGAGCGGCAGGGTGCGGGCGGCGGCGTAGACTTCCTGGGCGGTCAGCATGGGCGTGTTCTCCTGAGAGCATTGTACCGGACCGCCGCGCCTAATCGTCGGCACCCACCACATGGACCGGGCCGGGCACTTCGGGGAGTAGCTGCTGCGTCCGCGCCTTCCGGCCGAACGTCTCCAGCGCCTGGAGGTGTTCCTCGCCCAGATCGTAGTCCATGACTTCCGTGAGGTAATGCCGGCACTGGCGGACCGAGGCACCGATGCGGCGGGACTCCTCTTCCGCGATGATCTCGGTCTGCGTCACGCCCCAGGCTTTGGCCGCCGTAAGCGATTCGACGAGGTGCGGGGTGAGGTTTTCGGCCTTGCCCATCCAGACGGCGTAGACGAACGGCAGGCCGGTCAGCCGCCGCCAGGCGTGGCCGAGGTCAAGGACGTTCAGGCCGTCGCCATCCGCCAGCATCCCTTTGTCCCCGATCAGCAGGCAGGCGTCCGCCTGGCCCAGCATCGAGTCGAGGTCTGGGGCGGCGTGGAGGAAGGCAGGGTGGGAGTCGAGCTGCTCGTCCAGCAGGATCTTGAGCAGGGCGGCCGAGGTCAGCGAGGAGGTGTCCAGGGCCAGCGTCTCGATCTTGCGCCAGGGGGCGCGGGCGAAGGCGCGGACCGACTCGATATCGCCCTGCCCGGAGATGGAGATGCCGGGGACGACGGCGTAGCCCGGCGTCCGGAAGTACTCGAACGAGGAGACGAGCGCGGCGGCGATCTCGCCCGCCTGAAGCATCCGCGCGAGCTGCGAGGGGACGGCGTAGACGACCGCCACGCCGGACGCCCGGCCTTCCTCGGTGTGCGAGAACCAGCGCGTCAGCGGCTTCTCGTTCAGGTACGGCACGCTGCCGATCTTCGTTGTCATGGTTCGTTCCAATCCGTCAGTCTGTTCGTTCCGTTTCGGCCCAATCCGTTTCGGGAACACCCTGCCTATGGCACGAGGCCTACCCACAGGAGGGCAACATGATACTCAAGGTGTCGCTGGACCTGCCCGGCGACGGGACTTTTCTGCGGATCGCCCGGCGCATCGGGCACACCCTACTGGGCGACCTGGGCGTCATTGACCGAGACATCGCCGACATCGAGTTCATCGTGGGCGAGCTTTGCACGAACGTCGTGCGCCACGCCCAGGCGGTCGGCGACGGCCGGTTCCTGCTCACCTTAGAGTACCATGCGGACCGCGTGGCAATCATCGTCGAGGACAAAGGCGTCGGCTTCTCGCTCCAAGACATCCGGGAAGTCGGTGCGGCCCGGCCTGACCAGGACGGGTCCGAGCGCCTGGGCGGCTTCGGCCTGCAACTGGTCCGGCAGATGGCCGACCATATCACGTTCAAATCCTCGGACGACCACGGAACGACGGTTTCCGCCGAAAAGGCACTGCACTACAAAACGAGCGCCGATGCCGACGACGCCGAGGAGCTGGAAGCGGCGACGGGCGGCGAGGTGCATCTGGCGGCGGGCGGTACCGGAGAGGCGGCAGCCAGTCCCGCCGTTTAGGCGGGCATCTTGAGCGCCTCGTGCGGCAGCAGTGCGTGGACTCCCTGCACGGTGTTGACCACCTGCGTGACGCGGAGGTCTACGACGAGGCTTGCCAGGGCCAGCGCGTCCCGCCTGCCCAGGCCGTGCAGCTCGCCCATCAGGTCCAGCATGGCGTCCAGGGCGGTCTGCATGGCTTTGTCCAGGTCCTCGTCGAAGCCCAGGGTGAGCCACCCGGCGGGCGTGTTGGCGCGCGGTGTGGTCAGGGATATCTGCGGGTGCAGGCGGAACGTCAGGTTTAGGCGCTCCATGGGGCACTCGATGGCCAGCCCCGAGACCTCGCCGTCCGCCTGAGTCGCGTGGCCGTCGCCGACCGAGAACAGGCCGCCGGGCACCGCGACGGGCAGGAACAGCGAGCTGCCCGTGACCAGCTCCTTGCAGTCCATGTTGCCGCCCGTCACGCGCGGCGGCGTGGTGGATTGCAGCCCTGGAACATCCTGGGGCATCCCCATGACGCCCATGAACGGCCGCAGGGCGACCTCATGACCGTGCTGGTTCCGGCCCGTCATGGTGCCGGCGTCCAGGGACCACACATGGACCGTGCCGGCCCCCTCCGCCACTCCCAGCCGCTCATTCAGAGGCGTCCTCCACCCGCCGGAGTAGACGTAGCCCGAGCCGGCGGGGATCACGTCTCCGATCTGCACCTCCAGCGTCATGCCCGGCTCGGCGCCCTCAATGAAGACGGGGCCGCAGAGCGCGTGGCCCCGGTCCCCGGCCTCATCGCGCGGCTCGAAGATGGTAAGAGTTTCGCTCCGGTCGCCGGTTCGGCGCGGCGCGATGCTCCAGCCCGCTTCTAATGTCTTGTAGCGCACCGTGTCGCCGGAGGCGATGGTGAGGCACGGCTTGCGGTCCCTTGAAAACGCCCCATGCAGCGTGGCCCGTTCGGGCACGATCTCGTGTGTCGCCATCGCCTACCTCCGTACCAGAACATCCACCAACGTCAGCAGGAAAAGCCCGGCGCTGATGTAGCCGTTGAGCGTGAAAAAGGCCATGTCCAGGCGCGAGAGGTCGTCGTGTTTGACCAGCGACTGCTCCCAGGCGATCAGCCCGGCGACCAGGGCGACGGCGAGGAAGTAGACCACGCCCAGGCCCGCCGACAGGCCGGTCATCACGAGCAGACCGATCATAACCAGATGGGAAAGCCGCGAGACGAGCAGGGCGCGGGCATTGCCCAGCAGCGCGGGCATGGAGTGGAGGCCGTTCGCGCGGTCGAACTCGGTGTCCTGCAAGGCGTACAGGATGTCGAAGCCGAACAGCCAGCAGACTACAGCTCCCCCGAGCCAGAGCGTGGGCGGCTCGATCCGGCCCGTAACCGCGATCCATGCGCCGACCGGTGCGACGGCGAGGGCAAGCCCCAGAAAGAAGTGTGAGAAGGCGGTGAATCGCTTGGTGTAGGAGTAGCCCAGGGCCAGCAGCAGGGCGACCGGGGAGAGCGCGAAGGCCAGCGGGTTCAGCATGTAAGATGCGAAGACGAGCAGGGCCGCTGCGACGACCGTGAAGGCAACCACCTGCGGGACGGAGAGAAGCCCGGCGGGCAGGGCGCGCTTGGCGGTGCGCGGGTTGAGGGCGTCGTACCGCCTGTCCACGACGCGGTTGAAGGCCATGGCGGCGGACCGCGCGCCGACCATCGCCAGCAGTATCCAGAGGACCTTGTGCGCGAACATCAGCCAGTCGTGGCGCGAGGCGACGACGGCGGCCATCAGCGCGAAGGGCAGCATGAAGACGGTATGCTCGAACTTGATCATTTCCAGGATGACCTTCGTCTGATGCACCCCGCGTGCCACCGGGTGGCGCGGCCTCGTCTCGGTTACTGACATGAATGTCCTCTTTCCTGCCAACATTGTACCCAGCCTCGCCCGACATTGCAACTTTTTTCACAATGTCGGGCATACGGGTATAATAGGCCATTTGATCGAGAAAAGAGATGCCTTTTGACCATCGAAGTTACTCCTGATCTGGGCGCAAACGTCCACTGGAACCTCGCCGACCTGTATGGCGGCATCGCCGACCCGCGCATCGAGGAGACGCTGGCCGCCTCGCAGGCCCGCGCCGAGAAGTTCGAGCGCGATTACAGGGGCCGGATCAACGCGCCCGGCCTGACCGCCGACACGCTGGGCGCGGCCCTGGCCGAGTATGAGGACATCCAGCAGCAGGCGTCCAAGCCGGCCATCTTCGCCTCGCTGCTGTTCACGACCGACATGGGCGACCCGGAGCGCGGGGCGTTCCTGCAACGGATGCGCGAGCAGGGGACGAGGCTGGCCCTGCCGCTGCTGTTCTTCGACCTGGAACTGGCCGCCGTGCCGGACGATGTTGTTGAGCCGCTTTTGGGGGCGGCCCCGGTCGCGCCGTACAGGCACTACATCGGCACGGTGCGGGCGGCGCGCGAACACATGCTGTCCGAAACCGAGGAAAGGCTGATGGAGGAGCTGGCGAACACCGGCGGCCGCGCCTTCGACCGCCTGTTCGACGAGACTACGGCGGGGGCGACCTTCGCCCTGGGCGGCGAGGAACTGAGCCAGGCCGAGGTCATCGCGAAGATCATGGACCCGGACCGCGAGACGCGCCGACTGGCGGCGGCGGCCTTCACCGAGGGCCTGCAAAAGAGCAGCAAGACGCTGACCTTCATCTTCAACACCTTGATGCAGGACAAAAACGTCAAGGACCGCCTGCGCGGGTTCGCGGCCCCGCAGGCGTCCCGGCACCTGGACAACGAGCTGACCGAGGAGACGGTCACTCTCGTCGTGGACACCGTCGTCCGCAACTACCCGCTTGTCGCCCGTTACTATCATGTCAAGCGCGAGATATTGGGTCTGGACACGCTCACGCACTACGACCGCTACGCGCCGCTGTTCGAGGCCGAGGGCACCATCACCTACCCCGAAGCGCAGGGCATCGTGCTGAACGCCTTCGGCGACTTCTCGCCTGAGATGCGCCGCCGGGCCTCGGAGTTCTTCGACAAGGACTGGATAGACGCGCCCGCCGCCAAGGGCAAGGAGGGCGGCGCGTTCTGCTCCTATGTGACGCCGGACCTGCACCCGTATGTCCTGATGAACTATTTGGGCCGGATGAAGGACGTGATGACCCTGGCGCACGAATTGGGGCACGGCGTTCATGCCTCGCTCTCGCGGTCGCAGTCGCTCCTGAACTTCCACGGGACGCTGCCGCTGGCTGAACTCGCGTCCACGTTCGGAGAGATGCTGGTTTTCGAGCGTGTCACCGGGTCGGCATCGCTGAAGGACAAGCTGGCCCTGTATGCCGAGAAGATCGAGGGCGCGTTCGCGACGATCCCGCGCCAGACGGCGATGTACCGGTTCGAGCGGGCGATCCACGAGCACCGGCGGACGAAGGGCGAGCTGACGACGGAGGAGTTCGGCGAACACTGGCAGCGCGAGGTGCAGATGATGTTCGGCGACTCGGTCGAGCTGGGGGATGAACACCGCCTGTGGTGGTCCTACATCGGCCACTTCATCGGGTCGCCGTTCTACGTCTACGCCTACTCCTTCGGCGAGCTTCTGGTGCTGTCCTTGTATCAGCAGGCCAAGAAGGAAGGTTCTGCCTTCGCCGAGAAGTACCTGCGGATGCTGGAAGCGGGCGGCAGCCTGACCCCGCAGGAACTCATGGACAAGGTCGGCGTCACGCTGGACGACCCCGCCTTCTGGCAGGGCGGCTTCGACGTGCTGGCGGGCCTGGTGGGCGAGTTCGAGGCGCTGTGGGCCGAGTACCGGCAGGGCCGTTAAGGCCCGCCCACATCTTTGCACATGGCCTGAAAATGCAGTATGATGTGGGAAAGGCACCGGCACTTCCAGTGCCGGTGCTTTTGCTCTAACCCCAGCCGAAATGCCGGAGGATGCGATGCTGACCACGCAGAAATTGGAACTGGACACTTCGCCCGACGCCTTCGGCGAGCTGCGCCGCTCGCTGGACATCGTGGACGATGGCGCGGCACTGCGCGAACGGATACGCGAAGACGGCTACCTCTATTTGCCCGGCTACCTGGACCGCGCGGAGGTCTTGGACGCGCGCGCCGCGCTGCTGGACCGGCTGGCATCGGCGGGCTGCCTGGAACCGGGAACGCCTGCCGCCGCCGCCCTCGCCCGCAAAGACCGTGCCTCCTACTTCATGCCGGAGCTGACCCAGGACAACCCCGCGCTGATGCGCCTGCTCTATGAGGGCCGCATGATGGCCTTCTACGCGCGCCTGCTCGGCGGCGAGGTGCGCCACTTCGACTACACCTGGCTGCGGGCGGTGACGCCGGGACAGGGAACCGCGCCGCACTGCGACATCGTCTACATGGGGCGCGGCACGTCCGACCTGTACACGGCCTGGACGCCGCTGGGGGACATCCCGCGCGAGATCGGCGGCCTGCTGGTGCTGGAAGGCTCCCACAAGCACGACCGCCTGCGGCTGGGCTACGGGGCCAAAGACGTGGACGCCTACTGCACCAACCATGGCGACGTCCGTACTACTGGGAACAGCGGATTCGGCGCGCTCACCTTCAACCCCGTCCGCCTGCGCGAGCGGCTGGGGGGGCGCTGGCTGACGGCGGACTTCCAGGCGGGCGACCTGCTGACCTTCAGCATGTTCACCGTCCATTGCAGCCTGGACAACGGCTCGGACCAGGTGCGGCTGTCTTCCGACACGCGCTACCAACTGGCCTCCGAGCCTGTAGACGAGCGCTGGGTGGGGGAACACCCCATCGGCCACGGCGAGGCCGCCCGGCGCGAGAAGATCTGCTGAAGTGTTGGCGGATGTTACGCGCCAGTCGAGGCAGGCCAAGGACGAGTAAGGGGGAGTGGGACGAGTGATTGAAATCACTCGCTCCGGCAGGATTTGTCCAGGGGACAAGCCGCCCGGAAGAGGGCACCCGGAGTTTCCATGCCCGCTCAAGTGCTGTGACAGCCGCTGCGTAACACCAGTCAAGGAGAACCCCAATGAAGGACCAAGTGACGTCGGAGCAGGTGCGCTCCTACCAGGAGAACGGCTTTCTCGTGATCGAGGGCTTCCTCGACGTCGAAGAAACGGCGCACTGGAGCCGGACCACGGACGAGGCCGTCGCCGAGCGGCTTGCTTCGGCCTCCTCCGCGCTGAACAACCAGGGCGACCCGGACGATTACTACGCCCAGGTCTTCACGCAATGCCTGAAGCTGGCCGACTCGCACGCGGGGATGCGCTCCCTGATGCTCGACCCGCGCCTGGGGCAAGTCGCCGCGACATTGGCGGGCGTGGACGGCATCCGCATCTGGCACGACCAGGCGCTTTACAAGCCGCCCTTCGGCAACCCGACCGGCTGGCACCTGGACAACCCGTACTGGTCGTTCTCGTCCCGCAATTCGCTGTCCCTCTGGGTGGCCCTTGACGACGCCACGCGCGACAACGGCTGCCTGTACTATCTGCCGGGCACTCAGAAGGCGGCGACGTGGCGGAACGCGGGCATCGGCCGGAACCAGGGTGATCTGTTCAAAGTCTACCCGGAGTGGCGCGGGATCGGCACCGTCGGCTGCCCGTGCCCCGCCGGCAGCGCCGTCTTCCACAACGGCCTGTGCGCCCACGGCGCGGGCGCGAACATGACCAACAGGCCGCGCCGCGCGATGACCTGTGCCTACATGCCCGACGGCGAGACATTCAACGGCACCCGGAACATCCTGCCCGAAGATTACTTCAAGACGCTGACCGTCGGCGACGTGCTGGACAATGACGCAGTGAACCCGCTCATCTGGCACGAGTAGGCGGGGCAAAAAGAGGCGGGGCAGAGAGAAGAGGGCGGGGAACCCCGCCCCTACGTCATCGTGCGTAGGGGCAAGGTCCCCTCGCCCTCTTTCTCCCCTCGCCCTCTTCTGTCTTTCGTCCTTCCAGGCAGGTCTAGATCGAGTAATCTTCCAAGAACACTTGCAGCTTGCGTGGGGTGACATGCACCTGTTCGCCGGTTTTGAGGGCAAGCTCGCCGAACCTCTCGCGGGTCAGCTCGGCATCTATCTGGCCGCCGCCATCGCTGCGTTCGAGTTCCAGGCGGACGGTGGGGCCGACGGCGGTGATGTGGCGGATGACTGCCTCGACGGTGGGGGTGCCGTTGCGGTGCCGGGCGATGTCAAGTTCATGTGGGCGGACATAGCCGATGGCCTGGGCGTCTTGCACGCCGCCCAGGCCGGGTGCGGGGGCGGCCAGGGGGCCGAGCTGCGCCTCGCCGTCGTGGACGCGGCCATGGAAGAGGTTGACGCTGCCCAGGAAGTTCATCACGAACGGGTTGGCGGGCTGCTCGTAGACCTCGTCGGGCGTGCCGATCTGCTCGATCTGGCCTTTGTTCATCACGACCACGCGGTCGGAGACCTCCAAAGCCTCCTCTTGGTCGTGGGTGACGAAGACGCTGGTGATGTGCAGCTCGTCGTGCAGGCGGCGCAGCCAGGTACGAAGCTCCTGGCGGACGCGGGCGTCGAGCGCGCCGAACGGCTCGTCCAGCAGCAGCACCTTCGGCTCGACGGCGAGGGCGCGGGCCAGGGCGACCCGCTGCCGCTGGCCGCCGGAAAGCTGGGAGGGATAGCGGGCGGCAAGCCCTTCCAGTTGGACCAGCTTCAACAGCTCCATGACGCGGTCCGTGATGAACGCCTTGGAGGGCCGGGTCGCGCGGGGCCGGACGCGCAGGCCGAAGGCGATGTTCTCGAACACTGTCATGTGCCGGAACAGGGCGTAGTGCTGGAAGACGAAGCCCACCTCGCGGCTGCGGGCGTCACGCCGGACGATGTCCTCATCCCCGAACAGGATGGACCCCTGCGTCGGGAACTCCAGCCCAGCGATGATCCGCAGCAGCGTCGTCTTGCCCGACCCGGAAGGCCCGAGCAGGGCGACAAGCTCTCCAGTCTCGACCTTGAGGCTCACGTCTTTGAGGGCGGCAAAGCTCCCGAAGGTCTTTGACACGTCGCGTACTTCAATGCTCATAGACTTCGTTGCTCATGGTTTCTCTCAACGGTCACGATGGACGGTCCTCCACTCGACAAACGACTTCACGACCAGAGTCACAAGCCCCAGCATCGCCAGGAGCGAGGCGGCGGCGAACGCGCCGACGAAGTTGTAGTCGTCGTTGAACGCCTCCACCTGCAGGGGCAGGGTGTTCGTCTGGCCCACGATCTTGCCCGACACGACCGAGACGGCCCCGAACTCGCCCATCGCGCGGGCATTGCACAGGATGACGCCGTAGAGCAGGCCCCACTTGATGTTCGGGACGGTGACGCGCCAGAAGGTCTGCCAGCCGGTCGCGCCCAGCACTATGGCGGCCTGTTCTTCCTCCACCCCCTGCGCCTGCATGACCGGCAGCAGTTCGCGGGCGACGAACGGGAAGGTCACGAACGTCGTCGCCACGATGATGCCCGGCACGGCGAAGATGATCTTGATCCCGTGCGCGTCCAGCAGCCCCCCGAGCGGGCTGAACTTGCCGAGCAGCAGCACGAAGATCAGGCCGGCGACGACGGGCGAGACCGCGAACGGCAGGTCAATCAGCGTCAGCAGGATGTTCTTGCCCCAGAACTCGAACTTGGCGATGGCCCAGGCGGCGGCGACCCCGAACAGGACGTTCAGCGGGACCGAGACGGCCGCCGTGAGCAGGGTCAGCCGGATCGCGCTGAGTGTGTTCGGGTCCCGGACGGCCTCAAAGTACGCCCCCCGGCCGCTCGCGAACGCCTGCGCGAACACGGCGGCCAGCGGCAGGCCCAGGAACAGGCCCAGGAACAGCAGCGTCACCAGGATGAACACCAGACGGACGGTCCAGGGTTCCGTCGCCAGCGGGGGGCGCTTTGCGTCTGCGAGCGTCGGGCTGAGGTCGAGGCCGGTCGCGTTTGCCATGTGTCAATCCAATGCCGCGAAGAAGCGGGACAGTTTCGCCGGATCCAGGCAGCCGTCCGTGCGGACGCCGCTGCATAGGTCAAGCCCGAACGGGCCGACCTCGGCGACCGCCTCCGCCACGTTCTCCGGGGTCAGACCGCCCGCGAGGTAGACCGGCACGTCCACCTGCCCGCGGATCTGCCGGCTGAGGCCCCAATCGTGGACGCGGCCCGTGCCGCCGAGTTCCTTGACCGGCAGGGCCGGGTCGCCCGAGTCCAGGAGCAGCGCGTGGACGTGCGGGGCGATCTGCCGGGCCTCGGCCACCGACTCCGGCCCGGTGACGTGGATCACCTGGAGCAGCCCGACGCCGGGGATCGCCCGGTGCAGATCGTCGTAAGTGCCTTCCAGCAGCCGGTCGCATATCTGGATCGCGCCGACGCCCGTTCGATTCTGCTGGGCGATGATGCTGCTGACATCCTGCCGGCAGGTGAGCAGCACGCTCGTGACGCCGGGCGGAATGGCGCGCGCCACATGCGCGATGATGTTTTCGGGGATGACGCCCGGCCCGCTCGGCATCTCGGAGACCAGGCCGAGCGCGGACGCGCCCGCCCGGACGGCGATCCATGCCTCTTCGATGCTCCCGATGCAGCAGATTTTGACACGCGGGCGCTCAGTAGGTTCCATCCTAGCTCATCCCCAGGCGTTTTCGAGTCCACCATTGCAGCAGGTTGACTAGGAGCAGCAGCAGGAAGGAGATCAGCAGCATGACGACGGCGATGACGGTCGCGCCCGCGTAGTCGAACTGGTCCAGCTTGTCCATGATCAGCTTGGGGACGATCTCGCCCTTCAGCGGGATGTTGTCCGAGATGAAGATCACCGAGCCATACTCGCCCAAGGCCCGCGCGAAGGCCAGAGTCGCCCCGGTCAAGACGGCGGGCAGCAGGGTGGGGAGCAGGACGCGCGTGAATATCTGGAACCGATTGGCCCCCAAACTGGCGGCGGCTTCCTCAACGTCGGCCTCCAGGTCCTGCAAAACGGGCTGGACGGTGCGGACGACGAAGGGCAGGCCGATGAAGACCAGGGCGACTAATATTCCTAGCGGCGTGTACGAGACGCGGATGCCGTGTGGGGCCAGCCATCGCCCGATCCAGCCGTTCTCGGCGTAGACGGCACTCAGGCAGATGCCCGCCACCGCCGTCGGCAGGGCAAACGGCAGATCAACCAACCCGTCAATCACGCGCCGACCGGGGAACGGGTAGCGGACCAGTGTCCAGGCGACCAGCAGGCCGAATACGGCGTTCAGGGCGGCGGCAAGGGCGGACGTGCCGAAGGTAAGCCGAAAAGCGGCGACGGTGCGCGGGTCGGTGATGGTCTGCCAGACCTGGGCGTGTCCCACCGTCGCCGCCTTGACGAAGGCCGTGGAGAGCGGGAGCAGCACCAGCAGGCCCAGATAGAGCAGGGTGTAGCCGAGCGACAGGCCGAAGCCGGGCAGGATGCGCCGAGGTTTGTGTGCCTTAAGTTGTGTGACGGCGACGGCCATAGGGTTTCTTGTGCGAGGCCTTTCGGGGCAGAAGAGGGCGGGGCGACCCCGCCCCTACAAGTTACGAACCGCCCGCGCCTTTCAAGGCGTGGCTTTACTTCTTGACGTAGATCTGGTCGAAGACGCCGCCGTCGGCGAAGTGCGTCTTCTGGGCCGCCGCAACGCCGCCGAAGGCCTGGTCCACGGTGAACAGCTTGATCGGCGGGAACTGAGCGGCGTACTTCTGGGCGACGGCCGCCAATCGGGGCCGGTAGTAGTTCCGCGCGATGATGTCCTGCCCCTCGGGGGTGTACAGGTAGCTCAGGTACGCTTCGGCCACGGCCCGCGTGTTGTGCGCGTCCACGTTTTTATCCACGACGGCGACCGGCGGCTCGGCGAGGATGCTGACCGAGGGGTAGACGATGTCGTACTGCCCTTTGCCGATCTTGTTGGTCGCCAAATACGCCTCATTCTCCCAGGCCAGCAGGACATCCCCGACGTGGTGCTGGGTGAACGTCACGGTGCTGCCGCGCGCCCCCGAGTCCAGGATGGGCACGTTCTTATAGAGATGCGCGATGTACGCCTTGGCCGTGTCCTGGGTGCCGCCGGGCTGCTGAAGCGCATAGCCGTAGGCGGCGAGATAGCTCCAGCGTCCGCCGCTGGATGACTTCGGGTTGGGCGTGATGACCGAAACGCCCGGCTTGATCAGGTCGGGCCAGTCCTTGATGCCCTTCGGGTTGCCCTTGCGGACCAGGAAGACGACCGTGGACGTGTAGGGCGCGCTGTTATTCGCCAGCCGCTTCTGCCAGTCCGTCTTGATCAGCCCGGCTGCGGCGAGCGCATCAATGTCGGAGGCGATGCCCAGCGTCACCACGTCCGCCCCCAGCCCGTCGCGGACGGCCTGGGCCTGCTTGCCCGACCCGCCGTGGGACTGCTGGATGGTGACGGCCTGGCCACTCTTGCTCTGCCAGTAGGCCGTGAAGGCCTTGTTGTAGTCCTGGTAAAACTCGCGCGTCGGGTCATACGAGACGTTCAGCATTGTGGCGGCCCCGGAAGCGGCCGGCTGACCCCCGCCGCCTGTGCTTGTGGGCTTGTGCGAAGAGCAGCCCGCGAGGACCGCCGCCGTCAGGAACAAAATCAGAATGGCTGTCGTGCGCGCCGGAAAGAGTCTCATCACTGGTCCACCTTATACGGAAAAGTTCGGCGGCACACGAGCCGCCCAAAGGATACCCAACGGCCCGCCACAAAAGCAAGTGGGAAGCTGGCTTGCGCGGCTGCCGGGTTCGCGGACATGATACCCGCTTTATATCTAATTGTCTATAAACAAACTAGTAAATATATTTCCCGATATTTCCGTTCCCTTTGAACCTTTTAGCGGCCTAATGTAACAAACTAAACGAGAGCGGACACAGAGGCGCAAACCGTGCGAGACGACAGGCGGCTGGCAAACCGAATAGCGGCAGGGGACGCGGGCGCATTCGCCGCCTTCGTGGACGACTACGGCCCGCGCCTGCACCGGCTGGTGCGCCGCTACGCCGCCTGCGAGGCGGATGCCGAGGACTTGACGCAGGAGATCTTCGTGGACCTCTACCGGAGCATGGGGAGCTTTCGCGGCGACTCGACTCTTGCGACCTGGGTGTGGCGCGTCGCCCTCAACCACTGCCGCCGCCACGCGGGCCGTAGCCATGCCGTCACCGTCCCCTATGACGAAACCCTGGGCGAGCGCGAGGCGGAGGAGCATGGCCCCGCCCACCACGCCGCCCGGCGCGAGCTGTCCGAGCAGGTCCACGCGGCTTTGGACGGACTTTCGCCCGAGCAGCGCGACGTGGTGATCCTCCACGAGATGCAGGAGCTGACCTACCGCGAATGCGCCGCCGTGCTGCGAGTGCCGGAGGGGACCGTCAAGTCCCGCCTGTCCTACGCCTTCCGCCGCCTGCGCGGGACGTTGAGCGGCTACGTCCTGGCCGACGCGCCGCTCCCGGAGGCCGCCCCATGACCGACCACGCCCGCTTCCAAGATGACCTGAAAGCCTACGCCGACGGCGAATTGTCGTGGCCCCTCCGCCTCGCCGTCCGCCGCCACCTGACGCGCTGCGCGTCCTGCCGAGAGGAGTTGACCCAAATGACACAGATCGCCGAAGACCTCCGCGCGTCCGAACCCGAAGGCGCGCTCGACCCCGCCCTGCGGGCGAAGATACTGGGGATCGCCCCTAACCCTGACGGTGCCGACGCCGCAGGGGCACCGCTTGCCGCGCCCTCCTCTCCCCCGCCCGCAAGGCTGGGGGCGCGGGGGCGGAACCGCCTTGCCCTGGGCTGGACTCTGGCCGGGGCGGCTTTGGTCGCCTGGTTCGTGTTCTTCCCTGTGTTCCAGCACGTCCACGAGGACGCCAGAAGGATCACTTCATCGGGGGGGGCATCTGGACCAACCACGCTGGGAGCCGCGCCGCCGTCTGCCGCGCCACCGCCGCCTATGGCTTACCTGCGTCGTATCGCACCCATGTCGCCACCGGCAGCGGCATCCGCGCCATCACGGTCCGCAGATGGCAGCATCACCGTCAATGGGAGCTAC
This sequence comes from Capsulimonadaceae bacterium, assembly GCA_965215505.1. GTDB lineage: Bacteria > Armatimonadota > Armatimonadia > Armatimonadales > Capsulimonadaceae > JANXMY01. The sequence goes on along the minus strand of OZ244065.1, from coordinate 1,486,753 downwards.
CCAGGTGGCGGGGGCGCGGGTTATCCCTCGGCCTTCAAGCCGCCAGCGGCTTTCAATGCCACCCAGAGGCAGGTACACAAAGAGGCGACCATCGGCGTCCAGGTGGCGAACCCCGAGGCCACTAGCGACAAGGTGGCGGACATGGTCAAGGAGACCGGCGGCTTTGTCGCCGCCAACAACCTTAGCACCGGCGAGGACGGCCTCAAAACGGCGGAGTTGACCGTCAAGGTCCCCGTCACACAGTTCGAGACGTTTCTGGGTCAGGTCGCGCACCTCGGCAACGTCCAGTCCAAGAACATCACCGGCGAAGACATCACTGAGAAGGCCAGCGACGCCGACCAGACGGAGAACGTCCTGGAAGGCGACGTGCAGAATTCTGAGGCCCGTCTGAAGGCGCTGGGGTCACGGGCGAAGTGGCACGACGAGCAGGCCACGCGCGACCTGCGGACACAGCTCGCCGAGGCGCGCGCCCGGTTGGTCCTGCTGAAGCGCATGGCCGCACTCTCCACGGTCACGATTGACCTGAGCCAGACGCCCAAGCCGCAGGCGGCGGCCCCGTCGACGGGCGGGTTCCTGAACGGCCTGAAGTCCAACACTCATGACTCCCTCGGGTCGCTGGTCTCCTCGACCACCGCCTTGATCGCCCTGGCGATCTGGCTGCTGGCCTACGCCCCGCTCTGGATACCGGCTTTGCTGGTGGGCCGGTACGGGCTGCGGGAGTACCGGAAGCGGTCAGTGGTGTAGGCGAGAACGGACAGGAGCAGGAAGGGATAAAGAGGGTAGGGGCGGGGTTCATCCCGCCCTTTTTCTTTTGCGTTCGACTCCTGCCGGGTATACTCTAGGCATCATGCCAAAACTCGTCATCCTCGACGGCAACAGCCTCCTCTACCGGGGCTTCTTCGCCATGCGCGCCCTGTCCACGTCGGACCGGCTGCCCACCAACGCCGTCTACTCGTTCGTCCTGATGCTGCTGACGATATTGGAGCGCGAGAAGCCGGACGCCATCTTTGCCGCCTTTGACCCCCCCGTCGCGACGTTCCGGCACAAAGAATTGGAATCGTACAAGGGGACTCGGAAGTCCATGCCGGACGACTTGAAGCCGCAGCGCGCTTTAGCCCGCGAGGTGGCAGCAGCTTTTCGGGTGCCGAATGTCGAGGTGGAGGGCTACGAGGCCGACGACGTGTGCGGGACATTGGCGGAGATCGCCAAGCACCAGGGCTATGACGTGCTGATCGTCACCGGGGACGGTGACGCCTTGCAACTGGTGGATGATGGCAGCCCCCTGGAAGGGCGGGGTCAGGTCCAGGCCATGATCACGGTCAAGGGCGTGACCGATACGGTCGTCTATGACGAGGCCGCCGTCCGCACCCGCTACGGGCTGACCCCCGCCCAGATCCCCGACTTCAAGGGGCTTAAAGGGGACAGCTCGGACAACCTGCCCGGCGTCCCCGGCATTGGGGAGAAGGGGGCCTCCAAGCTGCTTAAAGATTATGGGACGCTGGAAAACCTGCTGTTTCATGTGGACGAGCAGCCCGAGAAGATCAAGGCCGCGCTCATCACCCACACCGACATCGCCCTCCAGTGCAAGCGGCTGGCGACCATCGTCCGCGACGTGCCCCTGCCGGAGTGGGTGAAGCTGTCGCCCGATTACCAGGCGGAAGGGCCGGACTTCGAGGCCGTCAAAGAGTTGTTCGAGCGATTGGAGTTCCGCACCCTGGTCAAGCGCCTGCCGGGCTTGGAGCGGGACCAGCGGGCGAAGGCGATAGAGCAGAACGGGGAAGGGAGAGAGGGCGGGGGGACCCCGCCCCTACGCGCCGTAGGGGTCGGGTCCCCCGACCCTTCCTCCAACGTCGAGGGCCAGATCATCACAACGCAGGGGCAGCTAGACGCGCTGCTGGCCCGGCTCGCCGAGGCCGACGCGCCGGTCGGCGTCCAACTTCACATGACGCCGCCCGACGGGGTCAAGCTCGCCGCCATATCGCTGATGAACGCGGAATTGCAGGGCGTGGCCTTTGGCCTGCCGGATAGTGCCTTTTACGCGGCCTGGGCCGATTGGGGCGAGGCCCTGACGCCGTATTTAGAAGACGTGGCCCGCGCCAAGTCCGTGCATGATCTGAAACTCGCGACCGGCGTTTTGGGCCGGAACGGGGTCACACTGCGCGGCGTTGCCTTTGACATCCTGCTGGCGGCCTACCTGCTGAACGCGGGCCGGTCGGGCTACCCGCTGGCCGACCTCGCCGCCGACAACGTCGGCATGGAACTTGTAACCGATCCTGAACACCCAGAGGCGGGGGCCATGGACGAGGCGCGGGCCGTCCAAGCGCTGGAGGCCACCCTCGCGCCCCGTCTGGAGCGGGACGGCCTGCAAGGCATCTTCACCGACATCGAGATGCCGCTCGCGCCGATCATCGCCGGCATGGAGCGGGCGGGGGTGTCCGTGGACGCCGACCTGCTGCGCGAGGCGGGGCGGAACCTCGGGGAGCAGGTGGCCTCGCTCGAAGCCGAGATATTCGAGCTGGCCGGGCAGAAGTTCTCGGTCGGCTCGACCAAGCAGCTTCAAGAGGTCCTGTTCGACAAGCTGAAACTGCCCATCGGCAAGAAAACCAAGACCGGCTACTCGACCGGGGCCGAAGTGCTGGAAGACCTCGCCGCGAAGGGCCACGAGATCGCCGGCAAGATCGTCCGGTGGCGCGAAGTGTCTAAGCTCAAGAGCACCTACGCCGACGCACTGCCCGCGCTTATTAATCCGGCGACCGGCAAGGTGCATACGTCGCTGAACCAGACTGTCGCCAGTACGGGGCGGCTGTCGTCGTCCAACCCCAACCTGCAAAACATCCCCGTCCGCACCGAGATCGGGCGCGAGATTCGCAAGGGCTTCGTCGCCTCCAAGGGCCGCGTCCTGGTCTCCGCCGATTACTCGCAGATCGAGCTGCGGCTGTTCGCGCATATCACCAAGGACCCCGGCCTGGTGGAAGCCTTCCAGACCGACGGCGACATCCACGCCCAGACCGCCCGCCGCATCTTCGAGGTCCCCGAAGACCAGCCTGTCACGCACGACCAGCGGCGGCAGGCCAAGACTATCAACTTCGCCGTCATCTACGGGGCCAGCCCCTTCCGGGTCGCTATCGAGCTTGGCATCACCCAGGTGCGCGCTGCGGAACTCATCAAGGCGTACCTCGCGCTGTACCCCGGCGTCCGCGCCTATTTGGAAACCGTGCTGGACGGGGCGCGCGAGAAGGGATACGTCCAGACGCTCTCGGGCCGCCGCCGCTACGTCCCCGACATCAACTCCCGCGTCTTCCAGTTCCGCCAGGCGGCGGAGCGCGAGGCCGCCAACATGCCCGTGCAGGGGACGAGCGCCGACATCATCAAGCTGGCGATGCTGCACGTTGACAAGGCGCTGTCCGCGAGCGGCCTCGGCGCGCAGATGGTCCTCCAGGTCCATGATGAGCTGCTGTTCGAGTGTCCCGAGGATGAGGTTCGCCCGCTGGCTGATCTGGTGCGCGACGCCATGCAGAACGCCTATCCGCTGGACGTGCCGCTGCGGGCGGAAGTCAAGTCCGGCCATAATTGGTGGGACGTGACGCCGGTGGGGGATGATGACGGGGAGGAAGCAGACGGTCTAGTGGCGAATACCATAGCAGAGGGGCTTTTTGCGGAGGAGGACTAATGAACACAACGCTGAATCACGACGAACAAATCTTGGACCAGTCGTTGCAGTCTCTCGTCGCCACTCACGGCTACTCGAAGGTTATGGATCATTTGGCCCGGTTCGAGCGAAGCGTGAGCTACCAGTCAGAAGAAGTTGACCCCAGGTATCTAATGACGCTATCGCCGGAGGAGCGCGAACCGTTTTTAAAGGCGTCCGTGGATAGGGCCATACCGGCCTACGAAGCGGATAGGGCTTTGCCGGAAGCGGAGCGACAACTTACGGCAGATCTGGAGACAGGCGACTTCCACGAATACACGGACGATCTGCATGGATAGCCCGCTACGCGGCGAAATCTGGCGGGTGGACTTCGATCCCACGGAAGGATCAGAAACAGGCAAAACACGTCCAGCCGTCGTCATAGGCGATGAGCAGTTGGGGCGCTTGCAGGTAAGGGTTATGATACCGATCACGGGCTGGAACGAGTCCTACAGGGGTTATGTCTGGATGACTCGTCTGACGCCCACCCCGCAGAATGGTTTGACAAAGCTATCGGCGGCGGATGCGCTCCAGATACGGACCGTGTCACTCCTGCGGTTTCGGGACAGAGTGGGCGTACTGCCAGCGGACGCCGTGGATCGCATCGCGGCCAGTGTTGCAGTATGCGTCAGAGCGCCACCCAGTTGAATTTCTTGTGGAATGATTATCCGCAACCGGTGATATATGACGATGCCGAGAGAATGTTGACAATTATGTTGCGAAAGCACAGGATTGTAACGCTGTCGTGGCGAATCTTCTTCAACATGCATCACAACAGATGCAGAATACGTTCTATTATAACACTGAAAGGCATTCCTTATGGACCGAGTTGATTACCAAACACATGTAATTCAAGACATTCTTAACCTTGCTAGACTTGATGAATTGAATCTTAGTCCTTGGTATCAGCGGCGTTCTGTGTGGAATCGTCCCCAAAAGGCCTACCTCATTAATACAATCTTAGAAAAGCAGCCTGTACCCTCGTTGTACATCAGACATTTCTTGGATTTGGAAAACGAAAAAAGTATCAAAGAAGTTGTTGATGGACAACAACGTCTCAGATCCATCATCGAATACTCTGAGGGACACTACGCGGCTCGACATCCGAACCATGAGCGCCCGGTGAAGTATGAACATTTAACATCTTCTGAAAAGAGAAACTTTCTGATGACATCTTTGTCGGTGGGCTACCTAATTGGTGCGTCCGACAGTGATGTTATAGAAATGTTCGGACGGCTGAACTCTGTAAGCAAAACTCTAAATCCACAGGAGAAAAGGAATGCAGCTTATAGTGGAGAATTCAAACAATTTTGCTTGAAGGAGTCATCCGTTCGTCTCCAATTGTGGAGGGACTTCAACTTGTTCTCCGCCAATGATATTGCTCGAATGACCGAGGTTCAGTTCACGTCAGAACTTGTGGTAAATCTTCTATACGGCCTGCAAGATTATAGCGCGAAACAAATTGATGATACATACAAGAAGTATGACGAAGACTTTGCTGAACGGCAAGCTATTCAGACTGTACTCAACGAGACGTTTAACAAAATCGTCTCATTACCCATTGGGGCTATCCGCGATACAATATTCTCACGTTCACCTATCTTTTTCAGTCTCTTTTTGATTCTAGCCAAAGCGCGGCTAGGAACAAGTCAGATCGAAGATGCTTTGTTTATTGTCGATGAAATATTTGAATCTGACACGCCTATATCAGAAAGGCCAAAAGATGATGCAGATTTCTATGTAGCTTGCAGCTCTAATCCTCACCGGATTAAGTCAAGGAGTTTACGCGACGCTTATCTGAGATCTTATTTAGGTATCTGAACGCCATATGCATCGTCTGGACGTCAACGTCCGCCAGCAGCGGGCGGAAAGCGAACGGCTCATGGATTTAGTAGATAACATGACTTCTCTTGATCCACGCTATCAAAAAATGGCAGCTGAATTAGTCATGATAAGATTGTTCTCACTGCTGGAAGAACACTTTCAGTCAATAACGCTGAAGGTCTTATGCGGTGCCATGTATTTGGACAATACCATTCCAACTATAGCTGTGCGTTGTCGCAGCATGCGAATGGCGTCCACCAACATAGCTAACTACGGTCGTGCTACTCCCCTACAAGCGTACAAAATTAAGTGGAACCAAGCGGTTGAAATTAGAAACAACGTCAGATATCTGCTACCAACGACTGAAAATTTGATTACCGTTTTTGATCGCCATGCGACATTGATTGACGACATGCGCCGTGTCCGAAACCACATCGCGCATAATACCCCGGATACAGCGCGAAAATACAAGCCAGTAGTTCAGCGGCATTATGGAGCTTTTGCTAGCTCCATTACTCCATCTGTGCTTCTGTTATCCAACCGTCGTCACCCTATCTTGGTTAAACAGTATCTGATAGCTTCACGGATAATAATCAAAGATTTGGTGAAAGGATGATGCTACATATTGGATGGGGTAGAAGTGCTACCTGCTCCAAAGCCGCACGACAACCCTGAGACGGTTGGCGTTTATGGGGTTGTATGTTCGACGCCAGATGTACCTTCCTAACCCTAAAAGGTTCTGGAAGTCCCCCGCCAATACGCCCTTGACGTTTCGGACCTGCGGCCATTATACCCGAGAGCCTCACGTCGCCCGCAGCGTCACCACGGTCGCGCCTGCGCCGCCCTCTTCGGGGTCGGCGGTGGCGAAGTCGTCCACCAGGGGATGCCCCGACAGGTACTCCTGCACGGCGCGGCGCAAAGCACCCGTCCCCTTGCCATGCACCAGACGGGCGCGGCTGAGGCCGGCGGCGTAGGCGTCATCCAAATACTTCTCGACGTTCTGGACGGCCTCATCGGCGCGCTGGCCGAGCAGGGTGAGCTGGGGCGTGATCGCTAATGTCTTCTGCATGGAGAAGGAGGGCGTGTCGCCGTCCTTGCCGTTGCCCTCGTCCTTGGGCCGGTCACGCGGTGGGGCAGTGCTGGTCTTCGGGGCGGACGGCTTGGGGATGTCCTCTTTGCCCAGCAGCAGCAGCGTGGAGGGCGGGACGGAGACGCGCATGGCCCCGACTTGGACGGGGACGGTCGAGTCACCGTCGGCGTCTTCCAGAAGCTCCCCGGCCATGCCCAACGTCGTGATGCGGACCTTGTCGCCCCGGCGCAGGGGCCGGTCGGGGACGGACTCGATGAGGGTGGGCTGGTCGGCGGTCAGGCGGTCCTGGATGGCGGCCTGGAGGTCGCTGCCGATGTCCTTGATCTTCTGCCGGGCGCGCTCGGTCTGCCGGCCCTCGGCGTTGACGCGGCGCAGCTCGGACAGGGTGTTGTCCAGCTTGTCCTGCGCGCGCTTCAGCAGGACGCGCGCTTCTTCCTGGGCTTTCTGCCGGGCCTCGCGGCGCAGGGCTTCCAGATTGGAAAGTTCCTCGGCGTAGCGGCGCTTGATCATCTGCGCCTCGACGCGCGCCTGCTCCGCCCCGCGCCCCTCGGACACGGCCTGACGCCGCCCTTCTTCCAGTTCGCGCAATAAGTCCGCCGTCTCATCGGTGCCGGTCAGGGCCGCGCGGGCGTCGTCCAGGACGCTCTCGGGCATCCCCAAACGGCCCGCGATGGCGAAGGCGTTGGAGGAGCCGGGGATGCCTTGCAGCAGGCGGTAGGTCGGCGAAAGCGTCTGCTCATCGAACTCGACGGAGGCGTTCTGGACGCCCTCGGTGACGAAGGCGTAGGTCTTCAGCTCACCGTAGTGGCTGGTCGCGATGACGCGGGCCTCTTTCGCGCGCAGGTGGTCCAGCAGGGCGCGGGCCAGCGAAGCGCCCTCGCCGGGATCGGTGCCGGCACCGACCTCATCCAGCAGGACGAGGGCATTGCGCCGCAGGTCTCTGAGAATGCGGACGATGTTGCTGACGTGGCCGGAGAACGTGGACAAGGACTGCTGGAGGCTCTGCTCGTCGCCGATGTCGGCGAAGACCTGATCGAAGACGTTCACCTCGGCCCGCGCGGCGGGGACGTGCAGGCCGCATTGGGCCATCAATGTCAGCAGGCCGGTCGTCTTGAGGCTGACCGTCTTGCCACCCGTGTTCGGGCCGGTGATCAGCAGGACGTGGTTCGTCGGCGTCCCCAACTCGATGTCAATGGCGACGACCTTCTTGGGGTCAATTAAGGGGTGCCGGGCGGACAGCAGGCGCGTCAGGCCGTCCTTGTTCAAGGTCGGCTCGATGGAGTCATGCACGACGGCGAGTTTGGCGCGGGCGGCGATGTAGTCAATCTCGCCCAATGTCTCGATGGTCACTTGAAGGGCGGTCGCGACGCGGGCGACGCTCTCGGTCAGGCGGCGCAGGATGCGCTGGACCTCCTGCTCCTCCTTGATGGTCAGCTCCTTGATCTCGTTGCCCAGGTCAACGACGACCTGCGGCTCCATGAACAGAGTCGCGCCCGAGGCGGAGGTGTCGTGGACGATGCCGCCGAACGCCCCCCGGTGGTCGGCCTTGACGGGGACGCAGTAGCGGTCGCCGCGCTGGACGATGACGGGGTCTTGCAGCATCGTCCGCATGGAGCTGAGGATGCCGTTCAGCCGGTCCATCATCCGCGCCGAGGACACCTTGCGCTGGCTGCGGATGCGGGCGAGTTCCGGCGAGGCCGAGTCCAGCACGAGGCCGTTGATGCCGATGCTGGCGTTGATCTCGGACTCGAGTGAGGGGAACTGCCCCAGCCCGCCCGCCCGGTCGGCCATGATGGGATAGTCCTGGGCCAGCTTTTGCAGGAACAGCTTGAGCGAGCGGGAGGCGGCGGCGACGTTCAGCACGTCGAGCAGACCGTGCGGCTCCAGAGTCGCGCCGATCTCCGCCGACTTCAGCAGGGGCCGGATGTCGGAGACGCCGCCGAGTGGCAGGTTGCCCTTGGCGGCGATGAGCGTCCGGCACTCGGTCGTCTCGTCGAGCCGCGCCTGCGCCTGCGGCAGCCAGTCCGAGGGCATCATCGCCTCGGCCCGCTCGCGGCCCAGCGAGCAGGCGGTCTGGTCGCTCAGTTGTTTTCGGATCGCGTCGAATTCCAAGACGCGCAGTGCGTGTGTATCCATCATGATTTGCTGTGAAAGTCCCTGAAAAGATTGAGTGTCGGCGCCTGCGCCGACGCCGGCCAGACCCGTCCGGGAACCAATCCGCCCCCTCGCGTGTCGTATACAATGTAAACACCGAACATGAGGAGAAAACTCCCGATGGCCTCCCGCCTCACACAATATATTCTCTCCGCTGCGCTCGCCCTGACCACCGCCGCCGCCGCGCAGGCCGCCCCGGACATCCGGACGCTGACGTCCGATAACGTCAAGACGCTCCAGGCGAGCAGCGAGATCGTCACCGAGAACCAGGACGAGCTGAAGAAGATCAGCGGCGACATCTCGCTCGCCTACCGCCTGCACCGCGGCTCGATGGTCTACGAGCAGCCCGGCAAGCTGCGGATCGAGGCGAGCATCCCGCACCTCGCGACGGGGTACTATGTGATCAACGGCAACATGAAGCTGACCGTCGCCCCGTTCGTCCACAAGAAGCAGGACACGACCGGGGCACCCGGCAAGCGCCAGACGCTTCTGGACTTCGGGCTGGTCCCGCCCGAACTGCTGACCGACTACAACGCCACGTTCCTGCGGACCGAGAACGGCCTGTTATGCTTCCAGCTCCAGCCGAAGCAGGCGGGGGAAACCGAAAAGGACCTGGTCTGGATCGACCCCAAGACGCACATCACCGCCCAGAGGTATAATTACGACCGGGACGGCAAGCTGGTGAAGTGGTTCCTTTACAAGAACCCGGTCCTGGTGGCCCCCGGCATCTACGTCCCCACCCGCGTCGAACTGTACAACACGGCGAACAAGCTGGCCGGCGCGACGGTGTACCAGAACGTCCGGGTGAACCAGCCCGTGAGCGACGCGCTTTTCAAGATTTGAACATCACCGAACCGCAACCCGATAACCATGTCCCGGCTCCACAAGCCACCCGCCGCATCGACTACGCGACGGGTGGCTTGCTGGCCGTTCTGACCCTGTTCCGCTTCTGGTACGACGCGCAGCACGAGCTGCTTCAGGACGAGGCGTACTACTGGCAGTGGTCGCGGCACCTCGACTGGGGCTACTACGACAACACACCGCTGATGGCCCCGGTCATCCGTCTCTTCACGGGCTTGTTCGGGCAGACGGAACTCGGAGTCCGGGCGGGCGCGAGCGTCTGCGCGCTGCTGATTTCCGTCTTCGTCTATCTGCTGGCGAGGCGTTTGTTCGGGCCGGCCGTTGCGGTCGTCTCGGTCGTCCTCGCCAACGTCATCCCGCTGTTCGCCGCCGGGTCGGTCATCATGACTCAGGACCCCGTCCAGATCGCCTTCTGGGCCGCCGCCCTGTACGTCGTCCGGCGCGCGCTGACGGACCGGCCACACTGGTCCTGGTGGCTCGGGGCGGGCGTGCTGGCCGGGCTGGCGGCGCAGGCCAAGCTGAACGCGCTGGCCCTCCTGCCGGGCGTCTTCCTCTATGTGCTGCTGTCCCCGATGGCGCGCGCCCGGTGGCTGCGCCGCCCGGAGCCGTATGTGGCTGGTCTGGTCGCATTGCTCGTCTTCGCGCCCTTCGTCTGGTGGAACCACACGCACCAGAACGCCTTCTGGATACACGCGCACGCGATGGCCTCGCGCGGGTCGGGGCATGACGGGCCGAAGTGGGTGCTGCGGTTTCTGGGGGATCAGGCCCTGCTGCTTTCGCCGTCCGTCTTTCTGGCCTACCTCTATACCCTATACGACGGGGCGCGGCGCGGCGTTAAAGAGCAGGACGACGCTTATTTGTATTTGTGGTGCCCGAGCCTGATCGCCTTCTCGGCCACCCTCGTGACGGCCCTGCGGAGCAAGGTGGAGGGGAACTGGGCGGTAGACGCCTATGTCACCGGCGTCATCCTCGTCGCCGCCGTCTTCGTCCGGGTCTGGGAGCGGCGGTCGGCGGCGGGGGGGGCGTGGGTCGGCCTGAGCGTCGGCCTGGCCGCCGTCCTGGCCCTGGTCGCGCTCTTTCCCGGCCTCCTCTACGGCGTCGGCGTCAAGTTCCCCAAGGCGACTGACGACCGCACGAACGAGCTGTACGGCTGGCGGGCGCTGGGGCAGCGCGTCCGTCAGGAACGGGCGGCGATCGGGGGCGATCCGTTCGTCTTCGGCATCAACTACCGGATGCCGTCCGAGGCGGCTTTCTATCTGCCGGGCCGGCCGCAGACGTATTCCCTGTTCCTGAACTACAAAGCCAGCGAGTACATGTTCTGGGAAGACCCCGACGCGCTCAAAGGCCGCGACGCCGTCTTCCTGAACGACACGGACAACCAGGACCACTTCGATGACCTGCGCGCCGTCTTCACCCGCGTCGAGCCGCAGCCGCCCCTGCTGGTTTCCCGCAACCCGCCCTATGCGGCCCCCATCCGCACCATCCAGGTCGTCCGCTGTTACGGCTTCAAGGGCTACGACGTGAAGAAGTGGCAAGACGGCTGGTAAGGTCAGGGCCTTTCGGGCTGTGCCTTGGTCCGCGCGTACTGGACGTACTTGCCGCCGCGTGGGCCGCGCAGGAACATGGTGTCTTCGTCCGGCCCTTTGCTGTAAGTCAGTTGTTCCTGCTTGTCGGCATAAAGGATCAGATGGTTCTGGACCAAAGCCCAAAGGAATGTCCCCTGCGGCCCTTTGCCGGTGAGGCTGCCGCGCGTCCCCGTCTTGTTCGCGTTGAAGACGTAGAAGTCGAGTTTCTTGGATTCCCAGCGCCCCACCATCTGCCTGGCCCGAGGGTCTGCCTCGGTCCCGGTCGTCGCCCCCGACCCGTTCAGGACGTAGGGCGGCGGGGCGGGCGTCCCCGCAGACGTTGAGGCTGCCGTAGGCACGATGGCGGGCAGTGGTGCAGGGGCCGTGTCCTGCCCCGATTCCAGGCTGTGCGCGAAGAAGACCGCCCCCAGCACCACGACGAGGACGATGGGGAAGGCGACCAGCAGGGCACGCGTCAGTGTCTTTTCGAATGGCGGTCGCTGCGGCGCGGGCGGGTCGGCTGGATCGGCATCAGTGGGGGCGGCCTGGTACGCGGGGGGCGGATACGGGGAGGACTGGTAGGGCAGCGTCTCGGCGGGTGCCGGGGGAACGTCCAGAGGCGGCGCGGGTATTTCGGCCTGGGGCGGGAGGGGTTCGGCCTCTTCCACTGCGGCTTCCTGCACCACGGGTTCCGCCGCCACGGGTTCCGCCGCCACGGGTTCCGCCGCCACGGGTTCCGCCGCCACGGGTTCCGCCGCCACGGGTTCCGCCGCCACGGGTTCCGCCTCCTCGGCGCTCGGAGCCTCGTAGACAACCGCCCCAGGCCCTCCGGTTTCTGCGGCGGCCGATTCAACAGGACCGGGTTCAAGCGCGGCGGCAATGGCCGGCTCCGCCGGAAGCGGCTCGGAAGCGGTTCCATCGGGCACGAAGGCGTCGTCTGGGACGGCGCTGTCGAACTCCGCCCCGCAGTAGCGGCAGGCCGTCCGGCCCGATGCCTGCGGCGTGTGGCAGTTCGGGCACTCGTAGATCATGCTCATGGCGCGTTTCCTCGGCTCCAATACTCCTCGTTGTCCCGCAGCGACACCACCAAAGCGGGGGAACAAGCCAGGTCGGCGTTGCTGCTGCCCAAGTCCCAGATGTCTTCGCCGGTACAGGTCTGCGTGGGGCGCAGCGCGCGGGTGTGTCCGTCCGCGAACAGCCAGTTGCTGCGGGTGAAGTGGCCGGCGAACAGGTCCGTGTGTGACCCTTCCTGCGGCACGTCGCACTCGGCGCAGTCGGGGAACGTCAGCGGCGGGTTCGGCGGGTTGTTGAGCTTCCACCCGCCGCCGTCGCTCTCCCCGATGAGGAAGACGCCGGCGGGGTTCTCGATCTGCCCCAGCCCGACGACGGCGGCGTCCGACGAGAACGCGCTGTCGTTCGCGCCATAGGAGACGAAAAACCGGTCCCCGTCGCCCAGGGGGGCCACGTCGCCGTAGGCATTGGAAGGGCAGGAATAGACCCGCGCGCTCTTCGCGTAGAGGCAGGTGAGCTGACGCCAGGTGGTCGTGTCGCCGCCGCCGGCATAGGCGATGGGCGGCATGGTGTCGTCGCTGTCCTGTGTGTATTGGGCAAGCGCCAGCCCGATCTGCCTCAGATTGCTGAGGCAGGCCGTCCGGCGGGCGCTCTCGCGCGCCTTCTGGAAGACCGGGAACAGGAACGCGGCAAGGATGGCGATCACGGCGATGACGACAAGCAGCTCGATCAGGGTGAAGCCCCGCGCCGCCTGCCGCCTGCGGTCCTTATGGTAAAGATGAAGCATGGCGAGGGTTTCTCGCCTGCCTATTCGCCGCCGCCCGCCTGGTTTCCTGCCTCGCCCGCCCGGTGGGCCGTCAGGTACAGTCGCCGCCGCGTGACCGATGTGATCTTCACCCGGTCGGCCAGGCAGTGCCCCACGATCCAGACGATCCCCCGCGCGTCCGCGATGATGGGAACATGGTGCCGCTCGGCGCGCGGCACTTTGGCGTCGGTGAAGATGTCGCCGACTTTCTTGTGCCGTCCGCTCATGCCGAGCGGGTCAACGCGGTCCCCCTGCCGCCAGTTGCGGAGCGTCAGATCGCCTGTGGAAACGGCATCGGCGTCCAGCACGACCGCGCCGGGGAGGGCGTCGAAACTCGCGCGTATGGTCCAGTCTACAATCGCCGCCGTTCCGGGAACGGCAAGAGAGGAAGATACGCCAAGGGTGGGGGAGGTTGTACGGAGTGGCGCGGCCCCCGGCGTCAGCGTCAGGGTATCAAAGACGAGCGCGACATCGCAAAAAGGGTCTGGAAAAAGGCCCTCAATCCGGACGCCGCCGGAGTTCCCTGCACGCAGGAGAAGCTGACACATCCGCTCGATGTGGTGTTGCGCGATGCCCTCGGCCGACCCCCGAACCTCCGCCACGGCGGCGCGCAGGACGCGGCGGAGGAGGGCAGGATGCATTTTCAGAAGGCGCGCACCGTCCAACACCAGTTTGTCCGGTCTTTGTACGGCCATTGCCGCTACAAGTGCCGCGTCCGCTTGCGCTTGAAGATAGTCCAGGTCACGCGCGGCGATCTCGGACAGCCGCAGCAGGGCGTCGGCCACCGCCGGGTTATAGTCCCGCGCCAGCAAGGGCAGCAGCTCTAGCCGGACACGGTTGCGGGTGTAGCCGTCAGGTGAGAGGTTGGAGGGGTCGCGCCGGGGTTCCAATCCGTGGGCCGCGCAGTACTCCTCGATCTCGGCACGAGACACATCAAGCAGGGGCCTCACACATAGGCCGCGACGTTCGGGGATGCCGCGCAGGCCGTCCAATCCCGTCCCGCGCAGGACGTTCATCAGAACCGTCTCGACTTGATCGCCTTGCGTGTGGCCCGTCGCAATTTTGGTCGCGCCGACCCGAGCCGCAGTCTCTTCTAGAAACGCATAGCGCGCGGCCCGCGCCGCCTCCTGCTTGCTGATCTTGCGCTCTGCTGCTAAGGCCGCCACATCGGCCAGCCCGACATGGCAGGGGATGCCACGCCCCTCGCACCACGCGGACACCCACGCCGCCTCTTGGGCCGACTCCTCCCCGCGCAGGCCGTGGTCCAGGTGGGCCGTCTCTACGGAGGCCAGGCCCCGCGCCTCGCGCTCGGACCACAGGACGTGCAGAAGACTAAGCGAGTCCGGCCCGCCCGAGACTGCGACCAGCACACGGTCACCGGGCGCGAAGAGGGGCCAGCGGAGTTTGTTGAGGAGCGTGACTGTCATGTCCAGCATGGGCAGGAGGTGACCTACATCAAGACGGGAGCGCCGTGTCGCCTTGCAACGCCTCGATCTGCCGCCCGTGGTAAGCCGTGTGAGTCCGTGCCAGGTCCAGCATCTGCGTAGCCGTCAGCGGCCCCAAGACGGGGTGGGAGTAGCGGGCTTCGTCGCGCCGCATGGAGTCCAGGACGCGGCACATCTCGGCACGGGAAGCGTCCCAGCGGGATAGGAGTTCGGACAGCGGCACGTTCCCGAGCGGCTCCACGGCGGGGGAGGGCAGGGGCAGGACGGCATCGCGGCTGAAGGCGCGCAGGACCAGGGCGCGGCGCAGGGCGCGCGGCAGGACGCGGAACATCAGGGCTTCGGTTTCCATCGCGCCCGCGTCCTGCGCCCGCCCGACGCTCTCGTCGCTGAGGACGAGGTGTTCGATGATGTGCCGGATGCTCCAAGCGCCGACCTGGGGCGACCAGTTTAGCTGGGCATCGGTGAGGGCCAGCGCGGCACTCTGGAGGTACGCGCGCTGGATCTCGATGGCGTCGACACGGCGCTGGAACTCGGGGCGCATCAGAGGGCCGCCAGGCGCTCGTCAATCAGCCGGTTCACCACGTCGGGCCGGGCCTGGCCCTTCAATGCCTTCATCACCTGGCCGGTCAGGGCGTTCTTGCTCTTCTCGTTGCCGCCCTTGAACTTGGCGACGATGTCCGGGTTGGCGGCTATGGCGCGGTCCACCTCGGCGAGGATGGGGCCGTCGTCGGAGACGGCGGCGAGGCCCTTGGCGTCCACGATGGATTGCGCCGTTTCGCCGGTCTGGAACATCTCTTCCAGGACCGCCTTGGCCGTGCTGTTGGTGATTTTGCCGCCGTCGCGCAGGGCAATCAGCGCGCGCAGGTTGGGGGCCGTAACCTTGCAGTCGCCGATCTCCTGCCCCGAGGCGTTCAGGAGGCGGGCAAGGTCGCCGGTGACGTAGTTCGCGATGGCCCGAGCGTCCGCGCCCGCCGCCGCGCCCTCGAAGTAGTCGGCGAGGGGGCGGGAGGCGGTGAGGATGGCCGCGTCGTAGGGGCGGAGGCCGTACTGCGTCGTGAACCGCTCGCGCTTGGCGTCGGGCAGCTCGGGCAGGGCGGCGCGGGCGGCCTCCACGTCGGCGTTCTCAAAGTGCAGGGGCACCAGGTCCGGCTCGGGGAAGTAGCGGTACTCCTGCTCTTCCTCCTTGAAGCGCATGTGGTAGGTTTCGCCGCGCAGGTCGTTCCAGCCCAGTGTCTCCTGCCGGACGACGCCGCCGGTGTTCAGCAGTTCGGACTGGCGCTCGACCTCGTAGCCGATGCCCTTGTAGACGGACTTGAACGAGTTCAGGTTCTTGATTTCGGTCTTGGTGCCGACCCCGTCCGTGCCGACAGGCCGGATGCTCAGGTTCGGCTCCGCCCGCAGGTGGCCCTCCTCCATCTTGCCGTCGGAGACGCCCAAATACACGAGGATGGAGCGCAGCTTTTCGAGGTAGGCGCGGGCCTCGTCGGCGGAGATGAGGTCGGGCGGGAACTCGGTGACGATCTCCATCAGCGGGACCCCGCTGCGGTTGTAGTCCACCTCGCTCTCGTTGCCGCCCGCGTGGATCAGCTTGCCGGTGTCTTCTTCCAGGTGGACGCGCCGGATGTGGATGCGCTTGCTGGACCCGTCTTCCAGGGTGATGTCGAGGTAGCCGGACTTGCCGATGGGGTCCTCATACTGCGAGATCTGGTAGCCTTTGGGCAGGTCGGGGTAGAAGTAGTTCTTGCGCGCGAACAGGCAGTCGCGCGACACCTCGCAGTGCAGGGCCAGGGCGGTCCGCAGGACGAGGAGGACTGCCTGCCGGTTCATCACGGGCAGGGAGCCGGGCAGGCCGAGGCAGACGGGGCAGGTCCGCGTGTTGGGCGCCCCGCCGAACTCGTTGGCGCAGCCGCAGAACATCTTGCTGCGGGTCAAAAGCTCGGCATGGCACTCCATGCCGACGACGGGTTCATACTCGGTTTCATGCTGGGTCATAGGTTGCTTCTCGTGAGTAGGGTTCATTCTGGCAGTTCACACATAAGGCTCCGGCAGTTTCGCGAGGAACGTGTTCAGGACGGAAAGGGCGTCATCGAACAGGACGAACGCCGTAGAGCGCGCCTGGCGATGAGCGATCAGGTTGCGGTAGTCACGCACGGCGTCCATCTTCCGGCGCAGCGGCGGCCCGACAGCCAGCCCTTCCACCTGTATCATTCGAGTAATCAGCCAGTCTACCTTCGGCTTGTCGGGTACAGGGACCTGCGGATGGTTTGTCGCAAGATGGTCCTTCAGTATGCCCTCAAACTCGGCGTAAAGCCGGATGAAGTACGCCGCCTCCGCGCGGCGGGCGGCTTGAATGAAGTCGGCCGGCGTCAGCACCCTGATGTCCAGGTAAATACCTTGCCTCTGCCAGTTGCGCTCGACGCAGGCCAGAGCCGCACGCACTGCGGCCAGTTCCGTCTGCACACTCCGGAGGCGCTGGATGTAAAGATCACTCATCCGATGGTGAGCAGATCTTCCGCGCCGATGAGGTCCCGTACCAGCGTGATGAAATGCTCACGGTCCCAGGGCTGACGCAGGTTAAAGCCAGAGTCCACGCGCACCCGCCAGTCATCCTCGCTCCCGCCATGCAGCAGGTGAACGCGCCGCAGGGAGGGCCAAGCGTAAAGCTCCACGATGCCGCGCCCAGGATAGTTGCGGGCGATAGGCTCCAGGCGGACCTCCCCGTCGGGCGTCTGTAGCTTCCACACGGTGATGGGGTATTCACCCAATGCGGCTTCTTCGATCTTATGCTCTTCCTGAGCCGTGAAGGTCCAGTCAGGCTCCTGATCCGCCCATGCCTTAATCTGATTTTTCAGCCCCGTCATTGTGTCGAGCCATTCCTGTCGGAGTGCCGGGTCTACTTCTGTTCGCGCTGCCGTCTTGGTACTCATGGCCTTCATTCTACCTGATGTGCGGGCCGTTGCTCGCCTAAAATCAGGCGTGACTTTCTCAGCCCGTCCCGTTCCGCAGAGCGCCACCAGGGGTCGCCGGGCAGCCAAGTCTGGGTCGCGGTCTCCCGGCTGGTTTGGAGGACCACCCTGATGCCCGCTCCCTCTGCCGTCCCGGTCTGAGTGACGGTCTCATGTGACACCCTCTTTTCTCCCGCGCCGTCGCTGCCGACGGTGAGCGGGAAGCGGGGCCAGTCCATCAAGAATGGTTCCATCGAGTTGCAGTAAGGCGCGCGGTCCACCACGAGGGCCGCTTTCGCCTCATCGTCGTTGCTGACGCGCGTACCGCTGTACATGAAATAGCCGCCGCGACCGTTGCGGAGGATGAGGTGGACCTCGCGCAAGGAGAGGTCGTCACCACGGAAATAGAGGTGGTATGAAGTAACAGGGTAAGCAGAGGACTGAGGGCCGGCCGTGACGCCGACTAGCCAGCAGTCCTCGGGCGGCACGGCCTGACCGATGTGCGCGCTGCCGTCCTGCTCCTCATAGCGCAAGGTCCGCCGTCCCACGACTTGAAACTTGTAGGTCGTGAACGCCGTCGGGGAGTCGCGCGGCGGTGACTGCACCCCGCCTTCTGGCCGCCCCATCTGCACCCCGCCTTGCAGCAGCGGCGTCTGAACACTCCAAGATTGGCCCGTGTGCCAGGATGGGGCCGTGACTTGCACCATCCGCCCCTCCGCCGGTGCCTGCGCGTGGGCCGCCGGGAAGGAGGCGAGAACGGCCAGGGCAACAATGAGTGTCTTCATCTTAGTCCCCCTGCGGTTTCGGGCGGCTGACCTGCCGCCCGCCACTGGCCCTTGCGGATGGCGAGGCGCAGCAGGAGCAGGCCGGCGTAGCCGCCGATGGCCAGGCAGACCAGGCTGGCCTCCGGCCCGAACGGGCCGCCGGTCAGGAGGAACGGCCCGGTGAAGCGGTCCGCGAACAGCGTGTTCGGATTGTCGCCCCAGGAGCCGGTGTTGGCGGCCCCGTAGATGGAGCTTTCAAAGAAGTTCCAGCCCCAATGGATGCCGATGGGCAGCCACAAGCGGCGGGTCAGCAGGTAGGCCGCAGTGAACAGCAGGCCCGTCTCGACCCCGATGAAGGCCGGGCCGACCAGCCACTGCACGGTCGTCAGCCCCTCCACGGGGCTGCCCAGGTGGGCCAGCCCGAAGAAGGCCGCCGAGCCGGCCACTGCGATGCCCGTCCCCCAGCGCCGCTCCAGGGTCTGGAAAATGTACCCGCGCACGGCCACCTCCTGGAAGACGGCCATGAAGAGAAACAGCAGCAGCGGGACGACGGGGCGGAAATGCGGGTTGATGCCGGCGACGTGGTAGAGGCCGACGGCCCGCATCATGCCCATGACGGCGGAGAAGACGCCGCCGCCGAGCAGCAGCCCGATCCCCGTCTCGGAGAACAGCCCGCGCGCGGTCAGCCCCGCCGAGCCGAGCGAGCGGCGGTCAACCCGCCGCACCATGACGACGTAGGCCAGGAGGGTCGCCGCCGCCGCGCAGGCATACCCTAGCGCCGTCGCGGCCTCGCCGGACAGGGGCGAGTGCCGGGCCACGAGCATCAGCGCGGCCTTCGCCAGAAGGCCGGTCCCGAGCAGGAACAGGAGCGCCAGGCCCATGAAGGCCAGGATGTGGGTCACGGGGGCGTTCCGGAGCCGCCGCCCGAGGGGGGGGCGAGGCATCCCCGCCGCCGAGAAGGCTGTCGTTTCGTCGGTCATAGAACCGGTCTATCGTTTGTACGGCTGCTCCGTGACCAGCCCCGCGACGCTTCTGTAGTGCTCGACGTTATGCGCGGGTACGCCTCTCGGCCCTGCGGCGGATCGCCCATGCGTGTTCCAGGCTGTCCTGGATGTAGGGGCGGGTGCCGATCAGACCCTCCCGCTCCCAATATGCGACTAAATCCGCCCCGCTCCACTGTTCTTCGGCGGCCTGCGCGGGAACTTGGCTCCTATAGCCTTGCTCTTCTTCAAAGAGCAAAGCTTTGGCGTAGCTCGCCGCATCCATGTTCCGGCGTTTGGCTCCCGCCTCTATACGCTGCTCTTGTTCAGGCGTGAGTTCTAGTGTGAGTGTCATCGTGGTTGCCCAACTAAAGAAGGTCTAGTCCAGCTCATCCCACTTGTTGCGGTAAGGTTGATACGCGGTGCCCGCTGCTATCTTGCGATCCCTACCTACATTGACGGTAACGGAGCGGCTTGCTGGGTAAGCCGACCTGGGGATGACAAAAAATGCTTCATGCCCGTGGATGTAGAAGACAAAAAAGTCGGCTGCCGCAAGCTCCGACTCAGTAAGGAGAACTGTTAGCTGGCCTCTGAAGGCACCGGTCTTTAGTTCCGGGTCGGTTGTCTTCACCTCAATGCGTCGTGTGATACGGGCATCATTGCTGATTGCCAGCAGGTCATAGCCGTGACCGCCCAAGTTCTTCATGACGTTCCAGTTGCGTTTTAGGAGTTCATAAGCAACAATCGATTCCCCGATCTCACCACGGTAGCGATCTAAGTCTTTCTTTGAAGGCACCTGTTACTCTCCTCCTCTGCTCACAGCCAATCCATCTCCACGCCGCTGACGGTTCTGGCTGCTTCCAGCACACCACGATGCTACTCGACGTGCAGGTGGTTGGCCCGCTCGATGATGGGCCGCTGTCGGTGCCATTCGGTCGCCTGCTCGTAGGCGTGGGCGACGCGGAAAAGCGTCTCCTCGCCGAAGGCGGGGGCCATGAGCTGGAGGCCGATGGGTAGGCCGTGCGAGAAGCCGCAGGGGAGCGAGATCGCCGGGATGCCGGCCATGTTGGCGGGGATGGTCAGGACGTCGTTGAGCTTCATCGCCAGCGGGTCGGACACCTCGCCCAGCTTGAAGGCGACGGTCGGGGCGGTCGGGGCGATGATGGCGTCGTACTTTTCGAAGGCCCGGTCGAAGTCGCGTTTGATGAGGGTGCGGACCTGCTGGGCCTTGAGGTAGAAGGCGTCATAGTAGCCCGCCGACAGGGCGTAGGTGCCGATCATGATGCGCTGCTTGACTTCCGGCCCGAAGCCCTCCTCGCGCGACTTTTCGAATAGGTCCACATGGCTGGTCGCGCGGGCCGTCCGGTGGCCGAAGCGGACGCCGTCGTAGCGGGCCAGGTTGGAGGAGGCTTCGGCGGGGGCCAGGATGTAGTAGGTCGGCAGGGCGTACTCGGAGTGGGGCAGGCTGATCTCCTCGGCGACCGCCCCGTGGGACACCAGCACGTCGATGGCGGCGCGGACCGCCTCGGCGACGGCGGGCTGGACACCCTGGGCGAAGTATTCTTTGGGGACGCCGAGCTTCATGCCCTTGACGTCGCCGGTCAGGGACTTCGTGTAGTCGGGCACGTCGCGGATGATGCTGGTGCTGTCCAGCGGGTCATGGCCGCTGATGGCAGTAAGCAGCAGGGCGGCGTCGCGGACATCGCGGGTGATCGGGCCGATCTGGTCGAGCGACGAGGCGAAGGCGATCAGGCCGTAGCGGGAGACGCGGCCATAGGTGGGCTTCAGGCCGACGACGCCGCAGAAGGCGGCGGGCTGCCGGATGCTGCCACCGGTGTCCGAGCCGAGCGCCCAGACCGCTTCGCCTGCCGCGACAGCGGCGGTGGAGCCGCCGGACGAGCCGCCCGGCACGGTGCGAAGGTCCCACGGGTTGTGCGAGGCCCCGAAAGCGGAGTTCTCGGTGCTGGACCCCATCGCGAACTCGTCGAGGTTGGCCTTGCCGACGAAGACGCCGCCCGATGCTTGCAGCCTGTCCACGACGGTGGCGCTGTAGGGCGGCACGAAGCCTTTGAGGATGCGCGACGAGCAGGTCGTCTCGGTCCCCAGGGTGCAGAGGTTGTCCTTCAAAGCGATGGGGATGCCTGCCAGGGGCGACAGCGCCTCGCCGCGCGCGCGGGCGGAATCTACGGCGTCGGCCTGCGCCTGGGCGACAGCCTCGGTGACGGTGACGTAAGCCTTGACGTGGCCCTCGACCTCGCCGATGCGGTCTAAAACGGCGTCGGTGACCTCGCGGGCGGAAACGTCGCGGGAAGCAAGCTTTGCGGCTAGCTCATGGGCGGTCAGTTCGTAGAGTTCCATGCTGATCTTTCCTACTCTTCCATGATCTGGGGCACGATGAAGTTGCCGTCGCGCTTCTCGGGGGCGTTCGCGGTCGCCGCCTCGCGCGGCAACGAGGGGCGCACTTCGTCTTCGCGGAAGACGTTCTGCAAGGGGAGCGAGTGCGAGGTCGGTGGCACGCCCTCGGTGTCCAGTTCCTGCAAGCGGGCGAACTGGCTCAGGATGCCGTTCAGGTCCGTGGTCAGCCGCGCTTTCTCGTCCCCGGAAAGCTCCAGGCGGGCGAGGAAGGCGACGCGGGAGACTTCGTCGAGTGTCAGTTGATCAGCCATGGAGACAGTTTACGCTTTCCGGGGCCTTTTTTGCAATACCCCCGTCATGGTGTACCCCTAATGACACGAAAAGGCCGGAGCGGGGCGAACCCCCGGCTCCGGCGTAGATGTCTGACGATGGACCTGACAATAGACCTGATGATGGAAAAGGCCGCTAGTGCGGCGTGGAACGGGACTTCTGCTTCTTGGGCGGCAGCGGCGCCCCCAATGATTTCAGATCGGGCATCTTCTCCAGTTCAAAGTGGAAATTGATGACTTCGTTGATGTCAATCGGGCCTTGAACGATGAACTGCTCGCTCTCGCCGTGCGAAACCTCCACGGCGGTGTCCTTGAGGATGCCCTCTTCCCATTCCTCCTGCTTGATGAACTGCTCGCCGAGCTTCTTGCAGCGCGAGCAGCGGAACTTGACGTAGACGAAGCTCGGACCGAAGAGGCGCAGATAGTACCCGTGCTGGACCACGTCCTTGGCGATGACGCGCTGGCCGCAGTTGCACTTGATCGACGTCCGCATGTTACTCATAGTGTCCACCTCCCGGTAGTATTGCCGGTGCCCGTGCCAACGGAGACGGGGCGCACCGGCGGGAATGATAAGCGAAGACCGTGCGGGGCTGTTTGGAGGCATCTCGTATGCATGATGTACACCGCTATTATAACACATTATGGCGTCTTCCGCCGCCGCCTGTAATTTTTTCTTCGCCCGTCATCCGGCGTTGATAGGACGCTCTTTCTGGCGCGCGAGTTCCCGCCGCAGGCGCAGGAGGGCCACGTCTTTCGCCTTCGCCTCCAGCATGATGTCGAAGGGTCGCAGGCCGTCCGCCCCAACCGCCTCCCAGAACTGAACGAACTCCATCGGGTTGATGAAGTCCGCGTGCGCCTTGAGCCTGGGCGAGTGCAGCTTTGTGACGGTCCGGTCGCGCCCGGTCGCGCCCTTCTCCTTCTCCACGCTGGTTTCAAAGTCGGTGGAGGGCGACGAATAATGGATCTTCGGGGTGACGCCCTCGGGCCATGTCGCCAGGGCCGATGCCAGCGCGTCGCGCATCGGCAGGCCCTCCGGGTTAAAGCAGAAGTGGTGCAGGTTGTCGAAGACGAGTGGGCAGCCGGTCGCCTCGTGGACGCGCAGGGTGTCCGTGACGGCGTAAGAAACGTCGTCGTTCTCCACGACGAGCCGCCGCTTCGTCTCCTCGGGCAGCTCTTTGTAGCGCCGGATGAAGCGCGCCAGGCTCTCCTCGCGCTCGCCGTAGACCCCGCCGACATGGGTGACGACGACGGCCTCCGGCCCGCAGCCCATCGCGTCCAGCAGCTTCGCCTGCGCGTTCAGGTCCACGATGCTCTTGCGGGCCACCTCGTCGTCCTGGGCGTTGAGCAGGATGTATTGCGACGGGTGCAGGCTGAGGCGGATGTCGTAGTCGCGCGCCAGCGCCCCGAGGTCGGCCAGCTCGTCCTTCGCCTCCTCTAACTGGTTGTGGAACTGCGGCATGTCCGGGTGGGTGAGGTAGGGGGCGAAGTCCGAGGACATCCGGTACATGTGGATGTCCGCCTTGTGCAGATAGTGGAAGATCTCCCGGACGTACTCGATGGATTGACGCACATGCGGCCCGCTCTGCCACCGCCGCGCGTCGTTGGACGGCATCCCCGCCTCGGCGGGAATCGTGGCGAGGTTCCCGCCGTGCCCGATGACTTTGACCGCAAACCCTAAACGCATTCAGAAACTCTCTCTTTCTGAGGGCGTTTATACCCGGAATGTGGGGGTGTGGTACAATGGCCGGAGCAGGTCGGGCGCGGCCTGGCGATCCATCCTGATTTCGGCGAATGGGTCGTCGCGGACACGCCGACCCATGCCGGTCATGCCATGCGCGTCCGTCACCCGGACGGCGGCATCGTCACGCTGCGAATAGGTCTGCTGGTGAGGGATGTGGGAAGCGAACTCTGAAGGCAGCCGCCGTGAGGGACGAGGACGAGTGATTGAAATCACTCGCTGTCGCCGGACCTGTCCAGGGGACAGAAGAAGGGGGTAGGGACAAGCCCTACCCCTACGGGACGCCATGGAAAGCCATCTGTGTAGGGGCGGGGCTTGTCCCCGCCCTCTTCTCTGTGTCCTAGCCGTCCCCGACAAGTGCCCCTGGGAGGTCTACGAGGCCAGAGCAAACAGCGGGTGTTCTACTATCGTTTCTACGTCCGCCGCGCTGTACACGGCCACCGGCTCGTCTTCCGCCGCGTCGTCTTCCAGGCCGACCCAGCCGCCGTAGGCGAGCAGGAGGCGTTTCAGGAATGCGGCGAGTTCGGGCAGGGTGGAGGTGGGGAAGTCAACGACGTAGGCAGTCCCGGAGGCGTGCTGCACCATCGCTTCGGGGTCGCGGCGGACGAGGGTGTTGACGGTTTCCCGGCTGGCCTTCACCCACTGCCAGGTCTTCGGGTAGGGCGGGGGTGTGACGGCGATGTCGAGGAATGCCACGCCCGCGACCTCGTGGCGGTGCGGGGCGTAGCCGCAGGAGCGCGCGGCGTCCTCCACGGCGGCAAGGTCGTAAGGGACTTCAGACTGATAGATCAGGTCTTCCATGTGTTTTAGATGAACGCCTTCCAGAACTCGGCGTCGAAGGGCAGTTCGGCCTGGGCGCGCAGGGCGCTGAGGTAGTCGGCGGCCTGGGAGGGGTCCAGGGGGCGCGAATCGGGCGCGAAGTCGTCGCCGACGAGGACGATCTGGGCGGAGGGGAGGTCGCCCCGGCGGTTGACGCGGCCCGCGCGGCGGATCAGGTTCTCGGGGGGGCAGAGGGTGGACAGCAGGACCGTGGCGTCCAGGTCGCTCGACTCCAGTGCCGCCCCGGTCGTCAGCAGCAGGTAGCCCTCGCCCTCCTTTTCGAGTTCGCGGAGCTGGGCGTAGGTGCGGCGGCGCGTCTCGGCGGGCTGGCTCGGGTGGTAGGCGTAGACGGAGTGCGGGTAGGCGGGGGCGAGGCGGGCGAGCAGGGTTTCGGCGTCCTCGGGCGTCTCGAAGACGCCGAAGACGCGCGAGTTCTGGTAGTAGGCGCGGCGGATCTCGGACTCGATGAGGGCCAGCGGGTCCGAAGAAGATTTGTACGCGAGGGTGCGGACGGGCGCGGGGCGGCCGTCGCCGCCGGGCAGGAGGTCCAGGAAGCCGAGTTCTTCCCGGAGGGCGGCCGGCATGGTGCTGGTGGCGACCAGGACGTCTAAATCCTGCGCGAACAGGAACTCGACCAGCCGGTGGAAGCGGGCGAAGGCGTCGCCGTAGCCGTGCGCCTCGTCGAAGAAGAATAGGTCGCGGCGCGGCTGGTCCTCCTGGGGGCCGAGGAGGGCGGTGGGCAGGGCGTGGACGCCGCCGCTGCCGAAGAACAGTTCCCCGAACCGCGAGAACGTGGTCAGGATCAGGTCCACGTCGGTTTCCAGGGGATTGGTGACGACGTGCGGGTCCTCCGACCCGTCGGGGAAGAAGCGGCGGCACTCGTTCCCCTGCGCCTCATCTTCGTTCAGGTCAAGGCACACCGTCCGGGGCGTCTCGTCGGCCTGGACGAACGCCTTCAGGTACGGCACGAGTCGGTACAGATAATCGTCCAGGGGCGAGCCGTCCGGCCCGATCAGGAACAGGCGGCGCGGTGCGCCGCCCCGATGCAGGCCCAGGGCCGGGATGACGACCGCCTCGACCTTGCCCGCGCCGGTGGGGGCGGGCAAAAGGCCTCCCAGTTCGCCCGCCGGGTCGGACAGCCTCTCGTAGAGGCTTGCCTGCCAGGGATACGCCCGCAGGAGCGCGCCGTCGCTAGTCAGCCGGTAGGCCGCCGCCGCCACACCGTCCCCGCCTGAGTCCACTTCATCCGCTTCCATGACCGAAGAAACCATCTTTGTCGCCTCGGTGTTATTATAACACGAGTCCGCCCCGCTGCCGCGAAAAAGCTGGGGTATAATCAACGCGAACTCACCAAGTACGTTTTACAGGGAATATATTGTCATGATCACCGTCCAGGACGTTTCCAAGTCATACGGAACGCGCACCCTTTTCGACCAGGTTTCCGTCAAATTCACGCCCGGCAACCGTTACGGCCTGACCGGCCCCAACGGGGCGGGCAAGTCCACATTCATGAAAATCCTGACCGGCGAGATTGACCCGACCAACCGGGGGACGGTCAGCCGCCCGCGCAAGGTCGGCGTCCTGAGCCAGAACCAGAACGCCTTCGACGGCGAGCGCATCATCGACACGGTCATGATGGGCAACCCGACCCTCTGGAACGCCTTGAAGGAGCGCAACGCGCTCTGCGAGGCGGAGGAGTTCACCGACGCCATGATGGAGCGTCTGGGGGACCTGGAAACGATGATCGCGGATGAGAACGGCTACGAGGCCGAGATGGAGGCAGCCGAGATGCTGCGCGGCATCGGCATCCCCGATGACAAGCATTCCGACCTGATGGCGAGCCTGCCCAACGACTACAAGTTCCGCGTCCTGCTGGCCCAGGCCCTGTTCGGCGGGTCCGACGCCCTGCTGCTGGATGAGCCGACCAACTACATGGACCTGGAGACGATCCACTGGCTGGAAGAATTCCTGCTGGATTATAAAGGCACCTTGATCGTCATCTCGCACGACCGGCACTTTCTGAATGCGGTCTGCACCCACATCGCCGACATTGATTACGACACCATCATCAACTACCCCGGCTCCTACGACGACATGGTGGAACACAAGATGCAGGCGCGGCAAAGGATCGAGAACGACAACAAGGACAAGGGCAAGAAGATCGCCCAACTCCAGGAGTTCGTTAACCGCTTCGCGGCCGGCCAGCGGTCGTCCCAGGTGCAGTCGCGCCGCAAGGAGATGGCCCGGCTCGCGCCGACCGAGATGAAGAAGTCCAACATCTCGCGCCCCTACATCCGGTTCGAGCAGCGGAAGCCGTCGGGCCGCGAGGTCGTCACTGTCGCGGGGCTGTCCAAGTCGTTCGACGGGCAGTGCGTTCTAAAGGACATTAGTTTTGAGGTTTCGCGGGGCGAGAAAGTGGCAATTATCGGCCCGAACGGCGTGGGCAAGACGACGCTCATCCGCTGCCTGGTCGGGGACCTGATGCCGGACGCCGGCACGGTCAAGTGGGGGACGGGCATGACCTGGGGCTACTACCCGCAGGACTACCGCAGCGGCATCCCTTCGGGCGTCCTTGCCCTGGATTGGGTGATGGGCTTTGACGAGGAGAACCAGGGGCAGCAGTTCGTGCGCGGCCTGCTCGGCCAGATGTTGTTTAAGGGCGACGAGAGTCTGAAGCTGACCGAGGCGCTATCCGGGGGCGAGGCGGCTCGGCTGCTGATGGCGAAGCTGATGCTGGAGAAGAGTCCGGTGTTGATCTTTGACGAGCCGACCAACCACCTCGATCTGGAGGCGGTCTCGGCACTGGCCGAAGGGCTGTCGCAGTTCGCCGGGACGGCCTTCGTCGTTTCGCACGACCGGGACCTGATCTCCGAGATGGCGACGCGCATCCTGTCGTTCACGGAAGATGGCCTGCTGGACTTCCGCGGCACCTACGACGAGTACTTGGAAGCGCACCCGCTGCCGGAGCGGGCCAAGAAGGGCGGCTGGTGACGGTGAGCCGCCCCGGCGTTCTGCGCCGGGGCTGAAGTATTGCGCCGTAACAGCCGACAATGGCAGTGGCGTTCTTGTTCGGCCCAGGCGCCCGTGTCTTGCTGGACACGCAAGACTTTGACGGCCTGATGTTGGGGCTAATCCATGTTCAGCGGTGCCACACCCGAGACGACTGCGCGCACTCCCCCGGCGATTGGCATCCCCGGCGGCCCCGACGCGCAGGCGGGCCTGCTGGAAACGCTGCTGAGTCAGGCACGGGACGCGACGCTGGTGGTCGAGGCGTCCGCCCCCGAGTTCGGTGCCCTGCGTATCGTCTACGCCAACCCTGCCTGCCTGCGGATGGGCCTCTGCGATCCCGCCTGCGGCCGGACACTCGCCCAGGCGCTGGATGCTTTCCGGGACGCGCTGACCCAGCCTGCACTGGCAGAGCGCGTGCGCTCCTGCCTTGCGGCCGGGCTGCCGGTGCGAGGCGAGGCGCTGGCCGGCGAATGCGCTGGCCGGCCCCTCCTCGTCCTGCTCGACATCAGCCCGCTGCCCGTCTCCCCTCCTTCCCACACCCCCCCGCTCTGGCTCGTCACGCTGCGTGACGCCGCCCCGATTGACCACACCCACCTGCTCCTGGCGCAGACCAGGCGCCTGCTCACCGAGGCCGTCGAGCGGGCCGATCGGGACCCGCTCACGGGCCTGCTGAACCACCGGGCATTCCACAAGCGTCTGGAGCAGGAGGCCGAGGCGGCCCGCCGGAGCGGGCTGCCGCTCGCCATTGCCATGATGGACCTGGATAACTTCCGGTTCTTCAACGACGGCTACGGCCATTCCGTGGGCGACGACCTTCTGCGGCAGGTCGGCCAGGCTTTGAGCGCCGCCTGCCGGCCGGGCGACACTCTGGCCCGCTATGGCGGCGACGAGTTCGCCCTGCTGCTGCCGGGCTTGGGGGCCGAGGGGGCGGTGCGGCTGGCGGACCGCCTGGTGGCGAGTCTCGCCGGGACGGGCTATAGGCCTGACGGCTACGACGCGGTCATCCCGCTGACCCTCTCCATCGGCATCGCCGTGTTCCCCGACGACGGCCCCAAGCGGCTGGACGCCCTGGCGGCGGCGGACGCGCGGCTTGCCCGCGTCAAGACCGGCGGGACCGGGCGCGGGGACCTGACCGACCGGCTGCGCGCACTGCTCCCGTGCGCCCCGGCTGACCTCTCAATGCTGAACGCGCTGGTGACGGCGGTGGACGCCAAGGACCGCTACACGCGCCGTCATTCCGAAGACGTCATGGCCTACAGCCTCCAGATCGCCCAGGAGATGGGCCTGGGGGGGAAGGAGCAGGGGGAAATGCTCCTGGCCGCCCTGCTGCACGACGTGGGCAAGATCGGCGTCCCCGACCACATCCTGCGGAAGCCAGGGAGGCTGACGGAAGAAGAGTTTGAGGCGATCAAACAGCACCCGATGATGGGGGCGATCATCGTCGGGGCCGTGCCGGGATTCGAGGCGGCCCTGGACGCCGTCCGCCACCACCACGAGCGCTGGGACGGGCTGGGCTACCCCTTCGGGCTGGCGGGGGACCAGACGCCCCTCCCGGCCCGGATCATGGCCGTGGCCGATGCCTTCTCCGCCATGACCACGGACCGGCCCTACCGCAAGGGGATGGATGTCCCCCGTGCCCTCCAGATCCTGGAGGAAGGCGCGGGGATACAGTGGGACCCGGCCTGCGTCGCCGCCTTCGCCGCCGCGCGCCGCGAACAGGACGGCATGCTCGGGGAGGCTTGACGGCATGGACGGCGGCCCGCTCCTTTACCACACGACGCCGCTGCATTACATCCCGCACATTGTGCAGGACGGTGCCTTGTACGCCCAAAGTGTCCTCGCCGCGTCCGGCATCACGCCCCGCGCGACGGCGGCGCGGCGCGACCGGATGCTCGGCCTGGCGGACTGGGTGCATCTGTCTCTGGCTCCCGACACGCCGCTGCTGCGGGACAAGCTGCGGCGGGGCTACCCGCACGCGCTGCTGCTTTTTGACCGCAGGGCCGTCCTGGCGCTGCCCCAGGTGGCGCTCCTCCCGTACAACACGAAAGCCTGGCGCCCGCGCGCCGCATGCCAGCCTGTGACGGACCCGGCGGAGAAGGAGGCGCTGCTGCGGCGTCATGCGGACACCGGCCGCTTCCCGAGTCTGGAAGTGCTGGTCCAATATGGCCTCGACCTGACCCACCTGGTGCGGGTGGCCTTTGCGACGGAGCAGGAGTGCGCGCTGGTCACCGGCCTGCTCGGCGCACTGGCCCTGTCGTTCCCCGCGCCGCTCGTCGTGGCCCCCGAGCTGTTCCCCGGCTCTGGCGAGTATGCCGCGACCACGGGCGAACAGGTTACGGCTTACTTCGACGCCTGCCGCGCCGCCGGCTCACTCCTGCCGCCACCCGCGATCCCGTTTGATTGAGACAATTGATGCCAGCCGCGACTGCGGCAAGTGAGCCGGGGCACCGGAGCGGGCGGGGTGCCGGACGAGTGAATGAATTCACTCGCTTCCGCCGGACCCGTCCAGGGGACGGAAGAGAAGAACACCGAGGACAGGCGGACGTTCGGGATTGTTCCGTTCTGTTGTCCCCTGGACAAATCCGACTGGAGCGAGTGAATTCATTCACTCGTCCTCATCCCCTTTGGCCTGCTCGCCTGGCCTGTTCTCGCACCCTCAGCAGCCGGCCCATGACATCAGTGACATGACACAAACACTCTGGCGGCATATCACTGAAATCGGCGGGCACTACGGGGTTAATCCCGTTCTGTTCGCCGTGCTGTACCTGGCCCACCACCCGCTGTTCTGGGGGACGATGGCGTGGCTGGCCGCCCGCGTCCGCCGGAAGCAGCCGGCGGCGGGCGTGGTCGCGCTGGGCGTTTTCTTCTGGTTCCTTCCCTACACCTACGTCTTCGCCTTCGGACGCGGCCTGCCCTGGTGGGTCTACGCCCTGGCCGTGTTCGTCATCGCCGTCGGCGGAACACACGCCGTCCAGGAGATTCGGCGACGGCTGGCACCTGGCGCTAAAGCGTGATGCTGAACATCACGAACGGGCGCGGCCTGACCTGCCCGTGAAGCAGGGGGAACTCGACGCCGACGGAGGAGATCAGGCCGATGCGCGCCGAGGCCGCAAGCGACAGCCCGTGCAGTGTGACCTGTCCGTCAACAGTGTAGCGGCCCGGCCCGTCGAGGTTAATGAGCGGGGCGGCGATGACCGGGCTGACTCCTTCGTGGCCGCCGAGCAGCAGGCCCAGCTTGATCGTCCGGGCGGGCAGGCCGTCGGGGCGGCGGAAGCCCGCCGTCTCGCCGAAGAAGCGGGCGCGCAGGAACTGCCGACCCAACTCCGCCGCCGCGTCCGCCGCCGAGGCGGCCCCATAGTGGCCCGTGTTGAGCCAGACGATCTTCGTCCCGCTGAAGTCTTTGGCCAGCGCCTTCGCGCCGTCCGGCAGGACGACCAGATCATAGCGCCCGTTGATCATCAACACGTCTTCGGGGTTGAAGTGCCGCTTGGGAAGCCAACTCGCGGCGTCCACTGGGGCCATCGCAGCCTGATAAGTCTCATAGGTGTAGCCGCTGCGGAGAATCTCGCGCCGGTACTGGCGCGTCGCGATGCCGTCCCAGAAGCCCTTGGCGAAGTCCGCGCCGCCGACGATCGTGATGACTACCTTGATGCGCGGGTCCACGCCCGCCGTCAGGCCGCTGAGGATGCCGCCCAGGCTGATGCCCGCGATGCCCAGCCGGTTCGGGTCAATGTCCGGCCGTCGCGCCAGGTAGTCCAGCCCCCGGCGCGAGTCCAGAACGGCCTGCCGCAATGCGCTGACCATGTGCGGCACGTTCCCCGACAATATCTCCGTGTCATCCCGACCATCGTACTGCGGCCCACGCGGCTTGCGGTTCAGGCTGTACGGCTCGACGACCACGAGCGCGGCCACCCCGGCGCTGACAGCGGCCTGCGCCAGCTTGAACGCGCCCACCGTCGAGCCGGCGTTCCACTCGTGCAGCACCACCATGGCGGGGTGGGGACCCAGCCCCGGAGGCTGGAAGAAGTAGGCCGTGACGGTGTTGTTGACGGCATAGGGCGAGACGAACGGGCTGGGATAAGTCAGCCGGGTGATGGGGATGCCGTCCTGGACTTCAAACGGCTTCTCGGTCACGGGGAACGGCGCGGCGGCGTCGTAGTCGTAAAAGGCCGGGTCCACGGCGGGCGGCGGGGAAGTGGTCGGCGGCGCGTCGGCATTGGCGACGCGCAACGCGAGCAGCAGGCAGAAGACGGCCAAGGCCGCCCCTGTCCGTAACCAGTGGGTGTTAATGGGGGTGCCTCGTTCTGTCGCGGCGGGCCATGTTGTCCCCGTCCGCGTTTGTGGGTACTTCCGAAGGAGTACGTTTTCAGAGAGGATTTACCCAAAATGGCGGATCATGCCCAGCATCAGGACGAGGTGAAGAAGATCGCCGCGCTGATCAAAGAGATAGACTTCGGAATGCTGACGACGATAGACGCGGAGGGCCGGCTGAACTCGCGCCCGATGTCCTCGAACAAGAAGGTGGAGTTCGACGGCGACGTCTGGTTCTTCACCTACGGCGAGTCGGTCAAGGTCCACCAGATCGAGGACAAGCCGCACGTCAACGTCGCCTTCTCGGACCCCAAGACGCAGACCTACGTTTCCCTGTCGGGCCGCGCCGAACTGGTCCGGGACAAGGCCAAGATCGAGGAGCTATGGGAGCCTGCCCTGAAAGCCTGGTTCCCGAAGGGCGTGGACGAGCCGGACATCGCGCTGCTGAAGATAAACGCCGACCAGGCCGAATACTGGGACGCGCCTTCCAGCCCCATCGCCCATCTGGTCAGCCTGGCGAAAGTCGCCGTCACCGGCAAGCCAGCCCAGCCCGGCGAGAACGAGAAGGTCACGCTGTAGGCCGTTTGTCTCCGACCGTGGGGGTGAACCTTGTGTTCGCCCTATTCTTTTGGGCTGCACCCGTGGTACAATGCCGCAGAGGAGACCATGGAATGGCATTGCCCCCACAGTTCATCATTATCGGCGGCGGGAACGGCTCCGGCAAGTCCACCAGTGCCGCGCTCATCTTGGGAGATCAAGTCCCGTACATCAACGCGGACGAGATCGCCAAAGGCTTACCGGAGGTGGAAGGTGAGAACAAAGACGCGCGGGCCAGCCGTATACTCATCAACGCGATGGGCGAACATGAGGGGCGGCGGGAGGATTTCGCCATCGAGACGACGCTCGCCAGCCGTTCTCTCGCTCCCCGCGTCAGGCGACTACAGGAAGCAGGCTATGAATTTCAACTGCTGTTCTTCTGGCTCGCAAGCCCGGAACTGAACATCCAGCGTGTTGCCGAGCGTGTACAGCGGGGTGGTCACCACATCCCCGAAGACGTGATCCGCAGACGTTATGTGGCTGGCCTGAAAAACTTCTTCAACCTCTATAAGCCACTTGCCAACGACTGGCGCGCTTACAACAACACGGAGAGTGGGAAAACTTTGCTTGTCGCAGAGCAGCGGCTGGGACAGGCGGAAGTCGTTCACAGGCTAGAAACCTGGCAGCAGATGAAAGGAATCGCCGACAATGGGTAGTGTGTCCACGCAAGAGCCTGATGTGCAACCAGACACGAAAAAGCTGGCCGCCCGCGCAGAATTGAAGCGCCTCTTCTCCGATACTGATCTTCTGACAGAACTGATTCAGCAGGCTGGACATGAGGCGGTTCTTGACCATAAGAAAACAGGCGTGACCACTTCCACCTGGCGAGACGGCAAAGTCGTCATCATCCAGCCGGAAGACATTTAATCTGTCGGTAGAGGCGCGGCCTGATGCTGCGCCCCCCCCATGCTCCGTGCGCTCACCCCCCGACAAGACGGCCTCGGGTATAATCCCTGGCATGACCGTCTTCTCCATCACCCACCGCTCGTCGCAGACCGGCGCACGGTGCGGGCTTCTGACCCTGCCCCACGCCCCCGGACCCATCCAAACCCCCGTCTTCATGCCCGTCGGCACGCGCGGCACGGTCAAGGCCATGACGCAGGAGGAGGTGTGGGAGCTTGGCTACCGGCTCATCCTCGGCAACACCTATCACCTGTACCTGCGGCCCGGCCATGAGCTGGTGCGAAAGGCGGGCGGCCTGCACGAGTTCATCGCCTGGGACGGCGCGATGCTGACCGACAGCGGCGGCTTCCAGGTGTTCTCCCTGGAAGAGCTTCGCAAGATCACCGAGGAGGGCGTCAAGTTCAAATCCCATTTAGATGGGAGCGAACACTTTTTCAGCCCGGAGCGGTCCATCGAGGTGCAGCACGCCCTGGGCGCGGACATCATCATGGCCTTCGACGAGTGCCCGCCGTACCCCTGCGCCGAAGAGGCGACGCGGGGAGCGACCGAGCGGACGCACCGGTGGCTGGAACGCTGCAAGACCTACCACGACGCGCAGCAGACGGGTCCGCTACTGTTCGGCATCGCGCAGGGGGGGACATATGAACACCTGCGGGCGGAGAGCGCGCAGTTCGTGGCGGCCCAGGACACGCCGGGCATCGCGGTCGGCGGCGTCTCGGTGGGGGAGCCGCCGGACATGATGCAGGCCGCCGTCGGCTGGAGCGTTCCATTTCTGCCGCCGCACAAGCCGCGCTACTTGATGGGGGTCGGGATGCCGCGCGACATCCTGGATGCCGTCGCGCAGGGGATAGACATGTTCGACTGCGTCCTGCCGACCCGCCTGGGCCGCAACGGGACGCTCTACACGACGCGCGGGCGCATCAACATCAAGGGGAGCCGCTACACCGACGACTTCGGCCCCGTAGACCCGGACTGCTCCTGCAACGTCTGCCGCCGCTACTCGGCGGCGTATCTCCGGCACCTGTACAAGTGCGACGAGATACTGGCGTCGCGCCTGGCGACGTACCACAACCTCGCCCACTACGCATTTCTCATGGAGGGGATACGGGAGGCCATCGCCGCCGACCGTTACGCGGAGTTCCGGCGGGAGAAGCTGGCGCGGTATGAGGAAGCGGCGAATATATGACGTCTGCCGTTTCTAATCGCCGCGCGCAGCTCGGGGAATGTTCTGAACCGCCTGCCGTCTGACAGGTTCGCACTCCACCGCATCGTCGCCCGCCCGTTCTCAAGGCGGGACAGGATGACGCGCTCGCTGTAGCCGAAGCCGCCCTGCTCGAAATAGACCAGGCAATAGTGGGCATTCATCGCCGCAAAGATCAGCCTCTGGAAAGGCAAACGCCTTCCTCTTATGGCATCCGTTCGCTCAAAGTCCTGGCCGGGATTGGCCATACCACTAAAGGGGTGTTTCCTATTGGGTGTGAGGAGAGCCTGGATAGGGGTTGGCATTTCCCTAACAGTCTTAACGATGGTGAAAGTGTCGTTCTGGATGTGCCTTGCGTCATCGGCATTCAGAGGTGCATTGCCATAAAACGTCGTTCGTGGTGGCGTTTTGTGGCTCCCCGCTTCTGCGCCGAGAGTGTTCAGCAAAGACAAAGGGAGGAGAATGAGCAGAAGGTGTAATCTGAGCATGTACGGCTCTCTGAGCAGCGGAGGAAGAGGAAATGAGGAGGGCGGGGACAAGCCCCGCCCCTACGTTCGGGAAGCCATCGGCGTAGGGGCGGGGCTTGTCCCTGCCCTCTTTCCGCTACAACCGCGTTATAGAGTGTCCCTGCTGCCTAGAGAAATTCATGTCCCACGCACACGCCATTCTGATCTTGTCCCACGGGGAACAAGCGGGTGCCCCGTTTTTACGAGGAGGTAACTATTTGGAAACAGGGCGATTTGATTTCATTGTGGCACAAAATGCTGCCTATACACCGCGATGAGATGAAATGAAGCCGGGGCGCTCGGGCAGGGACTAATTGGGCAGTATCACCACGAAGGAGGGAGCCGATGATGAGGCAGCAAACAGTTCTCGTCCTAATCGCTTCAGCAACAATGACCGCTCAGGTGGCTCACGCCAAACCACAGCCGAAGCCGGTAGCAACACCCGCCGCCATTCCAGCCCGGCATACCCTGTCCGAGCAGGACAAACAGCACCTACTCCATGACGATTTCGCAATCGTCAAGACCGTGCGGGAAATCCCCGAGCCTGTGCGGAAGCAACTCATCCCCGACGGTAAAGACGTCCTGAACGGCATGGTTGATCCTGGCCAAGCCTACCAAACCACGGATGTTCTCGGCCCCAAACTCCGGCCCTTCCGGCGGCTGATCTTCGCGGGCATCTCTCAGGGCTACTGCCTTGTGTACTGCGAATTCGGTGGCTACGCCTCGGGACAGCGGGCTGAACTTTTCCAGCTTTCCGGCGGACAGGCTACGCGAGTCTGGTCGGGAATCCTCACGGGGACACGCCAGCCGCTCACCCTCTCACAACTGCGGGTGGAAATCAGCGGGGGCAAATACCACGACATGCATTACTAGCCTCAAGATTGTCTGACCTTCCCCTTCCTTAACAGGGAAGGGTCGGCGCTCGCGCCGGGGTTAGGTCGCATACGGCCCGACTCCGGCCTTCTCATAGATCATGTTCAGGAGCTTGACGGCGGGGCGGGCGCTCTGGGCGGAAACCATCGGCGCGCGGCCGTCGCGGATGGCGAGGACGAAGTCGCGGACGTTGCCCAGATGGCCGTCGCCGCCGATGGCGGCGGGGTCGCTGGCGGTGTTGCCGGTGGGACCGTTGGAAACCTCGGGGCCGGCCTCACTGTCCTCGTAAGGCTCCGACGTCTTGAAGTGGGCCAGATGGTCGCCGACCAGCATGGCGCAGCCCTTCGTCCCGGACACGTCCACGCGCTCCGGGAAGCCGTCATAGGCCAGGGTCGTCATGGTCAGGGTGCCCAGCGCCCCGCTCTCGAAGCGGACGGTGACGACGCCCAACGTCTCGCCCTCGATGTCGCGGTGGAAGCCGGGCGTGAGGGTGGCGGAAAGTACCTCGGCGACGGGGCCGGCCAGCCACTGGACTTTGTCCAGGCTGTGGATGCCCTGATTCGAGAAGACCCCGGCGTCCAAATCCCACGTCCCCCGCCAGTCCCCGCTGTCGTAGTAGCCCTGGCCGCGATACCATTTGGTCTCGGCGCAGGCCAGCACGATCTCCCCGAACGCGCCCGCGTCAATCGCCCGCTTCACCTTGCGGGCGGCGGGCGAGAAGCGCTCCTGGAAGACGCCGCCGTAGACGACTCCGGCCTCCTTCGCGGCGGCGATGGCTTCGTCCACGGCCCCGATCCAGACATCCAGGGGTTTCTCGGACAGGACGTGCTTGCCCGCGTGGGCGGCCTGGACTGCCATGCGCCCGTGCAGGCCCGAGGGCGTGCAGAGGGTCACGGCGTCAATATCGGGCCGCGCCAGCAACGTCTCAAAGGATTTCACTGACTCGCCGCCGTAGCGGGCGGCGAACGCCTGGGCGCGCTCGGGGTCTACGTCCGTGGTCGCCACGAACTCGGCCAGGCCTTCCTGTTTGAGTTTGGCGAGCGCGTCGCCGTGCGTTCCCGAGATGATGCCGCAGCCGACAATGCCGAAGCGTAAGGGTGTCATCGTTGGAGTCTCCTGGGGGCCTGGTGTTTGCTGATGGTGAGTGCCTGACGCCTGGCAGCGGGCGAATTCGCGGCGGGAGGGGCCGTCGTCGCCACGCGGGATGGCGCGGCCGGGCGTAGTGAGAAGGTGTGCGGCTGCGGCTGGGCGGCATCGTGCGCGCGGT
This sequence comes from Capsulimonadaceae bacterium, assembly GCA_965215505.1. Taxonomy (GTDB): domain Bacteria; phylum Armatimonadota; class Armatimonadia; order Armatimonadales; family Capsulimonadaceae; genus JANXMY01. The sequence continues at coordinate 1,449,713 of OZ244065.1, read as the reverse complement.
CGCGCCGGTCGTCCAGCCAGTGGTCAATGGCGGTCAGCGCGGCGACCTCGGTGCTGGAAGGCGCGTCGCCCTTGTGCGCGATGGCGTTCGGGCCGGTGTTCCACAGGTAGCGCCAGGCGTCCAGCCGGGACTGGACGAGGTCCCGGACCTGGGCCGCCTGCTTGCTCTGGGGGAGGCCCGGCAGCCGCGTCAGGTCCAGCCCCGCCGCAAGCTCCCGGCGGGTCACGGTCTTAACGGGCCGGCCGTCCACCAGCAGGTCATACTGGTCGGAAGTCAGGCCCGAGGCCCGCGCGCGGAAGGCGTCGAACATGCCGGGCAGCGGCGAGACGGCGAAGGCCGGGGCGGCTTTCTCGGGCAGGGGCCACGGGAGGGAATCGGTCACGGGAGTCGGGGCGGCCGGGTCCAGCAGGACCTCGGTCGGGGCGGCCTTCGCGTGCCAGGCTTTCAGGATGGCCGCCGCCATGATTGCCTGCCCCGCTTCGTTCGGGTGGACGCCGTCCGCGATCAGGGTGAACCGCGGGTCGAGCGCACGACCCCGCCGGGTGGCCTCAGCCAGCGGCGCGTTCAGGTCCACGGCGAGGATGTCCCGCTTGCCGCCCAGGGTCTTGACGAAGTCCCGGAACTTCAGCAGGACGTCGTTGTAGCCGTGGATGTGGCGCGAGCCGGGCGCCCCCTCGTCGTAGAAGGTCGGCGTCAGCAGCGTCAGCCGGACGCCGGGGAGTTCCCGCGTCAGCCGGTCCACCAGCAGCGTCAGCCCGTCCGTGTAGGCGTCGTAGTTGGACTGCTTGAAGTGGGTGTATTCGCCGTCGTTCATGCCCAGCAGGATCGTGACAACGGTGGGGTGGTAGGGCAGGACGTCGCGCTTGACCCGCGTCTCCACCGAACCGCCCTTGCCCCCGGAAACCAGGTCGCTCGTCCAGCCGGAGTTGATGAACTTGATGTGAAGGTCTGGGTAGCGCGTGAGTACATACGTCTCGATGTCGCGCCCGTAGTTCTGCTGCTCGGTGATCGAGTCACCGTAGAAGACCACGGTGTCGCCGTCGCGCAGGAAAAAGGAGCCGGGGCCGTCGGCATGGGCGGGGAGCAGAAGGGCAAACAAGAGGGCGGAAAAGGCAGCCCGATGAAACAGTCGCCGCATGGGCTACTCCGGCTTCCGGCGCAGCGCGTCGAACTTCGCCACGAAGTTCTCCGTCTCGCCTTGCAGCACCTCGTCAGGGTTCCAGGCCATCTGGATGACCTGCAAGCGGTTCGCCCCGCGCAGTGTCAGGCGGACGCCGCCGCCCTCCTCGTGCGTCAGCGAGACGGCATCCACGGGGCGCGGCAGGCTCAGGTTGTAGCCCATCTTGCCGAAGACGCGCCCGACGGCCCAGCCGACCCCCACGGCGAGTGTCCCGAGGACAAGGAGGCTGACGCCGAGCCGCGTCCCGAACGTCCGCGCCCGGTCCAGGGCGACCTCTTCCAGCCGCGCCATCTCGTCACGCAGCTCCTCGGTGGGCTTTATTTGGAGCGTGCCGTCGTCGTTCAGGAGGAGCATCCCGCGCTCGGACGGTTTCTGGCTGCTCATGAAGCGCATCCGCGCGATCTCGGTCAAATCACTCTTTCTCCTTGTCTTTCGCCGCCTTGCGGACCTGAAGCCGCAGCGGCGTCCCCTCGAAGGCATAGGATTCGCGGATGCGGTTCTCCAAATAGCGCAGGTAGGAAAAGTGCATCAGCTCGGGGTCGTTGACGAACAGGACGATGGTCGGGGGCTTGACGGTCGGCATGGTCGCGTACTTGACCTTAAGCGACTTGCCCTTATCGTTGTAGGGGTGGGCGTCCACGGCGTCCCGGACGATGCGGTTCAGCTCGCCCGTCGGGATACGCATGGAGTGCGCCTCGGCGGCGTCCAGGGCGGCCTCGACGGCCGCCGTGACGCCCTTGCCGGTGAGGGCACTCGTGAAGGCCAGCGGCGCGTAGGCCATGAAGTGCATGGCGTCGCGCAGCTCGGCGGAGAAGACGGTCATCGGGTTCTGGCCCGGCATCTCCTCCAGCACGTCCTTGCGGCCGACGTCCCACTTGTTGACGACGATGATGCCCGCCCGGCCCGCCTCGTGGGCGTAGCCGCCGACGCGCTTGTCACCGTCGGTGACGCCGTCGTGTCCGTCCACGACCAGCATGACCACGTCGGCCCGCTCGATGGCCCGCATGGCGCGCAGGACGGTGTAGTACTCGACGCTGCCCTGGATCTTGCCCGCCCGCCGGATGCCAGCCGTGTCAATCAGGACGACTTCGCGGTCGCCCCCGGCGGCGTGGAAGGTGAAGGCGGTGTCAATCGAGTCGCGCGTCGTGCCGGCGATGGGGGAGACGATGGCGCGCTCCTCGCCCAGAATCGAGTTCAGGAGCGACGACTTGCCGACGTTGGGCCGCCCGATAATGGCGATCTTGATCCGGTCGTCTTCGATCTCCTCGCCGGCCTTGGGCAGCGCAGGCGGGAAGCGCTCGACGATGGCATCCAGAGCGTCCGCGACGCCGCGCCCACCCAGGGCGGAGACGGGGAAGACGTTCGGCAGGCCCAGCCCGTACACCTCGGCGACGTTGCGGTTCTCCTGGTCGCCGTTGTCCACCTTGTTGGCGATTACGATGAGGGGCTTGGGCGAGCGGCGCAGGGCGTTGGCGAGTTCCATGTCGTCCGAGGTCAGCCCGACGGTCGTGTCCACGACGAGGACGATGACGTCGGCCTCCTCCATGGCGATCTCGGCCTGCGCCCGGATCTGGGCCTTCAGGGGGTCCGGGTCAAACATCTGGATGCCGCCGGTGTCCACGAGGCTGTACTCGCGGCCGTTCCAGTCGCCCTCGGCGTACAGCCGGTCGCGCGTGATGCCGGGCGTGTCCTCCACGATGGCGATGCGCCGGCCGACGAGCCGGTTGAAGAGCGTGGACTTGCCGACATTGGGCCGCCCGACGATGGCGACGAGGGGCTTGGGCTGGTACTCGGGGCGTGCTTTGGGCTGGTATTCGGGATCATACTCGGCTTCGAGTTGATTACCGGACTGATTAACAGATTGGCTCTCGGAATGGTCTTCCGGTTGAGGCGCGGGGGCGTCGGTCATGGCGTTTTCTTCCTCCTGCCGCTGGGGCACTCTCGGGGAAGATGCGTGTCTCCGGGCGGTCAAAACAGCCATTAGAATAGCACAAAATGGGGGTGGAAGTCAAGGAGCGCCGCCGTGTTCGTCCAGTACCGGGCCTTCCAAAAGGCGGCGCGTGCGGGCAAGTTCAGCTTCGAGACGCGCGGGATCGGGGAGGATCAGCCGGTATTCCCCAGCCAGGATGTTGTTCCCTAAACCTTCAAGCGCATAGTGGGCGACGGCGGCGTTCGGCTTGGAGCAGAGGATCAGCCCGACGGGCCGGTTCTCGCCATCCAGGGTCAGGTGTTCGGCGGCATAGTTGACGTACAGATTCATTTGTCCTGCATCCGCAGGGCTGAATTCCCCTATTTTGAGGTCAATGATGACGAGGCAGCGCAGGCGGCGGTGATACAGCAGCAGATCCATCCGAAACCAGGAGTCGCCAACGCGGAGCCGCTTCTGGCGGGCTACGAATGTGAAGTCGGGGCCGAGTTCGAGCAGGAACGACTCCAAGTGGCGGATCAAAGCTTCTTCCAGGTCGTGTTCGGAATACTCATCCCGCAGGCCCAGGAATTCCAGTACGAATGGGTCCTTGATCTCGCCTTCTGCCGTCACGGCGTCCTCCGGCTTGGGGACGCCGCCCTTCGTCAGCATGGCGGCTTTGTTCCGAGAAAGAGCGGTCCGCTCATAAAACTGGGTGCCGATCTGGCGACTCAGCTGACGTCCCGACCACCCACCGCGCAGGGCCTCGGTTTCGTAAAAGCTGCGGGCCTTGTCCGACTGGACCGACAATAGTTGGACGTAGTGGGACCATGGCAGCGGGAACTGGACATCCTCCCCGAATTTCGCAGACACTGTCTGCGAAATTGGCCAAGCCCGATAAAAGAGCCGCATCTGTTCCAGATTACGTTCCGAAAAGCCGCGCCCGAACCGGGCCGCCAGATCAACGGAAAGTCGCTTCAGGAGCTGCGTCCCATAACCTGCGCGCTCCTGCCCCTCCTGCTCCACCTCGACCAGCCGCCGCCCGATCTGCCAGTAGGTCGCCGTCATCACGGCGTTGACCGACCGGGCCGCCGCCCGTCGTGCGGCTTCCAGCAGGGTCGCCACCTCGCTCAGTACCGCCTCATAGTCCGGCGTCTGGCCGACAGCATGCAAACCCGTCTGTATCTCATCCATGGCTACTCGCCTCCACCAAGAGCATACCCGCTATCGTGAGAATGTGGGTAAAACCATAGTGTGATCCGTTACGATTGACGGCCCATAACCGAAAGGAAATACTCGATGCTTAGAGAAGCCTCCTCCACTGTGCCCCCTTCAGCCCATCGGCTGAGGGGCGGCCCGCTGCCCGCACTGCTGCTGGCGGCGCTGCTCTGCCTCGCGCCCTTGCGCGCCCACGCGCAGAACTATCTGCACACCAGCGGGACGAAGATCGTTGACTCCAAGGGCAACGTCGTCCGGCTGACCGGCCTGAACTGGTTCGGGATGGAAACCTCCAATTATTGCCCGCACGGGCTGTGGGCGCGCTCCATGGGGTCCCTGCTGGACCAGATCAAGGGCCTGGGCTACAACTGCCTGCGCGTGCCGTACTGCAATCAGCTCTTCGATTCGGGCAGCACGCCGAACGGCATTGACTATAACCAGAACCCGGACCTGCAAGGGCTGACCGGCCTCCAGATCATGGACAAGCTGGTGGCCGGCTGTCAGGCGCGCGGCCTGAAGATCATCCTGGACCGGCACCGGCCCGACTCGGGCGGGCAGTCGGCCTTGTGGTACACGGGGGCTTACTCCGAGCAGCGCTGGATCAGCGACTGGACGATGCTGGCTTCGCGCTACCAGGGCAACGACACGGTGATCGGTTGCGACCTGCATAACGAGCCGCACGACCCGGCCACCTGGGGTTCGGGCGATCAGTCCACCGACTGGCGCCAAGCCGCCCAGCGCTGCGGGAATGCCATCCAGGCCGTCAACCCGCACCTGCTGATCATCGTGGAAGGCATCCAGACGGTGAACGGCGGCTCCTACTGGTGGGGCGGCAACCTGGAAGCGGCGGGAAGCGCGCCGGTGCAGCTCAACGTCGCTAATCAACTCGTGTATTCGACGCACGACTACCCGGCGAGCGTCTACGGGCAGTCCTGGTTCTCCGACCCGAGCTACCCGAATAATCTGCCCGGCGTCTGGACCAAGCACTGGGGCTACCTGGTCCAGAACAACATCGCGCCGGTCTACATCGGCGAGTTCGGGACGCTGGACCAGACGGCCTCGGACGACCAGTGGTTCCACAGCATGGCGAGCTACATCAGCGCGGGCAGCTTCAGCTTCACGTTCTGGTGCCTCAACCCCGACTCGGGCGACACCGGCGGCATCCTGCAAAACGACTGGCAGACGGTGAACCAGAACAAGCAGAGCGTCCTGCAACCGCTACTGGCCTCATTAATCGGCAGTGGCGGCTCCGGCGGCGGCGGGGGAGGGGGCGCGACCGCGCCCGCCGCGCCGGCCAATGTAAGCGCCAGCACCGGTGACGGCCAGGCGACGGTCAGTTGGGCTGCTCCTTCCGGCACGGTGACGGGCTACAACCTGTACCGCGCCACGGCCTCCGGGGGTGAGGGGAACACGCCCTACAAGACGGGCCTGACCGGCACGAGCTTTGGGGACACCGGCCTGACCGACGGCACCACCTATTACTACAAAGTCGCCGCCGTCAACAGTGTCGGCGTTTCCAGCCAGTCGGCGGAGGTTTCGGCAGAGCCGGTCGCGGCCGGGACCGCGCCTGCCGCGCCGACTGGCCTGAACGCCGCCGCCGGTGACACCCAGGCGATGCTTACCTGGTCCGCGCCCTCTGGGCCTGTGGCCGGCTACAACTTGTACCGGGCCACAGCGTCGGGCGCCGAAGGCGGAACGCCCTATAAGACGGGGATCGGCGGGACCAGCTTCACCGACACGGGGCTGACGGATGGGACGACGTACTACTACAAGGTCGCCGCCGTCAACAGCGTCGGCACCTCGGCGCTGTCGGCGGAAGCCTCGGCGAAGCCCGTGGCCGCCGGTGGGGGAGGCGGCGGGACCGGGGGCGGCGGGACGGTGACGGCGACGGGCAAGCTCGCCTCCGGCTACGGCCCGTGGTACGGCGAGGAGGACATCGCCGTCAGCAGCACGGCTCCCCTCACTGCCTTGACCGTGACGGTGACGGTCCAGAAGACGACGGGCCTGTCCTACAACGGCCAGTACAACACGGTCGGCGGGCAGATCACCAACAGCCACACGGACGGGGCATCGGCCATCGTCTACCAGTTCACGCTGGCCTCGGGGCAAACGATCACGCCGGGGACGAACCAGACCTATGCGGCCCAGTTCAACGGCACCGGCACGCTCCACCCGATAGCGGGCGACACCTACACGGTGACGGCCACGGCAGGCGGCAAGACCACGACGCTGTCCGGGCATTTCTAGCGAGCGGAGACACTCAGCGGCCCCGCCCCGGAGAACCGGGGCGGGGCCGTTTTGTTGTCATCCGTCGTCAATGTGAGCCTCCTCTTCATCGCGTTTTCATCTTCCTTTGCTAGACTTCGGGGGACTTTCGCCCCAGGAGGACCGCACGCTTGCAACGACCCGAACAGCCCTGCCCTCAGTCCCCCCAGCGGGACACCCAAACCCGAGGCGTTGAAGCCGCGGAATTTGAAGCCAGGGAACCGGATGCCGCCGGCGTCTACCGGGACATCGCTGTGGAGATGCGGGGCCTGGGCTACACGGGCATTACGCCCCTCCTCATCCTGGAGGTGCATCAGGCGCTGCTCCGGGGGCAGGCCCAAGGGGACATCATCGGGCGGACGATCACCGAGATGCTGCGGGCGCGGCTCGCCCTGTGACGGGCCGGGAAAATTGCCGCCCGCACCATCACCTGTGCCACGGCGCAGCCCTGCGCGGCCTCGCCGCTGGGCTTCTTTCCCTGGGCGTGCCTGCCGCCAACGCCCTAGCCGGCCCCTCTGATACGAACGGCACGAATGGCGGCCTCGACGCGGACACGAACGGCGGGGCGGGCACGGTGGAAAAAGACTGCCCCCTGGCCCCACCCCAACAAAGCCTTCAACCCTGGGGGAACCGGACACGAAGAGGCCCCGGAACGCTCGTGCGTTCCGGGGCCATTTTTGGTTCTTCCGCCCGGCTTCGTTCGACCGGGCGGCGGGCCGGCCTACGGGTTGCTGAAGACGAAGCCCCTGGGACCGGAGACGCCGTTGATCTTGCCGTCACCCGCGACCGTCGTGTCCGCCGCGACCGTGCCGCCGCCGTACAGGATGGCGTCGGGGGGGAGGGCGGTGTCCAGGCCCGGCCCATTGGCCGTGCCCAGGTCCTTGACGGTTGGGGTGACCAGCGGCGCGGTCGCGAGCTTCGGCGTCTCGTTGAACAGTCCGCTGTTCAGCAGGATGGCGACCGCCGTAGTGTGGCGCGCTTCGGTGCCGAGGATGCTGGCCGCGATCCCCAGATACTGGCTGCCCGCCACCAGGCCGCCGGCCGTGATGCCGCCCAGATAGGCGGAGATGCCGGTCTGCTCGGCGGCATAGATGAGCTGCATAGTCTGAAGCCGGGACAGCGGAGCGGTGCCGAAGTTGTTCGTCGTGGCGAACCCGAAGTCGAACAGGGCCTTGGCGGTCGTCACCCAGTTGCCGCCCAGGGCCGTGGTGAGGAAGTCGCGGTGTTCGGCCTCGACCTTGCCGAAGGTGGTCAGGTACTGCACGTCGAGCTGGGTGGAGGCGAGGCCCAGGCCGGCGATTGCACTGCCGAACATGTCGGTGCCGCCGGTCGTCAGGCGCAGGAGGGCCTGGCGGTACAGCTCGGCTTCGAGCGTCTCCAGGGCCAGAGCGAAGTTCAGGGCCTTGGTGTCCGGGGTGGTGCCGGGGATCGGGACGGAAGTAGCACCGGTGAGCTTCGGGTCAACGGAGTAGAACAGTGTGAGATGCGTAGCCATGAATGAAAAGACCTTTCTGTGGCGCGCGTGGCCGACAGGATGAAGAGCCTGGAAGAGCCTACATGATGAAGAAGGGCTTGACGCCGGCCAAGACCGCCGAGGGCGACTGGGCGTACTCGAACTCGTCTACGGCACCTGCCGCGGGCTGCTTGCCGCCGACATTACCGGTCGGCCCGGTGGGCAGGCCGAGGACGTAGTTGACGCCCGCCGAGTGCCGCGCCTCGGTGGTGTAGATGCTGGCCGCGATCTGGACGTAGGCCGTGTTGGTCAGGAAGCCCGCCGCGCCGAGGTAGGCGGTAACGCCGGTCTCCTCCACCGTGCGGATCAGCGTCAGGATGGTCTTGAGGTCCGTCCCCGCCGCCAGGCCGATGCTGTAGCCCTTGGGGTTGGCCGGGACTGGAGTCGCGCCCGCGCCGGAGATGGCCGCGCGCAGGAAGTCGCGGTGGGCGGCTTCGACAGCGGCGTACTGCTTCAGGTACAGGAAGCCGACGGCCGCCAGGGTGGGGTCGAGGCCGCCGTTGCCGACCGCCTGCGTGTAGGCGGAAGTGTCGGCGGGGAGGGCGGTGCCGATGGGCAGGCCTGCGGCGATGTTGAGGGCCTGGCGGTACAGGTCCGCTTCCAGGGTTTCCAGGGTCAGGGCGTAGTTCAGGACGACCACGTCCTCACTGCCGCCGGGGATGCCGGGGAAGTTCGCCGAGTCGCCGAAGGTGGTGCCGGTGCCGGTGTTGATGGTGCCGCCGCTGTTGCTGCTGCTGCCGCCGCAGCCGGCGATGAGGGCGGCAGCGGCGGTGCCCAGTCCGGCCGCCGTCATGCGGGCCAGGAACGTGCGCCGACTGACCGCGTCTTTGAGGAAATCAGGGGTTTCGACCATGGTCTGAGAGGTCCTTTCACAAAGCGATGCCTCGTTGGGCAAAATGAACGGTCTTAGTATACACCTCGTGATGCGGAAAATCCTACCTTAACGTATTGACATTAGGTTAATAAACAGGGGGATTTTCGCGCCCGTTCGGTTTTCGCCTTATCGCCCATCGGGTAACACGGTGTCAGCGGACGCAGTCCGGAACATGTGAACAGGAAGGGAAACCAATGATGGCACAGCTAGACGGAAAGAAAGTGGCGATCCTGGTCGCCGACGGCTTCGAGCAGGTGGAGCTGACCGAGCCGCGTAAGGCGCTGGACGCGGCAGGCGCGCTCACCCACCTGATCTCGCCCGTCGAGGGCAGGGTGCAGGGATTCAACCACGACAAGCCCGGCGACAAGCTGCCCGTGGACCTCCCGCTATCGGGGGCGGACCCGGCGAACTACGACGCCCTGCTGCTGCCGGGCGGCGTCGCCAACCCGGACAACCTGCGGGTCATCCCCGAGGCCGTCGCGTTCGTCAAGGCGTTCTTCGAGGCCGGCAAGCCGGTCGCCGCCATCTGCCACGGCCCGTGGACGCTGATCGAGGCGGGCGTCGTGAAGGGCGTCACGCTGACCTCCTGGCCCTCGCTCCAGACTGACCTCCGCAATGCGGGGGCGAACTGGGTGGATCAGGAGGTCGTGACGGACAACGGCCTGGTGACGAGCCGCAAGCCCGACGACATCCCCGCCTTCAACGAGAAGATCATCGAGGAGTTCGCCGAGGGCAGGCACGCGGACCAGCGCGAAAAGGCGGGGGCGGCGTAAAGGGTGGATAGGCCGTAGGGGCGAACCTTGTGTTCGCCCTTTTTGCGTTCGCCCCTACGGCTCCTGTTGCCACTTTACCGCCTCTGGTATACTCCTCCCATGGACTCACAGCCTCCCGTCTTCCCGCAGCGGTTCCCCGGCCAGGCCCTCCTCCAGTTCCGGCGCGACCCGATTGCCTGCCTACGCCGGGCGGCGTCCGAGTACGGGGACGTCGTCCGCATCCCCCTCAGCCGGCACCCCGTCTACCTGATTAACCACCCTGACTTGATCCGGGACGTGCTGGTGACGCATCCGAAGCAGTTCAAGAAGGGGCGCGGGCTGGAACAGATCAAGCGGCTCCTCGGGGAAGGGCTGCTGACCAGCGAGGGCGGCTTCCACCTGCGCCAGCGGCGGCTGATGCAGCCCGCGTTCCACCGGCAGCGGGTCGCGGCCTACGCCGAGGCCATGACCCGCTATGCCGTCCAGACCCGCGAGCGATGGCGGGACGGCGAGACGCTGGATGTCCACGCCGAGATGATGCGCCTGACGCTCGCCATCGTCGGCAAGACGCTCTTCGGGGCCGAGGTGGAGGCCGAGGCGGCGGAGATCGACGGCGCGCTCGGCGAAGTCATCGGCCTGTTCCACCTGCTCCAATTGCCCTTTTCGAATCTCCTGGAGCGCCTGCCCCTGCCCGCCGTCCGAAGGTTCCGGTCGGCCCGCGCCCGGCTGGACGCGACGATCTACCGCCTGATCGCCCGGCACCGGGCGGGCGGGGAGGACCGGGGCGACCTGCTCTCCATGCTGCTGGCGGCGCGCGACGAGGAAGACGGCGGCCGCATGTCGGACGAGCAGGTGCGCGACGAGGCCCTGACCCTGTTCCTGGCCGGCCACGAGACCACGGCCAACGCGATGACCTGGACCTGGTATCTGCTTTCCCAGCACCCGGATGTCGAGGCGCGCTTCCACGCCGAACTTGATGCCGTCCTGGCCGGGCGGACGCCCACGGAGGGCGACCTGCCGCGCCTGCCCTACACCCGCCGTGTCTTCTCCGAGTCGCTCCGCCTCTACCCGCCCGCCTGGATCATCGGCCGCCGCCTGCTGACGGACTACGCCATAGGCGGCTACACGCTCGCCGCCGGGACCATCGTCCTGCCGTGCCAGGCCGTGACCCACCGCGACCCGCGCTTCTGGCCCGACGCGGAGCGGTTCGACCCGGACCGCTGGACGCCGGAAGCGGAGGCCATCCGCCCCAAGTTCGCCTTTTACCCCTTCGGCGGCGGCCCGCGCGTCTGCATCGGCGAGCAGTTCGCCTGGATGGAGGGCGTGTTACTTCTGGCGACTCTCGGCCAGTCGTGGCGACTCCGCCTCGCGCCGGATCAAGTGGTCGCGACCCAGCCCATCGTCACCCTGCGGCCCAGACATGGGATGCGGATGCGTGTAGAGGGCCGGGGCTGAGAGGATTTGGGCGGCTGAATGGGTATATCAAACCATGGGACGAACATGGCGGCGAACATTTTTGCCCCGCCCATCGTCATGTACCGTAAGAACGGGACGCCGCACGGGCGGCGCTTGACAGTCGGAGACAAACAAACCATGAAGAGAACCACATCACAAACCATCCTGGCGGGCCTCCTTGCCGGGAGCATGATCATGCCCGCCCTGGCGCAGTCCTCAGACAGCGGGATCGAGTTCCAGTCGCCCCAGCACCAGATCGCGGCGGGCACCACCGTCAAGGTCAAGCTGCTCCAGGACCTCAGCTCCGCCGACGCTCAGACGGGCGACCGCGTCCGCGTCCAGGTGGCCGGGGATGACAACAGCGGCATCCCCACCGGGGCCATTTTCAATGGCCGGGTGGCTTCCGTCCACCCCGCCAACCCCAAAGCGGCGGGCGTCCTGCGCGTGAACTTCGGTTCGGGCAGCGGCAGCGCCTATGCCTATAATACGGCGTCCGCCGGCGTCGCCACCGCGCAGCTCGTCGGCACCAAGCCCACCTCCGACAAGTCGCAGTATGGCAGCATCGGCGCGGCGGCGGGTGCCCTGCTCGGCTTCTCCCGCAAGCGCAAGCTCGGGGACGCCATCGGCGGCGCGGTGCTGGGCGGCGCGGCCGGCTACGGGGCGAACCAGCTCCAGAAGAAGTCCGCCAGCGACGTGTCGCTGAAGCGCGGCGACGAGATCTCCATCAAGCTGACCCGCCCGCTGACGCTGCGGACGCAGATCGTCAACCCCTACTAGGGCCGACGCGGCTGAAGTCAAACCGCCCCCGCGCTGAGAGCGTGGGGGCGGTTTCGTGTTCGAGGTGACGCAGCGTTGACTTTGCTGTTCCCGTCTGCTAGAATAATCACGGAACAGACCGGCTCGGAGGCCGAGCAGAGAGCAGTCAAGGAATGAAGGTGAAAGCAGTCGTGAGACAGCTCGAAGACGACGGGTGGGTCTTCGTCCGACGAGGTGGCCGCAGCAGCCACCGCATCTACAAAAAGGCAGGCGTTGCGAACGAGATTTCTGTTTCCGGTGAAGACAGCAAGGATGTATCGCCGGGACAGCTCCAAGACATCCGCAGAAAGTCGGGGTTACCGCTACGATGACACTCACAGTGGTTGTGGAAAAAGCCCAGGAGAATTGGGGAGCTTACGCCCCGGACCTGGAGGATGCTGTGATCGCGACCGGCGACACGCGCGAAGAAGCCATTCAGAACTTCCGGGACGCCCTGTTTGACCTCTTCGACTACAAGCGCGAACAGGGCCGGGACGTGCCGGACGTGACGGCCTTCGAGGTTCGCGAGACGCGCGAGATCGAGACGTTGGAAACTCGGGTGGCTGTCGCCGCCTAAAGGGTGGCGTTCAGCCCCTGCCGCGCGGCCTGAACCGGAGGCCAGCGGGCGGGGCGGGGCGCGCGCTGGGTGGAGCGGGCCGAGGAGCCGGGGCGGATCTGCCAGCCGCGCTTCCTGCCACGCCCTGAGCCTCCACCGGCACGCGGGGTGGGGGGACGAAGCCGGGCGTCTCGCGGCGGACGATCTTTTTGCCTTGCAGCTTTTCGATGGCGGCGAGGTTGGGCAGTTCTTCCGTGCTGACCAGGGAAAAGGCGTCGCCTGTGCTGCCCGCGCGGCCCGTGCGCCCGATGCGGTGGACGTAGTCCTCCGGGACCGCGGGCAGCTCGAAGTTGATGACATGCGGGAGCTGTTCGATGTCCAGGCCGCGCGCGGCGATGTCGGTCGCCACCAGGACGCGCACGGCCCCCGATTTGAAGTCGGCCAGCGCGCGCGTGCGCTGCGGCTGGCTGCGGTCGCCGTGGATGGGGGCGGCGGAGACGCCGTCCTTGCCCAGATTTTTTGCCAGCTTGTCCGCGCCGTACTTGGTGCGCGTAAACACCAAGGCCTGTTCGATCCTCTCACCCCCGCCCCCGCCCGCCAGAAGATAGACAAGCAGGGCGCGCTTGTCCTCCTTCTCGGCGAGGTAGACGGATTGGCGCACCAGCTCGCTCTCGGCATTGCGCCGGGCAACGTCCACCCCCACGGGCGAATGCAGGAAGCCGTCGGCCAGCGTCCGGATCTCGTCGGTAAAGGTCGCCGAGAACAGCAGGTTCTGGCGGCGGGCCGGCAGGAGCGCGAGGACGCGCCGGATGTCGCGGATGAACCCCATGTCCAGCATCCGGTCGGCCTCGTCCAGCACGAAGATCTCCACGCGGCTCAGGTCGAGCGTCTTCTGCCCCAGGTGGTCCAGCAGGCGGCCCGGCGTGGCGACCAGGATGTCCACCCCCGACCGCAATGCTTCTATCTGCGGGTTGATGTTGACGCCGCCGAAGACCACGGTGGACTTCAGGGGGAGGTGCTGCCCGTAGACGCGGATGCTCTCCTCCACCTGCGCGGCCAGCTCGCGCGTCGGCGTCAGGACGAGGGCGCGCACGGGCCGCCGCGAGGCCGCCGACTGCGACGGGGAGGCCAGGAGGCGCTGCAAGAGCGGGAGCGTGAAGGCCGCCGTCTTGCCGGTACCGGTCTGCGCCCCGGCCAGCACGTCGCGCCCTAGCAGGATGGGCGGGATGGCCTGGGCCTGCACGGGGGTAGGAATTTCGTAGCCCGAGTCCGCGAGGGCGCGCAGGAGTTCGGCGCGCAGGCCGAGTGAGGCGAAAGACAGGGTGCCCTGAGGCGTGACGGCGGATGACATGAAGAGAGGATACCCCAACCGGAACCCGAACCCGCCCCGGCGGGGTACAATAGGCCGGAGGTGTGGGCTATGGACCGCCGCGTATTTCAGGCAGAGACGACGAACGGCAAGGCGCACCGGCGCACGTCGCTCCGCATGGCGACCGCCGTGCTGGTGGCGGGTGGGCTGGCGCTGTGGCACCTGCGCGGGGGCGGGCTGCCCCCGGGCCGGAACGAGGGCATGCTCCTGCTGCTCGCCCTCCTGACGGCAGGCTACCTCTACGCCCGCGTCCGCTTGAAGCGGTCGCAGAGCGGCCTGCGCGAGACGCCGCCCACCGCCAAGCGCCCCGCCCGCCGCGTCAGCTTCCCCGCCGCCCCGCCGGAAGAGACACCATGACCAATAACATGATCAGCGAACTGAAACAGATCATCGGCGACGACGGCGTGCTGGCCGAGAAGGGCGAGCGGGCCGTCTACGAGAACGACGCCTACCCACTCGAAAAGGCCGCGCCGCTCGCGACCGTACTGCCGCGCACGACGGCCCAGGTCGCGGCCGTCGTCAAGGTGTGCGCCCGACATAGCATCCCCTTTGCGCCGCGCGGGGCTGGGACCGGCTTGGCAGGCGGGACATTGTGCCCCGGCGGCGTCCTCATCGGGGTAGCCCGCATGAACCGGATTCTGGACATTGATCTGCGGAACCGAAGGCTGACCGCCCAGGCCGGGGCGGTCAACATCGCCTTGACCAAGGCGGTCGCCGCTGAGGGCTATTTGTACGCGCCCGACCCATCTTCGCAGGGGGCAAGCACGCTGGGCGGCAACATCGCCAACAACGCGGGCGGACCGCACACGCTCAAATACGGCGTCACCGCCAACCATGTTCTGGCCGTCGAGATGGTCCTGCCGGACGGCGAGGTCGTGACATTGGGGGATAAAACCGAGGACGTGAACGGCTACGATCTGCTCGGACTAGCCCTCGGCTCGGAAGGGACATTCGGTGTCGTGACCGAAGCGACCGTCCGCCTGACCCGCGCGCCCCAGGCCGTGCGGACCCTGCTGGCCGTCTTCGATTCGGTGGACGATGCCACGCAGACCGTCTCGGACATCATCGCGGGCGGCATCGTCCCCGCCGCTCTGGAGATGATGGACGCCGTCATCTTGCAGACGGTCGAGGACGCCTTCCACTTCGGCTTCCCGCGCGACGCCGGGGCCATTCTGATCATCGAGCTGGACGGCCTGGAGGCGGGGCTGGAGGCGCAGGCGGACCGCGTCCGCGCCCTGTGCGGGGCGAACGCCGCCCGCGAGGTCCGGCAAGCGCACACGCCCAAGGACCGGGCGAACCTGTGGGCCGCCCGCAAGAAGGCCGTCGGCACCCTGGGCCGGCTGGCGCCCTCGTGCGTCACCCAGGACTGCGTCATCCCGCGCTCCAAGCTGCCCACCGTCCTGCGCGCCATCGCCGCCATCGGGGTCAAGTACGACCTGCGTATCGCCAATGTCTTCCACGCAGGCGACGGCAACCTGCACCCCGCCACCCTGTTCGACGAGCGCAACCCCGACGAAGTGAAGCGTGTTTTAGCCGCCTCGCACGAGATTCTGGAACTGTGCGTCGGGGTGGGCGGCACCCTGACCGGCGAGCACGGCATCGGCGTTGAGAAGCGCGACCACATGCCCCTGCTGTTCCCGCCTGAGACTCTCAAGACGATGGAGGAGGTCCGGGCCGTCTTCAACCCGACGGGCCTGTGCAACCCCGGCAAGGTCCTCCCCACCTCGCACGGCTGCGCCTACGACATCCAGCCCCGCACTGGCGCGGTGGCGGTTTGAATGGGATCACGAGTGAGCAGGAGTTGATCGCGATCCAGGAACGGATTACTTATTTCGAGCGCCTACTAGGGCAATTGTGCGCGACGGCAGCGCCGGAAGAGTTTCGGATGATGGCGAGCGGTTACCGCGCAGAACTTGAGCGGATGCAGTCGGAACTCGTGGACTATCTGGCACGTCCTCGGCTTCAAGTCGGAGGAGATGCGGCGGCACACGGAGTTCGCCGTCGCCTAGACCCATGATGAAGAACAGAGAGCCGGGGGCCGTGTGGCCCCCGGCTCTTTTCGTCAGTGGCGCGGCGCGGCGGAGGAGCCGCGCGGGATGAGCGTCGGCGTCACCAGTGTCGTGTGCGAGGGGGACGGGGGGACGGGCTGGGTCAGCAGCCGGAGCGCCAGCCGGAGCTGCTGCCCGATGGCCTGGTCTATGGTGGTAAGCTGGGGGTAGATCAGGCTGCCCTCGGGGAGATTGTCGTAGCCCACGAGCGACACTTGCTCAGGCACCCTAACGCCCGCCCGCGACAGCACGGTCGCCAGCCGGACCGCCTCGTGGTCGTTCCAGACGACCAGGCCAGTGGGGGCGTCCGGGGCCTGGAAGTAGGCGGCGGCTCGGGCGGGGTCCTGCTCCCACGCCTCGACCGTCTCCCGCGGCAGGGTGGTATCGCTCAGAACGGCCCCGCCCGCCTCCTGGATCGCCTGCCGGTGTCCGAGCCAGCGCGACGAGTGTCGGTGGTCCTCCGTCACCATGGCGAAGGCGAGACGCCGGTGGCCGAGCGCGATCAGATGGTGCGCCGCCAGATACGCCCCCTGCTCGTGGTCGCCATGCAGGCAGGGGACATTCGGTGCCACACCATTCGGCGGTGCCCCGATCAGCACGACCCGATGCCCCGCTTCCTGAATCCTCCGGGCCAGCGGCTCCAGGTCATGGCGGAACACGATGAAGCCCAGCGGGCCGCCCGCGCCCAACTGGGGCACGGCCAGGGCCTGCGTTTCCCCGTTAACGAGGCGGCACAGGAGGGTGAGGCCCGCCGCGTCCGCGTGGCGGTACAGGACCTCGGTGCAGCGGCTGAAGAACGAGTTGTCCGGCTGCATGATCGCCACGAGCGTCGTGCCGTCCACGATCCCCGGCGGTAACTTCTCGGCACGGGGCGGCGCGGGGGCGACGAAGGTGCCGGCCCCGCTGCGGCGGATGATATAACCGGAGCGGTGCAGCGCCTCGAGTGCGCGCAGCACCGTCCGTTCCGAAGCCCGCAGATCGAGCATCAGGGCCGTGTGCTTCGGGAGGCGGTCCCCAGGCTCCCCCGACCGGCAGAGGCGCTCGATCTCGCCGAAGACGCGGTCGTATTCGGCGCGTTTGGTTGTTTTAGGCGGCATCGTGTCGGTGCTGACTTGGTTCATAATTTTTGACAAAGACGTGATCGTCAGAGGAGCAGATACCCCATTATAACAGTCTCGCCCCATGAATGCAAGGGCGTCACAGCCTAGACTACGCGAAAAGTTTTTGTCAAAAAGATATTGACAACATCAGGGCACCGTGTTAGAATGGTCTATGTCAACCGTCGCACTTTGTGTCGGCGGCGCAGCGAAAGGCCACTGATGAAACTAAATCCATTCTCCATCCTCGGTCCGCTCGCCCTGATGGCGACCGCCGCCCTCCTGCCGGCAGGAGCGGCACAGGCCGACGGCCCAGCAGTGATGGTCCCGCCTGGCGTGGTGGATATGCTCGTGTTCGGCGACGCCGCTTCGGAGAAGGCGCACCGGTTCGAGGGCGCGGACACCAAGCCGCTCACTGGTGCGCTGGGCGAGCCGGCGCGCGTCTCGCTGCCGAAGACGCCCGCCGACTACTATGGCGGCGATCTGTCGTTTGACATGAAGACCGACCCGGTCAGGCAGAACTACTTTACGGCCAAGTTCTGGGGGTCGGACGTCAACGGCGGGCAGAAGGCGCTGCTCTACATCAACGGCGAACAGCTCGGCTACCGGCACCTGGGCGACTACGAGGCGCTCAACCACGGTACCGACGTCCCCTCGTTCCGGGACCGCTTCTTCTACTACACGGACGTCCTGCCGCTCGCCCTGACGCGCGGGCGCAAGAGCCTGACGCTGACGGTCCGCACCATCGGCCCGATCTCCGGCTATGCACTCGGCGGCGGCTATGACGGCTACCAGGGCCGGATGACCACGCCCTCGCGCGGCTACTACCGGGTCTACACGCACACCTCGGCTGCTTTGGCGGGGCTGGAGGCGGAGAAACAGGGAGACGCCCCGCCCGCACCGCCGGTGCGCCCGGCCGTGGATGATGGGGCGATCTTGGCGGCTTACAAGAGCCGCCTCAACGGGCACCTGCGCGATCTGATGGGCGCGCAGGGCCGGATGCCGCCCAATGACATCCGCTACCTGGCATCCGCCATGCAGTACCCGTGGACGGTGGCGGGGCAGGACGACGCCGCCCGGCAGAAGGCGATCACGCAGGTCGTCGCCAAGATTGACGACCAGGCGCAGCGGCTCGGGGAGCCGGACGTATACGCCAAAGGCGGCTACCAGGCCGACTGGGGCGGCGTCTTCGCCCCCATCGGCGAGGCGGTCTACTGGATGGACAAGGTCCTGACGCCCGCCGAGTGGAAGGCGCTGCTGGGCCAGGCGATCACGGTCAACGGGCAGACGGTCACGCGCCGGGACGCCTGGGCGCGGATGCTGAAGGGCAACTTCGACTACGCCCGCACCCACGTCGCGCGCATCAGCAACCAGGCCGAGATCTGCATGTACGGGGCGTACCGCTCCAACAAAGGCTTGCAGATCATCGCCCCCGCCCTCGCCGAGCCGGAGGCGACCGCCAAGCGGTTCCTGTTCGAGCCGGCGGGCATCGCGCCCTACCTGGGGAACGACGTCCTGGACGGTGCCGGCAGGCTGATCGGGCGCGAGCGGCCCTACGGCGACCACTATTTCCAGGTCACGGACAAGGGGCTGACGCGCGAGAACACCTACGTCGCCATCTACGGGGAGTGGACTAACGACATGGTCAACTGGTGGCGGATGTACGGGCACGATGAGATATTAAAGAAGGCCCTGGTCAACTCCAACGCCCGCGCGCACATGAGATACCCGGACTTCGACGATGAAGGCTTCCGGGCCATGCGGATGGAGGGCGTTATCGAGTCGCGCGGCCCGGCCTATCCCGACAACCTCGGCTATGGGGTCCGCCTGAACGGCGGGCACGGGCTGGACGTGACCCGGCTGGCGCGTTGGATGGACGAAACTCCCGCCAGATACCAAGGCGCGGAGTGGGCGCCGTACCGGAAGCTTGCGGCGAACGCCGTGGGCTACGCGCAGCAGTTTCTAGGCGACAACCAGTACCTCGGCTCCCTGGGCGAGAGCGACAGCCTTGATCTGCCCGCCGATTATGCCTACGTCAAGGGCCACCCGCCGGTCGGCGTCCTGCTCCCGGCCACGAACCTCGGCTGGTATCGGCCGGATGAACTCGCGGCGCTCAAAGCCGCCGGCCTCAAAGAGTCAGACTACGCCCGCGCCGCCTGGGCCGACGAGGACGACGGGGTTGTTGTGCTGCGCGACGGCGGCCTGACCCTGTTCGCCGGGCTGGTCATGAAGGCCAACTGGGGCGTCAACGGCATCGCCCGCATCCACTGCATCACGCCGACGGGCGACCGACTGGCGACGGTCGCGCCGGACGTCCAGTTCACGCCGAGCGGGCGGTGGACGGTGCGGGCCGATCAGGCCCAGGTCCAGTTCATGCACGCCAACGAGCCGCCCGAGGGGCCGCACCAGGCCCTGGCGGGCGAAGTGATGCCGATTGCCTCCCAGCCGGGTGTTCATGAGATAGACCCGGTGGATACTCCCTACACGGGCTACGCCAACTTCTACTCGTTGCGGTACTTAAGCTACCTGATCGGCATGAACACGACCCGCCCGGCCTACGGCAACGCGCAGGCGTATGACCTGAAACTGCCGCATGGCTTCACCGGTGCGAGCGTCTATGACTTCATCTCGGGGAAAGACCTGCCGGTGACGGCGGGCGTCGTCAGGGTCGGCCCGCAGTCCACGGTCGTGCTGAAGCTTGACGGCGACGCGGACGCGCCGCCGATGGCGACGCGCCTCATCATGGCCTCCCGTGAAGACGCGGGGGTGATGGTGCGCTGGCAGCACGCGGCGGGGGCGACTCAGTACATCGTCAAGCGCGCGTCCGCCCAAGAAGGCCCTTATGCCGAGGTCGGGCGGACGGCGGGCGAGAACTCGTTCATTGACGCCACGGCGAAAGGGGGCACGGCGTACTTCTACAAAGTGGCGGGCATGGACGAGAACGGCGTCGGCCTCGACTCGCCTTCCGCCCCGGTCGCGCCGCCCGACCGGGCGCTCCTCGCCTGGCTCGACAGGAGCGCGCCCGATGCTTCGGCCCCGCCCGAGCCCGTCCCCTCCCTGGCGGGCGAGGTCATCAAGCAGAAAGTCAGCCTCTCCTGGAAGACCGCCCGGCGCGGCTGGACCTACGACGTGCTGCGCGGGCCGGGGGAGAACGGCCCCTTCGTGCCCGTCGCGACGGGCCTGACGCGGACCGCCTGGGGGGAGGACGGCCTCGCCTTCGGTCGGCGCTTCTTCTACACCGTTGCCGCCGTCAGCCGGGACGGGGTGCGCGGCCCGCAGGCCGCCCCGGTCAGCATCCTGCCCGTTGACGACTCCATCCCGGCCCCCTGGAAGGGTGCCGACATCGGGGACGTTGGGGCGGCCGGGACCGACGGCTTTTTGAACGGTGCGTTCACCCTTCGCGCCTCCGGCGCGGACGCCTGGGGTTCTGCCGACGCCTTCCACTACGTCTACCGCGCGCTCGACGGCGACGGCACGATCATAGCGCACGTCGCGACTCAGGAGAACACGAACGAATGGGCCAAGGCCGGCCTGATGGTCCGCGAGACGCTGGACGCGGACGCCAAAAACGTGTTCCTGTTCCGCGCCCCCGGCCACGGCATCGTGACGCAGAGCCGCAGCGCGGCGGGCGGCGGGACGGGCGGCACGAATGACCGTCCCGCCCCGGTCCCTTCCTCCGCCTCCTGGCTGAAACTGACGCGGCAGGGCGACACATTCACGGCCTCTGCCTCCGGCGACGGCCAGACCTGGGTGCCGGTCGAGACGGTCACGGTGCCCATGCGGAAGTCGGTCTTCGTCGGCCTGGCGGTGCTGTCCCATGCGCGCGGTGGCCTCAACCGCAGCGTCTTCGACAGCGTCACATTGGAGGCGAAGTGAGACACAAGAATGCCGCCGTCACCGCCCTCGCCTGCGGCCTCCTCGTGGTCACTGTGGCCGGCGTCGGGGCGAAGCCGAAGCCCGCCGCCACTGCGGCGGCCCAGGATGCCCTCGCGCCGCGCTTCCCGCCGGGGACGCGCATTCTGTTCCAGGGCGACTCCATCACCGACGGCGGGCGCGGGCGCAATGAGGACCCGAACCACATACTCGGCCAGAATTACGCCTACCTCCTCGCCGCGACCTGTGGCGGCCACCACCCGGACCAGGGCTGGACGTTCCTGAACCGGGGGATCAGCGGCGACAAAGTCACCGACCTCGCCGCCCGCTGGCAGAGTGACGCGCTCGCCCTGAAGCCGGACGTTTTGAGCATCCTCGTCGGCGTCAACGACGCCGGGAGCGTCGTCAACAGCGGCGGCAGCGGCGGCGTGACGGCGCAGCAGTACGAACAGGTTTACGACCAGATACTCCAGCAGGCCGTCGCCGCTAACCCCAACGTGAAGCTGGTTCTCTGCGAACCGTTCATCGCGCAGACGGGGCACGTCCTGGATCACCCGGAGCAGTGGAACTTGGAAGTCAAGCTGCGTCAGGCCGCCGTCGAGCGGCTGGCGGCGAAGTATCACTCCCCGGTCGTGCATTTCCAGGCGATGTTCGACGCGGCCATTTCGCATTCGACACAGCCGGTGACTTTCTGGGTCTGGGACGGCATCCACCCCACCTATGCCGGGCATCAGCTCATGGCCGACGAGTGGCTGCGGACCGTCAACCGGTTCTATTACAGCAACACAGCGCGGAAGGAGTCAAAATGACCATCGCAGACCTTGCCGAGATCGCGGGCCGGACGTATCCCGCCCGGCGGCGGACCCAGAACCTCGTCGGCGGCGCTTCGCCGGTGCAGGCGGAGGCCTTCAGCCTGGGCTTCGTCACGCTGGAGCCGGACGGCGGGCAGGTGCCGTGGCACAACCAGCCACAGGAGGAGGTCTACTTCGTGCTGGAAGGGACCGGGGAGATGTGCCTGGGCGATGAGCGCAAAATCGTCACGCCCGGCCAGGCCGTCTTCATCCCGCCCCACGTCTTCCATCAGATGACGAACCTTGGGCACACGCCCCTCAAGATGCTGTACTGCTACGGCCCGGCGGGGGATGTGGCGCACTGGCGGCAGGAACTTGAGGGGACTCTGCCGAAAGAGGGCGTTGACGCGCCGCCGCTCCCCGAGGGCGCGCGCCCCCAGCACACGCAGACGTTCCCGAAGGAGGGCTAGTTACTCATGTCCGGTAGTACTACCAAGGTCGGCGTCATCTTGAACGGCGTCACGGGCCGCATGGGGACGAACCAGCACCTGATGCGCTCGGTCGCCGCCATCCGCAAGCAGGGCGGCATCCCTATTGGTGATGGCGGCGTCATCCTGCCCGAACCCGTCCTGGTCGGGCGCAATGCGGCCAAGCTGGAGCGGCTGGCAAAGGAAGCCGGCGGCGTCGCCTGGACGACCGACCTGGACGCCGCCCTGTCCGACCCGACCAACTCCGTCTACTTTGACGCCCAGCTCACGAGCCTGCGCGTCCCCGCCGTGGAGAAGGCCATCGCGGCGGGCAAGCACGTCTACTGCGAGAAGCCGACCGCGAGCAGCACGGCGGACGCCTACAAGATCTACAAACTCGCGAAAGAGGCGGGGGTGAAGCATGGCGTCGTGCAGGACAAGCTCTGGCTGCCCGGCCTGCGGAAGCTGAAACTGCTCATTGACACCGGCTACTTCGGCGAGATACTGTCCATCCGGGGCGAGTTCGGCTACTGGGTGTTCACCGGCGAGGACTCCATCCCGCCGCAGCGCCCGTCCTGGAACTACAAAAAGGAAGAAGGCGGCGGCATCATCGTTGACATGCTCTGCCACTGGCGGTATGTCCTGGATGAGCTGTTCGGGCGGGTGCAGAGCGTTTCCTGCCTCGGTGCCACCCACGTCAAGGAGCGCCGGGACGAGTCGGGGCAGCCTTATCGCTGCACGGCGGACGACTCCGCTTATGCGACGTTCCAATTGGAAGGCGGCATCGTCGCCCACTTCAACTCCTCCTGGTGCGTCCGGGTGGGCCGGGACGACCTGTTGACCCTTCAAGTGGATGGGACCAAAGGCTCCGCCGTCGCGGGCCTGCGCGACTGCGTCATCCAGCCCTACGCGGCCACGCCGCGCCCGGTCTGGAACCCGGACCTGGACAGCCCGATTGACTTCAAGGCCGGGTGGGAGCAGATGCCGACGAACCAGATCTTCGACAACGCCTTCAAGGCCGAGTGGGAGCTGTTCCTGCGCCACGTCGTTTCAGACGAGCCGTTCCCCTGGGACCTGCTGGCAGGGGCGCGCGGAGTCCAGCTCGCCGAAGCGGGCATCGAATCCTGGCACAAACGCGCCTGGGTGGACCTGACGGACTTGCCCGTCTAGAAGGTGCTGCATGAGTTTAGGCGTCCATGTCTACTTCCTTAACGAGTCTGGTCAAAAGCAGTGGCTTCGCAGCGTTGATTGGAAATCTGCTGGGGAACGCTGGAAAGCCCAAGGGCTAACGCCTGCGGATATGAACGCTGAAATCTCCCACCTCCTTAAAGAAAGTGAAAACTGGCGGACGCTTGCGGGAGTTGAAAAGTGGCGGACCGAGATGTATGGATCACCGGTTGCCCGTTCTCTTGGCCTGACACTCCTCCCCTCGCTCTCTGAGAAGGACATCTATGCTGAGGGGGAGGAGCTGGATGTCTTGGGACGTGAAATCGAGACGCTGATTCAGAACATTGCCCTACTGGTCCCTGACCAAGAAGATCAGTGTGAATCGGTCCTACTGCGCTTTCGAAATATCGCGAACGCCGTTGCGGAAGCAAAGTCTCTCAACGGCACCGTCGTCATCTGGTAAGGGGACGCATGAACCTCACGAACATACACGCGCACCGCAAGTTTGGCCGCAAAATCACCGGCATGGCCGCCGTGCTGTTGCCGTTCACCGAGCGCGGCGACATCGCCGAAGACGCCTTCGCGGCCTGCCTCCAGGAGACGGTCGTGGCGGGCCTGACGCCCGCCGTCAACATGGACACGGGCTACGTCAACCTGCTGACCGATGGGGAAAAGGCCCGCGTCCTCGACCTGACCCGGCAGGCGCTTGGCGGCGCGGCCTTCGTCGCGGGTGCCTACATCGAGGGCCAGGATGGAGACATCACCGACCTGTACCGGCGCGAGATCGCCCGCGTGGCCGAACACGGCGGGACCCCCATCTTCTTCCAGACCGCCCGCCTGCACGCTGTCCCCGCCGCCCGCGTCGTGGAGGTCTACGCGCAGGCGTCCGCCGAAGTCGAGACGGTCTACGCCTTCGAGCTTGGCAAGATGTTCGCCCCGAACGGCGAGATCTGGTCGGATGCCGTGTTCGAGGGCCTGCTGCAAGTGCCGCAGATCAGGGGCATGAAGCATTCCAGCCTGGACCGCGTGCGCGAGATCGAGCGCCTGGCGACGCGCGACCGCCTTCGGCCCGACTTCCAGGTCTTCACCGGCAACGACCTGGGCATTGACATGATCGAGTACGGCAGCGACTACCTGTTGGGCCTGGCCGCCTTCTCGCCGTCCAAGTTTGCCGAGCGGGACCGCCTATGGGCCGCCCAGGACACGGGCTACCTGCCGGTCGCCGACGCCTTGCAGCTTCTCGGCAACATCGCCTTCCGCCCGCCCGTCCCCGCCTACAAGCACTCGGCGGCGGTCTTCCTGCACCTGCTGGGCAAGATTCCGACGGACCGAACGCACCCACGCTCGCCGGAGCGCCCGCCGTGGGAGCGCGAACTGTTGACCTCCTGCGCCCAGCGTTTGGGGCTGATTTAGGAAGGCCGAGGCCGCCGCATGAAAAAGAAAGTCTTGATGCTGACGCCGCTGGTTGTCTTTCTCAGCGTCGCCTCATGGGTTGTTTACACGAGGGTCTTGAGTCACTCGCTCTGTCTTGCCGCCTCTGAGGAAGACACTACCGCTGTAGCAAAGCTGCTCAAGCGCGGCGCGAACCCCAATGCCGTGGGGATCGTCCCTTCGCCCAATACCAACAGCGACACCCTCCCTCAGAGCGCATTGAGCCTCGCCGTCAGCAGCCCCCCGACGGAAGGCATGAGAGGCATGGGGCCGATGTATGTGACGGAATACGAGAGAGCTATGCCCGTGACGGCCCTGCTGATCCAAGCAGGTGCCGATGTGAACGCGCGGGACGAAGATGGCTCCACTCCTCTGATGGAGGCGCGCAGTCCACGGATGGTGAAGTTCCTCCTGGCCCACGGTGCCAAGGTTGATCTCCAGGGTAGGAATGGCCTCACCGCTTTGATGGACAACGCAAACTATTTCAGTGTGGGCGAGATGAATGCCCTCCTTGCAGCGGGCGCGGATGCCAACGCCAGGGACAGCCACGGTCAGACGGCTCTGATGTGGGCGCTCCAGCAATCAACTGATCCCGATCTGGACCCGACCGTCGGCCCAGGTCAAGTTTCCGTCCTGACCCTAGGGGTGGTGAAACGCTTGATTGCGGCGGGCGCAAATATCAATACCAGAGACAATGAAGGAAAGACCGCGCTCAGGCACGCTCTGGAAAACAACCAGACGGACAGCGTCAGATTTCTGAAGAAGATCGGGGAACGGCGGTAACGGTCCGCCTTGAAATGGAAGAAGCAAGAATCAAAGGCGCCTTCATTGGGCCGGAAGTCACGGTGGCGCAGGTCTACGGCGCGGGGCGGCGTGAACAGGTCGCGGCCCGGACGGATTTGCTGCTTGGCGTTGTCCCGCCGGACAATGTCACGCGATACCTGTCCCTGCTGGGCGACGTGGAGGTCCTCTTCTCGACCTGGGGGATGCCTCGGCTCACGGACGAGCAGCTTGACGCCCTCCCCAGCCTGCGGGCCGTCTTCTACGCCGCCGGGTCCGTCCAGGGCTTCGCGCCGCCCCTGCTGGCGCGCGGCATTATTGTGGTCAGCGCGTGGCGAGCCAATGCGGTGCCGGTGGCCGAGTTCGCCCTGGCGCAGATCCTGCTGGCGTGCAAGGGCTACTGGCGCAACGGGCGGGAGTATAACGGCTCGCACGGCAGCAGTGGGTCCGCGTTTCGCGGGCCGGGCATTTACGGTGCGACGGTGGCACTGCTGGGGGCGGGGGCGGTCGGGCGCGTGCTGATTGATCTTCTCAGGCCCTTCCGCCTGCGCGTCGTCGTCTACGACCCATTCCTGAGCGACGCGGGGGCGCGGGAGCTGGGGGTGGAGCGCGTCTCGCTCGAAGTGGCGTTCGCGGAGTCGCTTGTCGTCTCCAACCATTTAGCCGACAAGCCGGAGACGGCGGGGCTGATTGATGGCGGGCTGCTCTCCCTATTGCGAGATGGGGGCGTCTTCATCAACACGGGCCGGGGGCGGACGGTGAACGAGGCGGACCTCGCCGAGACCATGAGCCGCCGGCCCGACCTGACGGCTCTGCTGGACGTGACATACCCCGAGCCGATGCCCTCCGACTCGCCGCTGATGGTCCTGCCCAACATCCAGGTAACGTCCCACATCGCCGGCTCGATCAACGATGAGGTACACCGGCTGGCGGATTACTGCATCGAGGAGTTCGACCGCTATGCGCGCGGGGAAGTGCTGCGCCATGCCGTGACGCCTGAAATGCTGGCTGTCATGGCTTGACCCGCAGCGCGACCGAGGCCGCCGCGAGTCCGGGTGCCGAGGCTGTCAGCGTGATCTGGCCTGATGACGCCGTGGCTTTGAGGATGGCGACGCACCGGCCCCCGAAGGCATGACGCTGGGTGGCCTGGAACGGCTCGTGGCTGCTCAGGTCGCCGCTGTCCACGGCGGCTATCGTGGCCGGTCCGGCGACCTGGAACGTGACCAGGTCGGCGGCGTCCGGGATCGGCACCCCGGCGGCGTCGGTGACAGTGGCGCTGACATAAGCAACATCATCCCAGCTTCTCGAAAGCATGTCCTGATCGGCGGCGAGGACGATCTTGGCGGGCGGCCCCGCCGTGTGCAGCTCGTCGGTGGCGGCGGGTTCCGCGCCGTTCCGCCCGACCGCGCGCAGTGTGCCCGGCTCGAACGGGACGCGCCAGGTGCGCGGCGCGGCGTCGGCGGGCAGCGGCAGCGACCCCAAAGAACGGCCGTTCAGGGTCAGCTCCACCTGGGCGCAGTTGCTATAGACCTCCACGTTCTCCGTGTGCGGCGCTAGCTCGCGCGGCGTCCAGTCACTAAACGCCTGCGGGCGGCGGTTCAGCGGCGTGAAGCCGGGGTCGTTCGGCGTCGTCGGCGCGGGGGCGACGCGGCGGGCGATGCGGACCATCGGCGCGTCGGCCCACCAGCTCTGCCGCTGGAAGGCTAGCGGGCGCGGCGCGTCCGTCCGGTCGAACAGCCCGGCCCCGGCCCCGACCGTGGGCCAGGCGCGGGCCTCGCCGAGATAGTCTACCCCCGTCCACAAAAACTGCCCGGTGTAGGCCGGGTTGTCGCGCACGGCAAGCCAGGGGGCGCGGTCGTGGCCGTTCTCCGTCCCGATGATCTTGCGCGTTGGCTTGGCGGCGTGGGCTGCCAACAACTCCTGGTCCCGGTAGTTCGTGCCGATCACGTCCAGCATGTCCGCCAGGCCATTGTCGTAGTCATGGCTGACGTTTGGCCGGAACAAAGCCTGCGTGACGGGCCGGGTCGGGTCGTATTTGTGGTAAACGGCAATCAGTGAGGCCAGAATCGGCCTGGCGACGGCGATGTTCGGCGTGTCGTGGATCTCATTGCCCGCGCTGTAGAGGATGATGGACGGGTGGTTGCGGTCGCGCAGGACGCCGTCGCGGGTGTCCGCCTCCGACCACTCGCGGAAGTAGAGGTGGTAGTCGTAGGGGGTCTTGGCGACTGTCCAGCAGTCAAAGAACTCGTCCATGACCAGGAACCCCATCCGGTCGCACAGGTCCAGAAAACCGGGGTCGGGCGGGTTGTGGCTGGTGCGGATGGCGTTGCACCCGACCTGTTTCAACAGGGTCAGCCGACGTTCCCAGGCACCCAGCGGGACGGCGACGCCCAGGCCGCCCGCGTCGCCGTGCAGGCAGACGCCCTTGATTTTGAGGGATTTGCCGTTGAGGCTAAATCCTTGGGCGGGGTCGAAGACGAAATCGCGGATGCCGAAGGGCGTTTCCTCGTCATCGAGCGTCGCCCCCGCCGCCCGGACGCGCGTCCGGGCGTGGTAGAGCGCGGGACGGTCCAGGTCCCAGAGGGTAGGGGCGGCGACGGGAACGTCCGCCCCGACCTCCGCCGTGCCTCCCGCCGGGACGACGCGCGCCGGCGTCTGCGCGGTCCCGGCGGGCCGACCGTCGGGTCCTATGAGGCTGACCTGAAGGGCGACAGTGCGCGGCGCGCTCGACTCGTTGACGACGGCGCTCTGGACATGGACGACGGCGCGGGCCGACGTGACCTGCGGCGTCGTCACGAACGTCGCCCAATGCCCCAGATGCACCGGGTCCGTGACGACGAGCCAGACATGGCGGTAGATGCCCGCCCCCGCATACCAGCGCGAGGCGGGTTGCGGCGAGTCGTCGGCCCGGACGGCGAGGACGTTCGTCTGACCCGGCCCGAAGTGCAGGTGTCCGGTCAGGTCATCGCGGAAGCTGACATAGCCGTTGGGCCGCCGGCTCAGGTGGAAGCCGTTGACCCAGACGTCGCTGTTCGCCATCACGCCGTCGAAGTCTAAGAAGACCCGCTGGCGGGCGTCCGCGACCGGGAGGGTGAAGGTCTTGCGATACCAGCCGACCCCGGTGGGCAGGAACGCGCCCGCGCCCCCGGCGGGCGCATCCTTGTCGAACGGCCCTTCGATGCTCCAATCGTGCGGCACGTCCAGCGTCCGCCAGGCCGCGTCATTGAAGGCGGGCTGCTCGGCCCCCGGCGCGTCGGCTTTGAGGAAGCGCCAGCCCGCGTCAAACGACGTGGTGGTACGAGCAGAAGCGGTCGGCGGCGACGCGCCGAGGGCCGCCAGCAGCAGAAGCAGGAGTGCCTTTTTCATCATGCTACCGCACGCCCTTCCCCACCGTCGCCGTGTCGTCCAGTTCCAGACGCAGATAGTCGTACTCGACGCCGCTCATCACGCCCCCGGCGGGGATCGTCAGCGTCAGGACGTTCGGCCCGGCTTTCATCAAACCCGCGTCGAAAGTGATGTCCCGCTCCCGCCAGTACCCACGGAGGGCGTCCCGCCGGATGGTGGCCGTGTCCGGGATGGGGCCGGTGTCCCCGGCGGGCCGGTCGTTGACCGCCACGGCGATGTGCCGGGCGCTCGACCCGGCCAGGGCGAGGCAGAGGGTCGCCCGCCCGTGCGGCGCGGCGGGGAGGTCGAAGGACACTGACCAGGTCGTGGCCGGGCCGTTCCCGCTGCCCGTCGCGTCCTGCGCGCGCGGCACCTGAGCGTAGTTCCAGTCCTTGTGGTAGTCGCTCTTGCCGATGACGTAGTGGACGTCACTAGGGAAGTCCTTCGGGTACTGCAAATAAAGCCCCCACTGCCGCCCCTTGTCGCCGTGCAGGTACTCCCGCGCCGTCCGGTCGGGGACGCCGATGTCCCACAACTGGCGGCCATGCCGAACCGGCGTCCACGTCAGCCTTCCCAGGTCCAACGTCTGCCCGGCGGCAACGGTGACATCCGCCTTCATGTACTCGCCCAGCACGCCGTCGGCGATGGCGTGGAGGGTGTACGCGCCGGGACGAACATTGGGGATGGTGAAGCGGCCCTGGGCGTCGCCCCGCACCCAGAACTCGTAATGCTTGGCGTCCGTCTGCCAATCCACCGGCCCGCCCTCGGCGGGCGTGTAGTCGGGGGCGGCCAGGCCGACGAGGAGGTCAGTCATCTTCTCCCTGGGAGCCTGCGGGTCCGAGAGGACCACCTGGCCTGTGGCCGTCCCCCGGCCCTCTTTGTGGGGGTAATCCACGCCCGAAACCCAGGCGTAGGGCCACGCCTTCGCCTCGCGCCCGGCCTGGGCCAATGCGTCCTTCCAAACGGCATCAGGGTTCGGTCCAGAATTACAATAAAGCAGGAAAGGGCCGATCACCTTGGTCCACTCCTCCCCCTGGGCCATGACGCACGAGCTGCCGCCGTAGTGGCTGCCGCGCCAGTAGTTCAGCAGGGTCGGCGCGGCGGGGGCGGTCAGGCTGCTCGTGAAGGTGGCGTCGCGGTGGGCGGACAGCTCCAGCTTGGTCGCGCCGCCGCTGAGGTACTCCTCGGACGGGTTGACGATCCAGAACCCGACGTGCCTGCTCGTGCTGGACCAGCCGTAGGCGGGCGTGTCGAACTGGACGGCGGAGTAGTCATACTTGTGTTCGACCTGACCCTTCATGATGCCCGTCGTCATGCGGCGCGCTTCCTTCATGTTCAACTGGATGCCGTGGTCCCAGTCATAGGCCGTGATCATCTTCAGGTTCCGGTCGGCATCCACCGTCATCCAGTCGAACACGTCGTCGTTGAGCTTGACGGCGTAGCGCGCCTCGCCGATGGAGGTCGTGGGGTAGCTCGGCTTGTGGTCCAGGATCGAGTAGGTGTACAGGCCGGAGCTTCCCCGGCCCAGCGCGTAGCGGACCTCGATGTCTGCCACCGTGCTGCCGCCGGGTCCCGCGCCCATGGGGCGGCCTTCCGAAACCTCCTTGACCGAAACCTCCGCCCGTTCGCCGCCGTTCGCCTGCGGGGAGATCGTGACGGCGTCGGTCACGTCCGGGCCGGAAGGGGTGTGGGACCAGTAGCCGGTGCCGACCGTCTCTATGCCCCTGTAGACCAGCGAGCGGAGCCGCCCCGAGGCCTTATCCACCTGCGCCGTGATGATCCCGTTCGCCAGCGTGTAAACGCCGCCCGCGTCCGTGACCGTCACCGGTGCGTCTGCCGCCTGCACTGCGCCGCCCGCCCCTAAAGTGATCGCGGCCAGAGCCGCTGTCAGATGTCTTGTTAAGCCTCTCATCAGATACTCCTCATCGGCACGAGCCGCACCGGGCCGAGAAGCCCGGAGTCGCGCACCGGCCACCCGGAAGCGTCGAACGGCTTATAGTGTCTATCCACGAAATTGATTTCCCGGAAGACCTTCCACGGCTGCCCGCGCCGGTCCATGTCGCGGATGCGGTTTGCAGCGAGGTTCGTCACCTCGATCTCCAGCACGTTGCCCGAGGGCAAGAAAGGGCCTATCTCGACCTGGAACGGCGGCGCGATCAGCACGCCGGCCGGCTCTCCGTTGAGGCGCACGCGGGCGCTCTCGCAGACACGGCCCAGGTCAAGCCGCCAACCGTCCGCCGCCATCGGGGGGGCGTCGAAGGTAAGCGCGTAGTGGGCCGTGCCGCTGAACCGCTCCGCCGCCTCGCCCCGGTCGGTCCAGGAGCCGAGCGCGTCGGTCTGGAAGGGGGGCGGCAGATCAGGGCCGCCGTCTATGAACTCGACCGTCCA
The DNA here is from genome assembly GCA_965215505.1 of Capsulimonadaceae bacterium. Classification (GTDB taxonomy): domain Bacteria; phylum Armatimonadota; class Armatimonadia; order Armatimonadales; family Capsulimonadaceae; genus JANXMY01. The sequence goes on along the minus strand of OZ244065.1, from coordinate 1,418,404 downwards.
GGTCCCCGCCAGTGGGACCGGCTCCCCGGCAGGCTCCGTGTGTCGCCAGGCCGGGCCGTCCGCCTCGCGGTCGGCGAAGGTCCGCACGAAGACGGATGCGCCCGGAGGCAGTTGCAGGAACACCTCCGACGGCTCGCCCTGGCTGTGGCGGACGGCGGCGACGCCGGTTTGGCCCGTCATGGCTTCCATCAGGACTGCCGAGCGGAAGGGCGTCGCCAGTGCGGTCCAGCCGCCGAGCGGTTCCTGCCCCGTGTTGACGATGAAGTAGGTGTGTCCGTCCGCGTGATGACGGCGGATGCACTGGACCCCTTCACGGCGCACCCCGGCTTCCGCCAGCAGCGGTTCCAGGTCAGGGCCGGTTTGGAAGCCTGTGGCCGTCGCCAGCACCGCCTGGAAGCGTTCGCGCCGGGCAGGCAGATCACCCAGCCCCGGAACGTCCTGGGGCAGCCCGCCTTCGAAGATCACCGGGACACCGCGCCCGGCCAGGTCAGCCAGGATTTGTAGGGTGTCGTCGGGCATGAAGGCGCAGGGAGGGACGACGACCGCCTTGTAGTGCCCACCCGGCATTTGGACACCGTCGCCCGTCGCCTGCGCCCGTTGTAGCTGCCGGTCGGAGATGTAATCGTAGGCGCAGCCGTCGTCCCAGAGCCGTTGCGCGGTCGTCCCGACCGGCTCCTCGGTCAGCCACCTGCCGTTGATCTCCAGCATGAACGCCTCGGGCCGGGACTGCCACAGGTCATGCAGGGGCCAGTAGAGAAGCACGTCGTTGTCCGGCGAGCCGGACTGGAGCAGGGATTGGCAGCGGGCCAGGTAGGTGTTCAGTGTGGGAAAGTCGCGCCAAACCGGGTCCTGCGGCGCGAACGTGGTGGAAGCGTAGAACAGCCGGCCGGGCCAGGCGTCGCCCACGGGCGAGTAGGCGGTGCCGTGATAGAAAAGGTGGTTGATCCCCGCCAGCAGCAGCCCGTCTAGGGAGGCCTTCGCCTGCGCGAGACTGACCGTGAAATGCTCCCCCAGCCAGGTGCAGCTTTCCGAGGAGACCAGCGGCTTGCCCAGGACGTGGGCCGGCGAAGAGGCGAACTTGCTCGCGCGCGGGTCGCCCGCCCCGCCGAAGACCTCCGTTTCGGGAATGTCCGCCGTGCCGTACAGGTCCAGCAGGTTGCCCGGCGAGCCGTGCGCCTGGTTGCGGCTCAGGCTGCCCTTGCCATGCACCCACTCGGTCCAAGTCCGGGTGAAGTTCTCCCGCAGCACGTCCGAAATCGTCTCGCGGTAGTCGGTCTTCACCCGCGCGGACTCCTCCGCCCCGGCGTCCCCGGCCAGGGCGGGCAGGTGGTCCCGCAGGTCATACCCGCGCCGCGCTTCAAAGTCGGCAAGAAGGGTAGAAGACCAGTCGGCGAGGTATTCAAATGAGTCGTGGAACTGGCACCGGACCGCGCCCGGCGGCAGGTCGCGCAGGGCCTCGTCGAACCGCTCCAGGTAGTGCATCAAAGACGACCGCGAGAACGGGTTGATGCACTTGCCCTCGCCGCCCGGCGCGGCCCGCTTGACTCGCCGCCCCGCCCACTCCTGCCGGACGCTGTAGAGGGTCCAGGTCGTCGGCGGCCCGGCCCAGGAAACGGTTCCGCCCGGCGCGACGCGGCCGAGGATTTGGACGGTTTCGTCCCGGTCGGAGACGGCGGCCAGCGCCTGGGGACTTGACCCGCTTAACATCCATTCCAGGACCCTACCGCCCGGCAGCGGCGTCTTTTCCAGGACGAGCTTGTCTTCGGCGTCCTCGTCCGTCACGTTCGGACCGCCGAAGGGCCAGCCCGTGCCGGTCACCATGTCCACGCCCATGCCCAGGCGGTGCGCCTCGACCAAAGTGTGCCGCAGCACTTCCAGCCACCGGGGTGACAGGAATGGAATGTCCCGCGCTTCCAGCCCCTGGACGCCGTAGATGGGCGTGATCTCCACGCCGCCCAGGCCCGCCCGCCGGTATTCTTCCAGCAGGCGCGTGATCTCGGCCTCGTCCACCGCACTGCCGAGCCACCACCAGCGCGTCCATGGGCGCATCGTCCGCGTGATGTCGGGCCAGCGCGTGTCCATGCTCATTTTGTCGTCGGGATGTGTCATGGGTCGATCCGTCCTCCGACCGGCCCGTAGATCTCGGCCTCGACGATGCTGAGGGTTCCTTTGGCGCTTGCCGCTCTCGCATCGCCGCCGGTCGCCGCCGAGTCCCTCTTGGCGTTCAGCTCGGAGATGACGCCGAAGGTGTCTTTGCTGGATGCGTCGCCCGCCAGCTCGATCTTCAGGCTCCTGCCCATCACGGGCGCGAACGAGAGCGTCACATAGCCGAGGCTCGGCGGCGTGAGGCCGGAATAGACCAGCCGGCCGTCTACCGTGACCTGGACCGGGTACGACCGCCGCCGCCACGCGCCCATCTTCATCTCCACCTGGCTGACCGTCTCAGGCCCCCCGAACTGGTACTGAATCCAGGCGTTCGCCCGGCTGCCATCGCTGGACCAGCTCGTGGACTCATCATCATCAAAGCTCAGGGCCGCCTTGTCGGCGTTCGAGCCGGCCGAGACGCCCGTGATGACCACCGGCCGACGGGACGGGGTAAACGAAGCGCCCGCTGGGGTCGGCCCTCGACCCAAGTAGGACCCCAGCCCGGCGTCCGGCATCCCCAGGGACAATCCCCCCGTGACCGTGGCCGGGTGGGAAACGAGCGTGACCGAGCCGGGCGATAGGCCGCGAGCGGTCGCCCGGAGCGTGATCGTCCCCGCCTCGCGCCCGGCGCGGAGGATCACCCGGTTGACGCCCGCCTGGACGGGCAGCGTCTTGGACAGGATGTAGTTGTCCGGCCGGGCGTCATCCTGGGCGATCCCGCCGCGCCACTCGGCGGGTCCGGTCAGCGCGAAGCTCACCGTGTTCAGGGCGGTCGGGCAGCGATCTCCTTTGGAGTCAATGACCTCGACATCCACCAGGGCCAGGTCCGCGCCGTCGGCGCGTAGGCCCGAAGGGCCGGTGCGGGGCGTCAGGCGCAGGGCGACGGGCGGGCCAGCGGTGCGCTTCTGGGTGACACAGAGGACCTTGCCTGCGGCGTCATAGCCGACGGCGCGGAGGGTCCCCGGCAACCAGCGGACCTTCTTGAAGGTGAAGAGGAACCGGCTGCTCCGCGCGCCGTACCCCTGGGACTTGCCGCCAACGAACAACTGCACCCTGTCGGCGCTGGAGACGACCGAAACGTCTTTGATGGTTCCCGGCGCGTAGTTCCAGTGGCCTAGGATGTAAGCGCGGGGGTGTTCGACGTTGACCCAGCCGTCCCACATCACCTGGTCGGCGAACCATGCGTCTTTGGGGAGGCGGACGGCATCCACGGCGCCGCTGCGGCGGTAGCTCTGCGCGCCCCGGAAATGGGTGTTGGAGTCCGAGAAGATGATCTTGACGCCGCCCCCGTTGACGCGCGTGCCGGTGCCGGGGCGCGCGTTCCAATAGTCATGCCAGCGGACGACGTTCTCGATGGCCTGCGTGTCCTGATTGCGGTTATAGGGCGGGCCGTCCTTGTGGAAGGGGGGAGTGAGCGCGTCCCACCATTTGCGGAGCGACTCGTCGCGCGAATACTCCATCTGCCACATCGGCTTCCCGGCGCTCTTGTTGATGTAGAGCATCTCGCCGCCGTATTCCGCGACCTTACTGCCCTGCATGTTCCGGGACCCCGCCGCCCGCCCGCCGTGCGGGTCCCAGGTGTCCCGCAGGTCCTTCATCTGCTGCATGTGCGCCTCGGTCACCGGGCTGTTCCCCGCCTCGTAGAAGACGACGCTCGGGTCGTTCCGGTCGTAGATGATCGCATCTCGCATCACCTCCAGGCGCTGGTCCCACCGGCGGCCTTTGACGTCGCCCTCGGCATCGCCCGCCGGCAGGGACTCCATCAGGCCCACCCGGTCCAGGGACTCGACATCCTGTTTCCACGGCGTCACATGCATCCAGCGGACGAGGTTGCCGTTGCCCTCGACGATCATCCGGTTGCTGAAGTCGCTCATCCAGGGCGGCACGGAAAGCCCGACGGCGGGCCACTCGTTCGTCGTCCTCTGGGCATAGCCCTTCAGATGGAGGACGCGGTCGTTCAAAGTCAGCACCCCATGGCTGAACTCGGTCTTGCGGAACCCGGTCCGGGTCTTGACCACGTCGGCGGGCTGCCCGTCCACTTCGAGGATGGTGTAGACGCTGTATAGGCAGCCGTAGCCCCAGCTCCAGAAGTGCAGGCCCGGCACGACCGCCGCCGCGCTCACGGTCCGCTTCTCGCCGGGGGCCAGCGTGTAGTCGCCGCCGTCCAAAGTCTGGACCGCCTTGCCGTCCATGTCCGCGATCACGGCCCGGTAGTGGAAGGTCTTCGCGTCCGGGTACTCATTTGCCACCTGCGCCTCGGCGGTGATCTTCGCGCTCCCGCCGGGGATGTCGAAGTCCTGTGCGTAGACGTAAACCCCCGTCGTACCCAGGTTCGAGTAGAGCGGTAGGGTCTGGTGCAGCCTGCCCGTCAGGTGGAGGAAGACGTTCTTGTTGATGCCGCCGTAGTTGGCATAGAAGTTCGTGTTGTTCCACTGGAACCCCGAACCGGTCGCCTTCTCCGTATAGTGCCAGCCGTTGTCGATCCGCACGGCCAGCACGTTCTCCTGCGGCGCGGGGCGGACGAAAGGGCTGATGTCGAACCCGAAGGCCATGACGCCGTTCTCGTGCCGCCCCACGAACCTGCCGTTGAGGTAGAACTCGCCCGCCTGCCGGACGCCCTCGAACTCCAGAAATGCCTTCCGCTCGCCGCCCGCCGGGAGCTGGAAATGCTTGCGATACCACGCGATGCCGGTCGGGAGGTCGGCGATGCCCTTGCGGAACGCCTCGTCCTCGTTCCAGGCGTGGGGCAGGGTCACGTCCTTCCAGGCCGAATCGTTGAACCCCTCCGCTTCCGCCCCCGCCGGGTCGCCGACCAGCAGCTTCCACCCAGGGTTGAAGTTGTAGGTCGCCCGTGGGCTAGGCGGCGGGTCGTAGGCGCGAACCGCCGTAGACGCGGCCATCAGGAGGAGGCACGCCCAGACGAGGAAGCAAGTCATGGCGCGACGGGTCATGGCGCGACGGGTCATCGCCTTCATCCTAACTGCCGTCCGGCTTCACCACCGGGGCCAAGGGGCTGGCGGGCAGGTGCCAGGAGTCCACGGGGTCGGGATGCGCGGGGTCGAAGGCCGGGAGGCCGGGGAGGAGATACTTCGCCAATGGCAGCTTGTCCGCCTTGATGCCTTCGACGATGCACTTGGCGAGCTGGTACGCGCCGTAGCCGTTGAAGTGGGTGTCGTCCTTCAGCTCCTTGGGCTGGTCCGGGAATGTCCCGGCGGGGTAGTGGACGAAGGCCTTCAAAGTCCCCTGCGGCCCCAGCGCCTCAAATAATGTCTTGCTCATGGCATTAAGGTCAATGAGCGGCACGTCTTCTTCCTTCGCCGTCCGGCGCACGGCCTCGGGGTAGTCGCCCAGGGTGTTGACGATCTTGCCGTCCGCGTCGAAGCGGCGGCGGTTCATCGGCGTCACCAGGACAGGCAGGCCGCCGCGCTTGCGCGCCTCGGCGACGAACCGCTTCAGGTCGGCGGCGTAGGTCGTGAACGCGCCCACCCCCTCCCCGTGTTCCTTCTGGTCGTTGTGCCCGAACTGGATGAACAGATAGTCCCCGGCCTTCATCGTGCTGAGGACTTTGTCCAGGCGTCGTGCGCCCAAAAAGCTCCGCAGGCTCTCGCCCGACTCGGCGTTGTTTGCGACCGCCACACCCGGCCCGAAGAACCGGGGCAGCATCTGGCCCCAGGAACACCAGGGTTCGACGGGCTGGTCGGTGACGGTGGAGTCGCCCGCCAAATAGACCGTAACGGCGGCGGGCGCGGGGGCGATCTCCAGCGTGTCGAGGCTGGGACGGACGTCATTGAATTCCAGAGTCAGCCGGTCGTCCCAGTCCCGGTCCATCGGCGGGCCGCTCTCGCGCGGCTTCAGCCGGACCTCGCCGCCGCCCTTGATCTGCGGCGTCCGGACGTTGACCGCGAAGGTCTTGCTGACGGTCCGGCCGGGCGCCGTCTCCACCCGTTCCAGCATCAGCCGCCGCGCCTCGGCTTTGAGGGTCGTCGTGGTGGCGGTGCTTCTATCGCCCATCTTCACCGTGACATCGTAGTCGCCATCCGGGAGGGCGACCGAGAAGAGGAACGGCTTGTCGCCGGTGACGCCGCCCGTGGACGCCGTCGGCGCGGGACCCGGCTCGAACCCGTAGCCGCGCTCGGGGGTATAGGCGGCCGTCGGCGGCACGCGCACGAAACCCGCCGGGGCGGCCCCCGAGCCGAACGCGAACTTGAAGCCCCTTTCTGCCTGCATCGGGGCGGGGGCGAGCGCGGTTTCGACGGGAGTAACTGCGGGCATGGCGGCAGGCGGGAAGACGGGCGGGGTGGCGGCGAGGAAGGCGGCCAGTTGGCAGTCCTTCAGCCCCTTCAAGCCCTCGACGACGGCCCCGGCGTTCATCTCCGCCCCCGACGGCGAGGTGTGCGTGTGGTCGCCGGGGAAGAACGTCTTCACCTTGTCCGGCCCCAGGGCGTCGTACTTGTCCGCGATGATGGCGTTCAGGTCAACGAAGGACGCGCCGCCGGCCTTCGCCGCCTGCGCGGCCCACAGGCCGTAGTCGCCGCCGCTGCGCGCGACCTTGCCGTCCGCCGACCAGATGTTGCGCGGGATCGGCGACAGGACGATGGCCGTCGCGCCCTTCGCCCTGGCGTCCGCGATGTACTTCCGCAGATACCACCCGTAGGAATGGATCGTCTCGGTGAGGTTCGTCTTGGGGTTGACGACCGACTCCGTTTCCTCGCCCACGCCCTTCAGGGAGGCGCGGTAGCTGGTCCGGGGGGAGCCGCCGTCGTTGTGGCCGAACTGCATCAGGACGAAGTCGCCGGGCTTCAGGTCGGCCAACGCCTTGTCCCACAGGCCCTCGGTCAGAAACGTCCGGCTGCTGCGCCCGCCCAGCGCGTGATTCACGACGACGATCTTTGACTTGTCGAAGTATGCGCCGATGGGGTCCCCCCAGCCCTCAAGGCCCGCCGTGTGGTTCTTGACGGTGGAGTCGCCGATGATGCACAGCGTCGGCGGCGCGGCGGCGGTCGTCCGCGCGGCCAGGGCGAGGGACGCGAACAGGACGGCGAGGAGCGAGCAGAAGTACACTTTCATGCGTGAATCAAGCCTTTCCCTGGGGGACGGCGACGCTCCCACGCGCCACCATCTCCCCCCGAATCACGACGGTCTGCGGCGGCTGCCGGCTGCCGCCCAGGCGGTCGAGCAGCAGGGCGACGACTGCCTGCGCGATCTCCCGCGCCGGGTGCGAGGCGGACGTCAGCGGGACGGGGCAATACGGGGCGATGGGCTGGTCGTCATGCCCGACGATGCTCAGGTCCTCGGGGATGCGGACCCCCGCCTGCATCACCTCGACCATGAAGGCCAGCGCGACGTAGTCGTTGACGATGCACAGGCCCGTGGGCCGGTCCGCCATCTGCAAAAACCGCCGGGCGAGTTCCGCCCCGCCCCGTTCATAGGCGGCGGTGCGGAAACACCACTCGTCGCGCACCGGAACGCCGGACTCCTCCAGTGCGCGCCGGAACCCGCGCAGGCGGAACGACTGCGGCCCGCCTTCGGTCTTGCCCGACAGCCACGGGGCGGTGTCGGACATGCCGATCCCCAGCCGGCGGTGCCCGTGCCGCAGGAGAAAACGCGCCGCCTGGTAGGCGTTGTCCTCCCGGTCGAAGACGACCTGATCGCAGGGCAGGGGGACGGGGACGTCGTAGCTGACGACGGTGCCGCCGGAGCCGATGTATGATGTTAGCTCCCCGAAGACGTCCGGGTCCAGCATCGGCGCGGCGCAGATGATCGCCTGGGGGCGCTGACGGCAGAGGCTCTTGAGCAGATCGGCCTGGGAGGTGTTCGCCCCGCCCGCCGGCTCCGGACAGGTGTAGATCGGCGCTTCGAAGGAGCGCGCGCTCATCTCCTTCTGGATCGTCAGGATCTTCTCGGTGGACAGGCCGACATCAAGGACGCCGCTGAAAATGCAGACCATCGGGTTCCGGTGGCCGTTGGCGAGGCGCTGGGCCAGCGGATTCGGCTCATACCCGAGTTCCTGCGTGGCCGCGAGGACGCGAGCGCGGGTCTGCGCGGAGATGTTGCCCTTGCCTGACAGCGCCAGGGAGACGGTGGACTTGTGCATCCCCAGCGCCTCGGCCACGTCCTGGATGGTGGTTGGTTTGGTCATCGTGTAAACCGGTTTGCAGATTATAACACGCCAAACCGATTTTGTAAATGTGCGTTGTGTTCTTTCCGCATATCAGTCGGCTAAGGAACCAGAAAAAGGCGGGGGCTGCCGGCCCCCGCCTTTCCTGCGCCCGCCGGCGTCACCGCCTGTCGTCGTTCCGCCAGTCGCCGTAAGCGTCATGGCGGTCGCGGTCCCCGTCGCGGCGATGCTCCCGCAGCCACTGCTCGTGCCGCACTTCCGCCGCGTGCCGCACCTCCGCCTCGTGGCGGGCGCGCTCGGCCTCACGGCGCTCCCGCTCGACACGGAGGCGCTCCTGCTCGATGTGGCGCTCCCGGTCGCGGCCACGGTCGCGCCCCTGATCGCCGTCATGGTTCCAGCCGTTGTCGTGGCCCCAGTCGCCGAAGGTCTGACGCACCTGGGCGGGGTGGGAGAGGAGCATCGGCTGGGCTGCCGCCGGGCCGGCCGAGGCGGCGATGCCGAGGGCGATGACGGCCAATCCTGCGCCCCAGATGGTGTTCCTGTTATGTGTGTTGTTCATGTTCTTTTTCCTTGGGTCTCGCTGCCCTGCGCCTTGCAGGGATGGTTTGGGACGTGGGCACGTTGGAAAAGGTTCCGTGAGGGCCGCGCAATGGCGGCATGTGCTACAATGGGCCAGGGGGAACACGCGACGATGAGCTACGCGACCAAGATAGACAAAGAACAGAAGATCAAACTCAGCGACTATGCGCCCGACGAGAAGGGCGACGAGGACAAGGACACCAGCGCCGTCGTCCTCGCCAAGCTGGGCGAGGAGCTGACCGGCCTCCAGGAGTGGCTGTACGCCGCCCAGACGCACAGCGTCCTGATCGTCCTGCAAGGGCTGGACACGTCCGGCAAGGACGGCACCATCGCGCACGTCATGGCGAGCATGAACCCGCAGGGCTGCGACGTGGCCTCCTTCAAGGTGCCGACCCCGCTGGAAGCCGCCCACGACTTCCTGTGGCGCATCCACCAGCAGACGCCCGCCAAAGGCATGATGACCATCTTCAACCGCTCCCACTACGAAGACGTCCTGGTGACGCGCGTACACAAGATGGTCAGCGACGACGTGGTCAAGAAGCGCTACGCGCACATCAAGAACTTCGAGCAGGAACTGGCCGACAACAACACGATCATCCTGAAGTTCTTCCTGCACATCAGCAAGGACGAGCAGAAAGAGCGGCTGGAGGCGCGGGAGCAGGACGAGGAGAAAGCCTGGAAGCTGTCGCCGGGCGACTGGGAGGAGCGCCAGTTCTGGGACGCCTACACCGGTGCCTATGAGGACGCCCTGGCCGCGACGGCGGCCAAGTCCGCGCCCTGGTACATCGTGCCCGCGAACCGCAAGTGGTTCCGCAACCTCGCCATCGCCACTACCCTGGTGGAGACGCTGCGCCCCTACAAGAAGGAGTGGGAGGAAACCCTGAAGAAGCTCGGCGCGGAGCGCAAGGCGGAACTCGCCGAGATGCGCCGGACGGAAGGCACGAGCGACAAGGGCGGCAAGCACAAGTCGGGCGGCGCGAACCCCGGCACGACCCACGAAACCTCCTGACTTCGGGCCGGTATCCCGGATGGCATGTAGGGGCGAACCTTGTTCGCCCTTTTTGTTTGTATTCCCCCTTGACAGAAATCGGTTTGTATGCGATAATCGTATTATAGCGGTGGTGAACCGGTTCATCAGCACATCATGGGAAAAAACGGGGTGACAATCAAGGATGTGGCGGAACGGGGCGGGGTCAGCAAGACGGCCGTCTCCTACGTCCTGAACGGCCGGCAGACCGGAGTGCGTATCAGTGACGAGACGCGCCGCCGCGTCCTGGCCGCCGCCAGGGATCTGGGCTATCACCCGAACGCGCTGGCGCGCGGGCTGGCCCGGCGACAGACGGACACGCTGGCGCTCGTCATGCAGTTCCCGGCCGTCTTTTCCGGCTGGTCGGGGTTCACGAACGAGCTGATGCACGGGGCGACGGATGCGGCGACGGCCCTGGGGTTCGACCTAATGCTGCACACCAAAGGGCAAGACGACATGGAGCGGGATGTCGCGGCGCTGACGGACGGGCGTGCCGACGGTGCCCTGCTCCTGCGGGACCGGGACGATCCGCTGGCCGAGCGGCTGACGGCGCGCGGCTTCCCGTTCGTCCAGATTTTCAGCCGCTCGGCCCTCGTGGACGCCTGCTCCGTGGACTGCGACAACGAGGCGGGCGCGCGCCTGGCCGTGGAATACCTCTGGGGCCTGGGTCACCGGAGGATCGCGCACCTGTCCGGCTCGCACCACTCGGCGGCGGCGATGGACCGGCTGGAGGGGTATCGCGCCGCCCTGCGGGCGAAAGGGGCTGTCCCAAGCCCCGCGTGGGAATGCGAGATGACCTACGGGGGCGGTGACATCGCCCCGTTCCTCGCCGTCATGGGGCAGGCGGAGCCGCCGACGGCGATCTTCGCGTGGAGCGACGACGCGGCCCTCCAGGCGGTGCGCGTGCTGCGTGAACGGCTCGGCCGGCGCGTGCCGGAAGACGTCTCCGTGATCGGCTTTGATGGCACCCGGATGTGCGACCATGCCTCCCCGCGCCTATCCAGTATCCGCCAGCCGGTCTACGACATGGCCGTGGCCGGAGTCACCCTGCTGAGGCAGGTGGTTCGCCGTGAGGCGGTTGCCGACCGCCATCTTCTGTTCGCCCCGACACTGCAAGAGCGCGACTCCTGTGGTCGCCTGCATTAACGCTGTCCCGTCACGAGGAGAAAACCATGAAACCTTCCCCCAGATCCTCCCGGAAGAGCGGCTTCACGCTCATCGAACTGCTCGTTGTCATCGCGATCATCGCGATACTTGCCGCCATCCTGTTCCCCGTCTTCCAGAAAGTGCGCGAGAACGCGCGGCGGGCCGCCTGCGCCTCCAACGAGAAGCAGATCGGCCTGGGCCTGATGCAGTACGTCCAGGACAACGACGAGTTCTTCCCGGAGCGGTACTCCGACCTGGACCCTGCGGACGGCCACCAGCGCAACTGGAAGGATGCTTTGAACGCCTACATCAAGAGCAAAGAAGTGTTCCGGTGCCCTTCCAACCCGGCCGCCCAGAACAAAGACACGGGCGGCGTCTTCCCCGCCGGCTACGCCATGTGGCTGCCCGACGGCTTCCTCTCGGCCAAGTTCGGGCACGGCGCGGGATACCCCCAGCTCCTGGCCGGGCTGGACCAGCCTTCCTCCTCGCTGATCATCATCGAGGACAGCTACAAGTACCCGGACGTCGGCCCCTACCTCGGCTACAGCGAGCCGGCGACGGACGGCGGGGCGTTCGGCGGCCCTTCGGAGTACAACAGCGGGCACAACAAGAAGGCCGGCAACATCATCTACATGGACGGCCACGTCAAGTATCGCCGCCTGATCGAGACGTTCGTGGAGACGAACGGCATCAACGAGTGGCGCTTCAACGCGGCGGCGGCGGCGGCGGACCCAGGGGACTGGACCTACACGCTGCTCACCAACCTCAAGAAGTACCCAAACAACGACTAGAGCCTGTGGGGACCACGATGAAGCGCCTTTTCCTCGCTTGGGCGGTTCTGCTGGCCGCCCAGACGCCGGCGGCTGCGCTCCCGCCCGCCCCGCCCCGTGCCCAGGCCCCGACGCTGGAGACGGTGCAGCACCGGGCGTTCGACTTCTTCTGGGACGAGAGCGACCCCAAGACCGGTCTGACCAAAGACCGGGCGCGGAACCTGCCCGGCAAGCCGGACGCCTATACGGTCGCCTCCACGGCGGCGACCGGGTATGCGCTCGCCGCCCTGCCGGTCGGCGTCTCCCACGGCTGGGTCAGCCGGAAGGCGGCCTACGCCCGCGCCCTGACCACGCTGCGTTTCGTCCGGAACAAGATGGAGAACCGTCACGGGTTCTACTTCCACTTCGTGGACAAGGCGACGGGGGCGCGCGTCTGGAAGTGCGAGCTGTCTTCCGTGGACACGGCCCTGCTGCTGATGGGCGCGCGCGTGGCGGGCGACTTCTGGCCCGGTTCGGAAGTGCAGCGGCTCGCCGACGCCTTGACGGACCGGGCGGACTGGCCCTGGATGCGCGACGCGGGCGATTCTGTGTCTCGCCCCCCATCGCTCTCGATGGGCTGGAAGCCGGAAGACAGCTGGATCAAGTCGCGCTGGCAGGGCTACAGCGAAGCGTCTTTCCTCTACTGGCTCGCCCTGGGGTCGCGCACGCACCCGCTCCTGGCGCGGTCCTGGGACGCCTGGGACGTAAGACCGGCGCGTCTGGAAGGCTACGCCGTGTTCGGCGGGGCCGAGCCGCTGTTCATGGCCCAGATGGCACCCGGCTTCTGCGACCTGCGCGGCCTGCGGGACCGCCAGGGGCGGGACTGGTGGGCGGCCTGGCGGGACGCGCACCGCGCCGACATCGCCTACTGCGCGCGCAACCCCGACGGCCGCAAGACCCATGCCGAGGGCTTCTGGGGCGTCAGCGCCAACGACCAGCCGCCCCCGGTCGGCTACGGGGCGAACTGGCCCGCGCCCGGCCACGACGACGGCACCGTCTCGCCGACGGCCATGCTTGCCGGTCTTCTTTTCACCCCCGGCCCGTCGCGGGCCGCGCTTGACGCCCTCTGGCAAAAGCACGGCGGCGACCTCTGGGGCCGTTACGGCTATTCCAACGCCTTCAACGTGGACAAGGGCTGGTACGACCCCGACGTGATCGGCATCGACCTGGGGATGATGCTGCTGGCGACCGAGAACGCCCGCACCGGCCTGGTCTGGCGGCTGCTGAGAACCGACCCCAACATGGAACGCGGGCTGGCGGCGGCGGGGTTCCACCACAGCGTAGAATAGGCGGAGAAAGAGGCGGGCGGGGAAACCCCGCCCCTACCGTGGTGTTTCGTAGGGGCGCGATTCATCGCGCCCTCCTATGGGGCGGTCTGCGGCGTGGAGAGTTCCAGTCGCGACGGCGGGACGTACCCGAACGAGACGTGCTGTGGAGCGGTGTCCATGCGAGAGCGCAGGCCCAGGAACACCGATGCGGGCGGGAAGTTCTGCATGGCCGACGGCAGAAACGGCTGCAAGGCGGTCGCCTGCGCCACCTGCGCCGCGCTGAGGGCCGAGGCCGGCAGGCGTCCGTCCAGCAGTGCCGTCCGCCCGGCGTCGTCCAAGCCGCTGTAGAACAGGATCGTGTGCGGGTATCCCTTGATGATGTTGACTGTTGAGGAGAGCGGGGGCTGCCGAAGCCCGATCTGATAAAGATCATAATCGGGCGGCACGGTGCCACTTGGAACGGGATGTTCTAGAGGCGCATTGATCTTCACCTCCATGGCGTCATTCTGCGGGGCCAAGTCCTTCTCTTCCGGCTGGAACAAAGCCAGACCATTGCGAATCTGCCACGGCGTCAGAGTGCTGAACACCTCTGCCGCCCAGTCCCAATTCCGCCGCATCGCCGCCAATCGCTCTTCGGGCGTCTGAAGCGTCTGTGGCACCCCTTGGCCGAAGTCTCGGAGGAACGCGCCGAACCAGCGCCGCAGCAAAGGCTGGGGCACCTCCAGGCCGTCGTCCCGATACCACCGGTTGTCGCGCACCAGGTACACGCCGTCCGCGTCCTTCGTCCAGCTCACATCCTTGCGCGCGGCCATCTCGTCGAGTTCCGTCGCCAGGGGGCGCTTGACCGGCAGCTTCTTCTGCGCGGCGGGCATCTCATAGCCGCCGCGCGAGTAGTAGTCGCAGACGTACTCCATGTGCCCCCGCTCCCCCAGCCAGTCCATCTGTGCCGCACGGCTGATCGAGGGGTGGTAGGCGGTGTGGTCATCGGGCGGCAGCTTGGGCAGGGCGTTGGGCCAGACGCGGCTCCGCTGATAGGCGGCCAGCCGCCTCCACTCTTCCGGCGCTTCCTTCCCCATCTGCTGTACGGCGCGGGCGAGCGGCTCCTGCTTTAGCATCAGAAGCGGGGTACTTGGGGCCATAGGAACTCTGACATCCAGGATCGCGCTGGCCGACGGTGGGGCGTTGAAGGGGATTGCTAGAACGCCCGTGCCCCCGTTCTGGAACGAGAAATAGACCCTGCTCGGGTCGAAAGCCGTCAGGTCCTTCTGCGCCTGCACCGCGTACTTCTGATAGACCGGTGGGGCCTGCGCCATGCGGCCCACGTTGGCCTGCATCGCCGCCTTGAACTTCTCCTGCGTCTGCGGCGACATCTGACTCAGCCACCCGACGGCCCCGCATTGCTCTTCGTCGGTCCCCCACCTCATGTCATCCAACCCGTAGAAGGAGTTCTCTTCCATGTTGGCGGCGATCTGCTCCTTCAGCGTCTCGGGCAGCGAATGGAAAAAGTCGTGCTGATTCGCCACGTCTTCCTCCACGGCAGGATCCGACGGCTCCTCCGGGTCCGGGTCACTCGCCTTGCGCCGCTCGGCTTTGGTCTGCATGGCGGCCAGCACCGCCTGACGCTGCAAGGCCAGCGCCTTCTCACGCTCGCCCAGGAACAGCCGCCACCACTCCGAACGCGCGTCGGCGGCCTGCTTGGTCATGGAAAGCTGGTAGCCGTGCGGCGTCGGCGTCCACACGCCCGGCACCATCTCGGCCAGGGCGGTCATCAGTGTCCGCAGGGGGCGATTATTCAGACGCACCTGGAGCTTGAGGTCGGCGCAGTCGGGGGCGGCGGAGAGCAGGAAGCGGTGGCCGTCCTCCATCTTGTCGGTACTCTTGTCCAGGCTTTGCTGTTGCAGCACTTCGCTGAGTGGAACGCTGATGAGGTCGAGGGTGACGGGGCGGTCCAGTCGGCTGTCTGAGGCCGGCAACGCCTTCTGGCTGAGGGCGCGGGGCACGACGGCAGGCACGACCGCCGCAGGACTCTGGGCGTGGACCGCGCCGGGGAGCGCGGCACAGAGGAGAAAAAAGAGTGCGGCCTGCGGGCGGCTGGATGACGGTCTGTTCACGGGCGGACCTCCTGAACGAAAAGAGGCGGCGGGGCGGCGTGCCTGACGCAGAGGACCATTCGGGAGGCACCGACCGTGCGGGGAGATCATCGCTGCGTCCCAGCCCTGTGACAACGGCGCGCGGCGAAAGTTGCAGCAAGGCGAGGGGCGGCGGATCACTGCACCATTTCCGCTCCCTCCTCCACCCCATACTCGTCGTGATAGCGCACCTGCAAGGCGTTGTTGAACAGGTTGAGCATCCCGGTCAGACCGATCAGGAAAGTCAGTTCCACGATCTCCTCATCACTGAAAGCCTTCTGGACCTGCGCGAAGAGGGCGTCCGGGATGTGGTTCGAGTCGCGCATTGCCGCGTGCGTGTAGGCCAGCGCCAGCCGCTCCCGCTCCGTCAGGCCGGGGGCGTGCGGTTCTTGGAGCGGCGTGGACTCAAGCCCCATGCGGCGCAGCGTCCCGACGTGTGAGCCGACGCAGTACTGACAGTCGTTTAGGCGCGACGTTTCCACCGTCACCCGCTCCTTCAACGCGCGTTCCAGGAGGCCGCCAGGATAGACCGCTGCGCCCAGGCCACCCAGAGCGGCGAGGATGTCCGGCCGGACGGCGAGCATCTGGAACATCTCGCTCGGCATCTTTCCCTCCTCCATGAGCCGGCGGCTCGCGCTCCAGGCCGGGTCGTCCGCCGTAGCATCGAGGGCCTTCTGGATCTGATCGGGACTGCTTTGTATTCGCATCACTGTTCCTCCGAAACCGGGGCGTTCCGCCGACGGCCATACGCCAGGTAAACGACCACACCCAGGGCGAGCCAGGCCCCCAGGTGCAGCCATCTCGCGGCGGGCACCGAGGCCGCGAGCAGGGCGGAGGCGGCGAGGGTGACGCCGGGGACGAGCGGGCCGCCGGGGGCGCGGAACGGACTCGCCCCCGGCCTCCGCCGCAGGACCAGCAGGGCGAAGGCCACGACGATGAAAGTCAGCAGCGTCGCCGCCGTGACCACGTCGGCCAGGACCCGGAGCGGGAGCAGCGAGGCGAGCAGGGCGATGACTACCCCGGCGATGATAGTCGCCAGCCAGGGGGTGCGGAAGCGCGGGTGGAGCGCGCCGAACACCCCGGCCGGGAGGAGCCGGTCACGGCCCAGGGCCAGGAGGATGCGCGGCAGACTCAGCATGATGATGACCAGGACCGAAGAGATCCCGGCCAGCGCCCCCGCCGCGACCAGGCCCGCCGCCCAGGGCAGGCCCGCCGAGCGGAACGCCTCCGAAACGGTTGCCTGGATGCTGATGCGGTCCGAAGGGACCATGCCGGTGATCACGGCGGCCACAGCCATGTACAGGGCCGCGCAGACCAGGACGGCGGCCACGATGGCGACGGGCACGTCCCGCCGGGGCCGCCGCGCCTCCTCGGGATAGACCGAGACGGCCTCGAACCCGAGGTAGGCATAGAACGCGACGGCGGCCCCGGCCAGCATCCCACCGCCGCCCGGCCCGCCGAAGAGGGCCAGCCCGCCCCACCCGTGGGGCGCGAACGGGTGCCAGTTGGCCGGATGGACGTGGGCCGCCCCGACGCCGATGACGAACGCGATGACGGCCAGCTTGAGTACGACCAGGGCGGCATTGACGCGGACGCTGGCCCGGACGCCGCAGATGAGGACCGCCGTGACCGCAGCCGCCACGATCAGGGCGGGCAGGTCCAGCCACGCGCCGGAAGGCAAAGCCGCCCCGGTCTGCGGGCTGACGTCAAAGGGTGCCCCGCCCCAGCGGGCCGGGATGTGTCCCCCGAACGTCCCCAGCATGGCCTGGAAGTAGTGTGACCAGCCCTGGGCCACCGAGGCCGCCGCGACGAGGTACATCAGGATCACGTTCCACCCGACCAGCCACCCCGGCCCGCGCCCGAAGGCCGCCGTGGCGTAGGCGTAGGCGGAACCCGCAACGGGTAGTCGGGCGGCGAGTTCCGCGTAGCAGAGCGCGGCGCAGGCGCAGACGACGGCGGCCACGAGGAACGAGACGATGACGGCCGGGCCGGCCTTGTCACGGGCGGCGATCCCGGTCATGACGAAGATGCCGGTGCCGATGATCCCGCCGACTCCGATCCCCGTCAGGGCGAGGGGGCCGAGGACGCGCGGCAGGGTGGGGGTGCCGTCCGTGCCGGCGGGGGGCGCCGGCGGTGCCTCCTGCAAGATGACGCTGTTCATGGCTTTCCCGCTTTCGGGGCGGTGCCCTTTTGCAGCTCCGCACGGAGGTCATACATCCCCGCATGGACGGGCAGGTCCGGGCGGGTCGGTCCCAGCGCGGCGGTCGTGATGCGCCACCCGATCAGTCCGATCAGCAGTGTCGCCAGCGCCAGGGCGGCGGCGATCTTCCAGGGCGGCAGCGCGCCCAAGTCACGAGGGGTCATCGCATCAGCCCCCATGTCCCGTCGGGGTTCTTGAACGGGACCCCGCGCAGCTCGTGCTTGCCCTGGTATGGCCCGGCGTCCGTGACGGTCCAGTAGACGATGGCGTGCCCGTCCGGCGCATGCCCGCCGATCTGCCTGCCCGCGCCGTCCGTCCAGGGTGTGGCCCGGACCGTCTTGGCGTGTCCGTCCACGAAGCAGACGTTGGTCAGGCCGCGGTGACGCGCCTGGATGGGGGCGTCCATGATATCAAAATAGGCGTCCGGCAGGGTGTGCGCGCCGTCGTAGAAGGCGCTGGTTTCCGAAGGGAAGTCTACCTGGGAGAGACGCTTGACCGCCCGCTCCGGGACCGGCGGGAAGAAGTTGCTGGGATTCCCCCAGTCGATCAGCGAGAAGTTCGGGACGTAGCTCATCAGCCGTACCGGGGGGGAGGCGGCGCAGGGGGGCGGCATGCCGATCACCTGCATCGCCTTGGGGAAGTCCAGCGGGTTCGGGTCGGAGGGACACTCGTAAACCTGCGCGCTCCGCAGGTACGGGGTGAGCGCGACCTGGGAGAGATAAACGCAGGGGCCGGGACCCCCGTCAGACCCCAGGTAGATGTTGATCGGGAACGTCTCTTCCGAGTCCTGGACGTACTGGGTGAGGGCGAGGTTGATCTGGCGGCAGTTGGACAGGCAAGTCGTCCGGCGGGCGTTCTCCCGCACCTGGGCGAACACGGGGAAGAGGATGGCCGCGAGTATCGCGATGATGGCGATGACGACGAGCAGCTCGATCAGCGTGAAGCCCGCGTCGCTCCCGTTGGCTTTTTTTCTAATCATGTACGAATGCTCCTGAGGCCCTAGGGATTACACGGGCGGGCCGCGTTGGGCGGGGCCTCAGTGAGCATTGTAACAGAGATGTGTCCGCTTGTTGAGCGCGCGGCGGCGGGCCTGTTAGGATACTTAGCGCCGGCCACAGTCATTTCCAGAGTAGATCCTGCTGGCGGCCCTGATGCGAGGTGAGCCTAGCCTGATGTCAGGTGAAAAAGCGGCGGGCCGGCCTCACTGTCCCATCCTCGGCATCGGCATCAGGCCGCCGGGGGCCGCGCCGGGCGGCGGGGCAGGTGGGGTGACGCTGGCGATGACATGCCGGAAGGTCGGCTTCAGAGCGGGCCAGTCCGAGTCGAGGCACTGGCAGACCACGACGGCGGTCAGGTTGCCGCCGACCAGGGAGGCGCGGTAGCCGTGGACGTGGCCGCCCAGCCCGAAGACGTTGCCGTTCGCGGTCCACTCGGACAGGCGCGCGTCCTCGATGTTGTCCGTGATGGGTGCCACCTTCGTCTCCTTATAGCCTTTGTGGATCGCCGAGGTCGCGATCTTCCACTGCTTGTGCAGCGAAACCGCCTTCGGACCGGTCAGCGCGTCCGTGTCGCCGCTGCCGTGGACGAGGATGTAGGACATCAGCGTCGCGACGGTGTCCGTGGTAATCTCGATGGAGGCGCTGCCCGACCGGAACTGGACGCCGCCGGTCGTCTGGTCCTTGCCCACCATCTGCTGCGCTTTGTCGGACGTGGTCGTCTCCCATCCGCCGGGGGCGGCGCAGGAGAACGACTTGTCCGAGGCGGTAAAAGTGGTCCAGCCGGTCGGGGCCGCGCCGTGCTTGGGGGTGAGCAGGAAGGCCGCGATCCCGATGACGACCGCGACCGCAAGGCCCAGTCCCATCCAGAGGGCGCGCTTGCCCCCGCCCTCATCCGTTGCGGCCGTCACAGCGGGGCGCGCGGGGTAGGCCGGCCCGCCGGCGGGCCGTGGCGCATACGCGCCTGGGCCGGGGGGGACGAACGGCGCACCGCCCTGCGGGGGCGACGCGGCGGGGAGGGGGTTGCCCGCCAGGTCGTATTTGACGGCGGCCGGCCCGGCGTCCATCGGGCCGGGGGCGGCGGAGGAGGAGGCAGGCTCCGGCAGCGGGTTCCCCGCCAGATCATACTTCGGCATCGTGGTGTTCCTTTGCTCCCGACGTCTGATAAGAATGTCAGATAAGGCTGCCGCCATTATACGGGAAGCGGGCGGGCGTGTCAAGTTTGACAAACCCCCGCAAAAGTGCTATCCTTGCCGAAGGCAAACACCCCGCACGCGAGGCGAATCTTAATGACGCGAACCCTCGGCACTTTTTCGTTCGTCCTGCACTCCCACATCCCGTATGTCCTCGCACACGGGCGGTCCCCGCACGGCACCGACTGGCTCTCGGAGGCCGCCGCCGAGACCTACCTGCCCCTGCTGGATGCCTGCCACCGGCTGGTCGCCGAGGGCCTGTCGCCGAAGATCACGCTGGGCCTGACGCCCGTTCTGGTCGAGCAATTGCGCGATGCGAGCTTCCAGGAGGAGCTGTCGGACTACCTACGCGGCAAAGTGGAGGCGGCACGGGCGAACCAGGAGCAGTTCCGACGGGACGGCGACTACCACATGGCCTACCTCGCGCGCTACTGGGAGGACTGGTACGGGCGGGCACTGGCGGACTTCGAGGGCGAATACGGGCGCGACATCGTGGGCGCGTTCGCAATACTCCAAGATGCCGGACACATCGAGATCATCACCAGCAGCGCGACGCACGGCTACTCGGCTCTGCTATCCCAGGACACCAGCCTCCAGGCGCAGGTGAAGACGGGCATCGCGGCTTACGAACGCCACTTCGGGCGTAAGCCGCGCGGCTACTGGCTGCCCGAATGCGCCTACCGCCCCCGTTACCACTGGGCACCACCCGTTACCGTGCCGGACGTGCCGCGCGCCCCGGTCTTGCGCAAGGGCACGGACGAGTTCCTGGCAGAGAACGGCATCCAATACTTCTTCGTCGAAGGGAGCCTGCTGCACGGCGGCGAGGCTCTGGGCGTTTACGCCGACAAGTTCGGGCCGCTGAAGGAGATCTACAGGCAGTTCCAGAAGGAGACGGTCAAAGTTGAATATCGGCCATACACCACCTACCGACCATATCTCGTGGACTCGTCGGGCCTGGTGGAAAAACCGACTCTGGCCGTCTTCGGGCGGGACTCGGCGACGGGGCATCAGGTCTGGAGCGGCGAGCAGGGCTATCCGGGCGACGAGTGGTACTTGGAGTTCCACAAGAAGTTCGTCATGGAAAAGGAAAAGTCGCTGGGCCTGCGCTACTGGCGCATCAGCGCGGACAAGGCGGACATGGACGCCAAGCGCCCCTACGAGCCGCACCAGGCCGAGGAGCGCGCCGCCGCCCACGCCGCCCATTTCGTGCCTCTCGTGAAGGACGTCCTCAGAGCGCAATCCGACCCGTCGGCGATCATCACGGCCGTTTACGACACGGAGCTGTTCGGCCACTGGTGGTTTGAAGGCCCGCAGTTCCTATATCACACGCTGAGGCAGATGGCGCTCGACCCGGAGATCACGCTCCAGACCGTCGGTGAATACCTGAGCGCGAACCCCGCTACCCTGCCCGTGACCCTGCCCGAAGGATCGTGGGGGGAGGGCGGTTTCCACTACATCTGGCTCAACGAGCAGACCGCCTGGTCGTGGAAGCTGGTCTACGAGGTGGAAGCCGAGATGTCCGACCTCGCCCGCGACTATGGCGACAAGCTGCCCGCCGCGCCGGTCTTGAAGCAGGCCGCCCGCGAGGCCCTGCTGCTGATGGCCTCGGACTGGCAGTTCTGCATCTCCACCGGCGGGGCTAAGGACTACTCCGAGGTCCGCCTCCGCAACCACTACGATAACTTCCAGGCCCTGGCCGGGCTGGTGCGCCGTTTGGGTGCCGGGGAGGAATTATCGGTCGGCGACTGGAAAAACATCGCCGAGTGCGAAGCCCGCGACAGCGTCTTCCCCGACATCGAGCCGAAGTGGTTCGCGCGGGTAGAACACCCGGCGGAGTGAAGCGTCACCCAGGCAAAGAGGAGGCACGAAAAGATGAGACACCCAAGACTGCGGCCATTGACCCCGCTCGGCCTGCTCCCGGCAGTGCTGTCCTTGTGCTGCCCCTGCCCCGCGCAGACGGCGGCTGTGACGGCCCCGCCACCGCCGCGTCATGCCGAAGACATCGCCGTTCGCGGGAGCGTGAACAGGCCGGGCCGGTTGAGCCTCCCCGCCAAGACCACCGCCTGGGCGGCGCTCCAAGCGGCGGGCGGCCTCCTCCCGAACGCCGACACGGGCCAGATCGTCATCAAGCACCTGGGGGAGACGAAGGCCGGGCCGTTCGACTACGCGCTGGCGAAGCAGCACCCCGATGACCCGAAGGCCGACCCCATCCTGCTGGACGGTGACACGCTCATCGTCCCCGCGCTCGCGCCTGAACTGACCTTTACCGTCTCCGGACCGGGCATCCACAACCCGGCGGAGTATGCCCTGCTGACGCCGACGATCTCCCTCGCCACCGCGCTCGGCAAGGCGGGCGGGCTGGAAGACCGGGCCGAGCTTGACAAGGTTCGCATCACCCGCCCCGCCCCCGGCGGCCACGTCACGGTGATCGTCCTCAACGCCGCCAGCCCCGCCGTCCAGGCTACGTTCCAGGTCCAGCCCGGCGACGACATCGTCATCGGGCAGGCCAAGCGCAAGTCGAGGGTTGACTTCCCCGCCTTCCGGCCCCCCTTCCAGGAGCGGACATAGCGCATTGATGGCCTGGCTCATGCGCCGAGCGCACGGCGGAGTAGGCAAGGATGATAAAACAGCAGTACCGGCTATTCTATCGTGACACCGAGATCGGGGACGTCATCCAAGAGGATGCAGACTTTCCGAATCTGTTTGGAACATTCTGCCCCGCCGCTGAAAGCCACGGGGCTACTATCCATGACAGGATACAGCGGTACATTGACTACTCGGTCGCGGCGGATCAACTGATACAAGAGGGCAAGGAAGAGGAATGGGAAAGATTTTGCGCTGAGAACGAAGCCCAGTTCCTCGACTTGATTGAGACCGACGAATGGCACTTGCTGAGTGAGAAAGGCACCGAACCGATTCTCATCCCCAATTTCTGTCAAAACAGCGGCATTATATGGCGTTGGAACGAAAGTCCAGAAAGCGCAGCGTGACTGACGCTGACACGCGATAAACAAGCCGAAAATTGGGAATGAACAAGCAGGCAAGATGGCTTTGCAATTCAGGAGGCACAGCATGGCGATCACAATAGACCTTCCCCCGGACAAGGAACGAACCCTGCGGCGGCGCGCGGAACTCGCCGGGCAGGACGTGGCGGAATATCTGTTGCAGGGCGTTGGTCTGTGGGCCGCGCCGCCGCGCTCGCCGATCCCGGATGAAGAGTGGGAGCGGCTGGCCGACGAAGCGGCGGACCTGATTGATCCGTCCATCCCGCCCCTCAGCGACTACGCCGTGTCGCGCGAAGGCATTTACGGAGATCACGACTAATGACAATCGCCGTGGATGCCAATGCGCTCCTTCGGTTCTTCCAGAGAGCTGACCCTTTGCACGCCACTGTTCGGGGAGCCATCCGCCGGCTGCGCGAGGCTGGGGAAGAGGTCTGCATCCTGCCGCAGAACGTCGTCGAGTATTGGAACGTCGCAACGCGGCCTCCTTCCGCGCGGGGTGGATTCGGCTTGACGCTGCTTGAGGCGGATCAGCAGGTGCGGATCATGGAGCGCATTTTCACGCTCCTACCCGACACGCCCGACGTATATGCCGAGTGGAGCAGGCTCGTCGTTCAGGTGGGCGTGTCCGGGGTGCAGGTGCATGACGCGCGGATCGCAGCTTGCCTGCGCGTGCATGGGGTGACGCGCCTGCTGACGTTCAACACGAAAGATTTTGGGCGCTATCCGGGGTTCATCGCCGTGGACCCGGCGCAGATCTGATTGTCTTTTCACGCAAGGAGATCACAACGATGAAAGCCGTCGTCATGGCGGGTGGGGAGGGGACGCGGCTCCGGCCGCTCACCTCCAGCCGCCCCAAGCCCCTCGTCCCCGTCCTCAACAAGCCGTGCATGCAGCACACCATCGAGCTGCTGAAGCGCCACGGCATCACCGACATCGTCGTCACGCTCTACTATCTCGCCGATGAGATCGAGGGCTACTTCGGCGACGGGTCCGAACTCGGCGTCAATCTGATTTATACGGTCGAGGACACCCCGCTGGGAACGGCGGGCAGCGTCAAGAAGGCCGAGGAGTACCTGAAGGACGACACCTTCATCATCGTCTCCGGCGACGCCCTGACCGACCTGGACGTGGACAAGGCTCTGGCCTTCCACCGCGAGAAGCAGTCGGTGGCGACCCTGATCTTGCAGCATGTGGACAACCCCCTGGAATTCGGCGTCGTCATCACCGATGACGGCGGGCGCGTCCGGCGGTTCCTGGAAAAGCCCTCCTGGGGCGAGGTCTTCTCGGACACCGTAAACACGGGCATGTACATCCTGGAGCCGTCCATCTTCGAGTACATGCAGCCCGAGAAGAGCTACGACTGGTCGCAGGACATCTTCCCGCGGATACTGGCCGAAGAAAAGCCCATGTTCGGCTACGTCCTCGGCGAGTACTGGACCGACGTCGGCTCGCTCCAGCAGTACCGGCAGGCGCAGTACGAGATGCTGGGCGGGATGACGCAGCTCCCCATCGAGGGCCGCCGCGAGGGCGGGCACGTCTGGATCGGCGCGGGCACGGAGATTGACCCGACCGCCCAGATCGTCGGGCCGGTCTGCATCGGCAAGAACTGCCGCATCAACGCGGGCGCGCACATCGGGCCGGACACCGTCATCGGCGACAACTGCCTGATTGAAGAGGGTGCGATCCTCCAGCGGGCCATCGTCTGGGACTCAAACTACATCGGCGCGCGCTCGCGCCTGACCGCCTGCACCGTCTGCTTCCGCTGCACGATCAAGGAGGACGTGGACATCCAGGAGGGCGCGGTGGTCGGCGACCGCTGCCACATCGAGGGCGGCAGCACCATCCGGCCGCTCATCAAGCTCTGGCCCGACAAGATCATCGAGGCCGGCTCCATGGTCACCATGAGCCTCATCTGGGGGTCCAAGTGGCAGGGGGCTTTGTTCCGCAACCTGGGCGTGTCGGGCATCGCAAACGTCGAGATGACGCCGGACTTCGCCACCAAGCTGGGCGCGAGCTACGGGGCCTTCCTGAAGAAAGGCTCGACCGTCATCACGTCCCGCGACTCGACGCTGGTCTGCCGGATGCTCAAGCGCGCCCTGATCGCCGGGCTGGTGTCCGTCGGCGTCAACGTCCTGGACAACGAGGGGATGCCCCTGCCCGTCTCGCGCCACACCATCCGCTCCAACAACGCCGTCGGCGGCATGCACGTCCGGCTCGCGCCCGACCAGCCGAACCTCGCCCTGGTCGAGTTCTTCGACCAGAACGGCATCTACCTGTCCACAAACGGGCAGCGCAAGATCGAGACGATCTTCTACCGCGAGGACTTCGGACGGACCCCCGCCGACGACGTAGGGGCGATCAGCCTCGTCTCGCGCGCCATCGAGCTGTACAGCCGGGATTTCTTCCGGCTGCTGAACACCGAGGCCGTCAAGAAGCGCGGGTTCCGCGTCGTCGTGGACTACGGCTTCAACCGCATCTCCAGCATCCTGCCGCAGATGCTCGGCCAGCTCGAAACTGATACGATCGCCTTGAACGCCTATACCGACCCCAAGAAGTCGCCCAAGACGGCCGCCGACCGGGCCGCCCTGGTCCAGAACTTGAGCGACTATCTGGTGACGCTGAAGGCCGACATCGGCATCTTCCTGCGGGACGACGGCGAGCGGCTGTCGGCGGTGGACGAAACCGGGGCGATCCTCTCCGGCAGCGACCTCCTGGCTGTCTTCGCCCTGCTCGTGGCCCGCGCCAAGCCCGGCGCGCAGGTGGCCGTGCCCGTCACCGCGTCCTCCACCATCGAGCGCATCCTCGCCGAGAACGGCGGCGGCGTGACCCGCACCAAGACGGACGTCCGCGCCCTGATGGCGACGGCTGCCGAAGGGAAGGAAGGCATCGCGCTGGCGGGTGACACCGAAGGCGGCTTCATCTTCCCCGAGTTCCACCCGGCCTTCGATGGCCTGTTCTCCTTCGCCAAGCTGCTGGAACTGCTCGCCACCCAGGGGACGACTCTGAGCAAGGTGCGCGCCATGCTGCCGCCCCATTACATGGCGACCGCCACGGTCCCCTGCCCGTGGGAGGTCAAGGGCCGCATCATGCGCGTCCTGACGGCGGAAAGCGAGGGGACGAACACCGAGCTGATTGACGGCATCAAGACCTACCGCGACGACGGCTCCTGGGTCCTGGTCCTGCCGGACGCCTCCGAGCCGTTCTTCCGCATCTACACCGAGGCCAATAGTCAGGACGAGGCGAACGAGATGGTGCATCGCTACGTCCTGCGTATCGGGGCATTGAAATAGGGAGGGCGCAATGACGGTGATGGAGCGCCCCCGCCGCTGGACGCGCGCTGAATACTACCGCATGGGCGACATGGGCTTCTTTGAAGATGAGCGCGTCGAGCTGCTGGACGGCGAGATATGGGCGCTGCCGCCGCAGACCCCGTCCCACTCCTCGGCGGCTGAGGCTGCCGCCGATGCCCTCCAAGCCGCCTTCGGCATCGGCTCCGTCGTCCGCCGCCGGGGGCCGCTCACCCTCGGCAGCGACACCGAGCCGGAGCCGGACATCGCGGTCGCCGCCGGCTCCCACTCGGACTACGAGGACCATCACCCCGCTCCCTCGGAGGTGCGCCTGCTCGTGGAGGTTTCCGACGCGACGCTCGCCAAGGACCGAGGCCGAAAGGCGGAAGACTACGCGCAGGCCGGTATTCCTGACTACTGGATCATCAACATCATTAGCCGGCAGCTCGAAGTACACCGCGACCCCGGCTCCCTCCCGAGCGGACACGGCTATAAACTCCGGCGCGTCCTTTTGGAAGGCGAGTCCATCGCCCCGCTGCTTGCCCCAGACCGTTTGGTTTCCGTCACCGACCTGTTGCCTCTCCTATTGCCTCCACGGGTCGCCGGGCAGCCATGACGGTCATCGTCGGCATCGGGGGCGGTTCGGCCTCGGGGAAGAGTACGCTGGCCGCCGCGCTTGCCGAGGCACTTACGGAGCGGCTGCGACAGGTGGAGACGCTGTCGCTGGACCGGTATGTCCGTGAAGACCGCGATGCCGGGCCGCACTTCGTCTCCGCCTCGACCGGCGAACGCTGCTTCGACTTCAACCACCCGGACGCCTGCGATCTGGGGCGTCTCCTGGGTGATCTTGACCGCCGCGCGTCCGCCCCGGACGCCCCCGACGTGCTGCTGGTGGAAGGCCTGATGGCGCTGCACTTCCCCGAGATCGGGCGTCGGCTCGCCCTGCGCCTGTACGTTGACCTCGATGCGGACGTGCGCGCCCTGCGCCGCCTCCTGCGTGACATGGCGGGGGGCAGGGCCAGCCGCGACCCGCAGTTCATCACCCGCTACTACCTGGAAAGCGCCCGCGTCGGCCACGCGCGCTACGTCGAACCTTCCCGCGCCTCCGCCGACCTCATCCTGCGCGGGGACGCCGACTTTCCCCGGCTGACGCCACTGCTCTGCGCCGCCGTGGAAGAATGCCTGTCGAGGTTTACCCCATGAGAGTCCTCTCCCTTCAAGTCGGCCGGCCTTCCGAACACACGTCCGAGGTCAAGGACGGCCAGGAGGCCGCCTGGGTCAGCGGCATCTGGAAGTCGCCCACCTCAGGGCGGCTGGCCCTGGGCCGGACCAACCTGGACGGGGACACACAGGCCGACCTGAAAAACCACGGCGGGCCGGACAAGGCCGTCTGCTGCTACGCCGCCGAACACTACCCCTACTGGCGGACCGCCCTGGACAGATCCGAGGCCGAGTTTCCCTACGGCGCGTTCGGCGAGAACTGGACAGTGGCGGGCATGACCGAGGACGAGGTCTGCATCGGCGACACCTACACGGTCGGCACGGCCCGCGTACAGGTCAGCCAGCCCCGAATGCCCTGCTGGAAATTGGGACGCCGCTGGGAGCGCCCCGCCCTCCCGCTGGAAGTTTCGGGGAGCGGACGAACGGGCTACTATCTGCGCGTCCTGGAGCCGGGCGAGGTCGGGGCAGGGGACACCCTGACGCGGACCGAGCGCCCGCTGCCCGAGTGGCCGGTGGCGCGCGTCAACCGCGCGATGTATGTGGACAAGGCCGACGCAGACCTCGCCGCCGAACTGAGCCGCCTGCCCCTGCTGGCCGAAGCGTGGCGACGCCCCTTCCGCCGCCGCGCGGGGCTGCTGCGGTCGCGGGCGAGGTAGGCGGAATGGCGGACATGGCGGAAGGAAGGACATGGCGGAAGGAAGGGCATGGCGTCCCGGCCCTGAAGGGCCGGGTCCTGCGCGCCGGGATGGGACCCCTCACCCCTGCACGGCAATACCTACCGCCCCGCCTTCGCCGCCGGGACCAGCCGCCACTGCTGGCCCGCACCGCCGTCGTCCCGTTGCTGCGTCAGGCCCGCCCCCGCCGCGCTCACCCCCAGGACCAGGTTGCTGTTGCGGTTGACCAGCTTGTACGCGCCGCCCGCCACCGGCGTCAGCCGCCATAACTGGTTGCCGCCCCCGTTGTCCGAATACTGATCTACGGCGGTGTCGGGCAGGGTGGAAGCCTGGCTCACATCCAGGGCCAGGCCGCTGTCGCGGTTGATGACCTTGTAATCCCCGCCCCCCACGCCCCGTAGACTCCACTGCTGAGTCGCCCCCGCTGCGCGGGCCGAGACGGTGACGGCGGCGCTTCCCGGCGTCGCCGCGTCCAGGGCCAAGCCGCTCGCGCGGTTGACCAGGGCGTAATAGTCGCGGAAGGAGAAGCCCAAGGCACCCGCGTAGACCGCGCCCGTGAAGACGAACGTCGTGACCGACTTGGCCGACAGGGTGGTCGCCAGCCGCGTGCCCGTCAGGGAGGTCGGCGGCAGCTTCACCAAATCTTCCGTCGGTGAGGTGCGATAGATCGTCACCGACGTGTCAAGCTTGGTGAACCGGGACAGGTCGTAGCTGACGGGCGTGTCCGTGTCCCCGCCGTTCCGGGTCACGACAACGACCGTGCCCGTCTTGGCGTCCCAGGCGGCCACGGAGTTCGGGTCGCTGAGGGCGATGATCCGGTAGCCGGGCCGCAGGAAGCGGCTGTACTGGGCCATGACATAGTACTTCTTATTGATCGTGTAGGCCGGGTCGGTTTCTGCGTCCTGCGGGTTCCGAAAAAAGCCCCAGCCGACCGAGCTGTCTACGACCTGCCAGGTGACCCAGGCGGAGGGCCGCAGGCCGTTCATGTCCTCAGTGATGTTCCGGGACATGGCGAGGCCGGTGGGGTCCGCGTCGCCGTCCTCGGACAGCCACAGGTCCTTGCCATGCGAGACCGCATAATTCGAGAGCTGCGTCCGGTCGCCCCCGCCGTAGGAGTGGACGTTGATCTTGGTCAGGCCGCGCAGTGTGTCCACGTCGTAGAAGGGGAAGGTCTTGTCGGCATCGCCGATGCTCTGATCGTCCGAAGCCGTCGCCGTGGTTTTGAGGCCCTTGCGCGTAAGCGCCGCCTCGGTGGCCTTGACGATCAGGTTCTGGGCGGGCCGGTCCACATGCGCGCCCTCCTGCCTCCCCAGAAACGACCAGCCGCCGCTCGGCTCGTTCACCGGCTCCAGGGTGCGGAAGGTGACGCCCCAGACGTCCCGGAAGTGCTTCGTCACCTCCGTGAGATAGTCCGCGAAGGCGTCATAGAACTCGGGCTTGATGTTATCGGCGGCATTAAGGTTCCCCGTGACGCTGCCGCTCTTGGTCATCCACCAGGGCGGCGAGTTCGAAAAGGCCTCCAGCTGGTTCGCGCCCTTCTTAATTGCCGCTTGCAGCACCCAGCGCTGGTTGGCGTCCGCCGTCCAGTCGTATACGCCCGGCGACGGCTCGAAGCCCGGCACGGCGGTGCGGAAGGAAAGGCCCTGCTTGTTCGGGGCCAGGTGCGCGGGGTTCTCGCCGCCGCCGATGTTGTAGCGGACGATGTTCAGCCCCAGCCCCTTGACTGGATCAAAAGCCTTCTCGATGTAGTCGCTCCGGGCCGGCTCCGCGTAGCCGCCGGCCACCTTAGCCCACCAGGCCAGTGATGTACCCCAGCCCTCCCAGACCTGGTACTGGATGGAGGGGTCTACGATGGCCGCCGGTTGGGCCGGGCGGGCGTCGGCGGCCAGCCGGAACAGGCGCGAGGCGTGGGGGGCGAGGGTGACGCTGAGGCTGCCGGTGAAGGCCCCTAAATTCGTGTGCTTCCACAGGTCATGCACGTCGGGCGTGCCGGCAAGCCCCAGGTCGGCCCGATGCAGAGTCACCTCCCGCGCCGCGTCGCCCCGGTTGAACAGCGCGACCGTCTTGCCGCCGTCCGCGCCCGTGCTGACCCAGACGTCCGGGCTGCCCGCCGCAGGCGCGGCGGGCCGTCCCGCCTGGTCCACGGCGATGACCTCGTCGTTGGTCAGTAATGCCAGGCCTTCCGGGTCCAGCTTGAGGAGATCGTCGCCCGTGTAGAGCGGGCTGCACGAGATCGCCCACAGCGTCATCACCGTCTGCCGCTCGTCCAGAGTCAGCCCGTCCATCGCTCCGCTGCCGATGTCCAGCGAGTCCAGGTCGTTCCAGCCCCGGCCCGCCCCGGCCTCGCCCGACCAGGCACCGGCGGCGTCGAAGGCGCGCGGGATGGACCCCCAGCCGGTCAGGGTCGGCCCGTAGGTCTCGACGTCGGTCGTGATCCGCCGGCCCTGGGCGTACTGTTTCCAGGTGTCGCTGTAGGTCCGGTCCAGCTTCCACGAAAGCTCCAGCCAGACCGGCCGCCCGGACTGCTTCAGAGCCGCTGACCACGCCGCCACGTCGGGCCGGGCGTCCATGGTCAGGCCGTCATGGTCCGAGCCTGGCGTCACGCCGTCGAGCTTCAGGAAGTCCACCCCCCAGGCCGCGAACTGGTCGGCGATGGAGTTGACGTAGGCCTGCGCGCCCGGCTTGGCGTAGTCTATCTTGTAGCCGAACCCCCAGCCGGTGGCGGGCTGGAGCGGTTTGACCACGATGTCCTGGATGTGCTGGTTGGACCCCAAAACGGGCGGGTTGGCCTTGTACACATCTTCCATGACGCCCGGCACCCAGTAGAGGCCCAGCTTCTGCCCGTTCCCGTGGACGTGCCGCGCCACCCCGATGACGCCCTCCGGGAACTTCTTCGCATCCGGCAGGGGCCGCCCGTACCCGTCGTAGCCGCCCTTCCAGCCCGAGTCCATGTTGACGTAGGTGTACCCGTGCGCCTGCAAGGTGCGGTGCAGGGCGTCCGACTGCGCCTCGACATGTTCCGCCGTCAGCCAGTCCATGCCGCCATAGCCCGGTGCCTTCGTCGCCTCCAGGCTCCAACTGCTCCACCCCAGGTACGGCCTCTGCCCCGGCCCACTGTCTGCCGCCACAGACCCGCGCGGGGCGGCCAGCAGGCACAGGGCCAGCGCGGCGAGAGCGATGAACGGCGATTGCTTGTTTGCCATGCGCGTATCATAACACAGGGCGGGCGGGCCGTCAAGCGAAGGTGTTGGGACGTGAAAAAGCCCGGCCTCGTGAAAGGCCGGGCTTTTCTGCATCCCATCTTCAATCTATGACCGTCGGCAGACTGATCTTGTCGGGAAGTTGTATCCCCCGCTGTGCCGCCGCTGATTTGATGTGTTCCCTCAAACCAGGATCACCCGCATTGTAGATTTCGGAGAGCTTCGTGCTGACGAAGCCGCTGTTGGTGGCGGGGTTGTTCATCATCTTGAACAGGATGTCTGCCGCCATATTGGAGTGTAGACCCGCCACCTTGCCTGCGATCAAATCCCTGTACATCGGCTTCGCACGAACCGCCATTTCTTCCCAAATGGGACCGGCCTGCGCTTCCGGCATGGAGAACAGTTCGTCCATTTCCGGCAGCAGTATGGTGCTGTTTAGTTCCTTGCTGATCGCCTCTTCGAGCGCTTTCGCCTTTGCCTGAAGCACGACAGGATCCGCAGCCGTTACCGTCAGCGGGAAGATGAAGTCTTGAGTGAGAACCGTACCGGCTGAGGTCATCAGGCTTTTCATCTGGTTCGGGTTCTCAAGTGTTGGTGTAACCAGAGTGTAAGGCGCTCGCACATGCATAGTGAGGACGTACTTGCCCGGATGCGGTACAGTAAAGGATTTGGTTGCGACGATGTAGTTAATCTGCCAGCCGTCTCTCTGGTTGCTGATAGCATAGCTGCTTACGTCGCCCGAATGAGCCCCAGGAGGGTTGAGCGGGCGCGTGTCCGGGATCAGCCGGACGGAGCTTCCCGTCTGATCTTTCAAGCCCAGCGTGTACCAAGCCGTGTTGTAGATCCCACTCAGGACGACGAGCTGTTCATCACTGGACAGGTTGGACAGCTTGTAGCGGAGCATGATAGGCTCCCCCAGGCTGATCGTTGCCGGAGTCGCAAGCCTCGCCTCCACCAGCATCGGTGCCTGGTCTGCCCTGATGGAAGATGCAGGCAGAAAGAGCAGGGTGCAGAAGAGCAAAGAAGTGGCAGCGGAAAAGTGTTGTGATGAGCTTGTTTGCATGAGAAACCTCCTCGGAAGGGCGCACAACTGGAATGGCCTGGTCATCAACGCCAACTTGCTCGCTCATCGTTGCATTATCCCCCATATTTGTCAAGCGATCCTGAAAATTACCCCGTTTGACGTCGCGGCACTTTTTCCCTCCTTCCTGGCATCCTTAACTAAACCACGACCGCAAGGGAGCGCGACTGATGAATGAACCGAGCAAGGAACCGACGAATCCCTCGTCACTGACGACGGCGGAAGAGATGAACCCTCACAAGATCGCCCTGAGCCAGCTCGCCCCATGGCTGCGGCACACAAAAAGAGGCCGCCGTGTCGCCCGGTGCGGCGGCCTCCTGTTGTTTGTCCGACGATCGCCGCAGGAAATTGATAGCGCGATTGAAGCGGCGAACGTGCCAAGCGCACTGACGGTTTCCAGCCGCAAGAGGGCCGCAAGGGAAAGGAAGGGCACATCGTCGAACTCTGGGCGACTCAAGATCTAGGCGACCCCAAGCGCCTGGGCGGCGAGCGCGGTGCCGGCGACGCGGGCGCGGATTTTGGCGAATGCGGTGTCGCGGGCGGTCGAGGCATCATCGCCGAAGGGAGAAAACCCGCAGTCATCGGTCGTTCCGAGGCGATCCAGCGGAATATACCGTGCGGCCTCCAGAACGCGGCCTTTCACCTGCACGGGCGTCTCGATCTCCGCGTTGATCGGATCAATGACACCGACGAAGACCCTCTGGTCGGGGCGCAGCGAGGTCCGAATGATTTCCAAGACCCTCCCCCGGTCAGGTTCGCTGGCAAGCTGGATGTAGAAACTGCCGACTTGAAGTTCGAAGAGGCTGGGCAGCAAGTCGGCATAGTCTACATCCGCGCTGTGGGTGGAGTCGTGGTCGCCGCCGGGACAGGTATGGATGCCGATGCGGGCGCGCTCCCCGTCGGAGAACCGTGCGAGTACCTGATTATTGAGGGCCACGAAGCTCTTGAGTAGCTGGCGGCTGGGGTCGAGCTTGACCGCCAGCCGGCCTTCGGTGAAATCTATCTGCACCCGATACGCGCCGCCCGTCAGGCAGCGCCGGATGTCGGCCTCGTTCTCCCGAAGGAGGTCCTCCAAAAACGCTTCGCGGGGATAGCCGTCAATCCCGTCTTGTGGATAGAGGAGGCTGAGCGCCGAGGCAGAGATGACGGCCTGCTTGACGGGGACATGTGCGTGTTCCTGGGCTGCCTTCAGGAACGTGTCGGCGTAGACTTGATAGCGGAACGCGGGCCGCGTCAGACGCGGGAGGCGGCGCACATGGCCATCGGCGAAGGGAATGACGACGCCGTCCGAGGCAAGGCCGGGGAGGCCGTCAATCGGGTAGGTCACAAAGCTGGATTTTGTCTGTTCCCCATCCGTGATGACGGGCGAATCCGTCGCCTCGAAGAGCTGAATAGTCTCGCGGATGGCCGCGTGATACTGCGCGTCCAACTGCTCGCGCGTGGTCTGGCCGGCGGCAAACGCCAGCACGGCCTTCATCAGCGCCGGCGGTCGAGGAATGCTGCCGATCGGCTCCGTCGGAATGGACATCGGGTGGCCTTTCATGGAGAAGCGCCGACGCCCTTACTTCCGGCCCGCGCCCAGGGCATCGGAGGCGTCCGGCATTGGATGGTGGCTTTGCGCTGTGCCTTTGAGGAAGCAGGAGAAGCCGGTCGCCATGAGCTGCGCTTCTGTGATAACGCTGGGCGGAGGTGCCGGGCGGAGATGTTCCGTTTCCTGATCATACCGGAAACATCGCCCTATTCTCGCGATATCCTCGCCGGTTGTGCTACAGCCCGTTAAACACCTTAGAACTGAAAGGAAGCTTTTCTTAGAGTAGATCGGTCGAACATCGCGGACACGAGGTGCATTAAAACTGATGCGAAGTGAAACTTCCTGAGCCGGTCATTGCCAACTTCCGCGCCCAACAGAACACACCGGGTACGGCTTGTCAAGAAAGGCGTGAGGATACTCGCAATGAAGCCCTGGCACTTTTTCCGTCCATGCCTGGTATCCTTAATCAAACCACGACCGCAAAGGAGCGCGACTGATGAATGAACCGAGCAAGGAACCGATGAATCCCCCGTCACTGACGACGGGGGAAGAGATGAACCCCTACAAGATCGCCCTGAGCCAGCTCGCCCGCGTGGCGGGCATCCTCGGCCTGGATGACGGCCTCCACGGCATCTTGCAGAAGCCCAAGCGCGAGCTGACCGTCCACTTCCCGGTCAACATGGAGCGCGGCGGGACGCAGATGTTCACGGGCTACCGCGTCCAGCACAACACGAGCCGGGGGCCGTGCAAGGGCGGCCTGCGCTTCCACCCGGAGACGGACATTGACGAGGTGCGCGCCCTGGCGATGTGGATGACCTGGAAGTGCGCCGTCGTCAACATCCCCTTCGGCGGGGCCAAGGGCGGCGTCGTCTGCGACCCGAAGGCACTGACGCGGGCCGAACTTGAAGACCTGACCCGGCGCTACACCACCGAGATCAGCCTGATCATCGGCCCGAACAGCGACATCCCCGCCCCGGACGTCGGCACGAACGGGCAGATCATGGCCTGGCTGATGGACACCTATTCCATGCACGTCGGCCACACCGTCCCCGCCGTCGTCACCGGCAAGCCCGTCTCCATCGGCGGCTCCGAGGGCCGATTGGACGCCACCGGCCTGGGCGTGGTCCTGGTGACGGAAGAGGCCTTCCAGAAGCAGGGCCGCGCCCTCAACGGCGCTTCGGTCGCCATCCAGGGCTTCGGCAACGTCGGCGGGGCCGCCGCCCGCCTGTTCGCGCGGCGCGGGGCGAACGTCGTCGCCGTGTCCGACGTCGGGGGCGGCGTCGCCAACCCGCGTGGGCTGAACGTCCCCACACTCGTCGCCCATGTCGCCCGCACCGGGTCCGTCGCCGGGTTCCCTGACGCCGAGCCGATCACCAACGCCGACATCCTGGAGACGACCTGCGACGTCCTCGTTCCTGCCGCCTTGCAGGGGCAGATCACCGGCGAGAACGCCGCCCGCGTCCGCGCGAAGATGGTGGTGGAGGGCGCGAACGGCCCGACGACGCCGGGCGGCGACGCCATCCTGCACGACCGTGGTATCCTGCTGATCCCCGATGTACTCGCCAACGCGGGCGGCGTTACGGTCTCGTATTTCGAGTGGGTGCAGGACATCCAATCGTTCTTTTGGAGCGAGGACGAGGTGAACGAAAGGCTGGGCCGAATCCTGAGGCGTGCCTTCGCCGAGGTCTGGGCGGCGGGGGAGAAGCACCGAGTAGACCTGCGGACGGCGGCCTACATCGTTGGGGTCGCGCGGGTGGCCGAAGCGACGCTGACGCGGGGGATTTATCCATAGGAAGCCGGGGCTGTGGAAAGCCCCGGCAGTGAGCCGCCCTTCGGGCGAAGAGGGAGCAGGCCAGAAGTTCCCAGTCCGAAGGACGTTTCCTGCCGGGGCTTTCCACAGCCCCGGCGGATTCATCCCTCCGTCCCATACAGCCGGTCCCCGAAATCCCCCAACCCCGGCAGGATGTATTTCAGGCCGTTCAGCCCCCGGTCCAGCCCCGCCGTAAAGATCGGCACGTCCGGGTGGGCGGCGTTCAGGTGTTCGACGCCCTCGGGCGCGGCGATGAGGCAGAGCATGGACACCGGCCCCGCGCCCGCCGCTTTGACCGTCGCGATGGCCTGGGCCGCCGAGCCGCCGGTCGCCAGCATCGGGTCGAGGATGAGGGTCGTCCGCCCGTCCATGCGCGGCGGCAGCTTGGCATAGTAGGACGAGGCCACGGCGGTCGCATGGTCACGCTCCAGGCCGATGTAGCCGACCGCGACGTCCGGGAAGAACTCGACGAGCGGGTCCAGCATCCCCAGCCCCGCCCGCAAAATGGGCACGGCGACGAGCGACTCTTCCAGGACGGGACTGTCCATGCCCTCCATCGGTGTCTCTATGGCGCGCGCCCGCAGGCGCAGGCTTTGGGTCGCCTCGATCGCCAGCAGGACCGTGAGCCGCTTGGTGAGCAGGCGGAACAGGGAGGGCTTGGTGGTCCGGTCCCGCAGGTGCGTCAGATAATGCTGCGCCAGGGGGTGCTGTAAGACGGTGATGTTCATGGTATTATTGTGGTAGTATGCGGGCCGCCCGAATCGAGTCCGAATCGAGCGGTTGAAAACCGCTCGCTAGGGGAGGCGTCCTGCGGACGACAGGAAACCGCTCCTACACCCGGAGGGTGCCTGTCCTAGCGAGCGGTTTTCAACCGCTCGGAAGTACTGGATGCTCGGAGAGACATGAACCTGCTGAACCCTCTGAACCTGCTCTGGGCGCTCCCGCTGCTCGGCGGCATCGTCGCTCTGTGGATGCTGCGCTTGAAGCGGCAGGACGTGACCGTCTCGTCGCTGTACCTGTGGAACACCATGCTCCAGGAGACCCAGGCGAACGCGCCGTTCCAAAGGCTGCGGCGCAACCTGCTCCTGTTTCTGCAACTGCTGGCCGCTTTCCTGCTCATCTTCGCCCTCGCCCGGCCCTACATCTACGGTGAGGCGGTGACCGGGCACACCGACGTCATCATCCTGGACACGTCCGCCTCGATGAACGCCAGCGACGTCAGGCCCAACCGGCTCCAGGCGGCCAAAGACGCCGCCGATGCTTTCGTGGACCGGGAGGTCAGGGTGGGGGACGTGGCGACCGTCCTGACCGCCTCCAGCAAGCCCGGCTCCGCCTTCTCCGGCTTCACCGGGGACAAGGGCCGGCTGAAGGCGGCGATTGACGGGGCGACCGGGACGGACACGCCCGTGGACATGGCCGCCGCCCTGACACTCGCGCAGTCGCTCGTCGGGGCGCGGCGCGGCGCGCAGGTGCGGGTCTTCTCCGACGGCGCGTTCTCCCCCGACGACAACCGCAAGCTGGCCGCCCTGCCGCTCGGCGGGACGGACGTCAGGCTGACGGCCGTGGGCACCGCTACGCCGGACAACCTCGCCATCACGCGGCTGGACGGCCGGCGCAGCCCGCAGACGGGGAACTACCAGGTCTTCGTCCAGGTGCAGGACGGTGGGGGCCGCCCGCACCAGGGGGGCGGCACGCTGACGCTGCTCAAAGACGGCAAGCTGGTGGACGCCCGCGCCCTGAGCATGACGAACGGCATGCAGACCGAGACCTTCGACAGCCCCCTGCTCCAAGGCGGCGGCGTGGTGACCGCCCGGCTCGACGACGTCCGGGACGACCTCGCCGTGGACAACCAGGCCTCGCTCGTCCTGACCCCGCCGCGCCCCCGGAAGGTCCTGCTGGTCACGCCCGGCAACCCATTCCTAGAAAGTGGCCTGAACCTGGACCCGGATGTCGTTCTGGAGGAATGCCTGCCCGACGAGTTCACGACCCTGGGCAAAGGCGGCGCGGGCTACAGCATGGTCGTCTTCGACGGTGCCCTGCCCGCCGCGCCCCTGCCGCCCGGCAACTACCTCGTCTTCAATGCCCTGAACGGCCAGATGCCGCTCGTGGGGACGGCGAGCGCGGACAACCCGGCCTTCATTGACGAGAGCCGCACCCACCCCGTCATGCGCTTCGCCGACCTGGAAGGTCTCCACCTCCAGAAAGCCTTGCGGACCCAGACCCAGCCCTGGGGCCAGGCCCTGGCCGAGGCCGACTCGGGGCCGATCATCGCCGCCGGGGAACATAACGGCCTGCGCGCCGTCTCGGTCGCCTTCGACCTGGGCGACTCGGACTGGCCCCTGCGCGTTTCCTTCCCGATCTTCCTGACCAACTCCGTCCGCTGGCTGACGGCGGCGGGCGGCCTGGGCGCGAGCCAGGAGGAGACGCCGACCGGCGGCGTCGCCTCGCTCACCCTGCCCCCCGGCGCGGCAAATGTCACCATCCAGCGTCCCGACGGCAGCAAGACGGCCGTCGCCGCGCCCGCCGCCGGCGGCATGGTGCTGATAGACGACACGCGCCAGGCCGGCGTCTACCACGCCAAAGCGGCGAACGGCGCGGATTACCCCTTCGCCGTCAATCTCGATAGCCGCGACGAGAGCGCGCTGACGATGCAGAATCCGCCCGCCTTGAACCACCCCGGCGTCTCCGCCGCCGTCACGCCACAGCCGCGCGCCCGCCGCGCCAAGAACGACCTCTGGCCCGCCCTGGCCGCCGTCGCGCTCGCCCTGCTGCTGCTGGAATGGTTTGTCTTCCACCGCCGTATACTCAGTGTATGAGGCCCACGACCATAAACAACGCCGACACGACCGAAACCGAACAAGATGCCCAGCACCGCCTGCTGGCGGGCCGCACGGCGGACGGGCCGCAGCCCGGACCCGCGCCGACCGACGCGCCGCCGACCACCCCGACTAGCCCTTACTACGCCGGGCCGCCCCCCGCCCCCAACGCCCCGCTGCTGGAGCGATGGAGGTCCGGCGGCGGCGTCCTGGGCGGCATCGCGTCCGCCCTGCTCCTGCTCGCCAAGGTCGGCCTGCCACTCCTCGGCCTGCTGGCGAAGCTGAAATTCCTGCTGGGGGCCGGCTCCATGCTGGTCTCCATGTGGGCCTGGGGGCTGCTCTACGGCTGGCCCTTCGGCGTCGGCATCGTCCTGCTGATCTTCGTCCACGAGTGCGGCCACGCCGTCGCCGCCCGCCTGCGCGGCATCCCCGTCGGGGCCATGGTCTTCGTCCCGTTCATGGGCGCGTTCGTGACCATGAAGCGCGGCGGGAAGGACGCCGCCGAAGGTGCCTTCATCGGCATCATGGGGCCGGCCTTCGGGCTGGGCGCGGGCCTCGCCTGCCTGCTGGTCTATGCCGCCTCGCCCTCGCCGTTCTGGCTCGCCCTGGCGCAGTGGTCGTTCATGATCAACCTGTTCAACCTCCTCCCCGTCCCGCCGCTCGACGGCGGGCGCCTGCTGCCCCTGTTCGCGCGTCGTGCACCGGTGGAAGACGGCGGCTACCCGCCCGCCACCACCGCCGACCGCTGGAAGTACGGCACGGCCTACGTCGGGCTGGCCGCCTTGCTCGCCGTCCTGGCCTTCGGCCTCCACGCGCGCCTGCATCTGCCCGCCGTCGCCTGACGCTACGGGGTCACGGGGACGGACTGCCCGTTCACCGGCTGGCCGGCGTCGCGGGCATCTTCGGTGTCGGCGATGATCGTGGGCGAAAGGAAGAGGAACAGCCGCCTGCCATCTATCCGCTCGCTGTTCACCTGCGTCGCCCCCGTCACATCATAGGCCGCCAGTTCCCCCGCCCGCAGAGTGCGCGGCGGCGCGGCCTCCATGGACGCAGCCATCAGGCTCAGTGTGACCGTGCCGTCCGCGTTGATCAGGGGCGTCAGACGGAACTCGCAGCGCGCCGACGGGCCGTATCCATCCCCCATCGACCCCGCCTGGGCCAGCCGGAACCGGCCGACCGGCGCAATCACAGGCACCCCGACGGAGACTGCGGCCGTCGTACCCTCCGTGACGGTCTCTGTGGGTACGGAGATCACAGACGACTCCCCGGCCAGCAGCAGAGACAGGAGTTCAGACGCCGACATGTCCGGCCTGTAAAGATCGCCGCGCGCGGCGGGCACGGCCACGAGCGCCATGTGGAACTTCACCTGCCGGGGCGCGCGGTCCAGCAGGTTGACGAGACTCGCGACCGTGGCGAAACCTTCGTCGGTCGCCTCCACGAGCAGCGAGTTGGTGCTTCGGAGCGCGAAGACGCGGCGGACGCCGTCGGGCAGGGCCGGCGGGCTTGGTGCCGGCCCGTCCCAGTGTATCAAGGCCAGTATGTCGCTGGGTACGGCGTGCCTCAAGGCAAGCGTGCGCCAGTGGTATCCCGCCGCCGATGCCGCCGGGGGCGGGGCGGCGGTCTGGGCCGATGCGGAGACCGGTGCGAGCAGGATGAGGAGCGCGGCGAACCGCAGCGGGGTCAGGCGGGTCATGGCGTGTTCTCCTTTAGCGCGTCAGCGGGAGGGGCGAGAAGACGTAAACGCCGCTCTCGTCCCGGATGATCTGCGCGCCCGCGCTCCGCGCGACGGCCCCCAGGGCTTCGGCGAGGGGAGCGCCGTGGAGGTGGACGTAGACGGGCTTGTATGTGCCGCCCTGCACGGATGCCTTCAGGCGGGACTGCCGCTCCAGCATGGCGACGATGGTGCGTAAGTCAGCGTTGAAGACGTCCACGGAGATGGACGTTTCGAGCATCAGAGACGTGTCCTGCGGGGGAAACAGCGGCGCGGCGGGGCGGCTCGTGTGCGTCCCCGCGCCGACGAGAGTCGGCTGAATAAAGACCAGGAGCTTTTCCGCGGCCCCGGTCCTATCGCTGCCCATGGGGAGGCCGTCCACCACCATCATGTCGCCGCTGCGGACCGTCCGCAGGGTCGTCTCTTGCAGCCCCGCCGGCGGCGCGTCGGCGTCAGCGGCCTGAAGTCCGACGAACAGAGTGATCGAGTCGTCGGTGTTGATGCGCGGCGTGACGGTCAGGCGCGTCTGGAGTGTCAGGGACTTCTTTTCCGGGCCGGCGGCCTGCGTTTGGAGCTGAATCGTGGTCGGGGTGCCGTCAGCCGTAGTGACCGGGGGCGCTTGGACGGACTTGCTGTGCGCGCGTTCGAGCATCTGGAAGAGGCGGGTGGCGGCATCACCGGCCATGTACCGCAGAAATGTTAAGGGTCGTGTGAAGGTGCCGCCAGGCGTGACGAGCGGCACACGGTCAAAGTTCATGCCTGATTTGGTCAAGTCCGCGCTCAGGCCGGCGGAGCCGACGGTGACGAAGTCTACCTTTATTTGCACCTGCGGCTGATCGGCTGGTGCCTGGGCGAAAGCGGCTGCGGGCCAGAGCAGGGACAGGGCGAGGCTGAGGGCGGGCCGGAGCGTTTTCGGGAACGACATGGCGGTGGTCTCCTTTGTGCAGCCTTTACGCCATTCGGAACGGGGAATCCTTCCTGCCCTCACGGCCCGCCGCGCGAGTTGATCACCTGCCCCGAGACCCACTGCGAGTCGTCCGTGGCGAGCCAGGCGATCAGGCGCGCGGCGTCGTCGGGCCGGCCCCACCGGCCCTGGGGAGAGCCGCCTAGAACGGCCCGGTAGACCTCCGGCGTGGGCCAGCCCGTATCGGTCGGACCTGGATCGATCGTGTTCAGCGTGATGCGGCGCGGCGCGAGGTGGGCGGCCAGACTCGCCGTGAGCTGGTGCAGCGCGCCCTTGGAGGCGACATAGGCCAGCTCGTTCGGCATGGGGTGGAGGTGCTGGCCGGACGTGGACAGGACGACCCGCCCGCCGGGCCGGGCGGCGTCGTGCCGAGCGGCCCACGCCTGGATCAGCAGCAGGGTCCCGCGCACGTTCACCGTCAGGTGCCGGTCCAGGAGCGCCGCCGACAGTGCTTCCAGGGCGGCAGGCTCGCAGTGGGTGTGGGCGGCGACCAGGATGTCCAGCGGCCCGATGGCCTGCTCGGCGTCGGCGACGACCGAGGCTGGCGCGTCGGCGTCGCCGAAGTCGGCGGAAACGTGGGCTACCCGTGCCCCGTAGGTGCCTATCTCGTCCAGCATCTCCTCCATGGACTCGCTCTGGGCGGTACGCACCGTGTCCCCCGGCAGCCAGGCGTGAATGCACACATTGGCCCCCATCTGCGCGAGCCGCAGGGCCGTGGCGAACCCGATGGAGTTGCGCCGCCCTACGCCGGTGATCAGCGCGCCCCGGCCCTGGAGTGGAAGCGGCTGCGCCGGGGCGTGGGCGTCCTGCGTGGTCACTTCCCTTCTTCTTTCAGCGCGTCCAGCAGTGTCTGGATCTTGGCCGTCGCCAGCCCGATCCGCGTGTCCGCCGCGCCGTAGTAGAGGTGCAGGTCGTCGCCCCGGACGATGGTGCCCGTCGGGAAGACGACGCCGGGGATGAAGCCCGTCGCCTCATAGGACTCCTTGGGGCCGAACACCCAGCGGGGGATGCGGCGGATGACCTTGCGCGGGTCGTCCAGGTCCAGCAGGGCAAGGCCGACGCGGTAGATGGGGCCGTGGGACGTGCCCTTGACGCCGTGGAAGATGACCAGCCAGCCGTCCGGCGTCTCGATGGGCGGCGGGCCGCCTCCCACCTTCTCGCCGTCCCACCACGGGCCGCCGCGCTCGTTGATGATCATCCAGGGGCGGCCCCAGTGGATCAGGTCCTGGCTCTCCACCAGCCAGATGTGTTCCATGTCCCCCAAGGCGGGCCGGTGCAGCATCCAGTACTTGCCGCCGATCTGGCGCGGGAACATGGCGGCGTCCTTGTTGTTCGGGGTGAGGACCAGGCCGAAGCGGTTGACGTCTTTGAAGTCCGTCGTCGTGGCGAGGCAGACGCCCGCGCCCAGGCTGGAATAGCCGGTGTAGGCGATGACGTACTCCTGCCGGTCCTCCAAATACACGACACGCGGGTCCTCGCATCCATACGCTTCGAAGCTGGTGTCGTTGGCCCTGGGGGTGAGCGGCCAGCGCGCGGCCACGTCGTGCGGCGCGATCAGCGGGTGGTCCTCGATGCGCCAGTCGGTGACGCCGTCCCTGGAACGGGCGACGGTGATGTGCGAGCTGCCCTCCTGGTCGATGACGCGCAGCAACAGCAGGACGTCGTCGCCGACGAGGTGGGCGGCGGGGTTGCAGACGCAGTCGCAGGGGTAGGGCAGGTCGCTCGGGCTGATGATCGGGTTCAGCGGGTGACGGGTGAATAGCTCGTGGTCGTACACGGGTGGCGTTCCTTCCTAAAGGGGAGGCGGTGGCGGGCTGGCTTGGTTATACCCGAAAACCACCCGTGCGGGTCTTGACGGCGGCCGCGCCGTTGTTCTATCATGCAGCACGGGGCTGTAAGTCTAGCCCCTGAAAGGATCAAGTAGACCATGACCATGCAGAATGACCCTGAAGGCGGAACGCCCGCCTTCCAGTCCCGCCGCCCCGCCCCGGCGGATCGGAGGTTCACCTCGCCCGCCGTCGAGGAGACCATCCGAGTCACTCGGGCGCAGATCGCGGACCCGGAAATGGCCTGGCTGTTCGAGAACTGTTTCCCCAGCACGCTCGACACCACCGTAACCTTCCGCGAGAACGGCGGCGAAGGCGGCGGGCCGGACACGTTCGTCATCACCGGGGACATCGACGCCATGTGGCTGCGCGACTCGGCGGCGCAGGTCTGGCCGTACCTGCCCCTGGCCCGCCAGGACCCGCGCCTCCAGAGTCTGCTTCAGGGAGTCATCCGCCGCCAGTCCCAGTGCATCCGCTTTGATCCCTACGCCAACGCCTTCCTGGCCGACCCAGACGGGACGGATCAGTGGGTGAGCGACTACACGGACATGAAGCCGGGCATCCACGAAAGGAAGTGGGAGGTGGACTCGCTCTGCTATCCCGTCCGGCTGGCCTACGCCTACTGGAAGCAGACCGGCGACACGTCCCCCTTCGACGCCGGATGGGAGCAGGCGATGGACCTGATCGTCCAGA
The DNA here is from genome assembly GCA_965215505.1 of Capsulimonadaceae bacterium. Lineage (GTDB taxonomy): Bacteria > Armatimonadota > Armatimonadia > Armatimonadales > Capsulimonadaceae > JANXMY01. The sequence continues at coordinate 1,374,976 of OZ244065.1, read as the reverse complement.
CCTTCCGGGAGCAGCAACGCAGGAATGGTCCCGGCCCGTACACCTTCCAGCGCGGCGGCGACCCGCCCGCGCCGGACTCAACGACGATCTACGGCCCGCCCGTCAAGCCGACCGGCCTGATCTGCTCCCGGTTCCGGCCCTCGGATGACGCCGTCACCTACCAGTTTCTGATCCCGTCCAACTTCTTCGCCCTGACCTCGCTCCGGCAGATGGCCGAAATGCTAGACGGGGTGCGTGGCCGCCCCGACAAGGCGCTCTTGGCGAGTGATCTTGCCGACGAGGTGGCCGCCGCCCTCGCCGTCTGGGCACCGCAGAGGCACCCGACGCGGGGGATGCTGTACGCCTACGAGGTGGACGGGCTTGGCGGCGCGCTGTTCATGGACGACTCGAACGTCCCCAGCCTGCTGTCCCTGCCGTACCTGGACGTCTGCGCTTCCTCCGACTCCGCTTACCAGTCTACCCGCAGCTTCGTCTGGAGCGACGACAACCCGTGGTTCTTCCGGGGCAGGTTCACGGGCGTCGGCGGCCCACACCTGGGGCCGGACACCATCTGGCCGATGAGCCTGATCATGTACGCCCTGACCAGCACCTCGGAGGCCGAAGTCGCCTCGTGCCTGGCGACCCTGAAGGTCACCCACGCCGGCACGGGCTTCATGCACGAGACGTTCCACAAGGACGATCCCGCCGACTACACCCGCTCCTGGTTCGCCTGGGCGAACACCCTCTTCGGCGAGCTGGTCTTGCAGACGGCCCGGCGCTACCCCGCCGTTTTGGCTGCTGCGCCGTGACCGGCGGATGTGGCTTCGGCAGGAACTTCGCCCTCCCCCGGTGAACTGTCGTCAATGGCAGAGGGCGGCGACGACGCTTCACCTTTCGCGCAAGCATTCAGGGGGCGAGTCAGATGGCGATACGAGAGACGGCCGACAAAGAACGGGAAGAGGCCAGACCCGGCCCGAGGGCCAAAGACGGGCCGCTTTCGCTCTGGCGCGTCCTGCTGCTGGGCCTGTTCCTCATCCCGATCAATGTCTTCTGGACGATCGTGATCGAGGTCCGATGGTATACCCTGGACGGCACCTCGCTGCCGCTGTTCATCACGCCCATCTTCCTGCTGTTCGTCGTGGTCCTGCTGAACTTCGCCTGGTGCAAGGCCGTCCCGCGCGTCAAGGCGCTGCGCCAGGAGGAGTTACTGCTTCTCTATGTGATGCTGGTCGTCTCCTGCACCTTCGCCGGGCACGACACTCTGCAAAACCTGTTCGGCTCGATCACCTTCCCCTACTGGCACGCGACCGCCGAGAACAAGTACCAGGCCCTCTTCTTCCGGTTCCTGCCCTCCTGGCTGCTCATCACCGACCACGACTCCCTGAAGGCCATGAACCGGGGCAACCTCAGCATCTATAGCCCCCAGGGGCGGCACTACCTCCTGGCCTGGTATGTCCCGCTGGCGGCCTGGGGGCTGTTCTTCCTGACCCTAGTGGGGATGTACCTATGCCTGACCATCCTCGTGCGCCGCGCCTGGATCGAGAACGAGAAGCTGTCATTCCCCATCGTCCAGCTCCCGCTGGCGATGACGGCGGACGACGCCGGCAAGGCGTTCTTCAGGAACCCCGTCATGTGGACCGGCTTCGGGCTGGCCTTCGGCATCTCGTTCCTGAACGGACTGCACGAGCTGATCCCGACGATCCCGCAGCTCAACGTCAAGCTGAACGACCTGCACCAGTACGTCACCAACAAGCCGTGGAACGCCATCGGGTCCACGCAGACCTCGTTCTACCCGTTCGCCGTCGGCCTCGGCTACTTCATGCCGCTGGACCTGTCCTTCTCCTGCTGGTTCTTCTACGTCGCCGCCCGCCTGTTTCGCGTGACCGGCGACGTCTACGGCTGGGACAGCGGGGTGGGCAGCCAGGACTTTCCTTATTTCGGCCAGCAGGCGACCGGGGCCTGGTTCGGGCTGGGCCTGATGCTGCTCTACGCCGGGCGGGCCTACTGGAAGTCGGTCGGGCAGACCGCCTGGGCGGGCGCGCGGTCCGATGACCCCGCCGAGGCCCGGCGCTACCGGTGCGCCTTCCTCGGCCTGCTGGTCGGCGGCCTTCTGCTGGCCCTGTTCGCCGCCCTCATCGGCATGAGCGCGTGGATCGCCCTGGCCTTCTTCGGCATCGTGTTCCTGCTCGGCTTCGTCATCACACGCGTCCGGGCGGAACTCGGCTCGCCGCACGAGATCGTCTGGGTCAACCCCATCCAGGTGCTGGTAACGGTCTTCGGGACCCGCGCCATCGGGACACAGGACTTGACCCTGCTGTCCGTCCTCTACTGGTTCAACCGGGGCTACCGCAACCACCCGATGCCGAACCAACTCGAAGCCTTCAAAATGATGGAGGGCAAGCCCGCCGTCGGCTTCGGCAGCATCGTGACCGTCCTCGCCGTCGCCTCCGTCCTCAGCCTGCTGTCCACCGAGTGGGCGCACGTCCACGTCCTGTACGCCTATGGCGGGGAGGGCAAGGCACCCGGCTTCAAGACCTGGGTGGGCAGCGAGAGCTACGACCGGTTGGCCGGCTGGCTGAACGCGCCGGTCCGCCCGGCCTCCACGGGCCTGTGGTTCATCCTGGGCGGGTTCCTCCTGACCGTCGCCCTGTCCCTGATGCGGACGAGCTTCGTCTGGTGGCCCTTCCACCCCGCCGGCTACGCCCTCGCCCTGTCTTACGCCATGGAATACTTCTGGCTGCCGGTCTTCATCGCCTGGGCCTTGAAGTTCTGCATTATCCGCTACGGCGGCATCGGCCTCCACCGCCGTGCCGTCCCCTTCTTCCTGGGCCTGATTCTGGGCGACTACACGATGGGGGCGCTCTGGGCCATCGCCGGCCCGATCATGGGCATCCCGACGTACAAGATTTATATCTGAGGGACGGTAGTCATGGGTTTCTTTCGGCAGAACCTTATTCCTGTCTCCGTGCTTTCCGCTTCCACAATCGTCATCGTGGCCCTTGTGGTTCGCCTTGCTTCGGCTCCCCATGTGCATGTACACGCCCACGGCATGAACATGCGTCCCTCGTTCCCGCCTGCACCTGGCCGGGAGATGGAGAGGATCGTTTCGCCCGCCGAGGACTGCGTCGCCTTGCTGTACACCTCCGATGGGATGGGTGTTGTCCCTGTCGGGGCGACCGTCATGCTTCAGTCACTCCGCCCGGCTGGGACGGTCAGCGTCCCGGTCGTAGTGGCCTCGGCGTCTTTGGAAAGCGTCCCCTTCCAGGGCATTTGTGGGGTGAGGTGGGTGGGCCGGGGCGTTCTTGAAATAGAGTCCTACAACAGCCTGAGCGTGCTACTGCCGAACTGGCATGGCATCCACGTCCGGGTCAAGTACAGGGACGCGGCCCAAGAGATGCCATGAATCGCCCCCGCCCGCCCGGCCCGGAGCATCTGGTCCGTTTGCGACCCGTCCGTCTCCGGCATCCCTTCTTTGAGCCTTGCGATGTCACGCAGAGTGGCTAGGGCTTCCTCATTCGGCTTCGGCGTCACGCCGACAGGCGGCAGATGCTGCCTCATCAGTGTTTTAAGGACCTCCGTCGGTTCTGCCCCCTGCTCCCGCGCGGCGGCGGCGAGCCGGCTCTCTTCCTCCCGCGTCAGATCAAGCGTCAGTGTCATGGCTTTGGTTTCCTGTTAGTCGTAGATGCTGTCGCGCCCGACCGCGTCATCCGACAGGCCGGGCGACCGAGAGTGATGATCGGCAGCCCACTCCCGCCATGCCTGCCCCCACTCCTCCGGGGTGGCGGTCTGGTAGAACGGCTTCGCGTTAGTTTCCGTGTCGGGGAGGCGAGTCAGACGATACCTCTCCGTCGCCGGCAAAGACTGCAAGCGTGGCAGCAGCTCTTGTGGGGTTCCCTCGATTGTCTCTGTTGGTGCCATTCCGTCTCCTTCCGGGCAAGTCGTTGAGGTTAGTATACTAGAAAATAGCCCGCTTCCGGTCACCGAGGCAAGACCAGGCCGGTCTTGACGACGCCCATCATACAGAAGAAGGGGTGCCGGGTTCCTTACAGCGCGATGTTCGTAACCGTATCGTACCAGTGGAGGAAGGTCAGGCCGTCCACGACGACCTGATCCGTCTCATCCAAAATGACCGGGAACTCGGCCGTCTGGACGAAACCAGGTCGCTTATAGCGCTGCACCAGCGCCATGCGCCCCTCGCGCGTGAAGTAGCTGATGACCAATGTGTCGGTTTCATCCTCAATGTCGCACTCAACGGCCCGCAGGCAGGTCAGCCGTTTCGCCCCGATGTCCAGCGTGAACAGGCCCGCCCCGGTGCCGTTGAGGAGGGCGGCGCGGTCCCGCAGATGCAGAGAGCCATCGGGTGCGCTCTCGACCATCCCCCCGTCTGCCATAGCCCGCTTCACGCCGCCCCAGTTGGCGTCGAAGTTCTCATCTAGAAACGTCGTCACCTGGGACTTCCCCTCATGCACCAGGCTGACGGCGAGCCACTCGCCCCCCGCCTCGGTCAGCCGGCCATGGACCGTCCCAGGCGGCATCCAGCCCTCTTCAGGCTCCCACGGGCGGAACTCGATCTGCACTCCCTCAGCGTCATGCACGGTGGCCGGGCGCAAGGCGCGCGCTTCCACCGCCTCGCTGAGTTTCCAGCCCGGCAGCTCATAATCCGCCCACGACGCCCACTCGCCGACGCGCGGGATGATGGACCAGTAGCGCAGTTCCAGGCAATCCACGGCGAACGGCGGTGCGTCCAATGCGGTGATTACGATCTCGGGCCGGATGAGTGGGAAGGCCGTCACCGGGACGGGGATCGTTTCAGTCGTCTGCGTGTCCATGGGAATGTTCCTTTGCGGGGGACTGACCCCGAGTGAGGCGCGGAGGGAGTTGCGCGCCTGGAAAAGACGCCGCCTGACCGTGCCGGGCGGGGAGTGCGTCTCGGCGGCGATCTCGGCGACGCTCAGGCCCTCCAGGTAGAACCGGCGGGCAGCCTCGCGGGCGGCGGGCGGGGCGTCTTCGAGGGCATCCACGATGTCGGTCATTGTCTGTGAGCGGCGGTGCTGGGACAGGCCGAAGCGGCTGGCGAAGTGTTCTAGCTCCCGGCTATCCATCGGCACGTCCAAATGCCCCCGCCGGCGGAAGTGGTCCCGGCAACGGTTGCGGGCCACCTGGATCAGCCAGGCGCGGACGCTGCCCGTTTCGCGGAGCCGACCCAGGCCGAGCCAGGCCGCCAGCAGGGTTTCTTGGAACACGTCTTCGGCGTCCTCGGCGTTCGGCACCTGATGGCGGATGTACCGGGCGAGCGTCTGCCGATGCGGGCGGATGAGCCGGCCGAACGCCTTTTCGTCCCCCGATGCCGCTTGCAGCCGCGTATCCCCTTCGTCGTGATCGGCCAACCTCAGTCACCTCCCCATCGGATAAGGCGCATCAAAAAGCAGAAAGGTTCACACCGAACGAAATGCGCGGGACGGCATCGCCTGTCCTTCCGGGTTTGGGGCTTGGCGCGTCGGGAACAATGCAGGGAACACGTCGAAGAAGGGCGGACACAAATGACTGCCGAACGCCAACAGGACCCCAAACCATGAAGCGCCTTGTCTGGGTCGCCGTGCGCCAGGCCCTCCTCGGCCTGCTTGCCGTCGCCGCATCCTTCCCCCTGCTGCTGATCCTCAGCCACGCGCTTGGGCTGGGCCGGCCGCCGCTAGGCGGCGTGACAACCCTGGGCGGGAGCGTCGTGCTGGCCTTCATGGGCGGCGGGCTGATCGGCGCGGTGCTGACGAGCATCGTCGGGGACCGTTCGCGCGGGCAGGTGCGCGTGGCCGCCGCCCTGCTCGGGCTGGTCTACGGGTTCGCCCTTTGCAGCGCCGTCCTGCCCTTCTACACCGACGACGTGCTGAATGAGTTGACCGACAAGGGGACGGAGATCGCCGTGGAGCGCGCCCCGGACGTGCTGGACCGCCCGGCCAACATCGGGGATCAGGCGATGGACGCGGCGGGCAAGCTGGTCCACGAGGGCGCGGTTTCCGTCCCCGCCCTGGCCCTGCTGGGCTGGACCCTGCTGGCCCCGGCCTTCGTCGCGCCGCTGGAGGTGCGTCGCCCCCGGCAGGCGCATTCCAAATAGGGGAGGGAGGATGACGCAATTTTCCGGGCGCAAGTGGGTCTCATAGACATGTGATACCGCTATGATTTTAGGAACATCCGCCTCGGATGAACTGACGACAGACGTCCCGCGCGCAGCCAACTTCAAAACCTCCACCCATGTCTCCCGCCTGTTCTTGCTCCTCCTGCTCTTTTTCGTGGTCGGCTTCGTTTGGTGGCTCGCCGACTGTGACCTCGGCGACCTGAACACGCTGAAAGCCCACGGGCGCACCACTCTGGCCCATGTGGTCGGAAGGCACATAAGCCACGGTAAGTCCGACTGCTACTACCTTGACTATACCTTTGACGGGGATGGCATTTGGGTGGATGGCATTTGGGTGGATGGCATGGAAGGTGTTGGCGAGGACGAATACCGCGACACCCGGCGCGGCACGGCCATTGAAGTAACTTTTCTGCCGTCACGCCCTGAGACTTACCGGCTTGGCACGGTGACACCGGCACGCATCGAGGCGCAACGGAGCAGATGGCTTTGGGGCGAGTTGGGTGCCTTCGTCCTCTTCGGCCTGCTGTTGATCGGCATGGAGGCCACCTACCGACAGCACCTCTCGCTCCTGCGTGATGGTTTGGCCGTGGAAGGAACCGTCACGGACCGTAGCCCAGGTCCCGTACACAAGGCGTTCTGCGTGACGTACCAATTCATGGTAGACGGCAGGTTCGCGGTTGAGAGTAGGTCCTACTCCAATAAAGTCACCTGTAGCCAGCTTTTCTACGAAAAGACGGAGTTGGGACAACCTCTTACGGTCCTCTATAACCCAGCCTGCCCTTCGCAGAACATCCCATACCGGATGCTGACGGACGTTATTCTCTCCAAACAGTGAGAACACAACATGATTCGCAGGAGGGAGTCTGGCCCCCCGCGCCGAACTATCCTGCACAACCTAACGGACGGAAGGAAGATTGACCTTATGGCAAATGACTGGGATGCGGACTTGATCGCCGGGGCAAAGGGTGCCTCGGGCTACAGCGGCAGGCCGATCGGGATCGGCCTCGTCGGCACGGGTGGGATCGCCCAGAGCGTTCACCTGCCCGCTTACAAGAAACTGCAAGACGAGGGCAAGGTGCGGATCGTCGCCCTGTGCGACATCAAGCCGGACAAGCTGGCCGAGGCGAACGCGAAGTTCGGACCCGCCCAGACCTACGAGGACTATAGGGAACTGCTGGCGAACCCCGAGGTGGAGGCGGTGGACGTCTGCACCCCGAACTTCATGCACATGCCGCCGGTCGTGGCGGCCTTCGAGGCCGGCAAGCACGTCATCTGCGAGAAGCCCATCGCCATTGATGGCAGCCAGGGCGAGCTGATGGTGGCCGCCGCACAGAAGGCCGGCAAGAAGTTCCAGGTGGGCCTGAATATGCGCTTCGGGGGCGGCCCGCAAGCGATCAAGCGGCTGCTGGACACGGGCAAATTCGGCGACATCTACTACGCCCGCGCCCAGGCCCTGCGCCGCCGGGGCGTGCCGATGTGGGGCGTCTTCACCGAGAAAGACAAGCAGGGCGGCGGGCCGCTCATTGACATCGGCGTCCACATCCTCGACATGACTCTGTGGCTGATGGGGCACCCCAAGCCGGTCGCCGTCAGCGGCACGGCCGTCACCAAGTTCGGCCACCGGTCCGGCCACGTCAACCTGTTCGGCACGCCCTGGGACCCGAACAACTTCACCGTCGAGGACTTCGCCTCGGGCTACATCAAGTTCGAGAACGGCGCGTCGCTCGTGCTGGAATCGTCCTTCGTGCTGAACAACGACAAGGAGCGATTCGAAACCAGCCTGTTCGGGACCGAGGGCGGCGTGTTCCTCGACCTGCACAACGACGCAAACACCCGCATCTACACCGAGGAGGCCGGGGCGCTCTACGACAGCCAGCCCGTCTTCCTGCCCCGCGTCTCCACGCACGAGGCCGAAATCCGCGCCTTCGTCGAGTCGGTCAGCACCGACACGCCGGTCGCCGTTCCCGGCGAGCAGGCCCTAATGGCTTCGCGCATCCTGAGCGCGCTCTACGAGTCCAGCGAGACGGGCAAAGAGGTGCGGATGTAGGGGCGCGTTCTCACGGGGCTGAACCCCCGTGCTGAAAAGTGCAAGCCCCCGCCGGCGCGGGCGAGGATTTATGACCGTGTAGGGGCGGGGTCCCCCCGCCCTCCCTTGCCCGCGAAGGCGGGGAGTTGCTTTACCGAAGCACGGGGGTTCAGCCCCATGCCCGGCCTCAGCAACGGAGGCCAGGGGAGTTCCCGACTCACGAGCCGAGTGCGAACAGGGCGGCAAGGCCGAAGACCACCAGAAGGACGAGCAGGGCGCGCATCCACGGGTCGTCGAGTTGGGGCGGGTTGGGCGCGTAGAGCGTCCGCATTGGCAGGGCTTGGGCGTTAGAATTGTTCATCACGGTAAAAGTATCGGCAACGGACGGCAGCTTTTGGAGGCCGCCTCCATTCAGCATTCCATCTCGGGAGTGATCCATGGCCTCTTCACCGACAACCCTCGCGGCCACGCCGCCGATGGGCTGGAATTCCTGGAACATGTTCGGGTGTGCGATCCACGAGAGCGCGATCCGGGAGACTGCCGACGCGCTCGTCTCCTCCGGCCTCCGGGACTGCGGCTATGAGTACATCGTCATTGACGATTGCTGGTCGGTGAAGAGTGGCCGCGACGCCGCCGGCAACCTCGTGGCCGATCCCACAAAGTTCCCCGGCGGCATGAAAGCCCTCGCCGATTATGTCCACGAACGGGGCTTCAAGCTCGGCATCTATTCGGATGCCGCCGAGCTGACCTGCGCCGGCTATCCAGGAAGCCTCGGCTTCGAGGAACAGGATGCCCATCTATGGGCTGGGTGGGGAGTTGACTTCCTCAAGTACGACTATTGCAGTGCGCCGAACGATCAGGAGACGGCCATCGAGCGGTACGGCCGCATGGGGGCGGCACTGCGCGGCACGGGGCGGGACTTCCTGTTTTCCCTCTGCGAATGGGGCGGCCGCAGCCCGCACTTGTGGGGGCCTGAGATCGGCGGCCACATGTGGCGGGTTTCAGGGGACGTCTTCGATAGCTGGGTCAACGTCTGGATGGCGGACTGGAACACCTACGGCATCGGCGTAGACGTCTCCATCGACATCGCGCACGACCTGCACGAGTACGGCGGACCCGGCCGCTGGAACGACCTGGACATGCTCATCGTCGGCCTCAAGGGGAAAGGACACATCTCGGGCGGCGGCCTGTCCTTTCTGGAGTACCAGACCCACATGACCCTGTGGTGCATGGCCTGTTCACCGCTGATGATCGGGTGCGACGTGCGCGCCATGGACAAAGAAACGACCGCCCTGCTGACCAACCGGGAGGTGCTGGCCGTCAATCAGGACGCGCTCGGCGTTCCCGCCCGGCGCGTGAAGCAGACGGGGCCGTGTGAGGTGTGGAAAAAGCCGCTCTCCGATGGCTCCCTCGCCGTGGCGCTGATCAACCGTGGGGCGGTCGGGGCAGACATGCCCGTCCTCGCCAAAGAAGTCGGCCTGCTGGACGCCCCGAAGCGGGCGCGTAACCTGTGGACCCAGGCGGACGCCGCCGACTTCGGCTGGCAGCTCACCCAGCGCGTGGAGCCGCACGAGTCCATATTGCTGAAGATCACATCTTAGACAGACCTTCTTAGACGGACCTTCCCGGAACGAAACGACTGAAAGACAACCTTATGTCCAGAACCCTTCCCTTTCGCCTTCCCACCCAGCGTTGGGCGGCATCGTCCCTGACACTCGCAGCACTCGCGCTGCTGGCTGCCTCCCCCTGTGCGGCGGCGGCCCCTATTCCCCCGAAGGAAACGGTGCAGCAGCCGCCCGCAGTGTCCATGCCGGTCATCCCGCGCGACGGCAAATTCGAGGCGTCTTTCACGCTCCCGGACCAGAGCGGCAACCCCTTCGACCCGCGCGAAAACGACGTGAATGTGATCTTCACCGGCCCCGGCGGCCTCAAAGTCACCCAGCCCGCCTTCTGGGACGGTGACCGCTGGCGCGTCCGGTACGCGCCCCTCAAAGTCGGCGCGTATGCCCTGAGCGTCACCCGCAGCGGCGTCGCCCTGGCCCCGACCGACCTCAGCCCGCGCCGGTTCCGGTGCGTGGCCTCCAAAGACTCCGGGTTCGTCCGTCGTGACCCGAAGACCGTCCAGCGGTTCCTTCTCGGCAACGGGCAGCCGTTCTACCCGCTCGGCATGGACGCCGCCTGGCAGAACGGCTCGGACCTGGACTACCCGCAGCTATTCGCCCGAATGGCCGCAGCCCACATGAACTGGGCGCGCATCTGGATGAACAACTGGGACGGCAAGAACCTGGAATGGGCCGCCGGCCAGACCGGCAGCCCGCCCATCGGGCGCTACGACCTGGCCGCCGCCCGGCGCTGGGACACGATCTTTGACCAGGCCGCCAGGACCGGCGTCTATGTGCAGATGACCTTGCAGCACCATGGCCAGTACACCGCCCACACCGACCCGAATTGGGCCGGCAACCCGTTCAACGCGGCAAACGGCGGCTTCCTGAAGAACCCCGACGACTTCTTCACCGACCCCGAGGCCCGGCGGCTGACTCGGGCCAAGTACCGCTACATCGTCGCCCGCTACGGCTACTCGACCCACCTGCTGGCCTATGAGCTGTTCAACGAGGTCCAGAACATCACCGAAGTCCGGGACCATTTCCAGGACGTCGTCAACTGGCACAAGGAGATGGCCGCCTACATCCGCTCGCTGGACGCCAACCACCACCTGCTGACCACCAGCAACAGCGTACCGGGCCAGCCCCTGGCGAAGATCGGGCTGGACTACGACCAGATCCACACCTACCCGCCCGACATCCTCTCCACCTTCGCCTCGGTCAAGACCGCCGACGTGCCGGTGCCGGTCTTCTACGGCGAGTGGGGCGTCGGCGGGGCGGCGACGGAGCGGGACCTGCACGACGGGCTTTGGGCCAGTCTCGCCTCCCCGGCGGCGGGCGCGGGACAGTTCTGGTATTGGGACCAGGTGGAGCGGCGGGGCTGGTGGCCGCAGTTCGCGTCCGCCGCCGGCTTCGTGCGGGCCTATGACGTGGCGAAGCTCGGCGGCATGACGCGGCTCTCGCCTGCCGTGTCGTCCACGGGGCCGCGCGGCGACCTCTCCTTCGCGCCCCCTGGCGATTGGGGGAAGACCACGGTGTTCGACGTCACGCTCTCACCCGATGGCCGGTCGCCGGACCTGTCCGGCATCACGCCCTACATCCAGGGCACGAGCAACCGCGACTTCCTGGCGCGGCCCATCGCCTTCCACCTGAACGCGCCTGCCGCCTGCCGGTTTGAAGTCCGTGTGGGCCGCGCGGCCAAAGGCGGTGCCCACCCCGTCCTCGCCCTCGACGGCAAGGCGGCCGCCGAGGCGGATTACCCCGCCACGGCGAATGAGAGCCGCATCAACCAGACGATCGGCGTGGATGTCCCCGCCGGGGCGCATACGGTTTCCGTCTTCAACACCGGCGCGGACTGGTACATGGCCCGGAGCATCACTGTGACGAACTACGCGCCTGCCGTCGGGGCGCTGGCGCGCGGCGACGCGCACGCCGCCGTCTTCTGGGCCTATGCGCGTGACCGAGCCGCCTCCGCCCCTCTGAACGCGCAGGTGACTCTGCCGGGCCTGACGGCGGGACGCTACACCGTGCGCCTGTGGGCACCTTCGACCGGGACCCCGCTCGGCACCGTCTCCGTCTCCTCCACCGGCAGCGGCGTCACGGTCCCGCTGACCGCCCTCCAGGGCGACGCCGCCGGCGTCGTCACGGCCACGCCCTTAGCCAAAGTGGCGGCCCGTCCGTAGGCTAACATCTTACGGGAAGACCAAAATGACCATGGCGACAAACCAGAAATTAGTTGATGCCGGGGCGACGGAGCAGACGGTCGCGCTGTTTGACAACCTGCTCAAACTGTCCGAAAAGCACGTCCTGTTCGGCCACCAGCACGCGACCGAATACGGACACGGCTGGTCCGGCGACCCCGACCGTTCGGACGTCCGCTCCGTCACCGGCTCCCACCCCGCCGTCATCGGGGTGGACCTCAACGGCCTTTCCGGCAGGCTCAGAGAAGATCTCGAGAAGACCAAAGCGTCGCTGAGACAAAACATCATCGCGACCTACGACCGGGGCGGGCTGACGACCCTCTCGTGGCACCTCGACAACCCCGTCTCGGGCACCGACTTCAACTGGAAGAGCGCCGGGTCCCTCCCGGCCGTGGCCCACCTGCTCCCCGGCGGCTCGCACCACGAACACTATAAGCTGATCCTGGCCGACATCGCCGACCTCGCTCACTCCGTCGTCGGGCGAGACGGCACACTCGCCCCGCTGATCTTCCGCCCCTACCACGAGTTCGACGGGGCCTGGTTCTGGTGGGGAGTGCCCCACTGCACGCGGGAAGACTTCCTCGCCCTGTGGCACTTCACCGTCTCCCATCTGCGGGACGACCTGGGCGTTCACAACTTCCTCTATGCCTTTTCCCCGGACTGCCTGTTTAGCACGGAAGCCGAGTACCTGGAACGCTATCCAGGGGACGAGTGGGTTGACCTTCTGGGGATGGACGACTACGCCGACTTCGGCCGGGACGGCAAGTACGACCTCGATGCGGGGATTGGAAAGCTCAAGATCGTCTCGGACTACGCCCGGAAGGCTGGGAAGCTGGCCGCCTTCACCGAAACCGGCCTGGAATCAATCGCCGACCCGGCCTGGTGGACGGAGACATTGCTGCCGACCCTGAAGACCGAGGGGCTGCAACTGTGCTACGCGCTGGTCTGGCGCAACGACGTCCGAAGCGCGACCCACTACTACGCCCCGTTTCCCGGCCACCCGAGCGTGCCGGACTTCCTGACCTTCTACCGGGACCCGCTTACCCTGTTCGAGAACGACCTGCCGCCTTTGTACAGACCATGAAAAAGCCCCCCGCCATTTGGCGGGGGGCATCATGTGTTACGCCGTTATTGCCTCGGCCTCCTCTTCCAGAGGCTCTCCGGTCGCCATCAGGATGTTCAGGTGTTCCTGTTCCTGGAGGTCATCCTCCACGGCGGCCAAGTCCTCATAGAAATCCGACATCCGTTTCGGCCAGCGGCTGGGCCGGATCGGGACGCGCCACCAGTCGTCCACTTTGTACACGTCCTCGTCCACCACATGAAGCGTCACCCCGCCCGGCTCCACGCCGACCAGACGGTCCCGAACCTTTTGAGCCACCTGCTGCTTAGTCATCTCCATCTTTCACCCCCAAAAGTGTCTGTACCGCAACCGCGTTGTGGATGCAACTCAGGACAACGTCACGAGGGACGGAAGCATACGGACGATAATCCGCATCTTCCCGTGAGTGACGTAGGTTCCTCAGCAGCCGCTTGACCCTCCGGCGATTCGCCATCGGCACACGCCCGACGTTCAGGATCAAGTCCGGCAGTTGTTCGTGTGAGGGATTTCGGAACCCGTGTGGGAACGCAGCCGCTTGTTCCATGACGACGCTCGTGGCCGCGCTATAGGCGGCGTAATAAGACCGGCTGATGCTGTCGCGCCAGAACCCCAAATCCAGCAACGCCTTCGCCGCCCGCAGCCGTTCCAGGCTCATCGCCTCCCACATCCTGTCCGCCATGCCGTCTCTTCCTCCCTGAAATGACTCCGTGCCGTCAGTGTACCCGGTGGGCCTGCCAAAACAGCCCCGCGCCGAATGGCGCGGGGCTGTTCCCTGTGTGCCTCAGACGAGGGTGGGCGGGGTCAAGCGGCCACTGCCTCGGTCTATTCCTCCAACGGATACTCCGTCGGCAGCAGGATGTTCAGGCTCCCGCGCTCCTGAGTGTCGTCTTCCACTTCGGCAAGGGCTTCGGTCAATGTTTTCACGATCCGGTGCCGTTTACTCCGATTTCAATCTATTTCGATCCCAATGGGTCGGTCGGGAGCTGATTGACCGAGCGCATCATCTTGAAGAGGGTGTCCGGCCGGACGATCTTGTAATCGGAGTTGAGGCCCTTCACGAACGTGACGAAGTCGGCCGGCATCAGGCCGTGCCACGGTTCGGCCTGAATGATCAGGAAACGCGGCGATCTGCCGTCCCAGCCCGCGGAGCCACCTTTGACCTCCCGGACCAGATGGCCCATCACGCCGCAGTAGGTCGCCGAGAGGGCGAAGCCCGGAAGCGTGTGGTCGTAGATCGTCAAACCCCCACCGGCGTTCTGGCCGGTCAAGCCCAGCAACGACGGCGCGTGTTTCGCGTAGGCGTCGCCGACGTTGGGAGCGATGCCCCCAGTGATCGTGTTCCAGATCGTGATGATCCGCAGTCCCGCGCGGTTGCAGTAGTCGTCGGACTTTGCCACGAAATGGTTGAGCGCATCGCCGTCGTGCCACTCGTTCGGGTAGGTGTAGCCGTAGCCGGAGGGGCCGCTGAGGAGGCAGTCGTTGTCGGTCGCGGTCTTGTAGTAGTAGTTGAGAACGCCCGGCATGGCGTCGAGCATCGCCGGCGACACCGTCCAGCCCATCGGGACTTTCCCGCGCTCGGGGTCGAGCCACATCTGATGAAAGTGATGCTCCAGGTACTGGAAGTTGTCACCGTCGCTGATGATGAACGCCACATAGATCTTGTTCTCGACCGGGGGGATCGCCGCCGGTGCCCGCCTGACCGTGACCTTCCGCGAGGTGCCGCCGAAGTTCGTCAGGTTGGTCGAGAAATCGCTGGCGCAGGTGACGATGCCATAGGCGGACGCGGCGCTGACGCCCGACCCTTCCTCGGCCCACCACCCCATGTACAGCGTTCCGGGTCCCATGGACGCCAGGAAGCGGTCGAGGAGCGCCTTCTCCCTGGGTTCCCGAGGATCAAGCCAGAGGACCGTGGAGTTGATGGCCACGGCGTACTCCCGCAGGTTCCCGTACACCGCCGTGGGGTTGAGGCCGGTCAGGACGCGGTGGGTCGTCGTGGCCCAGTAATGATCGTACAAATACTGATACACCGCGAGCCGTCCTCTAAACTGTCCGCGCAGGTCCTTGAGGATCGGGAGCGAGTAGGGCGCACCGGTCAGCTTCGCCGCAAGCTCCGGGGACGCGACCAGCGCGTCCGTGGACCCGGCGATGGTGGTGGCGAGGTTGATCGTGTCCGGCTGGGCGTCGTCATACACGATAATGCCCTTGATCTCGGGCCGGTACTTGGTGATGAGCGCCCAGGGATCGCTAGGCTCTTTGGAGGTGAGGCCAAGCTCGGCAAGCCATTCGTACTTGCCCTCTCCTGCTCCTTCCGCCGTCCAGATCCGGGGCTTCGTTCGGTTGACCAGGCCCTTGAGCGAGCTGAACAGAACGGCTTCCGCTTTCGGGGACGTGCTTCCCGCCGGCGGGATCGAAATGAGATCTTGCGTGGGAGCAGGCTTGGCGAATGTGGGGAGAAGCTGTTCGCGCGGCCATTGGATTCCGGCGACGGCTGGGCTGAGGAATGTGCCGGTGAGCGCGATGGCAGCGGCAGCGGTGCGGTGTAGCTTTGACATGGTATGTTTCCTAACGGGGGCGCTCACCGGCGACACCTAACGGCACAGCCAATTGACCCAGCAGAGCGAAATGACGGGTGACGTCCGGTGCAGCGCCGTGTTGGGCCGCAACAAGTGAAGCTACATCAGCCGGTGATGCTTATGCCCTACATGACTCGGATCATAGTAGCGGCTGTCCTCGCGCCCGGACGCATCCTCCAAAGGGCCATTGAACAATTGCTTTGACCTAGCCCCACAGTGGCGACATTGGTAATAGTTTGGGGTCGGCCTGGGATGAGAACGAAGCAAGCCAGCGATGAATTCTAGCTCCTTTCGCTTGCACACTGGGCAACGCTGGTTGAATAGCGATAGCCAATTGCTTGGATTAAAACACCGTTTGATAAAATTAGTGAGCCTGTCTTTCATGACCTCTTTAACCATTGGAGCTTGCGTCTGCGGCCCAACGGTGGCGCTCACCGGCGACATCTGCCCGCACAGCCAAACGAATGCGAACAGGACAAGGCGCAGGTGACGTCAGGTGCAGCACGGTGTCAGGCGGACCATGGCTCCGACTCGGTATCCGAGTTCTTAATGAAGGCTTCCTTGTGCCAGCCGCCCTCTCGCCTGTTGATTTGGCCTACAATAGTCCAGCACATGAAGGCCACACCAAACATCTCCAACCCATCCCACCACTTAGCAGGATTTATGACGACTGAAGAAACCGCACCCAGCAGAATAAACATTCCCGCGCCGGCAACAACATTGCGGCAGAATCTCACTTTAGGCGTCATGACATTTCCTTTTTTGGCAACGGGCAACAGAAAACCCGCGGTCCAGCGGTCTAACTTGCTACTATAACAGCGGCTTTCGCCGCGAGCTGGCCGCAGCAACTTACAGCAACAACGATCGCTGCCAACCCCGCGAACTGCTCGCGGCAAGACACGCTCCCATAGAGGCTATTATCGCGACAAAGAACATTCGCGCAACGCCCGGTTGCCTGTCCCCACAAGGCATTATACCAAACCTGCCACCAAAAGAAGCGTCCCCCAAGTCAGCCTCGCCGCTCCTCTTACCCTCCTAACAGACGCCCCTCGGCATTCGCCCATGGACGGCAGGCACAGGGGCCTGCCCCTACGCGGCCTGTAATCGTTGCAAAGGGAGGGGCTGGGGTGGGGGCTTTTTCTGGGCCGGGGGCCGGCTGCCAAAACCAAAACGAACAGTTTCCCCTCTCACCCTTCCCTAACAGGGAGGGGTCGCCGCTCGCGGCGGGGGTAGGTCCAAAAGTGCCGCTCGCCCCAGGCAGCAAAAAGCCCCCCGCCAACCGGCAGGGGGC
Source organism: Capsulimonadaceae bacterium (assembly GCA_965215505.1). Classification (GTDB taxonomy): domain Bacteria; phylum Armatimonadota; class Armatimonadia; order Armatimonadales; family Capsulimonadaceae; genus JANXMY01. The sequence goes on along the minus strand of OZ244065.1, from coordinate 1,358,076 downwards.
CTCTTCCGCCTAAACGGCAGCGGGCCGGGGCTGCAAGGTGTCCAGCAGGTCGCTGGCCTGGCGGATGCTGTCTTCTTCCAACAACTGCCGCAGGACGTAGGGCAGGATGCCGCCGTTGAGGTAGTAATCCACCTCGATGGGCGTATCAATGCGGAGGGTCAGCGGGACTTCCTCGGTCTCACCGTTCGCCCGCTGGATACGCAGCGTGACATCCATCTGGGGCCGCAGGCCATCTTCCAGGCCGACCATGTCGAACTTCTCCGTCCCGTCCAGGCCCAAAGTCTGCGCGTTCGTCCCCTCCTTGAACTGGCACGGCAGGACGCCCATGCCGACCAGGTTCGAGCGGTGGATGCGCTCGAAGGACGACGCGATGACAGCCTTGACGCCGAGCAGCGAGGTCCCCTTGGCGGCCCAGTCGCGCGAGGACCCGGTGCCGTACTCCTGGCCGGCGAAGATCATCAGCGGGACGCCCAGGTCGCGGTAGATCAGGGAAGCGTCGTAGATGCTCATCTCCTCGCCGACCGGCTGGTAGATGGTCATGCCGCCGATGACGCCCGGCACCATCAGGTTCTGGATGCGGACGTTGGCGAACGTCCCGCGCATCATGATCCGGTGGTTGCCCCGGCGCGAGCCGTAGGAGTTGAAGTCCTCGACCGGCACCCCCTTCTGCTGCAAGTACAGCCCGGCGGGCGACACGGGCTTGATGGCCCCGGCGGGGCTGATGTGGTCGGTCGTCACCGAGTCGCCGAAGATCGCGAGCGGCCGGGCGTTCAGGATGTTCTTCGAGACGTTGGCCTCCATGCTGAACTTGTCGAAGTACGGAGGCTCCCGGATGTAAGTGGAACTCGCGTCCCAGTCGTACACCTGTCCTATGGAGCTTGGGATCTCCTGCCAGAGCGGGTTCTGCTCGGCGAAGTCGCGGTAGAGCCGCTGGTAGGTCTCGGGGTCGTTCGCCGCCGCTAGCACCTCGCCAATCTCCTCGGAGGTCGGCCACAGGTCCTTCAGGAAGACGTCGGCGTTGAACTTGTCCTTGCCGATCGGCTCGGTGTTCATGTCCACGTCCACGGTCCCGGCCAGGGCGAAGGCGACGACGAGGGGCGGGGACATCAGGAAGTTGGCGCGGACGTTCTGGTGGACGCGCGCCTCGAAGTTGCGGTTGCCGGACAGGACCGAGGCGACCACCAGGTCGTTCTGCGTGACCGTCTTCTCCAGGTGCGGCTCCAGCGGCCCGGAGTTGCCGATACAGGTCGTGCAGCCGTAGCCGACTGTCTGGAAGCCCAGCCGGTCCAAATAGCGCGACAGGCCGGTCTTGTCCAGATACTCAGTGACGACGCGCGAGCCGGGCGCAAGCGAGGTCTTGACCGTGGGCCGGATGGTCATGCCCTTCTCGATGGCCTTCTTCGCCACCAGCCCCGCCGCCAGCATCAGGCTGGGGTTCGCGGTGTTGGTGCAGCTCGTGATGGCGGCGATCACGATGTCGCCGTGGCTCAGTTCCACCATCGCCTCGGGGAACTCGCCGTGCGGGATGTCCTCGATCCGGTCCGGGGTGGGCCGGTTCTGCATCATCTCGATCTCGGTCAGGCCCGCCGTCTCGTCCCTGGTTTCGAGCGGCTGCACCTCGACCGGCACCGTCTCCATGTCCTGGCCGCCGCCACCCGAGATCGCCTTGATGTTGTGTTCCAGGCCGGTCAGGACGACGAACTTGCGGTTCAGGTCGGCCAGCGACTTGTTGTAAGCGCCGGGACTTGCGAGCAGCTCCTCAAACTTGGCCTTGATGTCGGGCAGGTCGATCCGGTCCTGGGGCCGCTTGGGGCCGGCCACGGAGGGGCGGACATTAGCAAGGTCCAGTTCCAGAAGCTGGGAATACTGGATTTCGCCCGCCTCGGGCATCCCGAACAGGCCTTGGGCCTTGAAATACTGCCGGAAGGCGTCCACCTGCATCTCCGTCCGGCCCGTCGCCGTGAGGTAGCGGCAGCACTCCTCATCCACGGGGAAAAAGCCCATCGTCGCGCCGTACTCGGGGGCCATGTTGGCGATCGTCGCCCGGTCGGTCAGGCCAAGCGAGGCCGCGCCCGCGCCGTGGAACTCGACGAATTTGCCGACGACTTTCGCCTTACGCAGCATCTCGGTCAGCGTCAGCACCAGGTCGGTGGCCGTGACGCCCGGATTGAGCGCCCCGGTCAGGTTGACGCCCACCACATCGGGCGTCAGGAAGTAGACGGGCTGGCCGAGCATCCCCGCCTCCGCCTCAATGCCGCCGACGCCCCAGCCGACGATGCCCAGGCCGTTGATCATGGTCGTGTGCGAGTCGGTGCCGACCAGCGTGTCCGGGTAGTACACTTCTTCCTTGGACAGCACGCCCTTCGCCAAATACTCCAGGTTGACCTGGTGGATGATGCCGATGCCGGGCGGCACGACCGAGAAGCCGTTGAACGCCTGCATGCCCCACTTGAGGAACTGGTAGCGGGCGCGGTTGCGCTTGAACTCCATCTCCATGTTGAGCTGCAAGGCGTTGGACACCTCGGAATAATCCACCTGGACCGAGTGGTCCACGATCAGGTCCACGGGCACCAGCGGCTCGATCAAGCCCGCGTCACGCCCGAGCCGCGAGACGGTGGAGCGCATAGCCGCCAGGTCCACCAGCAGGGGGACGCCCGTAAAGTCCTGAAGGACGACGCGGGCAACTACGAAGGGGATCTCCGCCGTCCGCTCCGCGTTCGGCTCCCAGTTGGCGATGGCGCAGACGTCCGCCTCCCGGACCCGCTTGCCGTCGTAGTTCCGCAGGACGGACTCCAGCACGATCCGCAGGCTGACCGGCAGCTTGGAGATCGGGCCGACCTCGGCCTTTTCGAGCTGCGGCAGCGAATAAAACTTCCCGACCTGCCCGTCGCCGAACGTGAAGGATTGCAGGGTATCAAACAGTGAGTGCGTTTCAGCCATGTAGCGGGGTCCCTTTGCTCAAAATCTTTACACTCAGTATAGCGGGGTGGGGGCCGGGGTGTCAAGCAAAAGAAGCACTTGTCGCGCGATGCACTCGAAAAGCCACACTTCTGGTCGCTGCGGACGCTGGGGAATGGGAGGAGGGGGCGCACCAGCCGGTATGCCCTCTCTTCCGGGAAAGCATGAAGCGGTCAGGGGCCTGCGGAAACGGCAGTCACCGACCAGAGGTTGTTCGCGCCGTTGTCGGTGTACGGCCCGTAGCCCGCGACGGTGAAGCCAAAGGCACTATCAACACCCCACAGCATCGCCCGGTCGTCCGTGTTGCCCCACAGGATGTGGCTCAGGCCGTCCGGACCCGTCGCGAGGGCAGTGGCCGACCACAGGTTGTTCGCCCTGTTGTCGGTGTAGGGGCCATAGCCGGCCAGCGTGAAGCCGAACGCGCTGTCAACGTCCCAGAACATGGCCCGGTGGTCCGTGTTGCTCCACAGCAGGTGGGTCAGGTTGTCCGCGCCCACCGAGACGCCCGCCGCGCTCCACTTGTTCTGGGGTGCCCCGTCGGTGTAGGGGCCGTAGCCCGCCAGGGTGAAGTTGAACGCCGAATCCACGTCCCAGAGCATGACGCGGCCGTCGGCGTTGTTCCAGGCGATCCGGCTCTTGTTGTCCGGCCCGGTCGCAAGGGCTGCCGCCGACCACAGGTTGCCGGGGTCCTGGCTGACCGAGGTATCGGTGTACGGGCCGTACCCGGCCAAATTGAAGCTGAAGTCCTGGGCGACGTTCCACAGCATGACGCGCCCGTCGGTGTTGTTCCACAGCAGGTGCACGACATTGTCAGGACCCACCGAAACCGCCGTCGCGCTCCAGGCGTTGCCCGCCGCCCCGTCCGTGTACGGCCCGTAGCCGGAGTAGGTGAAGCTGCCGCCGTCGTCCACGGTCCAGAGCATGACGCGCCCGTCCGTGTTGTTCCAGAGCAGGTGGCTCTTGCCGTCCGGCCCCGTCGCGACGGCGGTGGCGTGCCAGACGTTCTGCGGTGCCCCGTCGGTGTACGGCCCGAAGCCGTTGAGCGTGAAGGAGCCGTCGGGGGCGACGCTCCACAGCATGACGCGGCCGTCGCTGTTATTCCACAGCAGGTGCGTGTGGACGGGGGGCGGGGTCAGCAGGCCGTAGACGGCGATGGTGTGGGCACCGGTCGGGACATAAACCTTGCCGTCCACGACCGTCGGGAACTGGAAGTGCCCCACCGAGGGCAGGCCGTCCCGCGCGGAGTTCTGGGCGCTGGTCCAGAACGGCGTTTTGGAAACATCCGAGGCGTCGAAGGCCCGGACGATGTTGTCGCCGCCCACGCCCCAGAGGATGCCGCCGCCGGTGCCCGCCGAGGAGAGGGCCAGCGAGGCGCCCGATGTCAGCCCGCTGCCCTCCTTATAGGTGCCTGCCGGGCTGAACGTGCCCACGGCAGGGTCATACCGGAACTGCTCCGGGTTGGAGCCGCCCGCCCACAGGTAGACGTACTTGACCGCCCCCGCGTCCCAGGAAACCGGGTTCTGGCCCACCGAGTCGTCGCCCGTCAGGCCGTCCAGGCGCAGCAGCGCCTTGTCCGGACCGCCCGCCGTGAACTGCCCCAGGTTCGTGCTGTCCAGCAGGAAGCCCGTCCCGAATTTGGTCGCGCCCCCGAACAGCCGCGTCGTGCCGGGGATGCCCACCAAACCGCTGTTGCCCAGGTCCAAATCCTTGCTGCTCTGAGTCTGCTCGTCATGGGGGGCGAACCAGTCCACGACGGACAGGTCCGAGGCGCGCATCTTCAGGTAGCACATGCCGTAGTCCGTGCCCGACGTGATGCCTTTGGTGTTCGCGTCGAACGTGCCGTTGCCGACCGAGCAGTAGAGGAACCCCGCCGCGTCCGCCGTCAGCCCCTTGCCGGCCTGCCAGACGCCGCCGTCGCCGCCGTTCGGGGTGGTGCAGAAGACCGCCGTCTGGGTGAAGTGGGAGCCGTCATAGCGGTAGCCGATGATCCAGCCGTGGTAGGGGAAGCTGTCGGAGTTGTGGGCGAAGGCGGCATAAACGACGCCGTTCAAGAGCAGCAGGGCCGGCCGGTCGTTGGCGTGGAAGCGCCCGCCCGCCGCCGGCCCGTCGAAGGAGACGACGCCGCCCACGCTGCCGTCTCCGGTGCCCGGCACGCTGGCCGTGACCTGAACGGGGCTGCCGTTCCTCTCCGCGCCGGTCGTGATGTCGAAGGCGCGCAGGAAGGTCAGCCCGGTGTCGTCGTTGTCGGTCTTTGTCAGCACATACAGTGTGTCGGCGGCCTGATCAATGACGGGGGCGGCGGTGGTGTAGGTGGCGGAATTCGGCAGTGCCGTCCGCCAGAGGGCCGCACCGGTGTCGGCGTCGAAGGCGTACAGCCCGCACGGGGAGTGGTCGGTGTTGTTGGACGTGTAGGCGTAGAGGACGTTATGAACCGCCCCACTGACGGTGACGCGCGGGACATAGAGGGCCTGGCCATTGACGTCGGCGTTCAGGCCGGTGATCGTGAACAGCTTGCCGAAATGGCCGCCGCTCACGGCGGCGGGCGTCAGCGTCGCCTCGGCGGTGTTCGCGCCCGTCCGCGCGTTGTCGTTGTTCTGCGTCAGAACGGCGGTCTGGGCGCGGGCGGGGTGGGGGAAATGGGTCAACCCAAGCAGCGTGACACCGAAGGCGGCGAGGGGCAGCCTGCGCCTCGGGCGGGAACAAGAAAGCATGGACATGTTCTCCGGTCTTTAGGGTGCGGCAGAGGCCGGCCCAATCGCCCGGCCACCCTGCCGCCCTTGGTGTTCGCCGGCCGCCGGTGAATTTCCTGCCGGGCCTCCGGCAGAGCGCCGTCACTGCCGGGGCGAACGGGCAGGGGGCGTAAGGATGTACTGGAAGGACTCGCGCGGAGGCAGGGTGACGTCCAGGTCCACGGTCGGGGCCGCGGCGAGGGTCACGCGGCTGTGCGCGTCGGCATAGGTCCGGCCGGGGCCGAAGCGGTCGCCGGTGTACCGGCCCGCCTGCGGCAGTGTCACCCGCACCCGCACCCGCTGCGGCGTGTTCTCGAAGCTGACGAAGTTCAGCAGGACCTTGTCCGACCTGCCGCCGCTGCCGGGAAGCGGAGCTAAAGTCGCCGTGTTGACCGCGCGGAAGAGGACGTGCCGCCCCGCCATCTCGGGCCGGTTCAGGTAGGAAAACGGCAGCGGTGCCCCGTGGGTGGCATAGGCGAGCGCCAGGCGGCGGAACGTCTGTACGCGGCCGTCCTCGCCGCCGACGCCCGGCGTGGCGGTCAAGGTGGAAAGGTCGGCGAAATTGGCCGGCATCTGGAACAGGCCGAACTCGTCGAAGATGGCGGCGTGCTGCATGGTCCGGTCAACCACGGCCAGGTGCGCGCGCAGGATGCGGTCGAAGGCCTGGGCGTGGGGCTGTGAGGAGGCCAGCTTGGGGCCGTTCTCCTCCGAGTGCCAGTCATTCGTCCCCGTCTCGGTGTTCAGGTACGGGCGCGGCCACCCGTCCTCGACGCCGCCGAAGGTGTTCAGGTTCTCGATGAAGCTGCCGCCCTTATCGTTCGCGTAGGAGTAGCCGTATGAGTGACCGTTCGTGAGCTGGCACAGCGCCTCCACCTGACGGCGGTTGGCCGGGTCGGCGTCCCAATCTTTAGGCGTCCCCTTGCCGCCGCCGTAGGCCCAGCCGGGCGCGACGAGCTGGACATGGGCGGGCTTGATGCGGCCCAAATAGCGGGCGATTTGCAGGGTTTCGGTCAGCCCGCCGCCGAACATGCACGGCTCGTTGCCAAGCTCATAAAACTGGAACAGGCCGCCGTAGCGGGCGAAAAAGTCGTCGAGCGCGGCGCGCGTCTGCGGGGGCATCTGGCCCGAGGCGTCGTCCTTGAAATGGTAGCCGCTGATGTGATCCACGGCCACGGTCATGTTGAGGCCGCGCAGGGCTTCCAGGTACTCCAGCCGGCGCGGCTGCTGGGAGCCGACGTCTTCCCAGAAGTCGGCGCGCATGGTGTTGCCGCTGTAGGCGATTCCCAGCCAGGGGAGCAAGACCGGGGCCAGCTTCAGGGTGTCGTCGTTGATGAAGAACTGGCCGTTCTTGAGCGTCGTCCCCAGATAGGCGACGGCCCCCTGCACCGGTTCGGCGGCGGGGCGGCTCAGGGCGGCCAGCTTCAGATAGTCCCACTCGCACCACAGGCGGCCGTTCACCGACTCGGGACTCCAGAGGGGCCGCGTGGCTTCCAGCCGCAGGACGTTCCGGCCCGGCCGGAGCATCTCTTTCGGGATGTAAAGGCGGTAGGTCTTCCTCCACTTGTAGGGGCTGCTCGTCCCCGAGGTCCCCCACAACTGAATCAGCCCAGCCATTGTGCCGTTGGAAAAGACCGCCATCTCCGCGCCGGAGGCCGGGGCGTCGAGCAGCTTGAAGGAGAACTCCGCGCCATTATGGGGGACCGTCTTGACGCCGTAAGCGATCTCCACGACGGGGTCGGCGTCGGCCTTAAGACCCTTCGGAACGTCCCGGCCGCTCGCCGAGCCGGGGACGATTACCTTCGTTATGGGTGCCTTCGGGTAGTCGCCGAACTCGGCGGCGGAGTCGTCGCCGGCCCCGATCTGCCACAGCGTCGTGTCGGCCCGCGCGCCCCGCCCCATCAGGCCGCATAGCCCGAGGAGATAGGCAGCGCCGAGAAGGGCGAGCGCCGGACGACTCCGAAGCGCACGGGAACAATCGGCTTGACGGAGGCCCGCGAGCAGGCCGAAACAGAAGTACATACGGCAGACTTCGGCACCGAGCAGCCGTTTTCCTGCCGCGATGCTCGCTTTGCATGAATAGCTGACATAGTAGGGTGAGGGCGATGTATCGGACTGTCTGCCATAGGCGACAGGGCGAACGGGCTGGAGGGAGCGGGGGAGTGCGGACGAGTGATTGAAATCACTCGCTCCGGTCGGATTCGTCCAGGGGACAAGTAGAGCCGATGGCTCCGCTGGTGCTTGCCTCTTCTGTCCTTCCTTTTTCTGTCCTTCCTTCTTCTGTCCCCTGGACAGGTCCCAATCAGCGAGTGATTTCAATCACTCGTTCAGGATAATGGTCATGGAAGACCGGGATAAATCCGTCGGCCATGGGAAGCCTATCGAAAAGTACGAGGTAGTGCAGACTGAGATTAGTCCCGTGTATGACTCTCTCCGGTGATGATCTGTGCCGATACTCGTGGGCATGGGGTAACGTCCTACACCATCCCCGTCCCCATGTCGGCGTTGCCCAGCAGCGGGTACTCGGCACGCGCGTTCGGGAGCTGATAGTGCCACCACTCGTCGGCGTAGAAGTCCCAGCCCGCCGCCGTCATGAGGCCCAGCAGCAGGAGGCGGTTCCGCTGGGCCTCGGCGGGAACCTCAGTGCAGCCGTGCGCGGACAGCGGGGTGAAGTCGTCGAACGCGGTGCCCATGTCGAGCGGCCGGCGTGTGTCGGCGTCCATCAGCGTCAGGTCAACCGCGACGCCGCGCGAGTGGTTTGAGCCTGTGGCGGGGTCGGCGAGGAACGTCGGGTCCGGCGTGTGGTCCCACAACCTTTGCTGCGCCTCGGCGGGGCGGAAGGCGTCATAAACGAGGAAGCCCAGCCCGAGCGGCGCGGCCAGCGCGATGGCCTGCTGCAAGGTCCGTGCGGCGTCGTGGTGGAGATAACAGAGGGCCGACCGGTAGACAGCCTCGCCCGTGAAGTTGTCGGCGGTGGCGTACTTCAGGTCGCAGTCAACATTGAACTCCGGGGGCGCTATCGCGATGAGCATCTGTTTACCCCTGCCCGGTGCGGTATCGGTCGGGCTACTCGAAACACTTCAGGCAGGTGCGAACCGGGCCGCGATCCGGTCATGGGCCTCACGGTCTTGCCACTTCAAAAACTCAGGATCACAGTAGGCAAAGCCATCCTCAAAATACAGGCTAAGAAGCCCCACAAATCCCACCAACTCTGACGGCTTTGCCGTTGTCAAGTTGAACATCGGCACGGACGAGGGGTTCCGCTCCTGGTACTGCTCAGGGTATCCATAGTAGATGACATCCTGCCAATAGTCATGCTCATCACTGATCCACAGCGGCAAGCCGACCTCTTGTATCAGGGTCGCATTGTCGGAAACAAACTGCTTCCATCTATGTGCGGTCTTCACGTCTTCTTTCTTGCGACGAAAACCCATTCGCTTCCCCTCCCGGCGTACAACAAGCATCACCCTCAGAGTTTCAGAAGCCGCTCGGCGTTGCCGTGGGCGATCTTCTCTTTGTCGTCCCCGCTGACGGGCAGCGAGTCGAGGAACGCCCGGCCCTGGTCGTTCGTGCTGAACGGGTAGTCCACGGAGAACAGCAGGCGGTCCGCGCCGACCACCATCAGCGCGCACAGGAACGGCGGCAGGGTGAAGTAGCCGCTGGTCGTAACATGGAAGTGGGTGCGGAAGGTCTCCGTCAGCGGCTTCTCCAGGGGGCGGGCCTGCTGGGCCAGGATGGACTCGGCGCGGGCGAGGGAGAACGGCAGGTCCTCCCCCATGTGTCCGATGATGACCTGGAGGCCGGGGAGGCGGTCAAAGAGGCCGGAAGCCATCAGCCGCAGGGCGTGCAGGCCCGTCTCCGTGTGCCACCCCCAGGCCGCGATAGAGAGCGCCTGCCCGTACCCGTCCGGCAGGCCGCCGTAGTAAGCCTCCTGGACCACGCGCGGGGGCGGGGCGGGATGGAGATAGACAGGCACGTCCAGTTCCTGGGCGGCCTGGAAGACGGGGAAGAAGCGCGGGTCGTCGAGGAACAAGGCGCCGCTCGTCCCGTTGACGATGGCCCCCCGAAAACCGAGTTCCTGAACACACCGCCGGAGTTCATCCGCCGCCTGCTCAGGCTCGTGGAGGCCCAGCGCGGCCAGTGCGGCGAAGCGGCCGGGATACGCCCGCACCGCCTCCGCCGCCTTGTCGTTGGCGTCACGCGCCACGGCGGTCGCGGCCTGCGGGTCCAGGGCATCCAGGAGGATGCCGGAGAGGGACAGGACCTGAAGGTCAACGCCCGCCGCGTCCATGTCCGCAATGCGCCCGTCGCCGAGGTCCGCCTGCTTGCGCTGGATCGTCTGCATATGCTCGCTTGTCTTCTGCCCCGCCGTGAGGGGGGCCGTGGCCTCCCGGTAGAGGGGTGTCGTAAAATGCTCTTCGAGGGTGATGACTCTCATGGTCCGGTCGGTCCGTCCTTTGCTGCCGTCTTTCGTGGTCGCCGCACAACGCCGAATGATTATTCCCCCGTAAAGTCGCTCCTATAACCCAGAGTGTGTCGCCCACGGCCGGCTGGAGCAGGCCTGTCCAACTCTACTCATGCCGAGTTGAACCCCGCCCGCCGCAGGGCAAAAAAGACGGCAAAAATCTTTTTATGACTTTCGGCCTGCTTCTAAAGCCGCCCTTGCGAACCCGCGATTTATGTGCTAGAATAACCCGCGCCCCCGAACGGGGAGTACATTTTGGGAGTGCGTCGCATGGCCGAAGAAGAAGCAGGGTTCACGTTCGTTGACAAGCGCCGCACACAGGCGTCGGAGCCGGTCATGACCGTGATAGCCCCAGAGCCGGAGCCGATACAGCCGGAGCCGATCCAGGCACAGGCCACCGGGCCGGACGACGATGAGCTGGACGAACAACTAGACGAAGACTTGGCGGCGGGCGTCGCGCCCACCACTTACGACCTGATCGGCTACTGCATCAACCTGTTGTCGTCCCAGGCCTGGCAGAAGATGGGGCTGCTGGCGGACCCGCAGACGGGCGAGGCCAAGCCGGACCTGGCGGACGCCAAGGTGGCGATTGACGCGGTCGGTGACCTCGCCGCGCGGCTCGAAACCGCACCCGAGGCGGTCATCTCCGCCGACATGCGCCGTGATCTGCACACCCTGCTTAACGACTTGCGGCTGAATTACGTTTCCCAGCGCGGGCCGTCCGTATAGACTAGGGTTCCGGTGAACCACGCCTTATCATACATTATCTCACAATGACACCTAACACACGCCATCAAGAGGCACCTCTGCCATGATCCGAAGCAACCTTCCTCTCCCTTTCATGTACCGTCTGCGTCTGCGGGCCGGGGCAGCCGCCAGCCGCGCGACGGCATCACTGGTGGGCTACCGTCAGACGCGGCCGCCCTCATCGTCCGTCCGGCCCGCCAGCGCCCGCTCGGCGGCCATCCGACGCACGGCCAGCGGGGACGCCGCCCAGGCCTGGCTGACCTTCATTGACCAGTATGAGGTCTTCACCGAGGTCCTGTGCGCGGCGGCCAAGAATGGCTGCGACGGACGTAAGGAATCGGAGTACGCCCAGACACGACGCTGGTTCGTCACCAACTACTACCGCACGGCGGCCCGCGTCCGCCCCTACCTGGAAGCCGAGTTCGGCGGCACGGACCAAACGCCGAGCGTCGTGGACTACGCCGGGCAGAAGCGGTCCCTGGACGCCCTGGAGGCCCTGTTCCTGCCGCCGACGCTGCGCGAGGTCCTGAAGCACGACACCGGTGATCTGATCCCGCGCGTCGCCCGCATCAGCGAGGCCGTCTACCGCTGCCACTCCGAGTGGGAGGACAGCCAGGCCGTCTAAAGATCGCCGCTCAGGATGTGCCGCCGCGAAAAAAGAAACGCCCCCGCCATTCTTGGCGGGGGCGTTTCCTGGCTGTGGGGCTACTTCGACTGCGCGCGGATGTCGGTCAGCGCGGCCTCGTTGTCGTCGTACAGCTGGAAGATCTTGACCAGCCGGGTGATCTCGAAGGCGCGGCGCACGAACGCCGTCGTCGAGACGAGGCTGATGCCGCCCTCGTGTTCGCGGACGCGCCGGACGGCGTCCACCAGCACGCCCAGCGCGGCGCTGTCCAGGTAGGGGACCTCGGCCAGATTGATCACGATCTGGTTGTGATCCCGCTCGATCAGATCGCGCAGCGTGTCGCGCAGGACCGAGCAGGTGTGCAGATCAATCTCCCCCTTCAGATGCACGACGGGAATCTGATCGGGCGTCATTTGTGTGTCGATTTCCAGATTCAAAGCAACCTCCCCCACGACGGTATCCTGTCGGCCTTGTACAAACGGCCTGTCGCTATCCTACCCGGATTTTCGCGCGGGCAAAACGGATGCCCGCCTGCCAGCCCGCATTCCCGAAAATATACGAGCCTGGGCGCGAATCAGACAGGAAAACGGCGGCCGGAATGGGAATACTGGCGGAGCATTCCACGCCCGCAAGGGTCCGCCGGCGGACCCAGCAAAGGATTTCCCATGCAGTATCGTCATTTAGGCAAGTACGGCGTCAAGGTCAGTGAGGTCTCGCTCGGCTCCTGGCTCACCTACGGGGGCGCGACCGAGGACGAGGCGGCGCGCGCCTGTATCGAGAAGGCTTACGACCTGGGCATCAACTTCTTCGACACGGCCAACGTCTACGCGCGCGGCAAGTCGGAGGAGGTCGTCGGCAGGGCGCTTGCCGCCTACCCGCGCGATTCCTACTTTCTCGCCACCAAAGTCTATTTCCCGATGGGCGACGGCCCCAACGATCGCGGCCTGTCCCGCAAGCACATCTTCGAGCAGTGCCACCTGTCCTTGAAGCGCCTGGGCACCGACTACATTGACCTCTACCAGTGCCATCGGTACGATAGCGAGACGCCGCTGGAAGAGACACTGGTCGCGCTCGACGACCTGGCGCGGCAGGGCAAGATCCTCTATGCGGGCGTTTCCGAATGGAGCGCCGGGCAGATCGCCCACGCCGTGGACTACATCCGGGGCGCGCGCCTGCACCCCATCGCCTCAAACCAGCCCTACTACAACATGATCGGGCGCGGGATCGAGAAGGAAGTCATCCCCCTGTGCGAGCGCGAGGGCATCGGCCAGGTTGTCTTCTCGCCGCTGGCCCAGGGCGTGCTGACCGGCAAATACAAGCCCGGCCAGGCCCCGCCCGAGGGCAGCCGGGCGGCCGACCCCGGCCAGAACATGTTCATGAACGGCGGCAAGCTGGACGACGACGTGCTGGGCAAGGTCGCAAAGCTCGGCGAGATCGCCTCGGGCGCGGGCCTCTCCATGGCGCAGCTCGCGCTGGCCTGGTGCCTGCGCCAGAAGAACGTCAGCAGCGTCATCATCGGCGCTTCCCGCCCCGCCCAGGTGGAGGACAACGCGGGCGCGTCAGGCAAGACGCTCTCCACTGACGTCCTGACGGCGATCGACGACGCCCTGGCGGGCGTCCCCTCGCCGCGATAACCGACGACGGCCCGGCGCTTCCCGCGCCGGGCCGTCCTTCCGAAAGCACACGCCCATGCCAGACATTCAGGACATCCAGACCTTTTCGGATCAAGCCGCCCTCTCCGCCCATGCCGCCGACCTTTTCGTGCAGGCCGCGCGGGAGGCGGTCGCCGCGCGGGGGCGCTTCACCGTCGCCCTGACCGGCGGCTCCAGCCCCCACAAGACTTATGAGCTTCTGGCGCAGGCACCGCACACGACTGAGGTGGACTGGGCAAACGTCTTCGTCTTCCTGGGCGACGAGCGTTTCGTCCCGTATGACGATGACCGTTCTAACTACGGCATGTGCAAACGGCTTTTACTGGACCATGTGCCGCTCGCCCCGGCCCATGTCCTGCCGATCCCCACCACCGCGCCGACCGTCCAAGATGCTGTCGACGAATACGCGCAAACTCTGGCCGGCGTCTTCGGCCTCACGACCGACGGCCCGCCGCCCGCCCTGGATTTGATCCTGCTCGGCATGGGCGACGACGGCCACTGCGCCTCCCTGTTCCCCGGGATGCCGACGCTGCACGTCACGGACCGCTGGGTCGTGTCCAGCCCGCCCGGCACCCTGCCGCCGCCCGTGGACCGGATCACCTGCACGTTCCCCGTGCTGAACGCCGCCCGTCAGGTCGTCTTCCTGGTCAACGGCGAGAAAAAAGCCGCCGCCGTGCGCGACATCTTTGAAGGCGGGGCGGGCCTGGACAAGCACCCGGCGGGAGGTGTTCAGCCTACCTCGGGGACGCTGACCTGGCTTCTGGACGAGGCGGCGGCAAGCCTGCTGGCGAAGAAGTGACGCGCCAAGAGCTGGAAGCAGCATGGCACGAGACGGCCACCCATGCGGGTCTTGCCAAGCCGGACGCGGAGGCGGTCTTTCAGGACCTCTGCCGCCGCTATTCCGAGCCGGGCCGCGCGTACCACACCCTTAACCACATCGCCGCCATGCTGAGAACCGTCTCCGGTTTTGGCGACACCCTGCATGACGGGGTGGCCGTGCGCCTCGCCGTCTGGTTCCACGATGCCATTTATGACAGCCGCCGGGGCGACAACGAGGAGCAGAGCGCATTCTATGCGATGGCCGCACTAAAGGGTGGGCCGTGGGACTCGCTCCGAATGCGCGTCATGCTGTTGATCGGCAAGACCAAAACCCACGAAGCCCCGGCAGGCGATACGGACTGCCAGGTACTCCTGGACGCCGACCTTGCCGTTCTCGGGTCGAATGCGGCGGAGTACGACCACTACGCGCGGACCATCCGCGAGGAATATGCCTGGGTGCCGGAGCAGGACTACGGCGTGGGCCGTCGCCGCGTCCTGGAAAGCTTCCTCGGGCGCGAGCGCATCTACTATACTGACGCGCTGTTCGGGGAGCGCGAGCAGGCGGCGCGGGCGGACCTGCGCCGGGAGATCGAGTGGCTGACGAACCCGCAAAACTCGTGACGGGGGCCGGCAGCGTCCGCGACCACCTCGCCAACGAGCGCACGTTCCTGGCCTGGGTGCGGACCTCCATCGCCCTGCTCGGATTCGGAGTGCTGATCGCCAAACTGCGCTTCCTGGAAGCCGCGCCTCGCGCCGGGGCCGGTTCCACCCGGCTGGGGCTGGCCTTCGCCGGGGCGGGCGTGCTCACCCTGTTGCTGGCCGCGTGGCACTATGACCGGACGCGGCGCATGATAGAAGGCGGCGATTACCGGTCCGCCGCGCACCTCGTCTTCGCATTCGCCGCCGCCGCGTTCGCCTTGGGTTTGGCGAGCGTCCTCTATTTGCTGACCATCTCCCGCTGACCGTCTCCCGATAATTCCGTCTTCCGATAATTCCTTTGCGCTTATCGCCCAAATCCGTCGAATTTGGGATACAATAGCATATTATGGTCTTGCCGCTCACGCGCGCCGTCAGCATGAAGTTCCAGGTCGTCGGCAGGCAGCTCCGCGACGTTTCCCAGTCCTGGTTCCGCTTCGCCCCCCCACCGCCCCGCGCCGAAGCGGAGTCGGGGACGCCCGCGCACGCCTACAGCCACCTGCACAAGAGCGGCGAGATGAACCACATGGGCCGGCACCAGTGCGACGCCTGCGACGCCGAGATGCGCCTCGCGCCCGCAGGCGGCGCGGCGGTCACCGGCTCCGGGTATCACTGGCAGTGCCCCGGCTGCGGCGCGCTGGACGTGACCAGCTTCCGCATCTGCCGCTGCGGGCGTCAGACCGTGCTGGAGAAGCACGCCGCCTCCGCCCGCGAGCTTCCGGTCAGCCTCAACGCCGGCGGCTGCACCGAATGCGAGCGCTGCGTCGTCTGCGACGGGGTCCTCGCCGTCGGCAACCTGCGGTGGTTCTACGGGCGCTGGACTCACCTCTACCCCGACACCGAGATGGACCACCAGACCCGGCAGCAGTACGCCGTCACCCGCGAGCGGTCCAAGTATTACGGCTTCCACTGTCACTTCTCCTGCTGCGAGAAGGACGCCCAGGCCGCCGCCCGCCACCTCGAGGCCATCACCCCTGACTGGCACACGCAGGGCATGGCGCAGCAGCGCAAGGACGAGGCCAAGCGGCTCTACAAAGAAGGCCGCTGCCGCGTCTGCCGCGCCCGCCTGGACTGGTGGAGCCGCGTCCTGGACCGCGACGAACACCCGAGGTGCCTGCCGCCCGGCTCCCACGCGCCGAAGAGTCCGTAAGCTTCAAACCTCACAGCACCCGCTCCACCAGCCCGTAACCGACCAGTCCCCCGAAGATGGTGCCCAGGCCGCCGATCACGCCGGCCGTCGCCGCGTCGCGCCAGGTGGCCCCGGCGCGCATCGCCCAGGCGGCCAGCGGGCCGAGGGTCAGCCCGATCAGCATCTCGGCCACGATGATGTACAGCGGCGTGTGCCCCAGCATCCGGCAGTGGACGTACCGCCACCAGTGGGCGTGGTAGGCCATCTC
This sequence comes from Capsulimonadaceae bacterium, assembly GCA_965215505.1. Taxonomy (GTDB): domain Bacteria; phylum Armatimonadota; class Armatimonadia; order Armatimonadales; family Capsulimonadaceae; genus JANXMY01. The sequence continues at coordinate 1,341,991 of OZ244065.1, read as the reverse complement.
CTCGTAGAAGGGGATGTTGACGGCCCCGAGTAGGGCGGTCAGGGCCATGCCCGCGCCCGTCCCCAGCCGGGCCATCAGCCGCCGCCCGAGATAGCCGATCTGGGCGGCGACCACCATCCACGCCGTCGGCATCCAGAACGGCGACAGGCCCAGCAGCGGGCTGTGGGCGACCGAGTAGTCCAGAGTCCCCGTGTAGCGGACGCACAGGGCGTCTGCCGCCAGCTCCACCACGCCCAGCCCCAGCCCGAACACGAGAAGCCGCGCGAGGACCCTATCCCGGTAGAAGGCGACGTGCGCCAGGAACAGGGCGATGCTGACGCCGTTCAGGGCCAGCGCGGTCCGCCCGTCCGACCAGGGCCGGTCCCGCAGGACGAGTACCGTCACGACCGACAGGGCGACCGTCGCCAGCACCGCCCACAGGCGGGCGCGTTCCACATCAGAGGGGGCGGGCGGCAGCATCTCGGAAACGGGGGGCGTCATCTTCATGGGGTGCATTCCAGCCTCTATAACGTCACCTGCCGCCCGGTAGTTCGCGCGCCCACGCGCGGCGGACGGAAAACCGCGCGAAAAATGGTATCATAAGAGGCGATGATCGTTCAGAGACAGGGGCTGCGGCAGCTAGACTGGGCCATACTGGGGAGCGCGCTGCTGATCTGTCTCGGCGGCATCCTCGCCATCAAGAGCGCGCGCCACCTGGACCTGCACCCGCTCGACCTGGTCCACAAACAGATGGTGGGCGTACTGCTGGGCGGCGCGGCGGCGGTCGCCCTGGCCCGCTCCGACTATGAGGTACTGCTGAAGCGGTATTCCCGCACCCTGTACCCGCTGAACCTGTTCCTGCTGCTCGTCGTGAGGTTCCTCGGCCACGCTTCGCACGGGGCCGCCCGGTGGATACCGCTGGGGCCGATCCAGATCCAGCCCTCCGAGTTCGCCAAGGTGATCCTGATCGGGACACTGGCCCTGTTCCTCGCCCGCAACAGCGAAACGGTCGGGGAGTGGCCGACCGTCTTCAAGTCGCTGGCCCACATCGGGGTGCCGGTGCTGCTGATCGCCGCCCAGCCGGACCTGGGCACGGCCCTGGTCCTGCTGGCGATCTGGTTCGGGATGATGGTCATCGCGGGTGCGAGCCTCAAACACCTCGGCCTGCTCCTGCTGGCGGGGGCGGTCCTGTTCGCCGGCCTGTGGCACTTCAACCCGCATCATGTGCTGAAAGACTACCAGAAAAACCGCCTGCAAGTCTTCCTCAACCCGGACGCCGACCCGCGCGACACGGGCTACCACCTGCGCGAGAGCGAGATCGCGATCGGGGCGGGCGGCATCGGCGGCGAGGGATACGGAAGGGGGACTCAGGCCAACGGCAAGTTCATCCCGGAGCAGCACACCGACTTCATCTTCACCATCGTCGGCGAGGAGGGCGGCTTCGTCGTCTGCCTCGCCCTGCTGGCCCTGTACCTGCTCCTGCTGGAGCGCGGCGTGGCCGTGATGGCGGACTGCGACGACGTCTTGGGCCGCCTGCTGGCGGCGGGCGTCCTCTCCATGCTGACCTTCCACGTCGTGGTCAACGTCGGAATGACGATGGGGATCATGCCGGTCGTGGGCGTCCCGCTGCCGTTCTTCTCCTATGGACTGAGCAGCCTTCTGGTGAACCTCACCGCTACCGGCCTGCTGCTCTCCGTCGCCGCCCGCAAGCACCGCGTCATGTTTTGAGCCACCGTTGAACCCATTTTGAGCTTATATTAAGACTGTGTTAAGCTGGCCCGTGTCTGCCCCGTTAAGTTTGGAACTGAAAAGGGGTATAAATAAGTATCTTTAGTATACAGGAGACCAGCGGTTTTGTCACGTTTGCGCCTCCCACTCGTCATCTGCGTCTGCTGCCTCCTGTGGGCCGCCCTGGGCGCGGTTTTTGGTGCGCTCTTCCGTCATGCCCTCGCGGGCCTGATTCTGGGGCTGCTGTTCGGCATCGGCTACGTCGTCATCGGCTCTTCGGCGGCGGAGAAGTTCCCCCTGGACGTCTGGGACGCCGCCCTGCTGGAGAACGTCCACGCGCCCAAGCTGTACGAGATGATCCAGGCTCTTTGTGAGCGGGTGGGGATGGATTCGCCGATCCTCTATTATTCCACCCGCCCCGAGCCGAACGCCTACGTCATCGAGCGGCGCGCCGGCGACCCGGTCATCGTCGTGACCAACGGCCTGACCAGGCATTTGGATAAGGACGAGGTGCAGGCGATCATGGCGCTGATGGTCGCGCGCCTTGCGACCGGGGCCATGCCGGGCTGGACGGTCACGTCCACCCTGGCGGGGTTGCCCCTGCAAATGGGCCTCGGCCTGCGGCGTCGCGGGTCCGCCGGGCCTGGGAACGCCCTCCTGATGGCCTTCGCTTTCCCTGCCGCCGCGCTGGCATGGCTGGGCTGGGACTCGAAAGTGGTTACGGCCTCTGACTACCATGCCGCCCATCTGGCCGACTATCCGGACGCATTGAAGACCGCCCTGACTAAGATCGAGGCCGGGCAAGGGGAGGACCTGGTCTGGGCAGGCAACCCGACCACGGCCATGCTGTTCGCCGCCCCGCCTCTGCCAGCCGCCTTGGCAGACGCTACCGGCTGGCGGCGCGCTCTGTCCGCGTTCCCATCTTTCAGCCCGGATGTCGCCTCGCGCTTGTCCCGCCTGCCGAACGTCGCGGCTAACCCTTCCGCCCGCCCGCAGTCCGACTCGTCGGAGGATGCGACGAGGCAGACACTCTCATGAACGACACACAGAACACTCTCACCCAGGGACTCGATGCCCCGAACTCCGACACACTGCTCTGGGAGGCTCTGCCGGACCTGACATTAAACATCGCACAGACGGCAGCCCTCTGCGGCATCTCTGTGCGTCAGCTCGGCTACTGGACTCGCCAGGGCTATGTGACGGCGCAAGGACAGGGGGCGCGGCGCACCTACGGCCTGGAGGCCGTGCGGCGCGTGCTGGCGATTCGCAAAGCCATGGACGGCGGGGCTTCGCTCCGCCAGGCTTTGCGCCTGGTGTCCAGCATGGAGCCTCTGGACGCCCCCGCGCCGCCTCCCTCCCGTCCCACCGCCGAACCGTCCGTAGCCGCCCCCTTGTCGGGCGAGGGGAGCCGCGCCCTGACGCGCTGCCTGCGCGCATTTTTCGAGCGGAACCGCTATGTGCGCGACCACGCCGCAGGGCTTGCCGTCAAGATCGGCCGGGCCGAGGACGACGTCCGGGCCGTCGCCGAAAGCCTGTGCAGCGCGGGCGTACTCGTCCAGGAGGTCTGCCAGGGCATGACGGTCTTCCACGAAGCCAGGCAGGAGGCTTCCCATGCGTGAGCGCATCGAGGATGCCAGCGGGACCCTGGGCGGACCGGACGCCTTCCTCCGCAACCCCATGGGAATCCCGACCCTGGACCGGCTGCTGCAAGGCGGCCTGCCGGAAGGGAACTCCTTGCTCGTCCAGGGTGCGCCTGGAACCGGTAAGACGATCCTTGGGATGCAGTTCCTCTATGCGGGGGTCACCCAGCAGGACCTTCCGGGCCTGCTGGTGACGTTCGAAGAACACCCGCGCCGTTTGTACCGGGACGCCCGCGCCCTGGGCTGGGACTTCGAGGCCCTAGAGCGTGAGCGCCGCCTGCTGATCGTCTTCACTTCGCCGGATGCGTTCCTGCTCGAATTGGCTTCGGACCAGTACAGCCAGATGATCCGCGATTATGGGTTCGGGCGCGTCGTCGTGGACAGCCTGACCAAGTTCGAGAGCTACCCCGACCGGGATGAGGCGGTGCGCGTCCGCTTCGAGCGCATCGTCAACGCGCTGCGGATGGACGACATGAGCGTGATGATGACGCGCGAAACCGAGTCGCGCGAAGCGCCCTTCCGGGTGACGCCTGAAGAGTACCTCGCCGACACCGTCATCCAGCTCGAGTACCGGCGGCTGGGCGATGCGCGCGACGGGCGGCGCATCCGGCTGCTGGAGGTGCTGAAAAACCGCGGCTCCGGTCATTCGTCCTCGCCGCACCCTTTCGAGATCGGCGAGGGCGGCCTGCACCTCCAGCCGCTCCCGGCGATCGAGTAGAGCCGAACCGAGTGGCCCCCATGTCTTCCGAGCAAACCTGCCCGCTCTTCGCTCCAGAACTCGCCCGCCTCGACTCGCCCGCCGTCATCGCCGCCTACTTGAAGGACTGGCATGGCCGTATCAACAGCGCGGACACGCTGCGGCGGAGCAGGGCGACCGACCTGCTGGCGCACAACACCGCCCTAGTGGACGCCGTGCTGCGGCGGCTGTTCGCGCTGGCGGTCGAGCGCGCCGGGCCTGCCGACGTTACGCCTTCCCTCGCCATCATCGCGACGGGCGGCTATGGCCGCTCTGAGCTTGCCCCGTTCTCCGACGTGGATGTGACTTTCGTCCCCGCCCTGGAAGACGACCCCTACCTGAACGTCCTGATCAAAGACATGTTCCAGATGGTGATGGATGTGTTTCTCTATGGGGCCGACCTCAAGGTCGGCTACGCCTACCGCCTGCTCGGGGACCTGGGGCGGCTGGACCACCAGACGCAAACCACTCTCCTCGACGCCCGCTTCCTCTGCGGCGATCGTGCGCTGTTCACCCTCTTCCGGTCGCAGTTCCGCGCCCACCTGCTGACGGCGGACTTCCTGTTCCAGAAGTGGGCCGAGCGGCGGGCCGTCCTCGCCAAGCACGGCGGGGACCAGGTGTATGTGGTCGAGCCGAACATCAAGGAGGGTGCGGGCGGCCTGCGCGACATCCAGAACGCCGAATGGATGGGCGAGGCGCGCTTCCACGCCAGCCTGTCCCGCCTCTGGCCGGCCCTGGTGGATGCGGGGTTCGTCTCGCCGGCCGAGGCCGACAGGATCGGCGAGGCCCGCGACTTCCTGCTCTGCGCCCGCGCCGCCCTGCACATCGTCTCGGGCGGGGCGCGCGAGGGGCTGACGGCGGACAAGCAGGAGGCGGTCGCCGCCCTGCTCGGCTATGCGGACACGCCGGACACCCCCGCCGTCGAAGTCTTCATGCGCGACTATTACACCGAGGCGGCGCAGGGGCTGCGCATCGCGCGCAAGGTCATGATGCGCTGCCTGGACAGCGACCTGCCGATGGGCCTGGGCCTGGTTTCCTCGCGCCGCGTCCTCTCAGTCGCCGACCCCGCCGCAGCGGGGCGTGACCCGGCCCTGCCGCTCCACGTCGCCGAGCTGTCGCAGGCTTACGGGCTTGACGTGTCGGTCGAGCTGGAGGAGGAGATCGGGAATTTTCTTATGGCCCAGCCCGTCCCGGCCGACCTCCCCCTGGCGGGCCGCGTCCTCGCGCGCCTCCTGACGGCGGGGCGTGGCGTGGCCGACGCCCTGGACCGGATGGAGGCCGAAGGAGCTTTGGCCTGGCTGATCCCCGAGTTCGGCCCGCTGATGGCCCTGATCCCCTACGACGCCGCCCACGACTACACGGTCGGCGCGCATTCCCTGCGTGTCGTCCGCAACCTGGAAGCCATGAAGGCGGATGCCCGCTCGCCCGAGGGGAAGCGCCTGATGAGCGAGGTCGCGCGGCCCGAGACGCTGTACCTGGCCGGCTTGATCCACGATATCGGCAAGCAGTGGCCCCACGGCTCCCACGCCGAAACGGGTGCCGAGGCCAGCGCGCGCATCTGCGACCGCCTGGGCTGGGATGACGAGCGGCGTGACCGCGTGGTCTTCCTCGTCCGCCACCACCTGCTGATGGCCGAAACCAGCCGTCTACGGGACCTGGCCCTGGAGGAGACGACGCGCGAGTTCATCCGGCACGTCCCGGACATGGATTCGCTGAACATGCTCTATCTGCTGACCCAGGCTGACACCGCCGCCGTCGGCGCGGGCGTCTGGACCGAAGTCCAGGGCCGCTTCCTGTCCGAGCTGTACGCCCGCGCCGAGGCGATGCTGGCCGCGCCAGTCTTCGACGACGGCGGCGGGCCGGCCCCCCCGCCCATCCCCGACCTCAAGCGCCAGCGCGAGCGCATCCGCAAGGGCCTGGCCCAGCACGACCTGCCGACCGACATCGTCCTGGAACACACCCGGAACCTGCCGGCCCAATATCTGCTGAACACGCCGCTCGAAGAGATGTACCTGCACATCGCCATGATCGGGCGGCTGCGCGAGACGTATCAGCCTTCCGTGGACTTCAAGCACGACTTCGGCACCGACTACACCGAGGTCACGATCTGCGCCTATGACGACCCCAAGCCGGGCCTGCTGGCGAAGATCACCGGCGTCCTGTACGCCCACGACGTCAACCTACACACCGCCCAGGTCTTCACCCGCGATGCCAGCGTCCGCATCGCCATTGACACGCTCTGGGCCGACTACCGGGGCAAGCCGCTCTCGACGGCCAAGCGGGCGGAACTCCAGGACAGCCTGCGCCGTGTCCTGCTCGGCGAGGTCGGCATCGGCGAGCTGCTCCAGTCACACCGGAAGCCGCTGAAGGAGCAGACGATCTACGCCGCCACGATAGACGAGAATGCCTCGGAGCGTTTCAGCCTGCTCGAAGTCAGCACCCCCGACGAGCCGGGCGTCGTCTACCGCCTGGCCCGCGCGGTGTCCGCCCTGGGCTGGAACATCCACGCCGCCCGCCTGTCCATCTGGGGCAGCCGCGCCCGCAACGCTTTCTACCTGACCGGCCCGGACGGCCGGAAGGTCCCCGCTGCTGAGGCCGCCCGCCTCTTGTCCGCCCTGCCGCACGAGGATTTCAGCAAAAAGAAGCGGCCCACGCCGCCCGCCCGGAGGTAACCACGATCAGACCATGCCGATGACGAAGCACAGCCACGGAGGGTGGGGCGGGTCCGCCGAAACCCGCCCATTGCGCGCCCCAAAAGACAAAGGCCCCGTCTTCCCGCGCCGCGGGTCGCACGGATTTTCCCGCCCCGACGTACTGCCCCGCCAGACGCCCGGCCAGCCCGGCCAGCGCCCCGCCCGGACCCCTAACAACGGCTAAGAAAGTCCAGAAAGACCATGCCCAGCGACACGAATAACGCCACCGAGTACAGCGAGAAGTACCTGCACGTCAAGCAGAAGGCCGTCGAGCGCGCCCAGGCGCGCGGCGAGACGGGGACCCGCGTCGCCGCCCCGCGCTCCCAGCGCCTCCCGCCCGGCCAGTACCTCACTGAGAAGTTCCCCGTCCTGGACCTCGGCGTCCAGCCGATGTTCCTGCCCGCCAAGTTCCGCCTGACGATCGACGGGGCCGTGAACAACCCCGTCTCCCTCAGCCTGGACGACCTGCGGAGCCTCCCCGGCCTAGACCTGACGGCGGACTTCCACTGCGTCACGCACTGGAGCCGCTACGACCTGCACTGGACCGGCATCCCGTTTGAGAGCCTGGCCGACCTGGTCGAACCGCACCCCGACGCCACCCACGTCATGCAGTACGGCAAGGACGGCTACACCACGAACAACGCCCTTGAGGAGCTGATGCACCCGGACGTCATCGTCGCCTACGCGCTCGACGGTGAGCCGATCCCGCGCGAACACGGTGCCCCCATCCGCATCATCACGCCGCACTTGTACGCCTGGAAAGGTGCCAAGTTCCTCAACCGCATCGAGTTCCTGCCCGCCGACAAGCGCGGCTTCTGGGAGGTGCGCGGCTACCACAACCACGCCGACCCCTGGACCGAGGAGCGGTTCTCGTGAAGTCTCTGGTGTGTTCGGCCCCCTCCCCCGCAAGCGGGAGAGGGGAGCCAGATTAGGATGAGGCCGGGGGGCTTTTCCTCTCCCTCAGCCCCTCCTTCATGCTCCCCTCTCCCGCTTGCGGGGGAGGGGCGGGGGGTGGGGGCCGTTTGTCTCATCTCTCCTGAGGAGGACGAACCATGAACATCGAGATCGCCGAATACAGCGCCTACCTGACGCTGCCTGGTTTGAGGCTGGAAGCTGTCCAACAGATAGAACGGGCGGCCAAAGAACTGCTGGGAGACCTTGAGGTGAGTGTCGGCACACACCACCTGGACTTTGTCTACAGTGGGCGCGACGCGGGCCGCAAGGTCGTGAAGTTCTTGTGCAGGGCCGCGCCCCTCATCGGTAGTGCCGAGGGCGACGTGAAATGCCGCCTGACGACCACCATCGACGAAACCCTCTTCGAGTTTTACGTCGTCATGCACGGTCGCCTCTACAGGCAGGAAGCCAAGCTCATAAGGATGCCGCCTGTCGAGGTTTGCTTGGAACCGTCTGAAACGGGCCTTGCAATGGCCTCCGCCGGCTGAGGCGGAATGTTCATCCGGGAGTAGCACCGGCCGTGGCATGATTAACCCATGACGCCCCTGACCATCACGATAGACGAGCAAACCGCACAGCACCTCCGGCAGATGGCGCAGGAGCAAGGTATAAACACCGCGCGCCTAGCCTCTCGCCTGCTGCTCCTGGCTATTCGCGCCGCCCGGCCCCGGCCTGTTTACGACATCGTTGCGATGAAGGCAGCCTACGCGGAGTTTGCCGAAGAAGATGTGGCGATGGCGGAGGCAACGGCCGCCGAACACGCGGCGCTGCTGGCATATGAGGATCGCGCATGAAGCACATTGTCACCGGCAAGGTACAATGAAGCCACGCTTGTTTTTGTTGATGAGTCGGGGGATACCGGCTTTAGGTTAGGTCAGGGTTCGAGCGGGCAGTTCACTATCACTCTCGTGGTCTTCACGGAGAACAAAGAAGCAGAGGCGGCGTCGCATCGCATTGAGAAGTTGCGGTCTGACTTAGGATTGTCGGAGAACGGTGGCAAGACCGAGTTCCATTTCAACGACAACAGCAACAATCAGCGTGAGGCTTTTCTCACAGCAGTCAGCAAGTTTGACTTCGCCATTTTCTCGGTGGTTGTCCATAAGGCAGGGTTTGCCCCACAGGGGATCAGCAACAAGAGCGCATTCTATAACTTCATCTGCGGGCTGGTCCTTGACAATGCTAAAAGCCGGTTGACCGAAGCAGTCATTACCCTAGATTCGACGGGAGGCCAAGAGTTTAAACGGCAGCTTGAAAAGTATCTGAAACAGAGGATGAACGAACCGGGTGATAGGCGGCGGATTAAGGAAGTCCGCATGAAGCCATCTCACACGGACAACTTGCTTCAACTGGCTGACATGGTTTGTGGGGCAATCGTTCGAGCCTGCCATGAAGACAAAAAGAAATCCAGCAGGTTCCGAAAGATCATACAGCATCGAGAGGTTTCAGTGCTGCTGTGGCCGTGACAACAAAAAGCCAGTCGATGTTGACTGGCTTTTGCAGTAGGGTTGACCTGCTTCCTAGAGAAATATGTGTCCCACGCACGCATCCATACCAGGCCCCATTTGGTTAGGGGAGGCGACAATTCGGAGAGCAGGCCGCTTCTAATTTTATTGTGGCACAAGTGTTGACAGATTTACAACACTTTTTACATCACTTTGACAAAACTTCCGCAACGCTTGTGCGAAACATCCGCAATTTACATCTTCCGCCCTACCGCCGCCCCCACCGCCGCCAGTTCCTTCATCATCGCCTGGAAGGCGGGGATGGTGATGGACTGCGCGCCGTCTTTTAATGCCTTCTCCGGGTTCGGGTGGACCTCCACCAGCAGGCCGTCCGCGCCGACCGCCAGCGCCGCGCGGCACATGGCGGGGACCATGGAAGACCGGCCCGTGCCCTGGGAGGGGTCTACGACGATGGGCAGATGGGACAACTCGCGCACGGCCAGCACGGCGGATAGGTCTAGCGTATTGCGGGTGTAAGTCTCGAAGGTGCGGACGCCACGCTCGCAGAGCATCACGGCGTCGTTGCCGCCCTTGATGATGTACTCGGCGGCCTGAAGCCACTCCTCGATCTTTGCCGACATGCCGCGCTTGAGCATGACCGGCTTTTTGAGCTTGCCGACCTCGATGAGCAGGTCGTAGTTCTGCATGTTGCGGGTCCCGATCTGCAAGATGTCGGCGTACTTGCAGACCAGGTCAATGTTGCCGATGTGCATGACCTCGGTGACGACCGGCAGGCCCGTCTCTTCGCGCGCCTGGGCCAGCAGCTTCAGGCCGTCCTCGCCCATCCCTTGAAACGAGTACGGGGACGTGCTGGGCTTGAACGCCCCGCCGCGCAGCACGGTCGCGCCGGCGGCCTTAACGGCGCGGGCCGTCTCCATCAGTTGTTCCTCGGACTCAACTGTGCAGGGGCCGGCCATCATCACGAAGCCTTCCCCGCCGACCGTCACGTCTCCTACTTTGACGACGCTCTTCTCGGGGCGGTACTCGCGGGAGGCGAACCGGTACGGCTTCAGGATCAACACGGCCCGCTCGACGGCGGGCAGCGACTCGACCTGATCGGCGACATGGGCCTCGTCCTGCGTCGGTGTGCCGACGGCGGCGATGACGGTGCGCTCGGTGCCATAGATCGGATGTATCTCGTACCCCCACTCCTGGAGCGCGCCCTCGACTTCGCGGACCTGCGCTTCGGCGGCACCCGCCTGCATGACGACGATCATTGTTGGGTCTTCTCCTCTTTCAGATGCTTGTCCAGCCACGTCAGGTTCCGGTGCAGCCGATCAAGCCGCAAATCGGGCGGGCCGCTGCGGGACAGGCCGTGGGACGTTTCGGCGGGGTAGCGGATGAACTCGACAGGCTTCTTTTGCAGCCGCAGGGCGGCGAACAGCTCCTCGGCCTGGGAAACGGGGCAGCGCAGGTCGCCGTCGGAGTGGATGAGGAGCAGCGGCGTGTTGATCTTGCCCGCATAGGCCAGCGGCGAATGGAGCCACAGGTCGGCGGGGTCGTCCCAGGCGTTGCCGCCGTAATAGGTGCTGTGCGACCAGGGGAAGTCGCACGTCCCCGACATCGAGTGGATGTTGTTGACCAGCCGGTCGGCGATGGCGCAGGCGAAGCGGTCCGTGTGGCCGACCGCCCAGGCCGTCAGGTAACCGCCATACGAGCCGCCCATGATGGCGGTCTTCTTGGGGTCGGCATAGCCCCGCGCGATGGCCTCGTCCACGACGCGCTCGCAGTCCGCCAGGGCGGGGTCGCCCCAGTGGCCCTTGATGGCCTTGGTGTGCGCCTCGCCATAGCCCTTGGAACCGCGCGGGTTGGCGTAGGCGACGACGTAGCCCTGCGCGGTCAGCCATTGCAGCTCGTGGAACAGGGAATTGCCGTACTGCAAGTGCGGCCCGCCGTGGACGTACAGGACGAGCGGCGCGGTTCCGTCGGCCGTGAAATCCGGGGGCAGGAGGAACCATCCGGGGACCGTGCCGCCGTCCCCGGCGTCGAGCGCGAAGGGGGTGGGGGTCTGAAGCGCGACCTCGTCGGCCCAGGCCCGGTTCAGGTCGGAAACCTGACGGTCGCCGACATAAACCTCGGCGGGCATCGTGGATGAGCCGAGCGTGTAGGCCAGCGTCCCACCTGCCATGCTGAAACCGCCCACCACATGACCGATGGGCGTCAGCGCCGTCAGCTCCCCGCCCTCCGCCGGCAGGCTGTAGACGCGCGTGTCGCCGTCCTCGCTGATTGGGAAGAACAGGCGCGCGCCGTCCGCACTCCAAGCAAGGGCCTCGCCGCCCCCGCCGCCCACGTCCGCGATGGTCAGGCCGCCGACCGCCTTGTCCGTGTGGCCCGTCAGGTCCCGCGCCGTGTCGCTGCCACCGGCGGGCAGGACGAACACGCGGTCGTTGTTGGTCCCCCACTGATCCAGCGGGTCCGGGTTGCCGATGTAGGCGAGCGAGCTTCCGTCCGGGGACCAGGCCAGGCCGCCCTTGTCGCCAGGCGGGGAGGGGAGGAGGGCGATGTCGCCGCCCTCGGCAGAAACCGTCCATATCTGCGTCTCCGACGTGCCGCTGGCGTCCCCGTCGGGTCGGCGGTCGGACAGGAAAGCCAGCGTCTTGCCGTCCGGGGACCAACAAATATCCCCACAGGAGAACTCGCCGCCCGTCAGTGCCCGTGCCTCGCCCGTCTGCGCGTCGGCGACATAGACCTGCCAGTACGAGCCGTCGAAGTAGCCGAAGCCATCGTATCGGTAGCCCAGGCGCAGGTGGACGCGCGGCGGCGACGAAAGGCCTTTGGCCTTCCGCTCCTCCACAGCCTTCTTCGTGTAGTCGTGCGGCGTGGCCCGGTATAGGAAAGCGATCTTCGCCCCGTCCGGCGACCAGCGCAGGCCGCGGACGCCGCCCGCCTCCAGGTGCGTCAGGGCAGACGCCTCGCCGCCGTCGGCGGGGATGAGGAACACCTGCGCCTGCTCGTCCTGCCGGTTGGAGACGAAGGCGATCCGCGCCCCGTCCGGCGACCAGCGCGGTTCACCGTCGTTCCACTTCCCGCCCGTGAACTTCCGGGCCGGGCGGCTGCCGTCGGCGGGGGCGGCCCAGATCTCGCCCCGGTAAGTGTTCTTCTCCGTGTCCGTCGCCGTGCGGACGAAGGCGACGCGCGCCCCGTCGGGCGAGACTTGCGGGTCGCCGACGTTCTGCAATGTCAGCAGATCGTAGGCGGTGATCGGGCGTTTGGTATCGGTCATTGAACTTCCTTTGTTAGCACTTCCGTCAGAGCCGCGATGAACCGCCGGTTCTGCGGCATGGTCCCTGTCGTCACGCGGATGTGGCGCGGCAGGCCCATCCCGTGCGCGGAGCGGACGATGACGCCTTTGTGCTGCAAGGCCTCGAAGACCGAGCGGGCGTCCCGGCCAACATCTACCAGGACGAAGTTGCCCTCGCTGGGGACGTAGTCCAGGCCCATGCGCTCGAACTCACGGTAGAAGTAGTCCCGGCCCTCGGCGTTCAGGGCGACGGTGCGGGCGACGTGGTCCGTATCCTCCAGGGCGGCGGCGGCGGCGGCCTGGGCGGGCAGGTTGACGTTGAAGGGCGAGCGGACGCGGTTCAGCAGGGCGGCGATTTCGGGGCGCATGATGCCGTAGCCGACGCGCAGGCCCGCCAGGCCGTAAGCCTTGGAGAAGGTGTGGAGGATGACCACGTTGCGGCCTTCCAGCACGAGGGCACGCAGGTCGGGCTTGTCGGGGACGTCAACGTACTCGTCGTAGGCTTCGTCCAGGACAACCAGCACGTCGCGGGGGATGCGGTCCAGGAATTTTGCCACGGCCTCGCGCCGGACGAGGGTGCCGGTGGGGTTGTTCGGGTTCGCGATGAACACCATGCGTGTCCGGTCGGTGACGGCGGCCGCCATGGCGTCCAGGTCGTGCGTGAAGTTTCGGAGGGGGACTTTGATGGGAAGAGCATCGCACTGGGTCGCGTAGATCTCGTACATGGCAAATGAAGGGTCGCCCTGCACGGTTTCGTCGCCCGGCTGCAAGTAGGTCAGGGCCAGCAGGTGCAGGACCTCGTCGCTCCCGTTACCGAAAACCAGGGTGTCCTCGGGCATCCCCACCGCCTTCGCGACGGCCCGCCGCAGGACCGGCGCACTGCCTTCGGGATAGAGCGCGACGCCACTCGCCGCCGCCGTGAGCGCCTCGAGGGCGCGCGGCGAGGGGCCGAGCGGGTTCTCGTTGGAGGCCAGCTTGATCACGTCCGTCAGGCCCAATTCGCGCTGCACTTCCTCGATGGGCTTGCCCGGCACATAGGGCCGCAGGCGGGTGATGTGGTCCGCCACGGCGACGGACGGGGAGGCGGTTTCGGGCCTGTCGGAGAGCAGGGCGGATAGCGGTTCGGATATCGGGTCAGATAAGGTCGGCATCGTTGTCCCTTTCCATTTGCCCTAGTTTAGCATATAACAGCCGGAAAACTTAACGGAAACTTAATAAAACTTTTATATAAAATTGTTGACCTTTGCGTATATTTTAAGTATAATAACTCTGTCGCGACCGTTGCGATCCCACTCAAGGCTGCTCATCAAGTCCTTCTCCGCAGAAGGCCCAATACGCGACGTGACAGTGCCGTGCGCGGCGTTCCTCTGAGACAGTAAGAATAGACAGTGACTACAGGAGAAACCCGTTCAATGCATCGTAAATGGAACAAAGACGCAATCGCACTCGAGATTCTCAGCATGTACGAGTCCGGCGAGAATCTCAACTACTCCAGCGTCGCTACCAACAACCTCTCCCTGCTGCGTGCCGCCACCCGCTACTTCGGCACCTGGGAAGACGCCGTCCGCTTCGCCGGCCTGGACTACGACTCCATCCGCCGCTACAAGTCCTGGAGCCGCGAGCGCATCATCGCCCGAGTCAAGGAGCTGCACGCGCAGAACGTGGACCTGTCCTGGCGCAATGTCTGCCTGAACGTGGACCCGCAGCTCGCCGCCGCCGCCACCAAGAAGAGCCACTTCGGCTCCTGGCGTGAGGCCCTGGAAGCCGCCGGCCTGGACTACGACTCCATCCGCCGCTACCGCGAGTGGGACGACGACCGCATCCTGGAGATGGTCCGCGAGTTCCACCGCGACGGCAAGGAGCTGAACGCCAAGAACATGGAGCTGGAGGACATCACCCTCATCACGGCCGCCCGCCGCCGCTTCGACTCCTGGCACAAGGCCCTGACCGCCGCCGGCCTGGACTACACCGAGATCGTCCACCGCGCCCCCTTCAAGCGCGGCCTGGGACGCGGCCAGAGCAAGCGCGCCGCCCTCGCCAAATAGGCTGATCGGCCAATACGCCCGGCCCTCTGTACAGGGGGCCGGGCGTTTCTCCGTCTTTATGTCTCTGTGTCTCGCGGGCCGGGCGGTACAGTTGGCACTTCCGCCAAAACCGCCTCAAACTCCTGGTGGCTCCCCTGTGGCAGCCGTTTGCGGAAATATATCGCCGACTCCTCGTATCCCTGCGTCTCATAGAACTCCGCAGCCCGGCGCGTCGCCAGCGCGATCATCTTCGCCTCACGGCCCACCGCCCACGCCTCAAACGCCTCCATCAGACGCCGCCCCACGCCCCGCCGCCGGAACGCCTCGGCGACCATGATCTCCTCCACCGAGGCCACGCGGCCGTTCGCGAAGAACGTCAGGTGTTCAAAGCCGAGGACATAGCCCATGATCTCCCCTTCTGCCTCCGCCACGGCAATGAACGCCTCCGGGTGCGTGAGCAGCTCCCCGAACGATCGCCCAAATGCGGGCTGCTCCACGGCGAACGAGGTGGCGAAGGCGCGGGCCAATGTGAATAGAGCCGGGCCGTCCTGCGGCCTGGCTCGGCGTATGGTTGTCATCTGTCAGTTACTCGGCAGTCAAGGTTTGCGGAGCGGCTTCGGCCTTCTCTGAAATAGAGGCTTGCCCAGCGTCGGGAGATAGGGGGAAAAGACTGCAAGAAGCAGCCACAGTACGCCGAAAAACATGTCCTGTATAACGCGGCGCGAATAGGCATGGGCTTCCTGGTAATCAACCATCGCACAGAACGCTGCAAATCCTGCAACACCCGCATACATGAACCTCAAGACGCGCCTGTTCATTTTTCACCTCTGATTCGTTACCCGCCCGCCGCGCCCGCGCCGCCGCCCTTCGCCGTCGGCTCGACCGTGGAGATGACGGGGTGGACGAAGTATTTCAGGGCGACCCGCTGCACGTCGGCGGCGGTGACGGCATTGACGTATTTGGCGTAGTCGGTGTCCAGGCGGTAGCCGTCCGGCGCGGACAGCTCAGCGGCACCGAGCAGGGCGGCGCGGTCCTCGATGCGCTCGTGGCGGAGGGCGTAGGAGCCGATCAGGAAGTGCTTGGCGCGGGACAGTTCGGCAGCCGTGGGGGGCGCAGTCTGAAGCGCGGTGAACTGTGCGAGCAGGCCTTCCTTGATCGGGCCTACTGTCGTGACGTCTTTTTTGGTGACGGGGTCCGTCTTGGTGGGAGCGCCGTAGACGTAGCCCGCCAGATCGCCCGAGGCCAGGCGCGGGTTGTAGACGGAGCCGAGTTCATATGCCAGGCCCTGCTTCTCGCGGAGCTGGGTGAACAGCCTCCCCGACTTCATGCCGCCGAGCAGGGCGTTGGCGACCAGCAGGGCCGGGTAGTCGGGGCCGGAGGTGGGGGCGGCCCGGAAGCCGGCCATGACGATCTCCTGGTCAAGGTCGGGCTGGTAGACCCGGACCGGCGGGACGTCGCCCGCAAGCGGCGGCAGCGGTTCGGCGAAGCCGGGGGCGGGGCGGCCGGGGCGCGGGAAGTCGTCCAGGGCGTCGGTGATCTGCTGCTGCGCCTCCTGGGGCGTGACGTTGCCGACGACGACGAACACGATGTCCTGCGGGACGTAGTAGCGGGTGTAGTAGCGGACCAGGTCGGCGCGCGTCAGGCGTCGTATCGAGTCCGCCGTGCCGCCTTCCGGGCGGGCATAGGAGGTGCCGCCGTACAGCGTCTTCTCCAGGTTGCCATAGGCGGTCTGGAACAGGTCGGCGTCGCGGTTATCCAGTTCCGAGAGAATCCGCTGCCGCGCGTCCTCGACGGCGGCCGCGTCGAAGTCGGCGTTCTTCAGGCTGTTCGCCAGCAGGAAGACGGCGTCCGGGAACTTGTCTTTGACGGTGAGCGCGGCGATCTGCGTCCAGTCGGGGTGCCAGGCCGCCGAGACGTTGCCGCCCAGGGCGTTGACGTCGCGCGTCATGATCTCCGGCGTGCTGTCCCGCGTCGAGGCGAAAAGGGTGTGCGCGACGAAACTGCCGATGCCCACCTGTGCCGCCGTCTCCTGCGGTGCGCCCGCGCGGACGAACACGTCAATGGCGACCAGGGGCGTGTCCGCCTCAGGCTTGCAGATGATCCGCAGGCCGTTCGGCAGCGTCGTCTTGACGGGGGCACCCTGGTCGGCGCGGACGGCGGGGCCGCAGAGTGCGGCCAGCGCACCGAGGAGGAGGGCCTGAGAGAAGCGTTTCAGCACGGGACGTGTTCCTTTGAATGCGTTAATGCCGTGAGGCGGTGATGGGGTCGGGGACGGGCAGCAGCGTGACCAGGACATAAGCGTCCGGGATCAGGTACTTGCGCGCGACGCCCTGGACCATGTCAGGCGTGACGGCCTCGAAGTTGTCCACATAGTCAACGTCGTACTTGTACGAGTCGATCCGGCTGTAGAAGCCCAGCGCGTCCGCCCGGCCCGAGTTGGTCTGGGCGTCGAACAGGTAAGAGGCCAGCAAGGTATGCTTGGCGGCGGCCAGCTCCTCGGGCGAGACGGGCGTGTCGCGCAGGGCCGCCGTCTCGGCGAGGATCGCCTTGCGGACGGTGTCATAGTCGCCGGGGTCGAACTCGGCCGTGACGCTCATCGTGCCCGGATCGCGCTGGGTCAGGTAGCTCGTGTTGATGGCCGTGACCAGCTTCTTTTTGCGCTCGAGATCCTGTTCCAGCCGGTTGTTGCCGCCCTGGCCGAGCAGGGTCATCAGGACGTCCATCACCCAGGCGTCGGGCTTGTCGCGCACGGACGGGGCGCGGAAGCCGAGCTGCAAGAAGCCGCGCCGGGCGGGGGCCGTCAGGTTGCGGACGCGGACCCCGACCTGCGGCGCTTCGGGCAGCACCTTGTCGTCGGGCACGGCGCGGGCGGGCCACGCCCCGAAGGTCTTCCGGGCGAGCGCCAGGCCCTCCTCGGGCGTGATCCGCCCGGCCAGGATCAGAGTCGCGTTGGCGGGCGCGTAATAGGTGTGGTAGAAGTCAACGACCGTCTTGCGCGGCATGTCGGAGATGTTGGAGGCTGTGCCAAGCAGGGGCCGCCCGTAGGGATGAGTGGGGAAACTGAGCGCGTTGAAGACGCGGTTCACGCGCGTCGTCGCGCTGTTCTCCTCGCGCGCCATCTCGCTGAGGATGACCGGCTTCTCGGCGTCTATGTCGGCCTGACGCATCTCCGAGTTCATCAGGGCGTCCCCCAGCACGGCCAGGGCGGCGGGGGCGTCGGCGGAAACGACCGTGCCGTAGAAGTGCGCCCAGTCGTAGCTCGTAGCCGCGTTCAGAGTCCCGCCCAGGTCCTCGATGGCGGCGTCAATGTCGCCCGGCTTGCGAGTCGGGGTGCCCTTGAAGATCAGGTGTTCCATGAAGTGCGCGACGCCGTTGTTTTCCGCCGTCTCGCGCCGCGTCCCGGCCCCGACCCAGACGTCCATCGTGACCAGGTCGGCGGCGTTTGAGGGCGCGACAAGCACTTGCAGGCCGTTCGGGAGCGTGTACTCGGTGACGGTGCCCAGTTCGACATTGCCCGCCGTGGATGTCGGCAGCGCCGCCGCCGTCTCCGCGCGACCGGGAACAGGGGCGACTAGGAGGAGGGCGGCGAGGAGCGGGGGGAGGAGGCTGGAGGCGCGCATCAGCCGGGTTCTTTTCCGAAACAACATGGGGTTATTGTACCTGGAAACGCGGCGTCTCTAACGGGGCGCGATTCCCGTAACGGGGTACAATGGGGGCATGGAAGACACGACCCAAGAGAATATCCCAGACAAGACCCTGGACCTGCTGATCGTCGGCGCGGGACCCGCCGGCCTGGCCGCCTCCTGCGCGGCCCAGGAGGCCGGCCTGTCACACGTCGTGGTGGAGCGGAGCGGCCCCGTCCAATCGCTGGTGGAACACCCGCAGCAGATCCAGTACTTCTCCCCGTCCGACGAACTTGCCGTCGGCGGCGTGCCGTTCTTCATGGCCGGCGGGCACAAACCGACGCGCGAGGACGCCCTGGCCTACTACCGCGCCGTGGCATCGTCGCGGAACCTGCCGCTTGTGACCTGGGAGGAGGTGGTGGACGTCAGGCGCGTCGGCCCGGCCCCGCCCGAGGGCCATTTCGCGGTCCGCTCGGTCCGCCGCCGGGCGGGGGAGGGAGAGGTGATCGAGCGCCGCACCCGGTTCCTGCTGATCTGCACCGGTACGTTCCCGAACCCGCGCCCGCTGGACGTTCCGGGGGGCGACCTGCCCAAAGTGTTCACGCGGCTGGCCGACCCGACGCCCTTCTTCGGGCGCGATGTGCTGGTGGTGGGCGGCGGCAACTCGGCGGCGACCGGCGCGATGACTCTGGCCGAGGCGGGGGCGCGCGTCACGATCGCCATGCGCCGCGCGCCCGCCGACTACCAGAGCCACTTGCGCCCGTTCATCGTGCGTGACCTGAAGATCATGGCCGACGAGAAGCGCCTGACGCTGATCACGGACGTCCGCGTCGCCTGCGTCGCGCCCCACAGCGTGGATCTGGCGCACATCGCCTATGGCGAGGCCGCGCCGGGCGCGGAGGCTCCCCGCTCGACGCTGCCCAACGACTTCGTGTTCGCCCTCATCGGCCACACGGCGGACCGGACGCTGTTCGCCCATCTGAGCGTGCCGCTGGCCCCGGACGGCCTGCCCCTCTACGACAAGGAGACTTCCGAGTCCGAAGTGCCCGGCCTCTACATCGCCGGGTCGCTGTCCCGCGCCAACATCATCCTCGAGTCCCGCCGCTGTGCGGTCGAGATCGTCGCCCACATCGCGGACCGGATGGCGCATGAGTAGACGCGGGTTGTGTGTAGGGGCGCTGCTTGCCGCGCTCTCCTGTCTGCCTGCGCGCCCTCCTACGACCACTTCACCGGCGTGAGCTGCCCGCCCGCCTTGGCCGACTCCCAGGCGGCCTCGGTCAGCTCGATGGTCCGCAGGCCGTTGATCGGCTTGGCGGCGATCTCTTCCGTTCCTTGGATGGCGTGGATGAAGTTCGTGTCCACGTCCGAGCCGGCCGGCATCTGCGCGGCGTCGGGCGAGAAAGTCTTGCCGTCCGTCCCCTGCACACGGAACGTGCCGTCGTTGCGGACATAGAACGAGCCGTTGTCGCACCAGACCGTGATGTCCTCGTACCACCCCGCCGCGTCGCCCACGACCGAGATGTTGCCCTGCGCGCCGCTGGTAAACCGGATGGAGAGGGCGCTGTTGATGTCCACGGGCGTGCCGCGGTTGTCCATGAACGCGGACACCTTTTCGGGGGCAAGCCCCGTCGTCCACAGGACGATGTCCAGCAGGTGTGAGCCGCTGTCGTTGATCTGGCCGCCGCCGGACAGGGCGGGGTCTTGACGCCAGGACCCGGCCGTCCCCTTCGCCCAGCCCTGCTGCTGCAAGGCGTTGACGAACTGGACCGCCCCGAACTCGCCCGACTCGATCTTCTCCTTGATGTACCGGAAGTGCGGCAGGCCGTGGCGCTGGTAGGCCAGCCCGACGACTTTTCCCGTCTCCTCGATCTTTTTCAGCAGCGCGTGGGCGTCCGTGACCGTGTTGACCATCGGCTTTTCCAGCAGCACATGCGCCCCGGCGTCCAGGCTGTCCACCGCCATCTGGTAGTGCAGCGTGTGCGGCGTGGCGATGAGCAGGGCGTCCAGCTTCGCCCTCTCCAGCATCTCCCGGTAGTCCGAGAACGTCGGGACGGCGGCGACCGCCTCGCCGTGCTTGTCCCGCGTCCTTTGAAGGCTCTGCTCGCTGATGTCCGCGAACGCGGCTACTTCGACATCGGACATCTTCAGCAGCCGCTCGATGTGGCCCTGGGCCATGCCGCCCGTCCCGATCACTCCGAACCGGATTGTGTCTGCCATGTGTCTGTTCCTTCTTCCTTCATTGGCATTGATGTCTGGTCAGAAACGCTTGGGCTGGCTGAAGCCCCCGTGGATGTCCGACCCCGGTGGATTCCGGCGGACCCACAGCAGCAGGCCGGCACCATAGACAAGGTAGTAGCCGAGGACCATCAGCAGCAGGGCGGCCGTCAGCGGGTTGGCCGTGAGGCTGCCGAAACCCGCCGGCGGCGGCTGCCC
Source organism: Capsulimonadaceae bacterium (assembly GCA_965215505.1). Taxonomy (GTDB): domain Bacteria; phylum Armatimonadota; class Armatimonadia; order Armatimonadales; family Capsulimonadaceae; genus JANXMY01. The sequence goes on along the minus strand of OZ244065.1, from coordinate 1,321,438 downwards.
GGCGGGGAGAGTCTGCATCTGCGCCGAAACCCGCATGAAGTTGTAGGCAAGCCGGGCCAGGAGGACGCCGAACACGGCCAGCCCGAGGTAGGTGTTGGGCGTGTAGTAGTCCCGGTCCGGCGCGCGCTCGAACCGGGTGAGACTCAGCCCCGCCAGCCCGATCAGTCCGCCGACGACGAGGCCGGCCAGAGCGGCGGCGGCAGCGGCGGCGTGACTCAACGTGGGGAGGAGGAACAGCAGGGTGACGGCCCCCAGGAGGACGACCCGCAGCGTCAGACTGCTTGGGACGAGAGGCTGCCGGCCCACCATCCCCCGATACCTACGATAGAGCATGAAGCCGATGAACGCCACGAACAGCAGGGTCGCGGCGGGCGGGAGGTGCTGACCGGGCATAGGGTTACTCCTCCTCCGAGACTTCCAGCCCTTGCCCGCGCAGCCAGTCCAGCGCGGACTCCAGCCGGGCGTCGTCCCCCGTCAGCCCCAGCACCAGCCAGCCGCCGTCGCGGGCGTTGACGTCGGCGCGCAGGACGTTCGGGGACAGGTCGAAATCCGTCACCAGATGCGTCAGGACCGGGGCGCTGATCTGCGCCAGGGGGTAGTGGATGCGAAACTTCTTCTCGGTTGCCATAGTACCGCCCGCTTTCACCGCCGCCCGCCCCGTTTCCTGCCTGCGCGACGAGGGGTCGGCAAAATAGATGAAACAATACGCCCGACATGAGCGTCTTCAAAGCTATCCAGTGACGGCCGCCGGGGACCCCGTCGCCGTCCCGCCCTGCTCTCGATTGATAGGAGCCGCTCGATGATCCCGCCGTCCTGCCGCCTCTTTGCCGTCCTGCTGGCCGCGCCCGCCCTGACGCTAGCCGCGCCGCTCCGATCCCTTCACGCCCAGGCCCAACCGCCCGCCGAGCAGCTCGCCGCCGCGTCCGCTTTGTACGACGCGGGCAAGTTCGCCCAGGCCGCCAAACTCCTGGACGCCTTTCTAGCCGCTAATCCAGGCCACCCGCGCGCCGGGGCCGCCGCGCTGGCCCTGGGCCGGTGCCGCTCGGAGCTGGGGCAGTACGCCAAAGCCGTGCCGGCCTACGAGAAGGCCGTCGCCGCCAAAGACCCGGCCGTCCGGAACACCGCCGAACTGGGTCTGGGCGAGGCGGCCTTGCAGACGAGTCAGTGGGCCAAAGCCGCCGGCGCGCTGAAGGCGGCGACGGCGGCGGGCGTCACGCCCGCTCAGGCCCCGGTCGCCTATGATTGGCTGGGTCAGGCGGACTACCAGCTCGGCAGTTATGAGGCCGCCGCCCAGGCGTACAATGAAGTCGTCGGCAAGTACCCGGACAGCGAGGCCGCCGCCGATGCCACGTTCGGCGCGGGCCTGTCCGCGCTGAAGCTGGGCCGGACGGACGAGGCGCACCAGCATCTCCGCGCCGTCCTGGACCGCTACCCCAAGAGCGCGGACCGCCCGCAGGCGTCGCTGCTGCTGGGGCAGATGGACCTTGATGCCAGGCAGTACGGCCAGGCGCGGGATGAGTTCCAGGCGGCTTTGTCTGCGAACGGTGCCGATGCAGACACCAAGCAGGCGGCGGAAGACGGCCTCGTCAACGCCCTGCTGAAGCTGGAAGATTATGCCGGGGCGACGACTCGGCTCCAGGCCATCCTCGCCAGACTGCCCGCCGCCGACCCGCAGCGCCTTCCCGCCGAACTGACCCTGGGCCGATGCCTGTACGCGCAGAAGCAGTACACGCCCGCCCAGGCCGCCTACAATGCGGCGGCCAAGTCGCCGGACGCCAAGGTCGCCGCGCAGGGGCTATATTGGTCGGCCAACTGCGCCCTCGCCCTCGGACACTCGGCCGAGGCCGCCGCGCTGTTCGCCTCCGTCGCCTCGCGCTTCCCCGCCTCCGAACTCGCCTCCAAGGCTAGGGCGAAGGCCGGGGACGTCAAGGCGGCGGTGAAAGAGGACAACGCCGCCGGAGTCCTCCAGCGGGCGCGGCTGGACTTGGACGCCAAGAGGTATGCCCCGGCGGGGGCTGCGCTGACGGCCCTGCTCGCGGCAGCGCCGCCCGCCGATGTCGCGGCGGAGGCACACTATCTGCTCGGCCTGGCCGACCAGGGGCAGGATAAGAACGCGCCCGCCTTCGCCGCGCTGACCGCCGCCGTCACGGGCGGGGCCGGGACGGACTGGCTGCCGGACGCGCACGTCCAACTGGCCTGGCTGGATATCGCGCGCAAACAGCCCGCAGCGGCGGAGAAGTCCGCCCGCGCCGCGCTCGCCCTGTCCGCCAGGCCGGGTTACTCACCCGCAATCGAGCAGCAGGCGCGGCTCGCTCTGGTGCAGGCCGACCTGGACCAGCAGAAGTGGGATGATGCCCTGGCGGGCTGCCAGACGCTCTCGGCGGGCAGTCCCCCGCCGGACGTGATGGCGACGGTGCTGTTCACGCAGGCCTGGGTCAGCGAGAAGCAGGGCCATGGCGAGGCCGCCCTGCCGCTCTGGTCCCGGCTGGCCTCCGAGTTCGGGCAGAGCGCCTATGCCTCCCAGGCACTCCTGCATCTGGGCGACGCGAGCTTCAAAGCGCAGAAGTTCGACGACGCCCAGGCGCGTTACGCCGACTTGTTGGCAAAATACCCGCAGAGCGCCGACGCGCCCCAGGCGCGTCTCGGGCTGGGCAACACGCTCTACAGCCTGGGCAAGTACGACGACGCGGCGGCGGCCTTTGACCTGCTTGCCGCCGACAAGGCCGCCGACGACCTGCGGCCCGAGGCGCTGTATTGGGCGGGCGCGTCCTGGGAGAAGGCCGGCAAGAAGGCCGCCGCCGTCCAGCGCCTCTCCCGGCTGGTGAGCGAGTACCCGACCAGCGCGCGCGTCGCCAAGGCGAAAGTACGACTCGCCTACCTGAAGGCGGCCGGGTAGAATCGGAAAGGTTTTCGGCTATGCTGCTCAGTCTGTTCAACAACGCGGGGATCGTCCGCTTCCCCCTCCTGATCTGCTCCATCCTCGCCGTAGCCGTCATGCTGGAACGGCTGTGGACATTAGCAATGCTGCGGCGGCTCGAAGACGAAACCTTCGAGGGCCTCAAAGCCGCGCTGGCGCAGGGGCGGCCCGGTGCGCTCACCGCCCCGGAGTTCGCCGACGCCCCGGTCGCGCAGATACTCCACTCGCTCGCCCCACTGCGCGGCGAGAGCGAGGACACCATCGCGACGGCCTCGGACATCGCCCTGGCCTTGCAGCGGATGCGCCTGCGGCGCTTCCTGGGGACTCTGGCGACCATCGGCAGCACCACGCCGTTCGTCGGCCTGTTCGGGACCGTGCTGGGAGTCATGGCCGCCTTCCAGGGCATGAGCAAGAGCGGGCTGAACGGCGACGCCATGGCGAGCGGCATCGCCGAAGCCCTCAGCGCCACCGCCTTCGGCCTGCTGGTCGCCGTGCCAAGCATCGTGGTCTACAATTACCTCGTGGGGCGCGTCCAGATGATGCTGCTCCAGATCCAGGCCCACGTCGCCCTCCTTGGGCCGCTGTACCTGCGTACCCGGACGCGGGAGGAGGTAGCCTGATGCACCGCTCTTCGATGCCCGAAGACGACCCGGTGGCGGAGATAAACCTGATCCCGCTCATTGACATCTCGCTCACCCTGGTCATCATCCTGATGGTGACGACGGTCTTCATCCACAACCCCGGCTTCAAGCTGAACCTGCCCAAGACCGTCACGCACGAGGGGGCACCCGAGACGGCCAAAGACGTCACCGTCGCCATCGCCCCGGACGGACGGTACTACTACAACGGCAAATCCGTGACGCTGCCCCAGGTGCAGGCCTTGCTGATCGCGGCGGCCGACCGGGACAAGGGCCAGCGCGTGCTGCTCAAAGGCGACAAATCCGTCCGCTATGAGCAGGTGATGGACGTCATGGACGCCATCCGTCAGGCCGGCCTGACGCGCGTCCTGCTGCCCACCGATCTGAAAAACGCCGCCGTTTCGAGTCAGTAGGCGAGGAGAAGACCGAGTTGCGTAACGTCCGGACCGAACGCTGGTGGTGGCTGGGGTGCTTCCTGCTCCTGTCCGTCCTGATTCACGTCTTCCTCGCCCTGCACGGGCCGGGCTTCGGCTTGAAGGGCGAAGCGCCGCCCTCCAAAGAGATCGAGCTGACCCTGGAACCGCTGCCGCCGGCCAAAAAGCCGCCCGTGCCGAAAGTGGCGGCGCGGCCCAAGCCCCTGCCGAAAGTCGCCAAGCTGCCGGAGAAGCGGCCGGTTCCCAAAGTCGCACCGAAGCCGACGGCTAAGGTGGCGGTCAGACCTGCCGAGGAGAAGCCGGTCGTGCGCGCCGTTCCCAAGCCTGCGGCGCTGGTCCGCATCGCGCGGGCAGTGCCCGCCGCCAGGCCTGCCGCCGTTCGCCCCGCCCAAACGGTCGCGCCGGAGAAACTACCGGAACAGGCCGAGCCGGTCAAAATGTCGTCCGTCACCCCCCGCCTCAACCGCTCCCACGTCACGCTGGACATGCCGAACCCGCTGGCCGGGCTGGCAACGCCGGAAGACACGCCGGAGGCACCCCCGGCGGCCCACGCAGATGCGCCCAAGATCACGCGCAGCGCCTCGGCCCGGACAGGCCTTTCCGGCGGGGCGTCCGGCGGCGGGCATTTCGCGGCGCACGGCCCGCAGACGCCCACCGACCAGCCGCAGGACAGCGGCCTGGTGGGGGGGATGCACTTCCCCAAGATGGCCGCGCGCATCGGCGGCCAGTCCATCATGTCGGTCAATAACCCCCTGGCGGAAGACGCCGTGCCGGAGGAGAAGCCCGGCTTCAGCCAGGGCGCGGGCGGCGGGCCGGGGCTTGGTCAGGGACGCGGGCGAGGCGGCTTGGACGGCAAGCTGCTGGCCGCCCTGCGCGGCGGCCACGGCGCGGGCCTGGGCGGAGGTCTGGGGGGCGGCACGGGCGCGGGCAGCGGCAAGGGGTCAGGCCGTGGACGCGGCGCGAACCGTGGGACTGGCGCGGGGGCGGCGGGTGATGGCGCCGGAATCGGACCGGACTCGCCCGCCGCTGGTGACGGCTACGGCCATTCGGGCGTCGGTCCCGGTGTCAGGCGGGATGGGGCAGGAGGCGGCGGGCGGCGCGTGGCGAGCGGCGGGAGCGCGTTCGGCAACGTCGGCGGCCTCCTGCACGGCGAGCCGGCCCGCACGTCGGGCGACGGTCAGCCGGGGACGAACGGGCACGGCCTCTCGGCGGCCATCTACGGGGGCCGCCCGTATCTGACAACTCTGATCGGCCACCGGACCGATGCCGCGATTGACTTCAACTGGGGCATGACGGCGGCCGTCGTCCCCGGTGCCAGCCGCATCTTTTCGGTGCATTGGACGGGGAAGATCCAGCCCGACTACTCGGAGGTCTATACCTTCGCCTCGCAGGAAGACGACGGCCTGATGCTCTGGGTGGACGGCCATCTCCTCATCAGCGACTGGAAAGACCACGCGCTCACCGCCCGGCGCGGCTCGATCCGGCTGGAAGCGGGCCGGAAGTACGACATCGTGGTGGACTACTTCAACGGCCCGCAGCACGCCCGGAACGGCTTGGGCCACGCCGAGGTCCATCTGCGCTGGGTCAGCCCCAGCCAGCCGCTCCAGATCGTGCCGCAGAGCGCGCTGTGGCAGGAGTGATCCCCACTCTGATCCTCTCCCGTCACGCGAGCGTGCCACCCTCCCCTCGGAGGGAAGGATTCCGGAAAGGTCGAGGCCCGTTCCAGGGCCGGAGGACGGCTATCCTGCCTCTTTCTAAACCCCTTCCCTCCGAGGGGAGGGTGGCACGCTCGCGTGACGGGAGAGGATCGCCCCCGTCTCCCCCAGCAGTGCCATCGCCCTGCTCCCCACCGCCGCGACCGTCTGCCCCACGACGGCAACCAAACGCCCGTAGTTCTTGCCCTCAAACGTGTCCTGCCGCGCCCGCGCGCAGAGCCGTGACAGGCCGGTCGCTACGCCCCCATCCTCCCCATACTGATACAGATAGCGTGACGCAGCGAAGCGCGCCAGCACGGCGGGCAAGTCGGGCAACCGCTGGCCGACAGCGGCCTCCGTCCAGCCCGTGACTTGGGCATAGTCGGCGGCGAAGGCCGCGTAGAAGCCGTCGGCGACGGTCGGATCACGACGCAGCAGGACTGCATCCAGTGCGAGTTCGGTCAGGACGTGCGCCACGAAGAAGCGCCGGACGCGGATGCCGTCAAAGGGCGTCTGCGCGAGGATGTGGCCGACTTCGGCCTGCGCCTCGGCGAACGCCCTCGTTTTGTGGAATGCGGCGTCCGTCGCCAGATGTACCAGAACGCCCGCGCGCAGGGCTTCATCCTCGGCTGTCGGCGCGGGCTGATGCTCGACCAGGGCCGGGCGCAGGCGGACGCGGCGGGCGGCAAGTGGCAACAAGTCGGGGAGGGCGCTGCCGACGACATAAGCCGGCAGCGGGGCGGTAGGCGTCAGGAAGCGCGTCGCGATGACATAGTGGGCGAGGAAGTTCACCCAAACAGGTCCATCGTCATCTGCGACGGGTCCGGCCGCTTGGCGACGGGGACAGGCTTGGGGAACAGCGTATCGAAGTGGTCCTCGCCGACAGCCTCGCGCAGACGCCCGGCAAACTTGTAAAGCTTCTGGGCGTAGTAGTCGGTATCCTCGTCGTGGGCGTAGTCCTGCACCAGACCGAGCGATTTGTCTTTCTTCTGGTACAGCGCGACGAACTCGCCCTGATTGATGCCCGCGCCCCGGATCGCCTCGGCGGCGCGCTTCCGCAGTTCGGACGACAGCAGCTTGTCGGTGACGCGCTCGCGCTTGGCGAGCTGTTCAATCGGCATTTTGCCCGCCTCGATCTTGTCTATCATCTCGCTGTAAAGGTGCGAGAGCTTGTCCGGCTCCTCGTCCAGAAGCATGTTCACGGCGTCGGTCAGGAAGTGGCGGCCGTAGCGCTCATCGGCCCGCGAGCGCAGCGAGGAGCCTTTGAAGATCTTGTGGCCGTTCGGCTCGACCAGGACGTAGTTTTTCATCTTCAGCGAGAGCATGGCCGCATAGGAGCCGTCATGGGCCAGTCTGATCCCCGGTGGCAGTGATGCCCCGATCTTCTCGACGTAGGCCAGCTCGTCCGCTTCGGTCTTGACATCGGCGGGCGGCTGGAAATAGACGCCGTCGGTGTCTATCTCGATGACCCGCGCGCCCTGCGTTTCCAGTTCCGATGCGATCTGCTTGACAATGGTTTGGCCCGCCTCGGTCACCTGCCGGGCGGCGAGGTAGTCATTAAAGTAGAACGGGCCGCCGATGTAGCCGTAGAACGAGTTGATGATTGACTTGAAGGAGTTCTGGAGGCCGTCCCAGTAGGCGTGTTCGCGCGTGTCCTTGGGCGTCTTCTTGAGCTGCCCTTTGGCGTCCAGGCGCCGCTGGGTCAGGTCGGACAGCAGGGGCAGGAAGATCTGCAAGGTGTCCGAGGCCGGGCCGATCTTCTGGGTCAGCATCAGGCTCGGGTACAGGCTCTCGACGTCCGCCTTGACGATGGGCTTCACCACGCCCGTGACGCGCACCTCGGTGTAGCCGCCGGGGTAGGGTTGGGGGGCCTTCTGCTTGGCGATGGCCCGGCCCTGACGCAAATACTCGCGCAGCAGGATGGCGTTGATCTTCTCCCCGTTGCCGGTGACGGCGACGTTCTGGTAGGAGTCGGGGATCATCTGGGTCTGGTAGAACTCGGTCGGGGCGACCAGGGCCGCCAAAGCCGCCGTCTCCTGCACGTCCTGGGCGGCATAGGTCTTGACCTTCTCCGGGTCACTCTCGAAGATCGAGACGATCTCGCTGCGGTCCAGGTACACGCGGTCCGGCGGCGCGATGCCGTAGGTCTGCGCGCACTCCTTCAGGCCATACGAGGACACCTGCCCGCGTGACCAGTCGAAGCGCTGTACTTGCAGCAGGGTGTCCAGAATATGCCGCCCGTAGAGGTAGACCGGCGTGAACTGACGTGCGTTGGTCCCGATGGCGCAGTTGCGCGGGGCACCCATGACGGCGGGCTTATCCATGCGTCCGAACGTCGGGGGGATGTCGTGGGCGGCGCATCGGGCGAGGAGGTAGGGCAGGTCGAAAGAGTAGAAGTTGTGCCCTTCGATGACGTCCGGGTCGCGCTCCTGCGTGATCGCCAGCAGCCGCCGCAGCATGTCGGCCTCGTCGCCGATGAGCACATCCGAAAAGCCCCGGTTATCCGAGACGCTCACCATGAAGATGCAGGCATCGGGCAGGTTGGGGTCCAGCGATGTCGTCTCGATGTCCACTTGCAGCCGCTTCAGGTCATCGAACGCCATGCCCTTGAACAGCGTGTACCCGGAGGCCACCATGAACTGTTTGATGGCGCTGCCGTACTGGCAGACCCCGGCGTGTTCGTCCCGCAGGGTCCGCTTGGCCTCCTGGTAAGATCGCCAGCCCGACGGGAACTGCACCAGCCAGTTGTAGCCCTCGCCGTCCAGCTCCGTCGTCTGGGCGCCGGGGAAATGCCGCTCCCTGTCCGTCACCAGCCACGGGACGAACGGGACGCTCTTCGTCACCGTCTCCTCGCCCACGCGGACGAACAGCGTCGCCTCGCGGTCCGCCGTCTCCACCGCCACGATTCTTTCCGTCGGGTCAATCCCGAACAGCACAATGTCCAGACGCTCGCTCATGGAGTCTATTGTACCCAACCCGCCGCCGTCCTGGGAGTGGGGGATGTGGTAGAATGGTTGTGACAGTGGGGAGGAGCGAACTTGATGGAAACTGAACAGACAAACACCGATGCTTTGACAGAAGCAGAGCCGACCGAAACTGTGCCGCCGGAAACGGATTGGATCATCCGCCGGCCAAAACGCGCCAAGCTGACGGCTGAAGAGTCCATCCGTCGGACAGAGGATTTTATCAACAACCCAAAAAGGAGGGAACAGTTCATTGCCTCTGTCAGAAGGAGCAAGGGCGACCGGTGACGCTCTTCCAAACATCTCTGCTCGTCATGCTCCGTCTTCCAGTTCAACTGCCCGAAACCGTTCCGTTGCCTGTTGCTGGCTCATGTTAACCTCGTAAACGTGGTTACACTGAGATGCAAGAGGATTTGCCAGTACCAATATAGCAAATTCTTTAGCTATTCCCTCGTATACACGGTACAAGAAATAGCGCTCGCCAAAGTCCTGGGCTGCCCGCAGTTCATTACCACGCATCTCAATTGTGCTATCCTCGCTACTTTTCCCCTTGACCTCGATGAGACGCTGGATTAAGCTAATGTCGGGAGCATTCTCCTTCCCGGTGAACTGTTGGCGAAGCTGTGCCGAAGCAAAGCTGAGAACATCGCACCCATAAGCAAGTTCCCCTTGAAGTTGGGAGACTGACAAGGGGAAGCGCCCCTGCGCCTCCTCAAAGCGAATGATAACTTCTTGACACCGCGCTGCGTCTGTCACCCGTGTCTGAGTGCGCGATACGGCCGTTGTTGAAGGAGTGGCTTGGACCCGTAGCTGAATTCTTCGCGCGGGTGGGGCTGGCAGATGATCTTGTTGCTCCACCGCCACGGCCCGGATAGAGCCGGTTAGCTCTATGTGGTGTTGCGGAGCTAATGGGTGAGCAGGGGAAGCTCCAAAGGCGGGAATAAGGTTGCTACTGTTCGGCGTGAATGTTGTAGCGTGTGCGGGTACTGGAACCCAGGCTGCATAAGGGCGAGTGGTAGGGGCTTCCACCATTTTGCTTTCTAGCTTCACCTGCGCCTGTTGAAGCAGGCTTTCGGCTTCGGCGTGGGTTGTGCCTAAAATCCGTACTAGAAGAACCATTCGCTGTGAAGCATCAACAGAAATCAGCCGAGCAAAATCACTCCCTTGTTCAACGCCTAGAACTTCGGCGAAGACTTCTGCCACAGCATCTACAAGAACGACATCTTGTAACGGGTTCTCATGCGGAGAAACACCTGTGAACAAAAAGGCAGAGCTATCATTGAGAATAACTTCACCCTTTTCCGCTAAATTGAACGTCTGAATTTTTTCACCTACGGTTGCAGTACCTTCTAGATGGCAACATAGATGAACCTCTAAACTCTTTAGCTTCTGTAAGCCAACGGCGCTCGCATCTGAACGCAGGCGTGTGGCATGCAGGCGTAGGGCGTAAATGAAAGGCTTTAGCGAGTCTACATCATGCAGAAATTGATCGTGTGCAGGGCTTAATGTGTGTGCCTTGACTTCTACCTGCCACTGACGCTCATCTAAAGGGCGGACGCCGAAGATGCGTTGGACTTTCTGTGCCCCTTGTTTCTTATCCAATTCCAGGTGGGGAACTGAGCGTACAACTACCTGCGGGACAACATTCGTACCGATGTAGTAAAGCTCGGTAACGGAATAATAATCTGCGTTGTTGCCCAAAACCCCCCATAGCTTTCCTGTTTTCAGGAATTTTGCTTTCACAAGATTCTCTGCCTTGGGTATGTCCTCGGGACGAAGAACAAGCGCTCTTTGGAGTGACTTAGCGCATTGACCAGTCGGGTCGAGCGAAGGTAAATCTAATAGAAGTTGATAAATCTCATCCTGAGTAAGTTCTTCTAACGACTGCCGAACTCCTATTCTTTGAAGAGCACCTTGAAGGCTGAGATGATCAATGCCCATCTCTTGGAAAAGTGGTTCCACTTGCGTTAAGGCGGGGCGCGGGAAGATAAACTTTAATTCATCAGCAACCGAGGACGCCAAGATGCATCGGGTGGGCGCTTGCTTCCTTTCGGCAGAGGAAGGAAGCCATTCTTTGTTCCCAAGTAGCCAAAGAATGTAAGAAGGGATGAACTGGCCTCTGATTACCCGTGGATGTTGTTTTCTCGGAGGGGTGACGCTAATTTCTGCCGTAGTCTCGCCTTCGCGCCGCCACCCCTCAATGCGCTCGTCCAAGGCTATCCAGGCCAGCAATGCGCGCGGATCAGCCCGAACAATCAGCTCCTCCAAGTGTTCTATGGACGTGAAGCCGTTGAAATGTGCATGGAGCAAGTCAGACGAAGATGTTATCTCTAGGTCAGCGTGAGTGGTCTTAGCAGGATACTCCAGGCACTGTCTGACATGATTCATGTAATCAGTTGGGAGGCGCTGCGATTGGATTACACTGTATGATGAAGATTTTGTGACGCGGCGCGGTTTGTCGGCAACGCCTAGCCACTTCAAATACTCTCCAATAGTAGCTTTCTCCTCATTTTCCAAGTTCATGTGTGACAGAGGAGCAATCACGAGATGAGGACTGACCGACCTGTAAAGGAGATCACTCAATCTGCCGTAGATGAACTCGTTGCTGAAATATAATGTGCTTGCTGAGGCGAATCCACCAGAGGCAGTTGGTACTTGTACAGTAGTGACAGAGGATCTGCCGCTGTCTGCTGCGCTTTGGCGGTAGAATCCATATATTGCCTCCAGGGCTTCAATCCGATAGCTCCGTTCTTGCTCCGGCTCTTTTTTTACACGCGCATTTGTCTCGGCAATCAGAGCGTTGGAAATATTTGTCAAAGAGAATTCAGTTAAAGTGTAAACATTGAGTGCGGCTGTCAAATCGCGCGCACCTACTTTAAGCCTCTGCTTAAGTTCCGTGCTGAGGTGACTATGCAGCATCCGCAGGTCTAGCCACTTAGGTAAAGCGAAAATTTCTGCCTCACCTGGCGGTAGAAAAACCCGACGCTGCGGGGAAATAAGACGCTCATCCTGATCAACCAGCAAGGATGGGGCAGGATTAGACGGCATGAGGTGAGACTGACATAGTCCTGTGATGAGGGCCGCACGCTCCACGATTGACAAACCCGCTGAGGCTTGATTGAGACGCGAGCGCATTTCATCTTCAGTCAACGTCTGCACCTTCAACGAGCGAAGCATATTCTGGTGTGTTTTATGAGCGGTATATTGAACTACGTCGCCGAACTGAGCAGGTGGCAACCAAGAACCTGCCGAGTTTTTGAGATTCTTGGCGTCGCAAGGCTTGACTATCTCGCCGCTTCGTACTGGAATAACCTTATGTTCTTGAGCGGCGGTACAGAGTGCTTCAAACAAACCCATGTGTTCTAGCATAGGGTCTAAGCTGGCATCGGTGCTGATGAATGAGAGTGAACGCCAAGGGTCGTGTGAGTCGAGAGACACTTCAGCGACCTCTGCCATAAGTCCAGCCAGTTCTTTCACTAGGTATTGATTGGCAGGTGTGAGAGGAATATTCTGCCTGTTGCTGCTTAATTCGAAGGTGACGTGGGCAACAACAGGGTAGGGGAAGCGAGCTTGGGTTTTGAAGTAGTTGAAGATAAACCCAGGTGTTGCAACGTCGTCCATCGACACTGCCACTTTTATCTCGTAGCTAGGCGTTTTTTTCAAGTCATCGCTCAAAAGATGGCTCGGGATGTCACCTATCTTCTCGAATACCTGCCACGCCTGCGTATCCTCGTCTTGGGATTTGATGCCTACTATATCGTCGTCACGATCTATCCACCAAGTATTTTCCAGGTCGGGTTGGCGGACGGAGAGGAAAGCCAAGTGCTTTGTGAACAGTAAAAATTCATGCCCGATTTCTTTTAGTTGCTCCTTAGCCTGCTCATAAGCGTCGGGTGATGTAAAAGGGACAGCAATAACCGTATCGTAGCCGCCTCTTTGTAGCTGTCGCGCTTCCTGCCAAACAGAAGCAGAGGATGGTGCTCCCATCCACTCATCTGTTCCTGCTGGGTTCAGCACTAACGGTAATGCTAGTATTGGGACAAGATGCTTTGCCCCGGTACTCTCCATCTGGCTAACCACCCGTTGCCGCAGTTGAGCGTCTTCACGACAGAGAGATTCCAGCCATGCCTGTGCTTTGTCACTGTCGAAGCCAATGGCGAGGTTGCCACTAAGAATAAAGGGGGTATTCGTCCAGCTAAGGACGGAGCGAAATCCTAATCCTTTATTGCCGATGTATTGAGCACGGTCACTCTTCTTGGGGCTATTGTCGCTGACCATCAGCGACTTGACCCCACTCTCTGAAAATGGCCTGCCGGTGTTCGCTACACATAGCCCTTCTGGTGTTAAAACAATGGCGACCTTGTTGGAGTGTTCATAATCCACACCGGCATCATCCGCGTTCTGCAATAACTCCAATAACTCACGCCCGTGATAGTCACGGGCATAGCTTACTTCGCGGTTGTACGCGGAAACAAGCTCATCCGGGTCTGTACAGTAAACCTTCTCGCGGACAGCAACCTGCCCCGCAATCCAGTCAACCCACTGTGCCGCCGTCAATTCATTTTCCGTAGTCATTCGTTCAATCCCTTTCTGACCGTATTCTATCAGAGAACAGAGCATAATTCAAGGGCGTCCCCTGAAAGCTCAATCGGTTGGATTAGGATTAGTTCATTCCCCAAGTCCTTGACAATTCCGCTGGGAACGAGTAGAATAGGAACGGTTTTAGCACTCAACACCTGCGAGTGCTAAAAACAGTTTCATCGCGAATCCTAAGAAATGTGACGAGGAGGCAATTTCACATGGCAGTCAACTTCCGGCCCCTGTCGGACAAAGTGCTGGTCAAGCCCAGCGAGGCCGAGGCCAAGACCAGCGGCGGCATCTACATCCCCGATTCGGCCCAGCAGAAGCCCCAGGAGGGCGAGGTTATCGCCGTCGGGCCGGGCCGCGTCCTCGATGACGGCTCCCGCTCGACCCTGACCGTGTCCGTGGGCGACAAGGTCATCTATTCCAAGTACGGCGGCACCGAGCTGAAGCTGGAAGGCCAGGAATACATGATCCTGGACGAAGACCAGATCTACGCCGTCCGCGCCTAACCTCTGCGCCTGACTTTTAACGTTTTTAAGGAGATTTAACCAATGGCAGCCAAGACATTGCTGTTCGATGAAGAAGCCCGGCGCGCGCTGGAGCGCGGCGCGAACGCCGTCGCCAACGCCGTCAAGGTCACGCTCGGCCCCAAGGGCCGCAACGTCGTCCTGGACAAGAAGTGGGGCAGCCCGACGATCACCAAGGACGGCGTCACCGTCGCCAAGGAGATCGAGCTGGACGACCCCTATGAGAACATGGGCGCGCAGCTCGTCCGCGAAGTTGCTTCGAAGACCAACGACGTGGCCGGCGACGGCACCACGACGGCCACCGTTCTCGCCCAGGCCATCGTCAATGAGGGCCTGCGCTATGTGGCGGCTGGCGGCAACCCCATCGCCCTGCGGCGCGGCATCGAGCTTGCCGTCGAGAAGGCGGTCGAGGAGCTGAAGGCGCGCAAGATCGAGATCACCGACAAGGCTTCTATCGCCCAGGTCGCTTCCATCTCGGGCAATGACCCGGAGATCGGTGCCATGATCGCCGAGGCACTGGACAAGGTCGGCAAAGACGGCGTCATCACCGTCGAGGAGAGCAAGGGCACGGACACCACACTGGAAGTCGTCGAGGGCTTGCAGTTTGACAAGGGCTTCATCTCCCCCTACTTCGTCACCGACGCCGAGCGCCAGGAAGCGACCCTGGAGAACCCCCTGATCCTGCTGTTCGAGAAGAAGATCTCCAGCGCGCAGGACCTGATCCCCCTCCTGGAAAAGATCTCCCAGTCCCGCCGGCCCCTGCTGATCATCGCCGAGGACGTGGACGGTGAGGCCCTGGCCACCCTGGTCGTCAACAAGCTGCGCGGCATCCTGAACGTCGTCGCCGTCAAGGCACCCGGCTTCGGCGACCGCCGCAAGGCCATGATGGAGGACATCGGCGTCCTGACCGGCGGCCGGTTCATCACCGACGACCTGGGCATCCCCCTCAAGGACGTGGACGAGACGGCCCTCGGGTCGGCCAAGAAGATCGTCATCACCAAGGAAGACACCACCGTGGTCGAGGGCGGCGGGCAGACCGACGCCGTGAAGGGCCGGATCGAGCAGATCCGCCGCCAGATCGACAACACCGACTCCTCCTACGACAAGGAGAAGCTCCAGGAGCGGCTGGCGAAGCTGGCCGGCGGCGTCGCCGTCATCCAGGTCGGCGCGGCCACCGAGACCGCCCTGAAAGAGAAGAAGCACCGCTTCGAGGATGCCCTGTCGGCGACCCGCGCGGCGGTCGAGGAAGGCATCATCGCCGGCGGCGGCGCGACCCTGGTGTCCATCATCCCCGCCCTGGACAGCCTTCAGCTTGAAGGCGACGAGAAGGTCGGCGTGAACATCGTCCGCCGCGCCCTCGAAGAGCCGCTGCGGCAGATCGCGCAGAACGCCGGGCTGGAAGGCTCCGTCGTCGTGCAGATGGTCAAGTCCCTGCCTGCCGGCCACGGCCTCAACGCCCTGACCGAAGAGTATGTGGACCTTGTCGCGGCGGGCATCGTGGACCCCGTCAAGGTCACCCGGTCCGCCTTGCAGAACGCCTCGTCCATCGCCGGCATGATCCTCAGCACCAACTCGCTGATCGTCGAGAAGAAGCAGAAGAGCAAGCCCGGCGCGGGCGGCGACGACCATGACGACGACTACTAGACCCTCAGGGCGGTAGACACAGAAGAGGGGCGCGGCTTACGCCGCGCCCCTTTTATCGTTCGCGGCGGACCGCGAGGGCCATGTCTGGTGCCCCGTCAGGCAGCCGCAGCCGCAGTTCTCCGTCGTGGCCGACCGGAACGGTCTGACCTGCCTCGGCAGCCCCAACCGCCGTTCGCCACGGCGTCACCTCGTAAGGCCCCGGCGCAAGGCCGCGCAGCGTGACCTCCCCGAAGCCTTCCGATGAACCCCCGCCGAGGCGCGTGTCGTGCAGCAGCCAGACGACGGCCTGATGGTCGTCGCGGCAGCCGAAGACGCACACGCCGCTTGCCTCGACCGCTATGTCTGCCACGGCATCGCGCGGCGCGAACTTTTGCCAGTCAACCAGCCGCGCGAAGCCCGACAGGCTGGACAAAGCCCCCAGCATCCCGGACGTCAGCAGGTGCGGGTGGCGGGCCGGCCAGCGCATCCCGCCGCCCGCGCCCCCGCTGGCTAGGTGCGCCCACATCAGGTGCCGCTCGTACTCGTCGTCAAACGGCTCCGGCAGCATCTTCCTGTGGTCGTTAAACAGGTGAATCGGGCCGTGTTCCGTGTCGGTGAAGGGGCGTCCGGGCGCAACGCGGTCTAGCCCGTGACGCACCCAGCCCGCCATCGTCAGGGCGGGTTCGGTCGTGTCGCGCGGGTAGTCTATCGCGCCCTGGTAGATGTGAGTTGTGGCGAAATCAAGGGAGGGGTGACGCAGGATCAATGCCTCGTACTCCTCCGAAGGCTCCGGCCCGAAGATGGAGACGGTCTGCGGGCGCGAGAAGCCCCACGTCTTCTGCTCGATCTCCCGTACCCCGTCCGAGAGCCGCGTAATGACGGCGGACTGCTGGGCGGGCGTCCCGCCCCAATGGGGATGAATCTCGTTGAACAGGTCCCACGCGGCCAGCGTCCCGTCGCCGCCCCACCTCTCGATGACGAAACGCATCCGGTTCAGGGCGGCCTCGATGACGCGTTCCTGGGTGAAGAAGTCAGCCTGCGAATGGGCCGGACCGCCGTTCAGGACGTTGTAGGGGTGCTTGCGCCAGCGCCTGGACATCCAAAAACTGTCCCAGGGCGTCAGCAGGACGCGCAGGCCGTGGCGCGCGCAGGCCGCGAACAGGCTGTCCCAGAGCCGGACCAAGGTGGGGTTGAACGTGCCGAAGGGCCGCTCAAAGTACCACCCGTCGCGGTGCGCGTATTCCAGCATCAGGCGCAGGACCGTGACGCCGCTTTGGGCCAGAGTTTGCAGGTAGGCGTCCACGGCGGCCGGGTCCCGGCGGCGGTACAGCCCGGCGAGGCCCGGCCAGGAGATCGCGTCGTTCGGGCCGAGGAACAGGAACGGGTCGCCGCCGAATGTCTCGAAATACCGGCCGCTCGGGCCGACACGGATTGGGGAGAGGGAAGGCGCGGCCACGGTGCGATTTTCCTTCAATGTTGGCATCTAGCGCAGCCGCCGCCGCGCTTCCTCGCGCAGCGTCTCCAGATCAATCCCGGCGTCGGTGAACCGGTGCAGAGGTTCGGTGTGGGGGCCGCCGTGCAGGTAGACCTGGAACGCCAGGGTCCAGGCTTCTTCTTCTAGCTGTTCCCAATATGGGGCGACGCCGCCCTGCTGGCCGTGCGCGACGGCCCAGAGGGTGGGGGAGGTGCCGTAGCCCAGGGCTTCCGCCAGGAACGTGTGCAATATCTCATGCTCGCGCGACAGGGCGGCGGTGTCGTCGCCGTAGCCGAACTCGGCGGCCTTCGCCCGGTATTCGTCGCCGCCGCCGGGCACGGCGGGAACGCGGGTGCCGTCGTGATAGCATGTCTCGGTATAGCCCAAAGTGGTGTTCACCCAGCAGTGCCGGAAGTGCAGTGTCTTCGTCAGGCGCGCGCCCAGGCCGGTCGCCGCCTCGAACTCCGCCGCGTACTGGGTGCCTGACCTGTCCGGCTCACAGAGGTAGGTTCCGGTATCAAGCCGGGCTGTGACACGCAGCCCGCTGGAGCGCAGTAGGGCTTCATCCTCCTCCGCCGGGGCCTGAAAGACGAACAGCCTTTTCGCCTTCCGCGCGGCGATGTCCAGGGCGAGCAATGGGTAGCGCAGGCGGTGGAGGTCGCCCCTGTACAGCACTAAGTCATACGTCTCCCATGTCGAGGCCAGGTCATAGACCTGCATCTGCCGGAACTCGGTCCGCGCCGCAAGCCCCAGCCGTTCTGATGCCTGACGCGCGAGGGCGAGATGGTCCCCATCCGTATCGATCCCCGTCACCCGTGCGCCCCGCCGCGCCAGCTCGAACGAGTGTGACCCGGCACCGCAGCCGATGTCGAGCGCGCGCCAGCCGTTCAGGTCGGTGGGGAGGTGCGGGGCGATGTGCCGCCACCCGGAGGCCAGATCGTCCTCTCCCGAGATCATAGGCTCTGCCAAACTCATGGGGTCGTCGTTCCCTTTGCCTCGGTCAAATAGCCTTCCAGTTCCGCCGCCCGGTGGGCGGCCGTGTGCGCGGTCAGGACGCGCGCTCGCGCCCGCGCCCCGATCTGCCGCCGCTCTGCCTCGGGCGTCTCGCGCAGGGCGTGCAGCGTGTCCCCGGACGACCGCGTGACCACGATCTCCGTGCCCAGCGCGAAGAATGTTTCCAGCCCCTCCCAGTAGTCGCTCAGGATGGGGACGCCGCAGGCGGCGGCCTCGAATAGCCGGACGCTCGGCGAGTAGCCCACCGCCACCATGTCCGCCCGCGTGATGTTCAGGGTCCACTGCTGCTTGTTGTAGAACGTCCGGTGTTCTGCGGGCGGCAGGTGTTCGATGCGGGCGACGTTCGGCGGCCATTCAATCGGGGCGGGATACTGCGGCCCGGCCACGACGAAGCGGCCATCGGGCCACTGCCGGGCCGGCTCGATCAGCAGCCGGTCCAGGGGCGGCTGCCGGTCGTCGCTGTAGGTCCCCATGTAGCCCAGGTCCCACTCCGGGGCGGCGTCTTCGGGCGCATAGAGGGCGGGGTCTACTGAGCAGTAGAACGGGAGCGCGCGCGGCGAGCCATAATCCCGTTCCAACCGCGTCAGCGCCGAGCCACCTGCGAAGGATAAGTACAGGTCATAGCCGGGAATTAGAGCGGGCGAGATGTACTCGTAGTCGCCCCGCGCCAGTTTCGCCAGAGTCACGGGCGTGTCTATGTCATAGAAGGCTTTGATGCCGCGCGCCGTCTGCTGCACCCATGACCCAACGGCGACGCCTTCGGGGACATACGAGCCGACGATGACCGCGTCCGCCTCGCGGACGTCCGGGGCGAACCGCTCATCAATGTCGTCGAGGCTGTCGTATAGCTCCGTCCGCCCGTAGGGAGGGTGGGGCATGTCGCGGTTCGAGGCATACCAGGGAACGTCCCGCTCCAGGAACAGAACGTCATGCCCGCGCGCGGCAAGTTCGCGCACCAGCCCTCGAAACGTCGTCGCGTGACCGTTGCCCCAGGATGACGTGATGGACAGGCCCAGGATGACGATACGCAGAGGGGAATTCATTGCCGTGCCGCCTCCAAAACCGACTCGAGCTGCGCGACCCGGTGGGCGTAGGTGTGTTCCGCCAGCACCCGCGCCAGGGCGGCCCTTCCGATCGCGCCCGCCCGCTCCGCCGTCAGGTCCCGGACGATCCGTGCGACTTCCTCCCCGTCGCGCGCCACCAGTATCTCCCGTCCAGGCGCGAAGAACACCTCGATGCCTTCCCAGGCGTCCGTGATGAGGCACGCTCCCGCTCCCGCCGCCTCAAAGACCCGTGTGGCGGGCGAAAAGCCGTACCGCGCCATCGAGTCGCGGCTGACGTTCAGTACGGCGCGCGGGGTGCAGTTGAAGGCGTTATGGTCCTGCGTGTAGACGTGGCCGACATACCCGACATTGGGAGACATCGCCTTGTCCCCCCAGCCGCTCCCGCCGAGCAGGAACCGCGCATCGGGCAGCCGTGCGGCGGCCTTCAGGAAGAACTCCTCGACCCGCGCCTCCCGGTCCGGCAGGCGGTTCCCCAGAAAGCCCAGCGTGGCCGCGAAGCGTTCATCCGGCGCGACAGGGTGGTGCGTGTGCGGGTCCAGCGCATTATAGATGGGGACGCACTCGCGCGCCCCCAGCGCCCGGTATGCCTCCACGACGGGGCTGCCGCCGCCATAAGTCAGGACCAGGTCATAGCGCGGAATCAATGGCCGGAACGGGTCGCGCGGGCCCCCCTGTACCCGTTCCAGTGTCGCGGGCGCGTCCACGTCCCAAAAGGCGACCAGGGTGTCGGGGCGCTTCAGGTCCAAGACGGCGGCTTCCAGCAGTCCGTCGAAAACGCCGACGCCGCTGGCCTTCACCACCAAATCAGCCCCGCGCGCGTCTTCCAGGGCGGCCCGGACGCCCGCCTCGCCCTCCCCGGCGTAGACCACGACGCGCGCCCAGGCGGGGTCGGCCATGTCCCGGTGCTGCTGACGCTCATAAGCGTCCGGCTCATAGAACGTGACCCGGTGCCCGCGTTCGTGCATGGCCCGGATGACGCCCCGGTAATAAGTGGCCGCCCCGTTCCAGTAAGCGGACACGAGGCTGGAGCCGAAGAAGGCGATGTTCATAGGTCGTTCCAGATGCCCAGCAGCTCATCCACCCGGTGCGCGCAGGTGTGCCGCGCTTTGATGGTTTCCAGCCCGTGCGCTGCCACCGCCGCCGCCAGTCCTTCATCCGCCAGCAGGGCCGCCATCTGCGCCCGCATCTCCGCCCCGTCGCGGGCGACCAGGAAGTCTCTGCCGGGCGTGAACAGCCCTTCGGCGTCGTCCCAGGGCGCAGAGATCAGCGGGATGCCGCAGGCCAGCGCCTCAAAGATGCGGATCGTCGGGATGCCGGGCAGGGCGCGCGTGTACGGTCGGCGCGGGACGTGGACCGTCATCCTGTACCTGGCGAACACCTCCGGTGCCCGGTAGTTGGGCAGCCAGCCGGCGTACTCGATGCCGGCCTCGGCGAGCGCCTTCTTCGCCGCCGCCGGATAGCGGACGCCGTGAACGCGCGCCTTCAGGCGCAAGTCGTGGACTGGCCCTAGAAGGAATTCGTGCAGTTCCTGGGTGCGCTCGTCATCGCCCCAGTTGCCGATCCAGACCAGGGCGCCTTCTTTCGCGACGCCTGAGATCGGGTGGAAAACGCGCGTGTCCGCGGCCTCGTGCCAGGTCCAGGCCCGCCTGGCCCAGCGGGCGCTGAGGTACAGGTCGCGGATGACATTCCCGAAGGCCAGGACGCCGTCATAGCGGCTCAGGTCATAGGCCGCCATGCCCTTGCGGTCAGTGACGGCCCGGTGGTGCGTGTCATGGAACAGCAGTCTGTAGCCGCCCACGCGCGCCCGGTGTGCGCCGATGCGGTGGACGAGGGCATGCGCGTTCCACTCGTGGACGATCACCAGGTCTGCGCCGTCAAGAGCCGCATCCAGGCGGATCGTCCGCAGATCGTATCGGGTGCTGTCGAGCGCCGGGTACGCCTCCCGGAAGCCCCCCACGGCGGACGGCCCGGCGTCGGCGAGCAGGTTTTGCAGGCTCCAGGCGTTCTCCGGCTCGTACACGCGCACGTCATGGCCGCGCGCCTGCAATTCGGACAGCACGCCGCGCAGGAAGTGGGCGTTACCGTGGTTCCAGTCAGACAGCAGTGAATGGGTGAAATAGACTAGGCGCAAACGGCATTCTCCTGAAGCAGCGCCCAATAGGCAGCTAAATAGCCCCCGGCCATGCGCTCCAACGTGTAGGTCTGCGCGCGGGAGCGGGCGCGCTCTCTCATCGCAGCGCGCAGGCACTCGTCCTGGATGAGGCGGCAGAGCGCGCCGCGCAGGGCATCAGGATCATCCGGCGGGACGAACAGGGCCGCCTCACCCCAGACTTCGCGCAGGCTCGGGATGTCGCCCAGCACGAGGGCGCAGCCGGATAGCCCGGCCTCCAGGGCCGACAGGCCGAACGGCTCATAGCGCGCGGGGAGGGCGTAGATGGCGGCCCGCGCCAGCCGCCCGGCGATCTGGGCCGGCGTCAGGCAGCCGAGGAGCCGCACATGGGCGGGCGTCACCGTCTGGCCGCTGGGGTGCGCCGTGTCTCCCGCGACCAGGACCGGCCAGGCCAGCCCGCGCGCCGCTGCGTCCAGCGCGCCGATGTTCTTGGCCTCGTCCCAGAGCCGCCCGGCGCTGAAAACGAACGGCTGTTTCTCGCCGGGCGCGAAGGCGGCCGGGTTTCGGCCGTTCGGGACGACCTGCCCGGCGGCGAACGGGCCGTACAGCGTTTGGAGCGCGTCCAGAATCGCCCGCGTCGGGGCGACCACACGGCCCGCCGCCCGCAGCCCGCACCGGACCTCCGCTCGATAGCGGTCCCAGGCGGGCGGGGCGTCCTCACCGTGGACGGCCCGCCACCACGACAGGACGCACGAGTGACCCGCCACCAGCACGGGCGCGCGCCAGGGCAGAGCGCCATGGGCGTAGCCGTTCAGGTGGATGAGGTCCGGCCGCAAGTCATCTTCCAGACCCCGCAGCCAGTCCCCGGCGCGGGCGACGTCCTCCCAGGGGGCAGGCATCCATTCCAGGGCGAAGGAAGACGGGTGCAGGGTCAGGCCGGGCACGGCGGCGGCCTCATCGCGCTGTGCTGGGGTCGGCGGCGGCCCCATCGTGGCGAGTGCGACCGAGACGCCATGCGGAGCCAGCGCGCGGGCGAGGTCCAGGGCATAAGTCCAGACGCCGCCGACCGCGTCGCCCGTCATCAGGAGGCGCGTCACGAGAGCGTCACCAGAGCCTTCATAAAGCCTTCGGGCCGGTCCCGCGTCGCGTTCAAAGCCTCGCCCAGCCGTTCCAGCGGGAACGTGTGTGTGTACAGGGGAGCCGGGTCCAGGACGCCGCCCGCCACCGCGTCTACGGCCAGCCGGATGCCGCCGGTATACATCAGCGGGTCGCGCTCGTGGGCGTTGATGACGTCCAGGCCGCGCCAGTTCCATAGCTGCATGTTGACCGACCGCAGGCCGTCCTGATGGTAGCCCGCGATGATCAGCCGCCCGCGCTCGCGGGTCAGCTCGGCGGACAGGTCCAGAGGCCATTGTTTGCCGACCGCCTCGATCACGACGTCGCAGAACGTGCCGCCGGTCAGCGCCTTGACTCGCTCGATGATCTGCCAGTGGTCGTCCATCGGCAGGACGTGCGCCGCCTCCATGCGCTGGGCCATTTCCTGCGCGAACGGGCGGCGGGCGATGGCGATGACCGTCGCCCCCGCGTCCGTCACCAGCCGCGCCAGCAGTGCGCCCAGGAACCCGACACCCACGATGGCAACGGTCTGCCCCGGCTTTATCTCGCTGCGCCGGAAGATGTTCACGGCGCACCCCAGCGGCTCGCCGGGGAAGGGCATCCCGGCCAGCGACGCGGGCAGCTTGACGACCGCGCCCTGGTCGGCCACATCATACTCGGCGTAGGCGTGGCCGGACAGCATGGCGACGCGGTCCCCGGCGGCGAGGCCGGAAACGTCCTTGCCGACGGCGTCCACCACGCCCCAGCCCTCATGGCCGAGCGCACCCGGCTCCATCGGGTAGGTGAACCACTCGCGGCCCTCCCAGGGCGGCAGGTTGGAGGCGCAGACGCCGCAGCCCTCCAGGCGCACACGGATCTCGGCCGGACCGGGCATGGGGATGGAAACCTCCTGGACGCCCATCCCGCCGGGGGCCGTCAGGACGGCGGCGCGCATCGTGCCTGTCATGCGGACTCCTTTGCGCGGGCCGCCGAAGGGTGGAGCAGCCCGCGCGCCTCGCACAGCCAGCGCGCCAGACGCTCGATGCCCTCCACGACGTCGGTTTCGGCGGTCCAGCCGGTCGCAGCCTGGAATTTGCGCGTGTCGGAGACGTAGTACCTCTGGTCGCCGGGCCGCCAGTCATCAAAGCCGACTTCGGGCGCGCGCCCGTAGGCCTCGCCAATCAGCCCGAGCAGGTCGAGCAGGCTGACCGTGTTGGCCGCGCCGCCGCCGATGTTGAACGCCTGCCCGGACAGCGTCTCGATCTGCTCCTGGGCCAGCACGAAGGCGTTCACCAGGTCCCCGACGTACAGGATGTCCCGCACCTGTTTCCCATCCCCGTACAGCGTGATCGGCCTGCCTTCCAGCGCGCGGATCAGGAAGTGCGCGACCCAGCCCTGGTCCTCCGTCCCGAACTGGTGCGGGCCGTAGATGCAGCTCATGCGTAAAACGGCGGCCGGCAGCCCGTAGGTCCGGGCGTAGTCCAGGACGTACTGGTCCGCCGCGCCCTTCGAGCAGCCGTAGGGGGAGTGGAAGTCGAGGGGGCGGGCCTCGCCGATGCCGCGCGCGCGGACGGCCTCGTCTTCCGGCTCGTAGCGCGCGCCCCGGACCCGCAAGCCCACGTCCGGCAGGCCCCCATAGACCTTGTTCGTGGAGGTGAAGAGGAGCGGCGGGGGCGCGTCACACGCCCGGATGGCTTCCAGCAGGTTCAAAGTCCCACGCGCGTTGACTTCGAAGTCTTCGACGGGGTCAATCAGACTCGTCGTGACGGCCACCTGGGCCGCGAGGTGAAAGACTCGTGAGACGCCCCGGACGGCCCGCCGCAGCCGGGCGGCGTCGCGCACGTCGGCGGCATCGACCTCGACCAGGTTCCCGTGCGTCTCCCGGAGCCACCGCGCGTTCTGCTCGACCCCCGCCCGCGAGAGGTTGTCGTACACGCGCACGGGGACGCCCTGCGAAAGATACCGGTGGGCCAGGTTCGTGCCGACGAAGCCCGCCCCGCCGGTGATGAGGACGGGGCCTTGAAGGTCGTTCATACGGTCAGCCCCCGCTTCGCGAGTTCCGCCCCCGCCTCGGCGACGCGGTCCTGGGCCACCTGCCCTTCCAGCCAGCCCGCGATCTCGCGCAGCCCGTCTTCGAGCGTGACCTCGGGCGCATAGCCCAGCACCCGCCGGGCCTGCGTGATGTCGGCGAAACAGTGGCGGATGTCGCCCGCCCGGTACTTGCCCGAGATCTCCGGCCGGAGGTGTTCCATGCCCAGAGTCCGGGCCATGCGCGCGGCGATCTCCTCGACGGCGTAGGACTGACCGCTGCCGACGTTGAAGACCTGCCCGTCGGCTTCAGGCGTTTCCAGGGCCAGGCGGCAGGCGCGGGCGACATCCAGGACGCTCACGAAGTCGCGCCGCTGGCAGCCGTCCTCGAAGATGACCGGGGGCCGCCCGTTGAGGTAGCGCGAGGCGAAAATGGCGAGGACGCCGGTATAGGGGTTGGAGAGCGCCTGATCGGTGCCGAAGACGTTGAAGAAGCGCAGGGCGACGGTGGGGATGTGGTACGCCCGGCCCACGATCAGGCACATCCGCTCCTGGTCGTATTTGGAGAGCGCGTAGACGGAGGCCAGCGAGGGCGTCTTGGACTCGGGCGTCGGAACCGGCGTCAGGGCCGCGCCCGCCGCGTCACGCACCTCCCAGTCGCCGCGCTGGAGCTGGGGCAGGCCGCGCTCGGTCCCCGAAACCGGCGACCCGTCGGGCGCGTGATACAGCCCCTCGCCGTAGATGCTCATGCTGGAGGCGACGACCAGCCTCTCGACCGGCCTCTCTATCAAAGCTTCCAGAAGTGTGGCCGTGCCGGAGTTGTTGACGTCGGTGTAGCGGGCGATCTCGTACATGCTCTGGCCCACCCCGACCAGGGCGGCAAGGTGGTAGACGGCGTCCACCCCTTTGAGCGCCTTCTGCACCGTGGCCGGGTCACGCACGTCGCCCACAATCAGCTCCACGCCGGACTCCAGATACACGGGCCGCTTCTGTTCCGGCCCGTGGACCTGGGGGGAAAGGTTGTCCAGCGCGCGGACCGAGTAGCCCCGGCGCAGCAGCTCACGGGCGACGTGCGAGCCGATGAAGCCCGCGCCGCCGGTGATCAAGACGTGTTTGCTCATGTCTACCCATTCGTGCCCAGAGGCCGTCCGGCCTTGCGGGTCTTTCATACTGAGCTTCTTCTACCCTCCTCGCCCGTATTTCTAACAGCCCGCCCGCCGCCGCTGGTCCGTGCCGAAATAAACTTCTCCTGTGTTGCCGGGAGTTGAGCAAAAAGCCGAAGCCGATGGTATGATAAGATATGGCTGGCAAAAGCGATGGGGAAGACCGGAAGCGGCTGAAAGAAGCCGTGCAGGAAACTCAAACGGCGGCGAAGGCGCTCGTGAAGGACGCCTCCGCCTTAGTGCATCAGGCTGCCCACCTGAAAGCTCGGGCCGCCGAGGCGCGCGCGGAGTCTCAGGAACTGCGCGCCCTGACGAGTCACGCGCTTGCGCCGCCCCTACTCCTGTCCATCCCCGAGGCCGCCCGCCATCTTCATGTCGCCGAACGGGCCTTGCGGCACGTCCTGACCGAGCCGGACCTGGAAGCGCGACTCGTCGAGCGGACGCGCAAGGTCGGCATCTATTACAAGTTCATTCCCCTGCTGCCGCCGGACCTGGTGGCCGACCTCCCGGACCGCCTCGCTGGCAGGAAGGTGCCCGAACACAAGTCGTATGGGGGAAAAGACGTGGAGAAACAGTGACGGCCGCCTGCCGTCTCAGCCTGCGACGCCCGCCGGCGCGGCGCGCGCGTTGACCTGCTGGATGGCCGCCCAGACCTGCTCGGTGCTGATGCCGGTCATGCAGGGGTGGTCCGGCACGGGGCAGTCGAAGGCGCGGCAGCCGCCGCAGGGGACGGGGCGGTGCAGCAGGACGTGCCCCTCGCCCAGAGGCTCCCACTGCCCCGGCGGGTCCCGGTCCGCGTAAAGGGCAACGCATGGGACGCCGAGCGCCGCCGCCAGATGGGTGGTGCCGGTATCAAGCCCGACCAGGAAACGGCACCGACTCAGCAGGGCCGCCGACTCCATGACGGAGAACTGGCCCGCCGCGTTGATCCCGCCCCCCCAGGCTGCGAGCAGGCGATCGCCCATCGCCCTCTCGACCGGTCCCCCGATCACCACAGGCTCGATTCCCTGCGCGATGAGACGCCGCCCGATCTCCTCAAACCTCTCCATCGGCCAGAACTTCGCCGGCTGGTTTGCGCCGGGGCAGACCGCAGCGAACACCGTCCCAACTGCCTGCCGTTCCTCCAGCCACGCGCGTGCCTTGTCCTGCTCCTCCGCCGGGAGGCGCAGGAGCGGCCCGCCCATGTCCGCCACCCGGTCCCCGGCGACGGCACCTTCCAGACGCTCCAGACGCATGACCGCCTCGTGCGGGACGGCCAGGGGCCGCCCGTCCGGGCCGCGCGCGTTGAGCCGCTCCAGGTCGCACGCCTCAAAGCCGAGCAGGGTGGGGACGCCGCAGAGCCGGAAGAACAGCCGGTCGCGCCCGATCTGCCGTGCCGTCCTTTCGGCGGGGGCGAGGTAGGCCACGGCGTCGGGGCGGAGGCGGCGCAGTTTGCCCCAGACCTCCAGCCAGGTCTTCCAGCCGCTGCGCCCCGCATACTGCTGGAACGTGACCGCCCCGTCCACGAGGCCGGAGCCGTCCAAAACCTGATGCGGAGAGGCGCGGCCCTTTGGAGGGGCGTTGTGCAGCACCTGAATCCGGGCGCGCGGGCCGAAGTGCCGGCGGACGGCGCGGTAGGCGGGAATCGAAACGAGGGTGTCCCCCAGCGATCCGATCTGGTACACGAGCACGGAGGGCGGCCTGCCCTTCCCGCCGCCTCTTGGTCCGCCCGTCCTGTTGTCTGTCGTCAATCTCTCTCCACCTTGTTTTGCATTGTCCCGCATGAATGCGGCCAATACAATGATACCACGACCGGGGCCGCATATCACAAGGCTAGAGGCCGCCGCGCGGCGCGGGGCGTGGGGTGAAAGACTGCCGGAGGGTGTGCAGCTCGCGCCGCATCCGGGTCACTTCGAGCTGGGTCATCACCAGGCGGCCGAGCGACTGGAGCGACTCCTTCTGCTCTGCGGTCAGTGTGCGCGGGACGCAGTCCACGACGCAGAGGGTGCCCAGGGCATAGCCGTCCGGGGTCAGCAGCGGGGCACCCGCATAGAAGCGGATGAATGGCTCCCCCGTCACCATCACGTTGCGCGCGAACCGGGCGTCTGTCCGGGCGTCCTCGACGATCAGCATCTCCGTCCCGACAAGGGCGTGGGCGCAGAAGGACGCTTCGCGGGAGGTTTCGCAGGCCCCGATGCCGCTTTTCGAGAGGAACCACTGGCGGTTCGTGTCGATCAGGGTAATCAGAGAGATCGGCGTCCGGCAGATGAAGGCGGCCAGCCGCGCGATGTCGTCGAAGGCGGCGGCGCGCAGCAGCCCGAACGCGCCGTAGCGGCGGAGCGCTTCGAGGCGTTCGTGTTCGTTCGGGGGGAGGATGGGTGTCGAGCCTTCCATTGTCGGTGCTGGATCCTGGCCTGTCAAAGTTGCTGTCTTTGCTAATGTGCATAATGTATGCCAAAAGGAGCGGCGGGAAAAGAAATATGAAAGTCACGCCCGGTGTCCCTCAGCGAGGTGCGGCTGCGGGCGGTCTTATGGAGCTTTCGCGATGTTTCCGTTTACCATCGTTGTGTCTCCTTAACAACAATTTAACACAACCTTAACACTGCCTTAACCCTTTTGACTGCCGCGACTGAGTATCCTATAGGCAGTCTTACCGGGAAGGAAGTACACCGAATGTCACAGCGCCGCCGGGGATTTACCCTCATTGAACTGCTCGTGGTCATCGCCATCATCGCGATTCTCGCCGCCATCCTGTTCCCCGTCTTCCAGAAGGTCCGCGAGAACGCACGCCGGGCGACTTGCGAGAGCAACCTTCGTCAGATCGGCCTGGCCTACACCCAATACAACCAGGACTACGACGAGCTGACGCCGACGATCTCCAAACAGAAGCAGCCGGGCGGCCTCGATGGCTCCGGCTACACCCCCGACTATTTCGTCATCCTCCAGCCTTACATGAAGAGTGTCAATGTGTTCCTGTGTCCCGACCGCAATGACGCGATGGCGACCCAGGGGAACGGCTCCGGCAAGGCGGCGGGGGGCCTCGACGTGGGCGGCTGTTTCGACAACTTCAATGCGACTGGCCAGTGCATCGGCTACGGGTATAACGACGGCCTGATCAGCGACGGCGGATACGGACTGATCGGTCCACAGACGCAGGACGCCAACGGTAAGACCCTCCGGCCCGGCCGCAGCATCGCGCAGATCGCCAGTCCCGCCGAGCTGGTCGCGTTCGGCGACACATGGGACAACCTCTCGGTCGCACTGGACAATGCGAGCGGTCGCTTCAAGAGTACGGCAGCACTGCGGCACGACGGCCTGGAAAACATGGGCTTCGTGGACGGCCATGTGAAGCCGATCAGGATGCGAATGGCTACGGTGAAAGGCAGCGTGATGGTTCTCCCCGTGGACCCGGCAAATGCCCCCAAGTGGTGCTTCGACCCGAACTTCGTCGGTGACTACACCAATGTCAAAGGCGGGGCGGGCGGCTATCCGATTCCTGATCCGACCAAGCCCTGCGCGCAGGTCGCGGCTGACCTTTACACCAACTCGGCCCCCTTGCCGTAGTCCAGCAGCGCCTCGGTCCGGCCCCGCATGGGCTGGGGTCGGCCTCTGTCACCTGTGTCTTCAGGAACCGAACACATGAAACCTGGCTTCCTCCGTGTCATTGCTCTGGCACTCGTCTCCAGCGTCCTGCTGCCGATCCTGGCGGGATGCGGGAAAAGCCAGAAGGCGATGCAGTCCCCAGACGGACTATCAAACCGGCAGAGGCGCGATCAGGCGCAGGGAAACGCTGGCTAATAGTCCCCCGATGATACTCCGACCATGAAGGAACAACGATGAAGTTTCAACGATTAGCGGTCAGCGCGGCCCTTCTGCCCACCCTCGCCGCGCTGCCCGCGCTGGCTGCCGACAAGCCCCTGCTGACCCCGCAGGCCGCCGTCGCGGTCCCCGGCGGGCCGGGAGGCTGGGACTGGATGCTGGTGGATGCGCCCCGGCACCGTCTGCTGGCCTCGCACCCTGGCACCAAGACGCTGGCCGTGCTGGACCTTCAGAAGAACGCGCTGACCCAGGTGCCGACCGGTGTCGCCGTCAACGGCATCGCCGTGGACGAGGCCGACAACAAGCTGTTCACGGCGGGCAGCGGCCAGAAGCTGGTCGTCTTCGACAATGCCACATTAGAAAAGACCGGCGAGGTCGCCCTGTCCGGGCCGGGCGATGACATCGTTCTAGACCCCAAGACCGACACCCTTTATGTCTGCCACGACGACGGGGCCGAGGATTGGGTCGTCAACGCCAAGACCAACGCCCTTACAGGCTCGGTCGCCATCGCCGGGGCACCCGAGTATGTCGCTTACGATGCGGGTACGGACCGGCTGTATCAGAACATCAAGCCCGCCAACGTCACCCAGGTCATCGTCCCCGCCACCGGGGCCGTCGAGGCGAGCTGGCCGACCGCGCCGATGACCTCGCCGCACGGCCTGGCGATTGACGCCAAGATGGGCCGCGTGTTCGCGGCCGGCCAGGGCATGGTCGTCATGCTGGACCGGAAGACCGGCAAGGTGCTGGGGTCGGTCGCCATCGCCCCCGGCTATGTGGACCAGATCGCCTTCGACCCGGACAGGAAGCGCCTCTACTGCGCCTGCGGCGACGCCGGGGGCATCTCCGTGGTGGGCGAAACGGACACGGGCCTGACCCTGCTCGGCACCGTCTCGACCCATCCCAAGTCGCACACGCTGGCCGTGGACCCCGCCACCCACGCCGTCTGGATCTCCTACACCGACGCCACCGGCAGTTACCTCCAGCAGTACAAGGCTCCCTAACACCCATGACAGAACTCACGCGACGCCAGTTCCTGCACTCCGCCGGGGGTGTGACGTTCCTGCTCCTCGTGCCCGTCGGGGGCGGCCTGTTCGCCGCGCCCGGCGTCGCGGGGGCCGGGCTGCCCCGCTTCACGGCCCTGCCCTACGTCCAGCCCGGCCCGTCCTCGCGACTCATCGAAGACCAGGAATCGGTCATCATCGCCTGGCAGACGGAGGGCACGCCCGCCGACTTCGTCCTGGACTATGGTCCGACCAAGAAGTACGGCAAGACGGCCGCCCCGGCCCGGACCGAGCGCGCCTATGAAGACGGCACAAACCGCTTCGGGTACGCCGTCACCCTGGCCGGGCTGCCCCTGAGCCGCCAGTGCTTCTACCGCCTGCGCGGCGGGGGGCGGACGGTCGCCGAGGGCTTTTTCACGACCCGCAAGAAGCGCGGGGAGCGTACCCGGTTCGTCGCGTTCGGCGACAACGCCTATGGCGACCCCGGCGAGAAGGCCGTCGCTTACTACGCCTATCAGGCGCGGCCCGACTTCATCATGAACACGGGCGACAATGTCTACGAGAAAGGCCGGGCCAGCGAGTACGAGCAGTTCTTCTTCCCCGTCTACAATGCCGACAAGCTCGACCCCGCCGTCGGCGCACCCCTCCTGCGGTCCGTCCCGTTCTATTCCGTGATCGCGAACCACGACGTCCCCCACAAAGGAACGGGCCACCTCCCCGCCGCCGACTTCGATGAGGCGCGCGACTCGCTCGCCTACTACACGGCCCTGCACCTGCCCCGTAACGGACCCGCCGCGCCCAGCCCGACCCCGCTGCTCGGGGCCGCGCCGCTGCTCGCCGAGTTCAAGTCGGCGGCTGGCAGCCGCTTCCCGGACATGGCGAACTACTCGTTCGACTACGGCGACGCCCACTTCCTGTGCCTCGACTCGAACGACTACGTTGACCCGACATTGCCCACCCTGCGCCGGTTCATCACGGACGACCTGACCCACACCGACGCCGTGTGGAAGTTCGTCGTCTACCACCACCCGGCCTTTAATGTCGGCGACAAGCACTACGCCGAGCAGCACATGCGCGTCCTGTCCCCGCTCTTCGAGCGGCTCGGCGTTGACTTCTGCCTGCATGGCCACGAACACGTCTACCAGCGCACCATGCCCCTGCGCTTCAAGCCGGCCGACGAGAGCAACGCCACCCCGGACCACGGTGCCCACCGGCTCATCCCCGGCGTCTTCACCGTAGACAGGGTTTTCGAGGGCAAGCAGGCGACACGCCCCGACGGCATCCTCTACATCACCACAGGTGCGGGCGGCAAGGAGCTTTACGACCCCGATCAGGACGAAGACCCGGCCAAGTGGCTCCACCCCGAGGACGGCAATGCCGCCTACAACGCCCGCTTCCACTCCTCCGCCCACTCCCTGACCGTCTTCGACCTGAACGGCCCGACCCTGACCATGACGCAGGTGGACGAGGCGGGCAAAGAGATAGACCGCATCACCGTCACCAAAGCCCCCAAGGCGTGAGATGAGCTAGACGCAAGAAAGGGACGCCTCCTGGTGAGGCGTCCCTTTCTGTTTTGGGATGCTGTTCGCGCGTGGAATGCGGTTCGGTCGGGAAATATCGCCTGGGGGGGACTCGAACCCCCGACCTAGAATTTAGAAGATTCTTGCTCTATCCAACTGAGCCACCAGGCGCTTTAACGGGCGTGACTGAAGAAGAGGAAGCGGGCGACGAGGCTTGAACTCGCGACAGCCGACTTGGAAGGTCGGTGCTCTACCACTGAGCTACACCCGCATTTTCTCTCTTCGTGGGTTAATCCAGCCACTTCTCACACTGGAACCCCGCGTATTCTCGGATGGCTCCATAGATGTTTTGAACAATCTCGGTCCGATGGACTACCACCCGACAGGTCCCAAACTTCAGGCGGCCGACGCGCTTCTTCTGCGAGTACGATGAGAAGTAGTTGAGCGTAGTCTTCCTGATCTGCGCTCGCGGCAATCCCAGTCTTTCCAGCCAGAAGTCCTCGATCACATCAACGGCTGCTTGGTCGTCGAAGCAGTTGACGTAGACCGCGATCTCGTGCTTCTGAACGCTGTAGCACCGCTGCAAGAAGTGGACGAAAAACGCGACCATCTCCGGGTCGGAATTGGTGAAGGCCACATCACAGCGCCCCTTGCTTCCCTCCGCCCAATAGAGCATGCAGCCCGCCATGTGGAGCGGGTCGCCCTGCCGCGCCCGTTGGCGTCCTGTCTCTTGGTAGCCCAACCGGATAGCTCGCGAGCGTATTTTGCTCAGTTGGCTCGAACGCATTTGTCCGTTGTATAGTGGGTTCTGCGCCATCAACTGCGCGATCTGCGGTTCAGTCAGCACGATGTCTCGCGCCCAAAGACTGACCGAGCTTTTCGATACTTGCAGACGGGCGGCGATCTCGTTCAGGGACAAACCCTCGTCGCGGCGCATCCGGCGCGCTTCCTGCTGTTCCATCAGCTTCATCGGTGGGGTATCCTCTCGGTTATTATACGCTAGTCCACAAGAGATTGTCAACAGAATCGAAGGCCACATGAACGAACTTGAGGAACTGATCACCCTGCTGGAGCAGGACGCGGACGAGAACATCCGGGCCGACGCCGCCGAGATGCTGGGCGAGATCGGCGGCGCGCGGGCCGTCAAGGCGCTCTCGGTGGCGCTCGCCGACCCGTCGGGCATCGTCCGGGTGAGCGCGGTGTTGTCGCTGGGTGAGCTGCGGGCGGCCGAGGCTGCGGCGGCGCTGCTCGCGCTGCTTACGGGCGGCACGGCCAACGAGCGCGGAGCGGCCGCCGTCGCCCTGGGGCAGATCGGGGACCGGGAGGCCGTCCCGGCACTGATGGCGCGGGCTTCGGACGAGGCCGCCGCCGTGCGCGGCGCGGTCGCCTGGGCCTTGGGGGCGCTGGGCGACGTGCGGGCGCGGGAGACGCTGGAGCGTCTGCGAGCCGACGACGACCCGGACACGGCGGAGGCGGCGCGCGAGGCATTGGGCAAGAAGCGCGCCGGCTGAGGATGCCGGCAAAAAACCCGCTGCCGTGCAACAAGGAGCGGGCTGGCTCTGGTATAACCTACTGGCATGACTGACAGGCACCATAGCGACGGCGGATAGGATCACGATGAAGCGGTTCTGGAAAACGACGGCACTCTCTTTCTCTTTGCTGGCGGCGGGGCACGGCGCGATGGCGTCCCACCACCGGCACCATCACCACGCGCCGAAGGTGCCGGAACAGGTGGTGCTGGACCTCGCGCCCGTGGTCGTGAAGCCTTACGTCCTGCCGGACATGACGCGGGACCCGGCCCGGTTCAACTTCCTGCGCCGGATGAACCTGGAGAACGGCGTCGAGGTGCGCTCCACGCGCTGGATTCGGCCCGAGGACGTCACGACGCGCAACATCTTCATCCTGGACGTCACGCAGTCGCTCGAAGGCGGCTTCGACTCGGTCAATATGTACGACAAGGGCGTGCTGTCCTGGGGCGTCATGCAGTGGACGGCCGCCACCGACAGCCTGCCGCCCGCCCTGGTCTACATCAAGCGGCGGCTGATCGGAACGGGCCAGGGGCGCGTCTGGGACAAGGTCTTCGTCAGGCAGGGGCTGGACGTGGACGCGCGTGGGCTGGTCGTCTACGGCAAGCCGCTCGGGACGCCGGGCGACATGCGGCTGGCCTTCCGAGGCTCCGCGCTGGTCGGCAACTATGACCCCAGGGTCGTGACCTATTGGGCCACCGTCTTCGCCCGTGCCGGGCGTCAGCGGCCCGTCCAGCAGTTCCAGCGCGAATACGCCCAGCGCGTCGTGGATGACGTGCTGACGCGCTCCCTCCCCGGCGTCCCCTTCCACAAGCCCGGACGCGATGCCACAGTGTCGGAGCTGACGGGGGGCGATCCCTACGCCCAGGCGCTCGTCTTCGCGCTCTGGACCAACAACCCCCGCCACGCCCGCGAATACATCGGCGACGCCGCCCGCGCCGCCCGCGCGGCTGCGACCGCCGATGACCCCGCCCTCTGGCCCGAGGGCGCGTTCCGCCGCGCCCTGCTGAAACGCTGCCAGGCGTCCCGCTTCGGCAACTGGCGTCAGCGCGGGGCGGTTTTGGAGGCGCGCGCCGAGGCGATGCAGACCTCGAATCCTGCCAGCCTCTCGCCCTACGAGCGCGAGTGCCAGACCGCTTTGGCCGCCCGCAAGGCGCGGACTGTGCTGCTCCTGGCGAGCCGCCACAAGCCCGCCAAACTCTCCGACAACCGGTAGACACCGCACCCGCGAACCGTTCCGGCTTCGGGCCGCGTTAGGTCAACATGATCACCTCCCAGACGCCTCTACTAGAGATCACCGGTCTGACCAAGCGATTCGGCCGCTTCGAGGCCGTCCGCGACCTGACGTTCTCCGTCTCCGGCGGCGAGATCGTCGGCCTGCTGGGGCCGAACGGGGCCGGCAAAACGACAACGATCCGCTGCATCGCTTCCCTCCTGCGGCCCACATCGGGTCGAGTCTGTATCGGCGGCTTCGACCTCGGAACACACGCCCAGGACGCCAAGCGGGCACTGGCATATGTCCCCGAGATCCCCAACCCTTACGAGATGCTGACAGTGTGGGAACACCTGCGCTTCATCGCCGCCGCCTACGACGCCGAGGAGGAGATGGGGCAGGCCGAAGCCGTCCTGAAGCGGCTGGACCTTTGGGAGAAGCGCGGCGAGCTGGGGGCGAACCTCTCCAAAGGCATGAAGCAGAAGCTCGCCTGTGCCTGCGCCTTCATCCACCGGGCGCGCGTCTTCTGCTTCGACGAGCCATTGATCGGCCTCGACCCCAAAGGTGCCCGTGAGCTGAAGGAGATGCTGCGCGAGGCGCGCGCGTCGGGTGCCGCCGTGCTGGTTTCGACTCACATGCTTGACACCGCCGAGCGGCTCTGCGACCGCGTGATCATCATGGACCGGGGCGCGGTGGTGGAACAGGGCACGATGGACGACCTGCACGCGCGGGTGACGGCGGGCGCGACGCTCGAAGAAATGTTCCTGAGCCTGACGGAGCGCGAGCCGCAAGAGGGGGCCGCCCCGTGAGCGTCCTCCTCCGGCTCGCGCTGTGGCAGCTCAAGAACACCCTGCGCGACGCCCTAACCAACCCCCGCAAGCTGATTCCGCTCGTCCTGGCGGCTCTGGTGGCGGTCGGGTTTATCTACACGGCCATGCACACGGTCACGCACCCGCCGGCGGGGACCCCGCCCCCCCTGGCTCTTCTGGATTCCCTCCCGGCCCACAGGGCTGAGGCCCACGCCGCCCTCTTCCTGCTCCTGTCGCTGCTCATGGCGGCCCTGCTGGACCGGGGCTTCGCCGGCGGGACGCTGACGTATTCCAAGTCCGACACCGACTACCTGTTCCTCGCCCCGCTCCCCAGCCGCCTCGTCCTCGCCTATAAGCTGCTCGCACCCGCGCCGGGCATCCTGCTCGCCATCCTCTACAACGTCTTCCAGCACCCTGCCGGTCCGGCGCTCTCCGCGCTGCCGGTCTGGACTCTGATGGCGGCCTTTTTCGCCTGCGCGGGCGGGTATCAGAACCTCTCCGTCGCCCTGGACCTGGTCTACGGCCTGGGCCGCTCCGTCCCCCTGCGGCGCGTCTACCTGGGAGCCGCGGCGCTCCTGGTCGCCTATGCCGTCTTCCTCAGCCGCCGTTACGGCATCGCCGGATTGACCGGCACCGTGGAGCATGGGCTGCTGCCGGTCTTGTTCTATCCCTGCCGGCTGGCCGCCGATGTCGCGCTGGCGACGAACGCGGGGAAGGGCTGGATGGCGGGCGGGCAGCTCGCGCTCTTTTATGGGCTGACCCTCGTCCTGGTCCTTGCGCCCAGCGTGAACTTCCACGAGGCGGCGGCCGGGGCGACCGAGCGGCTGGCACGGGCGCAGCAGGCGATGAGCGACGGGCAGTGGTGGTTCCGGCCGGCCTCTTCCAAGCGGCCCCGCGCCCCGATGAGCCTGCCGCCTCTCGGGCGCAATGTCTGGGCCGTCGTCTGGGCGCACCTGTCGGCGGCGGCCAAGAGGCCCTTCGGGAATTTCGCCTCGCCCGCCCTGGGCGGGGCCCTCGTCGCCGTCGCCGCCCTGCGCGTTCGGGATGACACCGCCCCTGCGCTCCTCGGCATGGCGACGCTTTATTACCTCATGGGGACGACGATCGGCGGCGGCATCTTCTATTTCCGGCGTGCCCTGCTGCGCGAGCCGCTGATCCGGCCCCTGCCGCTCCCCGCCGGGGCAGTCGTTCTGGCCGAGGTCCTGCCGCGCGTCCTGCTCGCCGCGCCCTTCTATCTGACCTGCGCGCTGCTCCTGCTGTCCTTCGGCGGCTCGGCCTTCGTACTCGCCGCCTGCATCCTTCTTTGCCTGCCCCTTGTATCTCTGTGCCTTAGCCTGCTACAATACACCATCGCGCTTTCCTACCCGAGCCTGGAGGACAAACTCCAGGCCGGGATCGCCCAGGGTGTGCAGTTCCTGCTGGCGACCCTGCTGACGCCGGTCCTGGCCCTGTTCCTGGCTGTCCCGTTGAACCTGGGGATGCCGCCCGTACCGGCGTGCCTGCTCTTCGCCGCCGGGTGTGGTTTCGTAAATCTGCTGCTCTGGCGCGCGGCGACTCGCGCTTACCGGGCGTATCCGCCTGATGGGACATTCTTTTTGTTTACGAAAACCACAGCCAAACGACTCCTCCGGCCCCTACTCATCGTCGCCGTCCTGCTCGGCCTCGGCCTCACCGTGGGCCTGCGGGTCAACAAGTCCCTGCACAAGCCGCCGCCCCCGCCGCGCACGGTGCGGACCCATCTCGGCGACATCGTGATCCAGGTTTCCGAAACCGGCACCATCGAGCCTGCCGACAAAGTAGATGTCAAGAGCAAGGCGGCGGGCCGCCTGCTCTCCATCCCCATCCAGGAAGGCCAGTACGTCACCAGGGGCCAGCTCATCGCCATCGTGGACCGCTCCCTGATCGACCCCGCCCTCACCGGCGACCAGGCCCAGCTCCGTCAGGCGCAGGCCCGGCTCGCCCAGACGAAGGCGGAATACGCCTTGCAGGTCAAGCAGACGGCTGCGGCCATCGTCCAGGCCCAGGCGGGCCTGAACACCGCCCAGGCGCACCTCGCCGCCGTGGCGGCGGGCGCGCGCCCCCAGGAGCTGGACCAGCAGAAAGAAGCCGTCTCCCGCGCGCAGATCGCCTATGACGACGCCGTCCGCACCCAAAAGCGCCGCCAGAGCCTTCTGGGCAAGGGCTTCGTCTCCCAGGCCGACTACGATACCGCCCAGGTCGCCGTGGACACCGCCGCCAGCAGCCTCGCCACCGCGAAGCAGGCCCTCCTGCTCACCCAGGCCGGGCCACGCGTCCAGGACGTGAACGACGCCCGCGCCCAGGTGGCGGCGGCCCGCGCCCAGCTCGCCGCCGCCCGCGCCAACCAGGGCCAGGATTCGGTGAAGCGGTCCGACATCGCCCAGGCCGTCGCCAGCGTGGCCCAGATCAGCGGCAACATCCAGCAGCTCCAGGTGAACATCAGCGACACGCGCATCGTCGCCCCCGCCTCGGGCATCGTGCTGAAGAAGTACAAGGAGCCGAACGAGATCGTCCAGAGCGCGACCACCGGCTTTTCCGATGCCCAGGCCCTCGTCGCCACCCTCGGCAGCCGCCTGGAGGTCAAGGTCGGCATCAACGAGGTAGACATCTCTAAAGTCCACGCCCGCGCCCCGTCCCGCATCACCGTGGACGCCCTGCCGGACGCCACCTTCGCGGGGGCGGTGACGGAGATCGCCCCCGCCTCCACCAACGCTTTCGACACGACCAGCGCGAGCAGCACCAGCTCGATCTCCAAGTTCTCGGTCAAGGTCGGCTTCGCCCGCTACGACCCGCGCCTGCGCTCCGGCATGAGTGCCAACGTCGCCATCATCAGCCAGAAGCACGCCCATGTCGTCCTCGCGCCCCTGGAAGCCATCCCCTTCACCGGCACTCAGGGCCAGGTGACGGTCTTGAAGGGGTCAGGGCTTCAGGAAAAGCGAACCATCGTCACGGGCCTGCGGAGCGACACCGACGTGGAGATCGTTTCGGGCCTGCACGCGGGCGAGAACCTGATCGTCTCGCCGCTCGACGGCACGGCCCGGCGCAAGACGAACTTCAGCGACGGGCCGGGCGGGTAGGCCAGGAGACAAGGGATGATCAGAGCCGTATGGGAGCCGAATGGGCCGCCTAGCGCAGACGACAAGCTGGCGGAACTCGGCAGGATGCGTGAGAAGTATCTCCGGGAGCGGCATCTGGATGAAGAATATTACGCCGCCCGTTTGAAGTACGTCGAGCAAGCCGAAGCCGCCATCTACGCCCGGCGCGCATCCGACCCAGTGATGGAGTCTCTGCGCCAGCAGGCGACGAGCGCCCTGCGGGACCTGTCGCAAACAAACCCTCTGCACTATATGGTCATCCGCCAGAAACTGGAAGACTATGGCTACGAGAGCTGGCAGGCGAGCAAACTCATCCAGTACGCTTCTTTCATCCAGGCGCGCGGGTGGGAAGCGTTCTACCCCGAAGACGCGGCTTTCCTGAGACGGAAGTACGCCGAGGCCGGGATAGACCCCGAGAAGATAGACTTCCGCTCATAAGGCAACGCTATGTTCCAACGCTCCCGCAAAGGCTATGTCGAGCAGCAGATCGAGATGCTGGCCGAAGTCCTCGCCCGCATCCTGACCGGCAAGGAGAGCGGGCGGTACGCCGCCGCGCTGACCGAGGCCGCCGACGCCTGCAAGAAGATGACCGGCCTGAACCTCGCCACCCTCACCGTGCTGCCCGACGAGACGCTGCTGAACCTGTTCCGCATGGGCGGCGGCCTGGACCCCGCCCGGTGCGTCATCGCCGCCCGCCTGCTGGCCGCGCAGGCGGACGTCTACGAGGCGCAGAGCCGCACCGTCGCCGCCCAGGCCGGCCTGCATAAAGCCCTCGTGCTGCTCCTGGAGGCCATGCGGTTTGAAGAGAGCCTGCGGACTCCGGCCTACCGGGAACAAGTCGAGGACATCCTGAGCCGCCTGACCGGCTATCACCTGCCGGACGACTTGCTCGCCCGGATCGCGGCGTACCGGAAGACGACGGCGGGTGAGGCCGCATGACCCATGATCTTCTTTGAGTCCATCCGGGTCGCCCTCGCCGCGCTGTGGGCGAACAAGCTGCGCGCCCTGCTGACCATGCTCGGCGTCATCATCGGCGTCATGTCCGTCATCGTGATGATCGCCATCGTCCAGGGCATCCGGCAGCAGATTCTAGACCAGTTCGCCGGCAACGGGGCCAACCTCATCTTCGCCTCCTACCAGCCGAAGCTGGGGACCGTGCAGCGCGGCGGCTTCGCGGGCCTGACGATGGAGGACGCGCGGGCGGTCGAGGCGCGCTGCCCCATGATCGGCGCGGTCAGCCCCAGCGCCGACTCCTCCGTCGTCGCCCAGGTCGGCAGTAACCGCCGCTCGCTCACCCTGACCGGCGTGCTGGACACCTACAACCAGACGCAAAACCTGCCGCTGGCCGAGGGCCGCTTCGTCAGCGCGGACGACGTGGCCGCCTGGGCAAAAGCCTGCGTCATCGGCCACAAGGTCAAACAGGATTTGTTCGGCAATACCGATCCGCTGGGCAAAGAGATACGCTGTACGACCGGGGACGGCTCCGACGTTTCCCTGACCGTCGTCGGGCTGATCGAGGAGAAGGACCGGGGCGGGGGCGGCCAGGACTTCAACAACGCCCTGTATGCGCCGCTGACCTCGGTGCAGAAGCGTTTCACCGGCAGCGACAAGATCAGCAGCTTCTCGACCCGCTCCCACGAGATCGCGCAGGTGGAGGGGGCGGCGGACCAGGTGTGGAGCGTCCTCAAGATGCGCCACCCCCTGAACTACAAGGACTTCGTCGTGGACACGCAGGAGGGCATCCTGAAGCAGCTCGACACCCTGCTGAACGGCATCCAGCTCGTGCTGGGCGGGGTGGGGGGGCTTGCCCTGCTGACCGGCGGCATCGGCATCATGAACATCATGCTCGTCTCGGTGACGGAGCGGACGCGCGAGATCGGCATCCGCAAGGCGGTCGGGGCGACGCGCGGGGCCATCCTATTGCAGTTCGTCGTGGAGGCGATGGTCGTGTCGGGGTTGGGCGGTCTGATCGGCGTCTCGTGCGGCTACGGCCTGGCGAAGCTGATTGACCACTTCGCCCATAAAGTATTGCCGACCTTCGTCCCGTTCTGGGCCACGGAACTCGGCTTCGGCTTCGCCGTCGGCGTCGGCCTATTCTTCGGCATCTACCCCGCCTTCCGGGCCGCCCGGCTGGACCCGATCACCGCCCTGCGCTATGAGTAGCGGCAGTGACGCCGTCCCCGGCCAGGAGCCGGTCTCCTACCGGCTCGTCGCTGACGATTTCGCCGTCCCGGAACCTGACGATCCGCTCGCAGTGCCGGGCGATGTCGTCCTCGTGCGTCACCACCACCAGGGTCTTCCCCTCCCGGTGCAGGTCCTGGAATAGCGCCATGATCTCCTCGCCCGTTTTCGTGTCCAAGGCCCCCGTCGGCTCGTCGGCCATCAGCAGGGACGGCTCGTTGACCAGGGCACGGGCGATGGCGACCCGCTGCTGCTGGCCGCCCGACAACTGGTTCGGCTTGTGGTCCATCCGGTCCGCCAGCCCCACCCGCGCCAGGGCGCGCGTCGCCCGGCCCACGCGCCCGCCGACGCCCGAGTAGACCATCGGCAGCTCGACGTTCCGCAGCGCGCTCGTCCGGGCCAGCAGGTTGAACTGCTGGAAGACGAACCCGATCTTGCGGTTCCTGATGCGCGCCAGCGCGCCCTCGTCCAGCCGCGCCACTTCCTCCCCATCCAGGGTGTACGACCCCGACGTGGGCTTGTCCAAACAGCCGATGATGTTCATCAGCGTGGACTTGCCCGACCCCGACGGCCCCATGATCGCCACCATCTCCCCTGCCGCGATGTGCAGCGAGATGCCCTTCAGGACGGTCAGGTCCATGTTGCCGGTCTTATAGGTCTTCACGATGTCTTTGACGGTGATCATTGTGTGTCCTTCGTCCCCGGCAGGAAGTCTGCCGGTCCGATAAGGTGCAGGCGGTTCTCGGCATTTGCGGCCATGAATTCCAGTTCCGGTACGAAGCCTCCTATGGAAAATAAAACAAAGCTGGCTTCGCGCCGCATCTCTGCGCTCGGCAGCCGCGCCACTTTGCCTTGCAAGGAGTTGTAAACATCCAGCCCGACAGGCCGACTGCCGCTCCACTTGCACTCGCCATAGAGGTAGGTATCGTCCATCTTCGCCATGACATCTATCTCCACTTGCCCGTCTCGGCTCCAGTAGCGCCCCATCTCCCGGATCGTCAGCCCCAGCCGCTCCCGCGCATGGCGCTGGAGCCACTGGTGACAGATCTCCTCGAAGACGTGCCACCCCATGTAGCCCGGCAGGAAGGGGGCGACCCGTTCGGCATAGACGCGCATCGGGTCCGAGAACTGCAACTCGCTGGCGAGAGGTACGGCGAAACGATACCAGAAGGCCAGGAACGGGTCCGCCACTTGGTACAGCGCCCGGCGGTCACTCGTCTCGCCAAATGGCAGTTCCCTTCGTATCCAGCCTAGCTCGGCCAGTACGCGCAGGTAACGCGCGAACGAGCCTTGCTCCACCCCCGTCGCGTTCAGTATCTCGCCGTATTGCAGCGTCCCGGACGCGATCGCGCCTAGTATTGCGTTGTAGGGTGCCGGCTCCCGGATCTGCTGGCTGCCGAGCAGGAAGCGCACCTCGTTCTCTAATGGGCTTTGCGGACGCAGCAAGGTGTCCACGACCTCCCCCGCCACCGGCTGGGTTGGGTTAATCAGCGCGTGATAGCGCGGCGTCCCGCCCAGAATGCCGTACATCATCAGCGTCTCAGACAGCCCATAGTGCCGGTGTCCGGCGTAGAATTGGGCGACTTCGTCATAGCGCAGCGGTGCGAGCTTCAGGATGCCGGCGTTGAAGCGCCCGTACAATGGCTGGCTTGCCTCGCCCAATGCCGCCATTGCGGAGAGCTGTGAGCCGCAGAGGATGACGAACAGCGGCGAATGCAGGCCCTCTCGGTCCCACCAGGATTGCAGAATGGAAGGCAGTTCGGGTGACTGATCCACGAGGTAAGGGAACTCGTCCAGAATCAGCCCGAAGCGCGTCGTTTCTTTTCCCGCCCGGCTGCGGCAGGCCTGCGAGACATAGCGAAAGAGGGCGTTCCAACTGACCGCGATCTCTTCCGGCCCCGAGACGCCGGGATCGGGCAGCGCGTCCAGCACTTGCGCTGCGAGTTCCCGCCTCTGGCTGACCGCCGTGGTCTGGTCAGCGAGGTAGTAGCAGTGCGCCTTCGGCGGGCCGTCAGCAAAGAAGTGTTGAAGCAGGTAAGTCTTGCCCAAGCGCCGCCGCCCGTACAGCATCGCCATCTGCCCGCCCGCTCCAGGCCGATGCCAGGCCCGGTTCAGGGCGGCGATCTCATCCGCCCGGTTAAAGAACGGGTCAGGCTTGACGATGAACTGGCTCATAAAATTAGTATAACATGAAATAGTATTTTATATTATGCTATCTTGTGTTATATCAACAATCCTGCCGATTCGTGCATCCTCGGGATATTATTGGCGGTGATCATTGGGCTGAAACCCCTAATGCCCGCCGCGTCACCAGCCAGCGACGCAAGCCGACATGGTCCACATGGCCGCTGACCGTCACATAATAGACCTCGGGATAGCCTTCCGGCGGCTGCGGATCGTAGAAGGCAATCAGACTGCTGCCGTTGATGATGCTGCGGTAGTTTCGGTTGGAGAGGCTGGCGTTCGGAATCAGGGGGCGGCCCGTCGTGATGTTGTAAAACGGTCTGACATGATTGATGTAGGGCATCAACGCCCGCTGGGCTATCGCGGCGTTCTGCATCGGCGGCAAGTTCCCTTGGTGGTGCTGGGCATATTGCAACAGGCCGAGACGAAGGCGGTAGAGGTAGTTGGGCTGCCGAAAGCGATAGCCATGCGCCAGATGATGAGCGCGATCCCAGCGAAAGTAGCTCGGGTCAGTCATCACTGTGGCGACACCATAAAGGGAGTAACCGACGAAGCCAAGAGCAACGGCGATCGGGATGGCTGTAAGCGTCCACATGGACTGATCTCTTCTCAATGTGTCTCCTCCCGCAAACATGCTGCCATGCTGCCCGTTCTAAGCCGACGCCGACGCTAACCAGCCGCTTCCGAATGAGAGGACTGCTGAGGCCGGTGCAGAGCATCCAGCAGGTGCGGGTTCTCGATCAGTTGCAGGAGGCGGGCTGCGGACCGGCTCGGAACGCGCGTGCCCTGTTCCCAGCTTTGCACCGTTTTGGGGGACACGCTCAAGACGTGGGAGAAATAGGGCTGACTGAAGCCGAGGCCCGTCCGCAGGGCGCGGATGCGCTCGGCGTCATAGGCGGGTGGCGGGTCTGGGATGGTCAGCGTCGTGACTCTTGCTTCCGCCTCACCCTGTGCGTAGGCGAGAGTTTGCCGCAGGCCGACACGCAGACGGTCAGCCAAGAGGAGACGCGAGGGACGGGGAGGAGTTTTGTCGTCGTCCATTG
Organism: Capsulimonadaceae bacterium; assembly: GCA_965215505.1. GTDB lineage: Bacteria > Armatimonadota > Armatimonadia > Armatimonadales > Capsulimonadaceae > JANXMY01. Next base: position 1,277,722 of record OZ244065.1, on the reverse strand, counting down.
TGTTGTCCTTTCGATGAAGCCCATTGCCCGTAAGTCCCGGTCCCGATAAGCCGGAGCGTCATGTGGGGAATTGTCCCACACTGTAGGAGTCATTGTCAAGGCACGTTCGCATCGTTCTGCCCGGTCGCGCGGCGCAGGCGGGCGTCGGCGGTGTAGAAGTCGTACACGGCGCTGACGTAGCCGTTCTGGGCCTGGGTCAGACTGACCTGGGCGGTCGTGATGTCAAGCACCGTTCCGACACCCGCCGAGCGGCGGGCGGTGGCGGCGTCGAAGCTCGCCTGGGCGGCCTGGACGGCGACCTGGGAGAGCCGTATCCGCTGCAAGGCCAGCGCGCGGTCGTAGAAGCTCTGCTCCACATCCAGCCGGACGCTCTGGCGGAGCTGTTCCAGGCGGTCCAGGTCGGCGTCCCGCCCGGCCTCGGCGACCCGGACGGCCCCGCGCGCCCCCCCGGCGTCGAAGAGGGGGTAGGAAGCCGTGACGAGGATCTGGGAGTCGGTGCTTTTCGCGCCCAGGTCGTTCTGGGGCTGGTAGGTCAGGACGTAGGAGCCGGCCAGGGCCGGGCCGGCGGCGATGCGGGCCTGCTTGACGCTCTGGCGGCTGACTTCTATGACCGAGAGCTGCTGGCGCAGATCCGGGCGGGCGGCGTAGGCCTGCCGGACGTAGTCGTCGAGGGCGCGCTCCGGCCCGGCATCGGGGGGAGGGGGCAGGGCACCCCCGGCGGCCAGGGTGGCGAGCTGGAGCGGGGCATCGGTTTCGACCGCCATGGCGTTCTTCAGCGCCGCCTCGGTGGAGCGGACGGCGCTCTCGTTTTGCAGCAGGGTCACCTGGGCGTTGGCGAGGTCCGCCTGAGACTGGAGGATGTCGGCGCGGGCGGCCACCCCGGCATCGATCTGGCCCTGCGTCTGGTCCACCGTCTGTTGGGCGCGCGTCACCTGGGCCTGCGAGACTTTCACCAGGTCGTCGGCCCGCAGCAGATCGTAGAAGTCGCTGGTGACGGCCAGGATGATCTGCTGGCGCGTGTCCGTCCGCCCGTAGCGGGCGGCGTCGAGGCTGCGCCGGGCCTGGGCGTTGATCGACTCGCGCGTGCCGCTGTCGAACAGCGTCTGCGCGAGAGTCAGCGTGGAGCCGCTGCCGCGCGTGACCGAGACGCTGTCGAGGCTCTGGGGGCCGGTGACGGTCTGCGTCGTCTGCCCGCCCGTGGCCGTCGTGCCGGTCGTTCCGGCGGTCCCCGTGCCGGTGGTCCCGGTGCCGGTCCCCGTAGTCCCGGTGCCGCCCGTCCCGGTCCCCGTGCCTGTTCCGCCCGTACCCGTCCCGGTGCTGCCTGTCCCGGTGCCGCCGGTCGGCGTCGGCGTCACGATGCTGTTCGAGCCGCCGCCCGTGGTGAGGCCGTAGAACGTGTTCCGCGAGTTCTGGTACTGGAACTCCGGGGTCAGCGTGGGGAAATACCGCGCCCGCGCCTGCACCTTCTGCCCGTTGGCGGACGTGATCTGGGTCTGGGCGATGTACCCGGTCGGCTGACGGCGCAGGGCGATCGTGATGGCGTCGGCCAGCGTCAGCGGGGTCGGCAGGGCACGGGTCGCCGCCGCAGACGGGGCGACCTGGGCGCGGGCGGCCGGCGGACGGTCCGCGAGGCAGGCGGCGAACAGGGGGGGCAGCAAGAGAAAGAGGCGGGGGCGCATTCAAACATCCTTTCGGCGGTGGGGTCGCCCTCATTCTACCCGATGGTTGCCCCCTGCCGACGCTTGTGCTACAATAGGCGAAGCGCCGCGAAATTCAAGCCATGAAACTCAAACTCGATCTGCACCCCATCTACAACGACAGCCGGGCCATTGACGCCGCCCTGGCGGGCATCATGGACGAGGCCACCCAGAAGCGGACCACGGAACTTGAGATCATCACCGGCAAAGGCTCCGGCCAGCTCAAGAAGTCCGTGCTGCGCTTCCTGGACCAGCCCGACGTCCGGGCGCGCTACCACCGGGTCGAGAAGGACGGCGATAACTGGGGCCGCCTGTTCGTCCACTTCCGCTGGGAGCGCCTCCAGGCCGCCAAGGCGGTCGCCCCGCCGCCCGAGACCGCCGCCTACGTTTGCTTCTGCTGCCAGGCCGCCGTCTCGGTGCCGGTGAGCGCCGAGGCGCTGCGGGAGAACGGACCCGAGGAGCGCGAGGCCGAGTGCCCCGCCTGCGGCTCGCCCAACCGCCTGCATCTCCGCCTGGACCGGCGCGGGGCGGTGCAGGTCCAGGCGGAGTCTGGGTACGACGCGCTTTGACCCCTTCCCACCGCCTGACTCACCTGCCGACCGGGCGGACCGTGGCGGTCGTAGCGCGGGCGGGCGGATGGTGGGAGAAGGGAAGGGGTGTGTTGGGCAGGCGCTCACTCCCGGTGGGCCAGGGCCTCTGGCTGCCCGGCGTCGCGTCCGTGCATACGGTCGGTGTCCGGTTCCCCCTGGACCTGCTGTTCCTGGACGAGCGTTTCCGGGCGGTGCGGCTCGCGCCGGGCACGCCACCGGGGCGGTTGCTGGTACGCGCGCCGGGCGCGTTCCACACGCTGGAACTCGGGGCGGGGACGCTGGCAAACAGTGTGCCCTCGGCACGAGTGGGGGAGGCCTGGGAGATCGTGCCGGACGATTGAGGGAAAGGATACTGAGTGACAGCTAACCGATTCAGGCGCATCATCGTCCCCGTCCTCCTGCTGTTCGGGATCGCCTACTTCTTCGGCCGGTCCCCCACACCTTCCTCGGGCAGCGGACAGCGCCGGCCCGAGACTTCAGACAGCGGGGGTGCGGAACGCCCCCGCCCCGCCGCTTGTTCTAACCACACGGGAACACCAAAATGGAACGCCATCCGGGCGGTTTCCGTAGAGAAGATGAGCATTGTTGCCGATACGACAATAATGTGGTATACTCACCCTTCGCCGGCGGCCCCGCTCATCGGCGACGCCTAGGCATTTGTTAGAAGTCTTCCCGCGTCCCACGGAAACCGAAAATCCGGGCGGGGAAGGAGGCTTTCGTTTGAACGCAAATCGCAATGTCCTTCGGGTAATGGTTCCCGTCCTCTTGCTGTTCGCCCTCGTGTACCTCGTTGTTTCGAACAACAAGGGGATGTTCAAGGGGGAGAACCAGAAGAATATCAGCTACTCGCAGTTCGTGCAGGCCATTAACAACAATAATGTGCTTGATGGCAACTTCGACAAGGACACGTTCCAAGGTCATCTGACCCAGAACGGCGGCCGCACCGCCTTCTCCGTCTACCTCGGCCCTGAGAACCCGCCGGACCGCGCCCACCTGCACGACCTGCTCATCGCGCACGGAGGCACGGAGTTCGGCTACACCCGGCCCCCCATCTCGGACAGCGTCATGGCGATGCTGCTCTCGGTCCTCCTGCCGCTCGGCGTGATCTTCGTCTTCTGGATGTTCTTCCTGCGTCAGGCGCAGAGCGGCGGCAATCAGGCCCTCTCGTTCGGCCGCTCCCGCGCAAAGCGCCTCAATGACAACGTCCCCAAGGTGACCTTTGAAGACGTCGCCGGCGTGGACGAGGCCAAGCAGGAGCTTCAGGAGGTCGTCGAGTTCCTGAAGAACGCCAAGAAGTTCCAGGCGCTCGGGGCCAAGATCCCCAAGGGCGTCCTGTTGCTCGGCCCGCCCGGATGCGGGAAGACCATGCTCGCCCGCGCCATCGCCGGCGAGGCGGGCGTACCCTTCTTCCACATCTCCGGCTCGGACTTCGTGGAGATGTTCGTCGGCGTCGGCGCGTCCCGCGTCCGCGACCTGTTCGACACCGCCAAGGCCAACCGCCCGTCGCTCATCTTCATTGACGAGATTGACGCCGTCGGCCGCCAGCGCGGCGCGGGCATGGGCGGCGGGCACGACGAGCGCGAGCAGACGCTCAACCAATTGCTGGTCGAGATGGACGGCTTCGACCCGAACGCGGGCGTCATCATGATCGCCGCCACCAACCGACCCGACGTGCTGGACCCGGCCCTGCTCCGCCCCGGCCGCTTCGACCGGCAAGTGACCGTGGACCAGCCGGACGTCCGGGGCCGCGAGGCCATCCTGAACGTCCACCTGCGCGGCAAGCCGCTGGCCGAGGACGTCAACGCCCAGAACCTCGCGCGCCGGACGCCGGGCTTCTCCGGGGCCGACCTCGCGAACTTGGTCAATGAGGCCGCTCTGCTGGCCGCCCGCTACGACAAGACCAAGATCGGCGTGGACGACTTCAACGAGAGCGTTGACCGCGTCGTCGCCGGCCCGCAGCGCAAATCGCGCATCATGAACGAGACGACGCGCGAGCGGATCGCCTACCACGAGGTCGGCCACGCCCTCGTCGGCGAGCTTCTGCCGAACGCCGACCCGGTCCACAAGATCTCGATCCTGCCGCGCGGCCGCGGCCTCGGCTACACCATGCAGCTCCCCGTCGAGGACAAGTACCTGGTGACGCGCCAGGAGTTCATGGACCAGATCAGCGGCCTGCTGGCCGGACGGGTCGCCGAGGAAGTCGTCTACAGCGAGGTCACGACCGGCGCGTCCAACGACTTCGAGCGCGCGACCGCGACGGCCCGCTCCATGGTCTGTGAGTACGGCATGAGCGACCGGCTCGGCCCGGTCGTACTCGGAACCCGGCATGGCAACCCGTTCCTGGGCCGGGACTGGAACGAGGAGCGCAACTATTCCGAGACCATCGCCGTTGAGATCGACAAGGAGGTCCGCTCGATCATTGACGAGTGCTACGAGCGCGCCCGCCAGATCCTGACCGAGAACCGGACCAAGATGGACGAGATCGTGCGCGTCCTGCTGGAGAAGGAAATGCTGGAGCGCGAGGACTTCATGGCACTGATGGAAGGGGCTAAGGCTCCTCCCGTCAAGGCCCCGCCCGCCACGCCGCAGGCCCCGCCGAGTGAGGGCGATGCGCCCGTCGCGCCCGCGCTGGAGAAGCCGCGTCGGCTGCCGAACCTGCGCCCCGAACCAGCGTAAGAGTCACTCGCATCGTCTCGGGCGGGGCTTGTCCCCGCCCTTTTTCTTGCCGCCCGGCCCCGCCGCCGATCCGAACCATTCATGGACAACACCTACCACTATCGCCTTTCCCGCCTCGTCCGCACCCAAAGCTCCGAGATTTTCCTGATTTGGGAGGAAGATCGGCGCATCGGCCAGCTCGACCTGCATTTCGCCATCGAGAGCCGCACCGTCCATGCGACGCTCGTCCTCGAAGCCGACCTTCCCGTTTCGGTGGAGGAGGAGCTTCTGGCGCAGATTGATGATGACATCGTTTCCTCCTACCTCCCCTCTTTCGAGCGCGAAGACTTCCTGGTGACGGTCTTCCGGGGCGAGGAGATCTCTAACTACACCGACTCGTCCGGCGCGCTTGATGACATGGACGACGAGCGATTCGAAGACGACGACGATGAGGACGACGACGAAGACCGCCCCCGACGCGGACGATAGGTGGACGATAGCAGGCACTTGAAAGAGGCCCCGGCAGATGCCGGGGCCTCTTCTTTGTACCCTACGGGTCGCGGTCGGGCTAACGGAACGGGGCGGGCCTGCCGATAACACGGGGAGAACAACGGCGATTACAGCAACTTTGGCAGGAGAACGAACAACCATGACGGTGGTCCTTCCGACGGGCGGGAAACGGAAAGAGATCGGGCATTTACTGGTGGCACAGGGGCTGCTGACCGAGGCGCAGCTCGCCCAGGCGCTCGCCCGGCAGGAGCAGTCGGGGAAACCACTCGGCCACGTCCTGGTGGAGATGGAACTGGCCGGCGAGGAGGACATCACCCGCGCCCGAGCGCAGCAGGTGGACGCCGCCTATGTGGTCATGGACGACGTGGTCGTGGACAAGGCCGTCCTGCCCCTGGTCCCGGCCGCCGTCGCCCACCAGTACCTCCTGCTGCCGGTCGGCAAGACCCCGGACGGGACCCTGAAGGTCGTCGTCGCCGCCTGGAACGCCCGCGTGATGGACGCCGCCCACAAGATCGCCACGACCCACCGCCTGCGCCTCGCCCCGGCCATCGCCACCGAGAAGCCGCTGCGCGAAGTCATCGAGCAGTGGTACGGACCCGCCGCCCGGCCCGAGGAGCCGCGCCCGTCGGCCCCTTCGGCACCGCCCCCCGCCGCGCCCCAAGTCGTCACGCGCCCAGAGATAGTCACGCGCCCGGCGGGCCGGAGCGCCGTGCCCGCCATCATCAGCGAGTCGTCGTCCGTCCCCGTGCCGGCCCCGCCGCCCGCCCTGCCTGACAAGCGGGCCTCCGAGGTGTTCGGCGGTGCCTTGTCGGCCGGCTTCACCCCCATCTCCGGTGCGGTGGGCCAGCCCGACAAACTGGAGTCGATGGGCGTGGACCAGCCGGTCGTCATCCAGTTCATCAACCGCATCCTCTCCGACGCCATCACGCAGGGTGTCAGCGACATCCACTTCGAGCCGCGCCGCGACTCGCTGGACGTCCGCTTCCGGCAGGACGGGGCTTTGCGGCTGGTTGACAGCGTCCGCCGCGAGTTCCAGGCGGCCTGCTCGTCGCGCCTCAAGATCATGGCCGAGATGAACATCGCCGAGCGGCGGCTGCCCCAGGACGGACGCATCTCCGTCCAGACCGGCGGGCGCGGCGTGGACCTGCGCGTCTCGTCCCTGCCGACCCAGTACGGCGAGTCGGTGGTCCTGCGTATCCTGGACAAGTCCTCTGTCCGCCCACACCTGGACCAGCTTGGGTTCTCGGAGCGCAACCTGAAGGCCCTGAACGGCCTGATCCGCAAGCCGCACGGCATCGTCCTGGCGACCGGCCCCACCGGGTCGGGCAAGACGACGACGCTGTATTCCGCCATCCAGGAGATCCACACCCCCGACGTCAACATCATCACCGTCGAGGACCCCATCGAGTACGAGCTGGACGGCATCCGGCAGTCCAACGTCAACGAGAAGGCCGGCCTGACCTTCGCCCGGCAGTTAAGGGCCATCCTACGGCAAGACCCGGACGTGATCTACATCGGCGAGATCCGCGACCAGGAAACGGCCGAGATCGCCTTCCGGGCGGCCCTGACCGGCCACCTCGTCTTCTCCACCCTCCACTGCAACGACGCGGCGGGGGCGGTGACTCGGCTCCTGAACATGGGCATAGACCCGTTCCTGGTCGCCTCCACCGTGATCGGCGTCCTCGCCCAGAGGCTGGTGCGCCGGGTCTGCCCGCACTGCGCGCGGCCCGCCCCGCCCTCGGACGTGGACATCGCCGCCTTCGGCATTGACACCGACTCGCCCGAGTTCCACCAGGCGACTTTCGTGGCGGGCGCGGGCTGCGAGGCCTGCGGCAGCCTGGGCTACAAGGGCCGCTACAGCGTCCAGGAGCTGATGGTCATGGACGACGCCATCCGGTCACTGACCTTGGCCCGCGCCCCCTCCAACAAGATCCGCCGCGTGGCGATGGCGCGCGGCATGGCCTCCATGCGCCAGGACGCTGGGACCAAGATCATGCAGGGCATCACGACGTTTGAAGAGGCCCAGAAGCGGGTCTATGTGGAGGAAGGTGCCGAGGAGTAGAGCGGAACGACGGTGAAGACAAAAAGGCGGCCCGCCCCTCGGAAAGAGGGGCGGGCCGTCCCCGTGAGTGCCACGGCCGCCCGTTATCCGGCGAGGCGAGCACGGCGGCGCGCGCGCAGGACCAGCGCACACACGCTCAGGCTGAACATGGCCCCCGTCACCGCCGGGGGCAGCTCCGGCACGGCGGAAGGGGCTGAGATCGTCGCCCTCACCGACGTCAGTGCCCCGGTGCCGTGGTAGCCGGTCGCCGTGGGCGCCGTGCTCGTGTAGTCCGCCGTCACGAACTCCACCCCGGTCGGCCCGTTTGTCGCCAGCGGGGCCTGGTTGCTGCCGAGGATCTGGAAGGTGAAGTTATCGGGCGTCGGCCCGGCCTCCACTGAAGTGGCGCTCAGGAGCAGGTCGAAGCTGAACTGGCTGGTCGGGCCGAAGACGGTGAAGGCCTGGGCGTAGTCGGCGAGCGGGCCGCTGGCGGCAGGCCCATCCATGAGGGTAAGGGTCGTGCCGGGATTTCCGGTGACGTTGCCGGACGTGGGTGGCAGGACCGCGCCCGCCGTGCCGTTGGTGAAGACGAGGTTGGAGACGGCGGCCGTGCTGTTGCCGTCCCCCGCCCCGGAGCCGTCGGTGAGGGTGAACTCGGTATAGTAGGTGTTGCCTACGGTCAGGCCGGTGGTGGTGACGGTGACGTGCTGGACGGCGGGTGGCGCGGCCCCGGCGGGGGCGGTGTCCAGCAGCAGGAAAGCAACCGGCACGAAGCAGGCGGCGAGGGCGAGCGTTGAAGAGCGGAGCGTCATTTTCGTTGCCTTTCGGTGGTTCGTTGTTTCGGTGGTTCGTGTCACTTCCCGGAGCCTCCATTGGGAGGCTCCGGGAAGCGAGTTTGGTTGTCTCAGCGCGCGCCCGGCCCGGCCAGGACGCGGAGGGTGTAGCCCGAAGGCTGGGCCGTGAACTCCAGCGTGACGGTGACGGAAGCCCCCGCCGCCAAGCCGCCCGTGGGCAGCGTGACGTAGGGGCTGCCGGACGGCGCGGCAGCCGAGGTGGTGCCGGATGCGCCCACCAGGGCGGCCCCGGCCAGGCCGTCCAGGACCAGGGAGACCGGGTCGGCCAGGGCCGCGCCGTTGTTGGCGAGCGTGACAGGCTGCAAGTAGTGGCCGGTGGCGCGCACATAGCGGAAGCCGCCGCGGGTGAGGGTGATCTGCGCGGTCACATCGGAGGCCGCGCCCTGGGCAATGGTGAGGCTGACGGTGGCCGCGCTGCTGGCGTTGGTGCCGTTGCTGACCGTGAACGTGAAGCTGTCAGGTCCGTAGTAGCCGGCGGCGGGCGTGTAGGTGAGGCTGGGCGCGGTCCCAGTGAGCGTTCCGTGCGCGGGACCGGTGGCGACTGTGTAGGCAAGGGGCAGAGCCGGCACGTCCGGGTCACTGCCGGTGAGGGTGATGGCCTTGGCGGTGTTGAAGGCCACACTCACGCTCTGGCCGCTGGCCGTCGGGGTGCCCGCCGTGACGGTGATGTTGACGGTGGCCGTGCTGCTGGTGTTGGTTCCGTTGCTGACCCGGAACGTGAAGCTGTCGGCACCCTGGTAGCCTGCTGTCGGCGTGTAGGTGAGGTTCGGCGCGGCCCCGGAGAGCGTGCCGTGTGCGGGGGCGGTGAGGACGGCGTAGGTGAGCGGTAGGGCGGGCACGTCGGGGTCCGACCCCGAAAGCGTGAGGGCCTTGGCGGTGTTGAAGGCGACGCTGAGGCTCTGGGGGTTGGCCGTCGGGGTTCCCGCCGCCACGGTGAGGCTGACGGTGGCCGGGGCGCTGCTGCTAAAGCCGTTGTTGACCCGGAACGTGAAGCTATCTGTGCCGTGGTAGCCCGCCGTGGGCGTGTAGGTGAGGCTCGGGGCAGTCCCCGACAGCGTCCCGTGCGTCGGATTAGCCGTAACGGTGTAGGTGAGCGCCAGCGGCGGGCTGTTGGGGTCGGAGCCGGTCAGCGTGATTGGCTTGGCCGTGTTGAAGGGCACGCTCACCGACTGCGGGTTGGCCGTCGGGGTTCCGATGACCGTGGCCGTACTGGCGGCGGTGACGGGGCCGCCGGGGCCGGTGATCGTGGTCGTGACGGTGTAGGACCCCGGCGCGGCGTAGGTGTGGGTGCCGGAGACACCGAACGCGCCGTTGCTGCCGGTGACGGTGCCCGCCGTGGCCGTGCTGCCGTCGCCCCAACTGATGGAGGCGGTGAAGGCGGCGGCCAGGGTGTCGGTCCGGGTGTCGGTGAAGGCGGCGACCTGTCCGGTGAAGGCCGTGTTCGCGGTGGCGGTGAAGTTTACGCCCTGCGCCGTCAGCACATCCAGCAGCGGGGGTACCAGCGCCAGGCTGTGATAGCCACCCGCCGCGATGGCGGCTACGTTGGCCAGGCCCGCCGGCACACTCGTCTGGCCGGAACCGTTGTAGCCCCAGGCCACGACCGTGCCGTTACTTCGCAGCGCCAGGCTGTGGGAGCCGCCCCCCGCGATGGCGACCACCCCCGTAAGGCCTGCCGGCACACTCGTCTCGCCGTCGCCGTTGTAGCCCCAGGCGACGACCGTGCCGTCACTCTTCAAGGCCAGGCTGTGATAGAAGCCCGCCGCGACGGCGACCGCCCCCTTAAGGCCCGCCGGCACACTCGTCTCGCCGTCGCCGTTGTAGCCCCAGGCGACGACCGTGCCGTCACTTCGCAGCGCCAGGCTGTGGGAGCCGCCCCCGGCGACGGCGACCACCCCCGTAAGGCCTGCCGGGACACTCGCCTGGCCGTAAACGTTGTCGCCCCAGGCCGAGACCGTGCCGTCACTCTTCAAGGCCAGGCTGTGATAGAAGCCCGCCGCGACGGCGACCGCATTGGACAGACCCGCCGGAACATTTGTCTGGCCGTAAGAGTTGTCGCCCCAGCCCGTCACCAGAGTGCCGTTGCTTTGGAGCGCCAGGCTGTAGGAGAAGCCCGCCGCGATGGCGACCACGTTGGAGAGGCCCGCTGGAATGTTCAACTGGCCGTAAGAGTTGTCGCCCCAGGCGACGACGGTGCCGTTACTTCGCAGCGCCAGGCTGTGGGAGCCGCCCCCCGCGATGGCGACCACCCCCGTAAGGCCTGCCGGCACACTCGCCTCGCCGTCGCCGTTGTCGCCCCAGGCGACGACCGTGCCGTCACTCTTCAAGGCCAGGCTGTGATAGAAGCCCCCCGCGACGGCGACCACGTTGGTCAGGCCCGCCGGCACACTCGTCTGGCCGAAGCGGTTGTCGCCCCAGGCCGCGACCGTGCCGAGGCCGTGCCGGGCCGACGCCGACCCGGCGGCACGCGAAGAGGCCCCCGCCCCGGCAGCGCGGACGGGCGACAGCCCCCCGACCCAAACGACAAAAGCCAGGACCCAGAGAAACAGGGTGGTCGCGGCGAAACGCCGGGACCGAGGACAAGACCGGGACGGAGGACAAAAAGTGGAGTACATGGTGAACCTTCCGAGAATCTAAAGAAGCCCCACGGCTAAAGATGGGCCGAGGCCCGCCGCACGAGCGTGGGGGCGGACAGTGAACCGAGTTGACAGTAGCTAAACGGGTTCGCCATTCACGCGGGCGGGTGTCCGGTCGGAACGTCCTGCCGAGAGCGCCCGGCCCGGATTGGCGTCTGAGTTCATTGTCGAGACCATTGTAGCGCCTGGAGCGTAACGCAAAGCGTAACCAAACCGCGGGATTCTCGCGGGGCGGGCACCCCGCGCGCGGGGCGGTCATAATTTTGATGGCTGCGCCGAGGGCGGGGATGCCGCCTACAGGCCCAGGTGGGTCAGCGCGAACACGCCATAAGCGGCGCTCGCCCCCATCAGCGCCAGCACCCCCGCCAGCTCCCACCGGTGGGCGACCCACCGCACCAGCGCCGCGCCGCGCCGGGCCGTCCCCGTCGCGGGTTGGCCGCTGATGCCTGCTTGGCCGCTGATGCCTGCTTGGCCGCTGATGCCGACTTGGTTGTAAAGTGCCTGCTGCATGGTCGTGTCTCCTCTGCCCTTTTTAGGCTCCGCTTCGTTGCTGAGGCCATTATATCGCCCCAAGCGTATCGCAAAGCGTAACCAAAACAGAGGAATCTGACTGGTGAGCGTCGAAATTTGAGTTACGGGGCGTCGGACTCCCCCCAGCCTCGACAGCCCGCGCGACCTAGAAAGACCTCCCATGCCCGCGTTGCCCGAACCCGAGACGCTCGAGTCCCCGCCGCCCGCGCTGGAGATCCGGCTGCTCGGCGGCTGTGATATCCGTGTCCACGGCAGTCCGCTGCCCCCGCCCCGCTACCGGAAAGAGTGGTGGCTGCTGGCCCTGCTGGTCCTCAAACACGACCGCGAACTCTCGCGTGACACCCTCGCCGCCGCCTTCTGGCCCGACAGCGACACCGACCGCGCCCTCCTGTACCTGCGCCGCAGCCTGACCAATCTGCGTCACGCGCTCGGGCCGGAGGCCGCCCGCCTGCTGTCCCCCACGCCCCGCACCCTCCGCTTCGACCTGTCCGGTGCCTTCGCCGATGTTGCCGCCTTCGACCGGGCCGTGCGGAAGACGCCCTCCCACACTCCCTCGGAGGAAGAGCTGGCGCAGGCGGTCGAGTTATATGAAGGGCCGCTCCTGCCGGACTGCGCCGACGAGTGGGTCCTGCCGGAGCGCGAGGAGCGCATGCAGGCGTCTCTTGCCGCCCTGGAAGGGCTGGCGCAGAAAGCCACCGAGCGGGGCGATCCCAAAACCGCCGTCCACTGGCTCCGGCGGCTGGTTTCTGCCGACCCACGCCGCGAGAGCGCCAGCGGCGCACTGATGGCGGCCCTGGCGGAAGGCGGGGACCGGGCCGCCGTCACCCAGGTCTACCAGGACCTGCGCCGGCTGCTCCGCCAGGACCTCAACACGGAGCCTTCCCCGGAGACCAGGGCTTTGTACCGGCATCTGACGGAGGAGGGGGCCAGGCCGCAGGCGGCCGCGCCCGCCCCCGCGCCCCCCGCCCCTACCCGGCGTCACCTCCCCATCCCGCTCACCGACCTGATCGGGCGCACGCAGGAGGTCGAGGAGGTGACCGGCTGGCTGCTCCGCGGCCGGCTCGTGACCCTGCTGGGCGCGGGCGGCTCGGGCAAGACGCGGCTGGCGGTCGCGTCGGCGGAAGCCGCGATGCCCCGGTTCGCGGGCGGCGTCTGGTTCGTGGATCTGGCACCCGTCAGCGCGCCCTCGCTCGTGGCGGAAGCGGTTTTGAAGACGCTGGGGATCGGCGACGAGGCGGGGCGGTCCCCCGAGGAGCGGCTGGCTGAGGCCCTGACGGCGTCGTCCCTGCTGCTGGTGCTGGACAACTGCGAACACGTCCTGGACGCCTGCGCCGCGCTGGCGTTCCATCTGCTCTCGGCCTGCCCCGGCCTGCGGGTGCTGGCCACGAGTCGCCAGGCGCTGGGGGTGCTGGGGGAGCAGATCTATGCCGTCCCTTCCCTGCGCCTCCCGCCCCTGGAGCGGTTCGGGCCGGAGGCGGACCCGGCCCGCGCGGAGAAAAACGTGTCGGCGCTGCTGGAGTATGAGGCCGTGCGCCTGTTCACGGAGCGGGCGGCCCAGACCAGCCCGGCCTTCCGCCTGACCCGGCGCAACGCCCAGGCGGTGGCGGAGATCTGTCACCACCTCGACGGCATCCCGCTGGCCCTGGAACTGGCCGCCGCCCGCGTCCGGTCGCTGTCGCCGCAGGAGATCTGCGCGCGCCTGGGCGACCGCTTCCGCCTGCTGGTGGCTGGTAACCGGGCGGCGACGCCGCGCCACCAGACTTTGCGCGCGGCAATCGACTGGAGTTACGGCCTGCTGTCCGAGGCCGAGCGCTCGCTGCTGCACCGCTTGAGCGTGTTTACGGGCGGGTGGCGGCTGGAAGCGGCGGAAGCGGTCTGCGCCGGGGGCAGCGGGGAGGGGAGCGTCGAACCGTATGAGGTGCTGGACCTGCTCACCTCGCTGACGGAGAAGTCGCTGGTGTCCGTGGAGATGGGCAGTGTGGGGGGAGCGACGCGCTACCGGCTCCTGGAAACCGTGCGCCAGTATGCCCGCGTGCGCCTGGAGGAGTGCGGCGAGGAGCAGGCCGTGCGCGGGCGGCACCGGGACGAGTTCCTGCGCCTGGCGGAGCGGGCCAAGCCCGAGTTGCAGGGGCCGGGGCAGCCCGCCTGGCTAGACCGGCTGGAGGAAGAAAACGGCAACCTGCGGGCCGCCATGGATTGGTGCCTGGAGGAGCCGGACGGGGCGCAGCCGGGCCTGCGGCTGGCATCGGACTTGTTCTTCCTGTGGTGGATACGCGGCTACTTCGCGGAGGGGCAGCGGCGCTATGCCGCCGCGCTGGGCCGCCCCGGCGCGGAGGCGCGGACAGCCGCGCGGGCCAAAGCGTTGAGCCGCGCGGGCGGCCTCCTCAGCATCCACGGGGACAGCGTCTCGGCCCGCCCCCTGTTCGAGGAGGGCCTCGCCATCGCGCGGGAGCTGGGGGACCGCAAGGCCGAGGCGAACCTGCTGTGCAACCTGGGGGATATCTCCATCGACGGCGACCCCTCGGCGGCCCATGCCGCCCTCACGGAGAGTCTGGTGATCCACCGTGAGATCGGGAACCCGAGCGGTATCGCCCATTCGTCCATGCTGCTGGGGAACGCGGCGCTGCGCCAGGAGCGCCTCGCAGAAGCGCAGGCGCTTTATGCCGAGAGCCTTTCCCTTTCCCGCGCGCTGGGCAATCCGCAGAAGACGGGGCACGCGCTCTGGTGTCTGGCGCGCTGCGGCATCGGCCAGGAAGACTACGCGCAGGCACGCGCCCTGCTGGAAGAGTGCGTGGCATTGTTCCGCGAGCTGAAGGACCCCTGGGGCCTGTCCGCCGCACTCGCCCTCGCCGGGGAGGCGGCCTTGCGGGAGGAGGAACACGCACAGGCCCATCCCCTGCTCGCGGAGCATCTGCGGCTGGTGGCGCAGATGGGCATGCGCCGTTCCGCCCCGTGGGCGCTGCGCTGCCTCGGGCGGCTCGCGGCCGTGCGGGAGGAGTGGGCGCGGGTGGCCCGCGTGTTCGGCGCGGCGGACGCTTTCCAGGGAACCGAAGCGCCCCTGTCGCCCGCCGAGGCCTCGGCCCTCGCAGCGGCGCGGTCCGCGCTGGGCGAAGCGGCCTTCGCGGCGACCTGGTCGGCGGGCAAGGCGCTCTCGCTGGAACAGGCCACCGAGGAAGCGACGCGGGAAGGATAGTGCGAGGAAAGGATGGCGCCCCGCGCGTCTTCCGGTGGCGTGTTTGCATCGGGCATCAAAACGGGGTAAAATAGTCAGTGTGACAGCCATCCCTCAACCCAGCCTGACCCTCGTGACCGGGCGCGCGCTCTATAGGCCCCGCGCGGACAAGGCCGACCCGCTCTCCCTGGTCGAAGCCGCCGTGGCGGGCGGCGTCAACATCGTCCAACTCCGCGTCCGCAACGCCTCCGTGGACGACCTGGGCCTCTATGCCGTCGCCCTGCGCCTGCGCGAGATGACGGCCGGACAGGCACAGTTCATCGTCACGGGCGACCTGGAGCTGGCCGAGAAGTGCGGCGCGGACGGCGTCCTGCTGACCGAGCGCGCCTACAAGCCCGCCGATGCCCGCCGGTTCCTGCGCCCCTCGGGCGAGGCAACCGTCGGCTCGTTCGCACACACCGTCACCGGCGCGGCCCGCGCCGAGCGCGGCGGGGCGGACTATGTACAGGTCGGCCCGGCCTTCGACGCCGAGGCCCCCGGCGAGGGCCTGGCCCTGATGCGGAAGATCAAGGACGCCGTCCACATCCCCGTGGTCGCCTTCGGCGGCATCCAGACCCCCGCCGACGTTGCCGACTGCCTGCGGGCGGGCGCGGACGGCGTGGCCGTCACTCAAGCCGTGACCGAGGCCCCCGACCCCCAGAGCGCCGCCGCCGATCTGCGCGCTGCTTTAGAAGCGGCATGGCGCGTGCTGCATGGCTCCTGACGTCCCCCCGCCTGACCTTTATTGCCTCCCCCGTCTTGATGAACCCCCGGTAACTGTGGTATGATAGGCGTAACGCGGTACGTCGCCACACAACGCCGCTACATCGCCGCACCGCTCCCGAGGGTCCCTTTTCCGATGCGTCTCTTATCCATTCTTCTCGCGCTCGTCCTTCTCGCCTGTGCCGTCTCCCCCGGCTCCGCCGGAACCGACCGGCACCACCCCTCGGCGGAAAAAGCGGCCCAGGCGCGGCAGCTAAGGCGGCTGGCGATGAAGGAGAAGAAAGCCTGGCGCGAACACCTGGCGAAGCTGCACTCACTCCCCCGTGGCGAGCGCGTCGCCGAGAAGCGCCATGAGCGGCTGTGGCAGCGCAAGCACGATGCCAAGGTCGCCGTGATGCAGGAGCAAGCCAAAAAGGCCCAGCGCGCCCAGGCCCGTCAAGCCAAAGCGGCACGCCGCCATCACGGCAAGGCACCGGTCGTCGCCGCCAAGCCTGCCGTCAGGAGGACGAACGCCCGTGCTGGGCGTCTGGCCGCACGCGCGGAGGAGCAGTCGGCGGCGCGGTCGGCCTCCCAGGCCCGGTCGGCGGCGCGCGCCCGCACCCTCGCGGCCCAAGCCGCCGCGCGTCAGGCGGAGGCATCCCAACAGCAGGCCATCCGGCAGGCGCGTCTGGCCCGGAAGCAGGCGGCGGACCGCGCCGACACTGCCCGGCGGCAGGCCCTGCGCGCCGTACACCTTTCCAAAGTCTTGGCCGCCTACCGCGCCCACGCCGAGAACGTCCAGGCGGCGCGCAACGCCCACCTGGCGGCCGGACGGGCGCACTGGATCGCCCTGCACGGCGACGGCAGCGGCGGCAGGAACATCCGGTTCTGGCAGACCGGCGCGGCCGGCGTCCCCGTCAAGGTCATCTCCGTAGACCTGAACGACCCCAACATCAAGGTTTCCGCCGTCATGGCCCAGCACGGCAACGGCACCTCGGAGCCGTTCCGGCAGATGATCGAGCGCGCCAACCCGAACGTCGCCGTCACCGGCACCTTCTTCTCGCTGAACGACTTGCAGCCCGTCGGCGACATCGTCATTGACGGCAGCCTCGTCCACTTCGGCGGCATGGGCACCGCCCTGTGCATCACGCCCGGCAACCATGCCGAGATGGTCACCTGCACCTGGGGCCGGCACCACGACTGGAGTCCCTACGATTTTGTCGTCGCCTGCGGCCCGCGCCTCCTGCACGACGGCCGGGTCGTCCTCGACCCGCCCTCCGAGCGGTTCCGCGACCGGCACATGCTCGCGCCCAATTCGCGCATCGCCGTGGGCATTACGCGCGGCAACACCCTCTTCTTCGCCATGACTCACGAGCCGATCTCCCTGGGCCGCTTGGCCCGCGCGATGCGCGCGCTCGGCGCGGCCGAGGCAATGAACCTGGACGCCGGCACCAGCACGGGCTTTTACTACAACGGCGCGACGCTGGCAAAACCGGGCCGCAAGCTGACCAACATGATCGTCGTCTATGGCCGGCGCGACCGCTACGAGCGCGCCCTGGGCCAGCTCGCCCCGGCCGCCTACCACCGGTCGGCCGCGCGCAGCCGCCGCCAGCTTTCGGAGGCCGGGGCGCCCAGGCCGGTCGCCCTGGTCCGCCCGTGACTCCAGCCTCAGCGCCCCCGATCCCGCCGAGGCTCTGGGCCGAGATCGACGGCGGCGCGCTCGCCCACAACGTCGCCCTCCTGCGATGCCGGTTCGGCCCCGCCCGCCTCATGGCCGTGGTCAAGGCGAACGCCTATGGCCACGACACCTCCCTGGTCGCCCCCCTCTGCGCCGGCCTCGGCCTGCGCGACTTCGGCGTCGCGACCCCCGCCGAAGGCGCGGCCCTGCGCGCCCTCGTGCCGCCCGACGCCGCCATCTACCTGCTCGGCCCCGCCTTCCCTGAAGAAGCCCCGGCCATCGCGCTCCACCGCCTGACGCCGCTCCTGAGCAGCCTGGACACGGCGCGGGCGCTCTCCGAGTCCGCCCAGGACCTTGGCCTCGTCACCGACGCGCACCTGGACGTGGACACCGGCATCGGCCGGGCGGGCGTCCGGGCCGCCGAAGCCCGCGATTTCCTTGACCATCTGGACCGACTGCCGGGCCTGCGCGTGACCGGCATCGCCACCCACTTCGCCAGCGCCGACGAGGACCACGCCGACGCCCTGGTGCAGCACGACCTGTTCGCCGCATTCCTGGACGCCCTGGGGCCGCGCGCCGACGGCCTCCTCATCCACGCGGCGAACTCGCCCGCCGCCCTGGGCCTGCCGCCCGCGATGCGTCACGGCCTGATCCGCCCCGGCCTCCTGCTCTACGGCATCGAGCCGACGCCAAACGACTTCACGGCGGAGGACATGCCCCTGCGCCCCGTCCTCTCCCTCAAGGCCCGCGTCACCCTCTGCCGCCCCCTGCCCGGCGGCGCGACCATCTCCTATGGCCGCACCTACACCGTCCCGCCCGGCGGCGGCGTCTATGCCACCCTGGGCGTCGGCTACGGCGACGGCTACCCGCGCCGCTTCTCGGGCATCGGCCATGTCCTGCTCCACGGCCGGCGCGCGCCCATCTGTGGCCGCGTCTGCATGGACCAGACGGTCGTGGACGTCAGCCATATCCCCGGCGTCCGAGCCGGCGACGCCGCCACTCTGATCGGGACGGGCGGCGGCGAGACGATCTCCGCAGGCGGCCTCGCCGCCGCCCTCCGGACGACCCCGCACGAGGTCACCACCGGCCTGACCGCCCGCGTCCCGCGCCTGCTCGTCGGCGGGGTATAATGGCCGGACATGTCATCCGAACCCACGCGCCCCCAGACTCTCACCGTGGACGCGCGCCCCGTGTTCTGCCACGTCGTTGACCCCGCCCGGCCCTCCGTTCAGTCGCCGCCCCTGCGCCTGCCCGTCCTCCTGCTGCACGGCCTGGGCTGCTCCTCCGAGGCCTGGCTGCCGACGCGCGACGCGCTGGCGGGCCGGCGTCTGTCCGTCCCCATTTTCATCCCGGACATGCCCGGCTATGGCCGCTCGCCCGGCCCGCCCGAAGCCCTGGGGATGGCGGACCTGGCGGACTGGGTGACGCGCCTCATGGACGCCCAGGGCGTCGCGCGCGCCCACCTGGCGGGGAACTCCATGGGCTGTCAGGTCGCCCTCGCGGTGGCCCGGCGTCATCCCGAGCGGGTGGGGGGCCTGGTCCTGCTCGGGCCGACTGTGGGGGAGGAGTACGTCAGTGCGGGGCGGTATGCCGTCGGCCTGCTGCTCGACGGCGTCCAGGAGCCGCAGGTCTACAACCTCCGCCTGGTGCGGATGCTCGCGCAGATGGGCTTCGCGCGCTTCGCGGCGACGACCCGCAAGATGCTGGAGGACGAGCCGCTGCGCCACGGGGACGAAGTGCGCGCCCCCTGCCTCATCCTGCGCGGGGCGCGCGACGGCATCATCCCCGACCAGCTCGCCCGCCGCCTCGCCGCCGCCCTGCCGGGCGGCGAGTTCCGGCGGCTGTCCGGCTCCGCCCACGCCATGCAGTTCAGCCGCCCGTGCGAGTTCGTCGAGACGGCTCTCCCATTCTGGGCGCAGGCGGAGGCCATGCTTTTGGAGGGTTCCTCGCAACTTTTCCCGCCGCCGCGTGTCTGAGACAGCAAGGATGAAGACGAGTTTACAGCATTTCCAGGAAGGCGTCGCCTTCCACCGCGCCGGCGAGCTGGATGCCAGCATCTCGGAGTATCAGGAGGCCCTGCGCCTCAACCCGAGCTTCCCCCAGGCGCGTTATGACCTGGGCCTCGTCTATCAGCAGAAGGGCCTGTTCGATGAAGTGATTGAGGAGTACCGGCAGGCATTGCGCCTGAACCCGGAAAGCCCGAAGGCGCACAACAACCTCGGACTGATGCTGCAAGCGAAAGGGCTGATCGAGGAGGCCGTCGCCGAGTATCAGGAGGCGCTGGAGATCGCCCCCTTCCTCTTCTCAGCCAACTTCAACTATGCGAATGTCCTCCGTCTGCGCGGGGACCTGGAGGCTGCCGCCGCCCGTTACCGGATCGCCATCGGACGTCAGCCTGATGCCGTAGACGCGCACATGAATCTGGGCCTCGCCCTGGCGGGAATGAAAGACTATGATGCGGCCATCGCGGAGTACCGCGAGTGCCTGCGGCTCCGGCCGGGCTATGACAAGCCGCATTTCAGCCTGGGCGCTGTTTTCCGCCGGCTGGGGCGTTGGGAAGAAGCGACCAAAGAATATGAGTGTTTTCTGACCTCGAATCCCGCGTCTGCGGAAGCCTATTTCCATCTGGGAAGCTGTTTCTTGAGGGCGAAGCGGCCCGATGAGGCGGAAGAGTGTTACCGCCAGGCCGTCCGGCTTGACCCGGACTTTGCCGACGCCCATTGCAACCTGGGCGTCGCCCTGGATAGACAGGGGCGGTGCCGGGCGGCCATCGCTTCCTACCGTCGGGCCGCCCGGACCGCCCCCGCGCAGAGCATCGCGCGGCGCAACCTGGCCCTGCTCCTCATGGCTGCCGGGCGAGCGGGAGAGGCGGAGGCGGAACTGCGGGAGACGCTGCGGCTCGCGCCGGACGACGAGAAGGCCCACTTCAACCTCGGCAACTTGCTGCGGAAGGACGGGCGCTTGGAGGAGGCGGTCGGCGAATACCAGGCGGCGCTCGCGATCAACCCGGACTCGTTCGGCGCGCGGTTCAACCTGGGCCTGACGTTCGAGGCGCGCGGGGCGAAGCAGTGGGCCGTCATCCACTACCGCGCCGCCGTCCGGCTCCGGCCCGACTCGGCGAAGGCGCACTGCTTCCTGGGCGACTGCCTCGACGACGTGGGGGAGTTCGCCGTGGCCGCCGCAGAGCTGCGGGAGGCGATCCGGCTCGATCCCCGTTATCCCCTGCCGCACGGAATCCTGGGGATGGCTCTGATCCAGGACCATCACTACGCGGAAGGCCTCCACGAGTCGGCGAAGGCGGCCCTCCTGCGCCCGTGGAACCCGCTGCTCTGGCTGGCCTTCGGCCTCAGCCTGCTGCTGGCCTTCCTGCAATGGTTCTTCCGGCTGGAGGCCCGCGCCCGGTGACCCGCCCCCGGCCACGCCGCGTCAGGCGCGCTTCGTCTTGACGCGCGGGTCCGGGACCGGGGCCTGGCCCTGACGCAACCAGTAGAAGGCACCCGCCGCCAGCATCCCGAACCTCTGCGTCCTGGTTCCCTTCCCCCCGCCGCCAGGCCACAGCACTTCCCCCGACAGCACCCGCCCCGCCTCCCCAAGCCCGAACGTCAGCCGCGTGTCGCTGTGGGAGCAGTAGGAGGAGCTGCCGTGGACCCACTGCGTCCGCTTCCCCTGGTCCGTCAGCAGCGTCACCTTCGCCCCCAGCGCGTCCCGGTTGCACTGGACGCCTTCGAGGCGCAGGGTGACCCAGCGGTTCTGGTTGCCGCCGTCGTTGCGGAAGAGCTGCAAGGGGCCGGTCTGCGAGACCATCAGCACGTCCTGGTCGCCGTCGTTGTCGAAGTCGCCGACGGCCAGGCCGCGCGTGACGCGGGGGCGGGCCAGGTCGCCCAGGGAGTGCAGGTCTTCGGCGAAGGTGCCGTCGCGCCCGTTGTGGAACAACTGCTGGCTCTGGGCGTAGGACGAGCCGGCCGTACTCTCGTCCATGTGGTCCAGGACGTGGCCATTGCCGACGATCAGGTCCTGCCAGCCGTCGAGGTCGTAGTCGAAGCACTCCAGCCCGAAGCCGAGGTACTGGAGATTCGTACTCTGAATGCCGGAGTGGTAGGAAGCGCTTTCAAAGACGCCGCCGCCCAGGTTATGGAAGACGGACTTGGACTGGCCCGCGAAGTTGACGACGAACAGGTCTTCGCGCCCGTCGTTCCGGTAGTCGCCCACGCCAAGCCCCATGCCCGAGGCGGCCCGGCCCTGGTCGTCCAGCCCGACGCCCGCCAGGATCGCCCGGTCAGTGAACGTCCCGTCGCGGTTATTGTGGAGCAGGAAGTTGGGCATGGTATCGTTGGTGACGAATAGGTCCTGCCACCCGTCCTCGTCATAGTCCATCCAGACCGCCGACATGCTCTTGCCCTTGAGCTTGTCCAGCCCCGCCCGCCGCGTCACGTCCGTGAACGTGCCGTCGCCGTTGTTGTGGTACAGCCGGTCCTGGCTCGGCTGGTAAACCTGCGGCCGGTCGTAGGCCATCTTCCCGGTGGCGTTCTCGTAGGGCTTGTCCAGGGCGAGGGACCAGCGGGCGTAGTGGCAGACGAACAGGTCCAGACGCCCGTCGTTGTCGTAGTCGCCCCAGGCGGCGCTGAGGGGCCAGGGCAGCTCGGCGGCGAGGTCGGCGACGCCAGCCTTCTCAGTCACGTCCGTGAAAGTGCCGTCGCGGTTGTTGCGGAACAGGTGATTGCCGCCGTAGGCCGTGACGTAGAGGTCCTGCCAGCCGTCGTTGTCATAGTCGGCGACCGTGACCCCCTGCCCATACCCGAGGTTGCCCCCCAGCCCGGAGCCTTGCGTCACGTCGGTGAATGTGCCATCCCCGTTGTTGCGGTACAGCACGCTCTGCGTAGGGAAATCCTTCTCAGCCGGGCCGGCACCGGGGTCCGGGCCGCTCTGCACGGCGAAGATGTCCAGCAGCCCGTCATTGTTGTAGTCGAAGAAGGCGACGCCCCCCCCGGTCGTCTCGATCATGTGGTGCTTCCCGGTCGCCCCGTTGCGGTAGGCCCAGTGCAGCCCGGCGGGGCCGCTGACGTCGGTGAACTGGAGGGGGTGCCTGGTCAGCAGGGGGGCGGCGGCGGCGGCCTTGGGGTCAACGACGGTGGTGACGGCGACGGCGGGCGTACCGCCCGGCGGGCCGGACCTAGTCTTGCACCCGGCCAGCGTCAAGGCACCCCCGGCCAGCGCATGCAAAAAGTGGCGTCGAGTGAGCATAGAATGGTCTGTTTCCCTGAACACAGAAAAAGACCGCCGGGGAACAGGATACTGTCCCCGGCGGCCTTTAGAGCATCCGAATACTTCTATTTGGAGAGGCTGTAGGTCATCACATAGGGGCCAGGGCTGCTGGCACCCGTCCGGCCGCCGTCTCCGATACCGTTGTAGGAGGTGTTCGGGCCGTTCGGGCCGGAGTTCGGCATCGCGCCGGAGACCTGGGCCTTCTTAAGATACTTGACATGACCGTCAACCGCCAGCCAGTTCAGGGAGCCGTTGTCCTTGTCATGCCAGGACTCGTTGCTGATGCCCTGGTAGACGTCACCGATCGCCGGGTGGGCGTCGTTGCCGTCCTGGGAGTCGTAGCCGATGTGCGAGCAGACGTCCAGGGCGACGCCCTTAGCGGTCGTGTGGGCATCCCAGCTCGGGTCGTTGATGTCGCCGGACTGGTTGACGGCCTTGTGGCCGTTGTGGGCCGACTCAAAGCAAAGGACCGTGTTGGAAGGGCCGTTGAACTGCGAGAGGTTTGCCCCATTGCACAGGTTGTTGTTGCAGCCCGTCCGGATGAAACCGTTCAGGGCATAGGAGATCGGCGTGTCCGGGTTGACCGAGGGCGAGATCGGCGTGGCCGAGACGGCGTGGGTGTCGTCGGGGCACTGGAACACGGCCTTCGCCTTGATGAACGGCTGGATCTTCTCGGCCCAGCCGTAGCCCCATTGGGTGCTGCCTGGCGTCGTCTCGTCGGAATCCTGGATGTACTGCGTGAAGGCGATGCCGATCTGCTTCTCGTTGGAGGCGCAGGTCGTGCGGCGGGCGTTCTCACGGACTTTCTGGAAGACGGGGAAGAGAATGGCGGCGAGAATCGCGATAATGGCGATGACGACGAGCAACTCGATGAGCGTGAATCCTTTTCGTTTCTGCAACTTAATTTGCTCCTTTGTGTTACTGCCCTTACGGCTATCCTGGCTGGGTTAGTCTTTTCGGGCGTGTCACACTATAGCACGTCTCGGGCGGTTTGTCAAGCGATTCATAAAAAAATGAGCGCGGCCAGGATTCAGCCGCTCCCGGCGCTCTGAGGCACGCTCCGGGGCACGATCTGACGTCGGTGCCGGGCGTAAAAAGAGGCCAGGGCGGCCCGCGCCTTCGGGTCGTTCGGGGCGCGGCGCACGGCCGCCAGATAGTCGCCGGCGGCGGCGGGGAAGTCCCCGCTTTCTTCCTCCATTCCGGCCAGCTCCAGCCGGGCGGCGTTGTCGGAAGGGTCGCGCTGGACCGCCGTCTTCAGGTGTTCCAGCCGGTCCGCCCGCGCCGTCAGCGTTTGCAGCTCGGCCGCCGTGGCCGCCGCTCGGGCCGTGTCGTGCAGGCGCGTGTAGCAGGTCACCAGGCCGCTCAGGATCTCCTCGGCGTTCGGGTTGAGGCTCCGGGCCTTCTGGAACGCCGCCAGCGCCCCCCCCGTCTCCCCGGCGGCCAGCCGGAGCTGTCCTTGCAGCAAATAGACGTCCGGGCTGTCCGGGAGGGACTTCTGGGCGCGGCCCGCCAGGGCGAGCGCGGCCTGGATGTTCCCCGGCGTCGGCGGCTTCTGCTTGTAAAGCAATGCCATCAGGCGGTTCGCCTCGCCGTCGTCCGGGTTCCCCTTCAGGAAGGCCGCCAGGTCCCGCTCGGCCCCGGCCATGTCCAGGCTGTCCATCTCCTGCCGGGCCAGCTCGAGCGCATAGTCGCTGTCGGCGGGCTTCAGGGCGTGCGCGCGGCGCAGGGCGGTCAGCGCGACCGGGCGGTTCTGGAGCCGCGCGGCCAGCAGGCCGCACAGTCCCGCCGCATCGGGGTCGTCGGGCCGCAAGTCGGAGGCGCGGCGGATCGCCTCCAGCGCGGCCTGCGGGTCGTGCGCCCCAAGCTCCGCGTGGTGGAGGCGCAGAAAGAGGGTGCCGTCATTCGGCGCGAGCTTCACCGCCGCCCGGTACTCGGCGGCGGCCTCCTCGAACCGCAGCTCGCGCAGATACAGGTCGCCAAGCTCCGCGTGGTCGTCCACGAAAGCAGGGTCCTCTTGAACCCCCTGACGCCACTCCCGCTCGGCCTCCGCGTCCTGATGCGCGGCGGCGGCCTCCTGCCCGGCCCGCAGGTGGGCCGCGCCGGGGCGGCTGCTCTGGTGCCACGACCAGGCGGTGAATCCCAGGGCGGCGAGGATCACCAGGAGCAGGGCCGGCACGGCGGCGCGGCGTGTGGGCGACTGCGGGGACGGCGACTGTGGGGACGGGGTGGGGTTTTGAAGCGGAGGGCGCATGGCAGTGAAAATATACCCGATGGGGTAGGGGAATCGTTCCGGTGGCGCTCCGTTAGGCCTTCTTTGGCTGGACGCGCGGGTCGGGGAGGGGTGCCTGCCCCTGACGCAGCCAGTAGAAGGCACCCGCCGCCAGCGGCCCGAACTTCTGCGCGTGCGGCCCACCTGCGCCGCCCGGCCATACCACTTCCCCCGATAGTACCTGCCCCGCCTCCCCCAGCCCGAACGTCAGCCGCGTGTCGCTGTGGGAGGCGAAGCTCGACCCACCGCGCACCCACTGCGTCTGCCGCCCCTGCGGCGTGTGGAGGGTGACTTTGGCTCCGACGGCATCGCGGTTGCTGGAAACGCCTTCGAGGCGCAGGGTGACCCAGCGGTTCTGGTTGCCGCCGTCGTTGCGGAAGAGCTGCAAGGGGCCGGTCTGCGAGACCATCAGCACGTCCTGGTCGCCGTCGTTGTCGAAGTCGCCGACGGCCAGGCCGCGCGTGACGCGGGGGCGGGCCAGGTCGCCCAGGGAGTGCAGGTCTTCGGCGAAGGTGCCGTCGTGCCCATTGTGGAACAACTGCTGGCTCTGGGCGAACGAGGAGGCGTCGTTGTGGGCGTCTTCTTCCCCCAGGACGTGCCCGTTGCCCACGACGAAATCCTGCCAGCCGTCGAGGTCGTAGTCGAAGCACTCCAGCCCGAAGCCGAGGAACTGCAAATTCGTGGCGGCCAGCCCGGACGAGCCGGACGCGCTCTCAAAGACCCCGTGGCCGATGTTGTGGAAGATGGACTTGGCCTCGCCGGAGAAGTTGACGGCGAACAGGTCGGCGCGGCCTTCATTGAGGTAGTCCGCGATCCCGATCCCCATGCCCGAAACGGCGATGCCCTGCTCGCTGAAGGCGACCCCCGCCACGGTGGCTTTGTTGGTGAACGTCCCGTCCCGGTTGTTGTGGAGCAGGAAGTTGGGCATGGTGTCGTTGGTGACGAACAGGTCCATCCAGCCGTCGTCGTCGTAATCTATCCAGGCCGCCGACATGCTCTTGCCGTCCAGCTTGTCCAGGCCCATCCGCCGGCTGACGTCGGTGAACGTGCCGTCGCCGTTGTTGTGGTAGAGCCGGCAGTGGCTCGGCTCGTACACCTGCGGGCGGCAGTAGCTCAAGTGGCCCGCAGCGTCCTTGCAGTCGTGGTTCAGCGCCCGAGTCCAGCGGCAGTAGTGGCAGACGAACAGGTCCAGCCGTCCGTCGTTGTCGTAGTCGCCCCAGGCGGAACTCAGCGGCCAGGGGGCCTCGTCCGGATGCCCCAGCCAGTCCTTGTCGGCGACGCCCGCCTTCTCCGTCACATCCGTGAACGTGCCGTTGCGGTTGTTATGGAACAGGTGGTTGCCGCCGATGGCCGTCACATAGATGTCCGGCCAGCCGTCGTTGTCGTAGTCGGCGACCGACACGCCCTGTCCATAGCCGGGGATCGTTTCCAGCCCCGACCCGACCGTCACGTCCGTGAATGTGCCGTCCCCGTTGTTGCGGTACAACACGTTCTGCTTGGAAAAGTTCTTTTCCGCATCGGCCGCGCCGGGCACGGGTCCCGCCTGCGGGGCGAAGATGTCCAGCAGGCCGTCGTTGTTGTAATCCAGGAAGGCCACCCCCCCCGCCGTGTCCTCCGGCAGCAGGGCGTGGCCGGTCGCGCCGTTCTGGTAGGTCCAGCGCAGCCCGGCCGACTGGGACACATCCGCGAACCGGACCGGCAGGCGGGTGATCTGCCGGCTGGCCGCCGCAACCGCCGGGTCAATGACGGTCCCGATCGAGATGAGGGACGGTGTCTGCGCGGGGTCGGGGGTCTTGCTTTTGCAGCCCGCGAGGGTGACCAGGCCGCCCGTCAGGGCGTAAAGGAAGTGTCGTCTTGTCAACATGGAGCGGGCATCGTTTCGGGAGTCCTGAGAGTGTGCATGAGAGCCGTAGACCGGCCTTAGAGATCGCCCGGCTCCCTCGTTACAGGCCGATAATACGCAGCGGCTGTCACGGGTTTTAGAGCGGGTGAGCGGGCCGGGCGAGCGGACCAGAGCGGGCCGGGACAGGCTGGGACGAGTGATTAAAATCACTCGCTCCGGTAGGATTTGTCCAAGGGACAAGTTGAAAAAAGAGCGCGGCTGTTTTCTTCTGTCTCTTTCTTCTGTCCCCTGGACAGGTCCCATGTCAGCGAGTGATTTCAATCACTCGTTCTAGCCTGTCCGGCCCCGGCGCGTCGCCCGGCCCCGGCGCGTCGCCCCAGCCCTGCGCCCCCCGCTCACGGCATGAAGTCCGGGCGCAGGATCTGCTTCGCCATGGCAGGCTGCTTCGAGCGGAGCAGGAACGCCGA
The DNA here is from genome assembly GCA_965215505.1 of Capsulimonadaceae bacterium. Classification (GTDB taxonomy): domain Bacteria; phylum Armatimonadota; class Armatimonadia; order Armatimonadales; family Capsulimonadaceae; genus JANXMY01. The sequence continues at coordinate 1,250,779 of OZ244065.1, read as the reverse complement.
AAATGCCGGGCGTATCCGCGCGTCGTTCGGCGTCTCGTGCAGCGACTGGACGAACAGGCCGAATGCCTCCTGCCGCCGCCCGGTCTGCTCGTACAGCCGGGCCAGTTCCAGCATGGAAGCCGTGTCCTTGTGGTTGTAGCCGAGGACGTGCTTCAGGTGGTCTATCTGGTTGGCCCGCGTCGCCTCCATCTCCAGCCGCGTGCCGATCAGCGCGGCCTCCTTCGTGTCCCCGCGCCGGATGTCGCAGTCCAGAAGGCCGTGCAGCATCGCCTGCGAATGCGGGTCGATCTTGTAGCCTTCCAGGAAGGCGCGGTACGCCGCCTCCGTCCGCCCGGCCGCCAGAAAAAGAAGGCCGATCAGGTTATAGCCGTGCGGGTCGTGGATCATGTGGGGCAGGGCGAGTTCCGCCTGCTCGATGCCCCGGCGGACGTTGTCGGGCGTGCGCGGCTTCTGGTTCAGGATGACCGCCATGTAGTAGTGGCCCTGGTAGTCCTCCGGGTGCGCCTTCAGGTAGGGGGCCAGGTCGCTCTCGGCGCGGGTCAGGTCCAGGTTGCTGATCTCCAATGCGACCAGCGCGATGAGGTACTTGGCCGAGCCGGGGTCGAGGGAGAGGGCGTGATGCAGGGAGGCAATGGCGTCCATGTCGCGGTGCTTGCCGGAAGCCAGAAGGCCGTAGTCGCCCGCCGCCGCCGCCGAATTGGGCAGCAACGCCGTCGCCCGCTTCGCCGCCGCATAGGCGGCGTCCAGATTGCCCGCCGCCGTCTGCGCGCGTTCCAGGCTGAGGAACAGGTCGCCGCTGTCCGGCACGATCTTGGTGGCGGCGTCATAGGCGTAGGCCGCCTGCGCCGGGTGCTTCGCCTGGTCGTACAGCGCCCCGAGCTGGGCGTAGCACTGCCAGGCGCGCGGGTCCTTCTGAGTCCCGGTGATCCAGGCCTGCTCCGCCAGGTCGTAATGCTTGGCGGCGGCATAGTCCATGCCCTGCTCGTAGTAGCGCATCCCCGGCTGAGTCCAAGCCTTCCAGGACCACCCGATGTAGACGCACGCAACGACCAGGGCCAGCGCGCTGAACGCGATCAATAGCCGGTCCCGCTTGGCGATGCGGCGGGGCGCAATGGGCGTCGTGTTGTTCAGGTGAGGTGGCGTCAAGGGGGACATACACAGGTAATCTAATTGATGTGATTGAGAGATTGTCTAGCTGGGTATCGTCTAACACAAGCGAGGCGGATTACAATTTTTCGCTTTCCGCCAAGTGACTTCCATAGGAAAGGAAATTGAAACACTGTCGAAGCGTTCAATGCCTCTGAGGCACTTTTAGGGGAGAAAACAAATGACCTCTCGTTTCGTCTCACCTCGCACAATATCTCATTCCGTTCGGCTCTTGGTTCTGGGGCTTCTGCTCGGTTTTGCTTTCCTCGCCAACACTCCAGTGGTCCAGGCACAGTCCGGGATCATCATCAACCCCCAACCAGACCAGCCAGTGCCTACGTTCGTCGCCTGGACCATCGGGTGGGCCGAAGGGGGCGCCATGGCTCCTCCACCCAACGCCGTAACGACGACGGCTGACGCCGGTTATAGCGGCTCAGGCCAGCAACCGGGCGTCTATGTAATGTGCGATCTCGGCGAGTCCATGACGATCAGTGACGCGAGTTTCAACCTGTCAGGTAACCCTGGCTACCCATTCATCGCTGTCTCGAACGACCTGGTCCATTGGACAGCCTTTAACGGCTCGCACGACAACGGCAGTCCATACACTTACTTTTGTAGCGACTCAGCGACCAACGGCGGCCCCGTTGGGTCATGGCGCTACATCGAATACTTCCTCGGCGGTCAGATCCCTAGGATCTACAACCTGAAATACAACACAGGAGCCTGATCCGCTGGAGGCGATGAACTGCAAAGCATCCTCTAACGCTCTGCACCGACTACCCCGGCTACAATCTCATAGTTTGTGGCCGGGTGTTTTTATGGCTCGTCTTCTAAGTCGCGTTCAGGGGACAAGAAAACGAAAAAGGGCAGCCCATGCCACCCCATCCGCCAATGCCTTTGTGCCGGCTTGCCGCAATCTGATGACTAGCGTTCTTAATCACGCTTCATCAAACTGCGGCAAGGTAGGAGGTAGTATGAAAGACCAGGAATCAGCTCTACTGGTGCATGACTTCGTTCAGCCCGCCGTCCGGGTCCGAGATCATGTCCGCGAACCGCACATACTTGACGTGGGAGTCGCAGAACGCCATGTTGCGTCGGCCGCCGTTGACCGCGCTGTTGGTGTTCGGGTCGCCCTCGTGCCAGCCCTGCTCGTCGAAGACCAGGCCCTTGGTGGTCGGGTTCTGGATCTGGGACAGGGAGACGCCGCTCCGGGTCTGGCCCGATTCAAGGGTGTTGGTTCCATCGCGGAACTCTGACCCACTGGCACCACCCGTGCAGGCCCCGTTGGGGTCAACGCCCGTCCTGTAGGAAAGCGAGCCGTTGTGATTGTTAACCTGCTGGGTGTCCGCGAACGCGGCCAGGGTCCAGATGTGGCTGTCGTACCAGAAGTCGATCTCCGACCCGTAGCTGTTGCCAGCGGGGAAACTTGAACAGGGCTGAGGGTTGGTGTCACAGGAGCGACCGACATCGGGGTTGTTCTTCGCCCAGGTGCCGTCGCTCGGGCAGAGCCAGACCGCGTTGGCCTTGAGGAACGGATTCACCTGGTACTTGAGGCCGCACTGGTCAACTGACGGCCGCCAGTTCTCGCCGAACGGGAGCCGTTCGTCGGCATCCTGGATGTACTGCGTGACGGCGATGCTGATCTGCTTCAGGTTGCTGGCGCAGGAGGCCCGCCGGGCGTTCTCGCGGACCTTTTGGAAAACGGGGAAAAGGATGGCTGCTAGAATCGCGATAATGGCGATGACGACGAGCAGTTCGATCAGCGTAAAGCCTTTGGGCTTCTTCATTATTGTCTCCTTCTTTCGGCGTGACTCATCGGAATGATTGATGGCGTTCACCCGTGCCCGTGATTGGACACCTATGACAACAACTGTAACACATATCCATACTTTGTGTCAATAGGTATTTTAGGAAAATCTGAAGTATTTCAAATGCGCCCATCGTGGGATAGGATTTTGAGGGAAGGGCAGGCACGGGGGCCTGCCCCTACGCAATCCGGTCCCGGTAGGGGCAACCCCCCGTGGTTGCCCTTCCCCTCCCAGCGGTTGCCCTTCCCCAGCACCGTGGCTGCCGCCGTGAGAATACGACGCAGGGGTGTGGAGCGGGGCGCTCATCAGGTATAATGCCTGCCATGCAAGAGGCCATACAGGAGTTTGATGTCGCCGTACTCGGCGCGGGATCGGCGGGTCCGAAGGCGGCGCGGACGGCGGCAAAGAGGGGGGCGCGCGTCGTCCTCTTTGAAGAGGCCCTGATCGGCGGCGAGTGCCTGTACACCGGCTGTGTGCCTTCCAAGGCCCTGATCCACTCGGCGACCCTGTGGGACCGCATGGGCAGGGCGTCCGAGTTCGGCCTGCCGGCGCATCCGGGCGGGAAGCCCGACTTCGGCGCGGTCATGCGCCATGCGCGGCAGACCATCGAGGAGGTCGGCGGCGGCAGCGCGATTGACAGCTTCAGCCGCCAGGGCATCACGACGGTCTGCGAGCGGGCCAGGTTCCTGGACCCGCACACGGTCGAGGCCGGCAAGACGGGCGCACAGTACCGGGCGAAGCAGTTCATCCTCTGTACCGGGTCTCTGCCCGCCGTCCCGCCCATCCCCGGTTTGGAAGACGCGGGCTACGACACCAACCGGACCGTCTTCGACTGGACCACCCTGCCGCCCCGCGTCGTCATCCTCGGCGGTGGGGCCATCGGCTGCGAGCTGGGCCAGGTCTTCCGCCGCTTCGGGGCGGCCGTCACCATCCTGCACAACGGCGCGCGCATCCTGGCCCGCGACGACGCCGACGCCGCCCTCGTCCTCCAGGACAAGCTGACGGCGGAGGGCGTCCGCATCGTGACGCACGCGCAGGTGGAGAAGATCACGCGGCACGGCGGCGAGCGGGTCTTCACGATGCGCGGCGGCGAGGAGATTCGTTGTGACGCTATCCTGGTCGCGGCAGGCCGCAAAAGCAACGTCGCCGGGCTGAACCTGGAGGCCGCAGGCGTCCACTGCGAGGACGGCGGGCGGCTGAAGACGAACGCCCACCTCCAGACCAACGTCCCGCACGTCTGGGCGGCGGGCGACGTCTCCTCGGAATACAAGTTCACCCACGTCGCCTCCTACGAGGGGGCCGTCGCCGCCATGAACGCCGTGTCCGCGTGGCGCGGTGAGGACCTGTGCTGCCCCGCCGACTACCGCGTCATCCCGCGCGTCACCTACACCGACCCCGAAGTGGCGAGCGTCGGGCTGACCCCCGCCCTGGCCCGTATGACCCACCACGAGGAAGCTTTGGACATCGCCCGCTTCCCGTTCGACCAGCTCGACAAGGCGATCATCACCGGCGAGACATCGGGCTTCGTCCAGATCGTCTCGCTCCAGGCGGGCGGCACCATCCTCGGCGGCCAGATCGTCGGCGCGGCGGCCGGCGCGCTCATCAACGAGATCTGCCTCGCCATGCGCGCCCGCCTGCCCGTCTCGGAGATCGCCCTGACCATGCACGCCTACCCGACCCTGCCCGAAGCCGTCGAGGCCGCCGCCCTGTCCAGCAGCAACGCCCCCCTGTCCCCCTGCATCTCCCGCGAGATGGGCGACGATTGACCGCCACACCCAAGAAAGCACCCCACCCATGGCAAGCCGCATCACCATCTATGGCAACCCCGCCCAGCCCGACGTCCGCCGGCTGAAGCGCGAGATGAGCGTCATGTACGTCGAGTACGACCTCACCGACCCGCGCAAGGACGAGCGCGCCGCCCGCCGCCTCCAGTCCGAACTCGGCGGGTCCGTCACCCTCCCGCTCGTCGAGGTCCTGCGCGCCGACGACCAGGGCAGCGTCTACCTGACCAACCCCGACGCCGCCACCCTCCGCCAGTGCCTCCATTCGGAGGAGATATTATCCGTCACGTCGTACTGGCTGTAGAGGCGACCATGCCGGACATGCCCGAAGAACCTGACGCCGAGGCCGCGTGGCCTCCGGAACGGAAAGCGCGTCGCGCCCGGATGCGTGATCTTGCCGCCGAGGCGATGGCCGACCCCGATTTCGTGGCCGACCTGCGCGAAACCATGCACGCCTTCCGTCACGTTGATCGGGAGACTGGCCGCCGTGGGAGGAAGAGCCACAAGGCTGAACCCCCGCGCCTCGATAGAGCAAATCCCCGCCTTCGCGGGCAGAAGAGGGCGGGGGACCCCGCCCCTACACGGTCCTGAATCTTCGCCCTTACCCTCGGGGGCTTGCACTATTACAGCACGGGGGTTCAGCCCCGTGCCCTTCACGCATTCCCTCCCCTGTCAGGTATAATCACCCCATGCCCGACCTTGACCCCGACTGCCCCCTCTGCTCGCCCTCGCGCGGCGTCGTCCTCGCCAACGACCACTGGACCCTCGTCCTCAACGAGAACCAGGCCACCCTGGGCCGCGTCTTCTTCGCCTTGAAGCGCCACGAGACCGACATCGCCGCGCTCACCGAGGCCGAGCTGACGGCGCTGTGGGCCTCCCTGCGCGAGACGAAACAGGCGCTCACGGCCCTGTTCGCGCCCGATCACTTCAACTACATGTTTTTGATGAACCTGACGCCCCACGCCCACTTCCACATCTTCCCCCGGTACAAAGAGGCGCGCGAGTTCGCCGGGCAATCCTGGGCCGACTCGCGCTTCGGCGACCACTACGACCCCGCCGAAGCGCGGGCGGTGGACGACGCCATGATGGACACGCTGGCGTCCGCCCTGCGGCACGAGATCACCCGGCCGAGCAAGATCACCCAGACGAGCGGGGCCACGCCATGATCGCCTCCCTGCGCGGCAACCTCGTCCACGCCGAGGCCACGGCCGTCATCCTGGATGTCGGCGGCGTCGGCTATAAAGTCTCCGTCCCGGCCAGCATCCACGGGTCGCTGCCCGCCCTCGGCGAGCCGGCGTTTTTGCACATCCATTTCCACATGCGGGCCGAGGAGATTTCCCTGTTCGGCTTCCTGCGCCCCGACGACCAGAAGGTCTTCGAGCTGCTGCTGAGTGTGACCGGCATCGGCCCCAAAGTGGCCCTGTCCATCCTGTCCGCCATGGACGGCGAAGCGCTTGCACGGACCGTCGGGGCCGAGGACACGCGCGGCCTCGTCCGCATCCCCGGACTGGGCCTGAAGACCGCCCAGCGGCTCGTGCTGGAACTCAAAGACAAACTCGCCGCCCTCGCCTTCGAGCGCAAGGTGGACCAGATCCAGGTCAAGATCCAGAAGCCCGCCGCCGAGGACATCTACGACGACGTGGTGGAGGGCCTGATGACCCTCGGCTACAGCCGCAATCAGGCCCGCAGCGGTGCCGACGGGGCCTTAAAGCAGATCGAAGACAAGACGAACATGGGGGCCGCCCTGCGCGCCGCCCTCAACATCCTGACGGGGGCTGGCGGTAAGGGCTGACGTAGGGGCGCTGCTTGCCGCGCCCTCCTGCCCTGTCCCTTCCTGGCTTGTCCGTTCCTCAGTCGCGCAACGACTTTCATTCAAGAATAGACCGGCCATTCATGGCCGGGGAGAGATCATGAACTACCTCGCCCTGGGCGACTCGATCAGCATTGACGAATATACCGAAGTCGGCAGCGGCGGCGCGGCCAGCCAGTTCGCCCGGCTCCTCGGCGCAGCGCATTTCCAGGACCTCACCCGCGACGGGCGCACCACGGCGGGCGTCTTAGAGGCGTGGCCCGAGATCACGGCCACGCCCAATGTCGTCACGCTGACGGCGGGCGGCAACGACTTCCTGCAAGGCGCATTCCAGGCCCTCAACTCCATCGCCGGCTGGGGCCGGGTCGCGGGCGAGCCGCTGGGAAACTTGGAAGAGATCGCCGCCCGCTTGACCGCCTTCGCCTGCCCGGTCATCGTCAACACCGTCTACGACCCGACCGACGGCGACGATTCGCGCATCGCCTCCTTCGGCATGGCGGCCGAGGCGCGCACCGCCTTCAATGCCCTCAACGACGGCATCCGTGCCCTGGCCAGTCGGCACGGATTCCTGCTGGCGGACCTGGAAACCCTGTTCCACGGGCACGGAGTCGCCTCCCGCCAGCCCTGGATCGTCATGCAGATTGAGCCGAACCTGGCCGGGGCGACGGCCATCGCCGCCGAATGGCACCGACTCTACAAGGGGCAGGTGGGATGAACGAGACGCGGCTGGTCCGCATCAGCAAGTTCCTGAGCAAGCACCTCCGGCACGACCCTGAGGGCCTCGGCCTGACACTCGCGCCGGGCGGCTGGGTCGGGGTGGACGACCTGCTGGCCGCCTGCGCCCGCCACCGGTTTGGTCTGTCGCGGGCCGAGCTGGAGGAGGTCGTCGCCCAAAACAGCAAGCAGCGGTTCTCCTTCGACTCCACGGGAACGCTCCTCCGCGCCAACCAGGGCCACAGCGTTGACGTAGACTTGCAGCTCGAACCGGCCACGCCCCCTAATATCCTCTACCACGGCACCGGGCACCAGACCGCCGACGTCATCGCCCGCACCGGCCTGGACAAGATGCGCCGCCACCACGTTCACCTCTCCGCCGACGTGGGGACCGCGCGGGCCGTCGGTGCGCGCCACGGGCGGCCGGTGATCTTCGCCGTGGATGCATCGGCCATGTCCCAGGCCGGCCGCCTCTTCTACCGCTCGGACAACGGCGTCTGGCTGACCGACGCCGTCCCGCCGACCTTCCTGAGCCTCCACGCGCCGTCCCCGAGAGAGGATTGAACCGCCAGCCATGGAACCGCCCCCGCCGCCCCTCCCGTCCCGGTCTAACTTGCCCCGGCGCAAGCGGCCCCTATGGGGGTTTGCCTGCCTCGCCCTGCTGCCCTTGGCGGGGGGCCTGCTCCTCCTCGGCGGGCACCCGCACCCTCTGGCATGGCCCCCGTCGTTTCTGAGGCACCGCGAAAGCGCCCCGGCCGAGCCGCAGTTCTCCAGCGCCCCCACGCCAACCGGGAACGCCGCCCTGAAAGACCTCCACTTCCAGCCGGTAGAGTTCTCCGGCCCTCCGGCCTTCGTCCCGAGGCTGCGGGTGGCATACCGTGACAAAGTCCTGACGATCACGGACCAGGGGAAGAACGGCGATGTGGGCGCTGTGAAGGGTCCGGAAGCGGTCGTCTGGACTGCACCGGTCGCCCTCACCGCCTTCATCCAGGAGACAAAGGCCGGCGTCCACATCCTGAGAAACGGCGGGTATCGGGTGCTCTGGTCCGACGTCGCGGACGTCGCCAAGCCCGACTTGCTCTTCGACAAGACCAGGGATGGGCGCGCGCGGCTGACCGGCAAAGGCGGGGTACTCCTCTGGGCGGGACACCTCCCGCCCACCCGGTTCGGCAGCCAGGACTCCCGCATCCAGGGCGATCAGGTGTCCATCACGACGCCCAGCGTCCAGGTCCAGGGGGCGGGCGGAGTCTTCCGCGTCAGCGCCGGGGCCTTGCTCTGGAGCGGCCACCTGCCCCCCTCCCCGCTGATCGTCCTCCGCGACGAGCGCTCGCTCGTCGTCGAAAGAGCGGGCGGGGATCAGAGCGGGCCGGACGAGAGCCTGCGCGTCAACGTGGAAGGCGCTTCCGAAACCGTGACCGTCGCCGACGCCCAGGGCCGGACGCTGGGGACGCGGGCCGTGGATGCCCTCACGGTCCACCACACGACCCTCTTCGGCACCCTGCCGCCGGACGTCCCCTGGCCCGTCGACTACAAATCCCAGGATGGCCGGCTGGACGCGGTCGGCACGCTGCTGCTGACCTACCGCGACGCGGCGGGCCGCGTCGTGCGCCGGTCAAAAGTATGGAAAGACGCCCGCGGTGCCTACGGGTACTCGGGCTGACACAGACGCGGGACACCCTTCCCGACCGACTACGCGCTCTCGCCGTGGATGCCCGCGACGAACAGCGTCTTCTCGTTCTGATATGTCACCGCGCCCGGCGCGCTCTTGCGGGGCTTGCGGACGTACTTCTTCAGCGTGTAATCCACCGGAATCAGCGACGAGTGCTTGGACTCGCTGCGGGCGGCGACCATCTCGGCGGCCTGCTGCAAGGCGGCGGGGGAGACGGCGGCGGGGCGGTTCTGGGCGCGGATGACCCCGTGGGCCGAGGCGGCGGCCCGGACGTGCAGCCAGATGTCTGAGGACACGGCGATCTTCGTGGTCAAGTAGTCGTTAGAAGTCGCGTTCTCGCCCACCAGTATCTCCCAGCCGTCCACCGTGTGCGTGCGCTTGATCTTGTGGCCCTCGAACTCCGGCAGGGCGGGGCGCGAACCCGTCGCGGCCGGCCCCGTCGGCTGCGGGCCGTGGGCCAGCGACTCGGCCATGCTGGTGCGGATGGCGGCGATCTCCTCGGGCGTCGTGGCCCGCGACGCCTCCCGCTCGGCCTGGGAGATCAGGGCCGCCTCTTCCAGGGCCTGTGCCCGCCGCTCGCGCAGAGTCATCGCGCTCGTTTCGGCCTTGCGGCTGCGTTTGTAGAACCGCTCGGCGTTCTCGTGGATCGGCAGGGTCGGGTCGAGCACGATGAACCGCATCGTCGGCTCGCCGTCCGGCAGCGGCGGGGCGTAGTAGTCCGGCACCGAGACCAGCGACTGGCCGCGCTGGATCTGTGCCTGGTTGGTCAGCAGCAGGTCCCCCGTCTGCCGGTACTCCTCGGCCCGGCCCGCGTTCTGCAAGCCCTTCTGGAACTCCTCCGCCTCCCGCTCCTTCAGCTTCCGAGTCCGCAGCAGCGCCGACAGCAGCGACTCTTTGGCCCGGTCGAACGTGTCCCGGCGGATGATGGACCCCGAGGCATGGTCCAGGGCGACGCTGACCGACTCGCGCAGGTGCTGCTGGCTTGGCGGGACCGAGAGGAGCGGGATGGGATAGGCCCCCAGGGTCACGCCCGCCTCGTCGGTCCAGACGCGCGGCATCCAGTCGCCCACCCGCACCACCGTCAGCAGCAGGGTCAAGGCGTGGCTGAGGGACTGCGGCGTCAGCAGGCCCCGCCGGGCGCGCAGGATGGTTTCCTGGGCCAGCAGCGGGCTGACCCCCGACCAGTGGGCCATCAGCCACTCCTTGGCCTCCTCCGGCGACAGCGCCTCGTCGTCCTCCAGCGGGGCGGTTTCGGGGTCGAGCGGGGCCAGTGGGTCGCGCTTGCCGCGCTGCCGGGGCGGCGCGACATAGGGCAGGCCGGGGAGTATCTGCCGGAAGCGGTTGATGCTGCGCCCGACCGGCTTGGCCGCGCCCAGGATCGTTCCCGCCCCGGTCACAAGAATAAGGTTGGAATGCTTCCCCATGATCTCGGCGATCAGGGTATAGGGTGCCCCGTCCACGGCCTTGAAGTGCAGGTGCAGGACCCGCTCGCCGAAGCCGAGCGGCATGGAAACGTCGTCCAGCCAGGCCCCATCCAGATACCGCCGCAGGACCGCGCAGAAGGGCGGCGGGGTGGGCGGGTTCTCGCGCCGCAGGTGGGTCAGGTGGATGCGCGCCTCCTGCGGGTCGCACGAGAGCATCAGGTCATGTTTGTGCCCCGCGTGGTAAACCCGTAGGACGACTTCCAGCGGGTCCGGCTGGGCGATCTTATCAACTTTGCCGCCGACGAGGGCCTTCCCGAGTTCGTCCCGCACGGCGGCCAGGAGCAGCGAATCAAATATCATGGTATCTTTATTGTACCCGGCCTTGCCTCCTCAAAAATTCCTTCCTCCTTGTTGACAAAGCCGCCCGAAACTTGCTACAATCATCGCAGAAGTCTTGAACGCGCGCCACATCCTATGAACCGACCTTGGAGTGACATTCAAAGCCCGCACGAGCGGGAGGAAGCGGGAAGGGGGATGCCGCGGCACCGGCACGCGCTGTACCATGCCCACGCGCACCGCCACACCCATGCGCGCCTCGTGCATGTGTGGCAACACCACTGTTACGCGCCAACCACCCGCTTGCGACCCGCGCCGTCTTCCTGACGGCAAGGTCGAGGCGGGTTTTTTTGTTTCCTAGGCCGAAGACTTGACGGACACCTGACGGGAAAGACTAGACGGGAAATACGGGAAAGGATTGGACGACCATCACTATGAGCCATGAGGTACTTATTCTGAACAGCGACTATGAGCCGCTGAACGTGTGCAACCTGCGCCGGGCCGTCGTGCTGCTGTACCTGGGCAAAGCCGACGTCCTGCACGCGCACGACGCCGCGCCCCGCCTGACCACCGGCGAGGGCGAAACCTTCGCCGCGCCGTCCGTCCTGCGCCTGCGCTACCACGTCAAGCGGCCCCTGCCGGAGTTGAAGCTGTCGCGCCGGTCCATCTTCGCGCGCGACAACTACACCTGCCAGTACTGCGGCGTCCAGACCCGTGACCTCACCATCGACCACATCCTTCCCAAGAAGGTGGGCGGCGGGATGCACTGGGACAATCTGGTCGCCTGCTGCCGCCGGTGCAACGCCCGCAAGGGCGACAAGCTGCTGTCCCACTGCGGCATGAAACTGGCCCGCCCGCCGCGCCGCCCGCGCTATGTGCCGTACATCAGCCTGACCAAGTACATCAACGGCACCAAGAACGAGGTCTGGCGCGACTACCTGCCCGTCTTCCACGACGTGGGCGGGTCGGACAACTACGCGGCGACGGCTTAGACGATGTGAACGCCCCGGCAGGACCCTGCCGGGGCGTTTTTGTGTCTCCAGGATCAGAGCAGGCTCAGGCGTCGAGGCTCGGCAGCATGGCCTCCGTCAGTGGGTGACGGCGCTCGCGGCCCCCCACCACCGCTTCCAGGTCGTCCACAAGCCACTCGAAGATGCGCCGCGCGGCGGCGACCGTGACGCCCGCCCGGTGCGGCGTCAGGAAAACATTCGGCATGGCCCGCAGGGGCGAGTCCTTTTCCAGCGGCTCCCGGTCGAACACATCCAGGGCGGCGAACAGGTCCCCGCGCTGGAGGCGCTCCGTCAGGGCTGGGGTATCCACCAGGGCCGCGCGCGCGACATTGACCAGGACGGCGTCGGGCCGGAGCATCCCGATCTCGCGGGCACCCAGCAGGTGCCGGGTGCCCGCATTGGAGGCGGCGCAGAGGACGACGACGTCCGAGGCCCGCAGCATCTCTTCGAGGCCGGCCCGGCGGGCGTCGTGCGCGGCCAGGACTTCATCCGTGACAAACGGGTCCACGACGCGCAGGTCGCACCGGAAGGGGCGCAGCAGTTCGGCCAGCCGCCGCCCGATTTGTCCCAGCCCGACGATGCCGACGCTGCGCCCGGTCAGCTCCCGCTCGCATGGGTCAATCCCGGTCGGGAAGCTGCGTATCCAGACGTCGTCCCCCGCCCGCATGGCCTCCTGGTGGGCGGTCGCCCGGCGCAGCGTGGTGAGGATCAGCGTCAGAGCGAACTCGGCCACGGTCGGAGAAAACCCGCCCCGCGAAACCGAAACCGGCAGCCCCCGCGCCAAGGCCGCCCGCGCCCCGGCCTGGGTGATGTCGAGGTTCCCCGAGAACACAAGCCTCGGCGCGGCTTCCAGCATCGCTTCCGTGTAGACCGGCCAGGCCCATATCAAGACGGCATCCGCCCAGGCCAGGTCCGGCCCGAACGGCTCCGCCGTATCGTGGGATGTCCGCCGCACCTCCCCCAGCGCCGCCAGACGTTCAAAAGCAGGCACCAGAGCGGGGAGTGAGAAGAAGCCGGGAGGAAGATTGACTAGAATGTTCATGGCGGTCGGTGCCTCAGCGCGGCTCGGGCCGCAGGCGGGCGACGATGCCCGCCAGGATGTCTACGGTACGGTCCATCTGTTCCCGCGTCGTGCCGCGCCCCAGGGTCAGGCGGACGGCGCTCCGCACCCGGTCGTCGGCCAGCCCCATCGCCGTGAGGACGTGGCTCGGCTCGATGCTGCCGGACGTGCAGGCAGACCCGGAAGAGGCCGAAATGCCCGCCCGGTCCAGGGCCAGCAGCAGGGTCTCGGCATCCAGGCCGGGGAACGAGACGTTGAGGTTGTTCGGCAGCCGTTCGGTCGGGTGGCCGTTCAGGAGGACGCCGGGGAGACGCCGGCGCAGGGCGTCCAAAAGCAGGTCACGCAGCCCCGTCAGGCGCGCGGCTTCGGCATCGCGCTCGGGGAGCATCAGGCGCACGGCCTCGCCGAAGCCGACGATGGCCGGCACGTTCTCCGTGCCCGCCCTCCTCTCGCGCTCCTGGCCCCCGCCGTGCAGCAGCGGCTCGATAGGGACGCCGGAGCGGACATACAGCGCGCCCGCGCCCTTCGGCCCGTAGATCTTGTGGGCGGAGACGGTCATAAGATCCGCGCCCAGATCGCCGACGTTCACGGGCAACTGGCCGAACGTCTGCACGGCGTCCGTGTGGAGATACGCGCCGCGCGCGTGGGCGATGTCCGCGATCTCACGCACGGGCTGGACCGTGCCGACCTCGTTGTTTGCGTGCATGACCGAAACCAGCGCCGTCTGGTCGGTTATGGCGTCTGCGATGTCGGGCGGCGAGATGTGGCCGAACTCATCCACCGGCACGAACGTGACGCCGAAGCCGAGCTTTTCCAGGAAACGGGCCGTCTCCCCGATGGCCTCATGCTCGGCCCGCGCCGTGACCAGATGGCTGCCAGGCCCGCGCGCCAGCAGGACGCCGACCAGGGCGGCGTTGTCCGCCTCGGTCCCGCCGCTGGTGAAAGTGATTTCGGAGAACTGCCCGCCCAACGCCTGCGCCACCGTGTCGCGGGCGGCGTCCAGGGCGCGCTTGGCGCGCTGCCCGTCCGCGTGCAGGCTGCTCGGGTTGCCGAAGCCGTCTGCGGCCAGGTACGGCTCCATCGCTGCCCTCACTTCGGGCCGCAGCGGGGTAGTAGCGGCGTGGTCGAGATAGATGCGCTCGGTCATGGGGTGATTGTACCAGGTCAAAAGAAAACCGGCACTTCCAGTGCTGGAAGTGCCGGTCACGCGCGCCGGAGGCTAAACCCCCGTCACCGAGTCCGAACCGGCATCCGCATCGGCGCGCAGCTCGGTCACGGCGTCCAAGCCGGCAGGCTCGGCCTCAGCCGCCGCCACGTCGGCCTCCTCGACGGCCTGGGCCGTGCGCGAGTAGTGCAGGGCGGCGATGGCCGTCTCCTCGCCCGAGGTGAACTCGAGCAGGGGGTTGTGCGGCAGGTCGGAGACGTGCAGCACGTCGCCGGGGCTGAGGTGCGCGACGTCCACGTCCAGGTGGGCGGGCAGGTTGCCCGGCTCGGCGTGGACCGTGATGGCCTCCAGAGTCTGTTCCAGGACCGCCTCGCCCGTCGCGACCGTGGGCGGCTCGCCGATGAGTTGGATGGGGATCTGGGCGGTGACCTTGTCGCCCTTCTTGACCTGGTGGAAGCCGACGGACACGAAGGCGCGCGTGATCGGGTTCCGCTCCAGGTTGTCCACCAGGACCGAATGCGGCGCGGTGTCGCCCTCAACCGTCAGGTCAATGACGGTGTTCAGGCCCGTCTCTGCGGTCAGCACGTCCGCGATGGACTTGGTGTTGACCTCGACGTTGACCGGCGTTAGCCCCTTGCCGTAGATCGCGCCGGGGATGAAGCCCTGGCGCATGCGTTTCTTGCGCTCGCCCTTGCTCTGCGGGCCGCGCTTGGTGGCGGTGATGTTCATAACGGGTAGTGTCTCCTGAGAAATCTGCTCTACAGTGTACCCGATTTGGGCTGCTGATCGGACGACTGAGCGATCAGGGCGTCATAAATCCGCCCGTATTTCTCCTGACGCCGCCTCAGCGCGGCCCTCTGGTCCGGCGGCGCGGCGGCGATCCAGGCGGGGAGGACGTGCTGGTACAGCCCGCGCATGTCCGCATCCTGATGCGCGTCCGCCTTGTTGCCGTGCTGGGCTTCCTGCTGGATGTTCTGGCTGCCCCCGCCGTCGGCGTACTGTTCCAGGACGTGCGCGGCCCGCGCGTAGTACCCTGCCGCCCGCGCCGGATCGGTCTTGGCGGCCTCATCCCCCATGACCGTGTCCCCGTAGGCGAACTTGGTTTCCGTGTATTCGCCCAGGGCGCGGACCGTCCCGACCGGCGTCATCTCCAGGTCGGAGAGGCGGCGGTAGTAACCCAGCGAGGCGGGAGGCGGGCTGAGTTGGGCCATGTCCAGCAGCAGGTCAAGCGAGTTGGGGTCGGCGCGCAGACCGGCCTCGTAAGCCGCCTGCGCCTCCGCCTGCCGGCCGAACTGCTGCAAAATCTTCCCGAGCCGCCGGTAGTTGACCGAGTCCGGCGCGAGGGCGACGGCGGCGCGGGCCGACGCCTCCGCCTCGGTCAACCGGCCCAGCCGGGCGAAAAAGATCTTGTACCCCTCGTCGCTCGCGTAGCGCGCGTTCAGCGGGTCCCAAGCCCGCGCCGCGTCGTAAATGCCTGCCGCGCCCTGCGGGTCGGCCGCCGCCATTTCCAGCGCCCGCCCCGCATACATCGCCCCGACCGCCTGCGTCGCGGCCAGCGCGGCGAGTGCGGCGGCGACGAGGCCGGAGGCGAACAGGAGCGGCCTTGCCGGCTTTCCGTCTTTCCCTTCGGCGGCGGCTGGCGCGACGATCCCGGCGGCAAGGCCGGCCAGCGCCCAGAAGGTGAAGCCCAGGAAGAAGACGTACCAGTCTGAGTCACTGAGGTTCTGGACGACGCCCCCTGCCAGGGCCGCCAGCAGGCCGCAGAGCAGCAGCCGGTGGTCTGCCGGCAAGGCGTCGGTCGTCGCAGGTGCGGCGGCGACCGCAGGGGCTTGGCGCTTCGGCCCCCGCCCCTGCGGCACCGGCACGGGTTCCGGCGTCGGCGCTTCGGCAGGGGCAATGACCAGCCCGCGTACCAGCGAGGAGCCGAGCAGGCCCAATGTCGCCAGCAGCGCCAGCAGGGCGGGGACGCCGCACTCGTCGGCCAGTTGCAGGTACGACTGGTGGGCGGCCCGCGTGAACCCAGTCAGGGCGTAGCGCGGGTACTGTTCCTCCCAGGTCCCGATGCCCGTTCCAAGCACGGGGTTCGCGGCGGCCATGTGGACCGCCCCTTTCCAGGTCCAGGCCCGGAACGCGCCCGAATTTGGGTCGGGATTGGTCAGGCGCAGGAAGACCGGCCGCGCGAAGACCAGGGCCGCCAGCAGCAGCCCGACCCCCAGCGCGACCCGCAGCCCGCGTGTCGTCCGGTCCAAAGTCTGGCCGTGCCGCCGCGCCCGCCACAACGCCGTCTCGAAGACGACAAGGGCGACAGCCAGTGAGACGAGTGCGAACCGGGAGCCGGTCGCGACCAGTGTGGCAAGCTGGAGCAGCAGCATCAGCCCGAGCAGTGCCGTCGCCGCATTGCGCGCCAGGGGCATGACGGCGCGCATCCCAGGCACCTGGAGGAACAGGGCCAGTGTCACGGGCAGCAGCATGACCAGGTAGCCCGCCAGGTAGTCGGGGGTGGAGGTTGAGAACACGCGCCAGGTCGTCTGGTGTTTCAGCAGGAACGGCAGGTCCTCCAGAACCCCCTGCTCGGCGACATACCCCGAGGCCAGCACGGCGGCCAGGGCCAGTCCGTACAGCGCGGCCCTATCACGGGCGACGCGCCGTGCCAGGGCGAACGCCGCCCCATAGGCCGCCAGGGTCGCCCAGCCGTGCAGCATCACGCCGAAAAACCCCGTGCCGTGCTGAACGACCAGGCGGGCGGGGATGGAGAGGAAAGCCAGTCCTAGCAGGATCAGAAACGCTCGCTCGGCACGGCTGGAAGGCGTCTGAAACGCCCGATCCCCGCGCCAGACGGCGACGAGGGCGGCCAGGGCCGCCGCGAAGATGCCCGCCGAAAGCCAGGACTCCCAGACGGGGAGGGGATTGTCAGGAATGGCCGCGTAGACGGGGGCCAGCAGCAGCGCGAGGCCCAGGAGGGCGGCAGGGACGATCCTCATGGGTTGCCCTGATCCCCACCGCCTGCTACGGTCGTCTTGACCGCTATAGCTGACTCGCGCGAGGCTGCCCGTGCCCGCCCCGCGTGGTGCCGGGCGGAAGCCCGCCGCTTGGCGATGCGGACGGCGGCCCGCAGCCACAGGCCCGAGTAGACGGCCGCGCGGCGCAGGAGCGACGCCTTCGGGTGCCGCTTCCGGTCGTACTCGTACCAGGAGCGGTGGAACTCGATGATCATCCGGTCGCCGTTCTTGTCGCTCGACCGGCCGATGGCGTGCGTGACCACGGGCTGGTGCGCGTAGACCACTTCCCAGCCGCCTTCCCAGGCACGCTGGCAGAGGTCTACGTCTTCGCAGTACATGTAAAACCGCTCATCCAGCGCCCCGATCATTTCTAACAGCTCGCGCCGGATCAGCATGGCACAGCCCGAAACCCAGTCCACAGTGATGTCGCTCGCATGGTCAAACCCGACCATCAAGTAGTCGCGGGCGAACTTGTTGTGCGGGAACAGCCGCCCAAGGTAGGTGTTGCGGAAGAAGCCCGCGCCAAGCGAGGGGAACCGGCGGCACGAGAACTGGATGGAGCCGTTGGAGTTCAGCACCTTCGGCCCGACGATCCCCGCCTTCGGGTGCGCGTCGGCATACACGACAAGCTGGTCTAATGCGCCAGCGTGGATAAAGGCGTCGGAGTTCAGCAGGAAGACGTACCGGCTCTCCGTCCGTGCGATGGCCTGATTGTTTGCCTTGGAGAATCCCGCGTTGTCCGTATTGGCGATGAGCCGCGCCTGCGGGAACTCCGAGGCGACCATCTCCGCCGAGCCGTCACTGCTGGCGTTATCCACTACCCAGACCTCATAGGCCGCCCGCGGCAGCGGGTCGGCGTAGAGCGAGTGCAGGCAGCGCCGCAGGTCCTCCTGCGCGTTCCAGTTGACGATGATGACGGCGATGTCGTTCATAGATGGAAATTCGTGCCGGGTTCAGTTAGCAACTCAAGTACTACTTCCTGATACTCATCTTCAGAAAGCTGGAGCGGAGTCCATTCACAACGGCCACTCATCCCGGCATCACTTATGCCTTGCGCCAGAACCTGGTTCATCCCCGTGAGCGCGGGTAGAGTGCCTCCATCCCTAGCCAATCGGAAGTGCGGAACGTCAAGAAGCAATTCGATGAGGCTCCCACGCCTCCACACGCCCTGGGAGCCAATCGGCCAGATTTTGTACTTGATATCGTGACGCATCGAGCTATTCCCTTGCCCGGCGCGTCAGCCGCCACTCGTTTAACAGCACCGCCCCGCGAATCAGCCACCTGACCGGCGGCGCGAGGCGGGCGTAGTGCTTGTCGTAGAAGCGCAGCAGCGACCGATGCGACTCGCGCACCATGGCGGCCTTCACCTGCCGTGTGCTGCTCCCGCCGTAGTGCGTCACGACGACATCCGGCGTGTAGTAGATCGGGAAGCCGTGTTCGCGCTTGGCCCGCCAGCACCAGTCCACCTCGTTGAAGAAGATCGGGAACTGCGGGTCAAGCAGTCCGACTTTGTCCAGCGCGGCGCGCGTGAGCAGCAGGAACGATCCCATCGGCTGGTCTACTTCCGAGACACGGTCGTAATCGAAAAACGTCATCCGGTACGCCCCGAAGAGGCGCGAGCGCGGGAACAGGCGCGACAGGCCGGACGCATCCCACAGGACCGGGCCGGGGTCTGGGAAGCCGCGCACCGACCGTTGTGTCTCGCCGTCCTTACCAATCAGGCGGCAGCCCAGCGCGCCCGCGTCGGGGTGATCTGCCATGAAAGCCAGGGCGCGCGTCAGGCTCTTGGGATGGACGACAACGTCCGGGTTCAGGAGCAGCAGGAAGTCGCCCGCCGCCTTCTCTAAAGCCTGGTTGTTGCCCTCGGCATAGCCCTTGTTGTCGGAGTTCCCAATGAGTGAGATGGCAGGGAATTCGGAGGCCGCCATCGCCGCCGAGCCGTCACTGCTGGCATTGTCTACGACGATGATTTCCATGTCCGCCCCGGCGGGCGGGTATTGGCCGAGTGCCGTCAGGCATTCGCGCAGATAGTCCCGCGTGTTCCAGTTCACAATGCAGACGGACAACAGCATGGGTCAGGCCAGACCGAACAGAAATGCGGATTCGGCCAGGTCGCGCGCCGTTGCCGTGGGAGGGCAGGGGGCGAACCATTCGGCGTCGTGCCGGCCCAGCACGCCCAATGTCGCCGCGCAGCCGGCGCGAACCCCCGCCTGAACGTCCATCCAGTGGTCGCCGACCATCGCAGTAGCTTCGGGTGCCTCGCCGAGCAGGCGCAGGGCCTCCCACAGATGTTCTGGGTTCGGCTTCGTCCGGGCCACATCGTCGCGCGTCAGCAGCAGGTGGTGAGGTAGGGCGAACCGCGCCAGCAGGCCGACTGAGACGCAGCGGCAGTTGCGGGTGACGATGCCGACCTTGATTCCCTTCTCCAGCAGTGCCGTCAGCGTCTCGCGCGTCCCGGCCAGCAGGGCGGGGCGCGCGCAGCCCGCGACTTCCAGCTCTTCCAGCCTTGCGAACGCCGCCCGCCGCAGGGCCGGGCCGTCGCCGCCGCGCGCCTTCACATCCTCGGACGCCGCGTCCACCAGGCCCAGGATGTCTTTCCCCGCCGTGATCTTTTCGGGGACATCCGCCGCCCGCGCCAGCCGCTCCATGTCGCGCGTCATGGCCGGAAAATCAATGTGGGTTTCGATGAGC
Organism: Capsulimonadaceae bacterium; assembly: GCA_965215505.1. Lineage (GTDB taxonomy): Bacteria > Armatimonadota > Armatimonadia > Armatimonadales > Capsulimonadaceae > JANXMY01. Next base: position 1,231,166 of record OZ244065.1, on the reverse strand, counting down.
GTGCCGTCCAGATCGAACAGCACGGCGCGGAGCGGGGGGAAGACAGCGGCCATAGGGCCATTATAACCGGAAACGGGGAGGGAGGTCAATAAGGAGGCAGATGCAGGGCAGGATTGGAGGCGAGAGGGCGCACACGCGAGGAAGGGCGCACACGCAGGTGCGCCCCTACAGACAAGGCCTGCGCCCGTAGGGGCGGACCCCTGTGTCCGCCCTCCTCACCGTCGGTCTGTGCCTCGCGTCTAAGACCCGTAGGTGCGCGCCCCACTGGCCCGCGCCGCTTCCTCCCGCGCCAGCGCCTCGTCCGGTGTTTCGCCGACGGCGTGCGTGGCAGAAACTGCCGGAGCTTCCCAGGAGGGTGTCGGCACGGCCGGGTGGGTGGTCAGGGAGTCGCCGCCGCGAGCGTCTGTGATCGTCTCGCCCGCCGCGCTGACGTTGATGTCAACGCCCACGGCGTTGTACTTCTGGAGGAGCATCTTGATGTCGTCGTAGCGCGTGGGGTCCACGGTCGCCGTCAGCAGATAATCGCCCTCGGCCAGCCGGTCGTGGACGCTGGTCGCCGCCTGCTCCGACATCCCCATGTCCCGCAGATAGCCGGTGACGCCGCCGACCGCCGCGCCCGCCGCCGCCGTGGCGGCCGTCGCGCCGAAGGCGGCGGCAAGCACCCCGCCGCCCAGCACCAGCCCGAAGCCGGGAATGGTCAGCGCGGCGGCGGCGGCCAGAATCCCCGCCACCAGCCCGACCCCGCTGCCGACGGCCGCGCCCGCGGCAGCGTCTTGGGGCGTCGTCGTCGTGATGCCTTCCTTGCCGACCGTCGCGACGTTCAGCGGCGTGTCCACCGCGCTTGCCGGGGTGACGGTCCCGGCGAGGGCGGCGGGCGGCAGGGTCCCCGGCTGGGGCACATAAGCCACCTCCGGCTCACCCAACCGGACGGAGTCGTTATCGGTCAGCCGGGTGAAGCCGGTGTGGATGCGGCCCGCCTCGTCCTGCTCGGCGGGGCGGCGGGTGGCGACGCCGATGTTCGCGGCCGGGACGCCGTGGTCCTGGAGCGCGCCGATGGCGCGCTCCGCGTCGGCGACATCCTGGAAGAGCGCATAGATCGTTTGCAGAGCCATTAAGGGAAGTCCTCCTGTACGTTAGGGACACAGTACCCAGGTGGCAGGCAGGCGCAAACGGGTATTAATGCGCCCTGCTAATGCGCGCCGTCCGGGACGAACGTCTTGTAGACCAGGTACGAGTTCAGCCCGAAGATGATGACGGCCAGCGTCCAGCCGATCGCCTTCGTCGCCCAGCCGTTCGCGAACTGCCCCATCTTCAGCCGGTCCCCGGTGAACTGTACGAGCGGGATGACGGCGAAGGAGAGTTGCACCGACAGCACCACCTGGCTGAAGATCAGGAGCTTTCCCGTGCCCGACATGCCGTAGAGGCCGACGATGAAGAGGGTCGGGACGATGGCAAGCATCCGGGAGATCAGCCGCCGCAGCCAGGCCGGAATCTGGTAGTGCGTGAAGCCTTCCAATATCACCTGCCCCGCCATCGTCCCGGTCAGCGTCGAATTCTGGCCTGACGCCAGCAGGGCGATTGCGAACAGCGGCGTGGCGATCCCGACGCCCATCAGCGGCGTCAGCATCTTGTAGGCTCCCTGGATGTCGCCGACCTCGTGGTGCCCGTGCTTGTAGAAGACGGCGGCGGCGAGGATCAGAATGGCGGCGTTGACGAACAGGGCCAGCATCAGGGCGACCGTCGAGTCGAGGTAGGAACTCTGGATCGCGCCCTTGATCTCCTTCGCCTCGGTCCCGATGCGCCGTGTCTGGACGATAGACGAATGCAAATACAGGTTGTGCGGCATGACCGTCGCGCCCAAAATCCCAAGCGCGATGTAGAGCATGGCCGGGTCCGTGACGATCTCCGCGTGCGGCACGAACCCGGCCAGGACGCCGAACCAGGCGGGCCGGGCGTAGACCATCTCGATGGTGAAGATGACCATCATCGTGCCGATGAGCGTGATGACCAGCGCCTCGACATAGCGGAAGCCCTTCCCTTGCAAGGCCAGTACCGCCAGCACGTCCAGGGCCGTCAGGGCGCACCCGATGATGAGGGGGATATGGAACAGCAGATTGAGCGCGATGCCCGCCCCGATGACCTCGGCCACGTCGCAGGCCACGATGCCGACCTCGGCGGAGAGCCAGAGGAAGAGGGAAACCGGCCTGCTGTACGAGTCCCGGCAGGCCTGGGCAAGATCGCGCCCCGTGACAAGCCCGAGCTTCGCGGCCAGGGCCTGCAAGAAGATGGCCGTGAAGTTGGCGATCAGGATGACCGACAGCAGCCGGTAGCTGTAGACCGAGCCGCCGCTGATGTCCGTCGCCCAGTTGCCGGGGTCCATGTAGCCGACGGCGATCAGGTAGCCCGGCCCGAAAAAGGCCAGGAACCGCCGCCACGAACTCGCGTCCCTGGGCACGGCGATGGACTGAAAGACTTCCGGCAGGCTGTTCCGCTGGACCGGCCCGCGCCAGCCCTGCGACGTTCCTGTGGGCGGTGGATATGTTTCTTCGATGGCGTCCATTGGTACTTCTTACTTGTTCTTGTTCGGTGCAGTGACGAAGACGCTGCCGGCCAGGGCGGGGCCGAGGACGTGCCGCTGGTCGCCCACCTGGACGGTCAGCAGGCCGTCAATGCTGTCCCGGTCCAGGACCGCGATCACCGTCTCCAGGCGCATGACGCGGGCGGTCAGCGCGCGCAGCACGGCGGCGTCGGTGTCCTTGACGCGGGCGATGGCGACGACCTCGCCCGGCAAGCACTCGCTGAGGGAGCGCAGGCGCTCCTCCACCAGTGTGCCGTCGGGGCCGGGGATGGGGTCACCGTGCGGGCAGGTGCGGGGATGGCCCAGGAGGGTGTCGATCCGCTCCTCGAACTCCTCGGAAATGACGTGTTCCAGCTTCTCCGCCTCGGCGTCCACCTGGTCCCAGGAGTAGCCCATTGCCTGCGCCAGATACAGTTCCAGCAGCCGGTGATGCCGGATCACTTCCAGGGCGATCTTCTCACCCATCGGGGAAAGGCGGACGCCATGATACGGGGTATAGGAGACCAGATGAAGCTGCGCCAGGTGCTTGAGCATCTTGGTCACGGCGGCGGCTGTCGTCCCGGTCCGCTCGGCTAGGGCCGAGGTCGAAACCGTCTCGGTCTGCGTTTGCAGCTTATAGATCGTCTTGACGTAATCTTCCACGGCGGCGGTGTGCATATTGCCTCGCGTTAATCTTTATTTTAACCCCGGTTAAATATCGGAGACAGTATACCCCAACTGGAGAGGAATAAACGCATGGCTGAAGTCAATTTGCGCCCCGTCACGCTCGCCAACTACCGCGAATGCCTCGCTCTTCAGGTTGAGGATGCCCAAGCGGGCCTAGTCGCCTCCAACGCCAAGTCGCTGGCGGAGGCATACGTCAACCCGAACATGAGGCCCCTAGCGGTCTACAACGCAGCCGCCCGTGGCTTCGAGGAAGACCCGCCGGTCCCGATGGTCGGCTTCACGATGATTGAGATGGCGGCGGGGGTGGGGTTCATCACGCGCCTGATGATAGACCGGGCGCATCAGGGGAAAGGGTATGGGCGGGCCGCGATGATCGAGGTGATCCGCCGTCTGCGGCTGACCCCCGAGGCGGAGATCATCGCGACCAGCCATCTGCGCGAGAACGCGGCGGCGGCACGGCTCTACACCGGCCTCGGTTTCGTGCCCTGGGAGATCGCCTATGCCGCGCCGGAGTCGGAAGAGGTATACCTGCGCCTGCCGTGAGGGTGCGATCCATCGCGCCCCCTTAAAACGGCGTGGCCCGGCCACTCACCAGAGAGCCGGGCTTTTTTGCTATCGAGAGTCAGCACCACGCCAATACCGAGCGACCGCTTCTTCAAGCGCCCGATTACGACTGCGCGGCAGACGTGACTGCTGGTTCAAACGTCTGGAGAAACTCGGCTCGCGATTTTTCTCCGAGGTCAACGGCCTTGCTTCCGCCAGCCGCGACAAATGTGACATCCTCAATGCCAATCACCTTGAGAATCAGGCGCAGGTACATCGTTGCGATGTCCCGGTCGCGGATCGGCGAACCCTCCGTGTAAACGCCGCCCGAAGCCATGAGGATCGTGCATCTTTTGCCATGAACCAGGCCCTCGCCCGTCATGCCCAGCGTCAGCCCCTTGCGGACGATGTGGTCCACATAAGACTTCAGGTTTGCGGGGATGTTGTAGTTGTAGACCGGGGTGCTGATCGCGATGTGATCTGCGGCCAGGAGTTCGGCGACAAGCTCGTCGGACACCCGAAGCACGTCCTTCATCTCAGGAGTGTGCTTCTCCGCAGGCGTCAGGCTGGCTCCCAGCCAGGGCAGATTCACATAGGGCAGATCACTCTTTGCGAGATCGCGCTCAACGATTCCGCCATCCGGGTGTGCGATCTTCCATTGCTCGACAAAGGTTTTCGCGAGGTTGCGGGAGATCGAGTACTCTCCCCGTGGGCTTGCCTCGACAACGAGAAGTTTTGGCATGATCATGTCCTTTCATCGGTTGCAGCGTCTACTTTTCTGGATTGGGACCGCACGAACAATTCGTTCGTAGCGCTATTATAGTAGGTACAATGATCTTTTACAAGAAGGCACTTTTATGAGCGAAACGAACATTTCTGTTCCTGACGGTTCTCTGTCCGCCACCGATTGCAAGGGTCTTGCCGACGTGCTGGCGACTATCGGCGACAAGTGGACCATCATGGTCGTCGGGACACTGTCCAAGGGGCCATTGCGCTATAACGAGATCGAGCGGCGTGTCGGCGGTATCTCGCAGCGCATGCTCACGCTGACTCTGAAGCGACTGGAGACAGATGGCATCGTCACGCGCACCCTATTCCCCTCGGTGCCGCCGCGTGTGGACTATGAGCTGACCCAACTCGGGCAGACATTACGAGGGGCGCTGGTGCCCCTTCATTTGTGGGCAGCACAGAACAAGGAGACTATTGCTGTCAACCGCATGAATGCGGCAGCCAAAGGAAAGACGGCAGGGGAAGAGGGCGCGGCAGGGGAAATGGGCGCGATGAATCGTCTCCTAAGAGGCGTTCCGTAGCCGCCCGATGTCGCGCAGGGGCGGCGCACCGAACAGGCGGCTGTACTCGCGGCTGAATTGGGATGGACTCTGGTAGCCGACGCGGTAGCCTGCCGTCGCGGCGTCGAGCGAGTCGTACACCATCAGGCGGCGCGCTTCCTGGAGGCGCAGATGCTTCTGGTACTGGAGCGGGCTGAGGGCGGTGACGGCCTTGAAGTGGTGGTGCAGCCCCGACGTACTCATGCACACCTCCTGCGCGATGGTCTCTATATGCAGCGGCTCGGCGTAATGGTGCTTGATCCACTCAATCGCTCGCGCGACCCGCTGGGTCAGGCTGTTACTGACGGCGATCTGGCGCAGTCGCGCGCCCTGTTCGCCGGTGAGCAGGCGGTACAGGATCTCGCGTTGGGCCAGCGGGGCCAGCGCGGGAACGTCCTTCGGCGTGTCCAGCAGGCGCAGGAGGCGCACCACGGCATCAAGCAGCGGCGCATCCGTCCGGCACAACGACATACCGCGCGTGGATGTCCCATCCGCCTTCGGCACATCCATTTCCAGAAGCAGGGCGCTGATCTGGCGCGGGTCAATGTCCAGGCAAAACCCTAAGTACGGTTCTTCGGGTGACGCCTCAACCACCTGTGCCATGATCGGCAGGTCAACCGAGAGGAGCAGATAGCGTGACGGGTCGTGTAGGTGGGCCTCTTCCCCGAGTATGGCTAATTTGCTGCCCTGGGCGACCATGCAGAAAGTCGGCCTTTGAACGCCGTGGGCCGGCGGTGATGGGGCCGACAGCCGGTACAGAGTCAGGGGGGTGATCGCAGTCGGGTATGTCCCATCGGAGACGGTCAGGCGATCCAGGAGGGTGGTCAATTCAGCTCGCTTCTCGCAGAGTACGTTTTCCATGTCCAGAGTATACCCGCCTCGTTTGCAGGATTAGGCAACAACCTTGCAGTATCCGGCCACAGGTTTCAGTGCCATTGGAAGTAAGATACTCTCACAACATCGCAGGAGAAACCAATGAGCATAACAACTTCAGGATATGCGGCACAGTCGGCGACCACGCCGGTCGCGCCGTGGCAGTTTGAGCGACGAGACCCTCGACCCGATGACGTCTGCATCGACATCCTCTACTGCGGCGTCTGCCACACCGACATCCACCAGACGCGCAACGGGTGGGGCTGGAGTACCTACCCGATGGTGCCGGGCCACGAGATCATCGGGCGCGTCAGCAGCGTCGGCCCCGACGTCACCGACTTCAAGCCGGGCGACATGGTGGGCGTCGGCACCCTGGTAGACTCCTGCCGGCACTGCGCGTCCTGCCGCGCCGGGCTGGAGGTCTACTGCGAGGAGTTCCCAACTTCGACCTACGGTGCCAAAGACCGCCACGACGGCACGCCCACTCAGGGCGGCTACTCGGACAAGATCATCGTTTCCGACAGGTTCGTGCTGCACATCCCGGATGCGCTCGACCTCAAGGCCGCCGGGCCGCTCCTGTGCGCGGGCATCACAACCTACTCGCCGTTGAAGCACTGGAAGATCGGGCCGGGCCACAAAGTCGCTGTCGTCGGCCTGGGCGGCCTGGGCCACATGGGGCTGAAGTTCGCCAAGGCGCTGGGTGCCGAAGTCACGCTGTTCACCCGGAGCGCAGGCAAAGAGGAAGAGGCGCGGCGGCTGGGCGCGGACCATGTGGTCCTTTCCACCGACCCTGCCCAGATGCAGGCGGTCACCGCTCGCTTCGACTTCATCCTGGATACGGTGCCGAGCGCGCACGACCTCAACCCCTACCTGGCGACTTTGAAGCTTGATGGGACGCTAATCCTGGTCGGACAGCTTGATGCGCTGGAGCCGGCCGTCTTGGGTGTTTCGCTCATGGCGGGGCGCAAGTCCATCGCCGGTTCGGGGTCGGGCGGCATCCCCGAAACTCAGGAGATGCTGGACTTCTGCGCCGAGCGCGGCATCACTGCGGATGTGGAGATGATTAACATCCAGGACATCAACGAGGCCTTCGAGCGCGTGCTGAAAAGCGACGTGCGCTACCGCTTCGTCATTGACATGGCCTCGCTGGCTGCCTAAAGAAAGAGAACACGATGAAATACAAGCTACTGGGCCGGAGCGGCCTGCGCGTGTCGGAGCTGTGCCTCGGCACCATGACCTTCGGGGAGGATTGGGGCTGGGGGGCCTCCAAAGACGAGAGCCGGGCCGTCTTCGAGGCGTTCACGGCGGCGGGTGGCAACTTCATTGACACCGCCAACCTCTACACCAACGGCAGCAGCGAGACGATCACCGGCGAGCTGATCGCGGGCGACCGGGACCGGTTCGTCCTCGCCACCAAGTACACCCTGCCCGACAGCCCCATGTCCCCGGCCAACGCGGGCAACCCGAACGCTGCCGGCAACAGCCGCAAGAACATGATGCGCTCGGTGGAGGGCAGCCTGAAGCGGCTCGGCACCGACTACATTGACCTGCTCTGGCTCCACGCGTGGGACTTCATGACGCCCGTGGACGAAGTCATGCGCGGCCTGGACGACCTGGTCAGCGCGGGCAAGGTCGGCTACGTCGGCATCTCCGACGCCCCGGCCTGGGTCGTCTCCCAGGCTAATACGCTGGCCGACCTGCGCGGGTGGACGCCGTTCGTGGCCCTGCAAATCGAGTACAGCCTGATCGAGAGGACGCCGGAGCGAGACCTGATCCCGATGGCGAAGGCGTTCGGCCTGACCGTCACCCCCTGGTCCCCGCTGGGGCAAGGCGTGCTGACCGGCAAGTACAACGGGGACGCCAAAGAGGCGGGTGCCCGGCTGGGCGGCGACGGCTCGCCGCCCCTCTCCGAGCGCAAGCTGTCCATCGCGCAGGCGGTCGTGGATGCCGCATCGGAGATGGGCCGGACTCCCTCGCAGGTCGCCCTGGCCTGGCTTCTGGCGCAGGGGCCGGACGTCATCCCGATCATCGGTTCGCGCAAGGCGCACCAGATCGAGGACAACCTCGCCTGCCTGGACGTGACATTGGGAGCGGCTCAACTGGAAAAGCTGAACGAGGCCAGCCGCATCGAACTCGGCTTCCCGCACGAGTTCCTGGCTGGCCCGCTCCTGCGCGGCTTCGTCACGGCGGGCAACGACGACGCGATCATCAAGCGGTAAGGGGAGACGCATGCAGTAGCGGCTCCTTGATACGGCGGACGTTCACGCGGGTTGATGCCCCCGTGCCGGGCGATCTGGCCGCCCCGGACGTGGCGACGCGCTCCCTGAACAAAGGGTCCCGTTGCCGTGGGGGCGAACCTCGTGTTCGCCCTTCTTCTCCATGTCCGCCCCTCCATGCTCTCATGTCATCGAGACACCAAAAATAGGGCTTGACAGATCACGAAAAATGGCTTATAATACATTCATCGCGTTTCCAACAGTTCTCTCACGCGATGTACCAAGTCCCCTGTCCTGCCCGTTCCACCCGCAAGACCTGACGACGCGCCGTAAGAGCCGCCGCAGGGACCACCGTTGCTAGACCCCGAAACCACTGCTGCTTCAAGGAGAGTTCTATGCCAACTGCTTTAACTATCGGCGACGTGCGTAAGGCACTGACCGCCGCCAACGCATCCTGGAAGATCGACGCGCAGATGCGCGATCAGGATGCCCTCCCGCACCACGCCCTCGGGGGCGATCTCGCCCAGGCCGTCAAGGCGGCAAACGTGCCGCGCGTCCAGATCAGGGAGTTCCTGAGCGGCCCGACCAACAACCCCTTCCTGCGCGACCGGCGCATCCAGCGCGGCTTCATGAACGCCGACGCCCTGCACACGCTCATCCCCAACGCGCCCAGCAGCCCCGTCATCAAGAACCTCGGCCCGATCTCCGCCAACGGGCATGTCCTCCATGTGGAGGCACCCGTCGCCGGGGCACCATCGGTGTCCGGCGGGCCGTCGGGCGGCGGCGCACCCGCCTCGGTAGACTGGCGGAACCGTTTCAGCTGGACCTGGCTGACCCAGATCAAGGACCAGGGGCCGTGCGAGTCCTGCTGGGCCTTCAGCGCGGTCGGGGTGGTCGAGGCGATGACGCGCATCGAACACTTCGTCTGGAGCCTGCGCTCCGAGGGCGACGTACACGACGGCATGGGGACGGCCTGCGGGGACGGCGGCTGGCCGACGCACGCGCTGGACTTCATGGACTCCAAGGGCGTCGCCGACCCCGGCTGCTGGCCCTACGAGACGGCGAACAAGCCCTACGCCCCCACCTCGGACCGGACGGGCCGCACCGTCAAGGTGGGGGGCTATGTGACCCTGAGCAACATCCAGGACCAGAAGGACTGGCTCGACGCCGTCGGCCCGCTCTCCGCCTGCTTCGAGTGCTTCGAGGACTTCGACGCTTACGGGGCGAACTCCGGCGTGTACAAGCACGTCACGGGGGCCTTGCGCGGCGGCCACTGCATCGTGATCGTCGGGTACGACGACGCGCGCCAGGCCTGGCTGATCCGCAACTCCTGGGGCACGAGCTGGGGAATGGCCGGCTACTGCTGGTTCGGGTACGGCCAGTGCGGCATCGACGACAACGCCAAGTTCGGCGTCCCCAACACGAACCTCAACCCTGACCCCTGCACCAAACGCCGCATCCACAATGGGAACCTGTTCGAGAGCGGGGACGGCGCACTGCACCGCAACTTTGAAACCTGGTCCGTCGCCCCCGGCGGCGCGATCCGCCACTACTGGCGGGACGGCAGTTCCCTCGTCTGGGCGCTGGCCGAGACGGTGGCGAACGACTGCGCGGCAAGCCCCACCGCGACCGGGACGACCTTCAACCGCAACTTCGAGTACATCTACCCCACAACGAACGGGCGGCTGCACCACCGCTTCTTCGACCAGGCGACCGCCAAATGGAACGACGGCGGCGTGTTCGGCCCGCCGAACGTCGCGGGCGTCCCCGGCTTCATCCAGAGCGACTACGGCGCACCCGGCAACTTCGAGGTCGTGGTCCGGACGGCGGCCGGGAACCTCGTCCACTGGTGGCGGATGGACGGCCCCCCGTGGACCTGGCAGCAGAGCGCGGCCTTCGGCGCGAACGTCGCCCTCAGCGGGGCAACCCTGGTCCAGCGCCACGACCGGGGCCTGGACGTGGTGTGCGTCAACACCGACGGCACCATGCAGCGGTACTGGCGCGACGACGCCGACAAGAAGGGCTGGGCGGCGGCCGAGAAGTTCGGGGCGGGGGTCAAGAGTCCGCCCGTCATGATCGAGGGCGAGTTCGCCGCCACGACCGAGCTGAAGCAGGGTAACTACGAGCTGTGCGTCGCCGTGAACGGCCAGATCCAGCACTGGTGGCGGGACAACGAGGGGAGCCAGAACTGGTCCCACAGCGCGACCTTCGGCGGGAACGTCCGCCAGGTCATCGGCCTAATCGAGTCGAGCTTCGGCTTCGACCTGGAGGTGATCGCCCTGCTCAATGACGGCGGCCTCCAGCACTACTGGCGCGGCGGCGACGGCTGGCACACCGGGCCGGTCTTCGGCTCGACCACGCACTGAGGGCGTCGCCCGTTCGCGGCGCGGGGGAACAACCCATGGAAGAGATCGCGCTGCGGACGGGCGAGCAGACCACGGTGGCCCTGCCGGGGCTTGGCACGGCGGGCTACCAGTGGTCGGCGGTGGCCGAAGACCCGGCGGTCGTGGCCGTCGAGGCGCTCGGGACGGTCCCCGCCGGCCCGGAGCGGGGGCGTACCGGGAGCCGGGACGAACAGTTCGCGCTGAAGGGGGTGGGGGCGGGCGAAACCGTCGTCCACTTCCGCCAGGCGCGGCGGTTCGAGCCGGACAAGCCCCCCCACGCCACCCACGACATCCGGGTCCGCGTCTCCTGACGGACCGTTCGCATCTGCCGGCCCGAGCCTTCACAAACAAGCGGCGGCCTCTCCTGAAAGGGAGAGGCCGCCGCTTGCGCTGCGTCGGGTGTCTACCGCTCGCCGATCGGCTTCACCGTCAGGTCGCGCGGGCCGGTGTAGATGGCGCGCGGGCGGATCAGGCGGTTGTCGCCGAGCTGTTCCAGGATGTGCGCGGTCCAGCCCGCCACGCGGGAGATGGCGAAGACCGGCGTGAACAGGTCGTCGGGGATGCCCAGCATGTGATAGACCGAGGCGGAGAAGAAGTCCACGTTCGCCTTCAGCGTCGTCTTGCCCTTGGCGGCCAGCGCCCTGTCGGCGGCCTCCTGCACGCGCTCGCTGATCTCGTACCACTTCGAGTCGCCCGACGACTCGGCGAGCTGCCGGGACATCTCGCGCAGGGACACGGCGCGCGGGTCGAGCGCGCGGTAGACGCGGTGGCCGATGCCGGGGATCTTCTTGCCCTCAGCCAGCATCTGCCCCACGACCTCTTCGGCCCGGTCCGGCGTGCCGATCTGTGCCAGCAGGTGCATGACGTTGACGTTCGCGCCGCCGTGGAGCGGTCCGGCCAGCGTCCCGACGGCGCTGGTGACGGCGCTGTACATGTCGGTCAGGGTGGCGACGGTGACGCGGGCGGCGAAGGTGGAGGCGTTCAGCTCGTGGTCGGCGTGCAGGACGAGGGCAACGTCCAGGGCGTGCGTCTCGGTTTCGCTCGGCTCTCGGCCGGTCAGCTGGTACAGAAAATTGCCCGCCGTGGACAGGCCGGGCTTCGGTGCGACCGGCTCCTCGCCCTGCCGCAGCCGGTCCAGGGTCGCGACGATGGTGCCCATCTGGGCGGTCAGGCGCAGTGCCTTTCGCTTGTTGGCTTCCATGCTCTCGTCGCCCTCGTCGGGATCGTAGAGTGCCAGCAGCGAGGTCGCCGTCCGCAGAGCATCCATCGCGGTCGCCGTCTTGGGGAACCGCCGGAGCATGTCGAGTGCCGCTTCGGGCAGGGCGCGGGCGGCGTCAAGGTCCGCTTGCAGCGCGCTCAACTGGCTCGCCGTCGGCAGGCCGCCGTTCCAAAACAAATACACGACCTCCTCGAAGGTCGTGTTCTGGGCCAGGTCGTGGATGTCGTAGCCCCGGTAGATCAGCTTGCCGTTCTTGCCGTCCACGTCACAGATGGAGGACTCGCCGGCGATCACGTCTTCCAGGCCTTTTACAAATTCTTTATCATTTGCCATTGGGGAAAAGACCTTCCTTGCGCGGGGTCGCGCCGTCCTCATTCTACCCAGAATCCCGGCCGTTTTCGCGAGCGGGAGGGGCCGGGTTCTCTTGCGTCTGGGCCACCTGCTCCGGCGCATCGTCCCACCTGCCGGCCACCGACATCTTCGTGCCGCAGCAGGCGCACAGGCCGACCATGGCGCGGCGGCCGTTCTTCATGAGCGTCCGTGTGGCGGAGAGCATCTCCTGTTTGGCGCGGCAGCGCACACAGTATCCTTGCAAAGCGACCTCGTAGAAATATGGGGATGAGGGACCCGGAATTATAACACCGGGCGGGCGCTTTGTCAAGGGTGAACTTTCGTGTCCCGCCGTGCGTCTTCAACCTACCGCAGCCGTATCCGTGCTATAATAAACCGTCGCTTGATCGCCGTCACCGGAGACTTTGTCCCATGAAGAACCCTCGCACCCTTGTCGCCGCCGTCACCTCCCTCGCCGCCGCAGGCATCGCCCTTTCGGCCGGCCTGTCCGCCCCCACGCGCTCGGTCGCCGACACACCCAAGGCCGACACCACTCAGGTCAAGGCCCTCTACGCCGAGAAGTGTTCCGCCTGCCATAACCTGCCCAAGCCCGAGGAGAAGGCCTACACCCGGCGCGAGTGGCAGCGCACCGTGACGACGATGCTGACCAAGTACCACGCCTCCGACTCCATCGAGCCGGGAGAGGCCGCCCAGATCGTGGACTATCTGGCGACCTTCGCGCCCAAGACGGGTCCGGGGGGCCGCAACCAGCGCCCGTCCGACCCGTGGGCGACCGACACGCTGGACGTCTGGACGGACGCGCCCGCCTCCACCCGCGTCTTCAACTTCGCGGCGGGCGGCCTGACGGGCCTGGCCCCGGTCGGGTCGGGGACGCCCGGCCCGGCCCCGGTCTGGTCCGTCGCCGCCGACAAGGCCGGACCCGACGGCATGGTCGCCCGCGCTACAGGCCCGAACTTCCGGGCGGACCGCTTCGCCCTCCTGCTGGACCGCGCCGACCAGGGGCGCAACGCCGACATCCGCGTCCGCTTCCGCATCGACGCCGGCAAGGCCAGCCCCGCCGTCGGCATCGTCTGCGCCTACCTCGACCCGAACAACTACACCGTCCTGCGGTGCAACCAGGCTCTGGGCGACCTGTCGCTGATCCAGATCGCCGGGGCCACCCACACGACCGTGCAGCAGACCTCGATCACCCTGCCCGCCGCCCCGGTCCCGCCTGTGCCTGCCGTCTCCCCGGTGGCCGGCATCACCCCCCCGCCCGCGGTCGCCGCCCCCACGCCGCTCGCGCCCGGCTGGCACACGCTGCGGCTCCTGGTCCACGACGGCCAGGTGCGTGGGTGGGTGGACATGCAGAAGCGCATCAGCACGACCCTCCCGAACTACACCGGCGGCAAGGTCGGCCTGTGGACCCAGGGCAACACCACCGCCTCGTTCGACGACTGGACGGTGGACTGGTACGACGCGCCCAAGACCGCGCCGTTGAGCTAGTCCGTGCGCCGGGCCGTCGCAAAAAAGAACACCCGCGCCCTCTCACGGGAGGTGCGGGTGTTCTTTTTTTGATGCGTGTCATGCCTAGCGAGGCTTGCGCTTCCGGGAAGCCAGGAACACACCGCAGCCGCCGAGCAGCATCAAGCCAAAGGAAATGACGGAAGAGGCTTCGGGGACGGGGCTGAAGTTGCCTCCCGACAGGCGGAGGATGCGGTCGGACTGCGTCAGTAACAGAGTCCCGTTGTTAGGGTCCACACTTACGAAATCGCCTCGGGAGCCGCCGCTGGCGATCGCTGTCGGCAGGAATGAGTTCGCCAGACTGATTTCCATCAGCGTCCCGCCGTTGGTGTTGACGAAGAGATTGCCGGTCAGGCTTCCGTAGCCCACTGCTGTCCCGTCTACGCCGCCGGGGATAAAGCCTGAATCGAAGACTCCGGCACCTGTGCTGGTGTTAAAACCGTAGATGTGACCGTTCGCGATGTCGGCCCCATACAAGGTCTTGCCATCAGAAGAAAGTGAGACTCCGTCGATTGGGAAACCGATGACCAACGCTGTCGCGGTCTTGGCGATAGGGTTGACATCAAAGATTCTTCCGTTGGCGTTGGCGACAAATAGATGCCCATTCGCTGGGTTCCCCACGATGCCCTGTGCTCCACCGAGACCACTGACAATGGTTTGATTGAATGTGCCGTTAGGGTTGAGTTGAAGCACACTTCCCTGATTGTCCTGACTCATGTAAATGGCACCGCCGACCTGTGCCAAGCCGAGGATGTTTCTGTTGCCGTAGTTTTGGGCCACAGGCGTAGACGCGACATTTTGCCCATCGGTGTCTGTCGGGAAGAGACGCGCATTGCCGAGGTAGTCCGTGGCCAGAACGCCGCCCGCGCTGGGGAAGGCAATGCCGAGTGGCCCGATGTTGTTGACGCTAGAGAAGCCGCTTGCGAAGGTGGAAAGGCTGAAGCCGAGAGCGGTCCCATTCGATGTCAGGGTGAGCTGGGCCTGGGCGGGCCGGGCCGTGCTGATGAGGGCGGCGGTGACGAGTGCCAGAAGAAGGCTGGTCGTGGAGGCCGAGCTTCTGGCGTGATCAGAGATCTGCATGGTCTTTTCCCTTCCTGCGGGAGAAATGGTCCAGGCTAGAATCCAAGCGTCGTGCGGTGCTGGAGGAATGTCCCGCTCAATGGAGAGAGCTGTTGCGGGACAAAGGGACAAAACAGGTTTGTCAATGTTGTCCACTGCATGAATCATGCCAAAGTAGAAATATCAGGTTTTTATTTCTTGGGAAGCGGCGTAGGGTATCATAACGGCAGGAGGCGGGCATGGCAGAGAAATCACGGCTGGCGGGGCTGGACGAGTTCATCGAGCAGGAGCGGGCGCAATGGAAGGTGCCGGGCGTGGCCCTCGCCGTGGTCCAGGACGGGAAGGTCATCCTGAGCGCCGGCTACGGACAGCGCGACGTCAAGAACGCCCTGCCGGTTACGCCGCAGACCGTGTTCCCCCTCGCCAGCGTCACCAAGTCCCTCACCGTCGCCACCCTGGCCGCCCTGGTCCGGCAGGGCAGGCTGGACTGGGACAGGCCCGTCCGCGAATACCTGCCCGACTTCCGGCTCTGGGACCCGGTCGCCACCGACCGCATGACGGCGCGCGACCTGGTCACCCACCGCTCCGGCCTGCCGCGCCATGACTTCGCGTGGTATGGGGCCACCCTCTCCCGCCGGGAACTGTACCTGCGCCTGCGCCATCTGGAGCCGAGCAAGGACTTCCGCAGCGCCTACCAGTATCAGAACCTGATGTACATGACGGCGGGCCATCTGGCGGGCGAGCTGACCGGGACCACCTGGGAGGAGGCCGTGCGGCGCACCCTGTTCAAGCCGCTGGGCATGAGCCGCACCAGTACCTCCATCCCCGATTTGCGGAAAGAGGCCGACGCCGCCCGGCCCTACAAGAAGGACGACGCGGAGCAGGTGAATGAGGTCCCCTACTACGAGGACGCCGCACTGGGACCGGCGGGCAGCGCCAACTCCTGCGTCGCCGACCTGATCCGCTATGTGCAGATGCACCTGGACGGCGGGCGATTCCGGGGCAAAGTGGTGCTGTCGGAGCAGGATGTCGCGCAGATGCAGACGCCGCAGATGGTCATCCCCGATGTTTCGCCCTTCCCCGAACTCGGCCACTCCCAATACGGCATGGGCTTCGTCGTCACTTCCTACCGGGGCCACAAGCTGGTCCAGCACGGCGGGGCATTGCCCGGCTTCTCGACCCTGCTCTCGTTTCTGCCGCAGGACGGGCTGGGCGTCGTCGCCCTGTGCAACATCTCCGGGTCGTCCCTGCCGTCCGTGCTGATGTACCAAGTCTACGACCGGCTCCTCGGCCTTGAGCCTGTCGCGTGGAGCGCGCGCCTCCAGGAACTGGTCGCCCAGGGCAAGGCCGCCGAGGATACCGCCAAAGACCGGGGGCTGACGCCGCGCAAGCCGGACACGCGCCCGTCGCACGCGCTCTCCGATTACCCCGGCCTCTACAAACACCCTGCCTACGGCGCTGTCGAGATCAAGCCGGACGGCGAGGGCCTGGGGATCGGTTTCCACGGCTTCACGTCGCCCCTGCATCACTTCCACTATGACGTCTTCGAGACGCCTCCCGACAAGCTGAACAACCTGGAGCGGCGCAAGGTGCGGTTCGAGACGGACTGGAGCGGCGAGATCGCCAGCCTGCAAATCGCCTTCGAGCCGCAGGTCGCCGACATCGTCTTCGCCCGCGCCGCTGACCCCGCCCTGCGCGACCCGGCCTTCCTGGAGGCGTTCGCCGGCGACTACACGCTCGGCGGGCGTCCGCTCCTCATCCGCCTGCTGGAAGACGGCACGCTCCAGGCCCTCTTCCCCGGCCAGTCGCCTTACGCGCTCCGCCCCGTTCGCGGGACGACGTTTGAAGTGGAAGGCCTGAGCGGCCACCGGATCGAGTTCCAGAAGGAGGACGCGGGGCGGGTGACGGGACTTGCCCTCTACCAGCCCAGCGGCAATCTCCTGGCCGAGCGTGTGTCTGAGGCAGGCTCGCGGGAAGGGTGAAGGCAAGTGATGATCGCGTTCAAAGACTTCGTGCCGCAGCAGATACGGAAGCAGGGCTTCATCAAGCCGCCCCTGCTTGAAACCGTGACACAGGTGGTCGCGGCGGCGAACGAGTGGATACGGGAGCAGGAGGTGGCAGTCATCAACGTGGAAACCGTCGTCGCGCCCGATCCTGATTGGAAGGGCGTGCAGAGCGGCAATGGCAACTTGCCCTGCACGCCCACCACCGGCAGTTGGGTCCAGTTCGTCCGCGTCTGGTATCGGGCGGATTAGACAATGCCACCACTGACACTCCACAAAGCCACACCCGACGAGATCGAGCCGCTCCAAGAGATCGTCCGGCTTTGCGGCGAGGACATCGGCGCGCGCTTCGGCCTGACGTTCTGGGTGCCGCCCCCGCCCATCGAGCTGATGCGGCGTCACGCCGCCGAGAAAGACGTCTACGCCGTGCTGGACGGCGGCCAGCCCGTGGCGACGTTCACCTTCGGCCTGTCCGGCTGGCCCGAACAGTCGGCATCCCTGTGGGCCGAGCCGGCCGCCCGTGCCGCCTACCTCTCCCGCTTGGCCGTCCTGCCTGGTCGCCAGGGGCAAGGCCTTGGCCGCTGGTGCCTGGCCGAAGTGGAGCGCCTGGCGCGGGAGCAGGACTGCCGGGCCATCCGCCTGGATGCCATCCGCGCCTTCGCCCCGCCCATCGCCCTGTACCGCCGGGCGGGCTATGAGGAGCGCGGCGTCATCGAGTGGATAAACTGGTTCGGCATCCCCCGAGAGCTTCTGCTGCTGGAGAAGACGCTGGGCGGGGATGACGGGCGATGAAGTCTCCCGCCCACAAGCGGCGACTGCGGCGGCGCTGCATCGCGGTCGCCGGTGTCCTGCTGGGCCTGCTTCTTCTGGATTACGTCTGCTATCCTCACTTGGCACACCCCGTCGGTCCCACGTTCAACCGGGGCGAGAACGGGCTGTGGCTGCGATATACTTGGTACTTCGGTCAGGAAACGGACGTGCCGGGCCTCGCCGAGCGCCTGAAGACCGAACAAATCCGCTACGCCTATTTCCACGTCCGCGACGTGACACAGAACGGGGCGCTGCGCCATCACTGCCCCGATGTCGCCGCGCGGCTGGTCGCGCCGCTCCACCGGAAAGCGCCGACGGTCAAACTCATCGCCTGGGTCTACGCCGGGAACGCGGCGGACAGGGGCGGCGTGGACCTGTCCCGGCCCGAGGTGCGGAGGGTGATGGTATGGGAGGCGGTCTGGCTCGTGACCGTCTGCGGGTTCGACGGCGTCCAGTGGGATTGCGAGATCTGCCCGAGCGGCGACGCCGATCTGCTCCGTCTCCTGCGCGAGACGCGCGCCGCCCTGCCGCCCGGCAAACTGCTGTCCGTCGCGGTCCCTCTGTGGCTTCCCATCCCGATCGGCCGGCATGGCTGGCGGGAAGCCGATTTCGGTGCCGTCGCGCGCCTCTGCGACCAGGAAGTGGTCATGTGCTACGATTCGGGAATCTACCTGCCGCGCGGCTACGTCTGGCTGGTCCATCAGCAGGCCGTCCATGTCACGCGGGCCGTCGAGCGCAGCAGCCCGCGCTGCCGGGTCCTGTTCGGCCTGCCGACCTATGGGGCCGGAGGCCTGTCGCACCACGCCCCCGCCGAGAACATCCGCATGGCGCTCCTCGGCGTCCGAGAGGGCCTTGCCGACACTCAGGCCGACCCCTCCGTCATCGCCGGGATCGCCCCGTTCGCCGACTATACGACCCAGCCGTCGGAATGGGAGACTTATCAAGAATGGTGGTGCCGACCATGACCCGCGCCGACCTTCTGCGGCGGCGCATCCGATGGTGGCTCAGTTTGTTCCTGCTCGGCCTCGTCCTGAGCGGCGTGACGGCCATTCCTCTTGCCTGGGAGCTGGACACCCTGGCGCGGCTGATCGGGACCGGCGACAACGGCCTGACGCACTGGATCGGGCGCGTCCGGGACGGCCTGCACGAGACGGACGCCCGCTACCCCTTCCTCGCCTACGGCACGGACTGGCTGGCTTTCGGGCACCTGATGATCGCCGTCGCCTTCCTTGGCCCCCTGCGCGACCCGGTCCGCAACCGCTGGGTGCTGACCTTCGGCATGATCGCCTGCGTCTGCGTCGTGCCGTGGGCTTTGGTCTTCGGCCCCCTACGCGGCATCCCCTACTTCTGGCGCTTGATAGACTGTTCGTTCGGCGTCGTCGGCATCGTCCCCTTGTGGCTCTGCCGCCGGGACGTTGACGAACTGGAACGCATCGAAACACGCCGCACCGAGGCGGCGACCCCATGAAACCACTCCTGCTGGCGGGTCTGACGGGCCTGCTGTTCGCCTTCAGCCTGCCGCCCTTCGACCAGGAGTGGCTGGGCTGGCTCGCCTTCGCGCCCCTCCTGATCGCCGCCCAGGGGCGGCGTCCTTTAGAGGCCGTCGGTCTGGGCCTGATTGCGGGCGGGGTTTGCGGGGCGGCGCAGGCCGGCTGGTATCACGACACTGCCAGGCTGTTCTGGGCTTACATCCCGTTCCTCTGGCTGGCCTTCCTGCTCGGCTTCGTCGCCATCGCCGCCGCGAAAGTGCCCGCCGCCGGGCACCCGCTGCGGCGCGTCCTGTTCCTGGCCTGTGCCGGCATCGCGGGCGAGTGGCTGACCTCGTTCCTGCCCCTGCCGCTCAACATCGGCCTGTGTCAGTACCAAAACCTGCCGCTCCTCCAGATCGCCGGCATCACCGGCATCTGGGGCGTCTCGTTCCTGCTCTGGTGGGCGAACGCCGCCCTGATGGAGATCGCACTACGCCGCAAAGCCGCACCGCTCGGCGTCGGCGTGGCCCTCGTCCTGCTGTCACTCGGCTACGGCACCTTGCGTCTGTCCCATCCCCCGACCGCACCGCGCCTGCGCGTGGCGGCCATCCAGGACCTCACGCCCGAGGAAACCGGCGACCTGGCCCCGGCGGGCGCGGAGGCGGACCGCGTCGCCCTGACCCGGCAGGCTGCGGCGCGCGGGGCAAAACTCGTTGTCTGGTCGGAAGAGTCCCTCGGCGGCGAGTTCACCCCCCCCCAGCCCCAAAGACGAGACCCGCCTGCTCGCCCGCCAGCTCCGAACCGCCCTCGTCGTCGGCTACTCGGACGACACCCGCCCCAAGCCGTTCAACTGCGCCGCCTACCTCGCCCCTGATGGCGACGTTCTCGCCCCCGCCCACCACAAGATCCACCTCTACCTGTCCGAGCGCGAGACGAACCAGCCCGGCCATGCGGCCACAGTCGTTGAGACGCCGCAGGGGAAGATCGGCTTGGAAATCTGCTTCGACAGCTGCTACACCAACACGACCCGGCAAGAGGCGGGGCAGGGGGCGCGGCTGATCGCGCTCCCCAACTACGACCCTCCCACCCCGCGCGGCGTCCTGCACCGCCTCCACGGGACCATGCTCCCCTTCCGCGCCGTCGAGAACGCCGTCCCGTTCGTCCGCGCCGACTCCAACGGCCTCTCGCAGATCGTGGACGCCCAGGGCCGCATCGTCGGCCAGTCGCCCTTGTTCACCCCCGACGTGCTTGTCGGCGACGTGGCATTGGGCGACGGGCGAGGCACCTTCTTCACCCGCTTCGGCGACTGGTCGGCTTACGCTTGTTTGGCGGTCGTGTGTGGCTCCCTCTTCGCGCGGCTGTTTCCTCGACGCAGGCCGGAAGCGTAAGAGAGGATTTTCTCAGGTGCAGGATATGCTACAATACATGCGACATCCGTGTAGCTCAGAGACAGCCAGAGTACCGGAGGAACGTGGCTCGCCACCATGTGAAGTAGCAGGCGGTGGCTCCGCCTGCTGCGGCCCGGAGGTCGCGGGTTCAAATCCTGCTGCGGATGTCCCTACTCTGTCACGGTGACGGTGTTACAATGCGCTTGCTTATCACGAGGTGTGAACTTGAACGATTGGTCAGCCCATCCTGATATATGCAAACCAGTGGCTTGGCTATCGAGCGGTGATCCCGGCTGTCCCTATTTCCAGATAGTTGATGGCGTGACGTGGGAGGTTTTGGTTAAGTCCGCCGGTGAGCATGAGGCGGTCGTCTACACTCTCGTCGTTAATAGAGTGGAAGTTCTTGACTTCGACGCATGGCCTCTTTTTTGGGGAGACACTGACCCAGACCTACAATGATATACGAGCGCCGGCCGCTTCTTCGTTGTGCATAGGTCGGAGTTCGGGAAGAGAACAACGGCGATGTCGCCCTGCCTAAAGGGCATCGTATCCCTCCAAGTCGGGCCGGTTCCAGTCCTCCTCAAATGTCCGGAGGCGCGCGCGTAAGTCGGCGGCCTGTGCCTCATCTATGCCATAGTCGCTCAACTGCTGTGGCTTCACGTTCGGCAGGAGCGTCACGATGACTCGTGCCTCCTCTAGATCGTCCGGCCTCTCCGACAGCTCGACCTGGCCACCACTGTAAATGCCTTCGACGGACTTCAACATGACTTTTGCCTCCTGGGCAGCCGTATTCTACCCGGTCCGGGTACACTAACGCCATGCCTGCCTCACACCTCACGCCCCAACTCATCGCCCGCGTGGAGCGTTTCCAGGCGCGGTTCCATGCCGCCTGGAAGGTCATCCCCTTTATGAACTACTCCTTGCACCGTACTCTCTTAGGTGTCGTTTTCTTTTCCTGCCTCACGGATGCTTCCATCTCCGCCGACCCGCCCGCCGTCACCCTCTCCGTCACTGACCTGGGCACACTCGGCGGCTCGGGCAGCACGGGCTACGGCGTCAACAACAAGGGGCAGGTGGCGGGCACGTCGCTGATGCCGGGGGACAAGGACGTCCACGCCTTCTTCTACGCGGACGGGAAGATGACCGACCTCGGGACACTCGGCGGCAAGCAGAGCGAAGCCCGCGCCCTGAACGACGCCGGGCAGGTCACCGGCAACGCCGACATCAGGGAGAAGGACAAGCACCATGCCTTCCTCTGGCAGCAGGGGCACATGAGCGAACTCGGCACGTCCAGGGCGGACGACAGCGAGGGCCAGGCGATCAACGCCGTAGGTCAGGTCGCCGGCAGTGTCATCCGGGGCGGTTTCGGGGCTTCCCATGCCTGCCTCTGGTCGGGCCACAAGGTGAACTCGTTCGACGATTCCGGCGCGGCGAGCAGTGACAGCGACGGCATCAACGGCAGCGGGCAGGTGGTGGGCGCGTTAAGAGAGCCGAGCCACTCCACGGACTCTCATGTCCTCAATTCAGAGATTTTCAGCACCTATTATGATGACCGCGCCGTTCTCTGGCGATCCCATAAACCCACCGAGTTGGGCGCTGCGGGTACGGCGATCAGTCTGGCGAACGCCATCAATGACGCGGGCCAGGTGGCGGGCGCGGCCTCTTTCAGCCCGGACACCGTCCCCCACGCCTGCGTGTGGCAGGACGGCAGGATGACCGACCTGGGGACGCTCGCGGGGCAGGCCACGGTCGTGTATGCCATCAACCGCGCCGGGCTGATGGTCGGCGGGACCAACCCCAATGACCTGGAGGAAGACGGGAAGAAACTCGGGAACACGGACAAGCCGCAGTCTGCATTCTGCTGTTCCGGGGGGAAGATCGTGGACCTCAATTCCCTGCTCGGTGCAGCGTCGGGCTGGGCGCTGACCGACGCCCGCAGCGTCTCTGACACAGGGTACGTCACGGGCACGGGCACACACAACGGCCAGCCTCACGCTTATCTTCTCAAACTGCCGCCCGTTCTTTGACTGGATGGAGGCTGAAAGTGGCTATTCCTGATGATGAAACAGCGGCACTTGTTTCGCTGATCACTGCGGCTTTCCAAGAAGTGCGCCGGGGCGACGGGGTTTCGCTGCACGAAACGAGCGTCCTGGACGACTACGGTGATGAGGCCGCCCGGCTCGCCGCGCGCCGGCTGGATACCGACACCCACTGGTGGGAAATCCCCGACGAGGTGATGCACCACCACCGGTTCTATTTCGGCTACCTCAACGGCCAGGGGCTGCGGTATTATTTGCCGGCCTGGATGATCCACTCTTTGAGGCGCCTTGGCGACTCGCCTGACGGTCGCTCAAACACTCTGAGCGATACCCTTCATGTCTTAACTCTTTCGGATCGGCCTGACTTGGAAGACTGGCAGAGGGAAAAGTGGAACATATTGACGGCAAAGCAGGGCGAGGCGATCTGCTGCTATCTCCGATATGTGGCCGAGTACCATCGGGACAAGTTCAACGTCAGAGATGCCATGAAAGGGTTGGAGCAGCATTGGGGGCAATTCTGCATGGCTCCCGCCCCCTGAACAGCCGTATTCTACCCACGTCGGGTACACTGACTCCATGCCCGGCCCGCACCTCACGCAACAACTCATCACCCGCACGGAGCGCTTCCAGGCGCGTTTCCATGCCGCCCGCATGGGAGCGCTACCCCATCTCCCTGGCAACCCGTTCGGCGTGGAGGTTCGTCACTTTGGCAGCGGCTTCGGCGTCGCCTGCAAGGTTCACCACTCGTTACTGAGGGGCAAGAACCGTATGCACGGATTTGGAGTGGCGGACATGGACGCCCTAGGCGGTCTGCTCGACTTCTA
The DNA here is from genome assembly GCA_965215505.1 of Capsulimonadaceae bacterium. Classification (GTDB taxonomy): domain Bacteria; phylum Armatimonadota; class Armatimonadia; order Armatimonadales; family Capsulimonadaceae; genus JANXMY01. The sequence continues at coordinate 1,207,913 of OZ244065.1, read as the reverse complement.
CCGCGACGACGGCCTGCCATGTTCGCTGACGGTGCTTCACGGAGAGATGACCGAGGCGCTTTTCTCAAGTTTAGCATCGGAGGGGTTGTGGTGGTCGGGCACCGGGACCGTCCCTGCCATCGTTCCTGACGGACGCGCTGGTGAGGACGTACCGTTGGGTGTCACCATTCGGCGCTCTGGCCTGGAGGAGAAAGAACTCTATCTGGACCTGTTCCAGCGGGCGTTCGCCGGGCGGGATGAGGCAGACCCGGAGTACCGACCGATCCAGTGGGCCGAGGACGCCCTGCCGGGGGGCGCGCGCTACATCGCTGAGATCGGTGGCAAACCCGTCGGCATGGCCTCGTTCCCGATTATGGACGGTGTCGGCTACTTCGGGACAGCGGGCGTCCTGCCCGAGTACCGGCGGCGCGGTGTCCAGACGGCCCTCATCCGCCGCCGCCTGACCGACGCGCCCGCGCTGGGCTGTGACTTGGTGTTGGGCGGCGGCAGCCCCGGCACGACCACCTACCGCAACTTCGAGCGGGCGGGCCTGGGCCCGATCCCGACGGGGATGCACTGGGGCGATGCGGGCGTTTGAGGCGTACCCCGCCCTGAACGGTGGGGTTTCAAGGTAGGAGGGTAGGGGCAAGCCCTACCCCTACGGAAAGATGACGTGGAGGGCGGGGACAAGTCCCGCCCTCCACTGCTGAGACCTTCAGCCCTAGGGCAGCCGCACAGAAAGACACCATGGCAGCGAAGTACGACTACGACATTATCATCCTCGGCGGCGGCTCGGCGGGCATCGTCTCGGGCGTCATGGCAGGCGCGCTGGGGATGCGCGTCCTGCTCATCGAGAAGGGCAAGATGGGCGGAGAGTGCCTGAACACCGGCTGCGTCCCGAGCAAGGCGCTCCTGCAAGCCGCCCGCGTCGCGCACACACTGCGGACGGCGGGCGAGGTGGGCCTAAAGTCGGTCCCGGTCACGCGCGAGGACGCGGCCAATGTCATGCGGCACGTCCGCGAGACGATCCGCACCGTCGAGGGGGCGGACGCGACGGCGAAGCTGCTGACCGACAACGGCGTCGAGATCAAGCGCGGCAGCGCCTCATTCACTGACCCGCACACGCTCCGCCTAGACGGCAAGAGTCTGACGGCGGCGAACTTCATCCTGGCGACCGGCTCCAGCCCCGCGCCGCTGGACATCCCCGGCCTCGAAGGCGTTGGCTGCCAGACAAATCAGACGATCTTCGACCTGGAAGCCATCCCCGAGTCGCTGCTGATCATTGGCGGCGGGCCGAACGGCGTGGAGATGGCGCAGGCGTTCAGCCGCCTGGGCAGCCGCGTCACCCTCGTTCAGAACCGTGAGCGCCTGCTGCCGCGTGACGACGTGGAGCTTGCCTCCGCCCTGGCCGCCGTGCTGCGCGAAGAGGGCATTGACATCCGGTTCAGCGCCTCGGTCGAGTCCGTGCGTGCTGAGGACTGCCGCAAGGTCGTGACAGTCAAGCAGCACGACGACCGCCATGAGATCGTCTGCGAGGAGATACTGACGACGGTGGGCCGCGTCCCGAACACATCGGGGCTGGACCTGGAGGCGGCGGGAGTGGAGTACGACGCGAAAAGTGTCAAAACGAACGCCAAGTTGCAGACGACCGCGCCCCACATCTATGCCTGCGGGGACCTTTTGGGGCACGACCAGTTCTCGCACATGGCCGAGTATGAGGCCAAAACGGTCGTCCGCAACATCATCTTCCCCGGCGAGAGCCGCGCCGACTTCCATCTCAGCCCGTGGGCGACATTTACCGACCCGGAGGTCGTTCATCTAGGGTTGACGGAAGAGGAAGCCAGGGCGCAAGGCCTGGCCTATGAGGTCTACAAGCAGCCGTTCGCGCAGAACGACCGGGCGATCACGGACAACGAGACGCGCGGCTTCGTCAAGGTGCTGACGACGGGCCTCGCCGGCAAGATCCTCGGCGTCCACATCTTCGGCCCGCGCGGCAGCGAGCTGATGCAGGAGTGGACCCTGGCGATGCAGAACGGCCACTCGGTCCGGGCCGTCGCCGACCTGGTCCACATCTACCCGACCCTCTCCATGGCCTCCCAGCACGCCGCCCAGCGCTGGTACGAGCGCAAGGGGCAGGAGCCGCTGGCAAAGGCCGCGCTGGGCGCGTATGTCAACACGGTCCGCCCGAACCAGACGGCCCTCGCGCTGGGGATGGCCGGTGCCGCCCTTGCCGCCGTCGGCATCGCCCTGGCGCGCGCGCGGCGGCAGCCATGATGTGCCGTGCCGCCCTGCTTTTGCTCGCCCTGAGCGCGTCCGCCCTCCTGGGCTGCGGCCTGTCATCGCGGCGACCCTCAGCCGCTCCCGCCGCCGGAACGCCCGCTCCTGCGCTGCCGACCGCCATCCCGCTGACTCCGTTCCAGGCCAAGGTCGTCGCCGGGGCAAAGGCGCAGATCGGCGACGCTTACGACGCCTCGTACCGCGTCCTGTCCTACCCGAACGGCGACCCGCCGGCGGGGGAGGGGGCCTGCACCGATGTCGTCGTCCGCAGCCTGCGCGCGGGCGGCTATGACCTGCAATCCCTGGTGCATCGGGACATGGCCGCGCATTGGGACCAGTACCCGCACAAGTGGGGCCTGCGCGGGCCTGACCCGAACATTGACCACCGCCGGGTCCCGAACCTCGCCTGTTTCTTCACGCGGCACGGGCAGGCCTTGACGACCACCGTGTCCCCGGCGACGCTGGCCGAGTGGGAGCCGGGCGACATCGTCTGCTGGCGGACGCCCGGCGACCACACCGGCATCGTCTCCGACCGGCGCGGCCCGTCGGGCGTCCCCTACGTCATCCACAACCTGGACCGCTGCGCCGAGCAGGACGTGCTGACTCTGTGGCCGATCACCGGCCACTACCGTTATCCTGCACGGCACACCCGGAACGGAAATCAGGCGGCAGTCGCCCGCAAGGCTGCCGCCACCGCCGCATCATAGTCCGGCTCGGTCATCTGGTCCTTCACATACTCGGCGTGGACGACGCGCCCCGCGCGGTCGATGACAATGGCGGCGCGCTGGAGCAGTCGCCACTCCTTGATGAGCGCCCCATAGTCCTCCCCGAACCGCGTGGAGCGGTGGGACGACAGCAGGGCATGGCCGACGCCCTCCCCCTTAGCCCATCGCTCCTGTGCGAAGGGGAGGTCCATGCTGACGGTGTAGACCATCACAGTGGGCGGCATCTCCGAGCGCAGACCATCCCAGTGGTGGGTTTCGATGTGGCAGACCGGAGTGTCAAGCGAGTTGACCAGGTTGAGCAGGCGCACCTTTCCGTCCGAGTCACTCAGCCGGACGCTGTGGATCGCCGAGTCTGCCGGGTCGAGCCAGTCCAGCTCGAACGCGGGGGCAGCCGCGCCGGGCGTCAGCTTGCCGCCGATGACCGTCAACTGCTCGCCCATCTCGAACGCCTCGCCGACGCGCTCTTCCAGGGATGCCATAGTGTGGGGTTCCTTTCCGGGTCTTCCCCGGTCACGACTTGTCTTGCCTCCCCGTTCGCCGTCAGCCTCCGGATTTCCTGCCGGGAGCAGGCAGGAGGCCGGCCCGAGGCTGGTGAATACCAGTCTATCCGCAGGTGACACCGTCGGGAGAAAAACGTGAATCCCATGCTATCCATCCAGTCGGAACCGCCAGACAGCGCGGAAGCACTGGCGCTCATTGAGGCGCTTGATACCCATCTCGCTGGTCTGTATGCGCCTGAAAACCGCCATGGGCTTCCCGTCGCAGCCCTGCTGAATCGATCGGTGACTTTCCTGGTCGCGCGGTTTGATGGCATCGCTGTCGGCTGCGGGGCGGTCAAGTTCGTCAGCGCAGATTACGCCGAGGTCAAGCGGATGTACGTCCCGCCGCAGTGGCGCGGACGGGGGGTAGCGCAGGCCCTGCTCAGGCATCTGGAGCGGCTGTCACAGCAGAACGGGTTCCGCATCCTGCGCCTAGAAACAGGCATCCATCAGCCGGAGGCGGTTAGACTCTACGAAGGCATGGGATTTTCGAGGTGCGAGCCGTTCGGGGAGTACGCGGAGGACGGGGTGAGCCTGTGCTATGAGAAGCACTTAGGCTAAAGGCCAGTAGGAGTAGTGTTCACCCGAACAGCCCGTTCACCAGCCCGCCGTCCACCGAGAGTGTCTGGCCGGTCAGGTAGCCGGCCTTGTCCGAGGCGAGGAAGGCGACGACGCTGCCGAGTTCGCGCGGGTCGCCCAGGCGGCGCAGGGGGATCATCTCGGCGGCCTGCGCGGCCACCTGCTCGACGGTGTACGCCGTGCCCTCGGCGCGGGCCTCGTAGACGTGCCGGATGCGGTCGGTGGCGAAGGAGCCGGGGCAGACGTTGTTGACCAGGATGCCGTCGGCGGCCAGCTCGACGGACAGGCTCTTCGCCAGCCCGATCACGGCGGGCCGGAGGGCGCTGGAAAGGAAGAGGCCGGGGATGGGCTGCTTGACGCTCGTGGAGACGATGTTGATGATGCGCCCCCCGCCGCGCTCCTTCGCCGCCGTGAGGTGCGGAACCGCCGCCCGGATCAGCCGCAGGACCGGCCAGAGCGTGCTGTCCAAGCCGGCCTGCCAGTCCCGCTCCGACAGGTCCGCGAACTTGCCGGGGGAGGGACCGCCGCCGTTCGTCACCAGGATGTCAAGCTGCCCGAACCGGGCCAGCGTGGCTTTGATCAGGCGGCTGATCGCCTCGGGGTCCGTCACGTCCCCGGCGACCGTATGCACGTCCGCGCCCCGGACGGCCATCACCTGCCGGATCGCCTGGGCGGCCTGAGCCAGCGCCTCGGGCCGACGCCCGTTGATGACGACCCGCGCGCCCTCGCGGGCCAGGGCCTCGGCGCAGGCCCGCCCCAGGCCCTGGGAGGAGGCCGCGACGATGGCGACTTTGCCGGTCAGTCCTAGTTCCATGCGTATGTCCCCTGCCCGTGCTTGGTCTAAGTCAGTTCGCGATGAGCGGGAATGTCTGCGCCACCGGCTTCAACGAGGCGGCCGCGGTGCGGCCTCCTCCCAGGGCCTGGGGCGAGCCTGCGGTGCGGCCGGCAGCCTCCGAGGCGGTCTGACTGCGGAAAGTGACTAGGGTGATGGGGGGGTGGTGTTCGCTCTCAACGATCTCCAGGGCACCCGCCGACGATGCCGATCTGGGCTGGTACACGAACTTCACCGTGTTGGCCCCCTGGCGCAGACCTCTGTTGATGTCCCTGTCGATCGCCCCGGAGAAAGTCCCGTACCAGACCCCGTTCAGCAGCACCGTCACGCGCGCGTCGTGCAGCCGGCCCCGCAGCCAGTGTGTATGCTTCATGGGATGCGTGCGCCCAAGCAAGGAGTCGTTTCCGAGCAGCGGGTCGTTCCCCATGAGGGGGTTCGCCGACGTCTGCCCCGTCTCCCCGATCAGCGGGTCCGGCGGCCCGCCCGCGTCCGCGATGACGGGCTTGGCGGCCGGTGCCGGGGGCCGGTGCGGCTGCCCCTGCGGCGGCCCGGCGTAGTAAGGCCGGTCACTGCTGCACCCGTTCAGCAGGAGAAGGAGTAGGGGCGCCGCTTGCCGCGCCCTCCCGACCACCCGCCCCGCCCTTTCAGCCACTCGCCGCGCCCCTATGACCGTCTGACTCAACTCTCTCATACGATCATCCCCGCGCCCACCGTCTCGTTCGTCGCCTCGTCAATCAGGATCAGGCTGCCCGTCGCCCGGTTGCGGCGGTACGAGTCGAAAAACAGCGGCTGGGTCGTCCGCAGGGTCAGCCGCGCGATCTCGTTCAGGCCGACGGACGTGTCGGCCTCGTTCTTTTCCAGCGTGCTGATGTCCAGCTTGTACCGGACGGCCTTGACGATGGCCCGCACCTCGCGCGACGTGTGCTTGACCGTGTACTTGCCGTTCGGGACCAGAGCCTTCTCGCCCAGCCAGCAGACCATGATGTCCACATCCTGCCCCACCTGCGGCGGGTCATCGGCGGCGACGATCATGTCGCCCCGGCTGATGTCTATCTCGTCTTCCAAGGTCAGCGCCACCGACATCGGCGCGAACCCTTCCGCCTGCGCTCCCTCGAACGTGTCCACCGACTGTACCCGCGACCGGACATTGGCCGGCAGGGCCAGCACGGCGTCTCCGGGGCGGAAGACGCCGCCCGCGATCCGCCCCGCGTACCCCCGGTAGTCCGGGAACTCCGCCGACTGCGGCCGGATGACGTATTGGACCGGAAACCGCGCGTCCGTCAGGTTGACGTCGTTCTCGATGGGCACCGTCTCCAGCAGGGCAAGCAGGGCGGGGCCGTCGTACCAGTCCATGTTCTGCGATGGGTCTACCACGTTATCGCCGTGCAGGGCGCTGATGGGGATGAACCGCGCGTCCGCTACCTTCAAGCCCGACGCGAATAGCTCGAAGTCGCGTTTGATGCCCTCAAAAACTTCTTGACTATACTCCACCAAATCCATCTTGTTGACGCAGACGACGATGTGCGGGATGCCCAGCAGGGACGCGATGATGGCGTGCCGCCGCGTCTGCTCGATGACCCCCTTGCGCGCGTCCACCAGGATGATCGCGAGGTTCGCCGTGGAGGCCCCCGTCACCATGTTGCGCGTGTACTGGATGTGGCCGGGCGTGTCCGCGATGATGAACTTGCGCCGAGGCGTCGCGAAGTACCGGTACGCCACATCAATCGTGATGCCCTGCTCCCGCTCCGCCCGCAGCCCGTCCGTCAGCAGGGCCAGGTTAACCCCCTCCTCGCCCCGCCGCTCCGTGGACTCCCTGATCGCCTCATACTGGTCGTCGAAGATGGCTTTGCTGTCATACAAAAGCCGCCCGATCAGCGTACTCTTGCCGTCATCCACGCTCCCCGCCGTCGTGAAGCGCAGCAGGTCCATGTCCAGATAGCCCGTCGTTGAAAAGTCGTTCACTACGTTTTCGTGTGTCATGTTGGGTTCATAGCTTTCCGCAGACTCTGCGGCGGAACGGGTGGAGATTCAGGCTTGCTAGCTTGTCAGCCTTTGTTCCCTCTGCTATCGGGAGATAAAGAGCTTCAAATTCTTTGGCACTGGGAGAATGTCTGCCGTGTGCTTTTTCTGTGATGCGCTTCCGCTGGAAGGCACGAAGCCGCTCTAGAAACCTGTTCCGCTCAGACTCCAGAGTGGTGGTAACGTCCCATAACTGTTGTTCAGTGGGCGGCCTTCCTTGACCCACTTCCAGCGGCAGGATCAGCCTCGCTCGCACTGTGGGGAACGGTTGATGTGTCAGTACACAATACCGCAGCACACAGGAGTGCAGGGCGGACCACCGTATCCATATGTCCAAACGTGGGTTGCGCGTTTTGCGCGCATAGTGGCTAAATGATGACATGTCAGCGTCACGCTACTTTGCCTGCCTCTGTCAAATACCCCTTGCCGACCGCCTCCTGGATCATCGCCTCGGCGTACTCCCACAGCCCCGCCGCGCCTTCCGCCATGTGTCCATTATGGCTGACCACCTGTGCGTCCGTCACCCCATGCTCGCGCCACGACCGGCCCTGCGTGTGATAGTTGTGCAGCATCGGCATCAGGCGGTCTAAAGCTGCCGCGAAACGCGCTTCGGGCGTCGTGCGGGCTTCGAACTCCTCCCAGAGCCGGTGCATCTCGTCCCGCTGGTCGTCCGGCAGCAGGCCGAAGATGCGCCCCGCCGCCTCTTGCTCCCGCGCGGCCTTGCTCTCGTTGCCCGCCACGTCGTAGATGTAGGTGTCGCCCGAATCTATCTCTACCAAGTCATGGATCAAGAGCATCTTCAGGACGTGCAGCAAGTTGACTTCGGCGTTCGCGTGCTCCCCCAGCAGCATCGCCATGACGGCCAGGTGCCACGAATGCTCCGCCGAGTTCTCATGGCGCGGTTCGTTCAGCAGGTACGTCCGCCGCAGGACGCTCTTAAGTTTGTCTATTTCGAGCAGAAACGCGATCTGCTGTTCGAGCCGTTCTGTGTTCAACCTTTACTTCCTGTCTTTCTCATGTGAGGCTGATCTGTCCCGTGCGGAAGTCAACGACGAGCCGCTGGCCTCGGATGAAGTCCAAGCCGAGCAGGCCATCTATCGGCAGCGAGGAGGGCAGCGTGTGGGCCTGGATCGTCACCCCCGACTGTGTCTGCCCTAATGCTTCTAGGTGATCCACAGTGACGAGGGGAACGTATACCGTGCCGCCTCCCATCGTCACCGGCACGGTGGGAGAGGCGGTCATGTCAACGCCTATTATCCCCAAGACGCGGCGGCTGATCGCCGTCTCACTCGCGGCCGTGTCCAGAGCGAGACGTACCGCCCGGTTGCCGCGCGGGCCGAACACGGTCGCGGTCACGACAATCAGAGTACCCGTAGGGTTGAACGGTACACTCACGACCAGAAGCCCAGGATCACAGACGCCTCCGGCATCGGGCCTAAATAAAGGTAAGCAGCCGTCGTGAGCTGAAGGGAAGCGTCATAATCATACATGGCTTCCCGGTCTTTGCCGTGGAACACGACGCGCCCCCGCCGCACGTCCCGGTTCTCGTCCATCTCCGGTTCGGCGATCAGCACCCACTCGCCATCAAAGCGCGCTTCCATCTCCGCGCGTGTCAGCACTTCATTCATGGGAGGCTCCTCAAAGCGGCTTCAAATGCTTGCAAGAACGAGAGCAGTTCCCCCCGCCCGGCGTCACCATTGGTGCAGGCGTTGAGGAACGGCGAGGTGACATCGTGGGAACGGTCTTCGACCTGTGTAATCAACTTCCTCACCTGCCCCAGCGCTTGAATGACTTTTTCGTGACCTACTTTGCGGCCCCAGGCCGCGGCCAAGTCTGGGTCGTCAGAAATCGCATCAATGCCGCAGCATTCGCGGAAGCAGATGATTTCACTGTGAAGGAAGCAATCGCTTAACGGCGCGAACACTTCAATCCCAACACGATGTGTCACCTCAGAAGTACCCTTCCTTCTTCCGGTCCTCCATCGCCGCTTCGGAGCGCCGGTCGTCGGCACGCATCCCGCGCTCCGTCGTCCGGGCGGCGGCGACCTCCTGGATGATCTCCTCCACGGAGTTCGCGGGCGACAGCGCTGCCCCCGTGTTAGTCATGTCGCCGACCGTGCGGAAGCGCACCCGGCGCATCTCTGGCGTCTCGGTGGGACGCTTGTTCAGGAACTCGGAGTTGGCCAGCAGGACGCCGTCGCGCTCGATCACCTCGCGCTCGTGCGTGAAATAGAGGCCGGGCAACGCGATCTTCTCCTGCAAGATGTACTGCCAGACGTCCATCTCGGTCCAGTTGGAGATCGGGAAGACCCGGAAATGCTCGCCCCTGTGTTTGTGGCCGTTGAACAGGTTCCACAGTTCGGGCCGCTGCCCCTTCGGGTCCCACTGACCGAACTCATCCCGGTGCGAGAAGAACCGCTCCTTCGCCCGCGCCTTCTCCTCGTCCCGGCGCGCGCCGCCCAGGGCGGCGTCCAGCTTCAGCTCCTCGAGGGCGTCCAGCAGCGTCACCGTCTGGAGCAGGTTCCGGCTGGCCTCATAGCCCTTCTCCTCGACGGCCCGGCCCTGGTTGATCGAGTCCTGGACGTAGCGGACGATCAGCTTGGCCCCCAGCGACTCGACCCAGCGGTCCCGGTACTCGATGGCTTCGGGGAAGTTATGCCCCGTGTCGATGTGCAGCAGTGGGAAGGGAATGCGGCCCGGCCAGAACGCTTTCCGCGCCAGGTGGCTGAGGATGATCGAGTCCTTGCCGCCGGAAAACAGCAGGGCGGGGCGCTCGAACTGGGCGGCCACTTCGCGCAGGACGAAGATGGATTCGGCTTCGAGTTCTCTAAGGTGCGTGAGATGATAAGACACGGTCTGGGTCATAGCCTCCATTTTACCACAAGCGCGGTGGTAAAATAAAAAGGTCCCCCGCCCGTCGAAAGTTCCCTGCCTTCGCCAGTGAACATTTAGGACCGTCCCGCCGTCTTCCAATCAGGCACTTGTCGGAGAGCCTCTAGAAACAAGAAAGTGAAGTACCCGATGAACATCAACATCACGAAGTATATCGCCCCGGCCCTGCTGCTGGGTGTCCTGGCCCTCCCGGCGGCCGCGCAGACGCCGCCCCCGCCGCCCTTTCACCACCCCGCCGGCATCAACACCCGCTTCCACGATCAGCAGGGGCGCATCCACCAGGGTGTGCAGAGCGGCCAGCTCACCCGCCGCGAGCAGTACCGCTTGGAAGCCCGCGACTCGCGCATCCGCACCCAGGAGTACCGCGACAAACTCTCCGGCGGCAAGTTCACCCACGCCGAGCGCCGCCACATTCAGCGCGAGCTGAACGGCAGCAGCCGGGCCATCTACCGCGACAAGCACAACAACAGCATGCGCTGACGCGCCCCGGCCACACGGCAGGCGTAACAACGGCGGCGGCTCCAAAGGGAGCCGCCGTCGTCTTGTCCCCCTCAGCCTAACGGTAGGATCGGCGCGTCCACCACCCGGCTTTCCACCGTTCCAGCCTCGGCGTCATAGATCGCGTAGCGCGGCTTCGCGATCCCATCCCGGCTGTACCCGACGGCCCCTACGCAGACGATGTACCGGTCGTCCGGGTCCAGCGTCACCGGCGCGTTCGCCGTCAGTGCGTATTCCGTCGCCTCACAGGCGTGACCGCTCCATTCCCCGAATAGCAGTGGAATATGGGCATGGCCGACGAACACCAGCCGTGCGTCCGTTTCCCCGAACACGTTCCACGCCTCATACACGTCCAATATCTTCGCCTTCTTCCGGCGCGGCGAGATGTGCGTGTAGAGAGTGTCGCCCTCACGAATCTCCTCCGGCAGTGCGTCTAGGAAGGCCCGCACGTCCCCCGCCAGAGTCAGGCTGTTCGTCTCGTCGTGGTTGCCGCGCACCGTCGGCATATGATGGTCGCGCGCCAAGCGCACGACCTCCTCATCCCCATCCCCGCCGTCCACCAAATCGCCCAGACAGAGGACGCGCCCGCATCCTACCGCCCGCGCATCGGCCAACACGGCAAGAAGGCCCGCATAGTGGCCGTGGATGTCCGAGATCAACGCGGTCCGGTCTGCGGTGGGAGATTTCAAGGTGTTTGTCAAGGCTTCTCTAAATCCTCACGGCTCGAGGGGGCTTTTTCGCGCCGTGGTTTCCTATCCTCTTGAACGGGGAAACGAGAATAGAACAGTGATCCGATGAACCCCCCCTTAAGATTCTTCTGTGGAAAGCACATAATTCAGGCAGCACCCCAAGATTGCACCTATGATGCAGACCTGAAAGTCGTTCTGTCTCCATGCCACCCCATCATACCCTGAAAACCCTCATCCCTGCCGAGGCACAGCCCGAACCTGGGGCACCGCCGTGCTTAGGAGGCAGCGAGGCGGACCGGCTTAACGCCTTGCGCGCGCTGCACCTCCTTGACACCGCAGCAGAACAGGCCTATGACGACATCACCCGTCTGGCTGCCCAAGCCTGTGATGCGCCGATCGCTTTGATCACCCTGGTGGACGAGGACCGCCAGTGGTTCAAGTCGCGCGTCGGCCTGGACGTCTGTGAGACGTCTCGGGAGGTGTCGTTCTGTGCCCACGCCATCCAGCAGCAGGAGATATTCCTCGTTCCCGATGCCGCCGCCGACCCGCGCTTCTTCAGCAATCCGCTGGTGACGGGCGAACCTCACATCCGCTCCTACGCCGGGGTCCCGCTCGTGACTGCGGAAGGGCACGCACTCGGTTCACTCTGCGTCATTGACCGGAAGCCGCGCCGGCTGACGCCCGAACACCAGGCCACCCTTCTCGCCCTGGGCCGCCTGGTGGTGACACAGATCGAGCTGCGCCGCCACGCCGCCTTGCAGCGCGAGAAGGACAGTCTGCTCCGCGCCGTCGTGGAGGGGACGACGGACGCCATCTTCCTGAAAGACCTGCAAGGCCGCTACCAGATGATTAACGCCGCCGGGGCGCGCTTCCTCGGCCGGGACGTGGCCCAGATCATCGGCCGGGACGACGCCCAGCTTTTCCCCGCCCCTGCCGCCGCACAGACGCAGGCCAATGACCGGCGGGTTTTGCTGTCGGGTGCCTCCTACACTTATGAAGACACCGAGATCGTCGGCGGCATCCCCCGGACCTACCTCAGCACTAAAGACGTCTGCCGAGATGAGCAGGGCGAGGCCATCGGCATCATCGGCATCTCCCGCGACATCACGGAGCGGAAAAAGGCCGATGAGCGGCTGCGCCTGCTGGAAACGGCGGTGGAGAACGCAAACGACGTGGTCGTCATCACCGAGGCCGAGCCGGTCGGACTGCCCGGCCCGCGCATCGTCTACGTCAACCCGGCCTTCACCCGTCACACCGGCTACCGGGCCGAGGAGGCCATCGGCGGGACGCCGCGGATGCTCCAGGGGCCTGGGTCCGACCCCGCCGTCAAGGCCTTCATCGGCAAGGCCCTCAAAAAGTGGAAGCCGTGCCATGTGGAGATTCTGAACTACCGCAAGGACGGGACCGAGTTCTGGGTGGACCTCAATATCGTCCCGATCGCCAACGAAGACGGCTGGTACACCCACTGGGTCTCCGTCCAGCGCGACATCACCGCCCGCAAGGCCGCCGAGGGGCAGCGCGAGGCGCTGCTCGCGGAGGCCCTGGAGCGGGCGGATCGGGACCCGCTGACGGGACTCTGGAACCACCGGGCTTTCCACCGGCGTCTGGAGGAGGAGGCCGACCGCGCGCAGCGCGAGGGCGGCTCGCTGACCGTGGTGATGCTGGACCTGAACAACTTCAAGTTCTTCAACGACGCCTATGGCCACGCCGCCGGGGACGACGTTCTGCGCCGGGTCGCCGCCGCCCTCGCGGCCTGTGCCCGCTCTTATGACACACTGGCCCGCTTCGGCGGTGACGAGTTCGCCCTGCTGCTGCCGGGAGAAGCGGAAGCCCCGGCGTTGGCGGAGGGGCTGCGGGAGAGGCTGGGGGAAAGGCTGGCGCACATCGGCTACCGCCCGCCGGGCTGCGACACGGCCATCCCCATCAGTGCGTCGCTCGGGATCGCCGTGTTCCCGAGCGAGGCCGCCACCCGCGCCGATACCGTGGCACTGGCTGACGAGCGGCTGCGCCGGACGAAATCGGGCGCGGGCGAGGCGGAAGACCTGATCGCCGGGCTGCGGGCGCGGCTGCCGGAGTCGTCCGCCACGGGTTTCGCGATGCTCTGCGCCCTGGTGACCGCCGTGGACACCAAGGACCGCTACACGCGCCGCCACTCCGAGGATGTCCTGACCTACTGCCTTCAGATCGCCGGGGCACTCGGGTTTGACGAGGAGGCCCAGCATACGGTGGCGGTGGCCGCCCTGCTGCACGATGTGGGCAAAGTCGGGGTCCCGGACCATGTTCTACGCAAACCGGGCCGCCTGTCGGACACGGAATTCGAGGCGGTCCGGCAGCACCCCGTCATGGGCGCGGCCATCGTGGGTGCCGTGCCGGGCTTCGAGAAGACGCTGGACGCCGTCCGCCACCACCACGAACGCTGGGACGGGGACGGCTACCCGTCCGGCCTGCGCGGGGAGGAGACCCCCCTCATCGCCCGCCTGATGGCCGTCGCCGACGCCTTCAGCGCGATGACGACCGACCGCCCCTACCGCAAGAGTACCGGCAAGGCGAAGGCACTGGCGATCCTCGCGGAAGGGGCGGGGACACAGTGGGACCCCGAGTGCGTGGCGGCGTTCCTCAAAGCACAGCGCGACGAGCAGGCCCAAGAGATGGAGGTCGCCGAACCGTCTCCCCAGTGCCGCTGACGCCGACGAGCCAGGCCGTAGGCTGCACCCTGCGCCGCGCGAGCGGCTGGGCGAACATGGCGGCATGGATGGATTCTCGCAGGGCCAGCTCCCGCGCTTGCTGTTTGGCTTTCGCTATAGTACACGCGGTCAATACGATCCCCGAGCTGAAACTGCGAGCGTGGGATAGAAAACACTACCGTCCGCTGTTCAGGAACGGCAGCAATTTCTTTGAGTAGAATGGCTCCTCCGTACACCAGAAAATGTAATCCACCCTCAAGTATCCCTTCGCAAACTCTAGGAGACCAGCAATTGTCATAGCCTTGCCGGTCTTAGGGTTCCTGTCTCCGTAGTTACCCTCCTGCACCGCAACGCCGGTGGGGATGATCCCATGACTGGCACGGATGAGCGGGTAGCTGTGGTGCCTCTGCCCCGGCTTGTACGGCAGCAGGTCCGGGCCTCCCACACCGACCTTTAGCTCCCTCGCCCTCTGGTATATACTACGAAGATAATGCCGATCCTGACCCGGAAGCCACTCCCCCGGCATGAAGTTGGCGTACTGCATGGTCACTGACTTTGGGAAAGCGCGCTTCAGAACAGCCATGTTTGTCAGGACAGCGTCCCGATATGCCGCCGGGGTAAAGTCCTTCGGGAACAAACGTCCGGTGTCGCCGAAATCAACCGCCGTCTCCGCCAGATTGATGCCTTCAATCCTGCCGTCGAACTCTTTCCCTAACGCAGAAAGCAGTCTGCCAAACCGTTCCTGTACCGCCGCGTCCCACCGCCGGGCGACCCAGCCCTCCACGGTGGCGTGTGCCTCATCAGTCCCGGTGATCTGATACTGCTTCTCGGCCCCGCCGTGGAACCGGGCGTCATGTAGCAGATATCTCGGGATGCAGATGAATGATGGGGCGAAGGTGACGTCCTGAATCTGGATGAAGAGTCTCTTCTTTTTCGAGGTCAGGAACGCCAGGTCGTCGCGGATGGCGCGGAAGTCATAGACATCCGGTTCCGGCTCTAGCTCCCGCCATGTGTACTTGAGTTGAGCGCCTTCCAGAGCCTTGGTGCTTAGGAAAGTTGAAGCGCGGATCCTGCCCCTCTCGGTGTCGAAGAACACATACTGATGGACGCCATCCGCAAAGGTATGACCACAATACGCGAACAGGAAGCAGAAGGCGAACACCTGGGCCACTAAATGGTGCCTAGTCCTGTGTTTTGTGGCTGGGATCATAGTCTTCCTGGTTTGTGGCAAGCGCAGTGTCCCGTCGGGCACTGGCGCGACAGCGAGAGGGGCGCAGTCCGCGCGACTACCCGCACGGCCCGCGCCCCTCTCGCCCCTTCCCTTTCAGGGGAGGGGCGGTCGGGTGCGGTTGATCCCCGCTCGCGCCGGGGTTAGGTCTACTTATACCCCGGCAGATACTCGGCCTCGGCCTCGAACATCTCCAATGTCATGGCCTTGATCTCGGCGGGGGAGCAGCAGGCGGCGCACAAAGGGTCGAGCATCAGGGCGTGGATGGCGGCCTCCTTGCTGCGCTCGATGGCCGCCGTCGCCCCCAGGTCGTACATCCGCATGTTCCAGTCGCACAACGCGGCCATCTGCGGCGGCAAAGCCCCGAAGCGGGTGGGGTTGATGCCGTTGGCGTCAATCATGCAGGCCACCTCGACGATGCCGTCGGCGGGCAGGTTGGAGATCAGAGTGCCGGACCCGTCGCCGTTCGAGTTCATGACGTTGCCGTGGATGCGGTGCGGGACGTCCTTCTCGCGCGCCTCGATGATCCACGAGCCATACTCCCAGGACCGCTTCTGCTCCAGGCCGATCTCGCCGTTCAGCATTTTCAGCCGCGTCTCGTCGGCGTTCTTGCGCCAGGTCGGCCAGTTGTCGGCGTAGAACGAGGTCGTGCCGTCGTAGCCGTTCCGGGTGTACTTCTCGATGAGGTCCTGACGCTTGCGGTAGTAGGGCAGGTACTCGGACAGGTGGCCCGAGGACTCGGTGATGAACGCGCCGAAGTGCAGCATCATGTCCTTGCGGACGATGTCCCCGTCCTCGCGGCCCTCGCCCGTACCGTAGACGTCGTTCTGCGCCTTCTCCATCAGGATGGGGTACAGGCTCTCGCCTTTATGCTCCAATTTGGTGAACCAGGCCAGGTGGTTGATGCCGGCGCACTCCCAGACCATCTCCTCGTAGGGGACACCCGCGCGCCCCGCCAGCAGGTGCCCCGTCCCCTGGACCGAGTGGCACAGGCCGACGACGGGCAGGAACGACGTCCGGGCCGCCGCCAGGCACATCATGGACATGGGGTTGGTGTAGTTCAGGACTATGGCCTGCGGGCAGAGTCGCTCGGCGTCCTGCAAGATGTCCAGCCAGACGGGGATGGTTCTTAATGACTTAAAAAGGCCGCCCGGTCCGATGGTGTCCCCGATGCACTGGGAGACGCCGTATTTGAGGGGGATGTCGTTGTCAAAGCGCACGGTCCCGGTCCCGCTGACCTCGACGCAGATGATGATGTAGTCGCTCCCCGCCAGCACCTCGGTCCGGTCCACTGACGACTCCACTTTCCAGTTCGTCTTGCCCTGGAACTCGGTGACCTTCTGGATCAGCTTGTGCATCGTGTCCAGGCGGCTAGCGTCAATGTCCACGAGCGCGATGGTCCCGCCCTGCTCGCCGGGGATTTGCAGCACGTCCCGCACGAGGGTGGGGGTGAACCCGGACCCCGCGCCCATGACCGTGACCTTGATGGGCCGGCGCATCAGCCCCGGCAGGCCCTTCTCCTCCGCCGACTTAGAGTGGGCGATGTGCCCCGACTGTTCTTCTTCTACCACGTCGGGCGTCGCGCCCTCTTCCAGTTCCACGTCCCCGACCATCTCTGTTCCGACCATCTCTTTTTCCAGCGTTGCAGGCATTGCAAAGGCTCCTTGTCGCGATTGACAGCGTTGCCCCCATCTTTCGCGACGGGCGGCGGCGAGTCCTGCACGAAACGATTTTCATTCCGCGCCGCAAATGCGGTATCCTTTCGCCCAGCAGCAGGCTCTTCTTCTCAGGACACCAGGCGGAACACAAATGGACGATCTTGCGCGCCTCATCACACAGGCCGCCGCCGCGCGTGGGGCGGACGGCGACAAGCATCAGGCCTTCGACCGGATCGTGCGCCGGTTCCAGGACCTCGCGTTCGCCTGCGCCTACGGCGTCCTGGGCGACTTCGGGCAGGCCGAGGACGCCGCCCAGGAGGCGTTCCTGACCGCCTGGCGGCACCTGGACCAGTTGCGGACGCCTGAAGCCTTCCCCGGCTGGCTGCGGCGCATCGTCCTGACCCACTGCCACCGGCAGACGCGCGGCGCGAGTTTGGACACGGTGCCGCTCGACTCGCTCGGCGACCTGGCCTCCCCGGACGGCGACCCGTATCAGACGGTCGCCCGGTGCGAAACTCGGGATGAGGTGCGCGATGCTATCCTAGGCTTGCCCGAGCACGAGCGCCTGGTCACGGCACTCTTCTACATCAAGGACTACTCGCAGGCCGACATCGCCGCCTTCCTGGAGGTGCCGCTCACGACGGTCAAAAAGCGGCTCTATTCGGCCCGGCAGCGGCTGCGGGAAAGGATGCTTCACATGGTACAAGACGCGCTCCGGCAGCGCCGCCCCTCCAACGACGACGGCTTCGCCGGCACCGTCGCGCTCTACAACGAAGCTTTGGAATCGTTCGTGGGCAGGGTGAAGACCGACCGCAGCATCATCGCCGTCCTGCTGTTCGGCAGCCTGTCCCACGACCAGGTCTGGCGCAAGTCCGACATCGACATCGTCCTGATCAGCCGCACCGACAAGCAGCCCGAGCGCGACTTCTGCCTGGTGGAGAACGGCGTCAACATCCACGCCACCGTCATGCCCCGTAACAAGTTCAAGTCCCTCGTCCAGGGCGCACTCCAGAACTCGTTCTTCCACTCGTCTTTCGCCAGAAGCACCCTGCTCTATACGACCGACGAGACCATCCGCGAACACTACGCCAACCTGGACACGCTGGGGACCCGCGACCGCGACATGCAGCTCCTGAAAGCCGCCAACGGCGTCCTTAGCACCCTGGCGAAGGCCGAGAAATGGCACTACGTCAAGCGCGATGTCGAATACAGCTTCCTCTGGATCATGTATTCCGTAGACAGCCTTGCCAAGATCGAGACGCTCCTGCACGGCAAGCCCACGGGCCGCGAAGCGGTCCAGGAGGCCCTGCGCCTCAATCCGGCCTTCTTCGGGTCCGTTTACACCGACCTGATCCACGGCACCAAAGATGCGGGCGTCATTCAGGCCGCGCTCGACTGCATCAGCGGCTATCTGGACCAGCGCCTGGCTGCCCTTTTCGGCCCCGTCCTGGACTACCTCGCCGACGCGGGCGGCGTCCGGACGACGAGCGAAATGGACGGCTACTTCAAAAAACAGGCCCAAACCGGCAGCCTGTGCGGCGTCTACGAATGGCTGGCCGACAAGGGCGTCTTGCAGAAGGTCCCCAGCCCCCTGCGCCTGACCGACAAGAGCAGTGCGGCCGTCGTGGACGAGGCCGCCTACTACTACGACGGAGCGCCCGTCAGGAAGCAGCAAAGCAAGCCATGACACAGCAGAAACGCCAGCACATCACCGTCAAGGGCGCGCGCGAACACAACCTGAAAAACCTAGACGTCGAAATCCCGCGTGACCAGCTCGTCGTCGTGACCGGCCTTAGCGGGTCCGGGAAGTCGTCGCTCGCCTTCGGCACCGTCTTCGCCGAAGGCCAGCGGCGCTTCTTGGAGTCGCTTGACACCTACTCCAAGAAGTTTGCCGCCCAGCTCAAAAAGCCCGACGTGGACTTCGTCTTCGGCCTGTCCCCCGTCATCTCCATCCAGCAGAAGACGACCAGCAGGAACCCCCGCTCCACCATCGGCACCATGACCGACATCTACGACTATGTGCGCCTGCTGTATGCCACCGTCGGCAAGGCGCACTGCCCGTACTGCCGGGTGCCTATCCCCACCAAGACGCCCGCCCAGATGCTGGAGCGCCTGCTCTGCCTGCCGGAAGGGACGCCCGTCGAGCTGTCCGTGCCGGTCTTCAAGATTTACGGCGAGGACTACGCCTACCTCTTCGGCGAAGTGCGCGGCAAGGGCTGCCGGTTTGTCACCGTAGACGGCGAGCGGCACGATCTGAGCGAGGAGATGGACTTGGACGAAGGCCGCGACTATCAGATCGAAGCGGTCATGGACAAGGTCATCGTCAAGCGGGACATGTGCGACCTGGAGAAGCAGATCCTGAAGTCCATCGAGACCGCCCTGCGTGTCGGAGAGAGCTTCGTCCGATTCCGCATCGTCGGTGAAACGGTCGGGGACGGGGCCGACGCCATGGGCGCGGACTTCGCCTGCCCGCAGCACGGGTGGACGATGGGCGAGCTGCTGCCCTACTACTTCTCGTTCAACGACCCCGACAGCTTCTGCCAGACCTGCCTCGGCCTGGGCGTCTACCGCAAGGTCCATCCCGGCCTGCTGGTGCCCGACCGGACGCGCAGCGTCCTGGGCGGTGCCTTCATCCCGCAGGCCTTCAAGTACGACAAGAACCAATGGGCAGGCCAAATGATGTATAGCCTCGCCCATCACTTTGGGTTCAGCCTGGATGCGCCGTTCGAGAACCTGCCCGATACCGTCGTTGACCTGCTCCTCCATGGCAGCAAGGGCGAGCGATTCCCGCTCATCGTGCCGCCCGGTGCCAAGGCGGGCGAGAGCCGCGCGGGGCACCTGTTCCGCTTCGACGGCCTCATCACCGACATCGAGCGGCGCTACCGCTGGTATCGCAAGGAGCGCGTCGCCCACTCAGACATGGAGGACTATCTGGGCCGCGTCATGGTGGAACATCCCTGCCCGGACTGCCTGGGGACGAAGCTGAAGCCCCAGCGCCTCTGCGTCACCCTAGGCGGTCAGACCGTCTACGAGCTGGGCGAGAAGCCGGTGGAGGAGCTGCTGGAGTTCCTGCGCGCCCTCGTCATCACGGGTAAACAAGCGCAGGCGGGGGAACAGGTACTCAAAGAGGTCAGCACGCGCATCGAGCTTCTGCTGAACATCGGCTTGGACTATCTGAGCCTCAACCGCAAGGCGGCGACACTGTCCGGCGGCGAATCCCAGCGCATTCGCCTGTCCACCCAGATCAGCTCGGGCCTGATGGGGATGCTCTATGTCCTGGATGAGCCGAGCATCGGCCTGCACCCCAAGGACAACGTCAAGCTGATCGCCACCCTGAAGCGCCTGCGCGACATCGGCAACACGGTCATCGTGGTCGAACACGACGAGGAGACCATCCGGGCCGCCGACTGGATCATCGAGCTAGGCCCCGGCCCCGGCATCCACGGCGGTGAGATCGTCGCACAGGGTCCGATCGGCAGGATACTCAAAAATCCCGTATCGCTGACCGGCCTGTACCTCAGCGGCAAGCGGCGCATCGAACTCCCCGCCAAGCGCCGTCCCCTGACGGGTCAGATGCTCACCGTGCGGGGCGCGCGCCAGAATAATTTGAAGACCCTGGATGTTGACTTCCCGCTGGGCGTCCTCGTGTGCGTCACCGGCGCGTCCGGGTCCGGCAAGAGTACCCTGGTCAACGACATCCTGTACAAGAAGCTGTTCGCGCTGTTCCACGACAGCCGCGTCCTGTCCGGCGCGCACGACGCCATCGAGGGGACCCATCACATCCACGACGTCA
Organism: Capsulimonadaceae bacterium; assembly: GCA_965215505.1. GTDB lineage: Bacteria > Armatimonadota > Armatimonadia > Armatimonadales > Capsulimonadaceae > JANXMY01. The sequence continues at coordinate 1,187,522 of OZ244065.1, read as the reverse complement.
TCTCCATTGACCAGTCGCCCCTGGGCCGGTCGCCCCGCTCTAACCCGGCGACCTACCTGGGGTTCTACGATGAGATCCGCCGCCTCTTCGCCGCCCTCCCCGAGTCGCAGGAGCGCGGCTATACCGCCTCCCGCTTCTCGTTCAATGTCCGGGGCGGGCGCTGCGAGGAGTGCGCGGGGGAGGGCCTGCTGACGACCAACCTCTCGTTCATGCCCGATGTTGAAACGCCCTGCGCCGCCTGTAACGGGACGCGCTACAACGCCGAGACACTGGAAATCCGGCTGGACGGCAAGACCATCGCCGACATCCTCGACTTCTCGCTCGAAGAGGCCGCCGCCTTCTTCCGGGGCAGCTCGCTGGTTTCCCACAAGCTGGACGTCCTGAACAGGCTGGGCCTTGGCTACCTCAAGATGGGCCAGTCCGCAACGACGCTCTCGGGCGGCGAGGCCCAGCGCGTCAAGCTCGCCAACGAACTCGCCAAGATCAAGCGCGGCGGACGGAACTTCTACATCCTCGACGAGCCGACGACCGGCCTGCACCTCGCCGACATCCAGCGCCTCCTGGACAGCCTGCAATCGCTCGTCGAAGCGGGCAATACCGTCCTGGTCATCGAACACCATCTGGATGTCATCAAGACCGCCGATTGGGTGATAGACCTCGGCCCCGAAGGAGGCCGCAAGGGCGGCCAGGTCGTCGCGCAGGGGACGCCGGAGCAGATCGCCCAGAACCCCTGCTCCCACACGGGGCGGTTCCTCCGTGGCGTGCTGCCGGCTTGAACACATAATGCCTCAAGAAATAGTCTGTACGAGCAGAGGCATTAGGAACCGGTTGATGTGGAGGATGAGATCGGCTAAAGTCGGCGCGACTTCGTCCGGCGCTAAACTGCGCCGGACGAATGCCGCCCATTGCGCCTGTTTCGCGAGGTCGGAGGCGAACGTCGCGGTCAGCGCCACAGGGGGTTCCTGCGGGAGAGGCGTCCGGCGACGCGCGAACGTGGCACGGACGGCTGCCGTCAAGACTGCTTGATCCATGACGAACTCACGGGATAGAACCCACAAATCGTAGAAATCTTTCATGCGGCTGTTTCCATGCCCAGCCTGACCAGCGCCTCCAGCTTCTCGGCCATGACGGTTTCCGGCGGATAAGCCTTTACACGCGGTGCGGGCATGTCCAGCAATGTGGGGTAGTCTACTTCTCTCGCAGGCGGCGTAACGGCATCCCCAAAGCCGACATCCACCTGCAAGGGTATCCGCGCCCCCGCCAGGCTGGCAGTCAGCGTCACGCGGATGCCGCCGTACTCGCTCTGCTCCCGGATCTCCCGCGCGCCAATGGTGTCCGCGTCGAAGTCCAGTCCGTCTTCCTCCGCTGGGATGCGGCAGAGATCGCCGAAGACCGTCGCAAGCGCCTCGACGGAATGCTCACCAAATCCCAGCAGGTCTAGGTCTCTGGTACTGCGGTGCGGGCGTGCCGTCCATACGGAAAACAACAGCGCGCCTTTCAGTATGAAGCGGTCTCTGTAGTCGGACCGGCCCAGGCGATAAAGCAGGCGTTCCAGAGCGTAGCGGGTCAGAAGGCGCTGGAACTCCTCACCCTCCGTTCGTGCCTTGTTCAGCAGCCGCTGCCGGAGCGAAACCGCCCGTGCCTCTTCCCCCGTCACGATAGGGCCTCCAGGTAAGGCCGCATCACGTTCTCCACACCGCAGATGTGGGCGAAGTGGTGCAGCGTGTCGTGGGAAAAACGCTTCTCCCGCAGGCATTCCCGCAGCGCCTCGACGGTCACCTCTAGGCCCATCTTGTTCCGATACTTGAACCCGTCGGCGACGGTCTTGGCGGGGCTTGTCACCCGCACCGTCACGCCCTCAACCTGATGCTCCTCGACGCCGGCCGTGAACGACTCCCCGGACGCCCGGAACAAACGCAGGGGCGGCCAGTCCATCTTGGGCGCGCGGGAGCGGCGCTCGATCATCAGCCAGACGTCATAGGGCATTTGCGTGGTCAGGCCGTGAAAGGCCAGTGCGGAGACAAGGCAGATCACCCCCCCCGGCACGCGCTTGTTGACCTCCACCAGAGAATGATGTTCCGTCAGGGCGGCATCTGGCAGCCGGTACAGGCCCCGTCCCACCCGTTCCACTTTACCACGCTGCACCAGACGCCGCAGGTGTTCTGCGGCGATCCCCTGCGCCCGCAGATCACGGGGACGCAGCAGCCCCGATTGAGCGATGATGTCGCTGACGGCTTCTTCTTTCGTTTTGGGGATAGGATGAGGCATGTTATAATTTGTTGCAGGCTAGTTGTAAAATACAACAAATTATAACATAAACCGAGGCGCATTTCAAGGGCTGATGCCCGTCACCACCCCGTTCACCGCCTTGACCGTCCGCCGGTATTTCTGCCCCTGCGAGTCAGTGTAGGTGTAGGTCTGCGCGCTCTTGCTCTGACGCCCGGCGAACTTGCCCGCCGCATCAAACTTCATTGCGTCGGATGGGGTGACTTCGTCGGACAGGGCGCTGGAGAAGACGGGGACGCCGTTGCGGGTCACCCGCTCCGTCACCTGGTAGGCTTGGCGGACTGTCATCCCTTGGGAGGCCGACTTGTCGGGCTGGGTGATTCGGGTGGAGAGGATCGAGAGCGGGTAGGCGAGCGCCCGCCGCCGCACCACGACCTGTGAGCCGGTGCGCGTGGTGGTCGTGGCCGACAGGTCCGTTGTCTGCCGAAGGTTCTGGACCGACCGGGTGGGGGAGAGGTCAAACTGCTGGGCGCTGACGAAACTGACCTCCTCGGCGACGCGCGTGTCCACACGGCCCCGCGAGGTCACCACATACCCGGCGACGGTGAAGCGCCGCGTCGAGGAGACCGTGACCGGGCCGCTGGTCTCGTCTCCTGTCGTGACGATGTTCTGCGCGACAGTCGAGGTGGGGGCCGCGCCCAAGGTGTCGGTCGTGACCGCCCCGCGCACGACCTTCAGCGCGGGGTCACGGTACAGGTACAGCGCGCCCGCGACCGAGAACGAGCTGCCGCCGTTGAAGACGCGGATGCCGATTTTGTGCGGCCTGCCGTCGCTGAAGACGCCCGCGAAGGGCGTCAGGTTCACGCGGTACGGGGTGAAGGACAATGTCTGCACGCCGGGGATCGGACGCCACAGTGAGGGGTCCATGCCGCCGGTATAGATCCACGGGTAGACCGGCGCGACGCCCGCAGGCCTGCCGTCCACCGTCACCTCGGCCTCGCGGAAGGCCGTCCCGCCGAAAGTCTGGAGCTTGGAGGCCAGCGCATCGGGGACACCGAGATACCAGAACTCGTCCCGCCCCTGGCTCTCGGTGACCAGATCGAGATAAGCCCGCACGACATTGGTCGGGAAGGTGAACGTCTCGGTCCGCGCGCCGTCCAGCCCGCTCACGTCCGCCGTGCCGTCCCCGCCGCTCGGCAGGGGCAGCACCAGGTCCGGCGTCTCAGCGGGTGGCGTAGAACGGTCCGGCGGATAGAACAGCAGGGAGGCGCTGCCCCGAATAACTCCCGTATAGGTCCCGTTTACGATGTTGCCGATGATCACGCCGCCCGTCTGAGGCGACCGGAACAGGGCGCTGTCGTCAGTCACGTCCCGCTCGACATGCCAGGTGGGGCCGACGAGGCGCGAAGGCTCCATCGTGGTGCCGAAGTAGACATTCGTGTGGCCGACGCTGATCCGCGCCGTCCGGTCGAACTGGCGGCCCGGCGTGACCAGGAAGTCGGCCACGAGGACGATCTTCGCCCAGCGCCGCGCCCCGCCGGGCGGCGGGATGCAGTGGAACGTCTTCGGGGAGAAGTCCGTGAACGCCGTGTCCCGGAACAGTGACACCTTAACCGGCTGCGTCCGTGGCCGCGAAACCGGCGGCTCGGCCGTCGCCGTGTCCGGGGACCCGACGCGCGGCGTCCCCTGCGCCTGGGCCGAGATCGGGATAATAGCGGCGGCGATCAAAATGGCCGCGTTCCATCGTGCAAGGTTCATGCCCCTCTGTTCACCGGGCGCGGGCAAACTCCCTGCTTCTCAGGTACAATGGAAGGCGATCTCAGGAGGATCTGACCCATGAAGTTCACGACGAAGGCGCTCGTGCTGGCCGCCGGAGCGCTGCTGCTCGCCGCGCCAGGATGCGGCAATAAAGACAACGGCTCGGCCCCGGCGGCATCCGCCGGCGACACCGGCACCGCCCCTGCGGCCCCAGCAAGCACCTCCACCACCGCCCCCGCGCCGCCGACCGCCGACATCTCCAAGAAACCGGCCACCACCAAGATCGACGGCAAGACCGTGACGATGAAGTCCACCCCGTCCGGCCTCCAATACTACGACATCAAGGTCGGCACCGGCCCCAGCCCCGCCCCCGGCCAGACCGCCGACGTGCAGTACACGGGCGCGCTGCCCGACGGCACCAAGTTCGACTCGTCCTACGACCACGGCACCGACCCCTTCCCCTTCCAGGTCGGCGCGGGCAGGGTCATCAAGGGCTGGGATGAGGGCGTCGCTACCATGAAGGTGGGCGGGAAGCGCCGCCTCGTCATCCCAGCCGACCTCGCCTACGGCGAACAATCGCCGACCCCGGCCATCCCGCCGAACTCGACCCTGGTCTTTGATGTAGAGCTGATCGACGTGAAGTAAGCCGGCCTCGGGGAAACAGGCGGCGAGAAACGTCCCCGCTCCGGCCGGGGGAGGTCGCTGCCCGCGTTCTGTTTGACAACCCCGCCCCCGATGGGATACAATAACCCACTGTGACGCCGCCCGACTACCCGCTTGACCTCCTCTGGGAGCTGCTGAAACTCGATAGCCCCTCCGGCGACGAGGGGCAGGCCGCCGACTGGCTGGAACGCTGGATCGCCTGCGAAATGCCCGACGTGCATCTGGAGCGCCTAGGCGACTCGCTCCTCGCCCGGCGCGGCGACCGGCCCGCCGTCGCCGTGTTCGCCCACCTGGACACGACCGGCTGGACACTGGACCACGGCAAGCGCCTCCTCCGCATCGGCGGGCCGGACGGCAAGCCCGGCGACCCCGTTCGCCCGGCCGGGACTCGTGACGCCGTCAACTCGCTGGCCCAGGGCAAGGACGGCGCGTGGAAAGTCAGGGGCAAGACGACCGCCGCGCCCGGCTCGCGCTGGGTCTACGCCGCCGCGCCCGTCCAAAAGGGCGGCGAGATCGTCGCGCCCTACCTCGACAACCGGGCGGGCGTTTGGGCCGCCCTCCAAGTCCTGCGCCGCTGCCCGGACGTCGCCGTCGCCTTCACCTCCTACGAGGAGACGCGCGGGGTGGGGGCCTTGCTCTGCGCCCGCCGCCTGGCAGAAACCCTGGGCATCACGCGCGCCCTCGTCGCCGACCTGACCTGGCACACCAAACACGTCCGGTGCGGGCGCGGCCCCGCCGTCTCGCTGCGCGATAGCTGCCTGCCGCGCCAGCGTTACCTCGACCGCATCCTGGCGCTGGCCGAGGCGAGCGGCCTGCCGTTCCAGCGCGAGATCGCCGACAGCGGCGGCTCCGACGGCGCATCCCTTGACCGCAGCGGCGTCCCCTTTGACTGGGTGTTCGTCGGTGCCCCCGAGAAGGGCGCGCACACCGCCCGCGAGCGGGTCCGCGTGGCCGATTTGCAGGGCATGGCCGCCCTGCTGGTGCATCTGGTGAACGGATTGACTGAGGAGGATTGACCATGACGATCACACTCGCGCCTGAGGCGGAGACGGCCCTGCGGAGGACCGCCCAGCGCACCGGCCAGGAGCCGGACCTCATCGCCAGCAGGCTGCTGGTGGAAACTTTAACGCAGATCGAACAGGAATACGCGGCCGGCGTTGCTGCGATCCATGAAGCGATGGAGGACGTGGAGGCAGGGAGAGAAAGGCCTTTTGAAGAACATATGGCCGAACGTCGCCTGCGTTTCTCCGGCACCGCCCCGGCATGAACTCTTATCGCATCATCGTGACTAAAGCCGCAGATTATTTTCAGACGAAGACCGGAAGACAGAATGGCAATCTCCTTCGGGGATAATGTGCGCGTTGTAAAAACGCCTCTCACAGTTGCACATGGTTTGGCAGGATTAGTAGGGCAAGTTTATGGCGAAACGCACCCCTCCGTGACCGGATGTGAAGTCATCGGTGAGGTTGTTGATGATTACGCGATTTCTGTACAACTGGAAGGACTGCCAGACGCACTATGGTTCTCCTCTGCTCTGCTAGAGTTCATTGACCACAACGCTGGTGCTGAGATGGCTATCGGCACCAAGCGCTGGGTGCGCTCCGCCTCCGGCGAATGGGTTGAACAGAGCGCGGCCTAATGTTAATTTTGTTTGGCTTACATATGACCCTTTTGCCGCCTGCCGTCAAAGCCACATTTTTGCGCTAAAATAATTTTATGCTTGACATCAAACTTATCCGTGCTGAACCTGACCGGGTCAAAGAACGACTTGCCGCCCGGCTCGCTGACACCGCCGCCGTGGACGCCGTCCTGGACGCCGACGCCCGCTGGCGCGCGGCCACGTCCGAGGCGGAAGCCTTGCAGGCCGACCTGAACCGACAGACCAAGGCCTCCGGCCAGGCCATCGGGCGGCTGATGAAGGAAGGCAAGCAGGAGGACGCCGAGGCAATCAAGGCCAGCCTGCGCGACCTCGGGGACCGCATCGCCGCCCTGAACGCCGAGGCCAAGCGGCTGGAAGGCGAGCGCGACGCCCTGCTCTTCTACATCCCGAACCTGCCGTCCGAGGACACGCCGCCCGGTCCCGAAGAGAACTTCCTGATCGTCAAGACGTGGGGCGAGGCGAGAAGCTTTGACTTCGAAGCCAAGGCCCACTGGGACCTCGCGACCGACCTGGACCTGATTGATTTCGTCCGTGGCACGAAGCTGTCCGGCAGCGGCTTCGTGCTGTACAAAGGCTGGGGCGCGCGATTGGAGCGCGCCCTGATCCAGTTCATGCTGGACCTGCACCGCGACAGGCACGGCTACACCGAGTGGGCGACGCCGTACTTCCTGAACCGCGAGAGCGTCCAAGCCAGCGCGCACCTGCCCAAGTTCCAGCCCGAAATGTACCACGACGGCGAGGACGACCTGTTCGCCCTGCCCACCGCCGAGCCGGCCCTGGTCAACATCCACCGCGAGGAGATTTTGGATGGGCGCGACCTGCCCCTGAACTACATGGCCTACTCCCCCTGCTGGCGGCGCGAGGCCGGCGCGGCGGGCAAGGACACGCGCGGGCTGCTGCGCGTCCACCAGTTCGACAAGGTGGAGATGGTCAAGTACACCCTGCCGGAGACTTCCTACGCCGAGCTTGAGACGCTGCTCTCCGACGCGACGGACGTCCTGGAGGCCCTGGGCCTGCCCTACCGCGTCAAGCTGCTGGCGGCGGGGGACATCTCGTTCGCCGCCTCCAAGTGCTACGACGTGGAGATCCACGCCCCCGGCGCGGACCTGTGGCTGGAGGTGTCGTCCTGCTCCAACTGCGAGGACTTCCAGGCCCGCCGGGGCAGTATCCGCTTCCGGCGCGAGCCAGGGGCGAAGCCCGAGTTCCCGCACCTGCTGAACGGCAGCGGGACCGCCCTGCCGCGCCTGGTCGCGACCCTCCTTGAAACCTACCAGCAGCCCGACGGCAGCGTTGCCCTGCCCGCCATACTCGCCCCTTACCTCGGCGGCCGGACCCTGCTCTCCCCCACGGCGCAGGATGGGACGGGGCAGGACGGGAAGGGACACGGCTGATGCAGTTCACGCATGAGGTCGCCCTGACCGCGAACGTCCCCTGGCGCGACATCTGGGCCGAGTGGAACGACGTCCGCGCCCTGCCGCGCCTGCTGTCGCACGTCCGAGCCGCCGAGCCGGGCGGCCACGAGGACGTCGCTGCGCTGGTCATCTGCCTGGAAGGCCGCCACCTGGAATTCGCCGCCGAGCGGACGATGTGTGCCGACAACACCCTCTGCTGGCAGTCCGCCGGCGCGCTGTTCCTGTACGTCCTGTCCTTGCGGCTGGACGCGCTCCCCAAAGGCAAGGGCGTCACGCTGACCGTCACCGTCGCCTACGACCCGCCGGGCTTCCTGCCCGACATCGCCGAGTCGCTCGGCCTCAGCCGCAAGTTCCGGCGCGAACTCGACGCCGACCTGCGCCGTTACGTCCACGCCCTGGAGTCGAACTGCGTCGCGGGGCTGGTGCTGGTGGATTAGGGCGCACGGGAGAGAGAAGGGCGCACACCCAGGTGCGCCCCTACACGGTCAGGATGCAACGGCCTTGCGCCCGTAGGGGCGCACCTGGGTGTGCGCCCTTCTGCGTGTTCTACCTCCGCGTGTTCTACCCCTCCAGGGTCGCCAGCCGCCCGAACTCCTGGTACAGCCACGCCGCGTCCGCTGCCGTGCCACGCACCGCCCGCGCCACCGCCTGCTCATACGTCACCCAGTCCAAATCCGATGCCCCGCTCTCATAGTCCGCCGCCAACTCCTGCGCCGCCGCCACCACGGCCACCTCGAACTGCACGGAGCCTGTCTCCGCCTCGTGCCACGCCCGGCCCACCGAAGCCCCCAGCCGGCGGCTGCCCGTGATCGTCTCCAGGAACGGGTACGCCCAGCCCGCCGGCCGGTTCAGGGCCGAGGCATAGAAGACCAGTTCCGCCCCGCCCGTCTCGGTATCCACCCGTACATAGGCCCCGTCGTCCAGGGCGTCGCCCGTTGCCCGCGCCCGCCGCACCAGCGTCTCCCATTCCCCGACGCTCAGGTTCCAGACCGGCGCTTCTGCCTCGTTGTCATTCCCTTTGTCATTCTCTGCCATGCGCCTATTGTACCACGCCCCCCAAACAAGAACAGGCGGTCACCCAAAGGGTAGCCGCCTGCTCTCTGTCTGACCCCCTTATGTCTAACTCCCCTCTCCCGCTCGCGGGAGGGGTTGGGGTGGGGGGGCCTACACCGCCCCGTTCGCGACCGCTTCCGCCTGCACGTCCACCGCGCCGTCGGACATCAGCACCCGCTGCACCTCAGCGGCGTTGACGGCGCTGGCGTGGACCCCCACCAGGATGCCGCCCGCGTTCAGGTCGGTTTCGTACTGCGCCGCCCGGTCCTGTGGGATGCCAGCCCCAATCAGGCCGCCGATCAGCCCGCCGCCCAGGCCGCCCGCGCCCGCCCCGGCCAGGGCCGCCGCAAGCGGCCCGGCCACCAGCGGGGCTGCCAACCCCCCCGTCGCCGCCACGGCCGCCACGCTGCCGGTCGCGGTCACGGCGGCGATGATCGCGCCCAATGTGCCGCCGATGCCCGCGCCGACGCCCGCGCCCTCCGCCGCCTTGGTGCCGGTGTCCGTCGCGAAGTCCCGCGCGCGCGTCTGGTCGTGCATCATGACGCTGATGTCGCCCTGCCCATACCCGAGCTGCTGCAAGTCGGCCACGGCGCGCTCCGCCGCAGCCCGGTCCAGAAACATTCCCGTAATCAGATCAGCCACGCTGCTCCTCCCATTCCCCGCCCCACGATCAGGATTGCCCGGCGATGCCGGGGGATGGGGCGACACGTCAAGCATTCCCGCTGGGGCACCGGCGGAAACCTGTGCGCGAGGCCGCACGCCGGGCGTGAGGTTGACAGGCCTGGCCGCCGCGTCTATAATGGGTGAATGTCAACAAGAAACGCATGGGCGCTGGCCCTGTGCCTCTGCCTACCGCCCGCCGCACACGCCGCCCCGCAGGCCATCGCGCCGGGCGCGGTCTGGCACGACACATCGGGCAACATCATCCAGGCGCACGGGGCGGGGATGATCCAGGTGGGGAAGACCTTCTACTGGTTCGGCGAGGACAAGACGAAGGGGTATTCGTTCCAAAACGTCAAGTGCTACGCTTCCACGGACCTCGCGCACTGGACGTTCCAGTGCAACGCCCTGACCCTCCAGGCCGACGGCGACCTGGGGCCGAACCGCGTGGTGGAGCGGCCCAAGGTGATCTTCAACCGGCTGACGCACAACTACATCATGTACCTGCACATCGACTCGGCGAACTACGGGGGGGCAAAAGTGGGCGTGGCGACGAGCCGGGCTGTCACCGGCCCTTACACCTACCTCGGCAGTTTCGGGCCGTCGGGGCACCAGAGCCGGGACATGACCTTGTTCCAGGACACGGACGGCACCAACTACCTGGTCTTCGAAGACCGCCAGCGCGGCGTCTCCCTCATGAGGCTCTCGCCGGAGGGCTACGGCGTCGAGAAGGAGGTCGCCCTCATCCCCAAGCACTATGAGGCACCCGCCGTGGTCAAGGTCGCCGGGACCTACTATCTGCTCGGATCGCGTTTGACGGGCTGGAACACGAACCCGAACCAGTACGCGACCGCCCCCTCGATGGCCGGGCCGTGGTCGGACTTCAAGGACATCGCGCCGCCGGCGACCAAGACCTACGACTCGCAGACGGCCTACATCCTGCTGGTCTTCGGCAGCAAAACGACCAGCTACCTCTACCTCGGCGACCGGTGGAACCCCAAAAACCTGACCGACTCCCGCTACGTCTGGCTGCCGCTCACGATCAAAGACGGTACAATGTCGGTGGCCCCGGATCGCCCGTGGACGATTGACGCCGAAACCGGCGCGGTGTCCGCCCCCTGACGGGGTGATCCAGGATGGGACACAAGACAGGGGCCGGGCCGGATCACTCCGGCCCGGCCCCATTCCTTCTTTTACTCCCGCCCGCCTCACGCGCGGGAGGATTTTCGACGCGCCCGGACGACCAGAACCGCCGCACCCGACAGCAGCAGCAGCCCGAACGAGGCCGCCGTGGAGGTTTCGGGCACCGGGGCCACGGCGTCCACGGTGAACTGCGCCCCGCCGAGCAGGTCGCTGGCTGTGGGGTCCGTCCCACCCTCGATGTCGAACTCGTTCACATAACTCCCGGTCAGCGTGCCGGGGGTTTCGGTCACCGTGAACAGGCTGACGAAGCCGGTGGACTGTCCCGCCGTCAGTTGGAGCGGGGTGATGTTGAAGAAGGGCGTGGCGTCCGCCGTCAGGCCCGCCCCGCCGAAGTCTTGTCCCAGACCGCCGAAGTCGAAGCCGGTGAGGGTTTCGGTGACGCGGCTGTTGTTCGTGATGGTGCCGAAGAAGGTCACCGGGCCGTTGGGGAAGACCGACTGCTCGGGCTTGAGGAAGGTGAGCGTCACGCTCTGGGCGCGGGCGAGCGCCGGGGCCAGCAGCAGGCCCACGGCGGCGGCCAGCAGGCCCGCGCGCCGCACGCCGCAGGGGAAGGATGTTTGTTTTAGTTCCATAGGATCGTCCTCTTTCGTCTGCCGTATGGCTAGGGCGCGGTGACGCGGATGGTGCCGCCGAAACTGCCGCCGGTGTAAGTGCCGGCGATCTGGAGGACGCCCGCGCCCGCCGCGGCACCGGGGAAGGTGTAGGTGAGCGGGGTGGCCTGACCGTAAGCGGGGATGACGGCGACGGTGCCCGTGCCGGGGACCCCGGCGACCCCGTTGAGGGTGACGCGGGTCATGACGGGGTTGAAGGCGTCGGCGGCCCCGACGCCGACGGGCGTGTTGGCCGTGCCGGCGTTGCGGAGCGTGACCGTGAGCTGCAAGACGCCGCCGACGCGGGCGAAGGCGGTGCCGAAGGCGACGTTGGGCTTGGCGAGGATGGTGGAAAGCGGGAGCGTCCACATGCCGCGCCCGTGGGTGCCCGCAGCAAGAATGCCGGTCGCGTTCGTCAGCGCGAGGTCCACGACCTGCACGGTGGGCAGGCCGGTACTGAGTTTGGTCCAGGAGCCGCCGAAGTTGGTGCTGGAGTAGACGCCGTCGTCGCCGCCGGCATACAAAACGCCGGCGACTTTGTCCGCGAGGACGGCGTTGAACGGCTCATCCGGCAGGCCCGTGCTGATGCTGGCCCAAGCCTGGCCGCCGTTCGTGGAGCGGTAGACCTTGCCGCCCCCGAACGACCCGACGGCGGCGATCACGTCGGCGGTGTCAAGCGGGTTGACGTAGATGTCGCTGAAGGAGGGCGTGATGCCGGGGATGCTGACGTCGGTCCAGGCCGAGCCGTCGTTGAATGTCGCATAAAGGTGCCCGCCGGCCGCGACATAGATCGCGCCGGGGGAGGAGGCCGTGGGGCCAGCGACGCCCAGGGTGTTGATGACCGCATCGCCGGGGTTGAAGCCGTTCACGCCCGGCGTGCCGATGGTGGTGAAGTTGTTGCCCTTGTTGACCGACTCGTAGACATGATCGGTGCCATAGATGACGCGCGACTGGTTGGCCGGGTCCAGCTTGTAGGGGACATAGAAGGCCGCCGGGTCCTCGCCGTCGGCGGGCTGCGGGTCGCTCTTGTTGATGCCGCTCGTCCTGCCGCGCCAGGTCACGCCGCCGTCATCCGAGCGCTCCAGCGAGATGCCGTAGTACTCGTGGTAGACCGTCAGCGGGTTGGACTGGTCCACGCGCACGAAGCCGCCGTCCCCACCGCGCACGGCGGTCCACGGCAGGGTGCCGGTGGTTTTCTCCGTGCCGTTGTCCTGCGAGCCGCCGTAGGCGGTCTTCGGGTCGGTCGGGTGGAGCGCGATGCCGGTGAACTGGACCGTGTCCAGGTTGGTGTTCAGGTCGGTCCAGTTCACCGTGGTGAGGCTGACGGTGCCGCCCGAGCCGGGGTTGGAATACGGATTCTCCAGCCGCCAGATGCCACCGTCGTTGCCGTCGAGCATTTTGGTGCCGTCTGCGGTGAAGGTCAGCGCGTGCAAGTCCGTGTGCGGCCCCTGCGTGCCCTGTCCGATGGAGAAGTCCTGGAAGGTGACGCCGCCGTCGTGCGAGCCGGCCAGCGCAAACAGGCTGCCGTAGGTCCCGCTGTAGTTGACCACGCCGCCGACGAAGACGGTGTTGGGGTCCGTGGGGCTGACCACGACCGCGTCATCATACCAGCCCTGCCCGCCCAGATAGTTCGGCGCGGCCGTCATCTGCGCCCAGGTCGCCCCGCCGTCGGTCGTCTTGTACAGGCCGAACAGCCCGGCCCCGGCCCCAATGGTCTGGGCGACCGAGGCGTAAAGCGTCTGCGGTGCCGAAGCCGCCAGGGCGAGCGAGATGCGCCCCGTACTCGATCCCGACGCGGGCAGGCCGCTCAGGAGCGTCCATGTCGTGCCCCCGTTGGTGGTCTTGTAGACGCCGTTCGTACCGGCCCCAAAGATATAGCCGACCGCCGTGTAGAGCGTCTGCGGGTGGATGGGGTCAATCACCAGGTCCGTGTACGGGTTCGTCTGGTCGAGGCCGACAAGCGCCGTGGTGTTCGCCCATGTCTGGCCGCCGTCAACGCTCTTCCAGACGCCCGAGCTGCCGGTGAAGCCGTTCGCACTGTAGGTGATGGTCAGATAGACCGTGGAAGCGCTGGTCGGGTCAACGACCACCTTGGAGATGCTGCGGCGGTTGAATACGCCGCCGGGGCCGGGGATGACCGACCAGGTCGCCCCGCCGTCCGTGGACTTCAGCAGGCCGATCCCGTACTTGGAGTCGCCGGAGAAGTTGGCCTCGCCGGTGCCGACGTAGAGGGTGCTGTGGTCGCTCGGGGCGACCGCGATGCTGCCGGTGGCCGTGTCGCCCAGGAAGTCGGTCAGCGGGATGTAGCTCGCGCCGCCGTTCGTGGTCTTCCAGACGCCGCCCCCGGCCGCGCCCACATAAAAAGTGTTGTCCGTGGCGTCGGTCGGGTCAGCGGCGATGGCCGCGACGCGGCCCGAGGCGGTTTCCCCGACCGCGTCAACCGCGCCGGTGTCGTTCAGGATGCCGTCCGGCCCGGCGAACGTCCATCCGGTCGAGGCGCTCGCGCTGAACACGCCCCTGAGCGCAGAGAGAGGGCTGACGACGGGCGGCATCAGCGCGGACGAGAAATCGCCGGCGGGCGACACGCTGAGGCCGGTGCGCGGCACCAGCAGGCCGCTCGTGGCGGCGCTGCCCGGAATCGGAGCGGACATGGCGCTGACACCCGAGAGGATGGGCGCAGCGGGGGGCGGGGCGACGGGAACGGCAAGCCGATGTTGGTGGACGGCGGCTTGCGGAACCAGGGGCGTCTGGGCGGCGGCACCCCCTCCAAGCAGAGCGACGGCGGCGGCACCAAGAGCCAGGGCGGACATGGGCGGAAGTGATCTCATTCTGTCTCCATTTGGACTATCTGAGGCGGCTCTGCCGGGCAAAGGCCACCGGGCGGACGCGCCCGATACTCTGGGCGGAATGCCGTCAACAAGAATTAAAAGGGCAGAATGGCGGCATGAAACAGCCATTCCCTGACCGAAACGCTGGTCAATGTGCGGACATCAGGCGGCCGAAATTTGCAGCAGATCGCCCGGCCAGATACACTGTAGCATAGTTTCAGCCGCGCGTCAACATTTCATGTGATATCCCTGCAAAGGTATGGAACGCGCGAGGCGGCGCTGGGGTTGAAGGCTTTGTCTCAGCGCGCATGAGGCGTTCATAACGCACTACTGAACCAAAGGAGACCACCGATCTTGCCGACTTTGACCCTAGTGACTGAAATCCACGCGCCCATCGAGCGCTGCTTCGATCTGTGCCGTGACCTGGACATTCATATGCGGACGCTGTCGCACACGCGCGAGAAGCTGGTTGGGGAGAAAACGGGGGGAATGGCGGAACTGGGGGACGTGCTGACTTTTGAGGCGACCCACTTGGGCGTCCGGCAGCGGCTCTCATCCCGCATCACGGAACTCGACCGGCCCGTCCTGTTCGCCGACGAGTCCCTCTCGGGTGCGTTCCAGAGCCTGTGCCACGTCCACACGTTCACGGCCATAGAGGACGGGACGCTGATGCGGGACGCCCTGACGTGGACCTCGCCGCTCGGCCCGCTCGGCGTCCTGGCCGATACGCTGTTCCTGAAGCGCTACATGCTGCGCTTCCTAGTCAGGCGCAACCGGAACCTGAAGGCCATCGTTGAGGGGCCGGACGGACCATAGGGCCGCAATTCATCGCGCCCCTACGGTCCGTCCGCGCCCTTACGAGTCCTTGCCCAGCCCGCACATCAGCGCGGGGATTTCGGCTAGAAGCTCACGGGCTAAAAATCCCAGCGGGCCGACGCGCTTCGCCAGCACGTCCCCAGCCCGCGCATGGAGATAGACGCCCCAGACCGTCGCCTGCATCGGGTGCGCGCCGCGCGCGGCCAACCCGGCGATGATCCCCGCTAGAGTGTCCCCCGACCCCGAAGTCGCCAGGCCGACGTTGCCGTAGCGGTTAAGATAGACCTGGCCGTCCGGGGCGGCGATAAAGGTCTGGCTGCCCTTCATGGCGACCACCGCCTGGAGGCTGGCGGCGGCCTCCAGGGCGGCTCCCTGCGGGTCCGCCTTGATCTCCCCCTTGTCCCGCCCTAGCATCGCCGCCATCTCGCCCGCGTGGGGCGTGACGATGACGTTGCCTCCCAGCGAGTGCAGCAGGTCCGGCGCGTCCCCCAGGCAGGCCAGCGGCGCAGCGTCCAGCACCAGCGTCGGCTTCCGGATCTGCGGCAGGGCGGCGTGGAGTAGGCGGCTGGTCGCCTCCGGGTCCATCATGCCCGGCCCGAACAGGACGGCGTTGGCGTTGTTCGCGTTCTCGGCGATCTCGTCCGCGCAGGCCGGGTCAAAGCCGCCCGACCTTGTTTCGGGCAGGGGAAGCACCCAGGACTCGGGGACGGCGACGGCGACGTGAGCGGCGATGGACTGAGCCGTCGCGATCTTGAGCTGACCCGCGCCCGCGCGAAGCGAGGCCAGGGCCGCCAGCAGGATCGCGCCGGGGATCTGCGCCGAGCCGCCGACGACGAAGATGCGCCCCCGGCCTTCCTTGTCGTCGCCTTCATCGTGCTGGGGCAGTGCCCAGTCCCGAAGCAGGGCGGGCGTGACGGCGGTCGCGGCGGGGTGCTTCATAATCTTGCTTTCCTAGGTTGTTTTCGCGGGGCGGGCGTCGGGTTCGGTCGTGACCTCCTCGCCCGCGTCTTCCAGCGGGGCGGAGAAGTTGAACTCGCGCAGGACCAGCTTGCCGTGCCGCCCGCGCTCCAGGTCGAAGGCGTAGGACGTCACCGAGCAGTTGGCGACCTCGTTCAGCCGGTCTACTTCCAGTATCTGCTCCTCCGTCATCCGCTCCAGCAAGTAGCGGAAGCACAGGATGACGACCGAATGACAGACCAGTAGGACCCGTTCGCCCCGATAGTCGCGGGTCAAGGTGTCCACCAGTGACCGCAGGCGCAGGATGACGTCGCACCAGCTCTCGCCTCCGGGCGGGCGGTGGTAGAACTTGCCCAGCAGGCGGCGCAGTTCGGCCTGCTCCGGGTACTTCTCGACGATGCCCGCGTGGGTCAGCCGGTCCAGGATGCCAAACTCCCGCTCCCGCAGGCGCTCGTCCACGGTCAGCGTCTCCTCGTCCCGGAACAGGCCCGCCGCCTCCAAAGCGATGGACGCCGTCTGCCGGGCGCGGACATAGGGGGAGGCCCGCACCACCGTCGGCACCTCGCCCGGCGGCAGGCGGCCCAGCCACTCGCCCAGAACACGCGCCTGCCTCTCGCCCAGCGCGGACAGGGGCACGTCGGCGTCGCGCGTGGCGATGTCAATGACGGGGCGGCCGGCGGCCTCGGCGGCGTCGCGGGCGACATTGCCCGCGCTCTCGCCGTGGCGGACGATCCACAGGCGGTCGGGCCATTTCTGGGTTTCGTTCACGGGTACTGCTCCGGCGGGTGGAATGGAAGGCGATGAATCGAAGGTGACAGGGTGGGGGATTAAGACTTGTCGCTGAAAAGCCGGTTGAGGACGCGGAGGTCGTAAGGGTCGGACTTGGGGAGATCGTCCAGGGCGGGGAGAGCCTGATGCGAGATGGCCGCGTTGCGCTGGGCCATCAGCTCGGAGACCGTTTGCAGGAGCGCATTGTTTGCCTGCACCAGACTCTGGATCGAGGTCACTAGCTCCTGCCACTCGCCGGGGGTCAGGGAGATCACGTCGTCCGCACGAAAATACTCTGGGTCCATGGGTGCATTATACCCCCCTGCACAAAAACGCGCCCCCGCCGGTTACGGGGTTTTTCGTCGCTTCTTGTTCTTTCCGCAGTAGTTCGGCGTGAGGCTGTGGCAGTTGGGACAGAGGATGATTAGATTCTCGCGCCGGTTGTCATTAGGAATGCCATTGATGTGGTGTAGCTCCAGCGGGAGTTTCTTCCCGCGCCAATACACCAAGCCGCACTCGTGGCAGCACTGCTCCATCTCCCCGGCGTTGAACAGACGGTTTTTCAGGTGACGCCGCCCTGTGTTCCTGCCATTGACTAGCAGGTCTTCCAAAGGGATCTTCCATGGGTTTGGGATGAGTGCGCCTCGTTCCACGGCCTTGTCCCAGGCGTCAGAGCAGAAGCCGAAGTGGCGCTTGCACTGCGTCATGTTGTTACTCTGGTCATGGTAGGCTTGAACAGCCTTCCAGTCATAGAATCGCAGCTTCTTCGCGGTTCCGAGCTTCTTGGCGTAATAGTTGACGTTGGACTTGGAGCAGCCGACTTCCGCGACAATCGCATTGTAGCTTTTGCCTTGCTGTAGGAGGTCGAGGATGCTCTTGCCGAGCGCGGTCCGTTCTTGGTCCATTGTGGCCCTTCCATGAGTGGTACAGTAGTGAGGAAGTGGTTCCGGGGCAGGGACTCGAACCCCGATTAACTCAGCCAAAGTGAGTCGACCTGCCATTGATCGACCCCGGAATGCTCTATTATAACCGCCGCCGCGCCCCTTTGTCAACACGCTCCGCGCGCCGCCGATGGTGTATAATAGCAGTATGAAACTCCGCTGCTTTTCCGCCCTCCTGCTGGGCCTCCTGCTGGCGACGCCCGCCCGCGTCGCCCTCGCCGCCCCGCCCCCCGTCCTGACCATCGTGACGGGGCAGGGGACGATGCAGGCCGACGCCGCGACGGCCCGCTACGACTTCGGGACGCGCCGGATGTCGGACGAGTCGCCGCTGGAACACACCTTCACCCTGCGGAACGCCGGCACGGCCCCCGTCACCGTGGACCGCCTCCAGTCCTCGTGCGGCTGCACGACGGCCTTCCTGGACGGCGACAAGGACCTGCCGCTGACGGTCGGGCCGGGCGGCATCATCCCCGTCCGGGTCAGCATCGTCCCGCACCGGCTCGCGCCCGGCCCGATGGAGAAGTCGGTCTGGGTCTTCACCCACGGGGCCTCCGACGCCAGTGTGCTGCTGGAGATCACCGGCACGATGCAGGACGACCCGGACACGGGGACTGCTCCCGCCCCGGCACCCGTCGTGAAGCCCGTAGAGGCACCGCCCGCCGCCGTGACCTCCTCCGCGCCGCAGGCCGGGCGGCCCGCCCCGGCGTTCACGCTGGCCGACGCTCAGGGCAAATCCTTTTCGCTCGCCGCGACGCGGGGCCGTCCCGCTGCCCTGTTCTTCTTCTGCGGCTGCCCCTGGTGCGCCGATGTCGCCCGCGCCTGGGGCCGGGCGCAGCGCACGGCCACTGCCCGCACCGTCATCGTCTTCGCCGGGACGGGGGCCGAAGCCAAAGCATTCGCCGCCCGGAACGGCCTGGACCTGAAACAGACGACCTTGCTGCCGGATCCGGATTCCAAGCTGACCGAGGGCGTCTACAAGCTGAACTCCTGCCCGCGCGCCTTCGCGCTCGACCCGGCAGGGCTGATCCGGTACACCAACGACCATGCGGACGATCAGCCGCGCCTCGCGCCCGCCAAGACCATCGTCGGGTACACGCAGAAGGCGCTGGGGAAGTAGGTCAGGTCACGACGCCGATGGGTCAAGTCACGACGCCAATCAAGAGGCACTGGTCGTCGCGGATGCCGCTCTGGGCGTAGTCGTCCACGCCCGCGATGAGCCGGTCCGCAATCCCCCGCGCGTCTCGCCGGCCCGCCTGCGCCCGGAGGAGCCGGGCCACGCCTTCCCCGCCGAGGAGCGACGACCGGGTCGGCCCGGCCTCGGTCAGCCCGTCCGTGAACAGCGCCAGCACGTCCCCCCGCCCCAGTGTCACCGACCCCTCGGTGTAGTCCGCCCCCTCGAAGCCGCCCAGGATCGGTCCGGTCGAGGCCAGCTCCTCCACCTCCCCCGTCCCCGCCCGGAGGACCAGCCCGGCGTCCTGGCCGCAGTTGACATAGCTCAGGCGGCTCGTGTGGGCGTCATAGCGCCCGACGAACAGCGTCGCGAAGCCCGTCAGCAGGTCGTTCTCCACCAGGGTGCGCCCCAGCGTCGTTAAAGGGCCTGCCAGGGTGCGCCCGTTGTAAAGCGCGAAGCGCAGCATGTTCCGGACGGTGGCGACCTGCGAGGCCGCCGCCAGCCCCTTGCCGGACAGGTCGCCGACGATGAGGAACGTCACGCCCTTGTCGGCGGCGAACACGTCGCAGAAGTCCCCGCCGACACCCGCTTCTTCCAGGGCCGGGTGGTAGTAGTCCGCCAGGTCCAGGCCGGGGACCGAGGCCGGGATGGCGGGCTGGAGCGCCTCCTGGAGCTGCTCCGCGATGCGGTGTTCGCGCTCGGTCAGCCGCTCCCGCTCCAGTTCCAGCGCCCGGCGCTCGCCGATGTCGCGGAACGTCACCACCGCCCCCCGGACCGTCCCCTGCTCGACGATCGGCGCGGCGCTGTAGGCGACCGGGAGGGGGGTGCCGTCCGCGCGCCAGAACACCTCGTCCTCGACGCGGGCGCTCTCGCCGCTGCGGATGGCGCGGAAAATCGGGCACTCGCCCTCCGGGTAGCGGGTGCCGTCCGGCCGTGAGTGGTGGATCAGCGCGTGCCCGCTGCGGCCGAGGATGTCTTCGGGCGCGAACCCCAGCATCCGCGCCGCCGCCCGGTTGACGAAGGTGAACACGCCCCCGGTGTCGATGCCGTAGATGCCTTCGCCCGTCGAGTCCAGCAGCAGCCGGTTGGTGTCCGCCAGGCGGCCCTGCTCGGCCTCCAGCGCCTGGCGCTCGCCGATGTCCCGCAGGTAGGCGATTGCGCCGCGCCGACCGTCCCGCTCCGTCGGCACGATGGAAAGCTCGACGGGGAACTCCTCGCCCCCTTTCCGCATCCCGATCAGCTCCAGCCGCTGGCCGAGGACGGGGCCGCCGCCCGTGACGAGGTATTCGGCGAACCCCGCGCGGTGCTGATCGCGGAACGCGGGCGGGATGACCGTCTCGGCGATGTGCCGGCCAAGGGCCTCCTCCGCCGTGTAGCCGAAGGTCCTCTGGGCGGCCGGGTTGAACTCGACGATCCCGCCCTTCTCGTCAATGGCGATGATGCAGTCCAGGGCGACCTCGATCACGGCGGCCTTGCGCGCCTCACTCTCGCGCAGGGCGCGCTCGCTGCGCTGGGCGTCCGCCGCCGCCGCCTCGGCCCGCTCCTGCGCCCGGCGCTGGGAGCTGCTGATGGCCGAAACGCTCAGGCCGACGATGATGAAGACCAGCAGAGTCACCTGGTCGGTCCGTGAGGCCAGGGCGAGGGTGTGGTGCGGGGAGACGAAGAAAAAGATCGCCGCCAGTGAGGACAGAGTCAGGGCGGTCAGCCCGCCGCCCCACCCGCCGATCCAGGCGCTGAAGACGAGGGCCGGGAAGTAGATGATGAAGGCCGCGCGCGTCCCCAGGAGCGGAGTCAGGTCTGCGCGCACGAGCGTGGAGGCGGCGACGCTGGCGAACACCATCAGGTACGTCCCCGCGCGCGCCAGTGCGCTGGAGCCGTTCATCGCAGGGCTTCTCATCGCAGGGCCTCCGAGAGCCACGCGGGCTGCGGCGGCTCCCGCCCCTGCTCGATCAGCGCCGTCGTCCCCTCCGGCCCGGTCCGCAAATAGAGATGGTCCGCCGTTTCGAGCATCATCTTCAGCCCGTGGCCCAGACTGCCCGCCGTCGTGAAGCCGCGCGCCAGGGCCGCGCGCGGCAGGTTCTCCACCGCGATGCCCGCCCCCCGGTCCTCCACCCATACCTGGATCGTCCCCGCCTCGTCAGCGCCCGCGTCCCCGGTGAACACGCGCGCCGTGCCGCCGCCGGCGTGGACGATGGCGTTCATGCCCGCCTCGCTCGCCGCCGTGATCAGGTCGAACTGGCGCATGTCGGAATACCCCGCCTCCCGTGCGGCCCCCTCCGCCCGGCGGCGCAGCTCCCACAAGCCCCCCTCCCGCGTCAGCGGGATCGGCCCTCCGACGGGCGCGAGCGGCGCGGGCAGCGGCGTCGCCGGGTCGGACAGCAGCAGCTTGCCCCCGGTGACGCTCGAAAGCACGTCCCGCATGAAAGCCTGCCGCCGCTCGGCCACCTGCCGCCGCTCGCCCTCGATCTCCACGCGCTCCGTCACGTCCAGGGCTGTGATCAGGCGGGCCGACCGCCCCTGGAAGTTTAGCGCGCTGGCCGCGACCTCCACCCACAGCCCCGACCCATCTTTGCGGAGATGCCGCCACGGGCCGTCCGTGTGGGTGCCGACGCGCGGTGCCCCGACCGAAGCGGCCAGAGCGGGCGCGTCCTCGGCGGGCCGGATGTCGGCCAGAGTCATCGCCAGGAACTCCGCCTGCGAGTAGCCGTAGACGCGCTCGGCGGCGGCGTTGACGGCCAGGAACGCCAGCGTCTCCAGGTCGTAGACCCACATCGGCTGCGGGTTGGCCTCGAAGATCAGGCGGTACTGCTCGCGGCCCGCCCGCAGCGCCTCCTCCGCCCGCTCCTGCTCGGTCACGTCCCGGACCACGACCGCCACCCCCATGACGCCGGCCTCATGGAAGACGGGGTAGTAGGAGGACAGCACCCGCCGCTCGCCGCCCCCAGGGTCTGCGGTGCGCCCCGCCAGCGCGGCGTCAACCACTTCCGTCCCCGCCAGAGCCTGCTCGAACAGTGGAAGGCGGCTCTCCCAGAGCGCGGACCCCAGGACCTCCTCCACGGACCGGCCCAGGTGCGCCTCGGCAGGCAGGCCATTAATAGCGGCCAGGCGCGCGTTGACGCGGGTGAAGCGGAACCGGCGGTCCACAAAGCCGAACCCTAGTTGCGCGGATGCGAAGAGGGTGTCCAGCAGCGCCAGGCGCTCCCGGACGCCGGCATCCTCTGTCACATCTTGTCGTCCCATCGTGCCTCGCTCTTCCTAGCCCATTTCGGTCTGACTACACTAGTATACGACACGGGCGGCCTGACCTCCTCCCGAAGAGGGCCATCACGCCAGTGAAATCAATATGCTATGGGGTTATGGAGAGTGAAACATAGATGTATTTGTAATATGTCACGCCCGGCGGTAAAGTGTGTGCAGAGAACGAAATGAGGAAACCGATGGTCACACAAGTCCGGACACAAGAGGAGACACCCGCCCCCGCAAGGAAGGAGCAGGAGAGATGGCCTATGCTGCCGCTCACGGCGCGGCAGGCCCTGTTCCTCATCGCCGCCGCCTTCTGCCTCACACCCTGGGCCTCCCCGCCGTTCGCGCTGGCCCTGGGCATGTTCCTGGCCTTGACCCATGAGAACCCCTATCACCATATCGGCAAGCACGCCGCCAGACTGCTCCTCCAGGGCTGCGTCGTCTTCCTCGGTTTCGGTATGGACCTCGCCGTCGTCCTCCGGGCCGGCGAGAGCGGCATGATGCTCGCCGCCGGGAGCATCGCCGGCACCCTCGCCCTCGGATACGCCGCCGGGAAGTGGCTGAGAATCAACGCCAAGACTTCCGCCCTGATCTCCGCCGGGACGGCCATCTGCGGCGGGTCGGCCATCGCCGCCGTCGGCTCGGTCATCGGGGCGGCGGAAGGGGAGATGACCGTGGCGATGGGCACGGTCTTCCTGCTCAACGCCGTCGCACTCTACGTTTTCCCGATCCTCGGCCACGCCCTGGGGCTGTCCCAGACGCAGTTCGGGACCTGGTGCGGGGTCGCGATCCACGACATCTCCTCGGTTGTCGGCGCGGCCTCCCGCTACGGCCTGCCCGCCCTGCAAACGGCGACGGCGGTGAAACTGTCCCGCGCCCTGTGGATCGTGCCGGTCGCCCTCGCCGCCACGCTCGCCTTTCGGCACCGGAGTCCGGAGACGGCCCCGGCGCGGGCGGGCGGCCTGGCGGACACCACCGTCGGCTTCGATCCCCGGCAGACGCCGCCGAACGCGCAGGGCAAGCTGCAAATCCCCTGGTTCATCGGCCTGTTCCTGCTGGCCTCGGTCGCCCGCAGCTTCATCCCCGGCGTGGCGGGCGCGTCACCGGCCCTCTCCCATGCCGCGACCGTGGGCCTCACCCTGACGCTGTTCCTGATCGGGGCGGGCCTCTCGCGCGCGACTTTGAAAGCGGTCGGCTGGAAGCCGATGGCCCAGGGCATCCTGCTCTGGCTGGCGATCAGCGCCGGCTCCCTCCTGGTCATCCTGCGTGTCGTCCGCTGACGGGGCCGGCGGCAGACGGAAAAGGCCGCCCCCGGATCATACCGGGGGCGGCCTTTAAAGTGACTCGTCTCTGACTACGGCCTCAGCCCAGGTGGGCCTGTGCCAGAATGCCCGCCGCCGTGGCGGCGGCGAACAGGGCCAGGACGCCGCCCATCTCCCACGCCATGCCCCGCGCGTGCGCCCGTTTCTCGGCGTCCGCGTCCCGCCCCGCCGTCCGGGGGGCCTCCTGCTGGGTGAGCTGCTGCCGGACGATGTGCTGCTGGACGAGATGCCGGTACGTCTGCTGGATAGCCTGCTGCATGATTGAATCCCCCTCGGTTCGGTCTGATGCTCCATTATAGAAGCGAACGCGCGGGGCGTATGAGGCGGAGGTCACAAAGGGTGCGTGAAATGCGTCACAGAAAGGCCCGGCGTGTTCCAGCCCCCGCTCACCGGAGCCGGACGACCGGCTCGGCCCGCCGCAGCGTCTCCCGGCGGACCAGGTCTTCCACCGTCACGCACAGCCAGCGGTCGGCATTGACCCCGTAAGTCACCCGCAGGCGCGGCGACGTGCCTTTCCCGGCAGGGCGCAGGGGCAGCGGCGCGTCGGCGGGGTTGAGGGCCACCAGGCAGGCGCGGCCTGCCTCGCACTCGGGCCGCCAGTAGCTCGCCCCGTTCGGGCGCACCTCCCACAGCACCGAAGACTGGCCCAGCCGCCCTACCTCGCTCACATGGAACCCGATGTCGGTCATGCCGGGGTAATCCGCGTAGTAGCGCACCGCGAGGTCCGGGGCCGTCGGGTAGCGCGTGCGGCGCGGGACAAGCAGCTCATACTCGACGGTCCGGGTCTGCGCGTTCTGCACGGCCAGCACGGCCAGCCCGTAGTCGTGATAGGTGAAGTCATCCACGGGAACGCCGCTCGCGAAGTGCGCCGCCCCCACCGCGACCGCCGTGAAGACGGTGGCGGGGTCATGGCGCACGACCGACTCGGGGAACGCCCCGTCCACGGCGGCGGCCACGCCCGGCAGCAGGGTCGAGCCGCCCACCAGCAGGACCTCGTCCGGCATCGGGTGTCCGCCCTCCGCGAGCTGCCGCCGGACTTCCCCCAGGGCGGCCCGCAGCCGGTCGTACAGCCCGCGCCGGGCCAGGAGGTCGGTGAACTCGGCAAGCCCCAGGCCGCGCCGGACACCGCGCCACCGGAACTCCGCCTCGCCCTCACGGCTCACCTGCTCCTTGACCCGCATGACCTCCCAGCGAGCGTCGTACTGCCACTCGGGCGGGCCGGGCGCGTCGCCCCAAAAGCCTGCGCCCAGCAGGTGTTCCAGCAGCCAGCCGTCCACGTCGTCCCCACCCAATGCCTCCATGTGCTTGGCGAGTACGGGCACGCCGCCCCCGTCCGCCGCCGACGGTCCCAGGCGGACGGCGGCGAGGTCCAGCGTCCCCCCGCCGAAGTCCACCACCAGCAGCGTCCCCTCGCGCCCGATGCTCACCCCGTAGCCGATGGCCGCCGCCACCGGCTCATCCACGGTGCGGAAGCGGCGGACGCCCAGCCGCCGGGCCAGCGCGCGCAGCTCGGCCCGGTAAGCCTCGTAAGAGCCGACCGGGACCGGCATGGTCAGGTCGAACGCCCGGAGCCGGTGCTGCGCCCGTACCGATGACAGCAGCCCCTGGAGGAACAGGAAAGACACCTCCCGCGCCGAAAGGTCCGCCGCCGCGCCCCGCAGGAGCGGGTGGTGGGGCTGGGCCGCGAGCAGCGGCTTGAAGCCCTGCGCGAACTGGCGGGCCTGGGCGGCATGCCCCGCGTAGTCCTGGTTCAGCGCGGCCTGGCCCACGCACACACGTCGCTCCCGCTGAAGGAAGAACCATCGGCGGCGCACGGCCTCGGAGACGTGGACGGCGGAGGGGACGAGCGGCGACTGGTCGTTCGGCTGCTCCCGCGTCAGCCCCGGCAGGTGCAGCACGCGGACGCCGCCGCCCTCCGCCACGGCGACGACCGTGTTGGTGGTGCCGAAATCAACCGCCAGGTGTGCCGTCATCGCCGCCCCCCGCCGCCAGGCCGCCGGGGCGGGAAGGCGCGCGCGAGGAGCCGGGACAGACGCCGCCGCCAGCCCAGGGCCTCGGGGAAAGTCTCGGAGTCCGTCTGGCCATCCGCTCCAGACGCGGCGGGGATGGGCAGCCCGTGCGGGTCCGGCGTCGGCGGGCCGGTCGGGATGGGGAGGAGGGCGGTCGGCGGATCGGGCCGCCCCGCCGGGATCGGCAGGAATGCTGTCGGCGCGGTCGCCCCTTCGATCCGCGCGATGATCCCACGGTAGAAGGCCGCGTGTTCCTGCCAGGCCAGGCGGCGCAGCGGGGCGAGCGCCGCCCGCACCTGCGGGGTGGGGTTGACCGCCGCCGAGTCCGCCAATGCCCGCGCCGCCGCCATCCGCATCCGCACCTCCGGAGCCTGGAGCGCGCCCAGAAGCGGCCCGACGGCCTCCGGGTCCGCGATCCGGCCCAGGACGCTCGCCGCCGCGCATCCGGTGTCAGGGTTATAATGCCGGAGCGTCTGGGCCAGGGCGGGAATGGCCGGTGCCCCGATCATCGCCAAAGCCTGCTGCGCCGCCGCCCGCTCCGACTCGCCCGTCTCGCGGAGGCAGGCGATCATGGCGGGCAAGGCCGAAAGGTCCCCGATGCGGCCCAGCCCCAGCACCGCCCACCGGCGGACCTCCGGGTCCGGGTCGCGCAGGGCGGCCACGAGCGGCCCGACGACGCGCCCGTCCCGGATGTGACCCAGGGCCAGGGCCGCCGAGCGGCGCATGTCCGGGTCGCGGGCCTCCAGCGTCTTGATGAGCGGCGCGACCGCGCGCTCATCCCACCCCACGTCCTGCGGGGCACTGTGCTTTGCCTCGTGTGTCATGCTGTCCTCGTCACAGGGGCGTCAGCAGGTAGGCCATCCTGCGGTTGACGGCGGGTTCCTTCGGGTCCTGCGCCAGGAAGCCGGTCCCCACGATCTGGCCCTTGGCGTTGATGCCCCGCGCGTCTGTGAGCAGCCACCCCGCCCCATTGCTCAGGCAGGTGTTCAGGTCATACACCCTGCCGTGCTGCCAGACGAAGGCGTGGTCCGTTTTCTCAGGTCCCCAGTCCTCGGGAGGAAGGTTGACGGGAAAGCCGCGCGAGTCACTGGAGCGCCAGAAACTGCCCACTACCTGACCTGCATCGTTGACGGAGGAGGGGGTGTACTGGTCATAAGGAGGTGTGCGGCTGGAATGAGGCATCTGCTGGAGGGCAATCTGGCCCCGGCTGTTGATGCCGCCGGCCTGGTTGTCATTGCCGCCGGGGTCGTAGTCGTAGCCGATGATGCGCGGCTTCCCGTCCTCCCAGGCGACGGCGGGCTGGGCCTGGGGGTGGACGGTCACCATCGTGCCGACGACCACGCCGTTGTCGTTGATGCCGGTAGCGGTGCTGCTGAAGGTATTCGGGAAGACGCCCAGCGCGGTCATGCCTCTCCGCTCGGTCCAGAGCATCGCGAGCCGCCACGGCTTGTCCAATGGACCGTTCCCCACGGCACCGCTGACCATCCTAGGCGCAAGATCGGAGTAGCCGACGACTTCCCCCTTGTTGTTGAGCGCCAGGGCGGAACTCACCGAGCCGCCCAAAGTGCCCAGGTCCCGCATCCTGCCGCGCTCCCAGAGGAAGGCGTGGCGTCCGCCTTCGACGTCGAGGCTTCCGGCGACCTGACCTTTGTCATTGATCGCCCTGGCGACACTCCCCCGGTTTGGGTGAGACAGGCCGATGTCGGTTATCCTGCCGTCCTGCCAGAGAAAGGCGTGGTGGCCGGCAGAGCGGGCCGTGGAGTCACCAACGACCTGACCGTGGTTATTGATGGAGTACGCCTCCGAGATCCCATCATAGGCTGTGGGGTTGTTCCCCGGTGTCTGGTCATCCTGGAGGAGTGTGCCGAGTGTAGTGATTTTGTAGCGCGGTGAGGGGACTGCCTGGAATGCGCCTGCGCGGGGTGCGGAGCGCGTCACGCCCTCCAGGTTGCTGGCCGCCACTGACAGGAGGGCGGCCAGCGCCACCATGCATGGAACGATGTTCATCGTGGTTACCCCTCTCTCTTGGTCTGGATGCCATTATACCAGGTGCCCCAGTGTCCCGATGCGCGGCGTGTCTCGCGCCTGCCGGGCATTTGCCATTCGCGCCCGGCTATGATATAGTGTGTTTGTCGGCCCGCGCTCGTGCGTCCGCCCGTTTCCGCCGATAACATTTTCAACTTTTCTGCATCACAGGGAGTCAGCCCCATGACACGAACCTTCTCCACATGCCTCGCCGCCGCTGCGACCGTCTTCCTCGCCGCCCAGGCGACGGCAGGCCCACACCTACGGCTCCGGCTCCCCAAGATCAACCTGGGGAAAGGCGTCGCGGCGGCCACTTATCCCGTGACGAAGGGGCTGGTCAACGGCGGCAAGACGGTCCTCAAGACGGCGGCGACGGCGGAAACCTTGGGGCTGATGCCCCGGATCGGCCCGCCGGGCGTGAACACGGTGGCGAAGAAGGTGATCGTGGGCCTCGGTCGGCACTGAGGCGAGGCGGCAGCGGCATCGCCCAACCCTCCCGGAACCACTCCTGCCTCAATCGAAACACCTGGAGGCTGTCCCGGCCCATCAAGAGGCCCAGGACGGCGCGCACGAAGCAGAACCAGAAGCAGTACGGCCGCCAGACCGGCGGGACGTTCTTGCGGATGAAGTAGACCCGGTTGCGGACGACGTACCGGAGCGCCGCCAGCGACTGATAGCCGCCCGTGAGGCTGCTGACCTTGTGCCACAAGGTCGCTTCGGGCAGGTAGACGAGCCTGAAACCCGCCCGCGCGGCGCGCAGGCAGAGGTCGGTGTCGTCCCAGTAGAGGAAGTATTTCTCGTCCATGACGCCGATGCTCTCGAAGACGACGCGGCGGATCAGCATGCAGCAGGTCGGGCAGTAGGCCACCCGCATCGCCGTGTCGTACTGGCCCCGGTCCACGCGCCCTTCGCCCCGGTGGACCCCCGCATAGGTCTGCCACGGGCTGAACCGCCCTCCCGCGCACCAGATCCGGTTCGGGCGGTCGTGGAAGAGCATTTTCGGCGCGATCATCTGGCAGTCGTGGGCGTCCAGGCCGGACACAAGACTCTCGATCAGGCCCGGCCCGAAGGCCGTGTCGTTGTTGAGCAGCAGGACGCTCCCGCAGCCGGCATCGAGGGCGGCCCGGATGCCCTGGTTGTCGCCTCCCGTCCCGCCCGTGTTCTTCTCGTTCGCGATCAGGACGATGCGCGGGTCGTCCCGCTCCCTGATCTTACGGAGCGTATCGTCTTCCGAGGCGTTATCCACGACGAACAGCAGGAAGTCCCGATGCGTCTGTGCCAGCAGCGAGTCGAAAAAGTCGTCGAGGACCTTGCCGCTGTTGTAGGTCACGGTCACTACCCCGACAGGCCCGGTCCCAGGCATTTCTTTCCCCTTTCCGCCACCACGCCCGCCACCAGGAAGCCGGCGCAGAGCAGCGCCAGCAGGCCGAGGCCCACCCACCCCGGCAGCGTCTTGGACGGCAGCAGCAGGGTGAGCGGCAGCGTCCACGCCAGCGGGCGCAGTACGCCGTCCCGAAGGAGACGCCGGCGCGGGGCGGCGATGGCCCGCGTCCGCGGCAGGTCGTAGAAGAAGTGGCTGACCAGGCCGACGGCCGCGCCGAGCAGCGTCCCCAGGGCGATCCCGGCGGCCCCCCAGACCAGACCGAACGCCAGACTCGCCGCCACATTGATGCCCCCTTCGAGCAGCGGCGTCCGCCACACCAGGCGCTGCTGCCCCGTGCCGATCAGCAGCGCGGCGTAGGGCGTCGCGGTCAGCCGGAGGATGTTGGCGGCCACCAGGAGCCGCAGGACCGACGCCGCGTGCGGCCCGGCGGACGCGCCCAGCCAGTGCGACAGGATCGGCACGGCCCCCAGGATGAGCGGCAGCCCGGTCAGCATCAGGCTGACCACCCCGTACCGCGTCGCCGAAACCAGCATCCCCCCGAGCCGCCCGGCCTCGCCGCGCGCCCCCAGGATGGCGGCCTCGGGGATCAGGACGGCGAACAGGGCGTTGTTCAGACCCTGGAGCGCCAGGACTAGTGCGACCGCGACGCTGTAGGACGCGACGGCGGGGAAGTCAACGAAGGCGACGAACACCAGGTCCAGGCCACCAACCAGCAGCTCGCCCGCCGACCAGACGCACAGCCCGGAACAGTCCCGGAGCATCGCGCACACGACCGCCCCGGAGGGCAGGCGTGGCGCGAACCGTATTTCCCCCGCAAGCCCCCGCCAGACCCAGAACTGCGCGCCGCAGGAAACCACGCCCACGCCCGCAAGCCCCGCCGCCAGGGCCACCAGCCCGCCGCCGAAGTGGGTGGCCGTCAGGACAGCCCCCGCCCCGCACAGACGGCTGCCGGCAATGATGGCGGCGCTCACCTCGTTGCGCTGGAGGCCCACGAAAAGGCCCTGCACCACGGACGCCGGCAGCGACAGCGCGGTCGCCCCGCCGACGATCAGCAGTGCCAGCCGCGCCTCCGCGACCGTGCCGGGCGGGAGGGCATGCAGGAGCCGAGGGAGCTGCCAGGCCAGCAGCGCGATGAGCAGGTAGGCCAGCAGGGCCGACCCCGTGAGGAGTGCAAAGGCGGCGCTCACGGCCTCGCCGCGCCGCGCCGCCTCGCCGCGCGCCGTCGCCTGGGCGACGAAACGCGCCAGCACCGTCTGGACCCCGAAGTCCAGGAACAGCGCGTAGGCCGAGAACTGCATCACGAGTGCCCACGCGCTGTACCGGTCCGGGGAAAGGGCGCGTACCAGGAACAGGGGCAGTAGGACGCCGGACACGAGGGAGGCCCCGCCGCGCACGAGGTTGGCCCCAGCGTTCTTGAGCAGGAGGAGTCTTCGCGGCCCCATAGGAAGCCGTACAGGAAGGGCCGGCATCGGGGCCTCAGTGCGCCTTCCCGAAGCGGACGACCGCCTCGATCACTTTCGCCACGTCGTCGTCGGAGAGGGAGGGGTGGAGCGGGATGCAGAGCGTGGAAGCGGCGGCCTTCTCCGTGTCCGGCAGGGAGTCCTTCGCGCCGTAAAATGAGACCCGGTGCAGCGGGTAGTAGCGGAACGTCGTGTAGATGCCCTCATTTCGCAGGAACACGGCCAGACGGTCGCGCAGGGCCGGCGGCACCTGGACATAGTAGAAGTAGTAGGAAGACTCGCTATTCACCGGAACCGGGGGCGGAGTTCGCAGCCAGGACAGCCCACCGAGAACGCTCGTATAACAGTCCGAGATGGCCCGGCGGCGCGCGACAAACCCGGCCAGCTTCCGGAGCTGCGCCAGCCCGATGGCCGACGTCAGATCGTTCATCCCCGCCCGCCGGCCCGCCGAAGCGACCTCGAACTCCCACCACTTCTCGCTGTCCTGGTTGCTGAAACCGCTGCGCGTCAGCAGGCCCAGGTTGATCTCCCGCTCCGCGCACTGGGCCATCTCGACCGTCTTGCAGCAGAGCATCCCGCCGTCCCCGGTGGACAGGATCTTCATGGAGTCGAAGGACCAGACGCCGATCTCGCCCAGGGTGCCGCAGGCCTTCCCCTCGAAGCGCGAGGCCACCGCGCAGGCGCAGTCCTCGATGACCGCGATCCGGTGCGCGGCGGCGAGAGGAACGATCTCATCCATCCGGCACGGAACGCCGCCGTAGTGGGAGACGATCAGGGCCTTCGTCCGCGCCGTGATCTTCTCGGCGATGTCCGCCCCGGTGGGGTTGAGCGTCCGCAAGTCAACGTCGCAGAAGACCGGCCGCGCCCCCTGGGAGGCGACGGCGTTCGCGGCCCCGACGAAGCTGATGGCCGGGAGGATGACCTCATCCCCCGCTTTCAGGCCGAGCAGGGCGATGGCCTGGAACAGCCCCTCCGTGCAGCAGGTGATGCTGCGGACTAGGCGCGGGTCAACGACGAGGTGGCCCGCGAACTCCCGCTCGAACTGATTCGTCTTGGGGCCTTTCCCGATCCAGTTGGAGGCGAAGACTTCCTGAACGGCCTCCAGCTCCTCCTGCTGCAATGCCGGCTGGAAAACATTGATCATATTCCCCTATTTTACCATGCAACCATTGCTTTTCAGGTGTCGGCGCTGCGCTCGAACGTCCGCGAACTTCTGCGCTCGCGCCTGCCGTATAACAAGAGAAATAACGGGGGAGCCGAGTGGATTCCCCGGCGAAGACTGGACCCCTCGCACTCCCATGATGACACCTATGTGCCGAAGCCGTGCCCACATGCTGTGGCCGATTTTGTTGTGGCTTGTCATGCCGCTGGCCGGGCGCGTCTGCCGCGCGCAATCGCCACCCGCGTTCGTTCCCCTCGCTGCGGCGGCCCCGGCGACGAACGGCCCGGCGGCCCCTATGACCTACGAACAGGATTTCGCCGCCTTGTGCAAGGCGGTCGGGGGTCACTTCTACGATGCAGGCTTCAACGGCCTCGACTGGCCGCGCGTCCAGGCCGAATACGCCCCGCGCGTGAAGTCGGTCACGAATGACGCCCAGTTCCTCGCCCTGATGAATGGCCTGCTGGCCCGCCTGCATGCCTCGCACACGCGCCTCTACGGCCCGGACGACTTCGAGTTCTACCTGCTGCCTGAAGTGGTGGGCGGTCAGCCCAACAACCTCCGAGACTTCCCCCCAGGGCGGGTGGTGGGGAGGCAGCCCGGCACGCCCCGATATCTTTACCTATTTCCAGCAGGTGGAGGGGCGCAGAACATCGTGCGGCGGCCTTACATGATCGGCTGCCTGCCTGCCCCGGACGACCCCGCGCGGGTCGCCGCCGTCCTCGACGGGTCGCCTGCGGCGGGGGCGGGCCTGCGGGCGGGCGACGTGCTGGTTTCCGTAGACGGCCGGCCCTATCACGGGATGACCCAGTTCGGCCCGACCCCGGCCCGACTGGGCTACCGCCGCCTGGGCGTCACCGCCGCCGTCACCGTCACGCCCACCGCGCAGACGCCCCTGGACCTGATGCTGGCGGCGACCGAGAAGAGCGCCCGCGTCATCCCGCTGCCGGACGGGCGTCGGGTCGGCTACGTCCACCTCTGGTGCATGGGGGATGCGCGGTTCCAGGCTGTCCTGGAGGGGCTGGTCACGGGGCGGCTGCACGACACCGACGGGCTGGTGCTGGACTTGCGGCAGGGCTATGGCGGCTCCCCGACCGGCTTTGCCGACCCGTTCTTCCGGCCCGACTTCCAGGTTTCGGCGCATTTCCGTCAGACATCCCGCTCGGCCGAGCGACACGAGGGCTACGGCAAGCCGCTGGTCGTACTGGTGGACCACGGCACCCGCTCCGCCAAGGAATGGCTGGCGTGGACGTTCCAGGAGTCGAAGCGCGCCACTCTGGTCGGGCAGAGGACGGCGGGGGCGGTGCTGGGCCTGGAAACCTTCCCGATCGGCAAATCCTTCCCGGTCGGGCCGGACTTCCTGCTGGAACTCGCCGTCGAGGACCTGACGCTGAACGGCGTCCATCTGGAAGGTCACGGGGTTGACCCTGACATCGCCCTGGCGGGCACACCCACCGATGACGCTTATCTCCAGGCGGCCTTACAGGCGTTCGCCCGTCAGCGCGGTGGGGTGGGGGGTAAATAGCCCTGGGCCAGGGCGGGCCGCATCAGCGGGAAATGCCGCACCCGAGGCTCTTGACGTGGGGGCGGGACACGGCCCGGCCGCTCAGGGCCTCGTCCAAGGCATCGGCGAGGTAGGTCTGCGTCACGCCGGGCCGCCCGGTCCGGTTCTTGACCATCCACGAGTCGTCCGGGGACCCGCTGAAGAGGACGCGGCCCGCCGGGTCGATCAGGAACGTCTGCGGGGTCACTACCGCCCCGAGGGAGGCGGCGACGGCCCCTTTCGGGTCGAGGACGACCGCGTAGGGCAGCCCGTGCGTCTCGACGTTGCCCAAAAAGTTGGGGTGGTCGGCCCTGGCTGCGGCCAGGTCGAGCCGGTTGGCGGCCACGGCATAAAAGGTGACGCGCCGGGCATACTTGCGCGCCAGCGGGATCAGGCTGAACTGCTCACAGTCGCGGACACACGGGCAGTCCACGCTCCAGAAGTAGATGACCTTCCACCCCCTCCGCGCCGTCAGGTCCAGCGCCTTGCCGTCGAGGCCCGTGGCTGGGAGCGCCTCCAAATGTTTGGCCGCCGTCGGGCCGTTCGGCTGCCCCAGGCATGTGCCCCCAAGAAGGCAGAGCGCGAGGGTGCCGAGCGTTGCCGAACGCAGCAGTGCAGTGTAACTCACTCTTATTCCTTTTTCCCACATCGGCGATGTATCTCCCGTATTCGGTCGAATTGTTCCATGAAGAGGGCCGTTCTCCCCCGATTAAATTTGGGGACGTTTTCTGCCCGTTTACATCCGGCGCGTTTCGTGGAATAATCCCGGCAATGTTTCTAGGAGTCAGCATTCGCAAATACCCCGTCACGCGCCGAGAACGGCGTCAGCGGCTGGCGGCTGCCCTCGCACTGCTCTGGGGCTTCTACACATTGCTGGGAGCGTCAGGGGCCGCCCTGTGCGCCGTAAACGCGCCCCGAATAATGCCCGCGAATCAGGCCGCCCACACCTGTTCCCCTGCCCCCGTCATGCAGTGCGCCATGTGCCGGAACATGAAGGGCGGCGGAGTGATGCGGTGCTGCTGCGGCGCGAAGGGCATGACGCCGGGACAGGGCGCCGTCCTGCGTGCCCGCTGCGACCGGGGCATTCCCGCCATCCTTGCCGCCGTCACCTCCTGGCCCGTAACTGTCCCCAACGAGGCTGCCTTCGCCCCTATTCCCCTTGGTGGAACGCTCTTCCTCCGAGCGGCGGGCCAGTCCGCCCCTTCCCGCCTGGACATCCCCCCCACGCCTCCGCCCTGTCTCCTGTGACCGGCTGACAGCGCCCTGCCACGGCGCACGACACCCACTCACAACTAAGGAGACCGCAATGACACGCCAACATACCCGTGGGCGCGCGCCCGTGCGCGCCGCCCGCCGCCCGGCCGTCGGCTTCACCCTGATCGAGCTGCTCGTCGTCATCGCCATCATCGCGATTCTCGCGGCGATCCTCTTCCCCGTCTTCCAGAAGGTCCGCGAGAACGCCCGACGCGCCTCCTGCGGCTCCAACATGCGCCAGATCGGGATCGCCCTGATCCAGTACCTCCAGGACAACGACGAGCGCTACCCGCAGGAACACCCCGCATGCTCCGACCCGGCCGTGGGAACCAGCACCACCAACCCGCCGGGGGACTTCGATGGCTCCTACGAAGGTATAGACTTCGGCTCGCCCTTCGAGAAGATCATGCCCTACGTCAGCCGGGGTAGCGCCGACAACACGGCCAGCCTGACCGAGAAGCTGTTCGTCTGCCCCGACGACGCCGACCCGCACGGGGCCGGTCTGGGGACGGCCTGCACGTCCACCGCGCCGCTGCCGGGCGTCACCTCCTACCTCGTCAATGCCTACTTCCTGTTCGGGATGGCCGACTCGCAGGTGAACGTCCCCGCCAGCACCATCTACATCGCCGAGCGCAACGGCAAGTTCTGCGACGTCCACATCCACCCGTGGCTCGGCGAAATCTACGACTCGGCGGGGAAGGCGGGGGCGGTGGAAGGGAACACGCCCGACAACGCGCCCTACGTCACCTCGGACAGCATGTTCGCGGTCGCCAGCGAGCGGCACACGCAGGGGGCGAACTACACGTTCGCGGACGGGCACGTCAAGTGGGAGCATTATGCGGCGACGATCCAGCCGAGCCAGGACCAGCCCTACTTCGGCCAGTACCAGGCGCTGCCCGACGTGCCGAGGGCGACTCCCTGAACAGCCTGCCATGGCCTGCCGAATGGAGGAATCCCCGCCTGCTGCATGGAACGTCTTCCTCGCTCCGACGAAGGAAAGGGTCCGGCTCCCCAGGCCCGGCGACAGGCTCATGACAGACTCAACAACGGACCAAACTCGGCCCCGCATCGCCGTCATCGGCTACGGCTGGTGGGGGCGCGACTGCCACTGCCGCCTCATCAAACTGGCCGGCGGCCTGGAACTCTACGGCGTGGCGACCAGCGACCCGGCCAAAGTCGGCGCGGTCCGCGCCCGGCAGGACTGCCGGGCCTTCCCAAGCTATGAGGCGGCTTTCAACGACCCGGACGTGGACGCCGTCGTCATCGCCACGCCCAGCCACACCCATGCCGACCTCGCGATACGCGCCCTGGCGGCGGGCAAACATGTCGTCACCGACAAGGCCATGTGCCTGACACTCGCCGACTGCGACCAGATGATCGTGGCCTCGGAGCGGGCGGGCCGCCTCCTGACCGTGTTCCAGAACCGCCGGCTGGACGACGATTTCCGGACGCTTCAGGCCTGCATGGCGGACGGCCGCCTGGGCGACGTCCGCTGGCTCGAATCGGCCTGGCAGGGGTTCGGGGCGTGGGGCGGCTGGCGCGGGTCGGCCGCCCTCGGCGGGGGCCGCTTCTACGACCTGGGGGCGCACCTCATTGACCAGATCGCGCTGCTGTTCCCGGAGCGCATCACTGGCGTATTCTGCCGGATGCCCCGCGACTTTCCCGAGTCCGACACAGACAGCGAGTGCCTCATCGTCATAGACTTCGCCAGCGGCCGGACCGCCGTCTGCGACCTGTCCAGCCGCTGCGCGTTCCCCAAACCCCGCTTCTGCGCCCACGGCACCCAGGCCACCTATGTCCAGTACGGCATGGACCCGCAGGAAGCCGCCCTCATGGCCGGGGACATCGACGCGGCATGCCCTGACCCCGCGCACGCCGCCCGCCTCAAAGGTGCAGGGGCCGAAGAGGAAGTGATGCGCGTCCCCGGCCGCTGGCGCGACTTCTACAAGAACCTGGCCGACGTTCTGACGCGGGGCGCGTCGCCGCTGGTCAGACTGCCCGAAGCCCGCCGCGCCATCGGCATCCTCGACGCCGCCCGGCGCTCCGCCGAAGCGGGGGAGCGCATTTCCGTGGATTTCGGCCCCGCGTGAGGCCACGGCTGTGCCGGAATCTTAACCTCCGGCGCTTTGTTCGCGCAGTAGGCATGACAGAAAAAGAGGGCACAGCGACGGAATCACTCCCGTTGCCATGCCCTCTGCTTCCTACTCTCACGGGTCCGCGCTGAAGTCTCCTGCGAGAGCCTCCGAGGACACTCTCCGCCCGAAACGGGCGACTAGTGCTTCTTGATCGCGTATTTCTTGTAAGCTCTCTCAACTCGCGCTGGCTGCTGATCGCGCACTTTCAAGCCCGGTTTGTGCGGCTTCATGAAGGCTTCGCGATGCCGGGGGGTGCGTGTTCTCAATCCGCCCGCGACAGGCTTGACATGGAGGCCGGCGAGCAGCATCTGGAACCTGCCGAGCGATGCGATGCCCTTGCCGGTGACCGTGTTGCGAACGGTCACAAGGTGAGGCTCCCCCACGTCACTGCCGGCACTCATCCTAGGCAGAACGATCAGAGCGTCATGTTCCGCCTCACGGTATGCGGTGAAACCGTCCGTTTCTTTGCGAACAAACCCCAACGTGGTGAGAACCTTTTCGAGTCGGCTGTAGGTGACCCGGCCAGATTTTCTGAAAACCTTAGCCATAGAGATTCATCCCCTCGATCAGCCTAAGCACACTCGCCTTGTACTCCCGGAAAGTTTCGATGGCGGCCTCATCCACGATGTTGTTTGTCTAGAGATAGACCATGATCTCCTCCTGCGACGAAGGCGGCATCACAAAAAGATCTGACTTCAGGTAGGGCTGCATGTGGAGCCAGTACGCCTTCCCATCAGGCACGGAGTAGACGATCAACACAACGGGCAGTGGCTCACCGATCCAATATACCGCATGGCGGCGCTTGATGGAAAACGAAATTCTTGTGCTGTCTTTCTTCCCGACCTTCAACTTATCGGTCGATTTGAGCTGCACATAGACCGACCCATTTTCAACCTCGCCGCTCCTGAAATCAGCACTCCCTTTGTAGTCGAACGTCGTGATGACGATGTCATAGCCATAGTCCGGCTTTGGCTCGTCGGCGGCATGACCGCGAAGGAGAATAAATCGTTCGACGTGGTTCCGACCCAGCGCATCAATGTAATGTTCGCGGGTACGTTCAGGTCGTTCGGCATCACTCATAACAGCGTTCTACACCGGAAGACACATCAAGGCCCTCCGTCCCACTGCTCACGTTCCCGACCGACCGCCTTGGATCTAAGTCAAGGCCATTGTACCTCGCTTGTGTTCAGTTACCGCCGCGCGTGAAGCTAAAAAGCCGCCCAGGACGATAATCCTGGGCGGCCGTTTGCTGCATCGCCCCGCCGACGCCGCTCACGCCAGGTCGAAGCGGTCCAGGTCCATGACCTTGGCCCACGCGGCGGCGAAGTCCTGCACGAACTTCCCTTGCGCGTCGTCACAGGCGTAGACCTCGGCGATGGCCCGCAGCTCCGAGTTCGAGCCGAAGATGAGGTCCACGCGGGTCCCCGTCCACTTGACCGCGCCGGTCGCCCGGTCGCGGCCCTCGAAGACCTCATCAGCCGCCGAGATCGCGCCCCACTTCGTCCCGAAATCAATCAGATTCACGAAGAAGTCGTTGGTCAGCATCCCCGGACGGTCGGTGAAGACGCCGAGCTGCGACCCGTCGGCGTTCGCGCCGAGGACGCGCAGACCGCCGACCAGGGCCGTCATCTCCGGGGCCGTCAGCGCCAGGAGCTGCGCTTTATCAATCAGCAGTTCCTCCGGGGAGGCCATGTGCTTGGCGTTCCAGTAGTTGCGGAACCCGTCCGCCGCCGGCTCCAGCGCGGCGAAGGAGGTCACGTCGGTCTGCTCCTGCGAGGCGTCGGCGCGTCCGGGCGTGAACGGCACCGTCAGGGCGTGGCCGGCAGCCTTGGCCGCCGCCTCGACGCCTGCATTGCCGCCCAGCACGATTAGGTCGGCCAGCGAGACCTGCTTGCCGCCGGACTGCGTGCCGTTGAACTCCTGCCGGATGCCCTCCAGCGTCTCCAGCACCGTCTCCAATTGGGCCGGGTTGTTGACCTTCCAGTCCTTCTGTGGGGCCAGCCGCACGCGCGCCCCGTTCGCGCCGCCGCGCTTGTCGGAGCCGCGGAACGTCGAAGCCGAGGCCCAGGCGGTCGAGACCAGTTCAGACACCGACAGGCCGGAGGCGAGGATCATGCCCTTCAGCGCGACTATGTCCTGCGCGTCAACCAGCGGGTGCGTGACGGCCGGGATCGGGTCCTGCCACAGCAGCACCTCCGAAGGGACCTCAGGGCCGAGATAGCGCGCAATCGGCCCCATGTCGCGATGGGTCAGCTTGAACCAGGCCCGCGCGAAGGCGTCCGCGAA
This sequence comes from Capsulimonadaceae bacterium, assembly GCA_965215505.1. GTDB lineage: Bacteria > Armatimonadota > Armatimonadia > Armatimonadales > Capsulimonadaceae > JANXMY01. Next base: position 1,148,996 of record OZ244065.1, on the reverse strand, counting down.
CTGGTCCGGGTTTTCATAGAAGCGCCGCGAGATCTTCTCGTAGGCCGGGTCCACGCGCAGGGCGAGGTCGGTCGTGAGCATGAACGGCGCGTGCGACTTCGACGGATCGTGCGCGTCCGGCACGGTGCCCGCCCCGCCGCCGTCCTTCGGCTTCCACTGGTACGCCCCCGCCGGGCTTTTCGTCAGCTCCCACTCGAACTCGAACATGTTCTTGAAGTAGTCGTTGCTCCATCGCGCCGGGGTCGTCGTCCAGGCACCCTCCAGGCCGCTCGTGATCGTCTGGTCGCCCGCCCCGCTGCCGAACGAGTTCCTCCAGCCCAGACCCTGCTCCGCGATCCCCGCCAGTGCGGGTTCCGGCCCGACATACTCGTTCGGGTCGGCCGCGCCGTGTGTCTTGCCGAAGGTGTGGCCGCCCGCGATCAGCGCGACCGTCTCTTCGTCGTTCATCGCCATGCGGCCAAAGGTCTCGCGGATGTCATGGGCCGACGCCAGCGGATCGGGCCGGCCGTTCGGGCCTTCCGGGTTCACATAGATCAGGCCCATTTGGACCGCCGCCAGCGGATTCTCCAACTCGCGGCCTTCGGTATAGCGCTCGTCGCCCAGCCACTCCTTCTCGGAACCCCAGTAGATGTCTTCCGCCGGCTCCCAGACGTCCTCGCGCCCGCCAGCGAAGCCGAACGTCTTGAAGCCCATGGACTCCAAAGCGCAGTTGCCGGTCAGCACCATCAGGTCAGCCCAGGAGAGCTTCCGGCCATACTTCTTCTTGATCGGCCAGAGCAGCAGGCGCGCTTTGTCCAGGTTCGCGTTGTCCGGCCAGCTGTTGAGCGGCGCGAACCGCTGCGTGCCCGCCCCCGCCCCGCCGCGCCCGTCCGTGACGCGGTACGTCCCCGCGCTGTGCCACGCCATGCGGATGAAGAACGGCCCGTAGTGGCCGTAATCCGCCGGCCACCACTCCTGGGAGTCGGTCATCAGCTTGAAGATGTCTTCCTTCACGGCGTGGAGGTCGAGCGACTTGAACTCTTCGGCGTAGTCGAACGACTCGCCCATCGGGTCCGAGAGGCCGGAATGCTGGCGCAGGATGTTCATCTTCAATTGATTGGGCCACCAGTCACGGTTCCGCGTCCCGCCGCCCGCCGTCTGCTTCAGGACGCCGCTCGTGAACGGGCAGGTGCCCACCCCATGAGTGGGTTCCGTCCCATGATTGGGGCCTGACCCGTGGGCGTCGGCTTCCTCATGGTTGAGGGCCGAAATGATGTCCGGCGTCTCGTTTTCCGAAGTCGTGTCACTCATCAGTGTTACTCCTCTAAATCTGTCTTGTGGTCTTCCTGTCGACACTGGGGACAAAGCCCCCAAAAGATGATCTCCGCCTCCTCGACGACGAAGCCGTGCCCCACCGAAGGCTCCAGGCAGGGGGCCGCGCCGACGGCACAGTCCACGTCGGCCGTCACGCCGCACCGGCGGCAGACGAGGTGGTGGTGGTTGTCGCCGACCCGCGCCTCATAGCGCCCTGGGTGGCCGGAGGGCTGGATGCGCCGGACCAGCCCCGCTTCCGCCAGGATGTGCAGGTTATCATACACCGCCTGAGTGGAGAGCGTGCCGAGATGCAGGCGGGCGGCCTCCGCGATGGACTCCGCATCCCGGTGCTGTCCTTCGCCCTGGACGGCCGAAAGGACGGCCAGCCGCGACGCGGTCACCCGCAGGCCCGCCCGCCGCAGGGAGTCGTGAAGTGGATGTGTGCCTGGAAGCATGGAACCTGATTATAGCCCCTTTTCTGGAATAAGTCAATGGTATTAGAGGCTAATCTTTAGGCATGCGGGGGAGGGTACGGCGAGCGTTGCCCCAACGAGGCCCAAGCGCCGCCGCCCGGCAGCGTTGTCCGGCAACAACATCCGAAGCCCCGAAGCGGGCGGCCCACCGGCGAAGCCGGGAATACCCCAATAAAACCCTGGACCGGCCCGTCAGGGCCGGGACCCACTTGATCCTGCTCAGGTCGGACGGAGCTATTCCACCGACTTCAGATCGCAAAGCCCGAAGCCGCTCGCGAGGGCATGGCGGATCTTTGCGACATAAGGCCGCGCGCAGTCCTGGACCTTCGCCGGCGTGTCGGCCGGCTCACACGCCACCCGAGCAAGAACGACGCGCTCCCCCGAGGACAGCTCGGCGCAGACCTCGAAGTTCTCGATCTCGTCCGAGTCGAGGGCGTCCCGCGCGCTGTCGGCAGGGTCAATAAACGCTTCCGCATAATAATTGGTTTGGACCGTGATCTCGGTGGCCCCCTCGATATTCACGGTCCGGTCATCGGTCGTAACAACCCACATGGCTTTTCTCCTCTACAACATTTTCTCGAACTTGGAACCATCTCCGCACACGCTTCTGGAGGGCATCGCTGATCAGGAAGACGACTGACGACGACAGGGCCTGGTCGAGCGCCTTGGGCCAGTTGACGCGGTGGGGCGGGAAAAGCAGGTTCAGGCCGAGCCACAGCGCGAACGCGAGGAGCATCACGGCGGCGAAGCGCCCGACGACAAAAAAGAACCAGGCGCGAAGGCGCATCAGTCGCTCGTCTCCTGAACTGGAAGTTTTCTTATAGTACCACGAATAATCCTCAAAATGCCCCGCCGGCACCGAGCGGCAGCGGAACTTTTGCCGCGCCCATGTGCTAGAATGGCAGCACGGCCGCAGGCTCGGCGTACCCCGTGCGGGTCGGCGGGGTGGGGGAGCCTGACACAATCAAGGGGATGACGCATGACACACCCGAAGACGGAACCGATCAGTGAGGCCGCCGTTCAAGGGATCGGTGCGGCCCTGTATGGCCCGACGCCCGCCCTGCACCGATTCCACTCCGAGGAGAGCCGTGTCTACCGCCTGGACTTCGCCGGTGCACGGCCCGACAAGACGCTCAAAGTCCCCAACGAGTACGCGCACTTTGTCACCGACGAACAGGCCGTCATGCGCGCCTTGCTGGGTCTGGGCCTGGAAGTGCCGCGAATCGAGTTCACGCAGGAAGACCATCCCCAAGCCCCGTGCCCCTTCACCGCCATGCCCCTGATCGTCGGGCAGAGCTTCGAAGACATCTACCGGTGCGACCCCCGCAGCGCCTTCCGCACGTTCGACCGCATCGGCAGGTTCATCGCGGGCCTCGCTTCCATTCCCCTAGGCAGCGTCCCCGGCGGCGCTGGCACCGAGGAGGCGCAGGAGAACGCCCTGGACGTGTGGTGGGAGCGGCAGCACTTCGCCTTGCGCCAGCACGCCCTCTGCTGCGACGACTTCGAGCGCATCTTCCAGGAGGCGCGGGTTTTGATGACCCCGCCCCCGACGGCCTTCGGGCACCGGGGCGGGGTGGAAGTCATCACCGACGGTGGCCCCACGTTCGCGGTCGTTGACTGGCGCGACGGCGGGGCGACCTGGCCGCACGCCGACCTGGGGCAGTTCCTGTTCGGCGTGAAAGCCTGGAAAGGCGGGTGGCATGACGACCTGCTGCCGCCCCTGCTGGACGGCTACCTCGGAGGCAGACCGCTGGACGCCGGAACCGCCCATGTCCTCTGTATATGGGAAGCCTACCAGGCCCTTTTAATCGCCCTGTACCTGGACGGGCTTGGCCGGGCGGAATGGACGCCGCATCTGATCGGAATCGCCGCATCCGCGATCTCTGCGGGAAAAAGGCACGAAACCTGACAGGCGTGTGGCGGCCACCCAGACACAAAAAAGCCGCTCTCAGATCATTCTGAGAGCGGCCTTGGAAAGAGCAGGGGTAGGACTTGAACCTACGACCTTCGGGTTATGAGCCCGACGAGCTACCGGACTGCTCCACCCTGCGTCGTTGTCTGCGTTACGAGTAGGAGTATACCCGCCCTCGCCCCCGATGTCAAGGGCTTGGGGCAGGTATTCTTCATTTGTTTGGTCATAGCCGCCTATTTGGTCACAGCCGAAGAGTCAGGGCTGTCTGGTGGACGCTGCCGCCGTCGGTCGTGAGCAGCACCAGGGTCGTGCCCGCACCGGAGGTCAGTGTCGCGGCGGCCCGGCTGTAATCCGCCTTGCTCCCGATGGTCTTCCGGCCGATCTTTTGCAGCACGACTCCGTTCAGAGTCCCATTCGGCGTCAGGCCCGCCGTCTCGCCCGCCGTCTCGCCGGGGCTGCCCGCGTCCGCGCCCGTGATGATGACGCCGGTCGTCGTCGGCGGCAGGCTCAGGGTCACCCGGTCCGTCGCCGTCAAGTCGCGCACGTTCAGGCCGAGCGGGTTGGCGGACGGCACGACCGGCTTGGGGGGCGCGACCGGGGCCGTCGTCTCATCGGGCAGGACGGGGGCCGTGCCCAGGGTGACTGAGGCCACGCCCGGCCGGCCGTCGCGTATATAGGCGATGGCGACCGTCTTCTGGGGCGGCGTCGCGCTGATGAGGGCGCGCAGGGCGACCTCGCCGCGCACGGGCTTGCCGTCGTAGGCGGTGACGATGTCGGCTGCCTGCATCCCCGCCTTGCCCGCCGGGCTGTTCAGCGTGACGTCGTGGATGAACGCGCCGTCCTTCTGGCCGTACTGCGTCTGCAAGGCGGGCGTCAGGTCCTCGGGCGCGATCCCCAGATAGCCGCGCGTCACCTTGCCGGACTGGATCAGGGCGTTCATCACCGCCTGCGCGATGGCGCTGGGGATGGCGAACCCGACCCCCGCGCTGCCCTCCACCGGCGACTCGATCGCGACATTGATCCCGACCACCTTGCCGTCAATGTTGAACAGCGGCCCGCCCGAGTTGCCGGGGTTGATGGCGGCGTCCGTCTGGAGCAGGTCCGGGTAATACCGGGCCGACGACTCGCCCCCGATGCTCTGGTGGCGGCCCACGGCGCTGATGACGCCCACCGTCATGGTGTTCTGCAAGTCAAACGGGCTGCCGATGGCGACCGCCCACTGGCCGGGGCGGACGGCGTCCGAGTCGGCGAAGCCAGCCGCCGGGAGCGGCGTCGCGCCCGGATCGATCTTCACCACGGCCAGATCGCTCTTGAAGTCCGCATAAACCTTCCCCTGGTACTCACGCCCGTCCGCCAGAGTCACCGTGACGACCCCGCCGCTCGCCCCCTCCACCACATGGTCGTTGGTCAGGATGTAGCCGTCCGAACGCACGATGACGCCCGACCCGGTCGCCTCGGAGCGGCGCGGGGTGGGGAACGGCAGCCGGGGGCCACTGCCCCCGCGACGCCGGGTGGGCGGCGCGGCCGGGTCCCCGCCCGAGCCGTCCGACGAGTCCGCCGCGCGCAGCCGCTCCGCCTTGATGTTGACGACAGTTGGCTCGACCGTCGTCGCGATGTTGGTGAAGGCGTCCTGCATCTGGAGCAGCATGGACTTCTGGGCCGCCGTGGTGGGCGGGCTGGGGATCGTCCCCGCCGTCGCCCCCGGCGCGGCATGGGCCGCGCCGACGAAGCCGGGCATGGTCAGGCCGGCGAGCAGCGGCAGCAGGCGGCGGGAGATGGGATGGGAAGGACGGGACGCGGGCATGATGGAACTTCTCTCTGTACGGTCAGGGGAAACGCGCGGGCGCTACCGGGTACGGTATTCGGCGAAGGAAGCCTGCCCCTGCATGTAATCGGGGACCGACCCGTCCGGCAAAGGCGACAGCCTCAGCTCGGGCTGCGGCGGGGCCGCCCCCTGGCTGCTGAACAGTCGCTCGCGGCGCACCCCCACGGTCCCCGGCTGGCTCAGGAAGTCGGGGCGGGACGGGTCGGTCAGAGGCGAAAGACTCGCCTCGTCCGTCGGCATCGTCCGGACCGGGGTCGGTCCCGAGGGGAAAAAAAACCCGGAAGAGGCCAGCGCGCCGTTGTGCGCGGCCGGGGCAAAGCAGGCCGCCGCGAAAGACAGGACGGTCATGCAGGAAAGCGCCAGCGCGGTCGCCAGCCGCCGCCCCCGCTGCGGGCGGTGGGGGGATACAGTCAGCAGAGTGAACCGCCAGGGCTGCTCCGATTCCGCAAGCCGCGCGAAGATCGCCCCTTGGAGTTCGGTGCGGGGCCGCGGCTCGTGGAGCGACCGCAGCAGCGTCTTGACCTGCCGGATGGAATGCCGTTCGGCCTCGCACGACTCGCATTCGGAGAAGTGCTGCTGCAAGGCCAGCATCTCCCGCCCCGTGAGCTGCTGGTCGAGATACGGGGAAATCAGTTGTCGGGCGCGGTGGCAGTTCAAGTCGCGACACACTCCTGTGGCATGAGAGTTGGCATGAGAATGAGATCCGTCAGACGCGGCCCACGGGCATCAGGCCGTCGCGCTCAAAGGCGGCGATCTTGGCCCGGAGCAGCTTGCGGCCCCGGTGCAGGCGGGACCGGACCGTCCCCAAGGAACACTTCATCGCGACGCTGATCTCCTCGTAAGACATCCCCTCGATGTCCGCGAGGATCACGGTCATGCGGAAATCGTTCGGCAGGCCGTTCAGGGCGCGCTGGATGTGTTCGTCCAGCTCGTGCGACATGACCATGCGCTCGGGATTGGACGCAGCATCGGGGATCTCCAGATAGACGTCCCCGCCGCCGCTCAGGTCCAGCGGCTGGTCCAGCGACTGGAGGTGCGCCTTGGGACGCCGCCGCAGGTCGTCCACGAACAGGTTGGACATGATCTTGTACAGCCAGTTGTCGAACGGCCAGTCCCGGCGGTAGTTGCCGAAGAACCGGAAGGCGCGCACGAACGCCTCCTGCGTCAAGTCCTCCGCGTCGGCGTGGTTGCCCGTCATGCGATAGGCGATGTTATACGCCTGCTTGTGGTAGCGCTCCACGAGCCGGTCGAACTCCGCCCGACGGCCCGGCTGCTCACGCGCGACTGTCCCTAATTGTCCCGGTACGGCTTCGGCCACTTCTGCCATGGTCTGCGTCCTCCCCTCCCAATACGTCCCCGACTCTCACAATGTTCCCATTGTTCCACAGCCGCGTCCCATTGTTCACTGCTCTTACAAGTAAAAACACCCGGAGGTTTCGCAGAGTTCCATACCGTCTGCTGGAAAGCCCCGGTTGAGCAGCCCGCAAAAACCCGTACTTTTGCTGTTGAAGGCCGCCCGCCGATGGTTTATAATGGCCCCAAGATCGAACGAGGGCGGGGGACATGACGATGAACGACGAGAGACTGGACGGCAATGCGGCGGAGACTCTGTGGACGGCGGCCGAGGAAAACTTCCTGATGCTGGCCCGCGAACTGGAATGGGCGGAGGCATATACCGCCGACCACCCCGACTGCCCGATGGGCCGCGTGTACCTGCAATTCCTCCAGTGGGAGATGGTCACCGCCCAAGCCGGGTGGTGACGCCGGGCGGTCAGCGGGCCTGACCGGCGGCGCACGGGCCGGGGCCGGAGGCGGACGGTGAAACCTGCTGCATGAGCCTCCCATGACCGAGACTCGCCGGGCTTCGGGTTCTCGGACAGCACCATTCCCGCCTCGTAGGGGCGCCGCTTGCCGCGCCCTCTTCTCCCCTCCGCGCCCTCTTCTCCTGCCTGCTCCCATCTCCTGCCTGCTCCCATCTCCTGCCTGCTCCTGTCCAAAGCCCCGAAGGGCCGGTCTATTCCCGGCTTCGCCGGTGACAACGGGGCCGGGACGAATGGAGCCGACCCGCTCGCGCACCGACCCGCTCGCGTGTCGGCCCTGACAAACGCCGGGTCCTTCACTCGTTCCCTTCCTCTCCTCTTCCCCCTGCCACAACCGAACAGGGGGCGGCCACATGGCCGCCCCCCGCTCGTCTTGCCCTGCGTCTTGCCGTTCACAGTCCGGCCGCACCGTCTATGGCGCGCTCTCGTCCTTCGCCACGCGGGTCTCGGTGTTGTAGAACGTCCCCAGCGACAGGAACGTCGGTGCCCACAGCCCGATGAAGATGCCCGTGTCCTTCTTGCCGGTCGCATACATGTAGATCGCCGTGATAATGGACACGACGCTCGCGCCGTAGATCAGCCCCTGCACGTCCTTATTCATGGAAAGCCCTCACTTCTAATGCGACGCCTGATATGACGCCCCTTGGGATGTCGGCGTCTCCGCCATTATACCGTGTCCGCCCGGTTGACAAACCTGCCCCTCCCAATTTGGGTTCTCCCGCCCGTCCCTTATGCCCGGCGTGTCAGGTACAATAGGGGCTGAGAACGAATCCGAGGAAGGGTCACATGGCGTACAAAATACTGGTGGTGGACGACGAGCCGACCATCGTGCGGCTGATGGAATTCATCCTGGCCCGGCAGGGCCATGAGATGCAGGTCGCCGTCAACGGCGAGGAGGCCCTGGAGAAGATCCGCGCCCACGCCCCCGACCTGGTCCTGCTGGACATCATGATGCCCCGCATCGACGGCTACGAGGTGGCGCGGGCCGTCCGGGCGGACCCGGCGACGGCGGGCCTGCCGATCATCATGCTCTCGGCCAAAGCCCAGGAGGAGGACATCCGAAAGGGCGTGGAGATCGGCGTGGACGAGTACATCACCAAGCCCTTCAGCCCGGAGCATCTGGTCACCGTGGTCGCCGGCTACCTCGCCCGCCTGAACAAAGACGGCGAAAAAGACGCCGAGTAGGGCCGCGCCCTGCAACAAAGGGACACGATGAACGACGCTGATGCCGACGCTCTCTCCCTCCTCCCCTGGCGCGGCGCTTTGGAAAAGCATCCGGGCAACCCCATCCTGGCGGCCAGCCCCTCCCAGCCCTGGGAAGCGGGGGCGGTCTACAATGCCTCCACCGTCGTCTGGAACGGGGCGGTGTGGATGGTGTACCGGGCCGAGGACGTCCCGCCCGCCGACATCCGGGAGGACAACCTCTACACCAGCCGTCTGGGCCTGGCGCGTAGCGCGGACGGCCTGCACTTCGAGCGCATGAGCGACAAGCCGGTCCTGGGCACGGGGGGGCCGTGGGCGGCCCGGAAGACGCGCGGCGTGGAAGACCCGCGCGTCACGCGCATGGACGACGGGCGCTTCCTGATGACCTGCACGGCGTTCTCGGGCGCATCGCTGTATGACTTCGGCGGGACGATCAGATTGTTCCTGGCCGAGTCCGACGACCTTTACACCTGGCGCGAACACGGCCCGGTGTTCCCCTTTACGGCCAAGTCGGGTGGCATCCTGAGCGAGCGGGTCGCGGGCCGCTACTGGATGTATTACGGCGAGGGCGACATCCGGCTGGCCTCCTCGCCGGACGGCATCGCCTGGGAGGACCATCCGACGCCGGTGCTGACGCCCCATCCCGGCACGGCGGAGAACGGTATCGAGGTCGGGCCGCCTCCCTTTGTGACACCGGAAGGCATCGTCTTGATCTACAACCGGATCTCGGCGGGAACGCCGATGCATTACGAGCCGGGCGTCGCCGTGTTCGACCGCCACGATCCCGCGCGCCTGCTCTGGCGCTCCCCCGGCCCGCTCCTGCGCGGGGAAAGCGCCGACGAGGTTTCGGCCCGGTTCGCGGACGAGCAGGGCGAAAACAACTACGTCCTGTTCGCGATGGGAACGGCCCGGTTCGCCGGGCGGTTCTTCCTGTACTATGGCCGTGCCGACGAGTCCGTCTGCGCCGCCACCGCCGCGCTCAAAGAAGTCTGAAAAGGAACGCCACATGCAAGAGATCGCCCCGAACGTCGCCGCCCTGCCCCTGTCCATCGAGAACGTCTACTTCGTCGGAGCGCCCGGCCGCCCCTGGGTGCTGGTGGATGCCGGAGCGCCCGGCAGTGCCGCGCGAATCCAGGCCGCCGCGCGGGAGCGCTACGGCGAGGGCGCGCGGCCCGAGGCCATCCTGCTGACCCACGGGCATGCCGACCATGTCGGGTCGGCCCTGGCGCTCTCGGACGCCTGGAACGTCCCCGTCTACGCCCACCCGCTGGAGATGCCGTATCTCACCGGCAAGTCTAAATACCCGCCCAAGGACCCGACCGTCGGCGGCGCGATGGCGATGCTCTCGCGCGTCTTCCCCATGAACGTGACCGACCTCGGCGACCGCGTCCTGCCGCTGCCCGAAGGCGGCGTCGTGCCTGGCCTCCCCGACTGGGAATGGCACCCGACGCCGGGACACTCGCCCGGCCACGTCTCCTACTTCCGCCCCGAGGACGGTACCCTGGTGGCCGGGGATGCCTTCGCCACGGTCAACCTGGACTCGCTCCCGGCCCTCGTCGCCAAAGCGCCCCAGCTCTCCCGCCCGCCCGCCCCGTTCACCTGCGACTGGCCGGCATCCGAAAGCTCCGTCCGACTCCTGGCCTCCTTCAATCCTTTCGCCATCGGCTGCGGCCACGGACGGCCTCTCACCGGTCCCGAGGTCGCCGCTGACCTCCACCTGTTCGCCGACGCCTTCACCGCCCCCGCCCATGGCCGCTACGTCGGCAGCCCCGCCCGAACGGACGAAACCGGCATCGTCTCCCTCCCGCCGCCCGCCCCCGACCCGTTCCCTGTCCAGGCCGCCGTCGCCGTGTTTGGCGTCGCCGTCGCCATCACTTTGATCGGCCGCCGGGGGTACTGACCGGGGCAGGAACCGGCGTGCCCTCCGTCAGCAGCGTCAGGTGGCCGGCCCAGCGCGGGTCGGCCAGCGTCATCTCGCGCGTCTCCCCGCCCCGCGTCTCCCGGATGATCACGGTGAACGGGTCCCCCGAGTAGCAGACCTCGCTGAAGCTGAAGCTGGCCTGCGAGTCGGTCACCACCAGCATCGGGGCCAGCTTGCCTCCCCCCGTCGTGTAGCTAAAGCTGCCCAGCAACTCCGTCCGCCCGCCGCCCTTCGTTTCCAGCAGTGTCCCGCCGCCCTCCGTCTTCAGCCCCAAAATCCACATCGTCCCGGCGTCGTTCAGGACGTGCAGCCCCGTCCCCTCCGGATTGAACTGCCGCGCCCACACCGTCTCCCCGTGGAACCGGAAATACCGCCCGACCACGTCCTCCAAAAAGACCGCCCCCGGACCCGACCCGTGAAAGGCGTCCGCCGCCTGGAAGTTGATGGCGAGCCGCCGCAAGACCAGAGTCCGCGCCGCGTCGTCCTGCATGAACCAGAACGGGCCGCCGCTGAAATCCGTGTTCAGCCCCTCCACCGTCACGACCGGCTGGCTTCCCTCGGCAAACCGGAAGACCGGCTGCGCCGACGCGCTCAGTGGCGCGATGACGCTCAGACTCGCCTTGCACCCGATTATCCTGCGGACACCGCCACGGATGACGATGGTGTGCCCGACCTTGTAATCCCCGCGCGGCAGATAGACCGTCGTCGCGCCCGAATCGATGGCCGACTGGATCGCCGCGCTTGCGTCCCGGTCGCCGTCCGCCGCCGCGCCGAAACGCTGCGGCGACACCCAAGCCGAAAGCTTGTCCCAGGGGGCCTCGGGCGTCTCGCGAACCGGCAGGGCCAGCGGCGGGCCGGGCGAGCCGAAGAGGCTGGCGGCGGGCTTGCTCAGGAACAGGGGGATGTTCGGCCCGATCAGGTCCTGCCTGCCCCCGACCCGGCCGGCGATGGCGACCCGATACCCGGATGTCTCGATGTTGCGCGCCGAGAGCGGCGCGTCGGCGACCACGGCGGGCTGCCCCGATGCCGCGCCCACCCCCTTCAGGTGCGCGCCGACCAGGACCGAGAAGCCGCCCGCCGCGACAAACGCCGGCACGGCATTAACGCTGTGGAGGTCGCGTACCGTGCAGGGCTGGCCGTCGTTGCGGACGCCCGCTCTGCCCTGATACTCGACCGTGATGTGTTCCAATGTCTCGCTCGCGACCGACGTGGCGACGTGGATGCCCAGGCCGAAGCCGCGCACCGAGACGTTCTTGATCAGGCACGGCCCCTGCTCGTCCGTGTAGCCCATGTCCAGTCCGACCACGCCTCGCCCGTCGCCCGAGACGATGGAGACGTCATAAACGCCGCCCTGGTTGTTGGCGATGAACTGGATGCCGCACGCGCCCGCATTGCCCGCCCCCGTGTCCACCGTCAAGTTATGGACCTCGTTGCCGAACCGCTGTGCCGGCCCCTTGCCCGTATAAAGCGGTGCCTTCGGGTGCCGCACATCGCCGAAGCCGGGACAGGCGTCCCGCAGCCTGATGACGGTCCCCGCCCGGCTCTGCCCTTGCAGCACCGTCTCCTTCTCCTCACCGCCTGAGTTGCCGCCGTGCGGCCAGTGCAGCGTGTCGGAAACCGAATAAACGCCGTTCGGCAGATAGATGATCGCGCCCCGGCTCGGGTTGTCGTCCAGCGCCTTCTGGATCGCCGCCGTGTCGTCCGTCCGCCCGTCCCCTTTGGCAGCGTAGGGCGGCTTCGTCACGTCCACGACGCTCGCGTCGGCGGGGTACACGATGTTCTCCGCCCCGGCAAGCGGCTGACCCAGCGGGCGACGTGCGTAAACCGGCCGTGCATAAGGCGGCTTCCAGACGAGGGGATGCGTGGCCGTGGCCTTCAAGTCGGCGTTGCTGAAGCGCACTTCAGACAGCCCCGAGCTTTCACCGCCCCGGTAGTTGGAGAGGATCTGGAACTTGAAATACCGCGCCCGCGTGACGGCGGGGAAGGCGACCGCCTGCCCCGCGTCGTCATCGCGCCCGGACGCCTCCGCCAGCGTGAACGTCCCGACGGGCCGGAACTCCTTGCCGCCCGTGGAGGCCGAGACCGCCACATCCTTCACGCTCCGGCTGTTCCACCCGCCGCCCTCGTTGTAGTTCCAGACGTAAACGCTGTTGACCCGGTATATCTTCCCCAGGTCGAAGACCAGCCACGCATCCGGTGCCCCGTTCCACATGCAATTGCCGTCGCTGGAAACGTCACTCGTATGCACATAGACGCCGCTGCCCGGTACCGCCTCGTCCCAGCCCGACCCGTCGATCAGCTTGCGCGCCGTCCGCCCTGCCGACGTCTGCGAACTGGACGCCCAGGCGTCCGCCGGCGCGATGAACGCCCCAAGCGACTGCGTGGGCCGCGCAGGAGCCGCGCAAGCAATTGGCGCAATAAGAACGGCTAACGCGAACAGAAAGCCCCACAGGACACGGAAACACATGAGAAAACCTTTCCAGGCTTGCCGTCACCCGCCGGCAAACGTCACCCCTTCGCCGGCCACGGCCTCGCCCAGACGGCAGGCAGTCTCGCCCGACGCCCGCAGCTGTGCCAGCATCTCGTCTGCCGCCCCCGCCGGGACGATCAGGACGAATCCGATCCCCATGTTGAACACGCGGAACATCTCCGCCTCGGACACGCCGCCCTTGTCCTGGATCAGACGGAACAGCGGCGGTACGGTCCACGCCCCCCGGTCGACCCAGACGCCTATGCCATCCGGGAGGACGCGCGGGATGTTGTCCACGAACCCGCCGCCCGTGATGTGCGCCATCGCCTTGATCGGGGTGGGGGAGAGGTCCAGCAGCGGCAGGACGGCGGGCGCATAGCACCGATGCGGCCACAGCAGAGCCTCCCCCAGCGTCACGCCCCCGAGTTCCAGAACTGGCCCGTCCAGCCTCATCCCGGCGTCTTCCAAGAGCGCCTGCCGGGCCAGCGAGTAGCCGTTCGTGTGCAGGCCCTCCGAGGCCAGCCCCAGCAGGACATCGCCAACCGCAACGCCCGCCCCGTCCACGACCTTCGCCCGCTCCACCAGCCCGACGATGCAGCCCGCCAGGTCGTACTCGCCGTCCCCATACAGCCCCGGCATTTCCGCCGTCTCGCCGCCGATCAGCGCGCACCCCGCCGCCCGGCAGCCCTCCGCCAGGCCCTTGACCACCTCGGCGGCCACGCCCGGCTCCAGCCTCCCGGTCCCGAAGTAGTCCAAAAAGAACAGAGGCCGCGCCCCCTGCACCAGGATGTCGTTGACGCAGTGTGACACCAGATCTTTGCCCACCGTGTCGTGCCGCCCCGTCGCGAAGGCGATCTTCAGCTTCGTGCCCACCCCGTCAATGCTCGACACCAGCACCGGGTCCGCCAGAGTCCCCAGCGCGGACAGCGCGAACATGCCGCCGAAACTGCCCACCTCCGTCAGCACGCCCGGCGTCGTGGTCGTCCTGATGTGGGCCTTCATGCGTCTAACCGCGTCCGAGGCCGCGTCAATGTCTACGCCCGCCCGCGCATACGCGCTGCTGTTGTCTGGGTTGCTCATAGGGAGTTGTCTAGCGAGGCTCCGGCAGATAAGTACATGGACGACATTAGGTTTACATTATCACGAGAGCAAAAATTCGCCTTTTTAGAAGAAACGTGTTCAACAGGCGGGACTTTCTAAATATAACCTATTTCAGCCCTACTACTTAGTCCACGAACTTGTTCAACCGCGCCAATGCAAGGGTGAATGGGATTGGGAACAAGGGCCTATCGTCGAGGTGAGTCAGGTGGTTGCGGTGGCGGCGAACATCATGCACCCGGCTCCTCAGCGCCGCCGTGACCGGCGGGGCCTGCCGCTGGGCGACGCGGTCTATCAGCCAGACCGCGCGGGCTTCCTCGGGAACACTGATGCCGGGATGATGCTGCGCCAGATGTTCTTTTAGGACAGCCTCGAACGTGCTGAACAGCCGGATGAAATACACCGCTTCCTGCTGGCGAGTGGCCCGCATCACATCTGGCAGGCCGCTGGCTGGCATGTCCAGGAAAATGTTTTGCCTCCACCAGTTCTGCTCCACATAGGCGAGTGCGTCACGCGCGGCGGCGAATTCCTGATGCACCTGCTCCAAGATGCGGCTGTAGATTTTACTCATCCGCGTTCAGCAGATCAGTGGCGAGGGTGCTGAATGTCTCCTTGTTCCAATCCTGGTGGATGGGGATGCCCGAGTCCGTCCATATCTCCCAGCCGCCATGCCGCTCGCTGTGCCGGAGCCAGACGCGGTAAAGAGTAGGCCACGCATAGAGCTTGGCTCGTCCTCGCCCGTCCGACTCATGCGGCGGCGTTTCCAGCATCAAGCGGCCATGCGGCGTCTGGATGGTGAGGGTGCGCGGCACGAACTCGCGCGGATAATCCTCCATGAAGCCGGCCTTTGTGGTCTGGACTTGCCAGCCCCGCTCCTCAGACCAGCGCGTGACATCTTCTTCCAGGGAATACATGATTCGCGTCCACTCGGCGAGCGGCAGCAAAGGGGTCATCGTTTTCATGCCGCTATTATAGCATGAACAAAGGAATTACTCGCCGTCCACCGCCCACTGCGGCTGGAGGTCCTGATGCACGCCGAGGTTTTGAAGGACGCGGGCGACCACCGTGTCCACCAGGTCCTCCACGGTCTTGGGCTGGTGGTAGAAGGCCGGGACGGCGGGCAGGACGACCGCGCCCGCCTCGGTCACCGCCACCATGTTGCGGAGGTGGATGAGGTTCAGCGGCGTGTCGCGGGCCACCAATATCAGCTTGCGCCGCTCCTTCAGGCAGACGTCGGCGGCCCGCGTGGTCAGGTCGTTGGAGATGCCGTTGGCGATCCGGCCCAGCGTCCCCATCGAACACGGAATGATGACCATGCCCTCGTGGACGAACGAGCCGGAGGCGGGGGGCGTGTAGTAGTCCTTGGTGTTCAGGAAGCGGATGTTGTCGTAGGCCGCGTCATCGCCCAGATAGTCCTGGGCCGAGTAGGGCCGCGTCAGCGTCCCCCCCGTCTCGGTGGCGAACACGCCGGGGGCGTTGTCGGAGAGCATGACGTAGATCTCGTCATAGTGGCGCGCGGCCTGGCGCAGAAAGCGGACGGCATAGAGCGCGCCGCTCGCGCCGGTGACGGCGACGACCAGGCGGCGAGGTGTGGGCATAAGGGACGCTGATTCCTGAAAGTTCGTGGCCTAAAAGTTCGTAGTCTGATCGCGGTCGTCATCACGCCGGACGCGGACTTTGCTGCGCTCGCGGGCGTCCTTCGCGGCCTTGGTCAGCACGTCGCTGAGGGCCAGGCCGATGCCGAACGGCATGAGCGCCTGCACGAGAACGCCGTGCAGGCCCAAGCCCAGCGCGATCACGCCGGCCAGAGTCAGGCACACGCCGGTCCAGACTTCGGTGCTTGTCATCAGATGCTTCTTCCAATCCATATGCGAGGGGCCTCTTTCTTGCGGGGGATGAACAGGCGGCGCGGACGCCGTGTTCCATTATACGGCACTTTCCTACATTCGGCAACTGCCGGTGCTAACTTCAGCCTGCGTTTGAGGTCCACCGAGGTGGGGTAGAAATTCCCGCTGGAAACGTCAGCACCCCTGATTCTTTTTCGCTTGGTCAGAAACGATGGTCACGATTTTGCGCCCCGCGCCTTTAGCCCTATTCCTTCTGCTCGCGGCGAGCGCCCAGGCACAGACCGCAGGCCCTTCGGCGACGCCCCGCTCTGCGGGCACCATCCTGCCGGGGGGGGCGGCTGCTTCCCCCGGCGGCGATGCACCCACCACGTCTGACGCCGCCGCGACGCCGCCGACGCCCGGCTCCAGCGCCGTCGGCGTCCCCGCGCCGCCTGCCAGCCCCGCCACGAATGCGCCGGGTGCCATGCCGGGTACGAACACGCCCGGCGTCGCGCCCAATGCGGCCGTTCCTGTCTCACCGCCCGTACCGACCGCCGTTCCCGGAGCGCTCGCGCTGCCGCCCGCCCCGAACATGGCCCCGCCGGCCCTGGCCCAGACGCTCCCCGCCGCGCCGCCTGCTACCTTCGCGCCGGTGACGCCGGGCGCGACGCCCCTGGCCCTGACGGCGGACGGGGCAGTCGAGCGCATCGTTCGGAAAAATCTCGGTGTGCTGGCCGCCCTGAAGGACGTACTCGCGGCCCGGTCCGGCGTCCGGTCCGCCGCCGCCCTCTCGCCGCCCGTCTTCACCATCGGCCCCGCCCTCCAGACCGGCGGGACAACGGACGGGTTTCTGTTCGAGCAGCCGCTGGAACTGAATGGGACGCGCGGGGCGCGCACCAATGTCGCCCGCGCCCAGCTCCGTCTTTCCCAGGCCCAGGCAGTCGTCCAGCTCCAGGCATTGGTGTACACGGCCCGGACCGATGTCTATGCTCTGGCCCGTGCCCAGGAGCGGCTGCGCCTGGCGCGGGAAGGGCGGGAGATCGCCGGGCAGTTCGACGAGATCGCCCGCAAGCAGGTCGCCCTCGGCGCGCGGCCCGGCATCGAGCGGCGGCAGACGGCCGTCGAGGCGGCGCGGGCGCGCACTCTGGAGGCTCAGGCGGCCGGCGAGGAGCAGGCGGCCCGCGCCAACCTCAACGCCTATCTCGGACGTGCCCCGCTGGACCCGATTGATGCCGCCCTCGGGACGGACGCGGGCGCGGCCCCGATGCCGCCGGACATCGCCGCCGCCGAGCGTCTGGCGCTCCGGTCACGCGCCGAGGTCGCCGTCGCCGAGGCGACACGCGACATTCCCTCGGCGCGGGCCAGGCTGGGACGCGCGCAGGGGCGGCCGGACATCGCCCCCGAGTTCCGCATCAGCCAGATCACTCCGACCTACATGGATGCCGGGTTAGGCGTCGTCATCACCGTGCCTTTGGACTATGGAACGCGCCGTAACCAGATCCGCGCGGACGAGCAGACGGCGGACGCGGACCAGTCGCGCGTCATCGGCACCCAGGCGCAAGTCCGGCTCGAAGCCGCCCAGGCTGCCGTGCGCCTGGGCGCGGCCCAGGATGCCCTGCGGGAATACGACGGCGGGCTGCTGGAAAATGCGCGCGCCGTGCTGGACGCCGCCCTGTTCGGCTTCCGCGAAGGGGCAACGACGATCATCTCCGTATTGGACGCCCAAAGGACCTATCAAGCCGTCGCCGCCGAGCGGCTGGACGCGCAGGCCCAGGCGGCCCAAGCGCGGGCCGACTTCGACCGCGCCGTCGGGGCGGTCCCGCCCGTCCTGCTGACCGAACTCGGGAAGGATCTGACACAAAAATGAGCCGACCTTGGCCCAGAATACTCGGAGCCACATTGTTCCTGCTGCTGGCCGCCGGCGGCGGTTACCTGGCCGGACACGGCAGCGCGAAGGGCGACAAGGCCGCCGCCGCGCCCAAGCCGCCCGCGCCGCCGCCCGGCCCGCCGACCGTGACACTGGACCCGCAGCAGCTCCAGTACGCCCAGCTTCAAACGGGGACCGCCCGGACGACGACGCTGGCGACCCGGCTCTCCGCCCTCGGGACAGTCGCCCCGAACCTCAACGGCATGGCCCAGGTCACCTCGCGGCTGGCCGGCAAGATCGTAAGCATCCCCGTCAATGTCGGCCAGTCCGTCGAGGCCGGTCAGGCCCTGGCCGTCGTTTCCAGCGTCGAGCTGGACCAGGCGCAGGCGACATACCATGATGCCCTCCTGCGGCGCGCGGCGGCGGCCTCCACCCTGTCCCGGACATTGAGATTGGGCGGGCTGGGCGTCTATGGGCGGCCGGCTTTGGTCACCGCCCGCGTCAACTTCCAGTCGTCCCAGGGCGAGATTCAAGCTGATAAAGATGCCGTAAACGTCCAGCAGGCCCAGGTCGTGTCCGCCGAGGCCCAGGTGAATCTGACTCAGAAGCAGTATGCCCGCGCCCAGCTTCTCTCTCAAGCGCAGCTTGTCTCTCGCCAGGATCTGGAGCAGGCGGAGGCGAACGCCCAGCAAGCCCAGGCCGCATTAGCGCAGGCGCGGACCGGCCTGCAAGCCGCCGCGGACCGGCAGCTTAACGCCCAGAAGCGCGGACAGACCGCCGGGCGCGAGTTGGCCCGGCAGACATCGGTCTATAACGGCGGCCTGCTCACCGCCGAACAGGTGACCCCCGCCCGGCAGGCCTATCAGCTCGCCGCCCATGAAGTGGAAGCCGCCGCCAAGCAGGTCGAGCTTCTTGGGGGATCACCCATTGACGAGGCTTCCCCCCAGGGCGGTCTGCTGACCGTTACCTCCCCGATTGCGGGACGGGTCAGCGCCCGCATGGTCTCGCAGGGCGAGACGGTGACGCCGGACAAGCCGCTGCTGACCGTCCTGAACGCGCGCACCGTCGTGGTCCAGCTTAATGTCTACCAGGAGGATGCCTCCCACCTGCGTGTCGGCCTGCTCGTCCTGATCGTCTCGAACACCGCGCCGGGCCGCAACTACCGGGGCGTCGTCTCCACGGTCGGCGCGGCCCTGGACACCACCACCCGCACCGTCCCGGTCTACTGCCTCATCCAAAACCCCGACGGTGCCCTGCGCCCCGGTGCCTACATCGGCGGAACCATCTACGGTGCCGCCCGCGCTAATGTCGTCGCCGTGCCGCAGGAAGCCGTGCAGGCGCTCGATGCCGGCCCCGCCGTCTTCACGCCGGGCGGCAAACCCGGCGTCTATATCGCCCAGCCCGTCAAGCCCGGCGAGACCGTGGACGGCCTCACCCAGATCACGTCGGGGCTGAGGGACGGTCAGGCGGTCGTCACCAAGAACGCCTTTCTCCTGAAATCGGAGCTTGGCAAGACCGCCGGAGGCTAACTAATCTATGATCAATGCCATCGTACAGTTCGCCGTCAAGCAGCGGGTCGCCGTCGTCATCTTCGCCGTGTTCCTCCTCGGGCTTGGGGTCTGGCGCGCGACCCAGCTCAACATTGACAACGAACCGGATGTCACCAACACCCAGGTCGTGGTCAGCGCCCTAGCCCCCGCCTACGGCCCCGAGGAGCTGGAAACGCGCGTCACCTTCCCCCTGGAGATCGCCCTGGCGGGCATGAAGGACCTGGACCATACCGAAAGCATCTCGCAGTTCGGCTTGTCCCAGGTGACCTGCTACTTCGATGAGAAGATAGACATCTATCAGGCCCGCGAGCTGGTCAACGAGAGGCTGATGCAGGCGCAGAGCCAGCTCCCCGCCGGGGTGAACGCCCAGATGAACCCGGTCAGCACCGGCCTGGGCGAGATCGTGCATGTGCGTCTGGTGGGCGGTCCCATGACGCCCCTGGAGCAGCGGACCTTCATGGACTGGACCGCCCGCCCGCAGCTTCTGACCGTGCCGGGCATCGCCGATGTCAATGTCATCGGCGGACGGACCCGCCAGTGGCAGGTGTCCGTGGACGCCCAGAAGCTGGCCGCGCACGGCCTGAGCATCGCCGATGTGGACACCGCCCTGTCCAATAACAATGCCAACATCGGCGGCTCGTTTCTCACCTCGGGGCCGACCCAGAGCATCGTCCGGGGCGTCGGCCTGGTACAGTCCCTGGACGATGTCCGCCAGACCGTCGTCTCCTCGCGCGCCGGCACCCCCGTCCTGCTGTCTCAGGTCGCCGACGTTCAGGAGGGCGCGGCCCCCATCCAGGGAACGGCCACCCAGGACGGGTCGGGCGAGACCGTCGTCATCCTGCCCCTGCTGCGAATGGGGGCCGATACGCGCACCACCATGACGGCCGTAAAAGCCAAGTTCGCCGCCCTTGCCAAAGACCTGCCCCCCGGCGCGCATTTCGAGTACGAGTTCGACCGCACCACCTTGATCCGCGAGACCCTGCGGACCGTCGTCCATAACCTCGTCGAAGGCGGCGCGCTGGTCATCGTCATCCTGTTTCTGTTCCTGCTCCAGCTCCGGGCGGGCCTGATCGTCAGCGCCATCATTCCCCTGTCCATGATGGTCGCCCTCATCGGCATGAGCGCCCTGGGCATCTCCGCCAACCTGATGAGCCTCGGTGCCATCGACTTCGGCATGGTCGTGGACGGAGCCGTCATCATCGTCGAGAACTCCGTCCGCAACCTCGCGCAGCAGCACAAAGACAGTGAGGGAAAGGAGGGGGAGGGGAAAGACGGGGAAGGGGACCTGTCCGACGAGGACCGGCACGAGATCATCCGCAGGAGCGCCGTCGAGGTGCTGACGCCGAGCGTCTTCGGCATCCTCATCATCCTGGCGACCTATACGCCAGTCCTGACCCTCTCCGGCATTGAAGGCAAGCTGTTCAAGCCGATGGCCGTCACGGTCATGTTCGCCCTGTTCGGGTCGCTCCTGCTCTCCCTGACACTCATTCCCGCCCTGTGCGCCTTCTTCCTGAAAGGGGGCCAGCAGAAGCCGAACAAGCCCCTGCTTTGGCTGACCGACCGCTATGCCAAGGGCGTCAAGCGGGCCGTCGAACACCGGTGGGTCACCGTCGGCGGTGCCCTGGCCTTCCTCGCCGTCTCGGTCTTCTTCGGCCTGCATCTGGGCAGCCAGTTCGCGCCCCAGCTTCAAGAGAACGCCATAGACATTTCGGCTTATTACGACCCGGCAACGTCCGTTCCCGAAATGGTGGACCGCTCCACCCTTCTGGAAAAGGTCTTGATGCAGCACTTCCCGCATGAGATCAGCCACGTCCTGACCCGCATCGGCCGCCCCCAGATCCCGACCGACCCGATGCTCCAATCCCAGTGCGATGTCCTGATCGCCCTGCGCCCCGAGTCCGCCTGGACACAGGCCAAAGACCAGAAGGAGCTGACCACCAAGATCACCAAGGTCGTGGACGAGCTGCCCGGCTTCGAGTCCAGCTACTCCCAGCCCATCCAGACGCGCATGGATGAGATGATCTACGGCCAGGGCGACCGGGCCGATGTCGGCATCAAGATATTGGGCACGGACATGGAGACCCTGCGCCAACAGGCGGCCTCTATCGTGCAGGTCCTCCAAGGCATCAAGGGGGCCGCCGATGTCAAGGCCGAGACCACCAATGGCCTGCCCCAACTGGTCGTCGCCGTCAACCGGACCGCTCTGGCCCGCTACGGCATCAGCATCGCGGATGTCAATGCGGTCATTGACTCGGCCATCGGCCCCCGGACGGTGACGACCGTGACGGACGGCAATGTCCAGATTGACGTCACCGTCCGGCTGGCCGAGGTTTACCGCAGCGACCCTACCCGCATCGGGCACGTCCTGGTCCCCGGCCCGAACGGCCTGCAAGTGCCGCTCTCCGAAGTCGCGAGCATTCGCACTGTGGACGGTCCCGTTCAGATCAGCCGCGAGAATGAGAAGCGCCGCATCACCGTCACGGCCAATGTCCGGGGCAGCGACCTCGGCTCCTTCGTCCAGGAGGCCCAGCAGAAGATCCAGTCCCAGGTGAATCTGCCGCCCGGCTATACCCTGGAATACGCCGGGGACTATGAAAGCCTCAAATCCGGCCGCGCCCGCCTGCTGACCGTCATTCCCATCGCCCTGGCCGCCATTCTTGGTCTGCTGCTGATCGTCTTCGGCAGGCTGCGGCAGGCCCTGATGATCTTCACCGGCATCCCGCTCGCCATCAGCGGCGGCATCCTCGCCCTCTCCCTGCGGCACATGCAGTTCTCCATGACCGCCGCCGTCGGCTTCATCGCACTCGGCGGCATCGCGCTGCTGAACGGCATCGTCCTCCTGACCTTCATCAACCACCTCCGCGAACAGGGCAAATCCGTCGAGGATGCCACCCTGGAAGGTGCCAAAGAGCGCCTGCGCCCCGTCCTGATGACCGGCACCGTCGCCGCCATCGGCTTCATCCCAATGGCCGTCTCCAGGGGCATGGGGGCCGAAGTGCAGCAGCCCCTCGCCACTGTCGTCATCGGCGGCCTGATCACGTCCACGTTCCTGACCCTGTTCGTCCTGCCCACCCTCTACGCCTGGTTCGAGAAGGACGACAGCAAGGAGGACGACAAAAAGAAGGGGGACAAGCAAGACGACCGGGACGGGACGGGCCGCGACGAAAACGGGACGAGCGGCGGCGCTCACGTCTACCACCGCCCACAGACCAAGGACCAACAGGCCGCCCCGGAAGGGATTCTCGTCCACGCCGTCGAACGCCCTTCCTGAAGCGCCCCGCGCCGACACAGAACCCTAGGGGCGCCGCTTGCCGCGCCCTCCTTCAAGGGCCGCCCCCTCCCCTTCATGCCCCCCTCTTCCGCTTGCGGGGGAGGGGCTGGGGGTGGGGGCGGCCCACCCTATCCCTCACCCGCCCAGGAGACACCATGCCCGACCTAGCCAGTTCCTCCCCCCTTAGAGCCTTCATCGCCGACGACAGCCCCGCCCTCCACGACCAAATACGGGCCGTCAGCGACCGCATCGAGATCATCACGCCCGCTCAGGCCGACCAGAACCCGGACCTGATGGGCCAAATTGAGATCGCCTACGGCTGGCTGAACGCAGACCAACTCGCGCGGATGCCCCGCCTGCGCTGGCTCCAGACCGGCGGCGCGGGCGTCGAGGGGCTGGTCCCCCACGTCCAATCGGACAGCCTCACCCTCACCAACGCGCGCGGCGTCGGGGCCGCCCCCATCACGGAGCACATGTTCGGCATGCTCCTGATGGTCACCCGCCGCCTCGCCCAAGCCTGGGACCGCCAGAAGACCGGCCAGTGGAACGGCGACGGGCTGGGGGATAAGGTCGGCCTTCTCTCCGGCAAGACCCTCGGCGTCCTGGGCGTCGGGGCCATCGGCGGGCACAGCGCCCGCGTCGGCAAGGCCTTCGACATGCGCGTCGTCGGCCTGCGCCGCAATGGCGGCCCGCACCCCGATGTGGACCGCATGTACACCCCCGCCGACCGCCTCGCCTTCCTCGCCGAATGCGACGTCGTCATGAACACCCTCCCCCTCACCGCCGCTACGCGCGGCTTCCTCGGCCCCGCCGAGTTCGCGGCCATGCCGCCCGCCGCCATCCTCATCAACACCGGGCGCGGGAAGACCGTGGACACCGACGCCCTCCTCGCCTCCCTCCGCTCCGGCCACCTCGGGGCTGCTCTGCTCGACGTCACCGACCCCGAGCCTCTTCCCCCCGGCCACCCCCTCTGGACCACCGAGAACGTCTACCTCACCCCCCACTACAGCGGCAGCCGCCCCGACTACAGCGCCCGCGCCGACGCCATCTTCCTCGACAACCTCGCCCGCTACCTCGCCGGCCAGCCCCTCGTCAACGTCGTGGACAAGGCCGAGGGCTATTGATCTCGTAGGGGTGCCGCTTGCCGCGCCCCCCTTCATAATCCGCGCCCTGCCCATCCTGTCCGCCCTGTGCTGTCTATGCACTTCCATCCGCGTAGGGGCGCGATTCATCGCGCCCTCTTTCCCTCCTATCCCTCCTTTCCCTCTTCAACATCCGGCAGGAAGTCGCCCTCCCCGTGTCGAACCATGTCCGTGAACCATAAGATGATCGCCGACACGCTCAAAAAGTACCTGACCGCCTTCGGCAGCCTGCACCGCAACAAGAACTCACGCCTGGGCGACGCGCCGCACAAGCCGATCCTGCTCCTGGCGGTGCTGGATCAAGTGGCGGCGGGACATATCACAGAAAACCTCGTACCGCTCAACAGCGACCTGATCGTGGCCTTCCATCAGAACTGGCTGGCGCATGTGCCGCCGGAGACTTGGGAGGAGAAGATCGCCCTGCCGTTCCGCTACCTAGTCTATGATCGCTTCTGGGAACTGGTTCAGGGTGGGGCACCAGTAGACGCGCAGCAGTTTCCCTCCCCTTCCATCCGCCAACTGCAATCCGTAGATGGCGCACGTCTCGCTCCGGACTTGTGGGACCTGCTGCAAACGCCGATGGCTGTTCAGGCGTTGCGCGTCCATTTACTGCAAACCTACTTTCCGCCCGAGCCGCAGCTCTGGCAGCCGCCAGCCCCACGGCCCGCCCTCGATTATGAGGCGGAGCGGCTGGCCGCACAGGCGCAGAGCCGGTTTAGGACGCGCCGCGTCCAGGAACCCAAAGACGATGTCGGGTACTACGTCCGCCACACGCTGTTCCCCCGCGTCATCAAGTCCTTCTATGACGACACCTGCGCCGTCTGCCGCCTGAAGGCCGGGGCGCTGAACGGCACCCTCGTGGAAGCCGCCCACATCATGCCCTTCGCCGAGTTCCACAACGACCACCCGCGCAACGGCCTGGCCCTGTGCAAGAACCACCACTGGGGCTTCGACGCCGGCTGGTTCGCCGCCACCGACGACTACCGCATCATTGCCTCGCCCCATCTGCGGCAGACGGGGCAGGAGTACCTGAAACCCGGCACGCCGCTCCATCTGCCGCCCCAGCCGGAGTACGCTCCCGCGACCGAGGCTCTAGCCTGGCACCGGGCGCACAAGTTCTTGAAGTGACGGCGGCAGACAGCACACAATGGCTAAAAAGACACCGGCCGAGAAACGGCACAAACTTCAGGACGCCGCAAAGCCCTTGGATGACTTCGACCGACTCGCGCGGAAGCGCCTCGGCCTCCCGCCGCCTGCGAAGCTAGTCAACCCCTCCCGTCGGCGCTGGCTGCCGCCGTTCCTGTTGCTCCTGCTGGTAGCCTGCCTCGCTGCTTACGGCATTCACCGCTATCAGAGCCGTGCCGTTGTTGGCTCGTACAGGAAACCGCTCGTAGTCGCTTTCCTCGATGTAGGACAGGGAGACAGCACCCTCATACAAACGCCGTCCGGCAAGAACATCCTGATCGATACAGGTCCATCATCTGCAAGCGGCAGGCTTTTTGCCGAACTCGGGCAACGGGGCGTTAATCGGCTGGAGATGCTGATCACCTCACATCCCGACCAAGACCACTACGGTAACACAGTAGCGGTGCTGCGCCGCCTCCCGACGGCGATTGTCGTTGACTGCGGTTTCGTCAAGGGAAGTTTGACGCAGGAAAGTCTCCTCGCCGAAGTTAAGCGCCAGAACATCTCCTTCGTCAATGTGACGCGGCAGCACCTCGCAGGAACCCGTCAGGACCTTGGCGATGGCGTGACTCTCGACTACCTTGCCCCGACTCTACTCTCCCCCAACGCGAATGACAGCAGCATCGTCCTGAAGATCAGTTCGGGGAGCGTCGGCTTCCTATTCATGGGAGATGCAGAGGCAGGAGAACGGGCCTCACTGCTTGCCAGCGGGAGCAGCCTGAACGCCACAGTTCTGAAAGTCGCCCACCACGGCTCGCAGAATGGGACCGATGACGTCTTCCTTGCACGGGTGCATCCCAAAGTCGCGGTGATCTCTTGTGGCCTGTGGAACCGCTATGGTCACCCAAATCAAGCGACACTGGATGCGCTCGATCGGGCCAAAGTCAAGGTGTGGCGGACCGATCTGCAAGGCACGATCAACATACAAACTGATGGCAATACTTACGGAGTCTTTCCGTCCGCGAAGTGAGGGGATATGGCAGAGGCACATGTGTTTGTAGACCAGATTGAAGGGAGTCTGGCAGTCCTGGTTGAGGATGCGGAAGAGTATTCGGTTCCGCTACAGGATTTGCCGGAAGAAACAGAAGAGGGGGACTGGCTGACTGTCCAAATACCCAGCCTCTATACTCTCTCTTCCCTTCTGACCGCTGTTGAAGCCGGCGCGGAAAGGATGCCCAATTTCGTTCTCGACAAGGCCACCGGTGAAGCCATCGAAAAGCGCGTTCAAAGTCTGATGGACGAGCTATCCGGCTGAGAGCCGCAAGCATCGGGCGGGACCACACCCCGTTACCCCGTCCGCCCCCCTGAGTACACTCCCCCCATGCCGGCCCGCCCCACACGGGCCGCCCCGCGCGGAGGTCCCCCTTGCACCCGTCGGTGTCGTCGCTCCCGTTTCTCCTCATCCCCCTCTTCGTGGCCGGGATGCTAGCCTACTACGTCCTCAGCTACCGGCGCGGCTGGGCCGTACTCGCGCGCCTCTACCCCGGCCCGCCCGTGTTCGCCGGGGAAAAGCGCGCGTCCCAGTACGGCATCGTCGGCGGCATGGCCCTCCAGAACTGCCTGGAAGCCGGGGCCGACCACCAATGCCTGTATTTGAGTGTCCCCGGCCTCCTGCCGCCGCTGCTGATCCCATGGGGCGACATCACCGTCACCCCCAGGAAGGGGCTGCTGACCGGCAATCTCGCCTTCCAGTTCCGGCGCGCGCCCGCCGTCACGCTGACGCTGGGCGAAACCCTGGCGCGGGAACTCCTGCGCGCCCGGCCCCCCGCCTGACCCCGGAACGCCTCCCGTGCGCGGCCCTGACCGCCCTTCGTGCCCCTCTCGGCTGCCCAAATCCCGCATACTGGACCCCCCGAATCCCGCACACAAGTCTGCGTCAATCGCGCACGCCAGCCTGCACGAATCCCGCACACCAGTTTGCAGGGTTCCCGCAAACTACTACAGAGACTACTCAGAGAAGACTCAAAGAAGACTCAGAAACAACTCAGACGCCCGCGAGGCCCCCTCTGCCTTCGGCTCTCCCGGACCCGACCCCCCGGACCCCGTCCCCTCCCTCCGCTGTCCCCTGGACAGGTCCCAATCAGCGAGTGAATTCATTCACTCGTTCCCTCGGCTACTCCCCCTTGACATTCCTTCGATCATGCGCTATACTAGTAGACAAGCTATTACACCGACGCGCATCACCGCGACGCGCACAAGAAAGCAACAGGCCACCCCATGTTCACCGACGCCGCTGCCTCCGCCCCCCAAATCACCATGCCCCCGGCTGCCTCCCCCGCCACCGGCCCCCGCACGCCCGCCGGCAAGGCCGTCGCCGCCCGCAATGCCACCACCCACGGCCTGTTCGCCCGCGACGTGGTCCTCCCCGCCCTCGGCGAAGACCCCCACGGCTACCGACTCCTCGAAGACGCCTGGCTCGCCCAGCTCCCCCCGCGCACCCTGCTCGAGCAGCACTACGTCGAGAAGATCGCCGCCGCCTCCTGGCGCCTGCGCCGCCTGCACCGCTGGCAGGCCCAGCTCTTTGAAGACGACGCCTTGACCGAGGACGCCCGCCTGGACCGGCTGGACAAGGCGTTGCGCCACGAGACCCATCTGCACCGGCAGATCGACACCGCCGTCAAGATGCTGGGGAAAGATGCGCCCGCCTTGTACGCCCGGCGCGTGCGCGACGAGGTGCTGGAGGAGGCGCGGACGTCGGAGCGGGAGTGCCGGGAGGATGCGCGGGAGGAGACGGACATCGACCTGGAGACCCGTGGCCGTCTGCGGCGCATCCGCAAGGCGACGGAGGCGGTGGTGGCCGCCCTCGCCGACGCGCCGCTGGACACGCGGGCCGGGTCGGGTCCCGTTCCGCCGCGTCCTGCCGTGCCGTCCCTCTCGGCGACCCCGTGGCGCTCCGCCGAACCGGTCGTGCCTGCTCCTGTCCTGCCCGCCCCTCCGACGGACGCCGCCGAAAAGTGCCGAAACGAACTCCCGTTCGAGGCGGCGGAGGCACCGGGGGGAATGGCCGAACCAACCGAAGACCGGCGGCGCGCGGCGCACCCCCACGCGACGGCACCGATCCCCTCCTCACCCTCCCTTGACAGGGCAGGGTCGCGACTCGTCGCGGGGAGAGGTCACGGCCCGCGCCGGTGAAGCCGCAAAACAGCCGCGCCGTTAAGGATGCAGCAAGGATGCAGGAAGGAATCAACGCCCCCGCCGGTGAACGCCTCAGACGGACGCCCGATTTGACCGCGCACACGCCCCGTACTCACCGGAACCGCCGCACGGCGGGATACCATCCCATGGATATTGAGGCAGACCGTCCGCCGACCGACGCCCCCGCCGCCGAGGCCGCCCACGTCCTCTACCTGGACATGGCGGGCTACTCGCGCCTGCCCCTCCGGGACCAGGTCCGCGTCGTCCAGGACCTCCACGCCCTCGTGCGCGGCACCGAGGAATTCCGCCGGTGCGAGGCCTCCGGCGACCTGCTGCGCTCCGACACCGGCGACGGCATGGCGCTGGTCTTCTTCGCCGATCCGCTGTCCCCGATCCGCTGCGCCTGCGAGATCGCCGCCGCGACCGGCACGCCCGCCCGCCTGCCTCTCCGCATCGGCCTCCACAGCGGCCCGATCATCCGCCGACGGGACATCAACGGCCGGGAGAACGTCTCCGGGGACGGCGTCAACCTCGCCCAGCGCGTCATGGACTGCGGCGACCCCGGCCACATCCTCCTCTCCAAAAGCTACGCCGACCTGCTCCGGCGGTCGGGGGACTGGGCATCGGACCTGCACGACCTGGGACACGCGCTCGTCAAACACGGACTCCAGATGCCCGTCGTCAGCTTCCACCGTGAGGGCTGCGGCAACCCCGCCCTGCCCCGGCGGCTCGACGTCCTCGTCGCCCCCGCCCCGCCGCCCCCGACGAACCTGCCGTTCTGGCGCACCGACCAGTTCGTGGGCCGCGCGCCGACGCTGTCCCTCGTCCACGGCCTGCTCTCCGCCGCCGCCCCCGTCGCCCTGGTCGGCCTGAGCGGCCTGGGCAAGACCCAGCTCGCGCTCCACTACGCCCACCTGCACCCGCAGGACTACCCCGGCGGCCTCTTCTGGATCAATGCCGCCGACAGCAGCCATGTGCGGGAGGATTATGCCACCCTCGCCCGGAGCTTCTTCGGCATCCCCGAAACCCTCTCCGCCGAGGTCTGCGTCGCCCGCCTGCGCGACCGCCTGCACCACCTGTCGCAGCCCACCTTGTTCGTCTTCGACAACGTCACCGAGGAAACCGACCTGTCCCTGCTGCCGGCCTCCCCCCACTGCCGCCTGCTGCTGACCACCCAGCAGAAACACCTCGCCCCGTCCGGCTTCGAGCTGGTCGAGCTGCCCAAACTCGGTGCCGATGACGCCGCCGCCCTGCTGCACGGCCCCGGTGCCGTGCCCGACGGCGACGAGCGGGCGGCGGCCCGGCAGATCGCCGACGCCGTGGGCCGCCTGCCGCTGGCCCTGGCCCTCATCGCGCAGCACCGGTCCCGCCTGCGCCTCGGCCTCGCCGACTACCGCCGTCGCCTGTTTTCACCGCCCAGTGAGAACCGCCCCGCCGAAGACGTCCTGCTGCGGACCCTGGAGCGCGCGCGGGAGAAGTTCGTCGCCGCCACCGGCCACAAAGGGCGCATCTACGAGACCATCGAGCGTTCCTACCTCAGCCTGGACCCCGCCGCGCGCACCGTCCTCGCCGCCGCCGCCTGCTTCGCCCCCGCCGGCTTCGGGCGCGACCTCCTGCTGGATGTCCTGGGACCCGCAGAAGTCGGCGTCTGGGAAGAGGCCCTGGCAGACCTCGTTGACGCCTCCCTGATCTCCGAAGATGAAGCCCCCGCCGAGCCGGGTGAGGCCGGGCCGGACCCCGCACCGCGCCTGCGCTTGCACGAGCTGGTCCGCCTGTTCGCCCGGATGCAGCTCTCCGAAGAGGAACACCGCGCCCATGTCGCCCGCCTGGCCGCCGCCCTGACCGACCGGTTGCGGCGGGCCAATGAGGAACTGGACTGGCGCGGCGTCCGGCCGGAGATGGCCCACCTGACCGCCGCCATCGCCGAGAGCCGGGATCACGGACTCGACGAAAGCCTGCACCCGCTCTTGAGGGCATCCGGGGAGTTCCTGATCTTGCAGCGCGACTTCGCGCACGCCGCGGCCCACCTCCAGGAAGCCTTGAGGCTTGTCGAGCGCCTGCACGGCCCCGTCCACGCCGGCCGCGCGCGGCTGCTGCTCCTGCTGGGAGAGGTTGACCAGGGGCAAGGCGATGTCGTGAGCGCCCTGCGGAACGTCCGCGCGGCCCTCCGCCTCGTGCGCCGCGTCGGCGCGCCTGAAAGCGAAGACCTGCTGGACTACTTCGGCACGATGGGCTACATCCTCAAGGAGAAGGGGCAGCTCAAACGCGCCCAGATGTTCTCACAAAAAGCGCTCGCTCTGTGCATCCTCCGCTCCGGCCCGGATCACCCGAAGGTATCCCTCTGCCGCAGCAACCTGGCGATGGTACTCGCGAAGCGGGGGGAACTCGGGGCGGCAGAGGCCTGCCTGCGCGCCTCCCTGGAGACGGAGCGCCTGCGGGCGACACAGAACGGCCCCACGGCCGCGATGTCGGTCTACTGGAACAACCTGGGGAAAGTCTTGAGGGAGCAGGGCCGGTGGCGCGAGGCGCTGGCGTATCACGAGGCGGCCCTGCAAAACTACCGCCGCATCCACGGTCCGATCCACACCGACGTTGCCTCCAGCCTTTACCTGTCCGCCGTGGCCCATGAGGCCCTGCATCAATGGCCCGAGGCCCGGACCCACTATCAGGAGGTGCTGGAACTCTACCGGCAGCTCTACGGCGACGACGGCTGGCGCTCGGAGGTCGTCCGCGGCAGGCTCGCCCTGCTGGAGCCGGTGTGACATCTTTCATAGACAGGAAGCGGCTGCTCATGCTATAATCTGAATGTCCGGCAGTAGAACTCCTCAAGGAGAAAGCCATGCGAACCCACTCAGCCTCACGCGCCGTCCTGCTCTGCCTCCTCGCCCTCGCGCCGGTGTACGGCCCCGTCAAAGCCCAAAGCCCGAACAGCGCCCAAAGCCGGAACAGCGTCCAAAGCCCGAACAACGGCAAGCCGGGCCAGTTCACGGACGGCCAGAACGGCACCCCAAGCCTCGCCGTCGCGCCCGCGATGATCGTTGACAAGAACAACATGCGCGAGGATTACGAGGAGGACACAGACGCCGTCGACGGCTCCGTGAGCAGGCATGTGAAATCATTAAAATCCTTCTACCGCGCGGCGAAAAATTCTGCCACCTACCGCGCGCAGGGCGTCGCCGCTCTTGCCGCCGACAGAGAGCTCCTGAAGACAATCAGGACACTGAACTCCGAAGTGCAGGAGGACGCCCTGCGTTCCCCTCTGCCGTACTACTATTCCTACATCGGTGCCCAAACGCGCGTCGGCACCGGCAAACCGATCTACGCCCCCAACGTGATCTATGGCGACGTGCGGAACGCGTTCGAGCTGGGAGTGGCCGAGTACCTCCAATCCGCCTACACCGATGGCGCGAGCCGCCGCGATAGCCTGGGCCTCTCCCTCAAGTACATCCCGCAGAGCCTCGCCGCATACAGTCTCAGGCGTCACGACGAGGTGACGAAGATTCTCCGGGAGATAGACGATCTCAATCTGAATCCGTTGAGGACACTCAACGTGACGACGGTCAGGTCACTGTACGGGCTGCTGCCTGACAAAGAATTGCCTGACAATGAGGTGCCTGACAATGAGGTGATCAGAGGCGGCGACGCTGTTCTTAAGGCGCTGGATATCACCGCTGAAACGGCGGAGCGGATTGGAGACGGTATCCCGCCCGTCGTCTGCGACAAATTGCAGAGTTTGCTTCAGCAGCTCGACGCCACGCAAGCCAGTGTCCTGGGGGACTTCGCGGACGGGACCCGCCGCCCGGCCGCCGCCCTCGTGGTCGGGGATCAGTTGTTTCCGGGCGGCGACATTTTCAGTGGCGGCGCGACCGTCTCACGTCTGTACCCGTTCCGCAAAGGCGCATCGGGGGTTACGGCCGTCGCCGCCGTGCAGTATTTCCAGGACAGCTTTCGGGACCGCGGGCAGCGGGGGGCCGAGCGGCTGGGGTTCGCGGCCATCTATCAGGACACGATCCTGAAGCTTACGACCTATATGGAAGCCACGCCCGTCTGCCCGCCGACCGAAACTCCAGCCTCTGATGCCATGATGGTTCCGCAGCCCTACAGGCGGAAAATCGCCGGGCTTGGGCCGCCGTGGCACTACAAGGTCGGCCTCGAGTACACCTCGCCCGTACTCGGCCTGCACGAGACGGGGGCCGTATTCGCGCGCTACCGGTGGACGCCGTCATATTTCGAGATCACCACGACCTATGGCAGCGACGGCCTCCGCCGGAGTTATCTGGATGTCAGCGTCGGCAAGAGTTTCACGTTCTGAGGGAACCGGAGGACACGGGCAGACTTACGGCACGATCAGCGCCTTGACCACCGACCGGGACTCGACGGCCGCCAGCGCGTCCCCAGCCTCGTCCAGCCCATAGCGGCGGGAAATCAGCGCCGTCCAGGGGAAGTGGTCACCAAGCCGCGACAGCGACTCCATCGCCCGCCAGATGTGGCTGAAGTCCACGCCCCAGCAGCCGCGTACCTCCAGGTGCTTTCGGTTGATGTCCCAGTGCGGGTTGATCTCCGCCGTCCCGTTGTCCGTGTACTGCCCGACCACCACATACCGCCCGCCGTCGCGCGCCATCCGGCAGCCCTGCGGGACGGCCGCAGGGCTGCCGCTGGCCTCAATCACGATGTCCGCCCCGCGCCCGCCCGTCGCCCGGCGCACGGCGTCTATGGTGTCGGCATCCAGGGGAATGAGGCCGTCCGCACCCATCCGGCGGGCCGCCTCCAGCCGGTGCGGGACGGCGTCCACGACGCCCACCCAGCCCGCGCCTGAAGCCGCGGCGAGGGCACAGGCGCTCAGGCCCACCGGCCCCGCGCCCTGGATGACCACTCGGTCCCCAAGCCGGATCTCCGCCCGGTCAACCGCGTGCAGAGCCGTCGGCAGGCCGCAGCCGCCGGCGATCCAAAGCTCGGGTGACACGTCGGGGAGCAGCCGGACGATCTTGACACCCGGTTTGAGGTAGATGCGCTCCGACCAGCCGCCGAGCAGCCCGTCATCGGCCCCCAGCGTGATGCCGTAGACGCGCCGGTGCGGGCAGCGCGTGGTCTGGTGGGCCACCAGGCAGTACCAGCAGTTGTAGCACGTCCCGACCACGTCCAGGAAGGTGACCACGTCGCCCTCTACGACAGGGACGCCCTCGATGTCCACCACCGCCCCGCCCGTCGCCTCCACCGCACCGACGCTGATGTGGCCGGGGATGAGCGGGTAGGGGACGCCCGCCAGCCGCCCGTGCCACAGATGAACGTCCGTCCCGCAGACCTCCGAGGCCAGCGTCTTCAGCAGGACGGCCCCCGGTTCCAGGTCCGGGACGGCGTAGCGGCGGACCTCGACGGCCTGCCCCGGCGCGGGAATGATGGCGGCCCTGACCATCTCTGTCACAGGCTCAGTTCCTTCCGCACCGCCCCGAACGCCTCGATGGCGAACGTCAGGTCTTCCCGCGAATGGGCGGCGCTGATCTGCGTGCGGATGCGTGCCTTGCCCTGCGGCACGACGGGATAGGAGAAGCCGACGACGTAGACGCCGTGCGCGAGCATCGCCTCGGCCACCCGGCCCGCCAGCGACGCATCGCCCAGCATGACCGGTACGATGGGGTGTATCCCCGGCACGATCTCGTAGCCCAGCCCGCTCATGCCGTCCCGGAAGAAGCGCGTGTTGTCTTCCAGCTTGTCCCGCAGGGCGGTGGATGCCGACAGCATCTCCAGCACCTTCAGGGAGGCGGCGGCGATGGGCGGCGCGAGCGAATTCGAAAACAGGTAAGGGCGCGACCGCTGCCGCAGCAGGTCCACGACCTCTTTGCGCCCGCTGGTGTAGCCGCCGCTGGCCCCGCCCAATGCCTTCCCGAGCGTCCCGGTGAAGATGTCTACGCGGCCCATGACATCGTGATACTCATGCGTCCCGCGCCCGGTCTTCCCCAGGAAGCCGACCGCATGCGAGTCGTCCACCATGACCAGGGCGTCATAACGCTCGGCCAGGTCGCAAATGGCGGGGAGGTTGGCGATGGTGCCGTCCATCGAGAACACGCCGTCGGTGGCGATCAGGCGCGTCCGCGCCCCGGACGCCTCCTTCAGCTTCGCCTCCAAATCGGCCATGTCGTTGTTGGCATACCGGTAGCGTTGGGCCTTGCAGAGCCGAATGCCGTCAATGATGCTGGCATGGTTTAGGGCGTCCGAGATCACCGCGTCCTCGGTCCCCAGCAGCGTCTCAAACAGCCCGCCGTTGGCGTCAAAGCAGGACCCATAGAGGATGGTGTCTTCCGTCCCCAGGAACGCGCTCAGGCTCGCTTCCAGCTCCTTATGAACGCCCTGCGTCCCGCAAATGAAGCGCACCGAGGCCAGCCCGTAACCCCACCTGTCCAGCGCCGCGTGTGCCGCCCCAAGCACGTCCGGGTGTTCCGCCAGCCCGAGGTAGTTGTTCGCGCACAGGTTCAGCAGCGGCCCGC
Organism: Capsulimonadaceae bacterium; assembly: GCA_965215505.1. Taxonomy (GTDB): domain Bacteria; phylum Armatimonadota; class Armatimonadia; order Armatimonadales; family Capsulimonadaceae; genus JANXMY01. The sequence goes on along the minus strand of OZ244065.1, from coordinate 1,114,523 downwards.
CCCCGCCCACCCGGACGTGCGCGTCCTGCGGCGTCGTGATGACCCGCTCCCTCTTGTGCAGCCCCGCCTCCTGGATGCCTTCCAGTTCCCGCGTCAGCCGCTCTTTCGTCGCTCCGTACATGTTGCTGTCTTTCTATGAGCCGCCACGGGTTGAAACCCGAGGCTCCGAAGTGCCCACCGTCGAGGCGACGGAGGCCCGCACGGCATAGCCCTTTCTTGCGTCCCCTGGACGCTGGGCTTTTGCCAGCCTCGGGTTTCAACCCGTGGCTAACTGCCGCCTCATGCCGCCCACTCCAAGATCACCTTGCCCGACTTCCCCGTCCCCATCACCTCAAAGCCCCGCTGCCACTCGTCCACCGGGTAGCGGTGCGTGATGACCGGCTTGATGTCCAGGCCGCTTTGCAGCATCACGCTCATCTTGTACCACGTCTCGTACATCTCGCGCCCGTAGATGCCCTTGATCGTCAGCATGTTGAAGACGACCTTGTTCCAGTCCACGTCAATCGGCCCCGACGGGATGCCCAGCATGGCGATCTTGCCGCCGTGGCAGAGGGCGTCGATCATGTCGTGCAGGGCGGCGGGGCTGCCGGACATCTCCAGACCCACGTCGAACCCCTCCTGCATCCCGAGCTGCGCCTGGACGTCGGCCAGGCTGCCCTCGCGGACGTTCAGGGCCACCGTCGCGCCCATCTCTCTTGCCAGGTTCAACCGGTACTCGTTGACGTCCGTGACGACGACGAACCGCGCCCCGGCGTGCCGCGCCACGGCGGCGGCCATGATGCCGATGGGACCCGCGCCCGTGATCAGCACGTCCTCGCCGAGAACCGGGAAGGAGAGGGCGGTGTGGACGGCATTGCCGAACGGGTCGAAGATCGCGGCCACGTCCAAATCCACGCCGGGCCGGTGGTGCCAGACGTTCGTCATCGGCAGCGCGATGAACTCGGCGAACGCGCCGGCCCGGTTGACGCCGACGCCCTGCGTGTCTTTGCACAAATGCCGCCGCCCCGCCAGGCAGTTCCGGCAGCGCCCGCAGACGACGTGGCCCTCGCCGCTGACGATCTCGCCCGCGAAGAAGTCCGAGACATTCGCGCCGACGGCCACGACCTCCCCGACGAACTCATGGCCGACGACGAGCGGCACCGGCACGGTCTTCCGCGCCCAGGCGTCCCAGTCGTAGATGTGCAGGTCCGTCCCGCAGATGCCCGTCCGCAGAACCCGGATTAGCACGTCGTTGATGCCCATGACCGGCTCGGGCACGTCCTCCAGCCACAGTCCCGGCTCCGCGTGTCGTTTCACCAGTGCTTTCATGCGATCCCCCCATAGACCTGCCGGACGCCCTCGTCCACCGTGCGGAACTTCAGGCCCAGCAATGTGTCGGCGTTCATGCCCTGCGAGGTGTTGTCAAAGCGGCTGAAGGCGATCAGGCCGCGCGACAGCGGCGGGGCAGGCAGCCGCTCCAAAGCCGAGGCCACGGCGTTCATCGCCCCGACCGGCAGGTGCAGGACGGGGCGGCGCTGCCCCAAGACCTGCATCAGCAGGTCCAGCGTCGCGTTCGCACTGAGCACGTTCGGCCCGCAGGCATCCAGCAGCGCGTTGTGGGCGCGCGGGTCGTCAAAGGCGGCGGCGACGGCTTGGGCCAGGTCCTCGATGTGGATGGGCGAGGACAGCGCGCGCCCGTCGCCGAAGACCGGCACGACCGGCCCTGCCGCGATCATGTCGGCCAGCCGCGAGAAGTAGTGGTCCCCCGGCCCGTAGACGATGGAGGCCCGCAGGATGGTCCAGGGGATGCCGCTCTCGCGCACATGCCGCTCGGCGTCGAGCTTGGCGTCAATGCCCGGATGTGCCCCCGCCATCTCGTCCCGGACGGCCGCCCCGCTCAGGTAGACCAGATGCTTTGGCCGCCCGTGTACTTCGAGTGCGGCGATGACGTTGGCCGTTCCCTCTGCATCCACTTCCCGGAACGTCTGACGTGCCTTCGGGTTCTCGATGGGGAAGTTCGGGAACTGGTGGGCCAGGACGACCCCTTCAACGCCCTCCGTCGCCGCCGTCAGGCTCGCCGGGTCGCGGACGTCGCCTCGGACGACCGGGACGCCGTTCTGTACGCCGGACCACCGGCTGGACAGCAGCCGGACCTCGTGGCCACACTCCCTAAGCGCCCGGCCCGCCGCCTTGCCGATGAAGCCGCACCCGCCCGTGATCAAAATCTGCATCTTTATTCCAACTCCTCGATCGCGCCTTGCAGGGCCGGCACGAGCTGCTTCTTCCGGGAGACGATGCTGCCCAGCTCGAACTCGCTGCCGTCTATGCGCGCGAACGGCAGGCCGCCCAGGATGGCCGCGTCGCCCCGGCAGAGCAGGCGGCTCTGGATCGTCACCACGTCCGTCACCATCAGGCAGATCAGGGCCAGGCCGTCGCGCTCCCGGCGGGCGTCCAGCGCCTCCACTAAATCCTTTTTACGCTCGGGCAGTTCCCCGAAGCCGGTCACCTCCACCTGGGCGACGCTGACCGCCTTGCCCGCCATCTCGTAGTTCTTCCGGTCGCCGTCCACGATCTGGTCGGCGGAGCGGTCCACCAGGCCGGGCGAGGCCTGGATCAAGTGCTGGCCGAAGTCGGGGATCTCGATGCCGCTCAGGCCCGCCAGCCAGTCGGCGGCCACCCGGTCCCGGTCGGTCACGGTCGGGGAGCGGAAGACGAGCGTGTCGGACAGGATGCCCGACAGCAGCAGCCCGGCGATCTCGGCGGGCGGGGCGGCGTTCCCCTGACGGCAGGCCTCCGCGACCAGGGTGCTGGTGCTGCCGACCGGCTCGACGACGAACGGGATCGGGGCCGCCGTGGAGGCGTTCCCCAGCCGGTGGTGGTCCAGCACGCCGACAATCTCCGCCTCGTCCGCCCCGGTCACGGCCTGCGACAGCTCGTTATGGTCTACCAGTATCAGCCGGGCGCGCGGCGGCTCCAGGAGGCACTGACGGCTGGCCGTGCCCTGATAGCGTCCGTCCTCGCCGACCACCAAAAACTCCTCGCCGCCGCCCCGCAGCATGGCCCCGCGCCGGTCCCGGATACGGTCGCCGGCGGGGACCGTCGGCAGGTCCTCCACATAGGCCCGGCAGGTCTGCTCCGAAGCGCGGGCCAGCCCCCCGGCCACCTGAGCGTAGGCACGCGCCAGGGCCAGCGGCGTCAGCCCGCCGAGCAGCTTGCCGTCGCCGTCCACCACCGGCACCAGCCGTTCCCCCTGCGCCAGCCTGGACATCGCCTCCCCGAGCAGGTCGTCCGGCGTCACCGGCTCCTGCGGCGAGGCGACGTGCCCGAACGTCGGGGCCGCGCTGGAAAGGACGCGCGGCGGGCGGGTCCCGAAGTAGCCCAGGGCGAAAGCCGCCTGCGCCCCCACCTGGCCCGCGCGGGCGGCCACGACCCTGTCGGCCCCGGTCTGGCCCAGGAACCAGGCGTAGCCGACTGCCGACGCGATGGCGTCCATGTCCGGCCTCTGGTGGCCGATGATGTAGGTCAGGTCCGCCTGCCACGGGTCGTGTCTCTCGCGCGGTGCCGCCATAAGGGGGAGGTCCTTCACTGTCTGCCACTAAGTCTGGGGCTATTATACCCGCTCGGAGCCTGCCGGGCAGGATTCCGGGCATCGGCGGCGAATACCTAACCCATGTCCGCCCTTTCGGGATCGCCCGCCTCGGCCCCGCCGACCGGGACGATCACCTTCCTCTTCACCGACGTCGAGCGCAGCGCCCGCCTCTGGGAGCGATCCCCGGAAGCCATGCGCGCCGCCCTGACTCGCCACGACACCCTCGCCTCGGGCCTCGTGGACTCCCACGACGGCCTGCTGATCAAGAGCCGGGGGGAGGGCGACAGCCTCTTCGCCGTCTTCGCCTCCGCCCCGGACGCCGTCCGCGCCGCCTGCACGCTCCAGCAGGCCCTGGCGATCGAGGAGTGGCCGGCCGACACCCCCCTGCGGGTGCGGATGGCCCTGCACACCGGCGAGGCCGACCTGCGCGAGCGGGACTACTACGGGGTCGCGGTCAACCGCTGTGCCCGCCTCCGCGCGCTGGCCGAGGGCGGCCAGATCCTGCTGTCCAGCCTCACCCGCTCCCTAGTCCACGACCTGCTCCCGGAGGGCGCGGCCCTGGTCGCGCTGGGCATGAAGGTACTGCGCGACCTTGCGGAGCCGGAGTTTGTGTATCAGCTCACCCACCCCGCGCTCCCCGCCCCGCTGCCCGCCCCGGCCGTCGAGGAGGCAGCCGCCCTCGTCCCCGCCGGCCTCCTGACGAGCCTCGTCCGGCGCGAGACGGACCTGGCAGAAGTCCGCGCCTTCCTCGCCTCGGCCCAGAACCTCATGAATGCCAAGAGCAGTGCCCGCTCCCCGTTCGGGCGCACCGGCGTCTTGCAGGCGCTCCGCGAGGCGAACGAGGCGGGCCTGGCCGGCGTCCGGCGCGTCATGGACAGCGAGCGCCTGGCCGCGCCTGCCCCGGTGCCGACGGACTACGACGACATCCTGGCCTCGGTCCTCCGCGCGCACCCCGCGCGGGAGACGGTCACGCGCCTGGACCTGCTGCGCGCCTTGGCCGGGGGCGGCGCGATGACGCCCTGGGAGGCGAAACGCATCGTGGACGACTTCTGCCGCCGCCAGGCCCCGGACATCGCCGGGTACGACGGCGGCCTGTTCAAATCCCTCGCGGACCGGGTGCGCCGCCGCGAGAATTAAATTCCCTATTATGGCCGGGATGTCTCTGAAGATTAGGCCGAATCTGCCGTATAATGGACTCAAGACATTCTGGGAGGGATCTACTATGCCGCGTGTTCGTTTTGCCGCATTGGCCTTCGGTCTCCTTTGTTTCTCCTCCGCCCTCGCTACCGTCCCCGTGCGCGCGGACGACGACCCGTATCACCCCATCCACGGCGACTACGTCGTGGAGGGGACCGTCCAGTCGGTGAGCCGGTCCGATGACCGCCTCGCCTTGGCCGGCACCGACAACCACCGCTACATCGTGGACGCCTACGGGGCCGACATCCTCCTCCAGCAGAGTCACCGCCTGGGCGAGACGACCGACCTCGCGCGCGGTATGCGCGTCGAGGTCACCGGCACCCTGCTGGGCCGCAACCTGCTGGAAGCCACCCGCCTGCGCGTCCTGCCCCGCTTCCGAGGTACGCTCGTCGAGGACGCCCCCTACGCCCCGCAGCCCGCCCTGCCGCTGCCGCCCGAACCCGCTGCGGTCCTGCCTCCCGCCGTGCCCCTGCCGCCTGAACCCGCGCCGGCCCCCGCACAGCCGCAGCTCAACCTGGACGGGATCGTCCGCGAGGTGGACGCCGCCCGTGACGCCGTCACCTTCCTGGGCGACGACGACAAGCGGTACTCGCTGGACACCCACGCCGCCGACATCATCCTGCGCGGGACCGAGCGGGCCGGGCAGACCGCCGACCTGACGGCCGGGATGCGCGTCCGCCTGGTCGGAGTCCTCCTGCCCAGCGGCGTGGTGGAAGCGGACCGCCTGCGCGTCCTGCCCGCCCCCGAGGCACCCGCCCCGGCGCCCGTCCCCGTGGCCCCGGTCGTGGAGGACATGTCGGTCTATACCGGCATCCTGATCGACGCCCGCGGCCTGCCGCGCATCAGCCGCTCGCCGGCCCCGGCCATCTACGGCGCGCTGCCCGACCAGACCCTCCTCTACCCCGACCGCTCGCACGTCCCCACGCCGGACGAGGTCCAGGAAGAGTCCATCGTCCGCTACTACCACGCCGAAGCCGACGCCGAGGCCGGGGTGGGGGGCGCACACCCCTTGATCCTGATCGCCGAGCGGGTCCTGGGTCCCGCCGAGGACGCCGTCCGGCTGACCCCTGAAGACGCCGCCCGCTTCCAGGCTTTGGACAAGCGGCTGCACTTCACCCGCACCTGGAAAGTCGGCTTCCTGATCCCCGCCAATCAATAGGTCGGCCCAACCCACAGGGACAAAAGGAGGCCGCCCCGGAAATTCCGGGGCGGCCTCATATCCGCCATGCCGTGAGTGGTCGGCATCGCACCATGTTGAGTCACGCGATAAAGGTTATGACGCATGGACGCGAAGGCATCGGACAACATGAGGGAGGCCGAGACACCCAGCGAGGAAGACCCAGACGTGTGGGGCATCGCGTTTGGTTCGGCTATCTCTGGTTTACTCTTCGGGGCGGTTTCTGTCGTGGCATTCTTCCTGCTCTTGCTCTGGTTGAGCTGGTTTCTTCCGCTGCCGCACCCGCCGCCCGCCTCATACTATGGCCCGAGGGATTGCATGATCCTTTGTATCACCACACTTGTCTATGCGGGCTTTTTCGCGTTGCTGCGGCGGCGATTTCCGGTCTTCGCAGTCGCCTTCACATTAGCCGCTGCCTGCCTCCTCTTGTTTGAGGCGTTCTTGCAAGTCATCCTCCCTAACGACGGCTCGTACATCCCCTGACATGGTAGCGGGGGAAGCCACTTTCCCATAGGTGTTTGATGACCCTACCGAGGCTCCTGGCGGCCCCGGTAATCAAGATCATGGCTCTCTAATCTTCCTCACTCGTGCCGACCGGACTCGTGCCGACCGGTCAAGCCTTTCTCGCCGACGCGAAGAACTGGGCCGGGGTGGTCGTGCCGGGAACCGGCTCGGTGCCGGGAACGCCGAAGGCGATCCAGCCCGTGTTGAACCCGTTCATCATCTCCTCGTAAAGACCGGTGGTGCCGGGTGCCATGCCGAAAGTCTCCAGGGTGGCCGCCCACCGCTCGCGCGGGATCGCCTGCGCCTGCACCGGCCGGCCGAGCGCCTCGGCCATCGCGCGGGCGAGGTCGTTCGCGCTGACCGGGGAGCCGATCTCCACGATCTTCTTGCCCTCCCAGCCGCCGACCAGCAGCCGGGCGACCTCTGCCCCGATGTCCGCCGTGGCGATCATCGGGAAGGCGCGGTCCACGGGCTGGAAGAAGCTGTAGTACACCCCGGAGGCTGCCGCCGCCCCCAGCCCGCCGAGGTAGTTCTCCAGGAACGAGCCGGCCCGGACGAAAGCGGTCGGGAAGGGCAGGCCGCCCAAGGCCTCTTCCATCAGGTGGGTGGTGGTGATGTTCCCCAGCCCGCTGCCCTGCTCCGAACCGATCGAGGACAGCAGCACCAGCCGGGGCGGGGGTGACTGGCGCAGCGCCTCTTGGAAGCTGACGAGGACGGCCTTCGCCTCCGGGTAGCCCGGCGACGGGACGAGGATGGGCGGTATCATCAGGTAAGCGCCCGCGACCCCCTCCAGAGCCGCAGCGACGGCGGCCGGGTCGGTGAAGTCCCCCTGGCGCATGTCAACGCCCTTCTGCGCCCATCCGGCGGCCTTCGACGGGTCGCGCACCAGGGCGCGGACCGTGTGGCCCTCTTCCAGCAGCCTGCGCGCGGCTGCTCCCCCGACGTTGCCGGTGACTCCCGCTACGAAGAATGGTGCGTTACTCATCGGTACTCCTTTCAGGCGTCGAAATAGGTCCCATGGTCGAGGTCGGCGATCAGCCCCGGCTGCGTCGGGTGCCACCCCAGCCCTTCCCGCGTGAGCGCGCTCGACGCCGGGCCGTTGATGCCCAGGAAGTACGCGATCCAGCCGAAATGGTTGGCGGCCTCTTCGGGGGACTTGCTGACGACCGGCAGGCCCAGGCGTCGGCCGATCACCTCGGCGATCTCTCGGGTCGGTACGCCCTCCTCGGCCACGCCGTGCAGGCGTGTTCCGGGGGCGGCCTTCTCGAGCGCCAGCCGGTAGAGGCGCGCGGCGTCCAGACGGTGGACCGCCGGCCAGAGGTTCGCGCCGTCGCCGATGTAGGCAGCGACGCCTGTGCGGCGCGCGGTCTCAATCAGCATGGGCACGAAGCCGTGGTCGCCCGCGCCGTGGACCGTGGGCGACAATCGCACGATACTGGAGCGCACGCCACGACCGGCGGCCGCCAGCACCGCCGCCTCCGACGCGGCGCGCGGGATGTCCAGGCTCACCGGCGCGTCCTCCTCCGTGCCGGTTCCTGCGTCGGCGCGGCCGAACGCAATCATCAGAGTCCCGGACGTCAGGACGAAAGACTTGCCCGTGCCTTCCAGCGCGCCGGTCATCGCCTCCACCGCACGCAGGTCCATCCCGGCGGCGACATCAAGCGGGGTCGTGCCAAAGCCGTGGTTGAAGGCCAGATGGGCCACGCCGTCGCAAGCCCGCGCACCTGCCGCGAGGCTCTCCGGGTCCATCAAGTCGCCCCGGTGTGCCCCAGCGCCCATCCTCGCCAATGCCTCGCCGGCAGCGTCGTTGCGGGCCAACCCCAGCACCTGGTGCCCCGCCGCCTTTAGCTCGGTCACGACCGCCGAGCCGATGAAGCCGGTGGCTCCTGTTACGAAAACACGCATGTTAAATCCTCCTTCAATTCAATCAGCGAAATGGAAGCAGCCATCGACGCCAGAATGCCGATCCGGCCGGCGTCGATGCCCAGCCGTACTGCCTCACGGCATAATTATTGGTACGCGAGGTAGCAGTCCTCCGCCGCTCCCGGAGAGCGCGTCTCAGGCGCCAGACGGTAGTCAACAGCGGCGATCACGCAGCCGACTTGGACAGACATGCGCTTGAGGGACTGATCTTCCTGGGCTGCATCGCCGAGGACCTGCCCGCCGCCGTGGAACCAGAGTAGAGCAGGAAGCAGGCCGGGCCGCATCGCTGGTCGGAAGAGCCTGATCGGCACGTCCGGCCCCTCGGAACGGCCCACTTCGACCGTTTCGATGGATACAGTCGTATCTTCCGGCCCGACAGACATGGCTGCCGCCATCTCGCGCACCGCCGCCCGCGTTCCTTCAATGTCGTTCAGGTCGAATATCCCGTTCGGCCCCATCGGTATGGCCGCGAGCGCCTCAGCTAGCTCGGGGTCCATTCTTTCGCCTGTCGTCTTCATATTTATTTTTCCTCCTTGTTCTTTGTCATTTATGGCGTCTTCCGAGACATGATAGTACCTTCGCTCTTTCTTGAGTGCCAACCATAAAAGTCCAAATCTATTGCCTAATAGTCCACAATGCGCTATAATGGGGATGCAAAGTGCAGATCCTGTACTGGAGGATTTATGACGGAATTACTCAACGAACTAGCAAACATAATCACCCAATTCTCCCCTGGAGACGGTCTCCATGAGCTGCCCGTTGCAGGCACGCATTGCATAAAGATCTCTCAGCCAAGTCGCCCCACAAAGCAGCACTGGCGTGCCTCGATAAGCATCATCGCCCAGGGGTCAAAGGAAATCACGCTGGGACGCGAAACCTATCAGTACAACAGGGCGCATTATGTTGCCACCCCAATTGATTTGCCCGTCATCAGCCGCGTCTGCTCGGCAACACCGGAGAGGCCTTTTTTGTGTCTCAAAATCGTTTTTGATCCGCTGACCTTGAGCGAAGTCGCGGCTCAGATGGGAAAATCTTCTCCGCAGGAAACGGAGGATTCGGGGCGTGCAGTGTTCCTCGGTAGAGCGAGCGATCCAATGCTGGACGCGGCGCTTCGGCTGGGAGAGCTTTGCCGGGCGCTCGAGGACGCACCCGTGCTTGGGCCTCTGGTAATTAAAGAACTGATGTATCATCTATTAAAAGGACCCGACGGACCGGCGATCCGACAGTTCGTTCGCTCCGGCAGCAATAGGCACAAGATCTCTCAGGCGATTTACAGCCTCAGAGCCGAACTCGAGGAGGAGATAGATGTCGGCGCTCTTGCAAAGGCGGCGGCAATGAGCCGCTCCGCTTTTTTCAAGCACTTCAAAGAAGTGACGGCGCTCAGTCCGATTCAGTATCAGAAGCGCCTTCGCTTGCTGGAAGCAAGGCGCTTGATGACCGATGAGGGTGAAACCGCCGAGGGTTCAGCTTTCAAAGTAGGGTACAAAAGTGCCTCCCAATTCAGCCGGGAATATTCTCGTATGTTTGGGAACTCGCCCTTGCGGGACGCGCTGAAAATCAAAGAAACAGGCTATCCCATCCATCAAATGTAGGGCGTCTCTATTCAATCATCAATGCCCGCTTTACCGCCTGCCGGAAGGACAGGAGCGGCCGAGGCAGCAATGCCCGGATGGGCATCGGGTCGCCGCTCGCATCGGCCTCCAGGCTGTCCACCATCCCCCTCATCGCCCCCTTCGGGAGATTGCCCGCGCGCTCGATCAGCGGCGCGAGTGCGCTCAGAAGCGAAGTCGGGATTTGCAGCTTGAGGGGAGGGCGACGACCGAGAATGTCCGTCGCAATGTCAAGCCTCTCGCCGTTCGTCAGCGCGTGTCGTCCAGCACGCCCGAGAGGTAATAGGTCAGGTCGTCAATGCCGATGGAGCGCATCGGCTGCCCGCCGCCCAAGAAGGCGGCGACCGACTTTTTGGCCTGGCCCGCTATCATCCCGAAGCCGCGCCCGCCCACGCCGACGATCATGCCGGGCCGGAGGATAGTCACGTCGAGGCCGCTGCCGAGCAAAAATTGTTCCGCCCGCCCGCGCTCTCGCAGCCACTCGCTTGATGCATCGGCTGTAATCCCCAGCGAGGTGACATAGATCAGGCGGCGCACCCCCTGCGCCCGGCAGGCCGTAACGATGTTCTCCAGCCCGTCCCTCTCCACCGCCATGAAGCGCCGATCGCCCGCACTGCCCGGCTGAGGCGACAGCGTGTGTACCGAGACATAGACCGCCTGAACGGAGTCCAAGGCCTGCTCCACGAATGCGGATTCGGAAACGTCGCCCCGGACGACTTCGCAGCCGAGCGTCGCCAGGCCTTGGACCCGCGCCGGGTCACGCGCTAGGCAGCGGACCGCGTACCCGGCCGCGAGCAGCGCCCGAGCGGCATGTCCCCCGACAAAGCCCGAAGCGCCAATGACCAGGACTGTTCTCATAGGGAGACGACCACTTTCTTTGCGGACACGCCTTTCTTCTGAATGTCCAGTCCGGCCTGTATGTATTCAAGGCCCTCGCCGACGATCTCCGGGTCCGGGGCGGCGGCGTAGCGGCCTTCGGCGAGAGCGCCGGGCAAGAAGTCTTCGTAGATCACCCGGCTGACCTCGTTGTCTATCAGAGTGTCGCCGATGATGAACTTGGTGCGGATATGTCGCGCGCGGCACTTCACCTGTAGCGACACGGTGGACGACACGATCCGCAGGAGAAGGGGAAGCACTCGGCCCATGCCGGGGTGCGGCGGAAGGGTGTCAAACGAGACGGGCGTACTGGCCGTCGAGACGAACTTCGTGCCGTGGCAGGCATGGACGATGTCGATACAAGCCTCGGCCGACCCGGCCCCGATGGCGAGAGCGCCCGCTATCGTCTTGCCCTTGAGGGCCGCGATGGTGTCTGCGACCGCCGTCTTGCTGCGATAGTCGAAGGCCTGGCTTGCTCCCAGTTCTTTGACGTAGTCGAAGTTCCGGGGCGAAGATGTCGTGATGACTTCATAGCCCGCCGCGACCGCAAGCTGGATGGCATTGCCGCCGACACTGGTTGAACCGCCCCAGACGAGAAGGGCCTGGCCGGTGGGTTTCGGGGCCGCCGCAGGATAAGAAAGCGCCAGATGGTCTTTCTGGAACAGGCCGCAGGCGGCGGTGGAGAGGGCCAGTGGCAGGACAACGGCGTTTTCGTAAGGCATGGCGTCGGGGATCGGCGCGGCCATGTGGGCGAGGACGACGGTGTATTCCTGGAACGCGCCTTCCGCCGCAGAGTTGCGCGTTTTGGCCGATCCCACGGCATGACCGAGGACGCGGTCGCCTACTTTGAACCGAGTGACGTCTTTCCCGACCTCGACGACCTCGCCCGCGAGGTCCGAGCCGAGGACGAAGGGGTATTTGATCCAGGGAAAGATGAGGCCGCCGACGACCTGTAGTATCCAGTCGATGGGGTTGATGGCCACAGCGTGGTTCTTGACGACGATCTCGTTTGCGCGCGGGGGCGTGTAGGGCGCGGACTTGACCTCAAGCTGGGCCTGCTTCGATCCGAGCCACGCGGCTGTATTCGTTGGCATTAAGGTCATTCTTTCTGTCCCCGGACTCAGCCTTGGAAGACTAGGTCCGGGGCAGTCCGTTCAGGCTGTGAAGTTAGGCCTTGAAGTATCGCATCTGTTCGAGATCGGCGAGCAGCCCCGGCCCGGTCGGGTGCCATCCCAGCCGTTCCTGCGTTTGCGCGCTCGACGCGGGAAGGTCGTACCCGACGAACGCGCCGAGCCATCCGAAATGGTCCGGGGCTTCCTCCGGCGAAAGGCTGACCGCCGGCACCTTCAAGCCCCGGCCGATGACTTCCGCGATCTCCCGGACTGCGACCCCCTCTTCCGCGACTGCGTGGTATCTGCTGCCCGCCTCCTGCTTCTCCAGGGCCAGCCGATACAGACGGGCGACGTCGCTGACGTGTGCCGCCGGCCAGCGGTTGAGGCCGTCGCCCACATAGGCCGAGACTCCCTTCTCACGGGCGATCTGAACCAGGGGGGAGATGAGGCCCTGCTTGACGGGGTCGTGGACCTGGGGAAGCCGCACTACGGACACGTTCACGCCACGGCCCGCCACGGAAGCGCCGGCCTCTTCCGAAGCTTTGCGAGGGTTCGGGTTGTCGGCGTCGAAGTAGTCTTCGGTCGCGGGCTGACCCGGCGCGGCGCTCCCCATTCCGGTCCCGGAGGTGATGAGCAGGGGCCGGTCGGAGCCGACAAGCACGGAACCCATCGCCTCGATGGCGCGTCGGTCTGCCTCGCAATTCTCCACAAACTTAGAAAAGTCATGGTTAAAGCCGCAGTGGATCACGCCGTCCGAGGCCGCCGCCCCGCTCCGCAGACTTTCCAGGTCTTCAAGGTCCCCCCGATGCACCCCGGCTCCGGCGGCGGCCAGAGATTGGGCACCGGCCTCCGACCGTGTTAATCCAAGTACCTGATGCCCCGCGTTGATGAGTTCCGGGATGATGGCGGAACCGACGAAGCCTGTGGCTCCGGTCAAAAAGACACGCATCTTGAAATCCTTCCTCTTGCCGATACAGGTATACTGTAAGAGCGGCCCCCGGCGTTGACACGATTACTCTTACAAGAGCAATTAGAAGCATAGTACCCGATTACTCGCACGAAAGCAATATGTCCTCCATCCGATTATTCATCCTCTCGTCCTTCGCCGAACTCGGCCCGATGCACGGTCATCGCCTGCGTCTCGAAGCCGAGCGCAACCGCGTCCACTTGTGGACCGACATCACCGTCGGCGCGGTCTACGGGGCGATGAAGCGGCTCACCTCTGAGGGCCTGCTGCGGGAGGCGGGCCGCGAGCGCGCAGGGAACCGGCCGGTCCGCCAGCTCTATGAGATAACCGAGGAGGGACGTACTACCCTCGCCGCACTTCGCCGCGAGGGCCTCAGTGAGATCGAGTTCAAGTTTGATCCCTTCGACCTCGCACTCACGCGGCTCGACCCCGAACTCCTAGACACGCTGCCCTCGGTCCTTTCTGAACGCCTGGAGGAGATGCAGGCGCGGCTGGCGGAGATCAAGCACATCGGTGAGGAAGCAAGGGAGTATATCGGCGTGGCCAAGCAGTGGGCGCTCCGGCACTTTGAATACCGGCTTGAAGCGGAGATCGCTTACCTGACCGCCCTGCTGGCCGCCGCCCCCGATGTCATCTCCGACGAGCGCCACCCACGGCCCCGCAAGACGAAGCCCCCCGATCAGCGCTGATCACGGCCTAGATGGTTGCGAGTCCCATCGACTCGAAGAGATAGCCCGCAGCGAGCGTGCGGTGCGGTTTCCACCGCTCCCCGATCGCCTCGACCTCTTTCTCCGAGGGCGGGGAGGCCGTAGGCTCGCTGGACCGCCTTACGCAGCACCAAGTCCCCCGCAACGAGGACATCGGACCAGCCGAACGCGATGAGCAGGGCCCCGTCAGCGGTCCAAGGGCCGATGCCCCGGAAGGAAACGAGCCTCTTCCGCGCCTCCTCGTGGGGGAGGTCCGCCATCCCGTCAAGCTCCCCCGCGACCGCACGCCGCGCGAGGTCCCTGGCGTACTCGGCCTTGCGCGCCGAGAGGCCAATGCCCCGCAGCACGTCGCCGGGGGTTCCTGCGAGGATTTCTGGGTCGGGCTTGCCGCCGGGGAAGAGTGCGCGCAGACGGGTGTAGATGGCGTTCATGGCGGACACCGAGATCTGCTGCCCCACGATCTGGAACAGGAGGGCCTCGAAAAGACCCTTCACCGGGAGCGACTGCCGCCAGGCATCAACGTCGAGTTCAGGGTTGGCGTCGATCAGGCCGCGCAGCACCGGGTCTTTGGCGCGCAGCTCCTCACGCGCCAGCCCAAGCTCACGGCCCCGCATGCTCTGCCCGACATCGGCGCGTAGTCCCTTGCCGGCCTGCACGAGCGCCCGCCCCAGGCTCTCCAGCTTGCCGCCGGTGTGGCCCTCGGTGTGCGCGGCGGCGTACACGGTGGACCCGCCCAGCTTGACCAGCAGCGCGCCGACAACGACGCCGTCCAGAACGCCGCTTTCCAGGTGGCGGCGCAGCTTGACCAAGTCGGCATGGATACTCTTGGACCCGCGCCAGTCGGCCTCCTCCAGATCGGCCTCCCACTGCCGGATCGCCTCCACGCCCCTCTTGGCGGCTGCCCCGGTCAGGTGGCCCTTCAGCACATCAAGGGTCGAATTGATTCTCTCGGTCATGGCAGTCACTCCTTCAAGTTCACATGATTGTTCTACGTCAGCAGCACCGGAAGCGTGATCGGAGCGCGAAGGCCATGGTGCGGGATTTCCGGCACCGATGCGCCCGGCGCAAGACGCATGGCCGGGAAACGGCGTGCGGCACTGGTCACCGCCTCGCGCACTTGCAGGCGGGCGAGCAGCGGCCCGACGCAGTAGTGAACGCCGGAGCCGAACGTCAAATGCTGGCGAGCGTTCTCACGCCCGCACCGAAGCGTTTCCGGCGCGTCGAACTTGGCAGGGTCGCGGTTGGCCGCGCCGTAGGATACCCAGAGCGTCGCGCCCTGCGGTACGGGAACGCCGCCGATGACGACATCCACGGTGGCGCGTCGGTACAAGCCCATCACCGATGTATCGTGGCGCAGAAGTTCATCAGTCAGAGCTTCGGCGTCCACAGCTCCCGATACGACCGCTTCCCACTGGTCGCGCTGGATCAACAGCGAGTGGAACGCATTGGCGAGTGTGTTGATGGTGGTCTCGTGTCCGGCAAAAAAGACGACGCCGATGTCCGCCACCAGCTCAGCCTCCGACAGGTCGTTCTCCCCAGCGGCGCGGCCCGCGACCAGCGCGGAGATCAAGCCGTCGTCCGGCGTCGCGGTCTTCTGGGCGATGATTTTGCGGATGTAGTCTTCCAGCGCCAGCAGGCCGTGTGCCGCGCCGACCTGCACCTCGACGGGCAGGCCAGGTGTCTGGAAGGCGATGAGCGCGTCCGACCAGCCGCGCAGCTTGTCGGCGTCCGCCACCGGGACGCCGAGGAGCCGGCAGATCGTCCGCAGCGGGAGCGGCTTGCAGAAGGCGGCCAGGAGGTCCGTCTGACCGCCCGACGCCGCGACCGAGTCGAGCAGGTTTTCGATGTCCGCCGTCACCAGCGGGGCGAGCGACTGGACGCGCTTGAGGGAGAACGCCGCCATGAGCGGGTCACGCAGGCGCTTGTGGAGCGGTTTGTCCACGTTGATCAGGTTGTACGCGAACAGCGGCGACGTGAGAGGATAAAGGGCGGTGGCTTCGGGCGCGAGGTGTACCCCCGCGCTGAACGCCTCGGAGGAGGCGAACGTCACGGGGTCACCCAAAACGTCGCGCACTTCCTGCCACCGAGTCACGGCGTAAACATCAAGCGCCGGGAGGAATGTCACGGGAGTTTCGGAGCGCATCTGCGCGAGGAGCGTGAACCAGTCGGCGGTGAATCGCGGGCTGCGCGGGTCGAACTGTTCGGCGGCGTTTGGGTCTGGCATCGGGTCGGTCTCTTTCTTGCGAGTGGTCTTGTTCCTTGCGAGTGGTCTTGTGAATGATTCGTTGACGATCAGGTGTGCTTCGGGCGTATTCCTGGTTGCCTCGCGGCAGCCCTACCGCCGCCCGTCCCTGGAACCGACCGACTTGGGGCCGCCTCTGCGCCGGGGGAGCCTGGAAAGACCGCTTCCAGCATCTGCCGCACCTGAGCGCGGGCCAGCAGAAACTCGTGGGCGGCGTCGCAGTGCCGCTGCTGCGCTTCCAGCAGCGTTTGTTTGGCACGCTGGAAACGTGCCTCGATCGCCGTCCAGTCGTCCGCACAGGGGCAGGCGGCAGCCTCGTCAGTGTTCATATTCTTCTCCTTAATGGCTCTGCTCAGTGCCCCCCGCCGGCTTTAGACGCATCGCCCTTCTTCAGAAAAAAGACCAGCGGCAGGGCCAGCACGAACACCGCGCCGGAAACCAAAAACGCGGTCTCATATGCGATCACGGTGGCCTGAGTCTGCACCGCGCCGTCAATCACTCTGAGGGCCGCCGCCGACGCGGCGGCATGGCCGTAGCCCTGCCCGACAAAGGCGTGCGTGAGCGAGTCCTGCCGGTCCGTGAACAGCGCCTGCCCGGAGGTGATGTGCGCGACGATGGCCGACCGCGACGTGACCGCCGCGTTCGTGACCCATGTGTTCAGGAACGCGATGCCGACCGAGCCGCCGATCTGCCGGCCCAAGTTCAGCAGCGACGACCCCGTGGCGATCTGCGGGCCTTGGAGGCCCGCGAACGCCGTCAGCGTCAGCGGGATGAACAGGCAGCCGATCCCGAAGCCCGCCGTCATCAGCGCGAGCCGGCAGTCCGGGATGCCGCTCGCCGCCGTCAGGTGCCCCAGCAGCCACAGGCCGACCGCCCCGACCGCAAGCCCCGTCAGGATGACCGGGCGCGGGTCCGCGCCTTTCTCCATCGCGGTCGAGCTTGCCCCGATGGACACGGCGATCACCAGCCCCTGCGGCAGCAGCACCAGCCCCGTCTCGGTCGGCGAGAAGCCCAAAACGTTCTGCGAGTACAGGGGGAACAGGAACAGAATCCCGTACAGCGCGAAGCCCTGCGCGAATGCCAGCGCGACGCTCGCCGCAAGCCCCCTGTCGCGGTAGACGCGCAGGTCCAGGACGGGGTGCCTGTTGCCCCGGCGCAGCTCCCAGTACAGGAACAGCGCCAGGCCGATCGCCGCCACGACCGTCAGCTCTTTGATGAGACCGCTGTCAAACCAGTCCAGCCGCTTGCCTTCTTCCAGTACATACTGGTGCGCCCCTAGGCCGATCGCCAGCAGGCCGATCCCCATGCCGTCAATGGGGGTGTGGCGGGCCACATCGCCACCCGGCTGCGGCGCGTCCTGCAAGAACAGGCCGACCAGAGTCAGGGCGGCCATGCCGATGGGGATGTTAATGAAAAAGCACCAGCTCCACGAGTAGTTGTCGGTGAGCCAGCCGCCGATCAGCGGGCCGACGGCCGGGCCGACGCCCAGGCCCAGCCCGAAGAAGCCCTGTACCATGCTCTGCTGATTTGCGGGGAAGATCTCGACCAGCGTCGCCTGAGCCGTGGAGATCAGGGCCGCGCCCGCCCCTCCTTGCAGCACGCGGAAGGCCACGATCTCGATCAGGCTGTGCGAAAGGCCGCACAAAAACGACGCCAGGATGAAGACGCCGATGGAAAGCGACAGGTAGCGCTTGCGTCCGATCCGCAGGGAGAGCCAGGCGGTCATCGGCAGGACGACGACGTTGGACAGAATGTAGCCGGTAGACACCCAGGCGATCTCGTCGGAGGTCGCCCCGAAGTTGCCGGACATGCGCGGCAGGGCGACATTGACAATCGTGGTGTCCATGACCTCCAAAATGGCCGAGGTGACCAGGCCGATGAGGATGATCCACCGGTACTTGTTGAGCGGCGCGACAGGTCCGCCGGTTTCGGGCACCTCCGGCGGGGGCTTGGGAAGCCGTTCCGGGCGGCGTCCGGCGCGGCGATCAGTCTGAGGGAGCGCTGCGGGCATCGTTCAGTCCATTCTAGTGGCGCACTCCTAGTGGCGCACCCGGAAAGCGATCGCCTTTGTCTCGCCCGCCCCGACCGTGAACTGCGCTTCATCGAAGTGGGGGGAGCGGAACCGGGGGCGGGCATCATTCGAGACGGCCCAGTCTTCACGGGGGATGCCGAGAAAGTTGGTGTCCAGCTTATTGTTGCTGTTGCTGTCGTGGATGGAGCAGACCGCGTAGGTGCCCGGCGGCAGGCCCGTGAACGAGACGCGGAGGGGGTCGAGCGGCGCGTTCGGCGCGAGCGACTTCAGCACGATGTCCCGCTTCTGGTAGGCCTTCGCCGTGTCCGCCGGGAACCCGTCGGCGCTCCGGTACAGGTTGACCCGTAGGACGCCGTCGCGGTCGTGAACGCCGCTGACGGCGACGGTGACGGCGGCGACGGCCGCCGGCTTCTGCTGTGCCCCGATCGGGTGTGCCGCCAGCAGCAGGGCGGTGAATGCGGGGCCGAGGAGGCATTTCTTTCTGAGGAGAGCTGTCCCTTTGCGTGTCATGGTCCGTCTTCTTTCCAGGCGGCCTTTTATTGATTGAACAACCAACCAACAGAAGGCCGCAAAAAATAGTCCCGCCTGACGCCGGACTAATCGCGCTCGTTGAACTTCCGTTCAACTGCGCCCATCTTACCATACCGCACGGGTCATGTCAAGCGGGAGCGCCGCACGGGCGCACTTCATTTTTTGGCGGGAGAGGGGAGTTCGGCGGCGATGCCACGCATCAGTGTCTCCACCATGGCGCGCAGGAACGCCTGATTACCGCCCGCCGTCCGGCCGCCGGGCAGGTGCAGCAGCACGACCCCGTACATCAGCATGCGAGTCGTGACCTCGACGTCATGCTCCCGCAGCTCGCCGGTCTGCGCCCTCGCCCGAAGAAACGCCTGAAGGACGTGTTCTTCCCGCCGTATCCCATCTTCCCAGAGCACCTGGATGCGTGGGTTGGACTGAAGCTCGCCCAGAATCAGGCGCATCATCGGCTGCCGGTCCGCCAAAAACGCGTCGAAACGAAGCGCGACTTCCGTAAGCACCTCCCCGGCGGGCCGCCCCTCGCTGCCGCCGAAGACCTCCTCCAGATGCGGCAGGAACGTGTCCGCCTCCAGAACGCCCCACAGCAGGTCGTCCTTGCTCGCGAAGTAGTGATACAGAAGCCCCTGCGCGACGCCTGCCTCCCGCGCGATGTCCTTGATGGGCGTGCTGCTGACCCCGTTCCGGGCAAACAAGGTCAGTGCGGCCTCGATCAGCCGCGCCCGTGTCTCCCGCGCCTGCTGGTCCCGCCGGGTCGGCTCCGCGCCTGTGTGAGTTGAAAGGTCGTTCATGGAAACATTAACATACCCGATTTTCGCCCGTCTTCAGCGGACCGTCCCATGAAACAAGGCCCGCGCGTCGTGTGACGCGCGGGCCTTCCCTCTTGGTGAAGCCACCCTGTAAGCCGGGTTCTGTGTTTGTGTGGCCATCTCTCTGGGACGCCGGTTTCCCGACGCCTCTAGCGGCGCAAAGGGGCGCGTCGCTTTCCCGCCGTTCCAGGCGGGGACGGGAAAACTCTGGCCGCGCCCTCCGGCCTTGCTCCCGATGGGGTTTACCCGGCATCGGCGTCTCCGCCGACCCGGTGCGCTCTTACTTTAAGCCCCGAAGGGCCGCACCATTTCGCCCTTACCGCGCCTCTTACATGAAAGAAAGGGCGCGGCGGTATGTTTCTGTGGCACTTTCCGGCGGGTCACCCCGCCCGGCCGTTAGCCGGCATCGTCGCCCTGTGGAGTCCGGACTTTCCTCTGACACGCGCCCGGCGGCGCGCGCAGCGGCCACCCGGATGACTTCGGGGGTGATTATAGCACATGGCAGCGGCACATATCTTCTCCCCCTCTCGTATCCCCGCAAATCCGCCGACAATGGCGGCATGAACTGGCTTGACATCCTGCTGCTGGCACTGATCGCCGGGGCCGCCGGGCTGGGCCTGAAGCACGGCTTCGGCCGCGCCTCCTTCGACGCCCTGGGCCTGTACGCCGCCCTCTGGCTCGCCTCCCTCCTCACGCCGCTCGCGGTCTCCCACGTCACACTCAGCGCCGGCGGGGCCGCCCTGAACCGGAGCTGGGCGTTCGGGCTTCTTTTCATCCTCCTCGGCGCGCTCTGCCTCGGCATCGCCTGGTACTGCCACGGCTTGACCCAGTTCGAGGCCGGACTCTTCGACCGGCTGTTCGGCATGGTCGGGGGGATCGCGGCGGGCATGATACTCGCCCACGGACTGGTCTCCGCCCTCGTCACTTCCGACCCGCAGCGCGAGGCGTCCGCCGCCCTGGTCAGCGGCGGGACGGTCGGGTCCGAGCTGTACTCGTTCCCCGCCTACCACTCCGCCATAAACACCATCACCGGCGCGACGAGCTACCGGCGTGAGTTGCCCGACGTCGCGGGCAAATAGCCCCGGATTCCCTGGATTCACCTCCAAATCGCCCCGATTCCGCCTGGATTGTCCCGTTTGCGGGACAATCCGCGAAAACACGCCGCCGAAGACGGGAAAAAGGGTTGACGCCCCAACCCCGACCGTGTATAATGACCTCATGCGAGCGGCTTCCTCCTTGTCCCAAGACCCTGGAGGGGGCCGAAATGCTGTCGCACCCGAGGATGCAATCATGCAAGGTAATGTTCCCGCCGCCAACCTGTTAAGCCTGGGGGTGGACCTCTTCGGCCAGGTCCAGCGTATCACCGGCACCAGCAAGGTGCGCGCCCTGCGCCTCAGACTGGGCAATCACGTCATCAAAGAGATCCCCGTTAGCCCCCTCACGACCGCAGCCACGATGGCGCTGGTCCTGCTGGCGGTCATCATCAGCACCCTGACCATCGAAGTGGATCACGAGCCGTCTCGCTGACCCCCCGTGGCGGCACCCGCGTCATCTTCTGGGTCGCCGCCCCCTTCCCTCACCAGGCCGTTGGCCGCCCATCGCTTTCGCCGTTCATCATTCAGACCGTTTCATCATTCAGCCCGTCTTAATCCGTTCCGACACTCATCTTTGTGCCAGTGAGGCTCCCCTTGATCAGAACCCAATCCAGCGACTGGAGCATCGTCAACGACATCTCCGACCGCCTGCGTCAGTCCCAGCTCAAATACGCCGACATGGCCGACCGGGAGATCGTCTCGCGCGCCCAGCGCGGCGAGAACGCCGCCGCCGAGTACATGCTCTACAAGTACCGCAACCTCGTCCGCACCAAGGTCAAATCCTATTTCCTCGTCGGCGCGGAAAAGGAAGACCTCCTGCAAGTCGGCCAGATCGGGCTGTGGCAGGCCATCATTGACTTCCGGGCCGACAAGGCCATCTCCTTCCCCGCCTTCGCCAAGGTCTGCATCACCCGCCACATCATCACCGCCATCAAGACGGCCACGCGACAGAAGCAGATGCCCCTGAACCAGTCGCTCTCGCTCGAAAGCCCCTCCGAAGACCCCACCACCGACTGGAACCTCTCCGACATCCTGCCGAACCTCGACGGGGCCGACCCCGAGGACATGGTCCTGCGGAATGAGGACACCAAGATCCTCCACGAAACCTTGCAGCAGATGCTCTCCGACTTCGAATGGCACGTCCTGTCCGGCTATCAGCTCGGTAAGTCCTACCGCGAGATCGCCTCCGAGCTGCGCTGCAAGACCAAGAGCGTGGATAACGCCCTCGCCCGCATCAAGCGCAAGGTCAGCGGCGTCCCCATCGGCGATGCCGACCTGAGTGAGCTTTTGTGATTATTTTCCATGCTCCCATCGGAGGCCCGTTCTTTGTACAGCGTACAGGAGCGGGCCTCCTGCTTACCATCCGGCAGAAACTCTCCACGGGTTAAAACCCGTGGTCGGCCTTTCCACGATCCTCGGAGGACCCTGCCATGCGGAACTCCCTCGCCACCCTCGGGCTGCTCACGCTCCTCCTGCCCTTGCTGCCTGCCCGCTCCGCGTCCCCGCCTGTCCCAGCCCCTGTCGGCGTGGACACGCTGCTGCGCGAGGAAACGGACCTCACCCGGCTGCCGCATCTCCGGGACTGGGCCTCGAACCTGCAATCGTCCTATGACCGCACCGGCGGCAACGGCGACTTCCAGACTTTCCCCGTTATGACCGGCACGACGGCGACTCTTGCCGACCTCGCCGGGCCGGGCGCGGTCGTCCGGCTGTGGTCCGCCAATCCGAACGGTCAGCTCAAGGTCTACATTGACGACGCCCCCGCGCCGGTCATTGACGTGCCGTTCGCCAGGCTGTTCGACGGCTCCCAACCGGGTTTCGTGCCGCCGCTGACCCAGGGCTCGTCCGGCGGCTTCTACTCCTACCTGCCCATCCCCTACGCCAAGCATTGCCGCATCACCGTGGACGACCCGCACGGGCTGTACTATCAGGTGAACTCGCTGACGCTCGCCGCGAATACGCCGATCCGACCGTTCGCGCTGCCGCTGACCGATGCCGACCGGGCCGCGCTCCAGGCCGCCGTCCACGCCTGGTCGTCGGCAGGCACTGGCGCTCCCGTGCCGGGCCGAACGTGGTCGGTCGCGCTCCTCACAGGCAAGACGCGCGAGATTGACCACTTCCAGGGGCCGGGCGTGATCCGCTCGCTGGAGTTCGCCGCGCCGACGGGCATTGACCTGCGCCGGCTGGTCCTGCGGGGGTACTTCGACGGCCACCAGACGCCAGACATCGAGGCCCCGGTCGCCGACTTCTTCGGCAGCGGTTACGGCCACAAAGCCTTCACCTCCCTGCTCCTGAGCCAGACGGAGGCCGGGGTGATGCAGTCGCGCTTCCCCATGCCGTTCGCGCGCTCGGCCCGGTTCACGGTCGAGAACGGCCTGGGAAAGAATGTCGTCGTCGCCTGGAATGCGGTCATGGTGCATCAGCCGTTCCGCGCCGCAGAAACCGGCTACTTCCACGCCCAGTGGTCGCAGGAGGTGACGAAGCGCGGCCTGCCCCACGTCTGGACACGGGCGCGGGGACAGCGTGGCCACTTCGTCGGCGTCGTGCAGACGATGGCCGGGGCGCGCGGGCTGGGCTTCCTGGAAGGCGACGAGCAGTTCCGGGCGGACGCCCAGCCGTGGGGCGCGAGCCTCGTCCCGACGACCCTGATCGGGCCGTGGAACGGCACCGGCACCGAGGACTGCTTCAACAGCGGCTGGTACTTCGACAAAGGGCCGAACGCCCTCCCCGTCAACGGCGCATTAGTCAAGGACCAGTCCGGCGGGACCGGCCGGATCAACGCCTATCGCTGGTTCCTTAACGACGCGCCCGTCTTCCAACGCTCCCTCGACGCCCAGATTGAACATGGGGGCGCGAACGACGCCCCGGACACCTACTATTCGTCCGTCGCCTATTGGTACGCCTCGGGGCCGACCCAGCCCTGGTCTGTTACTCCGGCAGCGGGCCAGGTCGGGCCGCCCCTGAACCCCCGCGCGGCCTCCGTCCTGACCTTGAAGGACCCCATCGAGGGCGAGGCGCTGGCCGCCACCGCAGTCGCCTCGGCGGGCAAGGTCCAGACGCAGGACATGGGCGGCTTTGAAGGGGCCTGGAGCGGCGACGGTCAGCTCTGGTGGACGGGCGGCAAGGCCGGCGACACTTTGACCCTGACCCTGCCGCCCCGGCCCGGCACTTTCGATCTCGTCGCCTACTTCACCCAGGCCGCCGACTATGGCCGGTTCACCTTCACACTCGACGGCAAGCCCGTCGGCGGCGTCTACGATGCCTACCATGCCGGCGTCGTCCCCAGCGGTCCGGTCGCACTGGGCCGCGTCACCCTGCCCCCCGGCCCCAGCCGCCTCGCCGTCACCATCCACGGCAAAAACGAGGCCGCGACTAATACCCTGTTCGGCCTGGATGCCCTGGTGCTGAAGCCGATAAAGTAAGGGTATAATCCATCCATGAACGCCCGCCCGCTGGGTTTTCAGAAGGCATCGGCGGCTGACGGACACGCGAATTTGCGAAAACGAACCTAAAGTCGCCGCTTTGGCACCACTTGTGCATTATAGAACCGCATGACACCTCTGCTCACCGCACGGATGACGAAGCACTTCCTAAAGACGCGCCCCCGGCGGTCGGTCACGATCACGCAGTGGGAACAGGTCTTGCTGGGGTTCCTGCTGGCCGTCGCCACGACCCTGTTCGTCATGCAGGGCTTCTGCGTCGCGGGCGACTGCATGCAGCCGCATCTCTATACGGGTGAGCGCGTTTTGGCGAACAAGCTGGCCTACCGTTTGGCATCGCCCAAGCGCGGTGACATCGTGATCTTCGACTACCCCAGAGACGTCCGCCAGGTCTACGTCAAGCGCGTCATCGGCCTGCCCGGCGAAACCGTCGCCATCCGGGATGGGGCAGTGTCCATCAACGGCAGGCCGCTCCCGGAGCCGTACAAAGCCTTCGCCGCCCACGGCGACATGCCGGCCCAGGCGGTCCCGCCCGGTCAGTATTTCGTGATGGGAGACAACCGGGACGTCTCCGACGACAGCCGCTACTGGGGCGACCTGCCGCGCCACGACATCATCGGGAGGGCCGTCGCCTGCTACTGGCCCCCCGCCCAGTGCCAGGTGCTTCGGTAGCTGAAGGGACCAAGAAGGAAGGCAAACACATGGACTGGTTTCGCTGGGTCATGCTCGTCTTCGGCATCCTCTATGCTGTCTTAACACCGGTCGTACTGGCCAAAGCGACTCGATGCAAAGAATGGCAGCGTCTCTTTGACCTCGTCGTCCTGACGCTGTGGGTGCCCTATCTCTTTCTGAGCGCCGTATTTCCTGCCATCATCCAGAATGCTTGGGCTGGCTGGCCTCTTTTGCGCTGGTTGTGTCTGTTGTTCACCCTTCTGATGCTCGCCAACTTTCTTGGCTTCTCCGGGTGGCTGTTCAGCCGCCGTAGGATGCAAAAGATTTGAGCGCACTTGACCTGGATTATGACGCCCTGCGCCGATACGCCGAGCAAAACGTCCCCGGCCTGCTGTTCGTGACGGTCAGCGGGGCGCACCTCTACGGGTTCCCCTCGCCCGACAGCGACGTGGACCTGCGCGGGAGCTTCGCCGCGCCGCTGCCCGATGTGCTGGGGCTGGACATGCCGCGCGAGACATTGGAGCCGGAGGGGATAGTCGGCGGCGTCGAGGTGGAGCTGGTCGGGCACGAGGTCGCCAAGTACCTGCGCCTGCTGGTCAAGCCGAACGGGTACGTTCTGGAGCAGATCCTGTCGCCGCTCGTCGTGCTGACCTCGCCCGCGCATAAGGAGCTGGCTGCGCTGGCACGGGCGGGATTGAGCAAAAAGCTGTACCACCACTACGCGGGTTTCGCGCGAGGCGAATGGCGGGATTATCAAAAGGTTGGGGTGGGGAAGACGGTCAAGCGACTGCTCTACCTGCACCGCGTCCTGATGACCGGGATCGTGCTTCTCACCGAAGGCGTCGTCGAGGCGAACCTGCATCGGCTGAACGAGCGGTTCGGGCTGGACCTTGCCCCGCTGCTGGCGATGAAGACGCGCGAGCAGGCGGACGTGGCGGGTGACGATGCGGCGTTCACCGGGGCCATCGCCGGGCTGTTCGAGCGGCTGGACGGGGCGCGCGAATCGTCGCCGCTGCCGGAAGAAGTGCCGAACCGGGCGGCACTGAATGAGTTTCTGATACGGCTGCGCCTGTCGGGTGCCGGCCAGAGGGGTTGAGTGCGTTTATGGCGAGTGTTGAAATGGAGATGGAGGAGGACGTCGAGCAGGTCCTCCTGAGCGAAGAAGTGATTGCCCGCCGCGTCGCCGAGATGGGGGCGCAGATCTCCCAGGACTACGCGGGCAAGGAGCTGATGCTGGTCTGCATTCTGAAAGGTGCCAACATCTTCATGGCCGACTTGGTCCGGCAGATCACCCTCCCACTCTCCTACGACTTCGTCGCCGTCTCCTCCTACGGCGCGGACACTAAATCGTCGGGCGTCGTCCGCATCCTGAAGGACCTGGACGAGAGCGTCGAGAGCAAGCACGTCCTGGTCGTCGAGGACATCGTGGACACTGGCCTGACGCTGCGGCTGTCCTACCTGCTGGAGAACCTGCGCTCGCGCCGCGCCGCCTCGGTCAAGATCTGCACCCTGCTGGACAAGCCCTCGCGCCGGCGGGTGGACGTCCCCGTGGACTACTTCGGCTTCAAAGTCGAGGACCGATTCGTGGTCGGCTACGGCCTTGACTACGCCGGCAAGTACCGCAACCTGCCTTACATCGGCGTCCTGAAGCCCGAAATCTATGGCGGCGGATAGGAAGGCGGGCATTAAATTAAAATTCCTGTTTGTTTCGACGCCGTCTGTGGTATAATGGCTTCGGAACCGGTTTACGCCCCAAGGTTCACTATTCCCGGTCGTCGTGCCTTCGCGTTTCGGGCTGTCCGGCTCACCGTCACCCCCGTTCCTTGGCCCGGCCTTTGGTCACGTTCTGATTCCTTCTTGCCCCGCGAATGGTTCTCTTTCAGGCGTCTCGCCGCCCTCGTCGCCTGGCACCTCGACCGACCATCTTTTCCGTCATCATCCTGATTTCCTTTATCGTTCTCAATTCTGTCATCATTTTTGTCATTATCCTGTCCGATCACCCATCCCGGCATCATCCATTCCGATTACCAAAGGTAACCACACAGCACAATGGCACAAGACGACTCCGAAACCACCATGCCTCGTCCCCCACAGTCCGACGCCCCGAAGGCCGACGCGAAGGCTGAGACCCCCAGAGTTGACAACCCCATCCCCCCCCTGACGCCGCGCCCGCCCCGCAACGGCAAGGACGGCAGCCGGGCGGCCCAGGCCACGCAAGCCGCCCTGGCCGTCCAGGACCCGAACCGGGACACCCCGCGCGAGGCCAAAGAGCCGATGATGCGGGAGCCGCAGCCCGCCCCGGACGCCGGGGACCGGGACGGCCGGGGCGGCTCGGACGCGGACGGCGCGCTGACCAAGTCCGGCGTGCTGGAGATCCTGCCGGAGGGGTGGGGGTTCCTGCGCCAGAACAACTTCGATCCGGGCAGCCAGGACATCTACGTCGCACAGGCCCAGATCAAGCGCTTCAACCTCAAGACCGGCGACACCGTGACCGGCCAGGTCCGCCCGCCTAAGGACACCGAGAAGTATTACGGCCTGCTCCGGGTCGAGTCGGTCAACAGCGCCTCCCCCGACCAGGCCCGCAGTCGGGCCAACTTCGATGACCTGGTGCCGATCTACCCGGAAGAGCGGTTTATTCTCGAGACCGACCCGAAGAACCTCACCGCCCGCGTCATTGACCTCATCGCGCCGATCGGCAAGGGCCAGCGCGCCATCGTCGTCGCCCCGCCCAAGGCCGGCAAGACCACCGTGCTGAAGTCCATCGCGAACTCCATCACGACCAACCACCCCGAAGTGCATCTGGTCGTGCTGCTGATCGACGAGCGCCCCGAGGAAGTGACGGACATCCGCCGCTCGGTCAACGGCGAGGTGGTGTCTTCCACCTTCGACGAGCTGCCTGAGAACCACATGCGCGTCGCTGACATGGTGTTGGAGAAGGCCAAGCGCCTGGTCGAAGCGGGCAAAGACGTGGTCGTCCTGCTGGACAGCCTCACCCGGCTCTCGCGCGCCTCCAACCTGACGGTCACGCCCTCCGGGCGCACCCTCCAGGGGGGGCTTGACCCCGCCGCCATCTACCGCCCGAAACGTTTCTTCGGCGCGGCCCGTAATATAGAGAACGGCGGCAGCCTCACCATCATCGCCACCGCCCTGGTCGAGACCGGCTCCCGGATGGATGACATCATTTTCGAGGAGTTCAAGGGCACCGGCAACTCCGAGCTGAAGCTGGACCGCGAGATCGCCAACCGGCGCATCTTCCCGGCCATCAACGTCAAGGAGTCCAGCACGCGCAAGGAAGAGCTGCTCTACGACGAGGACAGCCTGAAAGCCGTCTACCAGCTGCACCGCGTCCTGGCGGGGCTGGGGACGGTCGAGGCCACCGAACTCCTGATCGACCGGCTGAACAACAGCAAGAGCAACAAGGAGTTCCTGAAGGTCATCAGCAAGACCGGACGACGGGAAGATTAAAGACGAGAAGATTAGAATAGTTCAGGCATAAGGAAGCGAGGAAAAGGTGCCAGGCGATTTCGATAAACTGTTCGACGATGATTGGCGGCCCCAGGAGTCCGACCCGGACGGGCTTTCTTCCCTGCGGCGGCAGAGCGGGGGGGCCGGCGAGTCCGCCTCGGAGGACGAGAACCGGGCACCGCGCTCCCTGAATGAGAAGGAAGTCAAGGTGATGGGCGTCTACGCCCACCAGGACCAGGGCACCATCGCCAACCATTTCGTCCTGCTGCGCGACAACCGGGGCCGCCGCGTCCCCATCTTCGTCGGGCAGTTCGAGGCCTGGGCCATCTCACTGGCCCTGGAAGGCGACGCCCCCGACCGGCCCTTCACCCACGACCTGATCCGCCTCCTGCTGGAGCGGCTGGATGCGACCGTCGAGCGGGTCGTCATTGACGACCTGTGGAATGAGACCTTCTACGCCAAGATCGGGCTGGTCAAGGCTGGCGGCGAAACCATGGACATAGACGCCCGCCCGTCCGATGCCATCGCGATGGCCCTGCGCTTCCGTGCCCCGATCTACATGGCCGAAACCGTCCTGGAAGCGACCATCCGCACCGAATAGGCCTCCGCCCTTCGCATCTCGAAACGCCCCGCGCCCCACGGCGCGGGACTTTCCTGCGTCGGGTACAATCCTCCCATGTCTTCCCCCTCCCCGTTCAAGCGCCCCCCGTTCTGGGCGGGCCTCCTGCTCGGCGGCCTGGCCTCCTTCGGCGCGTGGCGGTTCCGGCAGCCGCCCCGGTCCAGCCCTCTTGATCCAGTCTTCGACCTCGTCGGTGACGCCGTCGTCATCGCCGACGCTTCGGGCACCCTCGCCAAACTGAACGCCGCCGCGCGGACGCTGTTCGGGCCGGACGGCGCGGGCCTTCGCAGTCTCCGCTACCCGAGTGGCCAGCCCATCCCGCCGGGTCAGTCGCCGCTTGTCCGCGCGCAGCGCACCGGCGCGGCGGTGGAAGGCATGGGCTGTCTGTGCGTATCCGCCGACGGGGAAACGCGCGTACTGGACATCAGCGCCACGCCGCTGCCCGGCGGTGGGGTTGCCATAGTCGCCCGCGACGCGACGGAGGCGGGGCAGAGTCGGGCGCGGGAGGCCAAAACGCACGAGCGGGAGGAAGTCCTGCGCGCTCTCTGCCGCCGCCTCGCCGCCGCGCCGGATGCCGGAGAACCGGCACAGGCTCTTGTCGAGAGCGCGCTCGCCCTGGCCGCCGGCCTGCCCGACGTGCGCGCACGGCTCTACGCCTATGACAGTGAAGCCAAACGCATCACGCGGCTGGCCTCCGCCCCGAATGACCGCCCCAAGCGGCCCAGGTCGCGCAAGCAGGCGCAGCCGCCCACATTCCCCTTTGATGCCTCCGCGCCGCTGCTCTGGTCGGTGTATGTGGCGCGTGAGCCGGCCCTGGGAGATGACCTGGAAGGCTTCGCCTATGCCGTGCCGCTCCTGATGGGGGGCGCGGCGGTGGGCCATCTTTCAGTCGCCCGCCCGAACGCCGACGCCCTCACGGATGACGGCCTACAGCAAGCCCTGGGGCTGCTGGCGTCCGTCGCCGCCCTCGCCCTGGCGGGGCCGCGTCAGGCCGCCCAGAACGCCGCCTTGGCGGCGGAGGCGAAGGCGACCCAGGCCGTCATCCGGGCCGTCGCGGAGCGCGTGGGGCCGGACGCTCTGGCAGACCTGGTTTACGGGGAAGTGGCGCGCGTGACCGGGGCGGAGGTCTGCACGGTGGCGCTGAGGGAAGGGGAAGGTCTGTGCCTCGTCGGCACGGCTTATCGGGAGGCTTTGGTGTTCCCCGACCGACACGCGCCGGATGATCCCGCGCTTGCCGGGGATGCCGCGCGGGAGGCGATGAGGAAGGGCAGGACGGTCCGGCGCGCGGGACTGGCGAACCCGAGCTTCGAGGCGGGCGTCTGGCGGGCCTTCGCCGGGCAGTCCGGGCGGCACTCCGTCCTCTCCGTGCCGTTGGCGGCGGGGCAGGGAGCCTTGACCGCATATGCCGCCGGCGATGCCGCGTTCCCGGACGCGCAGGTCAGGTTCCTGGAGGCGCTGGCCGCGCTGGTGTCCCTGACTCTTCCCGGAGCCAGCCCGCCAGCAGGGCGCACAGGGCCGTGAACGTGTCCGCCTCGCCGGGCCGCAGGCAGAGTGCCCCCACGGCGGCCTCCTCGGACCGCCCGTAGGTGAGCTGACTGCGGTTCGGCGCGTCCGCCTGCCCCGCATAGAGGCACCAGGCGCGGGCCACGGCGCGTTGCCCGCCCTCGCCGATGATGCCGTCCCGGTAGGCGTGCATCTGGTTGATGTCGTCGCCCTCCTCCCCCGGCAGCGCGTAGGGCTTGAACTTGGCATCCAGAATCCACAGGCGGTCCCCCGAGGCCAGCGTGATGTCCGGCTGCATCGTGTGGGAGAGCGAGTGCCGGCCTTCGGCGAATGTCTGGTTGTAGACCATTGACAGACGCCTGCCGCTCGCCGAGCGCAATCCGACACGCCCTGCCCGCCCCGTCATGGGCGTGAAGGTCAGGCGGCCTTCGCGGACGGTGAACAGGTCCGGCGTGTCGCCCCCCGCCCCGGCGACCGGCTCCCAGCCGCCCGCGCGCAGGGCGTCCAGAACGATGAACAGGCACCAGGTTTCGTACAGCCGCCACGACTCGCGCGGCGGCACCGTCAGCCAGGGATGTCCCCAGTCAAACATAAACCCGGCGCGGCAGCGGGCCATCTCGCGGGAGACCATGGTGTACTCGGGCCGCCCCGCCGCCCGGCGCGTCGGAGGTCTGAGCCACGCCGCGCCGTCCGCCCCGACCTCCGCCCACCAGGGCGTGGCAAGAATTCCACGAAGACGCGACGCGCACCGTTCGGCTCGGCCCGCGGCTTCGGCCTCTTCCTCCGCCTCGGCGATCCGCACGATGGCGGTGCTGTCACGTTCCAGCACGCGCAGGAAAGACTTGACGGCGCGGTTCTCGGGCGTGTCGCGGGACGCCACGCTGACGGTTTCCTCCAAGGAACGGAGGTCGGGGCCGCGCCGGACGGCTTGCAGCAGAGCGCCCGTCGTGACGCGCCGAGCGCGCAGGGCCGGGGCGACGGGGCGCGACTGCGTCACCACATCGGCAAGCGGGTCCCGCCCGATCTGCGCCGCCGCCCACTCCAGAACCGGCAGGGCGCGCTCGATGAACGCGAGGCGCTCGACGGGCGACTTGCGGGCGGCGACCGAGCCGGCCGAAACGTCCAGGTCCTGCCACGGCTGACCGGGGAACAGCCGCGTGCCCGCCGCCAGCGAGACGCGGGCGATGTGGTCCAGCATCCGCGCCCTCTGCCCCGGCGTCAGCAGCCGCCGCCAGTCGGATTGTTCTGCCTTGCCCATACCCTCTTCACTCATGGCCCTATTGTGCCACAGTCTGAGGCCGAAAGCAACCGCGCATCAGTCCGGCCGGAACAGGCGCGCGCCTTCCGCCTTCGGTATCTGTCCGGGCAGGCTCTGGACGATGATCTTGGTGGTCCGGTTCTCCGAAAGCAGCACTTTCTCCCGCAGGTCCCAGTCGGGCATGGCGCCCGGTAGAACGACCGCCGGGGCCGGCCCGTCCGCCGCGCCCGACATGAGAGTGGGCCGCTGCTCGGGCGAGAAGTTGAAGAAGAGCGCCAGCAGGCCGGGACGAGCCGCCGTGAGGGCTTCGAATGCCTGCCGCAATGCCGGCTCGTCTACCCGCTTGGCCCCGACCACTTGCAGGATGCAGTCGGCGAACGGCGCGAGGAAGAACACGTCGGCCCGCTCCAGACACGCGGGCGAGTCGATGACCACCACGTCGGCGTAGGAGCGGAGGGTTTCCAAGGCCTGACGCATCTGCGGGAGCGAAACCATGTCCGCGCTGTCCTCGTTGACCCGGCCGCGGCGCAGGACCAGCAGGTTGCGGTCCCCCGAGTCGCTGATCGCCTCCTCGAGCGTCGCCGCGCCGCGCAGGACGTCGGCCAAGCCGACCGGCTCCTCGCCATCCCCCCGCGCATCGTCTCCGGGCCGGACGCGCAGGTCGGCGTCCACCAGGATGGTGCGCTTCCCGCAGCGGGCGACCGTGCGGGCCAGATGCCGTGCCGTCACCGTCTTCCCCTCGCCCTGCCGGGCGCTGGTGACCAGGATGACCGCCCGGTAGAGGAGCGCGGTCTGCTGGGACTGATGCAGGGTCAGCAGGAGGTTCGCGTAGGTCAGCCGGTAGGCTTCCATGACCTTCGCCGCGCCCGCTCCGCCGGTCAGGGCCGCCGAGGCGGCTGGCAAGGCGGGCAGCGAGCCGATGACCGGGGCCGAGAGCAGGCGCTGCACGTCGCCGACCGTCCGCACCCGCCGGTCGCCCTGTTCCAGCAGGATGACGGCGAGGCTGCCAAGGAAGAGGCCGAGCAGCCCCGCCAGCGCGAGGTTCTGCGGGAGGTTTGGCCGGAAGGGCCTTGTCGGCGTCAGGGCGGGCTGCGTGAACTGGACATCGCCGGTGGCGATCTGCGCGTCCAGCCGGGCCGCTTCGAGGGCGGCTTGGAGCGACGAGTACA
Organism: Capsulimonadaceae bacterium; assembly: GCA_965215505.1. Lineage (GTDB taxonomy): Bacteria > Armatimonadota > Armatimonadia > Armatimonadales > Capsulimonadaceae > JANXMY01. Next base: position 1,082,045 of record OZ244065.1, on the reverse strand, counting down.
GGGTGTTGGTCAGGTCCACGTTGCGGACGATCTGCTTGTAGTCGCCGTCGAGCTGCGGCAGCAGCCGCGTCTGCGCCTGCGTCCGGCTGAGGAGCCGGCGGGCGGCCTCCAGCTTCGCCGCCGTGTAGACCTCGCTCACCTGAGTCTGCTGATAGTCGGCAAGCAGCGCGCCCTGCGCTTGCAGGGTGGGGAGATTGCCGGCGACGACCCCGTGGATGGTCCGGCTCAGGCGGGCCTTGATGTCCCGGATCTTGGCGTCCAGCGGCTGGAGCATGCCCGGATAGGCGGCGGTGTACTTTTGGCCGGCGTCTGCGCGCTCCATCTCCAGTTGGGTGAGCTGTGATTGCAGGCTCAGGATGAGGGCGTCGTCGCGGACGCCCCCGCCGTGCTGGATCTGGGCGTTCCCCAGCCGGAGCTTCCCGGCGAGGTTCCCCAGCCGCGCGTCCAGCGAGTCGCACTCCTTCTGGAGGTTATCCACCTCCGCCGACTGTGCCTGTCCCTGGTCGAGCAGGAATTTCTCCTGAGCGGCGACGTCTGCCATGTGGTGGCGCTGCTTGAACCGCTTCTCCTGCTGCTCGGCGTCACGCATCTGCGAGGCGGCGCGCGCGGACCGCACCTGGAGGCTCTGCGCGATGTCCCGCACCTGCTGCTGGGCCAGCTCCTTTTTCCACTGGAGGAAGGCCTGACAGACCGCGTTCGCCATCTGGGCCGCCTGCTCCGGGCTGTGAGCCTCCGCCGAAACCTGGATCACGTTGGTCTCTTTAGGGTTGGAGAACGTGACGGCGTGCTGGAAGGCCGCCGCCGTCCACTCTTTCCCGCCGAAGACCGCCCCGGCCGGGCCGGGCCGGCTCCGCAGCCAGTCCAGGGCGCGCTGCGGCATGGCATCGCTTTGCAGCATCGCCATCTGCGTGTCAACGGTTTCGATGACCGGGGGGGCATAGGAGGTGGCTTTTGAGGCTTCGGAGCCGGTCGTGGCGCGCTGGATCAGGACCATCTGCGCCTCGGCCCGCCACTGCTTGGACATCCGGTGGGAGATCAGGGCGGCCGGGCCGAGGCAGGCGGCCAGCGCCAGCAGGAAAACGAGCCTGCGCCGCCACAGGATCGTGGCGATCTCCCCCAGGCTGATGTCGGCGCGCGCGCCGGGCGGTCGGGTTTCGTGTGTCATGGGTGTCTCTTTATCGGTGTCTCTTTATCGGCATTTTTGCTGCGCCCCGTCAGCACGAGCCGCGCAGGGTCAGGACGCAGAAGGCCGTCTTCGCCAGCAGGGAAAGGTCAAGCCACAGGGAGCGGTGGTCAATGTAGTACATGTCGAGCGCGATCCGTTCGGCGTAAGTCGTGTCGCTGCGGCCCCCGGCCTGCCACATCCCGCCCAAGCCGGGCTTGACGGTGAGCAGCTTTTCGCCCCGCTCGCCGTACTTCGCCAGCTCCTTCGGGACGATGGGCCGGGGGCCGATCAGGCTCATGCTGCCTTGCAGGACGTTGATAAGCTGCGGCAGCTCGTCCAGGCTGGTCCGGCGGAGGAACGCGCCCACGGGCGTGATGCGCGGGTCGCGGGCGATCTTGAAGGACTCCTGGAACATCTGCCGCAGTTCAGCGCGGGCCTCAAGCTGCTGCTCGGCGTCGGCGACCATCGTGCGGAACTTCAGCAGCGGGAACGGCACCCCGCCGCGCCCCAGGCGTGTCTGCCGGAACAGCACCGGGCCGGGGCTGGTCAGCCCGACCAGGAGCGCGACTGCAAGCATCAGGGGGAACGCGGCGGCGAGCAGGAACAGCGCGGCGACGATGTCCATGAAGCGTTTGGCGACTGCATAAGCCCTGGCGTCGGCGGGCCACGGAGTCATAACCCCGTCGTCCGTGCCGCCGTCCGTAGCCCCGTCATCTGTGGCCCTGTCGTCCGTGGTCCCGTCGTCCGTGGTCCCGTGCGGGTTCCGGCGGGCGTCTTCGGTCGGTCTGGACTGCACGTTCATTTGAGGATCAAGCCTTTCCAGTCTCGGTGTGCATGGTCTGATAGAGTCGGACCATGAGCGGCCCGTTCCGCTCCCAGGTGAACCGGTCCGCGACCGTCTCCCAGGCCGCCCGCCCGCGCCGGCGGACCTCCTCCGGGTTCAGGGCGGCTTCCGTCAGGGCATCGGCCAGCGCCCCGATGTCCCCCGGCGGCGTCAGCCGGCCCTGCGCGCCGTCCGTGACCATGTCCGGGATGCCGCCGACCGGCGTGGCGATGACCGGGCGGCCGTACCCCATCGCTTCCAGCAGCGCGATGGGCAGGTTTTCCGCCTGTGAGGGCAGGCACAGCACGTCTATCCGGCGGAAAAAGTCGTCCTTCGCCGCCCCGTCGATGTTCCCCAGGAAGCAGACGCGGTCCGCCAGCCCGAGCCGCACCGCCAGTGCCTCCGCGCCCGTCCGCATCGGGCCGTCCCCGGCCAGCAGCAGCGAACACGGCGGGACGCCGGGCGACGCCAGCGCCCGGAGCAGATCACTCTCGCCCTTGCGCCCGTCCATGAACCCCAGGAAGCCGAAGGTCGGCGGCGACGCGAGGGGCGGCGGCGGAGCCATCAGCCGCACGGCGTTCGGGATCACGCTGACACGAGCCGAGGGTAGGGCTTGGCGGATTAGGCCCGCCATGCCCTCAGACAGCGCGACCACACGGTGGGGCCGCGCCAGCGCCCGGTCCAGCCAGCGCCGCCGCCGGGCGGGCATCGCGCCCAGGGCCACGTCGAGGCCCGCGCCGTGCAGGTGTACCAGGGCGGGGATGCCCGCCCGTGCCGCCAGGGCCGCCATGCCCGCTTTCTCCCAGACCGACAGGCCGTGCGCCATGTGGAGGTGGACGACGTCCGGCCTGTGACGCCGCAGAGTCCGCTGGAACCCGCGCAGCAGCCGCCCGCTCTCCCGGACGGCGGCCAGCCGGTTCGCGCTCATCATGCCGGTCCGCCCCTTGACCTCGGTTTCGTTCAGGAACCGGGTTTCGATGCCGCCGGCCGTTTCTAGGTAGGTGCACAGGCCGCCCACATACTTCGCCATGCCGCCCGGCAGGGACGGGTCCTGGCCGGAGATTAGGACGCGCGTCTTCAAAACGTCTGTCTTCATGGCACTGCCCTCCCCGCGAGCCGCCCGGCCCGCGCCGGCCGGAACGGGCTGATGACGGCCGGCGGCGCGCTGTGGCCCGCCGCCACGATCAGCCCGAACAGGAGCCAGGTCTGCGACCGGAACTCCCAGGACAGGGCGAACACGCCGACGCCCCACACGAGGAGGCAGAGCAGCGACATCTCGCGCATCGGCGGGGACTGGCGCAGCGCGCTCCGCAGGACCACCACGAGCAGGCCGAGGAACAGCAGGAAGCCGATCGGCCCCAGCTCCGTCAAGACAGACAGGTAGGTGTTGTGCGCGATCAGAGACAGCACCTGGCCGTTCCTCCCCGCCGTCGCCGCCGAGAACGCGCCGCCGCCGACCCCCAGGAACGGGTGTTCCCCGAAGGCGGTCCAGCCGGCCTGCCAGATCTCCGAACGCCCGCTGAGGTGGTCGTCGCCCGACGACTCCGCCACCGTCCCCAGCCGCTGGAGCGGCGCGCTGAGGTCGAGCTGCGTCGCGCCCGCCAGGGCGGCGGCCAGCAGCCCGGCCACGGCGACCCCCCAGCCCCGGCCCAGCCGGGCCAGCCGGACCAGGTAGAAGAGGTACGCCGGGGCCGCCGCCAGCAGTGCGCCGCGCGACCCGCTCAGTACGATCCCCAGGGCGGTGGCGAGTGGGTACAGGAGGTTCAGCAGCCGGAAGACGGGCAGGCTCCTCGGGCGCGTCGCCAGGTAGGTCGCCATCGGGATGCCGATCGCCAGCAGCAGCGCGATGTCGTTCGGGTCGAAGCCGGAGCCGGAGAACCGCTGTTCCCAGTGCCGCACCTGCTGCCCCTGGGCGAAATTGAAGGCCGTCATCGCGACCGAGACGTAGCCCCCGAGGAGGAACGCCTGCATCGCCGCTTCCAGGCGCTCCTGGGTCCGGTAGATGTCCCAGAGCAGGACGGACAGGACGACCCCCTCGATGAGAGTCGCCGTGAACGGCGTTTCGTCGGGCGCCACGCTCCACCACACGCTGAGGACGTACCAGAGGGCGAAGGCGACCGCCAGCAGGTGGAACAGGTGCAGCCGGCCCAGGCGCCCGGTCGCGACGACCGAGAGCAGCCAAAGCAGCATCACCAGCCCGCCGATCAGCCGGTTGACCGACCCCAAAGCCGAGTCCTCGAGCGGCAGGGCGAGGCCGGGGATGCCCCCGATCAGCACCAGGGAGGCGAGGTAAGCCGCGAGCTGCGAGAAGTGGCTGAAGTTTTTCATTGTCCGCAGTTTCTCATGGGCGGCGTGACGGTCTTCTACTGGCGGCCGCCCTGGTAGAGCGTGATCAGCTCCCGGTCCGGCAGCGCCTCATCGCTCCGGCGTCCCAGGAAATGGTAGCCGGCGGCGGCATCATACGCCCCCGGCTTCGTCACCAGGGCCGCGTCAAACAGGGTCAGCCAGGAGCCGGTGAGCCGCGTCACGAGGTGGGCCAGCGCGCGCCCCGCCCGCGAGGTCGCCGCACTGAGCGCGAAGTAGTTCCACGACCAGGCCAGCGCCATGCCCGGCCCGCACACCACGCCGCTCTCCACCTCGGCGAACCACCGGAACAGCCGCCGGTGGCCCAGGTGCGTCCAGCGCGTGAAGTCGTAGCGCCCGCCGTGGACCTGCTGCATGAACGGAGTCTCGGCATAGACGAGGCCGCCGCTCTTCAGGACCCGGTGGATCTCCGCCACGCAGCGGGCCGGGTCCACCACATGCTCCAGAACGGCCTGCGCGATGACCGCGTCGAAGGTGCCGTCGCGGAAAGGCATGTCGTGGCTGTCGCAGATGATCCGGGTGCGCGGCCCGAACGCGATGTCCGTCTCGACGAAGCGGATCGCCGGGTGTGCCAGAAACTCCTCCATGCCGTTCCCCACGATGCTCCCGCCCACGACCAGGACGACCGGGGCCGGGTTGTCCCGCAGCAGCATCTCGGCCAATTTCGCGTACCGCTCTCGCGTGCCGATGCTGCGGGTGATGTCGGGGAGGCGGTCCAGCACCTTCATCCCGAACGTGGCAAGCCTGCCGTCGGGCTTGCTGAAGAATGTGCCCTCGCGGCCCACAAAACCCGCGATCGTGAACAGGCTATTCGCCTCGTTGATGAGTACCGGGATGCCGTCCACCAGGGGGAACTCGGTCCGGCAGGCCCCGTTCCGGCAGACCAGGGTTCCCGCCCCGGCATCCAGATCGCCACGGCAGATCGGGCAGATCAGGTCGGGCGGTGGTTCCAGTATCGGACGATGTAGGCCCGCATTTGTAGGTCCGGCGAATGCTGCTTTGGTCATCGGTCTGTCGCTCCTATCCGCCCAGCAAGACTTCCTCGTACTCCGCCGCCGCGTGTTCCGTGTGGAACGCGGCCCAATCCTCCGGGGAGCGGTCGGTCGGTCCGGCCTCCAGGCTCGCCGCGATGGCGCGGGCCAGGGCGTCCGCGTCGCCGACGGGGACCAGCCGGCCGTGCCGACCGCCGCACAGTATCTCGCGCGGGCCGCTCGGGCAGTCCGTGGAGACGACCGGGACGCCGCAGGCCAGCGCCTCAATCAGCACCGTCGGCAGGCCCTCCCATCGGGAGGAGAGGACGAAGGCCGCCGCCCGCGCCATGCAGGCGTAGGGGTTGGCGGCGAAGCCCGGCAGGGCCACCGAGTCGGTCAGGCCCAGCTCGGACACCAGCCCCTCCAGGGCGGGTCGGTCCGGGCCTTCCCCGAGGATGACCAGCCGGGCGGGCGTCTGCTGACGGGCCTGGGCGAACGCCCGGATGAGGGTCGGGAAGTCCTTCTGGGGACACAGCCGCCCCACGGACAGGACCACCGGTGGCTGCCCCAGCCCGAACCAGGGGTGCTGGGCCGGCTCCCCCGCCTGCTCGAACAGCGCGGGCGAGAGGACCGGGTTGTAGATCCTCCGCACCCGCCCCGGCGGCAGCCGGAGCAGGCGCGTCAGGTCGGCGGCGGCGGCGTCGGAGACCGTGATCACCGCGCCCGCGCCCGAATAGAAGCGGCGGTAGAGCCACAGCAGCAGGCTCCCCTTCAGCCCCGATGCGCGGCGGACGACCGAAGACAGGTTAATGTGGACGCTGACGGCCACCCGCCCCCGGTAGCCGGCGAGCGCGCCCGCCCAGAGCGCGATCAGATTTGAGTGTTCGATCGCGGACAGCAGGGCAGCGGGCCGCTCCCGCCGCAGATAGCGGGCCAGGCGGGGCAGGCTCGCGAGCGACCGCCCGCAGCCGAGGTCTATCAGCCGCACGTCGGGCGAAAGCAGGGCCAGGTATGGTCCCTCGGACCGGACCACGATCATGTCCACGCGGTGCCCGCGCGCTGCCAGCCCGGAGGCCAGGTTGACCATGACGCGCTCCGCGCCGCCCCCGGTGAACGCCTCCATGTACAGGGCGATATGGCTGCCCCTGACGCCGCCGCGCGGGGCTGCTCCTTCCATTGTCGGGAGCGTATTCATGCCGGTAAGGCCTCTCCCGCGTCTTCGGTAGTAAGCGGCCCCAAGCGCATCGGGTCGGCGTCCATGCCGTCGTAAAAGATCAGGCCGGAGCTGCCCGAGTGGGACAGGATGCGGGCCGGATTGCCCGCGACGACCGCTCCGCTCGGGACCGACCGCGTCACCACGGCCCCCGCGCCGACGGCCACATCGTCGCCCAGCGTGATCGCGCCGATCAGGACGGCGTTCGCGCCCACATACACGCGGTCGCCCAAACACGGTGCCCCCTTCCGTTCGCCCCGGCCGGCCTGGCCGATCACGACGCCCTGGTGCAGCGTGCAGTTCTCCCCGATCCGGGCGTCCGGGTGTACCGTCAGCGGCCCGAAGTGGGGGATGAACAGGCCGGCCCCGATCCGGCAGTGCGGCGGCAGCAGGATGCGGGTCGTCAGCGCGGTCGTCTCGGAAACCGCATGACAGAACTGGTTGATCAGCAGGCGACAGATGCGCGCAGCACCCGTCCCCGACGCCCCCCCCTGAAGGCGCGACAAGAGGCGGTACACGAGAGTCGCCGAGAAACCGGGACAGAACAGCAGGACGTGCAGCGCGTGCCGCGTCCCCTCGCGGCGGTAGCGCCGGAAGTCGCGCGCCAGGGTGCGCCACAGGCTCGGTTCAAGACACTTCTCACGCGGCGGGGACATGTTCTTCCTTTCTGAACTGGACGACTTGCGCTCGGGCGGGGAGCGTCCGCAGGACGTGCCGCAGAATCAATGAGTTGCCGACGAGCTGGGCTGCGGAGACGAGGAGCGCGGCATAGGCCGCGCCGCGCAGCCCGTAAGCGGGGACGAGCCAGGCGCTGGCCCCGGTGATCAAGACCGTCAGGAAGGCCAAGGAGACGGCCTGCGCTTTGAAGCAGCGGGCCGCCGTGATCGCCCACCCGATGGACCCGTCCACATAGCTCAGGCCGCCCGCCGCCAGATACAGCACGAAGACGTCCAGGTGCCGCGCGTATTCAGGTGTGTAGAATAGCGTCAGGATCTGGCGTCCCAGCATGGCAGCGAGGACCGGTGCGGCCGTCCCTGCGCCCACCCCGATTAGCAGCAGCCGCCGCTGGAGGCCGATGAACGCCGCGCGGTCCCCTGCGGCGTAGTAGCGGGCCAGGCGCGGGCTTGCGGACAGGCCCAGGGCCGTGGTCACCAGCCGGCCGACGGTCACGAACGAGACGAGGGCGGAGAAGATGCCCAGCGCGCGCAGGCCGAGCGAGTGCGCCACGAAGTACCGCGCGATGTTGCCGTTGACCGAAAGCAGCACCATGATCACGCCCAGCGGCAGTGCCACCCGGACCAGCCGCCCTAGGACAGGCGGGTCGTAGTGCGCCCTCGGCAGCCGGAACTCGGATGATCGGAAGCGGGATCGGAAGCGGGACAGGAGGTTGTCCCCGCCGTTCTCCGACTGGCGCAGCAGGATGACCGCGTTCGGGACGTCGTAGGCCAGTGCCACCAGGGCGGAAGCGAGGGCGGAGCCGGCCGCCGCCCAGACGATCGAGTGCAGGAAGGACAGGCCCGCCGTCAGCATCAGCAGAGACAGCACCCCCTCCGCCGCCATGGAGATCGCGACCCGGTCCATGCGCTCGTGTCGGCGGAGCAGGCCGAACACCGTGTCCCCGATGCCGTCGAACGCCAGGCCGACCCCGGCGAGGACGACGACCGCACCGGCCTCCCGCGAATAGCCGCCCGCCAGCGCCAGCCCGACCAGGCCCGCCATCGCGAGCAGGTTGGTGATCATCCGCAGGCCCAAATAGTCGCCGAAACGGTACTCGCACCGGGCGTCGGTCGCCTGCACCTGGTTCAAAGAGAGCTGCGAGAAGACCATGACCGGCTGGGCGACGGCCAGGCCGAGCGAGAACTGGCCGACCATGGCGGGACTGCCCATCTTGGCGATCACGCTCAGCATGAGCCAGCTGCAAAGCGAGTAGACGATGTTGCCGATGGCCGTCCACGCGAAATTCCCGCGCAGCGTCAGAGGTTTGGCCGTCAGGGGCTTCAAACCGGCTGCTCCGAGGCCTGCCGGGCGGCCTGCTGCCAGGCCGCCGACTGGCTGCCGCGCACCCAGCGCCAGAAACCGCAGAGCAGGGCGAAGTTCATCAGGTAGAAAAAGCTGACCGGGCGCAGCCAGGCCGGCGGGCCGGAGCCTTCCGGCAGCCGGTATACGAGGAGCGAGGCGAGGATGCCGGCCGCCTGCGCCGCCAGGAGCCAGGTGAAGACGCCGCCGGCGGGGAAGCCCTGGGCCGTGGCGATGCCGAGGTTGCCGGCCACCGCGCCGATCAGGAGGAACGGGGCGAACCAGCGAAGGACCTTGTGGCTCCAGTAGGAAAACGCCCGCAGGCCTTGGCGCGGGTGCAGCATCCGCCGCGTCAGGCCCAGCGCCTGGAAGTCGCCGGCCCCGATGCGGACCTTGCGCCCCCACTCGGCGCGTGACGAGGCGCTGGCCGGCTCCGTGGCCCGCGCCTCGGGGTCAAACCGCACGCCCCAGCCGTCCGCCATGATGTTCATAGTCAGGACGAAGTCCTCGACAATCGTCGTCGGGGGGAGCGGCTGGTAGAGGCCCTGCCGGACGGCGAGTATGCCCCCGTAGCAGCCGATGACGAACCCCAGGCGGCTCTCGTTCGTCTTGATCCACAGTTCATACTTCCAGTACAGCCCCTCCCCGGAGACGCCGCCGCCGTGTTCCAGGGCCAGCGCGCCGTTGACGCAGCCCACCCTCGGGTCCCGGAAGTGGCGAACGAGCTTCCGCACCGCGTCCGGTGCCAGCGTCGTGTTGGCGTCGGAGAGGATGACGATGTCCGCGTCCGCTTCCGCCATCAGGTCGTTGACCACAGACACCTTGCCGCGCCGCTGTTCGAATGTCCGGGCGTAGAGGCGGGGGTGCCGCAGGGAACGGAGGATGTCGGGCGTGGAGTCGGACGACCCATCGCTGCCGATGAGCAGAGTCAGCTTGTCCGGCGGATAGTCGATCTGCCAGGTGTTGCGGACCTTCGCCGCGATGAACCCCTCCTCGTTGTGGGCCGCGACGACGACGACGACGCTCGGGAGGTCCTCCTCCGCCCAACCCCCCATCTCCGGCGCAGGCCTGCCCGCGAGGCGGGCCAGCAGCGCGATCAGCAGCGGGAAGAGGCAGTAGGTATAGCCTATGAGCGCCCAGGAGGCGACGAAAAGTGGGACGGAAATCTTCATCATCTGCTGTGGTAGAAAGGACTGCTTCGGGCGATTGTCGGTGACGGCCCGGCTCGTGGGCCGGGAACAGTCGGCTTTGGGACTCATCGAGGCAGGCTGGCTGTCCGACATCAGTAACACAAGCAGATATTGTGCCAACCGGCAGATTCATAGATTAAACCAGTAAGAATACTGGCTTTAACGAAAGCTATTACTATCTACAAGTATTAGGTGTTACACGTCAGTACGTCGCTCGGCCCGAGCATGATCCTGTTGGCATGGAGGCAAGGCCGCTAGACCAAACGCATGCCATAATCCGTGCCGTCTCCGATGACCTTCTGGGGCTAGGGGAAGCTTTTCATTTAATCGCGGCGAATTTCTGCCATTCTCTTGACATCCCCATAATACTATGTTAAGATGCTGTGTGCCGATGTCCCTGTAGCTCTGATCCGCACAAATGCACCACCCCAAGCACGTCCCGACTCGATAGCACATCCTGTCAATAGCACGTCCCGTTTTAACCCTGCAAGTCTTGCTGTACCCGGCGTCACGCTCCCGTGCCGCCGGCAATCTGATACCGGCGGGCTGCCCTCGGCAGCCCCTCGGCGATGCCCTGCGCCCGTCCGCAGGCGTCCGGCTCCCCACGCCCCTGCCGGGGCGAGGCGGGCCTGCGCGCCGCGCCGTCCGGCTGGGTCTGGTGGACTGAAGAGAGGACTAGCGACATGCGGTTTCCGAACATGTGGTTTCCGAAGACGTTGCGGGCCGGGTGCCCGCGCACCGGGGCGCGCTGCCGACACACCTTGTCGGCGTCGCTCGGCGTCCTGCTCGTCCTGCTCCTGAGCGGCTGCGGCGGCGGGGGGGGCAGCACCACCGACGAGGGCTTCCGGTTCGTCCCTGACGGCTCCGGGCCGGTCATTCCCTATCCCAATGTTCATTTTGAATACACGGTCGGCTCCGTCACCTCCGGCGTCATCGTGACCGCCGCCCCTGTCACGACAGGGATGCCAGCCGCACCGGACTCCACTGCGACGTTGCAGTTTTCTGCCTACCGCATTACTTTCAGCACTCCTAATGTGGCTTTCAGCCCGCAGGCGCGGATTTACCTGCCTTCCGGCGATACGTCATCCAGCGTCCCCCGCGTCTACCTCTATAGCCCGGCGGACGACAAGACGAACAATATCGCGGCAGGCTGGAAGGCGTTACCCGTCAGTACAGTCAATCCGGCTCCAGAAACCAACACGCTGGAAGCTCTGCTGCCCTCGGTCGTCGAATCCGGCAGTATCCTGGCCGTCTATGCAGACGGGCCGCCGCCCGTATCGGGAACGCCGGGAGTGCCGCCAGGGTCGCCAGTGCCGCCGGTGCCTTTGAGGGCGATCCGCCCTTGACCCCGGAGCGTACCCTCCAGCAATTCTCCTGTTTCCCGTCCTAAAGGATTGTGCAATGTTTGCGAAACCTCAATTCCGGCTGTTCCGGCTTCTCACGTTTTTCGCGTTCCTGATACTGACATTCAGTTCCAGGGCGGCGATGGCGGTGCCGGTCGTCACCATCACCGCAGGGCCGGCTCCTTCGTCTATAACGGCTGACCCGACCAGCACATTCTTGATCACGGTCCATGTAGACAATAGCGGGGCTGCCCCCGACACGACGCCGGTGACGCTCAACCTCTTGCAGGCGGATGGGGCGACACCCGCGCCGAGTGGGACGACCCTAACGCCCGCCATCGGGCAAGTCAGCGGTGGCGTGGGCAATGCGAGTTTCCCGAATCTGAAAATCAACAAGGCCGGCACCTACAAGATCACCGCCACCAGCCTGGGAGTGACATCAACGGCGAGTGGACAGATCACCGTCACGCCCGGAGCCGCGAACCAAGTGGTCTTTTCCGCGCCGCCTGTCAATGGCACTGCGGGACACGCGATGACGGTGACGGTACAGGTGCAGGATGTGAACGGCAACGATGTCGCCGACCCCGGCGTGCCGGTGACTCTGAGTGTCAACCCCGCCGATTTCGTGAACCCATCGCCGCCGCCCGCGACGATCGGGACATTGGGGCCGACGACGACCGGCACCTTCGGGGATGTGTCTTTCACCTTTACCATTGATAACGCGGATACCAGCAGTAGCCACTCGCTGACGGCTTCGGCGGCGGGGCTTACGGGAACGCTCCCCGCCACATTCAAGATCGCGCCCGACGTTCCCAACTCGGTGAGTCTGCCGGCACCGTCCCCGACCGCGAGGACAACCGACCAGCTCTTTTCCACAACCGTGATTGTGAAAGACCAGTATGGCAACCTGGTCGCCGACGGGACGCCGGCCACACTGGCGTTGACCCAGCCTACTACTCCGCCAGGGGCTATCCTTGCAGGAACGACTAGCGCGACTACGACCAGCGGCACCGCCTCTTTCGGCAGCCTCAACATCAACAAGCCGGGCACTTACACGCTGACGGCGACCAGCGCACCCGCGCCCGCCGCCGCTGGCACTACCAGCATCACCATCAGCGCCGGCGCACCGGCCAGCGTCTCCATCACGCAGCAGCCACCGGCCTCCGCCTCAGCAGGCAATGCCTTCTCGCTGAAGGCAAGAGTCACGGATGCCGACGGCAACACCGTCACCGACGGTACGGCGGTCACACTCACCCTGCTGAATCCCAGTGGCACCGCCGTTGCCAATGGAGTGACCCTTACGGGAGCATCCGGCGTCACTACCAGCAACGGCGTGGCGACATTCAACGCGCTGAGAATCAACAAGACCGGCTCTTACATCCTGCAGGTCACCAGCGGCGTATCCACCGACTTTGTTGACACCAGCGCCATAGCCATCACCGCCGACGTCCCAGCCTCCGTCGCCATCACGCAGCAGCCTCCGGCCTCCATCTCTGCTGACAACACCTTCACACTCCAGGCCACGGTCATGGACGCCGGTTCCAACTCGGTCACTGACGGTACGCCGGTCACACTGGCGCTCAACGGCACCCCCACGGCCGGGGGGACCGCCACTCTGGTCGGCGGCTCGGCCACCACCAGCGGCGGCATTGCCTCGTTCACGCTCAACGTCAACAAGGTGGGGACCTACACCCTCACGGCCACCAGCGGCGGCATCTCCTCGGCGGACAGCAGCCCCGTCGCCATTGTCGCAGGCGCGCTGCATACGGTGACCATCAGCCCCCAGCCAGCGACCACCCCGGCGACCGCGCCGACGACGGTTTCGGCGGACAACACGTTCTCGGCAGGCGTGACAGCCACGGACGCGGAAGGCAACCCGATCACGACGCCGACGACGTTCACGCTCGCACTGGTCGCGCCGGACACCGCGACCCTGTCCGACGCCTCGGCCAGCCCGGCGACGATGCCCCCGTCGGCGACCTCGACCACCGGCACCGCCTTTTTCGGCAGCCTCAACATCAACAAGACCGGTACGCACGCCCTCGTCGCCACCGCGACCGCTAACGCGGTTACGGTGACATCCGCAGCCAGCAACTCCATCACGGTGACTCCCGGCGCGGTCGCCTCCGTCGTCATCAGCCAGCAGCCGCCCAGCACCGTTCCTGCCGGAACTATGTTCCGTCTCGGGGCGGCTGCCACGGATGCGGAGGGTAACGGCGTCAATGGCAGGCCCGTCACGCTGACGATGAAAACAGACACGGGCGTGGATGCTACCGGGAAGCTGGTCGGAACAAAAACGGTCACAACGACCAGCGGTGGTGTGGCGACCTTTGCCGACATGGACATCACTTCGACCGGCAATTACATCATCACCGCCACTGCCGATGGCAAGACGGCGGACAGCAATCTCGTTGCCGTCACTTCGAGCAGCACCACCCTGCGCTTTACTCCCGTTCCCACGATCCCGCCGCAGGCTGGCACATCCTTTAGCGCCACACTGATATTGCTCGACAGCACCGGCAATCCCATTCCTGGGCAGCCTGTGACGCTGACTCTGACTGACTCCACCGGAGCGTCCGTGCCGTTCATCACGACCAGCGCGAATCCGCAGATCACCCCCGCAAGTGGAACGGTGACATTCAACCTGAGCATTACACAAGCCAACACAACCAGCCCGAGCGCATCGAGCATCAACCCTTACACACTGACAGCTACTGGAGGCGGTCAGACGGCTTCCGACGCCGGCATCACCATAAGGCCTGGGCCGGCGGCACCCGCCGGTTTCGCCTTCACCGGGCCTAACCCATCCACGACGTCCGCAGACGGGACGTTCTCGCTTGGCATCGCCATCGCAGATGCCTACGGCAACCCCGTCATTGATGGCACGACCGTGACACCGGTTCTGTCCCATGCCGATGGTTCTGCTCTGACATCGGGAACAAGCCTCACAGACGCCTCCGGCACGGCCCCCATCGCACCTTCAGCGACTACGAGCGCTGGTAGGGCGGCGTTCAGCAAACTCAACATCAACAAGATCGGGACCTACGTTCTGGCAGCGCAGACCGGCACCGGCCTTAGTGCGATCACCTCAGCACGGCCGAGCAGTTCGGTCACGATCACCCCTGGCGCACCCCATGTTACGATCACGCAGCAGCCGACGCCGACTTCGGTGACGGCGGACGCCGCCAGCACGTTCGCCCTGAGCGTCACGGTCCAGGATGCCGAAGGCAACCCGGTCACCGACGGCACACCCGTCACACTGGCTTTGCTGAAAGCTGATGGCGTGACGCCGATAGCCGACATGAACATCATCCTGAGCGGGGCATCTGGTGTTAAGACGGTGAGCGGCGCGGCGAACTTCAGCGCCCTGAACATCAACATCGCCGGCTCATACACCCTGCAAGTCAAAGTCGCTGGTGCGACGCCTGTGGTCAGCGATCTGGTGACGGTCGGCACCGGCACCGTTTCTGGCGTCGCCATCACGGGCGGGCCGACGCCGACCTCGGTGACGGCAGACCCCTCAAGCCTGTTCTCCCTGACGGTGACTGTCAAAGATAGACAGGGCAATCCCGCGCCGGACGGCACTCCAGTCACCCTGGCGCTCACCAACGCCGATGGCACCTCCGTTGCGGCTGGGACCAGGCTCTCAGGAGCGTCCGGCATCAGTACCGTCGGTGGCGTGGCAACCTTCAGCAGCCTGAACAGTGCCCTCCTGAGCATCAATAAAGTCGGGTCCTATGTCCTGACCGCCACCGCCGGAGCTGTCCCTTCGGCACCGAGTACCCCGGTGGTCGTCACAACCGGCATACTCAAACTGATAACCATCACCCAGCAGCCGACCACTGATCCTACTAAACCTGCCACATTCGCCGCAGGGGCACCCATCACACCTTCTGTGCTGGTCAAGGTCACGGACAATGAAGGCAATCCTGCCCTGGACAACACCACAGTCACACTGGCGCTCACGAACGCCGATAACACCGCCGCTGCTGCCGGGACTATCCTCTCAGGAGCATCGGGTACGACGACCGGCGGTGTTGCAACCTTTAGTAGCCTGAACATCAATAAAGTCGGCACTTACCTCCTGACCGCTACTAGCCTCGTGACCGCTACTAACAGCGTTATCAGTTCATCGCCGAGCAATCCGATCCAGGTGACTACCAGCGCCACCACGAAGATCAGCTTCTCGGTGCAGCCGACCGTGTTCACGGCGGGGAACTACGCCAACCCGGCAGTGAACGTGCTTCTGACAGACGCGAACGGGAATACGCTGGCCGGCATCCCGATTGTTTTGTCCTTAACCAAGGGCGGCGGGACATTGAGTGGCACATTGACTCAAAACACGAGTTCGGCTGGCATCGCCACATTCAGCGACCTGAAGATCAGCCAGGCGGGTGCGAACGATCAACTGACCGCGACCGGCGGCGGTTCTTCCGTAGCAAGCAATTCGTTCACTGTCAATAACCCGGCTCTGGGCGGCCTCACCCTCGCCCCCGCCTCGGTGCCTGTCGGGAGTGGTGACATATCCGTCATCATCACCGGCACTGGCTTTGTGCAGCCCACGGATGCGAATAGCCCGACTACGGGCAGCACGGTCACTTACACAACCCAAGCCGGTCTGATAAGGACGTTGGCTGCCATAGTCACTGATTCGGCTCATATCACAGTGAATGTTCCAGGGGGAATAAACGCGATCAGCGACCCGATACCAGGCACTTCCTTGATCGCTATATCTAGCTCGGCGACGATTACGGTGAACAATCCTGCCCCTGCCGCCTCAATCGCTACGGCCACATTCGCCGTCACGCCGCTTGGGCCTGTGGTATCCACCCGCGTCACGCCGCTTGGGCCTGTTGTATCCGCCCACTACGGTGGCGGGTTGCAGATGCTCTCCACGCCTTTCGACTACTCCGTGTTTGTGGATAAAGCCACGGGCGTACCGCTCTTCCCGGATGCCGTGCTGGAATCCCTCAATCCCACCGATTTCAGTCTGGTTTCCAGTGGCATCAAGTTAGCGGTCTGGGACCCCGCTGCGAAAGACAGCAACGGGAACTCGACCGGAGGGGCTTACATCCTGCTCACTGGAATCACTGCGGAGAAACTAGTCATCGGAAAGGGCTACTGGGGACGTTTCCCAGATCCCGCGACGGGCGCGGAAGTCGCTCTGGGCCGGCGCGGCGTGCCTGCGACCACGGACGTCAACGGGCGCTTCTCCATTCCACTCTCTCCTGGATGGAACATGATAGGCAACCCCTTCGCAGGGACGGTGAAAATGAACGATCTTCTCGTGCAGCCAATCACTACCAGCATGGGAGTCCAGGTCGGTGGCACACCGACCGATCTGAAAACTGCCAGCGACAATGCGGTCCTCAGCTTCACGTTCTACAAATACGGCGTGACGCAGGCAGCTCCAAACACATTGACATATCTGCCGGTCACACCTGCCAGCATCACCCCACCGGCTCCTATCAACACGCTGGACCCCTATCTCGGCTACTGGGTCCTCGCCTATCAGCCCTGCACCCTGCTGGTCCCGTCGCCCTGAGCGGCTTCGCCGGGGGCCGGCCTTTCTCGGCCGGCCCCCGGCCGTGGGAACGACGACGCTGAAACTACGACTTTGGAGGTGACTCATTGAGCCTGATTTTATGGAAGGGCGCGGCCCGCGCCGCCCTGGCGCTCGGGCTGGCGGCGGCCGCGCTCCCGGCCTCGGCACAGTTCCCGACCTCGCTGGGGCAGGGGGGGACTGGAGAGCGGGTGGTGGACAAGAGCGGCAAAGTCTCCGTCATCCAGGAGGGGCGGACCTACCTGAGCGTCAGCCCGCTGACGGTCTTCCAGTTCACCGACACCTCCCCCGCCGGGAATGGGGACTTCGCGACGAGGAAGCGCAACAACTTCGGCCCGTTCGTCCAGTTGGAGAAGCATTTCCCGCTGCGTCCCAACCCCGGAAACCAGCCGAGTTCGTTCGTCCTCGGCGCCTGGTATTGGGGCCACACGAGCGACAAGAACAACAACCCGGACCGGCTGGGGATTTATGGCCAGTACAACATCAACCAGAACTTCTCCGCCCAGGCCACGGTCGGCGGGGCGACGCGCGGGCAGCAGAGCGGCCTGTTCGAGTACTACGGGTTCCTGCTATACCAGCCGACGCTCCCCAAGAAGTCCAACCTGGGCCTCCAGGTGGGCGTCGGCCCGTACTTCGTCCGCCACAGCATCGGCGACACGGGGTACACCTACACGGCGGGCGCGGTCTACCGCCTGACCCCCCGTTACAGCCTCAGCGCCTCCTACTGGAAGGTCAACTACAACAAGCCGCCGGGGTCGTTCGGGACGGGCATCCACAACGACCTCGCCCGCACCAACCTGAGCCTGGTCTACAACTTCAAGTAGCGCGGCGGCTTCAAGCAGTGCGATGGTTTAGACGACGGAAAGCCGGCCGGGGACATTCCCCGGCCGGCTTTTTTGTTCCGCCTTTGTCGCCTACCGACGCGCCTGCCGGTCCGTGGCCGGGGCCGCTGCGGTCCGGGCCGGGCCGACGATCGCCAGCGTCAGGGCGGTCTGCCTGCCGGTGACGTTGGTGCCGAAGGCCTGCGTATGCTGCTGGCCCCCCGTCAGCGCGATGACCCTGCTGTGGATGAAGTATTCCAGCTCCTGGGCATCCACCCGGCCGTTGTGGCGTTCGTCGGCGGCCCCCGCAAGGCCGTCCAGCAGGGCGAGGGTGAACGCCCCGTGCTTCCACTGCGGGTCCTCCTGGCTGGTTTCGCTGGCCTCGCAGGAGGCGAAGGTGATGATGGGCGAGGAGCCGTTCTCCACCCGGTGTTCCAGCTGCGCCATGATGGCGGCGTAGGCGGCGTTGTTGCTCCCGCCCTTGCCCGCCGAGTGGCAGGCGTCCAGCAGGAAGATGACGTTGCCCGGCATGGACTGCAAGGCGTCGTCGAAGTGTGACCACTCCACAGCCGTTCGCTTGACGTCCTCGACCGTGGACGTGTCCACGTCGCTCGGGATCAGGTAGTACTTCTGGGCGTCCACGTCGCCGCCGTGCCCGGCGACGAAGACGACGGTGTAGTCGTTCTCGTCCTGGGCCTGCCCGCGCCTCTTCAGGTCCGCCAGCGCCTTCTCGATCCCGGCCTTGGTCGCCTGGCCGTTGGTCAGGGAAACCGCGTCCACCCGGCTGAACAGCTTCCCTTCCTGGTCCTTGAAGGCTTTGGCGATGGAAACCGCGTCCGCGTCCGGGTAGTTCAGGTCCAGGAACCGGTCGTACTTGGCGATGCCGATGGCGAGGAGGTTCAGCGTCGGCAGGGCGGAAGTCGTGGGCGTCGTGACGGCGACGCCCGCGCGGGGGCTTTCCGCCTTGTCCACGCCGGTCGCGAGGGCCGTGACCGTGTCCGCGCCGGGCGGCAGCTTGACGGCGAGGGTGCCGACCCAGCCGTCCCCCACCTGCTGGAAGTCGCGGGTGTCCGGATCCGCGCCGCCGAAGCGGCGCACGGCCCTCTGGTGCCCGTTCACCGAGAGGCTGACGCTCTCGAGCGCGCCGCCCGCGTGTGCCGTGACGGTCACTTTGAAGCGGGCGCTCTTCGCCTGGTCGGCCGTGAGGCTGACGCCGTCCACGGACTGGACATCGACGCGCGGGGCCGTCTGCTCGATCTTCTGCGGGGAGCTGCCCGCCGCCGCGATGGCTTCCAGGGCGCTGCCCTTGTCCAGCATCAGCCGCATGACGGCCGGGCGGTTGCGGTTGACGAAACTGGACGCGGGGGCGTAATCCGCCAGCCGGCCCTCGCCGTTGTTGGTCTGCCACCCGATCAGCCGCTCCCCTTCGGGCGAGCAGGCGTAGTAGCCGTACTCGGGGTTCCAGGCGACGTACTCGTTGTCCGAGCCGGCGAAGAGCTGGACGAGGGGGGAGGGGACCTCGGCGCGGCTGCCCCCGAGTGGCCAGACGGCGACCGTCTGGTCGGAGGACGCCGAGGCCAGGTACTTGCCGTCGGGCGTCACCGCGACCGCCTGGAGCGGGCCGCTGTGCCCGACGAACTTCCGGAGGAGTGCGCCGCTGGAGGCGCTGTAGAGGGCGAGCGAGAACCGCGAGCCGACCAGCACCCCCGAACCGTCCGGCGTGAAGGTGTCGCAGAGGACGAAGTCACTCTGGGCCGTGAAATCCGTGGGGCCGGGCGTCGGTGGGAAGGAGACGGCCTGACCGCCACCGACCGTCACGGCGAGCCTCGGCTGGAGCGGGTCGATCGGGGACAAGGACCGGCCATCGGGGAGGTGCGTGAGAGGCCCCTGCCAGGGCCACGTCTTGGACTTCCGGGTTGTCATCGCCTGCGAGAAGTCGAAGACGTGTTCGTCCTCCGTGCCGCCCGCATTCCGGGTCTTCCAGGACAGCCGGTAAATGACTCTGCCCTCCGGCCCGGTTTCCTGGGACCAGGCGACGTCCGATGTCGCCCCGCCGCTGCCGCGAAGGGTCTGGACGGGGCCGGTGCCGGACAACTGCCAGAGGTAGACGTCGTTGTCACGGCCGCCGGCGCTGGCCACGAGCCGGCCGTCATCGGAGAAGGCGAGGGACGTCACGTTCGCCGTATGTCCCTGGAACGCCCCCGTGGGGCGTCCCCCAGGGACGGTCCAGATCTTGACCGGGTACTGCGGTCCCACTCCCTCCTGAGCGCTGACCAGGGACTGACCATCCGGGCTGAAAGCCAGGCTGCTGACGGACTGACTCTGACTCCAGGAGGCGACCTTACGGTAGCCGTCGGCCTGGTAAAGAACGATCACGCCGCTGCTGCTGCCGGCCGCGATCATCTTGGCGTCCGGCGACCAGGCGACCGAGCGGACCAGGTGGTCGAGTTTCAGTTCCTTCTCCACGTTGCCGGACCGGGCGTTCCACACGCGCACCGTCCCGTCCAGGCTGGCGCTGGCGAGGTGGGTGCCGTCGGGCGACCACGCGAGGCCGTCCACGCCGCGTTCATGCCCTTCCAGCACCTTCATGACACTCCCCGTGTGCGTGTTCCAAAGGCAGACGTTGTTGTCCAGGCTGCCGCTCGCCAGGAGCGTGTTGTCCGTCGGCGAGAAGGCCAGGGTGAAGATCGTACTCATGTGCGCCTTGACCGCGCCGTCGGCGGGGAGAAGGCTCATGGAGACGCGCATCGGCTGGGCGTGCAGGTCCTCCAGGTGAATCAGGTGGATGTAGACGCGGTTCTTGTCGAAGTCGTTCGACAACGCGCCTTCATAGGTGTTGCCCGCCACCGCCAGCGTCTTGCCGTCCCGGCTGAGGGCGGCCGCGTACAATTGGCCGTGCGGCCCCTCCCCGATCTGGCCGTGGATGGTGCCCAGTTGTTTGCCGGTCTGGGTGTCCCAGACGCGGATGACTTTGTCCTCGCCGACCGAGATCAGCTCCCTGCCGCCCGGCGTGAACAGGGCCTGGCGGACGATGCCGGTGTGGCCGCCGGGGTCGAGGAACAGAATGGGCTGGTCGGACTGTGCCGTCACGGCGCGCAGTCCGGGGCCTAGGAATCCGAGGCCCAGGAGGAGGGTGAGACACAGGTGCAACAGCAGTTTCATGGCAGAACCTCATGTCGAGAAGTGGTTTCTCCGTGCGGGGAGTAGGGACATACGCCGCCCGGCGAGCGTACCGCCGGGCAGGGTCTGCGTTCAATGGATCACACAAACAACTATACAAGGTTTGCCGGGGCGTGTCAAGGAACCTCGAGGCGCATGTGTCACAGGGCCCGCGTGAAATCGGTCACAGGAGAATGCCGCGCGAGCGGGCATACTCAGGAGGCCGGAGGACCCGGCAATGTTTCCGTTGACAAATCCGAGGTCTTTATGATAGAATAGGCTCAAGAAACGTCGCTCTCTTGCCGCTCCCTTGCTGCCCCGTCCGTTTCTGACCTGTTCCACCGAACGTCCCGAAAGCGAACGTCCCGAAAGGCTGAACGCCATGAAACACCCGCTCCTCGCCGCCTGCCTCCTGGGCAGCCTCCTGACAGTCCCCGCCCTGGCCCGTACCGACCCACCCGCCGACACGGCTGCGGCGGCCACGGCCCCCAACACGACGCCGACGACTGCCGACGCGGCGCTGGGTGCTCCCTACCAGTTCCAGGCCTTCCAGCATGACGACCTGGTTGGGACCGTGTACGAGGTTGACTTCGTGGACGCGGACGGCCACCAGACGCCGGTGCTGGAGATCCCTGCCGGAACCAAGACCCTCACCCCGATGGACCGGGCACGAATCATCGCCGGCCGGCTGCAAAAGGCGTCGCTGGCAGACCGGTCGTTCTGGAGCAAGCTGACGCCGGCCTTCAAAAAGAAGGAAAAAGAGTATGTCCTGGCCCCCCCCGGAGACAGCCAGTTCGTCGTGACCGCTGACGGTGCCTCGGCCGCCCTGAACGGGATGCCGACGGACAAGTTCGCGGACTTCCTGCTCAAACAGATCAAGAACGCCTTGGACAGTAAACTGCGTGACGCCAAGTTCGACTACCAACTCTCCACCCCCGAGGAAAAACAGGAGCGGGCCAACATCTACCGGCAGCAGGGCGAGCAGGCCTACCAACAGAAGGACGAAGTGCGGGCCGAGGCCATGTACACGCAGTCCAAAAAGGTCGCCCCCGAGTATGCCGTCGCCTATCTGGGCCTCGCCGGGCTTTACGTCCACCAGGGCAGCCGGGACAAGGCAAAGAAGGTTCTGAAGGAAGGGCTGGACCGTAACCTGGACCTGGCCGCCGTCGCCGAGCAGGTCATGGGCGATCAGGACCACGCGCTCCTCACGCTGATCGGGCAGGTGAAGAACGGCGGGTGACGCTTCCGTAAGCGGCGGGGCCTCCGGGAGTGATCCCGGAGGCCCCATCTCGTTCTCAGGGCAGGCCAGCCGGGCGCGGAAGGTTGGGCTTTAGGGTGAGGGCTGCGTTGTATAGTCTTCTGGCGGACGGCCCCCGGTTCGTGGCGGCATAGATCTTCGACTGCGTGTACAGGATCGCCGCCTTCTCGTCCGGCGTCTTCGCCTGCTTCATCCCGCTGTTGAGCGCCAGGCCCGAGCTGTTCTTCTCCGCCTCCGTAGAGCCGTTCTTATCCAGCAGGATAGCCTTGGCTGTGTAGGCGACGACCAGGCCTGGGTCTGCGGCCACCGCGGCGTCATAGCTCTGAACGGCCAGGCCGGGGCTGGCCGCCTCCTGGGTGGCTCCCTGCGCGGCCAATGCCATGGCCTTCGTCCGGGGATCGCTGCTGCCCGACGTGGCGGCGATCAGCGGCTCCGCCGCCCCCGTGTTCCCCTGCCTGGCGTAGACATACGCGCTGATGGCCTGGCCGAAGGCGTCCGAGTTCTGCGCGTGCCTCAGTGCGCCCGCGAGGTCATCCGCCAGCAGCGCGGTGTAGGCCGCCTGCGAATTCCCGTGGAAGACGGTGGGCAGGGCGACAATGTTTGCCGGGGGCGTCGGGGCCGGGGGTGACCCGGCCGCCGCCTTGCCGATGCTCCCGCCGGCCTTGCCGCCTGAAGCGGTCTTCACGGCCCCGGCCTTCGTGCTTCCCGCCTTGGCTTCTCCGATGCCTGACTTGGCGGCCCCGCCCCCACCGGTTTTAGCGCCTCCAGTGCCTCCGCCTCCCGCACCATTATTGGCGACTCGGATGGGGACTGCCGGGGCGATAGTGATGCTGCCCGCTGGAACGGCCTGGGACGAGCCGATCGGCTGGAGCGCCAGCGCGAACTGCTTGCCGGGGGGGCCTTGAGGCACCCGGATGGTCACGCTGTCGACGGTCCAGGTGAGGGGCGGCTTCGCGATCTGATCAACCATGACCGTCCCAGGGGCCGCGAAGCCCTTGATGCCTATCTCCACGACGGCACCCACTTTGTAGACGCCGTCGGCCAGCTTCGTCACCTGCGGGACCGCCGGGGCACTGACATCGCCGATGTCTATCGCCTGCTGGTCTTTGGGCAGGGCCGCCGAGAGGAACGGCAGGAACGGGACCCGCCGCACCGTGAGCAGGGCGTGGACGTTGGTCACGGTGGCCGGAATCGCGATGACGCCTTTGTTCGGGCTTGCGTGGGCCGGGTCCCGCTTGTCCAGCTTGACGTCGCCCTCGGCCAGTACGGTCCCGGTGGGGTTCGTGAGCGTGAAGTGGGAGCCGACCACCAGCTTCCCGGAGATGTAGAGCGGCTTCCCCCCGGCCGCGAGGTTGGTGGTGCCGAAGGTGTAGCCCTTCTTCATCTGCGGCGAGAAGAAGAGGTGCTGGATCAGCACATAGGCCAGCGGGACCATGACCATGAGGGCCAGGAGCGGCGCGATCCAGGCGCGGAAGCCGCCGACGCCACGGCTGAAGAAGTCCAGCAGCTTGGACGGGATGGGCGGCGAGTAGATCAGGGCGCGGTCGCTCGGTGAGGGCTTGACCTCGGGCGGGTTGGTGGCCGAGGCTACCACCGACCCCAGACTCAAGTACCCGTCCTCGGCAGGCGGCGGCAGCGAAGGGGCGTCCACGCGCACGGCGGACACAGTCAGCGGCTGGGGCGTCAGGTCGCCCCGGAAGGCCTTCAGCCGCGTCGTCGCCCGCAGCGGCACGACGCGCTGCGTGCCGGGGGCACCCTCCTGAATGCCGACGCCGGGCAGCATCTCGCCCGGCTCGGGCGGCGGCACGGCAAGGCGCAGGGTGGGGCACTCCAGCAGGAGGTCCTTCGGGCGCGGGAGCTGGAGGTCGCAGTACAGCCAATCGTTGCCCTCGTTCGTCACCACCACCTCGAACTCCCCCGACCGGCGGCGGCGCGTCGCCCGCTGCTGTTCCGGCGTCAGGTCCAGGCTCCACTTGTAAAACGGGCGCACGTTCGCGGCGGCCGGGATCGTTGTCAGTCGGTCCTTACGCCGCGCCGCCCCCTCCTGGGGCCGGGTGACCTGCGTCTCCACCTCGATGACGTAGTCGTAGCGGCCCGCGCGCGACTCGGGCCGCTCCGGGACGTCGAAGCGGATGAGGATGTCGCGCGTGCCTTTCGGCGGGACGAAGACCTTGACGGACCGCTTGTTGTGGCCGGGAATGTCGGCCTGACCGGTCGCGGGGGCGGTCGCGCCGGGCGGGGCGGCGACCGACTGGACGGTGTACCATCCCTCCTGCCAGAACGGGTTGTCGCAGCGCAGCCGGACCGTGAAAGCATTCTCCTGGGTGGTCTCGTTGACCAGGCGCAGGACGGCACTCCCCGCCATTTTGTCGCGGTCCTGGTAGCCCTGCTTGCCGCGCCTGCCCGGCGTGATCTCGACTTCGGGGTGCAAAAGGTTCATGGGTTTTTTCTTGGAGGGAGGCCGGGCCGCCCCTAGCGGGAGACCAGCTTCAGCTTGACGGTCAGGACGGGCTTCGCGGCGTCGGTCGTGACGAAGACCAGCTGGTCCGTGTCACCCACCGCGCCCGCGCCGACGATGGGATAGTCAATGGCCTGGTGCTGCTGGAGCGAGCCTGCGTTCTTGCTGTACAGGACCTTGAACGAGGCCGAAGGGCCGAGCGGCTTGACCAGCCACCAGTTCAGGGCGTTGGAGGCCCGCGCCTCGTTTTTCAAAGTCAGCTTGGCGATTTTCCCCACCGGCACGAGGAGCGTCACCTCGGTTCCGGGCAGTGCGCGCGGCGTCCCGGTCGTGTCCTTCACGCCGAGGGGGGTAACGAGGGAGGTCTGCACGAACCGCACGGCGACGCTGCGGTCGCCGCCGCCGACCAGGCGGCTGATCTGATAGTTGTAGTCCAGCGAGGGGTCGGACGAGTTCATGGTGATCTGGCCCGCGTATTCCCCGCCGCCGAGCGTGGTGCGGCTGAACACCGGGTTCGTCCCCAGCGACCCGCCCAGCCGGAGCAGGGCGGTCCTGGGCGCGTCCCATTCCAGGCTGACATCCTTCTTCGGCCCCGGCGTCGCGACCCAGTAGACGTTCGTCTCGCCGTCATGGTACTGATACTTGCCGTCCGGGACCGTCAGGTCGCCCGCGCCGCTCGACCCGAGCAGCAGGAGCATCAGGAGCAGGGGAACCAGCGTCAGGTAGGGCATCGGCCAGAAGCGGAGCCGGGTGGCGGTCACCTCGACGGTGTTGACGGGCTTGCCGCCGTTCGCCCCGTCCGTCACCGGCACGGCGGCCACCCGGACCTGGTGTGTCTCGCGGAAGCCGAACCACCAGGGGCCTTTGCGCTGGAGGCGCAGGCGGATCGGCACCGGGCGCGGCGGCTGGCGCGAGGCGGGGGCGCGCAGGGTTTCCAGCTCCTTGTCGAAGAGGTACTGCCACTGCGGCGTGTCGTAGACGGGCTTCGCGTCGCGCGCCTCCCCGCCCACGGCGGCCTGTGAAGGCATCACCGCGACGCGGAAGGCGGTGTCGGCGTTGCCCGCGCTCTCGACGGTCAGGTGGAAGTCGGCGGACGAGGCCATCGGGCCGATCCGGACGGCCTTCTCCTTGCTGGTCAGCTTCACGGCGGGCGTCGCCTGCACCGTCAGGGTCAGCGTCCGGGGCGTGAGCATGCCGCCCTGTGGCCCCAGCGTGACGGAGAACGGGTAGTCGCCCGGCTCGGAGTTCAAAGGCGGGGACAGGCGCAGGGAGACGTCGCCCCGGCCGTTCCGCATCAGGTTGACCTGGTCCTGTACCAGTGTGAGCCAGTCGCCGGGCAGGGACTGGTCCTCATCCAGGACGTAGGTCGTCTCCCGCGCGGCCTCGTTCGTGAAGGTGAACCGCAGCAGCCGCGTCTCGCCGGGCCGCAGGGCGACGGCGCCACCGTCCGCGAGGTCAACGAGGGCGGCTTCCACCTCGGGCGGCGCTTCCTCCTCTTCCGCCGGCAGCGCCCGCGCGGGGGCGGCCTGATGCTCCACCAGGACCGCCTCTTCCTCGGGCGGCGGGGCGGCGGGGCGCGGCCGGGGGACCGGCGCGGGGGCCGGCGGCACCACATTGGCGCGCGGGGTAGGGGGAGCCGCCGAAACCGGAGGGGGCGCGATGAAAACTGGGTCGGGCTGGGGCGGCGGCTCAATGGCTCGCGCTTCGGCAGCGGGCGCTTCGGTGGCGGGCGCTTCAACGGTGGGCGCTTCGGCGGGAGGCGTTTTGGACACGACCGGACGGCGGCGCGGCGCGGGCGGCCGTTCGGCCTGCCCCGCTTCCGCCGCCGGGGCGAAAGGCTCGGGCACAGGCTCGGGCGCGAAGACCATGGCGGCACCCGTGACCGGCTCCGGCGGCAGCGGCGGCGCTGTGGGCGTAGCGGCCAGTGGGGAGGCCTCCGCCGCCGGCTCGACCTGTAGCACGAGCGGGGTCGCGGGCGCGATGGCATCCCCCCCGCACAGGATGCGGACCGAGAAGTCGTACTGGCCGACACTGGCCGTGAGTGGCGGGGCCACCAGCAGCCGCAGGGTGCCGCCGCCCGAGGCCGCCGCCATCGCGCCGGACTGCGGGCCGACCCCGCCCAGCCAGTCCGGGGAAAGGCCGTCCACCGCCAGCTCGAAAGCCGCGACCTCGGGGCTGTCGTTGATGAAATCGAACTCCGCCTCCGCCCGCCCGCCCGCCGGCGCGGCGAGGAGGCTGCCGAGGGCGGGATTCCGCACAAAACTGAGCTTTTCAGGCCCTCTGGTTCTTGCCACTCGTGCCACGATCTCCTCTGTTGGATGCTGTCGCCGAAGATGCCTCAGCCCAGGCGGGCGAGTTCGCGGAACCGCCGCCGCCGGGCGGCGGCGGCGATGAAGTTCAGGCCGAACTCCTGGGCCTGCCGAATCCGCTCGCGCGCGTCGGGCGCGTCCGGCCTCTCGACCTCCCCCGACCAGGCCGCGCCGTAGTCGTAGCTGCTGAAAACGATGCCCGCCTCCATGTCCGCCAGGAGTTCGCCCTGACCCTGCCCGCCGGGCGGCGGCGCGGAGAAGACGTAGTGCGCGGTCAGGAGCGGGTGGCTCTTCCCGGCCGGTTTCAGCTTCGCGCCCATCCTCCCGGCCAGTTCCTTGAAACCGTCGGCGAACTCCGCGCTGCCCTGCCCCGCCTCCCCCAAGAGCAGGCCGCCGCCGTCAAGGAACCTCTTGAGGCCGTCCTGCTCCGGCTCCCCCAAGGGCTGGAAGCCCTGACGCCCGGCCACATACAGCAGCGACGGCTCCGGCCCGGCGTCTTGGCCCGCGCCGAGCGCCTTCAATCCCAGGGTGCCGGTGAAGCCGAGGTGGAAGCCCCGCCCGCTGCCCTCCCGCAGCAGGTTCCACAGGCCGGAGCGGTTCGGGTTCCAGGGCGAGGCGGTCGTCTTGGGCACATAGGAGAGTTCCCCGACCGATGTGTCGGCGTAGCAGTGCGGGAATGCCAGCGGGCGGAACAGCAGGTTGACCTCGTCGAAGGCTGGGGCGGACGGGTTGGCGGCGTCTTTGACGGGCTTGTCCGCCGCCGACGAGTAAATGCGCGCCAGCTCGATATAGGCCGTCTTCGGCAGCTCCTTGACCGTGATCAGCTTGCGCCCCTCCATCTCCCGGTAGTGTTCCTGCCCGCCGCCCACGGTGACGGCGGAGCGCGTGTCCCGCTCGCGCTGGAAGGCCAGCGTGACGTAGACGTTGCCGCGCACCGGGTCTATCTCCAGGGGGACCGGCGCGGAGACGACCAGGGTCTGCCCCTCCGAGTCGATTGCGACGCCGGGCGCGACCACGACGGTGCGGTCCTTGACCGTCGAGGCGACCACTTCCAGGCCGGTGACGACGCCGGGCCGGTGGGCGGCCACCGCATGCAAATAGCGGTGCAGGTGGTGGTGGTCGTGCGCCTGCTTCCAGATCTCGGCGTCTATCGGCAGCTCGTTGAATGGCCGGATGCCGGTGATCTTGTTCGCGATCATGGTTTCCAGTGGCACGGGTGGTCTCCTCTTCAGGTCTTCACTTCTTAGGGCTTACACGTCTTCAAGCAGTTCCGGCGGCGCGGCGCGGCCCGCTTCGCGCTCGACGATGCGGAGGTCATAGGCGGCATGGGCCGGCTTCTGGGACTCGATGATCAGCCGGATCGTCTCCTCGCTCAGAGCCGAGGGGTCCGGCACGGCCATCGTCACGACGAACGTGTGCGGCTGGACGCCGCCCAGCACCGTGTCCCGCCCCAGCAAGGTGCCTGGGCCGAGACGCATCCCGGCGAACGGCTGGTCGTTGATCTCCGGCTTGACGCCCGAGTAAAGCTCCAGGTAACGGGACAGGCCCCGCCGGGTGCCGCGCCAGCGGTACAGCCAGATCGCCTCTTTGATCAGGCGGCGGCGCCGGAGCTGGAGCCAGTTCTCGTCCAGATCGAGCGCCACCCAGGTCGCCAGCCAGGGCAGGAAGTCAGAGGGCGCGGAGTCGGCGTCGAAATGCCGGTGCAGGCTCGCCAGTAGTTCGTTCAGCGGCTCGCCCGCGTCCTCGAACCCGCGCAGGAACCGCTCGAAGAAGGGCGGTTCCTCGTAAGGGTCGGACTTCCGGGGCAGGGTGGCCGGGGTCTGCGTGTAGAGCGCGGGTAGGTTCTGGAGCAGGCCGGCGGGCGGGTGGCGCAGCCGGGCCAGGCCGACCGCGCACGTCTCCGCCCCGGTTTCGGCTTCCGTCAGCACGACCTCGAACGGGTAATCGCCGGGGGGCGTCTCGCCGTCGAGGGCCGTGTGGAACTCCAAAGTCGCCGCGCGCCGCTCGCCGGGCAGGAGCAGCAGGGCCAGCACGCGCCCGTCCTCGGCGAGAGCGTCCTGGGCCGCCAATGCGTCCCCGCCCAGGTCGGCGGGCGTCCGCCGCACCGTATAAGACCACCGGACCCAGTGCGGGTTCCAGCCGGGGGCGTCGCTCCGGGCGGAAAGCCGGACCAGGCGCGGGCGGTCGTCCCCCGACTGGAGGCGGACATCTACGCCGGGCTGCGCGCCGACGTAGTGCGAGACGGGGCGGCGCTCGGGAGGCGGCGGCGCGTGGGCCTGCTGCAAGGTCAGCGTCACCTCGTCGAAGACCAGCTCGACCGAAAAGTCGCTCGCAGCGGTCGGCGCGGGGCGCTCGCCGTTCGCCGCGCGGAGCGGGTGCGGGACCTGAGCGCCGGCAGGTTGTTGTTCAATAGCCATGAGGCATCCTGGCCGCGCCCGTCAGGCGTAGGCCGCGTCTTCCTGTCCCACCTGTGACATCGGGATGGCACGGATTCGGTGTTCGCGGGTGCAGATCAGGTCGTTGTCCCCCATCGGGACGCCTTCCGCGTTGGAAACCTGCCGCTCCGGCGAGAACAGCCCGTCCTGTGGGTTGGTCACGCGGGAAACGTAGATCCTGGCGTCGGTCAGGAAGGCGACGCCCGAGGCCGCCTGGACCTGCGCGTAAAGGTCGGCCAGACGCAGGCCTCGGCGGAACGGCCAGCCGTCGCCGTTCGGGCCGCCCCGCAGCGGGTGCAGGAAGGTTTCCAGACGCGCCCGGACGCCCCGGACGACCTGGTCCGCGTCCGCCCTCGGGTCGGCGACCAGCGTGATGTCGGTTGAGACGTAGACGTATTCCGGCTCGCCGACTTCCAAGACGGTCGTGAGCAGGCGGCGCTCGTCCAGATACTCCTGGACGTCCTGCCGGATGCGCGGCGGGACGTGCAGGTCGGCGGGGCGCGGCACCGTCACGGCTTCGCCCAGGGCGGGAACGAGCAGGACGCGCACGACGCCCGGCGGGATGTGTTCGCCGTTCGTGCCCGCGCCGTGGACGGCGCGGGGCTGGACGCAGCGGGCGCGGGCGACCCCCGACGAGGCCTGGGCCGCGAGGAATTCGTAGTCCTCCGCCGTCACCGCCCGCTCGCGCTGGCGCAGCATGGCGCGCGCGCGCAGCTTGGCGCGCTCCAGCATCTCCTGCTCCCGGCCGCCGTCGGCGCGGCGCGGGTTGGTCACCTCGGCGATGTACGGGATCGAGGACTTAAGGATGCTGACCTGGCCTGCCGCGACGTTCCCGCGCGTGCCGCCGCCGTGCCGGTAGGCCGAGAAGGTGATGGTGTGGCCGCGCTCCGGGACCGCGCCGTACTGGCGCGGCTTGCCGCCGTCCGGCTCGGGGACGAGCGGCCCGAACAGGACCTCTCCGGCCGCCGAGTCGCAGACGAAGTGGCGGTCCTCGGCCCCGCTCTCGGAGAAGTCCTCCACCTCGGTCCACTCGGCCAGCTCGTCGCGCGGCGTCCCCTGCGGCCCGATCAGGATCGTCTCGCCGGGCCGGCGCGGCAGGATGGGGCGGTGGGCGAGCCGGAAGACCTGGCCCGAAGCGCCGTCGCTCTGCCCCAGGTCGCGGAAGCTCACCGTGGCGCAGTTGGAGGCGGGGGCGGTGCCGCCGACCGTCCGGGCTTCGAGGCGCGTGAACTCCGGCGGCTTCTGGTAAGGCGTGGGGCGTTTCCCCTCCGGGCCGCGCGGCGGCAGGTCCGGGGTGTAGCGGCACCGGACCCAGGTCGCGCGCCGCCCGCCGATCAGGCGCGGCAGGAGGCCGGGCGGCAGGGGCAGCTCGATCAGGCCGGTCGGCTCGCCCTGATAAAGCCGGCCCGGCGGCAGGTTGAAGCCGCAGGTGGTGTCACGCACGTCCTGTAAAACGTCCCACCGGCTTTCGACGCCGTTCCACACCTCCCAGCGCTGGGCCGGGTAGTCGGGGTCCAGCCCGGTCGCCGCCGAGGTGACGCAGGCCGCCTCGAGCTGGATGAGGTTGCCCGAAACGTCGCCCCCGAAGCCCAGATACAGGGCGTCGCCGCTGCGCGGGACGGGGCTGAAGAGCCGGAACGCTTCCTGCCCGGCGGCCTCCTTCCCCGCGATGAAGTCGCGCGCCCCGGCCCCGTCCTCGCTCGGGACGCCGCCCTCGGCGGCCGGCAGGGCCGTCACATAGGTCAGCCGGGGGCGGACCAGGCGCAGGTCCTCGTCGGTCGCGAACTCGATGGACATCTCGGTGTCGGTGCGGACGGTGGCGGCGACCGTCTCGCGGGCGCGCAGCAGGCGCTCGAAGGCCTCCTCGCCGTCCCGGTCCTCGATGACGCGGGACAGGCGGAAGCGCAGGTCGGTCTGGGCCGGGGCGGGCGGCTGGAGCGAGACGCCGATCATCTCCAGGAACTTGATGTAGTTGCGCTCGGGGACCTGGTTGAGCCGGAACAGCGTCATGTCCGTCATCCAGGCGAACAGCTCGATGAGCGTGACGCCGGGGTCGGAGACGTTGTGGTCGGTCCACTCCGGGCAGCGCCGCCCGATCTGGCGCTTGACGTCGTCCACGATGTCCTGGAAGGTGCGGTCGTCGAGGTTGGGCGCGTTCAGGGACATGGCTCTTCTCAGTCCTCTCTTCTCAGTATTCTCATCTCAGTCTTCTCCGGGGATCGTGTAGAACGGGAACACGAGGTTCCGGTCCGAGTTCGTCGCCGGGATGGTGTAATCAATGCTGATCATCAGGCGGTTCTCGTGGCCGGGGTCCGGCTGCGCGTAGACTTGAGTGACGCCGATGCGCGGCTCCCAGCGGGCAAGGGCCTCGCGGACGTAGCGCGCGGCCAGTCCCGCCGTGGCCGTGTTGATGGGCGCGAAGGTCAGCCGGGACAGCTCGGACCCGAACTCGGGCCGCATCGGCCGCTCGCCCTTGTTGGTCAGCAGGATGATCTGGATGGCCTCCTCGATGTCCTGCTCCTGCGAGACCAGCTCGATGCAGCCCCGCGCATCCAGGCGCGGCGGGAACTTCCAGCCGGCTCCCAAAAAGTCTTTGGTCGGGTCGGGCATCAGGGAATCTCCTCGGTGAACTGGCCCGGCACGGAGATCGTGATGACCCCGCCCCACATGCACAGGAGCTGGGAGGTGTTGTCCAGGGCGGGCTGGCCCCCTTCCAGGACAGTCACCGCGCCGGGCACCCAGGGCGCGGCCTCCGTCATCGGGACGCAGGGCATCGGCGTCAGCACGCCCAGGGCCGCCGCCGTGGCCGCCGCCACCTGCGGGTTGCTCGGGGTCATGCACATCCCGAACGGCATGACGTTGACCATCGGTAGGTGGTCCATGATGTTCGCGGCGGGCTGATTGCTGGTCAGCACCCGGTTGATCGGCAGGACGATCAGCGTGGAGGGGGCGACGCCGAACGAACACATCATCACCGCGCCGTTACAGACATGCTGCGGCATCTTTTTGATCCTTCCTGTCTACGAATTGATCTTGACGAGGAGGCCCTTGATGTCAGTAATCCCGCCCTCAATGGCGACCTCGACACCGGCGTCTATCTTCATCTGGGTGTCGGAGTGAATGCTCATCTGCGCGGGTGTCGTCACGGTCACGCCCGCCTGGCCCTCGATATTGACCCTGCCGGTCGCCTTCACGCTGAAGTCGCCGACGCACTCGATGGTGATCGAGTTGTCGCTGCTCTGGATCGTCATCTTGTTGCCGCCGGTCTTGTCCACGACGACGATCTTGCCGTTCTGGTCGTCCAGCAGGACCTTGTGGCCGTCCTTGGTCTGGGCGGTGACGTTCTCGTCCCGGTCGTTCAGGGTCAGGAAGTGGCCACTCTTGGTGGTCATCTTCATCTCGCCCTTGTCGTCCTTGTCGTCGAGCAGGATGGTATGCCCGATGCGCGTCTTGATGATCCGGTGGATGACCTTGCCGCCCTCCACGGCGGCATCGTTGCCCTCGACCGGGGCGTCCACCCCGTTCCAGAGCGCGCCGAGGACGTAGGGACGGCGGATGTCGCCGTGTTCGAAGGCGACCAGCACCTCGTCATCCACTTCCGGCAGGAAGTAGAAGCCGCGCGTCGGGCCGCCCATGGGCGAGACGACCCGCGCCCAGAAACTCTCGTCGTTGTCCGACAGCCAGGGGTACTTCACCTTGACTCGGCCCAGGTTCTTGTCGTCCTTGTTGTTCGTGACGATGCCCACCACGATGTTCCCGCCCAAAGCCGTGCGTTTGGCCCCGCCCGACCCATCCAGGGCGGACAGGACGGTTCCCGGCTGCTTCCCGGTGCAGGAGAACAGTGTGGTGAAGCCCTCCGCCACGCTCATGACGTGCGTGGTGGCGGTCACGGTGTAGTCGCCGGAGAAGCGGGAGCCGACATTGGTGATCTTGACCTGTTTGCCGGGCAGGATGCGGGCGTCCCATTGAGTCAGGCCCTCCGCCTCCATGTACTGGCCCCCGATGTCGTCGCAGACCGACTGCGCGATCTTCTCCGCCTCAGTCTGCGAGTGGACGGGCCGGTCCGTGATCCGCATCTTGGCGTCGCCCTGGAACCCGCCCATGGCGGCCTGCCGGGACGGGGCGCCGGTGCTGGGCAGGCCGTTCGGCGTCGTGGCGGTCCCGACGATGGCCTGCTTCTGCGCCGGGTCCCAGCCGTGGACAGACACCTCGCTGACCTGTGAGGCGGCATTGAGGCGCGGGCGGAAGGAGATCAGGTCGCTGCCCCACGTCAGGGTCACGGGTCCCTCGGGACCGGCCGCGAGGGTCTTCAGGTGCATCCGCTTGTCGCCGGCCCCGAACAGGCGACAGCCGGCGTGGGCGGCCCGCTCGTTCAGGAACTCCCAGTTGGTCTGGTTGTTCTGGAACACCCAGTCGTGGACCGGGGTCGTGGCGTCCGCCGAGGCGGTCAGGCCGGCCTCGGTGCAGACCTGGCTCACGATGTCGGCGTCGGTCATGTTCTGGAAGGACCGGCTGTAGCGGCCCCGGTGCAGCCGGTGCGAGTGGTCATAGCAGCGTACCAGCAGGGTGGGCAGGCCGTGGGAGGAAATGTCCATCTCCAGCGAGGCCACCTCGCCGACGAAGATCGGGCCGGCGTCCAGTGACGACCGGCCGCCGATCACCTCCACCTTCGTCCCCGCCGTGAAGGCGTCCGAGCCGGACCAGTGGAACGCCTCGCGCCGCCCCGGATCGGCGAAGACGCCTTCCTGTATCCGCAGCGTACACATGTCCGGCAGGTGCAGGCTGTTCTCGACCGTCAGGTCCAGGATGTCGTTCAGCAGGTCGTCGCCGGCCTGGGAGCCGTTCAGCTTCAGCGTGAAGTAGGTCCGCATCCCCTCGGCGGCGCGGCCATAGGACGCCCCCAGGCCCACGGGCTGGTCCATTCTGGCTGAAAGTTCGTTCAAGGCGAGAGGCATGGCGGGGTTTCCTTTCCATTCCGACTTTCCAGCCTAAGCCGGCGGGATGGCGAGGACCTGTCCGGGCCGCAGGTCCCTGGGGTCTTCCATGCCGTTGGCCTCGGCGATGCGCCGCCAGTGATTCGGGGTGCCGTACTCCTGGAAGGAGATCAGGGCCAGGGTGTCCTGCGGCATCACCTCGCGCCGCTTGTGCCCGGCCTCGGCGAAGGAGGTCGGGTTGGTCCCCTGCTGGTTCTCCGGCGAGTCGGTTTCAAGGCTGACCAGGGTGACGTTCGCCGTGCAGCGGACCGGATCGCCGCCCTGGTTGAACAGGGTATAGCGGACGGACATGCTCCGCAGGACGGATTTGAAGCTGTACCCCTTCCCCCACTGGAAGAGCAGGTAGGGTGGGCGCTTGTTCTTCGTGCCGGGGCTTCCGACGGAGGGCGTCATGAACTCCCGCAGTGTCTTGACGTACTCGGTCACATCCGTGTGGACTTGCCCGTGGACGGCGCGCGGCTCGACCGTGTCGAAGAACAGGTCCAGGGTGAGGGTGCTGTTGTCGCCGCCGGTGTATTCCAGGAACGACATCTCGCGCCCGTTGGCCCGCTTGGGCGTCCAGTTGTTGCCCATCGTGAACGAGTATTCCGTGGGGTTGAACAGGCACTCCAGGGCGGGGCTTCGCGGGTCCTTGTCGAGATTGATGACCGTCGCCTTGGTCGGCGCTCCCAGGGCGTGAGCCGCCCCGCCGTGTCCCGCCTCGCCTCGCCTCGTCCCGGCAAGCCCCGCCCCGCTCTTTCCCGTCCCGCCAGTCAGTATCCGCATGGTCTTCCCTCCCTCGGTCCTTCTTACGACCCCTCGCCCGTCCCTCTGTGCCGCGCCCCCGTCAACGCCCGCGCCGCTCCGCCTCGGTCGCCAGCCGCCGCTTGAGGAGCGCCCAGACCTCCCCCGCTAGGGCGTTCACCTCGCCGGTCGCCGAGCCGGACGGCCCGGACGGAGCGTGGGCATGAGCCGGGGCGCTCCTGTTCTGAGCCGGGGTGGCGCTCGCAGTCGTCTCCGACCGCTGTATCGTCATGGGCGGCATCGCCGCCGTGTCCGCACCGGGCCGGCGCAGCACTCGCGGTGCCAGGCGCATCGCCGGGGCCGGGCCGTTGAAACCCCCTGCCACGCCCGCCCCCCTCGGTCGCCCCCCCGGCTGCACCGATCTCGCCAGCGATGCGGCGCGCGCACTGAAGGGGGCGGCCATGTGGGGCGAGCTGATGAGCCGCGAATCGGGGAAGTTTGTCGGAGCCACGGCCCGGTGCGGCAGAGCCAGGGCGGCTAAAGGCAGGCCGGCGGAGAGGTGTGAAGCGCCCCGATGCCCGCCCGCGCCGCCTGTGTGGGAGAAGCCCAGAGACGGGTCGGGTGCCGGAACGGAGTGCGACGCTGAAATCCGGCGCGGTGTCGGCAGGCTCAGAGAGTCCCCCCAGGGCCGCGCGTTCGCATGCGCGTGGCGGCTGTGGCCTGCCGAACGCCCACCGGCCGGAACGAACGCGCTGGAAAGCGGCAGGCGGTGGCCGGACGCCCGGCCACGCGACCCCGTCAGGGGCGGGGCGGTGAGTGGCCCCCGGCCTGCATGGTAACTACCCCTGGCGGTGGCTGGCAGCGAGCGCATCCCTCCTTGTGTGTTTGGAGGCGCGGCGAAAGAGTGTTGAACGAGCGGCCCAAAGCCGGGGGATGACTTAGGCCCAGAAAGTGGCCCGTGCCTCGTAGACCCATGCGTTGGGCCTGACGGCAGATGCGCCGAGCCGGCCGACGAAAGCGTGTGGCTAGATAGGGGATGATGTGACGGCTCCAGGTCCAAGTGGTGTCCAATGCCGCTCGTGCGACCAACTGCCGGTCCCAAGGGCGCGAGGACGTGCTGGCTTGCCGTGAGAGGTGTCCCGTTCCGTCCGGTCAGCAAAGGATGGGCCGACGGGAACGGCAGCGATACGCTGTGGGGCGGCACGAAACCGGCTCCTCCGGGGGCGTCCAATGGGGTGCGTGCCCGAGGCAATGCGCCCATGGCGGCCCCCAGCCCGTGCGTCATCGGGGTATCGGGCGTGTGCTGCCCGCCCGCCGCCAGCGAGGAGCCGAGCGCAGAAGGCCGCCCTGGGACTGCCGGAGCCTTGTGCCCCGTTGCGAGCATCGAAGGCGAGAGCAGGGTGGGCGTCGGCGCCGATGTCCCGAGCAGAGACGCCGCACGCAAAGACGGTGCGCGTAAAGACGCGGCGTGCTGCCCGCCCGAGAGCGCGGCGGGCGGTAAACCCGACAGCGTAGCGGACGGTGAAGACGCCGGCGGCCTGCTGCGGGACGGCGGCTGCGGCATGGTCGGGGTCTGGACCGGGACGCGGGCGTCCGGCGAGAGCAGCGTGGTCGGGCTGCCGTCGCGCAGGCCGAAGGCGGGGGCGGCTCTGCGCCAGGCGCCCTTGTCAGGCTCGACGGCCATGCTGCTGAAGGCGGGGAACAGGCGGTTCCGCAGGGGCGCGAACTGCTCCGGGCGCAGGGTCTGCTGCGATGCGACCGGACCCTGGCCCGCATTGCGGAGGGTGGTTTCGCGGGCCAGATCGGACCGCCCGCCGAGGCTCGGCGCGAGGCGCACCGGGAGGCCGAGGAAGTCCAGGACGCCGCCGCGCGTGGCCTGCCCCTTGCCCGCCTGCCCCAGAGCGCCCGCCCCGCCCTGCACCTCGTCGGGATGCCCGAGGACGCCCGCGGCCGTCCCGGACGGACGCCGACCGGGGACGATCTGTGCGGGGAGCGGCGCGGCGGCTGGCTTCCCCCCTCCCAGCGAGGCCGCCATGTCGGCGGCCCGCGTCGCCATCCCCATGCCGACGCCGCCATAGCTCTTCTGGAGAAGGGACTGGACCAGAGGGGCCGAGAGCGGCAGGTTCACCGCCCCCGGTCCCAGACTCCCCGGCTTCAGGGCCGGATAGAGGACGCTGGCCTGTGCGGGCAGGACCTGCTTGAGACGTGCCAGGCCCCCCTCATCCAGCGGCCCCGCGCCGCCGGCCAGGGTCTGCCAGTCCACGGAGGCCGCGATGCCGCCCCGCTCGGCCTGGGCGGAGGCGATCTGCAAGGGCGGAGCCAGCAGGGTGAGCTGCCCCATCTCGGGCGTCGCGGCGAAGGGCGAAGGTGGCGCGGACGTCATGGCGGCGTCGGGCGCTTCCGAACGGGGCGCGCTTCCCAGAAAGACGGTCATGGGGGAAGGCCCCGCGCCGGGTGGCGGCAGGCTGGCCCCCGCCGAGAGTGGCCGGGTGCCGCCTAGCGCGGGCGGCGAATGGGAACTGCGGAACCGGTCCGCGACGGCCAGCGCGGCGCTCCCGGCCACCAGCCCCGCCAAAGCAGGAGCGGCGGAGGCGGGCCGGGATGCATCAGGCGGCGACGCGGACGGCACGGGCGGTGCGGCCTGGACATATCGTTCGGCGGCGGCCAGTGCGTCACCCCCGGCGGCCAGGCTCATCGCTGCGGACGTCGGCGGCTCTGGCTGCGGCGGAGGCGACGGCAGCGCCATCTCAGGTGATATGATGGTCGGCACGATTAGGGCGGGAGTAGGCAGGGTGACACCCGTTGGGGTGGTCGTCGCATCGCCTGGTGTGGCCTGATCGCTCGGTGCGGCCTGCGGCTGGCGCGCGCCGAGTTGTTCGGCGGCGGCCAGAGCGGCGCTCCCGGCGGCAAGACCCATCAAGGCGGGCGATTGTGGTGTAGGCGGCGGCAATGCCGCATCAGGCGAGGCGTTAGTCGGCGCGGGCGGAGCGACCGGCGGTTGGGACGAAGCGGGACCATCGGATGGAAGCCTCGGCACACCCGTTTGTGGCACAAATGCGGAAACAGGCGGCTGTGTCCCGACGGCCTGGGGCGGGGGGATCGCCTGAATGCCCAGCGTTTCCGGTGACACTCCCGGCAGGAGGGTCATGTCCGGCGCGGGCGGGGTGGGGGAGGCGATGCCCGGCGATGCCGCCGGCCGAGTCGCGGGGAACGCCACCGAGCCTGGAGCATCGGCATCAGGCGGAGGCGGAGCCGGGGCGGGCATCCCCAGCCAGACCGTTGACGGCGGCGCGACGGCGGCGGATGCCAGCGGCGTCACCGTCGGCGTGAAGGCGGGCACACCCAGCGGGGAAATCCCGCCCTGAGCGGGGGACATCGGCAGCGGCCCGCCCATCGGCCCGGCCCCCGCGAAAGGGGGGTACATCGGCAGCGGCCCGCCCATCGGCCCCGAGCCAAGCATCTGCGGGAGGGCGAGCGCCATGTCTGGCGCGTCCTGGGCCATCGCCGCCCCAGGCGACAAGGTGAGGCCCGCCAGCATCCCGGCAAGCCCGACATTGGTGACGAACGCCGGACGGGTGATCATGTGCGGCATCAGCCGGAAGGGCCGCTTGGCCGGTGGGGCTTCTTCCTCCGGCATCCCCGTCTGTGGCGTTCCTTCTCCGGTGGCATCGCCCGGCGGCGCGTCATCGCCTGCCCGGACCGGCCCGCGCTCGATGCGGCGACGGCGCGCGGAGCCGGCGGTGGTTTGCCCCTTGGAATCGGCCTGCCGGCGTCGGGGCCACTCTTCCGTCGCGTCAGGCTCGGCATCCTGGGCTTCTCGCCCCCGCCCCCCTTCTGAGGGCGGCAGGGCGTCCGGCGATGCCGTGACCGCCTGACGGCGCAGAGCCGTCCGCGGCGGCGGTGCGCCGGGACTGGCCTTAGTATAACCGGCCTGAGCGGGGCCGTCGGCGGCGAGTGTCGCACTCATCCCCTCCGCCTGCACCGCCCTGGACGCCCGTTCCGCCGCCGGGGGCATCGCAAGGACTGGATCGGGTGCCTGGGGACGTGCAAGCACCGGCTCGGGCGCGCGCTCGACCAGGTCCGACGTCTGGGAAAGTATCTCCTGCCGCCGGACGAACCAGAGGGCGAACTCCTGGATCTCGCCCATCTTGATCTGGTAGCGGTCCATGAGGATCGCCACCCAGCCGGACGCCTGCCGCGCGCTGAAGCTGTGCGCCCCGCCCGCGAGGGAGGCGGCGAAGGCCTGCGCCGACCGGCCCGACGCGCCCAGGGGCGCGTTCCCCTGCTGCCCGAGGTCGCTCAGGAAGCGGGTGATGCGGTCCAATGACGCCGGCGCGGGGAGCGCGTCCAACGCCTGTTGTTGTTCTGAGGTCATCGCGGGTGTGTTCTGGAGCCTTCTAGTTGCCGCTCGGAATCAGTCCGGAGTGGGCGAACTCCACAGTTTCGATGGCGACCGCGCCCGTATCGACGCGCAGGTCCGGCCCCGTCCACTTGCAGGGGTAGGCCCCCATGAGGTCCCAGCGTCGGGCCGGGCCGCCGTATAGGTCATACAGAATGATCGAGAGGTTCCGCCGCTTGGTCTGGCCACTCACGTTGAGCAGATACCACTGGTACAGCTCCTGTGAGTCGTCCATGCCGCGCTTCAGGGTGATGTTGCCGTATTTGGTGCGCGTCGGCAGCTTGTGCGTGTAGGTGTTCACGCCGCCTTCCTGGTACTCGAAGGTCTCCGTCTCGATGGTCAGCGCGGAGCATTCCGTGAAGAGGGCGACGGTGACGTGGTCTATCTCGATGGCGAAGCGGAGGTTGACGTAGGGGTCCCGCCGCTGCGGATCGCTCGGCCCGGTCGGTGCCGCCACTAGGCCGCGAGGTAGCCGCGCATGTGCGCCGAGCTGTCCCCCGATGTGGCCGAGCTTCCCCCGTCCGCCCTTCACGCTGTCCAGAATGCCTGCCATGACTGCTCCTTTATCGCCGCCCTCGGCCCCATGCCTACCCGCCCCGCCCGCTCCCGCCGCGCTGGCGGCTCAGGGCGATCTCCTGCCGCATCAGCTCATAAACCCGGTCGGCCACCGCGCGCGGGTCGGCCTTCCTGACCTCCTGCTCCGGCCCCGGCGTGACCGCCTGCGGCTCCTCCCTCACCGGATTGGCCGGCTCCGGCGGGACCGCCTCGGCGCGCGGCTCCGGCTCCGGCAATGCGAAGTGCAGCGAAGGCCGCTTCGGCCCCTCGGAGTGGTGCGCCACGGGCGCGTCGCGCCCGCCCGTCTTGACCATCACCCGGCAGCGCAGGCGGCGAATATTGACCGGCATGGTTCCCTCACTTCATTTTTCTGATACGCATCTGTCGCTTAACGAGGGATCGTGTCGGCCGGCGGGCAGCGCCATGCGTCTGTCAAGCGGGCTGAGTATAAGGTTAGGCTTTGCGTAGCTTCTTAAGCCGGACAGCCTCTTCAATGATCGTGTGAATTTTTTCTCGAATCATAGCGCCGGCCGCCACAATGGTCTCCTGGGCACTCGGGTTTGTCATTGTCTCGATCACATCATGGATCGCCTTGACGCTGGCATCGGTCGGGATTGGACAGTAGTTCCATACCTTTTTGTACAACGGCTGTAGGTCTCCCGTGTATCCCTTGCCATTTTTACTTCCAGGCGAGGGAACACGACTGGAATTGATGCCTAAGATGTTTTTCTGCGACTGATCCACAGCGCGCCGCCCCATATCCAGACTCTCGCTGTTGAGAGTGTCGTCACCGGAAAGATGCCAAAGTTGTCCCGCCGCGTTATGCACTTCCAGCCCGCCCACCGTGTCATTCAGGCGGTCATGGATAATTTTGACCACTGCGTTGTCGATCACGTCCGGCTGGGCTTTGTAAACTTCACTGAGGAACTCGGAGAATCGGCTCGCACTGTCGATGTTCGGGTGCCAGCCCAGCATGTAAGGTTCGCCGGTCTCATACTGTGAGACGTAGGCCGCGACAGAGGAGTCCGCCCAGACGTTCCGGGCCACAGCCTTAAAGAAACTCGCGCGCGTGTTCGAGTCGGCGAATCGGGACCGGAACCTTGCCATGACATCCCCCTTGTTGATCAGGTGGCCTGTCGCGAACGCATCCGTGAGGAAGTGATCGCCGAATGCGTTGGTCGCCAGCGCCCGGTCCGGCTGGCCATCCTGAGCCAGGTCCAACGCCTGTTTGTGCAGGCGTTCCCAGGTTTGGCGGTGGTCCGGGCCGGGGCTGCCGCCAGGTGCCACCAGCGAAGGATTAGAGGGCGCGAAATGGGCATCGTTTTTGGTCGCGAGGTCGAGGTAGCGCGGCGAGACTTTAGCCCAGTCACTGTCGGTCACGGATTTCGGATCGGCCACCTGGCGCCGGATCATTTCCACCAGCGCTTTGAGTTGAGCCGGGGGGGTGTCGTAAATCTGGTCCGGGTTCTCAAAGAAATCACCCATGGAGATCAGCTCCCCATAGGAAACCACGACGCCATTGATCGTGACCATCCGCTGGTTCCCAGGCTCCCCGCCAAACTTTACATGCTCATAAGTGTCGTAATTCTGGATGCCCAATGGGGCGGCCGAAAGCGCGGGCGCGGCATGAGGTTCGTTGCTCCTCACGGCGGCAGACACATGTTCGGCCTCCCGTTCGAGTGTGCCGTAAGCCTGGGAGCGCAAGGGCTGGAAGCCGAACTGGGTTGCCATCAGGGAACGTGAGGGCATGTCGGCGAACGCGCTCGCCGTGGCCTGCGCTTCCACAGCCTGCGCCGCGCGTTCCGATCGGCCTGGATCGGCCGGCGCTCCTGACAGCGCCCTGCGCTGTGGCGGAACAACGGGTGTCCCGGCGGTGGATAAACTTGCCGCTCCTGCGGACGACGGCGTGGTGGCGCTATGAATGTGAGCGGCGTAGTCTTTCTCGGTCAGGCCGTGCAGGCCGAAGACCTTCGCCTTCCCGATGGCGATCCTGTGCGTCTGGTTGAAAAAGTCCAGGTCGCCCACACCCAGAGCCGCTTTTGCCCAGTAGCTTGCCTTCGCGTCACCAAGCGGCCAGAACGTGATCTCGCCGATGGTACGATAAACCCCTTTATAGTTCAGATCACGGTTGATTTCCGCGATCGTCTTTGGTGAGAATGTGGCCTTGTATTTTGCGAGGTGAGTCTCAACAATTCCCTGCTCTTTTTCAACCATCTCAAGATCAAATGCCGTGGCAGAGATGGGGGTGGTCGAGCCGGGAACGAGTGGGCTTGTCGGCACTTTTGTTCGGTATAGCAAGCTGTTGATGACACCCATGTTTGCCGTGAATAGTTCAGCATTGACATCGGTGTAAATAGATTTCGCCTGCGGGCCGCGGAGCGCGAGCGGCCCGCTGCCGAAACCGCTCCCCCAGAAATGCTCGACGGCGCCCACGCTCCGGGCATTGGTGACCTGGGCCGCCGCATCGAAGAACTTCACGTCTTTGCATGCCGGGTTTTGCTGGATGATGTTGCTCATGACCTCGTAATAGTTGCTGCGCTGTCCAATCGTGGCATACTGACTGGGATCAAGTGCTTTTGTGTTGTATACCGCAGCCTTGATGAACGTGTTGTCCGGCCTTCCGGCGACTCCACCGGGCGTGTCATTCCAGATGATGCGGTCGGAGTACTTCCAGTCCTGCGGCGCGACCGTGCTGCTCCAGTCCCAGTCCAGCTCTTTTCGGGCGAGATGTGGGCGCGATGGCTCCGTGAACGTGCCACCCGGCCGGGCGCTCTGACTGACACCCGCCACAATCACTCCCGCCCACGCCCGTGCCGCTTCCCCGTCGCTCATCTCGCCGAGGTCAATCTCGACCTCCACGTCCAGCGCGTCCGCGTTGACGCTCCCGTGCATCCCCTGACTCGCCAGCATCCGCTGCGCCTCGGCCAGCGCCATGACCGAGATGCGGTCCAGCCGCAACTGGTCGGCCTGGGTCAGCCCGCCGTCGCCCTCGTACTCGCGGACGTAGTCTTCCACGAATAGGCCGCTGCGGCTTCCGGCGTTCGCGAGGACGTGTTCTGCGGTTTGCTGGGCCTCGCGCTCCATCTGGTCGCCGCCCGCCTCGCTGAAGAAGCGGGCCTTGCTGCCGGTCGTGCCGGTCTGCTGGCCGACGTGGGTGAGTTCGTGGGCGATCAGGCCCAGGCCCTTGGGCGTGTGCGGGTCGAAGCGGCCTTCGCCGAAGAAGACATCGTTGCCGATGGTGAAGGCTTCGGCGTTCAGGCGGCGGGACGCGGCGGCGGCGGCGGGGCCGGTGTGCAGGCGCGCGCCGCCGGGGTCGAAGCCGAGGTGTCCGCCGAGCCTGGCGCGGATATTGCCGTCCGGGAGGAAGCCGCTGCTCTGCTTGCGGAGGTCCGCGCGCAGGGCGGCGGGGTTGACGTCAGGATGGTCGCCATACCCGCTGCGTTGGAGGGCTTTGGCGGCATCGAAAGAGTCATCCACAGCGTTCGCGCCGGAACGCCCTGCCTTGACGGCCCGGGAGCCGCTGCGGCTGAGGCGGTGATCCAGCATCCCGCCGCCCAAGCGCGCGGTGGAACCATAGACGGCGGCGCTGTTGCGCCAGCCCGTGTCCAAGTCCTGGCCCCTCCCGCGCAGGCCGGTGTCCAGAGTCGTGCCGCTTCCACGCAGGCCACGCTCCAAGCCGCTACTGCCGCCGCGAACCCCGCGATCCAGTGCGCTCCAGACAGTGTTCGGCTTCCGGCCGGTCAGGAAAGGAAGCGCGCGCACGTCCTTCCTCTTGCCTTTCAACTGCCGGAACGCCTCGGAGACGCTCATACCGCCCTGCGGATGGAACGCCTCGGAGACGCTCATGCCGCCCCGCGAATGGGCATCTGGGGTGGAAACCATGCCTCGCAGGCCCAGGAACGGGTTCAAAGGATTTGACTGATTAAATGGTGTCCGCAGGAGCGCCCCGATGCCCGCGGTAGAGCCGCCGCGCGTGGGAATGACACCGGAACCGAACGCATGGTTATGGTAGCCGAGCAGATGGGTGGGCAGGGACCAGGCGGCATTCCCGAACGTGGGGACATCCGGCCCGCGCACGTCCTTCCTCTTGCCTTTCAACTGCCGGAACGCCTCGGAGACGCTCATACCGCCCCGCGGATGGAACGCCTCGGAGACGCTCATACCGCCCCGCGGATGGAACGCCTCGGAGACGCTCATACCGCCCCGCGGATGGAACGCCTCGGAGACGCTCATACCGCCCCGCGGATGGAACGCCTCGGAGACGCTCATACCGCCCCGCGGATGGAACGCCTCGGAGACGCTCATACCGCCCTGCGGATGGAACGCCTCGGAGACGCTCATACCGCCCTGCGGATGGAACGCCTCGGAGACGCTCATACCGTCCCGCGGATGGAACGCCTCGGAGACGCTCATGCCGCTCTGCGAATGGGCGTGAAGGTCCAGCTCGCTGTTTTTGGCCGTCGGGCTGCCATGCCGTCCGATGACCCCGGCCAGTGTGTTGGTGGCCGCGTTGCGCATGCCCATTCCCAGAATGCCAAACTTGTCGGTAGCGCACTGCCCGATGTCCTGCGCGGCGCTGCCCGAGGCATTGTCGTGCTTAGGCGAGGGGTAGTACTTTTCCTTGAGGTTATGGAAAAACTCACCGGCCTGATGTGCTCTCTGTTCGCCCCAATGCCGCAGTCCAGTTCCCGTATCCTTGGCAAAGTTCCAGGCGGACTTAGCCCCCCCCGCGATGCCGTGCGCTACACCGTGCGCGATGCGGAGGAGGCGGGACGTGCCCATCTCCACCAATTTTTTCACGAACTTCGCCGTGGCGAGGGCCTTGCTGACCCAGCC
Source organism: Capsulimonadaceae bacterium (assembly GCA_965215505.1). Lineage (GTDB taxonomy): Bacteria > Armatimonadota > Armatimonadia > Armatimonadales > Capsulimonadaceae > JANXMY01. Next base: position 1,037,450 of record OZ244065.1, on the reverse strand, counting down.
GAGCCGTGCAGCCAACATCGGGTTCCGCAGGATCAGGCCGAGTTTCAGCCCGAACAGCTTGTTGGTCTGCTGCAAGATGTGGTTGAGCGTCACGGCCGTATTCGCCGGATTGTTCAGCATCGGCGCGACGGCCTTCATCCCAGGAACGGTCGTCGCCCTCGCGATGAAGCGGGCGTTGGAGACGCTGACGGTGGCGACCGACAGGGCCGTGTCCACGGCCGCCCACTTCGCCTCATTCAGCGCCGCCTCCGGGCGGACGCTGCCGTCAATCGTCCCGACCGCCAGGCTGGTGCTGTGCCAGGCCCGCGCGGCGGCGGCCGCCGCCCCGAACGTCAGAGCCGCCGGCACCAGAAACGGTGCCGTAGGAGGAATGGCCAGGGCGGTAACACCCAACACTGCGGCGAGAACACCAAATACTGTGGAGGCTTCGTGCAGGGTATCGCCGATCCATTCCCGGTTCCGAAGCATCCACTGGCCGGAGTCGTGGGCTTCACCGTCAAGCCGGTTGCCAGCAGCGCGGGCTGTATCTCGTGACCAACTGAAGGCCGCATGAGCCTTCGAACCTGCCCAGTCTTTCAAAGCGTGTGCGCGAGAACCGATCCACCTCCGTGCATTAAGTGTTCCAGAGAGAACGGAGCGTGATACACTAGTCGCCTTGCGGGCGGCGGCAGGCCCCCAAGCGTTATAGCCGGTCAGGGCGCGTAGCGTCGCCGGCCAAGTCGTCTTCTCCAGCTTAGGCGTGTGTGACGGGAGGTGCGCCCTGCCGTTGCTCAACTCGTCGAAAGTGGGGGAAGCGTTCTCATAATTTTCGTAGTTGTGCGGCCCGATAAACTTCCCGCGGTCCGGCGTCAGGATGCGATTGTTGTAGCGGCTGAGTTCATTATCACCGAAGGCGGAGGTGTGAATGCCGACCTGAGCCAGCAGCAGTTTCGGCAAGCGGCGCGTGTTCCTGAGCAGCGACAAGCCATCCATCGCGAAGGAGGCTACGGCGTCGTCGTTGTTGGATGTGTCGTCGACGTAGTTCGGGCCGACGATGCGCGTGGAAGCGGGACTGCCAAAGAACTTAATGTTGTAGCCGGAGAAGTCTCGACGCTTTTTGCTGTCCTTGTCCTTTAGCCGCCTCAACGCGGCGGTGACAATGAGTGTGCCCTGGGAATGTGCGACGATGTTTCGGTTTGAGCCGCGTTTCAGTACTTCGACCAGGGTTGTGATCGCCGGGTTGTTAAGAAAATCACCTTCGTCATCCGAAAGGCATTGGGCCGCGTCCGCAGCAAGGCCCAAGCCGGTCCCGAGGCGCCCACTCCAAGTCTTGCCGAGGACGGCGCTCGCAAGCTTCGTGGCTTTAGTGATGCCTGTAGCATTGAAGACCCCGACGACTGGGTGTTTCTCTTTGTCTGCTGTGGCCTGTGCGGCTTCCACATGCGCGGCCAGGTTGTTGTTCATTCCATTGACGTACACGACCGTTCCGGCACCCGTGAGGGTCTGCCACGGCGACACGGACTGCGGCCCGTGGTATCCAGACTTAGGATAATACGGCCCGGTAAGATCGCCATCCTGATAGGTTCTTGATTGATGGGTGGCGGGGTCTTGGTAAGTTTCCGAGTCAAGGTGCTGCGTGTAGGCGTGATAACGCGCCCCGAGCGCGTGGGCGAACGCACTGGCTTTTCTCCCGGCCGCTCCAATGCCCGCTTGTTCAATCAGAGTCTGTGTCTTCACTTTGTCTTTCACCTCCTTCCTCTATCAGATTACCAAACCACATTATTCCATAAAAGGAAAAGAGGGGACGACGGGAGCGCGGCTGCTGCCGCGTTTCGTCAGTCGCCCCCGGAGAGCCGCTTGTTGATCTTGCTGATCTCCTCCATCCACTTGTGCCGCTCGGCGTGTTCCAGTTCCAGGATCCGGTCGAGCGGCCAGTGGAAGTGGTAGGCGATGTAGGCTACCTCCTCGTACAGACGGTCCGAGGGGTAGCGGACTATTCCCCCGAGTCGGCATCCTCCGAGCCGTCCTCGGGGGTGAGTTCGTTGATCTTGCGGTAGAAGTCCTGGAGGTAGCCCAGGTCCGCCGAGAAGAAGTTCTCGACGACGCTCGTGTCGATGGCCTCGACCGTGCCCAGCGCGGTGATGACGCGGGTGAGCAGGATGATGACCAGGTAGGCCTGGTTGGCGCGCACGCGCGGGTCGCGCAGCGGGGCAATCTCGTCCATGGCGGTCGCCAGGCGCATCTTGCCCTGCTTATGCAGCGTGCCCGCGTCGTCCACATAGCCGCGCGGCAGGGTGAAGTCGAACTCGGTTTGCAGTCCGCCGGTCTTCGCGGATTTGTTCATTGGTTACTGTTTTCCGTGGTTACTGTTTTCCGTTACTCGGCCTCCTCGCCTACTTGGCGCGGGTGATGCGCTCGACGCACATCTCGAACTCTTCCAGGGTGAACTCGTTCTTGGAGGCGTCTACCACGAAGCCCTTGGCCTTGCAGGGCCAGGCGTTGGTGAAGTTGATCTTGTAGACCTCCTTCTGTGCCTTGTCGTAGCCGGTCAGGGAGCCGTTCTTGCGGTTGCCCTCGACGCCCTTGTCCAGGATCTTCTGGAACCAGTCGTGCAGCTTGGTGTCGTCCGTGACGCCGCGCCGCATGGTGATGTTGCCGTACTTGGCGTTGCCGGGGATCTTGTACATGACCTGCTCGCCGGTCTTGCCCGACCCCCGATGCTCGATGACTTCCACATCAATGTCGCCGCCGGAAACCTCTTTGAAGAAGCCCTCGGTGATTCCGTCCACCTCGATGTAGAAACTGACTGCGCCGGTTACTTCTGCCATGGTATCTGTCCTTTCGTGTCAGGGTGAGAGTCCCGCCCGGCGTCCGCGATCGGCCGGGCGAGACGGGCGGAGGCTATGCCTCGGCCATGCTGCCGCCGCCGGACCACTGCCCGATGCGGACGATGACGAACTCGGCGGGCTTGACCGGGTTCACGCCGATCTCGCAGTACAGCCGGCCCAGGTCGATCATCTCCTGCGGGTTCGTCTCGGCGTCGCACTTGACGTAGAACGCCTCCTGCGGCGCACCGCCGAACAGCTTGCCCTCCTTCCACTCGGTGTAGAGGAAGGCGGAGATGTTGCGGCGGACCCGGCCCCAGAGGTCCATGTCGTTCGGCTCGAAGACGACCCACTGGAGGTTCTGCTCCATGGACTCTTCGAGGTAGTTGAAGAGCCGCCGGACGTTGACGTACTTCCAGGACGGGTTGCCGCGCGTCGCCAGGGTGCGCGCGCCCCAGACGCGGATGCCGGTGCCGGGGAAGGAGCGGATGCAGTTGATGCCGTTGGGGTTCAGGATCTCCTGCTCGCCCTTGGTGACCTGCACCTCCATGCCCACCGCGCCCATGACGGCCTCATTAGCGGGGGCCTTGTGGACGCCCCGCTCGCCGCCGACGCGCGCCCAGACGCCCGCCATGTGGCCAGACGGCGGCACGAAGATCTGCTGGCCCTTGTTCACGGGGTCGGCAATCTTGATCCACGGGTAGTAGATGGCCGCCTGGCCGTGTTCACAGCCCCAGTTGACCCCCATCGTGACGTCGTTGACCTCCTGCGGCGAAAGGCCGGGCAGCGGGTCGAGGATCGCCATGCGGTAGCCCGCCAGCTCGCAGTGCTGGACCAGGGCGGCCTGGTCGGCGAGGATCGCCTCGCGGCGCTTGTCGTCCAGGACCAGCGTCTCCTCGGTGAACTCCTCCTTGTCGCCCACGAGGATCTTCTCGCGCTTCCAGACGCCCGCCATCAGGTCCGGGATGGCGATCATGTTGACGCCGTCCACGGGGACCAGGCCGCCCAGCCCGCTGCGCTGGGCGGCGTCGCCGATGAAGTCGTCCGCGCGCAGGCTGGCAAGCCCGTTGGAGAGCGGCGAGCCGGCGGGGGCGAGGGCGGTCGTGCCGGACGCCTTGGCGAGCTGCGTCTCGGTCGCCTCGGCCCCGCCCGCCAGCACGAAGACCTTCATGTCGGGGCGCGCGGCGGTGGCGACGTCTTTCGCCACCTCCAGCCTGACCAGCTTGGAGTGCCGGTTGATCGTCTCTGCCACGCTCTCCAGGGTGAGCGGCTTGTCTTTGGGGTTCGGCGGGAACATCTCGGGGGCACCGTCGCCCTGAGTGATCTTGAGCTTGAACTCATTGCCGTCGCCCGCGTGTTCGACCTCGACCTTGATGTCGTTGCCCGCCGCGCCCGGCTTCTGGGCGGTCAGCAGGAGCGGCCCGGCCGTGATCTGGGCGGGGGCGGCCTCGGTCCGGACCGGCTTGGTGCCCGCCTCCGGCTTACCCGCCAGCGCCTTCATGTCGTTGGGGTGAGCGATGCGGACGATGTAGGCCCGCCCGCCGCCGTTGTTGTAGTAGCCCTTGACGGCATGCGCCAAGTAGCTGTCCTCCATGTACGGGAGGCCGCTGCGGTCAATCTTGTAGTCCTTCAGGAGCTGCTGGAAGCTCTTGACCGTGGCCGTCTTCTTCTCCCTTGCCGCCTTGTCCACGGCGGCCGACGCGAACTCGGTCCAGCCCTTGCGCGAGGCCTCTTTGGCGGTGCGGACCTCGGACACCGTCATGCCCAGCTCGGCGCAGAGCGCGGCGGTGAGGCCGTTTTCCTCCTCGCCGAACCAGCGGCAGAACGAGGTCCAGTCGCTGATGAAGGTCGGCTTGTTGAACGGCCCGCTCTTGGCGTAGCCGATGAAGGCGGCCGTGTTGGTGCCGACCCCTTCGATGGGTTTACTTCCGCTGTCGATCTCCTCGACGAACAATCCTGGGGCGAGATACTCTGGCATGGGGGGCGCTCCTTTGTGATGGTAGTTCAGCGTTGGACAGTGAAACAACTACGGCTACGGCAGGACGAGCGGGAAGGCGACGCGCCGGGCGCGAAGGGCAGAGTCAGGGCCTACGGGAGGGCACCGGGACTCGAGCCTTGCGGCGGCGAATCGCTAGGACCTTAGCGAGCGTTCATCTGGCGAGCATTTAAGGGAGGTGGGGCAAACGTACTGCGGCACCTAGTTCGGATCACTCGGGCGCCGCACCTTCGGGATGCGGCGGAATCTCGTGTCCAATCCGATCTGTATGAAACCTTGCGGAATGGGCAGGCGACTGGGTCTTACAGGTCTTACAGCGTGATAGGTCGTGCAGAGAGTTCTTGGTACTTAAGTGTGCTGAGTTTGGCGGGAGTGCCGCCGTCTTCCTCGGGGGCACTGAGGCGATTGTATCACCACTTCCACGCTTTGTCAATGACATGCGGCGTGTTTACGAAGATTTTTTTGTGGCCGTTTTTTCCTGCCTCGGGGCGGCGGAGGCGGGGGTGATTTCGCGCAGTCCAACCCCCGGCAGGTCGGCGGTGATCGTGTGCGGGCCGGGGGGCAGGTCGAGGAAGCAGTAGATGCCGTCGGCGTCGGTCGTGGTCCGCTTGCCGCCCGCCTCGACCGAGACATAGGCGGCGGGGAGGCCGTCCTCGCGGCGGAGCAGGCCGGACAGGGAGGCGTGGTACAGGCGGCCTTTGTCGGCGACGCCCGGCAGGCTGCGGGCCTCCGCCGCCCGCGCCGCCGCCTCCAGGGCGCGCTCGGCGTCTCCCAGCGGGTGCAGCGTGATGACGCACGGCTCCAGCTGCTCGGGGTGCCCTGGGGCGGGCGCGACCACCTGAGCCTCCCGGCTCCGGTAGCCGGCGCGGCTGACCCGGAGCGTGTGCGGGCCGGGCGGCAGGTTGAGCAGGGAGAAGAAGCCGCCCGCGTCCGTGGTCGCTTCCCCCGGACAGCCCTCCACGGCCACGCGGGCGCCCGGCAGCGGCGCCTCCGCGCCCTGGTCCAGCACGACGCCCGCCACGCTGACCCGGATGGAGGAAACGTCCAGGGGGCGCTGCGGGCCGTGCGGCGGCGTCCCGAGGCCGACGCCGATCACCATCTCGCGCACCACCTTGGTCCAGCGCGTCTCGTAGGGGTTGAACTGCGCCGTGACGACCAGGCTGAGGGCGGTCCGCATCCGCCCCCCCAGGGCCTGCCAGAGCGCGGGCGGGTCGGCGCTCGCGAGGTGGTCCGGCTGGGCCACGGCGAGCGTGACGCCCTGCTCTTCCAAGACGCCGCGCAGGTACTCTCCCGGCACGTCCTGGAAGCGGAGCAGTACGCCCAGCGCCTCCGACAGCAGGCGGTGTTCCCCCGCCGCGTCGCCCCCGGCGTAGGCGGTGACGAGGTAGGAGAGGTCGAGGTTGACGGGGGGGCGGCGCACGCCGACCGTGTCCTCGCCGGGCTTCCGGGTGAGCCGCAGGCCGCTCTCACGGACGGAGCGGTTCTCGCGAACATCGTGTAGGTAGAGGTTGAGGCGCATCGAGTCTGCCGCCGCTCCCTCCGCCACGCCGGGTGGGTCGAAGGTGATCTGTCCCCGGTCGGTAATGCCGCAGCCGGGGACCCTGCTCAGTTCGGCGGACAACAGAGCGCTTAAAGTCTCATCAACGTCCTGGATCATTTTCGTTCCCCTTGAACGGAGGTTTAGGTGCAGAAAGGTCACCGCAGCCAGGCAAAGTATACGCCCATTTCGTTCGGGTGTCAAGGAACGTGTTCGGAGGAGGGGTTGCAATCGCGCGCGCCTTGGGGTATAATCCATGGCGTCTCACCACACCGGTGGGGCGCAGACAATGCCCCGGAACTGGGTTAGGCTTCTCCGCAAGGAAAAAGCCAGGGGTCCGATTCCCTTCGTGGGCACCACACACTTAAGCATAGAACAAACGAGGAAGTTAGAACATGGCAAAAGCGAAGTTTGACCGGAGCAAGCCTCACGTGAACATCGGGACGATCGGGCACGTGGACCACGGCAAGACGAGCCTGACGGCGGCGATCACCAATGTGCTGGCCAAGGCCGGCGGGGCCACCGCCCGCTCCTACGCCTCCATCGACGCCGCCCCCGAGGAGCGCGAGCGCGGCATCACCATCAACACCGCCCACGTCGAGTACGAGACCGGCGCGCGCCACTACGCCCATGTGGACTGCCCCGGCCACGCCGACTACATCAAGAACATGATCACCGGCGCGGCCCAGATGGACGGGGCCATCCTGGTCGTCTCGGCCGCCGACGGCCCGATGCCGCAGACGCGCGAGCACATCCTGCTGGCGCGTCAGGTGGGGGTGCCGTCCATCGTGGTGTTCCTCAACAAGGCGGACATGGTGGACGACCCGGAGCTGATCGAGCTGGTGGAGCTTGAGGTGCGGGAGCTTCTGTCGAAGTACGAGTTCCCCGGCGACGACTGCCCGATCGTGGTGGGTTCGGCGGTGAAGGCCTTGGAAGGCGACCAGAGCGAGATCGGGGAGCCTGCGATCCTTCGGCTGATGGAGGCGGTGGACTCGTTCATCCCGACTCCGGCGCGGGACGTGGACAAGCCGTTCCTGATGCCGGTGGAGGACACGATGACGATCACCGGGCGCGGGACGGTGGCGACGGGGCGTGTGGAGCGCGGGGTGCTGAAGGCGGGGGAGCAGATCGAGATCGTGGGGATCCGTGAGGCGACGAAGAACACGGTGGCGACCTCGATGGAGATGTTCCGCAAGACTTTGGACACGGTTCAGGCGGGTGACAACGCGGGGATCCTGCTGCGGGGCGTGGAGCGCAAGGACATCGAGCGTGGGCAGGTGCTGGCGAAGCCTGGGAGCATCAAGCCGCACACGAAGTTCGAGGGCGAGGTGTATATCTTGTCGAAGGAGGAGGGCGGCCGTCACACGCCGTTCTTCAAGGGGTATCGTCCTCAGTTCTACTTCCGCACCACCGATGTCACCGGCAACTTGGACCTGCCGGAGGGGGTGGAGATGGTGATGCCGGGGGACAACGTGACGATCGTGGGCGAGCTGATCGCGCCGATCGCGATGGAGGAGGGCCTTCGGTTCGCGATCCGGGAGGGCGGGCACACGGTGGGCGCGGGCGTCGTCACCAAGATCCTCGCCTAAGACAGAGACTCTGCCGGGGTGAACTTCTTTCGCCCCGGCCTGACACCATAGGACACAGACATGGCTAATGAAGCACGGGTCATCATCACCCTCGCTTGCAGTGAATGCAAGGAGCGGACGTATGCGACCACCAAGAACAAGCGTCAGCACCCGGAGCGGCTGGAACTGAACAAGTACTGCCCCCGCTGCCGCGTCCATCGGCTGCACCGCGAAGCGAAGTAGGCGGTCGGGGCGGGCTTTACCCGCCCCTTATCCTCACAAAACGACATGGGAGTATAGCACAGCTGGTAGTGCGTTCGCCTCCAAAGTGAAAGGTCCCGGGTTCGAATCCTGGTGCTCCCGTCCAATATCCCCTCGGCCTTTAAAGGCCGAGGGGATTTTTGCGGCTCAGGTCATGGCCCCGCTGAGACGGCGGTGGTGCTCCACAGGTTGTTCGCGCCGTTATCGGTGTATGGCCCGTAGCCCGAGACGGTAAAGTCGAAAGAGCTGTCCACCCCCCACAGCATGGCCCGGTCGTCCGTGTTACCCCACAAGACGTGGCTCAGTCCGTCCGGCCCCGTTGCCAGAGCCGCCGCGTTCCACAGGTTCGCAGGAGAACCGTCTGTGTAGGGGCCGAAGCCTGCCAGTGTGAAGTTGAACGAGCTGTCCACATCCCAAAACATCATGCGGCGGTCTGTGTTGGACCAAAGCAGATGGGTCGTGCCACTCGGACCCGCCGACACGCCCACCGCTGACCATGTGTTGCCCGGCGCGTTGTCGGTGTAAGGGCCGAAGCCGGCCAGGGTGAAGTTATAGCCGCTGTCTACGCTCCACAGCATGACACGATGGTCGGTGTTATTCCAGACGATGCGCGTCTTGTTGTCGGAGCCTGTGGCGAGGGCGGTGGCCGACCAGAGATTGTTTGCCCCATTATCCGTGTACGGCCCGTAGCCCGCCATCGTGAAGCTGAAGTCCTGGGCGACGTTCCACAGCATAACGCGCCCGTCGGTGTTGTTCCACAGCAGATGCACGACGTTGTCCGGACCCACCGAAACCCCGGTGGCGCTCCACAGATTGTTCGCGCCATTGTCGGTGTACGGGCCGTAGCCCGCCAGGGTGAAGCTGCCGCTGTCATCTACCGTCCAGAGCATGACGCGCCCGTCCGTGTTGTTCCAGAGCAGGTGGCTCTTGCCGTCCGGTCCCGTCGCGACGGCGGTGGCATGCCAGAGGTTCTGGGGGGCACCGTCGGTGTACGGCCCGAAGCCGTTGAGGGTGAAGGAACCGTTCTGGGCGATGCTCCACAGCATGACGCGCCCGTCGGTGTTGTTCCACAGCAGATGCGTGCGACCGGTGGCGGCCGGTACGAGGTCCGCCAGCAGGTTGGCCCCGTCGAGCGTTCCCAGCCCGGTAGCATCGTCATAGCCCGTCACAGCCGGATAATACAGGTTCGTGCTGCCGTTGGCGATGTCGTGGAAATCAGCGGCATAGCGCGCGCCGGCCAGGAGCGGATAGAGGACGGGGGCTGCCTGTCCGAGTGATGATAACCCGTTGGCGGTGCGCTGCTGGTTGACCAGAGCAGTGAACCCGGCCCAGAGCGGCGCGGCGCAGCTCGTCCCGCCGTAGACCTGCCACGCCCCCCCGACATAGATCGCATAGCCCGTGTTCGGATTCGTGTTCAGTGAGACGTCCGGCACGTTCCGCATCGTCGTAGACCCCCCTGAAGCCGCCGAGACTGCCGACTCCTGCCAGGTCGGGGTCGCCCAAACCGTGCTGATGCCGCCCCCGCCCGCGCCGTTCGCGACGCTCCCGCCGTTCCAGGTGGTTTCAGAGGCGTAGGCACCGCCCGCCCCGCTCGTCGTCAGCGTCGTTCCGCCGACCCCGCAGACATAGGGCTGCGAGGCGGGATCATCCACGCTCACGCCGTCCGCCCGGCTGCCGGTGTCGTAGGCCCCGTTGTCACCCGAGGCGGCGTAGATGGTCTGACCTTGGACGGCCATCTGCTGGAAGATGGGGTTTTCGGCCTGGAGCGTACTCGGGGCGCTGTCTGGCTCATCCAGCCCCCAGGAGGTGCTGATCTGCTTCGCCAGGTCGTCGTCGGCGATCCGGCTGTAGGCATCCAGGGTATCGGCGTCGGTGGGGCCGGTCTCGTAGACCAGGATTTTGCTCGCACCTGGCGCGAGTGCGATTTGCAGCTCAATGTCGAGCGTCACCTCGTCCGCGTTCGTCCCCGCCGTGCCCGGAGCGCCGTCCAGGAGGACGTTCTGGAGCGGGACGCTCCGCAGGCCGAAGCGGCTCTCGTAGGCGCTGATGTCGGTGGGATTGTAGCCGTCCAGCTCGAACAGGGCGAGCGTCTGGCCCGTGCCGTCGAGGGAGACGCCGCTCAGGTTATAGGCGGCCTTGATGTCGGTGGGTGCCAGGCCACCCCTGGGGCTGGTGCCCGCGGCGGGACGCCCGGACACCTCCGGCCGGAGGGCCGCCTCGTCAGACAGGCGGACATTGTGCGGACGTCGGACGGCCGCGTCGCTCAGGCCGGCGACGCCCGTCAGTCGCCCGGCCAGGGCGCGAGGCACAGACGGGGCGGCGTCCGGCGCGCGGAACTCCTGGCCATCCGCCGCCTGATAGCGGTTCAGGCGGACGGCGAAGGCGGTTTCTACCGAACTCGCCGGGCCGGAAACGTCGAGCAGGAGCCGGTTCGCGTGGGTCCCGGTCACGGTCAGGCCCTGGGCGCGGGCGAAGGCGGCCACGGCCTCGTAGTCGGCCTTGGTCGGGCTGAAGCGTGCGGCGAACTGCGCCGGGGTCAGATAGTGCCCATAGTCCGGGTCGGACGGGTCGTGGAGGCGGGCGAGCAGGTCCTCCAAGGCGGCCTGGTTCCGCAGGGGGAGGGTGAGCGCGATGCTGACCGGCGTGGTTCCAGACAGGCGGCCCGCCGACCTGGCGGCGGCCACGGCGGGGGCGTTCCCGGCCACGGCCACCCGGTCGGCGAGTGGGGCGGCGGGGGCCCTCTGGCAGAGAGCGACGAGGCTGAGGGTAAACAGGGGCAGGACGTAGCGGAGCAGAATCCTTGTGAGTGTCATTCGTACTACCTTTCCATTCACAGGATGTTTATCGGGTCATCCGTGACCGGTTCTTTATACGCTTGTGAGCGGCATATTAATCGCAGATGCCGCCGCATATACGCTCATTTGACCGAGCTTTGTACGCGGCGATGCTGCTCATGCCCTACCGGCGGGGGCCGTTGGGCCTGCCGAAACCGTTCTGTGCGGGCAGATTGATTGCCACCATGCCGGCGGTCCGCGCCCCGTCGGCGGCGGTTTCGCCGGACGCCATGACGCGGTCGCCGCTCTTGATGTCGGAGATTTTCAGCACCGTGTACCGGGTGATCTTCGTGCCGTCGGCGATCTTCAGGGAGAGCTGTATGTCTGCCGACAGGCTGACCGTGAGGTGTGGGTCCGCTCTCGTGGGCAGAGCCTTGATCGTTCCCTTAGCCGTGGCGAAACTCGGCGGGGTGGCGGTCCCGCCCGGCCCGCCGGGGCCGAAGCCTCCGCTGCCGGACAGGCCGACCGGAGCCTTGCCGGCGATGACCGACGAGACGGCGATTCCGGTCGGAACGCCCTGTACCTGCACCTGATCGCCGACCTTCAGATCGGCCACCGCGACTTCGGATTGGGTGACGATCTGTGCATCCGGGCTGACCCTGATCACCTGAGAGTTACTGCCGCCACCGAACTGCGAGACGATTGTGATCGTCCCCGCGCCCGCCTCCACCGCATTGACCGTGCCGACGGCGAACGGGGAGGGGCCTCGGAAGGCCGCGCGGGCGTCTGCGCCTTGCCCCGGACCGCCAGGCCCACCCGGAGGGGGACCGCCATCAGGCCCGCCGGGCGGCGGCCCGCCACCGCCGGGGCCGTCTGGCACCTGGGCCACGGCACCGGCTGCCAGCATGGTCGTCATCAGTGTGAGGCCCGCCAAAGCGGAGCAGCCCCTTCGGAACAGTCGTGTCTTCATCGTGTTTCTCCTTGTGGATCGGCTCCTGCCATCAGGCGCTCGTGATCGGCAGATTGATGGCGAACGTCGCCGCGTAGCCGTCCGTGTAGTCGCCCGTCAGGGTCAGCAACGTCTCCCCCTTCGTCTCCGGCGTGTAGACGTGGTCGCTCGCGTTCGTCGTCGTGTCCTTCCCCTTTGTGTTATAGGGGGAGACGTTCGCGTAGATGTAGTCTAGGACAGTCTGTGAAAAGAAGAGCTGCGTCGTGTTGATGCCGTCGCTCGTCGAGGAGGCTTCGCTGTAGGAAGAGCGCACGCGCAGGTGGATGTGCGTCGTCCGGCCCTGATACCAGCCGGGGATGATGGTCGTGAAGGTCACCGACCCGGCCGAGTCGGTGAGCTGGTAGCCGCGCAGCCAGGTCTGGCCTAGGGTGCCTTCGACCGACTCGTTCGAGTAGACGCCTTGGGCGTTGCAGTGCCAGATGTCCACCTGTGCCCCGGCCAGGGCAGCGAAGCCGTTCTCGGAGTCGTAGATGTAGATCTTCAGTGTGAGTGGGATGCCGGTCTGGGTGCTGGTGCCGTCCAGGTTGGACAGGATGCTGCTCCGGTTATAGCCTGTGGTGCTGTCGTTGGTGAAGTACGGGCCGATCTCACCCTCCGGGGTGACCGCCCCGGTCGCGCCCGTCGCGGTCGTCGTGGTTCCTGTCGTCGTGAGGCCGCCCGTCGTCGAGCCGCCCCCGCCTCCGCACCCGGCCACGAACGCCGTGCTGACGAGGCCGCCGATCAGGCGGAGTGCGCTTCGACGGTCGAGTCCGTCCGGTGCCTGTGTGCGAGTGGTCATGTCTGTTCTCCTCCAGCCCATTGTTCCTTGCGGCAACTGATTACAGTATGAGGGGGAGATGTGAGGAAGAAATGAGGGAAAGCGGATGCTGAGGGAGATACGACCGCGAAGACCGAACGACTGCCGGGGCGCTGGAGTGCAGGCGGCGCTAGCCGCCCGGTGCCGCCTGCGTGTATGGCAGAGTGACGTGGACGGCGGTCCCCTGGCCTACGACGCTCTCGACGGCGATGGTGCCCTGATGGGCGTGGACGATCTCCCGGCAGATCGCAAGACCCAGGCCCGTCCCGCCCTTGCCGCGCGAGCGCGACGACTCGACCCGGTAGAAGCGCTCGAAGAGGTGCGGCAGGTGTTCCGGCGCGATTCCCTCGCCGGTGTCCGCCACCGTCACGATGGCATTCCTGTCGCCGCCCCGGACCGTCAGCGTGATCTCGCCGCCCGGCCCCGTGTGCCGCGCGGCATTGGTCAGCAGATTAGAAAAGACCTGGAGCAGCGCCTCGGCGTCGCCCTCGACCGGCGGGACCGCCTCGGTGATGCAGACGCGCAGGGACACGTCGGCGGCGCTCCCCGCAACCTGAGCGGCCCGTCTTCCGACGCCCGCCACGGAAACGGGGCCGAGGCAGAGGGGCAGTTTGCCCGCGTCCGACCGGGCGAGCAGCAGGAGGGATTGGACCAGGCGGTTGGTCTGGTCCACGGCCGCGTCAATGGCCTCCATGGACTCCCGATACTCCACCGCCGTCGGCTCCCCATCCAGCGAAAGGCTGGCGTGGGCCTTGATGACGGTCAGCGGGGTCCGCAGCTCGTGGGAGGCGTCGGCGGTGAAGCGGCGCTCCTGTTCGTAGGCGACGGTGAGCTTGTGGAAGGACCCTTCCAGCCGCGCCAGCATGCTGTTGAAGGTGGCTGCCAGGTCCGAGAACTCGTCGCTGCCGGAGACCGTCAGCCGCCCCGAAAGGTTCTCGGCGCTGATCCGGTTCGCCGCCTGCGTGATGCCGCGGATGGGCCGCAGTGTCCCCCCGGTCAGGAGAGCGCCGCCCGCCCCGGCGATCAGCAGCACCAGAGGAATCAGGGTCAGCAGGGCGCGCGTCAGGTGCCTCATCTCGGCATCCGCTTCGCTGAGGGAGGCGGCCGTCTGCACAACGCCGACGGCCTTTCCATGCAGGAGGATGGGCACGGAAAAGACGCGCACGGACTGCAAACTCAGATGGACAGTCGAGTAGACTTCCTGCCCCCGCGCCGAGAGCGGGAACGTGTCCGGGTCCCAGGGCGTGCTGGCCGACCATCCCAACAAGGCCCGCCCATGCAGGTCAAGAACGCGGGCCGCCAGTTCCCCGCCCTGCCCGATGACGGGCGGCTTAGACGGCTTTGGGCCGTCCCCAGGGGGCCGTCCCTGAAAATCAGGCCCAGGGCCGGGCGGGCCGCTGCCCGGAGGTCCGAAACCGCTGGGTCCAAAGTCAGGTCCCCCAGGTCCGGGGCCTTGAGGCCCGGAGCCGTCGGGGCGTGTCTCCAGCATCCGTGCGGTCATCCGCTGATGTCCGCGCGCCTGCTGCATGAGGCTGCGGTTGATCGCGGCGTCGAGGTTCACCTGGATGATGGAGCGCAAAGCCCCCGCGAAGACGAGCAGCGCCAGGGCCAGCACCGCCACGCTCCACAGGGTCAGCCGCGTGCGGACGGACGACAGCCGGAAGGCCATTCTATCCGGCGATCTCATGCGGAGGTCCCCTCGGACGGACGCCGCAGGGTGTAGCCGACGCGATGTACGGTCTGGATCAGCTTCACCGGATGCCCGGCGTCTATCTTCTTCCGCAGAGTCCCGACGCAGACGTCCACAGTATTCGAGTAGCTCTCCTCGTCCAGCCAGACCCGCTCCAGGATGAGTTCGCGGGTCAGCACCTGCCCCTCGTGAGTGGCGAGCGCCTCCAGCAGCGCGTATTCGCGCGGAGACAGTTCCACCCCCAGCCCGGCACGCCGGACGCGCCGGAGCTGGGTGTCCAGTTCTAGGTCCTCGATGACGATCTGCCGCCCCTTATGTCTCCTGTCCCGGCGCAGGAGGGCCTGGACGCGGGCCAGCAGCTCGGCGAAGGCGAACGGCTTGGGCAGATAGTCGTCCGCGCCCAGGCCCAGGCCGGTCACCCGGTCCTCGACGGCGTCGCGGGCGGACAGCATCAGGATGGGGATGGGGTCGCCGCGCTCCCGCAGGGCGCGGCAGACCCCCCAGCCGTCCAGGCGCGGCAGCATCAGGTCCAGGACGATCAGCGAGTAGAGTTCCTGGGTCGCCATCTCCAGCCCGGCGGCTCCGTCCGCCGCCACGGTGACCTGATACTGCGCCCGCTCCAGGCCCTTCTTGACGACGGCGGCGATCGCCTCCTCGTCCTCGATGAGTAAGATCTTCATGGCAGCCTCGCGGTGTCAGTTCCCGACGACATGGTTGGGGAAGTTCCCGCCCGCGTTGCCGCTGGTGTTCATGTCAACGCCGTAGCCGCCGTTCGCCTCGTAGCCGCCGTTCTGGTTCGGGTCGCCGTAGTAACCGTACCCGCTCCCGCTGCCGCCCTGATTGTTCATGCCCTGGCTGTTCATGCCCTGCGCGCCCTGTGTAGTGACGCGGGTATCCCTCTGAGGGAGCGCCTGCTGCCGGGCGGCGGCCTGCTGATAAGCCTGATACGCCGCCGCCTGCTCCTGTGCGTACTGCCGCTCCGCTTCCTGCTCCTGACGCCGCTGCTCGGCCTCCCACTGCCGGTCGGGGAAGAAGATCAGCGGCGACACCGCCGAGGCGACGCGCTCGCGCGGGGCCAGGGTGTAGACGGCCTTCCAGGTGGTCCCCGTCTGCTTGGCGATCTCCTTCTCCGCCTGTGCGACGGTGAGAGTCGGCCTGGACAGCGTCACGAACCCGCCGATGTCACCGGCGATCTGGGCGTAGGCGTCGTCAACATTGGCGATGAGCGTGATCGCCTCCCGCGTCCGCAGCCGCGTCGCGCCGAACGGGACGGAGGCCGCCGAGTCCACCGCCCCGGTCGTGTCGGGGTCCGCCGGGGCACCCGCCGCCGCATCGGCACCGGCGCTCATGGCCCGGTCGAGTGCGGACCGGCTGACCACGATCGTCTTCGTGAAGTCCAGCCGGAGGGCGTTCGCCAGGGCGTTGACCGTCTGGAGGCGCGCGCCCGCATCGTCCGCGCCGTCCTCATCCTCGATGGAGACGTTGACGCGCCGACCGGCGTTTTCCGTGAGTACGATGCCGATGCCGTACTTTGCCCCCAGACGCGCCGCCGCCACCCGAGCGGGCACGTTGGTCAGGACCAGGGGGTCGGCCCCCGCCGAAATCGGGAGCAGCGCGGCGGCCAGCGACAGCGGCAAAATCAGGTGTGTTTTCATTTCTCGATACCTCCCGGAGTGGACTCCGGCCGTTCAAGTGTTTTTTGAGATCATCTTACAGGGCAAAGATGAAGGCGACATGAAGGAGCGGCCGGTGCGCCTTTCATCTTTCCTTCATCCCTCCTGAATATCCTGCTGCTCTGGAACCGCACGGACAGAACGAGACGCCATGCCCCTTCAAAATGAAGCAGGCCTTCCGGCGTGACTACGGCCGGAAGACTCTGCCCGGCCTGCGCGTCGGTCTGCTGCCACTGCCCCTGCCCGCAGCCGCTAGGACCGCCCCCGTGCGCTTACGCAGCGGGGCGGTCCGCCGTCAATGGAAACCGACCGAACGGGCCGTCAGGGTCTGCGTGGTGGCATCGAACGTCCCCTGCACGTTCACCATCGCCCCGGCAGTGACGTCGGCGAAGCCGGCGGACTGGTTCCGGCCCTTCATGTAGACCGTCGCCGCCCCGACCTGGACCGTGATCGTCCCGCCCGTCGGCTGGATGCCGCCCGCCCGCTGGACCGTCAGGACGAAGGTGTTTGCCGCCGCGCTGACGCTGGCGACCGTCCCCTCCGCCTGCTCGCGCTGCGTCGTGGTGTAGTCGTTGAGCGTGACCGAGGTCGCCGCGACCGTCTGCGTGGACGCGGTGAAGGCCCCCTCGACGGAAACCTTCTGGCCGTTGGCGAGCGTGATGGCCGCGCCGGTCTGGCCGCTGAGCGTCGTGGTCGTCGCCGACAGCACGACATGGACGGTGTGCCCGTCCGGCCCTTGCAGGTCGAAGCTGGTCCCGGCCACGAGGTTCGCGATTGTCCCCATCAGGCTGCCGTTACACGGCTTCATGCCGTTCGGTCCGGGGTCGCCCGGCCCGACCTGGGGCCGCAGGAGGTTGCCCACGAGGGTGAACTCGGCCAGCTTGAAGTCCAGGAACAGGGCCGAAGACTGCCCTGAGACGCACTTGGTGGGCGTCGCGACGGTGAGCGCGACCATGCCATTAGCTGCCGTCCCGATGCTGGGGTCCACGGCGACGCTGGTGCTGGTGCCGTCCTGGCCGACCAGGGTGAAGTGGTCCCCGAAGGTGATCCGCGCCTGCGTGTAGGTCCCCGCCGGGACGTTGACGCTGGCGAGCAGGGCGGTTGTTGCGGCGAGCGAGGAGAGGTTGATCGTCTGCCCGGCGGATGAAGTGAAGACGGTCGTGTAGTTCGTGCCGTCGGTCGTCAGCTCGATCTTGTAGAGCGTCACCAGGACCTGCTTGTACTGGTCGCTGAAGCCGTCGGTGACGTAGACGTTCAGGGCGGCGGGGAGGGCCGAAGCGGTCTGCCCGCCCCCCGTACTGGTGGTACTGCTCGTCGTGCCTCCGCCGCCTCCGCAGCCGGAGAGGGTGAGCAGGAAGACCGGCACGGCGGCGAGGGCGAGGGGCTTGATGAGACGGTGCATCGTTGGTATGTCCTTTGCGCGGGGGAATTAGAAGCACTGTAACGCACAAAGATGAAGAAGATATGAAGGAGGCAGCAGGATTGATGGTGTAATCGGCTCTAATTGGACATAATCGGCTCTAATCGGGTAGGATTGTGGACATGGATGCTGAAGCCCAAAATTCCGCCTTGCACATCACGCCGGAGATGCTGCGACTCATCGGGGAGATCGATGAATTCAAAGGTGCATGGCGCTCTCTGCGTGCCCTTGCTCCTGAGCGACTCGCCGCCCTGCGCCGAATCGCTACCATCGAGAGCGTAGGCTCCTCTACGCGCATCGAAGGCGCACGCTTGAGTGACCGCGAGGTGGAGCGACTGTTGACAGGTCTGGAAACGAACTCCTTCCGCTCGCGTGATGAGGAGGAAGTCGCCGGCTATGCCGAGGTGATGGGAACGATTTTCTCAGACTGGGAGGCGATCCCTCTGACCGAGAACCATGTCAAGCAGCTTCACCAAATGCTTCTCAGGCATAGCTCGAAAGACGTCCGGCACCGGGGCGAATACAAAAAACTGCCTAACCACGTCGAGGCGTTTGATGCGGAGGGAAAAAGCTTGGGCGTCGTCTTCCAGACCACATCACCGCTGGAAACATCCTGGCGGATGCAGGAACTCGTTGCCTGGACCGGCGAGTCATTGGGGGCGGGGCTATGGCACCCGCTGTTGGTGATCGCCATCTTCGTCGTCCGCTTCCTGGCGATCCATCCGTTTCAGGACGGCAACGGGCGGCTGTCGCGCGTACTAACGACTTTGCTGCTCCTGCGCGCCGGCTATGGCTATGTGCCTTATAGCTCACTGGAGAGCGTCATCGAGGCCAGCAAGGAAGGTTATTACCTGTCGCTTCGCCGGACGCAGGGGACGCTGACCGATGAGAGGCCGGACTGGGAACCCTGGGTGCTGTTCTTCCTGCGCGCCTTGCAGCGGCAGAAAGCGCGCCTGGAACAGAAGGTCGCCCGCGAGCAGGCGTGGGGGACCGCCCTGCCCACGCTTTCGGTGCAGATATTGGAGATAGCGCGCGAACACGGGCGCGTGACGACCGCTCAGATCGAGGCGCTGACGGGGGAAAGCCGCAGCACGATCAAGGCGCGTCTAAATGCACTGGTTCAGGCCGGAACGCTGGGACGGTACGGGCAGGGCCGCTCCACCTGGTATGCCCTCGCTTAAGGTATCAAGTTTAACACGCTCACGCCGGGGTGCGTAAGACGATGTTGAGGGTGACGGTCCAGGCGTTGTGGAGGCCGACCGCGACGAGCAGCAGGACGCCCGCCGCCGCGGCGTCCAGTCCTCCCGCGACGGATCGGGGCAGGACGAGGGCGGCTCCCAGCAGCCACAGGGCGCTGAACAAGGGGAGGAGCAGGTTCCATGTCCAGGTCTGGCGGCTGAACGCCTTGTCCTGCTGGAAGCCCCGGAGGCGGGGCAGGTGGGACAGGCTGTACCCCGCCCCAATCAGGCCGGCGGCGGCGAGCTGGACGGTCAGCGCCGTCCGAGTCTGCGTCGGGACATTCATCAGGGCGGACAGCAGCAGCACGTTCGAGAAGTAGACGACCGTGGGCGTGAGGAATGTCCGCACTTTGGGATCGTCCTCCTCATTGATCAGGCGCGCGCCGAGGCTGGCGGCGACGAACATAAGGCCGGCGAGCGTCGCGGACACTTCGCCGAGCAGCGTGTAGAAGTTCTGCCAGTCGTGCAGGGCTTGCAGGAATGTGTCTGGTTTCATGTCGGCTACAAAGTCTCGCCGATGCCCGTGTCGAGCGACTGCCCGTACTGGCCGGTGGCGAACGGCTCGTAGGCGGGGAAGGCTTTGAGGCGGAAGGTGAGGTTGAACGTGGAGCCGGGGCGCAGGCCGTTGGGCGTGTCCAGGTAGGTCAGGTTCAGCTCATAATCGTGCCAGGAGCGGGTGAGGGCGAGGCCCTTGTAGTCGAAGCGGCTGGTGATGCCGTTGTAGCCGGTGATGGCGCGGATGCGGTAGCCGGCGTCCTCGCGGCGATCGCGGAAGAAGGGGAAGTTCAGGTTGGCGCTGACGGTCGTGTACCGGTTCAGCATCGGGGAGAACCGCCCCGAGAGGTCCAGCGCGGTCTGGTCGGGGCCTCGGACGCGCAGGGCGTTTGTCATGTCCAGGAGGCGGCTGTAGTTCAGGTCATAGGAAAGCGTCGTGCGGAAGCGCACCGCCTGGACCGGCGTATAGAGCGCCTGGGCCGACACGCTCTGGAAGGGGGTCGCCCGGTAGCCGGGCGTACTCTGCGTCCGGTTGAAGTCGTAGCCCGTCCCGACCGCGAGCTGGAAGGCCTGCGACTCCTGGAGAGCTAGGTTCAGGCCGGCGAGGTTCGTGTTGCCGGTGTAATCGAACTGGAAGGGGGTGTAGCCGTAGGGGCGCAGGTAGGTGTAGGTCGCGCCCACCGTGGACTTGCTGCCGACCCGCAGGCGGTAGGCGCTCTGACCGTTCAGGACATACTGGGCGGTGTCGTCGCCGTAGAAGCCCTGCTGGAAGGAGCCGCCGTAATCCAGCGAGCTGCGGCCCGTGATCTTCTGCGTCGTCGTGCCGAGGTCCAGGTTGAACCGGGCGCGCTGGGACTTGGTCAGCGACGACGGCTCGTTGAAGTCGCCGACGGAGAGGTCCATCCGGGTGGTCTTCGGCAGGACGCGCCGCAGCAGCGGCATCCGGATGGCATCCGTCGCCAGCCGCAGTTCGGGCAGCCGCTCCAGGCCGCCGAGGAACTGCGTTGAGCCGCCGCCGGAGGCGAGCTGCGTGTACTTGGTCGCCAGCACCTCCACGTCGAACAGCTTCCCCCGGTTGCGGTAGTCCAGGTTCGAGTCAAGCTCCTGACGGCTGCTGCCGCCCAGCCCGCCGAAGCCCGGCGAGTTGAACTGCGAGAAGTCGAACTTCGTTTCGAGCTGTGAGCTTGACGTCGGCTGGTAGGTGTTGTCCAGCGATGAGGTCAAGGTCTGTGACTGCCCATACCCGAACGAGTTCTGGTTGAGCGTCGTCGTCAGCGACGTGCTGAGGTTGCCCACGTTCCGGTTCAGCCCCAGCGTGGTGTTCTGGGACTGGGACCGGCTCAGGCCGGTGAAGTAGGAATTCTGCTGGTACTGCGAGTTCAGGGTCGCGTTGACCGTGCCGAACCGCTGGACGTGGTTGAGGCTGCCGTTGATGTCTTCCGTCCCCTGGCTCTTGTCGTACAGGCTGTAGAAGGTGAACAGGCCGGACCCGCGCGTGGGCCGGGCGGTTGACCCGTAGCTCTGGTCAAAGCCCAGGCCCGTTCCCTTCTTCTGGAACTCTTCCACCCGCAGGATGCCCGGCAGGGCGGACGTCAGGGCGTACCCGAAGGCGAACTTGATGAAGTAGCCCTCGTCGGGCGTCTGCCCGACGGTCGGGAAGAGGGTCTGCCGGGCCAGCCGCTGGTCGAGCGGGACGAACAGGTAGGGGATGCTGAAGACGCGGTGGCCCCGGCGGTAGAAGGAGACGTTGCGCCCCACCAGCCGCTTTCCGGGGATGACATACGCTTCGCGGGCGGTGAACGAGTAGTGCGGGTCGGGGAAGTCGCAGGTCGTCAGCGAGGCGTCGCGGGCGTCAATGAAGCCGGGCCGCCCGCGCACAAGTCCGCCGGAGATATAGAGAGGCTGGATCAGCCCGATCTGCGCCTGGACCTGCTCAGGCTGGATGATGGAGCGCGCCCCGGTCAGCGTGTAGGTGCCCCGGTTGAGGTTCAGCCGCAGCCGCCCGCCCGGCCCGACCTCGGCGGTCTGTCCGGTCGGCCCGACCAGGTGAACGGGGCCGAAGAACGTCGCGACCCCCCGGTTCGTGTCCAGCTCCGCCTGATCCCCGGTCAGCAGGTAGCCCTGATAGGCGATCTGCACGTTGCCCCGCCCGATGATTGTCCCCTGCGTCGTATACTCGGACGTGTCCGCACGGTAGTGCAAATACACATCGTTCGGGTCTAGCGGCGGGCCGCCCGGCGCGCTTCCCGGCAGCGGCGTCTCCTGCGCCGAGGGTACCAGCGGCCCGCCGCCCGTCGTGGGGGAAGCCGTCGGGAGCGGCTGGACTGGACTGCCGGAGGGCGAGGCGGACGCGGGCACGGGCGGGGCGGCCGGGGGCGTGGCGGAAGACACCGGCGGCAGGGTCGGGGCCGTGGCGGGCGGCGTGGTCGGACCGGGGGAGGCGGGAGCGGCTGGGATAGTGGTCGGGGCCTGCGCCCGCCCCTCGCCGGCGGTCGCGAGGAGCAGGCCGCAGGCGAGAAGGGACTGCCGGGCGAAGCGCATGATGCTTCATTATAACACGAGAAAGCGCGTCAGGACATGAAGACCGGGCGACCTACTTCTTATTCCACAGCGGTGACAGGCTGAACATGACGGCCATCGCCGTGTAGGACAGCAGGACCGAGCGCGGACTGAGCCGCTTCTCGATGCCGGGCGTGTACTGTTTGGGCACGATCTTGTAGTCAATGACCCAGGCCGCCCCGACCGCCAGGGCCGCCGTCAGCGGGCTGCTCTTGGTCTTCGTGACCAGCAGAGCGCCCTCGTAAAGCACGCCCCAGGCGCACATGGCCGTGCCGTTGATGAAGACGCCGAGGCGCGACTCGCGCGGCGCATAGTCGGTCGGCTGTTCCTTGTCGTCGCCGTCCACGATGTGGGCGACGCAGTTGAGGGCGGCCCACGGCGAGCCGTTCTCCTTGTCGCTGGCGAGCATGATGACGGCGTTCGTGGCGGCGGCCAGGGCCAGCCCGGTCTTGAAACCGCGCGTGAGGCTTTGGGTGATGAGTGGGATGAGCATGGGGAGAGTGTACCCGATGGAGGCCCCACTGTGCCTGACAAGGGTGCCACGGGTTGAAACCCGAGGCTGAGACAAGCCCAGCGTCCAGGGGACGCCCTCCGGCATTTGGCTTCCGTGTCTTTCCGTCCCCTGGACGGTGAGCATTTCCGAGCCTCGGGTTTCGACCCGTGGCATCCATGTGGGTATAATCGCCCCAATGAACACGGACACCGAGACTATCTTGAACACCCTGCGGGCGGCGACGCGGGGGACGGAGTACGATGGGCATCTGTTCCTGGTCGGCGGGTTCGTCCGGGACAAGGCGATGGGGCTGCCGTCGGCCAAGGACGACATTGACATCGTCCTGGAAGGCGACGCGCTGGCCCTGGCCTATTTCCTGCGGGGGCGGGGCGCGGCGGACTTCGAGCCGGTCGTATATCCGCGCTTCGGCACGGCGATGGTGGTCGTTAAAGGCCGCGACGTGGAGCTGGTGACGGCCCGCGTCGAGTCCTACGCTTCGGACAGCCGCAAGCCCGAAGTCCAGCCGGGGACGCTCCAGGACGACGCCCGGCGGCGCGACTTCACGATCAACACGCTGCTCGAAAACCTGCACACCGGCGAAACCACCGACCCCTTGGGCCTGGCCTATGCCGACATCGAGGCTAAGACGCTGCGGACGCCGACCGACCCGCTGCTGACGTTCCAGGACGACGGCCTGCGGATGCTGCGCGCCGTGCGCTTCGCCGCCCGCTTCGGGTTCGCCATCCACCCGATCACCTGGAAGGCCATGCGCCAGCGGGCCACGCGGCTGAACGACATCAACCCCGATCGGACGCGCGTCATCTCCTACGAGCGCATCCGCGACGAGTTCTGCAAGACCCTGATGACGGCCCGCGCGCCGCTCGGCCTGGAACTGCTCAAAGACAGCGGCCTGCTGGCACAGTTCGCGCCCGAGCTTCTAGAAATGGTCGGCGTCACTCAGAACGATGCACATGCCTACACCGTCTGGGAGCATAGCCTCCTCGCCCTGGGCAGCCTGCCGTCCGAAGCCTCGCTGATCCTGCGGCTGGGGACGCTGTTCCATGACGTGGGCAAGCCGCGCACGAAGGGGGTGGGGGAGGACGGCCGCGTCCACTTCTACGGCCACGCCGATGTCGGGGCGGACATGACCCGCCGCTGGATGGGGCGCCTGAAGTTCCCCAATGATGAAACTCAGGCCGTCACCACGCTGGTCGCCCAGCACATGCGGATCGGCGAGTACCACGACGAATGGACCGACGCCGCCGTGCGCCGCCTGATGCGCGACCTGGGGCCGCACCTGGACGACCTGTTCGCCGTCAACCGTGCGGATGTGTCCGCCCTTGCCCCCGGCCCCGCCCCGGTCTCGCGCGGGGCGAACCTGCGCGCCCGCATGACGCCCATTCAGGAGGCGCAGGACATCAGCGCACTGACCTCCCCGCTCGACGGCAAAGAACTCATGGCCCTGCTCCGCCTGCCGCCGGGCAAGAAGCTGGGCGAGCTGAAGGAGTACCTGACCGGTGAAGTCGTGGAAGGCCGCCTCGCGCCGGACGACAAGGCGGGCGCGGAACGAATGGCGCGCAAGTTCCTCAGCGGCAAATAGCCCCTGGTGTGGATAGGAGAGGCTTTGCCCTTATGGAACTGACGCTAACATCGGAACTGGCCGCGCGCATCAACCGCTTCTACCGTGACAGCGCGGTCCTGCGCGCCCGGCTCTGCGAGGGATTGGACGGGAACCCGATGGGGGCGAGCCTGCGGGAGTTCGGCCCGGCGGTCGCCGTCAAATACCTCGACGGGGGGTTCATCCACGCCAGCCGGGTCTTCGGCCTTGGGCTGGATGATCTCGGCTCGCTCGATGCCATTCTCAACTTCTACCGCGAAGACGGCCTGCGCTGCGACTTCCAGATTACCGACCAATCTATCGAGCCGGAAACGGCCCTCCGCCTGGCGGAGAAGTCCCTGCTCGTCACCGGCCCCATCAGCACCCTTTACGGCGTTCCCACTGCCGCCCCGCCCCCGCCGCCGGGTGTCACGGTGCTAAGGGCAGACGGCACGGCGCGCGAGGATTGCTTTCAGCTCTTCATGGACGTCTTCGAGGTGCCGCCAGAGGAGCGCGAGGGCATACTGCGGACGGAGCGCCCGGAGAACAGCCTGCCCGGCTCCCGCCTCTACATGGCCCTGGTGGACGGCGTCCCCGCTGCCGCCGCCTCCATGGACATCCGCGACGGCATCGGCCACCTGACGGCGGGGGCTACATTGCCGCAGTACCGCCGCCGGGGCTGCCAGGCCGCCCTGATCCAGCGGCGGCTGGCGGACGCCTTGGAAGAGGGCTGTGACCTGGCCGTCGGCAACGCCGCGCCGTATTCCAGCAGCCGACAGAACTTGGAGCGGGCGGGGATGCGGACGGCGCTACTGGGGCTGGTGGTGACGGATTGCGGTAGTTAGAAAGCTCGCGCGACCGCTCCGCTGCCTGGATCGCGTCAACATAAGTGTGCACTACTGCGACCAGGCCGTGAACGGCCAGCCCGAGGGCGGATTTTCAGCCACAGGTGGGTTGAAATACAACGTAGGCACAGGACTCGGAACCTCATGCGGTGCCGTGAACTTCTCGTCCGGCGGTTTCTCCGCAGGCTTTTCTAGTCTCAACGGCTTCACCTTTGGATACAAGGGCGGCTTCCGATAACCCTCCCATGTCCCTTTCCAGCGGAAGCCGACATTTTTGGTGTCAAGCCATTGATGCCAGCTTCCGCTACTTCAGGAGAAAATCATGTCAATCTTTCGGGCAATAAAGTATACAAGGCACAAAAGGTGCTGGCGGATAGCC
Organism: Capsulimonadaceae bacterium; assembly: GCA_965215505.1. Lineage (GTDB taxonomy): Bacteria > Armatimonadota > Armatimonadia > Armatimonadales > Capsulimonadaceae > JANXMY01. The sequence continues at coordinate 1,012,316 of OZ244065.1, read as the reverse complement.
ATCTTGGTGTTGTTTCTCCTCAACTTCAGCCTCCATGGTTCCATAGCCCAAATGGATACGGCAGCCGCCTCGCCAAAACAACACCTCATTACAATGAGTTACCTACCAAACTCTGTCGGAACCCTCATTCTGGGGCAGCCGCTAGTACAAGTCACGCTCAACGGAACAACCATTGCCACCTTCGTTGTGGACACCGGCACTTCAACGAGTGTCATCAGCCAGTCTCTTGCGAAGAAGCTTAAATTACGCTTAGTTCCTGCTGTCGCTGATGATGGGAAACCCTTTTTCTTCATAGAAGGGAGGGAACAATCATCGATGGCACTACTATCGGGAGTGAACATCGGCGGGCTGATCTTCAATAACCAGGAAATGGTGGTTGCGGAGGAGAAAGCGTTCGTGCTACACCCTGGCTCCTCATACGATGGCATCATTGGCATGAACATGTTGCGCTATGTAGCCCTTCTTCTGGATACCCACCATCACACTTTCACGTTCTCTTACCCTGGCGCAGTGGAGTCTGCCGCATTGACGAAATTAAAGTTCACAGCCCCTTACGTCTTGCCTCTTGCAGATGATAAGGGCGTCCGGTGGGTGCAGGCCCAGTTCTCCGATCATGGCGTCAACGCTGAAGAACGTTTGATGCTGGATATTGGCTCCAACAAGACGTGTGTTTCTAGCCAGTTGGCGAAACAACTTGGCCTGAAGGCGGTAGACCAACAGCAGGAGATTAACTTGTTCGGGAATGAAACCGTCGACACGGAGAAGGTAGGCGAGTTCCATCTTGGGCCTCTCACTCTGAATGACCTTCCGCTGACGGTATTTAACAGGAAGATGCGTACAAAAACACTAGCCACTCCGTCTGTCCTTGGCCTGGATGTCCTTTCGGGCTACCGCGTCCTGATGGACTTCCCCGGCGGCAAGATGTACCTGCAACCGTATCCCTCTGCCGTACCGACCGTTACCGTTACTGTCGGCCCGGCTCCCGCTACGGCCCCGCCGCCCGCCAAATGAGCCGGATGCCGCCCGGACCGAGTGTTGCTCAGGCATCCGGCGAGCTTATCCGGTTTCTCCACCCTCCGGGGACCGTGCGGTCAGGCTGCATCTTTGGTAATACCCTCATCAGGAAAGGGGGGGGGACGCCGCTGTTCGGCTGGATGGGGAACACGCGGACGGACACGGACAGCCTGATGCTATCAGGAAAGCTCGCGTGACCGCTCCGCCGCCGCCTGGATGGCGTCAATGAGGGCGGTGCGGATGCCGGCGCGCTCTAGGACGTGGAGGGCGGCGATGGTGGTGCCGCCGGGCGTGGTGACGTTGTCCTTGAGCTGGGCGGGGTGCTGGTCGGAGGAGAGGACCATCTGGGCCGCGCCCAGCACGGTCTGGGCGGCGAGGAGGCGGGCGGTGTCGCGGGTCAGGCCCTCCTTGACGCCGCCGTCGGCGAGGGCCTCGATCATCAGATAGACGTAGGCGGGGCCGGAGCCGGACAGGCCGGTCACGGCATCAAGCAGGGTTTCGGGGACCTCGACGGACAGGCCGACGGCGGCGAAGAGGGACTGGGCCAACCCTAAATGTTCCTCGGTGGCGTGTGTGCCGCGGCTGAGGGCGGTGGCCCCCTTGCCGACGAGGCAGGGGGTGTTCGGCATGGTGCGGACGACGGGGATGCCGGGCAGCAGGGCCTCCATCTTGGCGAGCCGGACGCCCGCCGCCAGGGAGATGACGAGCTGGGAGGGCAGCACGAACGGCGCGATCCCGGCCAGGACGCCCGCGACCATGGGCGGCTTGACGGCCAGCAGGATCAGGTCGACGTTAAGAACGGCGGCCTGGGCCGAGGACGCGGCGAGCGCGCCCGGCCCAAGCTCGGCGGCCAGGGCTTCGGCTTTGGCCGCGTGCGTGTCGTAGAGCCGGAGGCCGGACGGGGGCATGGCACCGCAGGCGACCAGCCCGCGCGCCAGCGCGCCGCCCATCATGCCCGCACCCAGCACGGCCAATGTCTTGTCGCGGAGCATATTCGGACGGCCCTAGCCCCGGTCGAAGATGGCGGCGCGGACGCCGGTCGTGGCGGGCTTGTCCTCGATGTCAATGACGACGGTGGAGGGGGTGAACAGGTAGACCTGTTCGCCGATCTTCTCCACGCTGCCGTCGAGGGCATAGGTCGCGCCGTTCAGGAAGTCGGTGATGCGCTCGGCCATGTCGGCGGGGGTCTGCTCCAGGTTGACGATCTGCTGCTGTCCGTCCTTCAGGCCGTCGGCGGCGCGGCGGGCGTCGTCGAAGGTCTGGACGGAGCGGCGAACGGTGATCCGGGTCTGGCGGGCCTGGTCGATTCGCAACGTCGTCCCTCGCTTGAGCGGGTTGTAAGAGCCGCCGTTGGCGCGGGCGGATACGGGAATCTGCTGGGTCAGGTTCTCGGCGGCCATGTCCTCGTCCTCCTCGTAGTCGTCCTGCCCTTTGAACGGCTTCATGATACGGGACCACAAGCCGCCTTCTCGGGCGGGGGCATTTTCTTCATAGTCTTCCGCTTCCGCATTCTGGTTCATCGCGCTGTCTAGCCTCCTGTCGTCGTGTCTGTCCTGCTGTCGTGTCCTCTAGTGCCTGTCATGTCCGCGCCCCAAAGATCGCCGTGCCGACCCGGACCATCGTCGCGCCCTCTTCGATGGCGGCCTCGAAGTCGCCGCTCATGCCCATCGAGAGGACCAGGCGGTTTTCCGGCGGCAGCGCCTCGAAGAGCCGCCGCAGGTCCCGGAAGTGGGGCCGGGGGTCCACGCCGAAGGGGGCGATCCCCATCAGGCCGCGCAGGGCGATCCCGTCAATCGCGGCGATCTCGGCCGCAGCATCCCGCGCCATCTCGGGCGGCAGCCCGGTCTTGGTCGCCTCGTCCCCGAGATGCACTTGCAGCAAAATCTCCTGCGCCGCATTGGCCGCCTGCGTGTGCCTGCCAAGCGTTTGTGCGAGCTTGACGCTGTCCACGCTCTGGATCAGGTCGAAGAGCGACACGGCCAGTTTCGCCTTGTTTCCCTGCAAATGCCCCAACAGGTGCCAGCGGCCACCAGGAACGGCGGCCCGCTTTTCCTGCGCTTCCTGGACATAGTTCTCGCCTACGTCGCCCGCGCCCGCCGCCAGCGCCTCGGCCACCGTGGCGGCGGCCTGCTTTTTGGTGACGGCAACCAGGGTGATCTCATCCGGACTGCGCCCCGCCCGCGCCGCCGCCTGGGCGATCTGCCCGTTCAGCCGGTCCAGGTTGTCGGCGACTTCGCTCACGAGTCCTCGGGGCGCGCGGTGCGTCGCCCGAGCGGCTTGCGGTCCCCGGTTTCGATGTAGTAGACGCGCTCGGCGATGTTGGTGGCGTGGTCGGCGATGCGTTCCAAATAAACAACGGCCAGCAGCATGTACGAGGCGGGGAAGACGAGGGACGGCTGGTTCTGGGTCAGGGCCAGCAGCTCATCGCGTAGGGATTTGAAAGCGTCGTCGGCCTGGTCGTCGTCGTCGCAGACGCGCACGGCAAGCGCCAGGTCATGCCGGACCAGGCTTTCCAGACTCTCGTGCAGCATCGTCCGGGCCGTCTGCGCCAGCGGCCCGATGTCCAGGAGGGGTGCCTTTAGATAGAACTCCTGGGTCAGCTTGCGGGCGATCTTGGCGATATCCACGGCGTGGTCGCCGATCCGCTCCAGGTCGGTGATGACCTTCAGGGCGCTCTCGATCTGCCGCAGGTCGCGGGCCATCGGCTGCTGCAAGGCGAGCAAGCGGATGCATTGGGCCTCGATCTTGCGGTCCATCTCGTCCACGGCGTCGTCCTGGACCAGGACCCGCTCGGCCAGCGCGACATCGTTCTGCTGGACGGCCTCGACGGCCTGGCCGAGCATCGCACCTGTCAGGGTGCCCATGAGCAGGAGTTCCTGCTCCAGAGCGGCCAGCTCGTCATGGAAGCTTTGTCGTGTGTTCAACATCACTGCGTTTTATTCCGACTCGTTACGAACTTTGCCCATTATAGCACGGTTGTTGCTATTTGACAAGCGCGCGCGCAACTTTTTCGCTACATATACGCTTTTTTTTCGGGCGAGTCTACTAAATGTAGGCAGGAGGAACCGGGGGCCGCGGCTAACAGGGGATAAAGGCGGAGGAGAATACCATGCGATTTGGCATCTGTACGGGGCCGGAGAACCGGGACGCGCTGGCCGGGGCCGGCTACGACTACATAGAACTCGCGGTGGCGGGTGCCCTGCGGCCCGAGCAGCCGGAGGGAGACGTGATGCCGCCGCTGCTGGCGGCCTTCGCGTCTTCCGCCCTGAAGCCCGAGGCGTACAACGTCCTGCTGCCCGTCGACCTGAAGGTGGTGGGGCCGGACGTGGACGCGGGGAGGCAGGAGCGGTATCTGGAGTCGGCCTTCGCGCGGGCATCTGCATTGGGCGGGGAGGTGGCCGTGTTCGGGAGCGGGGCGGCGCGCGGCATCCCGGAGGGCTGGCCTTTGGAAGAGGCGCAGAGGCAGGTGCGGGAGTTCCTGGGGCGGGGCGGGGCGGCGGCGGAACGGCACGGGATCACCATCGCCATCGAGCCGCTGAACGTGACCGAGTGCAACTTCATCAACAGCGTCGCTGAAGGGATCGCGCTGGCACGGGAAGTGAACCACCCCGCCGTCGCCGTCCTGAGCGACCTGTACCATGTGGACCACGGCGGCCAGAGCTATGAGGAGACGCGCCAGTCTATGCCCCTGCTGCGCCACGTCCATATCGCCGGGGCGGTGGGCCGCCGCGCGCCCGTCGCGGCGGATTTCGAGTTCCTGCGCGACTATTTGGCCGTGGTCAAGGCGAGCGGGTATGACGGCCGCATCAGCATTGAGGGGTCGTGGGAAGACCTGCCGAGCCAGGCCCCCGAGGCGCTGGACGTGCTGCGGCGGGCGTGGGAGGCGGCATAGGGAGGGGCAAGAGGAGAGGGACGAGCAGCAGACGAGTGAATGAATTCACTCGCTCCGGGCAGACCTGTCCAGAGGACAGAAGGGAGAAGGAGACGACATCGTCCCGATCTACTTGTCCCGTGGACGAATCCCAGCGAAGCGAGTGGATTCATCCACTCGTCCTTCCGCCGCATTCCTTGCCTAAGCCCACTCCCCGTGGAACCTGCCCCGCGCGATCAGTTCACGCTCCTCGGAGGAGGACAGGACGGGGGCACCCGCCTCGCGGAGCTGACGCAGACGGTCGGTGAGGGTCCAGAGGGATAGGCCGGTCTCGCGGACCATGCGTTCGCGGCCCAACGCGCGCCACTGCACCCAGGTGAGCCAGAGGACGTCGGCACTGGTGGGGTGGGGAACGGCGGCGGCGACCTGGGCCTGGACGGCTTCGGCCTCGGGGCGGCGGCAGACGGCGGCGACGCGGCGGGCGGATTCGCATTCGGGGACGGCGGCGACGGGGGACAGGACGGAAGACATGGCGGAAGACATGGAGTAGGCTCGCTTTCGGGAGAAGACTAAGCCTATTATCGCCGGTCCGCCCCCATCCCGTCACGGCAAACGTGCGGGGCGGGGGCGGGTGATTTTGCCGGTTTCCTAATCAAACGACCTCGATGCGGCCTTCTTCGAGCTTCAGGGCGCGCTGCGTCTCGTGCCCCTTGTTCAGCAGCAGGGTCAAGACGCCCGCCTGGGCGGCGAGCTGGGCGATGACCGGGCCGGGCAGGACGACGGCGCTGCGGCCCGCCGTGTCCCAGACGCGCATGGCGGCCTCGCTGGTGAAGCAGAGCAGGGCGTCGTTCTCGGTCAGCAGCTCCAGCTCCTGGGGCGTCTGGGGCGTGTCCTCGGGGGCACCGGTGCTGAGGACGACGCACTCGGCGTCCTCGTCGGAGTCGCCCGCCACGGGGATGCGGCTGAACTCTTCCAGGAAGGCCTGGACGACCGCCCCGCGATTCTCGGTGTTGTCGCTGTGGTGCAAGGCCGCCAGAGCCGCTTCCAGGCGCTCGTTGCTGCCCGCCGCCTGCTGCTGCATCTGGGCCATCATCTGGGCGGTCTGGGCCATCATCGCCAGTTCGTCCGGGCCGACCTCGGCGTGGACGTCCGGGCCGTCCACGAACAGTAGGTGTTCGCTGCCGGCGAGGATGCCGCCGAGCTGCGCGCCGGACAGGAACATCCCGTTCTCGAGTTGCGGCAGTGCGGCCCGGAGGATGCCGAGCTGCGTGAAGGCGGGGACGCCGCTGACGCCCTCGGGGTTGGTGGCGATGATGAGCTGGATGTCGGCGTTGGGCGCGATGGAGCCGTCAGGGTTGGTCGGCACGGCGCTCATGGTCGGCACGGCCAGGATGCTGTCGCGCAGGAGGTCCAGGAAGGCCTGCCGCGCTTCGGCCCCCTCCTCGTCCGTCAGGGCCATCCGCATGCCGAGGATGGCGGATTCGAGCGGGACGTTCTTCAGCGGCTCTTCCGCCGGGTCTTGTTGCATAGTGTCTGCTTTCCTTGATAGTCTGTTCAGCCGGGTACGGTCAGGCGAGTATGGATGCGATCTCCTGCCGGACCGCCTCGTAATCGGCTGACGGGTTGATGCGCCGCGCCGTCTCTTCATCGAGGGTCAGGCGCGCGTATACCTGCCGGACGGGTTCCAGTGCGACCCCCATCCCGTGATAATCCTGCGCCCAGTCGGCGTACTCCTCCGCCGAGCGGGACAGCATGCCGAGGAGGAAGGAGGAGCCGTCATCGCCGTCGGGTGGGAACTCGACGGGACCCGTCTCCCAGGCCGTGCCGCCGGCAGGCCACCAGAGGCAGAAGGTGACGTCATCCCGCTCGAAAGCCGGGTCGTCGAGGAGAGCGGACAGGGGCGCGGGCAGACCCTCATAGATGCCCGGCCAGACCTGATACTCTTCCTGCGCGTGCGGACTCAGCGGCGATTCGTGGTCAAAGCCCTTGATGACCGTGCCGACCGGGGAGAAGAGGCAGAACAGGGTGTCCCCTGCCCCGTTGTCCACCTTAGCGACTTCCAGGCCGCCGCCCCAATCTGGAAAGTAGAGATTGCGCCGCAGCCAGTCGGTCGGCTGTAGGAGCGCTTCCAGCGCCGCCACCGCCTTGCAGATGCGCCGCAGCGTCTCCGGGGCGGGGAGGGCCGTCAGGCTGACGGTGGAGGGCGATTCCATGCTCACACCAGCGGGCTTTTCGGCGGCGCGACCTTGTTCTGCTTGCCGAGCCGCTTCAGCCGGCCCAGGATGCCGTGCTGGGCTTCCTCCTGAATGACCGACTCCAGTTCGGCCCGCTCCTGCTGGTCGCGCTCCTGACGGCTCTGGGCGGCCCGCGCCTGGTATTCGGGGTTGTCTATCTGCGCGCCGCACCAGTTGCAGAGCGGGCTGGTCTGCGTCAGCAGCTTCCGCTTGCAGGTGGGGCAGACGACGGTTCCCGCCTCCTGGGCCGCCTGCTGGGGAATGTTCTGAGGCCCCGGTGCCGGGGGCCAGGTTTCGTTCTCGTTCATTGCCTTATAGTTCCAGGTGTCCGAACCGGTCCTGCGCCTCGGCGGCAGGCTCTTCGGCGGGCGTCTCTTCCGATGCCCTTTGCTGCTGTGCGTGGAATACCGCCGCCCGCCTGGCCTGTTCCCATGCCTCATACTCGGCCCGCTTGGAGACAAGCGCGGCTGTGTCATAAGGACTCATCAGCGGCGCGCTGAAGTTACCGGCGGCGTAACCTATCTGCGTACTTCTGTACGTCGTCTGGCTGATGGTCAGCGACTGCAAAGAGTGCAGGGCGTCTTCCGCGCGGGACGTGGCCCGCTCCACTTCGGCCTGCACTAAATAAGCCGCATCCGTGATCTCCGTCCCGCACCAGTTGCACCGGGCGCTGATATGGGAAAGCAGCCGGCGGTGACAGTGCGGGCAGGCGTCCATGTCAGGCCGCGCTCCCGGCCAGCGCGGGCGTCCGCGTGGCGGAAAGCCGCCGCAGGCGGGCGACGGCCTCGGGCAGCCGGTCCAAAACGTAATCTATCTCCTCGTCGGTCGTGAAGCGCGAGACGCCGAACCGGACCGAGGAGTAGGCGCGCGCGTCCCCCATCCCTAACGCTCTGAGGACGTAGCTTGGTTCCAGCGACTCGGACGAACAGGCGGAGCCGGTGGACAGGGCGACCTCCGAGAGGGCGGTCACCAGGGCGTCGCCCTCGACGCCTTCAAACGCGATGCTGGCGTTGTGCGGCAGGCGCTCGGTCGGATGGCCATTCAGGGCCGTGCCTTTAATCGTTCCCAGCACGCCCCGGATCAGCCGGTCACGCAGGCGGGTCAGGTGTTCCTGCTCCCAGGACAGTTCGTTTTGACAAATTTCACACGCTTTGCCGAAGCCGACGATGCCCGGCACGTTCAGAGTGCCTGAACGCATCCCCTGCTCGTGGCCGCCGCCGTCCATCTGGGCGGACAGCCGGACGCGGGGCGCGCGCCGCCGGACGTAGAGCGCGCCGACGCCCTTCGGCCCGTGCATCTTGTGGGCGGTGAGGGACATCAGATCAACGGGGAGGTCCTGGACATTGACGGGCATCTTGCCGATGCACTGGGTCGCGTCGGTGTGGAACAGGACGCCGCGCGCGCGGCAGAGCGCGCCGATCTCGGCGACGGGCTGGAGCGTCCCGACCTCGTTGCTGCCCATCATGACGGAAACCAGCACGGTCCGGTCAGTCAGGGCGTTCTCCAGGGCGTCCATGTCAATGCGGCCCTGCCGGTCCACGCCGAGATAGGTGACGCGGCGGCCCGTGCCTTCCAGGTGCTTGGCGGCATCGAGAACGGCCTTGTGTTCGGTCGTGACCGTGACCATGTGGTCGCCCTTGTCGGCGTACCGCTCCATGACGCCTTTGAGGGCCAGGTTGTCCGACTCGGTCGCGCCCGAAGTCCAGACGATCTCGCGCGGGTCCGCCCCGAGGAGCGAGGCGACCTGTGCGCGGGCGCGGGCGACGGCCTCTTCGGCAGCCCACCCGAAGGAATGGGCGCGCGAGGCGGCGTTGCCGTAGACCTCGGCGAAGTAGGGCAGCATGGCCTCGACCACGCGCGGGTCGGTCCGGGTCGTCGCGTTGTTGTCCAGGTAGATCGGCAGGCGAACCATGTTATTTCCCTACCGTCAGCCCGGCGGCGAACCGGCGATTCGAAAAGTCCTGGAACGGCGGCCAGTCGGACGGGGCGGGGGCCGCGCCGGAGCCGCTGACGTCTTCCAGGGTGATCTCCTGCAATAAGGCTTTGACGCGGATCTCGATTTCGGCCATCGGGTCGCGGATGGTGCAGTGGCTGAACTGCTTGCAGGTGTGTCCCAGGCCGTTGGAGCAGGGGAGGATGGAGAGGGGGCCGTCGATGACGGTCAGCACCTCGGCCACGGTGATGGCGTTGGGCGCGCGGAGCAGCTTGTAGCCGCCGGTGGGGCCGGGGTGGGAGGCGACGAGGCCGCTCTTGGCGAGTGATTGCAGGAGCTTCGCCAGCAGCTCGGCCGGGATCTCGTACTGTTCGGCGATCTCTTTGGTGTTGACCAGCCGCTCCGGGGCGGCGGCCTGGGTCACGGCCAGGTGCGACAGCGCGAGGAGGGCGTAGTCGGCGCGTTTGGACAGGCTTAACATGGTTCCGCACCGCCCCTTTCTCCGACCTCTAAGGTCGTAAATTCCCTCCCATTATACCGAGTTTAGGGGGAGGGTGTCAAGCCGCGCGGCGCGGTCAGAACGGGTCCACGGACACCGTCGCCACCTTGACCGTGCCCGGCGGGGGCGTGAAGGTGAACGTGTCCCTGGGAACGGTCGTCAGCGGGGCGAGCTGGGTGATCTTCTCTTTGAAGGCGATCTGTATCCCCTTCTGCGCCCCCCGGAGTTCCACCTGCCGGAGCGCATCGCCGGCCGAGTTCACGATGAAGCGGTAGGTTAACCCCTGCTTGGTGAGCGTCATGAGGTAGGCCAGGTCGTCCTCATCACTGCCCGCCTGCATTTTGCTGGAGAGGTTCACGCCCAGGCCGGCCAGCACAGTCAAGACGTCGGCGCTGTTGCCTTTGGTCAGGCCCTGGAACCCTTGAGTGAGCTGGTGCCCGTCGCCCAGGAAGAAGCCGCCGACGGCCAGGCCGAGCGCGGTGACGTCGTTGTTCGCCGCCTCGAACGCCTTGAACGTGGTCACGGAATACTGGCGCGTGCCGGGCCGGTAGGTCCAGACGGTGACTCCGTTGGAGACGACCACGAGCCGCTGCTGCGGGACGTTGTCGGCGGAGAACTGGGTCAGCTCCGCCCGGAAGCGGCCCGGCCGCTTGGCGACGATGTGGGCCTCCTCGCGGAAGGTGAAGGAGAGGCCCTGCTTGCTGCCGGTCATCTGGAAATTGGAATGCGACTGGAGCAGCCCGCCGCCGGAGAGGGGCCTGAGCGCCTTCTTGAGCGGCATCAGGTCGAGGACCGGCGCTGCGGGCGGGGTCGGAGCTGCGGGCGGGGCCGGAGTCGCGGGCGGGGCCGGAGTAGGGACAGGGGCCGTGACGGGCGGAGCAGGGGCGGGCGTCTGTGCCCGTCCGGGGCCGGCCGGCAGGAACGCCCCGGCGGCGGCGAGGAGCGTGGCGAGAGGGCGGAGCGTGGGTGCGTGGAAAGAATGCAACGGGGTTGCCCTCCTTATGAGTGGTTGGCAACCATTGTACCACAAGCAGGGCGGCTTTCGGACAGGGCCGCCGTTTTTAGGACAGCCCTGCCAGGCGGGTGAGGGTGCGGCTGAGGGAGCCGGAGAAGAAGCCGACGGCGGGGACCGCCCGGTCGTAGTTCATGCGGGTCGGGCCGACGACGCCGATGGTGCCGCGCTTGCGGGTGCCGACGTAGTAGGAAGCCGTGACGACGCTGCACTCGGTCATGGCGGGGACGTGGTTTTCCGCCCCGATGACGACGGTGACGTCCGGCCCGAGCAGGGCGCGCGAGAGGGTCTGGAACAGCAGTGTCCCGCGCTGCAAGGTGTCCAGGACGCTCTCGATCTTGGCGACATCGCGGAACTCGGGCTGGCGCAGGATCTCGCTCGCGCCCTCCATGTAGACGCTGTCCTCGTCCACGGCGGCCTGCGCCATCTGCCGGGCGGCATTCGTCAGCATCGCATACAGGGAGCGCAGGGGGGGCGCGAACTCGGTGGGGGCCTCGGCGTTCTGCCCGGCCAGTGCCTCAAGCGGCTGCCCGCCGAAGGCGGCGTTGAGAGCATTTCCCAGGGCGATGATGTCGGCGGGCGAGGCGGCGTGCGCGTCGGCCTGGGACGGGCACAGCAGGCGGTTCTCCACCTGTCCGGTGCTGAGGAGCATGACGACCAGCAGGCGGTCCTCCCCGGCGGGCGTCAGGAAGATCTGCCGGACCTGGGTGTCGGCGGGTCGCGGCGGGGTGGCGACGGAGGTGTACGACGTGGCCTGGGTCAGCAGGGCGCAGGTGCGCCGCAGCAGCCGCTCCATCTCCAAAGCCTGGTCCTCGGCGTCCAGGACGGGCCGGACCGACTCCTCCATCTCCTGCGTCACCATGAGGTGGTCCACATAGAACCGGTAACCCTGGTCGGAGGGGATGCGGCCCGCGCTGGTGTGCGGCTGGCGCAGGAATCCAAGATCGGCAAGCTCCGCCATCTCGTTGCGGATCGTCGCGCTCTTGATGCCCCACTGGTGCCGGGCGGCCAGATCCTCGGAGCCGAGCGGCTTGACCGTCTCGACGTAGTCGCGCACGACCGCGCCTAAAATCTTCTGTTTTCTGTCATCAAGATACATTGTGCCGACAATAGTATACCAGTTATGGGGTGAGATGTCAACGCGGGGGGCGCGGCTTCCCCAAAACGCCGTATTTTAACCAGTGGGCGACCCCTAGTTCCTGGCCCCGGCGGACTGAAGCATCTTGGCGATTGCCGGCTGCTTGTATTCCTTCGCCATTTCCAGGGCCGTGTCCCCCGCGCCGCTGCGCCAGTTGACGTCCGCGCCGCGAAACAACAAAGTGCGGACGACCCCTGCGTTCCCGCTCGCGACTGCCCACATCAGAACGGAACCCGACCCGTTGTGGGCGTTCACATCGGCCCCGCGGCCCAGCAAGAACAGGATGACGTTCCCGTTCCCGCCTTCGGCGGCAGACATGAGGGGCGTCTTGAAGTGAATACTGCGCCCCTCTATGTCAGCACCTCGGCGCAGTAGAATCTGCACAGCCGACAAATTCCCTGCTTTTGCTTCCATATTCAACTGGTCGTTAAGTATGACATGGTAGAGTGAGATCCCGCCCAGGGCAACAACCGAGACGAGTGCGAGAACAACAAATGCTTGTTGCCATCTTCTCATTTGCTGCCCTCTTTATCACGCCTCTTTGAGAGACAAGGGACCATGAGATGACAGCGGCCCGCCTCAAACTCCCAATTAGCCTGATCCGCGAGGGCATTCAATCGGCCTGACAGGACATCTTGCTCGATCTGTTGATCCCAAAGGTCGGCTTGATACTCCTCAAACCATGCCCTAAATTGGGCAAGTTCGGGCGAGGGGAGCTGAGTGACGGCGGCCTCTATCTCTTGAACGCTCATAGGTTAATTGTACCTCATCAAACATGTGCTATAGAATCAAACGACCGTGATGACTGCGTCAGGCCGCTTGGACGCCGTGCTGCTCTGCTTGCTGAAGTATATAGCCCTTCAACGGCTCGGTCATCTCTGCAATGGGGAGATACGCATAAGAACCACGCCCGAAAATCAGCAGCCAAACTTCAGGATAGCACTGCACTTTTTTCAGCATCCGCCAGGGAATCTCTGCGCTCCCTAAATCCGATTTCGTCTCTAGACCCTTCTCGGTAAAGTGGTATGAGATCAGCTTGTTCTGCATTCGGTCGTACCTTCGGGATGCCCGGCGCATGAACGTGAAGTAGCCGACTGGCCCAAGCCACGGTAAGCAAACGACCACAAGTGCCAATAGACCGCCGAATACGCCGTTGAACCAATTCGGCCAGTTGAGAATACTGGCGATAATAAGCCCCACGGAAATGACTGCCCACCAAATCAACCCGTCCCAACCGACATGCTGAAGCCAGAAGCGACGCGAGGCGGTCGTCGCAAGGTCTTTCGTAACGGTGAAGCTAAGTTGATGTTCCATCGCGATGTTCCAGTTGTTTATAGACGCATGGCTCACGGCAGCAGGTTCCAGCGTTTCAGCAGGAGGGGCATGGCGATCCCCTGGACGATGACCGAGAAGGCCACGACGCTGAAGGTGGCGATCACGATCTGGCTTCGATACGACATCTCCGGCGGCAGGCTCAGGGCCAGTGCCAAGGCTAAAGCGCCGCGCATGCCGCCCCAGAACAGGACGTGCTGGTGGTGACGCGCAATCCGCAGGCGCGACCGGGCGAACAGGGCGCAGAGAGGATAGACGGTCAGGGCCCGGCCCGCCCAGACGAGAACAACGGCGGCGGCGATGGCGGTCAGCCCCAGCCCGGAGAAGCCGATGGCGGCGTTGCCCTGGCCGATCAGCAGGAAGATGAGGGAGTTGGCGACGAAGGCGGCGAAGTCCCAGAAGGCGAGGACGACCTCGCGGCCCCGCTCGCTGAAAAACCGCGAGTCGGCGGTCTGCAAGGCCCCGACGTTGCCCATGACCAGGCCCGCCGTGACCGTTGCCAGGACACCCGAGACGTGGAAGTGGTCGGCCAGCAGGAACGAGCCGTAGGCGGAGGCCGCCGTCAGGGCCGTCTCGACCAGATGGTCGGCGGTGGGCCGACCGGCCAGGGCGACCGCAACGCCGCCGCAGAGCGCGCCGATGAGCAGGCCGCCGCCGGTCGAGAGCAGCAGGGTGAGCCAGCCCGCGTGTCCCGCCGCGCCCCCGCCCTGGGCGTAGGTGACGGCCAGCGCAAACAGGACGGCGGCCACGCCGTCATTGAGCAGGCTTTCGGCCTCGACCAGCAGCCGCAGCCGCCCGACGACGCCGTTTTCCTTGAAAGTGGCTAAGACGGAAACGGGGTCAGTGGCGGCGATCAGGACGCCGAAGACGAGGGCGGCGGGCCAGGGCCAATGCACCAGCAACGCCATCCCGGCCGCCACGGCTAGGGCCGAGACGACTACGCCCGCTGTCGCCAGGGTCAGGATCGGCAGGGCGTCCCGCCTTAGCTCCGCCCAGGACAGGCTCAGGGCTGCCTCGAACAGCAGCGGCGGCAGGAGGGCGGTGAACAGCAACCGTCCGGTCAGGGCGGTGCCGGTGTGGACGTGCGCCAGGGCGAGGCCCGCGCCGGCCACGACCAGGCCGACCGTGTAGGGGACTCGGAGGCGGCGCGCGGCCAGTGCCACCAGGGTCGCCACGATCAGCAGGAGCGTGATGCTGTAGACGGTCAACGGGCCGGGCGCTCCCTATTTCTGGTTAAGTCGCGGAGGGCGCAGGTCGCCCCCTGGCTCCCAATTCTGGGGGGACCGGAGAGGAGCCAGACCGGGGAAGAGGGCGCGGCAAGCAGCGCCCCTACAGGGCGCTCCTTCAGAATTGGGGGCCGTAGGCGGTCTATTCCTTTTCCAGCAGTGACCCGTATTTCTCGGCGACGACGCGGCGCTTGACCTTCAAGGTGGGTGTCAATTCGCCGCCTTCCTGGGAGAAGACGTGGGCGATGAGGGCGACGCGCTTGATCTTCTCGAAGTCAGCCAACTCCTTGGAGAGCTTGTCTATCTCGGACTTGACGAACTTACGCGCGCCCGAATCGGCGGTCAAGGCCTCATTCGTTTTGAGGTCCTTGCCCTGCTCCTTGGCCCAGGCTTTCAGCGCGTCGAAGTTCGGGACGACGAGCGCGCCGACCGTGCCGGAGCCGTCGCCGAGCAGGACCACTTCGGTCAGGAGGGCGCTGCGCTTGAGCATGTTCTCGATGGGCTGGGGGGCGACCTTCTTGCCGTTCGCCAGGACGAGGATGTCCTTCTTGCGGTCGGTGATCTTGACGTACCCTTTGGCGTCTATCTCGCCGATGTCGCCGGTGTGGAACCAGCCCTCGCCGTCAATGACCTCGGCGGTCGCCTCGGGGTGGTTCCAGTAGCCGCGCATGACGGTCGGGCCTTTGACCAGGATCTCGCCGTCCTCGGCAGTCTTGACCTGGACGTTCAGCATCGGCACGCCGACCGTGCCGACCTTGACGCGGCCAGACTGGTTGGCGGTCGCCGCCGCCGTCGTCTCGGTCAGGCCCCAGCCCTCCAGGATGGGGATGCCGATGGCGAGGAAGAAGTGGGCGGTCTTCGGGGTGAGTGGTGCGCCGCCGCTGACGAAGAACTTGAGGTGCCCGCCGAACCGCGCCCGGACCTTGGACAGCACCAGCTTGTCGGCGATGAGGTAGCGCAGGAACTGGAGCGGGCTGATGGGCTTGCCCGCGTTCCGGCGGCGCGAGACCGAGTCGCCGACGCCGAGCGCCCAGTAGGTCAGGGTCCGGCGGCGGTCGGGCATCTTCTTGATGCCGTCCGAGACGCGGTCGTGGATGCTCTCGTGGACGCGCGGGACGCACTGCATGACGGTCGGCTCCAGCTCGGCCAGGTTGTCCATGAGCTTGAAGATGCTGTCGTTGAAGCGCGTGTGCGCCCCCTGCGTGATGGCGAGGTTGTAGGTGACGCGCTCGAAGACGTGCGAGAGGGGCAGGAACGAGAGGAACACGTCGTTGGGCGGCTGGAACTGCGGGAACTGGTGGTTGGCGGCATCCAGGGCGGCCGTCATGTTGCCATGCGTCAGCATCGCCCCTTTGGGATTGCCGGTCGTCCCTGAGGTGTAGACCAGACTCATCAGGTCGTCCGACTGGACCGAGTCGCGCCGGGCCTCATAGCTTTCCTCGAATTGCGCCGCCTCGCCCGCTTCGACGACGGCATCGAGCGAGAGGATGCCGTCTTTCGCCGCCGCCTCGTCCAGCGCGATGACCAGGGCCAACTCGGGGGCGGACGCGCGCGCCTCAGCCACCTTCGATGCCTGCTTAGCGTTCTCGGCGACGACCGCCTTCGCGCCGCTGTCGGACAGGATGTGGGCGATCTGCGAGGCGGGCAGGGTGGGATAGACCGGGACAGAAACCGCCCCTGCGGCGAGAGCCGCCAGGTCCAGGATGGCCCACTCGGGCCGGTTCTCGGAGAGGATCGCCACCCGGTCCCCCCGCTCGATGCCCAGCGCGCGCAGGCCCAGGGCGACCCGCCGGACGCGGGCGGCGAGGTCCTGGTAGGTCAAGGTTTCCCAGGTCTT
Source organism: Capsulimonadaceae bacterium (assembly GCA_965215505.1). GTDB lineage: Bacteria > Armatimonadota > Armatimonadia > Armatimonadales > Capsulimonadaceae > JANXMY01. Next base: position 996,220 of record OZ244065.1, on the reverse strand, counting down.
GCTGCCGTGCGGCTTGCTGGAAAGCGCGGGCCGGTCGGGGTACTTGCGCGCGGCCTCGGCGAAGCGCGTGTTGACGGTGTCGTGTAATGCGTTCAGGTTGTTGGGCATGGTTCTTGGTTTCAAGGCTTGAGTTCGTACTCGTGGAGGATTTTCTCGGTCTTGGCGTCCGTCAGCCGCCGGATGAGCTTGTGCGACTCGTGACCGTCGCGCATCGTCTTCGCCATGGTGATGGTCGAGCTGACCGTGAAGAAGAGGCCCATGCCCAGGAAGCCGCGCATCCAGATGTTGACCGGCAGCTCGAAAATCCCGACACTCATCAGGATGAGCGAGATGGCGAACGAAGCCTGCACGAAGAAGCGCCAGGCGGCACTGTCCTGCTGAAGCTGGGGTGGTTCCATGGGTTCCCTCCAAATTGTGATTAAAGAGAGTCTATCAGCAAACTGGGCGCGTGTCAAGGTCGCAGGTGTCTCAGCCCTGCCCGCGCCTAGCGGTCGTGAAACGTGCTATGATGGAAGCGGCAGTCTGGCTGGACAGACAGCGGCACGTTCCCAGGCGAAGAACACCCGAGAGCAGACCCGAAAGTCAGGGGCCGCTATGGAATTGTTCCGGCAATACAAGAATGAGATTCAAAGAGAGCTTGAGAAAGTCATTGACCACCATGACTAAAAGCCGACCATCACAAACCGTTACCTTCGACCAGTTGGCCCAGGCGCTTGCCCTCCTCGGATGTGAGAGGCACAAGATGCCGGAGTTTACGATGTTCCGCAACACAGAGTTTGATGCCGTGATCACTCTGCCCCGAGAAGACGCTTCCGCAACCCTACGCCCACTGCATCTGGCCGCCGCGCGTGCGTCCGTTGCCGGTAAGGGCGTCGCCGCGCCCTCTGATTTCGACCAGCTACTCGCTCAGGCCAGGCAGACCCCCGCCCAGGCCACCGATGCGGTCATCCCCAAGAAGAAGGCAAAGCGGCTGGCGGCATGACGGCCGCAGCGAAAACTCTACGCCGAAGTCATGACGCCGAAGTCATGACGCCGAAGTCATGCCCGGCCCGTGGACGTTCCTACATTCGGGGGCTTGAAGGCCCGAGTCGCGAGGTAGGACGGGAAGAACTCCGCCAGCGGGTCGCCGCGCCGCTTGTCCTCGTACAGCCCCGTCACCACGAACCCCGCGTCCGTCTGGCCACCGATCTGATCTTCCAGGCTGTGACTGAACTCCAGCGGCGACTCTGCGCCGAACGCCGCCGCCCGTTCCGCCTCCGACATGCTGCCCATATCGGAATAGGGCAGCTTGTATTTGACCTCGAAGACGCCCCGGTTGGCCTGGTTGTGGTCGAAAATATAGGAGGCTGGGTTGAGGAAGCCTGCCAGCAGCACGCCGCCCGGACGCAGCACGCGGTACGCCTCCCGCCAGACCGGGCGGACGTCCGGCACGAAGAGATTCGAGACCGGATGGACGATGAGGTCGAAGATGGCTTCCCCGACGAACACGCTCAGGTCGGCCATGTCCCCCTGGACCGTCGTCAGCGGCAGTCCCTCGCGGTCCGCGACCAGCCGGTCCTGACTCAACTGGTTCGGGGAGTTGTCGAACACGGTGACGTTCGCCCCCACGGCCGCCAGGAGCGGCGCCTGCTGCCCGCCGCCGGAGGCGAGGCAGAGGACATCGGCCCCTTCGAGCCGCGGGAACCAGTGTTTCGGGACCGGCCTCTGCTCGGTCAAGTAGAGTTCCCATTCTCCCCGCCGTGCGGCGGCGATCTTCGTGGGATCGTAGGCGATGGTCCACTGGTTCCCCTGTTCGCCCAGCTTGTCCCAGGCGACCCGGTTGTGTTCAAGGATGTCTTTCAAGAGTTTGGCCCTTCTTGGCTCCGCCTAATCTGCGTGCCGAGACTACTTACCCCAATCGCTCGCCAGGAGTATGCCGACGACGAAACGGGCCTCGTCCGGGGCGACCGAGTCGTGGGGGATGGGCGGGGTGCCGTCGGGGAGGGCGTACCAGGCGTCGAACGGCGGCGTCTCGTCCGGCCCGGCGTCCAGCGCGGAGGCGGTCGGGATGAACGTCGGCGCGGTGCGGAGAGTCGCGCCGGCCACGCCCAGCGGGTAAACGGTCGTGAAGCGGCCCACATAGTAGGGCGGCAGGACGGAGCCGGGCGCGCGGTCCTCGGCGGCGGCGGGGAGCGTCCAGCCGTAGGTGTAGGGCAGCCAGAGTGTGAGCAGGCGTCCGGCGGGGGAGCCGCCCCGGCGGCTGCCGCTCGCGACTCCGACCAGGCGGCAGTGCTTCGGGTAGCCGTTGTGGTCGTTCAGATGGTGCAGGCGGTCGTAGAAGGCATCGTGGAGGCTGCTGTCCGCCCGGACGCTTACGGGCATGGCGCGGCCCGCAAGCGGCAGGCCGATCCACTTCCAGCGGACGTCTGCGGGCTGTTCGGTGAGCAGGACGCGCGCGGCTTCGCTGGCGAGCGCGGCCTTGTCGGAGGGCGTCCCGTAGCGCAGCACGATGGCCTGGAGCTGCGGGTTCACCCGCGCGCCCCGGTTGGGACAGTCCATGCTGAGGAACGTATTAACGGGGAGCGGCGTCCCGCTCTCTTCGGCTTCGACCAGGGCATAGCGGGCGATGATGCCGCCCGCGCTCAGGCCCACCACGGCGACCGGATGGCCGGAGGCCCGCGCCGCCGCCCGGATCGCCTGTGCGGCATAGGGGGCCAGTCTGTCCGGCGTCAGGTGCGAGTCGGGGAAGTGGACGACGAGGACGCTGACGCCCCGTGCCCGGAGCGCGTCCGAGGCGGGCGAGATCAGCCCCATCAGGTCGGTGGCGCTGATGCGGTTGTACAGGTCGAACCCTTCCAGCAAGACGACGACCTTGTCCATCCGCCCGTTGAGGGCGGACCACACGGGGAAGCCGCGGATGTGCCGGTCGGCTTCCTCATAGACCTGGATGGTGAGCGGCGAAGCCAGGGCATCTGCTTGGGGTAAGGTCAAAGCCTCCGTCGCGGCGTCATCGCCCAGCGCGGTGAGTTCGCGCCGGCCATCCTGCGGGAGCGCAACGGTCAGCGAGACGCGGCCCCTAAACCAGTCCGCCTCATGCGTCCAGGGCAGACCCGACATCCGCCAGGTCGCGAGGCCCGCCGCGTCGGTCGAGACGGTCCGTGTCGCACCGGCGATGACGCCCTCCCCCGAGCCGCTGTCGCGTCGGGCGACGCCGTTCAGGTCGGTGGTGAAGCGGAGGGGGAGGCCGGCGACGGGCCGGCCCTGCCGGTCCAGGACGCGCGCCTGGAACACGACCGGACCGAAGGAGGACGCCGGCAATTGGGCGGCGGACGGCCGCGCCTGGGCGACGAAAAGAGTGAGCAATGCACTCCACAAAAGCGTGTGGGTCAGCGTGCGGAACATGGGGGACCTCCCGGTCACGAAGTTTGTTGATCGTTCTCTACGGCATAGTATGGCCCCTCGGCACGGCTCGCACTGTGAAATCCGTCACAGGACGAAGTGGAACATGTAGAACAGGCGCGTGCGGGGCTTGCCGTGCAGCAGGGGGAACTCGACCCCGACGGAATTGCTCTCGTCCAGCCGGAACGAGGGCGCGACGGCCAGCCCGTGCAGGGTGAGCTGGCCGTCCAGGGAAAGCCGGTCTTTCGGGCCGAACGTGATGGCCTGATAGGCGAGGGCGGGGCTGACGCCCTCCTGCCCGCCGACCAGCAGGCCGATCTTGATGGTGGGCGCGGACAGCGAGGACGGCGGGACGTAGGGCGCGGGGTCCATGCCGAAGCGCGACCGCAGGAACTTGATGCCGACGTCCTCGATCTGCTTCTGGGCGAAGACCGCGCCGTAATGGCCCGTCGGGGTCCAGACGATGCGCGCGCCGCCGAGAGCTTCCGACAAGTGGTGGGCCTGCTTGGGCGAGATGAAGACGTCGTAGCGGCCGTTGAACAGTAGGGCGTTTTTCGGGTCGAAGCCGCGCAGCCAGTTGGCCGGCTCGACCGGGGCCATGTCTCGCTTCAGCGAGTCGAAGGTGACGCCGTGATAGAGCAGGGCCGGGTGCAGGCCGGACGTGATGAAACTGTCGAAGACGACGTCGGAAACGTCCACGCCCCCGACGATGGTCACGAGTAGACGCGCCCTCCGGTCCACGCCCGCAACCAGCGGGGCCAGGACGCCGCCGAGGCTGATGCCCGAGACGCCCATGCGGGCGGGGTCGATGTCGGGGCGCTTTTCCAGCCAGTCGAAGGCCCGGCGCGAGTCCAGGACGGCCTGCCGGAGCGCGCCGACCATCTGGGGCACGTCGCCGGACAGCAGCTCGACGTCCTCGATGCGCGGCTGGGGGCGTCGGTTGTAGCTGTAGGGCTGGATGATGAGGAAGGCGGCGATGCCGGCTTTCGCCAGGCTCGCCGACTGCTCGAACTCGGTCGCGAGTGTTGTCGGCAGCCACTCGTGTTCCACCAGCATGACCGGGTGCGGGCCGGGCGTGTCCGGCAGGAACAGGAACCCGGTGACCGTGTTGTTGACGGTGTAGGGCGTCCTGACCGGGCTGGGGAAGGTGACGCGCAGGGCGTGGAAGCCGGTCCCCGTCGCATACGGCGTCGAGAACGGCTCCTGCGTCACGGCAAACGGCGCGTGGGCGTCGTAGTCGTAAAAGTGCGGGTCTACTGCGACCGGCTGAGGTGCGGCAAGGGCGGCCCCGGCAAGGCACAGCAGGGCGGCGAGCGGGGCGAGCGCCTGGAGGAAACGCGCGGCGCGGCGCGGGGAAGAGACGTTTATCGGAGGCTCCTGGGGTTGGTCGTTGGTTCCAGTATACCCGCCCCCGGTGCGATTTCCGGCGCGGCGAGGGTTGACAGCCGCCGGGCGCGCGTGCTATACTATCCGGTCATCTTTTAACGAGAAACAGCAGGGAGCGTGACAGCATCATGGCAAAAGTTTGTGACATCAGCGGGCGTCATGCCCAGGCGGGGCGTTGGACCCGCCACCCGCACTCCGGCTCGTGGGCGCACCGCGCCCCGCAGAAGGCCCGCCGGTTCCAGGTGAACCTCCAGAGCGTCACCATCCAGACGCCGAAGGGGAAGGTCAAGATCAAGGTGGCGGCGCGGATGCTGACCTCCAAGAACTTCCAGGCCATCGTCGCCGGCCAGAAGCAGCTTCCGGCGCATCTGCTGAAGTAGGCTGGGCCAGGCAAAAGAGCAAGTAAAAGAAGCGGGCGCGGGAGAAACCTCCCGCGCCCGCTTTCTGTTGGTCAGGGTGCCACGGGTTGAAACCCGAGGCTCCGAAAGCCCAGTGTCGCGGCGACACAAGAAGCGTTCGAGCCACTGGGCCTCGTGTCTCCTGCGTCCCCTGGACGCTGGGAGTTTCAGTGCCTCGGGTTTCAACCCGTGGCACCCTGCTCCTCAGCCTCCATCGCCTCGAAACGGGCCAGGCTGTGATTGCTCCAGTCCCGCATGTCCTGATCTGTCCATTCATCGCTCTCGTCCACGGTGGGCAGAGGCGCATTTTGGCGCAGGATGAGCGTTGCTAGTTGAAGCTGCTCTTCGGCTGTCCGGTCGGCAACGTAAGTCTCGTAGACCTGGAAGATGTTCATGTCGCTTACCTCCTAACGTGCGGCCACCGCCGCCGGGGCCGTCTGCCCCTGGGCCAGACGCAGGCGGCGCTGGAACTCTTCGACGCCCAGGCGACCCGTGATCCGCAGGGTCTTGATCTCCCTGCCGGACGGGGCGAGGATGACGATGGTCGGCAGGCTGCCGAAGCCGTACTGCTTTTCCACGGCGACGCTGGCCGGGCTGCCGAAGTTGGTCAGGTCGGCCCGAAGGGTCACGAAGCCTTGGGCCAGGGTGGGGGACACGGCGGGGTTGTCAAAGACGTCATGTTCGATCTCCTTGCAGTTGACGCACCAGGCGGCGGTGAAGTCAATGATGATCGGCTTGCCCGCCCCCGATGCGGAGGCGACGGCTGCCGGGCTGTAGGCGGCCCACAGCGCCGGGGCCGGGGCGGCGGAGGCCAGCCGGGAGCGGGACAGGAAGCGCGTGAAGCCGCCCGCGTCCGTGATCGTCCCGGCGTACTTGTCCACGACCGCGCCGGTCTGCGGGTTGACCACGCCGTAGAGCGGCAGGGCGACATCGCCGAACTTCGCGAGCTGGAGCTTCTGGTTTGGTACGTCGCCAGGGCGGTCCGTGTAGAGCTGGACGCGGACGTACTGGGACAGCTCACTCTGGACATCGCCGCGCGGGAAGACGTTCTTCTCGTTCCATCGGCAGTTCGTGCAGGTGACGCCGGTAAAGTCCACGAACAGCGGCTTGCCCTCCGCCTTGGCCTGGGCCAGTGCGGCGTTGTAATCCGTCAGGAAGGGCAGGCCGTCTTCCGAACTGCTCCCCGCCCCGCCATAGCCCGCCGGGGGCAGGAATGCACTCAGCAGGGCCACTCGCCGGCCCGCAAGCCCCCAGAAGCAGTAGAGCGCCAGGAAGAGGAACAGGGCGGCGAAGGCGGCGCGCGGGGCGGGGACGCGCGCGCCCGGCTTCTCCAACTCGCCGACCACGCCGAAGCGCAAAGTCCCCCACAGGTACAGCCCGGCGCAGACGAAGATGACGGCCCAGGCCGCCAGCAGGACGGGCTGGGTCAGCAGCCGCCAGTTCCAGACCTGGTCAGCATTGGAGAGGAACTTCAAGGCGGCGGCCAGCTCGACGAACCCCAAAGCCGCCTTGACGCGGGCCAGCCAGAGGCCGCCCTTGGGAATGCGGGCGATCCACTGCGGGAAGGCGGCGAAGACCAGGAACGGCGAGACGAAGGCCGAGGCGAAAACCAATGTGCCGAGCAGTGGCCGGAACCGCTCCCCGCCGGCGGCGGCCACGAGCAGGGTGCCGACGAACGGCGCGGTGCAGGTGAACGAGGCCAGGACGAAGGTGACGCCGAGCAGCACCAACCCCAGCGTCCCGCCGTGCCGCTTCCCCGCCGCCTGCATGGCGGTGAGATTTGCCGGGAGGGTGAGCTGGATCGTCTCGAAAAACGACAGGGCGAAGACGACAAAGACGACGAAGATGCCCAGGTTGACGTAGGGGTTGGCGGCGACCTTGTTGATGCCGGTCGCCCCGACCGTCGCCGTGACGATGCCGCCCAGGGCGACGTAGAGCGCGACGATGCCGAGCGCGTAGCCTCCCGAGAGCCGGACCAGCTTCCCCTTGTCCCCGTCGGCCTGCTTGACGAAGTTGGTCAAGGTGATGGGGATGAGCGGGAAGACGCAGGGCGTGATGAGGGCGAGCAGGCCCGCGCCGAGGGCGGCGAGCAGGAAGAGGGGAAGGCCGCCGGCCGGAGAAGGGCCGGGAGAGGAGACGGCAGGAGAAGGAGGGCGGGGGGACCCCGCCCCTACGGGCAAGGGCGTAGGGGCGCGATTCATCGCGCCCTCTGCTGTCGCCCCCGGTGCGGCATATTCGGGCCGCGCCGCGCCCGCCGCCAGCGTCAGTGAGATCGGCAGCGTCACGTCCGTCGGCGGCAGGCAGACGTGGTCGTTGCAGGTCTGGTAATGGAGCGTGACTGATTTCCCGGCTGCACCGGCGAGACGGAACCGCCGCTGGAACGTCGCCGCGTTTTCATGGTAGGCGACTTGCGTCTGGAAGTTCGCGTCGAACTTCTGGATCGGCGCGTCCTCGGTCGTCTGCCCGACCGGAGTCCCGCCCGGCAGTGACGCAATCTCGGTCGCCGCCGGGCCGGTGGCGGCGGGGACGACCGAGTAGACGTGCCAGCCCGCGTCCACGGTCGCTTTTACCGTCACCGTCACCACCTCCCCGGCGCGGGCCGGGGAGGGACTGACGGACGCCGTGAAGTGGACCGGCAGCCCGGCTTGAGCGAGCGCGGGCAGCAGGACCAGGGAGAGGGCGAGGAGCAGGCCGTGCAGGGTTGTCTTTCTCATGTTCTCATTTCGTTGAGGCCGTCTTCGGCGGGACCGGAACGTCCACCCCCAGCTTGCTGAGGTTGGCTTCCAGGCGGCTGTCGCCGTCCTCGTAGCCGACGGTGGAGGCGGCGACCCTGCCGTCCTTGTCTATGACGTACTGCGTCGGGATGCCGGTGACTTTGTAAAGCCCGCCCGCGATGCTGGCCTTGCCGCGCCCGGCGGGGTCGAAGGCGACGGGGAAGTTGTACTTGGTCCCGATGTTCTGCGCCACCCACTTGTCGTAGGGGGCCTTCTCGTCCCAGACGCAGACGCCCAGCACGGCGACGTTCTTGTCCTTGACCTGCTGGTAGACCTTCTCCAGATGCGGCATGGAGCGCTGGCAGGGGCCGCACCAGGTCGCCCAGAAGTCCAGCACGACGGTCTTTCCCTTGTAGTCCGACAGGTGAACCGTCCTGCCGTCCGGCGCGAGTGCGGCGAAGTCCGGCGCGGGCGACCCGATGGGCAACAGGACCGGCTCGGAGAACGGCTCGGCCCCGGCGGGCGGCGTCCAGGCGAGCTGGGCGGCGGGGACCGGCTTGTTCAGGACCCAATCCGAGAAGTCCAGCTCTTCCTCCGGGGTCGTCTTCCCGTCGCTGGACGAGAGGAACTCCAGGCGGTACGGCAGCCGGGTCCGGGCATCCACCCAGGTTTTCGTCGAGTGGACATAGGTGGTCCCGCTCGTGCTGGTGGTCGGGGCCTTGGTGTCGGTCGTCACGACCATCGCCCGCCCGTCCAGAGTCTCGGAGGAGACGACCCGCTGGACGTTCGCGGGCGGTGCCTTCGGCCCGCCGTTCAGGATCATGTCGATGCCGGCCATGTCGCGGAGCTGCGAGCGCGAGGCCCCGTCCGGTCGGGGTGTCAGTGTATTATACTGGTTAGTCAGTGCATTATACTCCCGCTCCGTCCTGCCGTCCGCCAAATAGAGGTGCGGATTCTTGCCCGGCTGCGCCTGGGCCACGATGACCTTCACCTTGCTCGGGCGGCTGATCAGGACGGTGTTGGTGAAGAAGGGCGTGAACCGAGCGGATTTGGTGTCATAAAGCCGGAACTGCTCCCGGACGCGGATGGTCCTGGCGGTGACCAGAGGAGAAGCCGAGGCAGGGGAGTCTGAGGCGGGAGAGTCCAAGGCAGGAGAATTCAAGGCGGGAGAGGCCGGGGCTGCGCCCGTGGGGGCGGAGGCCGTGCCGAGTGCCGCCAGCGCGGCGAACGCCGGGACGGACAGGATTTTCAAAACCGACATGGTGTTCGACCTTTCGTGTGTCAAGCGGGACAGGCTCCGAGCGGCCCCGAGGCCGCGCCGTCCGCAAAGTCTACGAGCGCCTGCGCGTGCAGCGTCGTCGTGTCGAGCAGGGGCAGGGGGCTGTCGCCCTGGCACAAGAGCAGCATCAGCTCCGTACAGCCCAGGATGACGCCCTCGGCCCCGCCCGCCGCCATCTGCCCGATGAGGCCGGTGAGGTGCGCCCGGCTCTCGGCGCGGACGACCCCCCGGCACAGCTCGCCGAAGATGACCGAGTGGACGGAGTCTATCTCGTGCGGCGGCGGGACGAGGACCTCCAGGCCCCACTCCCGGCCCAGGTGGGCGCGGAAGAAGTCCTGCTCCATCGTGTAGCGCGTCCCCAGCAGGCCGACCCGGCGCATCCCGCGCCGGCGGGCCTCCGCGCCGACCACATCGCGGATGTCTATCAGGGGGATGCCGACCGCCGCCTGCACCTCGGCGGCGACCTTGTGCATCGTGTTGGTGCAGATCGCCACGCACCCGGCCCCGGCCCGTTCCAGCCCGCGCGCGGCCTCGGCCAGATGGGAAGCGAGCATCTCCCACTCGCCCTGCTGCTGAAGCGTGACGATGGCGGCGAAGTCGAACGAGTGCAGGCGAATCGGGGCGGAACGGAGGCCGCCCCGCCGGGAGGCCGCTAGGCGGTTGATCTGCTGGTAGTAGATGGCGGTGCTTTCCCAGCTCATGCCGCCGATCAGGCCGATGGCCTTCATGCCGGGCTCGCCCGTCGTTCGTTTCATGTCTAGTCCTCGGCCGGCGCGGCCGGGTGTTCGGCGAAGTCCATCGTGTGCGGGCGCGACATGTGTTCGGAGGCGTCCGCCAGCTCCAGGCCGACGATCCGGCCCTGCTGGTCGTAGTCGAGGATCAGGCCCGAGCGGTGGCTCTCCGTCTCGGAGATCGGGGCATTGCGGAACAGGATACGCAGTTTGTCCCCGCTCAGATCGTAGGTGACTTTCATCGGAGTCTTTCATAAGGGTTTCACATGGTCTTCCATGGTGAGCGGCGTCTCCCCTCAGAGCGCCGGGTTGCCGGGGGTCTTGTCGGGGACAAAGTAGAAGTTCGCGCCGGGCTGGGACGCATCGCCGACGTTGGGGCCGAGGAGGTGCCCGAGGTTCTGGGCGACATAGGAGGCGCCGAGGCCGGTCTGGCTCAACCGCATCGATTTGGCGTGTCCGTCCTGGAACACGACGTTCGCGGAGAGGTTGGGGTGTCGCCCCGCCATCTGCGGGTACTTGTAGACTTTGCCGGTCGTCAGGTTGCGCGGCGGGGTGATTCCATTAAAAGAAGACGAGGTCCCGCCCGCGTCCGCCATCAAGACGCTTTCCGAAGGGTCGGACCAGGAGGCCATGTTCGGGAATGGGCCATAGACCGTATACGGCGAATTCGATTGGACCAGGCCGCCGCCGATCAGGGCGTTCGAGTCGTAGCCGAGCGGGGCGTCACCGGGATCGATGGTGAAGGGGGCGCCGCCGGTGCTTGGGGTGATGTTGTTCGCGTCCGGGCAGGTCTGCACCCCTTTACTCTTCAGGTAGGGCTGGAGGCTCCCTTCGGCGGCGATCAGCTTGGCGGCCGCGCTGCTCTGCAAGATCAGGCCGAAGAACCAGTAGTGCGTGTTGGAGTAGGCGTAGCCCGAGGGGGTGCTGTAGGAGGTGGGCGGGTAGTTCTCGTCCGCATCCTGGACATACATCAGGGCCGCCAGGCCCATCTGCTTGAGGTTACTGGAGCAGGAGGTCTGCCGCGCCCGTTCCCGGACGGTGGCGAAAACCGGGAAGAGAATGGCGGCGAGAATCGCGATGATGGCGATGACGACGAGCAGCTCGATCAGGGTGAAGGCTTGGCGGGAGCCGCGCGCTCTGTGCTGTGACATGAACATTCTCCTTGCGAAAAAACGTCGTCGGCAGCAATGGCGACGGGGTCGAATTAGCGTGATGGCCCCATTCTACTCCGTGACTCCCAAAGAACGCCCAAATCGTCGCCGGAAAACTCTTTAAAAACCCTGAACTTCAGGCGTTCATCGGAGTATTTTCGTCGTCCACTAGATCCCATGCCCTGAGAAGGGTGCCTGATCGGAGCCTTCGACGGCCTGCGTCGCCTGGGCGCACGCCTGCCGGATGTCCCAGCCGCATCCCGCCTGCCAGGCGGCTTCGAACCCGGTGTCGCCGAGCGCGGACCGTGCTAAAGACACGTCGCGGGATAGTTCCCCCGGATCGGCAGGGCTGAACGACATTCCCAGCGTCCGGCGCAGGCCCTCCGAGGCCGACAGGAGGCGTACCCCGGTCGCCCAGCGGCGCTCGGCGCACATCAGGTGTCCGGTTTCCTTGACGCACCAAGTCTGGACACGCCGGTCGTCGATCTCCAGCGCCAGCGCGGTCGCCTGTGTCAGTGCGGACGCCGCCTCATCGCCGCGCCGGGCGATGCGCTCCACCGTCCCGATGTTGAGCAGTGAGATCGCCGTCCTCGGACGGTCGCCGAGTTCCCGATGCTCCGCCAACGCCTGATGGAGCAGGGCGCGGGCCGCCCCCAGGTCGCCGCGGTAGCGCGCCACCAGGCCGAGGTTGTTCCGGGCGGCGGCGGCCTTGTTCCGGTCGCCGAGCGCGCGGTGCGCCTCCAGACTTTCCGCGAGGGCGTCCGAGGCTTCGGACCAGTCCTGCCGCGCGAGGGCGATCCGGCCGAGATTGTGGACCGCGCCGGCGGCCATCCTCTCATCGCCGGCGTCACGCGCGAGGCCCCGCGCTTCCTGGAGGAGCCGGACCGCCGGGCCGTAATCCTCGTGCATCATGGCGATCGATCCCAGCAGTGCGAGGGTGGAGGCCATGCCGGACGCATCCCCCAGGTTTCGCCACACCGCCAGCGCCTTCCCGGCCTGGGCCTCGGCGGCGGCGAAATCGGTCAGTCCCTCGAGGGCGTTCGCGTAGGCGGTCAGTGTCTGCGCCCAAAGGCGATTCCCGGCCCCGCCCGGTCCAGCCCCGCCCGGCCCCGGCTCGGGCGCGAGGGGGAGCAGCCGCTCCAGCCACTGCCGCGCCTCCCGGAAGTACCCGCGCATCTCCCAGAACTTAGAGAGCGTGACCGCCAGGCGCAGCCCCGTCCCGGCGTCCTGGGATTCCACGGACCAGCCCAGCGCCGCGCGCAGGTTGTCATGCTCGGCCTCCAGGCGGGCGAGCCAGAGGGCCTGCCGGGGTCCGCTCAGGTGCGCCCCGGCGTCCTCCGCCAGTCGGAGGAAGTAGGCCGCGTGATGCCGCCTGAGTCCCGGCTCCTCCGCCAGCGTCCGCTGCTCGGCGGCGAACTCGCGCAGTGCCTCCAGCATTCGGTAACGCATCCCGGAGTCCTGCCCCGGTTCCGCCCCGCCCTCCACGATCAGGAGCGAGCGCTCGCGCAGCTCGGTGAGGCTCGTCAGGGCCGCCAATGCCTGACCGCCGGGCGTGCCGCCCAGGCACACGGCCTCGGCGGCCTCCAGTGTCCAGCCCCCCCGGAAGACCGAAACCTGGATGAAGAATTCCTGGAGGCTCGGGGGCAGCAGCAGGTAACTGTATTCCAGAGCGGCCCGCAGGCTCCGGTGGCGCGGGGCGATGTCCGCCCGGCGGCTCACCAGCAGGTCGAAGCGGTGCGTGAGCTGGGAGAGCATCTGCGCGGGCGTCAGCGTCTGCGCCCAGGCCGCGCACAGCTCCAGGGCCAGCGGCAGGCCCTCCAGCCGCCGGCACAGGTCGGCCACGGCGTCCGCGTTGCCCGGCGTGACCGCGAAGTCCGGGCGCACCGCCCGCGCCCGGTCCACGAACAGGCACACGCTGTCCACGCGCATCACCGCCTCCGCGCCGGCCTGGTCCGATCCCGTCAGGGGGCTTCGGGGGGGGAGGGACAGGGGCGGCACCGAAAGCTCCTGCTCGCCCTCCAGGCCCAGGCGATGCCGGGACGTCACCAGCACCGTCAGCGTCGGCGCCCACGCCAGCAGGTCCCGCAGGAGGGGGGCGGCCCCGTCCCGCAGGTGTTCGAAGTTGTCCAGGACGAGCAGGGACGGGCGGCGCGCGAGGCTGCCCGCGACCGTCTCCAGAAGGGGGTCCGGGCCGGTCTGGGGGAGGCGCAGGACGTCGGCCAGCGCGTTCGGGAGGAGGCGGGCGTCGCTGAGGTCTGCCAGCGGAACGAACCAGAGGCATCCCCGGTAGGAGTCCGCGAGGCGCGTCGCGGCCTCGATGGCGAGGCGCGTCTTGCCCGCCCCGCCGGTCCCGGTCAGGGTCACCAGCCGCACCCCCTCGGTCTGCACCAGCGCCATGGTCCGGGCGACCTCGGCGTCCCGCCCGAAGAAGCGCGTCAGGGGCGACGGCAGGGGCGGGCGCGGGGCCTTGCCGGGCATGGGGGGCGAAGGCGAGTCCTGCCGGACCTGCCCGTCCTGCTGAATCCGGTCCCGGAGGGCGCGGGCCGCGGCGGAGGGGGGTTCGTCCAGCTCTTCGGCCAGGAGGCGTTCCAGCTCGCGGAACTGCCGGCGGGCGGCGCCGGGCTGCCCGCCCGCCGCCAGCAGCCGTATCAGGTCGCAGTGCAGCTCTTCGGCCAGCGGGTCGGCGGCCACCGCCCGGCGCGCACAGGTGAGGGCCGCGTCCCAGTCCCGCTCATGCTCGTGGTGCGCGGCCAGGCGGCGCAGCCCGGAGAGGTACAGGCCGAGGAGGCGCGCGCGCTCGGCGAGGACCCAGGCGTCGTAGTGGCCCGGCAGAAGCTCGCCCCGATAAAGGGCGAGGGCGCGCTGGAGCGACGGGACCTCGGCCGCCCCGCCCCCCTCAGCGGCGGACAGGGCCGCCTCGAACTCGGCCACGTCGGTCATGACGAGTTCCCGGCTCAGGCCCACGCTCTGCCGGTCGGCCAAGAGGACGCTTCCGGGTGCGGCCCCGTCCGGCTCGAACCGGGACCGCAGCCAGCCGACAGCCTGCGACAGCCGGTTGCGCCCCGGCCCGATCTCGGCGTCGGGCCACAGGAGGTCTACCAGTTCCTCGCGCGAATGGCGGCGGTCGGGATGGCAGGCGAGGAACGCCAGCAGCGCCCCCGTCTTCTGCGTCTGGAACCGCTCGACCACGCGACCGGCGCTGCGGGCGCGCAGGCCGCCCAGCATCTCGATTCGCCACTGTAGGGGTTGCGTGTCCATGACCTCAGTTTACCACACGCCTGGGCACTCTCTACTTGACCGTCCTCACTTGACCGTCACCGCCGCCCGCACCTGGGCCGAGGCGGGAGGGTAGCAGGATTTGGCGTCACAGCCCTGGAAGGACAGCGCGCCGGCCAGTCCCATCTTGCCGGGTTTGGCGGTCTTCGCCACGGTGTAAGGGACGGCGACGACGATCCTGCCGGTGTAGACCAGCAGCGGCTTGGCCGCATAGGACAGCTTCATGGCCTTGGGCGCGGGGTAGACCGGCGTGCCGTAGACGATGCCGGGCGTCTTCTCGCCCGCGAACACCGTCGCGATGTAGTTGGGATCATTGGGCACATGGGCGTTAATGTGGTATTGCGGGCCGACGGCCACCGTCACCACCAGGACGCCCCGGCCGCCGGGCGCGACCGTCGCGGGCTTGGCGGCGGCAGTCACCGTCGCCACCTTCGGGCCGCCGAACTGGGCGTGTGCGGGTTGGAGCAGGGCGGGTGCCGCGAGGCACAGGGCTGTCAGCATCTTGAAAGCGTTGTTCATAACCCTAGTAACCGGAAAAGGGCGGCGTTAAGTTCCGTCAGCCCCGGCTGAAACATTTCAGCGTGACCGGCGTAACACTGCTGAATGCTCAGGGGAATGAGGGAACCAAGGCAATGACCATTGGAGACATACTGGCGGTGATCGCCGCCGTCCTGCTCGTCGGCGCGTCGTGGGCGGCGACGATCTTGATGATCGCGCTGGCCTTCCCAGCGCGGGTGGCGGCGGCGCAGGCGAAGCTGACGGCGGGGCCGGGCGCCTGCCTGGCGCGCGGGTTTGTGGTTCTGCTGGTCGGCGCGGTGCTTGCCATCGCCCTGTCGAAAGCGGCGGCAGGCCCGGCGCGGCTGCTGGCGCTGCTCGTCCTGGGCGGCCTGGGGGTGATCGCTTCGGTCGGCAGCGCCGCCGCCGTGCGGCTCCTCAGCGCGCGGATCGACGCCCTCGGCTCGCCGATGACGCCGTTCGCCAGCCTGACGCGCGCCTCGGTGCTATACGTCGCGGCGGGCTTCCTGCCGGTCATCGGGTGGGGCGTCATCCTGCCCGCCGCCCTGCTGCTGTCCGTCGGCAGCGGCGTCGCCGTGCTGTTCGGGGCTAAACCGCAGGTCCAGCCCGCGCGGCCCGTGCCGTCGCCCGCCCTGGAAACACTGGAGACGGCGGCATGAGAACGACGCGCCGTAAAATACTAGGGCTAGGCGCTGTCTCAGCCGCCGCCGGTCTGCTGTCCGGGTGCGAGAGCCTGGAACAGCGGTTCACTAAAGAAGCCCTGCCCGCCGACGCCCTGCCGCCCGCCCTGCCGGTGCAGTCGCCGGCCATGCGCCTCCTGAACCGGGTGGCCTACGGCCCGCGCCCCGGCGACGTGGCGCGCGTCGCCCGCATCGGGGCGGCGGCCTATGTGGAGGAGCAGCTCGCGCCCGCCGCGCTGGCCGAAGAGCCGGTGCTGACCTGGCGGCTCGGCACGATCGCGGACGTTCTGAACCCCGACACGGGCCTGCTGTTCGACGAGGACGACAAGCGGCTGGTCGCCGCCCTGCGCCAGTCGGCCACCCTGCGGGCGGTCTACAGCCGCCAGCAGTTGCAGGAGCGGATGGTCGAGTTCTGGACGAACCATTTCAACATCTATGTTTTCAAGGGCCAGGGGCCGAACTTCAAAGTCGTGGACGACGGCGAGACGATCCGCGCACACGTCCTGGGGAAGTTCCGGGACCTGCTGGGAGCGTCCGCCCGCTCGGCGGCCATGCTCGGCTATTTGGACAACACGGCCAACCGCAAGGGCGTCCCGAATGAGAACTACGCCCGCGAGCTGATGGAGCTGCACACATTGGGCGTCCACGGCGGCTACACGCAGCGGGACGTGAAAGAGGTCGCGCGCTGCCTCACCGGCTGGACCGTCGAGAAGAACTGGCACCGGGGCCGGTTCCGGCTCGACAAAGACGCCCACGATGACGGCGTCAAGCACGTCCTGGGCGTCACCATCCCCGCCGGGGGCGGGGTGAGCGACGGCGAGCGCGTCCTGGACATCGTCGCCGCCCACCCCGCGACGGCGCGGCATCTGGCGCGAAAGCTGTGCCTGCACTTCATCGGGAGCGCCCCGGAAGGTCTGGTCGGCCACCTGGCGGACGTTTACACCCGGACCGGCGGGGACATCAAGGCCGTCCTACGGCCCTTGCTGCTATCGCCCGAACTGCTCGGTGCGCCGCCGATCCTGAAGCGGCCCTTCGACTACGCCGTCAGCGCCCTGCGCGCCTTCAACGTGGACACGGACGGCGGGGCGGGCGTGCAGAAGCACCTGGAGGCGATGGGGCAGCCGCTGTTCGCCTGGCCGATGCCGGACGGCTTCCCGGAAGGGACGCGGGCCTGGACGGGGGCTTTGATCCCGCGCTGGAACTTCGCGCTGGCCCTGGCCGGAGGGAAGGTGGAAAACACGGCTTTGGACACGGCGGCGCTCACGGCGGCGGGCGGCAAGGCAGGACTTGGCGCGCAGGACACGCTGCTGGAGCTGGCCTTCGGCGCCCGCGCGTCCGACCCTGCACTGGCCGATCTGCGCGCCTGTGCGCCCGCCTATTCAGACCCGAGTGAGTGGGCTGCCGTTGTCCTGATGGCACCCGCGTTCCAGTGGCGATGATCCTACCCCCGCGACAAGTCGCGACCCCTCCCTCGGAGGGAAGGGTGGGTGGCGGAAGGTAGGGTCGTCTTATTAGGTGGCCACCCAGTCACGGCAAGGTCTATGACAGGAGGTGCCTTGGCACCTTTCACCCACCCTTCCCTCCGAGGGGAGGGTCGGCGCTTGCGCCGGGGAGAGGATCAAATATGCAAACGACACGACGAGGATTATTCGCCTTGGGCGCGCTTTCCGCCCTGGGCTGGGCGGCGGGGCGGCGCAGCGCGCTGGCCGGCGTCACGGTCCGCTCGCGGCGCCAGGGGGCGGGCGGCGACACGCTGGTCTCGATCTTCCTGCGCGGCGGCGTGGACGGCCTGAGCGTCATCGTCCCGCACGGGGATGACGACTACTACCGCAACCGGCCCGTGCTGGCTTTGGCGCGGCCTGGGGACGCAAAGACCAAACCGCAGGACCGGGTTCTGGACATTGACGGCTATTTCGGCCTGCACCCGGCCCTCGCGGCCCTGATGCCCCTGCACGCGGCGGGGCAGATGGCGATGATCCACGCCTGCGGCTCGGACGACCAGACGCTCTCGCACTTTGAAGCGATGGCGACCATGGAGCGCGGCGTCGCGCGGGACACCGGGCCTGCCTCGGGCTGGCTGGCGCGGCACCTGGAAACCGCGCCCTGGGTGAACCCTTCCCCGCTGCGCGCGGTCGCCTTGGGGAGCCTCCTGCCGCAGTCATTGCGTGGGGCGAGCCAAGCCACCTCGCTGGAAAGCGTCGGCGACCTGCGGCTCCAATCGCCGTTCCACGGCGGAGCGGACCGCTTCGAGCAGACCCTAGCGGGCCTGTATTCTAAAGACGCCCTGGCCGAAGCCGGCTCGGAGGCGCTGTCGGTGCTGAAGACCCTGAACGGACTGCCGCCCGCCATGCTCTCGCCCGCCAGGAGCGGCTACCCCAAAGACGACCTGGGGGAAGGGCTGCGTCAGGTCGCCCTGCTGATGAAGAGCGAAGTCGGGCTGGAGGCGGCCTGCCTGGACCACGGCGGCTATGACACCCATGTCGTGCAGGGGACCTCACAGGGCGTCCTGGCGGGCAGGCTGCAAAGCCTGGCGGGGGCGCTGGCCGCCTTCGCCGCCGATCTGGGGCCGGCGCGCTGGGGGCGGACGACGGTCGTGGTCATGTCCGAGTTCGGGCGGCGCGTGGCGGAGAACAGCGGCCTGGGCACCGACCACGGCCGGGCGGGCGTCATGCTCGTTCTGGGCGGTCATGTCGTGGGCGGGAAGGTCCACGGGAAGTGGCCCGGCCTCGCCCCCGGACAGCTTGACGGGCCGGGGGACCTCAAGGTGACGACCGACTACCGGGCCGTGCTGGCGGAGGTCATCACGCACCGCCTCCAGAACCCGAACGCCGGGGCGATCTTCCCCGGCCTGGCCCCGGCCCCCGTGGGTGTGGTCCATGCCTGAACAGGCCCTAGTCTCGGGTATCATCACGCGCATGGCGGGCAGCCGACAAGACGCGGCGCGGGAGGAAGCGGGCGACGAGGCGCTGGCCGAGCGCGTCCGCGCGACCGGGGATGTCGCCGCCTTCGGCGTGCTGGTGACGCGCTACCGCACCCGCGTCGTCGCCCTCGCCCGGCGGATGCTGGCCGCGCAGTCGCCCGACGAGGCGGAGGATGTCGCGCAGGAGGCGTTCGTCGCCGCCTACGACAAGCGCCATTCGTTCCGGCCCGGCGAGCCGTTCCGCCCCTGGCTGTACCGCATCGCAGTCAACCGTTGCTTGGATCGGCTGCGCGCACAGTCGCGGCGTCCGGCCCTAGTGGAGATTGCGGCGGTTCCCGAGCCGGCGTTTGTGGGCGGGGACCCCGTGGAGGCTCTGCTGACCGAGGAGGGCGAGCAACGGCTGTCGGCCGCCGTCGCCGCCCTGCCGCCTAAACTGCGGGCAGTGTTCCTGCTGCGCCATTTGGACGACCTCTCCTATGAGGAGATCGCCGCTGCCGTCGGCGTCCCGCTGGGCACCGTCAAGACGCACCTGTTCCGCGCCCGTGCTCACCTGCGCGCCGCGCTCTCGGAGTATATGCACCCATGAACTGCCAATCGTGCCAAGAGGAAGTCCTGAAGTCGCTGGACGGCCTGCTGACGCCGGACGAGCGGGCGCGGCTGGATAACCATGTGGCGGGTTGTGCGGCCTGCTGCCGGGAATGGGACGCGCAGCGGACCCTGGCCCGCGCGGCGGGCCGCTGGGCGCGGCCACTGCCCCAAGACGATCCCGGTGAGAAGTTCACCGCCGATGTGCTGGCGCGGATCGCCGCTCGCCCGGCCTCACTGCCCGCTCGCACCCCGGTCTGGCTGCCTCTGGCGGCGACGGTCCTGCTGGTCGTCCTCCTCGCCCTGCTGCCGGGGCTTCTGCTGCCTGGCCTGGACACCGTGGGCGTGGCGGCTCGGCAGACGCCGGGCTGGCTGCTTTCCAACCTGCACGGCGTCCCGACCGACGCCTCCACGATCTGGGCCGCGCTGACGGCGGGCGTCCCCGTGCCCTCCTGGGCCTGGGCCGCGTTGCTGGGGGCCGTCACCGTGAACGCGATGTTCTGCGTCCGGGCGCGGCAGGCGCAGAGGAGCCTGTCATAAATCCTTCCGAGCGCCTGTTCCTGGGCGGCCCCGTCGTCGTCCTGCTCCTGATCGCGGGCCTCTGCGCTCTGGGCTTGCTGGGCCTGCTGCTCGGGAGGGCCGCGCCGCTGGCAAACTTGGGCGAGCGGGCGGCGGCCCGGCTCGACGGCGGGCGCGGGGTGCCGACGCTCTGGGGGATGGCCGCCGCGCTGCTTGTCCTGATCCTCTGCGGGGTCCTGTTCAAAACGCATGTGCTGGCGCTGCTGGGCGTCGCCGTACTGGCGTCCGGCCTGGCGCTGGCAAGCCTGGGGCTGGGGGTGGCCGCCCTGTCGCTGGGCCTGCGCCTGACCGACGCGCTTTCCACGATGGACATGGAGACTCTGCCCACCCTGCGGCTTGGGCTGTGGGTCCTGCTGCTGGCCTCCGGCGTCCCGTTCGTGGGCTGGCTGCTCGTCCTGCTGGCACTGGCCTCGGGCATCGGGGCCACTCTGGAGACTTTGCTGATGCGCTCCCCGAACGAACCACGATGAACTGACCCGGACCGTAGGGGCGCCGCTTGCCGCGCCCTCTTTATGGTCCTGTTCTGGGGGCGCGGCAGGACAAGAGGGTGCGGCAAGCGGCGCCCCTACAAACATATCCAGCCCACGAGGGCGGGAGTCGCTCACGTCATCCCGAAGAGTGACCGGGCGGTCGCCGTGGTCATGGCTGCGACCTCCTCCACGGTCAGGCCCCGAGCGGCGGCGACCGTCTCGGCGACGGCGGGAAGGTAGGACGGCTCGTTGCGCCGCCCGCGCCTGAACTGCGGGGCGAGGTACGGGCAGTCGGTTTCCAGCAGCAGCCGCTCCAGGGGCGCGTAGGCGACGGCGGCGCGGACGGCGTCCGACTTCTTGAACGTCGCCACCCCGCCGATCCCCAGATAGCAGCCCGCATCCAGACACGCCCGCGCCGCGTCCGTGTCGCCGGTGAAGCAGTGCATGACGATGGGTGCGGGCGTTTTCGAGGCGCGCAGGGTGGCTAATATGTCCTCCTGCGCCTCGCGGTTGTGGATGATCAGGGGCAGGGTGGGGGAAAGGCTCCACGCCAGCGCGATCTGTGCGGCGAAGACCTCCTGCTGACGCCCACGCGGGACGGTGTCCCAGTGGTAGTCCAGCCCGATCTCGCCATAGGCCGCAACCCGGCCCGCCCCCTCCCGGTACAGCGCCGCCATTTCTTGTGCCGCCTCCGCGCCCCATTCTCCCGCCGACTCGGGATGGATGCCGACGGCAGCGTAAACGCCCGCATCCCCAGTCAGGGCGACCGCGCTGCGGCTGCTCGCCCGGTCGTAGCCGATGCACAGCAGGCGCGTCACCCCGGCCGCCGTCGCCCGCGCGTGCGCTTCCTCCCGGTCGGCGTCGAAGTCTTCATGGTTCAGGTGGCAGTGCGTGTCCACGAATTCAGGTGTCATATGCCCATTATGACACGTCCCGCCCTGCTCCGCATCCTCCCCGTGTCCCTCTACACAGTTGCCGCGCTTTGTGCTATACTGAGGCGGAGGAGAGAGCAACAAACGTGGCGCTAGTCCGTCCCACTTCCACACCCACAAGTTCAAACCGGCTGCCAAGTCCGAACCGGCTGTCGGGGCCTGCCCTCTGTGACCGGCGCACGAAAAACCTGGTCAAGCGGCTGCGGCCCGGCGCGGTCGCCGTCATTGACCACGCGGACCTTGACGCCCTGGCGGCGCGCGCCTTGGCTGACGCCCATGTGAGCGCAGTGGTCAACGCCCAGCCGTTCATCAGCGGCAAGTACCCCAACCGCGGCCCGGCCGTACTCCTGGCGGCCAATGTGCCCATGTTCCAGCTCTCCGAGCCGGCCCAGTTCGCCCGTCTGCGCGAGGGGGCGTCGCTCGCCATTGATGGCAGCGGGGGGCTGTTCCAGGACGAGCGGCTGGTGGACGCGCTCCTCCCTTGGGACGAGGCGCGGGTCGCGGGCGTGACGGCGGCGGCACGGGCCAACCTGGGGAGCGAGCTGGAGAAGTTCGCCCGCAACACGCTCCAGTACCTTGACGCCGACAAAGACCTGCTGCTCGACCCGACGGACGTCCCCGCCCTGCGCCGCGTCAGGATGGCCGGACGTCACGCCCTCGTCGTCGTGCGCGGCGAGGGGTACAAGGAAGACCTGGCGACCCTGAGCGGCTACCTGCAAGACCTGCGGCCGGTCGTCATCGCCGTGGACGGCGGCGCGGACGCTCTGCTTGAGATCGGCCGCCGCCCCGATGTGATTCTGGGGGACATGGACAGCGTCTCCGATGACGCCCTGCGCTGCGGGGCGCAGATCATCGTCCACGCCTACAAGAACGGCGACGCGCCCGGCCGGGAACGGGTGCGGGCTTTGGGCCTGGAGTCGGACCTGTTCGCCGTGCCGGGGACCAGCGAGGACGCCGCCCTGCTGCTGGCCTATGAACACGGCGCGGACCTGATCGTCGCGGTCGGGACGCACTCCAACCTGGAAGATTTTCTGGACAAAGGCCGGGCGGGCATGGCGAGTACCTACCTGGTGCGCCTCAAAGTCGGGACGCGCCTGGTGGATGCGCGGGGCGTCGGCAAGATCTACCAGCCGAAGCCGCCCTTCGGCTACTTCATCGCCCTGCTGCTGTGCCTGATGTTCCCGTTCATCATGGTCCTCTCGTACTCGCCCATTTGGAAGAACATGACCGACCTGATCCGCCTCTGGTGGCGGCTGCACTGGTGAGCGCGCCTCGGGCCACTTGATTGACTTATGCTGGACGTCCGCTACCATATTTTCTATCTGGGCCTGATGTTCCTGATGCTGGGCTTCGGCATCCTCATCGGGGCCTCGATCATCGGCCCGGCCCAGGTCCGCCAGCAGGCCGGCGCGATCGCGAACCTGCGCGTGGCGGCCAATAAAGTCGCCCAGGACCGCGACCTCGCGCGGGGCCGCTCCGTGAAGGACGAGGCCGCGCTGGCCTCGCTCCAGCCCGCGCTCGTCCGGGGCAGGCTGGCCGGCAAGCGGGTCATCGTGATTCAGACGGGGGACTATGCGGAGGCCGACGGGGCGGCGAACAAGGCCGTCACCGATGCGGGAGGGATGGTCGCCGCCACGGTCGTCCTGACCGACAAGTGGGGCGCGCTGCTCCCAAGACAGCGGCAGGCGCTCTCCGCCCTCGCCGACCCCGCCGACGCCGCGAGTCAGGATAAGGCCCTGCTGGCCGCCCTGGCGGCGGCGCTGACGGCGGGGAGCGAGGGGGCGGCCACGCTGGAGGCGCTGCAAGGGCAGAACCTCCTCACCGAGTCCGGCGACCTTTCGCAGCCCTGTACCCTCTTCGTCCTGGTCGGCGGCAAGAACGATGAAGCGGTGGGCGACGCCCTGGATGGGCCGCTGCTGGACGGTTTCAAGGCGAACGCGGCCCCGGTCACCCTAATCGGCTGCGAGCCGCTCGGGGCCGCGTCGTCGTCCATCCCCGCTTTTCAGGGCGCGGGCATCGCGACCGTGGATTGTATAGATTTGCCGCTGGGCCAGCTCGCGTTGCCGTTCGCCCTGCGCGGCGAGAAGGGCGACTATGGCCTGAAAGCGACCGCCAAGCAGCCACTCCCGGACTCGCTGACCACGGTGGCCGGCCCATGAGCGAAGCGATAAAGGTCTGCGCCCTGCTGCCCGCCTACAACGAGGCCGAGCGGATCGGGGTCACGATCCAGGCCCTGTGCGCCCGCCCGGAGATCGGCGAGATCGTCGTGCTGGACGACGGCTCGACGGACGGCACGGCGGACCGGGCGCGGGCGGCGGGCGCTTCGCTGGTGCTGACGCAGAGGAACGGCGGGAAGGGGGCGGCCCTGGCCGCCGCCTATGCCGCCGCGCGGGACCGGGCGGACGTCTTCCTGCTGCTCGACGCCGACCTCGGCGCGACGGCGGGTGAGGCGGTCAAGCTGCTGCCGCTGCTGAGGCGCGGCGAGGCGGACATGACGGTCGGGCTGCTGCCGCCCGACCCCGCCTTCGCCGCCACGGGCCGGTCGGGGGGGCGCGGGATGGTGGTCCGGCTCGCCCGCTGGGGCATCGAGCGGCAGTCCGGGCGGACCTTCACGCAGCCGCTTTCGGGCCAGCGCGCCGTGCGCCGCGAGGTCCTGGAGGCGCTGGGCGGGACGTTCGCGCCGGGCTTCGGCGTCGAGGTGGACCTGACGGTCCGGGCGCTCCGGGCGGGCTTCCGAGTCCAGGAGGTCGCGACCGGCTTCCGCCACAATGTCACGGGCGGCGACTGGGACGGCCTGCGCCACCGCGCCCGCCAGTTCCGCGACGTGGCCCGCGTCGTTTTCGCCCCCACAAAGGTCTGAATGAAACACCCGAAAGGTGCCCGACGCTGATGTCCCTGCTAGGCAAATCCTTCCTCAACCTGCTCGCCGGCGGCCTGGCGGGCTTCCTCGCCTGGATACTGACCGACCTGACGGGCTGGTTCGCCGAGATCTTCCAGCCGCACCGCATGGTGGTGTCCGGGCTGTTCGGGGACCCGAAGTTCCTGCTCTACGGCGCCCTGTTCGGCCTCCTCCTGGGCCTGATGCTGGCCGTCGTCGAGTCGCTGTCCATCGGGTCGCAGCGCCGCCTGATCCAGACGCTCGCCCTGGGCGCGGGCATCGGGGCGGTGGGGGGCTGGGTGGGGCTGTCGCTGGGCCAGAGCGTGTTCGGCGTCATCGTCGGCAGCGGCAGCGAGGAGGTCAGCTCGCCGGGCCGCTTCTTCGTCCTCCTTTTCGCCCGCGCGCTCGGGTACGCCCTCATCGGGGCCATCGTCGGGGCGGCGCAGGGGATCGTCAGCCGTTCCGCCCTGGTGGCCCGGCAGGGGGCGCTCGGCGGGCTGATCGGCGGGTTCCTCGGCGGCAGCGCCTTCGAGATACTGAACGGGCTGGACTTCCCCGCCCCCCTCAGCCGCCTGATCGCGCTGGTCGCCGTCGGCGCGCTGGCCGGGTTCCTCATCGGGGTCGTCCAGAACCTGTTCAAGCAGGCCTGGGTGCGGGTCGTTCTGGGGAAGAACGAGGGCAAGGAGTATTTGATCGCGAAGCCGATCACGACGGTTGGGCGCGGCGAGCTGTCCGACATCGGGCTGTACGGCGACCCGGAGATCGCGCCCACCCACATCGCCATCGAGTCGCTGCCCGCCCAGAACCGGCACCGCCTGCGCTTCGTCGGCGAGGGGGGCAAGCGCGGGGCGACCTACGCGCCGCCCCTGGTCAACGGCCAGCCGGTCGCGAACGAGATGTGGCTTGCCGACGGCGATACCATCCAGGTCGGCCGGCGGACATTGCTGTTCCACGAGAAGGCCACCCGTCGCTCCGGGGCCGGTGCCCCCGCCGCCGCATCGGGTCAGGCTGCGCCGCCCGGAACGCCGCGCTATGTCGGCCAGGAGCTTGCCGGTGCCTCGGCGACCCCGTCCCGCCCGCCCCTGACCACGCCCGACGACGTCATCGCCCAGATGGGTTCCGCCCCCGTCAGTGACGCCACCGTTTTCAGCCCCGGCATGAGCGGACCCGCCATCGGTGGTCTGAACGGCACGGCGATGACCAGCCCGGCAATGAGCAGCCCTGGCATGGGCGGGGCGGGCACACGGCTCGTCTGCGTCCAGGGGCCGTATTCCGGCCAGTCCTTCCCCCTCAGCCACGCCCCCGCCACCATCGGCCGCGCGCCAGAGCAGACCATCCCGCTCCCCGCCGACACCTCCATTTCCCGCCTCCACGCCCGCATCACCTATGCCGACGGCCGCCACCTGCTCGCCGACGGCGGCTCCTCCAACGGCACCTTCATCAACGGCTCCCGCGTCGCCGACGCGCGGCCTTTGTCGTCGGGGGATACCATCGTGCTGGGGGATACGGCGCTGCGGTATGAGTAGGCGGGGTGCGTAGCTTTATGGACTGATGTTACGCAGGCGTCGCAGCGCCGTGTACCGTGCCGTGCCGAGTGCCGCTCCGAGCCGAGTGGTTGAAAACCACTCGCTAGGAGAGGTGTCCTTCGGACACAGGACATGGCTCCGAGGTGGCCCCTCGCGGGCAGGGACATCCGTTCCCGTATTTCCGTTAGCAGAACGCTTCTCCTAGCGAGTGGTTTTCAACCACTCGGCCTGTTCAGCCTACACCCAGCCCGTTCTCAGCCCGCTCACTCCGCCGGGGTATCACACCAGGGGAAGACGGCAGACAGTGCGTAATATCAGTTATGGAGAAGAGGGTGGGGGGACCCCGCCCCTACACGGCCCGAGTGACTCCATTCCTGTAGGGGTCGGGTCCCCCGACCCTCCCATCCTTGACCCTCCTCGTTGCTTCACGCGCTATACCGCAGGCTGTCCAGAAACTCCAGGCTCTTCAGATCCCGTTCCAGCCGGAACCGCAACGAGCGGCGCAGGGCGAGACGCGCCTGGTCCAGACTCTTCGGGCCGGCGGCGGGGAGGGCGGCCAGCGCAACGCCGCCTTCTACCCCCAGGTTTTCCAGTGTTTGCAGGAGGCGCAGGGCACCCATGCCCAGCCCGCTGTGGTCTTCGTTGGCTTCGGGGTGGGCGTGGCGGGGGCAGAGCGCGCCGCCAAGCGCGGCGGAGAGGGCGAACACCTCGTCGCGCGGAAAGTCGCCGGGGAGGGGTGTCTGGCAGGCGGTACACTCGGCAAGGTTGGGGGCGTAGCCGAGGTCGCCGAGAAGCTGGACTTCGAACCAGCGGGCGGCAAGCTCGGGCGGGTCCAGCGCCTGGGTCTGGCGCAGGCCGGTCAGCAGCAGGTCGTACAGGAGGGGGTTGGGGGCGTGATCCTCGACCGAGT
Source organism: Capsulimonadaceae bacterium (assembly GCA_965215505.1). GTDB lineage: Bacteria > Armatimonadota > Armatimonadia > Armatimonadales > Capsulimonadaceae > JANXMY01. The sequence continues at coordinate 969,911 of OZ244065.1, read as the reverse complement.
GGTCTGCGAGGTCGGCGAGGTAGAGGCCGTGGGCGAGGCGGTTCAGGTCTTGGCGCAGGTGGCTGAACGACTCCTGCACCTCCACCTGGGTGACGATCTCCAGCGACTTGCCGGTCGCCAGGCCGAAGCGGGTGCAGGTGAGGACCTCGGTCGCGCCGGACAGCCGGGAGATGGCCTTGCGCGCGCCCTTGGCGATGGCCGAGAAGCGGCCCTTGTCGGGCGAGTAGAGGGTCAGGATGTTGTCCGTCTCGCCGTATTGCAGGCGGCGCAGGACGACGGCGTCGGTGGTGTACGCGGGCATAAAGAAATTATACCCCCGTCTATTTACTTGGCATGGTTTATGCAGTGAAGATTACAAAGGAGATCGCCATGTCCAAGCTGACGCCTTTGATTTCCGTCCTGATTGTTCCCTGCCTCGGTCTGAGCCTGCTGTTTTGCGTCGCCGCCCTCCCTGTCCAGAGGCCGGCGGCCTTTTCCTCCGCCGAGATCGGGGAGGGGCGACAGCCAAAGCCCGCCGCCTATAACGCGACCCGCCTCACCCTGCTGCGCTGTCAGTACCGGAGCTGCGCGCGCTGCCGCCGGCATCTGCGGCTGGCCCGGACGGCACCCGAGGCGGCCCGGTGGCGTCAGAACACCCGCGCGGCGGTCAGCCTCTACAACCAGGTCGCGGACGACACCGACCCGTCGGCGTTCGCCCTGACGGCCCTGCCGCAGCGTCTCGGCTGCGACTAGCCCCGGCACTTAGGCAAAATCCTGGGGGTTGTAGGCGTCATACAGGGCGCTGCCCGACGATGTGCCGATGCGGTTCGCGCCCGCGTCGAGCATCTGCAAGGCGGTTTCGACCGTCTTGATGCCGCCGGACGCCTTGATGCCGATGGGGGAGGGGCCGACCGCCCGGCGGATGCGCCGGAGGTCTTCGACCGTCGCGCCGCCGCCCGCCGTGCCGGTCGAGGTCTTGACAAAGTCCGCCCCGGCGTCGCGGACGAGTTGCGATGCCACGTCTATCTCCTCGCCGTCCAAATAGCACGTCTCGATGATGACTTTCAGCAGGACGCTCCGGGACTCCTCGGTCCGCCCCGGCGCGCGGCAGGCCTCCACCAGCCCACGCAGGTCCTCCATGACGGCGTCGAAGTCGCCCGATTTGAACCTGGCGAGGCTCAGGACGGCGTCAATCTCCTGTGCGCCGTTCGCGATGGCGTTCTTTGCCTCGTAGACCTTGGCGAGTTTGGTGCTGGCCCCGAACGGGAAGCCGACGACGGTGCAGACCTTGACGTCCGACCCGGCCAGGGCGCGCGCCGCCGCCCCAACCCAGCAGGGCAGGATGCAGACGGTCGCCAGGTGCCGCTTGGCGCTCTCCTCGCAGAGCCGCAGCACCTCGTCACGGGTGCTGGTGGGCCGCAGGAGTGTGTTGTCTATGGTCTTGCCGAACTGCTCTTTGGTGTACATTCTCTCCTCAGACTTCGGCGGTCAGGCCCGCCGCGTCCCTTCCTTCCAGGAGGCGACCAGCCGTGTCAGCTCCGCCGTCTGGTTGGGATCATCGGCGTGTGCGTGTAAGAAGTCCACCAGGGCGCTGCCGATGACCGCGCCGTCGGCGTCCCCGATCACTTGTGTGACGTGCGCGGGCTGGGAAATGCCGAAGCCGACGCAGACCGGCTTGTCGGTCGCCGCTCGGATGCGCGCGATCAAGGCCTTCAGCTCGGCGGGAAGCTCCGTCCGCGCGCCGGTCACGCCGGTGCGCGAGACGCAGTAGACGAAGCCCGTCGTGTTGGAGGCGATCAGTGCGATGCGCTCGGGCGTGGAGGTCGGCGCGACCAGGAAGATCGTCGCCATGCCGTGCGCGGTGGCGGCGGCCTTCCAGGGGACAGCCTCTTCCGGCGGCAGATCGGTCAGGATGGCCCCGTCCGCGCCCGCCTGAGAAAAGACCCGCGCGAACCGCTCCAGGCCGTACCGGAGGGCCAGGTTATATGAGGTCATTAGGACGAGCGGCACCTGGGTCAGAGCGCGGGCGTCCTGGATCATTTGCAGGATGGTATCCGGCGTGACGCCTTTGTCCAGAGCGCGCTGCGAGGACGCCTGGATGCTGGGGCCGTCGGCCAGTGGGTCAGAGTAGGGGATGCCGAGTTCCACGATGTCCGCGCCGCCCTGCGCCAGCGCGGCGATGAGGGCGGGCGTCCCCGCCGGGGACGGGTCGCCCGCCGTAATGAAGGTGACGAGTGCGCCCTCGTGGGCGTCTTTGAGGCGGGCAAAGGTCTGGTCGAGGCGCTGGGACATGGCTTACAGCAGCCCCAGACGGCCCGCGACCGAGTCCACGTCCTTGTCGCCGCGCCCCGACAGGCAGACGATCAGGGTCTGCTCCGGGGACATCAGCGGCGCGATCTTGCGGACGTGGGCGAAGGCATGGGACGTCTCCAGGGCGGGGATGATGCCCTCCGTCCGGGCCGTCCACTGGAAGGCGTCCAGGGCCTCGTCGTCGGTGATGGAGACGTATTCGGCCCGGCCAATGTCCTTGAAGAAGGCGTGTTCCGGTCCAACGCCTGGGTAGTCCAGGCCCGCCGAGACGCTGTGCGTCGCCAGCACCTGCCCGTAGTCGTCCTGAATGACGTAGGAGGCCGAGCCGTGCAGGACGCCCTTGCTCCCCGCCGTCAGGGTCGCGGCGTGCCGGCCGGTGTGGACGCCGTCGCCGGCCGCCTCGACGCCGATGAGCCGGACGCCCTCGTCGTGGACGAACGGGTAGAAGATGCCCATGGCGTTGGACCCGCCGCCGACGCAGGCGACGACGGCGTCCGGCAGGCCGCCGGTGTCCTCCATCATCTGCTGCCGCGCCTCGATGCCGATCACCGATTGGAAGTCCCGCACCATCGTCGGGTAGGGGTGCGGCCCGGCCACGGTCCCGATGATGTAGTGCGTGTCGTGGACGTTCGTCACCCAGTCGCGCATCGCCTCGTTCAAGGCGTCCTTGAGCGTCTTCGTCCCGGACGAGACGGGCCGGACGGTCGCGCCGAGGAGCTTCATCCGCACGACGTTGAGTGCCTGCCGCTGCACGTCCTCCTCGCCCATGTAGACGATGCACTCGTAGCCGAACAGCGCGCAGGCCGTCGCCGTGGCGACCCCGTGCTGCCCCGCGCCGGTCTCGGCGATGATGCGCGGCTTGTTCATGCGCTTCGCCAGCAGGATCTGGCCCAGCGCATTGTTGATCTTGTGCGCGCCCGTGTGCGCCAGGTCTTCGCGCTTCAGGTAGATCTTCGCCCCGCCCAATTCCCGCGTCATCTTCTCGGCGAAGAATAGGGCCGTGGGCCGACCGACGTAGTTCTTGGCGTAGTAATCGAACTCCGTCTGGAACGTCGGGTCGGCCTTCGCCTTGGCGTAGGCTTCCGTTAGCTCGTCCAGGGCGGGGATGATCGTCTCAGGCACGAACCGCCCGCCGAACTCTCCGCCAAACCGCCCCTGCGCGTCGGCGACGTACTTGTTCGGGGCCGCTTCTTCCGTCTTCTGCTGTTCCGTCATCTGCTGCGTCTGTTCCAGTATCTGGGGTGCCATCGGAGGGTACTTCCTTCTAAAACGTGGCGTATTGTAGCAGTTCGGTGGGGAGGCTGTCAACGGGAGGAGAAGTGGGATGCCCCCACCTCCGGCGCGGACGCCGACCCCTGCCCCCGCAAGCGGGGTGAAAGAGAGGATAGAGCAGTCACCGTTGCATTTCGGCTCCCCTCTGAACACTTCCTCACCCCTCTCCCGCTTGCGGGGGCAGGGGTCGGCGTCCGCGCCGGGGGTGGGGGCCGACACCGGAGCGCCATCCGCGCGGGCCGCTACCCCTGCCGCAGATCCCACTCCCTCACCGCCCGCACGAACGCCCGAACCTTCGCGTGGTCCTTGACGCCCGGTGACGCCTCCACCCCCGAAGCCACATCCACGCCGTAGGGCCGCACGGCTTCCAGGGCGTCCTGCACGTTGTCCGGCGTCAGGCCGCCCGCCAGGAGGACGGGCCGGCCCGTCAGCGCCTTCGCCCGGACGGCCAGGGACCAGTCGAAGGTCTCGCCCGACCCGCCGAGCATCGCCTTGTGGTAGGCATCCAGCAGGACTGCGCCGACGGCGTCGGGGTAGGCCCCGATCTCTCGGAGTGATGACTCATCGCGCATCCGAAACGCCCGGATGCGCCAGGCCGCCCCGCGCCGCATGTGGGACTCGTCCGAGGCGTCCTCGTAGTGCTGGACGTACTCGGCCAGATACTCCTCCGCGTCCTCGGGCCGGTGCGCGACGACGACGCGCTTGACCAAGATCGGCAGGGCCGCGCTGATCTCGCGATAGACCTCCGGCGGCAGGTAGCGCGGGCTGCCCGGCACGGCGATGAAGCCCAGGGCGTCCGCGCCCGCGTCCGCCGCCGCCATCGCGTCCAGGCCATTCGAGATGCCGCAGATTTTGATTCTGGTCACTGAGGAAATTGCTCCTGACAAAACTTCATCGTCTCAAAAAATGTTAGCCTAGTACGCTGCAAATCCCAGTGAGGCTTGTTCTGAACAAAACATTCCCAAATGCCCCCATTGGCCAAGTAGGCCGCCGCATCGTCGGTGCCCCGAATACGGTCAAGCCAGAGCAACGCGGCAAGCGCATGACTCTGGTCATACCAGCACTCGGGCCGCCTGAGCCAGATGTCGAGGTACTGCTTGAGATAAAAAACCGCATCGTCTGAGCCGAAGCGGGCCAGCGCAAAACAGTAGGATGCGCCCGCAAAGCAGACCTCACTCTTGAGCAGGTGCCCGCCGATTGCATCCGTGAATCCCGACCAAGCATTGACGCCCGCGTAGATCGCTGCCATCTTTCGGGTCCGCCAATTGAAGTCAGCCAGAAGGGCGTCCACGGTTTCTTGCGAGATCGCATTGCTGGCCTCAATGAGTAACTCTGTGACAGCAAGCGGTTGTTGTGCGTGAAGCACCTTCATGTAGAATGGAATGACCCATCGCTCCCGCGCTTCTTGGTCAATAATCATCTCGCCTCCCGCACGGCCTCCACAAACGCGCGCATCTTGTTCGGGTCCTTGACGCCTGGCGGGGACTCGACGCCCTCCGTCACGTCCACGGCGTAGGGGCGGACGCGGGCGATGGCGGCCCCAACATTTTCGGGCGTCAGGCCGCCGGACAGGATGATAGGGCGGTCCGTCAGCGCCTTCGCCCGGACGGCCAGGGACCAGTCGAAGGTCTCGCCCGACCCATAAAGCGTTCCCGCGTGGTCCATGTCCAGCAGGATCGCGCCGACCGGATCAGGATAGTCCCGAATCTCGTTCAGCGTAGACTCGTCCCGCATCCGAAAGACGCGGATGCGGATACCCGCTAGGCCCGTGGCGCGGGACTCCGCCGCCGTGTCTTCGTAGTGCTGGACATAATCCGGCATATAATCGTCGTACTCGCCGGGCCGCTCGAACACGCCGACGCACCGGACGAAGATCGGCAAGTTCTCGGTGATCTCGAAATACTCCTGCGGCTCCAGAGAGCGCGGGTTGCCGGGAATCGCGATGAAGCCCAGCGCATCCGCCCCGGCCTCCACCGCCGCCAGTGCGTCCGGCCTGTTCGTGACGCCGGAGATCATAATTCGTGTCATGGTTCATCCTTGCTTTCTTGGCTTCGTCCTGTGAGAGGTGGTTTTATTCGGCGTTAAAGCCGCCGTCCTACATCGGTAGGTCAACCCAGCCCTTGCTGTCATGGGTGGCCCGAAAATACTCGATGGCGAGTGTCATGTCGCGGAAACTCTCGGTCTCGCGCACCGCGTCCAGATACAGGATGCGCCCGGCGACGGCATCCAGGCGGAAGCACCAGTAGAGCGTCATCAGGGCGTTGATGAACAGGCGGCTGCCTTCCGTGCGATAATTCCGGTGGTGGTCGCCGAACTGACCCTCGATCGCCGACACGATGGACGACGAGACGATGCTGGGGTGATCCGACATGATGCCGTTTACATGGTCCACGGCCTCGATGTAGCGTTTTACTTCCGGCATGTCGCGGGTCAGGCTCCACATGCCGAGGAACGCACCTTGACGGCTCAGATCGGCCACGGCCTCTAAAAACTGAGCGTGACAGACTCCGTGGTAGGTGTCTACGCCGAAGCCGAGGCAAACAAGCAGCTTGGTCGGCACGTCGAGGGCGTGGACGGCGGAGAGGCTGGCGACATCCTCCTGCGGGGTGCCAAGCCCCGCCTCGTCCCCGCGCATCAGGCTGTCCGTGCCGCCGTCTATCAGGATCACGGCGTCCGGCTTCAGCCTCTCGTTCAGCGCCCGGTAGGCCGCGCTGATCGGCTTGACGCCTGCGCGGTCAATGCCGTAGATCGGTGCCGGCTCTCCCTGCGCCGCTAGCCACCGTGCCAGATGCAGCTCGGGGAAGTAACGCTCGAAGCCTTCAGTCTGTGCAGTGACCTCTACCAGTCCTGTCCCCAGCCGCTTCCCATTGGACTCATATAAGCGCGAGAAGGATAGGTTGGCAAGATGGACTGTTTTGCCCATACTTCTGAGGCCGAAGTAGATCGGAAGGCCGGAGAAGATGTCGAAGCCGCCGCCCGCCCCGGCAAGCAGAATAATCTCGGCGTTCGCGATGGCATCGAAGAACGGTAGCTGCAACAAAGTCATTTCGCCTCCCGCACGGCCTTGACGAAGGCGCGCATCCGGTTGGGGTCCTTGAGGCCCGGCGCGGACTCGACGCCGACGGTCACGTCCACGGCGTAGGGACGGACGCGAGCGATGGCGGCCCCGACGTTCTCGGGCGTCAGGCCGCCGGCGAGGTACAGCTTCTTGCCGTACTGGTGCGTCTCGCGGGCAAGCTCCCACCCATAGGCGTCCGCGTCCGGGTAGGAAGCCGGGGCCGAGGCGTTGACGTTCAACAGGTACGACTGCACGGTGCCGTTGAAGCTCGCGACCCGGCGAAGGTCGCGGTCGGTGCCCAGGTGGAACGCTTTGATCTTGCGGCCCATGTCCCAGTTCTCCCGCAGGATGTCGCTCCAGACGCTGTCCTGGTAGTACTGGACCTGCTGGAAGAGATGGAACACGCGCCGTCCTTCCAGCCGCCAGCGGGCGTCCGTGGTCCGGTCGAAGACCGCCACCCGGACGACATGCGCGGGCAGGCGGGCGGCGATGTCGCAGAAGTCCAGCGGGTCGATGACGCGCGGGCTGTTCTCGTCGCAGTGGAAGCCCAGCATGTCCGCCCCCGCCGCCACAGCGGCCTCTGCGTCCCGCCAGCTCGTGATGCCGCAAATCTTGATGAGTGCCACGGGCTTTATTATACCTGCATAGTCTCGCCGCGTGGGCATTAGGGCAAGACGGTAGCACCCAGCAGGTAAGCTGATAGTTAATATCAGAAAAATAATATCATTGTGAAGAAATCACAATCGCCGTTAAACCTGGTACAATGGCGATGATGCTGTCTTAGCATACACTTATTTGGCAAAATAATCTGGTCCATGGAAGCATGGGCGACGGGTAATGGAACGAGAGGACGCAAATGTTCACCCATATCTTACTGGCCTCGGACGGGTCCGAATGCGCGATCAAGGCGGCTGCCGTGGCGGCGACTTTGGCGAGCAAATTTGCGGCACGTCTGACAATCATTAACGTCTTCCAGCCAATTCCGACCATCGGGCCTTATGGGGAGATGGTCAACGCCGGGCTGGACGAGCGGTACATCGCGGAGCTGCAAGAACACGCGATCTCGCACGCGGGTCGCACCGTGGACGAGGCGGGCGTGTCTTACCAAAGCCGTTCGGAGGTCGGCCAGCCTGCCGCCGAGATCATCCGCCTGGCCGAGGTGGAGGGGTGCGACCTGATCGTGCTGGGCAGCCGGGGGGCGAGCGGACTGACGCTGTTCCTGCTCGGGAGTACCTGTGACCGTGTGGTCCACCACGCGCATTGCCCCGTTCTTATCGTGAAATAGGGGGCAGAACGCATGGACACGACCGCCATCGCCGACCGCGTGCACTTCGCCGCGCTGATCATGTTCCACTATCTGTTCCCGCCCGTCACCATCGGCTTGGGCATCCTCATCGCCGCCCTCAAAGTCATCCAGGTGCGCCGCGGCGAGGGCTACGACGGACTCCACGCCCGCGCCGCACGCTTCTGGGGCAAACTGTTCCTCCTCAACTACGGCGCGGGCGTCGCCACCGGCGTCCCCATGGAGTTCCAGTTCGGCACTAACTGGGCGCGCTTCTCCAACATCTCCGGCGGCATCATCGGCCAGGGCCTGATGATGGAGGGCCTGTTCGCCTTCTTCCTCGAGTCCGCCTTCCTCGCCGTCTTCCTCTTCGGCGAGCGGCGCGTCACCGTCAAGGTCCACGCCCTGTCCGCCGCCCTCGTCGCGGCCGGCTCGATCATTTCGGCCTACTTCATCACGGCCACCGATGCCTGGATGCAGCACCCGGTCGGCTTCGCCCCCGAACCCGGCGGCGTCCTGCGCCTGACCAGCCTGGCCGCCGTGCTGACAAACCCCTTCGAGGTCTGGGAGTACCTGCACACACTCTGCGGGGCCTTCGTCAACGGCGCGCTCGTCATGGCCGCGCTGGCGGCCTTCTACCTGCTCTCGCGCAGGCACACCGCCTTCGCCCGCGTCACGCTGGCCCTCAGCCTGGTCGTCGGCCTGGCCTTCTCGCTCGCCCAAGTCTTCCCCACCGGGGCCAAGAACGGCGAGATGGTCGTCAAGTATCAGCCGACGACCTTGGCCGCCATGGAGGGCCAGTTCAAGAGCGAGCCGGGTGCGCCGCTCGCGATCATCGGCATGCCGGACACCAAAAAGGGCAACCTGCTGGACCCCGTTGAGGTGCCCGGCCTGCTGTCCTACCTCGCTTACGGGGACGCCCACGCCTCGGTGAAGGGGCTGAACGACATCCCCCGTGACCTGTGGCCGCCGGTCGAACTCGTCTACTATGCCTACCACATCATGATCACCCTGGGCGGCTACTTCATCGCCCTGACCGCTCTGGGCGTGTTCCTGCTGTGGCGGCGAAAGCTGGAAGCGGCGCGCTGGTACTTGTGGGCGCTGATGCTGTCGCTGCCGCTGCCGTACATCGCCAACGAGGCCGGGTGGGTGGTGACTTGCGTGGGCCGCCAGCCCTGGATCATCTACGGCGTGCTGCGGACGAGCCAGGGGTACTCGCCGAACGTCTCGGCGGGCGAGGTCATCTTCACCCTGCTGGGCTTCACCGGCATCTACATCGTGCTGGGCCTGCTGTTCGTGTTCCTGCTGCTCAAGCACATCGCGCGCGGCCCGGAGGAGGCGGGGCCGGACGCGCCGGGGCAGCCGCTCCCTATCGATGAGCTATCCCGACTGGAGGCACTGGTATGAATACTGATTGGCTCCCTACGGCCTGGTTCATCGCCCTGGGCGCGCTGCTAGTCGGCTACGCCATCCTGGACGGCTTCGACCTCGGCATCGGGGCCATGCACTTCGTCCTGGGCCGCAATGACGCCGAGCGGCGCACGAACCTGGCCGTCATCGGGCCGTTCTGGTTCGGCTACGAGGTCTGGCTGCTGACGGCGGGCGGCAGCATGGTGGCCGCCTTCCCCCGGCTGTACGCGGCCTCCTTCAGCGGCTTCTACCTGGTCCTGATGCTCGTCCTGTGGCTCTTGATCGGGCGCGGGTCGGCCATCGAGTTCCGGTCGCAGGTGGCGGACCCTTTGTGGCGGGGCTTCTGGGACTTCGCCTTCTGCGGCACGAGCCTGCTGCTGGCCGTGCTATTCGGGGCCGCCGTCGGCAACGTCGTCCGGGGCGTGCCGCTGGACGCGACGGGCAACTTTCAAGGCTCGCTGTCGCTGGCCCTGAACCCGTTCGCCATCCTCGTCGGGCTGCTGAGTGCCGCCCTGCTGGCGCTGAACGGGGCGAACTACCTGGCCTTCAAGACGGACGGGGACAAGCGGGCCGAGGCGCGGCGGTGGGCGGGTCGCCTGCTGCCCGTGGTCGCCGTGCTGGCCGCCGTCACATCCGCCTTCGCCTTCTTGGTGCGGCCCGACATCGGCGCGAATTTCGCCCATCGCCCCTTCCTGCTGGTCCTGCCCTTGATGGCCTTGGCGTCGCTTGTCGCCCTCTTCCTGTCCCTGCGGCGGGCCGAGGACGGGCGGGCGGTCGTGGCGGGGGCGGCCTTCCTGGCGGCCCTGATGGGTTCGGCGGGTGCCGGGATATACCCGCTGATGCTGCCGACCTTGGGGCAGACGGGGCAGGGGCTTTCGATCTTCAACGCCGCTTCGGCCCGGCACACCTTGGAGACGGCTTTGGCGGTGAACGTGGTGATGATGGGGATCGTGATCGCCTACAACGTCTACATCCACCGCGTCTTCCGGGGGACCGTGCGTGTGGGTGAGGGCGAGCATGGCTACTGATGCAGGGAAGCGTCCCGCAGTCAAGAAACTCTGCCGGCATTAGAAAGACAACTCTCATGGGAAACTATTTCACCCTCCTCTGGCGGCGGCTGTCCGCCCAGGACACGAAAACCAGGGCGGAGGTCGAGCGGCTGGCTGTCCTTCAGCAAACGGCAGCCGGTCGGCGCGCGCAATACGCGCAGAAGAAGGAAGAGGCCGCGCTGAACGGCGGGGCGTCCCCGGACGTGCTTGCCCTCAGCCGTGCGCGGATGGAGGAAGCGGAAGCGGCGCACACGGCCGCCTTGCAGGCCTGGGAGAACAAGCAGTCCCGGCAGAAGTCGCGCTAACGGGAGGGCGACATGAATACGATCCCGCCCCCGCGCCGGAAACTCAGCCGCCGCCGGTTCCTTGCGCTCGCCGCCACGGGAACGGCCGCCGTGTTGGGCGAGGCGCTTGTGACGTATGCCCCCTGGCAGGATTACGAGGCGCAGGCGCGGCAGACCTGGGATACTCCGTTCCGGTCCGGGGCCGCCGTGCCGGCACAGATGCGTGAGCTGGTCCGCTATGCCACCCTGGCACCGAGCGGGCACAACACCCAGCCGTGGCTTTTCGCCGTTCGGGGGGACACGGTCCGCATCTCGCCCGACTACTCCCGGCGTCTGCCCGCCGTGGACCCGCAGGACCGTGAACTCTGGATCAGCCTTGGATGCGCCCTGGAGAATCTGGTCATTGCTGCTGGTGCCGCCGGATACGGAGCAGATGTGACTTATCCCGGCCTGGACGCAGACCACATCGCCCTCCAACTGTCGAGGTCGGCTGCCCACGGCCCCGTGACGCTCCTTGAAGCCATCCCGCACCGGCAGAACAATCGGTCCCTGTACGATGGGCGTCCCGTCCCGCCCGCCGAGACAAAGAAGATGGAGGCCGTCACGTCCGGCGCGGGCATCTCTACGCTGATCTTCACGGACTCGGGCCACAAAGAGGCGATCATCGAGTACATCAGGGCGGGCGATCAGCGTCAGTTCGGCGACCCGGCCTTCGTCGCCGAACTCGTCTCCTGGATGCGGTTCAACAAGCCCGAAGCGCTCCACAGCCTGGACGGGCTGTACACGCGCTGCACCGGAAACCCGGACGTCCCGCGCTGGCTGGGCAAGCGGTTCCTGACGGCCGCCAGCGCGGGGTCGCAGGCCGACACGTCCGCGCGAAAGGCCCGCAGCTCGTCGGGCCTCATCGTCATCGCTGCCGCCTCAGACGACAAGCGCCACTGGATCGAGACGGGGCGACTGTATGAAAGGCTGGCGCTGACCCTGACGGCGTCGGGCATTCAGGTGGCGTTCCTCAACCAGCCCGCCGAGGTCCCCCGACTGCGTTCCCAGTTCCAGAGCTACTTGGGGCTGGGTACGGCGCAGCCGCAACTGCTGCTGCGGTTCGGGTACGCGGACGCGCTGCCGCACTCCCTGCGCCGTCCAGTCGAGGAGGTTTTGGCGTGATCTTGGGGCCTGCCCACGGGGCTGAACCCCCGTGCTTCAGAAGTGCAAGCCCCCGCCTTCGCGGGCGAAGACACAGAGCAGGCCGAGCGCGGGGATGGAGGGCGCGACTCGCCGCGCCCCTACTCCTCCGCCCTTACCCTCGGGGAGTTGCTTTACCGAAGCACGGGGGTTCAGCCCCGTGGACGTGACCGCCTTATGCAAACAAAACCGACGCCCGCAAGCCCTGACCCGCCCGCTTTCTGGGGCGTCCCCCCGGCGGACCTACTCGCCCGCCTCAAAACCACCGCGCAAGGCTTGACTCAGGCCGAAGCGTCGGGCCGTCTCGCGGGTCAGCCCGGCATGGCGAAGCCGCACCCGCTCTGGAAGATGCTGCTCCTGCTGCTGTCCCAGTTCAAAAGCCCCATCATCCTCATCCTGATCTTCGCCGCCCTGCTGTCGCTGTTCCTCCACGACACGACCGACGCCGTGATTATCCTGCTGATTGTCTTGGTCAGCGGGCTTCTCGGCTTCTGGCAAGAGCGTGGGGCCGCCGACGCCGTGCAGAAGCTGCTAGCCGTGGTGCAGATCAAGGCGACCTGTGAGCGCGACGGCAAACCCACGGACGTTCACACGGACCAAGTCGTGCCCGGCGACATCGTCCTGCTCCGTGCGGGCGACATCGTCCCCGCCGACTGCCTGCTCGTGGAGTCCAAGGACCTGTTCGTCAACGAGGCCGCCCTCACGGGCGAGACGTTCCCGGTCGAGAAAGCCCCCACGATACTGCCCGCCGACACGCCGCTCGCCAGGCGCACCAACAGCGTGTTCCTGGGCACCAGCGTGGTCAGCGGCGCGGCGAAGGCCCTGGCGGTGCTGACGGGCCGCGCCACCGAGTTCGGCAAGGTCTCGCAGACCCTCACCCGCAAGCCGCCCGAGACCGAGTTCGAGTCGGGCATCCGGCACTTCGGCTACCTACTGATGGAGGTGACATTTCTGCTCGTGCTGGGCATCTTCGCGGCCAACGTCTACTTCCACCGGCCCGTGCTGGAGTCGCTGCTATTCTCGCTCGCGCTGGCCGTCGGGCTGACCCCGCAGCTATTGCCCGCCATCATCAGCATCAACCTCGCCCACGGCGCGAAGCGCATGGCATTGGAAAAGGTCATCGTCAAGCGGCTGGCCGCCATCGAGAACTTCGGCAGCATGGACGTGTTGTGTACTGACAAGACCGGGACTCTGACCGAGGGCACCGTCCACCTGCACTCGGCGGTGGATGTCTGCGGCGACGACAGCGCCAAGGTTTTGCTGTACGCCTTCCTGAACGCGAAGTTCCAGAGCGGCTACGCCAACCCGATTGACGAGGCGGTCGTCGCCTTCAAGCCGCTCGACGTGTCCGGCTACACAAAACTCGATGAGGAGCCTTACGACTTCGTCCGCAAGCGCCTGAGCGTGCTGGTCGCAAGCGGCGACACGCACCTGATGGTGACCAAAGGCGCGCTGGCGAACGTACTGGAAGTCTGTCAAACGGCGGAAACGGCGGACGGCAAGGCCGCCCCGCTCGGACCCCTGCGGACGCAGATCCAGGCGCAGTACGCCGCGTTCAGCGGGGCAGGCTACCGGACGCTGGGCATCGCCTACCGCGATGCGGGGACGGAAACCACTATCGGCAAGGGCCACGAGGCCGACATGACGTTTCTGGGCTTCCTGACCCTGTTCGACCCGCTCCAGGACGGCATCGTCGCCTCGCTCCAAGCCCTGCGCGCCCTGGGCGTCTCGCTCAAGCTGATTACCGGCGACAATGCCCTCGTCGCCGCCACCGTCAGCAAACAGGCCGGGATGACCGACCCGCAGATCGTCACCGGCGGCGACCTGCGCCGCATGAGCACGGAGGCGCTGACCCAGCGCGCGCCCAGTGTAGATGTGTTCGCCGAGGTGGAGCCGAACCAGAAGGAGCGGATCATCCTGGCCCTGAAGCGCGCGGGCCATGTCGTCGGCTACATGGGGGACGGCATCAATGACGCCTCCGCCCTCCACGCCGCCGACGTGGGCATCTCGGTGGCGAACGCCGTGGATGTCGCCAAGGAAGCCGCCGACATCGTCCTGCTGGAGAAGAACCTGGACGTGCTGGCCTGCGGCGTCCGCGAGGGGCGGGTCACCTTCGCCAACACGCTCAAATACGTCTTCATGGCGACGAGCGCGAACTTCGGCAACATGTTCAGCATGGCGGGCGCGTCCCTGTTCCTCCCGTTCCTGCCCCTCCTGCCCAAGCAGGTCCTGCTGACGAACCTGATGACCGACTTCCCCGAGATGACCATCGCCACCGACAGCGTTGACCCCGAAGCGGTGACGCGCCCGCGCCGCTGGAACATCAAGTTCATCCGCCGGTTCATGCTCGTCTTCGGCCTGGTCAGCTCCGTCTGCGACTACCTCACCTTCGCCGTCCTGGTCTGGCTTCTGCACGCCACCACCGCCCAGTTCCGCACGGGCTGGTTCGTGGAGAGCGTCGTGACTGCTTCGCTGATCGTGCTGGTCATCCGCACCCGGAAGCGGTTCTACCTGAGCCGCCCCAGCACCCCGCTCCTGCTGGCGACCCTCGCCATCGTCGCCGTCACCTTGCTGCTGCCCTACACACCGCTGGCGCGTCCGTTCGGGTTTGTCCCGCTGCCCCTGGTGTTCCTACCGGTGCTTGCGGGCATCATGGTCTTCTACATCGTTGTGTCTGAGACGGCCAAGACGATCTTTTACCGTCACTCGGCGGTATGAGGGGGGACGTGGTATTATCACACCTTATGAACCCCGTTTTCAGAGTCATTGATTTAGGAACACTCCCCGGCGGCACGATGAGCAAAGCCCATGCCCTCAACAACCATGGTCACGTCGTCGGCATGGGAGGCTACGGCGGCAGCGGCTTCCTGTGGGCCGCCTGTCTTTGGCAGGATGGTAGGCTCTCCGCACTGTCCATGCCAATCAAGGGTTTGGCGAGCGTTGCCAGGGACATCAATGATCAGGGCCAGATCATGGGCCAGGCTTACCAGTTGATTGGAAACCACAGCAAGGCCGACAGCGATGGGGACGGTCTGCAAGCCCTCTCCGTTGGCCCAGGGGGCATGAGACGTGGTAACAAGGGGAGTGCGCCTCTTCTGCCCTTCTTGATGAGGGACGGCCGGGCCGAGTTTTTCCTGCATCCTGACGCGGGGCAGGTTTTTCTCAGAGCAATCAACAACAAAGGCGACATCATCGGGTGGAGCGATACGTTCCACCAGGACCAGCCCGACCACCCGCCCCGCAGGACGCGCAAGTCGTTTCTCTGGAGCGACGGGGGATTGACGGACCTCATGGCCCGCGATGGCGGCAAGTTCCAAGCGTATGCTCTCAATGACGTGGGGCAGATCGTGGGAACAGCGGACAGCCCGGACGGGAACCATGCGAGCCACGCCTGGCTCTGGCAGAACGGGCGGATGACCGTATTGGGAACACTGGGCGGTTATAGCATCCCTTACGCCATCAATGTGGCAGGTCAGGTCGTCGGCGTTTCCGCGACCGACGACCAGGAGCGGGAGGACCACAATCCTGTTCACGGCTTTCTGTGGGAAAATGGCACGATGATCAACCTTGACGGAATATCTGAGACGCAGGAAAGCAGACCGCTGGCTATCAACGCCCTCGGTCAAATCGTGGGGGAGTTAGATATCGAGGATGGCCCCATCTATGGGTTCCTCTGGCAAGACGGCAAAATGCACGACTTGAACGGACTCATTGACTCAACATCGGGATGGCACATCGCGGTGGCGGTGGATATCAACGACTGCGGGCAGATCGCCTGTGAAGGGGAGAAGGGTGGAGGGGAAGAGGACAGCGTCGTCCATGGTCTGCTGTTGACTCCACTATAACCCGAACCGCTCGTAGCATGGCACCGCAATCTTAACAAAACCTTAACATTCGTCCCGCCCCTCTCTGGGTACTATCTGTGTATGTTCCTGCCCGCCCGACTGGACGGGGAAAGAGAAGAAACCCATGACGATGACCGCACCCGCCCCCACTGACGCTCACAACTTCCGGGAGGAAGACACCGAGGCGCACGAGTTCCAGCCGGGGCCACTCAGCGCGGACGAATTGCGGAAGACGAACGCCTACTGGAGCGCGGCCAACTATCTGTCCATCGGGCAGATCTATCTCCTGGACAACCCGCTGCTGAAGGAGCCGCTGAAGCACGAGCACGTCAAGCCGCGCCTGCTGGGACACTGGGGGACGACGCCGGGCCTGAACTTCGTCTACGCCCACTTCAACCGGGTCATCAAGCGGGACGACCTGAACGTCATCTATGTCGCCGGGCCGGGGCATGGCGGGCCGGGCATGGTCGCCAATACCTACCTCGAAGGCACCTACAGTGAGATCTACTCGGACATCTCCCAGGACGAGGCGGGGATGAAGCGGCTGTTCAAGCAGTTCTCGTTCCCCGGCGGCATCCCCTCCCACGCCGCGCCGCAGACGCCCGGCTCGATCCATGAGGGGGGCGAGCTTGGGTATTCGCTGTCCCACGCCTACGGCGCGGCGTTTGACAACCCGGACCTCCTCGTCTGCTGCGTCATCGGCGACGGCGAGGCCGAGACGGGGCCGCTGGCGACGAGCTGGCACTCCAACAAGTTTCTGGACCCGAAGCGCGATGGCGCGGTCCTGCCGATCCTGCACCTGAACGGCTACAAGATCGCCAATCCCACCATTTTGGCGCGCATCCCGCAGAGCGAGTTAGAGAGCCTGCTGGTCGGCTACGGCTACAAGCCGCATTTTGTCGTCGGCGATGACCCCGAGAAGATGCACCAGCGCATGGCGCAGACCATGGACACCGTGCTGGCCGAGATCAAGGCGATCCAGACTAGCGCGAGGGAAGGCGGCGACCTGAGCCGCCCCGCCTGGCCGATGATCGTCCTGCGCTCGCCCAAGGGCTGGACCGGGCCGAAGGAGGTGGACGGCAAGAAGACGGAGGGCTTCTGGCGCTCGCATCAGGTGCCCATCGAGAAGGTGGATACGCCCGAGCATCTGGCCTTGTTGGAAGAGTGGATGCGGAGCTACAAGCCCGAAGAGCTGTTCGATGCCGGTGGCAGGCTGCTCCCCGAACTGGCCGCCCTCGCGCCCGAGGGGACGCGGCGGATGGGCGCGAACCCGCACGCGAACGGCGGGCTGCTCCTGAAAGACCTGCACCTGCCCGACTTCCGCGACTATGCCGTCTCCGTCGAAAAGCCGGGCACCGCGATGGGCGAGGCGACGCGGGTATTGGGCGTCTTCCTGCGGGACGTGATGCAGCAGAACAGCGACAACGCGAACTTCCGCGTGCTGGCCCCCGACGAGAACAACTCTAACCGGCTGAACGCCGTGCTGGAAGTAACGGGCCGCGCCTGGGAGGCCGAGACTTTCCCCTATGACGACCACCTGGCCCAGGGCGGGCGCGTGATGGAGATGCTGAGTGAACACACCATCGAGGGCTGGCTGGAGGGGTATCTTCTCACCGGGCGGCACGGGTTCTTCTCCTGCTACGAGGCGTTCATCCACATCATTGACTCGATGTTCGGCCAGCACGCCAAGTGGCTGGAAACCAGCAACAAGCTGTCCTGGCGGCGGCCCATCGCCTCGCTCAACTATCTGCTGACCTCGCACGTCTGGCGGCAGGACCACAACGGGTTCTCGCACCAGGATCCCGGCTTCATTGACGTCGTCATGAACAAGAAGCCGGAGATCGTCCGCGTCTACCTGCCGCCGGATGCCAACTGCCTGCTGTCCGTCGCCGACCACTGCCTGCGGTCGCGGGACTATGTCAACGTCATCGTGGCCGGCAAGCAGCCCTCCCTCCAGTTCCTGGACATGGATGCGGCGGTCAAGCACTGCACGGCGGGCGTCGGCATCTGGGACTGGGCGAGCAATGACCAGGGCCAGGAGCCGGACGTCGTCATGGCCTGCGCCGGGGACGTGCCGACTCTGGAGACATTAGCCGCCGTGGACATCCTGCGCCGGCACCTGCCCGACCTGAAGGTCCGCGTGGTCAACGTCGTGGACGTGATGACCCTGCTGCCGCATTCGGAACACCCGCACGGGCTGAACGACGGGGACTTCGACTCCATCTTCACGCCGGACAAGCCGGTCATCTTCGCCTACCACGGCTACCCGTACCTCATCCACCGGCTTACCTACCGGCGCACCAACCACGACAACTTCCACGTCCGGGGCTATAAAGAAAATGGCACGACGACGACGCCGTTCGACATGGTGGTCCTGAACGACCTGGACCGCTTCCACCTCGCCACCGATGTGATAGACCGCGTGCCGTCTTTGGGATACCGGGCCGCGTACCTCAAGCAGATGCTCCGGGACAAGCTGACTGAACACCACCTGTATGTCCGCGAACACGGGGATGACATGCCCGAGGTGCGCGACTGGACCTGGACGCACGAGGCGGCGGCGACCCACGCGCCGAAGACCGAGGACGACAACTGAGGCAAGGTGCCATGAACATACTCGCCCTGAACGTCGGCAGCTCCAGCCTCAAGTTCCGGCTGTTCCAGATTACGCCGGGCGTTGAAACCGACTTGACCGAAGGCTCCGTCGAGCGCCTGGACCCGAGCGCCCTGCCGGACGCCGCTGGGAAGGCCATCGAGCAGTGCCGACCGTTCGGCATCGACGCCGTCGGCCACCGGGTCGTGCAGGGCGGCGCGCGCTTTTTCGAGCCGACGCGAGTCACCCCGGAGGTCATCCAGGGCCTTCACGTCCTGGAAGAGCTGGACCCCCTGCACAACCCGACCGAAGTGGCCTTGATCGAAGCCGCGCTGCGCCTTCTGCCTAACGCGCCCAGCGTTGCTGTCTTCGACACCGCCTTCCACCGCACCCTGCCCGAAGTCGCCTGGCGGTACGCGCTGCCCGCCGAACTCGCCGACCGGCTGGGCCTGCGCCGCTATGGCTTCCACGGCATTTCCCATCGCTACGTCTCCGGGCGGCTGCTGGAATGCCTGGGCCGCGAGGCGGCGGAGACGAGGCTTGTCACCTGCCACCTCGGCAGCGGGGCCAGCGTGTGTGCCCTGCGGGACGGGGCGAGCGTGGACACCAGCATGGGCCTGACGCCTCTGGAGGGCCTCGTGATGGGGACTCGCTCGGGCGACGTGGACCCCGGCCTGCTGCTGTACCTGCTGCGGACCCAGGGCATGACGCCCGAGCAGCTTGACGACCTGCTGAACCACAGCAGCGGCCTTAAAGGACTCGCTGGCCGGAGTGACGTGCGCGACTTGGAGCAGGCGGCTGGGGAGGGGGATAAACTGGCCGACATGGCATTGGAGATCTTCGCGTACCGCGTCCGCAAATATTTGGGCGCGTATGCCGCCGCCCTGGGCGGCCTGGACGCCGTCGCCTTCACCGGCGGCATCGGCGAGCGCGGGGCGGGGATGCGCGCCCGCATCTGCCGGGGTCTGGACTTCCTGGGCCTGACGCTTGACGATGGCCTGAACGCCGCTTCTACGGGCGGCGAGGCGGCGCGGATCAGCGTGGCTGATGGCCCGGTTTCGGCCTGGATGATCCCGACGGACGAGGAGCGCCAGATCGCCCGCGAGGTCGCCGCATTGCTTCAGTAGCCCATGCCACCCATGGGGTTCGCCCACGGCTATTGGGAGGCTGCCGCCACTCCCGATGCGGCTTCGGCCTCGTCCGGGGCCGCCTCTGCTTCTTCCAGGGCTTCTTCCTCTTTCGGCGGCTGGGGGATGCGCTGGTTCTCGGCGTCCTCCACCTCCACCGCACCGTAGTAGGCCACGGGGCTGCCGACGCGCAAGGCCCAGCCCTGGTCGCCGTAGCTCCAGTGCCACCACTCGCCGACGTAGTTGGTCAGGCCGACGCCCTCCATCGCCCCGATCAGCATCAGGCGGTTGGCGCGGGCCTGCTCGGACAGCTTGTGGTAGTAGGTCGGTGCCGAATCCCAGCCTTCAATGGGCGAGGTGAAGTCCAGGCCCTCGCCGTCCGGGCCGCGAACCCCCACGTCTAGCGCACCGCCCGTCGTGTGCGGGGGAGGGGAGGGATCGTCGGGCGGGGCGACCATACGGTTGAGCATCCGGGCCATCGTCGCCTTGGACCAGTCCGGGTGCTTCTCGGTCATGTCTTTGGTAAAGCCCTCCCGGATGCCTCGCTGCATGTCCAGGGTCCGCAGGGCGGTCCCGACGGCCAGCGTGTGGCCCTCGGGCATCCGCGCCTGGACCTCGTTCACCATGTTCGCCACGGTTTCGCGCAGGAAAGGGAGGCAGCCGGGCCGCAGGATGACGTGGGGGCAGAACTCGCGCAGGTCTACCAGCGGCTCGCCCGCGTCCCGGATGGGCACGGCGCGCAAAGCCCTCAGCGGCTCGCCGAAGGAGCGCAGGTCGAAACGCTTGTCGAAGGTCGGTTTGGAACGGAGTTGGGGGAAAGTTTCAGGCGGCGGGGTCAAGGGCGAAGTCTCCATCATACACGATCTGTGCGGGTCCGGTCATGTCCATGGGGGCACCCTCGCCCGGCCAGGTGATTCGTAAGGTTCCGCCTTTGGAAATAACGTCCACCGCCCGGTTCACCGCGCCCATGCCCACAGTCTCGTAGAGCTGCGCCGCGACGCCGACCGCGCACGCCCCCGTGCCGCAGCCCAGCGTCTCACCCGCGCCGCGCTCCCAGATGCGGACCGTGATGGCGCTGTCGCCTTGCGGGGTGGCCCACAGAACGCTGGTCCGCTCCGGGAACAGGGGGTGGTTCTCGATGAGGGGCGAAACGCGCTGAAACGTCGCCTCGTCCGGCGGCACGACGCCGAAGATGACGGTGTGCGTACTGCCCGTGTTGACAACGGTGATGTGATAAGTCTCGCCCTCAATCACCAGCGGGTAGCCGATCACGCGCATTCCCGTCGTATAAAGATCGGCGTCTGGGCTTGGCTTCCATCCGGGGAAACGTGGGATACCCATATCCACGCCCAATGTCGCCGTGCGCCCGGTTTCGGCCAGTTCCAGCAGCCGAACAGCGCGGGTGCCCCCTTTGACGGCGACGGTGAACTCCGTTCGCCCATCAAGCCAGCCCGCCCGCAAGGCCCAGAGTGAGACGCAGCGCAGCCCGTTCCCACACATGTCTTCGGAGCCGTCCGGGTTGAACATCCGCATCCGAAGGGCCAGGCCCGGCGCATCCCGCGACACGACCAACAGGCCGTCGGCCCCGATACCGAACTTCCGGTCACAGGTCTGGACCGCCAGCGAAGGGAGCGAAATATGGGGCGGCAGCTCGCCCCCATCCACGACAACGAAGTCGTTGCCGACGCCCTGCATCTTTGTAAAGCGCATACCGTCTCAAACGCGCGGGGCGGAATGCGGGTTCCCGTGCGCCGCTGTTTCAACGATCAAGCGAAACTCCTAGCTCTTCCGCCACCGACCGAACGTGGCGCGCGGCTTGCGCGTATTCTTCCTCCGACGGCAGGTGTTCGAGCAGGAGCGGCGTGCCAGCGGGCAGCTTGTCCAGTTCCATCAGGAACGTGCGGTAGTCCAGCCCGCCCAGGCCGGGCCGTACCTCGTCCAGATGCACCGTCAGACGCCCGCCAAGCGTGATGTCCTTGCCGTGGCAGGTCTTGATGTATGGCCCGAGCTTGGCAAAGCACTCGCGCAGGAAATCGCCGTTTCGGAAGAACCGCTCCGGGCTGGAGATCATGTTGACCGGGTCCAGATGCACGGCGAGTTGTGGTCGGTCAACCGCCTTCAGCATCCGCAGGTAGCTGTCGGGTGAGTCGGGGTACATCCACGGCATCGTTTCCAACGCATAGCAGGCGCGGTCGGGCTTGACGGCGTCAATGATCCCCTGCACCGTCCCGACAATCAGGTCAAACGTCGCCTCGGTCAAGTTGTCGGGGTGGGGGCCGTCCCACTGCGCCCCGCGCGACCCGGCGATGTTGACGCAGCACCGCGCCCCAATGGCATCGGCCAGCGCGAGCTGCTTCTTGCAGCGGGCGAGTGCCGCCGCGCGCTCCGCCTCATCGGGCGACAGGGGATTGCTCCACGCGCCGACCTCGGCGATCACGATGTCCGCCTCAGCCGCCGCGTCCGCATAGGCGCGGATCGTGGCCGCGTCCGCCGCGCTGTCCAGGGGGCAGGTCGCGGCGGAGTAGCCTGCCGCGCGCAGGGCCGCGACCCACGCCTGGGGCGTGGATGTGTCTCCAAAAACGGGGCCTCCAAGACGCATCGTTTCCTCCTACCGCGGTTCTCCAGTTTTAGCCGTCGTCTTACTGAGGGCAACGCGGCTGTGCCCGGAGGTGTACCAACTCGCCTGCTCGAAGAGGACCGTGTAGCCCTGTTTCTTGTAAAACCCCGGTGCCTCGTAGCCCGCCGTGAACGTCCAGAAGTTTGTGACGCCCAGCGCCGCCACCTTGTCTTCCAGCCTTTGCAGTAGTGTTCTCCCGAGGCCCCGCCCCCGGTAGGGCTTCTCAACGAATAGGTCAGTCAAGTAGAACCAGCCGTTGTAACCTTCGCCCATTTTGTAGACAAGCCCGCTCGAACAGCCGATGAACTTGCCCCCGTCCAGGGCGACGAAGCCGTGCCTTTCGGATGTTTCAAGCGGGTTGCCCTGCTCCCGCGTGTGTTCATCGAACCCCGCGTTCATCCGGGCGAACTCGGCGTCCGTCATCGCGCGCTCGATAAGGCTGACCGTGTTCATGGTGTGCCGCCGATTCCCCGAGGCTTAGAAGTCATCTCCAGCAGGTAGCCGTCCGGGTCGCTGAAAAATATTTGGGTCGCGCCGTCCGGGCGCAGGGCGGGGCCGAGCATGTCGGTCACGCCGCGCCCGCGCAGCGCCTCGGCGCAGGCCGCCGCGTCTTCCACGAGGAATGCGATGTGGAAGGAGGCCCGCCCTTGACTTTGATCCTGCGTCTCCTCAACCAAATGCAGCTCTTGCGCGCCGAGCGAGAACCACGCCCCCCCGAAGTCGAACCCAGGACGCGCCAAAGGGGGCAGGCCCAGGACCTCACCGTAGAAGCGGACAGACGCACCAAGGTCGCGTACATGCAGAGCGACGTGGTTCAGTTCGAGAACGGACAGCACGCTCTTAGCCAGCAAACTCTCGGCCATTCATCCCTCCGGATAGGACCCCAGCACGTTGACATAGATGGACTGCTGCCGCAGGTCTTCCAGGGCGCGCTTGACCGGCTCATCGTTCTCGTGCCCCTGGAAGTCTGCGAACTGGACGTACTCCCAGGCGGCGTTCTTGGCGGGGCGCGAGGCGATCATGGTCAGGTTGACGTTGTGCGCCTCGAAAGCCCGCAGGGCGCGGCCCAAAGACCCCGGCTCGTTCTTGACGGCGAACAGGGCGCTGGTCTTGTCCCGGCCCGTCGGCGGCGGCTCGTTGCGGCCGATGACCAGGAAGCGCGTCCGGTTGTGCGGGCTGTCCTGGATGCTTTCGTGCAGCATGGGGATGGCATAGACCTCGGCGGCCCGGCGCGGGGCGATGGCCGCGCCCTGCGGGTCGGCGGCGGCGCGCTCGGCGGCCTTGGAGGTCGGCTGGACCTCGATCGTCTCGACATGGGGCAGGTGGGTGTCCAGCCAGCGGCGGCACTGGGCAATGACGATGGGGGCGGAATAGAGCCTTTGGATCTGGTCCAGAGACTTAGCATGGGTGAGGAGGTTCTGGACGATGCCGACGAAGATCTCGGCACAGACCTTCAGGGTCGTTTCGTGGAACATGTCCAGGGTGTAGGTCACGACGCCGTCGGTGGAGTTCTCGACCGGCACGACGCCGTAGTCGGCCCGGTCCCGCTCCACCTCGCCGAAGACCTCGGGGATGGAGCGGCAGTCGTGGTAGAGCGCGGACGATCCGAACCGCTGCAAGGCCGCCATCTCGGTGAATGTCCCCTGCGGTCCCCAGAAGGCGACCGTCATGGGCTTCTGGAGGGCGATGGAGGCCGAGATGATCTCCCGGAAGATCGCGAACAAGGCCTCCTTGGGCAGCGCGCCCCCGCCGTGCAGCGCGGCCAGGCGCAGGAACTGGTCCCGCTCCCGCTCGGGCGCGAAGTAGCGCGCGCTCTTGTCCGCCACCTTCTGCTCGCCCACTTGCAGCGAGATGGCGGCGCGCTCGTTGAGCAGGGTGACGAGCTGGGCGTCCACGGCGTCTATCTTCTGTCTCAGGTCTTCAAGGCTCATGGTCTTTGTTGTTCGGCGCGGGGCCGCCGGATTCCTGCCGGTTGACTTCCCCCCCTCCCAAAGTGCTACAATGGCATAGGAGCTTCGTGTGACCCAGGAAACCGACATTCAAGAGATGGGAAGTTCAGAAGTGGACACGGCCGAGGCGCTGCGGCACTTGGCGCGACTCGTGGCCGAAAACGGGCTGTCCGAGCTGACCGTGGCCGAGGGGGACTTGACCCTGACGGTCAAAGCGGCGTTTGAGGCCGCCCCGCTCGCCCCGCAGGTCGTGACGGCGGTGCAGGCGCACCCCCATGTTCTATCGCCAGCCCAGACGCCCGCCTACTCGGAAACCGCCGTCATCGCGCCCGCCGCCCCGCCCGCCCGCGCGGCGACGGCGGTGGCCCTCGAGTCGCCGATGGTCGGCGTCTTCTATCGCTCGCCCTCGCCCGAAGACCCGCCGTTCGTCAGCGTCGGCGACTTCGTCCGCGTCGGCCAGCCCATCGGGCTGATCGAGGCGATGAAGGTCTACAGCGAGGTGCCATCCGAAGTGTCGGGTCGTGTCACCGAAACCCCCGTCGAGAGCGGCAAGCTGGTCCAGCAGGGCCAGCCTTTGATCTTCGTGGAGCCGCAATGACCGATAGAAAGCAGATCAACATCGGCATCCTCGGCCTGGGCGTCGTCGGCGGAGGCACCGTCCGCGTCCTGACCGAGAACGCCGACACCATCGCCCGCAAGGTCGGCCTGCCCATCGTGATCAGGAAGATCGCCGTCCGTGACGTCGGCAAGGCGCGGGATGTGGTCGTGGACCCGAGCCTGCTGACCAGCCGGGCTGAGGATGTCACCGACGACCCCGAGATAGACATCGTCTGCGAGCTGATCGGCGGCGTCATGCCTGCCCATGACCTCGTCCTGCGGGCGATCCGCAGCGGCAAAAACATCGTCACCGCAAACAAGGAGATGATGGCGAAGGCCGGCCACGACCTGCTGCACGAGGCTGAAAGCCGAGACCTCGACTTCAACTTCGAGGGCAGCGTGGGCGGCGGCATCCCCATCATCCAGCCGCTCAAACAGGCCTTGGCCGGCAACCAGTTCTCACAGGTCATGGGCATCGTCAACGGCACGACCAACTATATCCTGTCCAAGATGACCGCCGAAGACGCCGACTTCGCCGACGTGCTGGCCGAAGCCCAGGCGCACGGCTACGCCGAGGCCGACCCGACCAACGATGTCGAGGGCTACGACGCCCAGTACAAGACCGCCATCCTCTCATCCATCGCCTTCACGTCGCGCGTCCTTCCTGAGCAGATCTATGTGGAAGGCATCACGAAGATCAGCAAGCGCGACATCGAGGTCGCCCGTGATTTGGGCTACGTCATCAAGATCGTCGGCATCGGCCAGGATCTTGGGGACGCCCTGCAAGTGCGTGTCCACCCCGTCCTGCTGCCCCATGCCCACCCTCTGGCCTCGGTGAGCGACGTCAACAACGCCATCTACCTGCGCGGCAACGCCGTCGGCGACGTCATGTTCTACGGGCGCGGCGCGGGCGCCCTGCCGACGGGCAGCGCGGTCGTCGGCGACATCGTCGAGATCGCCCGCAACATCCGCCGGAATGCGACGGGCCGGATCGGCTGCACCTGCTACGACCAGAAGCCCACCCTGCCGATCGAGCGCCTACGGACCAAGTACTACATCCGCCTGATCGCCCACGACCGCCCAAAAGTCCTGGCAAGCCTGGCCTCCGTCTTCGGCGACTTCAACGTCAGCATCGAGAGCGTCGTCCAGCGCGCCCTGCCCGGCGGCGACGCCGAGATCGTCTGGATCACGCACCAGACCTTAGAGGCCAACCTGCGCTCGTCCCTGGACGTCATCCGCCGCCTGCACATCGTCTCCGCCATCGAGAACTGGATACGGGTGGAGGAGTGATGCAACCGGAATTCCCTTGTCACATCCCTCTTAACAGAAGTACCGCGATGACTTTGGAGTGCTTGCAGGATGCTGAAGATGCCTTTGATCTGTTATACAGTGACGGACAGACGGAAGTGTTCGGGGTCTATGATAAGGCCGGCAGGCCCGTCAAGCTTGTCAAGAACAAGCCCGATGAGTCGGTGACTATTGAGTTCGATGACTCACCCCCGAACCCCTCTGAGTGGAAGACCTCGCGAACCTATGAACTCTGACGCAACGATTAGAAGCAGGACTTGATGCACTACATCGCCGAAGACATCCCGCGCGAACTGAACGGGAAGATTTGGGCTACGCTCATCGCCCCGCGGCCCATCGCCCTCATCTCCACAGTTGACACGCAGGGCGTGCCGAACATCGCGCCGTACAACTCCTACGCCGGGCTGGCGAGCTACCCTCCCATGCTGGGGCTGTCGTTCAGCCAGCGGGACGGGGGAGACAAGCATACACTCGCCAACATCAAGGCGACGCAGGTGTTCGTCATCAACCTCGTCCCCCGGTTCCTGGCGGACATTATGAACAAATCCGCCGAGGGGACCGATAAGGAAGATGACTTCGCGCGGCTGGGGCTGACGGCTCTGCCCGCCGGGACCGTGGACTGCATGCGAATCGGCGAAAGCCCGGCCAGTATCGAATGCCGCGTCTCGGGCATCATGCCGCTGCCGCCCAGCAAATGCGAGTTCGTGGCCGCCCAGATCGTCGGCGTCACCCTGCGCGACGAATTCGTCACCGAGGGCGGCGGCTTCGACCCGCTGGCCGCCGACCTGCTGGCGAGCGTCGGGCCGGAAGACTACATCTCGCTCAACGGCGAGACCCTGCACCTGCCGAAGACGTGGGGGTAGGGGAGAGGAACCCCCACCCCCGGCGCGGACGCCGACCCCTGCCCCCGCAAGCGGGAGAGGGGTGAGGAATCAGGGAGAAGGCACCCGTTGCGCCTATCGGCTTTCTGAACCCTCTCCCGCTTGCGGCCCCTGGTCGCAGAGCCTCCGCAGCGGGGTCAAGGGCAGGGTGGCGAGGAACGAGCCGGGTGGGGGTCCTACCCTTTGGAAGTACCTATGCGACAAGGAATTATTAACCATTACCGCGCCCACCTGCCCGTCTCGGACAGGACGCCGGTCGTGACGCTCTTTGAGGGCGACACGCCGCTCATCCCCGCGCCGCGTCTGTCTCAGGCCATCACGCCGGGGCTGAACCTGTGGCTGAAATTCGAGGGCATGAACCCCACGGGATCCTTCAAAGACCGGGGCATGACCATGGCCGTGACCAAGGCTTTGGAAGAGGGCGCGAAAGCCGTCATGTGCGCTTCCACCGGGAACACCAGCGCGGCGGCGGCGGCCTATGCGGCGCGGGCCGGGCTGGAATGCGTGGTGCTGCTGCCGAACACCGACGTTGCTTTAGGCAAGCTCTCGCAGGCGCTCATCCACGGGGCCAAAGTCATCGCCATCGAGGGCACCTTTGACGACGCCCTGACACTGACGCGGGCGGTCTGCGACCAGTACCCCATCACCATCGTCAACCACATCAACCCCTATCGCATTGAAGGACAGAAGACGGGCGCCTTCGAGGTCTGCGACGTACTGGGCGATGCCCCCGACTTCCACGCCCTGCCGGTCGGTAACGCGGGCAACATCACGGCCTACTGGAAGGGCTACAAAGAGTATCAGGCGGCGGGCAAGTCACGCAAACTGCCGAAGATGCTTGGCTTCCAGGCGGCGGGCGCGGCACCCATCGTTGACGGTGCCCCCGTGCTGAACCCGCACACCATCGCGACCGCCATCCGCATCGGCAACCCGGCCTCCTGGCAGCACGCCCTGACCGCGCGGGACGAGTCGGGCGGCGTGATTGACAAAGTGACCGATGAAGAGATACTAGAGGCGTACCGAATGCTGCCCGCGCTGGAAGGCGTCTTCACCGAGCCGGCCTGCGCCGCGCCCATCGCGGGCCTCAAAAAGCTGTACGCGGCGGGGTACTTCCGGGACTATGACGGCGCGAGTGTCGCCATCACACTGACGGGCCATGGCCTGAAAGACCCCGAGCGCGCCATCAAGACGGTGCCGCACCCGGCGACTATCCCCGCCACGCTGGAAGCGGTCGTCCAGGCGCTGGACTTCGGATGACGCGCCTGCGGAAACAGACCTGGTTCGCCATCGGCGTCCTGCTCGCATTGGCCCTGCTGCTGCGCTTCAATCTGCGGCAGGGGCGCATCACGGGTCCGTCCATGTCGCCGACCTATGAGAACGGCGAGACGGTCCTGGTCTGGACGAGCGCGCCCCGGTCAAAGCTGGGACCGGGGGACGTCATTATCTTCCGGGACACGAACGGGGACGAGCTGATCAAGCGCATCGCCTTCATCCGCCCGGTCTGGCACCCCGCCCCGCCTGCGGGGGACTGGGTCACCATCAACGGCCACCGGCGGGTGCCGTTTTCTCTGCTGTTCGGCCCGTATTTTGAGGGCATCGCGTCCGGCCGGGTCCCGGTGCCGTCGCCCGAGCGCACGATCTATGTCCTGGGCGACAACCTGCCCGAGTCCGATGACAGCCGGCACATCGGGCCGATCAGCCTCCATCAAATCTTAGGGAAAGTCATCCCGTAGGATCATCCATGAACCAGCCCATCCTCCAGACCGAGATTCCCGGACTGCCGAAGTTCATCACCGGCAAGGTGCGCGACGTGTACGACCTCGGCGACTCGCTGCTGATCGTCGCCACCGACCGAATCTCCGCCTTTGACGTCATCCTGCCGACGGGCATCCCGGACAAGGGCCGCGTCCTGACTGCCCTGTCTCAGTTCTGGTTCGAGAAGACGGCGCACATCGTCCCCAATCACTTCCTCACCTCCGACATGGACTCTATCGGTGCCCGCCTGCATGACGCCGGCGTGAACGTGACCGCCGACCTGGTTTCAATGCTCGAAGGCCGCTCCCAACTCGTCCGCAAGTGCGCCGCCCTGCCGCTGGAATGCGTGGTGCGCGGCTACCTCGACGGCTCCGCCTGGAAGGACTATCAGACCTTGTTCGGCCACGGCGGCGAGGTCCGGCTCTACGACATCCCCGTTCCCATCGGTCTGCGGCAGGGCGAGCAGTTGCCCGCCCCGCTGTTCACGCCCGCCACCAAAGCCGCGTCGGGCCACGACATGAACATCTCCGCCGCCCAGGCCGCCGAGGCGGTCGGCGCGGAGACGACACAGGAACTCGCCGACGAGAGCCTTGCCCTCTACGCTTTCGCCCGCGCCTATGCCGCCGAGCGCGACCTGATTATCGCCGATACCAAGTTCGAGTTCGGGCACCTTGACGGCAAGCTTATTTTAATAGACGAGGCCCTGACGCCGGACTCTTCTCGCTTCTGGGAGGCGTCAAAGTACAAGCCCGGCAAGTCCCAAGCCTCCTTCGACAAGCAGTTCGTCCGCGACTACCTGGAGACGCTGGATTGGGACAAGACGGCCCCCGGCCCCGAACTGCCCGCCGAGATCGTGGAGAAGACGGCGGCGAAGTACCGGGAGGCATACCAGCGGCTCACGGGTGAGGAGTTGCCGTGATGAGCGAGGAGAGC
Organism: Capsulimonadaceae bacterium; assembly: GCA_965215505.1. Taxonomy (GTDB): domain Bacteria; phylum Armatimonadota; class Armatimonadia; order Armatimonadales; family Capsulimonadaceae; genus JANXMY01. Next base: position 940,480 of record OZ244065.1, on the reverse strand, counting down.
AGAGTAGAAGCCTCGCCTCAACCACAAGGTGAACGGCTTACACTCCGTCGGGCGAAGGGTGCGCTCATCCGTCGGGCCTGCTCTGTCTTGCTTTTGTCTGGTTCTGGAATATACCTGCTCTTTCATGGGGGCTGTACCCCGCCAACTTTTCTTTGTGTTGGGGCTGTGGTTTCGGCAGTATCGCTGCCCATGTCCTGGAAGCAATATCGGCTGGTCAAATCTGGCGTTATAGTGACCGTTCAGCCACAAGTCTCCTCCCAACTAATTCGTGTACATCCCGCCGCCTCGATTGTGGTGACTTCGTTGATGACGCTCATGGTGCTGATTATGAGCGCGGGAACGATATACACGTTCCCCCTCATGTCAGCGCCGTTCGGCTTCAAAGTCTTCTTGGTGGGCTTTAATGCGTTCCTCTGGCTGCTCACCGGATTTCTCTGGTATCGAATCGCGACCGAGCGGCGGAAGGTCACCGTCGTAGAACCATTTTATGAGCAAGTGGAAGGCGTTTGGCCCCCGGCTCCGCGAGTGCCGGAGATTGAATAGGATGGTTTTGGCCCTATGAAATACATCATGCTGATTCCCGACGGCATGGCGGACCTGCCGATGGCTGAACTCGACGGGCAGACGCCCATGCAGGCCGCTAAGACGCCGAACTTCGACGCGCTGGCGGAAAGGTCGCTGGTCGGCAGCGTCCTGACCGTGCCGGACGGGATGTACCCCGGCAGCGACGTGGCGAACATGGATTTGTTGGGGTACGACCCGCGCAAGTATTACACCGGGCGCGGCCCGATCGAGGCCGTTGCGATGGGCGTGCCCATGGACGCCGGGGACGTGGCCTACCGCTGCTCCCTGGTCACGTCCGACGGGACCAGTATGCTGGACAACTCGGCGGGGCACATCACGACCGAGGAGGCGCGGCCCCTGATCGAGCTGATCGACAAGAAGCTGGGCGGCAGCAAGCGGCGGTTCTTCCCCGGCGTCCAGTACCGGCACATCATGGCCGAGCAGGGCGGCTCCATAGACCTGCTGACGATCCCGCCGCACGACTTCGTGGGCAAACCCCTGGCAGGGTACTGGCCGGAGGGCACGGGGGCGGAGCGGCTGCGTCAGCTCATGTACGACTCTTTGGAACTGCTGGATGGTCACCCGATCAACGTCAAGCGGCGCGAGGAGGGTAAGCCTCCCGGCAACATGATCTGGCTCTGGGGCCAGGGGTACGCGCCGAGCCTGCCGAACTTCCTCCAGACTCACGGCAAGGTCGGTGGCGTCATCACGGCCGTAGATGTGGTGCGCGGCCTGGGCCGGGCCACGGGCCTGCGGGTCATCGACGTGCCCGGCGCGACGGGCTACATCGACACGGACTATGTGGCGAAGGCGAACTACGCCCTGACGGCCCTGGACACGCTGGACTTTATCTACATCCACGTCGAGTCGCCGGACGAGTCGGGGCACGAGGGCAACCTGGACCACAAGATGCAGGCCATCGAGGACACCGACCGGAAACTGCTGGGGACTCTGCGCGAGGGGATGGCGGGGCGAGACAACTACCGGCTGGTGATCGTGCCGGACCACAAGACGCCGATCTCCCTGCGGACTCACGAGGCCGGGCCGGTGCCGTTCCTGCTGTACGACTCGGCCAAGGCGCACACGGCCTCCCACTTCCCGTTCGACGAGCGGGCGGTGGAGGAGGCGACGACATTCGTGGAAGACGGGACGCGGCTCATCCGGATGCTGTTCGCCTGAGCGATTTGGACACTAGAAAGAAGTCAAGGCATTGCGAATACTCGTAACGGGGGCGGCGGGCAAGATCGGCTCGAAGACCGTCCTGGAATTGGCTAAATACGGGCACGCGGTGAAGGCGCTGGATCGCCGCCCGATGCCCGCCGAGGTGCGCCACGCATCGGAAGCCATCTATGCCGACCTGACCGACGCGCTGGCGATGCTGAATGCGGCGTGTGGGTGTGATGCGGTAGCTCACATCGGGGCGATCCCCGGCCCGTCCCTGCCGCCCGATGAAGTGCTGAGGCTGAACGTCATCGGGACGCAGAACATCCTGGAAGCGGCGGCCGCCCATGACATCCCGCGCGTCGTCCTGACCTCAAGCGTCGGTGCCCTGGGCTTCTCTTTCCCCAAGCACCCCTGCCTGCCGGATTATCTGCCGATAGACGCCGCCCACCCGCGCCGCCCGCAGGACAGTTACGGCCTGTCCAAGCTGATGAATGAGGAGAGCGCGGCGGCGATGACGCGGCTGACCGGGATGACGACAATCGTCCTGCGCCCCCCCGCCGTCTGGGACCTGGAACGGGCGAAAACACATGGCTGGCTGCGGCGCACATTAGATAACAAGGGTGAGGAGCGCGAGTCCTCCCTCTGGGGTTACATTGATGTCCATGACCAAGCTATCGCTTTCCGCCTCGCCCTGGAGTCGGAACTGACCGGCCACCACGTCTTCTACACGATGGCCGATGATCTGCGGGTCAACGCGACGGTGCGCGATCTGACGGAGCGACACCTGCCGGACTTGGTGGGGGACTTGGAAAGGCTGACGGGGAATACCTTTTATGACCTGACGCCCCCCCGCGAGCATCTGGGGTTCGTCGCCGCGCGAACGTGGCGGGCCTGGCTGGAAGCGGAAGGTTAGGCTGGGGGGGGCAGGCCGGACAAGAAGGGCAGGCCTGCCCTTCTTGTCCGGCCTGCCCTTCTTGTCCGGCCTGCCTCCCCGTTCGCCCTTCCTCTCCCCGTCCGCCCTTCCTCTCTCCGTCCGCCCTTCCTCTCTCCGTTCGCCTTTTTTATGCCTGCGGCCCCGCCGCCTTCACGGCCTCGCTCACCTGGGGGAAGCGCGCGAAGTTGGCGTGGAACCGGGCGGCCAGGGCGGCGGCATCATACTCCGGGCCGGCGGCCCAGGTCGCATGTGGCTGAAGGACTTCGTCGGGGACGCCTTCAACGTGCAGGGGGATGTGCAGGCCGAAGACCGGGTCCACGACGGTAGGGGCTTCCTCCAGCTTGCCACCGAGGGCGGCTTGGACCATCGCCCGCGTCCGTGCCAGGTCCATGCGGTGCCCGACGCCATACGGCCCGCCGCTCCAGCCTGTGTTGATCAGGTAGCAGGTCGCGCCGTGTTCGTCCAGCCTTTTCCCCAGCATGGCGGCGTATTCCAGCGGCGGGAGGGGCCAGAACGGGGCACCGAAACAGGCGGAGAAGTTCGGCTCGGGCGTCGTCACGCCGCGCTCCGTCCCGGCCAGCTTGCTGGTGTAGCCGCTCAGGAAGTGGTACATCGCCTGGTCGCGCGTCAGCCGCGAGATCGGGGGCAGGATGCCGAAGGCGTCGGCGGTCAGGAACAGGATCGTCTTCGGGTGGCCGCCGACGCCCCGCATCAGCGTGTTCGGGATGTAGGTCAGCGGATAGGCGGCGCGGGTGTTCTCGGTAAGCGTGATGTCGTCGTAGTCCGCTTCGCCCGTGGCCGGGTCCAGTACGACGTTCTCCAGGACGGTCCCGAACCGGATGGCGTCCCAGATTTCCGGCTCCCCGGTCCGGCTCAGGCGGACGCATTTCGCGTAGCATCCCCCCGAAGTTGAAGACGTTGGTGTCCGACCAGCCGTGTTCGTCGTCGCCGATCAGCCGCCGCTCGGGGTCAGCGGACAGCGTCGTCTTGCCGGTCCCGGACAGGCCGAAGAAGAGGGCCGGCTGGCCGTCCGGCCCGACATTGGCCGAGCAGTGCATCGGGAACACGCCCTGCTCGGGCAGCAGGTAGCTCAGGACGGTGAAGACGCTCTTTTTGATCTCCCCGGCGTACTGCGTGCCGACGATCAGCCCTCGGCGGCGCGTCAGGTCCAGCGCGATCACGGTTTCGGAGTTGACGCCGTAGCGGGCCGCATCGGCGTGGAGATCGGGGAGGTCCAGCAGGGTGAACTGCGGCTCGAAGTCCGCCATCTCCGCCGGGCTGGGGCGGACGAAGAGCTGGCGGGCGAAGAGGGAGTGCCAGGCGTACTGCGTGATGATGCGGATCGGCAGGCGGTACGCCGGGCCGGCTCCGCCGAAGCCGTCGAAGACGAACAACTCCCGGCCCGCCGCGAAGGACGCCATTTCGCGCGCCAGGGCGTCGAACTTGCCGGGGGAAAGGGGCTGGTTCATCTTGCCCCAATCCACCCGGCCGTGCGTCCCGTCGTCAACCAGGAACTTGTCTCTGGGCGAGCGGCCCGTGTACCTCCCTGTTGTCGCCTTGAGTGCGCCGGTGGAGGAAAGGACCGCCTCGCGCGCCGGAGCGACTCTCCGACCAGGGCCGGGACTGATAGGTTGAGGTGGAGCCGGATGCCGGCGTCAGCGAGGAGTGCCTGAATATCGGGGGCGTCGGGCGTCGGCATCCGGTCGCACCTTTCAGCCCTCGCTGACCATCAGCCGTTTGAGCTGGGTCAGGGCGCGGTTTTGCAGGCGTGAAACGTGCATCTGCGAGATGTTGAGCTGCTTCGCGACCTCGGCCTGGGACATGTCCTTGAAGAAGCGGTGGATGATGATGGCGCGCTCGCGCGGCTCCAGCGACTCCAGGGCGTGGTCTAGGTCGCCGTAGGTGCCCAGGCTTTGCAGGGACTCGTCCTCGGCCCCGACGAACTCGGCGAGCGACAGGGGCGCGCTGTCCGAGTCGTGCATCATCTTGCTGTCCAGGGAAACCGTGTCGTAGGCGTTGCCAAGCTCGATGGCTTCCAGCGTCTCTTCCTCGGTCGCCCCGATTCGCTGGGCGACCTCCTGGATCGTCGGCGGCCGGCCCAGCTTGGAGCTGAGGTATTCCTGCGCCTTGGAAGCGGTCTGGTTCAGCTCCTGCAAACGGCGCGGCACCTTCAGGCTCCACGCCTTGTCCCGGAAGTAGCGCCGTATCTCGCCGACGATGGTCGGCGTGGCGTAGGTCGAAAACTTGGTGCCGCGCCCCGAGTCGAACCGATCAATGGCGTTGATCAGGCCGATGGTGCCGACCTGGATCAAGTCCTCGAGCGGCTCGCCGCGGTTGACGAACTTGCCCGCCAGGTAGCGGACCAGATTTTGGTGCATCACGACCAACCGGTCGCGCATCTGCGGATCCCGGCTCCGGGCGTACCGCGCAAACAAGGTTTCGGCATCGTCCTGGGTCCAGTCCGTCGCCTTTTTCTGTGTCATGACAGTCATTCTACTTCAGAGCGCCGTTCTATTTCGGTCGTCACTACTCGGGGGCGTATTTGGTCAGCACGACGCGCGTGCCGCTGGCCGTGGCCTGAATGTCCACTTTGTCCACCAGGATCTCCATCAGCAGTGCGCCCAAGCCCTCCTGGTCCACGCCCGCCTCCTCCAGAAGCTTTGCTTCCTCGGAGGGGGCCGCGACGTCCGCCTCGGCGATGTCGTCGGCGATCTCGATCCGCAAGGCCTGAGCGGAGACGGTGCTGACGATGCGGATGGTGGCGGCCCCGACCCCCGCCCGCTCGACGGCGTGGGTGCAGGCTTCGCCGACGGCCAGCCGGACGTCCTCCACTTCGTCATAGGAGAAGGGCATGCGGCTGGCGATTCCTAGTACGGCGAGGCGCGCGACGCCGACGTATTCCGGGCGGCAGGGGATGATGAGCTGGACCGTCTCGGCCTGTGAGTCGCTCATAAAGCCACCCCTTCTCTGGCGGCGGCTTCGTCCTCGGTCGCGTAGATGTCGAAGATCTTGTTCAGGCCGGTGATCTCGAAGATGCGCTGGATACGCATCCCCGGCCCAACTAGGGCGAGGTTGCCGCCCGACTCGCGCAGACGCTTCAGTCCGCCGATCAGGACGCCCAGGCCTGTGCTGTCCAGGTACTCGACTTTGGACAGGTTGATGATGACGCGCTTGGTTCCGTTCTCGGCGAGGTGTACCAGGTCCTGCTTGAGCTGCGGCGAGGTGTAGACGTCCACCTCGCCCTCGATGTCGAGGACGCAGGTCGTCTCGTCGGGGTTGCGGCTGTTCATCGTGAGGTTCAAATTACGATCTCCTTTGGCAAATTCTTGCATCAAATTCTTGCGGCCACGGCGTCCCGACAGTCAGCGCGGGCACGGCGTCTCGGGGGGGACGATGGAGGTCTGTGACAGCTCGGTCAGGATCTGCTCCGCCCGGCGCTTCAGATCATCCACGGTTTCACCGATCTCGTCGCGGTCCGGGACGCGCGGCCGGCGGATCGCCTGGAGGCCGAGCAGCGCCCCCGTCAACGCCCCGGCACCGATGCCCGCGAGGATCAAAAGGCCGATGCTGTTCTTCTGGTCACGGTCCTGTTGGTTCTGGTCGGGCATGGCGGGATGAAGTCGCTCCCCTCAAAGGCGGCGCTGGATGGTCGCGCCGCCCAGCACCGAGTCGCCGGCAAGGTCGTACATGACCAGCGACTGGCCCGGCGTCACCGCCCGCTGCGGCGTGTCGAACCGGACGACAATCGCGCCCTTGTCCACGCCGTTTTGTACGACGGCAGGCACAGGCTGCATATTATAGCGTATTTTCACCATCACGGGCCGTGATTCCTGCACGCCTGAAATTCCCACCCAGTTTACGTCATCGGCGACCAATCCGTCCGCCATCAGGTCCTCGTTGCCGCCGACCACGATGGTGTTCGTCTCGGCATTGATGTCCACGACGTAGAGGGGAATGGGGGAGCCGACGTTCACCCGGCGGCGCTGACCGATGGTATAAAACGCGATGCCGTCGTGCCGCCCGCGCCGCCGCCCGCCGGTGTCCACGATGTCGCCGCCCTGCACCGTCTCGGGCGCGGTCTGGGCCAGGAAGTCCGTGTAGGAGCCGCCCTGGACGAAGCAGATCTCCTGCGAGTCCGGCTTGTCATGGACGGCAAGCCCCAGCTCGGCGGCGACGGCGCGCGTCTCGGCCTTGTTCGTGACCAGGCCCAGCGGCATCAGGGTGTGGGCGAGTTCTTCCTGCGTGAAGTGGTACAGCGCATAGGTCTGGTCCTTGTCCCCGTCCAGCGCGCGGCGCAGGGTCCAGCGGCGCGCGTCCTCGTCGAACTGGACGCGGGCGTAGTGCCCGGTCGCCAGCCATTCCGCGCCCAGGGCGCGCGCCTTGGCGAGCAGGGCGTCGAACTTGACGTACCGGTTGCAGTTGACGCAGGGGTTGGGGGTGCGCCCGCGCTTGTACTCGTCCACGAAGTTCTCGATCACCTTCTCGGCGAAGAACTCCCGGAAGTTCAAAACGTAGTGGGGGATGTCCAGCTTCGCGGCGACCCGGCGGGCGTCCTCGACCGCGCCCAGGGAGCAGCAGCCGACGCCCTTAGTTTCGGTCGCGCTCTCCTGCCAGATCTGCATGGTGACGCCGACGACGTCGTACCCCTGCCGCTGGAGGAGGCCGGCGGCCACGGACGAGTCCACTCCCCCACTCATGGCGACGACGACGGTCTGCTTGGTGCTAGGCATGGTGTGGAAACTCTACTCGCTCGCCAGACGCGCCAAAGCGCGGGCGTAGATCTTGGTGGCCCGGATCAGATGCTCGATGGGCCAGCACTCGTCCTTCTCGTGCGCGCCGCCGTCGGACGGGTCGGCGTCGGGGAAGCCAGGCCCGAAGGCGATTCCCTTCGCCATGGAGCGGGCGTAGGTCCCACCGCCCATGGTCAGCGGCGCGGTCTGGTCGCCGGTTTCGTCCCGGTAGACCTGGAGCAGTGTCGCCACCAGGGGATCATCTAAAGGCACATACAAGGGAGGTTGATCGGACAGCGCTTCTATCGTCCACCCGGTCCCATTTATCCCGCTCTCCAAACACCCTCGCAGCGTGTCGGAGTTCCAGGTGACCGGGTAGCGGACGTTGAAGGTCAGCGACGCCTTGCCGTCTTCCAGCGAGGCCACGCCGAGGTTCGAGGTCAGCGGCCCGGCGATGTCGTCCCGGCCCGCGATGCCCAGGGTCCCGCCCGTGGTGTCGCTCGCCCAGGCCTGGACGTGCTGGACGACCTGCCTCTGGTCTTCCTGGTGGTCCAGCAGCAGCAGCGCGTCGCACAGGACGGCGACGGCGTTGACGCCGTTCTCCGGCGTGCTGCCGTGGGCCGAGACGCCCTTGGCGGTGACGCGCAGGCCGCCATCCTCCAGATCCTCCGTCGTGATGCCGACGACGGCGTTCAGGCGGGCGACGACGGCCGCGCGCGGGGACGGGTTTCTCAGGACGGCCTCGGCGGTGTCCGGCACCATGTTCGGGCGCTGCCCGCCGCTCAAGGAGGCCAGATGGATATGGCCGCCCTCCGGCGGCGCGGGGCGGGTCAGGACGGCGTTGGCGATGCCTTTTTCGGCGTAGACCATCGGGAACATGGCGTCCGGGGTGAAGCCCGTGACGGGCATTTCTTCATGCGCGAAGTAGTGCTTGACACATTTAAAGCCGCTCTCCTCGTTCGCGCCCAGGATAAGGCGGATGCGGCGCGTCAGCGGCACCGCGCACTCCTTGACGGCGAGCAGCGCCCAAAGGGCGGCCATCGCGGGGCCTTTGTCGTCCGTCGCGCCGCGCGCATAGATCTTGCCGTTGTCAATCTCGGCCCCGAACGGCGGGTGGGACCACCCTGACCCGGCGGGGACCACGTCCACATGGGCCAGCGCGCCGACGATGGGCGCGTCGGCGGCGACACCCGGCGCGGTCCACTCGGCGTGTGCCGCGTAGCCATCCAGGCTTTTCGGCGTCAGCCCGTACCTTTCGCCGACGCTTAGGGCGTAATCCAAAGCCTGCCGGGTTTCGGCCCCGAACGGCGCACCCGCAGCGGCGGGTCCCTCGACGCTCGGAATACGCAGCAGGGCCTGCGTCGTCTCGACGATCTCCTGCCGGTGCGCCTCAACCCACTCCGAAACCTGCTGATCTATCTGGATAAAGTTGTCCACGCGGCTGCTTTCTGTGCGATGCTGAAAAGAAGTTGAAACGAACGGATATGCCCCCCCATTATCCACAAAATGCGGGCGGGCGTCAATGTGAGTCTGTTACGATAGGTTTAGGATAAAGTGATGACGACCGCCTCGGGCGCGCGCCCCAGGCGCAGGGGCAGGGCGGCCCCCTCCACGCCCCGGCTCACGATCAGCGTCCGGCCGTTTATCAGCCGCCGGCCCGCCCAGGTGACCGCGCTGCCGGGCGGCAGGTGCCGGTCCAGAGTCCGGTGGAACGGGCGGCTCACCCAATCCAGCGGCATCATCTGGCCGCCGTGCGTGTGGCCCGCCAATGTCGCCAGCGGCCTGCGCCCCGGCATCCAGACGGCGTCCGGGTTGTGTGCCAGCAGCAGGCGCGGCGTGTGCGGCTCCAAACCGTCGAACCGCGCGTACCAGTCCAGGCCGCCCGCCGCCTGCCGGTACTCTTCCGGCGTCTGGTAAGCGTCGGCATCGTAGTAGTCCGATGCCTCCTGCAAGTCTTCCAGCCCGACGATCAGGAGCCGCTGGCCGCCGACCTGTACCGCCGCCGCCCGGTTCCTCAGGACGGTGACGCCCCGCGCCCGCAGGCATTCCACCAGCGGCGTCACGTCCCCCGCGAAGCTGGTGTGGTCGTGGTTGCCCAGCACGGCGATCATGGGGACGTGGAACCCGCGCAGCGCCCGCACCGTCTCGGCCAGCAGGGGCAGGTGGCGGGCGTCGTCGTCAATGAAGTCGCCGCCCAGCAGCAGCAGGTCGAACGGCTTCCGCCGGTGCCGCCGCAGCAGTCGCTTGATCTTGGACCGCAGGACGCGGGGCCGCGTCCACCGGCCTAAGTGCCAGTCCGTCAGCATCAAGACCCGGACGGGGTTCGCCAGGGGCCGGTCGGGGTCGGAGACGGCGTATTCCGTAACGCACAGCCGCGCCGGTTCCACCCACCAGCAGTAGACGGCCAGCAGCGCGATGAAGTTCAGAAGGAAACGGATCATCGCGCGACAGTGCCCGCCCCGTAAATGAAGTAGTTCGCCGTTGTCCGCACGTCTACGGCCCAGCCCAAAGCGGCCAGCCGCGCGGCCAGCTCGTCAGGACGGTAGAAAACCTTGACGACCCGGAACTCGCGCCCGTCTTTGAGCCGCCGCAAAACCGTCGTGGCGTCCTCCCCCTCCAGCCGGTGGTCGGCGGCCGTCGAAGTCTCTTCATAACGCGAATCGAGGAAGAACACGCGGCCACCCGGTTTGAGGCAGGCCCGTACCATTCCCCAAAAAGCATCAAACCCCTCGGGCGGCACATGGGAAAGCCAGAAGCTAAAGAAGACGACATCATACCGCCGGTCCGGCTGCCACTCGAACAGGTCGGCCTCAATGTAGCGGACGGGCTTGTCGCCCATCTTCCCCCGGTTGACCGCCAGCGTCTCCGGCGCGGCATCCACCGCCGTCACCTTGGCCGCATGCTGCGCCAGCCGCTCCGTCCACCAGCCCGTGCCCGCCGCCAGTTCCAGCACGTCACCGCTCGGGTTGAAGGCCGTCAGAGCGTCCGCCACCTGGCCGATCTCCTCGGTCCAGCGCGCGTTCGCCTCCGGCCCCCGGTCATAGCGCCCGTCGCGCCGGAACCACTCGTCGTACTCGCCGGCGCGGGCGCGGTAGTAGGAAACCTGTTCGTTCTGGATGTTTTCGTTCATGGCATTATGACCCGGAGAGACGAGTGGTTGAAAACCGCTCGCTAGGAGAAGCACCCTTCGGGTGAAGGAAGGGCCTCCTGCCGGGTGAAGGAAGGGCCTCCTGCCGTCCGAAGGACGCCTGACCGAGCGAGTGGTTTTCAACCACTCGCTCCTCTCCTTATCGCCATCCGTGCCTTGATCTCCGCCTCCGCGCCGTTCTCCGTCGGCTCATAGTACGGCTGCGTCTGGACGCCTTCCGGCAGATACTCCTGCGCCACATAGCCGCCGGGGTAGTCGTGCGGGTTGAGGTACGGCGTGTCGCCCTGGGCCACCCGGCCCGTGCCGCTTCGGGAGTCGCGCATGGGCTTGGGGACCGGGCTGGCGCGCTCGGCCTCCACGTCCGCCTGGGCGCGCTTCAGGCCGATGTAGGAGGCTTTAGACTTGGGCGCGGCGGCGAGGTACGTCACGGCCTGTGCCAGATTAAGCTGCGCTTCGGGCAGGCCCACATACTCGACGGCGTGGGCAGCGGCGTTCGCGACTAAGAGGCCCATCGGGTCGGCGTTGCCGACGTCTTCCGAAGCCAGGATGACCAGGCGGCGGGCGATGAAGCGGGCGTCCTCGCCCGCCGTCAGCATCCGCGCGAGGTAGTACAGCCCCGCGTCCGGGTCGCTGCCACGGATAGACTTAATGAAGGCCGAGATGGTATCATAGTGCGTATCGCCCGTCTTGTCATAGGTCAGCGCGCGGTGCTGCAACGCCTCCTCGGCGATGGCGCGCGTGACGCGGCGCACGGCGTCCGCCTTGCGCGACTCGGGCCGGGTCGTGGTCGCGGCCAGTTCCAGGGCGTTCAGTGCTGTCCGCGCGTCGCCGTTGGCCTTGTCGATCAGGTGGGTGCGGGCGTCCGGTTCCAGCACGACTTTGAGGCTCCCCAGGCCGCGCTCGGGGTCGGACACGGCGCGGTCGAGCAGTGCGCCTAGCTGCTCGTCGGACAGCGACTCGAAGGTGAAGACGCGGGCGCGGGACAGCAGGGGCGCGTTGACTTCAAAGTAGGGGTTCTCGGTCGTCGCGCCGATCAGAACCACCGTGCCGTTCTCGACGTGCGGCAGCAGGGCGTCCTGCTGGGCCTTGTTGAAGCGGTGGATCTCGTCAATGAACAGCACGGTCTTTTTGCCGTACATCCGCCGGCGCAGGGCGGCGGCCTCGATCACTTTCCGCAGGTCGGGGATGCCCTGCGTCACGGCGCTGAAGTTCTCGAAGTGCGACGAGGTCCGCTGGGCGACGATGCCGGCCAGCGTGCTTTTGCCGACGCCGGGCGGCCCGAAGAAGATCAACGAGGTCAGGGCGTCCTCCTCGATGGCCCGCCGCAGCAGGCTGTCGGGTCCGAGGATGCGCGCCTGGCCGACGAACTCTTCCAGCGTCGTGGGCCGCATCCGGGCCGCAAGCGGCGTGTTGGGCGCGGCCACCGGGGCGGGCGCGTCGCCGTCATCAAATAAGTCCATGTTGGTACATTGTAGCACACCGCCGGGCGTGTCCGCCTGTCTCACGGGACTCAGCAGCGGCCCATTGTTGATTGCTTGCGTGAGGGCGGCGGTTCAACCAGGGGTAAGTCTAAAGTCGCCGCCACCCCTTCCGCCCACCGGTCGGCTTGCCTGGGTCGGCTGAACGCTCCCAGCACGGGACTGTGACTCCGGGGACATTTCCAGGCAATGCCTACGATGTACTGCTCGTTATTTGTCATCCGTATGAACCGGACATAAACACCGGCCATCTCTTCCCAGGAGCCTTCTCGCACCTGGGGGCGGAAAGGCCAGCCGTAGACATGGCGGTAGGTACGCCGCTCCACGTCCAGGAAGAACTCGTTCGGGCCGGAGAGATACAGCAGTGGCAGTCCGGTGGCAATGCCAATGATTTCCACAATCCCGAAGAGTGTCCAGGTTTCAGCGGTAAAATGCGGGCGATGGCCTCTCACATCAAAAGCGCCCACTGCGTACAGGAGCGGGTAGCCGGTGATGATGAAGGCCGCAAGCAGCGCCATGAAAAGCCGGACGCCCCGCGGCTTACGAAAGGCTGTTTCTCTTGGGAGAGGCGGGAGAGGCTTGTTGCGTTCATCCCGTTCCCGTCGGTTGTCTATGAAAGCAAAGATCACGCCCAGCACGACAAAGGCGAAGAAGCCGATGCCCACGACCTGCTCGCCGGTGACGGGAACGCTCATGTGGGATTATACCCACTCAGCCGAGGCCGTTGCGGACGTCTCTGGAAGACTTCAGATAAGACGGCGGCGCGACCAGCGGCAGCCCCAGTGCCGCCGCCGTTTCCTCCGCACACCGGTCGGCGCGGCCGGAGCGGTTGAACATGACCAGCCGCTTCCACCTCTGCCCCCGCTTCCAGATGAGGCCAACGTCATAGCGGCTGTTCATGGAGACGCACCGAACAAAGACGCCTGCGATCTCATCGTCCAGCATCCCGGTCACCACTTTCTGGTGAAACGCCCAGCCGTGAGTATGCCGATAAGTGCGCCGATCTAAATCTATGAAAAAATCGTTCGGTCCGGCAAGCCAGAACATGAGAACTCCCATCGCGACGTTCATGCAGACCAGGAGTGCGAACGGGAACCAGTCTCCGCCTGACATGGAGGCCTGATTCTGGGCCGGTTCCAGGAACATAAACCCATACATCAGCGGTGCGTAGACGGTGAAAAGAAGGCCCATCATGGCGGCAAATATCCGCCCGCAGGGGTGCGCGCTGTAGACTCTTCCTGTGGGCGTTTCCCGGCAAACCAGACCTCCCTCCCGCAGCCCGGCGGAGGCGAAGGCCAGCGCCACGAAGATCCAGGCGAAGAAACCGCCCCCGACGAGAGTGCCGTAGCTGGCAGGGAAGTCCATGCGCGATTATACCCAGCAAATCAGGCAGGCGAAAGGAACCAGAAAGCCATGAACATAGGGATTTTGGCACAGTTACGGGCGCTGACGACGGACCAAAGGAACGCCTTTCTCGCGGCCTATCTCGGCTGGACCCTGGACGCCTTCGACTTCTTCGTGGTCGTCTTCGTCCTCAAAGACATCGAGAAGGAGTTCCACGCCTCCCCGCAGCAGGGCGCGTCCATCCTGTTCGCGACTCTGGCCTGCCGCCCCATCGGGGCGTTCCTGTTCGGGGCGATGGCGGACCGGTATGGGCGGCGCATCCCGCTGATGATAGACGTCATCCTCTACTCCGTCCTGGAACTCGCCTCGGGCTTCGCACCGACTTTGACGGCGTTCCTAATCCTGCGCGCCCTGTTCGGCGTGGCGATGGGCGGCGAATGGGGGCTGGGGGCGTCGCTCGCACTGGAAAGTACGCCCGCCGCGTCGCGCGGGCTGCTGTCCGGCATCTTGCAGCAGGGCTACCCGGTGGGTTACCTGCTGGGGGCGGTTCTGTACCCGCTCGTCGTGCCGCATCTGGGCTGGCGCTGGATGTTCTTCATCGGCGCGGCCCCCGCCCTGCTGTCGCTGTTCATCCGGTCCAAGGTCAAGGAGTCGCCCGTCTGGGAGCGGGAGCGGCCCACGCGCGAGCGCATTGATTGGGGCCAGGCGTTGCGGCAGCACGGCGGCCTGTTCGTGTACCTCGTCCTGCTGATGACCGCCTTCACTTTCATGTCGCACGGGACGCAGGACCTTTACCCGAAGTTCCTCCAGGTGCAGCGCAAGTTCGACGACCGCACCGTCAGCAACATCGTGATCGTCTACAACCTCGGGGCGCTGATCGGCGGCATCGTCGTCGGCACCCTGTCGCAGCGGATCGGGCGGCGCCGGGCCATCGTCGTCTTCGCCCTGCTCGGCCTGCCGGTCATCCCCTTGTGGGCCTTTTCGCATTCCCCGATCCTGCTCGGCGTCGGTGCGTTCCTGATGCAGTTCTGCGTCCAGGGGGCGTGGGGCGTCATCCCCGCCCACCTGACCGAGCTTGCGCCTACTGCCTTCCGCGGGACCTTCACCGGATTCGCGTATCAACTCGGCAACCTGTTTGCCGCCGCGAACGCCAACATCCAGACGAAGATCGCCGAGGGGCACGGCGGCGTCAAGCACCCCGACTATGCTTTGGGCCTGTCCACGGTCATTCTTGTGGTCCTGCTGGCCGTCGCCCTGGTGACGGCCCTGGGCAAAGAAGCGCGCGGGGCGGAGTTCACGTCGGACGGGTAGCCGTTCACCGGCTGAGAATGCGGGCCGACGCGAGCTGTGCCAGCGGCCGTTCCATTTTCTGCATGTTCCCGGTGAGGACGATCAGGATGGTTTCACCGGGGAGCTGGAGCTTGGAACCCAGCCATGAGGCGAGGTCGGAGTCCCGCGACCCGGCGGGGACGATTCCCAGTATGTACAGCGGCTTGTCCGGCAGGTACTTGACCTGCTTGCGGACGAGGTAAGCCTTGCCGACGGCCTCGAAGCGCGCGAGCTGTTCGCGGAACCGTGTCAGCTCTTCCTGGGACAGCCCGTGGTAGATGAACCGGTCGGTTGGTTCCACGGTCTCGCGCTCGGCATGGCCCGCCTCCCACTCGCGCTGGTGTTTGAGTGCGCGCTCCCGGTAGGAGACGGCCTCGGCGGGCCTGCCCTGGCCGCGCAGGAACCAGTAGATCGCTTCGCAGGCCGCGCCGACGGAGGCCGGGGTGAGTTCCATGGCTTTTTTGAGGTAGGGGATGCCGCGCGCGTCTTTGCGATCCAGGAGCATCTTGCCGAAGACGAAGTTGGCCTCGGCGTTGTCCGGCTGCGCGCGCAGGTACTCGTGGATGACCGGCAGGGCCTCCGCCTCCCCATGTACCTGGGCGAAGAGCAGCGCCCGCTCTCAGGCCTCCGCCAGCGTCAGCCGGCCCTGGACGGTCCGCGCTTCCAGGTCTTCCAGCTTCTGCTCCTGGAGGCGGGCCTGCTGGTTCTGCTGGACCCAGGCCCCCGCGATCTCCTGACGCCGGGCGGCATTGAACTTCGGCATGATCCGGTCGCGCAGCGGGCCGAGGTAGGTGTCGGCGGCGGTTTCCCTCACCGGCGGCGGCAGCGGCAGGGGCGGCTTCGGGAGGTCGAGCGGGCCACCGGGGACCATGCGGAACCCCAGGGCGGCCAGCCGGTCGGTCAGGCTCGGGTGCGTGTCGCCAAGCCCAGTCCGCTCCTCCAAAGCGTCCTCGTACCACTGCATCTCGTGTTCGGACGGCTGCAACAGGCTGGCCTTCAGGCTGCTGTACAGGTCGCTCCGGACGCTGGGCTGGGTGCGAGCCTGCTTCAGCAGGCTCCTCCCGAACTCCTGGCCGTAGCAGCGCCCTTTCAGCTCGCTCAGGACCAGCATCTGGGCCGCCCCCTCCGGGCCGCACACCTGGGCGGCGCAGCGGTCCGCGACATACTCGTTCTCGCGGCGCAGGACGAACGAGTAGGCCGCGAAATAGGGAGAATACCAGCGGAAGAAGGGCAGGAACAGAGAAAGGCCGCCGTGCCGCTGCTGGACCAAGGACCGCAGCATCTGGTCCCAGGTCGCGCGGACGCGGTAGACCCAGCCGCTGAAGCGATTGTGGCTGCGCGAGAGGTGGCCGATCTCGTGGGCGAGGACGGCGCGGAACGAGGCAGCCGGGACGGCCTCCATCAGCGGCAGCCCCAGCATCAGGTAGTTGGTGTGGCCCCCCAGCAGGCCGAACCGGGGGCGCTGGAAGACGGAGGCGTTGAACTCGTCTTGCACCAGTACATGGTCGAAGCGGGGCGCTTCCAGCGTCCGGCAGATCTCGTCCAGCGCCGCGAACAGCCGGGGGGCCTGGGCGCGCTCGATGGGGATGCCGTCCGGCTCCGGGAAGCTCACCAGGAAGGAGCGGAAGATCATGCCGATCAGCGACAGCAGCCCGACGCCCAGGGGGACGAGTATCTTCATGGCGTTGAGCGCGGCGAAACTGCCGCTGCGGGAAGCGTAGTACGCGATGCCGCCGATCATCCCGATCAGCAGGGCGATCATCCCCAGCAGCAGCAGGACGACGGCGAAGATGTAACCGTAGCCGAGCGCCGCCAGCAGCCCGACATGCGCCCGATAGGCCGACGGCGACTCCTTCGCGTACCGCTCCAGCCGTCGCACCTGTGCTTCAAACTTTTCCGCCGTCATTTGCGCCATCTCCTTGCCCGCTTAGTTCGCCGGGGGAACGGGATTCCCCTGCCGCCGGGTACAATCTGGTATGGCACAATCTTCCCTGTTCGACTCGGTTGACCCCGTCCCGCCCCCGCCGCTGCCCGCCTCGTGGCTTGCCGCGCTTTCCGGCGAATTCGACAAGCCGTACTGGCCCAAGCTGCAAGAGTTCGTCGCCGATGAGCGCGCCCGCCACGCCGTCTACCCGCCCGCCGAGGACGTGTATTCGGCCTTCCAGCTTGCCCCCTTCGATGACATCCGCGTCTTCCTGCTGGGCCAGGACCCATACCACGGGCCGGGTCAGGCGCACGGCCTGTGCTTCTCGGTCCGCCCCGGCGTCGAGACGCCGCCCTCGCTGGTCAACATCTACAAAGAGCTGCGGGACGATCAGGGCTGCCGCATCCCGAACAACGGCTACCTCGTGCCGTGGGCCGCGCAGGGAGTCCTGATGCTGAATGCGGTGCTGACGGTGCGCGCCCACACGGCCAACTCGCACAAAGGCAAAGGCTGGGAGACCTTCACGGACAGCGTCATCCGCCACGTTTCCGCCCGCCCCGACCCGGTCGTCTTCGTCCTGTGGGGCGGCTACGCCCAGAAGAAGCTGCCACTGATTGACGCCACGCGCCACCTCGTCGTCCAGTCCGCGCACCCCTCGCCGCTGTCCGCCCGCAACGGCTTTTTCGGCAGCAAGCCGTTCTCGCAGATCAACGCCGCCCTGCGCGGCTGGGGCAAGCCCGAGATAGACTGGCAGATCCCTGACCTGTGAGGGGCGCGGAGCAGGAAGAGAGGGTAGGGGCAAGCCCTACCCCTACATGCCGAATATGGCATATGCAGGGGCGGAACTTGACTCCACCCTTCTTGCGCGTTCCGCTGGCTGAAAGGGTGTTCTATGGCGACTGAAAAGCTCGACTTGGATTTTCAAGTCGGAGACATGGTGAGGCTGTTGGGCGATCATCCTGATGATGAGTTGAAGGCGGGCGATGCAGGCTATGTTTGGTGTGCGAGCGGCCCCTGGCCTTGCTACTGCTATGAGGCTGATTTCTACAGGGCTGACGGCACAGGCACCGGCATGATGTTCAATCCTTGGGAGGTCGAACTGATCGCTGACGCCAAAACTGTCAACATCCCGGATGAGGTTCACGAGTTCTGGCGGCGCGAAACCAAACGCCGCTCGGCTTCATACGGAGTTGTCGAATCGCTCACTGAAGCAGGCACGCAGGAAGAAGTTTTTACCTCTACGGAGTAAGCTTCAGTCTCCCAGAAGAATTACCCGATGAGTGTGGACATCATGCCCCCCGAAGATTATGTGCTTTACGCCGACACGAAGAAGTCGCTCACGGGCCTCAACAAGCGGATGCTCTTCATCATGGTGCCGCTCGTGCTACTGTCGTTCCTCTATTTCGGCGCTCTGGCCCATCAGTTCACGCCCCCTCCGCCGGTCCTGCCTGGACAGCATATTGCGCCTCCTCGGGTGTCCGCAACGGCAGCACGCATCTCCTGGTTTCCCTGGTTCCTGGTGGCTGAATGCGTCTTCCTGTATGTTATCGCGGCGCGGTCCCACAAGAAGCAGAAGAAGCCCATCGTCGTCCTTAGCTCTGAGGGGATCGCGGTGGATACGATGGCGACCCATGTCGGCCTGATCCGCTGGGACGAGATCGAGGAGGTCCGCCCCTACAACTTCATGTACCGCTACGTCGGCATCGTCCCGAAGAACACGAGTGCCCTCTGCCGGAGGTTGGGCGCGGGCCGCTCCTGGATGCTGCAAGTCAACGCCTTCTGCATCCCACTTTACAAACTGCTGGGCGTCTTTGTCGCGCCGATCAACATCCCGCAGGTCTATCTGCCGATCACCGTGGATGAGCTGACGGCGCGCATCCGCGCCTACCAAGAAACTTACGCGCGGCCAGTCGTTCCTGCGTATGGGACCGTTCCCGTGCCGCACGACGGGAGCGTCTGGCCGCCGCCTCCCATGCGGGGGCCATCGCCTTGACTCCCGACTCCGATGTTCTGAGCGCCTTGGTCTCACCGACCCTCCTGCGGGGCGATGCGGTGACGGCTTACCGCGACCCGGCTGCCGTCTACCACGACGGCGTCTGGCATCTGTTCTTCACGCTGATGAGGACGATGCCCGACGGCGGCGTGTACTCGTTCCTCGGGACGAGCCGGAGCCGCGACCTCCGGCATTGGTCTCCACCCAAGGCGCTGACGCCGGCGGATCGCGGCCTGAACTTCGGCAGTCCCGGCAGCGTCGTCCGTTTTGAGAATCAGTGGGTCCTGTGCCTCCAGACCTATCCCCGGCCAAATGGGGAAAAGTATGGGACCGGGGACGCGCGGCTGTGGCTGATGCGGAGCATGGATCTGGAGACGTGGACGGAGCCGGAGATGCTGCGCGTCAAAGGGCCGGAGGTTCCGCGCGCGCAGATGGGGCGAATGATTGACCCGTATCTCTTCGAGGACAAGGATGAGCCGGGAAAGTGGTGGTGTTTCTTCAAGCAGGACGGGGTCGGCATGGCATACTCCCATGACCTGACGCGCTGGACCTACACGGGCCGGGCCGCGGCCGGGGAGAATGTCTGCATCCTGGTGGCAGGGGACGAATACGTCATGCTCCATTCGCCCGACAACGGGATCGGCCTCAAACGGTCCGCCGACCTGCGGACATGGCGGGACGACGGCCTGCTGACGCTGGGCCAGGCGGGATGGCCCTGGGCGCAGGGGCGGCTGACGGCAGGATTCGCCGTGGACCTGCGGCATGACAAAGGAATCGGGAAGTATGTCCTGTTTTTCCACGGCAGCGGACCGGAGGATGAGCGGACCGTGTTTGACACTTATGCCTGCATCGGCATCGCTTGGAGCGATGACCTCCGGCGCTGGGACTGGCCGGGTAAAGATGCCCGCCCGGAATGAAGAAAGGAACAGGATGTCACGTTTGTTATTTGTGATGCTCGTGCTGCTGACCTCGATGCCGGCACTGGCCGCCCCACCCAAGCCGATCCACCTGGAGGCGGCGGACGCGCAGCTCGTGGGCGTCACCCTCGCCACGGCCATCCCCGGCTACACGGGCAAGGGGTATGTGGGGGATTTTGCGCCGTCGGGCGCGAAGATCGTCTTCACGCTGCCGGACGCCAAGCCCGGCATTTACACCGTCAGCCTCCGCTACAGCGCGCCGTCGGGGGAGAAGGGTTTTGATCTGGTCGTGAACGGGGCCAGGCTCTCCGGGATGCTGCCCAAGACCGGGAACGCCTTCGCAACGCAGTCGGTGGGGAAGGTGGAACTGACATCGGGGCCGAACACACTGGCCGTCGAGCGGGGGTGGGGGTACTACGACATCAATTCCCTGGACCTCGTACCCGCGCCGCCGCCCCCCCCGCCGGTGAAGCCGCCCTTCACCCTGTCCGACCCGGACGCCTCGGCGGGGACGCGCGCCCTGATGCGCCGCCTGGTCGGCCTCTACGGGGTGAAGACACTTTCGGGGCAGTACGAGAACGCGGACAGCGCCTACATCCGCACGGTCACGGGAAGGACCCCGGCGATCTACGGGGATGACTTCATCGAGTATTCGCCGTCGCGCGTCGCCCACGGCTCGAAGCCGGTGGCGACGGGCCGGATGCTGGCGCAGGCCAAAGCCGGCCAGATCGTCACGGCCTCCTGGCACTGGAACGCCCCGACGGGCCTGCTTGACACGATGCTGACGGACGCCCAGGGCAAAGCCGTGGACGCCCGCTGGTATCGGGGCTTCTACACCAACGCGACGACGTTCGACGTCCAGAAGGCGCTGGCCGATCCGAAGTCGCCCGAATACGCCCTGCTCCTGCGCGACATGGATGTCATCGCCGCCCAGCTCCAGCGACTCTCGGACGCCCACGTCACGGTGTTGTGGCGTCCGCTGCACGAAGCCGAGGGAGGCTGGTTCTGGTGGGGGGCGAAGGGACCCGGCCCGTTCAAGCAGCTCTGGCGGCTGATGCACGACCGGCTGACGAAGGTCCACCACCTGCACAACCTGATCTGGGTGGACTGCTCGGGCCTCAGCCCGGACTGGTATCCCGGCGACGACGTGGTGGACGTGGTGGGCATAGACGCCTACCCGTCCGACGTTACCGACCCACTCAGCGCCACCTGGGACACCCTGACGAAAGAATACGGCGGCCGGAAGCTGCTGGCCTTGACGGAATTCGGGGGCGTGCCGGACGTAGAGAAGATGTACCGCTACGGCGTCCGCCCGTCCTACTTCGTCTCCTGGACCGGCGACCTCGGCCCGAAGAAGGTCACGAAGGACGCCCTGACGCGCATCTACCAGTCGGGGGCGGTGGGGATGGAGGGGAACTGAGGAGGGAAAGCGGGGACAAGAGGGGCGAACCTCCGTGTTCGCCCCCACGGAGATTATGACGGGCTGGGGACAGCCTCATCGTCCGTCAGCGTGGACTCGCCTGCGCCGCCGGCCTCGCCCTCCGGCACCTCGGCGGGTTCCATGGACGCCGTCGCGTCTGCCTGGCTGGAAGCCGCGTTCGCGCCCGTGTGGGCGGACTCGCCCGCCCCTGTGTCCTCGGTCTGCTCGTCCGGTGCCGTGCTGCTCTGCATGATCTTTCTCCCTCGTCGGCGTTGTTTGGCTACGTCCGACTATGTACCCGAGGCCGCCCCCGCAAAAACGCGCCTGCTTCCTGGTGACGACCGCACTGACAACCGTGCTATAATAGGGGTCATGGACCAAACATCGCTGCGCCGCCTGCTTTCCGTCTCTTTTCTGCTGACCGCCCTGACCGGCGGCGGGTGGGCGACCGCCGCCCAGACATCCCCGGCTCCGGTGAAGGCCCTCGTCTACAGCACGATGCCTTCCACGGCCGCCCACCGGCCCGAAATGGCAATGGACGGGGATGTTGGAACTTACTTCCAGTCGGACCACGGCATGAGCGACGGGGACGACTTCCTGGTCCTCCTCTCGCGCCCCATCCCTGTGCAGTCCATCCACGTCACGACGGGCGACGCCGAGGGTCAGGACCTCCTGACGAACGGGTTTGTGGAGACATCCCCCGACGGAAACTATTACCGCAAGGCGGCAGACTTCGGCGCGACCGGCGTCGCGGACGCCGCCCTGGGCGGCTCGCGGGTCGTCGCCCTGCGTATCCGCCTGAAGCACGGCCAGGGCGTCCCCAACCTCGCCGTGCGCGAGATCACGATCCAGTCGCCCGTGAAGGTATCCCATGTCGTCCTGGGACCGGGCCGGGGCTTCTACGACATCTCCCAGGCGCACGACCTGAAAGCCTGGGCGCTCCAGGCGGAAACCCAGATGGAGCAGTTCTGGCCGGACACCGAGGCGCTGCTCTACTCCGACAAGTTCATCCCGCCGAACGCCGTCAACGTCGTCTACCGGACGGGGTCGGGCGTCACCGGGGTCGCCGCCACCGGCGGGGGCGTCATGGAGGTCAACTCGGCCTGGTGCCGCGCGCACCCCGAAGACACCGGGCTGACCGTCCACGAAACCGCGCACGTCATCCAGGCGTATTCGGCCTATAACCCGGTCTGGCTCGTGGAGGGCATCGCCGACTACATCCGCTGGGTCCGGTTCGAGCCGGAGCATTTCACCTACCGGATCAACCCCCAGAAGTCCACCTACCACGACTCCTACCGGACCACGGCCGCCTTCCTCGCCTACTGCGAGCTGCACTATGACAGCAGGCTGGTCACGAAGCTCAGTCAGGCGGTCCGCTTCGGGACCTACAATACCTCCATGTTCAAGTCGTACTGCGGCAAGGACGTGGACACCCTCTGGTCGGAGTTCCTCGCGGCCTATGAGGCGGACCCGAAGGGCGTTCTGGCCCCGCCTGTGGCGGCGGCGGACCGGCCCCGGCTCTCGCCCGAGGTCACGCCCGGCAGCAGCGTCCCGGTGGACCTCTCCGCGTTCTTTGGCACGGCGGGCATCTTCAGCGGCGGCACGGCCGCGCCGGAAACGGGCGGGGTTGACGGGGAGGGGAACGGCTACCCCGCCGCATCGCTAGGCGCGACCCAGACGCTGAAAGGCGTCCAGTTCACTCTAGGCAGGGCCGATGCACCCGACCTGATCGCCTGCCACGGCCAGGTCATCCCCCTGCCGACCGGCTCTCACGCCTCCCTCTGGCTGCTGGGGTCCGCCGTGGAAGGCAGCCAGATGGCCCAGACCTTCACCGTGACCTACACCGACGGTACGGCGGGGGCCCTGGTCCAGAACATGAGCGACTGGTTCCTGCCGAGCGGCTTCCCCGGCGAGGTCCGGGCGGTCAAGACGCCCTACCGCCTGACGGCGCGCGGCGCGAAAGACCCGCGCTCCTTCTACGTCTACGGCTACGGGTTCAAGGTGGACGGCACGAAGACAGTAAAGAGCCTCACCCTGCCGGACAACGAGAACGTGAAGCTCTTCGCCGTCAGCCTGGCGGACTAGCGGCGGCGATCAGCCCCGCTAGGCGGGGCAGTTGTTCGGCGATCACGGCGGCCTCGCTTCGGCTTGCGAAGATGGGGCCGACGCCGCCGTACTCATACGCGACTGCCCAGGGCCGGCCCCACGCGCCCTCACCGATGCGGCCCATCGCCCACTCGGCGAGCGCCCAATCTTCCGCCCCCATCGGCATGCTGTCCCGCCCCCGTTCCGCCTCGGGCCGTGCGCCGGTGACGTGAAGCTCTCGCAACCTTCCGACCGGCAGTTGCGCGACATAGTTCCGAACGTCCTGCCCCAGCGCGGCTGCTGTCAGGCGCGCGTGGGCGGTGTCCAGCAGCAGCCCGCATCCCGTCCGGCTGACCACCTCGCCGATGACGGTCGGGTCAACGCACGGGAGGAGGACCTTGCCGCCCGCACCCGAATACACGATGTTCTCCACGATGACTCGTTCCGGCCCGAGCCGTTCGGCGGCGAGGCCGACATCCCGGACGAGAGCGTCCGTGATGCGCCGGCCGTGGGCCGGGTCGGTCGTGTCGGCGGGCATGTCGGGGAAGTCCTGGGCGAGTGCCTGGAGATGCACGTTGACGAACGGCGTGTCCGTCTGCGCCAGGGCCGCCTCGATTCGCCCCCAGTCGGTCGTCCGCAGGCTGCCGTCCCCGGCATTGAGCGGGAAGTGTAGGTAGACCGGGCGCACGGCCCGCGCCCGCGCATGCAGGTCCGGTGCATGCGCGGGCACGACTGGGTCCCAGGATGGGGGGCACTTGAATCGGTCGAAATCAATGGCCCCCTGTGCCGCAAGCGCCTCCGCCTGGGGCGAGTAGTTAATCGCCAGTTTCATCGTCGAATCTCACAGGGCAGGCAGGCCGTCAATGCTCCGCGCGTTCTTCGCCTGCCGGTATTCGGCCAGCCCTTCGGGGCCTTTGGCGGCGGACCACTGATCGAGCGTGTCGCGGTCCGACTCGAACTCCATGAAGGGGACCGCAAGCCCGCAGGAGGTGGAGACGCGCGTGACGCTGACACGCACCAGAGCGCGGGCACCGGGGTTCGACGGGAACGCGGATGCCAGCGCCTCGAACTCCGGCGAGTCCGCCGTCAGCACCTCCCCGTGCCCGTGCAGGCGCACGATGTTCGGCCTGCCCTCGAAGGCACAGAACATCAGGACGATGCGCCCGTTCTCCCGCAGATGCGCCGCCGTCTCCGCCCCACTGCCGGTGAAGTCCAGATAGGCCGCCTGCATCGGGTTCAGGACCCGGAAGCAGTCGCCGCCCTTGGGCGAGCAGTTTACATGGCCCCCGGCAGACAGGGGCGCGGTGGCGACGAAGAAGACGTGCTGCCGGTGCAGCCAGGCCGTCAGGTCGTCGTTGACGCAGTCGAGCAGCTTACTCATGCTGGGATACTTTCATCGTCGCCTCCACCATGTCCAGGAAGCGGTGTGCGTGCGGCACGGCGACCCACGGGACGGTGCCGCCCCGCGCCTCGATTGGGGGCATCAGCGCCTCCATCTGCCCCGCGAGGTCGCGCAGCAGGCGCATCTTTTCCGCCGGCCGCCCGTGCGGCGGCAGGTTGTCCATGGTGTAGTGGGGCGTCAGGCCGAGGTACTCAGCGACCTCCCGAAGCGGCTGGACCGACATCCCGACCAGCCCCATCGTGTCTTCACCGGGCGTCCGGGCGGCGTACTTGGCGATGATGAGCAGCATGGCCCAGAAGTTGGTGACGCGCTGCACCGCCTCTTCCAAAGCAGTCTGCGCGGGGCGCGGCTGGTAGCCCCACGGCATCTCCCCCAGCGTCAGCCCTGCGCGGTTGAGCAGAACGCGCGTATCGGGCCACAGGCATGCCCCGGACAGCGGCTGCCAGGTCCAGTCTACTTCCTGCGGGCCGAACTCGCCCGCGTAAAGGGTCAGCAGGAATGCGCCCCCGGCGGGCCGGTTCTGCGGTGCCTCCGCGAAAAGCACCGCCTCGCCGACTTGTGCGGTATAGGCCCGCCGGTCAGCACAGACAGCCTCAATATGTTCATCGGCAACGATGACGCGCAGGTCGAGGTCGCTCAGGTCGTCGGCCTCCCCGCACCCCATCGAGCCGAACAGCCAGGCAGCGGCGATCCGGTCGTCGTCCTCCAGCGTCCGCGTGATGCGGCCCAGCAGCGACTCGCGCTCGGCGCGGCGCGTTCGGAGTGCGTTCTTCGCCGCTTCATCGGCGGTCGTTTCCGCCATCACTTTAGACATCGCGCTCTTTCCAGGGGTAAAAGTTGTAGACCAGCCCGCGCCACTCGCCGTGCGCCTCGAAGAAGGCCAGCACTTCTTTGTCGGTGACAGCGCGCCCGAGTTCCTGGGAGAGCGAGGCGCGGGCCACCGAGTCGGCGTTGACGTGTTCCGGCTTGCCGAGGTAGAGCATCAGGCAGGCCGCCCCATAAGGGCCGATGCCGGGGAGCGCCAGAAGCCGCTTGCGGAGGTCGTCTGCGGCAAGGTTCGCGTCCTGTAAGCCTTCCAGGTCGAACCAACCTTCGGCGATGCTGACCGCCAGCGAATGCACATAGGCGTTCCGGTAGCCCATGCGGGCTTTTGCGGCGAACTCATCAAAGGGCACGGCAGCGAGGCGCTGCGGGGTGGGGAAGGCATGGCGCGCGGGGTTAGAAGGCAGAGCCGCCCCGAAGTGTTCCACCAGGCGGGCCGTCATGGCGATGGTCTGCGCCCAGGTCGTGTTCACCGTCGCGACTACCTTTAAGGTGTCTTCGAAGAGGGTGGGGGAGCGGAGCATCCGGCCCCGGCGGCGGTCGGCGATGTGCGCGAGTTCGGGGCGCGACCGGCAGTAGGTGTGGAAGGCGTCCAAGGGCAGGTCTAGTTGGAGCATCCGGCGGACGCGGCGCGTGATCTCGTCTTCGTGCGCGCCCGTGTCGCCGTCCACCTTGATTATTCCTTCGGCTTCATGCAGGCGGAGCCGGACGACCGCCCCGCCGCCCGTCTCCCCGACATGCTCTAGCGTCTGCGCGCCCTCGTCCCAGGCGAACGGGGCCAGCCGCCGCCAGCCGTGGGCGTTCAGAGTCTCCGAGAACGAGAAGTCAGGCGGCACGGGGAGTTCAAGCGTCATGCCTCTATTATAGCCGCCGGTCCCGCCGGATCGGCCACTTGGTCGCCGGGAACGCCGGTTTTTCTTGTCATACCGCTGCCCGGAGAAGGCACCCGCCTCAGAGGATTCGGGGGCGAAGGCGGCGAACAGTAAGCGGACGTGCCCGCCGGCCGCTGTGACTCACGAGTCATCTGACGGCGACGCTCTCAGCCTTGCCACCATGACTGTCCCGCTGCAAAAACCCGCCGAGTCGGTTTCGGAGACGCCCCCGCCGAGTCCCGCCGGCCTGACCCCGCGCGCCCTCGCGCTCGGCGCTCTGCTGGTCCCCGTGCTGTGTTTCTGGAACGTCTACTCGGACGTCGTCGCCCAGTCCACGGAACTCGCGGTGCTGTCACTGAGCATCGGCATCGTCTTCGTGCTGCTGGTCCTGCTGGCGGGGAATGCCCTGCTGCGCCGGTTCCTGCCGCGCCGGGCGCTGACGGCATCCGAGATGCTCACCGTCTACGTCATGCAGGCCGTTTCCATCGGCATCAGCGGGGTCGGCATGACACAGTTCCTGTGCATGGGCCTGGGGAACGTCTTCCAATTCGCCGACCTGCAAAACCGCTGGGCGCAGAACTACCACTTCCTGCTGCCGCGCTGGGCCTTTCCCGACCCCGCCGCCCTGCCGGACTTCTACGCCGGTCAGTCCACCCTGTTCACCGGCCCGCACCTGCGCGGCTGGCTGTCACCCATACTCGTCTGGAGCGGTTTCGTGCTGGTCCTGCTGCTGGTCACTTTCTGCCTGGGCGCGCTGCTGCGCCGCCGGTGGGTGGATCACGAGCGGCTGACCTTCCCCATCGTCGTCCTGCCCCTGGCCCTGATCCGCGAAGACAGCCGCCGCGCCCTGCTCCGAAGCCGGGTCTTCTGGATAGGCTTCGGCGCGGCTTCCGTGCTGGAAAACCTCGCCGCCGCCGGCTTCCTAATGCCCAACGTCCCGTTCATCCCGCTCAAGCCCAGCGACCCGGCCCTCAAGCTCGGCGGGTCGGGCCTCTTCGCCGCCCCGCCCTGGAACGCCGTCGGCGAGCTGGACCTCGGCTTCTATCCCCTGGTCATCGGGCTGGCCTATTTCCTGCCGCTGGACGTCTCCTGCTCCTGCTGGTTCTTTTACCTGTTCCGCAAGATCGAGTCCGTCCTGACGGCGAGCTGGGGGCTGCACCAGGCGGGGGCGGGCGGGGGGTTCTCGCAGTTCCCGTACTTCGGGGAACAGGGACTGGGCGGCTTCCTCGGCCTGGGGGCTTTCACCCTGCTCGGCCTGGGCGGCTACTGGCGTCAGGTCTGGCGGACGGCGTCCGGGCCGGGGCGCGGGGACGACCGCGACGAGCCGCTCCCTTACCGGGCCGCCCTCCTCGGGCTGGGCCTCGGCCTTGCCGCGCTGGCCGCCTTCGGGATCGCGCTCGGGCTGCCCTGGTGGGCCTCCCTCGCCTTCCTCGCGCTGTACCTGCTGGTCGTGATCGCTTACGCCCGCATTCGGGCCGAGGCGGGCCTGCCCTGGGCGTTCGGGCCGGACATGACGCCCCACCAGCTTTTGATCGCGGGTGCGGGCACCGTCGCCTTCTCCTCGCGCGGGCTGGTCGGGCTGACCCAGATGCAGTGGCTGGACCTGGACTACCGCTGCACGGTCATGCCCGCACAGCTAGAGGCGCTGAAGATCGGGACCGAGGCGCGTCTGAACCTGCGGCACCTCACCGGAGCGATCGGGCTGGCGACCGTCGTCGGGGCGCTGGCCTCGTGGCTGGCCATCCTCACCTGCTACTACCACTACGGGGCGGCGACGGCGCACGTCAACGACTGGCGCACCTCCATGGGCAGCACCCCCTGGCGGATACTGGACGGCTGGACGGGCGAGCGCGCGCCCGCCGACCACGGGCGCGTCTGGGCCGTGGCCGTGGGTGCGTGCGTGACGGGGCTGCTGGTGGCCGCCCGAACGCGCTTCCTCTGGTGGCCGTTCCACCCGGTCGGGTACATCCTGGCCGGCACCTTCACGCTGGAATGGCTGTGGTGCCCGCTGTTCGTCGGCTGGCTCGTGAAGTGGCTGATCCTGCGCTACGGCGGCCTGCGGCTGTACCGTCAGGCGCTGCCGTTCTTCATCGGGCTGATACTAGGCGACTATGTGGCGGGCGCGCTCTGGGCGCTGTACGGCTGCCTCTCCGGCGTGCAGACCTACCGCGTCGCGCCGATATGATGGAGAGCATCCCCGTTCTCCTTGACACCGACATCGGCTCCGACGTGGACGACGCCCTGGCGCTCCTGTACCTGCTGCGCCAGCCGCGCTGTGCCCTGCTGGGAGTTACCACGGTGACGGGGGAGTCGGAGAAGCGCGCCGCCCTTGCCGACGCCCTCTGCCACGCGGCGGGCCGGGCGGACGTCCCCATCCATGTCGGTGCCCCCGCCTCCCTACGGGTTGGAAGCCGTCAGCCGCTGGCCCCGCAGGCAGGTGTGCTGGATGGGACGTGGCCGCACCGCGTCTTCCGGCCTGAGGACACGGCGGCCGCGTTCCTGCGCGAGACGATCCGCGCGCACCCCCACGAGGTCACACTGATCGCCATCGGGCCTCTGACAAACATCGCCCGGCTGTTCTTGCTTGACCCGGAGGCGGCCCCCCTGCTGCGCCACCTGATCCTCATGGGGGGCCGCTACGGCGGAGCGGAAGGCGGCGGCCCGGAAGGCAACATCCTCGGCGACCCGCACGCGGCCTCCCTTGTCTTCCAGTCGCCCGTGCCGCGCCTGACGGCGGTCGGCATAGACGTGACCTCGCCATGCTACCGGCACGCCGCCGACTGTCGCCGCCGGTTCTCCGCGCTGGGCGGCCCGTTCGAGCTGGTGAATGCGATGGCGGCGGAGTCCTACGACCGGTACGGCGGCATCACGTTCCATGACCCCCTGACGGCGGCGTTCGCCTTCGAGCCGTCGCTCTGCCGCGTGACGCCGGGGCGGGTGCAGGTGGACCTTAGCGACACCGAAACTCAGGGAACGACCCGTTGGGTGGACCATGACGCGGGGCCGGTGTGGCTCGCCCGCGAGAGCAACCCAGCGGCGTTCTTCCGGCACTTCTTTGAGACTGTGGGCGGCTTGGCATGGTGACCCGCCGGACGAGTGATTGAAATCACTCGCTGCCGCCGGACCTGTCCAGGGGACAGAAGAACCAAGAACACAAGAGAGTACTCTTGCTTCCAGCCCTTCCGACCTGTCCCCTTTTCTCCGGCTTGTCCCCTGGACAAATCCTGCGTCAGCGAGTGATTTCAATCACTCGTCCTCACTCGTCCTTGTCTGCGTTTCGACTCACTCGCGACAGCCGCTGCGTAACACCTGTCAAGCTAAAATACTCCAATCCGTCGCATAGGTCCTCAGCCCGAGCTTCCGTGCGACCGCCAGCGACGGCCCGTTGTTCATGCTGGTGCTGTACAAAGGCGTGCGGCCCGAAGCCCGCACGGCCACGGCCCAGGCCGCCGTCACGCGGGGCGCATGACCGAGGCCGCGGAAAGCCGTCGCCGTTTCAAGGCCGGCCTCGGCCGCCACGTCCGACCGGCGCGCACAGCAGCAGACGCTCACCGGGTGGCCTTCCACGGACACCGCCACGACCGGGGAACGGCCGGCCTCGACCTCGCCCGCCACCCAGCCTGAGAAGTGATGTTGCAGCAACGCCTCATCGCGGACGCTCACCACGTCGGCGGGGGCGTCAACCGACTCGGGGAACTCGAACGCCGGCCCGTGACTGACGCGGCCAGGCAGCACGGCCAGGTAACGCTCGGCGTAGAGCGGCGGCTCCCACAGAAGCGAAGGAGGCTCCTGCCGCGCGAGAGCGCCGAGTTCTTCGGCCAAATCATCGGGGACATCGGCCCGAACCGCCCAGGCAAGACTCGTCGCACCGCGGATGAGCATGAACGCAGGGCTGGGGGATGGCTGCGGCTCACGGGTCGAGACGAGCCGCCCGCGGCCGTCCAGAACGAACAGGGTTTCGAGTTGAAGCTGGGGTGTGGCAGGCGGCATTTTGCACGGAAACCTTATGGCTGAGGGCGGTGTGACGGGAGCAGGTCAATCTCGACGGCAGACACCGAAGCGGCAGGAAACGTCCAGACGTCCCCGTCCGGCGGCTTCTCGCTGATCTGAAGGACATCGGGGCAGCTTTGCAGGACCTCGGTTTCGGGGTCGGCGGCGATCTCGAAGCAGCGTCCGCCGTGGGCGGTGAAGCCTGCAACGTCCAGGCGAACCGTGACGGACCGATCTCGGCGCGTGTTGACCACATGGACAAAGAGGCGGTCGCCGGTGCGGCTCGCCGTGACGTCCAGGTCGGAGGGGCAGTCGCGGACGGCGACGGCCTGCTCGCCGCCGTGGGTGCGGTAGAGCCGCATGACGTGGGCGACGGGCATCAGGTAGGCCCGGCCGCCCGGCGTCGGGATCATCACCGAGTTGACCTGCCAGCGTGTGCCGCAGAAGTCGGACAGCGTCGCGATCTTCAGCACGTCCCCATGGCGCTCGTGGACGTTGAGCATCCGCGCATAGGCGACGCCCGCCGCCCAGGAGGACAGCACATCGCCCCGGTCACGGCCGGGGATGTCGAAGTGGCACTCCGTCAGGGCCAGCGGCATCCCCGTCCCTTCCACCTCGGCGCGCATCGCCTTCACTTTTTGCCGGTGCATCGTGTGCGCGTTCATCAGCGCAGCCCAGGCGCGGTCGGGGTCGCGGCGGTAGTTCGTGCCGTCCAGGATGGGGTCGCCCGGCGAGGGATGGAATATGTGGTGGAAGGCGATGTAGTCCAGATGCTCGCCCGCCGCCTCGATCATGCGCGCCGCCCAGCCGCTGTCGCCCCAGCCGATCAGCCGGACGTTTGGGTCGGCCCGGCGCATGGCCTGGGCAAAGGCGACCGTGCGCGCCGCCGCCGTTTCCAGGTCGTAACCGGCCGGGTCGTAAGACGTCTCGTTGCCGATCTGCCAGAGACGCAGGCCGTAGGGATGCTCGACGCCGTGGCTGCGGCGCAGGGCGTCGTCGGGGTCGTTGCAGTAGCGGACCCACCGCGCCGCTTCCTCTGGCCCCGCCGAGCGCGGCCCGCCGACGCGCGGGTCGGCCCAGCCTTTGCGGCCGTCCGACTCGAAGTTGACGCAGAAAAATCCCTCCGCGCCGACGTGGCGGCAGAAGTCCACGAACTCGCCCGTCCCGATCTGGCTCGACTCGATGCCGCCCCAGAGCAGGTTGTGCATCGGCCTCCGCTCGTCGCGCGGCCCGACGCCCTCCTCCCAGCGGTAGTAAGAACTCAGGCACCCGCCCCAGCGGATCAGGCCGGGCGCGAGCGAGCGCGTCACCTCCACCACGTCGGGCCGCCAGGCGGCGGCCTGATGGTTCCAGGCCGCCTCGACCGACCCGTCCGTCGCACCCAGCGGCTCCATGAACTGCATATAGAGGTAGGGGGACAGCGCGTAAAGCGGGGTGGGGTCAATCGTGATGTGCTGGACAGCTTGGGGCGCAGACATCGGTGCTATTTGCCTCCGAGAGCGGGCCAGCGGTACACCGCCGCGCCGGTCAGGGGCAGATGCCACCAGCCGCCGACGACGGTGGCTGAGGAGGGGTGTCCGAGCCGGGCGGCGGAAAGGCTGACCGTGAACGGGCGGTCGCGCGGGAAGGGCCGCAGGGTCCAGTCGCCTCCCTCCCGGCGGAGGAAGACGCTGCCGTTGGTGCGGACGCTGCCAAAGTCCAGCACACGATTGTCGTGGTTGACCGGGGCCGTAGTGCGGCCCGCGTCGGGCTGGGTAGGGGTGAACGTCAGCCCCGTCGCCGCGACGTGCAGTGTGCCCAACACGATGCGGCTGTGGGCGTCTGACGTGCCCTGCAAGGTCAGCCGCCCGCCGCCGGGCGCGAACAGGCCGACTGTCCACGGGTAGTCGCCCGGCGCGGCATCGGCGGGGACGGTAACGTCCCACGGGCCGTCCGTGACCGTCTTGCCCGGCTTCCACCGCGAAGTCGGCGGGGCCAGGGCGTGGTCCTGCTGGAACCGGATGCCCTCCCCGCCGTCCTGGAGGGACGGCTGAACGAAGTGGACGAAGCAGCCGTAATCGGCGGCCGGAGTCTGCCCGACTCTCCAATGGTAGGTGGCGCGGAACGAGCGCGGGCCGGTGGGGACGAACTCCGCCACCGTCGGGTGCAGGCGCGTCGTGCCGGGCGTGTCCCAGTCGTCGGCGGGGCGGGCGTTGACGAACACGCTGCCCGCCGTCTCGGCCATGTCGGAGACGATGCCTGCGCGCAGCGTGGTCCCGGCGGTCAGGCCCGCGCCCAAGGCCAGCCAGCCGTTCGGCGGCAGGGTAACGGAGCCTAAGCGGAGGGGAATGTCGCCTCCGTTCGCCCACACCGTCAGGCCGTTGCCGTACCGGACCCGGACGCGGGACCAGGCGGCGGGATCGTCCGCCTTGGCCGCCGCCGTCGTGTCCAGCCACCGCCCGCCATTGAGATAGTCAATGGCGACGGGGCCGGCGAGTGCCGTGCGCGCCGTCAGGGGCCGCATCAGGTGAGGTTCCAGCCAGGAGAGGGCCGGGTCATGCCACGCCTCGCCGCCTAAGAAGCCCTGATGCCCGTAGGCCACTTCCTGCATCCGGTACTGGTCCAGCAGACTCAGCAGCCCGCGCCGCGCGTCCGGCCCGTGCGCCCACCAGCGCTCGTAATAGCCCATGCCGTGATTGAGCTGCAACGGGTGGATTTTGAGCAGGTCGAAGTCTACCAGCAGCGGCGCACTCGTCCCCGCCCCGTCGCGCCATCCCTGCCCGAATTGCGCTTCCACGCCGTCGAGCAGCCCGCTCCAGTACCAGTGGTTGTTGCCCTCGCCGAAGACCGGGCCGTGGTGCAGGCCGCGCTCGTAGGCCCACAGCCCTTGATGCGCGTCCCAGACGGCTTCAAACTCCCCCGCTCCAGCCTGCCCCGCCTCAGCGTCCACATGGAACCAGGGCGGCACGGCGGAATGCACGTCAAGGTAGCAGGCCGTACTCCCATAACGCCCGACCACTTCCGGCCCCTGCGTCATTGCCAGCGGCAGGATGCGCGCCGGCTTGACGGCGAACGACTGTATCCTCGTGCCGGGGTTGTACCAGGCGCGGACGCGCGAGCCGTCCGAGGCGCGGGCGATGTCGGCGTCGGTGAACCCCTCGAAGTCCGGATAGTAATCTACATAGTTCTCGTGCAGCGCCATCTCGATGCCGTCCGCCTGCCCTCCGCTGACGAGCGCCGCCATGGCTGGGTCGCCTCCGAGCTTCGGGTTGGCGGGGACGTGGGCCGGCAGGCCGTTGTCGTAGCCGTCGCGCTGCCAGTCGTGGAGGATCGCCGTCCCCGGCCCGAAGCCGCACTCGGCCAGCGTGTGCAGGCGCTCCTGAACGGTCGCGAAACTGCCGCCCCAGATGTCCAGCATGACGCGGCCCGCAAGGTCGGTGCGGAACGGCGAGGGCGGGTTGGGGATGTTCGGCAGCGTCTCGGCCAGGTGCCAGGCCGCCGTGTATACCAGCCTCTCATGCAGCAGGTTCCGTGTGCCGTCAGTGCGCGCGTCGTAGGCGGCGCGCGTCCCGTTCTGGGAAGACGCCTGCGAAGCAGTCCAGTCAAGGAACACCCCGGCAAACAGGTTCTCGCGCTCCAAAAACCAGACCGCGTTGGAGTAGTAGGGGAGGGCGACCTGCCGCCGCCGCATTGTCGGCCCCCAGTCGCCGCCGCGCAGGCCGCCCAGGAGCGGCTTGTCACAGGCGATGTCAAAGACGAGGCTCTTCCCCCGCATCCGGCCCGCCACCGTCACCGTCGCCGTCTGCCCCGCGATGAGGTAGGTCCGCGTCAGCGTCGCTCCATTCCCGCCCGGCAGGGGCGTCAGGCGAGTACCCGCCAAAGCTGCCGCGCCCGTCCAGTCCAAGCCTGCCTGCCCTGCCAGCGGCAGCGTGACCGGCGCGTCACCCGTCATGGCCGCCCGCAGCGTCAGGCCGCCGAGCAAACCGTCTCCTTTAGGCTTCCAGTGATAAGCCAGAGTCCCATCCGCGCCCTTGTAGCGCAGCACGGCTTCTGCCGCCGTGACCTGTACGCCCGTCCCGCCCACAAACCCGGAGGGCGGCGCGACACTCCCGCTCTGCCGTGAGGTCAGCCGCCGCAGGTCCAGCGGCGGCGGGGCGGGATGCGTTTGCGCTAGGGGCCGGAACCCCGTCAGGACCACCTGACGCCCGCCCCAGAGCGCGAAGTCGAAGCTCGCATCGTCGCGCGGGCCGGGGTCGGTTTCGAACCGCAGCGTGACCGTCTTCCCCGCCGATGCCGTCAGGTCAATGGCGAACGGCTGCCACCTCTCGTCCGCCCGGTTCACGTCCAGCCGCTTCGCGCCGTCCACATAGACGCGGAACGTGCCGCCGTCCGACTTGCCCACGGCGTCGGCGCGCAGGGCCGTCGCCCCGCTCAGGACGATCCTCGGGGCACGCGGCAGCAGCAGGGTAAACTCCTGGAACGTGACGCCCGTTTGGCCGCGCCAGGGGACGTGGAGCAGCCATGCCTCCCGCCCGTTCTGGATTCCAGCCGACTGGCAGGCCGCCCCGGTGGGGCCGTCCAGCCCGCTCGTCCAGCCGACCGGCAGGCGCACTTCCGGCCTGCCGCGCAGGGCATAGCCGACCTCATACAGCCCCAGGTCGTCGAGGGTCATGGTTGGACGGTCCGGCACGATGACGGGCCGCGCCCAGCCGACGCCGGTGATGGATAGCGTGAGGAGGAGAATGGCGAGGAGTGATCGGAAGTGTTTCGCGGTGTCGTTGTATAGCAGCATAGGCAGCAATTATACCTGTGCCCTCAACGAAACGGCGAGCAAAAAGACAAGGACGGAGCGATCCGTTCCTGCCTGTGCATCTGTCGAAAACCATCCGAAACAATCACCGAGCGGCAAGCGTACCTGCGAGAGCGCGCGTCGGCGGACATGCTTGCGGATCGGAACCGTGGATGCCCATGGCCTCGGCCAGCATCGCGATGGGTTCCCCCGCGTCCCAGACGGCATAGTCTTCCGGGTGACGAGTCACCCAGGCCCATGCCAGCGCCCCCGCCTCCCGGATTGCCTCTGGGGTGCGCTCGTTCATCGCCCGATCATAGGCCCTCAAGACGATCTCGCGCTCGGCCTGCACCTCGGGTGGGAACTCAAACTGCCACTCGATTGTGGGCATGTCGCGCATGGCTTCCCCTCGGTTTTTTCATCTGAGAATGCCGCTGGCGGCGTAGACGCGCTTAAGATGGGCGAAGTCGGCGGCCTGCCGACTCCAGGCGAAGGCAAACGCCGGGCGGTCAGGCAGCGGTGTTCGCAGCATCTCTAGTTCGAGCGATTAGTCGAGGCTGATGGTTTAGTGGACGGGCCGGGCCGAAACCTCACGCCTCAGCCCCCGCCAGGTAATGCGCCGGGAATTCGCCGCCGCCGTCTCCCCCCGAACTGGGGGCGGGTGGCTCGCCATGACGCGGATCAGCCGCTCGGCCCGTCAGCACCAGGGCGGCGGCGGCCAAGACGGCGGAGAGGAGGAACAGGGTTTCATAACCGCCCATGTGGTCGGCGATCAGGCCGCCGAGCAGGGGCGCGGCGGCGCGGGGCAGGGAGGTGACGGCGTTGTAGATGCCCGTATACAGGGGGATCTCGCGCGGCGACCCGGCGTACTCCATCACGATGTTGTTGCCGGCGATGTTCATCCCCGCCGTCCCCAAGGCCAGCAGGACGAAGACGCCGTAGAAC
This sequence comes from Capsulimonadaceae bacterium, assembly GCA_965215505.1. Classification (GTDB taxonomy): domain Bacteria; phylum Armatimonadota; class Armatimonadia; order Armatimonadales; family Capsulimonadaceae; genus JANXMY01. The sequence goes on along the minus strand of OZ244065.1, from coordinate 904,651 downwards.
AGCAGGGCGGAGGGCGCAAACAGGGCGGCGGCGGCGGCGAGGGCCGCACAGGCGCAGGCCGCCAGCAGGACGACCTTGTTGCCCGCCCGGTCGCTCCACGCCCCCCAGCCCAGGCTCCCGAAGGAGGCGACCAGGACGAGCGAGGCCGTGTAGCCCGCCACCGAGATCGCCCCGGCGTGGAGGTGATGCTCGGCATAGAGGACGTAAAACGGGGTCGCCAGTGCGGCCAATGTCAGCGCGACCTGGCCGTAGAGGAAGCGCCGGAAGCTTCCGTCCGTTCGCAGGACGCGCAGGCTGTCCCGCCCGTAGTGGCCGGTGTGCGGGTCATCGGCGGCGCGCGGCTGACTCGGCGGCTCGCGGATGATGCCGAGCGGCAGGACGCTGACCGTCATGAACAGGAAGCCGATCCCGAAGCCGACGGCGTAGCCGTGCGGGAAGCCGCCGTCCGGCCCGGCCAGCAGCCGCCGCAGCAGGCCGTCCATGCCCAGCCCCAGCACGCCCGCGATGCCGCCCGCGTACCCGAACAGCCGCCCGCGCCAGGCGGGCGGGACGCACTTGCCGACGACGACCCAGTAGGCGGGCTGGTTTAATCCCATCGCGCCCGCGTGGGCCGAGATAATCAGGAACAGCGCCCCGATGAGCCAGCCGGGATGCGTCCGCCCCCACAGCAGCGTCAGCGGGACCAGGGCGAGCAGGGCGAACCGCTCCACCAGCGCGATCAGAAACAGGTAGCCCCGCGCGCGTGTCAGGCGGCTGATGTGTCCGACCACGAGCAGGCCGGGCAGGAAGACCAGCAGGTTGTAGAGCGCGGGCAGGCAGCCGACGGCGGTGTTGCTGGCCCCCAGTTGACGCAGGAAGAGCGGGAGGATGGTGGTCTGGGAGAACAGGGCGGCACCCAGCGGCCAGCCGACGGCGTCAATGAGGCAGGCGGCGAAGTTGAGGCGTTTGTCCGCGCGGGACAGGGCTTGGGGGTCGTCGTTTCGGTCAGTCACGGGGATTGTCATTGGACGGGGCGGGGCCGGTTTCCTGCACCAAGCGGCAAAGAAAGACCTCGTGCCCCTTGCCGATGCGGGCCAGAACGACGATCATCTCCTGCGACCCGCGCAGTTTAAGCTGTTTGCGGACCTCGTCCGGCTCCTGCGGGAAGCCGCGCTTCTTGATGATGACGCGGCCCACGTCGCGGTCGGTTAAGGCTCTTTGCAGCCGCTTGTTGCCGTAGGGGAACCGGTCCAGGACTTCGTAGGCGTCGGCGAACGGCGTGTGCCGGAGTCGGTCCCCGAGCAGATACGCGATCTGCGGGTCAGTGGGGGCGGCGTCAAGCTGACGCGCCAGGGTGCCGACCAGGTGCGCGCGGATGACGGCCGGGTCCGGCTCATACAGGTATTTGCCGCCGCCGGCGACCGGCTGCCCCGGCGTGTCCTCACGCCCCGACAGGCTGACCGGCCCCTGCGGCGTGATCACCGTCGCCCGCAAGGCGTCGCCCGACCTTGCCCCGCCGAGCCACAGCAGCGCCTCGCGGCACTCGCCGCCTTCCGACAGGAACTCCAGTTCCGCCCCGAACCGGCCCGCCAGGGCGTGGTCAATGCCCGGCGAGAGCTTGACGCCGATGCTGCCGACGCCGCGCGCCGACATCTCCGTCAGCCACGACAGCGGGGGCGCGTAATCCTCCGGGTCCGAGACGCGGCGGCTGTCCCGGCGTCGGGCCGGGTCCAGCCAGGCCGCCTGGGCGGAAATCGCCGCCTCGGTGACGTCTTGCTGCACGACGGCGATGCGCCCCGCCAACTCCCAGACGCGGGCGTTCTCCTCCGCGAACAGGGCGCGGACCGGGTCGCGCTCGATCAGGGTTACGGTCAACCCTGCGCGGGCGAAGGCCAGCGCGTCGCCGCCGATTCCCCCGCCGAGGTCCGCCACGGCCTGCGCCCCCGACGCCGCCAGCCTGGCCGCGTGGTAGTCCGCCGTGCCGCGCCCCGACGCCTGTTCCAAGGCCTCGCGCACGAAATACATTTGCGCCGAGAGTGGGCCGAACTTGACCTGCCCGCGCCGCCGCATCTCGGCCATGTCCCAGGCCGCGACCGCGAGGTCCGGGGCGGCACTCCGGCGCAGCCGCGTCAGGGCGGTCAGCGTTTCGGCCCGCGCCGTCAGCAGAGCGTCGGCCTCGGCCAGCAGGGCGCGGCCCGCCGGGGCGAGCAGAAAACGGGCGATCTCTTCGTTCATGATAAGCGGGTCACGCAGGGGATTGTACCCGACCCGCCGAATAGAAGCGTCATGCCCGACTTCCAGCCGCCGCGCGATTGGGATGCCGTTTATGCGTCGTCCCCGGAACACTTCTTCGGCGAGGAGCCTAGCCTGATCGCCCGCTCCGCCCTGCGCTGCTTCCGGGCCTTCGGCGGGGACCCCATCGGCGCAACCGCCCTGGACCTTGGCAGCGGCGAAGGCCGTGATACGGCCTTTTTGGCCGAGGCCGGTTTCCATGTCGTCGCCCGCGATGTCGCCCCGGCCGGGCTGGAAAAGACGCGCGCCCTGCTCGCCCGGCGCGACGTGCCCTCGGACCGGGTTGACCTGGCCTTGGGGGATGTCCGCGCCTTCGACTACACCCCGGAAGCCTACGACCTCGCCCTCGCCGCCAACGTCTACCAGTTCCTGCCGCCGGACGAGGCACCCTCCCACATCACCCGGTTGCAGGCCGCGACGAAGCCGGGCGGCCTGTGCGCGGTCGGCGTCTTCAGTCCTGCCATGGCGGGGTGGGGGGCGCAGATCGGCGGCTTCTTCGCCGCGTCCGCCGACGAGATGCTGGCCTACTTCCCCGCCGGCGGCTGGCGGGTGCTGGACCTGACCGAGTACCGGCACTACAGCCGGCGGGACGACGCCCTGGGGTCCTGGGTATTTGTCGTGGCCCGAAAGGAATGATCATCATGAAACTCGCCGTGCATCACATCTATCTGATGGCCCCCGGTGCCTCGCCCGACGACGTCCGCCGGTTCTATGGGGAAGGGCTGGGGCTGACCGAGGTGCCGACGCCGCCCTCGCTCGCCCACGTCTCCGTGCTATGGTTCTCCGCCGGGCAGGTGAAATTCCACATCGGCCAGCCGCCGGAGGGCGTCGTCGGCGGGGGCCACACGGCTCTTGCGACGAGTGACGTGGAGGCCGCCCGCGCCCACCTTTCCGGCATGGGCTATGCCACCGAGGGCGCTTCCATCCCGATGGGCTACCCCCGCTTCACCGTCCGCGACCCCTGGGGTAACCAGTTCGAGATCCTGCCGGAAGGGCTGCCCTGACGGAAAAAAGCCGCCCCCCTGTGTGCGGGGGGCGGCTGCGCGTCGGGGTGTGATTATGGCTTGTCGCCGCCGCTCGTCGCCGGGGCCGTGGACATGGCCGGGTTCGCCATGCCTCTTGTCGGTGCCGCCGTCGTGCCCGACTTCATGCTGCCCTTACTCATCGCGCTGCTGCGGGTCGTCGTGCCATGGCTGGTCGCCGCGTGGCTCCGCGTCGCGCGCTTGCTGTGGTGAGTAGTCTTCGCCGCGGCCGGGGCCGCGAATGGCACGCTGGCCGCGAGCGTGAGTGCCGCCGACAGCGCGGCGGCCTGGAATGTGATCTTCATAAATGCCCTCCCGGACTGTATCAGTCCTGCCGCAAAAATACCCGAACGTCTCCCGGCGCAAACGTAGGGGAACGGCCCGCTTGACTTATCAGCGGTCTGGGGGTACACTCCACGACTAAGAGAGCGAGTGGCGTGGGAACATGACAAAAGCCGAGGCCGCAAGAATCGATGTAGAGAAAGCAAAGCTGGCTTGCGCTCAGAAGTATCAAACTCGGTTGTCAATTCATCAAGCTAGTCCGAGAACCTGCCGCCACTGCGAACGACTCTTGGACTACTCGAAGCGCAACAACACTTTCTGTTCAACGAGTTGTGCGGCGAAAGTTAATAATCAAGGCGTCCGCCGGGATGGCATCCCGTCTGCCTTCTGCTCCTGTGGTCGAAAGCTCAAAGCCAACCGGGACAAGTTCTGTAGCAGAGCGTGCCAATCTGACCAGTATCTGGCTCGCATGGAGACAACAGGAGTTGCGCCCAGCGAATATGGTGGCAAGAAATACCTGGCTTTAACATCTGGTAAGCAGTGTACGATCTGTAGCCTTGACAAGTGGATGGGCGAGGATATTCCTCTTGTCCTTGATCATGTTGACGGTCACGCCGACAACAACGCCCTGTGTAATCTGAGACTTGTCTGTTGCAATTGTGATGCTCAGACATTAACCTACAAAGGAGGAAACAAGGGGAACGGGAGACGAACCCGCAGGCAGTATTATAACGGAAGAGAATACGATTACCGTCCCGTTGGATAGCGGCGATTCCACCTCCTTTACACGGAGGCATACCACATCACAAGTTCGAGTCTTGTCGGGACGATTTGTTGCTCTCCGATCATAGTCGCGGGTTCAAATTCTGCCTCGCCCATCATCTTCTCACATTTCCGTGTGACAGCATCTTGCATTTTCAAGATGCCGCAGGTATAATAGGCCCGTCTAATCGCAATGCCGCCTTAGCTCAGTTGGTAGAGCACTCGACTGAAAATTGAGGTGTCACTGGTTCAAGTCCGGTAGGCGGCACCATATCACCACAAGATGAACAACATTACAAGTTGATGTTACTCATTGACGTAAACTAAGGGAGGGCTATGCTCTCCCTTTAACTGTTTCTGCCCCCCAGAATGATAGCGTAGTCCCATGCCCTCTGAGCTGCGTCCTTTCCCAATCGTTGCCCATCGCGGTGCCCCCTACCTGGTCCCGCCCGGCAATACGCTCGCCTCCCTGCGCCGGGCCGTAGAGGCGGGCGCGCAGATGCTGGAGGTGGACGTGCGCCGCACCCGCGACGATGTACTCATCCTGGACCATGAGAGCGTACACCTGCTCGACGGTGAGGAGGTTCCCCTTCGGGACCGCAGCTTCCAGCAGTGGCGGCGGAACGGCGGCGAGTGGGGCGAGGCCCTGACGACCCTGGACGAGACGTTTACGCTTGCGGCCGAGGCGGGCGTCGGCCTGATGCTGGACTTCAAGGAGCCGGGGGCCGAAACCCTCATCGCCCGCGCCATCCGGCACTCCGGGTTCCCCCGCGAGTCGCTCCTGGTCTCCGGCGCGGGCGAAGTCAGCCGCCGCATCCTCCGCAGCCTCGACCCGCGCATCCCCCTCAGCCTGACTCTCGACATAGACCAGAAACACCTGATCACGCCCGCGCTGCTTCTGAGCCTGGATACGGAGGCCGTCACCTGGCATCACCGCCTTCTCACCCCGGAACTCGTGGACATCCTGCACCGGCGCGACAAACTGGTCTACGCCTGGACAGTGGACCTCTCGGAAGACATGCGCCGGATGCGCCACGTCTGCAAAGTGGATGGCATCATCACCAACAGCCCCGACATGCTCCGCAAGATCGTCGGCTGACCCTCTTGACAGGCACCCCCGGTTTGCAGTATAATTCGCCCGTAACTCACGCCGACATGGCTCAGTGGTAGAGCAGCTGTTTCGTAAACAGCAGGTCCGCGGTTCGAATCCGCGTGTCGGCTGTTCGCATATCAAAGAGTGAAAACCCCCGGCGCAGATCCTGCGCCGGGGGTTTTGCAGTCTGTGGCGCATCCGGCGGCGGGTGCAAAGGAGAAAGTCATGCAGAACGCCTACAGGTTGGCTGGCCCCGTTTTCTTGCTCCCCCTCGCACTGGCGTCAATGCTGCTGGCTTCAAGCTGCGCGTCCGCCGACAGCGCCAAGACGCCGCCCGCTCGCACGGCTGAGGCCAGGGCCAGGGGTGCGGCGGATCAGGCGGAGCTGACCATCGGGCCGGTGTATGCCGACGCGCCCGAGTTGACGGTGGCACCCGATGTGCCGCGCGGGGCGGTCCACGAGTTCACCATGGACTCCGCCGACAGCAAGATCTACCCCGGCATCGCCAAGAACCAGCCGGGCACGGTCCCGTATCAGCGCCGGGTGGCGGTCTACGTCCCGTCGCAGTACGTCCCCGGCACACCGGCGCCATTCCTCGTCGTCCAGGACGGCCTGGGCTATCGGGACGTGGTGACGCGCGCCCTCGACACTCTCATTCAGCAGCGCCGCCTGCCCGTCATGGTCGCCGTCTTCATCAACTCGGGCGGGGGCGATGCCCAGGGGAGCGAGCGTGGGCTGGAATACGACACCGTTTCGGACGCCTACGCTCGGTTCGTCGAAACCGAGGTGCTGCCCCGGATCACTAGGGATTATTCGGTTACCTTTACCAAGGACCCCGACGGCCGGGCGACGATGGGCGGCAGCTCGGGCGGGGCGGCGGCCTTCACGATGGCCTGGTTCCGGCCGGACCTGTACCGGCGCGTGCTGACTTACTCGGGCACCTACGTCAACCAGCAGTCGCCGCCGAATCCCGCCTCGCCGCACGGGGCGTGGGAGTACCACGAGCATCTGATCGGGCAGAGCGCCCGCAAGCCGCTGCGGGTCTGGCTGGAAGTCGGCGAACACGATAACGGCTCAACGCGGGACGAGGCTTCGCTGCACAACTGGGTGCTGGCGAACCAGCGCATGGCGGCGGCTCTGAAGGCGAAAGGGTATGATTACCGGTATGTGTACGCCGAAGGGGCGGGGCATGTGGATGGGCGGGTGACGCGGCAGACCCTCCCCGGCGCTTTGGAATGGCTGTGGCAGGGGTATCCCGTGAAGCGGTAGAGCCTCACTGCCCCGCCGTCTGCCACATCGTCCAGTTGCCGTTGAACTCCGAGGTCCGCCCGCCCGGCCCGAAGACGAGAAGCCGGGTCGCCACTTTGTCCAGGAAGAACCGGTCGTGGCTGACCACGACGACCGCGCCGGGGAAGTTGACCAGGGCGCGCTCCATGACCTGCGTGCTGGTCAGGTCCAGGTGGTTCGTCGGCTCATCCAAGATCAATGTCTGTGCCCCCGACAGCAGGCACTTCGCCAGGGCGACGCGGGCGCGCTGGCCGCCCGACAGTGTCCCGATCCGCTGGCTCAGGTCCATCTCGGAGAACTGGAGCAGGCCCAGAAACTTGTTGACCTGCTTGCGCTGCGCGCCGAAGGCGAGGCTGCCCGCCCCGCCCATCGTGTTGACCGCGTGTGTCACCGTGTCGCTAGGGTCCTCTTCGGCTAGGATCTGGTTGAAGTCGGCGAAGGAGGTGCCGCCGGGCCAGACGATCTCGCCCGCGTCGGGCGTTTCCTCCTGGGTCAGCAGGCGCAGCAGGGTGGACTTGCCGCTGCCGTTGGGGCCGACGATTGCCAGCCGCTCGCCCTTCTGGACTTCAAACGACACGCCCGAGAAGAGGACCGGGCCGCCGTAGGACTTCGCCAGGTTTTCCACGGCCAGCATCTTGTCGGGGAGGCGGATGCCCTGGTAGATCGCCGAGACGACCGTGTCCACCGGGCGCGGCTCGCGCCGCTTCTTCAGGTCGGCCAGCTTGCGCTGGAGGCTCGGGTTGGGGTTGCGCCGCGCCTCGTCCCGGTCCGAGATCGCCTCGGCCTCGAAGGTCAGCAGCTCCTCCTCGTGCATGAACTGGCGTTCCAGAGTTTTGAACCGGAACTGCTTCTCGCGGACATAGTCCGTGAAACTGCCCGCGTACTCCTGGAACTGGTAGTTCTCCAACTCGACGACGCGCGTCACGACGCCGTCCAAAAACTGCCGGTCGTGCGAGATCAGCAGCAGCCCGCCCCGGAACCCGTTCAGCCAGCCCTCCAGCCAGGCCAGCCCTTCCACGTCCAAATAGTTGGTCGGCTCATCCAGCAGCAGGATGTCCGGCGCTTCCAGCAAAATCTTGGCGAGCGCGGCCCGGTTGCGCCAGCCGCCCGAGAGCTGGTCAATCGGGCGGTCGCGATACTCCTCCACGAAGCCCAGCTTGGAAAGCACGGTGTCAATGTGACGCCCGTACTCCCAGCCGTCCCGCAACGTCATTTCGTCCAGCCCCGCCGCCTGCCGCTCTAAAAGCCGTTCCATCTCGTCTGGTTCTTCCACGGTTTCCAGGGCGGTCGCGATCTGGTTCAGGTCGTCCTCCAGGGCGCGGATGTCGGCGAACAGGTCCTCTAAGACCTGCCGGACCGAGAGCGCCCCGTCGAGCGCGGAGAACTGCGAGAAGTAGCCGATCTTCAACCCCGGCTCGCGCTCCACTGCCCCTGACGTCGGCTCGATCTGGTCCAGGATCAGCTTCAGCAATGTAGTCTTGCCGCTGCCGTTCTTGCCGATCAGGCCAACGCGCTCGCCTTCTTGCAGCTTGAAGAAGACACTGCGGAGGACCAGCCGGTCGTCGTATTTCATCGTGACATTGTTCAATCGTATCAGGCTCATTGGTGTTCCTCCGTCAGCTTCCAGACGAAAGCGCGCCCGTCCTGCTCAGGAACGCGCCGCGAAGCGCACCCGTGGAAAGCAGGACGAGCGCGCCCGTGTCGGAAGTCGCGGCTCTCGTCCCGGTGTGTGGTTATCGGGGCCATAGTACCATGGCGCGGGAGAAGCTGTCAATCAGTCCGCCCCGTCCCGGCTCGGCGAACGGTATCGGCGGACACCAAACGTGGGGTATAATCCAGCCTGTTTAATGGTATAAAGCAGTGGGTACACGGAACAAGGAACAGAGAGTTTCCGGCCCCTGCCTCGCCGTTTTAGGAAGCCCCGCCCGCCATGTCATTCACATCCCTGCTGCCCTCGCGTCCCTCAGACCCCGCGCCTGATGCGCCCGCCCGCGACACCTTGTGGGAGCGCCTGGACCGGCCCGACTCGGCGGCCCTGCACGGCCTGATGTCCGGGGCCGTCTGGTTCGTCATCGGCACCTTGCTCGGCCTGATCATGTCGGACGAGCTGACGACCCCGGACATCTTCGCCGGCATCGCCCAACTCGTCTTCAGCCGCCTGCGGCCCGCGCACGTCAACATCGTGCTGTTCGGATTCCTTTCCACCGCCTTCTTCGGCGCGTGGTACTTCATCGTCCCGCGCCTGTGCAAAACGCCCCTGCGGTCCAACCGGGCGGCGAACATCCTGCTCGTCCTGTGGAACCTCGGCGTCCTAGTTGGGGCGCTTGCGGTCATGTGGGGCGACACGAAGGGGAAAGAGTACGCCGAGTACCCGATGTACATCGACTGGCCGATCCTCATCCTGATGGGGGTCAACGCGGTCATCATCTTCCAGACCATCGCCGCTCGCCGCGAGCCGAAGCTGTATGTCTCGCTCTGGTATATCGGCGGCAGCGTGGTCTGGATCGCCATGATGTTCTTCATCGGGCACGTCATGTGGCACCCGTTCACGACCTACCTTTCGGCGGACGGCCACAAGCACATCCTGTGGAACAACGCCGTGGGGAGCATTCCGGACGGCGTCACCAACTTCCAGCGCACCGGGTCCCTGACGGGCCTGGATGATGCCGTGTTCAACTGGTTCTACGGCCACAATGTTTTCGGCCTGTACATCACGACGGGCGGCATCGCCATCGTCTACTACATGGTGCCCAAACTGACCCGACGCCCGCTCTACTCACACATGCTGTCGCTGATCGGCTTCTGGTCCATCGCCCTGTTCTACACCAACACCGGCATGCACCACCTGCTGCAAGCGCCGATCCCGAACTGGCTCAAGGTGTTTTCGATCATCGGCTCGATTGCGCTGATCATCCCGGTGTTCTCCTTCAGCGTAAACATCTACATGACGATGCGCGGCGAGTGGGGGCAGATCCTCGAAAACATCCCGCTGCGGTTCATCCTGACCGGCGCGTTCTTCTATCTGACGGCCTCGTTCCAAGGCTCGGTGCAGTCGCTAATGGCGGTGAACCGCTTCCTGCACTTCTCGCAGTGGACCATCGCGCACGCGCATCTAGCCCTGCTGGGGGCGTTCGGGTTCATCGCCTCGGGCGCCATGTTGTACATGGTGCCGCAGATCGTCCGCAAGCACCTGTGGAGCCGGAACCTGGGCGACACGCAGTACTGGCTGATGCTGCTCGGCATCAACCTCTACTTCTGGGCCATCACGGGGGCGGGTCTGGCGCAGGCCAGCGCCTGGGTGTCGCTCGGGGAGCAGGTGGTCAAGGCTTACCCCGTCGTGAAGCCGTACTTCTACCTGCGCTCGGCGGCCGGGGGCATGATCGTGGTTGCGGTCATCATGATGCTCATCAATCTGATTATGACGATCCGCCACACGCCGACGGACCAAGCCGGGGAGCGCCGCAAGGAGATTGCCGACTTGCAGGAACTGCCTGCGCCCGCCTCGCAGTTTGACGACCGCGCCGTTGCTGTAGATTAGAAAAGCAAAACCGTCCCGCCATGAAAATGACACCGCTGACAGTCCTGTTCGGCTCGTTCCTGGTCGCGTTCACCATCATCGTCGCCATCGCCCTGACGCCGACAGTCGTCTTCAACCCGCAGCCGTCGCCGAACGCGCACCAGTATACGGCGCAGGAGCTGAAGGGCCGCGACATCTATGTCCAGAACGGCTGTGTTTATTGCCATTCGCAGGACACGCGCCCGATGGACTGGGGCATGGGCAGCGGCCTGGCCGCCCAGCCCGGCGACTACGCCTATGACTCCCCGCATCTGGTCGGCTCCTCCCGCAACGGCCCCGACCTGATGCGCGAGGCCGGCTACCACACCGACGACTGGCACATGGCGCACTTCCAGAACCCGCGCTATACCCGGCCCCAGTCGTTCATGCCGTCCTTCAGCTACATCGTCGGCCAGGACCGCGTCAACCTGATCGCCTACCTCCAGTGCCTCGGCGGCAAGGACGGCATCAAGCGCGCCCAGCAGCAGCGCGACCTCAAGGTCAATCTGATCAAGTATTATCAGAAGGGGCCTGCCGAGAACCTGCCCTACCTGAACTCGACCATGCCGAGTTCCTGGCTGGTCATGCCGAACCCGGAGCCGGTGACGGAAGGCTCCATCGAGCGCGGGCGTGTCCTGTACGTCGCCTATTGCGCGGGCTGCCACGGCGAACACGGGGACGGGCGCGGCCCATCCAAGCCGTATCTGAACCCGCCGCCGATGGACTTTACCCTGGTGCAGGCCTCGGGTGCCAGCACGCAGGGCGGACAGCCGGGCTACCACTACGATTACCGCAAGAACGAGGTCAGCTCAATCTCGAACGGCGTCATCTACTACGTCGTCCTCTACGGCATCCCCGGCAGCGCGATGCCGCAGTTCAAGGGGCAGCTCCCCTCGGAGAAGATCTGGGACGTCGGCAACTACGTCGGCTGGGCCTTCATGGGCTGGAAGATGGAGCCTTACAGCGGGCGCTACGAGGAGCTGGCACAGGCGAAGCGGCCCTGGGAACACACCTGGGAGGTCGGCCAGAAGCGGCTGGCCTCGGCACAGGATTTTGGGCATGTGGTAGGAGCGCGATAAGGAACGAGGGCGCGGCAGGAGGGGAGGGCGCAATTCACCGCGCCCCTATGCGGCACGCAGACATGATAAACGCAAAGACGTAGGGGCGAACCTTGTGTTCGCCCTTCCTGTTCCTGCTCGCCCTTCCTGTTTGCCTTTTTGACCGCCTGTTCGCCGTCACTGCCGCAATAAATCAGTTTCCCAAACCCTTGACTTTGTCGCAATACCCGCATACAATCCCTATGTTCCTCCTCACGTCCGTACCGAGGCTCACCGGCGTATTGTAGCGCCCTCTCCCTTTCCTGACCTTTGCGTTGAATGGAGTGATCGGATGCTGTCCCAATCTTCCCGCGCCCATCTTCCCGCGCCTAATCGCTAGTCTCGCTCCTCTTGCCGTGGTGGCCGTCCTGCTGTGCTGTACGCTTGCGGTCCTCCTGGGGGCGAAGCCGGCTCAGGCCCCGGCCCCAGGCGGGGGGCCGGGGGGACAGAGTGCCATAATCGCGGGGACCGTCACCGGCACCACTATCACGACGAGTGCTGATGGTGTTGATACTAATGGTGGCCCTTGTGTGACAACCCCTGTCAATACGCCGGTTACGTTCACGGCCACGGCAAGCGCAGGAACCCCCCAACCCGATCCCGATATGCCGGGGTGGGTCGCCGACGGTCCTCCGGGTTATCTGTGGACCGCGACCGCAGACGCCCGCGGCAGCCAGCCGCAGACGCCCCCGGCCAACACCCTCTCCGACACCTTCTCCCCGCCGAACGACGCCACGACGACTGTCACCGTCGCTGAAACTAGTCCTGCTCGGACTGACGGCTATGTCGTGTCCGTGACCTGTGCCGTCACCTACAAAGCCAAGGGTCCTAATGGGGCCGTCGGCAGCATGTCGGGATACCTCTCCAAGACCATAAAGTTTATGTGATTGGTGGACCCATTGATCCCACAGGCACCAAGGATGTACGCTACTACTGCGACTACCCCACGGAGAATCCTCCTCTGTCGCCAGATGAGATAGGTCATCTGACTGCCGCCGTCGGTCAGCCGGCAAATACTACCTATAGCTGGTCTATCACTGGCGCGGCGATAGTAACTGATGGCGGAACGACACCGAATGTAACCTACCGCTCAACAGGGTCTGGGAGGGCCAGTGCGGTGGTGACATACACGCTGAATGGAGTATCCGCGTCCAGCCCCGCGTTTGCCATCACCTCTCACGAGCCTAAGATCAGCACTGCTGTTGACCTTTCCCCCAAAACCTATACCATTTGCGAAGTGAGTATTGACCCGAAAGGTAGAATACTCGAATGCAGAAGAGCCAGTTCACCGACGAGCAGATCGTCGCCATCTTGCAGCAAGCCGAGAAGAGCGAGCAGACCATCGCGGAAGTCTGCCGTCAGCACAACATCGCCGAAAATACCTTCTACCGCTGGCGCTCACGCTTCGGCGGCCTGAACACCAGTGAAGCCGCCCGCGTCCGTGAACTCGAAAAAGAGAACGCCCGACTGAAACGCCTGCTCGCCGAGCGCGACCTGGAGGTCGACATCATCAAGGAGATCCTGCAAAAAAAGTAGCCGAGGCCGCCGACCCGCTGGCCGAGGGGCGCGCGGTGGTTTCGCAGGCGACGAAGCGCGGGCTGTCTCAGCGCAAAGCCTGCCGCCTGGCAACCCTAGCCCGATCCAGTGCCCGCTACCAGGCACATCCGCGTGACGATCAGGCGCTCAGGGAGCAGCTTGAGCAGATCAAGCACAAATACCCGCGCTTCGGCGTCCCACGCGCCCACGCTTTGTTGCGGGCAGGCGGGCAGGTCATTAACCATAAGCGCGTGGAGCGCGTCTGGCGCAAGCACGGGCTTCAAGTGCCGCAGCGTCCCAAGAAGCGCAAGATCAGGACGGGGCGTGGCGTTCCGTGCCAGGCGGAGCATCCTAATCATGTCTGGATCTACGATTTCCAGGCGGATGGGCTGCTGTCTGGGCGTAAGCTGCGTATCCTGAGCGTGCTCGACGAGTTCACCCGCGAGTGGCTGTCCGTGACGGTGGGCGTGTCCCTGACCAGCCAGGCGGTGGTGATGGCCTTGAAGCCGTTGTTTGCTTCACGCGGCATCCCGCGCTTCGTCCGCAGCGACAACGGCCCTGAGTTCATCGCCGCCGAAGTCCAAAGCTGGCTGCGAGAAAGCGGCTCCGCGCCGCACTACATCGACCCTGGCTGCCCGTGGCAGAACGGGTTCCAGGAGAGCTTCCACGGCAAACTGCGCGATGAGCTTCTGGACCGCGAAGTTTTCGCCACCGTCCCCGAGGCGCAGGTGCGGCTGGAAACCCAGCGACGCTGGTACAATGAGGAGCGCCCGCACAGCAGCTTGAAGTATATGCCGCCCGCCGCCTTCGCGCGGGCTTGGCGGCAAGAGAACCGAGAACACCAACACAAGCAGGGGGAGAACCAATAACTAAGCCGCCTTGCTAGACGACCAAAACACTCACTCCGCCCGTGGTACATAAAATGGGGGAAACGTCACAAACAATGAAAACTCAAACAATTCAGCGATGCCGGTCATGGCTGTGGTCCGCCCTGCTTTTTGCCCTGATGCAACCGGCAGGCGCAGGCGTTGTGCCGAACGGGGAGATAAGTTCCGCCATACCCAAATCCGAGGTAATCTGTGTCGGCACCATCAAAAGCGTGGGCGAACTCGGACACGGACTGTTTGACTCCGGGACGGGCTACACCGCAGACGCTCAGGTCGAAAGCGCAGAAGTCTCGGTCGAAGCCGTGTTGTCAGGCAGCCTCCCAGGGACCCACCTTCACTTCCTGTATCCGGCGCCTCCTTCTCCCCCGCGCATGTCATCCAACTATCGCCACTACCCGCAGGTCGTGGCTGGGGAAAGGGCGCTCTTTTTCCTGCGCCGGTCGCCCCGCCCACAGGACGGCGGCTCGGAGGCATTCGCGCTTTACTCGCCTTTTGCCCTGCCCGCCCCGCTTGTCCCCATTGGCAACGCTTCTTTGGAGGGCGTGCTCGCCCCCGCTACGCCCCTGCGCCGAGTCATCCTGACCCTGGTGCGAGCGCTGGAGGTGCCGGATGGCGCGATTCGCTTGGAGTGCCTTAAGCGTCTCGGGGAGGTCGGCTACCTTCTCAACGCCAAGCCGGATGGCGATCGCTTCGACTACGCGGTCACAGACCGTTTAGTTTTCGGGGAACCTTTTTCGACGCCGCAGTCTGCGGCGACGGATTTAGAAGGCTTCGTGAAGAGCCGCGTCCTGCCGACAGTGCTGATGCAGACGATGAACGGCAGCACCGAAGTACGCGAGCGAGCCATCCTCACCCTGGGCAGGCTTCAGGACGTGGCTATGATCCCGATGCTTGCCAAGATCGCCGACAGGCAGTATAAGCTGGAGGAAACTGGGGAGGCCGTCTCTCTCCTCACCTTCTACCGCAACCCGGCTGCGACGAGGCCGCTAGTGGGCCTCCTTAGCGATAGCAACCCGAATGTAAGATCGCAGGCGGCGGCTGCCCTCCGCCAACTGGCTGACCCTGTGGCCGTCCCTTCGCTACTGGAACACCTGGACGACTCCGACCCTGACGCCCGGTACTCCATCGTGTCGGCTTTGTACGCGGCCACCAACACGCCGGATCATCCTGATACGGCGTCCTTCCAGGCTCAGGAAGACAAGTACGTCTCGTTCTGGAAGAAGTGGGCCACTGAGCATCAGGAGAAGGTAGACCTCCTCCGCGCTCAGTTCCTGGCACCCTTGCCGACTAAGGCTACTCCGTAAGGACGTCCGTGAGAGGCACGTCCGTGAGAAGCCCGTCCGTGAGAAGCCCGTCCGGCGCAGATGCGCCGGGCGGGCTTCGTGTTTCCGTGGGCGCTTATTGCACCCATCCTTCCTAGATTGAGGAGGGCGAGCAGGAACAGGAAGGGCGAGCAGGAACAGGAAGGGCGAACACAAGGTTCGCCCCTACGGGGCAGGGCACGAGGGCGCGGCAGGACACGAGGGCGCGATGAATCGCGCCCCTCCTAGCGGTACTCCCGCCGCGCGCCGGAGAGGTTGGCGATCCAGAGGAAACCGGCGAAGCCGTAGAAGAAGGCGGTGAACAGGGTGTCCGCCGCCCGCGTCCCCTGGAAAAAGCAGACGCCCGCCGCGATGAGGGCGAGGGCCGTCAGGGCGACGGTGTAGACCGCCATCCACAGCCGGCCGTTGTCCGGCTTGCGCGCGAACGTGGCGGAGATCGGGACCGTCAGCATCAGGAACGCGGCGGCGAGGAACCAGAGAGAGCCGCGGCCGGTTTCCAAAGCCCCGCCGAGCGCGGCGAGGGCGGCCAGCAGCGATGCCCCGAACCAGTTGGAGGCGACAACCTGGTCGCGCGTCAGGGCAAGACGTCCGAACCTGTCCAGGCGCAATAGCAGGTTGAACAGCGGGCGAGCGGTCCAGTTCAGGTACACGAAGGCGACATAGGCGATGATGACCGGCAGCAGGAACGGGGCGAGCGCGGGGTGGGAACTCTCCAGGCCGCGTATCAAGCGGTAGCCGACATACGCCCCGACGATGATGCCGAGCTGCATCTTGCCGCTGAAGCGGGACATCCAGAGGAAATAGCGGAGCATCAGCCCGTACACCGGGTTGCGGGCGCGGAGGGCTTCCAGGATGCCCTGCTGCGCCCATTCCATGTCCGGCTTGAGCCGCAGGGCCTCGCGGAAGTGGTCCATCGCCGCCTTGTGGTCCCCCTGGTGCAGCAAGGCCCAGCCCTGGTTGGCGTGGGTGGCCGCGTTCTCCGGGTCCTTGGCGAGATTGGTCTGGATGGCCGCGCCCGCCTCCTGGTTCCGGCCCAGGTTCACCAGGGCGATCCCCTTCAGGTTCGCGCAGCCGGTGTGGTCCGGGTCAATGGCGAGTCCCCGGTCCGCCTGCTCCAAGGCGTCCGCCCACTGCCGCTGCTGGATGCGGATGCTGGCAAGGAGGGCGTAGTGGCTCGCCTCGTCCGGGTCCAGCCGCAGGGCCGCGCGGGCGGCGGCCTCGGCTTCGCGCAGTCGCCCGACATCATCCAGGACGCTCCCCAGGACGGCATAGCCGTTGGGGAAGTCCGGCGCGAGATGGACGGCGGTCTGCGCCTCCCGGATCGCCTCCTCGTGCCGCTCCATCTTGGAAAGGCAGAGGGCGAGCAGGCAGTGGGCGAGCGGGTCGTCGGGGTCCGAGGCGAGCTGCCGCCCGGCCTCCTCCGCCGCCATCGGGTAGCGGCCCTGGTCGAAAAGTAGATGTGCGCGGCTGAGGTTGTCGTTCATAGGGCAGTCGGCGGTCTAATAAAGGGAAGCGGTCAGAGGATGCGGCGCGTTTTCAGGTACTCGATCAGCTCGTCATAGACCCCGCCCTCGTTGGCGTATAGGGCGTAGTTCCGGGCCGTCTCGAACCAGGGGCGGACGCTCGGCTTGACGTCTTTCAGGGCGCGCTTGTAGTCGTTCATGCCGATGGAGCGCACCTTGCCGGTCGCGAGCGAATCTTCCAGGGCAAGCTCGGCGGCGGCCTCGCAGATGTGGGCCAGGTCTGCCCCGGAGTAGTCTTCCGTCCGGGCGGCCAGTGCGGCGAAGTCCACGCCTTCCAGGGGCCGGTCCTTGGAATGCAGCCGCAGCACCGACTCGCGGGCGGGGGCGTCGGGCGGCAGGACCAGCAGCGTCCTGTCGAGCCGGCCCGGTCGGCGCAGGCCCGTGTCGATGTCCCAGGGGTGGTTGGTGGCGGCCAGGATGAAGACGCCCTCGTTGTCGCCCTCCACGCTGTCCATCTCGGCCAGTAATTGGTTGACCACGTTGCGGCCCGCGTTGTTACGCATCTGGCTTCGCTTGTGGCCGAGCGCGTCTATCTCGTCGAAGAACAAGACGCAGGGACTGTTGCGGCGGGCCGTTTCAAAGATCTGGTGCAGGTTCTTCTCGCTGCTGCCGATCCACATGTCCAGCACGTCGGACAGGCCGACTGCGAGAAACTTCGCGCCCAGTTCGCCAGCCGTCGCGCGGGCGATGAAGGTCTTCCCGCAGCCGGGCGGGCCGTAGAGCAGCAGGCCGCCGCGCAGGGACTTCCCGTAGAGCTTCCGCAGGTCCGGGTTCTTCATGGGGGCCAGAAACGCCAGGTTCAGCCGCCGCTTGACCGCCTCCATGCCGGCCACGTCGGCGAGGGTGAGCGAGGGCCGCTCCACCTCCCATTCGCCCGGCTCGCCGTCCTCCTCCATCGCCGAGAGGGGGATGGCCGTTTCCAGGGTGGGGACGCGGGGCGGCGCGGCGTCCGGCGGGCGGGGCAAGGCCGGGAGATCCTCGCCGTCAAGCGGGGGAGAGCCGAGCGCGTCCAGGAGCCGGCCGTAGCTGATCGCCCGCACTGTATCGCCCGTCTTGAAGGCGGCGTCGGCGGCCTTGTGCAAGGCTTCTCGGTTGTCCGGCTCGCGCCCCAGAACGGTCGCACACTGCTCCAATGCTTCGGCGGGACGGCCTGCGTCCAGCAGCAGTGTCGCCAGGTGCAGGCGCAGGGGGACGTTGTCGGGGCTGCCCTCGACGGCGGCGGCGATGGCCGGGATGATGCTGGGGTCGGTTGGCATGGGATCTCTTGCTTGGGTCTTTAACTTGTTCGGCCTGTCCGTGTCAATCCGCGGCCGTGGCCTTTAGTTCGCGGGCGGCCCGCCGGAATCCTCCTCGCGGGGAATGCCCCCAATTCGGCAATGTCGAAGCCGTGCCTAGCGGGGCCAAGGGGCGGAAGGAGACAGTGAAGAGGACCTGCCGCCGATGCGCGGCGGGTCCTCCTTTGTGCCGGGGTGGCTTGCCCTGTCGGAACCAACGGTTCCAAGGTTAGAGTATCTAATACCTGTATGGGAGCCGTCCCAGCCACTCCTCCCAGGCGCAGCGGCATTCACGCTGATCGTTCAAACTGATGTCAACCCGAATCAGGAAAGTTCCACAATGTTAGTCGTGAAGAAAATCATGATGGGTCCCTCGCCTTTCTCTTGGCCGGTTCCATCGCCTCTGGAGGCCCGGCTCACCCACAGGAGACACAGCAGCAACTACAAACACTGATCCCTGACCAGCAGGACCTACAAGGGTTCACCCGCGTCCGCCCTCTCGGGGAGTTCACCGGTCCGGACGGGAGTTCACGAGTGGGAGTTGTCGAGGACCAGGTCGTCCTGGATGGGCGGGAAGATGAGTATCACCCCGGCTGGATTACGCTCCCAGACCAAGATGGCAGGATGAGCCAGATCGTAAGGTCCCTTTACTCCGAGGACGGCGAGTTTCATCTTGTCCTGACGATGAACATCTGCGACGCGCCAGAGACGGCCCATTTGGAAGTGCAGGAATTCCTTCAGGCTTGCTCCACGCGCTTTCAGCAGGGGACATTCAGCGGCGCATCCGCGCTCGGAGACGAGTCCTGGTTCAACCCGAGCGGATATAGCACACTTATCGGGCGTAAAGGAAGAGTAGCATTTTTGATTGAAGGGAGGCGCTCTTTCCTTGCGAGCCGCCGAGGCAACTTCCCGAGGTTCCCCAAAGCGGCGGTCGAAGCGGTCGCCTACCAAATCCTGCTCCGCGCCTCCCAGCAGGCGAAGCTGACTGGCGGCACCGCCCAGAACACACGCCTCGCCGTCAACGGCCACGCGCTGCCCCAGAACGCCCTCCTCGTGGGCAGGCAGAGCTACGTTCCCGTGCGCGAGTTCGCCAAGGCGATGGGCCTGACGAGCGGCTGGGACGCTAAAACAGGCGCGCTCACCCTCACCGGGGCGGGGTGCAAGGCCGTTGCCCTGACGGCGGGCAGTACGGCGACGGTCGGCGGGGCCAAGGCGGCGGCGCTGGCGGTGCCGGTGCCCAAAGACGCCGGGGAGCCGGTGAGGGCCCTCTCGGACCTGCTGACGCTGACCGGCGGGCGCGTCACGGGCCACGCCGGGAACACGGTGCAGGTCAAGGGGTGAGGGACGTTTGACTGCCTAAAAAAGCCCCCGGCAGGATGCCGGGGGCTTTTCTTGTCTATGGGCTTAGTAGCCGGACTGCTCGAACCGCTTGCCGACGGCCTCCCAGTTGACCGTGTTCCACCAGGCGGCGAGGTAGTCAGGCCGCTTGTTCTGGTACTTCAGGTAGTAGGCGTGTTCCCAGACGTCGTTGCCGAGGATGGGGAAGTGGCCCTCGCTCATCGGGTTGTCCTGGTTGGCGGTGCTGACCACGGCCAGCTTGCCGTCCGCCGTCTTGACCAGCCAGGTCCAGCCGCTGCCGAAGC
Source organism: Capsulimonadaceae bacterium (assembly GCA_965215505.1). GTDB lineage: Bacteria > Armatimonadota > Armatimonadia > Armatimonadales > Capsulimonadaceae > JANXMY01. The sequence goes on along the minus strand of OZ244065.1, from coordinate 885,096 downwards.
GCTTGACGCCCGCGTCGTTGACGGCGGCCTTCAAGGCGTCCAGGCTGCCGAAGGTCGTCGTGATCGCCTCGGCCAGAGCGCCCGTCGGCTCGCCGCCGCCGCCCGGCCCCATGATCTCCCAGAACATCGAGTGGTTGACGTGGCCGCCGCCGTTGTTGCGGACGGCCGCCTTGATGTCCTCGGGGATGGCGTTCAGGTCCTTGATCAGTTCTTCCGGCGACTTTCCGGCAAGCTCCGGGTGCTTCTCGATGGCGGCGTTCAGGTTGGTGACATAGGCCTGGTGGTGCTTGTCGTGGTGCAGGTGCATGGTCTGGTCGTCAATGTGCGGCTCCAGTGCGTCATACGCATAGGGGAGCGGCGGGACTTCAAATGCCATCGGGGGTGACTCCTTCTTTGGTCTTCAATTCGTTCGGCTTACCCGTACTAATGCGGGGCCTTAGCTTTTAGTTCGCGGGCGGGCCTTCGGAATCCTCCTCGTTGAAGAACGCTTCTACCTCGGCGATGTCGAAGACGCGACGGGCGGGCGGCAGGAAGCGCAGGAACCGCTCGCCATACGCCTTGCGGACCAGCCGCGTGTCCAGGATGGCGACGACGCCCCGGTCCTCACTCGTGCGGATCAGCCGGCCGAAGCCCTGCTTGAGCCGGAGCTGCGCCTGCGGCAAGGCGAAGTCGCCGAACCAGTCCCCGCCCTGGGCCGTGATCTCGTCTACGCGGGCTTTGTGCAGGGGGCTGTCCGGCACGGCGAAGGGGAGCCGGTCAATGATGACCAGCCGCAGGTCCGCGCCGGGCACGTCCACCCCCTCCCAGAAGGACTGCGTGCCGAAAAGGACGGCGTTCTTCTCGGCCTTGAAGGTCTGGACAAGCTTGCCGTTCGGCATCTCCCCCTGGCGCAGGAGCGGGTAGGGGAGGTCGGACTGCGTCAGGTGTTCGTAAGCGGCGTTCAGGGCGCGGTACGAGGTGAACAGCAGGAAGGCCCCGCCGCGCGAGGCTTCCAGCAGAGCCAGCATCTCGTTCGCCGAGTCGTAGGCGTAGCCCGGATCGTCCGAGGGCACCGGCAGGTGCCGGGGGACGTACAGCAGGCAGCGCCGGGCGTAGTCGAAGGGCGAACCGACGACGGTTTCGGTGACGCGCGGGTCCGCCTCGGGGATGCCCAGCCGCTTGCGGACGTAGCCGAAGCCGCCGTCGGTGGAGAGCGTCGCCGAAACCAGGGCCGCGCCGACCGTGCGCGGCTCTTTCCACAAGGCTGCCTGCAAGATCGGGGCGACGGAGATCGGAGTCCAGTGGACCGTCGCCGTCGGCCCGCGCCGGCCCGCCCGCCCGAGTGAACCCCAGCGGACGAAGTTCGTGTCGTCGCCGCCGAAGGCCAGCGTCAGCTCCTCCTTGGCCCGGACGCACTGCCGGCGCAGGCCGTCAATGCGGTCCTTCAGGGCGGGATGGCCCCCCGAGTCCTGCTTGAGGAGTTCCAGCGCGACGCCGTCCAGCAGCAGGCTGACGGCCGCCGTCTGGAACCGGGCGGCGTCCAGCGCGGCCTCGCCCCGCAGGATGTCGGCGACGAAGAACTCGGGCCGCCCGCCGCGCAGGAACGGCTCGAAGAGCGACTGGGACTGGGACTCGACCGCCTTCAGCCGGTCCATGTTCATGTCGAGCTGCCGGGCGACGCGGCGCAGCTTGTCCACCAGGACCGGCAGGCGGGACGACGAGAAGGCGACGCCGAAGGCCGCCGCCGCCGCCGTCTCCAAGTGGTGCGCCTCGTCGAAGACCACGAAGTCGTAGTCCGGCAGGAGCTTCGCGTCCGGCTCGCCGCTGCGCCGGACGGCCAGGTCGCTGAAAAAGAGCGCATGATTGACCAGCAGGATGCGCGCCTCCTGCGCCTCGCGCCGCATCCGGTAGTAGAAGCAGCGGTCGAAGAAGCGGCACTCCTGCTTCTTGCAGGTGTCGGCGTTCGCCCGGATGTCCGCCCAGCCGGGGTAAGTGAAGTCCAGCTCGGCCACGTCCCCGCGCTCCGAAATCCCGCTCCAGGCGGCGATCCGGGCGAACTCGGGGTCCCCCGCCGTCCACAGGTCGGACCGGGCGGCGTCCATGTCCTGGAGACAGAGGTAGTTCCCGCGCCCCTTCACCACGGCGGCCTCCACGGGCGAAGGCCAGACCGACTGCACCAGGGGCACGTCCTTCTCGGCGAGTTGCGCTTGCAGGGCCAGGGTGTGCGTCGAGATCACGATGCGGCAGTCGGGCTTGGCGCGCTGCAAGGCGGGGATCAGGTAGGCCAGAGTCTTGCCGACCCCCGTCCCGGCCTCGATCAGCGCAACGCCGCCACGCGCCGCCAGGGCGGCGTCAATGGCGGACGCGACGGTCTGCTGCTGTGCCCGGACGGCGAAGCCGGGCAGGGCGCGCTTCAGGATGCCCTGCTCGCCGAAGTAGCGCGATAAATAGGGGCGCGTTGGCATGAGTTTCCTTGCTGATAAATATTCGGTTACGGAGCAGACGCCGGGTTTGAGGCGCGAGGGTCTGAGGTATAAGGTAGCGGACGGCACCGACGCCCCGCAAGCCCCGCAGTTCCCCTTGACCGCACATCGGTAGAGCGGGTGGGAGTCGGTTCAGCCCGTGAACATTCTGAAGACCATCCCGAGAAAAGGAGCATTTCCTACTATGCAGACCCGAAAGACAACCCAGACTTGGGCCATCGCCGGTGCGGTCGCCGCCATGCTCGCGGCCTCCACGGCCGGCGTCCATGCCCAGAACACGAACGCCAACCCGACGACCAGCCCCGGCACGACGACGACCGTCCCCGACAGTTCCGCGACCGGCGCGGTGACTCCTCCCGGAACCTCCGGCGCCCCAGGCACCGGCGTCGGCGGCAGCGCCCCGAGCGCGACCCAGACGGGAAGCGGCTCCGGCAGTATGAGCGGCGGCTCGACGTCTACCGGCATGAGCGCCGGCATGAGCGGCGGCTCGACGGCCAGTGGGTCCATGTCCGGCAGCTCGATGTCCAGCGGCACGATGGACTACTCCATCCTGAGCAACCCGACCTATGACTACATCGACTTGAAGCAGGCGAAGGCTCGCGGCCTGTCGGACAGCCAGATCGCGACGGTCGCCAAGATCGCCGAAGAGGGCTTCACGCCGTTCGGCATCGTGGCCCGCGCGGTCGAGCGCGGTCAGACTTTCGCCTCGCTGGCGGGTGAGTACAACCTGAAGCTGGCCGACGTCTACAGCAACGATAAAGAGAAGCAGCAGATCGCCGACTACATCTCCACCTATGAATCTATCGGCACCAAGAATGGCATGGGCGGCGGCATGATGGCAAGCGCGGACTCGGGCACCATGCCGATGTCTTCGGCCCCGATGCCCATGCCCGCTCCCGCCCCGACGCCTGCCCCGGCCCCGACGAGCGGCGGCGCGGACGCCGCCCCGGCGACGCTCGACATCGTGGACACCGCCATGGCGGCTAAGAACCTGACGACATTGGTCAAGGCCTTGCAGCAGGCCGGGCTGGTTGACACCCTGAAGGGTGCCGGCCCGTTCACCGTCTTCGCCCCGACCGACCAGGCGTTCTCCCGCCTGCCCGCCGGCGCGCTCGACGCCCTGATGGCTGACCCCGCCAAGCTGAAGATGGTCCTGACCTACCACGTCATCCCGGCCAAGGTCATGGCGGCCGACGCCATGGCGATGACCAGCCCGACCTCGCCTCCCACCGTGGAAGGCGCGACGCTCCAGGTCACGAAGGGCCGCCGCGGCCGCTTGCAGGTCAACGACGCCACCGTCACCAAAGCTGACATCCAGGCCAGCAACGGCGTCATCCACATCATCAACCGGGTGCTGATGCCGCCGATGGACGCGACCACCCCCGCTGCGGGGACCGACACCACGACGCCCGCCGCACCGGCCACGCCCGCGACGCCGGCTCCCGCGCCTGCTCAGTAGTCGGCGCTCTCAGGCCCCTGCGATCACACCCGTGTTCGCAGGGGCTTTCTGTTTGTCAGGTGCGCGACGCTGTCGCACCAGAGCGGGATGAGGCAGAGCGCCCCGGCGACGACCCCCGCATCGTTAAGTGCCACGCAGGCGGCGACGCCGACCATCCCGGCGGCTCGGAGCGCCCGCCCCTCCGTCGTCCCCGCGGCTGCCCTGCGCCATGTCAGCGCGAGACAGAGCAGCCCGCCCCAGAGCGGCAAAGCCCAGGCACTGTGGACCGCAAGCCGCCCGTCCACTGCGAGCTTCCGCGCCACGATGTCCCCGGCCTCGGACCAGCCCCCGGCCCCGATGCGCCGGACGGCCTCCCCCATGTGCGAGTGCGCCCCGGCCTGTCCGGCCGCGTCGGCCAGGGCGGCAAGCGCCAGCACCGTGACCGCACCGGCCCCAAGGAGCAGGACCGCCCGCGCCGTCCACCGCCTGCCCCGCAGGCCAAAGCCTAGAGTCCCGAATGCGGCCAGCGAGACAAGCAGGCCGCCCGCCTTCGCGCCCGCCGACCCGAGCAGCAAGGACACGATTCCGAGCAGAAGCAGGAGCAGACCGCGCCAGCGTCCGAAGGGCCGCCACAGGCGGGCCGCGACCACGAGGAGCGCCCCCAGAAGCGCCCCCATCGCCTCATTGCCAATGCCGTAGTAGCGCGCCCCCTCGATGGCAGAGTAGCCGAGCAGCCCACGCTGCATCAATCGGCTGCCGGTCAGCATGTCCCCAGCCAGGGCCGCAGCCAGGACGACCAGCAGCAGCAGGAGGGCCGGTCGAAGTCCGACCCAATGTGCCAGGACGAAGGACGCTGCCAGGAGGACGCCGAACCAGAGGGCGAGCGATTGGAGCGACGTGCTGAAGACGAGTGCGACCAGTAGGGCCGGGGGAACGATAGGCCACCAGGGAGGCAGTCGGCTCCACAAGGCAAGCGCCGTCCCGCCGATCATCCAGAGGGCCAGCGCGACCGCCAGGTAGGGCAGGACCTTCATGCCCCCGGCCTGCCGCACCGCCTGCCCGTCCAGTGCGCTCACCTGCCGCTCGGCGTCGGGCGCGGCGGTCACGGTCCAGACCTCCCCGAACGGGCGGACCGTGAAGTCCTCCCGGCGGATGCCGTAGTACGCGGCGAGGGTCGGCGCGAAATCGGTGTTGACGACAAGCCCGGCCCGGCGCGTGGACGGCGAGCGCAGCAGCCCCGTCGGGACGCCCTCGCCCCACTCCAGAATGGGCGTCAGCCGCTCCCCCCGCGCGTAGCCCACATCACCGGCGAAAGGGGACAGGACGAGGAGGCGGCCATGCAGGCGGGCGACCTGGGCCGCCGCCCTCCCGAGGAGGCCGTCGGCGGCGGCGATGTCCGGCCCGGCGTCCCAGACCACGCACTGCCCGTCCGCCGCCGTCAGGGTTTCAGACTTATTGACCGTGCCGTCACTCGCGGCTGCGACGCAGTCTGCGGATGGGCCGCCCCCCGCCGAGATCGTCACCCTTTTGGCCGTCAGGGCGTCGGCGAGACTGCCGAGCCGGAGGCGATAGCCCAGCCCTTCATTGGCGCGAGTCAGGGCGGGCCAGGAGTTGTTGACGGATCGGTTCAGCGGCGGCACATGCCCGAAGCGGCGCGTGTACAATTCGCCGGCAGGAATCCCGACGTCGGTCAGCGCCGACGGCGCAAGGAACTCCTCCGCTTCCGGGCCGCCCGCCGCCCGCGCCCCCGCGCCCAGCGTCAGGGCGGCGCTTTCGGGGGTCTCGCGCGTGTGGTCGTTCGGCAGGCGGGCCGTCCGCGTGTTCATCACGGCCAGCGCGCCCGAAGCCATGAGCCGGTGCAGGTACGGCGCGTCGGCGTCCTGCCAGCCGCGCAGGCTTGTTCCCGGCAGCACGACGACGACGAGGGGCGGCTGCCGCGCGTGGGCTGACGACCCCAGCAGCAGGCCGAAGAGCAGGCCGAGGGACAGGCAGAGCCGCCTCATGGGCGGGTCAAGGCGACTTCCAGCGCCTGGCGGACGGTGTCCACGCCGATTACCTTGATGTCGGGCGTCCGGCGCAGCCCCGCCGCGTTGCGCGCGCAGATGATGGCCTGGCGGAAGCCCATGCGGGCGGCCTCGCGCAGCCGCAGGTCCATGTGGCCGACCGCGCGCACCTCGCCGCCCAGCCCGACCTCCCCGGCGAAGATCGTGGTCGAGTCCACGGGCCGCTCCTGGAAATTGGAGGCGGCGGCCACGGCGACCGCGAGGTCGGCGGCCGGCTCCTCCACGCGCACGCCCCCGGCAAGGTTGACAAACACGTCCTGGTTCGCGAGGCTGATCCCGACGCGCTTCTCCAGCACGGCGAGAATGAGATTGACGCGGTTAACGTCAACGCCCGAAACGGTCCGGCGCGGGTTGGAAAGATAGGAGGGGGCGACCAGCGCCTGCACCTCGATCAGCAGGGGCCGCGTCCCTTCTACCGTCGCCAGCACGGCCGAGCCGGCGCTGTTCTGGGTCCGCTCGGCCAGCAGCATCTCCGAGGGGTTGGGGACCTCGACCAGCCCCTCCTCGTGCATCTCGAAAAGCCCCAGCTCGTCGGTCGAGCCGAAACGGTTTTTCACCGCCCGCAGGATGCGGTAGGTGTAGTGCCGGTCGCCCTCGAAGGTCAGCACCGTATCCACCATGTGTTCCAGGACGCGCGGCCCGGCAAGCGCGCCGTCCTTAGTGACGTGCCCGACCAGGAAGATGGGAATTCCTTCGCCCTTCGCCACCTGGGCGAGTTGGGCGGTGGCGGCGCGCACCTGCGAGACGCTGCCCGCCGCCGACTCGATTTCGGGGTGGTGCATCGTCTGGATGCTGTCAATGATGACGAACAGTGGCCGCTCGGCCTGGATCGTCGCCGCGATCTGGGTCACGTCCGTCTCATTGTGCAGCAGCAGGTCCCCGCCGGTGATGCCCAGCCGCTCCGCCCGCAGCTTGATCTGCGTCGCCGACTCCTCGCCGGAGACGTAAAGGGTCTTTCCCCCCCGATTCGTGAGCTGGCCCGCGACCTGAGTGAGCAGCGTTGACTTGCCCACGCCCGGATCGCCGCCGATGAGGGTCAGCGCGCCGCGCACGATGCCGCCGCCCAGGACGCGGTCGAACTCGCCCATGCCGCTCAGGATGCGTCCCTCCTCGCTCGGGGAGGGGACGTCGCTGAGGCGCTGCGGCTTGCTCTTCCCGATGAAGGACGTCGGGAGCGAGGTGCGGGCGGTCAATGACTTGGGCGTCGCGGCCGTGACCGTCTCCTCCAGTGTCCCCCATTCGTCGCAGGAGGGGCACTTGCCGAGCCACTTGGGGCTTTCGTGGCCGCACTGCCGACAGACAAATCGTGTTTGCGCTTTCGCCATGCCTTTATTGTACCTGATTTGACAGGGCCGCCCGTTTCTGCTAGAATCAGGCGTCACCCCGTCATCGCGATGCGTCCCCGTGAGGAGTCCTTTCCCATGCCAACCGTTCCCGAAACGCTGAACGCGCTATACGCCTTGCAGCTCGTAGATACTCAGATCCAGAGGGCGAAAAGGGTGCAGGCCGCCCTTGACAACGGCACCGCTGCCGCCGCCGCCGCCGCCGCCGCTCACGCCGAGGCGCAGGCGCGGCGCGGCGAGTGGCAGAAGATGGCGGGCGAGCTGAAGGACAGCGAGCTGAAACTAGCGGCGGTCGAGACCAAGCGCAAGAATTACCAGGGGAAACTCTACCAGGGCACCGTCACCAACCCGAAGGAGCTGGCGAACATCGAGAAGGAGATCGAGGCGCTGGGGCGGCAGCAGTCGGACCTGGACGGGCGAGTCCTGGAGCTAATGGACGGGGCCGAGCAGGCGCAGGCCGCCCTGACCGTTGCCGACGAGCGGGCGCGGCAGGCGGACGGACACCGGGCCGAGGTGGTCGCCGCCTTCCGGTCCCGCCACGAGGCGCTGGAGCTGGAGCTTGCCGACCTCGCCCGGCAGCGGCTGGCGGCGGAGCCTGCCGTCGAGGACAAGGCCGCCCTGAAGCGCTATGACGCCCTCCGGGCGAAACAGGGCGGCATCGGCATCGCCCGCGTCGAAGGCAACTCCTGCGGCGGGTGCCGCATGACGCTGTCCTCCACCTCGATCAAGGCCGTCAAGGAGGGGACGCAGATGCAGACCTGCGAGAACTGCGGCCGGCTCCTCATGCCGTGACGTGCCTGCATGGGCGCGATTGACGCGCTTCCGAACGGTGTGCTATAATGCCTTGAGGTACGCCGCTCACGATGTCGCAGAACACGCCCCCTCCGCCCGGCCCCGCAGACAACGGCGGGAACGACCCGCTGCCGTCCGTATATGAGGACCGCCGGCTGTACATCGAGCGGCTGGAGAAGGCCAACCTGGACCTAGAGCAGCGCATCCACGAGGTCCAGACGAAAGGCCCGCTTCAGCCGCCCGGCCCCCCCCTGACTCCTTCCGCCCTGCCCCTGCCCGCGCCGGGCGAATTCGAAAACATCCTCAAGCGGCTGGTGGACAAGATCGCCAAGATCCTCCAGGCCCAGAAGTGCGTGTTCATGCTCCATGATACCAGCGCCGCGACCCTGTACGCCACCCACCCCGCCGTGGGACTGACGCGCGAGGAGCTGACGGCCATGGAGCGGGGCGTGGCCGAGGAGGGAGTCTCCAACGAGGTCTTCCGGGCCAACTCCTCCCTGATCACCTACGATGCCGCGCTCGACCCGCGCGCGGCGGCGGAGGGACTGGCACGGCTGGGCATCCGCAATGCCGTTTCCGTCCCGCTCATCGTGGAGAAGCGCGATGAGGACAACCGTGTCGTGGACCGGACCACGGTCGGCGTCTTGCACGTCTTCAACAAGAAATATGGCGGCGTCTTCGCGGAGGAGGACGTCCGGCTACTGGAACAGCTCGCCAAGCAGGGCGCGGCCGTCATCGCCTCCGCCCAGATGTACCGCGAGGTCGTGCAGGAAAAGCAGGAGCTGCTCCACACCATTGACAGCTTATATGCGGGCCTGCTCATGGTCGGAAACAACGGCCGTCTGCTCCAGATCAACCCGTCGGCGCGCGCCATCTTGGGCATCGCGCCCTCCCTGCCGCTGATCGACGTCCCTTACGACCGGGCCATCACGGACCCGCGCGTCCGCGCCATCCTGGCCCGCGCGCTCTCCTCCGGCCACGCCGAGGTGGCCGACGAGGTCGCCTTCCCCGTCCCCGATGCCGCCCCGGAGGACCAGTTCCAGGAGCGCATCTACCAGGTGCAATGCGCGACGGTGCGGGACGACGACGGGGCACCGGCGGGGATCGTGGCGATCTTCAACGACATCACCGAAATACGCGGCGTCGAGCAGATGAAGACCGCCTTCATCTCCACCGTCTCGCACGAGCTGCGGACCCCGCTGACCAGCATCAAGGGCTTCATCTCCACCCTGCTGACGGACGAGGAAGGCTACTACGATGAGCCGACCCGGCGCGAGTTCTACGGCATCATCAACTCGGAGTGCGACCGGCTGAAGCGGCTGATCGAGGACCTGCTGGACATCTCGCGCATCGAGCAGGGGAGCGCGATGCAGATGAACTGGAAGCCGGTGGACGTGACCGCCCTGGCGGAGAAGGTCATCGCCGCCCAGCGTTCCTATGCCAAGGAACACGCTCTACTTCTGGACTTCCCCCCGGATTTCCCGCTCGTCGAGGCCGACCCGGACAAGCTGGACCAGATCCTGACCAACCTGGTCAACAACGCCATAAAATACTCGCTGCAAGGCGGGAGCGTGCGCGTCTCCGGGCGTGTCCTGGGCGACCCGGTCCATTCGGTCGCGCTGCGCGTTTCCGATGAGGGCATGGGCATCTCGCGCGAGCATCAGCACAAAGTCTTCGAGCGATTTTACCGGGTGGATAACCGCGACAACCGGGAGGTCGGCGGGACCGGCATCGGCCTGGCCCTGGTCAAAGCGCTCGCCGAGGCGCACGGGGGGAAGGTGTCTGTGGAAGAGAGTGAGCCGGGGAAGGGGACGACCTTCCTCGTGGTCCTGCCGGTGCGTCGGGCGTCCTCATGAGCGCGGTGCGCGTCTCCATCGTGCGCGATGCAGGGGCCGAAGACCTGCCGCTGCCGCGCTACGCGACGGCCGGATCGGCGGGGATGGACCTCCACGCCGCCGTCACGGAGGATCTGCACCTGGCACCGGGCGAGCGCGTCCTCATCCCGACCGGCATCCGCATCGCTTTGCCGGGGGGCTGCGAGGCGCAGGTGCGCCCGCGCAGCGGCCTGGCCCTCCGGCACGGCCTTGGAATGGTCAACGCTCCGGGGACCATTGACTCCGATTACCGGGGCGAGGTCGGCGTCCTGCTGATCAATCTGGGCCGGGAGCCGGTCCGCATCGGGCGCGGGGACCGCATCGCCCAGCTCGTGGTCGCGCCCGTCCTGCGCGTCGAATGGGAAGAAACGGCGTCCGGCACCCTGCCGCCGACGCCGAGAGGTGAGAATGGCTTCGGATCGACCGGACATCGTCAGGAGGAGTGACAGGCCGACTGGGAGTGGCCCGGCCTTGCCCGCCCGCGAGGAGGGGGGCTTGCCGCGCGAGGTCTACGCCCTGCTGGCCCAGGCGAACCTGCTGAGGATGCGGGGCCGCTGGGAGGAGGCGGTGGGCCAGTGCATGGCCGCCCTGCGCCTCGCCCCGGACAGCTCCGCCGCCCAGAGCCTGCTCGGAGACATCTACGAGAACCAGGGCCGCTTCGACGACGCGATCCAGTGGTATCGGATGGCGCTGGACGCCAGCCCCGACGGCCCCGCCGACCGGCTGAAGCTGGACCGCCTGCTCCAGCGGCAGACGCCGGGCGGGCGTGCCGACCGGGAGCGCGCCGTGGAGGCCGTGCCGGGCGGCGAGCGTGCCGCCGGACCGGCGGTTTCCGCCCGCCTTTGGGGGCGGCTGACACGGGACCCCGAAGCCGCCCTGCGCGCGGGCGCGCTGGCGGCGGCCCTGCTCGTGTGCCTGGTCATCGCGTTCGCCTATGCCTCCGTCCACCGCCGGGCCGCGCTCGCCTCTTTAGGCTTCGGAACGACGCCGGAGGTCCAGGCCGCCCCCGTCGAGGTCGCCCCGGTTCGTGCGCTGGCCGACCCTGCCGGGGCCGACGGCGCCTTGCGGGACGCGGCGGAGCAGGCGGTCCTCGGCACCCTGCGTGGCTCCCGTGACCTGAGCGCGGCGGGCGTCACCGTGGCCGATGTCCAGTTCGACCCACGCGCGGCCCGCATGACCATCGCCATCAGCCTGCCGCCGGGCAGCGGCCTGACCCGCCCGTCGGTGCTGCGGGGCGCGCTGCGGGCGGCCCAGGCCGGGGCCGCCGCTAGCCCCTCCGCCACGGCCTTCACGCTCCGTGCCCTGACGACCGCGCCCGCGACCGGCGGCGGCACGTTGGTCTTCGTCGGCGACCTGGCCCAGAGCGCGCTGCCCGCCGCCGGGACGGCCCCGGCGGACGACGACCAGGTCGCCGCCCTCTTCACCGACCCCTGGTGGTCGCCGCAGGGTCTGGCTGACTGATGGGCAGGGGCTTGACGCCGCTCCCCGGCGGCAGTATAATACCTGTGATAGATTTCACAAGCAGAAGAGACTGAAGAGACGGACCGAACAGCCTGGGCGATGACGGCAGGCGGTGGAATGGCAAGAGAAACTCCCCGTGAACAGCAGCCCGAAGGTCCCGATTCCAACCCTGGAACGGCTCGCCACCTACCTCCGCTATTTGATTGACCTTGAGGCGTCACAAGTCGAAACGATCTCTTCCACCGACGTGGAGAAACAGACCGGGATCAACGCCGCCCAGTTCCGCAAGGACCTCTCCTACTTCGGCGAGTTCGGCAAGCCCGGCGTCGGGTACAACGTCGTTGAGCTTCAGACGCGCATCGCGCGCATCCTCAAGATAGACCAGATGCAGCCGATCATCGTCATCGGCGCGGGCAACCTTGGCAGCGCCCTGATTGGATACCCCGGCCTGCGCGAACACAAGTTCCACATCGCCGCCGCCTTTGACAACGATCCCGGCAAGGTGGGGAGGCCGCAGGGCGATCTGGTCATCCAGGATGGGGCGCGGCTCAGGCAGACCAATGCCGAGATAAACGCGCGCATCGCGATCATCTGTGTCCCCGCCTCGGTGGCCCAGCATGTCGCGGACGACGCCATCCTCGCGGGCGTGCGCGTGATCCTGAACTTCGCCCCGATCATTTTAAGGGTGCCGGCGCGGGTGGTCGTCCGCAACGTCTCTTTCTTACAGGAACTCGCCGTCCTCTCCTACCATCTTTCCAGCGACACGCACAGGTAATTCGACAACAGTATGACAAACACACGCACCGAAAAGGACTCGATGGGCGAGTTCCAGGTCCCCTCCGACGCCTACTACGGCGCGCAGACCGCCCGTGCGGTCGCCAATTTCCCCGTCTCCGGCGTCCGCTTCCCCCGGCCCTTCATCCAGGCGATGGGGGCGGTCAAACGGGCGGCGGCCGAGGTGAACGTCGAGATGGGCCTGCTCGACACGGTCACCGCCGAAGGCATCTACCAGGCCGCCGATGAGGTGATCGCGGGCGCTTTGGACGCGCAGTTCGTCCTGGACATCTACCAGACCGGGTCCGGGACGTCAACGAACATGAACACGAACGAGGTGATCTCTAACCGCGCCATCGAGCTGATGGGCGGCGTGATCGGCTCCAAGTCCCCGGTCCACCCCAACGACCATGTGAACAAGAGCCAGTCCTCCAATGATGTCATCCCCTCCGCCATCCACATCGCGGCGGCGACCGAACTGGAGGGTCGGCTACTGCCCGCCCTCCGCGCCCTGCATTCCGCCCTGGCCGACAAGGCGGGCGAGTGGGACGAGATCGTCAAGATCGGCCGGACTCACCTGATGGACGCGACTCCCATCCGTCTCGGCCAGGAGGCTTCCGGCTGGGCGCGGCAGGTGGAACTGAGTATCGCCCGCTTGGAGGGCGTCAAGCCGCGCCTGATGGAACTCGCCATCGGCGGGACGGCGGTCGGGACGGGGATTAACTCGCCGGAAGGTTTCGGGGCCGCCGTTTCGGCGAAGCTCGCCGAACGCTTCGGCCTGCCCTTCGTTGAGGCCGAGAACCACTTCGAGGCGCAGGGCAGCCAGGACGCCTCCGTAGAGCTTGCGAACCAGTTGTCTACGGTGGCGGCTTCGCTGCTGAAAGTCGCCAACGACGTGCGCTGGCTCTCCTCCGGCCCGCGCTGCGGCCTGGGCGAGATCTCGCTGCCCGCCGTCCAGCCCGGCTCCTCCATCATGCCCGGCAAGGTCAACCCGGTCATGTGCGAACAGCTCATGATGGTCTGTTCCCAGGTCATCGGCAACGCCGTCACCGTGACCGTCGCCAACACGCATGGGAACCTTGACCTGAACGTCATGCTCCCCGTGATCGCGCGGAACGTGCTGGAGAGCCTCACCTTCCTGGCGAACTCGGTCACGGTCTTCACCGACAAGGCCGTCGCCGGGCTGACGGCGAACACGCAGCGGGCGGAGAGTCTGGTGGAGTGGTCCATGAGCATGGTGACCAGTCTCGCCCCGGTCATCGGCTACGACAACGCGGCCAAGCTCGCCAAGCGGGCCGTGGACGAGGGCCGGACCGTCCGCGACCTCTGCGTGTCCGAGCAGATCCTGCCCGCCGAGCAGCTTGATGACCTGCTGGATGCCCGCAAGATGACCGAACCCGGCGTCGGTGCCGGCGGCGAATAAGGAGACAAGAAATGCCCGACAACCCCGTGCGCGTGCTGGTCTGGGACGAAGCGCCCCGCCATGCCCCCAAAGAGATCTATCCGAAGAGCCTGAACGGTGCCATCGCCGACGGACTGAACGAGATGGGCGGCGGCAGCATCGTCGCCACGACCGCGAACCTCGATGACCCGGACCAGGGCATCACCGAGGAAGCCTTGTCCGGCATTGACGCCATCATCTGGTGGGGCCATGCCCGACACGGCGAGGTCACGGACGAGACGGCGGCCAAGGTCATTAAAGCCGCGCAGGGCGGCCTGGGCTTTATCGCCCTGCATTCCGCCCACTATTCCAAGACCTTCCGGGGCATCCTGGGCTGCACCGGGCACCTCAAGGGCGGCTGGCGCGAGGCCGAAAACCCCGCCGACACCGAGGAGATCACCGTCTGCGCCCCGAAGCACCCGATCGCCCAGGGGGTCGAGGACTTCTCCCTGCCCGCCGAGGAGATGTACGGCTCGCCGTTCGACGTGCCGCCGCCGCAGACGGTCGTTTTCCAGTCCTACTTCCCGCTCGGCGGTGAATACTTCCCCTCCTTCACGGCGACGGTCGGCGCGGGCATTGACCCCGCCTTCACGAGCGGGCCGGGCGGCGGCAAGGGGCAGGGCTACGGGGTGGGGCGGGTCTTCTACTTCCGGCCCGGCCACGAGACGTACCCCACCTACTTCGACCCGAACGTCCGCCGCGTCCTGCATAACGCCGTCCTCTGGGTGGCCAAGAAGAGCTAGCCATGCCACACTGGAAGCGTGCGATCGTCGTCGGGGCCTCGTCGGGCATCGGCGAGGCCCTGGCCCGCGCCCTGGCCGCCGACGGCTGCCGAGTCGCCCTGGTCGCCCGGCGTGAAGAGCGCCTGCGCGCGCTGGCGCAGGCGCTCGGTGCCGACGCCGGGGCTTTGGTCTATGCCCACGATGTCACAGACACCGAGGCCGTCCCGGCCCTGTTTGAAACCATCACGCGCGACCTGGGTGGGCTGGATCTGATTATCTACGCGGCAGGCGTCATGCCCGCCGTCGGCCCGGAGGAGTATGCTACGGGGAAGGACGCGCAGACCATCGCCGCCAACTTCACCGGCGCGGTCGCCTGGCTAAACGAGGCGGCGCGGCGATTCGAGAAGGCCAAGGCGGGCACCATCGTCGGCATTTCCAGCGTGGCCGGTGACCGGGGGCGGCGCGGGAACCCCGTCTACGGTGCTTCAAAAGCCGCCCTGAATGCGTACCTGGAGTCGCTCCGCAACCGCATCGAGCGGCGCGGCGCGTTCGTCGTGACCATCAAGCCCGGCCCGGTGGATACGCCGATGACCGAGGGCCTGAAGATGCCCGGCATGATCTCCGCCGAGCAGGCCGCCGCCGAGATATTGCTGGCCGCCAAAGACAGGGTCCGCGTGGCCTATGTCCCCGCGAAGTGGAAGCCGATCATGGCCGTCATCCGCGCCATCCCCGCCCCGATCTTCAAGCACCTGAACATCTAGACAGACATGATTAGACAGCCGCAGTAAGCCAATGCCTCAGCCGCAGACAACCTTGCCCGCCGACCACCTGGAGCGCCTGGAAGGGTGGGGGATGTCCTCCGCCTCCCTGAGCTACGTCTACCGGCCCAGCACGACCGACGGCGTCTGCGCCGTCTTCGACCAGGCCCGGCGCTCGGGTCGCTCGGTCGGCCTGCGCGGCGCGGGCCGCTCCTACGGCGACGCCTCGCTGAACGCCGAGGGCATCAGCCTGGACCTGACCCGCATGAAGCGGATACTGGCCTGGGACCCGCAGACGGGACTCATCCGAGTCGAGCCGGGCGTCACCATCCAGCAGCTCTGGCAGTACACCATCGAGGACGGCTGGTGGCCTAATGTCGTGTCCGGGACGATGTTCCCGACATTGGGCGGCGCGGCGGCGATGAACATCCACGGCAAGAATAACTGGAAGGCCGGCCCGATCGGGGACTGGATCCAGGAGTTCGAGATCATGACCCCGGCGGGCGAGACGAAGGTGTGTTCCCGCTCCGAGAACGCCGACCTGTTCCACGCCGCCATCGGCGGCTTCGGGATGCTCGGCGTCATCACGCGGCTCGACTTGCAGCTCAAGAAGGTTTACTCGGGCCTGCTGAACGTGACGCCCATCGCGCACCGCAGCTTTGGCGACCTGTTCCGCGTCTTCGAGGAGCGCCTGACGAAGTCCGACTATCTGGTGGGATGGATAGACTGCTTCGCCACGGGGGATGCATTGGGGCGCGGCCAGGTCCATCAGGCCAACTACCTCGCGCCGGGCGAGGACCCCGCCCCCGCCCAGACTTTGCGCGTCGAGAACCAGGAATTGCCCGACAGCCTGTTCGGCGTCGTTCCCAAGTCCCTCATGTGGCGCTTCATGAAGCCGTTCGTCAACGATCCGGGGATGCGCGCCATCAACCTCGCCAAGTCCCTCAGTGCGGCCAAACTCGGCGACGGGAAGGTGCATACGCAGTCCCACGCGGGCTTCGCGTTCCTGCTGGACTATGTGCCGAACTGGAAACACGCCTACAAACCGGGCGGCCTGATCCAGTACCAGAGCTTCGTCCCCAAGGAGAAGGCCCAGGCCGTTTTCTCGGCCCAGATCAAGCTTGCCCAGGCTTACGGCGTCGTCCCCTACCTCGGCGTCTTCAAGCGGCACCGTCCGGACGACTTCCTGATGACCCACGCCGTAGACGGCTACTCGTTCGCCCTCGACTTCGCCGTCGTGCCCGCGCGGCAGGGCGCTTTGATGAGCCTCGCCGCCGAGATGGACCGGCTTGTGCTGGACGCCGGGGGCCGCTTCTACTTCGCCAAAGACAGCGCCCTGCACCGCTCGTCGCTGGCGGAAGCCTTGGGCGAGGAGCGCGTCGCCAAGTTCCTGGCCTTGAAGCACGAGTGCGACCCGGAGAACCTGCTCCAGACGAACCTGTACCGGCGGCTGTTCATGCCGTCGACGGCATGAAGGCCGCCGCTAAGACCAACGCCGTGCGCCTGCTGGACGAGGCCCATGTCGCCTACCGGCTCGCGCACTACGAGGTTGACGAGGCCGACCTGTCCGCCGAGACGGTCGCCCGCAAGATCGGCCTGCCCGATGCCCAGGTCTTCAAGACATTAGCCGTGCGCGGCGACAAGTCCGGCGTCCTGCTCGCACTGGTCGCGGCGGGGACGGGCCTCGACCTGAAGGCGCTGGCGGCCGTTTCGGGGAACAAGAGCTGTGACCTGCTACCGCTGAAAGAGGTCCAGCCCATCACCGGCTATGTGCGCGGGGGCGTTTCGCCGCTCGGCACCAGGAAGCGCCTGCCGGTCTACCTCGACCGGCCCGCCCTGAAGCATGAAGAGATCAGCATCAGCGCGGGCGTTCGGGGGACGCAGATACTCCTCGCGCCTGCCGACCTCGTCCGCGTGACGCAGGCTACAGTGGGCGATCTTCATGGGCCGGACGGGGACGCGGAGTAGATCATGGACCAGCACCAGGTCGAAGGCTTCATGCGCCAGGCGTTGGACATGGCCCAAGTCGGCCTGGACAACGGCGAGCTGCCTATCGGGGCGGTCGTCGTGCTTGATGGTCGGGTCATCGCCGCCGCACACACCGAGGAGCGGGCGCAGGGACGGCTCCTCGTCCACGCCGACCTGCTGGCTCTGGAAGCCGCTGACCGGCTGCGCCCCTTTCCCGGCAGCCGCCGCGACGCCGCGCTGTTCGTGACGGGTGAGCCGTGCCTGATGTGCCTGGGTGCCGCCCTCTCTTTCTTCCTCGGCGCGGTTTACTACGGCCACGAATGCCCCGGCGACGGGGCCGTCTCCCTGGTGCGCGGCTGGCAGCGCAAGGAAGAGGATTTCCCCAACTACCGCCTCCCCCGCATCGAGGGCGGCATCCTTCGGGACGAGGGCATTGTCCTGTTCCGCGAGTATGGCGCCCGCCACTCGCAGGGGGCGCTCTGGGAGTGGGCCAAGACCATCGCCGCCTTGTCCCTGTCTACAGAAACCACGGGGGAATAGATGCGCCAGCGACCTAATCTGGTCTATGTCTTCGCGGATCAACTGCGCTACCAGTCAATGGGATACGCGGGCGACGAGAAGGCGATTACGCCCCACATTGACCGTTTCGCCGCCGGCGGTGTGAACTTCACCAACGCCGTGGCCTCGTCCCCGGTCTGTACGGCGTACCGGGCGTCGCTCCTGACCGGCAAGCACACGACCTCTCACGGCATGGTCATCAACGAGCTGCGGATGAACTCCAACCAGCGCTGCTTCGGCCACGTCCTCACCGACGCCGGGTATCGGACGGGATACATCGGCAAGTGGCATCTTTACGCCAATGAACTCGGACACCATGACGACCCCCGGAACTCGTTCGTCCCGCGCGGCCCGGACCGGCTGGGCTTTGACGGCGAATGGAAGGCGTACAACTTCCACCACGACAACTACGGCGCGTACTACCACACGGAAACGACCGAGAAGGTCTTCTACGGCGAGGGCGTGTACGAGCCGGACGCGCAGACCGACTTCGCCATAGACTTCCTGCGCCGCGCCTCGGCGGAACCGGAGCCGTTCGCCCTGTTCCTCTCCTGGGGACCGCCGCACGACCCGTGGGGGCCGGACAACGTCCCCGCGCGTTTCTGGCGGATGCATGCCGCGACCTCGTTCCCCGACCCGCCCAACTACCGCGCGGAGAATGACGTCCCCTACGCCGACGCCTGGGCGACTCTGAGCGCAGCCGAGCGAACACAACTGGAGTCATGGCGGCGCGGCTACTACGCGCAGGTGACCAGCATTGACGAGAGTCTCGGTCGTCTCCTGGCGGGGCTGGCGGAGTGTGGGGCGTCGGGCGACACCATCGTCGTCTTCACGTCCGACCACGGCGAGATGTTCGGCGCGCAGGGGCGGCGGGCCAAAAACATTTTCTATGAAGAAGCCTGCCACATCCCGCTGCTGCTGCGCGCGCCGGGCCGTCTCCCCGCCGGGCTTGTCTCCGATGTCTGCCTCGGGACGGTGGACCTGATGCCGACCCTGCTCGCCCTGCTCGGGCTGCCCTGCCCGGAAGATGTCGAGGGGATGGACCTGAGCCACTGCGCCCTCGGGACGCCGGGGCCGGAGCCGGAAGCGGCCTTCCTTCAGATCTGCGGCGCGACGGCTGCCTGGGAAGACGGCCACGAGTGGCGGGCCTTGCGCGACAAGCATTACACCTATGCTGTCTACCGCGTGGACGGCAAGGAACTCCTCTTCGACAACCAGGCCGACCCGTTCCAGAGGAACAACTTATGCGAGGACCCATCGCACGCCGCGACCCGCGACCGGTTCCGCTTGGCTCTTGCCGCCAGGATGGCGGGCCTGAATGACCGCCTCGAGTGCTGCACCTGGTATCGCGATCATTGGACCGACGGCCACCGCAACATCACCCGCTCCGCCACCAATGACTTCGCGCAAAGCCGTCCGCAGGGTGGTATCATAGACGAAGAAAACGAGGAAAAAACGCCATGATCACAGTCGCCAATCGAATCTATGTCAGGCCGGAACACGCGGAGGCATTTGAGAAGGTCTTCCGGGAGAGGGCCGGCCTGGTGGACGGGATGCCGGGCTTCATTTCCAATCAGGTGCTTCGGCCTGTCAACGAGGGGGATCCGTACATCATCCTGACCTTCTGGGCCTCCAGGGAGGACTTCATGGGCTGGATTCGCTCGGACGCCTTCGTCAAAGGCCATGCCCAATCGGGTTCCCTGCCGAAAGACGCCTACTTCCAGCCGAACGTGCTGGAACTGCACGAGGTCATCCAGGACTCTACCCGTCCAGACATGGCCTCCGAACCCCACGGCGGCCCGTTCAAGATGCACTGATCGGACAGGACCCTTGTGCTGTGTGATGCGCCATGAATGATCCCCTTGAAGTCGTTCCAGGCACGCGCCGCCGCTGGCCGTTCGCGGCCGCGCTTCTGGTCGCCCTCGCCTGGGTGGGCCTTGCGGCTCATCGTACCCCGCATCAGTCCTCCTGGCAGCGCAGTCTCGACGAGTTTCGGGACTCGGGGGCTGAGGGCATGGGCGAGCCTCCAAACATGCGGATGGCCGACATGATCGTCCTCAAAAACAGTGTCCAGCGCGCCATCGTGCGCGGCCAACCCAGGCACCTCTCCCCCACACAAGCCCGCCAGGCCATCGCCTGCCTGAACGGCCCCGTGGACGAGCTTTCGCAGAGCGAGGCGCTGGATGTGCTGGGTTTGGCCCGGCGTACCGGTTTCCTCTCCTCAGACCAGACTCAAGCGGCGACTGCGGCGTGCGTGTCCATTCTGAGCCGGACGCCCCCGCCCATGGTCCGGCTGGAAGGCGCGCGGTTCCTGTCACACTCGAAAGACGCCGAGAGCACCGGTGCGCTCCGACTCCTGCTGAACGACCCAGCCCCGAATATCCGAGAGGCGGCCATGCAAGGCTTGGGCGACCGGCGGCCACTTTGAATCAGCTCCGCATCGCCGTCGTCGGCCTGGGCTTCGGGGAACAGTTCGTACCCATCTATCAGCGTCATCCGGACGTGCAGGAGGTCGTCCTGTGCGACCCGGACGCCGAGCGTCTGCGCCGGGTGGGTGACCGCTACGGCGTCCGCCGCCGCTTCGCCTCACTTGACGCCCTCCTGGATGCGCCCGGCGTTGACGCCGTCCACCTGCTCACGCCCCTGCTCCTCCACGCCGAACAGGCCGTGCGCGCCCTCAATTCCGGCTTGCACTGCGCCAGCGCGGTGACGATGGGCGTCTCCCTCGACGAACTGCGCGCCGTCATGGCCGCACAGCGCAGCAGCGGCAAAAACTACATGATGATGGAGACCGTCGTCTACTCGCGCGAATTCCTCTTCGTCAAGGACCTCTACGAGCGGGGCGAGTTGGGCGACCTGACCTTCCTGCGCGGCATCTACTTCCAGGACGTGGAGGGGCGCGACGCTTATTGGCAGTCCGTCCCGCCGATGCACTACGCCACCCATGCCGTCGCGCCCCTTCTCGCGCTGACCGGGACGCGGGCGACCCGCGTCCACTGCCTCGGTTCCGGCCTGCTCCCGCCACACTTGCGTCAGCCCGGCGCGAACCCGTTCCGGCTGGAAACCGCCCTGTTCCGCCTGGAAGACCCACCCGTCGCCGCCGAAGTCACCCGCTCCTGGTTTGAAACGGCCCGCTCTTATATCGAAGGCTTCCACGTCTACGGCACGAAGCGGGGCTTCGAGTGGAGCCACCTGCACGGCGACAGACCGACACTGTTTACATTGGGCGACGAGCGCACTCCTTACGGCCGTCCTGTGGATGCGGCCCGCGTCACCCTCCCCGACTACGCCGACCGCCTGCCCCCGGAGATCAGGGAATTCACGCAGTACGAGACTGATGGTGCCCACGGCGGCTCGCACCCGCACCTGGCACACGAGTTCGTGCGGAGCATCGTGGAGGGCCGCCCCCCAGCCATAGACGCCGTGAGGGCCGCGAATTGGACCGCCCCCGGCCTTTGCGCTCATGAGTCCGCCCTGCGCGAAGGCGAGGCCGTGACCATTCCCGCTTTCACTTAGGCCAGGGCAGCGTTGGAGCGGGCGGCCATACCCCCTCGGGATCGGCTGCGGCGGAGGCAGGCTTGCGGCGCTTCAGCCGAGCCATCAGAATGAGGACAATCTGCAACAGGCCCCACGCTCCGCCCAGCACGGAAGCGCCCACGACGACGAGTATGGGGATCTGGATGACCGGCGGCAGATAGACCCAGTCGGGCCTATGCACAAAGTAGCTTTCCGGGATGAGCGGAACGAGCCGGAGCGTGCCGAAGAATGCCGCCGCCGAAACCGCTATCGTCAGCAGCGCCCCGCTCACAGTGCCTCGTTTGAACACGGTTCCCCCCTCGCTACTCCTCGTACAGCCACACGGCCCGCGACCGCTCGCCGAATTCCTGCAATGCTCCGGCCCAGCCTTCCGCCATGTCTGCGTAGCTCGCGCCCGCCAGCAATGCTTCCTGCGCCTCTGCGTTCACCAGCAGCGTCGGCATCTTGTCGGGCTGCCAGGCGTCGGGATAAAGGCGGCGCAAGATAACGGCAAGCGTCAGCCCGACCTGAACGGCATTCAGCCGGTCGCGGTCGGTGACTAACATCTGTACCCCGCCGCAAGGCTCGCCGCTGAAAACGCTGGCGTTTGGCGTAAAGTGACAGGGGATGAACCGGACGCCCGGAGTCGCCTCGGAATTCAGCGCGCCCGCAAAGTCGCGCGGGGCGATGTAGGGTGCCCCGAACACTTCGAACGGCGTGTCCGTGCCGCGCCCGACGGAGACGTTCGTGAACTCCAGCAGGCCCACGCCGGGGTACAGAGTGGCCGCCGTCAGACGCCGCATGTTGGGGGAGGGGTTGGTCCAGACAAGGCCGGTCGCGTCGTACCAGTCGCCCCGATGCCAGCCTTCACAGGCAACGACTTCCAGCGGGCCGGTCAGCGACTTCTCGGCGTGGAGCAGCCGCGCCATCTCGCCTAGTGTCAGGCCGTGACGGACCGGGACCGGGTGGTAGGCGACGAAGGAGAGCGCGTCGGCGTCCGCCATCGGACCCTCGGCGGCTCGGCCCCCGATGGGATTGGGCCGGTCCAAGACGACCACGCGCAGGCCTGCCTCGCTTGCCGCTTCAAGGACGTGCCCCAACGTACTGAGGTAGGTGTAGAACCGGCAGCCGATGTCCTGGATGTCAAAGACCAGCGCTTCCAATCCGGCGAGCTGATCCGGCGCGGGCCGCATCCGCGATCCGAACAGCGACCAGACCGGCAGGCCCGTCTTGTCGTCCTTGCCGTCCGCGACGTGTTCGTCCTGCTCACCGCGAATGCCGTGTTCCGGCCCGAAGAGGGCTTGGAGCGAAACGTCAGATGCCCCATGCAGGACATCAATCGTGGCCTGGCCGTCCCGCGTCAGGCCGGTGTGGTTCGTCACCAGCCCGACCCGACTGCCGCGCAGCAGCCCGAATCCGTCACGGACGAGAACATCAATGCCGGTCAATACGCCGCCGTCTTCGTAATCCATAAGGAACACCCCTACATGTCACGCCATCAGGTACAATAGCGCCATGGCAGCACCCACCGTCAAACCCGCCGTTAAGTCAGCAGCGACAAGCAAGCCGCCGGCATTCAAGTTACCGACCATCAAACTCCGGCCCCAGCGCCCCGACCGCCTGCGGCACCCGTGGGTCTACGACAACGAGATCGCGACCGGCCCGCCCGACGGCTTCGAGAACGGCGGCATCGTCCGCATCGTGGACGCGCGCGGCAAGTCGCTCGGCGCGGGCTACCTCAACGCGCGCAGCAAGATCGCCGTCCGCTACCTCACCCGCCGGGGCGATGTCCCCGTGGACGATGCCTTCTGGCGGTCGCGCATCGTCCACGCCCATGAGTTCCGCTTGGCGCACTATCTGGAAGGGAACGCCCTCCCCGTCGCCTACCGCCTGGTCCACGGCGAATCGGACGGCCTGCCGGGCTTGATCGTTGACGTCTACGGCCCGTTCATCGTCGTCCAGTTCCTCGCCCTCGGCCTGGAACCCTGGCGAGAGGCCATCGTCAGCGCCCTGCAAGACACACTGGCCCCCGCCGGCATCTACGAGCGGTCGGACAGCGCCGTCCGCCGCCTGGAAGGGCTGGAGGAGCGCGTCGGCGTGCTGGCGGGCGAGGCCCCGCCCGACGAACTCGCCCTGGACGACGAAGGCATGACGGTCCTGGCGGACCTGAAGACCGGGGCGAAGACAGGCCTGTTCCTCGACCAGCGTCAGAACCAGAAGGCCGCCGCCAAGCAGGCGCACGGGCGGGACGTCCTGAACTGCTTCGCCTACACCGGCCTGTTCGGCCTGCGCGCGGCCCTTGCCGGGGCCAAGAGCGTCACCGATGTCGAGATCAGCCCTGAATTCGTCGCCCTTGCGGGCCGCCAGTGGGAGCGCAGCGGGGTTTCCATCCCCCATTCCGGCGTGACGGAAAACGTCTTCGACTACCTCCGGTCGCTGGAGGCTTCGTCCTACCGCACGGACATGGTGATCCTGGACCCGCCCGCCTTCACCAAGAACCGGGCGAGCCGCGACGGCGCGATCCGTGGCTACAACGAGATCAACCGCGTCGCCCTGCGTCTGCTGCGGCCCGGCGGCGTCCTCGTCACCTGCTCCTGCTCGCACCATCTGTCCGCCCCCGAGTTCCGCGAGGTCGTGGAGGGCGCGGCCCGCGACTCGGGCAGGGTGCTGAAACTCATCGAGCAGCGCGGCCAGCCCGCCGACCACCCCGTCCTGCTTGATGCGCCCGAGTCCGAGTACCTGAAGTGCCTGATACTCGCGGCTGAATGACATGATGCGAAAACGATCCCTGCAAATCGCGCTAGGACTCGCGGTGGCCGGGGCCGTTTTCTGCCTCGCCTTCTGGGACGGCCAGAAGCAGTATCAGTCACGCCGGATCACACCCCTCGTTTCGGTGGGGGGCTGGCAGCGAGGATACGGCGATGTGCTGTCAGGGGAACCCTACCTGTGGCTGACCGACCATGAGCTGCTCCACTTCGAGAACACCCCGCGCGGCACGGAGGCATTTTCCTATGACACGCAGACACACAAGGATGTGCCGGAGCCGAGACTAAACGCCGTGCAGGCGGGTCGGGTCGCTTCCGCCTCACCGGATGGTCAGTGGGTGCTTTGG
This sequence comes from Capsulimonadaceae bacterium, assembly GCA_965215505.1. GTDB lineage: Bacteria > Armatimonadota > Armatimonadia > Armatimonadales > Capsulimonadaceae > JANXMY01. Next base: position 860,814 of record OZ244065.1, on the reverse strand, counting down.
CACACGCAAAAGGACAACGTGCTTTGGCACACGCAGAGGGACAACCGCCCCCCCGCCTCCTGGGCTGCGACCCGGCGGAGGGACGGCAAAACAGTCCGCTGGCCCAACTCACAAAAAGGGTTCTGGCTGCCGGACAGCCGCCGCTGGATGGGCCTTGACTTACACGATGTGGATCATCCCGGTCTTAGGCTACCTCTCTGTTCCGATCCTGGGTCCTGGCTGATGGGCGATGTTCTGGGCGTGAACACCCGTGGTCATGTCATCGTGAGCTTCTTTTCAGATTTGGAAGAGCGGCCGGGGCAGCCGGCTTTCCCACTCTCGCTGGCAGAAGTTTCTTTAACCTGCCCCCGTGCCACGGGTCGCCGGCTTTCGGTGCCTCATCCCAGGGCCGGACTGGATTGCAGCATCCTCCTTTCGCCGCAAGGCGACCGGCTGCTTTGGATCAATGTTTCTCAGGAGTCCTCAGCCACGGACGAATGGCTTTCGTCATGGACGGGGAACTGGTATGAGAGCACGATGTCTTTGGACGTTTGGGTCTGTCATCTAGACGGCACCCCTCCAAAGCATGTCGGCACTTGGCGCGGCCGGAAGACGAGTTACCCTGCTTCTGTCCGGTGGAACCCCGACGGCAGGCATGTCAGTTTCACCCTGGAGGACACGCTATACAGCGTCCCCGTGGATTAACGGGAACATAGCCTGTGCGACTCTGGCTCACGCCGGCTTCAGCGGCGCGAGCGGCGGCAGCGTGGGGAGGGCCTGCGTCGAGGCACCGTCCAGCGACACCACCGAGAGCCTGCCGGTGTGGACATCGTAGATGCAGCCGTTGACAGGGATGTGGCCCGGCATCCACGGGTGGGACTTGACGCGCTGGATCTGCTGGCGGACGTTCTCCTCCAGGCTCTTGAAGGCGTGGAACTGCTCCGGCGCGATGGTGTCCGTGCCGCGCCGCTGCCGGATGTCGTCCCGCAGGTCCTCGTCGCGGAACGTCTGCATGCCGCATTCGGTGTGGTTGACGATCAGGACTTCTTCCACCCCGAGGCGGTAGTGGGCGACCAGCAGGGACCGGATGACATCCTCGGTCACGATGCCGCCCGCGTTGCGGAGGACGTAGGCGTCGCCCTGTTTCAGCCCGAAGGCCTCGAACAGCGCGATGCGGTAGTCCATGCAGGCAAGGATGGCGAGTTTGCGGGTGACGGGGGCCGTCGCCCGGCTGGGGTCATAGGTCCGCACGAATTCGCCGTTCGCGCGGAGGACATCATCTAGAACGCTCATAGGAGCATTATACCAAAGTCTGTGTTACGGAAGTGTTACGGGGGGTGCAATGAAGATACTGATTTTGGGCGGGACCGTCTTTGTCGGGCGGCATCTCGTCGAGGCGGCTCAGGCGCGCGGGCATGAGGTGACGCTCTTCAACCGGGGCCGGCAGAACGCCGACCTGTTCCCGAGCGTCGAGAAGCTGCGTGGGGACCGGATCGGGGGTGACCTGGACGCGCTTTCGGGCCGCTCCTGGGACGTAGTCATTGACACCTGCGGCTACGTCCCGCGCGTCGTCCGGCAGTCCGCCGAGATGCTCGCCGGGTCGGCCTCCCTGTACGTCTTCATCTCCTCCATCTCGGTCTACGCCGACGTCAGCGCGCCCGGCGTGGACGAGGACGGCCCGGTCGGGACGCTGGAAGACACGACCACCGAGGAGATCGCCGGCGACACCTACGGGCCGCTGAAAGCCCTGTGCGAACAGGCGGTCCAGTCGGCATTCCCCGACGGCGCTCTGATCATCCGGCCCGGCTTCATCGTCGGCCCGCACGACCCCACCGACCGGTTCACCTACTGGCCGCACCGGGTCGCGCTTGGGGGCGACGTACTCGCGCCGGGCAGTCCCGACCAGCCCATGCAGATCATTGACGGCCGCGACCTTGCCGAATGGACGGTCCGGCTGATCGAGCAGGGCGCGACCGGCGTCTACAACGCCACCGGCCCCGACTACGCCCTGACATTGGGCGAGGTCCTCCAGACCTGCAAGTCGGTCAGCGACAGCGGCGCGCGGCTCGTCTGGGTCGGGGACGAGTTCCTGAAGGAGAACCAGGCGGATACTTTCAGCCTGCTGCCCTTCTATATCCCCGCCTCCTCCAGCTCGGGCGGCATCATGGCGGCGAGCATCGAGAAGGCCGTCACCGCCGGCCTGACCTTCCGCCCGCTGGCCGATACCGTCAACGACACCCTGACCTGGGACAACTCCCGGCCTGCCGACGCCCCGCGCAAAGTCGGCCTCAGCCAGGAACGCGAGGCCGAACTTCTGCAAAAATACCGGGAAAACTTTACGGCCCCCTGAGTCCGAAGCCATTGTTTTCCTGAGTCCGCCGTGGTACAATAGCCTGCCTATGACCACCCAGCCTCCCCAAAACCCCGTACCCAAGCTGCCGAGCGCCCGGCGGACTCCCGCGCACAAGACGCCGGACGGCACGCCCGTCAACCAAGTCCTCCTCGGCGACTGCGTCGAGGTGATGAACGCGCTCCCGGCCAAGTGCGCCGACCTGGTGTTTGCCGACCCCCCCTACAACATGCAGCTCGGCGGCGACCTGTGGCGGCCCAACATGACCAAGGTGGACGCCGTCACCGACCCGTGGGACAAGTTCAAGTCGTTCGCCGAGTACGACGCCTTCACCCGCGCCTGGCTCACCGCCTGCCGCCGTGTCCTCAAAGACACCGGCACGCTCTGGGTCATCGGCAGCTATCACAACATCTACCGGGTCGGGGCCGTGATGATGGACGTCGGCTACTGGGTGCTGAACGATGTGTGCTGGATCAAGTCAAATCCGACGCCCCAGATGAAAGGGACGCGCTTCTGCAACGCCCATGAAACTCTGCTCTGGGCGAAGAAATCCATTGACCAGAAGAAGTACACGTTCCACTATCGGGAGATGAAGGCGGGGAACGACGACAAGCAGATGCGCTCGGACTGGTACATTCCCATCTGCTCGGGCGGGGAGCGGGAGAAGAAGGACGGCAAAAAAGCGCACACGACCCAGAAGCCCGAGGCGCTGATGCACCGGGTCATCGCTGCCACCACCAACGCGGGAGACCTGGTGCTGGACCCTTTTTGTGGGACGGGGACCACAGCCGCCGTCGCCAAGCGCCTGGGCCGGGACTACATCACGATCGACCGGGAAGAATCTTACGTTCAGCTCGCGGAGAAGCGGTTAGCGAACATCTCCCCGGCCCTACTAACCTCGGAAGACGAAAACGGCGTCCTGCTGGGCAGCCCCAAGCCGCGCCTCCCGTTCGTCAGCCTCATCGAGAGCGGGCAGTTACCCGTCGGAACTGTCCTGCGGCTCAAAGGCACGTCGGTCGAGGCCGCCGTTCATGCCGACGGCACGGTCACGGCGGGCGGGCATCGCGGCTCCATCCATAAGGTCGCCGCCGCCTGCCTCGGCCTGCCCTCCGCGAACGGCTGGACGACGTGGCTCTATCAGGACCGCGCGACCGGCGAGGTGCGTCTGCTGGACGCGCTCCGGCCTGGCGCTTAGAGACTGTGCAAGAGGCAGACGGAGGGACCGGGGCGAGGGAGACGAAAGAGGGTGGGGGGACCCCGCCCTCTTCTCCGATCCCGCCCGCCTACATCCATCTGTGGCTACATCCGGTTGTCCCGCAGCACTTGAAGCAGATCGTCCATCCGCGCGGTCGCGACGGCGACGCTCACGTCCGCCGCGCCGTAGTAGAGCCGCAGGGTGCCGTCCTCCACCACCGCCCCGGTCGGGAAGACGATGCCGGGCTGCTCGCCACGCAGCTCGTATGGCTCCGTCGGCCCGAAGACCCAGTTGTGCGCCTTGGCGATGATCCGGCTCGGGTCATCGAGGTCCAGCAGGGCCAGACCGACGCGGTACAGCCAGCCCTTCTCCTCATGCTCGACCCCGTGGAAGATCAGCAGCCAGCCCTCCGGCGTCTCGATTGGAGTCGGCCCCGTTCCCACCTTGCCGCTGTCCCAGCCGGGCTGCTGGTCCTCCTGCAAGACGCAGATCGGGCTGCCCCAGTGCCGCAGATCGTCGCTCTCCGACAGCCAGACGTTTTCCAGCGGCCCCGCCGTGGGCCGGTGCAGCAGGAGGTAGCGCCCCCCGATCTTGCGCGGGAACAGGGCCGCGTCCTTGTTATATGGGTGGATGACCAGCCCGAGCCGCGACACGCTCTGGAAGTCTTTCGTCGTCGCCAGGCACACGCCCGCGCCCTGATCAGAGTAGCCGACATAGGCGATGACGTACAGCCCTTCATCGGCCATATAGGTGATGCGCGGGTCCTCGCACCCGCGCGACTCATACCAGCCCGCGCCCTGGTTCGGCGAGAGCAGCGGCGGGTCCTGCATCTGCCAGCCGCCGACGCCGTCCTTTGAGCGGGCGACGACCAGGTGGGAGCGGTCCTCGTTGTCTATCGCCCGCAAAAGCAGCAGCGTCTCGCCGTCTAGGAGGCAGGCAGCCGGGTTGCACACGGCCTTGCACGGGAAGGGCAGGTTGCCCGCTTGCAGGATCGGGTTTTTGGGACTGCGCGTGAAGAGTTCTTGTTCGTTCATGCGGCATTCTCCCCGTTCCCCGCTATGTGCTAATCCCCTCTAGCGCATCGCGACGACGCCGTGGCCCCCCGTCGTCAGGTTGATCACGAAGAAGCTCAGGCCGGCGACCAGAGCCGCGCCCGGCAGGGTCAGGACCCAGGCCGTCACCATGCTCTGCGCGACCGGCCAGCGCACCTCGTTCAGCCGCTTGGCGATGCCGACGCCGAAGACGCTGCCGCAGACGATGTGGGTCGTGCTGACCGGCATCCCGAAGTAAGTGGCCGTGGACAGGACCAGGCTGGCGGCCGTCTCGGCGGCGAACCCGTTGATCGGCTGGAGGTCGATGATCTTCGTCCCCAGCGTTTTGATGATGCGCCAGCCGCCCGAGAGCGTTCCTAATCCCATCGCCGTCGCGCACGAGGCGATCACCCAGGTCGGGATGCGGACGTCTTTACCACCCGGCATCACATGGAAGGCGACGAGGGCCAGCGTGATGACGCCCATCGTCTTCTGGGCGTCGTTCGTGCCATGGTTGAGGGCGACGAACCCCGCCGAAATGCGCTGGAGCCAGGAGAACAGGCCGTTGACCTTCGCGGGCCGCGTGTCCGCGAACAAAGCGAACAGCAGCATCATGATCCCGAACGCGATCACGCAGCCGATGACGGGCGAGATCACCATCGGCAGGACGACTTTGCTCACGACGCCCTTCCACAGCACGGCGTGGGTGCCGGAGAAGACGATTGTCGCGCCGACCAGCCCCCCGATCAGGGCGTGGGACGACGAGCTGGGGATGCCGAAGTACCAGGTGAGGACGTTCCAGGCGATGGCCCCGATGATGGCCGCCAGGATGACTTCCTGGGTCGCGGCGTGGGCCTCGATCAGCCCCTTCGCGATGGTGCCGGCGACCTTCTGCGAGGCGAACGCCCCGGCGAAGTTCAGGACGGCGCACAGGACGATGGCGAAGGTCGGCGGCAGGACGCGCGTCGAGATGACGGTCGCGACGGCGTTGGCCGTGTCGTGGAAGCCGTTCGTGTAGTCGAACAGCAGGGCGAAGGCGACGATGACGATCAGCAGAATGGGGATGTCATGCATACTTCACCACAAGGCTTTCCAGAACGTCCGCGACGTTCTCGCACTCGTCGGCGACGACCTCGATGCGGTCGTAGACCTCCTTCCACTTGATGACGAGCAGCGGGTTCGCCTCCTCCTGGTTGAGCAGGACGGCCAGGGCCTGACGGTAAGCCTCGTCGCTCTGGTTCTCCATCTCGTGGATGCGGACGAGGATCGGCGACAGGCCCTTGTGGTCTTTGAGGTGGCGGAGGTAGTTCACGCCCTCGCGCGTCGCCTGGGTGATGGAAACCAGCCGCTCCGTCATCGGGGCGAGGTCCGGGCGCGGCTGCGTCAGGCGGTACAGGGCGACGCGGGCGACGGTCGCTTCTATGGTGTCGGTGATGTTGTCCAGCGCGTGGGAGAGGGCATGCAGGTCGCCCTTGTCGAGCGGCGTGATGAACTTGGCGTCGGCCTTGCTGACCAGATCGTGGGTCAGGGCGTCGGCCTCCGCCTCGATCTTCTTGGCGGCTTCGGCATAGCGCGCCGCCTGGCCCATGTCCAGTGAGAGCGCCTGGAAGGTCTGGGCGGCCTTGTGCGCGGCCTCGGCCTGCGCTTCCAGCAGATCGTAGAAGACGGGGTCTTGTCCGAAGAATGGCATGGGTCATTCCTTTTCTGGACGCCCCCTTCGGAGCGTCTCGTGGAGTGACCCCATTATACGGGGGCAATGTTAAGGCAAGATTAAGTCTTTCAGCACCGGCTTCAAATCAGAAAAGGGCGCGGGCGGTTTGAACCGCCCGCGCCCTTTTGCTGCCTGATTCCTGTCATTCTCGGAGCTACCGCGCCGCCAGTGCCCGCCGCTCGGTCGCCTGCTCTCGCAGGGCGCGGGCGTTCTCGTATTCCCCGTTCGGGTCCCCATCGTCTTCGCCGTCCAAAATCGCTTTGGCGGAGTCGTGGACTTCCAAGGCATGGGAGAACTGTGCCATGTAGAGGTGGTAGTACAGCCCTTCCTTCTTCAGAAGCTCGGCGTGTGTCCCCTTCTCGACAACCCTCCCCTGGTCCAAGACGACAATGACATTCGCGTGCATGACCGTCGAAAGCCGGTGCGCGATGATCAGCGTGGTCCGCCCCACCATCAGGCGGTTCAGGGCGTTCTGGATTAGCTGCTCGCTCTCGCTGTCCAGGGCCGAGGTGGCTTCGTCCAGGATCAGGATGCGTGGGTCTCGGAGGAAAGCGCGGGTGATGGCGAGGCGCTGCTTCTGGCCGCCGGAGAGTTTGGTGCCGCGTTCGCCGATCTCCGTCTCGTAGCCGTCCGGCAGGTCCTCGATGAAGCCGTGGGCGTTGGCGGCGACGGCGGCCTCGACGATCTCCTCGTCGGTCGCGCCGGGCCTCCCGTACAGGATGTTCTCCTTGATGGTGCCGGTGAACAGGATGTTGTCTTGAAGCACCATGCCGATGTTGTTCCGCAACGACTTCACCTTGACATCGGCGATGTTCAGGCCGTCTACCAGGATCTGTCCGCCGGTCACATCATAGAAGCGCGGGACCAGGTTAACCAGGGTGGACTTGCCCGCGCCCGACGGCCCGACGAAGGCGATGACCTCGCCCGGCTTGATGTCCAGGTTCAGCCCCTTCAGGATCGGTACGTCCGCGTCGTAGCCGAAGGAGACGTTGCGAAGCTCGACGCGGCCCTCGATGCGGGCGGGCAGGGCGACCGCGCCCTCGGCGTCGGCGATGTCCGGCGTGATGTCGAAGATGTCGAAGATGCGGTCGATGGCCGCCCCGGCGTTCGCGATGACGGCGGCCATGTCAGTCAGCCGCTGAAGCGGGAAGTAGAACAGGCCCAGGGTCGTCCAGAACGTAATCAGCATGCCGGTCGTCATCCGCCCCGCGATGACCTCGTGCGCCCCGAACAGAACGACCGTGATGGGCGCAACGCTGGTCAGCACGTTGGACGCCGCCATGTTGAGCGCCTGGTAGCGGACCGTCTCGACCTGGCGGTCAAAGAGTGATCGGTGCATCCGGTGGAACAGGCGCGTCTCGCGCTTCTCCCGAGCGAAGGCCTGCACGACGGTCGCCCCGGCCACCTTCTCCTGCACCTGGCCTGACAATTCCGACAGCCCCTCCTGGACGGCATGGGAAGCCTTGCGGATGCGCTGGCCGAAGAACCGGACGCTGAACACCCAGAAGGGCAGCACGGCCAGGGAAACCAGAGCCATGCGCGGCGAGATGACGAACAGCCAGATGGCGATGCCGATGACCGAAAGCGAGTCCATCCAGAGCAGCGTACAGGCGTTGCCAATGAAGTTCTGGGCCAGCGCGATGTCCGAGGTCAGGCGCGACACGATGCTGCCCGACCGGTTCGTCTGGAAGAACGACAGCGACAGCCCCTGGATGTGTTCGTACAGGTCGTTGCGGACCTTGAAGATGACCCGCTGCCCGCCGATGCCGACCAAAAACCCGCGCAGGAAGATGATGAAGCCAGCCAGCAGCAGGACGACGATGACCATGCCCAGCAGGAAGTTCGCCTGCCCCGCCGGCCCGGCGTGCGGCACGAATCGGTTCAGCAGGTGGTCCAGCACGGGGTAGAGGGGGTTGTTCCGTCCGACATGGTGGGTGGCACCGTGCAGGATAATCCGGTCAATAACATACCCGGTGATGCTCGGCACGGCCGCGCCGATGGTGTAGTTGGTGATGCCGAAACAGGTAGCGGTGATGAACAGCGGCAGGTAGGGCGTCAGGTACGACAGGAAGCGCAGCATCGCCTGGCGCTCTTTGCGGCTGTCCCGCACCTCCTCGTCGGCCAGACGCATCCGCCGCTCGGCCAGCGAATCGCGCTTCTTGTTCTTTCGGTTTGGTTTCGGGGCGTCGGACTTGTGTAACGGGATCTTTTCGACAGCGGCTTGCATGGATCGGTCTCCTCCATCCGGGGCGGATGCCGGGATGTGACGTCTTCTGGCGAGAACGCCGGTCGCATTGCGATAATTTATACAGGTATTGTGCCATATCTATACCCACGACTTCAACCTTTTATATAAAATTGCTGGGGAATTCGTGAAAAAAGGTGCAGGCACGAGGGGGGAGGTGCGACGCGGGCCCGGCTCAGGCGGGCGCGTTCTGCGGAACAGGCTGGGGATACGGCGCAAGCGGGAGATGGACCGCCTGGAGGCTGAAGCGTTGGACGCGGCTCAGAATGCCTCGACGATGACCCTGACCAGCCAAACCCGCTTCGCCGCGAGGCTCCTCTGCCGGATGCACAAAGACTGGCTGGGCGGCATCTACGGGTGGGCGGGACGGTATCGCACGGTGGATGTCCCCAAAGGCGGTTTTACATGGCCGCCCGCTGCCCCCGTGCCGCAGAACATGGAGTACTTTCAGAGTGGATTGCTGCGACGGCACACGCCCTGCCTTCCTGGAACGGTGCCGGAGATCGCCCGGCGCATGGCCGAGGTTCACGCCGGATTATTGCTCATTCACCCGTTCCGGGAAGGGAGCGGTCGCCTAGCACGGTGGCTGACAGACCTGATGGCACTACAGGCGGGCCTGTCTTACCCCGTTTACGGAAGAGGGCGCTTTATCTGGCCGCCGTCAGGAAGGGGTACTTGATGCGCTACGATGACTTGACGGGATTCTTCGTGGAAGCCTTGAAACGGGGGTAGTGGTTTCATGAGTGTTGTTGGCTGGCAGCCACGCCGGGAGCCATGTGCGTGTTGTAGTGGTGCAGGAACAGCCGCAGGCAGTCCTCATGCATCACCTCCGACTTGCTGAACGAGAGCGTCTGCCGCACGAACCGGGCGAGGCGCTGCCGCAGCGTGTTGTTGAACCGCTCGATATGATCAGTCTGGCCGCTGCCCTTGCCGCAGGCGACGTGCTGCCCCTCCGGCACCACCTTCTGGTACGCCCCCCAGAAGTCCGTGAACGTCAGCGCCTGGCGCAGCCGACGCGGGACGCGCTCCCACAGCAGGCGGCAGGTCCGCACGCCCCGGTCCCCGAGGGCGTAGGCGACGACCTGGCGCGTCCGGCGGCACAGGGCGAGCCACACCCACCGCTTGTTCTTGCGCCGTGCGACGAACGACCAGAGTTCGTCGAGTTCCAGCACGTCATCGCGTCGGACGGGGGCCAGCGTCTCGGGGAGCGGCGGTAAGTGGCGGGCTTTTTTTTAGCCAGCCGCTCAGGGTGTTCCGCCCGATGCCGAAGAGGCGGCAGACCCCGCGCATCGAGGCGCGCTCCTGGTAGGCCGCGAGGGCGCGGGCTTGGGTTTCCGCGCGCCGGGCGCGACGGCTCGCCTGCTCCTGGGCGTCCTGGAAGGTGCGGCGGCAGTCGTGGCAGCGGTAGCGCTGGCGGTCGGCTTTGTCTTTGCCGTGGCGGATGACGTTCTGGCTCTGGCAGTGGGCGCAGTGAAGGACTTGGATGACCATGTTCGGAGTCTACCCAGCGGACGAGACAACAACATCCTTGAAACCACTACCGAAACGGGGACTGGCGACCGATGTCTGAGACTGAGGAGGGACCAGGCCCCGTGCGCCCTCGAAGACCGACGACTCATAGACGCTTCTGGCGATGCGACGGCGGCGCGTTTCGGGGTCGCGGATGTAGGGGTTCGTCTCGGCGAGCGGCTTCACGGCCTGATTATACCATACGCCGCCCCAGGACCGCCCGCGCGTTCTCCTTTCGCTTGCTGTGGGGTATCATAGCGGCAGAAAGATTTTCATAAGATAGGAAACGCACCAATGACGGTACTGGTTACGGGGGCCTCCGGGTTTATCGGGCGGCACGTCTGCGCGGAGTTGGTCAAGGTGGGGCATCCGGTGCGCGGGCTTGCGCGCCTGGTGCCGATTCGCAAGAACCGCGTGGAGGGCGTGGAATACATCCCCGGCGTGGACATCTCCGACGCCGTGACGCTGACCTCCGAGATGTTCAAGGACGTGGACGCCATCATCCACCTCGTCGGCATCATCGCCGAAATCAAGCGCAAGGGGCAGACCTTCCAGCGCGTTCACGTCGAGGGCACCCGCAACGTCGTGGACGAGGCCAAGCGGGCGGGCTTCGACGGCCGGATGGTCTACATGAGCGCCATCGGGTCCAGCCTGAATGCCGCCGCCGAGTACTCGCGCACCAAGTACCAGGCCGAGCGTATCGTTATCGGCAGCGAGTTCCCGTACACCATCTTCCGGCCCTCCCTCGTCATCGGCCCTGACGGCGAGTTCATTGCCCAGATGAAGGACCTGGTCCTGCATGGCGGGCTGCCCATCAACGCCCCGTTCCCGGTCATCCCCGTCCCCGGTTCCGGCTTCAACCTGTTCCAGCCGGTCTGGGTGGAAGACCTGGTCCAGTGCGTCGTCAAGTCGCTGGTCATGGGCGAGACGATCAACCAGATCTACGAGATCGGCGGCGCGACCCAGCTCTCCTTCAACGAGCTTATCAAGGGCATCGCCAAATCGCTCGGCAAGCCGAAGAAGCCCCTGCTGCACGCCCCCATCCCGCTCCTGTATGCGGCGGCGACCGTCATGGAGAAAATCCTCACCAAACCGCCCGTGACGCGCGACCAGCTCAAAAACCTCGCCCTGGACAACATCACGATCAGCCAGGACATCAAGGAACTCTTCAAGCTGACCCCCCTGGGCTTCGACCAGATGCTGGCGCGGATCTACGAACAGCCGCAGTAGGTCGAGAGGGGCCTTTGTGAGCCGTGCCGGATGTGAATAAAGTTTATGAGAGCAACAGTTCCCGGCCCTGAAGGGCCGGTCTACTGTTGAATGAAAGTCGCTCCGCGACTGAAGACTAAGCTGACTACCAGACTGAGGACGGCACTGAAGGCTGGACTGAAGACGGCGAGGACGGCAGGTAAGGGATTTTGACGGTTCCTCCTCACCTCTGCCCTGCCGTCTCCTCCTCAGTATCGCAGACACTTTCACTCAAGAGTATACCGGCCCTTCAGGGCCGGGGAGGCTTCAGGGCCGAGGGCTTTTACTCATAAACGCCGTTCGCACCCAGCCGTGCCGGATGTGCAGGATGTACACGGTGACGCCGCGAATGAGGTAAAGATATGACAGGAACAACGACAAAACAGCAGGAGGAAAGCCGATGACCGTGACTCTCAATTCACAGATCGAAACAACCATCCGGGAGCGGGCTGAACGCGAAGGGAAGGACATCAGCGACGTTGTGAACGCGTTGGTCGGCAAAGCGCTCGCCGATGAAGAAGAATACGACCCTGATGATCTAACGGAAGAAGAAAAGATCGAGATACGGGGCGGTATACGGCGTGGCTTAGAGGCGGCGGCACAGGGGCGTGAACGCTCCGTAGCGGAATATGCCGCCGACGTGCAGAGGCGGCGCGCGGAGCGGCAGAGTGACCCTGCCGCCCGTGAGGCCGCCTCTCATGTCTGACCCGCCGATCTATGACGTGCGCCTGACCGAACCCGCCGAGATTAAAGTGGAGGCGGAACACGAGCGTCTATCTGAGGTGGTTTCGCCGGAATACGCTGACCGCTGGCAGGATGGACTGCTCGCGGAGATCAACCGTTTAGCCATGTTCCCTGCCAGCCACGAGGTCGCCCCCGAGAACGACCTGTATGATGTCCAGGTTCGCCGGGCACTTTACTTCGGTCCGTCGAGGAAACGCCGGAGTGCAAGTACCTACCGGATTCTTTTTTACATCGTTGAGCCAGTGGAAGGGGAAACCGGCGGCCTCGTGCGCGTCCTGCACGTTTGGCATGGGGCGCAGCGACCGCGCATCTGAATAGGGAAAGGCACGACCGTGACATGACCGAAGCAACGGACCCCCAACCCCACGAGCGTATCGTGCTTTCCGAACGAGACTTCATCCGCCTCGTCGAGATGATCGAAAACCCTCCACCCCCCACGCAGAAACTTCGGGAGGCGATGGCAGAATACCGGCGTCTCCAGGTCGCGCACCCCGACGCCAATCTGTAGGCCGTCAAGCACAAAAGATTTGCGGCGTGTTCGTGCGTCGGGTATAATAGACACATCCGTTCGGTGTTCTTTCGCCACGGAGGGGAACCCATGACCATCACCGACGCCGCATCAGACCTGTCCCGATCTTTGCAGAACTTCTTCGGCTACGGCGAGTTCCGCCCGCAGCAGGAGGAGGCCGTGCGGACCGCCCTGGGAGGCCGCGACGTGCTGGTCGTCATGCCGACGGGGGCGGGCAAGTCCCTCTGCTTCCAGCTCCCCGCCGCTCTTTCTGAGGGCGTCACCCTCGTCGTCTCCCCCCTCATCGCCCTGATGCGAGACCAGGTGGATGCCCTGAACCGCCGACCCGAGTTTGCCCGAATCGGGTGTAACTGCCTGACCTCGCTGCAATCGCTAGATGAGCAGAACGACCTGTTGCGCGAGATGCGCGCGGGGCGGCTGCGTCTGGTGTATGTCGCCCCCGAGCGATTCCGGTCGGGGGCGTTCATGGACGCCTTGCGGAGCGTCAAGATCGCCCGGTTCGTCGTGGACGAGGCACACTGCATCTCGGAATGGGGCCACGACTTCCGGCCCGACTACCTCAGCCTTCGCGAAGTGGTCGAGTCGCTGGGCAGTCCGCCCCTGCTGGCCGCCACGGCGACCGCGACCAAGCGCGTCCAGCAGTCCATCGTCACCAACCTCGGCATGCGCGACCCGCTCGTCCTGGTCGGCGGCTTCAACCGGCCCAACCTCCACTTTTCCGTGCATCGGTGTAAAAGCGAAAACGAACGCGAGGACAAGCTGACCCGTGCCCTTCCCAAGCTTTCGGCTCTTGGCGGCAGCGGGCTGATCTACTGCGCCACGCGCAAGCAGTGCGAGCAGGTCTTCGAGGCCGCCGACGCCGCCCTCGCCCCCCTGGGGCAGCGGGCGGGGATGTACCACGCAGGCCTGGACGCCGACCTGCGGAACCAGATGCAGCGCGAGTGGCTGGACGGCGAGCGTCAGGTGCTGGTCGCCACCAACGCCTTCGGCATGGGCATTGACAAGCCGGACGTCCGGTTCGTCGTCCACTGCGCCTGCCCGGACAGCCTGGAAAGCTACTACCAGGAGGCGGGCCGGGCCGGGCGCGACGGCCGCCGCAGCCGGTGCGTCATCTTGTACCACTTCGCCGACCGGCGCACGCGCGAGTGGTTCATTGACAACGAGGCCCTGACCGTCGGCTCGGTCGAGCAGGCTTTCGGCCAGGTGCGCGGCCATGCCGACAAGGACAATGTCGCCCGCCTGCCCAAGACCTGGGGCATGGCCCTGGACTGGAGCGACATTAAGGGCCGGCTGGCGCTAGGCGAACTGGAGCGGGCGGACCTCGTCAAGCGGGTCGCCCAGACCGGCGACGGCGTGACCCTGACACTGGCCCGGCGCGATTTCCCGCCGGACGCCCGCCGTTCCATCGCGGCAGGCCTCGCCAAGCAGCGGGCGGAGCGCCTGCGCCGTCTGGACGAGATCGTGGACTACTGCAAGACGACCGCCTGCCGCCGCCGGACCGTCCTGGACTACTTCGGCGACCGCCAGGAGCCGCCCCCGACCTCCTTCTGCTGCGACAACTGCGACGCGCCGAAGGCCGAGGGGCAGGCCGCCGCGTCCGTGCGCCTGCCGCAGATTCCCATGCCGGTCCAGATAGACCCCGGCGACATCCACTCCGTCCTGCACGGCCTGGACGCCCTGCGGCCCGCCGTCGGCAAGGCCCGGCTGAACAAGATGCTGCGCGGGGCCGGAACTCTCGGGGACAAGGACGCCGGGACGCCGCGCCAGCCGCTCGGCGGCCTGTTCCGGGGGGCAAGCGTCGCCGCCGTGGACAAGTTTTTGGAGGCCTTGTTCGCCGAGGGGCTGATGCACCAAGGCGACGAGGACGCCTACTTCGTCTGCACCGTCACGCCCAAGGGCCGGACGGCCTGGTCGGACCGCCTGCCGGTCGCCGCCCCGCTGCCGCGCGACCCCAGCCGATGGCGCGACGCTTCGGCGGGCGGCGGGGACTCGGCCGGCGACGACGTCCTCGCCACCCTGAAGCTGTGGCGGACCTCGCAGGCCTCGCGCGAGTCTCTGCCGCCCTACTGCGTGTTCAGCGACAAGACCCTGATGGAGATCGCGCGCGCCCGGCCGCAGAACTCGGACGACCTGCTGGAAGTCAGCGGCGTCGGCCCCGGCAGGCTGGAGAAATACGGCGAGGACGTGCTGAAGATCACGGGCGAGTGACGGCGGGAAAGACGCTATACGCGGGGTTCGCCACGACACTGAGTAGGGCGATCGAGGCAGGCGAGGACGAGTGATTGAAATCACTCGCTGAGGGGGACCTGTCCAGGGGACAGAAGAGCCGAGGACAGAAGAAGGACCGTCTCATGCTATCAACTTGTCCCTTGGACAAATCCGACCGGAGCGAGTGATTTTAATCACTCGTCCTCGCCTGCCTCGATCGGCGCGCAACATCAGTCAGGAAAATAATTTTCCGGCACCGGTTCTTTTCTTATCCCCGCCGTGTCACATCAGCAGCGGGAACTTAACCCGAGGCTGAGGGCGTCTTGTAACTACCCTTTTCCGTTTAGGCAGGAGACTGTTTCGTGGCCACGATTACCGATCCGCCTGTTCATGCCGCCTCGGCGGCACTCCAACGCGCCCGGCGGGGCGACCGCAAGGCCTTCGGCAAGCTGACCGAGCCGTACCGGCGCGAGCTGATCGCGTACTGTTACCGGCTGACCGGGACGCCGACCGAGGCCGAGGACATGGTGCAGGAGGCCTTCCTGCGCGCCTTCCGCTCCCTGGACTCGTTTGAAGGACGGGCCAGTCTGCGGGCCTGGCTCTACCGGATCGCGCACAACCTGTGCCTGAACCACGTCCAGCGCCGCCCGCCCGTCTGGCAGTCGCTCGACGAGGTCGGCGAAACCGGCCTGCGTGACCAGGCCCCCGACGCCGCCCAGGCAGGGCAGGGGCGCGAGAACGTCCGCCTGGGGTTTGTCGCCCTGGTGCAGAGCCTCCCGCCCCGGCAGCGGGCCGCCCTGGTCCTGCGGGACGTGCTCGGGTGGAGCGCCGAGGAGACGGCCCGCATCCTGGAGACGACGGTGCCCGCCGTCAAGAACGCCCTGGCTCGTGCCCGGCAGACCTTGGCCCGTCACCCCTCCGGCGGCGACCCCGCCGACGTGCGCGACCTGGCCGCCTCCGACCCGGACGCGCAGGAGACGGTGGCGCAGTGGGTGGACGCATTCGAAAAGGGAAACACCGAGCGCATGGTCGAACTGCTGACCGGCGACTGGAAAATGCCCCTCCCGGCCAAGGCCCCGACCAAAGCGCGGCGAATTGGGTACAACACAGAAGCGAAAGACGATTTGGTTTATGGGGAAGAAGCGAGCGAAAGACGAGAGGAAAGAACGCATGGCGAGCGAGCGCAACGAACGTAACGACACCAAGCGCGGCGGCAATCGTCGCGAAAGCAATAACGGCGGCAGCGGCGGGGGAAGCATCCCCCGCAACCAGGAGACGGCGGTCCGGGCGATCTTCGTGCTGGACGAGATCCTGAAAAGCACCGACCCGATTGACCCGAACTACCAGTACCTCCTGCTGCTCCGGCACCAGCTCGAGGTGGACGAGCAGCAGTCCGCTGAGGCGCAGGAGCTGATCGCGAAGTACGACGAGGCTTACAACAAGCTGACTGCGCCCGCCAACCGTGTGGCCGTTTTCCTATCCGCCAACGAGGACGGGACGGCCAACATCGCAATGGGCGATAACGACTTCTACACCAATGTTGACCCGAACGTCGAGCTGGACACGCTCATGGCGGGGACGCGCGTCAAGGTCAACGAGGCTTACGCCGTCGTCGGCGACCTCGGCCCGGCCCAGAACGGCCAGGTCGTCAAGGTCAGCGAGGCATTGGAAGACGGACGCCTCCGCATCGGCGGCGACCAGCAGGGCCAGAACACGCGCGTCGTCATGCGCGGCGCGGGCCTGACGGACTCGGTCATCAAGGCGGGCACGGAGGTTCGCATGGAGCCGAACTTCCGGGTCGCCCTGGAAGCCTTCGCCACCAAGGAGAACCAGGACTTCTTCCTGGACAAAGTCACCGAGATCCCCTGGGACAAGATCGGTGGCCAGCAGGAGGCCATCGGCGTCATCAAGGACGCCATCGAGCTGCCCCTGCTTTACCCCGAGCTGTACGAGCGGTTCGGCAAGCGCCCGCTGAAGGGCATCCTGCTGTATGGCCCTCCCGGCTGCGGCAAGACGCTCATCGGCAAGGCGACCGCCTACAACATCACGCAGGAGTACAAGGCGCGGACCAAGCGGGACGTCAAAGAGTACTTTATGTACATCAACGGCCCGAAGATCCTGAACATGTGGCTCGGCGAGTCCGAGCGTCAGGTGCGCGAGATCTTCACCACGGCCCGCGAGAAAGCCAAAGAAGGCTACCTGGTCTTCATCTTCATTGACGAGGCCGAGAGCATCCTGCGGACGCGGTCCTCGGGCCGGTTCACGAACATCTCCAACACGGTCGTGCCGCAGTTCTGCGCCGAGATGGATGGCCTGGTGTCGCTGGAGAACGTCGTGGTCATGCTGACCTCGAACCGCCCGGACTACATTGACCCGGCGATCCTCCGCCCGGAGCGCATTGACCGCAAGGTGAAGGTCGTCCGTCCGGACAAGAAGAGTACGAACGACATCCTGGGCATCTACCTCCATGCCGATCTGCCGTTCGACTACAAGACGGTGGACGAACAGGGCGGGGTTGAGGGCGCGCGTCGGCTCCTGATAGACAAGACGACCGAGCTGATCTGGTCCAAGACCCACGAGACGGAGTTCCTGGAGGTCTACCTCAAGAACGGTTCCGTAGACACGCTTTACTGGAAGGACCTTGTCTCGGGCGCTCTGCTGACCTCCGTCGTCGAGCGGGCCAAGGACTTCGCCATCAAGCGGTCCATTGACGTCAAGAGCACCAAGGAAGGCGTCTCGATGGACGACATGGAGCGGGCCGTCCGCACCGAGTTCAAGGAAAACGAGATCTTCCCAAAGACCGACAACATTGAGGACTGGCTCAAGCTCCTGGACTATGAGCCGGACAACGTCGTGCGCCTGAACCCCATTTCCCCCAAGAAGGGGACGCAGACGACGCGCCGGAACGTGATTTAGGCTGGCCTCGCCCCGCCGCCCACGGGCGGCGGGGCCTTCTCAGGAGACATCTTTTTGCCGCTATTTGGCACCGAAACAGAATATGGCATCGCCGTGGACGGCAAGGGCGCGGGCGATCTGCTTGTCGAGTCCCGCGCCGTGGTCCGGGCCTACGCGGGCAAGATCGCCTGCCCCTGGTACTACAAGGGCGAGGACCCGCGCAATGACATGCGCGGCTTTCATGTGGACCGGCTGAACTTCGACCCCGAAGACGCCAAGCTGGACGCGCCGGACTACAAGCCGCTGCCCGTGGAAGAGGAGCGCGCTGACCGGGTGCTGGTGAACGGGGCGCGGTTCTACAACGACCACGGGCACCCGGAGTACGCGACGCCCGAGTGCGCGACGCTGTTTGACCTGGTCGCCCACGACAAGGCCGGGGAGCGGGTCGTGCTGGCCGCCGCGCGGGCGCGGGCGGAGCAGCCGGACGCGAGTCGCGTTCACATCTTCAAGAACAACACCGACTTTCACGGGTCGTCCTACGGCACCCACGAGAACTATCTGATCCCGCGTGAAACGCCGTTCGCGCAGTTATTGTCCGGCCTGCTGCCGTTCTTCGCGACCCGGATCATCTACGCCGGCGCGGGCAAGCTGGGGATCGAGCCACGCGGCGACATGGGCCTGTACCAGCTCTCGCAGCGCGCCGACTTCTTCACGGAAGAGGCGTCCGTGGATACCCTGCACCGCCGCCCGCTGGTGAACACGCGCGACGAGCCGCACACGGACCCGCGCGACTGGCGGCGATTGCATGTCATCTGCGGCGACGCCAACATGTCCGAGTACGCGACGGCCCTGAAGATCGGGACGACCTATCTGGTCACCTCGCTTCTGGAGCAGGGCTGGCAGCCCTGGGTACGCTTGAAGAAGCCGACCGAGGCGATCAAGTCCATCGCACGGGATCAGACCTACAAGTGGCTGGTCGAGGCCGAGACGGGCACGATGGGGGCCGTAGACATCCAGCGCGTCTTCCTGGCTGCCGCCAAGGACAAGCTGGCGGGGCGCGGGGCGGACACCGACTGGACCCTGCGCGAGTGGGAAAGAACGCTGGACGGCCTCGAGTCCGACCCTCTCTCGCTCGGGGACCGGCTGGACTGGGTCGCCAAGCGCGGCCTGCTGGCCGATTATGTCGAGTCCGAGGGCATCGGCTGGGACGACGAGACGGTGCAGTCGTTCGACCTAGCCTACAGCAATGTGGACCCCGACGAGGGCCTGTACTACGCCCTGGAGCAGGCCGGCGAGATGGTCCGCCTGACCGATGACGGCACGGTCGAGGCCGCCATGACCCGGCCGCCCGACACCACCCGCGCCGCCATGCGCGGCTACCTCGTGGAGAGGTTCGCCGACGCCATCGGCGTCGTTGGCTGGAACAAGGTCGTCCTGCGGACCGAACAGGAATCGTGGATGGTTGACCTGGACGACTATCTGACGCCCGAAGCGGTGGCGCAGGCCATGACCGACCTCCGGGCCGCCGACACTCTGGAAGATTTAATACGCCGTTTCCGCGAACGCGGCAAATAGCGTTTCCTAGAGGATTCCCGGCCCGCGCCGTCGAATCCAGCCTTGCCATCAAAACAATACCGAGGGAGGAACGAACGAATGCCCATGACCGATGAAGACCGCGCCACGCGGCCCGCCGGCCCCGCCGACCCGCTCCGCAAGGAGGGCGACGAGACCGGCCCCAGCAAGCCCGACGTCCAGCGGCCCGACCGCTCCGACCTGCTCAAGCGCATGAAGCGCGTGGACCCCGACCAGGCCCGCCGCTACCGCCAGCGCAGCGGCCAGTAAGGCCGCGATGACTGTAGGGGCGAACCTTGTGTTCGCCCTTCTTTCTTCTTGCCCGTTCTTTCTTCCCGTTCCTATGACTTACGTTACCAGAAGTTGACACCCTATGCTGCGTTTTTCACCCGAGGGCGTGGGCGGTTTTTCCGACCTGTTCGCCGACAAAGTTTTGGGCAATGACCGCCTTCCCATGCCGACCCCCGTCCCCAACGTGCCCGGCGCGCGGGACGTGGACACGCACGGCACCACGGTCATCGCCGTCAAGTACAAGGACGGCCTGATCAACGTCGCCGACCGGCGCGCGACGGCGGGCTACACCGTCATGTACGACCAGGCCGAGAAGGTACTCGCCCTGGACGACTACACCCTGATCTCGATCTCAGGCTCGTTCGCCAAGAGCGTGGAAGTCGTCCGCTACCTGCGCCACGCCTTCAAGTATTTCGAGCGCTCCCAGCTCCAGCCTATGTCCCAGGAGGGCAAGCTGATGGAACTTCAGCGCGTCATCGCCAATAACGTCCCGGCGGCTCTGCAAGGCATTGGCGCCTTCATCCCCATCCTGTCCACGTTCGACCGGGAGACAACTCAGGGCCGCATCTACTTCTATGACGTACTGGGCGGCCAGTTCGAGACCGCCGAATACGGCGCGGCGGGCAGCGGCTCGGCCCCGATCAAGGGTGCCTTCGAGTACATCCTGAAGACGAAAGGCCCCTTCCGCGACATGGATCGCGAGACCGCCCTGCGCGAGACGCTGACCCTCCTCGACATCGCCGCCGATCTAGACACGGCCACGGGCGGCTCGGCGAAGTTCCTGCCCGCCGCCAAGTACATCACCGCCGAGGGCATCCGCGACTTCACCGAGAGTGAGATCAAGGCCGCGCTCGGCCGCTCATAGCGAGACGGTCCAGACCTGAAAACATAAGAAGGGCGAACACAAGGTTCGCCCCTACGCCGCCGGTCCCGTTGGGGCGAACCTTGTGTTCGCCCTCCTGACCTGGCCGGCCTGACACCGGAGTAACCCTTTGCCTTCCTACAGCCCCTACGACTGGAACGAGAGTATCCAGCAGCGCAACGAATACATTGAAGACCGCCTCAAGGACGGCAGCCCCGTCGTCGCCATGACCTATGGCGGCGGCCTGATGCTGCTGTCGGCGCGGCAGACGCAGCGCAAGGTCTACGAGGTCTATGACAAGCTGATGTTCAGCGCCATCGGCAACCAGAGCGACGTGGAGCAGATCCGGCGCGGCGCGATCGATGCCGCCCATCAGGAGGGCTTCAACCGTTCGCCCGATGACGTCAGTGTGCAGCGGCTGGTCTCCTTCCAGCTCTCCCCGGCCATCAAGCGCATCTACGGGGACCCGTTCGCGCAGCCGATCGTCGTTAAGGGTATCTTCGCGGAACTCGGCAAGACTCAGGACCGCGACCTGCTGATGACGCTGTCGTATGACGGCGAGTTCTCGTCCACGCCCGGCATGGCCGTGGTCGCCGGGACGGCCTACGCCGAGGACCGGATGCGCGAGCACCTGAAGACCGAGACCGAGAGCGGGCCGTTGAGCCTGGACGCCGCCCTGCGCGCCGCCCTGTACGCCTGGGGTGTCGGCATGAAGCACCTGGAGTCCGAGGACCGCGCTGACGCGGACTATTCGACCGACGGCGAGGGCCAGCAGGATGTCTCGTCGTTCATCACGGAGCATCTGGGCAAGGGCTGGACCGTTGAGGCCGGCATCCTGGAGCGCGACACGAACCGGGAGAGCCGCTTCCGGCTGCTGTCGGAGGGCGAGCTGACGGAAACGATCGCCCGCTACAAATAGGGCACGGGTTGGGGAAAGAGCGTCCATGGACAAGCGGATTTTTGGGATCGAGACCGAGTTCGGCTGCCTCGTCAGCGACGACTCGGTCGGCACGGCGGAGATGGTCGTCGAGCAGGTCAAGGACCACGCCTTTTACAAGGACAAGCTGGGCCTGATTGATCTGCACGCGCGCGACTACGCCTTCGAGCCGGCGCGCTGCGGCGGCTTCCTGCGGTCGGGCGGGCGGCTCTACATTGACGCCGTCGGCTCGCACATGGAGTACGCGACGCCCGAATGCACCGACTTCGCCGACGCCGTCGCCTACGACAAGGCCGGGCGCGTCATCCTGCAAAGGCTCCTGCGCGAGCTGGACTTGCAGGACAAGGTCTCGTTCCACTCGAACTCTGTGGACCACTTCGGCGGGCATACGTTCGGCTGCCACGAAAACTTCCTGGTCGCCATTGATGACCGCTTTTTCCTGGAAGCGCTTTCCTACCTGCTGCCGTTTCTCGTCACCCGCCAGATCTTCGCGGGCGTGGGGCGCGTCGGTGGGCACCGGCTCAATTACAAGAGCCTGAAGAACAACATCATGACCATCTCGGACTACGAGGTGGATTACCAGTGGGTCGGCAACTTCTACGGCGTCGAGGTGGACCCGACGGTCGAGTTCCAGCTCTCGCAGCGCGCGGACCACATCGTCAAGACGATTAGCTCGCGCGTCCGCTTCAACCGGGCCATCATCAACCCCAAGTGGGACTCGTACTACAACTACTCCAACCTGCACCGGCTGCACATCCTGTTCGGCGAGTGCAACATGAGCGAGTACGCCACCCTGATGAAGATCGGCACGACCAGCATCGTTCTTGACCTCATTGAAGATGGAGTCTTGCTGCAAGACGTGGAGCTGCGCGACCCTTTGGAAGCCCTCAAGAGCGTCTCGCGCGACCAGACCTGGAAGTGGATGGTCCGGCGCAAGGGCGGCGACAGCATCAAGGCCGTTGACTTGCAGCGGCTGTACCTGAAAGCCGCCCAGGAACGGTACACGGGCCGCGACCAGCAGACTGACTACGTCCTGGGCGAATGGGAGAAGTGCCTGGATGCTCTGGAGAAGGACCCGTACCTCCTGGCCGACAAGCTTGACTGGGTCGCCAAGCGCAAGATGATGGAGGACTTCATGGAGTCCGAGAACGGGGCCGTGAAGTGGGGCGACGACATCCTGCACTCGCTGGACCTGGAATACCACAACGTCAACCCCGAAACCAGCCTGTACTACGGGCTGGAGCAGGCCGGGCAGATCGAGCGGGCGACCACCGACCGGCGCATCTTTGAAGCCACCATGACCCCGCCGACGAACACGCGGGCCAAAGGGCGCGGCGTGGTCATTGACAAGCTACTGGCGAATAACTCGCGCGACTACGTCATTGACTGGGACTTGATCTACATTAACAAACGCCTGCACCTGGAGCTGAAGAACCCGTTCAACACCTACAAGGACGAGGCGACGGCGTTCGCCGCCGGGCTGTAGGGACGGCGGGGGAGAGCGGCACGAGGAGAAGAGCACAAGAGGGCGGGGGAACCCCGCCCCTACGCAAACCGTGTAGGGGCAGGGTTTCCCTGCCCTTTCTGCTTTCTCGTCATGGTCTTATGCTTTCTTTTCTTTCCCGCTCCCTTGACAAACCATCTACTTTGTGTTAATCTACAGCAGCAGAGATGCTGCTGTCTCTGCCGCCGCTCTTCCTCGATGCCGAGTCCCGCTATACCCTCATTGCCGAGGCTCTTGCCGACGCCGTAGTCGTGCCGCGTCTGACCGTTCCCATACGCAAGAGAGGACTACACCAATGGCTGTCGAGACTTCGGCTTCAGCCGTCACGACGGGGGGGACGCTCAAGCCCACCCTGGGCCTGACCGGCATCACCATCAATGCCATGGCGCTTATCGCGCCGGGCGCGTTCCTCTGGACCACCTTCCAGGGGCAGAGCGCCTACGGCGCGACCAGCATGTGGGCGTCCGTCGCCGTCGCCACCATCGTGGCCCTGCTCACCGCCGTCTGCTACGCCACCCTTTCCAAAAAATACCCCCAGGGTGGCGCGGGAAGCTCCTACTTCTATGCCGAGGCGGCATTTCTGGAGAAAGAGTCGCACTTCCATTTCAAGCTGGCCCGAATCGCCAAGCTGATCATCGGCTGCGCCGCCCACCTCTACTACTGGGTATATCCGGGCGTCATGGTCGCCTTCATGGGGACGATCCTGACCTTCATCGTGCAGCTCTTCAAGCCCACCTTCGGCGACTCGAGCCATCTGTGGCAGCCGGTCGCGCTCTGCGTCATCTTCGCCGCCATCACCGGGGCCATTGCCTACCGGGGCGTCAGCGGCTCGACCATGGCGAACGTCGTCATCAACGTGATCCAGATCCTCGCCCTGCTGACCTTCACGATCCTGGCGATCGTCTACCGCTCCGGGCATCCCGAGGTTTCCTATGTCCATCCTAATGGCCTGAGCGTCATCAGCCCGCACGGCTTCAGCCAGCTCCTGTTCCAGTCCACCATCGCCATCCTGCTCGTGGTCGGCTTCGAGTCGGCGACCGCCCTGGCCGCCGAGGCGAAGAACCCGCAGAAGGACATCCCGCGCGGCGTCCTCCTGTCGCTGATCATCCAGGCGGTCATCTTCTACTCCTTTGAATACTTCGGCGCGAACTACTTCATCGGCCAGAACTACGCGGGCGTCCTGGACAAAGCCGGACAGAATTTTTCGATGATCGACCCGAAAATCACCTCGATCACCGACCACGCCATTGACCAGACCGCCTATGCCGGCGGGAGCATCGTGCGCGGGTTCGACGCCGCCGCCGCCTCCAGTGCGCCCATCGGCGACTTCTCCAAGATCATCGGCGACTCGCTCCTGCACGGCCACGGCTTGCAGTTCGAGGTCATCATGGCCGCCACCGTCGTTCTCGCCCTGGTCGGAACTGCTCTCTCCTGCCTGTCTACCGGCGTTCGCGTCTCCTACGCCATGGGCAAGGACGACGAACTGCCTGGCCCGTTCGGTGCCCTACACGGCAAGCACAACACCCCGCACAATGCGATCATCATGCTGACCGTGATCTCGGCGATCATCGGTGGCTATGGCGTCCTGAACTCGGACAACCTGCTGAAAGTGGCAATCATCTCGAACTTGGGGACGTTCCTGCTGTACGGCATGACGTGCCTGGCGACCTATATTGCTTTCTCGCACGTTAAAGGCGCGGAGGTATTCACCACCAAGCTTGCGCCGATCCTGGGCATGTTCCTGAACTTCGGCCTGATGATTGGCGACATCTACTTCGCCTTCTTCGCCCCGTCTGCGACGGCCGCTTCCAAGTACGATGCCAAGGTCGCCCTGATCTTCTCGGCCTCGTTCATGGTGCTGTCGTTCGCCTACCTCGCCGTCCGCAGCGGCATCCGTAAGGAGCCGATGTTCCTGGCACCCGACCACAAGGAAATGCGCGTCGAGTCCGTCTCCATGCGCTAGGCCGTTCTTCTCCCCGGCCGGGGGCTGGTCTGTGACCGGCCCCCGGCCTTCTGTTTTAAAACATATGATTGACCATGCCGGGACAAGTGAACAGGGGCACGTCCGGTTCCGTAACGAGGACTTCATCACGCACCGGATGCCTGACGATGCCGAGGTCCGGCGGCGCAAGGGCAGTCTCTTCGTCGTCGCAGACGGCGTCGGCGGGAGCGGGGCGGGGGACGTGGCGAGCCGGGAGGCCGCACAGACCCTGGTGAGCGACTACTACGCCGGCGGCAAGCGGCCGGACCGCGCCCTCGCCCACGCGTTCGCCCGCGCCAACCTGCACGTTTACGACTTGGGCCTGAAGGCCGGCGCGTTCCGCATGCAGACCACGATGGTCGCGCTGGCAATCGTCGGCGACAAAGCCTATGTCGCCCACGTCGGAGACAGCCGCGCCTATCGAGTCCGGAGTCGGACCAACATCGTGCCGCTCACGCGCGACCATTCCGAGGTCGCGGAGCTGGTGCGGATGCAGATCTTAACGCCCGAGAACGCCCGCCACCACCCCCGCCGGCACATCATCACGCGCAGCGTCGGCAGCCAGCCCGTCCTGCAAGTCCCCTCCCGCGTCGAGGTCCTGGAACCGGGCGATGCCTTCGTCCTGTGTACGGACGGCCTGTGGGAGCCTCTGGATGACCTGGACATCGCCGCCATCGTCGCCGACCACGCACCCGCCGAGGCCTGCCGGCAGCTCATCGCCCTGGGCCTGGAGCGGCAGGCGACCGACAACCTCAGCGTCCAGGTCGTGAAGGTGCTGGAAGTGGAACAGGAAAACACGCCCGCCGTCCCGAATAATGGCGCGTGGTGGCAAGCGTTCCTGCGATGGTCAAAGGGCGGCGGCCGCCCAAAGGAGTGAACAGAACCGATGCAATTCGAACCGGGGCAGCAGCTCGGCCGCTACTCGATCATCCGCGCCCTGGGGCACGGCGGCATGAGCAACGTCTACCTCGCCCATGACACTCAGGACGACCAACGGGTCGTCCTGAAGTTCCCGCATGAGGAGATCATGGGGGACGTGGCAACCCACGAGCGGTTCACGCGCGAGGTCAAGATCGGCCACCTGCTGAACCACCCGAACATCCAGCGCCTCCATGAGCTGGCGACCCTGAACCACTCGGAGTTCCTGGTACTGGAATATGTGCCCGGCGACACCCTGCGCCATGCCCTGGATGCGCGCGGCTCGCACCGCGACCCGAAGGACTTCCCGCAGGCCGTTGACCTGGGGCTGCAACTGGCGCGTGCCCTGGCCTACGCGCACGAGAACCATGTGGCGCACCGGGACCTGAAGCCCGAGAACGTCATCATCACCCCCGAAGGACAGGCGAAGGTGATGGACTTCGGCATCGCGTTCATGCAGGGGGCGCGGCGCGTCACCTGGGGTCCCCTGTCCTCGCAGGTCGGCACCCCCGACTACATGGCCCCGGAGCAGATTCAGGGGGGGAGGGGGGACAGCCGGACAGATGTTTATGCCCTGGGCATGATCCTCTATGAGTACCTCGCCGGCTGCCTGCCCTACCGGGGCGACAACGCGCTGGCCGTGATGAACCAGCACGTCAACGCCAAAGCCCCGCCGCTGCACCAGTTCCGTAAAGACGTCCCGCCCGCGCTGGAGGAGACGGTCATGAAGGCGATCCGGCGCAACCCTTCGGACCGCTGGCCGACCATGACCGCGCTCATCGGTGCTTTGGAGGACCCGGCCACTGTGGATGTCGCCGCCCTGCGCGCCGAGCGCGAGGGCGAGACGGAGAACGCGGCGGGCGCGGGCCGCCTCGCCGGCAAGCTCAACCTGCCGTTCTCCAACACCCTCCTCGTCGTCTTCGGCACCCTCGTCCTCCTCATCGCCCTGGCCGCCTTCGCGGTCCACTTCATCCCGTCCGCCGCGCACCGCCCCTGAGACCCGCCTCAGTGTCGGCGCTTGACAGGTTAGTGGGCTTTTGTTATACTTGGCGGGAGGTAATACCCATGTCGTCACCCGCCGATGACAACCACCCGCCCGTCGCTGGTTTGTCCCGCTCCGCCGCACTTGACGCCTATCTGGAAACGGCCCGCCGCCGCGCCACACTGGAGGAAGCGCCCTTCTGGAAGGAAGTGACCGCCTTCAACCAGATGCCCCAGATCCAGATAGACCAGTTCTACGGTCAATATGTCGCCGTCTATCAAGGCAACATCGTGGATGCGGATTTTGATGAGGCCGAGCTGGCGCTGCGCTTCTACCGGACGTGGGGCTACGTCCCCGTCTACATCCACAAAGTGGGCACGGAAGAGGGCCTGGTGGACGCGGAGGAAGACCAGGGATGACCGAGCGCGTTGATGTTCCGCCGATTCCTGGCGCGGACGTCCAGATGGGCCTTCTGCTGGCGATGCTGGACGACGGCACAAACGAGTGGCGTGAGGAATTGGGGACCGTTTCAGACGAAACCGTCCTCTGGCAGCCGTTCCCCGATGGCCATAGCATCGGCACCCTCATCCTGCACATCACCGATGTCGAGGCCGGCTGGCTGCACCATGTGGGTGCGGGACAAGCCCGCCCCGAGGAAGAACTGGCGCGGCTTCTGTCCCGAGAAACGCGGCAATACGACTTGACATGGCCCCAGCCGCCCGCACGGCCACTCTCCTGGTTCCTCGCCCAGCACGACGAAATACGCGCCCGCACCAGGCAGATCGTCGCGGCCTGGGACGATCCCACCCTCGCCCGGCCCCGAGGAGATACCGAGTTCACCCGCCGCTGGCTCCTCCACCATGTCCTCACCCACGAAGCCTATCACGGCGGCCAAGCCGTCCTGCTCTCGGTCCTGCACGGGCATCGGCAGGCATAGGGCATTGCTCATGCTGCGCCGCTCCTGGCGTCTTTGCCTGATCGCTCTTGTCATGCTTCTCACGCCTGTCGCCGGGCGTGCCGGAGGCGCGCTGATCTGCTCCTACACCATGCCGAAAGAAGGCGACCTGACCCTGGGCGTCTTCGATCCCTCGGGCCGCCTGCTTCGCTGGATCGTGCGCGGCGAACACCGGGGCGCGGGCCGGAACACGGAGCATTGGGACGGCCTGGACCAGTACGGGAAGCCGATCCCCGCCGGCTCCTACCGGATCAAGGCGATCTACCACCCCCCGCTCGGCCTGGATTACCGGATGACCCTGGGCAACCCTGGCAGCCCGCCCTGGCCCACGGCGGACGACAAGGGCGACTGGCTCAGTGACGAGGCGAACCCGCAGGGGGCCGCGACGGACGGCCAGTGGGTCTTCCTGGCCGCCCCCGGCTCCGAGAAAGGCTGCGGCCTCATCGCCGTGGACAGGAACGGGCAGCGGCAGTGGGGCTATCATGTAGACATCTTCCCGCGCTGCGTCTCGCTGGCCCTCAGCGGGGACTACCTCTACGCACTCTATTCGGGTCCTGAGCTGACCGGGCCGGGCGACTTCAATGGGCACAACGCTGTCGAGCGCGCCATCCTGGTCTGCCTGGACAAGCGCACCGGTCGGCCCGCGCGCTTCACCGAGCATGACCCCGCCCTCCGCGTCGCGACTTGGCCCTACCGCGAGGCCGTCACGCCCTTGTGGGAGATGCGGAAGGACAAGACCTTCGACGCGGCGAAGTACGGCGGCCAGCCCCGCTACTTCAGCACGGATGTCGGCGAGGCCACGAGTGCGCTGGGCGTCGCCGCCACGGCGGGCCGGGTCTATGTGGCGATGAACTATGACGACAAACTGCTCGTGCTGGATGCCGCCACGGCGCAGAAGGTGGGCGAAATCCCGCTCCCCAAACCTGTCGGCCTGCGCGCGCTGGCGGACGGCAGTCTGCTGGCCGTCAGCGGGGCCTCCGTGGTGCGCGTGGACCCGGCCACCAAGCGCGTCATACCTCTGATTGACCATGATCTGGTGGCCCCGCATGACGTGACGACCGACGCGGCGGGCCGCGTCTATGTCAGCGATTGGGGCGCGTCGTTCCAGGTCAAGGTCTTCTCGCCGTCCGGGAAGTTCCTGCGCGCCATAGGCCGGCTGGGTGGACGACCCTGGGTGGGGGCGTTGGGCCCGGCGGGTATGCTGGTCCCGCGCGGCCTGGCCGTCACCGACGCCGGGCGGCTGTGGGTGGCGGAGGACGATGACTC
Source organism: Capsulimonadaceae bacterium (assembly GCA_965215505.1). Lineage (GTDB taxonomy): Bacteria > Armatimonadota > Armatimonadia > Armatimonadales > Capsulimonadaceae > JANXMY01. The sequence goes on along the minus strand of OZ244065.1, from coordinate 831,902 downwards.
CCCGTGCCGCGTGAGCGTCTGGGACTCCGCAACCGGCGCGTTCGTCCGCGACTACCTCGGCCCGGCCCCCTATGGCGGCGGCCCGCCCTTCTGGCGTGACCCCGGCGACCCGTCCCGCGTCTTCGCCGAAGGCGCGTTCTGGCGCGTGGACGAAGCCAGGAAGACCGCCGTCCCCGTCGCCACACCGCTGCGCCGGATGGAGAAAGACCAGCCGTTCCTGCCGAGCGCGAACGGCGGTGCCCCCGCCGCGCGCTCGTTCACGCATGGCGGCAGACAGTACCTCGGCATCGTCGGCGACCGGGGCATCGTCACCATCCTGTGCCGGGACGGCGACCGCCTCCAACCCGTCGCCGCCCTGGGCGGCTTGAGCCGCCTGACTTCGGGGGACGGCACAGCCAGGCAGGATTGGGACAGCGACCTGCACACGCACTCCTACCCGGACTGGTATCCGGACTTCTTTCGCGGCCACTCCGGCGACAATTTCTCCTGGACAGATGACGACGGGGACGGTCTGGTCCAGCCCGGCGAGATGCACTGGTCGCAGACCGTCAGCCGCTCCGCCGCCTACGACGAGGGCAGGCAGCCGGAGTGGTCCCTGGGGTGGGGGGCCGCCGTCGGCTCGGACGGCAGCATCACCTTCGCTGGCTTTACCAAAGACAAGGAGGCCGTCTACCGCGTGGACGTGTCCGGCTGGACACCCGGCGGGGCACCGGTCTACGACATCGCCCACGCGCGGCGAATCCTGCTGACGGATGAGCCGGGGAACATCAGCAGCCTGTACGTCACCCAGGACGACAAGCTGGTCGTCTCCTACGGGTACGAGTACAACGCGCCCGGCCATGATGCCCTCGCCTGCTTCGACCAGAACGGCAGCAAATTGTGGGGCGTCGCGCGCCCGGACATAGCAAAGCAGGGCGTCAAGGACGTGCTGGCGGACGCCGTCATCGGCGAGTTCACCGCGCCCGGCCTGGGACAAGTCCTGGTGACGTGGCTTTGGCATGGCAACTACCGCCCGTACCTGCTGACCACAGACGGGCTGTACGTCGGCACCCTGCTCGACGACACGCGGCTCGGCCCCGCCGCCAAATGGGATGAGTCGTACCGTTATACTTACCAGACGCCCGGCGGTGTCCCCGAGATCATCAACGGCGCGAACGACGCTTACCATTTGCTCCGCCTCACCGGGCTGACCGGCGGGCGCTTTGAAGAGCCGCTTCGGCTGACGGCGGCCGATGCCCAGGCGGCGGCCGTGGCGCGCGCCGCGCCTACTCCGAAGCCTGCCGCCCCGCCCCCGATCATTCACGTCGCCTGGGCGGCGACGCCTCCCGCGATCAACGGGAGCCTGAGCGGCTGGGACATGGCGGCGAGCGTCATGCTGGAAGGCGGCAGGGGCCGCACGGCCCGCGTCGCACTGGCGCGGGACGCGCGGAACCTCTACCTGGCTTACGCCGTCCGGGGCGCATCTCTCGTCAACAAAGGGACAAACTGGCAGACGCTGTTCCTCTCAGGCGACTGCGTGGACCTGATGCTGTCCCCCCGCCCCGACCCTGTCCACTACGCACCCGTGGTAGGCGACGAGCGCCTGCTGCTCGGCTTCTACGCAGGAAAGTCGGTCGCCGTCCTGTACCGCCCCGTCGTGCCGGGTACACAAACCCCCATTCAGCTCATGGCGACACGGGTAGACAGGATCGTGCTGCTCCCGAACGCCCGCGTCGCCTTCAAGCGCGGATCCGGCTCCTACACTTTGGAAGCCGCCGTGCCGCTGGCCGACCTCGGACTAGACCCATTGGTGACGGACGATCTGCGCGGGGATGTCGGCGTCATCTACGCCGATGACACGGGGCGCAGCCGGTCGCTCCGGCTGTACCATTATAACCAGGACACCCGGATGACCGCCGACCTGACCACGGAGGCGCGGCTTTCGCCCGGCAATTGGGGGCCGCTGGAGATGCCGCTGGGGCCGAACCTCGTGCAGAACGGCGGCTTCGAGTCGCCGCTGGCTGCCTCCGCCGAGACGGGCTGGATCGTCGGCGAACAGCGGAACGGGGCTTCGGCCCGGCTGACCCCCGGTGCGGCGCATAGTGGAACACAGTCGCTCCTTTTAGAGCAGACTACACCCGTGACGTACCCGCCCGATGCCTACGCGGCCCCGAAATACGAGGACTTCCTGAAAGCCGCAAGCGGCGGCAAGGGTGGGGGGTATGTGAATGTGACCCAGACCGTCCCGGTCGTCGGCGGGCAGCATTACACGCTGCGCCTGCACTTCCGTTCCGATGGGCTGGCACCCGAGAAGAAGGCCGTGGGGCTTGGCCGGGGCTACGCCGCGTTTGAGGTCTGGGTTTCCTGGCACGTCCCGCCGGGCCACCCCGGCGGCGCCGTCTGGGTCGCCAACGAGCAGGCCGACCCGGAGGGCTGGAAGACGCTGCGCGACGCCCGCTTCAACTACTACAACGTCGCCGTCCCCTACGCCGCTCCATACGGGGCGACCGGGGCGACGATTTCCCTGCAACTGGCGACGAACGCTGCCGGGCATCAGCCCAAGGTCTGGATAGACGACGTGGAGATGGTGGAGGTGCCGTGATGGCTTTGAGTCGGGGGAGGAAGATTACATGAGATATTTCGTGCCGACGCTGGCTCTGGGCGCGCTTTCTCCACCACAGACGCAGTCATGCGACAAGTTCGGTGGTCTGCCCTGGGGGCTGCCCGCTGACAAGTGGCCGCTCTGCCTCGGATGCGGCCACCCGCAGACGCACCTCGCCACGTTTACCCACAGCGCAGGACGGCTCGACCTGGGAGCGGACGGCCGCGCGGTGCTGGTCTTCCAATGCGGCCATTCCCCGGACGAAACCGACTGCGAGAACTATGCCGCCGGCAGCGGCGCGAACGCTGTCGTCTTCCTCGACGCCCACGAACTCGGCAGCGGCCTAACCGAGCCGCCCGCGCCGGGTACGCCCAAGCAGATCGAGATGCGTGTCACGGCCTGGGAGGAGCGGGACGATCTGGTGACGCCGGATCTGAAACCCGCATTCCTCAACGGGGACAGCTACGGATGGCACGATGAGGCCACGGAAACAACAATAGCCAGTGTCGCTGATGGCGCGAAACTCGGCAGCGTCCCGCTGTGGATACAGGGGGGCGAGAGCTTCGATCCTGCCTTCCGCTTCGCGGCGCAACTGGGCTCCGCTTATAATCTCCCCGGCCCCATCCCCAGCGCGGATGCGGCGGGTGTGACTGTCTGGCACCGGAGCAAGGAGGACGGCAGGGTCGAGGCAAGCGAGCCGGCCAGCCCTGACCCCGACCTGCGCGGCGGCATCTATGCTCCAGGCGTGTCCCCGCTCGGGTCTGTCTCCGCTTACGACGTTGACGCCGCCGATTTCGGCGACCTCGGCACTGGCTACCTGTTCATCAGTCCCGATCCGGTCACGCCCCAGGGCCTTTTCCTGTGGCAGTGCGGATAAGTGTCTAACGGCCTGGGATTTTGGCACAGGCGACTGTAGGGAGACTTTCAGGCCCGCTGCGTGTCCCACCATCTTACTTCATCGTCTACCTCAACGCTCGTCAGGTAAAAGGGTGCCCCTGCCGCCTCAGCCAGTTCCCGCCCCAGGGCTGCGGCTCTTTCCACTTGATACTCAAACTGCCTCACAGCACAGAGGCCATGCGCCGTGTACCTCGTGTGGTACTCAGACGGGGCGAGCGTGATGGCCATCAGCACAACCATCCAGCCCCAACTGTCTCCCTCCCACGAACCCTCGATGACGATGACCGGGTCTTTGATGGCGTACAGCCTCTCGAAAGCGCGTTTACGGGCAAGGCTGTCGCCCCAAAAACTCACCCCCTGGTGCTGCTTTCGCATGACCATTGCTTCGACTGCCTGGTTCAACCCGCATCCCGTGACGTGCCGGTAGAACTTGACCGCCTCCAAGACCATGTCCGCGCGGATCAGCTCATCCATGAACTCCTGCTGGTCCACGCCAAGTTCTACCACAGTTACGTCATCCAGTGTTCTTCACCCCCGCCGCCACCCCGTTGATTGACAGCAGTACGGCGGCGCGCAGGTCGCGGCGCTGGGCTTTCAGGTCCTCCGAGTCGCCCTCCGGCGGCAGGGCGCGCAGGCGGCGCAGCAGTTCCACTTGCAAATAGCTCAGGGGGTCCACATAGGGATTGCGGAGGCGAATGGACTTTTGCAGGATGGGTTGGTTGTCCAGCAGCGCCTCCCGCTCGGTGATACGGCAGATGACGGCGACGGAACGCTGGAACTCCCCGGCGATGGTGCCGTAGATGCGCTGCGCCATCGCCTGGTCCGTGACCAGGCGTGCATAGCGGGCGGCGATGTCCATGTCGGCCTTGGCGAGCGACATCTGGGCATTGTCCAGCATGGTCGCGAAGAAGGGCCAGCGCCGGTACATCTCCCGCAGGCGCGTCAGGTGTTCCGGGGACTGGTCGGCGTAGCCCGCGAGTGCGGTCCCAACGCCGTACCATCCCGGCAGGGTGTACCGGGACTGCATCCAGGAGAAGACCCAGGGGATCGCGCGCAGGTCCTCGATGCGGTCCGAGGCGGTCCGCTTGGGCGGGCGCGAGCCGATGTTGAGCTGGGCTAGTTCGCCCACCGGGGTCGCCTCCTGGAAGAACCGGACAAAATGCGGGTCGTCGTAGACCAGGGCGCGGTAGGCGCGGAAGGCCGCGTCCGAAACCTCGTCCATCGCCTCCGCCCACGCGGGCGGCGTCTCGTCGGTCCGCGAGCCGTGTTCCGCGCTCGCCATCAGCACGGCGTGGGTGATCTGTTCCAGGTTCCGGTAGGCGATCTCCTGGTCGAAGTAGCGGGCCGCGATGACCTCGCCCTGCTCGGTGATCTTCAGCCGGCCTCGGACGCTGCCCGGCGGCTGGGCCAGGATCGCCTTGCCCGCCGGGCCTCCCCCGCGCCCGACCGCCCCGCCGCGCCCGTGGAACAGGCGCAGGGTGACGCCGTGACGCCGCGCGACGGCGGCAAGCCGCGCCTGCCCGACATACAGCTTCCAGTTGGCGGTCAGATACCCGCCGTCCTTGTTGCTGTCCGAGTAGCCGACCATGACCTCCTGGCTGTCCCCGCGCAGGGACACGTTGCGCCGGTAGAGCGGGTTGGACAGCAAAGTGTCCAGGATGTCGGGCGCGTTCTCCAGGTCCTCGATCGTCTCGAACAGCGGCACGACATCTACACGCGACCAGCCGCTGTCCGCTTGCAGGTCCGCCAGCCGGGCCTCCTTCGCCAGAAGCAGCACGGCCAGCACGTCGGACACGCCCGAGGCCATGGACAGGATGAACGAGCCGACCGCTTCCGGCCCTAGCGCCTCGATCTTGTCGGAGACGAGCCGGAACAGGCCCAATGTCTTGTTCGTCTCTTCGTCGAACTCAAGCCGGGCGGTGACCAGGGGCCGACGCCCGCCGATCTCCCGCTCCAGCAGGGCGACTTTTTCGGCCTCGGTCAGTCTTCCCCAGTCCACCCCCTGATCGGCAAGCACGGCGGCCAATGCGCCCAGATATTTTTCCTTGTGTTCCCGGATGTCCAGCCGGGCCAGGTGGAAGCCGAACAGGCGCACCTGGGCGATCAGCGGGGCGAGAGCGCGCCGGGCGGCGTAGTGGCCGCCGTTTCCTTCCAGCGACTCGCGGATCGTTTCCAGGTCGGCCATGAACTCCGAGGCCGACGTGTACCCGCCCTCGTCCCCGGCCTGCGTCCGCCGCAGGCGCTCCCAGACGAACTCACACTTGCGCCGGTACGGCTCCGTCGGGCTGCGCCCCGCCGCCTCGGTCACCACCTGCGGCAGCCGCTCGGCGTCCTGTTCCAGCGAGCGTTCCAGCGCCTCCGAGACGCCGACATAGTGGAGGGACTGGCTCAGGCGGTCGCTCAGGCTCCGCACGGCGGGGATGTAAAGCGCGAGGACCTGGCTGCGGTGCAGCCGCAGCACTTCGGCAGTGTGCGCCAGCGTGATCGTCGGGTTGCCATCGCGGTCGCCGCCCACCCAAGACCCGAATTCGAGGAAGACGGGGATGTCGAACGACTCACCGGGATACCACTGCGCCAGGGCCTTTTCGAGATCGGCGTACAGGCGCGGCGTCACATGGAACAGAGTCTCGCCGAAGTAGAACAGGATGTTCCGGGCCTCGTCCAGCACGGACAGGCGGCGCTGGCGGACCTCGTCGGTCTGCCACAATATCTCGGTCTCAGCGGCGACATCCATCTCCAGCCGCTCCTGCTCGCTCCGCGAAAGCAGCGGCTCTTCCAGACGGCCCAGATAGTCCGAAAGCCGGTGCAGCTTCTCCTGGACGCTCCGCCGCTTGGCCTCGGTGGGGTGGGCAGTGAAAACGAGCTGGATCGAGAGGGAGGCGACCAGGGCGCGCATCTCGTCCGCCGTCACGCCCGACTCGCGCAGGGTCTTCACGGCGTCCCGCACCGATTCGGGCCGGGGCTGGTCGCCCGCCTCGAAGGCCCGCCGCCGGTTGACCCGCACGATCTCCTTTTGCTCGGCCAGATTGACGAGTTGGAAATAGGTGGTGAACGCCTTCAGGACCGGCAGGGCCTCCCAGAACTCCATCCCGCCGAACAGCGCGTCTAGCTCGGCTTCGGCGGAGTCCTGCCCCTGACGGCTGCGCGCTTCTTTGGTCAGCGCCCGGATACGTTCGACGGTCTGAAGCAGCGCCTCACCGCCCTGCTCCCGCAGCACATCACCGAGGGCATTGCCCAGCAGCCGCACGTCCCGCGCCAGTTCGCCCCCGCCCTCGTCCCGGCCCTTAATTTCCTCTTTTTCCATGCGGTTATTGTACCCCGTTGCAGGCCCTTGGAAGAACCATCATTGCCCCTGCCCCAGCGCGAAGCCCGGCTTGCCGTCGAAGTTGCACAGGTTCTCGCACTTGATAAAGTCCAGACCCGCAGCCTCGATCCGCCCGAGCAGGCCGATGATCTGCGCGTGGCGGATCGGCTCGGGGGACATAAACCGGCAGCGCCAGTGGTCCGTGCAGAACGTCTCCGGCATCCCACCCGGCCAGACCTTGACGCCGCGGTTGGTGATCATGGTGAGCGCCAAGTCGTCGCTGCCTGACGATTCCAATGCGCGGGCGAGCTGGTCCGGGCTGCCGTCCCGCCAGTGCAGGAACACGTCCACGCCGATTAAATCCTTCCGAGTCGGGGCGGGCCGTGAGTGAAAGGCGACGGGAGGAGTTTCCGGTGCGGCCTCATACCGGACGGCTTTGAGGACACCCGGCGTGTGGCCCAGTCGGGTGATGACCGCCTCGGCAAACTCCCGCGTCCCGACACGCCGCGCGCTGACTCCTTCGGCGTAGATGTCGGCGGTATGGACGCCCTCCTCCAAGGCGCAGAGCCAGGCGTTATGCACCCGCGCGGCGGCGTCGGGCTGCCCGATGTGGACCAGCATCTGCACGGCGGCCAGCAGCAGGCCGGAGGGGTTTGCGATGTCCTGGCCCGCGATTGCCGGGGCCGACCCGTGGATCGCCTCGAACATCGCCACCCGCTCGCCGATGTTGGCTGAACCCGCAAGCCCCACCGAGCCGGCGACCTGGGCGGCGATGTCCGAGAGGATGTCGCCGTAAAGGTTGGGCGTGACGACCACGTCGAAGACCTCCGGGGTGTCCGCCATCCGGGCCGCCCCGATGTCAATGATCATGTGTTCGCGCTCGATGCCGGGATACTCCGCCCCGATCTCGTCGAAGACCTGATGGAACAGCCCGTCGGTCATCTTCATGATGTTGTCTTTGGTCATGCAGGTGACCTTGCCGCGCCCGTGCCGATGCGCGTACTCGAAGGCATGGCGCACGATCTTCTCACAGCCGGGCCGGGTGATGAGCTTCAGGCACTGCATCACCTCGTCGGTCTGCCGGTGTTCAATGCCCGCATACAGGTCTTCCTCGTTCTCCCGCACGATGACCAGATCCATCGCCGGGTGCCTTGTCTGGACAAACGGCGCGTAGGCAACGCACGGGCGGACATTGGCGTAGAGGCCCAGCGTCTTGCGGATGGTGACGTTCAGGCTCTTGAAGCCGCCGCCCTGGGGCGTGGTGATCGGCGCTTTCAGGAAGACTTTCGTGTTCCGCAGTGACTCCCAAGCCGACGGCTCGATGCCCGCCGAGAAGCCGCGCCGATAAACGCCCTCGCCGATCTCGATGATGTCCATGTCGAACTGCGCCCCCGCCGCCATCAGGACGTGTAGCGTGGCCTCCATGATCTCCGGGCCGATCCCGTCACCGAACGCGACCGTAATCGCCCGGCGCGGGGTGGGGGGTGCGGGTGCATCGAACATCGCTTTTTCTCGCTTTCTGAGTATACTGACTCCGTCGGCGACAATTGTGACATGTAAACAAATACATGTCAAGTGTTTCATGTATTTATAATCATGTTATTCCGGGAGATGACCGATGCCCACGCCCCCCTGGACGTTCCTGACCAACCATTCGCATGTATTGATCTGTCTCGCCGAGGACCCGGAACTGCGGCTGCGCGATGTGGCGGAGCGCGTCGGGATCACCGAGCGGGCCGTGTTTCGGATTGTCGCGGATCTGGAGGAGGCGGGCGTGATCACCCGCCATCGGGAGGGGCGGCGTAACCAGTACGAGGTCCACGGCGAGGAGCCGCTGCGTCACGCCGTCGAGAAGCACCGCACCGTCGGGGACCTGCTCGGCCTCGTGCGCTGACGGCGTCTTCTATTGCCAGAACTGGTAGGTCGGCGTGCCAGTGATGATGCCCCAGATGTTGAGCAGGCTGCCCTCGACGAACTGGCCCAGAATCAGGCCGTAGAAGAAGGGCAGGGACGACTGGAAAGTCCGCACGCCGCCGTAGCGCAGCATCAGGCTCTTCACGATCCAGGCGATCAGCAGCGGCATCCAGACCAGATTGATCTCGAACGACGACGACACGGCGTAGGCCAGCGGGTGGAAGGGCCACCAGAAGAAGCGTATCCGCATCGCCTGCAAAAAGGCCGCGAACAGGAAGCCGACTGCGAGTGCCCACGCGACCGACCGGTTGGCCGGCTTGGGCTGCTGGAGCCAACTTGTGAGCCGGCTCCACGACTCGCTGCCGAAGGCCTGCATCGCTCCGTGGTCGGCCTTGGCGAGCGCCCCGAACTGGTAGGTCAGGTGCAGCATCGCCCAGAACGCGCACAGCGCCCCCAGACCGCCCGCCAGCAGCAAGGCCCAGAACCAGCCGCGCATCTCGCGGCCCATCTCGGTGGGGCTGCCCGTAACGGAGGCCATCTTGAACGCCTCTAGCTGGATCGGCATCGGCTGGCACCGGTAGGCGCGGTTGAAGAAGAAGAACAGACTGAAGACGCCCAGGTCCTGGTGGCTCAGGCTCCGCGCCCCCAGCAGGTCCGGCAGCAGGACGTCCGGCCCCGTGTTGTGCAGGTCGTGAATCGGCGTCCCGAGTTCCGCGCGCATCCGCGTGATCGCCAGGGCGAGGCAAAGATAAAGGAAAAAGAACAGCACGGCCAGCCACCAGGCCAGCCCCAAGTAGATCGAGAAGCCGACCAAAAGCACCAGCCCGCCGCCGATGCCCGTGAAGGCCGTCCCGTAGCGCAGCGGCTCATCGCGGTCATCTACTGCGCTGGACAGGCCCACCGCCCGCCGCCAGGCCTGCTTCAAAAAGCCGCGCGCAAGCCACACGCTGGACACGCAGAACAGGAAGTAGGCTCCGCCCGACTGATAATTGGCGTATGGCATCCGCGGGTCGGCGTCGAGCGCGAAGCCCACCACGAGGACTGATTGCAGCTTCCAGAACAGATAGAAGAACCAGATGGAGAACAAAAAGTCCATCGGCATCAGCATCCCCAGTCCGATGACGAACGGGTAGAACGACAGCGGCGTCCAGCCGATGGCGTTCCAGGGCCGGGCGGTGACGAACTGGTGCAGGTCCAAAAAACTCTGCCCGTTCCCCGGCGTCAGGATGGACGGCACGGCGGGGTAGTAGTAGTTGAGGGCGTTGACCGTGTCCACCACGGCCGCCAGGAGGAAGCCGCCCCAGAAAAGGCGCTGGCGCGTCAGCGGCGTCCCGCCCGGTCCGCCCGGCGCCTGGGCGGTGATCTCCAAAGGCAAACGAACGAGGGGATAGGTCAGCCGCTCCGAGTCCGTCCAGTGCTTCCTCAAGATGGCGTTCACGCATTGCAGCACGAACAACAAAATCAGCAGGAACGCGCACCAGGTCAGGGCGGGAACCGCCCAGGCGCGCAGGTGGGAGGCCGTGTAGAGGGTGGAGTTGCCGACGAAGAAGTCCCGCGCCGCGCCATAATCGGTCAGCGTCAGCCAGCGTGGGTAGGCCCCCGCGAAGAGCTGGTCCCAGTGGTTCTCCCCGGACGTCTTGTAGACCGGCCAGGCCAGCATCGGCGGCAGGATCTGGAGCAGGTCGTGCCCGCACATGGCCGTGCCGACCCCGAGCATGGAATAGACCAGCAGCAGCTCCCCCTGACACAGCGCCCAGCGCGGCAGTATGCGGGCGACGAGGCCGTTCAGCAGTGTGAGGACGACCAGCAGGAACACGCAGTTGAAGAACAGGGAGAGGGTTGTCGGGTGGGCCGAGTACCGCATCAGCTCCATGCAGATGACCCAATAGGCGTTGACCGGCAGCAGCAGGACGCCCAGTAGGACGGCGCGCGGCGTCACCGACCGGCGGCGGATCGGCGGCAGCGGTGCCGCCTGGTCAGCCTCCTGAACTGGCGTGGCGCTTTGTACGGGCATGGCGTAACCTTCCGGGGCGGGGCGATGAACGGGCGGGCAGCCATATTCTACCACTTTACGGCGATAATCGCGTTACACGCAAATCCACGCCGGCATTGCCTTTTGTCCCCTCCCTTGATGAAAACGAGATGTCACGAACCATCTATCTGATCCGCCACTGCCAGACGTCGGGCCAGGAGCCTGATGCACCCCTCACAGAGTGTGGGCAAAAGCAAGCACTCGTACTCGCGCAGTATCTCTCCAAGGAACCCATCACACGAGTCGTTTCGAGCCCACTGCTGCGGGCCTATCAGTCGGCACAACCGCTTGCAAAACTCTGCGGCCTATCCATCCAGGTAGATGAACGTCTGCGGGAGCGTGTCTTATGCGGCGGCCCGTTACCGCAATGGCGCGAGAAGCTGGAGAGGAGTTTCACTGACTTGGACCTCCGCCTGCCGGGCGGCGAGTCAAGCCGGGCGGCGATGGAACGCGGCAGGGAAGCAATCACCGAGATCGCCGAGGCCGAGCTGACAACAACAGTCGTGGTCACCCATGGCAATCTCCTGGCACTCATCCTGAAGTCCTTTGATGATGCCGTGGGTTTTGCCCAGTGGCAGGGCTTGGCAAGCCCGGACGTCTACCGCGTGGACTACCACGAACACACGACCCGTGTGGAGCGTACTGCCAATGCCCTGTATCAGACATCTTGCATAAGTCCCCAAGAATTAATCCTGGGGCTGTGAAAGTGTGAGCGTCCACCTGGTTCACCACGCTACGGAGCGAAACGATTAGGGGCCAGGACAAAGAAAGCCGCTCCTATGTCCGCGCAGGCGGACACTTGCTTTGCCCAAGACCTGGATTTCAGTCCGGGGAGCAGAAGCTTATGCAGCAGGTCTATTGTATTGTTTGCCAACATTGTTGTATACTCCTACCATCAGGCCCGACGTCGCGCCGGCGCCGAGAAGACACCCAGGCGAAGGCGTTTCCCACCCCTCTCCGTGTCATGCCCTGTCAGGAGGTTCGCCCGTGAACAGACTGTCATCACTCCGCCGCGCCCGCCGCCCCTGCCCCTCGGCGGCGCTCTTACTTTTCCTGGCCGTGCTGCCCGGCGCGGCCCTCGCCCAGAAGCCTGCCCCCGCCGCGCCCCCTGCCGTCAGCCAGAAGACGATGCTGGACAGGGACAGCCGCCTGGACCGGCCCGTCACCCTCGACCTCATCAGCGTCCCCTTGGGCGAGGTGCTGCAACAGGAGAGCCTGGACAAGAGTACAGACAAGATGGAGGACGGCCACCGCTTCCTGCTGACCGCCGCCCCCGACTGCGCCGACCTCAAGCTCCAGGTGCGTTTGAACAACCGCCCGCTGCGGACCCTGATGACCGCCCTGGCCGAGATGGTGCCGGGCGTGTGGGAGCGCACGCCGCACGGCTACCAGCTTTCCATGACCAAGCAGGCCGCCGACGCCCGAACGGAGTGGTGGCGGCTGTTCCTGGGGGAGCGCGAAAAGTCACTGGTCCGCCAGCGCCGGCTCGTGCTGGCCGCCATGGAGACGAAGGCCCAGAGGCTCAAGGAAACCGACCCGGACCTGGAGCAGTGGAACCAGGCCGCCGAGAAGGAAGTGGCGGACCAGCACGACTTCTTCCACTCTCTGCCGCAGCCGCTGAAGGAGCGGATCGCCGCCAGTGTGAACTTCGACGCCTTCTACCAGTTGCAAGACGTCGGCTTTGGGGGTGAAGGGGAGAAGTCCGGTTTCCTCGCGTGGCTGGGGCAGATGTCCGCCGACACCCAGGAAAAGTTCAAAACGGCGATGCAAAACAACGTCAACCGCTTGGCCCAGGCACCGCCCGCCTATGCGGGCTTCGCGGTCAAGGCGCAGAAGGACCTGACGACGTTTGACCCGAGTCGGGTTTATTTTCTGTTCCAGAGCGGCGGCTACGGCGTATCCGCAACGCCGTACAACTGCCCGCCATCGGTCAGCTCGGAGGTCAGCCTGGACGCCCCGATGTGGCCGACATACCTGAACATGCTGCCCGTGTACCTGAACCATGCCGGACTGGTCGATTCCGTGCGGCGGAAGGAGCTGGTGCCGCCGGAAGAGTGGAAGACCCTGATCGCCTACCATACGAGCCGCGTCTGGCCCAACGCGCTGCCGAAACTGCCGCCCGAACCGCACAGGGGCTTCAACGATCTGCCGCCCTTGATCAGCCGGGCGGCGCAGACGGACTGGCTGGGGGCGCAGGGGCACTTGGAATATGTCTGCGACTACTATTCCAAGGACGGCTATGACATGCCCCCCGACCAGAAGAAGCTGCCGGTGAAGCGTCCGCTGGCGACCGAACTGGACGAGATGGCGGCCAGGCGCGACATAAGCTGGACGAAGGACGCGGACGGCGTCACCCTGATCCGCAACAACCGCTGGTATCGTGATGACGGCCTGGAGGTGCCCGAGCCGCTGCTGCGCCGCTGGTTCGCCGCCGTCCTCGAAACAAGGAAGCAGGAGGCCGCCCGGCAGAAGGCTGGCGTTCAGGCCGCCCCTCAGCCGCCGGAGGAGCGGGAGGCGACGCTGAAGCGGAACTGGGACTGGGCGGCGGAGGTGTTCAGCACACTGACGCCCTGGCAGATCTACAACGGCCTGGCGCTGTTCCAGCCGGAGGAGAGGGACCTGGCCGTGCAGAACATCGCCTCCACTGCCGACCTGTATGGCAAGTCGCATCCCTATGTGCCCAGCCATATCGCCCTGTTCCCCGGCTACAATGGAATGATGAAGCCGGAGATCCGCAGGCCGCCCTTTTACGACGCGATCAACGCGATCAAACAACTCGCGCACACGGCGCAGTTGTACGGGACGCTGGACGACACCGGCCGCACGGCTCTGCTGGAGGGGCGTCTGCCCGCCACGGCCCTGAACACGTCGCAGCTCGCGCAGGCGGCGTCGTTGCAGCCGTTTCTGCCCCAGGCCATACAGGCCGGGCCGGTCGCCTCGGTCTTCCTGGGCATGTTCCCCGACGTGTGGGACCAGAAGCGTGCCGTTTATGGGGAGTTCTTCCCGCTGTATCTGGACCTTGCCGCGCCGCCCACCCCGTAGAGCAGGCACCCCACGGACAGCGCCGCCCGGCCCTTGGATGGGGCCGGGCGGTTTCTTGTTGACGAAGCTCCGGCCCGGCGGGTAGACTGAGGGGCAGAAACGGAAACCCACCATGCCTCGCGACATCGTCCTCGGGAACGGGGAGCTGCTGGTCAACCTCGACCGCCACCTGTTCATCCGCGACATCTACTACCCCTACGTCGGCTGGGCCAACCACGTCGGCGGGCACCGCTGCCGCGTCGGCGTCTGGACGGAGGGCGACGCGTTCGCCTGGCTGGACGATGAAGGGTGGGGGTGGAAGATTGGCTATGAGGCCGACACACTGGTGACGGACTGTACTGCCTTTCACGTCGGGTTGGGGATACGGCTGCGCGTGGCCCAGGGCGTGTTGCACGATGAGAACGTCCTGGTTCAGCGGTTCCGGGTAGAGAACACGCACGAAGAGGCGCGCGAGGTCCGTCTGTTCTTCGCCCACGACCTGCGGATTGACGAGAGCGACATCGGCGACACGACGTTCTATGACCCTTATGCCGCCGCCATGATCCACTACAAGCGCGACCGCTACTTCCTGTTCGGCGGGCAGTACGGCGAGGATCGTTCGGGCATTAGGCAGTATGCCTGCGGCGAGAAGGGCTTCCGGGGGGCCGAGGGCACCTGGCGGGACGCCGAGGATGGCCATCTATCCGGCAGCGCCATCGCGCAGGGGTCTGTGGACAGCGTCATCGGCTATTCTGCGCGCGTTCCGGGCCACGGCGAAGCGGTCCTGCGCGCCTGGATGACGGTCGGCGAAACGCGCGAAGAGGTCATCGCCTCCCAGGCCGCCCTGCTCAAGCGCGGCTTTGAGGAGGCCCTGACGGAGACGGCGGCGCACGACGGCACCTATGCCCTCCGCCGCACCGACCTGGACGGCCTGCCGCCGCGCGTCGCCGCCCTGTTCACCCGGAGTCTGCTGCTCATCAAGACCCAGTGCGACAAGCGTGGGGCCATCCTAGCGTCCAACGACAGTGACATCATGGAGACGGCCCGCGCGCACTACTCCTACATGTGGCCGCGCGATGGGGCCTTAGTCTCCTTCGCGCTGGATCGGGTCGGGCTGTCCGAGATTACCCGGCCCTTCTTCGAGTTCTGCGCGCGCGTCCTGCCCAAAGGCCGGGCGGCGCTGATGCACAAGTACGGGCCGGACGGCACCGTCGGCGCGTCCTGGCACCCTTGGTTTATCCAGGGCGAAGGCCCCGAAATCCCCTTCCAAGAAGATGGCACCGCCCTGGTCGTCTGGTCGTTCGATCAGCACTTCAAGCGTTACGGGGACCGCGATTTTGCGGCCCCCCTCTACCGCCGGCTGATCCGGCCCGCCGCCGACTTCATGGCGGACTTCCGGCACCCCAGGACGCGCCTGCCGCTGGCCTCCTGGGACATCTGGGAGGAGCGGCGCGGGACACACATCTTCACCACGGCGGCCGTCATCGCCGCCCTGCGCGCTGCTTCCGAACTGGCGGAAGAGTTCGGCGACGCCGCCGATGCAGCCCGGTATTTGCAGGCCTCAGAGGAGGTCAAGGCCGCCCTGCTGACGCACTTCTGGGACCCGGAGGCCGACTCTTTCGCCCGCATGGTGACGACCGATGCCGACGGGACTTTGACGTGGGACATGACCTGCGACGCGTCCGCCTACGCCCTCTTCGCCTTCGGCGTCCTGCCCGCCGACGACCCAAAGGTGGCCGCGACGATGGGCAGGATGGGCCGCAGTCTGTGGGTCAAAGCCGGGGCAGGCGGGCTGGCGCGTTACGAACGGGACTACTACTTCCGCGTCACCGACGACTTTGAGAAGGTCCCCGGCAATCCGTGGATCATCTGCACACTCTGGCTCGCTGACTGGTACATCGCCACGGCGAACAAGAAGGCGGACCTGAAGGCCGCGCTCGACCTGCTGGAATGGGCCGCCCTCTGCGCCTCGCCGACGGGCGTGCTGTCCGAGCAGATCCACCCATTCTCCCTCCAGCCGCTGTCCGTCGCCCCGCTCACCTGGTCCCACGCCCAGTTCGTCACCACGGCCTGCGCGTATTTAGACCGGCTGGGGGAGTTGGGCGGGTAGGGAAAGCAGCGGAAGAAGGAAGAGGGCGGGGGGACCCCGCCCCTACGGCCAATCATGTAGGGGTGGGGTCCCCCCGCCCTCCTTGCCCTCCTTCTGCGTCTTTGCCTGGGCCGATCATCCCCTCCGCCACCATCCACCGGTAGCAGTCCTCGAACATCACATCAAGCGCGACCGATTGAAACCCAAGCGCCCGCGCGGCTTTGTCGCTGCGGCAGAGGATGGCGCTGGACAGCAGCGTCGCCATCTCGGGGGTCAGGTCCGGCTCCCTGTGTGTCAGGCGCGAAGCCATCTCGCCCAGACGCCCGGCGAGCGCGAGCGCGAAAGCAGGGATCGGCTTACTCGGGACCGGATGCCCCAGCAGTCTGCCGACGGCGGCGAACGCCTCGACGTATGTGGCTTCCGTCCCGCCCAGGATGTAGTTCTCGCCAGTCCGCCCCCGCTCGAACGCCGCCAGGTGCGCCTTCGCCACCTCGGCGACGTGGCAGAAGGGCGCGCGGCCCGGCGGGACGCCCGGCAGTTTGTCCTCGGCCACCAGGCGGAACAGGCGCGACCAGTTGCTCAGGTCATACGGCCCGACGATGTTCGCCGGGTTGAGGAGGACGGCGTCCAGACCCTCACCGACTGCCTTCCGCACTTCCTCTTCGGCCAGAGCCTTCGTATGAAGATAGCCGATGGGGGACGTCCTGCCGAGGTGCGGGGCGGACTCGTCAAATACGCCGGGCTGCTGCCCGTAGACGGCGACCGTGGAGGTGTGGATGAACCGCTTCGCGCCCTTGCGCCGGGCGGCCTCCGCCATGTTCCTCGTCCCTTCGACGTTCGTTCGTAGTTGCCGCGCCCGGTGGCCCGACCAGAAGCTGACATCGCCCGCGACGTGGAACACGGCGTCCAGCCCCTCCGGCATGGCCCGGTCCAGTGACGCGGCCTCCTCGATCTCGCCCTCTGCCAGCGTGACGGGGAACCGCTTCAAGTAGGTCAGGTCTGATGAGGGCCGGTGCAGGGCCGTCACTTTCCAGCCCTGCTCCGTGAGTAGACTGACCAAGTTTAGGCCCAAAAATCCGGTCGCGCCGGTGACGAATGCCGTTCTTGCCATAGATGGTGTCACCGCCGCGAAGACGTCTGCTCCTGCTTTTGTACCTGCTCCGGCCCGTCCCCCTCGGCCTCGACGTCCGCCATGTCGGCCAGGCCACCGCGCTTGGAGAACAGGATCGCGCCCGCCAGCAGCGCGGCCATGACGACCACGACGATGCCCCGGACCAGGCCGTTCCCCGCCGTGCTGACGACGACGCCCGCGATCAGGACGCCGACCAGGTTCATCACCTTGATCAGCGGGTTTAGGGCCGGCCCCGCCGTGTCCTTGAACGGATCGCCCACCGTGTCGCCGATGACGCTGGCCTTGTGCTGGTCGCCACCTTTACCGCCGAACATCCCGTCTTCGATTTTCTTCTTGGCATTGTCCCACGCGCCCCCGGAGTTCGCCAGCAGGACCGCCATGAGCTGCCCCGTCACGATGGCCCCGGCGAGGTAGCCGCCGAGGGCCGCCGCGCCCAGGCCGAAGCCGACCAGGATGGGCAGGCAGATGGCGAGGATGCCCGGCCCCAGCAGCTCCTTCTGCGCCGCCGCCGTGGCGATCTCGACGCACCGGGCGTAGTCGGGCTTCCCCGTGCCTTCCATGATGCCGGGGATGTCGCGGAACTGCCTCCGGACCTCCTCCACGAGCTGAAAAGCCGCCCGCGAGACGGCATTGATGGCGAACGAGCAGAACAGGAACGGGGCCGCGCCGCCGATGAGCAGGCCGATGAAGACGCGCGGCTGCACCAGGCTGAAGTCGGCGGGCGTCAGGCCCGCGTCGGAGACGAAGCCTTGAAAGAGGGCCACGGCGGCGATCACGGCGGTCGCGATGGCGAAGCCTTTGGTCAGGGCCTTGGTCGTGTTCCCCGCCGAGTCGAGCTTGGAAACCACCTTGTCGCCCGTCATGGCCGTCGGCGCGCTCCCGTTGCGCCCTGAATGCTGCTCGCGGGCCGCGCCGGACATCTCGAAGATGCCCTGGGCGTTATCCGAAATCGGGCCGAAGGTGTCCATCGCCAGGACATAGCCCGTCGTGGTCAGCAGCCCCAGCCCGGCCAGCGCGATGCCGTAGGCCGACAGGAGGGCGCTGCCGCCGAACAGCAGCACGATGGAGAACAGGGCGGCGACAATCACGGCGGCGCTCCACGCCGCGCTTTCAAGGCCAAGGGAAAAGCCCGAGAGGATCAGGGTCGCCGCCCCGGTCTGTGAGGCGTGCGCGACTTCGTTGACGGGCCGCTTGTCCGAACCGGTAAAGTACTCGGTCTGCTTGCCGATGACCAGGGCCAGGATGACGCCGATCACTGTGGCGGCGATGAAATAGACGGGGCCATAGGTCCGCCCGTCCACTGTAATGCCGTCCCGCAGCCCCGGCAGGAGAAACGCCGCGCCGACCAGCAGGGCCGTCGCGATGGCCCCGGTCAGCCAGAAGCCCCGGTTGATGGGCACGAGGGGGTCAAGGCTCATGTCCTCCTTGCCGCGCAGGGAGGCGACGCCCACGACCGAGGCGAGGATGCCGACGCCGTGGATGACCAGGGGGAACAGGATCAAGGGCAGTGTGAAGGCCGGGTTGCCGGTGCGTGCCCCGACCGCCGCCCCCAGCAGCAGGGCGGCGACGAGCGTAACCAGGTACGACTCGAACACGTCGGCGGCCATGCCCGCGCAGTCGCCCACGTTGTCCCCGACGTTGTCGGCGATGGTCGCTGCGTTGCGCGGGTCGTCCTCCGGGATGGACTGCTCCACTTTGCCCACAAGGTCCGCGCCGACGTCCGCCGACTTGGTGAAGATGCCGCCGCCGACGCGCATGAACAGGGCAGCCAGGCTGCCGCCGAACCCGAAGCCGATCAGCACCTTCATGGCGTCGCTGCGGAAGATGAGGAAGATCACCGTCGCGCCCAGCAGGCCCAGGCCGACCGTCATCATGCCGGCCACCGCCCCGCTTTTGAAGGCCGTCTCCAGCGCGCCCTTGTAGGTCGTGAGCGCTTGGTTGGCCGTCCGCTGGTTGCCGATCACCGCCATGCCCATGCCGACATAGCCCGCCGTGTAGGAGAGCACGACGCCCGCCAGGAAGGCGGCGGCGATGCTCAGGGCCAGTGTCAGCCCGTACTGGCCGTAATACAGAAAGACGAGCAGTACGGCCAATATCGCCACCAGCGGCAGCATCGTCCGGACCTGCTTGGCGAGGTAGGCCAGCGCGCCCGACCGAATCGCCGCGCCAACCTCCTGCATGGCCGGCGTGCCGGGCGACAGGCGGCTCACCTGGGACCGCAGGACGAAGCCGTAGGCCAGGGCGATGAGGGAGGTCAGGAGTACGAACGTCAGGACGCCGTACACCGGCGTGGTGAAGGCGGGGAGTATCACCCCCTCGCCGCCCGCATACGAGGCGCGGGCGCTCCCCAGCAGCAGGGCCGCCGCCAAGGGAAAGAAACTCAGCATCGGCCGCGTCCGCCGGACTTTCTTGGACAACACAGCACTCCTTACCTCGGCCACCGTCGGCCAGGCTCATTTTGTTCTTGTTGCTATTATAAGTGATGAAGGCCACCTTGTCAACCGAACGCGGACGTTTTTAGCCGTAGAAGCTCGTTCGTTGCAGAAACCAAGTAGGGGATAATTCTCTTGGGTGACATAAGTTAATATTGACGTACATCAATTTTGGTGTATAATAGGGTTGTAGGAGATAAAACTATGCAAGCTAATCCTGGCGGCGAAATCGCAGCATCTGATATTATCGGCCGCGATGACTTGATCGCATCCTTATGGGACGTGTTGGAAGTCCAAAGTCTGGTGTTGACTTCCGAGAGGCGGATTGGAAAGACTTCTATTCTGAAAAAGATGCGGGCTGAAGCGCGCCCCGGAAAACTGCTTGTTTATCACGATTTAGAGGATATACACACGCCGCTGGAGTTTGCCGAACTCGTCTTCGCCGATGTCGAGGCGTTTCTCAGCACGAAAAAGCGGAACACAACCCGAACACGGAAATTCCTATCCGAGTTGAAGGGCGCGGAGTTCGAGAACTTTGTCAAGTTCCCTGAAGTCGCTGCCCCCTTCTGGAAAGATCTGCTAACCAGCATCATTGCGGACCTCATGGAAGAGCAAGAAGCCATGCTGATCTTTCAATGGGACGAGATCCCCATGATGCTGGACAACATCAAGAAGGGAAACGGCGAAAACGTCGCGATGGAGATTCTGAACACGCTGCGTGCCCTACGTCAGATGCACCCACGCCTGCGGATGGTCTACACAGGCTCGATCGGCCTGCATCATGTTCTCACAGCCCTGCGGGCGGCAGGGTACAGCAATGCCCCTATCAACGATATGTATGTCGAGGAGGTGCCGCCCCTGGCTCCCGAAGATGCCAGCGAACTCGCGCGCCGCCTGCTGCATGGGACTAAGATCGAGGCCAAAGATGCCGAGGCGGTGGCTGAGGCCATCGCGCAAGGTGTGGATTTTATACCCTTCTATATCCATCATGTCGTCAGGCAACTCAAGAGCGCGAAAGGGACTGCGGATGTGGGGACCGTTGAAACCATCATCAGCCGGGGATTAACCGACCCCCAGGATCGCTGGCAACTTCGCCACTATATTGACCGTCTCTCCTCCTACTATAGCGCGGACAAGGTCCCCCTGGCGCTGGCGGTTTTGGATGTCCTTGCATTCGCTGATGCCGCCATGCCATTCGTGGAGGTGTTCAACCGACTTAAATCGCGAATTATCACGGCCGATAAGGAACAGACACGCGCTCTGCTCTCCCTGCTTGAGCGTGACCATTATCTGACACAGGAGACTGACGGCAACTATCGCTTCTATTTCCCATTGATCCAGCGCTACTGGCGGCTGCAAAGAGGTGCCGTCGAATGAGGGCTGATTTTTTGTCCTATTTCACGCCCAGCCTGATGAGCGCCAAGACGCTGGAAGATATTTTTGTCCAGCGCGAAGAACTCGCTCAGGAAGTCGTGGAAGTCATCGCCGAAAGTGCGCTGACGCCTTCCAAACACTACTCGCTGCTGATTGGGCCGCGCGGCATCGGCAAAACACACCTGGTTTCGCTGATCTATCACCGCGTTTGTCGGCGAGAAGATTTGCGTGACCGCCTGCGCGTTGCGTGGCTGCGGGAAGAAGAATGGGGTGTCTCTTCATTCCTTGATCTCCTGCTCCGCCTCCTCACGGCATTGCAGGCCGAATACAAAGATGCCGCGTTGGCGGAAAAAATCGAGGCCCTGTACAGCCTTCCGGCGGCGGAAGCCGAACAAACCGCTGCCGCCGTGCTCAAAGGCTACGTCGGGGAACGCGCCTTGCTCGTCCTGGCAGAAAACCTAAATGACCTGTTCGAAGGTATGGGGGAGGTCGGCCAAAAGCGGCTGCGCTCATTCATCCAGGAAGACCCTTTTTGGATCATTATCGCCACGGCGCAGAGTTTGTTCAAAGACGTTTCGCGTCGTACCTCTCCCTTCTACGGCTTCTTCACGATTCACCTGCTCGAAGACCTTTCGTTAGATGATGCCACGGCCCTCTTGACGAAGATCGCTGATCTGGAAGACAAGCGCGACCTTTGCGCCTTTATCCAGGCCCCCATGGGACGTGCCCGCATCCGCGCCGTCCATCACCTGGCCGGCGGCAACCCGCGTGTCTACGTCATC
Organism: Capsulimonadaceae bacterium; assembly: GCA_965215505.1. GTDB lineage: Bacteria > Armatimonadota > Armatimonadia > Armatimonadales > Capsulimonadaceae > JANXMY01. Next base: position 810,344 of record OZ244065.1, on the reverse strand, counting down.
TTTTCCCAGTTCCTAACGCGCGAAGCCCTGGATGAACTCGTGGACCCGTTCATGCACATGCTGGATGAGCTGACGCCGTACTATCAGGCCAAAATGAAATGGCTTTCCCCCCAGCAGCGCAAAATCGTGGACTTCCTCTGCGATCATCGCGGCGCGGTTCCCGTGAAGGAGATCGCCAAACGCTGCTTCGTCACGCAGCAGACGGCCTCCGGTCAGCTCCAAGACTTGCGGGCGAAGGGCTATGTAGTCTCGGAGGCGGTCGGGCGCGAGTCCTACTATGAACTGCGCGAGCCACTGATGCGGATGTGCATAGACATTAAAAAGAGTCGCGGCGGCCCAATCAAGCTGTTCGTGGATTTCTTGAGGCTGTGGTACACATCGGTTGAACTACGGCAGCACTATTCATCGCTGCTTGAGACTGGAACACCTTTAGAGCGCGAGTATGTGCAGTACGCGCTGGATACTTTAGAGAGTGAAAACGATGATCCCCGCGTCGCGGCCTGTCAAAACGATCTCCTCTCATCTTTCAGTGTCAAAAATTACGGGATGTCCCTTCGGATTGCGGAAGAATTAGTGGCCATTCGCGGTGCTGCCGATGATTGGATGTGCATGAGTCTGTGTTTGTTGGAGCTTAACCGACTTGAAGAAGCCGTCGCGGCGGGAGATCAAGCCGCGAAGGGTCGCCTGGAATTTATGGAACCAGGGAAAGTTTATGATATGAGTAGCCTTTGGCTAGGGAAGTTGGTGATTGATTGTGATCTAGACCAGCTAAATAAAGTGATACGCGTCTTTGACATGTCAGACACAGCGCAGCCTGACAAGTGGATGGGATGGTTTATTCTGACTGGGACTTACATGGCTGACATCACCGTCGCTTTGTTGTGTACCCACAATGAAAAGCGAGACTGGAAAAATAAGATCGCCGATCTACTGGAGACCAGCCTGCAACATGATCTTTCCTCTTCTTTGGCTGTCGGCTTGATGACGATAGTCCCGTCCTTGCTGCACCCAGCATTCAGCGACTCAGTCAGAAAAGATTGGCTTAAGCAGTGGCAGGAAGCAGCCGCACAAGTTGAGGTGTTCGGCCAGACGTTGCGCCTGATGGAAGCCGCTGTTGTGTACATGGAGACCCATGACGATCGCGTTTTGCTGTGCCTCTCCGCAGAAGAGCGCGAAATAGCGCGTCAGCTCCTCAGCTCTGCGGCGCAAAAGCAAAAGAGCGCATTGCCCTCATCGTTGCCTGAAACAGTCCAGTTAAAGGAAGCGCGTTGACTTTGCGCCCCCGAAAACGCTATAATCAATGCCAGAAAGTGCAAATCCATGGCTGAACTGATCCAACTCGATGTCCTCCCCTCCCGCCTCCCGTCCCCGCCCGCGCGCACGGTCGGCCCGGTCCTCAACCGCCGCATCCCGGAGTGGCTGACGATCAAGCTGCCCAAGCGGCAGGGGATCGAGGAGGTCGAAGGGCTGATGCGCCGGTCCGGCCTGGTGACCGTCTGCGAGGAGGCCCGCTGCCCGAACCTCGGCGAGTGCTGGTCCAAGAAGACTGCCACCTTCATGATCCTGGGCGACACCTGCACCCGCGCCTGCCGCTTCTGCGCGGTCAAGACCGGGAAGGGTGGGGCGCTGGACGCCGACGAGCCGCGCCGCGTCGCCGAGAGCGCAGCGATCCTGGGCCTGAAACACACCGTCGTCACCAGCGTCAACCGCGACGAGCTGCCCGACGGCGGCTCCCGCCACTTCGCCGAGACGATCCAGTGGCTCCGCCGCCTGCTGCCCGAGACGATCATCGAGGTGCTGACGCCCGACTTTCTGGGGAACAAAGCGAACATCCAGACCGTCGTTGATGCGAAGCCGCACGTCTTCAACCACAACATCGAGACGGTCCCGCGCCTCTACCGGCAGGTGCGCCCGCAGGCCCGCTACGCCCGCTCCCTCCAGCTCTTGCGGTACGTCAAGGCCGCCGACCCGAGCATCTACACCAAGAGCGGCCTGATGGTCGGCCTTGGCGAGACGAAGGCGGAGGTCGTCGCCCTTATGGAAGACCTGAAGGCGCATGACGTGGACGCCGTCACGATCGGCCAGTACTTGAAGCCGGGCAAGAACTATTTGGACGTGGTGGAGTATGTCCACCCGGACATCTTCGCCGAATACAAGGAGATCGGCGAGGCGATGGGCTTCCTGTTCGTCGCCTCCGGCCCGTTCATCCGGTCCTCGTACAACGCCAAGGAGTTCAGTGACAAGTTCCTGGCGATGCGGGCGGAGAAGGCCGCCTGAACTGGGAGGGCGAACCTCGTGTCCGCCCTCCAAACTGCATGAGTCAACCACGTCAGCGAGAGCCTAAAGGGCGGCGACAGAGAAGCCGCCCCGGTCCCCGACTGCCCGCCGCCGCCCGGTGGACGCTGCGCGGGCTGGCAGTGCTGCCGGTGGTCGGCTTGACCGTCTCGGCGGGCGTCTACTTCGCCTCGGTCTATCACCTGCTGCGCGCGCACCTCGTCCCCATCGCCGAGGCCGAACTGACCCGGCAGACCGGCCATGAGGTGCATATCGGCGGGGCGGACTTCGGCAAACGCGGCGTCCTCGTCCTCACCGACATCGCCATCGCGAACAAGGCCACCTTCGCCCAAGGCGGCGGCGAGGCGACGCTGACGGCCAGGCGGCTGACCGTTGACTACAACCTGCACTCCCTCCTCTTTGACAGCGGCAACGCCGCCCACGCCATCGGCGACATCACGGTGGACCACCCCACCGTTCTCGTCGAGCGCCTCTCCTCCACCCGGTACAACTTCAGCGACCTCATTAAGCCCAAGACCAAGACGACGAGCATGCCGTTCGTCGGCCGCATCCTCGTACACGATGGGCTGCTGCGGTTCCGCGACTTCGACGCCCCCGACCGGGGCAAGCGGCCCGCCCTGAACACGCTGACCGCCGTCGAGGGCACGGCGGACTTTTTCTCCACGCGCAACGTCTACTTCGACGTGCGCGGGCGCGGGACGGCATCGGAAAACCGCTTCAATTCTCTGCTGGTTAACGGCGACGTGTCGCGGCTGGTGGCGGGACGCTACCGAGGGCACGTCGTCGCGACGAACGCCGACGCGGCGTACTGGACTGACTACTTCAAAGCCTTCCCGCAGGCGCGGATCGTCCGGGGCCGGGCGGACGCCGACGTCACGCTGGCGAACGAGGGGGCCACGCCCGCGCCGGGCCGCCTGCTGGACCTTTCCGGCACCCTAGCCGTGCGCCACGTCACCATCCTGGCCTCAAACAAGAAGATCCTCGCGCTGCCGCTGGAAGACCTGAACGGGACGACGTCTTTCACCGGCGCGGGCCTCTCCCTCGACGCCCGCGCCGCCCTGGCGGGGCAGACACTGGCGGTGTCCGGCACCGTCTTCGACTTCCAGCACCCGCAGGTCGCCGTCTCGGCCTCGTCGCCCCGGCTGGACCCGGTCCGGCTGGCCGCCGCCGTGCCGGTCCTGAAATTGCCGCCCGGATTCACGGTCGCGCCGGGTCCCGTGCGTGTCGGTTTCACCGGGACGCCGGGCAGCCCCACCATCACCGTCAGCGCCGCCCTCCCCGCCGTCGTGTATGCCGGCAACCAGGCGACGAACCTGGCGGTGCAGGCCACCTATGCCAATCGAGTCCTCTCCGTCCCCTCCGTGACCTTCCGGCTGAACGGCACGGGGCAGGCCGCCCTGCGCGGGACAGTAGACCTGTCCGGTGCAAAACCCGTCCTGCTGCTGGCGGGCATGGTGAAAGGCGTGGACCTCGCCGCCCTGCGCCTGCCCCCCGCCGTCAAGGCGAAGAACCTGAACCTCGGCGGCGTGGCGGACGTGCAGTTCCTCGCCGACAACCAGGGGCGGCCCCTCTCCGTCGTCGCGAACGTCAGCGCCGCGAACCTGCGCCTGCGCCGGACGATGCTGCATTCGCTCACGGGCCGCGTCGCCTGGACGCAGGGCGGGGCGATCACGCTCACCCGGATGGTCGCACGGGACGCCAGCGGCACGGCGGCCGTCAGCGGGACGGTCCCGGTCGGCACGGGGCGCTGGGACCTGACCGTGCGGACGGCGGGGCTTGACGTCGCCGCCCTTCTCCGGCCGTATTCCAACCTCGCACTTGGCGGGCGGGCGGCCTTCGACGGCAAAGTGATCGGCCCGGCCAGCGCGCCCCAGGCGGTCGGAGCGGCGCGGCTGATCGAGCCGCGCTTCGGGCGCTACTCGGCCGACCTCGTCACCGGGAACATCTCGGCGGGGCTTGCCGGCGTCCGGCTGCGGGACGTGACTCTGCGGCGCTTCCCCACCGAGGCCAGACTTGACGGCGCGGTGACGCCGCTCGCGGGGGCGGACCCGCTGCTGGCCCTGAACGTCCATGTCTCCAAAGGCGACGTGGCCGACTTCCTGCGCCTCGCCGAGTCCGCCTCCGCCCCCTCCCCGAAGACCGCGCGGACCCTGACGGCCAGCCTGCCAAACCTGTCGGGGACGGCGGCGGGCGACTTCCGCGTCACGGGGCGGCTGAAGACGCCGGTCGTCTCGGGCCACGCGGACGTCTCGGACGCCACGGTCGGGAACTACCGCCTGGACCTCGTCGCCGCCGACGTCCGCTACGCCCTGGGCGTCCTGCGCGTCCAGAACGGCCTCGTCCGGTCGGAGGGGGCGACACTGCGGGCCAGCGGGGAGCGGACGGCCTCGGGGCTGCTGCGCGCGGACTTCGCGGCTTCGGGCCTGGACCTCGCCCGGTTCGACTCGCTGCTGCTGCCCTCGGCGGACGTGGACGGCACGCTGGGCTTCGCCGGCCATTTCAGCGGGACCGCGCAAGCCCCCCATGTGGCCCTGACCTCGCTCACCCTGCCTGACCTCGTCGTGGACGGCCAGACCTTCGCGCCGCTTGCGCTGGCGGGCCGCTACGACGACGGCGTCCTGACGCAGACCGGCGGCCCGTGGCGGTTCATCGTTTCGCCCCCGACCGACTACGTCGGCGAGGCCGGCGGGCCGGTGGAGTACGACGTCAATTCCCTGCGCCTGACACTCCCGACGCCAGCCCACCCGCACCGAGTCGGGGCGCTCGCCCTGGCGGGAGCCATCCCCTTAAGCGCCCCGGAACGGCTCTCGCACGTTTTCGCGACTCTGCGGGCCAGCCGGTTCGCCCAGACTGCCGCCGGGAAGAGCCTCCTGGCGCGGGTCTCGGACCTGCCGCAGCCCATCTCGGGGATGTTCGCCCTGCCGCGCCTGACTTTGGACGGGCCGCTTTCCGCCCTGACGGCGCGGGCGGACCTGAGCGCCAAGGCCCTGACGCTGGGCGACACAAAGCTGGCCGGCCTGACGGCTACCCTCGCCTACACGGCGGGCGCGCGGCCCTCCGGGTCGGTCAAGGCCGCCGCCACCGACCTGCTGGCGGCCAATGTCCCGGTCGGGGCGGCCTCGGCGGACGTGGAGTACCGCGACCGGACCGTCACCGTGCATCAGCTCCGCGCGACCAACGAGCGCGCCTTCCTGAACGTCTCCGGCACGGCGAATCTAGACGGCGACATCGCCGCCACTCTGGACGCCTCCAACATCCCGCTGGCGCTCCTCGGGACCGCCTTCCCGCCTGCCGTCCCGTTCCTGCGCGCCCTGCCGCGCGAGGTCAGCGCCCTGTCCGTTGACGCGTCCGGCCCGACCCGCTCGCCCAACCTGGTTGCCTCGGTCAGTCTTTCCAATCCCGAAGGCGCCGCCCCGAAACCGGCCGTCATCGCCATACAGGCCGGGAAGAAGGGTGCCAAGAAGCCTGCCAAACCGGCGGCCAGTGAGGTCGTCAGCGCGGACACGCCCGCCTATGCCCTGGACAGCATCCGCAGCGGCGCGATCACGCTGGCCTCGGCCACGCCGGACGCTCCCAAAATCCTGACCGTGAGCGAGCTGTCCGCGTTCAAGAACGGCCGCCTCGTCGCGACGCTCTCCGGCAGCCTGCCTCTGATCACGGCCACAAGCCTGGGCGCGGCGAATCGCGAGGCCGCCCGCCTGCCCGACCAGGACCTGCGGGCCGTCCTGAACGTCCAAGACCTCTCCGCGCTGGCCGGGTTCAGCCCCGGCGTCGTGGACCCGAAGAAGACGGGCGGACGCCTGTCGGTCACCGCGAACTTCGGCGGCGGGCAGTTGTCGGGCCTGGCGACCCTCTCCGATGCGTCCTTCGGGCTGGCCGGCTTCGACACTTCGGTGAACAAAATCAACGCGATCGTTGTTCTTGCGGATAACAAGGCGACCGTCCAGACGTTCACCGGTCGGTCCAGCAAAGGCGGCGGCTTCACGCTGACGGGTGGCGCGGGCCTCCTCGGCAGCCAGAGTCTCAGCCTGCGGCTGACGACCAAAGACCTCGGCGTGGACGAGAACAGCAAGCAGAACCTGCTGGCGAAGAGTTTCCAGAGCGCCCTGAAGGCGACCATCAACGGCGTCCTGACGGTCACGGGTCCGTTCGAGACGCCGGTCATCGCCACGCCCCCTGACGCGCCCATCGTGATCAGCAACGCGACCGCGACGCTCCCCTCGCCCACGGGCGGCGCGGACGCCGCGAAAGCGCCCTCCCCATTCGATCCGACGTTCGACGTGGTCTTGCAGCTCGGCGGCGGGCGCACCAAGACCGTGCGCGTTCAGGGCGGGCTGCTGCAAGCGGAGGCGGGGGGCCAGGTGAGGCTCCAGGGCAGCCTGCTCGCCCCGCGCTTCGCCGGGACCTTGCAGGTGGAGCGCGGCCAGTTCATCCTGCCGCCCTCGACGCTGCTGAAAATCGTCAAGCCCCGCGACACCGAGGCGATCAGCCTCAACGGGAACGGGAACAACGTCGTCCGCGTGGAGTACCCCCGGCAGGATGAGAACGGCGTGCCGGGCCTCCAGACCAATGTCAACATCTGGGCGCAGACGACGGTCTCGCCCACCCAGGCCACGCTGGCGCAGTACCGGACGGTGGCGGGGAGCGGCATCGGCGAGACCGCCCCGCAGGGGAACACCGCGTTCGGCGGCACCAACCCCCTCAGCAGCGACCGGCAGCGCTACACCATCACCGTACACATCTACGGCCTGCTCGGCTCGACCGACCCGGCCAAGCTGCACGACGACTTCTACTCGTCCCCCGCCGGGCTGACCAAGGCGCAGATGGTGGCCGCCCTGATCCCCGCCGGTGCCCTGGTGGCGGCGGCCGGGGGCGGGTCAGGCGGCCAGACCGTCCTGGAGGACCAGTTCAAGACCGCCCTCGCGAACGTTGCCATCCCGACCCTGCTGACGCCGCTGACCGAGTCGCTGGCGGGCGCGCTGGGGCTGGAAGACGTCAACGTTACTTACGACCCGAACCAGCCGGTCTTCGTGACCGTGACCAAGCAGATCGGACCCAAAGTGGACGTCACCTTCTCGCGTTCCTTCGGGGCGCGCGGCGTGACCGACCAGACTCTGCTGCCGCCGCAGTACACCCTGAAACTGGGGTACGACATCACCAGCCGCTACCGCATCGGCGTCTCGACCGACGACCAGAAGAACAACACGGTAACGCTGGAAGGCGTGCTGAAATTCTAGCCAGTCCCCTGCCGCTTCGTGGCCGAAAAGAAAAAAGTGAAACCTTTCGCTTTCAGTTTTGTCCAAAGGAATGACGCAATGGCCCTGGTGCCGCGCGCTCGGAACAAACCAAATAACGGATGGGATTCCGGGACGCCGCGTGACGGGGCCGCCGCGCTGCCCGATGAGGTGGCGCTGGTCCACGACTTCAACGCCCTCTACGCCCGCTACGGCGAAAAGATCTACAACTCGATCTACCAGCGGGTCGGGAGCCGCGAGGAGGCGGAGGACCTGACCCAGGAGACTTTCCTTTCCGCCCACAGGGCGCGGGACCAGTTCCGAGGCGACGCCAAGGTCACGACCTGGCTCTTCCGCATCGCGGAGAACCACTGCAAGAACCGGTTCAAGCAGCGGGACCGCCAGCGTGAGATGGAAGGCCCGTCCCTGGACGCCGGCATGGCCGGGGACGCGGCGGGTGCCGAAGAGGCCGCCCAGACGCGCGAGATCGCGGACTGGAGCGCTTCCCCCGCACCGCTGCTGGAGCAGAAGGAATTGCAGGCCCAGATCAATCGGGCCGTGGACAGCCTCCAGCCCGCCTACAAGAGCGTCCTCGTCCTGCGGGACGTGGACGGGTTATCATACAACGAGATCGTCGAAGTCACCGGCCTGACCCTGGAAGCGGTCAAGACGCGGATCAACCGGGCGCGGGCGATGGTGCGGCAGAAAGTCGAGCCGTACCTGAAGACCTGAATGCCGCCGGGCCTGAAGCCTGAGAATGCGGGAACTCACAAGGGAGCGAATGTTTGGTACTCTGGGATAAAAATCGGGCGCAAGTGAAACGGAAAGCTTGCGCCCTCGTCGTGTCTGCCTCAATCGCCCTCCTCAGCCTGCCGCCGCAGACCCCCGCCTCCGCACAGGACGCGGGGACGACCTCGCCCGGCGGGGCGGTGACCCCGGCCCCCGGCGGGGCGTCCGGCCCGCCGCCGGGCGGTGCGGGTGCCCCCGCGCCGACTCTGCCGTCCGTCACCAACCCGCCCATCGTCACGCCCCCGGTCGCCACGCCGCCGGTCGCGCCCCCGCCGGGCAACCCGACGCCCGCCGGGCCCCCCGCCGCCCCGCCCGCCTTCAACCTGCCCCCGCTCAACCTGCCCGGCGCGGCGACGGGCGACGGCGGCGGGCCGGGGGCACCGCAGCTCACGGGCCGCGTCTCGCGCATCTCGATCGTCGGCAATGCCAACATCAACGGCGACGCCATCCGCGCCGTCGCCTCCTCGGCGGGCCTGCGGCTCGGCAACTCCTACACCGCCGGGCTGGCTGACGCCGCCCGCGACGCGGTCAAAGGCATGGGCTATTTCAACGGCGACGTGGGCGTCGGGGCCGAGCCGGACCCGGCCGGCGGCGTGGACGTGACCTTCACGGTGCGGGAGAACCCGGTCGTCAAGGCGATCAAATTCACGGCGAACACGCCGACGGGCGAGCCGACGATCCCCTCGTCCGTCCTCAAGGCGCGGATGGTCACGCAGGAGGGCAAGGTCCTGAACGCCAACGTCCTGGAGCGGGACTTGGACGGCCTGACCAACCACCAGACCGGCTATGTCGCCCAGCAGGGGTACATCTTCGATGTCAGCTCCGACATCAACATTGATCCGCTGACCGGCGTCCTCAACATCCCCCTGGTGGAAGCGCACATCAACTCGATCACGGTCAAGGGTAACAAGCAGACCAAGACGCAGGTCGTCACCCGCGAGATGCGCTCCAAGGTCGGCGACGTGCTGGACCAGCACAAACTCCAGCGCGAGGAGACCCGCATCTACGGCCTTGGGCTGTTCGACGAGGTCGGCCCGGCCGACCTGAACCCGGTGGACGTGGGTAAGATTGACGTCGTGATTCCCGTGGCCGAGAAGCGCAGCGGCCAGGTCTCGGTTGGCGTCGGCTACTCCTCGCGCTCCAAGCTGGTCGGGCGGGCGGAACTCGCGCAGAACAACTTCCGCGGTCTGGGCGAGCGCGTCAGCCTCCAGTGGGAGGTCGGCGGTATCAACAGCCAGAGCAGCCTGGAACTCGGCTTCTTCGAACCGTATTTGGACAAGAAGCACACCTCACTGGACGTGGACGTCTATGACAAGGCCGTCTACCGGTTCAACTCGGGCCAGTTCCAGAGTGGGGGCACCACCACCGGTAACGACAACACCTACCTGGAGCGACGCCGAGGCGGCGTCGTGGGCGTCAACCGCTCCATCAGCGACTTCCTGACCGGCGGCATCACGTTCCGGGGCGAGGACGTCAGCACCGACAACGTCACCCTGCTGACTCAGGACCAGTTCATCCGTCAGAACGGCACCGTCTTCGGGCTGGGCGCGCGCGGCATTTTCAGCAACCGGGACAACGCGGACGCGCCCGCCGCGGGCGGCTTCCGCTCCCTCTCCTACGAGATCGTGACCGCCCGCACCCGCGCCTCGGACAGTCTGGCGGTCAGCCCGCTCCCGCCGGGCCGCGAGAACTTCGGCAAGCTGGGCCTGGACCTGCGTCAGTACTCCAGCCTGGAGGGGCCGCGCAAGGTCGGCAACTTCAACCAGCCCAAGCGCGTCCTGGCGACGCACCTGCTGATCGGGGCGACGGCCAAGAACATCCCGTTCTTCGAGCAGTACTTCCTCGGCGGCGCGGACTCGCTGCGCGGGTACGACACGGACCGGTTCTGGGGCAGCAATCTTGCCCTCTTCCAGGCCGAGCTGCGGCTCCCGTTCAGCAAGAAGGACAACAACTTCCAGGGCGTGCTTCTGTTCGACGGCGGGGACGCCTGGGGCAGCATCTACCAGCAGCCGGGCCTGCGTCAGCACTCGAACTTCCAGCTCCAGGCGGACTACGGGCTGGGCATCCGGCTGGTCACGCCCATCGGCCCCATCCGCCTGGACTACGCGATCCCGACGTCCGGCTCGCGCGGCGGGCGGACGCAGTTCAGCATCGGGCAGTCGTTCTAACGGCCCGGCAAAGCCTAACAGACAAAACAGACAAAACAAACACCTGACAGAAGGAACCTATGACACGCTATCGCAAACTACTGATCCTCGGGGCCGCCGCACTGACGCTGACCCCGTCCCTGCTCGCCCGGCCTGTGCAGGCCGCGCCCGTCTCCGGGATGCCCACGTTCGGCAGCGTGGACATCTCGAAGCTCCAGTCCGAGTCCTCCAAGAAGGCCAAGTATGACACCGACCTGAAGGCCCTGGCCGACCGGCTGAACACCGCCTTCACCCAGCAGGCCGCCAGCATCATGCTCTCCAAGGCCGAGCAGACCGAGCTGGGCGGCCTCCTCAGCAAAGCCTCCCCGACCGAGGCGGACCGGACGCGCGCCACCGTACTCCAGGCCCAGGCCGCCAAGGCCGCCCAGGAGCTGACCGACTTGCAGCAGGTGAAGGCACCGACGCCCGCCGACACGGCCAAGATCGCCTCCCTGACGAGCCAGTATGACGCGGGCAAGGCGACCCTGTCGGAGATCGGCGACGGCTACCAGAACCAGCTCAAGGCGCTCCAGGAAAAGGACAACACCGAGTTCACCGTGAGCGTCAAGGAGGCCATCGCGGCCGTCGCCCAGCAGAAGGGGCTTTCCGTGGTCTTCGACTCGAACCTCGCGGTATACACGACCAATGACATCACTGCGGACGTGGTCAAGCGGATCAACAAGTAGGGCCGCCGGGAGTAGGCTCGCCCGAGCCTGGACGGCACTGACTGTGTTCGCCCTGCTCTGCGGCGGGTGCGCGGCCACCAGGCGTCCGGCCCCCGCCCCGCCCCTGCGCGGCTATGTTCGCCTGGACGCCCTGACGCGCCGGCATCCGGGCTGGAGCGGGGTGGGGCGATACGACGCCGCCCTGCGACGGCTGGAAGCGGCGGCGCGCGCCCTGCCGCCCCCGGACCGGCCGGACGAGAAGATCGCGACGCTGCCTGCCCTGCCGGCCGGCCCCGCCCGCCCCGCCGACGCCCTGCCGCCCGCAGACATCGGGCGCGAGGGGGCAAGACTGACCGCCGTGCAGGGGTCTCTGCTGGACGGGCTGCGCGGGCGGCGCGCGATGGCGCGGGCGGAACAGGTGGCTGCCGGGCGGAGCGGGTGGCAGCGCGCCGCCCGCTCGCAGTATCCGCTCCCCGCCGGGGCGACCACGATCCAGCCGGACCTGGAGATGCAGCTCCTACGGACCGATATTGCCGCCCTGACTCAGACGGTGGACAGCAGCCCCTGGAAACAGGCACCCGCCCCCGCCCCGGTGCGCGAAACGCTGCAAGCGAAGGTGGATGCGGACCGCGCGAGGCTCCAGGAACTGGGTGCGGCGCGCGTACAGGCTCGAGACGCCGAACAGGAGCGTCAGGCCGCCGAGGTCCGGGGCACTCTCTCGGCGCGCGCCGCCTACGCTCAGGCGCAGGCGGACGCGTTGGAGTCCCGCCTGCGATCGAATGATGACCGCTTCCTCGCCGATCAGGCGGGACGGCTGACGCGGCAGCGTGTCGCCCTGCTGGGCGCACTGGCGCGGCCCGCGCCGGTCTCTGTTGCCGGCGAGGCCGGGGCGCAGACGCTGCCGAAGGGGCCGGACGTCGGCCGTGCCGCGCTCGCCCGGAGGAGCCTCACGGAAGCCGAGGCGCACCTGAGCGCGCAGAGAGCGCGCTGGGTGGGGCACCTGTATGACGACACGCGGGCGTCCGCGCTGGACACGGCGGGCCGGCTGAACTGGGACGTGACCTTCGGCCCGCCCCGGCCCGGTGACCGGGACCTGACGCCGCGCATGGTGGAAGCCATGCGGGCGGGAGTCTGGCGGCTATGATGACCTGGGGCTATGATGACCTGGCGGCTATGATGACCTGGCGGCTATGATGACCTGGCGGCTATGATGACCTGGCGGCTATGACCGGGACGGCGTGGGTATACCTGGAATGTGTTTCGGGGGATGTCGAGGCGCTGAATTAAGGAGAGGACATTGCAAACAACCGTGGGACAACTGGCCGCGCTCATTGAGGGCGCGGTGGAGGGCGATGGTTCCATCGCCATCCGGGGCATCTCCAGCATCGAGGACGCGCAGGACGGCGACATCACGTTCGCCGAGAACGACAAGCTGCTGACCAGCGCGGGCCGCTCGCGGGCTTCCGCCGTGATCGCCCACGCCAACAGCCCCGTGTCCGCCGAGCGTTCGGGCGGCAAGCCGCTGATCCGCGTCAAGAACCCGCGCTTCGCCTTCGCCCAGGTCCTCCGCATCTTCGCGCCCGAGCCGAAGGTCTACAAGGGCATCCACCCGACCGCCGTCATCGGCGAGAACGTCTCCTTCGGGCGCAACGCATCGGTCCACGCGCTGGCCGTGATCGGCGACAACGTGCGCCTGGGCGAGAACTGCGTCATCTACCCGTTCGTCTATGTCGGCGACAACGTCACCGTCGGCGACAACTGTGTGATCTACCCACATGTCGTCCTGCACGACGACACCGAGATCGGGAACGCCGTCGTCATCCACAGCGGCAGCGTCCTGGGCACGGACGGCTTCGGCTACATGTTCATCGAGAACCGCCACTACAAGATCCCGCAGATCGGCCGTGTCATCGTCGAGGACGACGTCGAAATCGGCGCGAACGTCACCATTGACAAGGCTCGGACCGGCTCGACCCGCATCGGGATGGGCACCAAAATAGACAACCTGGTTCACATCGGCCACAACGTCACCGTGGGCAAGAACTGCGTGATCGTCGCCCAGGTCGGCGTCTCGGGCAGCGTGGACATCGGCGACGGCGTCATCCTGGCCGGCCAGGTCGGCGTCAAGGACCACGTCACCATCGGGGACGGCACCATCGTCGCCGCCAAGGCCGGCATCATCAGCGACGTGCCGCCGCAGTCGTTCGTCTCCGGCATGTATGCCCGCCCGCATGGGCAGGAGATGCGCTCGCAGGCCCTCTACGGCAAGCTGCCCGAGATGAACCGGCAGATCAAGGACTTGGAGGAGCGCCTGGCCGCCCTGGAAAAAGAAAAAGGGCAGGACCGGTGACGGAGCGCCCGCGCGTCACGCTGACCGTCCCCAGTCGAGTCCATGAAGGCGTCGGCCTGCATTCCGGGGCCGACGCCTCCGTCCGTTTCCACCCCGCCCCTTCGGGGTCCGGGCTGGCCTTCCGGGACAAGCGGAGTGGACGGGAGATACCCGCCCGCGCCGCGAACGTCACCGACACCTCCCGCTGCACACGGCTGGGGCTGAATGGCGTGGAGGTCCAGACCGTCGAGCATGTCCTTTCGGCCCTGGCCGGCCTGGGCGTGGACGACGCCGTGATCGAGACCGAGGGCGGGGAGATGCCCGCCGGGGACGGCAGCGCTGCCCCGTTCGTCGCGCTCATCCGCGAGGCGGGCCTGCGCGAGCAGGGAACGACCGTCAGCGCCATGACTTTCGGGCGGCCCGAGATGGTGGCCGAGGGCGGCTCAACCATAGTCGTCATGCCCGCCGACCGGTTCCATGTGACCGTCGTGCTGGACTACCCCGACCGCCCGGCGATCGGTACGCAGGGCGTCACTTTTGACCCGGCCTCGGAAGACTACGGCCGGGAGATCGCGCCCGCGCGCACTTTCGGCTTCCTGTCGGAGATCGAGACGCTGCGCGCGCACGGCCTGGGTCTGGGTGCCTCTTACGAGAACGCCATCGTGTTAAACGACATGGGAGATTGTCTGAACGGGCTGCGTTTCCTGAACGAGCTGGCCCGTCACAAGCTGCTCGACCTGATCGGCGACCTGGCGCTGGTCGGCCAGCCGCTGCAAGCGCACATCATCGCCATCAAGCCCAGCCACACACTGAACGTGCGCCTCGCGCGCCTGCTATCGTAGAACCGCATCGTAGAGTCCTCAGAGGAGACAATTTTGCCTGTACTTGAGATAGACGACATCAAGAAAATCCTGCCGCACCGCTATCCGTTCCTGCTGGTGGACCGGATACTGGAGCTGGAGCCGGGCAAGCGGGCCGTCGGGATCAAGAACGTGACGGCCAACGAGCCGTTCTTCCAGGGACACTTCCCGCAGCGCGCCGTCATGCCGGGGGTCCTGATCATCGAAGCGATGGCGCAGGTCGGCGGGGTGATGATCCTCTCGGTGGAGGAACACAAGGGCAAGCTGGCCTACCTGGGGACTCTGGACGGGGTCAAGTTCCGCCGCCCCATCGTCCCCGGCGACACCCTGGAGATGGAGACCGAGCTGCTGCGCGTCCGCAGCAACATGGGCAAGGTGCGCTGCGTCGCCCGCGTGGGGGGCCAGGAAGTGGCGGTGGCGCAGATCATGTTCGCGCTGGTTGACTCTTTCTAGCACCTCCGGCAGACCCTTTTCGGACGCCCGATCGTTTCCAGTTCGTCAACCCTTGTTCGTCCACGCGGAAGAGACACCATCCCTGCATGAAGATCCACCCTACAGCCAGCATTGATCCCAGCGCGGTCCTCGGCGATGATGTCGAGATCGGTGCCTACGCCGTGGTCGGGGCCGAGGCCGCCATCGGGGCCGGGACGCGCCTGCGCCCGCACGTCGTCATCGAGCCTTACGTCACCCTCGGCAGCGCCTGCGACATCTTCCCCGGAGCCGTCCTGGGCGGCATCCCGCAGGACCGGAAGTTCAAAGGCGAAAAAAGTTTCCTGGTCATCGGCGACAACAACATCATCCGCGAACACGTCACCATCCACCGCGCGGCCGGCGCGGGGAACGAGACCCGCATCGGCGACGACAACCTCATCATGGCCTACTCCCACATCGGCCACAACTGCCGCATCGGCAGCGGCATCACGATGGCGAACATGACCGGCATCTCGGGCTACGTCGAGGTGGAGGAGCGGGTGAACTTCGGCGGCTTCGTCGGCGTCCATCAGTTCGTGCGAATCGGACGGCTGGCGATGGTCGGCGGCTACTCCAAGGTGGTCCAGGACATCCCCCCCTTCATGATGGCCGACGGAAGGCCCTGTAAGGTGCTGGACCTGAACGTCATCGGCCTGCGCCGCTCGGGCGTCTCCTCGCCCGTCCGCGCCGATCTCAAGCAGGCTTACAAGCTGCTGTACCGCTCGCAGATGAACATGTCCCAGGCCATCGAGACGATCGACAACGAGGTCGCCCCCAGCCCGGAACGGGATTATTTGGTGGACTTCATCCGCAACATCCGCTTCGGCTCGAACGGCCGCCAGAACGACGCGCCCCGGCAGTGAGGGAGGGTACGCGCGTGTCCGAGGCGTCGTTAAAGCCGCTAAGAATCGCCATGGTGGCCGGGGAGCCGTCCGGTGACCGGCAAGGCGCGGCCCTGCTGACGGCCCTGCGCGCGATGGTGCATCCGCGCACCGTGGAGGCCTGGGGCATCGGTGGCCATTTCCTGGCCGAAGCGGGCTTCCAGGTGCGCCACGACAGCGACCCGTGGGCGTCCATCGGCATCGCGGACACCCTGCCGAAGATCCCCGGCATGTACTGGGTGCTGTGGGAGATGGAGCGCGCCTTGCGGCGCGACCCGCCCGACGTGCTGGTCCTCATAGACGCGGGCGCGTTCAACGTGAAGCTGGCGCGCTGGATCAAGAAACACGCGGTCTGTCCGGTCTTCTACTACTTCCCGCCCGGATCGTGGCGGCGTCAGGCCGTGCCGCGCCCCCGCGCGAAGAGCCTGGCGGTGCTGACCGACCGCATCGTGACGCCCTTCCCCTGGTCGGAGGCGCTACTGCGGGCCGAGGGGGCGGACGCCCATTTCGTCGGCCACCCGCTGCTGGACCTGGTCAAGCCGGCCCTGCCCGACGCCGATTTCTATGAGCGGTTCGGCCTGGACCCGGCCCGCCCCATCGTCGCCCTCCTGCCAGGGAGCCGGCGGGGCGAGATCCGCCACATCCTGCCCGCCCTGGTCGGCGCGGCCGGCGAGATCAGCCGCCGAATCCCCGGCGTCCAGTTCGTCCTCGCGCTGACCTCGCCGACCTGGCAGCCCCTGGCCGAAGGGATCATCCGGCGGGCGCAGGCGGCCGGCGGGCGCGGCGCGGGCCTCCAAACCATGGCGGCACGGGCGAGCGACCGGCTGGCCCGGTTCGCCCACGGCCTGATGCCGACCCCGCAGCTCGCCACCAACGAGGGCGTGACCGTGCCGCCGCCGCGCGCCGACGAGGACCTGCACGCGCCGAGCGCCCCGCCCGCCGGACCCGCGCCCATCGTGATCGCGGCGGGCCTGACCTGGGACGTCCTGGCGCGGGCCGATGTGGTCCTGACCAAGTCCGGCACCGCGACTCTGGAGGCGATGATCCTCCGCAAGCCCATGGTCATCGTCTACCGTGGCTCGCTGCTCCAGTCCCTGGAGTTCCTCCTGCGGTCGGGGTCGCACGGCATCGTCCACCTGGGGATGCCGAACATCCTGGCCGGGGAACGCCTGGTCGCCGAGCTGCTGGGGCCGTATGCCACCCCCGAGGCGATCTCCGCCCTGGCCGTGGAGATGCTGCTGGAGCCGGAGCGCATCCTGAAGCTGAAGGAGCGCCTGAACGTCCTGATTGAAGACAGCCTCGGCCGGCCTGGAGGCGTCCGCCGTGCCGCCGCGCTGCTCCTGGACCTCATCGCCGCGCCGCCGTCGGCCACCGAACCCGACAAAACATTATGACCCGATCCGAGAACCCCGTGTCCGACAAACTTTCGCCTGAAAACAATCCTTCACCAACAATGAAGCCGCCGTTCCTCGTGCGCCGCCGTACCGTCTTCACCTGGCTCGTCCCCCTACTGCTGCTGGCCCTGTCGCTGACGTTGCACCGGGATTACGGCGGCTGGGCCGCCTACGGAGCGGGCGTAGGCCTCGTCGTCCTGGGCGAGATCGTCCGCTTCTGGTCGGCGGGGTACATCGCCAAAGACGCCGAGATCGCCACGGGCGGGCCTTACGCCTACGTCCGCAACCCCCTCTACTTCGGGTCCCTGCTGCTGGCCGTCGGCTACGGCCTGATCTCCGGCCTGGGCCTGTGGGGCGTCGGCCTGATGGTGGCCCTGTTCCTGGTCTTCCACCTCGCCGCCATCTTCTACGAGGAGGCGTTCCTGACGGCCAAGTTCGGTGCCCCCTACCTGGATTATGTGCGCCGCGTGCCGCGCCTTCTGCCCTCGCCCCTGCCGCGCACGACCGGCGCGGGCCGCTTCGAGTGGGCGCAGGCCCTCAAAAACCGCGAACAGACTTCGGCCACGTTCGCCTTGATCTTTGTCCTCCTTCTGAGCCTGCGGTTTCTCAGGCTGCCTTTTCTGGTACACTAGGACACCATGACACTGCCACCACGCCGCATATGGAACCTGCTCTGGCCCTACATGAAGCAGGACCGCTGGTACTTGATTGGGGCGCTGCTCTGCGCCGCCGGGGTCGCCTCTACAGACGGCGCGGTCGCGAGTCTGCTGAAGCCGTTCATTGATTCGGCGAATCAGGCCGCCGTCAGCAAGGTGGATGCTGTCGAGCTGCACCGCCTGAACCTCGTCAGCCTGGCGATCATCGGCATCTACGCTCTGCGCTGGTTCCTCACCTACGGCGACATGGTTCTCTTCTCCGAGGCCGGGCAGAGGCTCGGGCTGCGCCTGCGGAACCGCATCTACAACCACCTCCAGGGTCTGTCGCTGAACTTCTTCAATCGGCAGCGGACCGGCGCGCTGATGTCCACGATGAACAACGATGTCCCCCTGCTCCAGCAGGCCATCTCCGGGCTGAAGGACCTCGCCCCCGCGCCCTTCTATGTCGTCGGCGGGCTGGTCGGCATCTTCCTCATCTCGGTCAAACTGTCTCTCATCGCGCTGGTCGCGTTCCCCCTGATGGCCTACAGCATCAACATGCTGACCCGCCGCATCCGCCGCTCGACCGGGGACACGCAGAACAAACTCGCCGACCTGAACACGCTGATGGAGGAGACTCTCAGCGGCATCCGCATCATCCAATCGTTTGGCGCGGAGAAGCACACCGTCCGGAAGTTCCAGGAGGAGAACCGGGCCGCGAAGGACTTCAGCATGGCCGTCGTTCGTCAGGCCGCACGCATCAAGCCGACCAACGACCTGATCGGCGCGTTCGGCATCGCCTTCGCGCTGTGGGTGGCCGGACACATGGTTGCCGGCAATGAGCTGACGCTGGGACAAGTCGGCACGTTCGTGTTCACGCTCAACCTGATCGCGAAAGGCGTGGGCGGTCTGGGCGGGGCGAAAGTCACCTGGGAGCAGATTCAGGCCGGGAGCGGGCGCATCTTCGAGAATGTCCTGGATGTCCGCTCGGAGATCGAGGACGCGCCGGAGGCGGTCATGCTTCCCGAAGTGACCGGCAGTGTGGAGTTCGACCACGTCGCCTTCGCTTATAACCCGGACACGCCCGTCCTCCGCGACATCTCGTTCACGATGAGTCCCGGTGAGGTCGTCGCCGTCGTCGGCTCGTCCGGCGCGGGCAAGAGTACCATCGCCGACTTGATCCCGCGTTTCTACGACCCGCAGGGCGGAGCCATCCGCGTGGACGGTCACGATCTGCGCCGCGTCACTCTCGATTCACTGCGGCGTCAGATCGCCATTGTGCCGCAGGAGACGGTGCTGTTCGGCGGGACGATCCGCGACAATATCGCGTATGGCAACCCGCTCGCGACAGACGGCATGATCGAGGCGGCGGCGCGGGCGGCAAATGCCCACTCCTTCATCACGAACCCCGCCATCATGCCGGACGGCTACGCCACACTCGTCGGGGAGCGCGGCAAGCAGGTTTCGGGCGGGCAGCGGCAGCGCATCGCCATCGCACGCGCCCTGCTGAAAGACCCGCGCATCCTGATATTGGACGAGGCGACATCCGCCCTGGATGCCGAGTCCGAGAAGGTGGTGCAGGAGGCTTTGGAAACACTGATGCGCGGGCGGACGACCCTGGTGATCGCGCATCGGCTCTCCACCATCCAGAACGCGCACAAGATACTGGTCATGGAGGCCGGGCGCATCGTCGAGAGTGGGACCCATAACGAGCTGATGCGCCGCCCAGACGGCCTGTACCGGCACCTGTACGAGCGGTTCCACGAGAAGAAGTTCCCCTGGAAGGACGCGGGCGAAGACGACGCGAGCCGAGACACGGGGGAAGACGAGGAACGCCTGGACCCTAGCCGCGCGGTGCCCGCGCTGCCTTAAGGGCGGACGGAAAAGTCTCACCATGAAACAGCGTTTCATCCCATTCCTGGCCTACTGGATCGTCCGGCTGCTGTCCGCGACTCTGCGTGTGCGGATCACCGGTGAGGACCATGTGCGTGCCGCCCAGCAGGCCGGCAAAGGCGTCATCCTCGTCTCCTGGCACGGGCGGACCTTCATGCCCATCGCCTTCTTCCGCAACCGGGGGTACTGGGCGATGGTTTCGACGTCGCGTGACGGCGAGTTACAGAACCGCCTCTTCCAGAGGTGCGGCATCAACACGGTGCGCGGCTCGACCTCGGCGCGCGGCGCGGTGCAGGCCGCCCTGACCATGACCCGGCACCTCAAAGCGGGGGCCACTCTGGCGCACACCCCGGACGGCCCGCGCGGGCCGAGCCACGTCGTCCAGCCGGGGGCGATCTTCCTCGCCCAGAAGTCCGGCTCGCCTATCATCCCGTCCGGCATCAGCGCCTACCCGCGAAAGCTGATGCCCGCCTGGGACAAGTACATGGTCCCGCTGCCGTTCGCCCGTGTCGTCTGGATCTACGGCGAGCCGATCCACATCCCGGCTGACGCCCGGAGCGAGGCGGACCAGAAGCTATGGGCCGACCGCGTCGGCGCGGCGATCACCGCCCTGGAAGACCAGGCCGAGCGCGAGGTCGGCGCGGTCCAGCCGGATGGCAAGGCGCGGACGGGGTGGGGCCTTTGGCGTCGCGCCTAGACGGCAAAAGCGCGGAAAACTATGTCCTGAGCGTCATCGCCGAGCCGGGACGGCCCGGCCCGGCCGCCGCCGCCCTGCGCGGGCTGCTCGGCGGCTGCGCGGCACTCTACGACGCCGGGTTGGAAGGCTATCTGGCGGGCGAGCGGCTGGGACTGCGTCGGCGGGACCGGCTGCCGATCCCCGTCATCAGCGTCGGCAACCTGTCCGTCGGCGGCACGGGCAAGACGCCCATGACGCAGCTCCTCTGCCGACGGTTGCAGGGGCAGGGCAAGCGCGTCGCGGTCCTGAGCCGGGGACACGGCGGCGAGGGCCATTCCGTCCGCGTCGTCTCGGACGGAGGCGAAATCTCCCTTTCGACGGAACAGGTCGGGGATGAGCCTTGCCTTCTCGCCCGGACGCTGCCCGGCATCCCCGTCCTGGTCGGCAAAGACCGGCGGCAGTCCGGCCGGGAGGCGATGCGCCGCTTCGGGCTGGACACTCTGATTCTTGACGACGGCTTTCAGTTCTGGCAGCTTCAGCGGGACATGGACATCGTGCTGCTGGATGCCCGCCGCCCCTTCGACAACGGCTTCCCGCTCCCGCGCGGCCTGCTTCGCGAGCCGAAGCGCCACCTGCGCCGGGCCGGGGTCGTCGTCGCCACCCGCGCCGGTGGGCTGACGGCCGGTGAGCGGCAGGACTTGGCCGGACGGGTCGCTGCGCTGGCACCGGACGCGCCGCTTTTCTTCGCCGACCACCGTGCTGCCGGTCTGGTCGCCGCCGATGACCTGTCGGCCCCAATGCAGCCGCTTTCCGCATTGGGCGGTCGGCGCGTCTTCGCCGCCTCCGCCATCGCCCAGCCGCAGTCGTTTATCGAGACGCTTGCGCGCGACCTGGGGGTCGAAGTCGTCGGCAGCCGGGCGTGGGCCGACCACCACAAGATCAGCCCTTCCGACGCGCGGACCGCCATGGATGCCGCCGTACAGGCGGGTGCCGAGGCGCTGGTGATGACGGAAAAAGACGCCGTGAAGTGGCCCCACGCGAGCGGGGGCGGGGTGTGGGATCTGCCCCTTTACGCCCTGCGAATCGAGATGACCGTGGAGGATGAGGCGGGTTTCATGGAACGGGTCATGGACCGGTTGAGATAGTATCGTCGTATGCGTATCAGCAAACAATTGTGGCAGGGCTTCGCTAGGAACGCGCTGTGGATGCTGTTCGTCATCCTTCGCCGCGTCCCCTGGAAGCCGGCTCTGGCCTGGGGGACCTCGATGGGGACTCTGGCCTATCACCTGTCCGGGCGCTACCGGAACGTGGCCGACAAGAACCTCAAGATCGCCTACGGTGACTCCCTCACCGAACACCAGCGGCAGGGCCTGATCAAGCGCGTCTTCCAGCACTTCACCCGCGCCCTGCTGGTCGAGTTCCTGAAGGGGTCCGACATGACTCTCGCCGAGCTTCAGGAGCGGGTCAAGCTGGACTCGATGGAGCCTCTGGAGGCCGCCGAGGCGCGCGGGAAAGGTGTCATCATCATCGCCGCCCATCTGGGCAACTGGGAGTGGAGCGCGAAGTACCTGGCACTGGCCGGGCACCCGATCCTGGTGATCGCCCGCCAGAGCGAGGACGAGAAGTTCAACGCGCTGACGGACCGGATACGCGGCAGCGGCGGCAACACGGTCCATCCGCGCGGCGAGTCGCCACGCGCGCTGCTCAAGACGCTGCGCGAGAACGGCCGCATCGCCATCGTTCCCGACCAGAAATCCGAAGACGTGTTCGTCCCGTTCTTCGGTAAACTCGCCGGGACCGTCGCCGGACCCGCCGTGCTGGCCTTGAAGACGGGCGCGACGCTGCTGCCGATCTTCTGCCCGCGCCAGCCGGACGGCACTTACAAGATAATCATGGGTCCGGGCATAGTCGCCGAGTCCACGGGCGACCGGGACGCTGACATCCTGCGGATCATGACGCAGCTCACGGCAATCATTGAGGATGTGGTCCGGCAGTACCCGGACCAATGGCTGTGGCTGCATGACCGCTGGCGCGTGCCGCCCCCGGCGGACATGGAAGCCGTGGAAGAGAGCGAAAATGCCCAGGCCCCTGCCGCCGCTCACTGACATCTCACATCTGCTGGTCGTCAAGACCAGTTCCATCGGCGACGTGATCCACGCACTGCCGGTCGTGCAGGCGATCAAGGAGGCCGCGCCGCGCCTGACGCTGGGCTGGGTGGTCCGCCGTCGCTGTGCGGACGTCCTGCGCGGCAACCCGTTTGTTGACCGCCTGTATGTCATGCCCGACAGGCCCTCCCTGGGTGAGATTCGGGCGCTCCGGGCCGAACTGCGGGCGGACCGCTATGAGATCGCCCTGGACATGCAGGGGCTTTTCCTGAGCGGCCTGGCGACATGGCTGTCGGGCGCACCGGTGCGCGCGGGCTGGGACCGGAACCGCGAGGCGAACGCCCTGTTCCTGACGCACCCCGTCATCCCCGGACGGGCACGGGACCGGCACGAGGTGGACCTGCTGTATGGCTTCGCCGAGGCGCTCGGCGTCCATGTCGCGCACCCGGAGTTCACGCCGCAGACGTACCTGGCCGCCGAGGGGGCGCGGCGGGCGGGCGAGTGGCTTGCGGGCCTGCCGCGCCCCTGGATCGCGCTGAACGTCGGCGCGTCCCGCGCCTACAAGCGCTGGCCGGTCGAGCGGTGGGCGTCCGTCGCGCGGGCATTAACGATCTCCGGGTCGGGCGTCGTCTTCGTCGGCGACAGGAACGACGCACAGGCCGTGGCCGAAATCCTGCCGGGTCTGGCGGCGGGGTATGTGGACCTTGCCGGCGAAACGACTCTGCGCGAGCTGGCGTCAGTTCTTGCCGCCTGCGACCTGCTGGTGACGGCGGACACCGGCCCCATGCATATTGCCGTCGCCGTCGGCACGCCCGTCGTCGCCCTGTTCGGCGCGACGGACCCCGCCCGGCACGGGCCTTACGGTGCGCGGAACGTCGTCCTGCACGACCCCGCGCCCGGCGCGGTGGTTCCGGGCAAGCGCCCCAGCGACGAGGCAGGGGCGGCGTGCCTGGCGCGGATCACGCCCGAAGACGTTCTGGCGGCGGTCGGCGGGAAACTGGCCGTCTTGCGGGTAAACTGACTAACGATGCACAAGTTTTTGGTCGTCAACATGAACTACATGGGGGATGCCCTGCTGACCACCCCGGCCATCGCCGCCCTGCGCCGCGCCTACCCCGAGGCCCGGATCGACACCGTCGTCGGGGCGGGCGCGGCGGCGGAGGTCCTGCAAAACAACCCGGACCTTGACACGATCATCGCGCGCACGGCGCGCGGGAGCTGGGCGCGCGTGGTGCAGACCTACCGCCTGCTCCGCGACGGCAAGTATACGGACGCCGTCATCCTGCCGCCCCTGTCCGCGTATGCCGCCGCCGCCTGGCTCGCCCGCACCCCGCGCCGCGTCGGGCAGGGCGGGCGCGGCATGAACCGATTCCTGACCGAGCTGCGGCAGACCCGCGCGACCCATATGGCCGACGCCATGCTGGACACGATGCCCCTGCCGGACGCGCCGAGTCGGGACGCCCGCCGGCTGGTCGTGACCGTGGATGACGAGTCCAAGGCGGCCTCTACGGCCCTCCTGGCCGCCGCAGGAATCACGGCGGACGGCCCCGTACTCGCCGTCAACGTCGGCGCGACCCGGCCGCAGAAGCGCTGGTTCGCCGCCTCATTCGCGCTGGCCCTGGACGGCCTGGCGGACACCCCCTGCGTTCTGGTTGGTTCGGGGATCGAGGACACCGCCCTTGCCGCCGAGGTCATGCGGCTCACCCAGCGCGCCCGGCCCGTCAACCTCGTGGGCCGGACCTCGGTCAAGACGCTGGCCGCCGTCCTCCAGAGGTGTGACCTGCTTCTGAGCGCCGACTCGGGGCCGATGCACCTGGCGACGGCGGTCGGGACGCCCACCCTGGCCCTCTTCGGCTCGACCGACCCCGCCGTGACGGGTCCCTTCGATGACCGTTCCGAGGCGATCTATAAGGCCCTGCCGTGCGCGCCCTGCGGCAACCACCCGACCTGCGAGGGCCGGTACGACTGCCTGCGGGCGATCTCGCCGGACGAGGTCATCGTGGCCGCCCGCCGCCTGCTGCGGCTCCGCCGTGGGCGACTGACCCTGCTGCCACAGGTCGCGGCCGTCCGGCCCGGACGGGATGCCGTCGTCCGCCCCTACGAGCCGAAAGTCGGCGGCGATGTCCGGCGCATCCTCATCGCCACCAAGTTCCGGTTCATCGGCGACACCCTGCTCGCGATCCCGATCTTCCGGGCGGCGCGGGCGCAGTGGCCGGACGCCCACATCGCCCTCCTGACCGGGAAGAACGCGCGCGTCCTGCTGCAAAACAACCCGTACCTGGACGAGATCATCGAGTTCGACCCGTACAAGTCCGACCGGGGGAGGCGGCCCTACCTCAGCCTCGTGCGGCGGCTCCGGGCGGGCCGCTTCGACCTCTGCCTCGCCCTCAACCGCTCCTTCCACTCGGCCCTGACGCCCTGGCTCGGCGGCATCCGCGTCCGGGCGGGCTTCGAGTCGGAGGGGCGCGGGCCGCTGCTGAACCGCCGCGTCCCTTACGACCGGGAGAAGAGCGAGGTCGCCTGCTATTTTGATGTCCTGCACGCCGTCGCGCCCTACGCGCCGGTCAACCCCGCCCTGGAGCTGTGGGTGAGCGAGGACGAGACGCGGCGGGCGCGGACGCGGCTGCGGGAGGCGTTCGGCATGGACATCCCCCGCCACTGCCTCGTCGGCATCCAGCCGGGTGCCAGCCTGCCCCGCAAGCGCTGGGGCGCGGCCTGCTTCGCCGAGGTGGCCGAGGCTCTGCTCGGGCAGGACCCGCGCCTGCGAATCGCTCTGATCGGCGGCCCCGACGAGCGGGACGCCGCCGAGGAGCTGCTGGCCTGCTGTCCCCCGGAGACGCGGGCGCGCGTCGTCTCCTTCGCGGGTGCCTGCGACCTGCGCGGGTCGCTCGCGCTGGTGTCCGAGCTTGGCCTGTTCGTCGGCAACGACACCGCCATCATGCACTCCGCCGTCGCGCTCGGCGTGCCCACCGTCTCCCTGTTCGGGCCGACCAACCCGCGCAAGTGGGGGAACTACGGGCCGTGCCACCGCGTTCTTGAATCGCCGGACGGCACGATGGCTTCCCTGGAGATCGGGGCCGTGCGGGCGGCGGCGCTTTCGCTCCTGGCGCAGAGTCGGGCTGCGGTGGGGAAACTGAGTCCCGTCTGATTTTCGTCTGTTTCGGTCTGCTGTCGGATCACTGATGACCCAATCCTGTGACTTCAAACGCGCCCTGTTCATCCGGTTCGGCGGCATGGGCGACATCCTGCTGGCGACGCCTTCCGTGCGCGCCCTCCATGCGGCCTTTCCGGGCATCGTCATTGACTTCATCGTCGGCGGCGGCATGAAGGATGCCCTGTCGGGGCATGCCTGCGTGCGGGACGTGATCGTGTTCGACAAGCGCGGGGTGGACTCGCGGCTCGACCACTTCGTGCCGTTCCTGTGGCGTGTGGCGCGGGCGCGTTATGACCTGGTCATCAACCTGCACCCGAGCGCCAAGTCGTACCTGATGGCGGCGGCCAGCGGCGCGCGGACGCGCCTGACCTTCACGAAGTGCATGGCGGTTCGGCCCGAGACGGGCCGCGTCGCCCACGCCGTGGACGATTTTTATAAAGAGCTGGCTCCACTGGGCGTCGCCCCGCTTTCCGACCGGTCGCTGGATTTCATCATTCCCGATGCCGACCGGCGGGCGGCGTCGCGGAAGGTCGCCGAGGCCGGGGTGC
Source organism: Capsulimonadaceae bacterium (assembly GCA_965215505.1). Classification (GTDB taxonomy): domain Bacteria; phylum Armatimonadota; class Armatimonadia; order Armatimonadales; family Capsulimonadaceae; genus JANXMY01. The sequence goes on along the minus strand of OZ244065.1, from coordinate 784,229 downwards.
TGCCGGCCGACCGGCTGCTGGTCATCAACCCCGCCGCCTCCCGTCCGCTCAACCGCTGGCCGCTGGAACGATTCCGCGCTGTCGCCGCCCATTGGGCCGGAGAGCCTGGCGTCAGGGTGGCCGTGACCGGAGCGCCCGCCTCCTTCAAGACGGTCATGGACGGGTTGGACGAGGTCGCCTTGGCGCGCGAGGTGTCTTCCGCCGACGCGCGCATCATCAACCTGGCCGGGCGGCTGACCGTCAAGGAGTTCGGGGCCGTCCTGGCCCGCGCGGACGCCCTGCTGACCTGCGACACCGGCCCGATGCACATCGGGGCCGCCGTCGGCACGCCGCTCGTCGTCCTCTCGGGCGCGGCGGACCCGGACCGGACGGGGCCGCTGACCGACACCAGCACCGTCTTGATTGACCGGGCGCTGCTCTGCGTGCCGTGCCGCGACCGCATCTGCGCGCGCGGCGACATGATGTGCATGCAGGACCTGAGCGTCCCCGCCGTGATCGCCGCCCTCGACCTACGGATGAGCCGGCCTGAAAGGAGATCCCATGGCATCGCACTCCCCGTCAGCGCCCGTTAGCACAGCAGACAAGGTCAAGACGCTCGAAGAACTGACGCCACTGGTCGCGGCCCGGCAGGCATCGGGCGAGACCGTCGTCTTCACGAACGGCGTCTTCGACCTGCTCCACGTCGGCCACGCCCGCTATCTAGCCGAGGCCCGCGCCTGCGGGGACGCCCTGGTCATCGCGGTCAATGCCGACGAGTCGGTACGCAGCTTCAAAGGCGACCTGCGGCCCATCGTCCCGCTGGCCGAGCGGATGGAGATGCTGGCGGCCCTGGCCTGCGTGGACTATGTGGTCCCGTTCGCGACGCGGACTCCGGTTCCGCTGATCGAGGCGCTGCGCCCCGCCGTCTACGTCAAGGGCGGCGACTACCGCGAGGAGGATCTGCCCGAAGCCGCCGTCGTGCGCGCCTACGGCGGCGACGTGCGCCTGCTGTCGCTGGTCGCGGGCCGGTCCTCCACCGACGTCATCGCCCGCGTCTGCGCCGCCTACGGTACGCCCGCCGCCGGGACCAAAGGATAACCGCGTCCATGCCCCTTTCCGTGCTGCAAGTGGCCTCCGCGTTCCCCAACTGGGGCGGGGCGGAGCTGCACGCCCTGAACCTCTCGCAGCAGCTCAAGCTCCGGGGGTACGACGTCACCGTCGCCTGCCGTCCGGGCCGGTTCGTCGAGGAGCGCGCGCGGCAGATGGGCCTGGCGACGGTCCCGATCACGGTCCAGAAGCAGAACGACTGGCACGACTACGGCGCGCTGCGCCGGTTCCTCCAGGAGAAGCGGATCGACGTGGTCCACGCCCACTGGAGTACCGACATGATCGTGCCACCCGCCGCCGCCCTGCGCGCCCATGTCCCCGTCCGCATCATGACGCGCCACATGCCGTACCCTTTCAAGAACCGGCTCGGGACGTGGCTCTACAGCCAGGTGCTGTGGACCCGGCTGGTCACCGTCTCGGCGTCCGTGCGCGAGACGCTGCTCGCCTGCGGCGTCCCCCCGGAGAAGGTCGAGGTCATCCACCACGGCACGAACATCGAGGAGTTCATCCAGACGACCGCCTCCCCGTCGAGCGTCCGGCGCGGCCTGGGCATCGCCGACGACTGCCTGACGGTGGGCATCGTCGGGCGTGTCGCCCCCGAGAAGGGCCACCAAATCCTGCTGCAAGCCGCCGCCCTGCTCGGCGACCGCTACCCCTTGCGCTTCGTCATCGTCGGCGATGGGCCGTCCGATGCCGCCGTCCGCGCCGCGGTGCGGGCGCTCGGTTTGGAAGACCGCGTCGTCTTCGCCGGGTTCCGGCCGGACGTCAACAATGTCATCGCCGCCCTGGACATCCTGACCCTGCCCTCGACCTGGAATGAGCCGTGCGCCGCCGTCGTCCAGCAGGCCATGGCCCTGGGGCGGCCGGTCGTCGGGACCCGCGCGGGCGGGACGCCGGAGATGATCACGGACGGCGAGACGGGCCTGCTCGTGGCCCCGTCCGACGCCCCCGCCCTCGCGGACGCCATCGCGCGCCTGGCCGGCGACGCCTTCCTCCGCAAGCGCCTGGGCGCGTCGGGCCGGGAGCGGGTCGAGTCCCATTTTTCCCTGAGCCTGATGACGGACCGCATCGAGGCCCTCTATCAGCGCGAGTACGAGGCCGTCCGCGGCGCGGCACCGGGGCAGAAGGCGGTCGCCTCTTGACGTCTTCCCCCTCGCGCCCGCTGACCATCGTGCAGGTCGCCACCAACCTTGAAGCGTGGGGCGGCCTGGAGCTTCACCTGCTGACCCTGGCCGACCAACTGCGTTCGCGCGGCCACCGCGTCCTCGTGGCGGGTCGGCCGGGCAAGTTCGTCCTGACCCGCGCCCAGGCGATGGGCCTGGAAACCTTTGAGGCGACCGTCAAGCGGCAGTCGGACTGGACCGACTTCGGGCGGCTCCGGGACTTCTTCCGCCGGGAGAAGGTGGACGTCATCCACGCCCACAACCAGGAAGACGCGCTCGTCCCCGCCGCCGCCGCCCGGCTGGCCGGCGTGCCCGCATCCTTCCTGACCTGGCACCTGCCGTTCCCGTTTCGGAACCGGGCGCGTGGCCGCTTCATCCTCGCCTTCCTGCACAAGCGCCTGATCGCCATTTCCGACTCGGTGCGCGACATGCACCTTGCGAACGGGGTCGTGCCGGGCCGGATGGAGGTCATTCATCATGGCACCGACGTCGAGGCGCTCCGCGCGCTGACCGACGACGTGCCCGCGCTGCGCGCGAAACTCGGCCTGACCCCCGGAGACATCGCCGTCGGCATCGTCGGGCGTGTCGCGCCGGAGAAAGGCCACCGCGAGCTGTTCGAGGCGCTGCGGCTGCTGGCGGACCGACACCCGTGCCTGCGCGCCGTGGTCGTCGGCAACGGCCCGGACATGCCGGCCTTGCGGCGGGACCTTTCGGCGCTGGGCGTCGCCAAGAAGGTCATTTTTACCGGCTTCCGGGATGACGTGAACAACGTCATCGCCGCCCTGGACATCGTCGCCGTTCCCTCCATCTGGCCGGAACCCTGCTCGCCCGCCATCTTGCAGGCGATGGCGCTGGGGAAGCCGCTCGTCGCGAGCCGGGTGGGGGGTACGCCCGAACTGGTGACGGACGGCGAAACCGGCCTGCTGGTCCCCGCCTCCGAACCCGCCGCCTTTGCCGCCGCGCTTTCCCGGCTGGCGGCGGCCCCGTGCCTGCGGCATGACATGGGTGAAGCCGGGCGGGCGCGCGCCGCCGCGCATTTCTCCATAGGCCGCATGGTTGACCGCATCGAAGCGCTCTACCGGCGCGAGTCCGACAAGGCCCCGAGATGAAGATCGGCCCCATCAAAATCCACAGCCGGGAACTCCGGCGGACCAAACGCCGCCCTGTGGCACCCGAGTTCCTGTCGCCCCTAACGCCCTGCAACATCCCCACCCGGCGCTGCCCCGTCCCGCGTGAGCAGGCGTCCAAGCGCATCCTGATCATGCGCGTCGGGGCGTTCGGCGACATCCTGATGGGAACCCCCGTCCTTGCCGCCTTACGCAAAGCCTACCCGGATGCGTACATCACCTGGATCGCCGAGTTCTCCGAGAGGGAGGCGATAGACGCGAATCCCTACGTTGACGAGATACTGAAATGGGACGGTTTTTACTGGAAGCGCATGCTCCGCAAACTCCAGTATCCCCTCTGGCTTCTGCGCGCGTGGAGTCTCAGGAGTGAGCTGAAGGCGCGGCGCTTTGACGTGTTCATCTCGTTCCAGCCCGAGGAATGGCCGCTGCTCATGCGCGGGTCCGGAGCGCCGATCTCCGTCGGCGTCTTCGACACCTTCAAGCGCTACTACGGCGCGTCGCGCAAACCTCACTACCGGCGGCTCTATACGCACGCCTTCGCCGAACCGGGTCTGCCGGATCATCGGGTAGATCAGTACGCGCTGACGTTGCAGGCGCTCGGCCTGCCGCCATCCCAGCCCGAGCCGATGAGCATGGGCTATACCTCGGAAGATGCATCCGCCGCGGAAGACTTCCTGCGATCACAGGGGCAGCCGTCAGGTCAGACTTTCGTGGTGCTGGCCCCGATGACGACCTGGCCTACCAAGTGCTGGCCCCCCGAACGATTCGTCGCCCTGGGCGATGCCCTGGTGCGTCGGCACGGCTGCCGGGTCATCGTCATGGGCAGCGCCAAGGAGCGGCCCGGCCTGGAAGAGATCGCCGCGCGGATGGAAACCGCCCCGGTCGTGGTGGCGGGCGAGTTGAGCTTCCGTCAGGCGGCGGCCCTGCTGGACCGCGCCGCCCTCCTGGTCAGCGGGGACACCGGACCCATGCACGTCGCGTCCGCCCTGGGAACGCCCCAGATCGCCCTGTTCGGCGCGACCTCGCCCGCGTGGTACGGCCCGCGCTCCGGCAGAGCCTTGGTCATGGCACACCCCGTCCCCTGCGGTCCCTGCGACCGGAAGGTCTGCCGCAATACCGACGACCCGCACCTCTGCATGCGGCTGCTGAGTGTGGAAGAAGTCTTGAAGAACGCCGCAGCATTGCTGGACCGGCAGGAGGCCGCTTATGAACACAGTCGCCATTAACGACTTCACCGTCGGCGCGGGCCAGCCCCTCGCCGTCATCGCCGGGCCGTGCGTCATCGAGAGCCTGGACCTGTGCCGCGAGGTCGCCGCCCACGCCCAGGCCGTCTGCCGTGACCTCGGCCTGCCCTACGTCTTCAAAGCCTCGTTCGACAAGGCCAACCGCACCTCCTCCGGCTCCTTCCGGGGTGGCGGTCTGGAAGCCGGGCTGGAAGTATTAGCAGCCATCAAGTCGGAGTTCGGCGTCCCCGTCCTGACGGACATCCACGAAACCTGGCAGGTCAAACCCGTCGCCGAGGTCGCGGACGTGCTACAAATCCCGGCCTTCCTGTCCCGCCAGACCGACCTGCTGATCGCGGCGGGCGAGAGCGGGCGCGTGGTGAACGTCAAGAAGGGCCAGTTTCTGGCCCCGTGGGACATGAAAAACGTCGTGGAGAAGGTGACGGGGACGGGAAACCAGAGTCTGCTGCTGACCGAGCGCGGGGCGAGCTTCGGCTACAATACTCTTGTCGTGGATATGCGTTCGCTGCCCATCCTGCGCGCCCTGGGTTACCCCGTTGTCTTCGACGCCACCCATTCCGTCCAGCAACCGGGCGGGCAGGGGGCCACGAGCGGCGGCCAGCGCGAGTTCATCCCCGCCCTGATGCGCGCCGCCGTCGCGGTCGGCGTAGATGCCCTGTTCATGGAGGTCCACCCGACGCCCGAGAAGGCGCTGTCCGACGCGGCGACGATGCTCCCGCTTGCGGACCTGCGCGCGCTTCTGGAGACGGCAGTGGCGATTGACAGGGTGGTGAAGCCTACCTGCTCCTGATCCTACCCCCGGCGCTGCGCGCCGCCCCCTCCCTCGGAGGGAAGGGCGGGTGACGGGGGTAGGACCGCCACCCGCCGTCCTTCCAGCCGCAGCCGCCCTTCCGCGAACAGCGCGACCGCCTGCGGATACGTCTGGTGTTCGGCGGCCAGGACACGCGCGGCCAATGTCTCCGCCGTATCGTCCTCTTCTACCGCCACAGGCGTTTGCAGGATGATCGGGCCGGTGTCGTAGCCCGCGTCCACGAAATGCACGGTGCAGCCTGAAACCTTCGCGCCGTAGTCCAGCACCGCCTGATGGATGTGCTGCCCGTACATCCCCTTGCCACCGAAAGCGGGCAGCAGGGCGGCGTGGATGTTCATCATCCGGCCTGTGTAGGCTGCAAGGACGGCATCAGGCACCTTTCGCATGTAGCCGGCCAGGCAGACCAGGTCGGCGTCCGCGCCGCGTAAGGCCGTCAGCAGTGCGTCGGCGTAGGCGATTTCGTCCTGCCGGGAGGAGACGGCGGCAGCGGCCAGCCCAAGTTCTTGGGCGCGGGCCAGTGCGGGCGAGTCGGCATGGTTGCCGACGACGGCGACGACCTGGCCGTCAATCCGGTTGTCGGCACACGCCTGGGCGATGGCCTGCATGTTGCTCCCGCGCCCGTGCCGGCCCGAGAGGAGAATGGCGATCCGTAGGCTCATGCGGCCCTAGTTCGCCACGGGCAGCCCCTTCTCCTTGTCCCGCTTGACAAACCCCGCCGTTTCGTTTAAGATAAGCCTATCACCACCGGGGGAACCCTATGAGCAGCGTACTCTCCTTTTTTCGGGCCAGGCTCCGCGCCATCGTCATCGTCGCGGCCCTCGTCCTAGCCGTCTTCGGCCTGGTCAGCTATAACCGGTCTTCGCAGGCGAAGCTCGAAGCCGCCCTCGCCAGTCCCGACCAGAACGTCCGCGATGGGGCGGTGCAGGGCCTGGTCGCGAACGGGCGGCTGATGGACGTTTTGATTAACACGCAGAATCCGGACGAGGACAAGACCAGCCCGCAGAACGTCAACAGCATCCTGATCCGCAAGAACGCCGCCGACTCGGTCGCCCGCCTGACGGCCCAGAACAAGGTCACGCCGACGGAGTCGCTCGACACCGAGTTCGCGCTCTGCAAGGACGGCGAAACCGCCGTCAAGGATATCGCCAAGGCCGGGCTGGCGTCGCTTGCGGGCCAGAACGACGCCAACCTCAAGGCCGTCGTGGACCGGCTTTCCAACGGCGACCCGGACATCCGGGGGGCCGCCGTGGACGTGCTGGGCAAGGTCGGCGGCGACAAGGCCGCCGCCCAGGTGAACGCCGTCCTGCCGCTCTCCGCCGCCCAGGATTCGGCCATCAGCGCCCTGCAAAAGATCGGCGCACCGTCCGTGCCGCTCGTCGTCGCACACCTGGAAGACCCGAACGCCCAGAGTGACATCGCCTTCCGCCAGCAGATGGTCAGTCTACTGGACCAGATCGCCGCCCCGTCCAGCGTCGGCGAGCTGACCAAACTCGCCAACAAGACCGACCAGCCCTCCGTGCAGCGTCTTGCCCAGGTCGCCCTCGCTGATGTCGTCCTGGCCGCCTACAACGGCGTGACCAAGGCTCAGACTGCGGCCGTCACGGCTCAGGCCACTCTCGCCGCCGCGAAGGATGATGCCGCCCGGACGGCCGCCCAGAAGGCACTGGCGGACGCCCAGGCCGCCGTGCCGAAGGCCCAAGCTGCGCTGCCGCTCGTCGGGGGCGTCGAGCCGACCCTGGCCGCCGTCCTCCAGGACGTGAACGCCGACAGCGAGGCGCGCGCCCAGGCCGCCCTCGCCCTGGGGCCGGTCGCCAGTCCCACGGCGATCGCCTCCCTCGTCACCGCCCTGGGCGACTTCGACGCCCGCGTGCGCGACGCCGCCCTGGCGGGCGTCCAGTCCGCCGGCTCGCCCGCCGTCGGCCCGCTTTCGGCGGCGTTGGCCCGCCCGGACACCGGAGCCTCCGCCGCCCAGGCGCTTGGCGGAATCGGCACGCCCCCGGCCGTCGCCGCACTCGACGGGGTCTTGAACCGGCCCTCGACGCCCCCCGCCGTCCGCGAGGGCGCGACCGTCGGGCTTGGGCGCAGCGGCAACCCCGCCGTCATCCCGACCCTCGTCCGTGCCCTCGGGGACTCCGACGGCGCGGTCGCGGGCGCGGCCCAGCAGGGGCTGGTGACCCCGGCCCTGGCCCAAGCCGCCATCCCATCCCTCGTCGCCTCTTTCGACAAGCCGACGCCCGCCCCGTTCAACGCCAGCCAGACCCTGGCCCGCATGGGTGCGCTGACCGAATCGGACGTCGTCCCCGCCTTGACCAGGGCCATCGCCTCGGGCGGAACGCCCGCCCAGACCTGGGCGGCCGTGACATTGGGCGAGTCCGGCAGCAAGGACGCCCCGGTCATCTCCGCCCTGCGCGGCCTCGCACAGAGTCGTGACCCGCAGGTGCAGTATGCCGCACAGCAGTCGCTAGTCCAGCTCGTGGGGGCGTGAGGGAAGGGAAGCCGGGCCTGTCTCCTTTTCAAGCGCCGCCAGCTCGCAGTAGGGCCGGTAGCCGAGATTGCGGTTGATGGCGAGGATCGAGGCGTTGCCGGGGCTGTTGCAGGTGAACAGGTGGGGCCGGCCCGCCTGCCGCGCTGCTTGGACGAGGAGGATTTTGAGGCAGGTGGCGATGCCTCTCCCGGCGGACGCGGGCCGGACTCCGGTAAACTCGTTGAACACCGCGTCAGGCGCGGCATCCTGGCCCCAGGCCATCCCGACGCACTGGCCGCCCCGCCAGGCGACGGCGACCTGGTTGAAGGGCCGCTCCTGCGTGACACGTCCGATGAAATCTTCCAGGGGCACGCACGCCGCGAAGGCCGGCCCCGCGTCCGCATACGCCCCGTAGACCGCTTCCGCCTCATCCCGGCTGAGGGACGGCCCCAGCCGGGCTTCGAAGGACACGTCGGCGACGGTCGGAGGGGCCAACCCCGAGTCCCCGTCCACCCCGGTGCTTTGAACGACCTCCCGCCGCGTCTCGTGCCAGCCGTTCGCGAGTGCGAACGCGAGGGTGCCCTCCCCCAGACGGGCATAGCACTGGAGCGACGTCCGTCCTTGCCGCCGAGCGGCATCTTCCAGGGCGGCCAGGAGCGCGCTGCCGATGCCCCGGCGACGCTGCGAGGGCGGGACAATGACCAGTGCCTTCGCCTGACCGGCCGACATTCCCTCCGCTTTCAGCAGCGCCAGCCCGACGCCGCCCCCGACCACACATTCGCCCAGGAACGCCATGCAGACGTCTGTCAGACCGAGCGCAGTGATGTCGTGGGCAAACCGTTCCTCTGCCTCCGCCGTGTCCGGCGGTTCCGGTAGAAAGCGGCGGTAGACGTCGGGGTCCAGAGGCAGGTCTAGGGCACGGATGTGGAATGATGGCATCAACGCTCCTCCCAATAACGGGCCTTTCCCCGGCGGGCAGAAGCCGCCTAGAACGCCGCCCCGCCGTTCAGCCGGTCGTCCATGGCCCTTTGCAGCTCGCGGATGTGTACGGCGTTCTGGCCCAGATCGCCCCGGCCCACGCGCGACCGGGAGCGGATCGTCACCCGCGTCTGACCGCCCCCTAGCGAGAAGAAGTAAACAGTCACGTCGTCCGTGAAGGGTCCGATCGGCGTCCGCACTTCGGCCTCCAGCGCATCGTTCTCCCCGTCCCGCCGCACCAGACTCCAGCGCTTCAAGTCTTGGATAGCCTTCTCCCCAGCCGCCATCGCCTGGGCCACATCCGCATAGTAGACGCGCGAGCGCAGGGCGGGATAGGCCGCGCACTCGCCCGTCGTGATGTCGTTGACGAACAGCCCGTGACGCCTCCCCCAGCCCCAATACCCCAGCGCGGCCAGCCCCCCGCCGATCAACACCCAGCGCAGTTTGCTCATTCAGTTTCCCCGGTGATGTGAAGCCGCCCGAACCCGGAATGGATCGCGGCCAAGAGTTTCTCGTGCAGGACTCCGTTGGACGCGCCCAAGATGGACTGTAAATTCGGCTCGCTCGTGTCCAGAAGCCGCGTCCCGTCCAGCGAGTCCCCGTAGGCGTCCGTGACCACCGCGCCCGCCTCCTGCGCGATCAGAGCGGCGGCGGCGATGTCATAGGCGAACAGGCCGATGGGCCGGCCGAATCCGAGCGCGAGGAACCGCTCCCGTCCTGCGGGGAAGTCGCGCAGGAGCCGGTTGCCGACGTCCATGGTGGCGGCGAGCTGCCCGGTCATCAGGCGCGTCAGTGAGAACGCCGTCGAGTTGAACAGGAAACAGCCGCCGGTCATGGAAGAGGCGTCCACGATCTCGCCCAGCGCGACTCCGATCCATTCAAAGGGCCGGGCGACCACCTCAAACGTCAGGGGAGCCTTCGCGATCTCTTCAATGGGCAGGAGCCGCGCGGCCTTCTCCGCCCCGTCCGGCCCGATCCAGTGCGCCCCGCCGCCTCGCTCCGCCCAGAACAGGTCGTCGTTCTTGATCTCGCCGATGCAGCCGAACCGCACGTCCCCCAAAGTCACATCGGGCGCGTAGTCCGCCCAGGCGACTGAGACGACGCAGGCCTCAAACCCGGCGATGGCGGGCCGCGTCCCGTCAATTGGGTCGATGATCAGGACCGCCTCGGGCGACTCCCCGAACTCGATCAGCCCTTTGTCTTCTGAGTAATACGCGATGGACAGCTTCTCGCGCTCGATGAACGAGACGATGGCCTCCTCGGCGATCTCGTCAATGCCGAACGTCGCATCGCCGCTCGCCGCCGTGCCCGAAATCTGCCGCCCGTGCCACGCCCCCAGGTGGGGCCGGACGGTGTCGCGGATGTGGCGTGTGAGCGCGAGGACAGTTTCTTGGGGTGTCAATGGATTTTCTCCTGACGGGTTCTGCTATGTGCCAGTGTTCACCGCCGTCATGCGTCACATAGTTGACGGTCTGCTCCATCTCGGGATCATTGTTGCGGAGGCGGACAGTGAACGCCCCAAACCGACGAAAGCGATCCAGCAACGCTGAGAGTCCAGGGCGCTCATCCCGAAGCTGGACGGGTAAATGTCCCCGTCGTTCAGGTCCGGGGCTGAGTGGGTGAAGCCAGGCGGCGTCCTATCCTCCCACGACCGGCCGCCGTCGGACGTCCTTTGAACGACGGAACCCTGCCGGGACGCCCTGACTCTCCAGGCGAAGCGGGTGCCGATTCCCTGCGACGGCCCCATCCGGTTTGCAACGCGGAGGCCGGAGATAGCAGGCCCGCCAGGATCAGCACTGGCCCCGACGGCACCGATTAGGGTGGCAGCGAGTAGGGCAAGCCCGACACACTCCCTACGGGATGTCACTGGTTCTCCTGTGGACGTCCCAGGTGTTCCAGGGTCAGGCGCTCCAAACTCTCTACCAGATGATGCGCCTGCTCGAACGCCAGGTGGCGGGTCAGGGCGGTCGGCACGGCGACGGTGAACATGCCCGCCGCGTGGGCCGCGGCCAGGCCGCGCGGCGAGTCCTCGAAAGCCGCGCAGTGTTCCGGCGCGACGCCCAGCCGCTCGGCGGCCAGCAGATACACGTCGGGTGCTGGCTTGGGGCGCGCGACCTCGTCAGCCGTGGCGATCACCCGGAAGCGGGACGTCAGGCCGGTGATGTTCAGCACGCGGTCCACCCAGGCGCGCTCAGAGTTAGAGGCGACGGCGCAGGGGATAACGGCCTCGTCCAGCGCGTCCAGCAGGGCCAGGACGCCCGGCATCGGCGTCAGCCGCCCGATGGCCTCCTGATAGTGCGCGCGCCGACGCGCCTGGGTCGCCTCCCGGTCGTAGCCCGCCCCGACCCGCTCGGCCAGCGGCGTGTGCCAGTCGTTTCGGTCATGGCCCTTCGCAGTCCCGATGCTCTCCGCCCAGAGCGCGACGGGCAGGTGCAGGCCCTGCTCCTCGTAGACCATGCGCCAGGCGTCGTAGTCCGGCGTCTCGGTGTCGGCCAGCAGGCCGTCACAGTCAAAGATGGCTCCCAAAGGTGTCATGGGAGTCTAGTTCGGGGGAAGGAAGGGGGATTCCTCCCCGGCCTCATGCTTGCCGGAGGCAAAGGAAGCGTGTATAATGACGCCATGAGCGAAATCCTCGTCCGCCCGATCACCTCCGCCGACTTCCTCCCGGTCGCCGCCCTGCTGGCCGAACTCGGCCGCCCGCGCCTGACGCCCGAGATGGCGGACGCGGCGCAGGCCGTCTATGAGCGGCACGTCGCCGACCCGCAGACGGCGTCTCTTGTGGCCGAAGCCGACGGAAAAATCGTCGGCTTTCTCTCGCTGGTGTTCCGCGAACACCTCAACTATGTTCACCCGCAGGGCTGGGTTCCTGACCTGATCGTGACCGAAGCGGCTCGCGGCAGGGGGGTGGCCCGCGCCCTTTTGGAGCGGGCTTTTTCGCTGGCGGCGGAGCGCGGATGCGACTGGGTGCGGCTGGAGTCCGGCTACGCGCGCACCGCCGCGCATCAGACCTACGGCGCGGTCGGCATGAGTAATGACGGTTACTACTTCACGAAGAGGTTTGCTGAATGACGATTCACCGTCCCGTTTTGCTGGCCGCGCTCCTACTGCTCGCTTCCCTCGCACCGGCCCGCGCGCAGGATTCGCTGGCCCCTGCCCTCGACAAGACGCTAGAGGCTCCCGGCCTGAAAGGCGGCGTCACGGGGGCCATCGTCTGCCGCGTGGATGACGGGCAGGTTGTGTACGCGCATGACGCCGACACGCGGCTGATCCCCGCCTCCAACCGCAAGCTGTTCACCTCGGCCGCCGCCCTGGAAGTGCTGGGGGACGGGTTCCAGATACACACCAGGATACAAGCGGACGCGAAGCCGGACGCAGCGGGCACGGTTCACGGCAGCCTGTATCTGCGCGGCGGCGGCGACGGCCTGTTGTCGCCGGGCGATCTGGACGCCTTGGCCCAAACGCTGGCCCAGGGGGGCATCAAGCGGATCGACGGGAACGTCGTCGGTGACGGCAGCCTCTTCACCGATGGGCCTTACGGCTTCGGCTGGGAGTGGGACGACTTCTCCGATGAAGAATTCCCGCAGATTTCGGCCCTGGAAGTGAACGAGGGCGTTCTGGGTGTCCATGTCGCGCCGGGCAAAGCGCCGGACGATCCGCCGACCGTCACTCTGACGCCGCCGACCGACTATGTGCCGGTCGTCGTCGCCGCGAAGACAGGACCGAAGGAGGAGGCGAACGACTGCGCCGTGGCCCGTCCCTGGGATAAGAACTATTTTCGCATCACCGGCACTCTGCCGCTCGGGGCCGTGCTGGACCAGAACGTCCCCGTCCAGGACCCGCCGCTGCTGGCCGCCACCTTGCTGCGGCAGTCGCTCGGCAAAGCGGGCATCGAAGTGACAGGCCGGGCTGTGACCGGAAGGACGCCCGCCCAAACCGCGCTGCTGGCCGAACACCTCAGCCTCCCGCTGGCACAGTATCTCCCGCGCATGAACAAGCCCAGCGACAACCTGCTGGCCGAGTCCCTGGTGCGCCTGATCGGCACGAACGGCGACGCGCCTCTGTCTTATGACATCGGCCATGCGCGCGAAACAGAATTTCTGCGGGGCCTGGGCCTGGACACGTCCGCCCTGGGCATGGTGGACGGCTGCGGGGTGGGGCGGCGCAACTTCGTGACGGCCCGCGCCGTGACCGCCCTGCTCCTGGGCATGCACCAGAAGCCGGACTGGCGCGTCTGGTACGATTCGCTGCCTATCGCGGGCGTAGACGGCACTCTAAAAAGCCGTATGAAGGGGACATTTGCAGCCGATAACGTCCACGCTAAGACCGGCACCTTGGGCCAGGTGCGCGCCCTGTCCGGCTACGTCACGGGCCGTTCGGGGGCGCTGTACGCCTTCTCATTGCTGATGAACAACTTCCCCGGTACGGCCCGGCAGGCGGGGAGCGCGCAGGACCAGTTCGTGGTGTATCTTGCCTCCCACCTATGAGGCGGACAGAACGATTGCCCGAAGCAGTACGCATGCGGGCTTGACAAAGGTTCCCGGCCTGTGCTAGACTAAGCGCACTCCCGGCAGAGACGCCTGGTGAACCAACCTCCGGCACACGCGATGAAGCACCCGGTACACTCAAACCCCCTTTCAGGAGGATGCTTTTCCGTGAAACCCAACTTCTGGCGTCACGCGCTCGGCGTGCTGGCGCTCCTGCCGCTGTCTCTGACCGTCTACGCCCAGGCCCCGACGGCCGTGCCCGCTGCTCCGCCGCCTGCGGCGACCGCCGCGCCCGCTAACATCAACGGCAGTACGATGGTGCAGGATGACACCGTCAAGCCTGTCGCGGCCATCTCCAGCTCCTCCAGTCTAAAAAACATCACGAACGCCGCGCTGACCCCTGAGGGCGCGAGCCGGGGCGACACCGCCTGGATGATCGTCGCGACCGCCCTGGTCATGCTGATGACGCCCGGCCTGGCCCTCTTCTACGGCGGGCTGGTGCGCTCCAAGAACGTCCTGAATACGCTGATGATGTCCTTCGTCGCCATCGGCATCATCAGCATCCAGTGGATGCTCTGGGGCTACTCGGTCGCCTTCGGCCCGACCGCCGTGAACGGCCCGCTTCACCTGATCATCGCCAGCCCGATGAGCTGGATGGGGTTGCAGGCCGGGGCGGGCGCGACGCCCGTCTCGAATGCGCCCACCATTCCCGGCGCGATCTTCATGCTGTTCCAGATGACGTTCGCGATCATCACACCCGCGCTGATCTCCGGCGCGGTCGCCGAGCGGATGAAGTTCGGCGCGTACTGCCTGTTCATCCTCCTGTGGGCGACCTTCTTCTACGACCCGTTGGCGCACATGGTCTGGGATGGCGGGCTGATCGGCACCGGCAAGCTCCATGCCATTGACTTCGCGGGCGGCACCGTCGTTCATATTTCTTCAGGCGTCTCCGCCCTCGTCCTCTGCATGATGCTCGGCAAGCGGCGCGGCCACGGCGCGGAGGAGATGCGCCCGCACAACGTCCCGATGGTCCTCATCGGCGTCGCCCTGCTGTGGTTCGGCTGGTTCGGCTTCAACGCGGGTTCGCAGCTCGCCGCCGACGGCGTCGCCACGGCGGCGTTCATCAACACGCACATCGCTACCGCCGCCGCCGCCATGTCCTGGACCGTCATCGAGTGGATACGGTTCAAGAAGCCCACGGCGGTCGGCTTCGGGTCGGGCGCGGTCGCGGGCCTCGTCGCAATCACCCCCGCCTGCGGCTTCGTGAACGCCTTTGATGCCCTGCTGATCGGACTGATCGTGTCCCCGATCTGCTTCTCCATGATCCAGCTCAAAGGCAAGCTCAACCGCTACGACGACGCCTTGGACGTCTTCGGCGTCCACGCCTGCGGCGGAATGTGGGGGGCACTGGCAACCGGCCTGTTCGCCAACGGGGCCGTTAACTCTCTGGTCAATTCCGGCGGGAGCGCCCAGCTTGGCGTCGCCAGTGGACCCTTCTCCGGTCAGAAAGATGCCTCATGGGGTCAGCCCGTGGCTCAGCTTGAGGCGATACTGCTGACGGTCATCATGGCCGTCGTGGCGACACTCATCATCGGCTCGGTCGTCAAGGTCGTCTGCGGCGGCCTGCGCGTGCCGGATGATGACGAGGAGGTCGGCCTGGACATCACCGACCACGGCGAGGAAGGCTACTCCGGCGACAACGCGGGCCTCCCGGCCCTGGCGGGCATAGATTAAGGCCCAGAACAAGGAGAAAAGACCATGGTGAGAATCGAGGCGATCATTCGCCCCAGCCGACTGGATGAAGTCAAATCCGCCCTGGACGAACTGGGCATTCACGGCATCAGCGTCACCGAGATCAAGGGGGCGGGCAAGCAGAAGGGCTACACGCAGCACTACCGCGGGTCCGAGTACCAGGTCAACCTGCTGCCCAAAGTCCAGATCGTCGTCGTGGTCGCCGACTCGCAGATGGACCGCGTCGTCGAATCCATCGAGGGCGCGGCCCGGACGGGTGAGATCGGCGACGGCAAGATCTTCGTCACGCCCGTTCTGGAAGCCGTCCGCATCCGCACCGGCGAGCGCGGCGATATCGCCGTCTCGTAGTCGGCACGGAGTCAGGTACAATGAGGCCGTGGGGCAATGCCCCACGGCCTTGTTCCGTCCGTTTGGATCTGTTTGTTTGGAGACGCCGATGACCGTCCGCGAGATGCACCAGTCCAACCGGGCCGCCTGGAACGAGGCGGCGGCCGACTACGCCGACGGTACGGAGGACCGCATCGAGTTCTTGCGGGCCGGCGGCATGAACTTCGGCGAGGCCGAGGAGCCGTACCTTCGCGACCTCGGCTCGTGGTGCCGCCGGGCCATCCACCTGCAATGCGCGGGCGGCACGGACACGCTCTCGCTCTGGAACAAGGGGGCAAAAGAGGTGGTCGGCGTGGACATCAGCGAGGACATGATCGCCGTCGCCCGCCGGAAGTCTGAGGCCCTGAAAGCTCCTGCAACCTGGTTCTGCTGCGATATCTTAGATACGCCGCACCACCTCGACGGCACCGCCGACCTGGTCTACACCGGACGCGGCGCGATCAACTGGCTGCACGACATGGACGGCTGGGCCGCCGTCGTCGCTCGCCTGCTCGCGCCTGGCGGCCGCTTGTATGTCTTTGAAGGCCACCCGCTGACCTGGGTGTGGGACGCCGAAGCGCCCGCCCTGCGCCTCGACCCCGTCTACGGCGACTACTTCCAGACGGCCGCCCAGGCGCATCAGGGCTGGGGGCCGACTTACATCGGCGAGCTTGCGAAGCCCAAAGAGGAACTGTCTGAGAAGTACGAGAGCCAGAAGACGTTCGGCCAGATCATCAACCCTCTGCTCCAAGCCGGTCTGCGCCTGGAAAAGATCGAGGAACACGCCGAAACTTATTGGGAGCAGTTCCCGAACCTGCCCCCGGAAATGGTCGCCAAACTCCCCAACACCTTCTCCCTGCTGATGCGTAAGGACTGACCCCATGGCCTTCCGCCCCTGCATCGACCTCCGCGCGGGCCGCGTCGTCCAGATCGTCGGCGGCACCCTCACCGACGACGGCGACCAGACGATCACAAACCACGTCTCCGACCGCTCCGCCTCCGATTTCGCCGCCCTCTACCGCCGCGACGGCCTGCGCGGCGGCCACGTCATCATGCTGGGGCCTGGCAGCGAAGACGCCGCCCGTTCCGCGCTGGCCGCCTACCCCGGCGGCCTCCAGATCGGCGGCGGCGTCACACCCGAAAACGCGCCCGGCTGGCTGGACGCTGGCGCGAGCCACGTCATCGTTACCTCTTATCTCTTTCCTGACGGCGTCTTCTCCCCCGAACGCCTGCGCGCCGTGACCCAAGCCGTAGGCAGCCCCCGCCTCGTCGTGGACCTCTCCTGCCGCCGCACGCCCGAGGGCACATATCACGTCGCCACCGACCGCTGGCATACGCTCACTGCCACCCGTCTGAACGCCGAGACATTCGCATTGTTTGAGGCGTCGTGCGCTGAACTCCTCATCCACGCCGCTGATGTGGAAGGCAAGTGCGAGGGGATTGACGGGGAGTTGGTGGGTCTACTGGGGGAATGGGTGACACTGCCGACCACCTACGCCGGCGGCGCGCGCCGCCTGCAAGACATCGCCCGCGTCGAGCAGCTTTCCGGCGGCAGGGTGGACCTGACCATCGGCAGTGCCTTGGACATTTTCGGCGGCTCCCTGGTGCGGTATGAAGACGCGGCGCGGCTGGGGCGCGGGTGAGGGGAGAGCTTGGAACCGGCCATGAATGGCCGGCCTACTGTTGAATGGAAGTCGCTCCGCGACTAGGAAATGGAAAGAACAGCCGTTGTAGTTAATCCCCTCTTCAACCGCGTAGCGGTTTCCACTTAACAGTAGGCCGGCCATTCATGGCCGGTTCCTATTTCTCGCCGCCGCGTCACGCTGCCGCGACAGGAAGAACTCCACCGCCGCCTGCCCCTCCGGCCCCACGTCTTCCGTGAAGCTGTTGACGTACAGCTCGATGTGGGCGCGCACGACGGCGGGGTTCAGGTCTTGTGAGTGTTCACGGCAGAGCGCGAACGCCTCCGGGTCATGGGCATAAGCCCAGCGCAGGCTGCCGCGCACGGCCTCGGCCAGACGCGCGTGGTCCAAGCCCTTTCGGGCGGCGATCGCGCCCAGCGGAATGGCAAAGCCGGTTTCGCGCTCCCAATAGTCTCCCAAGTCCTGAATCAGATGCAGCCCGTCGGCGGCGAACGTGAACCGCTTCTCGTGAATCACCACGCCTTGTGTGCCCGGCGTGTCCAAAAGCCGCGCGTACAGCGCGTCGAACGGCAGGAACCGCTTGCGGAGGGGGCGGCCGGCGTAGAAGTCCAGCAGGAAGTTCGCGGTCGTGAACTCGCCCGGCACCAGTACCTCCCCGTCCGGGTCCCAGCCGCCCCCGTTGGACAGCAGCAGCGGGCCGACGCCGCGCCCCAAGGCACCGCCGCAGGGCAGCAGATCGTATTGGGACTGGCAGTGGAAGAAGTTCGCGTAGCTGATCTTGACCACGTCCATCGCCCCTGCCTGTGCGCGGGCGTTCAGTGTCTCCACGTCCTGATAGTCCACATGGAACGTCATGCCCTCGGCATGGACCGCGCCCAGCAGCAGGCCGCTGAAAATGTAGACGTCGTTCGGGCAGGGCGAGATGCCCAGGCTCAGGTCGGTCATGGTGTTCTTTTTCTAAACTTCTGGAAGTAGGCTCGCAGGCTTTCGAGGGCCGTCTTGATGTTCTCGGGCCGCATGTCCCGGTCGGAGGCGATGTTGCTGATGGCGCGTATCTCGCAGACGGGGATGCCCAGCACAGTACCGGCCTGCGCGACTGCCGCGCCCTCCATCGTCTCGAAGGCGGCCCCGAAAAGATGCTCCCGCAGTTGCCCCGTGGTCTCCGTCCCGGTGCAGGCATTGACGGTGCAGCCACGCCCGGTCGCCGTGCCCGCGAACTCCGGGAACGCCGTCAGTGTCAGCGGGTCGTGGTAGAAGGTCCCCCAAGAGGACTCGCCGATGTGCCGGAAACCCGGCGCTTCGGGCAGCTCGAAGCCGACATCGCCGTAGACCTCGGAGGTGCCGATCACGATGTCGCCGATGGCAAGACCGCTGCCGGGGTAGGCCCCGGCGATGCCGATGTTCAGGATGCGGGCAGGCCGCAGACGCCCTGCGACCAGCAGTGTCTGAGCGAGTGCGACGGGAACGCCGACGCCGGTGAGGAAACTCTCCCGTCCGTCGCCCGCGCACACATTCCCAAATGCCTTAAGCTCCATTTCCGTCGCCGCGCAGACCAGCAGGTCCGGAGGCTCACTTGCGTCCGTCACGCAGTTCCCCTTCCAGCAGCCCGTAGGCGTGGTGGTCGCGCCAGCCGCGCTCGGGGAGGTGCAGCATGTGCCGCGCCGTCCCCTCGTGCCGGAAGCCTAGCCGGGCCAGCACCTTCTGGCTGCCGACGTTCTCCACATCGGCATAGGCAGTAATCCGGTGCAGGCCGCCCGCGCCGAAGGCGTAGGAAAGAAGATACTGCGCGGCCTCGGTCATCAGCCCGCTTCCCTCGAAATCCGTCCGCAGCATGTAGCCAAGCTCGGCGCTGAAGTTGACCGGGTCGATCTGAGTCAGGCCCACCCGCGCAATCAGACTCCCCTGCCGCGTCCGCACGACGTAGTGCCAGGCGCTCCCGACCGTCATCCCCTCCGCCGCCTGCTGCACATAATCCTGTACCGACTCCCTCGTGCTGGCCCGTGCCCAGCCGAACCAGCGCGCGAACGATTCGCGCGAGGCGGCAATCATCTTGTAGACGGCCTCCGTGTCGGCGACGGTCATGGGGCGCAAAGTCAGGCGCGGCGTTTGCAGGACCGGGAGCGGCGAAGCAGGCATGGCCTATTGTACCTGATTATCCCCCGAGGGCTTGTCCGCATCGGGCCGGTGCGGGATGACGATGTAGCCGTCCGTCAGGTCCCCCAGCACCTCCGCGCCTTCCCGGCCGTGCCACCAGTACCAGTAAACGATGTAAGCGCAGGTGAGCGCGTCCATTCCGTCTTCGAGCCGCTTCAAAGCCCCCGCGATAATGCCTCTCGTGTCGGCAGGCGGCCAATCCGGGGGCAGCTTCAAAGGCGGGTCATGGGCTGTCAGACCCCGCAGGAGGCGACTGTACTCGTTCATCGCCGCCCAGCGGCTTGCATAGTCCCGGCCCGGCTTCGCTTTGTATTTCAGCGTCCGCGCCAATCCGAACAGAATGACATGGGCGGGGTGGGGGAATACTTCCATCATCTGCCGCACACCCGCTTGGCGCGGGGCATCAAGATACGGGTTATCCGTGACCCCATGCTCCGCCAGCCGCGCCACCAGCCGCTCGCCCCGAACACTGTCCTTGAAGATGGTTCGGTTCGCCGGGTGTGCCCCTGCCTGGAACCTCGCAAACCGCCGCCCGATTTCGGCCTCACACGGCCGCTTGCCCGTCAGGTTCGGCACCAGCAGCGGCGCGTCCACGCCCAGCACCAACCCCTCCGCCCCGGCCTCCGCGTCCCAGCGCCGGACCCAGGCGACGATCTCGTCGTCATCTCCTAGTGCCTCGGTGACATCAAGGATCGTCCCATGATTGTTGCCGTCAGGGGAGTAGAAGAGGACCAGGCCGCCGCTGGTGTTCTTGTCGCCCCAGGCGAGGTCTAAGCCGAGGAATAGCATGGGAAAGATGTACCCGGAAAACGCTCCGCCCCGAACGGCAGGGCTTCAATCCATTTCCCCAACTTTCCCGAACGCGATCTTGTCCTCCGCCGTCCCGCGCACCGGCACCACCGAGGCCATCGACAGCGTCCCGCGCCCGAAACGGCGGTTGATTTCGTCTACCGCCCGCGAGGCGGTCCGCCGCGCCGCATCTTCCCCGAACAGCGAGGGAGTCCACTGGCCGTCCGGCACCAGGTCATACAGCACGACCCCGACCTGACGCACTATAGGGAACGGATGTTCCCATAAGGAGCGCAGAGACGCCAGCAGTGTCCAGGTGTCCGTGCAGGGCAGCGATCTCCGCTTGGCCGCCCAGGTCTGTCCGTCCTCGCTCCGCACATGGACGGCCAGCCCGCGCGCCGAGTAGCCGTGATGCCGCATCCGCTCCGCCGCCTTTTCTAAAAGCCGCCCGGCCACCGACGCCGCCCCTTCCGGCGTCCGCAGTTCGGGGGCCAGGACGTGCGAGTGGCCGATGCTCCGCCGGACGGCCGGTGGCTTCGCGACCTCATGGCCCCGGAGCAGGTGCCACCAGTGTTCCCCTCCGATGCCGCCCCAGATCGCCCGCATCTGCGCCAGTGTCAGCGCGTACATTTGTTCGGTGGTATGTACGCCACGAGCGTGCAGCCGCGCCTCCATGCCCGTGCTGATGCCGGGGAAGTCGGTCAAAGCCAGCCGGAACAGCTTGTGCGGCAGGTCCTCGGCGTCCAGGACGACCAGCCCGTTCGGCTTCTGCATCTCGGCGGCGACTTTGGCGAGGAACGGGTTCAGCCCCAGCCCCACCGAGCAGTGCATGTACTCGCCCACCTCCGCCTTGATCCGCCCCTTGATGTGTTCGCCTAGCCGGATCGCGTCGCTCAGGTGCCGCTCGTTCGCCCACAGCTTGCACACCATCTCGTCCACCGATAGGACTTCCGTCACCGGGAGGCACTGCGCCACCGTGTTGAAGATCCGCGCCTGATACTCCCGGTACGGCCCGTGCTTCGCCTCGACCAGCCGCAGGCTCGGGCAGAGCCGCTTGGCCTCGGCGACGTTCGTCCCCGTCTTGACCCCATACGCCTTCGCCTCGTAAGACGCCGCGATGCAGCAAGTCGTGTCCGAAAGCAGCGGGACGACCGCGACCGGCCGCCCGCGCAGCTCGGGGTGTTCCTGCTGCTCGACCGAGGCGAAAAACGAGTTCATATCCAAAAACAGCCAGCCGACGGACACTGTGTAGACTCCTTTCTACTGTAGACATCTGATTATACCAAGCGTCTACCATGGCTGTCAAGTGCAGGATTGCTTGTTTGTGGGCGGGGCGCGTGGTATAATAAGAGGCAGGTACACGCTATGGCACTCAGCAAGAAAACTCTGGTCGCGCTCATGTCCATGCTGATGTCGGAGATCAGCCAGGATGCTTACTGCGCGTCCTGGGAGATGGGGACCGAGTACGCGATATGGGATGTTGTTCATGGGCTGTCTTCGGACTTGCGCTGGAAGAACAGTATCAGCTCTGAGCAAATAATCATGCTCCGCGAGTTGTCTGCGGAGATTGATGGCTGGCTCATTTACGATGAGCGTGGCGAGAGTTGTGTTCGCCGCGTCTCAGCAGACGAGTGGCAAAGGACTTGTGAGGCACGCAAAACCGAACCATCAGGCCGTCGGAAGGCAGAAGTGGGGACCGCAAATTGAACAACGATGAGGAAGTCGTCGCCACATTCCCGTGGCCGAGCAGCAGAACCCCAAACTGCCAGTGTCAAATCACGATCCGTGAGGGCAAGGACGGCACCCGCAACGTCTATATCGACACCCTTCATGGAGACACCGGCCACATCGTTAAGGGCATCTACTTCCGGCCCAGCGAGATGATAGATCTGCTGCAAGCCCTAAAGCGTGCCAATGGGATGATCTGATGCCTGACCTCACCCACATTGACGAACACGGCAAGGCGCGCATGGTGGACGTTTCCGCCAAAGAGACGACCCGACGGGTGGCAGCGGCGCAGGCCATCCTGACCATGCTGCCGGAGACGCTGCACAAAATTCGTCAAAACGAACTCGCCAAGGGGGACGCCCTGGCCGTCGCGCGGGTCGCCGGGGTTTTGGCGGCGAAGCGGGTGGATGAGCTGATCCCCCTGTGCCACTCGCTGCCGCTTGCCGACGTTTCCGTGGACTTCGAGTTCGGCGAGGGGCGGCTGACGATCAGGACGTCGGCGACGACGGTGGCACAGACGGGCGTCGAGATGGAGGCGCTGACGGCGGCGACGGTCGCCGCGCTAACCGTCTACGACATGGCGAAGGCCGTGGACAAGCGCATGGTGATCGAGGGCGTCCATCTGGTCACGAAGACCGGCGGGAAGAGTGGAGACTTCGCATGGGAGAGTTGATCCGAGTCGGGGTACTGACGGTCAGTGACCGGTGCAGTGCGGGCGAGCGGGAAGACCTGTCCGGCCCGGCCGTCAAAAAAAGCCTGCCCAAAGCGGAGTTCGTCGTGGCTTTGGAGGCCGTCGTGCCGGACGACAAGAAGGTCATCGCCGAGACTCTGAGGCGCTGGGCGGACGAGTACGGGTGTGACGTCATCCTGACCACCGGCGGCACCGGCTTCAGCCCGCGCGACGTGACGCCCGAGGCGACTGGCAAAGTCCTGGAGCGGGCCGCGCCCAACATCAGCCAGTTTTTGCTCTGGGAGGGCCTGAAACAGACCCCCTTCGCCGCCCTCTCGCGCGGCATCGCGGGGGTCCGGGGCGCGACCCTCATCGTCAACCTCCCCGGCAGCCCGTCCGGGGCGCGGGACGGCACGGTCAGCCTCATCCCCCTGCTGCCCCACGCCGTGGATGTCCTGCGGGTGCGCGAGACGGGGCATCCGGTCGAGCCATGAGGGGCACCCGGCCTTGAAAGGCCCGGCTACTCCCGGTTAAGCAGGACGAAGGTCCTCCGGGGCTAAGGACGGTTTCGCGCTGCCACCGTCCTCTCTGAAACCCCGGAGGGGCTTTCACTCACCAGTAGCCCGGCCTTTCAAGGCCGGGGGCCATATTATGCTCACCTACGACCAGGCCCTCGCCCAGATTCTCAGCCAGATCGCACCGCTCCGGCCCGTTGATCTGCCGCTCGCAGACGCGCTCGGCTGCGTCCTTACCGAAGACGTGTATGCGCCCCAGGCCGTCCCGCCGTTCGACAACAGCAGCATGGACGGCTTCGCCGTCCGGGCCGCCGAGTTGGCGAACATCCCCGCGACGCTGCCCGTGTCGGGCGACATCCCCGCCGGGGCGCTGTCCCTGCCGACGCTGACGCCCGGCAGTGCCGTGCGGATCATGACCGGGGCACCCGTCCCGCCCGGTGCGGACACGGTCGTACCTGTGGAGGACACCGAGGCGCAAGGCGCGGGCGTCGCCTTCCTCCAGCCCATTGAGCCGGGCCAGCACATCCGGCGAGCCGGGGAGGATGTGGAGGCAGGAAGTCTGGTCATGGCGGCGGGCAGCTTGGTTCGCCCCGCCGAGGTCGGCATGGCCGCCGTCGTGGGCCGCGCCCTGCTCCGCGCCCACCCCCGCCCGCGCGTGGCGATCATCAGCACCGGGGATGAGCTGGTCGAGCCGGGGCTGCCGCTCCTGCCGGGACAGATTTACAACTCCAACGCCTACACCCTGGCCGCCCAGGTGACCGAGGCGGGCGGGACCGTGACCCACCGGCTCCACGCGCGGGACACGCCGGAGGCACTGCGCGAAGCCTTCGACCGGGCCTCGGGGGCGGACGTGCTGCTGACCAGCGGGGGCGTCTCGGTCGGCGATTACGACTTTGTCAAGGCCGTCTTCGCCGAGCGCGGGACGATGGACTTCTGGCGCGTCGCCATCCGCCCCGGCAAGCCGGTCGCCTTCGGGCGCTGGGGCGAGACCGTCTTTTTCGGCCTGCCCGGCAACCCCGTCTCCTCCATGGTGACGTTCGAGCTGTTCGTCCGGCCTGCCCTGCGCCGCCTGCGCGGGCTGACAGAACCCTCCCGCCCGCGGATGACGGCGCGGCTTACCGAGGACGCCAGCCATACGCCGGGCCGCCAGAGCTACCAGCGCGCCGTCGTGACGGCGGAAGGCGGCGGCTACACGGTCGCCCCCGTCAGCCGGCAGGGGTCCGGCATGATGCGCTCCATGGTCGAGGCGAACGCCCTGCTGGTCATCCCCGCCGATGTCTCGGTCATCCCCGCCGGCCAGACCGCCGCCGTGATTTTGCTGGATTAGCCGCCCCTCCTAGAGAATCAGTGACAGGCCGCCATAATCAGGAGGGAAGGAACCTTCTGAACAATGGCATCGGTCGTGGCAGTGGAAATGGGGGAAACGGGACTGGCCCGCACGTCTGACACGCGCCTGCAAGCGCGCGGCCTGGGCGCGTGTGTCGGCCTGTGCCTCTATGAGAGCCACACCCGCCTCGCCGTCCTGGTGCATGTCGTCCTCCCCGTCACCCTCCCGCCTTCCGGGCTGGGCGTGCGTCCCGCCACCCCGCCCCCGCCCGGCAAGTGCGCCGACACGGCCGTCGCCCACGCCCTCGCCGAGATCGCGCGGCTGGGCGGCCAGCCCGCCCACGTGCAGGCCGCCCTGGTGGGCGGCGCACAGATATTCACCGACGCCGCCTCGGACATGGGCACCCGGTCGCGCCTGGAGTTCGGTCTGAGGAACGTCCACGCCGTCAAGGAAGAACTGGCCCGCGCCCGCATCCCACTCTGTGCCGAGGACACGGGCGGCCACTTCGGGCGGACGGTGACGCTGGAGGCCGCCACCGGCACGGTCTGGGTGCGCCCCGTGGGTCTGGCCGAACGGATGCTGGTCATCCTGAGTCCGGGCGGCCTGCGGGCCGGTGCCGCCGCGAGTCCCATCCTGGAAGGGGCGTGGACGTATGGATGATCGCCGCCTGGAAACCCTTGTGCGTCAGGTACGGGACCTACCCGCCCTGCCCGCCGCCGTCGTCCGCGTTATGCAGCTCACCGACGACCCGAAGGCGGGCACGGCGGACGTCGCACGGGCCTTGGCTTCGGATCAGGCCCTCGCCGTGCGCGTGCTGAAGCTCGCGAACTCCGCCTTCTACGGAGCCAGCCGCCGCATCGCGACGGTCTCCGAGGCCGTCATCACATTGGGGATGAGGACGACCCGCAACCTGGTCATGGCGACGAGCTGCCAGGAGATGCTGGAACAGGATGTCGTCGGCTACGCCCTGCCGCGCGGCGCGCTCTGGCGGCACTCGCTCGCCTGCGCCTCCGCCGCCCAGATGCTGGCCCAGCGCGCCCGCTACCGCGCGACCGAGGAGGCTTTCGTGGCGGGGCTGCTGCACGACATCGGCAAGATCGTCCTGAACACCTACCTGCCCGACCAGTTCAGCCACGTCCTCCGCCGCGCCTCAGGGGACGACATGACCTTCGCCGGGGCGGAGCAGGAGGTGCTGGGGTTCGACCATGCCGAGGCGGGCGCGCGCCTGCTGGAGCGCTGGAACCTGCCAGCCTCCCTGGTCACCGCCGTGCGCTGGCACCACGCGCCGCTCGAATCCCCCGAAGCCTCCCCGCTGCCATGCCTCGTCCATGTCGCCGACGCCGTCTGCCTCACCCTGGGCATCGGGCTGGGCGTGGACGGCCTGGCCTACACGCTCCACCCCGAGGCCTTAACCACGCTGGGACTGACGCCCGCCGACTTCGAGCAGGTCACCAGCCAGACCTGCGACACGCTCTCCCAGGCTGGGCCGGTGTTCTAAGGCCGTCATCTAAGGCCGTCCATCAAAGCATCACAGATCGGCGAAGAAGTCGAACACGGCGTCATTGGCCCCCGGCAGGTCCTCGTGGCCGAAGTCGGGGTACACCAGCAGGCTCTTGGGCGACGTGATCTTGTTGTAGGCGGCGAACTGCGTAGAGGGCGGGCAGACCGTGTCCATCAGGCCGACCGGCATCAGCACCTCGGCCTGGATGCGCGGGGCGAGGTGCTGGATGTCCACATAGCCGAGCCGGGTCCAGACCGCTTCCTCGCGCTCGTGGCGCGGGTCGAACGTGCGGAAGTAGTCCCGGATCTCCTGGTACGCGCCCGCCGCGAGGTCCATCTCCCAGACGCGCTTGTAGTCGCTGAGGAAGGGGAACGTGGCGGCGGCCTTCTTGACGCGCGGCTCCAGGGCCGCACAAACGACCGTCAGCGCCCCGCCCTGAGACCCGCCCATGGCCCCCACGCGGCCCGCGTCCACGTCCGGCATGTCCATGACGATCCCCGCCAGTTGGGCGCAGTCCAGAAAGACCTGCCGGAACAGCATCTTCTCCGGCCCGTCGTCCACGCCCCGGATGAAGTGGCCGCTCGCCGTCCGCCCCGTCGTCCCGCCCACGTCCTGTGACAGCCCTCC
Organism: Capsulimonadaceae bacterium; assembly: GCA_965215505.1. Taxonomy (GTDB): domain Bacteria; phylum Armatimonadota; class Armatimonadia; order Armatimonadales; family Capsulimonadaceae; genus JANXMY01. The sequence continues at coordinate 757,800 of OZ244065.1, read as the reverse complement.
CTGCCCGCGCACGTCCAGGGCGGCGACCGAGTACCCCTGTGCGACATAGCCGAGCTTGCCCGCCCAGTCCCCGCTGTTGCTCCCGTACCCGTGGAACATGACCAGGGCCGGGTGCGGGGCGGGCGCTCTGTTGGGGCGCAGCAGCTTGGCGTGGACCCGCGCCCCGCCGACGCCGGTGAAGTACAGGTCAAAGCACGCCGCGAATGAGGCTTTAAGGGGGTGTGGGACCATCTCCACCTGCGGGTCCAGGGCGCGCATCTCGGCCAGTGCGCCGTCCCAGAACTCGTCAAAATCGGCGGGGCGCGGGCTGCGCCCCTCATACGTCAGCAGTTGTTCCAGCGGCATGTCTACCAGCGGCATGTTCAGTCTCCTTTGATCGATATATGGGGATGGGCAAATGAAGGATTGCGGGGACCGGCCGGAGAGTCAGGCAAACCCCGGCGACAGCCCTCGAACCTTATTGTGTCACACTTGCACGCCTAAAGCAACTCTCCCCCGCCCGCCCCATCCCGGAGCGGGCGGCTTGCTTGACAAAATCCCCTGGAACGCTTATACTAGCCCTATTCTGTTTTGAGGGGGCTTGCCCCGCGTGGAGGAGAGTTCATTGGCGTATCAAGTGACACTGATTCGGGGAGACGGCACCGGGCCGGAGCTGGTCGAGGCCACACGGCGCGTCCTGGAGGGCACCGGCGTGGCCTTCGAGTGGGACGTGGTCGAGGCGGGCGTGGACATCATGGAGACGGCGGGGACGCCGCTGCCGGACAATGTTCTGGCCTCCATCCGCAAGAACAAGATCGCCCTCAAAGGACCCATCACCACCCCCATCGGCACCGGCTTCCGGTCGGTCAACGTCGCCCTTCGCAAAGAGCTGGACCTGTACGCCTGCATCCGCCCGTGTAAGTCGTATAAGGGTGTCCGTTCGCGTTACACCGACGTGGACCTGGTGATCGTCCGCGAGAACACCGAGGACCTGTACGCGGGCGTCGAGTACCCCGTGGACAGCGCCGAGGCCGGCAAGATCATTGACATGGCGGGCGGCAAGATCCGCCGGGACTCGGCCATCTCCATCAAGCCCATCTCCCGCACCGGGTCGCGCCAGATCGTCAAGGCCGCCTTCGAGTATGCCATTGAGAACGGGCGCAAGAAGGTCACGGCGGTCGCCAAGGCAAACATCATGAAGTACACGGACGGCCTCTTCTATGAGATCGCCCGCGAGGTCGCCAAGGATTACGAGGGCCGGGTCGAGTACGACGAGTGGCTCGTGGACGCCATGTGCATGCAGCTCGTCCAGAAGCCCGAGAACTACGACGTCATGGTCATGGAGAACCTCTACGGCGACATCCTCTCCGACCTATGCGCGGGGCTGGTCGGCGGCCTGGGCGTCGCGCCCGGCGCGAACATCGGCGCGGACATGGCGCTCTTCGAGGCGACGCACGGGTCGGCTCCCAAGTACAAGAATCTGAACAAGGTCAACCCCACCGCGCTGATCCTGAGCGGCCTGCTGATGCTCAAGTATCTCAAAGAGGACGAGGCCGCCGCACGCCTGGAGAAGGCCGTCGCCGACGTCATCGCCGAGGGCAAGAGCGTCACCTACGACATGAAGCCGGACCGCAACGACCCCACCGCCGTCGGCACGGCCGAGATGGCTGACGCCATCATCGCCAAGATGCAGGCCGGTTAGTTCAGGAGCATGATAGGAGAAGAGGAAGATGGCAGTCGCCGAACGCGAGTTGACCACCCCGGCGCAGGGGGCTGAGGGGGAATGGACTCCTCAGCCCTACCGCTGGACCAGAGAGCAGTTCAACCAGATCGGCGAAATGGGCTTGTTCGAGGGCCGGCGCGCGATTCTCGTGGACGGGGAGATACTTGCCATGCCGGCGATGGGCGATCTGCATCGGAACGTCCTGATCTTGGCGAGCGACGTTCTTCGCGAAGTGTTCGGCAGCGGCTTCTTTGTAAGTGTGCAGTGCCCCTTCGACATCGGGAGGGCGACCGACCCGGAGCCTGACATCGCGATCATCCAGGGCAGCGTCCGTGATTATCTTGGCCGGGGTCTGACGGAGTCTGCACTTATCGTGGAGGTTTCAGACACGACACTGGCCTATGACCGTCGCGGGAAGGCGAGCCTTTATGCGTCGGCTGGCGTCGCCGACTACTGGATCGTTAATGTTGACCAGGAGCCGGCCCAGATAGAAGTCTATCGTCAGCCCGTCCCGGACGAGACACAGCCTCATGGCTTCGGCTACCGCGAGAAAACCGTCCACCGGAGTGGTGGAGTCATCCAGCCGCTCGCCTCCCCCAAGCCTATCGCCGTATCCATGCTGCTCCCATGAGGCACCCACCAGGAGGATAAAGAACATGGCCGTCGCTGAACGAGAGATTGCTCCCGGCACCGCGCCCGCTGAGGATCTCCGCCCCGCCCCCTGGCGCTGCACCCGTGACCTATTTCACCAGATGCGGGAAGAGGGCCTGTTTGAGGGTCAGCGCGTCATACTGATCGGGGGGGAAATCATCGCCATGCCGCCTGTAGGGAATCTGCATCGCGGAATCGTCACCATGGCGAGTGGGGTATTCAGGGAGGTATTCGGCGCGGGCTTCTTCGTAAGTGAGGAGAAGCCTTTCAGTGTCGGGAGGGCGACCGACCCGCTGCCCGACATCGCGGTGATTGCCGGAACTTTCCGCGAATTCTTAAATCGTGGGCTGACGGAGGCGGCGCTGATTGTGGAAGTCTCATACTCAACGCTCCCCTACGACCGCCGCGAGAAAGCAAGCCTCTACGCCAGTGCGGGCGTGGCGGACTACTGGATCATCAACATTGACCAGACCCCGGCCCAAATAGAAGTCCATCGGCAGCCGGTTCCTGACGAGACGCAGCCCCACGGCTTCGGCTACGCCGAGAGGACCATCCACCGGAGCGGTGAAGTCATCCCGCCGCTGGCCGCGCCCCAGCCGGTCGCAGTCGCCGCCCTGCTTCCGTAACTTATCGTCAACTATCATCAAGGAGAAACACACAGAAAATGGCTTCTGGAAAGAAAAAAGTCAGCGTCATCGGCGCGGGCAATGTCGGCGCGACGGTGGCGTTCCATGTGGCGCAACAGGGGTACAGCGACGTGGTCCTGCTGGACCTGCCGGACGACCTGACTTTGGAGCGGCCCCGCAAGACCGGCTCCATGGCGCAGGGCAAGGCGCTCGATCTCAACCAGGTTGCGCCCATCGTCGGCTATGACGGGCGCATCAAGGGCACATCGGACTATGCCGACACGGCCAATAGCGACGTGGTCGTCATCACCTCGGGCCGGCCCCGGACGCCGGGGATGTCCCGCGAGGACCTGCTGGCCGTCAACGCCGACATCGTGGCGAGTGTCGCCGCCCAGGCCGCTGCGGCAAGCCCCGAGGCGGTCTACATCGTCGTCTCCAACCCGCTCGACGCCATGTGCCACGTCGCCCTGAAGGCGTCGGGCCTGCCCTCTGCGCGCGTCATCGGCCAGGCCGGCGTCCTGGACAGCACCCGCTACCGCAACTACATCGCTCAGGCCGTCGGCGTCTCCGTCGAGGACGTGCAGGCGTATGTCCTGGGCGGGCACGGCGACCAGATGGTGCCGGTCCGCAGCCTGACCACCGTGGGCGGCATCCCCGTCCAGAAGTGGGTTGGCCTGGGCAAGCTGACCGATGATCAGCTCCAGAAGATCGAGGACGACACCCGGCAGGGCGGGGGCATCCTGACGGGCCTCATTGGGACGAGCGCGTGGTATGCGCCGGGCGTCGCGACGGCGGAGATGGTCGAGGCGGTCCTCCTGGACCGCAAGCGCATCCTCGCCAGCACGGTCCTCCTGGACGGCCAGTACGGCGTCAGCGGGCTGTACTTCGGCGTCCCGGCCCTGCTCGGGGCGGGCGGCGTGGAAGACGTCTACGACCTGATGGCGCTGGCCCCGCTCACCGACACCGAGATGGCCGGCATCAAAGAGTCAGCGGCCAAGGTGCAGGGCACCGTAGACAGCCTCAAGGAACTCGGCAAGCTGTAGCAGTGGAGGAGGACCGCCGGGGTGACGCGCACCCCGGCGGTCTCACGTTTGTTTGCCTCATTTCTGCGGCGGGGTTGTAAACCCGGACTTTTCGTGTATAATCACAGACAGTAACCCATGCCAGTCACCTTGAAGGACATCGCAGAGCGGACCGGGGTCTCCCCGAGCGTCGTTTCGACCGTACTCAGCGGGCGTGACAACGGCACCTTCGTCAGCGACAGCACGCGCCGCAAGGTGCTGCAAGTCGCCGAGATGCTGAACTACACCCCCGTCCGCTCGGGCCGCCCGCGCGGCAGCCGCCGCCTGCGCCGCCAGCACACGGAGCAGTTCATCGGCGTCTGGGATCAGGATTACAGCTCCTCCAGTGCCTACCTCATCCAGAACTTGCAGATCGCTCTGCGCGAGTACGCCCAAAAGCAAGGGGCCGAAGCGGAAGACGACTTCGGGCTGCGGCTGCTGAACGCCGACGACCTGCCGCGCCTGGACTCGCTCGGGCTGATGGGCCTCCTCCTCCTCTCCTCGGTCCCCCTGCCGCGTCAGGCGGCCAGCGCCAGCATCCCCTGCGTCATGATCGGCGAGGTAGACAATCCGCCGCGCGATCTGGCGCAGGTCCACCTGGACAATACGGGCGCGGGGCGGCTGCTCGGCGACTACTTGTGGAGCATGGGACATCGCCGGATCGTCCTGCTCGCACCCGTCGCCACGCCGCGCGTCACCCAGCGCCGCCTCCAGGGCCTGCACTCGGCCTGGCTCGCCCAAGGGGCCGACCCCGCCCAGGTCATCTGGCAGCCCTTCGACACGATGAAAACGCTGGAGGAGCGGGACCAGATCCGGCGCGTCCTCACCAGCCTCCAGAGGCCGGGCGTGGACCGGGCGACCCTGCCGACCGCCGTGGTCTGTAACGACGAGAACGTCGCCGCCGTGGCGACCCAGACGCTCGTCGAGCTGGGCCTGCGCGTCCCGCAGCAGGTCTCGCTGGTCGGGTTCGGGGACACGCCGCGCCTGGCCGAGGCGCTCACGCCGCCGCTGACCGTCGTGCGCCAGCCCGTGCCCGAGATCGCAAGAGCTGCCATCGCGGCTCTCTACCAGGCCCACGAGAGTCAGGCGGCGGAAGGCGAGGAGCCTGAAGCCGCCCAGGATGTTTCCCTCCCTGGCCTTTTGATCACCCGCGCCTCGTGTGCCCCGCCCCCCGCCTGAGAGCCACCCAAGCCAGCCATGCCCGAAGGACGCCATCCCCATATCTTGCGCCGTGAAGACGCGCTGCTGGTCGTCGTAGACATGCAGGAGCCGTTCCTGCGCGGCATCCACGACCGGGAGCGGCTGGTGGGAAATGTCCGCCTCCTGGTCGAAGCCGCCGCCGTCATGCGGGTCCCCGTCATCCCGACGGTCCAGTATGCCGAACGCATGGGCGGCGTCGTCCCCGAGATCGCGCAGGCACTCGGCGACACCGTCGGCGTGCCCCTCGACAAGATGTGCTTCTCCTGTGCGGGCGCGGCGGGTTTCCTCGAAAGCGTCGCCTCTTCGGGTCGGCGTCAGATCCTGCTCTGCGGCGTCGAAACCCATATCTGCGTCTCGCAGACGGCCCTCGACCTCGCTGCACTCGGCTACCAGGTCCATGTCGCCGCCGACGCCGTTTCCGCGCGCTCCCTAGAAAAGCACAAGCTGGGCATGGAGCGGATGCGCGACAGCGGCGTCCTACCCTGTGCGGCGGAAGCCGCCGTCTACGAACTGCTGCGCCAGGCCGGGACGCCCGAGTTCAAGGCGATCCTCGCGCTGGTCAAGTAGACCCGCACGTTCCTCCTCTAGTTCCTCCCCGCCCGTGCCGATAATGACGGCAGAACTCCCGATTGCTCTCTTGTCCTATCGTTTGTTCCGTCGTTCGTTATCCCGCGAAGTGAGGACTGGCCGTGCCGACCTTAATCGAAACCAAGCTGAAGCAGGAGCGCCTGCTGCGTATCATCGAAGACGAGCTGCAAGACCTGCCGCCCCTGCCGGCCGTCATCGTGCGCGTCATGCAGACCATTAATGACCCGACGACTTCGGCCAGCGACCTGAACCGCCTGATCTCCGCCGACCAGGCGCTGGCCTCCAAAGTGCTGCGCCTGGTCAACTCCTCCTACTACGGCTTCCCGCGCAAGATCGCCACCATCACCAACGCTGTCGTCATCCTGGGCTTCAACACCGTCCGCAACCTGACCACCTCGCTCGGCGTCTTCAACGCCTTCGACGCGCGCGGCCAGAAGACCGCCCTGGACCGGGACGCCTTCTGGGCGCACTCGATGGGCGTGGCGGCGGCGGCGGGCGTCATCGCCCGCCGCAAGGGGATCGGGGCAAAGTCGGTGGAGGAGGTCTTCATCGGGGGCCTGCTGCATGACATCGGCAAGCTATTCCTGGATCAATACTTCCCTGACCAGTATGCCATCGCCATCAAGCTCGCCGGTGCAGCGAAGATCTCCGTCTGGGAGGCGGAGAAGACCGCCCTTGGCGTCGGCCACGCGCTCGTCGGTAAGCGGATCGCCGAGAAGTGGAACCTGCCCCTGTCACTGACGGCGATGATCACGCTGCATCACCAGCCCGTCTTCGCGAAAGAATACTTCGAGCTAGCCGCGACGATCCAGGCCGCCGACCACGTCGCCCGCAAGCTGGCGCTGGGCAATGCCGGGGATACTCTCGTCCCCGCCCTGGCCCCCGAGGTCGAGAAATGGCTTGCCTTTTCGCCGCCGGTCTGGGAGGCCGTGGAAACCGACACCTGCCGCAAGTTCGACGAGTCGAAAGACTTCCTGAACGTGCTTTAGGATAATGTCTGGGCAATAAAAAAGGGCGAACCTTGTGTTCGCCCTCCCTCATGCGTTCGTCCTTCTGCTCCCCACTACAACCGGCCCCAGCCGCGTTTCGCCTCCACGCCCGCCGCGAAGAAAGCCTCAATCCGGGCCGCATCGCCCGCCCCCACCGCCTCTTCCAGCGCATCCAGTTCCGCCCGGAACCCGTGCAGTGCGGCCAGCAGCGCTTCCCGGTTGGTCAGGCAGACGTCGCGCCAGATCTCCGGCGGACTCGCCGCTACGCGCGTCGCGTCGGCGAAACTGCCCGCCGTCAGCCGTTGCGTCTGCGCGTGGACCCGCTGCGCCGCCGCCGCCTGCCGCATCAAAGCCGAGGCCAGGACGTGCGGCAGGTGGCTGGTCACGGCCAGCATGGCGTCGTGCGCCTCGGGCGAAAGCGTTAGTGTCGTCGCCCCCACCTCACGCGCCAGCCGCTCCACGGTCCTGAGCGCCCCCGGATCGGTTTCTTCTGTTGGTGTCACCGCCCAGGTCGCCTCCTCAAACAGCAGCGGCGTCGCCGACTCCACTCCCGCCTGCTCCGACCCGGCCATCGGGTGGCCGCCGACGAAAAGCGGGGACCCCGCCGCCCGCCGGGCGATGGCCCCCTTCGTGCTGCCCACGTCCGTGACCACCGCGCCACGCCTGACCGCTTCCAGCACACCGGGCAGCGTCTCGACGATGTGCCCGACCGTGGTACACAGCACGACCACGTCCGCCCCGGCCACGCCCCGCGTCAGGTCCGTCACCCCCACATCAATCGCCCCCAGGGCGACGGCTTTGTCCAGCCGCTCGGGGTTCCGCCCGATCCCGATGACCCGCTGCGCCAGCCGCCGCCCCTTCAAGGCCATGCCCAGCGACCCGCCGATCAGCCCGACGCCAACGATGGCGACGGTCCCAAAATGCCCCGGAAAGTGTGCTTCGTCTGTCATGGTCACTCCGCGCCGAACTCGATCAGTGCGTACACGTCGCTGAGTGCGAGCGTCACATCCACGGAAGGCAGGTGAACAGTGCCCTCCAGCCCTCTCACCTCCCGCATCTCCCAGTGGCTATTGTCGCGCGTGAACAGAAGTACGCGGGCTTGGTCTTGCTCTACCAGCAGATAATCCTGGAGCGACGAGATCGTCTGGTAGTGGTCGAACTTCTTGCCCCGGTCATAGCCCTCCGTAAAGGGCGAAAGCACCTCCACAACTAGCAACGGGTTCAGGACGACGTCCTTTTTGCCCAGATAATAATGATGTTCCCCGCAGATCACGGAGATGTCTGGAAACGTATTGATGCCGTCGCCCGTGTGAATCTTGACATCTGAGCCGTATATGCGGCAACCGCGCGGAACTAAAACATTGCCGAGTATTCGGCCTATGTTCATGCTGATCGCCCCGTGGTCGGTCGTCCCACCGCTCATCTGGCGTATCTCGCCGTTCACATACTCCCAGCGCCCAAACGCCGTGCGCTCGAACTCGAAGTATTCGGCCTCCGTGTAGTACGTCTTCTCGATGTACGGGTCAGCGTACTGCCGCGCCAGTGCCATGTCTGTTCCCCTGTCTGTTCCCCTGTCTGTTCCGCTTACGCCGGGCTGGTGACTGCTTCCACCTGCCGCCCCTGTGGGCCCGCGCCGCCCGCTGAGGCCAGCAGCCACCCGCCGACCGCCAGCAGCACACCGGAGGCCAGGAACGCCATGTCTGCGGCGAACTGGTGCAGGCCGGGCAGGACGTGGTGAATGCCTAATATCTGGTGGTCTATCAGGCCCTCCACGAAGTTGAACGTGCCCCAGCCGGCCAGGACCGACCCGCCGAACGCCTTCGCGGTCCAGGGCGTGTCCGGCTGACGGGCGGCCCGAAAAAGAAGGATGGTCCCGAGGATGGTCAGCATCCAGACCGCCAGATGGAAGTACCCGTCCTGCGTGTTCTGGTGCTGGAGCATTTCCACCGAGGTCGGCTTACAGTCCGGCGTGAAGCAGACCAGGTGATGCCACTGGAGGATCTGGTGCAGCACGATCCCGTCAAAGAACCCGCCGATCCCCAGCCCGATGACCAGCCCGGCGCGCGTGAGTGGTGTGAACGTCATCCGCTCCGTATCCTGATTCCTAAGAGCCTACTCGTCCTCGGCCTTTTCGGCTTCTTCCCCATGCTCCACGATGTCGCCGTCTTGGAACAGGATCTTCTGCATCGCGATCCGCCACTTCGGCTTCTGGCGCAGCAGGAACTCCAGGTCCATGCCGAAGTGCTTGAACTCCTCCTGCTGGGCGTTCGCCATGATCGCCCGCGCGTCCTTGTTCTTCTCGACCGAAAGCCGCTGCTCGTACCAGTTGATCGCCTCGGCTTCTTCGGTGAGCGACGCGATCATTCGAGCAAACGTCCGCGTCTCCTGCGAAAGCTCGCCCGGCGGTTCGTGATACTGGTCAAATGCCATGATGGGTGTTCCTTTCTAGATGGCTTCGTCTTCCTCGGATGAGTCTGATTGTGCGCCGTGACGGATATGCAAGATCACAATCGTGTCCAACTCTCCGTCATCATCCTCATCCACAAGGTCGAAGAGGACACGGTAGACGACTCGCCCTTGTCGATAGACCAAGCGCCGTGCTGAACTCTGAGACTTGCCGCGCCCTTGCACTGCCTCATAGCGCAATGGGAACAGAGACAAGCCGTTAATCGCCTGAAAAAGCCCATCCTGCCAGCGATTTGCAAACGAGAAAGAAATGGCCCCCATCAGGTGAAGATAGGCGGCTTCTATCTCAGCTTCAGCAGGTTCAGACAAGCGCACGATGTAGATGCGTGGCTCGTCATCTTCGGGGGCATCAGGCGGCAATTTTCTCTGGCTCCTGTGTGTGAGCGGCATCACGGTCTTGACGACGCTGTAAGACATCAGACACATATTCAGAGAAAGGGCGTGACCGGCCTTCTGCATAGGCCTGCCGTCCGCGCTCGATGCCCTCCAGCATTTCCAGATGGTCCCGGTCGGCGGCTTCCACCACAGCAGCCAGCAAATCGTCGGCCAATGCGTTTACCTCACGGCCCTCCCGACTCGCCATTTCTTTTAGTTTCGCCTCGGTCTGCGGTGCAAGTGTAATGGTCATAAAGTCTCCTTACGGTCCGGTTTGGCGCAAAAGTGTTTTCGGCGGTTGCCCAAGATTACTCTGAGCAAGGTACACATCATACGCTTCCAAATCCCAGCGTCCTATCCGCATATGTTTTCGCCAGAGGAGCCAGCCGATGTAGGGTGTGCAGCAACAGGCGACGGCAAATAGACAAAGACCGAATTGTTTGGGTGTCCGCATTTCGTCCCAAGTACAGCGTGTGCGGCAACAAAACGGAGGCCGCAGAGAAGCGTTGCTAAAACGCTCATTCTCTGCGGCCTCGTCGTTTTCCTCTTTGCCTCGTGGCCCGTCTACAGGTGCCGCCCCACGGCCTGCGCGATGGGGGCGATGTCGTGCATCAGTTTCACGAAGGCTTCGGGCAGGAGGGACTGGGCGCCGTCCTTCAGGGCCTTCTCGGGGTTCGGGTGGACCTCGATGATGACGCCGTCCGCACCGGCGGCGATGGCGGCGCGGGTCACAGCGTTGACCAGACTGGCCTTGCCGGTGGCGTGGGAGGGGTCGGCGATGATGGGCAGGTGCGACAATTCCTTGACGGCGGCGACGGCGTTGATGTCGAAGGTGTTGCGGGTGTAGGTCTCGAACGTGCGGATGCCGCGCTCGCAGAGCATGACGTTCTTGTTGCCCCGGCTCGCGATATACTCGGCGGCTTGCAGCCATTCTTCAATGGTCGCCGCCATGCCGCGCTTGAGCATGACCGGCGTCTGCGTCATGCCGATCTCGGTCAGGAGCGGGAAGTTCGCCATGTTGCGCGTCCCGACCTGCAAGATGTCGGCGTATTTGCAGACGAGTTCCACGTCACGGACGTCTAAGACTTCGGTGATGATCGGCATGCCGAGTTCTTCGCGCGCTTGGGCCAGCATCTTCAGGGCCGGCTCGCCGTGGCCGTGGAAGGAGTAGGGGGACGTGCTGGGCTTGTAGGCCCCCCCGCGCAGGATGTGCGCCCCGGCGGCCTTGACGGCGCGGGCGGCCTCCATGAGCTGAGGCTCGGTTTCCACCGTGCAGGGGCCGGCCATGACGGCGACAAAAGTCGGGTCGCCGATGAGGACGCCGCGCACGTTGATGACGGTCGGCTCCGGGTGGAACTGCTTGTTGACGACCTTGTAAGGCTTGGTGACCGGGACGACTCTGTCCACGAAGGGCAGGGCTGCGAACTGCTCCATCACTTCGGCCTTACCCGAGGGGTCGTTGGGGACGCCCACCGCGCCCACGATGGTCGTCTCCACGCCCTCGGAGAGATGGACGCCGTAGCCGCGCTCCTCCAGCATCTGTGTCACTTGCTTCAAGTTCTCCTTCGTCGCCGCTGACGAGAGTATGATGATCATTGCCTGCTCCTCGGACCGCTGCCGCCTCGAAATAGTTTGTCACTCAAAATAGCGTCTTTCAGTGTACCTTGCGCCTGCTCCGTTGTCAAGGCGAAGGGAAGCAGGGAAAAGAACGCCCGGCGGGGAAATTAAGGGGCAGGGGAGATTTTCCATGCCGAACTATCAAGCCGAATATGATCTGCTCGCGCGGCGTCTGGCCGATGACGGGATAGACGTCGCCGCCGCCGAGGCGCGGCTGAAAACGCAGGCGGTCGAGACGCCTTCCTGGGGATACGCGGACAGCGGGACGCGCTTCGGGGCGTTCCGAATGGCCGGTGCGCCGCGCACCGTGTTCGAGAAGTTCGAGGACGCCGCCCAGGCGCATCGGTACACGGGCATCGCCCCGAGCGTCGCCGTCCACATCCCGTGGGACGCCGGGGCGGACTGGTCGGAGTTGTCGGCCTACGCGCGCTCACTGGGCCTCTCGGTCGGCGCGGTCAACCCGAACGTCTTCCAGGACCATGATTACCGGTTCGGCAGCCTGGGCAGCGCCCGGCCTGCCGTCCGGGACAAGGCCGTCGCCCACATGCGCGAGTGCGTCGGGATCATGGACACCGTCGGCAGCAGGAACCTGTCATTGTGGTTCGCCGACGGCACCAATTTCCCCGGCCAGGGGGACATGCGGGCGCGCAAACGCTGCTTCGCCGAGGGCTTGGCGGAAGTCTACGCCGACCTCAAAGGCGACCAAAGGATGCTGATCGAGTACAAGCCGTTCGAGCCGGCCTTCTACCACACCGACATCGCCGACTGGGGCATGGCCTACGCCTTGTGCGCTGGGCTAGGCGAACGCGCCCAGGTGCTGGTGGATCTGGGCCACCACCTGCCCGGCGCGAACATCGAACACATCGTCGCCTTCCTGCTGGACGAGGGCCGCCTGGGCGGCTTCCACTTCAACAACCGCAAGTACGCCGACGACGACCTGACGACCGGCTCGGTCAACCCCTACGAGCTGTACCTGATCTACACGGAACTGGTCGCCGGGGAGAACGACGGCATCGCCAGCGACGTCGCCTACATGATAGACGAGAGCCACACGCTCAAAAACAAGGTCGCCGAGATGATCCAGAGCCTGATTGCCCTGCAAACCGCCTACGCCAAAGCCCTACTCGTAAACCAACCCGCGCTGGCCCAGGCGCGTCAGTCGGAGGACCTTGTCGCCGCCGAGGAGATCATCAAGTCCGCCTTCGCGACCGACGTCCGGCCCTTGCTGTGGAAAGTGCGCTCCGACCTCGCCCTGCCGGACCCCACGGACCCGCTGCGCGGTTTCGCCGAGAGCGGCTACGCCCAGGCCAAAGCCGAAGAGCGCGGCGTCGGCGGCGGCGCGGGATTGGGTGCCTAGGGCAGCCGCACACACCTTAGAAAGAGAACCATCCATGAACCTCCACGGCTTCGAGCTGGTGCGCGACCAGCCTATCGCGGAACTCGGCACCGAGGCGCGGCTTTACCGGCACATGAAGACCGGGGCCGAGTTGCTGTCTTTGGAAAGCGACGACGAGAACAAGTGCTTCGGTATCACCTTCGTCACGCCCCCCTCGGACTCGACGGGCGTCGCGCACATCCTGGAACACTGCGTCCTGTGCGGCTCGCGCAAGTACCCCCTTAAAGACCCTTTCGTGGAACTCATCAAAGGGTCCCTGAACACGTTCCTGAACGCCCTCACTTACCCCGACCGGACCTGCTATCCGATCGCCAGCGTCAACACGCGCGACTTTTACAACCTCGTTGACGTCTATCTGGATACCGTGTTCTACCCGCGCCTGGCGCGCGAAACCTTCGAGCAGCAGGGCTGGCACTACGAACTGAACGACCCCGCCGACCCCCTGATCTACAAGGGCGTCGTCTTCAATGAGATGAAGGGCGCTTATTCCTCGCCGTCGTCCCTGATCTACAAGTACGCCCAGGCGTCCCTGTTCCCCGACCAGCTTTACCGGCTGTCCTCGGGCGGCGACCCGAAGGACATCCCGGACCTGACCTATGAGCAGTTCGTCGCCTTCCACCGCGCCTATTACCACCCGTCCAACGCCCGCATCTTCTTCAGCGGCGACGACGCCCCCGAGGAGCGTCTGCGCCTGCTCGACGACTACCTGAGCGAGTTCGAACCGCTCCCGCCCGCGCCCCCCGTCCCGCTCCAGGCCCGGTTCAGTCAGCCCACGTCGGTGACACACGAATACGCCGTCAGTGCGGACGGGGACAATGAGCGCAAGGCCCAGGTCTGCGTCAACTGGCTGCTGACTGAAATGGACAGCCCGGAAACCGCTCTCTCGCTCGCCATCCTGCGCCACATCCTGATGGGTACGCCCGCCTCGCCCCTGCGGAAAGCGCTCACCGACTCGGGGCTGGGTGAGGACGTCGCCGGGCCTGGCCTGGCCGCACTCCTGCGCCAGAGCTATTTCTCATTCGGCCTGCGCGGGACGCGCGAGGCGGACGCGCCCGCCGTCGAAGCTTTGATGCTGGACACCCTGCGCCGCCTGGCCGACGAAGGCATTGACCACGCGGCCCTGGAAGCCGCCCTGAACACCATCGAGTTCGACAAGCGCGAGATGAACTCGGGCGGGACGCCGCGCGGCCTGACCCAGATGTTCTCCGCGCTGACCACCTGGACCTACGGCGGCGACCCCTGGTGGCCGCTGGCCTACGCCGCGCCGCTGGAGGCGATCAAGAGCCGGGCGCAGGCAGGCCCCTACTTTGAAGGCATGATCCGGAGCCTCTTCGTGGACAACCCGCACCGGACGACACTGACGCTGCGGCCCGACCCAGGGCTGACGCAGGCCATGGAGGCCGCCGAGAAGGCCAGGCTGGAGGCCGCCCGCGCCGCCTTCGGGCCGGGCGAAACCGAAGAAGTCGCGGCGCGGACGCGGGCGCTGAAGGAGCGCCAGGAGACGCCCGACCCGCCCGAGGTCCTGGCGACCCTGCCGATGCTGGGGCGCGCGGACCTGCCCCTGAAGAACACGCCCATCCCCATCGGTGTCGAGACGGCGGACGGGGCGCGGATCGTCACCCACGACCTGAACACCAGCGGCATCGCCTATCTGGATGTTGGCCTGGACCTGCACCGGCTGACGCCGGACCTGCTGCCTTACGCCACGCTGTTCGGCCGGGCCATCCTCCAGCTCGGCACCGAGCGTGAGGACTACGTCCGCCTGACCCAGCGCATCGGGCGCGTCACCGGCGGCATCCGGCCAGACCTGTTCACCGGCGACGCGCGCGGCGGGGGCGAGGCCGCTGCCTGGCTGTTCCTGCGCGGAAAGGTCCTGGCACCCCGCACCGGCGAGATGCTGGACATCCTGCGCGACGTACTCACGACCGCCCGCTGGGACGACCGCGACCGCTTCCGTCAGATCGCGGTGGAGGAGAAGGCCCGCATGGAATCCTCCCTCGCCTCCGCCGATGCCGGGTATGTCATGATCCGCCTGCATGCGCCATTGAGCGAGGCCGGCTGGGCGGAGGAGCGTCTGCGCGGCCTGGAGTTCCTGTTCTTCCTGCGCGATCTGGTCGGCAAGATAGACGCCGACTGGCCCGCCGTGCGGGAGGCGCTGGAACGGGTGAAACAGATCCTCGTCAGCCGCGACGCCATGCTCTGCAACATCACCCTGGACGGCGACAACTGGGCGCAGGCCAAGCCCTTGGTGCGGGACTTCCTGGCCTCCCTGCCGTCCGACCCCGCCGCCCCGGCTTCCTGGGACTGGCAGACGGCGGCGGGCGGCGGCGAGGCCTGGACCGTGCCGTCCCAGGTCAACTCCGTCGGCAAGGCCGCAAACCTCTACGCGCTCGGCCTGGCCGAGAACGGCTCGACGTCCGTTATCACCCGGTTCATTTCCACGAGCTGGCTCTGGCAGCAGGTGCGGGTCCAGGGCGGCGCGTATGGCGGGACCTGCATCTTCGACCCGACAACGGGCGTCCTGTCCTACCTGTCCTGGCGTGACCCCAACGTGGACGCCACCTTTGGCGTCTACGACGGTGCGGGTGCCTTCCTGCGCGCAGCGGCCCTGGATGACAAGGAGCTGACCCGCAGCATCATCGGCACCATCGGCCGCTTAGACACCTACCGGCTGCCGGACGCGCGCGGCTACGTCTCCCTTCTGCGGCACCTGACAGGCGAGACGGACGCCTGGCGGCAGGGCTGGCGCGACCAGGTGCTTGCCACCACGGAGCAGGACTTCCGGGCCTTCGCCGACGTGCTGGATGCCATGCGCGAACCCGGCCGCCGCGTCGTCCTCGGCTCGGCGGAGGCCATCAGCGCCGCCGCCGCCCGGCAGCCCGGCTCCCTCCAGGTGCGCGCCGCGCTCTGAGCGGGGAACCACACGGGGTTCCAGACGGGTAACAGAACTAAGGGACGGGAATTCGCATGGCTTACAACAACTTCACGTTAGACATGCTCATCCAGCAGTTCGGCCTGCATGTGGTGTCTGAGACGGACGTCTTCGCGCGGGCCATGCCGGTCGTCCCCAGCGCCCTTCTGCGGGAGACTTTGGCCGACTCGGTCCCTCTGGCCTTGGACATCAGCACGGAGAAGGCGCGCTCGGAGTTCATCATCGCGCCCGTGCTGGCTGAGGCGCGGCGTCACTTTAGGGGCAGCATCAGCCTGTTCTCCGGCGTAGACTTCACGGTGGACGCTGATGTCGGGCTGGGCGGAGTCTGCGACTACTTATTCAGTCTGTCGCCGTTGCAGCTTGTCGTGCAGGCGCCCGTTGTCGCCGTGGTAGAAGCCAAAAACGACAACATCAAGTCCGGGCTGGGCCAGTGCGTCGCCGAAATGCTGGCCGCCCAGCGGTTCAACGCCCGCCGGGGTACGGAACTGCCCTGCATTTATGGGGCTGTCACCACCGGCAGCGCGTGGAAGTTCCTACGGCTGCGGGGAGCCGACGTGACCGTAGACGAGACGGAGTACTACATCCACCAGCCGGAAATGATCCTCGGCATTCTGGTTTTCATGGTGCAAGACGCGCGGGAACAGCAAGGGAACATATCACTATGAGCTTTTCGCCGACCGAGAAAGTAGAACTGGAGCGCTGGCTGGAGATCATCTGGGACCAGGCCCGCGAGTTCGGCCTGGACCCGTATCCGACCCATTTTGAGGTCGTGCCGCAGCATGTCATCTACGAGCTAGGCGCTTACGGCCTGCCGGCCCGCTTCTCACACTGGACCTTCGGGCGGGACTACCACCGGCAGAAGACCTCGTATGAGTATGGCATGTCCAAGATCTACGAGATCGTCTTCAACACCGATCCCTGCCAGGCGTTTCTGGTCGAAGACAACTCCATGCTCTCGCACAAGTTCGTCGCCGCGCATGTTCTGGGCCACTGCCACTTTTTCAAGCACAACACCTATTTCGCCCACACCAACAGGCGCATGGTGGAGCAGATGCGCCTGCACGCCGAGCGAATCCGGCAGTACGAGCAGGAGTTCGGCTGGCGCGAGGTCGAGGAGTTCCTGGACACGGTGATGACCATCGAGGAGCATTTCGACCCGACCTCGCCCTCCCTGAAGCGCAAGACGCCCGAGCAGCACGAGGACGACCGCCTCCACGCCGGGCAGCCGGGCCGGACCGACTACGACGACATCTGGGAGGTCGCCGGGGGCGGGGAGCGGCACAAGCCGCGCGCCCGCAAGTTCCCCGAGGAGCCGGAGAAGGACCTGCTGCGGTTCCTGATCGAGTACGGGCGGACCTTGACCGAGTGGCAGCGGGACATCTTGCAGATCATCCGCGACGAGATGATGTACTTCCTGCCCCAGATGCGGACCAAAATCATGAACGAGGGCTTCGCGTCCTACTGGCACGAGAAGATTTTGGAGTCGCTGGACCTGACCTCCGAAGAGCACTGGGAGTTCCGCCGCCTGCACTCGTCCGTGCTGTCCCCGTCCGGCTCGCGGATGCAGATCAACCCTTACTATGTCGGCTTCCAAATTTTGAAGGACATCGAGCGCCGCTGGGACGGCACGGTCGAGGTGGGCGACGAGGAGGAACTGGACTGGATGGGCCGCGCCATCGCCCGCCCCGCCGGGGAGGGACGCGCCAAGATCTTCCAGGTCTGCGAGGAGGATAACGACGTGACCTTCCTCCGCAAGTACCTGACCGAGCCTCTGGTCAAGAAGCTGGACCTCTACACCTACAAGCTGGAAGAAGTGGACGGCGAGGAGATGTGGGTGGTCCAGGACACAGACTGGCGGCGCGTCCGCGACAGCATCGTGGACTCGATGACGAATTTCGGCCAGCCTATCCTGACCGTCGAGGACGGCGACTACAAGCGCCGGGGCGAGATGTACCTCAAACACGCCTTCGACGGCAAGGCCCTGGACCCCGACTACACCGAGCGCGTCCTGCGGAACATCCAGAAGTTGTGGGGCCGCCCCGTCCACCTGGAGACGGTGAAGGACGACAAGCCGATCCTCTTCTCCTGCGACAACGAGGGCTACGTCATGCAGGACAAGGTGAAGGAGCCGGCCTAGACGCCCTCCGCGTTGTCGGGGCGCGATGAATCGCGCCCCTTTCTCCTCTCTGCTTCTCCGGTCGGGTACAATCCCCCCATGCCGACCGCCCCCGCCACCCTCACCCTCTACCGCCCCGTCGGGCAGAAGGAACTCGACCTGATCCAGACGAGCGGCTGGGCCGCCTTCCCGCCCCGCCTGCCGTTCCAGCCGATCTTCTACCCCGTCCTGTCCCAAGAGTACGCCGCCCAGATCGCCCGCGACTGGAACACGCGCGACGCCGCCTCGGATTCCGTCGGCTACGTCACGCGCTTTGAGGTCAACGCCGACTACCTCAGCCGCCACGCCGTGCAGACCGTCGGCAGCCGCGAGCATCAGGAATACTGGATACCGGCGGAGGAATTGGCCGAGTTCAACGCGAACATCGTCGGCAGCATCGAAGTCATTGAAATCTTTATGGCGGAGCAGACGGACAAATGACGATCCGGCAAGCCACTTGCGAAGATGCGGCGGGCATCGCGCGGGTGCATGTGGAGAGCTGGCGCACCACCTACCCAGGCATCATGCCGCAGGAACACCTCGACGCCCTCTCCGTCACCGACCGGGAGCGGATGTGGGCCGAAACCCTGCGCGCCGACGGCCCCGCCAGAACGACGGTCTACGTCGCCGAGACGGACGGCGGCGAGACCGTCGGCTTCGTCGCGGGCGGCCCGGAGAAGGCGGGCGATCCCGACTACCGGAGCGAGATTTACGGCCTCTACCTGCTCCAATCCCACCAGGGCCGGGGGTTGGGCCGCCGCCTCGTCCAGACCTTCGCCCGGCGCATGTCTCAGGACGGCCACCGGACCCTGCTGATTTGGGTCAACGTCCACAACCCCGCCCGCCGCTTCTACGAGGCTCTGGGCGGCGTGCATGCCCGCACCGGCCGCCGCGAGATCAAAGGCGTCACCTACGACGACGCCGGCTACGGCTGGGACGAAGCCGCGTTTGCGCGGCTGATCGGATAGAGACGTCCACGGGTTTCAACCCGTGGCACCAAAGTTCCCAGCGTCCAGGGGACGCAAGACAATGCAAGATGCCTCTGAAATCAGGCTCTGCCTCTTCCGTCCCCTGGACGCTGGGCTTTTGTCAGCCTCGGGTTTCAACCCGTGGTTCCCTGGCCGACAGGCCAGCCCCGAAGCGCGTAATGTCCTCTGCGTTGGATTAGTTGAAGCCCAAAGGGTAATGTGAAAAGATGGCAACAGTATGGGAACGGGTGAGCCAATTAGAAGGTCAGAACTTGCGGACAAAAACTGGTAAGCCTTTTCGGGTTGTCTCAGTGGATAGCAAGCATGTCACTGTTGAGCCTGAGAGTACGGGTACGGCCCGACCTATCCGCCGCGTTGAAGTGGAAGCGGCACATGACTTGCGCCTGCCATTAACTGAGTTGACTGCGACACGATTAGTCAAAGAGCGGGTGACTGCCGTGAATCCGGTCTACATAGTCGCCATGTTGAAGGCGATAGCAGGCGCTCCCAATCAGGAACCTGTTCCCGATACTCCTATCTCAGTTCAGCCAGAACAGAACAGCGCGGAGGAGTTCATTTCCCAACTAGAGCGCATCAGTAGACTGCATCAAGAAGGTGGCCTCTCGGACAAGGATTTTGTCCAGGCCAAGCTGAAGCTGCTCAAGATAACGGAATGACTGAATGCCACCAATGAAGACAACCATCGAGATCGTCCGGGGCAGCGTTGTGGACCAGGACGTGGATGCCATCGTCAACGCGGCGAACACGGCCATGCGGGGCGGGGGCGGCATTGACGGCGTGATCCACCGAGCGGCGGGGCGGGCGCTGATGGCGGAACTGGAGAAGGCCGCGCCGAATGGGGCCAAGACGGGGGCGGCGGTGCTGACGAGCGGGCATAACCTGAAGCAACCGTACATCATCCACACGGCTGGGCCGGTCTGGAAGGGCGGGAACGCAAACGAGGCCGAGCGGCTGGCGTCGTGCTACTGGTCGTGTCTGGAGAAGGCGGAGGGGAAGGGTCTGAAAAGCATCGCGTTCTGCTCCATCTCGACGGGCATCTACGGCTACCCGTTGGACAAGGCCGCGCCCACGGCGCTCCGAACAGTGCAATCGTACCTGGACAGCCACCCGGACACGTCGCTGGAGCGCGTCGTGTTCGCCATGTATCAGGCACCCGAGTATCAGGCGTTCACGACGGCGTGGGACACGATTCGGGCGGAGGCGGGGATGGAATGAGCGTATTCGACGGCAAGCGGCTGGGGGCGGAGACGTTCAAGCTGGACGTGGCGCGGATGCGGCGCGGGTGGTACTCGGACAAGTATTTCGACAACATCGTGACCCTGCTGACCGGCCTGGTCCGGGACGGGTACACCTTCGCGGGCCAGAACGCCGCGCTGGAAGAGAAGGGGCTGGCGCTGGATGACATCCACACCGGCGACATCGAGGTCGAGATGCAGTGGTTCACGCGCCGCCAGCCCTTCTCGGTAGTCGTCGGTGTAGACAAAGCTCTGGCGATGCTCCGGGAATGCACCGGCCACTTCGACGCGCAGGGCGAGTGGGTCTCCACCTATGACGCCCTGGAGGTGACGGCGGTACACGACGGGTTCATCGCCCCCTACGGCGGCGACCCGAACGAGGTGACCCCGGTGCTGAAAGTGCGCGGGCGCTACCGGGACTTCGCGCCCTTGGAGACGCCGACGCTGGGGGCGCTGACGCGGAACACGCGCGTCGCGACCAACGTGTATGAGGTCCTGCACGCGGCGCGGGGGAAGGAGGTCTTGTTCTTCCCGGCCCGGTTCGACGCCCATGAGGTGCAGGCGGGCGACGGGTACGCTTACCATATCGCTGTGCAGCTTTTTAACCGGACCTCGGGCCATAGTGTCACCAGTGCGGTTTCCACCGACGAACAGGGGGACTGGTGGGGCGGGGCGGGCGGCGGCACTGTCGCCCATGCCGCCATTGCCTGCTTCCTGGGGGACACGGCCGAGACCGTCTTGCAGTTCGCCCGCATTCTGCCCCCGCACATCCCGCGCATCGCCCTGGTGGACTTTAACAACGACTGCGTAGGCGACAGCCTCTTGACCATGAAGGCGCTGTTCACGCGCTACATGGAACTGGTAGGGCAGGGACAGCACGAGGAGGCCGAGAAGTACGTCCTCTACGGAGTCCGCCCCGACACGGCGGGTAGCCTCCGGGACAAGAGCATCGAGCCTTTGGGCGATCGGCGGCTGGACAAGGGCGTCAACCCGCGCCTAGTCTATACATTGCGCCGCGAGATGGACCGCGCCTATGAGAGCTGGGACATCCCCTTCCAGTGGCTGGAGCGGGCGCGGGCCTACTGCAAGGCCGTCAAGATCACCGTCACGGGCGGCTTCACGCCGCGCAAGATACGCGAGTTCGAGGACAACGGTGTCCCCGCCGACGTCTACGGCGTCGGCTCGTACCTGTTCAGCAACTCGACCGAGGACGGCACGAACAACGACTTCACGGCCGACATCGTGCGCGTCAAACTCCACGGCGAGTGGCACGATCTGGCGAAAGTCGGGCGGCGGGTGGCGGAGAATCCCGCCCTGCTCCCTGTAGATGTGTAGGGGCGCTGCTTGCCGCGCCCTCTTTCCTTGCCGCGCCCTTACAAGGAGGGCGGGGCAAGCGCCGCCCCTACCCCAAGAGTTGCCGCCTGGGGTCTACCTGCCTTGACTTCCCCCCGCCCCGTCGGCTACAATAGCCGCAACATTCCAGCCGCAACCGAGCGGCTGCCGTTATCAGCCGGGAGAACCTTCCTATGATCACGCCGCCCCAGCAACGGATGCTGTCCCAGCGCGCGCTCCACGCCGCCCCCTCGCCAACCCTGGCGATCACCGCCAAGGCCAACGCCCTGAAAGCACAGGGCAAGGACGTCATCTCCTTCGGCGCGGGCGAGCCGGACTTCGACACGCCTCAGAACGTCAAGGACGCCGCCGTCGCCGCTTTGGCGAAAGGGGACACCAAATACACGCCGTCTTCCGGCACCGTCGCCCTCAAAGACGCCATCCTCGCCAAGCTGAAGCGCGACAACGGTCTGACCTACTCGCGCAACGAGATCATCGTCTCGTGCGGGGCCAAGCACTCCATTTATAATCTGATGCAGGCCCTGCTCGATCCGGGCGACGAGGTCATCATCCCCGCGCCCTACTGGGTGTCCTACCCCGAACAGGTGAAGCTGGCGGACGGCACTCCCGTCATCGTGCCGACGGACGAGAGCATTGGCTTCCTCGCGACCGCCGCGCAGATCGAAGGCTACGTCACTGATAGGACAAAGCTGCTTGTCATCAACTCGCCCTCCAACCCGACCGGGGCGGTCTACACGCCCTCGGCGCTGCGGGACATCGCCGACCTGTGCGTCGGGCGCGGCCTCTATCTGATGTCCGACGAGATCTACGAGAAGATACTCTATACGGGCAATGAGTTCGTGTCTCCTGCCTCATTCGGCGAGGCGGTCAAGGCCATGACCATCACGATCAACGGCTTCTCCAAGGCCCACGCCATGACCGGCTGGCGGCTCGGCTATGCCGCCGCCGACCTGGACATCGTGGCAGCCATGTCCAAAATCCAGGACCAGAGTACGTCCAACCCGACCTCCATCACGCAGGCGGCGGGCGTCGAAGCCCTGAACGGGCCACAGGACTCGGTCGAGACGATGCGGAAGGCTTTCCAGCAGCGGCGGGACTACATCGTGTCCGCCTTGAAGGACATCCCCGGCGTCCAGTGCCTCAACCCCGGCGGGGCGTTCTACGTCTTCCCGAACGTCTCCGCCTTCTACGGCAAGAGCTGGAAACCCGAAGGCGACACGCCGCGCACCATCGGCAGCTCGGACGACCTGGCCGCGTACCTGCTGGAGGCGTATGAGGTAGCCGTCATCCCCGGCTCCGGCTTCGGCGCGGACGGCAACATCCGGCTGTCTTATGCCACCTCGATGGAGAACATCCAGCGCGGCGTCGCGCGGATCAGCCAGGCCCTCCAGGCGCTGCGATGACCGAAGGCGGCGGGGACCTGCGGACCGAAGCCCTCAGGCGCGGCCTGCCCATCCGGGACATGGCCGCGCTCCGTCAGGCCTTGACCCACAAGTCCCTGGTCCCCGACCGGCCGCTGGAGAGCAACGAGCGTTTGGAGTTCCTGGGCGATTCGGTGCTGGGCCTGGTCATCGTTGAGTATCTGTACGCGCAGTTCCCACAGCGCGGCGAGGGTGAACTGGCCCAGGCCAAGGCCCTGATCGTCTGCAAAGACGCGCTCGCCGCCGCCGCCCGGCGCATGGACCTGGCCCCGCTCATCCGCCTGGGCCGGACCGAGGAGGCGATGGGCGGACGTAACCGCGACAGCATCATCGCCGACGCCGTCGAAGCCCTGGTTGCCGTCATCTACCAGGAGAGCGGCTACGAGGCCGCCCGCGAGTTCCTGCTAGGCATACTCGCGCCGGAGATCGCCTCGGTCAGCCGCAGCCGCGACTGGCGCGACCCGAAGACCGTGCTGCAAGAGCTGCGCCAGGCCGACCATCTCTCGTCTCCCGTGTATCAGGTGACCTCGGAGCGCGGCAAACCGCACGATAAAATCTTCACGATTGCCGTCCTGCTCGACGGCGCGATCGCCGGGACCGGCAGCGGCAAGACCAAAAAAGAGGCCCAGCAGGCAGCGGCAGAAGCGGCTTTGGGAACCCACCCCGGCGTAAGCGCCGACCCTCCCGGAACGGGTGGGTAAGCGAGTGGATATACGTTGGGGTTTTACCTTCTTGCATGGGGCTTTTTGACCATGCCCTTTTTAGCAGGGTGGCTTCCCGTTTATCACGGCGAACCAAACAACCACCTTCCCAGTCCACCTTCCTGTTTCGGGAGGGTCGGCGCTCGCGCCGGGATGGGTTCTGAAAATATCCTATGCAGCACACGGCGGAAATCGGCATCTTCGGCGGCAGCGGCTTTTATGAGTTCGCCGAGGGCGACATTGAAGAGATCAAAGTCGAAACCCCCTACGGCCCGCCGAGCGACAGGGTCGCCTTGATGACCATCGCGGGCCGCCGGGTCGCCTTCCTGCCCCGGCACGGCAGGTCCCACTCGCTGCCGCCCCACAAGGTCCCGTATCGCGCCAATCTGTGGGCGCTCAAGAGCCTGGGCGTGACCCGCGTTCTCGCCCCAAGCGCGGTCGGGTCGCTTCAGGCGCACATCGCGCCGGGGGACTTTGTTATCAATGACCAGTTCGTGGACCGAACGACCGGGCGGGCGGACACCTTCTATGACGGCCCTGTCGTCACCCACGTCTCCTCCGCCGACGCCTACTGCCCGCAGCTCCGCGCCCTCGCCATCGAGTCGGCCCGGCAGAACGGCGTCACCGTCCACGAGGCGGGGACCAGCGTCGTCATCCAAGGCCCACGCTTCTCGTCTAAAGCCGAGAGCCGCTGGTTTACGCAGATGGGCTGGCAGACTGTGACCATGACGCAGTACCCCGAGGTCATCCTGGCCCGCGAGCTGTCCCTGTGCTACGTCACCCTGTCCCTCGTCACCGACTACGACGCCGGCTTGGTCGCCGATGTCGCCGCCGTCGAGGCGCACAGCGTCTTGGAGGTCCTGGCGCAGAACACGGCCAACGTCAAAAAGGTCCTCAAAACGATGCTGGCCGGGATGCCGGAAGGCCGCGCCTGCGCCTGCGCCGACTCGCTCAAATATGCCCGCATGGAGTAAACGCCGGAGTAGGGATCACTGGAACAGAAACCGCTGGGGGGTGAACACAAGGTTCACCCCTACGCCGACGCCGATTACCCCGTAGGAGCGAACCTTGTGTTCGCCCTTCTTGAAGACGTTCGCCTTCTTGAAGACGTTGGCCTTCTTGAAGACGTTGGCCTTCTTGAAGACGTTGGCCTTCTTGAAGACGTTGGCCTTCTTGAAGACGTTGGCCTTGCCTGGAGATACACGATGAAAGCCCTCCTCCTCGCCGCCGGACGCGGCACCCGCCTCGGCGCTTTGACCGCCGACCAGCCCAAGCCCATGATCCCCATCGGCGGCGTCCCCATGATCGAGCGCATCATGGAGGGCATCGCCGCCACGACGCCCATCCGCGAGTTCGTCCTGATCACCGGCTACAAGGCCGAGGTCTTGCAGGATTATTTAGGTGACGGCTCCGAATGGGGCTGGCAGATCGAGTACGTCCCCCAGGAGGTCCCGCGCGGGGTGGGGGACGCCGTCAACACCGCCCGCGCCGCCCTGTCCGCCGCCCCGTTCCTGATGACCTATGGCGACATCATGCTGGACCCCGTCAACTACGGCCGCTTCGGGGACGCCTACGTCGAGACGGGCACCCGCGAGATCAAAGCCTACGTCGGCCTGAACTGGGTGGAGGACCCCTGGGCCGGGGCCGCCGTCTACCTCGACGAGAACAACATCATCCAGCGCATCCAGGAGAAGCCCGCCAAAGGCACGGCGGCGACCCACTGGAACAACGCCGGCCTGTTCATCTTCGATCCGCTCATCTTCGACTACACCTCCAGGATCGTCCCCTCCGCGCGCGGCGAGTACGAATTGCCCGACGCCATCACCGCAATGATTAACGACGACCACCCCACCAAAGGCATCGCCCTGGAAGGCAAGTGGCGCGACGTGGGTACGCCCGAAGACTACGCCGCCATCAACGCTGAATTCGAGTCGCAGTAGCTCAACAAAGGAGTCATCAATGGACACAGAATTCACTACCGCTAGAGAAGCATTGAACACCCTCTCCGCGCGTCTGCGTGACGAGCCTATCCCTGTCATTGTGGAGCAGGATGTACCAGACGCCAAGCCGGAGGAGTGGGTGGGCGCGGACGTTGTAATAACCTCCGAGCAGCCTGAGATTGAGCCGGACGCCTTCTACCCCGCTCCCCGATTTGTTGTCACGCCTCATGCGGCGCAACTTAGCTGGCTCTTCTTCCAGTTGCGAGACATATTCCTCCCTCTCTATGGTGGCAACTCCAAGATCGAGCTTTTCGGTCGCCTGGCCAATGCAGCCCTGCGTTACCAAGCCAAATCCGAAGGGCTTGAAGATCAAGGCGAACTATGCTCCGCTGTGCTACATGAAGCCTACGCGATTCTGGAAGAGATGGAAGAAGGCACATTCAAATACCTGTCCATCGCCTTCGGCAATGAAATTGCGGATGACTACATTGAACAGGCGGAACGAAAAGGATTCATCGGTGTAGACGAAACCCGTGCTTTCTTCGCGCAGATGGGAGTTGACCTGTAATGCTCGACCTTTCCAAAGATGCACACAGCTTCCTGCAAGGTTTGCAGCCCAAACAGTTCAAGCAAGTGGCGTCGAAAATCCATGACTTACTTCGTGACCCATACCCCAATGATGCCAAGCATCTTTCCGGCTATGCGGGCTACCGCCGCATCGACTCTGGGGAGTTCCGTGTCTGCTACACGGTAGTAGACAGCATCGTCCGTATCGTGGTCGTCGGAAAGCGAAACGATGACGAAGTTTATAAAGACCTCGCGCGGCGAGCGGGCTGAAAGGAATACTTTGGAATACCAGCCTCTCCTGCTAAACATCCTGAACGGACTAGCCACCAATTTCGAGCCGGACGAGCTTGCTTACCTTGCTCTTACGTCGAAACCTGAGTTCGTCATTCGTGACGCGATTGCATTCCAGTTGTATCGTCAGTTGACTCGGAAAGGGCTTCTCGTCGCCCGTGAGTGGCGGCACTCAGACATAGCTATACTGGAGAATGATTCGCCCGCCGCTATCGTTGAACTTAAATCCATGTACACCTTTGATGCGACAAAGGCAGGCTATCAGAGGGCGGTGGTTGCCGACATTCAGAAGGCGCGGGGTGTAGCAAACGAGCAGACGCAGGTTTTCGCCCTGTTGCTAGTGACACACCCCAGTAGAGTAGTAGACATGAAGTTTAGCAACGTCGTGAAGTATATTGATGCGTTAAATAAGGCATACACAATATCAACCAGCGACGCATTGCGTGAGAATGCCGCCAACATACTGCCAAATTGGTTTTCTGAGGGTGTTGCTACTACTGGCTCTATCAGTGGCGGTTCTGCTTTTGGCGTGCAAGTTTATGTAGACTTCTTTTTGTATGGGCCATTCCACCGTGTTGCGTGACATGAGGAACGGCATTATGTACCAGGTGTATGAGGTAGATTATGTTCACAATCAACAGGGTTCGTGCCACCCCGCATCTGAGCCATCTACAAATCTACGACGGAGAGGTTCTGACCTTTCCCCCAAAAACTGTACCATTCGCAAGGTGAGTATTGACCCGAAAGGTAGAATACTCGAATGCAGAAGAGCCAGTTCACCGACGCGCAGATCGTCGCCATCTTGCAGCAGGCCGAGAAGGGCGAACAGACTATCGCCGAAGTCTGCCGCCAGCACAACGTCTCCGAGAACAGCTTCTACCGCTGGCGCTCGCGCTTCGGCAGTGCGACCGTCAATGAAGCCGCCCGCCTGCGCGAGCTGGAAAAAGAGAACGCCCGCCTCAAGCGCCTGCTCGCCGAGCGCGACCTGGAGGTCGACATCATCAAGGAGATCCTGCAAAAAAAGTAGCCGAGGCCGCCGACCCGCTGGCCGAGGGGCGCGCGGTGGTCTCGCAGGCGGTGGAGCGCGGCCTCTCACAGCGCCAAGCCTGCCGCCTGGCGAAAATCTCGCGTTCCAGCGCCCGCTACCAGGCGCACCCGCGTGACGACCAGCCGCTCCGGGAGCAGCTTGAGCGGATCAAGCGGAAGCACCCGCGCTTCGGCATCCCGCGCGCCCACGCGCTCTTGCGGGCGGGCGGCCACCTCGTCAACCGCAAGCGCGTGGAGCGCGTCTGGCGAAAGAGCGGCCTGCAAGTGCCGCAGTGCCCGAAGAAGCGCAAGGTCAGGGCGGGGCGGCGCGTGCCCTGCCAGGCGGAGCACCCCGACCACGTCTGGAGCTACGACTTCCAGGAGGACGGGCTGCTCTCTGGTCGCAAGATCCGCCTGCTGAACATCCTGGACGAGTTCACGCGCGAGTGGCTGTCCGTGACGGTGGGCGTGTCCCTGACCAGCGGGGCAGTGCTTGCCGCCTTGAAGCCGTTGTTCGCTGTGCGCGGCGTCCCGCGCTTCGTCCGCAGCGACAACGGTCCCGAGTTCATCGCGGGCGAGGTCCAGAGCCTGCTTTCGAGCAGCGGCTCCGCGCCGCACTACATCGACCCTGGCTGCCCGTGGCAGAACGGGTTCCAGGAGAGCTTCCACGGCAAACTGCGCGACGAGTTGCTTGACCGCGAGGTCTTCGCCTCGGTTCAGGACGCCCAGGTGCGGCTGGGAGCGCATCGGCTCTGGTACAATGAGGAGCGTCCGCACAGCAGCCTGAAGTATGTGCCGCCCGCCGCGTATGCGCGGGCCTGGCAACGGGAGCAGGCGGAAAAGAAGCCGCCCGGCTAGACAACAGAAGCGCTCACTCTGCCCGTGGTACATAAAACGGGGGAAACGTCAGTTCATATTGGCGACTACGAGCGTTCCGGTGATGACGTGTACGATGCCAAAATACAGGAAGCGTTGGGAGCTGCGCCGTTCCTAAAGCAAATTTATCTTCAGCATGGCTGCAAGATCGTCGTTCGATGGAACACAGATCGCAAAGAAGTCCGTGAATATCGAGCAGACCAGAACGATCCAGGCTTAAACTCCCACGTTCTAGGCGAAATCCCAAAATCTATGTGGCGGAGGCGATAGGTTAGCGTGACCAACCCCGCCGACATCCTGCGCGTGTTCGCCGACCCGAAGAAGGTCAAATTGCTGGGCCAGCTCTGCGGCGACCCACTCCCCCTGCACACGCTGGCGCGGGCGGCGGGACTATCCGAGGCGGAGACGATGGCCTTGCTGCCGCCGCTCAAAGCGGCGGGGCTGCTGGAGGAGACGTTCGCCCACGACGGTTTCCGCTGGCGGTACAAGCCGTCGGCGATCTTTGAGGCGTTGCGCGAGACGAAAGCGGCGGCCAGCGCGTCCGACCTGCCGCCCGATGCGTCCGCCTTTGACGCGCGGGTGCTGGGGGACTTCTTTGTCAACGGCAGGCTGAAAACCATCCCGGTCCAGCGCAAGAAGCGGGAGGTCGTCCTGCGCTACCTGGTCGGGAAGTTCGAGACGGGCCGCGCCTACACCGAGCAGGAAGTCAGCTACCTGCTCTTGAACTACCACGAGGACTACGCGAGCCTGCGCCGCGAGATGGTGGACACGGGGCTGATGGAGCGCGCGAACGGCATCTATCGGCGGGTGCAGTGAGACAGAAGGTGAAACAGTGCGAATTTCCATTGAAGTCGAACAAGAAGAGGACGGCCGCTGGTTAAGTGAGATCCCCGAACTCCCCGGCGTGCTGGCCTACGGCGAAACCCGTACTGAGGCGGTTGTCCGTGCCCAAGTTCTCGCGCTGCGGGTCCTTGCGGACCGGGTTGAGCATGGAGAAACTTTGCCGGAACAAGTGGATGTACTGCCACAGGTTTTCTCCATTGCGGCATGAGAATTTCGTAATGAAGGCGCATTCATGAGTCAATGGCCTTCTACAAAGGCGGGGCGTGTTCTGGCGGCGCTTCTTCGTATCGGCTGGAGCATCAAGCGCCGGAGCGGTGGTTCCCATATCGTATTGGAACGCGCGGATTGGCCGGACTACATCTGGGCCTTCCATGACGGGGTGGAGATCGGCCCGATAATGCTGGCCCGAATCGCTAAACAAACCGGCCTCACGCCGCGCGACTTGTGACGATTCTGATGACAAAGGGATGACACAATGGCACTCGTAGACAACGCCGTCGCGGCCTACACGCGCCGCTTCGGGTCCGCGCCCGAAGCCGCCGCGCTCGCGCCGGGGCGGGTCGAGATCATGGGCAACCACACCGACTACAACGGCGGGTTCGTCCTGCCCGCCGCCCTGGACAAAGGCACGGTCGTGGCCGGGTCGCCGACGGGGAACGATACGATCTCCCTCCACGCCGCCGACTTCCGGCGAGACTCGTCCGTCTCGGCGAAGGACATCCAGGCCGACCCGCACAACTCGTGGGCCAGCTATGTGCTGGGCGTCGTCCAGCAGCTCAAGCGGGAGGGCGTGAGTATCGGCGGCTTCAATGCCGTCATCCACAGCGACGTGCCGGGCGGGGCGGGGCTGTCCTCGTCGGCGGCCCTGGAAGTGGCGACGGCGTTTTTCTTGCAGCAGTTGTTCCCTTACGACCGCGACCCGATGCAGATCGCGCGGCTCTGCCAGAAGGCGGAGAACGAGTTCGTGGGCGTCCCCTGCGGCATCCTGGACCAGTTTTCGTCCGTGTTCGGCGTTCAGGACGGTCTGCTGTTCCTGGACTGCCTGACCCTGGAACATACCGCCGTCAAGATGGG
The DNA here is from genome assembly GCA_965215505.1 of Capsulimonadaceae bacterium. Classification (GTDB taxonomy): domain Bacteria; phylum Armatimonadota; class Armatimonadia; order Armatimonadales; family Capsulimonadaceae; genus JANXMY01. The sequence continues at coordinate 727,726 of OZ244065.1, read as the reverse complement.
CCGGGACGACATCGCCATCGTCGTCTGCGACTCCAACGTCAAGCATGCCCTGACCAGCGGCGACTACGCCACGCGCCACGCCGAGTGCATGGCCGCCGCCGCCCACTTCGGCAAGCGGCTCCTGCGCGAAGTCACCTGGGAGGAGTTCATGGCGCGCGAGGGCGAACTGCCCGAGAACCAGCGCAAGCGGGCGCGGCACGTCCTCAGCGAAGACAAGCGCGTCCTGGCGATGCGCGAGGCCGCCCAGAAGGGCGACGTGACGCGAATGGGTCAGCTTCTGGCGGAAGGCCATGCGTCCTGCCGCGACCTCTTTGAAAACTCGACGCCCGAGATAGACCTGCTGGTCGCCCTCGCCGCCCGCCTGCCCGGCTGCATCGGCGCAAAGCTGACGGGCGGCGGCTGGGGCGGCTGCTCGGTCAACCTGGTCCATGCCGAGGCTGTCCCGCAGTTCTGCCGTGACCTTGCCGCCCAGTACAAGGAAAAGACGGACTATGAGGCCCACGTCTACGCCTGCCGCGCCGCCCAGGGCGCGCGGGCGGTGAAGGTGTAGGAAGACGCGACAAGACGAAAAAGACGAGTGATTGAGATCACTCGCTGCCGCCAGACCTGTCCAGGGGACAGAAGAGGTGGAAGAACAGAGGAGGGGAAAGACGGGGTGGCATCACCCTGTTCTCGCGTCCCTTGGACGCTTCCAAGTGGAGCGAGTGAATTCATTCACTCGTCCTGGCTCGTAAGGCTTCTCATCTTATGACGACTGAACTGCGCGCACTGACGCCGGACGATGACGCGGCCCTATCGCGGCTGATGTCGGAGGCTTTCTCCGGCGGCAGCCGCCCCTCTGCGCCCGAGCCGGAGGAGGACAAGGACCGCGTCAGCACGACTTTGGGCGTGTTCGACGGCACGCGCCTGGTCGCGGCGGCGACGATCCACGACCTGCATATGATCTGGGGCGCGGCCACTCTGCCGATGGGCGGCATTGCGGGTGTCGCCTGCGCGGCTGAACAGCGCGGGCGGGGCCACGTCGGCCGCCTGATGGGCGAGTCGTTGCGCGTGATGCGGGACGCCGGGCGGTTCACGAGCGGCCTGTACCCGTTCGCCTACGCCTTCTACCGGCGGCACGGCTGGGAGTGGGTGGGGGAGAAGCGGCATTATGACCTGCCCACGGCGGAGATCCGGGCCAGCCCGGAAGGCAAACACGTCCGCTGCTATGAGGGTTTGGAGGCGGTCGAAGTCGTGCGGCCCATTTATGAGACGTTTGCCCGCCGCCATCGCGGCATGGCGACGCGGGCTGATGCCCAGCCGAACTTCTGGAAGCGATCACTCTCGCACCATGACAACCGGACGACTTATGTTCAGGTCTACCACGACCCCTTAACGGACCAGGCTGAGGGCTATCTGTCATTCCGCTATCCGCACGGCGGCGAGACGGGCCATGTCGGCGAGTTCTTCGCCAACACGCCCGCCGCCTATCGCGGGCTGCTGTCCACGCTGCACTATTACGGGACACAGGTACGCCGGGTGGATTTCTCCGCCCCAGCCGATGACCCGCTGCCGCTCCATGTGATGCATTACGACCTGAACACGACGATCAGCCCCCTGTTCATGGGCCGCGTCGTGGACGTTGTCCCAGCACTCGCCGCGCTGACGCCGGAGCCTATGTTGACGGGCCGCGTCATCCTGCAAGTCTCGGATAGCTCCTGCGAGTGGAACAACCGGACGTTCGCGGTCACTGCCGAGGCCGGGCGAGTGACCGCCGCGCCCACCCAAGACGCCCCCGGCGTCTCGCTGGACATCCAGGCATTGTCGCAGGCGTATTGGGGCCAGCCTTCCCTCGACTTGCTCCGCGCGGCGGGGCGGCTGACGGTCGGTGACGAGGCGCAGTACCAGGTGCTGTCCCGGCTGCTACCGCCCGCCGTTTGCTACTTGCAGGATCATTTTTAGGTTCTATGAAAGATATCCTATGACAAATAAACCTATCGCCGTCGTCACCGGCGCGAGCAGCGGCATCGGCGCTGCCACCGCCCATCACTTGGCCCAGGCCGGCTACGACCTCGTCCTCGGCGCGCGCCGGATGGACAAGTTGCAGGCCGTAGCAGCGCCGCTCGGCGCGCGGGCTTTTGCCCTGGACGTGACTGATGCGGCCAGCGTCGCGGCCTTCTGCGAGCAGGTCCCCGCCATAAACGTCCTGGTCAACAATGCGGGCGGGGCTTTGGGCCTGGAACCCATCGCCGAGGCCGAGGACGAGAAGTGGCGGACGATGTTCGAGTCGAACGTCCTGGGGACCATGCGGATGACCCGGACCCTCCTGCCCAAGCTGGAAGCGTCCGGGCAGGGGCACATAGTCGTCATCGGCAGCATCGCCGGGTTTGAAGTCTATCCCGGTGGCGCGGGGTACACGGCGGCCAAACACGCCGAGCGCGCCGTCGCCGAGACTCTGCGCCTGGAACTGCTCGGCAAGCCGGTCCGCGTCACCGAGATCGCGCCCGGCCTGGTGGAAACCGAGTTCAGCCTGATCCGCTTCGGCGGCGACGCCGAGCGGGCGACGAAGCCCTACCAGGGAATGACGCCGCTGACGGCGGACGATGTCGCGGATGCCATCGTTTGGGCCGTGACGCGCCCGCCCCATGTCAACATTGACCAGATGACGATCCGCCCGCTCGACCAGGCGACCGCCACTCTCGTCCACCGCAGATCCTAATCCCCATACTCCAAAGAGGCTTAACTTGTCCAAACTCACCATCCACGCCGATGAAACCCTCGGCACCATCTCCCCCTACATCCACGGCCACTTCGCCGAGCATCTGGGCCGCTGCTGCTATGACGGGCTTTGGGTCGGCCCCACGTCGTCCATCCCCAACCAGGGCGGGTTCCGCACCGACATCATCGAGGCGCTGAAGGCCGTCGGCATCCCCCAACTGCGCTGGCCGGGCGGCTGCTTCGCCGACTCCTACCACTGGCGCGACGGCATCGGGCCGAGCGAATCCCGCCCCCGGACCTGGGCCGAGAGCTGCGGCCTGAACGTCGTCGAGGACAACACCTTGGGGACGCACGAGTTCATTGACCTTTGCCGGATGATTGGGGCCGACCCATACCTCGCCGGGAACGTCGGCTCCGGCTCCGCCCAGGAGCTGGCCGATTGGGTCGTCTACTGCAACGGCAAGGCCGACACGACACTCGCCCGCGAGCGGGCCGCGAACGGCCACGCCGCCCCGATGGATGTCAAGTTCTGGGGGGTGGGGAACGAGAACTGGGGCTGCGGCGGCAATTATGACGCCGAGAGCTACGCCAAGGAGTTCAAGCGGTTCGGGACCTTCCTGAAGATGGCGGACAACTCCATCGAGCTGGTGGCCTGTGGCCTGAACAACCGCGACTGGAACATGAAGCTGGTCGAGGTCATGCGGAACCACCTGAGCCTGCTGGACCACGTCTCGGTCCATCAGTACTGGGTCCACGGTCCCGCCGTCAGTTTCAGCGACGACGACTACTACGCCTCCATGCACGCCTCTGCCCTGGTGGAAGACGACATCCGGTTCACCGACGAGATTTTGCGTTTCTTCACGTCGGGCCGCAAAAAGAAGATCGGCATCGCCTTTGATGAGTGGGGCATCTGGCACCCCGAGGCCGTTACGGGCACCGACTATGAGGCGCCCAGCACGATCCGTGATGCCGTGATCGGCGCGGGCGTCCTGGATGTCTTCCACAAGTGGTGCGACCGGGTTTCGACGGCGAACATCGCCCAGATCGTCAACGTCCTGCAAGCCCTCGTCCAGACCAAGGGCGAGAAGATGTGGCTGACGCCCACCTATCACCTGTTCGCCCTGTATGCCCCGCACCGGGGCGCGCAGGCCGTCCGCGCCGAGATCGGCGACGCCCCGGAGCGCGACGCCAAGGCAATCACCAACATGCACGGGGCCAATCTGCCGTCCGGCAGCATGCCGCTCCTGTCGGCGTCCGCCTCCAAGAAGGACGGCCGGCTCATCGTCAGCCTCAGCAACCGGCAGAAGGACGAGGCCCAGGAGGTCACCGTGACCATCCGCGACGCCACCCTGCATGGGGGCCGACTGCACACGATGGCGGGGGCCGCCAACGCTTACAACACCGCCGAGCAGCCGGATGCCGTCGGGATCACGCAGACGGACGTGCAGGCGCAGGGGGACACGCTGACCCTGAGCCTCCCCCCCTGCTCGGTGCAGACATTGGTGCTGAACCTGGCCTAGCCCATGGCACTCTGCTATTACATCACGGGGCACGGCTTCGGCCACGCGGTCCGCAGCATCCAGGTCATTAAATCGCTGCCGCTAAGCCTGCCCCTGATCCTGAAAACGACGGCCCCGGAACGTCTCTTCCGCGAGGAGCTTCCGGGGCGCACGTTCTCCTATGTGTCCGCCGAGTACGACTGCGGCTGCCTGCAAAGCGACAGCGTCACCGTGCTGCGGCGCGAGACGCTGACTCGCTATGCCGAGATCGCGCAGGCGAACGCCGCCCGCCTTCCCGAAGAAGTCGCGTTTCTTCGGGAACATGGCGTCCGCTGCGTCGCCTCCGATGTCCCCCCGTTCCCTCTGTATGCCGCACGTCAGGCCAACATCCCCGGCGTCGCCATCGCCAACTTCACCTGGCACGACATCTACTCGGAGTATGCCGAGATGGACGCCGACGCCGCGCTGCTCCGGCAGATGGCCGCCGAGTATGGAGCCGCGACCATCGCCTGCCTCACGGCGCTTAATGTGCCGACCGTGGGTGACGTGTTTCCGAACGTCGAGCGCGTCCCCCTCGTCGCCCGCCGGGGTCAGCCGCGCCGCGCCGCGCTCGCCGAAGCCCTGGGCATCCCCCGTGACAAGCGCCTCGCCCTGCTCTACCTGGGCGGCTGGGGCCTGGACATCCACTGGCCCGCTTTGGAGCAGTGGACGGATTGGGTCTTCCTGCTGGACAGCACCCTGCCGCAGCCCGTCGCCAACGTCCGCGCCTTCGACGCCCGCCAGTGGCGCTACGCCGACGTGGCCGCGTCCGTGGACGCCGTGATCTCCAAGGCCGGCTATGGGACCCTGACCGAGTGCATCGCGAACTCGGTCCCCTTGATCTATCTGCCGCGCTACGGCTTCCGCGAACACGAGGCACTTGTTCTGGGTATGAGTAAGTGGGGGGGCGGCGTCGAAATCTCAGAAGCTGCCTTCTTCGCCGGGGAGTGGGGGGGGGCGCTTCAATCGGCCCTCGCCGCCCGGCCTGACGCTGAGGCCTTCCCCATCAACGGCGCGGAAGTCATCGCCGAAAAACTCCAGGAGTTCTGTCAATGAGCCAGCCGAAGATCACGATGTACACCCGTCCGGGCTGCCCTGATGTCGCCCGCGCGGCCTACTTCCTGCGCCAGCGCGGCGTGACCTGGGACGAAATCGACATCACCGAAGACGAGGCCGCCCGCCTCCAGGTCCTCGAGTGGACGGGCCGCGAGGTGACGCCGACCCCGTGGATCGGCGACACGATGCTGACCGAGCCGGACGGCGTCGAGATAGACGCCGTCCTGGCGAAGACGGGCTGACGGAAGCGGCCTGAAACGCCTTGCGCGCCCCGCCCGTATATGCTATACTATGGCCGTGCGAGTGCAGACGCCGGAAGGCCCAAGGGATCGAATGGCGGACCGGATCGCGCTGGTCGGGCCGACGGCGTCGGGCAAGACGGCGGTCGGCATCCGCCTGTCTGTGCGGCTCGGCGGGGAGATCGTCTCCGCCGACTCGATGCAGGTCTACCGGCACATGGACATCGGGACGGCCAAGCCGACCCCGGAAGAGCGGCGGCGGGCCGCCTTCCATGGCATTGACGTCGCCGACCCCGACCAGGAATGGACTCTGGCCGATTACCAGCGCCTCGGGGACGAAGCCTGCCGCGCCATCGCGGCGTGCGGCAATGTGCCGCTGATCGTCGGCGGGACGGGGCTGTACGTCCGCTCCCTGACGACCGTTCTGGACATCCCGACCGCCCCGCCGGATGAGGCGTTCCGCGCGCAGTGGCGCGAATTTGCGGAAACGAACGGCAATGCCGCCCTGCTGGCGCGCGTCGCGGCCATAGACCCGGAGACGGCGGCCCGGCTCCACGTCAATGACATCGGGCGACAGATCCGCGCCCTGGAGGTCCATGCCGCCAGCGGGCGGAGCCTGACCGACCTGCACACCGAGAACCGCGCTCGGCAGCCGCAGGAACAGCCGCTGGTGTTCGGCCTGAACTTCGCCGAGCGCGCGGCCCTGTACGGGCGGATCGATGACCGCGTGGACCAGATGCTGGAGGGTGGGCTTCTTGATGAGGTGCGCGGCCTGCTGGCATCGGGCTATCCCGCCACCCTCAAACCAATGCGCTCGCTCGGCTACCGCCACATGACGGCGGCCCTGACCGGCGACATGAGCTTCGGCCTCGCCGTCGCCGCCATGAAGCAGGACACGCGGCGGTTCGCCCGGCGTCAGCTCATCTGGTTCCGGGGCGACCCGCGCGTCCAGTGGGTTCCCGCCGACGGCAAGGGTGCCGAGCAGATCGCGGACGAGATCGCAGCAAGAATTCAGGTGCTACGGCAGCACAAAGGGGAAATCGCTTCGCAATGAACAAACCGCAGGTCAACCTTCAGGATACGTTTCTCAACCAGGTCCGAAAAGAGAATATCGGCGTGATGATCTACCTCATCGGCGGCGTCCAGCTCCGGGGCAATGTCCGCGGCTTTGATCCCTACACGATCCTTTTGGACAGCCCCGGCAAGCCCACCCAGCTCGTCTATAAGCACGCCGTCACCAGCATCGTCCCCATGCGGCCCCTCCAGAACCTCTACACCGAGGCATTGCGCGAGGCGGGCATGACGCCCCAGCCCGCCGCCAGCCTCACCGCCCCACCGGTCGCGCCCGCCGGGACGACCCACCCGGATGCCAGCGTGACGGTGCAGACGCCGAACCCCGCGCCCGCCTCCGACACGCCCGAAGCGGCCACTGTAGAGCCGATCTCCTAGGCCGGGGCCGAAAAAGAGGGCGCGATAAATCGTGCCCCTACACGGCCGCGACTCTCCCCAAAGGACTCTTCATGCACTTCACGAAAATGCACGGCATCGGCAACGACTTCGTCATGGTCAACTGCCTCGGCCAGAACGGCGACGCCAACCTCATCGAAGCCCAGGGCCGAGCCATCTTCCTCTGTGACCGGAAGTTCGGCGTCGGCGGCGACGGCGTCATCGCCCTGCTGCCGGGCCGGTCCGCGCCGTTCGCCATGCGGATGTTTAACCCCGACGGCTCCGAGTCCGAGATGTGCGGCAACGGCATACGCTGCTTCGCCAAGTTCCTCTACGACCGGGGCCTGACGCGCGGCGACACCTCCATCCCCGTTGAAACCGGCGCGGGCCTGCTGCACCTGCAAATCCTGGCCGGGCCGGACGGCAAGGCCGCCTCCGTCCGCGTGGACATGGGCGAACCCGTCCTGGTGCCCGCGCACGTCCCCACCACCCTGGGCGGAGGCGACGCGCCGGTCGTCAACCTCCCCCTCGACCTCGGCGACCGCACCGTCTACGTTACCGCCGTCTCCATGGGCAACCCGCACGCCGTCACCTTCGTCTCCGACGTCAAGAACTACCCAATCGAGGCCGTCGGCCCCCTGGTCGAAAGCCACTCCGCCTTCCCGCGCCGCATCAACACCGAGTTCATTGAAGTCCTGTCCGACCGCGAGATCAACTTCCGTGTTTGGGAGCGCGGCGCGGGCGAAACCCTGGCCTGCGGGACGGGGGCCAGCGCCGCCACGGTCGCCTGCGTCCTGAACGGCAGGACGGGCCGCCGCGTCCTGGTCCACCTGCCCGGCGGGGACTTGGACATCGAGTGGTCGGAGGCCGACAACCACGTCTACATGACCGGCGCGGCGGCGGAAGTGTTCGAGGGCGAAGTCTGACCGCAGTTCTTCCCGCCCGCGCCTGCTACTCCTTCGGCCTGGCGCGGTCGGCCCATTTCCGCCAGACGGCGGGGTCTTTAAGCAGCGGGATGTAAAGGCCGCCGACGACGGAGCGGGCCTGGAAGCCGACCTGCTTTCCGTCGGTCGTCCAATACCAGTCAGTCAGAGGCACGCGGGTGGGTGTTTCTCCGGCCCAGGCATAGAGCGGCTCGGTCAGGGCGGCGAAGTCGGCGGGGTTCTCGGCCAAGGTCGCCGTCCAGACGATCCAGTCCAGCTTGGTGTACTCGCTGCGGCTGTCCAGGGGCAGGCCGTAGACGTTCTGCCTCGTTTTGTAGAAGGCCACCTCGCGGCGGGCCACCTCCGGCGAAAACAGGCCCAGGCCCAGCAGGGTGTCCCAAACCAGATTATACTTCTGGCTCCAGGTGCCGGGCTTGTCGAAGGCCAGCCGGGAGTGGTCGCCGTCGTCGGCCATCCCCACCCACTCGTCGGCCATCGCCTGCGCCGCCTGGCGGTAGGCCGAGGCATCCTCGGCCCTGCCCGTCTTCTCGCACAAAGCGGCGAAGCCTCCCAATCCCATGATCGCCTTCAGCGACAGGTTGACGTTGTGGGCGAGGTGCCCGGCGAAGTCGTCGGTGCAGAGCTGGTTCTCCGGGTCCAGGCCCTTGTCGCGCAGATACTCCGCCCACTTGTTCAGCAGGGGCCAGTACTTCTCGGCATAGCGCGTGTGGCCGTCTATCTGGGTCAGGGCGGTCAGCAGGATCAGCATGTTGCCGCACTCCTCCACCGGCATCTGGTCGTCCTCGGACCGCTCCCCGCCCCCGTAGACCTGGCCGTTGCAGAGCGGGTAAGTGCCCAGGTCGTGCGGGGCGAAGGGGAACCGCCAGCGCGACGTGTTCGCGTAATCCAGGATTGGCGTCAGCATCGCCCGCAGCAGGTCGGGGTTCAGGAGCAGGAAGAAGGGCGCGGACGGGTAGGTCACGTCTACGGTCGCGATGCAGCCATTCGAAAAATTCTCTTTGGACAGGAACAGCGGGGTGCCGTCGAAGTCCACGGCCAGCTTGTGGGCGGCGATGCACTGGCGGAAGGCGAGGGCGCAGAGCGCGGCGAACTTCTCCCCGCCCGCCTGCGTGAGGTCGGCGGCGATCTCGGCGTCGAAGTCGGCGCACCGCCCCGTCAGCGCCTCGTAGTCGTCCTCGGCGGCGAGCAGAAGCTCGGCGATGCCCATGCCGTCCTTCCGCCAGTAAGGGCGGATCTTGCGGTAGAAGTACTCGATGGAGAAAACGTCGTCGTAGGCCAGCAGGACATGGCGCGAGACGGGTGCGTCCCCGACCGTCCCGAGCGAGAGGGCGCAGGCGAGGACCGGCCAGCCGTCGTGGGCGGGGCGCGGGGCGGCGATCAGGTCCGCGCCGGGAAGTGTCCCGGTCTCGCGGAAGGCGCGGCGGCCCGGATCGGCCTCCAGGAGCGCCGCCGTACCAGGTGCCTCGTGTGGCACGGCGAGATAGACGTAGCCCCAGTCAATCCGCAGGTTGTCGCCCGCCGTCTCCAGGATCGGCTGCTTCGCCGATCCCATCCGCAGGACGTCCATGCCCGGCTGGCGGTAGCGGGAGGAGACGACGGACTGGTCGGCGCTGTTGACCGCCCACTCGCCCTGGACGTGCAAATAGACCGAAACCTCGTGCGTCCGCGCGTCGGTCGCACTCGCCTCCCAGGTGATGTAAGTCACGGGCCGGGACAGGACCTCCAGGTCGTGCGGCAGGAGCGGCGACAGGAAGGTCAGGGTGAGGCGCACGCCGGCGGCCTCGAAGACGTAGGTCGAGCGCGTCGCCGTCACCTCCAGGCCCGTCTGTGGCATCGCCTCCACCTCGCGGGGAATCATGCCGATGCATCGGAAAGTCTGGCCGTCGATGCGGACCAGGCCGCACAGGCCGTAGTTTGTGCCGGTCCAGTGCCGGACCTCGGTTCCGGTCAGCTCGTCGCTGACGGACCAGGCGCTGAAGTAGGGGTCGTGCGTGACGAGCGGGACGGCGGGCGGGCGGAACGGCAGGGTCATGGGAAGTACTCCGGGGGATGGAAGTTTCTAGGCCTCAGTATACCCGAGGCGCACGGCATATGGAGGCGCACGGCCTATGGAATCAGGCGGCCAGCGCGAGCGGTTCGTGTTCCTCCTCCGTGGCCATGAGGGCCAGAAATGCTGCCACCACCTGCGGGTCGAAGTGCGTCCCGGACTGACTGCGGACGTGATCGAGGACGCGGTCGCGCTCCCAGGCCTTGCGGTATGGGCGGTCCGAGCGCAGGGCGTCCCACACGTCCACGACCGCGAACACGCGGGCCGAGAGCGGGATCGCTTCCCCTTGCAGTCCTCGCGGATAGCCCGTCCCGTCCCACTTCTCGTGGTGGCAGTAGGGGATGTCCAGGGCGGGGCGCAGGAAGGCGATCGGGGAGAGCATCTCGTGGGCGTACCCCGTGTGCCGGCACATGACCTCCCGCTCCTCCTCCGTCAGTGGTCCGGGCTTGTGCAGGATGGAGTCGGGGACGGCCATCTTGCCGATGTCGTGCAGCAGCGCCCCACGGCGCACATGGACCAGCTCGTCCGCCCCCAAGCCCATCGCCTGTGACAGTTCCAGGGCGATGCGCGTGACGCGCTCCGAGTGGCCCCGTGTCTCCCGGTCCCGGTAATCCAAGGCCCGTGACAGCCCCTCGATCGTGGCATCATAGGCGTTCAATGTCTGGTCATAGGCCAGCGTCACCTCGGCGTGGAGGTCGTAGATCTCCTGCTCGGCCCGCTTGCGCCCGGTGATGTCGCGGATCAGCACCTGGCCGGCGGGCCGGCCCTCGAACAGGATGGGGGTGCTGACCGCCTCGACATCCACGGCGCTCCCGTCCATCCGCAGATACTTGAACTCGGCCAGGCTGCTGCCACGCCCCTCGCATTGGGTGAGGCGCATGCGCCGGGTGACTTCGTCGTGCCAGACGGGGTGGACCAGGCCCAGGAAGGGCCGGCCCAGAAGCTGCTCCTGACTCTCGGCCCCGAAGAGCCGCAGGGCCGCCCCGTTGAGGTACGCCAGGCGGTCGTCGCGGTAGACCACGATCCCCTCGGGCGAATGATCCACGAGAGAGCGGTAGCGCTGCTCGCTCTCGGCGAGGGCCGCCTGCTCCCGCTTGCGCTCGGTGATATCCTGGAACGTGACCACCGCGCCCATGATCCGCCCGTCCTCGCGCAGCGGCGTGCTGATGTACTCGACGGCAAAGCTCGTGCCGTCCTGACGCCAGAAGATCTCATCGTCTACATGATGAACCTCGCCGCTCCGGAGCGAGGAATGGATGGGGCAGGTCTCGCGCAGGAATGGCGATCCGTCCGGGTGCGTGTGGTGGAGCAGGGGGTGCATCGGCCTGCCGAGGAGGTCGGCGGCGTCCCAACCGAGCAGACGCGCGGCGGCGGGGTTGACGAAGGTGGTGCGCCCCTCGCAGTCCACTCCGTAAATGCCCTCGCCCGCCGAAGCCAGCAGCATCGCGTTTTGCCGGCGCATCCGTTCCAGTGCCTCGGTGCGCTCCGCGACCCGCCGTTCCAGGTCGTCATGCGACCGGATCAGGAGGCCTTCGGCGATCTGCATCTGGGCCTGCCGCAGACTGATCTCGTGCAACTCCCGGACGCTCTGGCGGCAGGAGATCAAAAGGAACACGTCTTCAAAGGCGACCCAGCCGGCGTGTTCCGCCGTGCGCCAGAGCGAGGCGGTGGCGGCCCCATAGAGGGACTGAGGCCAGTACAGCCCGCGCACCAAGTGGTCCGAGGCCGTGACGAGCGTTGCGGTGACGAGGACGCGCCAGTCGCGGTAGAACGCGAGGAACGCGAGTGACCCGAAGACGTGGAAATGCGTTTCCACGCGCCCGCCGGTCACATGGATCAGGAGTGAAGACATCAGGAGCTGTGAAGCGGCGATCACTTGGCGCGTCAGGACCCGCCCCGGCATTGCCAGGGCTAGTGCGATGGGAAAGAGGCTGATGAGGCCGCCCAGCAGCAGGGCCGCCCAGACGTGCGGGTGGACCTGGCTTGTCGTACCCGCCCAGGTGCGTGGCGACAGCCAGCACGCCGCCGCCACGGCTCCGATCCATTGCAGAGCCATCAGCCCGGCGAACAGGCGGTCCGTGCGGCGGTAGATGTTCTGCTGGTGGTCTGTGAAGACGGCGGCGGCCCGGCAGCGGACTTCCTCAGTCTGGAGTGACGGGGCTACCGGCGACATGCGGCGCTTGCTCCCCCCGGCGACGATTGTGGAGACCGGTCCGGGGTCAAGGGACAGCCATAAACGGGCGTCCCTGCGGCCTGGGGCTTTCCCCCACTCAGGAGGGCGGCCAGGGAATCCAGCCCCGCGTTGTCGCCCTCATGTCCCCTGCCGCCTGTCAGCCCGCCCTGATACAGCAGACGCCCGGCCGACGAGTACAGCAAGGTGTCGCCCGATGTCGTCGCCCCCAGATGTCGCGCCGCTTCTCCGTCTCGGTCCGCCGCCACCCGGACGCCGGGGATGGCGGCTGCCGCATCCCACAGGTCGGTCCGCTCCCACCCCCTGGAACAACCGTGCGGCTCCAAGAACAGGACGACGACCGAAGCGCGTTGGGGGCAGAGCGCCATCAAGCGATTCAACTCGGCGATGCTCGCCCGCGTACAGGGGCAGCGGGGATGTGCCAGCATGACCAGGGTCGGCCGCGTCGCATCCAGCGCCGCCGCGCTGCCGAGCGGCCAACGGGCCGGTGGCCGCCCCGCCGCTCCCGCCGCCTGCTCAAATCCGGACAGGCGCGTCATCCCCCATCCCACGGCGCACAGCCAGAACACTGTGAGAGAGGCTAACCCCATGCGATTCATGGTCAGAGTATCGGCAGTTCCCACGACAACTTTAGTCGGCTGGCACAACTTCAGGCGGCCACTGCGAGGGCTGGACGTTGATCGCGCTCGGCCATCAGAGCCAGGAAGGCGGCGACCACCTGCGGGTCGAAGTGCGTCCCGGACTGGCTACTGATGTGGTCGAGGACGCGCTCGCGCTCCCACGCCCGGCGGTATGGGCGGTCCGAGCGCAGGGCGTCCCACACGTCCACAACTGCGAACAGGCGGGCGGCCAGCGGGATCTGCTCGCCGCGCAGGCACCGTGGGTAGCCGGTCCCGTCCCACTTCTCGTGGTGGCAGTAGGGGATGTCCAGGGCGGGGCGCAGGAAGGCGACTGGGGCCAGCATCTCGTGGGCGAGGGCGGGGTGGCGGCGCATCAGCTCCCACTCCCCGTCGTCGAGCGGTCCGGGCTTGAGCAGGACGCGGTCGGGGACGCCCATTTTGCCGATGTCGTGCAGCAATGCCCCACGGCGCACATGGACCAAGTCCCTTTCCCCCACACCGAGGGCGCGGGCCAGCCGCAGGGTCAGCTCGGTGAGGCGCCGGGAGTGGCCCTCGGTCTCGTGGTCGCGATAGTCCAGGGCGCGCGACCAGCCCTCGATCGTGGCATCATAGGCGTTCAATGTCTGGTCATAGGCCAGCGTCACCTCGGCGTGGAGGTCGTAGATCTCCTGCTCGGCCCGCTTGCGCCCGGTGATGTCGCGGATCAGCACCTGGCCGGCGGGCCGGCCCTCGAACAGGATGGGGGTGCTGACCGCCTCGACATCCACGGCGCTCCCGTCCATCCGCAGATACTTGAACTCGGCCAGGCGGCTTGGCTGTCCCTGAGCCTGGCTGGCCTGCGCCCGCAGGCGGGCCTCATCGCGCCAGTCCGGGTGAACCCGGTCCAGGATGGGCTGGCTGAGGAGCTGGTCCGGCGTCTCGGCCCGGAAGAGCTTCAGAGCGGCTGCATTCAGATACACCAGCCGGCTGTCGGAGTAGACCACGATCCCTTCCGGCGAGTATTCCACCAGGGAGCGGTAGCGCTGCTCACTCTCGGCGAGCGCCGCCTGCTGGACGCGGCTCTCGGTGATGTCCCTGCCCGTCCCGGTCAGGCCGATGATCTGCCCGCCCGTACCCCGCAGGGGGACGCCCTGGAACTGGTGCAGAACTGAGGCACCCGAACGCGAGAAGAGATGCCCCTCGACCTCGGCATAGCCGTTCTGGAACGCCTCGCCGATTGCCCGCGCGATGCTTTCTTGCTCGGCAACGGGGAACAGCTCGACGCTCGGCTTGTCTTGCAGTTCTTCGGGAGCGAGGCCCGTGATGACCTCCATCTTACGGTTCCACCACACGAGCCGGCCGCCGAGGTCCAGCCGGAACAGGATGTCCGGAACGGTCTCCATGATGTTCTCGCGCTCCTGGAGCGCGTGGGCGAGCTGCTCCTGCACCCGCTGGCGCTCGGCGGCCTCCGCCGTCAGCGCCCGGTTCGCCTCGGCCAGCGCCGCCGTGCGCTGCCCCACCCGCGCCTCCATCTCGTCGCGTGCTTCCCGGAGCGCCTGCTCGGCCTGCCTGCGTCCGCTGATGTCACGCAGGGTGGCGGTGAACAGGGTTCCGCCTTCCAATGAGATCGGGGTGATCGCCAGCTCGACCGGGAACTCGGTGCCGTCCGACCGCACCGCGCTGATCTCGATGCGCTTGTTGAGAACAGGCCCTTCGCTGGTGTCCATGAAGTGCGCCATGCCCCGGCGGTGAACCGCCCGGAGGGCGGGCGGGACGATCAGCTCCGCCAGATCGCGCCCGACGGCGTCCTCCCGGCGGTAGCCGAACGTCGCCTCCGAAGTGGGGTTCCATTCCAGGACCCGCCCATCCTGATCCACGGTGATGATGCAGTCCAGGGCCGACTGGAGGATCGTGGCCTTGATCGCCTCACTCGAGCGCAGCTCCCGCTCCGCCTGCCGGCGTTCGGCGAGCTGGCGGCGCAGCTCCAGGCGCGCGATGACTTGGCGGGAGAGCGCCTGAAGCGCCCGCTCCTGGTCCGCCGTCAGGACGCGCGGGCTGTGGTCAATGACGCACAGCGCCCCCAAGGCGTGGCCGTCCCCGTTGATCAGCGGGGCACCCGCGTAGAAGCGGACGTTCATCTCCCCCGTGACGAGCGGGTTGTCGGCGAACCTTGCGTCTGCCTGAGCGTCGGGGACCGTGAAGACGCCCGGCTGGCGGATCGTGTGCGCGCAGAAGGCCTGATCGCGCAGAATCCCGTCGGCGTCTATCCCCGTCTTCGATTTGAACCACTGCCGGTCCGCGTCTGTCAGGCTGATGAGGGCGATCGGCGTCCCACAGATGTGCGCGGCGAGGGCGGTGAAGTCGTCGAACTCGGCTTCCCGCCCGGTGTCTAATATCTGATAATCCTTTAGGGCTTGGAGCCGCGCCTCTTCATCCGCGGGCAGGGGGGCTTGCATCGCTGGTCCTGTCTAACTTCCACATTCACCGAGTCAACCCAAATTATCGGTCAATAGTTTCGGATGTTTACAGCAATGTCGTATCCCAAGATGCTGCCGCCTCGGCACGGCGTACTGCGTTGACACCCGCCCCACCAATCGGCTATACTGAGGGGCAGAAAGGGACTACCCACTCATGGTTCTGACCTGGGATCAAGACCCACGGGATTTATACCCCGGCATCAAAATCGGCGACGCCGTCCAGCGGCTCATCGGCGGCGAGCTGACCGTTCACACCTCGGAGGCCCGGCCCAACGAGGGCGAGTTCCCCGAGGCCAACATCCGGCGCATCGCTGCCCTGGGCCTGCTCGGCATGAAGACGCCGCCGCAGTACGGCGGGCTGGGGCTGGACACGCTCAACGTCACCTATGCCGTCGAGCAGATCGCCCGCGTCGCGCCCGCCACCGCCTTCGTCCTCCTGCTCCACACCCTCACCGCCAACCGCATCGCCGGGGCGGGCACCGAGGCGCAGAAGCGCCGTTACCTGCCACAGATCTCGTGCGAGGCCCTGGGCGCTTCCGCCTGGTCCGAGAGCGGCGTGGGGGCGGACAAGAGCGTCCTGAACACCAAGGCCTACCGCGAGGACGGCGTGTGGCACCTGAGCGGCCAGAAGGCGTTCTGCACCGGCGCGGGCCACGCCGCCGTCTACATGGTGATGACGGACACGACCGAGGGCAAGGGCTTCTTCCTGGTCCCCGCCGACAACCCCGGCCTGCGGATCGGCGAGCCGATGGACTCGATGGGGCTTCAAGGGACCCACAGCGGCGTCGTCGGCCTGGACAACGCCCTGGTCCCCGACTCGGAGCGGGTGGGGGAGCCGGGCAAGATCGGCCCGATCATCAACCTGGACATGCAATCCGGCCTGCACTCGGGCATCGTCGCCACCGGCATTGCGCTGGGCACGTTCGGGCGGCTGCTGGACATCGTCAAGGCGAACAACTCGTTTGAAAAGTACGAGAGCGTCCGCGTCCGCGTCTCGCAGCTCGCCTCCCTCCTGAGCGTCATGCGGACCCACGTTTACGCGCTGGCTCAGATGGCTTCGATCCCCGCCGATTCGCGCCCCCCGGTCGAGTCGGCGACGATGACCGCCAAGCTGTTCCTTTCGGAGAGCGCCTTGCAGATGACCACCGACGCCATCGCCATCGCCGGCAAGGCCGGGTATCTGCGCGAGAACGGCCTGGAGCGCCTGCACCGGGACGCCCTGGGCATCGTCATCGCCGCCCCAATCAACGGGCAGGTGCTCGGCTCCATCGGCGAGTCGCTCCGCCAGGCCGACCGGTCTTCGCATCTCTACAAGGTGTAACCCACCCGTATGGAAGACGTCGCCGCCCACCCGCAGGCCGTTTTCGTGACCGCCCAGATTGACCTGACCGGTGCGCGCGGCGGCATGCTCGGGGGCCGGGGGCAACCCAAGACCGCCTCGGGCGAACTGCCCGCGCCCGCGCCGGGCTTGGTGCTTTGGCGGGTCATCGAGCGCGTCACCGTCGAGAAGCAGCTCCAGAGCCGCGAAATACTGCCCGCGACCGACGGCCAGAGCGTTACGTATTCCTACACGGTCAAGGGCGGCGGGGGCGGCCTGTTCCCCATTGACGAGGCCGGCCACTTTGAGGCGGAACTGGTCGCTGTCTACGCCCCGCCTTCGTTCCTGACGGAAGTAGGACGGGTAGAGATCATCTCGACCTCCGCGCCGTCTGAGGACGCGCGAGGGACCGCCGCCCCCGTTCGCCGGACGGCCTCCCCGTCTCCAGCACAACTCGAAGGGCGGCTGATTCGGGTCCCCGTGGAAGATGACCGCCGGGTCTGGTTCGTCGAGAACGGCGTCAAGCGGCTCCTGGCCTCGCCCACCTGCGGACGCCTGCGCTTCGGCGACGGCTGGCAGCGGCTCATCCAGCCCCTGCCGTCACCGGAAGACATCGGTATCGTCCCCGACGGCCCGCCGCTGACATTGGCCGAGGCCGCCGAAGGCAAATTGGTCTACTCTTGGCCCCAGGCCGAGACGTATTGGGTGCAGGGCGGCAGGAGGCGACGGATCGAAGACGATGCCGCCGTCCGGGAACGCTTCGGTGAACACTGGCGGATCAAGCTGATCCACCTGCGCCCGGCGGATTCGGCGGAGATACCAGAGGGGACCTAACCCGGCGGCCCCCCAATAAAACCTTAGCCGCCACCCTTCCCTGTTAGGGAAGGGTAGGAATGAAGTGAAAGCCCTTCCTGTCTTCACCCTCCCTTAACAGGGGAGGGTCGGCGCTTGCCCTCCGGGTAGCCAGTGCTGCGCCGGGGAGAGGTCAGCCAAGAACTTATGACCACCAACCTCAAAATCATGGGCGTCATCCCCGCCCGGTTCAACTCGTCCCGGCTGCCGGGGAAGGCCCTGCGCGAGATCGCCGGCAAGCCGATGATCCACTGGGTTTACCTGAACGCCAAGCGGTCGCCGCTCCTGACGGACCTCGCCGTGGCGACGGACAGCCCCGAGATCCAGGCGTCCTGCGAGGCGGCGGGCATCCCCGTCGTCCTGACCGGCGAGCATCCCTCCGGCACGGACCGGGTGCATGAGGTCCTGACGCGGACCGACGCTGACATCTATGTCAACATCCAGGGCGACGAGCCGACCCTGCGGCCCGACCACCTGGAACTGATGCTGGCTCCATTCACCGACGGCAGCGGGGCGCGGGTGACGACCCTCAAAGTCGCCGTCCAGGCCGCCGAGGCCGCCGACCCGAACAACGTCAAAGTGGTCACGGCGGAGAATAGAAGCGCGCTGTACTTCTCGCGCTACCCCGTCCCCTTTGACCGGGCGGGGACCGGCCGAGTCCAGCACTTCAAGCACATTGGCCTGTACGCCTACACGCGCGAGGCGCTGGATCTATACCACAGCCTGTCGCAGTCGTCCCTGGAGCTGTCCGAGAGCCTGGACCAGCTCCGGTTCCTGCAAAACGGCGTCCCCATCTTCGTGGCCGAGACGCCGCACGACACCGTCGGCGTGGACACCGAAGCCGACTTGCAGCGCGTCATCGCGATGTTCGGCATTTTGAACAGCGCCTAGCGGCCCCATCGCCTATGTACTCCCTCTACAGCTTCCTGTTCGGCTCCTGGGTCTTCCTGATGACCCCCTACTTCCTGTACCGTGCCTGGAAGCACCAGAAGTACCTGCCCGCACTGCGGCAGCGGCGCGGCCACCTGCCGGACACGCTGAAAGCCGACGGCCGGCCCACCGTCTGGATACACTCCTGCTCCGTCGGCGAGACCCTGAGCGTCCAGCCGCTCGCCCACGCCCTGTCCCAAAGGTTCCCGCAGGCGCGATTCGTCTTCAGCACCATCACCAAGACCGGCCAGGCCATCGCCCAGGAGCGGTTCGCCAAATATGGGGTGGGGAACACCTTCTACTTCCCGATTGATCTTGCCTCCATCGCGAACAAAGTGCTGGACATTATCAAGCCTGCGCTCTTTATCACGATTGACACCGAGATCTGGCCCAACGTCCTGCACGAGACCCGGAAGCGCGGCGTCCCCATCGTCATGGCGAACGGCCGCATCTCCGCCCAGTCGTTCCAATATTACCGCTGGCTTCAGCCTCTGATGGGGCCGGTCTTCCGCAGCTACAGCCTCTTAATAATGAAGTCGCGCGAAGACGCCGACCGCTTGCAGCGCATGGGGGCACCCCCGAGCAAACTGCGCGTCAGCGGCAACATCAAATACGACCGGAACCTCGTGGAGAAAGAAGTCACCGAGGCGCAGGCGTCCGCCCTCGACCACTCGCTCGCCTTGACGGCGGGAGACGCCCCCCTGATCGTCGCCGGCAGCGTCCATGAGGGTGAGGAGCAGACCATCCTCGACACCCTGCGCCGCGTCCGGCAGGTGCAGGGCCTGGAGAACACGCGGCTGCTGCTCGTCCCGCGCCACCCCGAGCGGTTTGCTCCCGTCGCCCTCCTTGCCGAAAGGTTGGGCTGGCGCGTCAAGCGCCGCTCGGACCCCGCACCCGGCGACCCGTCCGCCGACGTGCTGATCGGGGACACCCTGGGTGAACTCGCCACCGCCTACCAGTTCGCCACCGTCGTGTTCGTCGGCGGGACATTGATCCCGCACGGCGGGCAGAGCATCATGGAGCCGGCCGTCTACGGCAAGCCCATCGTCGTCGGCCCGTCCATGAAGAACTTCCCCCAGATCATTGACGATTTTCTCATGCGCGGCGGCATCGCCCAGATTTCGGCTGACGACACCGACAAAGAGGCGCAGACGCAGCAGCTCACCGAAGCCTTTGTGCGCCTCTTGCAAGACGCGGGCGCGCGGGAGGCGATGGGCAAAGCCGCCTACTCGGTCTTTGAGGGCAGCCAGGGGGCGACGCAGTATACCGTAGACCACATCGCCGCGATCTTCGAGGAGACCCTGTCGAAATGAGCGACGTTTTAGCCCGCATCCGCGTCCGCGAGACGGCCGGCATTCGGCGGTTTCTGTATCCACTCTACGCTAAGGTCGCCCTGCCGCCGGACACCCCGCTTCAGCGTCTTCGCTTGTCCGACGGGACAAACGACCTCCCGATGCAAGTGACGCATAGAGGCACGTTCCGGCTCGACTTCGCCATTTCTCTTGATCCCCATGCCACGCGCGACCTGGCCCTCATGGAAGGACCATCCAGCGCGTCCTTAGACGATCCACTTCGCCTCACGAAGAAGGATAACCCCGGCCTCCTCTCCAACCAGCAGAAGCGGTTCCAGATCGGCCTGCACTATGATGGGACGATCCGTGAAGTCATTTACGACGGCATCCCGTTATTGCGGGAGCCGCTATGTATTTCCCGCAACGGCGATCTGCCGCAAGAGGGTGGTGACTTGTTTTACCATGCCCCTGACTTCTCAGCCATAACCGCTTGGACGGGAGCCTCACGCCGTTACCCTGACGGCACCGCCTGCGGCACGGACACGGAGATTACGGCTTGTAAATCCTGGGCGACCGTCACCCACAAGATAAAGCAGGCACAGCGGGGCGACGAGATCGTCTTCACCCTGCCGCTCGCCATCACTTCTCCAACGATTACCTGCGACTTCGGCGTAGGCGGTTACGTCTTCGGCAAACTCGACGAGAAAGCGCCGGAGATCGTCTGGCGGACGGAGTTCGGGGACACGACCCACGCCCGCTGGTCCGTGACGACGGCGGGGCGAACGGATTATGTCGGGGAAGTGGCTACAGCGGAGGAGTTCCTGCCGCAGCGGTGGTTCCACCTGATTGACAGCGACAAGGCCTTGGCCGTCGCCATCACACAAATGCCGCCGGACTGCCGAGAACTGACGGTGCGGCTCACGCATCAGGGAGATGTGTCAGTCGCTTTCCTCCTGGGCGACACAGTTGCTGACCACCCTGATGAGCACGCCGACTTTGGCGTCTGTTACCACTTCCTGAACGACGTTCCCGCCATCGCCGCCGCGACCAACCCGCAGTCCATCCTGCTGCCGCCGGTCGTGGAAGTGCTGCCGGTTTAACACCAGATGTCGCGCAGATAACCCGGCCCTGAAGGGCCGGGCTACTCCCGGCTGCGCCGGCGGGCCGCCCCTTCGGGGCTACAGATCACGGACCACACCTCCGAAGGCCAATCCCTTCTATCCGAAGCCCCGAAGGGGCGGCCCACTCGAGTAGGCTAGGCCTTCAGGCCGGGTTAAACTTCGTCAGTTGGAAGACTTCCATGCCCAAACCCATCCGCCTCATGCACTTCGGCGATGTTCACTTCGGCGTCGAGAACTACGGGCGCTTCGACCCGCAGACCGGCCTGCCCTCGCGGCTCGTGGACTTCCGCAACGCCCTGTCGGAAGCTATCACCATCGCCCTGGAAGCCGGGGTAGAACTGGCCGTGTTCGCCGGGGACGCCTACAAGACGCGCGACCCGAACCAGACCCACCAGCGCGAGTTCGCCCAGTGTCTCGCCAAGCTGACCAAGGCGGGCGTCCCGGTCGTCATGCTGGCCGGGAACCACGACATCCCGAACACGAAGGGCCGGGCCAACGCCATCGAGATCTTTGGGGAACTGGCCGGCGAACGCTTGCGCGTCTTCGACCACCCCGACATGGCGGTCGTGGAGACGAAGGGCGGGGCGAGCGTCCAGATCGCCGCCATGCCGTACCTCATCAAGAGCCTCGTCCTGTCCCGCGAGGAGAACAAAGACCAGGGCGTCCAGGGGACCACGCAGCTCATCGTAGATCGCTACACGGCGGGGATCAACGCCCTGGCCGCCTCCTGCGACCCGGATCTGCCGACGATCCTGATGGGTCACTTCTCGGTCGCCAACGCCAAACTCAGCGCGAACCAGGTCGGCTATCTGACGAATGAGCCGGAAGTGTCCCTATCCGTGCTGACACAAAAGCCGTTCGACTACGTCGCCCTGGGCCACATCCACCGCTATCAGGACTTGCACAAAGGCCAGCAGCCGCCCGTCGTCTACAGCGGCAGCATCGAGCGGATTGATTTCGGGGAGCGGTCGGAGGAGAAGGGCTTCGCCCTGGTAGACCTGCTGAAAGGCGACACCGAGGTCAAGCACGTCCGGGTCAAGACGCGCCCTTTCGTGGAGATCGAGGTGGACGCGACCGAGGCGGGCGACGACCCCACCGACACGATCATCGCGGCCATCAAGAAGCACACCATCGAGGAGGCCATCGTCAAGGTCGCCTACAAGATCAAGTCCGAGCAGCAGGCCGCCCTGCGCGAAGCCGACATCCGCGCCGCCCTGAACGCCAGCCACCTGACCGTCTCGATCCACAAAGAGATCGTCCGGGACACCGACGCCGTCCGCTCCAAGATGCTCACCGAGTCGCTCGACCCCCTGGGTGCCCTCGCCATTTACTGCGAGACGCGGGACACCCTGCGCCCGCGCAAAGATGAACTCGTCGCCCATGCCGAGCCGTTGCTGCGCGAGCTAGAGGCCGAAGAGGCGCTAAAATAGACGAAGGGCGCGGCATTCGCCGCGCCCCGACTGGCTATTACGCCGCCGCCGCGCTCCGCGTCCACGCGGGCCGCTTCGCCTCATAGGCCGTGATGTCCGGCTCATGCTGCAAGGTCAGCCCGATGTCGTCCAGCCCGTGGAGCAGGCAGTGACGCCGGAAGGCATCCACCTCGAACGGGGTGGAGAAGCCCTCCTCGTCTGAAATGGTCAGGTTCTCCAGGTCCACCGTCATCTGGTAGCCTGGCGTCCTCCCCCGCTCCAGGAGCATCGTGATGGTCTCCTCCGGCAGCGTGACCGGCAGCATCCCATTCTTGAAGCAGTTGTTGTAGAAGATGTCCGCGAACGAGGGGGCCAAAATCGCCTTGAACCCATAGTCCGCCAGCGCCCACGGCGCGTGTTCGCGCGACGACCCGCAGCCGAAGTTCTTGCCCGTGATCAGGATCGTCGCGCCCTGATACTGCGGCTGGTTCAGCTCGAACTCCGGGTTCGGCGTCTCGCCGTCGGCGAAGTACCGCCAGTCGAAGAACAGGAACTTCCCGAAGCCCGTCCGCTCGATGCGTTTGAGGAACTGCTTAGGAATGATCTGGTCGGTGTCCGCGTTGACCCGGTCCAGGGGGGCCGCAAGGCCGGTGAGTTTCGTGAACGGTTCCATGAGTTTTAAATCCCTCCGTCGATCTTGCCGCTAAAAAGGCGGACAGCGGCGTAAACTATAGTCCAAAGCAGTGCGATGAGGCCAAACGCGACGACTGCCGCCAACAGCGCATGAAAGGCCGCACTTGGCAGCGGCATACTCGCATGAAGATCAAAGACAAGGGCCGCCGTGAATGTGAGTACGCAGACGAAAACGGCTGCGACGATCCCAAGTTCCTGACAACCGCCGCCAAAGCCTGTCGCTTTTTTGTTCATCGCCTATACTGACAAGACTTCGTCAACCGACACCGCCAAGTTATGGCAAGTGCGTGAATGGGCGGCTTCCCCTGCACCGTATGTCTGTACGGCCTTGAACCCTTCGGTGGTAGCACACATCACCTCAATCGTTCGTCTTTCAGGCCTTACCACCCAGCATTCTCGAACGCCTATCGTGTGATAATCCTGAAGCTTGCTTTCCAACGCCAGTTTGCGGTCAATTGACGAGAGAATTTCCACGACTAGTTCCGGGGCGATGGACAACGGTTCGCAGTCCTTACGTGACTGTAAGCGGGTCTTGCTGACAAGCATCACGTCCGACTGCCGGGTGCAGAACGGCTCCCAGGAAATCAGCACGTCGAACAGCGAAAACAACGTCGCATAGCCATGTTGATCCGCATAATCTCGGAATAGTGACAGGAAGTTGCCCAGAATATCTTGATGACGCAAACTCGGCGGCACGGCGAAAACGCGGACGCCGTTGACAATGTCGTACCGCCGCTTGACCTGCTCCTCAGCCATATACTGCTCAAAGGTAATCCGGTGCGGCGGGTAGATGATGGGGCCGGTCATCATATGCCTGCTTCTCTCGGGCCTTCCCCTTTCACTGCCCCATCTCGTCCAACGTCCGCTCGGCGAGCCGGCTAACATCCTCAAGTACGCTGGCATCAATGGCTTCTGCGTTGCCGTGTGCGGCTGCGTCTCGCATGGGCAGGAAGCGCAGCAATACGTCGCGGTCTTCCGGGTCAATGACGCCGTAGGCGACCGCCTGCGTCGATAGTCCGTAGGGAGTATCACTGATCCATATGGGATCGTCAGTCCTTTGCCCTAGCTCGGTCAGTGAGAAACGAACGGCGGCCTCAAACGCTGTCCAGAGCCGGACGGCGGCAGCCACTCGTTGCCCCGAAGCGATCAGTTGCCCTCCCTCTGAGATGTGCTGCCGGATTTCGGCGGCTTCTAGGGGGCGGACAGTCGGCGATGGCGCGATCATCGTTTGCATCAGTGTTTCCCTCACTCCCATTCTACCAGGACGTGCAGAAAATCGTCCTTCGACCTTAACCCGCCCGTCAGCACCGAGGAGGCGTTGGTACTCGCTACGCCCTCAGTGCGTACCAGGCTCTTCTGACTGACGACTCTAATCACCTGCAAATCATCTTGGTAAACCAGACCCTTCAATTGGTCCAGGATTGGCTTGATGATGTTGTCCACGTCCAGCGCGTCGCTCGTGTAGTAGTAGCTGATGGTGACGCTGACCGGAACGGCCAGAGGAAGAACATCACCCGGCCAGAGTGCTGTGGCGGCCCTCCGCACGTCGCGCTTGTAGTTGTCCAAGCGGCTCTTGTTCCTGGTCTGCACTGTGCAAGGAATGCCTAGCCGCACGAATTCAAATGAGGGCATCCGGCACTCCTTCGCCTCCGCACAGTATCAGTTCTTCTCCCACTCTCGAATGTCAACCAGATGCCCCTCGATGGCCGCCGCCGCCGCCATCTGGGGGCTGACGAGGTGGGTCCGCCCGCCCTTGCCCTGGCGGCCCTCGAAGTTGCGGTTGGAGGTGGACGCGCAGCGCTCGCCGGGCTGCAAGATGTCCGGGTTCATGCCGAGGCACATGGAGCAGCCGGCCTCGCGCCAGTCGAACCCAGCGTCCTTGAAGACTTGGTCCAGGCCCTCGGCTTCGGCCTGGAGCTTGACCTGGACCGAGCCGGGGACTACCAGGGCGCGCAGGCCCGCCCGGACCGTGTGGCCCTTCAGGACGGACGCGGCCGCCCGCAGGTCCTCGATCCGGCCGTTCGTGCAGGAGCCGATGAAGACGGTGTCGAGTTCGATCCCGCGCATCGGGACGCCCGCGCCTAGCCCCATGTACTCCAAGGCGCGCTCGGTCGCCCGGCGGTCGGCGGGGTCGGCGTAGTCGTTGGGGGAGGGGACCGAAGCGGTGATCGGGACCACCATGCCGGGGCTGGTGCCCCACGAAACGTGCGGGGCGATCTCGGCGGCGTCCATCTCGACGAGCGTGTCATAGGAGGCACCCGCGTCGGTCGGCAGCGCGCGCCAGGCGGTCAGCGCCTCCTCCCACTGCTCACCGGCGGGGGCGGACGGCTTGCCCTGGATGTAGGCGAACGTCTTGTCGTCCGGGGCGATCATGCCGGCCCGCGCGCCCGCCTCGATGCTCATGTTGCAGACGGTCATCCGGCCCTCCATCGAGAGGGCGCGGATGGCCTCACCCGTGTACTCGACGACGTAGCCCGTCGCGCCGTCCGTGCCGATCTTGCCGATGATGGCGAGGATGATGTCTTTGGCCGTGACGCCCATACCTAACTCGCCATTGACGCGGATCTCCATCGTCTTGGGGCGTGACTGCGGCAGGCATTGGGTCGCCAGGACGTGTTCCACCTCGCTCGTGCCGATGCCGAAGGCCAATGCGCCGAACGCGCCGTGGGTACTGGTGTGGCTGTCGCCGCAGACAATGGTCATGCCGGGCTGGGTCAGCCCAAGCTCGGGGCCGATGACGTGGACGATGCCCTGCCGCTTGGAATGGATGTCGTAGAGCGTGACGCCGAACTCGCGGCAGTTCTCGGCCAAGGCCTCCATCTGCTTCTTGGAGATCTGGTCCAGAATGGGCAGCGAGCGGCTGGTCGTCGGGACGTTGTGGTCCATCGTCGCGACCGTCAGGTCCGGGCGGCGGACCTTGCGCCCGGTCAGGCGCAGGCCCTCGAAAGCCTGCGGCGAGGTCACCTCATGGACCAGATGCAGGTCCACATAGAGCAGGGCGGGCTGACCCGCTTCCTCGCGGACGACGTGGGCGTCCCAGATCTTCTCGAACATCGTTTTCGGCATGGGTCTTTTTCCTCAGAAAGTGAGCGTCTGATCAACGCTCATCACGGTCATCTTTGCTTTGGAGCCGTTCGCCTTCAGGGCGTCGCTGAACTCGGCGGGCGTCCCGACCAGGATAGGAAACGTGCCGTAGTGGCACGGGATGACGACGCGCGGGCCGACCATCTTCACCGCGTCGGCGGCGCGGACGGGTCCCATCGTGTAGTGGTCGCCGATGCAGCAGAGCATGACATCGATCTTGTGCGCCTTCGGGATGAGCGCCATGTCTGCGTACTCGTCGGTGTCGCCGGTGTCATAAAACGTCGGGCCGCCCGCGACGGTGATGACGAACCCGCCGGGGTTGCCGCCCGCGTGCGGGTTCGTGTCCGTACTGCCGGGCGGGGGCGTGACCGACGAGCTGTGGATCGCCGGGACGAACAGGACTTTGACCTCGCCGCCGAGCAAGGAAAGCTCGCCGCCGAAGTTCCCCTGCGTGTCCATGCCCGCCTGCGCCTTCGGGTAGCCGCCGTAGGCGACAAGCGCGTCGGCCAGATCGCCGGTGGCGACCAGCTTGGCGCCGGTCTTGGTGGCGATGACGACCGAGTCGCCGACATGGTCAAAGTGACCGTGCGTAATCAGGATCAGGTCGGCCCGCGTGATGCCGGCCAGGTCGGCGGCCCCGTTCTTGTTTGCCGGGTTGGTGATCCAGGGGTCCAGCAGGACGACCTTGCCGGAAGGCGTCGTGATCTTAAAAGCCGAGTGTCCGTACCAGGTGAGCTGCGTCGGCGCGGCCTTGGCGGCGGAGACTGCCAGCAGGGACAGCAGCAGAGTAAAAGCGAGAAAACGTGCGCGCATTGGGGTAATGCCTTTCTAAAACTCCCGTTATTGTACCCGCTCTGGCTGCTCTCACGGCTTCACGGCCAGGAGCGTGACGCGCTGCCAGGTGAAAACGGTTCCGCCGTCCGGCGTCGTTTCAATCTGGAACGCCGTCCGGGCGCTCTGGGGCGCGTCGGCGAAGCGGTGGCGGACCTCGGCGGCTTGGTCGGGCGTGCAGCCAGCCTTGACGATCCAGTCGGACAGGGGGATGGTGATGCCGCCCCCGCCGCTGCCGCATTCGGTCACGGTCAGGCCCGCCGCTTCGGCCATCGTCCGCCACTCCTGCGGCGTGTAGTTGCGGACATGAGACGGGTCGCGCACGGCCTCTACTTCGTTCTGCCAGGCCGCCGCCTCGGGCGAGTCGTCGGGAACGGCCGTGTCCACTAGGGCCAGCCGCCCGCCCGTCTTCAGGACGCGGGCCGCTTCCTCTAGGAACTTTTCGACGCTCAAAAAGTGGTGCGGCGCGATCCGACAGGTTACGATGTCGAAAGCCCCCTCGCCGAACGGCAGCGACTCGGCCGCGCCTTCCTGGAAGACGGCGTTGGCGATCCTCCGCTCTCCGGCCTGTTTGCGGGCCTGTTCCAGCATCCCCGGCGAAACGTCCATGCCGATCACGGTCGTGACCAATGGGGCGAAGGCCAGGGCCGTAAAGCCCGTACCGGTCGCAACGTCCAGCACGAAATCGGTCGGCTTTGGGGCGGCGTTCGCCAGAAGCCAGCCCAAAGTCTCCTCACTCCAGGTGTTCCACTGCTTGTCATAATGGGCGGCCTGTTTGTCAAACTGGTCCTTCGCCGAGCGCACTGGCGCTCCTGTCGTCTCGCTCATGTCGGCCTCCTCCTGCCTAAACACGATCATTATGCGCTATAATCTTGCGTGTGTCCAATATATCTTTGTCGCCCGATTGAGAGGCTGTGGCTATGGAACTGAGGCACCTGCGCTATTTCGTTGCCGTGGCCGAAGAACTCCACTTCGGGCGGGCCGCCGCGCGCCTGTTCATCGCCCAGCCGCCGCTCAGTCAGCAGATACAGCAGCTAGAGCGTGAACTGGGCGTGACGCTGTTCCAGAGGACCAGCCGCCGGGTGCAGCTTACCCCAGCGGGTGAGGTTTTCTTGGATGGGGCACGGCAGACACTCGACACCCTTGACGGTGCCGTGCAGTCTACACAAAGGGCGGCGCGCGGCGAGACGGGCTGGCTCGGCATCGGGTTCGCCGCGTCGGCCACCTACGACCTGCTGCCCGCCGTCCTGCACGACTTCCGGGCACGGTTCCCGGACGTCGCACTGTCGCTGATGGAGCTGAACGCCGTGGAGCAGTCCGCCGCCTTGCGCGACCGCAGCATCCATGTCGGGTTTGCCCGGCCCCACACTGATGAGGTTGATGCCACCGTCGAGGCCATCCTGCGCGAGCCGTTCCTTGTCGCCCTGCCCGCCGCCCACCCGCTGGCGGGGCTGCCCGAACTGTCGCTGACGATGCTGGCCGGGGAGCCGTTCGTCTCGTTCCCAGAAAAGCCGCTGCCCTCTTATGCCCAAGTCGTCCGCGCCGTCTGCGAGGGGGCCGGCTTCACGCCCCATGTCGTTCAGGAGGTGCGCGAGATGCAGACGGCGATCAGCCTGGTGGCGGCGGGCCTGGGCATCGCCCTCCTGCCCGCCAGCGTCCAGCACCTCCACCGCGACGGCGTCGTCTACCGCCCCCTGCCGGACTCCGCGCCGCGCACGGAGCTTGCAGTCGTCACGCGCAAGGAGGATGCCTCGCCCGCCCTGCAAAATTTCCTCTGCATCGTCCGCGAACAGGTCCGGCGGCGTGACGGCGGTTGACACGCGCGCCTGCCTGTGCCATACTTAACCATCTCACCGTCCCAGACTTTGCCCCAGGAGCAACCGCCCTTTGATCCTCACGACTTCCCCCGCATCCGAAACACAACCCACGGCCAAGCCGCTCGCCGTCCGGGAGCTGACCGGCCCGTCGGAACACGCCGCCTGGAACGCATTCGTGGGCCGCGTCCCCGAGGGCGACGTGCTGCAATCCTGGGAGTGGGGGGGCGTCAAGAGCGCCGACTGGGCTCCGATCCGGCTCGGCCTCTTCCGGGGCGACACCATGACCGGCGGCGTCTCCCTGCTGCGCCGCAAACTGCCCCTCGTCGGCCCGTTCTTCTACGCCCCGCGCGGCCCACTCCTGGAAGACTGGTCCGACGAGTCTGCATTGTCCGTCCTTCTGGCCGCCGTCCGTGACCGCGCCGCCAAAGACGGGGCGGCGTTCCTCAAGATTGACCCCGCCGTGCCCGTGGAGCGCGCCGATGTGACCGCCCTGCTGACCCGGCATGGCTTCGCGCCGCCGCCCGACTTCGACGTGCAGGGCTTCGGCGGGACGCAGCCGCGCTGCGTCATGCAGCTTGACCTGGCGGGCCGCACCGAGGCGGACCTGCTGGCCGCGTTCAAGCCGCAGGTGCGCCGTAACATCAAGCTGGGGCTGGAGAAGCACGGCGTCGAGGTGCTGACGGACCTGACGCGGGACGATCTGGTCGTCTTCAACGACTTGATGCAGGTGACGGGCGCGCGCAACGGCTTCCGCCCCCGCCCGCTGTCCTACTTCCAGACGCTCTGGGACAACCTGGTCCCCGCCGGCATGGCGAAGCTGTTCATGACCCGCTACCAGGGCCAGATCTTGTCCGGCGCTTTGTGTTTTATCATCGGCGACAAGGCCTGGTACGTCTACGGCGAGTCGTCCAACGAACACCGGAACGTCATGCCGAACTATGCGATGCAGTGGGCGATGATCCGCTGGGCGCGCGAGGCGGGCTGCGTCTGGTACGACTTCCGGGGCGTCAGCCCGCGCCGCCGTCAGGAAGGCGAGTCCGCCGCCGAAGTGGAGAAGGAAGACCACTTGCAGGGCTTGAACCGCTTCAAAGAGGGCTTCGGCACGCGCTACGTCGAGTACGTCGGCGAGTTCGACCTCGTCTATAACAAGGCCGCCTACTGGGTCTACACGACCGGCAAGCCGACTTACCAAAAGATGGTCCGCAAGGTGAAGGGGCGCTAACCGACTCGCTCTCGTCGTCAAGTTGGACAGAGGGCGTGATGAATCGCTCCCCTACGCCGTAATCTTGTAGGGGCGGCGTCCCCCCGCCCTCCAGAAGCCCTGTATATTTGACAGCCCCCCGCCGATAATCCCAAAAGAGGAAGCAAGTCATGCCTCACTGGATTCGCGCCCTCCCGGCGCTGCTCTTTCTGGCCCTCGCCAATGCCCCGGCCCGCGCTGAGAAGGACCTGACCCGGCCTCCGGGCACGACGCGCTATGCCGCCATGCTCCGGCAGCTCCGGTCGCTCCAGGACTACGACAAGTCTCACGCCAACCGGATGATGCTCACTAGCCTGGGCCGCTCCGTCAGGGGCCGTAGCCTGTGGATGGTCACGCTGTCGGCCCCCCCTGCCCCCAATATTGGGGGAGCCGGACTAGGAGAAGAGGGCACGGCAAGCGGTGCCCCTACGGGCCGTTCCCCTCAGCCCCACCCAAAATTAGGGGCCGGGGGGCCAAAACGCATCTTCTATCTCTGCCGCCAGCACGGCCACGAGCCGGCCAGCACCGAGGGTGCCCTGGTGTTCATCAACTCGCTCGTGAAGGCCGACGAGGACACGCCGCTGGCGGGCTATTTGAAGCAGACAACGGTCATGGTCGTGCCGATGGCGAACCCGGACGGCTCCGAAGCCTTCCTGCGGCATAACGCTCACAATGTAGACCTGAACCGGGACTGGCTGCACCGAACGCAGCCCGAGACGCGGGCGCTCTACGCGGCCATTTCAAGGCTGCACCCGGACCTGATGACCGACCAGCACGAGCTGTACCCAAACGACCCGCGCCCGGACTTCACCGAGGCGGCCCAGGCGGGCAGCGGAGCAAGCGCCCCTGTCGTCGCCGCTTGTGATGACGCGCAGGCGGTCGTTCAGGGAGCGATGCTGGCGGAGGGCTTCCCCGTCGTCAGCCATTGGATCACGGACACGCACCCGGCGCGGCTGGCCCACCGCTACGGCGCGATTGTGCTTGGTGTGCCGACCATCTTGTTCGAGACGACGCGCCTCACCGGCAGCGGGCGCACCGTTGCCGCCCGCGCCGCCGCGCACGAGCAGTTCATGCTGACCGTTCTGCGCGACGAGGCGGGCGACCGCGGCCGGCTGCTGGCGGAGGCCGCTGGGTGGCAGGCCGCGCACCCGCGCCAAACGCAGGTTTTGGCGTCACGGCACCAATCGGTGCCGCGCTCGGCCGCCACACCGACCGTGCCGGTTCCGCCGCCGTCGGAGAAGGGAACCGAGTGACCGACACCATCACGCCCGATGCCTGGGTCGCCGTCAGCCGGGGCGCACTGGCACACAATTTCCAGGCCGTGCGCTCTCTGCTGGCCCAGGGGACGGAGAAGCCGCCGCAGATCATCGCCGTCGTCAAGTCCAACGCCTTCGGGCATGGGGCGGGGGAGACGGCGCGCATCTTCCAGGGCGCGGGCGCGGACTTCTTCGCCGTCA
Source organism: Capsulimonadaceae bacterium (assembly GCA_965215505.1). Classification (GTDB taxonomy): domain Bacteria; phylum Armatimonadota; class Armatimonadia; order Armatimonadales; family Capsulimonadaceae; genus JANXMY01. The sequence goes on along the minus strand of OZ244065.1, from coordinate 696,448 downwards.
CGACGCCCGCCGAGGCGATGGAACTGCGCGCGGCGGGCATCGTAGGCCGTATCCTCGTCTTCCTGCCCGCCTTGCCGGAGCAGATCGTGACGCTGCTGGCCGCCGATTGTGACCTGACGGTCGGTTCTGAGGTTGACCTGGACGCCGCAGCGGAGGCGGCGCGCGTGTTAGGTAAGCCTGCGCGGGTGCATCTGAAAGTGGATACGGGTATGGGGAGGCTCGGCGCGCTGCCGCCCGAGGCGCTGGAACTCGCGCAGAAGATCGCCGGGACGCCGGGCCTGATCTTCGCCGGGCTTTACACGCACTTCGCCCGTGCCCTGGAAAAAGATGAAACCGCGACGCGGCGGCAGTTTGACGAGTTCGACCGGGTCCTGCGCGGTCTGGAGCGCGCGGGCATTGACCCCGGCCTGCGGCACTGCGCCAACTCTGCCGCCCTGGTTCGCTTCCCCGATCTGCGGCTGGATGCCGTCCGGCCCGGCACGATTCTGTACGGGCAATACCCGTCAGCGGCCGTGCCGCGCAGTCTCGACCTGCACGAGACGTGGCGGATGCTGGCGCGGGTCGTCGCCGTCCGGGACGTCCCGGCGGGCAGCGCCATCGGCTACGGCGGCGAGTTCGTCACGCGCCGCCCGACAAGGCTTGCCGTCCTGCCGGTCGGCTATGCCGACGGCTTCACGGTCGCCCCGGCCAGCGTCGGGACAGGCCTGCGCGGGCTGAAGAACCTGCTGCGGCCCGCCCCCGTCGCGGTCACGGTCCGGGGCAAGCGCGCGCCGGTCGTGGGCCGCGTGGCGATGCAGATCTGCACGGTGGATGTGACCGACGTTCCCGGCGCTGCGGTCGGCGACGTGGTGACGGTTCCCGCCCGCCGCATCACGGCGAGCGCGCGCCTGCCTCGCCTCTACGAAGACCGGTTCGCCTGACGCGATTTGCCGTATGCGACTCCCCGTGACAACCTGCGCGCTGCTCTTCCTCGGGCTGTGGCTTGGCCTGAGAGTCGCCGCCCAGCCGAATGTCACCCCCTACGGGCGCATGACGACCCAGCTCAAGGCCGATGCCGCCCGCTCCCCCCTGGTGCGCGTCACCTCCCTCGGCAAGTCCGCCAAAGGCGGGCGCGACCTGTGGCTAGTCCGCCTCGCCCCCCCAGGCGTCGACCCCGTCCGGACGATCCGCGTGCTGGTCCTGTGTCGTCAGCACGGCGATGAGCCTGCCTCCACCGAGGCGGTCCTGGGTCTCATTCACCGCGTTGCCGGGGGCGGTGACCCGGTCCTGCGCGCCGCCCTGGCCCATGTCACCCTGTACCTCGTCCCGATGGTCAATCCGGACGGGTCCGAGGCTGACACGCGCGGCAATGGCGTCGGGGCCGACCTGAACCGTGACTGGGGCGTTTTCCACCAGCCCGAGACGCGCGCCGTCGCCGACGCCGCCCGCCTGCTGCGGCCCGGCCTGGTCATTGACGCCCACAACTGGGACGGCGACGACGAGTACAACGCCGACTGCGTCGAGGTCCCGCGCGAGGCGGCGACGGGGCTGGGGAAAGCCTCCCACGCCTTGCAGAGCCGGGCCGTGCGGGATCTGGCCGCCTGCGGCTACGCGGTCCACCCGACGGCCTGGGGCGCGGACTCGGACCCGCGCCTGGCGCACCGCTGGTTCGCCCGCCAACATGTCCTGAGCGCGCTGGTCGAGACGCAATCCGGCAGCCCCGCCGACGTGACCGATTTCCAAAGCCGCCAGGGCATGTACGCCGCCCTGATCCATAGCGTCGTTCGCCGTTATGCGGCCACCTACGCCGCCGAAAAGCCGCGTCTGGATGCCCTGGAAGGCAGCGCGCCGGGCGATGTCCATGAGGCCGCATTGTTCCGGCCTGCTGTGGAAGCGGCGGCGCGGCCCTTCCTTCCACAGGGGAGGGGGCGTTCTTTCGTCTGGCTGTGGGCGATTGGGGCTTATGCGGTGGCATTGTGGGGGGCAGCGCAGAAGTGCAATCCTGCGGGTGCAGTCCGGTGTCGCAGGAGGCGAGGACAGAAAGGGCGAGGATCGGAAAGGGGGCGGGGGAATCCCGCCCCTACACGCCGCCGCGTAGGGGTTGGGTTCCCCAACCCTCTTGCGGCCTATGGCCTGTTAATGGCCTGTGGCCCGCCCGCCCTGCCCACCATAGGACGTGGCCGCTATTCCTACCCCAAGAGACGCGCCGGAACGGAAACCAAGGCCCGCTCCGGCCAGCGGAGGGCGGTCAGCAGCCCTTCCCGGTAGGCACCCGTGTCGATGTTGACCGTGTTCCCCCGGATCTCCGCTCGCTCCTGCGGCGTGTGGCCATAGACGATAAAGGCCACCCCGTGATAGTCCGCCGCCCAGTCTCGCCGCAGCGTCTTGCCTTCGGGGGACTTGCCGATGGCGTCCCCGTTCAGGACGAACCGGCGCGTCTCGGGGTCTGCCTTCCCGATCATCCCCTCCTCGATCCCCGCGTGAGCGACGATGAGTGCGCCGCCGTCAAGGAGCAGGTAGATGGGGGCGCGAAGATAAAGCGTAGCCAGCGCTTTCTTGAACTTCTTTCGGTCAGGCCGTGCCTCGATCTGGACGATGGTTTCCGCTAGTCCGCCCCGGTGGATGTCTATCGGCTCCCCGCAGAGCCAGCGCAGCAGGGCATCGTCGTGGTTGCCAAGCGTCAGCAGGGCGCGGCCCCGGCTGACCAGGCGGGCGACCAGTGTTAAAACGCCCAGGCTGTCCGGGCCACGGTCGGCAAGATCGCCCAGGAAGACCAGCCGCCGATCTTCGGGGTGGTGGAAGGCCCCGTCATAGCCCAGCACGTCGCACAGGCGGCGGAGGGCGTCCGAGCAGCCGTGAACGTCGCCGATGATGTCGTAAGTCTCCCCCATGGTCATCCCTTTAGCCCTGGGACGCGGGAACTCCTTTTTTATCCCCCCTGTTCGGGCTGGCAGGAGAAAACACCATGAAAGTATTTGTGACCGGCGCGACCGGCTACATCGGCTTCGCCGTGGCCCAGGCGCTTCTGGCCGTCGGCAACCGCGTCTCGGGGCTGGCCCGCTCGGAAGAGGCCGTGCAGAAACTGGAAGAGGCGGGCGTCGAGGCGGTGCGCGGCAGCCTCTCGAATGCTAGCGCCATCATCGGGGCGGCACGGGCGGCGGGCGCGGTCATCCACACGGCCTCCACCGGCGATGCCGGAGCTGCTCAAAAGGATGGATTCGCGCTGGACGCCATCCTGGACGGGCTGAACGGCACCAACAAGCCGTTCCTCTATACCAGCGGCCTCTGGGTCATCGGCGACACGCATGGGGCCGTCGCCGATGAGGACACGCCCCTCGACCCGACGCCTCTGGTCGCCTGGCGGCCCGCGCACGAACGGCGCGTTCTCTCCGAGGCCGGACATGGCATCGTCATCCGCCCCGGCGTCGTTTACGGGTCGGGCGGCGGCATGTTGGCATGGATGGTGAAGCAGGCGCAGGCCGCCGGATCGGTGCGTTATGTCGGCACGGGCGAGCAGCACTGGTCGGTGATCCACGTCGAGGACCTGGCCGCAATGTACGTCCTCGCCCTGGAGACGGCCCCGCCTGGGTCCCTGTTCCTCGCCGCCGGCGACGAAACGCCGACGGTCCGGGAGATCGCCCAGGCGGTCAGCGAGGCGGCGGGCGTCCCCGGCAAGACTCAGCCCTGGCCGCTGGAAGACGCCCGGCAGGATTTGGGGCCGTTCGCCGATGCGCTCGCGCTGGACCAGAAGGCGACGAGCCGCAAGGCGCGGCAGACGTTGGGCTGGGAGCCGACGGCCCCCACGCTGTTCGCGGACCTGGCGGAAGCGTCGGCCCTGCATTGAGCAAGGCCCCGCTTCGTGTCAGCGACTGGGAGGCAGAGAATGGCGTCCGTGGAGAGTATACATTCGGCCGTACACGGGGCGTCACCCCTCGTCTGCCCCGCTTGCGGCGGCGCGAACGCGCCGGACGCCGTCTTCTGTGCCGTTCCGGCCTGCCACAAGGCGCTGGGCGGCTTCGCCTATGTGCGGGAGGAACTAAAGAAGGACGCCCGCTGGCACGAGGCGCTGGCGGACCGCGTAGTCGCGGGGATCGGGAAGCCGCAGTTTTTGGGCGTCCACCTGCTCTGGTTCCTGGGCTGGACGGCGATCAACACTGGCGTTTTGGTGATGGCTCCGCGCTTCGACGCCCCGCCGTTCGCCCTGCTCGGAATCATCCTCGCGATGGAGACGATCTTCATCACCGGCTTCGTCCTCATCAGCCAGAACCGGCAGGCGAAGTATGACGCCAAGCGGGCGGAGCTGGATTATGAGGTGAACGTGCGGACCTTTCGCAAGATCGCCGAACTGGAAACCACTCTGCAAGCCGTCCTGGCCCGCCTGGACTCGCAGGAGGCCTCCGGCGGCCCGCCCGGTACAGGCATGGGGGTAGGATGACCGGGGCGTTGACCCTTTTCTACCGCCAACTGGCGACGCTGCTCGGGGCAGGTGTGCCGGTCGGCGAGGCACTGGCGGCCCTGCTCAGACAGCCCCAGCCGCGCGCCCTTTGCGAGAGCCTCACGGCGATTCGCGCCTCCGTTCTGCATGGGGCATCACTGGGCCGCGCGATGGCCGCCTGCCCGCGCCACTTCAATGGCTTCGCCGTGGCGATGGTCGCGGCGGGGGAGCGGTCGGGCGACCTCGTGCTGGCGCTGCAAAGGCTTGCGGAGCATCAGGAGGAAGAAGAGGATTTCCGGCGGGAGATCCGGCGGGACCTGTTCTCGCCCAAACTGACCATGGCGTTCGCCCTCCTCTTCTGGCCTATCGTCCTGGCCCACTTCCAGGGCAGCCCCCTCCTGATGGTTCTCGTCGGCCTCCTGCCGCTCCTGCTGTTCGGCCTGCTGCTGCTCATCGGGTCCGTCCTGCCGCGCCTCTCCGGCAGGTCCCAATCCTGGGGAGACCGCCTGATCTGCCACCTTCCGGTCCTGGGTCGGACGGCGAGCCTGATCTGGCAGACGCACTTCGCCCGCAATCTGGCTTTCCTTTATCACGCCGGGATCTCGCTGCCCGAGGCGGTGCGCTGGTCGTGTGACGCTTCCGGCAACGCCTACCTCGCCGGGCGCGTCCGCCCGTGCGCGCTGCGTCTGGACCGAGGGGAAGGGCTGGCGAACGCTCTAGAGGGCGTCGGCCTGCTGGACCCGATCCTCGTGACCATGCTGAAGACGGGAGAAAAGACGGGCAACTTTGAGGAGGTTCTGGCCAAGGCCGCCGAACACTTCCGGCTGATGACCGGCGTGGCCCTGCACCAACTGAAGACGGCCCTCGGCATCGCGGCCATTCTGAGCGTCGGCCTCTGCGTTTGCCTCATCCTGGTCAGCTACTACGCCTGAGCCGGTGGAACTTTTGCCCGTCGGCGCTTGTGTTGCGGGGTGAGACGAAGAGGAGAAGCCCATGAAGATTGCTAGGACTCTCGCCGGCGCGCTGATCGCCGCCGCTGCACTCACCCCGTTAAATGCTAATGCTGACGCCGTACCGGTGCCGACCCGGCCCGCACCAACGCTCGCGTCCGGCCCCTGGCTCAACGGCCCGGCGACGACGCTGGCCGCTCAGAAGGGGAAGGTGGTCGTGCTGCTGTTCTGGACGCGCGACTGCATCAACTGCAAACACAACCTGGAATACTGGAACGACTGGGCGAAGAAGTATAGCGGCACGGATGTCGCCGTGCTGTCGGTGCATACGCCCGAGACGCGCTTCGAGCGCGTCCCGGCGGCCACGTCGCGCTTCGCCCGAGAACACGGCCTGCGCTTCCCGATTCTCGTGGATAACGACGCCCGCGTCTGGAACGCCTACGGGGTCCAGTCTTGGCCGACGGAGGTCCTGATCGACCGGCAGGGGTGGATTCGCGCCGAGTTCGCCGGGGAGCTGAACTGGCAGGGCAGCGGGGAGTACAAGACAGTCGGGCGGCGGATCGAGGCGCTACGCGCGGAGGGGGAAGGAAAGCGCCCCACCGGTTAAGGCCGGCGGGGCCTGTTCCCGCCAGCCTCCCGCCAGGCGTTATAGGCGCAGAAGGCGGTCACGACGACACCGAGGAAGACCCAGGTGGCGACGCCCGGCATGCGGCCCGTCACGCGGTAGGAGGCGACGAAGAGGAGGCCGATTCCGAGCGCGCGTGCGGCCGCCTTCATGATTATCCTGGGTGGCATGATTATCCTGGGTGGCATGGCGCGCGTCCTACCAAGGGCATTCCAGCGGGTGCATTCTAGCCGACCGGGACTTCCTCACGGGCTTCCCCCGCGACCCCCTCAAGGTCTGCGTGGCTGGACTCCGCCGGGGGCTTGCCGTGGCCCGACAGGACGGCGTGTTCCACGCACTCCTGCTGCGCTTGCTGGGCGTCGTCCGCCATCCCCAGCCGTAGGCTGTGCTCCAGTCGGTCATCCGCGTCGGGGGACTCGTTGAGTACGTCTTGCAGGAGGTCCAGGCGGCCCTTGGTGTAGTCCTGCTCGCCGCTCAGGACGTGGACCAGCCAGCGGTCGCCCCGCGCCCCGCCGGGGCGCGGCGGGGGCGGTGTCTGATCGGGGCGGCGGAGGGGGGACTCGATGATCGTCTCGGGGAAGACCACATAGCGGCTGCAAAAGCGCCGCTCCGCCCCGAAGCGGCCGGAGAGGATGTAGAGCCGCTGCCGCCCCAGGGCGCCGATGGTCCAGCGGGCGGCGAGTGCGGGCAGCAGCGAGTCGAGGCTGACGAGGCCCGGCTCCTGGGCGGCGCGCGCCTTGTGAGGGGAAGGATTATTCATAAATGGTTCCAAAGGCGCGGCCCTGACGGGCAGTGGGCGGCACCTGTCAATAGTATACCCGGCGAGGGCCGTATTCCGGTCTGAGCCGCCGGGGCGGGGCGTTTTTGCTCGGCGCGGAGGTCTGCAAGGAGGAATCAAGGCCGGTCATGGCGAACGAGATGAGCAAACTACTTAACGTCGGATGCCCCCGAAAGCCCCCAACGAAGGGATGCCCCATGAAAGCCCTGTCTCGGAAAACTCTGTCTCCCATTCTCTGCTGTCTGCTCCTCGCTTGTCTTGCCCAGGGCACCAAGAGCGCCCTGGCCGCGCCGCCCGCCTTGCACGTCGCCGGCACCCATTTGGAGGACGACCGGGGCCGGATGGTGCGCCTGCAAGGCGTCAACCTGCCCAGCCTCGAATGGATGGATGCGGGCGACAACGTGCTGAAGTCGGTCCGCGCCGCCGCTGACACCTGGCACGCCTCCCTGATCCGCCTGCCGCTCAGTCAGGACCGCTGGTTCGGACGGGGCGGGACGCAGACGGACGGCGGCGCGCAGTACCGCGCCCTCGTGGATGCGGTCGTCGAGTCGCTCTCGGGCCGGAACAAGTACGTCCTCCTGGACCTGCACTGGTCGGACGGGGGCCAATGGGGTCAGCACATCGGCCAGCACAGTCTGCCGGACGACAACAGCGCCCAATTCTGGAAAGACGTCGCCGCCCGCTATGCCAACAACCCTGCCGTGCTGTTCGACCTGTACAATGAGCCGCGCGACGTGACCTGGGACGTCTGGCAGCACGGCGGCGACGTGAGCGAACACAATCAGGACGCCCGGCGCGGCGCGTCTTTGTCCTACCACTCGCCGGGGATGCAGGGTATCCTAGACACCGTCCGTGCGACGGGCGCGAAGAACGTCGTCGTGGTCGGCGGCCTGGACTGGGCGTATGACCTGTCCGGCATCGTCAACGGCCACGCGCTGTCCGACGGGAGTGGGCACGGCATCCTGTATGCGACGCACATCTACCCGTGGAAAAAAGATTGGGACACGCACGTCACGCCCGCCGCCGAGAAGTACGCGGTCTTCGTCGGCGAGGTCGGCTGTGAACCCGACCGGCCCAACTCCCCGGCCTGGCAGAAGTCCGACCCCTACACATGGGCACCCCAGGCGCTGGCTTACATCAACAAGCACCAATTTAGCTGGACGGCCTGGAGCTTCCACCCGTCCGCCGGTCCGTCCGTGATCTCCGGCTGGGACTACGCGCCGACCCCGTACTGGGGCGCGTTCGTCCAGAAGGCCCTCGCCTCCGCGCCCCGGAAGCAGTAGCATTGGAATACGCATGAACCTTTTTCCCTTCGGCAAAGCCGCCCTGAGCATCCTGCTGCTGACCCTCCTGTCCGGCCTGTGGCTGGCCGCGCACCCCGCGCCACACCAGACGGCTACGCTGGTCTACTGGACCTTCGCCAAGCCGCACTACGACGCCTATAAGAAGGCGCTGCCCGCCTTCGAGGCGGCCCACCCCGGTGTCACCGTGGACCTGGAATTGGTCTCCAACGCGGCCCTCGCGTCCCGACTCCAGGCTGCCCTGCTGGCGAACCTGGACGTACCGGACCTGTGCGAAGTCGAGATCAGCCAGGCCGGCAGCCTGTTCCGTGGCCCGCAGAAGGACATCGGCTTCTCAGACCTGACCGACCGGCTGCACCAGACTGGCCTGTACGACCAGATGGTGCAGGCGCGGTTCTCGCCCTACACCAGCCGGGGGCGCATCTACGGCCTGCCGCACGACGTCCACCCCGTCCAGATCGCCTACCGGCGGGATCTATTCGAAAAGCTGGGCATTGACGCCTCCAAGCTGAGGACCTGGGACGACTTCATCGCCGCGGGCCGCCGCGTCACCATCCCCGGCCAGAGGTACATGGTCCAGTTCTCCGACGCCGACGCCGGGCTTGGCCTGGAGATCGGCCTGTTCCAGCGCGGCGGCGGCTACTTCGACCCCGCCGGGAACTGCATCCTGGACAATGAAACCGCCGTGCAGGCGATGCACTGGTACGTCCCCCTCGTCGCCGGGCCGCACCCCATCGGCAAGGACATCGGCGGCGTCTCCGGCCAGTTCTTGACCCAGGCGGTGGAGAACGGCTATCTGCTCTGCCTGATCTGCCCGGATTGGCGCATGAAGGGCATCGAGAACGACATGCCGCGTCTTTCGGGCAAGATGGCGCTGATGGACCTGCCCGCCGTCGCCCCCGGCGGCAGCCAGACCAGCACCTGGGGCGGGACGATGGTCGGCATCACCAAGCACTGCAAAAATCAAGAACTCGCCTGGGACCTGGCCCGGTATTTCTACACCGACCCCACCCAGCTCGCCGACCGATTCCGCGAACTCGAGATCATCGCCCCGTTCAAAGGCGCCTGGGGCCAGCCCGTCTTCAACGAGCCGCACCCCTATTGGAGCGGCCAGAGGACCGGCGCGCGCTACATCGCGCTGGCCCCGCAGGTCCCGTACCAGTACAGCAGCCCGGCCATCGTGACCGCCAAAGGCAAGTTCAGCGAGGCGATGGTTTCGTGCATCCAGTATTACGACGCGCACGGGGAGGACGGCTTCGAGCCGTTCATCCGCGCCCGCCTCAAGCGCAGCGCCGACGAAGTGCGCGCGCTCCTCCGGAGGGACCCCTATTGAGTACCGTTTCCGTCAAGCCCGCACCCAAGCCGGGCCGCGCCGAGGCAAGGCCCGTGCCGACCGCGCCCTGGTTCGCCCTCCAGCACCGCATCGCCCCGTACCTGTTCGTCGCGCCCTTCGTGCTGCTCTTTCTGACCTTCGGCCTGTGGCCGATCATCAAGAGTCTGATCCTGGCCTTTTACGCCACGAACGGGCCGAAGAGTAATGTCTTCGTGGGCGTGAACAATTTCCGGTTCCTGTTCGCCGACCAGGCCTTCCACACGGCCGTCTTGAATACCGCCGTTTATGCCTTCTGGTCGGTTTTCCTTCAGCTCCCGCTGGCTCTGGGGCTGGCCCTCCTGCTGAACCGGCCCTGGCTGCGCGGGCGCGACTTCCTGCGGCTGGCCTTCTTTTCGCCCAACCTGCTCGGCCAGGTCTTCGTCGGCGTCCTGTTCTCGGTCCTGTTCGTCCCGAAGTTCGGGCTGATCAACCGGGTCATCCACTCCATCGTCCCGTCCTTCGCGCTGGACACGGAGTGGCTGACGAAGCCGGACTACGTCATGCCCGCCATCGTGCTGACCTCGCTGTGGATGTACGTCGGCTTCAACATGATCTATTTCCTGGCCGCGCTCCAGGCCGTGGACACCGCCTTGTATGAGGCGGCGACCGTGGACGGGGCGAACGAGTGGCAGAAGTTTTGGGCGGTGACCCTGCCGGGCATCCGGCCCGTCGCCGTATTCGTGCTGGTGACCGCGACCATCGGCTCGTTCCAGCTCTTCGAGCTGCCCTACATCATGCTGGGCGGCGGGACAAGCGGGGGAGGGCCGAACAATTCGGGGCTGACCATCGTGTCCTACCTCTACATGAACGGCTTCATGATCGGCGACCTGGGCTACGCCTCGGCGGTGGGCTGGGTGCTGGCCTTAGGCCTGCTCCTCATCAGCCTCTTCCAGATGCGGGTCACTGGCGCGTGGAAAGGGGCCAATGAATGATAGAAATGGATAGCCCGCCGATCTTACCCGCGCGCAGGGCGGTGGGCGTGCGCCCCGCCACCGGCTTGGGCCGCGCTTTGACCGTCTTCCTGCTCCTCCTCTGCGCCGCCCTCGCCCTGATGCCCCTGGTCTGGCTTGTGGCGGCGACCACGAAGGGACCGGACGACCTGTTCCACTACACCTTCTTCTCGCCGCGCTTCTCCGCCGCGAACTACCACGACCTGTTCACCAAAGTGCCCTTCCTGCGCTACCTGATCAACAGCATCTATGTGACCGGCGCGACCGTCGTGGTCCAGCTCTTCTTCTCCTCGCTGGCCGGCTTCGCGCTCGCCAAGTACGAGTTCATCGGCAAGAAGGCGGTCATGGCGGTGATGCTGACCACCCTGCTGATCCCCGGCCAGGTGGTCATGGCTCCGCTCTACGAGCAGCTCTATCACCTCGGGCTGGTGGACACCCGCATCGGCGTGATCATCCCCGGCGCGGTCAGCGTCTTCGGCATCTTCCTGTTCCGCCAGTCCATCCTCCAGGTGCCCGACGAGCTATTGCAGGCGGCCCGACTGGACGGCTGTTCGGAGTTCCGCATCTACTGGGACATCGTCATGCCGGTCTCGCGCCCCATGATCGGCGCGTTCTGCCTGATCAGCTTCATGGGGGCCTGGAACAACTTCCTGTGGCCGCAGATCCTGCTCCACCACGACGACAAGTACACCCTGCCCATCGCGCTCAACCAGATGATCGGCATCTACGGCAGCGAGTACGGGATGCTGATGGCCGGCACTCTGATCAGCGTCCTGCCCGTCATGGTCCTTTTCCTCATTCTTCAGAAAGAGTTCGTCGCCGGCCTGACGGCGGGGGCGGTGAAGGGGTAGGGGGCGTCCGAGGCCGCTCCCGTGGGAGAAGACCATTGACCGCAAGCGATCCCATGCCCGATGCCCCCCGGAGTTTCCAGGCCGCCCTTGATGATGCGGGCCGCTTCGTCTTCCTCTACGGCACCACCCCGCCCCGCGCGGGGGCGACGCCGGAGCGGGTCGCGGGGGCCGCCTCCCGGCTGGCCGCGCGGACGGCGGGGCTGGACCTGGACGGGCTGGTCGTGTACGATGTCCAGGACGAGAGCGAGCGCACGAGCAGCCCGCGCCCGTTCCCGTTCCTGCCGACGCTGGAGGCGCGGTCCTACGCGCGTCTGCTTCAGCAGGCGACGGGGCGGACCGCCCTCTGCTACAAGAGCGTGGCGCAGGTGAGCGCAGGCGACTGGCGGGCCTGGCTGGACGAGACTCAGGACGCCTACGGCCTGCGCTGCCTGTCCCTCGTCGGCAGGGCGGCCTCGACGCCGCAGGCGGGCGGCATCCCGCTCCCGCAGGCCATCCGGGAGGCTTCCCTTCACCCCGGCGGCTTCACCCTCGGCGGCGTCGTCGTCCCGGAGCGGCACAGGACGGGACGCAGCGAGAGCGAGCGGCTGATCGCCAAGGCGGGCGACGGCTGCCGGTACTTCATTTCGCAGGCCGTCTACGCGCCCGAGGCAACCATCGGCCTCCTCCGCGACTACGCCCGTGATTGCCGCGCGCGCGGCATCGCCCCCCAGCGGATCGTCCTGACATTCACGCCCTGCGGGGGCGCGGCGACTCTGGGCTTCATGAAGTGGCTGGGCATCGCGATCCCCGCCGAAACGGAGCGGGCGATCCTCTCCTCCGACGCGCCCCTGACGCAGTCGCTCCGGGCCTGCGCGTCCGCCCTGACCCGCATCCTGGAGACGGTGGGGGCGGACGGGGTGCCGCTGGGCGTCAACGTGGAAAGCGTCTCCATCCGCAAGGAGGAAATCGAGGCCTCAGTGGACCTCTACCATGCCCTGCGAGAAGTCGTCGGGGGCGCAATGCGCGACACAAAGGAACCCAACACATGAACAGCAAGTCAACCTATAAGCCCGCCGGCAGACCGTCTGCCCGGCCCGAGACACGGGGCGAAGGCAAGCCAACAACGAAGGGCAAATCCCTCCGCCCAGGCGAGAAGGTCGCCCCGAGCGAGGGCTACGGCGTCTATCGCGAGGCCACGCCCGTGAAGGTGGTTCCGCCGCCTGTGGGACGCGCGCCCGCCGCGCCTGCCCTCGCCGAAGCACTGCGGGCGGTGGCGGCGGACCTGAAGGCTTTGAAGAACGAAGTCGCCCAGAGAGACGCCGAGATCAAGGCGCTCCAGAAGCGCGTGACGCAGATGGAAACGCGGCAGAAGTCACAGGAGAAGGCGTTCCGGGCGCAGCAGTACCCTTCCGGGGCGACGGCCCCGGCGTCTGTTGTGGAGCAGCCTGACGGAAAGGGAACGGTCGAAGAAGAAACGGCCTAGATTCCCTGTAGGGGCGAACCCCTGTGTTCGCCCTTCCTGTGGGGGCGTTCGCCCTTCCTGTGGGGGCATTCGCCCTTCCTGTGGGGGCGTTCGCCCTCTTTGGAGTTCGCCCGCTTTGCCGTCAAGGGGCGACGTAGTCCTTCGGTCCGCCCAATGCCATGAACTTCTGGTGGACGATGGACATCCCAACGAATGCCAGCAGACCCAGCGACCCGGCGACGAGGAACGTGTACCGGTAGACGTGGCCCGTGGCGTCCAGCAGCGCGCCGACGGTGGGCGGCAGGACGACGAAGGCCAGGCCAGACAGCAGTGTGGTCGCCGAATAGAACTCGCCGAACCGCGCCTTGGGGAACAGCCTCTGGAAGGTCGGGACGATAGTGGTGAACAGGCACCCGCTGAGGACGCCGTGCGCGACGAACGCCACGGCAAATGTCGCGGGCGTCCGCGCGAAGACCCCGCCCAGCAGCGCGGCGACGGCATACAGGCCGATGGCGACCGTCGCGATCCGCAGCGGGTGGAAGCGGTCGGCCATCCAGCCCAGCAGGTACGAGAGGCAGAACGAGATCACATAGGTCAGGGCGTGATACTTCCCGTAGAGGCCCAGGTTCAGGTGGATGCTCTTGGCGTAGAACACGCTGAAGGAGTTGACCGGCCCCGCCGCCAGCGACGCCAATGTCGTCGCGCCGTAGACCCAGCGGTAGTAGGGATTGGAAAAAGTGTCCCGGAAATAAGCCAGTACGGGGACGATCACGCCGCCCTCGCTCCGCCTCGCCCGCGGCTCCGGGGGCGGCGGGTACGCGCCCTCCCTCACCCGCAGACACATCACGGTCAGGCCGACGCCGTAGAGGACCGCGACGCTGAGGAAGATGGCCCGGAAGTGCTGCTCCGCGTGGCCGATGACGTAGTAGTTGAAGAGGATGCCCGCCAGCAGGCTGACCGCACGGAACGCGCCGAACGTCCGTCCGATCAGCTCGTGCGGTACGACATCGTTGACCAGGCTGTAGAAAATGCCCGCCGTGGTGACGGCGGCGACCTCGAAGACCGTCCACAAGACGGCAAAGACGGCGAGGCTGACAAAATTCAGGCTCGGCGCGTGCGCGCCCAGAGCGCGGTACAGGCCGCGCCCCAGGGCCGGGACGAAGGCCAGCCCCAGCAGGCTCAGGACGGCGAACGGGGTGGGGGCCAGCAGGAAGGGGACGCGCCGCCCGCGCCGCCCCCGGTGCCGGTCGGAGAGGGTGCTGATGATCGGCCCCAGGATCATGCCCAGGGCGGAGGGGACCGACCCGACCAGCAGGCCGACGAACGTGTCGGAGGCGCGCAGATGCTTGAGCAAAAGCTGCGCGACCGGGACGACCGCCCGCTCGCGCATCTGCCAGCCGAAGTCGCCCCAGAGCAGCCAGCCCAGCACGGCGGCCAGTCCGCCGCGCGTGTAGACGAGCGTCCCGATCCGCCAGGTCTTCCGCTCACCTTCCAGATGGCCGCCCTCCGCGCCGGGTGGGGCGAGGTTGTCATCAAGATTCATACAGGGGAAGATTGTTCTTCCCTGAGCGATTATCCTTTGACTGGATGCAAATTGTGTGTACCTTCCTTGCCACGGGTTGAAACCCGAGGCTCGGAAATGCCCAGCGCCTTCCAGGTCTGCCAGTGCAGTCCAGGGGACGCAGGAGGGAGCTGACGACGGGGCCGAGTGGTGAGAATCCATGTGTGAGCCTTGCATGGCCTGGAGGCCGATCTACTCGGAAGCCCTTTAGCGCCCGCTCCCGTCCAGACGATACGAGAGGTGAAAGCCCATCCAAGTAGACCGGCGCTTCCGACGCACCTCGCACACCATTGGAGCAGCCCACTGAAACTATGAGCACGGAGAAAACATTCCTATTGAACTTGCTGGACTTGGAGCGGCGGACGGTTATCTATCCAGGCGTGACGCGCCTCTCAGACGGAAAGGTGTGGAGGGATGTCTCGGCAGATGGGAAAAGCGCTGAGATCACCTACTCCTCCTGCTCCGAGGCTGAGGTTGACCGAGTGATTGAGCATCAGATACAAACCGCCCGCGATGAAGGCCACGAGTTGGAGTGGAAGGTCTACGGGCACGACCGCCCCGCCTGCCTCGGAGAGCGGCTGACGGCGGCGGGGTTTGAGGTGGACGACCGGGAAGCGTTCATGGTCTTTCCGGCAAGCGAAGAGGGGCTGGCCCGTTTCGGCACGGGCGACGCCGACATCAGGCGTGTGACCGACCTGGAAAGCCTGCGTGACTATCGGGTGGTACGGGAAGAGGTTCGGGGCAGGAATTGTGACAAAGAAATCCAGCAGTACGCATTCCTGCTGGAAAACCACCCGGACACCATGAGCATCTACGTCGCCTATGTTGACGGGGAGCCTGCCGGCTGCGGGCGCATCTACTTCCATGAGGACAGCAAGTTCGCCGGGCTGTGCGGGGGCAACACACGGGAGCGGTTCAGGAAGCGCGGCCTGTTCACCCAAGTGGTCGCCGCCCGCATCCGCGAGGCCATGGGCCGCAACGTCGTTAACATCTGCGTGGATGCGCTGCCGACCTCGGAACCGATCCTAGCGAAACGCGGGTTCGTGAAGCTGACCTACACGCAGCCGTATAGCCTCCTAGCATCCGCTGTTACGCAGACCCCGCCGTGAACGGCAGGTCTGAGGGGCCTGCGGCCAACCGGTCTGCGACCGGAAGATCGGATGATACGTCACCCCGCCCGCAGGGCGGTCGGCGTCTTCGCCCCCCAGACCTGCCGTTCACGGCGGGCCCCCCCCCGAGTGACAAACAAAGGGCCGGCGGCATCATGGATGCCGCCGGCCCTCTGTGTTCTGCCGTGCTTAGGCAATGGCCTGGGCGTGCAGGAAGCGCGCGATGCGGACCCGCGTCTCGGTCAGGTGGGCGGCCGTCACCGGGTCGTGCGGCTTCTTCTCGGCCACGCTGATCTTGGCCGCAAGGCCGCGCAGGGTGGCCTGCGAGAAGGCCCCGGCGTCCCCGGTCACCTGGCCGCCCGCCTCGGCGGGCCGGGCCAGCGCGATTAGGGCGTCCACATGCGTGCGCTGCAACCGGCGGCGCAGCGGGTGGACCGCCCCCGCCGGGCCGCGCACCGGGCCGTCCAGGTCGGACCAGACCGTCGAGGTGACCGTATTGATCGCTTCCAGAACGGTGACGGGCTGGGACCCGGCCTGCGCGCGGAACTCGTTGGTTTCGATCCGGCCCAGGGTGCCCGCGTTGAGGACGGCATACAACCCCGCCGCCTGGACGTTCGCGATGGTGTCCAGGATGGAGAGGTCCTGCGCCCCCGCGCCGGCCGTCAGCGGGCCGTAGGGGACAGGGTTCTGCTGCAACCGCGCCAGCAGGTCCGGCGAGAAGCGCAAGGCGTTGTCCGAGAAGACGATGCTGCACAGCACCTGGAGCGCGCGCCGCTGGTCGGCGAAGGGGACCGGCTGGACCGGCGCGACCGCATTGGCGTCGCCGTAGTGGTTCCGCTCGGTGACAATGCCGCCGATGAACCGGGCGACCGCGACGGAGTTCGAGTTGTACTGGCCCAGGATGCGCGTGAATTTGCGCGTCAGGGTGTAGTACGGCTCACCGGGGAGGGGCTGGCGGAACTCCAGGATTCCAAGCATCCGGTGCGCCTTCTCGACCATCGCGACCCGGTAGGTCAGCGGGTCGGAGCTGAGGTCGTAGCGCGTGATGGTCGGGTCAATCGTGTCGGCGTTCTCATCGCTGGCGTAGTCGTGGCCGAACTCGCGCGAGCGGGCCGCGATGGCCTTGAGGCCGGCCGCTTCAGCCAGGGCCGAGTCGCCGAAGTCGCGGTAGCCGTACTCGATGGCCCACTCGTCGTAGGGCCCAGGCTTGGCCATGAAGTAGTCGGCCTGCTTGCCGCCCAGCGGGGCAAGGTTCGGGCCGCCGTAGTCCATGACGGACCCCATGATGCCGTACTTCTCGGTCATGGCTTTGTCCTGGAGCTGGGCCGGGGACAGCATGGTCGAGCCTTTGAAGTTGTGGCGCAGGCCCAGGCAGTGGCCGAACTCGTGCATGACGACCTGAACGAGCTGGAGGTGCGTGAACTCCTCCATGCTCGGCTTCTTCTCGCCCGGCGTCAGTCCGGCGTCCATGTCCGGCAGTATCTCCAGCGCGTCCCAGCCGAAGGCGGCCGTCCGCTGCATTTCCATCCCGAGCTGGCAGGAGCAGCGGTTGTGAGAGAGGTCGGTCGGCTTCGCGTTCACCAGGTTGTCGGCGTACTGCTGGGGCGTCATGCCGTCGGCGGGCTGGCCGTTGAGGACGGTGGTCGGGTAGACCAGGTTGGTGATGCGCGCCCAGCTCGCATCCACCGAGATCGAAGCGTTCAAGATCTCGCCGGTCAGTGGGCTGTGCCGGAACTGAGCGACGGCGTAGCCCGCGCCGGGGGAGGACATCCAGCGGACCACGTTGTGGCGCATGTCGGCGGGGTCCCAGGCGGCGTCGGCGGGCATGACCTCGCACCGAACGGCGTTCTTGTACCCGACCTTCTCGAACACCCCGTTCCAGCTCAGGACGCCTTGCTGGATGGCCGACCGGTAGCGCAGCGGCGTGGCGTTGTCCACCCAGAAGGTGATCGGCGTCACCGGCTCGGACAGGGCGGCGTGCGGGTCCTTCTTGGCGAGGTGCCAGCGCTGGATCATGCGCCGGGCGTTGTCGTCGGAGGTGTCCTCGTCGAAGGTCTGATAGTCCTCGGTGAAGAACCCGATGCGGTCATCGTAGAAGCGCGGCTTGTAGCCGGTTTCCTTCAGGGCGAACAGGTTGTAGACGATCTGCTGCGGGATGGAGCGGTCGTCGGTCAGGGTGTCCACGCCCGGCACGGATGTCCGGCCCGCGAAGTGGAACTGCGTCGTGACGACCAGGTTGTCCGGGAAGTTCTGGACGCTCTTCAGGTACGTCTTGTCGGCATCCACGGTGAAGCCGGGCAGGCCCTGCGTGAAGCCGGAAACGTCGGTCAGGAACAGGCTCGGGATGTGGATCAGGTAGCCCGTCGCCGCCTTCTCCAGAGCCGCCGCCTTCAGGTCCTTGTCCTTCATGTCGGCGATGGCCTTGGCCTGCACCGGGTCCGGGCGCACGGCCTCGATCTTGTACGAGGCGAGGTAGGCCCCGGCGAACGAACGGCTCACCGAAACCGCCTCGGGGGTGCCGCTCTGGGCGCGGAAGCGCAGGTTAGGGACGGAGAGTGAGATGTGGTCGTTCTCCTTGTGAAGCACGAACACGGTGTCGTCGAGCGGGTCGCCGACCGTCCCGCCGAAGCCCGCCGTGCCCGTCGCCCGCGTGGTCTGGAGCAGGAGGATCTGGCCGATCTGATCGGGCCGGACCTCGGCGTACAGGTCGTTCTTCTTGCGGTACAGGGTCAGGACGCCGGGGAGCTTTTCGAATCCTTTCACCACGTCGTCGATGTTTTTGTCCGCCCAGTCATTGCCGGGCGTCGCGCCGGGCGTCCCCGCCGGGGCACCCGGCGCTCCGGTCGCAGCACCAGCGGGCCGCAGGCCGCGCCGCCGGGTCTGCGCTTCGGCGGGTGATGCGCCCAAAGCGAGGCCGCCAGCGGCGAGTGCGGCGCGGCGGACGAAATCGCGCCGCGTGACGTTTTCCGGGGGAGGAGTGGAAGAAGACATGGAGCCGTGTTACCCTTCAATCGTTGTGACAAATAATGCCGATTAACCATTATACGGCACATTTGCGCGGATAATCGCCTCGGTCACGCCTTTATACAAGTTTTTTCGGTTTAACGCGGTTGTCGGCGTTGGGAGCGCCGCGCCTTGCTAAACGCGGGGTGGCCTGCGGCCTTTCCTTCGGGTGACGGCGATCATTGCCGTACCCAGAAGCACGACCAGGCTCAACGAGGGCAAAGCCATCCCCGCAAAGCAGGCCGCCGCCAGCAGCAGGAAGATCACGGGCGCAGCCAGACGTCTGAGGAGGCTGGGCGAGCCGGGATAAAAGCGGCGCGCGAAGCGGGGAATGAGTCCCAGCGTGAAGAGAGCCGCGATGGCGACGAACATCCAGCCGAATTGTGTGTCAGGTGTGTTCATATCGTCCTAAACGCAGTCCGCGCTGAAAGGATGCGCGTCATGCCAAAAGCGGTCTACTCCGGCCAGTCCTCCCATAATACCTGCCCCGCCTTCAGGCCCGGTGCTTGCAGCGCGTCGGCCAGGACGCCGAAGGCGCTGGGGCCGGGGAGCGCGCCGATGATCTCGCTCTCGACGACCGACGTGCCCAGGGCGAGGGCGCGCGCCTCGACATGGCGGAAGACGGACAGCAGGGGCGTGTCGGCGGGGCGGGTCAGGTTCATCGAAACCTGCGTTAATCCGCGCGAGGGAAGGCGCAGGCCCAGCGCGCGCACGCCGGGCAGATTTGGCAGGGCGCGCAGCTCGCGGGCGATGGCGCGGGCGATGGACAGGTCGGGCGCGGCGAGGACGACGTTGTAGGCGATCAGCGGGCCACGCGCCCCCACGACGGCGGCCCCAGCCGTGGGGTGGGGGATAGCCGGGCCGAAGTCGGGCGTCAGCGTTTGGAACGCTTCTTTGCGGACAAGTGGCAAGGAGCGTGGTTCGGGTGCGGCGGCTTCGTAGAGGAACACGGGCAGGCCGTGCCGGGCCACCAACTCCTGCCCGACCTCGCGGCCCAGGGCGGCGCAGTCGGCTAGAGCCAAGCCCGAAAGCGGCACGAACGGCAGCACGTCCAGCGCGCCTAGGCGCGGGTGAACGCCTTCGTGGTTGCCCAGATCAATCCGCGTGATGGCCACGGCGGCGGCGGACAGGGCGGCCTCGCGGACGGCGGGGGGCGGGCCGACGAACGTGACTACCAGCCGGTTATGGTCCGGGTCCGCGCTCCAGTCCGCCAGCCGAACACCCGCCGTCCCGCGCACCGCCTCCACAATGGCCGCGATGACGTCGGGCCGGCGGCCCTCGCTGAAGTTGGGGACACACTGGATGAGAGGCTTCACGGGTTCGGGGCCGTGCGGTGGTAGCTCTGGGTGAATCCCCGCGCGAAGCCCTGGCGGAAGTCCGGGCTGGCAACGGCGATGGCCAGGCCTAACGCCCACAAGACCAGGCAGACCGTGCTGATGATCCCCAGAATCCGGCCAGCATTCGCTGACCCGCGCTCGTTTGGATCGGCCTCCCCACGGGCAATCGCCGCGACCGCATTGCCACCCATGACGGCCGCGACCGGACCGAGCAGGTTGCAGAGAAGCAGCCCCAGGATGCCCAGAGTCAGGATCAGCCCACCGTTGACGGGCTGAAGCAGGCGCTGCGGCGGGTACTGTCCATACGGCGGCGGGTACTGTGGCCCCTGCCCGCCGGGCTGCGGCGGCCAGGGCGGCGGCTGTGACATGGCGGCTCCTCCAGGTGCCAGGGCAGAGGCGGCTACTCCGCCGCCTCGAAACGCAGGAAGGTGATGCGCGGGTCGTCGGTGGAAGTGATCTCCAGGACCTCGTCCACGTTTACCTCGTCGCTGATCAGGCCCCGCGCGTTCTTGTGGTAGACGTGGACCGGGTGCGTGACGGCGTGGGTGGCCGAATCGTCGGTTTCGCCCCCGGCGATGATCTCGATCTGGCCTTCGCCGCTGCCTTTCTCTTCAAACGAGATGCCGACGAGCGGCTGCCGCCGGAGCGTGAACTGCGGATCACTCTGCGGGTCATGGATCAGCTCCACCGTCACGCGCTCCCCGGCGCGGGCACGGCTGAACTCGTCAAAATACGTCTTCCACTCGGAGCGGGCGATCTCGCGTGTCGGCATGGGTGTTCTCCTGTGTTGGTCGGGTTTCGGTGTGGTTCGGGAGGCGTGGTCGTTTCTCCTGCTTCCTCGGCAGGAACCCATTTCGGGCCGCGCCTGTTGGAGACAGCATATGTCATCCCCACCTGACCTCATCTATACCCATGCCGCCCTGCCTTTAACGGACTCGCCTGCCTCGTGTGTCGCCGTGACGCAGGGGCGTATCCTTGCCGTGGGCCGGGCCGAGGATGTCCCGCCGCTGGCCGGGCCGGAAACTCGCGTCGTTTCGCTGAACGGGGCGACGCTGCTGCCGGGCTTTCACGATGCCCACTGCCACATCCTCGGCTTCGGCCTGTCACTCGCGGCGGTCGCATTGAGCGATGTACGGACCATCCCGGACCTCATCGGCCTGCTGCAAGCGCGGGCGGACGCGATGAACGCCGGACCGGAGACGTGGGTACGCGGGCGCGGCTACAGCCAGAACGTCCTCGCCGAGCGCCGCCACCCGACCCGCCAGGACCTGGATGCCGTCGCGGGCGGCAGGCCGTTCGTCCTCATCACTCACGCCAGCGGCCACGCCGTCTCGGTCAGCAGCCGTGTTTTGCAGCTCGCCGGCATCACGCGCGAGACGCCGGACCCGCCCGGCGGCACGATCGTGCGGGACGAAACCGGTGAGCCGACCGGGACACTGCTGGAAACCGCCGTGGACCTGGCCTACCACGTCGCGCCCGACCCGACGCACTCGGAAAAGGTCCGCGCGCTGGGGAATGCGGGGCGCGCGCTGAACGCCATGGGCATCACGAGCGCCGTGGACGCCACGCCGGGCGTCTCCGCCTGGGACAGCGCCGCCGAGATCCCCGCCTACCACGAGGCCGCCGTTTCCGGCGCGCTCTCGGTCCGCTGCACGCTGATGATGACATTAGCCTATCTGGCGAGCCTGGACACCGTCCCCGCGGCGGGCGACCTGACGACCGAGACGGACTGGGTCCGCATCGGCCCCGCCAAGATATTCACCGACGGTGCCTTGACCACGCGGACGGCCTTCCTGCGCTCGCCGTTCACGCAGAGCGAGGAGATGGGGACGGCGGTCTGGGCTGGAGACGCGCTGGATCACATGATCGCCCGCGTCCACGAGGCCGGCTGGCAGATCGCCGCCCACGCCATCGGCGACGCGGCCATTGATCTCTGCCTGAACGCCTACGGCAAGGCGCAGATGCGGCTGCCACGTCAAGACGCCCGGCACCGGATCGAACACGCCATGCTGCTCTGGCCGGACCAGGTGGGCCGCATGGCCCGGCTCGGCGTCCTGCCCGTCTACCAGCCCGAGTTCCTGATGCGCTTCGGCGACGCCTACGCCGACGCCCTGGGCGGCTCGCGCGCCGAGCGGCTGATGCCCTACACCGAGACGCAGGCGGCAGGCCTGCCGCTCGTCTTCAGCTCGGACCTCCCCGTCGTCCCCGGCCGACCCCTTGACGGGATCGCCGCCGCCGCCCTGCGCCGGTCGCCCTCCGGCCGGACCCTGGGCGCGGGCCACCGCGTCTCCGTCCGCGACGCCCTCACCGCGTATACGGAGGGGGCGGCCTACAGCGTCTTCCAGGAGGCCGACCGGGGCCGGATCGCGCCGGGCCAGCGCGCCGACTTCGTGGTCCTGAACGGGGACCCGCTCTCTCTGCCGCCGGATGAGTGGCCGCAGGGACTGTCCGTGCGGGCCACGGTCGCCGGCGGGAACGTCGTCTATGGCGGCCTGTGAGTCGTCCGGGTCGCTTTCCCTTCCGTCTTCCTCTATAATCTGGTAGAATAGCTGTTATCACTGTCTTCCCCTGCTGGAACGACACATTGGCACGCTTTCTGCTTCTAAGAGAAAGAGGAAGCGGAGGGAGTCGGCACCATGGACGCACCCTGGCGGATTCAACTGTTGGGCGCTTTGCGCGCGCAGATGGGCGAGACGACGATCACCCGGTTCGCCACTTCGCGCGTCGCCGTTCTGCTGGCACGGCTGGCGCTTTACCCCCGGCGTGCCCACTCGCGTGAGGAGCTGTGTGACCTGCTCTGGCCGGAGGCCGATCTGCCTTCGGGCCGTCTGAACCTGCGCGTCGCCATCGCCTCCCTGCGCCGCCAGCTAGAGCCGCCACCCCTGCCCCCCGGCAGCGTCCTGGTCGCCGACCGCAGTTTCGTCGGCCTCAACGCCGATGCCTTCCGCTGTGATGTCGCCGACTTCGAGGCGGCCTGGGCGGCGGCAGCCCGTACCGCCCCCCCGACCGCAAGGCGCGACGCGCTGGCCCGCGCTGCCGCACTCTACGGCGGGAACCTGCTGCCAGGCTCCTACGACGACTGGGTGGTGGAGGAGCGGGAGCGTCTGGCCGCTGTGTATGATGAGATTCGCGCGCAGCAGAAAGAGCTGGCCGCCTGGACGCCGTCAGGCCTTCCTCCAGAGTTCGACGCTGCGGTGGACCTGGAGCGCGTCACGCCCGCCCCGCGCCTCCTCCGGCTGCCCCTCCAATTCACACGGTTTTTCGGGCGGGAGCAGGACCGCGCGCGGGCCGTTGAAGCGTTGGAAGCGCCGGACACGCGGCTGGTGACGCTCTCCGGGCCGGGCGGGGTGGGCAAGACCCGGCTGGCTGTGGAAACGGCCCGGCAGATCAGCGCCCATCCCGGCAGCCGCTTTGCCGGTCCGGTCTGCTTCGTCCCCCTCGCCGACTTGTCCGATGCCCGCCTGATCCCTGCCGCCGTCGCCGAGGCGCTGGCCCTCCCCCGCGACGATGCCGCCGAGCCGCTGGACCAGGTCGTGGCCGCGCTGTCCGCCCTGCCGCCAGCCCTGCTCGTGCTGGACAACTTTGAACATCTGGTCGAGCGCGGCGCTCCCCTGGTCCTTTCCCTGCTGACCCGCCTGCCCGCCCTGGCCTGCCTGGTCACCTCACGCCGCCGGCTCGCCCTGCCCGGCGAGCGCGAGCAGCCGGTCCGCCCCCTCTCCATCCCCCCATTGCCCCCGCCGGATGCGCCCGAGACGCCCGACCGGGTCGCGGAGTCGGCGGGCGCGCAGCTCTTCGTGGACCGCGCGCAGGCCGCCCGCCCGGACTTCCAGCTCACGCGCGGCAACGCCGCCGCCGTCGCCGCCTTGTGCCGGAACCTGGAAGGCCTCCCCCTCGCCATCGAGCTGGTGGCGGCGAGGGCGTCTGTCCTTTCCCCCGCCCAGATGAACGAGCGCCTGGCGCATCGTTTCGAAGTGCTGACCGGGCGGCGCGGGGACAAGGATGGGCGCCACCGGTCCCTGTGGGCCGCCGTGGCGTGGAGTTATGACTTGATCCCCGCCGCCTTGCAGCGCTTCTTCGCGGGCCTGTCGGTCTTCCGGGGCGGCTGCACAGTGGAGGCGGCGCAGGCGGTCTGCGCGGAACCGGCGGCACTGGAGTTCCTGACTCAGCTCCGGGAGCGGTCGCTAGTGACGGTGGAACACGACGGGGCGGAGCCGCGCTTCCGCCTGCTGGAAACTTTGCGCGAGTTCGCCGATGAACACCTCCCGGAAGAAGAACGGGCGCGGCTGCGGACGCGGCACGGCGACCACTTCACGGCCCAAGCGGAAGCATCGCGGGCGGCCCTGCGCGGCCCCGCCCAGGCGCACTGGCTGGAGCGCCTGGAGGCCGACAACGACAACCTGCGCGCGGCCCTTGACGCCGCCCACGCTGACACGGACGGTGCAGAAACCGAGCTGCGCCTTGCCGCCGCGCTCGTCCAGTTCTGGGCCATGCGCGGCTACTTGCGTGAGGGGTGCGGGCGCGTCAGGGCAGCCCTGGCGCGTGGCGAGGATGCCCCGCCCGCCCTGCGCGCCGCCGCCCTTCACGGCGCGTGCTTCCTGGCCTACTGGCAGGGCGACTATCCGGCGACGCAGACTTACAGTGAGGCCGCTCTTTCGCTCTGGGACACGCTGGACGACAGGATCGGCCCCCTGAAGTCGCGGCAGATGCTGGCCAATGCCCTGCTCTACCAGGGGCGGCATGAGGAGGCGAAGGCGAACTTCACGCTGGCTCTGACGCAGGCTCGGGAGATCGAAGGGGAAGGACACCACAGCACGACCTCTCTGGGCGGGCTGGCGATCATTGCCCACTGGCAGGGGGATTATGCCCAGGCGCGCGCCCTGTATGCCGCCGCCGTCCGCATCCACGAGGCGGACGGTGACAGCCGCAACCTGGCCTTTGCCCTGTATAATCTGGGCGAGATCGAGCAGGGGTTGAACGAGTCGGCGGCGGCGCGGGCCTGCTTTGAACGGAGCCTCGCCCTCTGCCGGGAACACGGCAGCGGCCCGCTGGCGCTGGTGCAGATCAGTCTGGCACTCGTCGCCC
Organism: Capsulimonadaceae bacterium; assembly: GCA_965215505.1. GTDB lineage: Bacteria > Armatimonadota > Armatimonadia > Armatimonadales > Capsulimonadaceae > JANXMY01. Next base: position 671,674 of record OZ244065.1, on the reverse strand, counting down.
TTGACCGGGAGGAGTGGGAAACGGCCCGCGCCTTGTTCGAGGAAAGCCTGGCCGTATCGCGCGAAACCGGCGAGGACGGGGACACGGCGGTCGCACTGCGCGGGCTTGGCCGCCTGGCTCTGCGCCAGGGGCAGCCCGCGTCTGCCCGGTTGCGGCTGGCCGAGAGCCTCGGCCTGCACCAGAAACAGGCCGACACGCATCAGATCATGGTGACGTTGGAAGAATGTGCCGCCCTCGCGCTGGCCGAAGGCCGTGCGGCCTCGGCGGCCCGGCTCCTCGGCGCATCACAAGCACTGGGCGACGCGCTGGGCGTCGTCCCCACGCCCGCCGGGGCGGCGGAAACGGAGCGCTGCGCCGCCCAGGTCCGGGCCGTCTTGGGCGAAGCATTTTATGGGGCGTTATCGGAAGAGGGGCGGCACTTGCCCTGTGACGAGGCCGTCACGCTCGCCGTGGACGTGAAGTAGGCCACCGGGGAGTGTGACCAGAAATCGCGGGTGAACGCGAGTGAACCCACCCAACATCTTGGATGTTACGGCGTGAACAGCTTCCAATGCCCCTCGGAGACGACTTCAACGGCACCATCGACCACTTTGATGGCGGTCTGGTCGTCAATCGCGTAGGACAGCGACGGCAGGCCGGCCGCCCACCTTTCCGCGTCGGCCATGGTATTCTCCGGCAGGTCCTCGTGATCCAGGTGTGGGAAGATCGAGAAGTCGACGATCCCTAGCGCTTCATCGCCACCAGCGGGCGGCATCCAGCCGACGAAGTCCGCCCCGATGCGGGGGGTCATCACCATGCTCCCGGCGCTCAGTCCCACCCAGACCGTCTCACGCAGCGACGGCAGGAGGTCCGCCAGCCCGGACTGACGCATCCAGTGGCAGAGGTACAGCGCATCGCCGCCCGCCACCAGCAGCACGTCGGTTTCCCGGACCTTGGGAACCCAACGCTCCTCATCGATGCTGGGGAGCGCGGTGAGTTCCAGCACTCCCAGGGACTTCCAACCCAGCTCGCACATCGGGGTGCGGGTTTCTCGTCCGCTGATGAAACGCCATGCCCCCGGACCGGGTCCGGCCATGGGGTGCCCGTACATCGCGGTGGGGATGCAGAGGGCATTGGACTCTGTAATCGGTTTGCCGAGGAGGCCGACCAGCGCGTCGTGGATGCTCGCGTTTTTGATGCCGGCGGAAGTGAGAAGTAATTTCATGATGCCTCTTGTCGCCATTGTACCGGGCCGCGCCGGATCGTTCAAGCAAGAGCCGCAGCGTCTGGAGCAGCCGATCACCGGTGGGTGAACGCCTCAGACGTCCACATCGTCGCGGTCCCGCGCCGTCGTCATCACGTCGCGGCCCGTCTCCAGGGCAGGCGTTTGCACGGGGCGGCGGCCGAGCCAGCCGCGCACGGCCCCGACCTGCCCGGCCAGCCAGGCGCGGCCGATCTCCTCGCGCCCGAAGATTCCCTGCGGGCGCGTCAGCATCAGGATGACCAGCAGGAGCGGATAGACCACCAGCCGGTACTCGGCGATGGGCCGCAGGGCTTCCGGCAGGACCGTCAGCAGGACGGCGGCGATGGCGACGCCGCTGATGCTCCCCAGCCCCCCCAGGACCACCATCACGACCGTATCAATGGAGCGCTCGAACCGGAACGACTCGTTAGACAGCGACGACTGGTAGTGGGCGAACAGTGCCCCCGCGATGCCGGTGAAGAAGGCGCTCAGGACGAAGGCCAGCACCTTATAGCGCGTGGTGTTGATGCCCATGGCTTCGGCGGCGATCTCGTCCTCGCGCACGGCCAGGAAGGCCAGCCCGTGGACCGAGAAGCGCAGGCTGTAGGCCACCCACAGCACCAGGGCGGCGACCAGGAACACCCAGAACAGGTTCGTCATGTGCGGCGTCGCGACGTGCATCAGGGACTGGTCCTGGCTCGCGACGGGCAGGCCGGTGAAGGCGGTCGCGCCGTCCACGGCCTTGATGTTGCGGATGATGACCAGGATGATCTGCGCGAAGCCCAGCGTGATGATGGCGAGGTAGTCCCCGCGCAGCCGCAGCGAGGGCAGGCCGACCAGGAACCCGATGGCCGCCGCCGCCAGCCCGCCCGCAAGACTCGTCGCCAGAACCGGCCACGCCCCTTCCAGGATGCCGACCGGCGAGCCGTCCGTCGGCAGGTGCGGGAACAGGCGCGCGTGTCCGTAGGTGGAAAGGGCCGCCCCGACATACGCGCCCACCATGTAGAACCCGATGTGGCCCAGCGAGAACTGCCCGGTGAACCCGTTGACGATGTTCAGCGAAACGGCCAGGATGATTGCCAGGCCGCAACGGATCAGGATGTCCTCTTTGTACTGGTCGTGCGCCACCCGGTCCGCGCCGTACATCAGGTGGTCTAGGCCTAGCAGCAGGGCAATAAGCAGGGCGATGCCGCCCAGGCGGAGCCAGAGTGGGCGGGCCTTGGCTGCCGTGGGCGTCTTCTGCGAGGGGGCGGGGTAGGTGGCGGCCATTACACCTTCTCCGGGGCGAACCGCCCGAGCAGCCCCGCCGGGCGGAACAGCAGGATCACGATCAGCAGCAGGAAGGCCACGGCGTCGCGGTAGGTGCTGTCAATGCCGACGCGCGGGCCGTAAGCCACGACCAGTGTCTCGGCCAGCCCCATGATGATCCCGCCCAAGACCGCGCCGGGGATGTTGCCGATGCCGCCCAGCACGGCGGCGACGAAGGCTTTCAGGCCGTACAGGATGCCGACATAGGGGTCGAAGTGCGTGTGCTGTAGCCCGAAGACCAGCACGCCCGCCGCCCCGGCCAGCGACGCGCCGAGCATGAAGGTGAAGGCGATCACGCGGTCCGTGTTGATCCCCATGAGCGCGGCAGCGTCCGCGTCGAACGAGACCGCCCGGATGGCTTTGCCGACGCGCGTCCGGGTCACGATATAAGTCAGGGCGACCATCAGCGTGAGCGAGACGCCGAAGATCAGGGCGTTCTCCACGGCGGGCGAGAGGGCAACGATGGGCGGGAAGAAGCGCGGCTCGGACGAGAATACCTGTTTCAATACGCCGAAGTTCTCGATGAAGAGCGAGACGCCGATGGCCGTGATCAGGGCGGTCAGCCGCGAGGCGCTGCCCGGCGTGCGCCGCCGCTGCGTCGTGAAGAGGAGGGCGGCCAGTCCCAGCCACGCGGCCAGCCCGATGGCGACGGAAGAGGCGGGCGTGAGGTTCGAGTTGAGCGCGATCTCGTAAGCGACGTAGCCGACCGCCGCGCCCAGGAACACGGCGGGCGCGATCCAGGCCCGCGTCCGCAGGGGCCGGTAGGCGGCCTGCTCGATCACCAGCCCGAGCAGGGCGCAGAGCAGCATGGCCGCCAGCAGCACCAGGATCGCGCCTAGCCAGGAGGGAACCAGTGTCCTTGTGTGCAGGAAGGCGGCCATGCCGCCGCCCAGGACGGTCGCCATGCCGATGTTGGCCGTGCCCAGTCCGGCATACGCGCCAACCATGTAAACGTCGCCGTGTGCGAAGTTGATGAGCTTGAGGACGCCGTAAACCATCGTGTAGCCCAGTGCGATCAGGGCGTAGATGCTGCCGAGCTGCAAGGCGATGAGTAGCTGCTGTGAGAGGTCGTGCATAGGCGTGAGTGTGAAGGCCCTACGGCTGGAACGTGGCGATTAGGTTTTTGTAATTGTCGCCCTTGATCTGCAAGACGACGGCGGACTTTTTGGCGTTCCGGTCGGCGTCCAGCGTGATGTCGCCGGTCGCGCCCTTGTAGTCCTTCGTCGCCGCGATAGCGTCGCGCAGCTTGGCCCGGTAATCGTCCGAGTTGTAGTCGCCGTCGGCGGGCTTCCCGGCGGCCTTGAAGGCGGCGAACAGGACCCCCGCGGCGTCGTAGCCCGCGCCGGCCAGGGCGTCGGGGCTTTGGCCCTTATACGCGGCTTTATAAGCGTCAATGAATTTCTTGACCAGGGGGTCCTTCGGGTCGAGCGCGCTGTGGTCGGTGAAATAGCAGCCCTCAAGCGCGCCGCCCGCGCCTTTCAGGAGGTCCGGCGACTCCCAACCGTCGCCGCCGATAATCGGGACCTTGATGCCGACCTCGCGCGCCTGTCGGGCGATGGTGCCGATGTCGGTGTAGTAGCCGGGGACATACAGGATGTCCGGATTGGTCGCCCGGATCGTGGTCAGGGCCGACCGAAAATCGGGGTCACCGCCCTGATAGGTGCTGACGCTCACCACCTTGCCGCCCTGGGAGGTGAATGCCTTCTGGAAGAAGTCTTGGAGGCCATTGCTGTAGTCGCTCGTCTTGTCGTACAGCACCGCCGCCGTTTTCGCGTGCAGCGTCCCCGTCGCGAACTTGGCTCCGACCGTGCCCTGGAAGGGGTCAATGAAGCAGACGCGGAAGATGTACTTGCCGGTCGCGGTCACCTTGGGGTTGGTGGACGAAGGGGAGATCATCGGCACCTTGTTGGAGTTGCAGAACGGCGCGGCGGCGATGGAGTTTTTGGAGGCCACCTCGCCCAGCACGGCGACGGCCTTGTCCTGGGTGATCAGTTTCTTCACCCCCGTCAGCGCGGCGTCCGGCTGGCCCTGGTCGTCCTCGGGCTTGCCGGTCGAGCCGACCTGGACCTTGTGCCCGTCAATGCCGCCCGCCGCGTTGATCTGGGAAACGGCGAGCTGGATGCCGTTGTCGGTCGCCACCCCGAAGGTCGCCTGCGCGCCGGTCATGGAGCCGTATTCGCCGATGACGATGGCGTCCGAGGCCGCACCCCCGCCGGACGAGCCGCCGGGCGATTTGTTGGCGCAGCCGGCTAGGGTGAATCCTAAAGCGGCGGCGGAAAAGAGGCAGCCGAACAAACGCGCGGTGGCGCTGGGATGAGGCATATGAGAAAAGTCCTCCGAAGTAGATTTGGGTCGCTGAGTCTTGGGTCTTTGGGAAGGGTGGGGCGGCACTGCCCGGACTGTTCTGCCGCTATTCCACGCTGCCGCCGCCGATTCCTCCCAAGCGCACGAATTTTCTTATGGCGGCAAACGCCCCCGCCAGTCCTGCCAGAGTCAGCAGCGACAGGTACAGGCCGAGCCGGTACGGGGTGGGGGAATAGGTGAACACGACGGTGTGGGCCCCGACCTCTGTCAGACCAACAGCCCGCAGGCTCCCTCGGTAGGTCCCGATGGTCAACGGCCGCCCGTTATCCGTGGCCGACCAGCCCGCCGCCTGCGTGTCCGCCAGTATCAGCCGGGCTGGGCGAGTCGTCACGCACGTCAGCGTCACCCGGTCCGGCCCCGCCTCCTGAAGCATGACCGGCGCGGATGACCCTTCCAGACAGGCGCGCGGCTGCCACCGCGCGTTCCGGGACAGGTAGACTTGCGCCTGCTGCCCGGTCTGCCGCCCCGGCGGCGCGAGGGTGAGCGCGGCGCGCATTGGGATCAGTCCGGGAAGAGTCGTCTCCGGCGGCGTGACGCGGCAGACGGCGACGTACTTCACGCCGAGTGCGCCCGCGAGGCTCGCCGCCTCCAGCCTCTGTTCCGACTTCGCCTTTGGGTCGAACGCCTGCGCCGCCTTGCCGTCGGTCGCCTGCGCGTCCTTCAGCGCCACCGGCTCATAGCCGTAGGCGTCGCGCAGGCCGTAGGGCATCATCAGGTTGGGCGTCAGGGTGTCCGCCCAGAGCGTCTGATACCCCGGCACGTCCTGGCGGAAACTCTTCAGCCCGGTGAAGCGCAGCCAGACGCCCGCCGTCGGGGCCAGGATGCGCGCCTGATGCGCCCGCACGTCCGGGTCAGCCCGGACGGCGGCGATGTTCGGCGGAACCGGGAACAGCGCGGCCGGGTCCGCCAGCGGGTACAGCGTCCGCCCGAAGAGTGTCAGGTCGGCGAAGGCCAGCAGCAGAACGGTGACGGTCAGGCCGAGGGGCCGCGTTCGGACCCGTTCCAGGCCGTACCCCGCCAGCAGTGAGAGCGCGAAGCACGCCCACAGCAGGCAGCGGGCCGGGTCGTGGAAGGCGCGGAAGCCCGGCAGGGCGAAGTAGGCTGCATAGTACAGCCCGCCGCTCCCCCCCATCGCCATCCAGACGCCGAACGCAAAGACGCCGGTCCAGAACCGGGCCGCCGCCATCCCCCCCTTGCGCCAGGCCGCGACGCCGCCCCAGAGCGCCAGTCCGAAGGACAGCCAGCCGACATAGCAGCACGTCTCCCAGAAGTTGCCCCGCGCCGTCCAGTCGCCCCAATAGGGGTGCCCGTGCAGGCGCGGCAGCAGGAAATTGCCGAGCTGATGGTCCGGCAGGAAGAAGCGGTTGACGACGTGGAACGAGAGCTTCTGCCGGGCCGCGTCCCGGAACAGTGCCACGGCGGGCAAAATCTGCCCCGCCGCCAACCCCACCGCCACGAAGCCGGAGAGGAGGAGACGCCCCACCGTCTGCCGCCGCACCGGGTGCGCCCGCAGCACGAACACGCCCCAGGCCGACGCCAGGTACAGCGTCAGCAGGGTCATCTGCGCGTGGGCGGCCAGCAGTTGCAGCCCGAGTATCAGGCCCAGCCCCAGCGCGTCCCGGACGCGATGCCCGCGCAGCACCCGGTCCAGCGCCCACAGCACCCAGGGCAGCCAGGCGGACGCCTGCACCATGTTCGGGAACTGTTCTTTGGAAACCAATTGCCCGCCGAACATGAACGTGATGGCTGCCAGCAGGGCCGCCGCCCGCCCAACGGCCAGCACGCGCCGGGCGAACAGGTAGGTCCCGATGCCCGCAAGCCAGACGTGTAGCGCGACGGTGAGGCCGAGGAAGTAGGAGGGGAACACGAGCGGCAGCAGGGCCGTGACCGGGTACAGCGGCCATGCCTGCGGGTTGCCGGCATACGGAGTGCCGCAGAAGATCAAGGGGTTCCAGAGCGGGACGCGCCCCGCCCGCAGGTTCTCCCGCAGGAAGCCCGCCATCGGGGTAAAGTACAAGCCGATGTCGCCCCAATACAGAACGCGGCCCTGAACAACCTGCGGCCAGAAGTAGAGGAGCGTCAGCAGGAGCAGGAAGGCTGGAACCAGGAGGCGGGCTTGCCACGGGCGCGCGGATGGTGTAGAATAGAGTGGGGAATGGGGGCGTTCGCTCGCTCGCGTGTCTCTCACGGCGGGCAGTGTATCACGCAAAGGGGGCGTTTGTCAATGAGGCGCATCGCGATCATCGGCGGGACGGGCTTCGGCGAAGCCCTGGTGGCGGGGACGCCCGAAACGGTCGAAACCGCTTACGGCGCGGCCTCACTCACGCGGGCCGACCTGGACGAAGGCCGCGAACTGCTGTTCCTGGCCCGGCACGGCGCGGGCCACCGGCTGCCGCCGCACCGGATCAACCACCGCGCCAACATCGCTGCCCTGCGCCACCTGGAGGCCGATGCCGTTTTCGCCACCGCCGCCGCCGGCTCGCTGCGCTCCGAGATCGTGCCGGGCGATCTGGTCGTGCTGGATGACTTCCTGGACCTGACCAAAGGTGAGGTCGTCACCTTTTTCGGGGAGCCGGGCGACGTCCGCCACACCGATTTCGTTCATCCCTACGACCCCGCCCTGCGCGCGGCCCTGCTCGCCGCCGTGGATTCCACTCTGGCACCCAACATCCACCCGCACGGCACCTACCTGTGCGTCTCCGGCCCGCGCTACGAGACGCCCGCCGAGGTCCGCCTGTTCGCGGGCTGGGGTGCCCACGTCGTCGGCATGACCGGGGCACCCGAGGCCACCCTGTGCCGCGAGGCCGGCCTGCCCTACGCGGGCGTCGCCCTCGCCACCAACTACGGCACCGGCCTCCTCACCAACGCCCCCCTCTCCCACGCCGACGTCGAGGCGCAGATGTCCGCCCGCCGCGACGCCCTCGCCGCCTGGCTCCTCCGCGCCGCGCGGTCCGTCTAGGCGTCAAGCAGGAATCGCCCCATCCGCCGCAGAACCACAAGCGCAGAGGAACAACAATGGCTTTAGCCCGCCAATACCAGTACATCGAAAAAGAGTGCTATACCGAGGACGAGTCCTTCGAGTTCGAGCGCACCAACTTCGGGCGCTGGGAATACGTCAAAGGCAAAATCCGCGCCATGAGCGGCGGCACCGCCGACCACAGCACCATCGGTGGCAACATCGTCCGCGCCCTCGGCAACGCCCTCGTCCCCAGGGGCTGCCGCGTCTTTGGCTCGGACATGAAGGTCCATACCCGCGCGGATGTCAACACTTTCCCCGACGTGTCGGTCGTCTGCGGGCCGCTCGGCTTCCACCGGAGCCGCAAGGACATTATCACCAACCCTCTCCTGGTCGTCGAAGTCCTCTCCGACTCCACTGAAGCCTATGACCATGGCGAAAAGTTCCGCTATTACCAGACCGTCCCGGCCCTGGCCGACTACCTCCTGGTAGCTCAGGACGAGGCGCGCATCGAACTCTACACGCGCGACGACGATCACTGGCGTTATCGGGTCATCACCGGTCTGGACAGTGCCGTCCATCTGCCCAGCGTGGAGACGGCGCTGGCCCTGTCGGACATCTACGCCTTAATCGAGTTCGCGGGCGATGCGGCGGGCGAATGACTTCAGGCGGACATGCTCGGCGTTTGTTGGAGGGGAAGATGAGCGAGATACTACTGCACGTCGGCCTGGGGACCATCCGGTTCTTCATTGGCCTCTACGAGCTGTTCGGCTTCCTGTTTGAAGCCGACTTCTATCTGACGGATGGCCTGTTCAGTTCTAAAACTCTGGTGGCGGTTCGCAACAGAGGCAGGCGTCAGAAAACGGTATTCATACCCAGGAACATTGCAGAGACGCCTCCGCTCTCCTGACCGTCCTCTGATACGAAGTCCTGCCGCACGGGTATATTGGCCGGACAAGTCCGGCTTCGGCAGGGCATTAAAGGAGATACGGACACATGGCAGGGAAATTGGACGGCAAAGTCGCGCTGGTGACGGGCGCCTCGTCGGGCATCGGCGAGGCGACGGCATTGGCCCTGGCGGAAGAAGGGGCTTCGGTCGCGATTTCCGCCCGGCGCGCGGACCGGCTGGAAGACTTAGCTAAACGCATCGAGGCGATGGGCGGCAAGGTCAAAGCCATTGTGGCGGATGTTGCTGTGGAAGACCAGGCGCGGGAAATGGTGGTGGCCGCGAACGCCGCCTTCGGGCGAATTGACATCCTGGTCAACAATGCGGGCGTCATGCTGCTCGGCCCCATCGGGAATGCGGACACCGAGGATTGGCGGCGGATGATTAACACCAATGTCCTGGGCCTGATGTACGCCACCCACGCCGCCCTGCCGCTGATGCGCGCGCAGGGCACGGGCCACATCGTCAACATCTCCAGCGTCGCGGGCCGGACCGCGCGGGCGGGCGCGGGCGTCTACAACGCCAGCAAGTGGGGCGTCGGGGCCTTCTCCGAGTCGCTGCGGCAGGAGGTCTACAAGGACAAGATCCGGGTGACGATCATCGAGCCGGGCGCGGTGGCGACCGAGCTGACCCAGCACATCACGCACCCCGAAGCCAAGCAGCAGATCGAGGCGTTCGTCCAGGCCATGACCCCGCTGGAGAGCGAGGACATCGCCGCTGCCATCCTCTACGCTGTCACCCAACCGCCCCGCGTCAACGTCAACGAGATCCTGATCCGCCCGACCGACCAGGAGCGATAGTCAAGCGTACTGCCTCCGAATGCAGAAGCCCCGGCCTCCTATGGGAGGCCGGGGCTTCGTCAGTTCTCCGGCAGCCGGTCGTAAATCGCTTTTTCCGCCCCGATGCGCAAGGCCCAGCCCGAATCGCCGTAGGACCAGTGCCACCATTCGCCCAGATAGTTGGTCAGGCCTGTCTTTTCCAGCGCCCCAAACAGCAGGCGGCGGTTGGCCTGGGCCTCGTCGCTCAGGCCGGGCGTGTCGCCGGGCGCGCTGGTTTCGTCCATCTCGAAGGGCGACGTCATGTCCAGCCACTCGCCGCCCTTGACGCGGACCAGGGACAGGTCGACCGCCCCGCCGGTCGTGTGGGGCGGGGGGCAGGGGTCGTCGGGCGGGGCGGACATGGTGTTGGTGATGCGGTGCAAAGTCGCTTTGCCCCACTCAGGGTGCTTCTGGGCGAACTCCTTTTTCAGCTCCTCGTACATGAACCGCTGCTGGGCGAGCGGGCGGAAGCCTTCGATGATGACGATATCGGTGCCATCGGGCAGCGACTCGGCGGCCTGGGCCAGTTTCTCAGCAACACCCTTGCGGACCTTGGGCGTCCGGGGCATCCCCTCGAACTTGGGGTGCTTTTCGGCGAAGTGGATGCGTTTAGACAGGGTACGCGGGTCTACAAGCGGCTCGCCGTTGTCCTTGATGGGGACGGCGCGCAGCCTGGTCAAAGGTTCTCCGAAGGAGCGGGGCATGAGCGTGTCTTTCTAGGCGTCCGGGCCGACGACGCGGCGGGCAAAATGCAGCATCCGGTCGTACCATCCGATCACTTCTTCGGTCGCGCCGGACCCGTGCCCGGAGTCGAACCAGACGACTTCGATGTCTTTGCCCAGCTCTTTCATCTTTGCTTCGTAGACCTCCATCTGGCGCGGCGGGCAGCGCGTGTCGTGGCGGCCCTGGATGACAAGCAGCGGGGCGCAGACATCCTCGGCGTAGGTGATCGGCGAAGCGCGCCGGTAAAGCTCCGGCTTCTCGGCGGGCGTCCCGCCGAAGCTCGCGGTCGTGACGCCCTGGAGGAAGCCCGACGAGTCCTCCCAGGTGAGCGTCTGGTCGGCGATGGCGACAAGCCCCATGCCGCCGGCCCACAAGTCGGGCCGCCTGCCGAGGGCCAGCAGGGTCATGTAGCCGCCGTAGGAGCCGCCGGTGACGAGGATTTTGTCGGGCTTGGCGATTCCCTGCTCGACCAGGAAGTCCCGCGCGGCCACCATGTCTTCCAGTTCCCAGTGCCCCGCGTCGCCCCAGATCTTGCCCATGAAGTCCCGCCCGAAGGTCGTCGAGCCTCGGAAGTTGACCGACAGCCACGCGAAGCCGTTCCCCGCCCACAGGCTGCCCATGCCGAACGACTCGGTGACGACGGTGTGCGGGCCGCCATGCACTTCCAGGACCGTCGGGAACGGCCCATCGCCGTCTGGGACGCAGAGCCAGCCCTGCACCGTCTGGCCGTCGGAGGAGGGGAACGTGACCGAGCGCACCGGTCGTCCCGGCGGGGCGTCGCCCGCCGAAAGGACGGTCCGCGTCATTGCACCTGTGTCGGCGTCCAGGGCGACCAGCCGCGATTTGTTCTGGGCGTTCTGCCAGGAGGCGAATATCTCGCGCCCGTCCGGGGCGAACGCGACGCCCAAGCTGCCGAGGAACGTGAACGCGCCGTCGGGGTGGTCCAGCCGCGTTGCCCGGTCGGTTCCCAGGTCATAGAGGTAGAGCCGCTGGACGGCATTGGAAAACCGGCAGAGCAGGACGCGCCTGCCGTCCGGCGACCAGTTCAGCGGCACGATCTCGCCTGCCACATCAGGCAGGTGTAGGTCGCGGCGCTCGCCCGTCCGGGCGTCCCACAGCAGGGGCCGCTTGTCGCCCGTCCGGTCGGAACTCGCCAGCACGCGCGTGTCGCTCGGCACGGGGCTGAACGCGATCGGCTCGATGCTGCTGTCCGGCCCGTCGTAAAGCTCCCCGACGCGCGCCCCGTCCGTGTCGAAGGCGAGCAGCGCGTACTGCTGCTTCCCGGTCCGCTCGGAGGCCGCGACGACGGCGATGCTGCCGTCCTCCGTGAGCAGGGGCGTCCGGAAGAGGCTGGGGGTGCTGTAGAGGAAGCGGGGCGGACCCAGCGCCCCATCCGGCGCGATGCCGATCCGGCACAGGTGGAAGCCGTCGGCGTCGTTGGTGCGGAACGTGAGCGCATTCCCGCTGGGGCTGAACGCCACGGCGGGCTGCGGGAACGGCGTCGTGGACGCCCCGTAGGCCGGCAGGCCGGGCGTCAGGTTTTCGGCGGGGCCGCCCTCATAGGGGATGCGGACGTAGTGGCCGGTTTCGTTGCCTTTGGCATCATCCATGAAGTAGAAAAAGCGGCCATCGGGCGAGAGCAGGCCGAAGGTGACGCCGCCGGGCTTGTCGGTCAGGGGCCGGAGCGCGCCGGTGGGAACGTCCCAGGCGTACACCTGAGAGACGCCCGAATGCGTACTGGTGGCGATGCCCCGCTCGGGGGCGTGGGCGGCGACCTGGGTCCAAAGGAGGCGCGGGGCGCGCATTCCGTCTTTCCAGCGGTCGGAGGTTTGTGAGGGCATTAAGTTTCCTTTCAAGGACCATGCCGTCGGGTGCAGTTGCTCCATGAATGGCACGGCTATTCGGCCTGCGGCCACGAAGTACCGCTTCGCGGCACTGGGATAAATCCTTATGATCCCCGCGAAGCGGGGATTGCTGGCGTCCGCGCCGTCTTGCCGTGCGTTTCAACGCATGGTTTCTTTCACCGGGCGGCTTCCTGCGCCTCCTGTGCAATCGCCGACACCGCCGCGAACTGCTCTTTGAGGGCGGGGTACAGCGCCCGGTAGACGCCGTAATACTTCTCATACGTCTTGTGCGCCGCCGCATCCGGGTCGGTCTGCGCGACCGTCTGGATGGCCGCGCGGCAGGCGTCGGCCACCGAAGGGTACGCCCCCATGCCGACGGCGGCGAGCAGGGCGGCCCCCAAGGCCGGGCCTTCGTCCACGGAGAGCGTGACGTGGGGATGGCCCGTCACATCGGCGTGGATCTGACGCCACACGGGCGACTTCGCGCCGCCGCCGGACGCCCGCACCTGCGTGACCGGCACGCCGATCTCATCAAAGATCTGGAACGTGTCGTTAAGCGCATAGGCGACGCCCTCCAAGACCGCCCGCGCGAAGTGCTGCCGCTTGTGCCGCAGGGTGATCCCGAGGAACGTCCCGCGCGCATTGGCGTCCGGGTACGGCGTTCGCTCGCCCGTCAGATAGGGCAGGAAGATCAGCCCCTCGGAGCCGGCCGAGACCTGCCGCGCCCCCTCGGCCATGAGGTTGTAGGGGTCGTCCCCGGTCGTCCGCGCGACGACGCCCTCCGGCTGGAAGAACGTGTCGCGCAGCCAGCGCAGGGATCCGCCCGCCGACAGGACAACGCCCATGGTGTGCCACTTGCCCGGCACGGCATGGCAGAAGGTGTGGACGCGCAAAAGGGGGTCGGTCGCGGGCGTGTCCGAGTAGGCGAACACGACGCCGCTGGTCCCCACCGTGCTGGACACGACGCCGGTTTCGACGATGCCGCTGCCGACCGCCCCCGCCGCCTGGTCCCCGCCGCCGCCCGCGACGGGCGTTCCCTGGGCAAGCCCCGTCAGGCCCGCTGCCTCGGCGTGAACATGCCCGGTGATCTCGATGCTCTCGGCGCAGTCGGGCATGAAGGAGCGCGGAATGCCCGCCGCTTCCAAGACCTCCTCCGACCAGCGCCGGTTCTTGACATCCAGCAGGGCTGTCCCGCTGGCATCCGACACTTCGGTCGCATGAACGCCGGTCAGCTTGTACCGGATGTAATCCTTTGGCAGCAGGACCTTGACCACCTTGTCATAGGTTTCCTGCTCGTGGTTCCGCAGCCAGACGATCTTCGGGGCCGTGAATCCGGTCAGGACCGGGTTGCTGATATGCTCCACCAGGGCGTCGTGTCCCACCTGCGCCGTGATCCAGTCGCATTCGGCCTGCGTCCTCTGGTCGCACCAGAGCAGCGCGGGCCGCAGGACTCGGTTGTCCTTGTCCAGAAACACCGATCCGTGCATCTGCCCGGACAGCCCGATGCCCGCGATCTCCTCGCCCTTGATACCCGCCTTTTGCAGCACGTTCTTGGTCGTCAGGATCGCCGCCTGCCACCAGTCTTCCGGGTCCTGCTCCGCCCACAGGGGTCGGGGCGTGGACAGCGGGTACTCCTGCGTATCCGAGGCGACGTGCTGCCCATTCTCTGTAATCAGGAGCGCCTTCGTCCCGCTCGTGCCGATGTCGAGTCCTAAGTAATATGCCATTCTGTTGTTTCCTGTGATGTTAGATCATAAACGACTTTACGCACTGACTGCAACAGGTGTTGCAGCGAGCCGGACGAGTAAGCCGGACGAGTGATCGAAATCACTCGCTTCGGTAAGATTTGTCCAAAGGACAAGGGGGCAGAGCCAAAACACGATGGAGACGCCCGGTGCTTCTTCTGTCCCCTGGACAGGTCCCTGCGTCGCGAGTGGTTTCAATCACTCGTCCCTGCGCTCTCCTTGGCTTCCCTGCGACTTCCGCGCGTGACAGCAGTCATCTCGTCCCGCTGGGCTGCTCGCGCCCGACACTGCTTGGCACCTCAATGATTACAGGGTGATCGCTCAACGTCAGCGTGAGCGAAGCGGCATTGCGAACCGTCCGCACAGGCTCCGTTCCAACCGTCGGATCGTAAATCTTCTCCGACGGGAAGGCGCGGCCGAGGTTTACCCGAACCCTGCTGTTCCCACTGATCTGCTCATCCCACACCACCAGTTCAAAGACGCCGCTGCTCTTTTGCAGCAGCAGATCATGGACGGTGGCCGGCTCATTCGGGATCGAGTAGCCAAACTTCCCCGGCGTTCTCAGTGTGCCGTGGTCGGCCAGAACCGAGGTCAGGTTGTGGAGGTAGACGGCCGCCTTGCGCGGCGTGTAGTCCGGCCTGTAGAAGCCGTACTGCTGGTTCCCCGACTCGTCGCTCCGGTCCCGCAGCAGGTAAACGTCGGTGTCGCTCCAGCCGCGCTTGAACTGGTCCAGGTACATGGTCATAAGGTTCAGGGCGTGAACGTCCTCGGTGATGACCCCGCCGATGGCCCCGCCTGTCTCCGTGGTGACGCGCGGCAGCGTTTCGAGGGCTGCACTGGAATAGCCCGCGTAGTGGTGCGCCCAGGTCGAGCCGTAGTTGCCGTACAGGCCGTCCACCTTGCAGGCGGGACTCGGGTCGGCGGCGTTCCAGGTCTTGTTGTCGTTCAGGCCGGGAGAGTTCGGGTGGTAGATGTAGTTGTGGACGTTCGCGGCGTCGGCGTAGCGCGTGCCGTCCGGCATCAGGCCGTTTGTGCCGGCGGGGATGGTCAGGAATTGCAGGCCCACGTTGTCCGTCTCGGCCCCATTCTCGCTGATGCTCCACACGGGGTACTTCTTCAGAACCGGGTCACTCTTGACGGCTTGGTACAGGTCCCGCTGCAACTTCGCCACGGCAAGCCACGAGGGTGCCCCACCGCCCCCTTTCTCGCCCTGATAGGTGAGGCCCCAGTTGTTCGGCTCGTTCGGCCCCTCGATCGCCAGCAGCGCACCCGCCGCCGCCAGCCTCCGGCCACCCGCCAGCAGCCTCGGGATGTCTGCCCCGCCGCTCCCCAGGCCGTAGGAGAAGCGCACCCCGGCCTGCTGATGGAGCGCAAGGAGGTCCTCGATGGGGATGTCGCCCTCATAGCCCGCCCTGATCCACCCCAGCCCGATGTATCGCGCGGCCTTGATGGTGTCCTGCAACGTCTCCCCGCGCTTGGAAATCGAGGAGTTTGCACCAATGCTGCCGAGGAAGTCTGCTGCTCTCACGGCGGTCGTCTGGCTCTGCGCGTGAGCGGACGGCGGCAACACGACCGCTGCGGCCAGCAGCAGGGCCGTCAGGCACCGGCGCACACAGAGGGACGAGCAAAGAGCGGTGCGGCCCTGATTGCGGGTCCGGGAAATGGATTTCATTTTTGGTTCTTTTCCAGACGTCCCAGCGTTAAACCGCCGGTCTGCACGGATGGGCCGCCCGCTTCGGGGCTTCGGAGCGCGGCCCCGCAAGAGGGCGCGGCAAGCGGCGCCCCTACAGCTCGGGATGGCATTCTCCGAAGCCCCGAAGGGGCAGCCCATCCGTGTAGGCCCAGCCTTCAGGCCGGGGCTAGACCTCATCGGTGCACGAAAAGTAGCCCGTCAACATATGTCTGAGTGTCCAGCAGTTGATTGACCTGCAACCGCCAGCCCTCCTCATCCTTCACCCACGTCTGCCGCCAGCGGCTCACCATCTCGGCCTCATGCTCTGCGCCGCTGGTGCCGTACCACCCCTGCGTGTCCGTCTGACGGCAGCGGTACTTGTTGGTCGTCACGGCGACGGCGCGGCTTCCTTCGACGGCAAGTTCGGCGATGCTGGTGCTGGCTTCCAATGCTACCATGTCACCGCCGAGGCTCCCGGAGGCCGCGACCTGTGCCATGAGCGCCAGCATCCCCGCCCGGCCCGTCACATGGCCTTTCGGGTTGTCCCGTTCCTCGAAGTCCGGCGCGGTCCACTTCTCGTAGAACGCCAGCACCTGCGCCGGGCTGCTCTCCAGGATGCCCTGGTCATACTCGCGGTGAGCGGTTTCCAGCGTTTGTCGCACGAGGCTCAGGGCGGGGTCTTCGGCTTCGGACATGGTGACCGGCTCCTACGGCGCGATGACGGCGGCGACCAGCTTGTAGCAGAACCCGTCGCGGGCGAACGGCTCGCTGAGGCTGACCGTCAGCAAAGTCTCGGCGCACACTTCCGGGTAGGAGCCGGGCGCATGGGACGCCAGGGCTTTCAGCCAGACCGGGTCGGTCACGGGCAGATTATACCAGGCCTCGGCCAGATGGAACACCGCCCGCGTTTGTCGCTTGCCCGCCGGATCGTGCTGCCGGACTTGCCATGACAACCCTTCAGGACGTATCAAGGCCAGCGATGCGAGGGCGGGCCGCTTCACCAGGGCGGCGTAGGCGATCTTGTCCTCGCGGTCGCCCAGCAGGTCCGGGCCGGGTGCGAGGCTCTCCCATAGAACCTCCCGCGCCTCCGGGGGTAGGGGCCGGACGACCAGCCCCCATAGGCCATAGTCCATCCGGCAGTTCTCCGGGTGGTGCGGGTCCGGGCGCGGGGCAGTCAGCCGCATCCGCAGGACATCCAGCAGGGCCGCCTCCCCGCCGCCCGCCAGCGTGTAGTGCCACGCCTGCAAGACGCCCTCCGGCTCCGTGGAGACGGGGCGCACCCAGCCCCCGCCATCCAGCCGCAGGCCCGCGACGCACCGGCCGCTGTGCTTATGAGAGTTCGCGAGACAGATGACATCCAGTGTCGGCATTTCAAGCCACCTCCCTGTCGAAATCAAGGCCAGTCCATGACCTACCGTTGCGCCACGATGACGCCCGCGATCACCTTGTAACAGCAGTTGTCCCATGGCGTCGGCTCGCCCAGGCTGACGGTCAGCATGACGGACTCGCCGGCTGCGACGTTTGCCGCCGACACCGGGTAAGTGCCGGGGGGCAGATCGTCCAGGCGCGACAGCCAGCACGGGCCGGGGATGGACAGGTCATAACCCGCGCCCGCGTGTTTGAACCTGGCTTTCGCCTGCCGCCCGCCCCGGAAGTTCGTCGTGACGTGCCACTGAAGGTCTTCCGAGACGACCAGCGCGAGCGACGAGACGACGGGCGCAGACACCAGCGTGGCATAATCCACCCGGCTGCCCATGTTCCCCAGCAGGCCGGGGCCGGAGGCGAGTCCGTCCCGCAGGAGCGCGTCGTATTCGGCGGGCGCGGGCCGGGACATGAGCTGCCATCCCGTGCCGTCGATCAGCCAGTTCTCCGGCTGGTGCGGCTCGGCCTGCCGGTGGGAACAGCTCACGCGGATCACGTCCATCAAGAGCGGCTGCGTGACGTTTTGCAGCATGTAGTGGCCCGGATGGAGCGTGCCCATTGGGGCCATCGCGACGGGCCTGATCCATCCCTCCCCATCCGTCCGAAGGCCGGCCACGCACCGGCCCTGAAGCTTCCTCGAATTCGCCAGACAGATCATGTCTATTTTGGGCATCCCGCCCCCCTTTCGGCTTCCTGCCATTCATAAGTGGATGATGTCTACGCCACCCCATTTGTCCCGCAAATACTCCAAAACGAGTCGCCGGTGGCAATTCTCCGCCGTGTGTTCACTGCAAAGCAGCACCGTGGGCGTCTCAAAAAGCGCCCGGTCTAGCGTCTCTTCGACTTTCCGGGAGGCCATGAGCGAGAGGAAAAGCCGCTCATATTCCTGCCAGGTTCCCTTCTGCTTCTTGTAAGCGTCCAGCATCTCCCGGCTGGGCGCGAGCAGTGTCTCATGGAGATACTCTGCGCCGCACAGCTCTTTCAAGAAAAAGCATAAGTCGTCGCGCTTCGCGAAGCCAGCGAGCTGTGACACGTTATTCAGGCGGACGTCCAGCAGCCGCCTGATGCCGGCCCCCCTCAGTCGTCCGAAGAAGTCTGCGGCCGTACTCTGGGTGAAACCGATAGAATAGATTTCCATTCCGCGACTGTCTCCTCTTCGAAGAGTACCTGCTGGCGGCTCCTCTCGGCTTCCTCCTGACGCCGCAGTTCCGCCTCCTCTTCGACCAGCCCGGTTCCACGGATGTGATGCACTGCGACGCCCTGCTCGAACAGGACGCGCCCGACCAACAGCCGCCGGTGGCAGATCGAGGGGTTCTCCTCGCTGCAAAAGATGGCCGTGCGGAACCTCTGGATTCCCTCCATCAGCCGCTCGATGCCTTCGGTGAACAGGAAGGACCTGGCGATCTGCGAGTACACGACGCGGCCATCCTCGTCGTAGTAGTCCTCGTCGTCCGGCCTGCCCCCCAGGTGCCGCCCGTAGAAGCCGTACCTGATCCCCGCCTCCTGCGCCGCCGCCTTGATGCTGTCCCGGTTGAAGTGCGGGGAGTAGCGCGAGAACGGTGCCGAGCGCGTGTCTATCAGCACCTCGATCTCGTGACTTTTCAGCAGCCCGAGGAAGACCTCCAGCGTGTGGTTCGAGTGCCCGATGGTGTAGACGCTGTCCTGTGTGGTCGGTCCGGCTTCGATTGCGACTTGATCTTCCATGACATGATCCTCCTGGCACGCAGGCATCCGAGAGGTTTCCCGATTGCCCGCGTGCATCCCTCCCTGCTGCATCGCTTAGACCTGCTGACTTTCCTGGTCCTCGCCGGTGGCAAAGGAAAGCACCGCCGTCTCGAACTCGCCCAGGCTGAGTCCGGGCAGCTTCTCGGTAGACGCAGGAAGGATTTTTTTGGCCTCCGGTGAGCTGAAGGGTTTTATTCTGTCACTCGCGGGCGGCAGACAAAACCGGAAAGGATTTCGCCAGGAGTTTCTACATCATCTCCTTCACCCACTCCGAGATCGCCCGCGCCGCGTCGAGGTGCCGCTCGGCGCTCTCGCGGTCGTAGAGATGGGCGGGGACGCCGCCGGCCGCCTCGACCGAGCGGGCGGTGAGGAAGTCGGAGTTCAGCTCGGCGGCGGCGTTCATCACTTCCAGGGGGGCCTGGAGGTCGTTGGCGCTCTGGATGATGTTGTGGCCGCGCGGGTTCTTTTGCAGGTGCAGGATGCAGGCGGCGCGCAGGGACTTCTCGGCGGCCTGCTGGCCGAAGAAGACGGCGGCGTAGTGGATGCCGGCGTCCATCAGCGTCGCGGCGGTGGCGAGGTCGGACTTCGCCTGCGTCCAGTTGTTCTGCGCCACCGACCACTCGATCAGTCGGGCGTCTTGATTCTGCTCCTCGGGCATGGGTCCGTGCCTCGTCTCCGTTCCTTGTCTTGTTCAGGCCAGTGTCTCGTCGAAGAACTCTGCCGCTTTCTGCCAGTACAGAGGGTCGTCAAAGCCGTGCCCGGCCCCGGCGGCCGTGAGGAACGTCACCGGGATGCCCGCCGCGCGCAGGGCGTCGGCCAGAATCCCGCTCTGATGGAGCGGGACGATGGGGTCCTTGTCGCCGTGGACGATCAGGAACGGCGGCGCGTCGGGCCGGAGAAAGGTGACCGGATTGGCGAGCCGCACCAGGTCGCGCTTCTCGTGGATGGGGCCGCCAAACAGCCGCGCCTCCGCCGAGTCAGGCGCATCGTGGTCGATCTCGCTGGGGGCGCTGCTCATCTGGAGCATGTCGGTCGGGCCGTACCAGTCGCACACGGCCTGTACCCGGCTGGACTGGTCCCCATTGCCGCCGACGGTGCCTTCTAGTTCGGCGGCGTCGGCGGAGGTGCCGAGCAGGGCGACGAGGTGGCCGCCCGCCGAGTCGCCCCACGCGCCGACGCGGCCCGCGTCCAGTCCGTACTCGGCGGCGTGCGCGCGCAGCCAGCGGACGGCACCCTTGCAGTCGTGGATTTGGGCCGGGAAGAGGGCCTCGTGGCTCAGGCGGTAGTTGATGCTGGCGACCGCGTACCCCCACTCGGTCAGCGGCGCGGCCGGGCAGTATTCCTTGCTGCCCTCGTACCAGGCCCCGCCGTGTACCCAGACGATGAGCGGGCAGGGGCCTAACGCGGGCGGCAGGTACAGGTCGAGCGTGAGCGGCCTGCCGTCCTGGACGGCGTAGGTCAAGTCGCGCAGCACGGTGACAGTCTCAGACATGGAAGTCTTTAGAAGAACCGGGAAAGGTACTGCTGGGAGCGGATCAGGCCCTTCATCTCGCCCTCGCGCGACCCGTTGTAGCGGAAGTCTTCGAGTTCCACCGAGACGTGGCCAGCGAAACCGTTCTGGGACAGCAGCCCCGCCACCCCGCTCCAGGACGTGACGCCGTCGCCGGGGATGCAGTAGCGCCACCAGCCCTCTCCGAAGCCGGGCTGGTTTTTGGCGGCCGAACCGGGGTAATCGTGTGGCAGGGACGCGCCCAGACTGCCGGTTTCATAAAGCAGGTTGGGGTTCAGGGCGGTGTCCTTGCCGTGGGCGTGGCGGACGTGCGCGCCGAACTCGGACAGGAACCGCAGCGGGTCCACGCCGACGCGGACGAGGTGGCTGGGGTCGTAGTTCAGCTTCAAAGCGCCCGCGCCTTTTTCGGCGTCCACGGCCAGCATGGCGCGGACGGTTTCGGGCGTCACGCCCAGGGCGGGGTAGTGCGGCCCGCCGCCGGGGTAGCCCTCCATGCAGAAGGCGACGCCCGCCGAGGCCAGCGCCTCGCTGGCGGCGGGCCAGCCCTCCGACCAGTTCGCGAAGCTGACGCCGCGCCCCTGGCCGTCGTCCGGGGGCAGGAAGACGCCGAACGCCCTGGTCAGCCCCAGATCCTGGGCGCGCTTGGCCGTCTCGGCGATCTTGTCTGCGGCCTCCTGCCGCTGGGCGGCGTCCGGCGAGAGCAGCCCGCCCGTCCCCCACAGGTCGAACGTGCCGACCTCCAGGCCCGCGCCCCGGACGGCCTCCACGGCCTCGGGCGTGGGGGCGCCGATGTCGAGCGCGCCGAAGCCGTGGTCGGCGGCCCAGTGTGCCAGTTCCGGCAGCGGCATCTTCAATGAGCCGGGTATCCGAAATGCGATTGCCATGTGTGTCTCCTCCGCAAGCATCCGTCAAAGCGTTTTCTGTGTCAAGGTTATGCGCGCACCGCCGCTTTTCCTTCCCGCCGATGCCGGGGAACCATTGTCATCCGCCTTGCGTCTTTAAACAGCGCCGTCCACAGAATGGCGGGTGCTTGACAGTCTCTTAGGCCGTGTGCTATTCTAAGGCACACTTGAACAATCTCACACGGAGCAAATGACCCATGCGAATGACGCCCCCCGCCGCCCTGACCCTAGCCTTCGGCCTGTGCGTCACCCTGGCCGGCATCCAGAATAGCCCCGCCGCGCCGCCCAAGGCGAAAAAGCCTGCGGCCTCCCCCGCCGCCCAGATCGCGGCGGGCAAAGCGGTCGCCGAGAGCAACGGCTGTAACGGCTGCCACTCGGCCACCTATGCCGGCAAGCAGGGTTTCTCGCCCTCGATCCGCGCAACCGGCGTGACCGCCAAGTACACGCTGGCGACCTGGGAGCGCATGATGGACACCGGCGTCACCGAGGACGGCGGCAAAGTCCGGAAGCCGATGCCGGTCTACCACATGCCCGCCGCCAAGAGCGCCCCGCTCTACGCCTTCCTGAAGAGCCAGAAGTAGAACCCGATCTTTATGGCGACCGAACCCACCGAGAAACTCGCCGACACGCAGCTCCGCGTCCTCCAGGCCCAGCTTGAGAGGATGCGGGGCATGCACTACGGCTACTACGTCCAGTTCTTCCAGGCCACCCACCTGTTCACGGTCCTGACGCTGCTGAACGTCGCCGTCAGCCTCTACCACCCCCTGCGGGCGGCCATCTTCGTGCTGCCGTTCTTCATCGTCTATGCCGGGTTCTTCTGCGCGTACCTGCTGACCTACAACCTGTTCGCCCGCATCTATGCCACCGCCCTGGAGAAGAAGATCAACGCGCTGCTCGGCGGCGACTTCCTGGTGGCGCACCGCATGGAGGACGTCTACATCTACAAAACGCCCGGCCCCAAGTTCGTCGCCCTGGACCTGACCCGCCCCTACACCTTCATCAGCGCCAGCACCGTGTCGTTCACGGTCGGCGGCGGCCTGACCTACGCCCTGGCTGCCTTCCGGGCCTGGCAGCTCCTCCCACAGATGGTGCCGCATTATGCGCCGCTCGGCCTCTACTGGCCCCTGCTGATCGTGTGGACGCTAGGGCATCTCGCGTACCTGCTCTGGTTCTACGTCGGCGGCAAGCCCGAGAGGGCCATCGCCGCCATCGTCAACGATGCCTACGGGACGGGGTAAATCCGAAAAATCTTGCCGCAAGGCTTGATTTTTCCGGCGGGGGCGTGTATAATACACTCCGTCGCCGCGTGGGGGATTAGCGCAGTTGGTAGCGCGTCTCAATGGCATTGAGAAGGTCAGCGGTTCGAACCCGCTATCCTCCACCACTCCGTAACGATGAGCGCCCGCCTGACGTTGACACTTGCTGTTGACATCAAGCGGGCGCTTTTTCTGTGTGGAAGTGAAGCCAGGACGAGTAGAGCCAGGACGAGTGATTGAAATCACTCGCTCCGGTCGGACCTGTCCAGGGGACAGCAGAGGGGAAGCCATCTTCCAGTCTCCACGGCTTGCTCTTTTTGTCGCCTGGACAAGTCTTGCGTCAGCGAGTGAATTCATTCACTCGTTTCGGTTCGCCCGCACCCTTGAAGCCCGGCGCATAATATCCTAAACCGGATCGCCGCTGTGCTGGCCTCGTCCTGCCTGGAAAGACACCCCTTGAAGCGCACCGCCGGCCTCGCTTTTATCTTCGTCACGCTGCTCATCGACATCCTGGGCTTCGGCCTGCTCATCCCGATCCTGCCCAAGTTCGTCGCCCTGCTCTCCGGCCGGGGGATCAGCGCGGGGGCGCGGGACTACGGGTGGCTGCTCTCGCTGTACGGCCTGATGCAGTTCCTGTTCTCGCCCGTGCTGGGGACACTGAGCGACCGGTTCGGGCGTCGCCCGGTCCTCCTCCTGTCGCTGCTGTTCTCGGGCCTGGACTACGTCATCATGGCCTTGGCCCCGAGCCTGGTTTGGCTCTACATCGGGCGGACGCTGTCGGGGATCACCGGCGCGAGCTTCACGGCGGCCACGGCCTACATCGCCGACGTCAGCCCGCCCGAGAAGCGGTCACAGAACTTCGGCCTGATCGGGGCGGCCTTCGGCATCGGGTTCATCCTCGGCCCCGCCGCAGGCGGCCTGCTGGGGGCTTTGGGCCCGCGCGTTCCCTTCTGGGCAGCGGCGGGGCTGGCGGGTGTGAACCTGCTGTACGGCTGGTTCATCCTACCCGAGTCGCTGAAACCGGAGAACCGGCGGGCGTTCTCGTGGCGGGAGGCGAACCCGCTGGGTGCCCTGCGCCTCCTGGGACGCTACCCGGTCGTGTGGGGCCTGACGGGCGCTCTGGCGGCGAGTAACCTGGCGGGCCAGTCGCTCAACAGCACCTGGGTCCTGTTCACGACGGCCCGGTTCGGCTGGGGCGTCCGCGAGAACGGCCTGTCGCTGGCGGTGTTCGGCGCGGTCGCCTTGATCTTCCAGGTCGGCCTGTCTCGCGTCCTCCTGCCGCGCTGGGGGGACCGCCGCACCCTCGTCATCGGGCTGGCCGTCGGGGTCGCACAGTACGCGGCCTTCGCCCTCGCCACGCGAGGATGGATGATCTACGTCTTCACCTTCGCCGGCGGCA
This sequence comes from Capsulimonadaceae bacterium, assembly GCA_965215505.1. Lineage (GTDB taxonomy): Bacteria > Armatimonadota > Armatimonadia > Armatimonadales > Capsulimonadaceae > JANXMY01. The sequence goes on along the minus strand of OZ244065.1, from coordinate 647,862 downwards.
TCAGCTTCCTCGCCGGGCAGGCAACACAGGGTCTGCTGTCCCAACAGGTGGGGGAGGACGAGCAGGGGACCTTGCAGGGCGCTCTGGCGAGCCTGGTCAGCCTGACCGGCATCGTCGGGCCGGTCCTCGCGACAAACCTGTTCGCCTACTTCACCCGTCCCGGTGCGCCGGTCCAGGTCCCCGGCATCTCCTTCCTGCTGGCCGCCGCCCTGACCGCCCTGGCGCTCGTCCTCTCAGTGCGGGCGCTCCGGCCTTCCATGCCCGCGATGAGCCGCGACGCTCCCCTCGGGGAGAAGGGCGTCTAGCCGTCCCGTTCGCATCCCCTCAGTCAACCGGCTTGATCTCGGGACTCTGTGACAGGAAGGAGAAGTGCGGCGCGGGGGCCGTGTCCAGCATGATCTTCGCCGCGATGACCGGCGTGACCGGTGCCAGGCCGCTGAAGTGGTTGGAACCCGGCACCTGGTAGAAATGCACCAGCGAGTTCTCGCACGAAGAACGTAGCTCGCGCACCGGCTCGATGTTGCTGGGGGCGTCCGTCCCCTCGAAGACGAAGGTCGGGTTGGCGATCGCCCCAAGATAAAAGACCGGCGAGCGCAGCGTCTTCTCCTGACCGTCGCCGGCGTCAAAGGTCATGTCGTCGGTGCCGTACTGCTCGATCCGGCTGACGGGGCCGAAGGCGAACACCGCCCGGAACTGGTGCGTCGACTCCGCGACGAGAAGCGCCAAAGTCCCCCCCGTGCTGTGGCCGCCGAGATAGATGCGCTTGGGGTCCACGTCAGGGCGGCTCGCCAGGTATTTGCCCGCCGCGATGACGTCGTCCACTTCCCCGTACAAATCCTCGATGTATCCCACGTTGTTGTTGCCGCCGCGCAGGGAGGGGTACATCGTGACGACCCCGGCGCTCGGGAACGCCCGCGCCGACTGGTCGTTGTCCGGTGTGGCCGGTGCCCAGGGCGTGTCCCCGATGCTGTTGTCGAACCCGCCCGCGACCCAGACGATGGCCGGGTGCTTCACCGTCTTGTCTGCCGGGACCGCGACGTAGGCCGGGAAACTGCCGAGCGGGTCGTCATAATGGACCAGCTCGACCCCGGCCGGCGGCCTCGCGACACCATCAGGTGCCTTCTTCCGCACGGTCAAATGCGTGGCAAACCCCCGCCGCGCGGCGGCAAGGCTATCTGTGCTGACGGCAGGCTTCGAGCGCCCAGGGGCGCAGCTCGTGACGAGCAGCAAGACGGTGGCAGAGGCGAGTGTCGTCGCAGGAAACCGAAAGCGCATGATTCCTCCAGGAGTGATGGGTCGGCGGCAGGCAGAACCACCCTAGCAGATTGGCTCATTATAGCAAACGCGCTGGGAAAAGACAACTCTTCTCGGGGTGTCCGCTATGGCCCGTCCGCATCAGCGCCGGACGGGCGGGGCGGCGGAAGTGTTGAGGGGAGATGGAGGGCGTAGGACTATCGGATGGCGGGTGCAGGATTAGAACGGGTACACAGGAAGAAGGAGGGCGGGGGGACCCCGCCCCTACATGGCCCCACCGACGCATCCAAGTCCCATCAGCCCGTCGCACCGGATGGCGTAGGGGCGGGGTCCCCCCGCCCTCCTATTTCTTCATCTCACATGGCAGGCACCCATCAAGCAGCAAGTTCATAGGTCGCCTCGTTACCCGGCCCTTGTAACTGCCGCTGAACGGCCTCCAGGACCAGCCGAGCCTGCTCAGGTGCCGCCGTTAAGAAATCGTCCGGAAAATCGTCAAGCGGGTGATTGGTTTTCAGGTAGTCAAGCAGGGTCTTCACGGGGGCGGGCGTCTCCGTGAAGGCGGGGATGCCGCCCAGTATGTTCTCGTTCCGTGTGATGAGGATCTGTGCCGTAATCATCTCCTTCTCGTCGATTCACGGCTGGACGGCTTGGGTTCGCTACTCGCCTGTTGGTTCTCTAGTAGCCTAACCTGGTAGAATGGATGAGTCTGAGGAGGCTTATCCGATGTCCGCGAAGAAATATCATGTGTCTCTGGCCGAGGCCGAGCGCGCCGAGCTTCTGCGCCTGAGCAAGTCCCAGCGCCACTCCGAGCGCGAGCGCAAACGCGCCCGCATCCTGTTGCTGGCCGACGAAGCCAAAGAAGGCGGCGCGGACAAAGATGCCGCCATCGCCCAGCAGGTCAAGGTCGCCCCGCTCACCGTCACCCGCGTCCGTCAACGCTTCTCCGAGCGCGGCCTGCACAAAGGTCTGGCCCATAAAGAACAAGAAACGCGCAAAGCCCGCGTCCTCGACGGAGAAGCCGAAGCCTTTCTGGTCGCCACCACATGCAGTACGCCGCCCGAGGGCCACAAGCGCTGGAGCCTGCGCCTGCTGAGGGACGCGCTCATCGAGCAGCAGATCGTGGACGCCATCGGCAAAGAGACCGTGCGCCAGGCGCTAAAAAAAATGAACTCAAGCCGTGGCTAAAGAAATGCTGGTGCATCCCGCCCGAGCAGAATGCCGAGTTCGTCTTCCGCATGGAAGATGTGCTCTCGGTCTACCAGAGGCCGCAGGACGAGAAGCGTCCCCTGGTCTGTCTGGACGAGGCCAGCAAGCAGCTCTTGTCTGACGCGCGGCCTGCGCTCCCGATGACGGCGGGGCAGCCCGCCCGCCAGGACAGCGAATATGTGCGGAACGGGACGGCCAGTTTGTTCATGGTCTCTGAGCCGCTGGCGGGCAAGCGGCACGTCCATGTGACCGCCCAGCGCACCTGCCAGGACTTCGCCCGCGTCATCCTGCATCTGGTGGATGTGCTGCATCCTGACGCGGAGAAGATCGTTCTGGTCATGGACAACCTGAACACGCATACGCCCGCCAGCTTATACCGCGCCTTTCTGCCTGCGGAGGCCAAGCGGCTGGCCGACAGACTTGAGGTGCATTACACGCCCAAGCACGGCTCGTGGCTGAACATGGCCGAGATCGAGTTGTCCGTCTTGGCGCGGCAGTGTTTGTCTGAGCGCTTGGGCGACCAAGAGAACCTGCAAAGGCAAGTGGCGGCTTGGCAAGGTAGGCGCAACGCGAGTGCCGCCAAGATTGACTGGCGGTTCACGACGGAAGACGCCCGCATCAAACTGAAGCGGCTCTACCCCACTATCCTACCAGGTTAGACTACTAGGCCCCCACATCGATCACATCAAGCAGGTCGGCAAGGCCACGCTAGTTCATAACCACCCACTCGGCTGGCAGTACCCGCCTAGCGACCCGCGCCATGCAGGCGGCTCGTTCTCCCCGCAGGACATCGCGACTGCCTGTTACGCGGAACTGGCCGAGATCCGTGCTGTCGGTCCGCTGTTCAGTTATTCCATGTGCCCTGGCACTGACATGGAGTGGAACGACGGGTAATGGGTTAGCACAGTTCAGCCCAGCCTGGAAAGACACAAAGCTACCCTGATACGCTCAACCCTCCAGGCTGTTTCGGACGGTAGAATGAGTACAGAGTTCGCGGAAGCCCAGTTCTGGCATGAAGTTTGGCGGCGTGTGGCCGATGATCTTCCCTTGTTGTATCGGAGGTTTGGAGATGAATGACCTTTTCGTGCTGGACAAAGACTCACACCTGCCGGTCTTTAGCCTGGTCTGCACCCACTGCCGGCACTTGGATGCAAGCGGCGAGCGCAAATGCACCGCTTTTCCCGCAGGCATCCCGCTCCCGATCTGGCTGGGGGAGAACGACCACCGCGAGCCTTATCCCGGCGACCACGGCGTTCAGTTCGCGCCCGTCTTGCAGCCCGTCGCGGCCTGAGAGGCACAGCACAGCATGGGCTACACGACGGTCTTCCAGGAACGCTTCGACTTGAACAGGCCGCTGTCTCCCGAACACGCGGCGTACCTGGCCCGCTTCGCCGACACGCGCCGCATGAAGCGCGTCCAGGTCATGCTCAACGACCTCCCCGACCCCATCCGCACCGCCGCCGGCCTGCCGCTGGGAGGCGAGGGCGGGTACTTCGTCGCCGGGGAGGCCGCGAACGATCCGCTTGAGGATTGGGACGATGACCCCTCCGTGGTGGACGACAGCGAGCCTCCGGCGGGGCAGCCGGGCCTGTGGTGCGACTGGGTTCCGACGGCTGACGGCACAGGCATTGAGTGGAACGGCCGCGAGAAGTTCTACCGCTACGAGGCGTGGCTGTTCTACCTGATCACCCATCTCCTGAAACCGTGGGGCTATGTGCTTCAGGGGCAGGTCACATGGCGCGGGCAGGACCGCCGCGATGTCGGCACCATTCACGTCGCACACAACCGGATACTGGACTTCAACCCCATTACTGAGAGCGAAGACCAGGGCGGCGGTGGTGGCGACTGGCCGCCCCTTTGAACAGTTTAGAGCCACGCATCTTGGACGAGACAGTCGGCGCGGAACACATCCAAGCCATTCTCTCGTCTGCCGGGCTGACGTTGCGAAGCGTCCGCAGGCCGGGGAGCGGCCTGACCGGCAGCGTCTTCATCCTTGAAACGTCGCAAGGCGGCCTCATCCTCAAAGTTTCCCATGACCCGGCCTGTGACTGGAAATTCCGCAAGGAGCGGATTGTGTACGGCTTGCTCCGAGAGCAGGGCCTCCCCGCACCGCATGTGCTGGTGACGGACCTCTCCCGCGGTCTCGCTCCGTTCGCCTACAGCCTCTCCGAACACCTCCCCGGCCTCACGCTCTCGCAGGCGTATGAAAGCATGAGCGCCGCCGAGAGGCTGGACACCTACCGGCAGCTCGGCGACCTCCTGGGCCGGATGCACTCGCTGACGTTTGATCGCTTCGGCGATGTTATGGAGTGGGATGGTGTGGTCACGGTCGGCCCCGCGTGGGAACTCGTGGGGGAGGCTGATGGAGGAGACGTCGGCCCGTTCACGATATGGCGCGAGATGCACCAGGAGATCGTCCGGGGGCGCTTGGCGTTCCTCTCACGCACCGAGTTCCTCGACCTCACAACACCCATTGGCCGCTGGTTCGGCGACCACGAAGGGCTGCTGGATCATCCTATTGTGCCACGTCTGCTGCACATGGATCTGCACATGAGCAATGTGCTGGTATCTGAGGGACGGATCACGGGCGTTCTGGACGTTGAAGAGGCCATCATCGGCCACAACGAGTACGACCTGATGCGGACGGAGCTTGCCCACTTCGGCGACGGTGAGGAGGCGCTGCGGGAAGCGTTCTTCAGCGGCTACGCGGCACATGTCACGCTGGACGCTGGGTACGAGGGCCGCAGGCCGTTTTATGAACTATCACGTTCGCTCGTCGGGCTGCAATGCCTCGTTCGTTATGGGGACACGGTGGGCGAGGCGGACCGCACGAGGGCGAGTATTCAGGAACTACTTGAAGCGCCCTCCCCGAGCTTGCTGTGATGCCGGCTGTAGCCGAAGTAGATGACGAAGCCGATCAGCAGCCAGACGATGAGGCGGACCTGGGTACTCCCCGGCAGGCCGACGATGAGGTACAGGCAGGCGAGGATGCCGCCGACCGGCACGAACGGGACGCCGGGGCAGCGGAACGGGCGCGCAAGTTCCGGCTGGGCGCGGCGCAGGTACAGCACCCCGGCACAGACCAGGATGAAGGCGAACAGGGTGCCGATGCTGACCAGCTCTCCCAGCAGGGCCAGCGGGACGAAGGCGGCGATGATGCTCACCACGCCGCCGAGCAGCCAGGTGGCGGCCACAGGCGTCTGGAAGCGCGGGTGCAGGCGGCTGAAGACGGCGGGCAGCAGGCCGTCGCCCGCCATCGTGTAGAAGATGCGCGTCTGGCCGTACATCAGGACGAGCATGACTGAACTCAGTCCGGCGATGACGCCGACCTTGACGACCTCGATCAGCCACGGCAGCCCGGTCGCGCCCACGCCGACCGCGATGGGGTCCGCCACGTTGAGCGACTTGTACGGCACAAGCCCGGTCAAGACGCCCGCGACCAGGATATAAAGGACCGTGCAGACCAGCAGGGAGCCGAGGATGCCGACCGGCATGTCCTTCTGCGGGTCCTTCGCCTCCTGCGCCGCCGTCGAGACGGCGTCAAACCCGATGTAGGCGAAGAAAATGATGCCCGCCCCGCGCAGGACGCCACTCCACCCGTACTGCCCGAAGTGGCCCGTATTCGGCGGCAGGAACGGGTGCCAGTTCGCCGGGTGCAGGTGGCCCGCGCCGAAGGCGAGGAACAGGGCGATCACGCACAGCTTGACCAGGACCATGCCCGCGTTGAGGTTGGTGGACTCCTTGACGCCGAAGGCCAGCAGGGCGGTCACGGCCAGGACGCCGACCATCGCGAGCGGGTTGAAGCCGTGCGGGGCGGGCAGGTGCAGACCCAGATCACGCAGGAACGAGCCGACGTAGCCCGCCCAGCCGACGGCGACCGTCGCCGTGCCCAGGGCGTATTCCAGCACCAGATCCCAGCCGATGATCCAGGCCACCAGCTCGCCCAGTGTCGCATACGAGTAGGTGTAGGCGCTGCCGGCGATGGGAATGAGCGCGGCGAACTCGGCATAGCACAGCCCCGCGAAGGCGCAGGCGATGCCGCCGAGGATGAACGACAGCATGATGGCTGGCCCCGCATACTGCGCCGCCGCCTGGCCGGTCAGGACGAAGATGCCCGCGCCGATGATCGCGCCCACGCCCAGGGCGAGCAGGCGTCCCCGCCCTAGGGAGCGGTTCAGAGTGGTCCCGTCCGTCTTCTCGGCCTGCAAGTCGGCGACGTTCTTCTTCGCGAAGTAGCGGCTGTTCATGGGCCTGATGTACCCCGGCGGGCGCGATTTCAAGTCCTGGCCGGCGACATCGCCTCCACGAAGGCGCGGACGGCGGCGCGGCGAGCCTTCGTCTTCTTGAGCAGCAGACCCGTGGGCCGCGCGAAGGCGTCGGCGGGGGCAAGCGGCAGGGCGACGAGCGTCCCCGTCCGCCGCTCCTGACGCACCGTATCCACCGGCAGGAGGCTGACGCCGCTGCCGATCTCCACCAGGTTCTTGATCGTCTCGATGTTGTCGAACGTCGTCACCATCCGCACGCGCGCCCCGGCCGCCCGCAGCCGGTCGTCCACCAGCCGCCGGGTGGGGATGTCGTCGGCGAACCCGATGAAGGCCAGCCCGTCGAGCTGCCGCAGCCGCACGGACGTTTCACCCGCCAGAGGGTGTTCGGGGGCGCAGATGACGACCATCTCCTCCTCGGCGAAAGGCACCACTTCCAGGTCCCGCTTGGGCGTGGGGCAGGCCACGATGCCGACATCAAGCAGGCCGGAGACGACGTCATCATAGACCTTGTCGGTCTGCTCATATTCCAAATGGACGTTGACGCGCGGGTGGGCGGCCAGGAACGGCTTCAGCCGGGGCGGGAGGGCGTGCAGTCCGACCGAGTAGACCGTCGCCACCCGCACCGTGCCGGCCACCTCGTCCGAGAGCTGACGCATCTCGGCGTCCAGCGCCGAGGCGCGCAACAAGACCTCGCGCGCCCCCCGGTAGAGCGCCTCACCGGCGGCAGTCGGCGTGACGCGCCCGCGCCCCTGCCCCCGGTCCAGAAGTGTCTGCCCGTACTCGCGCTCCAGCGCGCGCAGGCGCTGGCTGACGGCGGACTGCGAGACGAAGTTCTTCTCCGCCGCCCTGGAGAAGCTGCCCGCTTCGACCAGGTCCGCAAAGATCTGTAGGCTGTCCAGGTTTATCATAAGCTCGGCTTATGATACCCGCAAAGACAAATCATTTTACTTCTCCGTCAGCCTTGGGTATAATCTTCGCGTCAATGAACGCTGAAAGGGTTTTTCATGGCAGTCGCAGCACCGGAACCGACAACCGCCACTAACGAAACGAGCAACCAGAAGGGCCGTCTCCACGACCCATACATCTGGCATCGCTTGCATTCGGCCTCGGGCATCTTCCCCATAGGCGTTTTCCTTCTTCAACACCTGATCGCGAATTCCTACGCCCTGCGCGGGCCGGAGGCTTATAACACTGTCGTCAAGGTCTTCGGCTACCTGCCATTCGTGGTCGTGCTGGAAGTGATCGTGATCTATCTGCCGATCCTGTACCACTCGATCTATGGCATCTGGATCACGGCCTACGCCAAACCGAACCTGGGTAAGTACCAGTACGGGCGCAACTGGATGTACTTCTTGCAGCGTGTCAGCGGCGTGGTCGCCCTCTTCTACATCGGCTACCATGTCTGGCATACAAGCCTGGCGAAGTATTGGGAGCAGTGGCACGGCAACCCGCACCCGGAATCGGTGATCGAGTACGGCAGCATGGCTCACGCCCTTGCCTCCCCCTGGGTCCTCGCCATCTATGCCGTCGGCATCATCGGGACGGTCTTCCACTTCACCAACGGGCTGTGGAACTTTTGTGTCCGCTGGGGCATCACGATCTCCGCGCATTCCCAGCGCATGAACCAGTTCGTCTGCTGGGGCCTGTTCGCCGTATTCACCCTGATCGGGCTGGCGACCATCGCACACCTGCATTTTGATGGCGTGAACGGCATCGCCACCGCCTCGTCGGCGGCTGTGAAGATGACGCACTGAGGGGTAACAGGCCGTGGCAATCGCAGAACGTGAAATCGCCCCACCGGCACAGAAAAGGCTTTACACGGAAGATGAGTATCTCGCCCTGGAAGAGCAGGCTGAGGCAAGGTCTGAGTACATTCATGGAAGGATCTGCCCCATGTCCGGTGGGACAGACGACCACGCCACGATTCCCATGAGCCTCGGTGCGGAACTGCGAGCAGCCCTCCGCGGGCGCGGCTGTCGAGTCATGTCCTCGGACATTAAGGTCTACACAGCGGGCGAGATGTACTACCCGGATGTCACGGTCGTTTGCGGCCCGCGTCAATACTACGGTGGCAGCCGGACCGTCATTACGAATCCGCTGCTTGTGGCAGAAGTGCTGTTCCCGACCACGGAGCGTAAGGACCGGGGCGAGAAGTTCCGCGACTACATCACCGTTGAGTCGCTGATGGTTTACCTCCTGGTTAGCCAGGACGCGCCGCGCGTGGAACAGTTCTCACGCGCCCAAGATGGCCGCTGGGACTACAGCCTGATATCGGGCTTGGAGAGCCTGCTTGACATCCCGGCCCTCGGCATTTCGCTGAACATGGCGGACATCTACGACCTGATCGAGTTCACGCCGGTGGCGGCCGATGACTAGTCCGGCGTACAAGTACGATGTGTCCCCTGCGGGCGTCGGCAGGTTGCTCACCGGCGGCGGCGAGTTCGTGCCGCCGGAACGCCTGCTCGGAGATTTAACGGAGGAGCAGGCGTTACCCATGCCGCCCGGTTCTGCCTACTCCATCGCCGGGATTGTGGCACACATGCGCTTCTGGCAGGACAGAAACATCGCGCGGGCGCGCGGCGAAAGCCTGCCGCGTCCGGAGCATCTGAATGACACGTTCCCCGTTCCGGTGGCGGGTGAGTGGGCCGCCTCACGCGCGGCCTTCCTGAGCGGCCTTGACGCCTGCTCCCAGGTGGCCGCAGAGAAGGCGGGCGAGACCAGCCCGGACCGCAGTGATGCCAGCCTCGGCTACGACCTCGCGGAATGTCCCGCGCTGCACAGCGCGTACCACTACGGTCAGATCGCGATGTTGCGTCAGCTCCAGGGATTGTGGCCGCCGGAAGGCGGGGACGACGCGTGGTGATTTTTTGCAAGAACTAACTCCCAGGAACTTAGCTTTATTGACGGCTGTTACTAGATAAGAGGCACTAAACTATGGTCACAGTTGCGAGCAACACAAAGCCCAAGGTCATCGTCGTCGGCGGCGGACTGGCCGGTCTGATGACGACGGTGAAGGTCGCGGAGGCGGGCGTTCCCGTGGACCTGTTCTCGTTCGTCCCCGTCAAGCGCAGCCACTCGGTCTGCGCGCAGGGCGGGATCAACGGCGCGGTCAACACGAAGGGAGAGGGCGACTCGCCCTACGAGCACCTGGACGACACCGTCTACGGCGGCGACTTCCTTGCCAACCAGCCGCCTGTCAAGCACATGTGCGACAACGCGCCCGGCATCATCTATTTGCTGGACCGCATGGGCGTCATGTTCAACCGCACTGGCGAGGGCCTGCTGGACTTTCGGCGCTTCGGCGGAACCAAGCACCACCGGACGGCTTACGCGGGCGCGACGACCGGCCAGCAGCTCTTGTATGCGCTGGACGAGCAGACGCGCCGGCATGAGGTCGCAGGCGAAGTCACCAAGCACGAGTTCTGGGAGTTCCTCGGCGTTGTGCAGGACGACGACGGTGTCTGCAAGGGCATCATCGCGCAGGACCTGCGGACGATGACGATCAAGGAATTCAAGGCCGACGCCGTGGTGCTTGCCACCGGCGGGCCTGGCATCATCTACAACCGCTCGACCAACTCGGTGATGAACACCGGCACTGCCGCCTCGGCCGTCTACCAGCAGGGCGCGCGCTACGCTAACGGCGAGTTCATCCAAGTCCACCCGACGGCCATTCCGGGCATGGACAAGCTGCGGCTGATGTCCGAATCGGCGCGCGGCGAGGGCGGGCGCGTCTGGGTGCCGCGCGACCCGCAGGAGAAGCGGCGCGGCGAGGACGTCCCCGAGGGCGAGCGGTTCTACTTCCTGGAAGAAAAGTACCCGGCCTATGGGAACCTGGTCCCCCGTGACATCGCGACCCGCGAGATCTTCGACGTCTGCGTCAACCAGCGGATGGGCGTCGGCGGCCAGAATCAGGTCTACCTCGACCTGACGCACCTGGACAAGAAACTGATAGACATCAAGCTCGGCGGTATCCTGGAGATCTACGAGAAGTTCATCGGCGAGGACCCGCGCACGACCCCGATGCGGATCTTCCCCGCCGTCCATTATTCGATGGGCGGCCTGTGGGTGGATTTCGTCAAGGACGAGAAGACCGGTGCCCTGGTCGAAGGCGACCCGCGCAACCAGATGACTAACATCCAGGGCCTGTATGCCGTCGGCGAGTGCGACTACCAGTACCACGGGGCGAACCGGCTGGGCGCGAACTCGCTGCTGTCCTGCCTGACCGGCGGCCAGCTCGTCGGCCCCGGCGTGGTCAACTATGTCAAGCATTTGCCCAAAAGCGTGGACGACCTGCCCGTGTCCATGTTTGAAAGCGCGCGGCTGCGGCAGCAGGAGAAGTACGAGAAGCTCGCCGCCTCGACGGGCACCGAGAACCCGTACCGGCTTCACGAGGAGCTGGGCGACACGATGACGGAGAACGTCACCGTCGTCCGCTACAACGACCGGCTGCGCGCGACCGACGCCAAGATCCAGGAGCTGATGGAGCGGGTCGAGCATGTCGGCATCGCGGACAGCTCCAACTGGACGAACCAGCTCATCCCGTTCACCCGCCAGCTCAAGAACATGCTGCACCTGTCCCGCGCGGTCGTCCGGGGTGCCTTGGCCCGCGATGAGTCGCGCGGCGCGCACTACAAGCCCGATTTCCCGAAGCGGGACGACGCCCGGTTCCTGAAGACGACGGTCGCCGAATGGACGGCGGACGGCCCTAAGCTTTCTTATCTTGATGTGGACACGTCGCTCATCAAGCCGCGCCTCCGCAACTACGCCGCCGAGAAGAACGAGGCGGGCACGGCGACGCCGACCGCCGAGGCCGCCAAGGAGACGCTGATCGTCACGACGAACGGCAACGGGTCCAACGGACACGGCTCGAATGGCAATGGAACAAACGGCCATGCGCCCGGCGTCAACGGGAATGGGAACGGCGTCAAGACGAACGGGAACGGCCACGCGGTCAATGGGAACGGGTCCAACGGAAAGAACGGGGTCCTGGCGATGGGCGCGGGCCTGACCGGGGCGGCCGTCCAGGAGATGCAGGTCGCGGCGGGTGCCGACGCGAACGGCACCGGCGACCAGCTCTCCACGCGGCCCCCGGAGGCCCGCCGCGACACGGCCTATAACGGCGACCGGGACGAGGTCAAGGAAGCAGGGAAAAGCTGGCTGACCGGAGGCCAGCAGCTTGACGATGCCGACCCGGTGAAAGCGAGCAATCCTGTCTCGCAGCAAGGGGAGAAAGATGTCAACGCGCAGTAACATCGCTTTCGGCGCGGCCGGGCTGCTTCTAGCGGCTCTGCCCGCCGGGGCGAAGGCGGCACCGAAGCCGACGCCAAAGGCGGCAGCCATGCAGACGGCGACCATTGAAAACACGGGTTCGACCAACACGTCCGGCTACTCGATTACGCTGTCATCAAGCGGGACCAAGTACCACGTCGCCGCTGTCTCCAACGGCGGCAGCGAGCGCAACAGCGAGACGGGCAACCGGGAGCCGTTGGGGCAGCAGGTGCGGCAGTTTTTCACCGACCTCAATGCCGCCATGCCGCTGACGGGGCTTCCGGCGGGCCGGGGAATGCGGAGCGCCTCGTTCGGCACGCGGACCTTTGTCACCTATCAGGGGCAGAAATCCCCCGACCTGACTTTCAGCAGCGACCCACGCACGGCCGCCCTCAAAGCCGACATCGCGGTCATCGCGTCCGCCATGCGCTGCCGCAATGCCCCGCGCCGACCGGGATTGCCACAGCCTGTGACGCCGCCGGCCGCGACAACACACTAGCGACACATTAGAAAGACGTTTTCTTATGTCTGACCAGAAGACCATCACGCTCAAGATCAAGCGGCAGAAGGACCAGAACTCCGCCTCCTATTGGGAGGAGTTCGCGATTCCGTACCGCCCGAACATGAACATCATCTCCTGCCTGATGGAGATCCGCAAGAACCCCGTGACGCGCGACGGCAAGGCGACCAGCGCGCCGGTCTGGGAGATGAACTGCCTGGAGAACGTCTGCGGCTCCTGCACCATGCTGATGAACGGCAAGGTCGGTCAGTCCTGCGCCACCCTCGTGGACAACCTGGCCCAGCCGATCACGCTGGAGCCGATGTCCAAGTTCCCGGTCGTCAAGGACCTCGCCGTAGACCGTTCGCGGATGTTCGAGAACCTGAAGAAGATTCGCGGCTGGATTCCGATTGACGGCACCTATGACCTCGGCCCCGGCCCGCGCGTCGCCGAGCGCGACCGCCAGGAGGCCTACGAGTTCTCCCGGTGCATGACCTGTGGGTCGTGCCTGGAAGCCTGCCCCCAGGTCAACGCCCATTCCAACTTCATCGGCCCCGCCGCCATCGGCCAGGTGCGCCTGTTCAACAGCCACCCCACGGGGAGCATGAACAAGGAAGAGCGCCTGGAGGCTATCGCCGGCATGGACGGCGTCACGAGCTGCGGCAACGCCCAGAACTGCGTCAAGGCCTGCCCGAAGGAGATCCCGCTGACCAAGGCCATCGCCGAGATGAACCGCGACGTCACGCTCTACAAGTTCCGTAAATTCTTCCGGGGCAAGTAACGTGGCAGACGTGGAGAAGGTCAACCTCGCCGACAAGCTGGCCCAGTTCAGCGACCACTGGAACCCGCGCATCGTCGGCGAGGTCAACGACATGCACGTCAAGCTGGTTAAGATGTCGGGGGCCTTTGACTGGCACCACCATGTAGCCGAAGACGAGCTGTTCCTGGTCGTCCAGGGCCGTCTGACACTACGCCTGCGCGACCGAGACATCATTGTCGGGCCGGGCGAGTTCGTCATCGTCCCGCATGGCGTTGAACACATGCCGGTTTCGGACGAAGAGGTCCACCTGCTGCTCATCGAGCCGAACACGACCCTGAACACCGGCAACGTCCGCACCGAGCGGACGCGGACTGAACTGGAGCGGCTCTGATGGCCGCCCCTTTTTCGCTGTGAGCCTGCCGCTGGACGCTTTCATGCGTGGTCTGGGGCTAGGCGCAGGCCTCATTATCGCCATCGGCGCGCAGAATGCTTTCGTACTGCGTCAAGGTTTAAAGCGGGAGGGCCGGCTGCTCGTCGCCCTCCTCTGTACCTGCTGTGACGCCGGCCTGATCACGCTCGGCGCGGCGGGCTTCGGCGGCCTCATCGCCCATCTCCCCTGGCTCACGCGCGCCGCCGCCTGGGTGGGCGCGCTCTTCCTGCTGTTCTATGGGGCGACGGCCTTCCGCCGCGCGCTGCACCCCGCCGCACTGCCGGAGGAGGCCCCCGCCGCCTCGCGCGCGAGCCTGGCGGGCACGGTGCTTGCCCTCAGCCTGCTGAACCCGCACGTCTATCTAGATACGGTCGTCTTGATCGGCGGCCTCTCGGCGCAGTACCCGCCCTCGGCGCGCGGCTGGTTCGCGGGCGGCGCGGTGGCGGCCTCCGCCCTCTGGTTCTTCGGCCTGGCTTACGGTGCCTCGCTCCTCGTCCCCTTGTTCCGCAGGCCGGCGACGTGGCGCGTTTTGGACCTCCTGATCGGGGGCATCATGTGGGCCATCGCCGCCTCGCTCCTGCTCTCGCTACGCCGTTGACTCGGCTCTCCCCCTGCGTGGCAAGAGTAACCGAGGCACCGGGCGGGTACAATAGCGGCGGAGGCAAGCAGCCTCCGCCGCTTTCTCGCTTTCCCGCAACTTGGAGGATACACAATGGCGCTGCCCATCTCATTCGACTACGGCTATCTGGCCCCGGACGTGGACTTGGAAGAAGTCAAGTCGTTCCAAGACAACGTGGACCTGGCGCACAAGAAGGTGACGCAGGGTGGGGGACTCGGCTCCGACTTCCTGGGCTGGGTGGACCCCGCCAAGATCGTCAGCCCCGACGAGGTCACGAAGATCAAGGCCCTGGCCGAGCAGATCCGGTCCGACTCGGACGTACTCGTCTCCATCGGCATCGGCGGGTCCTATCTGGGAGCGCGGGCCGTCATCGAGGCGCTAGGGGAGGGGGACGGCCCGGCCGTCGTCTTTGCGGGCAACTCGCTGTCGGCGCACGAACACGCCAAATTCCTGAAGCAGATCGAGGGCAAGCGGTTCTCCATCAACGCCATCTCCAAGTCCGGGACGACGACCGAACCCGCCGTCGCCTTCCGGCTCTTCCGGGACGTGCTGGAAAAGTCGGCCGGTAAGGAAGAGGCCAAAAAGCGCATCGTCGCCACGACGGACGCCAAAAAAGGCGCACTGCGGAAGTTCGCCGAGGAGGAGGGCTACGCGACCCTGAATATCGCCGACGACGTGGGCGGGCGCTACTCTGTCCTCAGCCCGGTCGGCCTGCTGCCAATCGCCGTCGCGGGCATAAACATTGATGCCCTGCTGGCCGGGGCCAAGGACGTGGCCGACGCCACGAATGATCCGGACGTGATGAAGAACCCGGCCTACTTCTACGCCGCCGCGCGCAACCTGCTCTACCGCAAGGGCTACACGACGGAGATATTCGCATCCTTTGAGCCGCGCCTGCACTACATCGCCGAGTGGTGGAAACAGCTCACGGGCGAGAGCGAGGGCAAGGACCACATTTCGCTGTTCCCCGCCTCCGTTGACCTGACGACGGACCTGCACTCGATGGGGCAGTGGATACAGCAGGGGCGGCGGAACATCATCGAGACGTTCCTGATCCTGGACGGCGGCGAGCCTGGGCTGGCCATCCCGTCCGCCGAGAACGACCTGGATGAGCTTGGCTACCTGCAAGGCCGCCCGCTGTTCGAGGTCAACCGGGCGGCCTACGAGGCAACGTCTCTCGCGCACCGAGACGGCGGCGTTCCCAATAGCACGATCCACCTGGAGAAGCTGGACGCCTACACTTTAGGCGCACTGCTCCAATTCTTCGAGCGGGCGACCGGCGTGTCCGGCTACCTGATGGGCATTAACCCCTTCAACCAGCCCGGCGTGGAAGCCTACAAGACGAACATGTTCGCCCTGCTGGGCAAGCCGAAGTTCGAGAAGGCGACGGAGGATGTCAAGGCACGGCTGGCCGCTCTGCCAAAGGACACGACGGTCCGGTTCTAACATTTCTACCCCTCTCCCGCTTGCGGGGGAGGGGTCGCGCGGAGCGCGGGGGTGGGGGCCTCCTTCGCGCGCGGGTGCGCCTGCGTGTAGACCTCTTGCAGCCGCTCCGTGGAAACGTGCGTATACATCTGGGTCGTGACGAGGCTGGCGTGGCCGAGCAGTTCCTGGATCACCCGCAGGTCGGCCCCGTTGGACAGCATGTGGGTGGCGAAGGTGTGGCGCAGGACGTGGGGCGTGACCTTGAGGTGCGTCGAGGCGGCGGCGCAGTAGCGGTCGAACAGCTTGCGGACCCCCCGGTCCGAGAGCCGCTTGCCGTAGCGGTTGACGAAGAGGGCACCGTCATCACGCTCCGCCTTCAGCAGCAACTCGGGCCGGCCCTTGCGAACGTACCGCTGGATGGCGAGTAGGGCCTGCCGTCCCAGCAGGGTCATACGCTCCTTGTCCCCTTTGCCGATGACCCGGATAACACCCTCATCATACTCTACATCGCTCAGGCAAAGTGTCACCAACTCCCCCGCCCGCATCCCCGATGCGTAGAGCGTTTCCAGCAGGGCGCGGTCACGCAGGCCGAGGGCGGTTTCGCCACTGGGGGCAGCCAGCAGTGCCTCCATCTCGTCCGAGCGCAGGTACTTAGGCAGTCGCCGCTCCGTCTTGACGCTGCGGAGGCCGAGGGCGGGCGAACGCGGGAGGAGGGACTGCCGCGCGAGATAGGAAAAAAAGGAACGCAGAGTCGCGGTCTTGCGGGCGCGGGAGGCGCGGGCGAGGCCGAGCGTTTGCAGGTGGAGGAGGAATGACCGGAGCAGGGCGGGGTCAACCGCGTGGACGTCAGTCACGCCCTGCGTTTCCGCGAACCCGATGAACTGGCCGATGTCTTCGGCGTAGGCTTTGACGGTGTGGGCCGAGGCGCCCTTGATCGCGGCCATGTGGTGCAGGAAGGCATCGCGGCAGATTTCGATCATCAGCGCCATTCCTACAACGGGAGCGCGGCCTCCAGGGCGGCTAGGGCGCGCTCGGCGAGGAGGCCGTTCTTCTCCTTCTTGTCCCGGACGCGTTCCGGCAGCGGCGGCACGATGCCCCAATTGGCGTTCATCGGCTGGAAGTCCTTGCCGTCATAGTGGGCGACATAGGCAGCGAGCGCGCCGAGCATCGTCGTGTCCGGCAGGGTGATCAGCGGCCGGCCCAGCAGGTGCCGGGCAGCATTACGTCCCGCCAGAATGCCCGTCGCGGCGGATTCGACGTAGCCCTCGACGCCGGTGATCTGGCCGGCGAAAAAGACGTTCGGGTAGGCGCGCATCTGCAAGGTGTCATCCAGCACCTGGGGCGACTGGATGTAGGTGTTGCGGTGGATGACGCCGTAGCGGACGAACTCGGCGTTTTCCAGGCCGGGGATGAGCCGGAAGACGCGCTTCTGGTCGCCCCACTTCATGCGCGTCTGGAACCCGACCATGGAGTAGAGGGTGGCGGACCGGTTTTCCTGGCGCAATTGCAGACAGGCCCACGGCCAGCGTCCGGTGCGCGGGTCGGTCAGACCCACCGGCTTCATCGGCCCAAAGCAGAGGGTCTTGGGGCCGCGCCCGGCCAGGACTTCAATCGGCAGGCAGCCCTCAAAGTAGGGCACCTTCGACTCATGCTCCTGCAAGGGGGCAAGCTCGGCCGCCATCAGCGCGTCATAAAAAGCCTGGTACTCGTCCTTCGTGAACGGGCAGTTCAGGTAAGCCGGGTCGCCCTTGTCATAGCGGGAGGCGGGGAAGGCGATCTCGCGGTTGATCGTCGAGGCGTCTATGGTGGGGGCAACAGCATCGTAAAAGAAGAGCTGCGACTTGCCCGTCAGCCTGCCCACGTCCGCTGCCAGGGCGTCCGAAGTCAGAGGGCCGGTGGCGACGATGTGGACCTGGCTTTCGTCAATCGTCGCCACCTCGGCGCGCTCCAGGGTGATGTTCGGGTGGCTCTCCAGCTTGCCGGTGATGCAGGCGGCGAACAGCTCCCGGTCCACGGCCAGCGCCTCGCCTGCGGGAACGCTGGAGGCGTCCCCGGCGGCGACGATCAGCGAGTCCAGCCGCCGCATCTCCTCTTTGAGCAGGCCCGCCGCGTTGGTCAGCAGGTTGGACTTCAGCGAGTTCGAGCAGACCAGCTCGGCCAGCCTGTCTCCCACATGCACCGGAGTCGGCTTGACGCCGCGCATCTCGATCAGGCGCACTTTCGCGCCCGCATTCGCCGCCTGCCAGGCGGCTTCGCTCCCGGCCAGTCCGCCGCCGATGATAATGATCTCTTCAGACATGGTGCTTTAAAGCTCGTACTCGTCTACCGGCGAGAAGTAGATGACCGTGCAGACCTCCTCGTCGGTGACGTCACGCCCGTAGATGCGGGCGAGGAGCTGCATGACTTCCTCTTTCGTTCGCATCTCCGGGTTCTCGCGCTGGACGTCCCGAGGCGAAAGCTCGGCACACGGTTTGACCTCGACGGCGTCCAGGATGGCGCAGAACATCTTCTTTCGCCGCGCGAACCGCTGGCCGACCGTCACCCAGACGATCTGACCGGTCTGGTACTTATCGCTTTTGTCCCCGAGCCGGATCGTGGCCGACTTGCGGCCCTTCTTCAATGCCTCACCGTAAAGGTCTGTATAGAAATTCAGCGCTAACATGTACTCAGATCATCTCCCGAAAGTCAGGCCGCCACGAGTTCCCGCTCGACTGGCGGCGCGTCGGCGTCCGTCATCTCCGTGCCGCCGTCCGCCTCTTTAGACTTGGGCGGCAAGGCCTCTTTGTAGTCGCACTCGGCATTGTTGCATTTGATGCCGATGATGCGCCCGCCCCGGAACGTGTTCTCGACCAGGGGCGACTCGCACTTGGGGCACGGCCTGCCGATCGGCTTGCCCCAGGCCACGAAGTCGCAGCCGGGGTAGCTCGCGCACCCGAAGAAGGTCGCGCCCTTTTTGCTGCGCTTCTGGACCACCTCGCCGCCGCACTTGGGGCAGGGGACGTCCACCTTCATCGCCGCCACCTGCTTGGTCGTCTTGCACTCCGGATAGTCGGTGCAGGCGATGAACTTGCCGAAGCGGCCCGCCCGCTCCAGCATCGGCTTGCCGCACTTCGGGCACTCGCCCTCGGACTTCTCCGCCTCGGGCCGGACGATGGTCTTGCACTTCGGGTAGTCCGAGCAGGAGATGAACTCGCCGTACCGGCTGGAGCGGATCACCATCGCCTTGCCGCAGGTGGGGCAGTCCTGCCCGGCCTCGCGCGGCGGCACCTTCAGGCTCTCCATCTCCGCCCCGGCCTTCGTCACGCTCAGAGCGAACGGGTCGTACCAGCGGCGCATCATCTTGACCCAATCTTCCTTGCCCTCGGCCACCGCGTCGAGCTGGGCCTCCATGCCCGCCGTAAAGGCGATGTCCAGGATGTTGGGGAAGTGCTTCACCAGCAGGTCGTTGACGGTCGTGCCGAGTTCGGTGGGCCGGAAGCGCTTCTCGGAAAGCTCCACATACTGCCGGTCCTGGATGGTCGCGATGATGGCGGCGTAGGTGCTGGGCCGCCCGATGCCCTTCTCCTCCAGCGCCTTGACCAGGGTGGCCTCGGTGAAGCGGGGCGGCGGCTCGGTGAAGTGCTGCTTGGGAGTCAGGGCAAGCAGCTTCAGCGCCTGGGCCTCGGCGAGCGGCGGCAGGGGCTGCTTGTCCTCGTCCTCGACCTTGGTGGCGTCGTCCTTGCCCTCGGCGTAGACCCGCAGGAATCCGTCAAACTTCATCGTCGAGCCGGTCGCACGGAAGGTGTAGTTGCGGGCGCTGATGTCCACGGTCACGACGTCGAATACGGCGGGCGCCATCTGCGAGGCGACGAAGCGCTGCCAGATCAGCTTGTACAGCCGTTCCTGGTCACGGTTCAATGTCTGGGCGATGCGCTCCGGCAGCCGGCTCACGTCCGTCGGGCGGATCGCCTCGTGCGCGTCCTGGGCCGCGCCGGCCTTTTTGTACTGCTTGGCGGCGGCGGGGGCATACTTCGGCCCATAAGTCTCAACGATCAGGGCGCGGGCGGCCTGCTGGGCCTCGTCCGCGATGCGCGTCGAGTCGGTACGCATGTAGGTGATCAGCCCGACGTGCCCCTCGCCCGGAACGTCCACGCCCTCGTAAAGCTGCTGCGCGACCTGCATGGTCCGCTTGGCGTTGAAGCCCAGCTTGCGCGAGGCCTCCTGCTGCAAGGTGCTGGTGATGAACGGCGGGGCGGGGTTGCGCCGCTTCTCACTGCGCTTGACGGACTTGACGCGGTACTCGGCCCCTTCCAGGTCGGAAAGGATCTGGTCCGATGAGGCTTTGTTTGCAATCTCCAGCTTCTTGCCGTCGCGCTCAATCAGGGCGGCATCGAACTTGTTCTTCGCCAAATCCGGTGTCAGGCTCGCCGTGATGGACCAGTACTCGACCGGCTTGAAGGCGAGGATGTCGCGCTCCCGGTCGGCGATCAGGCGGACGGCGACGGACTGGACGCGGCCCGCCGAGAGGCGCGGGCGTACCTTCTTGGAGAGGATCGGGCTGATCTTGTAGCCGACGATCCGGTCCAGCTCGCGCCGCGCCTGCTGGGCATTGACGCGGTCCATGTCGATGCTCCGCGAGTTGAGCAGGGCGGCCTGGACGGCGGACTTGGTGATCTCGTTGAACTGGATGCGGCGGGGGTTGCTGAGGCCGAGGGCTTCCTGGAGGTGCCAGGAGATCGCCTCCCCCTCGCGGTCCGGGTCGGAGGCCAGATAGACCTCGCTCGCGTTCTTGGCGGCGGCGCGCAGCTTCGCCACGACTTCCTTGCGCTCCGGTATGACGACGTAAGTGGGCGCAAAGTCGTGTTCTATGTCAATGGAGAGCTTCTTTTCCGGCAGGTCCCGGACGTGCCCCATGCTCGCTTCTATCTGATAGTCGCTTCCCAGAAACCCCTTCAGAGTCTTGGTTTTGGCGGGCGACTCGACGATGATCAACTTCTTTGCCATTAAGTGCTTTTCCTCAAATGTTCTCTCATTATAACACCCAAATGACTTTTTTGTTACCGCCCGGCGAAACGCGCGTTTGGCATGGAACTTGCAAGGAACATATTACGTCCGATAGATGACCGTATTTTCAAGTGTGCGTGCCAAAATACAATTATAAATCCGATCGTCGGGGTATGATATGCTGTCGCGTTGCCGCCATGATTGGTCATCGCATCAGGATCATACAGCCCAAGCCCAGGGAGAAGTGAATGCCCATCAAATACGTCATCCTGCCGATACTCTGCGCGATGACAGTCGCGCCCGCGCTGGCTCATCCCGGCCTGAGCCACACCTATGTACCGCCGAACTCTTTCCTGAACTACCATGTGGCCTCCGTGCAGGAGCTTTCCCAGGAGGTAACCCTGGACCCCGCCGTCCGGGCGCGGCTCGCCAACCACTTCCACATCAGTGAAGCGCAGATCACGCAGTACGTCCGCCGGAACCTGGTGCTGACGCATCTCCAGAAGCCGGGCCGTTACCGCGTCGCGTGCGTCGCCCGCGATGGGCGCGAGTTCTGGATCGAATCGAAACTGCCGCGCGGTACCGCCGTATTTGCCTCCCGCACGACCGGGCAGCCGATCCTCCGACTTGCCTGCGGCAACCCGATGGTTTCCGCCCTGCCGCCGGGCCTGCAAACGGCGGACGACAACGGCAACGCAAAACCGGCGCAGTTCGCCTCTCTTGCCGCACCGGTGCCGGTCGAGGCGACCCCCATGCCCGGCTTGATGCCTGGCGGCGATCTGCCTGCCCCAGTGCTGGTGGCCAGCACCGACGTGACGCCGACGACTGTTGAGGTCGGGGGAAGCCTTCAGAACCTTCTCCCGACCGTGCCCCTGAGTGGGGCGGGTCATGCGTTCAATGCTCTGCCCGCCGTTCTCGGCGCGCTGGCTGCGGGCGCGGTCGGCATCGCCGCCACCCACCATGGCAGTTCAAACTCCAACGTCACCCCGGCACCCGTCCCGGAGGCTTCCACATTGCTCTCCTTCGGCGGGATGCTCCTGCTCGGAGCCGGGGGACTGCTCGTGTTCCGCCGCAACCGGCTGTCCACGAAGCAGGACTAGCGGCCCGGCGGAGCGCCGCCAATCATACCCGCGACGGAAAAGGCGGCCCCCATGATGGGGGCCGCCTTTTGTCGTGCCGCAGGCTACAGCACCCGCACGAAGGCATTCCCCGGCACGCGCTTGGCCAGTCCGCGCATTTCCAGCAGCGTGAGGATGCCCATGACCTGGGGCGGCGTCAGGCCGCACTCGTGGATCAGGCCCTCGATCTGGCGCGGCTGTAGCGTGAGCAGGTCCAGCACCTTGCGCTGCTCGGGCGGGAGGGCTGGGACGGGAGCGCGCGAGATGGGCGCTTCTTCCGGCCCACGCAGGGTGAGAACGCCGAGTTCACCCAGGATGTCATCCACGGTTTCGACGAGCTTCGCGCCGTCCTGGATCAGCTTGTGGCAGCCGGCGTTGTGGCCCAGCCCGATGGGTCCGGGGATGGCGAAGACGTCCCGCCCCTGGTCGCCCGCTTCGCGCGCCGTGATGAGTGAGCCGCTGTCGAAGGGGCTTTCGATCACCAGCACGCCCAGGGAACAGCCGGAGATGAGGCGGTTGCGGGCGGGGAAATGCCAGGGCTTCGGCTCAGTACCCATCGGGAACTCGGACAGGACTGCCCCGCGCCCGTCGGCGATCTCGTCGAACAGGCGGCGGTTCTCGGACGGGTAATGGATATCCATTCACTGTACAGTATCCTTCGCCAAGCCTTACACCGCCTCGGGCGGCGTGTGCGCGTGGTCGGTTAGGTAGAGGGGAAGTCAGGAGGAAGAGCTGTTCTTGCTGTTGAGTGCATTGATCCTCTTCCTTTTCTTCTCGCAGTCGGGATCAACGCATTTGTCGGGGAGGCCCTTCCGCGCCCTCCTCTCCTTGCCTTGCTTGAACGACGGGCGGCGGCAGAAGAAGCAGACGAATGTTCGCTCCGGGTTGCTGACCACGGCGACAAGCTGCCACACCAGAGCCGCGTACAGTGACGAAGCCCTGGCACTCGGGACCAGGAGTTTGACGCGCGGAAAAGCCGCGTCCCACTTCACCACGATACCGGATTGAACTTCCTGAAGCAGTGAGGATGCCATGTCACTGACAAAGTGTTTGATCCGCTCATCGCGCTCGGTGCCTGTGACCTCCAGCGGGAACCGCGAGGAGCCACCTGCCAGCAATGACCACTGCCGGCGGGCTTCTTCTTGGTCGTGGGCCGAGGGGTCCCTGTTGTGGACATACCGCGTCAGGCCAATCATCGCCGACATCTCCTGAGCTAGCCGTGTCCATACGGTCAGCCGCGCGACAGAAACAAGTGGCTCTGCCTTTGTCCTCGCGTCCCTCTCCTCCTGGCATATCTCCCTCGCAGCGTGTTCCTTCAGGGCCGCATCCTCAGCCGCTTCTAGCTCCTCATTCGTCAAGTGCGTGCTGCCGTTTGCCCCCTGCACCACTACCGTCTCACGAATGAACGTCAGGCCACCACGGTCGGACAACCTTTCCTCTTCCGGCTTCACGAGCGGACCCCACTTTTTGGCGAAAGCCTCTACCTTCTTCGGCGTCGGCGGCTGGTCGGACGCCGCAAGCGTCAAGAAGTGCTGCAAACACATCGGGCTGTAGGATTTCAGGTGATAGCCTCCGCTCCATTGGAGTACGGCATTATCTCGCTCCAGCTTCATACCGTCAGGAACGCGAACCTTCACCCCTGCTAGAGATGACTCTACAAGAACTCTGTCCTGGGAGATGAACAATTCTGGCTCTGACATCTTAGCGAACCCCTTTCGATTGGCCGATAAGTTGGCCGCTATCGGAATTGAAGTATACCCGTCTTTCTCCTATACTGTTCGTGACGTTCCGAAACGGAACGCCGACGTTCTGAAACGGAGAGTGAAGCCATGCATAAAAGCAATAGTGAAGGGACAGGGGTTGGGCGGATACTGCTGCGTGTGCCCGAGGCAGCAGAGTCCTTGGGCATCGGCAAGTCCCTCCTCTACACGCTGATCAACGACGGGGAGATCCCGGTCGTCCGCATTCGCGGGGCCGTCCGCATCTCCCCCGATGACCTGCAAGCCTGGGTGCGCCGGCAGGCAGTTTCGCCGCAACAGGCCGCCGCCTAAAACCATGCCTCTCCCCAAGACCGACAACCAAGCACCGGTGCCGCACCCCGCCTGGTCCGCCTTCTGGGGGATCGTGGCCGAGGAAGCGGCACGGGTCAGGCAGATCGAAGCGTTGCGGGCGCAAGGGAAGGGCGAAGAAGCGGAGGACGCCGAGGAGTGTCCCGAAGACTATTCCGAAACGGACACGCCCCCGATGCCGGGCAAAGCATCGAGGGCGAGTCACTGACTGATCACTGACAGAGGCAGGGGGAAACGGAGCGGAGCATCAACGCCTCTATTGTAGAGGACTGCCGCCGCTCTTGTCAACCCTGGCCGAAAGGATGACAATGAACCACGGTTTCAGAAACGCAGGTAGCTTCTCGCCGCTGCCCGAAGTGATGCCCTTTGGCCGCTTCAGAGGCGAGCCGATCCGCGACCTGCCCGGCTGGTACTTGGAATGGTTGCAGGGCCGTCCCCACCTCAACCCAGCCCTGCGCCGCAAGGTGATCTTCGTGGACGCCATGCGCGACTTGGCCTGTGACCAGCAGGAGGGCCGCTGATGCAAGATGCTTTCGTGCCGCCGCATTCCATCGAAGCAGAGCAATCCACCCTGGGCGCGATGCTGATTGAGCGTACCGCCGTCGAGAAAGTTGTCGAGATACTCGGCAAGGAAGACTTCTACCGCGAGAACCACCAGACCCTTTTTGATGTCATCACATTCCTTGCCGACCAGGGCGAACCGATTGACCTGGTGGCCGTCCCGAACGAGTTGAAAAGTCGGGGCCAACTTGATGCCATCGGCGGCATGGCCTACCTCGCTGCCCTCTTCGATACCGTTCCCACGGCGGCCAACGTCGAGTATTACGCGAAGATCGTCAAGGAAAAGTCACAGCGGCGGGAGGTGATTGCCATCGCCTTGCAGCTTCAGCATGAAGCCTGTGATGCAAACAAGGAGCTGCTCGCCGCCGTGCAGCACAGCCAGAACGGGTTGACCCGAGCGACGGTCGCCTTTGTCCGCTGGGAGCCTCCCATTCCGTTCAGCGCCCACCAGCCGCCCGCGTTCCCGGTGGAAGTCCTGCCGCGTGTCGTGGGGCACTTCGTCTCAGAAGTCGCGGCCTCCGTCCAGGTCCCGGTGGACATGGCCGCCATGCTGGGCCTGGGGGTCGTTGCGGCGGCTGCCTCCCGAACCTGCCGCGTGCAGCTCGGGCAGACGCACAGCGAGCCGATGAACCTCTTCGTTCTGTCCATCATGGAACCGGGGGCGCGCAAGAGCGCGGCACTTGAGGCCATGGTCGCGCCGCTGCGTGCTGCGGAGAGAGATGAAGTGATCGCGAAAGCCCCGGAGATTGAAGAGGCGCGGGACCAGCAGAAGACCCACGAGAAGCGCGTCGCCCACTTGCAGGAGGTCGTCGCCAAAGGCAACAATGACAAGCCGGAGAACGCCGATAAAGCACGGCAAGAGTTGCACGACCTACGCAACAATCCCCCGCAGGCTGCCCCCCCCATGCCTAAGTTCCTCGTGGATGATGTGACGCCTGAGCAGCTTGCGGGGGTGATGGCCGAGCAAGAGGGGGTGATCACCTTGGCCTCGGCAGAAGGCGGCTTCTTCGCCACGCTGGGAGGGCGCTACAGTAACGGGACGGCCAACCTGGATGTGGTTCTGAAGGGCCATGCCGGCGAAGAGGTTCGCGTGGATCGGAAGGGAAGCCCGCCCGTCTTCATCGCCAGCGCCTGCCTGACGATGCTCCTCGCCGTCCAGCCCGATGTCTTATCGTCGTTCGCCGACACACCCGCTTTTCGGGGCCGGGGCCTCCTCGGGCGGTTCCTCTACACGCAGCCGGAAAATCTCGCTGGCACTCGCTACTATGAGAACCGTCCGATTGATGCGGAGGCCCGCCGTCGCTACGAGGGAGCGGTCAAAGCCATCCTGACCTTCCACCGCTCCCAAAACCCGGAGACGCCTGGGGAGCGCCACCTGCTTCACATCGAGGGTGACGCGCTGGCCGGATGGTCTGAATATGCGAACGAGGTGGAGAGGAGGCAGGGGCCTGGGGAAGATCTGGCCGGCGTCCGAGACTGGGCCTCCAAGCTGGCCGGCGCGGTGGCACGGATCGCGGGCGGCCTGCACCTGCTGGAGAACGTGGGCCGTGACTGCCCGTGGAACATCCCGATCAGCCCGGAAACCATCCTCGCGGCGTGGGCCATCGGTGATTACCTCATCGCCCATGCGCTCGCGGCTTTCGGGAGTATGGGCGTTGACCCCAACGTCTCGCTCGCAACGCGCCTCCTCGGCTGGATCGCGCGCAAGGGTCTGACGGAGTTTAGCCTACGCGAGTGCCACCAGGCGCACCGGAACGTCGGCACGCCGCAGGGCCTGGAACCGGGCCTGAGACTGCTCTGTGAGCGCGGCTACTTGCGGCAGAAGGGGGGGCAGCCGCGCGCCGGGAGGGGACAAGCCAAAAGCCCGGTCTTTGAAGTCAATCCCCTCTACACACATACTCAGAATACACACGAATAGGCAAAACCGCTATTCGTGTGTATTCTGAGTATCCAGAAGGCGAGAAATGAACACCGCATTAGAGCGGCTGCGGGAATTGCGTGTCGTCAAAGTTAGCGAAGCGCAGGAGGCCGTCAAGCCGGTCTCCACGCAGCTTGACGGGATGACGGTCGCCGACTTCGCCGCGTCGGGCCGGGTCCTTCGCGTCTACTCGGACGTGCTGCTAGAGGAGGTACTGATCGCCGCTGACAACGCGGCCCTTGCGCCGGGCGAGCGCCGCACCGTCTACCAAGCCAGTGAACTGCCCGCGCTGCTGGACATCACACCGGAAGGTCTTCGCCTGCTGCACCGGGTCAAGGCGGCCTTCCCCGGCGCGACCCTCCTGGACTGAACCGACCCGTTACCTACGCAGGTAACACGACCGACACATCTTGCTCTTGCACCCAGAAGGAGGCTTCACTTTGCCACTTGACGCAGATCCGCAATACTACGCCCTGAGCGGCGACGACACCGGCGCGCAGCCGCTGGATGAGGGGGATCAGCCGGGCTTGTCGCCGGCGATTGCCGCGCTCGCCCAGCAGCTCAACGTCCCGTATGCCCAGGCCGCGCAGCTCGCCGCCACCGGCGCACCGGGCGCAGGGCCGGACCAGGCCGCGCCGGCAGCCGGCGGCCCGCAAGGCATGGACGCACTGCGCGCGCTGCTGACACCGCAGTCCCCGCCGCAGGCCGGTGGGCCGGGTGCAGGGCCGCTCGGCGTCAACCCCGCCTTAGACCCGAACGCGGCGGCGCAGGCCGGGATGCAGGGGCAGGGGCCGATGGGACTGAACGCGCCCGCCGCGCCGCCTTCAGGCGCACCCGCGCCCATGGTGCCAGGCCAGGCACAGGGCGGCCCCTTGCCGAACCAGGCGCAGGCAGCTACCGACCCGGCCATCCCGCCCCAGGCGTCGCCGCTTGCCGCCCTGCGCGCCCTGGCGACGCCGCAGTCCGCGCCGCAAGCTAATAATAATCCTAACCCGGTCCCTGCGCTTCCCAAGCACGACAACCGCGTGATCCAGGCGCTCGGCGTCTTGTCGGCCATCATGGGCGGGCCGGGGGCGAAGATCGCAGGGCAGTACATCCAGGGGCAGAAGCAGAATGACCTGGAGAACCAGGCGCGGCAGCAGCAGCAGGGGCAGCAGCAGTTCCAGAACCAGACCGCCCAGGCCGAGGCCGGGACGGCGTTCGTGCAGAACCTCGCCAAGCTGGACGACGCGACCCAGGAGAACATCGTCCGCAACCTCAGCCCCGCGCAGATGATGGCCGCCGGGTTCACCCCCGCCCAGGTCAAGGCCGAGTTCTTCGATCCGAGTGGCAAGTTCATTCCGGTCACGGAAGCCGACAAGCCGCAGACGGCGGGCCAGCAGGCGCAGATGCTCCGCGCCCAGGCGTACTCGCGCGACCGGCTTTCGGGGCTGAGTCAGGCGGGGCAGCAGGCCCTCCACGACAGCATGAAGGCCACGCCGGACCAGTGGCAGCAGGAGTACGGCCTGCCTTACGAGGGGTTCACGCCGCTCCAGACCGTGCGCTCCGCCCAGGGCGACGCCCGGCTCGGGCAGGGGCAGCAGCGGCTCGACCAGGGCCAGGCGGGGCTGGACCTGAAAACCACGGCGCAGCAGGACCAGCGCTGGAAACTGTTCCTGTCCATGTCCCCGGCCATGCAGGCCGCAGAGCGCACGGCCTATGCCTCACATCCCGCCGATGCCGAAGCCAAGTACGGCCGTCCCTATTCGGCCATTGTGCCGGGGCAGACCGACGCCAACCTGATCGCCCAAACCGGCGTGGACAACCGCGAGACGGACGCGAAGCGCACGGACGGCACGCGCCTGACCATCGCCCACCTCGACACCGACACGCGGCTCGCCATTGACGCCGCCAACAACGCCCTCGCCAAGCGCGGCCAGGACCTCCGCGACCAGCTCGGGCAGGACCAGATCAAGCAGCGCGCTTCGCTGTTCAGCCAGCGTTACGGGCAAGGCAGCGCGGGCACGGCGGAGAAGCAGTATCAGCAGATCGTCAAGGAGCGACTGAGCATCGCCAAGCGGCTGACCCAGCTCGCCACCCCGATCCGCGACCCCGACACCGGCGCCCTCGGCCCGTCGCTGCGGGACCAGGGCCGCATTGACGCCAACCCCGGCGACACGGTGAACGACCCGGACGACCCGACCGGGCACCGGTTCATCCCCAACCCCAACTTCGGCAAGCCGCTGCCCAACCCGCCGGCCACCCCCGCGTGGCTGGAGTCGCAGAAGCTGCAACAGTTCGACCAGCAGTATCAGCAGCAACAGTACGCTCTGAAGTTCCCGCAGGGCGGCCCGGCGACACCCGCCGCGCCCTTCAATCCTGCCTCGCCGCCTGCCACCGTCGCGCCGGCCATGCGCCCGCAGCCGGGGCGTGGCCTGATGCCCGCTGCCGTCAAGGTTCCCGCCTCGGTGGCAGCCCGCTACCCCGCCTCGCTCGGGCCGGTCCCTGGCTTCGATGCCAATGCGCCTGGCGCGGCCTACACGTCACACGGCGGCTCTGTTGCCTTGCCCCCCCGCCTCTTGCAGATGGCGCAGCAGTCCGCCGCGCGCACGGGCGGGACCACGCAGCAGGGGGCCGCCGCGCCTCGGTCGGGGCTGGTCATCCAGGGTACGGTGAACGGGCAGGGCGTCCTGTTCCACGCGCCCACCAGCAAGGCGGAGTTTGACGCGATGACGCCCCTGAAGCGCCATGCCTACGTTACCTATATGCGGCAAAAAGGACAGGTGCGCTGACGTCCGGCTGACACCAGAGCGCCCCGCCTCCCAGCGAGAGGCGGGGCGTTCCTATTCGCGCGCGGGTGAGCGGACTAAGCGCGTCCGGTTCCCCACTCGGAGAAGGGAACCGGGAGAAAAGCAAAGGCGTTCGTCAGGGACTTGGTGAACGCCTCTAATTTCCACGGCACACGTTAATTGGCGAGGCGTTCCAAGAGATATTAGACCGGGTGGAAGAAGCCCGCACCGCCGTTGACGATCTTTCGCTAGAGTAGCGGACAGATCCAAAAATACGAACGGCCGTAAATTGTATGTTCGGACGCTAAAGCAGGAATTATGCCGCAGCTTGGCTTTCACTCCGTTGCAGCCAGGCGCGGCCAGAACAGGGAACGCTCGTTTGATCTTGGGGCGCTTGTCTAGGGCGAACATTGCCCCGTCTACCAGTAGAAACCGGCAGGGAATGGCGCGAACCGAACAGCGCAGCCCGCCCCCCCATCGGGGGAGGCACTAGACGGGCGTTTGGGGCCGATAAGGGGGCTGATGTCATAGGTCGGCTACAGCGCATTGTTAGGCCGCTTGTTAGGCCGCTGGCTGTGGTGGTCTATTTTACCTGCTTGAATTTAAAGGGATCATCACCAGGTTGTAATGTGATTACGCTGGGAACAGGGACCGGCGGGGCAGGCGGAATATTAATGGACTTCCCTACATCTGCCATACTATCGCCTAAATATCGTAGGCTGTTAGCCAGAACTAGGGAAGAGGCTAGGAGGCAGAGGCCCAAAACTGTGGCGGCGATGATATTATTTTTCATGCTTCTTTAATTGGCTATATGCCGAAGTCAATCCTACCAAATTGTCGCTGTATTCAGCAAAATAGGATTACGCCCAGTGGCCTAACATCTGAGTAGGCCGAAGTTTCGTGTGCCAATCGCACAATAGGCAGAAGATCTTCCGCCTATTCCTCTAACAGCGCACCCAGTCACATAATACCCATTATGGAAACCATGCTGCCCAAGCCGACCATTGTTTAACCAGTGTAGCCAACTCTTCGTAACCGCCTGTCTTTGGATGAGCGCCATCATAGGCAGCGACCTCAGCCGCCCAAACGGGGGATGCATTTAGAGAGGTGAATACATCCAAGTAGGGAACATCAATTTCCCGGCAGACCTGTTGAAACTGTGCCGATAAACGCCCGATCCTTCGACTGTGTTCTGCATCTTGTACAGGTGGCGGTCCAACCATGAGGACAGGGAACGACAATTTTGCTTTGCTCAGAATGCTTTGGCAGTTGGCAAGAGAGGCGTCATTTTTGACTCGTAGCTGCTCAATCTCAATAACAGTATCATTTGCGCCGAACGAGAAGACCAATCGCCCGTCTACCCCTTGCGGAAGACGGCGCATTGCTTCATCATTCCATCGTGCAGCTACGTCGTCGCTTGTATTGCGCCGGATGCCCAGATTGTAGCACGTCACGTCATGGCCGCTTCGGTTCGCAGCCGCGCAGACCTTGCCCGGCCAACCCTGGTAATCAGGATCACCATAACCGTTCACGAACGACTCTCCAATAAAGCAAATTCGCAAGACAACTACCTCCTACCACCAAAATATCTTGTATTTTACCGCCTTTCTCAACCAATAAAGTAGCCTCCATAAGCAGAGATGCAGTCACATAATTGCCATTATGGAAAATGTTTTAGAGTAACGGCCAAGCATTGATTAAGTAGAACCAGCCACCCCGGACGCGGCCACCGGCTTTGACTTGAAAGTGTCAGTATTCGCAGCCCCACCGGACCACCCCGATCAGCTTCTTTCATTTATCGCCCCCTCTTGACCGCAGCTTCACCGCTCCCTTTGCAGACACGCGGACGCCTAGACGTGTAGCATTTTGGGTGACATTCCGGGCCGGGGTGGAGACAATCGTGACGCCGGGCTTGTCCGGTGTGCATTTCTGGCCGGGCGGCAAAACCACCCCCGGCGGGGCGTCGCCGAACCACCCCGCGCCGGGTCAGTCCGTCCTCTCAGTTGGCGGCGAGCAGGGCGGCGGCCTGCTTCTCCTGCCTCTTCTGCTCCCAGATTTCCGAGCGGTCCACGCTGACGTCGCGCGGGGCGTTGACGCCGATGCGGACCTGATCGCCGTGCGCCTCCACGACCTGTACCTCGTAGCAGTCTTCCGGCTTCTTGGGGTCGCCGATCATAATGGTCTGGCCGACCCGGCGTGTGAGAACGAGCATGATAGCCCTCCCTAGCGTTCGTGTCCTGGTTCCTCGGGCCTGAATTCTCGGGCCTGAATTCTCGGGCGAGTCTCTCAGTGACACCCTGCTACACTGCACAAACCGTGCCAAACAGGCAATAAGACCGGGAAGGGACAAAAATCGGGGAAGCAGGGAGGGCGTTCAGTCGGTCGCCGGGGGCCGCAGACGCAGACGCGCCGCCTCCGCCCGCAACAGCCGGGCCGCCGCGCAAAGCTCACGGGACTCTGCCGTGACGAGTACGGCACTGCCGCACACGGCCTCGGCAATCAGGCAGCTCAGGCGAGACGCCATGCCCAGGCGCTGACTGTTCAGGAAGCGGAGCCGCCTCAGTTCGTCCTCTTCATTCACGGAGTTCTCCCAAGCAACGGGCGATGACGGGCAACGGGCGATGACGGGCAACGGGCGATGACGGGAGACTCTACCCACCCCGGCACGGCCTGACACCCCCGGCACGGGCTGACGCCGCGCTCTCTTTCTGTGACCCGGCCTCTTTGTAACCCGGCATTCATCGGGGAGGGCAAGACACGGCACCGGGCGGGGAACAAGGGGAGTGCGTTGCCGGTGACGACAGGCAGAGCGGAGCGGACGCCGGGGAGGGCCGGGGGCGGTGACATCGCCCCCGGCCCTCAGTCCGTCGGCCCCCGGCCCCCGGCCCTCAGTCCGTCGGCCCCTGTTCCTCCGGCCCCTCCCACTCCTCGGCGGCCCGCTCCGCCGCTTCCAGGAGCGGTTCCAGGGCGTCGGCCAGTCCCGCGCCGCCTTCCTCCGCATCCGCCTCAATCGCCGTCTCGTGAGCCGCGCGCAGGAGCATGGCGAGCCGCCGGGCGGGTTCGGCGCGGATGCCGGGGCAGGGGTGCTGCGCGCCGGCCTGCTGCATACTCAGGCCCAGGACGACGCTCTGCTCGATCATGCGGGCGATCACCTGGTCGGCGTCGAAGTCACGGCCCGCCGCGAACAACCGGCGGACGGCGAACAGATCCGCGCAGGCGCGGTCACAGGCAATCCGCCACACGTTGAGGGCGACTTGGGGGACGGGAACGACGGGAGAAGTCATGGGGCGGTTTCCTGGTTCGTTTCCTGGTCCGGTCTGTGGGTCGGTTTCTGCCGGGGGCTTACGGATGGGTCTTCGGCGGGGGAGAACGCCTGTACGGGCAACGTCGCGCGGTTATTGCCTATTGCGACGGGTTGGGCGACGTGGGAGGCCGGGCCGCCTGAGTGCCTTCCCGGAAGTTCGTCATCGGCAGCGGCCTCGCCCGCAGAACGGCCGCCCAGATCCCCACCACGGCGGCGACCACGAGTAAGCCGCCCGCAACGAGCGCGGCAGCCAGCAAGAAACGGTTGTGCAGCGCGTCAAGCATCACTTCTCCTCATTCCTCCGCATCCTGCTGGGCGGCAAGGCGGGCGGCGCCCGTGGGCCGGGGCGGCATCGTGCCGGGCCGGTTCCCGCCCGCGTCGTCCAGCGTCATGCCGACGATCAGAGTGCTGTCCAGCATCCCGCCGAGGAGCTGGCCGGCGGCCGTTCCTTGCCCCCGCGCGACGAGCTGCCGCACATTGAGCAGATCCACCCGCATCTGTTCGGCGTAGGCCCGCCAGCGGTCAAGCTGGGCCTGTGGGACGGTCACGCCCCCGCTGCTTGCTTCTTCGCTCACTTGACTGCCTCCGTGTCGGGAACATACTCCAGCACATCGCCGACGCCGCAGCCAAAGAAGCGGCAGAGTGCGCCCAGCGTGTCGCCGTCCAGGCGCTTGATCGGGTCCGTCTTCAGCAGCGCCGCGAGTGTGTTGGACGAAAGCCCGGTTTCCTCCGTCAACTTCTCGTAAGTCAGCTTCACCCCGTCCCGCTCTTCCTTCTCGAACCGCAGCCGCCGCAGATTGCTCTTGATCATGGCTTGCCCCCTGTGAATGCTATTATACCCGGCAATCGCTATTCTTGTCGCTAGTGTCACTTCGGCAGGCTGTAAAAATACTTTTGACGAGTGCAGTAAATCCCTTGACAATGCTAGTGATACCTGCCATAATACTATTGAAATCGCAAGTATCGCTAACGACTAGAGGAGCAAACGACCATGAACACCGCCGAACTGACCGCCCTGCACACCGCAACCCTCGCCGCTATGAACGCCGAGGCCCGCCTGACCCGCACCCTGGCAAACATCGCCCGCCGCGCCGAGACCCTTCTGACGACGGGCGGCTACACCGTGGAGACGGGGCGCGTCTCCGGCCTCTACTTCATCGCCGGGCCGCAGGGACAGGAGTATCAGGTGAACGTCGGCACCGCCCTGGGCAACTGCTGCGACTGCCCCGCCTTCGCCGAGTACGCCACCTGCAAGCACTTCCAGGCCGTTGACCTGATGCTCCGTGATGAGGCGCAGGCGGAAGAATACGACGCCCTGCACACCGACGCCGACAACGGCGCTTACGCCGAGTTCTAAGCCAACATCGGGGGAGGGCTTGCGGCCCTCCCCCCTTCCCCCAAGGAGACACAGACCATGACCAGTATCGGCGACATCCTGACGACCATCTTCCGGCCCGTGCCGTGCGACTTCTGCCCCTCGACCGGCCCCACCTACCCGGACCCCGAGACGGGCTGCTTCTACTGCCTGCCGTGCCTCGTGATGGCGACCGACCCGGCCCTGGCCCTGCAAGACGGGCCGGAAGACGCGGAAGTCGTCGCGCTGGGGCGGGCCTTCCTCGATGAACTGTTCCCGCTCTCCGCCTCGCAAGAGGAGATACGGGCCGAGCGGCGGGACATGGCCTTGATCGCCTGCCACAGCCGCCAGATCGCCGCCTAGACGCCACACAGGGGCCGGGACGAACGGCCCCACCGACCCGAAAGGAACCACGACCATGACGACGACACAGACCCGCCAGCCGGTGACCGAGACAAGCCGCGCTTACCGGCAGGAACTCGTTTCCCGCGCGTTCACCGAAGCCGACACACCGCCCGCCCCCGAAGCCGAGACGATGACCGAGAACTCTCTGACCGCCGAGGAGATCGCGGCACTTATCAGCGACGCGCCCGCTGCCACTCCCGAAGCCTTCTGCCCCACCGACGCGGCGGGCGTGGACTGGGTTCTTGGGAAAGTCGCTGCGGCCCGCGCCGAGGCGCTGCTGATCCGAACCAACATGGAGGCGATGGCGCGGGCCTGCGAGCGCAAGGCCGAGGCGCTGGAATGGAAGTACGGCGGGGCCATCCAGACCTACCTGCAAGCCGAGACCGAGGGCGGCAAGAAGAAGAGCGTCCGCCTCCCGCATGGCGTGATCGGCTACCGCACCAAGCCGGCGGGGGTGCAGGTGACCGACCCCGCCGCGCTGCTGGCCTGGACGAAGGCGAACTTCCCCGCCGCCGTCGTGGAGGCGCTGGACAAGAAGGTCCTCGCCACCTGGCTGCTGGAGAGCGGGGAAGCGGCGGACGGCGCGCGCCTCTCGCCCGCCGAGGAAGTCTTCTACATCAAGTGAGCGACCGCAAGTAGGCCGGGCGGGGGGCGCGCATCCTTCACGCGCAGCGAGCAGCACAGCAGCCGAAGAACACGCCGAAGGAAACCAAACCATGAACACCGACACGACCAGCAGCACGACCAGCGACCAGGCGCCCGTCAAGGCGCGCAGCATCAAGAGCCACCAGCCGTACACGCAGGCGCTCTCCGACCTGATGGACCGGGGCATCGAGAGCAGCCGCGTCGCCAACGAAGACAGCCCCGAGTACGACGCCGCCGAGCAGGCCCTGAACGCCGCCTGGGACGCGCTGGCCGCCGTCGTGGACGCCTGGGCCGCGCGGCAGTAGGGACGGGCAGCGGACACGCAAGCAGCGGGCCGGGGATCGTGCTGATCCCCGGCCCTTCTGACGTCCGCCGTTACCTACGTAGGTAACGGGTGCAGGTCAAAGAAGCTGCGGGACGTGCAGCCGCTCTCGCGCCACGCCAAGCTCGAAACCCTAATGAAGTATGACGACAGCCGGGACGACAAGCAGGGGAAGGTGAGTAGGTTAGTAGGTTGCTCAGTGGGCTACTGTAGGATTTTGCTCACGCAAAAAAGAGACCTCCGCCACACGGCGGAGGTCTCTGTCTCTTTGGCTGGGTCTCTTTGGCTGTCGGTCTGTCTTCGGCTGGGCCGGTTGGCCTCGGCTTCGGTGGGGCCGTGCCCTTCGTCGGCGGGGCGAGTAAGCGGCAGGCGGGAAGCCTAGCATGGGAGCGGGAAGCCTGATAGGGGGGAAGCCCAGGCGGGGGCGAAGACTTTAGCAGTGTCTGGGATCGTTCCAATGCTACTCGGGCGGCGGCTGTTCAAATAACAGGTGAAGTGAAGGGGTGTTTGTTGTCAGAATGAAGTTCGCCCCCTCTAAATACCCGACCCAAACCTTTGAATTAGACACTCTTCCCATACTGGACAACATATGGTCTGAACTTAATGCAACGGCTTTATCATCGCATGCAACCACATGCACGAAACGGTCTATATTGCCCTGTGCCACCAGATGATCACCCAGACTCAGAGATGCAACGACCTTATTGAAAGCTTCTAAATCCATAGTAGTCACGGCTTCTACGCCAACGGCAACCACTTCTAAGCCGCGGGTTAAAAAAATGTTGGGCTTGTCCCGTTGAAGTGTAAGATTTGCTGTGGGATACATCGCCTGTAGTGTCCTGGATACCGCAGCTATTGCAGTCTGCGCCTTGATTCCTAGTTCATCAATGATGTCGCGCAGTTCCCCAAGATTTGCCTGTATATTTGCTTCGGGCACAATAAACCCCGTGCCCTGGATGAGTGTGTTCTTGAAGCGTCTCAGCCAATGAAGGCGGTTGTGGTGTTTATCTGAGATTTCTCCTTGGGCACGTAGAGTATCCAAAGCCTGCGAAGAATTGACGTTTCTGTTGTCGTTACCGGACTCTGCTAACAACGCGGCAAGGTGACTTTCAATCACTTGCCAAGCCAATATAAAATCCCCGTACAGGCTACTTCGGGTCTGTTGCAACTGAATTTCATTGAAGCTCAGTCTTGCGACTTCCTCACTTTCAACGCGGCTTGCATCAAATAAAGCGTTAGCAGAGAATGAGGCCCCTAGATACTTCTTGGCTGCTTCCATGAATTGAGGCAGAGTGTACATGAAGAAGGGCACTTTTGCCTCCTGGTACATCTCCTGAACCAGTTCCTTTCGTGCTCTTTTGCTTTGCCCCCACGACTCAACCCAGTCCGGTTTCTGCTCATTATTGACCATCAGAATTGGACGTTCGCCCAGCTTGGCGTGTTCGATGGTTTGTTTCCAGACGAGCAGATCCCCGTAGATTTCGTTGCCCCTCTTAGCCTTGTTGTTCTTGTCGGAGAAGCCCGGAGGGACTTGGGGGTCGGCAGCGTATCGCTCTGTGCCTTCTGCATAAATTTCTGTAAGAGCGGCCTCATCATAAGCGTCCCCGATGTTCTCGCCCAGCAAAGCCGTAAGCCGTTGAAGGAT
This sequence comes from Capsulimonadaceae bacterium, assembly GCA_965215505.1. Classification (GTDB taxonomy): domain Bacteria; phylum Armatimonadota; class Armatimonadia; order Armatimonadales; family Capsulimonadaceae; genus JANXMY01. The sequence goes on along the minus strand of OZ244065.1, from coordinate 611,044 downwards.
TGGGTCACTCTCGACCAACGCAGCCTGCTTATCGCGTTCAGCCTCCAACTGCTTGATAAGTTTTGCGACTTCCGCTTCTAGAGGCTCTACACTCTCGTTGATCTTGGAGCGTAAGCTCTCAAAATCAGAGGAAACCTGTAGCGCGACTTCTTTAATGGACTCCGGTAGATTAGGATCAGCTAGTTCTTTTTGGGCCTTTTCCGCATTGATTTTCATGCTTGAGGTCAACTCCACTAGCTGCCCGATGACCGCCTTGTACTTCCCGACCTGTAGCTCGATGACTTTAGCCCGGTTTTTGCTGAACTCAAAAGCGGCTTGATGAGGCACCCACAGACGCTCTTTAATAACACCAGACTCTAGAAAGGCGAGTAGTTCCTCCCGCGTCTCGTCCTGAAGCCCGTAAAGACCAAGCAGAGCGTTTGCGTCGAACGCGAAAATCCCGGTATTCCACCACTGGGCAAAATCATCTTCGGTTGGGGGGAAGTAGGAAAAGAATAGTTCTTTAAGTTTCATGGTTGGTTGAATGCTGCTCATTCGTTCTCTCCTGTCCCTGCCAACTTCCTCGGCCTTCCCCTCGGCTTCTCCCCGTCCGGCCTGGTCCGCTTCTTGTAGGCGTCCAGCGCCGCGCGGCTGATCAGCTTGCGCCCGTACAACGCGACGAACGGCAGCCGGCCCCAAGTGTTCGGTTGCTTCTAATCACTATGATACCCTTACACACATACTCAGAATACACAGAATTAGGCATTTCGGTTAATTCTGTGTATTCTGAGTATGTGTGTAGGAGGTGGCTATTCCAAACCGGCCAACTTCCTACCCTGTAAATAATATCACGCATACGCACGGAAACGCCTGCACATCGGGTACACTGAACCCATGAAAGCAAAAGACCTTACTGTTACTGAAGTGGCGGAAGAACTTTCACTGCACCCGGATACCGTGAAGCGCCTGCTGCGCCTGGGGGCACTAACAGGCTACAAAGCGGACCTGAAGCAGTGGCGGGTGACGCGGACCGCCCTGGACGGCTACAAAGCGGGGGGCGGGGCGCAGCGACCGGGCCGCCCGAAGAAAACGGAAGTGAAGATCGCGGTGCAGCAGGAAGGGGAGGGGAACCAGTGAACAAGCCAGCAGCGAAGTCAACCAGGATGCGGGGCGCGGTGATCGTGACGCGCGTTTCCGGCACGGAGCAGGACAAGCACGGCAGCAGCCCCGAGAGCCAGCTTGACGCCTGCCGCGCCAAGGCCCTCGCCCTGGGCCTGCCGATCATCGCCGAATACTACGACGCCGCCGTGTCGGGCGCGTTCCTCTTGACCCGCGCGGGGATGCAGGCGGCCCTCGCCGACCTCCAGGCGGGCCGGGCGGATACGCTGATCACCTTCAACATCGACCGCTACAGCCGGGACCGGGAACACCAGGAGCAGATCAAGAAGGCCGTGCGCGCGGCGGGCGGGCGGCTCGTCTTCACCGACGCCGACTATCAGGACAACGCCGCCGGGAACCTGAGCTTTAACATCCGGGGCGACTTCGCCGTCTTCGAACGCGAACACTTCCGCGAGCGCTCCATGCTGGGCAAGGTGACGTTCGCCGAGCGGGGCATCCAAACGGCCCGCGCGCTGGCTCCCTACGGCTACCACGTCCCCACCAAGGCCGACGTCATGCGCGGCGACTTCCCCCTGGAGCTGCTGGGGCGCTACGTCGTGCGCGAGGACCAGGCGGCCGTCGTGCGCCGCATCTTCGCTGGCTACGCGGCGGGGACGCACTCGATGCACAGGCTGTGCCTGGAGCTGAACGCCGAGAGCATCCCGACCCCGCGCGGGGCGAGCGCCTGGCGGCCCCCGACGATCAAGGCCATTCTCGCCAACCCCGTGCATAAGGGCCAGCCGGCGTATGGCCGGGTGCAGCACCGCAAGGAGGAGAGTCGCCTCCAGGAGATCAGCCCCCTGTCCGGCCTGCCGTATCGCTGCGCGGTCGTCAGGTCCCCCAGCGACCCCGACCAGTGGGTGACGCTTTCCGCGCCCGCCCTCGTCTCCGAAGACGCCTGGGACCGGGCGCAGGCGCGGACGGCCCTCAACAAGTCGCAGAAGGGCGGGCAGCCGGCACGGACCCGGCTCCTGTCGGGGCGGCTCGTCTGCCCGGCCTGCGGGGGCGGGATGCGCTTCCTGCTGACCAAGAAGGAGGAGTGGGACTGCTACCAATGCCAGCGCCGGGTCGAGGCGCTGCGGGCCGGGCTGCCGGCGGAGTGCGAGGCCACCTCCTACCACCGGCTGATGCTGGAAGCCGCCGTCCTCCTGAGCCTGTCGGAGATCGCCGAGCGGCCCGCGTCCGTCAAGGCGCAGCTCGCGCGCTACCGGCAGCAGGAGGCAGACTCTGGGAGCGGGGGAGGGGACGCGCGGCGGGAACTGGCCGCGCTGGACCGGGCGCTTGCGGAGCTGGCACAGGAAGACCTCCTGGCCGTGCAGGCACAGATGGCCGGGATGCGGATGGGGGCAAGCCCCGATGCCTACGCCGCCGTGTTCGCGGACCTGGCCGCGCGCCGGAAGGACATGGAGGACCGGCGCGGGATGCTTCGGCGGGCGCTGGACCGGGATCGGGCGGCAGCAGGACCGGGCGTGGCAGCTTCGGGCCGCCCCTCCGACGAGGCGCTGCGGCTTCAAGGTCTCGCGGATCTGCGGCTCGTGCTGGACTCGCCGGACGTTGCGACGGCACGCAAGCGGGATCTGCTGGGGACGGTGATCGAGAAGGTGATCCCCCGCAAGGACGGGGCCGAGGTCGTCTACCTGCCGGGGCTGCTGGACGGAGGAGAAGGGGAGGATACTGTACAGGGCGTGTCCACGCCGCAGCCGAGGAAAGCCAGGGTACGGCCACCGCCCTCCATCGAGCCTCGGTGGGCATAGGTATCCACGCCGCGCGCGCCGCCCGAGGCGATCGCCAGCCCGTGCCCGACAAGGTCCCGCGCGAACTGGAAGGCGAGTGTCAGGCCGTAATTGGTGGCGCGGCGCGACCCGACGATGGCGAGGCTGAATTTGTCTTCGGGGATCAGCTCGCCGCGCACGAACAGGACCGGCGGGGCATCGGGGAGGGGGCGCAGGTTCGCGGGATAGCACGCATCCTGGATCGTGACCAGGTGCGCGCCGCTCTTCTCCAGCGCCGTGAGCTCGCGGGCGAAGTCACGCTGGCGGACGGCGCTGAGGTGCGCCAGCCGCTTTCCGTTGAACTGCGGCAGTCGCTCCGCGCGCTCCGCGCCGGAAGAGGCGAAGAGGGCGGTGGGGTCCCCGCCGAAGGCCTCCAGCAGCGCGTGCAGGCGATGCGGCGCGAACTCCAGGGCGTTGAGCCGGAGCCAAGCTTCCGTGTTGATAGGGCCTTCCATAGCCGACCTTTCTTCCTTGGAGGAGCCGAGAATTTCCGCTAGAAGGAATTTCCGCTAGAAGGCCCCGATTGGCGGCGGCGGCGGCGTCCCCTGATCGCGCCCGTCCGGCGGACCGCCCGGTCCACCCGGACCGCCTGGGTTACCGAAACCGCCGGGCCCGCCGAAGCCGCCATTGCCGCCGAAGCCGCCGTTCCCAGGCCGCCCGCGCCCGCCCTGGTCGTTCACGGTGAAACTCCAGGTCTGCGAGGTCACGTTGCCGCGCCAGTCCGCCACCCGAAGAGTGATGTTGTGTTCGCCCTCCTTGAGCGGGGTCGTCGGCGTGTCGTAGACGGCGTTCTGGCCGGCATGGTAGACGGCCTTCACGTCGGTTTCATCGTCCACCTTCAGGCTGACGGAGGCAGGGTTGATGCCAGACCCTTCCGCGATGACGAGCGCCCCATAGGTCAGGCTATCGCCGCGCACGGTCGCGCCGGCCTCGGGGACAAGCTCGGTGAACTGCGGCCCGATGTTGCCCGGCGCGTCCGACCGGAAGGCGGTGAGCGACCCGTCATCGCTGACGACGTACAGCGTGCCCGCCGCGACGATGGGGGCGGCGTAGACGGTCGTGGAGGGGTACTTCGGCTGGCTGTCGGTCGCGCTGGCCTGGACGACATAGCGCCAGACCAGCTTGCCGGTGCCCGCGTCGTAGCCGGACAGGACGCCCGGCTGTGTCGCCACCAGCAGCAGGTTCCCGGCGAGGAGCGGCGGGGCCGTCTCGGCCGCGTCCAGCGTGACGCTCCACCGCTTGCGCCCGGCCAAGGTCAGCGCGTAAAGGTCGTTGGACTGCGTGATGACATACACCGAGTCCCCGCTGACGGTCGGCGGGATGAGGACGTCGGTCGGGAGCTTGATCGTGGACCGTTTGGCACCGTTGTTCGGGTCCAGGCCGTAGACCGTACTCCCCGCCGCCACATACAGGGTGCTGCCGTCATAGACGGGCGGGACGAGGCTGGGGTCGCCGGCGAACTGGACCGCCCAGCCTTTCTTCCCGGTGCGGGCGTTGAGGCTGTAGGCGTTGCCGTCCGAGGACGTGAAGACGACGAGGCCGCCGGTGATCGTGGGCGACGTCGTGATCGGCCCGCCCATCTCGGTGTCCCACACCACCTGGCCGGTGTCCGCACTGAGCGCGTACCCGTGGCTGTTGCCGCTGCCGAAGTAGACGACGCCGTTGCTGACGATCGGGGCGGAGCGGATGGTGCCCTCCAGCTTCGCCGTCCAGACCTGTTTCCCGGTGGCGGCGTCCAGCTTGTAGGCCTGCCCGTTGTCGTCGGTGACATACAGGAAGCCGCCGGAGAGGGCGGGGGTGGTCGCGAAGAAGGTGCGCGCCTTGCCGTCCGCCGGGTACTGCCAGCGCATGGTCCCGTCCGCCGCGTTCAGGGCGTAGAACGCGCCGCCGGAGGGGAAATAGACGGTCGAAGCGCCGTAAACCGGCGAGGCGGGATTATTCTTGGCGTAAGACGTCGTGTGCCGCCAGAGTACGGACAGCGGCGCGGCGAGCTTCTCGTCGGCGACTCCGGTGTGGCCGAGGTTGCCCCGGTAATAGTCCACCTGCACCGGGCTGACGGGCGAAGCCGACGGCGTCACCGGGTCCGTCGTGGCCGGCGTGACCTGGGCGATGGCGGCCGGCCCCAGCAGCAGCAGAGCGGCCGAGAGTGGATACGGAGAGCGTTTGTGCATTGCAGACATCCTTGGAGTGTTCCTCTCTAAACAGAGGGTCGCGAGCGGGTGATAAAGAGCAAAAGATCGAACGGTTATAAAAAAGTGCTACCGGCGGCGCTTCTCGTCGTCGCGCCACTCCGGCTCGGAGCCGGGCAGGCCGGAGTTCTTCCACAGCTTCTCCAGGCGGCGTCGGTCCTGCCGGTCCTTCCAGCGGCCCGCGAAGTCGAACGGGCTGCGCCGCTGCGGGGAGCCGTCCAGGGTGGTGCGCGGTGTGGTGCGGAACGTGGGCCGCTCGGTGCGCGTGTCCATCCGCAGGTCCGGGCCACGGAAGTCGCGGCGCGGGGTGCTGTAGGAGCCGATGTCGCCCCACGAGCGCCCGAACTTGACATACAGGTACGCCAGCAGGATGCCGCCGAGCGAGAACAGGCCCGGCAGGGGCCCCAGCATGGAGCCATAGTTGAAGTAGGTCAAGACCGTCACGCCGATCGCCAGGTACTTGGCGCGCACCGGAAAGAAGTAGACCGTGATCTGCTGCTCCGGGTTGAGCATGCAGAAGGCAACGATCAGTCCGGTCCAGGGCAGGAACACGCCGTACAGCGGCGGGAGCGGCCCGTGCAGCAGCAGTCTCCCCGCCAGCAGGGAAAGCGAGGAGGCCAGCGTCAGCGCGAAGAAGAAGATCGCAAAGCGTTGACTCCCCCAGCTCCGCTCCAGACTGCCGCCACTAAGCCAGAAGAAGACCAGGTTAATGACGAACCAGAACGAAAACGCCTCCGGGGACACCAGGGAATAGGTCAGCAGAGTCCAGGGCGCATGCAGGACCCTCGAAACGCTTCCGCCGAAAACCATCTCCGTCTGGAGAAAGTAGCCGGCGACTGCGGGCGAAAAGAATGCGGCCAGGAATGTGAGGACGTTGATGGCAACGAGGGACAGCGTGACCGGCACGCCGCCGCGCTGCACGAAATCCCTCAGCGAGTCCAGTGGTGAATTGGGCGTGTTATACCGCATCTTGCTCTGCTTTCAGAATCTGCCTAGTGTGCCCGCCGGGTTCCCTGCCGTGCAGGCTCCGCGAAGCGGTAGTTGAAGCGGGCGTCCGGGGCGACATCCCCTTTGCCGTAAAAGTCCATGATGTCCGGCCGTTCCGGGAGGCCGTCCGTCCACTTGAAATCGAGCGTGAGCGGGCCGCGCGCCGGAGCTAGGCCGAGCGCCCTGCGCGGGACGGCCAGCATCAGGTCACGGCCCTGCCGGACAAACCGCGCCGTGCCGGCCCGCTCCCAGTCCCATCCGCCGCCGACGTTGCGCTCGACCGTGCAGCGGTCGCCGGCCCGGTCCCGGTTTATCAAGAAATCATACCCGTGCCAGCCCGACACGTCAAGGGCGTGAGTATCAAGGAGCAGCAGCATCCAGTTCCGGCCGGTCGGCGCTGTCACGGGCGCGGCCGTGCGGACATGGAAGTAGACGTCGGCACCGTCCCGCGCCACCTGTGCCAGAACGATGTCGTTCCGCGCGCTCCTGTCCGTGTAGTGCGTGTGCGGCGTGGCCCCGTCCCAATCGCGCGCCGCGATGCCGCCCGCGTTCCGGTAGATGGGGCGGACGCCGCCCCACTGTTTATACGACTCCTGGAGCCGGATTGTTCGCGGCGCGGACGGCGGGGTGGGGACCGGCATCCCTTTGTAGCGCCGCATGTTCGCGACGAACTGGTTGTAATAGTCGTCGCCGTACCCGCCCTTCATGGGCTCCAGGTCGCGGTTGAAGTCGGCATTGAACTCGTCCACGATGTGGCCCTGCCCGGCCTGCGTCGTGCGGCCTAGGAACACGACGCCGGGCGTCTCCCAGACGGACGCGGTCCACTCGTTCCACCCGGTCACCAGCAGGATCGGCGCGGCCACCTTCGCGGCGTTGTCCCATTGTGCTTGAAAAAAGATGCCCTTCGCGGCATCCGGCGAAACCCACTGGTCGTTGTAAACGGGCACATGGCCGGGCGCGCAGCTCACGCCGCCAGTCTTCATGTTGCCCCAGAGCGGCCCGCCGAGCGACTTGGAAACCACCATCTGCTCGACCTTGCCGTCCGGCCCGAGCGCGGGGCGTTGCGGGCCTCCCTGATAGAACTCGTCCATGAAGCGCCACTTTGTCGGCTCCTTGGCGGCGTCGTGGAAGGCCCATGTGGGCCGCCAGGTGAAATAGTCCTGGATGGCCGGCAGCAGGGCGGGGTCCTTCATCTTGACGGGCTGGGCCGGGCGGCTCGCCATGAGGAGCGGCTTGCCCTGCCACCGGAACCACATGTCGGCGTGTTTCCCCGGCTTGTACCAGGTCCGATACAGCGCCTCGATCTTCCACTCCGGCTCGGAGTTCAGGAAGAACGCCAGGCGCGGGACGTGAACCCCTTTGGCCTTCATGTCCTCGGCCACGGCGAGGAACTGCGTCAGCTCGGCGTCGTAGATGCTCCCGTTGGTGTAGTCCAGGAACAGGAAGTCCACGCCCGCGTCGGCCAGCATTCTCAGGTGCTTGCGGATGACCCACGGGTCCGTCGAGAGGTAGTAGCCGAACAGCGGCTCGGCCCAGTACCAGGTCGGGTCGCCCGGCCCGCCCTTCGGGTGCGCCTCGAAGTCCTTGAAGCCCGGATGCGTCTTCAGGAACTCGGTGACGTTGTAGTCCGGCCCCCAGCGGTCCGGCCCGTGCCACTGCCAGTAGAACATCCCGACGTAGCGGTTCGGCTTCGGCGGGCCGACTTCCTGGTAGGTCGGCAGTGTGCGCCCGAGCGCGTCCGTCGCCACGCAGTCCGCGTTGCCGACGGCGATCTGCGGGCTGTTCTGGGCCGAAGCCACTCTTGCCCCATTCAGCAAGAACACTGCGACAGCCAGGAAGAACAAACTACGCAGGAGAAAGGGCGAGCGTCGGCAGTTCGTTTTGACAGATTTCACGATGTATGCGCCGCCCGCTTTCCCACTTCCGTTCAACACCTACCGCTCGACGCCTGCGAGTATTCTACACGGTTCCTCAACGCCTGTCAACAAAGTCCGGCATCTAAACCGGGAAGCCACGCCTGCGTCCATCTGCCTAACCAGAGGAAACTAAAACGTCGGGCTAAACACTTCAATCCTCCTGTCCCCGTAGTCAGCGACATAGACGTTTCCACTTTTGTCTAGAGCGACACCCAACGGGCGAGAAAGTTCTCCGTCTGCTGCCAATTCGCTGCTGGTTCCGATCTGGGTAAGGAAAACCCCGCTGGGGCCATATTTGTTCACACAATTTCGGACGTCATCTGTGACATAGATGTTTCCGCCAGCATCTACCGCCACCCCTTCTGGCTCCTGTAGTTGCCCACTATTGAACCCTGGTGTACCAATCTTTGCGACGAGGGAGCCGGTAGGGCTGAACTTACAGACGTCACCCTGGCTGGCGTCCGTCACATAGAAAAACCCCGAGGCATCCATAGCAATCCCGTGACCGTCGATGAATTGACTAGTCGCGATCTGACCTAGATAATTCCCCCCAGGGCCGAATTCTTCCACGCGGTTACCATCTCCTGCTCTGATAGCTGCCCCATAGTTGTCTGTAACATAGATATTGCCGGCATTGTTGAAGACAACTCCAGCTGGATATTGGAACTGCCCCTTCCCGCTGCCCTGAGTCCCAAACTGGCTTAGGTAGTTGCCATCAGCGTCGAACTTTTCCACCCGCCAGTTGCCGCTATCAACGACGAAGATATTGCCGACACCATCTAGGGCGATGCTCTGTGGACCATAAACTTGCCCGATACCTGTTCCGCCAGTGCCAAACTGAGTCAGCAATGTTCCGCTTGGGGCAAACTTCATCACACGGAAAGGGGTGGTGACATAGATATTACCACTACTATCCAGTGTAATCCCCATCGGGGCGTTGGACAGATTAGCGTCTTGGGGTAAAGCGATTTGGCTCTTGTAGACATAAGGGGTCGTACTTCCGCTGCCCGATCCGGTGCCCGCCCCTGTTCCGGTGGCCGTCCCACCGCCTGTACCGATGCCTGACCCACCGCTTGTGCTTCCTTTTGTTGAGGTATAACCGGAGTTTCCGCCGCCAGAACAGCCACTCAGGGCAAAGGAAGTAAGGACAGCAAGACCGACAGAACGCGTGAGATTAACCAACAAGCGTGAAAAAAGCATGGTGAACAAAGACCTCCATGTTTAGAATTGGCATAGGCCCGCATTGGCATAGGCCCGCATTGGCATAGGCCCGCATTGGCATAGGCCCGCATTGGCATAGGCCCGCCTGGCCGTCGATAGGGAAAACGACGGACGACAGATTCCTGTGGCAGTCATCCCCACAGCTTCCGGTCCAGGGCGCGGTACTGGATGGCCTCGGCGACATGGGCCAGTTGGACGTCCTCCTCCGCGTCCAGGTCGGCGATGGTGCGGGACAGCTTCAGGATGCGGTCGTAGGCCCGCGCGGACAGGCCGAGCTGTGAGATCGCCGCGCGCAGCAGATCCTTCACGTCGTCGGCGACGCGGCAGAACTGCTTGATCTGCCGCGCGCCCATGTGGGCATTGCAGTGCAGGTCCGTCTTTTCAAATCGCTGCCGCTGCCGCTCCCTCGCGCCCAGCACGCGGCCCCGGATGGAGGCGGACGGCTCGCCGGTCCCGCCACCCTGGATCATCTCGTCCTGGCGTAGACGCGGCACCTCGATGTGGATGTCTATGCGGTCCAGCAGCGGCCCGCTGATGCGCTGGAGGTACTTGGCGATGGTCGGCGGCGAACAGGCGCAGGTCTTCACCGTGTCCCCGTAGTAGCCGCACGGACAAGGGTTCATGGCGGCCACCAGCATCAGCCGGGCCGGGTAGGTCATCGTCGCCGCGATGCGGGCGATGGTGACGTGGCCGTCCTCTAAAGGCTGGCGCAGTACTTCCAGCACGTCCCGCTTGAACTCCGGCAGCTCGTCCAGAAAAAGTATGCCGTTGTGAGCAAGCGACACCTCACCGGGGCGGGGCGTACTGCCGCCTCCCGCCAGGGCGGCGTTCGAGATCGAGTGGTGCGGGGACCGGAAGGGCCGCCGCGTCACCAGGGCCTTGTGCGTCCCCAGAAGCCCGCCGACCGAGTAGATCTTGGTCACGTCCAGCGACTCTTCGAGCGTCAGCGGAGGCAGGATGGACGGTACGCGCCGGGCCAGCATGGTCTTCCCCGAGCCGGGCGGTCCCACCAGCAGGATGTTATGACCACCGGCTGCGGCCACTTCCAGGGCGCGCTTGACGTGTTCCTGGCCCTTGACCTCGCAGAAGTCCAGGTCGTCCGCATTGGGCTGGTGCAGCAAGGCGGTCGGGTCCGCCGTCAGGGGCGTCTGGGCGTCGAAGTCGTTGAGCAGGACGACCACGTCGGCCAGGGAGCGGACGGCGAATACCTTGACATCCCCGACGATGGCCGCCTCCTGGGCGTTGGCCTCGGGGACGACCAGGAAGGGCCGCTTGTCCGCCCGCGCCTTGATCGCCATGGGCAGGACGCCCGACACGGGGCTGACGGCCCCGTCCAGGGCCAGCTCGCCGACGAACATGCCTTCGCTGATGTGTTCGGTCCGCACCTGCCCGGTCGCGGCCAGGATGCCGACGGCGATGGGTAGGTCGAAGGCGGGTCCCTGCTTCTTGATGTCGGCGGGCGCGAGGTTGATCGTGATCCGCCGGAGCGGGAAGTCAAGCCCGGTGTTCTTGATGGCGCTGCGGACGCGCTCCCGCGACTCCTGCACGGCGGCATCCGGCAGGCCGACGATGGTGAAGATGGCGAGGGAAGAGGAGATATCCACCTCGACCCGGACGATGTACGCATCAACGCCGAGAATGGCGCTGGAATCTACCTGAGAGAGCATCGTTTCGTTCCTCCTGAACCCTGGTCACGTCCCTGTTTCGTAAAGCACTGTTCGCGAGTGGAACAGGCTTTTCCTTCCTGATATGCGCGCGCCGCAAAATAATTTGACATCGGGCCGCCGCCGCCGTATAATCATCCCAGGAGGCCATCGTGGACTCCCCCCGCTCCGTTCCGTCAGGAGGTCAACCCGTGAACAGTCTGTTACCGTGTCGTCCCGCCCAGCGCCCCCGCCGACTGGCGGCACTCCTTCTGTTGCTGGCCGCGCTGCCCGGTGCGGCCCTCGCCCAGAAGCCGGCGGCCGTCACGCCTGCCGCCGCGCCCCTCACCGTCAGCCAGAAGGCGCTGCTGGACAGGGACAGCCGACTGGACCGACCCGTCACCCTCGACCTCATCAGCGTGCCTTTGGGCGAGGTGCTGCAACAGGAGAGCCTGGACAAGAGTACCGACAAGATGGAAGACGGGCATCGGTTCCTGCTCACCGCCGCCCCCGACTGCGCCGATCTCAAGATGCAGATCCGGCTCAACGCCCGCCCCCTGCGGACCTTGATGACGGCCCTGGCCGAGATGGTGCCCGGCGTCTGGACGCCGACGCCGCACGGCTACCAGCTTTCCATGACCAGGCAGGCCGCCGACGCCCGAACGGAGTGGTGGCGTCTGTTCCTGGGCGAGCGGGAGAAGGCGCTGGCCTTGCAGCGGCAGGCGGTACTTGCGGCCATGGAGACGAAGGCCCGCCGGCGTCAAGCGGGCGACCCGGACCCGGAGCAGTCGGACCTTGCCGTAGAGGCAGACGTGGCGAACCAGCACGACTTCTTCCACTCTCTGCCGCAGCCGCTGAAGGAGCAGATCGCCGCCAACATGGACGAGAGCGCCTTCTATGAGGCGGATAGTGTGAGTTTTGGCAACGGGGGCGAAAAGACCGGCGCGATCGGCTGGCTGTCACAGATGCCGCCGCAGACACAGGAACGCTTCAAGGAGGCGATGCAGGCCAGCGCGGACCGTCTGGCCCAGGCCCCGCCGGCCCTCCAGAAGTACGCGGTTCAGGCGCGGAAGGACATGGCGGCTTTCGACCCGAGCAAGGTCTACTTCCTGTTCCAGAACGGGGGGACTGACGTGATCGCCTCGCCCTTCAACGGGCCGCCCTCGGCCAGCGGGCTGTTGGAGTTGGCGGTGCCGAGGACACCAGGCTTTCCGGTCCTCACCCTGGACCAGACGGAGCTGTTCCACGAGATGTATGGGGGCTTCTTGACCGCGCCAGGTTGGAAACACTGGGCCGACGACCTGATTAGGCAAGGGGACGCCGCGCCGCCGGACTTCAAGCATATCATCTACCTGGTCTACGGGATGGGCGATGCCGCCCCGCCGGAGTGGAAGCAGATGGCGGCCTACCAGAAGAGCCGCGTCTGGCCTAACATTTTGCCCAAGCTGCCGGAGGAGGATGGCGGCATCCGCCGGCCCAACATCAGCCGCGCGGCGCAGATAGACTGGCTGGGGCAGCAGGGCCATATGGAGTACGTCAGCGACTACTACTGCGACTATCACACCTACGGCGGGTATGCCATGCCGGAGGCGCAGAAGAAGATGCCGGTCCGGCGTCCGCTGGCCGTGGAGCTGGACGAACTGGCGGCTAAACGCGACATAAGCTGGACGGAGGACGCGGACGGCATTACTCTGGTCCGCAACAACCGCTGGTATCGGGACGATGGCCTGGAAGTGCCTCAGCCCTTGCTGCGCCGCTGGTTCGGGACGCTGCTCCAGGCCCGTCGGCAGCTCACCACGTTCGCATCGGCACAGGCCGCCGCGCGCCCGATTGCGCCGGGGGCCGCTCCCCCGAAGCGGCCCGTGATGCCGCAGTCCCCGGAGGAGCGGACGGCAGTAATGAAGCAGACCTGGGACTGGGCGGCGGAAGTGAGCGGCGCATTGACGCCCTGGCAGATACGGAACGGGCTGGCACTGTTCCAGCCGGAGGAGAGGGAACTCGCAGCCCAGAGCGACGCCTCGGCGAAGCTCAACGAGGGCCTGCGCCCCTTCCTCCCTTTTACCGCCGGGTCTTCCGGCACCACCATCGCCAGCTTCGACACGCAAAGTCCGCCGTTCAATTGGTCGGTCGCCGCCCTCAAGATGCTGCCGCATACGGTCCAGTTCTACGGGAGCCTGGACGACGGGCAGCGGACGGCGCTGCTGGAAGGCCGTCTGCCGGTTTCCGCCCTGAGTCCTTCCCAGCTAACACAGGCGGTCCTGTTGCAGCCGCTGCTGCCCCAGGCCATGCAAAACCTCCCGGCCCCTTCCATCTACCTGGGGCTTCTCTCCGGCATGCGGGGTTCCGAGCCGGTCGTCTTCGGGGACTTCCCGTTCATGAACCTGGAGCTTTCTACACCCCCGCCGAGCGCCCCATAGGACGGACGCAGCGGGCGGCGGACATGGTTTCGTTCTCTCCCGATCCTGGTATATGTCGCAGTAAAGACTTCGGCCCAGGGCGGCATAATCAAGAGCAGACGGCCCTTAGAAAGCCGTTATCCTTCGCAAACGAACAGGGCAAACCGTCCGAAAGGGCGGGACGCAAAGCTACGGGCTTCCCTCCCCTCAGTCAGAACCACGGGGAATGGCCGCCGGGCTGCCGAACTGCGACGATTACGAAGGAGAAAACCATGAACGCACAGAAGACGGGGCGCCTTCTTTCGCTCCTCGCAGGCATGGCGGCGGTCGGCATGACGGCCGCTCACGCCTCCGGGGCACCGGCTCCGGTCAAGCAGGCCCCCGCCAAGGCCACAGCGCCCGCCGTCACCGTGAAACTCGGCGATGCCATGCTGGAAGAATACCACAACGGCGACCCCTCGACGCGCACGACCACCCTGCGGGTCGGGGATGCCGCGCAGAAGGTCAAGGGCGAAGCCGGCAAGAAGCACTCATAAGGCGCGGAGTTCAGGAGAAAGGGGAGGCCGGTTCCGGCCTCCCCTTTCGTTTGTCACTGCCCAGGTCCTCAGAAGCGCCCCGCGTCCGAGAGCGGCAGCATGAGCTGCGGGGTAGGAATGGTGTGGTCGGCACGGGTGGCGATGATGCTGGTGCCGACGGCAAAATACTCGATGACATGGCTGCCCCAGCCGTGCGAGTTCTCCTTGATGGTCGCCCCGACGATGCCGTCCGCCTGCAACTGCTCCGCCTCGGCCTGCATCCGCGCCAGGGAAAGCTCGCGGGCATCGTAGATGGCCTGCGTGTAGGTCGGCATCTCCACGTTCTGGCCGATCTGCGAGAACCAGGCTTTGACGCCCTGGTAGCCGACGTGGTAGACGCAGTTGCCCATGACGAACGAGACGGGCCGGTAGCCGGATTTTATCAGTGTCCAGAAGTCCTGCCCGCTCAGGTCACTGGTGAAGGGCCGCCCGTTGGGTGCCCGGTGGCTCTCCCCGTTGCGCGCCTTGATGGCCGTCCCGATGGCGATGAACTCGGCCAGGTTCTCGCCCCACTCCTGCCGCCCCACCTCCAGCCGGACGCCGACGATGCCGTCCGCACCGATGCTGTCGGCTTCCTCCTCCATGCGCGTCATTGCCAGCTCGCGGGCATGGTACATGGCCTGCGTCAGCGTCTCCAGCTCCATGCTCTGATTCATGGCCGGCTTCTGCCAGCCGATGTGGTAGATGGAGGACCCGACGACCAGCCCGAGCGGGTCAAATCCGGCCTCCTTGACCAGCAGGAACTCGTTGACGGACAGGTCGCTGGTAAAAAGGCCCTTCTGGTTCGCGCCGGGCCGCATGGCGGCTAGTCGGCCTCGGGCGTTGGCCGGCAGGCCCTCCTGCGAGCCGGGGGTGTAGGGATTAGGCATTAAAGTGTTCTCCTTTGTTTGCTGAAGTTAGCCGAGTGAGACGACGGGGTGGATGACCGGCTGATACTCCAAAAACGGCGCGATGGCCGTGCCGAGGACGAAGAAACGGACGATCAGGTCCTTGCGCTTCTGCTTCCTTTCGTCTTCATACAGTTCGACCTCCACTTCGCGGAGGGTGATCTGTTTCTCGATCTTCACGCCGACGATGCCCGCCGCGTTCAACCGATTCGCCTCCGCTTCCATGTACTGAACGGCGAGGCGGCGCGACTCGCTGAACCCGGACGTGTATTCCCGCAGCTCCTGGTTGACGCGGGCCGCGCCGTTCAGGAGGCGGCTGCCGGTGATCCACTTGGTCGCGTTCGTCGTCACCTGCTGGTAGACACAGGTGCCGTAGGCGACGCCGACCGGGCGGTAGCCCGCGCTGAGGAGCGCCCAAAACTCCTGGCCGGACAGGGCGGACACGAAGGGCGCGGATGTCACCGGGGCACCCTGCCAGCGGATCGCCGTCCCCAGCGCGCTCACCTCCAGCATTCTCTCGTCCGAGGCCGACGGTTTCGCCGTCAGGGTCACGCCGACGATGCCGTGCGCGCCCAGCTCCTTCGCCTCCGCTTGCAGGCGGGAAAGAGCCAGCCGCCAGGCCTCGTTGTGCGCCCGCGAAACCACGGTCAGCTCCATGCCGGCGTAGACCGCCGAGGGCTGCCAGCCGACATGGTAGGAACAGTTGCCCGTCACCTGCCCCAGCGGGCTGATCCGTTCGGCGCGGGTGAGGACGAACTCATTGACGCTCAGGCTGCTGGTGAAGAGGCGTTTGTTCTCGCGCAGCGTCCGCAGACGCCACTCGGCGTTGAGCGGCAGGCCGCCCTGCATGAGCTGTTCCTGGCTCCGCTTGTTCCGCCACTCGTCATTGGATTTGCCTTTAATGGTCGCCATGTTTTTCGCTGATGTTACGCGGCGGCACTTGGGGTGCTGGGTCGGAAGAAGGACGAGTGAATGAATTCACTCGCTCCACTCAGATTTGTCCAAGGGACAAAGGAGCGGATTTCGGAAACGGGTTCCCGACGGCGATCCTTCGGCTGATCTTCTGTCCCCTGGACAGGTCCGGCGCGCAGCGAGTGAATTCATTCACTCGTCCGGTTCGCCCTGATCGCCCGTCCGCTCCGCTTACTGAATAGAGACACGGCAGCCCCAACTAAGTTGCAGCCGCGTCAGCCGGTGAGCGGCATCGCGTAGTCAACGGTCGGTGCAGGGCCACCTGCACCTATGACGGCAGTTCCCAGGGCGGTGAACTCGATCATCATGCCCTGCGTCGCCTGGCCTCTTCTGTCCAGCGTCCTTTTCGTCTCGACGGTGATGCCGAGGACGCCGTCCGCCCCGAGCGCGGCGGCTTCGGCTTCCAGAGCGGTCAGGGCGTTGTGGCGGGCGGTGTAAAGGCCGCGCGTGAAGTCGCTGCGCTCGACGTTCCGGCCGGAACCCGTGATCTCCTGCTGGACGCGCTGGTGGAACCTCTGGTAGTAGACACAGACGCCCACGGCGACGCCGATAGGGCGGTAACCGGCGGCCGTCAGCGCGAAATAGTCCTGGCCCGTGAGCGTGCAGGTGAAGGGCCGTCCGCCCGCGCCGGGCGCGCACCCTTTGATGGCAGTGCCCTGGACCGAATACTCCCACAGGCCCTCGGCGACCTCGCGGTGCGTGATGCGGATGCCGACGACGCCTGATGCGCCCAGCCGATTGGCCTGCTTCTCCAGCCGGTCATAGGCCGCCCGGAGGACCCGCATCCGGTCGCCGGTCATCCCCTTCATGGCCCGGCTGTTCTCGGGACATTCCTGCTCCGGCAGGGCATAGACGATGCTACCGACGGCGACGCCCAGCACGGTCAAATGGGGGGCCAGGACGAACTCGTTCACGCTCAAACGGCTTACAAACAAGGCGCGGCCCCTTCGCCTCAGCCCGTCAGCGGCAGGGCATAGTCAATCGCCAGCGTGTCACTGCCCGCCGCGACGATGGCGGTCCCGAGGGCGGTGAACTCGACGAGCAGGTCGCGGCGCTGTTGGTTGTTGACCTCCACCTCGCGAGGCCGGATATAATCCTCAATCGTCACGCCGACAACGCCCTCGGCGGCGACGCGGTGGGCCTCGTCGCTCAGGCGACTCATGGCGGCGTGGCGGGCGGTGTAGACGGCCTGGGTGTAGTCGGTCAGCTCCTGGTTCCTCATGCCGCCGCCAAAGAAGCCGCCCTGGTTGACCCACTGAGTCTGGTACGAGGCGACGTGGTAGTAGGTGCAGGTGCCGAAGGCCACGCCGACCGGGACAAACCCGCCGCGCCGCAGGGCGTAGAACTCCTGCCCGGACAGGGCGCAGACGAAGGGGTGTTCGGGGACGGGGATGCCCGGCAGGGCGACGGCGGTTCCCCGCGCGGCGAATTCCAGCAGGTTCTCGCCCCATTCATACGCCTGGCGCTCCAGGCGGACGCCGATGACGCCGTGCGCGCCCAAGACCCGCGCTTCCTGCTGCAAGCGGGAGATCGCGAGCAGCCGGGCGTGATACTGGGCGTGGCTGAGGGTAACGAGTTCCGTGCTGGAATACATGGGCGTGTACTGCCAGCCGACGTGGTAGATGGTGCTGCCCATGACCTGTCCCAGGGGGCGGACGCCCTCCGAAACGGACAGCGCGAACTCGTTGACACTGAGGCTGCTGGTGAAGAACTTCCCGTTCTTGCGTAGCTCCGTCAGCCGCAGCTCCGCCCCGAGCGGCAGGCGGCCCTGGGCGAGCCGTTCCTGGTCCTGTTTAGCATGGTCGTCTACGTCCGCGTTGCGCTTGCCGAAGAGGGGCACGATTACCTCGTTTCAGAGTTCAATGTTTCAGAGTGCGATGGACTTCAGATAGAACGGCGGCAAATCCGTTTCCAGCCAGGCATTGACCCATTCGCGGTTGATGCGCTGGCCTTTTGCGCCGTTCGTCAGGATGACGATGCCGAGGCCGCGCTCCGGCACGAGGGCGGCGAAGGCGCAGAAGGCGGTATGGTAGCCCCACTGCCAGAGGACATCGCCCGCGGTGCCCCAGCCGAGTGACCAGCCGAGCCGCGCGTCAATCGCGACCTGGCGGCTGTACACGTCAGGATGACGCAGGCGAAGACTCGGCTCCAGATACGCTTCCAGCAGGCGTGCGTACTCCCGAGCCGTCGTGTGCAGGCCGCCCCCGGTGTTCACTTCCGTTGGATACCAGCGGCAATGCTCGGGAATCTCCCCGTTCTGGTCGAACCCCTCTACGGCCATCTCCGCGTATTCGTCCCGCCACAGGAAGCTGCTTCCGGGCATGTCGAGCGGGTCAAAAACCAGGCGCTGGAGGTAATCAGCCGCAGGCTCGTTCCAGATCGCTTCCAGCACAGCCTGCAAGTATAGGAACCCCTGGCCGGAGTAGGCCCATCGCTCGCCGAGAGGCCATCCGCGTGTGATCAGCTCGTCATCCAGGGGCCAGTTGTGCCAGCCGGTCGTGTGGGTGAGGACATGGAGGGCGGTGATGCGTTCCAGATCAACGTCGTCTGCCTCGAACGGCGTGACCATGTACTGCGCCAGCGGGCGCTCTACGTCTAGTTTTCCGGCTTCGATGGTCTTCATCACGGCATAAAGCAGGGCCTGCTTTGAGAGGGACGCCGCCTTGAAGATCGTCCCCTCCGTGATCGGCACGCTGCCGCCCGGTTCCGTCACCCCGAAGCAGAACACGTCGCCGGTCTTGCCGCCCTCAATAAGTGCCACGGTGAGTGCTGGGACGGCGGCTGCTTGCAGCCAGTAAGGCGTCTCGGCATAGACGCGCTGGATGCGTTGATCCACGTTTGCTCCTAATCCAGCAGGTTCTTGAGCGCGAAAAAGGCCTTCTCGTTCTGCTGGGCGCGGCCAGCGACGTGGGCGCTGAGGTCGGCCAGCCACTCTTCAACGGGCACCGAGTCGGTCTTGAGCGTGATGCCCCGGACGACTTTGACGCGCGAGGCGGACAGCGGGCCGCGCCCCAAGTCTTCCAGCGTGTAGATCGTGTCGCCCAATGTCACCAGCACCTTGCGGATGGGCTTCTCCCGCTGGAACAGGCCGCCCTTTCGCTCGACAACGGTTTCATCGGGCAGGGCGCTCGTCAAGACCTGGCCCAGCAGGGGCAGGAACGTCCGGGCGTCCTGCGCGTAGGCGTGGGCCAAGGCCCCGGCGACGCCGACTTGGGAAAACTCTTCACCGTTCATAGCAGGTCTTTCTCGTAAAAAGCGGCCCCCCAGCGCGCCCAGAAGTCCGGGAACGTCTTGGCGACGCAGGCGGGGTTGTTAATGACGACGTCCGGCAGGCGCAGGCCCGCGACGGCGAAGGACATCGCCATGCGGTGGTCGTCATAGGTGACGATCTCCGCCGGCGCGTTGTCGCCCCCGGCGTGAGGGTGGATGATCCAACTGTCCGGCCCCTCCACGACACGGACGCCGAGCTTGGGCAGCTCGCGGGCGACGGCGTGGACCCGGTCGGTCTCTTTCACGCGCAGGCTGGCAAGCCCGCTCAGGCGTGAAGGGCCGTCGGCAAAGGCGGCGACGACGGCTAAGGTCTGCGCCGTGTCCGGGATCGCCTCCATGTCCGCCTCGATGCCGCGGAGTCGGGCGGGGCCGGTGAGCGTGATCGTTCCCACGCCGTGCGTGACGGCGCAGCCCATGCGTTCCAGCACGTCCACAAAGCGGATGTCGCCCTGAATGGACGACGCGCCGAGGTTTTTCAAAGTCACCGTCCCGCCGGTCACGGCTGCCGCCGCCAGGAAGTAGGAGGCATTGGAGGCGTCGGCCTCGACGGCATACTCGCGCCCGGCGTACCGCTGCCCGGCCTCGACTCCCAGGGTGCGGTATCCGTCATTCTTCATGCCGACGCCGAACGAGGCCATGACCGCCTGGGTGATGTCAACGTAGGGCTTGGAAACCAGCTCGCCGAGGATCTCGATCTCGACGTCGGTCCGGGCGTAGGGGGCGACTTGGAGCAGGGCCGTGAGGAACTGGCTGCTGACGTCCCCGCGCAGGCGGCACCGTCCCCCGGCCATCCCCCCGCCGCGCACGCGGACGGGCGGGCAGCCGTGCCCGTTCACGCACTCCGCCCCGACGCCCAGGGTCAGCAGAGCGCCGATCAGGTCACTGATGGGCCGCTCCCGCATCCGGGCGACGCCGTCAAGCGTCACGTCCGTGCCGACCGGCACGAGGCAGGCGGCGGCGGTCAGGAACCGGACCGTCGTCCCGGAGTTGCCGATCAAGAGGGGCTTGTGCGGTGCGCGGAGCATGCCTCCCGCCCCGGTGACGCGGAAGTCGTGTTCCGGCGTTTCCTCCACGGCGACGCCCAGACCGCGCAATGCCTGGGCCATGTAGAGGGTGTCTTCGGAATGCAGGGGGGCGCGCAGCAGGCTTTCCCCGTCGGCGAGGGCGGCGAGGAGCAGGGCGCGGTTGGTGATGCTCTTGGAGCCGGGCAGGGAGACGGAGGCATGGACGGGGCCGGGAACAGGGGAAAGGGGCAGCCGCTCGGGGTAGGTGATCGTGTCCGCCATGCCGTCATTCTAGCACAGGCCGGGGGCCTTGTCAATCGGCATCACGGGTCACCCGGCTCGACGGGCTGGAAGGCGTCGCGCAGCAGACGGATCTGGGGCGGGTGGGGCGGGCGGCGGACGACCTCGACGACGTCGAAGCGGCAGGGGACATCGTCCAGGTCGTGCTTGGCGATGTAGGCGAGTGCGAGCCGCGTGAGCTGCCTCTGCTTGCGAGCGTCCACGGCCTCGGCGGGCGTCCCCTGGTTTCCCAGGGCGGTCCGGCGCGTCTTGACCTCGCAAAAGACGAGATACTCGCCATCCCAGGCGATGACGTCGATCTCGCCGCGCGCCATGCCGCCCAGAGGGCGGACGTTGGTGTCCACGACGCGATACCCGCGCGCCTCCAGGAAGTCCAGGGTCTCGCGCTCGCCGCGCGCCCCGGTCGCCTTGCGGGCGTCTGTCATGGGACTACCCGGACCGCTCAAAGCAGGCGGCGACGGGCGAGAAGGACCGGCGGTGGATGGGGCAGGGGCCGTGGACGCGCAGTGCTTCCAGGTGTTTCGCCGCGCCGTAGCCTTTGTGTCCGGCAAAGCCGTATTCCGGGTACACGGCGTCATAGGCACGCATCATCCGGTCACGGGCCACCTTGGCGACGATGGAGGCGGCGGCGATGGAGGCGCACAGGCCGTCGCCGCCGACGAGGGCTTGCTGGTGCGGGCAGGGGAAGGCCGGCACGGGGAGGCCGTCAATCAGGACACAGTCGGGCGGCGGGTCAAGCAGCAGGAACGCCTCGCGCATCGCGAGCCGAGTCGCCTGCAAGATGTTGATGCGGTCTATCGTCTCAGGCTCCACGACGCCCAGACCGATGGCGACGGCCTCGGCCCGGATGCGGACCTCGGCCCGCTCCCGCTGACGCTCCGTGAGCTTCTTGGAGTCGTTGATGCCGTCGATCGAGAAGCCGTCCGGCAGGACGACGCAGGCGGCGACGACCGGCCCGGCCAGCGGCCCGCGCCCGACCTCATCCAGCCCAGCGATGCGCCGGTGGCCCGCGTCACGCGCGCCCGTCTCGAACCACCATAGGTCAACGAGGGGAGTGGTCAATGGACGACGCCCACGTCGGCGGGGGGCCAGAAGACGAAGCGGGCGGGGCCGACGACGCGCCAGGCTTCCAGCGGCCCCCAGTTGGTGCCGTCGTTGCTGTCATTGCGGTTGTCGCCCATCATCAGATAGTGACCGGCGGGCAGCGGCTCCGTGGGCCGCGCGTACTCGGAAGCGAAATCGGAGGCCGCGATGGGCTGACCGTCCCATTTAAACTCGGGCTGGCTTGGGTCATGCTCGTGCTTGACCGGCTCGCCGTTGTAGATCTTCATGTCGTAGTCAGGGTCCTCGGCGATGAACGGCTCGGCCAGCCTCTCCCCGTTGCGGATGTTGTAGCCGGGATGCACCACGACCGGGGCATGGGGCATGTTGGTCAGCGCCTTCGCCAGAGTTTCCGCGCCGACCGGCTTCTTGTCCGCCAGGACGCCCCCGGCGACGAAGCGGACGTGGTGGAACGCCTGATCCACCCCTTCGGCCTGTGCCTGGGGGCCGAACGCGCCCGCCGCGCCCAGGGCCGCACGGACGTCCGCGTGACCATACCGCCGGCCACCGACCGTGACATAGCCTGCCACCGCCTCCACCCGGTCGCCGGGCAGCCCGATCAGGCGCTTGACGAACGGCGGGTCGCCGCCCATGGCGGCGGGCGGGGCGAGGAAGACGACGACGTCGTCGCGCCGGGGCGTGTGCAGGCGGTACTGGAACTTGCTGACGAGGATGCGGTCTTTGGCCTGGCTATTGCCCTGCAAAGTCGGCTCCATCGAGGCGCTGGGGATGTAGAACGCCTGGAGGAAGAACGGCCGCAGGATCAGGAAGACCAGGGAAACCGCGAACAGGCCCGTCTCAGCCATCTCGGCAAAGGACCGGGCGGCGGGGGAGGACACGCGGAGGCAGCCCAGCCGCAGCACGGTCAGCCCGGCCACGAGGAACAGTATCCAGAGGACGGGGAGGTTCGCCAGCGTCTCGGAGAGGCTGGGCGTGGAAGCGGCATCCGGCATGAGATACTCCTTCAGGACGGGCGAACACGAGGCTCGCACCTATCAATGATTTATCGTTCCAGTCATGCTGCTGCAACTCCAGGCTGTCGAGCAAACCAGTGGGATGCCGCTTCTGTGAACGACCGCTCATCAGGTTCGCTGTCGGAAGCCCAGACGACAAACCCATCAGGGCGCGTCAACACGGCGCTCAAGCCTAACCGTTCTTTCGCCCGGCCCGGAACGTACCTCACTCGGCCGCCATATTCACCTGCCAGGGTTTTGAGAGCGGCATTCCTGTCGAAATCGAGCAGTATCCCCTGGCCGTCATGCATCAGCTCGCCCATCATCGCGCCGTCCTCGAATTCAAAATTGGGAACGCTGTGACCCACGAGAGGGTGGCCGCCGCCAAGGTCATGATGAGTGGAGACGCCCCACACCCTCCCGGCAAAATAGGTAGCGCCATCGCGCGTGTTCATCAGATCGCGGAGAATCGCGTTCAGCGCGCGGGCCTGTGGTCCCGGATTCATGATGGCGACCTGGGCGCGTGACCAATCCAGGACTTTTGCACCGATGGGGTGTCGTTCCGTCTGGTAACTGTCCAGCAAGCCCTCCGGCGCTTTCTTTTGGATGGCTGCGGCGAGCTTCCAGCCCAGGTTCATGGCATCGCCCAGTCCCAGGTTCAGCCCTTGGCCTCCCAGCGGCGAATGGATGTGCGCGGCATCGCCGGCCAAAAATATCCGCCCGCTGCGGTAGGCCGTGGCCTGCCGTGCTCGGTCGGTCCATGTGGTCGCTATGTGCAGGGCATTGATGGTGACATCGGTGTCCGAGATGCGGCGCAGGACCGCTTGTACATGTTCAAGCGTGACGGGGCTTTGTGAATCGTGAAACGCCCCGCCATCAAAATCCTGCATGACTACGAAACCAGGCTGCGATTGCATGTACATGCCGGCGGGTGTCATGTTCCGGCCCGGCTCGAGCTTCTCCGGGTCGGCCATGTCAACCTTGGTCGTGTAGCCGGTGAATTCCGGCTCTGTACCGGCGAATCCAAAACCGCCCGTCTTGCGGACAGCGCTGCGGCTCCCATCGCAGCCGACGAGCCATTCACTCTGGAAAGAGAGTTCCCCTGACTGTACAGTCACCCCGTCCTCGGTCTGATGAAAGTCAGTGGTGGGAACCCCGCGCCTGATCTCCACCCCCGACGCTTCCGCGCGGCGGGCCAGCACGGTTTCAAGCTCCGCCATTTCGGAGATCAAACTGGCGTCGGTGGAGCTTGGCAGGCGATGCTTCCACTGCGAAGTGTCAATGTCGCCGTCATGGAATGGAATGCCGGCGAAGTGTCCTGCCTGACGGCGCGGCCCCGTTGCGGCATTCTGGTGAGGATTTTTAAGGCCCTTATGGACCTCAAGCTCTTTGAGCAGCCCACGGCGGTCAAGCGCCTCAATGGTGGGGGCCGAAAGTCCCCTGATCCCGAAAGGAAGCTGCTTCAAAGGCGAATGCGGATCCTCCGCTTTTTCCAGTATCAGCACGGTACATTTGGCCAAAGCCAGTTCACAGGCAAGGAACAGCCCGACGGGACCGGCCCCGGAAATGATGACGTCGTAAACCGATCGGTTATGACCGTTCTTCTGTTGATTTTGACCGTTCTTCCTGTAGGAACGGCCTGTAGGGCGCGCCATGTGTTCGCCCGACCGGGCGGGTTCCAGCCCGGCCTAGTGAATGATGCCCAGCCGCGAGGGCGGCCAGAAGATGAGTTGCGCCCGGCCGACGACCCGGCGGGCCTCCAGCGGACCCCAGACCGTGCTGTCACGGCTGTCGTTACGGTTGTCGCCCATCATCATGTAATGGTCGGCAGGGATCGGCTCGGTCGGCTTGGCGAAGTCCTGCTGGAAGTCCATCACACTGATGGACCTGTCCCCCAGCTTGAAGTCCTCCTGGTACGGCCCGTGTTCGTGCTTGAGCGGCTCGCCGTTGTAGATCTTCATGTCGTAGTCGGGGTCCTCGGCGATGAACGGCTCGGCCAGCCTCTCCCCGTTGCGGATGTTGTAGCCCGGCGTCACGGTTACGGGGATGTCTTTCTGTCCGGTGAAGATCTGCGCCAGCCGCTCTTTGCTGATCAAGCGGTTGTCGGCCAGGACGCCGTCGGCGACGAACTTGACGTGGTGATCCGCCTGCAAGTCCGACCCCGGGTTCGTCTGCGCCTCCGGCCCGAACTCGCCGTCGTCGGCCAGCTTCTGCCGGATGTCCTGATGGTTGTACGGCTTGCCGTTGATGGTGACGACGCCCGCCACCGACTCCAGGCGGTCGCCGGGCAGGCCGATCAGGCGCTTGATGAACTCGGGGTCTCCGGCCATGGCGGCGGGGGGCGCGAGGAAGACGACGACGTCATCGCGCTGCGGCCTGCCGAGCCGATACCCGAACTTGTTGACCAGGATGCGGTCCCCCGCCCCGTCCTTGCCCAGCAGCGTCGGCTCCATGGAGGGGGAGGGGATGAAGAAGGCTTGCAGGACGAACGGGCGGATGATCAGGAAGACCAGCGCGACGGCAATCATCCCAGACTCCAGTATCTCGGCGAAGGAGCGGGCGTGGTCGGAAGGGAGGTACACGAAAGCCAGGCGCAGCAGGGTCAGCCCGGCGATGATGGCGAGTATCCACAGGATGTTCAGGTTCGCCAGCGTCTCGGTCAGGCCGGGGGCGGCGGGCGCGTCGGTGATGGAAGGCTGCATGGATTGTTCTCAGAAAGCAGGAGGGTCAGGGCAGCGGACGGGACACAAAAACAAAGCCGCCAGGATGTCTGGCGACTTTGCTTACGCGGACGGTGGCCGAGAAGTTCCATGGATCTAGAGGCCGACGGCCCTAGAAGCTCCGCTTCTCCTTGATGCGCGCGGCCTTGCCGACCTTCTTGCGGAGGTAGAACAGCTTGGCGCGGCGCACCAGGCCGCGCCGGGTCACCTCGATCTTGTCAACGCGGGGCGAGTGGAGCAGGAAGGTCCGCTCGACGCCGTAGCCGTTGCTGATCTTGCGGACCATGAAGGCGGACCGGGACAGGCCCTTCTTGCGGAAGATGACCGTGCCTTCGAAAATCTGGACGCGCTCTTTGCCGCCCTCGACGACCTTGACGTGGACGCGGACGGTGTCGCCCGGCCCGAAGTCGGGGACGGTCTCTTTGCGCTGGGCTTTTTCAATCTCTTGAATCAAAGGATGCATGAACGGGACTCTCCTCGTCGCCTCCCTCCGGCGGAGGGGACGGTGTTTCTTCTGCAAGCTGTTTGAGCAGCTTGAGGTCGGACTTGGACGGGACAAATTCCGCCCAGAGGTCGGGCCGACGCGACTGCGTGCGGCGGAACCGCTCCTTGCGTCGCCATTTAGCGATCTCGGCGTGGTGGCCGGAGAGCAGGACATCGGGAACGCGCCAGCCCCGATACTCGGGCGGGCGCGTATAGTGCGGGTACTCTAATAAACCTTCGGAGAACGTGTCATCCTCGGCGGAGTCGGCGTTCCCGAGTACGCCGGGCTGGAGGCGCGTCACGGCATCAATGACGAGGAGGGCGGGAAGCTCGCCGCCGGTCAGGACGTAATCCCCGACCGAGATCTCCTCGGTCACCAGGTGTTCCCGCACGCGCTCGTCGAAGCCCTCATAGTGCCCGCAGATCAGGACCAGATGCGGGCAGAGCGCCAGCGCACGCGCCTTCTCCTGAGTGAAGGTCTGCCCCTGCGGCGTCATCAGGGCGACCCGCGTTTCGGGGACGCGCGGCAGGCTCTCCACGCAGTCGAAGATCGGGCCGGGCCGCATGACCATTCCCGCCCCGCCGCCGTAGGGCGTGTCGTCCGTGCTGCGGTGGACGCCCGGCGCCCAGTCGCGCAGGTCGTGGACCTGGATGTCAACGGCATTGGCCTCGCGCGCCCGCTTGACGATGCTGAAGCCCAGCACGGCGCGGATCATGTCGGGGAAGATCGTGACGACGTCTATCCTCATGGCGCGGCGGCAGGCTTGTCTTTCGGATCGTCCTTGCCGTCGTCAATGAGGCCGGGCACGTCGCGCACGACGATCTTGTGTTCCTCCAGGCTGACGCTGACGATGAAGTCCCCGGCGACGGGGATCATCGCCCCGGCGTCCGTGACGTAAACGTCGTGCGCGGGCGTCACCAGTACGTCGGACAACTTGCCGAGGGGCCGGGCGGCGTCGGTCACGACATCCATGCCCAGGAGCTGGTCAACATAATATTCGCCGTCGGGCAGGGCGGCGCGCTCCGACTCGCGGATCAGCACGGAGCAGCCGATGAAGGCCTCGGCCCCGGTCCGGTCGGTCACCTCTTTGAAGTGGCCGATCCAGACGCCTTTCGGCTGGCGGCGCAGGCCCGTCAATGTCAAATCTTTTTGGAAGCCGTCCCCCCCCCGCACGAGCCGCACCGGGCGGCCCACCTTGAGGGAGCGGGCGGCGGCGTCCGAGGACGCCTCATGGGAGGAGGAGCCGACGAGGCGGAGTCGAAGGCTGCCGCTGACGCCGTGCGCCCCAGCAACCTCCGCCGCGATCACCGAGTAGTCGTCTGTTTCCGAAACCGAATCAGGCATGGCGTGTTCAGGCGACGATCTCGACGTAGACCTTTTTCTTGTCCTTCATCGCGATCGCCTTGGTGACGGTCCGCAGGGCGTTCGCGATGCGGCCCTGCTTGCCGATGACCTTGCCCAGATCGCCGGGGGCGACGTGGACCTCGTAGGTCGTTGACTCTTCGCCCGGCACTTCCGTCACGGTCACATGTTCGGGTTCATCCACTAGTTCCTTGACGAGATACTCTATCATGGGTTTCAACGTGCTAAAACTCCTCGTTTTTCCCCTGCCGTCATACCCTGCTGATTCTCAGACGGTGACGAGAAACCGGCAGGGGCCTTGCTGTTTTGGTTTGGGTTTAGGCCGCCGGGGCGGCTTCGGTCGGCGTCTCGCCCGGCGCGGGGACGCCCTGCTTCTTCAGCAGCGCCTGGACGGTGTCGGACGGCTGTGCGCCGACGCCGAGCCAGTAGGCGGCGCGGTCGGCGTCGATCTTCAGCTCGATCGGCTCGACACAGGGGTTATAGTACCCCAGAGTCTCGATGAAGCGGCCGTCACGGGCGCGGCGGCTGTCGGCGACGACGAGGCGGTAGAACGGGCGCTTCTTGGCGCCCATGCGGCGCAGTCGTATTTTAACGGACATGTGTTACTCCTTTCTTAAGTGTTTCAGTGGTTACTCTGGTGGGTCAGCGACGCCCGAATGGCAGCTTGAAGCCGGGCGGCGGCTTCCGCTTGTTCTTCTTGGAGGCCGTCTTGTTGCTCCCGCTGTGCTTGCCGCCCATTCCCGGCAGGGAGGGCATCCCGCCCGAGTCCATGCCGGTCAGGCCGCGCATCATCTTTTTCATCTGCTCGAACTGCGTCAGCAGCCGGTTGACGTCCTGGATGGTGCGCCCGCTGCCGTTCGCGATCCGGCGGCGGCGGCTGCCGTTGATCAGGGCCGGGTCGCGGCGCTCCTGCATGGTCATAGACAGGATCATCGCCTCGATGTGGGCGAGGTGGCTCTCGTCAATGGCGAGGTCTTTCAGGGCACCCGCGCCGCCCAGGCCGGGGATCATCTTGAGGATCTGGTCGAGCGGCCCCATCTTCCGCATCTGCCGCATCTGCTCCAGATAGTCCTCGAAGTCGAACTTGTTGGCCCGCAGCTTCTTCTCGAACTCGATGGCCTTCTTCTGGTCCAGCGCGCCCTCGGCCCGCTCGATCAGGGTCAGGACATCGCCCATGCCCAGGATGCGCGACGCCATCCGGTCCGGGTGGAAGACTTCGAGCGCGTCCATCTTCTCGCCGACGCCGACGAACTTGATCGGGCGGCCCGCGACGCTCTTGATGGAGAGGGCGGCCCCGCCGCGCGTGTCGCCGTCGAGCTTGGTCAGGATGAAGCCCGTTACATCCAGGGCCTCGTTGAAGCCCTGTGCGACGTTGACGGCCTCCTGTCCGGTCATGGCATCCACGACCAGCAGAATCTCGTGTGGCGCGACGGTCGCCTTGATGCGCTGAAGCTCCTGCATCAAGGACTCGTCAATCTGGAGACGGCCCGCCGAATCCAGGATCACGACGTCGTGGCCCTTGCGGTCCGCCTCGGCGACGCCCTGGCGCGCGATGACCTCGGGCTTGGCCCCGTCCAGCGTGAAGACCGGCGTCTTGACCTGCTCGCCCACGACCTGGAGCTGCTTGATGGCGGCGGGGCGGTAGATGTCGGCGGCCACCAGCATCGGGTTCCTGCCCTGCTTGCGGAGCATCAGGGCCAGCTTGCCGGCGTGGGTCGTCTTGCCCGCCCCTTGCAGGCCGCAGAGCATGATGACCGTCGGCGGCCGGCTTGCGAACGTGAGCGGCGCCTGCTCCCCGCCGAGCAGGGCAGTCAGCTCCTCGTCCACGATCTTGATGACCTGCTGGGCCGGGTGCAGGCCCTCAAGGATCTCGACGCCCACCGCGCGCTCGCGGATGCGGGCGACGAAGTCCTTGACGACCTTGAAGTTGACGTCCGCTTCCAAAAGCCCCAGGCGCACTTCGCGCAGGGCCTCGGCCACGTCCCCCTCGTTCAAGGAGCCTTTGGAGTTAAGCCGCTTGAAGACTTCCTGTAGTTTGTCCGCGAGACTATCAAACATCGCTTAGTAGATTAATGAATCAAAAGGGGCGTGTATTTGGCTCAACCGGGAGACACGCGGGACAGTATACTTCCTTTGACGGCCAAAAGTCAAGCAGAAGGAAACGGGGGGAGTCTGGACCTACAGAAACCGGCGCAGGCAGGCAATAATATCGCCAGGACAACGCGCGGGCGAGGCCAGGCCAGGCCCGGTAAAAATACGGAAGCATTTCGCGGCAAAGCGGGTATAAGCGAACCAGCGGCACGGCCAAAGGCGGACGTGCCCGCTGCTTAGAAGGAAGTCAACATGGTCGGCAAAGTCTTTAACAAACTCCCCAATAAAGTCTCCAAAGAAGCGGTCAAGCTTTGCGCCCTCTGCGGCACGCTCAACCACCAGGAAAACGCCGAGTGCTGGACCTGCGGCTGGAGCGGCGAATTCAGCCGGGATGAGCGCACTGTCGCCCTTGCCTGGCAGCGCCTGGAAACGCGGTACGAGGAGGTCCGTTTGGAGCATGTGACCGCGCGGAAGATGCGGAAGCTGGGCGACTTCGGGCTGCCGCGCCCGCGCTCGCGCTGGCAGACGGTGGCGGAGGGCTGCCGGAACTGGTGGAGCGGCTTCCAGGCCGGCCGCGACCTGCGTCTGGCCCAGCGCCAGGCCCGCCTGCGCCCGCAGTCCCCTTCGCGCCCGGACCAGCTCGGCGTCTGAGACGGCCTCAGCCTTTGACCAGGTGCAGCCAGTCGTGGAACAGGAAGTACATCCGGTCGATGAGCAGGGCCATGCGCGTCATGATCGTCGAGCCGAAGATCGCGCCGAACGCGAACATCAGCACCCACCGCCCGAACTGGGCCGTCCCTCGGACGGCCCTATTTCTTTGCTCGAAGGCGAACAGGAAGTAGACCAGCACCGAGACGACGATCGCCAGGAACAGGGCGTTGTTCAGGACGAACGACATCTGGTGCAGGAATGCATGCGGGTCGCCGGGCTTGGGTGGCGGGGGGATCAGGGACTTGCCCGGTGAGAACGACCGCGTCACCTGGGGCATGACGCGGGCGCTGAAGTCCTGGAAGATGGTCCCGGCCGCCACCCCGAAGAAGATGCCGAAGATCACCCGGCTCATCCACGCGAACCGCTGGGTGTAGACGCCGTAGAACATCAGGCCGACCGGCAGGACCATGATCCAGGCCCACTGGCCTTCCTGAGTCATGGGGTCCCACCACTGCGGCCTCAAGACCGTCGTCCAGGTGAACTCCAGGTCATAGCCCAGCGCGAGTCCCAGGAAGATGTGTTCAAACAGCCGGTAGAAGCGGTTCTCCTTGAAGACCAGCGAGAGGATCGCCATCGTCCCCAGCGCGCCGAAGAGCAGGATGGGGTTGAAGAAGTACCGGAGGTGTTCCAGGAGGCTCATCGCTCGCCCCTCCGCTGCGCGGCCCGTCCGGCATAATAGCCGATGTTGCCCAGGATGATCAGCAGGATGATCAGCGCGTAGACGAGCGAGAGCGCGCCCGCCGCCCGCGTGCCGAAGCTCGGTTTGTCCAGGATCTTCGCATTGATCAGCAGCCCCTCATAGTCGCCCGCGCCCTTGATGCCGGTCAGCATCCCGGCGATCTGCTTGGTGTCCAGATAGGGGTAATAGGTGGGGGCCATGACGGCGGTCGGGGCGAACAGGAATGGGGGGTTGTTGTTCTGCTCGAACAGACCTAGCCACTTCTCCGCCGTCCCGCTCGGGGTGACCTCGACCACCGCGCCGATGTCGTCGCGCGTCTTGATCCCCTTCATCACCGGGATCTGGTCGAGCGGCGTCCCCTTGTAGTCTTTCTTCAGCGTGTGCGGGATGTCGGTCACCAGCCCTTTAAGGGTGGCTTCATAACTCGGCGAGGGCCGGAACCCCCAGTTCACATAGTCCCGGCCGTAGACATAGCCGTAGCGCTGGGCCAGAGGCTCCACCACCTGCGTCTGCGTGACCGTGTTGTTCTGCGTGTCGAACGACAGGATGGCGAAGTGCAGGTGTCGCTTCATCAGGTGCGTCACGACCGCCTGCGCCTCCCACTGGTTCTCGCCGCGCGTGCTGGGCGACCACCAGCCGTCGAGGATCACCATCTTGTTCGGACTCTCTTTGGCGACACGTTCGACCGTGTCATAGAAGTCCTGCGACTGCTGGCTCGGGAAGGTCGGCAGCGTGATCGGGAAGAACAGGGGAATCAGGATGACGCCCAGCAGGATGGCGTAGATGATGCGCCGGTCAATGGACTGTAGGCGGTCCCAAAAAGTAGTGTTCATAGTTCTTTGTCGAAGTACGCCCCCCGCTCCAAACTCAGCCAGTAACGCAGGGAAGTCGCCAGCAGCCCGAGGTTCAGCCCGAACAGGATTCCGCGCTGGGCGGGGGTGTTGATCTCCATCAGCAGCCATTGGGCGATGCGCTCGATCCGCAGGTTTGCCCAGGGGTTCTCCGAGCCGTCGGCGAGCGTCGGCTGGATGCCGGACGTGATCGCCGTCCCGAAGGAGACCGAGCCGACCATGACGATCAGCGCGGCGACCATCAGCAGCGTCGCCTCCAGCGACCGGATGCGGAAGGCGCGGTAGGCGGCGGAGGCGATGTAGAACGCGATCATGGCGAAGGTCGCCGACGTCAGGCTGTTCAGCCCGCCTTTGAACAGGAGCTGGAACATACCGTGCGCGTTCTGACTCGCCCACGCGCCGGGGACGGCCGGGATGATCCTCGTCTTCGGGCTGTAGGCGTTCAGGAGACCGAACGAGAACATCAGCAGGAACGAGACGATCAGGACGACGCTGTAGCCCCAGCCGGGCCGGGCGCGGGCGACGGTGCGCGTGTGGAGCTGCATCAGCGAGAAGACGCCCAGGCCGATGGCGAACGAGGCGACGACGGCGGTGAGGCTCGCGACCACGTCCTGATAGGGGGTCAGCGCGTTCAGGTTCGTCTTCGGGTCGGTCGGCAGGAAGAACTCCGTGGCGAAGAACAGGCCGCCCAAGAACGTGAAGAAAGCGATGATGCCCTTGCGCGACCGGCGCGGCGCGGCCTGCAAGGCACCTAGGAACGCGAACATGATCAGCAGGCCCAGCCCGAGCTTACCGTAGTAGGCGCCGCCGTGGCCGTGGACCGGCGCGAAGAATTGTTTGAGCGTGTTCAACGGAGGGGTTACTTGACCTTAAGGAAATCCACGACCCAGTGCAGGATGGGGGCGTGTGCAAAGGCGGGCACGTTCAGCAGGGTGACGCAGACCAGCCCCACCAGGATGATCGCCAGCAGGAGCAGTTTGCAATAGTCCTGGCCGACGATGCTCCCCAATAGGGTGGGGTCACGGGACAGGTACGCGCTGGCCGCGTAGAATTCGTCGCCGATGATGACGTAATCGCAGGCGGCGATGAAGAACGGGATCTGGTTCGTCTCGGTCGTGCCCGCCACCTGCACCGCCCCGACCTGCTGGCCGACCTCGGCGAAGATGAGCGATTCGGCGAAGAACGCCCCGAACAGGAAGGACGCGGCCACGCGCTCGCGGATGAGGATGCCCGCCACGCCCGAGGCGAAGGCGA
This sequence comes from Capsulimonadaceae bacterium, assembly GCA_965215505.1. Lineage (GTDB taxonomy): Bacteria > Armatimonadota > Armatimonadia > Armatimonadales > Capsulimonadaceae > JANXMY01. The sequence goes on along the minus strand of OZ244065.1, from coordinate 578,569 downwards.
ACTGCTGGCCGGTCAGATACCGCACGTCGCCCGAGTCATATAGCTCCGGCCGCCCCGCGTCGGCGTAGGCGTCGTGAAGGGTTTCTTCGGCGACGCCGGTCACGATGGGGTCAATGGTCGGGATGATGCTCTTGTTGCCGAACCGGGCGACGGCGCGGGCGATGTAGCCGAAGATCGAGAGCGCCTGGAGCGTCACCACGTCCAGGCCGCTGATGCCCGGCACCATCATCACGGGGCGGCCCATCTCGGTCGCGCGGCCCACGGCCTCGTCAATGGCGTTCAGGCCGGCGATGCGCCGGATGTAGGGCACGCGGCCCCGCTGCGCTGAGGTCACCTTGTAAATGATGATCAAGGCCAGCAGCAGGACGATTCCGCTCACCCACCAGTTGTCACTCGCGTGCTGCATTCGGTTCCTTCGGTTCCTTTTTTTCGGCGCTGTCACTGAGCAGGTCAATCAGGCGGCGCACGTTCTCCGGGTTCGCCAGGAGCTGACTCAGCCGCTGGACGTCGGCGATGCCGCCCGGAAGCAGCGGGGCGACCAGGGGCGAGAAAGCGACCAGCCCCTGCCCGCCGATGTAGCTCAGGGGCGCGCTCGACTCCAGGAACAGGACGGCCGGGACTTCCAGCCGCCACCGGTGGACGGCGGCCACCATCCGTTCCAGCAGGCGATCGCGGTCGGCCTCGGACAGCGGCGCGTCCCACTCGAAATCCAGCAGGCCCAGAGAGTTAGGCACCGTCCGCGCCCTCCTGACGGAACCGCCGGACGGCGGCGATGACCGCCTCCCGGTTGTCCTCATCGAAGCGCAGATAGACGCCCCGGAGCGACTCGAACCGGGAGTTCTTCGCGCGCAGTGGGCTGAGTTTCACGCCCTCCTCGGTGAGGTAGGCGTGCCGGACGTCCGCCCAGCGGATCTCCAGCGACGTCAGGCCGTGCCGCGCCGCTGCCGACTGCGGCGTCAGCGTGTACTGGACAGGAAAGGCGAACTCCGACAGGGAGAGGAGGACCGCAGCGGCCGGCAGCAGCGCCAGCCAGAAGGAGTGGAACAGGCACAGGCTCAGGACGAACACGCCCGCAAGGGCCAGGGCGAGCCGACCCGCGCGGCGGGGCTGCCGCCGGAGCAGGTGAACCGACCAGGCCAGCGGAGTTCCCTGAGAAGTTGACTGAGTCGGCGGCGGCTGAATTGTCGTTGCTTGTGTGGGCACCGCCATAATGGGTCATCCGGGAAAGGTTGCCCCATTATAACGGCCCCGCGCGCCGTTTGTCAAGGGACGGGCGCGGCACCGGTCGCGCCGCCCCGCATCCCGCAAAAAGAAAAAGCGCCAATGCCTTGCCTGCCTCTGCCGATTTCGGGTAACATAGCCCCATGCCGCTGCTCGAAGTCCAGGACTGCACAAAACAGTTTGGCGGGTTGACCGCCGTCAACAAGTTCACCTTGGCACTGGAGCCGGGCGAGCTGGTCGGGCTGATCGGCCCCAACGGGGCCGGCAAGACCACGGCGTTCAACCTGCTGACGGGCGTATATGCTCCCACGAGCGGCTCCATCGAGTTCCAGGGCCGGTCCATCGCCGGACACAAGCCCTACCAGATCGCCGCCGCAGGCATCTCCCGCACCTTTCAGAACATCCGACTTTTCCCCTCGATGACCGTGCTGGACAACGTGCGTACCGCCGCGCACATGCACTACAAGCCCTCCCTCTGGGGCGCGATCTGGCGCGGCGGTGGGTTCGCCTCGGCGGAGCAGGAGGTGAAGGAACAGTCCCAGGCGCTCTTGGACCGTTTCGGGCTGGGCAAGTATGCACAAGAATTCGCCAAAAACCTGGCCTATGGGGAGCAGCGGCGGCTGGAGATCGCCCGCGCGCTGGCGACGCGGCCGAAGCTGCTGCTCCTGGACGAGCCGGCGGCGGGGATGAACCCGCAGGAAAAGAACGATCTGATGCGCCAGATCGAGAGCCTCCGGGACGACTTCGGGCTGACTATCCTGCTCATCGAACACGACATGAAGGTCGTCATGGGCATCTGCCGGCGCATCCTCGTCCTGGACTACGGCCAGATCATCGCGCAGGGGACGCCGCGCGAGGTCCGCGAGAACCCCAAGGTCATTGAGGCGTATCTGGGCGAGGCGGAAGCCGCTTCGAGCGTGGCCTGACCATGACGGACATGCTGACGCTTGACAATGTGGAAGTGTCCTACGGCGCGATCCGCGCGCTGCAAGGCGTCTCGCTGACCATCCAGGCGGGCGAGATCGTGACGCTGATCGGCGCGAACGGGGCGGGGAAGAGTACGACATTGCGCGCCATTTCGGGCCTCGTCCCGGCCGGCAAGGGGCGCGTTGTGTTCGAGGGAGCCGAGATCACTGCGCTCTCAGCCGATAAGATCGTTCAGAAGGGCATCGGCCACTCTCCGGAGGGCCGCCGCGTCTTCGCCAACATGTCCGTGCGGGAGAACCTGGAACTCGGCGCGTATACCCGCCGCGACCGGGCCGGCATCCGTGAAGATTTCGACCGCGCCCTGTCGCTTTTCCCGCGCCTGAAAGAGCGCATCGGGCAGAACGCCGGGACGCTCTCGGGCGGCGAGCAGCAGATGCTCGCCATGGGCCGTGCGCTGATGGCCCGCCCGAAGCTGCTGCTGCTGGATGAGCCGTCGCTGGGGCTGGCCCCGTTTCTGGTGCGCGACATCTTCAACATCATCCGCGACATCAACGCGCAGGGGACGACGGTCCTGTTGGTCGAGCAGAACGCCCACATGGCGCTCGGGGTCGCTCACCGGGGCTACGTTTTGGAAACGGGCCACATCGTCATGGCCGACGAGGCGAAGGCGCTGCTGGCGAATGACGACATCAAGAAAGCATACCTGGGCGAATGAAGAAGACTTCACTGCACGAGACGCACCGGGCGGCGGGGGCGACGATGGTCCCCTTCGCCGGCTGGGACATGCCCGTCTCCTACACGGGGACGGTGGGCGAGGTCGCCGCCGTGCGTTCGGGTGCGGGCCTGTTTGACGTCTCCCACATGGGAGAGGTGACGGCGATGGGGCCGGGCGCGTTCGACTTCGTGCAGTCCGTGACCAGCAACGACGTGTCTCGATTAGCCCCCGGCAAGGCGCAGTACTCGCTCCTGCTGAACGAGCAGGGCGGCATCATTGACGACATCATCGTCTACTGCCGTGCCGAGGCCGACTACTTGATCGTCCTGAATGCAGGCTGCAAAGACAAAGATTGGGTCTGGCTGCAAGCACGGGCTGAGGGCAGGCCCGGCCTCACCTTGACGGACATCAGCGACGATACGGCCCTGATCGCCGTGCAGGGGCCGCAGGCCGTCGCGCTCGTGAGCGACCTAGTGGGCGGCGGTGTCGAGCATCTTGGCCGGTTCCAATTCGCTGACTTGTCATTTTCGGGCGGGGCGGCGACGTTCTCGCGCACGGGCTACACCGGCGAAGACGGCTTCGAGATCTTCTGCGGCTGGGCGGAGGCCCCGACGCTCTGGCGGACGCTGACGGAGCGAGGCGCGGTGCCCGCCGGGCTGGGCGCGCGTGACGTCCTGCGCCTGGAAGCCGCTTATCCCCTCTACGGCCACGAGCTTGACGCCGAGACAAGCCCCTTCGCGTCGGGCGTCGGCTGGGCCGTCAAGCGCGGCAAGGGCCGCTTCGTCGGGAGCGACGCGCTGCCCGCCGGCAAGCCCTCCCACCGGCTGGTCGGACTGCGGATGGATGAGCGCGCCATCCCGCGCGAGCATTACGCCGTTCATGACGCCGAGGGCGGGGAGGCCGGTCAGACCACGAGCGGCACCTGGTCGCCCACGATCAAAGCCGGAATCGCGATGGCGCGGCTCCGCGCGGCCCTCGCCGAACCCGGAACGCGCGTCGCCGTGGACATCCGCGGGCGGCGCGCGCCCGCCACCGTCGTTCCCCTGCCGTTCTACCGGAACGGAGTCTAGAAAGGTCTTCCTATGCCCGAGCCGTCTGACCTGAAATATGCCAAAACCCACGAGTGGGCGAGAATCGAGGGGGATGTCGCCACAGTCGGCATCACCCAGCACGCACAGGAAGAGCTGGGGGATGTCGCCCTGGTCCTGTTCCCGGAAGTGGGCCGCGTCCTCCAGCGGGGCGAGAAGTTCGGCGAGATCGAGAGCATCAAGGCCGTGTCCGACCTCTACGCGCCCATCGGCGGCGAGGTCGTCGCCGTCAATGAGGCCCTGAACGACGCCCCCGAGACGGTCAACGATGCCCCTTACGAGGGGGGCTGGATGCTCAAAATCAAGATGACGCAGCCCGCCGATGCCGATGAACTGCTCGACAGCACGGCCTACGAAGCCTTACTCTAGAAAGACAGTCCATGTCCTACATCCCCAACACGGATGCCGACCGAGAGAAGATGCTGGGTGCCATCGGCGTCAAGACACTCGACGACCTCTTCGCGCCGATCCCCGCCTCGCTGCAATTCAAAGGCGAGATGAACATCCCGCACCGCATGGACCAGATGACTCTGGGGAAGCACCTCACACGGCTGTCGGCCAAGAACCTCCACGCGGACGAAGCGCCCTGCTTCCTCGGGGCCGGCATTTACGACCACTACGTCCCGCCGACCGTCGCCGCGATCACGGGCCGGTCCGAGTTCTATACCTCCTACACCCCGTATCAGCCCGAGATGAGCCAGGGCGTCCTGCAAAGCATTTTCGAGTTCCAGACTCTCCTCTGCCAGCTCCTGGGCATGGACGTGTCGAACGCCTCCATGTACGATGGCGCGACGGCTCTTGCCGAGGCCGCGATCATGGCCGGGGAGCTGACGGGCCGGAAGAATCTGGCCGTCCTCGGCTCGGTCCACCCGGTCTACCGGCACGTCCTGGACACCTACCTGCGCCACATGAACCTGAGCGCCGAGATCATTACGGACGCGGGCGGGGTGGGGGACGAGACGGCCGCCGTCATCGTCCAGCAGCCGTCCTTCTTCGGCACCCTGGAGGACATGACGCGCTGGTCCGAGGCGGCCCATGCCAAAGGCGCCCTGATGATCGCCTGCGTTGACCCCATCTCGCTGGGCCTCCTGACGCCGCCGGGCGAGTACGACGCGGACATCGTCGTCGGCGAGGGCCAGGCCCTGGGCTGCCCGATGGGCTACGGCGGGCCGCTGCTCGGCTTCTTCGCCTGCAAAAGCAAATTCATGCGCCGCCTGCCGGGCCGCATCGTCGGCCAGACAAAGGACGGCGACGGCAAGCGCGCCTTCGTGATGACCCTGCGGACGCGCGAGCAGGACATCCGCCGGGAGCGGGCGACCAGCAACATCTGCACCAACGAGGCTTTGTACGCCCTTGCCGCCTCGGTTTACATGGCGACCATGGGCAAGCAGGGGATGACTCAGGTCGCCGAGCTGTGCATCCAGAAGGCGCACTATGCCGCCGCCGAGATCGCGAAGCTGCCCGGCTATTCTCTGGCCTTCCCCGACCGGGCGTTCTTCAAAGAATTCGTCGTCAAGACGCCCGCCGACCCCACCCGCATCAACGAGCATCTGCTGTCGCAGGGGATCATCGGCGGCCTGCCGCTCGGGCAGCATTACCCAGACATGGCCGACGCCATGCTGCTCTGCGTCACCGAGCAGCGCACCAAAGCCGACATAGACGCCCTGGTTTCCGCCCTGGCTACCTTTTAGAACGGAACACTCCTGATGACCACCGACTTCGAGCCTCTTCTGTTCGAGATCAGCCGGCCCGGCCGACTGGCCGTGGAACTCCCGACCTGCGACGTCCCCGTGCAGCCGCTGGACAGCATGATTTCGCCGCGCGACCTGCGCCGTGACCTGCCGCTGCCGGAGCTGTCCGAGCCGGAAGTGATCCGCCACTTCACGCACCTCTCGCAGCGCAACTATTCCGTGGATTCGGGCTTCTATCCGCTCGGCTCCTGCACGATGAAGTACAACCCCAAGATCAATGAGGAGATCGCGCGCCTGCCCGGCTTTGCCCGTGTCCACCCCTACCTGCCGGACACATCGGTCCAGGGGGTCCTGGAAGTCCTCCACGAGATGCAGGGGATTATCGCCGAGATCGGCGGCATGGACACCGTCAGCCTCCAGCCTGCGGCCGGCGCGCACGGCGAGCTGCTGGGGCTGATGCTGATCAAGGCCTACCATGACGATCACGGGCAGGGCCACCGGGACACCATCCTGTGCCCGGAAGCCGCGCACGGGACCAACCCCGCCTCGGCGGCGCGCTGCGGCTACAAGACATTGACCGTCAAGTCGGACGCGCGGGGCCGCGTGGACATCGAACACCTCAAGACGCTGCTCGCCGACAACGTCGCCGGCCTGATGCTGACTAACCCGAACACGCTGGGGCTGTTTGAAGACGACATCGCCGAGATCTGCGACTTGATCCACAAGGCGGGCGGCCTAGTCTACTGCGACGGCGCGAACATGAACGCCCTCGTCGGGCGGGCGCGGCCCGGCGACATGGGCTTCGACGTAATGCACTTCAACCTGCACAAGACCTTCTCCTCGCCGCACGGGGGTGGGGGACCCGGCTCCGGCCCGGTCGGCATCAAGAGCATTCTGGAGCCGTACCTTCCCACCCCCCAGGTCATCAAGACCGCTGACGGCTATCGCATGGACAACGATCGACCCAAGTCCATCGGCAAGATCCACGGCTACTACGGTTCCTTCCTCTGCATCCTCCGGTCCTACGCCTACATCATGTACTACGGGCGCGAGCGGCTGGCGCAGATCGCCGAGAACGCCGTCCTGAACGCGAACTATATCCGGGTCAGGCTACAGGATTTCTTCGACGTAGCCTATAATGAAATATGTATGCACGAGTGCGTCTTCACCGCCCGGCGGCAGCAGCGCGAACACGGCATCAAGGCTTTGGACATCGCCAAGCGGCTGATGGACTTCGGCTACCACCCGCCCACGATCTACTTCCCGCTCATCGTCCCCGAGGCTTTGATGATCGAGCCGACCGAGACCGAGAGCAAGGAAACCCTGGACAAGTTCATTGACGCCATGCGCCAGATCGCGCGTGACATCGAGGAAAACCCGGAGATCGTCAAGACTGCGCCGCATGACACGCCGGTCCGCAAACTCGACGAGGCCACGGCGACACGGCAGCCCTGCCTCTGCTGGTCCGGCCAGTCCGAAGTTCAGCCGGAAGTCCAGCTCGCATGATACGTCAGGCGCATTGGCAGGAGGAGGTCGCCGCAGGCAGTCCGTGGCACAACATGGACGCGGACGCCGCCCTGCTGGCGGGCGTCCGCAACGGCAGGCTGGAATGCCCGGTCGTCCGCCTCTATGAGTGGGACCGGCGCTCGGTCAGCATTGGCCGGCTACAGTCGGAGGAACCGGTGCGGCGGCTGTATCCCGATCTACCCTGCGTCCGCCGTCCTACGGGGGGGCGGGCCGTGCTGCACGGGGAGGACCTGACGGTTTCGGTCGCTCTGCGGACGGACTGGCTGCCGGGCGACTCCGGCAGGACCGTACTCTCTTCCTATCATCTTCTGATGGGCGGTCTTGTGGCCGCGCTCGGCCAGGCAGGGCATCAGACGCGCTTCGGCACGGAGTATGCGTGCGGTGTGGGGGGCAGTATTCACTGCTTTGACGTGGTCGCCGGTTGCGACCTGGTGGACGCCGTCAGCGGGCGGAAGCTGGTGGGCAGCGCCCAGAGGCGGGAGGGGACCGCGCTCTTGCAGCAGATGTCTTTGCCGCTCGCGCTACTGCCCGAGAGGGCCGCCTTCGCGACCGCCCTGCGGCGAGGCTTGGGCGAGGCATTGTGCGTCGAGGAATGGCTGTTCATTGACACGATTTGTGCAGTGTGATATACTGATGACTGAAGAGAGCGAGGGAAGCCGGCAATGGCACGCAAAATTCTGACTTGTGATGACGAGAAGCACATCGTCCGCTTGATTCAGGTCAACCTGGAGCGGCAGGGCTACGAAGTGATCACCGCCTACAATGGGGCGGAGTGTCTGGAAAAGGTGCAGGAGGATCGGCCCGACCTGATCGTCCTAGACGTGATGATGCCGGAGATGACCGGCTTCGAGGTGCTGGAAGCTTTGAAGAAGAACCCGGACACCGAGAGCATCCCCGTGATCATGCTGACGGCACGGGCACAGGACTCCGACGTCCTGCGCGGCTGGCAGTCTGGGGTCGAGTGTTACCTCACGAAGCCGTTCAACCCAATGGAGTTGATCGCCTTCGTGAAGCGGATCTTTTCTATGGAAGATGGGATCGCCGATGAGAAACGGTACAATCTCTAAGTTAAACAAGCTGGTGCTTATCGGTAGCAATGGCCGCCGCGTTCCGGGACAAGATGCTGTGGACGATGCTGCGGTGGATTACCCACTTGCCTTCGACGACGACCTGCCGCTCGTCCTGGCTGACGCGGGCAATACGCGGGTCACGATGCTGGTATTCATGGCCGTCAGCATCGCCTGTACCACAGCCGCGGTCGCCACCGGAAGCTACGCCATCTGGCTCTCCCGCCATCAAGCTGCGCGTCAGGCGCTGATTGATGTGAATGACATCCTGAAGTCCTGTCAGAACCGGATGCAGCAACTGGAAGCCGACGTCCAGCGGCTGCCGGACCGACAAGCCCCTGACAAACAGGCGTAGCGACGGCGGGGACGGACGCGACGATCTTTTAGGGGTCGCTGACGGTTTGAAGGCCATCAGCGGCCTCTTTGTTCGCTTAATTTTGGTTCCGATAATGTTTATTAAGCAGCTTTCGTGCATTTGTCCGCCTAGGGAGAAGGCATTATGGCCCCAAAGTGGGATGTGTGCGTCCGGATGTAGCCTGCTACTGTGCCCTCAAAATCAGCGTCCCCAGCGTTCCAGTCAGCGTCCCCAGCGTTGCAGACGACCTCATTCAGAGACCGTAGGAAGTCGTTACTGTGCCCCTGATAGGATGGCAACGCCTGGAGCCGTTGGTGTGCTTCCTCTGGAGGGACTCCATATGGAAAAATAGATGACGATTTACGGCAAGCTTCAGCCGCCTCATGGTAGCCGAGACGTTCATAAGCATCTGCCACCTCATCCATGTTGGTTGCTCCCTCGTAAAAGAACTGGAAACCACCATTTTGGATGATCCCCATCGCCCAATAAGCTAGCAGAACGGTTTTTTCAGGCTGCGTAAAGTTCCGTAACCCACCCGTTTTGTAGATCGGGCCGAAGCGCTCTGCATCCATCCGCTGGTCAAGGGCGGAAACTGCTTTGTCCACGAGGGCTATAGCGGCAGCGTTTGACATCTAATCCGACTCCTCCAAATCCTGTTGATCTAGTTGATCTGGTTCGATCTTATGTATACTTCCTCAGACGCTTTCGCATAACTGTAATATATCTTAACTAAAAAATTAAAGCTTACAAGCTAAATGCAACAAATAGAGGCACCACGAAGTGTGGTGCCTCTGCTCCTGAACTAATGCCGGAAGTGCCGCCGCCCGGTCAGCACCATCGCCGCGCCATACTGGTCGGCAATGGCGATGGACTCGTCATCCTTCTTGGAGCCACCGGGCTGGATGATGGCCGTGACGCCCGCCTGCAAGGCGGCCTCCGGCCCATCCGGGAACGGGAAGAAGGCATCCGAGGCCAGAACCGCGCCTTGCGCCTTCTCGCCCGCCTGCGCCACCGCCAGACGCACACTCTGGACGCGGTTCATCTGTCCGGCCCCCACCCCGACAAGTTGTTTGTCCTTGACCAGCACGATGGCATTAGACTTGACGTGCTTGACCAGCTTCCAGGCGAACAGCAGGTCCGACATCTCCTCGGACGTCGGCTCCCGCTCCGACGCCGACTGCATCTCGGTCGGCATCAGGGTTGCCGCATCCTGAGTCTGCACCAGCAGGCCGCCGCTGATGCGCTTGTAATCGTACTCCTCACCCGAAGCAGCGGCCATGCCGACGGCTTGCAGCAGGATGAGGTTCGCGCCCCACTGCTTCTTGGTCGTCAGGACACCAACCGCTTCAGAATCGTAGCCGGGCGCGATGATCGCCTCGAAGAACGTGTTCTTCCCTGTGATCAGGTTAGCGGTCTCGGTGTCAACCGTCTGATTGACGGCCAGAATTCCGCCGAAAGCGGAAATGGGGTCGCCCTCACGCGCTTTGCGGAACGCCTCCGCCAGTGTCCCCGCCACGGCCGCGCCGCAGGGGTTCGTGTGCTTGATGATGGCCGCCGCCGGTGTGGACGCCCCCGCGAACTCCAGCACGAGATTGTAGGCGGCGTTCAGATCATAGAGGTTGTTGAAGGATAGCTCCTTGCCGTTCAGCTTGGTCGCCGCCGCGACGCCGCCCGTCGCAGCCGGCTCGCGGTAGAACGCGGCGCGCTGGTGGGGGTTCTCGCCGTAGCGCAGGTCCTGCACCTTCGTGAAGGCGAGGGTGAGCAGATCCGGGAACCCCTGCCCTTCCTCCTGCGGCAGACGCGCGGCCAGATAATTCGTGATCGTCGCGTCATAGGCGGCCGTGTGGGCGTAAGCCTGTACGGCAAGTCGGGTCCGAGTCTCCTGGGAGAGCGCCCCGTCGTTCTTCTGAAGCTCGGCCAGCACGGCGGGGTAGTCCGAGGGCGAGACGACCACGGCGACAGCCGCGTGGTTCTTGGCGGCGGACCGGATCATGGACGGCCCGCCGATGTCGATGTTCTCAACCGCCTCCTCGCGCGTCACGCCGGGTTTCGCGATGGTCTCGGCGAAGGGGTAGAGGTTCACCACGACGAGGTCAATCGGCGTGATGTCATGGTTGGCGATCGTCTCCATGTGTTCCGGCTTGTCACGGACGGCCAGCAGCGCGCCGTGTACGGCGGGGTGCAGCGTCTTGACACGGCCGTCCAACATCTCCGGGAAGTGGGTGATGTCGGAGACGTTCAGGATGGTCAGCCCCGCCTCGGCCAGACTCTTCGCCGTCCCCCCGGTCGAAACCAACTCTATGCCCAGGTCGGCGAGGCCCTGGGCGAACTCCACCAGCCCCGCCTTGTCCGAAACACTGATCAGGGCGCGCTTCACACGAGTCATTGCTACCGTTCCTTTCCTTCCAAAATGCTGCCGCAGAAAACCGGCAACAAAAAAGCCGGGACACCCGGCACGTCGAACGTGTCAGGATGCCCAGGCGGACGGCTGTTCCGAATCAACGCTCCCTCAGGGTGACTCCCTGTGAACGCCAGTCACGTTGATTCCTCTCGGTCATGCTCATTATAGCACTCCTCCCAGGACAAGTCAATGGCCGCAAGTTTTTCTCAGGAGGAGTTCAGAGGAAAGGAGGAATCCTGGGCTTGATGCCGAACAAACATCTAGCCCATCCCTCTGGGGCTACTATCGGCATCGAAATACACACCTTTACACCCGAAGGAGATGGCCCCCTTGAACGGCAGCCTCAAAATACGCACCGCGCTCGACTACCCCTCTGTCCCGGCCAGCCGCTACCTAGAAACGCCCCTCCACGCCCTGGTGGAGATCGAGCCGGACCCGGTCCGGGCGACCGGCACCCGGCCACCCTTGAACCTGGTCCTGGTCGTTGACTCCTCGGCGACCATGCACCATTTCCACCTGTCGGATGAGGAGCGCGAGTATTGGATGGGTGTCGCCATTTCGCGCGACGAGCTGGAGCGGGGCGAAGCGGACGAGTCGGACGCCACCTACTGGACCGGCCAGACGCTCTCCGAAATGCAGAGCGTCGCGCGGGCGCCGATGGCCCTGGCGACCGAGGCGATCAAGGACCTCCTGGCGTCCCTGCGGCCGGGGGACCAGGCCAGCGTCATCGCCTTCGCCGACCGCGTCCACAGCGTCTTCAACCAGCAGGACTGGGCCAACTTCCCCGACGGCTGCCTGGCCCAGATGGACCTGCTGCGGGACCGTCGCCTGCCCGTGGACATCGGGACCGGGACGCACATGGCCGAGGCGCTGCGTCAGGCGTCCGCCTCCCTCAGCCAGAACGTCCTTTCGCACGGCGTCAACCGCCTGATCGTCCTCTCGGACGGGATCGTGCAGGACGCCGACGCCACGCTCCAGGCGATCGGCGAGATCCAGGCGCACGGCTACGCGATCACGACCATCGGGCTGGGCGAGGAGTTCGACGAGGAGTTCCTGACCCGCGTGGCCGACAACTCGCGCGGCGAATACTACTACGCCGCCGACAGCGCCGAGATCACGCAGCGTCTCACGCAGGAGATGACTACCCTCCAGACCACCACGGTCACGGACCTCTACATCGCCGTGCGCGGCCTGGAAGGGGCCGTCGTCCAGGACATCTTCCTGGTCCGGCCCGCCATGACGATGTTCGACGAGATCCACACCGAGGACGGCTGGATGCGCGCCCACGTCGGCGACGTGTCCACCTCGGCCCCCGCCGGAATCATCGTCCAGGTGGCCCCGCCGATCCTGCCCGCAGGCGAACACGCGATCATCGAGACTCGGCTGACCTGGACCGACCCGAACGGCCCGCCCGCCGGGAACGCCGGAAATGCCGGGTCCCTGATCAGCGCGCTTTTCACGGATGACCCGACGCGCCTGAGCCAGACCGCCCCCGAGGTCATGGACCTCGTGGACCGCTACGCCGTCTACAAATTCGAGCGGGAAGCGCAGCGCGCCCAGGAGCGAGGCGACCTGGAAACCGCCCGCGAAAAGCTGGGGGCCGCCACGAGGCAGCTCCACAAACTCGGTGAGGACCAGCTCGCCGGAGAGATGGAAGGCCAGATCGCCGGCTTGGGCGATGCCGCAAACCCGTCACGGGTCAAACGCATCAAGGCGACGACGCGACGCCTGGCAAGTCCCCCGCTGTCCGAGACTCGTGCAGAATGACGCCGGGCAAGAAGAACGACCAGAGAATGACCAAAACGCATGACTGAATGGCGGATGGGATTGCAGGCCTTCCGGGAAGGACGGATGCACGAAGCGGCGGACCGACTCGGCGCGGCGGCGTCGGACCGGGAACAGACGGTGTCGCTGGCCGTCCGCTTCGAGACGTGCGTGTACCTGGGCGTTGCGCTCTATAACCTCGGCCGCCCGCAGGAGGCCGTGAAGGCGTTTGAAACCGGCTTCCGCCTTTCCCCCACCACGGTTCCTCCGACCGAGCTGACGCTGAACCTGGCCCACGCCTATCTTGCGGCCCGGCGGCGCGGCGCGGCGCGGGAGGCGCTGCTGTTCCTGCTCAACTACGCGCCCGGTCATGTCGCCGCGCGGATGCTGCTCCAGCGGCTCGACGACACCCCCGAAGATGAGCCGGTCACGGGGAGCATTCTCGGGGAGTCGATGGAGAGCGTCAAGAGGTACATCCGAACGCTCCGCTTCACCGCCGTCAGCGCCGGTGGGTACGACCCGGCCCAGGTCTGGGAGGCCCTCTCACAACTCGAAACCTATATGCAGACGCTGGACCGGCGTCTCCAGCGCGACGAGGAGATGCTCAGGCACTACGAAGCCGAGATCGAGCGATACCAGCAGATGGAAGAGACGATGGTGCAGAACCTCGTCCTGATGCAGCAGAACGCCCAGAACCCCTCCGGCCAGGTCGAAGAAGGCCAGTTGTCTCCGATCGAAGTGCTTTTCCAGAAGAAGCCTTGAAGCCTGTCAGGCGCAGGGAAAGCCCGGCGGATGACGTCGTTCAGGAAGCGCACGGTGACGCTCGCCGCTTGAAGCCCGTCGTTCGCCCCCTCGTCCGTGTCCGTGTTGCCGCCCGCCTCCGTGATCCAGTAATCCTTTTCTCCCACCCTCCTGGCCCTTTCCTCCCGCGCCGCGTTGTTATCGGCGGTGGGCGTGTAACGGAACAAGACGGAACAAGCTCGCGCCTATGCCGTTGAACGTCTGCCGCGCGCCGGTCTGGACACTGACTGCGCCCACACCGGGGAGGCCGACAGGAGGGCGGTCGCGGCAAACAGGATTGCTTTCTTCATCATGGCTCCAATCTCCACCAATGAATCCTAGCACATAAACAGCGCCGGGGCAGACTTTTTCACGCCGCAGGCAGGACATTCCGCCGCCCGGCGGGAATTAAGCGCCCAGAACCATTTTCTGGAGGCTACCCCGTTCTATGAAAGAAACCATTCTCGTCGGCATCATCGGCACCGGCGGCATCGCGGGCGGCAAACACATGCCCGCCCTGGCGAAGCTCGAAGGCGTCGAGATGACCGCGTTCTGCGACATCGAGGAGGCCAAGGCGCAGGCCGCCGCCAAGCGGTACGGCACGCCCGACGCCAAAGTCTATTCGGACTACCGCGAGCTGCTGGAAGACCCCGCCATTGACGTGATCCACGTCCTGACGCCGAACGACTCACACGCGGAGATCACAATCGCGGCCCTGGAGGCCGGCAAGCACGTCATGTGCGAGAAGCCGATGGCGAAGAAGGCCGCCGACGCTCGCCGGATGCTGGAGGCCGCCAAGCGGACCGGCAAGAAGCTCTCCATCGGCTACCAGACCCGCCAGTCCGCCGAGAGCCAGTATCTCAAAAAGGTCTGTGCGGCGGGAGACCTGGGCGAGATCTACTTCGCCCGCGCCAACGCCCTCCGCCGCCGCGCCGTGCCGACCTGGGGCGTCTTTCTGGACGCCGAGAAGCAGGGCGGCGGGCCGCTGATCGACATCGGCACCCACGCCCTCGACCTTGCCCTGTGGATGATGGACAACTACGAGCCGAAGTCGGTGGTCGGCAATGTCTACCGCAAGCTCGGCGATAACGAGAACGCGGCGAACGCCTGGGGACCGTGGGACCCCTCGAAGTTCACCGTGGAAGACTCGGCCTTCGGCTTCATCACCATGAAGAACGGCGCGACCATCATCCTGGAAGCCGCCTGGGCCATCAACCTGCTGGACGCCACCGAGGCCAACTGCACCCTGGCCGGCACCAAGGCCGGCGCGGACATGAAGCACGGACTGAAGATCAACGGCGAGAAGAACAGCACCCTGTACGTCCAGGAGATCCAGACCGCCGGCGGTGGCGTCGCGTTCTTCGAGGGCAAGGGGACCGACCTCGCCCTGGAGGAAGCCCGGTCCTGGATCAACGCCGTCCGCAACGACACCGACCCGGTCGTCCTGCCCGAGCAGGCCCTTGTGGTTTCGGAAATCCTGGAAGCGGTCTACGAGTCGGCCAAGACCGGCCATCCCGTCACCTTCGACTAATAAACCCCTCGTCCGTTGTCCCAACGCCGCGCCCCTCAGACGAGAGGCGTGGCGTTTTGCTTTCCGACTTGACACCCGTGTGCGCCATTGCTATAATTGGTTACTGATGTTCCACAGGTGTCGTCACGACGCCTGAGAGGACCAAGCCAAGACGAGTGATTGAAATCACTCGCTGACTTCAGACCTGTCCAGGGGACAGAAGAGGGGAAAGACAGAAGACGGTCGGAGCGGCTTTGTCCTGTTCCTTTGTCCCCTGGACAAATCCTGCCGGAGCGAGTGATTTCAAGCACTCGTCCTCGCCTGCCTCAATCGGCGCGTAACATCAGTTATTATTTGCAACGCGCCCCAACGAGTACCCTCCATGAAACCATCCCCTCGCCTACTCCCGATTCTTTTTGCCCTAGCCTGCTGCCTCCTGCCCATCCGTGCCCACGCCTTCGGCTGGCCGAATGACAACGACAGCATCTTCCCGCCTCTGCCTGCTGCCAGGCCGTACATCAACTTCGACGGCAAGGGGTTTTTGATCAACGGCAAGCGGACATTCATCGTCGCTGGGGAGCTGCAATACCCCCGGACGCCGCGCGCCCAATGGCGTGACCGGCTCCTGCGGATCAAGCGGGCGGGATACAACACGGTCCAGACGTATGCCTTCTGGAATTACCATGAGCCGCGCGAGGGCGAGTTCGATTTCACCGGGGAGAAGGACCTGGATGCCTTCCTCAAACTCGTGCATTCGCTGAACCTGTACGCCATCGTCCGCATGGGGCCGTATGTCAACGCCGAATGGGACACCGGCGGCCTGCCCGTCTGGCTCCGCTTCAAGCCGGGCCTGCTCCCCATGACCGACAACCAGCCGTTCTACCAGGCCGTGGACCCCTATTTCGCCAAACTGTATCCCATCCTGGTCGCCAACCAGATCAACCACGGCGGGCCGATCCTGATGGTGCAGCTAGAAAACGAACACGTCCTGGGCGGCGGGGCGGGCGGCGGAACGGACCTGGCGAACGCCTATTACAAGCGTTACTACGAACACGCGCGTCAGGCCGGGCTGGAAGTCCCCCTGTTCTTCAGCGGGCTGAACCACAGCGATGACCCCGCCGGCAATGACCCATTCGACACTTCCCAGCGCACAAGCCCGTGGTACTCCACCGAGTTCTGGACGGGCTGGGTCGGGCGCTACGGGATGGAGCCGGAGCGGGCGAAGAAGCTGGAACGGGCGACCTGGAAGGTGATCGCCTACGGCGGCGCAGGCTATACGCACTACACCATGGCGGGCGGCACCGACTTCGAGACGTGGAACAACGACCAGCAGGCCGCCTCCTACGACTTCGGCTCGCCCATCGGCCAGGTGGGCGATCTGCGGGACGCCTACTACCGCTGCAAGCGGGCCGCGCTGTTCGCGACCTCTTTCCCCGCCGTCCTGTCTAACTCGCTGGCCGAAAGCGGCGGAGACGGGGCCGCGCCGACCCAAGATAGTGTCCATATCACCCACCGCAAGGGGGCGGCGGGCGAAGTCCTGTTCCTGGACAACGGCGGCGGCGGGCCGGTCAAGACCCAGATCAAGATGACCGGCGGCGCGCTGTTCCCGAGTGCGGGGCCGATCACCCTGCAACCCGGCGAGATCATGCCGGTCGTCATGGGCTGCCCGCTGGCACCGGGCGTAGACCTGGAACTCGCCGCCGCCCACCTGCTCGGCGCGCAGACCCATGGGAACATCACGACGCTGGTTGCCTACGGTGTGCCCGGCGAGCCAATAGAACTGCATTTCGCGGCGGCGGGCGCGAAGGCCGCCGGGCAGTCGGCAGGCAATGAGGCGCTGACAATGGCGGCGGCGCAGGTAATCCTCAAAACACGCATTCCCGCCACCGAACCCCTGGTCAGTGCCTTTCAGGTCGGCGTCCACACCGTCCGCGTCCTGACCATGAGCGCGGACATGGCCGACCGCACCTGGTTCCTGGACAACGGCCTGATCGCCTGCGGCCCGGATTATGTCGGCGAGGAAGGGACTGAGGGGAAGCCCCGTCTGATCACGGAGCAGCGCGGGCTGGGAGCGCCCTCCTCCCCTGCCCTACCCAAGCTCCTCTACACGGCTTCGCTCGCGCCGCCCTCACTGCTCGCGCCGGTTCCGGTCCCCGGAGCCGTCCCCGCCGCCGCGCCGTCTCTCGGCGTGTGGCGAATGGACGCCCTGACTCAGCCCGCCCAGCCCGGCTACGACGATGCCGCCTGGAAGGGCAGCGCCGACCCGCTCCCGATGGGCACGGACGGTGACATCAGCGCCTACGCCTGGTATCGGGCGAATGTCAACGCGCCCGCAGCGGGCGTCTATCAGGTGAGCATCACCGACGCCGGGGACTGGCTGGCCTGCTTTGCTAACGGAAAGCGCGAAGAAAGCAGCGACGTCCAGACGCGGTATCAGACGCCCGTCCCGCGCAGTCTGACCGTCCATCTGAGGGCAGGGCCGAACACCCTGGCGTTCCTTGCGGCGCATTACGGGCGCAACAAGCTGTTCAACTACTACGGGCCGCTGGATGACATAGATGCCAAGGGCATCGCGGGGACGGTCAGCCTTACCACGACGGCCCCGTCGGCCGTTCCCCTCAACGGCTTCCGGTGGCGGGCCGACGACAAGGCCCCTGGCGATGCCGCCCGGTTCGCCGCACCCGAATTCCCCACGACCGGCACGGACTGGCACGACGCCACGACCACGACGGACGTTTTCAAGGACCGGCTCGGCTGGGCCTGGTTCCGCGCGACCCTGCCGAACCTCCCCGGCCCGCACCGGCGCATCCACTTCAACTCCATTGACGACAACGGCACCGTCTACCTGAACGGCAAAAAGATCGCCGACGATGTCGGCATCAACGCCGGTCGTGACATCCCCTTGGACGACGCCTGGCGCGACGGCGGCCCGAACGTGCTGGCTGTAGCCGTCCAGAACACGGCGGGCGCGGGCGGCCTGCTCGGCGATGTCAAGCTCACCGGCGGCATCGTGGACGGCATCGCGGTCCACAGCTGGAAGATGCGCGGCGGCGTCACCCCGCCGTCGCCCACTGCCGCGAACGTCTGGAGTCCGCTGGTCGGCAGCGGCGGCGCGGACGCCCCGGCCTTCTACCAAACTACGTTCCAAGCCGCCCCGCCCGCCGCTTCCGGCCCCCACCCCATCCTGCGGGCCACGTTCGCCGGCCTGTCGCGCGGCTTCTTCTGGCTCAATGGGCGCTGCCTGGGTCGCTACCCGGAGAAGGCACCCATAGACAGCATCTACCTCCCCGAATCGCTGCTGCGGCCCGGAGGGAACAGCCTGGTGGTCTTCGACGAAGACGGCAACCCGCCTACGCAGGTCAAGATCATCGTCGAGACCGGGGCCAGCCGCGTCGGGGCCGTCCTGGTCCCCCAAAGCCGACACACGGCTTCTTTGCCACGGAGTAACGCCCGATGATACTGCGAATGATGCTGCGAACGCTTTTCCTGACGGTCTGCCTCTTCCTCGCCGCGCCGGTCCTGTGGGCGGCGGACCGGGACGACCATAATCTGCTGACCGGCGGGGCATTCGCGCTGACCGCGCCCCACTCCGGCGATGCCGCCATGACGACCGTTTCCGCCGCCGGGTTGCCGGGCGGCGGGGACGCGCTCCACATAGTCATCCGAACCCCGGCCTCGCCGGACTACACCATGCAGGTCCGTCAGATGGTCGCGGTCCCGCTGGCCGATCAGACCGTCCTCCGGCTGCACTTCTGGGGCCGTTCTCCCACCCGCAGCCCCATCACCGCCATCGTGGAAAAAGCTTCCCCTGACTACGACAAGGCCCTAGCCCAAAGCCTGGCGCTCACGCCGGAGTGGAAGGAATACGCCTTCACCTTCACGACGCCCGCCTATGGGCCGGGCGAGTCCAACGCACATTTCGTCATCGGCCAGCAGGCCGGGACCATCGAGATCGCCCGCGTCACCCTGGAAGACTACGGCGTCAATCCTCGACCGCGCCCCGCCGACATCGGCCGGGACCTTTACGGCGGCCAGCCGCACGACGATGCCTGGCGGCCCGCCGCGAACGCCCGCATCCGCCGCTACCGCATGGGGAACCTGCTCGTCCGCGTCGTGGATGCCCAGGGCAGGCCCGTCGCGCGCGCCGCCGTCCATGTCCGGCAGACGCGCCACGCGTTCCATTTCGGGACGGCCATCGCGCCGGAGCCGCTGTTCGCGCAGACGCCCAACGGCGAGAACTACCGCAAGACTCTCCTGCGTGGCTTCAACTATATCGTCCTGGAAAACACGCTCAAGTGGGGTTCTTATGGCGGGCAGGGCTGGCCACAGGCCGACAAGCTGCTGACCTGGTCCAAGGCGCACGACCTGCCGGTGCGTGGCCACAACCTGTTCTGGCCGAGCTACATGTGGCTGCCCGACGAGGTGAAACCGCTGCGCGGGAATGCAATGCGGAGCGCCGTCCACGACCACATCCTGGATTATGTGGCGAAGACGCGGGGCCGCATCGTCGTCTGGGACGTCGTCAACGAGGCCGTGACCAGCCATGAGGTTTACGACGAGGCCGGCAAAGACCTGATCGCGAAGGCCTTTGACTGGGCGCACGAGACGGACCCGAACGTCAAGCTGGCCTACAACGACAACGTCATCTTCGACACCGGCGGCGGCACGGCCGGCAAGTCGGACGGCCAGGTAGACGGCATCCTGCACTACTTGATTGACGCACAGCACGCGCCCGTGTCCGTCCTAGGCATCCAGAACCACATGGGTGGCGCAAACCCGCTCGTCCCCGCCCCCATCCTGCTCCGCAGCCTAGACCACTGGGCGGCCTACAAGCTGCCTATGGAGATCACCGAGTACGATGCGAGTGTCCAGGATGATGCCGCCCACGGGCAGTATCAGGACGAGTTCATGACGGCCATCTTCTCCCACCCCCAGGTCACATCCTTTGTGCAATGGGGCTTTTGGGCGGGGAGCCACTGGCTCGCCAAACAGGGCGGCGCGATGTACCGGCAAGACTGGACGCCGCGCCCCGCCGCGCTCGTCTACGAGCGGCTGGTCTTCCACGATTGGTGGACCGACGCGGCCGGGAAGACAGGCAGGACGGGCGCGTACCAGACGCGCGCCTTCCTCGGCGATTATCAGGTCACGGTGGCGCGCGGCGGGCGGACCAAGACCGTTCCCCTCGCAGTGACGAAGAACGAGGATGGCCTGACGGTCTTGAAAGTGACCGTGCCGTGACGGTTCATGCCGGCGTGGTCATCTGCCGGATCAGCGTAGTTTCCTGCTCGCTGTACGGCCTCCCCTGACCGTCCAAAAGGTCATGGAACCACACGCGCGGCGGCGGGCCGCCCTCTACCGATCCCCAAGGGAAGTGAGTCTGCGTCCGGCCATTGACCAGGCCCCAAAAGAAGCAGCCGACGCTCTCCTGCCTGAAGAAAGGTAGATGCGTCTCAAAACGGCTGTCGAGCGTCCGGGCCATCCATTCGGTGCAGAGGATTGGCCTGCCGGCCCCTCGGAGCCGTGCGATGGTCTGCGTCAACCGGTCCGCTCCGGCGTACTCGTGGAAAGTGAGTACGTCGGAGGCGGCCAGCAGAAAGTCGTTGATCTCGCGTCGGTCCTCATCCCAATCCCAGACGCCCGACGTCAGCGGCTGGCTCGGGGCTGCCTCCCGCGCCCACCCGAAGGCCGCTTGGAGCAGCGGCAGGCTGCGCGCCCCGCGCCCCTCATTGCCCGGCTCGTTGTAGAGGTCCCAGGCTAAGATGCGCGCGTCCTGCCCGAAGCGCGTGAGCAGTGCAGTGACGTACTCCCGCCGGCGGGGCCAGGCGGACCGGTCATCGGCCCTTGTCGGTCCGGGGCTTGGGGTCCACCCGCTGTTGTGGATACCCGGCAGAGGTTCCTCCTGCGGCCCCAGGTATGGCTCCTTGCCGGCAAACGCGCAGTCGTCAAACAGGACGGGGAGCGTCAGGATGCCGCTGGCTTCGGCAATGCCGAGGAACTGATCCAGCCGCTCAGTCAGGCCGCCCGGGTCGGCGCCCCAGACTAGAGCCTGGGCGAAGACGCGGCAGCAGTTCAAGCCGATGTCCCGCGCCCAGCCCATCTCGCGCCTGATGGTGTCCGGGTCGAACGTCTCGCGCTGCCACATCTCCGTCGAGTTGACCGCCGTGGAGGGCAAATAGTTGAACCCGCACAGCCAGGGGAGCTGCCTGTACCATTCCTGTGCCTTCTCAGCGTCCCACCGCCCGCCATTCGTCCCACTCATCTTTTCCCCATCGCCTCCGGGAAGTCGGTCACGCGCAGGTGCCCGCTGCCATAGGGAATCATCGCCACGGTTTCCAGCGACTCGACCGTCGCGACCATGCCGTCGGGCGGCGGGGCGGCGCAGTTCCGGTGCATCTCCCATATGCCGACGCGCCGGGCCGGGACCGTCAGCGTCACCGGCGCGGCATCCGGGGCGAAGGGAACGGGGCCGATGGGCGCTTCCCGGACGGTGATCTCCCCCTCCACCAGCGCCAGCCCGTAGTTCCAGGGGGTAGTCGGGTAGACCTCCCAATCGGCGTGCGGGGCCTCGCCGCCCACCTGCCGGAACTCCTCCCCGATCTGGAGCGAGAAGACGAGCGGGCCGCGCAGGAGGCGCACCGAGTCCTGGAAGCCGCGCTCGGTGCGGACCGTCATCGGCAGGTGGAGCGTGACCGTGTCGCCATCATTCCAGGTGCGGTCCATGACATGGAACGTCCCCGGCGCGGCGGCGACGGGGGGCTTCTCGCTGACCTCCACGGTCGCACCCTCGGCCCAGGCAGGAACCCGGAGCCGCAGCGGGAAGGCCACAGGCGAAGCCGCCTTGACGGTGAAGCATACCAAAGCGCGGAACGGGTAACCTGTCTCCTCAGTGATCGTCACCTGCCGCCCGGCGATGGTCGTCTGGACCTCGCACGGCCCGTAGGCGATGGCGGCCATGCCGCCGTCCTCGGTCGCCATCCACAGGTGGCTGACAAACTTGGGCCAGCCCTGGTGCATGTTGGCCGTGCAGCAGCCGAAGTGGCCTTCCAGGCTGAACAGGTTGGCCTCGGGGCCGTTGTTGGTGTAGATGCGCTCGCCGTCCGGCGCGCGCTTGCAGACCACCTGGTTCGCCTGCTGGTCGTACTGCCGCGCCCACATGTCCGACTTGAACGGGGCCGGCAATGCGTTAAACGCGATCCGTTCCAGGCGGTCGCCCAAAGCGGCGTCGCCGAAGGTGGACAGGAGGACTTCGAGCGAGTACAGGTATTCCACGACGGCGCATGTCTCGGTCCCCTGGGAGGGGTTCAGTCCGGCCAGGCTCTCGTCGCCGGAGAAGACGCCCGCCGCCTGCCCGTGATAGCGGTCGAGCGTCGCCATACACTGCCGCGCCAGGCCGCCGCCGTTCGGGTCGGGCGGCAGCCGGAGGGCAGGCTCCTTCAAGGCCATGGCGTTGTTGACGACGTGGTTCTCCAATGTCCATGGAGCCTGCTTCCCCGTATACCGGAAGTCGGCGAAGTGAGCGGCCCAATCATACCCCTGCTCCTGCGCTTTACTGGACAGGTCGAGCAGCCACGCCTCGCCCGTCCGCGCATGCAGCCACCGGAGGCTGACTGACAGCTCGAACCAGCGCATCGCCGCCCAGCTTTCCAGCGGCTTTTCGTCCAGCAGGCTATCAATGCGGCGCAGGACCCGCTGCATGGCGGGGATGATGCGCGCGTCCCCCGTCGCCTCCTGCCACTGCGTCATCGCCTTCAGCAGCACGAAGATCGGCCACGGGTCCAGGACGTGCTGCCCTTCTCCTTCATGGCCGTCCTCAATCACACCCAGCCAGCCGTCGGAGTGCTGGTGATCCAGGATATAGTCTATCCAGTGCTGCGCTTTGGCTTTGAGCCGAGCGTCGTCCAGCAGAAAAGCCAGCGGCACGATGCCGTCGAGCCAGTACGGGCCGCGCTCCCAGCCCTCGCCGGTGCCGCCGATCCACTTGCTGTCGGCGACCGAGGGCCAGAACTCGTCCAGGTGCCCGCTCAGGCCGTCCGCCTGGATGCGAAGCTGGTCCCGCAGCCAGCCGAGCGGGCGGATCGCGCCCAGCGGCAGCGGGGCGAGGGCCGGGGCGGGCCAGGAGGAGGAGGATTCAGGCGTGGTCATGCTTCGGTTCCTTGTTTCGGAATCGTGTAATCCTGTACGCCGCCCGCTGAAAGCGTCCGTGGTGCCGGCAGCGTCAGTGTTCCGTAGCCGCCCAGCGCGAGCGTTTGGAGCGTCAGGCTGCCTTTCGTGACGGAAAGGGTCAGCCGCGTCTCCCGTTCGCCCGGCGACAGACCGGCGGTGCCCCAGGCCGACCCCGTGGACCAGAACCAGCGGCAGGGCGCGGGCGCGGCGGCGAATTCTAGGGTCCGATTGACCGCCGAGTAGTGGAAGCCGGTGAGGGCCAGCACCGCCGCCCAGCTCGTCATGGCGCGGGCGTAGTGGTGCCCGCACTCGGCCTCGTCGAACGGGCTGCGCTTCAGGCCGTCATAGCGGGCGCGGATCGCTCCGATCACCGTCAGGCCCTCCTCGGTCATGCCCTCAAAGAGCATGTGAACGGCGGCCGTATACTCAAAGCCCGTCATGACCTCGTTGTAGTACGGGAAGGGGCGCGTGGGGCGTCGGCCCTTGGGATAGGTCGCCATCAGCATGGCCGCTTCGTCGCCCAGGGCGAACGTCCGCAGATGGTTGAAGTGTGCGCCCATGCGCGGCTGGAAGTTCCAGCGCATCAGGCTGTACAGCGTCTGACGGACGTGTCCTGCGTCAAGGAGCGGACCCAGGCCGCAGACGTCGGCCATGTACTGCCCGGCCAGTTGGTCGATCAGGCAGCCCGCCCCGAGCTGCAAATCCGGGTCAGCTAAGTTCGCCGACCCCATGCCGACGCGCAGGCCGAGCGCGATGTCGGCGGCTTCGGGGATGGGCCGCACCTCGTGTTCATAGTAGTCGCCGTTGAACAGGTGCGCGTCCATCCAGACGCTCCCGCGCTCGAAGAGGTCACGGCAGGAGGCCGCGAACTCCGGTTCGCCCAGATGCCGCGCCATTTCCTCCATCGCCCGCAGCGCGCCCAAGTACCAGCCGCCCATCTGCGGGTTCGGGCCGAAATACTCCACGTCCATCGTGTTGTGCTGGCAGCCCTCCATGACGCCGTCCCGGTCGGCGTCCCAGCCGCCTTTGATCCAGCAGAACTCCAAGGCCTTCTTCGCGTGTGGCCAGAGCGCCCGCAGCCAGCCGTCGTCCCCGGACAACTGCCAGTCCCGGTACAGCTTCATCAGGCAGCCCATCTGCCCGTCGGCGGCGGCGAGGCCCTGCTCGGCGGCGTGCGCCAGGGGCAGGAAGGCTCGGAAGGACATCAGGCCGTCGGGCCGCGTCGCGTGCCCGAACTCCACGTCCCGCATCGTCCGCGACAGGCCGCCGAACAGGAAGGCCGTCGCCTGCTCGTAGTTCCAGACATGGGTACACGACCCCTCGCAGCAGCCGGCCTTGTCGCCGCAGCCCTCCCACCCCATGAACTCGCCCGAGGCGATGCGGAAACAGGTCTGGCTGCGGAGGGTGCTGAGGTTGAACAGGGCCGCCTCTTTGACGACCGGCGGCAGGTCACTGGCGCAGAAGGAGCGGACGAAGGCCAGCGTGTCTTCTTCCAGCGCGGGCATCGCGGCCGCCGTCCGGGCCGCCACGTCCCAGGCGTCCCGGTACTGCGTCGTATAGTAGTTGCCGACCCAGTTCGGGTCGCCGCATTCGCCGTCCGCGCAGCAGGCTTCGCCCGGCGCGGCATGGGCGGGGTTCCACGTCATCCGGTTCGGGAAGTGCCAGGCCAGCAGGAACGTCACCGCCCGCGTCTCGCCCGGCGCGAGCGTCAGAGATGCGGCGAGCGAGGCCGTGGGCGCGTCCCCTCCCCCGGTGCGCTCGTTTAGGCGGCCGTCATCCGAAAGATCGTCCCAGAAGTCCAGCAGCGCGTCGCCCCAGCTCAGGTCCGGCCAGGCGGTCCGCGCCGTGACGCCCTCCTGCGCCGTCGTCGCCAGCGTCATCGTCCCCCACTGCTCGGACGTTGGCGGGACGCCGTCCGAGCGCAGGAAGACCCCGGCCAGCCCGTCCCGCCGCCGGAACAGGTTGACGTTCTGCTTCGGCGCGGTCGTCGTGCCGTCGGAGCCGATGAAGTTTTCCAGGCTGCCGCAGACCGAAACGTCTAGCTTCTGTGGGGACGTGTTGGTCAGGACATAGCGCAGGACGGCGGCGGGGATGCCGCTGCGGTCGGCGTCGGCGGGGATGAGGGGGTTGAAGGCTTGCAGGCGGACCGCGACCGGAACGTCCGGGTCCGAAAGCACGACCTGGCCGAGCGGGTAGGCCGCTACAAACTCGCAGCGGCGGAAGCGCGGCAGGCCGTGGTTGCGGGCGGGGCTGCCGAAGCCGCCCTCATAGGCCGCCGGCTCGACCGGCCCTTCCAGGCAGCGCGTGACGGCTTCGCCGCCCTCGGGCCGGGCGTACAGGGCGAAGAACGCCCGGTTCGGCGCAAACCCTTTGGCGGGCCGGTTGACCATCTCCCAGTCACGCAGGTCGCCGCGCCCGCCGAGCGAAACCGTCCCGGTCCCGATGCCGCCCAGGGGGAGGGCGATTCGTGCGAGATGGTCTTGGTCATACCGGCGCAAAACGGGCCAGTCAGCGGAGTTTGTCATGCGGGCCTGTTACGCACCGTCGGGCTGTTTTCCTCTATCGGCCTGGTCGGGTCGTCGGTATAACTGCCGGGGGAGAGGCGATTCTGGGCCGTCGTAGGCTGCCAGCAGCGCGTTATACTTGTCCTTTGTTTGCTGGGGCCAGTCGGCGGGTGCCTGCTGTACCTTCGCCGCCATCTGTGCCTGGATCGCCTCCGGCAGCGCGCGCAGGTCCGGCTGATACCAGAGCGTGATCAGGGTCCGGCGCTCGTCGGTTTCGTTCGCATGGGCCGCGTGGAGCAGGCGGGCGTCGCCGACCAGCATGTCCCCGGCGCGGACCGGCACGTCCACCTCATCGGGGCGATTCGAAAACTCCGGCAGGCTCATGTCGCGCGCCGAACTGAGCAGGGCCGAGTGCGGCTCCCGCAGGTCATCGTGCAGCGGGTTGTGACGGACATGGGAACCGGGGATGACGCGCAGGCAGCCGTTCTCACGCGACGTGTCGGTCAGATAGTACATGGCGAAGAGCTGCGCCGGGTCCGGCCCGAAACTGTACGGGTCCTGCCAGGCGAACCAGTCATAGTGCCAGAAGAGGCGCGGGCTGTGGCCGGGCTTGCTGATGACGTAGCCGTCCGAGAAGGTGGGGCCGGCGAAGCCGAGCGAGGCCAGCGCCCCGAGCGCGGCGGGGTCGGCGATCAGGTCGGCAAACAGTGGGTCCCCCGTCGTGTGCAGGAGGCTCCCCTGTGCCCTCAGATGCTCCGCCTGCGCGCGCGGCAGGGCGTCCACCATCCGGTCGCTCGCGGCGCGCAGTGCCGCGATCATCTCGGGCGGCAGGACGCCCTCGAATTTGCAGTAGCCGTCCCGCAGAAGCTGTTCGCGCTTTCCGTCATTCGCATTGGTCATTGTCATGCCATGCCTCCTGTGTCATGTTACCGTCATTATAGGCCGCGTTGAGCCTGGCTGACAATGGCGAAAAGTGACACAAGTAGGGACTTTTTACGCTTACCTTGGTATCCCTTGGGCACCCTGGTACGAGCGTCGGGCCGCGCAGACGGAACGCCGGTACTCGCCCGGCGTCTGCCCGACCATCCTGCGGAAGACTCGGGTGAAGTAGCCGGCCTCCTCAAACCCACACAGGGCGGCGATGGCGGCGACCGTGTGGTCCGAGCTTTCAAGGAGGTGTCGGGCGCGCTGGAGCCGCAGGTCGCGGAGCATCTGCATCGGGGAGACGCCGTAAGCCCGGCGGAAGGCCCGGTCCAGGTGGTTCGGCTGCAAGTGGGCGAATGCGGCAATCTCCTCACGGCCCATCTTCCGGTCCAGGTGTCGGCTCAGGTAGGAAATCAGCCCCGAGAACTTGTCTTGCGCCGTCATCAGGGCCGGCGGGCGCGGCAGGCTTCCGGCCGCCTCCCAGTCCTCCAGAATCAGGCTCAGGGCCTGCAAGGTCAGGGCTGAGACGCGGACATCGCGGAGGGCCGACGGCGGACTCTCCCAAGCGCACAGCAGCAGGCCGAACAGAGCGGAGAAGGCGGCGGGCCGGGACAGCGCCACGGTGGCCGCGACGGGATAAAGGCGGAACAGGGGGAGGCCGGGGCGGACATCGCACTCGAACACGATCCACTCGTGCGTCCCAGGGACTTCGGCATATTCGGCATATGGCAGGGACGGCGGGTGGACCATCACGGTGCCGCTCGGGGCGGCGCTCCGTGCCCCCCGCGTCAGCGTCTCCACGCTCCCATCCCGAACGAAGCTGATGGCCCAGTGCCCGTGTTCGATCTCGGCCCGGAGCGTCTGGTAGGGAGTCCGGGCGACCTGGTAGACCGAAAGAAGCGTCGGCAGGTAGACGGCGTCAGGCATGAGGGTATCAAGGGTGTCACAGGTCGCCGCGGAACTGCCCGGCCCATTCCACGCTGCGCCGCAGCATATCGTCGCTGTAGGAGTGGCCGTGGCCGGGATAGATTTGCAGCGCCAGCCGTTCCGGGTAGGCGGCATACAGCGGGCGCAGGCTTTGCTCCAGGGCGATGACGCCGTCCGGGGGAACGATCTCGTCTGCGGCCCCGTGCAGCATCAGCAGCGGCCGGGGCGGGAGGGTCTTCGGGAGCAGTTCCAGCGGGTTCAGGCCCACTGCCCGTTCATACGCGGGGTGTCCAGGTCCTAGGCCGAACCGACGCAGCGGGCCGATCCAGTCCGGGCTGCCCATCGCTACGCTGGCCGTCTCAAGGCGCGGCTCGGCGAGGAGCGCGGCGAAGGTGATGTAGCCGCCCAGCGAGACGCCGTGGATCGCGGCCCGCGCCGTTCCGAGGTGGTCCAGCAGGCGCGAAATGTCCCGCGCCGTGCCTTCGATCATGTCCGCCGACGTCCCGAAGTAATCGGCCCCCAGCCGCGCCTCACGCGCCCCGGCGTCCGACCGCTCGCCGTGCAGCCGGACATCCAGAGCCACGGCCCTATTTCCGGCCCTTGCAAACTCGTACAGGGCAGGCAGCATCCGCTCTTTGCTCCCGCCCAGCCCGTGCAGCACGATGACCAGGGGCGCTTCGGGCGGAAGATCTTCCCGGCTGATTGTCAGGGTGGACAGCTCTTCGGCCAGCCGCTCATGCGACAGAATAAACCGTTCCGACATTTTCCTCTTCTCCGCTAATCTTCCGACGCCAGCGCGAGCAGCAGCAGCAGGACGCGCTGGCCGCGCGGGGTGATCTGGTACTGGTTGCGCCCGGACTGCGCGATCAGGCCGGCGTGCATGAGATCCCGCAGGTGGTGGTACAGGCTGCCCGTGCTGAGGCTGGTCGTCGCCCCCAGCGCCGCCGCGCTTTCCGGCTCGCGGCCCAGGAGCGCCCGCAGAAGGGAGACCTTCTGCGGCGAGGACAGCGCGTAGCCGAGCAGGGCCGCCGCCTCGTCCGTCGTCTTCGCGATCTGGGCTGCCGTCACGGCCACCGCCCCCGTCTTGAAGGGGGTGTCGCCGTCCCCGGAAGGCGGCCGATTGATGCTATAGTGGACGACGCCGTCTGTTTTCCCCTTGGCCGCGGGCGCAGGCTCCTCCGGTACGGCCGGCTCCGGCCTCCGCTCCATCTGCTGCTGCTGCTGTTCACTGATCAGGGCTTGCAGCTGCCGGATCTCCTGACGCATTTCCGCCTGCATCTGCTTCAGGGCTTCTTTTGTTTGTTTGTCCACGACTGACCTGCTTTTTTGTAGTATTGTAACAATAAAACCTGGTCTTGTCAAGTGCCATAGACAACAAATGGGAACTCGGGTATACTGGCCGTGAGCCGATAAATGTGTCACAAGGCGAAAAGCCGCTAGGGGGTCTGCGTGTCAAAGATTTTGGTCGTGGATGATGAAGAGCCGATCGTAGATGCCATTTCCTACAACCTCAAAAAAGAGGGCTTTGACGTCGAAACGGCGGGCGACGCCGACGAGTGCATGAACCGCTTCCTGTCCGGCAGCCCCGACCTCGTGCTGCTGGACGTGATGCTCCCCTCCGGCAGCGGGCTGGACCTCTGCCGCCGCCTGCACCGCCACAACGCCTCCCTCCCCGTCCTGCTCCTGACCGCGCGCGCCGCCGAGGCGGACTGCCTGCGCGGCTTTGACGCCGGGGCGGACGACTACGTCGTCAAGCCGTTCTCCATGCGCGAGCTGATGGCCCGCGTCCACTCCCACCTGCGCCGCAGCTCCCGTCTCTCCGAGGCCGACAATCCCGCTTTGGAAAAGGACCAGACCTACAGCGTGGACAACCTGGAGATCAATGCCGAGCGGCGCGAGATCCTGAAGGACGGCATCCCGCTGACGCTCTCCCGCAAGGAATTTGATCTGCTCACTCTGCTGACTTCGCACCGGGGCCGCGTCTTCGACCGTCAGACTCTTCTGTCGCGCGTCTGGGGGGAAGACTGCTATGTGGACGACCGGACCGTGGACGTCCACATCCGCTGGCTGCGCGAGAAGCTGGAACCGGTGCCCGCCAAGCCGGAGATGCTGCTGACGGTGCGCGGGATCGGCTACAAGTTTAAAGGCTGAATGGGTGACCCTCTTCCCCTGGATGCGCCGGACGAAGGATGATCCCCCCGGCACCGTGCCGGAAGCGGAGGTCGGCCTGCCCGACTCGGCCCTGTGGCAAGCTTTGCTTCAGACCACCGAAGACGCGGTCCTGCTGGCCGACGCCGACGGGCGTATCCTGCTTTCCAACCCGGTCGCCGCCTCCCTCTTCGGGGTTTCCGACGGTGACACCCTGCTGGCCCGCACCCTGAGCAGCGAGCTGGAGGAGCTTTACCGCGCCGCCATCCGCCGCCGGGGCGGCGTCGAGCGCGAAGTGACACTCAACCGCCCCTCCGTGCGGACTTTGCACGTCCGCATCACCCCCGTCCTGGTGGACCAATACCTGCTCGTCCTGCGCGACCTCACCGAACTACGCCGCCTGGAGCGCGTCCGCCGCGACTTCGTCGCCAATGTCTCCCATGAGCTTCGCACCCCGCTCACTTCGGTCAAGGCCATGGCCGAGACGCTGCTTGACGGGGCTTTGGAAGACGCCGAGGCCGCACCGCGCTTCCTGCAAACCATCATCCGCGAGTCCGACCGGCTGGTCCGCCTGTCCGCCGACCTGCTCGACCTGTCCCGCGTCGAGGCGCGCGGCATCGAGAAGAAGCCCATTGACCTGACCGCCCTGATCGCCGAGGTGGCCTCCCGGCTCGCCCCGCAGGCGGAGAAGGCCGACATCGCCTTCACCAACACACTCCGCGTTCCTTTGATCGTTCCCGCCGACCGCGACGAGATGGCGCAGGTCTTGGTCAACCTGCTGGACAACGCCATCGCCTACACCCCGCGCGGCGGCCACGTCACCCTGAGCGCCTCCGAAACCGCCGAGGCCGTCACCGTCTCCGTCGCCGACACGGGCATCGGCATCCTCTCCCACGACATCCCCCGCCTGTTTGAGCGCTTTTACCGTGCCGACAAAGCCCGCAGCCGCGCCTCCGGCGGCACGGGCCTGGGCCTGAGCATCGTCAAGCACATTGTCGAGAACCACGGGGGGACAGTGGGGGTGGAAAGCGAGTACAACAAAGGCAGCGTGTTCAGCTTCACCCTGCCGAAGTCGTGACAAGACTCACGCGTTTGTTCTCCGACTCCTCATGCTCCGTAGCTTTGTCAGGCCCTTCCAGAACGCTATCCCGAGCAACCATCCAATCCCGTAGAATAACGTCTGACGGAGACTGAAGGGGCGCCCTGTGTAAGCATCCGATGCTATCTTAACTCCGCATCCTAGAACATAGAAGGCAGTCCACCACAAAAAGATTGCGACTGGCTGAGGTAAATAGAAGCGGATTTTTGGAGGCGAGCTGTTCTGCTCTGGCGGCGCGAGCGTCGGCGGGGGCGGCCAGATGGTAGGTTGTTAGGGTGTGTCCATCTTGTTGTGTCGGCAAGTGACGATGCCATCAGAAGCCATGCCATCAGCAACCATGCCATGAATGGCATGGCTAGGCGGCGCGGACGCCAGGAAGCACCGCTTCGCGGGGCTGAGAAATGCGCTCTCCGAGTCCTGCGAAGCGGGACTTCTTAGCCGAAGGCTGAATAGCCGTGCCATTCATGGCACGGACTTCTTGTGCGGCCTGAACTTCCACGCTGTCAGCAACCCCCCGACGACAAACCATGCGGCGCATGCGACTGGGAATGAACACCAACGCGGGCAAGGCAGTTTGTCAACCTCGTAGAAGCCACGGGTGATGTACCAGGCAGAGAAGAACCATACACCATGTTTGCTCCAGTATCCCACCCACTCCGGCAACGACAGCTTTAGCTTGAAGGGTTTAGCGTTTACCGCTTCAGGTGGTGCAAGCGTCGGCGCAGGAGGCCAAACGGTGGGTTGTTCGGGTGTGTCCATTGATAGGAAACCGGCACTGGAAGTGCCGGCCTACTCTTGAGTGAAAACCCCTCCGGGGTTGAAGATCAAGGCCGAAATCGGACCGACCGTAGGGGCGAACCTTGTGTTCGCCCTTGCTAGGGAGCGCTCGCCCCCTTAACGTTTGCCATTCCTCAGTCGCGGAGCGACTTCCATTCCACAGTAGACTGGCTAGGCCAGTGCCGGTGTTTCTTAACCAGCCCCCCGCGCCTTCACCCGCTCCGCGAACTGCTCCACGGCGTACCCGATCGTGTTCAGGGAGCGCTCGAAGATGCCTTTGAAGCTCTCGGCCAGCGGCAGCGGGACTTCCATGCCGAAGCTGACGCGGGCAACATTGTCATCCTCCATAAGCGTCACCTTGACCGCCTTGACGGCCTTGTTGATGTCGTTCGCCGCTTCCAGGCCGACGGCCCGGCTCGGGATGGTGTCCGCGAAGTCGAAGTAGCTGTAGAGGTTGAAGAAGTTCGGGTCGGCGTTGTCGGGGAAGGTGAAGTAGGTCCGCCCCTCCTTCTTGAAGACCAGCCCCTGCCCTTCCGGCGCGGGCAGGTAGCCTTCCTCTTTCAAATAGGCCG
Source organism: Capsulimonadaceae bacterium (assembly GCA_965215505.1). Lineage (GTDB taxonomy): Bacteria > Armatimonadota > Armatimonadia > Armatimonadales > Capsulimonadaceae > JANXMY01. Next base: position 546,409 of record OZ244065.1, on the reverse strand, counting down.
TCAGCATCTCTTTGGTATCGGGCATCCGTCTGTCTCCTTAGTCTTTCAGCCAGCGGGCGGCGTCTTTGGCGTGGTAGGTAAAGATCAGGTCCGCCCCCGCCCGCCTGATGGACGTCAATATCTCCAGGGCGGTCGCCCGCTCGTCCAGCCAGCCGTTCGCCGCAGCGGCTTTCACCATCGCGTATTCGCCGGACACATTGTAGGCGGCCAGCGGCAGGTGGGTCATCTCGCGCACGTCCCGGATGATGTCTAAAAAGGCCAGCGCGGGCTTGACCATGACCATGTCCGCGCCCTCGGCGATGTCCTGCTCCACTTCCTTCAGCGCCTCGCGCCGGTTCGCCGGGTCCATCTGATAGCTCCGCCGGTCCCCGAACTGCGGCGCGCTGTCGGCGGCCTCCCGGAACGGCCCGTACATGGCCGAGGCATACTTGGCGGCATAGGACAGCAGGGGCGTGTCGGCAAACCCCTGGGCGTCGAGCGCGTGGCGCAGCGCGCCCACCCGCCCGTCCATCATGTCCGAAGGCGCGACCACGTCCGCGCCCGCGGCGGCATGGGAAACCGCCGTGCGGGCCAGCAGGTCCAGCGAAGGGTCGTTCAGGATGCGCTCGCCCGAAACGACGCCGCAGTGCCCGTGGGACATGTACTCGCAGAGGCAGACGTCGGTGAAGACGAGGAGATCGGGGTTGTCGGCCTTCAGGGCACGGACCGCCTGCTGCACGATGCCCTCCTCGGCATAAGCACCCGTCGCCTGGTCGTCCTTCGTCTCCGGCAGGCCGAACAGCAGGACGGCAGGTACGCCCAGCGCGGCGATCTGCTCGGCCTCCACGCGCAGGGCCTCCACGGTGAGCTGCGCGACGCCGGGGAGGGAGGAGATCGGGCGGCGCTCCCGGCCCTTGCCCCAGGTGACGAACAAAGGATCGATCAGGTCGGTGACGGACAGCGTCGTCTCGCGCACCATCCCGCGCAGGGCCGGCGTCCCGCGCAGGCGGCGGGAGCGGTGAAGCAGTTTTGGGTAATCCATGAGACGATTGTACCCGTTCGTGATAAAGGGCGCGATGAATCGCGCCCCTACGGGGTCACCTCCACCGTCAGACCTGCCTGCGGGCCGGGTAACAGGATCGCCTCCGCCCCCGCCGCGCGCAGGGCCGCGACGGTCCTTTCCCGGTCGTGCGTCAGCGCCAGAATGGTCCCCCCGCCGCCCGCCCCGGCCAGCTTTGCCCCGGTCGCCCCGCCCGCCAGGGCGGCGGCGATCATCGCCTCGTTCGCCTCCCCGCTGCCGCCCAGGTCGCGCACCACGGCGTGGTTGCGGTTCATCAGGCCCGCCAGCGTGTCCCAGTCGCCGGACAGCAGGGCGCGCTTGCCGCGCCGGGCCAGCCGCGCGACCTCCAGATACCCGTCCACGACGGCAGGCTCGCCGCGCAGCCAGCGCTCGCGCGGGGAAGTGTGGACCGACCCCGAATGGTGCCGGACGCCGGTATGGGCCAGCACGAGTGGCAGATCACCCATGAAGGAAGCCAACGGCTCGACCGTTGCGAACGGGGTGTTCTCGTCCGTCGTGTGGGCGCTGTTCTTGTCGCGGAAATCCATGAAGTTCAGGCCGCCGAAGACCGTCATGTAGTGGTCCTGGAAGCCGCAGACGATTCCCAGCACGTCGTACTCGATCTGCCGGACCAATTCCGCCGTCTGGTACGGGTTCAGCCTCAGCCCCAGGTGTGCCAGCAGGCACCCAACGATGCAGGCTAGAATGGCGGTCGAGCCGGCCAGTCCCGCCTGCATCGGGATCTCCGTCTCGGCGGAAAGGTGGAACGGCTGCGCGGCGGCGGGGTCTATTTCCAGGGCTGTCAGGGCGGCGCGGACGACGTTCAGGTAGTCGCCGGGGCGCAGCGCCAGATCGTCAGCCGTGTGCAAGGTCTGACTCTGCCCCGAAACCGTGATGAGGAAATCGCCCGCGTCCGGGTTCAGGGTACAGCGCGCCCGCTCGCGCGTGGAGCAGGACAGGACGCTGCCGCCGTACATGTCCGTCGGGTTGCCGACGAGGCCGCAGCGGCCGGGGGCGGAGGCGTGAATCATTCGTGATGCTCCAACAGGAAGTCGGCCATCTCTGGCAGGCCGGGGAAGACCAGATCGGGGGCCGGCAGGAAGTCGCCTGGGGCGTAAGCCGCGATGCCGCCGGACAGGAGCAGGACCGTCTTCCCCACCCCGGCGGCGTGGCCCGCCTGTATGTCCGTGCGCGAGTCGCCCGCGAAGACCGTGTGCGCCAGAGTCAGCCCAAAGTCCTGGGCCGCTTCCAGCAGCATCCCCGGACCGGGCTTGCGGCGCGGCGAGTTGTCGCGGGCCAGTTCCGTGCTGTAGTAGCAGCGGTCCAAATGCGCCCCCGCTTCCTGCGCCAGCGTCTCGGCCATGCGCCGCTCGATGCCGAGCAGGTCGTCCATCGTCATCAGCCCCTTGCCCACCCCCTGCTGGTTGGAGATGAGGATGACCGGCAGGCCAGCGTCGTTTAGCCGGCGCACGGCCAATGCGACGCCAGGCAGGACGACGAGCTTGTCGGCGGAGTAGAGGTAGTCTCCGGGGATGTGCGGGTTCAGCACCCCGTCCCTATCTAGGAAGACGCCGGAGAGTTTCAATCGCAATCCCATGTTATTAGGTACTCGCCACATTCCAGGCACTGAAACAGGTAAACTCCAACCGAGCAGCCGACGGAGTTGTCTTCGGGTGCATCAGGGCGCACCGTCTCCCAAATGTCGTTCCGCCCTGGCTCGTTCAGGTGAGCCTTGAAGAACACCCGCCCATCTCCGTCCGGTGCCAGCCTGTGCATATCCAGTTGACCCGCCTCTTTGACAAAGCAGCAGAAGTCGCCACAATGAATCGGCCAGAGAAGCGGTTGCCAGGCCATGATGCTCGGCGTTCGCTGTTCCAGTTCAGAGGTCCGCTGTTGGGTAAGCGCCACCACCTCAGCTTCGGACAACCGAGGGTAGTGCTGCCGTATGTCGGGGCGAAGGTCTACAGCTTCGTTCATGAATAGACTCTTCTCCGTCAGCTTGCCAGCGAGTAAGCAGACCTCACAGATGAACTCAAGGTCGTCATGTTCAGACTCGCCGTAAAATCCACCCCCATAACCCGCCCGCGCGAACCTGCAGAAAGGCACACTTCTCCAGCATCGGCATAGCTGGAGAAGTGGTGCGGGTCGCGGAAATAGCGGAACGGTGATACTAGTATGGTTATGACAGCCTTCTCTCCTGTCCGAAGGACACCTCGCCTAGCGAGCGGTTTTCAACCGCTCGAATCGCCGAGAAGCGCAGCCCCGGAGCTTGCCCCGTCCCACTTAATCTCGACGTTCTTCTCGATCCGCCGAACCGCCTCTTCCAGCAGCTCGCCGTTCTTGTCGCCGCTCACCGTCAGCGACATGCGGACGTAGCCGTCGCCGTGCGGGCCATAGCCGAGGCCGGGGATGGCTAATACGTCGGCCTTCTCCAGCAGCGCGCGGGAGAACGTCGCCGAGGTGTAGCCGGGCGGGACGGGTGCCCAGACGTAGAAGGCCGCCTGCGGCTTCTCCAGTTTCCAGCCGAGCCGGTTCAGGCCGTCAATCAGGACGTCTCGGCGGCGCTTCATGAGCGCCAAAGCGGGTTCGTTGCTTGCGTGGTTCAAGGCCCAGCCCGCCGTCAGGGCGATGGCCGAGAACTGCTTGCTGTCCACGTTCCCCTTGATCGTGTTCAGGGCGCGCAGGGCGTCCGGGTTGCCCACGGCGAAGCCGATGCGCCAGCCCGTCATGTTGAAGGTCTTGGACAGGGAGTGCGTCTCGATGGCGACTTCTTTGGCCCCTTCGATCTCCAGAATGCTCGGTGCCAAATACCCGTCATAGCCGACCTCAGCGTAGGCGCAGTCGTGCAGGATCAGGATACCGGTTTCGCGGGCGAAGTTCACGGCCTCCTGGAAGAACTCGCGAGTCGCCACCGCTCCGGTCGGGTTGTTCGGGTAGTTCAGGTACATCAGCTTGGCCCGTTTCACCACGTCGCCGGGGATCAGCGACAGGTCGGGCATGAACCCGTTCTCGGCCAGCAGCGGCATCTCGTAGGGCGTCCCGCCCGCGAGCAGGGTGTTCACCTTGACGACCGTGTAGGCCGGGTCAGGGACCAGGGCGATGTCGCCGGGGTCAATGAAGGCCCAGGCGGCGTGGGCCAGCCCTTCCTTGCTCCCGATCAGCTCGATGATCTCGCATGACGGGTCAAGCTCCACGCCGAAGCGGTTCTGGAACCAGGTCGCGACGGCCGATAGGAATTCGGCCGGACCCGCGTTGGACTCGTCATAACGGTGGGTCGCGGGGTCGTGCGCGAAGGCGTTGAGCTTGTCAATGATCTCCGGCGGGGTCGGCTGGTCCGGGTCCCCGATGCCGAGGTCAATGAGGTCACGCCCGTCGGCGATGGCCTGGGCTTTTAGTTTGGCGATCTCGCCGAAGAGATAGGGCGGGATCAGCGAGAGTCGTTTGGCGCGCTGCAAATGTTGGTTGCTCCTCAAAAAGTTGGTTCGGGCCGTAGGTTCGACGTGGGCATCGGTTTCCCCTGCTTGACAGGCCCGCGCGGGAAGCTTATACTAGCATCATGTCTTCCACACCCCGCATCCGCCTGGTCACGCGCGGCGATGACGCCGGCTCGTGCGAGAGCGCCAACGTCGCCATCCGGCAGGCGGCCCGCCACGGCGTCCTCCGCAACGTCTCCGTCATGGTCCCTGGCCCCGCCTTTGAAGCAGCAGTGCCGCTGCTGAAAAGCCTGCCTGAGACGATCCGCCTGGGCCTGCACGTCACTTTGAACGCCGAATGGGAAACGGTCAAATGGCCCCCCGTCCTGCCGCGCGACCGGGTGGCGTCTTTGGTAGATGAACGGGGTTACTTCTGGCCGACGCCCGCCGAGACGCAGGAACACGGAGCGCGGGTGGAGGAAATGCTGGCCGAGATCGAGGCCCAACTGGCGCGGATGCGGGAGGCCGGGCTGACCGTCGGCTACATGGACGAACACATGGGTGTCTCCTGGCCGTGGCCCGAGCTGCGGGCAGGGATCGCGGGGATAGCACGGCGCGAGGGCCTGGTTGACGCGCACGGGCTGCCGGTCCTGCCCGACGCGGGCGGATCGGGGGGCATGGACTCGTTCCTGAAGTCACTCGAAGCCGCCCCGCCCGGCGCGTATGTCCATGTCACCCACCCCGGCTGGGACGCCGACGACATGCGCCGTTTTGACGGCATCGGCCAGGTCGCGAAGTGGCGCGACGCCGACCGCCGCCTGCTGACCGATCCCGGCCTGCCCGCCGCGCTGGCTGCTCTGGACGTCCAGGTCATCCGCTACACGGACCTACGGGTGGCCCAGTAGAACAGCAGCGCGGGCGCTGTTAACAGCAGGAAAGCCACCGCCCAAAGGCCCCAGTGCCGCGAACGCCGCCGGGCGTCGCATACGGAAACGCCGAACGCGACGGCGTAGGCCAGCAAATAGTCCAGCGCCACCAGTTGGAAGGCGGCGTCATGGCGCAGGCGGCCTAGGGCGGCGAGGTGCCACGGCCAAAAGCCCTCCCGCAGCAGGGGCGGGAGGGCAAGCGACCATTCAGCGATCAGCCAGAGCAGAGCGACTGCGGAGAGCAGGATACGGGCGGGAGCGGGCATGCGGGCCAATCAAGCCTTCGTCACGCCGTAGAACTTGGCGGTGTGGTCGGGGAACACGAACGGCAGCGCGGAGTTCCCCAGCCGCTTCTGTACGACTTCGGCCAGGATGTCCCGGTAGTCAATCGTCACCTGGAGGTCCTGCTTCAAGTAGAGCTGCTCCGGGGCCAGGCCGGGCCAGTTCGCCAGGACGCGCCCGCCGTTGATCTTCTCGCCCATCAGGAACATGACGTTCCCGTGCCCGTGGTCGGTGCCCTTGCTGGCGTTCTCATGTACCGTGCGTCCGAACTCGGACACCACGGCGGTCGTCACGCCGGTCACCGGGCCGGAGGAGATGTCGGTCTGGAAGGCGGCCAGTGCGCCCGCCAGCGTCTTCATGTTGGCCGCCATGCCGCCGGTCAGCGGCCCCTGGGCGCTGTGCGTGTCCCAGCCGCCGATGTCTATGTGGATGGCCTCGACCCCCACCTGGGCTTTGATCAGAGCAGCCGCCGACTTCAGGGCGTTGCCGAAGCCGTTGTTGGGGTAGACCGCGCCGCCCGACGGTTTGTAGGTCGCGAAGCCGATGTTCTCCAGCAGGTTGAATGTCTTTGTCGTGTTCTCCGCCGCCGCCTGGACCGGGTCGTCCACGGTGGCATAGGTGTCAGTCAGCCACTGGACCCGCTCGGTGCGCGTGGCGGCCGTGCCGGCCAGCCCGAAGGAGGATGGGTTCGGGACGGGGAGCGCCAGGGGCGAGCCGGCCAAGGTCGCCGGCAAGGCGTTGGCGATGCTCAGCGCGCGCAGCGGGGCGTTCGCCATGACAGGCGGTGTACTCGCCAGGTGCCGTCCCAGCCAGCCCGTCGTCAGCGACAGGTCTTCCGGCTTGCCGACCTCCATGTACCGCTGGGCGTCAAAGTGGGAATGGGAGGGGTCTATGGAACCCGCCCCGTGGACCAGCAGCAGATTCTTCGCCTGGTACATCTCCAGCAGCGCCCCCATCGCCGGCGGTAGCCCGAAGAAGCCGTCCAGGTCAACGGCGCTGTTCGGGTCCGTGCTGCTGGGCGGCGCGATGGCGATGGTCGGCCTGGCCGCGTAGTAGGCCTTTTCCCCGTAGGGGACGCAGAGCGTCAGCCCGTCGAACGCCCCGCGCCCGAAGATGGAGACGATCACGTCCCGGCTGGAGGAGTCGGATTGGGCGAACGCCACCTGGGGAATCCAGGCGGGGATGAAGGAGGCAAGCATCGCGCCCTTCACCGTGCCGGAGAGGAACTGGCGGCGCGACAGCGCCTTGTACTCGTCGCACCCGGTCTCGATTGACCTGCTCATGTTGATTTTCCTTTAATACCACTGGAAGTTGGGGGAGGCCAGGGCCAGGCCGATCACGTCCCGGATGCGCTGGGCGGCGAGCGGCTTGGCGGCGGTCGGCGGGGGCACGGTGGAGGCCAGGAAATGCGTCAGGGCGTCCTTCTCCGGCGACGGAAGGCCGCCGCCGAACAGGGCCGCGTTCAGCAGATCGGCGATCGCCTGGGGGGTCGCCGCCTTCTGGAGCGCTGTGATGTCCATGGCACCGCCCGCGAAGCCGTTGTTGGCGAGCGTGATGCCGAAGTTCCAGCGCGGCAGGATCAGCCCGGCCCAGTAGCCGAGCGCGTCCGGGTAGCCGTTGGGCGCCTGCCACTCGAACGGCGTCTGCCCCAAGGGGTCGGTCTGCGGACGCAGCGCCGCGAGCCAGCGGGCCGGATCGCTGACCGTCGGGGCGGTCGCCCGGACGGCGGAGACGAGCAGGTGATATGGCCGCTTGTATTTGGCCGGAGCCTGCATCAGCAGGTCTTCTTGCAGGATGGCCCGGATCATGGCCTTGATGTCGCCGCCGGTGCTTAGATAGACCTGGGCGACGCTCTGGAGGAGCGCGGGCGACGGGTCGGAACGCAGCAGCCACCGAGTCATCTTGCCGGCGACCATGAGCGCGGTGCTGGGGTGGCTCGCCAGGATGTCGAGTACCGTTTGTCCGTCCGTGATGCCGGCCCCGACGGTCGTGGCTCCCGTCGCCGGGATCGTGTGCCCCAGCACGGTCTTCGCCCCGTTGTCGTGATAGCCTGGGATGTACTTGAACGTCCCATAGTTCGGGCTGGTCGAGTCGGTCTCCATGCTCCATCCGGTGAAGCAGCGGGCCACCTCCAGAACGTCCGTCTGCGTGTAGCCGCCGTCCACGCCCAGGGTGTGCAGCTCCATCAGCTCACGGGCGTAGTTCTGATTGGGTGACTTGGCCGGTTTGCCGTCGCCCCGGCTGCTGCTGTTGTCCAGCATCTGGAGCATGGCCGGGCTGTGCGCGCTGGCCCGCAGCATGTCGGGGAACTTCCCAAGCGCATGGGCGCGGACGACGTCCCGGTCGTCATCCCCCTTCAGGTACAGGATGTCGGCCTTGCCGATCCAGATGTTGAAGTGGTCCGACCACAGCTCCACCATGCGCTGCAAAAGCTGACGCTGGGAGTACATGGACCGGAACAGAGTCGCCTCGAACAGCGGGTTGCTGACCAAGCTGTTCGTCGTGGAATAGGCCGCGCGCAGGTCATGCGGCGACATGGACAGGGTGGGATAGTTGGTCCCGACGTAGCCCTCGACAGTACTGTCGTCTATCCCGTCCGCGTTGAGCTGATACTCCAGGTAGCCGTCGTACCCCAGCGAGGCCGCCCGCTGCGCTTCGGCAGTCGTCAGTCCCATCGTGACGCGCCGCACGAGACGCAGGGTCGGGTCGTCCCAGTTCACTGCGGGGTTGTAGCGCAGGAGAGGCGAGGGGAGTTTTACCGGAACAGGCGACTTCACAGGCACGGCAGGGACATCGTCCAGGGCCGGGGGGGCGGCGGAAGCTGGCCGCAGGCCTGCAAGGGCAGCGGTTGCCAGCGCGCCCGCCGTGAGGCACTGCCGCCGCGTGGGGCGGAAGCGCGGAATGTCGGGCGGGGAGTCGGTGGGCGACGATGCGGCCATGCATTTCCTCCTTCGGATCAACGGCCGGGGTGACGGATACCTCGGCCTGCAACAAGAGTCAGGTAGGCTTGATCAAGGAACGGCGTCGCCCCTTACCTATCCATTGTATCGTATTTTTCCCGAAAAGACCGAAAATCTGAAAAGATTTTTTCGGCCTGCTCCGGGCACGAAAAAGAAGGGCGGGGAACCCCCGCCCTCTCGTCTGCCTGCTTCTCTGTCGCATCCTTACCGCCGTGCGACCGGCCCCGTAGGGTGGTCCCGGACGGCCAGATGCTCGCGGTCCAGTGTGTAATGCAGGAACGCGATGCACATTTCGTCGGTCGTCTGCTCGCCCCACGTCACGGCCTTCGGCGGCGTGTTCGGGTTGCGCGGGTTGTGCGCCGAGTTGTCATAGGTGGCCGTCATGACGACGCGCGTCCCCGCCGGCAGGGCCAGCGGCTTTTTGTAGAAGTAGGTGGACTGCCAGTTGAAGTCCCAATCCGAGACCGACACCAGCGGGACCTTCGTGCCGTCCGACTTGATGGCCGTCAGCGCCATTTTTCGTCCCAGCAGGTGCATGTGCGGCGTGACCGCGATCAGATGGTAGTTAATCGGGGATGGGGCCGAGGTCGTGCTGACCGTGTAGTGCGAGTCGTTCGGCGGGATTTGCAGGCCGTGGATGACCGGGATGACGTGCAGCGTCTTTTCCACAGTTCCCTTGGAAAAATAAAGGCCCACCCGCGACAGGTCCGTCTCGGGCTTGCCGTCCTTGTGGTAATGCACTTGCAGGACGATCCGCGCCCCCTTCGGCACCTGGGTCGCGACGCCCGCCGGCAGATAGTGGGCGGTCATGCCCGGTGCCCAGCCGCCCAGAGCGCCCGTGGGCGTGAAGCCGACGCCGCCGAAGGAGGTGTAGCCCGGCTCCTTCTCGTGCCCGTCCAGGTTGGCGGATCTGCCGTCGCCGTCGATGAAGGCGATGACGTGATGCACCACGGCCCGGTTGCCCGGCTGCACGTCCACGGCGGAGACATAGCGGTCCTGCGTGAAGTCGGTCGGGATGACGTAGCAACGGTACACGTCCCCGCCGTCCGCATCCACATGGTACGCGCGCGAAGGCTCCAGAACCATGTCCGGCTTCCCGAGCGCCCAGTCGTCGTTAAAGTGCGGCGGCGCGGGCAGGTCCTTCGGGTCGCCCTCGGGTGCCCCCGCGTCGGCCCACTTTGCCAGGGTCGCGACCTCATGGTCGCTCAAACGCCGCGCGTCCTGGAAGTCGCCCGCGCCTAGGTCGGCCTTCCACGGCGGCATCTGCCGGCTTGATGTGTAGCGCTTGATGTCCCCGCGCCATGCCGCCGCCTGGGCATAGGAGGTCAAGGCCATCGGCCCGATCTGCCCGGCCCGGTGGCAGGTTTCGCACTGCCGCTGCAAAATCGGGGCCACGTCATGGGAGTATGTAACTAGGGATGAGGCCACCTGAACGGCGGGCCGCCGGATGACACACCCAAAAGCGACCGTCCGGGCCTGCGCCACAGGCCGACCAGCAAGGACCGCGTCCAAAGCCCCCTGCAAATCCTTGTGATGCACGGTCGAGGCGTCCGCGCTGTCATCCACGCGCCCGGAGTAGACCACCGCGCCCGCCGGGTCCACGACGAACGCCTGCGGCGTCATCGTCGCGCCGAGCCGCTTCGCCATCGCCGCGTCGCCATCCCGCACGATTGGGAACGCCAGGCCGCGCCCCTTGGCGAACGCCGCCACCTCCGCCTGCCCCTCCTGCATATTAGAAAAGACGCCGACCATCTGCACGCCGCGCGCCCCATACTCCCGCGCCAGCGCGTTCAGGCGCGGCGCGTAGACCTTGGACACGGGGCACTGCGTGGACAGGAACACGAATATGGTCGCCTTGTGACTGGCAATCGTCCGCCCGTCGTAGACATGGCCGCCCAGGTCCGTGACAGGCGCGAAGGCGGTCATGGCTTTGACGGCGGGCTTGGGTGCCCCGCCGGTCAGCAGCAGGGTTGCTCCGGCCAGGAGTGTCATCGGGGCGAGTGCCGCCACCAGGCGGGCCGTTTTGTTTAGGGGATGTGTCTTCACAGTAGGCGCTTCCTAGATCGAGTCACGGTCAAGGATGTTCTTGTGGTCGGCAGGGCTTTGGTGGAAGCCGCGCGGGTCCGTCTGCCAGAGGGTACAACCATTCGCGCGACCAACGCGCGCTAGCGCCCGGTCGTGGGACCTGCCCCACCTGCCGAAAGCGAAACGGCAGAGGGCCGAATAGTGGGCAAAGCCAAAGCCGACCCTATCATTATTGGAGCGGGCGCGGATGTGATAAGTTCGCTTACGCATCGTTCCCTTGTACGCCGGGGAATTGGCCGATGTTCCAACAACATCATATCCTATCCCGCCGTTCCCCGTCAAGGCCGTTCACGCGGGCCGCGTTCGTTGACAACCTTCCGCCCTCTATGGTACACTATGCGCCAACGAAACGATGCACCCTCCCGCCCCGTTTTGCCCTAATGTTCATGTCCTATTGTTCACAACCAATATACAGCAGAAGCAGCACACAGGAGTAGCCGTACCATCATGCAGGTAACCAAAGAGGCGCTTGAGCCATGCCAGGCCGTCCTCACGATTGAAGTCGAGCCGGACAAAGTCGTCGTCGCCGTGGACCGCGCCTACCGCGAGTACGGCAAGTACGTCAGCGTTCCCGGCTTCCGCAAAGGCAAAGCCCCCCTCTCGTTCGTCAAGCAGCGCGTCCCCGAGGCCGACGTCCGCCAGCGCACGGCGGAGCTTTTGGTCGAGCCGGCGTATGCCGAGGCCATCGAGCAGGAGGCCGTCGAGCCGTTCGCCCTGCCCAAGCTGGAACTGGTCCAGCTCGACATGACCGCCACGCCCTTCATCTTCAAGGCCACCGTCCCGCTGAAGCCCGAGGTCGAGCTAGGCACCTACACCGGCCTGACCGTCGAGCGCCCCAAGTACGAGATGACCGACGAGAACGTCGAAACCCAGCTCCAAAGGATGCGCGAGCGGGCCGCCGAGTACCCCGTCGTCGAGCGGCCCGCCCAGATGGGCGACCTGCTGGTCGCCGACCTCTCGGCCCTCGTAGACATCCGGCCCGAGGCCGCCGAGGCCCGCCCCACCATGATCGAGATCGGCGCGGACAACATCCCCGGCTTCGACGACCAGCTCATCGGCCTCACCAAAGGGGAAGAAAAGACCTTCGCCCTGACCTACCCCGCTGACTACCCCGACGCCGACCTCGCGGGCGCGGAGGCAGAGTTCACGATCTCGGTCAATGAGATCCACGAGAAGCAGATCCCCGAACTGAACGACGAGCTGGCGATCAAGCTGTCCAACGGCCGCTACCAGACGGTGGACGAGCTGCGGCGCGAGATGCGCGTGGACATGGAGAAGTCGCTCATCGCCAGTGCCGAGAGCGAGGTGGACAGCAAGCTGATCGACCAGATCATCGCGAATTCCACGATTAAGTACCCGCCCGTCCTGGTCGAGTCCGAGGTGGAGGACGACGTCAAGGAGCTGATGGCCCGCCTGGAGCAGCAGGGCGTCACCGTCCCCGAGTATTTGGAGCGCATCGGTAAGACGCAGGACCAGCTCGTCGGCGAGATCACGAACGCCGCCGCCAAGCGGATCGAGATCGGCCTGCTGCTGGGCAAGGTCAGCGAGACTGAGAACCTGACGCTGACCGAGGAAGACCTGAACGCCGCCCTCGCCGAGCGCGCGACGGAGGAGCGGACCTCGCCCGCCGCCGTGCGCGCTCTGCTGGAAAGCAACGGCGGCATGGACGCCCTGCGGAACCGGGCGCAGGCGAAAAAAGTGCTGGACTTTCTGCGGGGATCGGCCATAATCGAGGATAAGGTCATCACCGCACCCGAAGCTGAGGAAGCCACGGAGGAGGCCGCAGACGACGCGGCAGACGCGCTGGAACTTGGCGCATTAGAAGGTGAAAACGAATGACCTGGATACCGACCGTCATCGAGCAGAGTCCGCGCGGCGAGCGCGCCTATGATCTCTGGTCGCGCCTGATGAAAGACCGGATCGTCTTTATCGGCGATCAGGTACACCCGACGATGGCGAACATCATCGTCGCCCAGTTCCTTTTCCTTGAGAAAGAGGACCCGGACAAGGACATCGAGGTCTACATCAACTCCCCCGGCGGCGACGTCATGGCGGGGCTTGCGATCTACGACACGATGAAGCACATCAAGCCCGACATCGCCACCACCTGTGTCGGCATGGCCGCCTCCATGGGCGCGGTCCTGCTGTCCGGCGGCACTAAGGGCAAGCGGGCCGCCCTCCCCAACTCGCGCATCATGATCCATCAGGGCAGCGCGGGCTTCCAGGGGACGCCCTCAGACATCGAGATCCAGGTCCGGCTCGTGATGAGCTTCAAAGAGAAGCTGACCGAGATCCTTGCCGAGAACTGCGACAAGGAGTTCTCCCAGGTTTCGCGCGATGTGGACCGCGACTACTGGATGACGCCGCAGGAAGGCGTGGAATATGGCATCATTGACACCGTGCTGGGCCGCGACGCCGCACTCAGCCCGGCGAACCGCTGACGAGACACTTTCACCGGCCCGTGGGGGCGAACCTTGTGTTCGCCCTTAATCCTCTGCGGGCCGGACACCCAAAGGACGCACATGGCGAGAATCGGGAACGAGCGCAACGACAGCCGCTGCCTGCTCTGCGGCAAGGGGCGCGAGCAGGTCAAGAAACTGATTCTGGGCGTCCACGGCGGCGTCTGCCTGGAATGCGTTGACCTGTGCAACGAGATCATCCGCAGCGACGTCCAGCAGGCCGACGATTACACGAGCGTCGGAGCCATCCCCAAGCCCAAAGAGATCTACCGCATCCTCTCGCAGTACGTCGTCGGCCAGGAGGAAGCCAAGCGGACGCTGGCCGTCGCCGTCTACAACCACTTCAAGCGCATCAACGTCCAGTCGTCCGACGTGGAGCTGCAAAAGAGCAACATCCTCCTGCTCGGCCCGACCGGCAGCGGCAAGACCTTGCTGGCCCAGACCCTCGCCAAGATTTTGAACGTCCCCTTCGCCATCGCCGACGCCACCTCGCTCACCGAGGCCGGGTATGTCGGCGAGGACGTGGAAAACATCCTGCTGAAGCTGCTGCAAGCCGCCGACAATGGCGAGAACATCCAGACCGTCGTCAAGAACGCCCAGCGCGGCATCATCTACATCGACGAGATCGACAAGATCACCCGCAAGTCCGACAGCCCCAGCATCACGCGCGACGTATCCGGCGAGGGTGTCCAGCAGGCTTTGCTGAAGATTTTGGAGGGCACCATCGCCAACGTCCCCCCCCAGGGCGGGCGCAAGCACCCCCAGCAGGAGTATGTGCAGATAGACACGACCAACATCCTGTTCATCTGCGGCGGCGCGTTCGAGGGCATGGAGGAGACCATCGAGCGGCGGCTGAACCAGAAGTCGCTCGGCTTCCGGGCCAGCATCCCCAGCAAGCGCGACCGCCGGGCGGGCGACATGCTGGCCCACGTCATGCCCGAAGACCTGCTGCGTTACGGCCTGATCCCGGAGTTCATCGGACGCCTCCCTGTCGTCACCACCCTGCGCTCCTTGGACCATGAGGCCCTGGTCAGCATCCTGACCGAGCCGAAAAATGCCCTGGTCAAGCAGTACGGAAAGTTCTTTGAATTCGACGGGGTTGACCTGCGCTTCACCGAGGACGCCCTGCACGCCATCGCCGAGGAGGCCATCAAGCGCTCCACCGGCGCACGCGCCCTGCGGACAATCATCGAGCAGGTCATGCAGGACATCATGTACGAGACGCCCTCCCAGCGCGACATCCAGAAGATCGTCATCACCGGCGACATGGTCCGCGCCCGCGTCAACCTGATGCCCGGCGCGAAGCCCGAGCTGCGCGCCGCTTCGTAGAGATTTTGGGCCTAACCCCGGCGCGAGCGCCGGGGTTAGGCCTTTCTGTTCCCAAAGGTCCCCCACCCGCTTATGGCCCGTACAACGACGACCGCGCCACGCGCGAAGAAGACGGGCGGACGCCGCTCCGCCCCGGAAACGCCCCCGCCCGCCGCATTCCCCGACATCCTGCCGCTCCTGCCCATCCGCGAGATCGTCCACTTCCCCGGCATCATCTTCCCGCTGTTCGTGGGCCGGGAGAAGTCGGTGCGCGCGCTCGACGAAGCGATGGCGGGCAGCGAGCATATCATCCTGACCGCCCAAAGGCAGGTGGCGACCGAGGACCCCGAAATCGAGGACCTGCACGAGATCGGCATCGTCGCCGAGATCATCCAGATACTCAAAGTCCCCGACGGCACCGTCCGGGTCATGCTCGAAGGCAAGGAGCGCGTCCGCGTGGCCGAGTGGCTGCAAACGGAGCCGCACTTCCAGGCGCGCATCGAGCGGCTGACGCTTGACCCGGTTCAGGCCCTGGAAGCGGAAGCACTCATGCGCTCTGTGACCACGCAGTTCGAGCAGATCGCCAACACCGGCAAGAACATCCCCCCCGAGGTCGTCGTCACCCTGCTGGGCATCGAGGAGCCGGGCACGCTCGCCGACCACGTCGCCTGGCACCTGCCCTCCCTGCGCGTTGAAACAAAGCAGGAGCTTCTGGAGACCTTGGACGCCGGGGAGCGCCTGCAAAAACTCAGCCTGCTGCTGACCAAAGAATTCGAGATCCTCCAGATCCAGAAGAACATCCGCAGCCGGGTCGAGAAGGAGATGGGCGAGACTCAGCGCGAGTTCCTGCTGCGCGAGCAGATGAAGGCCATCCAGCAGGAACTCGGCGAGCGCGACGAGCGCCAGGGCGAGGTAGACGAGTACCGCACCAAGGCTTCGGAGGCGAAGATGCCGGAGATGGTGCTGGAGCGGGCGCTGAAGGAGATAGACCGATTAGAAAAGATGCCCTTCGGCGTCCCCGAGGGCGTGGTCATCCGCTCCTACCTCGACACCATGCTGGCCCTGCCCTGGTCCGTCAAGTCTGAGGAGACGTTGGACGTGGGCGCGGCGGAAGCGATCCTGGATGAAGACCATTATGGCCTGCCCAAAGTCAAGGAGCGTGTTCTAGAATTCCTGGCCGTCCGCCAGCTTGCGGGGACGCTCAAAGGCCCCATCATCTGCTTCGTCGGCCCGCCCGGAGTCGGCAAGACCAGCCTGGGCAAGAGCATCGCCCGCGCCCTGGGCCGCAAGTTCGTCCGCATCTCCCTCGGCGGCGTCCGCGACGAGGCCGAGATACGCGGCCACCGGCGCACCTACATCGGTGCCCTGCCGGGCCGCATCTTGCAGGGCTTGAAACAGGCCGGGACGCGCAACCCCGTCTTCGTCCTGGATGAGATAGACAAGATGGGTGCGGACTTCCGGGGCGACCCGTCCTCGGCCCTCCTGGAAGCACTCGACCCGGCCCAGAACAACGAGTTCTCCGACCACTATTTGGAAGTGCCGTTCGACCTGTCCGAAGTCATGTTTATCACGACCGCGAATTTGATGGACCCCATCCCGCCCGCCCTGCGGGACCGGTTGGAGGTCATCTCCTTCTCGGGCTACACCGAAGACGAAAAGCTTCAGATCGCGCAAAAGTTTCTGATCCCCAAGCAGATCAAGGAACACGGCCTGACGGAAGAGCAGCTTGTCATCCCCGAGGAGACGACCCGCCGCATCATCCGCGAACACACGCGCGAGGCCGGCGTCCGCAATTTCGAGCGTGAGGTCGCCTCCCTCTGTCGCAAAGTCGCCCGCCGGGTCGCGCAGGGCCACACCGAGACCGTGACCATCGGCGACGCCGAGCTGCGCGAGTTTTTGGGCCAGCGCAAGTACCACTACGGCGTCATGGAGGAGATGGACGAGGTCGGCGCGGCGACGGGGCTTGTCTACACCGAGGTCGGCGGGGATGTTATCTCCATCGAGGTATCGCCCATGAAGGGCAAAGACGGCCGCCTGATCCTGACGGGACAACTCGGCGACGTGATGAAGGAATCCGCCCAGGCCGCCATGTCCTATGTCCGGTCGCGCGCCGAGATGCTTGGCCTGGAAGAAGACTTCAACGAGCGCATCGAGATCCACGTCCACGTTCCCGCAGGCGCCGTCCCCAAGGACGGCCCTTCGGCGGGAATCACCCTTGCCACGGCGTTGGCGTCCGCCCTCACCGGCAGGGCCGTTCGCAAGGACATCGCCATGACCGGCGAGATCACCCTGCGCGGGCGCGTCCTGCCCATCGGTGGCTTGAAGGAGAAAGTCCTGGCCGCCCACCGGGCGGGCATCCGCACCGTCATCGTGCCCGCCGAGAACGAGAAGGACCTGGAAGACCTCCCCGGCAACATCCGAAGCGAAATGAAATTTGAATGCGTCACCCACGCCGATGAAGTCTTGAAACTAGCCCTGCTGGACAAGCCCTGATGACCAATCTGCTGATGCGGCGGCCTGATCTCCATGATCTGCCGCCGCTGCCCTCATTGCCTCCTGGATATACGCTCAGGGAAATGCGGCCGGAAGAGGGTCCCACCGTGGCCTCCGTTCTCGACCGCGCCTTCGCCGATGAGGACTGGGACGAGGCTCGGGTCGCGGCCACGCTGAACGATCAGCAAGGCGTCAAGCAGACGCTCGTGGTAGATTTCCACGGCCGCCCCATTGCCACCGCCTCGGTGCGGCTTCGACCTGACCTTTTCCCCGGCTCCGGCTACCTGCACTGGGTCGCTGTGGACCCCGATTACCAGGGGCATCGATCCGGCTTTTTCGTTTCCCTCGCCGTCCTGCATACATTCGTCACGCTGGGCTGCACTGATGCCCTTCTGGAAACTCAGGACCATCGCCTTGCCGCAATTCACACCTATTTGAAGCTAGGCTTCCTTCCCGAATATCGCGATGAAACCCATCAGGAGCGGTGGGCAGGAATTATGGGAAAGATCGGTGTTAATACGAAGGTTTCTCAACTATATACAGAACATTAGGGGGACCCTCGTAGTTGTTGATGGTCACTTCCTTCAGCTCTTCTAGTGAGAGTGCCACTATTGACTCAATCTCTTCCACCTCAGTCATCGCCACATAAAGCTTTTCCACTTGCTCAAGCCTGAACATCCCTGATATTAAGCCTAGCAGTAGATCCCGGCGCTTTCTCGCTTCTCGAGGTAAGCCACTTGATAAATCACCAACATAATTAAGCGAATCAAGAAGATGGCTCGCTGTATTATCTTGTTTAGAGTCGCATATAGAAAAAACCATTACATTTTCGGCTTTAGGAAGCAGGGAAGGCGGAAAATTATGTAAGGAGTCTGTCGAGCCTATAATTAATCCCAGAGGCTGTTTGGCTGCTAATTGCTCAACATCCTTTACTACGCTCGGTAGGTTCGGCGTCTCGACATAGCCTTTCACGAAATTTGACATTTGGCCCTCTTAGCTTGTTGATCCCTCTGCTTGGATTCTTTCGGGCCATTCTCCGAAAAACAGATGCGTCGAAATCTCCGAAAAAGTGTTTTTACTGAGTACCAGCAGCCGGAAAAATCTGCTCTAGCTTCTCCCTGAGTGACGAGAGCTGTTCGCAGGCGTTGGGATCGGCACCGCTGCGGAGAAGGTCGCGAGCGGCAGAGGCATCGCCGTAGATGGCAGCATTCAGTAGAGCGTCGTTCAGGTGTTGCTGACGCTCGTGCGAGGAATACGTCCATGGCGAGAAGGGTGATCAATAATGCCCCAGGGAACAGGATTTGAGACACCCGCAATCGCTTCATTGCCGCCGCAGCACCCTTCCCGAAAGCACGTCTGTCTGCACACCATTCTCCAAGGCGAATTGCCCATTGACGATGACGTGGGGAATGCCGATGGGGAAGCGGTGCGGGTCGTCGAACGTGGCGGCGTCGTCTACGGCTTTGGGGTCGAAGACGGTGATGTCGGCCATCGCGCCGACGCGCAACGTCCCCCGGTCGGCCAGCCCGAGCCGACGGGCGGGGAGGCTGGTCATGCGGCGGATCGCCTCGCCCAGTGACAGGACCTCGCGGTCGCGGACATAGCGGGCCAGCACGCGCGGATACGTCCCGTAGGTGCGCGGGTGGGTCTTGTCGGCGGCCATCTCGCTGGCCGGGTCGTTGGCGACGCCGTCCGAGCCGATCATGGTGTGGGGGTCGGAGAGGATGAACTCGACGTCTTCTTCGGACATGGCGAAGTGGACGGCGGCCACCCAACCCTCCTCGTCCAGCAGCAGGTCCAGGGCGGCCTCGGCGGGCGACTTGCCTTCCTGCGCCCCCAGTTCTGCCAGCGTCTTCCCCTGTGCCTCGCGCCGGGTGCGGGCGATTCCGATCTGCACCGTGTTCCAGTCCCACGGCTCCCCGGCGATTTGGGCCAGGATGCGCGCACGGTCGCCCGGATCGCGCAGGCGGGCCAGCATGTCCTCCATCGCCCCCTCCTTGGCCCAGTGCGGCAGCAGGATCACGCTCAGGCCCGTCATGAACGCGGTGTAGGGGTACTGGTCGGTCAGCACGTCCAGGCCAGACGCCCGCGCCCGCGCCATCATCGGCAGCGTCACCTGCGGCTTGCCCCAGTTGGCGCGGCCCTCGGACTTGTGGTGCGAAAGCTGCAAGGGAATGCCCGTCGCCTCGGCGACGCGCAGGGCCTCCTGGATGCTCTCCACCAATGTGTCGCCCTCATTGCGGATGTGGGTCGCGTAGAATCCCCCCGCCTCATGGGCGACGGCTGCCAGCGCGGCGACTTCCTCATGTCGGGCGTGGCCGCCGGGCAGGTATTCCAGGCCCGTGGACAGCCCGACTGCGCCGTCGGCCAGCGCCCCCGAGAGCATCGCCTGCATCCGGGCCAGCTCGGCGGCCGTCGGCACACGGTCTTCAAAGCCCATAACGGCCTTGCGGATGGTCCCGTGCCCCGCCAGCGTGGCGACGTTCCCCGCCAGCCCGCCATCCTCCACGCGCGCCAGGTATTCACTCAGGCGCGACCAGTCCAGGACCGTTCCGCCGCGCTCGGCCCAGCGCCGCTCCTGCGCGAAGTTCTCCCCCGCCGTCACCAGCCCGATGGAGGTGCCGCAGTTGCCGACGAGTTCCGTCGTGACGCCCTGCGCCAGACTGCTCCGCATAGGCCGGTTGATGAGCAGGGAGAAGTCGGAGTGCGTGTGGATGTCAATAAAGCCCGGCGCGACCGCCAGCCCGGAAACGTCCAGGACGCGACCCGCTGCCTCCGAGGAAAGATCGCCCAGCCCAGTGATCCGGTCATCCGTGACGGCGATGTCCTGCCGCCGGCCCTCGCCGCCCAGCCCGTCATAGAGAGTCCCGCCGCGTAAAATCAGGTCAGTCATGGGGGATAGTAGCACGGGGCAGGGAGGAATGTCAACAGCAAAAACGCCCCGGCACAGGCTGTAGACCTGTGGCCGGGGCGGCGCTTCGCGCGCGTCACGCCGGGGCGGGCGCGAGTCGGAGGGTGGGCTTGTGCGAGAAGCCCGGTGCGAGCTTCAGCGCGGACGAGACCTGGAGCGACATCTGCGGAAACAGCAGTTGCCTGGCGGCGGCATGGGCCGGCCCGCCGGGGAGGAAGCGCGCGCGCCCGGAACGAGCGGCGGAGCGACAGGTGCGGATCAGGGCCATGAGTGGACGACCTTTCTCGACGATCGGTGATGTCATGGACGGCAACGACTTCGTCTTCATCCGTGCGCGTGAGTTCTTGCGAGTGCCTTACTGCTTACCTCTAATGCATAGACCGTGCCAACCCGCGCGTTATCCCAAAAATCGCCGAAAATAGGTATACTGGAAGCCGATGCCTGCTTTTTCCCCTGAACACACCTTCACCCCTGAACAGATCCGCCGCGACTGGCGGCTCTTTTCCACCGCCGTTTTCCTGTTCGGCTTCGGCTTCGCCATGTACGGCGCGGTCTTCATCAACTTCATCACCGAGACATTGGGGGTGAAGCCGCTCGGCATGGGTGCCCTGGAAACGTCGCGCGAGATCCCCGGCCTGCTGGCCGTCGGCATCGCCGCCCTGGTAGCGCGCTACGCCGAGTCGCGCATCGCCGCGCTTTGCCTGTGCTTCAGCGCGGCGGGCGTCGCCGCCACCGGCTTCGTCCACACCTACGGCGAGCTGGTGCTGGTGACTGTCTTCTGGTCCGTCTTCATGCACCAGTGGTTCACGTCCTCGTCGTTCATCCCGATCGCATTGGCCTCGGGCGCGGAGAGCGGGCGGCACCTGGGCCGCATGGGGGCCATCGGGTCAGCGGGGACGATCCTCGCGTTCATCGTGGTCCGCCTGGTGGCGGGGCATGAACACCCGATCTTCTACCCCGGATTTTTCGTGACCGCCGCCGCCTTCATCTTCGCGGGCGGGGCGTGCCTGCTGCCCATGTCGGGGGCCTCGACCACGCACAACCGGCCCCGGCTGCTCTTCCGGCGCGAGTATGGGCTGTTCTACGGCCTGACCTTCCTGGAAGGATTCCGGCGGCAGATCTTTTCGACCTTCGCACTGTTTGCCCTGGTCCAGCAGTGGCACGTCGCCCTGCCGCAGATAGACACGCTGATGCTGCTCAACGCCGCCGCCTCCTTCCTGGTCGCCGCACCGGTGGGCCGGCTCATTGATCGCATCGGCGAACGCCACACCATGTCGTTCTACTATGTCGCCATCGCCCTGACCTTCGCCGGGTACGCTCTGGTCCAGCGCGTCGCCGTGCTGGAGGTATTGTGGGTCGTGGACAGCATCCTGTTCTCGTTCGGCGTCGGCATCACCACCTACCTCAACCGCATCGTCCGGCCCGGTGAGATGACGCCGTCGCTCGCGATGGGCCAGACCATGAACCACGTCGCCGCCGTGGTCATCCCCGTGGCGGGCGGCCTGCTCTGGCACCGCTTCGGCTACCACGCCCCTTTCTGGTGCGGCGTCGCCGCCGCCCTCGCGTCCCTGGTCATCACCCAGGCCGTGCTGCCCCGGCCCCAAGCCGCCCTCGCCGATGCCGCCGCTTGACACTGTTGCTTGGCTTCATATAGATCATCGTAGTAAGCGACCAAGCATAAAACTAGGAGAGATCCATGGCATCACAATCCCAGAGCCAAGTTCCAGACCTCTTGAAGAGAAGAGTAACGGAACTGAAAGTCTATCGCCCAGAAGAACACTCTATCCACTACAACTACCAAACGTGGGAACGCTGTTTTACCTCAGACAAAGACTTGACTGAGATCCACAGGCGATTCGGTCAGAGCCTATCACGCAGCAACGTGTGCGCCCTTGGTATCGAAGCGAAAACTGAACCGCTTTCTGTACGCCGGTTCGCAATGGCTGTTATGATGTGGGGGTATGGCACTGTCGGTTATGGCGCTACCCGCACAAGTAGGATGCTGGCGCACTCACAAGCGACTGAGCGGCTCATACAGGGTGCGGAGCTAGTGCAGATCGGTGAACTGGTGGAGGCTTGCCTGTTCTTTCGTGGTCCGGGAGCTTTGAACCAATTTAGCTGGTCATTCTTCACGAAGTACTTCTACTTCGTAGGGCTGGCTTCCGGCCTTGATCCCATGCCTCTGATTCTGGACGGCAACAATCGTGAAAACGGAGTTGCCGGGGGAATGAAGCAACTTGCCGATGCCGGCAACCAGGGGGCCGCTCAAGCAATGCAACTTTGGTGGTCATCCGTTGATCAGCGTAGCGCCGAGGGATATGCGCTTTATGTTGAACTAGTAAATGGCTGGGCGCACGATCTCGATTGCAGACCTGACGCTATCGAGATGATTTTATGGAAGGGGTTTGCTCGCTGATGCATCCGACTGCTTCCGTAGGCGGTCAGCAGCCTTTCCTACTGCCCTCCCTAATGATGATTTGTCAGGAAGACCCAGGCGTACAGGTCGCACGGGCATTATGCAAGTCGGACGCCTGTGTCAAATACCCTTTCATTGCGAGGGGCGGTATACTCATCGAATGAAGAACTCACTCGTCCTCCTGACGCTTTTGTGTGCCGCTTTTGCTCCCAATGCGCTCCATGCCGCCCCGCCGGGCAACGCCAAGCCTTCCGTCGTCAAGGTCGTCAGGAATGCGGGCGGCTTCCAGCTCCTGCGGGACGGCAAGCCCTACTTCGTCAAGGGCGCGGGCGGGGACGGCTCAAAAATGCTGCTCCGGGACGGCGGCGGCAACTCGTTCCGCACCTGGGGGGCGGACAACCTGGAGCCGAAACTGGCGGAAGCACAGAAACTCGGCTTGACCGTCACGGTCGGCGTCTGGCTCGGCCACAAGGAATACTTCAACTACCACGACGCCGCCCAGGTCGCGGCCCAGAAGGAGGCCGTCCGCAAGGACATCCTGCGCTACCGTGACTCCCCTGCCCTGCTGTGCTGGGCTTTGGGAAACGAGATGGAGGTCGGCGAGCAGGACAATGCCGACATGTGGGCGGCGATCGAAGACCTCGCCAGGATGGCCCACGCGCTGGACCCGAACCACCCGACTATAACCGTCGTTGCCGAGATCGGCGGCGACAAGGTGCAGCAGATCAACGCCCACTGCCCGGACATAGACATCGTGGGCATCAATTCCTATGGCGGCGGCCCTTCCGTGGCCGCCCGGTACAAGGCGGCGGGCGGCGTGAAGCCCTACATGATCACCGAATACGGCCCGCCCGGCGTCTGGGAGCAGAAAGCGAACTCCTGGGGCGCGGTCCCCGAGCTTTCCAGCACGGCGAAGGCGCAGACTTACAGCGCGACCTACGAGAAGAGCATCGCCGCCCAGCCGCTCTGCCTCGGCTCCTATGCCTTCACCTGGGGCAATAAGCAGGAGGCGACGGCGACCTGGTTCGGCCTGCTCCTGCCGGACGGCAGCCGTCTGGGCGCGGACGACGCCCTGACCCAGCTCTGGACCGGCAGGCCGCCCGCCCGCCTCTGCCCGGTCATCAACGCCCTGACCGTGGCCGGGCCGGATCAGGTCGCCCCCGGCGCGACCGTCAAGGCGACACTGACCGCCGCCGATCCCCAAAAGGACCCGCTGACCGTCCAGTGGGTCTTGCAGGCCGACTCGGTCACTTACCACACCGGCGGCGGGGCCGAGGGTGCCCTGCCGACCTACCCCGAGTCCATCACTTCATCCGACAATGGCGGAGCGACCGTGACCCTGCCGATCCACAAAGGCGGCTACCGGCTCTACGTCTATGTCCGGGACGCGCATGGCGGCGCGGCCGTCGCGAATGTTCCGCTTTATGTCCAGGACGACTCCCCGCAGCCCGCCGCATCAAAGGCCGTCCTGCCGCTCGTCCTGTACGGGGCGGGCGCGCACGGCACCCCGCCCTTCACGCCGGCCGGATACATGGGGAACACGGGCGCGATCAGGATGGAGGCCGCCTCCGCCGACTCGCCGCGCACGGGAAAGACGTGCCTGAAGGTCGGCTACACGGCGGCTGACGACTGGGGCGGTGTCGTCTGGCAGGACGCCGCAGGCGATTGGGGCGACCATCCCGGCGGCTCGGACCTGACCGGGGCCAGGGCGCTCACGTTCTGGGCACGCGGCGCGTCCGGCGGTGAGGTCGTCAACTTCCAGTTCGGCCTGCTCGGCAAAGACAAGACTTACCCCGACAGCGCGACCGGCAAGCTGGACCACGTCGCGCTGACGCCGACGTGGAAGAAATACAGACTCGACCTGAAAGGGCTGGACCTGTCCCGCATCAAGACCGGCTTCTGCTGGACCCTGGCCGCGACCGGCAAGCCCGTGGCCTTCTACCTGGATGACATCCGTTACGAGTGATCCGGTTTCCCGTCGCCCGCTCAGGGGAAGGGCGAGATCGCCCATCCGGGTCTGAATTGTGCCATAATGGCAATCACTATGCCGACCGCATCACGGGCCTCGACATCCACTAAACGGCCGAACGACGCCGTCGCCGACCTGCTGCGTGGGCGCATCAACGCTGGACACTATCAGGCCGGCGACTGGCTGCCGACCGAGCGAACTCTGGCTGAGGACCTCGGCGTTGACCGGCGCGTGGTCCGGACCGCGATCAATGACCTCGTGAACGACGGGCTGATCCACCGCCGCCCGCACTGTCGCCCGATTGTCGGGCCGATGCGGAGCGGAGCCGCCCCCAACAGCGTGGGCCTGCCCGCGTCTGCCCTGTCGTCTTCGGCTTTCGTGGCGCTCATCATGTGGCCCGGCGACGGCGTTCTGGAACACGCCGGGACGTCGCAGCAGCGCATCTTTTGGGGCATGAATCAGGCGCTCGCCGAAGCCGGCTATCATGCTGTCTTCCTCCAGTTGGGCCAGATCGGGAGCGAAGAAGAGAATGCGGCGGGCGAGGCCGCGCACCTGCGCTACGCCCTAGAGCGCGGCTTCGGCGGCGTCATCTTCTATCCCTACGCCTACCGCAGCAACCGGGACCTCGTCGAAGAGGTGAGCCGCCGCATCCCGCTCGTCACCATTGACCGGCGGACGGCCTCGCTGGAGACGGATTTCGTCGGCATCGACAATCGCCGGGCGATGTTCGACATGACCATGCATCTGGCCGCACAGGGACATCGCCGTATCGCTTATGTCACAAAGTGCGAGCAGATCCGTCCGGTCCAGGATCGCGTGCAGGGGTATGTGGATGCCGTGCGCGAGGCCGGAATCCCGGAGATCGTCCTGACGATCCCGTCCCGGCACCGGTCGGACCCCTGGACCGTTGTTGACACGATGTTCCGCCTGCCTGCGGACGAGAGGCCGACGGCGGCCGTCGTCTTCAACGACTACGCCGCCGTCTCTCTCCTGGACCGCCTCCAGAACCTGGGCCTGACGGTCCCCGGAGATGTCGCGCTCGCGGGCTTCGACAACATCATCCCCACCCTGCCCGGCGGCCTCGGCCTGACCACGATCGCACAGCCCTTCGAGGAGATCGGCCGGAGGGCTGTGGATTTGCTCCTGCGCCGTATGAGAGATCCGTCCGCCCCTGTGACGGAGGTTGAACTGCCTGCGCGCCTGGTGGCGCGTGAGAGCAGCGCCGCGCCTGCGACAATGAATGTCCCAAAAGCCTGAGTCCACTCCCGAACTTCCGGTTTCCCATTCGTTTCATGCTCCATTTATGTTCCTAAGACCGACCCGTTCATGTTTGGTACTATTTTGGGGATAGTGTGGTATCATGGCGCTCATGGCCGCTGCGGCGCTTCGGAACTCACGCCGTTCGTGAGAGTGGTTATATGGCAATAACATCGGGGCCGATTCAACGTCGGTAGCCCCGCGAACGGTACGAAAGGCACTCATGAAACGACGACATTTTTCGTTCCTCCTGCCGATACTCCTCCCTGCTTTTACGTCCCCAGCCTTCGGGCAGGATGTCGGGCGCGTTTCTCCCGCGTCGCTCCCTCTGCCGCTGCCGGCGGCGGCGCCGATGCCGCCGGACCGGCTCCGCGCCCATAACCCGTGGAACCTGCCGATGACCGGCACCTGGCGGTTCCGGCTGTCCTACGGGCAGATCACCAAGGCGCGGCAGTTCCAACCGTCCGCGCCCGTCAACACCGGGCTGACGGCCTCCACCAGCCAGACCGAGAACCCGCCCGAGAACGCTTTCGATGGTGTCCCCGACACTCGCTGGTGCGCCACCAGCGCCGACTTCCCGCAGTGGCTTCAGGCGGACCTCGGGGGGACGCGGCACGTCTCCGGCGCGACCCTCGCCTGGGAGAACGCCGGGGACCGCTATCAGTGCAAGATCGAGGGCAGGCTGAAGGGCGGCGAGTGGAAGACCCTGGCGGACGCGACCGCCGCGCCGGGGGTCGCCGACGGCCCGATCACGCTGACTCCCGCCGACGTCCGCTATGTCCGCATCACCGTGACCGGGACCTCCAGCACACACTGGGCTTCGCTGCGGGAGTTCCAGATTCGGACCACCGAAAACGGCAAGGAGGCCGCCTGGCAGCCGCCCGCCCCGAAGCCCCTCGGTACGGACCTGCCGGCGGCTCGGGATGCCTTCGCCGCGCCCGGCTTCAACGACTCGAGCTGGCACGACATGCCGGTGCCGTCCAATTGGGAGATGGCCGGCTACTCGCTGCCGACCTACGACAAGGTGGACAACACCGTCGGCCTGTACCGGCGCTACGTCACGGTCCCCGCCTCGTGGACCGGCAGGCGCGTCTACTGGCACTTCGACGGGGCGCTCGACGGAGCGGAAGTGTTCATCAACGGGCAGAAGGCCGGCTACCACGAGAGCGGCTACACGGCCTGGGACATTGACCTGACGGGCCTCGTCCATCCCGGCAGGCGCAACCTGTTCGCCGTGCGCGTCTCCAAGACCACCCCCTCAGACGACTGCGAAACCGGCGACTTCCAGGCGATGGGGGGCATCTACCGTGACACCTCGCTCATCGCCGTTCCGCAGACCCACATCAGCGACATCACGGTGCGGACGCCGCTGGCCGCGAACGACAAAGATGCGACGCTTTCCACCCGGTTGAGTATCACAGGAGCGCCAGGCCAGGCCGTGGTCGTCGCGGGGAGGCTGATGCGCGGCGACGGCCGGCCGACTTCCGTGACGCTGGCAGGCCAAGGCCGCATCGGGGCGGACGGGGCCGTGCAGGTCGCGATGAGCGCCCCGGTGAAAGCGCCCGCCCTCTGGTCGGCGGAGAAGCCGAACCTCTACTACGTCGTCTTCCAGATGTCCAGCGGCGGCAAGGCCGTGGAGCGCGTCGAGCAGCGCTTCGGATTCAAGCAGATCGAGGTCAGGAACAACGTCGTCCTGTGGAACGGGATGCCCATTAAATGTACGGGCATTTGCCGGCACGACTTCTGGGCGGACAAGGGCTTCGCGCTGACCGAGGCGAACTGGGTCAAAGACCTCACGCTCATGAAGGCCGCCAACATAAATGCGGTCCGGACCAGCCACTACAACCATGCCCAGCGGTTCCTGGAGCTGTGCGACGAGAAGGGCATGTACATCCTCGACGAAGTGCCCTACTGCTGGATCAACGACCAGGTCAAGGACCCGAAGTACGCCCCTTACCTGCTCCAGCGCGGGCAGGAGACGGTGGCGCGGGACAAGAACCGGCCTTGCGTCCTGGCCTGGAGCCTGGGCAACGAGAACCCCAACGGGATCGACTCCCAGATGGTCATGGACCTGGTCCGTGCCGCCGACCCGACCCGGCCGGCCTTCGTCTCCGGGCAGGACCCGGACAGCGTCAAGGGCCAGTTGTGGAAGGACGACCACTACCCCGGCCCGGACTCGATAGACCGGTACGCGCGGGACACGCGGTGGGGCACGAACCTGACGGAGCATCCGCACACGTTCTACGAGAAGGAGGTCCAGGACTACGACCCCGGCGCGTCGGATCTGTGGTCCGAGCCGCTCATCAGGACGTGGGACAAGCTGTGGCAGGCCCCGAACATCCTCGGCTCATTCATCTGGGAGTGGCAGAGCCAGGGGATCGCGGACAAGAACGAGGACACGACGACCGACTTCTACTACGGCCCGGACCACATGCGCCAGGAGAACAACAAGGGCATTGTGTCCGCCTATCGTGTTCCCAAGCCCGAATGGTGGATCGTCAAGAGCGTCTACAGCCCGGTCGTCGTCGGCACGCGCACCGTCAGCCCCGCGAATGGGACCTGCGCCGTGCCGTTGACCAACCACTACTCGTTCACAGACCTGAGCGAGCTGACCTGCCGCTG
Organism: Capsulimonadaceae bacterium; assembly: GCA_965215505.1. Taxonomy (GTDB): domain Bacteria; phylum Armatimonadota; class Armatimonadia; order Armatimonadales; family Capsulimonadaceae; genus JANXMY01. The sequence continues at coordinate 518,269 of OZ244065.1, read as the reverse complement.
GACCGCGATGCGCGGGGGCGCCCGGCTGCGGAGCGGCCTCGAGATCGTCCCCTGCGGGCCGATGCAGTCCACGGCGGCCTCGTTCCCGGCTCCCGCCGGCATGACCGCCCTGCGGCTGGAATTCAGCCATCCGGACGGCACCCCCGTGGTCGCGTTCAATCTCGCCGTGGAGGGTACTCCCCTTCCCCTCCCGCCTGCTGCACAAGCGTCAGGCGGCACCGTGACCGCCCAGGAAGGCCCGGACACTCTCTCGGTCAGCAACTCCATCCAGCGGATCGCGTTCGACAAGCACACCGGGACCATCTCGTCCTGGCGCGTCAATGGCCGGAACATGCTCCTGGGCGGGCCGACACTGAATCTGGGGGAGGCGAAGGCCGACAGCGAACGGGGGATGTACCGTGCCAAGCAGCCGCCGGTCACGACCGACGCCCAAGTGTCCGCGGTGCAGGGGGCGGACGGCGTGATGCACGTCGCCGTGAGCAGCACCGTTCTCTCAGGCGCGGGCGGGTCCGCGCTCGGCACACTGGCCTCGACTTACGACATCAAGCCTGATGCGGAGATCACGGTGGCCTGGACTCTGAACTGGGCCGCGCCTGACACCAGCCTGTGGGAAGAAGGACTCACGTTCTCGGTGCCCGCCGGCCTGACCCGGATGGCCTGGCAGCGCGACTCATTTTTCACCGACTACCCCGCCGGCCATGTAGGCGAGCCGTCGGGAACGGCTCGGGGCGGCGACACCCTGTTCCGGGCCTCCAAACGCGGCCTGCACTGGCTCACGCTCTCGGACGGCAGCGGGGCGGGCCTCGCGCTGCTGCCGGCCGACGCTCCCCTAGTCGGCCGGGGCGGAGTGACCGCTTCCGGCACGACTCTGTTCGCCAGCCGCGAAGTAGCCGGGCCGCACGGCCTCAGCGGCAGTTGGGTGGAGGATCACGCCATCCATGCCGTCAAAGGGAAGCCCCTCTCCGGCTCCTTCACCTTGCGCGCCTTTGATGTTCCCGGTCAGGCCGCATCCAGCCGCCGGTGAGGTGTGGGAGGATAAGGTGTGGAAACATGAAACCAGAACGCCGCGCGCTGCGGGCAGCCTTTTCGGTTATCGGCCTGGCGGTGTTGCTCGGCGGCCCCACCGGGGCCGCCCCCAAGCCGGCCCCGGCGACGCCGTGCCTGGATGTCCTCGGCCGCTTCACCGCCCCGGACGTGCCCGCGATGGGACCGGATGAAACGCCCTCGCCCGTCGGAAGTTGGACGAACGGGGTCACGCCCGCCGGCCTGCCCGGCAAGGGCCTGGCGCAGCACTCGATGCTCTACGTCGGTGAGAACTATGACAAAATGTATCTCACCGACAAGGGCAAGGTGATCTGGACCTATTCCACCGGCACCAGCTACGAGTATGACGACGTCTGGATGCTTTCCAATGGCAACATCCTGTTCAGCCGCATGGAATACGTCGCCGAGATCACGCCGAACAAAAAAGTGGTGTGGCGCTACGATTGCAGCAAAGCGCCGGGCGTCGCCCACACGGAGGTCCACACCTGCCAGCCCATCGGGCTGGACCGCGTGATGTTCGTCCTGAACGGCCTGCCGACCAAGCTGATGGTCGTCAACATCAAGACGGGCGCGGTCGAGGTCGAACACGCCCTCCCGTTCACCCAGCCGCCCAGCCCCAACGGCATCCACGGGGAGTTCCGGCGCGCGCGCGTCACCGCCCAAGGGACCTACCTCGTCCCCGTCTTCGGGATGGGCTACGTCGTAGAATACGACAAGAAGTTCAACGAGATCTGGAACTACAAGATCCGGTCGCCGTGGGCCGCCATCCGCCTCAAGAACGGCAACACGCTGATCACCGACGAAGCGGACAGCCTGACGCGCGAGGTCAGCCCCAAGGGGGAGACCGTCTGGGAATGCAACACCAGGAAAGACCTGCCGGCGGAATACCAGTTCAGCTCCGCGCCGCAATCCTGCACCCGTCTTGCCAACGGCAACACGATCTTCACGTCCCGCGGCGACAACGGCAAAGGCCCCCAGCTCATTGAAGTCACCCCGGACAAGAAGGTCGTCTGGGTCTTGCAGGATTGGAAGGACCTCGGTTCCGCAACCGCCGTGCAGATCCTGGACGACCCCGGCATCCCCGAAAACCCCGGCGAATCGGAACACTGATGAAAGCTCCACTATGATAAAACCACAGGACCTCTGGAAGTCATCCCTCCTGGGGATACTAAGCCTCTTCTTAACCGTAAGCGTCGCCACCCGGCCGGTCGCGGCGGCGGGCAGGGAGGCACCAGTCTTTGCCGCCCCCTCGCCGGAGATGGTGGACGTCAGTCACGGCCTCGGCATCCCCCTCGGCGGCATCGGCACCGGCTTCTCGGTGTTCGGCAAGTACGGCTTTGTGGATGTTTACTTTGATGGCCGGCCCCTGAACAGCCGCGACTGGCGGATTGACCGGCCGCCGACGGAGAAGCCCTCCTACGCCTTCCAGCTCACGGAGGGCGGCAAGAGCATGGTACTCCAGGAGACGCCCGTGGACTGGCTGCCGGATGCCCGGCCGGTTGACAGAGTGCAGGCTTACGCGGACCTGCCCAAAGCGCATTTCGTCTTTCAAAAGGCGGACTCGAACCTCGGCCTCGTGATGACCGCTTTTTCGCCCCTGGTGCCCCACGACCTGGCCGATTCCACCCTCCCGGTGCAGGTGTTCGACGTCACCATCCAGAACAAAGCGAAGGAGACGCGGTCCTTCAAACTCGCGCTGCTGCACCGTGACCCTCTGGTGGTGCGGGCCAACAGGGCGGTACTCGTGGAACCCGGCGGGGAAACGGCCTTTGCCTGCGGCCACGGCGTCGCCGACACGCACGGCGCGGGCATGTCCCTCAGCCTCGCGCCTGGGGAACACCAGACGGTCCGCTTCTACATCGCCTGGGATTATCCCGCCGTCCGGACCACTTCCTCGGCGGCACGCCAGACATACCGGAGGTACTACACCAAGCGGTTCCAGAACGCGGGACAGGTCATTGATCTCGCGGCGAGGTCCGCCGTCCGGTGGTCCACCGCCATTGACCGGTGGCATAACGCTTATGACGTCCCGCCCGCGTTCAAGCGGCTCTGGTTTTCGGCGCTCTGCTCCGTCTGCACCTCCACGATCCTGACCGACGACTCCTACTTCTTCGAACAAGAGGTCCCCCACGGCTGGGTCAACACCATGGACGTCAGCGTCTACCACAACTGGCTGTATCTGGTCAACTGGCCGGAGATCGAGCGGATGGACATGGACCAGTACTACCAGAGCATCCCCAAGGACGGCAAGGATGCCGGCCTGGTCTGGCACTCTTTGTGGAACGACAGCTCAGATTATGCCGAGGAACCGACCTTCATCGGCCGCGTCTACCGCGACTCCCTCTGGTTCAACGACCCAGGCTGGACGGCGAAAGGATACCCGCTCGCCGCCCTGGCCGCCAACCACGTCTACCAGGCGGACAACTATCGCTACCTGCTCCACAACCGCGTCGGCAACCAGTCGTATGACATCTGGAAGATGCCCGGCGTCAACTCCTACGTCAGCGTGATGTGGGTCTATGGGCTTTACAGCCTCGGGCGGATGTCACAAACGCTGCGCCAGCCCGGCACCGTCGGCGGCCTGCCCACGGAGGAGATGTTTTCCGATGCGCGTCAGAGCCTGGACACACTGCTCTGGAACAAGGACGGGCAGTATTGGAACACCTTCTTCGTTCCCGCCGACCGTGCCGAGGATGCCGCCGCACTCAGCCGCACGGACGGGCAGGACACGTTCTCCGACCAGCTCTTCGGCAAGTGGCTCTCCCTCCTCGATCCGAAGGCCGAGAGCGTGCTGCCTCCGGAAAAGGTGCGCGCCGCGCTGCTGACTGTCTACACGAACAACCTCGTGGACGATCCGCAGAAGGCGTTTCGCGGCTGGGCCAACGGCATGCGGCCCGGCCACAAGCCTGAAATGCAGGCCGGCTATCACTCCCGCACCTGCTGGTTCGGGCCGCAAGAGGCGCTGGCCTCACTGCTGGCGGACACCGGGGATGAGGCAAGGTCGCTGGACGTCTTCAACTCGCTGGAGTCCAGCCTGCACGACAACCACCTGTTCGTCGGGGAGTGGAATAAGTCCGTCGGCCCCGACGGCCTGAGCCGCACCCTGCCCGAAGAGCCGAACAAGGACACGCCCCGCTTCCCGCCGTACCCGCGCTACAAGTCGGGCTGGGAGTATCTCCGGTGCATCCTGGGCCTCAAAATGGACGCCCAAAACTTTTATCTGAAGCCCTTCAAGACGGTCCGCTTCGCGCTGAATGATGTGGAACTGGCGGGGACGCACTTCACCGTCACCGTCCGTCCCGGATGGACGAAAGTCCTTGTAAACGGCAAGCGGCAGACCGGCCCGGTGCGGCTGCCCCGAAGTCTGCACACCGTAAATCTCGAATTCACCAAGTAACCCGAACAAGCGCGTTCGACGGCAACAAAGGATTTTTAGAAAGAGACCGCATGTTTCACAAGGGGAACAAGACGCTGACCATTTTGGGGTTCGGCCTTGCAGCGGCAATGGCCCTCATCGCCCGCCCGGCGCAGGCTCAGACTGCCGACGTTCTAAAATCGCACAACGACTTAGCCAACACCGGCCAGAACCTGCAAGAAACGGCACTGACTCCTGCGCTCCTGCGCTCCGGGCGATTCGGCCTGCTGTTCCAGATTCCCGTGGACGCAAGCGTCGGGCCGAACATCCCGCACAACCTGAGCGGCACCGAGATCTACGCACAGCCTTTGTACCTGGCCGGCCTGCCGCTGCCCGGCGGGAAGCGGCGCAACGTCCTGTATGTCGCCACCGAGCATGACAGCGTCTACGCCTTTGACGCCGACACCGGGGCGACGCTCTGGAAGCGAACGGACTTCGTGGACGGGGAGACGCATCGGCCGTTCCGCGGCAATTCCGACTTGCAGCCGGAGATCGGCATCACCGGCACCCCCGTCCTTGACCCGGCGACCGGAACGCTGTATGTCGTCGTCCTGACGATGGACGGCGGCGGGGCGACGCCTGCCGACTTCCACCAGCGCCTCCACGCGCTCGACTGTGCGACCGGTGCGGACAAATTCGCGCCCGGCTTCCCGGTCGAGATCAAGGCGACCTCCCAGGGCACGGAGGGTCGGCCCGAGACCGGGCCGATCTCGTTCCGCCCGGACCTGGAAAACCAGCGGTGCGGGCTGACGCTTAGCAGGGGCAAGGTCTATGTGGCGTGGGCCTCCTACCGGGACCAGGGTCCTTACCACGGCTGGGTGATCGCTTATGACGCCCGGACGGGGGCCGTGCGGGGCATGCTGAACGACTCGCCGAGCGTCTCCCAGTACGGCGCGGGCATCTGGCAGAGCGGCGGCTCGCCGTCGGTGGACTCGGCCGGGAACGTCTATGTGAGTACGGGCAACGGAGTCTTCGACCCGCCGACCGGCAACTGGGGGGAGTCCTTCCTTAAACTCGACGGCGACACGCTCAAGGTCACGGGCTATTTCTGCCCGTTCAACCACGTCGGGCTGGACCGGGGCGATGCCGATCTGGGCACGAGCGGGATGCTGCTCCTGCCGGACTCGGCCGGGAACACCCAACACCGCCACCTGATGTTTTCGGGCGGCAAGGTCGGGATGCTCTCCCTCGTGGACCGCGACGCGCCCGGCGGCTTTGATCCCGCCCGGAACAACGTCGTGCAGGAGATCGAAGTGCCCGCGGACGGCGACGGGAATACCAGCAAGCACTGGTACGGCCTTTACAGCGTCCCCGCGTACTTCAACGGCGCGGTCTACTATTTGCGGTCGGGCGAGTACCTCAAGCGCGTCCCGATCGCGAACGGGCACCTGGAGGAGTCGCAGGCCGTCGCGAACACCTCGCAGCGGTTCGGATTTCCTGGAGCGACCCCGAGCATCTCCGCCGACGGCTCCGGCAACGGCATCGTGTGGGTGACCGAGTCGTATTACCCCACCGGCTCGAACATGCAGGACCACGCCGATCCGGGGCACCTGCGCCTGCACGCCTACGATGCCTCGACGCTGGCCGAGTTGTACAACAGCGGCGACACCGCCCCGACCATCGGCGGCACCGTTTACCGGAACTTCATGAAGTTCAACACGCCCACCATCACCAACGGGCGCGTCTATGTGGCGACTGGGGGAGGCATCCTGGTCTACGGCGTTAAGGCCCCGGCCCTGGGGTCGGATGTCACCGCCCAGATGAAAGTCAAGCGCGGCAAGATCAAAGTGGACAAACTGACCGGCCGGATCAGCCAAACCGTCACCTTGATCAACACGGGCCCAACGGCCCTCCCTGCCCCCGTCTCGCTCGCCCTGGACGACCTGAGCGCGGGGGTGAGACTGAGCTTTGATCCTGGGAGCGGCAACGGCACGACCGGCAGCTCCGCGCCATCGGGCGTGTTCTACCACGATTTCCCCGCCCTGATGCCGAAACAAGCCCTCAGCGCCGTGCTGACGTTCCTGCCATCCCCCGGCGGAAGGCTCAAAGCGACCACCGTGGATTACACCCCGCGCATTCTCGCCGGCGGGGAAACGCGTTAAGGAGAGGAACCATGAAACCGACCTGTTCTCGTAAGATCGGGAGGTTGATCGCCGCTACGATGGCGGCGTCCGCCCTCCTGCTGACCGCCGCTGACCGGCCCGCCCGCGCCGTCACCCGTGCCGACGCCGACACCGCCGTGAAGGCCTACCTCAAGGCTTTCGTCCGCCCCAACGGGGCGAGCGCCTTTATCAAAGGCAGACAGGATGGGGGCGACCCTGGATTCTGGCAGGAGAGCGAAGAGATTGAGGGGATCGAAGACGCCAATGATCGGAGCGGCGGCGCTTACAGGAGCCAGGTCGCCGCGCTGCTGAATGGGTTCAGCAAGGCCCACGGGACGGACTGGTCCTGGAACATCTACAACGACGACATCTGCTGGGCCGCCATCGCCTACACGCGCGGCTACCTGGCCACCGGGAACGCCGCGTTCCTGACCATCGCCAAGAAAAACTTCGACATGATGTTCGCCCGCGCCTGGAACCCCGCCCGCGGCACCCTCTACTGGACGACCAACAACACCAGCTACAACTCCTGCATCGAATGTCCCGCCGGCATCGCGTCCTTCCTGCTGGGTAAGGCGCTCCGCGACGACAGCTACCTGAGCAGAGCGGAGGACCTGTTCGCCTGGGAAAAGACGCACCTGTTCGACGAGGCGACGGGGGCCGTCTTGGATGCGGTGGACACCTCCGGCAAATTGGGCACCTGGTCCAGCACCTACAACCAGGGGACGTTCGTCGGTCTGGCGAATTTCCTGGGGGACACCGAGAGCGCGAGACTGGCGGCGGACTACACCCTGAACCACCTGGGGAAACCCGCCGCGAACGGCTATCGGATCATGCCGGAGTACGGTTCGGGGGGCGATAACAACTCCGGCTTGAACTCCATCGGCCTGCGCTGGATCGCAAAGTTCATGCAGGACCGCAGCCTTCAGGGCACCTACCTGGGGTGGCTGCAAGCGAACTCCGACACTGCTTGGCGTGTCCGGCGGACCTCCGACGATCTCTCGTGGGATCAATGGCTCCAGCCGACGCCCGATGGCATCCTGCACTCCTGGGACTGCATCAACACCGTGGTCGCGCTGCAAGTGACGCCCGCCGACGGCAAGGTGGACAAACATTAGAAGCATTCGCCCGATAGCCCCGTCTCCGGTGATGGAGGCGGGGCTTTCTTCTGACACGGGAATCAGACGACGGGCGGGATCTTCCGCCGGCGGACGCGGATGATGCCCCCGGCGAGGCCGACGGCCAGCAGCAGGCCGAAGGAAACGCCCGTAGAGGTTTCGGGGACCGGCGCGGCGCTGACCGTGAACGTCGGCGCGGCCAGCAGGCCGAAGTCGCTGGCTCCCGCCCCGCCCTGAATCTCAAAGGTGCCGCCGTAGGTCCCCGCCGATGTGCCGGCGGGGACGGTCACGCTGAAGAGCGCCGCGGTTTCGGTCGCGCCGGCGGCAAGCGGCGGCTGCGGCAGGAGGTTCCCGCTCGTGTCGGTCGGGAAGACGAAGGTGTTCTGGAACGCCGTGTCGTCCAAGATCAGCGGGAAGTCGAGGCTGAAGTTGTCCGCGTTCAGGAACAGGGCCGTGCCGGTATTGTTGGTCAGCGTGCCGGTGAACGTGAAGACCTGAGCGCCATTCACCGGGGTGACGACGCGGACGGCAGACGGAGCGAGCGTGACGGTGAGGCCCGTCTGCGCCGCGCCGGGGCGCGGGGTCAGGAACAGGAGCAGCGGCAGGACCGCAGGGATGACAAGGGGCTGGCGAAGTTTCATGGTTGTTCTCCTAAACTCTTCTGTTGGGGGCGGCCCGATTTGGGCCGCCCCCAGGCACGTCATGGGGACCGTGTTACGGCACGACCGCCCGCAGCCGCGAGGTGAAGGACCTGCCTGAGCTGCTGCCGCTTACGGTCAGCAGGACCGCCTGCCCCGGAGTGCCGAGGCCGGACGGGAAAACATAGATCTGGCCCGGCGTGACGCTCTGGCCGGCCGGCACGGTGCCCACCAGCATCGCCTGAGCGGGGTTAGGCAGGATTGGAGACACTGCCGCCTTGCCCGCCGCCTGCGCCGTTGCCGACTGGATGATCGTGCTTGTGGCATCTGCCGTCTGACTGGTGTTCACGACGGTCAGTTGGAGCCGGATGCCGCCCATCGTCCGTGCCAGCGACGGCACGAGGATGATCCCGCCTCCGGCCGGGTACTGGCCGACCGTGAAGGTCTGCACGGCGGAAGGTCCGCCGCCAGGCGTCGGGTTCTGGACCTGGACCGTGCGGGCACCGGGCGTGCTCAGGTCGGACGCGCTCAGGGCCAGGGTCAAGTGGCCCGGCGACTGGTACGTCGGCGTCTTGGTGGCGTTGGTCTTTCCATCATTCCATAAGACAGTCGAGCCGGTCACGAAGCCGGAGCCATATAGGTCTAGTGTCAGGCCCGAGCTGCCCGGCTGGCTCCCGGACTGGCTCAGACTTGTCAGGACCGGCTGAGGATTGACGGGTGTGAGCGAGAGTGACTCGCTCGTCCCGCCGCCAGGCCCGGCCGTGGCAACGGTGATCTGAGCGATGTTAGTCGTCTGCACCAGGTTGGAGGGGACGATTGCTGTCAGGGTCGCGTGGTCCTGATAGGTGGTCGGCAGCGGCTGGCCGTTCCACTGGATGACCGATCCGACATAGTCCAGCGCGCCGCCCGTTCCGGCATGCGGCGGCAGGAAGTTCTCGCCGCTGACGAGGAGCACGAAGCCGCCTGCGCCCGCCACCACTTTGTAGAGCTGACCGTTTGAGGTCTGCGTCTTGAGGCTGTAGAGCTTTGGGGCGGGGGCGTTGACGACGAAAGACACGCTGTTGGAGGGGTAGGAAGCGCCCGTCCCGTCCTGGTTGATGATCGTCACCGTATGCAGTCCCAGCGTGGAGAGCAGCGAGTTCGGGATCGCGGAGGTGACCAGGCTCGCACTCTGGCGGTTGTAGGCCAGAACAGCGGGCTGCGGTAAAGTCGGATCGCCGTTGAAGTCCCAGATGACCTGGCCACTGAGGTAGGCGTGCTCGCAGGTAAGGGTGAGCGGAAGGCTGCCGCTCGCGCCGACAGGCTGCACCAGGGCCGAAGCGGGCGAAAGCGCATCCAGCACCGGATTGTCCGAAGCCTTGGGAAAGAGCGTGAAGGATTTGCCCTTGATCGTCCTCTGAAACGGGACCGCGTTGGCTGTTCCGCCGCTCTGCGTGCCGATCTCGAATGGATCGAGCGGGTAGGTGACGACCGGGACGCTCCCCGCCAGGGTGTACGGGAACGGCAGGCCGAGGGCCGTGCTGGAGTTGAATGAGTTGTCGCCGAACTGATAGGAGAACTCAAAGGGATTGAAGGACAGGGAGCCTCCGATCTTAAGCTGTCCATTCGTCTTGAACGTGTTCCCGCTGGAGGTCTTGAAGCCTGGCTGACCATCCGGGTAAGCGGAGGAACTGAGGGTGAGAACAGGCGTGATTGTCAGCGGGTCGCCATTAGCCGGGAGATTCACCGTCGGCGGGTTCACCACGGTGTTAGTGGCCGTGTTGAAGGCGAATGGCCCCAGGGTCGCGGTCTTGGTCGAGTCATTCGGGTCGGATAAGAGCAGCCAGACCTGCGGCTGCGGCGTGAAGTTGTAATCCACATGGGCACCGAGGTCCACGCTCCCGTAGAGATCAGCGATGTGGAAGCCGAGTTCCACAGGGTAGCCGGCCAGGTTGAGGCTGTAGTCGTTGTTGAAGAAAGGGATCTGCGGCAGGATGTCTAAGCCGGGGATCTCGCCCAGGATATCGTTCGTGAAGTCCGAGGAGAGCGTAACCAGGGGCGAGTCGGCGCTGCTCGTCAGATTCGCTGCGGTCGCCGACCCGAGGGGGACGGACCCGGACGTGCTCAGGTCGGGCGGATAGGTGATACCGACCTGGACATAGCTGGCGATGGAGGTCCCATCCTTGGCACCCTCAGTGCTGCCTTCCCCCTTTGTGCCGTGCTCCGTCGTGTTCTTCGTGCCGGTCGCGCCTTCCGTCCCCTGGAAGTAGCCGGCATAGTTGACGCCGCCGTTGACGTTTGGAATCAGGCCACTCCCCAGGATCTCGTTCAAATCGAAGATCTTGATGTCTTTCTTTGGAATATTGAGGTCCAGCACGTTTCCGCTGCTGATGCTGCTGCCGAAAACGCTTGTGTTCAGGCTGAAGCCGAACTCGCCGCCGTAGATCAGGTCGGAAGTGACATTGGCACCGGGCGAGGTCGTGGCGATGGTGGCCGCAGGGTCAGGGTAAAACAAGATCGGCACGGCGAAGCTCTGGCCAGGGTCGGCGCTGTACTGGGCGGGCAGAGACATGTCCAGGTAGACCGGATAAGAGATATCGGCGGTGCCGCCGGTGGCGTCCATCTCCAGGGACAGGCCGAAGTCGTAGTTCTTCGCGAATGCACCCGGCTGTATGGTGAAGAAGCCGTCAACTCCGACTTTGGATGCCTGCTTATCCCAGGTGCCTTTCGCTTCCAGGGACTTCTGGAATTTCACCGTATCCGGGCTGTTCCAGACGCTCTGCCGCAGGGTCTGGAAGGGAAACCGGTCCTCATAGAAGTTGGGGCCGAGGCCTGCACCGAAGACCAAGTTGTTCCCGATGGAGAAGTGGTTCAGGTAGGCGGGAAAGAAGTCAATGTTCGCGCTGAGGTTTTGGGCCGGGACACCGCCCGTGACGCCCAGCTCAGCCTGGCCACCGGGCGCGACGCCCAGACTGCCCAGGTCCACGCCCGCGACCCGTGCCACGAGCCTGGTGCCGACGTAAACATCGAGATCTTGAAACTTCGGCAGGTAGCGCACTTGCAGGATGTTGCCGCCGGTGAGGTTCCCCGTGTCCAAGTCCAAGCCCTGGACGTCCGACAAGATAGTAGCGTTCCCGTTCGCGTCGTCGGCGAACACTTCCACTTCCTTGAAGTGCCGGTCGTTGCTGTTACTGGTGCTCTGCGCGTAGGCGATGAAGGCAACGCCGAGGCTGCTGGGGAGGCCGTAGGCTCCTAAGCCGCCGATCGTCCCGGCTGCGGGAGCCGCTGGGGTTTCGAAGTAGCTTGAGGCCGTCGGGTTTTTGATGACGAAGGCGACGCCGTTACCGCCGTTATTGAACACATCGAGGCGCGCGACGAAGCCCTGGCTGATGTCCACCGGCTTGGGATCATAGGCATAGCCGTAGGTCGTCATGAACTGACCCTGCGATCCGAACCGGAATTGACCACTGGTGTTGTAAGTGGGTTCGCCCGAGCTTTGCGGCAGGCTTTCACCAACGCGGAGGGTGGGATTCAGGGCGGCGGCGATGGTCGTGTCATCGCCGTAAACGGGTGTAGAGGTCTGGGCATGGGCGGCGGGCGAGAGCAGCCAGACCACGCAGGTGAACGAGACGCCGGCCAGGAGAGTGCGGAGGTCGGCTCGGAGGTGCGGGCATGGCCGCGTTCTTGGTTGAGAGGGTCGTCTTCGCCCCACATGAGAGGTCACAGTTTTCATCGGATGTTCCTTTCGGTCGCGTGAATTCGGAAGGTACAGCGTTAGAGCGTAATTAGGATAACTCGCAGTCCCTAATCAATTCCTAACGCCAACTCCTAAATTCACGAGATTTTGAGGTGTTTTGGCAGTGTGCATCAACACAGGCTGCGTGACATGTGATACAATAGAGACAGGTTCGGCCTAATTACCATCGGTGGAGAAAGATTCATGGACCCGCGCTGTCGCATCGAAATGCTGGGTCCGCTGCGGGTCATCCAGTCTCACCAGACTGTGACGCGCTTCGGCACCCAAAAGGCAGCCTCACTGCTCGCATTCCTCGCCCTCCGCCTGGGGCCGCATCCACGTGAGCAGGTTATTGACCTCTTCTGGCCCGACATGGACCTTTCGGCGGGGCGCAATAACCTCAGCACCGCCCTCTCGTGCCTGCGCCGCCAGCTCGAACCTCTCGGCGTCCCGCGCGGCTCTGTCTTGGTGACGACGCACGCCCAGGTCGGTCTGCACCCCGCCGCCGTGACGACCGATGTCGCGGAGTTCGAGGGCTTGCTCCATGAGGCCGACGGCGCGGACGGCCCGAAAAGCCGCGCCGCCATTCTTGGGCGCGCACTCGCCCTCTACGGCGGCGACTTCCAGCCGGGCAACTACCAGGATTGGGCCGTGCGCGAAGCCGAGCGCCTCCAGTCGCGCCGCGTGGGCGCGCTGGAGCGGTATGCCGATGACCTGGAAGCGCTGGGCCGGTTCGAGGAAGCCGCCGCCATGACTGCGGAGTGGCTGACCGCCGACCCCTACGCCGAGGGCGGCTGGGTCGGCCTGATCCGCCGTCATGCCCTCGCAGGCCAGTCCGCCGCCGCCTGTGAGGACGCCCGTCGGTGCGAGCGCTTTTTCCACGAGGAGTTCGGGGCCGCCCCGCCCGTCGCCGTGAGCCGCGCCATTGCGGAAGCGCTCGCAGGCCAGGCCCAAAGGTTAGAAGTGGCTCCGCCGCCCCCAGCCGCCTCACCCGAGCAGCCGCACGAAGCCGGGCGGGCTGCCGCGAAGGAAGAAGCCGCGCCTCTCGGCGGCCCGGCCTCTACCGACTCCCTCCCGTTCTGGCTGAGTCGGTTCTTTGATCGCGAGCCGGAATTGGCCCAGCTCGCCTCCATGCTCCTGCCTTCCAAAGAGCCGCAGTCCCAGCCTGATCCCTCCGAACGACCCTGCCGCCTCATCACGCTGACCGGGCCGGGCGGCGCGGGTAAGACGCGCCTTGCCGCCGAGTTTGCCCGCCGGACCGCCGAGCGCTTCGGTGCCTGGTGCGGCTTCGTCCCGCTGGCAGACCTCCGGGTGGCGGACCAGATCCCTTCCCAGATCGCCCAGGCGCTCCGCCTGCCGCCCTCTGCGGCTGCCGGCCCGCTGGACCAGGTCATCGCCTTCTTCCGAGAACGGGACCGACCCGGCGCGGTTCCCTGCCTGCTGATCCTGGACAACCTGGAACACCTGCTGGCGGCGGATGCGGGCGGGACACAGGCAACGGCGGGGGGGGCTGCCGAGATCGTAGGGAGCCTACTGAAGAATACGGCGGGTCTCAGCATCCTCTGCACCTCGCGGCGGCGCCTGGCACTGCAAGGGGAGCGGCTGCTGCCGCTGGGGCCGCTCGATGTCCCCGAGGCATCGGAGGACGCTCCCCTCCCAGTGGAGGAGTTGGCGCGATCCGCCAGCGTGCGCCTGTATCTGGACCGGGCGCAGGCCGTGCGCCCCGACTTCGGCCTGACGCCGACCAATGCCCCGTCCGTCACGGCCCTCTGCCGGGCTTTGGAAGGCAGCCCCCTCGCCCTGGAACTGGCCGCCTCCTGGGTGCGTCTGCTGCCGCCGCGCGCGATGGCGGAGCGCATCACGCGCGAGACGGCTTTGCAGGGCCTCACGGCACGCGACCGCGATGTGCCGGCCCGCCAGCGCAGCCTGCGGGCGACCCTGGACTGGAGCTGGCGTCTGCTCCCCCCCGAGGCCGGTCTTCTCCTGGCCCGGCTGTCCGTGTTCCGCGGCGGCTGGAGCCTGGAAGCGGCGGAAGATGTCTGCGCTGCGGAGATCGGCGGTGGGGCGGATGTCCTCTCCCTGCTGGCGAGTCTGGAGGATGCCTCCCTCATTCACGCTTCGGAGACAAAGAGCGGCACGGCCCGCTGGGGCGTTCTGACGACCGTGCGTGACTATGCGCGGGAGCGTCTGGAGGAACGGGGAGAGCTGGAGGAGTTCCGCCGACGCCATGCCGCACACTTCCAGGAGCTGGTCAAGCGAGCCGAACTGACCGGCTCGCGGCAGGCGCTCTGGTATGACCTTTTTGAAGCCGACCATGACAACCTCCGCGCGACCCTGGACTGGCTGCTTCAGGATGCGGAGAACGTGGAATCGTGCCTGGAGATGGCGGGCCGGATGCAGCAGTTCTGGCAGGTACGCGGCTACTTCCGTGAGGGGCGGGAGCGGATCGCCGCCGCACTGACGCGGCCGGGAGCTGGGGCGATGACTGCGGGCCGGGCGAAGGCGCTTCACGGCGCAGCCAACCTCGCATCACGCCAGGGCGACAATGCGGCGGCAGCCGCCCTGCACAACGAGAGCCTGACGGTCCGGCGCGCTCTTGGCGATGAAATCGGCACCGCGCGCTCCCTGGTCGGCCTGGGGACTGTGGCGATGACGCAGGGCGATTTAAAAGTCGCGCAGTGCTTTCACCAGGAAGCGCTCGACTTATACAGGCGTTTGGGGGATCAATCGGGCCTGGGAGACGTACTCAATAATCTGGGGAACATCGCTGAACAGCGGGGCAGTTTGGCCGAGGCACGGGATTTCTATGAGCAAAGTCTTACCGTCCGTCGGGGAGCAAACGACTGGCAGAGCGTAGCCAACACCCTCAGTAACGTCGGGCCGCTTCTGGGGTATCTCGGCGACCAAGCGGGCGCAGTGCAGGCTCTGCGCGAGTGCCTCGCTCTCTGCCTGGAACTTGGTGACAAGCGAGACGGGATTTATGCGCTGAAAGGCATGGCCGAAATCGCGCTGGCTCAGGGGGACAAAGACGGGGCGGCCCGGTTACTTGGAGCCGAAGCGGCGCAACGCGTGGCTCTCGGCACCCCGCGCGTCGCCTTCCGGGCAGAGCAGCATCAGGAAGACCTCAATGCCCTGCGGCGGCAGATGGGATACCCTGCATTCACTGAGGCCTGGGAACAAGGCCATGCGATGACTTGGGAACAGGCGGCCTCCTATGCACTGGCTTGGCCCGAAGACCTTCCTTGACAGCTTCTAGGCCCAGCAGTCCGGGGACAGCAGCAGGTCGAGCGTCCCATTCTGCACGTCTGGGGTCTGCGCCGTCGTCGTGTAGAAGATCGCCTCGCGCAAAAGCCGCTGGGGCGGCATTGACAGCAGGTGGGCGCTGCCGCCGGTCGCCGTGACGGTGGCGTGGGCCGCACGGACGGCCAGCACGATGGCGGCGGCACGGGCGTGCAGGGCGTGTTCCTTGTAGTCCGCCTGGTCCGCGCAGGCCCCGCTCCAGGTCAGGGCCTCGTGGCGGCAGGCGTTAATCTCGCGCGTCAACTCTTCGGCGGCGTGGGCGAAGACCTCGTTGCCGCGCTTTTCGGCCAGCGTCCGCAGATAGTGGACGCTGCCGCGCGCCCCGCCCAGCGGCAGGAAGACGTGGCCCGAGATGCTGCAATAGTCCCCGCGCTTCATCGCCTCGGCGGGGCGCTCGTACAAAACGTAGTCGTCCGGCAGGAACAGGCCGTCCATCGCGACCTCCACGGTGTCCGAGGCGTTCATCACGACCAGCGGGATGCGCGGGCCGGGGATGAGGCCGGCCTCGTTGCCCGCCTTCGGGACGTAGAAGTAGATGTGGTCCTCTTCGGGCAGTCGCATCGCCCCCAGGATGAACGAGTCCATCACCCCCCACCCCGTCACCCAGGGTGCGGTCCCCGAAACGCGGTAGCCGCCGGGCGCCCGCTCCGCCCGCACCATCGGTGGGCCGGGCCGGCGCAGGTGCGAGAAGGCGACCCCGCACCGCTCCTGCCCCGAGGCGAACAGGGGCAGTTTCTCGCGCCGCAGGTCCTGGTTGCGCCCGCCGCCGACGAAGCCGCCGCCCGCGTGGAGCTGCTGCTGCGTGAACGCCGTCACGCCGCAGGCCGACGCCATCAGTTCGGTGAACTCGCGCCGCGTCACGTCGTCCGCCCCCATTCCCCCAAACTCCGGCGAGATGCCCAGCCCGAAGTAGCCCGCCGCGCCCAGCAGCCGGACGTTCTCGGCCACCTGCCCGCCGCTGTCCCCCTGGTCGGCGGCCTCCGCATTGGGCCGGAACACTTCATCGGCCAGACGCCGCGCTTCCGCTAAGATCTGTTCATTCATGGTGCGGCTATTATACCCAATGCTCCGCCGCCTGTGACCATTCGTGACCATTGGGCGCGGGCATCGGGTACACTGTAGGCTCATGTCGAAAATCCTGATCCACACGCTCGGCTCGTCCGGCGATTTTAACCCCTTCATGGCGCTGGCCCTGGAACTCCGGCGGCGCGGGCACGCGGTCAGTTGGGCGGTCAGCCCCAAGTTCGCCGAGAAGGCACAGGCTCAGGGATTTGAGGCCACAGTCGCGGGCGCAGACCCGGATTGGGACTCGGACCTTTTGAAGAGGATGCTGGCCGCCCACCTGACCGACCCGATCCAGATCATGTTCAAGGAGGTCCTCATCCCCGCCATCGTCCCGGCCACCCTGGCCCTGGAGCCGCTGGCGCGCGAAGCGGACCTGTTCATTTCACACACCATCCAGCTCGCCGCCCCCGCCGTCGCCGACCGGACCGGCACGTCCTGGGTCAGCGCCAGCGCGGCGACCTTGATCCACGAAACAGGAGCCTATCCGCCCCCCGGCGTCGCCTGGAAGGGCTGCCCCGGCTGGCTGTCGCGCCTGGGATGGGAGATCGGCTACCGCATCTTCGGGGATTTTGATGCCCTCGCCGCCGCCGAGTACAAAAAGCTCGGAGTAGCGCCGCGCCCCAACGTCATCTCGTCCGGCGCGTACTCTCGCCGCCTGACGCTGGGCCTGTGGTCGCCCGCCTTTTTCCCCCGCCCCGCCGACTGGCCCCGCTGGTTCCAGGTCGGCGGCTACGCCCGCTGGGACGGGACCGGCCCCCCCGCCCCCAATTCTGGGGAAGCCGGATTCGGAGCAGAGGGCGCAGCAAGCGGTGCCCCTGCGAAATTGTCCCCTCTGGCCCCCCCGTCGGGTGCAGTTGCGCCAGGATTGGGGGCGGGGGGGGCCTCCCCGCGCATTCTGTTCACCCTCGGCTCCTCGGTCGTCAACCATCCCGGCGAGTTCTGGGCCACCGCCCTGCAAGCACTCGCGCCGACGGATTGGAGTGCGGTCCTGCTCGGTGCCCCGGCAGCCTTGCCCCTGCCGCCGAGCCTGCGCGGGCGGGTGCAGATCATCCCCTATGCCCCCTACGGCGACCTGTTCCCGCAGATGGACGCCGTCGTCCATCAGGGCGGCGTCGGCACCACCCAGGCGGCCTGCTATTACGGCGTCCCCTCGCTCATCGTCCCGCGCGGGTTCGACCAGTTTGAAAACGCCGCCCACATCCAGCGCGAAGGCTGGGGACTGCGCCTGCTGCCCGCCGACCTTTCCTCGACCAGCCTGCGCCTGCGCCTGGAGCGGTTGCTGACTTCCCCCAAGATCAGAACCGCCGCCGCCGACTTGGGGTGCCGGATGCGGGCCGAACCGGGCGTCGCCCACAGCGCCGATCTAGTGGAGGCCGCGCTGAGGCGGGAGCGGAAACCTTGACAGTCGCCCACCCGTACAGTATAATGAAAAGTCATTTTTACGAGATTCGCAGTCCCATCAGAAGTCGGTCGAAGCGTTGTCTTCGCGGAGGAAGAATTGAAGCAGGAGAAAACATGGGTTTGGGGGCTGGTCATCCTGGTCCTCGTCGCCCTTTCGAGCTACGTCATGCTCGCGAAGCATGTGGATCCCAAGACCCACCAGCGCATCGCCACGTTCCCGACCCGGTATGGCCTTGACATCAAGGGCGGCGTCCGCGCCACGTTCCAGGTGCGGACCGACCTCGCCCCGAACGTCCCCTATGACCAGGCCACCATCCAGCGCATCATCGAGCAGCGCATTAACGGGTCCGGCGTCACCGAGGCGGTCGTCCAGCCGCGCCCCCAGGAGAAGCAGTTCGTCATCGAGCTGCCGGACGTCAAGGACAAGAACGCCATCCTGGAGCAGCTCGGCACGACCGCCCAGATGACCTTCTACTACTTCCCGGATGTCCGGTCGGACGACCCCAAGACGGCCTCCTACCCGCTCAACCTCAGCATGGACCGGGCGACGGGCAGCAAGGCGCTCTTCACGGTCGCCAGCCCCTGGAACGGGTTCAGTCCGGGCGACACTTTCCGCGACGGCGCGCAGATCAAAGCCGACTGGACGACGCTGCTGACCGAGGCCCGCGTCAACCGGCCCGGCCCGACCACGACGCCCTACGCCCCGCCGCCCCAGAACCCCGCCCAGAAGCAGCTCCTCGGCACCCAGTATGACGAGCTGGCCTCGGACGTGCCGGTCTATTTCACCCCCGCCCAGCAGCAGCGGGCGGCGGCCCTGAACCGGGAGATCACCGGCTGGAACGGCGTGATCGCCGATGCCCTGAACGCAAACAGCGGCCAACCCGTCCTGACCGGGGCTGACCTTGAGCCGAAGTCCACCGCCCACCTCAGCGGCCCAAACTCGATCCCCGCCGTCTCGCAGGTCTTCACGCCGAAGGGCACGGCCGCCTTCGCCAAATTCACGACCGAGCATACCGGGGAGATCAACGGGATCGTCCTCGACGACGCCGTGCTGTCCTACCCCAAGATCACCGAACCCATCGTGGACGGGGAGGCCGAGATCAGCGGCGGGTTCGCCACGCTCACCGAGGCCAAGAACCTGTCCAACCTGCTGAACGCCGGCGCGCTGCCCATCCCGCTGACGCAGGTGGCGACCGACTCCATCGAGGCCACGCGGGGCATCGGGGCCGTCACCAAGAGCCTGATCGCCGGAGGCGTCGGACTGGCCCTGGTCCTGCTCTTCATGCTGGCCTACTACCGCCTGCCCGGCCTGCTGGCAGACATCGCCCTCCTGATCTACGCCCTGTTCACCCTGGCGATCTTCAAGGGTGCCCTGAGCTGGCTCTTCCCCGGCCTGATCGTCACCTTGACCCTGCCCGGCATCGCGGGCTTCATCCTGTCGATCGGCATGGCGGTGGATGCCAACATCCTGATCTTCGAGCGGCTGAAGGAGGAGGTCCGCAGCGGCAAGTCGCTCCGGCCCGCCATCGATTCGGCCTTCAAGCGCGCCTTCCCGGCCATCCGCGACTCGAACATCTGCACCTCCATCACCTGCATCGTCCTGCTGTCGCTGGGCACGGCCACCGTGCGCGGCTTCGCCCTGACACTGCTCATCGGCGTCCTGGTGTCCCTGTTCTCGGCCATCACTGTGACGCGGACCCTGCTGTACCTGCTCGTGGGCCAGTTCCCCAACCTGGCGAAGAACCCGGCCCTGTTCGGCCTGAACGTCCGGTCACTCGTCGGGCGGACGGTGGCGGACGGCGAGCGCAGCGGGCTGAACATCATCGGCCGCCGGAAATACTTCTACCTGCTGAGTCTGGCGATCATCGTCCCCGGCATGATCTTCCTGGCCCTGGGCGGTTTGAAGCGCGGCATTGACTTCACCGGCGGCACACAGATCGAGGTCAAGTACGCAAAGCCCGTCACGGCATCGGCCGTCGAGGGCGCTCTTTCCGCCGCCGACTTCAAGAGCAACACGACGCAGATGGCGGAGGGCGGCACGGTCGCCATCGTCACCGTCCCCAAAGTGTCCCAGGCGGCCAGCAAGCTCAACAATGAGGTCTACAACGGCCTGACGACCGCGCTGAACCAGGTCGGCCCGAACGTGGAACAGCGTTTCGGCAGCACCGGCCCAATCATCTCCAAGGAAGTCACCAGCAACGCCATCCAGGCCGTCATCATCGCCTCGGGCCTGATCGTCCTGTACCTGGCCCTCGTCTTCGGCGTCGGCGGCTTCGTCGCCGGCCTGCGGCTGGGAAGCTCGGCGGTCGTGGCCCTGCTGCACGACATCCTGGTCCTGCTGGGCGCGTTTGCGATCTTCGGCTACTTCCTCGGCTGGGAGATCGACAGCCTCTTCATCACGGCCATGCTGACCGTCATCGGCTTCTCGGTCCACGACACGGTCGTCATCTTCGACCGCGTCCGCGAGAACCAGCGGATGCGGGCGCGCGGCGAGAGCTTCGAGTCGCTGGTCAACCGCTCCATCGGCCAGACCCTGGCCCGGTCCATCAACACCTCGCTGACGGTCGTGATGACCCTAGTCGCCCTGGTCATACTCGGCGGACAGACGACGCGCCTGCTGAACGCCGCCCTGCTCATCGGCATCGTCAGCGGGACCTACTCGTCCATCTTCAACGCCGCCTCCATCCTGGTGGACTGGGAGAACTGGCTCGCCAAGCGGCGCGGCAATGCCCCCGCCCGCGCCGAGGTCGCCGCCGTGCCCACGGCGGGCGGCGCGGCGATCTACCCGGCCAACGGCGGCAGCACCCGGCCCCCCGCCGCCCGGCCCGTGGCCCCCGCCGCGTCCCGGCCCGCCGCCCCCGGTGAGATCCAGATCTCGGCGATCAAGGCCAAGAAGAAACGGCCCGCGAAGCGGTTCTAGTCTCGGTGAAGCGGCCCCCAAGCTTTGCGGAGCATGGGGGCCGCCCGTGTTAATATTGCCCTTTCCGCTTTTCGGCTCAACGTCGCGAGTAAGTCACCATGAGCCGACCCAACACTATGACCTCACTCACCCGAACCCGCTGGACGGAACCCGAGCGCGATGCGAGGGCCGAGCAGGCCCTCGTCCGCGAGCTGCGTATCCACCCGCTCTCGGCGCGTCTGCTCTGCAACCGGGGCCTGTCCGACCCGGCCGCTGCCGACGCCTTCCTGCGACCCGAGATAAGCCAGCTCCATGACCCCTTCGGCCTGCCGGACATGGACAAGGCCGCGCGACGCATCAAAGACGCCCTGGCGACCGGCGAGACGATCTTTGTCTACGGCGACTACGACGTCGACGGCGTCACCTCCACCGCCGTCTACGTCCGCACCCTGACGGCTTTGGGTGCCAAACTGGAATACCGCGTCCCGCACCGCAAGCGGGACGGCTACGACCTGAAAGCGGGCGGCATTGATTACGCCCGCGAGAAGGGTGCCACCCTCGTCATCACCTCGGACTGCGGCATCCAGGCGCGCGAGGCCGTCGCCTATGCCAACAGCCTGGGCATGACCGTCATCGTCACGGACCACCACGAGCCGGGCGAGACCCTGCCCGACGCCTACGCGGTCGTCAACCCGCACCGGCACGACTCGACCTACCCCTTCCCCAACCTCGCGGGCGTCGGCGTCGCCTTCAAGACCATGCAGGCCCTCGTCCGGCTGGTCCAGCCGACGCACGAGAACGCCTTCATCCAGAAGTTCCTGGACCTCGTCGCCTGCGGCACCGTCGCCGACGTCATGCCCCTCTTGGGCGAGAACCGGGTCTTCGCCTCGTTCGGCCTGAAACAACTCGCCGTGACCCGCAAGGTCGGCCTGCGCGCCCTGCTGGACGGCGCGGGCATCAAGACCGACAAGCCGCTCTCCGCCGAGGCCGTCGGCTTCGGGCTGGGGCCGCGCATCAACGCCGTCGGGCGGCTCGATGACGCCGCCGTCGCCCTCGACCTCCTGCTGACCGGCGATCCCGAGGAGGCCCGGCTGCTGGTCGAGAAGATGAACGCCTTCAACGTGGAACGCCAGCAGGCCCAGAGACGTATCTTGGAGGAAGCCAAGCTCATCGTCGGCAAGCTCGACCTGGACCACACTAAAGTCCTGGTCATCGCCTCGCCCGGCTGGAACGCCGGCGTCGTCGGCATTGTCGCCGGCAAGCTCGTGGACGCCTACTACCGGCCCGCCATAGTCATCGGCGTCAATGACGAGGAGACGCACGGCAAAGGGTCCGCCCGCTCCATCGCGGGCTTCGACATGTTCAAGGGAATCCAGCTCTGCCGGGACCTGCTGCAAAGCTGCGGCGGGCACGAGATGGCGGCGGGCTTGTCCCTCACCATGGACAACCTGGTCGACTTCTCCGACAAGATCAACGCTCACGCGCGGGCGACCATGACCGACGAGGATTTCGTCCCGCGCCTCGCCCACGACGGCACGATTGACCCCTCCGCCCTCACGCTCGACCTGCTGGAAGAGTGGTCCCGGTTCGCCCCCTTCGGTCAGGCCAACCCCGAGCCGAAGTTTGCGTCCCAGAACCTCCTGATCTGCGACGCCCGGCGCATCGGCAAGGACATGACGCACCTCAAGATGCGCGTCCGCGCCGAGGCGATGGACCCGACAGACTGCATTGCCTGGGGCCAGGGGGACTGGGCCGACCGCGCCGGGCCGGGTGACTTTCTGGAGGCCGTTTACACCCCGCAGATCAACGAATGGAACGGGCGACGCCTGCTCCAGTTTGATATCAAGGACTTGCGCCACTCCGAGTAAACATAAGCTCGAGTAATTCTAGAGAGGACCATCCACGATGCCAAGACCATTCTGGCAGCGACTTCTCCTGACGACCACGTTCGCCGCCCTCAGTGCGGGCGTCTCCCACGCCCGCCCCGCGCCCCTGCGCTGGGAAAAGATCCACGTCTACCACCTCGCGCCCACCCTCGTCTTCGCCAAGCTCGGCCTGACCCACAGCGTCAAGAACGGCCACACGCGCGACGGCAAGCAGGGCGTCCCCGATCCGACCTTCCCGCCGGGCCTGACGGATGTCGTTCCTTATGACGCCGCCCATCTGCTGATCGTGCGCGGCACGGAAGGCGGCCTGAGCCTGTTCCGCAGCCGGGTCGCCGCCGCCGACGTCACACCCACGCCGATGCGCCTGCACGCCGAGCTGGCGCGGCATCAGGAGGACGGAGTGACGCCCTTCGGGGCCGTGGATGAGGACGAAAAAGGTGACACGCTCCCCGTCCAGATCAGCTTGGGCGACGGCCCGGTGGCCCGCGTCTATCAGATCACGACGCGCATGAACGCCGACGGCTCCCTGTGGGTCGCCTGCCGGATCAGTCTGCCTTTGCCGCCCCGCCCGGTGCCCGCCGAGGACGGCCCGGCCCCCGCCGTGTTCGTCCCCGACCGGGTCTGGACCGACCCTCTGAGCCGCAAAGTCCGCCCCGGCGAAACCGCCGTCTTTGAAGACCTTGCCTCCTTCCGCCAGGCCGCCGGGCACAAGCTGGGCGCGACCGGCCCGGATACCGCCGACGACTACACCCTGCGCGTCACGCTGACGCCGACTGCGGCGGCCCCCGCCGCGCCTGCCCTCGTGGCCCCCCTTCCGCCGCTAGACGCCCGCCCTTAAGGGCAGAAAAGAAAGGGGGCGGGGAAACCCGCCCTCATCGAACACCCTATGCTGCCATCACTGCTCCCCCTCCTCGCCTCCCCCGAAACCGGCGGGCCGCTCACACTCACCGTCCGGCAGCGCGGCGGCGAGGAAGTCCTGGACGGCAGCCTGACCGACGAGGCCGGCCACGTCTACCCCATCCAGGACGGCATCCCGCGCCTGCTCCCGCGTGAACTATTGGAGGCTCAGAAGTCGGAGATCGCCGCCCGCGACGCCCAGGTGGGCGACTACGATCGCATGGCCTTCCTCAACCACTTCGGCCGTGTCGAGATTCCCCTCACCCGCCGCGCCCTCGCCGCCCGGCCTACCGACCTCCTGCTCGAAGCCGGCTGCGGCACGGGCCGCATGACCCGCATCCTCGCCCCCTCCGTCCGCGAGGTCGTCGCTATGGACTTCTCGTTCGAGTCGCTGCGCGTCAACCGGCGCAAGCTCCGGGCCGCAGGCACCGCCAACGTGCATCTGGTCCAGGCCGACCTGTGCCGCCTTCCCTTCGCGGATTGCGCCTTCGACCGCATCGTCTCCAGCCAGGTCTTGGAACACGTCCCCGGCCCCGAGGCCCGCGCCGCCGCCGTCGCAAGCCTGGCCCGCGTCCTCAAACCCGGCGGCACGCTCGCCCTGTCCGCCTACAAACACTCCCTGCTCACCCGCTGCTTCGGCCAGAAGGAAGGGATGCACGACGGCGGCATCCCCTTCTTCCGCTTCACAAAGGCCGAGCTTGCGGGCACGCTTGGCACCCATTTCACCGTCCACAGCGTCACCGGCGCGCTGGTGTATCTGTATCTCGCACGGTGTTCCAGGCCGAACGCCGACAGCAAGCACGGATGAGTTCACCGCAGGAGAATACCAGTCAAGCAGGACGGCGTAATTTCCACAGAATCATTTTCGAGGGGGATTTTGACAAGGAGGAATTCCCGCCGTATAATATGTCTGTTGCCATGATGAGTGTCACCAACAACACCGACAACAAGCGCACCAGCGCCACCGAAGCCAACGGGGACGTGGTGAGCTACGGCTATGACGGCCTGCTGCACCTGTGCAGCGAGAGTCGAACGGGAGCCAGCGGCTACACGGCGGTCTACATCGTGGACGGGGCGGGCAACCGGACATCCTCAACTGTGGGCGGAGTGACGACGACCCACGCCTACGACAACGACGATGAGCTGACCGGCACGACCGGGGGTTTCACCAACTCCTACGGCTATAACGCCAACGGGGACCAAACCACGCGGACGCTTTCGGGCACGTCGTACACGCTGACCTACGACTCCGACGACCAGCTCACCTCCACGGGCGGGTCTGGCTTCGCCTATGATGCGGCGGGGCGGCGGGCCTCCCGCACGGCGGGCGGCGTCACGACCTCGTTCCTCTACGATGGCGGCTCGGTGCTGCTGGAGAAGCAGGGCGGCGCGACTTCGGCGACCTACACCTACGGCAACGCGCTCATCCGCAAGGACGGGGAGACGCCGCTGTTCGACGGGCTGGGGTCGGAACGGACGGTGACGAACAGCAGTCAGGCAGTGACGGCAGCCTGACGCTCTCGGCCTTCGGGCAGACGGTGGCGAGCAGCGGGAGTAGCACGAGCGCCTACCAGTTCGGGGCGTCGAGCGGCTACCGGACGGAGGGCGACGCGGGCCTGACGCTGGTGGGGTGCCGGTTCTACGACGCGCAGGTGGGGCGGTTCATCACGCGCGACACCTACCTGGACCAAGCGCCCTACGCCTACTGCGACGGCGATCCCGTCAATGCCACCGATCCCACAGGGCATAGCGTATGGGGAAAGATCGGAGCGGGCTTCCTCGGCTACATCGGCGTCTGCCTTGTCGTCTACGGAATACTAATATGCCTCATGGTTGCAGACTTTCCGCTCAACATAATCGTGGGTGGCATTGTAGGCGTGGCAGGACTACTCTTGTTCAACGTAGCTATGAAGGGGTGGAAAACCTGGTGACACCCAGGTGACATCCACAAAAGGCTCATTTTTAGTGGGGTATATTGAAGGTATGCCCCACTAGAAAGACGCGGTTCTTCGCCATCTTTGAGAACAACTCTATGAAAACGAACATAGTCATGCGTATATCCGTCCCCATCTGCCTTTTGGCGACGCTCGTCTACCTCATAATCCACTCGACACCCGCCGGAGCGATTGGCACAGCCTCAACAGTGGGTTCTGAATTCACTTTCACATTTCTTGTATCTGTGGGTGCCGGTGTCACTACTTTCTTCTTAATCCCCCACCTCAGTCGTATTAGTCCGCTAAGACTGGTTGAGATCACACAGTTGCAGGCGAGGCGTCTTCTGTTCTACATCTGGATGCAATTTAACTTTGCCTCAGCCCTCGCGATTGTTCATGCCCATAAAGAGCTTTTGAACGTGGGATGGAAGGTCGGCGAATTAGCGGCAGCCATATCATTTTTGCTGACCCTATTCGCGACAATCCGGCTCGTTTCAAGAGAACTTGATCCTAGACGTTGAGAGGTACGACACTCTAGTGGGTTCTCTGTCTCAGGCCAGCATCTAATCCTTCCTCATTCACCTACGGCCTGCTCAGGAAGGACGGGGAGAGGCCGCTGTTCGATGGGCTGGATTCCGAGGGGACGCGGGGCTGATACTGGTGGGGTGCCGGTACTACGACGCGCAGGTGGGGCGGTTCAGGCCACGGGTCAGGTCGCCGGGGCCGACCGCCGCGCCTGCTTGTCGCGGTACATCTCCTGGTCCGCGCGGGCGATCAAGGCGTCTTTGTCGTCGGCGTCCTGCGGGAACATCGCCAGGCCGATGCTCGCGCCGGCCATCCCGGCGAACTGCGGGTGGACGGCCAAGGTGTCCGCGATCGCCTGCTGCAACCGCTCCTTGACCCGCTCCGCGCCCGCCCGGTCCATGCCGTCCAGGACGAGCAGGAACTCGTCGCCCCCGCGCCGCCCCACCAGGTCCGACTTGCGCGCGTGCAGGCGGCAGCACTCGGCCGTCAGCGTCAGCAGTGTGTCGCCGGCCCGGTGGCCATACTGGTCGTTGACCCGCTTCAGGCCGTCCGAGTCCAGGAACAGCAGGGCGAAGGGGGTGCCTGTCTTGCGCGCCTCCTCGATCCGGTCCCGCAGGTGGTTCTCGATGCCGCGCCAGGAGGCAAGCCCCGTCATCGGGTCGTAATCGGCGTCCCGGCGCGCGGCCAGGCGGTCGAAGTGCGAGCGGGTCGCCAGCAGCAGGCTCTCGTTCAGCAGCAAGGCGAACGGGACCGCACCCCACCCCCAGGCGGTCCACTGCACCAGGAGCAGGGCCGCGCAGATGCCCTCCACATGGTCGAAGGCCGCGAAGAAGGGGTCACGCCAGGTCTGCCGGAGGGGGGTCCCGCTGTGGACATACAGCAGGAGCGAGAGGTAGCCCCGGTGCGCGATGTCATGGACGAAAACCAGCATCCCCAGGAGCGGCAGCAGAACCGCCGCCGGGTACTGATAGAACAGGGCGCAGTCCGCCGCCGTCCGCACCGGATGTCCGCCCAGCAGGTAGTAAAGGGAGCCGCCGGCCCAGCTCACGCCCGCCGTCCAGAACGCATCGCTGAAGCGGCGCAGCAAATGCCTCCGCCCCGGCGAGCGGTAAAAGACGTAGTAGACCGCGCTGCTGAGGAGGCTGACCGCCAGCGCCTCGGCGGGTCCGTGCCGCAGCAGCGCGATCACTACAAGCGCCTCGCCCTGACGGTGGTTCAGGATGGGCCGCCCGGCATCGTCGCGTTGCAGGGTGACGGTCCGGTAGAGGAGGCCCAGGCGCAGCCCGGCCAGCAGCAGCGTCTCCGCCCATGGGAAACCCGGACCCGCATGGGCCAGCGCGAGCAGGCAGACGGGCGCCGACAACAGCAGGGCTGCCCACCGCAGGAGCGGATAAAGTGTCTTCTTCCCGAAACGCACCAGGCCTGTCTTTCTAGCTCCCTCATTGCGGACCGTGAGGAGTCCATGGTCTATTTTCGGCCAGTCCGGGCAGGCCCGTCATTGTAACTTTACCAGGGGCGGCACACCCCGGCCAGGACTCACAGGTCCCGACGCTGGAACAGCACCAGGCCGAGGGCGAAGAACCCGGCCATGTAGGCCAGGATGTAGGCCATGTCCAGGCCGGACGTCTCTCGCACGGCGGCCACCTGCGTCGGGTCCAGCCGCGCGATGAATAGGCTGAAATCCAGCCCCGCGCTCCCCGGCGGGTGCGGCCCCGCGCCGGTCGCGGCCAGCCCCTTCGTGATCCAGTGGTTCATCCGCGAGATCGGCACGACGTACCCGGCGACGCGGCTGAGGGTGTCCAGAAGGGGGATGTCCAGGACGCGCGAGAGGGTGTGCAGCAGGTCTTCCGCCAGGGCGACGCCCGCCGCGATCAGCGACAGCGACGACGAGAGGGCATAAGTGGCGAAGGTCGAGAAGCACAGCGTCAGCGTCGTGAAGAGCAGCGGGAACAGGCCCGCCGCCGCGATGCCGCCCCAGATCTGCGGGTGGTAGGTCCCCGTCTGGTGCCAGATGGACACGGCCAGCAGGGCACCCCACCCGGCCACGCAGGTCGCCAGCAGCGTGACGATCCCCAGCCACTTCCCCAGGTACACGGCCGCCCGCGGGATCGGCTTGGGGACGATGATCGAAAGCACGCCCCGCTCGACCTCCGCCGTGATCGCCCCCGCCGAGAGCGCGACGGCGAGGATGGAGCCGAAGAACTTGATCGTCCCGCAGCCCAGCCAGGCGAAGACGCGCCCGGTGTTGTTCTTGGCGGTCGGCATGTCAAACCCCATCAGCGGGCTGAGGCGGATGTGCAGCGGCAGGAAGGCGAAAGCGACGTAGAGGCAAGCGATCACCAGGGCGGCCAGGAATACCCGCCGCCGGATCGCCTCCCGGATCGTCAGCCCCGCCAGCGTGAAGACTCCCGGAATCATGCGCGGCCTCCCTGCGTCCGGGGGACCGTCTCGTCAGTCTCCACGACCCGGATGAACAGGTCCTCCAGCGATTCGCGCCGGGGTACAAGCGACATCAGCCGCCCGCCGTGGCCGACAACGGCGGCGGCGATCTCCGGGATGACCCCCTCGTCGCCGATCGTCGCCGTCACCGTCTCCCCGTCCGCCGTCACCGTCCGCGCCAGCGCCTCTAAGGCCCGGATTAGACCCGGCGATTGGTTCCCCACACGCATCTCCACCGTGGAGGGCGCGGCCAGCAGATCGTCAATCCGGCCCAGCCGGACCACCTGCCCCGCCTTCAGGATCGCCACCTGGTCGCACGTCATCTCGATCTCCCCCAGCAGGTGCGAATTCAGCAGCACCGTCTTCCCCGCCGCCTTCAGCGCGGCCACGATCTCGCGCACCTCGCGCCGACCCAGCGGGTCCAGGGCGCTCGTCGGCTCGTCCAGGATCACCAGGTCGGGGTCATTCAAGATAGCCTGCGCCAGCCCCGCCCGCTGCTGCATCCCTTTGGAGAACTCGCCGATTTTGTCCTTGCGCCGCGCGATCAGGCCGACCTGCTCCAGGACCTCTGGGATTCGCGCCCGCCGCGCCGCCCGCCCCATGCCGTATAGCCGCCCGTGCAGGTCTAAGAATTCCTCCGCCGTCAGGAAGTCGTGGAACTGGAACTTCTCCGGCAGGAACCCCATCTTCGCCCGCGCGTCTCGGTCGCCGATGGGGCACCCCAGCAGGCTGGCCTCCCCCGCCGTCGGCTTGATGTTGCCCAGCAGCATATTGATCGTCGTCGTCTTCCCCGCCCCGTTCGGCCCGAGGAACCCGAAGACCTGGCCGCGCGGGACCGAGAACGAGAGGTCCTGCACCGCCACAAACCCGCCCCCCGCCCTGCCGCCGTATTCTTTCCGCAGATGCGATGTCTCGATTGCCGCCTGGCTGTTACTCATAATGTCAGTGTACCCCAGCGAACGGGTACAATCTCTTCATGCCTTACCGCGCCGTCTTTTTCGACCTCGACGACACCCTCTATGACGACTCCGGTTCCTGGCGCGTCTCGGCGGCGGCGACCGCCGCTCTCGCCTCACAGGAGCGGCCTGACTTGGACCCGGACGCTGTCACCGACTATTTCCTCGACCACTCCGACGTTTACTGGCGCGCGATGGACCCGACCCGCGAAACCCGCCCGATCCTCGCCATCCGCGCCGCCCACTGGCTCGCCACACTGGACGCCTTCGGTCATGCCGACGCCGCCCTTGCCGAAGAACTGGCCCGCGACTATGGTCGCCGCCGCGCCACCGGCATCGCCCTCTTCCCGGATGCACTCCCACTGCTGGCCGCCCTACGCGCGGCGGGTGTGACGCTGACGCTCATCACGAACGGCCTCCAGTCCACACATATCGAGCGGATCGCCCTGCTCGGGCTGGAAGAACACTTCGATCACACCCTCATCTCGGACGCCGTGGGAATGGCGAAACCGGACCCGGCCATATTCCATCATGCCTTGGCGTTGGCCGGCTGCACCGCCGACGAGGCCGCCATGGTCGGCGACAACCCCGTCAACGACATCGCGGGCGCTCTGGCCGTCGGCATCACCGCCTTTTGGTTCAACCCCCACGGCCACCCCCTACCCATGCACGCGCCCGCCCCGACCGGCGGCGAAGTGCGCGCGCTTTCCGAATTACATTCTTTTCTCCTGACCGACTGACTCTCCCGTTACCGGAGGGTGTATCCTGTATCTGAAGCCGTGTACCACCCAAAACAGGAGCCACTTATGGTCCGCATCGGTGTCTTTGCCCGCCTCAGTGAAGTTTCGGTCAAGACGCTCCGGCACTACGACGACATCGGCCTGCTCGCGCCGGCCTATGTGGACGACTGGAGCGGGTATCGCTACTACACTCTGGAACAGCTCCCCCGCCTGTACCGCATCCTCGCCTTGAGGGACCTGGGGTTCTCGCTGGACGAGATCGCGGGCCTGCTGCGCCGGAACCTGCCGCCGGCGGAAATGACCCGCCTGCTCCGGGACAAACAGGCGGAGATGCAGCGACGGATAGCGGAGGAACAAGCGCGCCTGGCGCGGGTGGAAACGCGGCTTCGACAACTCGAACAGGAGAACACCATGCCCGATTACGACATCCGGCTCAAGAAAGTGGAGCCGCTGCTGGTCGCCTCTGTGCGCGACACCATCCCGGATTGGGAGCAGGTCACGCCGACCTTCAATCGCCTCTTCGATGAGGTGTACGGCTACGCCACGAGCCAGGGGGCGGTCATCGCCGGCCCCGGCTTCGACCTATGGCACGAGGACGGGCCGCCGAGCGGCGCCGACATGGCGGTCGAGGCCGCCTTCCCCATCGTCGCGCCGATCCCCGACAGTGAGCGCGTCAAGGTTTCTCACCTGCCCGCAGTCGAGACGATGGCTTCGGCCATCCATCGCGGCCCGTTCCGGGGAATCGGGCAGGCTCATGAGGCCATCGTTCGCTGGACCAAGGCCAACGGCCGCCGCATCTGCGGGCCGAGCCGCGAGGTCTACCTCCAATACGAGCGCGACGGCGACCCGAGCGCCTACGTCACCGAGGTCCAGTATCCTGTGACTGAGGCCTGACCGAGATCGGGCGGGGCAGGTCGTTCAGCCTGCCCCCGCCCGCTTTCCCCGCTCCCGCAGGAATCCGGCGATCATCACGAACCCCTGCGCGGCCATGATGTTGGTCACGAAGTAGAAGACGAACTCCTCCAGCGGCAGTGAGCCGGCGTAGAGGCCCACGACGCGCGCCGGGTCTACCCGCCAGATGCCGTGCCCGAGCGCGAACGCATCACACGCCCCCAAATACAGCGTCGCGATCATGACTGCCGCCGCAAGCAACCGCCGCCACCGCCAAAGCTCCCGCCAGGCCGCCGCCCACTGGACGGCGATGACGGGCAGCGCCCAGGCCAGCTCATAGAAGAGATATGTCCAGTGCATCATAGGTCTACGCCGACGTTCTCATCCGCGCGAGGGCGCAGGCGACGCGCCAGGGCGACCAGCAGCAGGCACATCAGGATGCCCTGGGCGAAGTAAAACGCATACTCCTCCCAGGGCAGGTAGAAGACGAAGTGGCTGGGCGGGGCGAAGGCCGGTTCAAACGTCCACAGCCTCGTCTTCGCGGCGTGGTTGTCCCACGGCGAGGTGTAGACGAACGCCAGGCCGCAGACCAGGGCGCAGGAGACGTAATGCCGCCCGCGCAGTCGCCCGCGCACCAGCAGGAGGAGAAGGAGGATGGGGACGGCGAGGAAGACCAGCAGGAACCGGGCGTAAGTCATGTCCCCATTATAGCCGAAAGCGGGCGGTACTTGCCCGCCTATAACGCCTGCGCCGTCCTCGCGGGCAGCGCCTTTGGTCCCGCCGACGGGTACGGCCCGTCCACCAGTACCGGGTGCCCCGCCTCACGGAACAGCATCCGCAGCCCGGCGAACCGAGGGGCTGAAGTCTCGAAGGCGCGGAACTCCGCGGACCGGCCCGGCGGCAGTGGGCTGGCCGTGAGATAGCCGCTGCCCCTGAAGACTTCCGTCCCCGCGTGGTTCAAAAACGTCGGCGTGACCTGCGTGTAGGTCAGCGGCGTCGTGCCCGTGTTGGTGATGCGCCCCCGGATGACCAGGCCGCCGGGGACCGGCTCGGCCTTCTGCCAGTCCAGCCTGACCCGGTAGGCCAGCGGGGCTGAGGCCGGCTGGGCGCGGGCCGTCGGGGCGAGGGTCTGGCCGGCGTACAGCCTGACGAGGGAGGCTGCGGGGAGCAGGAAAAACGTGGAGCATCGCATGGGGGTAGGACCCTTTCTGCCCCAATTTTCGGCGTGTCAGCGGTTTATCTTGAATCCTCCCGCCCAAAGGCTTGACAGATGGGGGAGAAATGGGTTATCATATCCCCGCACCCGATGAGAAAAACGTCATCCGTCGGACGGCACAACGGGGTGTAGCTCAGTTTGGTAGAGCGCTCGGTTCGGGACTGAGAGGTCGCAGGTTCAAGTCCTGTCACCCCGACCACCTAACTATTCATAGTTGACTTCGCAGCTCAGGGTTCCTCCTGGGCTGTTGTCGTATGTGTCTGACCGCCTCGCCCCTCGGAGGAAGAATGCGCCCCCTTCTCGCCCTCACCCTGCTTGCCTTTGCCCCCATCGTTCCCGTTCTGGCCGCTGACGTGCCGCCGGGTGCCCTCCGCGTCGGGCTGGATCACTCTTTCCGCCATTCCACGATCCTACTGCTCTCGTCTGACCGGCCCTTCTCCCTCACCGACGCCCTGACACGCCGCGCCCTGGCACACGGGGCGGGGAAAAGCATCTACAAGATGACGGTGTCTCCGACGGGGGTCGCCCTAGCACGGGTGGAAGGTCCAAACGACACTGCCGTCGCCGACGGCAGTGCGGCTATCAATGTCATGCCGGGGCAGGGGGGCTTCCTCAGAGTCGCGCGGATGGACGACTGCACTCCCGGCCTGAGAGACACCCCCTGGCACCGCTATCGGGGCTTCCTGACGGTGCGGCGTGAGGCGAACGGCACGCTGCGGGTCGTCAACACGGTCGCGCTGGAGTCGTACCTGTATGGGGTCTTGCCCGCCGAGATCGGCACGAAGGTTCCCATGGAGGCCATGAAGGCGCAGGCGGTCGCGGCCCGGACTTATGCCCTGAAGAACCGGGGCAAGTGCCTCCAGGACGGCTTCGACCTGGACGACACGACGCGTTGCGAGGGGTATGAGGGCCTGGACGGCGAAACGGCCGCTTCCAACGCCGCCGTGGACGACACGCGCGGGCAGGTGCTGACATATAAGGGCCGGATGATCGACGCCCCCTACTCCACCGACAGCGGCGGCATGACGGCCTGCGACGACGGCGGGGACTGCCCTTACCTCCAGGCGGTGCGGGACGCGGACGAGAAAGACGGGCTGGATTATTCGGCCACCGGACGCTACCACACCTGGACGCAGACCTGGACGCAGGCCCAACTGGCGCAGGCATTGGCGCGTGACCCACGCACGCGGGTCAGCCGGTTCGTCTCCCTGACACTGGACGGCCTGGACGCCTCGGGCCGCATCACGACGGCGACCGTCGCCGGGGCGGACGGCACCCTGCGGACCGTGACCGGCCCACAGCTAAGGCAAATATTGGGGTATGACAGCCTGCGGAGTACGCGGGTGGCGCTGACGCGCACCCCGGAAGGGGACTACCGGTTCGACGGCAAGGGCTGGGGGCATGGGCTGGGGATGTCGCAGGACGGCGCGGTGGCGATGGCCGGGCCGCCCTACCGGAAGACATATCGGGAGATACTGAAGCACTACTACGTCGGCGTCCAGATCGGCTCGGACGCCGCAGTCAGCCCGGCGAAGGTTGCTCGGCACGCGCCTTGATGGCCTCCAGAATCTTCTGCGTGTTGTCCCGCATCAGCCGCGCGACGACGGCCTTGAGCAGCGGGCCGATGAGTGGGATGTCCAGCTCGTAATCAATCTCGGACTGGAAGCGCGTCAGGTTCGGCCCGTCCGCCGTGAACGTCCACAGGCCGCCGTAGGCGGTGTAGTCGCCCTTGAGCTGCGTGAAGCGGCAGGTGTGCGCGGCCTCGTCCCAAACGTCTTCCTCGGTCCAGCGCACCTTCAGCTTGAAGTCGGAGGCCACCGCCACCCAGTCCGTCACCACCCGGCTGCCGTCCGCGCTCCGCTCCGCCACCGTCACGCTCTCCACGTCCGGCATGAACCGCGGGAAAGCTTCCTGATCCCGCGCCAGTACGAAGACCGCTTCCAGGGGTGCATTGATCTCGGCATGGTTCTCGATGTGTGGCATCCTGTGTTCCTTTCGCTTACCAGGCGAGGTGCCGGACCAGCCCCACGACCTTGCCGGCGATATCCACGTTGTCGAAGTACATGGGCTTCATCCGCTTGTTGGCGGGCTGCAAGCGAATCCGCGACTTCTCCTTGTAGAACCGCTTGACGGTCGCCTCGTTGTCAATCATGGCGACCACCGTTTCGCCGTTGTCGGCGGTCTGCTGGCGGCGCACGACGACCAGGTCGCCCTCGTGGATGCCGTCCTCGATCATGCTGTCCCCTATGACGCGCAGCATGAACCCGTCGCCGGAGATGAAGTCCGAGGGCAGCGGGAAGACGTCTTCGACGTCCTCCACGGCCAGACGCGGCTTGCCCGCCGCGACAGTCCCGATGATCGGCATCTGGATGAACGACTTGACCGGCGGCCGGCCCTCATCGCCGCCCGTCCCCGTCAGCTTGATCGCCCGCGTCAGCACGGCGTCTCGCTCGATGTGTCCCTGCTCTTGCAGCGACTTCAGGTGCGCGTGGACCGTGGACGACGACGACAGGCTGACGGCGCTCCCGATCTCGCGGACGGTCGGCGGGTAGCCGTGGGCGTCCATGTGCTGCTGGATGTAACGTAATATTTGCTGCTGGCGGCTGGAAATTGGTTTTTGCATGGCTCTGTTCCCTCCCCTCGCGGGTCGAAAAGAATGACAAGGCACATCCGTTCGGCAACAGATGTTCGGCCTCAGCCGTCATTATAGCACCAAATGAGACATTTGACAAGTGTTGTGAGCAGAATGCAAGTATTTTACGCTCTTTACGTCAGGGGCCGCCGGCGCTGCCGCGCGGGGGAGGCGTGTTTGTTGTGCATTCAGGTAGAATAGCAGTACGACCGGAGGTGACAACGAATGACCGCGCTCTTGGAAAAAGTCCTGGCCCAAGTCTCCCCCCTGCCCGACGCCGAGCAGGACGCCGTCGCGGCACGCCTGCTGCAAACGCTGACGGAGTTCGAGCGGGAGAACAAGCAGCCCGCCGAGAAGCCACGCCCGCAGTTCGGCAGCGCGAAGGGGATGTTTAGCCTGTTGCCTGACTTCGATGAGCCTATCACTGACGCGCAGGAGAAGCAGCCGCCAAAACGGAGTGCCGGGACGGCGCAGGGGGCCTACTGGATGTCGGAAGATTTCGACGCGCCGCTCGAAGACTTCAAGGAATACATGTGATGTCTCTACTGGACACTCACACGTTCATCTGGTTCGTCTTCGACGCGCCTCAGTTAAGTACCGCGGCGAAAAACCGCATTGAGACGGAAGACGATGTTTCACTGAGCCTCGCGAGCGTATGGGAGATGGCGATCAAGGTCGGCACGGGCAAACTGGTCTTCCCCGCACCTGTGGAGGATTTCGTGGCGGAACAGATCGCGCGCAACAACATCCAACTATTGCCAATCAAGATGGCACACCTGGCTCTGGTTTCCAGGCTCCCGTTTCACCACCGCGGCCCGTTCGACCGGCTCATCATCGCGCAGAGCATCACGGAAAACATGGCCGTGGTCAGCGCCGACAAGGCTTTCGATGCCTACGGCATCACCCGCCTCTGGTGAGCATCCTGAAAACGCCGCGCAGCCGCCGCGCCTACGCCCTCCTCATCGCGCTGACCATCGCCCTCGGCCTCACCTCGCGCAAGTTCTCGGCCTTCCTGCCGCCGTGGCTGGCGAAGAACGCCGGGGACGCGCTGTATGCGACCATGGCCTTCTGGCTGGTCGGCTTCCTCTTCCCGCGCCGTTCCACCCTCTACGCCGCACTGGCCGCGACGCTGTTCTGCTTCGGGATCGAGGCCTTGAAGTTCGCGCAGACCCCCTGGCTGGTGGCCGCCCGGCACAGCCGGGCGGGGGCGCTCGTCTTCGGCGTCGGCTTCAGCGCCTCCAACCTCCTCTGCTATGTCATCGGCGTAGCCCTGGCCGCCCTGCTCGAAGTCGCGCTCAGACGAAGACGGGTTTGAACAGGAGCGAGGCCGTGTAGAGCAGGCCGAAGAGGAGGTGCGTCTGCGCCGTGCCGGGCACGCTGCCCGTTTTATAGGCGCTGACCAGCAGGGGCACGGCGAGCAGGGTCGTCAGGCTCCAGACCGGGAGCAGGTGAAATAGAACGCCGCCCACGGCGAAGGCGACCGGCCCGAAGAGCAGGAAAACCTGGAGCGCCTGGCCTGCTCCGGGCGTCAGCAGGGTCGCCAGGGTGCGGACGTGGGCGGCGCGGTCGTCCGGGGCGTCCCGCAGGTTGTTGGCGTGCAGGATCGCATCCACCAAGAGGCAGACGGGGACGGCATACAGCGAAACCAGGAGCCACTGGCGCGCGGACAGCGCGCCACTCTGCTGCACCGCGTAAGCGCCGAGCGTCAGCCCCAGGCCGAAGGCGAGGATGATCAGGAAGTCGCCCAGGGCGTAGCGCTTCAGGACGGCGGGGTACAGGACGGCGCAGCCCAGGCCGACCAGGGCCAGCGGCAGGACGGCGGCGGCGTGGCCGGGCAGGAGCAGCAGGCCGCAGGCGGCGGCCCCGGCCATCAGGGCCGCGCCGAAGGCCAGCGCCTGGCGGGCGGACATCAGCCCGCCCGTGAGGACGCCGCTGCCGTGTTCGGGCCGCGTGTCTACGCCGTTCACGAAGTCGAAGTAGTCGTTGAGGACGTTCGCGCCGAAGTGCGCCAGGACCGCACCCACCAGAGTCAGGGCGAAGGCCGGCCCGTCGAAATGGGTGTGGCCGGGGTAGGCGTACCCCCGCGCGGCCAGGGCCGTCCCCAGCAGGACGGGGATGACGCTCGCGGGGAACGAGTAGGCGCGGGTCGCGCGCCAGAGGGCGCTCGCGGTGAGGACGCTTGTCGGGGGGGCATTGGGGGTCATGCGGCCCCGTTCGCGAAGAGGGGGCGAGATTCCTTGTTTTCCCCTTGACAAGCAGGCGGGGTCGTGCTAGAATGAAGAAGACTCTTCGACCGGCGGGGAAATTGGCAGGAAGCCACCCCCACTCACGGACGCGCGCCGGCGACATTTTCCGCACACTCTCGCACGTTTTCATCGCCACACACTTCTGATCACACAACTGAATGACGTTCTAGGGAGGGATCACCATGAGGCAAAGGATTGTCCGAAGCATCGTCGCCGCCGTCACGCGCCCGGAGTTCTGGCTCCTGGGCCTGCTGTTCTGGCTCCTGCTGTCGGCGGGGCGCAGCCTGGGGACGCCCTGGGCGCGGGCCGCGCTGACCGAGACGCTGCGCTGGGGCGCGGGGATCGGGCTGGCGCTCGCCCTGGGTGCGTTCTTCCGGCACACCAAGCTCGCCGCCCGGTTCGCCGTCACGCTGGCCGGGGCGCTCGCGCTGCTGGGTATCGCGGACGGCCTGCATCCGGGCGGGGGCGGCCTGACCGGGCCGTACCGGGACCATCAGATCTATGGGAGCGTCCTGCTGCTGCTTTTGCCGCCGGTCGTGGCCGTCGCCCTGACCGCGCGGGACCCGCGCTGGCGGCTGGGGAGCCTCGCGGTGGCGGGCGGCGGCGCGCTCTGCCTGGCCCTGAGCCAGACGCGGAGCGCCTGGGCGGGCGCTCTGGCCGCCACCCTGGTATTCGGCTGCCTGTGGCTCTTCCGCGCCGGCAGCCGCCGGCGCATGGGCCGGGCCATTCTCCTGGCGGCGGCGGCGCTGGCCGTGGCCGGACTGGCGCTCTGGCTGCTCCTCACGCCCGCGGACCTGCGCGCGCCGATGACGGCGCGGGTCGGCACCCTCTCGGCGCTCGGTGTGGACAAGAGCTGGCAGGAGCGGCTCACGCTCTGGCGCGGCGCATCGCGGCTGGCGGCGGCACACCCGCTGGCCGGGATCGGCCTGGGCCGCTATCCCGGCGCGCAGTGGGCGTGGACACGGGCCGGCAGCCCTCTCCTGCCCTCGGAGCGCCCCTCGCTGTCGGAGGAGGCCCACGACCTATACCTGCAAACGGCGGCCGAAACCGGCCTGGTCGGGCTGGGGCTGTACGTCGCCGCCCTGGCGTCGTTCGTCTGCCTGGGCCTGGGCCGGCTCCGGCGGGCGCGGACTCCGCAGGCGGGACCCCTGCGGGCGCGGCGGCACCGCTCGCCCGGCCAGGACGCGCTGGTCATCGCCTCCCTCAGCGTCGTCGCGGGGCAGGCCGTGGACGCCCTCGCCAGCCCCTCCTGGCAGTTCCCCGAGGCGTCCCTCCTGTTCTGGGCGCTGCTGGGCGTCGGTCTTGCGGCGGCGCGCGGCGAGGAGCCGGAACCCGCCGCCGTGCGTGTTCCTCCGGCCCTGCGCCGGGCGGGCCGGCTGGCCCTCTCCGGCGGGGTGGCGGTCATCCTGGCCGCGAACGTCCTGCCGCTGGGCCTGCTGACGCCGGTGGAGGCTTATACGGCCCCGACCGGATGGACTTATGTGGCGAACTCCTTGGCCATCTCCGGCCCGGCGATCATCACCGCAGGCCATCAGGCCACTTACTCACTCACCGCGACCTATGTGAACGGGTCGCAGTCGCGCAGCGTGGATGTCACCTTCGACCCAATTTCCCCGATGATGGGGTTGCCCTCCACCTACGGGATCACAAAGGTCGCCAATTTCCAATCTACGAGCGCGTCCTTTGGCGCTGGTGGGGGTTCCAGCAGGAACATCCTCTCGACCGTCGCGGGTCTAAGCAACGGGGACAAGTTCACCGTCGGTGGCAATTTTTATGACTCCGCCACTTCTGGTGTACCGAAGTCTGTGGTATCCCCACTCACGGTCACTGTACAGTAGCACACCCCTGTCGAGCGACGGACCGTTCTGCTTCGGGTACAATTGCATAACTGCATCCCTGGAGACACGACCATGCCCCTTTACGAATACGTCTGCCGTGCCTGTGACACCGACTTCGAGGCGCTCGTCCCCGCCAGCCGCCGAGACGCCCCCGACACGACCTGCCCGCAGTGCGGCGCGGCCAAGACCGCCCGCAAGATCTCGCTCACGGCCCAGGCCGTGGTCCGGGACGGTGGGCGCTCCGCCATGCCCGGACCCTTCCACTGCGGCGCGCCCGGCGGCTGCTGCGGCGGGGCCTGCGCGGCGGATTGAGGGCGATGGGCCGACAGAGATTCTGATGGGAGGGCCGCGCGGGGATTGATCCCTACGCGGCCCTTCCTCATCCGGCCTCCTACCGGCAAATCTTATCGCCTGCTCCGTTAGAGCAAAAATACATCCGGGTAAACCGGGCCATGCTGGTAATCCTGCCAGGCCATTGTCCCACTTGTCCATGCCTCATAGTCTAGAGAGGACTTCCCCCGATGTTCAAACGTATCGACAAATTGCAGGTTGATCTGCCGAAGAATGTCAACCCCGACCCCGCCGCTGCGGCGGTCGTGCAGGAGCTGATGGGCGGCCGTTTCGGCGAGATGTCCACGCTGAACAACTACATGTACCAGTCGTTCAACATGCGCGGGCGCGACCAGATCCTCCCGTTCTACGACCTGGTCGCCAGCATCACGGCGGAAGAGTTCGGCCACGTCGAGCTGGTCGCCGCCACCATCAACCTGCTCCAGAACGGCGGCGAGCCGCCCAAGGCGGACCCTGACGACGCGCCGCTTTCCAAGCTGAACGGGGGCAACGGCATTCGCCACCAGTTCATCAACAACGGCAACAGCACGCTGGCCGCCGACGCGATGGGGGCACCCTGGCGCGGAGACTACGTCTTCAGCAGCGGCAACCTCGTGCTGGACATGCTGCACAACTTCTTTTTGGAGAGCGGCGCGCGCATGGGCAAACTCCGCGTCTATGAGAGCAGCACCAACCCCGTCGTCCGGCGGCTGACCGGCTACCTGCTCTGCCGCGGCGGCGTCCACCAGCTCGCCTACGCGGTCGCCCTGGAGAAGATCACCGGAGTGGACGTGCCGAAGATGCTCCCCATCCCGGACATCCGCACCGATAAGATTCCCGAGTGCCGCGAGTTCATCGAGAAGGGCCTGCACCGGTCCCTGTACCGCTTCAGTGACGAGGACTTCAAGACCATCGGCGCGGTCTTCAACGGCACCCACCCCGAAGACGGCCAGCCGCTGGAAGTGCGCGAAGGGGTCCCGCAGGGGCATTCCCTGGCGGACCTCGATCCCGCCCCCGCGAGCGGCATTCCGTCCTTCGACATGGGCGAAATGAAAGAAATCACCGCCCGCCTGATGAAGAACATGTAGAGCGCCCGTGCTTTGGCTGGCCCCCCCGTCCCCCTCGAATGGGGACGGGGGGGCTTTTTAGTTGCCGTGGGGCGGCAAAGTCGGGTAACATAGCCCCAATGGACAAGACCTTCTACATCACGACGCCCATCTACTACGTCAACAGCGCCCCCCACGTCGGGTCGGCGACGACGACACTGCTGTGCGACGCCCTGGCCCGCTTCCACCGCCTGCGCGGCGACCGGGCCTTCTTCCTGACCGGCACGGACGAACACGCGCAGAAGGTCGCGAACGCCGCCGCCAAAGAGGGCATGGAGACGCAGGCATTCGCGGACAAGGTTTCGCAGCGGTTCCGCGACTGCTGGCAGTATCTTGACATCTCCAATGACGACTTCATCCGCACCTCGGAGCCGCGCCACAAGGTCGCCGTCGCCGAGGTTTTCCGGCGGCTCCAGGCGAAGGGCGACATCTACGCCGGTCAGTATGAGGGCTGGTACTCGGTCGCCGACGAGACATTCTTTTTAGACTCAGAAGTAGAAAACGGGCGGGCGAAGGAGAGCGGGGCGGTCGTCGAGCGCGTCACCGAAGACAATTACTATTTCAAACTGTCCGCCTACGGCGACCGGCTCCTGGAACACATTGAGAGCCGCCCCGAGTTCTTGCAGCCCGAAACGCGCCGCAATGAGGTCCTGGCGTTTGTCAAGGGCGGGCTGCGCGACGTGGTCATCTCGCGCCGGAACACCGGCTGGGGAATCCCCGTGCCGGGCGACGACTCGCAGGTCGTCTACGTCTGGTTCGACGCCTGCATCAACTATCTCACCGCGACCGGCTGGCCCGGCAACGCCGCCTGGGACACGGTCTGGCCCGCCGACGTTCACCTGGTCGGCAAAGAGATCTATGTGCGCTTCCACGCGCTCCTCTGGCCCGCCATGCTGATGGGCCTGGGCCTCGCCCTGCCGACGACGGTCCTGGGGCACGGCTGGTGGCTGGTGGACGGCGAAAAGGGTTCCAAGTCCAAGGGCAACATCCCCACCCCGCAGGAGGTCGTGGATACCCTGGTCGCGCGCAGCACCATGACGGCGGCCGTCGCCAAGGACGCCCTGCGCTACTATCTGCTGCGCGACATCTCGTTCACGAGCGACGCCGAGTTCTCGGTCGAGAACCTGATCGAGAAGCGTTACAACCCCGAGCTGTGCAACAAGCTGGGCAACCTGCTGAACCGGACTCTGAAGATGCTGGCGC
Organism: Capsulimonadaceae bacterium; assembly: GCA_965215505.1. Lineage (GTDB taxonomy): Bacteria > Armatimonadota > Armatimonadia > Armatimonadales > Capsulimonadaceae > JANXMY01. Next base: position 476,733 of record OZ244065.1, on the reverse strand, counting down.
AGTATGCGGGCGGCATCATCCCCGAGGGGTCCGCCGCCCGCACCGAAGGCGGCGCACTGGCGACACTCGCAAACGAGGTCACGCAGGACGTGGAGCGAGCCATGCTCGCCCTCGACCCCGGCGGCGCGCTGGGCAATGTCATCAAGCTGGTGGAGGGCGGCAACGGCGACATCGACCGGACCGCGCCCTGGAAGCTGAACAAGGCCGGCGACGCGCAGGGCGTCGCCGACGCGCTCTACGCGGCTCTGGAGGCCACACGCATCGTCGGCGTCCTCCTGACGCCGCTCCTGCCGCACGTCGCGGGCCTCATCCGTACCCAGCTCGGCCTGGGCGACGCGCCCCTGACGGACTGGGCGCATGCGACCCGGTGGGGCGGCCTGCCGGGCGGGCTGAAGACCGAGGAGGCGCAGCCGATCTTCCCGCGCATCGAGATCAAGAAGGACGAGATCAAGAAAGACGCCCCGCCCCCGGCGGACAAGCCCAAGAAAGAGAAGACGCCCAAGATGGCCGAGACTACGCCCGTACAGACGACCGAGACGACGACTCCCGCAGAAGCAAAGCCCGCCATGCCCAGCACCATCACCATCGAGGACTTCGCCAAGGTCCAGCTCAAGATCGGCGAGATCAAGACCGCCGAGCGCATCGAGGGCGCGACCAAGCTGCTCAAGCTCACCGTGGACATCGGCGAGGAGACGCCCCGGCAGATATTGGCCGGCATCGCCGAATCCTACGCCCCCGAGGACCTGCCCGGACGCAAGATCGTCGTCGTCGCCAACCTCGCCCCGCGCAAGATGCGCGGGCTGGAGTCCCAGGGGATGCTCATGGCCGCCACCGACGCCGAGGGCCACGCCATCCTCCTCCACCCGGCCGACCCGGACGCCGTCCAGCCGGGCGCGCAGGTAAAATAGACAGAAGACTCACCCATGAAGATTTACACCAGAGACGGGGACGGCGGGGAGACGAGCCTGTACGGAGGCCAGCGGGTCCTGAAGAACGCGGGGCGCGTGGAAACCTACGGGACGGTGGACGAGTGCAACGCGGTCCTGGGGTCTGCCCTGACCTTGGTCGGCGACGCGGAGGCGAGGGCGGTCCTGACGCGCATCCAGGGGGAGCTGTTCGAGGTCGGGGCGGACCTGGCGACGCCGCTTGCGCGCGGCGACGCGGCGGGGCGGCTGGAGGCGGAGGCGACGGCGCGGCTGGAGGCGGAGATCGACCGCTTCGAGGCCGAGCTTCCCCCCCTCCGGCATTTCATCCTGCCGGGCGGCTCGCCGGGCGGGGCGGCCTTGCATCAGGCGCGGGCGGTCTGCCGCCGGGCGGAGCGGTGCCTGGTGACTTTGGAACAGTCGGAGCCGGTCAACCCGGAAGTGGCGCGGTACATGAACCGCCTGAGCGACTATCTGTTCGTGCTGGCGCGGCTGGTGAACAGCCGCGCGGGCGTCCCCGAGACGATCTGGGAGCGCCCGCAGCGGGAGGGGTAGAGGACAAAGGGGAGAAGAAGCAGGCTGGGCGATTGAAGTCGCGGCAACGAAAGCACGAAGTCACCCTTCGGCGACTAAGACCTAACCTGCGAAGGCAGGTTTTGTGAACTTGTTGCAGCGGTTTCAACCGCCCGTTCATCACACCCCTACTGCACGGCGACGGAGAGTGGCGCGAGGGTCGCGAAGGCCGGGCCGTCGCTGAATGTCGCGGTGGCGGTATAGGTCCCGGCTACGGCGTACCCGGAGACGGTCTGGGTGCTGGTGAGGGTCTGCCCCGGCGCGAGCGAGAGCGTGTCGAGCGGGGGCGGGCCGGGGACCGAGCCGGGGACCTGGTTGCCGGACGAGTCGCGCACGATGATGCCGGCGGGCGGCTGGGTCGGCACGGCGGCGCTGTAATGGATGGAAACGGCGGCCGTAGTAGTGTTGGTCAGGGTCAGCGTGTAGGTGACACTGCCGCCGACGCTGATACTGCCGGCGTTCTCAGAAAGCGAGGCGGTCAGGCCATTGGGTTCGACGATGCTCACCGAAGTCACGGGCGGCGGGCCGGTCGTCCCCGATGTCCCCGAAGTGCCGGCCGTCCCCGATGTCCCGGTCGTGCCCCCGCCGCCGGTGTTGCCGTTGCCGCCGCCCCCACCCCCGCAGCCGGCGAGCAGGGGAAGGACGGAGGCCCCCATCAGGCATAGAATTATCGTTTGTCGCAGAGACTGCATGGTTAAGATCCTTTCGTGCAGACCCATTCTAACACACCGCCGTCGGGGCGTCAAGCGGCCCGGCTTACCCTGACAGACCTTAACAAGACCTCCAAGGAGAACAACGCATGGCTGAACTGACCGTGGGCGACATGGCCCCGGACTTCCGAGTCCCCGCCGTTACCCGTCAGGGCGAGACGCCGCTGTCCCTGTCCGACTACAAAGGCCGGTCGGCGGTCGTCCTGTACTTCTACCCGAAGGACGACACGCCGGGCTGCACGGCGGAGTCGTGCGGCTTCCGGGACATGGGGCCGGACTTCGAGGCGGCGGGCGGGGCGATCCTGGGCATCAGCCCGGACGACCAGGCCTCGCACGTCGCGTTCGCCGAGAAGCACGCCCTCCCCTTCCCCCTCCTGGCCGACACCGACCACATGGTCGCCGAGGCTTACGGGGTGTGGAAGGAGAAGAACAACTACGGCAAGACGTATTGGGGGATCGAGCGGACGACGTTCGTGATAGACAAAGAAGGCAAAATCGCCAAGGTCTACCCGCGCGTCAAGGTGGAGGACCACACCCGGCAGGTGCTGGAGTTTGTCCGGACGCTCTAGCGGGGCCTATTCAGAAGCCGGTCAAGAACTCGAAGCTGGATCGGAGGCAGTCGAACGGGTCGCGGCGGCAGACGTCCTGCTCGACGGCGTACCACTCGACCCCGGCGGCGGCGCAAGCGGGCAGGAGATTCATCCAGTCCAGGTTCCCCTCGCCGACCGGGGCCATGACCGGCTGGCCGTTCGCGACTTCACAGTCCTTGACGTGGATCACGGGGACGCGGCCCGCACACCGCTCCACCAGCCGCTCCGGGTTCGCCCCGGCGTGGCTGATCCAATACAGGTCCAGTTCCAGGCACAGGTCCGGGCCGCCCTCTTCAATCAGGACGTCGAACCGTGTGCCCGCGCTGCCCGCGCCGACCCGCTCGAACTCGCCCGCGTGGTTGTGGTAGCCCAGGCGGATGCCGGCGGCTTTGAGGCGGGCGATGACCGGGGCGGCCTCCCGCGTCCAGTCGGCATAGCCCGCCCCGCCCGCCCCGGCGTAGGGGGGCGGCAGGCTGCCGATGGCGGCGAAGTCACAGCCCAGGGTGTGGTGGAAGGCGATCTCCCGCTCCGTCTCGCGCGCCAGGCTTTCCCAGCCTCGGTGCGTGGCGATGCACTTGAGGCCGTTGTCGTCGAGCATCCGCCGTGCCTGCTCCGGGGTGACGGCGGGCGTCTCGCCCCCCATCGCGCCGACGGCCGAGAGCTGGACGGCGGGGTAGCCGATGGCACGGATTTTGGCGAGGGTGTCCGCGAGGCCGGCGACGGTGCCGGTGAAGTCGCGCACCGTATACATCTGGACGGCGAGCTTGGACGTGAGGGTGTTCATCGGGGTCTTCCTTTCCGATGTAGAATAGGCCCGGCCCTGATTATCAGGGCCGGGCCTTTTTGGGCTGCCGTGTCTACCGGCGGGGGGTGTCTTCCTCCTGCCACTGCTTTTTCCACCACTTGTCGGCGGCGGAAAGGTCGGGCAGGTTAAGCTCCTGCGCGTGGTCCGCCCGCAGCCGGGCGCGGGCCGCCTGGACGTGCAGGCGACGCGCCAGCTCTTCCATGGTCTTCTCGGAGCGGCTGAGGAAGCCCGTGTCGCGCCGGACACACTTCCAGAGGGCGATGCGCGTCCGCAACGGGATCGCCTCTTCCGCCAAAGGATTCCGGCGCTGTGCCGGGACATGACGTTGTAGCATCTTGGTCAAACCTCGTCGCCAGGGTGTCGTTCTGTGGTGTCGTTCTGTTTGGTAGTGTTCCGTTTCTCGTACTCCCTGATTATACCCTATTCACACCCCGCCGAACTGCCCGGCCTATTTGTCCGCGCCGTAGATCACCGTGGGCTGCTTGACCCAGACCATCCCCCGGTGCCGGGGCGCATCCGGGCGGGAGTCGAACAGGAACAGGGTGTCCACGGTGACGGGGTAGTGGACCTGGCCATCGTTCACACCGCCCCAGTGGCCGAGGTCGGCGGACTTGCCGGGCGGCGGGACGAGCAGGAAGGGGACGAAGCGCCAGCCCGACCAGTCCACCGGCAGGCCGTTCACTTGAAGTGTCTGCCCCGTCGCGTCCCGGAACCGCATCCGGGCCAGGTTGCCGCTGCCGTCCCCATGCACCCATAGGCCCAGGCCCAGCGGCCTTCCCGGCAAGGCGGCAGGCTGACCCTCGGCGACGCGCACGAAGGACCAGCCGGGCGCGAATTGGTAGTCCAAGAGTAGGGCCGGGCCACCGCCCGGCGGGGCAGAAGCCGCGTCAAGATGGACGACCGTTGGGACCTTCGCGTCACCGTCCAGCACGGCGCGGAGTGCGGGGAGCGCGGCATCGTAGGGAACGAACCGGGTCGCGGGGAGACGGGCGACCAGCCGCCCTCGCGCGTCCCGCAGGGAGAGGCCCGTGCCGAGGCGAGGGTCGGTGGGCAGAGTCACGTCAAGCTCTGTCTGCCCCACCGTCAGGCGCACCGGATTTCCTGCCGCCGCGCCAGGCATGAGGCTCAGGCTGCCTGCAAACGCCGTGCCGGCGGCATTGGCGATGTGTACCTGTAGGCTGTGGTCCGTTAGCGGCGCGACCGAGAGTGTCAGCGGGTCGGTCGGTAGAAGCGTAACCTCCTGCGGGTATGGCTGCCGGACACCGTCGAGCGCGAGACTGACGCGCATCTGCACGGGGACGCGCGCGAGTCCAGGCACCACAATCCCCCAGCGCCACGTTCCCCCCGGCCCCGCCTGGTCTTGCCGGCTTGCGACCGACTTCGGCGCGTCGCCAGGAACCGTCACTGCGGCCAGAAGCCGGGTACTGTGGCGGCGACCATCCGTGCTGTGATAGGATAGGACGAATGTCGGCGTTTGCCCCGCCGAGTAGAACCCGTCCCCCGCCGTCACCGACCAGGACGCGGCGGCGCGGAGGGCCGCATCACTGCCCGCGTCCTGGTACTGCGGGCTGCCGGTCAGGGCGAGCCGCCCGCCGCCGGGCAGCGAGACGGCGTGGCCCGGCCCTGTCGTCCAGGAGGCCGTTCTCACCGCCTTCCCCTGAGCGAACAGCAGCAGATAGTCTTGATCTGACGCCAGCGGAAGTCGCTTGACGAAACGATAGCCGCCCAAAGCCCGCGTCAGCCTTTGCGCCGCCTCGAACGCGGGCTTGGGCGTGTAGTCATTGTGGACCGTCCCGAAGTGGTGTTCGCCCTCCTTCGGGTCCAGCCCGTCGTCGTGCCAGTCGTACCAGATGCTCAGGCGCACGCCCTCAGCCAGGTTGGACAGCCATTGCCGCGCCAGATACTCCCCCTGCCGCTCCTCCGTGATGTTGAGGGCCGTGTAGCCCCACTCGGACGATACGAGCGGGACGGCCTTGCCGGGCGGCGCATACTTCCGGATCAGCCGGCGCACGGCGGGGTAGTCCGCCGCCGCGCTCTCGGGCTTGTCGCCGCGATACGGGTGCAACGAAACGGCGTCAATGTAGCGCAGCAGGCCGGTCTGGAAGGCACTTTCCAGGAAATCCAGCGGGATGGAGGACGATCCCGGCGCAAGCACCGTCGCGCTCGGGTCGGCCTGTTTGATGGCGCGTGCCGTCTCGAACGCCAGCCGCCCATACTCGGCGGCGTTCGGGGCGGGCTTCCAGAACCCGATGTTCGGCTCGTTCCAGATCTCCCACAGGATCGGTCTGCCCTTGTAGTGTGTCACGGCGGCGGCGGCGAACCGCGCGAAGGCCGCCCGCGCCTCGGGCGAGCGCGGCGAGCCGGTCTGGTATAGGTCGTTGCCGTAGTCGAGGATAAACAGCGGCTTGATGTGGCGGGCCGTCAGCCCGGCGAGGAGCGCGTCGTAGGCAGCGAAGTCGTACTGGCTCTTCACCTTCTCGATGGCGCTCCACACGAAGTCCATGCGGACCCAGCCGAAGCCGCCCGCCTGAATCCCGTCCAGGTCCCGCGCCGGTGCGCCGGTGAAGTGGATGTTGACGCCCACGCACTGCGGGATGACCGGCGGCGGCAGGGAGTCCGGCCAGGCCGGTGTGCCGTACAGGAACGCCCACAGAAAACCGAACAGGAACGCCTTTGTCCTCATGAGAACCCCTCTCCGCCGACGGGTGAGGCCGGGATCGGCCAGTTCGCGCGCCAGACCGAGTCCTCGGCGGGCGGCGCGTCCCCCTCCCACACCTGCATCGTCTCGAACTGCATCAGGCGCGGGGCGACCACATCGGCCCAGAGCGCCTCCACCTGCGCGAACGTCCTGAGCCTCTGACCCGGTGCCTCCGAGGCATAGGCCGCAAGCAGTTCCCGCCCCTTCTCCGTCAGCCAGCGCACTTCGTCGGCGACCATCCGCTCCCCGACCCGGCGGTCGGAGTCAAACGCGCTCGGTCCCATCGCGAAGTGTGCCCCCGGCTCGCTGCGCTCCGGGAGGCGTGACATGTCCACGCCGTCCGGCTCCAAAGCCCACAGCAGGGACGTCTCCACTTTGCCCGCGTGGTCCCCGGTGCTGCCATTGAAGCCGGGCGAGTTCGCCTCAAAGTCCGGCAGTCCGTACAGACGCGCGCCGACAAATGGCTGCAATAGGTCCAGCAGAGTCTGCAAGTCGCGCCAGTTCGGCCCGTAATGCCCGGTCAGGAAGATGGCCGCCTGAAAGCCCAGGGCGTCAGCGGCGCGGACGTGATAGCAAACATTCTTGAAGTGCTGCCAGGGCGGCAGGCTGGTCAGCCACGACCGCTCGACCTCACCGATGTTCCGCGCGGCCCAGGCCCCGTAGCCGCCGATCTCGTGGATGTGCCAGTAGTCGGGCGGCGCGACGATGCCCCCGCCCTCCCGCGCCGCCCGGCAGGCGACGGCGTGCGCCTTCAAGCCGTCCAGCCCCAGGGCACAGTGCGGCCCATGCGGCTCACACAGGCCGTAAGGGAAGTAGACCAGGGGACACTCGGCAAATGCCCGTTCCAGTTCGTCGGGGAACATGCGCTCCCAGCGGACCTCTCGCTTGCTCATCCTAGCCCCTCTCGTCGTCTTGATGGGATGCCGGGTTCATTCGGGAGGATTCGCGCAGGCGACTTCTTCCTCCAGCGGGTGAAACTCCCGCTCGATCTCGATGTTTATGCCCCGCATCTCGCGGCAGCCCTCGATGATATTCTGACGCAACGTTTTCTCCCGCCGCCTATTCAGCCATGTGGGAACATACGTCACCAGAAGGGCATAAACTTTTTTTGCATCAGTGTACCCTATCAGACCGGAATGAGAAAGGCCGCCCCTGAAACCAGGGGCGGCCTTGCAATGGAAGCGCCTACAGCAGCGACTTGACGGCCTCGACGATGGCGTCGGCGTCTATCCTCGCGGCGTGGAGCAGTTCGGCGGGCTTGCCGGAGCCGGGCATCTTGGAGACGGCGAGCTTGACGACCGTGGGGGCGTGGTCGCCGACGCCGACGAAGGCATCTAACACGGCGTCGCCGATGCCGCCCTCGAACCAGTGATCCTCGACGACGACCAGCTTGCCGCCGCAGTCCTGGGCGGCCCGGTGCAGGGTTTCCTTGTCGATGGGCTTGACCGAGTAGGCATCAATCAGGCGGATGGTGATGCCCTCGGCCTTCAGCCGGTCATAGGCCTTGTTGGCCTCATGGACCGTGATGCCCGCCGCCACGACGGCGACCTGATCGCCGTCCGAGTGGTGGACAAGCTTCGAGCCGCCGACTTCGTATGTCTCGTCCGGCCCGTAGAGGATCGGCAGCTTCTCGCGCGTGGTGCGGATGTAGGAGACGTGCGGCAGGTCCGCCATCAGCATGACCAGGTGGGCGGTCTGGTTCGGGTCGCTGGGGTACAGCACCGTGCTGTCGCAGACGGCGCGCATCATGGCGAGGTCTTCCAGGGCCATCTGGGAGGGGCCGTCCTCGCCGATGCTCACGCCCGCGTGGGAGCCGCTGAGGCAGAGGGAGGCGTTGGAAATGCTCGCCATGCGGATCTGGTCGAAGGCGCGGCTGAAGAAGGCGGCGAAGGTGGAGGCGAAGGCGCGCTTGCCGCGCGTCGAAAGGCCGACGGCGGTGGACACGAGCTGCTGCTCGGCGATGTACATCTCGAAGAAGCGGTCCGGGAAGGCCTTGTTGAACTCGTCGGCGTGGGTGGAGTTGGACACCTCGCCGTCGAGCGCGACGACGTCCGACCGGAATCCGCCCAGGGCGGTGATGGCGTCGCCGTAGGCCTTGCGCGTGGCCTCTTTGGTCCCCATCTCATAGACGGGCAGCTTCAGCGGCCCGGTTTCGGCGGGCGCGGCGGGGGCCTGGCCGCTCGGCTTCGCGACGTCAACGATGATGTGCCGCTCGCCGCCGAGTTCGGCGATGGCGTCTTTGGCCTGGTCGGCGCTCAGGGCTTTCCCGTGCCAGCCTTCCTTGTTGGAGAGGAACGAGACGCCGTGGCCCTTATCGGTCTTGGCGATGATCCAGGTCGGGAGGTCGGTCTGCGCGATGGCCTCGGCGTAGGCGGCGTCAATCGCGCCCAAGTCGTGCCCATCAATCTCGATGGCGTGGCAGCCGAAGGCGCGGGCGCGGGCGGCATAGGCGGCCGAGTTCCAGCCCAGGTCGGTTTCGCCGCGCTGGCCGAGCCGGTTCATGTCCAGGATGGCGATCAGGTTGTTCAGCTTGTAATGCGAGGCCTTGTCGCACGCCTCCCAGATGGAGCCTTCGGCCACTTCGGAGTCTCCCAGGAGGACCCAGACTTTGAAGGGCAGCTTGTCCAGATACTTGCCGTCGAGCGCCATGCCGACGCCGATGGGCAGCCCCTGGCCGAGCGAGCCGGTGGCGACATCCGTGTACGGCGTCACATGGGGGTTCGGATGACCTTCCAGCCGGCTGCCGAACTGGCGAAGGGTCAGCAGCTCCTCGTCGGAGATCGCGCCCGCCGCCTTGAACATCGAGTACAGAACCGGGCAGGCGTGGCCTTTGCTGAGGATCAGGTGATCATTGCCGGGGTTCTTCTGGTTCGACCAGTCGTACTTGAGGTACTTGCCGAGCAGTACGGCCATGAGGTCCGCCGCCGACATGGACGAGGTCGGGTGTCCCGACCCCGCCGCCGTCGTACACCGGATGCTGTCCACGCGGAGCTGCGCCGCGAGTTCTTTCAAATCCACTTCCGCCATGTGTTGTCTCCTTAACTGACCGTGACTAAATCTCTCGTAACAATGATTGCCGCCCGCGCGTCCAGCTCGTGGCTGACATTAATGCTCGGGTGTGGGTTGCCGACGCCCCGGCCGGTAGCAATAGTAACCAGGAAGCGGTCGTCCCCGAGGGGGATTGCGCTGGCATTAACCCAATCCGGCCCGACCGCGAACGAGCCCGCAAATGGGCCGGGGAAATCTTGAGGGGCGACGAGGCAGGCCTGCGGCACAGCGCGGTGCGACTTCGTCTGGAAGTCCACATCGCTCTCCCATGCGAAGACGACGTTACCGGTGTCTACTTGGGCCTGATCCGATGGCAAAAAGCCATTCAAGGCATGAAGTATCTGCTGAAGACTGATGTCGGTGTTCATAAGCTCATCTAACGATATGCCGGTTAAAGAGTGCCGCCTGCTCCGGCGTCCGCACAACGATCTCTGAAGAACCGGGCAGTACGCTGTTAAAGCCTGAATACTCCCGCTCGTTCGGGGCTAACAACGCCTCAAACTCAGCCTTCGGAATCAGTGCTTCGATGACCGCTGTGTCGGTGATTCGGTCTGCCCGGATGCGTGGGTCAATGGCGTTACGCGCCGCCGCGAAATCTCGTGTGATCCAGGCCGGAAGGCGTAGGGCATCCAAACCATTGGCGCGGATCTGAGACGCGTCATTGATGCTGCCGTGATACACTCTTACCCATTCTTCTGCCAGCTTCCCTGCCTCCACTCCGAAACTCTGCTGCCATTATAAACGAAAGAGAGAGGGGAAGTCAATCCGGCCCTTGACACCCCTAGGAATCCTATGTATAATGTGGGCATGAACACCCCGGCGCAAGAACATCTCAAAGGCGGCCTGGCCCTGCTCCTCCTGGCGACCCTGCGCGACGGCCCCGCGCACGGCTATGGCCTGGCCCGGACCATCGAGCGGCGCACGGAGAACGCCTTGCAGCTCCGCGAAGGCACCCTCTACCCGGCCCTGCACGCCCTGGAGCGCGACGGCCTGATCGCGAGCGCCTGGGAGACGCCCGCCGGGGGCCGGGAGCGCAAGGTCTACCGGCTGACCCCGGCGGGCGAAAAGAAGCTGGACGAATGGAGCCAAGGCTGGCACCAGTTCGTCGCCGCCGTCGGGCGCGTCCTCGCCCCCTCACCTGAAATCTCGGAAGGAGAACCGACTCATGGAACCCGATCCCCTCGCCTCCGGCCCGCGCCGGGTGGAAGCCTATCTTGACCAGATACTCGCGCCGCTCGCCCGCCGCCTGTCCCCGTTCCATCGGGAGGAGCTTCGGCGCGAGCTTCGGGAACACCTGTGGGCGCGCATCGAAGCCTACCATGAGCTAGGGCAGACCGAGGACGAGGCCGTCACCGAAGCCCTGCAACAGTTCGGCGGCGCGGAGGACTTCACGCGCCAGTGGCGGCGCGAGTGGACGCAGGCACCGCGGACGCTAACACCGCGCAAGGTCTGGGAGGCCACGCGGCCTGCCCTGCGTCTGTCACTTCCGGCGCTGATATTGGTTCCGGCGACGATAGCTCTGGCCGGCTTTTTAGCGTTCGAGAGCCAACTTGGAGGCCCGTTCCTCGGCACACTGTTCAACGTGTACTCTGTTGGCGTAGTGATGCTGTCCCCGCTCGCTCTCGGGCTGGCGCAGAGCCGCCGCGCGCCGCATCATCCCAGTGTGGGGCTGTTTGCGGCGCTGTCGGTGGAGATCGTCGGCCTCAGCGCACTGACTTGGCTTGCAGGGAGGCTTCTGCCGGATCAGAGTCCCGTCATCCGGTGCCTTGATGCGGTCGTGCTGTTGGCATTCTTCTGGCTGCCGATAGCCTGCGCCTCGGCAGCATTTGGAGGCCGGTGGGCACGGCGACTAAACACCCGCCGCCTCGTCTGATATTTCGGCTACCATTGGAACACGTCCGGCTCGATCCACTCGGCGGTGCGGCAGAAATAGCCGAGGTGGGTGGTGAGGTAGGAGGCGACGGCGGGCATGTGCGCGGCCCCGTAGAAGACGCCGACGATGAAGGGCTGGCTGGCATCGGTCAGCGGAATGGTGTGGAACCGCTTGATGGCGTTGAACAGCACGCGGTTCCGGTCGTCCATGATGAGGACTTCGAGCGGGGTGAGGGCGAGGAGGTCTTCGTAAAGCGTCTGGCTCATGTCGCAGACCGCCGCGATCTCCTGCCGCGTGGGGAGGGACAGGAGGGCGATCAGCCGGGACAGGACGGCCTGCCCACGCGCGGTGAACTGCGCCCGATCCCACCAGGACGGCAGGGCGGCGATGGCCTGTTCCATATGGCCGCGTGTCATGTCGGCCAGGACCCATGTCGCGGGGACGCACTCGTAGTCAACCGCATCGAGCTGGCTCACCAGTCCCAGCCGCCGGGCCACGATCCGGTGGCCGTCGTGGTCGCGCGGCCCAAGCTCGAACGTCTCGGTGAACTCATACAACACCCGGTCACAGTCGGCCAGATGCGCGAGAATCGAGGCATAGTACACCGGATCGCCGATGTGGATCGTTGGGAAGAGGCGGAAGATGACGGCTTGGCCCGCCTTCTCGAACTGGAGCAGCGGCGAGCGCAGGCCGCCGCTGTAGGCCTCAAGAAACTCCATGCGCGTTCCCCTCTAGTTGCCGGATCGTCTCGACGGCCCAAGCCGCGTGTTCGCGCACCAGCGGCTCCGGATCGTGTTCGACGGCCCGCTTCAGCGCCGGCAGGGCGCGCGGGTCGCCGAGGTTGCCCAGGGCGACGCAGACGTTCCGCAGCAGGCCGCGCCGCTTGGTGCGCCTGATGGGGCTGTTTCGGAACTGCTCGCGGAAGCCCGCGTCGTCCAGGGCCAGCAGGGTCAGGAGGTCGGGCGTCGTCAGGTCGGCGCGGGGGGCGACGGCCGGGTCGCCTGAGCGGACGGCGAACTTGTTCCAGGGGCAGGCGGCGAGGCAGTCGTCACAACCGTAGATGCGCGCCCCGATGAGCGGGCGCAGCTCGACGGGGATACTTCCCTTCAGCTCGATAGTCAGGTAGGAGATGCAGCGGCGGGCGTCAAGTTCGTAGGGGGCGGTGATCGCCCCCGTCGGGCAGGCGGGGAGGCAGCGGGTGCAGGTGCCGCAGTGGGTGGTTTCGGGCACGTCGGGCGGCAGGGCGATGTCCAGGAGGATTTCGCCCAGGAAGAACCAGTTCCCCAAATGCCGGGAGAGCAGGTTGGTGTGCTTGCCGATCCAGCCCAGGCCCGCCCGCATGGCGAGGTCGCGCTCGGTGATGGGGCCGGTGTCGCAGTAGACCTTGCCGCCGGCTTCCGGGGCCTGCGCCTGAATGAAGGCGAGCAGGGCGCTGAGGCGTTCCCAGAGCAGGTCGTGGTAGTCGTCAAAGCGGGCGTACCGGGCGACGGTTCCAGCGGTCCGTGATGAGGCGGGGGCCATCCCATCCTCCGGCGAATAATTGAAGGCGACGCAGACGACCGAACGGACGCCAGTTAGGACGAGGGACAAGTCGCCGCGCTTCGGCTCCTGGCGGTGAAGGTACAGCATCTCGCCCGCCTTGCCCTCGGCGAGCCAGCGAGCGTAGTGGCGGTGGTGGGGCGGCGGGTCGGCTGTCGTGACGCCGCACAGCGCGAAGCCGAGCCGGGCGGCTTCGGCCTTGATCTGCTCAGAGAGGGTTACGTCAGAGAGGATTTCGCCCGGCGATGCCGGCGTCAATCTCGTGCCAGTACTCAATCGTGTCTTCCCCCAGGTGCCAGCAGAGGAAGACCTCGCGGGCGGGGTCGCCGCCCAGAAAATGCGGGAAGTCCACCAGCCCACGTTCCAGGTCTTTGATCTGGATACCCTCGTCGGCGATCTCTTCGATCAGGCGCTGGGCCTCCCCCTTCCAGCGGCCCGCGCCGGAGACGATCGGCCCCTTGCCGTTGCCGCGCAGGATCACGACCTGCTCCGCGCCGGGCGCGTCCGTGGCACGCCGGGCCTCGGCCAGCACCTCGCCGATGCGGAGCAGGCGGCGGCGCAAGGCGGGCAGGGCCGCACGGGCTTCGGCCAGCGTAAAATGTTTCAGGAAGATCGCCACGGGTCAGCTCCAGACGAAGCGCAGGATGCGGTGGTTCATGGTGTCGGCGACGTACAGGTCCCCGCGCGCCGGGCTGCCGGACGGGGCGGGGCTGACGGCCAGGCCGCCGGGGCGCAGCAGGCCGCCGAGCGAGCGGCCCAGCTTCTCCACGGTGGCGAGGACGCTGCCGTCGGCAAGCGACAGGCACCGGACTCGCCCGCGCGTCTCGCCCGTGATGGAGTCCGGCTCGCCCGCGTCGGCGACATACAGCAGGCCGGTCTTGTCCAGGGCCAGCGCGCGGGGCTGGTGCAGCGACAGGGGGATCAGCTCATTGCCGGAGGCGCGCGTCCGCGTCCCGCCGATCTGGCGGGCGGGCCGGCCCATCGGGTCGAAGCCGACCAGCCGCCCCGCGAACGTCTCCGCCGCGTACAGGCCGCCGCCCGGCGCGGCGGCCAGGGCCTGCGGGCTGTTCAGGCCCGGCCCGTACAGGCCGGACGCGCCGAGGAGGCCCAGGAAACGGCCCTCGTAGCTGAAACGCTGGATGCGGCTGTTACCGGTGTCCGAGACGAAGATGTCGCCGGTGCCCGGCGAGACGGCGATGGCCGTCGGGCCGTTCATCTCGCCCTCGCCCTTGCCAGGGCGGCCGAAGACCAGGGCGATGACGCCCTCGCGCGTGAACTTTTGCACCCGGCAATTCCCCTGCTCGACGACGTAGAACGAGTCCTGCTCGTCGGTGGCGACACCCTGCGGGGATGTGAACTGCCCCCGCCCCGTCCCCTTGCCGCCAATCACGGCGACATCGCCGTCGGGGGTGATGCGCTGCAAGCGGTGGTGGGAGGAGTCGGCGATGAACAGCACGCCGCCGCCGTCCACGGCCATACCGGCGGGATACCCGAACTCCCCCGCCCCGCCCCCGCGCGCGCCCAGCACTTCGGCGACGCGCAGGCGGGGCGGCTTGACCGGCGGCGGGGCGGCCCGAGAACTCAGGGTGGCGAAGCCCTCCTCCTCGTCCTCCTCCGCGTGTTCGGAGAGTCGGTAGCCGCGCGGGTCCGTCAGGCGCACCTCGGCCAGCCGAGTCCCGTCCGCCAACCGCTCCCCCGTGAGTTCGCGCTGGATCGGGGCGGGGGCGTCCTCCCACACGGGCCGGCCGGGGGCCGGGTCTTCGTCTTCGCCGAACTCCAGGAATTGAAAGCGGTCGGAACTCATGACGTGCGTGGCATCCTAGGAATCATTATACCAATTCCGGGCGCATTCGCGAATGGGAGGGGGCCGGCGTTTTGTCCGCCCTGTCAGGCACCACCACCCGCCAGCCGCCGCTTGATTTCCTGGCTTTCCTGAAAGGCGGCCTCGGCGCGCGGACCATCCCCGCGCGAACGGGCGACCTCACTCAGATGTTCCAGCGCGTCGGCCAGCGCTTCCTGATAGCCCAGGGCGCGGTAGACCGACAGGCCCTCCTCCGCCAGTGACAACGCCTGGGCCGTCTCGCCCCGCGTCTGTTCGAGGCGGCTGAGGTTGAGCAGGGTGTTGGCGACCCCGCTCCGGTCCTCCATGCGTCTCAGCGTGACGAGCCGCTCTTCCAGCAGCGCCCGCGCCTCGTCGTGGTTCCCCGCCTGGGCCGCAGCCATCGCCAACTCGGTGAGTACGGAGGCCGCGCCGGCCTCGTCGCCCGCCTGCCGCGCGAGCGCGAGACTTTCCAGATAGAGGGCAGCGGCGGCCTCGGTGTCGCCCTGATCCTGAACCAGTCGGCCCAGGTTGTGGAGCGCGTCGGCGATGCCGGGGAGTTCGCCGACGATTCGGCTGAGGGACAGCACCCGCTCGAAGTAGGAGCGCGCGCCCCCACGGTCGCCCCGCTCCTGGGCGAGCTGGCCGAGCGACCGAAGACATTGCGCCGCGCCCGCCACGTCGCCTGAACGCTCGCACCAAGCCAGACTCTCGCCAAAAGCGTCTCGGGATGCCGGCATATCGCCGAGGTAGCGACAGGCGTCGCCGAGCTGGTAGAGGGCCATCGCCCGCGATTCCGCGCCCGCGCCGGGGCGGGCAAGCAGCGCCTCCAGCACCTGCCGCTGCTCGCGCCAGTGCCCCCGCATGTACCAGTAGCGCCCCAAGAGGGAAACAAGGCGGATGCCGTCGTCGGTGTTCGCCGGCTCCGCCAGGCACCAGTCCAGGGCGGCCCGCACGTTCGCGTGTTCCGCTTCCAGGAGGTCGAGCCACCTGGCCTGATCCGGCCCGGCGAGCCTCCCCTGGGCCTGGCCGGCGAGCTGCAAGAAGTAGTGGCTGTGACGGCGCAGGAGGTGGGCGCGGGTGTCCGGGTCCTCCGCCAGTCGGTCCTCGGCGAACTCGCGCAGGCTCTCCAGCATCCGGAAGCGCATGACGTCGCCTTCCTCGTCCGTCACCAGCAGCGAGCGCGCCCGCAGTCGCGAGAGCATTTCCAGTGCCTCCGGCTCCTCGCACACCGCCTCCGCCGCCTCCAGGCTCCAGCCGCCACGGAACACCGAGAGGTGGAGGAAAAAACGCTGTAGTTCGGGGGACAGCAGGCGGTGGCTCCACTCGATGGCGTCGCGTAGAGTCCGGTGCCGGGGGACCGCCCCTTTGCGGCGGCTGACCAGCAGGGAGAATCGGTCTTCCAGGCGTTCCAGCATCTGGCCCGGCGTGAGCGTCTGTGCCCACCCGGCGGCAAGCTCCAGGGCGAGGGGGAGGCCCTCCAGGCGCTCGCAGAGGGCGGCGACGGCGGGGGCGTTGCGCGGCGTGATCTGGAAGTCGGGCAGGCCGGCCTGCGCCCGGTCCACGAAGAGCTGGACGCTGGGGAGGTCGGAGAGCGAATCGCCCTCCGCCGGGTCGGTCGGCGTCGGCAGGGGGGGGACGGGGAACTCACGCTCGCCGGGGACGTCGAGGCGCTGGCGCGAGGTGACCAGGCAGGTCAGGCCGGGGGCGCGCGTCAGCAGGCCTTCGACCGAAGGCCCGGCGCTCTCGGCGATCTGCTCCATGTTGTCCAGGACCAGCAGCGCCGACCGTTCGCCCAGCGCCGCCACGATCTGCTCCGCCGGGGACGGGTCGGCCCTGAGCGGCAGGCGCAGAGCGTCGGCCAACGCCCCCAGGAAGCCGCTCCCATCCGACAGACTTGCCAGAGGGACGAACAGGACCGTACCAGAGAAGTAGCCGGCGAGCCGCCGCGCCGTTTCCAGTGCGAGGCGGGTCTTGCCCACCCCGCCCGGCCCGGTGAGCGTCACAAGGCGCACGTCAGGGCGGCGCAGCAGCTCGCCGATCCGGCCCGTCTCCTCCGTTCGCCCGAAGAAGCGCGTGAGCGGGGTAGGTAAGGCAGGGGAGCGGAAGGAGGCCGGAACGGTGGGAAGATCTGCATCCTGCCCGTCGTCCTCGCCCGGCGGCGGGGCGGCGGTCAGAGCGCGCGTGGCCTGGGAGGGGGGATCGCTTCCCTCCTCCCGGAGCGCCCTCTCCAGCGTCTGGTACTGGCGGCGGGCGTCTTCCGGGCGGCCCGTCATCGCGTAGAGACGGATGAGGTCCCGCTGGATCTCCTCTTCGGCGGGGAACAGAGATGCCGCACGCCGGGCGGCTTCGAGCGCCTGGGGACGATCGCCGCCTTCCTCGCAGGTGGTGACTAGGCGGTGCAGAGCCGCCCGGTACAGCAGGGACAGCCGCTCGCGCTCGCTCTGTATCCATTCCTCGTGGTAGCTGGGCAGCAGGTCGCCCGCATACAAGCCCAGCGCCCCGGCCAGCCGCGCAGCCCGCTCCGGCCCGGCGACCTGTTCCGACGCCCGCACAGCCGCCTCGAACTCGGCCACATCCACGCTGGCGCTGCCGGGGCAGAGCCGAATCTGGAGCCTGTCCGCCAGCAGGGGAGTCGCCATCCCAGCCGGGGGACCCGCGGCGGGGGCGGCCAGCAGCCGCCGCAGCGCGGCCAGGGCGGTCCGCAGGCTGCCGCGGCCGTCCTCCGGGTCGGCGTCCGGCCAGAGCAGGCCGACGAGTTCCTCGCGTGAGTGTTCCCGCTCGGGATACAGGGCCAGCCGCGCCAGTAGGGCCGCCGTCTTGTACGTCTTGAACCGCGAAACGACGTGGTCTCCGTATCGGACCTGGAAACCGCCGAGGAGCTGAACCTGCCACATTAAACTTACTACCGTGGGTTTATTGCCGTAGCTAAAAGCGTTTTCCGCCTAACATTTTACAATGCTTTCGGCGGGAAGTCAAGGAGGACGAGCTTCAGTCTTTTGCAGTCGCATCCGCAAAAACCCTGCGAGGGCCATCTACCACGACTCACTTCTTCGGGAGTTCCGAGGCTTCGATCCTCTGCTGGCCGTAGGTCCGCTTGTGCATGGCGTTCACGTCGGACGTGAGCGAATACACATACAGGAGTACGACGACAGCCAGCCCGATGAAGATGTAGTTGTAGATGCGCTCGCCGGCCATGTCAGGCTTGTACGGTTTCTGCTCCACTTTCTTCCTTTCAGTTGCCATTGCGGAACCGGTCGTGGCCACTTGCGGTGACTTGGCCTTCGCCCCTGCTAGCGGCCAGCAGATTCGATTCATCGCTGGAAGACGTGTGGGGCGACCAGAGGCTTGACATCCGCCAAGTGCGCTGATAGCGCCGCGCGTTGCTCGGGCGTCAAGTCCCGCCGCTCCAACTCTGCTTCGAGTGCGGTGACTTTTTCCTAATATTCGTGGAGAAAACGCCGCAGGTTGTTGAGCCGCTGACGGTCCAGCCGGATGAAACCGATGGTGAAGCGGCCCGTGTTGGTTTTGGCCGTTACCGTGCCGTCAGCGTTGGTGGTCCCGTGGTCGCCGTGGTCCTCCGAGCAGGGGGCCAAGAACCGGAAGCCTTCGGCGTATTCGGCATCGCTGGGCCAGAGGTTGCTTTTCTCGGAGTTGCACGGGCCGCAGGTCCAGTAGAGGTTGCTGTAGACGTTCTTGAGGTGTGAGAAGTCGTGTCCACTGGCGTTCAGCGGGCGGAAGTGGTCAATCTCGCCGCCGTCGCCTTGAAGGAAATAGAACTCGTGCGTCAGGCAGTAGGCGCAACGATACTCAAAATCCGGGCGCAGGGAGGTGTCCCGGTAGGCGCGGTAGTCGTTAAACCGTGGTACATCGGGGGAGCGGCGGAAGATCATGGCGTCGGCTCGCCTAGAGGCAAGCCTCGGAGGATCGCCAGCATCTCGTCGAGTTTGCGGCCTGTCTCATCCATTCTCAGAGACATGGCTTGTGCCGCCGGGCTGTGCATGTCCAGGTCATCAAGCTGTTGCGTCACCTGCCGCAGACGGGCTGCCTGTGTGTCGGAGAGCGTCTCCCACAGTTCCAGGCCGATAAGATGATGATATTCCGCGCGTAGTTCCCCCGCCGATGCCTCCTCAACCGTTTCCCCCTTGGGCATCTCGTCCGCAAGGGCATCCCAGAGGAACGTCTCGGCCTGTGCGACCGCTTCCTGTCCCGGCCGCGCCGCCTTCCGGCGCAGGCGCGTTTCGACTTGTGGGGCCAGTGTGATCGTCAGTGCCTTGTCTGCTTTCAAAATGCCATCTCCTACGATTGGAGTCGGAACTCATCCGGGATCGCGGCGATGGGTAAATAAAGGTGCAACTGGTCATCAATGAGCGGTCGGAAGCCATAGCGTTGGTAGAAGGCTCGTGCCTTCTCGTCTTTAGCGATCACCTCCACTGCAAAGATGCCGGAGTCGGCGGCGTGACGCAGAGCACCAGACAAAGCCTTGGCCATCAGGAACGGACCCACTCCAGCGGCGCGAAACTCCAGGTCGCGGGCCAGCCGCGCCAGAATCAGGGTGCCGCGTGAGTAGGAAGGCGGACCGCTTGCGGGGATGATTTCCGGGGACACCGCTCCGTTCGCCAGGGTCATGTAGCCCATGATGCGGGTGTCTCCCGGACTTTCCACCACGACATGCGTCCGGCTCAGGTTTTCCCGGTCGTTCTTGAGGGCATGGGCACGCAGGTAAACGGTCAAGGCATCGCTCTCACAGCGGAACTTGCGGCGTTGGAGCTTCTCACTCAGGAGTTCGCGGATCAACGAGTCTTTCCCATCCGGGCGCGATGCTGGGCGGCGAGTTCCTGCATGGCCTCAGTCGGTGCAGACGGGTTTTCCCCAATCCCGGTCAAGACCGCCCAATCCTGCTGGCTCAGTAGGGTGTGATGCCGGTTTTGGATCAAGTCGTAAGCGGCGTCCAGAGAAGCATTCATTACGAACTGCGAAACCGATAGACCCGCCAGGGAAGCCGCTTTCTTCAGTACCAGCAAGTTGGTGGGGGTTGTGCGGCAGTTGAACCGGGCATCACGCCGGGTTTCCAGGTCGTGGTCCTGTTCCAGTGTGACAGACATGGGTGTTCCCTCCTAGGACAAGTATACCAGAAATCTTATTACTTGTACATACAAATTATGTACCGGCAGGGGTGGTTTAAATCAGCCCGCGCTCTTTGAGGCTGACGAAGACGCCGTCGCCGATGACGATGTGGTCCAAAAGGTCGATGCCCATGATCTCGCCCGCGCCGATCAGCCGCTTGGTGACGGCCACGTCCTCGCCCGAAGGTGTGGGGTCGCCGGAGGGGTGGTTGTGGGCGACGATGAGGGCGGCGGCGGAGATGACGACGGCGTCCTTGAAGACCTCACGGGGGTGGACGATGGAGGAAGACAGGTCGCCGATGGAGACGGTGCGGATGGCGAGTACGCGGTTCTTCGTGTCCAGGAGGAGTGACTTCAGAATCTCCTTCTTCTGATAGCGCAGGTCGGGCATGAGCAGGTTGGCGACATCGCGCGGGCCGCCGATGCTGGGCTTGGCGTCCTCGGTGAACAGCGAGAGACGGTTGCCGAACTCGATGGCGGCCTTGATCTGGCCGGCCTTGACTTCGCCCAGACCTTTGACGCGGGCGAGCTGTTCCGCAGACGCGGTGGCGACGCCCTTGATGCTGCCGAACTCGGCCAGCAGGTACTCGCCGAGGGAGACGGCGCTGCGCTCCCCGCTGCCGGTGCGGATGAGGAGGGCGAGCAGTTCGGCCGTTGTCAGCGCATGCACGCCGTAGGCGCGGAGGCGTTCGCGGGGGCGCTCCTCGGCGGGCGTCTCCTTGATGGTGGGGCTGTAACGCTCGCGGGCCTCGGGCTGGGCAGCGGTGTCGGCGACCTTGCGCCTGGATTTCTTCGGGAGGGCGGCGGGTGCCTCCTCCGTGGGAGCGGCGGTGTCGGCGGGCGACCAGAGGCGTGGGGCGGCGCGGTAGGCGGAGAGAGCGTCTTCGGTGACGACGGGGCCATCGTCACTGACGGCGGGCATGGATGTCATCCTTGGTGAGAGGCAGTCCGGCACCGGCAGAGTGAGGGTCTGCGGGTGCCGGACGGGGTTTACTGCTGGAACGTGAACACGCCCGACAGGCTGATCGTGTCCTGGTCTTTCTTCAGGTCCAGGTTGCTGGTCCCATTGTAGCTCGCGCCGTAGAAGAGAGGGCTGTTGTTGTGATCGTGCCGATACTCGATCCGGGTCAGGAAGTTCGCGACCGGCTTGATCTCGTAGGTGGCGGTGATGTCATAGGGGCGGGAATGGGTCGCGTCCACGAACGAGGTGGTGGTGGTCGTCCCTTCCCCGGTTCCGGTCACGCTGGTGGTCGTGAAGCCGTCGGTCTTTTCGTCCCCCGAGGAGAAGCGCAGCGCCACGGCAGTTTTCGCGGTCAGCGCCTGCCGGAAGTACACGGCGTAGGCGTTGACCGTATCTTTCGGGCCGCCGCTCGGGTTCAGCCTGCGGTAGACGTAGTCAAGGCCCGCGAGCTGGTTGGCGTTGAAGTTGTAGGTGAAGTTGTTGTCATTAACGAGGACCTTCGTGTCTGTCCCCGTACCCAGGCCGAGCGGGTCTTTCTGCTTGTCCAGGCCAAGCTCGGAGATCAGGGTGAACTTGCCGCTGGGTGCGGTGTAGTTGAGCTGGCCGATGTAGCCGGGCCGCTTGCTGTCGTTCTGGACGCCCATGGTGGGCGTGTTGTAGACCCCGTTGACCAGGTAGAACGTCGCCGTCAGGGCCGCCAGTCCCGGAACCGGCGTGTAGATGCGCGCGCCGGCGTGGTAGAACGGCACATAATTGTAGGCCGTGGAGCGCGAGTAGTTGTAGTTGCCGTTGGACTCGGTCACCTCATAGCCGAAGGGCGTGTAGAACTTGCCGAAATCTATGCCGCTGCCGTCCGCGCCGAAGGCGTAGGTGCCGTAGAGCTGCTGGACGTTCTTGTAGCGGCCTTCAGCGAGACTGCTGCCATAGGCGTTGAAGTGGTTGATGTCGGCGGTGTCGCCGGTCATGAAGGTCGCCTTATAGCCGAACTTGCCGGGCGCGGCGTTCGCGAAGACGTTCAGTTCGGCCAGAGACAGCGCGGGCGAGTTGTGGCGCGTGTCGTAGTACGGCTCACCCGCTCCGTAGGAGACGTTCTTGGGATTCCGCAGGTTGAACAGGTAGTAGCCGTCCACCAGCCCGTTGTACTGGAGCTTGTAGTTCGGCGGCGCGGGCGCGGGGGTTGCGGCCGGGGCGGGCGCTCCGGGGGCGGCGGTGCTTCCGGGTGGGGCGGGCGCGGCCTGGGGCTGGGTCGGGCCGGGCTGGGTGGTGCCGGGCGGCGGGGGCGGCTGGGTGGCCGGTCCGGGCGGCGCAGCGGGCGGGGCCGGGGCATCCTGGGCGGACGCGGCGGACCAGCCGCCGAGGGCGGCCAGCCCGACGCCGAGCGCGAGGGCGGCTTTCAGAGATGAGTGCGTGAGAGTGGTGGGTCGCAAGGTGTGCATTCCTCCTGATGTGGCTTCTAGTGAGCCTGTCTGTGCGCTGTCTGGTGACTCTGTGCGAGCGTGTTGCCTTACGGGCATTTAGAGTATGCCGCGGCCGTTTTGTTGCAGGTATTTTTACCGTGCGGGTGGCCCCTCGCCGGCGGAACACGTCACATTCCCAGCTCGCTGGCGGTGATGATGGCCTTGGCGATCTCGTGGGCGGGCTTTTGCAGGCTCTGACTCTGCGCCTGGATGCGGTAGAAGGCCTCGCGCTCGGTCAGGTTGTGGCGCTCCATCAGGATCGCCTTGGCCCGGCCGACCAGTTTGCGCGCCTCCATCTTCTCCTTCAGCGATTCGACGTCCGACTCCAGCGCCTGCCGCTCGCGGTGCCGCCCTAGGGCGATGGCGATGGCCGGGCCGAGGTCGGTGGGCCGGAACGGCTTGCGGAGGTAGGCCAGGACGCCCGCCGCGTCGGCCTTGGCGACCATGTCCTCCTCGGCATAGCCGGTCAGCAGGACGACGGCGGCGAGCTGTTCGCTGCGGACCAGGCGGGCGGCTTCCAGCCCGTCCATCTGCGGCATCATGATGTCCAGAATCATCAGGTCGGGGTGCAGGGTGCGGGCCAGGACCAGGGCCTGCCGCCCGTCCTCGGCCTCGCCCAACACGCGCAGGCCCAGGCCCTCCAGGCTGTGGCGCAGGTCCAGGCGCGTCAGCGGGTCGTCGTCGGCGATCACGACTCTCACCGGCTCCGGTCGGGCGGGTGCGGCTTTGACGGATTCGGCTTTGGCGGATTCGGTCTTCCCCGGCTCCGTTCTCAGGGCGTCCATTGCGAGTGCTTCCATTTCTCTGCGGGAGGTCAAAAAATAAAAAGAGGCCAAGCGGCGACGGGAACGGCGTCACGATGACGGCGGCGTCGGCTTGCCTCTTGCACAGAGAAGGGGGCGCGTCGGTGCGCGGGACGGGATCGGGATGCTCCGGGAGCGGGCGGCACGGCTTCGTCCCGGCCCGCCTGCCGTGTCGCCGGCCCTCGGAAAGAGGACGGCGGGCGGCTAGGGAGTTGGCACAGTATACACGGCGGGCGGGTCAATGTCAAGGGGAGGGCGCTGGGCGGATCGGTTTATTTCTTGAATCCCGCCCCGGTCACAGCAGGCCTTGCAGCCGTTCCTTCAGCCGCGTGTGCCGGTGGATGTCGTTCTGCTTCTTGACAGCCATGGCGATGGCGCGCATCGGGCCGATGAGGACGGCGAACTTTTTGGCGCGCGTCAGGGCCGTATACAGCAGGTTGCGCTGCAAGAGCATGTAGTGCTGGGTGTGCAGGGCGAGGACGACGGCGGGGTATTCACTGCCCTGCGAGTTGTGACAGACGAAGCCGTTGGCGATGAAGGAGTGGAGGCCTTCCACCTCGATGTCGTACATCGGCACCTCTTCCGCAAGACGCTCGATGCTGGCGATGCGGTCGTAGCAGTGATGCAGGGCGGCGGCTGAACTCAGGCTCTCAGGCACCACCGCTCCCTCCTCTTCCAGATACACCTTCACGTCAAGCACGTTCTGGTGAGACAATAACTTCCCCCGAGTAATTTTCTGGAAGATCAGGCCGACGCCGTGCCGGCCCGACCCATACAAGCCCTTGCCCCTAATCCCTTGACTCCTGCCGGCGTGTCGGGTCAGGCTCTCCCGGCACTCACGCATCACTGAGGCACTGTGGGGGATGAAGTCATTGTTTGTCTTAAATCGTAGCCCAGTGGCCCGATCAAGCAGGGCATCGAGGCGTTCCTGTTTGTAGGCCACCGTGAAGCCGACGGCTGCCGAAAACCGGTTGAGTGACGTCCCGCTGACGCTGACATACCAAGCGTTCGGGGTAGAGCGAGTGCGGATGGAGATGATACCTAGCGACAGCAGAAGCTGCTGTACCTGTTCCGCCAGGACCGGCGACGCGGTCACCAGACGGCAGGCCCGGAGTGTTCCCCTACTGGCGCTCCCGTCAGTGTCGAACAGCCCGCGCAGGAAAGCAGACTTGACCTTCGCAGACGCCTGGAAAATGCTTTCTGGGACGGATTTCGTGTCGGCTTTCGAGAAGCGCAGGCCGATCCGAAATAGCCATTCGCGGAAGGCCCGTGAAACGACATACAGCCGAGTCGCATTTTGCCCGTCACGGCGGTAGGTGCAGACACGAAGGTCGTAGCTTTCAAGGAGGGCTTGGTATTTGCACAGAACAGTGCGGTCCTGGTTGGTGAAGTCAACCGTGCCATCTTTCTGGTCGCGATAGGACCCATCACCGACGGTAGCTCCTAGGAACCAGGCGAAGTCTTCATCAATCACACAAGGCAGGCGAGGAGTCTGCCGACCAAGCCCCGCCTGGACCGGTGGCAAGGCGACACTCGCCTGCGGGTCAACGGCGTTGCGGCTGATGCAGACGGCATCACCGACACGCAGATCTCTGGCGGCCGTGTATTCGGGGGCGCTATCGGTGCAGGCGAGCAGCGGGTGCTCCTCCGAGACGTCGATCCGGTAGCCCATGCGCGTCACTATTCGCACGACCGGCTTGCCCCCGGTCGGGATCACGTCGAGAACCGGCTTGGGAGTGTGGTCGCTGGTGTAGACGAGGTCACCGACCTGCAAGTCTTTGATCGCGACGAGGCCACGCTGCTGTGTGTATACCTTCTCGTCCTGGGCGATGCACTTATGGATGCTGACCGCGTTTGCCATGACCAGCTCGTCCATGTCGGCGAACTCGTAGACGACGAGGTTGATGCCCTCGGCGTCGGGGAAGGCGACGGTCAGCGTTTCGTCCTCGTGGCTGATGGACTCGACCGCCCCGATGTCGCCGTTGTAGACGAACTTGTCGTAGTTGTTGACGATCTGCATCACGCGGTCGCCGACCCGGAACAGGCGGATGCCGCGCTGGACCTCGTCCTTGCCCGGCGCGGCGGGGTTCAGGGCCTCCTGCAAGCGCGTGTTGAGGTAGGCGGCTCCCGCGCTCCCGCGCTGCATCGGCGTCAGGACCTGGATGTCGCCAGGGGCGTAGCCGCGCTTGGGGAGGCTCTTGGCGACCACGGCGACCACCTTGTCGGCGACTTCCTCGGCCTCCTCGGCGCTGAGGTAAGCGCAGTCGCGGCCCGCGCTCGGCGGCGGCAGGGAGGGCATCCGGCCGGCGTTGATTGCGTGGGCATTCGTGATGATCAGGCTCTCGGCGGCCTGCCGGAACACCTGAGTCAACCGGGCGACCGGGACGGCCCCGCTCTCGATCAGGTCCCGGAGGACGTTGCCGGGGCCGACGGAAGGCAACTGGTCCACATCGCCGACGAAGACGACCTGCGCGCTCTCAGGGACTGCCTTGAGCAAGGAGTAGGTCAGCACCATGTCCAGCATGGAGCTTTCATCCACGATCAGCACGTCGCACTCCAAAGGCGTGTCCCCGTCACGCTTGAAGCCGCGCTTCTCGGGGTCGAATTCCAGCAACCGGTGGACGGTCTTCGCCTCCCGCCCGGTCACCTCGGTCATGCGTTTGGCCGCCCGGCCCGTCGGCGAGGCCAGCAGGACGTCTTTCTTCAAAGCCTCGAAGGCCGTCACGATCGCCTTGGTGCTAAAGGTCTTGCCGACGCCCGGCCCGCCGGTCATGATGGCAAACCGCGACAGGAGGGCTGTGCTGACTGCCGCGCGCTGCTCCTCGGAGAGCGGGAAGCCGTTCTTCTCGCACAGGGCCGAGAGCCAGGCCTCGAACTTCACGGCGTCGGGGGGCTGCTTCAGCGGCGTCGCCAGCAGCTTCTTGAGGCGGTCGGCCAGGCCGATCTCGGTCTTGTGCAAGGAGGGGGTGTAGACGGCGACTTCCGTCTGGCCCAGGAACGTCGCCGACTCCGAAACCAGGCGGCCCGAGGTGGACAGGGCCAGCAGGGCGGCGGCCACGTCCCCCACCCCCAGTATCTCCGTCGCCTTGTCGGTCAGTTCTTTCTCGGTCAGGTAGGCGTTGCCGCCGGACTCGACCGCCTCGTTCAGCACATAGACCACACCCGCTTCAATGCGGCGCGGGTCGTCCTCGGCGATGCCGATGGCCCTTGCGATCTTGTCGGCGCTCTTGAAGCCGATGCCCCAGATGTCCGAGGCGAGCTGATAGGGGTTCTTCTCGACGACTTCAATAGACTTCCCGCCATAAGCCCGGTAGATCTTGACGGCGTAGGCGGGCGAGACGCCGTGCGCCTGGAGGAACAGCATGATGTTCCGTATCTCCCGCTGGTCCTTCCACGCCTGCGTGATCTTCGCCAGCGTCTTCGCGCCGATGCCGGGCACCTCCAGGAGCTTGCCCGGATGGTGTTCGATGATGTCCAGGGCCTCGTCGCCGAACTTGTTCACGATGCGCTTGGCCGTGACCGGGCCGACCCCTTTGACCATGCCGCTGCCCAGGTACTTCTCGATGGCGAAGGCGGTGGCGGGCCGGACGACCTCATAGCGGGCCACCTGCATTTGCTTCCCCCACTGCGGGTGGCGGGTCCAGGTCCCGTGGCAGAGCAGGCTTTCGCCGACGACGGGATTAGAAAAGTTGCCGAGGATGGTGATGACGTCACGCGCGTTCGGGGGCAGGAGGCGGGCCACGGTGTAGCCGTTCTCCTCGTTGTGAAAGGTGATCCGCTCGATGACGCCTTCTAAGGTGTCGAGCGGCAAGCCCTCCTCGGGGACGGTCGTAAGTGGGTGAGTGGTCTTGAACGCGCACATGCTCCGTAGAGTATACCCGAGGCCGCGTGCGCGTGATGTGCGGGGCAGGGCGCGGGCTTGTGCCGGCCATGCGCTTGCTTGTGACAAAAACCTCTGATCTGATTACGCTTTGCATTACGCTCCGCAAGATACTATCCCCATGGATACGATCTACCCGAGGAGACCACGACCATGCAGCAGGAAATCCAGCAGACGCCCCGGCGTGTCAGCCAACAAGTCCCCGACCAAGGGGTCGCGGCATCCGACACCTATCTCCTGCGGGTGGGACCGCAACTCTGGAGGGCCGTCGTCCGAGAAGACTTGGCACCCGCCGAGGACACCCGCGCGGCGTTGCGAGCGATTCGTACAGCCTTGGACGCCGTCCGCCGCCTGCGTTTTGCCGGCGGCGTCACGGAAGGCGAGCGGAGGCGACTGGCAGCCCTCGCTGCGGAGGCTGTCGAGGAGCAGGAACGCGCTCTGCGGCTTTGGTCCGTGGGGCGCAGACTGGACACGGCCCTTGGCATCAGAGACGGAAACTTTCATTGTTCCGTGGGCGGTCTCCTGCCCGAACTCTAGTGCAGGCTCTGCCAGACACTCAGCACGGACACGGGGGGAACGGGGTGGGAAGAACACGGAGGGAAGAACACCGTAGCATAGACGAGGCGGCGCGTGCCGTCCGGGCGGGCGGTGTCGCTGAGGAGCTTGGTGTCCCCGTTGTCGAAGACGAGGCTGACGTAGGCGTTCGTCCTGAGCGGGGGCTTGCCCGCCGGTGTCTGCTCTACGATGAAGTCAACGGCCTCCGCCCCCCGCGCGTCAAGGTGCGGGTGGGCGCTCACGCGCAGGGCGGACGCGCCGAGGTCGCGCAGGCCGGTGGCGTCTTGCTTGACGTTCAGGGTCTGGCCCCCGGACGTCTGGAGGACGGGGCCGCCCGGCTTCGCCCGCGCCTGGAGGCCCGCGCGCTGTTCGTCCGGATTCGAGGTGGCCGCCAGGAACGCGCTCACGGCAGGGACATCGGCCTGGCCCGCGTCAAGGCTGAGGAGTCGAATCTCGAAGCTGATGTCCGGCTTGACGGGGACATACGCGGCCGGGGGCGGGCAGTAGGGAGGCTCGCGCCTCTCACGATGCTCGTGCCGGTCCGGGTGGGACTGCGGCTGCTGCGGGCGGGACGGCGGCGGGCGGGACGGCGGCGGGGGCAGCGTTGTCGGGCCTGTGGGCCTTTTGTCCAGGCCCAGGGCGATGGGGGGCGCGAAGGCGACGCCGAGCAGCAAGGCAGAAACAGCGAGGGGAAATGATCGGTGTGCCATGGTTCCTCCAGAGATGCCCGCGTCAGCCCTTTGCGGGAAGTGCCTGGAGCCACCGGAGGGCGCGCGGGATACCCTGCCGGATCATCGAGTCGTAGTGTTCCCCGGTGGGGACATGGACGAAGGTCACACGCGGGTTCGTCTGCTGGGCCAGGCGCGCAAACTCTGCGACATCCGCCGCCGGGATCGTCGAGTCATCGTCCGCATGAAACAGGAACAGCGGGCAGGTCAGTCTGGCGACGCCCGCGTCCGGCGAGCGCCGGGTCAGGAAAGCCCGCTCGCCGGGGACGGCATGGTCCAGTACGCCGACCACGCGCGGCCCCAAATGGTGGGGCACATTGCAGCAAGGGGCGTAGGCGATGCAAGCGGCGATGCGCGGGTCGTTCTCGGCCAGCAGCAGGGAGAGAGTGCCCGCCGAGCTATGGCCCGCCGCGTACAGGCGCTTCGGGTTTAGGTGTGGGACGTTTGCCAGGGCATAATCCATGGCTGCGTGTGCGTCCGCCAGGCCCGCATCTGCCGATTTAAACGCCTGAGCGGCCTCCACGACCTGCCGGCCGCTGGGTCGGTCCCCGAGCGGCCCGTCGAGCGAGTAGGCGACGACGGCATAGCCGGCCCGGACGTAAGGCAAGTGTTCTGGCCGATCCCCATCGCCCAGGTCTATCCCGTGGAACAGCCGGGTCCCCGCCGCCGCGATGAACAGACAGGGCAGCTTCGCCTTCGCGCGATGGGCTGGCAGGTAGATCCATAGGTGTTCCGCTGAAGTGCCGCTCGGCAGGGCCACCTCGTACTCCGTCACGCCGGCTTCCAGGGTTCGGGCGACCCCGAGCGGCGGGCTTGTGCGCGCCCAGCAGCCGAACGGCAGGCAGAGCAGAGCAAGGAGGCAAGTCCATGTGAGGCGGCTCATGCGTTCCTCCTATCAGGCTCAGTCCGGGATGTAGCCGGGCGTGTACTGGACCAGGCGGCCCGCCAGTTCTTTGGCGATGTCGGCGCGGACGGTGATGGTTTCCGGGCCGTAGTCCACCGAATGCACGCGGCCCATCTCGTAGCACTGGGCGACCACGTCGCTGCGGTCGTAGGGCAGCACCAGGGTGACGGTCGCCAGGAGGGTCTGGAGGGTCGCCTCCATGCGGTCCATCAGGAAGGGGATGCCGTCGCGCCGCAGGGCGGAGAGGTAGCACGAGTTGGGGACCGAGGCGACCAGCTCCTGCAAGACGTAGAGGTCCTTCACCGTGTCGGCCTTGTTGAAGGCGGTGATGATGGGCTTGTCCGCCGCGCCCAGCTCGGCCAAAACCTCATTGACGGCGCGCATCTGCCGGTCACGCTCCGGGTGGCTGGTGTCCACGACGTGAATCAGGAAGTCGGCCTGGATGACCTCTTCCAGGGTGGCCCGGAACGAGACGACGAGGTGGTGCGGCAGGTTGCGGATGAAGCCCACCGTGTCGGTCATCAGGACGGACCAGCCGCCGTGCGGCAGGACGACCCGGCGTGTGGTCGGGTCGAGGGTGGAGAAGAGCATCCGGTCGGCCAGCACTTCGGCCCCGGATAGGAGGTTCAGCAGGGTACTCTTGCCCGCCGAGGTGTAGCCGACGAGGGCGCAGGTCGGGAAGGGCAGCTTGTGGCGGAACTGCCGCTGCTGGGCGCGCTGGTCCTTGATCTCGTCGATCTCGTGCCCCAGGGCGGTGATGCGCTCCTTGACGCGGCGGCGGTCGCTTTCAAGCTTCGTCTCGCCCGGACCGCGCCCGCCGATGCCTCCCTGCTGGCGCTCGAACTTGGTGTAGAGTGACGAGAGGCGCGGCAGGAGGTAGTTGAGCTGGGCCAGCTCCACCTGCATCTTGCCCTCGCGCGTCCGGGCGCGCTGGGCGAAGATGTCCAGGATGAGCTGCGTCCGGTCCAGGACGCGCCGGTCCAGGGCGGTCGTCAGGTTCCGCTGCTGGGTGGGGGAAAGCTCGTCGTCGAAGATGACCAGCTCGG
This sequence comes from Capsulimonadaceae bacterium, assembly GCA_965215505.1. Taxonomy (GTDB): domain Bacteria; phylum Armatimonadota; class Armatimonadia; order Armatimonadales; family Capsulimonadaceae; genus JANXMY01. The sequence continues at coordinate 446,695 of OZ244065.1, read as the reverse complement.
CGTCGGTCGCGGCCAGCTCGCCTTTGAGGTCTTCGACCTTGCCCGGCCCGATGTAGGTCGCCATGTCCGGCGCGCGCCGGGACTGCGAGAATTCGCCGACGACGCGCGCGCCCGCCGTCATCGCCAGCTCGCGCAGCTCGGACAGGCGCATCTCCATGTCGTCCTCGCCGCCCGCAAGCGACAGCGAGACGACCAGGGCGCGCTCCTCCTGGGAGGTGTTGTAGGTGGTGGTTGAAGTGTGGGCCATATGCAGTCAGTATACCCCGCTTCAACCCGAACCACCGCTCCGCCTCTATTTCCCGCTCCGCCTCTATTTCGCGGCGGTCGGCCGGCCGACGACCTGTATCTCCCGGTACACGTTGAAGCCCAAGGGGCCGTCTCGGAAGTCAAAGCGGACCGCCGCCACACCGCTCGCGTTGGCGGCGGGGCCGTTGGCGATGACGCCGCCGCGCAGGTCCCGGATGACGATCTCTGACGAGCCTCCCTGGCAGTCCACGGAGGCGGAAGGGACCAGGAGCGTGAACCTCGCCGGGTCGGAGTGGTGAGACACCGAAACCGAGTAACTCTGGCTGGCCCGGCCGTCCTCATGGCCGGCGAACGTCCTTATCTGCGAAACATCATAGCCGTTCGGGCTGCTCGCCGTGTCGAGTCGGAAGGTGACCGAGCTGCCGGCCCCGTAGCCTCGGAAGGTCTTGCCGTCGTTCTGTGTCTCCGGCCGGCCTGATCCGTTGAGGGTCGTGCCGTTGCGGAGGGGGTCGGCGTTCACGCCGCCGCCTGCGTCTGCGGCCCCGACCTCCGAGGCGGACATGCAGGCACTCGCGCCCAGGGCGACCAGACTGCCCTTCGCCAGATCGGCCTCGAACGCCGCCTGCGACGAGTCGCTCGTCCACGCCGTGATCGGATCGGGGGCGGGCGGTGGGGAGGGAAGCGGCGTGAAGGTGACGCGCCCCGTGTGCGGCCCCGCGCCCAGTGTCAGCACGCAACGGCCGCCTTGCGCGGCTGCCGGGATCGTTTTCCCGTTCATCGTGAGACGCGGCCCCGCCCCGATCTGGGGCAGTCTGACCGTCGCCGTCACCCCGTCGGGGACGACAAAATGGAAGTCCAGGGTCCCCGTCCCGATTTTCCATGTCACCGGGACAGGCCCGAACTCCGTGACCACCGTCCCCCCGGCGGACATCAAATCCCCCAGATGCGGCTCGATGAGCAGGTGACGCTCCCAGACCGGCCTGTCCCGGCGGACACCCAGGACATGGGCGCTCAGGAAATAGCCGGGGAACAGGCCATAGCAGTGCGCCTGCGACCCGACGTGGAAGTCTTCGAAGCTGGTCTGCCAGGGGGAGTCCGCCATGGCCTTCCATTTCCGGCGCATGGTTTCCAGGATGTGCTTGTCCAGGTCAGGCTGATCTGCGGCGTAGAGCTGTTTCCAGTAGTAGTAATAGAACATGATCCGTGGGTTCGGATCGGGATGAGCCAGGAGATACCTCATGACCCGCTCCCGCCGCGCCGCCGGAACGATCCCCTGGTCCAGGGCGATGAGGGCGGGGTAGACCGTGGGGGCGATGCGATTGTCGGCCAGAGTGGGCGGTTTGGGCGGGAGGTTCCAATCCGCCTGTAAACCGATCTTGCCCTTGAGGACTCCGGGCGGCAGATCGGCGGCGTCCGTGTCGTAGCCGGAATAGTAGGTCCCGGCCTCCTCGTCCCAAAGCACCCGGTTGAAGGCGGCGGACAGGTCCTTTGCGGCCTGAGCAAACCGCGCGGCATCCCCGGTCTTGCCGAGGACCCTGGCGAGAAACGCCGCGTCGGCGAGGGCCTTGTAGACGAAGGCGTTCAGCCCCGCCCCCTCGCCCGTTTCATACCCCATCGGGTTCGCCCACATGACCCATTCCCGGCCGATGACCAGGCCGCGCGGGCTGCGGCGCTCCAGGAAGTAATCCATCTGCGCGACGATGGCAGGCCAGATCTCGCGCAGGGGCGCGGCGCTGCCCGTACCCTCATAGTAGAGCCGCGCCCCTTCCACCCAGTCGCAGGCGCGGTCCTCCATTTTGGCGTGGATGTCGAAACGGTCCGAGCAGGTGTGCGCCTTCACCCACCCGCCCGGCTGGAGAGTCAGCGCCGTGCGCCGCAGCAGCTCTTCCAGCAGGCGCGGGTCGCCATAGACCTTCGCGCCGTTCGGGCCGGGGCCGGCCATCGCCGTCGCCGTGACGTCATAACAGGGCGGAGTGTCGTCCATCCATTCGGTGCGCTCCCGGTCGGCGCAGTCAACGTAGGAGTCTTCGCTCATGACCTGGAGGGACCGCGCGCACAGGCTCCAGAGCTTGTCGAGGAGCGGATCGCTGCTGTGAAAGCTGCCGACACATTCGAACGGGTAGATCCGCTCGACCGGAACGAAGGAGTGGATGGTGATCCTGCCCGAAGTCACCCTGATCGTGCCGTCTTTGAAGCCGTGCGTGTCGGTGGAAAGGTAGAACTGCCGACCGGCCCTGGCCTTGTAGGAGATGTGGGCATAGGACAGCTCGAAGCTGGTGTCCGGGTCCGCCTCGAAATCGAGCGCGGTGTAGGCCTGGACCAGATGGTCCGTCTTGAACTCGGCCTGCTGCCCCGCCGAGAGGGTGACCGGGAAGTCCCGGTCGTTCAGCCTGACGGTCAGCGGCGTCTCTTTGAGCATCGGAATGCGGCGGGCGGAAAGAGGCCCCCACTGGGAACCGGCGATCTTGACCGCGTTTTCCCACAGCCTATCCTGATACTCGGGCTGGGTCCAATCCCCGTCTTCCACCGTCGAGTCAATGACGTCCATCGCGTTCCCCCAATCAACGTGGGGTTCCCGGTAGCGCGTTTGTCCGCTCCACTTCCAGGTTTCATCCGTCGAGACGACCGTTTGTGTCCCCTGAAGACCTGTAATGTCCAGGCGCGCGGTCAGGCCCGGAACGTGGCGCATCATTTTGCCGTTACTGGCGTTCGCCATGACCAGGACAGCGAAGGTGTTGGGACCGGCCATCAAAAACGGCCCGACCGGAACCGTGTCGTATTCCGGCCCCTCCGCCTGGAACCGCGCCGGCCCGCGTGTGACATGCCTGCCGTTGATCCAGAGCAGGTAGCGGACATCCGCGAACAGGGAGAGCAGGGCCTCGCGGGGCGCATCCGGCAGCGTGAACTGCTTTCGGAACGCCACGAAGTGGGTGTTCACCGGGGAGGGGCCGGAGGTCCAGATCATGGCCCTCTGCAAGTCCGGCCCTTTGTCCCTGCCAGGTAGGATGGGTCGTCCCTCAGCCCGGTTTCGCCCGGCCAGCAGGCCGGAGACGCTCGTGGCCCCTGCCAGCACCAGCAGTTCGCGCCGGGAAATTCGAGGCACATCCATGAAGGGGTCCTTCCACTACGACGTCAGGGCAGGAACGTCAGCGGCGGGCGTTGAAGATGACCTTGCTGCCGTCGCGCTCCAGGCTGAAGGGCATCTCGCGCATCCCCGACAGCACCTCGCGGACGGCGGGCTGGCGGTCGGGGGGGCAGTAGAGCAGCAGGAAACCGCCGCCGCCCGCGCCCGCGATCTTGCCGCCGGTCGCCCCCGCGTCCAGGGCGCGCTCGTAGAGGGCGTCTATGTCGGGACTGCTGATGCGGCCGGACATCTGCTTTTTCCATTCCCAGCCGGTCTGCATCAGCCGCCCGACCTTGTTATGGTTGCCGTCCAGGAGGGCGGCCTCGACCTCGCCGACCTGGCCCTTGATTCGGTCCAGCCAGACTCGCTTGTCCTCGATGTTGGCTTTTTGCTCGCTCAAGATCGTGCCTGCCTGCCGGGTGATGCCGGTGTAGAACAGCATCAGGCTTTCCCCGAAACGACGCCGCTTTTCTTCGGTCAGGCATACCGTCTGCGCCGTCACCGTCTCGTCCGGGTTGAACGTGAACCGGCGCAGGTTGCCATAGGCGGCGATGTACTGGTCCTGCTTGCCGATGGGCTTGCCCAAAATTTCGATTTCTATCCGGCAGGCCTGGGCGGCAAGAGTTTCCGCCGTGACGAGGACGCCCTGGTAGGCGTACATGGCGTTGAGGAGGCCCACGGTGACGGTGCTGGACGATCCTAGACCGCTGCCCTCGGAAGGGATGTCTGCCATGGTCGCGATCTCGACGCCGCCCTCGATCCCGGTCAGGCGCAGGCACTCGCGCACCAGCTCGTGTTCGATCTCGTCCACCCGTTCCGCCATCTCCGTGCGGGTATAGCCGACGCGGATGTTGCCGTCGAACCGCTCCTTGATGACGACATAGATGTACTTGTCGATGGCGGAGGAGACGACCGCGCCGCCGCCCTGGGCGTAGTACCCCTGGAAATCGGTGCCGCCGCCCGCGAAGGAGATGCGGAGGGGTGTCTGCGTGATGATCATGGGGCGTTGGTTCCTAGATGCTGGGAATGATTTTCACGGCGACGGCGGGCGCGAGGATGGTGTCCTCCACCCGGCCGCCCGGCGCGACCTGCGCCCCGGCCCAGAGGATGCTGTCGGCGATGATCGCCCCGTCGCCGATGACGGATTGCGCGCCGACGACGTTGCGGCCGCAAAAAGTCACATCGCGTCCGACCTGGGCTGAGGGGTCTATCCAGAGGCTCGGGTCATCATAGACTTCTCCGGTCCGCCCGGCCAGCAGGTCCCAATTCGCCTGCCGGTATGCCTCGGGCGTGCCCGTGTCTTGCAAGTAGCCGCCGAGAGGCGTTCCGTAAAGCGCCAGGCCGTCGGCCAGCAGGCGGGGGAAGATGTCGCGGCCAAAGTCGGAGGCGACACCGGGGGGGATGACGCCCAGGACGGCCGGGTCGAGGACGTAAACGCCCGCGTTCGCCAGGTCGCTGAAGACCTCGGCGGCGGGCGGCTTCTCGACGAACCGGGTGATGCGCCCGTCGGCCTCGACCGCGACGATGCCCGCCGCCGAGGGGTTCGGATGGTGGAACAGCCCGACCGTCCCCGCCCCGCCGTGCGCGGCGTGGAAGTCCCACAGGCGGCGCAGGTCGGCTTGAATGAGGTTGTCGCCGTAGATCACGAAGAACGGGGCATCAGGGAAGACGGCTTCGGCGGCCTTCACGCCGCCCGCCGTGCCGCGCAGCGTCTCTTCAAAGAAGTAGTGGAGGCGGATGCCGGCGAAGCCGCCCCCGAAGTGGTCCGGGATCGCCTGGGGGCGGTGAAAGAGATTGATGGCCGCCTCGGTGACGCCCTGGCCCGCCAGCCAGAGCAATGTCCGTTCCAGCAGGGGCGTCCCGACGATGGGGACCATGGGCTTGGGCAGGGTCAGCGTCAGCGGGCGGAGCCGCGTCCCCTCCCCCGCCGCCAGGATCATGGCTTTCATAGCGTGGCCTTCATAGCGTGGCTCTCATGGGGTCATTATAGCACACGGTTTGACAAACGCGCGGGGGCGGGCCATAATGCCCTCATGGAAAAGAAAGCGATACACACCGAGGCCGGCCCGCTCCAGGGGGCACCCTACTCGCCCGCCGTCCGGGTCGGCCCGTTCCTCTACATCTCCGGCCAGATCCCGCTGGACCCGGCCACCAGCCTCGTGGTGGAGGGCGGCTTCGAGACCCAGGTGCGGCAGTGCCTGCGTAACCTCGCCTCCATCCTCAAGCAGGAAGGGCTGGGGCTGGACCACATCGTCAAGACGACCATCTTCCTCAAAGACCTGAACGACTTCGCCGTGTTGAACAGCGTGTATGGGGCCTACTTCACCGGAGTCAAGCCGGCCCGGTCAACCATCGAGGTCGCCCGCCTGCCGCTCGACGTGCTTGTAGAGATCGAGGCCATCGCCGTCGCGCCGGACGCCGCCTAACCGCCCATGCGCCGCTGGGCGCGGGCACCGAAGGCGGTCATCACCGCGCCGAACAGGAACAGGAACGCGCCCCAGTCGCGGTTCAGGACCAGGTCCACGCCCGGCGTCTTGATCGGGTGCATCAGGCCGTCCACGCCTAATATCGCGCCGATCAGCAGAAAGAACAGGCCGACCGGCATCCTTAAATCCAGCATCGTCGTTTCCTCACAACCCTCTCTACGCAGCCCTGTCTACCAGATCAGGGCGTTCATCAAGGCGGCCAGGGCCAGGACGACCAAGCCGAACACCAGGGGCCGCTTGTGCCAGGGCAGATGGGCGTCCGCTTCGGGCCGGGGCGTTTCCGAATAGACCAGCCCGCGCAGCTCTTCCAGCGGCTTCGGCTCCGTCACCAGGCTGATGAGGTAAGTCGCCAGCGCGCCGACCGAGAAGGCGATGAAGGCCCGCCAGAAGTTGCCGGCCTGGTCGGTCGAGTAGTGGAACACGCCATGCACCGTCAGCATGTAAGTGGACGACGGCGGCCAGTGTCCCGACGATCAGCCCCCAGAAGCCGCCCCAGGGCGTCGTCCGCTTCCAGAACATGCCGAACAGGAACGTCCCCAGCAGGGGGCGTTGACGAACCCGAAGACCGTCTGCGTGAAGTCCATGATGCTCGGCGCGCTGGCGGCGAGAGTAGGCCGTGCCGACGCTGATCAGCACGCCCGCGACGGTCGCGACCCGCCCGACGTTCAGGTAGTGCCTGTCGTCGCGGTTCTTGACGAGATAAGCCTGATACAGATCGTAGGTGAAGACGGTGTTGAAGGCCGTCGTGTTGCCCGCCATGCCGGACATGAACGAGGCGAGCAGGGCGGTCAGGCCCAGGCCGAGCATTCCCGCCGGGTAGAAGTGCCCCATCAGCAGCGGCAGGGCGTTGTTGTAGGACATGGACGGGTCGTTCTTGTCGCCCAGGTGCGGGAACAGCGGCAGGGCGAGCAGGCCGGGCAGGATGACCAGGAACGGGAAGAAGATCTTCGGAAGGGCGGCGATCAGCGGCGTCCGCTGGGCGGCGTTGATGTCCTCGGCGGCCAGGGCGCGCTGGATGACCAGGAAGTCGGTACACCAGTAGCCGAACGAGAGCACGAAGCCCAGACCCAGGACGATGCCGGGCCAGGTGACGTGCATGGAGTTGGTCGCCTCGTGGGCCGTCCCGTGCCAGGTGTGCAGGAACGAGGCCGGGACGTGGGCGGCGACGCCGGTCCAGCCGCCAGCCGCCAGGACGCCGACGATCACGAGCGGGGCCAGGCCCAGCACGATGAGGAAGAACTGCAAGACCTCGTTGTAGATGGACGAGGTCAGCCCGCCCAGGGCCGTATAGACCAGGACGACGCCCGCCGCCAGCCAGATGGTCAGGTTGATGTCCCAGCCCAGCAGGTCGTGGAAGACCAGCCCCATGCCGTACATCGAGGTCCCGGAAAGGACCAGCGTGCTGACGGCGAAGGTGATGGCGTTGACCGCCCGCGTCGGCTCGTTGTAGCGCTTCTGGAGGTACTCGGGGACGCTGCGCGCTTTGGACCCGTAGTAGAACGGCATCATGAAGACGGCGAGGAAGACCATAGCCGGGATGGCACCGATCCAGTAGAAGTGGGCCGTCATCAGGCCGTATTCGGCCCCCTGCGCGGCCATGCCCAGGACTTCCAATGCGCCGAGGTTGGCGGAGAGGAACGCGAGGCCCGTCACCCAGGCGGGCATGGAGCGGCCCGCCTGGAAAAAATCCTCGCTGCTCTTCATGCGGCGGCTGACCACCGCGCCGATGGCGAGGACGAACAGGAAGTAGACCGCGATAATGGCGTAATCCACGAAGCTCGCATGCAGCAGAGCCGTGGGGTGGTGAGAGGTCGGCATCGTACACCCTCGGGAGGGACGGACAGAAACGGCCCAGGCTGGAGAGCCTGGGCCGTGAGCCGCTGTCAGGCGGCAGGGTTCTTCGCCGGCCGGCCACGCCGCCGGGGCGGGGTCACCGGGGCCGGGGTTTCGCCCGCCGCCGCGTTGCGCTGGGCGGCGGCGCGCTGGCCGCGCATCTCGCCGCCGCGGCGGCCAATCTCGGCGTAGAACTCGGTGCCGCGCTCGCGCTTGACGGTTTCACCGCCCTTCTTGCCGATGCTCTGGTAGAAGGACGGCCCGTAACGGTTCTTGACCGTCTCGCCGCCCTTGCGGCCCGCCTCGCGGGCCAGTTCGGGGTTCGCGGCAAAGCCGCCTTCTTTGTCGTGATCGTGGGAGCCGCGATGGGCTTCAGCGATCTTGCGGGCGCCTTCGGAGCCTGCGGCCGGGCCTGGTTTAGCCATTGGTACTGCCTCCTGTGTGGTTCTCTATGGTTAAGGTTGCTTTATGTTAGATGCTGGCTGACGTCTTGCTGGCATTGTCTCCCGACATGCCGCTCGTCTCTTTGTCCATGTCGCCGTCAGCCTCGGCGACCGCGGTGAGTTCTTCCTTTTTGTCGTGCGCGGCCTGCTTCCCGGCCGCGACAGCCTCGGAAATGCGGCTCTGCTGGTCTTCGACGAGCGCCCGTCCCTGGTCAACAAGGCTTTGGGCGTTCCCTTTGACCGAAGCAGACTTGTCGGATGCCTTGGCGCTCAGATCACCCGCCGTAGATTTCACGGTGTCGGCGGCGTCGCTCGCCTTCCCCTTGACGGTTTCCGCCACTTCGGCGGTCTTCGCCTTGACCGAGTCGGTCACGTCAGCGGTCTTTGCCTTGACCGTGTCGGCGAGTTCCGCCGCCTTGGCCTTCGCACTATCCGCCGTATCGCCGGCTTTATCCGCGAGGTCGGCGGCCTTGGCCTTGGCCGCCTCGCTGAGATCACCGGCCTTGTCTTTGGCGAGGCCGGTGTACTCGTCGGTCTTCTGCTTGATCAGGCCGCGCGTCTGGTCGCCGCCCTGGGGGGCATAGAGGAGTGCCGCCAGCGCGCCGAGGGCACCGCCGAGAAGGAGGCCGGTGAGAAAGCCTCCGCCACCATTGGAAGGTTTATCGTCGGTGACGCCGACGATCATTACCTCATCGGTGCCGTTGACCATCCCTTTCCCGATCTGTTTGCCGATTTTCGCCATGTTTACCGTTGCTCCTTGATCTCCGTGCGACTTGCCGGCGTTCCTACTTCTTGTCTAAACCGCCCTCGTGATAGACCTTTGCCCGCTCCTCGGCCCCCGGCCGGATGTTGATCTTTACCCGCTCTTTCGGGGCGCTGCCTGATGAATGGGAATAGACGGAGAACCCTTTCGAGATTCCGGTGATCAGGCTGCTGACGTTGATCAGCGGCCCAATCACCGACTTCTGGACCACGTCCGCCGTCTTCTCCACCCGGTCCGTCACGTTGTCGGTCAGGGCCTCGCCCTTGACCAGTATGTGGTCCGCCTTCTCGCCGACGTTGGTCGTCACGCGCTGCACCGTCTCGATAGTGTCCGTCGCCTTAGCGATCACCGGGTCTATTTTGCCCACGACCGTGTCCAACAGGCCGACTAGCTTCATCAGGGCGAAGGCCATTGCGCCCAGCAGGCCGACAGTGATTAGCGCGAACAAACCAACGAAAATGAATAAAGAGGTTGTCGCGGCGATAGACATTACTTTGTTTCTCCGTCACGTTATCTGCATTCCTGTTTGGCATCAGTGCCAAGCAAGGTTGCATACCTATACCCGGCCCCCTACCCACTCAAACCGTTGTGCAGGCGGGCTTCTAATTTTTTTGACGGGGTACGTTCAATAGTAGAGGGAAATGGGAAGAAAGTCCGGCCACAGCCAAGGCACGGTGGCTCAGGCGGTTTTTCTCCCCGGTCGTCAACTCCGCCATAGTCTTGCCCAGGCCCGGCAGCAGGAAGAGGGGGTCATAGCCGAAGCCGTCCGTACCGCGCGCAGCGTCGAGGACGATGCCCCCGCAGACGCCCTCGGCGGTGACGGTCCCAGCCCCCGGCACCGCCAGGGCCGCCGCACAGACGAAGCGCGCCGTCCGCCGCTCGGGCGGAACTCCAGCGATGGAAAGCAGCAGTTTGGCGTTCCGGTCCGCATCAGTCGCGTCCGCGCCTGCCCAGCGCGCGGAGTACAGGCCGGGCGCACCGTTCAGGGCGTCCACGCACAGGCCGGAGTCGTCGGCAAGGGCCGGGAGGCCGGTCGCCGCCGCCAGCGCGTCCGCCTTCAGCCGGGCGTTCTCGGCGAAAGTTGCACCCGTCTCGGCGACGTCCGGCAGCGGGGAAGGCCAGTCGCGCGGCGTCAGCAGTAAGACGCCTGCCATATCCAGGTGGAGCGCGAGAAGGTCGGTCAACTCCCTCACCTTGCCCGCATTGCCGGTCGCCAGCATCAGTCTCAACATCAAGCTAAGTCCGCCAGCGCCTCGCGCTGTTTGGCGAGCATCTGCCGGACGCCGCCGTGCGCCAGGTCCAGCAGGCGGTTCAGGCGCTCCCGGTCGAAGGGCGCACCTTCCGCCGTGCCCTGCACCTCGATGAAGCGGCCCGTGTCGGTCATGACGACGTTCATGTCCACGGACGCCTGCGAGTCCTCCTCGTAAGCCAGGTCCAACCGCTCCTCGCCCTTGACGACGCCGACGGAGACGGCGGCGACCCATTCGGTGAATGGGAGGGTCTTGATCTGCCCCTTGCCGCGCATCCAGGCCAGCGCCTCAACAAGCGCGACGAACGCGCCGGAGATCGCCGCCGTGCGCGTGCCGCCGTCCGCCTGGAGGACGTCGCAGTCCAGCGTGATCGTCCTTTCGCCCAGGGCGGGCATCTCGACGACGGAGCGCAGCGAGCGGCCTACAAGTCTTTGGATCTCGATGGTCCGCCCATTCGGCTTGCCCGTGTCGCGCGCGGAGCGGGTGTGCGTGGAGCGGGGCAACATGGAGTATTCGGCCGTGACCCAGCCTTCCCCCTTGCCTTTCAGGAAGGGCGGCACTTTGTCTTCGACGCTCGCCGTGCAAAGCACCTTGGTCTGGCCGACTTCGACCAGGCAGGAGCCTTCGGCATAACGGGCAAAGCTGCGTGTCAGGGTGATGGGCCGGTAGGCGTCGAGCGCACGGCCGTCGTCGCGGGGCATGGGAGTACCTCAGCAATGGGGATTTGGCTGAGTATACCCGAAGCGGGGGAGCGTTAAAGCCTGAGGCGGCCTTCAGGCCGCTTTCCTGGCGATCACGATGTACATCAGGCCGTATGCTTGGCGCAGGTATGAGGCCCGGCTCTGTACAGTCAGTCCCGCTTCTGCGAAGGCTTCAGAATACTCGGCGGTCTTGATATAGTCTCCGATCACGGCCGTGCCGCCTGGCTTCAGGACGCGGGCGATCTCCCAGCAGGCCGCATCGCGCTCTTTCCGGCCCTCTTTGCCCTCGATGTTGTGCAGGCAGAGGAGCGACAGGATCACGTCGAAGCTGTCGTCGGCAAAACTCAGACGGCGGACATCTTCATTTCTGAAGTCCACCTTGTCTTGGACGCCTTCGAGGCGCACGTTGGCCTGCGCGTTCTCTAGAGTGTTGCCGGACAGGTCTTTGGCACTCCAGATGTCAATGGCCGTGACCTGCCCCGTAGTCAGCCGCTTCGCCGCGCCGATCGCCAGAAGCCCGCGCCCGGTCCCGATGTCCAGGACGGCCTCATCCCCTCTCCAGGTGATCATGGAGAGCATGAGGTCCCGGACGTTGAACTTCCCGCGCAGGCCGTAGGCAAGCATGGACGTGCCCAGTGTCAGGCTTGCCAGCCCCAGGGCGCGGAGGGCCGGGCCGACGGCCGAAACCCTCCTACCAAGCAGCCGGAATGGCGGTGCGAAACGACCGGCGATTGAGAGGACGCTCCCGGCGAGAAAGAAACCATAGATGAACTCCGGCGCGTCAATGCCATACTGCGGCTTGTTCTGGGACTCGGGCAACTGGGCACCTCTAGTCTAAATTAGAATAGAGTATTATGACACAGGAGAATTGAAGATGTCAACCTCGCCCACCCGGCTCACCACGCCGGACCTCGTGATCCTGAGCCTGTTCACCGAGAAGGACCAGCACGGCTATGAGCTGAACGCGGAGCTTGAGCGCCGTGAGGTCAGGGATTGGGCGGGGGTCTCCCGTCCCCAGGTGTACTACTCACTCCGGAAACTGTCGGAGCGGGGCATGATCCGGGCGGTCGCCGACGCATCGGCGAGTGTAGGGCCGGAGCGGCAGGTCTATCAGATCACGGAGCAGGGGCGTCAGGCGTTCACAGAGGCTTTGGGGCGTGAGGAGTGGGCGGAGCAGCGCATCCCGCCGCCATTCCTGACCTGGCTGGCATTGTCACCTCACGCCTCGCGTGAGACGCGGGAGCGCATGATCTCAAGGAGAGCGGAGTTCCTGCAAAAGAAGATCGCCACCGAGCATGAACACCTGGCGACCGTCCGGGCGGAACCCGCGCCGCTGGCGCAGATTGCTGAGTTAATGGTGGTTTATGCCATCGGCGAGTGCGAGAGTGAGCTTTCCTGGCTGGCTCAGGTGCGGGCGGTCCTGCAGGGCGGTTGACTCAGCGCCCCCTACTGTCCGCCAGGAGGGTACTGGCCCCGACGTGCCGGTCGAGCCAGGCGTTCATCGGCCCCGCCGCCCTCCAGATGCCCGCGACCCACTCGGTTACCGAGGCGTCACACATCCTCTCCGGCTCCAGACTTCCTCCCACCGTCAGCGATTTACAGCGCACCAGGTCCGCGTTCGCAACGTCTTTGGCGACACCGCGCGGCATCCCCTTCATCGCCGCCCCGTCCACCTCCCATCCCGCCTCGGTGAGAGCGCCAAGTATCCCCCGCAGTTCTTCGCCGACAGCCACCACGTCCTCGCCCGCCGTGAGGGCGTGCCGGAACCGCACGAGTTGATCCGAGGCCAGCCCGTAGTAGCCGGTCGCCGCCTGCAAGCCGTCCGCCGAGACCGCAACATACAGCGCCGCCGACGTGCCCGGGCGGTCCATCAGGACGCCGGAAGCGTTGGCCTTGTAGGGCCGCTTGTCGGCGGAGAACCGCACGTCGCGGTTCTGCCGGAACAGCTTGACGGTGCCGCCGAACTCCGCCGACAGGTCCGTCAGCAGGTCGTACAGCGGGGCGCGGACCGCCCGCTCGTACTCGGCGCGATGTGCGGTGAAGTAGTCTCGGGAGTTGTACACGACCCTCGTGACGCCGAAGGGGATGCAGACATTGATGAGCGGGCTGGCCGAGCCTCTGCTCAACCGGGGCGGCGAGTACAAGATGGCGCAGGCGTTCAGCCAACTCACCGTCAACACGCGCAAGAGTCCGCTGACGCTGGAACGGATGGGAGGGCGGGGGCTGTGTGCCGGGGACCGCGCCCTCGATGCCGACGTGGTCCAGGGCACCAAGTCCGTGCGGCTGTACGACACGCTCTATGCCGGCGGATGGACTCTGCTCGCTTTCACCGGCGTCCAGCCGGGCGACGCGGGTGTGGCGCTGAACGCGGCACTCGCTCTTGGCCGCCCGGACCTGCCCTGCTACCTTGTCTCGACGGTCGCCGGTGTTCCATCCGGGTTTTCGGTTTTGTATGACCTGGATCAAGCGGCGCACCGGGCGTATGGGGTTGTGAAACCATCCCTCTACCTCGTCCGCCCGGACGGCCATGTCGGCGCGCGGGTTCCGCCGCATGAGGCCGAGCGGCTGAGGGGTTACCTCGAGACCTGGCTGCCGTCTTCCGGCCCTGGGCTGATGCCGGGCACCCCTTTCCACGTCAAGCCGTTGTGGTCAAACGCCTGAGCCACTTCAGAGCGCGAGGGGTAGAACCGAGGCGATCGCCTCGCCGAGAAGGGCGGAGGCGTGATGCCGGAAGTCTTCGGGATCGCCGGAGGCCGCGAAATGGACAGGGGCGTCCGAAGTCTCTGAGGCTGCAAACAGCGAGGCAGCGACATGGACGGCTTCTTCCGAGGGGTCCACGAATGTGGGACGGAACCCCGGATCGGCCATGCCCTCAATCGCGCGGTGCAGGGCGGGCAGCAGGAAGGGGAAGTGGGTGCAGCCGAGGATGATGCTCTGGACATTGGCCGCGCGCAGCGGCTCCAAATACTCGCGGGCGGCGTCTTCGGCGTCTTCAGTTTCGGTGCGGCCTGACTCGACGAGCGGCACGAAGCGCGGGCAGCCCTGCTCGATGACGCGCCGGTTCGGGTCGAGGGCCTGGACGGCGCGCGTGAAAGCAAGGGAATGGGCGGTTGCATTGGTGGAGATGACCCCGATGGCCCCGCTAGACGCCTCCACTGCGGACCGCGCGCCCGGCTCGACGGTGCCGACGATGGGGAGGTGGGGATGGCGCGCGCGGGCGGCTTCCAGGCCGGCGACGGTGGAAGTCCCGCTCGCCATGATGACCAGGCGCGCGCCCGCCTCGACCAGGCGGTCCGTCAGGCGCAGGGCGAGGTCCCGCACGACGGGGATCGGCTTGTCGCCATAGGGGACGTTGGCCGTGTCCGCGAGGTACAGGACGGACGCGCCGGGCATCTGCCGTCGTATCTCGCGCAGGACGCTGAGGCCGCCCACCCCCGAGTCGAAGACGCCGATGTCGGCGCGTGGCAGGCTCATTGGGCATCTCCCTTCGCCTGCGCCGCGCCCTCGGGCCGGATGACGTCCATCGGACCGTCCACCGCCCCCTGCTCGCCGAGGGAGGGGAGCGGCTGCCCCTTCACCTCGATGCGGTACTGATGTATCTCGGGGAACTGGCCTAGAGTCCGGGCGAGTGCGGCGAGGGCGTCCCCCTGCCCGCCCTCGCCGCCGGTTTCGTTGATGGGGCTGCGCGAGAAGTCGAGGGTCGCTACCCCATCAACAATCGTGATGCCGCGCAGGGCCGTCCCCGCCGGAAGGGGGCTGCCGCTCGCCTGGAGGAGCGCATCCACGGCATCACGGGCCGGCGAGTCGGGGTGGCGCAGCACGACGGTGCGCGGCATCAAAGGGTCCTGGTCGCCGGTCGCCTTCGGGTTGACGACGTAAACGACGGCTTTGTCACGCGGGGCCGGGCGGGTAGCGGCGGGCGCGGACGGCGGGGCCGTCATGGGGCCGTCACGGTGGCATCCCGTCAGCACGAGCGCGGCGGACCCCAGGGCGACGCAGAGGGCGAGGTTCCTCAAATCAGTAGGCGCTCCGGGGGACGCCGCGCCCGCCGCTGGCGGAGCGCAGGGACGTGACTTGGTCGGAGCTGAAGTCGCGCAGGCCCGCGACGACCCCCTCGGCGATCTTTTCCTGTGTCGCATCGTCGCGCAGCTTGGCGAGGTCGTTGTCGTTGGTCATGAAGCCGGTTTCAACGAGGACGGCGGGCATCTCACTGGTCCGCAGGACGCCGTAGCCGGTGACGAAGCGCCCGCCGTACTGGATCATGTCTGACCGGACGCCGTTGTAAGGGAGGCCGGAGACCTGGCTGACGCGGCGGCCGATGTCCGCCGCCATCAGGCGGCACACCCCGTTCGCCCCGTGGAAATACACGGCGGTCCCGGACCGGGCGTTCTGCACCTCCGCCGAGTCGCAGTGGATGCTGACGAAATAGTCCGCGTGGTGGGCGTTCGCGAACAGGGGCCGCGACTCCACGGAGGGCAGGATGTCGCTGTTGCGCGTCATCAGGACGGTCGCGCCGCTCTGCGTCAGGACGTCCCGGACCCGGCGCGCGATGGCGAGCGCGATGTCCTTCTCGTAGACCTGCCGGGTCCGGAAGGCGTCAACCGCGCCGGTGTCCCTGCCGCCGTGGCCGGGGTCAACGACGATGACCTTGCCGGCAAGGCCCGCCGTCACGGGCGCGGGCCGGAGGCCGCCGTCGGGGGGGGCCTGGGCGACGACCGGCGGCGCGGGGGCCGTACCCTCCCCGGTCGTGATGACATTGATCAGGTAGGTCATGCCCTCGCCGCTCGAACGGCTGTCCACGGAGAAGCCGACCATCTTGGACAAATCCAGGACGACCCGGCCGAAGGCCGTGTGGTCGGTGAACACCTTGCCGACACGGATGGCCTTGATGACGGGGTTGTCCACGGACTGCGTCAGGCGGACGCCGCGGTCGAGGACGGCCCCGGCCAGGTCGAACGCCAGGCGGTTCGGGCTGTCCAGGGCCTCGGTGCGATACTTGGCAGCCCCGGTCGTTGTGACCCGGATTTGGGTAAGGGCGGGGCTGACGACGTGATAGTCTACGGCAGTGATCGTCACCTGTGCGGGATGGGCCGGAATCTGAGGCGGCGAGCTGACGGCGACGACCGGCGGGGCGGGGGCGACCGGAGCCGGGGGCGGCTCGGACTCGCCCAGGGCGACCCGGACCTGACTGGTCTGGATGCCGCTCACGACCCGAAAGGGCATGCCCTGTTTCAGATCAATCGTGATGCGGACCGTCTGCGGGTCAACCTGCCCGCTGCGGATGTGCGTCACGCTGCCCGACGCCGGGATGCTGGCGGCAGTCGTCGCGAGGTCAAGCCCGAACAGGTCCACATAAAGCCGTTCCGGGTTGTCTATACGCTTGACGCTGTAGTAGACCGGATAGGAAGTGTAGATGGTGAGGGCGTTGTTGTCCTGCCGCACCATTTGGAGCCGCGCTCGGACCGTCAGCGTCGCCGTGGCCGGCTGCCAGTCCGCCGTGCCGCCGAGCGCCGTAGCGACCTTCTGGAACGGGACACAGTACCGGCCCTGCACGAGCGTGTACGGGGCGCTGACGCGGCGGCCGTTGGCGGCGGTGACCGTAACCATGCCGTCCGCGCCGGGGGCGAACCTCGCCCCCAAAAGCTGGACGGCGTCCACGGGGGCCTCGACCTGCCCGTCGGGGCCGACGAACGGCTTGACCTCGAACGGCACGATGCGCCCGCCGATGAGGATCGTGGCGGGCGTCGGGTCGGCCTGGGCGCAGGCGAGCGGGAGCGCGAAAAGGCCAACAAGGAGCAGGCAGCGGAGGGCGCGCGGGCGGAGGGCCGGGCCGTCGGCGCCGGGTGGCGATGTCCTCATTCGATTATTCTCCTGAACGTGTGACGCATGGATAAGTACAGTCTGTTCCGGCATTCTAACACAGGTGGGAGTCATAGGTCAAGGAATACAGGAGAAAATCAGGCAAAACAGGGCGAAATAGGGGAGAAAAGCAAAAAGGCGCTCCCTTTCGGGAGCGCCCTCTGCGTTCATGGTGGAGGCGGACGGATTCGAACCGTCGTGTCGAGCAGCGACAACTCAGGCTTCTACAAGCATAGCCGTTTGTTTGAATTTCGCGCCCCGCACGCCAAGCGGCAGGCTGACGAGAGCGCTAGCTGTCCTTTGTTTCCCGCGCGCGTCGGACGGCAGTCCGTGCGCGGTAGCCCGCATGGGTGACGCCCCGGCTCCCCTCGGCGGGCGGGCGGGGACGGGACGGGCCGCCCGGAGGCGACTCTAGAACCGACTAGCTAGTCCCGAGGGAAAAGTTAGGCAGCCAGCGCGAACGAGGTCCGTGCTGTGGCGAAAGAAGTGTTCTTCGCGTTTATTGTTTTTACCGCTTTTTAACGAGGCCAGCGGCGCCTCGACTCGCTACCTGAGAGATCAATCCCCCGATCGAAACCAATCGCCCCCATGTCACACTTATTATAACCGCTTTCGCCCGGAATTCGTTCCGTTTCGCGGTCAGTCGGATTCTTTTTCCGCACCGCCCAGCAGTTCCCGCATATCGGCGAGGATGTCGGCCAGCACCTCGACGGGCGACCGGCCCGTGTCGATGCGGCATACCTTCTCCGGCGGGTAGTGGCTCAGGACCGGCGCTGTCTCGGCCTCATAGACGTAGAGCCGCGTTTGAATGGTCTCGTCCGAGGCGTCGTCCAGCCGGTTCTCGTGCAGGGCGCGGCGCTTCAGGCGCAGGACCATCTTCGCCTTGTCCGCGCAGTCCAGGTAATAGAGCCGCCGGACGTCGATGTGGTTGTCCATCAGCCGCGCCTGGGCGACGTTGCGCGGGATGCCGTCGAGGATCAGGATGTCGGTATCGGGGTCGTACCGCCCGAGCCGGATCAGGCCCTCGATGTGTTCCTGCCAGAGCTGCACGGTGAAGTCGTCGGGCACCAGCGCCCCCCGGCTACTGTAGTCGAGGAAGACGCGGCCCAGCGGCGTGCCGACCCGCAGGTCCCGGAAGATCTCGCCGCAGGCGACGTGGACCAGGCCGGGGATGCTGCCCAGGGTGTGCCCCTGCGTCCCCTTGCCGCTGCCGGGAGCGCCGAACAGTAGGATGGTGTTGAACTTCATTGTTTTGCCTTTCGCGCGTCCCCATTATGGCACGGGGGCGCGGGGCTGTCAACGAGGAGGAGCGCCCCATGTCATGTCCCTAGGACGCCTCGGTCGCGACCAGCCGCAGGGCGTAGCGCGGGTTGTAGTGCGCGTCGCAGGCGGCGCAGGAGGCGTCCCGCAGGCGGCGGCGGCGCTCGATGCGGCGCTCGCAGGCGGGGCAGGCGTAGATGTAGCGGCGGCCCTGCCGCGCGACTGGCGGCGAGGCGTAGCGTTTGGTCACGCCCAGGGCGCGGGCGAGGGTCCAGAAGGCCGCGCTATGATTGGGGTGGACGACGTGGGCGACTTCGTGCCGGAAGGTGTTCAGAGTCTCCTCCAGGCCGTGTTCGTGGTAGGCCTGCCAGCTCACGACGATGCGGTGGCGGGAGGGCTGGTAGTAGCCGCCGAAAGTCTTGCGGGTAGAGACGACGATCTCGGGAATCGCCAGCGTGCCGCCAAAATGGCTCTGGTTCAGCCGGTCCCACTCGGCGCACAGTACGTCTTTCAAAGCGGACAGTTCAGAGGTCGAGGCCGATGGTTTCATAGATCACTGGCTGCGGGTCAGGTGCGGCGGTTCCAAGCGCGAAGGCTTCCGAAACGAGCGGGGCCGCCGCCCGTGCGGCGGCTTCCTCATCAGTGTAGAGTGTGGCGACGACCTCGCCCTGGGTGACGGGCTGGCCGACGGTCCGGCGCAGGATGACGCCCGCGACCGGGTCAATGTGGTCCTCTTTTGCCGCGCGCCCCGCCCCGAGACGCATGGCGGCCAGGCCGATGGCCTCGGCATCAAGCCGCCGCACCCAGCCGCTTTGCGCGGCGGTCACGTCCAGACGGACGCGTGAGACGGGCGGCTTATTGTCGTCAGTAAGGAAATCCGTGTCACCCCCCTGGTAGGCGATGATCTCGCGCAGCTTCGCGAAGGCCGCCCCGGAGGCGATCTGCGCCTGTGCCAGCGCCTCGCCTTCCGCCAGACTGCCGACGCGCCCGGCCAAGAGAAAGCCCGCGCCGGAGAGCGTCACGACAAGGCTCTTGAGCCGCGTCTCGGTCTGGGGATCATCTTGCAGCAGGCGGACGACCTCACGCACCTCGATGCGGTTGCCGACGCCGTACCCGAGCGGCATGTCCATGTCGGACAGCACGGCGGCGACCGTCCGCCCAGACGCCGTGCCGATCTGGATCATCAGATGGGCCAGGGCGCGCGCATCGGGCAGGCTCTTCATGAAGGCCCCGCCGCCGACCTTCACGTCCAGCAGGATGGACGGGCAGCCGCCCGCGATCTTCTTGCTCATGATGCTGGCGGCGATCAGAGGCAGCGACCCGACGGTGTCGGTGGCGTCGCGCAGGGCGTACATCTTCCGGTCGGCGGGGACGAGCCGGCCGGTCTGGGCGCAGAGGCAGGCCCCGATCTCTTCGACCTGCTCGCGTATCTCGTCCGCCGTCAGCTCGACCCGCGTCCCGCCCAATGACTCCAGCTTGTCCAGAGTCCCGCCCGTGTGCCCCAGCCCGCGCCCGGACATCTTCGGCATCCGCACGCCGGCCGAGGCCAGGATGGGAACGACGGCAAGTGTCGTCTTGTCCCCCACCCCGCCCGTGCTGTGCTTGTCCAGGAACGGCCCGTCCAGCCCCGTCAGGTCCAGCGTGTCCCCGGAAGCGACCATGGCCCTAGTCAGGGCGAACGTCTCGCCCTCGGTCAGCCCGCGCCACAGGACGGCCATGAGCCAGGCGCTCATCTGATAGTCGGGGGTGATGCCCTGGGCGTAGCTCTGGACGAGGAACTGTATCTCCTCGTCCGGATGCGCCCCGCCCTCGCGTTTCCTTCGAATGATGTCTACGACGCGCATAGTGGTCACTAAAGAATTGTAGCACATGACGCCGCAGCGGTCAACCGGCAACCGTGCCCCATCGGGGTATCATGTCCCCGTGATCATAGACTTCCATTGCCACATCACGACGCCCGGCTCCCGGATGCCCGCCGCCGAGGGGAACTACTACCGGACAGTCGCCCCCGCCCTCCCCGCCGCCCGCCTGCTGGGCCAGTGGACCCGCGAGGCCGTGGATGCGGTGGCGGAGCGGCTGCGGACGCCCGAGGCGCTGCGGACCTACCGCCGCATGGGACCGCTCATCTACACCGAAATGTCGCGCCGCATGATCGAGGCCGACGCCTCCGCCCTGCTGGCGGAGATGTCCCAGACCGGCGTGACCCAGGCGGTCGTGGTCGCCATTGACCCGTTCGTCCCGACACCCGAGGTCCTAGACGCCTGCCGCCACCTGCCGGGCCTGCTGCTGCCGTTCGGGTCCTGCGACCCCGCCGGCGACGACTACCCCGAGCGGTTCGCCCGCCTGCTGACCGAGCCGATCGTCGGCCTCAAATTCCACAGCGACTTGCAGCGCCTTCCGCTGGACTCGCCCCGCCTGCGCGTCATGCTGCGCCTGCTGGCCGAGTCCGACTGCGCGCACCTGCCCGTCTACCTTCACACCGGCAACTTCCCCATCTACGAGCCGCTGGAGACGCCCTGGCACGTCGCCCTGCCGCGCCTGCTGGCCGAGTTCCCCACCCTCACCTTCGTCTGCGGCCATTCCGGCTGGGACACCCCCGGCGCGGCCCTCAAAATCGCCCTGGCCCACCCGAACCTGTACCTGGAAACGAGCTGGCAGCCCCCCCGCCTCATCCGCCGCCTCTGTGACAATCTGGGGCCCACGCGCCTGCTGTTCGGCTCCGACTACCCCCTGTTCTCCCAGCGCCGGGCGCTCCGTAACGTGGAGACGGCCCTGTCCGTCGTCGAGTTCGACATGGTGACGGCGGGGAACGCCCGGCGGCTGCTGAGGCTATGAGCCAGATCGGACGAGAAAGCATTGCGGTTTTTTCAGGGCGTTCTTGCGTGTTGTTGATAAGCTTGTTATAATGAACGGGCCAAGCAGGGGCGACTCCGCTTGGCCGCAATCAGAGCAAAGCATGGACTGAATATGAAGTAGTGACCATCGGGTGCGTCAAGCAATTAGGAGAACTCGCGTGAAGAAAATTGTTACTAAAAGCTCACTCAGCATGAGGTTTCTGATGGGGTTGCTGGCCATATGTTTAGCCTCTCCAAATCTTGTTCTGTCGCAAGAAGCTAATCCTGCCCCAGAATCAACAAGAGTAAAAGCCGCTGTTACGGTGACATCAGGAATTGCTATGGATAGCATTCCGCCATCCTCAAGTTTGTTCAGCCGGAGTCAGAACAAGATTTCGAACGACTATCCAAGTCGTAAATCGGTTGTCGTCAATTTTTGCCCTTATCTTCACATCAAAGCTCTTTACTTTTACAATGATATCCACAAGGTTGGTAGCCAGCTAAGTTGGTCTAATATCGGGGCGCAGCCGATTATTGCCCTTGAAGTAGCCACTGTGGAATATAACCCGGTTGGTGAAGCTGTCACTAGTTCCGGTGACTTGCTGTTCAGTGGGATAGTAATACCAGGGAACGGCCTTGGCAACCTCAATCCATTGCAGCCTGCGGAGTACGCTAGTGGCGCTTTTGGAAAGCCTGACGTGAACCGATACACTGTAGCCGTATATGTGAAGAGCGTCCGTCTTGCTGATGGGAAAATTTGGCGTGCGAACAAACTTCAGATAGACTCTGCAATGGCGGCGGCTTTATTAGCATCGAGATAATATCGCAGACTGTTCATTTTCCGAATAATCAATAACCGGGATGATCTATATATCCGTTACGCCTACGTTGATGTTTTTGTCATATAGGCAGAGCGGAACGTAGCCCAACATGATGAGGAAGTAAACTGGCGATGTCCGGAGCGATCTAAATCCACCTTCTCGATGCACTAGTAGTCTAACCTGGTAGGATAGTGGGGTAGAGCCGCTTCAGTTTGATGCGGGCGTCTTCCGTCGTGAACCGCCAGTCAATCTTGGCGGCACTCGCGTTGCGCCTACCTTGCCAAGCCGCCACTTGCCTTTGCAGGTTCTCTTGGTCGCCCAAGCGCTCAGACAAACACTGCCGCGCCAAGACGGACAACTCGATCTCGGCCATGTTCAGCCACGAGCCGTGCTTGGGCGTGTAATGCACCTCAAGTCTGTCGGCCAGCCGCTTGGCCTCCGCAGGCAGAAAGGCGCGGTATAAGCTGGCGGGCGTATGCGTGTTCAGGTTGTCCATGACCAGAACGATCTTCTCCGCGTCAGGATGCAGCACATCCACCAGATGCAGGATGACGCGGGCGAAGTCCTGGCAGGTGCGCTGGGCGGTCACATGGACGTGCCGCTTGCCCGCCAGCGGCTCAGAGACCATGAACAAACTGGCCGTCCCGTTCCGCACATATTCGCTGTCCTGGCGGGCGGGCTGCCCCGCCGTCATCGGGAGCGCAGGCCGCGCGTCAGACAAGAGCTGCTTGCTGGCCTCGTCCAGACAGACCAGGGGACGCTTCTCGTCCTGCGGCCTCTGGTAGACCGAGAGCACATCTTCCATGCGGAAGACGAACTCGGCATTCTGCTCGGGCGGGATGCACCAGCATTTCTTTAGCCACGGCTTGAGTTCATTTTTTTTAGCGCCTGGCGCACGGTCTCTTTGCCGATGGCGTCCACGATCTGCTGCTCGATGAGCGCGTCCCTCAGCAGGCGCAGGCTCCAGCGCTTGTGGCCCTCGGGCGGCGTACTGCATGTGGTGGCGACCAGAAAGGCTTCGGCTTCTCCGTCGAGGACGCGGGCTTTGCGCGTTTCTTGTTCTTTATGGGCCAGACCTTTGTGCAGGCCGCGCTCGGAGAAGCGTTGACGGACGCGGGTGACGGTGAGCGGGGCGACCTTGACCTGCTGGGCGATGGCGGCATCTTTGTCCGCGCCGCCTTCTTTGGCTTCGTCGGCCAGCAACAGGATGCGGGCGCGTTTGCGCTCGCGCTCGGAGTGGCGCTGGGACTTGCTCAGGCGCAGAAGCTCGGCGCGCTCGGCCTCGGCCAGAGACACATGATATTTCTTCGCGGACATCGGATAAGCCTCCTCAGACTCATCCATTCTACCAGGTTAGGCTACTAGATCAACGGATGACCTGCCCCCATGTTCTTCGACCATGGTGTCGCCAAAAGCATCAAAGACAACGGCGACTTCATGGTCCTTGATCTGGCGCAGTTCTGCTTCCTTGCTCCGAACGATCTCAGAAAGGGACATGGCCTCCAGCCTCGCCTTGTACCGATCTACCCGCCTAATGCCTGCCGGACCAGCCCCGGAATGTCCGCCGTCGTCTCGGCGACGAGGACACCGGCGGCTTTAAGGGCGTCTACCTTCGCCTGCGGGCCGCCGGACGTGCCGGAGATGATCGCGCCGGCGTGGCCCATGCGCTTGCCGGGCGGGGCGGTCAGGCCGGCGATGAAGCCGATGACGGGTTTTGTCATGGTCTTGATGTACTCGGCGGCAATCTCCTCGTCGGACCCGCCCACCTCGCCGCACATGACCACGGCCTTCGTCTCGGGGTCGGCCTCGAACAGCGGCAGGACGTCAATGAAGCGGGTGCCGGGCATGGGGTCGCCGCCGACGCCGACGCAGGTCGTCTGGCCCAGGCCCGCGCGGGTCAGGGCGTCCACCGACTCGTAGGTCAGCGTCCCGGAGCGCGAGACGATGCCGACCGGGCCGGGGATGAACATGGAGGCGGGGATGATGCCGATCTTCGCGCCGCCGACGGTCAGGATGCCAGGGCAGTTCGGGCCGAGCAGGCGGGACTTGGAGTACTTCACGACGTTCACGGCCTTGATCTCGTCTTCAATCGGGATGCCCTCGGTGATGCAGACGATGAAGTCAATGCCCGCGTCCACGGCCTCCATGATGCCGTCGGCGGCCCCCCGTGCGGGGACGAAGATGCAGGTCGCGTCCGCGCCCGTCGCTTCTTTGGCCTCGCGCACGGTGTCGAAGACGGGGACGCCCTGGACGGTCATGCCGCCCTTGCCGGGCGTGACGCCGCCGACGACCTTCGTGCCGTACTCAATCATCTGGGTGGTGTGGAACTCGCCCTCGCGCCCCGTGATGCCCTGGACGATGACCGTGGTGTTCTTGTCAACTAGGATGCTCATCGTTTAGCCTTTGCGCCGCTTGAAGTAGAAGACGGTGACGGGGACGTTCTCGTCCTCCTCGCCCTCGTCAGCTTCGTCATTGGCGCGGACGTCGGCGACGGCGTTGACCAGCTCCCAGCCCTGCCCGCCGTGCTGGTTCAGGGTTTCCTCGTCGGTTTCATCGTCCGAGTCGCTGACGATGATCTTGTACTCGAATGTGTCTGCCATCATGTTCTCCTTAGGTCTTGCTTGAAAATGTGTCACTCGGACAGTAGATAGTACCCGATAAGCCGGGCGGTATCACCCAGGGCATCTTCATGCGTCCTTTCATACGAGTGCGAGGCGTCCACGCCCGGCCCGATCAGGGCCACGCGGACGTCCGCGCCCGCTCGCCACAGTGCCTCACCGTCGGAGCCGTAATAGGGGTAAATGTCCGTCCGCAGCGTGATTCCCTTCTCCGATGCCAGCCGCCGCAGCTTCCGGTTGAAGTCGATGTGGTACGGCCCGCCGCTGTCCTTGACGCAGAGGGTGCAGTGGAACTCGTCGGAGGCCTGCCCGTCGCCGATGGCCGCCATGTCCACGGTCAAAAGCTCCACGATGTCGGCGGGGAAGCCGCCCGCCGCCCCGTGCCCGACCTCCTCATAGTTGCTGATGTGAATCGTCGTCCGCTGGGCCGGGACCTCGCCGACGTCCTGCAAGGCTTTGACGGCGGCCAGAAGGCAGGCGACGCAGGCCTTATCGTCCAGGTGCCGGCTGCGGATGAAGCCATTGACGGCTTCGACGCGCGGGTCCAGATACACGAAGTCACCGACCGCGATGCCCAGCGCCTTCGTCTCCGCCGCATTCCCCGTCCGCGCATCGATCCGCACTTCCAGCGACGACGCCTCGCGCTTCGCCTCGTTCACCGCCCCGCCATGCACATGCGAGGACGCCTTGTTGAGCTGCACGCTCCCCCGGTACGTCCCCTGCCCCTCCGTGGCGATGGTGACGCCCTCGCCCTCGATGGCGTTCCACGGGTAGCCGCCGATCTGCGTCAGTGCCAGCCGCCCGTTCCCCTTGATCTCCTTGACCATCGCCCCTAAGGTATCCACATGAGCCGTGACCGCGCGCGGCTCGGTATCCGAGCGGCCTTCCAGGGTCGTGATCAGCGCGCCCTTCACCGTCCGCCGCGTCGTCAGGCCCAGGCCGCGCAGGGCGGCTTCGGTGTAGGCGATGCCGCGCTCCGCGTCCCCGGTCGGGCTGGACGTGTTCAGCAGGCCGATAAGAAACTCGGTCAAGTATTCGGTGTCAATGGTCATTCAGCCGCCTGCCTCTTTCAATATCCTCGCCATCTGCTCGTACTTCTGGAATGTAATTATCTCACCATACACCTTGAACGCCATTTCGATCCATTCAACTTGCTGCAACTCCCTGTCCTTGGCAACCCTACGTTGGCCAAAGATAAACAGGGCGATGCTGAACAGAGTGCTGAAGACCGTCACGGCTTGCTGCTGCCGGATTTTGCGGAAGCACTTCTCGCCGTCCTTATCTGAGCGCGTGGCATCAGCCCCGATTGCGGCCAGGAGCCGAACAGTCGCGACCTGATGCGGGGCTATGGCGTACATCAATGGCGTTAGGCCAGAGTGATCTTTGGCGTTGATGTTTGCCCCCTTTGTGAGAAGTAGTTCGAGGATCGGTAGGCGTCCACGTTTGGCGGCCTCCATCAGAGGCGTTCTTTGTGTTTTGTCGCGACAGTTTGCATCCGCGCCTTGTTCCAGAGCAGCCTCAACCTCCGCCACGCTGCCCTTCTTCACCGCACGCCAGAGCCGCATGCTCGCTTCATCCATGTTCACTCCCACACAATCGCCTCGTCAGCCCCCGGCCATGGCGGGGTGCCTGAGCAGAGGAAAACGAGGTCGTCCGGCCCCGTGTTCTCCACCCAGAACCGGTAGCCGGTCGGGATGAGCAGGGCATCGCCGGGCGACACATCGCTCGTTTCCTCCTCGCCGCCGTCCGGCGTCAGGCGGTGAAAGCGGCCCGCCCCGCGCACGATGTACCACACCTCTTCGATGGTCTTGTGCGAGACGCAGGCCGTCCGCTCGCCCGGCTTGACGAGGGCTTCCGCCAGACTCAGCCGCGTCGCGCCCTGCGGGCGGTCCAGCAGGACACGGATCTCGGCCCCGTCCGGCGCGATGGCGTCCGGCGTCTCGGAACGCTCCGATTTTAGCGACGGCATCATCAGTTGAACAAGTCTTCCACGGCGAACGTCCAGCCCAGCACGGCAGGCTCCGCGTCAACGACAGCCTCTTTGCCGAAAACGGTCGGGATGTCGGGCGTCGCGGCGCGGTAGACGGAGATCGTCTGATTTCGCAGTACGTCTACGTCCCAGACGACTTGTGTCCCGGCGGCGAAGTAGTCCGCGCGCTTCTCCGCCCTGTTCTGCTCGGCCCGCAGCCCGTAATCCTCCTCGCTGCGGACCTCGGCGGCGAAGGCGGGTGCGCCGGAGAGGAACTTGGCTCCGGTCGCAGGCCCCAGGTGCCAGGAAGCGTCCGGACTGAAAGAATGGCGGTTCGGCAGATCAACCAGCATCCCGACGTTGTCCGGGATCGCGTACCCCCCGCCGGCGGCCTCTTCATAGCTCCGGAGGCTGCGGAAGATCTGGGAGGAGGCGCGGCCGGGGAGGAAGCCGACTGGCGGCATGAGGACGATCACTCCATCTAGGATTTCGGCTTTTCCCTGCTCCGGCAGCCGGGAGAGCGTTTCCATCAGCCACTCTTGGCGGGGCTGGGCGAGCGTGTTCATAGGATGTCTTTCAGGTCCAGCGTGAAGCCGGGCAGGACAGGGTCGCCGGAAATAGAGGCCGGGTCGTCCAGTATTTCCACGTCCTGACCGGGCCGGTAGACCTCTACGCGGCGGCTGATGGGGTCGATCAGCCAGCCGAGCTGCGCGCCGTTGTCCCTATACTCGCGCATCTTCTTCTGGACGGCGCTCAGACGATCAGTATCGGATCGAAGTTCGGCAACGAAATCCGGGCAGATCAGCGCGAAGTCCTTTTGTTCATCCTCCGTGAGAGCCTCCCAGCGCGATCTTCTGACCCAACCAAGATCGGGAGAGCGCTTCGCGCCGTTCGGCAGCGTGAAGATGGTGGACGAGTCCGCGCCGATGCCGAGGTCATTGGCTTCGCTCCACGCTCCAAACCGAACCGTCAGCCTGAAGTTCTTCATGCCCGTCCGGGTAAACGTCGGCGGCATGAGAATGAGTTCTCCTTCTTGAGTCAGCTCGACCCGTAAATCTGGATAGAGCGCAGCGACCCGATCAAAATCCGCCGGCGTGTATGGGGCGGGTGCCTCCACCGGGGCGGACGCCGAAGGGCGCGGGCGTTCGGCAACTGCCATTCCGTCACCTCACTTGGCGTAGGCCAGTTCCACGATCTTCTCCGCCGCAGCCTGCATGGTGTCGGCGGGGATGAGGTTCGTCGCCTTCAGCAGTTCCGCGCCTTCAGCGGCCCGAGTCCCGGCCAGGCGGATGACGATGGGGACCTTGATGTCCAGGTTCTTCGTGCCCTCGATGATGCCCTTCGCCACCTCGTCGCCGCGCGTGATGCCGCCGAAGATGTTGAACAGGACGCCCTTGACGTTCGGGTCGGACAGGACGATCTCCAGGCTGCTCGCGACCGCCTCCGCCTTCGCGCCGCCGCCGATGTCCAGGAAGTCGGCGGGCGAGCCGCCCGCGCGCTTGACCTCGTCCATCGTGGTCATCACCAGCCCCGCCCCGTTGCCGATGATGCCGATGTCGCCGCCTTCGAGCCGCACATACTGGATGCCGCGCCGGTGCGCCTCCTTCTCGATGGGGTCCGTCTCGGACTCGTCCTTGAAGGCCGTGAACTCGGGGTGCCGGAACAGCGCGTTCTCGTCAATGTCCCACTTGGCGTCGCCGGCGATGACCGACCCGTCCTTGGTGATGACCAGCGGGTTGATCTCCGCCAACGTCGCGTCCGTGCCGACATAGGCGGCGTACAGCGCCTTCAAGACGGGGATGGTCTTGCCGATGAGCGCCTTGTCGAACTTGGCGTCGAACAGCACCTGACGGCAGGCGTAGTCCGGCAGGCCGAGCAGCGGGTCGATGTAGAGCCTTGCGATGTCGGCGGGGTTGTTGTGGGCGACCTCCTCGATGTCCATGCCGCCCTGCGTGGAGACGATCAGCACGTCCCGCTGCCGCACCCGGTCCTGCGTGACGGCGACATAGATCTCCTTGTCAATGTCTACGGCTTCTTCCACCAGCAGCCGGTTGATCTTGAGGTCCGAGTTTGCCTGCGCGAAGAACAGCGTCTTGCCGATCAGGTCCTTCCCGATGGCCTCGGCCTCGTTGGCGTCCTTGGCGATCTTCACCGCCCCCGCCTTGCCGCGCCCGCCCGAATGCACCTGCCCCTTGATGACGACCTTCCTGCCTAATGTCTTGGCGACCTCGCGCACCTCATCGGGGTTGGAGGCCACCTGCCCCTGGGGGACGGGAACGCCGTACTGCTTCAATAGCTGCTTCGCCTGATATTCGTGGATTTTCATTGTGGACTCCTGCCAAAAACCTGTGGTAACCGTTCGTTCGCTTTATGATACCCCTATTCCTGCCTTGGTCCTGTTCGCTTAAAGGATTTCGAATAGGCCATGTAGAACACAGCATGGCAATTACCTTTAGGAGTATTTATTGGAAGATTTTGTGCTGTTACAGTCACTGGCGGAGGAAGTTGCATCCATTAAGGCAACGCTGGATGAAGCGAAGGAAGCAGGGCAAATACTTAATGAAGCACAAACAGAGTTCATCATCATCGACCCTCTGCTCAAACGCCTCGGCTACAGTCCGCTTGAAACCCTCAAACGCAGCCATGATGGTGTAGCCAACAACTTTCCTGACTACACTATTCTAGGAAACAAGCCGCAAAAATGGTTTCTGGAAGCAAAACGCCTTGATTTGCAACTACAGGACGGCGAGGCCGCTCAAGCAGTCAACTACGCCAACAACCAAGGAGCCGAATGGGCTATTCTAACGAATGGTCGCAAATGGTACATCTATAACGCTCATTTGCCAAAGCCGCTACCGGAAAAACGTGTGCTACAGATCGAAGATTTGTTCAACGATGAACAAGCTCTACAAACATTGTCGCTGCTCTCAAAATCTTCGATCCTGAAAAACGAGCTTCGGGAGGCGTGGCTGTTCCAGCAAGTGACTCGGCTCGTTGATGAGCAGCTAAAAACACCAAGCTCCGAGGCACGCAAGTTGTTCCAGCATTTGTGCAACGAGAACATAGGATCAAGTGTCAGCGATACAATGATAGGCTCTGTCATCGGCAAGTTGCACAACATCTCAGTCAAGGCTTCCACACCAGGTGCAGTACCACTCGTCCCACTCAACACGAAACAGGAGCCAAACAATAAACCTGTGGAGAACGCCGTGGCGAATACGAGCGCTCAGTCTCAACCCACCGATGCAGGATCGGTGGCGTTACCTTCCCTGATGCAAAAGGGAGAGATCAAACAATACACCATTGCACAACTCTACAAAAATGCTTCCTTATCCGTCAATCGGAGGCCGGTTTCTGTCGGTTTCGGGAACGAGATGGAGCATCCAGTTAAACGGTGGGCAGAAGTAGCGGTTCGGCTTGTGGAGTGGTTACACGCTGAACACGGTTTCGGTCAGATACCATTTCCGGCGACTGAAAACGGAGAGCGGTATCTTATAAACCACCTCCCTATCCACCCCAACGGGGAGCAGATGAGGAGTCCAAAGCCGATCAATCTCACCAATAAGCAAGCATACGTTGACACACACAGCGACACAGCGGAAAAGATACGGAACTTCGTAATTCTTCTACAAACAATGGGGGTTGATCCAGGCACCGTGACTGTTAGATTGGTATAAGAGGCTGGCTCATGACTCGGATTTAAGGGGCGCACATGATCATCGCGCAAGCAACCCCTGCGGTCCGCAGGAGGATGACGGAGGAAGAGTTCCTGCGCCTGCCGGACGACGGGCGCAAGTGGGAACTCGTGGACGGGAAGGCCAAGGAAGTGCCGGCAGGACACAGACATGACGTGATGGTGATTAACATCGGGGCGATGCTGAAACCGTTCGCGCGGGGACGCGGATTTGTCGCCGGGTCACAGGCTGGCTTCCGCATGGCTTCGGGCAATGTCCGTTCGCCGGACGTGTCCTTCACCCGGAAGGAGCGACTGCCGGACGGACTGCCCGCCGAAAGCTTTGAAAGCATGGCCCCCGACCTTGCCATTGAGATCATCTCACCCTCCGAGCAGCCGGACGAGATGGCGCGGAAGGTGGCGGAGTATTTCGGCGCGGGCGCGGAGCAGGTCTGGCACCTGTTCCCGGACACCAGGCGCGTCACCGTCTACACCTCGCCCTTCAACACGGCGGACTTCGGGCCGGAAGAGACGCTGGATGCGGGCGACTTGCTGCCCGGCTTTTCGTGCCGGGCGGAAGAGCTATTCGACTTGGAGTGACGTGATGCCGGACCCATTCACCGCCGTTCCCATCTTCATCGGGATCATCTTCGTGCTGGTCATCGGCGGAATCATCTTTGCCATCGTCAAGGGCATCGGGACGTGGGCTTGGAACAACAAGCAACCGGTGCAGGCAGTCTCGGCCCATGTCGTCTCCAAGCGCACGGACACCAGCGGCACGGGGGCCGCGATGGACTCGGCTTCCGGTTCGGGCCGGGTCAGCACGTCGTACTATGTCACGTTCGAGGTGGGCGGCGAGCGCAAGGAGTTCGGCCTGTCCGGGCGCGAGTACGGCCTGCTGGCCGAGGGCGATGCCGGGACGCTGACATTCCAGGGCACTCGCTACAAAGGCTTTGTGCGTTCCGCCGCTTGATCGTCGCTGGCGGAACGCCCGCTGATGCGCGTGAGCCATGCCTTGAAAGGCACGGCTAATCGGCCTTCGGCCAGGAAGTACCGCTTCGCGGCACTCGGAGTGTTCTTTCTGATCCCCGCGAAGCGGTGGATTCCTGGCGTCTGCGCCGTGTAGCCGTGCCTTTCAAGGCATGGCTTAGGCCATGCCAAACCGCGCCCGCACTTCCCCCACGCTCATCGTGCGCCCGGCGATGCTGTCCGCCAGGCCGACCTCAATGGCCTACCGCGCCTCTGTTTTGAGCAGGACGGTTGCAGGCGCTTCCCCGTCTTCAAAGTGGCACTGGACGGCCTCGCGGATGTTGGCGCGCAGGGCGTCCAGCGTGTCAGCTTCGGTGAAGATGGAGTGGCCGAGCGCGCGGGCGGTGTAGCCGCCCTCGGAGTTTTTTGTGACAAGGAAAGTCAACTCGTTCACGGTCTGTCCTCACATCAGGGGCAGTCGTCCGGTGGATGCACGCCGAAAGCAACGAGTGCTTTCCGCAGGCTGATGACGCTCTCGCGATTGAGATGGAGACGAACAACAGTCGCTCTGCCGGTCGGGGTGATGCCGAACACCGTCAGCCCGTCCGAACTCCACTCGAAGTGTTCCCTCCATCGCTGTCGGCGCGGGTTGTAAAGCGCGGCGCGTCCGCCTGTCGCCGTGTCCTCTGCCGCCGTCGCGGTCAGTTTATGGCCGTTACACCCCTGGCAGGACCACGCCAGGTTGTCCAAGTCGTTCGTGCCGCCGCCCGCGCGCGGGTTGATGTGTTCCACGGCGTAGGGACTGGAGGAGAAGCCGAACGAACAGCGGCAGTATTCGCACAGGTTGTTCGCGCGTTCGGCGACGAGTCGCCTAGTCTCGGCCACGCTGCGTCTCAATCGAATGACACCGGATGCAGCCCGAGTTCGGCCATCAGCGATTGAACTGAGACGCCGCGCCTCTTGGAAAGCTCGATCAGGTACATCAGACGTTCGGCATCACGGTTTTCCGTTTGCTCGGCATGTGCGATCAACTCCTTGTGTTCTTCCGGCGTGAGCGTCCCGGCATGGGAGAGGGCGACTAGTGCGCGGAAGCGGTCCCAAAAGGTTTCCGGGAAGCCATTGTTGATACATTCCAGCAAGTCAGTATCGTTCAGCAGTTGAGGCGGGCCTGACGGCAGCAGGCGTGAGAGGGTCGCTTCCCGCATAAAGGTGGGAACGTCCACGCCCTCCAAATCGGCGGCCTGTTTGACCCGCTTTTCCACGTCCGGCGGTAGGTCAATGGTGACGGTCATGGCGTGTTACCCTTCCTCCGTATACTTCTCCTTCAAGCTCGCGACCACGCTCGGGTCGGCCAGGGTCGTCGTGTCGCCCAAGGCGCGGCCCTCGGCGATGTCCCTCAGCAGGCGGCGCATGATCTTCCCCGAGCGCGTCTTGGGCAGCTCGGCGGTGAACAGGATGTCGTCGGGGCGGGAGATGGCGCCGATCTTCTTGGCGACGTGGTCCTTGAGCTGGCCGGCCAGCTCCGACGTGTGCGGGGCGTTCTCCTTCAGCGTGACGAAGGCGGCGATGGCCTGGCCCTTGATCTCGTGGGTCCGCCCGATGACGGCGGCCTCGGCGACGGAGGGATGGTCCACCAAGGCCGACTCGACCTCCATGGTGCTGATGTTGTGGCCCGCGACGAGCATGATGTCGTCCACCCGGCCCAGCAGCCAGTAGTCCCCCTCCTCGTCGCGGCGCGCGCCGTCGCCGGGGAAGTAGTAGCCCTTGCCCTCGAACTTGCTCCAGTAGACGCTCTTGTAGCGCTCGTCGTCGCGCCACAGCGTCCGCAGCATGGACGGCCAGGGCTTGGTGATGACCAGGATGCCCGTTTGATCCGTGCCGTGCGGCAAAGGCTCCCCCGACTCACCCACGACCTCGGCGCTGATGCCGGGGAAGGGGCGGGAGGCGGACGCGGGCTTGGTCCTGCTGAGGCCGGGCAGGGGCGTCACCATGATCGCGCCGGTTTCGGTCTGCCACCAGGTGTCCACGATGGGGCAGTTGCCCCCGCCGATGTGTTCGTTGTACCACAGCCAGGCTTCCGGGTTGATCGGCTCGCCGACCGACCCCAGGAGGCGCAGGCTAGATAGGTCGTGTTTGGCGGGCCAGTCCGTCCCCCACTTCATAAACGCCCGGATGGCGGTCGGGGCGGTGTAGAGGATCGTGATGCCGTACTTCTCGATGAGGCTCCAGAAGCGGTCACGCTGCGGCCAGTCCGGAGCGCCTTCGTAGAGGAACACGGTCGCGCCGTTCGCCAGCGGGCCGTAGACGACGTAGGAGTGCCCCGTGACCCAGCCGACGTCGGCGGTACACCAATAAACATCATCATCCTTGATGTCGAAGATGTACTTCGTGGTCGCCGTCACGCCGGTCATATAGCCGCCTGACGTATGCAGGATGCCCTTGGGCTTGCCCGTGGAGCCGGACGTGTAAAGGATGTAAAGGGGGTCCTCGGCGTCCATCGGCTGCGCCTCGTGCTTGATGGGGACCTCTTCCATCAGCCGGTGCCACCAGAAGTCGCGGCCCTGCTTCATGTGGACGTGCTTCGCGTCCTCGGTGCGGTTGACGACGATCACCTTCTCGATGGTCGTCTCCCGGTCCAGGGCGCTGTCGGCCAGGTCTTTAAGGCGGACGGGGTTGCCGCGCCGCCAGCCGCCGTCGGCAGTGATGAGCAGCTTGGACTGGCTATCGCTGATGCGCTCGGCCAGCGAGTCGGCGCTGAAGCCGCCGAAGACGACCGTATGCACCGCCCCGATGCGGGCGCAGGCCAGCATGGAGATGACCGCCTCGGGGACGGCGGGGAGGTAGATCGTCACCCGGTCGCCCTTCGCGATCCCCTGCCCTTCCAGGACATTCGCCAGCTTGCAGACCTCCCGGTGCAGGTCGTGGTAGGTCAAGACGCGCGTGTCGCCCGGCTCGCCCTCGAAAATCAGGGCCGCCTTGTTGCGCCGCCCGTTCGTCAGGTGCCGGTCCAGGCAGTTCGCGGCAACATTGAGCTGCCCGCCGACGAACCACTTGGCGTGCGGCGGGTCCCACTCGCAGACCGTCTCCCAGGGTTTGGTCCAGTCCAGCAGCGTCTCCGCCTGATGCGCCCACCACCCCTGCGGGTCGGCGGCGGCCTCGTCATAGACGCCGGGGTCGCTGAGATTCGCCTGCGCCGTGAATGCGGCGGCGGGCGCGAATGTCTTCTGTTCTTCTGCCACGGTGCGATGTCTCCTAATCTAATTCCGGCGCGGCGGGAAGATGCGCGCGACGGGCACGGACAGGCCCGGCAGCACGTCTTCGCCATCCAACATATCGCTGACGCCCAGCACTTGCGGCGCGCGCCCCGCGCGAAATGTCGTGATCGTCCGCTTGCGGGGTTCGATGACCCAGACCAGCCGTACCCCCGCCGACAGCCACTCTTCCACCTTTTCCGCGACCTCGCGCGCCGTGTCGTTGGGCGAGCGCGTTTCTACCGCCAGGTCCGGCACGAGGGGGACGTAGCCTTCTGGGAGAGGGTCCGGCAGCCGCCCGGAGGCGACGAAGGCAAAGTCCGGTGCCTTGACCGTGTCCGGGGCACGTTCGAGGAAAAAGCCGGTTTCGGCAGCGAATGTCTCTCCTAGCTCCTCGGCGTATACAAGGCCATTAACGTAGAACGAGACGCGGCTAGACGCCTTGCCGTGTGGGCCACCGCTGGGTGACATGGAGCGGAGTTCTCCTCGGATGAGTTCGTAGTGATGCCCCTGCGCCGATAGGCGCTCCAGGTCTTGCGCCGTATGAACGGCAGGCTTTGCTTGTACGGTAGCGGTCATGGTGGTTTTACTCCATCGGGTACTTCAGGCCCCACTGCCCGCGCAGGGTGTCCAAAGTCTTCATGATGGACAGCGTCTCGGACAGGGGCAGCGTATCGCTCTCGTTCTTGCCCGCCCGCAGGCAGGCTCCCACTTCGGCGGCCTCGTAGTTCATGCCCTGGCCCTCGTAAGGCAGGTCCATCTCCTCGCTCTTGCCACTGGCAGTGACGGTGATCTTCGCGAGCTTCCACCAGGGGGCGTGGAGCTTGATCATGCCGTCCGTGCCCAGAATGAAAGCCTCGTGCGGGGTGTTGATGCGGACGCCGGTCGTCAGCGCGGCGACCTGGCCGCCAGCGTATCTGAGCGAGATCGCGGCCTGCTCGTCCACGCCCGTCTCGCCCATCTGGGCGACTCCGGTGATGTCGGTGGGCGTGCCGAAGAGCATGGAGGCCAGCGAGACGGTGTACACGCCGACATCCAGCAGGCCGCCGCCGGCCATCGCCAGGTTGAATAGGCGGCTGTCTGGGTTGACGCCTGCCCGGAACCCGAAGTCGGCCTGGAGCATCCGCGCCTCGCCGATGGCACCGTCCGCGATGAGCTTGCGGACGTGGGCCATGGCGGGGAAGAAGCGGGACCACATCGCCTCCATGACGAACAGGTCTTTGGCCCGCGCCGACGCGATGACCTCCTCGGCCTCTTTGGCGTTGACGGTGAAGGGCTTCTCGCACAGGACGGCCTTGCCGTGTTCCAGGCAAAGCAGGGCCGCCTCTTTGTGCTGCGGATGGGGGGTGGAGATGTAGATGACGTGGACGTCCGGGTCGGCGGCCAGCGCCTCGTAGCTTGCGTGACGCTTCGCAATGCCGAACTTGTCGGCGAAGGCGTCCGCCTTCTCCTGGGAGCGCGAGCCGACGGCGACCAGCTTGGCGTCGGCGACGGACTGGAGGCCCGTGGCGAACTGGTGGGCGATGCTGCCGGGTCCGAGGATGCCCCAGCCGATGGGGCCGGAAGTGATGGGTGTCAAGATAAGTTACCTCATGGCGTCGAGTAAGTCTTGGGACCTGTTTCGCCGCCACGAGGCTCTTTTCCTGCCGCCCGGTTTTGTCAGGCTTCGATGTAGTGCGGGTCGGTGTGCGTGAAGAGCAGCTCGCACTGACCCAGCATGTCCTTGTCCTGATCGCGCGTCAGGTGGTACTCCGAACATAGGTCGGCGATCCAGCCCTCCATCTGCTGCCGGCACTCCGCCTCGTCCGGGCAGTCCATCGCCTCCATGACCATTTCCTCCGGCACACGCGCCATGCCGCCGAGCTTCGTCACTTTCAGGATTTCGCGCTGCAAATCGTCCAGACTCATTGCCTCACCCTCCGAAGATGTATTTATTACGACAAAAGCAATATTCACCGGGACGCGGCGGGATTCCTTCCTGTGAGCCGGCCACGAAATCAGGGTATATTTCTGGCAATGGAACGATTCACGCAGCCCGAGTTATCCGACCAGGCGGCCTCAGCGCGGCTGAAACGGGGCGAGAAGAGGGCGCTCCTGGCCCGCCTGGAGGACGCGGCGCGTCGTGCCGCCGCAAGGCAGTCGGAGCCGACCGTGGCCGACATCGCCGAGGCCACCGGGGCAGCGGCGGACGATGTCCGGCGCGAGCTTGAGGCCTTGCGTGCCGAGCGGGTCCGTGCCGCAGAAGTTGCCCGATCCCGGCACCAGGAAGTGCAGAAAAGGGCTTCCATCGGGGTACGGCGTGCCGGCTGGGCGGCGCTCGGCCTCGGCATCGTCTGGCTGGGCGTCGCGAGGCCGAACTTCGGCGTCGTCGGGCTGAAGGACACCGCCGCGACCGCCGCGTGGCACGAGCGGCAGGGACAGCAGCAGTCAAGCGCCGGGCGATACCGGGCGGCGGAAGGCCAGTTCCAGATGGCCGCCGCGCTGGAGCCGGGGGCGGCGTCCCCCCGCTCCGAGTTGGGCGAGGCGCTCCTGTCGCAGCAGAAGTACGCCGAGGCTCTGCCGCAGTTCCAGAAGGCCGTACAGACCATGCCCGACCGGGCCGACTACGCCCTGGAGCTGGCGGAAGACTACCGGCTCATGAAGCGCTACGGGAATGCCGCCGCAGCCTACCGGACGGTCATCAACCTCGACGCCGGCTCGGCCCCCGCCTATGAAGGTCTGGGCGTCTGCTTGAACATGCTCGACCGCTCCGCCGAGGCCGAGAAGGTACTCCGCACGGCCCAGCGGCTGTCGCCCGAGAACGCCGACATCGCCAACCAACTCGGCTTCGCCCTCGCCATCCAGGAACGCTGGGCCGAGGCCGCCGCCCAGTTCCGGCAGGCGGCGGCCCTAGACCCGAGCCGCGACACCTTCCGTAAGAACCTGGCCCTGGCGCAAGAAACCCGGCGGATCGGCATCGATGCCATGATGCGGAAGTATCCCACTTTGCCGTGGCAGTTGACCGCCGAATAACAGGATCAGGGCGGCAAGAAAGAAGAGCCACCAGGTGCAGACCTTTGAGGGGCCGGAAGAGCGGCTGACGGAGCAGGAGCAGCGGCTGCTTTTCAACCGCTGGGCGGACGCGGAGCGGCGGGAGGTCGCAGCGCAATCCCTGCCGACCATTGCGGACATCGCCGAAGCCACGGGGATGACGACCGAGGAGGTGCGCGATCAGCTCCAGTCCGTCCGCGCCGGTCTGGGCCGGGCGGCCGGGGCTGCCCGCCTCCGGCGCGAGCGCGTGAGCCGTGCCGCGCGGCGCGGCCTCCCCCTGGTGGCCGTGGTCGGCCTGGCTTGGGCGCTCGTCGCGCACCCTCCGTCATTTCACATCCCGCCGGGCGAGACGGCAGTGGCCGCAGCCGCGCGGCACGTCCGTCAGGGCGACGCTGACTACAAAGCCGGGCACTTCGACGATGCCGAGGCGGAATACCTGCTGGCCGTCCAGCAGGAGCCGAACATCGCGACCTACCGCAACGACCTCGGGGACGCCCTGTATTCGCAGAAGAGATACGAGCAGGCCGCGCCCCAGTATCAGGAGGCGGTGCGGCTGATGCCGGGCCGGGCCATCTATGTCCAGAACCTGGCCGACACCCTGCTGGACCTCAAGCGCTACGAGGAGGCCGTCACGGCCTTCAAGTCTGCCCTCGCACTCGACCCCAGCAGCACGCCCGCTTTCGAGGGCCTGGGCGCGAGTCTCGCCAGCCTCAACCGGGGCGCGGAGGCCGAGGCCGCTTTCCGCGCCGCCCTGCGCCTCTGCCCCGCCGACGCCGACGCCCTGGACGGGCTTGGAGCCGCTCTCGGCGAACAGCACCGCGTCGCCCAGGCCGCAGGCTACTTCCGCCGGGCCGTCGCACTGGCCCCCGGCAGGGCGCAGTACCGCAAGAACCTGGACACCGCCGAGAAGATGCTGTCGGGATCTAGAAGAGACTGAGCTGGAGGGAGGAGCGGCCCGGCGTCCACAGCGCGGAGGGGGAGTCGCGCTTGGCGACGTCGAAGACGACGGGGCAGTTCGTCTCGACGGCGACGGTGGCTTTGGCGTAGCCGAGCGCCAGCTTGGGGGTGTTGTTTTCTTTGGACAGGTGGGCCAGCCAGACCGTGTGCGGCCCGTGGTTCAGGGCGTGTTCGCAGAGCAGATGGCCGGCGGCCTCGTTAGACAGGTGGCCGGTGTCGGCTAAAATCCGCGCCTTCAGGTGGCCCGGATAGTCGCCTCCGCGCAGCCGGTGAACGTCGTGGTTCGCCTCCAAGACCAGCAGGTGCGCCCCCCGGATGGCCCGCCGGACCGTCTCCGTTACGTGCCCCA
This sequence comes from Capsulimonadaceae bacterium, assembly GCA_965215505.1. Classification (GTDB taxonomy): domain Bacteria; phylum Armatimonadota; class Armatimonadia; order Armatimonadales; family Capsulimonadaceae; genus JANXMY01. The sequence continues at coordinate 408,259 of OZ244065.1, read as the reverse complement.
GATCGGTCAAGTGGCTGACCTTCTGCCCGCTGGGGACGTGGACGACGTTGATGCCCACCGGGTCGGCGGCGTCGTGCGGCACGGGGAACGTCTCGATCTCCAAATCCCCCACCCGCCACCGGTCCCCCACCGGCAGGATCAGGTGCGGCGACTGCGTCTTGCGCCGGTAGAACGCCGTCAGTGTCCGCTCGCTCGCGATCAGCGGGACGCCGTGCCGCTTGGACAGCGCGTGGGCACTCTGCACATGGTCCGAGTGTTCGTGCGTGATGACCGCACCGCTGAGGTCGCTTGGTGCCAGCCCCTGCTTCGCCAGGGCCGCCGTCAGCTTCCTCATGCCGATCCCCGCATCAATCAGGATGGACACATCGCCCGCGCGAACGAGGGTGGCGTTGCCCGAGGAGCCGGAGGCGAGTGCATGGACGGTGAAGGTCGAACCCATGCGCCCATTGTACCTGATGATAGCCTTGATTGAGAAGGCATGGTGGTATCTAAAGCGTGGTCAAGCCCCGCATGTGGCTCATCTCGCACCGCTCTTTGCGCTGCCCTCTTGTACGTCCGCGTATTGGTCTCGGGCGGCTTGTAGGTCCGCCACCGCCGCGTCCACTGACTGCTTCAAATCGGCTCCGCTTTGGGACATAACCGCTTTGTAGAGATTCACACGCACTTTAGCCTCGATCAGCACCACGTTTGCCTTCTTCACATTAGCGGAAGTATAACCCGCTGCCCCCGCCCGGTAGCCAACCGTGGCGAGCCTTAGCATCTCTGCCCGCTGCGCCTCGATGGTTTCTAGATTCTGTAAGACTTCGTCCGGCTTGCTTTGGGCGACACGCAGGCGAGCTTCGGCCAGCGCAAGCGTAGCTTCGCTCAGGTCGGCAGAAGTGTTAGCCCCAGCCCGGTATCCCACGATGACAAGTCGGTAGTGCTCCATCGCTTGCAAGAGGTCCACGTCGGCTGCGGTGGGAGATTTTGAGGATGGGACAGCAGGTTCAGCCTGCGGTGCGGGAGCAACGGGTCTAGCTGGCGGTGCCGGAGCAACGGGTTCGCTCTGAGGTGCAGGCGTGGCGGGTTCAGCCTGCGGCGTGGGCGCGGCAGGTTCACTCTGAGGCGTAGGCGCAATGGGTTCAGCCTGCGGCGCAGGCGCGGTGGGTCCAGCCTTCGGGGCTGGGGCAATGGGTTCAGCCTGCGGCACGGGCGGGACGGGGACACTCTGCGGCACGGGCGCGGCGGCCATTTCCACACTTGCTTTGTGCGGACTAATGGCTCGGGCAAGAGGAGGAAGGGCAGAGCCGACCGATACCAGCACGGCAGCGAGAACCGCGATTTTGACCTTGATGATTTTCATTGTCTGATACACCCCTTTCGAGAGCAGCAGGACGTTTGCAGTGGGACCTGTGGCAACAGCCTGTAGCGTTGCCTGAGTGATAGCAGCAGCATCAGCCGGGCCGGGCCGCGCTGCCTCGGAGACCAGATAGCCGGTCAGAACTACGCCCGTGACGGCGGCCCCGTGTGCTGTCAGGTGGCGGCGCATCTTCTCGATAGCCCGCGTGACGCGCATCCGGGCAGCGTCTTCGGACAGGCCCAGGACCGCGCCGGTTTCGGCCAGGCTGTGGCCCTCGATGAAGCGCAGCAGGATCGCCTCGCGATCTCCCGGCCTCAATATGGAGAGGGCGTCGTTCAGCAGCGGCTCGATGCCCTCCCACTCCGGGGTAAACGGTTCCTGCCGGTGTGTCACCTCCTGCATCACAGCCTCCTCCCGCAGACGCTGCCGCGCCTCCTGCTTGCGGACATCCTTGGCGACGAACCGGGCCGCGTTGTAGAGCCACCCCGCCAGGCTCGGCCCGGCGCGCAGCGACTTGGCCTTGCGGGCGAGCAGCAGGAAGACGACCTGGGCCGCGTCCTCGGCCTGGGAGGGCGAGCCGGTCTCACGCAGGCAGGTGGAGTAGACCAGGGTGAGGTGACGCGCGACGAGCTGGCCGAAGGCGGCTTCGGAGCCGTCACGCGCGTACTGGGTGAGTAGTTTGTCGTCCTGCATGGTTCTCCTTTCCGTTCCTGCTGGCCTTCTGCTTATACATGGACAGCGGGCACGGAAAGCGAACAGAGAAGATTTGGGAGGGGGATACAGGAAGGGCGAACACAAGGTTCGCCCCTACGGGGTAGGCGGGCCGGATGTGCGGACGTAGGGGCGAACCTTGTGTTCGCCCTTCTGGAATGTGTTCGCATTCCTTAATCGTCTCCCTCAGTCCAGCCACGCCTCCGGGACCTGGATCGTCTCGCCGCTCTGGTATGGCGGCGGGGCGGGCAGGGCCGCCGGGAGGGGGGCCTGACGGACGGGCGGGTTGCCGGGCAGGGCCACCCAGACCTTCCAGCCAGTCCCCGCCGCGTACTCGCGGGCGCCGGTATGGCCCGATTTGGACGGCTGCCAGTCGGCGTCACTGCCGCCGATGCGGACGTAGAGCGCGCCATTTTTGCCCTGCACGAAGGCCGCGTAGACGCCCCTGCGGCGGGCGTTGTCCTGCGGGAAGAGGGCGCTGCCGGCGTTGACGCCGGCGACCTTGCGGGCGTTGATGAGCGCCGCAATCTTGTCGTGCAGGTCTTGCCCCCACTCGAAATAGTGCTTCCAGTAGACGCACGGGACGCCGGGATGGGTCAGGACGTAGGCGTAGCCCTGCTCCACCTCCCAGGTGTTGGCGAAGCTGTCGAACTCGTGACCGGGCTGGGGCGTCCCGTCGTCCTGCGTGCGGTAGCCGGTGTCGTGGTTCTCCAGGAACGTCACCGCCCGCTGCTTCCAGGCAACGCCATCGGTCGTGTCGCCCATCAGGCCCAGGCCGTGGCCGTGCGCGTAGAGGGCGTCATAGTTGCCCTTGCTGTCCTTCAGGCTGAACATCGTGGTGAAGTCGAACACGGCGCTGGACGTGGCGAGAGTACCGGGCGTCGTCGCCGTCCACCAGGACCACCCGCGCTGCTCACTCTCCCGGTCCCACTGGTACTCGCCGACGGAGAAGGTCGGCTGCGTCCGCCTGTTGTAGAGGGCGAGCCAGTGGGCGTGGTAGCCCTGCACCATGTCATAGCGCCAGCCGCGATACCCCGCCGATTTCAGTTCCAGCAAATAGCGCAGGATGTCGCGCCGCACCTGCCGGTTGGTGTGGTCAACGTCGCGGAAGTCGGGGTAGGCGTAGGTGGTTTTGTCGGCCCCGTAAGGGGTGGGAGCCTCCTCCGGCGCACCCCGCAAGGCGACCGGCGTGTTGAAGGCGTTGGAGCGCGGGTCCGAGAACGCCTCGTCGTCGCCGCAGATGGACCACAGGCCCCAGTCGGGGTTCTTGAAGTCCGTCCAGGTCTTGTCGCCGTCCCGGTGGTTGATGACGATGTCGGCCACCGGCTCAACGCCGTCCTGCCGCAATGTCGTCAGCAAGGCGCGCTGCTGCGCGAACGTGCCGTAGTCGTTGTCCAGCTTGAAATACTGCTTCGGGTTGTACCCCGCGCTGTTGTCGCCTGCATAGCACGGCGGCGGCAGCCAGACCAAATCAAACCGCCCCCGCTGGATGTCGGCGGCATCTGCGCGGACGATCTCGTACCAGTGCTTCGTCCCGAACTGCGGGTACTTGTCGGGGTGGCCGAAGCGGTGCGACTCCCAGTAAAACCCTTGCAGCATGACGCGCCCATCGTCGAGCGGGGCCTGGGCGCGGAGAGGCAGGCACGGGGCGAAAAGGAGGAGGGCGAGGAGTAGGAGGCTCAAGCGCAGGCTGATCTCTCTCATATGGTTACGCTCCTTCAGCTTGCGCCTCAGCCCTCGCCCACAGGCGCGGATACAAATCCATGGCGTTATCATCGTCCGGCTTTGGGCCTGCCGGTTCAGGGACCGTATAGTTACCGTTTGCATCAGGCTGCGGGGTGCCGAAGTAGGGGATTTCCTGCCCAGTGGTTGCCTCGTATGCTGTCCCCGCGACATAAAGAAGCGCTTCACATTCGGCGTCATCAAAACCGGGTTCAACGACATCCGCTAGACTGTCAGGATTAGCAAGTGCGTTTTCATAGACAGTCTGCCCCTGCGCGATGATCCAGCACCGGAAATACTCAAAGCCGTCGTCGGAGCAGAAGCCGTTGATTAACTGCCCTGCGCCCCACAGGTCCCAGCGGTAAGCCTTATCGCGGAGTTCATCCAGGATGCGGTCAAAGGCAATAATCTCCTCGGGAGGCAACTTGACTAAGGCTGCCTCTATCCGTTCAGCCTGTTCCTCGCACTCACCGCCGCTTTTGTCTTTGGCGTCTTCTATCAATCGCCAGAACTGTGCTTTGTCCATGATGTCCCCCCTCGAACGGTAGACTTCTTGCATGAGCCTCCGGGTGGCGGTGTCTCGCCTTCATCCTAGAAGTGCGTTGCCCCGGAGACGCCCCCGCGCCGGTCAGCCGCTTGTACGGGTCAGGGGAGCGGGGACAGGGCGGCGGCGGCGCGGACGGGGTTCAGGGCCTGGGTGTAGGCGGGGTCGCCGACGCTCATCAGGCGCGGGCTGTCCAGGATGGCGCGCAGCTCCGCCCCCGACAGGGCGTTGGGCGGCGTCGGCTGGTCGGAGCGCATCAGGATGCCCGCGAACGTGTCCGCCGCCTGCTGCTCCTGGTGGTTCGCCAGCATCCGCTGGAGCTGGCGGGTGTTGGGCGACCAGCGCATGTAGTAGGCCCACTTGGGCTGGGCCTTGTAGACCGCAAGCGTCGGCGGCACATACGTCTCGGCGATCGCCAGCACCTTGCCGTCGGACAGGGCGTTCAGGTCGTCGTAGTAGGACTGCTTGTAGACGTTGTAGCAGTCCAGGGCCAGCACGTCCACATACTGGCTGCCGGGGAAGTAGTCCACGAACTGCCGGTCGGCCCGCTCGGGCCGGTCGGGGTTCCACACCCAGACCAGGTTGGTCAGGTGGTGGTAGTGGACAAGGCGGTCGAACTCCTGGCGGTAGAGCTGCTTGGAGCCGTGGGCCGCGTCCCCGCGCACCCCGTCCCACCAGAACCAGTCCCCGTTGATCTCGTGCAGCGGACGCCACAGGACGGGGACGTGCGCGTCCTGTAGCTCCTTGAGGCATTCGGCGATGGCGTCGAGCTGCGTACACCAGTGCTTGTAAAGCGGCGTGCCGGGCGTCAGCAGGTCATTGAACTGCCGGTCGGTGATGCGGCTCTGGATCTCGCCCTTGAAGGAAACCGGCTCGTCCATGGTGGGCGGCGGCTCGTGCCAGCAGAGGGCGACGACGTGCCCGGCCCGCCACTGGGCGATCAGTTCTTTGACTTCGTCATGGCGGCGGGCGGCGGCGTCGGCCCCGAAGCCCCAGTCCTCGCCGTAGACGGCGGGGCTTTTGCCGGTGATCTGGGCGGCGATGTCGGTGTTGGCCCCCGGATGGGCGGAGTCGTTGTGCTGGCCGCTGAGGGTGTGCTTGCCGGAAACCTGGTAGAGCATGTGCAGCAGGGCGCGCGCCTCGGGGGAGGCGTCGGCCGTGACCGGCGGGTGTTCCACCAAGGCGTCGGCGGCCACGGCGCGGGGCTTCGGCAGGTAGGGGATGTCGGGGTGCGGGTCGGCCCACGCCGCCGGGGTCGGCGCGGCCTGGGGGACGACCGGCGGCGCGGCGGGCGCGGGAACGACCGGGGGCGTCTGGGCCGCCGCACCGGCGGCCACGGCGGCCAGGACCAGCGGCAGCGCCGCCCGGCACCACCTGGAAATCGGGGAACGGGATCGCATCAACAACCTCCTTGGCCGGACACCGGACCTCTCGGCGTAGAATGCCAACACTATAACAGCCGCCCGCGATTTCGTCAATAGTCCTCTCGCATCAGGGGCAGTCGTGACGCTCATGGTCAGAGAGCGCCGCGGTCAGGTTGAACCGCCGGCCCACCCGCTGCCGGTCGCCGGACTCCCCGCCGGACAGGCTCGTCCCGGTGAAAAGCAGGGGCTGGACGCGAAGGGGGTTCGCGAGCGGAAGCAGGGCGGCCTCTAAATCATCGAACGCGCCTTCAAGTCCAGATAATGGTTGATCAGGTCCGCACTCAACTCCTCCGGCGGGCTGTCTATCGTCCAAACCCCGCGCCGCTTCAGGACCGAAATGGCCGCGCGGCGCTCCTGCAAGACCTGGGTGGCGACCGCCTTGCGGTAGACGCCCGCGCTGTCGGTCGGGACGCTCCTGGCGGCGGCGAGGATGTTCGGGTCACTCACCGTAACGCAGACGACGCGGTGCTGGTCGGAGATCATCGGCACGGCATCCAGCATCTGCACCGACGAGTCCGGGTCAACCAGGTCGGTGAACAGGACGACAAGCGACCGGCGACGCCAGCGGGTGGAAAGGTTCTGGAAGGCGGCTTTGTAGTCCGTCTCCACCATGCGCGCTTCCAGGTTGTAGAGGCTTTCTAATATGCCGTAGACCTGGGCCTTGCTTTTGGCGGGCGGCAGGTAGGCGCGGATGTCGGCGTCAAAGGCCATCAGGCCCACCTTGTCGTCGGAGGCGGCGGCGACGTAGGCCAGCATCAGGGCGGTGTTGACGACGTAGTCCAGCTTCGCCATCTTCTGGATGCTCTGGAGCATGTTCCGGCCCGTGTCCAGCAGCAGCATGATGTTCTGCGACCGCTCGGCCTCGTACTGCCGCGAGATCAGCTTGCCCCGCCGGGCGGTCGCGCTCCAGTCGATCTTCTTGTACTCGTCGCCGGGGACGTACTCGCGCAGGCTCTCGAACTCGGACCCGCCGCCGCGTATCCGGGCCGCGCGGATGCCGAGCTGCTGCAAGCGGCCCCGCCGGGCCAGCAGCTCGTACTTGGCCGTCTCCACCAGGTTCGGGTAGACCTTGACGGACCTTCGGGCGACCGCGACCGCCTGCCGGCGGATCAGGCCGAGCCTGCCCGGATACTGGAAGTACAGGTCGCCGAAAGTGAAGTCGCCCTTGGCGGGCGGCGTGACGTGGTAGACGAAGCGGACGGGGCGCGGGTCGGCCGGCAGCGACATCCGGCCCTCGACCGCCCGGTCCAGGCCGAAGGTCGGCGGCGGCAGGTCCCGGATGGTCAGTGCCAGCGGCGCGTCGGTCCGGTTCCGCACCTCGATGGTGACGGCGTTCTGCGCCCCGAGCGCCAGCTTCTCGTCCACGGTTCGCGTCAGGCTGACCGCCTTGTCGGGCGCGGGGGAGGCCAGGAAGTCGGCCAGCGTGCAGGCGGCCAGGAGGGCGTTATAGACCAGCACAGCGGTCAGCACCCAGGACGCGCGGGCTTCGAACAGGAGCGGCAGCGCGCCGAGCGCGAGGAGCAGGACGAGGCGGTAAGTCAAGCGCATGACTCATTATAGCGGGCCGGACAAACGGCGTCAATGCCCCGCCCCGTTCGCAAAGGGTAGGCGCATGAGAAAAAGTTAAAATAATTAATATCGTTATTGACTTTTTCAATAATCTATCGCATAATATCAAAGGAAACAACAAATGACACAAGCCTTGCCGAACAAATGCCCGCTTTGCAGCGGGACGTTGGAAGTCACCGAAGCGAGCTGCCTCGGCTGCGGGGTGCAGATGCGGGGGCATTTCGCGCTTGCGCCGTACCGCAACCTCGACGCGGAGCAGCTCCGGTTCTTGGAGACGTTCCTGCGCTGCCGGGGCGTCATCCGCGACGTGGAGGCCGCCCTGGGCATTTCCTATCCGACCGTCCGTGGTCGGCTGGACGCCCTGCTGAACGCGCTGGACTTTTCGAATGAGGGCCGGCACACGCAGCCCGCCGCGATGACGGCAGAAGAAAAGGCCGCCCGGCGGCGCGAGATACTGGCCGCCATCCAGGACGGCACGATGGACGCCGACGCGGGCCTGACCGCCTTGCAGGACCTTTCCACCGACGGACCCAAGAGCGGCAACTGAGGAGACATCCATGGCAGTGACGCAGCATACTGAGGAGACGAGCGGGGCGATTCCCCGCACCAGGGAGCGCGGCCACCTTCGCCTGGTCGAGTGGCCCGCGGAGTCGCCTGCGGCGTCCTCGCGGAAGCCGGCGGCCCCGGCCAAGCGCGCGTCTTTGGACAGGCTTTATGAAGGTGGCATCCTCCTGCTGATGGCGGCCACCGCCCTCGCCGCACTGGTCAGCTTCGCGTGCCTGTGAACGGCAAACGACATGGATAACGAGACGCTTTCGGCCCATGACACTTCGGACCCTGTGACGGTCAAGCCCCGCCTCGGGAGGCGCGTCTGGGACTCGCCCGTTACGCGCATCCTGGCATTCCTGGGCCTGCTGGCCGTTCTCTGTGTGGCGCTTGCGGTGCCGCTGGCGCCGTTCCTGCTGATCGCGCACGTCCCGTTCGACCCGACGAGTGAGGTCGGGGCGCTGGCCGCTGAGGGGGTTTCGGCGGTCGCCGCCCTCGCCGCGTTCCTCATCATGGTGCGCTTCGCGGACCGGCGGACGTTCGAGGACGCCGGGATAGGGCGGCGGGGGCTGGCGCGAGACACCAGCCTGGGCCTGCTGATCGGGGGCGGCCTCTTTTCGCTGGTCATCGGCGCGCTGATCGTGACCGGTGCGTACCACGTCGGCGGGGTCAACGCCCATTTCCGGCCCCTCGTGCCACTCTTCCTGTTCCTGGCCGTGGCGGTCACGGAGGAGACGATCTTTCGCGGCTACCTCTTTCAGACTTTGGAAACGCGCTGGGGGACCGGGATCGCGCTGGCCGGCTCGGGCGTCGCGTTCGGCCTGGTTCACCTGCTGAACCCCATTGCGGGCGCGACGCCCGCCGAGAAGCTGGCGGGGCCGGTCTTCCTGGTGTTTGAAGCCGGCATCCTGATGACGGCGGGCTACCTGCTGACGCGCCAGCTGTGGCTGCCGATCGGCATGCACTGGGGCTGGAACTTCTTTGAGAGTGCCGTCTACGGTACCACCGACTCGGGGCTGACCCCAAGCCCCTCCTACTCACTGCTGCGGTCCCACGTTGCCGGCCCATTCCCCCTCGCCGGCGGGCCGTTCGGGCCGGAGGCCAGCGTGGTCTGCCTCGTCATCAGCACGGCGGCCGGGCTGCTGCTGCTGCGCCAAGCCGTGCGGCGGGGGCAGTGGCGGCCCCGGCCGTCCCCACGATTAAGACCGGATCCACGACGAAGTACCCTGGAGGTTACCCGATGAGCGAAGAAAGCATCCTGATTCTCAACATGCTGCGCGAGGGCAAGATCACGGCCGAGCAGGCCGACTCGCTGCTGCGCGCCGTCCGCGAGACCGGCGCGGCGTCCGGCCCGGCCCCCGCCGCGCCGCCCCCGCCCGTCGCGCCGCCCCCACCCCCGCCGCACATCCCGGACCCCGTCGCCATGGCCTCCATGCAGGCGAAGCTGGCCGAGCTGCAAGGGAAGCTGGGCGACTTGCAGGGCAAATTGGGTGCCGCCCAGACCGCCAAGGCGGCGGGCCAGGCGGCGGCCTTCGCCGGCAAGATGATGGACCACCTGCACAAGCCCGACCTCGACCTGGGCAAGATCAACAAGGCCGTGGATGAGGCCATGCGCGGCCTGAACTCGCTTAAGAACGACGCCCTCCGCACGGCAAAGACGGCCGCACGGCAGGCCGGGCAGGAGGCCAAGAAGGCGGCCCGCGAAGGCCGCAAGGCGATGAAGTTCGATTTCAGCTTTGACGTCGGCGGCGACTCGTCGCGCGGCGAGCAGCCCGCCAACACGGCGAACCAGCCCGAGGCGAGCGAGACGAGCCAGGCGACCTTCACCTGGACCGGCGCGGACCGGCTCATCCTGGAGAACAAGTACGGGAACATCACCGTCATCGGCGTCGAGGGGTCCGAGGGCGCGGCCCAGGCCGTCGTCACCAAAACCGCCTGGGCCGGGTCGGAGGCCGACGCGCGCGTCCTGCTCCAGCAGGTGTTCCTGACGAACCAGGTGGAGAACGGGCGCTGCAAGATCGGCGTCGCCGCGCCCCAGGACGCCCGCGACCGGCTGACTGTGGACTACGAGATCCGCGTCCCGCGCCTGGTCGCGCTGGAGGTTTCTTCAACTTTCGGGGCCGTCTCCGTGTCGGGCGCATCAAGCGCCCTGACGGCGCGGACGGTTTCGGGCGCGCTGGCCGTCACCGAGCCGTGGGCGGCGGAGGGCGGCGAGACGAAGATCAACAGCGCGTCGGGCGCGGTCCGCGTCACCGGCTGGAACGTGCCCGCCGGAAGCCTGCTGGTGGAGACGGCCAGCGCCGACATCCGGGCGGAGCGCCTGACCGGCGGGACGATCAGCCTGACCAGCCGCAGCGGGGACGTCGTCGCCCGGAAGGCGCAGGTGACCGGCACGGCCTCCTTCGAGTCGTCCAGCGGCGACGTGCGCGTCTCGGACGGCGGGGGCGGGACACGCGCGCTGGCCCGGACGCAGAGCGGGTCGGCCGAGGTCTCGAACCTGCGGGCCGAGCAGGTGCATGTCGAGACGATCAGCGGCGACGCCGTCCTGCGGGACGTTTCGGGGGCCTTGACGGTGAAGACGGTCAGCGGGGACGTGGAGGCGTCGGGCGCGGACAGCCCCGCCGTCTCGCTCCTGACGGTCAGCGGGGACGCCCGCTGGCAGCCCGCCGGCCCGTTCTCGGGGTCGTTCGCCGGCACGACGGTCAGCGGCGACCTGCGGCTCGTCCTGCCCGCCGGGTCGGACACGCGGGTCGAGATGAACACGACCAGCGGCAGCCTGGCCCTGAGCCTGCCGCTGACCGAGACGACCCTGACCGAGAAGCACGCGGCGGGCAAGCTGGGCGCGGGGACGGGCAGCGTCCGCCTCCAGTCCGTGTCGGGCGACCTGGCGGCGTCCGAGGGGGTCTGAGAGCCTGCGAGACGCCCGACAGAACAAAGCCGCTGCCTCTGAAAGAGGCAGCGGCTTTTCGTGCGGTGCGCCCTATGCGCCCTTCACGGTCCGCTTGCGGGCGCGCAGGAGCAGCCCGAGGACGCCCAGGCCGCCCAGGCCCATGGAGGCGACGGGGGCCGGCTCCGGCACGGCGGCTGGCGACGGGGTGCCGGAGGTCGTGCTGCCGCAGGGGGCACCGGCGCAGTCGGTGACGCTGCCGTAGGCCCCGCTCTTGTCGGCGACATAGATGGTGTTCTGGACCGGTTTGGCGGTCGTCTGGACGTAGAGGTAGCCGAAGGTGCCGTACTGGTCCTTGTTGTTGAAGCCGAACTGGGAGAAGCTGTCCTGGCCCGCGTTCAGGGTGCCACAGGTCGGCTGCCAGATGACCTGTCCGTTCTGGGTGTAGGCCTGCATCGTCGCCGTGTGCGTGTTGTAGTCAATGCTGCCGTTGTTCGTGATGGAGCTGCCGACCGAGCCGTCGTGGTAGACGATGCCGCTCGCGTTCGGGGCGTCGCCGAAGAAGAGGGTCTCGCCGCTCGCGGCGGCATAGCCGAAGTTCGCGTCCATGCCGATCAGGCCCGCCGCGTCGTTGACGTTCCGCAGGTCGTACTGCGTGGTGTAGGTGCTGCCGGTCTGGTAGATGTTGGTGTAGAGCGTGAACAGGCTGCCGTTGCTCAGGGTGCCGTTCTGGGTGCAGCTCGACACCATCGTCGTGCCGACCGGGACGGACCAGGCGAGGGACGCGCCCGCCGCGGCGAGGGTCAGGGCGGCGCTGGCGGCCACGGCGCGGAAGGCCTTGGCGGCGTTCAGGGTGACGGTGTTCTTGACGATGCTCATGGTTGGTACTGCCTTTCAGGAAACGAAAACTATGTCTAAACTATGTCTTATGACACTTCACTCTAATGCAGGGATTATGCCAAGCTACCCCAGAACACGCAAAAACGGTAATCCTGCCGGCATAACGGCGGCCAAGCCTTGACGGCGGCGGCCTTTTGTTGTAACATAGTGGGACAAGATTTCCGTAGGAAACTGCGGCGCGTCTCACACCCACGATTTGATGCGCCGTGAAAGGGGACCCTCTATTTTGACACGTCGCTTCCCGCGCTGGCCCGCCGCCGTCGCCCTGGCGCTGGCCGCCGCTCCCATTGCCCTGGCACAGACCCCGATGGTCCCGGACCTGCCCCCGCCGCCCCCGCCGCCGTCGGCGTTCCCGACCGCCGCACTCGCCTCGCGCGGGGCGGCCCCGGCGGGCGTCGCCGCCATCGTCAACGGCAAGCCGATCTCCCGCTCCAAGGTCGCCTCGGCCGCCCTGAAGGCCGTCGGCGCGCAGATCGTCGGCCAGATGATCCTCGTCGAGCTGATCAGCCAGGAGGCCGTCCGGCAGCACGTCGTCGTGACGCCCGCCCAGATCAACGCCCGCATCGCCCAGGTCCGGCAGCAGGCCGCCACCTATCCGGGCGGCCTGGACGCCTACCTGGCGGCGCACCACCAGACACTGGCGGAGTTCAAAGACCTCCAGACGACCCAGCTCAAGGCGGAGGCGCTGGTCCTCAAGACGCTGAAGCCGACTTCCGCGCCGCTCGAATACCACGCCCGCCACCTCCTGATCGCGACCGTCCCCGTCGGCGGGGGCGCGAAGCCGCACACCGACGCCGAGGCGCTGGCGATCGTCGCCAAAGCCCAGGCCGAGCTGAAGGGCGGCGCGAGCTTCATTGATGTCGCCGACAAATACACCGAGGACCCGTCCGGCAAGACCAACGGCGGCGACCTGGGCATCATCGACGCCAGCGGGCTTGTCAGCCCGCCCACGCCGCTCGACCCCACCTTCCTCAAGGCCGCCCTCGCCTTGAAGCCCGGCGAGGTCACGCCGGCCCCGGTGAAGTCGCAGTACGGCTACCACCTGATCAAGATAGACAGCACCAGCGCGGCCCCGCTCCCCGCCGACGCCAAGCGGTTCGCCGACGCCGCCACGGCGGCCCGCCAGAAGGAGATCCAGACGGCGTTCGGCCCCTACATCCAGGCCCTGCGGAACCGGGCCAAGATCGTGGACTACCTCGGGGACGCCCCGACATTCGCGCCCGCGCCGCCCGCCGGCGGAATGCGCGTCATGCCCGCGCCGCAGCCGGCCCCCTAGCCGACCCGCCCCGGCCCGTCGAACCCGTTTCGGCGGGCCGTTTCTTTTGAACCGAGCACAGGCACCCAGGAGGATTCACATGGCAGCGCAGACCCCGACAAAGACGTTGAACGTGGGCATGATCGGCTACAAGTTCATGGGCAAGGCGCACTCCAACGCCTACCGGCAGGTGGGGCGGTTCTTCCCCGAGCTGGAAGTCAAGCCCGTGATGAAGGCGCTCTGCGGGCGCGACGAGGCCGGGGTGAGCAAGGCAGCCGCAACCTTCGGCTGGGAGGGCTACGAGACGGACTGGCGCAAGCTGATCGCCCGCGACGACATTGACATCATCGACATCGGGGCACCCGGCAACATGCACGCCGAGATCGCCATCGCCGCCGCCGAGGCCGGCAAGCACGTCTTCTGCGAGAAGCCGCTCGGCAACACCTCCGAACAGGCCAAGCGGATGCTGGAGGCGGTGGAGTCGGCGGGCGTCAAGCACATGGTCTGGTTCAACTACCGCGCCAACCCCGCCGTCTCGTTCGCCCGGCAGCTCATTGATGAGGGCCTTGTCGGCAAGGTCTACCACTGGCGCGCGCTGTTTTTGCAGGACTGGATCGTCAACCCGGACTTCCCCCTGGTCTGGCGGCTCCAGAAGGACACGGCAGGCAGCGGCTCGCACGGCGATCTGCTGGCGCACTGCCTGGACACCGCCCGCTACCTCGTCGGCGAGATTTCAGAGGTCAGCGGGCTGCTGGAGACCTTCATCAAGCAGCGCCCGGAGCTTGCCGAGTCCGACGACCGGCTTGGCGGCAAGGCCTCCGACGTCATGGGCGTCGTGGACGTGGACGACGCTTCCCTGGCCCTCGCCCGCTTCGAGAACGGTGCCCTGGGCACCTTTGAAGCCACCCGCTTTGCGCTGGGCCGCAAGAACCACAACCGCTTCGAGATCAACGGCAGCAAGGGCAGCCTGGTCTTCAACGCCGAGCGCCCCAACGAGCTGGAGATCTACACCGAGGACACCCACGCCGGCACGAACGGCTTCCGCACCGTCACCGTCACGGCCGGGCAGGACCGCTACACCGGCCACTACTGGCCCGCCGCCCACAACATCGGCTACGAACACACCTTCACCAACCTGCTCTTCGACGCCTTCACCGCCATCGGCAGGGGCGAGAACCCCACCCCGAACTTCCGCGACGGGTATCTGAACAACGTCCTCCTGGACACCATCACGAAATCCGCCGAGTCGAAAAAGTGGGAGCCGGTGACGCCGTAAGGCCAGAAGGGGATGCGGGGCAGATGCCCCCGCCCACCGGGTATATTGCCCTAAGAAGGAGCCATTATGACCATCACTGTCAAGGCTTTGGAGGCGCAGGCACGGCAAGACGAGGAAATCGCAACGGGCGTCAGGAAAGCCATGGGGGCGGCGGAAGCCGGGCGGGAGAAGCCGCGGGCTCAGTCTCTGGCGGAGCAGAGGGCCAAGCGGGGTCTGCCCGACACCTGGCCCTCCGCGAAGCTAATCGAGACGGAAGCGGGCGTGGTTGTTGACGAGTCGTGAATGGAGACGATGCGCCCAGTATTGATGTCTGATGCTACGCGCCGATTGAGGCAAGTGAGGACAGGAGAGGACGAGTGATTGAAATCACTCGCTCCGGCAGGATTTGTCCAAGGGACAAGAGGACAGGACGGAGCAGGACGGCGGCGCTCGACCTATTTCCCTCTTCTGTCCCCTGGACAGGTCCCCCTCAGCGAGTGATTTCAATCACTCGTCCTCTCCGGCCCTGCCCTTCCGGCCCTGCCCTTCCGGCCCTGCCCTTTCGGCCCTGCCCTTTCGGTGTCGTGACAATCCCCGGTTTCAATCCGGGGGCAGAGACGGGGGACTATTACTATGACCACCACGCCGGACCCACGGGCAGAAACTAAACCGATAGAGACAGGCCTGCCGCCGGAGCAGCCGGGCGACGACCCGCGCATGGCGATCCTGCGCGAGATAGATGCGCGCGCACAGTTTATGAACCCCAAGTCTACCGGGCGTGACTTCCTGCGCGAAGGTCGCGACGGGGGTATGTTCGGTGACAAATCTGATTGAGCCTCTAACCCCATGCAAACAGAACGCCAACACGAGACGACCCTGCGCTTCCTGGCCGAGCCGACGGACATGAACTTTGGCGGCAAGGTCCACGGCGGGGCGGTGATGAAGTGGATTGACCAGGCCGGCTATGCCTCCGCGGTCGGCTGGAGCGGGCACTACTGCGTGACGCTATACGTCGGCGGCATCCGTTTTCATAAGCCGATCCTGATCGGGAACATGGTGGAGGTGCGGGCGCGCATCATCTACACGGGACGGACCAGCATGCACGTCGCGGTGGACGTGAGCGCGGGCGACCCTCGGGACGGGCACTTTCAGGAGACGACGCACTGCATCATCATCTTCGTCGCCATGGACGATGAAGGCAAGCTCATGGGCGTAACGCCTTGGGTGCCACGGACGGAGGAAGAGGCGGCGCTGGAGCGGTACGCTGTCCGGCTGATGGAGCTGCGTCGGACCATCGAGGACGAGATGCAGCCGCACCGGGGAGTATGACAATCGAAAGGCCCGCGCAAACGCGCGGGCCTTTTCCCATGACCTGTGTGTCATAGCATCAAGTGTGCCTACCAGCCCATCGTCCCCGGCTCGCCTTTGAAGGGGCCGACGACGCCTGAGGTGATCCAGCCGCCGTAGAACTCGCCGGGCTGGGGCGTCACGCGCTCGCCGTCCACGAAACAGGCGTCCATGCGGCCCGGATAGAGGGCGATGTAGTTCTGGAGCGGGGCGAAGGCGGGAGTCGGATTTGGGTAATACCAGGCCGCCGACGGGGCCTGCCTGTCGCCCGCCGTGATCGTGTAGTAGCTCGCCATACCCTTCCATTCACAGAAGGATTTGCCCGGCGCGGGGGTGAAGTGTTCCAGGCGGACATCTTCGGGCGGCAGATAGTAGACGGGCGGGTGGCTGGTTTCGAGGACGCGCTTGGCGCGGCGCGTCTCGGCGATGACCACGCCGCCGAAGACGACCTGGATGTGTTTGTCGGTGTCCTCGAGGCGCGGCGGGCGCGGGTAGTCCCAGACGGACTCCTGGCCGGGAGCGGGTTCGATGCGGCGGGTGTTCATGGCAATGTTAACAGGGCGGCGGCGGAGCGGGTTCCGCGTTGGAATAGACTCAGGAGACACACATGGCGGCCAAACCGACGATACTGGCGGTGGACGACGACGCGGACGTGCTGCGCCTCGTCAAGAGCGACCTGCGGAAGCAGTACGGCAAGGACTACCGGATACTCAGCGCGGAGGGCGGGCAGCCCGCGCTGGACGCCTTGAACCAGCTCAAGGAGCGTGACGAGCCGGTCGCCCTGCTGGTCGTGGACCAGAGGATGCCCGGCATGGGCGGCGTGGACTTCTTGGAGCAGGCGATCAAGATCTACCCCGACTGCAAGCGCGTCCTGCTGACCGCCTACGCCGACACCGAGGCGGCCATCAAGGCGATCAACAAGGTCAAGACCGACTACTACCTCTTGAAGCCCTGGGACCCGCCCGAGCAGGAGCTTTACCCCGTCCTGGACGACCTGCTGGACGACTGGAAGGCGAACTACCGCGCCCCGTATGGGGGCGTCCGCGTGGTCGGCAACCGGTGGTCCTCGGACTCGCACCGCGTCAAGGACTTCCTCGCCCGCAACCACGTCCCCTACGAGTGGCAGGACATCGAGGCGGACACCGAGGCGTGCAGCCTCTACGAAGGCGCGGACGCGCCCGCCCTGCCCATCGTCATCCTCACGGGCGGCGAGAAGCTGTCTAACCCCGACAACGCCGCGCTGGCCGCGAAGGTCGGCCTGAAGACGTCGGCCGGGCAGCCGTTTTATGACCTCATCATCGTCGGCGGAGGACCCGCCGGACTGGCCGCCGCCGTCTATGGGGCCTCGGAGGGCCTGAAAACGCTGATGGTGGAGCGGGAGGCGCCGGGCGGTCAGGCCGGGACAAGCTCGCGCATCGAGAACTATCTGGGCTTCCCGACCGGCCTGAGCGGGGCGGACCTCGCCCGGCGGGCGGTGACGCAGGCGCAGCGGTTCGGGGTGGAGATACTGTCGCAGGAGGTGACGAAGCTGCGCCTCCAGGACCAGTACCGCATCCTGACACTCGGAGACGGGGCCGAGGTGAGCTGCCACGCCCTGCTGATCGCGACCGGCGTCTCGTACCGCAAGCTGGACGTGCCGGGCCTGGACCGGCTGACCGGGGCGGGCGTCTACTACGGCGCGGCGATGACCGAGGCGCTTTCGTGCAAGGACGACGACGTGTACCTGATCGGCGGGGCGAACTCGGCGGGGCAGGCCGCCCTTTATTTCGCGAAGTACGCCAAGTGCGTCACGCTGCTGGTTCGTGGCGACTCGCTGGAGAAAGGCATGTCGCAGTACCTCGTGGACGAGATCCGGGCGCAGCCGACGGTCCGAGTCTGGCTGAACGCGCAGGTGACGGAGGCGGAGGGCGACACGCAGCTCGAGCGGGTGACGATCCTGCACTCGGACACGGGCGAGAGCGAGGTCGTCCCGACGCGGGCCATCTTCATCTTCATCGGCGCGCAGCCGCGCACGGACTGGCTGGAGGGGGTCTTGAAGCGGGACGAGAACGGCTTCATCCTGGCCGGCCCGGACCTGATGCAGAGCGGCAAGCGGCCCGCCGACTGGCCGCTGGACCGCGACCCGTTCCTGCTCGAATCGAGCGTGCCGGGCGTCTTCGTCGCGGGCGACGTGCTGCACCAGTCCGTCAAGCGCGTGGCGTCTGCGGTCGGCGGCGGGGCCATCGCGGTCCAGTTCGTGCATCAGTATTTGGCGAAAGTGCGGTGACCCGATGAGCGCCGAAACGAAGCACGAGAACCTGTTCCCCAGGCTGTCCGAGGAGGCGGTCCGCTGCCTGCTCCCGCTCGGGCGCGAGGTCACTCTGGGACAGGGCGAGGCGCTGTTCACGGAAGGGGAGCCGGAACACGAGTTCTATGTCATCCTGGAGGGCGGCCTGAAAGTCACCCGGAGGATCGCGGGCGAGGACGCGCTCTTGGTCGTACACGGGCCGGGCCAGTACAGCGGCGCGCTGTCCATGTTCAGCGGGGAGCCGTCCATCGCCACCGGCCGGGCGACGGCCGCGACGCGCGTCCTTCGGCTCCGCGCGGGCGACTTCAAGGACATCATCGTCGCCTGCCCGAGCATCGCGGGCGACATGCTCGCCGTCATGGCCCACCGGCGGCCCGAGGCGGACGCGCTGGGGCAGCAGCGCGAGAAGATGGCCGCACTGGGCAAGCTGTCGGCGGGCCTGGCGCACGAGCTGAACAACCCCGCCGCGGCGGCCCGCCGGGCGGCGGCCCGTCTGCGCGAGGCCCTGGTGACGGTGCAGCGGTCCGCCTTCGCGTTGGGGGAAAGCTGCCTGTCCGAAGGCCAGAAGGAACGGCTCCTGGACGTGCAGGGCAAGGCCGCCCCGCCCACCCTTGACTCGCTCGCCCTGAGCGACCGGGAAGACGCCCTGGCGGACTGGCTGGACGCGCGTGATGTTCCCGAGGGAAGTGCGCTCGCCGGTGCGCTTGCGGAGGGCGGGCTGACCGAGGAGAGCCTGGAAACATTGGCCGCACAGCTCCCGGACGATGCCGCCCTCGCGGCCGGCATCGCCTGGCTTGCTTCCAGCCTGGAGGCGGTGGCCCTGCTGCGGACGGTGGAGCAGAGCGCGGACCGCATCTCGGACCTGGTGACGGCCATCAAGGCTTATTCCTACATGGACCAGGCCCCCTCGCAGGAGGTGGACGTGCGCGCCTCTTTGGAGACGACGCTGACGATCCTCCAATTCAAATGCAAAGGCGGGGTCAAGGTCGTCCGAGACTACGCGCCCGATCTGCCCCGCATCACCGCCTACGGCAGCGAATTGAACCAGGTGTGGACGAACCTCATGGACAACGCCCTGGACGCGCTGGGCGGCAAGGGCCAACTGTTCGTGCGGACGGCGCGCGAAGACGACTGCATCCTGGTCGAGATCGGCGACGACGGGCCGGGCATCCCCGAGGACATCCAGGGCCGCATCTTCGACCCGTTCTTCACCACCAAAGGCGTCGGCGAGGGCACCGGGCTGGGCCTGGACACCGCCTACCGGATCGTCGTCGCGCGGCACCACGGCGACCTGCGCGTCACGTCCGAGCCGGGCGATACGCGCTTCCAGGTGCGCCTGCCGATCACGCCGCCTGGGTCCTCACCGCCCGGCTAATTCCAGCATCTTCCGCATCAGCAAGGGCGTGGGATGCGCCGCGAATTTCTCGGAGATGCCCATGAGATTGCAGCCGGCCCTGACAGTCACCCGTGGCTGCCGCTGCACGGCGGCCACCCGGCATGGGAAGCCGTCAAACACGAAGTCCGGGATCGTTTCCGCGCTGTGGGCCACGAAGTCCGGCAGGAGCGCCAAAAGGCGCTCGCAATCCTGGGCGTCTAAGTCCCCCGCCCCCCGCTCGACCGGCAGCGGTTCGTCTCGATGAAAATTGATGTCACCGGCCGCATGAACGCTGATGTGGCCGCCCGGCGGCGCGGACTGCCGGAGTTCGATTCGGACCTCGATCGTCCGCCCGTGCGGCAGGCCGCGCCCGCGCAGGAGCAGCACCCAGTCGGGTCCAGCATGGCCTTCCATGTCTGCCTCCGCCTGCCCCACCGCCGCCTCAAAGTCCGGCGGCTCATGCCGGCGGCGCAGCTCCGCCTGCTGCCGCCGGGAGCGATAGTCGGCGAGGCCGCTGACCTTCACCGTGACGGTCAGGCCGACGGCGAAGAAGGCGATCACGGCGAGCGGCCAGGCGGCACCACCCAGGAGGCGGCAGATCGCCCAGGCGGCCAGGACGCCGCCGGCCAGTGCGAGGCCGCAGCCCGCGCCCGCCATGCGTCGCTCCCACGGCCGCTTCCGGCACGCGGCCAGCAGATCGGCGTCCGTCATCGTTTCGACATCACTCTTCATGTGGGGTAAAATACGTCACCAAGGAGCAACCGCCATGCCGACCGAATGCACACACCTGGACCAGATACGCGATGTCGAGCCGCGCACGCCGCAGGGCTGCGAGGAGTGCCTGAAGATTGGCGACGCCTGGGTCCATCTGAGGCTCTGCCTGGAATGCGGCCACGTCGGCTGCTGCGACTCGTCCAAGAACAAGCACGCCACCAAACACTTCCATGCGACACAGCACCCGATCATGCAGTCGTTCCAGCCCGGCGAGGACTGGGGCTGGTGCTATGTGGACCAGCTCATGCTCGCGCCGGACGCTTCCGGCCGCCTTCAGCCCGACCCGGACGCCTGAAGGTCGTGGTTTTTGCAAGGCGTCGCGCTCACTTCTGGGAAGCGCGGAAGTCCTTCGGGGTCTGGCCGCAGACGCGCGTGAACACCTCATAGAACTGGCTGACCGAGCCGAAGCCGGCGGTGAAGGCGATGTCAACCACCTTGGCGTCGGTGGTCGCCAGCAGCCGCTGTGCCTGCGAGAGACGCTGCTGAGTAAGGTACTCAGCCGGCGTCATGCCGCAGTGGCCCCGGAACAGGGTGATCGCATATTTGGGGTGCAGCCCAGCCGCGCCGGCGATGTCGTCCGCCGTGAGCCGCTCCTGATAACGCTCGGACATGAATACGGCCATCCGCTCGACATGGTCCACCCCCTGGTCGCGCGGCATCGCCGCGTCCGTGTTCGGGCGCTCGCCGCCGGAAGTCGTCCCGATGCCCCACCCGAGGCGTCGCAGCCGGGCCTCCAGTTCAAGCAGCACCACGCGGCAGGCATCCGGGAAAGCGCCCCGCACGTCCTGACGCCACTGCTCGAACAGCGCCCGGTCGCGCGGGAACGATGCCGCGTCCGGCTCGCGCACAATCTCCCCGTTCAGGAGCCGGTGTACCAGATCGCTGGAAACTTGCCACTGAAGGAAGCGCACCAGCGGGAGGTGAATGCAGTGGGCGCGCGTCGCGGCTGCGGTCCGCACCACGCCGTGGGGAATCGTCGCCCAGAAGACCGCAAGCTGACCCTCGGGGATCGCCACGCGGCGGCCCCCGAACAGGTACTCCATCTCCCCCTCGACCACGAGGTTGACTTCCACCTCCCTGTGGCGATGCAATTCCGCCATCACTCCGGGCTGGCCGGATAGGAACACGAAGCCCTGACGGTTCATTTCTTCCTCGTACATCGCTTCCCTCCCGAACAGACCGCTTGTAGAACTTACTATACCGGAAAAAGGAGCGATTTAATCGGACGCATTTCCGGTGTAAATGGGAGTAATATAATCCAAATGTTCACAACGCTGCAATAGCCGAGAAACAGCAGAGGCCGGGGCCAGACATTTAGGAGTGTTTCAATGGTCGGCATCACGTTTCCTCCCAGGACCGACGGAGAGTGATCTTTATGTTCAGGAACCGGACAACCTGCTCGTGGGTCGCGCTCTTCTCGACCGTGGGCCTCTTCTCGACCCTGGCCCTGGCGGCGAAGCCTCCCAAACCGGCCAAGCCCGCCCCCCGTCCGGTCGCGGCGGGCGGCACGGGGGCGGCGCAGTTCCGTCACGGCGTCCAGCCGCTCCTCCAAACGTATTGCTATGCCTGTCATTCCGGCGCCGTAAAGTCCGGCAACGTGGCATTCGATCAACTAGCCGCCGACCCCGCCCTGCCGGCGAACCGCAAACTCTTCCGGCGGGTCCTGGATAACCTTCGCAGCGGCATCATGCCCCCGGCGGACATGCCCCAGCCGACGGCAGCCGAAAAGGAACGCATCGCGCAGCTCATCAAGAGCTGCGTCTACCGCATTGATCCCGCCGATCCCGATCCGGGGCGCGTGACCGTCCGCCGCCTGAACCGGGTCGAGTACCGGAACACCGTCCGCGACCTGATCGGGGTGGACTACGACACGCAGACGGAGTTCCCGCCGGACGAGGCGGGACACGGCTTCGATGACCTCAGCGACGTGCTGACCATCTCGCCCCTGCTGATGGAGAAGTACCTGAACGCCGCCCAGGCCATCGTCTCGCAGGCGGTGCCGACGGCCCCCAGGGTGCAGGCGGAGACGGAAATCCTCGGGTCGGATTTCACCGGGACGGGTGCCCAGGCTCCCACGGGGAAGGCCGGCGGCCCCCGTTCTCTATCCTACTACGAGCCGGCCACGGTTTCGCACACGGTGCAGGCCGGACATCCCGGCGACTATCAGCTCGTCCTGGACCTGGCCGCGAACGAAAACTATGTGGACAACAAGTTCGACTACAACCGGTGCCGGCTGATCTTCACGGCGGACGGGCAGGAGTTGTTCCGCAGAGACTTCACGCGCGAAGGCGGCAAGCCCCTGCACTACGTCTTCGATCAGGCATGGAAGGCGGGCGCGCACACGCTCACGTTCGAGGTGCAGCCGCTGACGCCCGGCGTGGAGCAGGTCCGCTCGCTGACGATGCGGATCAACAAGGTGACCTTGCGGGGTCCGAAGGGCGCGGACTATCAGGTCGAGCCTGCCGCCTACCGGACCTTCTTCCCCAAGCCCGTGCCGGCCGGCGGCCCGGAACGCCGCGCCTACGCGCGCGAACTGCTCGGCGGGTTCACGCGCCGGGCGTACCGGCGGCCCGTGGATGCGCCGACCGTGGAGCGTCTGGTGGGCCTGGCGGAGGGCGTCTACACCCAGCCCGGCCAGACCTTCGAGGCTGGCGTGGCACAGGCGATGGTGGCCGTCCTGGCGTCGCCCCGGTTCCTGTTCCGCGAAGAAGGGGTCGCCGCCACGCCGGACCACGGCCGGTATGCGCTAGTTGACGAGTACGCCCTGGCCTCGCGCCTGTCCTACTTCCTGTGGTCGTCCATGCCGGATGACGAGCTGTTCCGGCTCGCCGAGCGGGGACAATTGCGGAAGAATCTTGACGCGCAGGTGGGCAGGATGCTGCGCGACCGCCGCTCGGAGGCATTGGTCGAGAACTTCAGCGGGCAATGGCTGCAAACGCGGGACATCGAGACGGTGCCGATCAATGCCTGGGCCGTGATGGCGCGTGAGCGCGATCCTGCGGCGGCACCGGCGGGCGGCGGTCAGGGCCGTGCCTACGGCCGCCCGCGCATTGAGTTGAACGGGGCGCTGCGGAAGGACCTGCACCGCGAGGTGGACCTGTATTTCGGGCACGTCGTCCGGGGGGACCGCAGCGTCCTCGAACTGCTCGACGGGAACTACACCTTCCTCAACGCGCGCCTGGCGCAGTATTACGGCCTCCCCGAGCTGGGCGTGACCGGCGACGAGTTACGCATGGTGACGCTGCCCGCCGGCTGCCCGCGCGGCGGCGTGCTGACCATGGGCAGCGTGCTGGCCGTGACATCGAACCCGACGCGCACCTCGCCGGTCAAGCGGGGCCAGTTCATCCTGGACAACATCGTTGGCGCTCCCGCCCCGCCCCCGCCGCCGAACATCCCGCCCCTGGAGGCCGCGGCGGCGGGATTGACGGACCACAAGCCGACCCTGCGGGAAGTGCTGGCCCTGCACCGGAGCAACCCGGCCTGCGCCTCCTGCCATGAGCGGCTCGACCCGCCGGGGCTGGCCCTGGAAAACTTCAACGCGCTCGGGTTGTGGCGCGACCACGAGTTCGGCCGGCCCATCGAGGCGGGCGGCACACTGGTCACCGGCGAGTCCTTCAAAGACATTCGCGGCCTGAAACGGATTCTGGCAACGCGGCACCGCACCGAGTTCTACCGCTGCCTGAGCGGGAAGCTGCTCACCTACGCCCTCGGGCGCGGCCTCGAAGACTACGACGTGGAAACGGTGGATCGCATCGTGACACGGATGCAGGGGGACGACGGGCGGTTCTCCGCGCTCGTGACGGGCGTCATCGAGTCGTCGCCCTTTCAAAGATGCCGGAAGCCGTCTCCGGTCGCCGCCGCAGATCGAACCCGGACGGCCTCGCCGCCAGGACGGAAAATATCCCAGGAATCTCGAACACTTCGGATCAATTCAAGAAGGGAACAGCGAAAGTCATGACAGACAGAACCACCCTGGACGCAGACCTTGCCGCCCAGCGCAGCGCCGCCTTCAGCCGCCGCCACTTTTTACGGGGCGCGGGGGCGTGCCTGGCATTGCCGGCCTTCCAGTCGTTGTTCCCGGCGACCGCGCTCGCGGCGGATGCGACGGGCGCGGGCGGCCTGGCGACGACGGCCGGCGGGGCACCGCTCCGCACCGCCTTCGTCTACTTCCCAAACGGCGCGATCCAGCCGAACTTCTGGCCGGGCGCGACCGGGGCGGACTTCAAGCTGAGTGCCACCCTCCAGCCCTTGGAGCAGGTGCGGGACGTCGTCCGTGTGCTGGGCGGCCTGGACCACGCCCTGGCGATCGGGGGGGCCGACGGCGGCGGCGACCACGCCCGCGCCAACTGCGTCTTCCTTTCCGGGGCCAGGCCGAACAAGAGCGCCACCGACATCCACCTCGGCGTCTCCATCGACCAACTGATGGCCCGCCAGGTGGGCCACCTGACGCGGTTCCCGTCGCTCGAGCTGACCTGCGACGACACGCGCAAAGCCTCGGCCTGCGATGCGGACTACGCCTGCGCGTACCAATACGACATCTCGTGGAGTTCGCCGTCCACGCCCGTCACGGCGGAAGCCAACCCGCGCCTGGCCTTCGAGCGCCTTTTCGGGACGGGACTGCCGGGGGAGCGCGCGAAGATCAGCCGGCGGCACCTGCTCGCCCAGACCTCCGTACTCGACTTCGTGCTGGACGACGCGCGCCGCATGCAGAGGCGGCTGTCGGTCAATGACAAGGGGAAACTCGATCAATACCTGACCGGGGTGCGTGAGATCGAGGCGCGCATCCAGACGGCGGAGATGCACGGGACCGCCCCGGACCCGGCCGCCGAGACTCCCGAGGGCGTCCCGTCCGATCAGGCCGAGTATGTGGACATCATGTTCGACCTGATGGTCATGGCCTTCCAGACCGACTCCACCCGCGTCGCCTCCTTCTGCCTGGCGCACGACGGCGACAACCGCTCCTTCAGCCAGATCGGGATTCCCGAGGGCCACCACGACCTGTCGCACCACCAGGGCGACCCCGACCGCATCGCGAAAGTGGCGAAAATAGACTTCTGGTACGCGCACCAGTTCGCCAAGTTCCTGACCAAAATGGACGGCATCAAAGACCCGGACGGCAATTCGCTGCTGCACAACTCGATGATCGTCTACGGCAGCGGGAACTCCGACGGCAATCAGCACACGCACACCAACCTGCCCATCGTGCTGGCGGGGGGCGGCGGCGGCACCCTGGCCCCGGCGGGCTACACCAAGTACAGCTCCACCCCGGCCTGCAACCTGTTCCTGAGCCTGTCCGACCGGATGGGCCTGAAGCACCTGGAACGGTTCGGGGATTCTACAGACCGGCTCCGAATCTGATCTCGGCGAGGTGACACGATGCGAGTTTTATTCCTGGCCGTGATCGGTCTGGCCTTTCTAACAACCGTCATGCCTGTAAGGGCGCAGCAGACGCCGCCGGCGAGTGCCGGTACGGTGATCCATCTGTGGGCCAATGGCGCTCCCGGCTTCGAGGGGCGGAAGGACATCCCCGAGCTGGCTGCGAGTTACTGGGTGAAAAACGTCAACAACCCGTCGCTCACGGTCTTCCTCCCCCCGAGGGCGAAGGCCACCGGAGCGGCCGTGATCCTGTGTCCCGGCGGCGGCTTCAGCGAACTCGGGTTCGTGCCCGAAGGGATCGCGGCGGCGCAGTACTTCAACAGCATCGGCGTAGCGGCCTTCGCCCTCAAGTACCGCCTGCCGCGCGAGCCGGGGTCCGTCTACAACATGACCCACCCGCACCAGGACGGCCTGCGCGCCATGCGCCTGGTCCGCAGCCGGGCGGCGGAGTGGGGGGTGGACCCGAACCGGATCGGCATGGTCGGCTTCTCGGCGGGCGGCGAGGTCGTCTCCATGACCGCCTTCGGCGAGACCGCCGGTGACGCGGCCGCCCCGGACCCGACAGACCGGGTCAGCGCGCGGCCCGACTTCATCGCGGAGGTCTATCCGGGCGGCGCGGGCATCCCGTCGGCGCTGCGGCCCGACGCGCCGCCGGCCTTCCTGCTCGTCGCCAACGACGACGACCACACGAACGCGGTCGTTGACATCTTCCGCCTGTACCGGGCCGCCCGGCTTCCCATCGAGGTCCACGTCTTCACCAAAGGCGCGCACGCCTTCAACATGGGCACCCGGTCGAAGCTGACGACGATCAAGAACTGGCCGCAGCGGCTGGCGGACTGGATGGGCGACAACAACATCCTTGACCCGGCCGTCCCGGCCAAGGGCACCAAATAATCACGAGGGCCGTTGCATGGGAAAGAAGATTACCTTTATCGGGGCGGGCAGCTTCGGATTCACGCGCGGACTCGTGCGCGACCTGCTGACCTTCCCCGCGCTGGCCGACGGCACGATCTGCCTGATGGACGTGGACCCCGAGCGGCTAGAATTCGCCCGCGCCGCCGTCTGCAAGATCGTCGCCCAGGGCAGCTACCCCGCCAAGGTCGAGGCGCACCTGGACCGGCAGGCGGCGCTCGACGGCGCGGACGCCGTCCTCTGCACCATCATGACGTCCCCGCTCTCCGTCTGGCGCAACGACGTCGAAATCCCCAAGAAGTACGGCGTGGACATCAACATCGGGGACACGCGCGGCCCGTCCGGCATCTTCCGGGCGCTCCGCACCATCCCCGCCATCCTGGACATCTGCCGGGACATGGAGCGGCTCTGCCCGGACGCCTATTTGCTCAACTACACCAACCCGATGGTGCTGCTCTGCCGGGCCATCCAGCGCGAGTCGCGCGTCCCCGCCGTCGGCCTGTGCCACAGCGTCCAGGGGACGGCCGCCATGCTGGCCCGCTGGATCGGGGCACCCATGAACGAGGTCACTTACCTGTGCGCGGGGATCAACCATCAGGCCTTCTACCTCACCTATGAGTGGAACGGCCGGGACGCCTACCCCCTGCTGCGCGAGGCCGTCGCCAAGCCGGACATCTACAACGAGGAGATCGTCCGCAACGAGATGTTCCTGAACCTGGACTACTACGTCACCGAGTCCAGCGGCCACGCCTCCGAGTACAACGCCTGGTTCCGCAAGCGCCCGGACCTGATCGAGAAGTACTGCCTGCCCGGCACCGGCTGGAACCCCGGCGAATACGCCTACGCCGTCAAGGGGTCCGAGCGCCGGGAAGCCTCCTGGCAGCAGGAGACGCGGGACTGGCTCGCCCGCGAGGAGCCGATCGACCTCAAGCGCGGCAATGAGTACGCCGCTCCCATCCTGAACGGCCTGATCGGCGACGGCACCCTGTTCGAGTTCAACGGTAACGTCGCCAATCACGGCCTGATCGACAACCTCCCCCCGGACTGCTGCGTCGAGGTCCCCGTCGTCGCGAGCAAGCGGGGACTAGCGGCCATCCACGCCGGTCGGCTGCCCCCTCAGTGCGCCGCGCTCGTCAACACGACCGTCAGCAGCGAGGAGATGGCGGTGGAAGGATGCCTGACGGGCGACGCCCGCGCGATCTTCCACGCCATCTGCTATGACCCGCTCACCTCCGCCGTCCTCTCCCTGGCCGAGATCCGGCAGATGACCGAGGAAATGTTCGCCGCCAACGAGGGCTATCTCCCCTCCTTCCCGACGACAAAGTTCTGACGCCGCCCCCGATGCCAACGGGTACGCTTTTGGGTACATCAGAGGCGTTGCACCGAGTGCAGCCACGTCATGTGCGAGGGAGGTTTCGGAGAGATGAAAGCCATTCGAGTCCACGAGTTCGGCGGGCCGGAGGCCCTGCGGGTGGAAGAGATCGCCGACCCGGAGCCGGGTCCCGGCCAGGTCCTGGTGACGGTGGAGGCGGTCGGCGTCAACCCCGTGGACACCTACATCCGGTCGGGGAACTACGGCAAGCGTCCCCTCCCCTACACGCCCGGCTCGGACGCGGCGGGAACGGTCGAGTCGGTCGGCGCAGGCGTCACCGCCGTCAAACCGGGCGACCGCGTCTATCTGGCCGGCACCATCACCGGGGCCTATGCCGAGAAGGCGCTCTGCACGGCGGCCCAGGTGCGGCCCCTGCCGCCCCGGCTGTCCTTCGCCCAGGGTGCCGCCGTCCATGTCCCCTACTACACCGCTTATTACGGCCTGTATGACCGCGCGAAGGCGCTGCCCGGTGAGAATCTGCTGGTCCACGGCGCGAGCGGCGGCGTCGGGCTGGCCGCCGTCCAGATCGCGCGGGCGGGCGGGCTGACCGTTTTCGGCACGGCGGGGAGCGAGGCGGGCCGGCGGCTGGTCGCCGAGCAGGGAGCGCAGCACGTTTTGGACCACACCAAAGAAGGCTATCTGGACGAGGTCAAGGCGCTGACCGGCGGGAAGGGCGTGGACATCGTGCTGGAGATGCTGGCGAACGTCAACCTCGCCAAAGACCTGGGCGCGCTGGCGCAGAATGGCCGCGTCGTGGTCATCGGCAGCCGGGGACCGGTGGAGATAGACCCGCGCCTGACGATGGTCAAGAACGCCGCCGTCCTGGGCATGAGCCTCGCGAACGCCACCGAGGGCGAGACGGCCCGCCTCCACGCCGCCGTCGGCGCGGGGCTGGCGAACGGCACACTGTCTCCGGTCATCTCGCAGGAGATCCCCCTGGCCGACGCCCCCCATGCCCACCAGGCCGTCATGGCGTCCGGGGCGCGCGGCAAGATCGTCCTTGTCCCCTGAGAGGGAAACGGCAGGCATGAGCCAGGACGACGAGGAGACAGGGGGGCTTGGCAAGGAGCGGATTTCGGCCTTCAGTGACGGCGTGTTCGCCATCGCCGTCACGCTGCTGGTGCTGGACATCCGGGTCCCCGACCCCGCGACGACGACGGCCGGACAGCTTCCGGGCCGCCTGCTGCACCTCTGGCCCGAGCTGTTTTCCTACGCCCTTTCCTTCGTCATCATCGGCGTCTACTGGGTCGCCCACCACCTGATGCTGCACCCGCTGAAGCGCGCCGACCGGACACTGCTGTGGATCAACAACCTGTTCCTGATGTGCGTCGCCTTCATCCCCTTCACGGCAGGGCTTCTGGGGCAGTTCCGCCATGACCGGACGGCGGTCGCCGTCTACGGCCTGAGCCTGGTGCTGACCAGCCTCTCGCTCCAGCTCCTTTGGACTTATGCCACGCGGAGCGGCCGGCTGACCGACGCGCCCCTCGACCCCCGGTTTGTGCGCGCGGGTACCACTCGCACTCTCGGAGCGGCCGCCATTTACCTGGCGGCGGTTCTTCTTTCCTGGGTCAGCCCGACCATCAGCCTCGTACTCTACTGGCTCGGACCCGTCTCCTACGTCGTCATGCAGAGCCGCGACGACCGGCGGAAGAAGGTGGATAGCGCCTCCCCCGACCCGTAGACCGGCTCACGCGGCGTCCTTGCGCCGGACGCGGAGGACGGCGATCTTGGTGGGGTGGTTGAACGGAGCGGGGTCGGCGGGCAGGGCGGCAGTGTCCGCGCCCGCGTAGCCGATGAAGTCCTGTGGGACGGGGAGCAGGGCCTCAATGGAGAGGTAGCCGTCGGCGCACAGCCCTTCCAGCATCCCCATGTACTGCGCCCCGCTGACGAACAGGGCGTTGTTGATGGTGACTAGATAGCCGCCGTCGGCGATCAGCGGGCGCACCTTGTTGATGACGCGCTGGCCCGCCTCCACTAGATCCACCGTCCCATGCCGCGTGCGCGAAAATAGCGGCGGGTCAACGACGACGCAGTCGAAGCGCGCGCCTTCCCGTTTCAGGTGGCTGATCTGCGGCCAGAAGTCGCCCGCCAGGAAGTCCGCCGTGCTGATCGGGAACCCGTTCTGTAAATAGGAATCTTTGGCGACGTTCAGGAAGGCCCGCTTCAGGTCCAGATGCACCACGCGGGATGCCCCGCCCGCGAGTGCCGCCACGCCCAGGCTGCCCGTGTACGCGAAGGTGTTCAGCACCGTCTTCCCCCCCAGGTTCGCCTTCGCCCATTCGCGCAGGTTGCGCGTGTCCAGGTAGAAGGAGGCGTCCTGGTTGAGCCGCAGGTCCACGGCGTACCACACCCAGTTCTCCCGCACGCGCCGGGTCAGCGAAGTCCCCCACAGCAGCGCGCCCTTCTTGGCGTCCTCCGTGCTGCCGTAGCGCATCTTCACCAGGACGGCACTCAGCCAGGGGAGGCGCGTCCGGTAGAACCGGGCCGCCCGCTCGACCTGCTCCTCCGCGGCGTCGGGCGGCTCGGCGTAGTTGTGCAGCACTAGGGTCTGGCCGTACAGGTCGGCGACGAGGGACGGGCAGCCCTCCGTCCAGCCGCTGAAGAGCCGGAAGGCGGCCTCGTGCCGGGCGTCGAAGCGGTCGGCCCGCGCCGCCAGCGCGGCCTCCAGGGCAGGCACGAGTTGATCCGTTATGGGTTGATCGGTCAGGGGGGCGTCGGCGGGAGGCGGCCCGGCCTCCATCATCGCGGCAGAAGTGTCCATGAGGTGATTATAGCCGAAGACGCCCCGGATGTGACGCCTCCGGCGCGACTCTCAGGCCGCCGTGTCTATGTTCGGCCCCAGGTTAGCGGGGATGGGGACGCCGGTTTTCAGCAGAAGCTCTTCCATCTTCTGCGCGGGGATGGCCCCCATGAGCGACTCGACATAGGAAACGTCCGTGCTGGAAAGTGCCTCCGAGGAGAGCGCGGTGGTCGCCGTGGCGGGGGCGGCATGGCGTCGTTCCGCCGCAGGAGGCGTGGCCGCCGCGTGTGCCTGCTGCCTGTAGGTGGGTGCCGGGGGCTGCTTCGGCGGGGCGGCTGGGGCGGAGGAGTGCTTCGGGTAGCTGTTCGCCGGCGCAGGCGCGGCGACGGGTGGGGTTGGTTTTACGCTGGACATTGGCAATGTTCTCTGGGAGTTTTAGGCGCTGGTGTTGACATTCTGGCCGACATTCGGCGTCAGGCTCGCGAGCATCTGGTTCGCTTCGAGCGCCTGACCGTTGAGCGCCCCGAGCAGGGCCGAGGTCGCCGTGTCTCCGGTTTGCAGGCCCGCCAGGATGGCGCTGTTCTCGCTCTGCCGCGCCACCGCCACACCGACGACCGGGTCGGTCGCCGCGGCCTTGCTGATCGTGTCCGTGATTGACATCGGGTTCCTCCTTGCGTCATCATCGGCGGGATGCGGCCAGGCACACACTGTCAAAAATGCCGGACTTGATGCTCGTCGGACGGCATCGGGCGTGCGGTTGACGCGGTGAGAACGACACGCTCATGTCCCGTCCACAGCCGCCACGGGTGGAAACCCGAGGCTGAGAAGTGCCCAGCGTCCGGGGGACGCAAGGAGGGAAGATGTTGCTGCGTAGGGGCGGGGTCCCCCCGCCCTCGTGTCCTTGCCCTCCTGTCCGTGTCTTACGTCGCTTCGACGGTGGGAACTTCTCAGCCTCGGGTTTCAACCCGTGGCGGCCCTACGTCATCACACGGCTTGATTGTACCACGCCTGGCCCATATGCGCTGCTCCACTGCCGCCGCGATGCTCTCATGATCTTCCGGCACTCCCCTCACCAATACACCCCTCTGAGCGGGAAGAAGGCATTTTCTTGACTTCCTCCCCTCATTTATGCTAGAATCTCCCCCAAACCCCGCCCGCATTCCGGTGACGAGGGTCTTTTTCGTGACGGCGATAGCGGGGAGAAACGGGACCATGCTGCTTGGCAGCCAGCGCGTCAACGCGCAGGGGCATTTGGAGGTCGGTGGGTGCGACTGCGTCGAACTGGCCTGCGAGTTCGGGACGCCGCTCTACGTCATGGACGAGGGCCAGATTCGCGGCAACTGCCGCCGGTACAAGGCCGCCTTTGAAGCGCGTTACCCCAAGAACGACATCTCGTTCGCTTCCAAGGCCTACCTGAACATGGCGGTCTGCAAAGTCATGGAGCAGGAAGGCTACAGCCTGGATGTCGCCTCGGCGGGCGAGCTTTACACCGCCGTCAAGGCCGGGTTCCCGATGGAGCGTGTCCTGCTGCACGGCAACAATAAAAGCCAAAACGAACTCGAAATGGCGCTGGACTACGGCGTCGGGCGGGTCGTCGTGGACAACCTGCCCGAGCTGCGGCACCTCGCCATGTTGGCAAAGCAGAAGGGCAAGACCCAGGCGGTCCTCCTGCGCGTGACGCCCGGCATCGACCCGCACACGCACCGGCGCATCCGCACCGGCCAGGAAGACACCAAGTTCGGTCTGAGCCTCGCCAGCGGCGCAGCGCTGGAGGCGGTCACGGAGGCGCTGGGCGCGGCCCCGCCTCTCAAGATCACCGGCCTGCACTGCCACATCGGCTCGCAGCTTTTGGACGCCCACACGCACGAGCAGGCGATTGACATCATGGTCGGCTTCCTCCGCAAAGTCGCCGACACGACCGGCTGGATGCCCGAAGACCTGGACATCGGCGGCGGCCTGGGCATCCGCTACACCGAGGACCAGAAGCCGCCCACCTACGAAGAGTTTGCCGACACGGTCGTCACGGCCCTGAACGCGGCCCTGGAGAAGTACGGCGTCCCCGCCCCCACCCTGCTGCAAGAGCCGGGCCGCTGCCTCGTCGGCGAGGCGGGCGTCACCCTGTACACCGTGGGCGTCATCAAGAAGGTCGCCATCCCCGAAGCGCCGGGCGAGCGCACCTACGTCACCATTGACGGCGGCCTGTCCGACAACCCGCGCCCGCAGCTCTACGATGCGGTCTACGAGGTGCAGGCGGCGGGCCGGGCGGGCGAGCCGAAGACGCAGGCGGTGCGCGTCGCCGGCAAGCACTGCGAGACCGACATTCTCATCCAGGAGGCGCGGACGCAGCCGCTTGAAACCGGCGACATCCTGGCCGTACAGTCTACGGGCGCTTACAACGCCGTCATGGCGTCCAACTACAACCGCTTCCCGCGGCCTGCGGGCGTGTTCGTCCGGGACGGCCGGGCGGACCTGGTTTCGCGCCGCGAGACACTCGACGACGTGGTGAGCCTGGACCTCATCCCCGAGCGGCTGGTCTAGCCCCCATGGACCAACTGGTCGTCATCCACTGGCTCCAGACCATGGTGGTGCTGGTCATCGCGGTCACCATCCACGAGTTCGCCCACGCCCTCGCCGCCGACCGGCTGGGCGACAACACGCCGCGCGCCCAGGGCCGCATCTCGGTCAACCCCGCCGACCACCTGGACCCGATGGGGACCCTGATGATGGCGATCTCGACCTACACCGGCTTCGGCATCGGCTGGGGCAAGCCCGTCCAGTACAACCCCGGCAACCTGCGCCGCCCCCGCTGGGACCCCCTGCTGATCGCCGCCGCCGGGCCGCTTTCCAACGTCTTGCAGGCCCTGTTCTTCACGGCCATCGTGCGCCTGAACGACTGGCGGCACTGGTTCGCCCAGGACACCTCGGCCGGCCACATTCTCACGACGGCCATCTGGATCAACCTCGCCCTGACCTTCTTCAACCTGATCCCGATCCCGCCGCTGGACGGCTCCAAGGTGCTGTCCGCGCTGCTGCCGCTGCCGCAGGCCATGGCCTACGACAAGTTCATGGCGACCTTTGGCCTGCTGCTCTTCTTCGCGCTGGCCTTCACGGGCACCGCCTTTCTCATCATCGGGCCGCCCATCACCTTCTTTTACGGCCTTCTCACGGGGAACGCATGACAAAACCACGGCTACTTTCGGGGATGCAGCCGACCGGCGGCGGTCGCCTACACCTGGGCAATCTGGAGGGGGCCTTGCGGCCCTGGGTGCAGCGGCAGGATGACTTCGAGATGTTCTGCATGATCGCCGACTGGCACGCCCTGACGACCGTGGCCGACGGCGACTATGACCTCGCGGCGGCCTCGCGGCAGACGGCAATGGACTACCTTGCGGGCGGCCTGGACCCGGACAAGTGCGCCATCTTCCGGCAGTCTGACGTCCCCGAACACGCCGAGCTTCACCTGCTGCTGTCCATGGTGACGCCGGTCGGCTGGCTGGAGCGCATCCCCACCTACAAGGTGAAGCGCGACCTGGTTAAAGACAACGACACCCAGGTCAGCTACGGACTGCTCGGCTACCCCGTCCTCCAGACCGCCGACATCGTCCTCTACCGCGCCCACGCCGTGCCGGTCGGCAAGGACCAGGCCGCGCACATCGAGATCTCGCGCGAGATCGCCCGCCGCTTCAACCGCATCGTCGGCGCGGACGTGTTCCCCGAACCCGACCCGGTCATCAACGAGTTCAACGGCGAGCTTCCGGGCATGGACGGGCGCAAGATGAGCAAGTCGTATGACAACGCCGTCTACCTCGCGGACACGCCCAAGCAGACGGCCAAGAAACTCAACTCGGCCTTCACGACGCCCACCAAAATACACATCACAGACGCCGGAGTTCCCGAGGGCTGCGTCGCCTGCAAGCTCCGGCGCGTCTACGACCCCGAGAACTATCAGACGCAGTGGGGCGAGTGCCGGGCCGGATTGCGTGGCTGCGGGCAGTCCAAGAAGGAACTGGCCGAGATCATCAACGCCGACCTCGCCCCGCTCCGCGCTCGCCGCGCCGCCCTCGAAGCCGATCCTATCTATGTAAACGGCGTCCTGCGGGCGGGCGCGGACCAGGCCAGGGAGGCGGCCGACGAGACCCTACGGATCGTGCGGAAGGCGCTAAAAATCCGTTCGTGATTGATGGGATGCGGAGGCTGCGGCATTCGGACCGAGGGCCATCATGCCGGGCCTACGGACGAGCCGAGCATATGGACAAGCCGAGCATATGGACAAGCCGAGCATATGGACGAGTGAATGAATTCACTCGCTGCGCGCCGGACCTGTCCAGGGGACAGAAGATAACACGCTGAAGATAACACGCTGCGGCAGGCGGTGTCAATCACGCCGCCTCTTAGAATTACGCCCTTGTCCCCTGGACAGGTCCGGCGCGCAGCGAGTGATTTCAATCACTCGTCTGAATGCAAGCCGCCACACGACATTCGTTCCGAATTTCTGTTCCTAACCCATTGCGATTCCGGGTACAATGACCGCGATATCGAAAGGAAGATTTCTTTCCGCCAGCCTCTCCTGAAGAGTACGGCGGGAGCGCGGCCCGCAGCGCGGATGCGGGCGACCCTATGGACCCCCACATACAATCAAATCAGTCCCAGGCCTACCTCATGCTCGGCTTGACCCTGCTGCTGGTCGCGCTCAACGCCTTCTTCGTCGCCGCCGAGTTCGCGATGATCCGCATCCGCCAGACGCGCATCGCCGAGCTTGTCGGCGAGGGGAACGTGCCCGCGCGCGCCGTGCAGGACCTCCTGACGCGGCTGGACACCTACCTTTCGGCCACGCAGCTCGGCGTCACCCTGGCCTCGCTCGCCCTGGGCGCGGTCGGCGAGCCGGCCGTCGCCCGCCTCCTGCGCGGCCTGTTCGACACCCTGGGCATCGCGCACGGCTCCGCCTCGGCCCACGTCATCGCCATCGGCCTCGGCTTCGTGCTGATCACCTTCTTCCACATCATCTTCGGCGAATTGCTGCCCAAGTGGTGGGTCATCGCCCACACCGAGCGGACCGCCCTGGCCGTCTCCCGGCCCATGCGCCTGTTCCTCCTGCTCGGCTACCCCCTCATCCTCATCCTGGAAAGCGCGGCCAAAGCCATCGCCCGGCCCCTGCACATCCAGCCCGGCGACGGCCACGAGCAGGCGCACTCGGAGGACGAGATTCTCGCCATCATGGCCCACTCCCACCAGCAGGGCGAGCTGCGGCCGTCCGAGATCGAGATCGCGGAGAACGTCTTCGACTTCGCCCACACCCAGGCGAAGGAGATCATGGTGCCGCGCGTGGACATGGTCTACCTCTCCACCACCTGGAGCTTGGCCCGGAACGTCGAGGTTTCGGTGGAAAGCGGCTTCACCCGCTACCCGCTCTGCGAGGGCGACCGGGACCACGTCATCGGCATGATCCACATCAAGGACCTGCTGGCAATCGCCAATAAAACCGACGCCGACATCCGCGCTATCAAGCGCGACATCATCGGCATCCCCGAAACCAAGCCGATTGATGAACTCCTCAAAGAGCTTCAGAAGAGCCACACCCACCAGGCCGTCGTCGTGGACGAGTACGGCGGCACGGCGGGTCTGGTGACTCTGGAAGACATCATCGAGGAGCTGATCGGCGAGATCCAGGACGAACACGACCAGCCCCCGCCCCTCGTGCCGCTCGACGAGACCGGCCGGTCCTACTCGGTGGCCGGGACGGTCGCGCTTGACGAGGTTTCGGAAACACTCGGCATGCCGATCAGTAACCCCGACGACTACGACACCATCGGCGGCTACGCCCTCCACGCCCTGCGCCTGCCGCCGCGCCACGGGGCCTCCGCCCGGCTGGACGGCTTCGACGTCTCGGTCGCCGAGGTGACGGGCCGCCGCATCCGCCGCCTGCTGTTCACCCGCCACGAGCCGGAGCCGGTGCCGGAAAGCGCCTGACCGCGACCGAGGGTTCCTGCCATGCTGCGACACGACGACGCCCCGGAGACAAGCACCACCCCCGAGGCAAGGACCACCCCCGCCGCCCAGGTCCGCGTCACCCCCCAGGAGCTTGCCGCCGCCCTGGCCCGCCTGGAAGCGCGTCAGGGCGGCCTGGACGGCACCATCCCGCTCGGCGATGCCGTGCAGGAACTCGGCCTGAACGTCACGCCCGACGAACTCCTGCGCGAGATCGAGGCAGGTCGGGCGCTCCCGCAGGAGGGCAAGGCTGGGACTCGCCAGGCACTCTCCAACAGGCTCAGGATTAGCATCGCCGTCGCCCTCAGCCTCGTGCTGTCCGGCGGCGCGCTGCTGGCCTCCCTCCGCATGGACGAACCAGCCAAGCCCGCCGTCGCCGTCATCACGGCCCCCGCCGCGCCGCAGGCCGCGCCCCTCGCCCTCCCCAATAACCTCCTGGTCCGTGTGCGTGACGGCAAGATGGTGCTTCTCTCGGAGGTGCCGGATGGTCAGCCTGTCCTCTGCGATCTGGCTGCCGTGGACGAAGGTGTGAAGATGACCGATTTTGCTCCTGGCGTCGCCCACTGGAACCTCATCAAACACCACGGGCGGGTCTACCTGCGCGGCTGGATCGGCGACATGTCCGACGCCGCTCTGCGGTCAACCATCGTGACCGTCCATCCCTCCGTGAGCTTCGTCCCGACCGGCCTGCACCCCGTCCCCGTCACGCTGCCCCTCAGCGGCTTCCGGCTACCGCCAAGTTTGTCGAATGACACCCTGATCAACGCCGACCACATCGTCCCCGACGGGCACCTCAAAGAGAAGTGGTGATCGGCTCCGGCTGGTTATTTCACCGCTCCCCTTGCTTCCCGTTTCCAGCCTTGCTATAATGTCGGTATGCATCTTCACGAGGAGCATCTGTCGGAACCAGAAGCCGCCCCCCAGCACCCGGTCACACCCGAGGAGCCGACGCGCGCCCTCGTGACCACCCAAGTCCACGAGGCGCAAGCCGCCCTAGTGCTGAACTCCGAGGCTGCACCGTCGGAAACGGCCGCTTATGTCCTGGTTAATCCTTCCCTGCCTCTCGACCGGGCAGCGCCCGCACCTCATTCAAGCCGGCACCGGCCACACTGGCAGCTTGTCGGCGTCCTGCTTGCCGTGTCAGCAATCAGCCTCATCACGTTCCTCCGTCATCACCAGGCCCTTCCGCCGAGGACGACCGGCCTGTCCAATCCAGCGGCGGCCTCCACTTACAGCGTCTCCGATTTTCCTGACAACTCCCCCTTCGAACTGTCAGGGGAGGAAGTGCGGAAAATCCTTTACGGCGTGGACCCGTCGAAGATCACCGTAAGGATGCAGAACCTTGAGGGCATCGCCCCCGCGATGGATGGTTGGCGTCTGGTTAAGTATGACGGCCACGTCTACCTGCGGGGCTGGATACCAGCCCCGCCTACGAGGAGCGCCTTGCCGGGACGCACCATGGACATTGATGACTATGAGCAGGTTCCAGAGAACGGAAACCGCCCGGCCGAAGTCACTCTGCGACTGGACACGTTGAAGTATCACAGTTTCTACGAGCGGTTTAGCACGCTTGAGGCAGCCAGCTATATGCCCAATTTCTTCCGAGAGATGGACGAGAAGGTCACTGTTTCGGATGTCCATCTCGATCAGCACGCCTGGGAACGTGCGGGGTACGTCATGTCCACGAAGGGGCCTGTGGTCCCTGCACGGATGACCCAGCAGGTCATGAAGAGAAATTGGCTGTCCGGCAGGCCGAACCCACTGCTGTTTAAGTCCGCCGGTGGAACGTCTATCGCTTCGTATCCGGACGAGAAGATGTTCGTCCTCGGGTACGAAGAGCTTTCCGGGGTGCTGACGGGCGCTCCGCTCGACGCTGTGGATGTGTCACCCTTACGGCCTGACCTCGTCCACCCGGCCTACCTGAGATGCTGGTTCGCCGTCAAGCACCGTGGCGAGCTGTACCTGCGCGGCTGGGTCGCGGGTGATCTCAGCCCAAAAGATTTGACCGGCCCGTTTTTGCACCTGTACAACTCACCC
Source organism: Capsulimonadaceae bacterium (assembly GCA_965215505.1). Lineage (GTDB taxonomy): Bacteria > Armatimonadota > Armatimonadia > Armatimonadales > Capsulimonadaceae > JANXMY01. Next base: position 369,902 of record OZ244065.1, on the reverse strand, counting down.
GCGCCGCCGGAACTGAGCTTGGTCGGGGCCGCCAGGCCCATCTCATTGCGCCTGAAAAACGTCCAGTATGGGCAGGCCGGGCGCTTCTACGAAAGACTGCCGGATTTCGACTCTTTCGGGAAGCCCGGCGGCATGGATTTCCTACAACAGACCGTCCTATCGGATGTGAAGCCCGATGACCACGCTTGGGAGAAGTGGTAACCATGCTCCGACAACAGACAGAAGAAACCCCGGAAACCCCCACCCTGCCCGCCGCGCAGGCCCGCGTCACGCCCGAAGAACTCTCCGAGGCTCTGGCGGCCATCGAGGCGCGCAAACAGGCGGAGGCCAGCCGCCTCGCGGGCACCATCCCGGTAGACCAGGCCGTGTCCGAACTGCACCTGGACTCGACCTCGGACGAGATCTGGGCCGAGGTGCAGGCGCAGCGGGCCAGGGCGAGCGCCGTCCAGCAGGAGCAGGAGCGGCAGGAACAGGCCCGCCAGCAGGCACGGGCGGCGAGAAAGGCCGCGCGCCGGGAGGAGGCGGCGCGGCAGCGGTCGTCCGCCCCGCGTTCCAAAAACCGCTCGGGGTGGTGGGGACTGTTCACGCCCGTACTGATCGGCTGGGTGCTGGTCCAGGCCGGCGTCATCCCCCATTTCTGGCGTCATGCGACGCCCGCCCCCATCCTTCGTCCCCTGGCCCAGATTCCCGACGGCAGGGAGGTCTACGCCGACGATGCGGCGCTGGTCCAGGTCTCCGAGGGCAAGCCGGCGGCGCAGATCACCGTCAGCGAGAACGCGACCGGCAACCGCTGGGCGATGGTGAAGGTCGGCCCGCACGTCTATCTGCGCGGCTACATCGCCAGCACCGATTCGCTTCAGCCGCTCCGGGGCAAGGCCCTCAATGTCTACAACGACGACAACTCGGGCGAGCTGGCGGGTGAGACTACCACGAATGTCACCGTGCGCGTGGACAAGACGCCTTTGCAGAAGTCGGGTGGCAACGAGGACTTCTCGGAAGTCACCCTCCCCGACTTCCAGCCCGACCCGCTGACCACGCTCACCCCCTGGCACTGACACCATGCTGAGACACGACGAAGATCCGGAAGGGCCGATGCAATCTGCCGCGCAGAGGCGCGTGACTCCGGCAGAACTGGCAAGCGCCATCGCCTGCCTGGAAGCGAAGCAGGAAGGCGATGCGGGCGGCACCGTCAGCATCGGTGAGGCCGTCAGCGAGCTTGGGCTGGCGGCCACTCCCGAGGCCGTTTGGGCCGAGGTAGAGGCGGCCCGGTCAGCACAGTCAGCGGCGGGGAAAAGTTGGACGCTGCGCCGCCGGGGTCGGGCGCTGCTGTCAGGCGTGGGGATGGGCCTCCTTGCCCTCATGGGCGGCCTTGTCTTGCGCCCTCACATCCATAGGGAGGCGAGCAGGGCCGCCATTCTGCGTCCGGCGGCCATGCTGGATGGCATACACAACGGGCAGCAGTTCTATGTGGATACCGAAGGTCTAAACCAGATCATTGACGGGGAACCCGCCTCACAGGTACACGTTTATCCGACTAGCCAGGGAATCCGCTGGGGCCTGATCAAGCACGGCGGCAAGACGTATGTCCAGGCCTACACGATCAAGGCGACGAAGACGGAAATGATGAGCAAGCCCTTCGCGATCGCCAACACCGAGGAACACTTTGGCGCAACCACCTCGGGTTTTGTTTTTCAGGGAGACTTGACTGAAACATCGAGAGTGACGCTGCCTGTCGGGGAGTTCCATCGTGACGAGTCGCTTGAAGGCCCGAAGTGCGCCGTACTTTTGATCTCCGGCGTTCAGACCGACGGCCACCTGTGGGACGCTTTCGAGGACCGTTTCGACTAGCAAGCCGCCGGCGAGTGGCATACCGGCGGTGCCGGCAGGAACACGACACGATCATGCTGAGACACAACAAACCCGAAGAACAGGCTGCGCCCGCCCGCGTGACGCCGGAAGAACTCGCGGTTGCCGTGGCCGCCATCGAGAGGCGGCGGCAGGCCGAGGCGGAGGGCGCGCAGCCCCTCGGGCCCCTATTGAACGAGATGGGCCTGGACATCGCGGAGGCCGACCTGCTGGCGGAGGTCCGGGCGGCGCGCAGGCGGACCAAACGGCGCACGGCCTGGCATCTGACCGGGCGGCGCGGCCACGCCGCCGGCGCGCTGGCCGTGGGCGGGGTGCTGCTCGCGCTGGGCGGGTTCTGGCTCCAAGCGCCAGCTGACCTGGACGGCGTGAACAGCCAGTTCTTCGGGGAGACGAACGCCTCTCTGGGGGCAAAGCTGCTCGTGCAGGACCGGTCCGGCCCGTCGCCGGTCATCCGCACGCTGGCCGAGACGCCCGAAGGCCGCACCGTCTTTTGCTCCGCCGAGGCCGCCAACTACGCCGCCATGAGTCGGCAGTACCGCTTCGAGCCGCAGCGGGTCCCGCAGGAGGCTTCCACCATGACGTGGCCGGCCGTGAAGTATCACGGGGAGCTTTACCTGCGCGGCTGGACTCCCACGTCGTTTTCCAGTGCCGCCGCGAAGCAGGCCGAACGCATCCCCGTTTACAGCACCCCGACGGTGCCGGGGCTGGGCAGTCATCCCACGCCCGTCACGTTCCGGCTGACGCCCACCACGTTCGCGGACGGGGTCGCCTACCGGCACTGGCCGGCGGACACGCCCGCCGTGTTCTACTTCGCCCACCTACATCTGGACAAACACGCCTACGAGAAGTGGCAGCCGTAAGAAGCAATAGACAGGGACAGGACCATGCTGAAACAGGAGCAAGTCGAAGAGCCGGCCGCCCGCGTCCGCGTGACGCCGGAGGAATTGGCGGCGGCCATCGCGCGGATCGAGGCCCGGCAGGACACCGACCAGCGTCGGGCGGACGGCACCATTCCCATCGGCGAGGCCGTGCAGCAGCTCGGGCTGGAGGCGACGCCGGAGGAAGTCCTCGCCGAAGTCCAGGCGGGCCGTCGGCAGGCCGTGCCCCGGAAGAGGCGGATGCCCCTCGGCAGGCGTCTCGCGCTGTCGCTCGGCCTGACCGGCATCCTCCTGGGCGCTGCCCTGGGCGGGAACGACCTATGGCAAATGCGGCGTCAGGCGGCGGCGCAGGCGAGCGCCGGCTCCTACGTCCTGCCGGTTCTGCTCGATCCCAATCTACTCGTCAGCACCGCTTCCGGGAAGTTGGTCAACCTCTCGGCAGTGAAAGACGGCCAGCCCGTACACTGCGACATGTCGGGTGTGGATGGGCGGGTGGTGTTCACCCAATGGACGCCGAACAGCGCAACGCAGAACCCCTGGACGCTCATCAAACACGACGGTCAGGTGTACGTCCGTGGCTGGACCTATCGCACAACGCCGGGCGTAACGCAAAAGAACGGCTTCGCAGTGAGGGTGCAAAGCCAACCGGAGACGGACGGCATGGATGTGAGCGCCCGGAGCCGGCCAAACTGGGTGATTCCGGTCACGTTGCCCCTCCAGGATCTGGCGGCAGTGCCCAAGAACGGGGTCTGGTTCCACGCCGTAGGTGTTCACCTGGACCAGCACGCCAACGAGAAGTGGCGGCCGTGACGCCGCCATATAGACATCAGGTATAATGAAGCCCTGGAATGAATTCCAGGGCTTTAGCCTTGCGAATGTCCGCCTTCGCGGACAGAAGATGTGGCCTAGTGGGGGAAAATGGCCCGGTGGTTGATCCTGTGTCCACGAAGGTGGACAATCGCTCTCTCAAAGACCCGGATTTCAATCCGGGGACACGCGCTGGGGCTAATGCAAGAAGTCTGATCATGCTGAAACACGAGGAAAACCCAGAGACACAAACGCAACCTGCCGCGCAGGCGCGCGTGACGCCGGAAGAACTCGCCTTGGCCCTTTCGCGGATCGAGGCGCGGAAAGACGCCGGGTTGCGGAATGTAGATGGTACGATCTTCATTGGTGAGGCCGTCCAGCAGCTTGGTGTGGATACCACGCCGGAAGAGGTGCTGGCGGAGGTGCAGGCAATCCGGCAGGAGCCAACAAGGGCCAATCGGCGGCGGCCCCCGCTCGCCGGGCGTCTTGTGCTGGCGCTTGGCCTGGGAGGTATCCTGCTGGGGCTTGGGCTGGGCAAAAACAGCCTGTCACAGATGCGGGGTCATCAAGCGGCCAAGCCAGTAACCGTCAGCACCGCCGCACCCGCACCAAACAACATTCCCAAGCCCATCTCCTTGGACCCGAACCTGCTGGTCAATACTGCTTCCAACAAACTTGTCATGCTCTCAGAGGTCGGCGACAATCAGCCAGTGCAATGCTTTTATGATGAGGATAATCGCAGCTTTCAGCCATACTCGTCCGACGCCCCTGGGGCCCCCGAAAGTTGGACCCTCATCAAGCATGACGGTCAGGTTTACGTCCGCGGCTGGGTACCCCACATATCACCCCAAGCGCTCCAAAAATACGGTGTGACGGTTGGGACATGGGAGTCGGATTTCAACGATGTTGACCCCTCGCTAGTCCAGCTAACGCTGCCGGTGAACGGCTTCCAGGTCGGGGTTGGGGGGGACCGTGATAGAGAGTTCCATGGCGTGAACATTCATCTGGACAAGTACGCGCACGAGAAATGGAAGCCATGACAAAGGAAGTAATTGTCATCGGCGGCGGCGCGGCAGGGATGCTGGCCGCCCGGCGGGCCGCCGAGTGCGGGGCGCGCGTCACGCTGCTGGAGAAGAACGACCGGCTGGGGATGAAGATACTCATCTCCGGCGGCGGCAAGTGCAACCTCACCCACGACGGGCCGATGGAGGACGTGCGGGCGAAGTTCCGGCCCAATGAGGCGCGGTTCCTGAAGCCCTCGTTTTACAAGTTCACCAACCAGGACTTCCTGCGTATCCTGCACGACCGGGGCATGGAGACTTATGTGCGGCCCGACGGGCGCATCTTCCCGGTCGAGCCGGCAAACGCCAAGGATGTCGTCGCATTGCTGACGCGCCACGTCGAGGAGGCGGGTGTAAGCATCCGCTACGGGGCGTCCGTCACCGGGCTGGTGGCCCAAGGGGGCCGGATGCGGGCGGTGCAGGTCGGGGCGGAGACGCTGCCGGCCTCGCGCGTCATCGTGTCTACCGGCGGCTCGTCGTACCCCGCCACCGGGACGACCGGGGACGGCTGGCCGTGGCTGACGTCGCTCGGGCACACGGTCGTGCCGCTGCGGGCCGCACTGGCTCCCCTGTACCTCGCCGACGCCGCCCCGCAGTGGTCGGGCGTGGCCCTGCGCGACACCGTGCTGCGGGCGCGGGCAGGCGGGGGCGGCAAGGAGTTCATGCGCTGGCAGGGCGACCTGCTGTTCACCCACAAGGGCGTCTCCGGCCCGACCGCCCTGGGCGTCTCGCGCGAGGTGGCCGAGCGGGAGGCGGTCAGCGCGGTGGAGGCGGACCTCGCGCCGGGCCTGACCTGGGAGGAGCTTCAAGCCGAGCTGCGGCGGCAGGCAAAAGACAACCCGCGCAAGACGGTCGGTGCCCTGGCCGCCCCGTTCGTCCCCGCACGGCTCTTGGAGCCGCTGCTGGCCGCCGCCGACGTGCCCGCCGAGACGCGCGGGGCGTACCTGACCGCGAAGGCGCTGAACAAGCTGGTTTCCACCCTGAAAGCCTGGCCGCTCGGCACGGTCCGCCACGTCCCTTTGGAGCGCGGCGAGGTGGTCGCGGGCGGCGTCGCGCTGGACGAGGTGGAGGCGGGCACGATGCGGTCACGCCGGGTGGAAGGCTTGTATCTGTGCGGCGAGGTGCTGGACATCGCCGGGCCGGTCGGCGGCTACAACTTGCAGGCGGCCTGGAGTACCGGGTGGGCGGCGGGCGAGGCGGCGGGCGAGGCGGCGGGGGAACCCACCCCGACGCGAGCGCCGACCCGCCCGAAACGGGAAGGTGGACTGGGAGGGTGATCGGGAGGTTTGGCGGGATGAGTGGGCGGCTGTCCTGTTAAGGGGCGCGGGCAGCCACCTCCCTTCGGAACACCCCTTAACCCCCTAGCCCCCCACTCATCCCGCTACCCCCCCAACAACCTTCTCACCCCACCCTCCCGTTTCGGGCGGGTCGGCGCTCGCGCCGGGGTGGGTTCCCCTTGACTTCCCCCGCCCCACCCTGCTATACTCACACTTCAAAACTACATCGTGCCCCAACCCTCGGTGCGTCGCGGTCAACGCGGCGCTTAAATGGGGAAGTCCGGTGCGCCTTGCTCGCTGAAGCGTTGACTCGTTTCAGTGCCAAGGCTATTCCGGCGCTGTCCCGCAACTGTGATGCGGCTCCGTCCCTCGGGACGCGGGCCGCTCAGCCAGAATGCCAGCCGAAGGTGCCCGGAAGACAGGAGTCTTCCGGCTGTTCCTGCCTGCGCGCGACAGGCGGAAAGAAACACCCATGTCTCGCCACGTCCCCGGCGCGTCCCTCACACGGCGTCGCCTCGTCTCCACCCCGGCCCCCCGCCGGGCGCTTCCCCAAGCGTTCACCCTGATCGAACTGCTCGTCGTCATCGCGATCATCGCGATTCTCGCGGCGATCCTGTTCCCCGTCTTCTCCAAAGTGCGCGAGAACGCCCGCCGGGCGTCGTGTGCCTCCAACCTCAAACAGATCGGCCTGGCCGGCATGATGTATTCGCAGGACGCCGACGAACTCGTCGTCCCGTACAACGTGGATGGATCGGCTCCCGGCACTTATGTCACCTGGTGGGGGACTCAGGACGGCACTGGCTACCACATGGGCGCGGGCCTGGGGCTGGTCCAGCCGTACATGAGGAGTTCGCAGATCCAGGTCTGCCCGTCACTCGACGCCAATGTCAGCACCGCCCTCGGCCTGACCGGGTACGGGTACAACGCCGACTACCTCTCGCCCTACAGGGACATCGGGGGCGGCAACTATGAGCCGCGCTCCGTTTCGCTCGCGACCATCCAAGCGCCCAGTCGGACGGTGCAGATGGCCGACGCCGGGCAGCTCGACCCGGCGAAGAACGCCTTCAAAGCCGACCCGTATCTGGATGCGCCGAGCGACGGCTTTCCGAACTTCCACGGCCTGCACAACGGCACGGGCAACGTCCTCTGGCTGGACGGCCATGTCAAGGCGATCCGCCCGACCTACCGCTCCGGGGCGTTCGGCTACATGAACGGCTACAACGCCAGCCAGTTCACGCCGCTCGGTCTGGGCGACATTGACGAGGACGGCGACCTGACGACGGACGAGCTGTTCAACGGCAGGGGGACGCCCTGATGCGGTCCTGCCTCTTTCTGGCTTGCCTCGCGCTCCTTCCACTCCCGGCGGGCGCGTCGCAGACGGTCACGGATGACCTTGGGCGGCTGGTCTCCCTGCCGCTCCCGCCTCGGCGCATCGTCTCGCTGGCACCCAGCGTGACCGAGATACTGTACGCGGTCGGGGCCGGAAGCAGGATCGCGGGCGACACCGTCTACTGCGACTTCCCGCCCGCCGCGCGGACCCTCCCGCACGTCGGCGGGCCGGTGACGCCCAATGCGGAGAAGATACTCGCCCTGCGGCCCGACCTCGTCATCCTGGCGGACCAGACCTTGCCAGCCGCGCGGGCGGACGCGCTGGCGGCGCGGTGGCGCGCGCCGGTCTACGTCACCTCGGCGGCGACTTACGCTCAGGTCGAGGCGGATGTCGCCGCCCTGGGTGCGCTGGCCGGGACGCCACAAGCGACGGCGGACACCCTGGCACGGATGCGGGCGGCGCGGGCCGCCGTCGCGCGGGCCGTGCGCGGTCGGACACATCCGCGTGTCTTCGTCGTGGTCTGGGACAAGCCGCTGATGACGGCGGGGGGCGGCAGTTTCATCGGCGACTTGATCCGGCTGGCCGGCGGCGTCAACGTCGCCGAACGCGCAGGCGTAAGCTACCCGTCCTACTCGCCGGAGCGGCTGCTGAGGGACCAGCCCGACGTCATCCTCACGGGCATGGACCACAAGGCGCTGGACATCCCCGGCGCGGCATCGTTTCGGGCCGTCCGGCGGCGTCACGTCTTCGCCCTGACCGGCGACCTGACCGACCGCCCCGGCCCGCGTCTGGGGCTGGGCCTGCTGGCCGTCGCGCGGGCGCTGCACCCGGAAGGATTTGCAAGATGAGCCGATTGACGTTGATCTTAGGCGGGGCGCGCTCCGGCAAGAGCCGCCACGCGCAGGAAATGGCCGAGCGGGAAGCCGGCGGCCGTCCCGTCCTGTTCGTCGCGACCGCGCAGGCGGGCGACGACGAGATGGCCGCCCGCATTTCAAAGCATCAGTCCGACCGGCCCGCCCACTGGCGGACGGTGGAGGAGCCTCTGGACGTGGCGGATTTCCTGCGCCGGGAGTCGGAGGCACCGGTCATCCTGATTGACTGCCTGACCTTCTTCGTGACCAACCACCTGCTCCGTGCGGGCGACGCCGCCCACTGCGACGCGGACGTCTGGGATGAGGCCGGGGTCGAAACCGCCGTCGCCGACCTGCTGCGGGCGGCGCAGGAGGCCCCGGCCCGCGTACTGCTCGTGTCTAATGAGGTCGGCATGGGCATGGTCCCCGGAACGGCCCTGGGGCGCGTCTGGCGGGACGTGGCGGGCCGGGCGAACCAGGCAGCGGCGGCGGCAGCCGACGAGGTCGTCCTGCTTGTCGCGGGCATCCCCCTGCGCGTCAAGCCCTCCCAGACGGGGGCGGCATGAAAGCCTGGTCGGGCTGGCTCTGGGGGCCATTGATCGCAGTCCAGTTTTTGACGCGCATCCCCATCCTGTTCGTCCCTGACGACGCCTACGACCCGCCCGCCGACGGGCGGCGGCGGGCGCTGGTCTTCTTCCCGGTCGTCGGCCTGGTGGTCGGCGGCATCGGCGCGCTGGCCTGGCTGGGGTCCGCGGCGTTGTCCCTGCCGCCACTTGCCGGGGCAGCCCTGACCGTCGCCGCCACGGCGATGACAACGGGCGCGTTCCACGAGGACGGTCTGGCCGACACGAGTGACGCGCTCGGCCCGCACTTGCGCGAGAAGGCGCTGGAAGTCATGCGGGACAGCCGCATCGGGACCTTCGGCGCGGTCGCCCTGTGGGCGGTGCTGACGCTCAAAGCCGCCGCGCTCTCCGCCCTTGCCCCGCACTCGTTCTGGCCCGTCCTGCTCGCCGCCCACGTCCTGGCCCGCTGGTCGTCCCTGCCGCTCGCCCTCTGGCTGCCGGACGCACGGGGGGCGAAGGGCCTGGGCGCTGGCCTGGCCGCCCTGATCGACCGGCGCGGGCTGGTCCTGGCGACCGCCTTGATGGCAGCCTGCCTGGTTGCCCTGATTGGCGTCTGGCGCGGCCTGTGGCTGCTGGGCGGCGCGCTTGCCGTCCTGCTGCTGACGGGTTTGTTTTACCGCCGCCGCTTCGGCGGAGTGACCGGCGACTGCCTGGGCGCGACGAACCAACTGGTCGAGACATTGACGCTTTTGATCGCCACATTGCCCCACTCTTAGGAGACTATCATGCCGACACAGCCCGACTTCGACCCGATCCCCCCCTTCGATCAGGACGCCGCCCTGGCCGCCCGCGCCCGACAGGACCGCCTGACCAAGCCCACCGGCAGCCTGGGCCGGCTGGAAGAACTGACCGTGCAGCTCGCGGGCATCCAGGATAGGACCATCCCGGACGTTGACCCCGCCGCCATCTTCGTCTACGCCGCCGACCACGGCGTGGCGGCGCGCGGCGTCAGCGCCTACCCGTCTGAGGTCACGGCCCAAATGGTGCTGAACTTCGCGCGCGGCGGGGCGGTCATCAACACGTTGGCGGGCCAGATGGGTGCTGGATTGTACGTCGCCGATGTCGGGGTGGCCGGGGACTTCGCGCCCGACGTGCCCGTCCGTCACGCCAAGGTCCGGCCCGGCACGGCGGACTGGACGCAGGGGCCGGCGATGACCGCTGAGGAGGCCCGCGCGGCATTGGGCGTGGGGCGTCGGCAGTTTGAGGAGGCCGGACAGGTCGGCATCGCCCTCGTCGGCGAGATGGGCATCGGCAACACGACCACGGCGGCGGCCCTGGCGTCCGCTCTGCTGGGCTGCCCCCCTTCCGAGGTCATCGGGCGCGGCACCGGCGTGGACGAGTCGGGGCTGGCGCGAAAACGGGAAGCCGTCGGCCTCGGGCTGGCCCGGCATGGGCACCTGACCGACCCTCTGGAGATACTGGCCGCGCTGGGCGGGCTGGAGATCGCGGCCCTTGCCGGCACCATGCTGGCGGCGGCCTCCAAGCGCGTCCCCATCCTGCTCGACGGGTTCATCACGACGGCCGCCGCGCTGGCCGCCGACCGGCTCGACCCCGCCGTCCGCCCCTACTTCATCGCCGCCCACCGCTCGCCGGAGCCGGGCCATGCGGTCCTGCTGGACGCCCTGGGCCTGACGCCCCTGCTCGACCTCGGCCTGCGGCTTGGCGAGGCCAGCGGCGCGGCCTTCGCCCTGCCCCTGGTCCGCCTCGCCGCCGCCGTCCTGCGCGACGTGGCGACGTTCGAGGAGGCGGGCGTCTCGGACAAAGGGGAAGGTGCCTGACAGTAACCCCCCCTCTCGTCTTTCTTCTGTCCCCTGGACAGGTCTTACGGGAGCGAGTGAATTCATTCACTCGTCTTCTCCTATCCCGTTCTGCCTTTCGCTTTTCTTGTCACACAAGAGCCTCCCGCGTTTGAGCCATGAGGCGGGCGGTAACAAGAGGGACACATGAAGATCGTATCACTGCTGCCGAGCGCGACCGAGATCGTTTACGCGCTCGGGCTGGGCGACCACCTCGCCGCCGTCACGCACGAGTGCGACTACCCGCCCGAGGCGGGCCGGAAGCCGGTCATCACGCGCAGTGTCCTGCCGCACGGCCTGAGCAGCGGCGCGATAGACGAGGCGGTGCGCGGGCAGCTCGACCAGTCCCACTCGCTCTACACGATTGATCGGGACCTGCTGGCCGGGATACAGCCTGACCTCATCCTCACGCAGCAGCTCTGCGACGTCTGCGCCGTCTCCTACGACAGCGTGCTGAACGCCGTCCGCTCCCTGCCCCCGCCCGGCCCGCGCGTACTCAACCTGGAGCCGAACTCGCTGGCCGACGTGCTGGACACGATCCGCCTGGTCGGCCTTGCCACGGGCCATGAGGCGGAGGCCGACCGCCTGCTGGCGGGCCTACGCGGGCGGATCGAGGCCGTCCGCGCGCGGGCAAGCCGGGCGGGAACGCGGCCCCGGACCGTCCTGCTGGAATGGATCGATCCGCTGTTCTGCGGCGGCCACTGGGACCCCGAACTCGTAGAGATCGCGGGCGGCGTGGACGGCATCGGGCGGATGCACCGACCGTCCACGCAGGTGTCTTGGGAGTCCATCGTGGACTTCGCCCCCCAGGTCCTCGTCATCGCGCAGTGCGGCTTCGGCGTGAAGCGGTCAGCCCAGGACATGCCCGCTTTGGAGGCGCTCCCCGGCTACGCGGGCCTGCCCGCCGTGCGGGGCAGGCGGGTCTTTGTCGTCAACGGCTCCGACTACTTCAGCCGGCCCGGCCCGCGCCTCGTGGACAGCCTGGAGATGCTGGCCGCCCTGATTCACCCTGACTTGTTCGCCCCGTTACAGACGCTAGCGGCACAGGTGGTACAATGGGACTTCCCACCCTCCTAATTGTCGGAGAAAAACCGATAACATCACCAAGCAAGAAATAGAGCCTGCGTTTCGCAGGGAGAAGGTTCGCCGCATGAACGATTGCGCCGTTTTGGATTCGCCCCACCTGTATGCATCGAAGCCGTCCCTGGTGGACCTCCAGGTCCTCCCGCACACCGTCCACGAGTTCGGCGTCGAGGCGCGCAAGCCGGGCAAAGCCTGGGAGGCGGCCTTCAACGGCCCCATCCAGTCCTGGGCCGACGCCGAGACGGGCCGCGCCACCTTCGGGGTGACGGTTCGCCTGTCGCGCATCAAGGACCCGTTCACGCGCGAGCTGTACTCGACCAACATCCTGTTCTACCTGCCGGAAGACGCCATGCACGGCATGCACAACGTCTACGACATGGCCCGGCGGTTCCCCTTCACGCGCATCCGCGGCCCGCGCACATCCCCCCCGCAATGTCCGCCGCGCGCCGGCAGCCTGTGGTACGACGCCAACCCGGAGGGCGTCATCATGGAGGACGTCCGCCAGTCCCCCGTCACGCTGCCCGACGGCCGGCCCGGCTTCTTCGTGACCGGCCAGGGCTACCGGGGCAAGGTCGTCCTGCCGGACGGCCTGTTCATCCACGACGTCGGCGTCTACGGCGGCTACCTCGACCCGGAGGAGCGGCCCGCGCAGCTCGAACTCCAGCACCTGTTCGGCGGCATCGAGTTCGTGCCGGGCAAGTCCGGCACACCGGACGACCTGTTCCTGACCGAGCTTGGCGAGAACGTCTGGGTGAAGGGGATCGTCGGCAACGCCATAGACGAGCTGCACGTCGAGTCCTACAAGAACTCGGTGCGTCTGCCTTCCCCGCTCGGGGACAAGGTGCTGATCGGGGCGCGCTCGATGAGCGAGACGAAGCTGCTGCCGTACTTCGAGAGCCGCGACCCCGCCGGTCTGGGCGGCTACGGCCTGTGCGGCTTCGTGGACTGCCTGCCGAACGCCATCGGCCCGGAGGTCTGGTCGCGGGTGAACCGGGTCGGCCTGGGCAGCAACTTCCTCCCCGCCCCCGAGATCGGCGGCCACATCGGGCTGATCCACGTCGTCCTGGAGCGCAACAACCCCGACCATCCCGAGACGCACGACCCGGCCTACCCGGACATCGAGGAGCAGTACGAGGGCTGGGTTGTCTGGCTGGACTTCGACGAGAACGACGCCCCGCGCGTCAAGTCCTGCCTGCGCGCCCTGACGCCCGACGACGTCCCGCGCTGCTACCAGGGGGCGGGGGAGCTGTTTGATACCAAGCGCGTCGCCTTCCCCATCTCCCTCTACCGCGTCGGCGACGCCCTGCGCGTCGGCTACGGCTGGGGCGACCGCGCGCTCTTCCAGGCCGAGTACGATTACCACACCGTCATCCGCCGGCTCGCCGCCTAGCCAAGCGAGGAGGGCGGGGCCGAAGCCCCGCCCTCTGCCCCGCCCTCCTTTTCCGCCTGTCTTGTTACCCCCGTGCCGCCGCGTCCTGTGCCAGCAGGTCGGCGCGCGGCGGGCTGAATGTGTCCACCACCAGGGCCTCCGCCAGCACGTCCACCGAATGCGGCACGTCGGCGGCCAGGTACAAAGACTCCCCCGCCCCGACCTCCTGCGGCACGCCGCCGACGTTGACGCGGAGCCGCCCCCGGACCACATGCACGATCTGCTCCTGCGCGTGGTGATGCTCCGGCAGGTGCCGCCCCGCTTCCAGGGTCACGACCATCTGGGACATGGCCGGCCCACTGACCGTCGTGCGCCGCCGGACGCCCTCTACCATCTCGATCCAGGGGTTTCCCCCGTTCGTGCCGCTCATGCTTGATCTTTCTCCTATTCTCACGTTCTGCTCTGCCGCCCGTCCGACGTCATCTAGTTTACCAGAGTACAACGAGGGGAATGTAAAAACACGGGAGTAGCCATAAAGTCGTGTGTGAGACGCGGCAGGCTGCCATGAGTGTGGAGGTCCATGAGACAACGAAAGCCATTGGTTGAGGACATCCAGAACTTCGCCCAGAACATCGTGGACACGGTGCGCGAGCCGCTCCTGATCCTCGACGCCGCGCTGCGCGTCCGCAGCGCCAACCGCGCCTTCTATCAGGCCTTCCACGTCTCCCCGGAGGAAACCGAAGGCCGCCTCATCTACGAGCTGGGTAACGGCCAGTGGGACATCCCCGCCCTGCGGACACTCCTCGAAGACATCATCCCCCAAAGCTCGGTCTTCAACGGCTACGAGCTGGAACACGACTTCCCCTCCATCGGGCGGCGCTCGATGCTGCTCAACGCCCGCCGGCTGCGCGCCGGCAATCACACGGAACTGCTGGTGCTGGCCCTGGAGGACGTCACGGAACGGCGGCGCGTCCGCGACCTGGAACTCCACTTCACCTCGGAGCTACAGGAGAGCTACCGCCGGCTCCAGGAACTCGAAAAGCTGCGCGACGACCTGACCCACATGATCATCCACGACCTCCGCACGCCGCTGACGTCGGTGATCGCCGGGATGCAGACGCTGGGCATGATCGGCGACTTGAACGAAGACCAGCGGGAGATGATGGACATCGCGGTCGTCGGCGGGCAGGTGCTTCTGGGCATGATCAACGACCTGCTGGATGTGGAGAAGCTGGAGTCCGGCTCCATGCCGCTGGATTACGCCGCGCTGTCCCCGGCCGACCTCGTGGCCTCCGCCGTGAGCCAGGTCGCCTCACTTGCCGAAAGCCAGAAGCTGAGGCTCGTCCAGCAGGTCGCCGACGACCTGCCCCCGCTGCCGGGCGACGAAAACAAGCTGCGCCGTGTCCTCGTCAATCTTTTGGGCAACGCCCTCAAGTTCACCCCCTCGGGCGGGACGGTGACGGTCACGGTGACGGTCGCCGCGTACCACGGCGCGGGGCGGGAGGCGCTGCTGTTCTCCGTGCGCGATACGGGCGAGGGCATCCCCGCCGAAGCCTTCGGGCGCATCTTCGAGAAGTTCGGCCAGGTGGCCTCACGCCAGGGAGGGCGCACCATGAGTACGGGCCTCGGCCTGACGTTCTGTAAACTCGCCGTCGAGGCGCACGGCGGCCGGATCGAGGTCGAGAGCGCGCCCGGCCGGGGCAGTACGTTTCGCTTCACGATCCCGCTCTTGCCGGAACGATAGCAGGCCGACAGGCGAGTGTGCGCGATCTGGGTATAATGGACACGTTTAGAACGGAACACTCATGGTCACACACGAATCGGGACAGCGCACCAAACGCGTCCTCATCATCGGCGCAGGCATCGGGGGCATGGCGACGGCCATGCGGCTGCAAGCGACGGGCAGCTTTCAAGTCACGGTCTTGGAGAAGAACGACACCGTCGGCGGGCGGGCGAACATCCGCGAGGTGGAGGGCTTCCGGTTCGACACCGGCCCTTCCCTGCTCCTCATGACCGACGTCTACCGCGACCTGTTCGCGGCCTGCGGCGAGGACTTCGACTCCTGGGTCCGGCTCATCAAGATGGAGCCGAACTACGCGGTCCACTTCGGCGACGGCAAAAGCATGGAGATGTCCAGCGACCTGCCCAAGATGGTCGCCGAACTGGAGCGCATCGAGCCGGGCGTCACGTCCGGGTACTACCGCTTCCTCGAAGACGCCGGGAAGAAGTACCGCATCGGGCGCGAGAAGTTCGTCGAAAAGAACTTCAACAAGGCGACCGACTTCTTCAGCGCCCCCAACCTCAAACTGCTCGGCCAGCTCAACGCCCTGGACAAGCTCTACACGCACGTCTCGCAGTTCTTCCAGAGCGACGCTCTGCGCCAGGCCTTCTCCATGCAGTCCATGTATCTGGGCATCTCGCCGTTTGAAGCGCCTGCCGTCTACACGCTGCTGCCCTACACGGAGCTTGCCGAGGACGGATTGTACTACCCGGAGGGCGGCATCTATGCGCTGCCGCTGGCGATGGCGGCCGTGGCGAAGAAGCTGGGCGTCGAGATCGAGACGGGCCGGAACGTCACGCAGATCATGGTCAAGGACGGCCGCGCGCGCGGCGTCTGCGTGGACGGCGACGTGGTGACCGCCGACCTGGTCATTTCCAACGTGGACCTGCCCTACACCTACACCGACCTCCTGAGTGAGCGGCCCGCGAAGTTCGCCGAGGCGAACTGGAAGAAGACGCCGTTTACGTCGTCCGCCTTCATGCTCTATCTGGGCACGGACCGGGTCTACCCGGACTTGAAGCACCACAACTTCTTCCTGTCGTCGGACTACAAGCGAAACTTCGAGGAGATCTTCGACGCCAAGGTCCCGCCGCGCGACCCTTCGTTCTATGTCAACGCGCCGGGCCGGACCGACCCGACCGTCGCGCCGCCCGGTGGGGACAACCTGTTCGTCCTAGTCCCCATCCCCCACCTGACCGACCAGATGCGCTGGGACGACGACCAGGTCGCCCGCTTCAAGGCCAAGGTCTATGACAGGATGGAGGCGCGCGGCCTGACCGACCTCCGCAAGCACGTCGTCGTGGAGCAGGTGGTCACGCCGCACGAGTGGCGCGACCAGTACAACCTCAAATACGGAGCCGCTTTCGGGCTATCCCACGGCATTTTGCAGGTGGGATGGTTCCGCCCGTCGAACAAGGCACCCAACGTGGACGGGCTGTACTTCGTCGGGGCCAGCACCGTCCCCGGAACCGGCGTCCCCCTGGTCTGCCTGGGGGCCAAACTGGTCACCGAACGCATCCTGGCCGATCTCGATTAGAAAGCTTTTCTCATGGCCCTCTCTGAACTCGATGTGGCCTACGCCCACGCGAAACGGCTGAACGCCCACCACGGGAAGACCTACTACTTCAGCACCTTGTTCTTCCCGCCCGCCGTCCGCCGCAGCGTCCATGCGCTTTATGGGTTCGTCCGCTACCCCGACGAGATCGTGGACAACCCGCCGCCCGGCTCCGACCCCGCCGCCTCATTGGAGAACTACCGGGAGGCGACCCTGGACGCCCTGAAGACGGGCGGGTCGGACCTGCCCGTCCTGCACGCTTTCGCGGACATGGCCCGCCGCCACTCCATGCCGCCCGAGTACCCGATGGCCTTTTTAGACGCCATGAAGATGGACCTGACGCGCAGCCGCTACCAGACCTTCGACGACCTGCTCACCTACACCTACGGCAGCGCCTCGGTCGTCGGCCTGATGATGTGCCACGTCATCGGCGCGCGTGACCCGGCCGCGTTGGGACCCGCCCATGACCTGGGGCTTGCCATGCAACTCACGAACTTCTGGCGCGACATCGGCGAGGACTGGGCGACGCGCGGGCGCATCTACCTCCCGCTCGAAGACATGGAACGCTTCGGCTACTCCCCGGCCATGCTGGCGGCGGGCTGCGTCAATGACGAGTTCATCGCCCTGATGCGCTTCGAGATCGCCCGCGCCCGCTCCTTCTACGAGTCCGCCGACACGGGCATGAAATACATCCCGTCTGAGGGACGCCTCCCCGTCGTCCTGGCCCGCACCCTCTACAGCCGCATCCTGGACAAGATCGAGGAGAACGGCTACGACGTCTTCCGCCACCGCGCCCGCACGACGGGATTGGAGAAGGCGGCGGCTCTGGTCCGCCATCGCCTGGTCCCGTCCCGCTGAAGCCCTCCAAAAGCGTCCGCCGCCCGCCGACAATGGCGGCATGTTCGACATCAACTTCCTGCTGGCCTCCATGGTCTGGGGGACCGTCGGGGCGGGCTGCCTCGTCTACGGCAAGAAGCAGTCCGCCGCCCCCGCGCTCATCGCCGGGCTGGCGCTGGTCGTCCTGTCCTCGCTCGTCCGGTCCCCGCTCCTGCTGTCCGGCCTGGGCGTCCTCTGCCTGGCCGCGATGGTCTGGGCGGCGCGGCGCGGCTACTGACCGGCCTGTCAATCGGCCCTGGCGATGCGCCGCAGCTCCACGCCGTCCAGCACTTCCACCCACCGCCCCCGCAGGCCGATGACCTGTGCCTCTTTGAGCGCCCGCAAAGACAGAACCGGCCATGAATGGCCGGGCTA
Organism: Capsulimonadaceae bacterium; assembly: GCA_965215505.1. Lineage (GTDB taxonomy): Bacteria > Armatimonadota > Armatimonadia > Armatimonadales > Capsulimonadaceae > JANXMY01. The sequence goes on along the minus strand of OZ244065.1, from coordinate 352,375 downwards.
CTCTGGAATGGAAACCGCTCCGCGGTTAAAGATCAAGGCCGGACGTGTGCGGGCCATAGGGGCGCTGCTTGCCGCGCCCTCTTGTCCCCGCCGCGCCCTCTTCTTCTGTTCCGCCCTGTCCGCAGTCGCGGAGCGACTTTCATTCACGAGTAGCCCGGCCATTCATGGCCGGGGGCTTCCATGGCCGGGGCTTCCCATACACAGCGGCAGGAGAAACCGACGGCTTTCCCGAACATCAGGCCATGACTCCCACCGTCTCGCCCGAACGACTCGCCCGCGCCGATGCCGTCCTCGCCTCGGGCGCCGCGGACGCCCTCTACACCCATGCCGTGTATGCGCTGGCGCGCGGGGGCGTTCCGGTCGCACTGAAAGCCTTCGGGGCGGCGGCGGACGACACGCGGTTCGATCTGGCGTCCCTCACCAAGCCGACGGCGACCGCGACCTGCCTCTTGCAGCTCGCCGAGGCGGGACGACTGCACCTGCGGCAGCCGGTCCACCCGTTCTTTGAAGCGGAGTTCGGCCCCCTGCCCCACCTGAGCGGCGTGGAGCTTCGCCACCTGCTGACGCACACCTCGGGCCTGCCGCCCATCCCGCGCTGGCCTGCTGAGGGCACGAACCCTACGCGGCGCGACATGGTCCAGGCCGTCCTGACGACGCCCGCCCTGCGGCCCGCCGGGGCGGGCTACACCTACTCGGATACCGGCTACATCCTGCTCGGGGAGATCATCGCCCGCATCGCTGGGCAGCCATTGGAGGCGTTTTTCCAGGCCGGGGTCGCCGGCCCGCTCGGCCGGAAGACTTTGGGCTTCCTGCCGCAGATAGGTGAGCGCGGCTCCATCGCCCCGACGGGGCCGGAGCCGCCGGGCCGCGTGCATGACCCTCGGGCGCGGGACATGGGCGGGGTGGCGGGCCACGCCGGGCTGTTCGGGACGGCGGAAGACGTCCTGGCCTACGCCGAGGCGATCCGGACCGGCGGCGGGCCGCTGCTTTCCCGCGCCTCGGCCCGGCGCATGGCGGCCAGCCAGATCCCCGCCTCGGTCGGGGCGCAGTCCTACGGCTGGTTCTGCCCCGGCAACGACTATCTGCCGCAGGGCGACCTCTTCTCCGACCAGTCCTTCGGGCACTCCGGCTTCACCGGAACGGCCTTGCTGATTGATCCGACGGTTGACACGTCCCTGGTGCTGCTCACCAACCGCGTCGTCAACCGGGGCGAGGACGGCAGCCGCTTCCTGCGCCTCCGCCGGCTCTGGCTCAACGTCGTCGCCTCGGCCCTGCTCTGACCTAGCCGTGCAGCCCGGTTGACAAGTGCCCTGAACTCCCCTATAATTCCACCGACGCTAATGTGAGGATCAAACAGCATGACGTATCGGATCGCACTGATCGGGGCGGGGACGATGGGCGGGGAACACGGGCGGCAGTGGAAGGCCGTACCGGACGTGAAGGTCGTCGGCGTCCTGGCCGAGAGCCGGGAGGAGGCCGCGAAGGTGGCCGAGGCCGCCGCCTGCCCCGCGTTTGGAAGAGAAGAGTTTGACGCCCTGCTGCGGCAGACTAGTCCGGACATCGTGGACGTCTGCGTCCCGACTCCGCTGCACCGGGAGTATGTGGAACGGGCGGCGGCGGCGGGCAAGGCGGTCTTCGTGGAGAAGCCCTTGGCGCGGACTCTGGCGGACTGTGACGCCATCGTCGCGGCCGTCGAGCGGGCGAACGTCCCGCTGATGGCGGGCCACGTCCTGCGCTTCTTTCCCGAGTATGCCGCCGCGAAGCGGATTGTAGACACGGGCGGCGTCGGCAAGCCCGCCGCGATCCGCACCGCCCGCCTGGCCGGGATGCCGGGCGGGGGGAAGACATGGTACGGCGACTCGGCCCAGAGCGGCGGGGTCGTCCTGGACATGATCGTCCACGACTTCGACTGGCTGCGTTGGACCTTCGGCCCGGTCACGCGCGTCTTCGCCCAGGGATTATACGGCAAGCCCGAACACGCCGGGAAGCGCGATTACGCGCTCGTCACGCTGCGGCATCAGTCGGGTGCCGTGTCTCATGTCTCCGGCTCGTGGGCGCATCCCGGCGGCTTCCGCACGACCCTGGAAGTGGCGGGCGACGCGGGCCTGATCGAGCATGACAGCGCCCGGAGCGCGCCGCTGACCTTCTCGCCGCTCGCGGCAGTCGGCGGCGGGGGCGGAGTGGCCGTGCCGGAAAGCCCGCTCACGGCGGGCGACAATCCCTACTTTCTGGAACTGAGCGCGTTTATTCAGGCACTCGACGGCGGCGTCCCGGCACCGGTGACGGTCTATGACGCCCGCGAGGCGGCCCGGATCGCCCTGGCCGCGCTGGAGTCCATCGAGACGGGAAAGGCGGTGACACTGGCATGACAGTCAAGATCGGCATTTTCTCATTCGCACACATGCACGCCGCTTCCTACGCGGCGGCGCTCGCCGCCCACCCCGGCGCGGAATTCGTCGGCATCGCCGACCCGGACCCGGCGCGCGGCGTCAAGATGGCGACGCAGTTCGGGACCGCCTACTTTGACACCGACGCCGCCCTGCTCGGCCAGGGCTTAGACGGCGTGATTATTACTAGCGAGAACGTCCACCACCGGCCGCTTGTCGAGAAGGCCGTCGCCGCCAATGTCAAAGCCATCTTGTGCGAGAAGCCGCTGGCGACCACCTTGGAAGACGCGCGGGCGATGGTCACGCTCTGCACGGGAAGCGGGGTACGCCTGGCGACCGCCTTCCCCTGCCGCTACGCGCCCGCATTCCAGAGGCTCCGGGCGCGTGTGCAGGCCGGGGCCATCGGCGAGGTGCTGGCGATACGAGGCACCAACCGGGGTTCCATGCCGGGCGGCTGGTTCACCGACCGGTCGCTCTCGGGCGGGGGGGCGGTGATTGACCATACCGTCCATGTGGCCGACTTGAACCGCGTCCTGCTGGGGCGGGAGGCCACCGAGGTGCAGGCGGAGATCGGCAGCGGCTTCTACCATCAGGAGTGGGACGACACCGGCTTCCTGAGCATCAAGTATGGCAACGGCGTGTTCGCGACGCTGGACACGAGCTGGTCGCGCCCCAAGACGTTCCCGACCTGGGGGGACGTGACGATGCAGGTGGTCGGCACGGGCGGCGTCCTGGACATGGACATGTTCGCCCAGAACTTGATCCACTATGACGACACGGCGGGCCGCGTCGGCTGGTCACATTGGGGCAGCGGCATGGACGCCGGGCTGGTGGCCGACTTCCTGCGAGGGTGTTCGGGCGAGGACGCGCCGGACCTCGCGACCGGCGAGGACGGCCTGCGCGCCCTCACCGTCGCCCTGGCCGCCTACCGGTCCGCCGAGACGGGGCAGCCGGTCGCGGTGGAGAACTGAGACACAACCCAGGGCTGAACCCCTGGGCTTTAGAAGTGCAAGCCCCCGAGGGTAAGGGCGAAGATTCAGGACATTCTGATGCCCGCGCCTCCTAGTCGCTGCGCTCCGTAGCGGAGTGAAAAGCGGGGATTTGCTCTATCAAAGCACGGGGTTTTCAGCCCCGTGGGATACTGAGGCGAACAATTACATGAAGATCGGCATCAACCGCTGGACCATGCCGCCCGAGTGGAGCCTGGCCGAGTGCTTCAAGGCCGCGAAAACGGCTGGGTTCGACAGCATCGAGGTCAACATCGCCGAGACGGGCGAGCTGGCCCTGACCAGCACCGAAGCCGCCGTGCGCGGCCTCGCCGACAGCGCCCACGCAGCCGGCATCACGCTGTCCAGCCTGTCCAGCGGCCTGGGCTGGAAGTACCCGCTGACGGCGAACGATCCCGACGTGCGCCGCCGGGGCATTGAGGTGGTGCGCGCCGCGCTCCAAGCCGCCCGGTGGCTGGACGTGGACACCGTCCTGTGCGTGCCGGGCATCGTCAGTGCCGACATCCGGTATGATGTCGCCTACGAGCGTTCCCAAGCCGCGCTCCGGGAGCTTGCCCCCGAGGCCGAAGCCTCCGGCGTCTTCATCGGCGTGGAGAACGTCTGGAACAAGTTCCTGCTGTCGCCACTCGAAATGGCGCGGTTCGTGGACGAGGTGAACAGCCCGTGGGTCGGCGTCTACTTTGACGCGGGCAACATCCTGTCCTACGGATACCCGCAGCACTGGATCGAGATCTTAGGGCCGCGCATCAAGAAGGTGCATGTGAAGGACTTCAAGGCCGAGATCGGCAGCATCCAGGGCTTCGCCAACCCCCTGCAAGGGGACGTGCCCTGGGCCGCCGTGCGGGCCGCCCTGGACGGCATCGGCTACGGCGGCTTCGTCACGGCGGAGGTCAGCGGCTACCCCGCCGCCCCCGAACTCGGCCTGCGGCACATCGCCGAGTCCCTGCGGCAGTTCTTCGGGTGACGGCTCCCGGCGCGGCAGATCAGGCCCGGCGCGCACGTTCCCGGCCATGAATGGCCGGGCTACTCTGGAATGAAAACCGCTGCGCGGTTGGGGAACGCCCGTAGGGGCGCTGCTTGCCGCGCCCTCCTGGTTCCCGCCATGCCGCCCCTGACCCCGCCGCTTAGGCCGCACGGCGACCCGGTACTCCCGCGACCAGCCCTGTGGCTGCCTGATTTGCCTTTTATTTTCTGAATAGTAGACAGATAGTAGACAAACACCCCGCAAACCTGCCATACTGGACTCGCCTGCGCTTCATGCCTGCGCTTCAAGGAGGGTCCGCACCGTGTTCCAGTCCGCTCCCGCGTCTCAGCCCCCCGAGTCTCGCCCCGCCTCCCCGGCGGATGCCCCCACGCCTACGCCCGAGGCCCTGCCGCCGGAGGCTTTGCGCGCCCTCGACGCCCTGCTCGGGTCGGGCCGCGTCGTCGCCCTCCGCCCCTGTTTTACCCGGCTGTTCGGCGGCGCGGCCTGCGGCGTCCTCCTGTCCCAGTTCTGGTTTTGGACCGGCACACCTACCGTCCAGGCGCGCACCAGTGGCTGGTTCTGGAAGGCGCAGCGCGAGATCACCGAGGAGACCGGCCTGTCACGCGCCGAGACCGCGACGGCCCGGCGGCGGCTTTGCGCGCAGGGCGTGCTGGAGGAGAAGCTGTGCGGCATTCCGGCCACCCTCCACTTCCGGCTGGACATGGCCGCCGTGCTGCGCCTGCTGTGGGCGCACCTTCAGGCGCAGGCGGCGGCGGTCGCGGCGGCTCTGGGCACTTCATTATCGCAAGCAGGAGTGCGCGGAACGCGAACACTTGTTCGCGCGTTTCCTGCAAGCCAGTTTGCGGGGATCGCGCAAACTACTTCAGAGATCATCTCAGAGAAGACGCAGGAAATAACTCAGACGCGCGCGAGGCCCGTTCTGCCTTCGGCTTCCCCGGACCGGACCCCGGAGAGGACTACCGGAAGGCCCACCTTCTCGGACCGGGGCGCGAGGCGGGGGGTGAGCGTCACGGGAACGGTTTTCGGGACGGTGCTGCGGGCGGTGGCCGGGGCAACCGGCGGGGCCGGGGCAACGGGAGACGGGGGCGCGGCGATCAGCACGGGGCAGCAGGCCGTCAATCTGAGCGGCGTGGCGCGGTTCAAGGCGGCCCTGGCGGCGGCCAGGCGTGGGGCGGCCCGGCCCGAGTCGGCGGCGGACCGTGCGCCGCCAGACGCCGGGCGGTGACGTGCCACGGGCAGGAGAAGAGGGCGCGGACGGGAGAAAAGGGCGCGATGAATCGCGCCCCTACGCGGCCAGGGGATGCCATCCGAAGCCCCGAGGGGCCGGGACACACCGGCTACGCGCGCCTATTTCTCCCCCGAACCCGGCTCCGACATCTTGCGGTGCATCTCCGCTGAGGCGGTCGGCGGGATCAGCTCGCTGATGACGCCCTGCACCTTGGTCTTGAGGCTGCCCGCGATGACCTTGTCTTTGCCCGCCATCAGCGCCTCGAAACCGTCCTTTGCAACGTCCGCAGGGTCGTCCTTCTTGGCACCGCCCACCATCGTGTCGTCCATGTCCGCGCGGTGGAAGAAGTTCGTCTCCGTCGGGCCGGGCAGGAGCGCCGTCACCGTGACGCCCGTATCCTTCAGCTCGTTCCGCAGGGCCTCGGAAAATGAGAAAACGAACGCCTTGGTCGCCCCGTAGACCGCTTCAAACGGCGCGGGCATCAGGCTCGCGACGGAGGCCGTGAACAGGATGCGCCCGCTGCCCCGCGCGGTCATGTCCTGGGCCATGTGCTTGGCGAGGTGGACCGTCGAGATGCAGTTGAGGTTGATCATGTTGATCTCCTCTGCCAGATCGGTTTCGCGGAAGTCGCCGCCGACCCCCACGCCCGCATTGATGGCGATGGCGTCCACGGGGCGGCCCGATGCCTTGATCTTGTCGTAAAGGACGTGGACGCCCTCGTGGTCGGCGAGGTCTGTGGCTACCGGCGTGACCGACGCACCCAGGCCCTGGAGGCTCTGGGCGGCCTGGGCCAAGCCGTCCGGCTCGGCGGCGATGATGAGGTCAAATCCGTTCTGGGCGAACTGCTTGGCGAGTTCGTAGCCGATGCCGTTGGAGCCGCCGGTCACGACGGCGAGCGGCTTTGTCGTTGTATCGCTCATGGGTGCTGATTCCTTCCAGCCGGGGGCGATCTTCGCCCCCGACTGGCTCTTATTCCTTCACCCACGCGCGAGGTAAACGGGCCTGCCACTCGGTTAAAGCGGCTTCCCGGTCCGGTCGCACGCCTCCCAGAACGCCTGCACGGGGCGGCCGCTGTCCGCGCCCGGTGCCCAGCCCGCCTGGGCGATCAGGAAGACGCGGATCTGGTCTCGCTGCGGGTCAACCCATTGGCTGGTGCCGTGCGCGCCCCCGTGATGGAACGGGCCGATCCCCTCCGGCCACGGCCCGCCGTGGTCCCGGCTTGCGGTGTTCCAGCCCAGGCCGTAGCCGCCCGCGCCGCCCGGCGGGCCGGGCAGGTCGCCGGTCTGAGTCGTCGTCATCGCGCGGACCGAGCCTTCGGTCAAGAGGCGGTTCCCCTCGAACACGCCGCCCCCGGCGACCATGCGGCAGAACCGGTAGCAGTCGCCGGCCGTGGAGAACAGGCCCCCGCCGGGGCTTGGCGACCCGGAGAGTCCGGACAGGGGGTAGGTGAACGGCAGGGCAGCCGCCGCCAGGCCCGTCCCGTCCGGGCCGGGCGCGTGGGGCGTCGCCAGCCGCCCGAGCTGTTCGTCGGAGGGCCAGAAGGTCGTGTCGGCCATGCCCAGCGGGTCGAACAGGCGGGCCTGTAGGAATGCATCGTAAGGCAGGCCGCTCAGGACCTCGATGAGCCGCCCGGCCACCTCGAAGCCGCCGTTGCCGTACTCCCACCGCGTTCCCGGCTCAAAGCGCAGCGGCGTCAGCGCGCAAGCCAAACTCCGCTCGCGCAGCGAGCCGGCGTTCAGCCGGCCGTCGTGGAACCAGGGCAGGACGCCGCCGGTGTGGGCGAGGAGGTCGCGCACCGTAAGCGGGCGGGTCGGCCTGCGGAGCAGTTTGTGTTCGTCATCCGCCTCGGCGACGAACATCTGCCCTTGGAACTCCGGCAGGTGCTGCGAAACGGGGTCGCCGAGCGCAATCTCCCCCTCGTCCGCCAGCAGCATCAAGGCCGCCGCCGTCATCTGCTTGCTGTTGGAGGCGATCCAAAACAGCGTGTCACGCTGCATCGGCTTTTGCGCGGCGATGTCCGCATAGCCCAGCGTCTCGATCTCTGAGGCCCCGTCTTTATCCCCCACCAGCAGCACCGCGCCTGCGATCACCTGGTCATCCACGAATGGTTCTACGCTTGCGGCCAGCGGCCCGGTCGTGCTTTTCATGGTTTCGCCCCTTTCATGTGATGCACCCCCAAGGCTCCGGGGCCAGGCACTGCGCGATGGCCGCACAGCTATGGGAGTTCCCGCTTCCCCCTAAAGTTTCCTGCCCCCGGCCCCGATAAATATGCCAGCAGTAGTTTTGACAGGAGCAGGGCGGCATGATGTCATCCTCCCGGACTACGCCACAAGCACCCAGCCATTTTCCCATTCGGCAACGGAAGGCACGACATGCAGACACGCAGATTGCTCCTCGCGACGGTCCTGTTCGGGGGGGTCTTTGAAGGCACCCTGACGGACGGCGGCCCGGCGCGGGCGGCGGGCACGGCGGCGGGCACGGCGATCAGCAACACCGCGTCCGCCACCTACAACGACCCCAACAACGCGGGCCAGGCCCTCAACGCGACCTCCAACACCGTCTCGGTGACGGTCGCCGAGGTCGCCGGCCTCTCGGCCGGCGGCGCGGCCGTCACCGACACGACGCCCGGCCACGCGAACAACATTCTGCCCGGCGACACGGTGAACTACGACTTCACCGTCACCAACATCGGCAACGGCGCGAACGCCATCACCCTGCCCGGCGCGGCGACCGTCACCGGCCCCGGCACGGCGGGCGCGCTCCAGTATAGTACCGACGGGGGCGCGCACTTCACCAACATCCCGGCGGGCGGGGTCGCCACGTCCGCCATCCCGGCGAACGGAACCGTCCTGGTGCGCGTCCCCATCACCGTTGCGGCTTCGGCGGCGACCGGCGACGTCATCAAGGTGCTGCTCGGCGACACGGGCGCGAACGACAACAACACCGACACCCAGAACATCGCCGACCCCACCCCGTCTGCCGCCGACGTCCACACGAATTCCACCACGGCCCAGAACGGGCTGCGCGAGGCCAGCGCCTTCCAGAACGGCACCGTCGGGACGCAGCCGCAGGCGTTGGCCGTCCTGCTGCTGACCCGGACCGGCTTCGCCCAGGGCGCGGTCCCCGCCGCCGACACCCTCACCTACGGCCTGGGCCTGAACGTCAACAACAGCGTCCCGACCGGCGCGGGTGCCTCCCACGCCCTGGCCGCCGCCGACCTCGCCGCCGCCCCCCTGACCGTCAACGGCGCGTCCGCGCCCAGCGTCCTGATCGCGAACGCCATCCCGGCCGGGACGACCCTGACCGGCACGCCAACCGCCCCCTCCGGCTGGACCGTCGTTTATACGACCACGCCGACCAGCACGGTCGCCGAGAGCGCCGCCTGGACGACGGCCGCGCCGACCGACCTGACCACCGTCACCCGCGTCGGCTTCATCGCCCCCGGCCCGGTCACCCGGGGGACGACGCTGACCGGCTTCGCCTACACGGTCACGACCACCGGGGCCAGCGCGACCGCCCCCACCCCGGTGAACAACATCGCCCAGCTCTTCGGGCAGACCTCGGGCGACGCCACGAACGCGCTTGTGTATGACGAGTCCGGTGACCAGTCGCCGAGCCTCTTCAACGACGACGGCAGCCGGGGCGGAAGCACGCCGACGAACGGCGTCGCCGCCCCCGGCACGGACGGGACGGACGCGGGCAACAACGACACCGGGACCGGGCCGGGCGGCGAGGACAACGTCTACACCGTCTCGCCCGCGGGCGTCGTGATGAACGGGCCGAACGGCCAGCCCGGCGCGACCGGGCCGAACGGCAGCAACGACGACTTCTCGAATCTGTCCACCCCGGTCCCCCCCGGAACCCCGCCGGGCACCCTGATCACGCCCGCCGCCGTCACGTTCACCAACACTTTGCAAAACCCCGGCGCGGCCCCGATCAGCGGCAACACGCTCCTCCTGCCGCAGCCGCCCGCCGCCATCCCCGGCGGGGCCGCCGCCGACCTGCCCGTCGGGACGCACCTCACGCTGGCCTACGGCGGGGCGAGCGCCGTCTACGGCTATGACGGCGCGCACTGGGCTTTGGCGAGCGGGACGGCGATCTCTATCCCGAGCATGGCGGCGGGTGCGACCCTCAGCTACACGGCGACGGTCCAGCTCCCCGCCAACACGCCGCTCTCGACGGACACCAGCAAAGGCTTCCCGGTCCCCATCCTGGCGAACGTGGACGCCAACGGCAACGGCGTGCCGGACCCAGGGGAGCCGAGTAACATGACCATAGACCGGCTGTATACCGGCTTCCTCCAGGTGACCAAGAGCGCCCGCATCGTGGCCGCCGACGGCACGACGGTCATCCAGGACTACAGCGCCGGGCCGTCCTCGGCCAACATCCAGCCGGGCCGCTATATTGACTACAAGATCACCTACACCAACGTCTCCTCCGCGCCCGCCGGGACGGGGAGTACGGTCCTGAACGCCGGCAGCGCCGTCATCATCGAGGACGGCACGGCGGGCGGCAACAACTGGGCACTGGACCAGGACGGCAACGGCATCCTGGACACCAGCAACGTCCTCGGCTCCGCCGTAGACTCGGGCGGCGGCGTCATCACCTTCTACAACGGCGGCCCGCCCGCCCCCGGCACGGACCGGTCGGGGACGACGGCGGCCACGGACGTCACCAAGTATGTGGACACCATCTCGGGCAGCCTCGCCCCAGGCACGCCCCGCACCTTCACCTTCCGGCGCAGGATCAACTAGTAGGTTCCCATGATAAAGCAGCATACACGCCTCGGCCTTCTGGCCGTCCTTGTCGCCCCACTGGCCGCCCTGGGTGCCTGGTCCGTCGGCCACGCCGCCCCCGCGCCGGCCGGCCCGAGGGCCGCGCCCGCCCCGAAAAGCGCGCCCGTCCTGCTGCGCCTCTCGGTGGCCGGCGCGAACACCGGACCGGTCGAGCCGGGCGACCTCCTGCGCTACCGGATGCAGGCGGAGAACACGGGCGCGGCCCCCGTCACCGGCCTGGTCGTCACCGAGCCGGTCCCGGCCGGCACCGTCTACGTCTCCCGCTCGGCGGAAGGGGACGCGGCGGGGCCTGCCCAGGTCACCTACAGCCTGGACGGGCACCGGTTCTCCGAACAGCCCACCCGGACCGTCCTCGGCGCGGACGGCGCGGCCCGGACTGTCCCCGCCCCGCCCGAGTCCTACGCCGCCCTGCGCTGGCGCTTCCCCGCCCTGGCGGCGAAGACGACCCTGGCCGTGACCTACCAGGTGCGGGTCCGCTGACGATGCGAAGGCTGACGATGCGAAGGCTGACGATGCGAAGGCTGACGATGCGAAGGCTGACGATGCGAAGGCTGACGATGCGAAACTACGCGCGACAATCAGGGCGCCGGGCGGCCGGCCTGCTCCTGGCGGGATCGCTCCTGCCGGCAGTCCTTGTGCCCGCCGCGCGGGCGCAGGACCGGGGCCAGATCTCCAACCAGACTTCCTTCTCCTACAGCGACGGCAAGGGGGGCATGGCGATGGGCGGGATGACCACCCGCTCCCTGCTCGTGGACCCGCGCGGCACGGTGATGGGCTGCGACGGTGCCCCCCTGCCCTCCTACTCGGGCTTCACCATCGGCCTGTACCAGCCGGACCCCGCCGACCCGACGGGGGCCGAGGTCAAGGGGGCCGTCGCGCTGACCGCGACCGCCCTGTCCGTTGAGGCGGGGGTGCCTGCGGGCGTCCCGCCTAACACCCTTAACGCCAACCCGTTCGCGCTGTCCGACACGGACAAGGGCCGCTTCAGCCTGATGCTGGACCCGAGCCGGGGCCAGCTCGACGCGGGCCGCGTCTACATCCTGGTCCTCACCCCGCCCCCCGGCTCGGCCTACCGCCAGCGGCGCATCCGCATCACCCTGGGGGCGCGGGACGGCACGAGCATCGCCTACACGGCCGCCTCGCTCGACGGCGAGCCGGTGAACGGCATGGGCGGCGCGCTCACCGGGCCTCACGCCATGCTGATGGCCGCGCCGACCGGGCCGGGGCTGGCCGGGCTGAACCTGACCCTGAGCGACTGCCAGGCGCACGAGCTTCAGATCAGCAAGAGCGGGGACCGCAGCACGGCGGAGCCGGGCGACACCGTCATCTACCGCATCCTCGTCCAGAACCCGACGACCCTGCCGCTGGAACACATCCAGGTATTAGACACGCCGCCGCTCGGCTTCGACCTGCGCCCCGACTCGGTGCGGGCGTCGGCGTCGGGCAAGAGCGTCCCCATCGCAGTATCAAGGAGCGGGCCGACGACCGTGCTTGACGCGGGCGGCTTCCTGCTCCCGCCGGGCCAGGCGCTCACCCTGGCTTACGCCGTCCAGCTCACGCCGGACGCCCTGCGCGGCGACGGCAAAAACTCCGCCGTCGTCACCGCCGACGTCTTGACCGTCTCCCATGGGACCACGATGACTACTCCGATCTCCGACGGCCCCGCCGTCTTCACCCTGCAAGTGCGCCAGGGATTATTGACCGACACCGGCACCCTCCTGGGGCGCGTCTGGGTGGACCGCAGCCGCGACGGCGAGCAGCAGGCCGGCGAGCCGGGCGTCCCCAATGCCGTCGTCATCCTGGACGACTCGACGCGCATCGTCGCCGACGCGAACGGCCTGTTCTCGCTGGCCTCGGTCACGGCCGGCTACCACACCGCCGCCCTGGACATGCAGAGCGTTCCCGGCTACGTCATCGCCCGCAACCGCCGCTTCAAAGAGCGCAACAGCCAGTCCCGCTTGGTCAACGTCCAGCCGGGCGGCATGGTCCGGCTGAACTTCGGCGTCGTCCCCGCTGACGCCCCCGCGCCGATGTCCATGCCGATGCCGAAAGAAGGCGCGCGATGAAGCACCTGATCGCACTCATGCTGGCATCTGCGGCTGTGGTCGCAGTTCCCCGACCTGCTTGCGGGCAGACGACCGTGCCCCAGTCATCCGGGCTGGCAATCCTCTCCCCCGGCGGGGACGGCGCGCTGGACAGCCCCGCCGTCGCCGTCGTCCTCCGCTTCCCGGCCGGGGCGGCCGTCACGCTGCGGGTCAACGGGACCTTGATCAGCCCCACCCTCATCGGCCGGACCGAGACCGACGGCGCGGCCAAGACAGTCACGCAGACCTGGTACGGCGTCGTCCTGAAGGAAGGCACGAACACCCTGCTCGCCGAAACCGGGCCGGGCGGCGCGCGGGCCGAGCGCACCGTCGAGGTGCAGTCCGCGCCTCGGCAGCTCACATTGCGCGCCCTGGGCAGCCGCCTCCCCGCCGACGGCCGCTCCACGCTGGCCTTCACCGGGGCTTTGCTGGACGCGCGGGGCCGGCCCTCCCACCACGACGGCCTGGTCACGCTGACGGCCGGGGCGGGCGAGTGGGTGGGCGAGGACGCCGACCCGGACCAGCCCGGCTTCCAGGTCCGGACCGTGGGGGGCCGATTCCGCGCCACCCTGCGGGCCGGGGTGCAGGCGCAGACCGTCCGCGTCCGGGCCGCCAGCGGCGACCTGGAGGCGTTCGCGTCCGTCGAGTTCGCCACGCACCTGCGCCCCTCCCTCGCGACCGGCGTGGTGGATTTCCGTCTCGGCAGCCGCCGCTCCGACTACGACCGGCCCCTGCAAGACTTCATCAGCCCCGACGTCAGCGATGGTTCCAAGCTCCACGGGCGCACGTCCGTCTTCGCGACCGGCAAGGTTGGCGACTATCTGTTCCTCGGCGCTTACGACAGCGAACACGCTCTGAACCAGACGGCTGCGGGGCCGAGCAGCCTGGGCCGGGACACGCAGACGCAGGCGCAGGAGCGGCCCTATGCCGTCTACGGCGACAGCTCCACCGCCTTCGCCCTGGCCCAGTCCCGCGACAACTTGGCCCTGCGGCTGGAACGCGACCAGACCTACATCCTGTGGGGCGACTACGGGACGGCCGAGTTCGCGGGCCGGTCGCAGGAGTTCACGGCCATCACGCGCACCTTCCACGCCCTGAAGGCGAACTACCAGGCGGGCGGCTTGCAGGCGACCGGATTCTACGGCGACGACGTCCAGGGCTTCCAGCGCGACACCGTCGCGCCCGACGGGACGAGCGGGCTGTACTTCCTGTCCCACCGGCCCCTGGTCTACGGCAGCGAGAGCGTCTTCTTCGAGCTGGAAGACATCAACCGGCCCGGAACCGTCCTGGAGCGCGCCGCCCCCCAGCGCGGCGTGGACTATGAGATCGACTACGACCGGGGGACACTGCTCTTCCACCAGCCCGTCCTGCGGACCGACGTCGGCCCGGACGGGCAGGCCCTGGTCCGAAGGATCGTCACCACCTACCAGTACGAGACCGGCGGGGCGGGCACCAATGTCTACGGGGGCCGGATGCAGTACGGACTGGCGGGCGGCGCGGGGCGTCAGGCGGGCGGCCTCTTCGGCGTCACCTTCCTGCGCCAGAACCAGGGCTTGCAGGGGTTCGACCTGTACGGGGCGGACGCCTCCCTGCCGCTGCTCGGCGGGCGTGGCCGGCTGATCGCCGAGATCGCGCGCTCTGACAGCCGCGACAGCGCGGCGGGCCTGGGGAACGTCGCCGGGACCGCCTACCGCCTGTCCGCCGAGGCCTCCCCGGCGCGGGCCGTTTCGGTCTCGGCCTACCTGCACTCCACCGGGACCGGCTTTTCCAATGACGCCACCACCTCGTTCGTGCCGGGCCAGACCCGGTACGGCGGCGAGGTCTCGGCCGCGCTCTCGCCGACGACGCGCCTGCGGGTGCAGGCCGACCACGAGGACAACAAGGGCCTCGCGCCCCAGCCCGACCCCGCCCTGATCGGCGTCCTGGACCCCGGCACGACGCCCGCCGCCGGGACGCCCGTGGACAACAGCCTTCAGACCTACTCGGTCGGGGTGCAGCAGCGGGTGCGCCGGGCCGAGGTGTCCGTCGCCCTGACCAGCCGGAGCCGCACCGACCGCATCGCCGGGTCGGGCCTTTCGGGCAGTTCGGACCAGGTGGAGACGCGGCTGACCGCGCCGGTCACCAAAAACGTCTCCCTGCTGGCCCAGAACGACACCACGCTGTCGGCGGGCACGGACCCGGTCTACACGGACCGGACCTCGGTGGGCGCGGACTGGAAGGCGAAGCCCGGCGTGGACGTCAAACTCACCGAGCAGGTCTACGGGCGCGGCCAGTACAAAGGCCACGCCGTCACCAGCCTGGAGACGGTCGCCGAACACAAGGGCGGGGACGGGACGCAGATGTCGGAGCGGTTCGCGCTCACCGGGGGCGCAAACGGCTTCGCCCTGGAGCAGTCGCTCGGCCTGGGCAGGCGCTGGATTCTGGTCCCCGGTCTGGGCCTCAGCCTGGGCTATGAACACGTCACCGGCGCGTTCTTCGGGCGCACCGGGGCGGGGGACCGGTTCGCGCAGCCCTACGCCGTCGGCCAGAGCGCCTCGGGCCTCGGCGTCGGCAGCGGCGGCGGCCTGAGCGCGGGCCTGGAGTATACGCGCTCGCGCGACTTCAAAGCCAGCGCGCGCTATGAGACGCGCGACTCGTCCGGGGGACAGAACACGGTCATCACCGGGGCGCTGGCCGGCAAGATCGGGCCGGCCCTGACCGCCCTGGGTGCTTACCAGGAGTCGGACGCCGCGAACCAGCTGCTGGAGTCATTGGGCCGCTCGGTGACGCTGCGGATGGGCCTGGCCTACCGCGACCCAGCCCGCGACAACGTCAACCTGCTGCTCCGCTACGACTACCGGCGCAACCCGGCGACGATCCCGGACACCATCCTGGTCGGCAGCGGGGCGGGCTCGCGCGACGGAGTGTTCGCGGTCGAGGGCATCTACGCCCCCGAATGGCAGTGGGAGTTCTACGGCAAGCTGGCCCGGCGCGACAGCGTCTCCTTCCTGGCCGGCGACTATGTGGGCGTCAGCCGGATCGACCTGGCCCAGATGCGGGCGACCTACCGCTTCCGGTCGGACATGGACCTCGTGGGCGACCTGCGCTGGATCGGCCAGACGACGGCGGGCTACAGCAGCCGGGGCCTGGTGGTGGAGACGGGCTACTTCGCGACGCCCGACCTGCGCCTGAGCCTGGGGTACAGCTTCGGGCGCGTCGGCGACCGCGACTTCAGCGGGGCGCGCTCGGCGGGCGGCATCTATCTGGGCTTCACCGCCAAGGTGAACCAGCTCTTCAACGGCTTCGGGCTGGAGCGCGGCGCACTGGCGGACAAGGGCCGCCCCGTCCCGGCCGGCTTCACCCCCGCCCCGACGGGGAACGCCGCCGGGCCGACGCAGTCTGCTGTTACGACATCCAGCACGCCGGGGCGGGCCGGCGATTAGCCACGGCGGGGACCCTTCGAGGACACACGATGACACAGCGAAGAACTTTGGGGGCGCTCGCGCTGGCTCTCCTGGCCTGCATGCTGCCCCTGCGGGCCGGGGCGTCGGGCAGCCGCGACCTCTACCCCGCCTCCGATGACGGGCGGCCCGGCGCAGCCCGCGCCAACCTGGAATGGCGCACGGACACCTACGGGAGCCTGCTGCTGCGCCGGACCCTGCTGCACGTCTACGCCCACACCGGCGAATACATCCTGGTCGCCTCGTCGGCCGTCGGGGTCGGCAGCGGCGACATCCTGATCTACCGGCCGGGCCGCGTCACCGGCGCGGTCGGCAGCGAGAACGTGCCCGCATCGCCGGACTTCCAGGCGAGTTCGCAGGCCGGCAAGGGTCAGATCACCAGCCGCGCTTTGGAGCTTGCCGGGCCGAAGAGTCAGGACGGGACCGGCAACACGTCGGGCTACGCGCCGGCCTCCTACGTCGCCCCCGAAGACGGCATCTACGAGGTCGTCTTCTACGGCCCGGCGGGCGGGAACACGGCCGGCACCGGTGCCCCCTATGGCGACATCACCCTTGGTTCCACCAACGACTTCGACAGCTCGCAGGGCAGCAGCGTGGCCGCCTGGGACGTCGCCGTGCGCGCCTCGGCCTCCTCCACGACCGACATCACCGGGCGCGTTTTTGCCTACTACCTCGCCCTGTTCACCGGCGGCAACGGGCGCTGCCTCTACAGCGACCTCTATGCCGTGACGACCGACGGCTACCGCTACCAGATGGCTTTGAACGGGCTGGACCCGAACGGCTTCATCATCTACGGCAACCAGGTCGGCTTCTACGACAGTGACGGCGTCTCGCCGCTCTACCAGGACGTACTGGGCGCGGACGGCCAGCTCTCCAGTATCGAGGGCGGCTGTCACCTGGCCCTGCCCACCTACCCGCTCTTCTTCCACCCGGCCGCCAACGAGACCCTGATGGCGGCGGGTATCGCGACCATCCCCCAGGACCCGACCATCAGCGGCCTGGGCTTCTCCGGCACGGCGGGCGGCAACAACAGCCGCCTCGGGACGGGCGGCACGTTCAGCTTCACCAGCAACCTCAGCGCGGTCTATGACATCGTGATCAGCCGCGACAACGTGAACTTCGACCCGACGCTGCCCGCGAACCGCCGCCTGCGCGGGGTGCGCGCGGCTGGGTCGAACACCGTGACGTGGGACGGCAAGGACAACAGCGGGGCGAACTTCCCCGTCGGCACCGGCTACGGCGTTCAGGCCACGATCCACGCCGGGGAGTACCACTTCCCGCTGCTGGACGCCGAGAACAACGTCTCCGGCGGGCCGAACATTTCTTTGCTCAACCACGCCAATGCGGGCGGTCACTCCTACACGGTCGGATTCTACGATGACCGGGGCTACCGGACATTGGGCGGCTACAACGTCACCAAGAGCAGCGTCGGCGGCTCCGGCAGCGCCGCCGACGTCGGGCAGCCGCTCGGCGGCATCGCCCCGCCCTCTGTCATCGCCGCAGACCCCATAAACGGCTTCGATCTTTCCTCGGCCCAGCGCGCCTATGGGCAGTCGGGGAACAACGGCAACACCAATGTCCCCAACACCGGCTCGTTCGGGGACACCAAGGGGCTGGACCTGTGGACCTATTTCCCCAGCCCCGCCGCCTCGTCCACGCTCAACGTCCAGGGGCCGCCCGTCCTCCTGCTGGTCAAGCGCATCACCGCCGTCAACGGGACGAACACGACCGGGTTCGACGACGACCCCGGCACGGCCGACGACAACAGCCCCTACTGGCCCGCCCCGGCCGCCACCTACCTGCGCGGGACCCGCAGCGTCGCCAACATCAAGCCCGGCGATGAGCTGGAATACACCATCTACTTCCTGGACACCAGCGGCCCCGGCACCAACATCCTGCTGGCCGACGTCCTGCCCGCCGACACCGCCTTTGAAGCGACGGCCTATGACGGGCTGACGCCGACCGACGGGGGCACGGGCGGCGCGGACTCGGGCATCGCCCTGGCCCTGAGCGCATCCAGCCTGCCGACCGCCCCGACCAACTACCTGTCCGACGTCGCCGACGCCGACCGAGGCCAGTTCTACGCGCCGGGCGCGGCGGTCCCCGCCGCCGCGAACCCCGGCGGCCAGCCCAACCTGAGCGGCGTCGTGGCCGTCTCCCTCGCCCCCGCCCCGGCGACCCTGCCCAGCGCCACTGGGCCGGGCACGCCGACCGGCTCTTACGGGTTCCTCCGGTTCCGCGTCCGGGTGAAATGATGTCCGGGTGAAGTAGCTCATGTCACACGCCGGTAGGACGAGTGATTAAAATCACTCGCTACGCGCGGACCTGTCCAGGGGACAGAAGAGGGCAGGACGGGGACGAGGGACGTTCGGCATCATCCCGTTCCCTTGTCCCCTGGACAAATCCGAGGGCAGCGAGTGATTTCAATCACTCGTCTCCTGTCCGTCTCAGAAGGAAGACGCCAGCCGCACCGGGCGGCCCCCCTCATTCGAGGACCGATGCAGGGCCAGCACGATCTCCTGGTCCAGACGCGCCTGCTGCGGCCCGTAGCTCGGCGCGGCGTCGTTCCGCACGGCGTCTATCAGGCTCTGGAGACACCCCGCCACCCCGATCTCGTCGTCGTGCCACTGCGGGCCGTGGCCCTGGACGGCAGGCTTGAACGGGTTCTCCCAAATGACCGTGGGCAGGGCGGCGTCGCCCGTGTGCGCCACCATCGCCGTCAGCGCCCCGCCGTCCACCCGCTCCAGGCGGCGCTCCAGCATGACCGGCTGGGCGGCCTGCCCGTCCGGCGTCAGCAGGGTCAGATACTCCTGGACGTCCGGGTACATCCCCGTCGTCACCCCCATGCCGCGCTCCGCCAGGAACCGCGAGGAGCGCCACCAGCGCAGCGGCGAGTCGTAGCCGACGCTCGTCCAGTGGAACAGCCCCAGCCGCCCGTCTTCAAACTCCACCGTCGCGTGTTCCTGCGTCTCGTCCCGCGCCCGGTCCGATGTGCCCAGGTAAGGCCGGTGCGAGGCCAGCGGGTAGGAGCGGACCGCCCCCGTCACCTGCACCGGTTTGGCGTCGAAGCCGAGGTAGGAGCGCATGACGCTGACCCCGTGATAGCCGTGGCCGGCGAAGTCGCTGAACGAGGTGTGGACGCGCCCGAACAGGCCCGACGCGATCAGCTTCAGCTTGATCGCCTCCAGGGGGCGGCGGTGGAACTGCTCGGCCACCTCCACCTTCAGGCCGCGCAGACCGGCGGCGGCGATGATGGCGTCGGCCTCGGCCAGCTCGTGGGCGATGGGCGTCTCCAATAAAACGTGCAGGCCGTGTTCGACGGCCAGCAGCCCGACCGACCCGTTCGCGCCATAGGAGACCGAGACGACGCCGATCTCGGCCCCGGTCTCGGCAATCAGCCGGGCAAGGTCCGTGTAGGCGGGCACCCCCAGACTCGCGCCGAGCTTCTGGGCAGAACCCTCACTCCGGCCCCAGACGGCGACCAGCTCGACGCCGGTCATGGCTCTCAAGAGCGGCCCGTAGAGGTAGTCCGAGCGTTTTGCGGTCCCGACGATGGCGACCCGCAGTGGTGTTTCCGTCATGGCAGTTTCCTTTCATCCCGCAGAAATCCGTACCCTTCTGCCCTATAGTTATAACAGCTTTCCCCGATAATGAGTGCTGGACACTCCGCAAAAACACGAGCATCATCTTCCGCCCTCTCTTTCGCCTGCGGAGGCAACTGTTACGGCTTCCACTGTAGATCGGACCGGTCGTGGTCACGAAGATAAAAACTTGGCCCCCTGAACGGCTGCTGTGCGGTCTCCTCCCCACGCTGCTGCTGGCAGCGATGCTGCTGCCCCTGCCTGGCGCACGCGCCCAGACGGCGGCCGGCACGCCCATCACCGACTCGGCTTCGGCGAGCTATGTGGACCCGAACAACAGCGGCCAGACCGTCAACGCGCCTTCCAACTCGGTCACCGTGACCGTGGCCGAGGTGGCGGGCATGACGCTGACGGGGTCCGCCGTCACCGACCACACGGGCGGTGCCAACATCCTGCCCGGCCACGTCCTGTACTACGACTATGTGATCACGAACGTCGGCAACGACACCGACCAGTTCGTCATCCCCGGCACCGTGGCCATCACCGGCCCGGCCGCGCTGACCTCCGTCCAGTATAGCACCAACGGCGGCACCAGCTACACCACCGTCTCGGGGGCCAGCGCTACCACGCCGACCGTCGCCGAGGGCGGCACGGTGCAGGTGCGCGTCTCGGCCACGGTCACTCCGAGCGCCGCCCCCGGTGCCGCCATCGCCGTGCTGCTCGGTAACACCAGCCCGAACGACAACAGCGCCGGAACGCAGAACCAGGCCTACCCCACCGCGCCGACCGGCGGCGCGGGCAAGTGCTATACATCCGACCCCGGATCGCCGGTCAACGGCAACCGCGAGGCCAGCGCCACCGAGTCCACGACGGCCGGCTCGCAGCCGCAGGCCTTCGCCGCCGTCCTGCTCACGCACGGGGCGCTGACCCAGGGCGTGGACTCTCAGCATGACACCCTCGCCTACAGCCTCGGCCTGAACGTCAACTCGAGCGCGTGGACGAACGCCCTGCCCGAGTATGTCCCCGCAGACCTGACCGCGACCAGCATCAGCCTCGACGGCAGCACCGTCAGCCGCATCCTGATCTCGGTCGCGGTGCCCACCGGGGCCGTGCTTACCGGCACCCCCGCCGCCCCTTCCGGCTGGACAGCGATTTATACCACCAGCGCCACCACCACGCTGCCGAGCGCGGCGGCCTGGGTTTCCACAGCGCCCTCACCGCTGTCGAACACGACGCGCCTCGGTTTCGTCGCCGCCGGTCCCATCACCAAGGGCACCAGCCTGACCGGGTTCGCCTTCACGGTACTCACGAGCGGCGTCAGCCTGACCGCCCCGACCACGGTCGCGGCCCTCGCGCAGCTCCTCGGCAACTCGGCGGGCGACGTCACCGGCGCGCTGTGCTACGACGAGTCCGGGGATGCCAACCCGGCGAACTTCAACGACGACGGCTCCTACGGGTCCAACACGCCCCGGAGCGGCGTCGCCAACCCCGCAGGCGACGGGACGGACGCTTCAAACAACAACACCGGTTCAGGGGCGGGCGGGCAGGATAACGTCTACACGGTCCAGCCGGCGGGCGCGCTCGCGATCGGGCCGAGCGGCTCACCCCAGGCGGTCGGCCCCACCGACGCCAACGACGACTACACGAACCTCTCGTCCCCGGTGCCGTCCGGGCTGACGGCGGGGAATGCGATCAACCCGGCCGCCGTGTCCTTCACGAACACGATCAAGAACACCGGCTCGACCACGATCACGAACACCATCTACGTCGTCCCCCTGCCCCCGAGCGTCCTGCCCGGCGGCCAGGCGGCCGACCTCCCGAGCGGGACGACCGTCACGCTGACCTACGGCGGCAATGCGCCGCTCTACACCTACAACGGCACCGCCTGGACCAAGACGTCCGGCACGGCGATCTCGGCCACGAACATCGCCGCCGGCGGCACGGTCAACATCACCGCCTCCATGCAGCTCCCGAACGCGACCGCCCTCTCGACCGACACCGGCAAGGGCTACCCGGTCGTCCTCCAGGCCTTCATTGACAGCAACGGGAGCGGCACCTATGATAGCGGCGAGGGCACGGAGAACACCGTGGACCGGGTGTATACGGGCTTCCTCAAGCTGGCCGTGCTGGGGCGCATCCTGGGCACCGACGGCACGAGCGTCATCCAGGCCTACACGCAGACATTGACCCCGGCGAACCTGCTGCCGGGCCGGTTCCTGGAATATCAGGTGACCTACCAGAACATCTCGTCCTCGGGCGGGACGAACTGCAAGCAGCTCAACGCCAGCAACGTCGTCCTGGTGCGGAGCGGGATCGGCGGCGGCGCGAACTGGGCGCTCGACAACGACGGCAACGGCATCATTGACACTAGCAATGTCGTGGGCCGGGCGGTGGACTCGGGCGGCGTGGTCACGTTCTTCTCCGGGAACCCGGCGACCACGAGCTGCTCGGACCAGACCGGGACGACGGCGGCGACGGATGTCACCAAGTATCTGGACACCATCACCGGCGCGATCGCGCCGGGCGCTTCCGGCACCTTTACGATCCGTCGGAAGCTGAACTGACCGCGCCCACGGGTCAGCGGCGAAGGAACACAAAAGAAGGAACACAAGGAACACGATGAAAACCCGCTTCAACTCCATACTGATGCTGCTCGCCGCCGCGCTCTGCCTGCCTGCGGCCTGGGCGGCCCCCGCCGGCCCGGCACCGGTCGCCGTGCTGCTGACCGTCGAGAAGAAGGCCCCGCCCGGTCAGGACGGACAGCCAAAATGGCTCCCGCTCGGCTCGGGCAAGGCCGTCGTCCTGCCCGGCGACGCCCTCCGGTACACCGTGACCGCGAGCAGCCACCTCGCACGGCCCATCAGGGGCTTCGTCCTCACCCAGCCGGTCCCGCGCGGCATGGAATACCAAGCGTCGTCGGCGTCGGCCTCCGGCGACGCCCGGCTGACCGCAAGCCTCGACGGCGGCAAGACCTTCGCCGAGAAGCCGACGGTCCGGGTGACCCACCCTGACGGCAGCACCGACGACGAGCCGGCCCCGGCCTCGCGGTACACGACGCTCCGCTGGACGTTCCTGGGTGATCTGCCGCCGATGGGGTCCGTCTCGGCCCGCTGTGAGGTGCGTATCCGCTGACGGAGCGCTCCCCGATGAAGACGCACCGCGGCCCCCGACTCACCCCCCGGTTTATCCTCCGGCTCCTGGCATTGTTCGCCGGGTGCCTCTGGGCCGCCCCCGCCTTCGCCGCCGGGCCGTCAACGCCGACCGGCGTCTCGGGGACGACGAGTTCGGCCACTCCGGCCGTCATCAGTTGGGGCACGGTGTCCGGGGCCACCTCCTACACCGTCTACCGGGGCGCGACCTCCGGCGCTGAAACCAGTCTCGCTACGGGCGTCGCGGGCACCTCCTACAGCGACACCACGGCGGCGCGCGGCACGACGTACTACTACACCATCACCGCCGTCAACGCCGGCGGCGAGAGCGCCCAGTCGTCCGAGGTCATCGTGGACCCGGTCAACACGGCCTCCCCTTACTACCAGATTAATGCCGGTGGTCCCGCTGTCAGCCCCTTCGCCGCAGACGCCTACTTTTCCGGCGGGAATGGAGGGTTTACCAGCAACACAGACGATGTGACGGCAATCAATGCCGCGCCGGTGACGGTCTACAAGACGGAGCGCAATTCCGCGTCCGGCGGCCCGATCACCTACACGCTGCCGGGCCTGACGCCGGGCGGCTCCTACGTCGTGCGCCTTCAGATGGCAGAGAACTACTGGTCCGCGGCGGGCCAGCGCAAGTTCAATGTCGCCATCAACGGCACCTCAGTGCTGACCCAGTTCGACGTCTGGGTGGCGGCCAATGCCCCCCACAAGGCCGTCGTCCGCAGCTTCAACGCCACCGCCGATGCCAGCGGCAACATCGCGGTCAACTTCAGCAACGGCAGCGCCGACCAGCTCGAGATCAACGCGCTGGAAATCCTGGGCGGGTCGGTGACGGCCGCTCCGGCGAGCCTGGCGGCGGCACAGGCCTCGGCCACGAGCGCGTCCCTCACCTGGGGCACGGTGTCGGGCGCGACCACTTATAACCTGTACCGGGGCACCGCCGCCGGGGCCGAAGGAAGCACCCCGTACCAGACCGGCCTGACGTCCGCCGCCTACACCGATAGCGGCCTGACGGCGGGGGCCACCTACTACTACAAGGTCGTCGCCGTCAACGCCCAGGGCGAGAGCGCCCTCTCTAATGAGGCCGCCTTTGCCGCCGTGCCGTCCGCGCCGACCGGCGTCTCGGGGACGACGAGTTCGGCCACCCCCGCCGTCATCAGTTGGGGCACGGTGTCCGGGGCCACGAGCTACACCGTCTACCGGGGCGCGACCTCCGGCGCTGAAACCAGTCTCGCTACGGGCGTCGCGGGCACCTCCTACAGCGACACCACGGCGGCGCGCGGCACGACGTACTACTACACTGTCGCCGCCGTCAACGCCGGCGGCACCAGCAGCCAATCGGCTGAGGTCGCCGTAGACCCCGTCAACACGGCCTCACCCTACTACCAGATCAACGCGGGCCGGGTCACCTACATCGCCGCCATCGCCCCCTTCGCGGCAGACGCCTATTACTCGAACCCAGGTGGGAGCGTCAGCACCTCCGGCAACACCATCAACGTGACCGCCGCCAACGCCGCGCCGCAGGCCGTGTACCAGGTTGACCGGGACGGGGCCGGCAGCGGGATGACCTACACCCTGCCGGGGCTTACCGCCGGCGGGTCCTACGTCGTGCGCCTGCACATGGCGGAGAAGTACTACGGCTCGTCTGGTCATCGCCTGTTCAACGTCTCCATCAATGGGACTACGGTTCTGACCGGCTTCGAGATCTATGCCGCCGCCTGGGGTTCCAACAAGGCCGTCGTCCGCAACTTCAACGCCACCGCCGACGGCAGCGGCAACATCACGGTCCTTTTCAGCACCAACCCCAACGCCCCTGTGATAGACGGCCTGGAAGTGCTGGGCGGGTCGGTGACGGCGGCCCCGGTGAGCCTGGCGGCCACGGAAGCCTCGCCCACCAGCGCGTCCCTGACCTGGGGGACCGTGTCGGGCGCGACCACCTACGACCTCTACCGCAGCACATCCGCCGGCACCGAAGGCAGCACCCCGTACCGCACGGGCTTGGCCTCGGCAAGCTATACTGACACCGGCCTGACGGCGGGCACGGCCTACTACTACAAAGTCGTCGCCGTCAACGCCCAGGGCGAGAGCGCACTCTCCAATGAAGCCTCACTCACCATACCCACCGCGCCGACCGGGGTGACGGCGACGCCGGGGAACGCCCAGGTGGCCCTGGCGTGGACGGCGACAGCCGGCGCGACAAGCTACGTCGTCAGCCGCGCGACGACGCCCGGCGGCCCCTACACCCAGGTCGGGACCCCCACCGGCACGAGCTACACCGATTCTACCGCCGCCAACAACACTTACTTCTACGTCGTCCAAGCCGTCAACGGGGCCGCCGTCAGCGCGAACTCCGCCGAGGTGGCGGCGACGCCGGGCGGGGCGAGCGGCCTGCTGGGCTGGTGGAAGATGGACGAGGACGCCGGCACGACGGCCAACGACTCGTCGGGCTTCGCCAATACGGGGGCGTTCGCGGGCGCGGGCTGGGCGACGGGCCGCAGCGGGTATGCGGGCAGCTTCAACGGGACATCGGGCGTGGTGGACATGGGGAAGGGGGTCGTCGCCACCGCCAACAGCTTCAGTGTCGCCTGCTGGGTCAGGATGAACAGCACATCCAACTACCAGATATTCATCAGCGAGAGCGGGGTCAATGTCAGCATCCTCTCGCTCTACTACAACCAGCCGGTCGGCAAGTTCACCCTGGCCCTGGCTTCGGCGGACAGCAACGCGCTCGTCGGCGGGGCCGCGACTTCGGCGACGACGCCGGTCGCCGGGACCTGGTATCACCTGCTGGGCATCTATGATGCCGTGAACGGCCAGCTCAAACTCTATGTCAACGGGACATTAGAGGCCACCCAGGCGTTTTCAGCCCCCGTGAGCGCGGGAGGCCATACGCTGGTCGGGCGCGGGCTGTATAGCGCCGCCCCGTTCGCCTGGGTGAACGGCCGCATTGACGATGCGCGCGTCTATAACCGCGTCCTCACCGCCGCCGAGATCGCCACCATCAGCGCCTACCCGACCGGGGCCGCCGCCGCGTCCGGCAATGCGAACGCGACCGTCACCTGGTCGGCCTTCCCCAGCGCCGCCTCCTACAACCTGTACCGGGCGACGACACCGGGGACGGAGGGTGGCACCCCGTACCAGACCGGGCTGGCCTCGGCCAGCTACACCGACACCGGCCTGACCAACGGCACCACTTACTACTACAAAGTCGCCGCCGTCACCGCGAGCGGCGAGAGTGCCCATTCCGACGAAGTAAGCACCATGCCGAACGCCCCGCCGGCGGCCCCGACAGCGCTGGCCGCCGTGCCCGGCAATACGCGGGCGACGCTCTCCTGGACGGCGGCGACCGGCGGCGGCACGATCACCTACACGGTGCTGCGGTCCACCACCAGCGGCAGCGGCTACACGGCGGTGACAGGCGGGACGGGGCTTTCCGGCACCTCCTTCACGGACCCGACCGGCGGCGCGGCGCTCTCCAACGGCACCGTCTACTACTACATCGTGACGGCGACCAACAACGGCGGGACGAGTGCCAACTCCAATCAGGCCTCGGTCACGCCCGCCATGCCCGCCCTGCTGCTGACCAAGCGCATCACCGCCATCAACGGCGTCCCCCTCACCGGGTTCGTCTCCGACGGCACCGGGAACGATGCCAACGCCTACTGGCCCGCGCCGTCCGCCGCCTACCTGCGCGGCGCGACCGCCACGACCGCCAGACCCGGTGATACGGTAGAGTACACGATCTACTTCCTCGCCGTAGGCTCCGGGAGCGTGACCAGCGTCGTGGTTTCAAACGTCCTGCCCGCCCACGTCACCTTCGCCCCCACCTCCTACAGCGGCCTGACGCCGACGGACGGCGGGACGGGACCTTCCGGCCTGGCGTTGGCCGCCAGTCCCTCCGCCTACCCCTCCGCCCCCACCGTCTACCTCAGCAACGCCGCCGACGCCGACCGGGGGACGTTCTACGTCCCCGGCGTCGCCGTGTCCGGCATCTGCACGGCGGCCCAGAACGTCAGCGGCGTGGTCGTCGTGAACGTCGTCGTCAGCCCCACCGCCCTGCCCGCCGCCACTTCGGCAGGCTCCCCTTACAACTCCTACGGGTTCGTCCGCTATCAGGTGACGATCAACTGAGAACCCCGCCCTGAGGGGCAGGCCTGGGGGGGGCGAAGACGCCAACCGGTCCACGACCGGAAGACGAGTGAGCGCCGTACTTGGGCTGTGGAAAGCCCCGGCAGGAAACCGTCCTTCGGACGCGGAGGGAAGCAGAAAAGATCCGGGGCGCGCGTAACATCAGTCAGTCAGTAAGTAACTCTAGTGCTTTACATAAGTATGTCCGACCAAGACAGCGGCGGACTACATTAGACCTCTCGCGTAAGCCTTACCCAACTGTGCCCCCCGGCCTAAATCCGTGCCCCCCGGCCTGAATCGGCTGCATCAGGAGAAGAGGGCGCAGCAAGCAGCGCCCCTACAAACACATCCGAAGTCCCGACGCGGGCGGCCCATCCGAATAGACCGGCCCCTCGGTCGGTTTGAACTGATTTTACGCAGTCCTCATACCACTGACCCTGCGGTCACGTCTGGCGGCTCTTGCGGTACGCGCCGGGCGTGACGTGCAGATGCTGGCGGAACTGCCGGGAGAAGAAGTAGACGTTGTCGTACCCCAGGCGCTCGGCGACGGCCTTGATTGGCAGGTCTGTCTCGCCGAGCAGGGCGCGCGCGGACGCCATCCGGGACTGGAGCGCGTACTGGTGCAGCGCAAGCCCCGTCGCGGCCTTGAACCGCCGCCGCAGCGTACTCAGGCCCATCCCCAGATCCGAGGCCAGCGCGTCGTAGTCGGGCTGGAGGTGCCTCTCCTGGGCCAGCGCGTCCAGGGCCTGGTCCAGCCACCTGGCTTCGCCGTGCGCCGGCTGTGCCCGCGCCTCGGCCAGTTCCAACAGGAGCTGTTCCAGAAGGTTCGCGGCCCGCAGTCTTCCCCACCGGTCCGTGCGCTTGGCCTGGACGATGAGGGCGTCAAAGAACTCCGGCCACTCCCGGCCCAGCGGGGCCGGCTGCGGCCCCTCCAGCCACAGGCCGGCGGCGGCCCACTGGTGAAGCAGAGGCCCCTGGAACCCGACATGCCGATGGAACCAGCTCGCGTGCCCCGGCGCGGCCTGGAAGCGCGTGCGCGGGCCGGGATAGGCGGGCCAGAACCACGCGCCCTCCAAAAGATGAGCCTGGTCGTCGTAGGCCAGCGCGACTCCCCCCGCCGACATGTACTGGATGGTGCTGTAGCCGTCCAGATGCTTGTCGATGTGGATGTCGCAGTGCGGCTCGCGCGTCGTCGCGAGGAATGTGATGGCAGGATCATTCATGGGTAAGCAAGTATAGGGGTGAACAAAAAGTGTAAAGGTCTGGTCAGCAACTCCATTGGCAGGGCGTCCCGAATAAACTACAATGGGACGATTGCAATTTACCCGATGTGGCAAGATTCTGCAAGGGAGGCCCCATGAAACTGACAGATACGCAGGTACAGGCGTTCCAGACCGACGGCTATCTGGTCGCCGAGGGCGTCGTCACCGACGCCGACCTCGCCCCCGTCATTGAGGAATACGAGGCGTGGATCGAGCGGCGGGCGCGCGCGCTCCAAGCCGAGGGCAAGATCAGCGACCTGCACGCGGGCGAATCGTTCGGGCACCGCTTCGCCGGACTGTACGCCCAGTCGGCGGAGATCGCGAGCGGCATGGACGTCATGCAGATGCGCGGGCCGGCGACTTTCGCCTTCCTGCGGAACCCGAACCTGCTGGACGCCGTCGAGAGCCTGATCGGGCCGGAGATCCTGTGCAGCCCCATCCAGCACGTCCGCGCCAAGCCGCCCGCCGCGCTGACCGGGGAGGGGGCGGGCTTCTTCAATGTCCCCTGGCACCAGGACGCCGGCGTGACGTGGGCCGAGGCCGACGGCGCGGACATCGTCACCTGCTGGCTCGCCCTGGTGGACGCGACCGTCGAGAACGGCTGCATGGAGGTCATCCCCGATGTCTGGGCGCAGGGCTTCCGGGAACACCAGGCGGAGGGCGGGACGACCATCCGGCCCGACCTGCTGCCGGACACGGCCCAGGTCGCCGTCCCGGTCCGCAAAGGCGGCATCGTGTTCATGCACCGCCACACGCCCCACCGTTCCACCCCGAACTTCACCGACGCCGTCCGCTGGAGCCTGGACCTGCGCTATCAGCCGGTCGGGACGCCGACGGGCCGGCCCTTCCACCCGGAGTTCGTCGCCCGCAGCCGGTCCCACCCCGAATCGGTGCTGACCGACCATGCCGCCTGGGACCGTCTCTGGGCCGACGCCCTGGAAAGCTCGCGCGGCGTGTCCGCCCACCGGGTCCGCTGAGAAAGGGGAACCACTCATGCTCGGAATATCATCCACAAGGGGCCTCGCCGCCCTGGGCGCAGCCTTTGCGCTCCTGACCCTGGCCGCCGCCCCCTCGGCACGCTCCGCCGATCCCGTGCCCCCGCCCGCGCCGAGGACGGCGGAACAGGACCATCAGGAAATGATGAATCGGCTCCATATCACCTCCCTGCGGCCCGGCGCGGGCGGGTTTAACCCGAAGGCACCCGACGCGGCAAACACCGACGAGTCTAAGGCGACCCGCTACACCAACCTGCCGGACCCACTGGTGCTGAAGAACGGCAGGAAGGTCACGAACGCAAAGGCGTGGTGGACGCAGCGCCGCCCGGAGATCGTAGAAGACTTCGACCGCGAACTCTACGGCCGCGTCCCCAAGGCCACTCCCAAAGTGACCTGGGAGGTGGTCAAGACGACGCCGGAGACGAACGGCGACGTGCCGGTCATCACCAAGCAGCTTGTCGGCCATGTGGACAACTCGGCCGACCCGGCCATCACGGTCAATATCCAGCTAACCCTGACCACGCCGGCAAACGCGCGCGGCCCGGTGCCGGTCATGATGGAGTTCGGCTTTCCGCCCTTTCCGGGCGGGCGCGGCGGCTTCCCCGGTTTCCGCCCTCCCCCCGGCCCGACCTGGCAGCAGCAGGTTTTGGCGAAAGGCTGGGGCTACGCCGTTCTGGTCCCGACCTCCTTCCAGGCGGACAACGGGGCCGGTCTGACCCAGGGCATCATCGGCCTGTGCAACAAGGGCCAGCCGCGCAGGCCCGACGACTGGGGGGCGCTGCGCGCCTGGGCCTGGGGGGCGAGCCGCGCCTTAGACTATTTCGCGACCGACAAGGCCGTGGACGCTGGGCAGGTGGGCCTGGAGGGCCTCTCGCGCTACGGCAAGGCGGTCCTTGTCGCCATGGCCTATGAGCCGCGTTTCGCCGTCGTCTTCGTCGGCTCGTCGGGCGAGGGCGGGGCCAAGCTCTGGCGTCGCAACTACGGCGAAACCGAAGGCAACATCGCGTCGAGCGGCGAGTACCACTGGATGGCCGGAAACTTCCTGAAGTATGACGGGCCGCTGACGCCGGGCGACCTGCCGGTGGACTCGCACGAGCTGATCGCGCTGTGCGCCCCGCGCCCGGTCTTTATCAGCTGCGGCTCGCAGACGGTGGAAGGGACCTGGCTGGACGACCGAGGCATGTTCCTCGCGACCGTGGACGCAGGCCCGGTGTACAAGCTGCTGGGCCGGAAGCCGCTGGAAGCCACCGAGTTCCCGCCGATGGAAACCGCGCTGATCGGCGGGGATTTGGCCTTCCGCCAGCACAGCGGCGGCCACACCACCGGCCCGAACTGGCCGACGTTCCTGACGTTCGCCGGTCGTTATCTGAGAGCGCCGCAATGAGAGTACGGCCATCGCTGCGCCTGACCGCCCGCCTGGGCATCATCGCCCTGGCGGCCGGTCTGGCGGCCACCGTCGCCGCGCAGACGCCCGCCATACCGACGCCCCCAGCCGTCGGCACGATCCATGTGGCGGACGTGCATCAGCCGATCTACGGCTTCGGCGGCTCGCAGACCTACGCGGGCGACAGCCTGGCAGACTTCCCCAGACGGGATGCCGTCTACAAGGCGCTCTTCCAGGACCTCAAGATAGACATCTACCGGCTCCGCAATTACAACGGCTACCCCGGCCAGCAGGCGAAGTTCGGGCAGGTCACGCGCGAGTTCGCGGGCGGCGCGCTCAAATGGGGCGGCGACCCGAAGACGCGCGGCGGCAAGGCCCCGGTCCGGCTGATGTTCACCTCCTGGTCGCCGCCCCCCGCCCTCAAAAGCAACGGCCTCGCCTCGGGCCGCTCCGACGGCACGGACAAGGGGCTGGCGAACGCCACGCTGAGGCAGGACGCGGCGGGGAACTTCGCCTACGGCCCCTACGCCGACTGGTGGCTGGACAGCCTCAAAACCTTTAAGACGCTCACCGGCGTCTACCCCGACTACATCGCGCTCCAGAACGAGCTGGAATTCCCGGCGACCTACGAGGGATGCCTGTTCCTCCCGACCGAGGGGACGAACCCCAAAGGCGACAGGATCGCCGGCTATGACCGCGCTCTGGCATCGGTCTCCGACCGGCTGACTGGCGCGCTGGGCGCGTCGGCCCCTAAAATCGTCGGCCCGGAGACGTTCTCACTCAAGACGAGCGCGGCGGACCCAAACCACGTCCCCGCCTACATCAACCCGAAGGACGCGGCGGGCAAGTCGGACCTGACCCGTCTCTTCGGCGTCTCGTTCCACCTCTACGGCGCGGGGGCGGCGGGCGGCGAGGGCGGCCCGGACC
This sequence comes from Capsulimonadaceae bacterium, assembly GCA_965215505.1. Taxonomy (GTDB): domain Bacteria; phylum Armatimonadota; class Armatimonadia; order Armatimonadales; family Capsulimonadaceae; genus JANXMY01. The sequence continues at coordinate 321,016 of OZ244065.1, read as the reverse complement.
CGGCCCGGTTCGAGGCCGGCCTGAACGAAGTCCGCGCGGCGTACCGAACGGGCGGCGTGGACAAGCCGCTGTTCCAGACCGAGTTCCTGGAGGGCGACTCGCTGACAGCGGTGGCGGGGATCATCAGCGACACGTTCACCGAGGGTGACGTCAGCGCTTATCTGGTCTGGATCGCCGCCCGGAGCGTCAAGCAGCCGGGCGGCTATGCTCTGGTCTACTACAACCCCGATGACGGCAGCGTGGAGCGTCGGGAGCGGTTCTACGCGGTCAAGGCGTTCTCCGAGTTCGTCGGCGAGGGCTGGCACCGAGTCGCCGCCGAGTGCAGCGACCCCGGCATCAAGTTCTCCGCCTACATCGGCCCGCGCAAGGGCGACCTCGTGGCGGTGCTTGTCAACCCGACTAACCAGCCTCACCAGATCACGCTGACCCCCGACGGCGACGCTTACCATGATGCCGCCACCGCCGTCTACCGATCCAGCGAGGGCGAAACGGGGGAACACTGGCATGAGCTGGGCGCGCTTTCAACCGGAAATGTCGTCACGCTGACGCCCCGCTCCGTCGTCACCATCAGATTCGCGCGGCCGGGTTCACGGCCGCTTCCCTAGAATGCCATCCTGACTTTTCCTCTCACTTTCCGCCTCCCCTACTCCGGTTCCTTCACGGGGTTGACAACCCAGCAGTTCCGTGTTATACTCGTGCTAACACGGAGTAGCAACACGCTAATGCGAAATAGCTGACATGGAACAAGAACAAGAAACGGGTCTGATGTCCTCCGCCCGTACCGCTCATCCGACTATCGCCACAATCGCGGCACATATGGGTGTGTCGCGGGCGACCGTCACGCATGTCTTGAACGGGCGTGGTGCGGAGCAGCGAATCCGGCCCGAGACGCAACGCCGCGTCCTGGAGGTCGCACAGGAGCTTGGCTACCGGGCCAACGCCTCGGCGCGTGCCATCCGGGCGGGCCGCTTCGGAAATATCGCGTTGATCCAGTCGCTGTCGGGTCAATACATGCCCGGTGAACTGCTTCATGGGCTGACGAAAGCGATCGCACACAAAGACCTGCATCTGGTGCTGACGCAGGTGCCGGATGTCGTCATCGAGGACGCCTCGTATCTGCCGCACACCATGCGCGAGCTGTCGGTGGACGGCGTTCTGGTCAACCGGCACGTCGGCTCCTCTCAGCCTTTCATGGAGCGAATCCGCCGACTGCGGATTCCGGCGATCTTTCTGAATGTGCAGCAGGAGTTCGACTGCATCCGTCCCGACGACCTGATGGGCGGGCGAATCGCCGTGGAGTTCCTGCTGCATCTCGGGCACGAACGGATCGCCTATGTGGACACCGAGGTCCCGGAAGACCCGCATTACAGCCGCCTTGACCGGAGAGCGGGCTACGAGCAGGCGATGGTTTCGGCGGGGAAGATGCCGCGCGTACATCGGCTCCCGCAGGACTGGCGCGCGCCGGGGCAGCCGAACTTGGACCGGCGCGTCGAGGCCGCGCGGTCACTGCTGGATCGGGCAGACAGGCCGACGGCGGTGCTGGCCTATGAGCTGGCGGAATCCATGGCGGTGGTACATGCCGCCCATCTTCTTGGCCTTCGAATCCCAGAAGACCTCTCGATCGTCCAGTTCCACCACTGGATTGATGACCGCTTTTTCCTTCCCGTCCATACCGTGTACAACGCGATGATCGAGGTGGGCGAGGGTGCCGTGGACATGCTCCTGGCGAAGATGGAGAACCCGGAGATCGCCCTGCCTGCCCGCGTGGTCCCGGTGAGGCTGCTGGACGGGGCGACCTGCGCGCCTCCCGTCCGGGCGTAGGCCTCGGAGGGGTCCGGTCGGCATGCAGCACTCAGCCGGACACCCGCCCCCAGAAGATAACCGACATGGAGAATCCCGAATGACATCCCGCTGTAAAGCGCTGGCGGCCGGTGCGGCAGCCGCCTTCTGCCTCGCCGCGCCTCTGCTGCCGGAGGACGCCCGCGCCGCGAGTCAGTCCGCCGCCCCCCGACGCACCATCGCCGTTGATTGTGCCCAGGTGAAGGGGCCGACCAGCCAGGTGTACCGGCAGTGCATCGGCGCGGGGCGGGCCGATGAGGGGCTGCGCGCCGACTGGCAGCACCAGCTCGCCTATGCCCGGCAGAAGTGCGGCTTCCAGTACATCCGCATGCACGGCCTCTTCACCGACGACATGGGCGTCTACAGCGAGGACAAGTCCGGCAAACCCGTCTACAACTGGCAGTACGTTGACCGGCTCTACGACTTCCTCCTCAGCATCCACGTCCGCCCCTTTGTCGAGCTTGGGTTCATGCCCGGTGCCCTCGCCAGCGGGCGGCAGACCATCTTCTGGTGGCGCGGCAACGTCACGCCACCCAAAGACTACGACAAGTGGCACGACCTGGTGGCCGCCGCCGCGCGGCACTGGACCGAGCGTTACGGGCAGGAGGAGGTCAAGAACTGGTACTTCGAGGTCTGGAACGAGCCGAACCTGAAGGGCGGCTTCTGGACGGGGGACCAGCAGGATTATTTCAAGCTCTACGCCGCCTCCGCCGCCGCCGTCAAGTCCGTCTCACCGCAATACCGCGTCGGCGGCCCGGCCACCGCCGGCAACGGCTGGATCACCGACTTCATCCGCTACTGCGCCGACAACCACGTCCCGGTGGACTTCGTCAGCACCCACACATACGGCGTCGGCCAGGGGTTCCTGGACGCCGAGGGCAACCGCGGCACGGTCGTCAGCCGCGACCCCGATGCCGTCTCCGGCGACATGCGCCGCACCCGCGCCGAGGTCGCCGCCTCGCCCCTGCCGCGCCTGCCGCTCTTCTACACCGAGTGGAGCGCCTCCTACACGCCCGCCGACCCCATCCACGACAACTACGTCGAGGCCGCCTACATCCTGGACAAAGTCAAGAACGGCGGGCCGGCGGTCAGCGGCATGTCCTACTGGACCTTCACCGACATCTTCGAGGAGGCCGGCCCACGCGCCACCCCCTTCCACGGCGGCTTCGGGCTGATCAACTACGAGGACATCGTCAAGCCCGCGTTCTACGCCTACCGCTTCCTGAACGAGCTGGGGCCCACGGAACTCGTGAACCGCGATGCCGCCTCCCTCGTCACCCGCGACCCGCGCGGCGGCGTCCAGGCCCTCCTCTGGGACTTCACCGTCACACAGCCGGGCACCGAGAACGATCAGGCGTTCTACAAGGAGGACCACCCCGCCCGGCCCAAGGGCGAGGTCGCGCTCCGCGTCGCCCACCTCCCGTCCGGGCGCTACACCGTCCGCTGCACTCGGGTCGGATACCGCTCCAATGACCCGTATGCCACCTACAGGGACCTCGGCTCTCCCGGCCAGCTCACCCGCCCGCAGGTCGCGCTCATCAAGCGGAAGAACGGCGGGGTGCCGTTCCTGACGCGCACCGTCGCCGTCACACCCGGCAGCCCCTTCCAGATCCGCCTGCCGCTGCGGGAGAACGATGTGTACCTGATCATGCTCACCCGAAAGGAGCGATGACCCATGAAACTCCCGTGGCAAGCTCTATGGCAGATCGCCGCCCTCGTGCCCCTCGCCCTGGCCGCCGGCCCGCCCGCGGCGGCGGATACTCCGCCGACCCCAAGTGCGGCGGAGGCCGTTCCCGCGACATCCAACATTGCGGGAACCGAGTACCCGCGCCTCACGCCCGACCTGCGCGTCGTCTTCCGCGTCAAGGCACCGGACGCCCAGAAGGTGGAATTCGACCTGGGCAAGCATTACGCCGCGACAAAGGACGGCGAGGGCAACTGGACCGCCACGACCGATCCGCAGGTGCCCGGCTTCCACTACTACTTCCTGGTGATTGACGGCGTCTCGGTCAACGACCCCGGCAGCGAGACCTTCTACGGCACTGGCAAGGAGGCCAGCGGCATTGAGATCCCGGAAAAGGGCGTGGACTTCTACCAGGTCAAGAACGTGCCGCAGGGCGAGGTGCGCGAGCGGCGGTACTTCTCCAAGACGACCGGGTCGTGGCGGCGCATCTTCGTCTACACCCCACCCGACTACGACACCAGACGGGCCGCCCGCTACCCCGTCCTCTACCTCCAGCACGGGTCGGGCGAGGACGAGCGCGGCTGGGGAAACCAGGGGCGCGTCGGCATCATCCTGGACAACCTCATCGCCGAGGGCAAGGCGAAGCCGATGCTGGTGGTCATGGAAAACGGGTACGCCCGGCGGGCCGGCGAGACGGCCACCCCGCCCGGACCGGGAGGTCCAGGCGGGGGCGCACCGGATTTCAGCCGGATGTTCTCGGCGCTCGACGACGTGTTCCTCAAAGACCTGATCCCCATGATTGATTCCACCTACCGGACCGTCCCCGACCGGGACCACCGGGCGCTGGCGGGCCTCTCGATGGGCGGGTTCCAGGCGTACCTGATCGGGCTAAACCACACGGACGTTTTCGCTTCCATCGGCGGCTTCAGCGGTGGCGGTGGCGGGTTCGGCGGCCCCTTGGACTTGAAGACCGATCACAACGGGGTCATGGCGGACCCGGACGCCTTCAACAAAAAGATGCGGCTCCTCTGGCTGGGTGCCGGGACGGCAGAGCCACAGTTTATTTACAACAGCGTCCACGGCTACCACCTGGCGCTGGAGCAGGCGGGAATCAAGAACGTCTACTACGAGTCGCCCGGAACCGCGCACGAGTGGCTGACCTGGCGGCGCGACCTGCACGAATTCGCGCCCCTGCTGTTCCAGGGGCCGGACGCCCCCCGGCCCGTCGCCGGCGAGCCGCGCATCGGGCCGAGTGCCTTCGGTGGCCCAGTGACGCTGAACCCGGACGACAAGCAGGTCTATCCCGAGCCGCCCGCCGACATCGCCGCGAACCGCGCAGACATCCCGCACGGCAAGCTGGAGATGGTCGAGTACGACTCCAAGACCGTCGGCACGCGCCGCAAGATGCAGGTGTATACGCCGCCCGGCTACACGCCGGCCAAGAAGTACCCGGTGCTGTATCTGCTGCACGGGATCGGCGGCGATGAGACGGAATGGGAACGGGTCGCGACGCCCGATCTCCTGCTGGACAACCTGGTCGCGGCGGGCAAAGCGGTCCCGATGATCCTCGTGATGCCGAACGGCCGCGCCCAGAAGAACGACCGGGCCGAGGGGAACGTTTACGCCTCCGCGCCCGCGTTCGCCGCGTTCGAGCAGGACCTGCTGCAAGACGTCATCCCGGCAATCGAGTCGCGCTACTCGGTGCGGGCGGACCGGGAGCATCGGGCGCTGGCGGGGCTGTCCATGGGGGGCGGCCAGTCGCTCGACTTCGGGCTGGCGCACCTCGACAGGTTTGCCTGGGTGGGCGGTTTCTCGGCGGCCCCGAACACGGAAGCCCCAGCGCAGCTCGTGCCGGACCCGGCGGCGGCGCGCAAGGGGCTGAAGCTGCTCTGGGTCTCGGGCGGCAGCCAGGACGGGCTGCTGCGAATCAGCCAGGGGGTACACGCCTACCTGAAGGAGAAGGACGTCCCGCACGTCTGGAACGTGGACGGTCACGCACACGACGCCACGGAGTGGAAGAACAACCTGTACTATTTCCTTCAGCGCGTGTTCCGGTGAGACACGCGGCGGCACTAGACCTCAAAAAAGACGCTATGAGATTAAAAAGTAGGTAGTGGTTTCATGAGTGTTGTTGGCTGGCAGCCACGCCGGGAGCCATGTGCGTGTTGTAGTGGTGCAGGAACAGCCGCAGGCAGTCCTCATGCATCACCTCCGACTTGCTGAACGAGAGCGTCTGCCGCACGAACCGGGCGAGGCGCTGCCGCAGCGTGTTGTTGAACCGCTCGATATGATCAGTCTGGCCGCTGCCCTTGCCGCAGGCGACGTGCTGCCCCTCCGGCACCACCTTCTGGTACGCCCCCCAGAAGTCCGTGAACGTCAGCGCCTGGCGCAGCCGACGCGGGACGCGCTCCCACAGCAGGCGGCAGGTCCGCACGCCCCGGTCCCCGAGGGCGTAGGCGACGACCTGGCGCGTCCGGCGGCACAGGGCGAGCCACACCCACCGCTTGTTCTTGCGCCGTGCGACGAACGACCAGAGTTCGTCGAGTTCCAGCACGTCATCGCGTCGGACGGGGGCCAGCGTCTCGGGGAGCGGCGGTAAGTGGCGGGCTTTTTTTTAGCCAGCCGCTCAGGGTGTTCCGCCCGATGCCGAAGAGGCGGCAGACCCCGCGCATCGAGGCGCGCTCCTGGTAGGCCGCGAGGGCGCGGGCTTGGGTTTCCGCGCGCCGGGCGCGACGGCTCGCCTGCTCCTGGGCGTCCTGGAAGGTGCGGCGGCAGTCGTGGCAGCGGTAGCGCTGGCGGTCGGCTTTGTCTTTGCCGTGGCGGATGACGTTCTGGCTCTGGCAGTGGGCGCAGTGAAGGACTTGGATGACCATGTTCGGAGTCTACCCAGCGGACGAGACAACAACATCCTTGAAACCACTACCAAAAAGTACAGGAATCACAATCGGGCGTATGCGCGCCGGTGCTGCGGTCGCGGCGTGCGCGCTCTCACTCTGTCCCCACGCCCGTGCCGAGTCGGTACGGTCCGTGCAGAAACAGCCCGATGGGGTCATCCTCTCGTTCGGCCATGATACGCTCCGGCTCCAGGCCCTGGCCCCGGATGTCATCCGCGTCCGCGACAGCGCGGACGGCGTCTTCCCGCCGCAGCGCGTCCCGGTCCTGATCGCGAAAGACCCGCCGCCCGCGTTCCGGGTCTCGGCCAATGCCGCCTCGGTGACGCTCGCCACGGGCCACCTACAGGCGCGTGTCAACCGCAGGACTGGCGCGGTCCGGTTTCTGGATGCTTCCGGGCACCCGGTCCTGGACGAAGCGCCCGGCGCCCGCTCCCTGACTCCGATCACCCTGCCGGCCTCGGGGCCGGGAAGCCATGAAGACTCGTTCAGGGCGGAGGACACGTTCGCGCTGGCACCTGGGGAGGCGATCTATGGCCTGGGGCAGCACCAGGACGGCCACCTCGACCACCGGGGCACGACCGTCATCGAGGAGCAGGGGAACCGCGAGGTCGGCATCCCGTTTCTGGTCTCCAATCGCGGCTACGGCCTCCTCTGGAACGACGCCGCCCACACGGAGATCTCCGCCGGATCGCGCTCGGCGGTCATCCCGGCCACGGCACTCGAAGACGAAAACGGCAAGCCGGGCGGCCTGACGGCGCACTACTTCTTGGGAACGAACTTCGAGAGTCCGGCCCGGACGCAGACCGACCCCGGCGTGGATTTCCTCTGGACCGCCGTGCCGCCGGCGGGGCTGCCGCACGACAACTATTCCGTGCGCTGGACGGGCTTCGTCCAGGCGGCGGAGGCGGGCGACTACGCCTTCCAGACCAGGGCGGATGACGGGGCGCGGCTGTGGATAGACGGCAAGCCCGTGATTGATGACTGGTCGGTCCACCCCGCCGCCACCGACGAGGCGACCGTCCACCTTGCGGCGGGCACGCGGCACGCGATCCGCCTGGAGTACTTCCAGGGCGGCGGCGACGCCCTGGTCCGCCTCTCCTGGAGCAAGCCGGGCACCCACCCGAGGGTGCAGTGGACATCCGAGGCGGCCGACACGCTCGACTACACCGTCTTCTACGGCCCCTCCCTGGACCGGGTGATCGCCGAGTACCGTCACGCCACCGGCGAAGCGCCGCTCATCCCGAAGTGGGCGCTGGGCTTGTGGCAGAGCAAAGAGCGCTACGCCACCCAGCAGGAACTGCTCGACGTCGCCCAAGGCTACCGCTCGCGGCACGAGCCGCTCGACAACATCGTCCAGGACTGGTTCTACTGGGACCCGCTCGCCTGGGGGTCGCACCAGTTCGACCCGAAACGCTACCCCGATCCGGCGGGCACCATCAAGGCCCTGCACGATCAGGACCACCTGCACCTCATGATCTCCGTCTGGGGCAAGTTCGACGCGAGCCGGGCGGGCAAACCCGACGACAACTACGATGAGATGAACGCCAAAGGCTTTTTGTACCCGGCCTCCGTCCGTGGGCCGGACCAATTCTACGACGCCTTCAGCCCGGAGGCGCGGACGATCTACTGGCGGCAGATGCGCGACGCGCTGTTCTCCAAGGGCGTGGACGCCTGGTGGCTGGATGCCTCCGAGCCGGAGGTCAACATGACGGCGTTCCGCCGGACGACGACCGCCGCCGGCCTCGGCGCGCGGGTGCTGAACGCCTGGCCGCTCATGCACACGGTGGGCGTCTCGGAAGGTCAGCGGCTTGCGGCCCCGAACAAGCGCGTCTTCATCCTGACCCGCTCGGCCTATGCAGGCCAGCAGCGCACCGGGGCTGCGACCTGGTCGGGGGACATCACCGCCAGTTGGGACGTCTTTGCCCGGCAGATTCCCGCCGGTCTGAACTTCTGCCTGTCCGGCATCCCCTACTGGACCACCGACATCGGCGGCTTCTTCGTCCCGCGCAGTTCGTTTCCGGGCGGCTCCTCCAACCCTGCCTATCGGGAGCTGTTCACGCGCTGGTTCGAGTACGGGACGTTCTGCCCGCTCTTCCGGGTTCACGGCACGGACACGCCCAAAGAACTCTGGCGCTTCGGGCCGGACACGGAGAAGACTCTGGTTCAGTACGATACCCTGCGCTACCGCCTGATGCCCTACATTTACTCTCAGGCCTGGCAGGTGACGCATGGCGGCGGAACGATCATGCGCGCGCTCGTGATGGACTTCCCGAAGGACGCCACGGCCTGCCATGCCCAGGACGAGTTTCTGTTCGGCCCTTCGATTTTGGTCTGCCCCGTCATTAAACCAGGCGCGGTGTCGCGCTCCGTTTATCTGCCCGGCGGCACCGGCTGGATGGATTTCTGGACCGGAACACACTATCGCGGCGGGCAGACGATCACCGCCGCCGCGCCGGTCGAGAAGATTCCGCTGTTCATCCGCGACGGCGCCATCATCCCGTTCGGGCCGGAACTCCAGTACGTCGCGCAGAAAGCGGCCGACCCGATCGAGCTGCGCGTCTACCTCGGCGCGGACGGTGCCTTCACGCTTTACGAGGATGAGGGAGACAACACGAACTATCTCCGGGGGCGGTCAGCGACCATCCCCTTCACCTGGGACGACAAGTGGCGGGTGCTCACGGTGGGCAGGCGGACAGGCTCGTTCGCCGGGATGCTCCAGAAGCGCACCTTCCGGATCGTCTGGGAGAAGCCGGGGGCGATGGGTGCGCCCGCCGCGACAAAGACCGTGATTTACACGGGGAAGGCGCTGACCGTGCGTGAATGAGCGCGGTGCCGCGCTGATACCGTCACACACCGCTGACAGCATCATTCGGGAGACGACAAGAAATGACATCGTTTAAAAAAGTACGCCTCGGAAAATCATTGGCCCTCGCCGCCAGCTTGTCCGGCGTTTGGGCCGGGGCCGCCCTGCTGGCCGGCCCCATGCCCGTCCGGGCGCAGGACGCCGCAGCCGCGGCCCCGGCGGCACCCGCGGCCCCGGCCCCGGAAACGCAGGCCTATCGGGATACTTCCCGGCCGCTGGCGGCGCGGGTGGAGAGCCTGATGGGCCAAATGACGCTGGAGGAGAAGACCGCGCAGCTCCAGAACGGTGCCCCCGCCATCCACCGGCTGGGGGTCCCCGCCTACAATTACTGGAGCGAGGGGCTGCATGGGATCGCCAATGAGGGGATCGCGACGGTGTTCCCCCAGGCCATCGGCAATGCCGCCACCTGGGACCCGCCACTCCTGCACGCCATCGGCGATGTGGTCGCCACGGAGGCGCGGGCCAAGTTCAACGCGAAGGGAGTGGAGGGCGACCACGGCTGGTTTAACGGGCTGACGATCTGGTCCCCGAACATCAACATCTTCCGCGACCCGCGCTGGGGGCGCGGGCAGGAGACCTACGGGGAGGACCCCTTCCTGACCGCCCGGATGGGCGTCGCTTTCATCCAGGGGATGCAGGGCGACGACCCGCAGCACCTGAAAGCCGTCGCCTGCGCCAAGCACTTCGCCGTTCACAGCGGCCCCGAGCCTCTGCGCCACCGGTTCGACGTCCACCCCCCGGAAAGGGACCTGTACGAGACGTACCTGCCCCAGTTCGAGGCCGCCGTGCGCGAGGGACACGTCGGCCAGGTGATGAGCGCCTACAACGCCATCAACGGCATCCCCGCCCCGGCGGACAAGTGGCTGCTGACCGACCTGCTGCGCGGGCAGTGGGGCTTTGACGGCTATGTCGTCTCCGACTGCGATGCCGTCGGTGACATCGTCGGCGGCCATCACTATGCCGACACCCGCGAGCAGGCCGCCGCGGACGCCGTCAAGGCCGGGACCGACCTCAACTGCGGCGGCACCTACGGCGCGCTGGTCTCGGCCGTCCACGGCGGGCAGATCTCCGAAGACGAGATCAATACGGCCTTGCGGCGCGTCCTGACGGAGCGCTTCCGGCTGGGCCTCTTTGACCCGCCGACCTACGCCTACGCGAAGATCACGGCGGCGGACAACGACACGCCCCAGCACGGCGACCTGGCGCTGCGGGCGGCCCGCGAGTCCATGGTGCTGCTCAAAAACGACGGCCTGCTGCCGCTGGACCCCGCCAAGCTCAAGCATGTGGCCGTCATCGGGGCCAATGCCGACGACATCCGGATGCTTCAGGGCAACTACAACGGGACACCGTCCCACCCGATCAGCATCCTTCAGGGCCTCAAAGACGCCCTCGGCACGGGGGCAGAGGTCACCTACGTTCGCGGCTGCCCGCTGGCCGTCAATGCCGCCGACACCTCCGGCGCGAGTTCGCCGGAGTTCCAGCAGGCGGTGGAGGCGGCAAAGAGTGCCGACGTGGTCATCTACGTCGGCGGCATCTCCGCGCGGCTGGAAGGGGAGGAGATGCGGGTGACAATGGTGGGCTTCACGGGCGGTGACCGCACCCGCATCGAGCTGCCACAGGTGCAGGAAGACCTCCTCAGAGCGGTGGCCGCCGTGGGCAAGCCCGTCGTGTATGTCAATTGCAGCGGTAGCGCGATGGCGATCCCCTGGGAGGCGGACCACATGGCCGCCATCCTACAGGCGTGGTATCCCGGCCAGAACGGGGGCACGGCGGTGGCCGACGTCCTGCTGGGCCGCTACAACCCCTCCGGGCGGCTGCCCGTGACGTTCTACGCCTCCACGGAGGCCCTGCCGGACTTTCAGGACTACAGCATGGCCAGCCGCACCTACCGGTACTACGCCGGGAAGGCGCTGTTCCCCTTCGGTTACGGCCTGAGCTACACCGATTTCTCCTACGGCAAGCCGCGCTTCAGCGCCCGGCAGCTCCGTCCCACGGACACGCTCCAGGTCACGGTGCCGGTGCGTAACACCGGGGCGCGGGACGGCGATGAAGTGGTCCAGGTCTACGTCCGGCACGTCAAGTCGGCAGTGCCGCAGCCCATTCATAGCCTCTGCGCCTTCCAGCGCGTGTCCGTTCCCAAAGGGCAGACGCGCACGGCGACGTTGACCATCTCCCCCGCGCGGTTCCGTTATTGGGACGTGACCAAGAAGGCTTATGTGGTGGAGCCTGGCCCTTATGAGATCCAGATCGGCTCCTCCTCCACCGACATTCGCGCCCGGCAGGTCATCACGGTGACGGCGCATTCGTGAGGGCAGGGCATGAAGGCGAAAAGCATGAAGGCGAAAAGCATGACGTTGACAAAGAAGCGCATCACTCTGACGCTCACCGCCTCGGCGGTGCTGCTCGCCGCCCTGGCCGGCGGTACGCGATCACAAGCCCAATCGGCCGCCCCGCCGCGGGGCCAGGCCGTGACCGCGACGATTGACGCCTCGAAAGTTGGGGTGCCTATTTCTCCTTACCTCTACGGGCAGTTCATCGAGCATGCCGGAAGCCTCATCTACAGCAGCCTTTGGTGCGAACTGCTGGACGACCGGAAGTTCTATTACGCAGTCCAGCCGCCCCCACAGGGCAACCCCAATGGGGTCCAGGGCGGGCCGGGGGGACCCGGCTTTGGCCGCCGACGCGGCGTGGGGCCAGGGCGGTGGAACCCCATCGGTCCGGCCGACTCGGTGGTGATGGACGCCCACGGCCCCTTTGCCGGCGACCACACGCCGCTGGTCAGACTCGCCGGCGCGGAGCCGCGCGGCATACGCCAGACGGGGGTGAGTCTTGTCCAGGGAGTAGCCTACAATGGCCGCATCCAGATGGCCGGCGATTCCATGGCGAAGGTCGCCGTCAACATCGTCTGGGGCACCGGCCCGGAGGCGGTCCGCCAGGTCGTCCCACTCGGCAGCGTGGGGCCGCGCTACAGGAAGGTCTCCTTCTCGTTCAAGGCCGACCAGTCCGGCCCTGCCCAGTTTGAGATCGTCGGCGTCGGGGCCGGCTCGTTCCACGTCGGCGCGGTGTCTCTGACGCCTGCGGATAATCTCAGCGGGTTCCGGCCCGATTCGATCGCCGCGCTCAAGAGCCTGCGCTCCGGCGTCTACCGTTTTCCCGGCGGCAACTTCGTCTCGGCGCATGAGTGGCGCAACGCCATCGGCGACCCGGACAAGCGTCCGCCCACCTGGGACCCGGTCTGGAACGCGCTTCAGCCCAACGACATCGGCACCGATGAGTTCATGACGCTGTGCAGGCTCCTCGATGTCGAGCCTTATGTCGCGGTGAACGCCGGGACCGGGGATGCCTGGTCCGCCGCCCAGTATGTGGAGTACACGAACGGCGATGCCCGCACGCCGATGGGGAGATTGCGGGCGGCAAACGGCCACCCCAAACCCTACGGTGTGAAGTTCTGGGGCATCGGCAACGAGATGTGGGGCATCAGCTATCAGTACGGCGCAATGAAGCCCGCCCAGTTCGCGTTCAAGCACAACGAGTTCGCCAAGGCCATGCGTAAAGTGGACCCGTCCATCGTCCTGATCGCCAGCGGTGCCATGCCGGACACCATGACGGGCTCCAAGGAGTCCCTGAACCTGGGCACCGACCTCGTTGCACCGTATCTGTCGCCCGGCGACTGGGACGGCATGCTGTTCTCGAAGTGTTTCGACAACTTCGACCTGATCAGCGAACACTACTACAACTACGGCGCGACGCATTTCAGCTTGGCCGAAGGGCGTCAGGTCCCGAACGACCCCAATGAGCCGGTCACGGACTGGATGCGCCGCCCGGCCAATCACGTCCGCATCAAGTACGAGGAGTATAAGGAGTACGAGAAGCGGTTCCCGCCGCTCGTCACCCACCCCAAGCCGCTAAACATTGATGAATGGGCCTACACGCCCAACAACCGCTACCCGGTCTACCCGGCCCTCGCCTGGGTGTTCCAGGAGATGTTCCGGCACAGCGACATCATGCAGATGGCCGCGTACACGTTCGCAACGTCGCTGCTGACTCGGGACGGGACGACCAACGCGCTGAACGACAACGCGCAGGTCTTCAAGATCTACCGTGACCACTACGGCACGATTCCGGTGGATGTTTCGGGCAGTTCCCCGCAGCCCAGGCCAGCCGACCCGCCCGGCGGGGAGCAGCCGGCGGTGAACGCCGGCAGTGCCACGTTCCCGCTCGACGTCGTGGCGGCGTGGACGAGCGACCGCCGCACGCTGACGGTGGCGATCCTAAACCCCACCGATGTCGAGCAGCCGCTCACCCTGGTCATGGCCGGGGCCGATCTCGCCGGCAAAGGCACCCTGTGGCGGCTGGCGTCCGCCGAAGCCGGCGGCCAGAATCCGGCGGTCAGCAGTGCGCCCGTGGCGGCGATCCCCGGTTCCCTGACGCTGCCGCGCTTCAGTGTGAGCATCTACGAGTTCCCGGCAAGATGATTACGACCTCCCTATGACAGAAAGGTATTCCAAGCGTAAACGCTCATGAAGACTTCTCCCTCAAGCCTCGGCTTACACATCGGCCTACTCGCGGCGCTCTTCCTTGCCACGGGCGCGACGGCGCAGACCGACAAAGCCCCCACCCTCAAAGACGCCTACAAAGGCCACTTCTCTGTCGGCGTTGCCATCAACCGCTCCATCGTCACCGGCGGAGCGCCTGGGTTCGGTAACCGACCAGCGGGGCAGGTCGGCAAAGACATCGCGCTGACGAAGGAACAGTTCAACCAGGTCTCCCCGGAGAATGACTTGAAATGGGAGTCAATCCACCCGCGCGAAGGCGCGGACGGCTACAACTTCGGCCCCGCCGACGCCTATGTGGAGTTCGGCGTGAAGAACCACATGGTCATCGTGGGCCACACGCTCGTCTGGCATGGACAGACCCCTAACTGGGTATTCTCCGGGGCGGTCCCACCGCCCGGCGCGGCCGGCACCGGAACGACTCCGCCTGCCCCGCCGCCTCCAGCCGGAGCGGCCAGCCCCCCGTCCCCCGTCCCACCGATCCCGTTCCCGCCGGCAAACGGCCCCGGCGGCAATCCGGGCGGCCCCGTCCCCCCCGGCGGGCCGAGGAGGCGCGGGTTCGGCGGCGGGTTCGGCTATAACGGGCCGCGGGCAACGCGCGAGGAGCTGCTCCAGCGGATGCACGACCACATTCAAACGGTCGTCGGCCGATACAAGGGCAAAATCCAGGTCTGGGACGTGGTGAATGAGTGCGTCTCCGACGGCGGGCCGGACATCCTGCGGAACTCGCTCTGGCGGCAGATCATCGGGCCGGACTTCATCGCCAAAGCCTTCGAGTACGCCCACGAGGCAGACCCCAAGGCGATCCTCCGCCTCAACGATTACAGCCTGGAAAACCCGGCCAAGCGCCAAAAATTCATCACCCTGGTCAGGCAGCTCCAGGCGCAGAAGGTCCCGATCTCGGCGATCGGCACGCAGACCCATGTCAGCGTCTCCTCGCCGAGCTTCGCGGAAGAGGACCAGGAGCTGACGGACCTGGAAACGCTGGGCCTGCCCATCCACGTCACGGAACTCGATGTGAACGGTGCCCAGGCCGGCCAGCAGAATACCGGCGCGGACGTCGCCAACAATGCCGCCACGACTCAGGGCGGCCTCGTGAGTGATGCCGACCAGCATCTCGCCGATCAATACGCCGCTCTCTTCAGGGCGTTCCTGAAGCACAAGTCGGTAAAGGTCGTCACCTTCTGGGGCATCAACGACGGCGTCTCCTGGCGTGCCGCCGGCAAGCCATTGCTGTTTGACGCGGGCGACCAGCCGAAGCCCGCCTTCGGCGCGGTGATCCGCGCCGCCAAAGGCGACGTGAACGCCTCGGCACAGGAGAAAAGCGTTCCCGACAAGAACTTCTATGTTTTCCTGTCCTTCGGGCAGTCGAACATGGAGGGCTTTCCGGGCGTTGAAGACCAGGACAAGGGGCCGGTGGATGCGCGCTTCCGAGTCCTGGCGGCCGTAGACTTCCCGGATCAGGACCGACAGCAGGGGCAATGGTACACGGCAGTCCCCCCGCTGGCCCGGCCCGGCAACGGCATCGGCCCGTCCGACTACTTCGGCCGGACCTTGGCCGCCCACCTCCCGGCCGGCATCAAGGTCGGCGTGGTCAATGTCTCCGTCGCCGGCTGCAAGATCGAGATGTTCGACAAGGACCATTACACGTCTTACGCGGAAACCGCCCCGCCGTGGATGAAGGGCATCATCGCGGCCTACGGCGGTGACCCCTATCAGCGCCTCGTGGACATGGCGAAGGTGGCACAGAAAGACGGCGTCATCAAAGGCATCCTGCTGCACCAGGGCGAGTCCAACACGAATGATAGGGAGTGGCCGAACAAGGTGAAGGGCGTCTACGACAACCTGATCAAAGACCTGGACCTCGATCCCAAACAAGTGCCCCTGCTGGCGGGCGAACTCCTCGGCGCGGACCAGAGCGGCGCGTGTGCAAGCATGAACGCCATTATTGACGACCTGCCGAAGACGATCCCCAATTCCTATGTGGTCTCCTCGGCGGGCTGTCCCGGCCGCCCCGACCACCTGCACTTCACCCCGGCCGGTTACCGAACATTGGGAACGCGCTACGGGGAGAAGATGCTTTCCCTGTTGGGGCACAAGGCCGCCGCCCCTCATTAGCTTAAAGGAAGACCATGCTGAAACCAAAGAAGTCGAGACAGTCGAGACAAAAAATGGCGGCCGTCGCCACCGCGTGGACTCTGTTCGCCGCCGCCTGCTGCGGCCTGACGGTGCCGGTCCGGGCGGACGGCCCGGCCACGCTCGACATTGACGCCGGCAGGCCCGGCCCGGCGGTCAGCCCGACCCTCTACGGGCTGATGACCGAGGAGATCAACTTCTCCTACGACGGCGGCCTGTACGCCGAGCTGGTCCGCAACCGCTCCTTCCAGGATGACCCGAGCGCGCCCGCCCACTGGTCGCTGGTGCAGGACGGCGGCGGGGCCGGGACGATGGCCCTGGACACCGACCAGCCCCTGAGCGCGGCCCTGCCGGTGAGCCTGAAGGTCGCGGTGACGGCGGCCTCGCGCGGCCGTCGCGTCGGGGCCGCCAATGAGGGCTATTGGGGCGTGCCCGTCCGGCCCGACACCCCCTACCAGGCGTCATTCTACGCGCGCGGCGACGGCAAGACGGGGCCGCTGACCGTCTCCCTGGAGAGCGCCGACGGGACGACCATCTACGCGAAGGCATCGGCCCCCGCACCGGGGGCGGGCTGGAAACAGCAGAAGGTCATGCTCCGCACCGGGCGGGCGGCCCCGGCGCTCGGCCGGCTCGTCATCACGGCGTCGAGGCCGGGTACGGTCTGGCTCAACCTCGTGTCCCTTTTCCCGCCCACCTATAACGGCCGCCCGAACGGGAACCGTGTTGACCTGATGGAGACCCTGGCGGCCATGAAGCCCGCGTTCCTGCGCCTGCCGGGGGGCAACTACCTGGAAGGCAACACCATTGAGGAGCGGTTCGACTGGAAGAAGACGCTGGGGCCGCTGACCGAGCGCCCCGGCCACCGGGGGCCGTGGGGCTACCGGTCGTCGGACGGGACGGGCCTTCTGGAGTTCCTGACCTGGTGCGAGGACCTGAAAATGGAGCCGGTCCTCGCCGTCTACGCCGGGTACTCCCTGCGCGGCCAGCACATCGACCCCGGCCCGGCGCTCGCACCCTATGTGCAGGACGCCCTGGACGAGATCGAGTACGTCACGGGCGGGCCGGAAACGACCTGGGGCCGGCGGCGCGCTGCGGACGGACATCCCAGGCCGTTCCCGCTGCGCTATGTGGAGATCGGCAACGAAGACAACTTCGACCGCTCGCACAGCTACGACGGACGGTTCGCCCAGTTCCTGGATGCCATCAAGGCGAAACACCCACGGCTCCAGTGCATCGCCACGATGCCCGTCCAGAGCCGCACGCCCGACCTCCTCGACGAACACTTCTACCGTTCCGCGCAGACCATGGCGGGCGACGCGCACCACTACGACTCCTACCCGCGCTCGGGGCCGAAGATCTTCGTGGGCGAGTGGGCCTCCCAGGACGTGGAACGCCCCTGGGTGCGGCCCGAGACGAAGGGGCCGACGCCGACGCTCAACTCCGCGCTCGGGGACGCGGCCTGGATGACGGGGATGGAGCGCAACTCCGACATCGTCGTGCTGGAATCGTATGCGCCCCTGCTCGTGAACGTCAACCCCGGCGGCCGTCAGTGGGCCGTCAACCTGATCGGCTATGACGCGCTCCGCAGCTATGGCTCGCCCTCCTATTGGGCGCAGGTGATGTTCAGCCGGTTCCACGGCGACGTGGTGCTGCCGGCGACGCTGACGGGCGGGACGGGACTGTATGAGAGCGTCACGCGGGACGCGCACGCTGGCATGGTGTATGTAAAGCTGGTCAACACGTCCCCTGCCCCGCAGGCCGTCCGGGTGACCCTGTCGGGGGTCAAGTCGGTCGCGGACCGGGGGACGACCTATGTGCTGAGTGGGTCAGGCCCGCAGGACACGAACACCATCACGGACCCAAGCCACATCGTGCCGCAGATGCAGCGGATACATGGCCTGAGTCCGGACTTTCGCCACACGCTCCCGGCCTACTCCGTCACCGTCCTCGTCCTGACGGCGGGATGAGACCCGGAGCGCCCTGGAACAACAAAATGATGTTCGATCTCAACACGCTGGGGAGGGCCGGCCTGTTTCTCGCGCTTGCCGCAGCCGGCCTGGCTGCGGCGGCGGGCACGACTCTCGGCGACCCGCTCCCGCCGCCCGCGCCGATGCCGGCGGTCCCGACCCCCAGGCAGATCAACAGCGTGCCGATGGGCGACCCTAACAGGTTCCCCGAGGTGAAGCTCGGGCTGCCCGTCGGGGCGGGGCCTTTCCAGCCGACCTGGGCGTCCATCGAAAAGAACTACCCCGGCACGCCGGGCTGGCTGCGGGAGGCGAAGTTCGGCATCTGGGTCCACTTCGGTCCGCAGGCCTCCGGCGAGAGCGGCGACTGGTACGCGCGTAACCTCTACAAGCAGGGATACACCGCCTACGAAAACCACCTCCGGAAGTTCGGCCACCCTTCGGTTTCCGGCTACAAGGACGTGCTGAGAGCCTGGAACCCGACGAATCTCGATCCCGCGAAGCTGGTCGGCATCTACAAGCAGGCCGGCGCGCGGTTCCTGATCGTGCAGGGCGTCCACTGCGACAATTACGACCTCTGGGACTCGCGCTATCAGCCCTGGAACTCCACGCGGGTCGGGCCGAAGCGCGACCTGCTCGGCGAGTGGTCGAAGGCGGCGCACGCGGCGGGCCTTCGGTACGGCGTCAGCTTCCACGACGAATACACCTGGTACTGGTGGCAGACCGCCTTCGGCGCGGACAGGCAGGGGCCGAAAGCGGGCGTCCCCTATGACGGGCATCTCACGCCCGCCGAGGGCAAGGGCCGGTGGTGGGAGGGACTGGACCCGCGCCTGCTCTACGGCATTGATCTGCGCGAATACGAGGGCGTCTCTCAGGCGGCCGACGACCCGTGGGGTACGCCGCGTCAGGGCATCTTCACCGACCACCTGGCCTACGCGCGCTGGTATTCCACGCGGTTCGCCCTGCGTATCATGGACGTGATCGAACACTACGACCCGGATTTTATCTACACCGACGGCACCAGCACGCAGCCGTTCAGCGGGGCGGGGTCCGGTTCGGGCTACAAGAGCGACGCCATCCAGCGCGTCCTCGCCTACTACTACAACCGGAGCCTCACGCGGCGCGGCAAGGTGGACACCTTCAGCATCATCAAGTTCCGGCCGAGGACGAACGGCACGGTGAACACGCAGGAGTTCGGCATCGAGCCGCCGATCAAGATCGACCAGCCCTGGATCGCCGAAGCGCCCGTCGGCGACTGGTACTACAGCCCCGGCTTCGTTTACGAATCGGGCATGATGCTGCGCTACCTGATCGAAGCGGTCGCCCGCGACGGCAACGCGGCGGTCTGCGTCTCGCTCCGGCCAGACGGGTCGCTCGACGGCGGCAGCATGCGGTTACTTCAGGAAGTCGGCGAGTGGATGCGAGTCAACGGGTCGGGCATCTACGGGAGCCGCGCCTGGATCATCCCCGGTGAGGGCGAGAAAAACGGCGGCCGGCTGAGGATGCTGCCCGGCGGCAAGCTGGGCCGCGAACACGCCGAGTTCAAGTTCGGTCCGCAGGACTTCCGGTTCAGTGTCGGCAAAGACGGGGCGCTCTATGCCTTCTGCCTGACCGTGCCCGAGCCGGGAGCGGCGCTCAGAATCACGTCCCTCGGTACGCAGGCCGGGCTGCTCAACGCGCCGATCCGGTCCGTGGCCCTGCTCGGCAGCCCCGGCGCTTTGCGCTGGCAGCAGCAGCCCGACGGGCTGCATGTCGTCTGCCCTGCGGCGATGCCGCTGAAGACGGCGGCAGTGTTCAGAATAGCCTGCGCGGCACCCGTGCAGGGCGCGGCGGAGGCGGCGCGGAGGGATGCCGGCATCCTCAGCCCGCAAGACCGGATCGTCGCGCTCAAGCGGACGACGGGAGGCGGGCCGAATGTGTTGGCCGTGGCGGGGGAGTTCGGCGGGCTGCCGGCCAACGAGCAGGTCGTCGGCAACCTCATAGACGGGGACCTGTACACGAAACACTTCAACAGCGCCTCGCCGGTCGGCGCAGGCTTCGTGGTCACGCCCCGCTCCGGCCGGGCGGTCATTAGGGCGTTCCGCATCGCCACCGCAAACGACCTGGAATCCAGGGACCCGCTGGCGCTCACCATCGAGGGGTCCAACGCCCCCGATGCCGCCGCAGCAGGCGCATCCGGTTTTCATCTGCTCTATGAAGGCCCGTGCGGGCTGGAACGGGACCCAGGCCGCAATGCCTGGGGGGAACAGGTTTCGTTCCCCAACGGCACGGCCTACAAGTCCTACCGCATCCTGGTGACGAAGACGCGCGGCGAGCATCCCGACGCGGTGCAGTTCAGTGAGATCGGTCTTTTTGACGCGGCGCACCCATGAACATCGCAGCTTTGCGAATGAGTTCTCGAATGAGAGGGACCTTTCCGTGAAAAAGTCGCTTTTGTGCCCGGCGGCACTCTCCATTGCGGCCTTGACCCTGGCGGCGTTTTCCGTCATAAGCCTTTTCTCCGGCCCGGCTGCCCACGCCCAAGAGGCCCAGGCCAAAGAGGCTCAGAACCCCATCATCTGGGCGGACGTGCCGGACCTCGCGATCATCCGCGTGGGGAAGACGTACTACATGAGCAGCACGACGATGCACCTCAGCCCCGGACTTCCCCTCATGAAGTCCACGGACCTGGTAAACTGGCGGCTCGTCGGCTATGCCTACGACACCCTCGCCGACAATGACGCGCTGACGCTCCAGAACGGCAGGAACGCCTACGGCCAGGGGTCGTGGGCCAGCAGCCTGCGCTACCATGACGGCACGTTCTACGTCACGACGTTCTCCGCCACGACGGGGAGAACGCACGTCTACCGGACCAGGGACATCGAGAAAGGGCCGTGGACGGCCTCCTCGTTCAGCCCCGCCCTGCACGACCACTCGCTGTTCTTTGATGACGATGGGCGCGTCTACATGGTCCATGGCGGCGGGGACATCCGCCTGACCGAGCTGACCGCAGACGCCTCGGGCATCAAGCCGGGCGGGGTGGACCAGGTCATCGTCCCGAACGCCACACTCGTGGCCGGCCCCAACGCCGGCCTGCCGGCGGAAGGCTCCCAGATCCGCAAGATCAGCGGGAGATACTACCTGTCCAACATCACCTGGCCGCGCGGCGGCATGCGGACGCAGCTCATCTTCCGCTCGGACAGGCTCACCGGCCCGTATGAGGGCCGGGTCGCTTTGCAGGACGCGGGCGTGGCGCAGGGCGGCCTCATCGATACGCCGCAAGGGGATTGGTATGCCTTGCTCTTCCAGGATCACGGCGCGGTTGGCCGTACCCCGTTCCTCGTGCCGGTGAAATGGGAGGACGGCTGGCCCGTGATGGGTGTCGCAGGCAAATTGCCGAAGGCCTTGACCCTCCCGGCCGGCACGATGGGGGCCGGCGGCGCGGCTGGGATCGTGGCCTCCGACGAGTTCAGCCGGGGTCACGGTCAGCCCGCCCTGCCGCTGGCCTGGCAGTGGAACCATAACCCGGACGACCGGTACTGGTCCCTCACCGAGCGTCCCGGCTTCCTGCGGCTCACGGCGGGCAGGGTTGATGCCGATTTCCTGTCGGCCCGTAACACTTTGACCCAGCGGACCTTCGGACCGGAGTGTTCGGGCACGGTCGCCGTGGACGTGAGCGGCCTGAAAGACGGCGACTTCGCGGGCCTCGCCGCGCTGCAAAAGAAGTACGGGTTCGTCGGGGTCAAGCGAGTCGGCGACGCCACCTCTATCGTCATGGTCAGCGCCGGGTCCGGCTCGCCGCAAGAGGTGCAGAGCATCCCGCTCACCCAAAAGACCGTGTTCCTGAAGCTGGCCTGCGACTACAAGGGCCGGGCGGACAAAGCCTATTTTTCCTATAGCCTCGGTGGGAAGACGTGGACACCGATCGGGCAGCCCCTCCAGATGGTCTACACCCTCCCGCATTTCATGGGCTACCGTTTCGCGCTGTTCCACTACGCGACCAAGGCCGCGGGCGGCTCCGTGGACTTCGACTACTTCCGGGTCAGCGAAAGGTTATGAGAGATTTGAACACCCCGTTTTTCAACGCGCACCACTCGCCCATCGGGGCCTTCGCCTCGTTCACGCTGGGCATGCCGGGGGCGAAAGGCGGCCTGGGCCTGGAGTTGGGGAAGCCTGCCGACCAGAGCGTCTACATCGGGCTGGAGACGCGGGCGGGCGGCTCGTATGAGGCCCTGCCGTTCTTCCAGGCCGACGACGCGGCGGACGAGGAGCGCCGCCGCTATGAGGTGGAACAGGCGAATCAGGCCCTGCCAGACTGGCAGGGCGTCCCGATCACCGCCTTCGGGACGGACGCCATCCGCCGGGACTTCCGGGCCGCCACGGACGCCTGGACGGCGGGGGACCTGACGTTCACCCTCTACTCGCCGGTGCGCCCGGTGCCCGACCCGGACGCGGGGGATGACGCGGACCTGATGGCCGCCGTCCTGCCCGCCGTCCTGGCCGAGATCACCGTGGACAACACGCGGGGGACGCGCCCGCGCCGGGCCTACTTCGGCTACGGCGGCAGCGACCCCTACTCCGCCATGCGCTGCCTGGACGACACGATGCCCGGCTTCGCCGGCGTCGGGCAGGGGCTGGGCACCGCCATCGTCACCGACGACCCCGGCGTCCGCTCCGGGCAGGCCTTCGCCGTCGGCACACTGCTGACCGAGACGGCCCCCGCGAACATGGCGTTCGGGCTGGGCGGCTGCGGCGCGCTGCTGATGGACGTCCCCGCCGGCCAGACCAGGACCTTCCGCTTCGCGGTCTGCTTCCACCGGGGCGGCACCGCCACGGCGGGCTGGGACACGACCTACTACTATACGCGCTTCTTCCCGGACATCGAAGCCGTCGCCCGCTACGCCCTAGCCCACTTTGACGCGCTCGTTCAGGCGGCCCGAGACGGCGACGCACTGGTGGAGGAGAGCAGGCTGTCGGACGACCAGAAGTTCATGCTCGCCCACGCCATCCGCTCCTACTACGGCAGCACGCAGTTCCTCGCCCGCGAGGGCCGTCCGGTCTGGCTGGTCAACGAAGGCGAGTACCGGATGATGAACACGTTCGACCTGACCGTGGACCAACTCTTCTTTGAAATGCGGATGAACCCCTGGGCGGTCCGCAATGAGCTTGACCTGTTCGTCGCGCGCTACAGCTACCAGGACGCCGCCCGCCTGCCGGGCGACCCGACCGAGTACCCCGGCGGGATCGGCTTCACGCACGACATGGGCATCGGCAGCGTCTTCTCGCGGGCGGGCTACTCCTGCTACGAGCAGACCGGCCTGACCGGCTGCTTCTCGTACATGACCCACGAGCAGATCGTCAACTGGCTCTGCTGCGCCACCGTTTATGTGACTCAGACCGGCGACTCCGGCTGGCTGGGGGAGAACCTGAACACCTTCGAGGCGTGCCTCCAGAGCCTGGTCAACCGCGACCATCCGGACCCTGAACAGCGCGACGGGGTCATGTCCCTGGACAGCGCGCGCACGGCGGGCGGGGCGGAGATCACCACCTATGACAGCCTGGACGTCTCGCTCGGCCAGGCGCGCGGCAACATCTACCTGGCGGGGAAGACCTGGGCCTGCTATGTCGCCTTGGAAAAACTGTTCCGGGGCTTGGGGCGGGAGGAGGCGGCGCGTCAGGCCGGCGAGCAGGCGCAGCGCTGCGCCGCCACCGTGACCGGTCACATGACGGCGGACGGCTTCATCCCCGCCGTGCTGGGCGGCGGGAGCGACTCGCGCATCATCCCGGCCATCGAGGGGCTGATCTACCCCTATCTCACCGGCTGCCGCGAGGCTTTGGACCCGGACGGGCGCTTCGGCGCTTACCTGGGGGCCTTGCGCCGGCACCTAGAAACGGTGCTGGTGCCGGGTGTCTGCCTGTTCGACGACGGCGGCTGGCGTCTCAGCTCGACCAGCCGGAACTCCTGGCTTTCCAAGGTCTACCTCTGCCAGTTCATCGCCCGCCGCCTCCTGGGCTTCGGCGGGGATGCCGTCACGGCGCGCGCCGACGCCGCCCACGCCGCCTGGCTGACCGACCCGGACAACGCCTACTGGGCTTGGAGCGACCAGATGGTCGCGGGCAAGGTCCTCGGCAGCCGGTACTACCCGCGCGGGGTGACGGCGATCCTGTGGCTGGAGGAATAGGCCTCTTGCGTCAGCAAGGGCTGCCACAGGCGCTAAGGGGAGCCGGGCAAGGAAGCCGAGACGAGGGGGGGCCGAGACGAGGGGGGGCCGAGACGAGGGGGGGCCGAGACGAGGGGGGGCCGAGACGAGGGGGGGCCGAGACGAGGGGGGGCCGAGACGAGGGGGGGCCGAGACGAGGGGGGGCCGAGACGAGTGATTGAAATCACTCGCTACGCGCGGACCTGTCCAGGGGACAGAAGAGGGACAGGATGCAGACAGAGGGACGTCCGGCATCCTCCTGTTCTCTTGTCCCTTGGACAAATCCGGCGGAAGCGAGTGATTTCAATCACTCGTCTTGGCCCCCCCTCCTTGGCCCGCTCATATGCCGTGACAGAGACTGCGTCACAACAGTGGTTCACATCAGACGCTCACCAGATCGGAAGGCGGGGCGATGCGGCGGCTGGCGACGGGCTGGTCGCTGACGATCACGCCGTCTTTAAAGCGCAGGATGCGCTTGCAGTGTTCGGCGATGTCTTCCTCGTGCGTCACCAGCACGACCGTCTTGCCCTCATCGTTCAGGGCCTGGAAGATCGCCATGATCTCCTGGCCCGTCCGGCTGTCCAATGCCCCGGTCGGCTCGTCGCCAAAGAGGATGGGCGGGTCGTTGACGATGGCGCGGGCAATGGCGACGCGCTGCTGCTGGCCGCCGGACAGCATGGACGGCGTGTGGTCCATGCGGTCGGACAGCCCGACGCGGGTCAGGGCGCGGCGGGCGCGCTCCTCGCGCTGGCGTTCCCCCGAGTAGATTAAGGGCAGCTCGACGTTGCGGAGGGCGGTCGTCCGGGCCAGCAGGTTGAACTGCTGGAAGACGAACCCCAGTGTGCAGTTCCGTATCTCGGCCAGCGTATTCTCTTCCAGGTAGGCGACCTCGTAGCCGTCGAGCGCATAGGACCCCGAGGTCGGCTGGTCCAGGCAGCCAATGATGTTCATCAGCGTGGACTTGCCCGAGCCGGACGGCCCCATGATTGCCACCATCTCCCCCGCCGCGATGTGCAGAGAGATCCCTTTCAGGACGGTCAGCGCCATCGTGCCGGTCTGGTACGTCTTGGTGATGTCGGTCAGCGTGATCATGCCTACTCGTACCGCAGTGCTTCTATCGGGCTGAGGCGGGACGCCTTCTGGGCCGGGTAGAATCCGAAGAAGATGCCGACGGCGGCCGCGAAGCCGAAGGCCAGCAGGACCGGCGGGAGTGTCAGGATGGGCGTATAGTCGGTGCTGAGGCGGCCCAAAAGTATCGCGCCGCCGACGCCCAATGCGATGCCGATGACGCCGCCGAGCAGCGACAGGACGACGCTCTCGATCAGGAACTGCCACAGGATGTCGCGCCGCTTCGCCCCGATGGCCTTGCGAACGCCGATCTCGCGCGTCCGCTCCGTCACCGAAACCAGCATGATGTTCATGATGCCGATGCCGCCGACCAGCAGCGAGACGCCCGCGATGGAGGCCAGCAGAAAGGTGAAGGTCCGCGTGGTCTGCTCGGCGACGGCGGCGATCTCGGCCTGGTTGTTGATCGTGATGTCGTCGGGCCGGTCCGGCTTCACATGGTGGAGCTGGCGCATCAGGGCCGCGATCTGGCTGGATGCCTCGTCCATCTTGTCCGCGCTGACCGCCTGGATGTCGGCGGTCGCGACCCGCCCCCGCCACCACCAGCGGCCCAGTTTGCCCTGGAACGTGCTGAGGGGCAGGAAGACCTGGTCGTCGGCGTTCTGCGACCCGACCTGCCCCTTGCGGGCCATGACGCCGACCACGCGGTACGAAGACGAGTTGATGCGGACGCGCTGGCCCAGGGCGGACTTGCCCTTGAAGAAGTCGCCGGCGACCTTGGCACCCAGGATGCAGACGGGTGACCGGGCGCGCAGGTCGCGCGGGGTGAAAAACCGGCCGTCGGCGATGGCGAAGTTGCGGATGTCGGCATAGTCCGCGCCGACTCCGATGACGCTGGTGTTCGTGTTGGTCCCGCCGCCCTTGACCTGCGCCTGCGTGATGTCCTCGCCCGAAACGGCCGCGACGGCGGGCGCTTTTTTCAGGATGGCGTCGAGGTCATCGAAGGTGATGTTGCGGAAGGACCCCGCGCCGCCGAAGACGCCGCCGGACTTGGTCTGGCCCGACTGGATAATGAGGACGTTCGTACCGAGCGCCTGGATCTGGCCCAACGTCTTCTGGCGCGCGCCCTGCCCGACGGCGATCATGGTGATGACCGCGCCGACGCCGATGATGATGCCGAGCATGGTCAGCATGGCGCGCATCTTGTTGGCGGCCAAGCCCTGTAAGGCGATGTGGACGCATTCGCCGAGGTTCAGGGCGGGCGTCCGGTTCTTCTGGAACCGGTGCGGCGCGTCGGGCCGGCGCGGGGGCAATGGGGCAGCCGCTGTCGGCGGCTCGGGCCTTTGGAGGAGTGTACTCATAACGCTGTTTCTTGCCGCTTTCTAGTGTCCGCCGCCCGCCCCGCCCTTGCCGCCGGCTCCGCCGCCCGGCGCTCCCGCGTCTCCGCCGCCGTCGGGGGCGGGCTGGAGGATGCCCAGGATGACCTTGTCGCCGGCCTTCAGCCCGCTCTTGATCTCGGTCTTCTCGCTGCCGACGACGCCGACCTCGACCGTCCGCGTCTCGGCCTTGTCTCCGGTCAGGACGCGCACCGTGTTCCCGCCGGTGCGCCCCTCCTTCACGGCATCGCTGGGGACGACGAGGACGTTCCGCACGTCGCGCAGGACGAACTGGCAGGTGGCGTTCATGCCGGGCTTGATCGCCGCGTCCGGGTTCTTGATCTCGACGCGGACGTGGACCGTCGTCACGTCGCGGTCGTTGATCGCCTGCGGGTCGATCCGCACGACGCGGCCCTCGGGCTTGGCCTGCGGCACGGCGTCCAGGGAGATCAGGACCTTCTGGCCCAGGGCGATCTTGCCGACATCGGACTCGTCCACGCCCACATCAATGAAGAGGGTGCTGACGTCGCCGATTTGCACGATCTTGGTGCCATCGGACGACAGCGACTCGCCGCTGGAGATGATCGTCCCCTCTTCGACATACTTCTGGAGGACGACGCCGTTGCGGGGCGCATAGATGGTCGCGTCGTGGAGCTGGATCAGTCGGTTGTTGACCTCCGCCTGCGCCTTGGACACGGCGGCCTGAGCCGCCTGAATGTCGGACTGGCGGATGCTGCTCTGCATCAGCCCGGCCTGGGCATTCTGGACGGCCATGCGCGCTTGGAGCAAGGCGGCATGGGAGGCGGTCACGTCCTGCTTGCGCGTCCCGATCTCGTAACGGTCGGTCTGAGCGGTGAGCAGAGCGCCTCGGGCCTGGCTGACGCGGGCGGCGGCCCCGGCAAGCGACGCCTTCTGGTCGGCGTCAATCGTCCGTAGTCTTTGGCGGGCCTCATCCAGCGTCGCGCGGGCGACGTCGCGGGAGGCCAGGGCGGTGTCCACGGCCTGCTGGGCGACGAACCCCTTCTGGGCCAGCGAGTTCTGGCGGTCATAAGCGGCGTCGGCGGCGACGACGTTGGCGCGCGCCTGGGCATAGACGGACTGCGCCGAGGCGCGCGCCTGCGGGTTGCCGGCGGCCCGAAGCTGCTCGTACTGCTGCTGGGCGGAGGCGAGGTTGGCCTCGGCTTCGGAAATGGCGTTGTCCGTGAGTGCCGGCTGGACCTCCGCCAGACGCTCCGCCTGGGTCAGCTTGGCCTGCGCCGAACTCAGCCCCTGCTGCGCGCCCGAAACGGTCAAAGTGTCCTGCATCCCGGACATCCGCGCCTGCTGCTGGGTCTGGGACAGCCGGGCGCGGGCCGTGATCAGGTCGGCCGCCGCTTGGTTGTAGGCGGAGAGGGTGTCCGAGGGGTCAATGCGGCCGAGCAGCATCCCCGGCTTGACGCGGGTGCCGACGTCCACGGCGAGCTTGATCAGGCGTCCGCCGGCCCGCGACTTGACATCCACCGAGGTCAGCGGCTGGACGACGCCGCTGGCTTCCACCGTGTCGGTGACGTCGCCGGTGGCGGCGGTTTCCGTCCGGTAGCGGACCTGGGAGGCGGCTTTCGCGCTCTGGATCTGTCGGTAAGCGATCACGCCGAGCAGCCCGAGGCAGAGGACGGCGAAGAGGAGGGTTCTTATGCGTTTAGTCATCTCCGTTATTTTACCCGCCGCGCGCCGTTTTTAGCGGCATTTTTCGGCCTCATGTTCGGCGCAGCGTGACCCACTGCCCGGACGCAGAGTTCGGGAAGCGCAGCAGGAGCGTCCGCGTCGCCGCGTCCCACTCCGACGCGCCCGGCGGCAGCGGCGCTTCGTCCAGCGTGACCGCTCGCGGCGCATCGCCGAGGCGCAGGCGGATGGCGGCTTCGGTGCCGTCCGGCCCGGCGCAGTGGAACCGGAATCCGCCGCCGGGAGGGGCCTCCGCCCCGCGCGTCTTGCAGGCCGCCGCCAGAATGACAGGGCCTTGGGGCGGAACCCGGTCCAGGTCCAGCAGCAGGGCGCGGCTGCCGGGGACGAGGGCGACCGTCTCCAGGATAGGCAGCTCGGCGTCAAAAAGGTCCAGGAAGCGGCCGGTGAGCGTGTGCGGGGCGTCCGGCAGCGACTCGTCCAGGCCCGCCGCGATGACGTAAGGCCCTCGGCGCAGGGACAGGTAGTTGGTCTCCCGGTACGCGAGGCCGGCAACGCGGCAGGCGTCTTCGACGAGGCCCCGGACATGGCCGGCACCATCCGTCCGGTACGTCAGAGCGGCGGGGCTGGCGACATCATAGAGGAGAATGCCATCCCCGACGCGGTATACCCTCGGCCCGGTGCCACGGGCCAGTCCTAGTTGGTCGAACAGGGCTTGTCGCGGCGTCGCGTACTGGTGCGGGGCCGTGTTCCACCAGGCGTGGACCCGGTTAAACGGGTCCGTGTCATCGTCCACGAACACCAGCACGCCGCCGGCCTTGACCCACTCCGCTAATGCGGCACTCGCCTCGGCGCTCGGCGGCTTCATGCCCTCATAGGTCATCAGCAAAACTTTGTAAGGGGCGAGCGCACCGGGCAGGACGGCGTTCTCCATCTGCACCGGCTCGACCGGCAGGCCGCGCTTGAGGAGCGGCATGGCGAGGCCGTAGAAGGAACCCAGGTGTGGGTCGGACGGGGATGGCCCGCCGCGCTGGAACATCAGCGTGTCCGCGACGACGACCCCCACCCCTTGCGTCCCGCAGTCCCACTCGCTCTCGGGATGGTCCATGTCGTTCAGGGCGTTGATGACCGTCATCAGCTCGGTGCCATAGGCCGTCGGCAGAGCCTCCTTCTCGACCGTCGCGCCGGCCTTGCGCTCCGAACGGTCCAGGGTGGGATACGTCCCGTGGAAGATGCGCTCCGGCCAGGGCATGACCTCAAACCGCCACACCTGCGGCCACAGCAATGAGGCGGTCAGGGTACTCTCCCAGTTGGCCCGGTAGTTGCGCCACGAGTAGTCGGGGTTGTCCTCGATGGGGTCGTTCAGGAACCAGACCGCCTTGCCGCTGGCCCGGACGACGTTCATCATCGCCCCGTATTCCAGGAAAGCCGTCTCGAAGGTACGTTCCTTCTTGCGCCCCTCGTAGACGTTCGGCTCGCGCGCCGTGCCGGTCCACACCTGCGCGATGAAGCCGTCCGCGCCCACTTCCAGCAGGCTCGACTCGGGGCTGACGATGCCCCAATGGGCGTAGTTGATCAGGCTGTGCGTGGGAACATAGCACTTGGCCCCCGTCCCGTGTTCCCGGTTATACGCCTTCACGAAGTCGAATATCTGTGTCAAGGCCCGGCGGTAGAGAAAATACTTGAGCTGCGAGGCTTGGTACTGCGCGTCGGGCGACGAGTCCGGCGCGACCCACTCCTCGTTATAGTACGCCTTCCACTCCCGCTTGAAGCCGGGACTCCAGCCCGCCCGCACCCAGAACTCCGGTTCCTCCAGGTGGATGCCCTCCGCCCCGGCATCAAGGGCGCGCTTGACGCCGAGGCACAGGAACTTGCCGTAGCTCTCGCCCGGCGACATGTAGTACACGTCGCCGCCGTGCGAGATCTTGTGCCCATTTCGCTCCTGCTGCGCCTCGTCCTCGTGGTTCACGCCGTCGAACCGCCCGTACAGATAGTCCTGATACTCCCCCCAGGACACCCCGGTCATGACGTGGACCCGGTAGCCCTGCCTCTTCCATCCCGCGATGCGCGCGGCGAGGTCCGGCCCGATCCCGTAGCACATGGCGACGTCCGACCCGAGCTGCAAACCGGGGTCCCACGGCGCACTCGTCTGGAACGAGGTCCGCTCCAGGGTTTGGCCGGGGTCGGCGGGCGGGGGGTCATTCTGTGTCATGGCATTTGCTTCTGTCATCTTTACTGATAATGCCTTGTGGCAGCCACAGCCGCCGGGCGTGTGAGGACGAGTGATTGAAATCACTCGCTGCGCGCCAGACCTGTCCAGGGGACAGAAGAGGGAGTACGGTAGTCGAGGGTAGCCTCCTTCTGTCCGATTGTCCCTTGGACAAATCCGAGAGGAGCGAGTGATTTCAATCACTCGTCCTCACACGCCCGAACCGTTTGCCAGAGTCACCCGATCATCCCAGATGCCGGAGCTACCGCGTGACATCTTTGATTCAGGCGCTCTGCCATCACCGCCCCCCCAGCCCCGTAAACGAGACGCCCTCGATGAAGTACCGCTGGGTGAAGAAGAACAGCACGATGACCGGCAGCACGACCAATGTTGTCGCCGCCATCAGCAGGCCCGGCTCGCCGCCGTGGGCGGCGTTATAAAGCTGAAGCACATACGACAGCGGCATCTTCTCGGGCGACGAGATGTAGATCAATGGCCCCAGGAAGTCCTTCCAGGCACCCAAAAACGTCATGATCGTGACGGCGGCCAGGGCGGGCTTGACCAGCGGCATCATCACGCGCCACCAGGTCGTGAACGGCCCACAGCCGTCTATCTTCGCGGCGTCTTCCAGCTCCTGCGGGATGCCCATGAAGAACTGGCGCAGGAGGAACACGCTGAAGGCCGACGCGAAGAACGAGGGCACCCACAGGGGCAGCAGGGTGTCTATCCAGTGAAGCTGGCGGAAGATCAGGAAGCGCGGCATCATCGTCACCGCGTCCGGCAGCATCATCGTCGCCAGCAGGACGCCGAACAGCCAGTCCTTGCCGGGCCAGCGCATCCGGGCGAACCCGTAGGCGACGAAGGACGAGGACAGCACGGTCCCCAGCACGGACATGACCGCGATGACGAGCGTGTTGCCCAAGTTCAGCAGCCCGTAGCCGCTGCCGGGCGGTAAAAACTTTAAGGCATCGGGGTAGTTACGCCACAAGACCGGGTGCGGCACCCAGACCGGCGGGTAGATGGCGATCTCGGCGTCGGTCTTGAGGGACGTGACGACGAGCCACACGAACGGCACCAGGAACAGGGCCGACCCGGAAATCAGGGCCAGATGCAGCAATGTCAGCTTTGTTTCCCGCTCGGGCAGCAGGGCGGCGCGCGGGGCGAGGGCGCGCGTCAGGACCAGGGTCCCGCCCGCCAGCAGGACGGCCGCCAGCAGGAGCCGCAGGCCGGGCGCGAGGAAGACGGCGGCCAAGACGACGAGGAACGGCAGCGCGAGCAGGCCGGCCGTCAGCGGCCTTTCGCGCCGCCGCAGGGCGCGCAGGCCGTTCGCGGCCCAGAAGGCGAGGGCGGCGTAGCCGAGAACGACGGAGAGGAGCCAGAAGAGGGCATTGTTCGCCATCCTATTTCCCCCCCGTTTCGTAATGCACCCAGCGCGGTGCCATCTTGAGCTGGCCCAGGGTCAGACCGAGTATCAAGATAAACAGCAGCCACGCGAGGGCGCTGGCGTAGCCCATCTTGAAGTACTGGAAGGCGTTGTTGAAGAGGTAGACGACCGGCATCAGCAGGCTGTCGTCCGGCCCCGTGCTGCTGCCCCCGCTCGTGCCGCCCAGGATGTAGGCGGTCTCAAAGGTCTGCAAGGCTCCGATCGTCCCCATGATCAGGTTGAAAAAGATGTAGGGCGAGAGCATCGGCAGCGTGACGTGGCGGAACTGGGACCACCAGCCCGCGCCGTCCAGTGAGGCCGCCTCGTAGAGAGTCGGCGAGATGGACTGGAGGCCGGCCAGCCACAGGATCATGCCCCCGCCCGCGCCCCACAGGCCCATGAAGATCAGGCCGGGCTTCGCCCAGGCCGGCACCGAGAGCCAGCCCGGCGGCGGCAGGCCGAACCAGTGCGAGATGGTCGCCTGCCAGGCGGCATTCACCAGGCCCCGGTTCGCGTCGGAGTTCAGGATGAAGGCCCACAGCACCGAGGTCGCCACGACCGGCACGATGCTGGGCACATAAAAGAAGGTCCGATACCACTGCTGGCCGCGCAGCTTGGTGTTCAGCAGCAGGGCCATCGTCAGGCTCGTGATCATGCCCAGCGGGATGCCCACGGCGGCGAGGTACGCGGCGTTCCCGAGGCTCTTCAGGACCAGGGGCCGGTCCTGGGTCACCAGAGTCTGGTAGTTGGACGCGCCCGCCCAGCGCGGCGCGTGCAGGACGTCATAGTCGCAGAAGGACAGCACGAGCGAGGCCAGGATCGGCCCCAGGGTGAAGACGACGAAGCCGAAGACCCAGGGCAGGACGAAGAGGAAGCCCGCCCGCGCCTCGGCCCGGCTCGCCTCCTGATGCCTGCCCATCCAGCGCGCCGTGCCGATGCCGAGGACCGCGAAGCCCGCCAGGACGATCAGCCCGACGGCGACCGCGACCGGGCCGGAGGCCAGCAGCGGGTGCGTTTCGCGGCCGTACACGCCGTCCAGCTCGCTCTGCACGGCGGCCTGCCCGGCGTCGAGCGACTGCCGGGGCGTCTGCGAGTGCCGCAGGGCGCGGTCCACCGCGCGCACCTGCTCGTCCCACAGGCGCTGGCCGACGAAGGTGACGGGGCGGAACCGGGTCTGCGGCAGGAGGTCCGTGCTGACCGTCTTCGCCCGGATGTACTTGGGCGGCAGGCTGGACTTGAAGGCCGCAAAGACCAGCCGGTTGGCGGGGATGTTGGCGAACAGCGGCGGGACGTACAGGCGACCCTTGCCCCGCGCGTAGGCCGCCTGGGCCTTAGCCCCGATCAGGGACGCCTCGGGCGAGTTGAACCACTGCATGAACTTCCAGGCCTCGCGGACGTGCTTCGCGCCGCGCGGGACGGCGAACGAGTGGCCGCCGGACCAGGTCACCCAGGTGGAGTCGCGGGCGAACCGCCCCGAGTGGTGCAGGCGCTCTTCGGGGACGGGGACCGGCGCGGCGGCGAAGTCGAGGTCCGGGCTGTACCGGGCGACGGAGTTCATGAAGCCGTCGCCCTCGACGCGCATCGCCAATTTGCCCGTGATGAACGGGTCCTGGGCGTCGCTGCCGAAGCCGCCGGAGAAGGCGTTGATGGCGTCCACCCCGCCCAGGGCGTCGTACCAGGAGACGAGGGCCGAGAGCGCCTTGACGGTCTGCGGGTTGCCCAGGGTGCAGCGGCGGCCGTCCGCCGACATGACCTCGCCGTCCTCCTGCCAGGACCAGAGGTAGAGCCAGCCCTGCCCGAAGAGCGGGACGAACCCCATCCGCTCGAAGCCGCCGTTCGGCGAGCGCTTGGTCAGCTTCTTCGCGTCCGTGATCAGCTCCTCCCAGGTCTGCGGGGGCTTGTCCGGGTCCAGCCCGGCTTCCCGGAACAGCGTCCGGTTGTAGAAGA
This sequence comes from Capsulimonadaceae bacterium, assembly GCA_965215505.1. Classification (GTDB taxonomy): domain Bacteria; phylum Armatimonadota; class Armatimonadia; order Armatimonadales; family Capsulimonadaceae; genus JANXMY01. The sequence continues at coordinate 287,225 of OZ244065.1, read as the reverse complement.
GCACGCGGTCGTCGGTGTCGTTCGGGATGGCGTAAACGTGGCCTTTGTAGAGCGTCTCGGTCCAGGCCGCCGGGACATAGTCTTTTTCGTGGATGGCGAGGGGGTCTGCCGAGGCGGCGTCCTCTTTGAGCATGTCGTCGAGCGGCCGGAAGGCGTCCCGGCTGGCCCAGTCGCCGATGGTGAACCGGTCCTGCTGGACGAGGTCGGGGGGGACGCCGCCGACGATGGCCGTCATCAGCTTCTGGGGGTTCATCGCGCCCGCCCCCATGGACAGGGCGGAGATCTTGATGTCGGGGTGGCGCTGCTCGAAGACGGCGATCTTGGCGTCCATGTCTTTGGACTCGGCGCTCGACTCCATGCCCCAGATGACGAGGCGGACGGGGTCGGCGGCGTAGGACCCTGGCACGAGGGCGGGCGTCAGGAGGGCGAGCGTCAGCAGTGACAGGACGCGGAGGGAGCGCAGCAAATACGGAGGCATGATCTTGATCTTCCTTCCGTATAGTTTCCCCGTCCGTCCGCCGATTTCCTGCCCGTCACACGCCGCAAAGGGGATTCGCCGCTTCCAGGGCCGCGGCGGGGTCGCCCTTGGGGATGAACTCGGGACCGACATAGCCGCCGTAGCCCGTGCAGGAACAGGGAGCGGGAGTACTGCTCGCCGTTGGTGCGGATTGTGTCGCCGGCCATAAATCCTGCTAAGTACCCGCCGGGATGAGGTTTGACTTAAGCACTGATGTTACGCACCGTCTGCCGCCTCTCCCTAGTGCGATGCCTCGGCGGAGCGAGAGTGATTGAAAACCACTCGCTCGGAGAAGCGTTCTGCGAACGGGAATGTGGGTGCCGGATGTCCCTGCCGCTAAGGGGCCATCTCGGGGCCATCTCGGGTGTCCGAAGGACACCCCTCCTAGCGAGTGGTTTTCAACCAATCGGCACGGCGCACGGCCTGCGTAACATCAGTCAAGCACCGGCTCCGGCGGATGGGCGAGAAGCGGATCGTCAGCGACCGACCAACGACCTTGAACACCGGCCCGAGAAGAACAATCCGCCCGGTTCATCTTCCGCCCGGTTTATCTTCCTGTGATCGTTAGGTCCTTCGTCAAGACCACTCCTCCCAGCGTCGCCCTGATCGTCACCGTCTTGGTGACGTGGCTTCGGTAGGTGTCGACCTCGAATGAGGCGCTGCTGGACCCCGCCGGCACAGTCACGGCCGGGCGCAGGCGCGCGACCGACGAGTCGCTGCTGGATAGGCTGACGACGTTATCGGCGGGGGCGGCTCCGCCGAGCGCGACGGTGGCTGTAATGACGGTCCCTCCGGGGACCGGGGCGGGGAACGTCAGGGAAGACAATGCCGGGACGTTTGTCACGCTGATGTCGTCGAAGTAGACGGTCGCCCTCTCCGTGTATTGTGTGAAAATCAGGTCGCTCTTGCTGGACTTGGCGGTCACGGTGAGGGAGTAGAAAGTGAAGTCGGAGGGGTCCCCGGCACCGTTAGCCGGCACGGGTCCGGGGATCGGCAGGAAGTCGCCGCCGAACTGAACGCCGATGTAGTTGGTCGGGTCTGCGGAGGCCGCATAGAATGAGAGCGTGTATGTTTGGCCGGCGACCGTGTTCAGGCTCTGGGTGACTTGGCCGCCCTTGTAGAAGATTTCCAGGCATTGAGCGCCGCTGTGGGAATACAGCGGAGCGGGAGAGTTGTCACTGACGAAGACGATCCCATTGCTGGCGAACCACCCGTCGCCCAAGTCTCTGGAACCGAAATTGCCGAGCGCGTCATGGGGACCGGGACGCGCCTGCTCGAAGCCCCCGTCACGGACGAGGTCTTGGGCCTGGGCGGGGGCCGCAGCCCAGGCGGCCAGTCCCACGGCGGCGAGGAGGGCGAAGGTGGACTTGAGACGTGAACACATGAGTGATGCCTTCCTGGGATCTCTCGGCCTTCACGGCTTGACATTCCCTTTGGGACTCTTCAGGTGAGTCGCCCGCGACTGAGCCGATCCTGTCCCTCTCACGTCACGTCCACCGTCAGAGGCCCCACGTTGGTTTGCAGGACCTCATCCCCGGAGATCGTGTCGAACGAGCCGACGACGGTGTAGTGGCCGGCGGTGAAGGCCGAGGCGGGCGGCGTGTAGGTGTCCGACACGGACGCCCCCGGCGCAAGGGCGGGCGGCGAGGGCGTCACCGGGCCGCAGGCCCCGCTCTGGTCCGCCGGGTAGGCGACTTCCCCGGCGGCGTTCGTGATGCGGAGGTGGGCGTTCTCCCGGCCGGCGTAGCCGCAGCCCTGGAACTGCTCATAAGAAATGGCCTGGCTGGTGGTGTTGGTCAAGGTCAGCGTGTAGGTGACGGTCCCGCCCTGCGCGATGGCGGACTTCTGCTGTGTCAGCGTCGCCGTCAGGCCGTCCGGCGTCTGGGCGGAGGCGGAGAGCGGCGCGGGGGTGCCGCCCCCGCCGCCCCCACCCCCGCATCCAGTCAGGAGAGCTGGCCCCGCCATCCCTAGGGCGGGGAGGAGTGTCGTCAGTAAGATTTTCCGTGATGAGATTTCCCGTGAACGCATGTCTGATCTCCTCTGCCTTGTCGCTGCCGTTTACGAACTAGAAATCCGTGCCGCTCACGAAGTTGAAGTCGGCCACTTTGACGGCGGGCATCAGGCACAGGCCCAGTTCCGCGTCAACGGCGGGCCGAGGGCGCGACAGGTCCAGGACATTGGAGAGGACGCGCAGGCTGGACTCGTTCCAGCGCATGTGCTTCAGCCCGTAGGCGATCTTGCCGTCCTCGATCCAGAACAGCGAGTCGCGCGTCATCCCCGTCTGGGTCGTCTCCTTCGGCTTGATGGCGCGCACATACCAGAAGTGCGTCAGCAGCACGCCGCGCTCGGTCCCTTTGATCAAGTCCTCGATGCTCTTGTCCGTGCCCTCCAGGAGCAGACTGGACGACAGCGGGTTGGGGGCGACGCCCGCCTTCTTGGCCCGGAAGCGGTCGTAGCTCAGGCGCTGGAAGACGCCCCTGTCGATCCAGGTCTGTGCCGCCACGGGGACGCCGCCGCCGTCGAACGGCGTGTCTGGCATGAGCGGGTGGAACGGCTCGGAGCGCAGGGTGATGTTCGACCCGACCAGCTTCTGCCCGACTTTGCCGGTGAGGAAGGTGACGCCCTCCTCAGCCCCCCGCGCGGAGACGCCTTCAACGACCGGCCCGACGATCGCGCCGACGGCGGGGGGCAGGAGGATGGTCGTGTACCGGCCCGGCGCGAGGGCGCGCGGCGCGGCCCCGAGCCGGGCCTGCCGGACGGCGTCCGCGACCAGGGCGTCCGCGTCGATCCCGGACATGTCTGGGGCGGCTGTCCGCGCCCAGCCGGTGCTGTCCCGGCCCGTGAGCGTGCAGCCGGCGGCGGCGCTCGTGTTCCGGAAGAACGCGAACAGTCCGCGCGAGGTGGCGATGGCCTGCGCGCCCCCGCCGCTCTCGACGGTGCCGGAGGCGGACAGCCCGGCCGCGCGGGCGCCCGCCACGATCTTCTGCACCTGCCGCGCCCGGACCTCGGGCGACAGGTCGTTCGTCGCCTCGTCGAAGGCGGCCGCCGGGGGCGTGCCGTAGGCCTGCGGCCCGAGCGGCGGCAGGTACTCGGGGTCGGGCGGGGCGAGCCGGGCGATCTCCTCGGCGCGGCGCACGGCGGCGGCGATGTCGTCGGGCGAGGTCGTCGCCGCCGAGGCCGCGCCGCGCCGACCGCCCTGGGCGACCGAGACGGACAGGAAGAGGCCGCCGGTATCAACATTCTGCGTGATGGCGTCGCCCGCGAACCGGGTGACGGCATTGCGCCCGTCGTAGACGGTCACGACGGCGTCTTCCACGGTCACATGTTTTAGTGCCTGCCGCGCGAGCGCGTGCGCCCGGTCGGCGTCCATCAGTTTCAGGTCGGCGCTCATGGTCATGCCTTGGCCTTTCCGACGGTGACGCCGCGGAAACGCGCGTGCGCGGCGGCGTGGGTCATTCGCCCGGTCTGCTCCGGCTGGCCCTTGCCGCAGTTCAGCACGCCGAAGCCGCGGTGGAACTTGGGGCCGGCGACCCCGTCGCAGGACCCCCAGAGTTCGGGCGCGATGGCCCGGTAGACCACGTCCTTGAGCATCCCGGCCTTTTTGCCGTTCTTGATGCGGTGGAACATGTCGCCGCCGAACTGCATGTTCAGGCGGCGCTGGTCGATTGACCAAGTGCCCGTCCCCTCGATGTACACGCCGTCCTTGACGTCCCCGATCAGGTCGTCGGGGGTGACGCCGTCCGGGCCGGGGGCCAGACCGACGTTCGCGATGCGGACGATGGGAACGGACCCCCAACCGTCGGCGCGGCTCGACCCGTGCGAGCGGGCCTCGCCCGCCAGCGCCGCGATCTCGCGGTTGTCGGAGAAGCCGACCAGGGTGCCCGCGCGCACGATGTCCCACTTCTGGCACGCCACCCCGTCGTCGTCCCAGCCCGTCGAGGCCACCCCGAGCGGGTCCAGGTTGTCGGCGACGATGGTGACGTCTTTGCTGCCGAACTTCAGGCTGCCGGCCTGCTTGGGGTCGATCCAGCAGGTGCCGGCGAAGTCGGCCTCGAAGCCCAGCAGCCGGTCCAACTCGGTCGCATGGCCCGCAGACTCGTGGACCACCAGGTGCAGGTGTTCAGGGTCGAGGACCAGGTCGCGCCTGCCCTCGGGGGCGGCGTCGGCGGCGAGTTTCTCTTTGGCCTCGGCGGCGACGCGCGGGGCCTGGCCGAGCAGGTCGCCGGCCTCGATCCACTCCCAGCCGGCGTTGACCGCGCCCAGGTTGAGCGAGCGGTCCTGCTGGTCGTCCCCGCCGACCGCCGTCGCGCCGATGCCGGCATCGCTGATGAGCGAGTCCACATGCAGGCGGGCACCCTCGGTCGAGGCGAAGTGCTTGTCCGAGGCGTAGAAGGTCAGGCTCCCGCTAGCGACTTTGACCTCGGGCACCTTCCGCATGGCCGCGCACGCCCCGAGCAGCAGCGCGCTCTTGGTATCCATCGGGATGCTGAAGGGGTCCTTGACGCGGGGCGTCCGGTACTCGCCCTGGTGCGGCGGCTCGGGGGCCAGGCGGACGCCCGCGCCCTTCCTGACGAGGGCACTGGCCCTGGCGATCTCGGCGGCCTTGCGGGCGGTCCGGCGCACGGCTTCGGGCGACAGGTCGTTGCCGCTGGCGAAGCCCCACGCGCCTCGGGCCAGGCACCGGATGCCGTAGCCGTAGTCGGCGTCGTCGCCCAGGTACGCCATGCGCTCGTTCCGGGCGTAGAGGCTCTGGGTGCGTGTGCGGACGAGCCGGATGTCGGCGTAGTCCGCGCCCGCGCGTTTGGCTTCGGCCAGGGCCAGGCCGATCACCGCCGCGACCGCATCGGGTGACTGGAACAAGGCCCAGGCGCGCTCGGCCGCTCCGGGCAGCAGCAGCAGGGTCGTGGCCGCCCCCGCGCCCTGTAGGAAGGCGCGGCGGCTCAGGCGGGAGGGGGAACACATGGGCGATCTGTCTCCAGGGTTGAACTGACACACAGTTCTATGGACGCGCGGCGGTTTCCTCCCTGCCGGTGCCGCATCACTTAGACGGCGATTAGTTCCGCCGCTCGGATTGATTCGGTGTCAAGATTGTGCTACCATAGTATCGTTCGATAATCGTCATATAATCATATGAGGGCTGTTCGACGATAATCTGCATAGATGAGGCAAGCCATGCTCGACACCAGACAGATCCATTCCATGACCGACTTTCTCAGGAACCACAAGGCGCACGTCGCCCGCCTGAAGGAAACCCGTACCCCGGAGGTGCTGACCGTCAACGGGCGCGCGGAGGTCGTGCTGCTGGACACGGAAACCTATGAAGACATGGTAGAGCAACTGCAACACATGAGGGCCGTTGCCGCCGCCCGTGTTCACATGGCGCAGGCCCGGAAGAATGCGCCGCCGCAGGAACCCCTCACCGAAGCGGAACGGGAGCGTCGGCAGGCCGTGGTAAGAGAGATCATGGCAGAAACGGAGCGGCTTGGCCTGTACCGATGACTCCCACCGAGCCTAAAACCGTCGCCATCCTGGACGCCTGCGTTCTTTATCCCCCTTCCTTGCGTGATCTATTGATGTGGCTTGCCAGCGTCGAAGCCTACGCGCCGCGCATGACCGAGGCGATTCATGCCGAATGGATACGCAACGTGTTGGCCGACAAACAGGGAGTGACGCCTGCACAACTGGACCGCACACGCCGGCTGATGAATCAGGTCGCGCCCGACTGTGTAGTATCCAGCTTTGAGGAACTCATTCCTACCTTACGCCTCCAGGATGCGAATGACCGTCATGTTTTGGCAGCCGCGATCAAAGCCGGCGTAGCGGTGATCGTCACGTTCAACCTGTCGGACTTCCCCGCTGCCACGCTGGAGATGTATGGCATCGAACCGCTGCATCCTGACGTTTTTCTTTCAGCACTCTTTGATGATGAACCCGACCTCTTCCTGCAAACCGTTCGGTCGCACCGGGCCTCCCTGCTGAACCCGCCGAAGAACGCCGACGGCTACGTCCAGACGCTCAGGGTGAACGGCCTCAAAGAACTGGCGCTGCGCGTGGGAGCCAGCTCCGCCGCCATCTAGCCCACACCCCAACCGACAGTTACGTTGCACTTGTACATCCACCCACGTCATCGCGGCGGCCCCGACCGCCAAGTCGGGCCGACCAGATTGATGAGGCGTACCCGGAAGATGCAGCCGTTTCACACCGCACACAGGCGATAAGCCGCTTCCAGGGCCGCGACCGGGTCGCCCTTGGGGATGAATTCGTGGCCGACATAGCCGCCGTAGCCGGTGGCGGCGACGGCCTTGAGGATCGGCGGATAGTTCAGCTCCTGCGCGTCATCTAAGTCGTGCCGGCCGGGGACGCCCGCCGTATGGTAGTGCAGGAAGTGGGCGTGATGCTCCCCGATGGTGGCAATGACGTCGCCCTCCATGATCTGCATGTGGTAGATGTCGTAGAGCAAACCGACGCGCGGCGAGGCGACGCGGCGGCAGACTTCAGTGCCCCAGGCGGTGTGGTCGCACTGATAGCCCGCGTGGTCCACTTTGCTGTTGAGCAGCTCGATCACGAGGTTGACCCCGGCCGACTCGGCGGCGGCCTTGACGCGGGACAGGCCGAGCGTGGTGTTCTCGATCCCCTCTTCCTCGGACAGGCCCGGACGGCGGCTGCCGCTGAAGACGATCAGGTTGGGGATCTGGTATCGCTGGGCGAGGGCGAGATTACGCATGATCTCGCCCTCGATCCGGTCGTGTTCGGCCACGTCGTTCAGGCCGCGCTCGATGCCCTGATGCCCGCCGTGCGAGGCGATGGCAAGTCCCGCGTCGCGTGCCCGGTCGAACAGCTCCTCGCCGATCAGCTCGACGGCCTCATAGCCGATGGATTTGGCCTGGCGCAGCAGGTCGTCGTCGGAGACGCCACGATTCGCGAAGCACCACCAAGACACGGATTGTCGGATCGGCATGATATTCTCCCTGTCTCCGAGCCGCTTACGCCGTCGGCGTGGTCCCCTCGCGGCCCGCGCCGACGGCGGCGGGGGTTGGCTCCACCAGGACCGGGGCCGAGAAGTCCCGATCGTCGCGGCGGAAGCGTCGGCCCAGATCATCGAAGACCGTGTAGATGACCGGGACGACGAACAGGGTCAGGAACGTCGAGGTCAGCAGACCGCCGATCACGACCGTCGCCATCGGCGCGTTCGTCTCCGACCCCTTGCCCAAGGCCAGCGCGATGGGGATCATGCCCAAGATAGCCGCGCTGGACGTCATCAGGATCGGTCGCAGCCGCGTCGGCCCGGCTTGCTGGACGGCGGCGTCCCTTGACATCCCTTGACGCCGGAGCAGGTTCGTGTAGTCTACCAGCAGGATGCCGTTCTTGACCACGATCCCGACCAGCATCAGCATCCCGATCATCGCCGTCAGCCCGAAGTGGCGGCCCGTCAGGAACAGGGCCAGCAGGACGCCCACGGCGGAGACCGGCACGGAGCAGAGGATGGTCAGGGGGTGGACGAACGACTCGAACTGGGCGGCCAGCAGCATGTAGATCAGCCCGATGGCGAGTCCGATGGCGAGTGCCATGCCGCTGAACTCCTGCGCCTGCTGCTTCTGGTTGTAGCCCCAGTCCCAGTAGTAGCCGTCGGGCAGCGCCACGCCGGTCATGGCCTTCTGGATGTCCTTCTGGAGGTCGCCCGCCGATCGGCCCAGCGGGGTGCCGGTGACGGCGATGTAGCGCTGCCGGTCCTGACGCGTGATGGAGGCGGGGCCGGTCGAGATGATCGGGCGGGCGACCTGTTGCAGCAGCACGGCATGGGAGCCAGCCGAGTTCGCGCTCGGGTAGACCGGCAGGGTAGCGAGCTGCGAAGTGGTCCGGCGCTGGTCCGGCGCGACCTCGACCACGATGGCGTACTGGTAGCCGCCCTCCTGGTAGTAGGAAGCCGTGTCGCCGTTGGTCGCCGTGTTGATCGTGGTGGCCACGTCCTGGAAGGTGACGCCCTGCTGGACGGCCTTGTCCCGGTCGATCTGCCACTGGATCTCGGGGTTCGTGTCCTGCCAGTTGACGTCAACATTGGACAGGCCAGGGATGGCCTTCAGCTTGCCCGTCACCTGCTTGCCGAGCTTCGCGAGCGTGTTCAGGTCGGCCCCGTAGATGTCCACTTCCACGTTGCTGTCGCCGCCGGACAGGATGCGCGAGACGACGTCCACCGAGGACACGTTGATGCGGCCTCCCGGAATGCGGCCGAGCTGCTGGTGCAGGTCCTGGACGACCTGCTGGGTGGACTCGGTGCGCTTGTCCTTGAGCCGGATTTGCAAAGCGCCCTGGTTGCCATTCAGGGCGGCGCTCGTGCCGCTCAGGGACAGGTTTGAGCCGGCCGAGGAGAAGACGGTCGCGACGTTCGGGTTGGCGAGCGCGATCTGCTCCACCTGCTTGATCAGCCGGTTCGTGTCGGTCAGGGCCGTGCCCGGCGGCAGCTTGACGTTGACTTGCAGGTTGCCGCTGTCGGTCTGGGGCAGCAGCTCAGACCCGATCTGCGGGACCAGCAGGAACGAGGCGGCCGTGACGCTGAAGGCCAGGATGACCACGACGGCCCGATGCCGGATCGCCCAGCCCAGCCCGCGCCGGTAGGCCTCGTCGAGGGCGTGGAACCAGCGCCCGAACACGCCGAACAGGCCCCGATTGCTGCCCCCCTCGGCGTCGGTTTCTTCTCCCGCCGTCCGCTCCTTGATCAGCCGCGAGGCCAGCATCGGCACGACCGTGGTCGCGTCCAGCAGGGAGACGGAGATCGAGAAGATGACGACCAGGGCGAACTGCGTGAACATCTGGCCCGCCTGCCCCTTAATGAGAAGGAGCGGCAGGAAGACCACGATGATCGTGATGGTGGAGGCGATGACGGCCGAGAAGATCTCGTTGGCACCCGCGATGGCGGCCTCGGCGGGGCGCATCTTGTCACGGTCGTAGTGCCTATAGATGTTCTCCAGGACCACCACGGCGTCGTCGGCGATCAGGCCCGTCGCCAGGGCAAGCCCGCCCAGGCTCATCGTGTTCAGGGTGAACCCGCAGACGTACAGCAGGGCGAACGTCGAGACGATGGAGATGGGGATAGACAGCGCGACGACGAGCGTGCTGCGGACGTTCCGCAGGAAGAACAGGAGGATCAGCACGGCCAGGACGCCGCCCAGGACAGCATTCACTTTGAGGTCGTTGATCGAATTGGAGATGTACTGCGACTGGTCATAGGCGACCGCGAAATGTAGGTTCGGGTAGCGCTTCTCGATCTGGGCGACCTTGTCCTCCACGGCTTTGGCGGTCTGGATCGTGTTGGCGTTGCTTTGCTTGCTGACGATCATGCCTGCGGCGGGGGCACCGCCGAGCCGGGTGAACAGGCGCGGCTCCTGGTCGGAGTCAACGACGGTCGCCACATCGCCGATGGTGACGGTCCGGCCGTTCAGCGAGGAGATGGGGACCTTGGCGATCTGGGCGGGGCTGGTGAACCAGCCCAGCGTGCGGATCGTGTACTCGGTCCGGCTCTGCTTGCCGATGCCGGCGGGCTGGTTCTGGTTCTCTTGGGCGATCCTGCTGCTGATCTGGCTCATGGAGACGTGGTAGGCCAGCAGCTTGGCCGGGTCGGCGTTGACCAGGATGGCGCGGTCGTTGCCGCCGGTCACGACGGCGGCGGCCACGCCGTCGGCGGACTCAACAATTGGGCTGATGTCGTTGTCGAGTTCGGTCCGCAGCTTGACCGAGTCGTTCTCGCCGCTGACCGCATAGATCAGGATGGGGAGCTGGGACGGGTCGTACTTGTAGACGATGGGCGTCTGCAAGGTCGGGTCGGTCGGGAACCGCTGCCGCGCCTTTTCCACCACCTGGAGGACGTCAATGGCCGCCTGGCCGACGTCGGTCCCCCAGGCGAACTGGACGCGCACCGTGGAGATGCCGTCGTTGGAGGTGGACTGGACCGTGGCGACGTTGGGGGCGGCCGAAACCGCCTCCTCGATGGGTCGCGTCACCTGGGACTCGATCTCTTCGGGGGCGACGTTCGGCCACTGCGTGATGACGGAGACCGTCGGGATGGAGACATTCGGCAGCAGGTCCACGGGAAGCCGCGTCAGGCAGACCGCGCCCAGCAGGACGAGGGCGGCGATCCGCATGACGACGGCAACGGGCCTTAAGACGGAGCCTTTCGCAAGGTTCATGGGTCAGACTTTCTTGCGAGTGATTGAAATCACTCGCTTCGGTAAGATTTGTCCAGGGGACAAGTGAGCGGGACAGCATGGCGGTTCCCCCTCCCCTCTTCTGTCCCCTGGACAGGTCCAACGGCAGCGAGTGATTTCAATCACTCGTCCTGGCTCTCATCGGTTCTCCGCGTGTCACGGAGAACCGCGTTAAGTCATCGGTGCTTCTACTGCGGGCGGCGGTGATGGCCGCCCTTACTGCGGGCGGCGATGGTGGCCCCCGCGCTTGCCGCCGGCCCCGCCCGGCCCGCCGAGGCCGCCCACCGTGACCGTCGCGCCGTCCTTGAGGGTGGCGGCGTTGACCGTCACGACCTTCTCGCCCGGCTGCACGCCGGACAAAACGGCGACGCCGTTGTCGTCACTCGCGCCGGTCGTGACCGCCTGGCGATGGACCGTCGAGTCGGCGGCCAGGGTCCAGACGAACGAGCCGTCGGCGTCCTTCTGCACCGCTTCCAGCGGGACTACCGTCGCGCCCGTGACGTGTTCCGTCACGAGGCTCACCTGGGCGTACATGCCCGGCTTCAGCAGCGAGGCCGGGTTCGCCAGCGAGAGCCGGACGGTGAAGTTGCGGCTCGACGGGTCGGCGGAGGGGTCTATCTCGAAGACGCGCCCGGTGAATGCGCGCCCCGGAACCGAGTCCACGGTCACGGCGGCCTGCTGGCCGACCGCGACATGAGCGATCTGCTCCTGCGGGATGGGGATGTTGACCCACACGGTCCGCAGGGCTTGAAGGTTCATGATCGGCGTGCCGGGGCTTGCCAGTGTGCCGGGGTCGGCCAGCCGGCTGGAAACGAAGCCGTCTATCGGCGAGCGGATGACGGTCTCGGCGAGCTGGGCCTGGGCGGTGGCGAGGTCCGCGCGCGTGGATTGGACGTCCGCCCGCAGCCCGGCGAGGTTCGCCTGGTAGGCCGCCGTCTGGACGGTATTGGCGTTGGCGTTCCTGAGCTGGGACTGCGCCTGAACCAAGGTGCTGCGGGCGGCTTCGATGTCGGAGGGGCCTTTGGCCCGCGTGATGGCGGCCTGCTCCTGGGCCGACCGGAGCTGGGCCTGGGCGGACTGCAACCCGGCCTGGGCCACCTTGATCTGCGCCTGGGCGACCCCGACATTGGCGCTCTGGACGGAGGCCGTCGTGCTGGCGGTTTCCACGTCCTGCTTCGCCACCGCGCCCTGGCTGAACAGGCTGTTCGCGCGGGCGAGCTGCGTATTATCGTTCTGCTGGTTGGCCTGCGCGCTCTGGAGGCCCGCCTGGGCGTTCGCGATGGCAGCCTGGGCGCTGGCGACGCGGCTCTGGGCGTCCGCGACCGCCGAGTCCGCCGCCGCGACCTGCTGGGCGTAGGAGCGCGTGACCTGGCTCAGATTCACTCGGGAGGACGCAAGGGATGCCCGGTTCTGCCGGATCAAGGTCTGCACCGGGGTCAGCACGGAGCCTCGCGTGACTTGCGCCTGCAACAGCTTGGCCTGGCTTTCCGCCAGCAGTGCCTGCTCCTTACGCACCGCCGCCGCGAGCTGCGTGTCGTCCAGCCGGGCCAGGACCTGGCCCGAGCGCACCGAGTCGCCCTCATTCACCGAGATCGTCAGGATCTGCTCGGCGACGCGGGGGGAGATCTTGACGGTCTGGGGGGACTCGATGTTGGCGGTCGTCGCGAACGTGTGGACGATGTCGCGGACGCTCGCCGAACCCGTGCCGACTGTGACCGGGCCGCGCCCCGCCCCGCCCCCAGCCGCCCCGCCCCGCCCGCCGCCTCCGCCGCCGGTCTGCTGCAAAGCCTTCGCCGCGACGCTGTTGGCATGGAGCCGCCAGCCGATCACCGCCGCGAGTATCAGGAGGGGCAGCAGGATTTTGAAGACAAGGGACAAAGCCGACCCGGCGGTGCGTCCCGGCCGCTGCACTTCAGACCGCCCGTAACCGTCCGTGATCGGTCCCCTCGGGTCGCTCCCAGGGAGTGATTCTTTCATAGTAGTTCCTTCACAATTCCTGGAACGGCGGCTTATGCCGCCTCGTGTCCGGTGGGGAGAATATACCCAGGAAATGTGAAAGCCGCATGAAAGCAGCCGCTTCCTCTACTCCCCGCACAGGATTTCCCGTGGCTCATGGCGAAAGAAGCGCTACAGAAGGAGCATGGGGAGCGGATGGTGAGTGATGTCCCGGAGGCGGTCACGGCCTGGTGCCTGGAAAACGGCTGGGGCGGGGTCCTGTTCACCGTCGCCCTGTCCGGCGGCGACATCAGCCGCGCCCTGCGTCTGGAGACGAGCAGCGGGCGGCCCCTGGTCCTGAAGGTCAAGCCGGACGCCCCGCCGGACATGTTCGCCCGCGAGGCCGAGGGCCTGGCCGCCCTGGCGGACGTGCCCGGCCCCACCATCCCCGCCGTCCACCTCGCCGGCCCGGACTTCCTCCTGCTGGAGGACCTGCGGCCCTACCCGCCGACGCCGACCTACTGGCCCCAGTTCGGCATCCTCCTGGCAGTGATGCACCGGACGACGCACACCCACTACGGCTTCGCGCGCGACAACTACTGCGGCGCAACCCCGCAGCCGAACCCCTGGACCGAGAGCGGCCACGAGTTCTTCGCCGAACACCGGCTGGGGCATCAGGCCCGGCTGGCGCGGGACCGGGAGCGTCTGGACACGCCCGATCTGCGCCGCCTTGAAAGCATTTGCGCGCGCCTGCCCGACCTTGTCCCGCCCCAGTCACCCGCATTGATCCACGGCGACCTATGGAGCGGCAACGCGCTGGCCGGCCCGCGCGGCGAGCCGGCCCTGATTGACCCCGCCGTCCACTTCGGCTGGGCCGAGGCGGAGATCGCGCTGACCCTGCTGTTCGGCGGCTTCCCGCCTGCCTTCTATGACGCCTACGCCGCCTCCTACCCGCTCGCGCCCGGCTGGCGGGGGCGCATGGACATCTACAACCTTTATCACCTGCTCAACCACCTGAACATGTTCGGCGCGAGCTATCTGGGGCAAGTTCAGGCTGTTCTGCGCCGCTATTCCTGAGAGACACGGTCAGGGGCATCAAATGAAGCGGGAGAGGACGGAGGGCGGGGTCCCCCCGCCCTTCTTTCCCCGCCCTTCTTTCCCTGGCATTTAAGGCCCGATCTCCCGCCCCAACTGCGCCAGGAATGCCTCAATAAAGGCCGCGCGGTCCCGCGCCATCACTCGCGCTGCCTGCGTGTGCATGGTGTCCGGCAGGCGCAGCAGTTTCCGACCGAAATGGTCCAGCGTCCACCGCTTGTCGTCCAGCTCGCGCCGACGGCTGAACGGGTCTTCAGGGTCATAGAACGGGCGGCCCATCGCCGCGCCCACGGCGAAGCAGCGGGCGATGCCGATGGCCCCCAGCGCGTCCAGCCGGTCGGCGTCCTGCAAGACCTTGGCCTCCAGCGTCGCGGGCATAACGCCCAGCGAGAAGGGATGGACGCGGATGCAGTAGGCGACGGCCTCGGCATACCCTCCGGGATAGCCTTCCCCACGCAGCACGTCCGCCGCGCGCTCGGCACAGACCTCCCCCGACCGGGGCGAGTCGGGGTGATTTTTGGGGAAGGAAAACAATTCGTGCAGCAGGGCGGCGGGCAGGACGATGTCCAGGTCCGCCCCTTCCGCCTCGGCAATGGCGCGGGCACTGACGGTGACGCGCTTGACGTGGCCGAAGTCGTGCGCCGCCTCGGCGGATTGGGCCGCCTCGCGGGCGATCTCTTCAAGGCGGTGGAGTTGTTGTGGGGACATATGGGTTCAAACACAAAAAAAGCGGGAACCCTGTTGGTCCTCGCTCTCCGTCAGCCTTTGTTTTCGGCGACGATGGATAAAGTATATCGCAAACCAAGGCGGTTGTCAAGGAAGCCGGCTCAGGGGCGGCGTGTGGGAATAACTTGGGTTCGGGCCTCAGAGGCGGCTAGAACTGGAAAACAGGCCCAAGTTTATGGCGCGAAATGGCGATTGGCGTTGCGTTGTTGTGTTTTGTTTGTCTCAACTTTCCGCCTCATCCCTGCCAGCCCACCGCAGCAGCGTGTCCCGGCCGATCATCCAAACCGCGCCGTCGGAGGAACGCTCCATGTGGCCCACGGTCAGTGCGAAGCGGTCCGGGAACGATGGCGGCAGTGCCGGGGCTGTCCAGGAACGGGCCGCCCTGTCCCAGCGCCACAGGCCCAGCAGGTTCATCGCCCAGACGGCGTCGGCGTCCGCGATCAGGCCGCTCCCCAGTAGGCGGATGTTCGCGTCCGTGGGCGGTGCCCAGCCCGGCGGCTCCATGCGGGTGAAGCCTTCCGAGACATTCCAGCGCACCGCCAGGGGACTCTGTATCGGCGGAAGGCCCTGATGGTCATCATCCCATTGCGCCGAGCCCCGCACCCACACGTCGGGCGGGACGCCGAGCAGATCGGGCTGGCAGACGCGCGCGCCCTCCTGCCCCGCCCAGGCGCGTGAGAGGGCATCCGTCCCCTCGCGCCACCGGTCCGAGGCCGCATCCAAGTAGAAAAACCCGCCGCCATATGTCATTACGACGGCGGCAGCCCCGTCGGTGACAAGCTGTGCCGGTCCCTGGCCGACCGGGAAGCCGTCGCCCTCGCCCCAGAGCCGCCACACGCGCTCCTGCTTGTCGAAACGAGCGGCGAACGTCTGCCTGGTTTCGATGTCGTGACAGAGCGCCCATACCGACCGCTCATTCACGAAGCAAGGAGCCACTTCCAGGCGGTCGGCGGCCGATGCGGGGAAAGGGAGCCGCGTCCAGGTTTCGCCCTCAACGTCGAACTGCCACAGCCCTCGGTCCGAAGAGACAAAGAAGTGGGCAGCGTGCCGAGCGACCGTTCCTTCCGCCTGCCGCTCGGACATTCGGAGCGGGCCGCCGGTCGTATGCTCCGCCCAAGTCCGGCGTCCCCGGTCCCAGCGCCACAGCCCGGCGGTGTCCGGGTTGACGAGCCAGAAGCTCTCATCGTCCACGGAAGCCAGTCGCAGTGGCGGGACATCCGAGTAAGCTTTGGCCGAAGCGGACCGGGGTGGAGGCGGCGCGGCTTCTTCCCACTGGTCGGTCTGCGGGTCGTAGCGGTGGATGTCACCCGCCTGCCCATGCAGGATGCCGCCGGTGCGTGGGCCGAAGGCGGCGAAGACGCCATTCGGGCCGACGCGCAAGGATACGATTGGAACGTGGCCGGTGACCGTGAGCGGCTGTGTCCAAACGCCCGCGCTCAAGTCGTAGCCGATCACTTTCGTGTGGCCGGATTGGACCACGTCGAAGGTCTGGCGATACCAGGCGATCCCGCCGCAGACGGCCGCCAGGTTAGCAGGATAGCGAAATCCCGGTGGGGCGGGCAGGCCCGGTATCTCGGTCCTGACCGGCACGAGTGACGGCTGAAGACTCTGGACGTCCAGATGGAATAGGTTCCAGCCCGGCGACCCATCCGCGAGCCATAGCCTGTTCCGGTCGGCACTGAGAAGGCGCGGACGGGCGAGGCCGGGAGCGGGGGTGACCTGCCGGAATGCGGACGAGGCCGGATCGTAATGCCACAAGGAGTCCGAGGCTTCCACCCAGAGGTGTCCGGCCACGGCCAGCAAGCGGCCAGCGATCGCGCGGCGTCCGGGTGTCGTCTCCGGCAGCGGGATCAGAGTCCAGTCTCCGTCCGGAAGACCGCGCCGCCAGAGGCCGTCGGTCGTCGAGGCATACAGCATGTCGTTTAAGATGGCGACCGAGGAGACGGGGGGTGTGATGGGGAGGACCATGTCCGGCAGTGGGTGGCGCTGCTCCATCCCGCCGTCTTCAGGCCGGCGCACCAAAACAGTACGGTCGGCGACGGCCCACACGGCGGCCTCCGCCTCATCCCTGAGCTGTTCAGGCGGCGGAGGCCGCCGGACATCCTCGGGCACGACCGGCAGGTCCGCCGCCGGGCTGAAAAACCCCGGCAGGTACTCCCGGAGTTCCTCCGGCGGCGGGCCGGGCCAGGCCAGCGCGGCGGCGAGGCGGACGGAGGGCGGCAAGTCCCCCGCCGAGCCGGTGCCCAGGTGCCAGCTCTCCGTCGCCGCCTCGAAGCGGACGAGGAGCGGGGCGGACGGCTCCGGCTCACGATGGGAGGCGACTTTCTGCTCAACGAGCCAGAGGCTCCCCTGCTCGGGGATGACGGCAACGCGCGCGTGACGCGGGAAGGGCGCGGTTTCGGCCAGCGGGGACAGGAACCGCCGCGCGATCCGGCCGGTCGCCGCATCGAGGCCGACGAGGTCAGGGAACGAGCCTTGCATCGCCCCGGCCCGCCAGGCGGCTAACCATAGCGTCCCGCCATCCGCCCCGCCCCCCATGACGGCATCGGTCAGCGGCCAGTCCCATGCCCCCGCCGCCAGATCGTAGCGGCCCAGGCCCTGGGCGGTGCCGACAAAGACGCTTTCGTCGTCGAGATGCAGCCAGCGCGGTTCCGGGAAGCAGTCGCGGCTGAAGCCGAAGGTGTGTGGGTGAGATTCGCGCCTCTCCGGCTCCCAGGGGATGTCCCGCCACGTCCCCCGCTCGCGGTCGAGGACGCAGAAGGCGAAGCCGTTCTCGCGGCGCGCGACGTGCCCAAAGACGCAGGCGAGGTAGCGAGGGCCGACGGAGAGGAAGTCGGGATAGTGCGGCTCGTGACTCATGGAGACATGGGTGGGCGGCGGCGTCACCTCGCGCAAAGAGTCCCAGCGGTCGGTCCCCCGGTCCAGGCGGCAGAGGGCGAAGCGCCCGCGCCTGTGGTCGGGGACGACGATGCACCAGGCCCCATCCGGCCCGACCGCCAGCGCGCGCAGGCCATGACCGGGCAGGCCGTCCGCCCCCGTATAAATCCGGCGCAGGGTGCCGTCCGGCGTGACCCGCCTGATTCCGAGATGGGTCCCCAGCCAGGTATCCCCGGTCGCCGCGTCTCGGGCGGCGCAGGACACGAAGTTGACAAGACGGCTGTAAAGCGACCAGCCGCCCTCCTGACGCACCCAGGAGACGGGGATGGCGGAGAGCCGATCGGCGAGCGACGAGCGAGAGGGTTCCGGGCGCATGGTCGTCTCCTTTGCTGCTGCCCTCAAGCCCTACCCAGTCGGCGACAGACGGCGGAACACGACGGGGCCGGGCGACGTTTGGCGGGCGGTCACGATGCGGAGGGCGTTCTCGCGGGGGCTGTGGGTGGACGTGTCCACCTCGAAGTCATACGGGCTGAACCCATGCACCACCTGGAGGTGTTCAGCGGCCTCGCCGATCCTCCGGTCGCCGCGCGCCCGCTCCCGGCGTTCCAGTTCATTGAGCGGGCAGTGGACGCCGACGAAGAAGACCTCAAACGGGACGAGCAGCCCGGCGCACTCCCGGAGCCAGACGGCGTGTTCCAGGACGTGATCCACGACGAGGCAGTTGCCGGCCGCCGCGTAGGCCGCGAGGCTGCGGTGGAAGCCGGCGAAGAAACGCGGGCGGACCTCCGCCCAGGCGAACCGGCCCCCCTCCTCCCGGCGGCCGGGCAAGGCCCCGGCCTCGACAAGCTGGTCCGAGGCCAGGTGGAAGTAGGGCCGGTCGAGTACGCCCTGGAGCGCCTTCGCGAGCGTGGTCTTGCCCGCGCTGGACGTGCCGCTCAGGAAGATGATCCGCGACTCAGACACGTCCCGCTCCCCGCGCTACCGCCTAATCCCAGATCGGTCGCCCGTTGCGCGGCCACTTTGTCGTCTCGTTCAGCCGGGCCATCTCGTCCGCAGACAGCCGGTAGCCCGCCGCTCCCAGAAGGTCGGTCATCTGCTCCGCCGTGTTCGCGCCGATGATCGGGGCGGTGATGACCGGGTTGGTGAGCTGCCAGGCCAGGGCGGTCTGGGCGACGGTCTTGCCGTGCGCTTTCCCGATCTCATCCAGCGCGTCAATAACGGCCCAGCCTTTCTCATTGCCGTAGTTTTCCAGGTTGCCGCCCGCGCGGACGCTCTCGGGCCGCGCGCTGTCCCGGCGGTACTTGCCGGTCAGGAAGCCACCGGCCAGCGGCGAGTAGGGGATGACTCCCACGCCGTGGTGCTTGCAGAAGGGCATGGCCTCGTACTCGAAAAGCTGCCGCTCCACCAGCGAGTACTGCGGCTGGTAGCAGTCGAACCGTGCCAGGCCGTGCTTGTCGGACGCGGCCTGGGCCTCCATCAGACGCCAGGCGGGGTAGTTGGAGGCCCCGATGTAGAGGACCTTGCCCGCACGGACCAGGTCGTCCAGGGCGGACAGCGTTTCCTCGATGGGCGTGTTCAGGTCGGCCCAGTGGCACTGGTACAGGTCGAAGTAGTCGGTCTTCAGCCGGCGCAGCGAGTCCTCACAGGCGGCGATAATGTGCTGCCGGGACAGGCCCTCGCCGTTCGGCCCCTCCCACATCCTTCCGCGCACCTTGGTGGCGAGGACGAGGTCGCGCCGGACGTTCTTGTCTTTGAGCCAGCGCCCGATGATCTCCTCGGTCTTGCCGCCGTAGGAGGCGTCGCCCGCCCAGGTGGTGTAGATGTCCGCCGTGTCAATGAAGTTGCCGCCCGCCTCCCAGAAGGCGTCCATCACCTGCCGGGAGGCGTCCTCGGCGGCGGTCCAGCCGAACTGCATCGTCCCCAGACAGATCTCCGAGACCATCAGGCCGGTGCGGCCCATCTTGCGATATTCCATGTTTACCTCTTTGTGCAAAGTACGAGTGCCGTTAAGTTCGTGAGAGGGGACTAGTTTACCTTCAGCCGCAACGGGAATAGGTGCCTACAATGTGGCAGCGGCGGCAAAAGTGAAAGATTATCGCGTTGCTTTCATAGCCGACGATGCCTCTGGAATCAAGACAATCATCAGCGATGCACGCCAGGAAGGGCATCTGAACACCACAGTCGGGGCAGTTCAAGACGACCAGACCTTGAATATGGTACGGCTCCCCGCCGACCTGATGGCGAATCTCAAACAGGCTCTCGTAAGGCTCTTCGTACCACCAATCCTCATCCGTCAACTCTTCTTGCTCCGCCTCAGACATGGCATCCCAGACCTCGGGTGGTATACTCTCGTACTCGCAACGGTGGTTAATCCGCAGCAACGCTGCCTGCTCCGTGGGGGTGAGAGCCTGAAGCACGGCCTTTGCTCCAGGCAAGAATGGCGGGTAGTTCTCGTAGGGGAAATCATCCTTGACCAATCGGCCCTCCAGGACATACTCGACGATGTCGATGCCGCCGTCGGCGCGGGCGCGGTACAAGAATGCCTCGGAATGGTGCGCGGGGGAGCCATCTTCTACCATGCAGCGCGGGCAGTCTAATAGCGGAAGTTGCGCGAAGGGGCTGTCCTGGAGGTTGAGGCGGGCATCCCGCGTGTCCAGAGCCAGGTACCGCACGAAGGGTCTGTGGCAGCACGGGCACTGCGCCCCTGGAATATCCTGCGGGCCGCAGAAGATATGCTCGAACTCCGTGGGCGCGTCCGCCGTATTTTTGTAGTTCACCCAGCATCCCTGCTCGGGGTCAGCAGGGAACTCCACCCCGTTTATGACCATGACTGCTGCCTCCTCGTCGCCTACCGCCCTGGTTCGCTCTTCGTTCAACAGGCGAGCTAAACACACGTTCGACGTTGACGCACCGAAAGCCTGCCGGAAAACCTTTGTGAGTCCCCGCCCTTTACGGGGCTGAGACTTTATGCTATCATACTCGCATCACTGAAACCTATTTGGCCGCCGACGAAGGAGTCCGTTCCATGACCGTTCCCGCCCAACGCTTTAAACCCGCGCCGCTCAAAGCCGTCACCATTGAAGACCGCTTCTGGCAGGAGCGCATCCGCGTCAACCGGGAGGCCACCATCCCCATCGAGTACGACCAGTGCAAGACGACGGGGCGCATCGAGGCGCTGACGCTGGCCCCCGTTCCCGACCAGCACATCTTTTGGGACTCGGACATCGCCAAGTGGGTGGAGGCGGCGTCGTACAGCTTCGCGACGCACCCCGACCCCGCCGTGGACGCCCTGCTGGATGAGGTGATCGGGATGCTCGCGCGGGCGCAGCAGCCGGACGGGTACTTGAACACCTACTTCACGACGGTCGCGCCCGAGCGGCGCTGGATAAACCTGCGGGACGACCACGAGCTTTACTGCGCCGGGCATTTGATCGAGGCCGCCGTCGCCCACTTCGAGGCGACCGGCAAGGCGAGCCTGCTGGACGTCATGCGCCGCTACGCCGACTACATCGGCACGGTCTTCGGGCCGGAGCCGGGCCAGAGCCGCGGCTACTGCGGGCACGAGGAGATCGAGTTGGCCCTGGTCAAACTGGCCGAGGCAACGGGAGACGACAAGTACCTGGAACTGGCCCGCTACTTCGTGGACGAGCGTGGGAGCCAACCCCATTACTTCGACGAGGAGGCACGGCGGCGCGGTCAGGACCCCGGAGACTATTGGGCCAAATCGTATGAGTATAATCAGTCCCACCTCCCGGTGCGCGAGCAGAGCGCGGTCACGGGCCATTCCGTCCGGGGCATGTACCTGTACTCGGCGATGGCAGACTTGGCAGGCCGGACGGGGGACGCTGCCCTGAAGGCGGCCTGCGAACGCATCTGGGCGCACCTGACCTCGGCGCAGATGTATGTGACGGGCGGCATCGGCGGGTTCGCCTCCAACGAGGGCTACGGGGCCGACTTCGATCTGCCTAACGAAACCGCCTACGCTGAAACCTGCGCGGCCATCGGGCTGGTCTTCTGGGCTTCGCGAATGCTGCATTTGGACTGCGACCGCAAGTATGCCGACGTACTGGAGCGCGCCCTGTACAACGGCGTCCTCAGCGGCGTCTCGCTGGACGGCACGAAGTTCTTCTACGACAACCCGCTGGCGAGCGTCGGCAAACACCACCGGCAGGACTGGTTCGGGTGCGCCTGCTGCCCGCCGAACCTCGCCCGCCTGCTGGCCTCGCTGGGCCAATACGTCTATTCGCAGGGTGACGAAGACATCGCCGTCCACCTGTATGTGCAGGGCAACGCCGACTTGACTATCGCGGGCTTGCCCGTCACGCTCTCGCAGGCGACCGACTACCCGTGGGACGGCACCGTCACGCTGACGGTCGCTCCCGAGCAGCCCGCCGAGTTCCGCCTGCGGCTGCGCCTGCCCGAGTGGTGCCGCGCGCCGCGGCTGTCGCTAAACGGCGCGTCCGTCACGCCTCCCGTCGAGGCGGGCTATGCCGTGCTGGAACGAGAGTGGCAGGCCGGGGACACGGTGACGCTGGAATTGCCGATGCCGGTCGAGCGTGTCTATGCCAGCCCCAAGGTGCGTCAGGACCGGGGGCGTGTCGCCTTGCAGCGCGGCCCGGTCCTCTACTGCCTGGAGTCTGTAGACAACGGCGGCGACCTGAACGCGCTCATCCTGCCGCATGAAGCCGCTCTGGAAGCGGCGTTCGAGCCGGAACTACTGAGCGGCGTCACCGTTCTGCGCGGGTCGGCGGAGCGGGTGTCGGCGGAAGACTTCGGGACAACACTTTACAGGCAGGAGCCGCCCGTCGCATCACCGGCAGCCTTGACTGCGGTTCCTTACTTCGCCTGGGACAACCGGGGGGCGGGGGAGATGCTGGTGTGGGTACGGGAGGCGTGAGGCGGAGAGACAGGGCGGACGAATAGGACAGAGGAATAGGGCGGAGGGAATGAGGAGGGCGCACACGCAGGTGCGCCCCTACACGTTCCGGCCCCGCCCGTAGGGGCGAACCCATGTGTTCGCCCTCCTCATTCCTCCGCCCTCCTGTATTTCATGCAGGTATCCCCCACCCCGACGGCGTATCAACACGCCTAAAGGAGAACACCATGTTCAAAGGACTTAGCCCCGGCGCGATCGGCGTGCGGACGGGGAATCTCGACGAAGCGCTGGCCGCCGCGAAGACGGGCGGGTTCGGCGGCGTCGAGTTCAGCCCGTCGGAGGTCGCCGGCCTCATTGACAGCCATGGGGCGGAAGCCGCGCGGGCGCGTTTCATGGACGCGGGGATCAAGCCCGCCGGCTGCGGGCTGCCTGTGGAATGGCGCGGCTCGGAGGAGAAGTGGCGTGAGGGGCTGGCCGAGCTGCCCCGGCTCGCCCAGGCGGCGGCGGCTATCGGCGGGACGCGCGTTTCGACGTGGATCATGCCCTGCTCGGACGAGCGGGCTTTCGAGGAGAACTACCAGTTCCACGTCGCGCGGTTCACGCCCATCGCGCACATATTAGGCGACCACGGACTGGCGCTCGGCCTGGAGTTCATCGGCCCGAAGACGCTGTGGAACTCGCAGAAGTACCCGTTCGTCCACACCCTGCCGGACATGCTGGCGATGGGGCGGGACATCGGGCCGAACGTCGGGCTGCTGCTGGACTGCTGGCACTGGTACACCTCCCACGGGACGATGGAGGACCTGGAGGCCCTGACGCCCGCGCAGGTGGTCTACGTCCACGTCAACGACGCCCCGGCGGGCATCGCGGTTGACGAGCAGCGGGACAACACCCGCGCCCTGCCCGGCGCGACCGGCGTTATAGACATCGCGGGCTTCCTGCAAGCCTTAAAGGGCATCGGCTACGACGGCCCCGTGGTCCCGGAGCCGTTCGTTGACCTGAGCGGCCTGCCCTCGGACGAGGCGCGGCTGCAAAGTGTCGGCGCGGCGATGGACGACATCTGGCAGAAGGCGGGGCTATAACTCGCTATGGAACTTGGCATCGGTATCGTCGGCTACGGCTTCATCGGCAAGGTCCACGCCTACGCGCACCGGACCCTGCCGCTCTTCTACGACCCGCTGCCCGCCAAAACGCGGCTCGTCGGCGTCTGCACGGCGACCGAGGCCAGCGGGGCGAAGGCGCAGGAGCAGGCCGGGTTCGAGTTCGCGACGCGGGATTATCAGGACTTGCTGGCGCGGGACGACATCCAGGTCATCCACTGCTGCACGCCCAACGACGCCCACCACGCCTTGCTCCTGGACGCGCTGAGGGCCGGCAAGCACGTCTACTGCGACAAGCCTTTGACGCGGACAGTGGCCGAGGCGGAGGAAGTGGCCGCACTCGCCCGGACGACCGTCAAGGTCCATCGGATGACCTTCAACTACCGGTTCGTGCCCGCCCTGATGCGCGCCAAACAACTGGTTGATGAAGGTTTTCTCGGCTCGGTTTACCAGTTCCGGGCGGCCTACCTGCACGCGGGCTATGTGGACCCGAACCGGCCTCTGACCTGGCGGCTGCAAATGGCGCGCAGCGGCGGCGGGGCGGTGATGGACCTGGGCGCGCACGTCTTCGACCTGGTGCGGTTCCTCTTGGGCGAATTCGCCGACGTGTCGGCACGGCTGGAGACGTGCCTGCCCATGCGACCCGACCCGAGGACAGGCGGCCTGGGGAACGTAGACGTAGACGACATTGCCATCGTGCAGGCGCGAATGGTCTCGGGCGCGGTGGGCGTCGTCGAGGCGAGCCGTCTGGCGACCGGCACTCAGGACGACCTGCGCCTGGAGATCCACGGCAGCCGGGGGGCGCTGACCTTCAACCTCATGGAACCGAACTGGCTGTCGGTCTACGACAACACGCCACCGGAATCGCCCCTGGGCGGTATGCGCGGCTTTCAGAAGATCGAGTGCGTGGCCCGCTACCCCAAGCCGTATAGCTTCGGCGCGACCAAGAACCCCATCGGCTGGCCGCAGTTTCACGTCCACTGCCTGTACGACTTCATTGACAGCGTCGCGCGGGGCGAGGGGGGCGGCCCGAGCTTTGAAGACGGGCTGGCCGCCCAGCGTCTCGTAGACGCCTGCCAGCGGTCGGCGGCGGGCGGGTTCACTCCAACCGCCCCATGAAATCCACGGCCACGACCTGCCCCTGCGCGCCGGTGACGACGACGAAGCAGGCCGTCGTGTCGCGGTCGGGGAAGCCGGACTCGAAGCGCGTTTGGGCGAACTCGCCGTAGACGCCCTGCGCCAGTCGTCGGCTCATGTCCGCGTCCCAGACCACCGGCGGCTCGGCGGCACGCGCCTGGGGCGTGATGACGAGCGTGTCGTCGCTGCCGAAGGCGGGCCACTCCGCCCCCACTCCCGTAGCGCGGAGTTTCTGCACGAGGGCGTTCATGTTTGCCGTATATTGGGGGTGTGCCGCCAGATCGGTCGGCAAGGGAACGGTATGGTAGGGAGCCGGTTCCGGGGCGGGTGACGATACCCACTGACGGTAGCCGAGCCAGCCCAGCCCCAGCAGAGCAAGGGACACGGCACTCAGCGGCCAGCGGCGGGAGCGCGTCTTTCGTCTGGGGGTGACGATGACTTCCGGCGACACCGGCGGCGCGGATCTCGGCGGCTCCGGCGGCGCAACCAACTCCGGCTCCGTCAGCGCGGCTTCCGCCAGGATAGTCAGGCCCACAGCCTCCGCAGGCGGAGCGGCAGGCCCCAGCGGGGCATCAGCGGCAGGCTCATCCCACAGCGCGTCTGCGGGGACCGGCTCGTCGAAGACTCGCCCACAGCGGGGGCAGAGGGTCATGCCGGGGCCGAGTACCGTCTCACAGGTTTCGCATTCGTAGATCATAGGCCCCTGGTCTGGAACGGCGGCCTCAACTGCGGGTGATTTGCAGGCCCGTCTCGGACAGGCCGAACTGGACGAAGCGGGCGCGCGGGTTCGGCGGGTGCCGGGTCAGGTGGGCGCGGATAAGTCCGGCGGCTGCCTCGTCTTTCGCCAGCATCAGCAGGTAACCGCCGCCCCCCGCCCCGGTCAGCTTGGCGGCCGCCAGCCAGTCCCCCACGGCGTCCAAGATCGCCTGCACTTCAGGCGGGTTCGTGCCCGCATCCAGGGCCTGGTTGAGCGCCCAGCTCATCCGGACACGCTCGCAGACCGCTTCATAACTGCCCCGCTGGAGCGCCTCATAGGTCGCCTCGGCGTTCTGCCCGATGTCCCGGAGGCAGGCCATGACGGGGCCGTCGCCGAGGAACATCCCGCGCACGATGTCCTGCAAGATCACCTTCGCCAGCCGCGTGATGCCCGTATAGTACAGCAGCATCCGCCCGCCCGCCGCGCCCGCCGAGAACAGGCGGTCCGGTGCCCAGCGCACCGAGACGGCCTGGTCGGGTCCGGGCGCCGTCTGGATCAGCTTGACGCCGGGGAACAGGCCGCCCGCCTGGTCCTGCCAGCCCCCGCCGGTCGTCACCAGTTGTTCCAGGAGCAGTGTCCGCGTCACCAGGCCTTGCGTGTCCCAGCCCAGCCCGCAGAACTCGCTCAGGACCCCGAGCAGGGTGGCCGCCAGCATGCTGCTCGTCCCCAGGCCCGACCCTTTGGGGGCGGCGGCAAGCAGGGACAGCTCAATGCCGCCGCCCATCCCCGCGAGCTGCGCGGCCAGTGTGGGGCCGCCGCCATCGGCGTGGAATCGCGGGAGGAACCCGGCGAGGGCCAGCGCGGCTTTGGCGAGGGCGAAGTCGCTGTCCGGGCGGTCAAAGGTGTCCAGCTCCTCGTAAGTCTCGATCTTGCGTTCCAGGCCGAGGTCAATGGAGCGCAGGACCAGATGGGGCGTGTCGGTGGGCCGGGCGAAGACCTGCACGGGCGGCTGACCGTTGAGGTTGACGGCCAGATTCAGGACCTTGCCGCCGTGCTGGATGCAGTACGGCGGGGTGTCGGTCCATCCGCCGGCGAGGTCGAAGCGCAGGGGGCTGCGGCCCCAGAGAATCTGGTCTTCCAGGACATCGCGCCCCGGCCGGACGGCGAGCGACTGGCCCGAGAGGAGGGTCTGCCGCAGCCAGCCGAAGGCCTCGCCCTCGTGTCGTGCCGCCTCGGGCAGGCCGCGCGTGCGGGCGAGCTGGGCGCGCAGCATGGCATCCTGCATCCGGCTCGCCGGGGTGTAGGCGACCCCGGCAGGGGCCGGCGGCAGGCTGATGTCGGCGCGCGCCATCAGGCGGGCGGTCGCGGCCAGATCCAGGTCAAAAAAGGCGCTACGTCCGGGCCGGCCGTGCATCAGCGGCAGGACGCGGCGCAGGTTCCCGTCGCGCTGCCGGGCGAGCCGCCCGATGTTCGCCTGTGCGTTCAGGTTCCGCGCGGACAGGCGCGGGCCGCCCCGCCACAAGACGGCGTGTTCGCGGCTCTGAACCGGCTCCTGGGCGAACAGCCATTGGAGGAAGCCGCCGGAGATGGCGGAAAGCGGAAGGACAGGGAACAAGGCGGCGTCATAGAGGTCGGTGCCGGGCGGGATGCCGGCCTCTTCCCAGGACAGGCCGCGCCGACCGGCCCATGCGGGAGCGGGCTGGCCCAGCCAGAGCGTTTCAGGCGAGCCGACGGCCCCCCGAAAGGGGTCATCCAGGCCATACGCGCGGACGCAGTAGTCAGTTGCGCCGACGGGAACGAAGTCCAGGCAGACGCCCGGCTCCAGGGTCAGCGACCAGTCATTGTCCGGCACGCCCGTCAAGACGTGTTCCCGTGCGAGCTGCCACGAGGCGGGGATGACGCTGTTCTCCACCCAGAGCGTGTGGTTCGCTGCCTGCCGGATGGGCGGGTCGAACACGGAATTCAGGACGAACTGGTCCGGGTGCGGGCGCAGGCCGCCCCACCCGCTCTGCTCGCCCCGCAGGTTTTGCAGGCGCGAGACGGACTCGATCATCTGCCGTCCGGTGCCGAGGTGGTAGAACTCGGACTCCGCCAGCGGCAGGGCGACGGCAGACAGGCCGGCCAGGGCCACGTCGGGCTGGGCGGGGGCGGCACCCATGGCGGGGCCGAAGCTGGCGTACAGGTCGTAGGCGGACGCCCCCGCGCCGGAGAAAGTCTGGGTTGCTTCATCCCAGCCGCACCGCCCCATCAAAACCGACAGAGCGCGCTCGCTGAACAGCCAGAAGCCCGTATCTACCAGGAAGAGATGATCCTCGGCCAGCTTACGGATCAGGTCGGGCGTCGGCTTTTGCAGGAAGAAGGCCAGCACGTCCGGCGCGTCGCGCCGGAAAAAGAAGACGCCGAAGTCCTGGGCGGTTTCGGGCGTCGCCGGCATCCCCAGGGCCAGAACGTCCGCGACGGGCAGGGGCGCGGCGGGCGGCGTGAAGCGCAGCAGGACGTCGCCGCTGGCGACGGCGGCGACATAGGCGTCGGGGGCGCCCCGGAGTACGCCGTCAAAGACGGGCCGCTGGATGTCCAGTAGGGTCTGGTCCAGCCGCTGCCCCAGCGCGCCCCGGATGACGGGCAGGGGCAGGAACGGCTTGCCGACGGGGGCATAGGCGGGGAGGCGGCGGGACTGGCCGCCGCCGTGGATGATCATTTTGCGGCTGCCGCGCAGCCAGCCGGGAAATGACTCGCCCTCGCTCGTCGCCTTCCACGCCTCGACGAGCAGGTGGGCCGTGCCGCCGCCCGACCCGAAGGAGACGCCCGGCGGGTCGGAGGCGACAAACCACGAGGTGCCCAGGTGTCCCCAGAGGGCGGGGTCCCGCGTCATCGCGGGCGGGACGGAGAGGAGGTATTGCGTCGTCTTCAAACTCCGGCGAGGTCCTTTCGGGCGCGGCTCTCCTGGTGGACGAGGATGATCGCGTCGGTGATCCGGTGGGCCATCCCGGTGCGCCACACGGGGTCGGCGGCCTCCAGAGCGTCCTGCGGGTTGGAGAGCGTCGCCAGTTCCAGCAGGACTCTCTCGGGGACGGGGTTCTGCTCCGGGTTCAGCACCCCAAGCTCGTGGCCGGAAACCCCACGGACGCCTCGGTAATTGCAGTTCCGCCCGAAGCTCCCCCGCGCCATCTGTGATGCCAGTGCCGCCCCCAAGGCGGGCAGTCGGCGGACGCGGCGGTCCACGCAGACGACGCTCCCGGAAACGGCGGCGTCCGAGAAGGCGTCATAGTGCAGCGAGACGAAGAAGACGTTCCGGCGGGCGTCCGGGTCCCACCGGCTGCGATGCGCCCAGACGGTGCGCGCCGTTTCGGCCCGCTCCCAGAGCGGGCGGGCCGAGCTTCGGGACCGGAGCGGCCGGCCCGTCGCGGCCAGGACGGCGTCGGCGGGCCGTGTCAGCGGTGGCTCGGTGAGCGTGAGGGCGGGGTCAAGCTGGCGGCTCCGGACGGTATAGACGACGCGGGCGCCGCAGTCCCGCAGGCTGGCCGCGACTTCGGTCGCCGTGCGGTAGGTCAGGGCGGCCTCGGAGGTTTCCCCGCACAGCGCGCCGGGGTCCTGCCCGCCGTGGCCGGGGTCTAGGACGACGACGACGCCCGCCAGCGGCCCCGCCGGGCCGGGCGGAGGGGTGCGACCGACCGGACCTGGCGGCTGAGGGGGGCGGACGAGGCGCGGCGGGCGGGCCGTGCGGAAGCCGAGCAGCAGGAGTAGGCCGAGGGCGCAGACGGCCCCCACGGCGGCTCCCAGCAAGACTCGGCGTTCATAGCGTCCCATGCGGTGGCTCCCCTCGGCTCAGGCCCGTTCGGGCCATGCTCCCTCGGTTCAGTATACCACAGCAATGTGGGTGCGAGAAATCCAGACAAGGCCATGCCGGCGGGTGCAGTTGCTCCGTGAACGGCACGGCTAGACAGCGCAGACGCTAAGAAGTACCGCTTCGCGGCACTCAGAAGGGAGTCCGAGAAGTCTTAGCCCCGCGCCCTCCGGGTCTGCCAGTGCAGAAGTGGGGCTTGTTAGCCGGAGGCTGAATAGCCGTGCCATCCATGGAGCAACTGCACCCAACGGCATGGTTCGCAACAGCCTCTAGGCCAGCCCGCCCAACCCCTTGCCGATGAAGTAAGTCACCAGCCCTTCCACCGCGCCCACGGCCGTCATCTCCAGGCCGCTGCTCCACCAGGAGCGGACGGTGATCAGGGTCTTGGCCGCGCCCACGGCGAAGTGGGCCAAAAGGGACACGACGGCGGCGGCGATGATGGCGGCCAGACCGTGCAGGAACAGGAACGGGATGATGGGGATGAAGGCCCCGACGGCAGTGGAAAGTGCCCCTGAGCCGGCCGAGACGTAAGGGTTGCTCAGGGCGTCTTCCGTGAGGTTGAGCTGCTCGGCGGCCAGCGTCTTCAGAAGCTGCTCCGGGTCGCGGGCGAGGTGGGCGGCGACGCGCTCGGCGTCTTCGAGCGGGACGCCCTTGATCTGGAAGATCAGTGACATCTCCTCGCGGCCGTCCTCGGGGTTCTCGGCCAGCTCCGCCCGCTTGCGCTGCAACTCGGCCTCGTAGATCTCCCGCTCGCTCTTGGCGGCGAGGTACGCCCCCGACCCCATCGAGAGGGCGCTCGCGATCATGCCCGCGATGCCGGCCAGCAGGACCGTCTTGTTGTCCCCCGCCGTCGCGCCTGACACGCCTGACACGATGCCGAAGATCGCGCCCAGACCGTCGTTGACGCCGTAGATCGCATCCCCGATCCACGAGGCGGGCGACTTGTGCCCCTTGCGCGCCCGCAAATCATCCAAAGCCTGCTGCGGATCCAGGGGACGCGAGAAGTGCTGCCCGATGGGGGCGTCCACGGGGGGCGCGACCGACGGCGTCGGGGCCAGCATGTGCTTCAGGGCCTTGGAGTGCGCCCGCTCGTCCGCGATGACCCGTTCCAGGATGGCGACGCTCGCCGCGTCCCCAAGCTCCTGCAACTGCCGCCCGTAGGAGGCGACGTGCTTGCGCTCCTCCATCTCGATGCGGCGCAGGGTGGCGTCCGTCCCGCCGATGCGGTTTGGCAGACTGTCCGCGACGCCCGTGGCCGGCCCGGTGTAGTGCGGGGCGGACGCGCCCAGCTCGGTCAGGCGGCGCTCCCACAGGTGGGCGTGTGCAGTTTCGGCCTTCGCCAGACCTTCCAAAGTGTGCCGGCGCTTTGGGTCGCCTTCCCGGTCCGCCAATGCCTGATAGGTGGCCGCGCCCTCCATCTCGGCCTGCCAATTTCCCTCGATGGCTTTGATCAGGCGGCGCGAGTCCGCGTCCTTCGGCTTGGGGTCCTGTGTGATGCTCAATCCACTTGATCTTTCTGTTCCGATACCTCTTGGCACGTCTGGCAAAGCCCGTAGAACTCGACCCGCTGGGCGCTGATCCGGTAGCCCGACGCCTGCCCGGCCTCGGCTTGCAGGCTGCTGAGGTCTTGAAGGTCAACGTCCTCGATCCGCCCACAACCGGTGCAGATGACATGGGGATGGGAATGCGGCCTGACGCCATCGTAGTGCCGCCGACCGTCCCCGACCTCCATCTCCAGAGCCTCGCCCATATCCCGCAGCGTCTCCAGAGTCTTGTAGACCGTGGCGAGCGAGGTCATCGGCGAGACGCGCTGCACCTGGGCATAGATCTCTTCCGCGCTGGGGTGGCTGTTGGATCCGACGAGCGCCTGCAAGATGCAAAGCCGTTGCGGCGTCATCCGGTGCCCGCTGTCCTGGAGCTTTCGGCACATCTCGGCGATGCGCCCTTCTATGGTCGGTTGCATGGTCTTGTAAAACGATTACTTACGGAGAATGGTTCGCGATAAGGATACCGCAAATGTGCGGGCGATGTCAACGGGTGCTACAGGTGAATTGTACAGAACGACAGAAAGCCGGAAGCCGATTGGCCCCGGCCATCCTCGTTGTTCTTCACTCTCTTGTCTCACTTCAGCAAACGCACCAGCCCGGCCTGCTCAAAATGGTGGTCATTGGTGAATGCCAGGGTGATGCCACGCTGCTGCATGACAACAAAACTCGCACAATCCACCAGGCTCCAGAGCTTGTCGGGCCTGTTCTGAAACAGGGCATGAGCCGCTTCATCCAGGTCCGGGTCAACGTGTACGACTTCCACCCAGGACGCATTCCGAATGGAGTTCAGGATGGCGATTTGCTGCGGCCGAGGGACACGCAACGGGCTTGTGAGGAGCGCCGAGACTTCGTTGATAACGTAATTCGTCGTCACGACCCTGGTTCCGTCCGCCTGCCATTGCCGCAGGAAAGCGGCGGCCATGGAATAACAGGTCTCGGTGCGGACAAACGCGCTGGCCCAGCCGGACGTGTCAGCGAAGACTTCATTCATCTGCCGGTGTCCGTCAGCAGGGAGCGCCCGAGATAGTCATCGTGTTTGGCCGAAACGTCGCTGACATCACCCTCAATGGAGCCGAGCAGTTTCAGAAGCGGGTCGTCCGGCACGGGCTGAACAGCCTCGATGGCCCACCGAGTCAGCAACGCCTCCGGGGTGCTGGCACTGCGCTGTGCCTTGTGGAGCAGAGGCTCATAAATGTCGTCGGGCAACTCCAAAGTCAGTGTGTGCATCGTCGTAGACCTTTCTCCGATGGATGCAGCCATTATACCTCATAGCCCGATACAAGAGGAAAGCCGGAGGCCGGTTGGCCCCTGGCTTTCCCGTACTTGTTCACGCCACCTGGATAGGCTCATAGTGTAGAACCATGAGTTGCCCGCTTTTCAGCGTGACAGGCCCGTAGGTACAGTCGCTGTTGTCCACGAACTCGACCTCGAACGCATCAGGCGAGTATTGCTCGACAATCGCCCCGACCTGACCGCGCACAAGGCCATGCGGAGGCAGGTCTTCGGTCAAAGCGACCACATATTGTTTGATCTCAAATGGCATATTTCAGGCTATCCACAGCTCTCTCTTGATGATGCTCCGTTAGTCCGGCGCTCTCAAATACATCAAAGAGAGCCATTTCCTCGCCGGTGGGAGCCTGGAATTTTTGAGAGTATCGTTGCAAATCTTCCATCGTCATCGGCGGGTCTTCCGTGCCCCGGCGTTGAATGCGCTCGAAAAGGACATCTATCGGAGCAGGCAGGTAATGCAGCTCCACGACGGCACCAAACGCCCTCGCCCCGAGCCGTAGTGTGTCGCGTTCCGATCTGCCCCATGTTCCCCACTCGATGATGACCGTAAAGCCTGCCGCTAACAATTCCTGACTCAACTTCCATTGCAGGGCTTCGATCTTCGCTCGTCTTTCTTCGTCGTACAAGTCAAACGAGAGTATCTCCATCCATTCATCCGGGCAGAACCGGATCGCGCCAAGCTTTTCTTTTAGCGTTTTAGCGTGAGTCGTCTTTCCTGCGCCGGGAAGACCGCACACGATTATCAATTTCGAGCCAGCACTTGATTTCTGCACCAGATTGTCTTTCCCTTGCAATATACCCTGCGAAACAGAGAAGCCGGAGGCCATTCGGCCTCCGGCTTCTCTTGCCGCAATGTCGCAGACGTTAGCGTCGGGGACGGGTAGCTTAGAAGCCGCCCATGCCGCCCATGCCAGGCATCCCGCCGCCCATGCCGCCGCCACCGCCACCGGGGGCGGGCGCGGCCTTCTCGGGCCGCTCGGCCACGAGGGCCTCGGTGGAGAGGATCAGGCCGGCGATGGAGGCCGCGTTCTGCAAGGCGGACCGGGTCACCTTGGCCGGGTCCACGATGCCCTGGGCGACCAGGTCGCCGAACTCGCCCGTCGCGGCGTTGTAGCCCAGCCCGGTCTGCTTGATCTTCTCGACGATGACCGAGCCTTCGACGCCGGCGTTGTTGGCGATCTGGCGGGCAGGCTCTTCCAAAGCGCGCCGGATGATGTTGACGCCGACCTGCTCATCGCCCACGAGCTGGAGGCTATCCAGGGCCGAGATGATCTTGATGAGCGTCGTGCCGCCGCCGGGCACGATGCCCTCCTCGACCGCCGCGCGGGTCGCCGAAAGGGCGTCCTCGATGCGGTGCTTCTTTTCCTTCAGCTCGGTCTCGGTGGCCGCGCCGACCTGGATGACGGCCACGCCGCCGGAGAGCTTGGCGAGCCGCTCCTGGAGCTTCTCGCGGTCGTAGTCGGAATCCGACTTCTCGACCTGCGCCTTGATCTGGGCGATGCGGCCCTGGATCGAGGCCGCGCTGCCCTTGCCCTCGACGATGGTGGTCTCGTCCTTGGTGATGGTGACGCGCTTGGCCGACCCGAGGTAGGTCTCGTCCACGTTCTTGAGCTGGATGCCCAGGTCTTCGGTGACGAACTTGCCGTCGGTCAGGACCGCCAGATCCTCCATCATGGCCTTGCGGCGGTCGCCGAAGCCGGGGGCCTTGACGGCGACCACGTTGAAGGTGCCGCGCAGCTTGTTGACCACCAGGGTCGCCAAAGCCTCGCCGTCCACGTCCTCGGCGATGATCAGCAGGGGCCGTCCGCTCCGGACGACGCTCTCGAGGACGGGCAGGAAGTCCTGGACGCTGGAAATCTTCTTCTCGAACAGCAGGATGTACGGGTCTTCCAGCACGGCCTCAAGCCGCTCGGCGTCGGTGACGAAGTAGGGGGAGATGTAGCCCTTGTCGAACTGCATGCCCTCGACGAGTTCGAGCGAAGTGGTGGTGCCCTTGCTCTCCTCGACGGTGATGACGCCGTCCTTGCCGACCTTGTCCATGGCGTCGGCGATCAGCTCGCCGATCAGCGCGATCTTGGCGGAGTTGGTGGCGACCTGGGTGATGGACTCCTTGCCCTCCACCTGCACGGCGAGCTTCTTGATCTCGGCCACGGCGACCTCGACGGCCTTGTCGATGCCGCGCTTGACGGCCAGCGGGTTGGACCCGGCGGCGACGTTCTTCAGGCCCTCGCGGACGATGGCCTGGGCCAGAACGGTCGCGGTCGTGGTGCCGTCACCGGCCACGTCGTTGGTCTTGGAGGCCACTTCGCGGACGAGCTGCGCGCCCATGTTCTCGAACTTGTTCTCGACCTCGATCTCCTTGGCGATGGTCACGCCGTCGTCCACGAGGGACGGGGAGCCGAACTTCTTCTCCAGGACGACGTAGCGCCCACGCGGCCCCAGGGTCACCTTGACCGCATCGGCCAGCGTGTTGACGCCGCGCTCCAGCGCCCGCCGCGCGGCCTCATCGAACAGCAATTCTTTGGCTGCCATTATTTCTGTTTCTCCTCGTTCGCTTTTCGTATGCGGTGCGTTAGCTGTTCAGGACGCCGAGAACGTCGTCGGCACGCAGGATGATGACATCCTCACCGCCGACCTTGATCTCGGTCCCGCCGTACTTCGAGTAGACGATCTTGTCGCCGACCTGTACGTCCACGGCGCTGACCTTGCCGGTGTCCAGCATCTTGCCCGGCCCGACGGCCAGGACTTCGCCCTGCTGGGGCTTTTCTTTCGCGGTATCCGGCAGGAAAATGCCGCCGCTCGACTGGGTTTCGGCCTCCAGGGCCTTGACGACGATGCGGTCGCCTAGCGGTTTCAACATGGGTCTGACCTCCTTCAATGGGTGTCTTGTTTAGTGTGTCGCGCTCAAGAAATGGAAAACTTCCGAGCATGAGTATACTCCGTTTTAGCACTCGTGTCAAGAGAGTGCTAAAAACAAGTCGCGTCGTTTAAGGAAGCGATCCAGGCAAACAGCCCATCATAATCACGGTCTTTTTCTGCTCCTTCCACATTTTACACGATTTGTGCAGTATAATTTTTTGGCGGCAGCTTTTCGCCCGCCGCGAGACAGATGTCCGCTCCGAGAAAGGTGAACCACCGAATGCGACCCGCACGCGCGTCGGCCCTGAGATTGGCCGCTCTTGGCCTCACGGTGTTCCTGAACACCCCCCACCCCGCCGCCGCCCAGATTCCTACTGCCGGGGGTGCCGTCAAGACCACCGCCGACACACAGCCGCCGGTTTCCGCCTATGCGCTCTCGCAGATGGCCGCGCTTGAGGCCGAGAAAGCCGCCCGCACCCCATCGCAGGCCAAGATCGACTCCAACCTCCTGCGCGCCGCCATCCTCGCGCGCGCCGCAGCCCCGGCCACCCCGGCTACTGCCGGTGTGAGGGGAGCAAGGGCGGCAGGCGCTGCCGGTGCGGGCACCCTCAGCGCGGCCACGCTGAACCTGTTAAACACCGTCCGCGTCAGCGCCAGGGCGCAGCCCGACGCGAGCGGCATGGTTTCCGTTGACATCAAGGCGACCGTCACCGACGACCTGCTGGCGCGCATCGCCGCCGCCGGGGGCACCGTCGTCGGCTCCTGGCCCGCCTACAACTCGATCCGCGCCTCCCTGCCGGTCCTCCAACTGGAGACGGTCGCCGCCTCCCCCGCCGTCCGCTCCATCCGGCCCGCCGAGACGGCGCACCTGGTCGGACACCGGACCACAACCCTCCCCACGAAGGCGGTGCGTCCCGGCCCCCTGGTCCCCGGCCTGCCCATCCCTTCTCCCGCCGCCACGCCGGCGGCTCGCCGGGGGCGCGTCAAAGCGGCCCTGCCCGCCCTGCTCGACCGTGTCCGTCGCGCCCAGGCGGCGGGCCAGCCTGGCCTCCGGGACACGGCAGACGCTCCGCTGCCCTCGCTTGCCGCCCAGTTCGCCGCGACGACCAGCCTTCCGGACCCCCAGGGCGACCTGGCCCAGCGCGCCGGGCTGGCCCGCACGACGTTCGGCGTTGACGGGACCGGCATCAAGATCGGCGTCCTCTCCGACACGGTGAAGGGCCTCGCCGCCGAGCAGCGGGCCGGACGCCTCGGGCCTGTGACGGTACTGTCGGGCGCGAGCGGCGGCACGGGCGAGGGCACGGCGATGCTGGAGATCGTCCACCGCCTCGCCCCCGGCGCACAGCTCTACTTCGCCACGGCAAACCCGTCTGATGCACAATTCGCCACCAACATCAAGGCCTTGCAGCAGGCCGGCTGCAACATCATCGTAGACGACGCGGCCTACTTCGATGAACCGCCGTTCCAGGACGGCATCATCGCCCAAGCCGTTGACGCGGTTTCGGCGGCGGGCGCATTCTACTTCTCCTCGGCCGGCAACGACTACAATTTGGACCAGGAAGGGAAAACGGCGGCCTGGGAGGGCGACTGGAACGCCTCCGGCGTCACCCTACCGGTCGCGACCAGCCCCGCGAAAGATGTCGGTGTGCCGACGCTGGCGTTCGACGCCGCGAACGACTACCGGAACCAGGTCCTGACCAGCGGCAGCTACCCGCAGCAGGACGTTTTCCTCTTCTGGGCCGATCCACAGGGGGGGGCGACGGACGACTACGACATCTTCGTGTTTGACTCCAGCTTCACTCAGATTTTGTTCTCCTCCACGAACACCCAGAACGGGGCGCAGGACCCCATCGAGGCGTGCGAGGCTGATCAGGGCGACTTCGTCGTCGTCGTCAAGGCGGGCGGCAACGGCGTCCTGCTGCATCTGGCCGTGACCAGCGACGGGGCCGCGCTCCTGAACCTCTCGACACCGTTCGGCCTGGTGGGTCATGCCGGGGCGGCGACCTGTTACGCCGTCGCCGCCGCGGACGCCTCCATCCCCTACGGCCAGAACCGCTCGTTCCAGTCCACGGACGTGACCGAGGCGTTCAGCTCGGACGGCCCGCGCCGCGTCTTCTTCAGCGGGGCCGGGGTGGAATACACGCCGGGCAACCGCTCCTCGACCGGCGGCGTCGTCCGGCAGAAGCCGGTCCTGACCGGCTCGGACGGCGTCTCGTCCTACGCGCCGAACTTCTCCCCCTTCTACGGCACCTCGGCCGCCGCCCCGCACGACGCCGCCATCGCCGGCCTGGTCCTGTCGGCGGACCCGTATCTGATAGGCCAGCCCACGAAGATGTTCAGCCTGCTGACCTCTTCGGACATCCCGATTGATGCCGCCTTCGGCGCGCTCCCGAACAGGGACGCCGGGTACGGCATCCTGGACGCCTACGCCGCCGTCGGGCAGGCCGTCGCGGCGGCCACGCCCGCAGCTAACACCCAGAGCGTCACCACCACGCAGGCCGCCCCCGTCGCCGTCACACTCAGCGGCACGGACCCTAATGGCCGGGCACTGTCCTACGCCATCATCACCGGCCCCGCGAACGGCACCCTGTCGGGCACCGCGCCGAACCTGACCTACACGCCGAATGCCGGCTACACCGGCCCGGACAGCTTCACGTTCACGGTCCGCAACGGCACCTACACCAGCGCCCCGGCGACGGTCAGCATCGCGGTCAACCCGATCGCCCTGGCTTCCCTGACGTTCCCCTCCCCGGTCACGGACGGCACCCTCGTGACCGCGACCGTCACGCTCAACGGCCCCGCCGTCAGCACGGTCGTCGTCGGCCTGTCCAGCAGCGACTCGTCCATCGTTCACCTCCATCGGGCAGTCGTCATTCCCGCAGGCAGTGCGAGCGCGACGTTCGCGATCAACACCTACGCTAATCCCGCGACCCAGACCGTGACGATCCGGGCGACGCTGGGGTCGGTGGTCCAGACGGCCCCGCTGACGATCACCGGCGGGTAGGCCCCGTATTCGCCTCCTCCGTCCCCATATCGCCTCCCGCCCATCCGGCGGGAGGCTTTTCCTTTGCAAAATTGCCCGCCCCGGCGATAAAGAGACCATGAAAGTCAACACGCTACTACGCCCCTGGAAGGGCGACAAGAGGTGGAGGCAGATGTCCGTCCGGGCCGCCGCCATGAAGAAGGCCGGGGCCGCCGAGCCGGAGATACTGGCGGCCCTCGAAGCCGAATACGGCCGCTCCGAGCCGGTCCAGACCCTGCGCGACGCCCCCGCGCCGTTCCACGTCTATGGGGAGGTCGGCGCGGACATCTCGCCGGTCGCCGTCGGCCAACTGGAACTCGCCCTGCGGCTGCCCATCGCCCTGGAAGGGGCCTTGATGCCGGACGCCCATGTCGGGTACGCCCTGCCCATCGGCGGGGTCTTCGCCGCCCACCGGGCCGTCTCGCCCGCCATGGTCGGCGTGGACATCGGCTGCCGGATGCACCTCAGCCTGTTCGCCGTGCCGCCCGGCGAGTTCCTGGGGCGGCGCGAAACGCTTTTCCGGGACCTCTTGGCCGTAACGACGTTCGGCGTGGGCGCGGACAACGCCCGGCCCGCCGACCATGCCGTCCTGGACAAAGGACGCTGGGCGTTGACCGGTCAGACGCGCGGCCTGCGCGACAAGGCGCGGCGGCAGATCGGGACGAGCGGCAGCGGCAACCACTTCGCCGAGCTGGTGGTCGGGGAGCGGCTGGACGCGGAGAGCGGCCTGCCCGAGACGTTCGGCGGCCTGCTGACGCACAGCGGCTCGCGCGGGGTCGGCTACGCCCTCGCGAACCACTACATGCGGCTGGCGGCCTTGGAAACGGCACGGACGGCGCGGGTCCCGAAGATGTACGAGTGGCTGAGTCTGGATGAGGACGCGGGGCGGGAATACTGGGCGGCGATGGAGCTGGCCGGGGACTTCGCGCGGGCAAATCACGAGGTCATCCACGCGGCGTTCGCCCGCCGCTCCGGGCTGACGCCCATGGCGACAGTCCAGAACGACCACAACTTCGCCTGGCGGGACGGTGCCGACCGGGTCATCCACCGCAAGGGCGCGACGCCCGCCGAGAAGGGCGTCCTGGGCGTCATCCCCGGCAGCATGGGGAGCGCGTCCTACCTGGTGCGCGGCGAGGGCGTTCCCGAAGCCCTGCACTCCGCCTCCCACGGCGCGGGCCGCGTGGGCAGCCGGACGTCGGTCCGGGATGAGATCAGCCTGGGGGAAGTGCGGCGGCGGTTAAAAGAGCAGGATATTCTGGTGGAGGGCCTGTCGGCGGAGGAAGCGCCGCCCGCCTACAAGGACATCGAGCGCGTTCTAAAGATCCAGGTGGAGGCAGGGCTGGTGACGCCGCTGGCACGGATGATGCCGGTCGCGGTGGTCATGGCGGGGGAGTAGATGATGAGGTATCGAGTGGTTGAAAACCACTCGTCTCTCGGCTCGGCGGGCTGCGGCTCAGGTGCCTCCCGCCAAAAGCCCATCGAACAGCCTGTCTTCGGCCAGCACCAGCACCCTTTCGGCCTGTTCGCGTGACACGCTAGGGAAGCTCTCCAGGAAGCTTCCTAATGGCTCGCTCCCCGCGAGATAGTCGAACAGGTCATGGATCGGAAGACGGGTGCCCGCGAAACATGGTACTCCGCTTCGCCGCTGCGGATCAATGGAAACCGTGCCTGCGCGCGTCAGTCGGAGGGACACGCTCGGTGTCCCGCTCACCTGCCACAATCTTGTTACCTCTGCTTTACCTGCCGGTGGAAGCCGAGTGATTGAAATCACTCGCTCCGCGCGGACCTGTCCAAGGGACAGAAGAGGGAAAGGAACACCGGGAGAAGGCCGGAGGGGGAACAGGCCGGCGGCTCCACCGCTCCCCTTGTCCCTTGGACAAATCCTGCGTCAGCGAGTGATTTCAATCACTCGTCCTTCTGCTGCATCTACTTCCGCTTTTCCTGCGCCCGCCGCCGGGTCGTCTCGATTGTCTCCTGGGTGACTTCCTTCTCGAAGCTCCGGTAGCCGGCGAGTCTAAACCCGTGCTTCTTCGCCAGGCGGCTCGTCTCTTCCGCTTGGGCGATGGACACCTCTTTGCCCAGGGTGAACGACTCGTAACGGCCATCCAAAGCCAGCATGATCGTCTCGGACATGCAGGCGTAGGCGGTCTTGGGCGGGAAGCCGAAGTGGAAGTGGAAATCGGCGTCGGGGCCGGGCACGGCGACGACGCCGCCCTCGATGACCAGCACGTCGTCGCGCTCCTTCGCCACGCGCACCGAAACGTCGCGGGGGCGGGCCACGTCGCAGACCACGCTGCCGGGCTTCAGGTCCTCCGGCTCGATCACGGCGTCGCGGGCGCTGGTGACGGTCAGGATCAGGTCGGCGTCGCGCAGGCCCAAATGGACGTCATCGTACAGGCGGACGCAGGCCCCGGCCAGCTCGCCGCCGACGGCCTCTAAACGGGCCAGGTCCCGCCCGATCAGGGCGATCTCGGCGCACTGCGGGGCCAGCATCTGGGCACAGGTCTTGCCGATGGAGCCGGTCGCGCCGACCACGGCCACCTTGGCCCGCTTGATGTCAATGCCCATGCGCCGAGCCGCGTCCAGGCCGCCCTCCACGGCCGTCGCCGTGGTGTAGGAGTTGCCGGTCGTCACGGCGATGTCAAGCTCTTTGGCGATGGTGATGCCGCCGTCGCCGACGATGGAAGTGAACGCGCCCAAACCAATGATGCCCGCGCCCAGCGACTCGGCCAGCCTGCCGCACTGGACGAGGCGCTTGTAGACGAATTCTTGAGGCAAGGTGAGCATCTGCCTCGGCGTCAGCGGGCAGCCGATGAACCAGCCCTCCGCCTCGGCCCCCGTCGGCGACTGGATGCCGGTGATGTGGGACATGAGCATGGGGGTCTTGAACTGCATCCCCCACTCCACGGCCGGCTCCGGCAGGTACTTGGCGGCGCTGTAGATGCCGCCCTTCTTCGCCACGTCGCGGCGCGCATCGAGTGGGTGGATGATGAAAGCGAATTTTTCCAATGCGTTTCCTTACGGCCGGGGGTTCAGCAGGAAGCCCCGGCGGATACCGTTGTGGATGCCGTTGCCGATGATCTGGCCTCGGGCGTTGATGCCCAATGCGTTTTGCAGCTTCCAGCCCGAGTGTGGCGGAACCAGGGCGTTCAGTTCATACACTTTGCCGTTCTGCCAGAGCAGGGCGGCCTCATCGGTCTTGAAGTAGGCGTTGCCGACGATCTGGCCTCTGTCGTTGAGGGCGGCGGCTTTGCTGTCGGGGATGCGGGGGATGGAACCCAGGCCGCGCATCCGTCCGTTCTGCCACAGGAACGCCTGGTAGTGGAACGTGATTCGCCGCCCCGGCGTTCCCCGCGTCACGCCCACCCAGCCCACCACCTGGCCCTTGTTGTTGATCGCTTTCCCTACGCTGTCGGTGTAGCCGGGCAGGGTTCCCATGTCGGTGACTCTGCCGCCCGCCTCCCAATACAGGGCATGGGTCAGCCCGGCTTTGCCCACGCCGCCCGCCCGGTCGGCCTTGCCCGTCGCCTGGCCTTTGTCATTGACGCTCCACGCTTCCGACGCCTGATAGCCCGGCGGCGGTGCCAGCTTCTTCAGACGCCCCAAGTTCCAGAAGAATGCCTGGTTATTGGAGATGCCGACCACCTGGCCCTTGGCGTTGAGGCCGTCCGCCTTGGAGAGCGAGTAGCCGTGCTGGGTGGCCGGGAAGCCGCCCAGCAGCCGGACCTTACCGGTCGGGCCGAACAGGGCGGACGTGAACTGCGCCTTGAGCGGGTCGGCGCTGTAGGCCCCGGTCATCTGCCCCGCGCCGTTGACCGCGTCAACGTAGGCGTGGCTGCCGTCCAGCCCCGGCACCGCATGCATCCGCCCATTCTGCCAGACGAAGACATTGGTGATGAACTCCGGCCCCTTGCCGTGCCGCGCCGTGTCCGCCCCGCCGACGATCTGCCCCCGGTCGTTCAGGGCCGTCGCCGCGCACTCCTGCCCGCCCAGCGAGCCGAGATCTATGGCGGTGTAGCGCGGAGCAGTCTGGGCGTGGGCGGTTGCGCCAATCAGAAATGATACGGCAAAGGCTGTTAGCAAGCATGGCAGTTTCATAGGCGTTCGAGCGTCAACAGAAAGGCGCGGGATTTGCCCTCAAACACGCCGTCGCCGACGATCTGGCCCCAGTTGTTGATGTCTGTGGCTTTCTGTAGTACCCAGCCTGAGTCTTCGGGCAGGGCATTGTTTAGATCCATCACCTCACCAGCCTCCCAAAATGCCGCATGGTTACCGGCACGTTCATTCGGTCCCGACGGTCCCGATGCTGTTTTTGGATCTATCAAGATCGAGCCGACTACCTGACCTTGATTGTTCAGGGCATGTGCAAAGCGCATCCCATTAATTTCCTGCCACTGGCCGCTGTTCCACAGATAAGGCTGATGTTTAAATCCCCAAGCATTTGCGGGTATTCTTGCCACCTCTTCAGTCAGTTGATGCAGATCCCCGGCTCCAGTGGACTGGCGTAGAAGTTCGGCAAAACGGGCCTGAAAAGCCTTGACGAGAACATGGCCTGAATCGTTGACGGTAATTGCCTCGGTGTTGTGGAAGCCCGTCAGTTCACCAAGATGCCTCACTTCATCGTCCTGCCAGACAATTGCATGTTTATCGCTGACATCTCGCGACCAGACGTTGCCGACGACCATCCCCTGGCTGTTAATTCCCATCGCCTCCCCAGCATCGTAGCCTTCAGGAATAGTCAGGGAACTTCGTTCGTCGCTTTCTAAGATAAATGGCTGGCGTTTCGACTTCGACGGAACGTTCCAATTGGTGAACTGGCTGAAGCCCACCGTTTGACCATTCTCACTAATCGCCTGACCCCAATGGACGGTGTTGCTCCTTGGGGAAGACCTCGGCTTTTCGCCATAAGCGATGAACTCTAAGTAGATTTTGCGACTTATCCCAGCAATTTGACCTTTGTTGTTGATGCTATTTGGAATAACATCCCCTGAACCGCTTATCATGCCTTCGCGCCAGTGAAAACCATAAGGCTTGAAGTCAAAGTCGCCCCGCCGCAGGGTACCTATGACTTGCCCTTCATCGTTCAAAGCGGTTGCCCTGCTCTCATCGAAACCCGGCATTATTCCCAAATCCGTGATCGAGTATTCTGGTTTCTTTGTCATGGCTCAGCGTCTCCATGCGGGGCGGCCAATTGGGGCGAGTGTCGGCAGAGACTTCCATCACGAACTCAGAGCAGGGCGAAGAGCCGAAGCGTCGGCGGGTGGTTCGCTTTATCAGCAGGGATCGCCCTTGCTTTTTTGGCACGGAATTTGCTATGATAGAAAGTATCCAAGCTATTATAGCAGAAAGCGGGAGGGGCTGCAACGAGAAGCGCGGCCCCTTCCTTTCATATCCCTTCGACATGCTGCGGGAAAAAGGACGGAGACTTTTACAATGGACTCACTACGAATCGTGATCGCCGACGACGAGCCGATCATCCGGCTGGACCTGCGAAAGACCCTGGAGAACATGGGCCACCAGGTCGTCGGTGAGGCCGGGGACGGGGCCAAGGCTATCGAGGTGGCGCGCGAGATGAAGCCGGACATCGTGATCCTGGACATCAAGATGCCCGAACTCGACGGCATTGACGGCGCGAAGGTCATCACGACCGAGGGCATCGCGCCCGTCCTGCTGCTGACGGCCTACTCCCAGAAGGACCTGGTAGACCGGGCCAAGGATGCGGGCGTCTTCGCCTACCTCGTCAAGCCCTTCAAGGAGGCCGACCTGCTGCCCGCCATGGAGATCGCGATCTCGCGCTACGAGGAGTTCGTGGAGCTTGAGAACGAGGTCTCGGACCTGGAAAACAAGCTGGACACCCGCAAGGCCGTGGACCGGGCCAAGGGCATCCTGATGGACCAGTACGGGCTGAAGGAACAGGAGGCGTTCCGGCGCATCCAGATCCAGAGCATGAACACGCGCAAGTCCATGCGCGAGATCGCCGAAGCCATCATCATCGCGCATAACGTCTAGGACTCGGCAGAGGGTCCGCACGATGATGACGGAGCCGCCCACCACCCGACAAGGCCGCCGGATGGTCCTCCCCAGGACCGTCAGGCGGCTTCTGTTTGTCTTGGCCGTCCTGTACCTCGCGCCGCTGGTCGGGCTGGCCGCGTTCCAGCGGCAGCTCGTTTTCAATGCCGCCTACTCGCGCCAGTGGGGCGCAGTGGACGGAGTGGCCCTGACGCCCGACGCGCGCCGGGTGTCGTTCCAAACGGCGGCAGGGGACCGGGTGACGGCCTACTACGGGCGGGCGCTACGGGCGGACGGCTCGCCTGACCCGGACGCGGCCCGCCGCCCCACCCTGCTGTTCTTTTACGGCAAGGCCGGTTCGCTGGTAAATTGCCGCGTGTGGTTCGAGTCGTTCCGGCGGCTGGACGTGAACGTCCTGATGCCGGACTATGTCGGCTTCGGGCAGAGCGGGGGCCAGGAGTCGGAGGCGAACTGCTTCGCGACGGCACAGGCGACCTACGGGTACTTGTTGTCCCGGCCAGACGTGGACCGGGAGGGCATCGTCATCGCAGGCTATTCGCTCGGGTCAGGGGTCGCCGTGGACCTGGCGGCGCGAGAACTGTCGGCGCATCGGCCCGTCGCCGGGCTGGCACTGTTCGCGGCCTACACGAGCCTCGCGGACGAGGCGCACCAGGAGTACCCGGTCTACCCGACGTTCCTGCTGCGCTCGCTGCTCCGCTACCCGTTCGCCAGCGAGAGCAAGATGCCGCGCGTCACCTGCCCCGTCTTGATCGTCCACAGCCGCGCCGACCGGCTGATCCCGTTCTGGATGGCGGACCGGCTGGCCTCGGCCAGCGGCGGGCCGGTGACGCGGCTTGCGGTCGCGCGGGCCGGACACGCGGACTACTTCCGGATCGAGGGCCGGGCCGTCTTCGGTGCCCTGGGCCGGTTCATAGAAGAAGTGACACTCCCCCATGAAACACAACAAAGACATCAACGGCGTGCCGCCACGGATCGGGTACGGGCGGCGCGCGCTGTTCCTCAAGCGC
The DNA here is from genome assembly GCA_965215505.1 of Capsulimonadaceae bacterium. Classification (GTDB taxonomy): domain Bacteria; phylum Armatimonadota; class Armatimonadia; order Armatimonadales; family Capsulimonadaceae; genus JANXMY01. The sequence continues at coordinate 242,467 of OZ244065.1, read as the reverse complement.
CACACCCAAGCCCTCCGCTCCCATGAGGCTAACTCCTCGCGGCTGCACCAGGCCCTGGAGGCGCGGACGGCGGAGCTGAAGGCGGCCCAGGGACGCATCCAGGCGATGGAGCGCGCCCACGACGACCGGAACGCCGAGGGCGAGGCGCTGCGGCGCATCGGCGAGGCGATGGGGTCGCTGTTCGACCTGGAAGAGATGCTGAAGGCAGTCGCCGGTGTCGCCGTGCAGGTGACCGGCACGGACTCGTCGCAGGTCTACCTGTTCAACGATGCCCACGACACCCTGGTCCTGCGGGCCGTCACCGACGGCTCGGGCGAGGTCATCGGCAAGCTGCGGCTGAAGCCCGGCGAGGGGGTGACCGGATGGGTCGCCCAGCACAAGGAGCCGGCGATGCTCGGGCACGACGCCCGCCACGACGCCCGCTTCAAGTACGTCCCGGAGCTTCAAGAAGACAAGTACCAGAGCATGTTGAGCGTGCCGCTGATCTACCGGGGCGAGGTGCTGGGCGTCATCAACGTCCGCACCGAGAAGGAACACCAGTACACGCAGACGCAGGTGCGGCTGCTCCAGTCCATCGCCTCCCAGATTTCGGGCGCGGTGGAGAACTCGCGCCAGTACCGCAAGCTGGAAAAGCGCGCCTCGCAGCTTTCCACGCTCTCCGAAGTCAGCAAGACGATCACCAGCGACCTGTATCTGGAAGAGATCTTGCAGCTCATCGTCGCCGCCACGGCCGACACGCTCTCGTTCAAGATCTGCTCGCTGATGCTGCTCGACGAGGACAAGCAGGAGTTGGTCATCAAGGCGACCCAGAGCAGCAGCCGCGAGTACGCCAAGAAGGCCAACGTCAAGCTGGGCGAGAGCGTCGCGGGCCGCGCCCTGGCGACCGGCCAGCCGGTGACGGTCTACGACCTGAAGAACTCGACCGAATACGCGACCCCGGACCTTGCCCGGCGCGAGGGGCTGTCGTCACTCGCCTCCATCCCGCTGCTGGTCAAAAACAAGAAGATCGGCGTCCTGAACTGCTACACCGAGAAGCCGCACCGGTTCACCGACGAGGAGATCTCCGTCCTCTCGGCCCTGGGCGCGCACGCCGCCATCGCCATCGAACACGCGAAGCTCATGGTCAAGTCGGCGATCATCCAGGAGATGCACCACCGGGTCAAGAACAACTTGCAGCAGGTGGCCTCCCTGCTGCGCCTCCAGATGCACTACGCGAATGGCCGCAGCGTCGTGCAGGTGCTGACCGAGTCGCTGAACCGCATCCTCGCCATCGCCTCGGTGCATGAGCTTCTGGCGCGCGAGGATCTAGACATCATCAGCGTCAAGAAAGTCGCCGAGCAGATCCTCCAGGCCACCGCGCAGGGGATATTGGCCCCCGGCAAGCACATCGCCATGAACATCGAAGGCCCGGACATCCTGCTGCCCTCCGCCCAGGCCACCTCGGTCGCCCTGATCCTGAACGAATTGGTCCAGAACGCCGTCGAACACGGCTTCGGGCCGGGCATGGACGACGGCGAGATCCGCATCACCCTGGCCGAGGAGCCGAAGACCTTGACCCTGACGGTCGCGAACGACGGGACGCCGCTGCCCGAGGGCTTCGACATCAAGAAGACCGACTCGCTTGGCCTCCAGATCGTCGAGTCGCTGGTGCGCGGCGACTTGCAGGGCCGGTTCGTGCTGGCAAACGAGGGGGCGCGGACGGTGGCGAACGTGGTGTTCGCGAAATGAGAGGTCCCCCGACTCCCAAGTCTAAGATGGGACAAGGAAGCACAGGGGCGCGTTCTATCTTGTCCTTGCTCTCCGGCTTCCTTTTAGCCCTTTCATCTTAAAGCATTACGAAGGAACAGACAAGACCGCGATGAAACCAAAGTCTAAGTGGATCGCCCTACTACTTTTATTGGCACTACTCTGTTGCCTCGTTGGTGCTGGTATCGTTTGGCACAACAAACAGGCTCCACCGCAAGTGACATACACCCAATTGCCAATGCCACGGGGCAGAGACGTCCGCCGCATGATGGTGGGCTTGGATCAGATGAACGACATTTGCAGCAAGCGCATCGTCCAGGAAGCGATTACATGTAATCGCCTCCATCTTTCTCGCGCCGAGCGGAAGAAACGCATCGACGCTGTCACCGACGCAGGCACAGCGGAAATAAACCGTGTGGAAGCCTCCAACTTCGCACTAACTTTTGACCCAAGCGTCATGGATAAGGCAGTCCGCGATGTTTCCAAGAGCAACTAAGCCGAAGAGTTCGGAAGTGAATTGCACCCATGAAACAGAGACAGACCGGGTTTACAGTGGTTGAGATCCTCGTCGTTGTCGCTATCGTGGCCTCACTGGCCGCCCTGCTATTTCCAGTCTTCGCCAAAGCCCGTGCCCGAGGCCGGCAGACGGCGTGCCTCTCCAACCTGCGCCAGCTCGGCCTCGCCGTTTTCCAGTATGCCCAGGACAGCGACGACCGCTACCCCTACGGCGGCGACGCCATCGACCTCAGCACCGACATTTGGCAGAACGGGCAGAATAGCAAGTACTGGCCTCAGATCCTTCGGATGCAGGTGAGCCACCTGACCTTGCCGAACGTGATGGCCGGTTATGTCAAGAACCGCGACTTGTGGCGATGCCCCAGCGACGACGGCTTTGACGAAGCGGGGGCGTTTGAGGACATCCCGCTTTCGGCTCATCCCTCCTGTTTCCAAGCGTTCGGCATGAGCTACAGCTACACCACACTGCTCGCCCTGGACGGGCGGACTCTTGGCGGCGTCCGTGCCTGGAGCCGTCAGCCGCCCTACTCTGAGCATGAGCCGGTGAACGTGCCTCTATTCTCGGATCAAGTCGGGCATTGGCACGGCGGCTCAGTACGGCATGAGGGACGCCTGAATATGGTGATGGTAGACGGCCACGCCGCCAGCGTTAATCGGGATTCAGCCGACCAGTTGAACAACATCCTCTTCACCATCCCGGCCAAGCCCACGCCGTAATCAGAGAGTGTGCCGACGTAAGTGGCGCAACAGGAACAGAAGACGCGGTGAATCGCGCCCCTACGCGACGCCCGCTGCCAGTGCATTCGATGCCTGCGCGTCGCCTTCCTGGAACTGGGCGGCGTAGAGGCGGGCGTAGGGGCCGTTCGCCCGGAGCAGGGCGGTGTGGGTGCCGCGCTCGACGATGCGGCCGTCTTCCATGACCAGGATGAGGTCGGCGACGAGGATGGTGGAGAGCCGGTGGGCGATGGCGAACGTCGTCCGGCCCGCCATCAGTGGCACCAGGGCGGCCTGGATCAGCCGCTCGGAATGGGTGTCCAGGGCGGAGGTCGCTTCGTCCAAAATGAGGATGCGCGGGTTCTTCAGGATGGCCCGCGCGATGGCGATGCGCTGCTTCTCGCCGCCGGACAGCTTGTAGCCGCGCTCGCCGACGACCGTATCATAGCCACCCGGCAGGCTTGCGATGTGGTCGTGGATGGCGGCGGCCTGGGCGGCGGCGATCAGCTCGGCGTCGGAGGCGTCGGGGCTGCCGTAGCGCAGGTTGGCCTTGATGGTGTCGTGGACCAGGTATGTTTCCTGGGTGACGACGGCGATGGCCTGACCCAGCGATTCGAGCTTGATGTGTTTCACGTCGTGGCCGTCAATCGTCACGCGGCCCGTGTCGGCATCGTACAGCCGGGGGATGAGGTAGGTCAGCGTCGTCTTGCCCGCACCCGAGTGGCCGACGAGGGCGACAAGCTGGCCCGGCGCGGCCTCGAACGTGATGTCGTCCAGCGTCGGCGCGGCCTGGGACTCATCGTAGCGGAACGAGACGCGCTCAAAGGCCACCGAGCCGCGCATCTGGGCCGGGGCGAGTGTCAGGGCGTCCGGGGCGTCGGTGATGTCCTGCTTCAAGTCCAGGTACTCGAAGATGCGGTCGAAGAGGGCCAGGGCGCTGGTGACTTCTATCTGGACGTTCAGCAGGCCGGTCAGGGGAAAGAACAGGCGGGCCTGCAAGGAGGTGAAGGCGACGATGGTGCCCAGTGTCAGGCGCTTGTCGCCGTGGCCGACGACGAGGTCTGCCGCCAGCCAGTAGACCAGAACGGGCGTCAGGGAAAAGGTCAGGCCGATCAGGTTGAAGAAGAACCGGAAGACCATCGCCTGCTTGATCTGCGCGCCGGTCAGGGCCTCGTTCTCCCCAGCGAACTTGGCCCGCGTCAAGCCCTGCCGGCCGCTCGTCTTGGTCAGCAGCACGCCGGAGACGGACAAGGTTTCCTGCATGGTCGCGTTCAGGTTCGCGAGGCTCTCCTGCACGACCCCGCGCACTCCGCGCCCGTAATCGCCGACCTTCTGGCCGAGCAGGGCGAACAGGGGCAGGATGCCGACCGACAGCAGGGTCAGCCGCCAGTCCATCAGGATCATGGCGACGAGGGTAGAAAGCACTATGGTGACGTTGGAGAGGACGCTGGCCGCCGTGTCGCTGAGGACGGACTGGACGCCGCCGACGTCATTGGCGAGCCGCGACTGGATCTCGCCGGTCCGGGTGTCCGCGAAGAACTTCAGGGCCATGCCCTGGAGGTGGTCATACAGCCGGTTCCGCAGGTCACGCATGATGCGCTGGCCCACCAGGACGCTCCAGTAGCCGTAGAGCAGGGCGAGCAGCGTCGCGCCCAGGGTGGCGGCCAGGGTCAGGAGCGTGTCGCGCGTGACCAGGGCCATGTCGTGCCCCAACAGCCCCCGGTTGATGATCGCCCGCAGCAGGAACGGCGAGAACAGGCCCAGGGCCGCCGAGGCGAACACGGCGGCGGCGATGGCCGCGACCATCGGGCGGTACGGGACGAAGGTCTGCACCACGCGCCGCAATGTGTCCGGCTTCAGCGGCTTCTTTCCCCCACCCTTGCCACCATCCCTGGGGCCGGGCGGCCCCCCGCGCATCATTACGCCCATTCCGTATCCTCCGCCCCTAGTGTACCTTTTCCTGCGAACAATCAGGAGAAACGGCGGCCCGCGTCGAACTTGTGTCCATGCTCTCCCCGAAGTCTCGCTGGTTCACCGTCCTCCTGGGCGCGATGACGGCCATGACCGCCCTCTCCATTGACATGAGCCTGCCCACCCTGCCGACGCTGGCGCTGTGGGGCGGCGGCGGCGACGCCGGGCGGGCGCAGCTCACGCTCTCGCTGTTTTTGTGGGGGTACGCGGGCAGCCAGCTCGTGTGCGGGCCGCTGTCCGACCGGCACGGGCGGCGGCCGGTCCTGCTGGCGGGGCTGGTCCTGTTCACGTTGGCCGGGGCGGGGTGCGCCGCCTCCCCCACCCTGCCCTGCCTGATCGGGATGCGCTTTTTGCAGGGCCTGGGGGCGGGGGTCGGGCCGGTCCTGAGCCGGGCCATCGTCCGCGACAGCTTCGACCGGGAGGCGGCGACCGGCGTCTTCTCGCAGATCACGCAGGTGATGATCGTCGCCCCCATGGTCGCGCCGACGGGGGGCGGGTTCCTGCTGACGGCGGTGGGCTGGCGCGCGATCTTCGTGTTCCTCGCCCTCGCCGGGCTGGCGCTCTGGCTGGTCTGCCGCCGCGCGCTGACGGCGACCGCGCGGGCGGATGGGGCCGCACCGTTCTCCCTGAAGGCGCTCCGGGCGCAGTACGGCCTGTTCCTCTCCCACCGCGCCTCCGTCGGCTACATGCTCGTCGTCTGCTTCGCTTCGGGCGGCATGTTCGCCTACATCACCGGCTCGCCGTTCGTGCTGATAGACGTGTTCGGCGTCCGCCCGCACCTGTTCGGCCTGTTCTTCGCCCTGACCGCCTCGGCCCTGCTGCTCGGCGCGACGGCGAACCGCGCCCTGGTGACGCGGCTGCCCTCGGAGACACTGCTGCGGGCCGGCATCGGCTGCATCGCATTGGGCGCGGCCGGCCTGCTGGCGTCGTCCGAGCTGAGGGCGGGCGGCCTGGCGGGCGTCATCGTGCCGATGATGTTCTACCTGTTCGGGCTGGGCGTCGTCGTGCCGCACGCCACGGCGGCGGCGATGGAGCCGTTCCCGCAGATGGCGGGCACCGTGTCGTCACTCATCGGCGGCTTCCAGACCATTCTAGGCGGGGTGTCGGGGTACTGCGTCGGCGCCTTCTACCGCCACAGCTCCCAGTCCATGGCGGTCACGGTGGCGGCGATGGGGGCCGCCCTGCTCCTGGTCTTCGTCTGCCTGGTCCTGCCGCCGCTCGCAGAACGGAGTCGGCCCGCAAGGGCAGAGGAAGGGGCGCTATAGCCTGGCGGCTGTAGCGCCCACGTTCTCGCGCACCCACGCCTCGATCGCGGCGGCGGGCCGCGCGCCGGATGTCCGGGCCAGCTCACGGCCCTCGGCGAAGACAGCCATCGTCGGGATCGAGCGGATGCCGAAACGCGCCCCCAGCTCGGGCAAGGCTTCCGTGTTGATCTTCACGACCAGCCAGCGCCCCGCGTTCGCGGCGGCGACTTTCTCCAGTTCCGGCGCGACCATGCGGCAAGGCTCGCACCAGGGTGCCCAGAAGTCCACGATGACCGGCAGCGGCGAGGCCGCCGCCAGCGCGTCCCACTGCCTTGCGCTGCTCACGTCCAGCGGGGCGCTCGGCGCGGGCAGATGGGCCTGACATTTGCCGCAGGTTCCGGTCTGGTCCAGGCGGTCATAGGGAATGCGATTCTTCTGGCCGCAGTGGGCGCAGGCGGCGACCACTCCCTTCTCATCAAACATTGGTGCCATCTTCAAGCCTCTCCTTCCAGTAACGCGCGACGACCTCGGTGTGGGTCGAGAACGCCAATTCCATCGGCCTGCGAGCGACCGTCATCTCGGATGTCTCGCTTGAAGGCACGAACGGCGGCAGGGTTCGGGACGACTGCGGCGGGGCCAGTCCGAAGACGAGCAGCGTCCCGTCCGGAGCGCTGAGGGCGTCGAACAGGCGGATGCCGCCGGGCGCGACGGTAAACCCGGTTTCCTCAAACACCTCGCGCGCCCCGGCCTCCTGCCACGTCTCGCCCACCTCGATAAACCCGCCTGGCAGCACCAGCTTCCCCGCCTGCGGGTTGTTGACCCGCCGCACCAGCAGCAGGCCGTCATCTATCGGCAGCAGGACGACTGAAACCGGCAGCGGGTTCCGGTAGGTGGCATTGCCACAGCGGGCGCACCGGCGCGGCCAGGGGGCGTCAGCCGGGAATGCGGTCCCGCAGTAGGAGCAGTGTGAGTCTTTAACGAATTCTTTTTGCATCATTTCCTTGAACAGCAAGCGCGCGGGCGGTGTTCCGGGGAGGGACGCAGGCAGGGGGAGGAGGGCAGGCACAGGGAGGAGGGCAGGCACGCGGGCCTGCCCCTACGCGATCCGGTCCCGGTAGGGACAACCCCCTGTGGTTGCCCTCGCCCTTGGTTGCTCCTGTAGCCACCGGCCACGAATGGCTGGGAACGCTCGCGGTTTGCAAGCAGCCCGGAAGCGGGCAAAACAAAGTCATGGCAAGTGACGGCAACGATGTGATCCTAACGCGGCGCGGGTTCCTCGGAACCCTCTCCGCGCTTACCGTAAGCGGCCTTCTGGCGGGGTGCGGCGGGGGCGGCGGAGGCAGTTCGTCGGACGGCGGCGCAGGTGGCTCCTATCAGCCTAACCTGAGCCAGTTCACCCCGAACTATGCTTCCAGCATCACGCTGTACCACTGGCCCGCCCTGCCGGTGCGGGTCTACTTCGCCAACGACGTGACGGTGACACCCCAGGGCGGCAGCCCGACGCACGTCAACGACCTGATACTGACCGGGTTTGGCCGCTGGCCCGCCGCCACCGGCGGCACTGCCGGCTTCACCCTGGTCACGGACCCCAGCCAGGCCCAGATCACCGTCTCCACCGTCACCATCCCGGACCCGGTGGGGCTGTCCGAGACGGGTAAAACGACGGTGGTGCCAGGTGCCGGCAACGTCCTCCAGTCTGCCACCGTGCAGGTCTATGTCTGGCCGGACATCACGGTTCCCGAGCTGACGCAGGGGCTGCTCGCCACCGCCACCCACGAGTTCGGCCACGCGCTCGGTGTCGGCGGCCACAGCCCCGATCCCGCCGACGTGATGTATGCCCAGCACGACCCGAACGCCGACGTTCAGGTGTCGGCACGGGACGCCGCCACGGTCAAGACGCTCTACTATTTCCTGTTCCCCGCCTCCTGACTGCCATGCCTACCCTCAAACCGCTGCCTCTGGACTCCTCTCAACGCATCGTCATCCTCACCGGCGCGGGCGTCTCGGTCGGCTCCGGCCTGCCGACCTATCGCGGGCCGGGCGGGCTGTGGGAGCGCGAGGACATCGCCCGGATCGTCGAGGCCCGCTTCCTGCCCGGCAGCCTGCCCGCCCTATGGGACCTTTACAGCCAGCGCCGGGGCCACGCCCTCGGCGCGGTTCCGAACGCGGCCCATGCCGCCATCGCCGCCTTGCAGAAGGCGCGGCCCGGCGCGGTGGCGCTGCTGACGCAGAACGTGGACGGCCTGCACCAGCGGGCGGGCAGCCCGGACGTGACCGAGCTGCACGGGTCTGCCTTCCGCACCCGCTGTACGGACCCAGACTGCGGCCTGCCGCCGTTCGACGATGATCGCCTGTATGAAACCGTCCCCGCCTGTCCGCGCTGCGGCGGTTCGCTGCGCCCGGACGTCGTGCTGTTCGGCGAGACGCTGCCCGAGGCGGCCCTGATCCGGTCGCAGGCGGCCCTAGAGGAGTGCGACCTGTTCCTCGCGGCCGGCACGTCCGGGACGGTCTGGCCCGCCGCCGCTTTCGTCCGGATTGCCGCTCAGGCGGGGGCGCGGACGGCCCTCGTCAATCTGGAGGCCGGGGCGGGTTCCGAGGAGTTTGACGAGGTGTTTCTGGGCAGGGCCGAAGAAGTCTTGACGGGCCTGCTATCCGTGATATAATAGAAGCATCTGCCCCCAAGAGGAGTTTCTGCATGTCCCTGTACGAGCACCCGACCGAGTTCGCCGGCAAGACCATCGTGGAGTGGAAGCCGGAAAGCGGCATCACCGACCCCGGACAGTGCGCCTACCGCATCGGCCTGGACTGGGACGAGGGCGAGGAGGGGACGACCTGGACGGACAAGTTCGGCGACTTCCTGCAAGACCCGCGCGCCGGCGAGGTGACCGCCTTCGTCGTCGGCTCCTGGGCCGGGGACGATACGGACGCCGAAGCCGCCCCGGTCGTCGAGGCTTTAGTGGCGGCGCGCGACCGGATGCCCCGGCTGTCGGCGCTCTTCCTGGGGGACATCATTTCGGAGGAGAACGAGATCTCCTGGATACACCAGGCCGACGTTTCGCCGCTGTTCGAGTCGTATCCCCTGCTGGAACACCTCCAGATCAAGGGCGGGAACGGGCTGAGCCTCGGCGTCCCGCGCCACAGCCGCTTAAAGTCTTTGGTCATCCAGACGGGCGGCCTGAGCGGGGCCGTCGTGCGCGAGGTCGGCACGGCCCGCCTGCCCGCATTGGAACACCTGGAGCTGTGGCTCGGGGACTCGGGCTACGGCGGGGACTCGACGGTGGACGATCTGCGCCCCGTGCTGGCGGGCGACCTGTTCCCCCGCCTGACCTACCTCGGCCTGTGCGACAGCGAGTTCGCCGACGCGGTCGCCGTCGCCCTCGCCGACGCGCCGGTCCTGCGGCGGCTCCGGACGCTCGACCTGTCCCTGGGCACTCTGGGCGATGAGGGGGCCAAAGCTCTGCTCGCAAGTCCGTTCCTCCTCGGCCTGGGCGCGCTGGACATCCACCACCACTACTGCTCCGAGGAGATGACGGCCCGGCTCCAGGCCCTCCCCATCGCGGTGAACGCCGACGAGCGGGAAACCGCGGACCAGTATGGGCGCTACGTCGCCGTGAGCGAGTAGGTGAAGGCCGGAGGCGGGTCCGTTCTGATCGGCAACCCGGACAGCAACCGCGTCGGCTTCTTCCAGGAGGCCCTGGCGGGACTGGGCCTGCCCCCCGCCCGCCTCGTCGCCTGGGGCGATCTGCTGGCCGGGCGCGTCCGTTTGGAGGGCGTAGTCACGGCAGGCGGTGTGGTCCGCATCGAGTCCCCCGGCAAAGACTTTGAAGTCGAGCGCGTGCTGCTGGCGCGGGGCGCAGACCTCGCCGATGAGGAATGGGAGGGGTACGACCGGCTCTCACGGCGCGAGTGCGCGGCGATGCACTTCGACAAGGGCCGCATCATCTGCCCCCGGCAGTGGTATCTCGGCTTCCGGGACGCCCTGGCGGCCATCGGGGAACAGCTCACGGCCTGCCCACCACACACCCTCATGAACGCCCCGGACGAGATCGCCTCCATGTTCGACAAGCCCCGGTGCCACCGGACTCTCTTCGACGGCGGCATCCCCGTCGCACCGGCGCTCGGTTTGGTCCGGTCGTTCAGCGACCTGATGGCCCAGATGGGCGAAGCGGGATGCCGCCGGGTCTTCGTCAAGCCCGCCCACGGCTCCTCGGCCTCGGGCGTGGTCGCCTACCAGACGGACGGCCATCGGCATCAGGCCGTGACGACCGTGGAGATGGCGGCGGCGGATGGCCGGCTGCACCTCTACAACTCGCGCCGCCTGACCACCTACCGGGACGTCGGCGACATCTCTACCCTGATTGACGCGCTGGCCCAAGATCGGGTCCACGTCGAGCGGTGGCTGCCCAAGGCGGGCCTTGCCGATCGGACCTTTGACCTGCGGGTCGTCGTCATCGGCGGCCGGGCGCGGCACGTCGTCGCGCGGACGAGCCGAAGCCCAATCACCAACCTGCACCTGCTCAACAAGCGCGGCGACGTGGGCGCGGTCCGCGAGCGCATGGGCGAGGCGGCCTGGGCGGACGCGATGGCGGCCTGCGAGCGGGCGATGCGTCTGTTCCCGCGCAGCCACTACGCCGGCCTAGACCTGCTGATCGCGCCCGACTTCCGCCGCCATGCGGTCTTAGAGGTCAACGCCTTCGGGGACCTGCTGCCGCGCGTTCTCCATGCCGGCGACGACACCTACACGGCGGAGGTCAGAACACTATGCTCGACGCCGACGCCCTGATCGGGACGCATGACGTCCTGTTCATCACGCTGGACACGCTGCGCTTTGACGTCGCCGAGGCGGCGCTGAGTCAGGGATTGACGCCGCATTTGGCCGCCGTGCTGCCGGAGGGGCGGTGGGAGGAGCGTCACTCGCCGGGCAGTTTCACCTATGCGGCCCATCATGCCTTCTTTGCCGGCTTTTTGCCGACGCCGGTCGCGCCGGGACGCCACCCGCGCCTGTTCGCGGCGGCCTTCGGGGGCAGCGAGACGACCGCGCCGACGACGTGCGTTTTTGAGGAGGCGGACATCGTTTCGGGCCTGGCCGGGCGCGGCTACCACACAGTCTGCATCGGGGGCGTCGGCTTCTTCAACAAGCAGACGCCGCTGGGGTGCGTCCTGCCGGGCCTGTTCGCCGAGAGCCACTGGGACCCAACGCTGGGCGTCACCGACCCGCGCTCCACGGAGAACCAGGTGGCGCGGGCGGTCCGAAGCATCGAGCGGCTGCCGCCGGGGCGGCTGTTCCTGTTCCTGAACGTCTCCGCCCTGCACCAGCCGAACTGCTTCTACGTCCCCGGCGCGGTTTCCGACTCGCCGGAGACGCAGGCCGCCGCGCTGGCCTACGTTGACGGCCGCCTGCCGCCGCTCTTCCGGGCGATGCAGCGGCGCGCGCCGGCCCTGACCGTGATCTGCTCCGACCACGGCACCGCCTACGGCGAGGGCGGCTACGTCGGCCACCGCGTCGGCCACCCGGTCGTCTGGGCGGTGCCATATGCCGAGTTCATCCTGCCCGAAAGAGCCTTATGACTTCCTTGGAACAACTGACACACGGGACGCCCTATGCGTCCTACTCCTATTCGTACCCGCACAAGACGGCCTACCGCCCCCTGCCCGCGCCGGTCCCGCTGGCGGACGTTTGGGCGGGCGAGCGGAAAGACGCGCTGTTCCTGTACCTGCACGTCCCCTTCTGCGAGATGCGCTGCGGCTTCTGCAACCTGTTCACGACGGCAAACCCGCACGCCAGCATGGAGCAGCAATATTTGGATGCGCTGGAGCGGCAGGCGCGGCGGGTGCGCGAGGCGCTCGGCCCGGTGACGGTGGGCCGCATGGCGGTCGGCGGCGGCACCCCGACTTACCTGGACCTGGCCGGGATGGACCGGCTGTTCGACATCGCGGCCGAGCTGTTCGGGGCGGACGGGGGATGCATCCCGATCTCCGTTGAAACTTCCCCGCACACCTCCGAGCCGGCCAAGCTGAAACTCCTGCGCGCGCGGGGCGTGGACCGGGTGAGCATCGGCGTCCAGAGCTTCGTGGAGGCCGAAGTGCGCGCGGTCGGGCGCGGCCAGAAGACGGCGGAGGTGGAGGCGGCCTTGGGCCGTATTCGCGCGGCGGGCATCCCCAGCCTCAACATTGACCTGATGTACGGCCTGCCGGGGCAGACGGCGGAAACCTGGCTCGCCTCACTCCGAAGCGCCCTGCGGTTCACGCCCGAGGAGGTGTACCTGTACCCGCTCTACGTCCGGCCCCTGACGGGCCTGGGCCGCGTGGGCGGCGCGTGGGACGACCAGCGGCTGGAGCTGTACCGCTTGGGCCGGGACTATTTGCGGGCGGCGGGCTACGACCAGGTTTCCATGCGGATGTTCCGGAGCGCACGCGCACCCGAAACGGCAGGCAGTGAAGGGCCGCTCTACTGCTGCCAGAGCGACGGCATGGTCGGGCTGGGGGCGGGCGCGCGCTCCTACACGGCCGCACTGCACTACTCGGGCGAGTACGCGGTGGGCCGGACGGGCGTCAAGGCGATCCTGGCGGACTATGTCGGCCGGCCCGCCGCGTCGTTCGACCGTGTGGATTACGGGGCCGTTCTGGACGCGGAAGAGCAGCGGCGGCGCTACGTCATCCAGATGCTTTTGCAGGCGGACGGGCTGGAAGGGGCCGACTACCGCCGCCGGTTCGGCGGCGACGTTTATGCGGACCTGCCGCAGCTCGGTGGGCTTGCCCCATCAGGGTTGGCGGAGCAAGGCGGCGGCCGGCTGCGGCTGACGGAGGCGGGGATGGAGCGGTCGGACGCGCTCGGCCCGTGGCTCTATTCGGAGCAGTCAAAGCAAATGATGGAGGCGTTCGAGCTGCGATGAACCTGTCCATCCTCTACCGGGGTCCGCTTTCAAGCTGCAACTACGGGTGCGACTACTGCCCCTTCGCCAAGCACACCGAAACCGACGACGAACACGCCGAAGACGCGCGGGCGCTGGAGCGGTTCGTCCGGTGGGTCGAGTCGCGCACCGGCGACCGTCTCTCGGTTCTGTTCACCCCTTGGGGCGAGGCACTGGTGCGACGGCGCTACCAGCAGGCCTTGATCCGGCTGACGAACCTGCCGCAGATCGAGAAGGCCGCCATCCAGACCAACCTGGCCTGCCGGCTGGACTGGACCGAGCAGTGCGACAAGAGCAAGCTGGGCCTGTGGGCGACCTTCCACCCGACGCAAGTGGACCGAGCGCGGTTCGTCGCGAAGTGCCTGGACGCCGACAAGCGGGGCCTGCGCTTCAGCGTCGGCGCGGTCGGCATGAAGGACCACGCCGAGGAGATCGCCGCTCTGCGCCGCGAACTGCCCTCGCACCTCTACGTCTGGGTCAACGCCTACAAGCGCGTCCCGGATTATTACACGCCCGAAGAGCTGCACCATTACACGGCGGTTGACCCGCTGTTCATGCTCAACACGCAGCGTCACGCCAGCCTCGGACACGACTGCCGGGCCGGTCACTCGGTCATCTCGGTGGACGGGGACGGGACCATGCGCCGCTGCCACTTCATCCGGGAGCCGATCGGCAGTCTCTACGACCCTGACTTCGCCGACGCGCTCCGGGCGCGGGCCTGCACGAACGAGACCTGCGGCTGCCACATCGGCTACGTCCACCTGCCGCACCTGAAACTGTACGAGGTCTTCGGCGACGGCGTCCTGGAGCGCGTCCCCGCCCCGGCAGCGGCCTAGTCCCACCAGAAATACCAGGTGGGTCCGTCGAGCAGGGTGGCGGCCAGACCCTCCAGTGTCTCCGTGCCTTGATCAACGATGTCAGGGCAGTAGGAGTATTGTTCCGAGGCCACTGCCAGGGCCGCGTCGCGTGACGCCGGCGGCTGCGCGACCCACATCTCGATGACGTCGCCGCTGATGCCGACCACTTCCGCGCCATAAGCCCCATGCCAATGCTTCAGCATGCAGACGTGTTCCTCCGGTTCGGGGCAGTCGTTCCATCCGCCAAAGCGCAGAAAGGCTGGGACCTCCCAGGACTCCTTTGCCGGAACCAGAGCCAGTGTCACGGCGTCATGGAAGGCACCGGTGAGGATGTCATGGGGGATCGAGAACCTCTCCTCACCGTCCGCCTCTTCTTCCTCCGGCCACTCCCCGTGCCGGGCTTCCCCGCCCCCCGGCGGGTAGATTTTAGCGGACGCCGTCCGCCACCGCCCCAGCAGCGCCTGGGGGGCCAGCGCCGATCCCTGCCGGATGGTTTCCGTCGGGCTTGTGGCGTCCGAGTATTCCCATGCTTCCCGGACTCTTTCGACCTCCCTCCCGTCGCCGATCAGCACCGGCCAATGGCCCGTCTGCGGCACGAGCGCGCGCAGTGTCCGCCAGCGCGCGATGGCCTCGGCACCGGGGACGGTCAGCGTGTGAATGTGCTCCGGTCCGCCCTCCCAGAACACGGACAGCGTGGAGGTGTCCACCCCAGCCCCGTCGAGCCTGTCTTTCAGCGTCGTTTCCATTGATCTTCCCCTCATGTCTCGGCGATGGGCCTGTAGTCGTCCGCGTCGTCGAAGCCCGCGATCCAGGCCGAGGCCTGACGGCAGGTGCGGGTGCGGGGCGGGACGCGGATGATGTACTGCCGCCCCGTGGAGGGGCAGAAGACCGAAACGCAGACCAGGTCCTCGTCGCCGGAGAGCGGGACGCGGAGCAGGCGGCGCTCGCCGCCGGGGTCCCGGTCCGTGTCCAAGGTCTGCGCCTGGGCCTCGGCCATGAACCTCTCGTACCCCTTGCGCTCCAGCAGCACGCGCCGCCGCTCGGCGTTCGTTGTCGCTAGGATTTCGGTCGC
This sequence comes from Capsulimonadaceae bacterium, assembly GCA_965215505.1. GTDB lineage: Bacteria > Armatimonadota > Armatimonadia > Armatimonadales > Capsulimonadaceae > JANXMY01. The sequence goes on along the minus strand of OZ244065.1, from coordinate 227,436 downwards.
CGTGATCGTTTCGGGCTGGAAGGCGATGCGGGCGTCAATCGGGATGCCGCGCCAGCGCAGGGCCGCGCCGTCCAGGGCGGGCGGCAGGGACTCGATCCCCGAATCAGCGATGTCCACCCAGGCGCTCACGCGCAGGTCGTCCGGCAGGCGCTTCAGGCCGGAACAGCCCCGGACGTCGAGCTGCGCCAGATGCGTCAGCCAGGGCGGCAGGCTGGAGATCTGGGTGCAACCACGCGCATTCAGACGCCCGATGCGGACGGCGGCCTCGGCGGGCCACGACTTGAGCCGCGCGCAGCCGGAGATGTCCAGGAAGTAGACGTCCAGCCCTTCCGGCAAGGCCGCCAAGGCGGTGCAGCCAGTCAGGAGCAGCGAGCCGGTTTTGAGGCCCGTCGGCAGGATGCGGAGGGCGGTACAGCCGCTCAGGTCCAGCTTGTACTCGACGCGCAGGTCGGGCGGGAGCCTTTCCAGTCCCGTCTCCCGCGCGTCCAACTCGTAGCAGCAGAGGCCGGGCGGCAGGGCGGCGAGCGACTTGCAGCCGCTCAGGTTCAGCCGGCCGACCCGAAGGTCGTCCGGCAGGGCGCGCAGGTTGACGCAGCCGCTCAGGTCCAGGCTCCGCGCGGCCAGCCCGGAGGGGAGGTGGGTCAGGGCGTGGTCCCCGCGGTAGGAGACGTGGCCGCCGCTTGTGGCTTTTGTCTGCATGGGGATCTCCTCAATCCACGATCCGGCGGATCGCCTCGGGCGAATACTCGCGCTGATACCAGAAGCGGTAGGTCCCGCGCGGGAGGATGATCGGCTTGTGCTCCTGATGGACGAGCCGCGCGAGGGGCGCGGTGACGTTCAGGTACATCACGCCCTGGAGTTCCAGTATTTCCGCCGTCTCCGCCTCCTCGATCCGGTGGCTGTGCCCCGTGACCTCGCCCCAGGCCAGTACGCTGGTCGGCCGATGCTCGGCCCCGCCCGGTATCGCCGCCACCGCCGCGATCATTATGTCGCCATGTCTCCACATCATCTCCCGGTCTCCTTCTCGCCACACCTTCGCTGTTCGTGTGTCCGCCGCGCGGCACGTCTCCAGTATCGCACATGCGGACGGCCTGTGAGGCTGTTTCCCTCCGCCTCGGCTGCGCGATCTCGCGGAATTCTCATCAAGCGAGACAAGCAGATGGGCCGCTCTCATCAGATGAGAATTCCGGCGATTCGTGTCTGTCGGCTGCTGCAAAAGGCGTGACTTCGGGGGCGATCTGTGAGATAATGGTGCTGTGAAAACGACATGGACAGCACCCCAGATACTCGCACTCGCCCCGGATGCTGCCTCGGCGAAGTCCGGCCAGGCCCTCGCAAATGCCCGAAGCTGGGTGACGCTGGGCACGACCGAGGACGCCGCCTGGGGCGAGTGCCAGGGCAGCGGCAAGAACCCCTATCAGACGCAGGTCGCGCTGGCCGAGCCTGCCTTCAAGTGTTCCTGCCCCTCCCGCAAGTTCCCCTGCAAGCACGGCCTGGGCCTGCTGCTCCTGCTGGACAAGCAGCCGGAGTCGTTTGATCAGGCCGAGCCGCCCGCGTGGGTGTCGCAGTGGCTGGGGGGCCGGGCGCAGAAGGCCGAACAGAAGGCGTCGAAGCCGGAGAAGGCCGAGGCCGACCCCGCCGCCCAAGCCAAGCGGGCGGCGGGGCGCGAGGCGAAGGTGACGGCCGGGCTGACCGAGATGGACCGCTGGCTGCGCGACCTGGTCCGGGCGGGGCTGGCCGACGCCCCCGCCAGGCCGTACAAGTTCTGGGACGCGCAGGCCGCCCGGCTGGTAGACGCCCAGGCACCCGGCGCGGCCCGGCTGGTCCGGGCGCTGGCTGGCGCTTCCACGGGCGAAGGGGGCGGGGCCGACCGGCTGCTGGAACGCCTGGGCCGCCTGCACCTGCTGGCTCAAGGCTGGCAAAACATCGCCGCTCTGCCGGATGACACGCAGGCCGATGTCCGCGCTGCCCTGGGCTTCACGGTCCGCGAAGAGGACGTTTTGGCCGGGCCGCCGGTGCGCGACCTGTGGCTTGTCCTGGGCCAAAGCGTCGAAGAGGAAGACCGCCTGCGCGTCCAACGGACGTGGCTTCACGGGCGGGAGACGGAGCGGGACGCCTTAGTTTTGCAGTTCGTCCATGCCAGTCAGGCCCTGGAAACGGGGCTGGTGCCGGGGAGCGGGCTTGAGGCCGACCTCACCTTTTACCCAAGCGCCTACCCCCTGCGTGCCCTCGTCGCGGCGCGTCACAGCGCCCCTACCCCGCTTGAAGACTTGCCCGGCTCCTCCTCCCTGCGGGACATGATCGGCGCTTACACGGACGCGCTGGCTCGCCTGCCTTGGCTGGAGCGGTTCCCGGCCGCCCTCTCGGGTGTGACCCCGCAGCGGGACGGCGTGCGCTGGATCGTCCGCGACTCGGACGACGTGCTCCTGCCGCTTGCTGTGTCCGACGAGCAGGGCTGGCGGCTGCTCGCCCTGAGCGGCGGGCACCCGCTGGCGCTGTTCGGCACCTGGGACGGCGACGCGCTTTCGCCGCTTTCGGCCTTCACGGATGGCCGTTTCACCGCGCTCTAGGAGACGCCCCGCATGCCCCTCTGGCAAGACATCACCACGGCCGCTCTGCTCGGCACCGGGCGGCAGCCGTTCACCCCGCCCGCCGCGCCGGGCGAGATGGGCGCACTGCTGGCCCGCCTGCCCGCCGACTCAGAAGCGGCACTGCTGGGGGCCGCCGCCGCCGTCTCGCTGTTCCAGTCGGCCGGGGCGACGCCGCCGACGATTGACACGCCCGCGCCCGCCGCCTGCCCGCCGGAGACGCTCCCCGTCTGCGGGCCGCGCGTGGCGGACGGCGTCGCCCTGATGCTGGGCGGCAAGCACCGCGAGGCGCTGCCCGAGATGCTGACGGCGCTGGCCGCCGTGGGCCGGCGCGTCCCGGCCCTGCTGCTGCCTGAATTGCTAAAGCAGGGCCGCCAATCCAAAGACCTGCGCGCCCCGATCCTTCCCGTACTGGGCAACCGGGGGCGGTGGCTGGCCGCGCAGAACCGCGAGTGGGCCTGGGCCGACCAGTTGATCCTCGAAACCGCCGCGTCGCCTGAAGTGGCTTGGGCGGAAGGCGGCAGCGAGGCACGGCTGGGAGCTTTGACGCGGCTCCGCGAGACCGACCCGGCACGCGGTCTGGCCCTGCTCCAATCCACCTGGGCCGGGGAAACCGCTGACGACCGCGCCGCCTTCGTCACCGCCCTGGACACCGGCCTGAGCCTATCCGACGAGCCGTTCCTGGAGGCCGCGCTTGATGACAGGGGCAAGGAGGTACGCCGGGCTGCCCTCCGGTGCCTGAGCCGTCTGTCTGACTCGGCCTACACGCGGCGCATGATCGCCCGCGTTCAGCCTCTGCTCATCGGCAAGTCCGCCCTGCTCGGCAAGTTTTCGCTGGAAGTCACGCTGCCCGAAGACTATGACACGGGTATGGAGCGCGATGGGATTGCCGAGAAATCGCCCGATAAGGTGATGGGCGATAAGGCTGGGTGGCTGTGCCAGATCATCGGCACGATCCCGCCGGACTATTGGACTCAGACCTGGCGGCGCAAGCCGGAGGAGATAGTAGGGGCCGCCGACAAGACCGAGTGGTCCTCCCTTCTGCGGCGGGGGTGGGAGCTGGCAGTACGTCGCTGGCCGGACGCGGACTGGCTCTTAGCGCTCCTCTACGGTGGCCCCGGCCAAACCGTCCAGACGGACCTTTACCGACGCCAGCAGGCACTTCAGCCGGCCCTGGCCGAAATCCCCGCGGCGGGTTTAGATCGACTCATCCTGGAGCAGCTTATCCCTAAAGCGAACCTTTTCGGGAAAGACGCGCCCGTCCCGCTCCATGACCAACACCCCGCCCTGCCTCTGCTCCAGTCGCACACCAAGCCGTGGAGCGCCGAGCTGTCGCGAGCGGTTATCGCCAGTCTCCGCCAGCGAATTGTACAGGGGATGAAGGAGAATCAGACTGCCTGGCACAGCCTCCGCCTGTTGCCAGTGTTCGCCTGCCGTGTGCCGCCCGCGCTCAGTCAAGAGATGGCGGCGGGGTGGCCCTACCTGTCCGAAGTCCAGCGGCACTGGGAAGCCCCCATTCACGAGTTCGTCACAACCTTACAGTTCCGCCACGACCTTTTGCACGAGATATCCAAGGAGACACGACCATGACCGCACTCTTGCGCGAACACGCCGAGCAGCAGTTCGCCGACGAACTCGACGCCCTGGCGAAAGCCGACAAGCGCCCGCGCCCCGCCCAGTGGAAGCTCTCGCCGTGGGCCGTGTCCCTGTACCTGCTCGGCGGCACCCTCGACGACGGGACGGAGATCACGCCCAAGTATGTCGGCGCGCGCCGCGTCATCGAGATCGCCGTATCTACGCTCGTCACCGACCGCGCCCTGCTGCTGCTGGGGTCGCCCGGCACGGCGAAGACCTGGGTTTCGGAGCACCTGTCGGCGGCCATCTCGGGCGACTCGACCATGCTCATCCAGGGCACGGCGGGGACCAGCGAGGAGTCCGTCCGCTACGGCTGGAACTACGCCCGCCTGCTGGCCGAGGGTCCGTCCGACAAGGCCCTCGTCCCAAGCCCCCTGATGCGCGCCATGCGGGAGGGCAAGATCGCCCGCGTCGAGGAGCTGACCCGCATCCCCGCAGACGTGCAGGACACGCTCATCACGATCCTCTCCGAGAAAACTCTGCCCATCCCCGAACTCGGCTCCGAGGTGCAGGCGACGCGCGGGTTCAACGTCATCGCCACGGCCAACGACCGGGACAAGGGCGTCAACGACCTGTCTAGTGCCCTGAAACGCCGCTTCAATACGGTGGTCCTGCCCCTGCCCGCGACCATGGCCGAGGAGGTCGAGATCGTCCAGCGCCGCGTCGAGAGCCTGGGCCGTGCGTTAGAAATGCCCGCCGAGCCGCCCGCCCTGGCCGAGATCCGGCGCATCGTGACCGTCTTCCGCGAGCTGCGTTCGGGCGTCACCGAGGACGGCAAGACCAAGATCAAGTCGCCGACCAGTACGCTCAGCACGGCGGAGGTCATCTCGGTCGTCAACAGCGGCCTGGCCCTCGCCGCCCACTTCGGCGACGGCCGCATGGGCGCGGGCGACGTGGCCTCCGGCCTGCTCGGTGCGGTCGTCAAGGACCCCGTCCAGGACAGCGTCGTCTGGCGCGAGTATTTGGAAACGGTCGTCAAGGAGCGCGATGGCTGGAAGGACCTCTACCGCGCCTGCCGCGAGGTGAGCAACTAAAGAGGGAAGGGGCGCGTTCTGGAAAGAGGGCGCGATGAATCGCGCCCCTACATGGGCGGGCGCGCTGTAGACTCGTAGGGGCGCCGCTTGCCGCGCCCTCCTTCGTCCCCGGCCCTTCAGGGCCGGGCTACTAAAGGAGCAAAGCCGCGCCGCGCCTCAGGACAGAATAAAGAGGGCGCGGCAGAATAAAGAGGGCGCGGCAAGCGGCGCCCCTACGCCATCCAGTAGGGGCGGGGTCCCCCCGCCCTCATCCGGCCTGCCTCTTCAGCCGCGGAGCGGCTTTTGCCCGTTAGTAGACCGGCCCTGAAGGGCCGGTCACGAGGTCATCACCCATGCGACTCGCTACTGCCGGCAACACGCTCAACCCGGCCCTCCTGGTGCTGAAAGCCAGAGGCTATCAGGTCCGCGTCCAGCGTTCTTCCGCACACGACGGGGAAGTTCTCCTGATTGCCACCCGTGAAGGAAACGAGTTCGTCGCGGAAGATCCGCTCTACCTCTTGGGGCTGATTGCACTCTGGGAGAACCGGGGCGACGACTGGCAGACCCGCGACGATGAGCCGTGGCCCCTGGAAGAATTCGGACTGATCTAGACAGCAACACAACAATGGACAACACCGTTCACATCTTCGGCATCCGGCACCACGGACCCGGCTCGGCGCGGAGCGTCAGGTCGGCCCTGGAACGACTTCAGCCCGATGTCATCCTGGTCGAAGGGCCGCCCGAGGCCGAAGCCGTCCTGCCGCTGCTGGCGCACGAACAGATGCAGCCGCCGGTCGCCCTGCTGCTCTACATGCCCGACAAGCCGGAGCAGGCGGTCTACTACCCCTTTGCCGTCTTCTCTCCCGAGTGGCAGGCGATCAAGTACGGGCTGGAACAGGGCGTCCCCGTCCGGTTCATGGACCTGCCGCAGACCTATCAGCTCGGACAGGCCGAGCCGGAGCCGTCCGCCGAGGCCGCCGCGCCGCCCGTCCGGCAGGACCCTCTGGGGGCACTGGCGGAGGCGGCGGGCTACAGCGACGGCGAACGGTGGTGGGAGCATCTGGTCGAGCAGCGGCGGGACAGCGAAGACCTGTTCGCGGGCATATTGGAAGCGATGGCCGCCGTAAGGGCCGACGCGCCCGACCCCAAAGACGTGCGCGAGGAGCGCCGCGAAGCCTGGATGCGGCAGACGATCCGGGCGGCCCAAAAAGAAGGCAAGGAGCGCATCGCCGTGGTCTGCGGCGCATGGCACGGCCCGGCCCTCGCCTCGATGCCGCCCGCCAAGGCGGACGCCGAGACACTGGCGGGGCTGCCGAAGGCCAAGGTGTCGGCGACCTGGGTGCCGTGGACGTATGGGCGGCTCTCCTACAGCGGCGGCTACGGGGCGGGGATCGAGTCGCCCGGCTGGTATCACCATTTGTGGGAACACCCGGACGACGTTTCGGTCCACTGGATGTCGCGCGTCGCCCACCTGCTGCGGGAGCAGGACCTGGACGCCTCCCCGGCCAGCGTCATCGAGGGTGTCCGGCTCGCCGACACTCTCGCCGCCCTGCGGGGCCGCCCCCTGCCGGGCCTGCCCGAAATGAACGAGGCGACGCAGTCCGTCTTCTGCTTCGGCAGCGACCTCCCGATGCGCCTGATCTGGGAGAAGCTGATCGTCAGCGACACCCTGGGCGCGGTCCCGGACGAGACGCCGACCGTGCCGCTCCAGCAGGACCTCACCCGCGAGCAGAAGCGCCTGCGCCTGCCGCCCGAGGCCGCCCAGCGTGACTTGGATCTAGACCTACGCAAGCCCGCCGACCTGGACAAGAGCGGCCTGCTGCACCGACTGTCCCTGCTCGGCATCCCGTGGGGTTCCGCCCAGCGCGGGGGCGGGGGCAAGGGGACGTTCCACGAGTTGTGGCGACTCCAGTGGCAGCCGGAGTTCGCGGTCAAGGTGATCGAGGCGGGGTTCTGGGGCAACACGGTCCGGGACGCCTCGGCCTCCTCCGCGCGTAGTCAGGCCGACAAAGCGCCGGACCTGCCCGCGCTGACATCCCTGCTGGACCGCGTCCTGCTGGCCGACCTGCCGGACGCCGTGCATCACGTCATGGCCCGTTTAGAGGCCGAGGCCGCATTGGCAAGCGATGTCGGGCACCTGATGGGTGCCCTGCCGCCATTGGCCCAGGTCCTCCGCTACGGCAACGTCCGGCAGACGGACACCGGCACGGTCGGCCACATCGTGGACGGCCTGGTCACGCGCATCGCCATCGGCCTGCCCGGCGCGTGCGCCTCGCTGAACGACGAGGCCGCCGCCGCCATGGACGGCCACATCGTCGCCGTCCACGCCGCCATCGGCCTGCTGCAAGACGACACCCAGCGCGCCCTCTGGCACGAGACGTTGACCAAGATGGCCGACCGAACCGCCCCCCACGGCCTGCACGGCCTGATCGCGGGCCGCTGCGTCCGGCTTCTTCTGGACGCGGGCGCATTGGCGGCGGACGACGCCGCCCGGCGGATGGGCCTGGCCCTCTCCACCGCCGCCGACCCACCCCAGGCCGCCGCTTGGGTGGAAGGCTTTTTGAAGGGCAGCGGGACACTGCTGCTGCACGACAAGACGCTCTGGTCCGTCCTGGACGGCTGGGTCTCGGGCCTGGCGGGCGACTCGTTCTCCGCCCTGCTCCCGCTCCTGCGCCGGACCTTCGCCACCTTCGCCGCCCCCGAGCGCCGACAGATGGGCGAGCGCGTCAAGCAGGGGCAGGCCATTCAGGCGACTGCCGCCGAGGCATTGGACCTGTTCGACCAGGCACGGGCGGACGCCGTGCTGCCGCTGGTGGCGCGGCTGTTAGGATTGCAGACGGAGACAAGGGCATGAGCAACGATGAGACGCCGGCAATCCAATCTTCTGGATGCTCACACGCTGAGGCCACGGAGAAGCGCGGGGTATGCGAACACCTCTTAGCGGACGGCACTTTGGATTACTACCAAAGGTTCATCGGCCAAGGCCTCCTGTATGACTTCGTTTGCCCCGCCTGCGGGCAGCTCCCGGCGGACGCCGTCACTCCTCTCCGTGAGATCTGTCTTGACTGTCTCACCGGCTTCGGGGACGAACGCGGCCTGTTAGGGGTACTCGGACGCCCTGAAATTCTTGAGCGCTCTTCCGGCCTATCCTTCTCCCATGAGATAGTGACTCTCGACCAGCCGCTCGGCGGAGCCATCTTGGCATTCCAGGCTGTTAGCGCCGGTCCCACGCCGGTGTGCATCGCTCTTACCGAGGGAGGGGAACTTCACCGGGTTGATCTGGCGGCACGGCTCGTGACGCCTCTAGCGCGGGTTCTTGGTGCCGACGTGGACTTGACGGCGAAAATCTCCCTCCATCTTTCGCAGGACGGGGGGTTGGCTGCCGTGGTCAACCCTTTCGGTCAGCGGGGAGTCGTCATAGACCTGACATCCGGCGTGGTGACGATGCGGCTGGAACGTGGCAGTTATCATACGGCGCATTGCCGGTTCCCCGTGAGCTTCGTCAGCCTCAACGGCCGAACGCTGCTCGTCCACGCGACGGCCTGGAACCGGCTGGACGTGTCTGATCCCCGCATGGGAAAACTGCTCACCGAGCGCGGGCCGACCGCGTATCGGACCGGCGAGGCGCGGCCCACTCACTACCTGGACTATTTCCACGCCGGCCTCCTGACGTCCCCGAACGGCGAGTGGATCGCGGACAATGGGTGGGTGTGGCACCCGGTCGGCGCGGTACGCACCTGGAGCCTGCGGAAGTGGGTGGAGGAGAGCGTCTGGGAATCGGAAGATGGCCCCTCCCTGCGTGTCCTCTGCTGGCGAGATTATTTCTGGGGGAAGCCGCTCTGCTGGCTTGACGAACAGACGCTGGCGGTCTGGGGATACGGCGAGGATGACGACTTCATCATCCCGGCAGTCCGGGTCTTCGCCGTAGCGAGCGGCAAGGAGTCGGGCTGGTTTGCGGGGCCGGAGGGTGAGATTGCGTTTGACAGCTACCTGTTCGCCTTCTCCGAGGAACACGGAACCACGGTCTGGGACACGAAGACGGGGGAGCGGCTGCACTCGGAGCCTGACCTGAAACCGGAGTGTTACCATCCGGGCGCGAAGGCATTCATTTCGCTGCTGCCGGACGGCAGGTTTCAGATCAGCCGCCTGCGAGGAGAAGGGACACGACCATGACGACCGAGACACAAGACATGGAGCGCCTGCGGCGCTGGCGGCTGCTCCTGGGCGGCGGGGACGGCGAGGGCACGGGGACGGGGCTGGCGGGCGACGACCTCGCCATGGACCGCGCCCTGGCCGCACTCTATGGCGGGGGCGGGTTTTCGCGCGGCGGGAGTGGGGAGAAGGACAACCGCAACGTCGGCATGGGGGCGTCACAGCCCTCGGTCTCGCGCTGGCTGGGCGACATCCGCACCTACTTCCCCTCCTCGGTCGTCCGCGTCATGCAGCAGGACGCCCTGGAGCGGCTGAATCTGAAGCAGATGCTGCTTGAACCCGAGATGCTGGCGAACATGGAGCCGGACGTGCATCTCGTGGCGACCCTGCTCGCCCTCAAAGGGGTCATCCCGGCCAAGACCAGGGACACCGCCCGCCAGGTGGTGCAGCGCGTGGTGGATGACTTGCAGAAGCGGCTCGCCAGCCCGCTGCGGCAGGCGGTCACGGGCAGCCTCAACCGCGCGGCGCGCAGCCGCCGCCCCCGGCACAATGAGATTGACTGGAACCGGACGATCCGCGCCAACCTCAAGCACTACCAGGCCGACTACAAGACGATCATTCCCGAGACGCGCATCGGCTATGGGCGCAAACGAGGTGCCCTGCGCGACGTCGTCCTGTGCGTGGACCAGAGCGGCTCCATGGCGACCTCCATCGTCTACGCCGGCATCTTCGGGGCCGTCCTGGCCTCGCTGCCCGCGCTCCAGACGCGCCTGGTGGTCTATGACACGGCCGTGGTGGACCTGACCGAAGAGCTGCACGACCCCGTGGACCTGCTGTTCGGGACACAGCTCGGCGGCGGCAACGACACCCCGCGCGCCCTCGCCTACTGCCAGGGGGTGGTCCGCCGGCCCCAGGACACGATCCTGGTCCTGATCACCGACCTGTATGAAGGAGGAGGCAGCGCGGACATGATCAAGCGCCTCGGCGCGTTTGCCGCCTCGGGCGTCCAGGTCATCGTCCTGCTGGCCCTGAGCGACGACGGTGCCCCGAGCTACGAGCACGGCAACGCCCAGACCCTGGCCGGCATGGGCATCCCCGTCTTCGCCTGCACCCCGGACCAGTTCCCGCCCCTCATGGCCGCCGCCATCAACCGCCAGGACATCGCGCAGTGGGCCGCCAAGGAGGAGATCGTGACGGCGCGGGCGGGAAAGTAGGTGGGCGGAGAGAAGGGCGGGGAGACCCCGCCCCTCCTTCTATATCTTCTCCTAAACCGCCGCTGCCGCCAGCAGCTTCGGCGGCGCAGGCAGCAGGGCGCGCGGGCGGGGCAGCGGGGACGGCAGTATCCGCTGGCGGCTCGGCGTCGTACCATTCGTGCCGGGCGTGGGGGCGGAGGACGTGCCGCCGGCGATCATGGCGACGACGGACCCCGCCCCGATCAGGGCCACCGAGAGCGGCGTCGGGACGGTCAGGGTCAGGACGGTCCGCAGGGCGGGGACGGTGATGGCGGCGACGAGGAAGGCCGCCGACGCGCCGACCGCGCCGAAGACGGAGGGGGTCAGGCCGCCCTCGATCCAGCCGGCTTTGAGCGTCTGCGCGAGCTGCGTCGCCACGATGCTGGCGAAGGCGACGGTGCGCGCCTGCGGCAGCCCCGAGACGGCAAGTGTCAGGGCGAAGGCGGCCAGGGCGGGCACGGTGGTGGCCGCGCCGCGCCGCAGGACATCGTTCCGCAGTGGCGCGTCCAGGGCGGACGTGCCCTCGCGGGCGAGCGAAGCCAGGTGCCGGTTCTCGGGGCGCTGCAAGGCGACCGAGAGGGCGGGCAGGGCGTCCGTGATGAGGTTGACGGCCAATATCTGCCGCGTGGTCAGCGGCGAGGCCAGGCCCAAGAGGCTCGCGCCGACGACCAGGCCCAGCTCGCCCAGGTTGCCGCCGAGCAGCAGGCCCAGGGCGCGGCGCATGTTGCGCCAGAAGCCGCGCCCCTCGACCAGAGCCTCCACGAGTGTCGCGAAATCGTCGTCGGCCAGGACGACGGCGGCGGCCTGACGCGCGACCTCGGTTCCCCCTTTTCCCATCGCCACACCCACGTCCGCCAGGCGGAGGGCGGGGGCGTCGTTGACGCCATCGCCGGTCATGGCGACCGTGTGGCCGTGCTGCTGGAAGCTCTCGATGATCCTTAACTTGTCCAGCGGCGTCGCCCGCGCGATGACGGCGGCGCGGTCCAGCCGCGTGTGCAGCTCGCTGTTCTGGAGGTGCGCGATGTCCGCGCTGGTCAGCACCTCGCGCCCGTCGTCCAGCAGGCCCGCCTCCCGCGCGATGGCCCGCGCCGTGGCCGGGTGGTCGCCGGTCAGCATGAGGACGTGGATGCCCGCCTCGTGGCAACGCCGCACGGCGGCGTGGACGGTGAGCCGGAGCGGGTCGCGGATGCCGACGAAGCCGAGTGCCGTCAACCCCTGCGGGTCGGAAACGCCGACTTCCGGCCCGCCCTGGGCCACCATCAGGATGCGGAGGCCGCGCCCGGCCAGGTCGTGCGCCTGTTGCAGCAGGGCCTCGCGCCCCGCCTCGTCCAGCGACACGTCTTCCCCGCCCCTGCGGACATGGGAGCAGCGCGGCGTGACGGCCTCGGGGGCGCCCTTGACGGCCAAAGCCCCCGCCGTCAGAGTCGCGTGGAAGGCGCGGGCCGGGTCGAACGGCGCTTCCGCCCGGCGCTCCTGCCGGACCTCCTCGGCAAGCCCCGCGTCCAGTGCGCCGCGCACGACGGCGACATCGGTGGGGTGCGAGTCGAAATCCGGCGCGTCCGGGGACGGGCTGGCCCAGGCCGCCGCCAGCAGGACGGGGCGCAGACCGCCGGGCAGGTTACCCGGCAGTGCGGCCTCGGCGTCAGGCGAGGCGACCAGGCCGAGGGCCAGCTTGCCCTCGGTCAGCGTCCCCGTCTTGTCGGTGCAGGCCACATCCACGCGGCCCAAGGCCTCCACGGCGGACAGGCGGCGCACCAGGGCCTTGCGGCCCGCCAGGCGGCGCGCGACGGCGGCCTCGCCCATGCCCGCAAGCAGCGGCAGACCTTCCGGGACGGAGGCGAGGGCGATAGTCGCGCCGACCGCGACTTGCGGCAGGAGGGGCTGGCCGCGCAGCAGGCCCGCGCCGACGACCAGGCCGCCGCCGATGCCCGCCAGGGGCAGGAACTGCTTCATCAGGCGGCCCAGGCGCAAGCCCAGCGGGCTTTGCTCCGCGTCGTCCAGAGCCAGCGCCGCCGCCGTCGCCCCCAGCCGCGTGTCTTTGCCGACCGCGACGACCAGGGCGCGGCCCTTGCCCGTCGTGACGTCGCTGCCTTCCAAAACGATCCGGCTCGTGTCCGTGCCGCCCTCCGGCGCTTTGAACACGGGCAGGGACTCGCCGGTCAGAGCCGCCTCGTCCACCTCCAAGGCACTCGATTCCAGCATCCGGGCGTCGGCAGCCACGCGGTCCCCCGAAGCCAGCAGCAGGATGTCGCCCGGCACGACCTCGCCGGCGGGGATCTCCGTCACCGCGCCGTCGCGCACCACCGTCGCGGTCGCGCGGCCCATCTGCTCCAGCGCCAACGCGGCCTGCCCCGCCTGCCGCTCCTGCCACGCGCCGACGGCGACGTTCGCCAGGATGGTCGCGCCGATCAGAGCGAAGTCGAGCGGCGAGCCGAGGAAGAGGGACAGGCCCGCCCCGGCCGCCAGGATTCCGATGAGCGGCGAGCGCATCTGGTCCCAGACCGCATCCAGGAACACGTTGCGCCGCGAAATCTTCGGGGCCGACCGGCGGCGTTCCAGGGCTTGTGCCGTGGTCAGCCCCTCGGGGGTCGCGCCGAGTGCGGCCAGGGCGTCTTCCGCGCTGCGCCGTCCCCACCGTTCCGGCTTCGGGTCTACGAGCCGCGCCGTGACCGACTGCGGGCGCTCCCCGCCGCGCAGCCGCGCCCAGCCGTCCGCCATCGCGGCCAAAGCCGCCACGTAGACGACGCGCGAAGCAGTCTCGATGCCGATGCCGCCGCGCACGCCAAGCACCGCGCCGACGACGTTGGAGACGAGCGAGAGGCCGACCGAGTCCAGCACGGCGGCCTCGCGCCGCGCGCCCGCCTCGATGACGGCGGTGATGCCGGTCAGGTCCGGTGCCAGCAGGTCCGCGCGGGCCGGGAACCGGCCGCTCCGTCCCGACGACAGGCCGACGCCCAAGTCGCAGGCGGCGAACGCTTCCGCCGCGTCCGCGCTGTCCGAGACGAAGGCGACGCGCGCGCCCGACGCCTGCCGCTGCCGGATCGCCGCCATGTCGCCCGCCACGGTCAGGGTCATCCCGACCCGCCGGGCCACCGCCTGGGCGGTCGGCGAGTCCTCGTCGGCGCGCAGGATGATCTGGACGCCGTACCGGCGGCAGGTCTGGACCAGCCCGGCGACGCCGGGGACGAGCCGGGGACGCAGGGCAAGCACCGCCAGCGGGTTTTCTTGCCCGTCGTGCCCCAGCGCGAGCAGGAAGTCGCCGCGCTCGGTCAGGCGGGCCAGCGCGGAACCCGGCTCGGGCGAATCCGCCGGCCCCAAAGTCCACCGCCCGCCCTCGACCGTGGCCGAGGCCGTGTGGCCGTCAAATCGCCCGTCCGAGGCTTCCGCCCGGCCTGCGGGCGGGAAGGTCGCCCCCCAGGGCGAGCCGGCGGCGGCGTCCACGCCCGACGCAAGCCCCTGAAGCTCGGCGGGTTCGAGTGCCTCGGTCAGCGGCAGCAGGGCGGTCAGCTCCAAGCCGTTCGTCAGCAGGCGTGGGCCGTCCAGAATCAGGAAGTCGGGGCGGCGTACCGAGCGGTCGGGCCGCGTCCCGACGACCAGGACGCCCGCCCGCAGGGCGCGGGCCGCCGCGCTCAGGTTGGCCCCCTCCCGCCCGATCAGGGCGGGGCGCGGGTTGACAAGCAGCAGGGCGGCGAAGGCCTGGGACGGCGAGCGCGTGACGATCCCCAGGCCCGCCGCGAAGACGAGGGAGACGATCCCGGTCGCCTGCTGGTAGCGGTCGTACACCGTGGGCGCGGCGGGGACGGGGCGCGGCGCGGGCGTCCAGGATCGGCCCGGAGCCAGTTCCAGCACGAACGGCCCGCCGGTCAGCCGCGCCCCGGCGGGGACGGTCGCGCCGGGCGTGACGGCGAGCGGCAGGCCGTTCTGACCCGAAGCCGTCCCCTGCCCTTCCACGACCTGGGCCGCCAGCGGCGTCCGCTCGCCGGACTCCAGGCGGATCGTCGCGCCCGGCTGGGCCGAAGCCGAGTCCGTCAGCCGCTCCTCATAGCGCCGCCAGGACGCCCGCCGCGCGACCACTTCGGTCAGCAGGCGCAGCGAGGTGGCGGCAGCCAGGGCGAGCGAGAAGGGGCTGCCGGTGAGGGCGGAGATGAGGATGTCGGGCAGGCCGAGCAGGAGAATGGCGGCATCGCGGCCTACCAATGACTTCAGCCCGTCGCGGAGCGGCGGGAAAGCCTGCACGACATGGATCGCTCCCCCGGCATAGGACAGGGCCGGGCCGCCCGCAAGCGGTGCCTGCCCCGTGAACCGCTGCATGGCCAGCAGGCTCAGGCCCAGGGCGGAGGCGGCCAGCCGCGTGGCGCTCTGCTGAAGGGGGGCGGGGTCCAGCGGGTGCGTAGGCCGGTCCTCGCCCGGCAGGTCGGGCAGCTCGACGTTCGCGACCTCGGAGATGAGGTCTTCGATGTCCAGTTGGTGCGAGGTCCATTCCACCAGGACGCGCCCCGTGAGGACGTTCGCCCGCGCCCGAACGCCTGGCAGCCGCTCCAGATGCTCCACGACGCGCCGCGCCGTTTCCGGGTCCCGGTCCAGACCGCGCACGGCGATCCGTGCCCGCCGCGTCTGCCCCTCGCGCTCCTCCACGGCGGGCGGCGCGGTCGGCGCAGGCTTGATCGCAGGCGCGGGCACCGGCCCCTGCCCGTTCCGGTAGCCATTCCGATGACCGTTCCGCGAGGCCGGGGCGGGCCGCCGGGCGGCGGCGCTCACCATGTCCAGGACCGCGCGGGGATCGGTCGAGCCGGGCGCAAAGCGGATCAGCACGTTGCCCGTGTCGGGGTTCGCCTGCACACTCTGGATGCCGGGCTGGTGCCGCAGCGTGTTTTCCAATTCGCGCCGGTTCTCCGCCGACAGATCGGGCAGGTGTACGCGGACGCGGCCCGGTACGCTGTGGACAAGGCTCGGGGGTGGGGCAAGGGCGACGCTCATGGGGAGAAAGTTCCTGGCAAGGAGCAAAACAAGCGAGAAGCAAAACAAAAGAAACGGGCTGCACGAAGCGGCCCGTTTCCGGCCTAACGGTTTCAGAGGGCGGGCACCTTAAGCGGCGTCTTTGCGGCGGAGGCTCTGCGCCTCGGCCAAAATGTCTTCGGCCTCCTCGCGCGCCAGGGCGACGGCCTTGCGGAGCCGCTGCCCGACCGTGGCGGCGAAGAGGCCAAGCCGCTCGCCCGCCTGGTCCAGCGTCTCTTCGGCCCGCTCCGTGGCGGGGCGCATCTTCGCCTCGGCCCGCGTCACCGCCTCAGCGGCATCACAGAAGGGGGCTTCGACCGCCGTGACCGGCGCTTCGGTCATGTTCGCGCGGACGTCTTTCAGCCGCGCCCCCAGGCCGCCCAGCAGTGTTTCGGCCCGGCCGAACAGGGATGGCGAGCCGCCACCGCTTGCGGTGCCGTTGGTCGTCTCACTCATTGTCCGCCGCCTCCGCCGTCTTCCGCGTCCGCTTGGGCGCGGCCGGTGCCGCTTCCGTCGCCTCAGTGACGGGTGAGGCGGCCTCAGACGTCGGCTCGGCGGGCGTGGCCGTCAGGACCTCCGCGCTCAGAATCTCGGGCGCGGCCGTCTCGGTCACGGCCGCGACAGGCGCTTCGGTCGCCTCCGCCGCCTTCTGCGCGCCGCGCTTGACGCCCTGGGCGAGAGAGGAAACGGCGTCCCCGGCCATGAGTATCCCGGCCAGCCCGTAGACCGCGCCGCGCCGCAGGACGCTGCGGACCTGGGGGGATGCCACCGCCGCCGTGAGCGCGACCGCCACTCCGACCTCGGGTTCCATGAAGTCTTCCAGAGCCATGATAAAGTGTTACCTCCCGCCGGTGAGTGGCCTTGTACCATCCCCGGAAAATATGTTTCTTTGTACCCCAAAACGTACAAAAAACGCGCGTCCGGCCAAAATCTCTTAACATTTTCTTAACATAAACTTAACCGGCTCTTAACCAAAACTTAATCTCCTCTTAATGGGCTGGGGCACCCGAGTTCGGTATGATAAGAGTGTCAACAAAGTCATTCAGGATTTCGGAGGAGCGTGTTCATGGCTGCACTATTCCGCAAGCGTGTGTTTAATTGGCAGTTTCTGGCGGCCATCATCGTGGAAGTGATCGCCGTCGTGATCGTTAAGCTGGTCACGGGGCTGTTCTGACCTCAGCGGTCAAATGATCGAAGGCCGCAGGGGACGTGATCCCCTGCGGCCTTCTCGCGCCAAGCCCCTTCTGCTCTAGACCACCCCGTCCTGCATCCAGGCGGGACCCGGCGGATGCCGGTCCTGTTCCAGCACGACCGTCGTCCCGGTCGGTCCGGTCAGCAGCCACAGCCGGTCGGCAGTTTGAAGCATCATCTTCAGGCCGTGCCCCAATGTCCCCGCCGTCGTGAAGCCACGCGCGAGGGTCGCCCGCGGCAGGTTCTCCAGGGTGATGCCCTGGCCCGCGTCTTCCACCCACACCTGCACGGTGCCCTGCGGTCCCAGGCACACGAGCGCCGTGCCCTCCCCCGCGTGGACGATGGCGTTCATCCCGGCCTCGTTGACTGCCGTGACCAGGTCGTGGAGCCGTTCGTCGGCCAGGCCGCCCCGTTCCGCCGCGCCGATGGCCCGGCAGCGGAGATCCCGCAGACCACCTTTCCCGTTCAGGGTGATCGTTTCCCCCCGGTCCGCCCCCAGCATGGGGGGCAGTTCGGCGGCGGTGTCACACAAGCGGAGCTTGCCTTCCGTGACGCTGGCAAGGACGTCCCGGAGGAAGCCGCGCTGCCAGCCCGCCAGGGCGGCCAGCGCCTCGTTCGCCTCGGCCAGGGCCGCCGTCCGCTCCTCCACGCGCCGCTCCAGGCCGTCGCGCGCCTCCCCCAGCTCCCCGGCCTGCCGCCGCGCGGTCTGCGCCAGCGCGACCGCCCAGGCCAGCAGCGCGGCCAGCAGCAGGCCGCCGACCAGCGCGCCGAGCGGGAGCAGGGACTGCGCGCGGCTGAGGGAGCCGACGCGCAGCCGCGTGTTCTGCGCCGCCAGGTGCCGGATGAGGTCGAGCTGCGCGCTCTCCTCGACGACGAGCGCCTGCCACAGGCAGAGGGCGACCGTGGCCGCGCCCAGCCCGACGAACAACGGCAGCCAGCGCACCGGGTTCCCTTCCGCCCTCCGCTCCTCGGCCCAGGCGGCGGCGACCAGCCCGCCGCCCAGGACGACGAACCCGGTGGCCGTGTGGACGGCCATCCGCGTGAACTGGCCCCAGGCGTAGCCCTGGACGATCCCGGTGAAGTAGCCGGAGAGCGCGATCACCCCGAGGCTGACCACCACGAAGCCGGACACGGCCGTCAAAGGCGTGCGGGCCGGCAGGCGGCGCGAGCAGAGCAGCAACAGGGAGGTCCCCGCGAGGGAGAAGCAGAGGGCACTGCAAAACGCCATCCGGCCCGGCGCAGTGACGCCGGACCGGATGTAAGATTTCATCATCAGCTCGTCGAGGCCGAGGCTGACGCCGAACAGATACTCGCTCAAGGTCAGCAGCCCGACCAGGGTCACGCCGACGCCGCAGACCAAGGCGAGGTGCCGCATCGCCTGCCGGCCCGCCCATGTCACGGCCGCAAGCCCCAGACCGCAGAGCAGGAAGCACAAGGCCGTGTTGTAGGCCATCGCCACGAAGGCGGGGGACAGGCGCAGCAGAATGAGGTTGTGCGTGTACCAGCCGACGAGTACGACCAGACCCAGCATGGCCGACAGGCTACCCCCGGTACGGGCCAGGGCGGACGGCCAGCGGCTTTCAGGCGCTTTCACGGCGGCGGGAGCGGCGGTATGCATCGCTCCTGTTTTACCATAAAGAGACGTCGATTTCCTGCCCGGCCGTCAGCAGCGGCGAGTCATGACCGCGCCTTGTTCTTGACAAGGTACACGGACGCGCCCCCGCCTTCGGCGTCGGCCCGGCAAACCACCATGGCGTCCGTGAGGGTTTCCATCAGCGGAAGCCCCCGCCCGTGCGTCGCGCCGCCGGCTGCGGCGGGCATCGGGTAGGGGGGCGGGGGCGGGCTGAAGCCAGGCCCCCGGTCGCAGACGTGTATGATAAGACGGTCCTGATAGCCCCAGAGACTCAGGCAGACGTGACGGTCACAATCCGCATCCGGGCTGACCGGAACACAGGGCGCACCGTGCATGACCGCGTTCGCCAGCGCCTCCCCCAGCGCAAGGTCCAGCGTGAAGCAGTCTTCTTCGGCCAGGCCGGCGTCCGTACACGCCTGCATCGCCCGGTGACGCGCCGAGGGGACCGCCTTCGGGTCGGCAGGCAGCCAGATCTCCAACAGTGGCGGCGACTCCAATGGCTTCACCGAGTCCTCACTTTCCCCGCGCCTCTTCCGCGCGGTCCTCTTCTCGCCGATAACCCGTGCTTACCCGCCTGTGCCGGATGGTAAACGGAGGAAGCGGGTGGGACGGCGGCGAATAGAGGGCAGGAAGATCCGGGAGAGTAAAGGGGAAACGGACATGCGATTGGGGGCGACGCGCAATCCTGCGCTGACACTGGTGCTGATCCTGCTGACATTTGGGATCTACTACCTATATTTCATCTATGTCGTTTCGGAGGAGACACAGGAATTCCTGGAGGAGCGCGACGTGTCGCCCAGCGTCGAGGTGCTGCTCTCGGTCATCACTTGCGGGCTTTACAACGTCTACTGGGACTATAAGATGGGCAAGCGCGTCGCCGAGATGTGCGGGCGGGTCGGGCTGCCGGCCACCGACAACGCCGTCCTGTACCTTGTCCTGGACCTCGTCGGCTTCGGCGGCTTCGGGGGCCTGGGGCTGATCAACCCGGTCTTGCAGCAGGACTCGCTGAACCGCGTCTGGCAGGCCGCCATGACCGGGCCGCCCTCTAGCCCTGACCGCGGCCCTGACCCCGGCACCTGGCCGCCGCCGCCCTCCGGCACGTCCACGCCGCGTCGGCCAAGGCCCTCGCGCCCGTGAACGCCCCCCGACAGAGCCGGGCGCGGGCCAACGCCGGGACGAGTTGGGCCGTCCTGACCGGAATCCTCGGGGCCAGCCTCCTGCTGCCCCCGCCGGGAGCCGACGGGGCCATCGGCCACCTGCCCTCCGTCTGCCCCTTCTACAACCTGACCGGCCTGCCCTGCCCCGGCTGCGGGCTGACCCGCAGCTTCGTCTGCCTGGGCCACGCGCGGTGGCACGAAGCGCTGCACTGGCACCCGCTGGGCTGGCTCCTCTACGCCGCCTGCCTCCTGCTGTGGCTCCGCGGCGGCCTGTTCTGGGCGCGCGGCGTGACACTCTGGCCGCTGACGCCGCGCGCCGCGACGCGCCTCAGCCTGGGCGCCGCCGCCCTGCTCCTGCTGACGGGGATCGCCCGCATCGGCTGGCTGACGGCGCACCATCTGCGGTTCTAGGACGGTGTCACCACTTCTTGTACGGCAGGAACTTCCCGTTCATGGTCAGCTTGACCCGGTCGCCCTTCGGGTCTTCCACCTTCTCGACGTGCATCGTGAAGTCAATGGCGGACATGATGCCGTCGCCGAACTTCTCCTGGATGACCGACTTCAGGGGCATCCCGTAGACCTGCACGATCTCGTAGAAGCGGTAGACGAACGGGTCCGTCGGGACGACCGGCCCCAGGCCCTTGGACGGGTATTCGGTGAGATGGTCGGCTATGTCCGGCCCCAGGCCCAGAGCGGCCGTCAGCTTGCGGGCCTCGTCGGGCGTCGCGGTGGCCTGGCGGTAGATGATGGCCGCGATGCAGATCTCGTCCAGGCCGACCAGCGGCTCCAGGTCAACGAAACTCAGGCCCTTGGCCTTCTTGCAGGCCAGCAGGGTCTGGGTGATGTCGGGCAGCGTCGTCATGTTCTTTGCGTCTTTCTTTTATCGGGGTTGACCGGCGCAAGTGCCGGGAACACGGGGGTTATCATGAGAAACAAGTCAACACCGACACTGCTTTCGGCCCTCATCGGCCTCGGGACGGTCCTCACCGGCTGCTCCCAGCAGACGCTCGACAGCGCGAAGGGCGATGCCCAACGTAATGCCACCGTCGTCAGCCGGCAGGCCCAACAGGCGGAGCGGCAGGCCCGGCCCAAGCTCGACAGGCTGAAGCTGCAATCGCGCGTCTCGGCCGCCCTGGCCGCCGCGAACCTGCCGACGACCATCCACGTCCGCGCCGACGCGGACGGCGTTTACCTGCGCGGCACGGTCAACAGCGCCGCAGACAAGGCCCGCGCGGGCCGCATCGCCCGCGAGACATTGGGCCAGGACAAGGCCGTCCACAACCAGCTCCAGGTCAGCGGCGGGTGAGCGCAGTTTCACCGGTCGGGGCGAAGATTCCTCCCCGTCTGCGGCAAAAAATCAGGGCCGTTCGGGTACAATAGAACATCGGTTTGCGGCGGTCTTTGGAAATGTCTGAAGGCCGCCGTTTTTGCGTGATTTGCGTGAAGGGGCGGTGCCATGACACGGGTGATCGAGACGGATGAGGCCGGGCGGCTCGTGCTGCTCCCCGAGCTGCTGGGCGAGGCGAAGCCGCACGCGAGGTACACGGTGGAGGTGACAGGAGCGCGGTTCATCGTGGAGGCGGAGGAAACGCTCTCACAACGCCGGAAGGCATACGAACACTGGAAACGCGACTGGGATGAACTGACGGAACAGGTGACGGCGGCCTGGGATACTGACAAATCGGCGGCTGAGATCGTCGCTGAGATGAGGGAGTGAATGCTGACAATCGATGCCAACGTCTTCGTCTCCGCCCGCGTCCGGACGGAGGTTCAACATTCCGCCAGTGACCAGTTTTTGAACCGGCTTGTTCAGTCGGTAGTGACCATCGCCTGCCCGACGTTGATTGTGCCGGAAGTGGCGGCGGCGATCGCCCGTTCGACCAGGAATGTGAACCTGGCAAACGCGGTGGCTTCTCAAATAGAGGTGT
This sequence comes from Capsulimonadaceae bacterium, assembly GCA_965215505.1. Taxonomy (GTDB): domain Bacteria; phylum Armatimonadota; class Armatimonadia; order Armatimonadales; family Capsulimonadaceae; genus JANXMY01. Next base: position 205,912 of record OZ244065.1, on the reverse strand, counting down.
TCCCATACCTCTCACTCATCGAGTTGACGCCGGCCCGCGCCCGGCAAGCGGCCAGCATTGCTGTTCTTTACCGCCTGCGCGGACCGGACGCGGTGTATGTCGCCGTGGCACAGGAACTCGGCACGACATTGATCACATGGGATGTTGAGGTGCTGACGCGGGGCGCGCAGGCAGTGACCGTGATGACGCCGGGCGACTGGCTGGCGGCCAACCCGACGATCTAAGACCCGACGGACTAGGAGACAGCGGATGGATTTCAAGGTCATCTCCAACTACAAGCCCTCCGGCGACCAGCCGGCGGCGATCAACAAGCTGGCGGCGGGGCTGAAGCAAGGGCACAAGTACCAGACCCTGCTCGGGGCCACGGGCACCGGCAAGACCTTCACGGCGGCCAACGTCATCGAGCGGGTGCAGCGGCCCACGCTGGTCATCGCGCACAATAAGACTTTGGCGGCCCAGCTCTGCTCCGAGTTCCGGGACTTCTTCGGGGAGAACTCCGTCGAGTATTTTGTCTCCTATTACGACTACTATCAGCCCGAGGCGTATATCCCGTCCACGGACACGTTCATCGAAAAAGACTCGGCCATCAACGACGAGATCGACCGGCTGCGGCACTCGGCGACCCAGGCCGTTTTGGAGCGGCGGGACGTGGTCATCGTCGCTTCGGTCTCGTGCATCTACGGCCTGGGCGCACCCGAAGAGTACGCCCGCATCATCCTGAAGTTCGAGCGCGGCAAGGAGTACGACCGGGACGACATGCTGCGCCGCCTCGTGGACATGCAGTTCACCCGCAACGACATCGTCCTGACCCGCTCGACGTTCCGCGTGCGCGGCGACGTGCTGGAACTCCAGCCGGCCGACGAGGAGATCGTCATCCGGGTCGAGTTCTTCGGCGACGAAGTGGAAAAGATCACGATCGTGGACCCCTTGACCGGCGAGGTGCAGGCTTCCAAGGACGAGATCACCGTCTTCCCCGCCTCCCACTTCGTCTCCAGCCCCGAGCGCCAGGAGAAGGCCATCATCGGCATCGAGGACGAGATGCACCAGCGCATCGCCCTTTTCAAGCAGCAGGGCAAGCTGCTCGAAGCCCAGCGCATCGAGCAGCGGACGCGCTTCGACCTGGAGATGATCCGCGAGGTCGGCTACTGCAACGGCATCGAGAACTACTCGCGCTGGTTCGACGGGCGTGCCCCCGGCAGCGCGCCCCACACGCTGCTGGACTACTTCCCGGACGACTATCTGATCGTCATTGACGAGTCCCACCAGACTCTGCCCCAGCTCCGGGCCATGTACAACGGCGACAAGGCGCGCAAAGACACGCTCATCGAGTACGGCTTCCGGCTGCCCTCGGCGGGCGACAACCGGCCCCTGAAGTTCGAGGAGTTCCAGGAGCGCGTCGGCCAGTGCGTCTTCGTCTCGGCCACGCCCGCCGCCTTCGAGCGGGAGCATTCCGAGCAGATCGTACAGCAGATCATCCGCCCGACCGGCCTGATCGACCCCGAGATCATCATCAAGCCGACGCGCGGGCAGGTGGACGACCTGCTGAACGAGATTCGCGACCGGACCAGCCGGGGCGAGCGCGTCCTGGTGACGACCCTGACCAAGAAGATGTCCGAGGACCTGACCGAGTACCTGCTGGACCTGAACATCAAGGTCAACTACCTGCACTCGGACATCCACACGCTGGAGCGGACCGAAATCCTGCGCGACCTGAGATTAGGCATCTACGACGTCATCATCGGCATCAACCTTTTGCGCGAGGGCCTGGACTTGCCGGAAGTCTCCCTCGTCGCCATCCTGGACGCCGATAAAGAGGGCTTCCTGCGGTCGGAAACGTCCCTCATCCAGACCATCGGCCGGGCCGCCCGCAACGTCGGCGGCCAGGTCATCATGTACGCCGACCGCATCACCGGCTCCATGGAGCGCGCGATGGGCGAAACCGACCGCCGCCGGGCCATCCAGGTGTCCTATAACACCGAACACAACATCACCCCGTACACTGTCAACAAGGCCGTCCGCGAGGTCATCGAGTCCAAGAAGATCGCCGAGCAGAAGTCCTACTACAACATCTCCCGCAACCGCAACCCCGAAACCCTGCCCCTGGACCAGCTCATGTCCGCGTTGGCGGACATCGAGAAGGAGATGAAGCAGGCCGCGCGGTCTTTGGAGTTCGAGCGCGCCGCCGAACTGCGCGACGAACTCAGCCGCCTGAAGAAACTGCTGCCAGCGGGGGCGAAGAAATAGGGTTGAGCTACCTGCTGTTTCTAGATGAAAGTGGACACGACCACAAAACCATGCCCTACGAGGTGCATGGCGGTATCGCTCTTCACGCCTCCCGCGTCTGGCCTTTTGTCCAGGGAATGCGCGCGCTGGAACAGGAAGCCTTCGGCGTGCCCCTGCATGAGTATCAGGCGGAACTGAAGGGGGCACATCTACTCGGCAAAAAGCGTTACCAGTGGGCGGCTCAGGAAGAGATGCCTTTGCCGGACATCGTCCGCCGGGAACAGGCTCAAGCCTTCCTCAAAGAAGGGCTTGCCAAGCAGCCCCCCTCTCGCAGTGAGTTCACCGCTTACGGCCAGGCCTGCTTGAAAATGGCACACTCCATGATGACCCTTTTGCAGCGCCAGAACGCCACTCTCCTGGCGGTCGCCGTTCCGCGCGGCACCCAAAAGCCGCCGGAAAGCCACAACCCGGAAGATCTGCGCCGTGACTGGGTGTACCTGATGGACCGCTACGCCCTGTTTCTTCGGGAAAAACAGGAGCAGGGGCTTCTGGTCATGGACCACATCGAGAACAGCGAAGACAGACGCTTCATGCAGCGGATCGAGCGTTATTTCAGCCTGACACAGAACGGACGTTTATACGCGCAGCACATCATACCCACCCCGCTGTTCGTCCTGTCGGACATGACTTACGCCATCCAAGCCGCCGACCTGTGCATCTACTGTCTGAACTGGGGCTTCCGACTGCCGGAGCGCGGCATGGACGCGCCCACGCGCCCGGAAATCGCCGAAGACTTTGAAGCTGCGCTGTCCGCACTGCAATGGCGCGGCGTCGTGGGAAAAGAAGGGAAGGAGTTCCCCCCGGTTCAGCGTGTGCTATGTGCCGCAGCTTTACGGGGAGACGGGCAAAAGAAAAGAAGGCAACGCCCCGTAATCCACTTTCGTGGAACCCGAAGCCGAGCCTCCACTGCTACTATGGCAGAAAATCCAAAAATGTAAACACTTTGTCTGAGTTTCTGGTATCTTGCTCCGCCCTCGCCCGTGCCGTCCTTGGAGTTCGAGTGTGCCGCCGAGCTTCGCGATGAACTCAGCCGCCTGAAGAAGCTCCTGCCGGCAGGGGCGAAGAAGTAGGGGCACGATTTATCGCGCCCGGCGTGTGGCCGATGCCATGGAGCAGTAACGACTTCCGGCAATAAGCCAAGCTGATGGGCAGTCAGTCTATCTGTGAAAAGAAGCGAGGACACGATGCACAATAGGATGCTCGTATGCTGTAAAACTGACAACTATGACTTTGGACATTGCACGGCGGTGTTTGAGGTCGCCAATAGGAAGCAAGCAACGGTCACGAGAAAGCTTTTGTTTTCTCTTTTGCCGAGTAACTGCCACTCGACCGTAAGGGCGATCTCGTGGTCAAAACAGCACTACCTTGAGTGGAGACTGGCGATCTCAACGCAGGCACAACTGCCGCTGGGTCCTGTCAAATGGTTTGCGCGTGGGGACAAGTTACCGGAGCGGTTTGAGGACTTGCAGGTCCCGCCTGAAGTCCTGCAACTCTTCCTGGAAGAACTCCAAGAGGCGTTGCGTCAGAAATCATTGTCGTATTGGGTGGGGTATCGCGCGTTGAGATGGCAACCTATAGCTGACTCAGATCGGCTTCTAGACGCGAGGCAAGTTCTTTGAGGCCGTTTATCCTGAGCGTCTGGACATAGCCCACCTCATCCTTCGGCGGATTATGTAGGGAGGCGCGGTGGGTCTGCACGGTCCGTAAGAACAAGGCAGGGTCATCATCAAACAGACCCGTGAGAAAATCGTCCGGGTGGACGGCATCAATGCCATACCTCCGAAGAACGGCATTAGGAAAGTCCGAGAGGTTAAAGGTGACGATGAGCGGTGCTTGTGCCTCTATCGCGGCGGCTAACACATGACGGTCGTTCGGGTCCGGCAAGTTGAGGGTGGGGATACGCGCCTCGTAGCCAGAAACAAGGCAATCAGACGCGACTTGGTTCATTAGGCCGCGGGTGCGGTCCAGTTGGGCTGGCGTCACGCCGGGATTGTTTGCCAGCACATTGCGTATCCACTCCGTGTGGATTTCCTCTGTCCAGCGCGGCGCATAGACACGGGCGGCAGCGAGCCGCATCAACAGATCGCGCAATGAGGGCGGATACAGAATACAGGCGTTCAACAAGGCGACGGTCTTTGGCACTATGACTATCAACGGTAGAGTCCGAGCCGCTCCGTCTCCGCCATGATTTCATCAACAATGGCATGACTGCGTTTTATCTCGGCCTCACTCACTTCCTCGCGCGGCCCGGCGCATTTGGCTTCTCGAATAGCGGCGCGAACAGCAGCCATCCCTTTGGCCCTACGTATCTGCTCCATCAGGTCTTCGTAAGTTTCCGTGTCCAGCAGCACGGCCTCAGCTCGCCCGTCAGTGGTCAGCACTTCCGGGGTGCGGGTCTCCTTAAGCCGCGCGATGTGCGCTTCCGGGTTCTTCACGAAATCGCTCAAGGGATATGTCTCGCGTGTGTCCAGCATGATCAGCCTCATTCCTGTGATCTAGAGTGATTATATAGTGGCTCATTTCACGCAGGAAGTCAATGCCGGATTAGAGTATCATACTGTCACCTTACGACCTCCACAGGAGACAGCGCCATGTCCAGCCCGCTCGGCAGCCTCGCCCTCATCCGCCCCGGCATCCGCACCAAACGCATCTCGTCCTATGACCGCTCCGGCGGCAACGCCGACTTTGTCCGCATCGAGGCGGGCGAAACGAAGGCCCTGGCCGAGATGTCGGGCGCGGGCATCGTCAAGCACCTCTGGATCACCATCGCGTGTGACGACCCGATGATCCGCCGCAACGCCGTCCTTCGCATGTTCTGGGACGGCGAGGCCGCGCCCTCCGTTGAAGCGCCCATCGGCGATTTCTTCGGGCAAGGGTGGGGCGAGAAGTACCTGTACGCCGCCCTCCCCCTCGCCGCCGCGCCCGCCGGGGGCAACGCGCTCAACTGCTATTTTCCCATGCCGTTTGCTGATAGAGCCAGAATAGAGATCGAGAACCAGTCGGATAGCGCGATTGGCTCTTTCTACTACTATGTGGATTATGAGGAGCATTCGGGCGGCATCGGGGCTGAGATGGGCCGCTTCCATGCCTGGTGGAACCGGCAGATGCCCGCCCCCGAGGCCGGCCAGGGCGACCGGGAGAACGAGTGGGAGACGCTGGGCGTCCAGCCGAAGAACCCCTCGGACGATCGCAACCACGTCTTCATCCATGCCGAGGGCGCGGGGCACTACGTCGGCGTCAACTACTTCGTGGACTCCCCCACCCCGCTGTGGTACGGCGAGGGCGACGACATGTTCCTCATCGACGGCGAGCCGTGGCCCGGCTCCCTGCATGGCACGGGAACGGAGGACTACTTTAACTCTTCTTGGTGCCCTAAGGAGATCTACGCCCACCCCTACTTCGGCTACCCCCGCGTCAACGGCGAGACGGGCTGGCTGGGCCGGACACACTGCTACCGCTTCCACCTGGAAGACCCCATCCACTTCCAGAAGTCCCTTCGTGCCAGCATCGAGCACGGCCACGCCAACAGCCTGACGCTGGACCTCGCCACCGTCGCCTACTGGTATCAAACGGAGCCGCACCGTCCCTTCGCGCCGCTCCTGCCGCGCGAGAAGCGTCAGCCGATGCCGCCCATCGGGGCCGTCGAGATGCACAAGTGGCGCGATAGCTGGCGGCGTGAGCTGGGCGGCGGGCCATTATGGGGGAACGAGGGGCTGCCGGAGGGGACGAAGATTTGGTAGGGGCGCCGCTTGCCGCGCCCTCTTCTACTCAGCCAAACATCAGATGCAGGCGGCGGACGCAGGAGGGGACCTAAAGACAAGAGGGCGCGGCAAGCGGCGCCCCTACAAGGCGGGTGGCGGCGGCCATACGCCCGCTCGCTCTGCTTCCCTTGCCTCTTCCGCCTCCTCCCCCGTCTCCCGCAGCCGCGCCGCGCGCCGGTTCCAGGCCCAGTGGTAGGGCAGGCAGAAAGCGAAGAACAACACGGGCAGGCTCAGGGCAATGCCGATCAGCAGCAGGCGCGTACCGGGGTCCGCCCCCATAGCTTGCAGCGTAGACAGCGTCTCGGAGGCGACCGGCGGGAGGGGGGAATGGTTCGCCGCCGCCAGCCGGGGCAGCAGCACGCACAGGGCGGCGATCAATGCCAGCAGGAGCAGGCCCAGCGCGGTGAAGGCCAGGAACAGGCGCACCCAGACCCAGGGCCGCATCAGGGTCGTGCGCGGTGGGCGCAGGGGCAGCAAAGGCCCCCAGGCCCAGTCCATGTCGCTCTGCCAGTTGAAGAAGCGTTCACCCACCCCAGGGGTCATCATGGGCATCACGAGGCCGCCGCCTCTCCCGGCCCCTGCGGCGCGGGCGGCCAGACCGTCCCCGGCTCCGGTGCCGCCTCCTCCACAGCCGGTTCCACACGCTTCCGCCGCCAGACGCTCCAGCACAGGCCCCAGCCCGCCGCCAGCAGGAGCGTCCCGACGGCGGTGCTGATGACCAGCTCTTGCAGGCTGACGCCCATGTCCGCCCGGCCCGCCACGCGCAGGGCGGCTTTCATGCCCTGGGAATGCACGTCCCAGGCCGCGCTGCCCAGAGCGGCGGCGTCGTAAATGAAGTGCAGAGCCATCGCGGGGAAGATGGACCGCCCGCGCAGCACCATGACGGCCAGCAGGACGCCGAGCATCGTCCGCACGATGAACCCCTGCAAGTCAAAATGCACGGCGGCGAAGATCAGGGAGGCCAGCCCGACGGCGGCCCAGACCGGCATCCGCTTGAGGAGGGCGCGCTGGAGCGTGCCCCGAAAGAGCAGCTCCTCGCTGAACGCCGCCGAGACAGGCAGGGCCAGCACCATCACGATGGCGTAATGCTGGAGCAGCGGCAGCATAAGAGCGGTGTTTGCCGCCTGCCCCGCCATGCTCCGGGGCCAGACGTGGTTCTGTATCACGATCAGCGTTTGCACCCAGGGGAGGAATCCCAGCCCCAGCAGCACGGCCCCGACATACTCCCGCCAGTCCGCCCGCCGCCACGCGAACGCCTCCACCAAGTCCTGCTTCCCGATGAGTGCCCACAGCAGGGCGGGCAGGGCGCAGCAGGCGAACTCGCCGATGACCATGACGATGATGAGGACGATTCCGAACCAGGAGGGCATTCCAAGCATGATTATGTTCTCGGCAGGGTGTCAGCGGAAGCGGAGACGGTCGGCGGCGGGGGCCAGATGCCGGTGTCAATAGCGAGCAGCGCCTGCGGCTCATTTGCCTCACGGTTCAGGCGGTCAGCGCGGCGGTTCCAGGCCCATCTCAAAGAGAGTAGGAAAACGACATTCAGCGCCGCAAAACCAAGAGTAATGAAGACATAATCTATCGGAGATTCACCGTCTTTAGACATAATGCTGAGTTGAGTCCGGTAGGCAAACCTAAATAGCACTTTCAGCAGTCGCCAGTTTAGATGGTGGATATGATGCCGATATTCGATTGCAGTGGCAGCGACAATAATAAGCGACGTGAAGATAAAGAAGATCGCGAAGTAGGCAATGAGGAGAAATGGAAAGATGAAGGCGCGGCGCAACACAGCCTTCATGCCTACGGCATCCATAGGCGATGTTTGGTTAGGCGGGAACATGAGCCAGCCAAATCGGCCATCGGTCCGGCGGCGGTTCAGTCTTTCTTCGATGCGATCCAGATTTACTTGTGGTCGCAAGTGGCTACCGATTTGCCTTCGCGTAATCCGCCAGCAGGCCGTAGCGCAGGCCGCGGGCGCTGAGGGTGAAGCGGTCGGCGTGGAAGTAGGTCAGGAGGGAGTCGAGGATGAGCGCCCCGGCGACGATGACGTCGGCGCGTTTGGGTTCGAGGCCGGGGATTTCGCGGCGGGCGGCAAGTGACGAATGGGCGAAGCGGCCCAGGGCGGCGGCAACATCGGGATGGGCGAGGGCCGTGCCGTGCAGGGCGTCGGGGTCGGGTTTGGCCTGTCCCATCGTGACGGCGGCGATGTTGACGGCGGTGCCGCCGATGCCGGCGACGAGCGGGGGAGTGTCGGGCGTGGGGAACGTCTCAAAGGCGGCGCGGGCGTACTGCGCGGCCTGGTCCAGTTCATAGGCCGTCGGCGGGTCGGAGTGCAGGAAACGCTCGGTCAGGCGGACGGCCCCGATGTCCAGGCTCTTGTGCCGCCCCACCCCGGCCCGATCGCCCAGGATGAGTTCCGTGCTGCCGCCGCCGATGTCAAACACGAGCAGGAAGGCTTCGGCGGGGATGTTGAGCGTCGCGTCGGAGCGGACGGCGGCGTAGGCGAGCTGCGCCTCACGGTCGCCGCTGATGATCTGGATGTTAACGTCGGCGCGCGCCTTCGCCTGCGCGATGAAGTCCGCGCCGTTGGCGGCGTCCCGGAGGGCGCTCGTTCCCGCGCCCAGGACGGTCTGAGTGCCCTGTCGGCGGGCGTCGGCGGCGAAGCGGGCGATGGCCTCAAGAGTACGGGCCATGGGCACTTCCCCAAGCCGCTTCGAGGCGTCCACGCCCTCGCCCAGCCGTGTCACGTCCGACTGCTCGGCGACGACGGTGAGCGCGCCCTCGTCGGACACGTCGGCGACGGTCATCTTCGTGGAGTTGGTCCCGATGTCAATGGCGGCGAGGCGCATGGTCTTCATCCTAGCTGTTTGAGTTGGGCTTTCGGCGGCTGGCCGGAGGCGAGGGTCAGGACGGCATAGCGGAAACGGCCGTCCCAGGAGCGGCCCAGGCTGCCGGGGTTGACCCAGAGAACGCCGCCGACAGCGCGGACAAAGGGCGTGTGCGTGTGGCCGCAGACGACGACGTTGGCATCCGTCGTTTCCGCCAGTTCGGCCAGCCGGGCATCGGGCGTCCAGCTCCCCAGGCCCTCTTTGGAGCCGGGCGCGTAGTGGGTCATCAGGACGGCAACGCCGTCCAGCCCAAGCTCGATTTCGCCGGGCAGGCCGGCGAGCCACTGCCGGGTTTCCTCCGTGATGGCCTCGCTGTCGCGGTGGATGGCCTCGTACTTGTCGGGGCGGGACCGGCCCCACTTCTTGCGGTACTCGGCCTCGCGCTCGGGGAACGCGGCGACGTTCTTATCGTAGTTGCCGCGCACGGTGATGATGCCGGGCCGGGCGCGCAGGAACCGGACGCACGCCTCGGGCGCGTCGCCGTAACCAACGACATCCCCGGCATTGAAGACGGGCCGGTCTGTCATGCCCACCATCTCCAGGGCATTCCAGACTGCTTCGAGTGCGCCTAAGTTGCCGTGAACATCACTGAAGACGCCGTACTGCACTTCGTCCCACTGTCCTGATCTATTCGCCCAGCGTTTTCTGGAGACGCTTGCGGCGGGCGCGCAGTTCCTCGATCAGCACGGCCTGCTTCTTGGGCGTCAGCTTCTCCGCCGCCGCAGCGGCTTCGAGCAGGGCGGCGATCTTGTCCAGCGTCTTGACCGCCTCCTGCACCTGTCCCATGGAGAGCGTGTCCGGGCCTTCGGCAAGCTCCGAGGCGACCGTGTCCAGCTTGTCGAGCTGCCGGTCCAGGCCCTTGTCGCGCGTCTTGGCCGGGACCGTCTTTTTCAGCTTTTCGGCGGCGTCGCCGAGCTTCTGGAACACCTCCTGGACGTCCTGGTTGGCGACCGCCAGAGCCGAGGCGGACCCGTCCGTCTGCGGGAGCGGGGTCGCCAGGGCGACGGCGGGCATCTCGGCCTGCACCGCCAGCCACTCCTTGACGCGGGCGGCGTTGACCATGCCGACGCCCTTGATGCCGCCGATCTGTTCCACGCTCGCGGCCCGGAGTTCGTCCAGCGTCCGTATCCCGGCCTCCGCCAGAGCCTGCCGGCGGGTCGCGCCGAGGTAGGGGATTTCGGGCAGGTCCGAGGGGGCCACTTCGTCCGCCTGGGTTGGGGCTAGAGTTTTGCTCATGGGGTGGGTACAATCTCCTCGTCCGCCGCCGTCTCGGTCGGCTCCGGCTCGGCCTGGACCAGCACCTGCAAGAACTGGCGCTTAAATCCTTGCTTTTGCATCTTGTTCCAGGAGCCGACGAAGCCGCGGTACAGCTTCGCCCGCTCCGCCGATTGGCTCTGGATCAGCCGCTCCAGCCCGGCCCTAATCTCGGGGCGGTCGCCGACGTGGCTGTCCAAAAAGTCTTTCAGCAGCGGCCCGCGCACGTCCCGGTCGTGGATCTCGCCGATCTGCTCCTGCACGGCCTTGACTTGATCGTAGAGCTTGGAAAAGTCCTTGCCGGGAAAGCACGGCTGGAAGATCTCCATGGTGTAGCGCAGGCGTTTGGCGGCGATCCGCATGTTGTGCAGCTCCTCCACCCGCACCGGATCACTGATGTAGGGGGCGAACTGGTACAGCTCTTCCAGGCGCGTGTGGAGCATCAGGGGCGCATTGGAGCGCAGGGACTCGCGCGGGTTGACGGCATACAGGGGGAGGGCCTTAGCCATGTGCGGCATCCTCCGTCCCGAGCAGCTTATGGAAGTCCCGCACGAAATGGCTCTTCTCCAGCCGGTTCAGCTCCTTGACGAGCAGGACCCGCTCGCGGTCCCGCTCTTTCTTGAGGTGTTCGGCGAAGGCCCGCAGGCCGACCTTCTCGCTCTCGGGGGCGGCCTCGATGACCGACTCCATGAACTCGATCTGGACGTCCCCATCCCGCACCGCGCCCAGGGCGTCGGTCGTCTTGGCGACCTCCTTCTCGGTGGCGGCGAAGGGCTTGGGCGGGAAGGCCGCCGCGAAGACGGAGAGGGCCGCGCGGAGGCGGCGGGAGGCGACCCGCATGTCGTGCAGGGCCTCGATGTCGTCGCCCGCGCGGGTGCCGTCTAGGTTGGTCATCATCTCGTGGAGCTGCTGCTGGAGCGAGGTGTGCGCCGCTTCAATGAAGGTGGCGTCCGGTGCGATGTCATACGCTGATTTAGCCATGTGTGTCCGCCATTCTATCGTATCCGTCTGCTGTTTGTCAAGAGAGTGTGCCTCATGCCTGTTATTACCCTGCTGACGGACTTCGGCACACGGGACGCCTTCGTGGGCGTGATGAAGGGCGTCATCAAGTCCCTCGCGCCCCACGCCGACGTCATTGACCTGACACATGACGTGCCCCCGCAAGACATCAAGGCCGGCGCGTTCGTACTGAAGACCTCCTACCGATACTTCCCGCCGGGGACCATCCACCTGGCCGTCGTGGACCCCGGCGTCGGCGGCGCGCGGCGGCCCGTGGCGGCGAAGATCGGGGACTTCTTCTATGTCTGCCCCGACAACGGCCTGCTCTCCTATGTGCTGGCGGAGGACCCGCTGACACAGGCGGTGACACTGGACGATTCTCGGTTCCACCTGCCCCACGTCAGCCGGACGTTCCACGGGCGTGACCTCTTCGCCCCGGTCGCCGCCCATCTCGCGAACGGTGTCCCGCTGGAGACGTTGGGGACGCGGGTGGACACATTGCAGAGGTTCCCATTGTCACAGCCCCTCGTCTTCGGCAACACCATCACCTGTCACGTCATCCATGTAGACGTGTTCGGCAACCTGTTCACGGACGTGACCGAAGACATGGCCGAGATCGAGGATGTCGCCGGCACCGTCGTCACGGTGAGCGGCACGTCCATCGAAGGCCTCTCGGACAGCTACAGCCAGGTGCCGGAGGGCGAGCCGCTGGCCCTGTTCGGCAGCAGCGGATACTTGGAGATCGCCGTGCGGAACGGGGACGCGCGCCACCAGTTGCGGGTGAACGTGGGGGACCGGGTGACGGTGAGGACACACCCATGAGCGATGGCCCCATCCTCTCCCCCACCCGCCTCGCCTATGGCGAGCGGCCCTTCCGGCGCGAGCCGGGGAGCGCATCGCCCGACAGCGACATCTACCTCGCCAGTCCCGAAGAGCGGGCGGCGACCGTCCGGGCGGCCCTGGACGGCGGCATCACCTTCTTCCACGCGGCCTACGAGCGCGAGGCCGCCTCACTGGGCGCGTCCCTCCGCAGCCTCGGCATCAGGCGGGAAGTGACGGTCAGCACCACCGACGGCGACGCTTTGGACCGCTGCCCGGACACGGAGGACGGAGCGGCGCAGGCCGTCAGCGGCGCGATCGCCCGCAAGCGGGAACTGCTCGGCGTGGACGCGCTGGACGTCTTCCTGTTGTACGACTTCCGCCCCGAGGTCCACACGCCCGCCCGGCTGGCCGGGGCGCGGCGGGCGCTGGAGGAGGCGAAGGCCGCCGGGACGATCCGGCACACCGGCGCGACCTGTTACGGCGCTTATGACGCATTGGCCGAGGCCATCGAGGGCGGCGCGCTGCCCGCCGACATCGTGCTGGCGCGGTTCAACTATCTCGATCAGGCGGCGGGGGCGCGTCTGTTCCCGGCCTGCCGCGCGCAAGGGGTGACTGCTCTTGCCGCCCAGTCGCTCTCCTGGCTGGGGGACGTTCCCTTCGTCCGCTTCCCCAACACCTGGCGGTTCCGCAACCTGACCAAGAACTTCTACGGCTTCACCGCCGCGCAGGCGCACCTCTATTGGGTGCTGGCACAGCCGGACATCGACGGCGTGCTGATCTCCATGCAGACGCCCGCCCAGGTGGCGGAGAACGTCGGAGCGACACGGATCGCCAAGACGCCGCAGGGCCTGGAGTCCCTGTTCGACTCGTTCGTGGAGGCCCTGACCAAGACGCGCGAGGGCTGGCGAGGGCTGAAGCAGGACGAGCTTTGGGAGTATCGGGCAGCGGCGGAGACGTACCTGAGCCGGGGCCGGTGACGCCCCCTGTTTTTCCGACGGGGAGGACTCTGCGCGGCCGGCGTGGAAAGGGGTGTCATCCACCCGAGGAGGACACGTTTTCAATGAAGATCGGAATATTCACGGCGCTGTTTCACGACAAGCCTATCGAAGAGGCGCTGGACATCATCGCCGCGAACGGCATCCAGGCCGTCGAGCTGGGCGCGGGTGCCTACCCCGGCAGCCGCCACCTTGACGACGCCGGCGGCGTCGAGATGCTGATCAAAGACGACGGCGCGCGCAAGAAGCTTCGCAAGATGATTGAAAGCCGTGGACTGACGCTGGACTCCCTTTCGGTCCACGGGAACGCGCTGCACCCGGACCGGGCCATCGGCGACGATCACCACAAGGCATTCGAGAACGCGGTCCTGCTGGCCGAGAAGCTGGACCTGACCGTCGTGAACGGCTTCTCCGGCTGCCCCGGCGACGGCCCGCGCGCCAAGAACCCGAACTGGGTGACGTGCGCCTGGCCGGACGAGTTCCGGGACATCCTGGACTACCAGTGGAAGAAGGTCGCCATCCCCTACTGGAAGAAGCAGAACCGGTTCCTGAAGGAACACAACGTCAAATTCGCCATCGAGGCGCACCCCGGCTTCCTCGTCTACAACCCCGAAACCATCCTCAAGCTGCGTGACGCGGCGGGGACGCAGATCGGCGCGAACTTCGACCCGTCCCACTTCTGGTGGCAGGGCATTGACCCCATCGCCGCCGTCCGGATGCTGGGCGAGGCGGGCGCGGTCTTCCATGTCCACGCCAAGGACACGCGCGTGGACCCCTACAATGCCAGCATCAACGGGACTCTGGACACCAAATCCTACGGCGACGTGCTGCACCGGTCGTGGTCCTTCCGGGCGGTCGGCTACGGCCACACCCTGACCTGGTGGCGCGACTTCGTCTCCAACCTGCGGATGATCGGCTACGACGACGTCCTCTCCATCGAACACGAGGACAGCCTGATGTCCACGACCGAGGGGCTGAAGAAGGCGATGGAGACTCTAACTTCGTCCGTCATCGTGGAGCAGCCCGGCGCGATGTTCTGGGCGAAGGATTAGCCGGTGAGCGACTTGCTGCGGGAACTGGTAGGCCGGGAAGTGTCCGTCTGGCCTAAATCAGACACGGGCATACCCGGCATCCTCCAGGACATCAGCGGCAGATGGATACACCTGGTTTCGGGCAGCGACGGTGCCTTGCTGATTCCTACCTGCAACATCAGGCTTATCAAGATAGCCGGCGGCATGACAGCGCAATCCGCCACCGGGGGCCTGCTGCCTTCGCTGCTGGGTCGCACGGTATCAGTGTCTTCCAGTTCAGGCGAAGGCTCCTACAGCGATACCGGAGAACTGCAAGCCTTTGACGATGATTGGCTCCGCGTGGGCGTGAAGGGCGCGCAGCTCTACTTCCCTGTCAACAGCATCACCGAGATACGGCTGGTTCACAGGCAGATCTGACAGGTAAACGCCCCGCCGAGGTTTCGGCGGGGCGTTTCTGCCTGACACTAACCCGGCGCATTCAGAAAGCCACCGGCCATGAATGGCCGGTGCCTGTTCAGCCTTCCGGCGTGTCGATCAGCAGTTGCAGGCGCTCGGCCAGTTCCGGCGGGTAGCGGGCTTTCCACGTTTCATCGATTAACTCAACGTCAAGCATGTCGCGTAGATGCACCTTGTCTATCGTCCGGAACGCCGTGAGCTTCATCTGAACGAGGGCGGCGAGCGGGACCACCTGGAAGCCCCCGACTTGTTCCGAACAGGGGAGAGCCGGATTGGGCAGGAGTTCCGTCTCGCGCACCTTCTCCCCGGCAAAGAACAAGCGAACACGGGTCCGTGGGCTGCCGTCCGGGCCGTCAATGAATAGGTCAGGCCGAACGGCATCAGGAACAAATCCGGCGCTCTCCAGTGATGCCGTGGCTCGTGCCAGATCAGCGCGGCTAACCAGCAGGTCAACATCCGGCGTGTTCCGCTCCCCGCCTTCGCCATGATGTTCCACCCACAGCATGACAGCGTTGCCGCCGATGACGGCGTAGCTGACCCCTGCGTTATCCAATGCCTGTGTTGCCCGCAGTAGACGCTCACGCACAGCCTCAACGGCGGAGACGATCCGGTCCCAGATTGCATCCCAATCGTTTAGCACTTCAAGCGCTGGCATGAAAACATCCTAACCTACCTGACCGCCGATTCCAGCAGCGTCAGTGTCCCCGCGTCGGCGTCCAGCCGGGCGCGGACGCCGAGCGGGAGGGCGTAATTGGGGGTGACGTGGCCGGAGGGGAAGCCCAGCACGGCGGGCTTGCCGTAAGGGGCGAGGAGGTCGGACCAGATCTGACGAAGCGGCAGGGTTTCCGCGTCGTCCGCCTCAGTCGCCTGGCCGACGACGAAGCCGGCCGCCTCGCCCAGAACGCCCGCCTCGGCCAGTTGGGCCAGCATCCTTTCGATGCGGTGCGGTGCCTCCCCGACGTCTTCAATCAGCAGCAGCTTTCCCGCCGCGTCTATCCGGTAGGGTGTCCCCAGCGTTGCGACGATGAGCGAGAGGCATCCGCCGCACAGCGCGCCTTCGGCGATGCCGGGGACGAGCGTGTCCGCAGCTGCGCCCGGCACCGGCCCGGCGGGCGCGGGGTCTTGCAGCAGGCGTAGCTGCCAGTCCAGCACATCGGGGGCGAGGCGGTCCAGCTCGAAGACGAGCGGCCCATGCAGGGCGACCGTGCCCATGCGCTGATTCAGGGGGAGGAGAAGGGAAGTGGTGTCGGAATAGCCGATGACCATCTTCGGCGGCAGGGCGGCGAGGGCGTCCCAATCCAGCAGCGGCCACAGGCGGCAGGCGGAGGAACCGCCCCGCGCGCACCACACGACATCAATGGCCGGGGCGGCGTAGAAGTCGGAAAAGTCGGCGGCACGGGCCGCGGGCGAGCCGGCATGGTGCCCGTCGCGGTCGCGGGCATGGGGCGCGACGATGACGCGGAAGCCGCGCGCCTCCAAGGCCGCGATGCCCGCATCGAGCAGTTCCGTTTCGACGGGGCTAGACGGGTTGACGACGCCGATGGTGCCGCCGGGCGGCAGGGCGCGCGGGAGACGCATTAGGGTGTATCCCTCAGATGCCTTCGCCGGCCAGGTTCTCGTCGGGGCAGGGTTCCCAGTGGTCGGCGCACATCTCGTCGAACAGGACGGAAAGCGGCTTCTCGGGGATCTTGTCCCAGACCGTGTCCAGGGCGCGCAGGATGCGGTCGGGGTGCTGCTCTTCTTCGACCAATTCCAGGCGGCACTTGAGGTCCTCGATCTCGCGCAGGGAGCGGCGGATGATCTCGCCCATCGGGTCGGCGTTCCCCAGAGCCTGGTCCATGACCTGGGCGGTCGTGCGCTCCGAGATGTGCTTGCCGTCCTGGACCAGAATGCGGCCCGGCACGCCGACGACGCTGGTGTTCGGGGGCACGTCGCGGGTCACGACGGCGTTCGCGCCGATGCGCGCGCCCTCCCCTACGGTGATATTCCCCAGGACCTTCGCCCCCATGCCGAGCAGGACGTTGTTGCAGACCGTCGGGTGCCGCTTGGTCTTCTCCAGCGAGGTCCCCCCCAGCGTCACCTGATGGTACATCAGGACGTCGTCGCCGACGATGGCCGTCTCGCCGATCACGACGCCCGCGCCGTGGTCGATGAAGAAGCGCCGCCCGATGGTCGCGCCGGGGTGGATCTCGATGTTGGTGAGGAAGCGGCTCCACTGGGAAACGACACGCGCGGGGAGGAACCAGCCCCGCGTGTGCAGGCTGTGGGCGATCCGGTGATGGAACAGCGCCCAGAAGCCGGCATACGTCAGCACCTCCGCCAGCGAGCGGGCGGCGGGGTCCTTCTCTAGAATCGTCTGGATGTCTTCGCGAAGATGTCGGAACAAGAGAGCGTCCTCCTGCGTGTACGCCAGTGTAACTCGCCGCAGGTTTAGGGAGTTCCCCGAAACTTCCCATTTCCATTTCCTATAGGCCTTGACACAGGCTTGAATGCTAGGTATGATGATGAATATATTACTGAAACATTCAGTGTTCAGGATGATTTGTTAAGAGAGACCACAAAACAAGAGGTTCGTGAAACCATTCTGGACGCCGCCGAGCGCCTGCTGACGCGCTATGGCTACGGCAAGATGACGATGAGCGATCTGGCTGAAGAGGCTGGCATCGGAGTCGGCACGACCTACCTGCATTTCCCCGGCAAAGCCGAGGTGGCGCTGGCCGTGGTGACGCGCGCGAATCTGCGGGTCGTCGAGGAGCAGCGGAGGATCGCTGCTTTACCAGGGCCGGTGGAGGCGCGTCTTCGTGACGTACTCACACAGCGGATACTGATTCGTTTCGAACCTCTCAGTCAGCAAAAACATCCGCTGGCAGAACTGAAAGATGCCATCGAGCGGCAGAAGGGTTTGATAGAACAGGGCAGACTCTGGCGGGAGCAGGAAACGCGGATCGTGGAGGGTCTGCTCCTGGAAGGCATGGAGCGCGGTGACTTTGAAGTCGGGGATGCTGAGAAGACGGCGAACGCCATGCTGGGGGCGACGGAGGCTTTCTTGCCAAAAAATCTGCGGCAGGAAGACCTGGAAATACCAAATCTGGTGCCGGAGCGGGTTCATAGCATCGTGGAACTTCTGCTGCGGGCGGTCGAGCGGCGGGGTGCAGGCGCTTGACATCCGCGCGGGCGAGCCGTATAATGGGTTGATTAATATGTAATGTATGATTTACATGATTGAGGACCGATCTTCATGCCACCTTCATGTTTAAGAGAGATAATACCCGTGAGCAATTCGAATAACAAAGATTTCTGCCTCAAAGACCACTTCTACGGCGCGGCCACGGTCGGCGAGCGCGGGCAGATCGTGATCCCGGTGGAGGCACGAAAGAAGTACAACATCGAGAGCGGTGACAAGATCTTGATCATGGGTGCCCCCCATGAGAAGGGGCTGATGCTCGTGAAGATAGACGCGATGCGCGAGTTCATGCTGACGCTGCTTTCCGACTTGCAGCACCTGGAGCGCGAGATACAGAACGACATCAAGGCGGAGGAAGCGGCTTCTTGAAACGACGGACACACCTCAAACGATGCAACGCGGTCGGCTTCGCTGCCGGCCTCCTGGCACTTTCGGCTTCGCCGGTGGTGGCACAGGCGCCACTGATCCCCGGCATACCGCCCGTAACGACACCGCCCGCCGCAGCACCAACGCCCCCTGCGCCCAATGCCACCGCGTCCAATCCCGCTGCGCTCAATACCGCCGCGCCGGCGGCCCCTCCGGCAGCGCCCGTGCGGACGCTGACGCTGGATCAAGTCCTCGCGATCGCCCTGAACAACAACTCATCGGTCCGGCTCTCCCGCGAGAAAGTGCTGAAGGCGCAGCAGCTCATCTACGAGGCGAACGCCAGCGGGCTGCCGCAGATCAGCGTCAACGTCGTGGACACTTACTCCGGCAACAAGACCTACGGGACGGCGGCCGGCGGCACCAATGCGACCGGCACGCTGCCCGGCGGCGGCCAGATCCCGGTCATCATAGACACGGGCGGCGGGAACGCCACCGGCGTCACCAGCAGCGGCGGCGGCGGGACGGCGACCGGGGCCGGCTCCACCTCGACGTCGGGCATCAGCACGTCCTCGGGCAGCACCGGCGCCACCGGGAGCGCCACCACGACGCCCGCGAGTTCCACCTCCGGGGCCGGGGGGACGACGGGGACGGGAACAACGGGAACGGGAACGACCGGGACGACGAGTACCGGCACTTTCGGCACGACCGGCCCGACGGCGGGGATCGGCGGGGCTACAGGAAACCTCCGCAGCGCGGACGCGGCTCCCGCCGACCTCCCGCCTATCATGCAGCACTTCGCCGCGGCGACCACGGGCAGGAGCGCAGGCCAGCCGGGCGCGAGGATTGCCCCGCGCGACGACACGACGGGGACGACCACGGGGACCGGGACCGGGCAGCCGGTGGGCAACGGCTCGTTCAACACGGGCAACTCCGGGTACAACAACAACCAGAGTGCCCGCGTCAGCGTCACGCAGGGCATTGACATCTTCCGCCTCGTTCCCGTCGCCGAAGACGTCGAGCGCATCACGCGCGACTTCTATGTCACGGACCTGGACCGTACCCAGAACGAGACGGCCCTGTCGGTCAAGAATCAGTTCTTCACTGTCCTGCGCGACCAGGACCAGGTCACCGTCTACGAGCAGCAGGTGGCGGCGGACACGGAGAGCGTGCGCGTCACCCAGGCGCGCGTCACGGCTGGCGCGGCGGCCGAGTTCGACCTGCTGACCGCCCAGACGACCCTCTCGAATGCCCAGCAGCTCCTGTCCTCCGCCCGGAACACGCTCACGCTGGCGCAGGTCAACCTCAACAACCTGCTGGGGCTGGGGCCGGACGTGCCTATCGCCCTGCAAAACCCGGCGACGCCGCCTTTGACCCAGACCTTCAGCACCCCGCAGCTCACGCAGACGGCGCTGGTGCGGCGTCCCGAGCTGCGCCAGGCCGACAACAACATCGTCATCGCGCAGCGGCTCGTCCGCCTGGCCGGCGTCGGCCTCCTGCCCTCCCTCAGCGTGGTCGGCAGCGGCAACTACAACGGCCACGTCGCCAGCGGCCCGCATGACACCTTCAGCCTCTCCGCCGTCCTCGGCATCCCCCTCTACGACGGCGGCACGACGAAGGCGAAGGTCAAGGAAGCCGAGTCGGACCTGCGCTCCCAGGTGATCACGCGGGACCAGCTCCGCGAGAACGTCTCGGTGGAGGTGCGCCAGGCCCTCTCCAACATCAACGACGCCCAGACGCGGGCGGCCTCGTCGGGGCTGGGCGTGACCCAGGCGCAGGAAGCCTACCGTCTCGCCACAGTCCGCTATCAGAACGGCATCGGCACGATCCTGGACGAGATCAACGCCCAGGCGCAGCTCGCGCAGGCGCGGCTGAACCTGCTCAACGCCCAGTACGACTATCAGACCTCTTTGGCGCAGCTCACGCGCGCCCTGGGGGGGCGCTAAAGATTGAGGAATAAAATGACGATGAAACGCGCCGGCCTGGCGCTGACCGGCCTAGCCGTACTGGCGACCCTCGCCGGCGCGGGCTGCGGGAAGAAGCAGGACGCCCAGCACAAGCCCGGCGTCGGCGACCCCGGCGGCAGCATCCCCGTTCAGGTCGTGCCGGTGCAGAGCGGCACAATTTCCGCCACCGTGCCGGTCACGGGCAGCATCCAGGCCCTCCAAGACGTCCAGCTCTCGGCCCGCGCGGCGGGGCGCGTCATCGCCGTCAACTTCCGCGAGGGTCAGGTCGTCCGGGCCGGCCAGGTGGTCGTCCAGCAGGACGCGACCGACCTGGAGGCGAACGTCCGCCAGGCACAGGCCAATGTCGCCCAGGCCCAGGCGAACGTCTCCTCCAACATCGCCAAGGTGTCGCAGGCGCAGACCAACTACACGCTCCAGGTCCAGACGGCGAAACAGGCCGTCGCCCAGGCGCGGGCGCAGGTCGCCAACGCCAACCAGAATTACCTCAAGGTCAAGCGCGGCTCGCGCCCGCAGCAGGTCTTGCAGGGGCAGAGCCAGGTGCTGCTCGCCAAGGCCAACCTGGACAATGCGCTCACGACGCTGAACCGCAACAAGAGTCTGTTCGCGCAGGGCGCCATCGCAAAGTCCGACCTGGACACGGCCCAGACAAACTACGACGTGCAGGTCCAGACCTACCGGAACGCGCAGGAGTCCCTCTCGCTGACCCGCGAGGGCAGCCAGACGGAGGACATCGCGGCCGCCCAGGCACTGCTCCAGCAGCAGCAGGCGAACCTGAACACGGCCATCGCGAACCAGCAGCAGGTCCAGCTCCGGCAGCAGGACATCCTGGCCGCACAGGATGCCTTGCGGCAGGCTCGGGCCGCCGTGCAGCAGCAGCAGGCGACACTGGCCTTCAACCAGCAGCAGGTCGCCAACGCCTTCATCCGGTCGCCCATCAACGGCATCGTCGCCGCCCGTGAGGTGGAGCCGGGCCAGGTCGCTTCGCCGGGCACCAACCTGATGCGCGTCGTGGGGCTGGGATCGGTCTATTACGAGCCGACCATTTCGGAAACCGACTTTGCCAGTACCAGTGTCGGCGACCCGGTCAGCGTGCAGGTGGACGCCCTGCCCGGCAAAAGCTACGCGGGCAAGGTCAGCGCAGTCTACCCCGCCGCCAGCGCCACCAACCGCGTCTTTTCGCTGCGGGTGACGGTCGCGAACCCCGGTGAACTGCGGCCCGGCATGTTCGCGCGCGGCTCGATCATCACGCGCGTCGCCCGAAACGTCCCGGTCGTGCCGTCCGTGGCCCTGGTGCCGCTGGCCTCCCAGCAGGGCTTCCAGGCCAACGACAGCAGCGACGCGGCGATATCGCAGGGCTTGCAGACGTCGGCCCAGCAGGTGGTCGTGGTCGGCCCGAACAACACCGCCCAGCCCCGCGCCGTCAAGGTCGGCATCCAGAACCAGCAGCAGGCCCAGATCACGAGCGGCCTCCAGCCCGGCGAGAGCATCGTCATCGTCGGCCAGCAGGGCCTGAAAAAAGGCGACAAGCTGACGGTCGTTGACGCCAACGGCGCTCCGGTCGGTGGGCGCGGCCACCAGACCGCACAGGCGGCGCAGTAACCGCATGGGGCGGACCGGTCCAACAACTACGTTCCAGACAGTAGACAAGGTGTAAATCATGGGTGCAACACGACTGGCGATTAGTCGCCCGATCGCGATCTTGATGGTGGTGGCGGCGTTCCTGGTGCTGGGCATCGTCAGCTACCTGCGGCTGCCCGCCGAACTGAACCCGAAGGTGGACTTCCCGGTCGTCTCGGTGACCACCACCTATGCCGGGACCAACCCGCAGGAGATGGAGACGCTGATCACGAAGCCGATTGAAGACTCCATCAGCGGCGTCAGCAGTCTCAAGCAGATCAACTCGACCTCACAGGCGGGCGTCTCGGTCGTCACCTGCACCTTCTACTTCGGGACGAACCTGGACACGGCGGCGGCGGACGTGCGGCAGAAGGTGGACGCCGTGCGGCAGCGCCTCCCGATCAACGCCCAAAGCCCCAGCGTCGCCAAGCAGGACAACTCCTCGCAGCCCGTCATGTACATCGCCATGAAGGGCAACCGCAGCCCGCGCGACCTGCGCGTCCTGGCCGACAACGTCGTCTCGGAGCGTCTCCAGCAGGCACCCGACGTTTCCGCCGTCAATGTCACCGGCGGCGAGCAGCGCGAGATCCGGGTTTCGGTCCATGCCGACCGCCTGGCCGCCTACGGCATCACCATCGGCCAGCTCTCGCAGGCCATCAACAACGCCAACCAGAACGTCGCGGCCGGCTACATCCAGACTGACAAGGAGTACGCCTCCATCCGGTTCATCGGCGAGTTCGCCTCGGTGGACGAACTGAAAAACCTGTACGTCACCCTGCCGGGCGCGGGCACGACCAGCGTGTCCAGCGGGGCATCGGCCCCCGCCGGGGCGGCGGCGGCCGGCAGCCGGTCCGTGCGCCTGTCCGACATCGCCGACGTCTCCGACACCACCATCGAGAGGACGGTGGAGAGTACGCTGGACGGGCAGGACTCGGTCACGCTGACGATCCAGAAGACGAGCGACGGCAACACCCTGAAGGCGACCGACGGCGTCAAGGACCAGCTCAAGGCGGTCAAGCAGTTCCTCCCGGCCGACGTGAACTTCGTCATCACGCGCGACGACTCGACAAACGTCCGGGACAACCTCAAGGACGTCGTCGTCTCGCTGTTCATCGGCGCACTGCTGGCGACCCTGATCGTCTTCCTGTTCCTGCACAACTTCCGGGCCACCGTCATCGTCGCCATCGCAATCCCGACGTGCATCATCGCGACGTTCCTGCCCATCGCCGCCTTCGGGTTCACCCTGAACTCGCTGACGCTGCTCGGCCTGTCGCTCGCAATCGGAATCCTGATTGACGACTCCATCGTCGTCATCGAGAACATCTCGCGGCACCTCGCGATGGGCCAGGAGCCGAAGGAGGCGGCCATCGCGGGCCGGAGCGAGATCGGGCTGGCGGCCCTGACGCTGACCGCCGTGGACCTCGTCGTCTTCATCCCGATCGCCTTCATGGGCGGCATCATCGGCGAGTTCTTCCGGTCGTTCGGCGTCTCCATCTCCGTCGCCGTCCTGATCTCGCTGTTCGTCTCGTTCACCCTGACCCCGATGCTGGCCTCCCGCTGGTTCCGCAAGGGCGAGTCGCTGGAAAGCACCGGCGAGGGGCGGCGCGGCTTCGCGGCGGCCTTCGACCGGGGCTACCACCGCTTCGAGAACTTCTACCGCAACATCCTGCGTTCCTTCCTCCGCCACCCGTGGATCGTGGTGATGGCGGGCAACGTCATCCTGATCGTCGCCGTCATCGTGATCTTCCCCAAGCTGGGCTTCCGCTTCTCGCCGGCCCAGGACCAGAACCTGGTGTCCGTCAGCGTCCAGGCCCCGGCGGGCACGTCGCTGAACGTCACCAAAGGCGTCACCGACGAGATCGAGCGGCGCATCCGGGCGGACAAAGCCCTGGACGGCGACATCAAATACCTCCTGACTTCCGTCGGGCGCAACTCGTCGGGCGGCGCGGGGGCGGGCGACACGGGCACGCAGTTCGCGCAGATCCAGGTCTCGCTGTTTGACCGGGCCGCGCCGCTGGACAAGATCGCGTTCTGGAACAAGCGGACCGGCCTTGACCGGCTGCGCGACGAGTCGGACGCCGACGTGGCGAAGAAGATTCGCCAGATCATCAAGACCATCCCCGGCAACGGCGGCAGCCTGAAGATCCAGGCCTCCGAGGTCAACGGCTTCGGCGGCGGTGGTGCCCCGCTGACGATCAACCTGGTCGGCACGGACTTCTCGCAGCTCCTCCACGCCGCCTCGCTGGTGCAGGGGGTCGTGGACAAGACGCCGGGCACTTACGGCAGCGACATCTCGTTCAAGGCCAGCCAACCGGAGGTGCAGGTCCGCCTGGACCGGCTGCGCGCCTCGCAGTACGGCCTGAACGTCAACGACGTCGCCACCACCGTCTCCACCGCGCTCCAGGGCGACATCACGGCCCAGTACCGCGACCCGAAGGACGCCAACGAGTACAACATTGACGTCATCCTGGCGAAATCGGAACGTCAAAGCATCTACACGCTCGGAAACATCCCGGTCGGCTACCAGAACGGCAACCCGATCCCGCTGGGCGATGTCGCCAACCTTAAACTCGGGGCCGGCCCGACCCGCGTGGACCGCCTGAACCGGCTTCGCCAGGTTTCCGTCACCGCCTACCTGCTGCCGGGGACGCAGATCAACAACATCCGCTTCAAGGACATCGACCCGCAGCTCAAGACGTTCGCGGACCAGGGCAAGCTCGGCCAGGTGGCCTACACCTGGGGCGGCGACGCCCAGACCAGCGCGGACGAGTTCCCATATCTGATCCAGGCGGTCCTCCTGGGGATCATCCTGTCGTACATGCTGATGGCGGCCCTGTTCAACAACATGCTCTACCCGCTGTCGGTCATGCTGACCTTGCCGCAGGCGCTCGTCGGCGCGCTGGCCGCCCTGCTGCTGACGGGGACGCCCTTCTCGCTGATCACGGCCATCGGCGTCATCATGCTCAACGGCATCGCCACCAAGAACGCCATCCTGATGGTGGACTACACCAACACGCTCAGGGCGCGCGGCTACAAGCGCATTGATGCCATCCTGGAGGCGGCCCCGACGAGGCTGCGGCCCGTCCTGATGACCTCGTTCGCCATCGTCTTCGCGACGTTGCCGACGGCGGCGGGCCTGGGGCGCGGCGCGGGCTTCCGGCAGCCCCTGGGCGTCACGGTCGTCGGCGGCGTCATCGTCTCGACGTTCCTGACTCTTCTGGTCATCCCCAGCGTCTATCTGCTGTTCGACAACTTCGCGAACTGGCTGGGCCGCGTCGTCTGGCACCGCCAGATCCCCGAGGAGGCGCTGGCCTACGGCGGCTCGGACCGGGACGATTCGGGCAGCAGCGGCCCCAGCGGCGGACCGTCCGGCACGCGCGGCGGGGGCCGCGCTCCCGGTGCCGAACCGGGCGCGGCGGCAGACCCCGCCCGCACTCCAGAGCCGCTGGACTGAGGACCACACATGAGAAAAGCCCCGCCACCCTAGCGATAGGGTGGCGGGGCTTTTCTGTTTCCGTGGGCAGATGTCCTACAGGTCCTTGTCGTCCTTGACGTCTTCCAATTCGTCCGTACCGATGTCGAGGTCGGCTTCCTCGTCGATCTCGTCCATCTCGGCCGCGTCCATGTCAATCTCCGGGTCCGCGTCCAGGACTGCGGCCGCAACGACCGGCGGCTCAAACCGGGCGATGGCCCGCGAGGGCCGCTTGGGGCAGTTGGTGCAAGTGAATTTTACTTTGGCGGTCGCGAGCCAAGACGGGACTCCCTTGAAAGTCGCCCCGCAGTCGCTGCAACGTATCGCTTCCGATGGCATTGTCTGTTTGATCCTCGATATTCCTGACGGTCCGTGCATCTAACACTGTGTTCAACATCCGGCCCGCCTAAATGGTTCGCGTTTCCTCGGCTTTTGCCGCGCTGGCCTTTGTCCCGTTCGCGGCGGCCTGCACCCCGAGATGTCCGGGCTTCTTGCGCTCCGCACTCGGCGTCTGCTTGTCTTCCGCCGGGGCCGGCGTCATCAGGCCGTTCAGCACCATCAGGGCGCCGATGACGAGGTAGCACCAGGCTTCCTTGCCGGTGACCGGCTGCCCCGGATCATAAACGAAATGCGGCCCCATGACCAGGCCGACGATGCCCAGCACGATCAGGACCGCGCCGATAACGGTGAAGGTACTCAGCCAGCGAGACTTCAGCATAAAGTGATTCCTTGTGACTTCCGCGAAACGCCCCCCTAGTATACACCATGCGGGCGCTTTTCATGTCCGGCGTTTTCATGTCCGGCGTTTTCATGTCCGGCGTTTTCATGTCCGGCGTTTTCATGTCCGGCGTTTTTTCAGTCTACCGTGTGCCAGTCGGCGAAAGTTCCGTCCGGCAGCCGGACCCGTGCCGCCCCCGAGGCTGCGAGGCCGACGAGTTCCGCCCGCCGGTCGCCCCTCCGCACGGCCGCGCCGACGGCGAGGCGCTTCCGGCACTCTTCCAGTATCGGCGCAAAGCCGTCCCGCCGCCACTCCTCTTCCCGATGCATCAGCGCCGAGGCCACGGCGGCGACGACACTTTCGACTTCGTGCGGCCGGCCCGTCGCCCGCCGCAGTGATGTGGGCGGGTAGACGAACTCGTCCGCGCCGACGAACCTCTCCTGGTTGACGTTGACGCCGATGCCGAGGATGGCCTCCCCGGTGCCGGGCGCGAGCGGGCTGATCTCGACCAGCACCCCGGCCGCCTTGCGCCCGTCCAGCAGGATGTCGTTCGGCCACTTGAGGCGGGGGTCCAGGCTAGCGAAAGACGCCAATGCATCCGCCACGGCCAGGGCTACGATCAGCCCTAGCTGTCCGGCCTCGACCGTCGGCGATGGATGGTAGACGAACGACATCAAGGCGCTCTGCCCCCACCCTGCCTGCCACTGGTGCCCGCGCTGCCCGCGCCCGCGCGTCTGGAAGTCCGCCGTCACCAGAGCGCCCGACGGGGCCGGGTCGTCCGGGTCACGCGCCCACTCCCGCGCCAAATCGTTTGTCGAGCCACACTGCGCGAGGTGCCGATGGGGAGTTCCGAAGGGTATCATGGGTTCCTCACCGGCGGTTGAAACCGCAGCAACAAGTTCACAAAACCTGCCTTCGCAGGTTGAAGTCTCAGTCGGCGAAGGGTGACTTCGTGCTTTTGTTGCCGCGATTTCAATCGCCCGGATTCCTCACTCCGCGAAATCCAGCGAAATGTCCAGCGCGGGCGCGGAATGCGTCAGCGCCCCGATGCTCAGGATGTCCACGCCGGTCGCCGCGACCTCGGCCACGCGCGCCTCGGTCAGCCCGCCGGACGCCTCCGAAGTGGCCCGCCCGCCGATGGTTTCGACCGCCCGCCGCATCGTGCCGGTGTCCATGTTGTCCAGCAGGATGATGTCCGCGCCCGCCTCCAAAGCCTCCGCCACCTGCGCCAGCGTGGAAGCCTCCACCTCCACCTTCATCGTGTGCGGGACGTGCGCCCGCGCCCCCCGCACCGCGTTCGCGATCCCGCCCGCCGCCTTGATGTGGTTGTCTTTGATCAGAACGCAGTCATACAGCCCCAGCCGGTGGTTGAACCCGCCGCCCGCCCGGACCGCGTACTTTTCCAATGCCCGCAGGCCCGGCGTCGTCTTGCGCGTGTCCACGATGCGGGCGTTCGTCCCCGCGACCAGCCCGACGTAGCGGGCCGTGACGGTCGCGATTCCCGACAGCCGCTGCATGAAGTTCAGTGCCACCCGCTCCGCCGTCAGCAGCGCACGGGCGTCGCCTGTGACGACGGCGAGCGGCGTCCGCCCCTCCCCCACCCGGTCGCCGTCCTTGATGTGGGCCTGCCAAACGGCGTCCGGGTCCAGCAGGTGGAACGCCAGTTCCCCGATCGCCAGCCCGGCGATGACGCCCGGCTGCTTCGCCAGCACCGTCGCCGTCGCCCGCGTCCCCTCCGGGATGCACAGGGCCGTCGTAATATCGCCCGGCCCGATGTCCTCAGCCAATGCCGCCAGAACAAGGGGTTCATATTGTATGCGTGGGATGTCCATAGTCACTGTGATAATTTCACGGCAGTGATAGCGAGTGCAATTGCCATGCCGCTAAAGGGGCACGCTCACGAAACGGAGATATAGTACGTTAAGGGTTTCCTCTTCCAAACCGGGGTCTGAGACCCTTGCGGCGGGACCAGAATCAAGCGGCCAATAAAGATGACCAAATCACGCGCAACCAATATCAAATCGGCTTTATCGTTTTTGGCTGGGCCTGCTGTCACTAGCCAAGTTCCGTACACTTATCTTGGCCGTCGCGCACCCGAAAATAGAGGACAAGCAAGGCGACTTCTAACCGCTAAGGATGCTCGGGACGCTTAACGTACTATTTTTTCCGTTTCGTGAGCAGACCCCTCGGTTAACAGAATTTAGAACAGGCGCTTACCTTTAAGCCTGTTCGCTCAGGTAGCGAAGCGCGGGCGCGATGAACATGGTCCGCTCCCAGGTCGGGTGCAGGCGCTGCACCGCAGGTTCGAGTTGACGTACCGCCTCCGCAGAGGTCATCTTGTTGGCCTCGCGGGACGCCACCATTCGACGGATCTCCCCGAAGTAGCCGCGCACATCGTCGGCGATTTCCGCTCCACCTAAATTCCCGTGTCCGGGGACAACAATTCGCGGCTGCTGCTCCGAGACTCGCGCGAGAGCCTTCTCCCAGGCCCGCAGGTCAATGTCAGCCGCGTTGATCATCGGAGGAAAGAGCGGGACGATGGGAAACATCCGCTCTTCGACGAGGTCGCCCACGAACGTCACCTTCTGGTCAGGGATACTGATGATCTGGTCGCCGGGGCTGTGCGCGATGCCCCCGGTCCAGAACTCGACTTTGCGATTGCCGAGGTCTAGGGAAGCACGGCTGCCCTCGTACACCTCGTCGGCCAGAGTGATCTGTGTGTCGTCCAGAAGAGAAACCTGGTCGGGGGGGAGCGATGAGCGGAACCCCTTCAGCAGCTTCGGCCCCTCACTCGCCAGGTAGTCACGCTGAAGCTTGTTGTAGAAAATCTTCGCGTGGCCTTTGAACGCCTGCGCTCCATATGTATGTTCGGGATGCGCGTGCGTGACGGTCAGGATGATGTCACGCTTGCCCGCAATGGCTCGCGCCGCCTTCAAGACGTCGCGCCCGCTCTGCGGTGTAAACCCACTGTCAATGACCAGCACCGTTTTGTCGCCTTCGACAATGCCGATGTTCGGCACGAGCGGAGTCCGCTTGTCTGGAATGATCCAGATGCCGTCGGCGATGCGGCATGGGAAGCGTGCATCCACTGTCGGTGCAGGGGATAGGGGGATGGGCAGCGGGGCGGCCTCCGCTGCCGGCAATCCGGCAGCGCTCAAGGGGGACAGACCCAACAGGAGGCCTGCTCCGCCCAAGCGAACGAATTCCCGTCGGTTCAATATGGTCGTATTCATCTTATTAGTTTACCCGATAGCAACCTTTCTTAATCCGGCGAGGAAAAAGACCGTTTCGGAGATGCCCTTGCTCGCATCCTTCTTCATGGGGTCGTTCATGATCGCCTGGAACCTTAATGGGACAGCCCGGAATGGAACAGCCCAGCCTTATCGTAAGGCGGGCTGTTCGTTCTACATCCGATGATTTACATGATTACACTGTCCCTTAATGAAACCTCCATTTCAATGCTGATAGGTGGCCGGCAAGATTGTCTGGAAATCTAAGCCTGATCTTCTTCCCTAACGTCAGGCATAGATACATCAAATTTCCGTATTTTGACATCAAGCACCTTTGCAGCATCATCAGGCTGAACTTCTAGCGGGGTGACTTTAATCCCGTTGGCGAGGCGGTAGGTAGGTGAGGAATGGGCGCGGGGGTAGGCGTACAACCCCAGCACGACGACAGCCAGGACCAGAGACATTCCGGCGGATGCACGTTTCCAGTTGCGGACCATGTGACACCTCCTCGGCACTTCCAGGCATTATACACCATTCGGCACGCTGGTTTCGTGTTCTTCCCCCGCCGGTTCACCGTCCGTGCGCCTGCCGGCGGTATTCGGAAGGCGAAACCCCCTGGTGCCGCTTGAAGGCGGCACTGAAGGCGAACGGGCTGTCGTAGCCGACCTGCTGGGCTACCGTCTCGATGGTGTAGGACTCGGAGGCGAGCAGGGCCATCGCCAGACGCATCCGCAGGGCCGTGACGTGGCTCATCGGACTGCGCCCTAAATGCCGCCGGCACAGACGGCGCAGGTGTTCGCCGCTGATGTTGGCGAGGGCCGCTAAAGCCTCTACAGTCCAGGGGTAGGCGAGGTCGGCTCCGACGGCCTCCCACAAGCGGCGCAGGCGCGGGTCGCCCGCCTCGGGACGCACCATCCGGCGGGCATAGGCGGCTACCAGGAAGGCCCAGGGCGGCAGCAGGGCCGCGTCGGCGGCCTCCGTCACCTCCCGTCGCAGGCCGGTCAGGGCGGAGGCCAGAGGAGCCGTATCCACCGATAGAAGGCGGGGGGCGTCCGCGAGGCACAGCCAGTCCTCGGACGACTGCACCCAGCAGAGTTCCCAGCGCGTGTCCGAGTCGGCCTGGTAGGCATGGAGGACGCCCGCCGGGGTCACATAGGCCGTTCCGGCCTCACAGCGCAGCCACTCACCGTCAACCCAGACCCAGCCGACGCCCGCCGTGCAGATGAGGAGTTGACCCCAGCGGGGAGCGGGCCGGACGAAGCGGAATCCCGGCCCGGCGTCGGTCAATCCAGCCAACAGGATGCCGTGGGGGGCAAGGGCCGGACAGAGTGCGGCGCTGACCAGCCATTCGCGCGTCTGCGCCCCGAGCATGTGTGTTTCGCGTAGGTCGGTGTTGATATAGATGATGGACATGACGGGACGAATGGAGTATTATAGCCCAAAGTTCGCGAAGGAGCAACCATGACCATCCCCCGCCCCGAGTACCCCCGCCCGCAGTTCGTCCGCCCGGATTGGCTGTGCCTGAACGGCGAATGGGAGTTTGAAATTGATAACAGCGACAGCGGACTGGCACGAAACCTCGTGAGCAGCCATCTTGCCGAAAAGATCACCGTCCCGTTCTGCCCCGAGTCGCCGCTGTCCGGCGTCGGCCACACGGATTTCCTGGCCGCCGTCTGGTATCGCAAGACGGTCAAAGTGCCCAAAGAGTGGAAGGGCCGCCACGTCCTGCTGCACTTCGGGGCGGTGGATTACGATGCGACCGTCTGGGTGGACGGCGTAGAAGTCATCCGCCACCGGGGCGGCTTCACGCCGTTCTCGGCGACTTTGAAGACCGTCACCGGCGGCGACACGTTCACCGTCGTTGTCCGGGCGCGCGACGACTGGAAGACGCCCAAGGCGCGCGGCAAGCAGTCCCAGGCTTACGCCCCGCACGGCTGCCTGTACACGCGGACGACGGGCATCTGGCAGACCGTGTGGATCGAGCCGGTCCCCGAAGCAGCCTTGGGCCGCCCGCGCCTGACGCCCGATGTCGCGAACGGCGCGTTCCACCTGGAGCAGCCGCTGACGCAGAACCGGCCCGGCCTGACGCTTCACGCGGCCCTCACTGACGGGGCGGACGAGGTGGCGTCTGCCTCCGTCGCCGCACACCTGGACCTTGCGCCGCGCCTGACACTCTCCATCCCCGAAGACCGGCGGCGGCTCTGGTCGGTTTCGGACCCCCACCTGTACGACATCGAGATCAGCCTGCGCGACGCCGACGGCACGGTCGTGGATTCGGCGACGAGCTACGCCGGGCTGCGCTCCGTGGCGATTGACGGCCAGAAGGTCAAGCTCAACGGCGAGACGGTCTTCCAGCGGCTCGTGCTGGACCAGGGCTACTACCCCGACGGCGTGATGACCGCGCCCACCGACACCGCCCTGATCGCGGACATTCAAATGAGCCAGGACGTCGGCTTCAACGGCGCGCGCCTGCACCAGAAGGTCTTTGAAGAGCGGTTCCTCTACCACGCCGACCGCATGGGCTATCTGATCTGGGGCGAGTTCGGCGACTGGGGCTGCGGCGGGCACGGCGGGTCGAGCGACCACCAGAAACCCGGCGCGGCCTACATCACGCAGTGGCTGGAGGCACTGGCGCGGGACTACTCGCACCCCAGCATCATCGGCTGGTGCCCGCTGAACGAGACCTGGCAGAAGATCGGCGACGAGATCACGATCCTGGACGACGTGACGCACGGCATGTACCTGGCGACCAAAGCCATGGACACCTCCCGGCCCGTCCTGGACACCTCCGGCTACTCGCACCGCGTTCGCGGGGCGGACATCTACGACTCGCACGACTACATCGACGAGAAGGACTACGAGGTCGGTATCGCCAAGTTCCGCAAGCGCCACGCCAACATGGCGAAAGGCAAGGTCCACAAGAACGACGGCACGAACTGGTCAATCGCCTATGAAGGCCAGCCGTACTTCGTGAGCGAGTTCGGCGGCTTCAAATGGGTCATCGAGTCGGAGATGGCCTTGGCGAACAAGAGCTGGGGCTACGGCGGCGGACCGAAGACGCTGGACGACTTCTACCGCCGCTTCGGGGACGTGTGCGACATCCTGCTGGACAACCCGCACATGTTCGGCTACTGCTACACGCAGCTCACGGACGTCCACCCGGAGTTGAACGGCATCTACACGTTCGACCGCCGGCTCAAGTTCGACGCCGCGCGGCTGAAGGCGATCCAGACGCGGCGGGCGGCGATTGAGAGATGAACCCACCCCGCCGCTCGCGGCAGGGTGGGTTCCGAAAGGCTGTTCCCCATGCCCATCCCGAATACCATGCCCGTCCCGCAGTTCGGCGGCGGTGGGCGCATCACATTCGGCGAAAAGCCCGTCCCATCGCCGGGGCCGGGCCAGCTTCTGATTCAGGTCAAGGCCAACGCCCTGTGCGGGTCCGAGCGCGGGCAGTTCCAGGGCGGCTCCTCGGTGACGCCCGGCCACGAGGCGGCCGGCGTCGTCGCCCAGGCGGGGCCGGACACACACACCCCGGCCGGGACACCCGGCGTCATCTTCCTGATGGACTTCTGCGGGGCCTGCCGGTCGTGTCGGCTCGGGCATACCAACCAGTGCGCGGCCAAGCGCGCCGACATGGGGTTCACGCAGGACGGCGGTTACGGGCCGTATGAACTGGTCCACGAGAACGTCTTTTTCCCAGTGACGCCGGACGTGTCCTTGACCGAGGCGACCCTGCTGCTGGACATCATGGGCACGGGCGGCCACGCCATCGCCCGCGCGCAGGCCGTCCGGCCAGACATCAAATCGCTGCTGGTGGCGGGGGCGGGTCCGATCGGCCTGGGCGTCCTGGCGATGGCGAAGCTGCTCGTGGGGCGGGACCTGCCCGTGTTCATCACGGACACCATCCCCTACCGGCTGGCACTGGCCGAACGGTTGGGCGGCGTCCCGATCCGGCTGCCTGCAAATGCCCTGCCGACCGTGGATGCCGCGATAGACACGAGCGGCAAGGAAGCGGCGCGGCGGTCCGCGCTGGACGCGCTGGACCCTCGCGGCGTACTGGTCTGCGTCGGGCACGGACAGGGGCTGACGCTGGACGTTTCGCCCGACCTCATCGCCCCCGAGCGGGCGGTTTTGGGCAGCGAGTATTTCCGCTACGACGAGTTGACCGCCAACCTGGAACGCCTGCGGGCACACCGGGACTATCTCGCGTCCATCATCACGCACCGCTACCCGGTGGGCGAAATACAAACGGCGTTCGAGACGTTTTTCGGCGGCGAGACGGGGAAAGTGGTCATCGAGCAATGAGCAAAGAGCGAGTCAAAGTGGCCCTCATCGGGGCCGGGGGCTGGGGCCGGCAGCACGCGCGCATCTTTTCCGAACGCCCCGATGTGGAATTCTGCGCCATCGTCGGGCGGACGCCGGAGAAGACGCAGGCGCGGGCATCGGAGTTCAGGGTGCGGGCTTACACCGACATCGGCGAGATGCTGGACCGCGAGCGGCCCGACCTGGTCAGCCTGTCCCTGCCGAACCAGGGGCACTTCGACGCGACGCGGCAAGTCATCCGGGCGGGCTACCCTCTGCTGGCGGAAAAGCCCCTTGTCTTCGATCTCGGTGAGGCGGACACGCTCATCGCCGAGGCCGCCGAGCGCGGCCTGTTCTTCGCGATCAACTTCAACCACCGCTACGCCCAGCCCGTCCAGAAGGCGAAGGCGGCCATCGAGGCGGGGCGGCTCGGCCCACTCGTGTTTGCCACCTGGCGCTTCGGCGGCGAGGGCGCGAGCGACCACCCCCACGCCAACCTGATTGAGACGCAGTGCCACGGGTTTGACATGCTGGAGTTTTTGTGCGGCCCCATCGAGTCGGTCACGGCCCAGATGACCGACACGACCGGCGGCGGCTTCCGCACGCTGGCTCTTGCCCTGGCCTTCACGAGTGGCGCGGTCGGGACACTGCTCGGCAGCTACGACTCGTCCTACGCCTACCCGAACACGCATCATGTGGAGATCAACGGGAAATCGGGCCGCGTCGTGATTGAAGACACCGTGCGCCGCTACACGGTCCAGCAGGCCGGCAGCGAAACCGGCGAGGTCTGGTCGGCGGGCTACTTCAACGACCGGGACCGCGAGTTCCACCGCACTTTTGATGCCTACATGGACGCCCTGCTGACGGCGTTCAAAGAGGGCCTGCCGCCGCCCGTGCCCGCCGAAGCGGGGCGCAGGGCGCTGGCCCTGGCCTATGCCGCCATCGAGTCGTCTGAGACGGGCCGGCGGGTCAGCCCAGCAGACGCACCGTGAACCGCCGGCTGCCCAGGAGCGCGTCGCCGGTCAGCACGTCCACGAAGTGGACGCCCTCCTCGCCGATGGGCAGCCCCAGCACCTCCACGACCATGTCCACCACGATCAGCGGGTCGCCGCCGCTGCTGACCGACCCGTTCACCCGCAGGACCTCCCGCCCCGACGGCCCCTTGATGCTGAACGTCACCGGCAGCTCTTCCCGCAGGTTGGTCAGGGAAGCCATCAAGAACAGCCGGGGGTGGGTCGCGGGCAGGGCGGGGACGCCGACCGAGTTGAACAGGCTGACCAGCGTCTTGTTGCTGGTCCGCTTGTCCTCGATGATCTCGTTACAGATGACGATGGCGACGCAGACGGGCCGGTCTGAAGCCAGGTCGGAGGGATGGGCACTGCTCATGCCGCCCATGATACCCGATGGGCGGGGGTGAAAGGGGATTAAACGCCTGCCGGGCCGGGTACATTCCGGGACAGACGCCGCTCCCGGACCGGCCCACACAGGAGACACCACCCATGACACGCGCCCCCCGCGCCCCGCGCTTCATCGCGCTCGCGCTCGTCGCCTCGCTCGCCCTGCCGACGCTGGCAGTCACGGCGGGCTGCGGCGGAAAGAACAACGCTCCCGATCAGTCAAGCGCCAGCGCCCCGGCTCCTGCCGACGCGACCACCGCCCAGCCGAACGCCCAGCCGGCCAAGGCGGGCCTCAGCACCAAGCAGAAAGTCATACTTCTGGCAGGCGCGGCCCTGCTTTACTACATGTACACCCGCTACAAGAAGCAGGACGCGCAGGCGGCGCAGAACGGCGGGGCGGGCGCAAACCCTCAGCTTTACCGTGAAGACAAAGGGCCGAACAAGGGCGCGATCTACTACCGCAAGAACGACGCGAACCACACCGTCGTCTGGCTGCAAGCCCCGGCCCAGGGCGTTCAGGTGCCCGCTGACCAGGCGCAGCAGGCTCTGGGCAACGGCTTCGACCCGAACAACCCGAGTGCATACCAGCCGCCGGTGCAGGTCAACCCCAACCCGCAGAACGGCGTAAACGGGGGCACTGTCCAGTCCGCCGACCAGTATGCGAGTGCATCACAGTAGCCGCCGACAGATGAAGCAGAACAAGCCCCGGTGCGAAGGCACCGGGGTTTTCCACTGCCGCCCCGATTTGACAGGCCCGCCCTAAGCCGGTATAATCAGGCTGTTTTACCTAATCAACCCCCGTCGACGCTAAGGAAGCCACACTATGCCCGCCCTCAAAGACTACGTCGTCTGGTTCGTCACCGGCAGCCAGCACCTCTACGGCCCGGAGACACTGGAGCAGGTGGCGGGACACTCCCGGCAGATCACAGCTGGTCTAGACGGGGCCTCCGAAATCCCCGTTAAAGTCGTGTTCAAGCCCGTCCTCACCACCCCCGACGCGATCCGGACGCTGTGCCGCGAGGCGAACGCCGACGACGGCTGTGCGGGCCTCATCACCTGGATGCACACCTTCTCCCCCGCCAAGATGTGGATCGCCGGGCTGTC
Source organism: Capsulimonadaceae bacterium (assembly GCA_965215505.1). Taxonomy (GTDB): domain Bacteria; phylum Armatimonadota; class Armatimonadia; order Armatimonadales; family Capsulimonadaceae; genus JANXMY01. The sequence goes on along the minus strand of OZ244065.1, from coordinate 170,069 downwards.
CGAACTCCGCAAGCCGCTCCTGCACCTGCACACCCAGTTCAACCGCGACATCCCCTGGGATTCCATCGACATGGACTTCATGAACCTGAACCAGTCCGCCCACGGCGACCGGGAATACGGGTTCATCGGGGCGCGCATGGGCGTCGCGCGCAAGGTCGTCGTCGGCTACTGGGAAGACCCCGCTGTCCGGCAGGAGATCGGCGGCTGGACACGGACGGCGGCCGGGTTCACGGCGGGCAAGGACCTCAAAGTCGCCCGCTTTGGGGACAACATGCGCCAGGTCGCCGTCACCGAGGGCGACAAGGTGGAGGCGCAGATCAAGCTGGGCTGGTCGGTCAACGGCTACGGGGTCGGCGACCTGGTGGAGCGCGTCAACGGCTTCTCGGACGCCGAAGTCACCAGCCTGATGGCGGAGTACGCCGAGACTTACGATCTGGCGTCCGATGTCCAGGCGGACGGCCCGGCCCGCGACCGGGTCCGGGAGCAGGCGCGGATCGAATTGGGCCTGCGGGCCTTCCTGACCGAAGGCGGCTTCGGGGCGTTCACGACGACGTTTGAAGACCTGCACGGGCTGCCACAGCTTCCGGGTCTTGCCGCGCAGCGGCTGATGGGGTCCGGCTTTGGGTTCGCCGGGGAGGGCGATTGGAAGACGGCGGCCCTGGTCCGTACCATGAAGCTCATGGCGGAGGGTCTGCCGCAGGGGACTTCGTTCATGGAAGACTATACCTACCACCTGGAACCCGGCAATGAACTCGTGCTAGGCTCACACATGCTGGAGATCTGCCCGTCCATCGCGGCCACCAAGCCGCGCATCGAGGTCCACCCGCTGGGCATCGGCGGCAAGGCCGACCCCGCCCGGCTGGTCTTCGACGGCGCTTCCGGCCCCGCCATCAACGCCTCTTTGATAGACCTCGGCCATCGGTTCCGGCTGATCATCAACCAGGTGGACGCGGTGAAGTCCGAAAGGGCCATGCCCAAGCTTCCCGTGGCCCGCGTCCTGTGGAAGCCGCAGCCGTCCCTGCGCGTCGCCGCCGAGACGTGGATACTCGCGGGCGGCGCGCACCACACCGGCTTCTCACTGGCCCTGACCGCCGAGCAGATGATAGACTGGGCGGAACTGGCCGGGGTCGAGTACCTGTTGATCAACGATGACACCAGAGCGCTCGCCTTCCGCAATGAACTGCGCTGGAGCGAAGCCGCCTGGCGTCTGAGGCTATAGACCATGCAAGCGATGAAACTGACCGGACTGCGGCGTATGGAGATGCGGGACGTGCCCGCCCCCACCCTCTCCCGCCCGACGGATGTCCTGATCAAGATGGCCCGCGTCGGCATCTGCGGCTCGGACGTCCACTACTTCGCCGAGGGCGGCATCGGCAGCCAGCGCGTCGCCTACCCGTGGGGCGTGGGACACGAGGGCGCGGGCCTCGTCGCCCAGGTCGGCCCCAAAGTGACGCGCGTGAAGCCGGGCGACCGGATCGCCTTTGACCCCGCCCAGCCCTGCGGCGTCTGCGACCAGTGCCTCGCCGGACGCCCGCACACCTGCCGTGCCCAGGACTTCCTGGGCTGCCCCGGCCAGGTGGAGGGCTGCCTCGGCGAGTATTTGGTGCTGCCGGAAAGAAGCTGCTATCCCATCCCGGACACGATGACGTTTGAAGAGGCCGCCATCGTCGAGCCGCTTTCCATCGGCGTTTATGCCCTGACGCTCTCAGTCCCCATGCCCGGCGCGACCGTCGGCATCCTGGGGGCGGGGCCGATCGGCCTGAGCGTCCTCCTGCCCGCCAAGGCGCAGGGCGCGGGTCACGTCTACATGACCGACAAGATCGACGCCCGGCTCCAGATGGCGACCCGCGCCGGGGCCGATTGGGTGGGCAACCCCGACACCGAGGATGTCGTCGCCGCCGTCAAGGAGCGCGAGCCGGAACTGCTGGATGTCGTCTTCGAGTGCAGCGGCAAGCAGGAGGCGATGGACCAGGGCGTCGAGCTGCTGAAGCCCGGCGGGAAGCTGCTGCTCATCGGCATCCCGAGCGTCAACCGCGTCTCATTCGACATCAACCTGCTGCGGCGCAAGGAGATCTGCGTCCAGAACGTCCGACGCCAGAACAACTGCGTCCAGAGCGCGATTGACATGATCGCGAACAAAGAGATCGATGTGAATGTGATGGTCACGCACCACTTCCCGTTTGCGCGGACGCAGGAGGGTTTCGACATGGTGGCCGACTATCGGGACGGCGTCGTCAAGGCCATGATCGAGTTCGAGGAGGAACCTGCCCATGCCACAGTATAGCATCGGCCTGGATTACGGGACCAGTTCCGTGCGCGGGCTGATTGTGGACGTCAGTTCCGGCGAGGAGCTGGCTACCAGCGTCTTCCCCTACCCCCACGGCAAGGCCGGCATCCTGACCGACGAGCGCGACCCGGATGTCGCCCGCCAGCACCCGCAGGACTATCTGGACGGCGCGCAGTCCGTCATTGCGAGCGTCATGGAGCAGGCGGCTTCGCGCCCCGGCTTCGCGCCCGATCAGGTCATCGGGCTGGGCGTAGACACGACAGGCTCAACTCCAATCCCCGTGGACGTGGACGGGACGCCCCTTGCCTTGAAGCCCGAGTTTGCGGACAACATGGCGGCGCTGGTCTATCTCTGGAAGGACCACACGGGCCACGCCGAGGCCGCCGAGATCACCGCACTTGCCGCGAAGATGCGGCCCCAGTATCTTCTCAAATGCGGCGGCATCTACAGCGCCGAATGGTACTGGTCCAAGGTCCTGCGCTGCCTGCGCGCCGACCCGGCCGTTTTCGAGGCCGCCTACACTTGGGTCGAGCATTCCGATTGGCTTCCCGCCGTTCTCACGGGGGAGACGCACCCCGACCGTCTGAAGCGCGACATCTGCGCGGCGGGCCACAAGGCGATGTTCCACCCCGAGTGGGGCGGCTACCCGGACGCGGAGTTCCTGAGCGGCCTGGACCCAGGGCTAGTGCGCCTCCGCCGGACGCTCCCCGACCATGCCTTCCACGTCGGCGAGGTCGCGGGCACCCTGACCGCCGAATGGGCGGGCCTGACCGGCTTGCCGGAAGGCATCCCGATCTCGGTGGGCGCGTTTGATGCCCATTTAGGCGGCGTCGGGTCGGGCATCAAGCCGGGGGCTTTGGTCAAGAACATCGGGACCTCGACGTGCGACATGATGGTCGCGCCGCTGGGCGCTGACCTCGCCGACATCCCCGGCCTGTGCGGCATCGTGCCCGAATCCATCCTGCCTGGCTTCTATGGCCTGGAAGCGGGACAGTCCGCCGTCGGGGACATCTTCAACTGGTTCGTCAGCAGCATCCAGCCCGCCGGGCAGGGGCACGAGGAGCTGACTGCCGCTGCCTCCAAGCTGCTCCCCGGCGAGAGCGGCCTGCTGGCCCTGGACTGGCACAACGGCAACCGGACGGTTCTGGTGGACCAGCGGTTGACCGGTGGCATCATTGGGCTGACATTGCAGACGACGCCCGCCGACATGTACCGCGCCTGGATTGAGGCGACCGCCTTCGGGTCCCGCGTCATCATGGAGCGGTTCGAGGAATACGGGCAGAAGGTGGAGACGATCATCAACTGCGGCGGCATTTCGGTCAAGAACCCGCTGGTGATGCAGATCTACGCCGACGTCATGGGCCGCCCCATCGCGATCTCCCGCAGCGCGCAGACGGCGGCCCTGGGGTCGGCCATCGCCGGGGCCGTGGCGGCGGGGGCTTATCCCTCCTTCGCCGAGGCAACGGACGCCATGACGGCCCTTAACCCGCGCGTCTTCCAGCCGGACCCCGCGAGTCAGGCCGTCTACGATCGGCTGTATGCGCTGTACCGCCGCATCCACGACGCCTTCGGCGTTCGGGGGACGCAGGACGACCTTTCGGGCATAATGAAGGCATTGCTGGCGATCCGAGACGAGGTGCGGCATGTCTGACGTTTTCCTCGGCCAACTCAAAGAAGCGGTCTACCTCGCCAACATGAAGCTGGTCGAGGCCGGCCTGGTCGTGCTGACCTGGGGCAATGCCAGCGCCGTCAACCGCGAGCGCGGCATCGTCGCCATCAAGCCGAGCGGCGTGGCCTACGATAAGCTACAGCCCGAAGACATCGTGCTGGTTTCACTGGAAACGGGGGAGCCTTTGCCCGGCGAGCGCCTGCGGCCTTCCTCAGACACCCCGACCCACGTCTGCCTCTATCAGCAGTTCCCCGCCATCGGTGGGATCGCCCACACCCACTCGCGCCACGCGACGAGCTGGGCGCAGGCCTGCCGCGAGATCCCCTGCTACGGGACGACCCACGCCGACACCTTCTATGGTCCCGTTCCCCTCTGCCGCCCGCTGACGACCGAGGAGATTCAAGAAGCCTACGAGTGGAACACGGGCGTCGTCATCGCCGAACATTTCCACTCCAACAGCCTGGACCCGCTGCACCTGCCTGGTGTCATGCTCTCCTACCACGCCCCGTTCGCCTGGGGAACGACCGTCGCCAAGGCCGTCGAGAACGCCGTCATCATGGAAGAAGTCGCCGGATTAGCGTTGCAGACCGAAGCCCTGAACCCCGAAGCCACGACCACGCCGCAGGCCATCCTGGACAAGCATTTCCTCCGCAAACACGGTAAGGACGCCTATTACGGCCAGCGCAATGGCTGACACCCGAAAGACACCCATGGACATCACACGCATCGCCCCGCCGCAGCCCTTTAAGGCTTTGATTTTCGACTGTGACGGCACACTCGCCGACACCATGCCGAACCACTTCAAAGCCTGGGCGGCCTCGCTCCAGTCCTTCGGGGCGGACCTGACCGAAGAAAACTTCTACCGGATGGGCGGGTGGCCCAACCAGGCCATCATCGAGGACCTGAACCGCGAGTTCGGCTACGGGCTGGACATCGAGAAGACGCAGGAGGACAAGGAGCATCGCTACCTGGAACTGCTGCACACCGTCGAGGAGATCAAAGCCGTCGCCGACATCGCGCGGGCGCACCATGGTCAGGTGCCGATGGCGGTCGCTTCCAGCGGCTTCGGGCGCGTCGTCCGCGAAACCCTGACCCGGACGGGCCTGATCTCCCTCTTCGACGTGATCGTCACCGCCGATGACGTAGTCCACGGCAAGCCCGCCCCGGACCTGTTCCTGCTCGCCGCCGAGCGGCTCGGCGCGGCCCCCGCCGACTGCATCGTCTATGAGGACGGCGACCCCGGTCTGGAAGCCGCTCGGCGGGCCAACATGCGGGCGATAGACATCCGCGCACTCTGGCAGGACGCCAAGTAAGGCATTCCCCATGACCGGCATTCGCAAGGGCGTCATCACGGCGGCGGGGCGCGGGACTCGTCAATACCCCGCCTCGCAGACGGTCCAGAAGGAGCTGTTCCCCCTGGTGGATGTGGACGGCTATGCCAAGCCGACCGTGCAGATATTAGTGGAAGAGCTGCTTGCCTCGGGCATTGAGGAGGTCTGCGTCATCGCCAACCCGGCCAACGTCGAGCCGATGCGCCTTCACTTCCAGGGCCCAGCCCTATCCGTCTCGCCGGGCAAGGAGTGGATGACGCCGCTCGCGGACGCTCTGGCCGACATGGCGGCGCGGCTGACCTTCGTGGTTCAGGAGACGCAGGAAGGCTACGGCCATGCCGTCTACCAGGCACGGGAGTGGGTGGGCGACGAGCCGTTCCTGCTCACCCTGGGCGACCATATCTACTTTTCGGACACGGCGGACCGCTGCGCCCGCCAGGTGATGACGGCCTATGAAGCGCATCAGGCCCCGATGACGTCCGTGTCGCGCGTCCCCGAGGCCCAGCTCTACCGCTACGGCACCATCGCCGGCACACCCCTGCCGGGCGCGCAGCCGCCCGTCTACGAACTCCGGGCGCTATTCGAAAAGCCCACGCCGGAGTACGCCCGCGCGCACCTGAAAACGCCGGGCCTGCCGGACGGCGAGTATCTGGTCCATTTCGGCACCCACGCCTTCCCACCCGCGATCTTCGACTGCCTGGAATATCTGATCGGCCACGACCAGCGTGTGCGGGGCGAGATCCAGCTCACCTCGGCCCAAGAGCTATTGTTGGAGCGGGGCCGATACCTGGCCTGCGAGGTCGCGGGCGTCCGGCACGACATGGGCATCCCGGAAGGCCTGATCGAGACGCAGATCGCGCTGGCCCTGCGCTCCCCGTTCGCCGCCCAGGCGCGGGCCGTTCTGGAAGGAGCGTAGACTTGGACGAGGCACTCGTACAGTGGGCGCAGAAGATACAGGCGCTGTCGCAGACAGGTCTGACCTTCGCCAAAGACCCCTACGACCGCCAGCGGTACGAGGAGCTGCGCCAGATCGCCGCCGAGATGCTGGCGGCCCCGCTCGGCGCGGAGCCACCGGAACTCGCCGGCCTGTTCCGGGCTGAAGAAGGTTACGCGACCCCCAAAGTGGACGTGCGCGGCGTGGTCATCCAGGACGATAAGGTGCTATTAGTCCGCGAACGGTCGGACGGGCTGTGGACGCTGCCCGGTGGCTGGGCGGATGTCGGCAATGCGCCTGGCTTTGCCGTGGAGCGGGAGATTCACGAGGAGTCGGGCTACGAGGCCAAAGCCGTCAAGCTGCTGGCCCTCTACGACCGGAACCTCCACGGCCACCCGCCGATGGCATTCCACGTTTACAAGGCGTTCTTTCGCTGCGAGATCACCGGCGGCAGTCCTGCCCTCAGCAGTGAAACCGACGGCGTGGACTTCTTCGCTCTGAACGCGCTCCCGCCTCTGTCCGTCGAGCGCGTCACCGCAGAGCAGATCGCGCGCTTCTTCGACCACGACCGCCATCCGGACTGGCCGACGGATTTTGACTGATCCCCATAAACCCATGGACACTGACACAGCCACTCAGCCACTCATCCCCGCCGAGCAGCGGCGGCAGTTCATCCGGGACGGCTACGTCCGCGTCTCCGGCCTGATCCCCGCCAGCCTCGTTTCCTCCACCCAGACGGGCCTGCTCGAACGCATGGGCGTCAGCCCTGATGACCCCGACACCTGGGCGGGCCGGGCCATGAGTACGGACCCGGACGCCATCGCCTTCACCGAAGCCTGCCGCACACCGCTGATCGAGGCCGCCGCAGCGGAACTCGTCGGGCCTGATTTCATCCCCGGCGTCACCTACAGCCCCTTCCTGGACAGTCGGGGCATGTCCCCGGCCACACTGCGCGGCTTCATCCCCGTCCTGAGTTTCCCCAGGCCCGGCCCGCCCGCCTTCGAGCCGCCGACCGACGGCTACCACATAGACGGGATGCACGCCGTCACGGCCTGGCCGGAGAAGTTCTTCCTGGTCGTCTTCGCCTACTTAACCGACACCGCCGCCTACGGGGGCGCGACGACGGTGCGGCCCGGCAGTCACCGGCAGGTATTCGAACACTGGCTGGCGACCGGCGACAAGGGCAGCACCACGCCGCCCGCGCTGGACTACGCAACCCCGGTTCCCCTGCCTGGCGCGGCAGGCGACGTGATCTTCATGCACTATCTGCTCGTCCACAGCGGCTCCGCCAACCACGACGCCCACATCCGGGTCGGCCTGAACACCGCCGTCATGCCGGACCCGGAGCGGCCGTATCAGCGCAAGGAAGGCTCCCCGCAGGCTGATTGGACACCGCTGAATTGGTCGCTCCGCACCGATACGCTTGGCGCTTCCGCGTGAAATGGGTATTGGAGAGGTACAATCACATAAAACAAGGAGACCAGCGGCCTGCTGTCGCACGACGACAGAGGACGAAATCGCCTGAGCCAGCCGCGCCCCTTGACGTTGAGGGTAGACACCGGCGTGACGCGGGAACAGATACTGGAAGCGATATACGAAGGGCGCAACAGCGACCGCTGGTAAGCGGCGCACGAAGGAGAAACACGAAACGATGTCTACGGCAATCACTGAGATTCGGGCGAGGCAGATTTTGGACTCGCGTGGCAACCCCACCATTGAGGTGGACGTCACCCTGGAAGACGGCACCCGAGGCCGCGCGAGCGTCCCGTCGGGCGCGTCCACGGGCGCGAACGAGGCGGTCGAGCTGCGCGACGGCGACAAGAAGGTCTACGGCGGCAAGGGCGTCCTGAAGGCGGTCGAGAACGTCAACGAGCGCATCGCGCCGGAGCTGATTGACCTCAATGCCACCGAGCAGGTCGCCATTGACGAGCTGATGATCCACATGGACGGCACGGACAACAAGAAGAACCTGGGCGCGAACGCGATCCTGGGCGTCTCGCTCGCCGTCGCCAAGGCCGCCGCCATCTACCTCGGCCTCCCCCTGTACCGCTACATCGGCGGCACGTCCGCCCGGCAGCTCCCCGTCCCGATGATGAACATCATGAACGGCGGCAAGCACGCCGACTCCAACGTGGACATGCAGGAGTTCATGGCGATGCCCGTGGGCGCGTCGTCGTTCGCCGAGGCCCTGCAAATGGGCACGGACGTTTACCACGCCCTGAAAGGCGTCCTGCACGCGCGCGGCCTGGCGACGGCGGTGGGCGACGAGGGCGGCTTCGCCCCCAACCTTCCCTCCAACGAGGAGGCCATCCGAGTCATCCTGGAGGCCGTGGACAAGGCGGGCTACAAGGCGGGCGAGCAGATCATGATCGCGATGGACCCCGCCGCCTCCGAGTTCTACCAGGACGGCCAGTACGTCCTGAAGGGCGAGGGGCGGACGCTCTCGGGCGACCAGATGGTGGACTACTACGCCGACCTGGTGGAGAAGTACCCGATCATCTCCATCGAGGACGGCCTGGCCGAAGACGACTGGGAGACCTGGCACAAGCTGACCGAGCGGATCGGCCATAAGGTGCAGCTCGTCGGCGACGACCTGTTCGTCACCAACACCAAGTTCTTGCAGCGGGGCATTGACACGCACACGGCGAACTCCATCCTGGTGAAGGTCAACCAGATCGGGACGCTGACCGAGACGCTGGCCTCCATCGAGCTGGCGAAGCGAGCCGGCTACACCGCCGTCGTCTCGCACCGCTCGGGTGAGACCGAGGACGCGACCATCGCGGACATCGTCGTGGCGACGAACGCGGGCCAGATCAAGACCGGCGCCCCCGCCCGGACGGACCGGGTCGCCAAGTACAACCAGCTCCTTCGGATCGAGGAGGCTCTGGGCGATACGGCGACGTTCGCGGGCTTGAAGTCGTTCTACAACCTGAAGAAGTAGGGCGACGGCGGCCCGTAGGGGTAGGGCTTGTCCCTACCCTCTTCCCCGCTTACTCCTCATCCCATGTTCACCCGCGCCAACATCGCAGGTTTCCTGCAAGGCCTGTTCGTCCTGCCGCTCTGCGCCCTGTTCGGCGGGCTGACCGCCCTGCTGTTCCACGCGCGCGGCGGGGCGGTCCTCGCCTGCGTCCTGGTCTGCGCCCTCTTCCCACTCGCCGGGGCCGTCAAGACCCGCCAGGGGGCGCTGCTGGCGGGGCTTCTGGCCGGCATCGCGGTGAGCGTGTTATTCTATCTCGGAGTGCGCCCTCACGCATGAGACTCTTTCTCGCCCTGCTGCTCCTGAGCGTCCTGCCCCTGCCCGCCAAGGCCGATGGAGGCGTTGGTCCGCTTCGCGGATTCGTCGTCTGCCTCGACCCCGGCCACACCTCGGACACGAGCCAGGGCACGGAAAGCCGCGACGGGCGGCTGACCGAGCGGCACGTCAACTGGGTCGTCGGGCTGCGGCTCAAGGCACTGCTGGAGGGGGCGGGGGCGACCGTCGTCCTCACCAAGACGAGTGAAGGGCAGATCGTCGCGAACCGGCACCGGGCGGAGATCGCCAATGCCGCCCACGCCGATCTGCTGCTGCGTCTGCACTGCGATTCGGGGGAGCATTCTGGGCTGGCCACTTATTACCCGGACCGGCAGGGGCGTCGCTTCGGCGTGACGGGACCGTCCCCCGCCGTCATCGCCGCCTCCCGTCGGGCGGCCCGCATCTTCCAGCCCGCAGTCGTCGCCGCTTTAGGCGGGGCGGAGCGGGACGCGGGCATCAAGGGCGACTCCCAGACCGGCGTCGGCGGCCGGCAGGGGGCGCTGACCGGCTCCATCTTTTCGCGCGTCCCCGCGCTCACCGTCGAGATGTGCGTCCTGACCAACGACCACGATTACCGATTCATCCGCACCGCCGCCGGTCAGGAGGCGATGGCGCGGGCATTGCTAACGGGCGTCGAGGCGTATGCCGGGCAGGGCAAAGCAGCACGGTGATACGCGCAAGTATTCGAACCATCCTCCAGGCTTTTTAGGGTTAGAGGGAACTTTTTTGGGGCATGGAACGCTACAGCAAACATTAACCTTCCAAGGAGATGACGATGAAGAACACGATCCTGATCCCCGCCGCGCTCGCCATCCTGACGGCCTCGGCCCTCTCGCCCGCCGCCCAGGCGAACCCGTTCAAGAAGCACCCGACCGCGACCGGCGTCGGTGCCGGCCTGGTAGCCCACCACATGGCGAAGAACGCGCACGGCGGCATGATGCACAAGCACCCCGTCGCGACCGGCGTCGCCGCCGGCATGATCGCCCACCACATGGCGAAGAAGAAGTAGGCTTCTTACCGAAGAAGCACAGACGAAGTATCAGCCCGCCGGAAAGTCCCTGGCGGGCTGATTGATTATCCGGATCACCGAAGGAGATGACCATGCAAAAAACACTCACCGTTTCCGCCGCCCTCGCGGCCCTCACGCTTCTTGGAAGCGCCGTGACGGCGCAGACGCCCCCGCCCCCGCCGCCCGTCCATCACAGCATTTTCGGTAAGCTGTTCCACCCAAAGCCCAAGCCGGTTCAGCCCATGGCGGGCAGTTTCGGTCATCCCGGCATGATGAACGGGCACATGATGCCCGGCCATTCGGGCATGATGGGGCACCCCGGCATGATGGGCCGGCCGGGGATGATGGGGGGTTCGGGCATGATGCGCGGCGGCATCGTCGCGAACAGGAACTCGCACGTCTACCACATGCCGGGTGACCGGGGCGCGCTGCCTGCGGCGCAGAACCGCATTTACTTCCCTACCGCCGCCGCCGCTGAGGCGGCCGGCTACCACCGGGCCGGGGGCGCGCGCGCCACGATGACCCACCACCCGATGATGCAGGGGTCGCCCATGCACGGGATGCCCGGCTCCATGAGCCATTAGCCGCCGCTGGCACCAAAAACGGAAAAGGCCCGCCCGACTCTTGATAGTCGGGCGGGCCTTTTTCTGCCGCGAGTGGTCAGTTCCGGCTATGGCTCGAAAGCTGTGCCGTCACGGTCTTGTAGTCGAAGTCGGCTTGGAACAGGGCGCGGTCGCCCCAGCCATAGCCCACCGACAGGCACTCACCGATGCGGTACAGCGACATCGGGAAAGCGACCCGCTTGGTGTCGAACAGCTCCCCCGCCCCCTCATATCCGGCCGGCACGTCGTCGGGCGTGATGGCCCGGACGCAGGCCTTGATGACCGGCCTGCCCCCGGCGTCGAAGGTCAGCCACACCACCCAGCCCTCATACTGCTCGTTGATGCCCGGATGCACGGCGTCCAGAGTCTCGGGGAAGTCCGGGTTGTTCTTTTCCAGCACGACGTGGATCAGACCGATGTAGCCGTCCAGCTCAGGACACGGGACGAAGTTGCTGCCCAGGCCCACCCGATGCACCCGGTCCCAGATCTCCAGACCCAAGGCCCGGTTCAGCCCGTCAATGACGCCGCCCATGCGGAACCCGCTCAGGCCGTCGGCGGAGAGGCTCTCGAAATAGGCGATCTGCTTGGTCTCGCTCATCGAGCGCGCCCCGATCAGCGTCTTGCGCCCGTCCAGGCAGGGCAGCTTGACCGAGTTCTTGTACGACTCGACGTGCATCCTGTCGGCGGCATCGCCGGTGATGCCCTTGACCCAGACGCCCTCGCCGAGTTCAGCCAGGAGCCGCCCCTCATCGTCATCGGTCAGGGTCGCGCCGAATTCGATGCCACCGAACAGGTGCTGAAGCTCGAGCTGGCTCGGACGCTCCTGCGGGTCCAGGTAGCCGCCGTAGACCCCGACGTCGTGGATGAAGCGCCCGTCGGGGAACATCACCTTGCCCCGGTAGCCCTGGCCGGTCACGAAGAAGCCGGGCCGCCCGTCGGGCAGCGCTGCCGGCGTCAGACGCAGGTCCTCCATTATGACGCCCTCGGGGTTGGCGTCGTACCACATCCGGCCCTCACGCGAAGGGCAGAGGGGGGTCAGAGTGCGCGGCCCACGGATGCGCGTGAAGGGGAAGCGCTGGGCCATCTCGTAGACGTTGTGCATCCCGCGCATCTCGGCCTCGGGCATGTAGAAGAGGATGTTGGTGGAATACAGCTCGCGGCTGACGGGGTCCTTGAGGCGCGACAGCCGGACGGTGACGCCGTAGAGCGTCTGGCCCGTGTCCGGGTCGGACCAGGACTGGATGGGGCCGTTGAAGGCCGCCTCCCAGGCTTTGCCCGGCTTGCGCGCCTCGACGCCGAATTCGCGGACGGTGTGCGGGATGATGTCCATCCCGCGGGAGCCGTTTGGCTCGAGCATTGTTTCCGGCTGAACGACACTGTTCATGGTGAATGACCTCTGCTGATTAAGATATAACGGCACGACCCGAATCAAAGTTCCATCAGGGTTCGGGGACCTAGACACTGCTCCCCGTCAATAGTTTCGGCTTCCTTCAGTTCTGACTATCTTCGGCACGAAAGAGTTCCACCTTCAGGCCCTCTCGCAACCGAAGCCCGCCGCCCCTCTCCGCTGCATGTTGTATTCTGCTGTCTATCCTACGATAGATTTGTTTCTCTCGTGTTTCCGAATCTCCCCTGCGGTAAAGATACCGGATTTTGTCCGCTTCCCTGCGGAATGCCCACCATGACCCGAAGATGAGAGTGTCGTTTCGTTCTCGCCATTCCGTTCTGAAAGGTCACCGTCGGGATGCTCAAATCACTCTTGCTGGCCGGCTTCTTCTGGGCCGCCGTCAATACCATGCCCCTCCCCACCGTCGGTGCGCCGACGGCGGTCGCCGATACCATGGCCCATGCCCGTGCGGGCACGAACGCCCCCGCCGCTAAAGCCCCGGTCCTGGTGGCCTCGGCCCCGCGCCCCCTGCGGACGCCCCAGGTGCAGGCGGTCTGGGTGACGCCGTCGCCCGTCCAGGCCCCGCCCGCCTCCGCCGAGGCGCTCTCCCCCGACGAACAGGACTTTATCGGGAGGGTGAACGCCGAGCGGACGACGCGCGGCCTGAACGCCCTGGCCGTGGACCCCCTGCTGGTCCACACCGCCCGTGCCCATTCCCGCGAGATGTATTCCCTGAGCTACTTCGACCACCATTCGCCGACTGCGGGCCTGGACACCCCGATGGACCGCTATTTGAAGGGCCTGCATGACGGGGGCGGCGCGACGCCCGAGGCGCTGCTGGTGGGCGAGAACATCTACTATTGCAGCGTCTCCAACGACATTTACAATGTGGACTACGGCCACCGCGCCCTGATGAACAGCCCCGGCCACCGGGCGAACATCCTGGAGAAGCGTTTCACCAAAATCGGCCTGGGCGTCTACCGCAACGCGCGCGGCGAGTTCTGGGTGACGGAGATGTTCAGCCGCGACACCGCCTACTGACCTGGGGTCATATAGACCGTCGTCTGGGGGAAGTAGGCGGACCATCCGTACCACTCGGCCTGGAGCGAGAAAATCCGCGCAAGCTGCTTGCCTTTCAGCGGCCCCGACACGCACAGCCCCTCCACCGTCCACTGTGACGCCGTCCCCTTGTCCTGAAACAGTCCAGGATGATCGGCGACGCGGGTGAAATCCAAGGTAGCCCCGTCCAGGCGGCGGTCGAACGCGGCAGCCGCTTTGGAGTCGGACGCATAGAAGGCGGCGACGTGCGTCCCGCCCAAGGTTTCCTGGACCACGCCCGCCGCCTTTGCCAGCGCCTCGAACGGGTAGGCGCGCGGCTTCCCCTCGATCCGGACGGCCAGCACCAGGGCGTTCGGCATCAGGCGGTCGTCGGTCAGCCCTTTAAGCGTAGAAGGGAATGTTGACGGCAAATAATCACGCCCGCTGACCACACGCGCCCGGTAATACCGGCGATAAGGCGTGTCCCAGCTTGGGGTCGTGGTGTCCGGGTGAAGCCGCTTCCAGTCCCCCCAGGTCGTGTTGACGAGTGGCAGGGCCGCCAAAGTCTTGCCCTTGTCCGGCCCCAGCAGGGCCTCGCCGGTGAGGTGTGACCAGACCGTCTCGGTACTCGGATCAACCATCGCCATCACGCCCCGGTAGATGCCGAAGACCCCAAAGAGCCGCCGCGTGCCGCCCACGACGGGGTCGTAGGCGACGCCGCTGTTGCAGACGCTGCAATAGGTCACGGCGACGGGACGCCCGCCCAAGGTGTCGTTGACGATGTGGTGCCAGGCGATGAAGCGTGCGGGGTAGGCGCGGCTCTTCCCCCCGAGGGTCAAACCCAGGACCTCCTCGTCGTCCCCAAGCTGCGTCATCTGCGCCGCCGGAGCGACGGCCGGGTCGGTCAGCGATTGGAACATCCCCCGGAAATCGCCGTACTGGTCCGTCAGGCCGGGGATGGGCGGGAACCCCGGCGGGACGGTCGTCGGGGTTCCCGCGAGCGGTACGAGCGGAGGCGGCATGGCCTGTGCCGCCGCCCGCGACGGGTGGCTGAAAGCCAGGACGCACAGCCCCCCGATGATCGCCTGACGGCGTATTGTGGCCTGCATAGATACTCTCATGCCCACCCTCTTCCCCGCCGCCGCCCGAATCTCCTGCCCGTGAAACGCATCGCACCGGCGTGTGCTATAATGTTTCATGCTTCTGGTCATTGACGCCGGCAACAGCAACGTCACCTTCGGCGTTTATGACGACGGCCCGCTCCGGTTCCGCTGGCGCATCCGCACCGAGGCCGACCGGACGGCGGACGAGTACGCCGCCTTCCTCGGCTCCCTGTGCGCCCAGAACGACATCGGATTGGGTGACATCACCGGCATCGCATTGGCGAGCGTCGTCCCCGCCGCCACCCCCACCCTGCGGCGGCTGGCCCGCGACACCTTCCTGATGGAGCCGGTGGAGGTCTCGCCGCGCAAGGACCTGGGCCTGGAGATCGCCTACCAGCCGCAGGGCGGGGTCGGCGCGGACAGGCTCGTAGACGCCGTCGCCGCCGTCCACCTCTTCGGCGCCCCCTGCATCGTGATTGACTTCGGCTCCGCCACCACCTTCAACGCCATCGCCGCCCCGCCCCGGCCCGGCGCGCTCCCGGTCTACCTCGGCGGGGCGATCTGCCTGGGCATCGGGCTGTCCCTGGACGCGCTGTTCGCGCGGGCCGCCAAGATCCCCCGCGTCGAGCTGGCCGCGCCGCCGCAGGCCATCGGCAACAACACCATCCACGCGCTCCAGTCCGGGATCGTCCTGGGCACTCTGTCGCTCGTCGAGGGCATGGTCGCCCGGTTCCAGGCCGAGATGGACGCGCCCGGCTGCCCGGTCATCGCGACCGGCGGCTACGCCTCCGAGCTGCTGTCGGAGGAGAGCGCCAGCATCACCCATCTGGAGCCAAACCTCACCCTGGACGGCCTGCGCCTGGTGTACGACCGGAACCGGCTGCCGCGTTGAGCCAGTCATCCTCCCTGAGCCGAATCCTCCTGCTGCTCCTGGCCGTCTTCCTGGTCAGCACGGCGGGCCTGTTCGCCCACCGCGCCCTCGCCGAAGCCACCCCGCTCGCCATCGCCGCCTGGCGGCTCGGGCTGGCCTCCCTGTTCTTTCTCGGCCTGTCCGCCATCAGGAAGGGCGAATACGGAGGGAAGGGCGAACACAAGGTTCGCCTCTACACGCGCGCTGTGCAGGTGCGGCTGGTCCTCGCCGGGCTGTGCCTCGCCGTCCACTTCCTTACCTGGTTCGCCGCGCTGGACCGGACGCCGGTCGCCCGCGCCACGCTTCTCGTCTGCACGACGCCGCTCTGGACGACATTAGGCGGGCTGGTCCTGGGCCGCCGCCGCGTGTCCGCGCTCTACTGGCTGGCCCTGACCGTCGCGGCCCTCGGCGTCTGGCTGGTGACGCTCTCGGCGGCCCAGCCCGCCACCCAGGCGACACTGACCGGCGATCTGCTGGCCCTGCTCGGCGGCCTGGCGTTCGCCCTGTACCTGCTCTGCGTCGAGGGCCTGCACGAGACGGTGTCGTCCCAGCGTCAGGTCACGGTCGCCTACTCGGTCGCCGCAATAGTCCTTTGGGGCCTGCTTCTCGGCAGCGGCGGCGCGCGGTTCCACTACTCCCCCGGCGTCTGGCGCGCGCTGCTGGGCATGACACTCGGCCCGCAGATCTTCGGCCACACCCTGCTGAATTGGTCCCTGCGCCACTACCCCTCGTCCACGGTCGCTTTTTCCATCCTGCTTGAACCCATCCTGGCCGCCATCCTGGCCTGGTGGCTCCTGCACCAGACCTTGACCCCCGTTCAGATGTTCGGCGGCCTGCTGGTCCTCGTCGCCCTGGCCCTCGTCATCCGTCAGCAGACGGCGAAGGAGCGGGTGGAAGATGAAGCGGTGGGGTAGAGCGGCTGTGGTATAATCCTCTTAAAGCCGCTGAGGAGCATCTGAGGAGGCGACAATGGGCCTGACACTGTTGATCTGTGTTCTTGCGGTTCCCTGTCACCTTCTGGAACTGCTGCTGCTTCGCTGGGTGTTCTTCCGTGTGCGTCACCGCCACAGCGACCAGAATCAACGAGTGTTCGGCGCTCTGTTCGACGGAAGTTCGGTTCGGGACCTTATGGCGGTCGCTTGTGTCCTGGCGGTCTTGGACTTACCTATGGTAATCTACCTGTCGTCTAGCTGAACAGAGCATGGAAGCCATCGCGGAGGATCAGAAACGAACGCAGGAGCAAACACTACGAGCAGGCGGAGGGCTTCGCGCGGGTCACAGCAAGCACTTTCCAGCCTGCAAAATCTGCAAGAGTAAGTGCAGGCGTTGAAACTGCAAATCGCCCGCCTGGCGACAGCCCTGGAAACCCGTCAGGAGGCTGAGGCCAAAACGTCCCACGTCCCACAATCATTGGACGAGATCAAGCCGCGCCGCCAGCCGCCGCCGGGGAAGACGGCGATGCAGATGATCCAGGGGCAGCGGCCGGGGGACGAAACGACAGGACAGCTTTTGGCGCAGCTCAAGGCGCTTGGATAACGGTTTATGACGACACTCGCAACAAAACTGAAGCCGCTGCAAATCGGCCCGATCACGATTGACACGCCGCTCGTCCTCGCGCCGATGGCCGGGGTGACGTCCCACGCCTTCCGGCTGCTGTGCAAGAACAGCGGGGCCGGACTGGTCGTGACCGAGCTGCTGTCGTCGCACGCGATCCACTACAAGAACGCCAAGACGTTCGGCATGTTCGACTGGAACGACGCCGAGCGGCCCGTCTCGGTGCAGCTTTTTGGCGGCGACCCGGCCCTGATGGCGGAGGCCGCGCAGGTGGTGGAGGCGGCGGGGGCGGACATCGTGGACCTGAACATGGGCTGCTGGGTGCCCAAGGTCGCCAAGACCGGCGCG
Organism: Capsulimonadaceae bacterium; assembly: GCA_965215505.1. Taxonomy (GTDB): domain Bacteria; phylum Armatimonadota; class Armatimonadia; order Armatimonadales; family Capsulimonadaceae; genus JANXMY01. The sequence continues at coordinate 152,605 of OZ244065.1, read as the reverse complement.
GGGGCATCGTTGCTCAAAGACGTCTGCCTGGCGCAGTCGGTGGTCAAGGCGATGGTGGACGCGGTCAAGATCCCCGTCACGGTCAAGATCCGGTCGGGCTGGGACCCGAGCCAGACGACGGGCATCGACTTCGCCCGGCGGGCGCAGGACGCCGGGGCGCGAGCCATCGCCGTCCACGCGCGCTACGCCAACCAGGGCTTCACGGGGCACGCGGACTGGAGCATCATCCGGCGCGTCAAGGACGTGGTAACGATCCCGGTCATCGGCAACGGCGACGTGGAAACGGTCCAGGATGCGCGGCGCATGTTTGACGAGACCGGCTGCGACGCGGTCATGGTGGGCCGGGCGGCGATGGGCAACCCGTGGCTGTTCGGGGACATCGCGCACTATCTGGAGTCCGGCGAGGAGCGGCCCGCGCCGACGCTCTCGGACCGGATCGAGGGTGCCCTGTTCCACCTGAAGACGATGGCCGCCGACCCCGCCGTGGGCGAGCAGCGGGCGGTCAAGGAGATGCGCGGGCAGATCACCCACTACTTCAAGGGCTTCCCCGGCGTCTCCGCCCTGCGCGGCTTGCTGGTCACCGCCACCTCCATCGGCGAGATCGAGGACCTGCTGCGCCGCGAGAGTCGGCAGCGCCCATGAAGCGCCTCGTCGCCGGATTCGAGGCGCTCGACGTGCGGGCGGCAGCCCTGTTGGCACTTGCCGCCTACCTGGCGTTCGACCTGCTGCTGCCGCTCGTCCCCCTGCCCGACCGGCCCCCGCCACGCATCGTCTATGCCGGGCTGATCTTCGCCTCGACGGCGGCCTTCATGCTGCTGCAACTCTGGCTGGCGCAGGCCGTCGTCAACCTCAAGCCGCGCCCTTGGGTGAGCGCGGGCCTCACCCTCGCCTGTGTCGGGCTGTGGCTGCTCACCCTCCGGTACTTCGTCCCGCACCGGGGATGGTCCGAGGCGCACAACGCGCCGCTGTTCATCGCGGGGCCACTCTTGCTCGGCCTGGCGATCACGTTTGCCTGCGCCTTTTTCGGCATCCTGCTGTCGCGGATCGTCCGCGAGGCGAACGTCCTGCTGCCGGTCGCGCTCGTCGCCATGCCGATTGATTACCTGGGCGCGATGACGCCGATCGGCTTCACACAGAACGCCGTGGCGCACAATCCCGGCCTCGTCCGGGCCTTGTCCGTCCCCGTGCCCGCCGTCGGCGGCGGGGCGCACCACCACGGGGCCTTGCACCCCATCGGCTTCATCGGGCCGGGCGACGCCCTGTTCATGGCCTTCTTCTTCGCCGTAGCCCTGCGCCTGAACCTGAACGTGCGCGGCACCTTCTGGTGGATGTACGGCCTGCTGACCACGACCATGCTCCTGGTGCTGTTCACCGAAGTCAATGTTGCCGCCCTGGTCCCGATGGGCCTGGCCGTGCTGATCGCGAACGGCCGTGCCTTCAAACTGAAGCGCGAGGAGGTCTTCGCGACGGTCTACGCCACCGGCCTGATCCTGGTCCTCGTCACGGGATTTTATCTCTATAGCCACTCGCACTTCTACCATTCCCAGTCGAAAGGAAGCGCCGATGCCAGCCCAAACGCCGCCTCTAACACTCCCCCACCCTCTGCGCCGGGTCGTCCTGCTGCAAACCGATGAGCGCGCGGGCCTGGTCGCCGCCCTCTCCGCCGCCTGCGCCGCGCGTAACGTGTCCCTGGACATCGTCACCGGCCCCGGCCACGTCCTGGTGACGTTCGACACCGATGAGGCCACTCTGGACCTCCTGCTGCCCGAGCTTCAGTCCGTCGGCGGCGTGGTCGAGGCGACGCCGTACACCGTCCTCTAGCCGAATTTCAGTCCGGCCCGAACCGAAACAGCATCGTGGCACGTTAGTCTCTTTGATCGCCTCACGCCTAGGAGAACCGCCATGAGACTGCGATACTTTGCGCTGCCGTATCTGCTTGCCCTGCTTCCCCTCCCCGGCCACGCCCTGCGCCCTGACATCCTCTACCTCGGCGACGGGAAGTTCGTCCAAGTCGGCCCACTCCACCAGTTGACGCTGAACGCCCACGTCAGGGAGTTCGCTTATGAGCCGACGGGCCAGGAGATCGCGGTCGGGGGCAGCGAGACGGCCGGCGACACGATGACGGTGTTCGTCGAAACCATTGACGTCCGCAGCGGGCGCTCGATCAATCGGCTCTCCATGACCGCCCCGGCCGGTGATGAGACGGCCCGGTACAACCTCATCGGGTGGAGCGGCAGTGGCCGCTACTTGTTGGTGGAGCGGTGGCTTCCGCTGAAAGAGGCGGTGGAGGAGGCCGCGCAGGGGAAACCGGTCGGCCAGGCCTATCTGCGCTGGGACCTCGGCGCGGACCCGCCTTCCGTGTCCGAGATCACGCTGCCGCCGCTGCCTGCGGGCACGCGGGCAAGCTATACCCGTGTCCGCGTCTCCCCGAAAGGGCACACGGTCTTCTTCGGCCAGGAGTACCAGCAGCCGAACCCGGTAACAAAAGAGGACGAGTCGCACACGCTGTACTCGCTCTATGACCCTGGAAAGGACCAGTCCCGCACACTCCCATTGCCGCCGGGGTTCGTGTCCTATGGATATTGGGTTGACGCCGACCACCTGCGAATTGATGGGGACGGCACCCGGCAGCACGGTTCGGAGATGCTGGACGTCACGACCGGCGCGACCGCCCCCTACGCCGCCGGGCCGAGGGCAAAGCCGGCTTCCGCGTTCTACCCGAATCTGACACTGGACGTCGAGGCGCGCACATTGGAGGATAAACGGACGACGGGCGCGCAGGCCGCCTCGCACATCCTCTGGCTGCGCCGGTCCACCCCCGGCAAGGACCCGCTGGGCGCGGCGGCGGCGGCGGTGACGTCGGGCGACGACGGCCCCCGGCCGGCCTGGTCGCCGACGGGGCGGCAGGTCGCCTATGTCACCCATGGCGACCTCTGCGTCACGGACCTGACGCCCCCCGACGCGATCCCCGCCGAGCGGCAGGCGCTGGGACTGCCGCTGACCTGTGCGGAGGAGCGCGCCCTGGCGCGGGTGAACATCAAGAACGTGGACATGGCGATGTTCTGGTACTCGATGGCGCATGACGGCAGGTTCCCCACGGCGGGTCAGTTCCAGTCGGAGATCGCCGCGAGCGCGAAGTACGCCAATGATCTGCACACCGAGGGCGTCCACTTCGTCTACCACGAGCCGCCGGATCTCCTGCGGGGACACTTGGAGAAGCAAACGGAACTCGTCATCGGCGAGTTCGACCTCCCCTGCGCGCGCGTCGTGCTCATGGGGAACGGCCTGGTGAAAACACTCTCGAAGCCGGGCAGTGCGCCGGAAGGCGCGGACTGAACCGCATCAACAAAGTCATACAATGTTTGCCCCGCCAAACGCGGGGCGTCAGGAGGATCGCCATGTATGCGCGCCGCTTCGCATTGCTTTGTCTTCTGCCTCTGCTTGTTCGCGCCCCTCTGCCGGCGAATGCCGCCCCGGCGCAGCCGTCCAACCTCCGGTCCGACATCGTCTATACCAGCAGAGGCGAATTCGTGCAGGTCAGTCCGATGCGCCCGCTCACTCTGAACGCCCACATCCAGCTTTTCGCCTATGAGCCGCTCGGCGTGGAGATTGCCTTCCTCGGCTCCGAGGTGCAGGGGGACCTGACCGTCTACTCTGTCAAGACGATGGACACCCGCACCGGGCGCGAGATCAGCCGCCTCTCGGACACGGCCCCGACGGGCAGCACGGCGGCGGGCTTTCTACTGTTAGGCTGGAGCCGGAGCGGGAAGCATGTCCTGCTGTGCCGCTACTCGCCGGACCCGCAGGAGCCGACCACGGCCTTCGCGGAGTACCTGCGGTGGGACCTGAGCGCCAGTCCCGCCGTGACGCGCCCGATCGACCCGGCGGCACATCTCGCCCCCGAAGCACAGGCCGTCCCAGGTTCCGCCTATGGCGTCCCCTCGCCAAGCCTGCGCTGGGTCGTCTTCAAGCAGCTTTATCAAGTGCCGGACGCCGACGGCAAACCGGGGCGGGCACAAACTGCCTCCATACTCTACGACCCGGACCGGGACACCTACCGCCTGCTCACGCTGCCGCCTGGGGCCGGCTACTATCGCTGGAGCGACGACCGCCACCTCCGCATCCGTGTGAAAGACGCCGACCAGGACTTCGATGTCGTCACGGGGCAGGTCAGCCCAACCGGCCCGGCTCCCGCCGACGACGCGCCCGCCGCCTCCAGGCAGTACCCCGACTTGACGCTGGACGTGGAGCATCGCCTTTTGGAAGACGGTAAGGGGAGCGGGGCGCATCTAGAGCCGTGCGTCTTGTGGATACGGCGGACACCGGCGGGGAGACTGCCGCTCGGGGCGGCGGCGGCGGGGCTGACGCCGGACCGGGACGACCCGCAGGCGGTCTGGTCGCCGACGGGCAAGCAGATCGCCTTCCTGTCGCACGGCGACCTCTGCGTCACAGACGTGACGGCGGTCACCGACCTGCTGCCAAACGAGAAGATGGCGGTCGGGCTGACCTTGACCTGTGCCGAGGAGCGGCAACTAGCGATGTTGAACTTGAAGCAAATCGGGCTGGCGCTGACCCAGTACGCACAGGATTATGACGAGCATTTCCCGCCCACGGAGGGATTGAACGAGGCTCTGTACCCCTACCTGAAGACCAGAGAAGTGTTCCAGGTGGGGAGCCATCGGTTTGAGTATCAACTGCCCGGCGGCACGGCAATGGCGAAGATCGAGTCGCCCGCCGATACCGTTCAGGGGACGATGGACCTGCCGTGCGCCCGCGTCGTGCTGTTCGCCGACGGGCACGTCAAGTCGTTCCCCAAGCAAGGGACCGCGCCGTGAGGGCCTACAGGATGACCTGCATGACCACGCAGTCCTCCCACCGGCCGCGGCGGAAGCCGATCTCGCGCTGGACGCCGACCGTCTCATAGCCACACTTCCGGCACATGGCGATGCTGGGGAGGTTTTCGGACCAGATGCGGGACAGGACGACGTGGTGGCCCAGGCGGCGCGCTTCGTCCAGCAGGGCACGCATCAAGGTCGTTCCCAGCCCGCGCCCCTGGGCGTTCGAGGCGAGGTAAAGCGAGGATTCGGCGGTGTGGGCATAGACGGGAGTATCGTACCATTGGGAGAGGGAAGCATAGCCCAGCACTTCACCGCCCGACTCGGCGACGAGGACCGGGAAGCGCGGGTCTTGGTGGGCCTGCCACCAGGGGTGGCGCTCCTCCAGCGAGAGCGGGGCGAGGTGGCCGGTGAAGTCCGTCCCAATGACGGCGGCATTGTAAATGTCCGTCAGGGCGGGCAGGTCCGCCTCCCGCGCGGGCCGAATGGTTGAACTTCCGCCGGGGCTTGTCTCAGAGGAAAATGCCATGGACTTGAGTGATGATCAGGAACACTTCCCAGAAGACGATCAGCAGGTAAATGAGGCAGCCCGCTGTGACGATGATCCTTGACTTGCGGATGTCGGCGAGCGAAATGCCCTCACACGCCAGCACGACGATCGTGACCAGGCCGAATTTGTAAAACGCGAATCCCTGCTGGCCGAACTTCGCGTAAATCCAGCCGGCCAGCCCGTTGGCCTCCATCCCGCCGTGGTTGAAGATATAGCCTGTCAGGAACAGGTCGAACATGTTCAGCAGCAGAAAACCCAGATACTCCTGTGCGAGAAGAACATCACGCTTGAAAAACACGGCTCTAAATCCCTCGCGTTCTGATCCGATCCGGCGTGACTACGAGACGGACAGCATCTCGCGCGCGTGCTGGACGACTGCCTCCGACCGCCGCGAACCGCCCAGCATTCGGGCGATCTCCTCGATGCGGCCCTCTGAGTCGAGCGGAGCCACTGACACCGTCGTCCGGCCCTCATGGACCTGCTTCTCGATGAAAAAATGGGTCCCGGCGCGGGAGGCGATCTGCGGCAGGTGCGTGATGCACATGATCTGCGCCTCCCGCGCCAAGGCTTCCAGCTTGTCGCCGATGGTCTGGGCCGTCCGGCCGCCGACGCCGACATCAATCTCGTCGAAAATCATGGTCGGGATCGCCCCCGTCCGCGCCAGAACGGATTTCATCGCCAGCATGATGCGCGACATCTCACCGCCCGACGCGATCTTCGCCAGCGGGCGCAACGGCTCGCCGGGGTTCGGCGAGAGCAGGAACTCGACCCGGTCCGCGCCCTTGCTCGTGACCGGCTGGGCCTCGATGGAGACCTCGAACTTGGTGGCCGCCATCCCTAAGTCGGCCAACTCGCGGGCGATCCCCGCCCCGAAGTTCTCGCTGGCCTTCCGCCGCGCCTTGGTCAGCCGGGCGGCGGCGGCGTTCAGCTTGTCCTCGGCCTTCGTGATCGCCGCCGTCAGGGCCTCCTCGCGCGCCTCGGAATTTTCCAGGGCGTCCAGCTTCCCAGCCAGCTCCGCGCCGTAAGCGATGATCTCTTCCAGGGTCTCGCCGTACTTGCGCTTCAAAGTGCGGATCAGGTCCAGGCGCGTCTCGATCTCCTCAAGGCGCTCCGGGTTGAACTCCACCGACTCCTGATACACGCGCAGGTCGCGGGCGGCGTCCTCGGCAAACGACACGGCGCTCTGCAAAGTCTCGGTCAGCGGTGCCAGGGCCTCGTCCAAAGCGGCCACATGCTCGACGGCCGCCAGGGCGGCATTCAAGGCGTCTAAGGCCCCCGCGCCGCGCTCCGCGCCCGACAGCGTCGCGTAGGCATCGGCGGCGGCGGCGCTCAGTTTCTCGCTGTTCGCCAGCCGGCTGCGGTCGGCGGCAAGCTCTTCTTCCTCACCCGGCTGGAGGGATGCCGAGGCGAGTTCCTCCGACTGGAAGCGGTACAGGTCCAGCATCCGGGCGCGCTCACGGGCGTCCGTCCGGAGCTGTTCCCGCTCGCGCTTCAGGGCGCTCGCCTCGCCGAACAGGGCGGCGACCGACTGGCGCAAGGCGAGCGCGTCCTTGCCGCCCCAGTTGTCCAGGATGTCTATGTGGCGGTCGGCGGCGAGAAGCGACTGATGTTCGTGCTGGCCATGGACGTCCACCAGACCCTCGGCGATCTCCTTCAGGACGGCGACGGGCATCAGCCGCCCGTTGACCCGGCACTGCGACTTGCCGCCCGCGCGTGCAAGCTCGCGTGTCACCAGCAATGTGTCTTCCTCGTCTTCGCCGTCCAGCCCCGCTTCCGCCAGTCGGCGACGGACGTCATCGGGGGCGTGGCTGAGGTCAAAGACCGCCTCGACGGTGGCCTTCACCGCGCCGGTGCGGACTAGGTCCGCGCCCGCCCGCCCGCCGAGTGCCAGCCCGAGGGCGTCAATGATGATGGACTTGCCCGCGCCGGTCTCGCCGGTCAGTATGTTGAGACCCGCGCCGAACGTCAGGTCCAGGCGGTCAATGAGGGCGAAGTTCGTGACATGAAGCTCAACTAACATCTTCGTTTATCGTCGCTTATGGCCGGGGCGTCGGAGTCAGAGAAATGGTCGCCCACAATCGGCCGCGTTGACCTCTGTTCTCAGACCCATTTTGCTTTCGCGCGAGCGGGTAGAGCTTGAAGGACCGGGAGAGGCAATCACCCGCAGTTATACCCATCATGATTACGAACATTCGACCAGCTTCTTCCGGCCAGGTTGGCGGCTCGCCCCGGTGTAACCAGCGGTCAAGGAGCAGCCGACCCGTGTGCGCGGCCACCGTCGCCAGGCACCACGATGCCAGCCAGAGACATGAGAGGATCAGGCGACGGGGAGGCCGCAGGGAAGTTAGTCTGAACGCCTTCATACTCAACTCCGTTATTCGCACAAGGTTCCGCAGGTCTGGACCCTAGTAAAGCGTCTCGCCCCAGTGCAGCTTGTCCTGGAGCTTGTCGTAGAAGTTCGCGCCGCCGACGGACAGGAACCGCGCCTGGTGCGGGGCGCGGCGGATGTGGATGGCGTCCTCCGTCTGGAGCGGGAAGCCGAGCTGGCCGTCAATCGTGACGCGCACCATGTCCTGCGGGTCGCGCTCGACAATCACCGTGATCTCGGCCTCGGGCGGCACCAGCAGGGCGCGCGAGGTCAGCGTGTGCGGGCAGATCGGCGTCAGCAGCAAAGTCTGCAAGACAGGGTGAACCAGCGGGCCGCCCGCCGAGAGCGAATAGGCCGTCGAGCCGGTCGGCGTCGCCACGATGACGCCGTCGGCGGCGTAGGTCGTCACGAACCGGCCATCAATGGAGGTCCGCAGGTGCAGGACGCGCGAGAGCGGGCCGTTGGCGACCACGACCTCATTGAGCGCAAGCCCCGAGTCCTGCAAGGCCCCATCCCGCCGCGTCTCGCACCAGAGCATCATGCGCTCCTCCTGCGTATACCGCCCTCCCAGCAGTGCGTCCAGGGCCTCGGGCAGCTCGTCGGGCGCGACAGCCGTCAGGAACCCGAACCGGCCCACATGGACCGGCAGCATCGGCGTCCCCAGCGGGGCGCAGAGCCGGGCTGTCGCCAGGATCGTCCCGTCGCCGCCCAGCACCAGCACGGCGTCGGCTTCAGCGACGCCGCCATCGGGCAGGCCGCGCTCGGGAATGCCCAGCGACTCGGCGACTCGGTGCTGGAGGCGGACATTGATGCCCCGCGCCCGGAGGCGGCGGTCGGCGTCCGCCGCGACTTCCAGTGCCGCCGGCTTGCCGGCGTTCGCCATGATGCCGATGTTCTGCATCCGGTCTTTCTAGTGGGTCCTAATGGGGCCTTAGTAGCTCGCCGGCTTGTGGGCGAAGCGGGCCAGGTTCCGGCGGGCGATCTCCAGGCTCGGGTTCAGGGTCAATGCCTTCTTGTACGCGGCGATGGCCGAGGCCTTGTTGCCGAGCAGCTCATAAAGGACGCCGATGTTGTTCTGTATCTGGGCGTTGCTCGGGTCGAGCGTCGCAGCCTGCTGGAAGGCCCTCAGAGCCTTCGGGTACTGCTTCAGGTTCTTGTAGGCGACGCCGCGCCCATCCTGGATGGCCGGGTCAGCCGGGCGCAGCCGGGCGGCGGCGTCATACTGGACCAAGGCGGCGACATACTGGCGACGCGCCATGGCGGTCTCCGCCAGGGCCAGATGCACGTCCACGTCATCGGGATTCAGGGCCAGCGCCTGCCGGCGGGCCTGGTCGGCAGCGGCATAATCGTTCTGCTTGGCATAGTCATCACCCAGGCGGGCATAGATCGGCGCGGCTTTGGCGTCCTGCGTCAGCCTGGGCGCGGCCTGCGCCAGAAACGTAGCCGACTCGGCCGCCTTGCCCTCGTCGGCCAGGATAAGCCCCAGTGCAGCCTGGATCTGGACGCTGCCGGGGTCCTTCTGGAGCGCACTGCGGTAGGACGCCTCGGCGTCCGGCTTCAGGCCGGCCTGTTCCTGCAAAACGCCCTTGTTGTAAACGGGGACCGCGTTCTGCGGCTGGAGGCCGGCGGCCGTGTCGAAGTCCTTGATCGCCTCCGCCGTGCTGCCCTTCGCCGCATTGGCCTCGCCCAGAGCGAAATAGGCGTCGTACTCTCCCGTCGCGTCGAGTGGCGGGGCGACGTCCGGCCCGACGGCCTTCGTCAGCGTCGCGATGGCGTCGTCGTAGCGCTGGTTCCTGGCATAGATCTCGCCCGCACTGAGCCACGCGGTGGCGTCCTTCGGGTCCTTCTCCGCCGCGCGCCGCAGGGCGTCGGCGGCGTCGGCGCTGCGTCCGGCTTTTTGCAGGAAGAAGCCGTAGTTCTTCAGCGTGGCGGCATCCGGATTGGGCGCGGCCACCAGCTCGGAGAAGAGGGCCAGGGCCTCGTCCGTCTTGCCCGCCTGCCCCAGCGCGGTCGCCAGGTTGAACTTGATCCGTGCCGCGTCAAGGCCCGGCGTCGACGCGAAGTGGTCCAGGACATACCGGTACTGCTCGGCGGCCTCATCATAACGCATCTGCTGGCGCAGTGCGTTGCCCAGGTTGTTGCGCGCATCCAGGTTATCCGGCTTGAGCCGGACCGTCGTTTGCAGCTCGGGGATGGCTGCCGCCGGGTTATCCTGCGTCAGATACAGGTAGCCGATCAGATTATGGACCGTGGGATCGTTCTGATACTCCGGCGTCTGGGCCAGGGCGGTCAGGTCCGTGATGTTCGCCGCGATCTCCTGATCCGCCGCCTTCAGGCCGTCGGCACTGCCGCTGTTCTTGGCCGCGTTGAAGTCCTGCGTCGCCTTGTTGAAGTCCGTGACCACTTTGTTGTAGCGGTCCAGGGACGGGTTCGGGGCGGCCTTCTTCGCCGGAGCGGGCTTCGCGTCCGTGGCGAACTGGGCCGAGGCAGGGCCGATGCCGAGCGCACCGCAGCAGGCAGCGAGAGTCAGTGCGAGGCCGAAATGAGTGGGAGGGGAAGTTTTCATGGCGCTAAATTTCCGTTCCGAGATGAGCGCGCCTGAACAGCGACCCACGCTTTAGGCTATTATAGCACAAACGGGGGCCGCGAAGGAACAGCGCGAAGTCTCTATTGACAGGGTACTCGTTTTTTTGTATACTAGAGGCTCAACGACCCCAGGCCGGCTGTCGGCAGGTGGCCTCCGGACGGAACAGCGTTGTTCCCGTGCGGTTTTCATGCGAATATACCCTAAAGTTTGCATGTTCAGGCGCTTTGCAGGATGCCTCCGACAGCTTTTTTTGTGTCCGCCCGCTCACAGCACACAGCCGCATCCCGGTCTCGGCAAACACTCGCACTCAGGAACGAACCATAAGGAACCACCATCCGAGACACACCACCAAGGAGATCACACCACTCAATGGCAAAGACACCCCAGGACGTGCTGACCTTGATCAAGGACAACGACGTCAAATTCGTGGACGTCAAGTTCATTGATGTTCCCGGCACCTGGCAGCACTTCACGCTGCCCGCGCACCGTTTCGAGGAAGAAGTCTTCACCGTCGGCCTGCCGTTCGACGGCTCCTCGGTCCGCGGGTTCCAGACCATTGACGAGTCGGACATGCTCTTAGTTCCCGACGCCGACACCGCCGTCCTGGACCCGTTCACTGAGGTGAAGACGCTGTCCATCATCGCCGACGTCGAGGACCCGATCACGCGCGAGAAGTACCCGCGCGACCCGCGCAACATCGCCAAGAAGGCCGAGGCCTATCTCCAGTCCACGGGCATCGCCGACGTGGCCTACTTCGGCCCCGAGGCGGAGTTCTACGTCTTCAATGACATCCGTTACGGCCAGTCGGCGAACTCCGGCTTCTACGCGATTGACTCCGACGAGGCCGCCTGGAACTCGGGCCGCGACGAGAAGCCGAATCTGGGCTACAAGATGCGGACCAAAGAAGGCTACTTCCCCGTGCCGCCCTCGGACACCCTGGCCGACCTGCGCTCCGAGATGGTCCTGACCCTGCTCGAAGCCGGCATCGAGGTGGACGTTCACCACCACGAGGTGGGTAACGCGGGGCAGTGCGAGATCGGCATCAAGTTCGACTCGCTGGTCAACATGGCCGACAAGCTCCTGATGCACAAGTACATCGTCAAGAACACGGCGGCCCAGAACGGGTACACCGCCACGTTCATGCCGAAACCCATCTTCCAGGACAACGGCTCCGGCATGCACACGTCCGTCTCCATGTGGAAGGGCGGTGCCAACATCTTCTACGACGCATCCGGCTACGGCGGCCTGTCCGAGACGGCCGTGTACTACATCGGCGGCATCCTGAAGCACGCGCCGGCCCTGCTGGCCTTCGGCGCGGCCAGCACCAACTCCTACCGCCGCCTGGTGCCGGGCTATGAGGCCCCGATCAACCTCGTCTACTCGGCCCGCAACCGCTCCGCCGCCGTCCGCATCCCAATCGCCGGCTCGCCCAAGTCCAAGCGCGTCGAGTTCCGCGCCCCGGACCCGACCGCGAACCCCTACCTGCTGTTCTCGGCCATGGCGATGGCGGGGATTGACGGCATCCTAAACAAGATCCAGCCGCCGCCGCCCGTGGATAAGGACATCTACGAGCTGGCCGCTGAAGAAAAGGCCAGCATCGCCCAGACGCCCGGCACGTTCTCCGAGTCGCTGGCCGCCCTGGAGGCCGACCACGAATTCCTGCTGAAAGGCGACGTGTTCACGAAGTCGCTGATCGAGACTTACATCAGCTACAAGCGCGTCCGCGAGGTCGAGGGCGTGGCCCTGCGCCCCCACCCCTACGAGTTCTTCCTGTACTACGATGCGTAGAGAGCAGGCAGGCCGCCTGGGAGTTGACAGGGGCCGAATTCAAATGCTATCATACGCCACCGTTCGGTCGGACCACGCCGTCCCACCAAGGCTATGAAAGCCACGGGCCAAACGCTTCCCCACCCCCGGAGAGCGTCTTTGGCCCGTGGCTTTTTTCTGCCGCCCTCGTGCAAGATCGTCGGAATGCGTATCGCACACCCTCAAGCCCTCAGAAGGAGAGACACCAGCAATGAACTCAACGACCGGACGGCAGGAAGCCATCTCAGCAGTCATCAACTACAAGCCCCCCGTGGACGCCATTGACCTCGAAGGCGAGACCTCCCGGTCGCTCTACGGCACGAACGTCTTCAACGACAAGATGATGCGCGAGATGCTCGCCAAGCCCGTCTACAAGGCGCTCCAGAAGACGATCGAGCGGGGCGAAAAGCTCGACCCCACGGTCGCGGATGAGGTCGCCTCGGCGATGAAGACCTGGGCGCTCGACAAGGGGGCCACGCACTTCACGCACGTCTTCTATCCGCTGACCGGCCTGACGGCGGAGAAGCACGACAGCTTCTTTGACCCGGACGGGGCGGGCGGCACGATCGCCCAGTTCTCCGGCAGTGCGCTGATCCAGGCCGAGCCGGACGCCTCCAGTTTCCCGTCGGGCGGCATCCGCTCCACCTTTGAAGCGCGCGGCTACACGGCCTGGGACGTCACCTCCCCCGCCTACATCTCCGAGAACCCCAACGGCAACACGCTCTGCATCCCGACCGTCTTCATCTCCTGGACGGGCGAGGCGCTGGACCACAAGACGCCGCTGCTGCGCTCCATGCAGGCGCTCAACGTGCAGGCGCAGCGCATCCTGAAGCTGTTCGGCCACCGCGACCCCGGCATGGTCACCGCCTCGGCCGGACCCGAGCAGGAGTATTTCCTGATCGACCGCAACTTCTTCTTCGCCCGCCCCGACCTTCTGAACGCCGGGCGCACCCTCTTCGGGGCCAACCCGCCCAAGGGGCAGGAGTTCGAGGACCACTACTTCGGCGCGATCCCCGAGCGCGTCCTGGCTTTCATGATGGAGGCGGAACACGAGTTCTACAAGCAGGGCATCCCCATCAAGACTCGCCACAATGAGGTCGCGCCGGGCCAGTTCGAGATCGCGCCCGTTTATGAGAGCGCGAACCTCGGCCACGATCATCAGCACATCATCATGCAGCAGCTCCAGCGGGTCGCCACCAAATACGGCCTGGCCTGCCTGCTGCACGAGAAGCCCTTCGCGGGCGTCAACGGGTCGGGCAAGCACGTCAACTGGTCGCTCGGCGGCAAGGTCGGCAACCTGCTCGATCCGGGCGACACGCCGCACGAGAACGCCCAGTTCCTGGTCTTCTGCCTCGCCACCATCCGCGCCGTCCACAAGTACTCGACCCTCCTCCGGGCCTCGGTCGCCTCGGCGGGGAACGACCACCGGCTGGGCGCGAACGAGGCACCGCCTGCGATCATGTCCATCTTCCTCGGCGAGCAGCTCGAGGACGTGTTCAACCAACTCAAAGAAGGCGCGGCCACCTCTTCCAAGAAGGCCGGCACGCTGACGGTCGGGGTGGACACGCTGCCGACCCTCCCCCGGCACGCCGGGGACCGGAACCGCACCAGCCCGTTTGCCTTCACCGGCAACCGCTTCGAGTTCCGCGCCGTCGGGTCCAACCAGTCCATCGCATGGCCGCTCGTGGTGATGAACTGCATCGTCGCCGACTCGCTGGACTTCGTCGCGACCGAACTCGAAAAGGAGACGGCGGGCGACCCGAGCAAACTGAACGCGGCCGTCCAGAAGGTGCTGCAAGGCATCGCCGTGGAACACAGCGCGGTCGTCTTCGGCGGCAACGGCTACTCCACCGATTGGCACCAGGAGGCCGAAACGCGCGGCCTGCCGAACCTCCGCAACACCCTGGACGCCCTGCCCGCCCTGACCGACCCGGAGAACGTCGCCGTGCTGGGCAAGTACGGCGTCCTGTCTGAGCGAGAGCTGCGGAGCCGGTACGAGATCGCCCTGGAGCGGTACTGCCTCGACGTTAACATGGAGGCGCAGCTCGCCTTGGAGATCGCGAAGACCAAGATCCTGCCCGCCGCGCTGACCTACCAGACGCAGCTCTCGACCCTCGCCATGAACCTTAAATCAATCGGCAAGGACCCGAGTACGACCCTGCTGGACAGCGTCCTCGCTCTCTCCAGCGACCTGGAGGCGGGCATCTCATCCCTGGAACACGAACTGGGCCACGAGGGCAGCGACGACACCAAGGCCCACGCGCTGCACTTCCGCGACAAGGTCCTCCCGGCCATGTTGCAGACCCGCGTCGCCGCCGATGCCCTCGAAGGCATCGTTTCCGACGAGCTGTGGCCGCTGCCGACCTACCAGGAGATGATGTTCATCAAGTAGGGCCGACGGGAGATCAGAAAAGCCCGCCGCACCCGCCTGAACACAGGCACGGGGCGGCGGGCTTTTTCCTGTCCGTTCTATGTTGCCGACAGGAAGTGGATGCGGGTCTGCGCCGGGTCGGGCGCGTCTATCTGGACGGCGGCCACCGCGCCGTGGGCGTCGCGGGCGACGTTCACCTGGGTCGGGCCGGCGACGGTGTGCGAGATGGTCGTGTCCGCGTCCTGCCCAGCCATGATCGTGATGCTGCCGGCGTCACTGCCTTTCGTGTTGAGCGTGATGCCGAGCAGCGGCAGGCCCTCGACAAGAACGACATGCGGCAGGGCGTCGCCGCTCACCTCCACCGTGACCAGCCCCAATTCGAACTCGCGGCTCAGGTCGTCAAAAAACGCGCCCCATTCTTCGCGCGGCAAACCTTGTGTGTCCATGGAATAGTTCTCCTTTACCCGCGTGTATACCCAATCCGCCTGCTTGACAGCGCTTAGGGGATTACGGTACACTTTCGGACATCATGCCGACCGCCGCATTCACGAATCTGGGCTGCAAAGTCAACCAATACGAGACCGAGCGGCTGGCCGAGAGCTTTGAAGCGCTGGGGTTTGTGCTGGCCGACTTCCGCGAACCCGCCGACGTGTACGTCATCAACACCTGCTCGGTCACGGCGGACGCCGACCGCAAATCACGGCAGATGGCCCGGCGCGCGGCCCGGCAGAAGGAGGGCGCGCGTGTCGTCCTGACCGGCTGCTTCGCCCAGATGGCTTTGGACACCGGCGAGGCCGTAGACGGCGCGGCCCTGCTGGTGCCGAACTCGGAGAAGATGCGGACGGCCTCCCATGTGTTAGCCGCCTTCCCCGACCTGATGCAGTATTCGTCCTCGCCCGCCTCGCATCCCATCCCGAAGTCTGGGGCGGGGCTGGCCGTGTTCCCCGAGGCCGCGCCCCAGGGCCTGATCTCGTCCGAGTCGCTGCTGCCGCGCCCCGCCGGGCTGCACCGGACGCGGGCGACGCTGAAGGTGCAGGACGGCTGCCAGTACTTCTGCGGCTTCTGCTCCATCCCCTTCACCCGTAACGTCATGGCGAGCCGCCCCTTCGCCGACGTGCTGGCCGAGGCGCGGGCGATGGCCTCAGCAGGGGCAAAAGAGGTTGTCGTCACCGGCGTCTGCGTCGGGGCCTACGGCCCGGACACCGGCAGCGGCGGGCCTGACCTTGCTGATGTGCTGGTCGCGGTCGCGGACATCGAGGGCATCGCCCGCGTCCGCCTGTCCTCCGTCCAGCCCATCGAGATCCCCGACAAACTGATTGACGCCATGGCCGCCCACCCCAGCATCGCGCCCCACCTGCACCTGTCGTTACAGAGCGGTGACGACACCATCTTGAAGGCCATGAACCGGCCCTATGACACCCGCTTCTTCGCCGAGACCGTGGACAAGCTGCGCGCCCTGATGCCGCGCATCGGCCTGACCACGGACCTGATTGTCGGCTACCCCGGCGAGACGCGCGCCCTGTTCGAGAATACCGTCGCCTTCGCCGAACGGATGCGCTTCGCCCGGACGCACGTCTTCCGCTACTCGCCCCGGCAGCGCACGGCGGCGGAACAGCTCAAGGACGACGTTCCCCATGAGGAAAAAGAGCGCCGTCATCGCGAACTCACCGCGGTCTGCGTGGCGAGCCAGGAAGCCTTCGCAGCGGGCGATGTGGGGCAGACCGTGGAGGTGCTTGTCGAAGCCAAAGGCGCGAAAGACGGCTGGCTGTCCGGCTACACCGGCAACTACGTCCGGGTGCAGTTCGAGGCACCCGCCCCCCTGCGCGGCCAGCTCGTCCCCGTGAAGCTGACCGACATCCTGCCGGGCGGCGACGCCTTCGGCCACCTGGAGGCATAGATGCCGGACACGATTTTTGACAAGATCATTCGGCGTGAGATCCCCGCCGACATCGTCTACGAAGACGACCAAGTCCTCGCCTTCCGCGATGTCGCCCCGCAGGCCCCGACGCACATTTTAGTCATCCCCAAAGAGCCGCTTGTCAACCTGCTCGACGCCACGCCCGACCACACCCTATTGCTCGGCCAGCTCATGCAGGCCGCCGTCCACGTCGCCCGCACCCTGGGCCTGGCCGAAGACGGCTTCCGCGTCGTCGTCAACGTCGGCAAAGACGGCGGGCAATCCGTGGACCATCTGCACCTGCACGTTTTAGGCGGTCGGCACCTGACGTGGCCGCCGGGATAGGCACAGGAGGTTTTAGAGGCAACATGAGTGAGCCGATATGTAGTTGCGGCGAGATCATCCGGCCAGCAGACCTAATCACCTTCAAGTTCTACGAGCGCATGGTCGGGCCGTATTTTGTCTATGTCAAGTTCCTATGTTCCGTGTGTCAGAAGGTGGGCGAGAGCCTACTGAAGCAGGAGCAGTGGGAGCAGGGACTTAACCTGGCCTCGCCACTTGGGATGCATTTTATGCGCGTCCGGTAGATGCCATGGGTTGAAACCCGAGGCTCTGAAAAGCCCGCTGTCCAAGGGACAAAAGAAAGGGCCGCTCCGAAGCCTCTGCCATTCTTGCGTCCCCTGGACGCTGGGCACTTCTCAGCCTCGGGTTTCAACCCGTGGCGACCGCCAGCAGGTCATTAGAAAAGGAATCGTTATTGAACACCCCGCGCCTCATTCCCTGCGCCATGCTTGCTTCCTTCACCTTGCTCGCCGCCGGATGCCATCAAACAAACGCGCCGTCCACAACATCCGGCCGGGCCACGCAAGCTGACGCGCCCCCCCTCCCGCCCGTCACCGGGACGATGAAAGTCGCTCTGCTGACGACCGGCCCCGTCACCGACGGCGGTTGGAACCAGTCGGCGTATGAGGGGCTTCAGCGTATTCAGAAGACCCTGGGCGCGCAGGTCGCCAAGCAGGAGAACCTGAAGCCGGACGCCTTCGAAGGCGCGTTCCGTGATTACGCACAGCAAGGCTATACCCTCATCTTCGCGCACGGCGATGAGTTCGGACCGGCAGCGGCGAAGGTCGCCGCACAGTTCCCCAAGGTCGTGTTCGTGACGACTGGCGGCGACAGCACGGCCCCGAACCTGACCGCCCTGCACTTCTCCACCGAGGAGGGAACCTATTTGCAGGGGATGGAGGCCGGGATGGTCTCCAAGACCGGCAAGGGCGGCTTCATCGGCGGCCAAGAACTGCCCCCGGTCAAGCGCGCCGCCGACGCCTTCGCGCAGGGTGCCAAGGCGGTCAACGCCGGGTACACGTTCAAGACGACCTACATCAACGGCTGGTCGGACACGAGCGCGGCGAAGGCCCAGACGGACGCCCTGCTGACCAGCGGCGCGGACACCATCGCGCACAACTGCGATGCGGCGGCGGCGGGCATGTTCCAGACGGCGGGCGGCAAGCCCGGCGTCTACACCTTCGGCGTCAACGCCGACGAGAACAAGAAGGCGTCCAACGTCCTTTCATCGGTCTTCCTCGATGTCCCCAAAGCGTTTTTGGATGTCGCCACATCGGTCAAGAACGGCACCTTCAAGGGCCAGGCGCTGCCGCTGGGGCTGAAAGAAAACGACGTGCGCCTCATTGACAACCCCGCGCTGGCGTCCGTCATCCCCGCCGCCGGCAAGGCGAAGATCCAGCAGGCGTCGAAGGACATTGCGGCGGGCAAGCTGTCCGTGGCCGGGTCGTAGGCATGGCAGGAACGTCCCCGGACGGGCCGGGCATGAGGGAGGGCGGGGGGACCCCGCCCCTACACGGTCATTCCGTAGGGGCGGGGTCCCCCCGCCCTTCTGCCACCTCCCACCCTTCCCTCTTGCCTTCCCCTTCCGCCCTTTCCATGCGCGGCATCACCAAGCGCTTCGGCGACGTCACCGCCCTCGACTGCGTTGACTTTGACCTCGCGCCCGGCGAGATCCACGCCCTTCTCGGCGAGAACGGCGCGGGCAAGTCCACGCTGATGAACGTCCTGCGCGGCCTGACGCCGCCGACGGCGGGGACGATCATGCTGGACGGACATTCGGCCCGCTTTGCCTCCCCCCAGGACGCCGCGCAGGCGGGCATCGGCATGGTGCATCAGCACTTCCTGCTCGTCCCCCCGTTCACTGTCGCCGAGAACCTGGCCCTGGCCTCACTTGACCGACGCCCGCCGCTGCGCGAGGCGCGCAACATCGCGCAGCGGCTCGGCTGGGCGATCCCCCTGAACGCCCGCGTTGCCGACCTGCCGGTGGGGACGCAGCAGCGGGTGGAGATATTGAAGGCGCTGCTGGGCAACGCGCGCATCCTGCTCTTCGATGAGCCGACCGCCGTCCTCGCGCCCACGGAGATCGGCGAGCTGTTCACCGTCCTGCGCGCTCTGCGTGATGAGGGTCGGTCGCTCGTGTTCGTCTCGCACAAGCTGAACGAGGTCATGGCGCTGTGCGACCGCGTCACTGTCCTGCGCCGGGGCCGCGCCGTCGGTACGGTCGCCGTCGCCGACACCAGCCCCGAATACCTGGCGCGGCGGATGGTGGGCGGCGGTAACATCCTCGTAGGTGCGCCGCTTGCCGCGCCCTCCTTGTCTGCGGGTGTGATGGTAGACGAGGGCGCGGCAAGAGAAGAGGGCGCAGCAAGCGGCGCCCCTACGATGGACCGGAATGGGGCGTCTGTCCTTGCTGTCACCGACCTTTCCACGCAGGGCGGCCCGGATGCCGTGGCCCTATGCGGGCTGACGTTCTCGCTCCGGCCGGGCGAGACGTTGGGGTTCGCCGGCGTGGACGGCAATGGGCAGGCGGAACTGGCCGGCGCGCTGACCGGCCTGCGGCCCTGGACCGGCGGGCAGATGGCATTGAATGGACAGGACATCGCCCGACTCCGTCCGCGCGATCTGGAGCGACTCGGCATCGCCCTGATCCCACCGGACCGGCATACAGAAGGGCTGGCCCTGACGCTCTCGATCACCGACAACCTCACTCTGGAAGCCGCCCGGCTGCCGCGCTTCCGGCGCGGGGTCGGCGGCCTGTTCCTGGACCGGCGGGGGCTGGCCGCTTTTGCCGGCGAACTCGCCCGCGACTTCGACATCCGCGCCTCCGACCTCAATCTCCCCGCCCGGTCGCTCTCGGGCGGCAACCAGCAGAAGATCGTCATCGCCCGCGCGCTGTGGCGCAAGCCCGCATTATTGGTCGCCGTCAGCCCGACGCGCGGGCTGGATGTGGCCGCGACGGGCTACGTCCACGCCAAGCTGCGGGCGCGGGCGGCGGACGGGGGCGCGACGGTTCTGATCTCGACCGAGCTTGACGAGGTGATCGCCCTCAGCACACGGATCGCCGTGCTGTACGAGGGCCGCATCGTCGGCGTCGTCCCGCCGGACACGCCGCGCGAGACATTGGGCCTGATGATGGGCGGCAAAGGCGTAGTGAGTGGAGGCGGGCATGGCTGACGCCCTGCGCCAAGCCGCCCGCATCGGGGCCGCGTTGGTCCTCTCGTTCGGACTGGCGCTGCTCGTCATTGCCCTGTCCCACGGCTCACCGCGCGCTGCCTTGACTGCCCTTGCGGGGGGCGCGTTCGGCAGCGCCTATGCCGTCGCGGACACGCTCACCAAGACGACCCCGCTGCTGCTGACCGGGCTGGGCGTCGCCGTCGCCTTCCGGGCGCGGCTTTGGAACATCGGCGGCGAGGGGCAGTTTTTGGTCGGCGCACTGGCCGCGTCCGCGCTGGGGGCCTATGCGCTCGACGGCCTGCCCGCGCCCGTTTTGCTCCCGATCATCCTGCTGGCGGGCGCGGCGGCGGGGGCACTCTGGGCGGGCCTGGCGGGCTGGATGCGCGTCGCGCGGAACGTGCCCGAAGTCATCAGCACGATCATGCTGAACTTTGTCGCCGCCCAAGTGTTGTCGTATTTGGTGCATGGCCCCATGCAGGAGGCGAGTCATGCCCAGCCGGCTTCCGCTCCTCTGCCCGCTTCGGCCACGCTGCCGCTCCTCTGGCACGGCACGACGCTCCACTGGGGGTTCGCCCTCGCCCTCATCATGGCGATCGTCGTGTCCGTCTATCTAAACCGCACCGAGGCGGGGTTTGCTCTGCGCGTCGTCGGGGCGAACCCCGACGCCGCCCTCGTGGCCGGGCTGGAGGTGGATCGGACACGGCTAATGACCATGCTTTGGAGCGGCGCGCTCTGCGGGCTGGCCGGGGCCGTGGAGCTGTCCGGCGTGGTCGGGACTCTGTACGAGAATTATTCCCCCGGCTACGGCTTCGCCGCCGTCGCCGTGGCCCTGCTGGGACGGCTGAACCCCTACGGCATCATCGCCTCCGCCCTGTTCTTCGGCGCTCTGGCGGCGGGGTCCGGCAGCATGGAGCGGACGGCAAACGTCTCGGCGGACCTGTCCTATGTCCTGCAAGCCGGGACCCTGCTGGTTCTGCTCGGCTTCCAGTGGGTGCGCTGGGAGCGGCGCGGGCCGAAAAATGTCAGTGAGGAGACTTTGACCGATGCCCCACCCGCTGCTGCAACGCCCGGCGATTGACCTGCCCCCATCCGAATACCTCCGATCCGTCGGCCTAGTCTTCGCCGAGTTCGGCGACAAAACCCAGGACTCGGGCAACATTTCGTATGGCGTCCAGGTCGGCGAGGCCCGCTACTTCGTCAAGACGGCGGGACTGCCGGATGATCCGCGTCCGGCCCTCGACCATGGGGGCCGCGTGGCTCTGCTGCGGGACGCGGCACAACTGAGTGCGACTGTCAGCCATTCACTCCTGCCCGGACTGCTCGGAGTGATCGAGTCCCCCGACGGCCCGATGCTGGTCTACCCGTGGCTCGATGGGGAACTCCTCGGCGCGTCCCGCGCGATGCGCGACGATCCCCGGTCGGCCTTCCAGCGGTTCCGGCATCTGCCGGAACCTACGGTGCGCTCCTGCCTCGACGCCGTGTTTGATCTTCATGTGCATCTGTCCGCCGCAGGCTGGGTCGCCTCGGACTTCTACGACGGCTCCCTGCTCTACGACTTCAACGCGGGGCGGCTCTGGGCGATTGACCTTGACCTATACTATGACGGCCCATTCGTCAACGAGATGGGGCGGATGTTTGGCTCGACGCGCTTCATGGCTCCAGAAGAGTTCGAGCGGGGCGCACGAATAGACGAGCAGACGATGGTGTTCGTCATGGGCCGGACAGCCCTGGTCTTCCTGTCCGACGGGACGCTCGACCCGGATGCCTTTCGCGGACCGCGCGCCCTTCTTGACGTTGTCGTATTGGCCTGTCAGCCGGACCGCGCCCGGCGCTTCGCCTCGATGGCCGCGTTCCACCGTGCCTGGCGGGCGGCGACCGGCGTTTGACTTCCCGCCCCCGCCCCCGGTATAATCCGCCTATCCGTGTCCAAGAAACAAGTTCATCGTCCCCGGTCAGTCGCGAGCGCCTGGGCCTCCCTTTGCTGCTCCTGGGGGCGGCCCTGCTGTCCTTCTGGAGCCTCGGCAGCCTGCCCCTCGTGGACGTGGACGAGCCGGTCTACGGGCAGGTCGGCAGGGAGATGGCCCGTTCCGGCCCGGCGGGCTGGCTGACGCCGCACTACGGCGGGCTGCCCTGGTTCGACAAGCCGCCGCTGTTCTACTGGCTCACGGCGCTCTCCATGCGCCTCTTCGGCGTCTCCGAGTTCGCCGCCCGCCTCCCGTCTGCCCTGCTGGCCGTGGCCCTGGTCGCAGTCACCTATGCCCTGGCACGGCGGGCCTACCCTCAAACGCAACGCGCCGCAGTGTGGGCGGGCTTCGCCCTGGCGACCAGCATCCAGTTCTTCTTGCTGGCCCGCGCCGCCGTGACGGACATGACGCTGGCCTTGACGCTGACGGCGGCCCTTTACGCATTGTACGCCTGGACTCAGACGCATCGGGCGGGATGGATCGTTCTGGCGGGCGTGATGACCGGCCTTGCCGCGCTGACCAAAGGCCCGGTCGCGCTGGTCCTAATCGGCATCCAGACAATCGCCTTCCTGTGCCTGACGCGCCAGCCAAAACGCCTGCTGTCCCCCGCCCTCTGGGGCGGCTTCGCGCTCTGCCTCGTCGTCGGCCTGCCCTGGTTCCTGCTGATGATCCACCTGCACGGGCGGCTGTTCATTGACGGGTTTTTGGAAGCCAACAACGTCACGCGGTACTTGCAGGCGGAGCACAAGGAGACAAGCCCCGTCTGGTTCTTCCTGCCCGTCCTGCTGGGCGGATTCTTCCCCTGGTCGCTGGCCCTGCCGGGCGCGCTGACCTTGGCCTGGCGTCAGGGGCGGGAGGCATGGCGGGCGCAGCCGGCGGACAACCCCGCGCTCTTCCTCGGCCTCTGGGTCGCGCTTGTCTTTGTCTTCTTCTCGGCCTCGCAGAGCAAGCTGATCACCTACATCTTCCCACTCTACCCGGCGGCGGCCGTGCTGGTCGGGCTTTGGCTGGCGAAGCGTCCTGAAACTTTGGCGCGGTTTGACCCTCTATGGCTATACGCGGCGTTTGCTGTGGCCCTGGCGGTCGCGCTGAACATCGCGGGAAAGAAGTTCGGCGTGACGACGGGGACGCTGTTGTTGTGGGACTTCACCCTCACCGGGTCGGCGGTTGTCATCATCACATCCCGTCGGCAGCCCTGGGTTTGGCTAGTGCCCGGAACAGCATTCGCGCTGTTTTTGTTAATCGCCTGGTGTTCGCCGACCTGGAAGGTGCGCGAGGCGGACGTTTCGGAACGCAAGATGGCCGTCTTCGCCGACCTGACGACGCCCCCGGACGGCGTCATCCACGCGCTGGGGTTCAAGCACCCCAGCCTGCGGTATTATTCGATCCAGCCGGTCGTCTACACGGACGACCACGTTGGCGCGGTCCAAGACATGAAGCAGCACCCCGGCGTCGTGTACGCCACGCGGACGAGTGATGAGGACGAGCTGCGCGGGAAGTACGGCGTCACCAACCTGGAAGAGCTATGGCGTTATGACCGGACGGTCCTGATCCGGGCGACGCCGCGCAAGCCGTGACGATGAGAAGGCACCGAAGATGACAGAAGATACTAATGCCGAGGCGCGTGCGACGCTGCCGAGCCTTTCGTTCGTGTTCCCGATGTATAACGAGATCGGCAACATCGAGAACTGCGTGGCCCAGGCGCTGGCGACCGGGTACAAGATCACCTCCGACCTGGAGATCGTGGTCGTGGACGACTGCTCCACCGATGGGTGCGGGGCGCTGGCGGACCAACTCGCCTCCCGGCACTCTGAGCTAAAGGTCGTTCACCACGCCAAGAACCGAAGGCTGGGCGGGACACTGCGGACGGGCTTCGCGGCGGCCACTAAAGATTGGATTCTTTACATTGACAGCGACCTGCCGATCCAGATGGACGACGCGCTCTCGGCGATCCCGCTGACGGCCAACGCAGACATGGTGATCGGCAACCGGCAGGGTCGGGCCGAGGGGCTGAAGCGCGAGGCCATGTCGTTCGTCTATAACCGGCTCATCCGCGTCCTGTTCGGCCTGAAGGTGCGCGACGTCAACTTCGCCTTCAAACTGTTCCGACGGGCTATTGTCGAGCAGATCACCTTGCAGAGCGAAGGGTCGTTCATTGACGCCGAGCTGCTGATCGAGACGCACCGGGCCGGGTTCACCATCGCGGAGATTCCCATGCGCTACTACGAGCGCACGGCGGGCGTCTCCACGCTGGCCTCGGGCGGGGTCGTCGTCAAGATCCTGCACGAGATGGCCGACTACCGCCGCGCCGCT
The DNA here is from genome assembly GCA_965215505.1 of Capsulimonadaceae bacterium. Classification (GTDB taxonomy): domain Bacteria; phylum Armatimonadota; class Armatimonadia; order Armatimonadales; family Capsulimonadaceae; genus JANXMY01. The sequence continues at coordinate 128,398 of OZ244065.1, read as the reverse complement.
TCTCGCCGCCCGTCCCGACCCCGCGCCGCCCGCCCATGAGCGGAGGAGACAGGACGGCGCGCGTCATCGTCCACGCCGACGACTTCGGCCTGCACCCCGCCTTGAACGAGGGCGTGGAGCGGGCGCACCGGGAGGGCGTCGTCTCGTCGGCCAGCCTGATGCCGCTCGGCCCCGCGTATGAGGACGCCTTGCGGCGGATGTCGGCTATGCCCGGCCTGGATCTGGGCCTGCATTTTACACTCGTCGGCCTCCCCGGTTTCCCCACCACCCTGGGTGCCTTCCTCTCGGGCTATGCGCGCGGCGCGTGGCCCGCCCGGCGGGTCGCAGACGCCCTGCGCGCGCAGTTAGACGCCCTGCGCGGGCTGCCGGCCAGCCACCTCGACTCCCACCAGCACCTCCACGCCCTGCCGGGCATCATGCGCGTCGTCTGCCCCCTCGCCGCCGAACACGGCATCCGGGCGATCCGCCTGCCGGTTGACGGCCCGGCGTTCGCGCCCGTTCCGCCTGCCCGCCGCGCCAAGGCTGCCGCATTGGCCGCGGTGGCGCGGCTTTCGCGCCGGTACATCGCGGCGGCGGGCCTGCGAACCTCCGACCACTTCTCCGGCATGGCGGTCTCGGGCCACCTGACGGCTCCCACCCTCGCTCAGTACCTCCAGAACGCGCGCGACGGCCTGACCGAAATCGTCTGCCATCCCGGCGCGGACAACCGCGCCCTGGCCCAAGCCTTCGCATGGGGCTATGATTGGGAAGGCGAGACGGCGGCCCTCTGCTCACCGGAAGCGTGTTCTGCCGCCGAGACGCTCATTGGTTGGCGTGATATTTGACACGCGCCTCGGGAATGAATCACGGCGTCGGCGGGTATAGTAACATGTGCAAGCACCGAAGGCCGCTCCAAAGACGGCTGTGCTGCCTCTTTTCTCGCACCCAAATCCTGATCGCACCACCATACGAATAGAAATGCTTTTTATGACCCGTTCCCGCCGCGCTCTCCCGGCGTCAACGCTTTTTGCCCTCCTTCCTGCTCTGGCTTTCCTGCCTCCTGCCACGGCGCAGGCACCCGCAACGGGCGGGCCGGGGACCGGCGCGGCCGGCGGGGCCGCCCCCGGCAGCAATGCGCCGGGCGCGAACTCCCCCGCACCCGGCGTTGGCGGCGGCCTTGGGGCCGCCGTCCCGAACCGCCCCCTGACGCTGGCCGACGTGGTGGCCCGCGCGGTCGGAGGCAACTCCGGCCTTGTCACGGCTCGCCAGCGGCTCCAGAAGGCGCAGGAGTTGATCGTCCAGGTCAACGCCCAGGGCCGGCCGCAGTTCCGCGCCGACGCCGCCGACACCTACACCAGCTACCCCGCCTTTGCCCCCACCCTGCCCAACCCGACGATCACAAACCCTACGCTGCCCGGCGGCGGCCAGATCCCGGTCGTGGTAGACCAGGGCAACGGCTTCTCGACCTCCTTCATCGGCGGCGGCGGGGGCGGCAACGCGCCCGCCAGCGGCTTCGCGCCGACGACGACCAGCCTGGGCGCGACGCCCGGCGTCGGCGGGCCTGTCGCCAACCCCGCGACGGGCACTCCCGGTGCCGGAGCGGGGAACGGCGTTGGGGCAGGCAATGGCGCAGGAACGCCGGGCGGGACTGCCCCCGGCAGCACCGTCGCGCCCGGCGGCACGGGCAGCCCCGGCGCGACGCCGCCGACTCCCGTGGGCGGCGCTCCGGGGAGCGGCGGGACAGCCGCGCCGGGAGGCACAAACGGCGGCCCGACCACTCCAGGAGGCCCGGCCACGCCCGGAGGGACAACGCCCGCGACACCGGCAGCGCCCGGCGGTACGCCGGCGACCCCGGCAGCGCCGGCGACCCCGGCAGCGCCCGCAGGCGGCGCGGGCGCACCGGGAGGCACCGCGCCGACCCCCAATAATGGACCCCCAGCGGGCGGCGCTCCCGGCGGCACGGGGACTGGCGCGACCGGGCAGGGCGCGAGCCTGCCGTCCATCCTCGCGGGCTATCTGACCAGCCTGGGGGGCGAGCCGGCTGGGCCTGGCGAACAGACGGCTTCCGCCGCGCCGGCTACGGCACACGCGGAGGAGGACGCGCGGGCGAAACCACAGGACACGACGACCGGCGGCAGCGGCGGGGGTACGACAAGCCCGGTCACGGGGAGCGCGGCGTCAGGCGTCAGGGGCGAGCGCAACAACTACGCGGCCCGCGTCAGCGCCAGCCAGTTTATTGACCTCTTCGGCCTACTCCCCGCCGCGCGGGATGCCCAAAAGGACGTCGCGGACTTCTACAGCCTGGACATCGTGCGGCTGCAAAACGAGACCGCCCTGGCGGCCAAGAACCTCTTCTTCAACGTGCTTTTAACGCAGCAGCAGGTCGCGACGCAGGAAGAGCAGGTGCGCTTTGCTCAGGAGAACGTCCGGATCACCGAGGCGCGGCTGCGGCAGGGCATCGTCTCGCGCTTCGACGTGCTGACCGCCCAGACCGCGCTTTCCACCGCCCAGCAGCAGCTCATCGCCGCCCAGGACCAGGCGGGGCTGGCCCAGGCGGACCTCAGCTACCTCATCGGCACCGACCCCGACCAGCCTTTGACGTTGCAAACGCCGCCGCTGCCGCCGCTGGACCAGGCCGTCAACCTGCGTCAGACGACTCAGACGGCCATCGGCCGCCGCCCCGAGGTCCGGCAGGCCATCGCCAACATCAGCGAGGCGAAACGCCTGGTCAAGCTGGCCGGCTCGACTCTCCTTCCTACCTTGGGCATCGTCGCCAGCGGCGAGCGGGCCAGCATCGCCTCGCAGCTCGCCCCACAGTCCTATGCCAGCCTGACCGCCCAGCTCGCCGTGCCGCTCGACGACGGCGGCGCGACCCGGTCGCGCATTCGGTCCGCGCGGGTGGACGTGGACACGCAGGTCTTGACGCTGGACCAGGTCAAGCTGAACGTCTCGCTGGAGGTGCGGCAGGCGACTTTAAACATCCGCAGCGCGCAGGGCCAAGTGGCGGCGGCCCAGGCGGGAGTAGCCCAAGGGCAGGAGGCGGTACGGCTGGCCTATCTGCGCTATCAGGGCGGCTTGGGGACCTTCCTGGATGTGCTGAACGCGCTGGCACAACTCGCGCAGACGCGGACGAACCTAGCGAACGCCCAGTTCCTGTATCAATCCGGTCTGGCCCAACTCGTGCGCGCGACGGGAGGCCGTTGACGCGCCCTCCTTCACTGCTGACCTGTCCCCGCTGCCGGGAGCCGCTGGCCCAAGTCGGCGGCGCGTTCCGCTGCGGGCGTGGCCACTCCCATGACATCGCCAAAGAAGGCTACGTCAACCTTCTTCTCGCCAACCAGAAGGCGTCCGGGTCGCCAGGCGACACGAAGGGGATGGCGGCCTCGAGGCGGGCTTTTCTGGATAAAGGCTACTATGAACCGCTCTCCGACCGCATCGTCTCCCTCGCCGGGAACGAAACGGCGGGCGCGGGGATTTTAGATGTTGGGTGCGGCGAAGGCTATTATCTGCGTCGCCTCGTGGAGTCTTTACCCGGCGGCACGGACGGGTACGGCCTGGACATCTCTAAAGAGTCCGTAAGACTGGCGGCGCGGCACAAAGACTGTTGCTTTGTGGTGGCGAGCGTTCACCAGAGCCTGCCGTTCGCCTCGGCCTCGCTGGACGTCATACTGAACGTGTTCGCGCCCCGAAACCCGGCCGAGTTCGCGCGGCTCCTCCGCCCCGGCGGCCTGGCGCTGGTGGTCGTCCCCGCCGAAGGGCACTTGGCCGCCCTGCATGATGTTCTGGGCCTGCCACACATTGACGGCGACAAAGACCGCCGGGTCGCCGAGGATTTCCAAGGGGCCTTGGTTCCAAGTCATAGCGAGACGATCCGCTACACACGGGCTTTGCCGCCCGAAGACGTTTTATTGCTGATTCAGATGACGCCGACATTCTGGCACCTGTCCGACGAGGCGCGGGCGGGATTGAAGACCCTGCCAGGCCTCGACATCGAGTTCGCTTTCACCTTGATTGTCCTACGCCGTGCCCCGGAGGCGGCCACCCGAAACGAGTAAGACCCTATGTGGATCGTCAAGCTGGCTCTGAGCAAGCCCTACACATTCGCCGTCCTCGCGCTGGTCATCCTGCTGGCGGGCGTCGGCAGCATCCTGACGATGGCGACGGACGTGTTCCCCGCCATTGATCTGCCGGTCGTGACCGTCATCTGGTCCTACCCCGGCTTCACGCCCAACGACATGGAGAAGCGGTTCGTCACCCAGAGCGAGCGCGCCTACACCACCTCAGTCAACGACATCGAACACACCGAGTCGCAGTCCGTCTCGGGCGTCGGCGTCATCCGCATCTACTTCCAGCCCGGCGCGGACATCGCCCAGGGCATCGCGCAGACGGTGGCGACCTCGCAGACCATCCAGCGCATCCTGCCGCCTGGAACCCAGCCGCCCTACATCCTGCGCTACGATGCCAGCGACGTGCCGGTCATCCAGGCCGCCGTCAGCAGCGACACCCTGCCCGAGCAGCAGCTTTCCGACCTCAGCACCAACTTCATCCGCACCCAGATGGCGACCGTCCAGGGCGCGCAGGTGCCCCTCCCCTTTGGCGGACGGGGCCGCCTGATCAACGTGGACATCGACCCGCAGGCGCTCACCTCCTACGGCCTGTCGCCGTCCGACGTGTCCAACGCCATCAGCGCGCAGAACCTCGTCCTGCCCTCGGGCGACGCCAAGATCGGGTCGCGCGACTACAACGTCTCCATCAACAGCAGCCCGGACGCCGTCGAGCAGTTTAACGACATCCCCATCAAACAGGTGAACGGCGCAGTCATCACGATCAAGGACGTCGCCCACGTCCGCGACGGCTACGGCATCCAGCAAAACATCGTCAACCAGAACGGCAAGCGCGCCGTGCTGATTCAGATCAACAAGAGCGGCAAAGCGTCCACGCTGGACGTCGTGAACCGCATCCGGGAGGCCCTGCCGCGCATCAAGTCCACGCTGCCCGACGCGCTCAAGATCCAGCTCATCGCCGACCAGTCCGTCTTCGTCAAGGCCAGTGTCCAGGGCGTCATCCGCGAGGCGACCATCGCCGCCTGCCTGACGGCCCTGATGATCCTGCTGTTCCTGGGCAGCCTGCGCTCCACCTTGATCGTCGCGGTGTCCATTCCCCTGTCCATCCTGGCCTCCATCGCCGTCCTGAACTGCCTGGGGCAGTCCCTGAACACGACGACGTTGGGCGGGCTTGCACTCGCCGTCGGCATCCTCGTGGACGACACGACGGTGACGATCGAGAACATCAACCGCTACCTCGGCATGGGCCGGTCATTACGCCAAGCCATCTTGGAAGGATCGGCGGAGATCGCCCTGCCCGCCCTGGTGTCCACGCTCTCCATCTGCATCGTCTTCATCCCGATGGCGTTCCTGTCGGGCGTCGCCAAGTCCCTGTTCCTGCCGCTGGCTGAGGCGGTCATCTTCGCCATGCTGGCCTCCTACCTGTTGTCCCGGACCGTCACGCCGACGTTCGCCATGTTCCTGCTGCCGAAGGAAACCGCCCTGTTCGCCGAGGAGGGCAAGGAACACGCCGGGCAGGACAACGGCGGCAACGGTGTCAATGGCAGCAACGGCAAGAACGGTCAGGCGCGCGGAAAGCACGCCCAGGACGGCCTGGCGCGTATGAACGGGCGCAACGGCAACGGCTCGAACGGCCACAGCAATGGGAACGGGCAGAACGGCAGCGGCCATAAGCCCGAGCAGACCGACGAGCAGAAGGCCGTCGAGAAGCAGAAGAAGGGCATCGTCTGGCGCACCCACGCGGCCTTCAACACGCGATTCGAAGGGATGCGCGAGGGCTACAAGGACCGGCTGAGTTGGGTGATGGACCACCGGGTCGCGGTGAGCGTCCTGTTCCTGGTCTTCTGCGGCCTCTCGTTCTGCCTGTACCCGTTCATCGGGCGCGACTTCTTCCCGCAGGTGGACGCCGGCCAGTTCCGGCTCCACGTCCGCGTCCCGCCCGCGACGCGGCTGGAGGAGACCGCCCGCGTCTTCAGCCAGGTGGAGGCCCAAATCCGCAAGACCGTCCCGGACAGCGAGACGGAGCTTGTCCTGGACAACATCGGCGAGCCGGTCTTCGTCAACCTCGCCTACGGCGACAGCGCCACGGTCGGACCGTCCGACGGCGAGATACTGGTGACGCTGAAGTCCAAACACCACCCGACCGCGCAGTACGTCGAGGCCCTGCGCCGGACGCTCCCGAAGCAGTTTCCGGGCGACACGTTCTTCTTCCAGCCCGCCGACATCGTCAACCAGATCCTTAACTTCGGGCTGCCCGCGCCCATTGACGTCAAGGTGTCCGGGCCGAACCGCAACGCGGCGGGCGACCTCGCCGTCGCGCAGCAGCTCACGGCCAAGATCGCCGGCATCCCCGGTGCCGCCGACGTCCACTTGCAGCAGATCACCGATGCCCCCACCCTGCACATAGACGTGGACCGCATCCGGGCCGCCCAGGTCGGGCTGACCCAGCGGGACGTCTCGCAGGCCCTCCTGGTTTCGCTGGCCGGTACGGGCACCGCCTCGCCCAACTTCTACCTGAACCAGCAGAACGGCGTCGTCTACGGCGTCACGGTTCAGACGCCGCAGTACCGGCTGGACACGCCCGAGGCCCTGCTGAACACGCCGATCTCCGTGCCCGGACAGGCGACCCCACAGCAGCTCAATAACCTCGCGACCCTGAGCCACGGCACGGACGCCCTGGTCATCAGCCACTACAACATCCAGCCGACCTATGACATCTTCGCCAGCGCCCAGAACCGCGACCTGGGCGGCATCGCCTCGGACATCGGCCAGGCGGTCAAGAGCGTGAATAAGAAGCTCCCGCACGGCAGCACGATTACCGTGCGTGGCCAGGTGGAGTCCATGAACACCTCGTTCACCGGCCTGACCCTGGGCCTGATCGGGGCGGTCGTGCTGGTCTACCTGCTGCTGGCCGTCAACTTCCAGTCCTGGCTTGACCCGCTCGTCGTCGTCTCCGGTGCGCCGGGCGCGCTGGCCGGCATCCTGTGGATGCTGTTCGTGACGCAGACGACGCTCAACGTGCCGTCCCTGACCGGCGCGATCATGACCATCGGCGTTTCCACCGCCAACAGCGTCCTGGTCGTGACCTTCGCCAACGAACGCCGGGCGGAGGGCCTGAGCGCGATGGAGGCGGCCATTGATGCCGGGTACACCCGCCTGCGGCCCGTCCTGATGACGGCCCTGGCGATGATCCTGGGCATGATCCCGATGGCGCTGGCTCTGGGCGAAGGCGGCGAGCAGAACGCGCCTCTCGGCCGGGCCGTCATCGGCGGCCTGCTGATCGCCACCCTGACGACTCTGTTCATCGTCCCGATCTCCTACAGCGTCCTGCGCCGTGGCGATGTGAAGTCCTACGACGAGGACGATGAGGACGACAAGAAGACGCGGCCCGCCAAGCGCCGTCATCCCGCCGAAGAGGAGCAGGCCCAGCCTGTGTGACCGCAGCTAGTTAAGAAACAAATACATGGCCACAACATACAAGAAACCCGACACGGAGCCGGACCAGCAGAAGCAGGACGACCAGCCGCAGGAGGCCAGGCAGCAGGACGGCGGCGCAAAGAAGGACGACCACAAGGGCCGCATCTGGCGGCTGGCGGCGATCCTCGCCGTGATCTTCGGGATCATTTTCGTGATCGCCGTGCTGCCGCGCCTGGGCCGGAACAAGCAGGTCAAGGCGGACGCCAAGAGCCAGACGCAGGCGGACGCCACGCCGACCGTCAACACCGTGTCGGTCCAGCCGCCGCCCGCCTTCGACGACCTGACCCTGCCCGGCAACATCCAGGCCGTCCAGCAGACCGCCATCGTCGCCCGTGCCTCCGGCTACGTTAAGCACTACTACGCGGACATCGGAGACAAGGTCAAGGCCGGACAACTGCTGGCGACCATCGCGACGCCCGATCTGGACCAGCAAGTCACGCAGGCACGCGCCCAGGTCTCCCAGGCCCAGGCCGCCGTCACGCAGGCCCAGGCGAATCTGGGCCAGCAGCAGGCCAACGTCTCCCAGGGGGCGGCCAACCTGTCCCGTGCCCAGGCGCAGTTCGAGCAGGCGCGGACGGACCTCGCCCGCGCCCGCGCCGCACTGGCCCAGGCCCAGGAGGCCGCCGCCCAGCAGGACGCCCAGCTCGCACAGGCGCAGGCCAACCTGAACCTCGCCCGCGTCACCGCCCAGCGCTACCGTAACCTGCTGGCCGAGGGCGCGATCGACCAGCAGACCACCGACCAGGCGGTCGCCTCCGAGCAGACCAATACCGCCAATGTCCGCGCCCTGGCCTCCGCCCTGCGCGCCTCCGAGGCGAACGTCAGCGCCTACCGTGATGCCGTCGGCTCGAGCCAGGCAAACGTCTCCGCTTACCTCGCCGGAGTCCAGGCGGGCCGGGCCGCCGTCGGCGCGGCCCAGGCGAATGCCCGGTCCGCGAGGGCGGCCATTACTGCCGCCCAGGATAACGTCCGGTCTGCCCAGGCGAACGTCGCACGCTTTACGACCCTGCAAGGGTTCCAGGGCGTCCGCGCACCGTTCGCGGGCATCATCACGGCCCGCAACGTCGAGAACGGGGCGCTCATCGGGGCGTCGGGCAGCCCGAGCGGCGACAGTTCCAGCGTCGGCAGCGGCCAGGCGGGTTCGGCCTCCTCGGGCAGCGCGGCCGGCGGCAGCACCCTAGGCGGCTCGACCTCCGGCAGCGGGGGCGGCGGGAACTCCAGCCTGTTTTCCATCGCCCAGCTCGGCACCCTGCGGCTGTACCTGAACGTCCCGCAGACCTACCTCGGCGTGGTCGGCGTCGGCCAGCAGGCGGATGTGGCGGTGCGCGAAATGGCGGGCCGGAAGTTCAAGGGCCTCGTCACCCGCTCTGCCGGTGCCTTCGACGCCACCTCACGCACCCTCGTCACCGAGGTGCGGCTGAATAACCCGAACGGCGCTCTGAAGCCCGGTATGTTTGCCGAGGTGCATCTGCGCGTCCCGCACCCCGGCGGCGCGGTCACGATCCCCGGCACCGCCCTCGTCACCGACGCCAGCAACACGCAGGTCATCCTCGTCGGCCAGGACAGCAAGCTGCACTTCCAGCCGGTCACGGTGGGCCGCGACTTCGGCCAGACCATCGAGATCACGCAGGGCATCCGCTCCGGCCAGCAGGTCGTCTCCACCCCGAGCGACAGCCTGCACGAAGGCCAGAAGGTGAAGGCCGTCAAAGCGCCGCCCGCCCCCAAGGGCGGCGCATAGCAGTCCGCCGCGGACAGGTTGAACAATAAAAGGCCACGGGTGAAAACCCGTGGCCTTTGCTCTGGCTCGCCCCTCTTCTGCTAGAGGTTGACGGTGTTCACCTGCACCGCGTTTTGGGGCGGGACCAGCACGAACGTCCCCGCCGGGAAGGTGTCGTTCGTCCGGAGGTTGGAAAGATACGCCTCGAGGTAGCTCTCCGTGCCGTCGGAGAAGACGGTCGTGAGCAGGACTCGGTGCAACAGGTGATCCTCGCCGAAGAAGGCCAGAGTCGTGTTTTCCACCTCCTGGAACTGCTGTGCCTTCTGCTTGATCTCGACCACCTGATAGGGGTTGCCGTGCCAGGTCTGCACCCCGACATAGCGCAGGGCGGGTTCGCCCACGCTCGGCTCGACGCGCAGGCTCGTCAGACTGGGGGCGAAGAAGAAGCGGACGAATGAGTCCACGCTGCGCCCCTTCTCCCCGATGTCCCGTCCATCCGCAGCCGCCCGGTTCCTGGAAAAGAGGCGCGAGTCGGGCCGATAGCGCCAGGTGAACGTCCCATCCACCAGCGTCCTTACGGCATGCTTGTCCTGCGGGTCCGGGTCGAGGCGCGCGAGATTGGGACGTTGAAGGGTGAAGCTCTCCGCCACCCTGCCCACTCCCGGCCCGGCACGGAGCGTCCAGTGCAGGTCGGCCTGAAGCGACTTCAGCGCGCCGGTCGCGGCACCGGCCTGGGCGATGATCGCCTGCGGCGTTGAAGCCGTCGTCTCCGGCGTGACCACTGGCGGTGCCTGAACGGGCGCGTTCTGCGCCACCATCGCAGGGCGCGGATGCCCGCCGTGCAGGATGCCGACGAGGCCGCCCGTCGTGCTGATCCCGACGAGGCCAGTAATAATCGCTTTAGTGATCCACATCGTCTTCGTAGCTCCTTGTGCGAGTTGGTGTGCGCGCAGGATAGATGCCGGACCGGCGGGCGCATTGAGGCCGGAGGCGGATTGGAGTATCAGTTGTTGGAGTGACGCGGGCGCGGCATGAACCGCCTTCTCCGTCAGCAGACCCGCGAGTATGGCCACCGGCAGGACGACGCCTGCTTTCGCGAGGTAATGCCGCATCTTCTCCAGTGACCGCGAAACCCGCATCCGGGCGGCGTCCTCCGAAAGCCCCAGCATCTGGCCGGTCTCTTTCAGGCTGCGTTCGTCGAAGAAGCGCAGCAGGACCGCCTCCCGGTCCTGACGCCCGAGGGCATCGAGGGCGGCGTGGAGGAACGGCTCGATCTGCTCCCACGGATCATCCGCCGCGACGCCTCCTACCCCTTCAATCGCCATGTGCTGCCCCAGCCTTTGCTCACGGAGCCGGGCGCGCGCCTCCTGCTGGGCCGCGTTCCGGGACACCAGCCGGGCGGTCCGGTAGAGCCACGGGGCCAGGGAAGCCCCCGCGCCGAACGTCGGCGCTTTGCGCGCCAGGAGTAGGAAGACGGCCTGGGCGGCGTCCTCGGCCACGGCGGCGTCGCGCACGTCGCGCAGGCAGGTCGAGTAGACCAGGCCGGAGTACCGGGCGACCAGCTCCGCGAAGGCCGCCTGCCTCCCCCGCCGCACGAACCGCCGCAGGAGTGCCGTGTCCGAGGCCGGTGATTTCTGTTGTTCGTGCTGCATTACTGATAGTATGTGCGTGGTTAGAGGAAACCGAACAGGATGCGGCTTTTATTTTATGAAGCCCATGCCATGAATGGCACGGCTATTCAGCCTTCGGCTAGGAAGCACCGCTTCGCGGGGCTAAGACTCTTCTGACCTCTTTCCGAGTGCCGCGAAGCGGTACTTCGTGGCGTCTGCGCCGTTTAGCCGTGCCATTCATGGCATGGGCTGGAAAACCCGAGTGGTGCGCCGTCGCCCTATCCCCTGCATTCTGCTTGCTTTTTGTTCCCACCTGTAGTATAATTTCCGTAATCCTCATCTTTCGCGGGAAGGACACGCGGGGCGTTCGCCCCTGCCCTTCCGTCATCAGGAAATCCACCCCTCGCCCTTTTAAGACTTCACCCATGAAAAAGAACCTTGCCCTGCTCGGCGCGCTGACACTCGGAGCCGCCGCACTCACGCATTCTCAGGCGCAGGCCGCCGCGCCTTCCGCCCGGCAGCACATCCTGATGGACGCCGGCTGGCGCTTCCATCAGGACGCGCCGGTCGTCCTCCGGAACGCCGTCTCCGTGACCGGATGGCGCTGGCGCGTCGGTCAGGCGGACGAGGCCACGGCCATGACGGCCGCCACACTGGACACGGCCGGCGGCGACTGGCAGACTGCGGCGGACGGCGCGGACGTCTTCCAGGGCCGCAGCGGGTTCGCCTGGTTCCGGACGACGCTGCCGGCCCTGGCCGCGCGGGGGCGGACCCTGCGCTTTGACGGCGTGGATGACAACGCCACCGTCTACCTCAACGGCCAGAGGCTGACGCACCATGAGGGCTGGAATGATGCCTTTGAAGTGCCGCTGGACGCGGCCTGGAACGCGGCGGGGCCGAACACCCTGGCCGTCCTGGTCGAGAACACGGCGGGCGGCGGCGGCATCACCGCCCCGGTCACGCTGGGCCTCACCGCCGCGCCCACATCGGGCGGCGGCGACCCGTCCCAGCCGGAGATGAGCGACGCCGCCTGGCGCACCGTCCACCTGCCGCATGATTACGTCGTGGAGTCGGCCTTCACGCCCCAGGGTGATCCCAGTCACGGCTCGCTGATCCCGACGGGGGCCTGGTATCGGAAGACGTTTACGCTGCCCGCTTCGGACAAAGGAAAAGCCCTTTGGCTGGACTTCGACGGCGCGTACCGCGACAGCAAGGTCTATCTGAATGGGGTCCTGCTGGGCGAACACCCCTGCGGCTACACCCCGTTCCGGTATGACATCAGCCAGGCCGCCCACTATGGGGGCAGGAACGTGCTGGCCGTGCAGACCAACGCGCAGAAGTCCGAGGGCTGGTGGTACGAGGGCGGCGGCATCTACCGCCACGTCTGGCTGAACGTCGCCGATCCGGTTCACATCGCGCCCTGGGGCACGTTCGTCAGCACCAAGATGGTTGAGCCGGGGCCTGACGGCGTCACCGGCCCCGCGACCGTCAATGTGAAGACGACCGTTGACTATCCGGCGGATTTCAACGGGAACCCGGCCTTCACGCTCGTCTCACGCGTCCTTGATCCAGCCGGCAGGGTGGTCGGCACGGCCACAGAGCGCGCCGGCGACCAGACCGGTTCGCGGCAGGTCAGCCAGCAGATCACCGTCGCCCGCCCTGCGCTCTGGTCCATCGAGACGCCCCAGCGGTACACGCTCCACACGGAGATCATGCATGGGGGCCAAGTCGTTGACGCCACGGACACGCCGTTCGGCATCCGCACCATCCGGTTTGATGCCGCGCAGGGCTTTTTCCTGAACGGCAAGCCCGTCAAGATCAAGGGAACGTGCAACCACCAGGACTTCGCCGGGGTCGGCGTCGCCATGCCGGACAGCCTGCTTCTCTGGCGCGTCAAGAAGCTGAAGGAGATGGGCAGCAACGCCTACCGGATGTCCCACAACCCGCCGACCTCCGAGCTGCTGGACGCCTGCGACAAGCTGGGAATGCTGGTCATGGACGAGAACCGGCACCTCGGCGATACCGAGAACGGCAAGGCCTCACAGAACACCCCCTACCAGGACCTGCATGAAGTCGAGAGCATGGTACTCCGGGACCGCAACCACCCCAGCATCATCATGTGGTCCATGTGCAACGAGGAAGGCATCCAGGGCAGCCCGGCGGCGGCGCGCATCTTCGCGGCGATGAAAAAAGTCGTGGATCAGGACGACGGGACGCGGCCCGTGACCTGCGCCATGAACGGCGGCTACGACTCCGCCGTCGGCATCAGCTCGGTGGAGGACTTGCAGGGCATCAACTACAACCCCGGCGCGTATGACCGTTTCCACCAGGCACACCCCACGATGCCGCTCTACGGCAGCGAGACGGCCAGCCAGGTCAGCACGCGCGGCGTGTACACCTCGGACAAGTTCGACCGCTACTACGGCGACCAGACCAAGGGCTTTGTCAGCGCCTACGACGTCAACGCCCCGCCGTGGGCGCAGACGGCGGAAGACGCCTGGAAGCCCATCGCCGACCGGCCCTACGTCGCCGGCGGCTACATCTGGACGGGCTTCGACTACAAGGGCGAGCCGACGCCGTTCGGGTGGCCCGACATCAACTCCAACTTCGGCGTCATGGACGAGTGCGGCTTCCCCAAGGACAGCTACTATTACTACCAGGCCGTCTGGGGCGACAAGCCCATCGTCCACGTCCTGCCACACTGGAACTGGGCCGGCAAAGAGGGCCAGCCGATTGACGTCTGGGCCTACTCCAACGCCGCCCGCGTCGAACTCTTCCTGAACGGGGCGAGCCTGGGCGCGAAGGACATGCCCGCGAACGGCCACCTGTCCTGGTCCGTCCCCTACGCCCCCGGTACGCTGGAGGCGCGCGGCTTCGACGCATCGGGCAAGGTCATGGCGACCGACAAGGTGGAAACGACCGGTGCGCCCGCCGGCCTGCGCCTGACGACGGACCGGACCGCCCTGACGGCGGACGGCGAGGACCTGACGATGGTGGAGGTGGACGTCGTGGACGCCCAGGGCCGCATCGTCCCGACGGCGGACACGGATGTCACGTTCGCCGTCACGGGCGCGGGCCACGTCGCGGGCGTCGGCAACGGCGACCCGACGAACCACGAGCCGGACAAGGCCTCCTCCCGCCACGCCTTCAACGGCAAGTGCATGGTCATCGTCGGCGCTGGCGAGCGGCCCGGCGGCATCTCACTCACGGCGAGCGCAACGGGCCTTAAAAGCGCCGGACTGAGCATGAAGGCCGGCAACTAGAACAGGGCCGGCGAGCGGAACATGGCCGGCCCTTTCGGGCCGGCCTGTTTTCGTTAATCGCGGTCCAACCCGGAAAGCACAAGGAAGCCCCATGCAACCACGTTCCTTAACCTACACCGCCACACTGCTGGCACTCGGCGTACTCCTGATCGCTCCGATTGCCGGGGCGCAGACGATCTCCGGCGGTCGGCTGCCCACGCGCTGGGCGAAACTCGTCTCCGCGACCAACGCCCTCCCCGAGTATCCCCGCCCCCAGATGACCCGCGCCCGCTGGCAAAGCCTCAACGGCTCCTGGGACTATGGCCTGACGGCCAGCGATGCCACAACCCCACCCGCCGCCTATGACGGCAAGATCCTCGTCCCCTACCCCTATGAGGCGGCCCTGTCGGGCGTCGGCAAGCCCAGCCCCGCCGCCCAGCGGCTGTGGTATCGCCGGACGTTCACCGTCCCGCCTTCCTGGAAGGGCCAGCGTGTCCTGCTGCACTTCGGCGCCGTCAACTGGGACTCGACCGTCTCGGTCAACGGGAAAGACCTCGGCGAACACAAGGGCGGCTACACGGGCTTTAAATACGACGTCACGGACGCGTTCAGACCCGGCGCGAACGAGATAATCGTTTCGGCCTTTAACCCGATGACCGTTGACAGGCCCGACGCACAGGTCGTCGGCAAGCAGCGGACACATTCGGGCGGCATCTTCTACACCGGAGCAACGGGCATCTGGCAGTCGGTCTGGCTGGAGCCGGTGCCCGCCCGGCACATCAGCGGCCTGAAGATCACGCCCGACATTGACGCCCACGCCCTGCGCCTGACCGTCAGCACGGACGGCGGCGCGGCCCCGGTGCGGGTCACGGCCACCGACGGCGGCAGGACGGTGGCGACGGCCGTGGGCAATGCGGGGGCCGAAATCGCGCTGCCGATCCCAAGCCCCCACCTGTGGTCGCCGGGCGACCCGCATGTGTACGGCCTGCGCGTCTCGCTGGTCGGCAAAGGCGGCGACGGTGTGGACAGCTACTTCGCCATGCGGAAGGTCTCACTAGGCAAAGATGCCCAGGGGCGGACGCGGCCCATGCTCAACAACCATTTCGTGTTCCAAGTGGGCGCGCTGGACCAGGGCTACTGGCCGGACGGCGTCTACACCGCCCCCACCGACGACGCCTTGAAGTCCGACATCGTCGCCGCCAAGCAGCTCGGCTTCAACCTGCTCCGCAAGCACGCCAAGGTGGAACCCGACCGCTGGTACTACTGGGCCGACAGACTGGGCATGCTCGTCTGGCAGGACATGCCGCAGGCCTTTGGCGACCTGAACGACGCGGCCAAGGCGCAGTGGCTGGCCGAATGGGAGAGCGAGGTCGCGCAGTTTTACAACCACCCGTCCATCATCGTCTGGACGACGTTCAACGAGGGCTGGGGGCAGCATGATACGGAGTCCATCGTCGCGCTGACCAAGCGGCTCGACCCGACGCGTCTGGTCAACAACGCCAGCGGGTGGACCGACAAAGGGGTCGGCGATCTGCGCGACACGCACGCCTACCCCGGCCCCTGGTCGGAGGTGCCGGAACCGACACGGGCCGCCGTCAACGGCGAGTTCGGCGGCGTGACCCAGAGCGTCGCCGGCCACACGCTGTTCTCGGGCAAGGTCATGGGCTACGGCAGGGTCCTGAGTGAAGGCTGGAAGACCACCAGGCGCTACCAAGAACTCCTCCGGAATGCCTACGGGATCGAGGAGAGTCGGGGGACGGGCGCGGTCGTCTACACGCAGCTCACCGACGTGGAACAGGAGCTGAACGGCCTGCTGACCTACGACCGCCAGGTCGTCAAGGTCGACCCCGTCATCGTCTCCGAGGCCAACCGGGGCCGGTTCCCGGCCATGCAGCCCGACCCGCACCCCGACACCGACCTGGTGCCGACCTCGGAGGATGACCCGCACGTCTGGTCGTATACGACGGCCAGACCCGCAGGCGACTGGACCCGGACCGGCTTCGACGCCTCGACCTGGAAGACCGGGCCTGCCCCCTTCGGCCACGGCGCGGACAACGTCCGCACCGCCTGGAACGACACGCCCGGCGACATCTGGCTGCGCCGCGCCGTCACCCTGCCCGCCGCCCTCCCGGCCAAGATGGTCGTCCGGGCGCGGCACGATGAAGACGTCGAGGTCTACATCAACGGCATCCTGGCCGCCTCGGCGACCGGCTACACCGGCGAGTACGCCTCCTTGCCGATGTCGGACGCGGCGCGGGCCGCGCTTCACCCTGGCGCGAACGTGATCGCCGTCCACTGCCGTCAGACGGTCGGCGGGCAGGTGATAGATGTCGGCATCGCTCAGGTACAATAGGGCATGATGCCGCTCCCGCTGCGCCTCGCCCTGGTTCTGCTCTCCGCCGCCCTGGCAGGCCCGGCCGGGGCCGCGGCCGCCGGGTCAAGGCCGCCCTTTCTGGCCGGCGGCGACCTGTCGTTCCTCGCGCGTGAGGAGCAGCTAGGTGCGGTCTATAAAGACGACGGCAGGCCGCGCGACGCGCTCCAGATCTTCAAGTCGCACGGCTGGAACGTCGTCCGCCTGCGGCTCTGGGTCCACCCCACCGGGCGGGGGGAGTATGTCAACGACCTGCCATACACCGTCGCCCTGGCCAAGCGGGTCAAGGCCGCCGGCCTGCTCTTCCTGCTGGACCTCCACTATTCGGACACCTGGGCCGATCCCGGACAGCAGGCCAAGCCCGCAGCCTGGAAAGACTTGCCGTTCGACCGGCTCACCCGCCAGATGGAGACTTATAGCCGTGGCGTGGTCGCGACATTGCGCTTCAACGGGGCCATGCCGGACATCGTGGCGGTCGGCAATGAGACGATCAACGGGATGCTCTGGCCCGACGGCAGGGCCGACGGGCCGGACGGCTGGACCAGGTACGGCACGCTGCTGAAGGCCGGCATCGCGGGCGTCCGCGAGGGCGCGGGTTCGCTGCCCGCCCCGCTCGTCATGGTCCACATTGATAACGGCGCGGACGCGGGCCGGACCAAGTGGTTTTTCGACCACCTTGATCCGCAGAGGCAGGGCATTGACTACGATTTGATTGGCCTGAGCTACTACCCGGACGGCAGGAACACGCTGGCCCAGCTCAAGGACGCGCTCGCCATCGCCGCCCGGAAGTACCACAAGCCGCTCGTCATCGCCGAAACCGCCTTCCCCCAGCACGGCGCGGCCAGGCCAGGCCAGATCGTCTACAACGAGTATGGGAGGACGCCGGAGGGCCAGCGCCGCTTCCTGACCGACCTTGTGAAGACGGTCGCGGAGACGCCGGACGGACTGGGGCGCGGCGTCATCTACTGGCAGCCCGAGTGGGTTCCCATTGACGGCCTGCCGAACTATAACCACGGCAATTCCCTGTTCGACGACCAGTTCAACGCGCTCCCCGGCATTAGCGCACTCGCTCCACCGAAAGCGGGCGGATAGGGGTCGCAAGGAAAACATTATGCCCATTCCCCCACGGGAAGACCTGACGCGATACGTCAACCCCCTGCAAGGCACAAACTCCGTGCAGTCGTTCTCGCGCGGCAACACCCTGCCGCTGGTCGGCCGCCCCTTCGGCCTGACCCACTGGTCGCCGCAGACCTCGGAGGCGGAACGCTGGTTCTTTGAACCGGATAAGCACGAACTCATCGGCGTTCGGGCCACCCATCAGCCCAGCCCCTGGATGAGCGACTACGGCCAATTCACGGTCATGGCCCAGGCGGGGGCCTCTGCCCTGGCGGCAAAGGCGCGGGGCTCGGCCTATCGCCCGGAAGACCTGACTATCCTGCCGCACTCGCTGTGTGTGCTGCTCCAGCGGGACAACGTCAGACTGGAAATGACGCCGACGGAGCGGTGCGCCGTCTTCCGATTCATCTTCCCATCGGGCGAAGCGGGCCGGGTCATCTTTGACGCCCACTCACAGGTCGCGATCCACCCGGAGCGCCGCCTGATTGCGGGCTTCTCCCGGCTGAACTCCGGCGGCGTCCCCGGCAATTTCGCCTGCTATTTTGCCGCCGTCTTCGACCAGGACTGGCGGAGCGCACTCCCCACGCACGCCGGAGAGATCGCCGAAGACCAAGTGACGCTTGAGGGCGAATACATCGGCGCGGTGGCCGAGTTCGTGCCGCCCCCATCCGGCCAAGTCGTCCTGAAGCTCGGCACGTCGTTTATCAGCGCCGAGCAGGCCCTCCGTAACCTGGAGCATGAGGTCGGCGACAAAAGCTTTGACGCCCTGCGTGATGAGGCCGAGGCCGTCTGGAACGAGACATTAAGCCGCATCCAGGTCGAGGGCGGGACGGACGACCAGCGGCGGACCTTCTATAGCTGCCTCTACCGCGCGCACCTGTTCCCGCGCATGTTCCACGAGCCGGATGCCGAGGGTCAGCCGGTCCATTACAGCCCCTATGACGGCGAAGTCCATCCGGGCGTCCTCTACACCGACAACGGCTTCTGGGACACCTACCGCACGGTCTACCCCCTGCTGTCCCTGATTCAGCCGACGCGGCTGGGCGAGATCATTCAGGGCTTCGTCAACGCCTACAAGGAGGGCGGCTGGCTGCCCAACTGGCCTTCGCCCGGCTACCGCGCCTGCATGATTGGGACGCACATTGACGCCGTGATCGCCGACGCCGTCGTTAAGGGCATCGGCGGCTTCGACCGCGAGGCGGCCTACGCGGGCATGGTCAAGCATGCCAACACGCCCGTTGACGGCGAGAAGGGCTACGGCCGCATCGCGCTCCGCGAGTATCTGAGCCTCGGCTATGTCCCCGCCGACAAGTACGACCACGCGACCGCACGGACTTTGGACTATGCCTACGACGACTTCTGCCTCGCGCAAGTGGCCGGGGCGCTGGGGAAGCACGAGGATCAGGCCAAGTACCGGGAGCGCGCCCTGAGTTACCGGAACGTCTACGACCCGGCGACGACGTTCATGCGCGGCAAAAACGCCGACGGGAAATGGTCTGATCCTTTTGATTCTTACGCCTGGGGCGACCCTTTCATCGAGGGCAGCGCGTGGCAGTTCAACTTCACCGTCCCGCACGACCCCGCCGGCCTGACGGCCCTGATGGGCGGGCCGTCGAAGGTACTCGCCAAGCTGGACCGCTTCCTCTATCAGCCGCCGACCTTCCGCCCCGGCACTTATGGCGGGGTCATCCACGAGATGGCCGAAATGGCCGCCGTGGACTTCGGCCAGTACGACCAGGGCAACCAGCCCGTCCACTCCTTCCTCTACTTCTACGCGGCGGCAGGAAGCCCGTGGAAGATGCAGTACTGGACCCGGCGCGTGCTGGACATCCTCTACACGCCGGACAGCCTGCCCGGCGATGAGGACAACGGCGAGATGGCCTCGTGGTACGTCCTGAACGCCCTGGGCCTGGGGCCACTCTGCCCCGGCGTCCCCGAGTACGTCCTCACCTCGCCGCTGTTCCCTGCCGCCCGTCTCCAGGTGGCGGATGGCAAGACATTGGTCATTGAGGCACCCGGCGCGTCCGAGGCGAACGCCTACGTTCAGAGCGTTTCGCTTAATGGGCAGGCCCACGGCCCGCTCTGCGTCCAGCATGACGCGCTGATCGGGGGCGGCTTACTGCGCCTCGCCCTGGGGCCAGAGCCGCCTGAGCGGGAGCTGGAGCCGGGCGATCTGCCCTCCTCATTGTCCGAATACGCCCCCGTCGCCTATGACGGCGGCCCGGTCGGGCCGGTCATCCGAGTCAACTGCGGCGGCGAAGAGACGGGCGATTTCGTCGGCGACTGCTTCGTTCAAGGCGGCAGCCTGGTTCATCGTGAGGTTGCCGTAGACACGCCCGCCTCCAACGCCGCACCCGCTGCCGTCTACCGAACCGGGCGCGGCGGCGAAGTCAGCTACACCCTCCCGGCACCGGTCCTGCCCGGCGGGCGCACCTACACGCTACGCCTGCACTTCGCCGCAGGCGAGGAGGCGTCTGCGGGCGAGCGCCGGATGAACGTCTCCCTGAACGGCGCGACGATCCTGCAAGACTTCGACGTCGCCGAGGCGGGCGGCACGAACCGGGCCGTCGTCAAGGAGTTCACGGGCCTCCGGCCCGGCCCGCACGGCAGCCTCGTCATCGCCGTCGCCCCTGCGCCGGGCAGCCCGGACCGGGATGCCACGGTCAGCGCGGTCGAGCTGTTCGCCGACACGCCGCCGAAAGAGGCTTAGTCGGCATCGTACCCAGGGCTGAACCCCTGGGCTTCGATAAAGCAAATCCCCGCCTTCGCGGGCATCGGAAAGTCCGGACTCTTCGCCCGCGAAGGCGGGGGCTTGCACTTCTACGGCACGGGGGTTCAGCCCCGTGACATATCTCAAAGGATCAACATGAAACGCAGTGAAGTGACCGCCGCACAGGCCAAGACCCGGCGGCAGCTAGAGGACGCCGGGCTTGCCCTCCCCCCGGCCCTGGAGATCGAGATCGCCGATTTTGGCCTGGATCAGTTCGCCCTGGAAGGCCTGGGCATCGTCGTCCGGGTCAACGAGCCGGAGTATTGCAGCAAGTGGCTGACCCTACTGCCGGGCCAGGAGTGCCCGACCCACTACCACAAGCTCAAGAAGGAGACGTTTTTTGTCCTGCGCGGCGAGGTCGAGCTGATCGCGGACGGCGAAGCAGTCGCGCTGGAAGCGGGCGAGCGTTACACCATCCGGCCCGGCGTCCGCCACTCGTTCGGCTCACCCGCCGGGGCGGTGATCGAGGAAGTCTCCACGCACGACGAGAACAGCGACTCCTACTTCGATAACCCCTCCATCGTGCGTGACCCACCTATTGAGGAAGATTGACGGGGAGCAGACGCAAAGAAGGAATCCGCGCCCGTCAAGCCGAACATGCAGGCAAAGCGACTACTCCGAAGGGGCCGGCATGGACACGCAGACGAAATCAACGACGACGGCTCCCCCCGCCCCGCAGACGCCGACTCGGGCGCGCAGCGTGACGCCGCGCGCCCTCCTGCTCGGCATGGCACTGATGCCGGTCAACGCCTACTGGGTCGTCATGATGGAGAACATCCGGTACTCCGCCCACCCGACCACCATCTCCCTGTTCTTCAACTGCGTCTTCATCCTCGTCGTCCTGACCGGCATCAACGGGCTTGTCGCCCGCGTCCGCCCGCGCTGGGCGTTCGCGCAGGGGGAACTGCTGCTGGTCTACGCCATGCTCTGCATCGGGTCGTGCATGGCCGGGCACGACTTCATCCAGATGCTGGTCCCGAACCTGACCTGGCCGCTCGCGCAGTCCAACACCAGCAACAACTACCTGCCCCTCTTCGGGCGCTACCTGCCGCAGTGGGCGATGGTGCCCGGCATTGACAAGCGTTCTGCTTTTTACCTGGGCCACGGTCACTTCGACGCGGCGGCCATCCACGCCTGGCTGCCCGCCATCCTCATCTGGACCGGCTTCGTCGTCGTTTTGCTCTGGACCATGCAGTGCGTCAACGTCCTCCTCCGCAAGCAGTGGACGGACAACGAGCGGCTGACCTACCCGCTGACCAAGATCCCCCTGGAGATCACCGACGCCCAGCCGTTCGGGCGCGGCCGGAACACCATGCCATTGACGAAGAGCCGCCTGTTCTGGCTGGGCTTTTTCCTGGCGGCGGCCCTGGATACGACGAACGCCCTGAACTACTACTATCCCGGCGTTCCGGCCATCCTGCCCTCCAACGCGGTGGACCTGGGGACATCGTTCACGACCAAGCCCTGGAACGCCATCAGCTGGACGCCCCTCACCTACTACCCGTTCATGGTCGGCCTGGGCCTGCTGATGCCGCTCGACTTCCTGTTCTCGTCCTGGTTCTTTTACATCTTCTGGAAGCTCCAGGCCGTGGTCGTGGCCGCCAATGCCTGGGACGCCGACCCCCGGATGCCTTACGTCAACTATCAGGCGTTCGGCGCGTACCTCTTGTTCTTCGTCGGGACGCTCTGGATCAGCCGGCACTACTTCAGCCACGTCGTCGCCCGCGCCCTGGGCCGCGCCTCGGAGGTTGACGACGCGGACGAGCCGATGCGCTACCGCTGGGCGTTTGTCGGCATGGCGGGCGGCCTGGCCGGGCTGGTCGCGTTCTCGGTCGCGCTCGGGCTTTCCTGGTGGCTGGCCGTCCTGTTCTTCCTGATCTACTTCGCCCTGGCCCTGGCGATCACGCGGATGCGGGCGGAACTCGGCACCCCCGTCCATGACCTGCACTTCACCGGCCCGGACTGGGCGCTGTCCGATGTGCTGGGGACTCAGGGCATGGCACCGGGGGGCCTGGCCGCCTTCAGCCTGTTCTTCTGGTTCAACCGCGCCTACCGCTGCCACCCGATGCCGTTCCAGTTGGAGGCGTTCAAGATGGCCGAGCAGACCGGCGCGAAGCGCGAGATGCGCGCCTGGTTCTGGGCCTTGCTGCTGGCCGGGGGCTTCGGGATGCTGTGCGCTTTCTGGGCGCTGCTGCACAACGACTACCTGTACGGCATGAAGTGGAACGACACGTCGGGCTGGGACCGCTACGCGGGCTGGCTGAAGGCCCCCAAGCCAGGCAACACGCCCGCCCTGCTCGCCATCGTCGTCGGCTTCCTGTTCGCCGCCTTCTTGCAGGCGATGCGCGTCCGCTTCTTCTGGTGGCCGTTCCACCCGCTGGCCTACGCCGTCTCCGGCTCCTGGGAGATGAACCTGCTCTGGCTGCCCCTGTTCATCGCCTGGCTCACCAAGGTCCTGCTACTGCGCTACGGCGGAATGCGGACCTTCACCGGCGCCCTGCCGTTCTTCTACGGCCTCATCCTGGGCCAGTTCATCCCCGGCAGCCTGCTCAACATCTGGGGCATCGCGACAGGTAACTCGACTTACCAGTTCTGGCAGTGACGGGGTTTGGAGGGGCGATTTCAAGGCCAATGGCGCGGGTTTCGTGCTGGATGCAGTAGAATGATTGTCTAGCTTCTCCAAAATGGAACATCGGCACGGCTGATCTCGACTGCCGGAACACGGATGTCATGGCTGAGTACCTGAACAAACTGAAGAGCATTCCGGCACGGCGCGGAAGCGACTGGGGCATTCAGGTGCCAAGCGGGAATCCCACTCCGGAGCAACTAAGCGCGTTCGGGCAGCACATCGCGGATCACATCGCGAATGCGTCTGAGATCTGGCGTGCTCCCTACGGCACACGGGGAAACCGCCTCTTTCACATCACAGGTACGGAGGTCGTCGTGACACATCTGGATGGGACTTTTGAATCAACCTGGCGTCATGCCTCGCCGGCACAACTAAGCCATTATCGCACCGGGGTGAAGATCAAATGATTGGATCGGGTCCGACAGTCGGCTGCCTGGTCATCGTTCGGATGACCGACCCACAGGCGGCCATGCAGCGTGTCCTCCTTGCCCTGGAAACGCTGGTGGCAGTGGCGCGTCAGAAAGATCACCAGTGGCTTGTTCGGGCGACACTCGCGGGCGAGCAGGCGGAGGGGCTGCTCTTCGCGCAGGGGATGCATGAGAGCCGTTCCACCGCAGTCTTCGTGGAGTTTGACGAGGAAGCGACCGTCCTTCTGACGAAGCGGAGTGGGAAGCCGCTTGACCTTCTTCTTCTGCCTCTTGCCGTCGCCTGTCAGGGAATACCCGAGGCGGAGGCCATCGGCATCGGTGTTGAATTGTCTGTCCCCGAGGATGGCTTTGGCTCCTCTTCCCTGGAAGATGCCGGCATTGCAGTTCTCTTCGTGCGGGACAAAGGCCGTGATATATGGCATAGGCGGGACATCTTTCGATTGACGGGTCATATGGAAAATCTCCTGACGCACGCATGACCGCGTAAAGCTGGACATGAAGGAGGTTGGGGAACAGGGAACGTCGTGATGTTCTGAAAAAAGGTCTGAAAAAGGGCCTGGCCGCCGCAGACGGGGCCGTGTTAGCCGGGAGCAGCGGCACTCGCCCCTCAGACTGGCTGATCTCTCGTTCTGAGTCAGAACAAGGCCAGATCATTTCACATTAAGCGTAATCAAGAAACAAGCACAAACCAATGAACGAGCAGAAAGCGGCACCTATGAATGAGGCAGTGGGCCAGGATTTACCTGCTTTAGACACTCTCTTTGGCGAGCAGCACCATCGGCTTCAAGGCATTACGGGATGGGAACAAATCGCCGGCCTCGGTATTGCCAATACCCAGCGTCTCATTCAGCTCGCTCAAGAAACAGTTCAGAAGTTGATGGCGGCGAATGCCGATTATACAGAACTCCGTGAGCTGGCCCGAGGGATTAATCAACTATCCGGGTATCTGTCCAACTCCTCCCAGAAACCTGTGCTTCCTCGCTTGCGGGTGGAAACATTTCATAAGGATGATTTGGTTGCTGTTTATATCGGCGATTCGTCGGGGCATTTCGGGACTACGGGATGGGTTCAGGCAAAAATCACCGAAGTACGCAAGGCATTCAAGAGAGAATGGGCAGATGGATCACCGAACGGCGGCTACTTCTGGCGCTGTGAGGCAACGTCGAATGCACTCTTCTTCCCCGATCAATATTCCGTGGGATTTTCCACGAGTGAGCCGCGTGTCCTGAAAATCCATGAGTTGAACTATCTCCGACACGCCATACAAAGCGATCCAGTATTTTTCCAAATCTTCGTTTCTAATGCTTACAGAACTTGGACGCCCCTTTGGTGTATAGAACGTGATGGATGTGTTACTGGGGAAGTAGATATGCGGAAGTGGCTGTTGTCGAATGGCAGCCACGACTCCTCGTTATCTTTGCATGGGCAACAGAAGGTGTAGTGATGAACAGCATGATGGATCACCTAGGAATAGAAGAAGCCGTGCGCGAAGCGCAACAGCGCCTCGCGCGGGAAACGGTCATTTTCATGCCGCCCCAGCCGGTCTGGCAGCCCTTCCAGCAGCCTGAAGCGACGCCGCCCCCGCGTGTGCAGTGGCACCCGGAGCGGCGGCCCGAATACAAGTGGAGCGTGCCGGATGGGACATAAGCCGTGCCATTCATGGCAGGGTCTGCTCGTGATACACCTTAAGGAACCAACAGCGCATTGAAACGACGTGATTTTCTGAAAAAGGGCTTCGCCGCCGCAGGCGGGGCCGTGTTAGCCAGCGGTGCCGCCGGACAGGCCAAGGCCACGACCGACGGGGCGCGCACGATGCGCCAGGCCAAGCCGGCGGCGGGCGGGTTTTACACGCCCAACCGTGCGCCGCTGACGCCGACCGCCTTCACCAAGCTGCCGACGGGGAGTGTCACGCCGAAGGGGTGGATACGGCAGCAGCTCTTGCTCCAGGCCGAGGGCTTGTGCGGGCGAATGCCCGAAGTCTCGGACTATTTGAAGTACGAGGGGAACGGCTGGGTGGACGCGGACTCGTCGGACGGCTGGGAGGAAGTGCCGTACTGGCTGCGCGGGTTCGGCGACCTGGGCTATGTCCTGGGCGACCCGCGCATCATCGCGCTGGCGACGAAGTGGGTGCATGGCATCATGGCGAGTCAGTCGCCGGACGGCTGGTTCGGGCCGAAGAACCTGCGGACCTCGCTCGACGGCGGGCCGGACATGTGGCCGCACATGCCGATCCTGAACGCCTTGCAGTCGTACCACGAGTATACGGGCGACACGCACGTCTTCACCTTCCTGACCAAGTACTTCCAGTTCCAGGACCAGGTTGCGGCGGGCCAGTTCATCAAGAGCTGGGCGGGCGCGCGGTGGGGCGACAACATCGAGACCATCCACTGGCTGTATAACCGCACCGGGGGGACGTGGCTGCTGGACCTGGCGAAACGAATCCACGAGAACTCGGCGGACTACACAAACGGGATGCCGACCTGGCACAACGTCAACGTCTCCCAGGGCTTCCGGGAGCCTGCCCAGTTCTGGCTCCAGTCCAAAGAGGCGCGGCACCTGGACGCCGTCTACCGCAACTACGACCACGTCATGGACCTCTACGGCCAGTTCGCCGGCGGCGGGTTCGCGGGCGACGAGAACAGCCGGCCCGGCTTCGGCGACCCGCGCCAGGGCTTCGAGACGTGCGGCATCGTCGAGTTCATGCACTCCTTCGAGATGCTGACCCGCATTTCGGGCGACCCGCTCTGGGCCGACCGCTGTGAGTACATCGCGTTCAACTCTCTGCCCGCCGCCTTCGACCCGTTGGGCAAGGTGACGCACTACATCACCAGCGCCAATTCTATCCAGCTCGACAACACGCCCAAGGGCAATGACTTCCAGAACGGCTTCCCGATGCAGGCGTTAAAGCCCGGCATCCACGACTACCGCTGCTGCCCGCACAACTACGGCATGGGCTGGCCCTATTACGCCCAGGAGATGTGGCTGGCGACGACCGACGGCGGCCTGTGCGCCTCCCTCTACGGCGCGTCCGAGGTCCGCGCCCGCGTCGGCGATGGGCAGTCGGTGACGCTGACTCAGGAGACGGAGTACCCGTTCGGCGACACCGTGAACTTCAGAATAGACGCGCCCCAGGCAGTTTCGTTCCCGCTATACCTGCGCGTCCCCGGATGGTGCAGCGCGCCCACCGTCCGCGTGAACGGCAAGCCGGTCGCGGTCCGGGCCGGGGCGCAGTGCTACGTCGTTGTGGAGCGCGAGTGGCAGGCCGGCGACAGCGTCTCCCTGCACCTACCGATGGCCGTCTCGGTCCGGACGTGGGAGAAGAACCAGGACTCCGTTTCGGTTGACCACGGCCCGCTGACCTACTCGCTCGCGATCCGTGAGAAGTGGCACCGCTACGCCGGGACGGAGCGGTGGCCGGAATACGAGGTCTATCCGAACTCCGCCTGGAACTATGGCTTGGAATTGGACAAAACGAACCCGGCACAGTCCTTTGACATAATGCGGAAGGGCGGGCGACCGTCCGACAACCCCTGGACCCATGCCTCAAGCCCCGTCGAGCTGCGGGCGAAGGCGCGCATCATTCCGAACTGGCAGGCCGACCGGCACGACGTCGTCTCCGTCCTCCA
The DNA here is from genome assembly GCA_965215505.1 of Capsulimonadaceae bacterium. Classification (GTDB taxonomy): domain Bacteria; phylum Armatimonadota; class Armatimonadia; order Armatimonadales; family Capsulimonadaceae; genus JANXMY01. The sequence goes on along the minus strand of OZ244065.1, from coordinate 101,369 downwards.
GCCCTCCCCCGCCCGGACGGCCCAGCCGGTCGAAACGGTGACGCTGATCCCGATGGGCGCGGCCCGCCTGCGGATCACGTCCTTCCCCACCGTCGGCACCGGCCCGGACGCGCACGAGTGGGTGGCACCCGTCAAACCCGAAATGGCGATCTCGGCGTCCTTCATCCACGACGACATCAGTGCCGTGGCGGACGGCGTGGAGCCGAAGGACTCGAACGACCAGGCCGTCCCGCGCCTGACCTTCTGGGACCACAAGGGCACGCCCGAGTGGGTGCAGTACGACTATCCCCGTCCCGTCCACATGTCGGGCGTCTCGGTCTACTGGTTCGACGACGCTGCGGGCGGCGGCGGCTGCCGCGTCCCGAAGTCCTGGCGGCTGTTGTACAAAGACGGCGACACGTTCAAGCCAATCGTGGCGGCGACGGCCTATGGCACGGACGAGGACGGGTATAATCGGGTCACGTTCCCCGTCGTCACCACGACCGCGCTGAAGCTCGAAATCCAGTTGCAGGACGGATTTTCCGGCGGCGTCCTGGAATGGAAGGTGGAAAGGCAGTCGGCGTCGAATCTAACATAAGCACTTCCTATTTTACACCTCGGAATGAGCCAAAGGAGAAACTCTTGACCACCCAATCACTGTTCCGCCGACCCACCACCCTCGGCGCGTGCGCGCTCGCCATGATGCTGCTCGCGGGCTGCCACAACAACTCGGGCGGGGGCGGCACGACCGCGACCACCGGCGGCACCGCAGCCGGCGGGGGCGCAGGCGGCGGGGGCGGCGTCCAGCTCGCTTTCGTCACGAACAACCCGTCCGACTACTGGACCATCTGCCACAAGGGCACGGACGCCGCCGCGAAAGAACTGGGCATCCCGACCCCGCAGTTCGTCATGCCCGCCGACGGCTCCGCCGCCATGCAGAAACAGGACGTCAACGACCTCATCGCCAAGGGCGTCAAGGGCATCGCCATCAGCCCCAAGGACCCGGCCAACGAGACCGACTTCCTGAACACCGTCGCCGCCAAGACGAACCTGATCACCTCCGACAGCGACGCCGCCTCCTCCAACCGGCTGTGCTACATCGGCACGGACAACCATGCGGCGGGCGTCATGGCGGGCGGGCTGATCAAGGAAGCGTTGCCCCAGGGCGGCAAGATCCTCATGTTCGTCGGGGCCGCCGACGCCCAGAACGCCCACGACCGCATCTCCGGCATCGAGGACGCCCTGAAGGGCAGCAACATCACGGTCGCGGGCGTCCGCACCGACGACTCCGACCACGCCCGCGCCAAGCAGAACGCCGCCGACGCCCTGGTCAGCATGCCGGACGTCGTCGGCATGGTCGGCATCTGGAGCTACAATGGGCCGGCGATCTACAGCGCCGTCAAGGGCGCGCACAAGGAGGGCAAGGTCAAGATCGTCGCCTTCGACCAGGAAACCGACACGATGACCGGAATCCAGGACGGGACGATCTACGGGACCATCGTCCAGGACCCCTACGCCTTCGGCTATCAGTCCATCAAGATGCTGAACCAGCTCGCCAAGGGCGACAAGAGCGGCATCCCCGCGAACAAGCTGATCATCGTCCCGACCCAGGCCATCAAGAAGGACACCCTCGCCGCCTACATGGCCGACCAGAAGAAGAAGATGGGGGGCTAGACATGGCGGAAGCCTACGCGGCCCCCGGACCGGAAGCCGGGGCCGCTCCGCTCCTGGAGATGGAGGGCATCTCCAAGCGCTTCGCTGGGGTGCAGGCACTGAAAGGCGTCAGCCTCTCGGTCTGGCCCGGCGAGGTCGTCGCCCTCATCGGCGAGAACGGCGCGGGCAAGTCCACCCTGATGAAGATCCTGGGCGGAGTCCACCAGCCGGACGAGGGGGTCATCAAGATCGCCGGCCAGCCGACCGTGATTCAGTCGGTCAAGGACTCGACGCGCGCGGGCGTCGGCTTCATCCATCAGGAACTCAACGTCCTGGACAACATAGACGTGGCCGGCAACGTCTTCCTGGGCCGGGAGCCGACGATGGGCGGGCCGCTCCGCCTGCTGGACCGCGCACGGATGCGGGCCGAGACGCAGCCCTACCTGGATCAGCTCGGGCTGAACGTCTCCAGCGCGACCCCGCTGAACCAGCTCGCGCTGGCCCAGCAGCAGATGGTCGAGATCGCAAAGACCCTCTCGCTCCAGGCGCGCATCCTGATCATGGACGAGCCGACCTCGTCCCTGACCCTGACCGAGACGGAGCGGCTGATCCAGGTGGTGAAGGAGCTGCGCGCGCGCGGCGTCTCGATCATCTACATCTCGCACCGACTGGGCGAGGTGAAGGAGATGGCGGACCGGGTGGTCGGCCTGCGCGACGGACGGAACGCCGGGGGCCTGAGCCGGGACGAGATCAGCCACGACCGGATGGTCAGCCTGATGGTCGGGCGCGACCTGGAGAAGTTCCAGGCCCCGGCGAACCCGGCTCCGAAGCCGACCCGGTTCACCGTGCGCGGGCTGCGGACGCGGCGCTACCCGACTCAAGAAGTCAACTTCGAGATCGGGGCGGGCGAGATCCTGGGCATGGCGGGCCTGGTCGGCGCGGGCCGCTCCGAAGTCGCCCAGGCCATCTTCGGCGTGGACCCGTCACTCGGGGGAGCTTTGACGCTGGACGGGCAGACGCTCGCCGTCCGCTCGCCGCGGGACGCCATCCGTCAGGGGATCTACCTCGCGCCCGAAGACCGCCGGCGGTCCGGGCTGATCGTGGACATGACGATCCGCGACAACATCACCATGCCCGTCCTGACGCGCTACGCGCCGGGCGGCCTGGTCCAGAAGGGGCGCGAGACGACGGTGGCCCAGCGGGCCAGCCAGTCGCTCCGGGTCAAGACGCCCTCGGTGGGCTTTCTGGCGCGCAACCTGTCGGGCGGCAACCAGCAGAAGGTCGTCCTCGCCAAGTGGCTGTCGCTGGAGCCGAAGGTGATGATCTTCGACGAGCCGACGCGCGGCATCGATGTCGGCGCGAAGGCGGAGATCTACGAACTCATGCGCGGGCTGGCGAAGGAAGGCGTTGCGGTCCTCATGATCAGCAGCGACATGGAGGAAGTGCTCGGCCAGAGCGACCGCATCGCGGTCATGCACGAGGGCCGCATTAGCGGCTTCGTCACGCGCGCCGAGGCTTCCGAGGAGACCGTAATGCAGCTCGCCGTCGGCCAGACGGCGAAGGGGAATCTATGATCGAGCAAAAAACAAGTCCGGGTGACGGCCAGGGGATGCCCAGCCTGCCGACACGGCCCGCCGGCCCGCGCCTACCCGTAGCCGTCGCGAGCAAAGAACTGGGCATCTTCGTGCTGCTGCTGGTGCTGTGTATCTTCGTCACCGTCATGTCCCACGGGACGTTCATCCATGTTGATAACCTCCAGAATACGTCCCAACTGATCGGGCTGTACGGCATCTTCAGCATCGGCCTGGGGATCGTGATCATCACCGGCGGCATTGACCTGTCGGTCGGCTCCCTCTTCGCCCTGCTGGGCGTGATCCTGTCCATGATGCTGACCGAGTGGCACTGGCCCTGGCCGCTGGCCGTCCTGGGCATCCTCGCCGGCGGTGCCGTGATCGGCCTGTTTCACGGCTTCCTGATAACGCGCGTGGGCTTGCAGCCGTTCATCGTGACCCTGTGCGGCCTGCTCTTCTATCGGGGCATCGCCCGGTTCATCGCCAACGACGGCACCATGGGGTTCGGGGATTCGCACGGGTTCAAGACGCTGCAAATCCTGGCGACGGGGAGCATCCTGGGCGTCCCCGTCCCGTTCGTGCTGCTGCTGATAACCGCCCTCGTCATGGGAATCGTCCTGCACCGCTCCGTCTACGGCCGCTACCTGTATGCCGTAGGCCGGAACGAGGAGGCGGCGCGTTACTCCGGCGTCAACTCGCGCCGCATCATCGCCGGGGCTTATGTGATCTCGGGCCTGCTGGCGGGCCTGGCTGCCATCCTGATCGCCTTTTATACCAACTCGATCTCCCCGTCCACGCACGGCCAGTCGTATGAGCTGTATGGCATCGCCGCCGCCGTCCTCGGCGGGTGTTCCCTGCGCGGCGGGGAAGGCTCCATCGTCGGCATCCTCATCGGGGCCGCTCTCTTGCAGGTGCTGCAAAACCTGGTCAACCTGCTCGGCATCCCGTCCTCGCTCAACTTCGCCGTCGTCGGCGCGGTCATCCTGCTGGGCGTCATCACCGACGAGGTGATCAAGCGCCGCAACGCGGGCAAGGTCAGGGCGTGAGCACCACCCCGGCGGCATCCAGGGCCGTACCCATTCAGAGGCCGCCGCCCGGCGGCCTCTTTCTTTTTATGCGTCGGCTTCTCCAGAACACCGCGCGCGGCTTCGCGTGGTCGGTGGCCGGGACACTGGCCGCGACCGGCGCGTTCTGGCTGCTGCGCGCCTCGCTGGATAAAGGGCAGGTGTCGCTCCTGTACCTGCCGGTGGTGATCGCCTGCGCCCTCCGGTTCGGCTTCGCGCCCGCCGTGGTGGGGGCGGTCCTCAGCTTCCTGTGCTGGGACTTCTTCTTCCTGCCGCCCTATTACACGTTCGCCGTGAGCGACCCGCGTGACTGGCTCTCGCTGGTCATCTTCCTCATCGCCGCCGTGACGACGGCACGGCTGGCCTCGGAAGCCCGACATCAGACCGAAGCCGCCCAGACCCGCGAGCGCGAGACCCGGACGCTGTACGAGGCGAGCGAGGCCATCAGCACCGAAGTGGAAGCGGCCCGTCTTCTGCCCGCCCTGGCCGAACGGATCGTGGAGGCGTGCCGCGCGACCCGTTGCGTGGTCCTGCGCCGGACCGAAACCGGCGCGCTCCTGCCGGTCGCCGCCGTCCCCGCCGAGCCGCTCGCGCCCGAGACGTACCAGCTGATCGCGCAGCTCTCGCAGGCCGCCGCCGAACACTACCAGGTCATCGGGTTCGGCGCGGCCCGCCACTTGTGGGCAAAGGCGCTTGAAGGCATCAACGTCCCCGGCGTCCGCGCCCCGAAGGCCTCCGAGATCGGCGTCTATGTCCCGCTGCGAGCGCAGGGCAGCCTCGTCGGCGCACTCCATGTCGGCCCGCGCGCCGACGGCAGGCCGTTCACCGAACAGGACCAGCAGTTGATCCTCGCCCTGGCGAACCACGCCGCCGTCGTCATCGCCCGCCAGACCCTGGCGGACGAGGCCGCCCTGGGGGCGGCCCTGCGCGAAGCGGACACGCTCAAAGACGCCCTGCTGTCGCTCGTCTCGCACGAGCTGCGGACGCCGCTGGCCGCCATCAAGGCCGCCGCCTCGGGCCTGCGTTCGCGCGGGGCCGTCTGGCCCGAGGCCGCCCGCGCCGAGGCGGTCGAGACGATAGACGTCGAGGCGGACCGGCTGACGACGCTGGTGAGCAACCTGCTCGATTTGTCACGCCTGGAGGCCGGGGCCTGGAACCCGAGCAAGGATTGGTGCGACCTGCTGGAGATCGTCGGGACGGCCCTGGACCGCCTGCCCGTCGCGGACGCCGACCGCGTCCGTGTCACGGCCGAGGACGACCTGCCTCTAGTGTGCGCCGACTACGTCCAGGTCGCGCTGGTCTTCACCAACCTGCTCGGCAACGCGGTGAAGTACACGCCCGCCGGCAGCCCCATCTACGTCTCGCTGTCCCGGTCGGAGTCCGGGCCGCCCGCCGTCCGCGTGGACGTGCGCGACTTCGGCGAGGGCATCACGCCGGGCGACGAAGAGGCCATCTTCACGCGCTTCCATCGCAGCGCCCGCCACGCCGGCGGCACCATCCACGGAACGGGACTTGGCCTGGCCCTCTGCCGGGCCGTCGTCGCCGCCCACGGCGGGCGCATCTGGGCGCGCAATGCTCCCGCAGGGGAGCCGCCCGGCGCGGTCTTTTCTTTCTCGCTGCCCACGGAGTAGCCCGCTTTCATGGAAACCGAAACCGTTTCTATCCTTGTCGTGGACGACGAGCCGGAGATCCGCCGCGCCGTCCTAGGCGGCCTACGCGCGCAGGGCTACGAGGTCCGGGCGGCGGCGGACGGCGAGGAGGCGCTGCGCCTGGCGTCGGCAGCAACGCCGGACCTGGTCATCCTGGACCTGATGATGCCCGGCATAGACGGGCTGGAGGTCTGCCGCCGCCTGCGCGCCTGGAGTGACGTGCCAATTTTAGTATTGTCCGCCCGCGCCCAGGAGCGGCAGAAAGTGCAGGCGCTGGACGAGGGCGCGGACGATTATCTGACCAAGCCGTTCGGAATGGACGAGCTGACGGCCCGCATCCGCGCCGCCCTGCGCCGTCACCGGCGCGCGCAGCCCGCCAATGCGCCGACCTTCACGGCGGGCGACCTGATGATGGACTACGCGCGCCGGCTGGTCTTCAAGGGCGGCTCGGAACTCAAGCTGACGCCGCACGAATACGGCATCCTGCGCTACCTGACCCAGAACGCCGACCGGGTGGTGACTCACCGCCAGCTCCTGGCCGCCGTCTGGGGGCCGGAAGACGTGGAGGAGACGCAGTATCTGCGCGTCCATGTCGGCCACCTGCGCCGCAAGATCGAGGACGTCCCCGCCCGCCCCCGCTTCATCGTCACCGAACCCGGCGTCGGCTACCGCTTCCGCACGACCGACGGCATCTCCGATGGCGGTTCGGGCTGATCTTTATACAATCTCTACACGGCCCCCTCGGTTCTTTACGGCTTCTTTATCCCCAATCGGATATACTGCGGCATTAGGATCGTTTGAGGTGTCGCCATGCCTTCCTTCTTCTCGTCCCCCCTTCAGTCATCTCGGCCTGCGCCTGCCGCGCCGCCGCCCGGCGCGGTAGACCGCTGGCACACGTCCGCAGAGGCGGACTACAGGCTGGCCCGCCTCTTCGCGGACCGCTTCGACGCCAGGCTGGAGCGGACGGGGCACAGCCAGCGGGTCGGCTGGAACCGCGACGGGCGGAATGTCTACGGCATCCTGCTCCCCGACCCGCTGCCCCCGGCCTACCTGACCGATGACGACTGGTATCTCTACTACGTCTGGGGCGAAACCCTGTTCCGGCGCACCCGCGCCGAGCGCGAGAAGGTGGGAATGCTGATCCTCCCCGACGGCGTGGAAGACTGGGCCGGCCTGCTGCGTCAGGCCGTCCGGCGGGAAGTCTTCGACGCCCGCTGGGAGGTGGCACCCCAGTACGTCAGCGCATTGGGCGAGGTGGAGCCGACCCCCTCCGGCTACGAGTTCACACTGCTGGCCTGCGCCCCCCCAACCGCCTACGCCCGCGCGTTCCGCATCGTCGGCACCGGCGAGACGCCCTGCGCGGCGGCGCGGAACGCCTGCCTCCGCTGGCTGAAGGCGAGCCTCCCCGACGCGGTCGCGCTCTGGTGATGAAGTGTCTCTTCTCTATTTCTACGGGGCGGCGTTCGGTGCCTGCCTTCTTCTGCTGCTCGTCAGCCATGCCGCCCTGGCGGCGGCCCAAAAGGACGGGGACGGGCGGCGGCTTTATCTGCTTCACCTCCTCCGGGCCGGCCTCAGCCTTTCGGCCGTTTCCTACCTGCTCCGGGTCATCGGGGCGCTGCACCACAGCCCTGTCACGGAACTCAGTTCCGTCACCGGCTTCCTGGGGACCCTGTTCCTCTGGCTCGGCTGGATGGAACACTGGAAGATGCGCGGGGAGCGCCAGGGCAGGCGGCCTGTTCCATCTGATGAAGAGGGCGGCCCCGCCCTCGGACCGCTTTCGGCGGCCCCTCCGGCCGCAGGCACGTCCCTGCTGACCGCCCGCACACATCAAGTTTTGCGTCACGCCACGGACGAGGCGTGCCGGCGGCACGAGTGCTGCGTGGACACGGAACATCTGCTCCTGGGACTGCTGCGCGACTCCGGCTCCGCCGGCGTACACGTCCTGCGTCTTCTGGGGGCCGAGCCTGAGAAGGTTCACCTGGAACTGCTGGCGCAGATGACCTCAAGCCGCAAGATCACGAAACGGCCGGAACGGGAAGCAGGTACGGACCTGCGGGCGGGGGCCGAGCCGGCGGCGCTGACGGAGCGCGCCGGCCAGGTGCTGGCCCTGGCCGCACAGGAGGCCCACCGGTTTGACAGAGCATCCGTCGGGACCGAACACCTGCTGCTCGGCCTGGTCCTTGTGGGGAAGGGGAAGGCGGCGGCGGTTCTGTTTCAGGAGGGCGTCACCGTAGACGGCATCCGTGCCGAGATCATCAAGGCCAGGAGGGCGGCCTGATATCAGGGGAGCAAAGGACATTCAGCACCATGAGCATGCATGTTGGGGGCTTAGAATCTACCGGCCCGTGCGCCGCATCTGATGCCGTATCCGAGAACGGGATCGCCGAAGTGGTGTGGGCGGCCCCGGTGCGCCAGGACAGGCTCCGCCGGCTTTACGAGGCGGACGCGCGGGGCATCACCGACGAGGCGCTGACGGATGACGTCGGCCTGGCCCTCTATCTGCGGTGCCGGAGCATCCTGACCGTGACGGCGGCGGCGGGCGGGCTGGTCGCCTGCCCCCGGTGCGCCCGCGTAGGCGCGGAGAGCATCATCCGCCGGGCCGGGAAGGACCTCAGCGACGCCGCCAAGGCGGAGGAGATGCGCTGCCCCGCCTGCGGCTGGTGGACCACCTGGGGGCAGTACTGGCAGACCTACCGGAACCGGCAGCTCTACGGGGCTGGGGGCATGGAGGCGTTCCGGACCTTCCTGTCGGACTTCGACCGGGCGCGCTCCACCCGCGAAAAGCTGCACGCGATAGACCGGCTGATTCACTCCTTCCACTACAACCTGACACGGGGGGCGAAAGACCTGACGCCCAGCCGCCCAGCCGCCGCGAACGTCGTGGAGGGCAGCCTGGGCGAAGTGGTCGGCTTCCTGGACCGGCTGACCTACGGCGAGGCCACCACCCCGGAGATGCGCGACACCCGCGCCGCCTATGAGGAACGGCTGCCGCAGACATGGGCGGGGGCGCGCTACCCCCGCTCGGGGTAGAACTTCGTCACCATGTACAGACACCTGCCCCTCCTCTTCCGCCACCTGATGTATAACCTGCGCGGCGGCTTCCTGGTCCGCCCGCTCATCATCGCCGTCGCGCTCGGGCTGACCGGCGGCCTGCTGTCGCTTCTGGAGGAGGCGGTCCCGAGAGTCAGCGCCTGGGTGCCTCGGGCGCTCTTCCCCTCGCACTCCGACCCCCTGGTGGCACAGGTCATTCTGGGCGGCATCGCCGCGGCCATGATGACGGTCGTTTCCATCGTCTTCGCCATCCTACTGATGACGCTGACGCTGGCCTCCATGCAGTTCTCCCCGCGCATCATCGTTTCTTTCTCTCAGGACAAGGTGACGCAGCAGACCCTCGGCATCTTCCTGGGCACCTTCACCTACTGCCTGGCCGCCCTGCCCGCCGCCCGCAGCCTGCCGCGCCCGTTTGAACCGGTCCTGACCGTGCTGGGCGCGATGCTGCTCTCGCTGGCCTGCGTCGCGTGGCTGCTCTACTTCATCCACCACATCTCCGAGGCGATCAGCGTCAACCACATCGTGGACCGGATCGCGCAGGAGACGGAGGCCATCATTGATCAGACCATGCCGAACCCCGTCCGGCACGACCGCTTGACCGAGGCGTTCCGGCACGCCGACCGGCAGCTCGAGCCGAGCGCGCGCGAAGCGCCGGTCCTCAGCGGCGTCTCGGGCTACGTCCGCTTCATAGATACCAAGCGGCTCGTCGCGGCGGCGCGGGCCATCGGCGTGACTGTCCGCGTCCTGCGCCGCGTCGGCCACTTCGTCCCAGAGGGCGTCCCACTGCTGATGGTTTCTAAAGGCGATAAGCTGTCCCCGGAGCGCGTCACCGAGCTGCGCGCCGCCTTCGAGTTCGGCCCGACCCGGACGTTGCAGCAGGACGTGGAGTACGGCATCCTCCAGATCGTGGACATCGCCCTGAAGGCCATCTCGCCCGCCGTGAACGACCCCAGCACGGCCATCGGCTGCGTGGACCAACTCAGCCGCGTCCTGATCCGGTTCGCCATGCGGGAGCCGCCCGCCTCGCTGCTGTATGACCCGCCGGGCGTCGTCCGCGTCGGCCTGCCGTGGCTCAGTTTCGACCGGCTCGTCGAGTCGGCCTTCGAGCAGATCCGCCTGTACGCGAAGGCAGACGTCGCCGTCAGCCTGCGGATGCTGCGCGCCCTAGCGGACATCGCGGCGACCGTTTCGGACCCGGACTACCGCCACACGCTGGTCGAGAAGGGGCGGAAGATCGTCGCCGGGTGCGCCGAGCAGTTCAGCGAGGAGGAGACGGTTGAACTCCGCGCCCGCCTCCGGGTGCTGGAGGGGACGCTTCAGGCGGACCAGAGGTTCGCGGACAATCCCTGACAACGACCCAAGACGGCAAATCTCAACGAAACCTTTATGCCGCCCCGCCCCTTCTTTACACCTTCTTTATATGGAATCGGATAAGATAGGCAGTGTCGCGGAGGAGGCGACGGGGATGCAAGACTTTCTGTTCCTGGCGACGACTTTGTTGTTCTTCGTGATCGCGATCGGCTACACCTACGGGTGCGACCGGCTGTAAGGCCGGCGAATAAGGAGTAACTATGGAAATCTGGCTCGCGGGGATCGCGACGATCGGGCTGACGGTCTACCTGCTGTACGCTTTGATCCGGCCGGAACGGTTTTAAGGAGCTTTCGCAATGACTGTGATCGGCTGGCTACAGATCGTCCTCTTCATCGGACTGATCCTGGCCCTGACGAAGCCTTTTGGGACCTTCATGTACAAGGTGTTCGAGGGGGAGAAGACCTGGCTGACACCTATCTTCCGCCCCATCGAGCGCCTCGTCTACGTCATCGGCGGCGTCAAGGAAGACGAAGAAATGCCGTGGACGACCTACACGCTGGCGATGCTGCTGTTCAGCGTCGTCACCCTCGTCTTCACCTACGCCGTCCTACGCTGGCAGGCGTTCCTGCCGCTGAACCCGATGCACTTCGGGGACGCCAAAAACGCGCCGTCCTATGCGACGGCGATGACGCCGGATCTCGCCTTCAACACGGCGATCTCGTTCACCACCAACACGAACTGGCAGGCCTACGGCGGCGAAAGCACGATGTCGTACTTCTCGCAGATGGTCGGGCTGGTTTCGCACAACTTCTTCTCGGCGGCCACGGGCATCGCCATCGCCATCGCCCTGGTGCGCGGCTTGGGCCGACGCTCGGCGGCCAGCATCGGCAACTTCTGGGTTGACCTGACCCGGTCCACCGTCTACGTCCTCCTGCCGCTGTGCATCGTCTACGCGCTGGTCCTGTGCCAGCAGGGCGTCATCCAGAACTTCCACGCCTACCACACGGCGACGACCCTGGAAGGCGCTTCGCAGATCATCCCCGGCGGGCCGTTCGCCTCGCAGGAGGCGATCAAGATGCTGGGGACGAACGGTGGGGGGCCGCTCAACGTCAATTCCGCCCACCCGTTCGAGAACCCGACGGCCCTGACGGACTTCTTGCAGGTGCTGTCCATCTTCCTGATCGGCGCGGGCATCGTCTACACGTTCGGCCTGTATGTCGGCAACGTCAAGCAGGGCTGGGCGCTCTGGGGGGCGATGGGCTTCCTGTTCCTCGTCGGCGTCTCGGTCGCCTACACCCAGGAGGCCAAAGGCAACCCGCTGATCGCCGCCCAGGGCGTAGAAACGCGCGCCTCCGTGCTGGGTGACAGCGGCGGCAACATGGAGGGCAAAGAAACCCGCTTCGGAGTCGCCCGGTCGGCCCTGTTTGCGACGGTCACGACGGACGCCTCCTGCGGCGCGGTCAACTCGATGCATGACTCGTTCACGCCCATCGGCGGCCTGGTCCCGATGGCGAACATCATGACCGGCGAGGTGATCTTCGGCGGGGTCGGCGCGGGCCTGTACGGGATGCTGATGTACGCGATCCTCGCCGTCTTCATCGCGGGCCTGATGGTCGGGCGGACGCCGGAATACCTGGGCAAGAAGGTGGAAGCCTTCGAGATCAAGATGGCGATGCTGGCGACCCTGGTCCTGGCCGCCGACGTGCTGTGCTTCACCGCCGTTTCGAGCGTCGCCCATGTCCCCCACCCCGCCGCCTACTGGAACACGGTGCAGAGTACGCCGCCTTCGCTGAATGTGCTGGCCTCGGCCAACACCAACAACAGCGGCCCGCACGGCTTCTCCGAGATCCTGTACGCCTATGACTCGACGACCGGCAACAACGGCAGCGCCTTCGCGGGCATCTCCGTCAACACGCCGTACTGGAACTTGACCCAGGGCCTCTCGATGCTCGTGGGCCGGTTCCTGATGATCGTGCCCCTGCTGGCGATCGCCGGCAGCATGGTCAAAAAGAAGCGCGTGGCGGCCAGCGCGGGCACGTTCCCGACCGACACGCCGCTCTTCGCGGGCCTGCTGGTGGGCGTCATCGTCATCGTCGGCGCATTGACCTACTTCCCCGGCGTCTCGCTGGGTCCCGTCGTGGAACACTTCCTGATGAACTCTGGGAAGACGTTCTGAGGGAAGACGTTCTAGAACTAGGGGGCGGGGGCAAGCCCCGCCCCCACAGGATCAACAATGGCAACCATTCAACAAAATCCATCGGCGCAGAGCGTGAACGGCACGGGGCCAACGGGGCAGGCCCCGTCGGTGCCGCCGGCCGGCAAGCGTTCCCGCCCGCTGTTCGACCCGCCCATCGTCCGCCGCGCCCTGGGCGATGCCTTCAAAAAGCTGGACCCGCGCGCCGAGGCCAAGAACCCGGTCATGTTCGTCGTCTGGGTCGGCAGCGTCATCACGACGGTCATCTTCCTGGCGAGCCTGGTCCCGTCCCTGGGCGTCCCCATGGGCGGCTGGGAGCGGGCTTTCACCGGCCAGATCGCCATGTGGCTCTGGTTCACCGTCCTGTTCGCGAACTTCGCCGAGGCCATCGCCGAGGGGCGCGGCAAGGCGCAGGCGGACGAGCTTCGCAAGACCCGCACGACCACCAAGGCCAAGCGCATCGGCAAGAACGGCCAGATCGAAGAGGCCGCCGCGCCGGACCTCCGCAAAGGCGACATCGTCGTCTGCGAGGTCGGCGACGTCATCCCGAGCGACGGCACGATCATTGAAGGCATCGCCAGCGTGGACGAGTCGGCGATCACCGGCGAGTCGGCCCCGGTCATCCGCGAGGCCGGCGGCGACCGCTCCGCCGTGACCGGCGGTACCAAGGTCATCTCGGACGGCATCAAAGTCGAGATCACGGCCAATCCGGGCGAGACCTTCATTGACCGCATGATTGGCCTGGTGGAAGGCGCTTCGCGGCAGAAGACGCCCAACGAGATCGCCCTGAACATCCTGATCGCAGGCCTGACCATTATCTTTCTCTTGGCGACCGTCACCCTGCTGCCCTTCGCGCAGTACAACGTGGGGCAGGCCCAGGGCGCGGGGCTGGCCGGGACCGCCCCGAGTATCACCATCCTGATCGCGCTGCTGGTCTGCCTGATCCCGACGACCATCGGCGGCCTGCTCTCGGCCATCGGCATCGCGGGCATGGACCGGGTCATGCAGTATAACGTACTCGCCATGTCCGGCAAGGCCGTCGAGGCGGCGGGCGACGTGGACGTGCTGCTGCTGGACAAGACCGGCACGATCACCCTGGGCAACCGGCAGGCCGCCGAGTTCCTGCCCCTCCCCGGCGTGGACGTGAACGAGCTGGCGGACGCCGCCCAGCTCTCCTCACTGGCCGACGAGACCCCCGAAGGCCGCTCCATCGTCGTGCTGGCGAAGGAAAAGTACAGCCTGCGCGGGCGGCACCTGGAGGAAGGCGCGGAGTTCATCCCGTTCACCGCCCAGACGCGCATGTCCGGCCTGAACATGAACGGTGTGCGCGTCCGCAAGGGCGCGGTGCAGGCCGTCGCGGATTACGTCACGCAGAGCGGCGGGACCGTCCCCGCACATCTCCAGGAGATCGCCGACGGCATCTCCAAGCAGGGCGGCACGCCGCTGGCCGTGGTCTTGAATGACCGGCCCCTGGGGATCATCTACCTCAAGGACATCGTCAAGGGCGGGATGCGCGAGCGCTTCGACCACCTGCGGGCCATGGGCATCAAGACCGTCATGATCACGGGCGACAACCCTTTGACCGCCGCCGCCATCGCGCAGGAGGCGGGCGTGGACGACTTCCTGGCACAAGCAAAGCCCGAAGACAAGATGGCGCTCATCAAGAAGGAGCAGGCCGAGGGCCGTCTCGTCGCGATGACCGGCGACGGCACCAACGACGCGCCCGCTCTGGCGCAGGCCGACGTCGGCGTCGCCATGAACAGCGGGACGCAGGCCGCCAAAGAGGCGGGCAACATGGTTGACCTGGACTCGAACCCGACCAAGCTGATTGAGATCGTCGAGATCGGCAAGCAGCTCCTGATGACGCGCGGCGCGCTGACGACGTTCTCGATCTCGAATGACGTCGCCAAGTACTTCGCGATCATCCCGGCCATGTTCTCGACCCTCTACCTGTCGGCGGGCGCGATGCACGGGCCGCTGTGGGCCTTGAACATCATGAAGCTGCATTCGCCCTACTCGGCGGTGCTGGCGGCGATCATTTTCAACGCCTTGATCATCATCGCGCTGATCCCGGTCGCCCTGAAGGGCGTCCCGTACACTCCCATGGGCGCGGCGCAGGTCCTGCGCCGGAACCTGGCGGTCTGGGGCCTGGGCGGCATCGTGCTGCCGTTCCCGTTCATCTGGCTGCTGGACCAGATCGTCGTCCTGCTGCACTGCGCCCCGGCACATTAGGAACTTCTTATTATGGCAAAACAACTGGTCATCTCATTAAGGATCACTCTGGTCCTGCTGCTGCTCGTGAGCGGCGTCTACCCCCTGGTCGTCTGGGGGCTGGCACAGGTCGCCTTCAAGCACCAGGCGAACGGCAGCCTCATTACGAACGCGCAGGGCACGGTCATCGGCTCCGAGCTGCTGGCCCAGGGCTTCACCAAGCCCGAGTACTTCCACCCCCGCCCCTCGGCGGCGGGCAGCGGCTACGACCCGACGGCCAGCAGCGGCACGAACCTCGGCCCGACCAGCGACAAGCTGATCAACGGCATCCACAAGAAGCTGGCGAACGGCAAGGACGACCCAACCAACTTCGACGGCGTCAAGGACCTGGCGGCGGCCTACCGCAAAGACAACGGCCTGGCCGACGGTACGCCCGTCCCCGTGGACGCCGTCACCCGGTCCGCCTCGGGACTGGACCCACACATCAGCCCGGCCAACGCCGAACTCCAGGCCGACCGCGTCGCCAAGGCGCGCAGCATGACGGGCGACACCGTGCGCGGCCTGATCAAGCAGAACACGCGGGGCCGCTCCTTCGGCTTCCTGGGCGAGCCGGTCGTCAACGTGCTGACCCTGAACGTGGCCCTGGATAAGGCCGCCCCGATGCCGCCCGCGCCGGCGAAGAAATGACAAGAGCGCACAAACACAGAGGAAAGGAGGATGGATGCGATGAGCAAGAAGAAGGACGACAAGAAGGACGACAAGAAGAAAGACAAGAAGAAGGGCAAAAAGTAGCCCGCCAGGGCCGCGCCGGACTTGTCCGGCGCGGCCCTCTCGCTAATCGCCGATGTTGTTACGCGATGCCGAGCGAGAGCGAGTGGTTGAAAACCACTCGCTAGGCCAGGTGTCCTTCGGACAGAAGATAAAGCCCATGCGCCGCCTCTGCCCGTCCGCAGGACGCTTCTCCTAGCGAGTGGTTTTCAACCACTCGCCGGGACCGGGGCCGGCACCGTGTACCGTCAGTCAATCACCTACCCACAAGAAACTGCTGCCGACCAAGAGACAACTTGAGGCAGCCCGGCGGATGGACCAAGACGTTCATCGAGGCTCGGAACATTCAGTCAGCCGATGAACGCCTCATCTGATGACGGTTCCAAGCAAGTCAGTAGGAACCATCAAGATGAGTGTAGAGAACTTATTACAGTACGCGGCCTTCCTGCTGGTCGTCTTCCTCCTCGTCAGGCCGCTCGGCGGCTACATGGCGCGGGTCTTTGACGACGGCAAGACACTCCTCGACCCCCTGCTCCGACCGTGCGAGCGGCTGGTCTACCGCGTGACCGGCGTTGACGCGGAGGCCGAGATGGACTGGAAGCAGTACGCGCTCTCGTTCACACTTTTCAGCCTCGTCGGGACGCTGATTCTCTATGCCCTCCTGCGCTTACAGGCTTTCCTCCCCTGGTACGACAAGGCGAGCCTGACCACGCCGATGACGCCGGACCTCGCGATGAACACGGCCATCAGCTTCGCGACCACCTCGACGTGGCAGGCATATGGCGGCGAGAACACGATGTCCTATTTCAGTCAGGTCGTCGGGCTGGCCGGGCAGAACTTCCTGGCGGGCGCGGCGGGACTGGCGCTGGGCGTCGCCTTCATCCGAGGCCTGGCCCGGCGGGACACGGACAAGCTCGGCTCCTTCTGGGTGGACCTGACGCGGGCGACGCTCTGGGTGCTGCTGCCCTTCTCGCTCCTCGGCAGCCTCGTCCTGGTCTGGCAGGGTGTCCCGATGAACTTCCACCACTACACGGCGGCGACGGGCCTGGAAGGCGGCGGCCAGACCATCGCGCAGGGGCCGGTCGCGGCACTAGAATTGATCAAAAACCTGGGCACCAACGGCGGCGGATTCTTCAACGTCAACGGCGCGCACCCATTCGAAAACCCGACGCCGCTGACGAACTTCCTGGAGATGCTGGCGATCGCGGCCCTGCCCGCCGCCCTGACCCACACCTTCGGGCGCATGGTCGGGCGGCCCCGCCAGGGCTGGGTGCTGTTCTGGGTGATGACGTCGCTGTTCGTCGCCGGCCTGGCCTTCTGCGCCCCGCCGGAGCAGGGGGGCAACCCGGCCATCGTCCGGTCGGCGAACCTCATCCCGGCGGTGACGGCGGGGCAGCCGGGCGGCAACATGGAGGGCAAGGAAACACGCTTCGGCATCGGCGGCTCGGTGCTGACCGCCATCGTCACCTCCAACGGCGCGACCGGCTCGACCAACTCCTCCCACGACAGCTACATGCCCCTGGGCGGCATGGTCCCGCTGGTCAACATGCTGCTGGGCGAGATGATCTTCGGCGGCCTGGGGACGGGGCTGTACTCGATCCTCATGGTCGCTCTCGTCGGCCTGTTCATCGCCGGGCTGATGGTGGGCCGGACGCCCGAGTATCTGGGCAAGCAGATCGGGCCGCGCGAGGTGAAGCTGATCACGCTCTACACCGTCGCCACGCCCTTCGCCGTCCTGCTGCTGACCGCCCTGGCGCTCGAAACGAAGGCCGGCCTTGCGGGGATCGGCAGCGACGGCCCGCACGGGCTGACCGAAGTCCTGTACGCCTACACGAGCTGCTTCGCGAACAACGGGCAGACCTTCGCCGGCCTGAACGGGAACACGCCGTTCTATAACACCACCACGGCGATTGCGATGATGGCCGGGCGCTTCGGCCTCGCCATCCCCGCGCTGGCATTGGCGGGCCTGTTCGCGCGGCAGGGCCGCCGCCCGCCGACGACCGGGACATTGCCCACGGACACGCTGCAATTCGCCTCCCTGATCGTCGGCACGGCCGTCATCGTCGTCGGCCTGAGTTGCCTGCCCGCCCTCGCCCTGGGGCCGGTCGTCGAGCACCTGATGATGAAGCATTAAGGTCCGCCACGGCCGGGGAAGCAGGAACCGGCGGGGCGGGCGTGGAACAAGAGGGGCATGAACAGATGCACACCCGAAGAACTGCTGGCGCGGGTCCAGAAGGCGGAGCGCGCGGCCAGCCGGGGGCGCTTTAAGATCCTGCTGGGCTTCGCCGCCGGTGTCGGCAAGACGTTCGAGATGCTGTGCGAGGCGAACCGCCGCAAGCACGAGAGCGGCCAGGACGTGGTCATCGGCTACGTCGAAACCCACAAGCGCAAGGACACCGAGGCGCAGATCGGGGACCTGGAGGTCATCCCGCGCCGGAAGATCGAGTACAAGGGCGCGACCTTCGAGGAGATGGACACCGAGGCCGTCATTGCCCGTCGGCCCCAGTGGGTGCTGGTGGACGAGCTGGCTCATACCAACATCCCCGGCTCCAAGAACGAGAAGCGCTACCAGGACGTGATCGAGATCCTGAACGCCGGGATCAACGTCGAGAGCACGATGAACGTGCAGCACCTCGAAAGCCTCAACGACACCATCTACCAGATCACGAACGTCAAGGTGCGCGAAACCGTCCCCGACTGGGTGCTGACGGAGGCCGACGAGATCGTCACCAAGGACCTCACGCCGCGCTCGCTCATCAACCGCTTGCAGCGCGGCGACGTCTACCCCCCCGACAAGGTCCCGCAGGCCTTGGAAAACTTCTTCACCGAGGGCAACCTGTCCGCCCTGCGCGAGATCATGCTGCGCGAGGTCGCCGGGTCGGTGGACCGGAACGTCCAAACCTACCGCGAGGAGCAGCACGTCTCCGAGCCGTGGCAGACGCAGGAACGGGTCATGGTCTGCATCTCGCCCGACAAGCCCTCCGACCGGCTTCTGCGCCGGGGCTGGCGCATCGCCCAGCGCCTCCAGGCGGACATGGTGGCCGTCTATGTGCCGCAGGGGAAGGTGACGCTGGAGCAGCAGAAGGTTCTGGAAAGCGACTTCGCCCTCGCCAACCGGCTC
Organism: Capsulimonadaceae bacterium; assembly: GCA_965215505.1. Lineage (GTDB taxonomy): Bacteria > Armatimonadota > Armatimonadia > Armatimonadales > Capsulimonadaceae > JANXMY01. Next base: position 82,796 of record OZ244065.1, on the reverse strand, counting down.
GGCGTCCGCATCGAGCGGACGGAAGGCAAAGGCATCGCCCAGGCGCTGGCCGATTACGCGCGCGCGCACCAGGTCAGCCAGATCGTGATCGGCCATTCGGGCCGGACTCGCTTGCAGGAGATGGCGCAAGGGTCCATCATCAACGACCTGATCCGCCTGGTGCGCGGGATAGACGTACTGGTGGTCGCGAACAGTGTGCCGAACGAGAATTAGGGCGGAAGCCAGGTAGGGGCGCGATTCATCGCGCCCTTTTCTTTTCGCCTCCTTTTTGCGCTTCCATTTAGGCCAGGATTCGCTGGAAGGTCCAGAACACGGCGACGGCGGCGATCATGACCGAGGCAGGGACGACGACCAGGCGGCGGTAGCTTGGCCGGGAACGGAGCCAGCCGACCGCGAGCAAGGCGAGGGCCACGACCGACAGTTGCCCTAGCTCCACGCCCGCGTTGAAGCCCACTAGGGCCGTCAGGAAGTCGTGCCGCTGCAACCCCAGGTCCTTCAGCGCGCCCGCGAACCCCATGCCGTGTACCAGCCCGAAGCCGAACACGACGAACGGCCGCCACGGCTTCAGCTCCGTCGTGAACAGGTTTTCAATCGCGACGAAGGCGATGGAGGCGGCGATCACCGGCTCGATGATGGTGGGCGGCAGGCGCACCAAGCCGTACAAAGACAGCGCCAGGGTCAGCGAGTGCGCCACGGTGAAGGCGGTGATCTGCCACAGCAGCGGCTTGAGCCGGGTGGAGAGCAGGAATAGGCCGAGCACGAACAGGATATGGTCCAGCCCTTGGGGCAGGATGTGCGTGTAGCCCATCTGGACATAGCGGAACACCAGCACCGGCCAGGGCAGCGGGTGCGTGACGGGCGGCGCGGGCGGAGCCATGATCGGCACCGCCGGAGCGGGCTGAACCGCCTGGGTTGGCCTGAAGGTGGATCGACTTACCGGCCTCACGGCAAGCCGTGGCCCAACCGCCGGGGCAGGCTTCGGCGCGGCGGGAGGCGCGACCGAGGGCGGAATAAGACGGGGCGTAGCGAGCATCTGCGGAGTTGCAACGGTTGTCGGGTGCGGCGCTTTGGCTACCGCGCGCTTGGGCTTGGGCGCGGTGATCGCCTTGACCACCGGGACAGCCGGTGCCGTCATGGGGGCAGATGATGTCTCCACAGCGGCGGCGGCCGGGAGGGCGGCGGTCAGGGGCAGGGGCGTGCTGAAGGCCCCGGCTTCCACCGGCTCGGAGATCGGCTCTCGGTAGGGAAACTCCGTCGTCACCACGATCATGCCCAGCACGTTCGGGAACCGGAACGAGACCGAAGACGCGCCCGGCGGCAGGTGGCCCGAAACCGTCACCGTCATCGTGACCGGCAGGCGCGGCTTGATTCCCGAGTCGCGCCACTTCTGCACGTCGGCCACGCTCGGGAAAGCGACCGCGTCAACGACGCCCGGCCCCGACCCGCCGGACGCCTGAAAGTCATGCCGGAACCGGCCCTCAGCTTCGCCAAGCTGCGCCTGCAAGTCGGACCCGGGGCCGTCGAGCAGGGCGTTCATCGGGGCATCACCGATGCGCTGCGGCGTGTCGTCCAGGACGAACGCCAGCAGGTCAAACCGCGCCTCCACGGAGAAGTACCCGTCCGGCTGCACTTTGGCCGTGGCGGCGGCGATGGAAGCCGGGTGGGCCGCGCAGCGGCTGCCGCCCGCCCCAAGAACGGCGAGGAGCAGGACCAGCAGTGCCCCAAGCACAGCCCCGCGCAGGGAGGGCGGCGGACGCAGGATGCGTGACAGGCTTTGGAGCGCCACGGGCCTACTTCATTCCCCCGGCCTGGGACAGCATCTGGAGCTGTTCGGGCGAGAGCGCCCGCTTCCAGATCGTCATGTCCCGCACCTCGCCGTTCAGGACGCGCTCCTGCTCCCAGGGGTCCTTCGGCATCACCTCGACGCGCGGGCGGTCGTCGGCGAGGTCCACCTTCTGCGCGGCGATCTGGGCGGCGTTCTTGTAGACCCGCAGCGTCTGGCCGTCATAGGTCGCTGTCAGCATCTGCCACCGGCCGAGGTCCAGCGGCGTGGTCGTCTCGACGTCCGCGTTGGCGCTCCAGAAGTGGATGCCGTTCGCGAACTTGCTCAGATAGCGCCCCGTCCCACTCTGCCCGTCGGTCGCCCGCCCGAAACCGGCGATCATGGTGCGGTTCTCCGGCTGATGGTCCATCCGGACGAACAGGTTGATCGTCCACGGGTCGCGCGCCCCGACCGGCAGGTCGGCCACCCGGAACTCCTGGGGCGTACTCGCCTGGAGCGGCCCGCTGGCGAAGACCCGAACGCCGCCGGTCACGTCCACCGGCTGGGGGACGATCAGGTTGCCGGCGGGGGACGTGTCCCGGACGCCTCTGACCGTGAGCTTCGCCACCGTGGCCGGCATCGGGGCCTGGTCCAGAGTCAGCGTGACGGTCCGGCCGTTCGCGTCCAGCGAAGCGGACTTGACGGCCAGCGCCCCATCGAAGTGGTAGTTGGCCGCCTGCTCGGCGGTTTCTTTGGATACGGCTTTAGAAAAGTCCACCGTCGCCTGCGGCAGTCCCGGCAGCAGCATCCCGGAGGCGACGAGCGGCGGCGTCGTGTCGTGGATGTCCAGCCGGGCGCTCGCGACCTGTCCCATGTTCTGCGTCGCGCCCACCCCGTCGATCTCCGCCGCCCGGACCGTCGCCACGTCTTCCAGGGTGAAGGGGCCGGTGTAGACCGGCGAGGCCGCCGTCGGCGCGCTGCCGTCCAGGGTGTAGTGCAGGCCGCCGACGCGCCAGTAGAGCGGGTGCTGGATGGTCACGACGGTCGCGTCGTGGAACGTGCCGCCCCCAGGCGAGATGGTCGGCGCGGTCTCCGGCCCGCCGCCTGCCTTGTGGTCGGCCAGCGTGTCGGACAGGGGTCGGGAGGCCACGGCGCTGTCGTGCCCGCCGCCGGTCACGGAGACGGCGAAGACGCGGATGCGCGGGTCATCGGGCAGCGTCAGCGAGGCCGCCCCGGCGGGGACGTCGAACCCGTACTTGAACAGGTAGCTGTAGGCGTAGAACTCGTTGCCGCTCGCCGGGTTGTGCCGGTGCGAGGAGAACCAGGCCACCTCGGCGGGCTTCACATAGCCGGGCGTCAGGCCGCCGAACTCGTTGTGCCAGTCGTAAGACAGTTCCGGCACGTCGCCCTGCCAGAGCCGATTGTCCCACTGCCCGATGAAGCCGCCCCAGTCCTGCACCGTGGCCGGATAGGTCTCGCCGCCGACGGTGAAGCGGGCGGGGATGTCGCCGTCCGAGGAGGCAGCCAACAGGTACACCCGCCTCTGCCCGGCGGGCAGCGCGATCGTCTGCCCCCGGCAGGACAGCGCGTTCTTCGCGCCGTCCGCCGTCGGGCCGGTCTTGAACACGATCCCGTCGGCGACGACCGTGGCGGGCATCGCCTCGCCGGGGAATGTCCGGCCCGATGCGTCGAAGGAACCGTCGGCGGGCGCGCGGGTGAAGCTGACCGCGTCTATGTCATAGGCGAGCGCGACGGGCCGGCTCTGGATCGGGGCGGAGTGGGCCGACGGGCGGCCCAGCTTCAGCGCGAACGCGCGCAGCCCGAAGCCGCCGATGTCGGTGGTCAGGACGCCGTTCCTTACGGTCGCCGGGCCGAGCCGTGCCTCCTGCCCGTTCACCTCGCGGGCCGAGAGGATCGGGGCGGCCATCCTGACCTGTACGCCTGATGCAGGTTTCCCGCGCAGCTCCCGCAGGCGGACGATGATCTCGCCGCTGTCCTCGGCCTTCTTCACGGCCGAGATCTCGACCTGCGGGGTGCTGACGGAGGCCAGCGAGAGCGTCTTGCCCAGCGCCCCGGCGTGGGAAGGCGTTTGGAAAGTCATTAAAGGCTGGTTGAGCCGCTTGGCCGTCCAGGGGACATTGGCCTGCCGCCAATCGCCCACATGGGGGGCCAGCGCGTAGAGGATGTCGTGCCGCCCGGTGTCCTGCGTCGCCTGATCCTGGTAGCCGCCCCGGACACCGGGGGTGTACAAGAGAGTCAGACGCACGGTGCCGTCGTCGGGCTTGTCCGATCCGAATTTGGAGTCGTTGAGGACCGCGACGCCGTATCTGCCGTCCACGGCAGTCAGGTCGAACCACTGGTGCTGCGGAACCTCGTACTTCTTGGGGTCGTTGTTGCCCCGCTCGATGGCCCCGACTTGCAGGTCGTAAGTCGCCTTTGGGTTCGGGGTCGTAAGCGGAAAGGACGCTTTGAGGGCCGTCTGCCGGGTCTGCCAGTCTATCTTGTTCGCCACCTCGACGCGGTCCCCTGCCCCGCCGGACGCCAGCCGGATCGTTTGCACGAACCGCGAGCCGTCAGTCGTCCGCGTCACTTCCAGGGCGACCCGCACCGGGCCGGACTCGACGACCCGCACCTGGGCCGGGCCGTTCACATAGCCGCGCGGAGCTTTCTGGGCGTCCGCCCAGTCCATGTTCCAGGCAGGAAACGCGCTGGGATTCTCGTACTGGAAGGCCAGTCGGGCGGGGTTCGCCAGCGTCTCCTTGTGATTCACTTTGTCGTAGAGCGAGGCGATATCGCCGTCCACGTTGAGCGTCACCCGGAACCGGGCGTTTTCAAGCGAGTTGGGGCCGACTTTGAGGCCGCCCGCCCCCGCCTTGGATGTGAAGGGCCGTGCGTCGAAGGCCGCGAAGCCGGTGGAAGGGACGCGGGCCAGGAACAGGATTCTGGCCGTGTTCCCCTCTCGCGCCAGAGTCTGGGTCGGCACGGGCAGGCCGCTCGGGCCGTAGACCTGTATCCGTGCCGGGGCCGCGCTTGGGAAAGTCAGGGTCGCCTCGGCCACGTCTTCTCGGGCCGTCGCCAGTGGGTTATAGACGACGACCGCGACGCCCTTCGCCCGCGTGTCCAGGGCGGACGCGACCGAGCCGACCGCGTCCTGTGTCACCGCCCCGAACTGGTTCAGGGCCAGAAGCTCATCGTTCCAGCAGTAGTCATAGGCGATGGGGAGGCTGGTCCCCGGCAGCATGTCGTGCATCTGCGAACCCAGCACCAGGTCCCAGGCATCATACAGCCGCTTGGTGGGGTAACTCGCCCCGCCAAGCCAGGAGGCGGCGACCGAGGCGCGCTCCGCCGCGTCGGCCAGCAGCTCGTTCTTGCGGTTCCACCGCTTCATGTAGGCTTCCGACGTGATGGACCCCGCCGAGTGCTGGGTCAGCAGAAGCTCGCCCTTGTAGCGCGGCATCCTGGCGACCTGAGCCGGCGTCAGCGTCTTGACCAGCTCGTCGGCCCTGGCGGAGACCACTTTGACCTGTCCCGGCCCGACGATGCTCTTCTCCATCCAGCCGACGGACCGCTCATCGGGTGCCCCGCCCCGGTCGCCCGTGCCGTAGTAGTGGTAGTCCACGAAGGCGCCGGACGACGCGCCGGTCTTCTGGATGCGCGCCAGCCAGCTCGTGTTCCGGCTCAGGTCCTCGTTGAACCCGGCGGCGTAGCTGCCGGGGTCCAGGGCCGCCACGACGCCTTTGCCGTCCGGCCCCTGCCAGACGCCGACCGGGAAGGGGATGCCGATCGCCGACCCCCAGGTGAGCTTCTGGGTGGAGAAGCCCTGGATGCCGCAGTGGGCGAGCACTGTCGGCAGGGCGTAAGGGAATCCGAAGCAGTCCGGGAGCATGAACTCCTGGCTGGCGACGCCGAACTCGCGGCGGAAGAAATGGTTGCCGTAGAGGGTGTGGCGCACCAGGGACTCGGCGGAGGGCACGTTGGCGTCGCCCTCATCCACCGACGAGCCGCAGGGAAACCACTTGCCGGCTTTGACGTACTGCTTCACTTTCAGATAGTCGTCCGGATAGTACTCCTTCATCATCTCATAGCGGCGCGACCCGCTGAAGTTGAAGACGTAGTCGGGGTACTGGTCGAACAGCCGGAAGTTGTTGTGCATGGTGTTGGGGATGAACTCCCGGATCACCTGCGGGTACGACCAGCGCCACTGCGTGTCCAGGTGGGCGTAGCCGACGAGGTAGAGCGTGTTCCCCTGGGACAGATCCGTCGGGTGCGGCACGGTCTTCGCCGCCTGCTGCGCCTGCGCGCCGCCCGTAGCCCCCAGCATGGCCGCCAGCAGCGCAGCCCCCCGACTCATCCACCCTCGACGTGCCCGGCAGGCTCTTCCGCCTTGCATCTTTTTCCGTGTCATGTTGATCCTCTCGCGGTCGCTGCCCGTCCTATTCAACGCCGATGCCCGAATGTCCTACAGGCGGGCCGAAAAAAGTGAGGGCAGGAATCCCGTCGGCGGGTGGCGAATGGGTGTCCGGTAACCGTTATGAGCATTTCGACAGGACAATCGGGCAGGACGGGTACGGTGGATGTGAAGGTCGCGATCCCGGAACTTTCAGACATCCGCCCGTTCTGGCTGCGCGACTACCCGCTCCACGCGACCTTCGCGGAGCTATACCAGGACTGCATCAACCATGAAGATGTCCGCCGGTCCCGGCAGGCCCTGGAGCGGATCTCGCGGCACTTCTGGTTCGGCGAAAGGTTCCTGCCGCGCAGCGCCTCCCTCGCCTCCCAGCTCACGAGCGAGGGGCAGGCCTACGCGGAGCTGTCCTTGGTGCTGCGGCGCGACCTGTACCGAGTCGGGCCGCCGACGCTTGTCGCCGGGAACATTGAGTACACCTACGCGGACGCCGAGGACCGCATTGACCGGGTGGTCGCGCTCATCCTTGACAAGGCCGAGCGGCCCTGCTGCTTCGACCTGTGCGACTGGCGCGGGCACCGGCTGACGCCCGACAAGTCGCTGGCCTCCCACTCCCTCTGGCCGGCCTGGGAGGAGGAGAAAGCGTTCCCGGACCGGGCGACTCTGCGCCTGCGCCCGCGCACCGGCTGGCCGGCTTATGTCCTGCTGGCGGTCGCGCTGGGGGGCGGCCTGGGCCTTGGCTACTGGCTGTGGCTTCTGCTCGTGGCCCGCTCCGCCGCGTGACTCAAACCAGCCGCGAAATCCGCCCGTTCGTTAGGTGTCAGGCGGCCCGGAAACGGGAATGATTGTCGTGAGGGTGGCCCGACACTCTTTTTGTTCGCGCACTTCTGTTTAGCCTTTCAATTCAGCCTTTCCATTCCGCTTTTGCCCCGCCGCGATAACTCAAAGGAGACGAGACCGTGCCAATCACCAATGAGACGATCATGGAAGCGAACCGCAGCATGTTGGGGAAGACCAACCGCGCGATCCTTTTCGCCAAGGTCAACCTCGACGAGTACCTCGACCCCGAGGCCCTGGAGCGCGACCGGGAGTACACCCCCTCGCTGGGCAGCCTGCTCTCCCGCGTCGAGGAGATGTCGGAGGAGCAGTTCCTGTCGCTGGTGCGCGAGAACCTGACGGTCACCTCCTTCACCGAGTTCCTCGACAAGTTCCAGCCCGGCTTCTACTACCGCGTCCGCGGCCCGCAGATGACCCAGGCGGGTGCCGCGGAAGGAGAAGAAGCGTCCCCCGTTGAGGAAGCGCCCGGCCCGCCGCAGATCGAGTTCTCGCTGGAAGGTGGGCCGGGCTGGAAGAAGATCCGCGTCAGCGCCGACCACCCGTACATCCGCTGCCTGCGCGACCTGATCAAGAAGCGGGTCCGGCAGGACGTCTCCACCTTCCGCGTGGACGTGGACGCCTCCCTGTTCGCCTTCAAGCCAAAAAACCAGCGGACCTTGATGCGGAAGATCGCCGAGGACGTCCAGGTCAAGAACGACCGCCTGATGCTGGAAGTCAAGCGCAACCCCGCCTCCAAGGACACCGCCCGTGCCCTCGAAGCCTATCAGGTGGCCGCCGACGACTTCCAGGGTGCCTTGGAAGACACCGTCCGCGTCCTGCCCACCGTCGTCTACGGGCTGGAACAGACCGCAAACGAGCTGAAACGCCAGTCGCCCGGCGGCGGCCCGATCGACCCCAACGTGTACCAGATCGAGTTCGGCAAGGACCGGTCGCTGATCGCCTCGCCGCGCTCCATGCCCACCCTGCCCGCGCTGGAAGCCCCCGCCGCAGACGGCAAGAAGGGCAAGAAGCTCTTGGAGGGCGAAAAGAAGCTGCTGGAAGGCAAGGGCGAGGAGGGCGGCGAACTGGTCAAGTCCGAGGGCGGCTCCACGGGCACGGCCATCACGGTGCGGACCCTGGACACCGCGCTGGACAAGATCCGCGAGCAGGGCAAGCTGGTCGCCGGCCAGGACATCGCCCTGGTCCCCCACGAGAAGCGGTTCCCCATCGCGGTCGGCAAATTCATGGACAAGATGATTGACCGGGGCATGATCGCCCCGCTCATGGGCAACCTCGTCGCGACCGTCTTGCAGAACCCCAAAGAGCTGGCCCTGCTGAACCCGGACATCCGGGACGTGGAACACTACCACGACATGTTCCTCGGGGTCTACAGCAATGCCGTCGAGTCGTTCCTCCAGACGGTCACGCCGCTGTTCGAGACGATCATGGGCGTCTATCTGCTGTTCAACGAATTCCCCTCCGACGTGCGCCTGCCGGACAGCATGAAGCCGGAGCTGATCGTCGCGAACGAAGACCTGCCCCACCTCTTCCTGTCGCGGCCCGACGAGCTGAAGCGGTTCTTCGAAGGGGCCAACGCCCAGGCCAACAACCAGTTCCGCGACGCCATCTCGTTCGTGATCGTGCCGAACGTCGCCGAGTTCAAGAAAAAGCGGCCCGCGAAGCGCAAGCAGAACTCGATCATGCTGGATGACCCCCTCCTGGAGTCGATCCGTGCCGCCCAGGACGCGGTCATGCCGGACGCCGACACTTACGGCAAGACGACCTATGTAGACGAGATGCTGCCGCTGATGGATTGGGGCTACCAGTACGGCTTCCAGGTGCTCTTCTCGCCCGAGGAGCGCGTCCAGGCGGGGCGGGCGCGGCGCGAGTATTTGCAGAACCTCAACGACGCCTACGCCATAGACGCCGTGGTGGAGCGCGAGTCGGGCGACTGCGGCATCCTGTGCCTGCCCGACTTCACGATCATGCCGCCCGACGGCAAGCTGGTCACCGGCAAGACGGCCGAGGGCGGGATCGAGGTCGGCGTGGACGTGCCCGAGCTGACCGTCCGGTCCTGCTACGTCGCGGCGGGGCGGCTGATGGCGAACGACGTGCCGGACTATCTGCGCCGGAAGCTCCAGCGCGCCAAGAAGGAAGTGACCTCCATGCGGTCCGACCTGCCCGGCGTCGGCATTGACCTGTCCATCAACCCCTACCTTGGCGAGACCGACCTGCCCACCGACCACTTCCTGAACGACGGCCTGATGAGCGAGCTTCTGAGCAGCAGCATGCCGTTTCTGGCCTTCACCCACGTCTCCGGCCGGTCGCCGTTCCTCTCGGTGCCGCGCACACTGCGCCGGCTCCACAAGGAGGATGGCGAGCAGTCCTACCGGCACCTGCACTTGTTCCGCCAGGAGGTCTACCTCAAGCGGCTCCTGCGCGCGGCCTGGGAGCTGGGCTACGGCGGCTCCATGCCCGAGGACAACGAGAAGGCGGTCGGGATGCTGTCGGACCACCTGAACTACATCCTGAAGTGGACCAAGTGGTACGACCCCGAGAAGCTCGTCAACTCGTTCCCGAGCGCACTCAAGACCGGACAGGAGTTTAAGGTGCAGCGCGAAGGGGGAAACAACTTCAAGATAGTCCTCTACTTCGAGCAGGGACTGGTAGACGAGTTCGGAATCAGCTTCTAACAACATGGTCTGACTCGACCGGGGCGGGAGAGCCGCCCCGGTGACCGCAGCACCTCGCGCCGCAGTGGTGCCCCGTGCATTCCCGATGAAAGGACAGTTCGAGATGCCGAATCTAACCATTCAAGGAACCAAGATCAACCGCGTCTTCGACGCCAGGGTGGAGATACTCCACGACCTCGATGAAGACAAGAAGGTCCGCGAGGCGGTCCAGGTCCCGGTGATGCAGTTCACCGTCACGCTCCCCCTGGACCATGACACCATGATCGCGCTGTGGGCGCTCGCGCCGCAGGGGCCGAAGCGATTCAAGACGGTCGAGCTTCAGACTCTGGACCGCTCTCACACGGTCAAGAAGATGTGGACATTGCAAAAGTCCTACGTCCATTCCTACATCGAGAAGGAGTACCCGGAGGGTTCCACGAACGGCACCGACCAGGGCAACTTCGTCGAGGTGGTCATCCGGGGCGTGATGATCCAGAACAACGTGGACTACACCGGCGACAACATCCTTTCGGTGCAGGCCGGCGAGCCGGAAGCGCCCGCAGCGTAACCAGGATCTTGCAGATCACTCGGACGGGGGGGGGCGTCACCGCTCCCTCCCGTTCCACGTCGGCCCACACCCCGCCGGAGCAGCCCTCCGCCCCAAGACACCCATGGCTGACGACGAAACCGAACTCCCGCCCAACGTCCGCGACATCCTCGCGCGCATCCCGCGCGAGATGCGCCACCGTGTCGTGGCAGACTACGAGACACACTACGCCCCCTTCCTCGCCATGCTCGCCGGCTGGAAGGGGGCAGTCCAGGAACACTACGTTCAGGCCGAACGGTCGTCCATCGCCCACCTGGAGGAACAGTTTTTTCCGCTCGGTGACTGGAAGTTCCCGGCACAAACTCTGGCCGTCCCCGTGCGCCCCCCCGCCCGTGCGACCGACGTCACGGAGGGCCTGACGTTCACCGACTCCGCCGGCTCCCCTTGGATGGCCTGCGGCGCGGGCTGGATTCAGCCGACGGCCCTGCGCGATGCGGCCGTGCAGTGGTCCGGGGGCAACTGTCTGGCCGTCATTGACGTGGACCAGCCCGGAACCGAGCCGGTCGAGATCACCCTGGAGCGCGGCCAGCTCGCATTCCTCGGCGTCCCCGAGGAAGCCCTGGCCGCGCTCGCACGCGCCTCCTGGTGGGTCCTGACTCCCGGTGCCGGGTTCCGCCCGGCGTCCTTCACGCGCTACGACGGCTACATGGCCTTCGAGCGCGAGATGCAGACGGCGCGCATGAACCAGCGCCAGCTCGACCTGTGGCTGCCGCCTTTTCACCCTTACGGGCGCAAAATGGTCCGGCTGGGGATGGGCGCGGGCAACGCGCCGCCCCACCCGCTGCTGGCCTCGGAACGACTCGACCGGGGCCTGGAGTCGGGCTTCCGGTTCGTGGGAGTCGTTCCCTCCCCCCAGGGACACGCCGCAGCCGCCCTGCGCGCGCTGGGTGCGCGCCGTTCCGGCCCCGCCTGGGTCAGTCTGAATGCGGTCCCGGTGGTCCAGACGGGCCTGTCGGACAACATCTTTTATCCCCCCTTTCCGCACGTCGGCCAGGAACACGCCCTGCGGATGACCGGCGTTCCCGGCATCTTCGCCGCCACGGTCCGGCACGACGGGCTGGACGTGCCCTCCTCGCTCGTCCGCCTGCCGAGCCAGGACCCGGCGGCGACCGAGCCGGACGTACAGGTGCAGTTCCCGCAGGTGCAGGCGGGCGTCACGCAGGTCAAAATCTATTACGGCTCCTGGGGCCGGGGCCGGATGGGGATGCTGGACACGCCGACCTCGCTGGAGAAAGCGCCGCTGCGGTTCAGCATCCCTTACCTCGCCCTGGGCGGGGCCACGGTGGGCGGGCCGTCCGACCGCGCCGAGTGGGCGCGGACGGCCTGGTATCACAGCGTCCTGCGCCCGCCGCTGCTGACCGAGGGGGACCTGTGGGAGATCATCCGGCAGCGGCGGGGCGACCTGGGCGAGATGCTCCGATTCCGATCCGCCGTGCGCGAGATCGTCAACGACCCCGAGACGGGCGGCATCCACTGGCGCTCCTACCTCTGGCCCTCCGTGCTTGCGCGCGAGTCCACCTTCGAAGGAGAAGGCGTACCTTCCCCGGACTCTGTGCCGCTGGTCCAGAGCCTGCGGATCACCTTCGAGCGGGCCGCGCCTCCCGAGGTCCCGGACTTCCTGCTGACGGACATGGCGAACTATCTCGCCTCCATCTTGTCGCAGTATTTCGTGCTTTCCACGTTCCGCATCGAAGGCCGGGTGGCGGCATGACCCAGGCCGAAGAGACGCCGGACAAGGCGGCACGGACGGTCGTATTCCCGCAGCTCAGTGGGCTGAACTGGCCGAGCTACCTGCTGGAAGCTTGGAGGACGCTTCACGCCCTGGGCATCCCCGAAGAGAACCTGCGGATGCTGCCCGAACTCGGCCACTTCGCCGACCCCGAGGTCCGCGCGCAGGACCCGCCCGGCCCCTCCCATGACCCGCTCAGTGAGCGCCTGACGGTCCACTACGTCATCCCGGCCGAGGTCCGCCCGCGCCTCGCCGTCAGCGTGCGCGCGGACACCGTGGATTATTTCGTGCCGGAAGGCGAGGCCGGGGGGGAGCGGCGCGTGACCCGCACCGTGGGTCGGCTGGCCCATTTCGTGCCGCCCCTGCTGGCGGGGCTGCCGGGCGCCCCGCCGCCTGCCCGGCCGCAGTCCCCACTGGAAGACCTGGCCCAGCAGGTCTGCGCCTCCTACCCCGAGCTGATGCGGACGCCGACGCCGGAAGAGCGCGTCATGATGGAGGTCGGGGCCGACGACGTTCTCGGGGTCTTATTCGAGTCCGACCCCGCCCGCCGACCGGGCCTGATCGCGACGGCGACGCGGCGGGCCGCCGACCCGGACCTGCGCGCCGCCTGCCGGCTGGCCTGGCCCCTGATGGCCGACAAGCTGCCGCCGCGCGGCATCGAAGGCCTGGAAGACCGCGACCGCCCCGCCGCCACGGAGACACTGAAACGCTGGGCATTGCTGCTGTTCGGCGCGCTGCCCGAGATGGCGGCGGAAGACGGCATGTGGACCGAGCTGACCCCCGCCGAGGCGGACGGGCAGCGCGCGCTCCTGCGCGCCCTGCTGACGGCCCTCTCCCATGAGACGGAGCGGGAGCGCGCGCTCATCGTCCGCGAGCTGATGGAGGTCGTCACGACCGAGGCGCTGCTGGCGACCGCCGTTATTGATTCGCTCGCCGGGATCGGCTGGATACACGGCCGCATCTCCGACCAGAGGGCGGCGGGGACGGGCCGGCTGGACGGCTGGTTCCTGTCCGTGACCGGCGGGCGCAACGCCCGCACCCTGCTGGCCTCGCGCCTGGAAGAGTGGGCAGACGGGGGCGGCGTTCTCGGCGTGGGCGGCCCGGACGACGCCGCGCTGGACCTGAGCGCGCTCGACGAGACGGAGCGGACGCAGCTCTGGTCGCTGGTCGCCTGGCGGCGCGAGGCCGCCGACCCGTTCGTCCTGTTCGAGACCGCCGCGCGGCGGCTGATCCACCCAGATGTCGTCGTCCACCCCCGGCGCTATGCGCCCGCCTTCAGCCGGCCCGCTACACTCCTGGCGCAGCTCGGCAGCACGGCGGTACTGGGCGGGGCCGCCCTGCTCCAGTACCCTGGGGTGACCCTGGAAATGCCGCTGTCGGATGAGGACGAGGGCGCGGAGAAAGCGCGCGCGACGCTGGCCCTGCTGCTGCGCCTGTTCCTGCCGGTCTGCTGCCGCGTCGAGGTCTTGTGGCGCGAGTCGGCGGCCCGCCTGGACCGCCCCTCCTACCTCCAGCACGAGTTCCAGTCCGGGGCGCGGCTCGGGGCGAAGGCGGCCGGGGGCGGGCCGGCGGGCGACCCGATCACGCTCTGAGCCGGGGTGTTCTCAGTCCGGCGCGAAATAGGGTATATTTCTTTGAGTGACATTTCTCAAGAGGTTCCCCCTGATGCGTAAGTTCGATCTGGTCTCCGTGGACTGGGACAGCGTCCGCTTGATGCAGGCCGGACAGTTCAAGCAGGAGACGTTCTACCTGGAGGAGCTGGTGCGGTGGACCCTCCAGCGCGGGCGCGTCGCGGGCCTGCTGCATCTGGCCGACGACGCCGTCAGCCGCCCCAGTCCGGAGGGCGACCGGCTGTACTCGGTCGCCGTGCGCGGCTGCCTGGCCGTCGGGCGGCAGGGGCAGATCATCGAAATTCCGGACGACCCGGCTCTCGCCCTGCGCGGCACCGTCGAGGCGCGGGCGAACATCGTGCCGCTCTACGTCGGCGCGTCGCTTACCGAGCGCGCCCCCGAGCCGCACCTGCATTCCTCCGTGGATACCGGCCTGCTCGGGTGCCGGGGTATCCGTGCCTCCTACCGTCTGGCCGCGGACAACGGCGACGACACGGTGGACTGGGTCCAGATCGCGCAGTTCGAGAAGACGACGACCGGCCTCAGCCTGGACCGGTCTTTTATCCCCGAGACGATGTTCCTTTCCAGCCACGCCGGCCAGTGGCGCTCTCAGCAGGAGCTGCGGTCGCTCGCACGGCAGGCTTTGGACCTGCTGGTCAAGCACTCGTCGGGGGCCGTCCAGCGCTACGCCGCCGCGACCGCCCTGGCCGGGTCACTCGGACCGCTGGCAGGTGTCGCGGACGGGAACGCCTCCCCGCGCGCCTACATGGGCATCGTCGGGGGCATCCTGGCCGCACAGCGCGCCCAGCTTCTGGCCCTGCCCTCGCCCGGCCTGCGGATCTACCAGGAGGCGGTGGATTATTTGGAAGACACACTGAACTATTTGGAGACGGCCGAGTGGACCATGGGCCAGGCCTTCCTGATGGCCCGCGAGTGCCTGGACCGGCTGCTCCAGCTTTATCCGCCCCTCCTGGCCGCCCTGGAGGCCGCCGCCCCGGCCCCGGAGCGCCGCCAGCTCGACCACGAGACCGTGATGGCGGCACGCGACCCGCGCGCCGCGCCGGCGGCGAGCCGGGAGGAGGACCCGGCGGCGGTCGAGACGCCCCGGCGCAGCGGCACCGGGTTCATGTGGCGCAAATAGTCTCATGTGGCGCAAACGACCTCACAAGGCCTTGTCTGAGGCATACCGACCACCTCTCAGGATGAACCAGAGCTTATGGCTTCCCTCTTCGCGTCCACATGTTGGCCCGCGCGCTTCTTCGCAAAGTGGCTCGCCGTTTTTCTCGGGGCGGCTCTGGTCGGCGTTGTCCTGGGCGCTCTGTCCCACAAGCGGCATCCTGTCAAGCCGGCCCCATCGGCCCAGCGCGTGCAGGTGAACCTGCAAGCCATCGAGGTCTACTCGGACGGCACGCAGGCCCTCGTCCCCGCCTCTATTTCCACAGGCGGGATCGGCGACCGCGCGGTGCCGGAGAGCGATCAGGGGAAGCTGTCCATAGACCCGAAGGGGCTGACGCCGATCTCGCGGTTTCCGGGGGAGCGGCTGTGGCTGATCTTCCAGTGGCAGGGCCACACCGAGACGCGGCTGATCAACCCGTGGCCGCACTCCACGATCCCGTATACCGTCGAATTCCATTTGAACCGACCGAACCCGAGCCACGTCAAACGACCGTCGGCGCATTGAAGCGCGGCCAATCTCAGAGAGTCTTACTCCGCAAGGAGTGGAACGAAACAACACATGTTTGGACGATTTCTAAGTTTCCTGGGCTTCATCCCCGGTCTGTCGGGCCTCTCAGGCTTTGCGGGCGGCTACGGTTCCGGCGGCGGGGGCGGCGGGGCGGACGAGGACATGGAATCCGGCGGGGAGGCCTCGGTGTCCTTCACGCCGGGCAAGCCGCTGGCTTCGGCGGACGCCGAGGAGACGCCGGACTCGAAGCAGTCGCGCATTACCGACCGCGACCTGGTCTGGCCCGGCAAGGTCGAAACCATCCATGTGGGCAACCCCGAGCCGATAGCGTACCGTTTCGACCTGACCGTGACCGACCTGAACCCGGCCTTCTACATCCGCCGCCCGCCACTCGGCGGCACCCCGCAGCGCGAGGGCGGCATCCTGCTCCAGCCGGGCGAGGAAGCATCGTTCGAGGTGGTCTTCGTGCCGCCCCCTACCGGCGAGAAGCGGAAGACGCAGGCCTTCGGCTTCGTCCTGACCTGCTTCGACCCGCGCCGCACCGGCGACCCCGGCGAGATCGTCCAGGACCTACCCCTGCGCTGGGTCGGACTGCCGACCGAAAGCGACCTCCAGATCACCGCAGTCCCCCCCTTCGTCGTCACCCGCCCGTGGCGGCGCGAGGCGCGCTTCGCCGTCCGGCTCGCCAACAAGAGTTTTTTGCCCCCCACCGTCGGGATGACCATCCTGCGCGCGCCGACCAAGGACGCCCTGGAACGGGACGCCGAAACCGTCGGCGACATCCAGCAGGCCCTCACGGCGCGGACTCCGGGCGTCTGGCAGTGCCTGCTGCCGCCCCCCGCCCACCGCGGCTCCTACTACGCCACCGTGCGCGGCGCGGCCCAAGCCGCCGGCAGCGTCAGCACCCCGCTCGCCCTGGCCCGCCCGGTCCGCGTCCGCTACGTCCCCTGGCTCCGCATGGGGCGCGACTGGGTGGCCCTGCTCGGCATCCTGCTGTTCCTATTCTGGCTGGTCTGGGGCGTCCCCTCCGAAAAGCATCCGGTGATCGTGGTGACGCCCGCCTTCGAAGGCCTGGAGGCCGGGCAGCTCCCGGACGGCGTGGACCTGCGGGACCTGGACCCGACGATGACACTTCTGGACGAGGACAACACGCCGCTCGCCGGTCAGCAGCCGATCGTCGGGTCCTTCAACGGCAGCCAGCTCGTCTTCAAGGGGCCGGCCCGCCTTTATGGATACCGCTGGCCCATCGGCTGGAGCTGGCCGGGCCGCGCCCACCAGCGCTACCAGCTCAGCCTCGCGCCTAAGGCGGGCAAAGAGCCGGAGTTCAGCAGCTACACCTTCCCCGCGATGTCCGACGCCGCCTACCTGAACATCACCAAAGTCGCCGGCCTGCGCGACGAATGGAAGGTCCAGCAGACGATCAAAGTCGCCCGGTCGCCGGGCGCGCTGGTGCTGATAAACATCGGCGACCTCGGCGGCCTGCGGGGAAAGGACATCAAGTTCCTGACGGTCAACTATCTGCTCGACGGCCAACAGCACACGCGCATCTGCCCCGTCTACCGGGACCGCCACAACGCCTATGAACCCGTCAAGCTGGATGTCACGGATCAGGTCCCGCAGGGGAAGACCGAAACTCTCATCCTGAGCGCGACCGCCTTGCAGCAGAAGAGCAATGACTCCGGCGTGTCCCTGCCCGTGAGACGCCAGAAGGGGGCCTTCACCTTCCCCGATGCGCTCTCGTTCCCCGAGACGCTGACGCTGACTCCGGAGCAGATCGCGGCGGCGGCGAGGGCCGAGGCGCGGGCGAAGTCAAGGCAAGACGAGGCGGACAAGAGGAAGCAGGCCCAGGCGGCAGCGGCGGCCACGAGCGCGGGGGCATCAGGGTCAGCGGCGTCATCCGGCAGGACGGCGGCCGCCGTGACCCCCCCGGTGATTGTGCCGCCACAGCCACCCGTCACGCCCCGCCCGGCTCCGACATCGCCGCCGACGACGAGCGACAGGCCGCCGACGCCGACGCCGCCTCTGCCCCCCGTCGCGGCGGTCAAGGTGCCCGTTCTGCCGCCCCCCACCCCGACGGGGCTGGTGGCCCAGCCGGCCGGGCCGACCCAGATCAACGTGCATTGGGACAGCGTGCCGAACGGCGCCGTGTACCTCCTGTACCGCAGCGGCGGTTCCGGCGGGGGGAAATGGCCCCAGTCAACGCGCAACAACTTTTTTTCAGACACGACCGTTACTCCAGGCGGCCTCTATCACTACCGCGTTCAGAGCAAGGTGGGGGGCCGTTCCAGTGGCGAGAGCGGCCAGACCACGACGCTGGCCCCGACGCTCGTGACCATCCCGGCGACCGTCGGGCTTGCCGTCACGCCCCAGGGCAAAGACGTTCATGCCGTGCTGACGTTCGCCAACGTCTCGGGACATCCCGTGTTCCTCGACAAGATCAGCGCGTGCGCGAGCGGCAAGATCGGGGATGACGTGTTCCAGATCCGGGCGGACGGCCAGCTCCTCCCGTTCACCGGGCATCGGTCCCAGCGCCCCGCCGACCCCGGCCCGCGCCAGTTCATCACGCTGGCACCAGGGACCACCGTGAGCGAGGAGGTGATTCTGAACCACTCCTACCGCTTCCCCAGCGGGACACACGATTACACCGTGACTTACGGCGCGCAGCACGCCTACCCACGAGCGGCACAGAGCTTTTCCCTGACGTCGAACGTCGGGCACCTGGCGACGACGCGCTAGGCGTCGCCGACCGCCCGGAGGCACTACACTATGGCTTTTCAGATCCAGATCGTCGGCGCGGAGGAGTTGTCGAGTCGGCACCTGCTGACCGAGGTGGTGATCTCGCGGCCCCTCTACGACCACTCGCGCGCCGAGCTGACGTTGAAGTGGCAGGAGGGCAGCCGGTACGAGGACCGGCAGACGGCTTTCGTGGCCGGCAAGCTCCTCAACTGCCCGATCGACATCCAGTGGAAGGACAACGACCTGGCGGAGCATTTTAACGGCTTCCGCGGCTACATCGAGGACGTGCGCGGGCGGCGGAACGCCTCCACGTCTTCCCTGCTTCTTTCCTGCGTCTCCTTCACCAAGCGCGCCGACCTCATCCCGCGCTACCGCACCTTCCAGGCCACCACCCTGCTGGAGATCGCCGAACACATCGCGAAGTCCGACCCCCTGATCAAGATAGACCAGGCCGCAGACCTTGACATCCCGATCACCCTCAGCGTCCAGCACGGCGAGACGAACTTCGCCTATCTCAGCCGCATGCTGCACGCCTGGGGGGTGCCGATGGCCCTGCGCGACCGGACCGGTCAGGTGGTCCTGGGGGCGCGCGGGACCGAGCCTTCCTCCCCCCTGCCGGACGAGACCTTCGGGTGGACGGAGATCGAGTTCGAAGGGACGCTCCAGGCCCTGCCGTATCTCGCCGGGGCGGGCGGCGGCCCCGCCGGCGTGGTCAGCGCCCAGGTGGCGGCCCATAACGCCCAGCTCTCGCGGCTGGCCGCCATGTACTACAGTATTCCGGACGCGCCCGCTATCAACAAGAAGGTCAGCGAGGCCACCTCGCGCGTGGACACCAGCGGCTACCACCTCACCCTGGAAGGGGCGGTCCTGCCGTTCTCCCCCGGCGACGTGGTCGTGTTCGAGGGCCAGCAGCACCTGATCCGTGACATCCTGGTCACCGGCAGCCCGCAGCAGACGACCGCGACCCAGGAGTTCCGGCTCCAGCCGATGACCCTGCCGCTCGCGCCGGAGCGCCCGCGCCCGCAGTGGTCGTCCCGCGCCCTATGGGCGCATGTGACGGCCAACGAACACGACCCGCTGCACCAGGGCCGAATCCAGGTGGAGTTCGAGTGGGAACACCTGGACCCCCAGCCCTCGAGCCAGCGCGCCTGGCTGCACACGCTGACCCCCTACGGCGGCGGGGCGGGCGGGGCAAAGTCCACCGGGTACACCGGTTTCTACTCGATCCCCGAGGTCGGCGAGCGCGTCCTGGTCGAGTTCCTCGGCGACTGGGACTCGGAAGCGGTCGTGATCGGCGGCATCCGCGAGGGCGGCGTGCCCGACGCCCACAACCAGAAGCGCACCAAGCGCTGGCGCACGCCCGAAGGCAACGCCATCGCGATGCACTCCCTGGGTCAGCTCAGTAACGTCCGGCTGGAAACGAAGAACAAGATCATGATGGCGACCGAGGTGGGCGCGAGCCACAACTCGGTCACGGTGATCAACGGCAGCCACGCCAAGGACGTGCTGCACATGGAGCGTCACGGCAACTTCAGCCGGCTGTACCTGAACTCCAACAACATCATCAACATCGGCTCCGACGGCCAGGTCCACATCGTCAGCGACCGGATCGTCATCAGCGCCGCCAGCGACCTGCAACTCTCCGGCAAGACCGTCAGCATCACCGCCGCCCAGGACTTGCAGATCGTGGCCGGCCAGAAGATGGGTATCTTCTCCAAGAACGACCTGACGGTGGCCACGGAGACGAACGCCCGGCTGGCCTCCAACCTCAACATGGACATCGGCTCCGGCAAACAGATGCAGGTCGGCGGGGTCACGACGCAGGTGGGGGCGAAAACGGAGCTGCACATTGATGCCGCCGTGGTGGACATCAACACCGGCGCCCTGCCGCCCGTGCCGCCGACCAGCCCGCCGGTCATCCCGGCCCCGCCGAAGGCGCCGCCGGCCCCGACCTTCCACACGCCGTTCTCCTAGCGCGGAAGACAGTCTATGAAAACCTATTATACCAACGAGGTCCGCTTCGTCATTCCCGCCCGGACCGTGGACCGGACCGTCAACGCCTTCGTCGTCCCGGCGGGCGGACCGCTGGACCCGGTGGACCCCGACGAGAAGGGCGAATTCAGCCTGGTCATCACCCGCGCGCCGGTGGTCGCTGGCGATACGCTCCCCGCCTACGTCACGCGGCAGATCCAGGCCGCCGAGGGGATGCTGCCGGAGTTCCGGCTGCTGTCGCGCCGCCCCACGACGGTAGACAACCTGCCCGCCGAGCAGGTGGACTTCACCTGGCGCTCTGAGGACGCCCTGATGCGCCAGCAGCAGACGCACTTCCGCCACGGCGACCTCGTCGTCAGCGTCACCGGCACCGCCCTGGACACGCTGTACGCGAAGCACCGCCCCGTCTTGGAGCAGGCGCTCATCACGATGAAACTCAACACATGACTGCCTATTCGGAAGACATCCAGCGCCTACTCTACCAGGACGAGGACGGCCGGGTCGTCGGCCTGGACGAAGTCCAGCTCCTGGACCCCGTCCCCGCAGAACGCATCGGCCCAGTGCGCGCCCTGCTCGGTGACGGAGACTTGTACCTCGCCTATCAGGCCGCCCTCGTCCTGACCGCCTGGGGCGACCCGGCCGGGCTGTCCAAAGTCGAGGAGTTCGTGGACGCGCGCGTTGACCGGCAGATGGAGTTCGCGCCGCACCGCATCTACGACTATGACAACGTCTACGATGAGCTGGCGGAGGCCGTCTACCTGTTCGGGCTTTCGTCGGTGGACCACCGCGAGGACCGCGTGCGCGTCTTCCGGAAGATCCTGGCGCTCTACGGCCCCTGCGGCTTCGAGTCCAGGCTGAAGCGCGCCCTGCTGCGGATGGACTTCCCGGAACTCGCCCCGGACGTGCGGGAGGCCCTGGAGCGGGCTTTCGCGCGGGGCGACGTTTACCTCGCCTCCCAGCTCCTGCCGCCGCTCGCCAGGTGGGAGGGGGAGGCCGTCCGCCCGCTGCTGGCGCGGATCGTCGCCGCCCCGCGCGACCCGCGCCGGCCCGACCCGCTCTCGAACGTCGCCGAGGCCCTGGGCTTTCTGCCCGGCCCGGACAGCCGCCGCCGACTGGAGCAGTATGCACGCTCGGGAGACCGGGCCGTGTCTGAGGAGGCCCGCCGCGCGCTGGCGCGGCTTGGGGTGCCCCCGAGCGCCGCCGGCTGACCCGGCGGGGTACCACCATCATGCCAAACGCCCAAGCGGCTCGCGTCAGCGACCAGGTAAAACACAGCGAGGCCCAGACCTACCGCCGCATCGGCATGGGCATCGGGGCGGTCATCGGCATCGGCATCGGCTGCGCCCTCGTGGCCGCCTCCGGCGCCCTGGAAGTGCTGTCGGCGGGCACGGCGACTCCCATCGCCCTCCTGGGCATCTACGTCGGGGCCACGCTCGTCGTCGGCGGCACGGCGGCGGCCACCGGGGCCGCCGTCTCCAACAGCGCCGCCGACCGGGGGCAGGAACACCTGGGGGACGATGAAGGCCCGATCCTCACCGGGGAAACCTCCATCCATGTCGGACCCGAGCGCCACGTCGCCGCCCACATCGGCAGCAAGGTCGCCTGCAATAAGCACAAGCACAGCGCGCCCGACTCCCTGGAACACGTCACCCAGGGCAGCGTCAGCGTCCGGCTGGGCGCGGCCCGCCAGCACGCCGCCCGCGTCGGCGACAGGGGGAGCTGCGGCTTCATCATCGGGCACGGCTGCGCCAGCGTCATCATCGGCGGCGACACCATCGGCAAGGCCGGCGAGGGCGACGACCCCGAAAAGGCGCTCTTCAACAAGATCGGCGAGTACGGCGGCTATGCCGCCCTCGTCGGCGGCGCGATCCTCGCCATTCCGGTCGCGGCGGCGGGCGGCACCCTGCTGATGGGCCTCAAGGCGGGCGCGATGGCATTGGGCAAAGGGGTCCTCTTCAGCCAGGCCATCAGCCGGGGCATCAGCCTGCTCCCCGAGGGAAGGATCCGGGACGACGCCAACACCGTCGCCTCCTTCCTGCCGCTGCTCGACCACGGCGGCAAGTCGGAAGCCGGTGCCGGCGAGGGCAAAGGCGGTTCGGACGGCGGCGGTTCCAATGAGGGGGGCAGTGGCGGGAGCGGGGAAGGCAGCGGCGGTACGGAGGGGACAGGCGGCGGGTCAGAGGGAAACTCGAACTCGGCCGCCGGGCCGACGCCGGAACCCGCCCCCGTGCCTGAGCCAGTCCGCGCGCCTGCTGCCGAGGGGGCTTCGCCTTCAGACGCAAACGCGCCTTCGGAGCGCACCGGAGCGCAGGGTGAGGGGGAGACGGGCGAGAGCGGAGGGGCCACGAAAGGCGGCGGCGCGGAGGAAGGCGGCGGGGGCGGGGAACGCCCCGCCGACGCCCCCGAGACTGCCGCCGAGGCCGACCCGACAAAGCCGATCGGCGACTCGCCCGGCGGCTCGGAGGGCGAGGCCCCGCCCGAAGAACCGGAGAATGCCGGGGACGGCGAGGCCGCGCCCGCAGAGACGCCGCCCGAGGAACAGACGAAGCCGGAAGACAAGATCTACCGCAAGGACCGCGCCCCGGAGTCGCCCGAGGGCCGCAAGCCCGGCTCCCGCAAGTCCTACCTCGACGAGAACGGCGACCTGCACCCGGCCAACCCCGACGGCCAGGCCACCGTCCAGCAGCATGTACGCGGCGCGGAGCCGGCCAAGAGCGACAGCCCCTACACCTCGTTCAGCGACCAGCTCGGCACCTCCAAAGACTACGGCGGCGACCTGCTCACCCTGGACCGGGGCGGCCTGCGCCAGGACATCGCCGACGGCAAAGTGGACGGCGTGGAGATCCTCGACCACGCGGACGTGCTGAACGCCCACGACGGCTACATTAGCGACGCCCAGGCGCGCTACGACGCCAACCCCACGCCCAAGAACCAGGAGCGGCTGGACCGGGCGCAGCAGGACCGGGCGAATTCGGTGCGCGACCGGGAAGTGCTGATCAAGGGGGACGTGCCGAGCAGGTACATCACCCGCACTCCCGAGGGCGGTGCCCCGCCCGAAGGGCCTGGGAGTGGCGGTGCTCCCCCCGAAGGGCCTGCGGGCGGACCCGAAGGCGGCGGCGGACCCGAAGGCGGCGCTCCGGCCGACGAACCTAGCGGCGGCCCAGAAGGTGGTCCCGACGAACCTGGCGGCGGTGGGGCTGGCCCCGAGGGTCTGGGTGGCAAAGATACCCCGCCTCCGGGTGATGCGGCTGAAAGTGCCCCACAGGGGGACCCTCTCGTGCAACTCGGCGAGCGGGACGGCGGGATGCCGGGTGAGGCACCGCCAGAGCAAGGCGGCGGGGGCGAGAGTGAGTCGGGCGGGAGCGATCCCGTAGTGCAGACGGGCAACAGTCCGGGCGGCGAAGGCGGACAAGAGGAAGCCGCTACCCCCGATGAGGCAGAGGAAGGCACAGAGGCTGGGCCAACGCCCCCTCCTGAACAGGGGACCGGCCTGAGCAGTCGAGCAGCCAGGGCGATCGAGACACTGGAGAATGTCAAAGCGGACCCTGTCGGAGAAGCAAACAGCGAGGCCGGCCACAATCACTACTGGGCCGCACGGCAAGAGGCGCAGGGTAATGTCGTAGCACGCAGAGATGACGGCACCCCATTCAGCCACATCGGGGACTTGCAGCGCGCCAGCCGAGCTTTGAATAACGTAAGGGAGGCACTTGAGTCGGAGATGCGTAACCCCCCAGCGAGCCTCACGGAGCGCGGGCAGGCCGTACTCCAGCAGCGCTATTCCGAGGTCCAAGCCATACAGAGCCGTCTCAAGGGCTTCCTAAGCAAGATTGGCCATGGAAGCTTCCCACCTTTCCACGTTTGGCCGCCAGGATCGTAAGGAGTAACGGAAATGGAAGATGAAGACTGGCACTACCAGCAGCGACAGAGGCTCCAAGGGCGATGGCAGACAGCCCATGGTCAGGCCCTCCTCAAAAAAATAGTCACAGCCTTGCAGACGCGGCAGCCGTGGACGCCCCTGATCGAGGGATTTGCGGAAGTGGATGACGTCTACGACCTCCATGACCTGCGTGGCGCACCGCTAGCTGGGGCCGCTCTCGCCGGAGCCGACCTTCAGGCAACGAAGCTCTCGTTCGCGGACCTCTCGGGCGCGAACCTGGCTGGGGCCAATCTCAGTGGTGCGGAGCTTGACAGTGCTGATCTCTCCCACGCAAACCTGCGCGGTGCCGATCTGACTGGTAACTTCGTCATGGATGGAGTCAACCTCGCTGGGGCGGATTTGACTGGGGCTGAGTTGGCGTACTCGACAATCGCACGAGCAGATCTAACTGGGGCAGATTTTTCAGGTTCCAAGCTGGACCACGCGATCTTTTTAGGTGGAGAAATGGCAGGGGCGATCTTTAAAGGCGCGAGTTTACACAAGACTGACTTTAGAACCTTCGCACCGAGACGTGACTGATAGCAACACGCTTACAGTCGGGCCATCACAGTCAGTGTCTCGGGCAGGGAGGAAAAGCCAGACGGTTCTTGCCGGCCAGCGACAGGCTGGCTTTAACAAGAAACGCCTAAAAACGCTTTAAGGGGGAGCCATCGTTGTGATACGGGGTGCCGGGAGTCACCTTCGGCCTGACGAAGAATGACGCAGTAAATTCTTCACCGCAACACGGCTCTTTTCTCTGCGCTCAACTGCAAAGTTGGGAGAAGCCTGACGAAGTCGCTCTGCTCTACACGGGCGTTCTGGCCGTGACCCTGAACAGGACCATCGAAGTCCTGTTCGTGCCGAACACCCGGAAGACGGAGCGCATATGGCCACCGGTCTTGCCTGACAATACAAACGCCATCCACACGCCGGAGGAGGCGCGGCTGGTATCGCTGGCCCTGGCGCGCTACGCGGTCACGCCGGATGCAGCCCAGGCTGGCCGGGAAGAACTCCTGCCCGATCCCGGCTGGGACCGCCCCGAAGAAGGACTTCACATCCCGCCCTCGCAGGGAGCGATCTTCTATACGACGCCGCAGGAGTATGAGGGCCTTTCGGATGAAGTCCTGCTGCTCGCCAATCGCGCGTCCAACTTCAGCCGGGGCGCTTCTTCCTCCGAGTTGGCGGGCACTTGCCTGATGGAGTTCCTGCTGAGGCGCGTCATTGCCTCGCCGCACTTCGCATCCAAGGACAGGCGGTTGCTGGGCGGATGAGGAGCGGCCCAGCGCCTTAGCCGAAGCCCGAACAGGGGACACGGGACGGCCCTGCCCGGCACTGAATCATCCCGACTTCACTCTGCTTCAGAAGATGCGGAGGTCATGCGGAGGTCATACGGACATGTTTCCGGCTCGACTTAAAGCCAGGACCGGCAAGCGCAGAGGGGCGACAGATGCAGCGCGTGGGCCTTGACGAACTCGACACGCAGGAAGGCGTGACCTATTACTGGCGCGAGGCACCCTTCACCGGGACCGGCTACGAACTGCGGCCTGACGGAACACTCTGGAGCGAGATCGAGTTTGTCGGTGGCAAGCAGCAGGGCGTGTCGCGGGATTGGTATCCCTCGGGGCAACGTCAGTCCGAGACGGAATACTATAACGGGGTGGCCTATGGGACGGACCGCAAGTGGGATGAGGCAGGCCGGCTGCGGCGCGAGTCTCACGCCGAGTACGGCTTCCGGGTGGCCGAGAAGCAGTGGGACGAGGCGGGCCGGCTCATCCTCGACTTCGAGTTGAAGCCGGGCCATCCCCATTATGATCTTCTCCAGAACTTTCGGGCCGCCTATGGGGCTGACCCACGCGGGGATGGGTCAGAGGGAAGGGGCACAGAGCCATAAAAGCGGCGGGGGGGCACACACGCGGCGTATCGAACACGAGGACCTCGACACACAAGACGGCGTCACTTACACCTGGCGTAAGCAGCCTTTTACCGGCGTCGCCTACCGCCTCTGGCCCGACGGCACCCTCCAGGACGAAACCGAGTTCGTGGACGGCCAGATGCACGGGCGCTACCGTACCTGGCACCCCTCGAGACAGCTCAAGTCCGAGTGGGTCTTCGACGACACTAAACCCTACCGGACTGAGCGCGAGTGGGACGAGGCCGGCCGGCTGCGGTCCGAGGTGCTGGCCGAGTACGGCTTCCGGGTGGCCGAGCAGCAGTGGGATGCCCAGGGGCGGCTGACGATGGACTTCCAGATCGCGCCGGGCGACCGGCACTACGAGGCGGTCCAAAAGATCCGCGCGGTTTATGGCCGCGCCCCACGGCCCGACTGAACGGGCCGTTCTGCGAAATCGAGGGGACGAACATGACGGCTTGGGTCATCACACTGCCGGGGCCGGTGCGCCTCGTGGCCGCCTTCCTGCTGATCCTCCTGCTGCCGGCGGGATTCCTCGGCGTGTGTGCGCTGGCCGTGAGGCAGGCCGCGTCCGGCGCGCGCCACGCCCCACTCGTGAGCGCCCTCGCGGCGGGCCTGACCCTCTGCCTGCTGGTCCTGCTCGCCCTCAGACAATCCCTGGCCGCACTTGCCTGGAGCCTCGCCGCCGCCGCCGCCCTCTCTGCGGTGCCGCTCGCCCTGGACCGAGTCGCCCGGCGCGGGGCGGGTCCCCACGCCCCCTCGGTGCTGCCCCTGGCAATACGCCTGGCGATCGCCCTGTTCGTGCCCCTGTTCTTCCTCTGGGTCGGCTTCGTGGAAGAGACGATGCGGGTCACCCTCCCGCGCATCTACTTATTCCCGACTCGGTGAATGCTCCCGGAGAAGCGGACGGAGGCGGTCAAATGCCCGCGTCGTCGTCCTCCGGCTCGGCGAAGGGCTTGTAGGCGCGGTAGATGGTCTTCCACAGAACGTAACCCATCACCATGTTCTCGTCCAAGGCCGGGTTGCCCGAGCCGGCACCCCGGTCGCCGCCGAAGCGGGTGGCCCAGAAGGCACCCGTGCCGTGGCGGCCGTCATCAACGCGCGTCCGCAGGACGCTCTGAATGAAGTGTTCGGAGGCGTCCTTGTTCCGGCTGTCGATGCAGGCGACGATGCCGATCTTGGCGTTGATGATGCTGATCGCCTCCGTGATGTTCTTCACGCGCGTCAGCACGCCGACCGGGCCGAAGATCTCGGTCGTGTACAGGACGTTTTCGGGGCCGACGTCCTCGATGATCGTGAAGGGGACGTAGTAGCCCTCGGCCGCCAATGCCTCGGGCACGGCGACCTGGTGGCCGATCTGAGCGCCCTGTCCGACCGACTGCTCGATCAGGCCCAGGACACGGGCCTGCTGCTCTTCAGACACCAGCGGCGGGAGCGAATAGAGGCCCGGCGTCTTGTCTGCCTCGGCCAGTTCCTCGGAGCAGCCGTCGCCGGTGACGATGCCTTTTGTTTCCTCCAGGACAGCGGCGAGGAAGGCGTCATAGACCTGCCCGTCGCACAGGACCTCCTGGATGGAGGTGCAGCGCTGGCCGCCGGTGATGGTCTTGCCGTAGACGAAGTTCTTGGCGGCGCGGGCGATGTCGGCCTCCCGGTGGACGTAGAAGACGTTGATGCCGCCCACTTCCTTCATCACGCGCTTGCCCAGGCCGCTCGCCGTCGCGTCCACCGCGTCGCCGACGGGCTTGGAGCCGGTGAAGGAGAGGCACTTGACGACCGGGTGCGTCGCGACCGCCTGCCCCGGCCCGACGTCCCCGCTGACCATGCTGAAGGTGCCGGGCGGGACCGTGACGCCCAGAGTCTCTTTGGCCCACGCGAACGCCTCGTCGAGCGCGGCGGCGATGGCCTGGGACGACTCGGGGATGAGGTGGGAGGGCTTCCAGACGACCGTGTTTCCGGTCACGAGCGCGGCGACGACCTGGGCGACGGGGATGGCGACGGGGAAGTTGAACGGCGTGATGATGGCGGCCACCCCGCGCGGCTCCAGGCGGCTCTCCATGACCACGCCATCAATGTTCTTCTGATAGGTTTCGCCCTTCAGCGACAATCCCTGCGGGGCGACGCACTCGACGACGCCGATGGCTTCATCCAGGTCCAGCTTGCAGTCGAACAGCGTCTTACCCATCTCCCGGCTCATGGTCTGCTGGAAGTCGCCGAAGCGGGCGTAGAGGATCTGGGCCAGGTGCAGGAAGATCTTTGTCTTCATGTTGCCGCTGACCGCGCGCCAGGCGGGGAACGCGGCCTCGGCGGCGTTCATGGCCTCGTCCACCTCGGCGTCTGTCGTCTCGGCGACGTGGCCCAGCACCTGCGACTTGTGCGCGGGATTGAGGTTGGGCAGGAACGTCCCCGAGGACGAGTCGCGCCACTCGCCATTGACGTAGATCTGATACTGCTGACGGGTGTTGAGTTTGGGAACGAACATGAATCTCTCCTAAAAAGTTTTCCCTAGCGAACGGACAAAGACAGGCAGGCCAAAGCGGCGATCTCGGCGATCTCGCCCAGGGCGGCACACAGGGGCGGGTTCAGGCCGCCGAGCAGCCTGTTGACGCCCGCCGCGGCCGGCGCGGCGACGAGGACGACGGCGAACAGGGTCAGCAGACCGCGCGTGGGCAGCACGGCCCCGCAGACGATGGCGACGGCGGTGGCACCCAGGAACTCGGTCGGGCCGGCCTCGGCGGGGGCCGTCTCGCCCTCCCCGCCCCCCGCCACGGGGAAGGCGCTGTGGGAGAAGGCCACCGCCCACCCGCCCGCCGCGCCGGCCAGCACGAGGGCGGGCAGGGCGATGGAGGGAGGCAGGGCCGCAAGGAACGCCAGGCGCAGGGCGAGGGCCGCGCCGGCCGCGACCACGCCCGCCGTCCCCCGGTGCGGGTCGCGCATGACGGCGAAGGCCCGCGCCCGGTCCCCGCCCCCGCCGCGCCCGGCCAGCCCGTCGGCGGCACGGGCGACGCCGCCCAGGCCGCGCCCGCCGGTGAGGAGCAGTCCGGCGGCCAGGGTCAGCGCGGCGGCCACGAGCGGCTGCCCGCCCCACAGGCGGCTGCCCCCCAGCCAGACGGCAGCCAGCAATGCGCCGAGGAGCGCGCCGACGAGGGGGAACAGGAACACGGAGCGACGCGCCTGGGCGCGGGTCGCCGAAAGGTCCGGCAGGACCGGCAGCCGCGTCAAGGCCTGGACCGCGAGGGCGAATGAGTTCCACATAGTGTTAGGAAGAGAGAAGCGTTAGGGCACGAACACGGGCAGGGCGCTCGGGAGCAGGGAGATCTCGATGGGCGTCCCGCCGAACGTGTCGCCGTCGAGCTGCCCCTGGATCGGCGGCTCGGAGTCGAGGACGAGGTGCTTCCCCCGGTAGTAACGGACGCGCGGATCGCGCAGATGCCGCCGGGCGAGGACCGCCATCATCTGCGAGGCGAAGCCGACCCGGTCCCCGCGCGCCCGCTCGAACACGCAGACGTCCAGCCAGCCATCGTCCAGGGCGGCGAACGGGGCCAGCTTGATCTGCCGATAAGCATACGAGGCGGCATTGGCGACCACGACCAGGAACGCCTCGGAGCGGACTTCCTCGCCGTCAAGCCGCAGGCGGATGTGCGTGCTGCGGTACTTCGCAAGCGTCCCCGCCGCCGCGAAGGCGTAGGCGGCGGGGCCGAGCAGCGCCTTCACCGGGTGCAGGACCTCGCCGACCACCTGGGCGTCGAACCCGAAGCCGGCCATGAGGACGAAGTGGCGTCCCCCGGCCAAGCCGACGTCAATGCGCCGCGTGCGCCCATTCCTCAGCAGGGCCAGGGTGGCGTCCGGGTCGGCGGGCAGGCCCAGCTCGGACGCGAGGACGTTCTGCGTCCCAAGCGGCACCAGGCCGAGCGGCAGCGCCCCCCCGGCGGCAAGCAGCCCGTTGACGACCTCGTTCACCGTGCCGTCGCCCCCGGCCGCAAGCACCGCATGGTAGCCGTCCGAAGCCGCCGTCCGCGCCGCGCGCTCCGCGTCCCCGCGCCCCTGCGTCACCACCACCCCGCCGAGGACGGGGGCGAGGGAGGCTTGCAGCGCCTCCAACGCCTCCTGCGGCCGTCCTTGTCCCGCCGCCGGGTTGACAATCAGAAGGGACTTCATCCGTTTGGCCTATTGTAGCACACGCCGTTCCCTTCGAGACACATCGCCAGGCCCTGCCGGCAAAATCCACCTGAAGTCGGCCTAATGAACGGGCGAGATCCTTCCGATGATTGGGGCATAGAGGCCGCCGCTACGGCACGATCAACCGCTGAGTCCTGCAACCGCTGAGTCCTGAGAAACGAGGCCGAACCGAAATGCAACACCGCACTCCTACACCTTCCCCCACGGCACCTAGCCTCAAGTCGCGCCGCCCGCGCCGCCAGGCTGGGTTCACCCTGGTCGAGCTGATGATCGTGGTACTGATCATCGGAGTCCTGCTCAACATCGCCTTGCCGTCGTTCGTCGGCGTTCGCGACAAGTCGCAGGCGAGATCCTGCGTCAAGAACCTGAACGACTTCCTGGTCGCCAAGGAGCAGTACGCCATGGACAACAAGGTCCCGGCCAACTCCGCCACGGCGGTAACATGGAGCAACCTTACCCCGTATGTAAGATCGTCACCCCTGACGGACCCGGTGAAAGGCCCCACCTGTCCATCGAGCAGCACGACCTACTACAGCTTTAACCCGATCAGCACGGTGCCGAACTGCCCCTACTATCAGTCCGCCAACAACCCGCTGGCGGTCCACACGCTCTAACGCTTCTTTTGTCTTTTTCGCGCTGTTTTCTCTGTGGCGTTGCTTGTTTTCTCTGTCACAACTCAGCCCCCGCCGGAAGGCGGGGGCCTTTTTTTGGTTCAAACGGTATACTCTCCCGGTGTCACAACAGGCAACCCTCCCGAAGACCATCATCGCCCGGCCCGAGTGGGCCGCCGCACAGGACCCCGCGCACTGGCTGACGGCTCCCGAAATGGCCCTCTACCATGCCCCGCCGTCGCCCAAACGCCGGGCGGAATGGCTCGCGGGCCGACTGGCTGCGAAGCGCCTCATCGGGGAGATGTTCGGGCTGGGGCCTTTGTCGTTCGCCATCGGCCGGGAGGGCGTTGCCCCCTGCGTCCTCGGTCCCGAAATCCCGCCCGTGACGCTCTCCCTCTCGCACAGCCACGGGCTTGGCGCGGCCACGCTCTCGGACACCCGGCAGGAGGGCGGCGTGGGGATAGACGCCCAGCACATCCGATCCGTGCATCACGGGCTGGGGGGGCGCGTCTTCACGGAGGGCGAGCGCGGCCAGATCGCGGCCCGCTTCGGGGCGGAGGACGACCCGGCGGGGATGCTGCTGTTCTGGGCCTTGAAGGAGGCGGCGATCAAGGCGCGGCGCGCGCCGTGGGGCCACCCCCTGCGTGAGATCGAGGCGCGGCTCACCGGGGAGAGCCGTGCCGTCATCGAGATGACCGGCGAGCCGCCTCTGTCCGCAGCCTTCGAGAGGGTGGACCAGTGGTGGCTGGCGCGGGCCGTGCGGCCTCCAGGCTAGACGGGGGCACCGCGCCGCGAGGCCATCAGGCCGGAGATCAGCAGCATCAGGCCGGAGACCAGCAGCACCAGGCCGAACAGAGTGACCGCCCCCCGCTCGTCGAGCGCCGTCACCGCCCAGAGTGCCCCGGCCAAGCCGCCGAAGACCGCCCCCACCGAGAGCCAGGTGGCCGACTGAGGCTCCACGTCGCCGCGCCGGGCGTGGATGAGCATCCCCGGCAGGGACGCCAGGGCGAGGACGACCAGGGCCGTCCCCTGTGCGGCGTGCGGCGGCATCCCCAGAGCATAAATGGCCGCCGGGACCATCAGGACTCCGCCGAGGCCCAGAACCCGGCTGACCAGGCCCACGGCGGCGGCGAGTAGGGCGGCGGCGGGGTAAAACCAGGCATGGTGGGCGAAGCCCGCGCCCCACGGGGCGTGCGGCCCTACCAGCCCCGCCCCTTGCGCCAGCATCCCCACGCCGCCCAGGACCACGACCGTCCCCCAGAGCCACGGCAGGCGGTCCAGGACCGGCAGCCGCGCGGCCAGGCGCTCGCCCGAGGCCGCCCCCACGATCTGGCAGACGGCCAGCAGCAGGGCCAGCCCGGCGAAGACGTACCCGTGCTGCGCGTAGGAGAGGATGGAGGCGAGGGCGGCGAAGAACGTCACCGCCAGGCCCACCCCGACGGCCCGCGCGGGGCGCAGGCCCAGCAGCGACCGGACGGCGGGGACGCCGAATACGCTGCCGGCGATGGCGGTCAGCCCGGTCAAGGCCCCCAGCGGCAGGCCGAACAGGAACAAGATCACGTTTTTGAGGTACGATAGGTTGGGACGCGCCATGACACCGATTATACCCGAACCGACCGTTCCCAATGTTGAGCCGCCCGGTGCTGATGCACCCGGAAGGCCGGTCTGCCGCGTCATCTCGCACGCCGCCCCGGTCCCCTACCCGGCCGCCCTCGCACAGCAGTATGTATTGGCCGAACGGCGGCAGCGGGGCGAGATCCCGGACACGCTGCTGCTGCTGGAACACCTGCCCGTCATCACGCTCGGCCGGGGCAGCCACGAGGCGGACCTGCTGACGGACGAAGACGCCCTGCGCGCGCGGGGCATCGCCGTGGAGCGCGTGGACCGAGGCGGCGAGGTGAGCTACCACGCGCCCGGCCAGCTCGTCGGCTACCCCGTCTTGGACCTGCGGCAGCACGGGCAGGACCTGCACCGATATCTGCGCGACCTGGAGGAGGTCATCATCCGCACCCTCGCCTCTTATGGTCTGACCGGGGGGCGTGTGGCAGGCCGGACCGGAGTGTGGGTCGGCGACCGCAAGATCGCGGCCATCGGAATCAAAGTCTCGCGCTGGGTCTCGATGCACGGCTGGGCCTTGAACGTCACGACCGACCTGACGCCGTTCCGCCGGGACTTCGTCCCGTGCGGCATCCGCGACCGCGATGTCACCTCACTGGCCGAGCTTCTCGGCGGCCGGTGCCCCATACGGACCGAAGTAGAAGCCGTCACCATCGGCGCGTTCGCCGAGGTTTTCGCAGTGACGCCGGAACTAGTTTCCTCGGAAGGTTGACAATTATAGTTTGGTGGTATATAATATGGTGACAATGAAGAAAGAGACAGTATACTGCAAACCGCCGCTTCGGAGCGAGTTCTTCCAGGCGATGTCGCGGCGCTACCCGATGATAGACATCGCCACGATCGGGGTGATCTCACAGGTCCAGTCCCTTGCCCGGACATTGAGCGCGGGCCTCAACAACGACCTGGCTCATCACGGGCTGACCGAGGGGAAGTTCTATGTGCTGGTTTACCTGTTCTCCGAAGAACTCACGGGACAGGAGGACCCCAGCCCTTCGGACATCGCGGAGAACCTGGGCGTCACCCGCGGGACCATCACGGGGCTGCTCGATGGGCTGGAACGCGAAGGCTATGTCGAGCGCCGCCACGACAGCCGTGACCGCCGGGCGCTGACGATCCAGATGACGGACAAGACGCGGCAATTTTTGGATGGCTTCCTGCACACGAATGTGCTGTCCCTCTCCCAATCCATGCCTCTCGATGAGGCGGAGAAATGCACACTGAGTGGGTGGCTGTCGCGGATCGAGAACGCCATGCGGGAGCGGACTCCTAACACATGATCGGCTGACTGCGGGGTAAGTTTCGGGACGACGTGCCGGCTTAGGCCGGTCTTTTTTCAACCGCAATAGTTAGCCGGCATATTATATTGCGATATATCATATAGCACCAAACAGAGACGGATGGGAGGATCACGATGGCGACATCAACGGCACGCGGGCGTTCCCGCAGCACCCCACGCGAGTTGAACGGGCCGGCCCAGCCGCCCAGAATATCGGCGGAGGCGGCCGCATCGGCGGAAGCGGCCGCCATGGCGAACACCCGCTACCGGTGGCTGATCCTAGTCGGCCTGATCCTGGCAGCGGCGATGGAGGTGCTGGACACCACCATCATCAATGTCGCCCTGCCCCAGATGGCCGGCAACCTCAGCACGACGACGCAGGAGATCGCCTGGGTTTCCACGGGCTACATCCTGTCCAACGTCGTCGTCCTGCCGATGACCGCTTTCCTGAACTCGCTGTTCGGACGGCGGAACTATTTGACCGGCTCGATCATCCTGTTCACGGTCGCCTCGTTCTTCTGCGGAACCTCCCACAGCCTCGGGGAATTGGTCGTGTGGCGCATCCTGCAAGGCGCGGGCGGCGCGGCACTCATCTCCACAGCGCAGGCGACGCTGGTCCAGGTCTTCCCGCCCAAGGAGCAGGCCATCGTCCAGCCGGTCTTCCTGATGGGCCTGGTCGTCTTCCCCACCATCGGCCCCGCCCTAGGCGGATATATCACCGACGCCCTCACCTGGAACTGGTGTTTCTTCATCAACGTCCCCATCGGCATCCTCGCGGGCGGCATCGTCTTCTTCCTCCTGCATGACACGCAGGCGGCGGAGAAAAGTCTCCGGGCCGATTGGGCGGGGATCGGACTGCTGGCGGCCGGCCTGGGCTGCCTCCAGTATGTGCTGGAAGAGGGCGAGCAGGACGACTGGTTTGCCAGCGCCACGATCACACGGCTGTCGGTCCTCTCGGTCGTCTCGCTGCTCGGGCTGATCGCCTGGCAGCTCTCACCCCGCAACACGCACCCGGTCATCGCCCTGCGCGTGTTGAAAAACACGTCGCTGACGGCGGGCATCGTCCTGTTCATCGCCGTAGGCTTCGGGATGTACGGCGTCAACTACCTGTACCCGCTGCTGGCCCAGCAGCAGCAGGGCCTCTCGGCCTTGCAGAGCGGCGTCTCGCTGCTGCCTGGCGGCCTGGCGACGGCCATCAGCATCGTCTTCTGCGGCGTCATCAGCAACAACCCCAAGGTGTCCCCGGACGCGCGCCTGCTGACCTTCATCGGCATCGTGCTGTCGGTGATCGGCATGTGGGGCCTGGCGCACCTAAACTCGCAGTCGGGGAACCCCGACACCTTCTGGCCGCTCATCATCCGGGGCGCCTCAATCGGGTTCCTGTTCATCCCCGTCAACTCCCTCGCGGTCGGGAGCCTGAAGCCGGCCGAGGTCAACCAGGGGGTGGGCCTGCTGGGCCTGGCGCGACAGCTCGGCGGTTCGGTGGGGATCGCCATCCTGGCGACCACTCTGGAGAATCACCAGCACATCAATCGCGCCAACCTCGTCGGCTACCTGACCCCGGCCAACCCGGCCTACAACGAGCGGGTGTCGGGGCTGGCCGGGACTTTGCTCGCCCACGGGTACGGCCAGGCCCAGGCGCAGGCGGGGGCACTAGGACTCATTGACGGGACGCTGACACGGCAGGTGTTCGCCATGAGTTTCAACGACACCTTCCTCGTCCTGATGCTCATCAGTGTCGCGATGGTGCCGACACTGCTGCTGCTCAAGAAGCCGAAACCCGGCACCGCCCCCGTCGCGGTGCATTAGAGGCAACGTCAAACACTCGAGAGGAGTCAACGCCATGTATGCAGACGATCACGGCCGGCAAGTCACGCCTCGGCTCTTGGTGAATCACCTTCCCGGCATGGTGGCTCCCGCCTCGATGGAGGAGCGATACCGGCAAGCAAAGGCACGGCTCTCCGCCGCACAGCAGGAGAGGATGGAGGCCGGCATCGAGTTCTTGGCCGCCCGCGCCGCCCTCCGCGACCGGATGGAGGAGATTTGGCCGGGTCAAGACGGCCAAGCCTCGGCAGCGGAGTCGGCCCGCCTAGGCGTCCGGCGAGAAGGTCAGCATTGAACGCTCACCTTCGAGTCTCTGCCGGCCAGATAAGGGCGGCAGAAAGTGAATGAGGAACAAGTCATGCAGAGCTTCAAGATAAGCGTCAAGATTTTCGGCGTGCGCGCCCATCGGCTCCGGCCCCTGGCGGCGGCCGCCGCCCTACTCTCCGCCCTCGTGCCGGCCACCGCAGCGCCCGTCCACCTCGCGGCGGTCGCGGCGGGGCAGCCCGCCCCGCCGCGTCCCCAGATGCCGGGCCTGAGCCGCGACATCCATGCCTACGTCCAGCCCGGCCTCCAGGACTTCACGGTGACGCTTAGGACGGGCCGGTACGACAAAAAGGCCGGCGAACAGATCAGCAAGGAGTTCGGCCAGCTCTACAAGGTCGCCGGCAACGGCACCCTGCATTACAAGCAGCCGGACATGATCCGGCTGGACGGCAAGGTCCTCGGCCTGAACGGCGTGCTGGTCATGGACGGCTTCACCCAGCACATCCGCATCGGCTTCATCCACAAGAACCAGGACGAGTCCCAGGCACCTGGCAAGGTGACGACGCTGCTCGACACGGGCCTACTCAATGAGTTCTACCTGTCTTACGCGGACGCAAGGTTCCAGGGGGTGCAGCCCGTCGAAGGGACGCCCTGCGCGGTCTTCCGGTTGAGCTACGCCCCCCGGATGCACGACACCTCGTTCCGGCTGGTCTGGATCGACCCGAACACCCGGATCATCCGCCGGCGGGAGGAACACGGCCAGGACGGCGCGCTGCACGCGGTCTACACTTTCCGAAATCCGGTCCTGACGGCGGGCGTTTGGCTGCCCTCAGAGGTGGACGCGGCCAATGCCCAGGGCGAGTTCGTCGGCCAGACGTTCATCCAGGACGCCCGCCCGAACACAGGCCTGACCGATCACCTCTTCCGGTGAGACAGCGCAAGGAGATCGAAATGACACCACAGCAGCCGAGGGGGGCGACACGCACCTACCCGTTCGTTCTGGTCGTTCTGGGCGCGGCCCTGATCGGCGTCCTCTACGTCAACATCAAGACGCGGGAAATGACGGCCCAAGAGGTTTTCGGCGTTGACACGGACTTCGACGACGTCTGAAGCGCCTAAGCCACGATGAAATGGCGGGGTAAGACCATGGAATCCACCGAGATACGGACGCCGGCCGAGCCGCCGACGGAGTTAAGCGCGGAAGGGCGCTACCGCACCGCGAGGGCGCGGCTTCGTGCCGCCCAACAGGAGAAGATGGAGGCGACAGACGAGTTCCTTGCCGCGCGCGCCGCGATGCGCGGCGGCCTTGGAAAATCTCAGCTCATGGACATCCGGGGGCAAGAGTACGGGCCGTCGGGCACTCCGGCGGCCTGGGCCTGAGCGTGACCCGTGCCGAGTCCGCTCACCGCAGGCCTGCGGCATCTCTGACGGGGCCACGGGGCCGACGAAAGGAAACCCGAAATGACGACCCAGAGATTTCTTGAGATCGATCTTCATCTCATCAATGGCAGGACACACAAGTTCATCCAGAACGATCCGGTGCAGGCACGCCGGATATTACAGCAGATCAGCCCCAAGATCTTCGCACAGCCCAGCCTGGTCATCACCGGATATAACCAGTCGGCGGCCTATGCGGGGGCGACCCTCATCGGCATCAGTCTCCTCATGGAGACGATTCCCGAAGAACTGCTTGACTCCGGGCCGCTCCCCGCCCTGCCCCTGGAGATCACCCAGGCCGAGTACCAGGCCAGGCAGAGCGCGATGCCTGCTGTCGGGGAGGGGTCGCCGCCCGCCTCGGTTCTGGAGATCGAGTTCACCAGTGGCCACCGCCTGTGGCTTGAGTTCCCTCTCCCGGCGACGACCTCCGGGTTGCAGGAGCGTCACCTCCTGCACAACCTCTTCTCGATGCCCGGCCTCCTGTGTCGCCGCCTGGGTGGGGGCGTCAGCCTCTGGAATGGGATGCAGGTGGCCAGCTGCTCATTCGCCCCGGAACTCGACGCGCCCTCGAACGCCTGGGCCGCAGAACCCGTGCGATGACGGCCCCACAGAGGGGAGGATGAGGCACTTCATGGAACAGACCATGGCAGCGCAGAAGAGGGAGATCGAGGCCGACGAACGCGCCGGGGCGCGGCAGCGGACCTCGGCGATCCCGGCGCTCTACATCGAGCGGGCGCGCGAGCTGTTCACGCGCAGCCCGAAGAACCCGATCCTGCGGCCGGAGGACATGCCGTTCCCCTGCAAAGCCGTCTGCAACCCAGGTGCGTGCCTGGTGGACGGCGAGGTCGTGCTGCTTCTAAGAGTCATTGACGACCAGGACCACTCCCACCTCCATGTCGCCCGCTCGGCGGACGGGGCCGGCGGCTGGCGCATCGAGGAGACGCCCCTGCTCTCCCCGAACGAGGGAGCGGCCTGGTACGACAACTTGGGATGCGAGGACCCGCGCCTGACTTTCCTGGCGGACCGGGGCGAGTACGTCATCACCTACGTCGGCTGGTCGCGCCGCGGCGCGGGCGTCTGCCTGGCGACGACGCGCGACTTCCGGACGGCGACGCGCCTGGGGCTGGCGATCCACCCCTACAACAAAGACGCCGTGCTGTTCCCGCGCCTCATCGGCGGCAAGTATCAACTTCTGCACCGCCCGACGGCGGGGCCGCAGGAGAACATCTGGATTTCGGAGAGCGAGGACCTGATCCACTGGGGCAACCCGCGCTGTGTGCTAGAGGAGGATGACCAGCCCGGCTGGAGCAGCGGCAAGGTCGGGGCGGGGCCGCCGCCCCTGGAGACGCCCGATGGGTGGGCGCTGATCTTCCACGGCGTGGAACCGACGGAGGGCGGCTGGGAGTACCGCTTCGGCATTGCACTGCTGGACAAGGACGATCCGGGCCGCGTCCTCGCGCGGTGGCCGGAGTGGGTGTTCGGCCCACAGGAGACGTATGAGTTCAGCAGGGAGAAAGGCGGCATAGTCTTCCCGACCGGGGTGGTCATCAAAGACGGAACCCTTCTGGTCTACTACGAAGCCGGGGACAACTGCGTCTGCCTGGCGACCGGGGACGAGGACATGCTCCGCTCGTTCCGCGACGACGTGGACCGCGCCCTGGGACAGGCGGAGGGACGTGCATGAGAAAGGGAGCGACGAGACGAGAAAGGGGGCAGAGCGGTTTGGGGACGAAGTGGGTATAATCACGCCATGAAGGTCCGGGTGACGATGGAAGTGGCGGGGCGCAAGGTGGACGAGGTGCTGACCGGGCCGGACGCCGACGATGTTCTGGCCCAGGCCAAGGCGCGGGTGGCGAAGGAGCTGGGCTGGAAGGGCCTGTTCCTCAGCGCCATGACGCCGCTCGGTTTCGCCCAGAAGGCGGTCGAACTGTATAACGGCTCCCACCAGACCAGATACGGCCTCCCGCAGACTGCGGACGAGTTCCTCCGGCTCGGGCAGGACTTGGGCTATATCGCCATCCTCCCGGAGTAGTCGCCCCGACTAGCAAGTGAGCATGCCATGGTAGACTATGATGACATCCCCCTGTTCCCGCTGCACGTCGTTCTGTTCCCCGACATGCCGCTCCCCCTGCACATCTTCGAGCCGCGCTACCGGGAGATGATCATGCGGTGCCGGGAGGAGAACTCGCCGTTCGGCGTGGTCCTGATCCAAGACGGCGCGGAAGAAGGCGGGCAGGTCGTCCCGCACCTGGTCGGCACCACGGCGCGCATCACCCAGTTCGAGGAGATGCCGGACGGACGCATGAACATCCTGGTCTTCGGGGAGACGCGCTTCCGCGTGACGCGGACATCCTACGACAAGCCTTACCTCTCCGCGAGCGTCGAGCCGCTGTCCGAAGGGGCGGACGACCCCGTCCGCGTGCAGCCCGTCACCGAAACTGTAACGGGCCTCTTCAAGAAATACCTGCGCGCGCTCTTCGCGATGACGGGCCGTTCCCTCGGCGCATTGCAGCTCCCCCAGGAGCCTGCCTACCTGTCTTATGCCGTCGCCAGCGTCCTGCAAGTGCCGCTGGCGGAGAAACAGAGTCTGCTGGAGATCGGCGACACGGTCAGTCGGCTGGAGTATGAGGCCGAACTCCTGCGCGCGGAGATCGAGGCGCAGGACGCGATCCAGGAGACGTTCGGCACCCGGACGGAAGCCGAAGGGACGATCCTACCCGTGGACACCCAGGCGCTCGGCAGGCTGTCCTCGCTGAACTAGCCTGTCTCACTCGCCTACTGTGACTGCGCCGTCAGGACGTATGCCACGACCGCGCCGATGAAGACGGCCCCGGTGATCGTGATCGTCCAGAGCGGCCAGGAATGCTGGGCGGCGTAGTTCGCCAGAAAAAATCCAGCCGCGATCACGGCCCAGGCGACGAACTTGATCGGCCTCTTTGTCATCCGGAACCCCATTTTCTATTCACCGCAGTGCAAGGAAAACCAAAAGGTGAAGGAGCCGCGCCCCGTGAAGGGGCGCGGCTTTGTGTTTGGAGGAGCATCCCTCCTGTCGCGGGACGGGACTAGGCCGGTGCCGTGGCCGCCCCAATCGTCGGCTCGAAGGGGTTAGCGCCGGTCCGGGCGTCGTTCTCGGTCTTCGCCATGGCGATGAAGTAGATGAACACGCCGAGGCCGACCTTCGCGATGATGTCCGCGATGGTGTAGCCGACCTGAATGCCGATCTGCTTCCCCTCGTAGGGAATGCCGTTGCCGAGCAGGGGGATCATGTAGGCGATGGGGTAGAAGCCCCAACTCGCCAGGGTCAGGAGGCGCGCGCCGCGGACGAGCGGCTTGACTGCCGCCGGCTGATGCTCGAGCGACGTGCTGAGCTGCTTCCATAGGATGAACAGGATGTAGACGAAGGGGATCGTGCTGAGCGTGCCCCAAAGCGTCCGCAGGCCCAGGTTCGTCTGGATCTCACCCGGATAGCCGAGCGCGATCATGAAGAAGGCGGCGACGGCGAGTTTGACGAGCAGGCCGCGACTCTCCTCTTTCGGCAGCCCCAGAACGGCGACCAGTTCCACGAGCAGGAGGGGCACGGTCAGAATCCAGTCCATGTAGCGGTAGGCGTCGTTGAAGGTGTTCTTGGTCAGGTCGTAGCTGCCGGAGGCGTTGACCGCGTGGGCATCGACCCAGCTGTTGAAGATGCGGAAGTAGTGGTAGCACGCGATGGCGGTGACGAGCGCCGATACCAGGAGGGCAGGACGGTACTTGAAACCGACCTGTGTGCGCGAGAAGAAGAAGAAGAGAGTCCCCGCAAGCATCGCGGCGACGGCGAGAGAGAGTCCGTTGTAGACGGCGCTGTACGCGCCGGAGCTGAGCACGTTCGTGTCAGGCATTGTGAGACCTTTTCTAAATGAGTTGACGTCAGACCTTCCTGCGGTAAAAACGCTACCGTGCGTAGGCACTCCCTACCCGAGTACCTGTGTTCTCCTGACTAAGTCTACTGCCCCGAGTGGAGGGCAATGACGGGTGGCAATTATCACGTTGCCACCTAGACGGCTATCCTGGTAAATACCACATATGGGGGGGCGCTGTCAACCCTTGCTTGAACATGTGTGTCACAAGATGCGGCGGGTCCTTGGCATCGAGCGCGGCACGTTTAACGCCCGCCCCATGCGCGTACAATGTCATATATTCCCGCCGTCAGGCGTCCCGGAAACGCACCGGTCCGCACTGATTAGAAAGAGTTTTCGATGGGCCTTGACCATGTAGGTCTCGACAACGCCGTCACGCACTGGACGACTTCGGAGGCGTTCGTGCATTACAGCCTCTTCACCGCCATGTTCGCGCTCGGTGCGGCCTTCGTCTTCTTCCTCTCCGAACGTGAGAAAATCCTGCCCGCCTACCGTGGCACCATGGTCACTTCGGCCATGATCTGCGGGGTCGCCGCCGTGGCCTACTACTACCTCACCGCCCAGTACGCGCCGGACAGACCGTTCCCGACGGACGTCCGGTATGTGGACTGGACGGTGACGACGCCGCTCCTGCTGCTGAAGTACCCGGAGATGCTGAAGGTGCGCGGCTTCGCCTTCGCCTGGAAGCTGATCCTTGCCGACCTGTTCATGATCGTGACGGGCTTCATCGGGGAACTGTACGGGACCACCCTTCATGGCCACTGGTTCCCCGGCACAGCGGGCGCTATCCAGGCGCACTACATTTGGGGTACAATCTCCACGCTCGGCTATGCCGTGATCCTGTACCTGCTGCTGACCGAGGGCAGCCGGCTAGCCGCGTCGCAGCCGCTCCCGATCCGGCACGGGATCAAATCAATGAACCTGTACCTCGTCAGCCTGTGGGGCATCTACCCCATCGTCTACTGGTTCGAGGGTTTGTCGGCTTCGCACCTCTCGTGGGGCATCAACCTGGACTGGTTCAACGTCGCTTCTTCGGTTGGGGACGTGATCAACAAGGTGGGATTCGGCGTGACTGCCTATCTCGCGGTCAAAGCACTGTCCGGGGACGATCTGGAGAGTCCGGAGCGGCTGCCGCAGGACGCCGACGGCTCAGGAAGCCTCCGCATCAATGCGGGTACGGGCCACCCGGAGGGCCAAACGCGCTGACTCCCTGCCCATCAGGCCGAGAGCCGCCCGCTTCCGGACGGGCGGCTCCTTTAGAAAGTGACGGCCCCCGTGGCCACCGCCGGAACCCGGTACAGATACATCATCCTCGGCGCAGGAGCGGCGGGGTTGAGCCTCTGCCATTATCTCCTGCAACGCGGCATCCAAGACCCGATCCTGATCCTGGACCGTAAGGCGGCGTTTGCCGACGACCGGACCTGGTGTTTCTGGGACACCTGCCCCACCCCGTTCACCGACCTCGCGGCCCATTGCTGGCACCGCTGGGATGTCTTCGACGCGGCGGGCCGGGCGGCGACCCAGACGTCACCCTCCGTCGGCTACGCCTGCCTCCACAGCAGGGACTTCTATGCCCATGTCGTGGAAGAAATCGGCCGGTCGGGCAATGTCACGCTCGCTCTGGGCTGCCCCGTGGAGTCATGCGACGCCACGCCGGGCCATGCCGTGGTGCGGGCAGGAGGCGCGATCTACCCGGCCGACTACGTCTTCGACAGCCGACTACGCTCATGTCCCGAGGACGGCGATGCCCTGACGCAGAGATTCTTCGGGCAATTCGTCCGAACGGAGACGCCCCAATTTGATTCCACGCGCTGTACGCTGATGGACTTCCGGGTGTCGCAGTCGGACGGCCTGCACTTCCTCTACACTCTCCCTTTCTCCCCCACAGAGGCTCTGGTCGAGGACACCTACATCCAGGACAGCCGGGCGGCGAGGCAGACGCCGGAACAGCACCGGGCGCAGATCTCGGCGCACCTCACGCGGCAGCGCGGCGTGACCGAATATGCGGTTACGCGCGAGGAAGCCGGGGCCATCCCGATGACGATGCGGCCCTTCCCCAAGCGCGACGGGCGCGTGTTCTTCATCGGCACGGCGGGCGGGTGTACCAAGCCCTCCAGCGGGTACACGTTCGCGCGCATCCAGGAACAGTGCCGGCAGATCGCCGACGCGGCGGCGGCCGGGACACTGGATCGGTTCCGTGAGCGGCCCGCCCCGGCCCGCTACCGCTTCTTCGACGCCGTCTTCCTGCGCGCTCTGCGGGACGACCCAGGCGCATTCCCAGGCCATTTCCAGCGGCTCTTCGCCCACGTCCCGCCCGAGGCATTGACCGCTTTTCTTTCGGAGGCCGGCACATGGCACAGCGATTCGCAGATCATCCGGAGCCTCCCGCTGGGGCCGTTCCTCCTGGCGGCGGCCCGGACGCTCCGGCCCCGAACCAGGCCGTCAGACGTCTCCGAAGGTGGCTGACCTACCCCGCTTGGGGGACGCTGCTGGCCGTGCTGCTCCTCTCACACCTTTTGCCCGGCTTTGCCGCCCGCTGGCAGTTCCTCCCGTTCCTACTCGGCATGGTCTTCCTGGGCCTGCCGCACGGAGCCTTGGACCATCTGGCACCGCTGTTCCTGCGTCGCCGCCGGCTGACGCCGCGTTATCTGCTCCTCTTCGTGCTGGGATACATGTCCCTGGTGGCCGTCTATCTCGCCTTCTGGCACACTCTGCCGCCGGCGGCTCTGGCCGTCTTCCTGCTGTTCTCGTGGCTGCATTGGGGACAGGGCGACGCCTATTTTCTGGAAGCGTTCGAGGGGAGGCCGGCACCTCGGGGCTGGGGCGAGCGGCTGACGGTGTGGCTCGTGCGGGGCGGTCTGCCGATTGTCCTGCCCGCACTGGCCTTCCCGTCGGTGTTCGCGCAGGTCGCCGGGGGCATCCTCGGCTGGTACGGCTCGGCCCCGGCCTGGACACCGCGCGGACAGGGTCGGGAGGCGGGGATGGCCGTACTGGCGGCGCTCGGCGCGGCCTACCTGTGGCAGTCGTGGCGAGCGCACCGTCCGGGGTTTCGGCGGGATGCCGGAGAGGTGTGCCTGCTGCTGATCTATTTCAGCCTGGTGCCGCCGATCCTGGCGGTCGGCGTCTACTTCTGCGTCTGGCACTCGGCCCGTCATCTCGCCCGGCTGATGCTGCTGGATGAAGCCGGCCGCGCCCTTCTGGCGCGCGGGGAGACGGCGAGACCCATCCTGCGAGTCGCGCGGCAGGCTTTGCCGATGACGCTCGGGGCGCTGGCGATGCTGGCGGCCCTGTTCTGGTGGCACGGACGCGCCCACGTCACGGCGGGGGCTTTCGTGTACCTCTACCTGTCGCTGATCGCGGCCCTGACGTTCCCGCACTTCCTGCTCGTCCTATGGATGGACCGGGAAGAGCTGGTCCTGGACCGGGAAGAGCTGGTCCAGCACCGCGCCGACGCCGTCCTCGTCGGCGGTCGGGGCGACGCGCTCGGCGACCGCCTTTAGCTCGGCCCGCGCGTTCCCCATCGCGACGCCCATGCCCGCCCACTCGACCATCGCGAGGTCATTGTAGGAGTCGCC
Source organism: Capsulimonadaceae bacterium (assembly GCA_965215505.1). GTDB lineage: Bacteria > Armatimonadota > Armatimonadia > Armatimonadales > Capsulimonadaceae > JANXMY01. The sequence goes on along the minus strand of OZ244065.1, from coordinate 38,282 downwards.
GAAGGCCACGCACTGCGCCGCCGTCACGCCCAACCGCTCGGCAGTCTCCTTCAGCGCCGCGCCCTTGTTGATGTCCGGGTCCATGAACTCCAAAAACTCGTCCTCGGTCTTGGTGATGTAGAGCGACCGGCCGAACTCGGCCTGGAAGTGGACCAGCAGGCGATTCGTGGTTTCCAATGTGTCGATCAGCAGCAGCTTGGTGGGCCGCTCGCCGTCGAACCGCGCCAGATCGGTGATGTGCGGAACCGTGCCGGTCCGCTCACGGTAGAGTCGCCCCCAGACGGTGTCATTCTGGACATAAAGCGTGTCGTCGTGGTAGAGGTTGAGGTGGTAGCCGTTCGCGACGCAGTAGCGGACGATGGCCTCGGAAGCCTCGGCGGGAAGGGGCTGGTGGAACCACGTTTCGCCGCCGTGCGTGCGGATCATCGCGCCGTTATAGGCGATGATGGGTGCCTCGGGCGGCAGATCGAGCTGCCCGGCGAATGCGTCAATCGTGCGCCACTGACGGCCCGAGGCGAGGACGATCTTCGCGCCGGCAGACGCCGCCCGCCGGACGGCGGCGGCGTTGCCCGGACTGAGGGCATGGTCGCTGCCGAGCAGCGTGCCGTCCAGGTCAATGGCGGCGAGTCGGTATGCGTCGCTCAATACGGTGTCATCTCCAGTTCAGCTTCTGAGGGTACGATTGGTTCTGAGTTCGGCATTGGCGCGGCGTTTCCCTCCATCACCGACGGCGGGATGTCCAGGCCGGCCGCCGCCAATACGGACGTACTACAGTTTATCATTGAAACGCCCATAATCCCTTTTAGAACTATCAGCCAGGGCACTACATCAGCCAGGGCAACATCTATGAGGGCGCGATGAAAAGACCGATCTTTCTCCTGCTGACGACCTCGGCTTTTCTGATACTCCTGGCGGCGACTTTCTTCCTGCTGCCCAAGCCCAAACCGGCCCAGGCGTGGACGCCGCTGTCCGCCGACCTCCAGCCGAGCGCCCACATTCTGGAAGAACCTATCCAGCCGATACCCGAAAGAGTTGAGCTGGATGCCGCTAAGGTCGCACTCGGCGCTCAACTCTTTCAGGACAAGCGCCTTTCCCATGACGACACCCTCTCCTGTGCCGGCTGTCACGCTCTGGGCAAGGGCGGGACCGACCAGCTGACCCACTCCGTCGGCATCGGGGGCGCGCTCGGCGGGGTCAACGCGCCGACGGTCCTCAACAGCGGCCTCAACTACAGGCAGTTCTGGAACGGGCGGGCGAACACCCTGGAAGACCAGGTCAACGGCCCGACACACAATCCCAAAGAGATGGGGTCCGATTGGGACGAGATCATGGGCAAACTGCGCCGGGACTCCAAATACCGGGCGGCCTTTGCGGCGCTGTACCCGGACGGGCTTCATCCCCGGAACGTCCGCGACGCGATCGCGACCTATGAGCGTTCGCTGCTCACCCCGGACAGCCGCTTCGACCGCTACCTGCGCGGAGACCGGGCAGCTTTGAGCGCCGACGAAAAGCAAGGGTATCTCCTCTTCAAGCAGGACGGCTGCGTCTCCTGCCATCAGGGAGCCAACATCGGCGGCAACATGTTCCAGAAGTTCGGCGTCATGGGCGACTACTTCGCCGCCCGAGGCCACGAGACCGATGCCGACCTCGGGCGGTACGCCGTCACCGGCCGCGAGAGCGACAAACACGTCTTCCGGGTTCCGAGCCTGCGTAACGTCGCCCTCACCGCGCCCTACTTCCACGACGGCTCGGCGACCACCCTTCCCCAAGCCGTCGAGGTCATGGCGATGTACCAATTGGGCCATCCCCTGGAGCCCAAGGAGCTTGTCCAGATCGTCGGATTCCTTAATAGCACCACCGGGAAGCAGCCAGACAGTCCGAAACAACCGGAGAACCCGAAATGAGCGAAAGAGGCAAGACAAAGGCGCACCTGAAGTGGTGGTCCCTGAGCATCATGGCGCTTGCGCTGCTTGGCTTCCTGTTCGCCAATTCCCGGACGGGCCAGATGGCTGAACACACGCGGCTCGTGGATGATCTCCGCCGGATGAAAGAGCAGGATGGACTTCTGACTCAGGAGGCGCTTGAACTGCGTTTCTCCCTGCTGACCAACTATGACCCGGTCGTCTCCACCTCCGAAGACCTGAGCGCGGCGGCGGTTCGCCTTCCCGGAGACGCCCACGTCCTGTATCCGTCGGGCAGGCTCGACGCGCCGTTACGGGAGTACTTGGACACCATTTCGCGGCAGCAGCAGTTGATCGAGGACTTCAAATCCAAGAACGCCATCCTCAAGAACTCGGTGGCTTATCTGCCGGTGCTGGAAGACGGCATCCGGAACGCCGACGGCGTGCGGGGGACGGGCGGCGCGGCGCAGGCGGACAAGCTTCTCCGCAAGGTCTTGATCTACGATTCCGGGAACGCGAAGGGCGGCGAGGCCGAAATTCTGAGCCTGGCCGATGGGCTGGACAAAGCGCGCCCCCGGTTCCCGAAGGACTCCCAGCCTGACCTTGACCTGCTGCTCGCCCACGCGCGCCTGATCCTGACCCAGCGCGCCGCCGTGGATGGCCTCCTCGACCAGATCGTGACCCTGCCGGCCGGCCGGCAGAACGACGGGCTGTTCCAGGCGGACCAGGCGCTCTATCATGCCCGCCAGGAACGCAGCAACGCTTACGACCTGGCTCTGGGCCTGTTCTGCGCCCTGCTGCTGGCCTGTGTCGCCGGGTTCCTGATCCAGCTCAACAAGAGCGCCGGTGTCATCCGGCAGGCGAACGAGACCCTGGAGAGCCGCGTAGAGGAGCGGACGCGCGCGCTTGAGGAAGCGAGGTCATCGCTGGATGCCGTGATCGGGAAACTGCGCCACCTCATGACACAAGTGAGCGCCGGCGCGGACACCGTCGCCCAGACGAGCGGGCAGCTCTCCTCCTCCGCCTCACACGCGAGCGGCGTGGCCGGTCAGGTCGCCCATGCCATGGACGAGGTGACGTCCTCCATCGCCGAGTCCGTCCGCGCCACGGCGACGATGCTTGCCGTCTCGGTGTCCCAGCGTCGGGCGGTCGAGCAGGCGGGGGAGGGAATACGCGAGGCGGGGGAGGCCGCCCGTTTGGTGGCTCACTCGGCCCAGCAGACGGCCGCTTCGGCCGAGCGCGCCGCCGACATCGCCGTGGCCGGCGGGGAAGCGGTCACCCAAACCCTCGCGAGCATGGCGCGCATCCGGAAGCAGGTGGACCACTCCTCACTCACGGTGGTCGAGCTGGGACGCAAAAGCGGCCAGATCGGCTCGATCGTGGAAACCATTGACGACATCGCCGGCCAGACCAGCCTCCTCGCCCTGAACGCCGCCATCGAGGCGGCGCACGCCGGCGAGCGGGGCCGCGGGTTCGCCGTGGTCGCCAGCGAGGTCCGCAAGCTGGCGGAACGCTCGACGACCGCCACCCGAGAGATTTCAGACCTGGTTGACGGCATCCGTGCCGAAGTCGATGCATCCATTCAGGCCATCGGAGCCATGACCAAGGAGGTCGCCGCAGGTGCCGCGCGCAGTCAAGAAGCCAGCGCGGCGCTCTCCTCGATCCAGTCTGCCGCCCAATCCGTCGCCTCCGAGGTCAAGGCCGCCCGGATCACGGCGGTGACTATGGCTGCCGCCATGCAGACCGTCCAGGCGACGATGGACACGATGCACGCGGCGACAGGGGACAACGAGCAGGTGCTGAAGGTCCTGGACAGTGCATCGGAAGCGGTGACCGCGCAGGCGCGGAATGTTTCCGTCACGGTCGAGTCGCAGACGGGCAGCATTCAGGAGATCAACGAGGCCGCCCTGCGCCTGAATACGATGACAGTCTATTTGAATGAACTGGTGCGGCAGTTCCCCTTGGAGGCTGCGACCGATCCCGCCGCTCTCCGAATGGCGGCATAGGCCGGCGGAGTGCGGATCGACGGAGCAGGAAGGTCAACCAATGAACAGAAGTTTTAAGATTCGAGCGGCGTATGGCGGGTTCCTGATGGCACTCACCCTGGCGTCTCCTGCCGTCTGCACGGCCTCCGGCATCGTCTGCCCCGTGACGAGGCTCCCCGTGCCATCGCAGAAGGCCGCCGTCGGGAAAAGCACCTATCAGGGCAAAACGTACTACTTCTGTACGTCCAACTGCAAGCGCCTGTTCGACAAGCACCCCGCCAAATACGCCAAGCAGACGAAGTAGCGACGTCCGGCTGGGGCGGGGGGGCCTCAGAACAGAGTCATCTTTGGCTCGGCCTTGGCCGTCTTGGCCTTATCACGGGCGGCGATCAGGTCCTGGACGAGGAACTGTTTCGCCTGATCGTAAGCCTCGCCTTCCTGGCGCAGGATGTAGGCGGGGTGCAGGGCGGCCATGGCGTAGCGGACGTATTTGCTCTCGAACCACTGACCGCGCTCCTGGGTCATCTTGAAGTTCTTGTGGATGACGGCGCTGGCGGCGGGTGCGCCGAGGCAGAGGATGACGAGGGGCTGGACGACGGCGATCTGCTTCTCCAGCCAGAGGGGGATACAGGTCCCGCTCTCATCGGCGCGCGGCGGGCGGTTCTTTATCCGGCCCATCTCCTCCAGAGTCGGGCGGCACTTGACGACATTGGTCAGGTAGATGTGCTTCCGCAGCATCCCGGCGTCCCGCAGGCACTCGTCGAGCAGTGTCCCCGCGCGCCCGACGAACGGCAGGCCGGTCGCGTCCTCGTTCTGACCCGGCCCCTCGCCGATCAGCATCAGGGGGCTGTCCGCGTTGCCGTCGCCGAAGACCACTTTGTTGCGCGTCTGTGACAGGTCGCAGGCCGGGCAGACGCTCGCCTGCTCCGCCATTTCCAGAATGAGACGCCCCTTTTGCGTCAAGTCCGCCTCCGCCATCCCCGTCCACCCTTCCTATCCCAGAGAGGCCCACGCCTCGCGCAGTTTGCGGCAGCTATTTTCCAGTGCGTCCGGCAGCACCTTGACGTCGGCCAGGACCGGCATGAAATTCGTGTCCCCGTTCCAGCGCGGGACGACGTGCAGGTGCAGGTGATCCGCGATGCCCGCCCCCGCCGCCGTTCCCAGGTTCATACCCAGATTGTAGCCCTCCGGGTGCATCGCCTTCGCGAGAGCCGCCTGCGCCGCCTTGGCCAGCGTCAGCATCTCCAGCGTCGCCTCCGCGTCCAGGTCGTCTAGAGTCGCCGTGTGCAGGTACGGGACCACCATCAAATGTCCGTTGTTGTAGGGGAACAGGTTGAGGAGGACGAAGCAGGCCTTGCCCCGATGAACGATGAGGCTGGCGACATCGTCCGTCGAGGCCGCCTTGTCGCAGAAGACGCAGCCGGTGGCGTCCGGGGCGGGCGCGGAGGGCTGTTCAACGTAGGCCATGCGCCAGGGCGCGTACAGTCGGTCCATGGGGGCAGTTCCAGGTGCGTGAGACGGAGCATCAAAAGAGAAATCTCCCACGGCACGGGAGCCTGCGGGAGATTATAGTAGACATATGACTGACCCCACGCAGAATCGAACTGCGATTTACGCCGTGAGAGGGCGCTGTCCTAACCGTTAAACGATGGGGCCTGAAACTAGCGGAACGCAGCGGGCGGAACCCTTTTACGTCACGGGGGGTATAATACCCAAACCGGAAGGGATTGTCAAGTCCTGTCGGCGAGGGAATGGGAAATTTGGCGAAGCGGAAGCGATATGAAGACGTGATGCTGCTGGCCCCCGGCGAGGAAGTGCCGGGGCACCACACGCGGTACGTCATCGAGCGCATGGTAGGCCTGGGCGCCTATGGGGCGGTCTACCTGGCTCATGACCCTGAGACGCCCGGCCGGCAGATCGCCCTCAAGGAGTTCTTCCCCGCCCGCCACCCGCGCGACCAAGCCCCCTTGAAGGCGCTCTTCGACCGGGAGCGCCTGGTCGGGATGCAGGCCAGCCCCCACCCGCTCATGCCGACCTTCTACGAGGCGTTCCAGAGCGACGCCCACTTCTACATCGCCCAGGAGTTCATCGTCGGCAAGACGCTCGACGACATCATCGCCCGGCGGCACCCCCTCACCCGCGAGTGGGTGCTGAAATGGTCGGTCAGCCTGTGCGACGCCCTGGCCTTCCTGCACGCACGCCAGATCGTCCACCACGACCTCAAGCCCGCCAACATCCGCATCACCCCCCAGGGGCATTTGTGCCTGCTGGACTTCGGCGCGGCGCAGTATTTCGGGGCGGGCCACGAGCGCGACGCCCCCACGGAGTTGTACGGGACGGAAGGCTACCTGCCCCCGGAACTGGATGCGGACGGGCGGTGGATCGCCGACGTCCGCACGGACATCTTCGCACTGGGGTGCATCCTCTATGAGATGATCGCCGGGGTCGCGCCGGACCAGGCGCAGATCAACGCGCGCTCCATGTATGTGACCAATTCGCTGATCCAGCAGCCCAACGCCGACCTCGGCCTGGTGAAGCTGATCAACAAGGCGATCTCCTATAACACCGACTACCGGTACGCGACGGCGGGCGACTTCCTGGAAGAGATGCGGCTGGTCGCCCCGCCGGTCCTGCTGGTGACGAAAAAGAACCTGCGGTTCGGGGAGGTCATGGCGGGGAAGGCGCAGCCTGGCCTCTCGGTGACGCTCTACAACGCGGGCGGCGGCGAGATCCGGGGCAACATCATCCCGCGCGCCCCCTGGATCGTCGTCCCCGCCCTGCGCTTCGCCGGCAACCACCACGAGATCCCGGTCTGCATCGACGCCTCCAAGGCGCTGGAGCGCGGCACCCTCCTGACCGCCAAGCTGGAAATAAGCAGCGACGATCAGGTCGGCCCGAACGGGGCCGTGGTCACCGGGGACCGGTGGGCCGTGGAGTGCAGCGTCTTGGTCACGCCTGCGCCCGGCCTGCTCCAGGCTGGCGGATGGGAGGGCGCTCCCGCCACGCCGCTGCCGGTGTCCGGACGGCGCGGGCAGACCGCGACGGGGCAGTTCACGCTCAGGAACGTCGGCGAGACGCCCGTCGGATTCCTGGTCGTGCCAACCGCCGAGGGCGTCACCGGCGGCGTCGGCAAGCCCGTGGAGGGCATGCAAGCCGCCCCGATGGAGGGCGCGCTGGCTCCCAAGCAGGCGGTTTCGGTCGCCGTGTCCGTCCCGACGGCGGGGATGCCGCCGGGGACCTATCAGACCGGGGTGATCGTCCGCTCCCCCTCCCTGCAAACGCTGTCGGTCCCCATTACCCTGCAAGTCCTCTCGCCCCTCGACTACCTCAAGACCAAGCTGGGCGGCAAGTCTTAGGGATAAACCCGGAAGGTCAGCCAGAGGGCAAGGAGGGCGGCCAGGAGCGTCAGCGGGGTCACGAGCAGGCCGACCTTGAGGAAGTCCAGGGCGCGGATGTCCTCCCCCTTCTTCCGCGCCGATGTCAGCACCAGCAGCGTCGCCAGTGAGCCGGAGAGCGTCAGGTTCGGACCGATGTTTGTCCCCAGGAGGGCGGCATAGACCAGCGGCGGGTGGGCATGGGACTGCTGAAGCACGCTCCGCGCCAGCAGCGCAGCCGGGAGGTTGTTGAGGGCGTTCGAGGCCAGTCCCGCCCCGCCGGCCACCGCCGCCATGCCGGCCAGCGGGTGCGCGTTCAGAGACGCCAGCCGCGCGGCCACCAGTCCCGTCAGCCCCAGATTCTCCACGCCCCCGATGACCACGAACAGCCCCACCACGAACGGGAAGACTGGCCAGCTCACCTCGCGCAGCAGCCCCCACCCCACCCGCCCCGCGCAGACGCCCCAGACCGCGAGCGCCAGGCAGCCGGTGAAGGCGACGGCGTAAGGTGGGACATGGGCGAAGGGGGCGGCGAAGTAGCCGACGAGGACCAGCCCGAGGACCAGGACGGCGGCACGGAAGTAGCCCCGGTCCGGCACCACGCTCCGGGCGTCCGGCAGGTCGTCGTCCGAGAACTCGGCGCGGAGGTCAGCGCGGAAGACCCTTCGGAACAGCGTGTAGTTCATCAACAGGGCGGCGCACTGCGGCAGGAGCATCCGCAGGGCGAAGCCGCCGAACGGCAGGGAAAACGCGCCGGCGAACAGCAGGTTGGTCAGGTTGCTGACCGGGAGCGGCAGCGAGGCGACATTGGCGACAAAGGCGCAGGCGAAGATGTAGGGCCGGGCGGGGAGTCTGAGCCGCCCGACGAAGCCCAGCACGACCGGCGTGAGGATGACCGCCGTCGTATCCAGCGACAGGCAGGCCGTGACGAGCGCGCCGAGCAGGAACACGTTCCGGTACAAGCGGTTGCCGTCGCCGTGTGCCAGCCGGGCGGCCTGGATGGAGGACCAGTCGAAGAACCCGCTCCGCTCCAGCAGGGCCGAGAGCAGCAGCAGGGCGAGCAGGAACAGCAGGGCGTCCTGCCCGGACCGCGTGACGCGCCAGGCCTGGGCGGGCGTTTCCAGCCGCAGGAGGAGCATCAGCGCGCCGCCGCCCGCCGTCCACCACGCCTCGTGCCAGCCGCGCGGGCGGGTCAGGACCAGGAGCAGCGTCAGCGCAGCCACGGCTAAGGTTAGGATGAGGCGAAGGTGCGGAGTCACTGGGCCTTGCCCTTCTCGCCGTCTTCTCCCTCGCCCCCCTCCCTCGTCTCCGGCATCAGCACCCAAAAGTAGACCAAACCCGCCGCCGCGATCCCCGCCAGGGTCAGGAAGGCGACGTTCTGCCCGGCGTGTTTGGCGATCAGCCCGCCGACGGAGTTGCTGAGGAAGGCGCCGACCCCCACTGCCGAGGCGATGGCCCCCTGCGCCAGATTAAAGCGCCCCGTCCCCTTTGTCAGGTCCGCGATGATCAGCACGCTGACCACGCCGAAGATGCCCGCGCCCAGCCCGTCCATGCACTGGACTCCGATGAGGTAGAACGAGTTGTGGCTCAGAGTATACAGGATGCCGCGCACGGCCAGCGCGGCGAAGCCGAAGAGGAACAGCGGCTTGCGCCCTAATGACCCGGCCAGGCGGCCCGCCCCGGCGGCGACGATGACGAACACGAACTGCGAGGCCATCATGTAGCCCGCAGTGTACAGGACCGCCGTCCGCCCGCTCCGGCCCTTGGCCAGCATCTCTGTCACGAGCGGAACCATGGCCGCATTGGCGAAGTGGAACAGCACGGCGGCGACGAGGAAGACGAGTATCTTTCTGTCCTTGATCAGTTCCCGCAGCCCGGAGAACTGGCCCCGCATCGCTTCCTTGACGCCTCTCCAGCCCGCGCCCTCCGCCGCGCCCCCCGCGCCTGACCTCCCCTGCTCGCCCTCCTGCCGGCCGTCATCCGCGCCGCGCGCCAGGGCGTAATCAATGTCGTCCGCCTTGATCTTCAGCACGAAGAAGACCGCCGCCCCGCTCAGGAGGACGATCAGGTAGAACATCCAGTGCAAGCCTAGAAAGTAGCCGATCGCCCCGATGAGGGCCGCCGCCGTCATGTTCCCGGCGGCGTTGAAGGCCTGATTCTGGCCGGTCTGCCGGTCCATCTTTTTGCGCCCCACCAGGCCCAAAGTGATGGCGGCGATGCCAGGCGGGAACAGCGCCCCAGCGATGCCGATGAGCGACTGTGAGACCAGCACCAGCGGGAAGACGGTCTTCAGCACGATCCCGAGGCAGCCGAGGGAGATCAGCAGGGAGCCGAGCGCGATCAGCTCGCGCCTCTGTTTGAGCTGGTCAATCAAAGCCCCGGCGGGGGTCTGCGCGATCACCTGGGCGATGTTGCCCGACGCGACGACCGCGCCGATCTGGGCCGGATTCCAGCCCATGCTGGATTGGAGAAACAAGGTGACATACGGACCCATGCCGTTCTGGACGTCCGCAAGCACGAAGTTCAGCGGCGCGAGTGTGCGGACGCTGCCCTGTTTAGAGTCTTTCTTCTCCGCGCCCGCGTCCTCATTGTTCTGCTCGGGCTTTTCCCTCACATGTTCCTCCCTCGTGAACAAGCCGATACCCTGTGCCGCGTGGCGCGGTCAGGCGGCCTCTTTCGCACCACCGCGCACCTGGATGAGACCGGCGAAACGGGCGGCAGCTTCGGGCGACGCCAAAATCCCGCCCGTCGCTAGGGCGTGCAGGCGCAGGCAGTCCAGCAAGTAGAGACACGGGAAATGCGACCCGGTCGCCAGCAGAACGGACTGGAGCAATGTTTCGAGCTGGCCGCGCGTGACGCTCGCGGGGGTCGTGTTCAGCTCGGAGTACAGGGCGTCCGCACTCGCGGCGACACCGGTCCCACCAGCGTCCGGCCAGGAGAGGGGGAGGGCAGGCAGTCTTCGCTTGGGCGCGACGTCCGGCGGCAGGCCCTCGGTCAGCGCAACCGGGCTGCCCCCGGTCGCCCCTTGGAGCAGCCGCAGGCCCCGGCGGACGGCCTCGGCACGGCTGACGGAGAGCCGCGCGGCGCAGTCATCCAGGAGCGCCAGCTCGTCCTGGCTGATCTTGACGTTGAGCGGCGTGTCGGCCCCAACACTCGGCGGTCGCCCTGGGCGGCGCGGCGGCTCCAGAGGATGGTGCGGACCACGGCGAGGCGGATGGTGAGGACCATGTGGCGGCAAGTGCGTTGTTCCCTTCCGTTGAGATGTTTAATTATAGACTTAATTAACCATCCATGTCAACGGGCGAAAATTTTTCTGTGGGAGGGCTGAGGGTGTGACAGGCTCAGGCATGAGGCGGCCATGGGAGATGATTCGTATCAAAGCCTTCATTCGGCTGCTGGGGAGTCCAGAAGGACCCCGACACGATGGCGTTAACGCGGATCCGTTTCTCGATCAGATACCGCGCCACCTGCCTGGTAGAGTCCTCGATACCATCCTCCGTCGCGGGTTAGTCCACGATAGCCTGGTGTGACGGGTTGTAAGCCTGCACTGAGGCCGTGTTGACGACGGCCGCCCCCGGACCGAGGTAGGGCATGGCCGCCCGCGTGATCCACAGGAGCGTACAAAGCGTCGCCTTCACCGACTCGTCGAACTGCTCCGCAGTCATGTCCGCGCTGGCCGGCCCGATGACGTGTGCGGCGGGATTGTTCGCCAGGATATCCAAGCGCCCAGGCCGCGAACGGCGGTCGCGACGATGGGAATGCAGAGCGCTTCGCTCGTGACGTCTCCCGGCACCACGACGGCCACGCGCTCCGGCTTCGTGATCAGGCTCAGGACCTCGCGGGCGTCTTCTTCCACCGGTAGGTGATGGCGACATCCACCTCCAAGCGGACGAAGGCAATAGCGGCGGCACACCCAATGCCCCGGTCGGCCCCAGTGATAGGGCTTCGGATAGTGGCCGTGCGGATTCTGTTCGTGGAGTCAGTCGTCTGACAGGGTCACCTCCAGAGAAGTATGGGGAGAAGCAGCGGCACGACTGCCTCTGGCGGCATCTTACCCAAATAGTCAGGTGACCGGCACGTCAAACGGGGAACAAGTTCGAGGGGAGATAGAGATCAGAGGTATTCGCGGACACGGCCGGGGCCGCTGTCGGAGGTGGGGGGTGTTTGGGCTTCGACCGAGCTGACCAGGGTTTCGCGCGTCTCGGCGACGGCGGCGGCGGCCTGCGCCTTCCACTCCTCGGTGCGGTCCGAGAACTGGACGAGGACGCGCTTGCCAGGCTCGGTGGCGAGGAGCAGGGCGGCGGCACCCACGAGGAGGCCGAGGAGCAGGGCGACGGCAACGCCGCTGCCACCGTTGTTCTGCTGGTAGTCCCGTTCGTTCATGGTCGTCAGATCGTCGTCCGGCGGACGCTACTCCTCTTCGGTGGCGGCTTGCAGCTCGAACAGGCGGGACATGCTGTGGGCACGGGCGAGGATCTCGCGCGTGACCGTCTCGCCCGCCCGGATCAGCGGGAAGCCGTAGTAGCCGATGACGTCCCGGTGGGCGACGCGGCCCACGATGGGGTCGATGTAGCCGGGGACGGTGACGTCTTCGGGCAGGGACCGCGCTTCTTCGCCGGTCTGGCCCTGTGTGCCCGCGCCCGTGCCGGTCACAGTCTGTGTTTGTTTTGCCATAAAATGATCGGGGGGATTGATTACAGTTCGCCCAGGCTGTAGGCCAGGTTCATGATCGTGTCGAAGCGCCCGAGCTTCAGGACCCGCTCCGGCTGGCGGCTGGGCGTGAGCAGGACATTCAGCGCGCGGCCCTCCGGCGCGAGCTTCTTCCGCGCTTCCACCAGAAGGGCGAGGCCGGCGCTGTCAATGAAGTCCACGCGGCTGAGGTCCACGATGAGCGGCGACTTTTCCGCACCGTTGATCGCGGCCATCAGGGCCTCCCGGAGCTGCGGGGCGGTGGTCAGATCCACTTCCCCGATTGCCTCGATCACGGCGCCTTTAGTGTCCTGGCGCTGGGAAATGGTGAGTTGAGCGGCGTTCAAAGATTAAGTAACTCCCGCAGTGTTTGGGTCGGCACCCATGATATAAAACGATTATCGGCTGATTATACCTGAAAATGCAGGAAAATCTACCGGCGTGATGAATCCAATAGGCACCATGAGTCTCAAAATCACCTGGCTCGGCCATGCGGCCTTCCTGCTCCAAACCGAGACGGCGCGCGTGCTGCTGGACCCCTACCGCGCTCCCGATGCGGGTGCCTATGGGCCGATCAACACGGTGGCCGATGTCGTGCTGGTCAGCCACCTCAACCCGAAGTACCACAGCCACTGGGAGGCCGCCTCGGGCACCCCCGTCCGGCTGAACGGCCTGGACTTCGCCCACGGTCCCGAGGGTACGGAGGCGCACGGCGTCCACTTCCGGGGGGTGCAGGTGTGGGAGTCGCCCGCCCGCGACGTGCCCGTCTCGATGCCCTACTTCACGCTGGGCGGCGTCTCGGTCTGCCACTCGGGCGACCTGGGCCACGCCCTGACGCCCGCCGAGGCGGAGGCGATACGGGGCATAGACGTCTTCCTCGCCGTGGCCGGCGGACCGCCGACGGTACCGGTCCCCGACCTGAAGGCGGCGATTGACCTGATCCGGCCCCGGATCGTGATCCCCATGCACTACCAGAACGGCAAGAGCAACCTGAACCTGCGGCCCGTGGACGATCTGCTGGCCCTGTTCGGCCCCGCCCAGGTCGTCCATCACGCCTCCTCGACGCTGGAAGTCTCCCCGGAGACACTGCCATCGGGGACGCAACTCGTGGTGATGCCGTCGGCCCTGTAGTGATGCGGCGGGGTCAGGACGCGCAGCACGTCCCGCCCGTCCTGCCGCCACGACAAAGGCGGGGCCTGGAGTTCGCCCGGCTTGCAGAGGTAGGAGACGCGGGGGATGTAGTCGTCCTCCTCGCCCGCTACGGCGCAGCCCTGCAAATACCCGGCGACGGGTGCGAGGGCTTCCGGCAGGTCTTCGAGGGCGGCGAGCGGCTGGACTGACACGACGCCGAACGTCGGCGAGGGGGCGAACACGGATTGTGGGCGGGCGATGACGGTCCAGCGCAGGCCGGGGTCCTCCCACAGACGGTTCCCCTCCCCCATCAAGGCCAGGGCGCGCGCCTCCCGGACAGCGGCCCCAGCCCGATCAGCGCGGACGGGCAGCGGGTAGCGCGCCGCCGCATCGGGCAGGGCCGCCGCCAGACGTTCGGCAAAGGCCAGTGTGTCTTCCCAACCGCCTTCCACGAAGACAGTCTGCGGGGAGAGGCAGCCGCCCTGGTCATAAAGCAGCACGTCTCTAGCAAAGCCTACGGCGGCTTCCGCCGTGCCGTTCCCGCGTGTCACCAACCCGTATGAGACGCGGTGGCCGTAGCCGACGAAGGGTGTCTGAGGTGGGCAGAGGGCGTGTAGGGCCTGCATCGTCGCATTGCCGCCGTGCGCCATGACGAGGTCCACCCCAGCGCAAAGCGCGGCGTCTAGTTCCGTCGTGCCGCCCGGCCACTCCGCCAGTTCGACACAGAAGCGTAGGTTAGGCGAAACCTGGAAAAGCGAGTGGCAGAAGAGCTTGGCCCACTCCGACGCCGGGCCGGAGGGCAATTTCACGAAAGAGGCGCTGCGAACGAGCAGGGCGCGGATGATGCTGACCCAGGCCAGCAGCGGCGTGTTGCCCGCGATGACATGGCCGACAACTGGGTATCCCTGGGCATCCCGCATATCCTCGGCGTCAATGAGCGCCCATAGGGACTCCGTAGTCAGCGAGTCCAGCAGGGCATCCAGACTGACTTGCACCATCGCGAACGGGAACGGCTCCTGCCACGTCTGGGCTTTCACGCGCGGCGGATAGGTCGGGTCACGCCAGAGGCCCGCCCACTCCATCAGGCTGCTGACGACCTCCGCCTGCGGCATCGGCGCAAGGACATCCGCGTGCCGCTGCCGGAGCCGCGCGAGTGCCGCCATGATGCCGTCTACGCTTTCGTCCATAGCTCTTCCACCGTCAGCGAGCAGCCGCGCACCTCGGCATCTGGGGCGCGGCCATGCAGGACGAAGCCGTCCGGCGTCAGAGTCCCCAGGTCCTGCGTCTGCAAAGCCTGGACGGAGTTCCAGTTCGCCAGGTCGTAGTGGCGCAATAGGCCCGGCGTACCCGGCGCGGCGTCCTCGCCGGTTTCGGGGTCAATCGCCCGCGTCCGCACCCAATGCGGCCCGCGCTTGACCGGGTCCAGGCCGCGCCCGTAGAACTGGGAGGCCATCTCGGACATGCCGTACTCGCTGTGGCAGTCCTCGGCTGGAACGCCCAGACGGGTCCCGAACAGGGCGTACAGCTCCTCGCGCGGCACCTCGCGCGCCCGGCCTTTGAAGCCGCCCGTCTCGATGATCAGGCTGCCGGCGGGCAGACGCCAGTTCTGACCGGTGCCATCAAAGAGCTGCACGAAGGCGAAGGCGGTGCCGAACAGCGTCACTGGCTCCGTCAGTGCGGCAAGGTCCGAGGTCAGCGCGGCGTCATCCTCCCAGTAGAACCGCTCCGCGTCCAGCGTCCCCAGCATGTGCGAGAGGGATGAACGCGGCGCGGTTCTGGGGTCCGGCATCAGCGCCCACAGGCGGTGCGGACGGTCGGGGAATGCGGCGTCAAAGCCGGCCCGTAGGCTGGTTTCATAGAGAGCCAGGGCGTCGGCATCGAGGAAGTGGCGGCTGGTCTGCGCGCCGGTCGTCCCCGACGAGTGGAAGGCGGCGACGGTTTGAAACATCGGGGCGCAGGAGAGGTCATAGACCTTGAAAGCCTGGGCGGGCACGGCGGGGATGTCCTGCCAGCGGTTTACGCGGTCCGGCGTCCGCCCTAGGCCGTCGCAGAGGCGGCGATAGGGCGCGCAGCACTCATACTGCCGTTTGAATTGGGCGAGCGCCAGCGCCTCAAACGCGGCGTCTGTGGCGGGCGTGTCCTGGATGAAGTCGGAGATCTTGCGGGCGAGCGGGTCCATGCCCCCATTGTACCCGCAGGCATAATGGCTACGTCTCTTTATGAAATCTTCCAACCGCAAAACCGAATTCCTGCTGCTCCTCGCCGTCCAGGTCGTGCTGCTCTTCGGGCTGGCCCTGGTCTTCCTGGGCAAGAAGGCGACGACTGACTATCCGGCCCAGCCGTTCAACATCAACGCGGCGACGGCGGCGCAGCTCGCCCAGGCGCTCTCGGTCGGGCCGGACACGGCGCACGCATTGGTAACGGTGCGCGGGCGCGGCTGGTCGTCGGTCTATGGCCTGCGCCACGCGAAAGCCCTCAAAGACGTGCAGACGGCGGACATTGACGACAAGTTCGTCGCGCGGACGCCTGCCGATGTCTCGCACCTCTTCTGGGGCGGGGCGGCGGCGTTCCTCATTGTCTGGTGGCTGGTTCACGCCGTCCTGCGGAAGACCGCCCCGACCGCCGACCCGTTCCTGCTGCCGTTCACGGCCCTGCTGTCAGGCCTGGGGCTGATGCTGGTCTACAGCGTCAAGGACCCGTACCGTGACTCGTTCGCCTTCACGGGGCAGGTGTGGGGGGTCGCGCTGTATGGGTTGCTCGCACTGCTCCTGCCCCTGACGCGGCCCTTCGGGCGGCTGCCCCTGCGCCGGTACAAGTATGCCTATGCCGGGGCCGCCGTGCTGCTGATGCTGGGGCTGTTAGTGCTGGGACACGGGCCGGGCGGCATCCACATCCAGCTATTCGGTGTAGAGCCGGTCGAATTCATCAAGATACTCTTGGTCCTATTTATCGCCTCCTATCTCGCCGAACGGCAGGGGACATTAGGAGACGCCAAGGCCGCCCTGCCCCGGCTGGCCGACTTCGGGCCGCTGGCGGGCGTCTACGCCTTCTGCCTGTTCCTCTTCCTCGTCGTCAAGGACCTCGGGCCGGCCGTGCTGCTGTTCGGCGTCTTCCTGGCCCTTCTCTACTTGACAACGCGCCGCGTCGTCTATCCCCTCGTCGGGACCGTCCTGCTGCTGCTCGCCGCCTGCGCGGGGTACGCGCTGCACTTCGGGTTCTTTGCCACCCGCGTCGTCATGTGGCTGCACCCGTGGGACAACGCCGACCGGAACGGGGCGCAGCTCGCGCAGGGGCTGTGGGGCATGGCGACCGGCGGGCTGTGGGGCAGCGGGCTGGGCCTGGGCCGGCCCGAGTTCGTGCCGCGCGCCGGCTCGGACTCGATCTTCGCGACCTACGGGGAACAAACGGGTCTGATCGGTGCCCTGGTCCTGCTGGCTGTCTACAGCCTGCTGATCGCGCGCGGCCTCCACATCGCGCGGCGGGCCGTCACCGATTTTGACCGGCTGCTGGCGGCGGGCCTGACCCTGCTGCTCGGCTTCCAGGCCATGATCATCCTGGGCGGCGTCTCCGGCCTGACGCCGCTGACCGGCATCACCCTGCCGTTCGTCTCGTTCGGCGCGTCCTCCCTGGTCGCCTCGTTCTTCGCCGTCGGGCTGTTGCTGCACCTGTCCGGCAGGACGCTCCCGTCCGCAGCCGTGGACCGGGCGACGCCCGAGTGGTCGCGGACGGCGCGGGCGCTGGCCGTCGGCTGCGCCGCCTACCTCCTGCTCGGCGTCGGCGTCCTGCGGCTGTTCGACGTGCAGGGCATCCACGACGAGGGCATCGCCACGCGGCTCCTGCGAACCCCCGACCGGGACACCGTGCCGGGCGGACCGCTGCCTGCCCACATCAACCCGCGCCTGCTGGCCTATGCCGCCGACATCCCGCGCGGCACGATCAAGGACCGGAACGGGCAGGTGCTGGCGCGCGGGCCGGTTTCGGACGATGAGCCGGGGCAGACGGCCCTGCTTTGTCCCGACGGCCGCCCGCGCGTCTACCCCGGCGGCGCGGCTTGCGCCCAGACAGTGTGGGCCATCGAGAGGCCCGCCTCGGCGGGGAACGCCCTGGGGCAGAACGACCGCCTGCGCGGGTTCGCAAGCTACCCGGACCTGCTCGGCCCCTACCGGACGCAGAACCTCCCCTTCCACCACACGCCGCGCGGGCAAGATGTGACTCTGACGATTGACAGGGACTTGCAGCAGGCGGCGACCGACGCCCTGCACACCTACGCCGCGCGGGTGAAGGACCGGCACACCGGGCAGCCCCAGAACAGAGGCGCGGCCGTCCTGCTGAATGTCGCGACGGGCGAAGTGCTGGCCCTCGCTTCCCTGCCTACGTTCGACCCGGCGGCGCTAACAGCGGACGAATGGGACGCGCTTCAAAAGCAGCCCGCCGGGCCTGCCTTCAACCGCGCCCTGTCCGGCCTGTACCCGCCCGGCTCGTCCTTCAAGATCGTCACGGCCACGGCGGGCCTGGCGTATGGCTTGGGGAATACGGTCGTCACCTGCAACCACACGGACACCAACGTCGTCTGGCACTTCGGCGGCCAGAACTACTCCCGGCGGCGCGTCACCGACGAGGAGGGCTTCGTGCCGCACGGCGCGACCGACATGGCGAAGGCGCTGCGCGTCTCGTGCAACGTCTACTTCGCCCATCTCGGCATTGACCTCGGGCCGAAGGCACTGTACCAGACCGGGCACGCGCAGTTCGGCCTGGCCCACCTTCCCCCCGTCGCCAGACTCGGCGAGGACCTGCCGGACTGCGCCTATGGTCAGGGCGCGGTGCAGGTGACGCCGCTGGAGATGGCCCGCGTCGCGCAGGCCGTCGGGAACAACGGCCGTCTTCTGCCCGTCATCTTCCTGAAAACGCGCGGCAAAATCAGTGAGGGAACGGCCGCCATGACGCCGGACCAGGCCGCCCACATGCGTCTAATGCTCGCCGCCGTCACGCGGCCCGGCGGCACGGCCTCCGGCGTTTTCGACGGCCTGCCCGCGTCGGTCGCCGGCAAGACGGGCAGCGCCCAGAACAACCAGGGCCAGGGCCGGACCCACTCCTGGTTCGTCGGCTTCGCCCCCGCCGACCGCCCCACCCTGGCCTTCGCCTGCATCGTCGAGAACGCGGGCTTCGGCCGCTCTGCGGCGGCTCCGGTCTGCCGCGAGATGATCCGCAAGGCGCTGTGAGCGTTCCCAGCCCTGAATGGTGGAAGAAGATTGAGGTACAATAGGCGCTGTGGATGAACATATTCAACAGGTACTCGCCGAGATGGAAGCATGGGGACAAGTCCATGACGCTCATGAGTTGGCCCACAACAAAAAGATGCTGAACTTGGAGACCGAAACGGCTCAACTCATCAGCATCTTTATCCAGAGCGGACGCCGGACGCGCCTGCTGGAGATTGGCACATCCAACGGACACAGCACCATCTGGCTCGCTTCGGCTACGCAACGGGTGGCTGGACATGTCACCAGCATCGAACACAGTGCGGAGAAACAGGCGTTGGCCGAATCCAACCTGAAGCGGGCTGGCCTCCGCGAGTATGTCACTCTTCTTCAAGGGGATGCCGGTGACGTTTTAGGAGGACTACCAGGCTCTTTCGACCTTGTGTTTCTCGATGCTAACCGTTTGCAGTACACGGCTCTGCTCCCATTGCTTTTGCCTCGCCTCGAGTCGGACGCTCTGGTGTTGGCTGACAATGTGCATTCACACCCGCAGGAGGTCGCAAGTTACTTAGAGGCAATTGACTCACACCCAGGCTTCGATCATGTTGTGGTAGGAGTCGGGAAAGGATTGAGCGTAGCCTACAAGCGTGGCTGATGCATCGTGCTGTCCGTCAGCGGCAGCCTTGGAGGAACAAATGGCCGTAGTAACAGCCATGAGCAGCAGCCCGACGCACTCGTTCGGCAAGCCAAACCGGGAGAGCATCCGTCTCCTCGCGGGGCTGGGCGTTGAGGGCGACGCTCATAGCGGCGTGACCGTCAAGCATCGCTCCCGTGTCGCGGCTGACCCTACGCAGCCGAACCTGCGGCAAGTGCATCTCATCCATGCCGAGTTGCACGACGAGCTTCGGGCAGCGGGGTTTGAAGTCGCGGCGGGGCAGATGGGCGAGAACATCACGACGCGCGGCATTGACCTCCTCGGTCTGCCCACCGGCGCTCGGCTGTACTTGGGTGACGGCGCGGTCGTTGAGGTGACAGGCTTACGCAACCCCTGTGCCCAAATTGAACGCTTCCAGGCAGGGCTTCTGGCGGCAGTATTGGGCCGTGACGAGGCCGGGACTCTTGTCCGCAAGGCAGGCGTGATGGGCACCGTCTTAGTTGGGGGTGAAGTGCGATCAGGCGACTCGATGCGCGCTGAACTACCGGCAGAGCCACATAAACCACTTGAGCGCGTCTGAAAGGCGAGCGGAACAGCAATGAGCCATCTGAAGGAGGCCAGATTTCGCGCGACCACGGGACCCAAGGAGGGTTTCGGCACGACGCCGCAGGAAGCTCTCACGGCTCTTATGCGAACGACTTCTGGCGATGCCTTCTCTCCAATAATCATCTGGCCCTATAATCTAGGTGACGCTTATTTCACGGAAGCGCAACAGGCGAGGCTTCAGGAGTTGAAGGGCCGTCAGGAGGCGTTGACGGCGAACGAACAGGCAGAACTGGAAGGGCTGATAGCCGCGGCCTTTGATGCTACCGTTGCCCGCATGGAGGCACTGATGCCAGCGCAACCGAAGAACGAACCTTGATGAATGTACCTGCCATTATCAACAAGCTATTCAAGGTCGTGCAGTACGGATATTTGCGGGAACCCAGTTTGCCGTCAGCCACTTCGCCGTCAGGCTTGGTGCTGCATGAAGGCTTAATTAGGCCGGTGGAGAATATAGCAATCTGCGAGTTTCACGGCGAATTTGTTCCAGTTTTCTGTACACGGGACTGGAAGATGGTTCCTGCCGGGTTTGACTCGACGCTCGAACAGAATCAAGATATGACGCTCGAGCGGGCGAGACGTATACCCGTCGAGTTACTAGGCCAAGACGTACTCGCATGGCACGACCTACCCCAACCCACGGCGACGGATTTCTTCGGGCGCAAGCTACAGCAGCCCAATTCTGTTGAAGCTTTGTCTTGGGTGCAGCAGGAAGATGGTGTGCTTCGGACCTTTGGCGGCGACGGAGTCAGCAAAGGTTTCGCCGGGGAGAGAGCGATAAACTACGTCCAGCGATTGTACCATCGCGGGGCGGTCAAGGTGATTGCGATTAAGGTTCAGCGTGACCGAGGGGATTGGGTCCGTAAGGTGTCTGTGGAACGCGGTCTGCCGGAAACCGACATCACAGAGGCGACTGATCAGCTAGTGGTGGAACTACCCGACGACCCGCAGGCAAGAGCAGGACTGTTCGAACAGTGGGTGACTACTTTCGGTCGGAAAAAGTGGGATGTGCCGGTTGATGACGGCCAGAAATACCTTTACTTCAGTTGGGAGTAGCCCACCCGGCAATGAGCTAGGATGAACTTGAAATCAGTGGAGAACAACGGCTGATGCCTTTTCGCGGAAAAACCAGAGTTGGTAGAACATTTGGCGGCATCGTAGGAGTTGCCCTGGCCTGCCTGTCGGCGACGGCGGGGCGGGCGGAGGATGTCAAGGCGACCTATGAGTCGCAGGTGGGATATACGCTGCATCTGCTGGAGGCAGGGCGCTATGGGGAGGCGGCGGATTCGGCGCAAGGTCTGATCACGGCCTACCCGGACGCCGCCCTGCCGTATGAGCTGCGGGGGACGACGGCGCTGTATGTGGGCAGCCTGGGCCGCGCGCAGGCGGACTTCACGCAGGCCGCCGACAGGTCGAAGGACCCCGCCGCGCTGTACGGTTTGGCCTTGTGCGGGCTGTTCGAGGCCAAGATGGACGCGGCGCGGGACGCCCTGACGCAGGCGGGAGGGCGGCCCGGCCTGAGCGCGGCGCAGACGGGCGACTTGGAGACGATGCGGGCGTACTTGCAGCTTCTGGGCGGCGACGCCGCCGGGGCGCTTGCGATCGTGGGCAAGGACGGCGCGGCGGATGACCCGGCGCGGGCGGAAGTAGTCGCCATGGCGACCTACCGCACCGATCCGAAGGCGGGGGTCGCACTGCTGGCGAAGTTCCTCCAGACGGACAGCGGCGTCCCGCGCGTCCGGGAGGACGACGGCATCCGGCCCCTGTTCGACGGCGGGGCGGCCCTGGAGCCGGCCGTCACCGAGCCGGAGCTGCGCCAGATGTACGCGGACCGGCTCGGCGGGGGGATCGCGGACGCCGCCCGGCGGACCGGGACGGTCTTCGTCTGCTCGGGCGTGGCGGATCTCCGCCCACCCGGCGAGATCCCCGCCCAGACCGCCTTCCTCTCGTTCTCCATTGACGACCAGATGGCGGCGACGAGCAACCAGCCGCCGTTCACCTACGCCTGGAACACCCTGAAGGTCGCGAACGGCACTCACACGGTCCGCGTGGACGCGATGGACTCGTATGGGAACACGATCTACACGCAGACGGTGACAGTGCGGGTCACGAACAAGGACGCCGCCATGGTCAAGCAGGCGGAGAAGGACGCGGTGACGCCCGCGCTGCGGGTGCGGCTGTGGAACCTGCTGCGGCTCCGCCCTTCCCGCAAAGTGGCGGAATGGACGCTGGCACAGGCGGCCCAGACGTCAGGGAACCAGGCGGAGGCGGACGCGCACCGGGCGAACGCCGCCGCGCTGGACCCGAGCTACAAAGACGGGCGGCAGTTCGCGCGGACCTACTTCACCACGTCAGCTCTCACCACGTCGGCGGCGGCCGGGACGCGCGTCGCGCTGGCCCGCCCGGTCGTCCTCTGGGTGGGCAGCGCGAGCCGGAAACAAGTCGCGCTGACCTTCGACGACGGCCCCAACCCCGCAAAGACCCCCGCCCTGCTGGACGCACTGGAAAAGGCACACGCCCAGGCGACCTTCTTCGTGGTCGGGTCGCGGGCGGAGCAGGCCCCCGACCTCCTGCGGCGGATGACCCGCCAGGGCGATGAGGTAGAAAACCACTCCTACACCCACCCGAACATGAACCTCGTGATCCCATCCGTGGCCGAATCCGAGATGCTGCGGACCAGCGTCGTGATCCAGGCCATGACCGGCCGCGCCCCGCGCTTCTTCCGCCCGCCCGGCGGCAACGCCGACGCCTCCGTGCAGCACCTCGCCCGGAGCTACGGCCTGTCGCTGGCCTACTGGACCGTGGACGCGCTCCACGCCGAGGACGTCGGCTCCTCCCCGGCTCTGGTCCAGTATGTGATGCAGCACGTCCGCCCCGGCGCAATCGTCCTGCTCCACAACGGCCCGGACGTGACGGCGGCCTCCATTCCGGCCCTGGTCGCCGCCCTGCGGGCGCACGGCTACTCGCTGGTGACGCTGTCCGAGATCGCCAAGGGTCCGTCCGGCGCGAAGCCGGCGGCGGTCCCGAAGATGCATGAGTAAGTCTCGCCATGCTCATTGTGTTTCCAAAGCGTTCTCCGAAGAGTCTGCCGATGCGAAGACCCGCCGGGGATCATACGTCGCGGCTTTTTGAATGAAAGGTTGCATCGGTTTGGCGCTTCAGCGAACACGGATGAAAATGAGGCACAGACAGTAGCAAGACCAACGAACAAAGGCACGTCTCAGAGCCAATCTTAGTGTATAATCGGTACATGGAGTTTCCGAGCAGCCCGCCATGGGCTGTCGGCGTTCTCCCGGTCATCCGCTTTCTTTGCCAGAAAGGCACTTGCTCTGATGCGCTCCACTCGCCCTATCGGCCTCGCGTTGATGCTCCTGACGGCGCTCGGCCTTGCCGCCCGCCCGGCCCACGCGGATTATAACTTCAGCACGATCAGCAACCCCAGTACCGGATACGGCACCTACGTCACCGGCATCAATAACACGGGGCAGATCGTAGGCACCTACATTGATGCCAGCTACGTCTCCCATGGCTTCCTGAGCACCTCCGGCGGCTTCACGGCCATCAAAGACCCAGACGGGTCGATTAACACCGCACCCGCGGGTATCAACGCCTCTGGACAAATCGTGGGGTATTACTACGATGCCCACTACAAAGCCCACGGCTTTCTCTTGAGTGCGGGCCGCATCACAACGATTGACGGCCCTGATCCTGCCTATGGCACTTACGTCACCGGCATCAACGATGCGGGGCAGGTCGTGGGATACTGCCAAAACTTGCGCGGCGAGGCTTTTGGCTTTCTGGATAGTGCCGGCACCTTCACACCGATCAACGACCCGGACGCTGCGACGGGCGCCTACGCCGCCGGCACCTATGCCACCGGCATCAATAACAGTGGACAGATCGTGGGATACTACTCAAGTATGGATGGACACACCCACGGCTTCCTTAAAACCGCCACCGATTTCAAGACCGTTATTGCTCCTCAAGGCTCAGATGGCACCACCCACGTCTATGGCATCAACGACGCAGGGCAGATGGTAGGGACCTACCTGGCCGGGACCTTCAGCGACCACGGCTTCCTGGACACCGGCGGCCGGTTTACGACGATTGACGGCCCCGTCCCCTACCAGATCACTGCGGCGAACGGCACCCAGATCAAAGGCATCAATAACGTGGGGCAGATCGTGGGGACCTACAACGACAACACTACCCAAAGTTTCCTCGCCACCCCCGCTGGCCACACGCACCTGCTGTGGAACAACGTGGACGGGCGCGTCATGGTGTGGAGCATCGCCGTCGATGGCTCCTTCACCCTCAACGGCTTCGGCACCTACACGGATGCCTCCGTCGGCAGCGACCCGAACAACAGGTGGAGCGCGACGGCACTGGCGACCGGCGCGGACGGCCTCTCGCACCTGCTGTGGAACAACATGGACGGGCGCGTCATGCTCTGGACCGTGGATGACAGCGGCAATTTCTCCCTCGCCGGCTATGGGCCGTACACCGATGACAGCACGGGCAGCTACCCCGCCTTTAACAAGTGGAAGGCGACGGCCATTTCGGTCGGCCCTGATAATGTGGTGCATCTCCTGTGGAACAACACCGACGGGCGCGTCATGCTCTGGAACGTCGCCCAGGACTTCAGCTTCACCCTTGCGGGCTATGGCCCTTACACCGACACGTCGGTCAGCAGTGATCCCGGCAACCTCTGGTCGGCTGCGGCGCTCGCCACCGGCCCCGACAACGTCAGCCGGATCGTCTGGAACAACGTGGATGGCCGGGTCATGCTCTGGGACGTGGCCCCGGACTTCAGCTTCACCCTGGCGGGGTATGGCCCCTACACGGATGGGGCGGCGCAGAACAGGTGGAGCGCGGCGAGCGTGTCGGTTGGCCCCGACAACGCGACGCACCTCCTGTGGGGCAACACGGACCGCCGGGCCATGTTCTGGAACGTGAACCCGGACTTTTCCTTCACCCTCGCGGCGGGCTACGGTCCCTACACGGACAACGGGGTGAACAACCTGTGGAGTGCCAAGGCCCTGGCGACGGGGCTGGACGGCCTGAGCCATATCCTGTGGGGCAACACGGATCACCGCGTCATGCCGTGGAGCGTAAACAACGCGGGGGACTTTGGGAGCGCGGGAAACTTCGGCGTGACGTTCTATGGTCCGTATACAGACGACTCCGTGAGCCACGATCCCAGCAACCTGTGGAGTGCCACTGCCGTCTCGACAGGACCCTGATTGCGGGAGAGGGCACTGACACCCCTTAGCCACGGCGGAGGAAAACCGAAGGCCGCCGTTGCATTAGGACACGGAGGAGACACGATGAGCGCACTAATCACGATGCAGACGATCGCCGAGGTGATAGAAGCCGGGCCGTTCGAGGCGACATGGGAGTCGCTGAAGGCGGGCTACACGATCCCGGCCTGGTATGAGGATGCCAAGTTCGGCCTCTTCATCCACTGGGGCCTTTATTGTGTCCCAGCCTTCGGCAGCGAGTGGTATCCCCGGAACATGTACCAGGAAGGGACGCCGGAGTTCAAGCACCACGTCGAGACTTACGGGCCGCAGACCGAGTTCGGCTACAAGGACTTCATCCCCAAGTTCGCGGCGGAAAGCTTCGACGCGGACGCCTGGGCGGCGCTGTTCCAGGAGGCCGGGGCGCGGTTCATCATGCCGGTCGCCGAACACCACGACGGCTTCCCGCTCTACGACTCAGACCGTTCGGAGTGGAGTGCGGCGAAGATGGGGCCGAAGCGCGACCTGATCGGCGAGCTGGCCGAAGCAGTCCGGGCGAAGGGGCTGGTCTTCAGCGCCTCCTCCCACCGGGCGGAACACTGGTGGTTCTTTGACGGGGGCCGGAAGTTCCCGAGTGACGTGTCGGACGAGGCGAATGCCGGGCTGTATGCGCCCGCCCAGCCCGCGCCCGCCGATTGGGGGGACCCAAAGCAGGGCGATCCGCCGACGGCGGAGTTCCTGGAGGACTGGCTGCTGCGGACCTGCGAGATCGTGGACAAGTACCGCCCGCAGGTGGTCTGGTTTGACTGGTGGATCGAACATTATGCGTTCGTGCCGTACCTGCAAAAGTTCGCGGCCTACTACTACAACCGCGCCGCCGCGTGGGGGCTGGGCGTCGCCATCAACTACAAATATGGGGCGATGCCGGACGGCATCGGCGTCTTCGACATCGAGCGCGGCCAGCTCTCGGGCATCCGCCCGCTGTTCTGGCAGAACGACACGTCCGTCTCCAAGAACTCCTGGGGCTACATCGAGGGCCAGGACTACAAAGAGGTGGGCGAGATCGTCAGCGACCTCGTGGACATCGTCAGCAAGAACGGCGCGCTGCTGCTGAACATCGGCCCGAAGGCCGACGGGACGATCCCCGCCCCGGAGCAAGAGATGCTGCGCCGCATCGGCGGCTGGCTCCAGACGAACGGCGAGGCGGTCTACGGGACGCGCCCCTGGAAGGTCTTCGGCGAGGGGCCGACCGAGGTCAAGGAAGGCGCGTTCACGGACACCGCCCGGCAGCCGTTCACCGGCGAAGACGTCCGGTTCACCGCCAAAGGCGACACGCTCTATGCCATCGCGCTGGCCTGGCCCGGCAAGAGCCTGACGGTCAAGTCGCTCGGCTCGGAGGCGGGCCTGTGGGACGGCCAGATCGGCGTGGTCCGCCTGCTGGGCCATGACGAACCTCTGGAGTGGTCGCAGACGGCGGACGCCCTGGTCGTCCAGATGCCGGCGCAAGGGTCGGGCGAGTTCGCGTGGGCGGTCGAGATCACGCAGGCCTGACATCTTCAGGCAAAGAGAACGCCCGGCGCATCCGCGCCGGGCGTTTCCGTTTTCCCTGCCCCGCTAGTCGCGGCGTCTGCCGCCGGACCGCTCCTGCGGCGGGTCTTTCGGCTGATCCTTCGGATCGTCCTTGGGCGGATCTTTCGGCTGCTCTTTAGGCTCCTCCTTCGGCTGCTCGCGCGCCGGGGGCGTACCGTTTTCAGGCGGGGCCGGACGCCGCTCCTCGCGCGGGGCGCGCTCCGGCTCGCGCGGCTGGGGCTGGGCTTGCGGGGCCGCCTCACGGGAGCGATAGACACGGGGGACCGGGACGGGTTCCGGGCGGCTCGTTTCCAGGGGAATCGGCCGCGTCTCCGGGGCACGCGGGGCCTCCCGCGCCGGGCGGCCCAGCTCGCGCGGGGCGTCCTGCGGCCGCTCCTGCGGAGCGGGGCCGCCGGTGAAGACCCGCGCCGGGCGGGCGGGCCGGGCGGCATTATCGCCGCCGGCCTGAGCGTCGGGCGAAGGACGCCTTTGGATCGCACCGGGCCGCGCGCCCTCCGGGGGCGTCTGCCCCAGGCTGCGGCGGGCGTCGCGGGCGGCCTGACTCGCCTGGTCACTCGGGCCTGACGATCCGGGTGCCCCCTGGTAAGAACGGGCGGGACGGCGGCTGCCGAGTGGGCCGGAGCCGGTCACCGATCCGGGGCGCGGCAGGAAGGGACGGCCGGGAGTGACGGCCCGCGTCACGCCGGGGAATGAGGCCGCGCCCGGCCTGGACCCGGACGCCTGGTAGCGCGGGCTGGACGGGGCGAACCGGGCTACCGGGGCCGGGAGGGCGGTGCGGAACAGCGGGCGGCGCAGGATGGGCGCATCGGGACGGGCGTCGGACAGGAAGGTGCGCGAGGGCGTGAAGGCCGCCGCCGTGGGCCGGGCGCTGATCGGCCCGGCGACCGGGGCGGACCCGGCGGCGGGTGCCCCGATGGAGCGGCCCCGGACGAAGAACGCCGCCGAGCCGCGCGGCGCGTCCTGGTACTCGCCGCGCCCGCCGAAGGAGGCGACGCTGGCCGTGGTCACGCCCGCCGCGTTCCGGGCGTTGAACGGGATGAACCGCGTGTTTGTCAAATAAATGTTCCGGTTGACGGTCGTGGGCCGGTAATCAACGCGGTTGACGTTGGTGACGTTGATGTTCGTGATGTTGGTCACATTGTTGACGTAGGTGACGCGGTTGACGACGACGTTGTCGAACGGGCGGGGGGCGCAGTACGACTCGTTCTGCGGGTAGTAGACGGCGGCCCCGCCGATGGAGAAGGACAGCGACCAGCCGCCCCCCCGATAGCCAAGGCGCACGGCGGGCGGATACCGGACCTCGCGCGGGCAGAGCGGCACCCAGGCGACCGCGCCGTTGTATTCGGAGAAGTGGACCACGGCGGGGCACCAGTACTGGCGGGCCGGGCCGGGCACCCACGCCCAGCCGTAAGGCTCATCCACCCAGGTTCCGTAGTGATAGGGTGCCCAGCCCCAGGCCTCACTGGAAACCCAGGTCCAGCCGAACGGCTCGACCCACGTCCAGCTCCCGTGCCGGTAGGGCCGCCAGCCCGCATCCGTCACGGTGGGGCACCAGACGTGCCCGTACTGCGGGTCGTCGTGCCACTCCCCGTAATCGCCCAGGTCCCCGGCGACGAGGGCGATGTTGGCCGGCAGGCGGTCCCCGCCGCCGGCATCGGCGAGCTGCCGGTCGCGCGAATCATTCCACTGGTCCCAGCCGTCCGCGTCGGGCAGGGCGCGCGCCTCGAACGGCGAATCGGCGTCGGCCAGGTCCAGGTAGCTGCCAGAGTCCAGCACCACCTTGTGGCCGCTGCCCTCGATGGCGGCGCTGCCGTTCTGGACGGCGACCTCGACGTTGCTGTCCACGCCGACCCGCACCCGCGACGGCCCCTCGGACTTGACCGAGACGATTGGCGTGTCCACCTGGTAGATGGACTTCGGGCCGCGCAGCTCCAGCGTGGACAGCCCCTCGTTCATCTGGATCTCGGTGAACTCGCCGTCCGCATCGCTGAACAGGGTCTGGAGCGTCGTCACCGCCCCGCCGCCCAGCCGGAGCAGGCTGCCGTCGTCGAACTGGACTTCCGCCCGCCCGCCGTCCGTCACCCACACCTGCGCCCCCTGCCGGATGGGCAGGTTGACCGAGGCGGGCGACCAGGCCGCCCCCTCGGAGGGCCGCCAGGTCACGTTGCCCTTGACATAGGAGAAGCGGGCCAGCCGGATCGGCCCGGCGCTGACGCCGGAAGACGACGCAGGCGTCCCTGCCGGGGACGCGCCCCCTTCGCCGATCTGGTACGAGTCGCGCAGATCAAACTGCCGCAGGGGCATCCCGGAACTAAAAGCCGGGGCCAGCGGCGCGAGCGCCAGGCAAAGGACCGCCGCCCGGACGACGCCGGGCAGGATGTGTCTCATCTTCTTTCCCTCTTAACTCTTCAACTCTCGTGGCGGAACGGCAGGACGGCGGCAGGAGGCACACGCCCCCACCGAAGGTCGTTTGCTTGTCGTTTGCCTTATGACGCCGCCAGTGTGGAAAAGTTCCTTTGCGGCGGGAGGGAAAACAAAGAGCGACCTCCGCCCATTCTAGCGGGGCAGAATGGGCGGCCCGGTGTCTGTTGCTACAAAGTAACTGAACCAGAGAATCAAGCAGCCGAAGAACATACAGGACCATAGCGCACTGTTGGCGAGCGTTCTGTAGAACAAGCGGAGACGGCTCCAGATCAGCACTATAGGGGTCAAAGCCACGAAACAACCCCACACGGAATACCAGTCATCCGGCGGCTTCGGGACACGATACCAAGAGATGATAAGGTAGTGCAAACAATCACATACCGAGAAGGTGACGAGTGGCTGGAATGTCATCCCCGTGATGATGCCGAGGACAATGTCTAGGCCCTTGATGCCTGCCAAGTACGGTCGCCTCGGAACGGTCTTCACTGCTTCCATCGGTGCCGTGGGCGCGGGCGGCCAGGCCGCCCCGTTTTGATCGTCTTGCTGAAACATCACCATTTCGTCGCACCCGGCCCCCGCCTGGCAGCGCCCGCCCGTTGCCCGGCGCGTCCGTCAGCACCGGGGAGGCGGGCGATACGCCGTCGGCCAGGTACTAGTAGCTGCCCGTCGGGTCCGCCTTGGACAGACACATCCCCAGGCCGGTGTACCCGTAGCTGTCGCCGTGGCCGTCCCCGAACTGCTGGCTGACCAGACGGTCCGCGTCGTCCCACACGAAGGTCGTCGTCTGCCCGTTCACCGTCTGCGAGGTCAGGTTCCCGTTCGGATACTGCGGGGCAGGCTACCCAATCCAGTACTAACTCACAGACGAAGCGATATGCTGTCTTGATTAGTTCCCGGTCTATGATCTGCCGGGCTTATGGGTTCGGAACATCGGTGTAACTTAAAGAAAAATCGCGAAAACGTATTTGCAGCTCTATGCCGCTCGAAAACAACAGACGGTGTTCGTACAGGCTATTACCGATTACTTCAATCTCGTCGAAGCCGTGATCGCCGTAGCCGCTTCCGTGAAGACCTTTCGCGGCGGAGTCAATCTGGCTGATTACCGAGACGACGCCAGTATATGTGAGATGGAAAACCCGACTGCCTACTACTATGCCGTTGATCCACTTGCCGTTGATCACCAGGTCTACAGACTTTGCTTCCACGGACACTCTTAGGAGTCCCACTTCACCGTCGTTGAGAGACACATCGCCGCCAGCGCCCGTCAATAGTTGCAAGTCTTGGGGCAGGCGGGATCGAACAGACTGAATGTAAGACCGATATGCCACGACTTGCACAGCGTTTTCGTTCCAGTCACTCCAATCATTGACTGTGAAATACTTCACTTCTGCCTCCCAGTCTACCCACCATTTCTCCTGTTGATGTGAGCATCACCCATTTTGGGATCATAATACCGGACGGGTCGGCCTTGGAGAGCCGCGTCCCCAAACCTATGTAGGCATAGAAGTTAGTAGCGCATCTCGCGGTAGAAGTCGAGGGTAATTAACCCGGCATCGGCGTTGTAGTACAGTGTCGAGAAGCAGTAGGAAGATACCAGACCGCCCGACTTCTCCAGGATCGGGGCACCGAGCGAAACCAATGCCCGGTATGTGCCGAAGCCGATGTCATAGCGTCTCGTAAAGAACGATTTGCTGATTACGAAGATGGGAACATCCGTGGGCACCGGCGTCCATAACCCCTCGTCTAACTCGATTGATGTAGTGTTCCCGTCTACCTCCTCCCGCAGCACCCCATAGATGTCTGCGATGATTTTACTATCGGGAAGCATCCCGTCCAGAGCGTCATTTAGGTCCTGCGTCTTTGGTGGCATCATTCCCCCTCTTCACCGTCGGAACGTCAGCACGACCAGCGCGTGCGGAGGCAGCGTCACGTCCAGGCCGGACTTGGTGAGGCCCGGCAGCGCGAAGGGCTGCGGCTGGACGGCGTCCGGGTGGTCCCAGGTGTTGGCCGCCTGCGGGTCGGCGGAGGTCAGGACCGTGGCCGTCGCGTTGTGCGCGGGAAAGCCGGAGAGGGCCAGGTGGACGGGGCGCGCGCCGGTCAGGTCGCGGTT
This sequence comes from Capsulimonadaceae bacterium, assembly GCA_965215505.1. Classification (GTDB taxonomy): domain Bacteria; phylum Armatimonadota; class Armatimonadia; order Armatimonadales; family Capsulimonadaceae; genus JANXMY01. The sequence continues at coordinate 7,382 of OZ244065.1, read as the reverse complement.
GACGAGGAAAGCGACCAGGGTCTCGGGGCCGGCCAGCGCGCTGAAGACGTCCACGTCGGGGACGTCGGCGGCGGCGGGCAGGAAGCCGCGCGCGGGCACGTCCCGGCCCGGCCCGGTCCAGTCGGCGGCGACGGGCGTCTGCGGGCGGGCGGCGGCATAAAGCTGAGAGGTGTAGTATTGGGGGTCCACATAAAGGCTGCCGTGGCTGCGTTTGATGCTGCCGCCGTGCAGCAGGGCGGTCATGTTGGCGAGTGTCACCCAGTCGCTGTGGCGCAGGAAGGCGTTGAGGGCCAGGGCGTTATAGATCGCGCCCGCCGTGACGTTGTGGTTCGGCCCCCGCTCCCAGCCCCGCCCGCCGATGATGATGCCCCACTCCGTCGGCGCGAGGCGCGTCTTGGCGCTTGGGCCTTCGACGTTCGTGATGTCCCGGACAAGCGCGGGGATCTCGGTCTGGTCCAGGAAGGCGGGGTGCGCCATCGCGCTCTCCCATTCCTGCGCGTAGGGCAGGCCGCCGAGGTTGCCGGGCAGGCCGACGAGCGGGTGGAGGGTCAAGTAGTCTGGGGCCGCGCCGCCATTCGCGACCGAGGCGCGCAGGACGGCGTCGTTCCAGGCGTCGTCCCGGCCCAGGCCGTCCGGCCCGAACTCGTCGCCCTTGCCGGTCGCCATGACCTGGATGCCGGGGTCCGCCTGCCTCATGGCGTCGCGGAAGGCGACGAAGCGGGCGGCGTTGCCGGCGGCGTCCGTGTGGCCGATCTGCCAGCCGCCGTACAGCTCATTGCCGATCTCCCAGAGTGGGACGCGGCGCACCCCGTCATTGCAGTAATGCACCCAGGCGGCGGCCTCGGCGGGCGTGCCGTCCCCGGCGTTCGCGCCGATCTGCGGCGTCGCCCCCAGCCGCTTCGCCAGGTCCAGGAACTCGTCCGTGCCGAAGGCGTGCGAGTCCACGCCGCCCCAGGCGACGTTGCGGTCCGTCGGGCGGCCCTCGCGCGGGCCGACGCCCTCGCGCCAGCGGTAGCCGCTGGAATAATTCCCGGCCAGCCGGAGGATGGGGATGTGCCAGGCGCGGGCGGCCTGCAAGGCGTCCGGGTCCATGCCGCCCACGGCGTCCTCGGGGAACAGGCTGACCTGGTCCACGTCCACGGCCCCGCCGCTTGTGTGGGCGATGACGAACCGGGCGGCCTGGCCCTTCGCGATGGCCCCGCCGGGCAGCTTCAAACGAATCGTCTGCTTGTGCCAGGCCGGGCCGGAGACGGCCAGGGCGGTCTGGACCACCGGCTGGCCCGCCGCCTCCAGGCCCGCATGGAAGGGGCCGTCCGCCTCGCCGCCCGCGCGGACGGCGACGCTCACCAGTCCGGCCTCGGCGGGGGCGCGCGCCCAGAGCGTCAGGGTGTAGCCCCGGACCCGGTACGCGGGCAGGTAGACGCGCTGGCTCAGGGTGCCGTCCGGCCCTGACAGGCGGACACAACGCTGGGAGAGGTATCCACTGCCGGGCGCTTCCTGCCAGACGGAGGCCCCGGTCTGGTCCCAGTACGGCGGGACGCGGTTGGCGGCCTCGATGCGCTCCAGGCTGCCGTCGTGCAGGACGTCCGCCCACAGGTTGTCATAGATGACCGCGCCCAGGTTCTCGATGAAGTTGCCGAAGACGTTCTGCGAAACCGGCCGGGCGGCTATATGGTTGACATCCAGCGTGATGCGCGTCACGCCGCCGGGGGCCGCGTCATCGCGGCGGAAGTGGTATAGATCGGGCGTGGAGGCCGAAACCGTGGGCGGCGCGGCGCGGGCGGGGAGCGGCAGGAGCGCGCCGAGCAGGGCGGCGGCCAGAAGTGCGGTGGCTTTGATCATGGGGGTTCCTGACGCCATTATAGACCGCGCCGCGTGTCTCGTCAAGCCGGGGCCGCTTGACAAAGGCCGGTTACGGTCTTATAATCAGGCCAATGAGAACACCCCCCATCAAAACGCTCTTCCTACTGTGTCTGCTGCTGGTCAGCGGGGCGGCCCATGCCGCCCCGACGGCGTTGGCGGCAGCGCCGGGCCTGGATGTCACCGTCAGCGCCGTCGAGCCGGGCGTCTTTCACCTCGTCGCCTCCCCGACCGGTGCCCCGGCCCCGCCGGTCAGCCCGTTCGTCGTGGAAACCAAGCCTTGGCCTGGTGCCATCATCCGGCGGGGCACGGTCCGGACGCCGCAAGGCGCGCTCCGAATGGGATTCGACGGCCACTTGCGCCTCCAAGACCGCACAGGCCGGACGCTGATCTCGTCGGGGGCCGTATCGGCAGCGAATGGGACGATCACGCTGACGCTCGCCCATAGCGCCTCGGAGCGGTTCTACGGGGCGGGCAACGAGGGCGAGAACCATGCAGGCGACCTGACACACCCCTCAGGCACGCAGATCGTGAACAACGGGACCACGCGCATCCCGTTCCTCTGGTCCACCGGCGGGTGGAGCATTCTCGTCGCCGGCAACCAGACCGGCAGCGCATGGCACGACGACAACGGGACGCTGACCTGGACGGTCCCCGGCCCCGCCCTCGACCTGTACCTGAGCGTCGCGCCGACCGGCTACGGCCTGCTCAAAGCCTATGCGCGGCTGACCGGGCATGCGCCCATCCCACCGCGCTGGACGTTCGGGTTTATGATCAGCCGCTGGGGCTACAGCGACGCAGCCGATGTTCAGGACAAGTGGCACCAGTTCCGCGACCGTCAGATCCCCGTGGACGCCTTCATCTACGACTACGACTGGTTCAGCAACGACTGGGACTTCAACCCGAAGACCTTCCCGCCGGGCAGCCTGGACAAGATGAAGGCGCTGGGACTGCACTTCGTCGGCATCCGCAAGCCGCGCGTCACAGGCGCGAACCTGGACTACGCCCGCCGCCAGGGCTGGGTCCTGAGCGCCCCGCTCGGGACGGACCTGCGCTTTGACCTGCCCCAGGCGCGCTACTGGTGGTGGAGCCACCACGTCCCGCTGGTACAGGCGGGCGCGGACGGCTGGTGGAACGACGAGGCCGAGCAGACCTCGGACGAGTTCTTCCAGATGGTGCAGACCGAGTGGGACGGATGGCGGGCGATGAGCGACCGCCGGGCCTGGTCCATCAGCCGCGCCTTCGCGCCGGGGATGCAGCGGCTGGGCGCAGCCGCCTGGACGGGCGACATCGACAGCAACTGGGCGACACTCGCGAACCAGCCCGGCACGCTGCTGAACTGGGGCCTGGCCGGAATGCCCTACTGCGGCCAGGACATCGGCGGCTTCCAGAGTACGCCGTCCCCCGAGCTTTACGCGCGGTGGATCGAGGAGGGCGTCTTCGTGCCCGTCATGCGCGCCCACGGGACTTACAACTCCCCGCGCTGGCCCTGGGCCTTCGGCGACGACGTGTTAGCGGCGACCAAGAAGGCCATCGAGCTGCGGACCCGCCTGATCCCCACCCTCTACACCTTCGCCGCACAGACCACCTCGACGGGTGCCCCGCTCATGCGCCCTCTCCTCTTGGAGTTCCCGCGGGACCCGGAGACGTTCAACTTGGAAGACGAATGGCTGGTGGGGGACCGCCTCCTGGCCGCGCCGGTTCTGTCGCAAGGCGGGGCGCGCGACGTGTACCTGCCGGCGGGCCGCTGGTACGACTTCAACACGAACGCGCCCGTGGCAGGCGGCCAAACCCTGCACGTCCAGGCCCCGCTTGACACGATCCCCGCCTATGTCCGGGCCGGGACCCTCCTGCCGCTCGGACCGGTCATTCAGTCCACGGCTTTGGGCGTAGAGGACCCCTTGGATGTGCGCGTCTATCCCGGCGCAGACGCCGCCTTCACGCTGTACGAGGACGACGGCGACACTTACGCCTACCAGCGCGGCGTGTCCAGCCGCATCCCGATGCGCTGGGACGACCGAACGCGGACACTGACCGTCGGCGTCCGCGCGGGCACGTTTCCGGGGATGCTGACGACGCGCCACTTGAACGTCGTCCTGCCGGACGGAAGTCGCAAGAGCGTGACCTATGTGGGGCGGACCGTTCAGGTGAGGTTCGCGCGATGAAGAGTATGCGTTTCGCATGGGCGGCAGCCGCGCTCGGCCTCGGGGCTGCCGCCCACGCACAAGGACCGAATGACGTGAAGACACCCGCCCCGGTCACGATCACGGCGGACTTCGCCGTCCCCGTAGACGCCCCGCTGGTCAAGACGAAGTTCAGCGTCTACAACTCCGGCGTCGTGCCACTGGCCCACTATGAGCGGGACGCCCCCCTGCTGGACGAGGTCCGGCCCGACTCGCTGCGCGTTGACCTCGCCTGGGGGACGCGCTGGGCGGGCTGGAAGACGCCGCCGGTCTCGGGGACGGCGGAGGAGCCGGTCTACGACTTCGGGGAGATGGACCGGATCGCGGCCCTGCTGAACGGCCGGAACGTGACCCCCTTCTGGTCGTACTGCTATCTGCCCTCCCCCGCGCAGCGCCGTCCCGGCGACTACCGCTCCGCCCCCGCCGACGCGGCTGTCTGGGGGCGCATCCTAGGTGACTACGCCCGCCACGCCCGGCAGGGCGGCCCGCTCCAAACGGTGGGGCATCACGAGGTCTACAACGAGCCGGACAACGGCGATTTCCTTCATGCCACCGAGAGCGACTATCTGGCGATGTACGAAGCCGGAGCGCGCGCCGTCCGGGCCGCCGACCCGGACGGCGAGGTCGGCGGCCCCGCGCTGGCCTTCACCGACGCCTGGATCGGGCCGTTCCTGGACGGCGTCCTCGGGCGCGGCTTGCCGCTCGACTTCTTCTCGTTCCACTTCTACCCCGGCGTTCCGTACCACGCCCCCGACATCGCCGGTGTCCTGGGGTTGGTCCGGGAACAGCTCCAGTCCCGGCCCACGCTGGCGACAACCGAGGCGGCCCTGGACGAGTATAATTCCTACCCCATTGACTACCCGGAGGGAGGGCGGCAGGACCACTATGCGCTGGCCTCCGCCCTGCTCCACAACTACAAGTTCTTCCTTTCCCAGCCCTGGCTGACCTCCGTGCATTGGGCACAGTTCATGGACACGGGCGGCGGCAACTGGTCCGGCATGGTCAGCTTGGATGGCCACCGCAAGGCGGTCTTCAACGCCTATGCGCTCTACGCCCGGATGCCCGTAGACCGCCGCCAGGTGACTGTGAACGGCCCCGACGGCCTGGAAGGCATGGCCTCAGTTGACCGACACCGGGCCTCGCTCGTCTTTTGGAACCGCACGGGGCGGGAGCAAACGGTAGACGCCTTCCTCGACTTCCTGCCCTGGTCGTTGCGCGGCCACCTGCGCGTGTTCCGCATTGATGCCGCCCACGCCTCCTGGGGCGACGATCCCAAGAATGAGCGCCTGCTGCCGACCGAGACGCACCCGATCGTCGGCACGGTAAAGCGTTGGTCCGGGGCGATCCCCGACGGCGGCGTGGTCTATCTGGAAGCGGACGACGACACGGGCTATTCCGACCTCACCCCTAACCCCGTCGCGAAGGTGATCCGCACGCTCCACTACTACCCGGACCGCGCCAAGAGCGCCTATGCCGACTTCGACCGCAACACCTGGATCGCCCGGATGGGCATGGGGTCCGAAACGTCCGCCGAGGCGACCGTCGGCGTGACGGCGGAAGATCTCCCTCCCCGGCTGCGTGTTTTCGCCCAGGCCGACGGGACGCTGGCCCGGCAGGACGCAGACAGCCTCCTCGGCGTCCGCATAGACTATCAGGTCGGCACGGCTTACACCAAGTCCGTCCTATTCCACGGCAGGCTGCACGGGACAGACCTCTACGACGCCCGCCGCTCCGCGCCGGTGCCCTGGGGGACAAAGCGGCAGCCCGACGAGGCCGTCCGCGTGGCCGACTTCGCCCACTTCACCGTCACGCCCCGCGCCCACGCCCCGGCCCACTGGACGGGCCGCGCCCAGATCACGTTCCTGATGCAGAACACGGGCGCGGGGACGCGGGCGAAGATCGTGCTGAGGAAGTAGGACACACGGGGCTGAACCGCCATGCTATAGAAAAGCAATTCCCCGCCTTTCACTCCGCTATGGAGCGCAGCGACTAGGAGGCGCGGGCAGAGGAGGGCGGGGGGACCCCGCCGCTACGCGGTCCTGTCTTCGCCCTTACCCTCGGGGGCTTGCAAGGCTAAAGCCCTGCCGTTCAGGACAGGGTATCGAGGCAGTGATGGTAAATGCCGGCATTTGGCCGCCTCCGCCGAGAATGCCGACGGTTTGATGGCAGAACTTTACCCGAAGCCGCCGCATCTGGTATCATGTCTTCACTTCACGCAGCCTCTGCCGAGGGATTGAGAATCCCTCGCTAGGCCAGGTGTCCTTCGGACAGGGGACACGCAGCCTGGACTGTTTGCCGGAATGATCCTCTCGTCCGAAGGACGCTTCTCCTAGCGAGTGGTTTTCAACCACTCGGCACCCGCTGGAAGACCCTGGAAAGACGCTAATGAAGAACGCCCCCATCCTATCCGCCTGCGGCCTCCTGCTCCTGGCGAGCGCCGCCGTCGCCGCGCCGCCCGCGCGCCCGAAACCCGCCATGGCTAATGTCTATAAAGTCGCCCCCGCCGTGCCGGGGCGCGTCCAGCCGTTCGACCTCGCCGACGTGGCGCTTCTGCCAAGCCCCTTCCAGGCGGCGATGAAGCGCGACACGGCCTACCTGCTGTCGCTGGATTCGGACCGGCTGCTGCACGGCTTCCGCACCGAAGCGGGGCTGACGGCCAAAGCGCCGATCTATGGCGGGTGGGAGAGCCAGGGCGTCGCGGGACATATCCTCGGCCACTATCTTTCGGCGCTGTCCATGCAGTACCGGTCGACCCACGACCCGCGCATCAAGGCGCGCGTGGACTACATCGTCGGGGAACTGGCCGTGTGCCAGGAGAAGAACGGGAACGGCTATGTGGCCGCCATCCCTGGCGGCAAGGCCATGTTTGCCGACGTTGCGGCGGGGCATGGGGAGGGAGTCCACCGGGGCTGGGTGCCATGGTACACCATGCACAAGCTGTTCGCGGGCCTGCGAGACGCCTCCCTCTACACCGACAACGCGCAGGCAAAGGACGTGCTGGTCAGGCTGTCTGATTGGGCCGTGGAGACGACGAAGAACCTGAGCGACGACCAGTGGCAGGTCATGCTGGAACAGGAACACGGCGGCATGAACGAGACGCTGGCCGATGTCTATGCCATGACGGGGGACCCGAAGTATCTTGCCCTGTCGCGGAAGTTTTACCAGAAGTCTGTCCTGGACCCACTGACTCTGCGCGAGGACCATCTGGCGGGCCTGCACGGCAATACGCAGATACCGAAGCTCATCGGGCTGGCGCGGCTGTACGAGCTGACGGGCGACCCGAAGGACCGGACGGCGGCGGAATACTTCTGGGACCGGGTCGTCCACACGCGCACCTAT